>NZ_LMIT01000016.1:211218-277055 GCF_001428825.1 Nocardioides sp. Root240 | reverse complement strand
GCGGGCATCGGCGGCAATCCACTCTTGCGCCTCTGTCGGTTCGAGGACGAAGCCCATCCCAAGCACAATGCATCCTTGGAATCCAATGCCCACGTTCTCTTTGAGCCGAATCGGGTTCCCTGTCGCTCGACCAGCCGGTTCGAGAAGCGTGGTGATTCCACCCACCGGAACGTCGTCAGAGATCCTCGGCACGATATCGGGCACTGGCCCGAGGGTTCCCCAGACTGCGGCATATTCCAGGTTCGCACTGGCAGCGGGCCATGTCCGAGACTGGACGGACCGGGTGATCGTGAAGCCCTTAGCGACCAGGGCGTCGAGTCCGACCTCACGCGTGTCACCTTGAGCCACAGTGTTTGTGGCGACCAGGCCCAGCGTGCCTTTCCTCTGCAACAGCGAGGTGGCACGCAGGAAGAAGTAGGCAACGAGATCGGCGCTTCCTCGCCGACCCTCGGCGACGACGTTAACGAACCAGTCGCGGACGTTCGTCCCCATCGCCCCGGTGAGCTTCTGACCCCCGAGGAATGGCGGGTTGCCGATGATGGCGTCAAACCCTCCGTTGTCGATGATGACGTCGGGGGCCTCGATCACCCAGTGGAGAGGCTGCCACCGCTCGTAGTCGGTCACTACCGTCGGCTTCAGTCCCGAGTCGATCAACGACGTGAGGAATGTGTCGTCAGCCTCGCCCCCGTCGGGGTACGCCTTGCCGACCGCGATGCGGAGGTTGTCATATGCCTCGTTGAGCGCCCTGCCTGGCTTCCCACCCTGGGAAAGTCCGGCGCCGACAACGCCGTCTGCGATCCTCCGAAGATCCGCCGTCACCTTCCGGAAGTCTGCGAGCTGACGGCGCTTGGCAGAGCTGGTGCGAGCCGGATCGTTCTCGTCGATCTCCGCCAACAGGGTGCGGCGCAGCTCCTTCGCACGGTCGATAATCGAGTCGATGTCGACGTCGTAGGCGTAGTAGCCCGCCATCTCCGTCTTGACCTTCGGATCGATGTGGAGACGGCGAAGTTGGTTCAGGTCTGTGACGCCGAGCAAGGAGTTGCCGAGGAAGACCTTGTCATCGACGAAGGAGAACGGCAGATCGCGGTCGAGCGAGACGAGCCAGAGGGAGAGCTTGCACATCTCGACCGCCATGTCGTTGATGTCAGCTCCGTAGAGGCAATTCGCGACGACCTGGCGGATCGCGCGCGTGTAGAGATCCTTCCGGGCAGCGTTACGCGGATCTTCGGCCGTCCACGCTTCAACGACGCGCTCAGAGAGGTAGCGGGCGGCAGCCACAAGGAACGCGCCCGAGCCGCAGGCGATGTCGGCGACCTTGAGACTCAGCAACTCGTGGGACGGCTTGAGCTTCCACTCTTCCCCGTTAGCGGTCTGGTGCGGTCCCGGGGAGTAACAGAGCGGCTGGAGCGCGTGGAGAACGACATCCTCAGCGAGTGACTTGGGTGTGTAGTGCGCCCCAGCGTTCTTCCGGGACGGGGTCTCCTTGACGAGGAGACCACCAGCGAGCACGACGAATGGGCGCTGACGCAGGTCCAGTCGAACCACCCCGAGCCAGGGCTTCACTCGGTCGCGCAGTTCGAGGTCATCTCCGACGGCCTGAGTGAGTGCGCTGACGACCTTCGGGTCGACGTCAGCGCTAATGGCCTTGGCGATGGCGGCTGCCGAGGACGGCTTGGCCGAGGGTTGGTCGTCCTCAACGAACTTGCGGATCGCTGCCGCGAGCTTCTTCGGGTCGCTGTGCTCGGACGCAAACTCTTCGAGCTTCGCGAGCGGAATCTCTGGCTCTTCGCCGAGGGTGCCTTTGAGTCCGACAGTGACCTCAGTAGCGACCGCGGCCGTGTAGCCGAGTAGGCCCTCGTAGATGTAGCCGATTTGCTCGACGTCGATGTCGCGGAAGGAGATGCGGCGGGCTTCGCCCTTGATATCGGCGACCTGGACGGAGCGTAGGACGTGGAGCATGACGCGGTCCGAAACCGTGATCGCGAGGGTGCCCTGATCGTTGGTGGCGGTCAGGAACGGGAATCGGGCCGCGTCGAACAGCGAACCGCCGTAGGCCGGCATCCGCAGGTTCTCGAAGCTTGCGCCCTGGTAGAGCGCCTGGCTGGTCGCGAGCAGCCGGTGCCACGTGAGCGAGGTCGCGTCGAGGGCTTCCTCGCTTTCCTCTGTCTCTCTGGAGATGAGGCGGTCCAGCTCACCAGCAATGCCGTATCCCTGCTCGAACAACTCACCTGAGGGAAGAAGTCCGCGCTCTTCGGCGAAGAGGAGGAAGACCGCGCGCATCATCACGGTGACGGCGGCTTCGTAGCTGTCGTGAGTGCGCTTCGGAAGTGGGTCGGGCAGGCCCCGACGCCGTGCGTCGGCGGCGGATTCGGAGAAGGACTGGATGAGCAGCTCAACAGCGCGGCGGACCTGGGCACCGAGGGCTTCGGTAATCTCTTCGGCCGCAGCGACGGACTCCTCGAAGAGGATTGGGAGCCGCTCGGTCGGATCGCCGCCGATGAGGTGCTGGCGTCCGATGAGGGCGAAGAATGCGTCGCGAGTACGCGTCTCTTCGGTCCACGTCAGGGCGTCGACGATGCCGGAGGCGGCCATCGCGCCCTCGCGGACGCAGACGAGGCCCCACCAGCGCCCGTCGGTGACGATGCCGATGGGGATCTTGTTCTCGCGGAGCATGACTTCGACGCGGTCGATGGGGTTGGCGGCCCACAGGTCGCCGGGTGTCTGGCGCAGCGAGTCGACCGAGTCGACGACATGGACGATCGCGCCGATGCCGCCGGCGCCGTTGAGGGCAGCCTGGGCGCGGATCGTCACCGCACGATTGGGTGACTGTGCCTCAACGCCGGGGACCTCGCCCCACGATAGGGACTCAGCCCATCCGGCGACGTCGCGCAGGACCGTCTCGACCCACTTGTCGCGGGCAGCGCGGTAGGAGTCCTGAGTGGTCTCGGAGTCGGGCGAGCGGTCGAGGGACTCCCATGCGGCCTCGAAGTCCTTGCGGGAATCAACGAGCGCGGTCTTGCGCTCGTTCGTGAGGCTGGGCATTCCCTGGGGCCACACCCGCTTCAGCGGCGGGATGGCGAGAAACGGTCCCTCCGTGTCGACGAGCTCAAGCCAGGCGCGGTGCTGGTCGGCGGCGTTGATCGTCTTCGTTCCACGGGGCGTGGTGTTCTTCTTGGGGCGGGCCATCACTCAACCCACCCGTCTGCGTCGGCGCGGGTCAGCGCGAACACGACGGCCGCTGCGGTGGTGTGGGGCTTCACGTCGGCGTAGCGGTCGGTGATAGCCGCGATCTCTCGCGCTTCTTCGTCGTCGAGTTCGTCGAGACGTCGGCTCATGGCATCGATGTCACGCCTCCACTGGCGCATCTGGTCGGGGTCGGTGAACAACTGGCCCTCCGCCTCGTCCTCCTCGGCCTTCAGCCGTGCGAGTGAGTCGCGCAGGTTCGCACGGAAGGCGGCGAAGATCTCCTTGGCCCGCTGGATGTCGGCGGCTTGCCGCTTGGCGAGCTGCTCGATGACCAGCTCGTGCCGACGGCCAGCGCGGGCCTGCATCGATTCTTCGAGGCGCAGACGAAGCGGCGCGTCTGGGATGTTCCAGAGGTCGCAGAGTTGGTCACGCACACGGTCGTCGGCGACGGAGAGGCGTTCGCGGTCGAGTGCCTTGTCGAGAGCGGCTTCGGCCTTCTCCTCGGCCATCGCACGGCGACCCTTCAAGCGAACGCCTGCGAGGAAGACCTCTTCGTGGAGGCGGACGCCGCCACGGCCGACGAGCACCATGCGGGTGACAGCGGCAACAAAGGACTTTTCAAGGTCGTCGACCACGACGGCGGTTACACGGTTGAGAGGTGAGTCGACACTCCACAGCGACCTTCGGAGCAGTCGCTGCGCCTTCTGCACGATGGGGTGTCCGAGGTGAACGTAGACGAGATCAGCACGGCCTTCGGCTGCGTCGGCGTCAAACGTGATTGGGCGAAGTTCGCCTGGCTTGAGTCGGGTGTCGAGGCCACGCAGCGTGTCGTGCCAGCCAGTTGTCAGGGACGGAACGGTGAACACCTCGGCGTCGGTGTCCTGTGCGAACTCGTGGTTCTCGATCAGCGGTGACTGGTGGTTGATCCGAAGGGCGGTGTCGACCACGCGACGGAGGTTGGCCGGGTCAAGGTGCATCTCGGTACGCGACTCGTCATACCCCTGCTCCAACTGGGTCAGCCTTGCGTTGAGCTCCATCCCGCCGGCCAGCGCCGAGTTGATGACCTCGTTGGTGTCGACACCCTTGGCCTTGGCCTTGGCCGGAGTGCGCTTGCCGAAGTGGCCCTGGATCTCCTCGCCAACAACCTGATTGGCCGATCCGAGGTCGTACTCGACCTGGGCGATCTTGCGGGCGATACGCTCCATGAAGTTCAGATCAGCGGCATAAGTTGACGAGTCCAGGACAGGGACGAAGTGGAAGACCTGGGGCTCCGCGGTCTGGCCGTAGCGGTCGATGCGGCCGATGCGCTGTTCGAGGCGTGAGGGGTTGAACGGGATGTCGAAGTTTACGAGCCGGTGGCAATAGGTCTGAAGATCGATGCCTTCACCAGCGGCGTCAGTCGCCAGTAGGACGCGGACCGGCTCCTTGGCCGGATCGGCGGTGAACTGCGACCGGATGTACTCGCGATCCTCTGTCGCTGTGGAGCCTTGGATGACCGCTAGGCGGTCGTTGGTGTAACCCTTTTGATTCAGCACGCGGGTCAGCCAGTCGACGGTGTGGGCGTACTCGGTGAAGACGACGACGCGCTCGTTGGACCACGAGTTGCCGGACGGTCGACAGACTGCGTCGAGGAAGTGGATCAATCGGTCCAGACGGGAGTCCGCTCGGCTCTCGTAGCCCAGACCCCACTCCATAAGGGTTTCGAGTTGACCGGATTCAGCCGCAACCAGTGGGTCGGAGCCCTTGGACTCTCGCAGCTTTTCGGCTTCGTCCTGCTCCCACAGGCCCTCTTCCTCGTCAGACTGTCCTTCGCCGAAGATGTCGTCGTACTCGTCCTCGGACAAGCCGCGCCCCGCCTTCGACGCAAGGTAGTGACTGAGGCTCATTCCGAAGGCGAAGGGACTGGACAGGAAGCGCTTCTTCAGCAACATCGTGACGATGTCGCCGCCGGGCTTGGTGCCGTTCTGCTTGGCACTCTTGGTGACGATGTCGTCGAGCAGGGAGAACATCTGCTGCTCGGAGTCCGACGGTGTGACGTCGAGCGTGCTGACCTTGCGCTTCTTGAAACCCTTGCCGGACAGGTTGGTCTTCAGTCGGCGGACCGTGACATCTTTCAGTGCAGTCGAGTCGAGATTCGCGCCGCGAGCGAAACGGCGAGGGTCGATCATCTCCATCAGCGCGGTGAATGACTCAGGGTGACCGTTGTGCGGCGTTGCGCTGAGGAATAGGCGGTGCTCGCACTTCTCCGCGAGCTGACGGACCGCGACCGTGCGCTGGGTATCGACCGCGTAGCCACGACCGCCAGCGATCGCAGACGGGCTTGACGGCGCGACGTGGTGGGCCTCATCGACCACGAGGATGTCGAAGGCGTACCGCTTGCCGGTCTTGGGGTTCGTGGCCTGGGTGTAGACGTCGCGGAGCAGGCGCTGGGCGCGGACCTGCGGGAGCCAAGCCATACTGACGATGACGCGCGGGAAGAGTTGGAACGGGTTGGCGTGTAGCCCGTGGGTGCGCCGCACCAGGGCCATCAGTTCGGAGTTGACGATTGTGAACTCCAGGCCGAACTTCTCGCGCATCTCATCCTGCCACTTCAGCGCGAGGCTAGGCGGGCAGACGATGACGGCGGTGCGAGCGCGGTGACGCAGGAACAGCTCCTGAATCACCAGGCCAGCCTCAATCGTCTTGCCGAGACCCACATCGTCCGCGAGCAAGAGGTTGGCGCGGGGCACTCCGAGCGCACGGCGAAGCGGCTCCAGTTGGTAGGCCTCGACCGTGGCGCCCGACCAGAACGGTGCTTGGTAGCGGTTCGGATCAGCACTGGTGACCGCACCCCATCGCATCGCGTCGATGAACCCAGCGAGGGTCGCGGGCTCGTCGAACGCGTCGGAGTAGATGAGATCTGGCAGCCCCTGAGCAGGGGTGACCGTGTGACCGACTTCGAGCTCCCAGACCACAGAGAGCTGCTCACCGAGTCGATCCTCGTCGAGCGACTGAAGCTCGACGACGTGCGAGAGCTGTGCGGTGACCTCATCGGCTGGGCTGCGGGGCAGGCCCTGGACCTGCACGCGGGCAACAGCCCAGGTCGAGCCCCGCACCTCTACGACCTGACCAGGCTCGGGAAGGGTCGGCCGATCCGCGTTCCTTCCAACTCGTCCCTCCGGCGGTCCTGAGATCTCCGTCGTCGTCACAAGTTCAACCTACCGAGGAGCGATCACTCATCCCCTGCGAATGGCGAGAGTGGCCCGCGCAGGGGAAACCGCTTCCCCCTACAGTCCCCCTAGCGCCCGGGTTCGAACCAAACCAGAGCCTCTTGAAATGAAAGAAACCGCAGACTGAGCTGCGGTTTCTCTGGTGGAGCCTAGGGGACTCGAACCCCTAACCCCCTGCTTGCAAAGCAGGTGCGCTACCAATTGCGCCAAGGCCCCGTGCTCGGCGTGCCGAGCGAGGGTTGTTCAGTTCTTGGGGAGGGTGTCGGTGGCCTCGGCCCAGAGGGCCTGCTCGGCCTTCGACTCCTGGAGCTTCTTGCCGGCGACGACGACACCGAGTGCGGCCAGGGCGGCGAGGATCAGCTTCTTCACGACAGACTCCTTGTTCCAAACAGTAAGCCCCGGTCCGCAGATGCGCGGCCGGGGCTTTCCGTGGGCCTAAGAGGACTTGAACCTCTGACCCCCACATTATCAGTGTGGTGCTCTAACCGTCTGAGCTATAGGCCCGGGTGGCTTGCTGTTGTTGGGTGGAAGCCCCTCGGCAGCAAGCCGAGAGCAGACGATACCGGAGCGTGCTCGCGGGGCACAAAACGGGGAGTCCGGCGCGGAGGTTGCGGGGGTTTCGAGGCTCGGCGCTGGCGCGCCTCGCACCTCAACCACCGGATTGGCTGGCGCTGGCGCGCCTCGCACCTCAACCACCGGTGTGGCCGGCGCTGGCGCGCCTCGCACCTCAACCAGCGGCTGGGTTCGCCTGGACGCTGCGGAGGTCTCGATACGCCCGCTCGTTCCTCGCGGGCTACTCGACCAGCGACGGGGATGAGGCCAGCGCTGGGTCAGGCGTCCTCGGCGAGGGTGATCTCGATGCCGCCGAGGAGGGCGGCCGACATGTTGTAGAGGAAGGCGATCAGGGTGGACGCGGCGGTGATCAGGACGACGTCGATGGCGGCCACCAGCATGGTGAAGCCGAGGACGCGGCTGGTGCCGACGTAGTCCTCGATCCGGAAGCCGGCGACGTCCTCGCCGCCGATGCTCTCCTGGATCGTGGAGTTGATCGAGTCCCAGACACCCGCGGCGCCGAGGACCTGCCAGACCATCGCGACCGAGACCACGGTGACGACCGCGAACGCGATGGACAGCAGGAACGACGTCTTCATGACCGACCAGGGGTCGATCCGGGTGAGGCGGAGGCGGGCCCGTCGCGGCGTCCGGGGACGTACGACGGTGTTGCTCGCCGCGGGGGTGACGACGGGGCCGGAGGCGATCGGGCGCGACGGGCTACCGGGTCCGCTGCTCGGCGGACCGTCCACCGGCGGGCGGACCGCCGTGGTCTCCTCGACGCGCTCAGTCATCAGCTCTCACTCTCCCCGGGCTCGGGTGCCTCGGCCCGGTCACTGCCGGTCTCGACGACGTCCGTCGTGTCGGCCGCCGCGTTGTCCGTTCCCCCGATTGTGGCATCCGAGGCCTCATCGGGCGATTCGGTCGCCTCCTCGTCGGGGTCCTTGGCCTCGACCGAGCGGGCGACGACGGCGACGGTGTCGCCCTTCTTCGGGGTGACGAAGTTGACGCCCTGGGTGGAGCGGCCGGTGGGCCGGAAGTCCTCGTTGATGGGCGAGCGGACGACCTGGCCGGTGGCCGTGATCGAGAGGATCTCGTCGCCGTCGACGACGATGAAGGCGCCGACGAGGGAGCCGCGCTCCTCGTTCTCGAGCTTCATCGCCTTGATGCCGATGCCGCCGCGGGACTGGACGCGGTACTCCGAGATCCGGGTGCGCTTGGCCTTGCCGGCGTCGGTGATCGAGAAGACGTACTGGACCGGCGCCTCGGCGTCGCCCTCGGCCTCCTCGTTGGCGACCTCCTCGGCGCGGATGACGGCCATCGACAGCAGCGCGTCGCCGTCGCGGAACTTCATGCCGGTGACACCGGACGTCGCCCGGCCCATCGGCCGCAGCTGGTCGTCGCTGGCGGGGAAGCGGATCGACTGGCCCTTGCGGGAGACGAGCAGGATGTGGTCCTCGCTGCTCACCAGCTCGGCGCCGATCAGCTCGTCGTCGTCGTCGCGGAAGTTGATCGCGATGACGCCGGCCTGGCGGGGGCTGTTGTAGTCGCCGAGGCGGGTCTTCTTGACCAGGCCCTTCTTCGTCGCGAGGACGAGGTACGGCGCCTGCTCGTAGTCGCGGATCGCGAGCACCTGGGCGATGGACTCGTCGGGCTGGAACGACAGCAGGCCGGCGACGTGGCCGCCCTTCGCGTCGCGCGAGGCCTCGGGCAGGTTGTAGACCTTCGTGCGGTAGACCCGGCCGGCGGTCGTGAAGAACAGCAGCCAGTGGTGCGAGGTGGTCGAGATGAAGTGGTCGACCACGTCGTCGCCGCGCAGCGAGGCGCCGCGCACGCCCTTCCCGCCGCGCTTCTGCGTGCGGTACTGGTCGGCGCGGGTCCGCTTGGCGTAGCCGCCGCGGGTGATCGAGACGACCTGGTCCTCGTCGGGGATCAGGTCCTCCATCGACATGTCGCCGGCGGCCGCGATGATCTGGGTACGACGGTCGTCGCCGTACTTCTCGACGATGCCGTTGAGCTCATCGACCACGATCCGCCGCTGACGGCTGACGTTGGCGAGGATGTCCTTCAGGTCGGCGATCTCGGCCTCGATCTTGGCGAGCTCGTCGATGATCTTCTGGCGCTCGAGGGCGGCGAGACGACGCAGCTGCATGTCGAGGATCGCGTTGGCCTGGAGCTCGTCGATGTCGAGCAGCTCGATCAGGCCTCGGCGGGCGTCCTCGACCTCGGGCGAGCGCCGGATGAGGGCGATCACCTCGTCGAGCATGTCGAGCGCCTTGGCGAGTCCACGCAGGATGTGGGCCCGCGCCTCGGCCTCGCGCAGGAGGTATTCCGTACGACGCCGGATGACCTCGATCTGGTGCTCGACCCAGTTGCTGATGAACTGGTCGATGCTCAGCGTCCGCGGGACGCCGTCGACCAGCGCCAGCATGTTGGCGGAGAAGTTGGTCTGCAGCTCGGTGTGCTTGAGCAGGTTGTTGAGCACCACGCGGGCGACGGCGTCGCGCTTGAGCACCACGACGATGCGCTGGCCCACGCGCGACGAGGTCTCGTTGCGGACGTCGCTGATGCCCTGCACCTTGCCGGCGTCGGCGAGCTCGGCGATCTTCACCAGCAGGTTGTCGGGGTTGACCATGTAGGGCAGGTCGGTGACCACCAGGACGGTACGGCCGGACTTGTCCTCGTCGACCTCGATGATCGCGCGCTGCGTGATGGAGCCGCGGCCGGTGCGGTAGGCCTGCTCGATGCCCTCGCGGCCGACGATCAGCGCACCGTTGGGGAAGTCGGGGCCCTTGACCCGCTCGAGCAGCGCGTCCTGCAGCTCCTCGCGGGTGGCGTCGGGATGCTCGAGCGCCCACACCGCACCCTCGGCGACCTCGCGCAGGTTGTGCGGCGGGATGTTGGTGGCCATGCCGACCGCGATGCCGGCCGAGCCGTTGACCAGCAGGTTCGGGAACCGGGCCGGCAGGATCGTCGGCTCCTCGGTCTTGCCGTCGTAGTTCGGGACCATGTCGACGGTCTCGCGGTCGATGTCCCGGACCATCTCCATGGCCAGCGGGGCCATCCGGCACTCGGTGTACCGCATGGCCGCGGCGGGGTCGTTGCCCGGCGAGCCGAAGTTGCCCTGGCCCGCGACCAGCGGGTTGCGCATCACCCAGGGCTGCGCGAGCCGGACGAGGGTGTCGTAGATCGCGGAGTCGCCGTGGGGGTGGTACTGACCCATCACGTCGCCGACGACGCGCGCGCACTTGTTGAAGCCGCGGTCGGGCCGGTAGCCGCCGTCGTACATGGCGTAGAGGACCCGGCGGTGGACCGGCTTCAGCCCATCGCGTACGTCGGGCAGGGCGCGCCCGACGATGACGGCCATCGCGTAGTCGATGTAGGAGCGCTTCATCGACTCCTGGAGGTCGACGGGCTGGACGCGGCCGCCACCGGCGCCGTCGGCGAGGTTGTTCTGGGTTTCAGTCACGATTGCTCTCTCTGGCTCGATCTATCGATATCTAAGGAATCTGCTAGAAACTCAGATATCGAGGAATCGGACATCCTTGGCGTTGCGCTGGATGAAGGAACGACGCTGCTCGACGTCCTCCCCCATCAGGATCGAGAAGATCTCGTCGGCCTGGGCGGCGTCCTCCAGGGTGACCTGGAGCAGGACGCGCTGGTCGGGGTTGAGGGTGGTGTCCCACAGCTCGTCGGCGTTCATCTCGCCCAGACCCTTGTAGCGCTGGATCGGGGCGTCCTTGGGGAGCTTCTTGCCCTGCTCGAGGCCGTCGCGCATCATCGCGTCGCGCTCGGCGTCGGAGTAGACGAACTCGTGCTCGTGGGGCTTGTTCCACTTGATCCGGTAGAGCGGCGGCTGGGCGAGGTAGACGTGGCCGGCCTCGATCAGCGGCCGCATGAAGCGGAACAGCAGCGTCAGCAGCAGCGTGTTGATGTGGTGGCCGTCGACGTCGGCGTCGGCCATCAGCACGATCTTGTGGTAGCGCAGCTTCTCCAGGCCGAACTCCTCGTGGACGCCCGTGCCGAGCGCCGAGATGATCGCCTGGACCTCCTGGTTGGCCAGCACCTTGTCGATGCGCGCCTTCTCGACGTTGAGGATCTTGCCGCGGATCGGGAGGATCGCCTGGATCCGGTTGTCGCGGCCCATGACCGCCGAGCCACCGGCCGAGTCACCCTCGACGATGAAGACCTCGCACTCCTCCGGGCTGCGCGAGCTGCAGTCGCGCAGCTTGCCGGGGAGACCGCCGCCGCCGAGCAGGCCCTTGCGGTTGCGGGCCAGGTCGCGGGCCTTGCGGGCCGCGATCCGCGCGGTCGCCGCGGCCTGCGCCTTGCGGATGATCTCCTTGCCCTCGGCCGGGTTCTGCTCGAGCCAGGCGCCCAGCTGGTCGTTGACGACCGACTGCACGAAGCCCTTGGCCTCGGTGTTGCCGAGCTTGGCCTTGGTCTGGCCCTCGAACTGCGGGTTGGAGATCTTCAGGCTGATGATCGCGGTGAGACCCTCGCGGATGTCGTCACCGGTGAGCCGGTCCTCCTTCTTCTTGATGAGGCCCCACTCCTCGCCCCATCGGTTGACCAGTGAGGTCAGCGCCGCACGGAAGCCCTCCTCGTGCGTGCCGCCCTCCGGCGTGTTGATGGTGTTGGCGAAGGTGTGCACCGACTCGTTGTAGGACGAGGCCTGCCACTGCATGGCGAGCTCGAGGCTCATCGGGTTCGGGGCGTCGTCACCCGTCTCGGACTCGGCGGCGATGATCGGGCTGATCGGCGTCTTGCGCTTGTTGAGGAAGTCGACGTAGTCGGCGAGACCGCGCTCGTACTGGAAGACCTGCTCCAGCGCCTTGTGACCGTCGACATCGGCCGCGTGGACCTCACCCAATGACGCAGTGGCATCGGCGACACCGTCGACATCAGATGCAGTGCCGTCCTCGACCGCCTCGGCGAGCTCCTCGGCCTTGGGCCGGGCGTCGACGAGCTCGATGCGCAGGCCCTTGTTGAGGAAGGCCATCTCGCGGAAGCGGGCCGAGATCGTCTCGAGGGTGTAGTCGGTCGTCTCGAAGATGTCGGGCGAGGCCCACCAGGTGACGGTGGTGCCGGACCGCTCGCCCTCCTCGAGGGGGCGGACCTGGCGCAGCGGGTAGTCCGGGACGCCGAGGGAGAACTCCTGCTCCCACAGGTAGCCGCGGTTCTTCACCTGCAGATGGAGCCGGTCGGACAGCGCGTTGACGACCGACGAGCCGACGCCGTGGAGACCACCGGAGACCTTGTAGCCGCCGCCGCCGAACTTGCCGCCCGCGTGCAGCACGGTGAGCGCCAGCGTCGCGGCGGGGAGCTCTTGGCCCGGAGCGGTGTCGGTCGGGATGCCGCGACCGTCGTCGACCACGGTGACCGAGCCGTCGGGGTTGAGCGAGACCTTGATGACGTCGCAGTAGCCGGCGAGCGCCTCGTCGACCGCGTTGTCCACGATCTCCCAGATCAGGTGGTGGAGGCCGCGCTCACCGGTGGAGCCGATGTACATGCCGGGCCGCTTCCGGACCGCTTCGAGGCCCTCCAGGACCTGGATCGCCGAGGCGTCGTACTCGGTTGCCTGGGGGGCCTGATCGTCAGTCGACACAGCCGGTGACCTCTTCTGAATCGGGGAGTGCGCGCCAGGGCCGATGGCATGGCGACGGCCGAGTCAGGCGCCTGCGCGACGCATTCCCGGCCGATAACCCATTCTAGCCCGCTGAGGGCCTCAGGACACGTGTCCGGCCCGTCGTGGGGGAGGTCTGCTGTGGAAAAGGGGCTCTGAGTGCCCCGGAAACGCGGATCGGAGCGCTTCGCAGGGGCACAGGTGGGCCCCCGTACGTCGGCGCCGCTGTTCGGCCGCCCACTGGGAGACTGCTGAACAATCCGCGCGGCTACGCGACGCTCGCGCTCGCCCGTCTCGTCCAGCAGTCTCCTAGCCGGTGGCACCGCCGGCGATCCGCAGGACCTGCGCCGCTCGTACGTCGAGCTCCGGGACCTCCGGCACCGCGCCCACCCGGGTCAGTGTCGCGAAGCTGCGGTCGGCGGCACCGAGGTAGGCCTCGAACCGGCGCAGGCCACCCTCGTCGTCCACCCAGTAGCGGGTGCGGGAGCCGCGGGCCGCAGCACCCTCGTCGGCGGGCCGCGGGCCGCTCATCACGGTGACCGCGGTGCCGTCGACCTCGTCGCGACGGAGGTGACGGGCCGATCCCTGCTGCAGCAGGACCGGGTTCTCGGGGCGGTCCGAGCCGAGGGTCAGCGCCAGCAGGAGGAAGAGGTCCTGGACGACGTCGGTGCTCATCGCGCGGGTGGTCCAGTCCGCGTCGGCCGGCGCGGGGCGGCCGTCGTCGGGACGGGCGGCTGTCGCGACCACGTGGGTGGTCCAGGCGATCACGCGGCTCGGGGCGTCCGCGAAGGTCGCGGTCCCCCACGCCGTACCGGCGGCCAGAGCGAGGGTCGCCTCGATGGTCGAGCCGTCCGCGCCCGGCAGCTCCATCCGGACCGGGACGGCCTTCTCCTGGTGGAGGCGGAAGCGGGTCAGCGCCAGCAGCTCGGCCTCCTCGCCCGTCAGCGGCCGCTCCTCGTCCACCACCGGGTCGGGCTCGTCCTCGCCGCACCCGACGGCGGTCAGGAGCGGGGCGAGCGTGGCGGCGACGAGCAGGGTCCGCCGAGAAGCAGTGGGCACGGGTCGAGGCTAGGCAGCGCCGTACGGCGGCGGGCCGGTCGGACGCCGCCCCGGGACGATTTGACCCCCGGAAGGGGGTCACGGTCGTCCCAGGTGACGAATTCGGTCGTCCCGGGGGCGGAGCCGATGGTGGGGTTGGGCCCATGAAGATCGCGGCTGCCCGGTTGCTCCTCGCCTCCCTCGTCGCCCTGGCCGCGGCCGGCTGCTCCGACGGCGCCGACGAGGAGGCCCCCGCCGCGAAGCAGGCGCTGGTGGAGGTCCCCGGCGACGCGGCGACGATCGGCGAGGCGCTCGACCTGGTCGCCGAGGACGGCATGGTGCTGGTCGGCCCGGGCACCTACCGCGAGCAGGTGCTGGTGAGGACGCCGGGCGTCACGCTGCGTGGCACCGACCGCAACGCGGTGGTCATCACCGGCGAGGGCACCCGCACGGCCGGCGTCGTCGGGATCGCCGACGGCGTGCGCGTGCAGAACCTGACCGTCACCGACACCCTCCTCTACGGCGTCCTGATCACCGGCACGCACGAGGGCGACGAGGTCCTCACCCCCGCCGAGCACGGGTACGACGAGTTCGACCCCGCCGCCTTCCCGCCCCTGCAACGCTTCCGCGTCGACCACGTGACCGCGACCAACAACGGCCTCTACGGCATCTACGCCTTCAACACCCAGCACGGCGTGATCGCCGACAACTGGGCGTCGGGCTCGGCCGACAGCGGCATCTACGTCGGCCAGTGCCGCGACTGCGACACCCTCGTCCAGGGCAACGTCACGGCCCGCAACGCGGTCGGCTTCGAGAACGCCAACGCGTCCGACTCGCTCACCGTCGTGGGCAACCAGCTCAGCCACAACCGGGTCGGGATGACCCTGACCTCCAACTACCAGGAGGCGTTCGTCCCGCAGCACGGCAACCTCGTCGCCGGCAACGTGATCGCCGACAACGACGAGCCGCAGTCGCCGGAGCAGGCCGACGGCGGCTTCGGCATCGGCGTCGGGATCGCGGGCGGCCAGGACAACGTGCTGGTCCGCAACCTGATCACGGGCAACCCGCTCGTCGGCGTGCTGCTCGACGGCGCCGAGGACGTGCCCTCGACGGGCAACCGGATCGCCGACAACCTGCTGGCCGGCAACGGCGCGGACGTCGCCAACGTCTCCCTGCCGGCAGCGGCGACCGCCGGCACCTGCGTCGTCGGGCCGGCGTCGCTGCGCCTGGTGCCGGCCGGTCTCGGTCTCGGCTGCGCCGCGGGGGTCGACCCGGCCGCGACCTCGGCGGACCTGCCGCAGCTGTCGGCGCCCGCGGGTGTGGCCTTCCTCGACGTACCCCGGCCGGGGGCGCTGCCGTCGATGACCGACACCCGGCAGGCACCGACCCCGCTGCCGGCGACGATCGAGCGTCCGGCCGCCGACGCGGTACGACGCCCCGCCACCGACCTGCTCGCGGCCGTGCTGCGCGCCGGCGGCGTGCGGTGAGCGTGCCGTCGCGCCGCCAGGTCCTGTTCGGAGGCGCCGCCCTCGCGGTCGGAGCGGCCGCTGCGGAGACGACGCGGGCGGTGATCGACGCGCCCTCCCCCGCCGCGGATCCCGCGCCAGCAGAGGGATCCAGCAGCACCGCTGCTGCGGGCCGCACCCAGGCCGGCGTCGACCGCCCGGTCCCGCCGCTCGCCCACCTGCACCTGCACGCGCTGACCGCACCCGCCTCCGTCCGCACGCGCGAGGCGATCGGCGCGCTGCTCGCCGGGCTCGGGGAGCGGGTCCTCGCGCTGGTGGCGTCGGCGCAGGCCGGACCCGCCGGCGAGGCTGCGGGCGACCTGACCATCCAGGTCGGGATCGGCAGCGAGCTGCTCGCGCTGGCGGAGCTCGCGGACGCCCCCGACGTACTGCTGCCGCAGTTCCGCGGCTCGGCCGCCCTGGCCGACGACCGCCGCGGGGGTGACCTCTTCCTGCAGGTCGCGGCCGAACGGCCCGAGCTGGTCAACGGCACGGTCGACGCGCTGCTCGCCGCCCTGCCGGGCTTCACGCCGCGCTGGAGCCAGGTGGGCTACCGGCCGCTCGGCGACGGCGCCGTCACCCGCAACCCGTTCGGCTACGAGGACGGCATCGTCCAGCCCACGACGGACAAGGGCGTCCCTGAGCACGTCTGGCTCACCGACGGACCGCTCGCGGGAGCGACCGTGGGCGTCGTACGACGGTTCGTGCTCGACACCGCCGCCTTCCACCGGCTGCCCGCAGCCGAGCAGGACGGGGTCTTCGGCCGCGAGCGGGTCTCGAGCGTGCCGCTCAGCGGCGGTGCACCCCGCGCCGACGTGAACCTCGGCGCCAAGTCGCCCTCGGGCGCCTACCTGGTCCCGGTCGACTCCCACGCCCGGGCGGCGCACCCGTCGTTCGTCGACGTGACCGTGATGCTGCGCCGCGGGTACGGCTTCCGCGAGACCGTCGACGGCGCCGCCGACCGCTCGGGCCTGCTGTTCATCTCCTACCAGGACGACATCACGGTGTTCACGCGCACGCAGCAGCGGATGGACCGGACGGACCGGCTGATGGAGCTCGCGACGCCGACCGCGGAGGCCGGGTTCCTGGTGCTGCCGGGGTTCGACCGCGACCGGCCCCTGGGCAGCTCGCTCTTCGGCTGACGCCCATCGCTGGTCGAGGTGCGAGCGCAGCGAGCCTCGCGACCGGGTTCAGCTGCGCAGGGCGAGGTTGTTGCAGGCCTCGCAGGTCTCCTCGGGGATCAGCCCGGCCCGCATCAGCCAGCCGAAGATCGTGCAGCCCAGGCAGAACGCGAGGAAGGCCTCGAGGCCGGCGGCCACGATGATCAGGACCAGCAGGACCTCGGCGAGGCCGGTCAGACCGAGCGCGACGGCGACGGTGGCCAGCCCGGTGACGACGGCGCCGATGACCTGCGCGAAGCGCTTCGGCGGCCCGGGGACGGGCTTCGGCTCCCCCAGCCGGGGTGCGACGACGGCGCTGGCGAGCCGCCCGAGCGGACTCAGCGTCGGCCCGGTCAGCGCGCGGGCGACGAAGCCCAGCGCCAGCACCAGGCTCAGCCAGAGCCAGTCGGTGCTGACCAGGCGACCCAGCAGCAGGGCGGTCGCCGCGATGAGGACGACCCCGCCGGCGACCACGCGCGCCGCCTTCTCGTTGACCGGGTGCGGGAAGCTGAAGGTACGACGGAGCAGCGACTCCGGAGCAGTGACGGTCATGGTCTCGATCTCTCTCTTCGGGGAGGAGGCGGGGCGAGCACCGCTCGCCCCGCCTCGGGGTGTTCGTGCGCTACCGCGGGACCTGCGTGCCGGCGCCGAGCCCCGGTACCAGCCCGAGCGGCGCGGTGGAGGTGACGGCCCAGTTCCCCTCGGGGAAGTAGGAGTCGTCCTGACGCTCGCCACCGGCGGAGCCGGGGATGAGCGTCGGCGCCAGGAACTGCGGCTGGAGGGCCACGACCGCGGTCGATCCCAGGCCCGGCTGCCGCGGGCTCCAGGGCGCCAGCAGCGCCGAGCTGAACACGTCCGGCGAACCCAGGTATTCGAGGACCTTCCTCGCCGAGGTGCCCGTGGCCAGCGCCTCCGCGATCGCCCGTCCGGTCGCGTATCCCCGCAGCCCGTCGAGCGAGGCGAGCTCGCCGCGGAACAGCTGCGGGACGGCCATCCGGTAGAGCACGGCGTCGGTCGACGAGGGCGAGACCTCGCTGACGCCCTGCACCGCGCCGAGGTGCCCGAGGGCGCCCGACGCGCGGACCACGGTCTCGGACAGCACCCGTTCGGACAACAGGATCGGCGAGGTCAGCACCTTGTCGCCCCGGGCCCGCCCGAGGCGCTCGATGGCGCCGACGTCGGGACCACCGGCGTCCGGCAGGTCCACGACGAGGGCCGTGGTCCGGCGGGCGTCGATGACCCGGGTCAGGGCACCGTCGTCGAGCGACGCGAGGGATCCCGGCTCGAGCTGGACGACCTCGGGGACCGGTCGGGACGACGGCTCGGCGAAGCCGCGCGGCGCCGCCTTCGGCGACAGTCCGATCCGCAGGCCCGCGAGCAGGCGCCTGCCCTGGAGGTCGTCCGCGACGAGGGCGCGCACGACCGGCTCGGCAGCGACGCCGGCCGGCTGCACCCGGCCGCGGATGAGCTGTCCGAGCGCGACGCCCTGGGCGAAGGGATCGGCCACCAGGCGGAACACGCCCCGCGTCTCGGTGGGATCGACGGCGGGGTCGCCGACGACCACCGGGAGATCGGCGTCGGCCAGCGCCTCGACCGCCTCCGAACCGCCGCCGCCGCAGGTGCCGGCCGAGGCGACGCCGCCCGCACGCAACGCTCGGGCGGCGGCCTTCCGCGCACCGTCGGGGGTGCCGCCGCTGTCGATCGTCAGCAGGGACACCTTGCGTCCCCCGTCGAGCCCGCCGTCCGCGTTGAGCCGGGCCAGCGCCATCTGGACGCCGATCACGTGCGCGCGGCAGCGCTCGGCCGCGGGCCCGCTCAGGTCGGCCACGGCGACCACGTCGATCGGCGGCGCGCCCGGTGCCTCGGGCACCCCGACCTCGAGGGCCACGGCCTGGCCGGACTCCCCGTCGACGGTCACCTCGGCACGCCACTGGCCGTCCGCCGGCACGTCCACGGGCGCCGACCAGGTCCGTCCGCCGTGCTGCTGGAGGTCGACGGTGCGCGGGCGGTCGCCACGGTCGGGTCCGGTCAGGACCACGGACACCTTCTTCGCCGCCGGGTCCTCCGGGGGCAGGGCCACGGTGAGGACGTTGTCGCCCGCCCGGGCCGGCGCCAGGCCGACGGCCGCCGTACCGCTGTCGAGGACCGCGGTCGCGGCCGCCGGTCCGGCAAACAGGTTCCCGACCTGGGCCGGGAGCGGCCGGTCGCGGCCCTGCACCAGGGCGCCGAGCGTGACCGCGAGGGCGAGCACGACGACCCCGGCGACCAGCTCGAACCCGACGGCCCGAGCGGGCCCGGGCTGACGGTCGCCGCGCGAGCGGCGCCAGGCGACCAGGCCGATGACCGCGATGACGACGACCAGTGCGGCCTTCGCGAGGACGACGCGTCCGTAGCCCGACCACGTCAGGAAGTACCAGTGCGCCACCTCGCGGATGGCCGCGGCCACGCCGGTGAGGACCACCACGACGAGCGCGCCGATCGCGATCGCGGCATAGCGACGCAGCGACGTGCGCACGTCGACGCCGCCGACCCGCGAGGCGACGGCGACCGCACCAAGCCCACCGAGCCAGAGGCCCGCGGCGAGCACGTGGACGACGACCGCGAGCAGGTAGGGCACCGACGGCTCGGTCAGCACGTGGCCCGAGAACGCATAGCTGGCGAGCACGCCACCGGCGGCGGCGAGGCCGACCCAGGGACGCACCCGGGGCCGTCGTCGTACGACGAGCAGCGCCGCGGTGGCCACGGCCACGAACGCGAGACGGGCGAGGTCGGCCCGGCCGGTGGCGGACTCGGTGAGCAGGCCGAGGTCGAACTCACCGGTCGACCCCGCCGTCGCCGAGGTCAGCGCACCGGCGACGGCGGCCAGCACCGTCACCAGCCAGGCCGTCGGTGTCAGGCGCAGCAGTCGCGACTCCCCAGCCGGCGAGATCTCACCCGCGCGGCGCAGGCGGTGCAGCAGGAGGAGGCCGGCGAACAGCACGGAGGCCATCAGGATGCCGGCCCAGCGGCCGGTCCACCGGATCACGCTGTCGCCCGCGGCGCTGCTGTCGGGGCGTTGGCCGGCGCCGGTCAGCGAGGCGGCCCCGGGCGGGTCGTCGCCGTCCGCGGTGGCGACGCCGAAGCGGAAGGACCCGGAGACGACGTGACCGTCGTCGCCGAGCGCGGACCAGCGGACCGTGTAGACGGCACTGGCCAGGGTCGTGCGGGGGACGACGGACAGGATCTGGCCGTTGGCCTTCTCCGTCACGGGTCCGGTCGCGACGGCCTTGCCGCCGGGACCGGTGACCTCGAAGGTCGAGCCACGGGCGACCGCGGGCTCACTCAGCGCGATGGAGATCGCCTTCGGCGCCTCGGGCGCGACCGAACCGGCCTCGGGGGTGGACTGGATGGCGTTGGGGTGCGCCGCCGCGGGCGCCGCGCCGCCACCCAGGAGGGCAGACAGCGCGACGACCGCGACGACGACGAATTGCCGGAGGATCAACGGAAGTCCCTGTACGACAGGTCCTTGCCCGACGCGTTGGGCGTCGAGATCCCCGGCGGCGTCACCCACAGCTCCGAGTGCGGCTTGTAGAAGCCCGCATCCGGGTTGCCCGGCCAGTTGCGCCGGTTGAAGTTGACGCCCAGACCGCCGGTCTTCTCGTCACGGAACGAGTCGTCGTAGCTCAGCTTGCCGGACGGCGTGATGTTCACCGAGTACAGCCGGTGGTCACCGTCGACACCCGTGCGGGAGACGAAGTAGTCCGTGAACTGCAGGCGCCACGGCGTACCCCACTGGTCGACGGTGTGGTTGTCGAGCGCGCCCCAGTGCGGGCCACCCGTCGTCACGTCGGCCACGGGCAGGGCGGAGATGAACCGCGGGCAGTCCGCGACGGTCTCGCCCTGGGCCAGCTTGTTCCACAGCCGGATGCCGGTGAGGTCGAGCGTGCCGTTGTGGATGCCTCGGGACAGGTCGCAGTCGACCTTGCCGTCCGCGGCGCTCTCGATGAGCGGCGAGATGTCGATGTCGTAGACGATCTTCGCCGAGCCCTGGTCGAAGTAGTTGTCCGAGCCGGGGTTGCGGCCCTGGACGGCCCGGAACAGGATCCGGTTGTTCGGCGCCACCTGGTGCCACGCACCACCGGCGCAGCCACCGGGCTCGTCGTACTTGCGGCCGTCGGGGGTCTGCACGATCGACAGGCCGTCGTTCCACACCTGGACGATCTGGTCGGAGAAGTCGCCCTTGGCCTTGGTGAGGTCGGGGACGAAGAACACGCCGCCGCCGCACATCGAGCCGAAGAACGCGCCCTTCGACGACAGGCCCTTCTGGTACCGGTCGGCGTTCGGCCAGGTCTTGGCCGCCTCCATGATCCCGTACTGCTCGTGGGCCCGCTGGGCGGGCTCCGTCGGGCCGTTGGGGACGTGGGCGACACCGATCAGCTTCGGCTTGCCGGCGTTGGCGCCCTCGTTGTTCCAGGTCCGGACCGTCGGCCGGAAGGCGTACTTGTCGATCGTCTTGACCGGGTCGAGGACGATCTCGCGCGGCTCGGCGTAGTCGGAGGTGATGCCGACGCCGAGGTCGTTGCGGAACTGGATGCCGTGCGGGTTGGCGCAGGTGCCCAGCGGGCGGGCCTCCCGCAGGGTGCAGGGCTCCTTGATGCCGTTCGGGTTGGCACCGAGCGCGCCACCGGCCGGCGACTCGGACTCGACGACGACACCCTTGGTCGGGTGCGGCTTGAAGGTCACGACCTCACCCGGGGAGCCGCCGAAGTTCGCGAGCGGGCCGCCCATGAGGGTGAGGTAGAACCGCCCGCCGGGGCCGTTCTCGTACGCATCGGCGATCGAGCCGCCCGGCGTCGAGGTCACGGGGATCTCGTTGAGCAGCTTGAGGTTGGGGATGTCCGAGGCGTCGAGCACGTGCGTCGTACCGGTGAAGAGGCCACCGGCGAGGATCGGGTCCCCGTCGTTCCACTCGTACTGCATGTGGTGCGACTCGTTCTCCAGGCCCCACGGCAGCGGGAGCTGCACGAAGTTCACCACGCGGGCGTAGTCCGGGTTGTCCGAGCCGTCCAGGTTCTTGGCCCGGCCGTCGATGACCTGGAAGCCGTCGAGACCCGGGAGGAACTGCGGGTTCAGCAGGTCGAGGAGACCCTGCGGGTTGATGGTCGCGTTCTGCACGAACTTGCTGATGACGTCGGCGTTGATGTCGGCGACGTTCTGCTTGGCCGACCACACCACGGAGTACTCGGGCTTCGCC
This sequence comes from Nocardioides sp. Root240, assembly GCF_001428825.1. Lineage (GTDB taxonomy): Bacteria > Actinomycetota > Actinomycetes > Propionibacteriales > Nocardioidaceae > Nocardioides. The sequence goes on along the minus strand of NZ_LMIT01000016.1, from coordinate 255,546 downwards.
AGCGGATTGGGCTGCGGGCCCTTCCCCGCCTCGTACTTCGCCTGGGCGGCCTTCCACTCGGCCGTCGCCTTGTCACGGCGCGCGATCGCGCCGCTGACGGTGTTGTTCTTGACCTTCCCGAGGCTGGTCGCGTTGCTGAGGGTGTTGACGAGCCACTCGGCGCTGATCGGCAGGTCGCCGAGCAGGCCCAGCGCACCGTCCCCGCCGAGGCCGCCGCCGAGCCCGCCGCCGTCCAGGACGTCGAGGCCGGGCAGTGCGTCGAGGCCCGGCAGCGGGAGCCCGCCCTCACCGAGCGAGTCGAGACCGGGCAGGGGCAGTCCCCCTCCCCCGAGCGAGTCGAGACCGGGGAGCGGCAGGCCGCCCGGGTCGGACGTGTCGTCGGCGGCGGCGGTGACGGTGCCCGCGGTCAGGAGACCGAGACTGAGCAGACCGACAGCCACCCCGCGGACGACGCGGTTCTTCCTGTGCATGCTGTGCATGTGCCTTCCTCTGTACGGGTGCGGTGACGCGACCTTCCGGGGTCGCGTCGAGACATGGACAGGTACGGCGCCGTGACGCGCCGACTCCCGGCTCTGCACCCGAGCAGGGCGGATCGTGCTCCCAGGTCGATCCGACGTCGGTTCACACCGCACTTGTCCAGCAGTTCTCGACTGCCTCCCACCGCGGCCACGAGGACCGCGATTCCCTACAGACGATGGCTCTACTTAACCATACTAATTTAGGTAACTTTAAGGTGATTGAGCTTTCGTGGCACGGACCCCGGCTCCGCCACTCACCCGCCACTCACTTCGCGGCGACGAAGGTCCCCTCGAGGTGCCAGTAGCCGCTGAACCTGTCGAACGGCCCGCCCTCGATGGTGCTGGACCACGAGAGCTCGAAGTGGCCCGAGTCCTCGTCGTAGGTCCCCTCCACCGGGCTGGTGAGACCCTTCTCGGAGCCGTCGGGCTTCGGGGAGCCCTGGTTGAAGTAGAGGTTGTTCCAGCCCGCGGTCCACGCGGTGAGCTGGCCGGACAGGACCCCGTCGTCGTTGCGGATCTCCGGACGCGGGAGCTCCTCCCCCGTGCCCGGGTCGACCGACTGCGTCGAGATCGCGAACTTGATCGCGGTGAACGTGCCCGGTCGCGTGATCTGACCCGCGAGAGCGTCGCCCTGCGGGCTGAACGCCGCCTTGGGGCCGGGCTGGAAGGTGCCCGTCACCAACCCTCCGTCGGTGCCGGCGACCGCGACCGAGTAGGACTGGTCGGGGCACTTGGAGTCGGGGTTGAGGAAGTACCCGCCCTTCTCCACCGTGCCGCCGGGCTGGATCATCCGGAAGTACGAGCCCGTGACTCCCTTCGCGTCGCAGTGACCGGCGTCGAGGCGGAAGGTCCCGACCAACGGCTCGCCGCTGGCCTCCTCCCCGTCGTCGGAGGAACCGCACCCGGCGAGGGTGGCGGACAACAGCGCGCCTGCGGCGACGAGCCGGAACGACGGGCCGGAGAGCTTCATGGTCGAGCCTTTCGGGGAGTGAGGGAGATCAGGACGAGAAGGGCACCTGGAGCGACGAAGAACCACGGGAACAGGCGGAAGCTCGGCAGCGAGGCGACCGCCTGGTAGTTGTCGACGCTGTCGCTCATCGCGCCGATCATCGGAGTCATGTCGTTGAGGACGCGGATCCACTGGGCGTCGAGCTCCTCCGTCGCCGGGTGGGGTACGCCGGCGCGGGCGAGCTCCGGGGCGATGTCCAGCCGGATGGCGCCCTGGCCCGCCGCCATGGTGGCGAAGTAGCCCTGGATGCGGGCGACGTTCTCGGAGGTCTCGATCGTCTGGAAGGCGCCCATCATCTGCGCCCCACGGGGCGCCTTGTCGAACATGCCGACCGCGAACGGCAGCACGACCAGGGCGACGCCCAGCGCGGCGGCCGGCAGCCGGAGCCACCACCCGTCGCGGCCGGTCACGGCGCCGTACCCGGCGAGGAGGAGGATGATCACCCCCGGAACGGCGAAGAACCACGGGAAGAGGCGGAAGTCCGGCAGCGAGGCGACCGCGTCGTAGCCCTCGCGGTTGGCCGCGACCTGGTCCATGAGCGAGGTCATCGTGGTGTGGATCTCGGGCCAGTCCCGGCTGAAGGTGGCGTAGGCCGGGCTCTCGATGCCGGGGCGCGCCTCGACCAGCGGGTCGATCTCCTGCACGGCCGCGTCGATCCCGGCCAGGTGCCCCTGGAAGCCCGCCAGCCGCTCCTGGGTCATCAGGGGGGCGAAGTCCTGGATCATCTCGGCGCCCAGGGGCGCGCGCTGGAACATCCCGAACGCGACGGGAGCCAGCGCCAGGCCCAGCCCCACCAGTGCCAGCGCGAGTGCGGCCCCCCGTGTCGACGTCCTGCCGGTCGCCATGGCATCCCCTTGTCGTCTATTTCTTCCATATTGTTGACTGAATAACTATACTTTAGCCCGTTCCCTCCGCGGGCTGCTCCGCCCCGACAGAAACGACGCCATGACGACGTACTCCCTGCGCAGCGCGCGCCTGCGCCGCTGGACGCCGGCCCTGCTGCCGGCCCTGGTCCTGGGCCTCCTTCCTCTCGCGACCGTGGTCGCGCCGCCGTCGGAGGCCGACACCGCCACCCGCCTGGTCGGTCTCTTCCGGCTCGCGCCGGGCAGCTGCAAGGGCGGGAAGGTCACCGGCACCTACCTGCGGATGGTCCTGCCGAGCGGCACCGCCAACGGTCCGTACATGTCGAACGGCGACTCGTCGTGCAGCGACCAGTCGTTCACCCCGCTCGGCCCGGGGGCGGACGGCGGCCTGAGCACGGTCGGTTACCAGGCCGCACCAAAGCCGGCCTTCGACTCCTCGGGCAACGCCCGGGCCAACCGGATCACCGCCCCGGCGCAGTACTACGGCACCGCCTTCACCACCGCGACCGCCGCCACCGAGCCGCAGTCCGGCCGGTCGGTCCCGGTGCCGACGGTCACCCTGCGCGGGACCAGCCTCACGGCCGACCTCCGCGCGTTCACGGTGAGCTGGAACAAGCAGTACTTCAACCAGGGCGCCCCGAAGCCGGACGGCTCGACACCCGGCAACACGAAGCTCGCGAAGGGCAGCTACGACCCGGCCACGGGCCGCTTCACCCTCGACTGGGCGAGCCAGGTGCAGGGCGGACCCTTCGACAAGTTCACCGGCAAGTGGCACCTCGAAGGCGTGTTCGTGCCGGCTCGCTCGAGCGGCAGCGGCGGTTCGACCGGCGGGCAGGGCTCGGCGTCCGGTGGCTCCGGCTCCGTGAGCACGCCCGGGGCGGTCCAGCCCGGCGCCGCGCAGCCCGGTGCCGCCCCGGCACCCGGGCAGGCGCCCGCCGCCGGTGCTCCGCTCGCCGCCTCACCCGGCGCGGTCGCCACACCGGGAGCGCCGCTGGCAGCCACGGACGCCGGCACCCTGACGGCAGGTACGCCAGGCACCCGCACCGTCACGCAACGCCACAAGGAGTGGCGGGTGTCCGGTCCCCTCACCGGCCTGGCCGTCGGCCTCGCCGTGGTGGCGATCGGCCTCATCGTCGGGACCCGGGTCCTCGAGCGTCGCGCGAGCCGGAAGGTCGCCGCGTCATGAAGCTCTCCCTCGTCCGCAGGCTCGCGACCGGCTTCCTGTTCCTCGACGTCCTCGTCATCGGGGCGGCCGCCGTCCAGGTCGACGCCGTGGTCGCCCAGACGGTGACCGCCCCACCCGTGGGCGCCGCTCCGGCCCCCACCCCGCTGCCGGTCGACGGACTCGCGCCCGCCGCGGTCCCGGAGTGGCCCGGCGCCCCGCTCCCCGCGTCCGTACCCCTCGGCGACGGCGGGGTCCCCCAGGCCGCGGCACCGGTGCCGCCGGTCACCCCGTCCGGCACGGACGAGCCGTCGTCGGGCGGCAAGGGGTCGACGCCGCCGACCGCACCGCCCGAGGAGGGCGGCGTGCCGGCCGGGCCGGGCATCCCGCCCTGCCCGATCAGGCTCAGCGAGCACCCGCAGAGTGGGGGCCTCCAGTCGCTGGTGCCCTTCGCGCCGGCCTTCGGCCCGTTCTCGGCGGAGGCGTTCGCCCTGGCGTCCGCCTACCAGCCCGAGCTGCAGCTCCTCGGACCGATCCTCGCCCAGTACCCCGGCATCGAGCCGGCGGTCGAGCCGATCCTGACGCCGCTGGTCTCCACCCTCGGCACCCTGCTCACCCGCGGGCTGGACGTCATCAACCCGCTCTACGGTCCGTACCGGACCCGGTTCCTCGAGGCGGAGACCAAGCTCGCGGCAGCCCTGGCGCCGTACTCCCAGGCGCTCGCCCACAACGCGCTCGGCGGATGCATCGTCGAGCTGCAGAGCGCCCTGCTGACCGCGAGCAGGACCGGTACGCCGGGCGTACCCCGCCCGACGGCCCTGGACCTGACCGCCCTCGGCCTGGGTGGGCTGCTGTGAGGCGCGGCGGCGCCGCGGCCTGGCTCGCCCCGGCCGTGGTCGGCGTGCTCCTCTCGGGGTGCACCTTCTCCTCCGGGGACACCACGGAGGTCACCGAGTCGGGCCAGGAGGCAGCCGGCGCGTCCGGCACGGGCGGCCAGGCTGCCGACCGCAAGCCGGCGCAGCCCACGCCGTCGGCCCCCCACGTCTCCAAGCTCTGCGACAGCCTCACGGCGGTCTACCTCACCAACATCTCCGACGCGGAGAATGCGGCCAGCATCGTCAACGACTGGGTCCGGGTCACCGCGCAGGCACCTGCTCGGCTCAAGGACGACCTCAACGCCGTCGGCGCCTACCTGGTGGCGGCCGCGAAGGGCGACTACGCCACGCTCAAGGCCGCGTCCGACATCGTCGGTGACGCCCTCGACCACGTGGACAGGTACGTCACCAAGGTCTGCAAGGCCTAGAGCCCGCTCGGGGTCGTCGGCGCGCTGCTGCGGTCGTCGGTGGTGCAGTTCGCAAGCGGCAGCGACGGGGCGAGCCCGGTGAAGGGTCGGGTCCGGCGGCCTGCGGCCGGGCGGTGGTCGGCGGCGCGTGGTGACCCCCTCGAGTGGGCGAGTACCGCAGATTTCGCGGCGCGTTTTCTGCGGTCTGTGACCGATCCAGCAGCACGAGCCAGTCCCAGCACCACGGACAGAGGTTTCGAGGCTCGTCGCTGGCGCTCCTCGCACCTCAACCACCGAGGAAGGGACCGGCCTCTCAGACCGCCTGCCAGCGCAGCACCTCGAGCGCGACGCCGACCCGCAGCGCGTCGTCCGCGAGCGGCCGCGGGAGCAGCTCGTCGGCGCGCGCCAGCCGGCGCAGCACGGTGTTGCGGTGCGTGAAGAGCCGCGCGGCCGCGGTGGAGGCGTTGCCGAGCGAGGCGAGGTAGGTGCGGACCGTCTCCTGCAGCTCCGCCGACGCCTCGGCGAGGTCGCCGAGGACCGTCCGCACGAACTCCTCAGCCCGCGCCTCGTCGCGGGTCACCAGGGCCGCGAGCTGGACGTCGTCGAAGGTGACCAGCTGGTCGTCGGCCCCCAACCGGGCGACCAGGCGTCGTACCTCGACGGCGTCGCGGTGGCTGCGCCGGAAGCCCTCGACGTCGCGGGCCGGGCCGCCGACGGCGACCCGCACCTCCGGGGTACGGCGGAGCGCGGCCTCCAGCGCGGCCCGGTCCGGCGGCGCGGACGACGGGAGCCAGACCCAGATCGTGCTGGCCGCGGCGACGACCGTCAGCCGCTGCCGGGCCCCGCAGGCACGCATCAGCGCCTCGGCCGCCCGCTCGAGCCGGCCGAGGTCGGCGTCGGGGTCGGTCGCCCAGACGACCGCGGCCGTGTGGTCGCCGTCGAGGCGGTGCGCGAGCACGGCCTCCGCCCGGGAGCGGGAGACCGGAGCGCCCTCGAGCAGCAGCGAGACCAGGTCGCGCCGCTCGGCCTGCGAGCCGCGCGTCAGCTCGTCGCGCTCGGCGTCCATCCGCGACGCGACGGCCGCGATGGTCCCGTCGACGAAGGTCGAGATCGACGCGGCCGAGACCACCAGGAGCTCCTCGAGCTCGTCGACCTCGCGGGTCAGGCCGAAGCAGATCTGCATCCACGACTGCCAGGCGACGTTCTGGCCCGTACGGTAGGCATCAAGGGCGGCCTCGTCGAGCCCGCGCCGGACCAGGTCGCGGGCCACGTCGAGCTGGACCGTGCTGACGTTGGGCGGCACCCGGTCGCCCGGCGCGCGCACGTTGGCGCTCGCCCACGCGAGCAGGTTGTCGAAGTTCGCCCGTCGCAGGGCATCGGCCAGCGCGGGGTCGGCCGCGATCGCGGCGATCGGCCGCGCGGACAAGGTGGCCTCGTGGACCGGCACCACCCACGCGTCGGGCGCGGCCAGCGCCAGCTCGGCCGCCTGCCGCATCAGCTCACGGGTGCGCGCGGAGGGGTCGTCCCAACTCATCCCGACACGGTACGGCGTGCGGTGCACCCTGCACCATCGACCAGGGTCGAAATGTCGGATCAGCCCTGCCCGGCCCCGTACCGGCCGCCGCACCATGGAGTCATGACCACGAGCCCCGAACACCTCGACGTCCTCGTCATCGGCGCCGGCATCTCCGGCATCGGGGCGGCCCGCTACCTGCTCACCGAGCGGCCCGGCACCACCTTCGCGGTGCTCGAGGCGCGCGGCGCGTCCGGCGGCACGTGGGACCTGTTCCGCTACCCCGGCATCCGCTCGGACTCCGACCTGCAGACCTTCGGCTACGAGTTCAAGCCGTGGACCGACAAGTCGGCGATCGCCAGCGCCGACAAGATCCTCGCCTACCTGCGCGAGACCTCGGCGGAGTACGGCATCGAGCCGCACATCCGCTACCAGCACCGCGTCCTCGGCGCGGCCTGGTCGAGCGAGGACGCCCGGTGGACGGTCGACGTCGAGCGCGGCGACACCGGCGAGCGGTTCACGCTGACCGCGGGCTGGCTGTTCGGCGCGACCGGCTACTACGACTACGAGGCCGGCTTCACCCCGACCTTCGAGGGCCGCGACCGCTTCCGCGGCGAGATCGTGCACCCGCAGCACTGGCCCGAGGAACTCGACTACGCGGGCAAGAAGGTCGTCGTCATCGGCTCCGGCGCGACCGCCGTGACGCTGGTGCCGTCGATGGTCGCGGGCGGCGCGGAGCACGTCACGATGCTGCAGCGCACGCCGACGTACATCATGCCGGTGCCGTCGGAGGACAAGATCGCCAACGGCCTGCTGAAGGCGTTCGGCCAGGAGCGCGGCTACGCGATGGCGCGCCGCAAGAACATCCTCAAGCAGCGTGCGGTCTACCAGTTCTGCCAGACCTTCCCGAAGACCGCGCGCACGCTGATCCGCACGATCAACGCGAAGGCGCTGCCCGAGGGCTTCGACGTCGACACGCACTTCAACCCGCCCTACGGCCCGTGGGACCAGCGCCTGTGCGCCGTCCCCGACGGCGACCTCTTCCGCACCATCCGGGAGGGCCGGGCCGCGGTCGCGACCGACCGGATCCGCACCTTCACCGAGACCGGCGTCCTGCTCGAGTCCGGCGAGGAGCTCGAGGCCGACGTGATCGTGACCGCGACCGGCCTCAACCTGAAGCTCTTCGGCGGTGTCGACATCACCGTCGACGGCCACGCGTTCCACGCCCCCGACCACGTCGCCTACAAGGGCATGATGCTCAGCGGCGTCCCGAACCTCGCCTTCGCGATCGGCTACACGAACTCCTCGTGGACCCTCAAGGTCGGCCTGCTGTGCGAGCACTTCTGCCGCGTGCTGGCGCACATGGAGGCCGAGGGGTACGACGTGTGCGTGCCCGTCGCGCCCGACGACCTGGCGACCCGACCGCTGCTCGACTTCGCCGCCGGCTACGTCCAGCGCGCCGTCGACGAGCTCCCGCGCCAAGGCGACCGGGCGCCGTGGACGATGTCGATGAGCTACGCCGACGACGCCCGCACGATCCGCGGTGGCGAGGTCGTCGACGACGCGCTGGCCTTCTCGCGGGTCACCGCTCAGGTCGCCGTACCGGCCTGACGACGGCTGCTGCTCGGCCACCAGAACCGGTCGCCGAGCAGCACCGCCAGGGCCGGCACCAGCACCGTCCGCACCACCAGCGTGTCGAGCAGGACGCCGAGGCAGACCACCACGCCGAGCTGCGCGAGCACGACCAGCGGCAGCACGCCGAGCACCGCGAACACCGCGCCGAGCAGCACGCCGGCGCTGGTGATCACGCCGCCCGTCGCCGCGAGCGCACGCAGCATCCCGTCGCGCGTACCGTGCTCGCGCGCCTCCTCGCGGGCCCGCGTGACGAGGAAGATGTTGTAGTCGACGCCGAGCGCGACCAGGAACAGGAACGCGAAGAGCGGCACCTGCACGTCGAGCGCCGCGAACCCGAGCGGCCCGGTGAACAGCCACCAGGACGCGCCCATGCTCGCGGCGTAGGTCGCCAGCACGGTCGCGACCAGCAGCACCGGCGCCACCAGCGAGCGCAGCAGGAGCAGCAGGGCCAGGAGCACGACGGCCAGGATCAGCGGCAGCACGACCTTCCGGTCCCGGGCCGCACCGTCCCGCTCGTCGAGCGCCTCGGCCTCCTCGCCGGCGACGTGGGTGTCGTCGTACTCCTCCAGCGCGGAGCGCAGGTCCTCGAGGCAGGCGCGTGCGGCCGCGCTGCCGGGCGTGGCGTCGAGGACGACGTCGATCCTGCTGACGCCGCCGCCCTCGCCGGCCACCTGCGCCGAGACCACGCCGGGGGTCTGCTCGACCGTCGCGAGCACGTCTGCCGCGTCGGCCCGGGTGAGCACCTCGGTCGGGCTGGAGGTGCCGGCGGGGAAGGACTCGGCGAGTCGTTCGCCCGCGCTGATCGCCTCCGGCTCGTCGAGGAACTGGTCGGCACGACCCAGGCCGGTCTCCACGCGCAGCAGCCCGACCGCGAGCACGGCGAGCACTGCGGTCGTCGCCGCGACCAGCACGCCCGGGCGCCGCCGGACCACGCCGCCGACGCGGTGCCAGAGCGAGGTGCGCTCGGCGAGCGGCGTCGTACCGACGCGGGGGGCGCGGGGCCAGAACACCCATCGCCCGAACAGCACCAGCAGCGCGGGCAGCACCGCGAGCACGAAGGACGCCGCCACCACGATGCCGACGGCGCAGGCGAGCCCGATGCCGCGGGTGCTCGGGGTCAGCGAGAGCAGCAGGGTCAGCAGGCCGAGCACCACGGTGGTGGCGCTGGCGAGGACCGGCTCGGCCGTGCGGCGCAGCGCGAGCGACATCGCCTCGTGCCGCGACTCGTGGCGACCGAGCTCGTCGCGGTAGCGGGAGATCAGCAGCAGCGCGTAGTTGGTGCCCGCACCGAACACGAGGACCGAGAGGATCCCGACGGTCGACTCGTTCCACGCGACGTCCAGGGCGGCCATCGCCTGCGTCGCCAGGATCGCCGCGAGCCGGTCGGCGACGCCGACGACGAGCAGAGGGACGAGCCACAGCACGGGGCTGCGGTAGGTCAGCACCAGCAGCACGGCCACCACCGCGGCGGTCGCCAGCAGCAGCCGGGTGTTGGCGCCGTCGAAGACCTTCGCCAGGTCGGCCTGGATGCCCGCCGGCCCGGTGACCTGCGCCCTCACCCCTTCCGGTACGGCGTCCGCGAGCGTCGTGCGCAGCGCGTCGACCTTGTCGACGGTGTCCGTGGCCGACGCGGCCGTCACGGGTACGACGGCGAACGCGGCACCTCCGTCGGGCGCGATCGTCAGGCTCTGCGGGACTCCCCCGGCCGCGCGGACCGCCGGTGCCAGGGCGTCCGCGGTCATCGGGCCCGCGTCGTCCGCGGTGAACAGCACGATCGCGACGTCCTGCTCGTCATCACCGAGCTGGGCGTCGAGCTGGGCGGCCAGCGTGCTGTCCAGGCCGCGCGGCAGGGAGTCGGTCGGCTGTTGCGCGCGCTCGCCCTCGCCGAGCAGGCCGATCGCGAGCACCGCGAGCAGGAGCGGCGCCAAGGCCACCAGCCACGCCACACGGGGGCGGACAATGGGGAGGAGGGAAGCAGGCATGTGCTTAACTTACTTGACCATCAAGAAGGTGAAGAATTGAACCAGCCCTGGCACGCCACGGTGACGCTGGAGACCCTGCGCAGCATCCTCGAGGCAGCGGTGGAGATCCGGCAGGTCGTGTCGCGGCGCACCGGCCTGAGCCCCGTGGAGCTCGCGGCGCTCGAGCAGCTCAGCCACGGGCCGGTCGGACCGGCTGCCCTCGCCCGCCGGCTCGACGTCACGGGCGCGGCCGCCACCGGCATCGTCGACCGGCTCAGCCGCCGTGGCCACCTCGACCGCGTCGCGGACGCGACCGACCGGCGTCGTACCCAGCTGCACATCACCGACAGCGCCCAGGAGGAGGTGCAGCGCCACCTGCGACCGATGTTCGCCGGCCTGGCCCGCCTCGACGCGGAGCTCGGCGCCGACGAGCGGGCCGCCGTCGAGCGCTACCTGGAGGGTGTCCTCGCCTGCCTCGAGGATGTCATCGAGGCACCCGAGGAGGACTGACCGGGACCTGTCGGCGGAGGGCCGCAGGGGCCTACCCTGCGCAGGAACGGCGCGCGTGCGCCGGCAGCGAGGGGGAAGCGCCATGCACGGACGTCATCTCGTACGACGGACCGCACTCGTCCCGGCAGTCACCGCCGGCCTGCTGGGCGCGAGCTTCCTGAGCCCACCGGGGGCACAGGCCGCCGGCGAGGCGAGCTGCACGATCATCAGCCCGCAGGTCGTACTGATGTACGTCAACCACCCTGCCGTCGTCCCCCTCCTCGAGCTGTCCTTCGGCAGCGGCTCCGCCATCGTGTCCATCAACGGCTCCCCCGTCGGCAGCTGCGCGCTCAGCGGACGCACCGAGGTCCAGGTGAGCAGCGCGTCGGGGTTCGGGGCGTGGCAGGTGTCGGACGCGGGGCCGTTCCTCAACGACGCGATGCAGCCGAGCCACTTCACGTTCGGCGAGAACGACCCGGTCGTGGTGGTCCACGGCAACCCGATGACCTCGGCCTCCTACCAGGCCTCCGGCGGCACCGGCGTCGACATCGACGGGCTCCCGGGACCCGAGATCAACGCCGCGACCGTCTACCGCGAGCTCGTCCTCGTCGGCAGCGACAACAACGACACCATCGACCTGGCCCCGAACCCGATGCTGGTCTTCGACGGCACCAACACGACCATCAAGGGCCAGGGCGGCAACGACACGCTGCGCGGCGGCCTCCACGGCGACGTGATCGAGGGCGGCTCCGGCAACGACCAGATCGAGGGGTGGGACGGCAGCGACACCCTGGTGCCCGACGGGGATGCCGACCAGGTCTGGGGCAAGGCATCCAACGGCGGGCCCGATACCGACGACGGAGCGGTCGACACCTTCGTCGTCGACTTCGACGGCGCCGAGGACACCGTCCGCGGCGACGGCTTCGACGCCATCGATGCACTGTCCCCGCTGGGCGTGGCCTTCAGCAACGGCGGCTCCCACGACGACGGCTCGTTCCAGGAGGGCGACACCTACAGCGGGATCTACGACGTCACCACCGGCCCCGGCCCGGACGCGATCCAGACGACCGGCGTCGGCGTGGTCGACGCCGGCGACGGCAACGACACCGTGCTGGTGGGCGTCTCCCCCATCAACGGCGTGCACGCGGACGCCGGAGCCGGCACCGACACCCTGGACCTGGGCGAGGTGGCGGGCCCGACCGACGGCTCCCTCTCGGCGAGCGGCGGCGGATTCGTCGTACCGACCTTCCCGCAGAACCTCGCCTCCCACTTCGAGGCGATGGCCGGCGGCAGCGGCCCCGACACCTGGACGATCGACTGTGCCTGCACGGCGACGCCCCGCGGCGGCGCGGACGACATCACCTTCACCCGCGACGGCGGACGGTACGTCGCCGAGCCCACCACCGACGGAGCGGACGCCGTGGTCGCCGAGGACCGCGTGACCGTCACCGCCGACTACGCCCAACGCTCCGCGCCGGTGAGCCTGACCCTCGACGCCGAGGCCGGCGACGGTGCGACGGGCGAGGGCGACGCCCTGGACGGGATCACCACCCTGCTGGGCGGCTCCGCGGCCGACACCCTCGTGGGCGACAGCCGCGCCAACCGGATCGAGGGCGGAGCCGGCAACGACACCGTCAACGGCCGCGGCGGCGACGACACGCTGCTCGGCGACGACGGAGCCGACGCCCTCACCGGCGGCAGCGGTGCCGACCAGCTCCTCGGCGGCGTGGGCAGCGACCGGTTGGCCGGCGGCGACGGCGACGACCGCCTGCTCGGCGACGCCGCCACCGCCCCGACCGGCGGCAACGACACCCTCGACGGCGGCGCCGGGGACGACGACCTGTTCGGCCACGCCGGCAACGACGTCTTCACCGAGGGGTCCGTCGCCAACGGCCAGGACCTGCTGTCCGGCGGACCGGGCACCGACCTGGCGTCGTACGCCCTGCGCAGCGCGGCGGTGCGGCTCAGCCTCAACGGCAGGTACGACGACGGCGCGACCGGCGAGGGCGACCGGATCAACGGCGACGTCGAGAACCTCACCGGCGGGAAGGGCGCCGACACGATCACCGGCAACGCCCTGGCGAACCTGCTGACGGGCGGGCCCGGGAGGGACGTGCTGAGCGGGCTGGCCGGCAACGACACCTTCCAGAGCCTCGACCGCCTCGTCGACTCGCTGCTCGGCGGCACCGGGGTCGACCGGGCCCACCGGGACACGACCGACAAGGTCAACAGCGTCGAGCAGCGCTTCTGATCACGCGTCGCACCTGACGTAGCGGTCGCGAAGTCGTCGATCTCGGGCTCCTCTGACACCTCCGTGGGTCGGCTAGGCGCTGGATGCCGTCAGGGCTGCGGTGTCGTGGGTGGTGGGAGTCTGAAGCGGCAGCGACGAGCGGGTCGGGTGGGTGGCTGGGTCCGGCGGTCGGGTGGCGGTCCGAGGTGCGCGGTCGACCCCCTCGATTGGTCAGAGACCGCAGGTTTCCGGGCGAATTCTCTGCGGTTTGTGACCACTCGAGGGGTCCCCGAGCACGCAGCGGACCATCACCCGCTGGGCGGCCGCGTCAGCGGCGGCGCGGACGAAGTCCGCGCCGGAGCCACCGCGAGAAGCCCCCGAACGAGGACCGACGGCTGCGTCAGGAGAGCCGATCTCGCGACCGATCGGTCAGCTGCGACGCATCAAGGATCGAGGCGCGCGAGCTTCGTCCAGCCCGTCCAGCCACGCTCCTCGAGCAGCGCGAGCAGCCGTGGCGCCATCGGCACCGAGCTGAGGAAGACCCCGTCCAGCAGCTCTGCGAGGTCGTCGGGCAGGTCGAGGTCGTCCTCGTCCCACCCGTCCGGGGCGGCGGCCAGCTCGGCCTCGATGAGCCCCACCAGCTGGTCGGCGAGGCCCGCCACCCGCGGGTCGTCGGGCGCCCAGTCGATGGCGTCGGCGAGGTCGCGGTGGAAGGCGTTCTGCTCGGGCTGGTCGAGCTGGGCCTCCTTGAGCGCCATGAACGCCGGCATGTGCTGCGGCAGCTGCGCCGCGACGAGGATCCACGCGTCCCGCTCGCCCGCGATCAGCCGCTCGGGGAGGCCGATCTCCCGGAGCCGGGCGAGGTAGGCCGCCGCCTCCGGAGGGAGCGCGAGGTTGTCTCCGGCGGCGAGCTGGGCGATCCGCTCACGGTGGCGCTGGCGCTCGCGGATCTCGGCCCGCAGCCGCCGGTCGATGTCGGCGACCGCCGCGGCGAACTCCTCCTCGTCCGCGTCGAGCAGCTCCTCGACACGGGCGAGCGGGACGCCCGCCTCGGCCAGGGTGCGGATCCGGATCAGGTCCGAGACCGCGCGGGCGCCGTAGCGCCGGTAGCCGGAGTGGTCCCGCTCGGGCTCCGGCAGGAGTCCCTTCGCGTGGTAGTGCCGGACCGTCCGGATCGTCACGCCGGCGTACGCCGCCAGCTCGCCGATCGTCAGCATGGCTCCATCCTGCCCGCTGGCCCCGTCAGGCGATCGCGCGGTGGTAGGCGCGCATCGCCAGCAGGTAGGCGACCACGAGCAGCCCGGCGCACCACGCGAGCGCGACCCAGATGTCGTCACCGACCGGCTGCTCGGCGTACAGGTTGCGGAGGGTGTCGACGATCGCCGTCACCGGCTGGTGCTCCGCGAACCACCGCACCGGTCCGGGCATCCCCGCGGTCGGCACGAAGGCCGAGCTGACGAAGGGCAGGAAGATCAGCGGGTACGAGAACCCGCCGACCGCGTCGGCCGACTTCGCGGTGAGACCGGGGATGACGGCGAGCCAGGTCAGGGTGAGCGTGAACAGCACCAGGATGCCGGCGACGCCCAGCCACGCGAGCACGCCCGCACCCGAGCGGAAGCCCATCAGCAGCGCCACGAGCACGACGAGGACCAGAGCGATCACATTGGCGACGACCGACGTCAGGACGTGCGCCCACAGCGCAGCGGACCGGGCGATGGGCATCGACTGGAAGCGCTCGAAGATGCCGCCGGAGACGTCCATGAAGAGGCGGTACGCCGTGTAGGCGATGCCCGACGCGACGGTCACCAGCAGGATGCCGGGCAGCAGGTAGTCGACGTAGTCGACGCCGCCGGTGTCGATGGCGCCACCGAAGACGTAGACGAACAGCAGCAGCATCGCGACCGGCGTGATCGCGGTGGTGATGATCGTGTCGGGGCTGCGCAGCACGTGACGCAGGGAGCGGCCGGTGAGGGCGGCGGTGTCGTGCAGGAAGGCGTTGCTCATCTCCAGTTCCTCTCTCACTTGCCCACGAGGGACAGGAAGACGTCCTCGAGGGACGGTTGCTTCTCGACGTACTCGACCTCGGCCGGCGGCAGCAGCGCCTTGAGCTCGGCGAGGGTGCCCTCGACGAGGATCCGGCCGCCGTGCAGGATGCCGATCCGGTCGGCGAGGTGCTCGGCCTCCTCGAGGTGCTGCGTGGTGAGCAGGACCGTCGTACCGGCGCCGGCGAGGTCCTTGACCGTGCGCCAGACCTCGAGGCGCGCCTGCGGGTCGAGACCCGTCGTCGGCTCGTCGAGGAAGACCACCGGCGGCTCGCCGATGAGGCTCATCGCGATGTCGAGGCGGCGCCTCATCCCGCCGGAGTACGACGCCACCCGCTTGCCGCCGGCCTCGACGAGGTCGAACTTCGTGAGCAGCGCGTCGGCGACCCGGTGCGGGTCGGGGAGGTGGCGGAGCCGGGCGACCAGGACGAGGTTCTCCCGCCCGGTGAGGATCTCGTCGACCGCCGCGAACTGGCCGGTGAGGCTGATCGACTCCCGCACCTTCCCGGGCGCCGTCGCGACGTCGTGGCCGTGCACCGTGGCGGTGCCCGCGTCGGCGCGGAGCAGGGTGGCGAGGATGCGGACGGTGGTCGTCTTGCCGGCGCCGTTCGAGCCGAGCAGGGCGTACACCGAGCCCGCCGGGACGGCGAGGTCGACGCCGTCGAGGACGGTCTGGCCGTCGTAGGACTTGCGGAGGTCGGAGACCTGGATCGCTGGGGGTTTCTGTTCCATGTGCGCCAGCGTCGAGGGTTGACGCTGCGTCAAGGTCAACCCCCCGATCCTCGCGAAGCCCGCGGATCCGCGGTGAGCCGGCGTCCGCGGGGTACCGGAGGTCAGGTCCACCGACGAGGGGGTCGTCATGCGAGGTACGGGAATCGGCGGCGTGGTCGTCGCCCTGTGGTTGCTCTTCGGCGTGCTGGCGGCCTACCAGCGCGACTACTTCAGCGACGAGCGGGACGTGAGCTGCAAGACCTTCGGCGACACGGCGCTCACGATCGTCGCCGGCCCGCTCAACTACTTCGGGGTCAACCCGAAGATCACCTGCGACACCCGGCCGTCGCGCTGAATCGCCACCGCGGCGGCCGGGGCGGGTGCCTGCCTCGGTGTGCCTCAGGCGCTGTGGAACCAGGGGTGGTGCAGGTCGTGGAAGGTGGCGCCCTGCATCGCGTGCTCCAGCTCCGCGCGTACGTCGGCCGGCGGCTCCACCTTCTCGCCCTCGCGGGCCGCTGCCTCGGTGGTGAACGCGACGGTCTCGACGAAGCTGCCGTCCGGCTCGATCGCCAGCGTCGCGCCGAGGATGTCCGGGCGCATCGCGTGCAGCGTGTCGCTGTCGGCCATCATCGCCTTCAACCGCGACGGGTCGTCGACCCGGCCGCGGATGATCTGCACGAAGCCCGCCTCGTCGGACCCGCCGCCCATCAGCAGGGTCACGTCGTCGCAGTCGTGGTACTCCATCGGCCCGTCCATGACCGCCGCGAAGCGCTCCGCCCAGGCGCCCTGCTCCGGCCGCTCCGAGCTGGCCGCCGCGTCCTCCCGCGACGCGAACCGGACCACCGCCATGAGCCGGTCGTCGTCGGTGAACCCGTAGGTCCCGCCCAGCCAACCGGTCGCGCCCGGCGACAGGTCGCGCCGCCACTCGTCGATGAGCCCGTGCGCCTCGTCCTGCCGGGTGCAGGATGCCTGGATCATCTGGATGAACATCAGGTGCCTCCTCGGTCGATCTCGCTGATGGTGTGCGCGAGACCGGTCGAGGCCGTTCCTCCGGGGCCCCGGCCGGGCCCACCTCGCAACGTACGACGATTCGTCGTACGGCGCCATGGTCACAAGCGCTGGACCTCGCCGGCGCGGCTCCGGATGTCGGCGAACATCGCCTTCAGGTCTGCCGAGATCTCCGCGAGCTCGACGTACGACGCCCCGGCGGCCGCGGTGTCGAGGTAGGCGAAACGCATCAGCCCGCCCGCCATGGTCCCGGCCTGGACGACCTCCAGCCCGTCGCGCGCCGCTTGCTCGAGCGCGGCGTCCAGGTCGGCGACCTCGCAGCACACGTGGTGCAGGCCCGGCCCGCGCTCGGCGAGGAACTCGGAGTACATCGACGTCCCCGCCACCGGGCGGATCAGCTCGAGCTGCAGGTCGCCTGCGTAGCTGAGCGAGATGTCCGCGGTGAAGTCGGCCGGCTCGCCGCGCAGGGTGCACGCGTCGGGCCCGAAGTGGATGCCCGGCATCCGGGCCCACCCGACCGCGCCGAACGCCGGGCCCAGCGCCTGCTCGGTCGCGTCGAGGTCGTCGGTGACCCAGGCCAGCTGGACGATCGGGCCGAACCCGGCGGTCTGCGACGTCATCGGGCCAGTGTGCCCAACGCCCGGCGTGCGGCGGCCGAGAGGTTCCGCCAGTAGGTGGCGCCGTTGCGAGCGTCGCGAGGCGCGTGCGATGGCAAGGCGCAGGCGCGACCGCGGTCTGGTTGCACCGTCGAGCGTCTGCAACGCCGCCAGCGTGCGTGCATCGCGGCGCGCAGCAGGTGTCACCTACTGGCGGAACCTCTACCCTCGCCGTATGGACATCCAGCGCCTGGCCGAGGCCCTCGCCCCGCTGCTGCGCGACCCCGAGGCCGAGGACTCCTTCGCCTACGGCCTGGCCGCGCTGCCGGCCGCCGGCACCGACCTGATGGTCAACGTCGACCCGGAGCTGGAGGACCGCGACGACGTCACCGTCGAGGCCCTCGTCGAGCGCGTCGGCGCCTTCCTCGCGATGTCCCCCGACCAGTGGGAGCAGGTGCTCCTCGACGTCGTCGCCGAGGTCGAGGACGCCGTGGGCGAGCAGGCGATCGCCGAGCCGACCGCCCTCCACGACGACCTCGCCCTCACCTCGTCGGTCGTCTTCGTCGACGCGGTGCTGCTGTCCTTCCTCGCGCCCCTGCAGTTCCCGGACGGCGTGATCCGGGTGCAGCTCGACGCGGACCTCGCCTTCGAGGACATCGACATCGAGATCGAGGGCGTCGAGACGATCACCTTCGACGGCCTCGACGAGATGCTCGACCAGCTGAGCCAGGACTCCTAGGGCTCCAGCAGGGCGGCGGCCACCCGGTCCGGCGCCTCCAGCGGCGGCCAGTGGGCGACGTCCTCCAGCGCGACGAGCGGCGCGGCCGGCAGCCGCTCCCGGATCCGCTCGGCCATGTGCGCGCCCGAGATCGGGTCGAGCATGCCCCACACGAACCGCAGCGGTACGTCGGTCCGCTCCAGCACCGAGGTCCACCGCTCCGCGTGCTCCTGGCGGTCGACGATGTACCGGATCAGCAGGTGGGCGTTGCGCTGGCCGTCGTACCTCTCGAGGGAGCGCCAGATCGCGGGGGCGTGGTCGGCCGGACCGGCCTCGGAGGCGAAGGTGGGGCCGAGCGCACCGGTGATCAGCGCCTCGTCGAGGATCGCGCTGATCTGCGGGCCCTGGACCGGGTCGAGCAGCGCGGTCTGCACCGGCTCGGGCCGGTGGATGTCCGGGTAGAGACCGCCGTTGAGGAAGTCCACGGCGACCAGCTCGACGCCGAGCGCCCCCTCCTCGCGCCGGGCCAGCAGCTCCTGCGCAACCGAGACGCCGTAGTCGTGGGCGACCAGCCGGGTGCGGGTGGTGCCCTCGGCCGCCCACAGTGCCTCGACGAGGTCGGCCTGCTCGTGGATCGAGTAGGTGTGCTCCGCCGGCTTGTCCGACGCCCCGAACCCGAGGAGGTCCGGCAGCAGCAGCGCGTACCGGACCGCCAGCGCAGGCGCGACGTGGGACCAGTCGTGCGAGGAGCTCGGGAACCCGTGCAGCAAGGTCATCGGCTCGCCCGCGCCGAGCCGCTGGACGAAGACGCCGTGCTCGCCGTCCCCGAACCGGAGCGCGACCCGCTCGCCGGACTCCCACCACGCGTCGATCGTCATGGCTGTCTCCTCGGGGTCGGACTGGTCAGGCCGGACGGCCGCAGACATACATCACCGTGCGGATGCGCCGCACCATGGCCCGCAGGCGTGCGCGATCCACACCCGCCGACGCGAGGGCCGCGACCAGTCCACCGGAGCCGGCGGGGAACCGGGCGATCTCGTCCATCTGCCCATGGTGGCACCGGTGGCCGGAAATCGGATGACACACTCGTGTCCTGCCGGACAGGAACAGGGCATGGACACCACGACTTCGTCGCCGCGGGAGCGCGAGCAACGCTTCCGGGAGCTCTACGACGCAGCGTACGTCGACCTGCTCCGCTTCGTGTCCCGGCGGGTGCACCCCACCCACGCCGAGGACGTCGTCGGTGACGTGCTGCTCGTCGCCTGGCGCCGCCTCGACGACGTACCGGTCGAGCTGTCCGACGCCCGCGCCTGGCTCTTCGGGGTGGCCCGCAAGACGCTCCAGAACGCGCGCCGACGCGAGGACCGGTACGACGCCGTCGCGGTCCGGCTCGCCGAGGCCGGCCACGAGCCCGCGGACGCCGGCCTGCATCCCGACCTGGTGAGCCGGCGGGTCGACATCGCCGCCGCGTGGCCGCACCTGAGCGCCTCCGACCAGGAGGCGATCGCGCTCGCCGTCCTCGACGGGCTCAGCGCACCCGAGGCGGCCGCCGTGCTGGGCATCTCCCCCACCGCCTTCCGTCTCCGGCTCTCCCGTGCGCGTCGCGCGCTCCGGCGCCGGATCGACACCACCACCGCCGGCGACGCCGTGCCCGGCCACCCCGCTTCCGAGAGGAGCACCCGATGAGCAAGCACACGAACGACACCCTCGACGCAGCCCTGCGCCACCTCGACCCCGCCCCTGCCGCCGACCTCACCGAGGCGGAGCGCGGGCGCGCCGACGCCCTGCTCGCCCGGATCGTGGCCACGCCCGCCGACGTACCAGCTGCCGTCGAGCCGGTCCGCCCGCGCCGGACCCGGCGCCGGAACCGCCTGCTGGTCGCCGCGGGCCTCGCCGGTGCGACCGGCATCGCCGTCCCGGCACTGCTCGGCGGAAGCGGCGCCTTCGGATCCTGGACGGCCGAGCCCGAGCCCCTCTCCGCCGAGGCGACGGCCGCCGCGGGCACGACCTGCCGGGCCGCGCTCGACGTACCGGACCTCGGGGAGCACGCCGTCCTCGCCGAGCGACGCGGCGAGTGGACCTACGTGCTGCTCGCCGGGCCGCGGAGCGAGGCGAACTGCCTGATGCCCGACGGCCTGGTCGCCCGGGAGGCGCGCAACGGCGACGACGACTTCTTCGGGAGCTACAGCCCGGACCCGTCCGCGCCTCCGACGCTCCGCCCCGACGCGCTCGAGGAAGGGCAGTCCATGGAGGGCAGCACCCACGAGGGCTGGTTCATCTGGACCTCCGGGTACGTCGGCAGCGACGTCGTCGGCGTCACCGTCCACACGTCGACGGGCCTCGACATCCAGGCCTCGGTGGCGGAGGGCCGCTTCGCGGCGTGGTGGCCGTCCGTCGTACCGAACTCGGAGCACCCGAGCGAGACGTGGTCCTACACGGTGCACCTCGCGAACGGGAGCGACCGGGCGACCGACGGCTGAGCGCGGTGCCGCCGAGCGATCAGCGGCGTCGCGACCACAGCCGGGCGGCGACCAGGCCGATCACCACCACGCCGGCGAGAACGCCGGCAACCAGGGCGGCCTGGTGCGTGCGCGCCGAGACCCGGGCCGACAACAGGTCGACCGTGGCGGCCAGCTGTTCGCGGGTGTGCTCGATGTCGGCCTCGATCTGGGCCGTCTCCGCGCGGTGGGAGGGTGCGTGGGTCATCGTTCGCTCCTCGTCGTCGGGGTGCGTTCAGAGCTGGTGGGAGTGCTCGCGCGCCTCGCGCACGGCGGCCACGTCGCGCTGCACGTTCTCCACGGCGCGGGTCGGCAGCGGGGGCGTGGCCACCTGGACGCGATGACGCCCGCGCAGTGCCACCACGCCGGCCGCGCCGAACAGGGCCACCGTGACGATCAACGCGGCGAGCCACGCGTCGACGACCAGGGCGAGCGCGAGCACGGCCGTGGCGACCAACGTGGCCCCGCCGTACAGCGCGAGCAGGCCGGCCGCACCGAACATCCCCGCTCCCACCCCCAGGCCCTTGGCCTTCTCGGTCATCTCGACCCGGGCCAGGCGCATCTCGTCGTGCACGAGCTGGCTGACCTCGGTGGACAGGTCGGAGACGAGCTGACCGATCGTCGGCTCGGCGGTCGTGTCGTGCCGTTCCCGGACGTCGTGCTGCATCGGGTCCTCCTCCGTGGTGACCCTCCCGCGGTGCCCGCCGGCCCCGACGCCATACGGCCGCCTCCCCGCGGCCCTCGCCGCGGACGCGCGGTGGCGTCATGATGACCGGGTGAGCCTCGAGGCAGCCCGCAGGGCGTACGACGCCCGGGCGTGGCCGGACGCACGCCGGGACTACGCCGCCGGCGATCCCGCCGCGACCACCGGGCGCGACCTCGAGCAGTGGGGCCTGGCCGCCTTCCTCGTCGGCGAGCTCGCCGAGGCCGCCGACGTCCGCGAGCGGGCCCACCACGCCTACCTCGCCGAGGGCGACACGGACAGTGCCTCCCGGGTCGCGTTCTGGCTGGGCCTGACCGCCACCTTCCGCGGCGACCAGGGCCAGGCACGCGGCTGGTGGGGCCTGATGCGCAGCGTCCAGGGCGAGGCCTTCGCCACCTCGGTCTGGAGCGGCTACGAGCTGCTCACCGCGGCGATGTCCCACCTGCACGCGGGGCACGCAGCCGAGGCGTTGCAGCTCTCGGAGGACCTCGTCTCCGTCGCGACCGAGCACCAGGACGTCGACCTCGGTGTCTTCGGCGGACTCGCCCACGGGCAGGCGCTGCTCGCGAACGGCGATCTCGCTGCCGGCCTCGCCGAGCTCGACGCGACCATGGTCCGGGCCACGGCACGCTCGGTCACCCCGCAGGCGGTCGGCATCGTCTACTGCGCGATCGTGGCGAACTGCAAGGCCTGCCTCGACGTGGACCGCAGCGTCGAGTGGACCCGCGTGCTCGACGAGTGGTGCGCCGCGCAGCCCGGCCTGGTGCCCTTCCAGGGCGCCTGCATCGTCCACCGCTCGGAAGTCCACCAGCTGCGTGGGGACTGGGCGCGCGCCATCGCCGAGGTCGACCAGCTCATCGCCCACCCCGGCCCCAACCAGAACACCATCGGTGAGGCCCACTACGTCCGGGCCGAGCTCCATCGCCTCCGCGGGGAGTACGACGCCGCGGAGACCGCCTATCGCGAGGCGCTCGGCCACGGGAAGGACCCGCAGCCCGGCCTGGCCCTGATGCGGCTCGCCCAGGGCCGCACCGACTCCGCCCTGCTGTCGCTGCGCCGAGCGCTCGAGGAGCCGGGTGCACCGCAGCTGCGCACCCGGCTCTGGCCGGCCCTGCTCGAGGTCGCGCTCGTCACGGGCGACCTCGACTGCGCAGCCGAGGCGTCGGCCCGGCTGGACGAGGCGGCGGACGCCTCCGACGCGGGCTACCTCCGCGCGGCCGCGGCGTGGGCCCGCGGCCGGCTCGCCGTGCGGCGCGGTGACCCGCAGGTCGCGCTCGGGGCCCTCCGCTCGGCACTCGAGGGGTTCCGCGCGGCCGGCTCGCCGTACGACAGCGCCCGGTGCCGGGTCGTCATCGCCGCGGCGTGCGAGGCACTCGGCGACCAGGAGACCGCGCGCCTGGAGCGGGACGCCGCCCGCGTCACCTTCGTCGCGCTGGGCGCGCAGCCGGACCTCGACCTGCTCGACCACGTCACCCCGACCGAGCGGCACGGGCTGACCAGCCGCGAGACGGAGGTGCTGCGACTGGTCGCGTCCGGCGCGACCAATCGGGGCATCGCCGAGCAGCTGGTCCTGTCCGAGAAGACCGTGGCCCGCCACGTCGCCAACATCTTCGCCAAGCTCGAGGTGTCCAACCGCTCCGCCGCCACCGCCTGGGCGCACCAGCACGGCCTCGCCTGAGGACCTGCACACCGATCTGCACAATTCTGCCGACGCGACGACGGCAGCTGCGCCCCTACGGTCCGGGAAACGGACCCAGGAGGCACACCACGAAGGCTCTCGTCATCGGGGCAGGACCCGTCGGCACGTTCACCGCCATCGGCCTCGCGCGCCGCGGCCACGACGTCACGGTGATCGACCGCGACCCCGGCCCCGCGACCGACGGCGCCTGGCGTCGTACCGGCGTGATGCAGGGCGACTCGCCCCACGCCTGGCGCGGCCAGGTCGTCCGCGCGATGGTCGAGGAGATGCCCGACGTGGTCGAGCGGCTGCGGGCCGAGGGCGCGCGGCTGGGCGAGATGCCGGGCATGCCCGGGCTGGTCACCGCGATGTTCGCGCGCCGCCCGCTCGTCGAGCGCGTGCTCCGGGAGACCGCGCAGGCCGAGCCGCGGGTGCGCTGGCGCACCGGCCACGCCGAGTGCCTCCTCCTCGAGGACGGCCGCGCCCGGGGCGCGGTGGTCGACGACGACCCGGTCTGGGCCGACCTCGTCGTCGTGGCGACCGGACGCGGGAGCCACCTCGGCGACGAGCTGCGGGGGCCGGTCGAGGGTGGGACCTGCGGCACGTCGTACGTCTTCGCGACCTACCGGACGCGCGAGCACGCGGCGGCGTACGACGCCCCGTTCCCCTCGTTCGTCACGGGCCCCGACTACGCCTCGCTCGTGATGCCGGCCGACAACCGGACGCACCACGTGCTGCTGATCTGCCCGTCCGACGCCGAGGAGCTCGCCGTGCTGCGCACCGAGGACGGCTTCCGGCGCGCGGTGGCCGCCGTCCCGCACACGGCGCCGTGGAGCGACGTCGACACCCACGAGCCGATCACGCGGGTCCAGGTGGGCAGCAACCTCACCAACACCTACCGCCTCCAGGGGCCCGCGCTGGGGCTTCCCCCAGCACGCGGCCTGTACTTCCTGGGCGACAGCGTGTGCACCCTCAACCCCGCCAACGGCCGTAGCCTGGCGCTGCACGTGCCGCACGCGAAGGTCCTGCTCGACCACGTCGAGGACGACGCGACGGACCTGTCGCTGCTCCTCGACCAGTGGGCCGAGGAGCACATCCGGCCGTGGTGGGCCGACCACGTGCTCACCGACGGCTCCCTGCTGCGCCGCTTCCACGGCGAACCGCTGTCGGTCGACGAGCCGCTGCCGAGCGACGTGATCCTCGCCGCGGGCGCCGTGCGCCCGGAGTGGATGCCGGTCATCGGGCCCTGCGCCGGGATGCACGCCGGCCCGGCGATCCTCGACCAGCTGCGCGAGCCGGTCGCGCAGCTGCTCCGCGACGGCTGGGAGCCTCCCGTCGAGGGGCCGCGGCGGGCGGCGCTGGTCGCGGAGACCCGGTCGGCTCTCGCCACGGCGCAGTGACGAGCGCGGCAGCGACCGCGTCACCGACCGAGGCCGGGTCGCCGAGGTGGCCGTTGACCCACTCAGCCGACCCGGCCGTACACCACCCGCAGCACGACGACCGTCAGGTCGTGCAACGCCTGCTCGAGCTCGGCACCACGCAGCGTGGCGAGCACGGGGAAGCGCGCGTCGCGCAGGGACGAGACGATCTCCGCGAGCGCGACGGGAGCGATGTCCGTCGGGGCCGTGCCCGCCGCCTGGTCGCGTTCGATCTTGGCCGCCAGCGCCTCGACGAGGCGGCGGTGCGCCCGCTCGACCCACTCGGCCAACGGCTCGTAGTCGAGCACCGCGCCCGTCGTACAGGTCAAGATGGCGGCGTGCTCGCGCCACACGGCCGCCACGAGGCGGTGGTGCTCGAGCAGGGCGTCGTGGTCGATGCCGTCGGTGGCCAGCCACGCGTGGGTGCTGCCGAACTCGTCCCAGAGCCCGTCGAGCAGCGCCGCCACCACCGCCTGCTTGGTCGGGAAGTAGAAGTAGAACGCCGTCCGCGAGACCCCGGCCGCCTTCGCGATGGCGTCGATCGTCAGGTCGTTGATGGAGCGGTCCGCGAGCAGGGCCCGGGTCGCCTCGAGGATCTGGACCTCACGCTGATCGCCCTTCGTGGGTCCGCCACGTCGGCGTACCGGTGGGGTCGTCGGCTCCGCTGCCATGGCTCCGAGCATACGGGGACCTGACAGGTCGTCGAACGTGATTGACAGCACGTCATCGATTCTCGACACAGTGTCAATTATCTGTCACCCTCAAGTCCATGACTTCCACCCTCGACCCCGCGACGTCCGTCGAGGCGCCCTCGGCCACCGGCCCCGCGACGTACTCACGACTCGTCCTGCCCGCCATGGCGGCCAACGTCTTCCTGCTCTCGCTCATCCAGACCGTCGTCGTGCCGGCCCTGCCGCTCATCGGTCAACAGCTGAGCGTCTCGGCGACCACCGTCGGCTGGGTCGCCACGGCGACGATGCTCACCGCCTCGGCCGTCACGCCCCTGTTCGGCCGGCTCGGCGACGTGTTCGGCAACCGCCTCGTCATCCTCGTCGTGCTCGCCCTCACGCTCGTCGGCTCGGTGCTGGCCGCCGTCGGCGACTCCATCGGCGTGCTGCTCGCCGGCCGCGTCCTCCAGGGCGCTTCCTTCGGCCTCTTCCCGCTGGCCATCTCGGTGCTGCGGCAGGAGCTGCCGCACGAGCGGCTGCACCACGGCATGTCGATCGCCGCGACCGCCCTCGGGTTCGGCTCCGGGTTCGCGCTGGTCGCGACCGGCGTGCTCACCAACAACGGCGGCGACTACCACCGCATCTTCTGGCTCACCGTCGCCGCGTCGGCCCTGATGCTGGTGCTGTCCGCCGTCGCGCTGCCGCGGCGGGCGGGCCGTGGCGGCCGGGTCGACTACACCGGCGCCGTCGTGCTCGGCACGGGGCTGGTGGCCCTGCTGCTGCCCGTCTCCCAGGGTCACGAGTGGGGCTGGACGGCGCCGCTCACCCTCGGCCTGTTCGGCGCCGCCGTGGTCGTCCTGCTCGCCTTCGGGGTGCTGCAGTCGCGCACCGAGCAGCCCCTGATCGCCCTGTCCCTGCTGAGCCACCGGCCGGTGCTCGCCACCAACCTCGCCTCGCTCTTCGTGGGCTACGGCATGTTCTCGGTGTTCCTCGGCGCGACCTACTTCGTCCAGGCCCCTGACGCGCTCACCGGCTACGGCTTCGACGCCAGCATCCTGCGCACCAGCCTCGTCTACATGCTCCCCGGCACCCTGCTCGCCATCCCGCTCGGCCCGATCTCGGGCCACCTGGTCGGCCGGTACGGCGCTCGCCCGGTGCTGCTCTCGGCGACCCTGCTCGGCATCGCCAGCATGTCCTCGCTCGCCCTCTTCCACGACCACAGCGCCGAGTTCATCGTGGCCCTGGTCGCCGGCAACGCCGCGATCGCCGTCGCGTACGCCGCCATGCCCGCACTGCTCGTCCGCTACGTCGCCCCCCACGACACCGGCATCGCCAACTCGGTCAACAGCATCATGCGCACGGTCGGCGGCGCGATCGGCAGCGCCATCGTGATCACCATCCTCGCCGCCTCGTCCGAGACCGTCGCGACGCCGGTGGGTCCGGTGTCCCTCCCGACGGAGGGCGCCTACCAGCTGTCCTTCGCGCTCGGCGCAGGTGCGTTCGTGCTCGCAGCACTCCTGGCCGCGCTCGGCTTCCGCGGCACGTCGCCGTACCGCGCCGAGGTGGGCTGACAGGTCGTGCGCTGTCGCAGACCCCATTGACCGCCCGTCACCCATCTGCGAGAGTCCGGCGAACTGACCGGGCATGTCCGTGCCCGACAACTCATCGACCCATCGGGGGGCGAGGAAATGCTTCAGAAGGTCCGCTCACGCACGTTCGTCGGTCGGCGCATCACCCGACCTGCGGCCGTCCTCTCCGCAGTGGTGGTGGCACTCGTGCTCGGCACCCCGCCGGCCTTCGCCGCCAACATCACGGTGAACAACGGCAACGGAACGATGACCCACATCGACGACGGCGACAGGTTCAAGGTCTGTGACACGCGGGCCAACGGCGTGGGCGTCACCGGCACCCTCGGCTGGACCGTCCCCGGCGTCCAGACCAAGATCGTGTACACGGAGCAGGACGGCGGTGACGCTGGCTGCGACTACTTCCAGTTCGACGTCACCGAGGGCCCCTTGTGGTTCATCTCCATCTGCGACACCGGCGCCAGCAGCGGTTGCGCCACGAAGTTCTTCGAGGAGTAGGAGCGCCCCGATGTGCTCGGCCCGCTCCGGGCCGCGCGACCCAGGAGGGCTCGGTTCCGAAGGGAACCGGGCCCTTGTCGAGATGCAGCGGAGATCGACGAGTCGCTCGCGGGGAACTTTGACGAAACGGTTGCGCTCAAACGGATCAGTCAAAGTTCGCGTGCGACTCACTCGGCGCCGTCGAGGTAGGACTCAGCGAACAGCCGGCGCTCCTCCCAGGAGTTGGCGTCCCACGCGACGCCATGCGTCGTGTCTTGGTCGCGGGCCGCCTGCCCAGTCAGTTCCGTGAACTCGCTGCCACTGAAGCCGGCACCCGACGGCTGCGGGTTGGTCACCCCGACGGGATAGCTGAAGTGAACGAACCGCGCTGCAACGTCGGCGAGAGTGAACTCTTCAGCCCTAATGCCAGCCTCGACGCTCTCGCGCAGCGATTGGAAATCTCCGCATGAGCGCACGAAGTTGATCATGAAGTGGACCCGCTCAGCTGGGTTGGCCCTGTCGCGCGCGCGAAGGTTCGCCAGGACCGTCGGTGCCACTCGGGCTGCGGCCTCGCGGCTCGCGTCTGTGATCCGCTCCCTCGCGTCTTCTGGGACAGACTCGTCGCGGACCAGCCCCCAGAGGACTTCCATGGCAAGCATCGGATCTTCCGTCGTGCTGATGAGTCCGAGCAGATCAGCGTCCGGGGCGACCGCGAGCAGCTGGATCGCCGCACCTTGGAGCGCCGTCGTGGCCTGGCGTCGCGGAGAGATCAGGAACCCGCCGTCGAACTCGTCGGTGCCAGCAGCGATTGAAGCAAGCACCCGGACCAGATCCGGGGTAACGCTCGTGGATGGGTGGTCACCGTGCCCGAAGAGTCGATCATTGATCTTGCGGAGAGCAAGCGTCCGGGTTTCGACGTTCGGCTGGAGCACAAGTGCGCGAAGGAGCTCGCCGTCGCCGCTCGCTGCGGCGCTCAGGGCTGTCGCGACCGCGGAGTCCTTGATGTCGCCTTCCGGAACCGACTGCACGAGATAGCGATCGAAGTAGTCCTTGTGCGCCATCCGTCCGCGGCGCACTTGGCCGGCGCCCTCGTGAAGTGTCGCGGGGAAGATCGCGCCAACCACCGTCACCGCGTCCTTCCGATCCCGTCCGTCGTCAGTCTTCGCGAAGAGCTCGCTCCAGTCTGGCTTCTCCTTGCTGATCCATCGCCGGGTCGAGCTTCCCGTGAGTTCGTCACGCCACCCTTGAAGGCTGGCGAACAGGTCTGGGAATTCCATGCGCAGCAGAGTGACGAGAATCAGATCGACGTCATCGATCTCGCCGTCATCATGAAGGCGGAACTGCTGACGGACCTGCGCAAGGAAGCGTTCCACGGCGCGCGGCGTGCGGAGCTGTGACGGGAGGACATCGGTGACGACCTTGTGGATGCGGGAAACGTCAAGCCGCCCGGCTCGCTCAGCACCGAGGATTCCGGTCAGACCCGCATCTACGAGGGCGATGATCTTTGAGGCAAGCAGTTCGGGGAGCGCCAGTGGATATTGAACGATCTTCTCCATGTATGCGCGAGCGTGGGCGGTTGTGACCTCGCCGCGCGAGCTGTCTTGCAGGGACGCGACCAAGGTCGCCTCGTCGTACGCGAGGAGGTAGTCGACCCCGGGGAAGCGTCCGAGTAGTCGCACGACCTTGAGAAGGTCGAGGAGCTCACTTGGCTGGAGGCGGTCGATGTCGTCGACGATGACCAGTACCCGGATGCCAAGACCTTGCAATTGGGCGGATGCCTCGCCGAAGGCGTCGCTCCAGGGCTTGTCTTGGAGGAATTGCTCTCCGAACGAGGCGATGGCCTCCCCGGCGTAGGGGATGGCCCTTGTCAGCGGTAGTGCCTTGGTTGCGCAGGCCATCAGCTTCTTGCGAGCCTCTTTGCCGCGATCGTTGGCTGGCAGCGCGCTACTCAACGCGACATAGAACTCAGCGAGCAGCGAGTCTGGGTCACTGGTCGACCATGGGGTGAAGTAGACAACGGCCCACTCTGAGGCGTCGGCCGCCAACGCGTTGGCGATCAGGTTGAGGACCGAGGACTTGCCGCTACCCCAGGCGCCGGTGAGTCCGTAGACGATGCTCGAACCAGGCTGGTGCTCCCTTCTGATGAGCTGGGCCCAGTGATTGGCGAAATCGGCGCGCTGGAACCGGTCCTCCCCAGCGTCGGTGATCGGGTCGTCGTGCCAGCGCGGCTCGGAAGTTGAAGAAGTGGTCATCAGATCCCTCGGGACGGACAGGTACAGAGCTTCGCGACGTGGTCGTGGTCCAGGTCAGCTGCCTCTCGCCCCCAGGCCAGCGCGGGCGGCGTCCGGGCCGGGCTCTTCGGATCCGTTGGCAAGGACCGTTTGTCCATTGGGTTAGTTCCCCGATGCCGACTGGCCAGCAGCAGCCTCACGCGCCGCCACGAAAGCCGCTAGCAAATCACGATTCAGCCTGCCGCGCACACCGACCTCCCAGCCGTTCTGCCGTCCCCACTCACGAACGTCGACTGGCGCGACACCTTCGGGCAAATTGACCAGCACCGAGGCGAGCGCCTTCGGCTGCGCGGCGGTCCGCGGCTCGGGCGGAGCCTTGATCTCGCGCTGCTGCGCCGGCTGGAGGTGGTCGAGCAGGATGCGGAAGTCATTCGGATGCACCACGCGCGCTCCGAGTTCACGTGCTCGACCGGCCTTGCCGCCGTCCATGGTGCCGTCACTGACCAGGAGGGCGACCCTTGGCGACATCGAGCCAATGACCAGAACACCGAGCGATTCGGCTCGCTGTTCCATGGCCGGTCGGTCGAAGGCGGCGCAGCCGGTGAAGACCACCTTGTCGCCGACCCGGAGCGGTTCACCGAGGGACCAGTCATCGGGAAGCGGAGCGAGGCCCTCACTCATGCGCTGTTCGCGGGCGGCCTCAGCCTTGCCGAGCAGCGTCGGAAGGAGCTTCGGGTTGACGTTGAGGATGTCTGCGACGCGCAGCAGTTCGGCCTTCTCGGCGCGGGACACCTTGCCGTCGTCGAGTGCCTCGATCGCGAGCGCCTGGACGAAGGCTTCATTGGCGACAGTGACGTCCTCGGCGCTGAGGGCCATCGTCTCTGCGACGTCAGCCAGTGCGGCCGCTTCGTCGTCGGAGATCTCGCCGTCTTCGAGTGCTTCCGCGAGGGTCTCGAGGTATGCCATGCCGTTCTCCGGAGCTCCCATCGCGAGGGCGTCGAGCAACGAGAACCGATCGACCATCGCGACGAGTGCTTCAGGCGCGGTGGATGCCGGTGGCGGCGTAGATGGTCTGTAGGCCGCCTCGGCCTTTCGCGGCATGGCGACGTCACGAACGACGGCGCCGTTGGGCGCCGCGGGCCAACGGACGTGCATGGCCCGCTCGGGGAGAGACACGTGCTCGGCCAGCGGAACGGCGCCGAGGTGCGGGTGCATGAACGCGGCAAGGAGAACGGCGGTCGCGCGCGCGTCACCCAGCGCGGAGTGAGCGCCCGTCAACGGTGTCCCGACAGCCCAGCAGCAGTCAGCGAGACGGCGTCGGTCAAGGTTGGGCAGGTGGTACTCGGAGGCACGGAGGGTGCACAGCGACGGCGCGAGCGGCATATCCCAGCCGGCGCGTCGGAACTCCTCGCGGACGAACGCGAGATCGAACTCGGCGTTGTGAGCAACAAGGGCCGCACCGGCGAGTTGCTGGGTGAGTGCCGCGATGACGTCACGGAAGACAGGCGCTCCTGCGACGTCCGCCTCGGTGATGCCGTGGATATGGGTGGCTCCGACCAATCCCTCGGGATTGATCCGGGTCGACCACTCGCCCAGGACGCGGCCCCAAGGATCCGTGGTGACGACTGCGATCTCGAGGATGCGGTCCAGCTGTGGCGTCAATCCGGTGGTCTCGATGTCAATGACCGCGAAGCGCGGCTGGTCGAGCTGCACCGCCGCCTGCGCGGGCCCGGGCGTCGTCTCCTGCTTGCGGAACCGGTCCATGAATCCCATGGTCAGCACTGTTCCAGCAGGGGCCGACAAATTCGGACGGTTCTAGAACCCATCTGGCCGCTCAGCGTCTTGCCGCATCGATCGCGTCGCGGAGTCCTGCATCGATGCGAGAACCGCGCCGTCGCCACCCGAGCTCTTCCATCGCGTCGCGAATAAGATCTTCCTCGGTCCGCAGCAGCCCGTCGCTCTGGATCCAGCGGACTACGGCGACGAGGTCGGACCGGCTGTAGGTCGTGATGGGCTGGCCGAACCAGATCTTCGGCTTCGGCAGGGTCCTGGTCGGCTGCACCGTCGCCGGCTCCACCGCGGCTGGTGGCGCGATCGCGTGGGTGCGGCGACCGGTGACCTCGCCCCTGTCGGCAGCCTCGACGGCGGCGTTGAATGCCTGGAGGACGCGGTCGACCTCGGCTTGAGGGTTGCGGAACCAGTCGGTGGACCAGATCCGGTGGAAGCGCCAGCCGAGTCGTTCGAGGTGTTCCTGGCGGAGTCGGTCGCGATCTCGGGCGGTGGCCGAGGAGTGGTAGCTCGCGCCGTCAGCCTCGATCGCGAGGACGTATTGGCCGGGCTTTTCGGGGTAAGAGGCGACGAAGTCGATGCGATAGCCGGACACACCGAATTGTGGGGTGAGGGTGAGGCCGGCCTGGGTCAGTCGGTCGCGGATGTCCTGCTCGAAGGCGTTGAGGCGCGGCGGCGGGATTGCAATGGAACCGAGGTCGGTGCCGCCGGACTCCATGAAGGACACGTACGCTCCGAGCAATTCAGCGCCGCGTGCGTTGAGCTTGTTCGGGTCCAGGTCCGCGGAAGCGAACGACGAGACCAGCGTCATGCGTCTCTTCGCTCGAGAAACAGCGACGTTGAGGCGCCGTTCTCCGCCTTGAGTGTTGATGGGCCCGAATCGGTAGAGCATGCGGCCATCCGCGCTCTTCCCGTAGCCGACCGACATGATGATCGCGTCGCGCTCGTCGCCCTGGACCCGTTCGAGGTTCTTGACGAAGAACCGCTCCTCCTGGGCCTCGGAGAAGAAGGATTCGAGGTCGCTGCGATCCCGTAGGCGTTCACGGACCGCTGCGTCGATGCGGTCGGCGTGCTTGATGCCCATCGCGATGACGCCGAGCGACTCTTCAGGACGGTTCTCTGCATGGTCGATGATGAGGTCGACAACCTTCTCTACCTCGGCGCTGGTGGAGCCGGCGACGCCGCCTGCTCCGGGTGTCCAGGGCACGTGGACGTGCTTGAGGACGCCGTCTTGCTGCGCGCCGGGGAAGGTCGTGAGGGAGGAGTCATAGATGTGCACGTTGCTGAACGCGATGAGCTTCTCGTCGCGGCTCCGGTAATGCCACTGCAGGTTCCTGATCGAGATCAGCGGCGCCAGGGCGTCGAGGATCGATTCGAAGCCGCTGGTGAGCGTGACGTTCTCGGTGTCCTCATCCTCGTCTCCGTCATCGACAGTGCTGCCGAAGAATGCCGTCGGGGGAAGTTGGCGCTCGTCACCGGCGACAACGAGCTTGTGCCCTCGCGCGATAGACGGGATCGCATCTGCCGGTGGGATCTGGCTGGCCTCGTCGAAGATCACGACGTCGAACATGCGCCGCATCGGCAGCACCTGACTGACGACCAACGGGGACATCGCCCAGCAGGGCTTGGCTGCGAGAAGCACGTCGCCGGCCTGCTCGAGCAGCTCCCGCATCGGCATGTGCCGGCGTTTGAGGTTGGCCTGCTTGCGGATCAGCAGCGTCTGTTCCGGGTGGGCGTCCAGCGCGGCGTAGAGAGCCTCGGCGGCCTTCCGCTGTACCCGTGCGCCGGCGGACTGGATGTGCTGGGTGTCGGCGGTCTGGAAAGTGTCGACCGCGCGGTTGAGGGTTGTGCCCTGGAACGCCCCGTAGCTGGGGTCGGTCAGTGCGATCTCTTCGAGGATCGAGTCGAGCCAGGCTGACTCGAGCAGTGGACGTACGGCGTGGGGCTGGATCTCACGACTGCGGCATTCGCCCGCGAAGGCATCGAGGCCGAGGTCGCTGATCTTTCGGTGCAGCTCGCGCAGGCGGGGCAACTTCGACAGTTGAGTCTGGTCGCGAACCAGGGCGTCAAGTCGCTGCGGGAGCGACGTGGTGGGGTCGAGTGCGCCGAGGTCACCGGACGCGATGAATGCTCCGAGCCCGCGCAGTTCGGTCGTGAGCTGCTCAAGCTGCTGATGCGTGCCGGCAAGGTCAGCGGGAAGCCGAGGCGTTCCGCCGTCCACCGAGGCCGATCGCCAAGCGGCGGTGAGCTCGATCGCGTGAGCGAGCTTGGCGTGAAGATCGGTCTTGCTCGGCTTGCCACCAACAGCGAGCACCTTCGCAGCCTTGACCGCGCGGCGGCGCTCGCCCCACGGCATCGTGACACCGCGCTCCTTACGCCAGCGACGCGTTGCCGTCGCCGCAAGAAGCGCTTCCTGTCCCTCGCCGAACGCTCCCTCGGCGAGGTGTTGGCGAAGAGCCGCTACCTGGTTCACGAGATCGAGGAGGCCACCCCACTGGTCGACAGAGGTCGGCCGGCGCAGACCCAGGGTCTCGACGAGCGAATTCAGCTTCGTCCCTGCAACGGGCACGGTGTGATCGCGAAGTTGGCGCACGATCTCAATGGCATGCCGTGCCTGGTCGGCTGTGTCGACCTGCGCGCCGGACCACGCACCCGCCTCCGCGGCCTTGAGCCCGTCGAGCTCGGCGTACTCGGTCAAGACAGCGATGCCGTTTTCGACCATCTCTGGCGTCGCGGCCGTCAGCCGGGCGCCACGGAACCGGAAGCTCGGCTTGATGTCGCCGACCTGGAGGCGGAGTGCCTGGAGGTCGTAGACGCTGAAGCCCCAGGGCTCCCGTGGGCGGTGCATCATGTCCGAGTGGTTGATCAGCCGATCGCGGCTGGCAACCAACTCACGATGGAGCGCGGCCACGTCAGGGACGCCCGTACGGGAAGCGCGCTCGAGGGTCTCGGAGAGCTGCTGGGCGACCCGTCGTCGGTTCGACAGCCCGTCGTGAAGGTCCATGACCCATGTGTCCAGGTCGGCGCCGCCGAGACGGCCGAGCACGGCGTCGATGGCGGCGCGCTTCTCCGCGACGAACAAGACGCGCTTGCCGCGCGCCATCAACCCGGCGATCAGGTTGGTGATCGTCTGACTCTTGCCCGTGCCGGGCGGGCCCTTGACGACGACGTGACTGCCGCCGAACGCGGCGTTGATCGCGTAGTTCTGCGACGAGTCGGCGTCGAGCACGAGGAACTCGTCCGCCGGTGGTGTGTGGTCGGGTCGGGATGGCTCGAGCGAGTCCGCGGCGCCCGGGTTTCCTCGAAGCGCGGCCTGCGCTTCGGCGTCGCCGGCCAGCGCGGCGATGACGTCTGACTCGAGCAGCAGCTCGATGTCCGCCTTGAGGTCGTTGACCATCGGGAGCTTCTGGTAGGCGAAGCTGCCGACCGCTAGCGTCCGCTCGGTCGCGAAGCCTGGGACCTGGGCGCATGCCGACTCGAGTGCCGCGAAGGAGTCCGCGATGCCATCCCAGCTCTTCTCGTCTGGGTCCTCCGGCAGGCCACTCAAGTCGACGGCTGACCCGAAGCGTTCGTGGAGGTAGTGGAGCAGGACCGGGTTGTACTCAGCCTCCTCTGCCAGCGTCAGGTCAAAGTCGCTCTCGGACGCACTGCGCGGCTTGATCCAGATCTCCCGCAACAGGATCGGGGCGGCAGGTGCTCGCTCTGTCGCGGCGGCTCCTTCCTCGGTCCACGTCGCCATACCGATCGCGAGGTAGCCGGTCTGGATGCCGCGTTCCTCCTCGAGCGTGAGGACCTTCTTGCGGATCGTCCGGATGCGCCTGAGCGAATCGGCGGAAGCTGTCAGCGTCGGGAACAAGGCCGAGAGCTTGATCTGGCTCCCCGCGAGGAACGCCGTCAACGCCGCCGCGTCCGCGTGATCGAGCGACAGGGTTCCTGCCTGCAGAGGCCGGTAGTAGAGAAGCGGATTGCGCTTGCCTGTATCGACGAGGTCCTTCGCCCAACGCTCGACCGCAGCCGCCACTAGCTGCTTCCGCGACAGCCCCTGCGTCGTCTCCACTTGTCACTCCTTCACACCCTGAACGGCGGAGATCAGGCTAGGTGCCGCGCCCGACAGATCAGCCACGAATCAGAAAACTGGCACTGCCACGCAGAGCGCGGCGCCTCGCTGGAGGAGCTGGCGCGGAAGACCGGTTTCGCGCGGGTCAGGCCGCCGGGACGAGTACATAGCCGCGGCGCCGGGAGTCCTGCAGGTTGCCGCGGAGCTCGCGCTCGACAACCTCCGGCAGGTGCTCGGGCACGCGGCACCCACAAGTTGCGCCACCCCCGCCGCCGTAGCCGGCAGGGTCAGCGTCGACGCAGCGAAGCTCGGGCGGGACGGCCCGAGTGAGCGGTACACAGAGATCGTGGTCGCACGAGCGGCCGATGAGCTTCACCTTGCAACGGTGAGAGTTGGTCATGGTTTGTTCCTCTGGTTGGACCCCGAGCGGGGTGATCGGCCCAGAGGCTCTACGCTTTCGATTGCATGAAGGCGACGTAGTTGCCTCTGGGTTGGGACGAGCGTTGGAGCGCTCGTCCCAACCTTCTTTTCCCTCCATTTGTCCCAGGTCACGCCGTGCCCTGGGTCCTTATTCTGGCACTCACCACCGACGAGTGCCAGCGATGAATCCCACCATCGTAATTACAAATTCTGCCGGAGCTCCGCCGAGGTCGACTGGTCGCGATGCCCTGTCAATGCCGCCCTCCACAGGCGCCGGGGTTGACGTAATCGGAGAAGTCAAACTTGTCGTAGGCAAGGTCAAAGTTCGCTGCATCTCGACAAACAGCCCTCCTGCGTCAGTGCGCCATGTCGACGAACCGGCTGTAGTGGCCCTGGAAGGCCACGACGATGTCGCGAGTCGCGCCGTTGCGGTGCTTGGCGACGATCAGGTCGGCCTCGCCGGGGCGGGTCGACTCCTTCTCGTAGACGTCGTCGCGGTGGAGCAGGACGACCATGTCGGCGTCCTGCTCGATGGAGCCGGACTCGCGCAGGTCGCTGACGGCGGGGCGCTTGTCGGCGCGCTGCTCGGGACCGCGGTTGAGCTGGGAGAGCGCGATCACCGGGATCTCGAGCTCCTTGGCGAGGAGCTTGATCTGGCGGGAGAACTCGGAGACCTCGAGCTGACGGGACTCGACCTTCTTGCCGGAGCTCATCAGCTGGAGGTAGTCGATGACCATGAGGCGCAGGTCGTGCTTCTGCTTGAGCCGGCGGGCCTTGGCCCGGATCTCGGTCATCGTCATGTTGGGCGAGTCGTCGATGAACATCGGCGCGGCCGACACCTTGGCGACGTGGCGCGCGAGACGGTCCCACTCCTCGGTGCCCATCTTGCCGTTGCGGATGTGGTTGAGCGGGATCCGCGCCTCGGCCGAGAGCAGACGCATCACGATCTCGGCGCGCGTCATCTCGAGGCTGAAGAAGGCGGCGGTCAGGTTGTTGTGGATCGCGGCCGCGCGGCAGAAGTCGAGGGCGAGGGTCGACTTGCCCATCGCGGGACGGGCGGCGACGACGATCATCTGGCCCTTGTGGAAGCCGTTGGTCAGGTCGTCGAAGTCGGCGAAGCCGGTCGGGACGCCGTAGATGCCCTGCTCACGGTTCTCGATGGCCTCGATCTCGTCGAGGACCGAGTCCATGATGTCGCTCAGCGGGGCGTAGTCCTCGGACTTGTTGCGGTCGGTGACCTTGTAGATCTCCGACTGCGCCTCGTTGACGATGCCGTCGACCTCGCCCTCGCCGGCATAGCTGATCTGGACGATCTTGGTGCCGGCGTCGACCAGGCGGCGCAGGATCGCCTTCTCGTAGACGATCTCGGCGTAGAAGCCGGCGTTGGCCGCGATCGGGACGTTGGCCGCGAGGGTGTGGAGGTACGACGCCCCGCCGATCTTCTGCAGCTGGCCACGCCGCTGCAGCTCACCGGCGACGGTCACCATGTCGGCGGGCTCGCCGCGACCGAACAGGTCGAGGATCGCCTCGTGGATCTCCTCGTGGGCCGGCCGGTAGTAGTCGACGCCGCGGATGACCTCGACGACGTCAGCGATCGCGTCCTTGGAGATCAGCATCGCGCCGAGCACCGACTGCTCGGCCGCGAGGTCCTGCGGAGGCATCCGGCCGCCGGCGCCACCGGAGGGCGCCTCGCCGGGCGCGTACGCCGCGGGCCCGTCGCCCCACTGCTCCGGGGGCTCCGCGGTCCAGCTCGGCGCGTCGTCGGTGAGGCTCACGGGCCTGGCATCTCCTGACTCGGTCGCGGACGGCGCCTGCGGAAGGCGCCGGGGGGCGTCGTACGGTGACCATCGTGCCGAGGGGGTCCGACCCAACTCCTCGCGCACCGAACCTAGAGGCCGGAACGACGCGCGCGGAAGCCAGCGCGAGTGGTTTATCCACAAGGCTTGGGGATAACCGGGGCGAACACGTGGACGACACGCGGAGAGCGTGTGCACGGGCTGGGGAGGAAGCTGTGGAAGCACTGGTCGGGATCACTCCGAACAGGCCTCTGACCTGCACAAACGTTCGCCCACAGGTGTGGAGTGGAAATTCCTGGCCGTTGATTCCGTTCACCTCGTCGTCATCGTCCCGCCACGACCGGTCCCCCCGGACAGGGTCTTGTGCACCGCCCCCTGAGCATGCATATCCACAACTGGTCACGAGTTTTCCACCGACCCTTGACCTCACCCTGAGCCTCACGTACCGGACCCACCGATGAGCAGCCGCGCCCTCGACCGCGAGATCGCCCGGCTCGCCGTCCCCGCCTTCCTCGCCCTGGTCGCCGAGCCGCTGTTCCTGCTCGGCGACGCCGCCGTCGTCGGGCACCTCGGCACCCGCGAGCTGGCCGGCCTCGGTCTCGCCGGCACGGTCCTGACGACCGTGGTCGGGCTGTGCATCTTCCTCGCCTACGGCACCACGGCCGGCGTGGCCCGCCAGCTCGGCGCCGGCCACCGCCGCGCCGCCCTCGAGCAGGGGATCGACGGGCTCTGGCTCGCGGTCGCGATCGGCGTCCCGGTCACCCTCGGCACCAGCCTGCTCGCCGGACCGCTGGTCACCGTGTTCGGTGCGTCGGCGGGCGTCGAGGACGCCGCCACCGAGTACCTCCGCATCGCCGGCGCCGGCATCACGCCCCTGCTCCTCGTGCTCGCCAGCACCGGCGTGCTCCGCGGGCTGCAGGACACCCGCACACCGTTGGTCGTCGCTGTCGTCGGCAACGCCGCCAACCTCGCCCTCAACCTCACCCTCGTGTACGGCGCCGGCCCGGCCCCGCGCCTCGAGCTGGCCGGCTCGGCGCTCGGCTCGGTGCTCGCGCAGGTCGGCATGGCGGTGGCGCTCGTCGCCGCGGTGGTGCGCGCCGCCCGCCGCGAGGGCGCGCCGCTGCGACCCCACCCGGCCGGCATCCGTGCGGCGGGCCGGGCCGGCGTCCCCCTGCTGGTGCGGACGCTCACGCTGCGTGCCGCGCTGCTCGTCACCACCTGGGCGGTGGTGCTGGCCGCCGGCGAGGCGTCCGGCGCGGACGACGCCGTACCGATCGCGACCCACCAGCTGGCGTTCACGATCTGGGGCTTCCTCGCCTACGTCCTCGACGCGATCGCGATCGCCGCCCAGGCGATCACCGGTCGCCACCTCGGCGCCGGCGACGTCGCCGCCACCCGGGCCGTGACCGGGCGGATGGTGGGCTGGGGGATCCGGAGCGGCATCGTGACCGGCCTCCTGCTCGCGGCGAGCAGCCCGTGGCTGGGCGCCCTGTTCACGCCCGACGGGGCGGTCCGCGACGCCCTGGTCCCGGTCCTCCTCGTCGCCGCGCTCGCCCAGCCGGCGGCAGGTGTCGTGTTCGTGCTCGACGGCGTGCTGATCGGCGCCGGTGACGGCCGGTACCTGGCTCTCGCCGGGCTCGCCGTCCTGGGCGGCTACGCTCCGCTCGTGCTGCTGACGAGTGCGCTGGGTGCAGGCCTGACCGGGGTGTGGGCCGTGTTCGGCGCGCTGTTCATGGGCGGGCGCCTCCTCACCCTGGTACGACGCGCGCGCAGCGACGCCTGGCTCGTCACCGGAGCCGGCGCGTGAAGCCGCTGCAGGCGGTCGCCCTCGGGCTGGTCCTGCTCGCCCTCGGCCCCGCGGACGCGGCGCCCGGCACCTTCGACCCGCTCCCCGACCCGCTGGGCTGGTTCCTCGTGCTGGTCGGCCTGCACGGGCTCGGCCCCTCCCTCGACCCGCGCCGGCTCCCGACCCTGCGCTTCGTGGGCGCGCTCGCGCTGGTCGTGTCGGTCGCGATGGTGGTGCCGGCGGTCGCACGGTGGCTGGAGACCGACCCGTCGCTGGGCTGGTCGGCCGACGTGCCCCGCTTCGCGTTCTTCGCGCTGCTCTGCCACGAGCTGAGCCAGGCCGCGCTCCGGGCGCGCGCCACCGCCGGCGCGAGCAGCTTCAGCATCGCCGGGTTGGTGCTGCTCTTCGTGATCGCGGCCCCGCCGCTGGCGTTCGGTGCCGACCTCGACGGCGTCGGTACGGCGGGCGAGGTCGCCGCACAGGCCGTGCAGATCGCGCTGGTGATCCTCTGCTTCGTGTTCAGTGGACGGGCGTGGGCGGGCGCCCCGGAGCCGGAGCTCGAGGCACCCGCCGACTGACGTGCTGGCCCGGATGCTGTCCCGGTGTCAGGCCTGCAGGTTGGCCAGCACGAAGGCCGCCAGCTGCGAGGCCTGCTCCCCCGGGTCGCCGTCGTAGTCGACGCCGTCCTCGTAGTCGAGGTCGACCTCCACCAGGGCGTCGGTCGAGCAGGCCCGGACGATGCCCTCGAAGTTCGGCGGCGGGCTGATCTTCCACCAGGCCTCGGTCGCGCCCGCGACGTCGCGGGGCTCGACGCTGCCGTCGCCCTCGGCGGGCATCGGGCACTGGACCTTGCCCGACGCGAACGCCGCCGGCTCGGCGACGCGCACGGAGACCTCGACCAGGTCCTTCGCCTCGAACGAGCACTCGGAGGCGGTCCACGACACGGCGCCCTCCTTCTCGTCCTCGGTGTCCGGGCTGCCGGCCGTGAAGCTGACGCCCATCACCTTGCCGACGTCGCCGGCGGTGATCAGGTCGCACGCGGCGACGGCGGCGGGCGGCTCCTCGGTGGGCGCCGAGGTGGTCTCGGTGGCCGCCGGCGTTGAGGCGGGCGTGGTCGGGGCGTCCGACGTGGTGGGCGCCTCCGAGGTCGGGTCGTCGGTGCCGGCGGCCGGCTCCTTGTCGTCGCCGCAGGCCGCGAGGACCGGGACGAGCAGCAGGACGGCAGCGGGCGCGAGGCGACGCAGTCGCATCAGGGACTCCTTGGGTTGGGGAAGTACCGCCCAAAATTGCCACGTGGCCGGCCCCCGGAGGGACCGGCCACGCCGACTGTGTCTGACGCGTTGTGTCAGGCCGGGATGACGTTGAGCGTCACCGCGACGGAGACCTCGTCGTGCAGCTTGACCGAGACCGCGTGGTTGCCCAGCGACTTGATCGGGTTGCCGAGCACGATGGTGCGCTTGTCGATCGACTCGCCGGCAGCCTCGCCGAGCGCGGCGGCGATGTCGGCGGGGGTGACCGCACCGAACAGACGGCCGCCCTGGCCCGCCTTCACCTTCACGTCGACAGGGGCACCCTCGAGCTTGGCCTTGATCTCGGCGGCGTGCGCCTCGTCGCGCACCGCGCGGGAGGCACGGGCGGCCGTGATCGAGTCGGCCTGGGCCTGCGCGCCACGCGTCCAACGGATCGCGAAGCCGCGGGGGATGAGGTAGTTGCGGCCGTAGCCGTCCTTGACCTCCACCACGTCACCAGCGGCGCCGAGGTTCTCGACCTCCTGGGTCAGGATGATCTTCATGAGTTCAGCTCTCCTTCTCTACCGTCGGGCTCAGCGGCCAGCGGAGGTGTAGGGCAGCAGCGCGACCTCACGGGCGTTCTTCACCGCGATGGCGATGTCACGCTGGTGCTGCACGCAGTTGCCGGTCA
The DNA here is from genome assembly GCF_001428825.1 of Nocardioides sp. Root240. GTDB lineage: Bacteria > Actinomycetota > Actinomycetes > Propionibacteriales > Nocardioidaceae > Nocardioides. The sequence goes on along the minus strand of NZ_LMIT01000016.1, from coordinate 214,783 downwards.
CCCGACGGGCGCGGATCTTGCCGCGGTCGGAGATGAACTTCTTCAGAAGGGCGGTGTCCTTGTAGTCGACACCGGTGGCCTTCTCCTTGCAGAACTGGCAAACCTTCTTCTTCGGCTTGCGGACGACTGCCTTCGCCATTGTGGTGCTCCTCCTCAGAGCCCGGCCGCGTCAGTCAACGGCGGCCGGAATGGTTGATGTGTTGTTGCTCAGAACGGGGGCTCGTCGCCACCGGAGACACCGGGCGCAGCCCAGGGGTCACCGGCCGGCGCGCCGCCACCGCTGTTGGATCCACCGGACGGCTGGCCGCCCCACGGGTCTCCGCCCGCCGGACGTGCGCCGCCACCCTGGCCGCCACCGCCGCCGAAGCCGCCCTGGCCGCCACCCTGGTTGCCACCACCGCCGTAGCCACCACCGCCGCCACCGCCGGAGCGGTTGGCGCGGGTGACCTTGGCCGTGGCCCAGGTCAGCGACGGGCCGACCTCGTCGACCTGCAGCTCGTTGACCGTGCGCTTCTGGCCCTCACGGTCCTCGTAGGACCGCGACACCAGACGGCCCTGCGCGATGACGCGCATGCCCTTCTGGAGGGACTCGGCGACGTTCTCGGCCGCCTGGCGCCAGATCGAGCAGCGAAGGAACAGGGTCTCCCCGTCCTTCCACTCGTTGGTCTGGCGGTCGAACTGCCGCGGGGTCGACGCCACCGTGAAATTGGCAACCGCAGCGCCCGACGGGGTGAAGCGAAGCTCCGGGTCGTCGGTCAGGTTGCCGATAACGGTGATGACGGTGTCGCCAGCCATGGTGGTCTCCTGTGAGTGGATTCGAGTGGCCCGCCCGGGTCAGTCCCGGGCAACGGCCCCCATCGTGTCCCGTGGGTCCGACATTGAACAGTCGTGATCCACAGGCACGAGACCGTCTCAGACGGTGGGGCGCAGGACCTTCGTCCGAAGCACGGACTCGTTGAGGGTCAGCTGGCGGTCGAGCTCGTCGACCGTCGCCGGCGCCGCGGTCAGCTTGATGATCGCGTAGATGCCCTCGGCGTTCTTCTTGATCTCGTACGCCAGACGGCGCTTGCCCCACACGTCGACGTTGTCGACGGTGCCGCCGTCATTGCGGACGACGTTCAGGTACTTGTCGAGCGACGGCTGAACCGTCCGCTCGTCGAGGCTCGGGTCGAGGATGACCACGACTTCGTAGTTGCGCAAAGCGGTCTCCACCTCCTCTGGACTGACGGCCACGGACTTTCCGCGGCAGGAGGGCCTTGCAAGTCCGCACCGGTTCGGCCCGGGCAGACAGGTGTACGGCGCCGCGAGGCACCGGACAGGAGAGGTTAACCCGTCGCACGCAGACCCGCCGAATCGCGACGCTGCCGGACCAACGGGACGACAGCCCACCTCCCCAGCGCGGTGGCGACCGGAACCCCCGCGAACGGCACGACCTCCCACTGCTGCGTCATAACGCTGGAGACCGCCATCGGGAGCAGGCCCGCGACGCCGGCCGCCAAGACGTGCACCCACTGGGCAGGAACCCGGACGCAGGCGACGTGCACGGCCAGCAGGCCGAGGGCGGCGAAAGGCACCGCGTACAGGGTGACGAAGAAGGCGAGCAGGAACGCCCAGAAGAGGGCGTCCTGCCAGGTCACGGTCTCGTCGGCGAGCACGGGCAGGTACAGGCCTGCGGCGAACAGCACGTCCGCGATCAGCGCGGCCAGGAGGTAACCCGCCACCCCCGGGGTGTTCGGTCCGTGACGCGACATCGGTTCCTCCGGTCTTGAGCGGTCGCTCAAACTGTGTCATGGATTGAGCGGACGCTCAAGATGGGGCACGATCACTGCGTGGCCACCCCGACCCGCGAGAAGCTGCTCGACGCCTGCCTGCGCGTCGTGGTCGACCAGGGCATCGCGAAGGCCTCCGCCCGGGCCATCGCCACGGAGGCGGGGGTCAACCAGGCGCTGGTCTTCTACCACTTCGGCTCGGTCGACGAGCTGCTCGCGGCGGCGTGCGACCACGGCGCGAGGCAGCGGATCGAGGCGCACCGCGCGGCTCTCGCCGAGGTCACGGACTTCAGCGGTCTCATCGCCGTGGCCCGCGCCATCCACGCCCACGAGCAGGACGCCGGCAACGTCGCGCTGCTCGGCCAGCTGCTCGCCGGGTCCTCCTCCCACGCCTCCCTCGGCCCGGCGACGGCCGCCGGCCTGGCGCTGTGGGCGACCGAGGTCCAGGTGGTGCTCGAGCGGTTGCTGGGCTCGGGGCCGCTGGCGGGGCTGGTCGACGTACCCGGCCTCGCCCGGGCCGTCAGCGCCTCCTTCGTCGGCCTGGAGCTGTACGACGGCGTCGATCCCGAGGGCGCCGCGAGCGCGTTCGCGGCGTTCGAGCAGCTGGCGCGCCTCCTCGGCGTGGTCGACGGCCTCGGGCCGGTGGAGCGTGCGGCCCTTCGGCGGCGGCTGCGCCGCTCCACCGGCTGACCGGACTGTCCCCGCGCCTCCCTACAGTGGACGCCATGAGCGAGCTGCGCATCGGTGCCCACGTCGACCAGACCGACCCGATCGGCGAGGCACTCGCCCGCAACGCCCCGCTCGTGCAGTTCTTCCTCGGCAACCCGCAGTCCTACAAGGGCCCCGTCCTCTCCTACGACGGCGGCCCGGCCGCCCTGCGCGCAGCCGCCGAGTCGGCGGGGGTGGACCTCTACGTGCACGCGCCGTACCTGATCAACGTGGCGACGACCAACAACCGGCAGCGGATCCCCAGCCGCAAGCTCCTGCAGCAGCACATGGACGCCGCGGCCGAGCTCGGCGCCAAGGGCCTGATCGTCCACGGCGGCCACGTGACCGATGAGGACGACCCGGCGAAGGGCTTCGACAACTGGCGCAAGGCCGTCGAGGCGACCGACATCAAGGTGCCGCTGCTGATCGAGAACACCGCCGGCGGCACGAACGCGATGACCCGCTACCTCGACCGGATCAAGGGCACCTGGGACGCGATCTCCAGCGCCGAGGGCTCCGACATGGTCGGCTTCTGCCTCGACACCTGCCACGCCCACGCGGGCGGCAACGCGCTGGAGACGATCGTCGACGACGTCCTCGCGATCACCGGGCGGATCGACCTGGTGCACGCCAACGACAGCCGCGACGCCTTCGACTCGGGCGCCGACCGGCACGCCAACTTCGGCGCGGGCCAGATCGACCCGGACCTGCTGGCGCAGGTGGTGCGGGACGCGAAGGCGCCGGTGGTGTGCGAGACGCCTGGCGGCGCCACCGAGCACGTCGCCGACTTCGCCTGGCTGCGCGAGCGGGTCTGAGACCGCGGTTCGGTCCGGCTCAGGCACGGTCGCGGTTCGGGCTCCGAAAGCTCGCCGTCAAGGCTGCGGTGGACGGGTGGTCCCGTTCACAAGCTGCAGCAACGGCGCGGCTGTCCGGCGCTCGCGCACACCCCCTCGAGTGGGCACATACCGCAGGTTTTTGGCAGATTTTTCTGCGGTCTGTGACCAATCGAGGGGGTCAGCGCGCGCAACAGACCATCACCCGCTGGGCGGCCGCGTCAGCGGCGGCGCGGACGAAGTCCGCGCCGACAC
>NZ_LMIT01000016.1:56611-211165 GCF_001428825.1 Nocardioides sp. Root240 | reverse complement strand
GAAGCGGGCGAGCGAAGCGAGCGCCTTGACGCCGGGGGTCGGTCGGCTACCGCGCGGCCGCCCCAGGAGCCCCCGCACGAGGACCCCCGGACGCGTCAGACGAGCACGCTGAACGGCAGGTCGCCACAGGGGATCGACGTCCCCCGCTGCTCGGGAGAGACCAGCCGCCCGGTGGGCACCCGCGGGTCGGCGGACAGCACGACCCGGAAGTTCTGGTTGACCACGGTCGCCCCGGCGTCGCGGACCGCGTCGAGCATCAGCGACTCGAAGGTGTCGAGCAGGGTGTCGGCGCCGACGACGCCGACCATGCGGCCGTCGACCTCCACCGGGATGGTCGTGGTGAGCATGTACTCGTCGCTGCAGACGTAGTCGACGAACGGGCCGGTGACGTGCGGACGCCCGGACTCGGCGGGGATGCGGTACCACTCGACCCGGCTGTAGTCGACGGGGTCGCCCGAGCCGGAGACCGTCGACTGGGCCAGCAGCTGGTGCTCCTCGCCCTGCCACCAGGCGAGGTAGAGGTGGTGGTCGGCCAGGAAGCCGGGCGCGGCGACGAAGCCGCCGCCGAAGAGGGGGAGCCCGGCGAGCAGGTCGCGGGTCAGCGGGTGTGCGGCGGCGACCAGGTCGGCCGCGGGCAGCACGGGACGCCGGCAGACCTCGTCGAGGCCGGCGCGGAGCACGTCGAGCGCCTCGATGACACCGGTGAAGTAGGCCTCCACCTCGCGGGCACAGGCGAGTGCTTCCGGCGACGCCGAGCCGCTCGCCCCCTCGATCACCATCGACCCCATGGACACACTCCTTCCGGGGCCCAGCCGGACCGGTTCCCCTCGGCTACCGAACGGCACGTCCGGCCGCATGTCAAGGAACTCCACCCTCGATGACCTCTACCGGTACGACGCGTGCAGCACCGCGAGCTCGTCGAGCGCTCCCGCCAGCTGCCGTCGTACGGCGGCCCGGGCCGCCTCTCCGTCGTGGGCCCGCACCGCGGCGAGCAGCTCCTCGTGGCAGGTGCGCGTGAACGCCTGGAACGCCTCATCGCCGAGCGGCTGGCGCAGCAGGGCGCCGAAGTCGGCCTCGAGGGCCACCACCTGACGGGTCATCCGGGCCGACTGGCTGAGTGCGGCGAGGCTCAGGTGCAGCTCGGCGTCGGCGTGGCGCCAGTGGCCCGGGTCGTGGTCGTCGGCGGCGGGCAGGAGCGAGGCGAGCAGGTCGACGTCGGCCTCGTCGGCGAGCTCGGCGGCGAGCTCGGCGCAGCCGGTGAGGATGACCAGGTGCAGCGTGCCGCGGTCGCGCAGCTCGACGCGCGACATCGCCGCCAGCCGGGCGGCCTGGGCGTCGGGGTCGTGGAGGTTGGCGCGGGTGACGTAGCTGCCGCCGTTGCGGCCGCGGACCGTGCTGATCAGGCCCTGGGCGCGCAGCGCGACGAGCGCCTCGCGGGCGGTGACGGTGGCGACGCCGAGCATCGCGGCGAGCTCGGACTCGCTGGGCAGCCGTTCGCCGTCGCGGAGCACGCCGGAGCGGATCGCGTCGGCGAGCCGCTGCTCGACGCGGACCGCGCGACCGACGTCCTCGAGCGGGGCGAAGATCGCGCCGCGGGTGCGGGTGCCGTGCCGCGGGCTCGAGCGGGGGCGGGACGTCGCGCTCATCCTCACCCTCCTGGCGGCTCGTGCGGTGCAGTCACGGAAACGTTACAGAGACGACTCTAGACATATAACCTCTGGGATCATATGTTTTAGGTGTGACCCAAGCCACCACGCCTCCCGCCGCCGCCCCGGCCGCCACCGGCGCCCCGCAGACGGCGATCCGCCTGCGCGGCCTGCAGAAGCACTTCGGTGACGTGGCCGCCGTCGACGGCGTCGACCTCGACATCGCCGACGGCGAGTTCTTCTCGATGCTCGGCCCGTCGGGCTCCGGCAAGACCACCGTCCTGCGCCTGATCGCCGGCTTCGAGTCGGCCAGCGCCGGCACCGTCGAACTCGGCGGCGTCGACGTCACGAAGGCCGCACCCTTCGAGCGCGACGTGCACACCGTGTTCCAGGACTACGCGCTCTTCCCGCACATGAGCGTCCTCGACAACGTCGCCTACGGGCTGCGGGTGCGGGGGATGGCCAAGAAGCAGCGCCGCGAGCGTGCCCAGCAGGCGCTCGACACGGTCCGCCTCGGCCACCTCGGCTCCCGCCGGCCGACCCAGCTCTCCGGCGGCCAGCGCCAGCGGGTCGCCCTGGCCCGGGCGATCGTCCTCGAGCCGCGGGTGCTGCTCCTCGACGAGCCCCTCGGCGCCCTCGACCTCAAGCTGCGCGAGCAGATGCAGGTCGAGCTGAAGCAGCTGCAGCGCGAGCTCGGCATCACCTTCGTGTTCGTCACCCACGACCAGGAGGAGGCGCTGACGCTCAGCGACCGGATCGCCGTCTTCGACGCCGGCCGGATCCAGCAGCTCGGCACGCCGCAGGAGATCTACGAGCAGCCGTCCTCGGCGTACGTCGCCGGCTTCGTCGGTACGACGAACCTCCTCGACGCGGAGACCTCCCAGCGACTGCTCGGTGTCGCGGCGGAGCACGCGCTGCGACCGGAGCGGCTGCGCCTGACCCCGGCGAACGACACCGAGTCCGCCGACGCGGGCGAGGTCCGGATCCCCGCGGTCGTCGTCGAGACGATCTACCTCGGCACCGGCAACCGCGTGCACCTGCGCACCGAGGACGGCCTCGAGCTCGTCGCCCTCGAGCAGTCGACCGGCTCGCTCGACGACAGCGGCCACCGCGGCGAGCAGGTCACGGTGCGCTTCGCGCGCGCCGACGTCGTCGCCCTCACCCCAGCCCCCTGACCCGACAAGCTCCCGTCCCCACCATCCCTAGAGAAAGCGGACACCCATGAAATCCACCTTCCGGAGCGGCCGTGTGGCCCTGGCCTGCCTGTCCCTGGTGTCGGTCTCCGTGCTGACCGCCTGCGGCAGCAGCGACGACGACAAGAAGACCGACGAGGTCGAGAAGCTCGGCAAGATGGAGGGCAAGGTCTCGATCCTGGCGTGGCCCGGCTACGTCGAGGACGGCAGCAACGACCCGAACGTCGACTGGGTCTCCGCCTTCGAGAAGAAGACGGGCTGCGAGGTCACCAGCAAGGCCTACGGCACCTCGGACGAGGCGCTCAACCTCGCCAAGTCCGGTGACTACGACGTGATCGCCGCCTCCGGCGACCTGTCGCTGCGCCTGATCGCGTCGGACGAGGCGCAGGCCATCAACACCGACCTGGTGCCGAACTACGCCAACGTCTACGACTTCCTCAAGGACACCGAGTGGAACTCGGTGGACGGCAAGAACTACGGCGTCCCGCACGGCTACGGCGCCAACCTGCTCATGTTCAACAAGAAGGACGTCGACGCGCCCACCTCGTGGGGAGCGGTCTTCGAGAAGGACCAGCTCGAGAAGAACAAGGGCAAGGTCACGGCGTACGACTCGCCGATCTACATCGCCGACGCCGCGCTCTACCTCATGAAGACGCAGCCCGACCTGGGCATCACCAACCCGTACGCCCTCGACGAGGACCAGCTCGCCGCGGCCGTCGACCTGCTCAAGGTGCAGCGCCAGTACGTCGGTGAGTACTGGTCGGACTACCTCAAGGAGATCCAGGCCTTCGAGACCGGTGACTCCGTGGTCGGCACGACCTGGCAGGTCATCAAGAACAACATCAAGAACAAGGACGTCGACGTCACGCTGCCCACCGAGGGCGCGACCGCGTGGAACGACACCTGGATGCTCTCGTCGCAGTCGAAGAGCCCGAACTGTGCCTACGCGTGGATGGACTACATCCTGAGCCCCGAGGCGAACGCGCAGGCCACCGAGTACTTCGGTGAGGCCCCCAACAGCCCGCAGGCGTGCGAGAAGACCACCGACCCGAAGCACTGCGAGACCTTCCACGCCGGTGACGAGGAGTACGCCAAGCAGCTGTGGTTCTGGCGCACGCCGGTCGAGAAGTGCCTCGACGGCCGTACGGACGTCCAGTGCACCAACTACGCCCAGTGGACCCAGGCCTGGACGGAGATCAAGGGCTGATCATGGCTGGCGACGTGACTCATGACGGGATTGCCCGCACGCGTGCGCAGGGTGCGTGCATCGCAAGGCGGCCGTGCGAAGGCATACCGGGCCGTCTTCCGAGCGCGGCCAACGCCGCGAGGCGCGTGCCCGGCGCGCGCGGGTGGGTGATCCAGGCATGAGTCACGTCGCCGACCCGTCCCCCGTCCTCGACAAGGCGCCGGCCCCCGCTCTGCGGGGGCCGGCTGCCCGGCCGGTCTCCCGGCTGCTGCACCGCCGGGTGTGGCTGCGGCTGACCCTGCTCCTGTCCGCCCCACTCGCCTGGATGATCCTCGTCTACGTCGTCGCTCTCGCGGCCCTGCTGATCACCTCGCTGTGGTCGGTCGACAGCCTCAGCAGCGAGATCGACCGCACGTGGACGCTGGACAACTTCCGCACCCTCTGGGAGAGCGACGTCTACCGAAGGGTCACGATCCGCACGGTCTCGGTCGCCCTCGCGGTGACCGTGATCGACGTGGCGATCGCGCTGCCGATCGCCTTCTACATGGCCAAGGTCGCCTCACCGCGGGCGCGCCGGATGCTCGTCGTCGCGGTGCTGACGCCGCTGTGGGCGAGCTACCTGGTGAAGGTCTTCGCCTGGCGCATCGTCCTCTCCGAGGGCGGCCTCGCCGACTGGTCCGGCATCGGCTCCCCGGGCTACGGCCTGACCGCGGTGATCATCACGCAGTCCTACATCTGGCTGCCGTACGTCATCCTGCCGATCTTCGCCGCCCTCGAGCGGGTCCCCGACTCGCTGCTCGAGGCGGCCGGCGACCTCGGCGCGCCGAGCCCGATGGTGCTGCGCTCGATCGTGCTGCCCCTGCTCGTGCCCGGCATCGTCGCCGGCGCGATCTTCAGCTTCTCGCTGACCCTCGGCGACTACATCACCGTCAACATCGTCGGCGGCGCCAACCAGATGCTCGGCAACCTGGTCTTCGTGAACGCCGGCGCGGCCAACAACCTGCCGCTGGCCGCTGCCATCGCGATGATCCCGATCGTCGTCATGCTGGTCATGCTCACCGCCATCCGGCGTACCGGCGCCCTGGAGAACATCTGATGACCCTCTCCACCACCGCCAAGCGGCTGCTGGCCGCCGTCACCTTCGGGGTGCTGGCGCTGATCTACCTGCCCCTGCTGGTCGTCGTCGCGAACTCGGTCAACTCCAACGAGTCGATGACCTGGCCGCCCGACCACCTCACGTTCGAGTGGTGGCAGCGCGCCTGGCACAGCGCCGGAGCTCGCGACGCGCTGCTGACCAGCCTCGAGGTCGGCGCCGTCGCCACCGGCATCGCGCTGGTGCTCGGCACCCTGCTCGCGATGGCACTGCAGCGGTACTCGTTCTTCGGCAAGAACACCGTGAACCTGCTGGTGATCCTGCCGATCGCGCTGCCGGGCGTCGTCACCGGCATCGCGCTCAACAACGGCTTCCGCGGGATCCTCGGCATCGACCTGACGCTGTGGACAATCGTGATCGCGCATGCGACCTTCTGCATCGTCACGGTCTTCAACAACGTGCAGGCGCGGCTGCGCCGGATGGGCACCAGCCTCGAGGAGGCGTCCGCCGACCTCGGCGCGGGCGTGTTCACGACCTTCCGGCTGGTCACCCTCCCGCAGCTCCGCTCGGCCTTGCTCGCCGGTGGCATGCTCGCTTTCGCACTCAGCTTCGACGAGATCATCGTGACCACCTTCACCGCCGGCGACGGCGCGACGACCCTGCCGATCTGGATCCTGAACAACATGTTCCGGCCCAACCAGGCACCCGTCGTCAACGTCGTGGCCGTCGTCCTGATCGTGTTCTCGATCATCCCCGTCTGGCTGGCGCAGCGCCTGTCCTCCGACGTCGACGCCGTCCGCTGATCCCCCACCTCCCGAACCTCCCCGAACCCCCAGGAGCACCGCATGACCACCCCGATCGAGTACGCCGTCCGCAACCCCGCCACCGGGGAGCTGGTCGAGTCCTTCCCCACGGCCACCGACGCCGAGGTGAGGGCCGCGGTCGACGCGGCCGCGGCGGCGTACGCCACCTGGGGCCGGACCTCGGCCCTCGCCGACCGGGTCGCGCTGATCCGGCGGGTCGCCGAGCTGCACCGCGAGCGCCAGGCCGAGCTGGCCGCGGCCATGGTCGAGGAGATGGGCAAGCCGCTCGAGGACGCGGAGGGCGAGGTCGACTTCTCGGCGTCGATCTACGAGTTCTACGCCGACAACGCGGAGCGCTTCCTCGCCGACGAGGAGATCGCGCTCGGCGAGGGCGAGGGCACCGCGGTGGTCCGCCGGACGCCGGTCGGCCCGCTGCTCGGGATCATGCCGTGGAACTTCCCCGTCTACCAGATCGCCCGCTTCGCCGGCCCGAACCTGACGACCGGCAACACGATCGTGCTCAAGCACGCGCCGCAGTGCCCGCGCTCGGCCGCGCTGCAGGAGCAGATCTTCCGTGACGCCGGCTTCCCCGAGGGTGCCTACGTCAACATCTACGCCACCAACGAGCAGATCGCCGACGTCATCGCCGACCCGCGCATCCAGGGCGTCTCGCTCACCGGCTCCGAGCGGGCCGGCGCGGCCGTCGCCGAGATCGCCGGGCGCAACCTGAAGAAGGTCGTGCTCGAGCTCGGCGGCTCCGACCCGTTCATCGTGCTCTCGACCGACGACCTCGACGCGACCGTCGACGCCGCGGTCTTCGCCCGCATGGACAACGCCGGCCAGGTCTGCAACGGCGGCAAGCGGTTCATCGTCCTCGACGAGCTGTACGACGACTTCGTCTCCCGCTTCACCGAGAAGGTCCTCGCCGCCTCCGAAAGCTCGCCGCTGTCGTCCGCGACGGCCGCCGACAACCTCGCCACCCAGGTCGAGGCAGCGGTCGCCGGCGGCGCGAGCCTGGCCAGCAAGGGCGAGCGCAACGGCGCGTTCTTCCCGAGCGGGGTGCTGTCGGGCATCACGACCGACAACCCGGCGTACCAGCAGGAGCTGTTCGGCCCGGTCGCGATGGTGTTCCGCGCGAGCGACGAGGCCGACGCCGTACGGATCGCCAACGACACGCCCTACGGCCTCGGGTCCTACGTCTTCTCCGCCGACCCCGCGCAGGCGCAGCGCGTCGCCGACCAGATCGAGGCCGGCATGGTCTTCGTCAACGGCGTCGGCCTCGACGCGGCCGAGCTGCCCTTCGGCGGCATCAAGCGCTCGGGCTTCGGCCGCGAGCTCGGTCGGTTCGGCATGGAGGAGTTCGTCAACAAGAAGCTGATCCGGACCGTCTGAGGAGCGGCCGTGCCCGACCTGACCCCTCCCGCGCCGCCACAGGAGCGCCGGCTCGTCACGGCGATCCCCGGCCCGCGCTCCCTCGAGCTGCAGGCCCGCAAGGAGGCCGCCGTCTCCGGCGGCATCGGCGTGATGCTGCCGGTGTACGCCGTGGCGGCCGGCGGCGGCGTGCTCGTCGACGTCGACGGCAACTCGCTGATCGACCTCGGCTCCGGCATCGCGGTGACCACGGTCGGCAACGCGCACCCGCGGGTCGCCGCGGCGGTGGCCCGGCAGGTGGCGGCGTTCACGCACACCTGCTTCATGGTCACGCCCTACGACGGCTACGTCGAGGTCTGCGAGGCGCTCAACCGGCTCACGCCGGGCGAGCACGCCAAGCGGTCGGCGCTCTTCAACTCGGGCGCGGAGGCGGTCGAGAACGCCGTCAAGATCGCCCGCCACGCGACCGGGCGCGACGCCGTGGTGGTCTTCGACCACGCCTACCACGGGCGGACCAACCTCACGATGGCGATGACGGCGAAGAACATGCCCTACAAGGACGGGTTCGGTCCGTTCGCCGCCGAGGTCTACCGGGCGCCGATGTCCTACCCGTTCCGTGACGGCTGCGACGGTGCCACCGCCGCGGCCCGGGCGATCGACGTGATCGACAAGCAGGTCGGCGCCGCCAACCTGGCTGCCGTCGTCATCGAGCCGATCCAGGGCGAGGGCGGCTTCGTCGTCCCGGCCGACGGCTTCCTGCCCGCCCTGGCCGCGTGGTGCCGCGCGAACGGCGTGCTCTTCGTCGCGGACGAGGTGCAGACCGGCTTCGCCCGCACCGGTGAGCTGTTCGCGTGCGACCACGAGGGCGTCGTACCGGACCTGATCGTGACGGCCAAGGGCATCGCCGGCGGCCTCCCCCTCGCCGCGGTCACCGGCCGCGCCGAGCTGATGGACGCCCCGCACGCCGGCGGCCTCGGCGGCACGTACGGCGGCAACCCCGTCGCCTGCGCGGCGGCGCTCGCCGTCGTCGAGGCCATCGAGACCGAGGACCTGGTCGCCCGGGCCGCCGGCATCGGCGCCCGCCTCACCGCCCGGCTGACCGCGCTCCAGGCACGCGACCCGCGGATCGGCGACGTCCGCGGCCGCGGCGCGATGATCGCCGTCGAGCTGGTGCGCCCCGGCACGCTCGAGCCGGACGCCGACCTCGCCAAGCGGGTCGCGACCGCCGCCCACGCCCAGGGCCTGATCGTGCTGACCTGCGGCACCTGGGGCAACGTGCTGCGCTTCCTTCCGCCGCTGAGCATCTCCGACGCTCTCCTCGATGAGGGGTTCGACGTGCTCGAGGAGATCTTCGCGTCGCTCGCCTGACGCGCCGGCGGCACGGGCCAGTCCCAGCACCGAGCCCAGAGGTTTCGAGGCTCGTCGCTGGCGCTCCTCGCACCTCAACCACCGGGAGGGAGCGGTTTCAAGGGGTCGTCGCTGGCGGCTCGTGCCGCCAACTCGGGGAGCCGGGCGGCACCCGATAGCCTCGGACCCATGCCCAGCGTGCGCCCGATCAGCCCGACCGAGCACCGTGATTTCCTCACCACGCTGCCGTCCGCGAGCTTCCTCCAGACGCCCGGGTGGGCGGCCGTGAAGGGGGAGTGGCGTAGCGAGTCGATCGGATGGTTCGACGACGAAGGCGTGCAGGTGGGGGTCGCGCTGGTGCTCTACCGGCAGCTGCCGAAGCTCAAGCGCTTCCTGGCCTACCTGCCCGAGGGCCCGGTCATCGACTGGGCCGGCGACGACCTCGCCGCGTGGTTGGACCCGATGGTGGCGCACCTGAGGAAGCAGGGGGCCTTCGCCGTACGGATCGGACCGCCGGTCGTCACCCGGCGCTGGACCACGGCGCAGGTCAAGGAGGGCATCGCCGACGCCGAGGTCGCGCTGCTCAGCCAGATCCCGCCGGCCGAGCGGAACCCGGTCGGTGCCCGCGCGGTGGCCCAGCTGCACGAGCTCGGGTGGCGCCACCAGGGCGTCGAGGGCGGGTTCGCGGCGGGTCAGCCGCAGTTCGTCTTCCAGGTCCCGCTGCGCGACGCCGACGGCGCCCAGCTCTCCGAGGACGACGTGCTCAAGGGCATGAACCAGCTCTGGCGCCGCAACATCAAGAAGGCCGCCAAGGAGGGCGTCGAGGTCACCGTCGGCGGCCGCGACGACCTGGCGGCGTTCCACGAGCTCTACGTGCACACCGCCCAGCGCGACCACTTCACCCCGCGTCCGCTGCGCTACTTCCAGACCATGTACGACGCCCTGACCGCCGACGCCCCCGACCGGTTCACCCTCTGGCTGGCCCGCCACGACGGCGACCTGGTCGCGTCGACCATCGCGATCCGGGTCGGCGAGCACGCGTGGTACTCCTACGGCGCCTCGTCCACCGAGAAGCGCGAGGTCCGCGGCTCGAACGCCGTGCAGTGGGCGATGATCCGCGACGCGATCGCCCACGGCGCTGCCGTCTACGACCTGCGCGGCATCACCGAGACCCTCGACGCCGACGACCTGCACGTCGGGCTGATCCAGTTCAAGGTCGGCACCGGCGGCGAGGCGGTCGAGTACGCCGGCGAGTGGGACATGCCCGTCAACCGGCCGCTCTACAAGGCCTTCCAGCTCTACCTGGCGCGACGGGGGTGAACCGAGCATGAGCCTCACCCTCACCGTCGACGGCCCGCGCTGGCGGGCCCACCTCGAGCAGGTCGCCGCGACCCACGCCGGGCTGGTCCCGGTCGCCAAGGGCAACGGCTACGGCTTCACCCTCGGCCGGCTGGCCCGCAAGGCGCAGTGGCTCGCCGACCGCGGCCACGACGTCCGCACGCTCGCCGTCGGCACCTACGACGAGCTGCCCGAGGTCGCGCAGCGCTGGGACGGCGACCTGCTGGTGCTGACCCCGTGGCGCCCGTGGGTGCCGCTGCCCGACCCCGCGACCCGCCGCCGCCTGGTCCACACGGTCAGCCGCGTGGTCGACCTCCGCGACCTGCTGCACGCCGACCCGAGCGCCCGCATCGTGCTCGAGCGGATGACCTCGATGCGTCGCCACGGCATGGCCGCGCGCGAGCTGTGGGAGGCCGGTGAGCTGCTCCGCAAGCACCCCGGCGCCCGGATCGAGGGCCTCGCGCTCCACCTCCCGCTCGGGCAGGGCACCCACCTCGGCGAGGTCACCCGGCTGATGAACGACTTCGTCGCCGCCGAGGTCCCCACCCGCGGGACGCCGGCCGTCTGGGTCAGCCACCTGACCGACGCCGAGCTCGCCACCCTCCGCGGCCAGTACGGCGACTTCGCCTTCCGCCCGCGCATCGGCACGGGCCTCTGGCTCGGCGATCGTGGCGCGCTGAGCGTGACCGCGACGGTCCTCGACGTGCACCCGGTCGAGCGGGGCGACGCCTTCGGCTACCGCGGCCGCACCGCGCCCAAGTCCGGCCACGTGCTGGTGGTCAGCGGCGGCACGGCCCACGGCATCGGCCTCGAGGCGCCCACCGGCGAGCAGACGATCAAGGCACGCGCCGCCAGCCTGGCCCGCGGCGGCATGGACGCGGTCGGCTTCGTCCGCTCGCCGTACTCCATCGACCGCAAGCAGCGCCTCTTCGCCGAGCCCCCGCACATGCAGGCCTCGATGCTGTTCGTGCCGCACGGCGCGCGCGTGCCGGAGGTCGGCGAGGACGTCGACGTCCGCGTCCGCTACACCGCGACCACGTTCGACCGGGTCGTCATCGACCAGTAGTCCGCGAGGAACGAGCGGGCTGCGTCGGTCGACGAGGTTGAGCAAGCGCGTCGACGCGAGCTTGCGAGCGGCGAGGACCGCGCGTCGAAACCCGTCGTCTCGCGCAGCAGAGGTGCCCGCCCGGTCCCAGCACCACGGCCAGACGTCTCGAGACGGTTGCTGCGCAACCTCCTCGACGAACGAGGGCGGGTCAGCGCCGCCGGAAGCCTGCGATCTCCAGGCTCCGCGCGGCCGGCTCCCGCGGTGCGACGGGTACGTCGAGCAGCGGGTCCTCGCGCGCGGGGTCCCGGTCGGGGCGGTACATGTCGCGGACGATGACGGCCGCGAGGTACAGCTCGCCGAGCACGCGCACCGCGATGCCCACCCAGTAGAACCCGGCGTCACCGCCGCCCGCGGGCTGGAGGTAGCCGCCGAGGTACCACCACACGGTGCAGAAGTAGAGGACCTCGGTGGCCTGCCAGATGATCTGGTCGCGCCAGCGCGGCCGCGCGAGGACGGCGAGGGGCAGCAGCCACAGCACGTACTGCGGCGAGTAGACCTTGTTGACCAGCAGGAAGCCGACGACGATCAGGTAGCCGAGCTGGGCCAGCCGCGGCACCGTCGCCTCCGGGCGGATCCGGCGTCCGGCGGTCATGCCGATCACGAACACCGCGGCGCACCAGGCGCCGAACAGGATCCACGACCAGACGTTGATGGTGTGGGCCCGGAAGCCGACGTCACCGGCCTGATCGATCAGCATCCAGACCGAGCCCAGGTCGGCCGTGCGGTCGGCGTTGAACGTCCAGAAGTGCTTCCACTGCTCCGCCCCGCTCAGGTACGCCGGCGCGTTGGCCAGCAGCCAGGCGACGACCGCGGCCAGCGTGGCCGCCGCGAAGGCGCCGTAGCGCCGCCGGCGCAGGCAGATCACGAGCAGCCCGCCGAGCAGGAAGAGCGGGTACAGCTTGGCGGCCGTGCCGAGGCCGATCAGCACGCCGGTCAGCACCGGCCGGTCGCGCGACCACGACCAGAGCGCCCCGGCGACCAGCGCCACGGCGATCAGGTCCCAGTTGATCAGCCCGGTCAGCAGCAACGTGGGGGAGAGGGCGAAGGCGGCGGCGTCCCAGGGCCGCAGCGGATGGGCGCGCGAGAGCAGCCAGGTCGCCGCCAGCGCGAGCGCGCCGAAGCCCAGGGCGTTGACCAGCAGGAAGATGGTCTTCTCCTGCTCGACCTCGGGGTCGGCGTACAGGGCGTCGACGGGCTCCTTGTAGCGCGCCTCGACGTCGGGGGAGCCGTTGAGCCAGTGCGTCACCCAGGCCGTGCCCCAGGCCCAGTAGGAGATCCCGACGGGGTACTCCATCGTCTCGTAGCGCGCCCGGGTCTGCGCGTCGTCGCTGTAGGGCCACGCGTGCTCGGCCATGCCGCGCGGGACGTAGAGCGGCTTGAGGTCGGTGTAGCACATGTGGGAGTAGACCCAGTTCTGGTCCTTGCCCTCCGCCAGCGAGCACGGCGCCTTCTGCACCAGTCCGAGCGCGAAGGTGCACGCGGTCAGCAGGAGCAGCACCCGCAGCGGCGTCCACCACCGGTGCGGCCGGGCGCGCTCGCCCATCGGTCCGCCCACCACCTCGCTGAGCCCGGTGACGACCGGGTCGTCCAGCGTGGGGTGGACGTGCGGCCTGCGCTCGGTCGGCATCGGTTCAGGCAGCCTCAGGCGGCGGTACGACGGCGGCGGCCCGCCCTCGTGCGGGACCGTTCCGAGAGGGCGCCCGCGGGCTTGCCGTTGCCCCCGCCGCCGTTGACCAGCGGGTTGGTCGGCTGCGGGTCCGAGCCGTCGGGCGTGCCGTCACCGTCGGTGTCCGGGTTGTTGGGGTCGGTGCCCTGCGCGATCTCATCGGCGTCGGAGATGCCGTCGCCGTCGGAGTCGACCGGCGCCTCGGTGGTCGGCGGCACCGTGGTCGGCGGCACCGTGGGAGCGGTGGTGGTCGGCGGCGCCTCGGTCGTCTTCGACGGCTTCGGCTTCGGCTTCTTCGTCGGCTTCGGCGGCGCGGGGGCGTGGCCCTCGCTCGGGGCGTCACCCTTGACGTAGGCCGCGCCCGGCAGGTCGAGGACCTCCTCGCCCTCCAGCGCCTTCTCCATCACCGCGGTCCAAGTGAGCGCGGGGTACGTGCCACCGAAGTACGACGGCAGCCAGTCCTTGAGCTGCTCGTTGCCCTTGCCGCGGACGTACATCACGGCCGTCGAGAGCTGCGGGGTGTAGCCGACGAACCAGGCCGAGGAGACCTCGCCCTTGCCGTTGGTCGCCGTGCCGGTCTTGCCGCCGGCGGGCCGGCCCAGCGGCAGGGTCTTGGTGCCGGAGCCGGTCTTGATCACCTGCTGCAGCGCGTAGCCCACGTCATCGGAGATACCCTCGCTGATCGCGCGGTGGTCGGTCACTTTGTGCGAGTAGCGCACGTCGCCGTCGGCGTCGACGACCTTCTCGATGATGTAGGCGTCGGCGGCCATGCCGCGGTTGGCGATGGTGGCGTAGCCGTTGGCCATGTTGATCGGGCTGACCGTCTGCGCACCGAGCGCGACGCCCGTGTCCGGCTTCAGGCCGGGGCTCGACGTCGGGAAGCCGTAGGGCGGGTTGGCCGGCTCCCGCGGCGGGATGCCCATCCGGTTGGCCGTGTCGATGATCTTCTGCGGGCCGTCGTCCATCGCCAGGGTCATGTCGATGAAGGCCGTGTTGATCGAGCTCTCGGTCGCCTTGATCAGGTTGACCCGGCCGTAGTCCTCGTCACCCTGGTTGGTGAAGGGCCGGCCACCGCCCGGCAGCTCGTAGGGGGAGTTGCCGTCGAAGGTGTCCTTGAGCTCGAAGCCGTCCTCGATGCCGGCCGCGAGCGCGAACGGCTTGAACGTCGACCCGGCCTGGCCACCCGCGACCGCCCAGTTGAGCTGCGAGTCGAGGAAGTCCTGGCCGGCGTAGATGCCGCGGACCGCGCCGGTGCCGGGCTCGACCGAGGCGACGGCGACGTGGAGGTTCCTGCCGAAGCCCTCGGGCTTCTCCTCCAGCACCCCGTCCTTGGCGGCGTTCATCGCCTTCTTGGTGAAGGTCGTGGTGATCTTGAGACCGCCGCCGTTGATCTCCTGCTCGCTGAACCCGAGCCGGACCAGCTCCTTGCGGACCATCGTCAGCACGTGGCCGCGCTGGCCGCCGTACTGCTCGACGTTGCGGATCTTCGGGAACTTCGGCAGCGCGGCGCGGATCTCGGAGACCTGTGCGGACGTCGCGGTCCCCATGTCCTCCATCGAGTCCAGGACGTACTGGTAGCGACCGAGCAGCGCGGCCTCGGCAGCGTCGCCGTTGGCCGGGTCGAGGCCGACCGGGTTGTTCAGGACGGCCGACAGCACAGCCGACTGGGCCAGGGTGAGCTTGCTGGCGTCGACGTCGAAGTACGACTGCGCCGCGGCCTGGATGCCGTAGGCGCCGCGGCCGAAGTAGATCGTGTTGAGGTAGCCCTCGAGGATCTCCTGCTTGCTCTTCTGGTTCTTGATCTTGAGGGAGAGGATCGCCTCCTTGACCTTGCGCTTCCAGGTGCGCTCCTGGGTCAGGTAGAGGATCTTCACGTACTGCTGCGTGATCGTGGAGGCACCGCGGGTGGAGTTGCCCTGCGCGTTGCTGAAGGCGGCGCTGATGATGCCCTTGGGGTCGAGGCCGTTGTCGGTCCAGAAGGTCCGGTTCTCGGCGGCGACGACGCCGTCCTTCACGAACTGCGGCATCTCGTCGTAGGGGATCGACTCGCGCTTCTGGATGGCGAACTGCCCGATCTCGGACTTGCCGCCGCTGTAGTAGACCTGCGTGGTCTGGGTGAGGAACTCCGCGTTGGGGTCCGGGATGTCGATCGACCGGTAGGCGATCCAGAAGCTGACGACGCCGAGCAGGCCCATCACGACCGCGACGACGAGACCCCACAGGGTGAACCTCTTGAGCCGCTGCTTCCACGTGCGCGGGGTCTTCTCGGCTCCCTTGCGCGTGCGCTTCGGGCGTCCGGAGGCGGACCCACCTGACTTGCGCTTTCCCTCAACCACGGTGGACAGGGTACGGCGCACGCCCGAGCCCGCCCGATTCCCCGCCGGAACCCCTCGGGGACACTCCCGATCCATCGAAAGTTCACGTTCCGCGGATATATCGCTACGATAGGTCGCATGGCACGGCGTGGAGACACCATCGAGCTGGCAGTCCTCGGACTGCTGCACGAGGGACCCATGCACGGCTACGAGCTGCGCAAGCGGCTCAACCTGATGCTCGGTTGGGGTCGACTGCTCTCCTATGGGTCGCTCTACCCGGCGCTGAAGAAGATGCTCCGCGGCGACCTCATCGAGGAGACCGTGCCTTCGGGTCCGCCGACCCGCCGGCAGCGGATCGTCTACAAGGTCACCGACCTCGGCACCGAGGAGTTCGCGCGCCTGATGTCGGAGGTGGGTCCTGCTGCATGGGAGGACGACAACTTCGACATCCGGTTCCGGTTCTTCTCCTCCACGGACATGGAGATCCGGTTGCGCGTCCTCGAAGGACGCCGCTCCCGCCTCCAGGAGCGGCTCGACCGCGTCCAGCGGGAGCTGTCGATGACCCAGGCGGAGGCCGACCGATACGCCGCGGAGCTCCAGCGCCACGGTGTCGAGTCGGTGGAGCGCGAGGTCCGGTGGCTGTCGGACCTGATCAACGCCGAGCGCAACGTGCAGGTCCAGTCAACGCCAGCTCCGGACGCACCGACGGCATCACCGTCGGCGCCGTCCTGATCATTCACGAGATGTCATGAGTACCAAGGAAGGAAACCCCATGGGTTCGGTTCGAGTAGCGATCGCGGGCGTGGGCAACTGCGCCACGTCCCTCATCCAGGGCGTGCAGTACTACCGGGACGCTGACGCCACGAGCACCGTTCCGGGGCTCATGCACGTCCAGTTCGGTGAGTACCACGTCCGCGACGTCGAGTTCGTCGCCGCGTTCGACGTCGACGACCTGAAGGTCGGCAAGGACCTCTCCGAGGCCATCAACGCCTCGCAGAACAACACCATCAAGATCGCCGACGTGCCCACGCTCGGTGTCGAGGTCCAGCGCGGCCCGACGCTCGACGGCCTCGGCAAGTACTACCGACTCACCATCGACGAGTCCTCGGCCGACCCGGTCGACGTCGTGCAGGCCCTCAAGGACGCGCAGGTCGACGTGCTCGTCTCCTACCTCCCGGTGGGTTCCGAGGAGGCCGACAAGTTCTACGCCCAGTGCGCGATCGACGCCGGCGTGGCCTTCGTCAACGCCCTGCCCGTCTTCATCGCCTCCGACCCCGAGTGGGCCCAGAAGTTCGAGGACGCCGGCGTCCCGATCGTCGGTGACGACATCAAGTCGCAGGTCGGCGCCACCATCACCCACCGCGTGATGGCGAAGCTGTTCGAGGACCGCGGCGTCGCGCTGGACCGCACCTACCAGCTCAACGTCGGCGGCAACATGGACTTCAAGAACATGCTGGAGCGCGAGCGCCTCGAGTCCAAGAAGGTCTCCAAGACCCAGGCCGTCACCTCCAACCTCAACGGCTCGCTCGCCAACGTGGGCGCCGACGACCGCAACGTGCACATCGGCCCGTCCGACTACGTCGCGTGGCTCGACGACCGCAAGTGGGCCTACGTCCGCCTCGAGGGTCGCGCCTTCGGTGACGTCCCGCTGAACCTCGAGTACAAGCTCGAGGTCTGGGACTCCCCGAACTCGGCCGGCATCATCATCGACGCCGTCCGCGCCGCGAAGATCGCCAAGGACCGTGGCATCGGCGGCCCGATCATCCCGGCCTCGGCGTACCTCATGAAGAGCCCGCCGGTCCAGATCGAGGACACCGAGGGCCGCGCGCTCCTCGAGAAGTTCATCGCCGGCGAGTGACCTCACTGCGCTGACACCAGCACCGCCCCGATCCGTTCGCGGATCGGGGCGGTCCTGTTTTCGAGGTTGCCTGACAGGGTCGGGCTGGCCGCCGGGGGTCGGTCGGCGACCGCGCGGCCGCCCCAGGCCACCGCAGCAGGGGACCGTCAGCCGCCGACCTTGAAGCAGCCCAGCTCCTGACGGAACTCGAGCCGGGTCCACACCGCGCGGTGGTCGGAGACCCCCGAGGCGAGCACGACCGCCTGCAGCGGCGTGAACCAGCCGTCGTGGAGGACGTAGTCGATCCGGTTGCGCGGGTTGCGGGCCGGCACGGTGTTGCCGGCGCCGGAGCCCACCGCCCACGCGTCGCCCAGGCCGGCCGAGCGCAACGCGCGGATCGGGGCGCCGCCGGGGCCGGTGTTGAGGTCGCCGGCGAGGATCTTCGGGCGCGGGTCGGCTGCCAGCACCTTGATCGTCGTGCGGGCCTGCGCGAGCCGCGCGACGCCGCTGGCGTGGTCGAAGTGGGTGGCGTAGGCGCTGATCTCGGTGCCGTCGACGTTGATCACCGCGTGCAGCAGGCCCCGCTGCTCCCGGCCGCTCGCGATCGGCAGCAGGGTGTTGTGCCACTCGACCACGGGGAACCGGGACAGGATCGCGTTGCCGATCGGCCCCGAGCCGCGGCTGCGCTGGTTGCCGCCGTAGACCCAGGTGAGGTCGGTGGCCTTGGCGAGCGCCTCGGCCTGCTGGATGCCGCCGGTGCGGCTGCGGCCCTGGTCGACCTCCTGGAGCAGCACGATGTCCGGGTCCCAGGTCTTGATCTCGGTGCCGATCCGGCCCAGCTGCAGGTGCTCGTCCTTGGTCGCGCCGTGGTGGATGTTGAAGGTCAGCACGGTCAGCGGCTTCTTCAGCGGCGCCTTCGGGCACAGCGACGCCGGAATGCTCGGCAGCGGCGGCAGCGGGTCGGCGCGGCTGGGCTGGAAGCCGGACGACGGCGCCGTCGGCACCGTGTCGATGTCCTGCTCCGGGAGCGCGGACTTCTTGCCGCCGCCCTGCACGAGGAAGACCACGCCGAGCACGACGAGGACGACCACCACCACGGCGGCGGTCGCGACCTGGGCGACGGGGCTGGGCCCCACGGCCGCGCGCGGCAGGGGCGGCTTCGGGGCGTCCGCCGACTCGTCGGGGGTGCCCGCTCCCTCGTCGGCCGGCTCCCCCGGACGGTCGTCGCTCACAGGGTCATTCAACCCGGCCCGCCGTCACGACGGGCCGGGACCTCCGAAGTGGCCCGGCCTCGGCCCTCAGGCCTCGGCCTCGGCCTTGATCCGCTCGAGCGTCTGGCGGATGCCCTGGCGCAGCTCGTCGGTGAAGCCCTTCTGGCCGCCGAGGACGACCTTGGTCAGCACCAGCGAGACGTTGGAGACGCCCTGCGGGGTCTCCCGGCGCTCGGTCAGCTTCGTGCCTCCGTCAGCAGTGGGCTCCAGCTCGAAGGACCAGATGGTCCGGTTCTCGCGGATCTTGAACGCGAAGTCGCCCTTGGCCCCGGCGGCCGGGGGCGTGTAGCGGACCACCTTGCCGGCCGTCGGCCAACGCTTGATGCCCTGCTTGTTGAGGTTCGAGAAAGTCGCGCCGAGCTTGACCTCGCCGCCCTTGACCGACGACTTCACCACCTGGGGGCTCCACTTCGCCATCCGCGGGAGGTCGGTGACCAGCGCCCAGACCTCGGCGGCGGGGGCAGCGATCTCGATGGAGTCCTCGAGCAGCTTCTCGTACGTGTCGGTCATGGTGGAGCCCTTCTGGTGACAGCATCGTCGGATCCCGCGAAACTACCGTCGGGTAGCAGACCGGCGGTACGTGATGCCCACCACAAGACCGGAGCGCTCCTTGGTGCCCCGAGCCGAAGACGCTAGCGGGCCGCCCACCACTCCTTGAGCGCCGCCGTGGCGGCCTCCTCGGACATCGGGCCGTTGTCGAGGCGCAGCTCGAGCAGGAACTTGTAGGCCTCGCCGACCTCACGACCGGGGCCGATCCCGAGGATGCCCATGATCTGGTTGCCGTCGAGGTCGGGCCGGATCGATGCCAGCTCCTCCTCGGCGGAGAGCAGGTCGATCCGGGCCTCCAGGTCGTCATAGGTACGACGGAGCCGGTCCGCCTTGCGCTTGTTGCGCGTGGTGCAGTCGGCCCGGGTGAGCACGTGCAGGCGCTCGAGCTGGTCGCCGGCGTCGCGGACGTAGCGGCGCACGGCGGAGTCGGTCCACTCGCCGGAGCCGTAGCCGTGGAAGCGCAGGTGCAGCTCGACCAGCTCGCCGACGGCGGCGATCTCGTCGTTGCTGAACTTCAGCTCCTTCATCCGCTTGCGGGTGAGCTTGGCGCCGACCACGTCGTGGTGGTGGAAGGTGACCGCACCGTCGTCCTGGAAGCGGCGGGTACGCGGCTTGCCGACGTCGTGCATCAGCGCGGCGAAGCGGGAGACGAAGTCGGGGCCGGCGGGGAGGTCGCTGCGCTCGGACAGCCGCGGCTCGAGGTCGATGGCCTGCTCGAGGACGGTGAGCGTGTGCTCGTAGACGTCCTTGTGGCGGTGGTGCTCGTCGCGCTCCAGCTTGAGCGCGGGCAGCTCCGGCAGCACCCGGTCGGCGAGGCCGGTCTCGACGAGGAGGGCCAGCCCGAGACGGGGGTGGGGCGCGCAGATCAGCTTCACCAGCTCGTCGCGCACCCGCTCGGCCGAGATGATCCCGATCCGGTCGGCCATCTCGGTCATGGCGCGCACGACCGACGGGTCGACGGCGAATCCCAGCTGCGCGGCGAAGCGCGCTGCCCGCATCATCCGCAGCGGGTCGTCGGAGAAGGACTGCTCCGGCGTCCCGGGGGTGCGGATCACCTGGTGGGCCAGGTCGACCACGCCGCCGTACGGGTCCTCGATCTCGCGGCCGGGCAACCGCACCGCCATCGCGTTGACGGTGAAGTCGCGGCGGCCGAGGTCGCCGGCGAGGCTGTCGCCGTAGCGCACCTCGGGCTTGCGGGAGTCGGGGTCGTAGGACTCGGAGCGGTAGGTCGTCACCTCGACGACCCAGTCGCCCTTGCGGCAGCCGATCGTGCCGAACTCGCGGCCCATGTCCCACCAGGCGTCGCCCCAGGCACGCAGCAGCTTGTCCATCTGCTCGGGTCGGGCGGAGGTGGTGAAGTCGAGGTCGTTGGACGGGCGGCCGAGCATCGCGTCGCGCACCGGGCCGCCGACGAGGGCCAGCTCGTGGCCGGCCTCGGCGAAGAGCGCACCGAGCTCGTCGATGACCGGCGCGATCCGGTCCAGCTCGGCGCCGACGGCCGCCTGGACGTCGACCAGACGCAGCGGCGTACCCGGCTCGGGTGCGGAGGGGGTGTCGGCGTCGGTCACGGGCGCTGATTCTAGGCGTCGGTCGGGTGCGTCCCCGAACCGCACAGGTGTCACCACTACCCTCGGGGGGTGGTTTCCCGACCGTCACTCCTGCGCGCACTGGTGCGAGTGGTGACGGGACTGGCGCTCGCGACGTCGGTCGTGGCGGCCCCTGCGGCCACCGCGCGTCCCGACGACGACGGGTACGACGCCCCGCTCGAGATCACCATCGACCAGCTCACGCCCGGCGTCCTCCCGCGGTCGGGTCCGCTGGAGATCAGCGGCACGATCACCAATGTCGACCTCGAGACCTGGACGACGATCCGGCTCTACCCGATGTTCAACGCGGGCTCCGACTGCTCCTCCGGTGCGTGCGCCGAGGTGATGACGACCGAGGCCGAGCTGGAGGCTGCGGCCGACTCCGACCCCGAGGCGCCGGTCGGCGTGCGCGAGACGAACGCCCGCTACGACATCGCGAAGCTCGAGCCGGGCCAGTCGCTGCGGTACACGCTGCGGATCCCGCAGCCGGTCCTCCGCTCGCTCTTCCCGAAGCCGTCCTCGGGCGTCTACTGGCTGGGCGTGCACGCCCTCGGCGCCAGCGCGAGCACCCCGAACGACAGTGTGACCGCCGACGGCCGGGCCCGCACCTTCCTCCCGTACGTCGCCGGGGCCAACCCGGACCGGGTGAGGACGGCCGTCGTGCTGCCCCTGCGCAGCCGGGTCGCCCACGACGAGGACGGTGCGATCGGGCGCACCAGCAGCTGGGAGCAGGCCCTCGGGATCGACGGCGAGCTCGGTGGACCGCTCGCCTTCGGCGCGGCCGCGGGCACCTCCCCGGTCAGCTGGCTGCTCGACCCCGCGGTCCCCGACGCCGTACGACGCCTCGCGACGGGCAACCCCGCCCGCGAGGTCACGGCGACCCCCGACCCCGAGGAGCCGTCGCCGAGCGAGAGCTCGTCCGCGTCCAGCGACGCCACGTCCGACGACGACGACCCCGACCTCGAGACCCCGCTGGCCCGCTCGGCGCGGGTCTGGCTGTCCCAGGCCCGGAGCGTGCTGGCGAACGACCCCATCGCCGCCCTGCCCTACGGCGACCCCGACCTCTCCGCCGTGGCGAGCACCCTGCCCAGCCTCTACCCGGTGGCCCGGGCCCAGCAGGGCGGCGAGCTGGCCTCGTGGGACCTCGACACGATGCCCGTCGTGGGCGCTCCCGACGGCTACCTCGACGCCCGCGGGATCGACGCCGTCGACGACGGCGCGACCCTGCTGCTCGGCCAGCAGATGTTCCCGCGCGAGAGCTTCTCCGCCCGGCCGCCGGTGGCCGGACTGGTCGGCGACCGGCCCGTCGTGGTGACCGCGACCAGTGCGGCGGAGGGCGGGCCCGGACCCGACCCGGCGCTGGCCCCGATCGCGCTGCGCCAGCGGATCCTCGCCGAGGCCGCCGTCCGGATCCTCCGCTCCCGCGGCAAGGACCCCGACCCGCTCGTCGTGGTGCTGCCCGCGAGCGTGACCGCCGCCGGCGCCGCGGACTTCTGGGCCGGGCTCGACGTGCCGTGGGTCGACCTCAGCGACCTCGACGACGTCGTCGTACCGCCCGGGTCCTCGGCCGACGGCAAGACCCCGGCGGAGCGCCAGATCGACCCGACCGAGCTCAGCTACCCCGCCACGCAGGAGGAGGCCGAGCTCCCCGGCACGGTCGTCGCCGAGGCGGGACGGCTGGTCCGGGCCGCGCAGACCTACCAGGCGATCCTCGGCGAGGACTACACCGTCGGGGCCGAGCTGGTGGAGGAGGCGCTGGCGGGCACGTCGTACGCCATGCGGGCCGACGGCGACGCGGCCCACCGGCTGGCCCAGACCCGCGAGTGGGTCGAGGACCAGCTCGGCGCCGTCACCATCGACGCCCCGAGCGGCGTCACCCTCTCCGGTACGTCGGGCAGCTTCAGCGTCTCGGTCCGCAACGACCTCGACCAGCCCGTCACCGTCGCGATCCGCGCCACCACCGACTCCGGCGCCACCATCAAGGTCGCCAACCCGATCGTCCTCGCCGCGCACAGCCGCTCGTCGGTGCCGATCGACGCCGACATGAACCGCACCGGCGTCCACAACGTCACCCTCCGGCTCACGGCCGACGACGGCACCGCGCTCGGCGACGAGGACACCCTCCCGCTGCGCACCGGCCAGGCCGGCGTGGTGATCTGGGCGATCATCGGCTCCGGCGGCGGCATCCTGTTCGTCGCCATCGCGATCCGCCTGGTCCGCCGCTTCCGCCGGCGCGGGCAGGTCGAGGACACACCGACCCCGTCGGAGGCCACCGCGTGAGCGAGGCGAACGCCGAGGACCGGAGGATCCTCGCCAACACCGCCGTGATGGCGGCCGGCACGGTCGTGTCGCGCTTCAGCGGCTTCATCCGCTCGACCCTGCTGGCGGCGGCGCTCGGCATCTCGCTGCACGCCGACATCTTCACGGTCGCCAACACCGTCCCGAACATGCTCTACATCCTGCTCGCGGGCGGCGTCTTCAACGCGGTGCTGGTGCCCCAGCTGGTGCGGGCGATGAAGAACGACGCCGACGCGGGGGCGGCGTACGTCGACCGCGTCATCACGCTGGCGGTCCTCTTCCTCGGCACGGTCACCGTGCTGCTGGTCGTGTGCGCACCGCTGGTGATGCAGCTCGTCCTCGGGTCCGAGTACGACGGCCGCGGGCTCGTCGAGGAGCGCCAGTCCGCCGTCGACTTCGCCCGCTTCTGCCTGCCGCAGGTGTTCTTCTACGGCATGTTCGTGCTGATCGGGCAGGTGCTCAACGCACGCGGCCGCTTCGGCCCGATGATGTGGGCCCCGATCGCCAACAACGTCATCTCGGTCGCCGTGCTGGTGACCTACCTGTTCGTGTTCGGCCCGGCGACCAAGGCCGAGCAGCACGGGCCGTTCACGCCCGGTCAGGAGAGCCTGCTCGGCATCGGCTCGACGCTGGGCATCGCGGCACAGCTGCTGATCCTCGTGCCCTACCTGCGCTCGGCCGGCATCCGCTACCGCCCCCGCTTCGACTTCCGCGGCGTGGGCCTGGGCCAGACCTTCAGGCTCGCGGTGTGGACGGTGCTCTTCGTCGTCGTCAACCAGGTCGCGTACGTCGTCGTGGTCCGCCTCGCCTCCAACGGCACCGCCGCGGCCGACGACGGCACCGGCATCACGATCTACTCCAGCGTGATGCTCGTGGTGATGGTGCCGCACTCGATCATCACCGTCTCGCTCGCGACCGCGATCCTCCCGCGCCTGTCCGCGGCCGCCGCCGCCGGTGACATGACGCGGCTGGCCGCGACGCTCGGGAGCACGTTGCGCACCGCGCTGTCGGTCGTCGTACCGTTCGCGGCGCTGCTGCCGTCGATCGCGCTCCCGCTGGCGCAGGTGATCTGGGGCCACGGCGCCACCAGGGACACCTTCTACCGCTTCGAGTCGTCGATGGTGCTCTTCGGCTTCGCGGTCGTCGCCTTCACCGTGCACTACCTGATGCTGCGCGGGTTCTACGCCCTCGAGCGCAACCGCACGGTGTTCTGGGTGCAGTGCGTGATCGCGGCGACCAACATCACCCTGGCGATCCTCTTCGTCGGCCGGGTCGACCCCTGGGACACCTCGCCGATGCTGATCCTCGCCTACGGCGGCGCCTACACCGTCGGAGCGACGCTCTCCAGCGTGGTGCTGGTGCGGCTGCTGCGCCGCGGCGGCCACCCGGCCGGCGGGGCGCGGGCCTGGCGCGGTTTCGTGCTGCGCCTGCTCGCCGCCGCGGCGGTCGTCTGGGCCGTGGCGCGCTTCCTCGACGTGGTCGCGAGCGACACCATCGACGAGCTCGTCAGCTCGCCGGGCTGGGTGTGGGCCGGGGTCGAGCTGGTGGTCGTGTCCGCAGGCGCCGGGATGGCGCTGCTGGGCGCCGCGAAGCTGCTGCGGCTCGACGAGGTGACCTCCGTCGTCGGGACCGTGCTGGCACGTGTGCGGCGCTGACACGGACGGCTCAACCGGCGTCCTAGGATGACGATGATCGGTGAGGACCAAGGAGGGACTCCACTAGGTGGCGACGTCGACGCGGTCGGGGGATGTGCTCGCTGGCCGCTACCGGTTGATCGACCTGCTGAGCGAGAGCGGCGGCGGGCGCTTCTGGCGCGCCCATGACGCCGTCCTCGAGCGGTTCGTCGCGCTGCACGTCATCGCCGAGGACGACCCCCGCGCACCCGGCCTGGTGGCTGCCGCCCGCACCTCGGCCGGCGTGCTCGACCCCCGCATCCTGCGCGTGCTCGACGCCGAGCAGGAGGACGGGCGCTGCTTCGTCGTCAACGAGTGGGGCACCGGTACGTCGCTCGACATCCTCGTCACGCACGCCGGTCCGCTCGGTCCGCGCCGCGCGGCCTGGCTGGTCGCCGACGTCGCCGCGGCGATCGCCCGCGCCCACGCCGCGGGCGTGACGCACGGCCGGCTGAACCCGGAGAACGTGCTGATCGACCGCTACGGCTCGGTGCGGCTGATCGGCATGTGCGTCGACGCCGCCCTCCACGGCCTGCCCGCCGGCGACGTGCAGGGTGACCTCGAGGACCTCGGCGGCCTTCTCTACTGCGCGCTGACCGGCGTGTGGCCGGGACCGTCCGGCTCGATCGTGCCCGCCGCGCCCCGCGAGAACGGCGCCTTCCTCAGCCCGCGCCAGGTCCGCGCCGGCGTCCCCAACCAGCTGGACCTGCTGTGGCGCGAGTTCGAGTGCACCGGCGTCCACGTGCGCCGCCGGATGCTCGGCAGCGAGCACCCCGACGTCAGTTCGGCTCGCGGCATCGCCGAGGAGCTGCTCGCCTTCGTCGGCGACCCCACCGGGATGCCCGAGTCGCTCGCCCAGGCCATCCCGCAGGTCAACGAGCTGCGTCCGGTGTGGCTGCCGGCCGTCGCGGACCCGCTGCCCCACGACTCCTCCCGCGACGACATCCCGGTCGTGCCCCCCGCCGTGGAGGCCGACATCGACCTCGACCGGGTCGACCTGAGCGACCCGCCCGTCGTACCCGCGGCGGGGACCGGGGTCACCGACCTGCCCACCGAGCCGGGGCTGCCCGTGTTCGGCGCGGGGGAGGACGACGTCCAGTGGCTGCGCACCCGCAGCACCCCGCCGCCGCCACCACCGCCCTTCGAGGCGCTCCCGGAGCGTCCGCTCTTCGCGTCCGAGGGCACCCGGCGCCCGCGCCCCGACCTCGGGCCCGGACCCGCCGGCAACGGCTGGCCCGCCGCGCTGCCCGACGACGCCGGCGCCGGCGGCACCGGCTACTGGCCCTGGGACACCGACGGCGGACCGCCCGGCGCCCACGACCCCGACACGACCGACGACGCCGTCCCGGGCCGCAGCTGGCTGCGGCTGGCGATGGCCGTCGCCCTCGCCGTGCTGCTGCTGGTCGCCATCGCGATCGCGTTCAACCTCGGTCGCGGGCGCAACGCGCTCGGTGGCGGGGGCAGCGAGGAGGAGCCGTCGGTCGCTCCCTCGAGCAGCGCCGGTCAGCCGGCGGTCATCAAGACCGTGACCGCGAAGGACTTCGACCCGCTCGGCCAGGACGGCGAGGAGAACTCCGGCGACGTCCGGTACCTCACCGACGGCAAGGCCGGCACCCGCTGGCGCACCAGCACCTACCGCGACCAGCTCGGCCCGCCGCCGGGCCTCAAGACCGGGGTCGGGATCCTGCTCGACCTCGGCAGCGTGCAGCAGGTCAGCTCGGTCGACGTACGGCTGGGCGAGGGTCAGACCACGATCGAGCTGTACGCCGCCACCGAGACCCCCACCGCGGCACCCACCGGCAAGCCGGTCGCGCGGACCACCGGCAGCGGCCCGGTGACCCTGGCACCGGCGGACGGGCAGGCGGTGGGCGCCCGCTACCTTGTCCTCTGGCTGACCTCGCTGCCCGAGGTCGATGACGGGGACTTCCGCGGGGAGATGGCCGAGGTGGTGGTTCGTGGCGGCGCTGCCTGAGGCCTCGGCCGAGGTCGACGACGTCGTCACCGACGCCGACCTCCTCGCTGCGCACGTCGCCGGCGACGACGCGGCCTTCGGCATCCTGTTCGCCCGCCACCGCGACCGGCTCTGGGCCGTCGCCCTGCGCACCTGCAGCGACCCCGAGACCGCGGCCGACGGCCTCCAGGAGGGCATGATCGCCGCCTTCCGCCGCGCCGGCTCCTACCGCGGCGAGGCCGCGGTCACCACCTGGCTGCACCGGATCGTCGTCAACGCCTGCCTCGACCGCCTCCGTGCCGCGAAGGTACGCCGGGCCGAGCCGCTGCCCGACGACCTCGACGAGGCCCGGCCGGTCCGCCAGGCCCCGACCGACGCGGTCGACCCCGCGCAGCACGTGCTCGCCACCGAACGCAGGGGGCGGGTGCACGCGGCGCTGCGCCAGCTCCCCGACGAGCAGCGCGCGGCCGTCGTACTGGTGGACATGGAGGGGTACTCCGTCGCCGAGGTCGCGCTGATCCTCGACTGCGCCGAGGGCACCGTGAAGAGCCGCTGCTCCCGCGCCCGGGCCCGCCTGGCCGGGCTGCTCGCCGACGTCCTCGACGTGGGCGAGCCCACCGCCACCGCTCCGGTGCCCACCGATGCCGGGGGGAACCGCCCCGCCGGCCCCGACGTCGGATCCCTGACGCGTCGTGGACCGCCGGTGGCGGACGCCCCGACCGTCGACTGACCTGCCGCACCCCGAGGTGCGGCACGCACCCCAGGGACCCGAGATGACCGCACCCCACGAGCCGGACAGCCCGCTCGAGCCGCCCCTCGACGCCGCGCGCGAGGAGGCGGTCCGTCGTACCCTCGCCGAGGCCGGGGGACCCGAGACCACGCCCGCAGAGGTGGTGGCGCGGCTCGACGGCGTGCTCGAGGACCTGGTGGCCGAGCGGCGCACTCCCTCGGTGTCCCACCCCGAGAGCGCCGGGATCGTCATCCCCATGGACGCCGCCGCCCGCCGGCGCCGGCTCCGCGTGCGCGCCCTGCTCGGCGCGGCCGCGGCCGTCGTCGCCGTGGGTGTCGGCGCGGGCGTGATCCAGGGGCAGCCCGGCAGCGACGACAAGACGATGAGCGCCGAGGGGACCGCGGCCGACGAGGCACCCGCGCGCGACGACACGGCCGCCGGGCTCGAGGCCGACCAGTCGGCCAACTCTCCGGCGGCACCCGAGGTCGCCGCGTCGGGCGGCGACCAGGCGACGCCGCAGGACACCCTCGGCGACACCTCCTCCAAGTACGCCCTCGAGCTGCGCCGGGTCGTGACCGACGGCCCGGTCCGCGCGGTCCGCCCCGACCACCTGCGGGAGGACCTGGTCGCCCTGCAGCACGTCTCGGTGCCGAAGCTCGCCTCGGCCGACTACGCGATCGGCACCTTGAGCGCGCCGGACGACTTCATGTGCGGTCCGGCCGCGTACGGCACCGGCTACCTCGTCGGCGTCACCTACGGCGGCAAGCCCGCCCTGGTCGCCTTCCGCGAGCCCGTGGGCGACAACCAGGAGGCCGAGGTGCTGGCCTGCGGGACGGGCGACGTCCTGCACTCGACGGTCCTCGCCACCACAGGCTGAGCCGTCGTACGCGCGGGGAATGCGGCCGCCTACGATCGGGTTGAAGTCTTGTCCCGTTCCACCGCATTGGGGAGTCCCATGTCCGAGTCCGTCCGCAACGTGATCATCATCGGGTCCGGCCCGTCCGGCTACACCGCAGCGGTCTACGCCGCCCGCGCGCAGCTGAGCCCGCTGGTCTTCGAGGGCTCCGTGACCGCCGGTGGCGCGCTGATGAACACCACCGAGGTCGAGAACTTCCCCGGCTTCCGCGACGGCATCATGGGCCCGGCCCTGATGGACGAGATGCGCGCCCAGGCCGAGCGCTTCGGTGCCGAGCTGATCGCCGACGACATCGTCGAGGTCGACCTCACCGGTGACATCAAGGTCGTCAAGACCGCGACCGACACCTACACCGCCCGCGCGGTGATCCTCGCGACCGGCTCGGGCTACCGCAAGCTCGACCTGCCCGACGAGGAGCGCCTGTCCGGCCGCGGCGTGTCCTACTGCGCCACCTGCGACGGCTTCTTCTTCCG
Organism: Nocardioides sp. Root240; assembly: GCF_001428825.1. Taxonomy (GTDB): domain Bacteria; phylum Actinomycetota; class Actinomycetes; order Propionibacteriales; family Nocardioidaceae; genus Nocardioides. The sequence continues at coordinate 182,815 of NZ_LMIT01000016.1, read as the reverse complement.
CGAGCAGCACATCGCCGTCGTCGGCGGTGGCGACTCGGCCGTCGAGGAGGCCACCTTCCTCACCCGCTTCGGCTCGAAGGTCTCCCTGATCGTGCGCCGCGACGAGCTGCGTGCCTCCAAGATCATGCAGGAGCGCGCCTTCGCCGACCCGAAGCTCGAGATCGTGTGGAACTCCGTCGTCGAGTCGATCAACGGCGCCGACTCCCTCGAGTCGCTGACCCTCAAGGACACCGTCACGGGCGAGACCAGCGAGCTGCCGGCCACCGGCCTGTTCATCGCGATCGGCCACGAGCCCCGCTCCGAGCTGCTGGTCGGCCAGGTCGACCTCGACGACAACGGGTACGTCCTGGTCCAGCCCGGTTCCACGGCGACCAACGTCCGCGGCGTCTTCGCCGCCGGCGACCTGGTCGACCACACCTACCGCCAGGCCATCACGGCTGCCGGCACCGGCTGCGCGGCTGCCCTCGACGCCGAGCGCTACATCGCCGAGCTCGACCACGCCGCCGCCACTGCCGGGAATGTTCCAGCGGGCGCGTAGGTTCCACCCACAGACTTCACGTTCACCCCAGATCCGAAGGAGCGCCCCCGTGGCCGACAACATCTCCGCCGTGACCGACGCCGAGTTCGACGCGCAGGTCCTCAAGTCCGACAAGCCCGTCCTCGTGGACTTCTGGGCCGAGTGGTGCGGCCCGTGCCGCCAGGTCGCCCCGATCCTCGACGAGATCGCCGGCGCCCACGGCGACAAGATCACGTTCTACAAGCTGAACGTCGACGAGAACCCGGTCACCCCGGCGTCGTACCGCGTCACCGGCATCCCGACCATCAACGTCTACTCCGGTGGCGAGGTCGTCAAGACCATCGTCGGCGCGCGCCCCAAGGCCGCGATCCTCAAGGAGCTCGACGAGTTCATCAACGCCTGAGCACGGCTCCACGCAACCCCCGGTCCCTCAGGGCCGGGGGTTGCTTGCTTCCCGGACGTGTTCGGGTGCCTGGCGGGCGTCGCGCCGCCCGCCGTGGCTGGACGGGGGAGCGAGCGCAGCGAGCCGAGACGACTCAGACTCAGGGCCGGGGGTTGCGTGCTTCCCGGGGTACGGGCGCGGTCGCTCCGTGCGGGCGTCGTACGACACCGACGATCTTCTCCCACGCCGCCTCCATCTCGCCCCGCCAGGTCACCAGCGAGCGCATCTCCATCCGCATCCGGGGCGTGCGCGGGTGCGGGCGGTGGGTCTTGAACCCGACCCGGGCCAGGAACTCGGCCGGTACGACGCACTCGCTGGTGCCGCCCGGAGGCGCGGGGGCGCGGCCTGTCCGGGCGAAGGCCTCGACGGCGCGGATGCCGTCACGCCCGGTCAGGTCCCGCGCCATGCCCTGGACCAGCAGGCGGCCCAGCCCGCCGCCGGCATACCCCGGGCGGATCCAGGCGGTCGTCAGCAGCACGGCGTCGGCCGAGACGGGCGCGGTCGGGAAGGCGGCCGCGCCGGGGACGAACGCCGCGGGGGCGTAGGTCAGGTAGCCGACCGGCTCGCCGTCGACCACGGCCACCCGGCCGCAGGAGCCCCACTCGCGCAGCACCTCCGAGACCCACGCCTCCTTCTCCCGGGCCCGTTCGGCGGGGGAGAGGCCGTCGCGGCGCACCGGCTCGCGCTCCCAGAACAGGCAGGACCGGCACGGCGCATCGAGGGCGTCGAGCAGGTCGAGGGTGAGGGGCACGGTCGTACGGGCCATCGCCCATCATGGTAGGCCCGAAATGGACTGGCGAGCACCTGCGAGAATGGGGCTCGTGCGCAAGATCCGCCAGAGCAAGAAGCTCGCCAACGTCCGCTACGACGTCCGGGGACCCATCCTCGTCGAGGCCCAGCGGCTGGAGGCCGAGGGACACAAGATCCTCAAGCTCAACATCGGCAACCCCGCACCCTTCGGCTTCGAGGCACCCGAGGCGATCGTCGCCGACATGGTGCACAACCTGCCCGACGCCCAGGGCTACAGCGACTCCCGCGGCATCTACTCCGCCCGCACCGCGGTCGCGCAGTACTACCAGTCGCGGGGGCTGAAGGACACCGCCGTCGACGACGTGTTCATCGGCAACGGCGTCTCCGAGATGATCTCGATGGTCCTCACGACCTTCCTCGACGACGGCAACGAGATCCTCGTCCCGGCGCCCGACTACCCGCTGTGGACCGGCGCGGTGTCGCTCTCCGGCGGTACGCCGGTGCACTACCGCTGCGACGAGGACAACGGCTGGATGCCGGACCTCGAGGACATCGAGTCCAAGATCACCGAGAACACGCACGGCCTGGTCATCATCAACCCCAACAACCCCACGGGTGCCGTCTACAGCAAGGAGATGGTCGAGAAGCTGGTCGACATCGCCCGACGGCACGACCTGGTCATCTTCTCCGACGAGATCTACGAGAAGATCCTCTTCGACGACGCGGTGCACCACCACGCGGCCGCCGCTGCCGGCAACGACGTCCTGTGCCTGACGTTCAGCGGGCTGTCCAAGGCCTACCGGGTCTGCGGCTACCGTGCCGGCTGGGTGATGGTGTCCGGCCCCAAGGAGCTCGCCGAGGACTTCCTCGAAGGCCTCACGCTGCTCTCGAACATGCGCATGTGCGCCAACGTGCCGGCCCAGCACGCGATCCAGACCGCGCTCGGCGGCTACCAGTCGATCAACGAGCTGATCGTGCCCGGCGGCCGCTTCTACGAGCAGGCCATGCTGGCCGACCGGCTCCTCAACGACATTCCCGGTGTCTCCTCGGTGCGCCCGCGCGGTGCGCTGTACTGCTTCCCGCGCCTGGACCCCGATGTCTACGAGATCGACGACGACGAGCAGTTCGTGATCGACCTGCTGCGCTCGAAGAAGATCCTGGTCACCCACGGCACGGGCTTCAACTGGTTCGCCCCCGACCACTTCCGCCTGGTCACCCTCCCGGACGTCGACGTCCTCGAGGAGGCCATCGGCAGGATCGCGGAGTTCCTGGCCACGCGCCGCTGAGGTCGGGGCGGTGGTTGAGGTGCGAGGCCGGCCGCGGCCGAGCCTCGAAACCTCCGGGCCTTCTTTGTTCACGGGGAGTGAATTCCCCGGGTGAATCTGCGCGACGTGCAGTCGCGCTTTCTCAGGTGCGGCTGACAGACTCGCCTCCGTGCTCGACATCACCTACCCGCCCGTCATCGTCACCGCCAAGGTGCTCTTCAAGCTCATGCGCCAGCGCGTGGTGGTGAGCGGCTCGGAGTCCATCCCGCGCAAGGGCGGCGCGCTGCTCGCGATCAACCACACCGGCTACATCGACTTCATCTACGCCGGTGCCGGTGCGGAGCCCCGGAAGCGGCTGGTCCGGTTCATGATCAAGAAGGAGATGATGGACGCGCCGGGCGTGGGCCACCTGCTGCGCTCCTTCCACCACATCCGCGTCGACCGCGCCTCCGGCATGCAGTCGATGAAGGACGCCCTGGCCTACCTCAGGGCCGGCGAGGTCGTCGGCATCTACCCCGAGGCGACCATCTCCCGCTCCTTCGAGATCAAGGAGCTCAAGTCCGGTGCCGCGCGGATCGCCGCCGACGCCGGCGTACCGCTGATCCCGGTCATCGTCTGGGGCGCGCACCGGCTGATGACCAAGGACCACGACAAGGACTTCTCCCGCTCGGCCAAGACCATCGTCGTCAAGGTGGGCGAGCCGCTGTACCCGACCGGGGAGGACGTCGTCGCCGAGACGGAGGAACTGCGCGTGATCATGAAGCGGATGCTCGACGAGGTGATCGCCGAGTACCCCGAGGCCGAGAAGGCGCCCGGCTCCTGGTGGACGCCCGCCCGCTTCGGCGGCTCGGCTCCGACGCCGGAGAAGGCCGACGAGATGGACAAGGCCGAGCTCCGCGCCCGCGCCGCCAAGCGCGCTGCCAAGGCCGCGGAGAAGAAGGCCTGATCCCCCCCGGTCAGTGTTTCCCGTGAAACATCTGTCACAGAAGGGAGACATGTTGCCAAAGTGACATGTCGCCTTGTCGACAAATACACAACGCCCCGGCTCCCTCGTGGGAGCCGGGGCGTTCTGCGTTCGCGGGTCAGATGATCCGGTCGTTGCGGTTGCGCGGGTCGATCAGGTCGACGATGCGCTGCAGGTCGCCGGTGTTGGCGAACTCGATGCTGATCTTGCCCTTGGCCTTGCCCAGGTCGATCTTCACCCGCGTCTCGAGCCGGTCGCCCAGGCGGTCGGAGAGCTCGGTCAGACCCGGTGCCTTCGGCTTCGCGCGCGTCGTGCGCTTCGGCGTACCCGTGCCGTCGCCGACGGCGATGATCTCCTCGAGGCCACGCACCGAGATCTGCTCGGCCACCACCCGCTGGGCGAGCCGATCCTGCTGCTCCGCGTCCGGTACGCCGAGCAGGGCCCGGGCATGACCCGCGGAGAGCACGCCAGCGGCGACCCGGCGCTGCACGGCGGGGGAGAGCTTGAGCAGGCGCAGCGTGTTGCTGATCTGGGGCCGCGAGCGACCGATCCGCTGGGCCAGCTCCTCGTGGGTGCAGCCGAAGTCCTCGAGCAGCTGCTGGTAGGCGTTCGCCTCCTCCAGCGGGTTGAGGTTGCTGCGGTGCAGGTTCTCCAGGAGCGCGTCCCGGAGCATGTCGTCGTCCTCGGTCTCGCGCACGATCGCGGGGATCGTGGTGAGGCCGGCGGCCTGGGTGGCGCGCCAGCGGCGCTCGCCCATGACCAGCTCGTAGCTGTCAGTGCCCGTCCGGCGGACCACGACGGGCTGGAGGAGGCCCACTTCCTTGATGGAGTGGACCAGCTCGGCCATCGCCTCCTCGTCGAAGACGGTCCGCGGGTTCACCGCATTGGGTCGGACCTGGTCCACGGGCAGCTCGGCGAAGAAGGCCCCTTCGACCGGCGTCAGACCCGAATCCTCGATCTGAGCGCCTGTCCCGGAGCCGGTGGACCCCAGGCCCGCCGAGGTGCTGGAAGGCGCTCCTGCGCGAAGGTCCGAATTGCGGTCGTCCGGGTTGACAACCACGTCCGTCGCCGGGCCGGATCCGGGGGTCGGAGTGCCGGGCGGCGGAGCCGTCGGGATCAGCGATCCGAGGCCCCGGCCAAGGCCGCGACGGGGTGCGTTGGCGTTCATGACAGCGCCCCTCGGGTGACGATCTCGCGCGCCGCCTCCAGGTAGCTGAGCGCGCCGGGTGACCCGGGATCGTAGGTCATCACCGTCTGGCCGTACGACGGCGCCTCGGACACCCGCACGGAGCGCGGGATGGCCGTCTTGAGCACCTGGTCACCGAAGTGCTCCCGGACCTCCTGGGCGACGCCGGCCGCCAGGCGGGTGCGGGCGTCGTACATGGTGAGGACGATGGTCGAGACCGCCAGCTCGGGGTTCAGGTGCGCGCGCACCATGTCGACCGTGGCGAGCAGCTGGCCGAGACCCTCGAGGGCGTAGTACTCGGCCTGGATCGGGATCAGCATCTCCGCGCCGGCGACGAGTGCGTTGAGGGTCAGCAGGCCGAGCGACGGCGGGCAGTCGATGAAGACGTAGTCGAAGCGCTCGTCGCCGATCTCCGCCGCCGTGCCGATGCGGGGGTGGGCGTCGATCGCCTTCTTCAGCCGCTGCTCGCGGGCGACGACACTGACGAGCTCGATCTCGGCGCCAGCGAGGTCGATCGTGGCCGGGACGACCCAGAGGCCGTTGGCGTCGGGGCAGGGCTGCGCGATGTCGACGATGGCAAGGCCGTCGACCAGGAGCTCGTACGTCGACGGCGTGCCCTGGCGGTGCTCGATGTTGAGCGCTGTCGAGGCATTGCCCTGCGGGTCGAGGTCGATGACCAGGACGCGCTGGCCGAGCTGGGTCAGCGCCGCGGCGAGGTTGACCGTGGAGGTGGTCTTGCCGACACCGCCCTTCTGGTTGGCGACGACCATGACCCGGGTCTCGGACGGACGGCCGAGCTGCTCCTGAGGGATGCCCGCGCGCACCATGACGGTCGCCTGCGCGGCACGGGCCAGGGGAGTGAGGTCGTCGTCGAAACCGGCGTTCCGCTCGGCGAGCTGGGCCGCTGTCAGCACACCGGACGTGGCCGGCCTCGTCGTTTCACGTGAAACGACGGGCTCCTCCGAGGAGCCGGTTTCACGTGAAACATCCGCCGCCCGGGCGCCGAACGACTCCGCACCGGTCTGTGGATAACTAGGGCCGTCCTGTGGATGCTCACGCTCAGCACCCCCCTGTCCACCGGTGGAAAACCCGTCGGGGAACGATGAGTCGGTCACGACTTCCTCCTCTTGTTCCGACCGCGGGAAGGACGTGGATCCCGAGGACCACGCTGCGGTCGGGACGGCAACGATACGCGGGCCGGGTCGGCCCAGGTCACCCGCACGACGCGGATCGGACTCACGTCCGGAAGGGCAGCGTCGCCGCTGCCCAGGGTCTCGACGACCGGCGCCGAGCAACCGAGCCGGGCGAGCTCGGGAGCCGCCGCCTCGATCTCCTCGGGGGCAGAGCTGCCCTTCATCGCCACCAACGCACCGTGCGGCGCGACCAGCGGCATCGACCACTCGAGCAGGCGGCCCAGGGGAGCCACCGCCCTCGAGGTCACCACGTCGAAGTCAGTGGATCCGTGGAGGGCGTCAGCACGGCCCCGGACGACCACCACGTTGGTGAGGTCCAGGGTGGCGACGGCTTCCTCCAGGAAGGTCGTACGCCGCAGCAGCGGCTCGATCAGGGTGATCGTGATATCAGGCCGGGCGATGGCCAGCACCAGGCCCGGCAGGCCGGCACCGGACCCGATGTCGGCGACCCGGGCGTTCGGCGGCAGTGCGGGGGCCAGCAGCGCGCAGTTCAGCACGTGGCGCTCCCAGAGGCGGGGGGCCTCGCGAGGACCGATCAGGCCGCGGACGACCCCGTCGGTGGCGAGGAGCTCGGCGTACGCCACGGCTGCGTCGACCCGGGACTCGGGGAACAGCGTCGTGACCGCCGGCGGGGGAGAGGGGAGGCCGGGCACCGATTCATCCTCGGTCATGCTGCCCCCTCGAGCTCGTTCGGTGATGGATGGAGAAACCGACGCGACCTCGACGTTTCACGTGAAACGTCGAGGTCGCGAGGCGTGGATCGATCAGGCGTCCGCAGGGAGCACCACGACGTAGCGGCGCGGCTCGACACCCGCCGACTCCGAGCGCAGGCCGGCGGCGGCGACGGCGTCGTGGACGATCTTGCGCTCGAACGGCGACATCGGCTCGAGCGAGACCGGCTCGCCCGACGCGGCCACCTGGGCGGCCGTGTCGGCGCCCAGCTGCGAGAGGCGGGTCCGCTTGTCGGCCCGGAAGCCCGAGACGTCGAGCATCAGCCGCGAGCGCTCGCCGGTCTCGCGGTAGACCGCGAGGCGGGTCAGCTCCTGCAGGGCCTCGAGGACCTTGCCGTCCTGGCCGACGAGCTGGCTCAGGTCCGCGCCCACGATCGACACGGCGGCCCGGTCGGCCTCCACGTCGATGTCCAGGTCGCCGTCGAGGTCCGCGATGTCGAGGAGCTCCTCGAGGTAGTCGGCCGCGATGTCGCCCTCCTGCTCGAGCCGGCTCACCCGGTCGCCCTCGGCCGGGGCCTCGGTGTCGTCCGTCTCCTCGGTCTCGTCGGCGTCGTCAGCGGTCTCCTCGGACTCCACCACGTCGGTGGTCTCCTCGGTCACGACCTCGGTCTCGATCTCGGCGCTCATCGCTCTTCTCCCTCAGTGGGTTCGGTCTCCCCGTCCTCGGCCCGATCGCCCGGGCTCGACGGGTTGGTCTTGGACCCGCTCTTCGCGCGCTGCGCGCGGGTCTGCTTCTTCGGCTGCTGCCGGGCGGCGGGACGACGCTCGGTGACGGTCGTCGTACCGGCGGAGGGCTCCTCCTCGGCGGCGTGGCCGTGGCGGCGGGCCTTCTCCTTGTCGCGGTCCTGCTTCGCCTTGAAGGCGGGCGTTCCGGGCGCGGGGTTGTTCCGGATGACGTAGAACTGCTGACCCATCGTCCACAGGTTCGACGTGGTCCAGTACAGGAGGACACCGATCGGGAAGGCGACGCCACCGAGGCCGAAGGCCACCGGGAGGATGTAGAGCAGCATCTTCTGCTGCTGCGCGTACGGCCCGCTCATCGCCTCGGCCGGCATGTTCTTGGCCATCAGCTGACGCTGCGTCGTGAACGTGGTGGCCGTCATGGCGAGCACCAGGAAGGCCGCGACGATCATCACGCCGGCATGCGGGTCGTCGCCCCAGGTGCGCGAGGCCCAGAAGTTTCCGTTGATCGGCAGCGTGCCGAAGATCTTCGACTCGCCGAACTGGTGCGCCTTCTCCTTGGTCAGGAAGCCGTGCGCCTTGTCGCTCTTGGCCGCGCTCGAGAGCAGGCGGAACAGGGCGAAGAAGATCGGCATCTGCAGGAGGATCGGCAGGCAGGACGCGAACGGGTTGGTGCCCGCGTCCTTGTAGAGCTTCATCGTCTCCTCGGCCAGCTTCTGCCGGTCGTGGCCGTACTTCTTCTGCAGCTCCTTCACCTTCGGCTGCAGCAGCTGCATGTTGCGGCTGGACTTGATCTGCTTCACGAACAGCGGGATCAGGGCCGCACGGATCATCAGCGTCAGGCCGATGATCGAGAGGGCCCACGAGAGGCCGCCGTCACCGTCCAGGCCGAGGGTCGTGAACAGCTTGTGCCATCCGAGGAGCACCGCCGAGATGATGTAGTACAGCGGCACCATGATGAAGTGGCCGATGTCGCCGATGATTCCCACGAGTCAGGCTCCTAGTTGGGAGTCGGAACCGCCGGCGGACGCCGGCAGAAGATCAGGTGTGTGCGCGGCGCCGTCGGCGTCGTGCCGGTGACCGCGCCGGGGCGGCACGTGGTCGACCCCGCCGGGGGACCAGGGGTGACACCGCAGCAGCCGTCGACCGGCGAGCCAGGTGCCCTTGAACGCACCGTGCACGCGCAGCGCCTCGACGGCGTACGCCGAGCAGGACGGGTAGTAACGGCAGGTCGGGCCGAGGAGTGGGCTCAGCAACAGCTGGTAGGCACGCACCAGTCCGATCAGCAGCCACTTCATCGGGCCTCCGTCGGGTCCGCGGCGGGCGGCGCGCTCGGCACGCCCACCCGCTCCAGACAACGGTCGAGGTCCGCCACCAGTTCCTGGTAGGAGATCCCGGCCGCCGCCGGCTGGGCACGCACGACGAGCACCGAGCCGCCGGGGACCGCGCCGATCCGTTCGCGGAGCGCGTGGCGCAGGCGCCGCTTGACGCGGTTGCGCACGACGGCGCTACCGACGGCCTTGCTGACGACGAAGCCGACCTGCGGCTCGGGTCCGGACATGCCGACGACCTGTTGCTCCTGGGGGAGCAACAGGTGCGTGACGACGGTGCGGGTACCGGCTCGTTGGCCCCGGCGGCTGGCGGCCCGGAATCCTTCAGGGTCGGTCAGCCGGTGGCCGGCGGCGAGCATCGGTCAGCCCCGCGGGTTCCGCAGTGCGGACACCCCCGGACGCCTGCCCGGCCTCAGACAGCGAGGCTCGAGCGGCCCTTCCGGCGACGGTTCGACAGGATGGCGCGACCCGCACGGGTGCGCATCCGCAGACGGAAACCGTGCACCTTGTGACGACGACGGTTGTTCGGCTGGTAGGTCCGCTTGCTCACGAATCGGCCTTTCAAGTGCAATGATCGGGAAGGGTCGTACGGCTGCCTGCGGCCGACCCCCGTTCGGGAGCCGTGAGGCGCGTCGGCCGCCACCGCGCAGCCACGAGCGTCCTGCTCCCGGGAGACCCGGGCACGAAGCTCGTGGACATGCGGCACCGGTCGACTCCGGTTGACCAATGAACGGTACGCGCAGGGCGGATCGGGGGTCAAACCGGCGGCCCCCTCCGCGGGCTCCCCGTGATACAGGACGCAATTTCCACCGGTGCCCGCCAAAACCTGTGGATAGCGCCTTGATCCACAGGCTGATGCACCATTAGGTTCGACTGATCCGGGTTTCCCCGCCGGTCTCGAACCAGCTCCACCGCTTCCCGCGTCGCTCCCGTCACGATCACCGCCTTGGTGCCTCTGACCTGCGCAAACGAAGCGCGAGGGTGGGTTCCGAGCGGCCTCGGTCGGGCATCGACACGACGATGATGCAAATGTTCACAACCTGTGGACAAACTTGTGGAGCCAGACCAGGCCCAGCAACCACGCACACGACAGCGAGAGGTGTGAGGCGTGACCGGCAACCCCGATCAGCCCCCGAACGACTCCAACCCCGACAGCGCCACCAGCCGGCTCGAGCTCGAGTGGGCGGCGGTGGTCGGCGACCTCCAGGCCCATCAGCGCGCCTGGCTCCAGGCGAGCAAGCCGGTCACCCTCCACGGGTCGACGGCGATCGTCGCGGTTCCCGACGACTTCACCCGCAAGCGGCTCGAGGGACGGCTGCGCGGCCAGCTCGAGGACGCGCTGACCGAGCGCTTCGGCCACGAGGTCCAGCTCGCCGTCACCGTGGACAGCTCACTGCACCACGAGCCCGGCTTCGAGAGCACGCCCCGCTTCGACCCCGTCCGCTACGACGACGGGCCCGCCTACGAGCCGGCCGAGGTCGACGTACCGAAGGTCGATTTGTCGACAAGTCGACAGGTCGATTCGTCGACGCACGACGCCCCGCGCACCGCCGCCCCCGCCTTCGAGACCGGGTACGACGCCCCCGAGCGCCCCGCCGTGCTGCCGTCCCCCGGCGCGAGCACCCCCGGCGGTGGCGAGTCGCGACTGAACCCGAAGTACACCTTCGAGACCTTCGTCATCGGCTCCTCGAACCGCTTCCCGCACGCCGCGGCCGTCGCGGTCAGCGAGGCGCCGGGCAAGAGCTACAACCCGCTGCTCGTCTACGGGGAGTCCGGCCTCGGCAAGACCCACCTGCTGCACGCGATCGGCCACTACGTCCGGACGATCTACGCCGGCAGCAAGGTGCGCTACGTCTCGAGCGAGGAGTTCACCAACGAGTTCATCAACGCGATCCGCGACGACCGGCAGGACCGGTTCAAGCGGAAGTACCGCGAGGTGGACGTGCTGCTGATCGACGACATCCAGTTCCTGGCGGGCAAGACCCAGACGCAGGAGGAGTTCTTCCACACCTTCAACACCCTCCACAACGCCAACAAGCAGATCGTGCTGACGTCCGACCGTCCGCCCAAGCTGCTCGAGGCGCTCGAGGACCGGCTCCGCAACCGGTTCGAGTGGGGCCTGATCACCGACGTCCAGGCGCCCGACCTCGAGACCCGCATCGCGATCCTCCGCAAGAAGGCCGCGATGGACCGGCTCACCGCGCCGTCCGACGTCCTCGAGTTCATCGCGAGCAAGATCCAGACCAACATCCGCGAGCTCGAGGGTGCGCTGATCCGGGTCACCGCCTTCGCGAACCTCAACCGGCAAGACGTCGACATGACGCTGGCCGAGATCGTGCTCAAGGACCTCATCCCCGACGGCGGCGAGCCCGAGATCACCGCGCCGCTGATCATCGCCCAGACCGCGGCGTACTTCGGCCTCACGATCGAGGAGCTCACCGGTCCCAGCCGCGGCCGGCACCTGGTGATGGCCCGGCAGATCGCGATGTACCTGTGCCGCGAGCTCACCGGACTGTCGCTGCCGAAGATCGGCGCGCAGTTCGGCAACCGCGACCACACGACCGTCATGTACGCCGAGCGGAAGATCAACCAGCTGCTCGGTGAGCGACGTGCGGTCTTCAACCAGGTCAGCGAGCTCACCAACCGGGTCAAGATGCAGGCCCGCCAGGGCTGAGGAAGCTGTGGAGAACTCGGCCGGAATTGTGCGAACTACACGGGGAGGATTCCGTGCACTGCGCAGGCCGGCCCTCCACACGGCGGTGCTCGTCCCCACGACCGTGTAGTTCGTCCCGATCTGTCCACAGGCGTCATCCACTGCTCATCTGGCACCTGACCTGCACGAATGACAGTTCTCCACAGTTTCCACCGAACCTATGACCACTCCCTACTGACCTACGACTCGATCGACCGCAGCACGTCTCCTGGCCCCTGACCTGTGGACCACCGACCATCCGGCCCGGACCCGAGCCACCTCGACGGACACCGAATGACCACCTCGCCCCCGACGGGCGTCGCCGCACTCAGGTCGGGCGTGGCAGGATGCAACCCCCAACCGATCCCAGTGATGAGGTACGACGAACGTGAAGTTCCGTGTCGACCGCGACGTCCTTGCTGACGCCGTCGCCTGGGCCGCGCGCAGCCTGCCGGTCCGTCCCAGCGCCCCGGTCCTCGCCGGACTCCTGATCGAGGCCAACGACGAGGGCCTGGTCCTCTCGACGTTCGACTACGAGACCTCCGCCCGCGCGACCTTGTCCGCCGAGGTGCACGACGAGGGCAAGGCGCTGGTCAGTGGCCGCCTCCTCGCCGACATCTGCCGCAGCCTGCCCAACAAGCCCGTCGAGCTGACGCTCGACGGCGCCCGGGTCCAGCTCACCTGCGGCTCGTCGCGCTTCTCGCTGCAGACCATGCCCGTCGAGGACTACCCGTCCATCCCGGAGATGCCGGCCGCGACGGGCACCGTCCCCAGCGACGCCTTCGCCCACGCCGTGGCCCAGGCCGTGACCGCCGCCGGTCGCGACGACATGCTCCCGGTGCTCACCGGCGTGCGGATCGAGATCGAGGGCGACACCATCGCCCTGCTCGCCACCGACCGGTTCCGCCTCTCGCAGCGCGAGCTGACCTGGAACCCCGGTACGCCGGACGCCACGGTCGCCGCCCTCGTCCCGGCGAAGGTGCTCGGCGACACCGCCAAGGCGCTCACCGCGGGCCCCGAGGTGACCATCGCGCTCTCCGCGTCCGGCTCGGGCGACGGGATCATCGGCTTCGAGGGCACCGGACCGGGCGGCGTGCGCCGTACCACCACCCGGCTGCTCGACGGCGAGTTCCCGAAGGTCCGCAGCCTGTTCCCGTCGGAGAAGCTCACCATCGCCAAGATCGACCGGGCCGAGCTCATCGAGTCGGTCAAGCGCGTCTCGCTCGTCGCCGACCGCAACACCGCGGTCCAGCTGAGCTTCCGCGACGGTGCGCTGATCCTCGACGCCGGTTCGGGCGACGACGCGCAGGCATCGGAGTCGGTCGCGGCGCAGATCGAGGGCGACGACCTGGTCACCGGCTTCAACCCGAACTTCCTGCTCGACGGCCTCGGTGCCATCGACGAGTCGGTGGTCGAGCTCGCGTTCACGCAGGCCTCGAAGCCGGTCGTCATCAGCGGCACGAACGACGAGTCCGGCGAGCAGGGCGGATCGTTCCGCTACCTGCTGATGCCGCGTCGCCTGCTCAGCTGAACACCTCTCCACGACTCCCGAAGGGTGTTTCGACGCGCCGTCGCGCCCTCGCGGGCTCGGCCGCGGGCTTGCTCAACCTCCTGACCCACGCCGTGCACTCCTTCGTCGTGCCCGGCTAGGCTCAGGACATGGAGATCGGACTGGTCGGACTCGGCAAGATGGGTGGCAACATGCGCACCCGCCTGCGCAACGCGGGCCACACCGTCGTCGGCTACGACCGCAACCCGGACCTGGCCGACGTCGCGAGCCTCGCGGAGATGGTCGAGGCGCTCCCGGCGCCGAAGGTCGTGTGGGTCATGGTGCCCGCCGGAGACCCGACCCGCTCGACGATCGCCGAGCTCAAGGAGCTGCTGTCCGAGGGCGACCTGGTGGTCGACGGGGGCAACTCGAAGTACACCGACGACGCGATCAACGCCGCCTCGCTCGCCGAGAAGGGCATCGGCTTCGTCGACTGCGGCGTCTCCGGTGGGGTCTGGGGCCTGGAGAACGGCTACGCCCTGATGTACGGCGGCTCGGTCGACGACATCGCCAAGGTCCAGCCCGCCTTCGACGCGCTCAAGCCCGAGGAGGGCGGCGCCGTCCACGCCGGTCCGACCCCCGGCGCCGGCCACTTCGCCAAGATGGTCCACAACGGCATCGAGTACGCCATGATGCAGGCCTACGCCGAGGGCTGGGAGCTGCTCGAGAAGGTCGACATCGTCGAGAACGTCCCGGCGATCTTCGAGTCCTGGCGCTACGGCACGGTGATCCGCTCGTGGCTGCTCGACCTGCTCACCGAGGCGATCGAGGACGACGAGCACCTCGAGAAGCTGCGCGGCTACGCCGACGACTCGGGCGAGGGCCGCTGGACCGTGCAGGCGGCGATCGACAACGCCGTCCCGATGCACGTGATCGCCGCCTCCCTCTTCGCCCGCTTCACCTCCCGCCAGGACGACAGCCCGGCGATGAAGGCGATCGCCGCGATGCGCAACCAGTTCGGCGGCCACGCCGTCCACACCGACCCGCCCCCGGGCGGGGAGGCCAACCCGGCCTAGGAGACTCCTGGGGCGCGTGGCCCGGATCGACGCTGGGCAGGGGATGATGGTGCGGTGCACGTCGCCCACCTGAGCCTCCACGACTTCCGCTCGTACGCGGACGTGGACGTCGCCCTCGAACCGGGGGTCACCTCGTTCGTCGGCAGCAACGGCCAGGGCAAGACCAACCTCGTCGAGGCGATCGACTACCTGTCGCGGCTCTCCTCGCACCGGGTCGCGAACGACGCACCGCTGATCCGCGCCGGCACCGAGCAGGCCATCGTGCGGGCGGCGGTCGTGCGTGACGGCCGCACGGCGATCCTCGAGGTCGAGCTCAACCCGGGTCGCGCCAACCGCGCGCGGATCAACCGCTCGCCCCTGTCGCGGGCACGCGACCTCGCCGGCCTGGTCCGCACGGTGGTCTTCAGTCCCGAGGACCTCGCGCTGGTGAAGGGCGACCCCTCGCAGCGGCGGCGCTTCCTCGACGACCTGCTGGTCCTGCGCACGCCGCGCTACGCCGGCGTTATCGCCGACCACGAGCGGGTCCTCAAGCAGCGCAACACCCTCCTCAAAACGTTGTACGCCGCGCGCGGGTCCAGCCGCGAGGCCGCGCTCGCGACGCTGTCGGTGTGGGACGACCAGCTGGTGACGACGGGCACCGAGCTGCTCACGGCTCGCCAGCGCCTCACGACCGACCTGGCGCCGTACCTGGGGAAGGCGTACGAAGCGGTGGCCCGCGGCGCGAACCGTGACGACGCCCGCATCGAGTACGCCGCGACGGTGCCCGACGGCGACGACACCGCGGCCGCCTTCCGCGAGGAGCTCGCGCGCCGCCAGGCCGACGAGATCCAGCGCGGCGTCACCCTGGTCGGCCCGCACCGCGACGACCTGGTGCTCACGCTCGGGCCCGGCGACGAGAACCGACTGCCGGTGAAGGGCTACGCCAGCCACGGCGAGTCCTGGTCGTTCGCGCTCGCGCTGCGGCTCGCGTCCTACGACCTTCTCCGGGCCGACGGCGACGACCCGATCCTCATCCTCGACGACGTCTTCGCCGAGCTCGACGCGGACCGCCGCGAGCAGCTGGCCGCGCTGGTGGCCGGCGCCGAGCAGGTGCTGGTGACGGCGGCGGTCGCGGCCGACGTACCGGAGGCGTTGCGGGGTACGACCTTCCACGTCGCGGCGGGAGAGGTGACCCGTGGCTGACGAGACCCCCGCCGACGAGGCGGCTGAGGCGCCTGAGCCTCCCGAGTCGCCCGAGGAGCATCGCGCCGACGGCCTCGACCTCGCGCGCTCCCAGGCGGCCGGCGCCGGTGCCGCCGGTACGACGCCTGCCCGGCGCCGGTTCCCGCGCAGCCCGGACGGCCGTGCCACCCCGGGCCGTTTCGGTTCGCGCGGGCGCGGGGAGGCGCAGTTCAGCGGAGCCCGCCCCGACGGCCGCGACCCGCAGGGCCTCGGCAAGGAGGTCGACCGACTCGTCGGCGAGCGCGGCTGGGGACTCGACCTGCAGGTGCGCGGGGTCTTCGGTCGCTGGACCGAGATCGTCGGCGAGGAGATCGGCGCCCACTCGACCCCGGAGACGCTGAGCGAGGGCACCCTCGTCGTACGGACGGACTCGACCGCGTGGGCGACCCAGCTCAAGCTCCTCGCCGGCACGCTGGTGCAGCGCCTCAACAAGGAGCTCGGCGACGGGACGGTCACCCTCGTGGAGGTGCTCGGACCGCACGCGCCGTCGTGGAAGCACGGCCGCCGTGGTGTGCGCGACGGTCGTGGACCGCGCGACACCTACGGATGACCGCTGCGTAAAGCCTCCGTCACGGGACGCTTCGTGGGTCTCGACCTCGCTACGATGCACCGACTGTTCGATGACCGTCCCGTTCGACGTGGCATCCCCCCGTCACGGCCACGATGAGGAGCACGACATGAGCAACTTCGAGCCGCCGGCACCGCCGCCTCCCCCGGGCGGTCACGGCGCCCCGCCCCCGCCCCCCGCTGGTGGCTACGGCGGCCCGCCGCCGGGTGGTCCGGACAACTGGGACGTCGGCGCCGCGGTCAACTACGGCTGGACGAAGTTCCAGGCGAACGTGGGCCAGATGATCCTGGCCGCGCTGGCGATCTTCGCCGGCGCCGTCCTGATCTACGGCATCGCCTTCTTCGCCATCATCATCCCGGCGGGCGACTCGGACTACTCCTGCAGCTTCAATGACGCGGGCGAGTACGCCTGCAGCGGCGACAACGGCGGCCTGGGCATCCTGTCCCTGATCGTCCTGGCCCTGCTGTACGTCGTGTTCTTCATCTACGCGCAGGTCATCGGCGCGGGCCTGATCCGCGAGGGTCTCGGGGTCACCGAGGGACGTTCGTTCACCACCGCCGGCGTCTTCAAGTTCGAGAACATCGGCAACGTGATCGTCACCAGCCTGCTGGTGGGTGTCGGTACCTTCATCGGCACGATCCTGTGCGTGCTCCCGGGCATCATCTTCGGGTTCCTGACGATGTTCTCGCTGTTCTTCGTGGTCGACAAGAACCTCGCCCCGGTCGACGCGATCAAGGCGTCGATCGAGCTGGTGAGGAACAACATCGGCTCGACGATCATCTGGTACCTCGTCGCCTACGTCATCGCCCTCGTCGGCGCGGTGCTCTGCGGCGTCGGCCTGCTGGTCGCGATCCCGGTGATCCTCGTCGGCACCTGCTACACGTACAAGAAGCTGTCCGGCCAGCCGGTCGCTCCCTGATCTGCAGGACTGTCGCGTCCCTGACCCCCGAAAAGGGGTCAGGGACGCTGCTTTTCGTGCGACACCGACCCCCGTTCCACTAGCGTCGTGGCCACACGCCGGAGGGGCGCGTGGAGGGTGCAGGGGGGCAACCGGGGTGGACTGGGCACGCGTCCGCCGGCAGTTTCTCGGCGACCTGTTCGGCGACGAGGAGGGTTCGACCACGGCGGCCGTGGTCGCGTCGATCCGGCGCGTGGTGCTGCGGAGCATGGGGTTGTGGCAGCTGGTCATGGTGCCGACGGTCCTCATCGAACCGCTCTCGCCCGCCGGGCACACCACTCTCCTCGTCATCCACCTCGGGTTGCTGGCGATCTCGTTCGTGGCCGCCGCCGACCGACTCCCGTCGTGGGTGGTCGTGGTGCTGGCGTACGTCGCCTTCGTGGCCGACTGGGCGTGGGTCACCTCGCTCGACCAGCCGCTGCTGCTCGCCGCCTGCTGGCTGGCCAACTTGGCGGCGGCACTCCCGAGCTTCGCGATGCGCGGTCGCGCCGCCCTGCTGCTTCCGCTGGCCGTCGCGGTCGTGGTGCCGACCGCGATGGTGCTGACCTGGCCCGATTCCGGGAGCGTGCTGCCCACGTCGGTCGCGACGACAGGTCTTGCCATTCTCGTCGGCACCCGCATCGGTTACCTGGTCCTGCTCGACTTCGCTCGCCGTGCCGACGAGGAGCGGGCGCTGGCTGAGACGCAGGAGCACGCGGTCGAGGTACGTCAGGCGGCGAGCCGTCGCGCCGCCGAGGACGCCCGGGTCCTGCACGACACCGTCATCAACACCCTCGGCGCACTCGCCAACGGTGGCGCGGGTGTCGCCGACCTGAAGAGCGTGCGGGCCCGGTGCGCACGCGACGTCGCCACCGTCGAGGCGCTCACCGGCGACGCCCGGCTGCCGATGGACGGCAACGGGATACGCAGCGGCCTGCACGTCGACGGCATCCGCGTCGCGCACCGCGGGGTGCCTGACGAGGAGCTCGCCCGCCGCGAGGCCCTCCTGCCGCCCGAGGTGCTCCAGGCACTCGCCCGCGCGACCACCGAGCTGGTGCGCAATGCCGCGAAGCACTCCGGCGCCGACGAGGTCGTCGTCGATGTGGCCGTCCGCGACGGGGGCCTCGTCGTCACCGTCAGTGACGACGGTGTCGGGTTCGACGGCCACGTCCCGACCGGCCGGGGACTCGCGGAGTCGGTGCTCGGCCGGTTCAGGGGCACCGATGTCGAGGTGAGCCTGGTGACGGCCCCCGGCGAGGGCACCCGGGCGACCCTTGTCTGGACCGGTCGCGCCGTGCCGGACGGACCGGGCGTCGTGCCAGATCGGGAGGACGCGCTGCAGGCGGTCGTCGACGGGCTCCAGCGCCGTGCGAGCGGCCTGTTCGCCGTCGGGGTGGTGGTGATCGGCGTCTGGTTGGCGGTCACCAACCATCGTGGGCGCCCCACCGAGGAGTACCCGATGGTCGCCATCGTCGCTCTCGTCTGCGCGATCGCGTGGCAGACCAACGGGCCCGGCCGGGTGCGTGCGGTGCTGCTCCCTGTCGTGCTCGCCGTGGGCGCGTCGCTCGCCTTCGTGCTGTCCGCCGCGGCCGTCGACTTCGGCCGGCACGACATCGTCCTGTGGCAGGCCATCTGCCCGACGGGGCCGCTCCTGGTCCTGCTCGGCGACCGGCGGTGGCGCAAGAGCGCCGGCTGGACCGGTGCGTCGGTGCTCGCCACGGTGCTTGCCGTGGCCGCGGTGACGGCACGGTCGGACACGAGTGCCGCCGCCTCCGTGCTGGTGGCCGGTACCGCCTGCCTCGGCCTTGCGATCGGCTGGGCCGGCTTCCAGCGCCTGGTCACGACAGTCGGCCGGCAGGTGGTGACCGACCAGGAGGCGGCCGCGCGGCTGCGCACCGAGGCCGACGCCCGCGATGCCGCGAGCCGGGCTCGGCGCCGGTGGGCCGCGGCCGGGTTGGGCGAGTCGGTCGCGATCCTGGACCGGGTCGCGCGGGCCGAGGCCGATCCCAGGGACGAGCAGCTGCAACGCGCGTGCGCGGAGGAGGAGACCTACCTGCGCCAGCTCACCCAGCTCAACCCCGACCTGGTGCGGATGGGTGAGTGGTTCGCTCGCGGACTCGCCGACGCACGCACGGCGCAGACCCGGCTGGCGGTGCGCTCGGGCGGGGTCGACGTCGACGCCGCGGTGGCGCCGGCGCTGGGTGAGCTGTTGCTCACGGCGGTGGCCGCCGTTCCCGCGGGGGAGCAGCTGACCAGCACGCTCTTCCCCGGCCCGGACGCGCTCCGGTTCACGCTCGTCGGCCCGGGGCCGCGGCTGTCGTCGGCCCTGCAGGGCTGGCACCTGCCCGACGGCGTCGAGCTGTCGGTGCGCAACCTGGGTCCGCAGGACCTGGTCGAAGTGGTGGTTCCGTCGTCCGAAGGAGATCGATCGTGAGCAGTCCTGCCGAGCGGGGAGCCCGCCGCTACGAGTGGCGCGTGGCGATCGTCGAGGACCACATGATGCAGCGCAAGCGCACGGAGGAGCTCATCACGGCGCAGGCCGGGCTGCAGGTGGTGTGGAGCGGTGACACCCTGCCCGACTTCCTCGGCTGGGTCGGTACGGCGCCCGACCAGCTGCGCCCGCACCTGCTGGTCCTCGACCTGATGGTCGAGCGCGGGCCGAGCGTGAACCCGGACGTGGTCCGGGCGTTGACCAGGTCCGGCATCAAGGTCCTCGTGCTGTCCGCGATGGCCTCGCCCGAGCTGGTCCGCAAGATCCTCCGCGCCGGCATCGGCGGCATCGCGGGCAAGCGCGACTCCGAGGAGGACATCGTCGCGGCGATGTGGACCGTGATCGGGCGCGGGCAGTGGCTCACGCCTGAGCTCGCCAGCGTGATCGCCGGTGACAGCGACCGGCCGCAGCTGAGCGACCAGGAGGAGCGGGCGCTGGTGCTCTACGCGTCCGGGCTCACCCTCGACGCGGTCGCCGAGGCGCTCGGCGTCAAGAAGGACACCGCGAAGAAGTACCTGAGCCGGGTGAAGGCCAAGTACGCCGCGGCCGGGCGCCCCGCGAGCACCAAGCTCGACCTGAACGCGGTCGCACAGCAGGACGGCTACCTCGATCCGCCGAGCCGCTGAGTCCCCCGGCGGAGGTCAGGCCCGACGATCCTGACCCCCGCTCGGAGGTCATTTCCTCAGGGGCCCTCGCTGGCGGCGATCGGGACCGTTCGCGGTCACTACGTTCGACCGCGTCATGGTGGGGCGAGGTCGGCGAGCAACGGACGCACCTGACGGTGCGCGCTCCCGCGCGTTCCGGTGGCGAGTCGCCCTCGTCGAGGACCACCTGCTCCAACGCCGGCGCGCCGAGGACCTGGTCGGTGCCCAGTCCGGACTCGACGTCGTCTGGAGCGGGGAGACGCTGCCGGACCTCCTCAGCTGGCTCGAGACCGTCGGCGACGGCAGGCGGCCCCACCTCGTTCTGCTCGACCTCATGGTCGACCGTGGCCCCAGCGTCGACCCCGAGCAGGTACGACGCCTGGTCCGGTCGGGCATCCGGGTCCTGGTCCTGTCCGCGATGTCCTCACCGGACCTGGTGCGCAAGGTGATGCGTGCGGGAGTCGCCGGTGTGGTCGGCAAGCGCGACCCCGAGGAGGACGTGGTCGCCGCGATCTGGACCGTCCTCGGCCACGGTCACTGGACGTCGCCGGAGCTCGCGCGGATCCTCGCGGCGGGGAGCGACCGGCCCCAGCTGAGCGACCAGGAGGAGCGGGCGCTGGTGCTCTACGCGTCGGGCTCCACGATGGAGGCGGTGGCGGAGGCGCTGGGGGTGAAGAAGGACACGGCGAAGAAGTACCTGAGCCGGGTGAAGGCGAAGTACGCCGCTGCCGGGCGGCCGGCCCGGACCAAGCTGGACCTGAACCACCTCGCCCTGCAGGACGGTTACCTCGACCCGCCGTCGCGCCCCTGACCCCTCCCGGAGGTCAATCGTTCGGGCCCGTTCGATCCATCGGATCCGACAGTGACCCCCACCCGGGGGTCATTTCGTGGCCGTGTCCACCAAACCCCTGAGTCCTGCCTGAGAACGGCCCTACGGTCGCGCAGGGAAGACCCGTCCGTCGATCACGGACGTGGCACGTGCGATGAGTGGGAGAAGGATTCGAATGTTGGGTGGTAGGCGTACAGGCGCCTTCCTCGCGCTGACGACGGGAGCAGCCGGGCTGGCACTGGTGGGCACACCAGTACCGGTCGCACAGGCGGCCCCGGGCGACGGCACGGTGAAGGTGCGCGTGGTCCAGGACTACAACGGCGACGGGGGCTGGGACGACGCATTCATCGAGCCCGGCCTGGTGGGCGTCGATGTCGACGTCACCAACGAGGCCGGCGTGACGCAGACGCTGCAGACGGGCGCCGACGGTCTGCTGACCTTCGAAGGCCCTCCGGGCAGCTACCGGTTCGTGGCCCACAACCCCGACCCGGCGACCCTCGAGCCGGCACCGGCCCACGAGAGTGACGCCTCGGCGGACACCCCGGCCGCGAAGTGGCTCTCGCCGAACGAGGAGTTCGTCACCGTGGCGGCCAACCAGACCGTCGAGATGACGACGGCCTTCTGGGACTCGAGCGACTACTGCCAGTCGAACCCGCTGATCGTCACGGCCTGCCAGCCGCCGATGTTCAACGGAGCCGGCGGCCTCGCCGACAACGCCAACGGGGACACCCTCGTGACCGCGCCGTTCCGGGGCGAGGGCGTCGACACCGGCAAGGCCGTGCTGTCGAACAAGGCCGCGACGGGTGCGCTCTACGGCATCGGCTACCGCAAGCAGGACAAGCGGGTCTTCGCCGGCGCCTTCGCCAAGCGCGGCAGCGCCTACGGCCCCGGCGGCTCCGGCGCGATCTACGTGACGAACGCCAGCGGTGGCGGCGCCACGCTGTGGGGCACCGTGCCGAACACCGGCACCCGGGCCCACACCAACGACACCCTGCCGGGCGGTCGCCTGGACTGGAACTTCGCGCCCGCCGTCGGCAAGGAGTCGCTCGGCGACCTCGACGTCAGCGAGGACGGCGACGACCTGCAGGTGATCAACCTGTTCGACCGCAAGCTCTACGTGTACGACGCCTCCGACGCCACCGCCGGTGCGCCGACCCACGTCGTCGACCTCTCCGCCAACCCCGGTTGCGCGGCGGCGTCCGACTGGCGTCCGGCTGCCCTCGGCGAGCGCAAGGGCGTCCTCTACGTCGGTGGCGTCTGCTCGGCCGAGTCGAGCCAGAACCCCGCCGACATGAAGGCGATCGTCCTGACCTACGACGCGGACACCTACGCGCCTGTGGAGAAGGTCATGGACCAGACCCTGACCACCCGGCGTGAGCTCAACGGCGGCTCGGGCTGCGTCGGACGGGACAACACGACGTACCGGCCGTGGAGCGACGTGGGCATCGCGTGCGCCAACAAGTCCGGCCAGATCCCGGACCCGCAGGCGTGGATGACCGACATCGTCGTCGAGAACAACGGCGACCTCATCGTCGGCTTCCGCGACCGCACGGGTGACCAGATGCTCGGCGTGAACTCGACCTACTTCGCCGACACCACCGGCACCGGCGGCTCGACCGTCGGCGTGGTCAACTACAACGTCAGTGGTGACACGAACAAGGCCTGCCCGACGCCCGGTTCGGACGGCATGTTCGTGCTCGACCTCAACGGTGCCTGCGGCGTCGCCGCGGTGCCCGCGGGTCAGTTCGCCGGCGAGTTCTTCAACGGCGACGGCACCATCCACGCCGAGGCCAGCTTCGGCGGCATCGCGTTCAGCCGCGGCGAGCGCGGTATCGCCAGCAACGTCATGGACCCGTTCGGCATCTTCACCCAGGGCTACGCGACGATGTCGCGCGGCACCGGGCAGTCGCTGGACACGGTCGGCGACGGCGCGACCGGCGACCCCGACGAGGTCCCGCACAACGCGGGCAACGCCGGCAACCGGCTCACCGGCTCCGACGGCTTCGGCAAGGGCCAGGGCATGGCCGACATGGAGGTCATCTGCGACTTCGCGCCGATCCAGATCGGCAACCGGGTGTGGAACGACGCCGACGCCGACGGCATCCAGGACGCGGGTGAGGACGGCATCGCCGGCGTCACCGTGAACCTGTACGCCGCTGACGGCACCACGCTGGTCGCGACCACCGTGACCAACAGCCGTGGCGAGTACTACTTCGACTCGGTGGACGACGACGTCGACTTCAACACCGACTACGTGGTGCGACTCGACAAGCCCGAGGACCACACCGGCAGCGGCCCGCTCGCCGCGGTCGGCCTCACCGGCGCGGACGAGGGCACCGGCGACGACCAGGACCGCCTCGACTCCGACGGCACCAAGGTCGCCGGCTACCCGCAGGCGGAGATCACCACGGGCAACCGGGGCGAGAACGACCACACCATCGACTTCGGCTTCAAGCCCGCGTCGGTGTCGGTCGGCAACCTCGTCTGGATCGACAGCGACGGCGACGGCATCAAGGAGGCGGGCGAGCCTGGCCTGCAGGGCGTCGTCGTGAAGCTGACGGACCAGAACGGCGACCCGGTGACCGACGTCAGCGGCAACCCGGTCGGTCCGGTGACCACGGACGCGAACGGCCACTTCCTGTTCGACGGCCTCCCCGTGCTCGCCGCAGGCGAGTACTACACGGTCACGATCGACCAGACCGCGCCGTCGACCATCGACGCGCTCGCGCCGTACAACCCCACCGCTGCGGGCCAGGGCGGCGACCCCGCCCTCGACTCGTCGCTGTGGACGGCGAACTCGGCCGAGCTCACCACGGCCGGTGCGAAGGACCTCACCCTCGACTTCGGGTTCGCCCCGAAGCCGGTCTCGGTGGGCGACTTCGTGTGGGTCGACCTCGACGGCGACGGCGTCCAGGACGCCGGCGAGCCCGGCATCCCCGGTGTCACCGTGAAGCTGCTCGACAACGACGGCGTGGAGATCGGTACGACGACCACGGACGCCAACGGCTTCTACAGCTTCACCGACCTGCCGGTGAACGAGGACGGCGAGCACTACGCGGTCACGATCGACAACGACCAGCCGGCACTGGCGGCGTACAAGCCGACCCAGACCGGTCAGGGCACCGGCGCCGACGACTCGTCGAACGGCCGGGCGGACGCACGTTCGCTCACGGACCCGCAGGACCGCGACATGACGCTCGACTTCGGCTTCGTGCCGGCCGAGGTCTCGGTGGGCGACTACGTGTGGCTCGACAAGGACCGCGACGGTGTCCAGGACGGCAATGAGGACGGCATCGAGGGCGTCGTGCTCACGGTCGTCGGCCCCGATGGCGACCCGGTCACCGACATCCACGGCAACGTGGTCGGCCCGGTCACCACGGACGCGAACGGTCACTACCTGTTCGACGAGCTGCCGGTCCTGCCGGCCGGTCAGCACTACACGGTGAAGATCGACCGCGACGCACCGGCGACGGTGGCCGCACTCGGCGACCTGCTGCCGACGCAGACCGGACAGGGCACCTCGGCGACGGACTCCTCGACGTGGCAGGCCACGTCCGGTGACCTCACCGAGGACGGCGACGAGGACGTGTCGCTCGACTTCGGCTTCGTCGAGCCCTCGGTCTCCGTGGGTGACCTCGTCTGGGTCGACAAGGACAAGGACGGCACGCAGGACGCGGGCGAGCCCGGCATCCAGGGTGTCGTGCTCCGGATCGTCGGCCCCGACGGCAACCCGGTCACGGACGTCTTCGGCAACCCCGTCGGTCCGCGGACCACGGACGCCGACGGCGGCTACTCGTTCGACGACCTGCCGGCACTGCCCTCGGGCCAGCACTACACGGTGAAGATCGACCGCAATGCCACGTCCACCAAGGATGCGCTCGCCCAGTACGTCCCGACCGTCACCGGTCAGGGCAACGCAGCGAACGACTCCTCGACGTGGCAGGCCGAGTCGGGCGACCTCGACGAGGACGGCGACGTCGACGCGACGCTGGACTTCGGCTTCGCCTACGCCCCGCCGGCCCTGGTCACGCAGGCCGCGAAGACCGTGCAGCTCGCGGTCACCGCGTCCGGTACGCCGGTCGCCCGCCCGCTCACCGACAAGGTGACGGTCACGGGCC
This sequence comes from Nocardioides sp. Root240, assembly GCF_001428825.1. Taxonomy (GTDB): domain Bacteria; phylum Actinomycetota; class Actinomycetes; order Propionibacteriales; family Nocardioidaceae; genus Nocardioides. Next base: position 157,690 of record NZ_LMIT01000016.1, on the reverse strand, counting down.
TCGACGCGCCCGCCCAGGCCACGGCGTACCTCTACGGTCCGACCGCGACCCGCTCGTCCGCGATGTGCACCCCGGCCCGCCTGGTCGGCAAGGTGAGCTTCACGGTCGGCAACGGCACGACGACCTCGCCCGGCATCAAGGTGGGCCGCCCCGGTGTCTACACCTGGGTCGTCAAGGTCGAGGACGTCACCGGCGGCGTGGTCAGCCACGGCTGTGGTCTCGCCAACGAGACGACCACGGTGCAGCGCGCGGCGTACGGTCCGATCGCCATCGAGACCGGCGTCAGGCCGCCGTTCTGGGCACGCCTGGCTGCTCCGACCACGCAGCTGCGCATCGCGAAGGTCGGCATCAAGGCGGGCGTCCGTACCGTCGGGGTCAACCGGAAGCGCCAGATGGTGATCCCGGACGGCTCCGGCACGGTCGGCTGGCTGAACCGCTCCGCCGCGGTCGGTGACCTGATCGGTACGTCGATCATCGCCGGCCACGTCTCCGACCACCACGACACTCCGATGGCCTTCTGGAAGCTCCGGAACGCCAAGGTGGGTCAGGTCGTGACGATCACCAAGAACGGCAAGCGGTTCGAGTACCGGATCACCGCCCGGGCGAAGTACGCCCGGAGCAAGGGGATCCCGGCGAGCGTGTTCCGCACCAACGGGGCGCACCGCCTGGTCCTGGTGACCTGTGCCGACAAGGTGACCTACCGCAACGGCCGGTTCCACTACCGCAACAACCTGGTGGTGACCGCCGTCCCGGTGAAGTGACCTAGCTGGGGACAAGCAGTGGGCCGGCCCGACAGGGCCGGCCCACTGTGCTTTTCCCGGCTCTCCTGACGCTTCGGTGGGTCCTGCTCGGGATCCTGTCGCGGGGGCTCCTGGGGCGGCCGCGCGGTAGCTGACCGACCCCCGGCCCTGTCGGTAGGCTGGGCGGCGCGGTCGCCGGCGCGAGCCCACTCCGGCACGACGGCCGGTCGGGCGTCAGGCGCGCTCGGCCAACCGGACCGCCGCGTGCCGCACGATCGCGGCCTCCTCGGCGTCGCGGGCGGCCTCGTGGGGGACCTGCCCGCCGAGCAGACCGGCCGGCTGGGTCAGCCAGGCCCACACCTGCCACGGATCCATCTGCGCCGCGAGCAGTGGCTCGAGGACGGGGCCGAGTTCCTCGCGCAGCTCGCCGGCCTCGTCGAGCTGGAACGCCGGGACGAGCGTGCCGCCGTCGTGGGCGACCACCAGCAGCGCCCGCCGCTCGGCCGCCTTGTGCACGGCGAAGCGGGTCGCGTTCTCGGACGCACCGCGCAGCGCGGCGAGGCTGGCGTAGGTGTGCGCCGGGCTCGCCAGCAGCGCCGCGCGGACCTGCGCCCGACGACGCAGCTGCACCAGCGCCAGCGGTACGGCGTGGGCGGGGTCCTCGCCGTCCTGGCGCAGCAGGCGGTCGAGGTCGGCGACCTGGTCGGCGGTCAGCGGCGTCCGTGTGCCCGGGTCCCGCCACCGGACCACGCCGCTGCAGTCGCGGTCGAAGGTCGGCAGACCGGCTCCGGCGAGCTGGTCGGCGAGACCGAGCTCCTCGAGCCAGAGAGCCAGGCGGGCGCCGTCGTCGTGCATGGGACCAAGTGTCCCTGAGGACGACGTACGACCCACATCCGGTTACGGTGGTCGCCATGACTCGGGAACATCGACAGCTGGGCGACCGCACGCGGGCCTTTCCGGTCCGGCAGCTCGTTGCCTACCGCCGGCTCATCGTGAACGGTGAGCGCACCGACCCGGAACGGGTCGTCGCCGACTACATCCGGGCGCACCCGGAGGTCGACCTGGAGGAGCGGGCCACCTTCGCGGAGTGGCACGCCGGGGTCCTTCCCGGCGACACCTCGCAGCGACTGCGGGGCCTGCCCATCCGCTGATCCCGCACGGGGCTCAGAAGGCCTGCGGGCCGATCCGCTCGACCGCGACGAAGACCGCGAGCGCCAGCAGCACGACGTTGAAGCCGGCGCTCGCGGCCTCGTTGCGGCGCGCGTGGGTCACGACGGCGCCGGCCATCAGCACGGCCAGGCCGATCGCCGCGGCGGGCACCAGCCAGGTCGCGACCTCGAGCGCGCCGGGGAGCACCAGGCCCAGGCCGCCGAGCACCTCGGCCGCCCCGATCAGCTTGATCATCCCGGCGGGCAGGTCCTGCGACCAGCCCATGCGCGGGTCGGTGCCGAGCTGCTCCCGGGACTTCGCCAGCTTCGTCGTCCCGGCCATCAGGAAGAGCGCCGCCAGCAGGCCGGTGACGATCCAGACGACGACGTTCATGCGCGCTCCTCGAGGACGTGGGTGTTCCGCTCGGCGCCGAGCCTAGGGCCGCCGACCGTCTCAGCTCCTGGGGGCGGGGGTACCGCACGAGGTCGTACGTCAGGAAGCGGCGTCTCCGTCTCGGGAGGAACCCCTCATGAAGACCTTCGTGCGCCCGGCTGCGGCCGGGCTCCTCGCGTCGGCCGCGCTCGCGGCCGGTCCCACCCCAGCGGCCCCGCTCGCAGGGGCGGCCGCACCGACCCTTCGGGTGTCCGCGGTCAACACCGACTACGAGCGCGCCGTGCTGAGCCGGGTCAACCGGGTCCGGGCGCGGCACGGGCTGCCAGCCCTGCGCGCCTCGTCCTGCCTCGACGTCTTCGCCGAGCGCCGGGCCCGTCGCCTCGCCGCGGAGCGGATCCTCGTCCACTTCGGGCTGGGCGCGGTCTTCGACCGCTGCGGCGGCTCGATGATGGGCGAGAACCTCGCCCGGGGCCGGTACCTCACCGCCACCCGCGTGGTGGAGGCGTGGCTCCGTTCGCCGGGCCACCGCGCCAACGTGCTCCGCTCCGGGTTCCGCAGCGCCGCCGTGGGTGCGTGGCGGGTCTCGGACGGGACCATCTACGTGAGCATGGTCTACCGCGCTCCCTGATCCCGACCTTGCGTCATGGGTTCCGTGGGCTCGAGCCCACGGAACCCATGACGCAAGGTCGTGAGTCGTCGGCACAATGACCGCGTGAGCGCATCGGTCCGCAACGGCGAGGTCTCCTTCTGGTGGCAGCAGGTCGGCCTCCCCACCACCCGTCGTCCGGCGCTGCCCGGTGACACCGAGGCCGACGTGTGCGTCGTCGGCGCGGGCTACACGGGTCTCTGGACGGCGTACCACCTCAAGGAGCGGCAGCCCGAGCTGCGCGTGGTCGTGCTGGAGTCGCGGTTCGCCGGCTTCGGCGCGTCCGGCCGCAACGGCGGCTGGCTGACCAACAGCGTCACCGGAGGACGGGAGCAGTACGTCGCCCGGCACGGCCGTGACGCCGCGATCGCCCAGCAGCGCGCGATGAACGAGGCGGTCCGTGCGGTCGTGGACGTCGCCGCCCGGGAGGGCATCGACGCCGGCATCCACCTCGGCGGTGAGCTGACCGTCGCGCGCACGCCGGCCCAGCTGGCCCGCCTCGGGGCGGCCGCCGCGGCCGAGCAGGAGTGGCCGCACACCGACGTCGAGCTGCTCGACGCGACCGCGCTGCGGGAGCGGATCCGCGTGGCGGACGCGGTCGGCGGCATGTGGCACCCGCACTGCGCCCGGCTGCAGCCGGCCCGGCTGGCCCACGGTCTCGCGCTGGCGGCCGAGCGCCGCGGCGTGGTGATCCACGAGGACAGCCACGTCGAGGAGATCCGGCCGGGCAGCGCCCGTACCCGGCACGGCGTGGTCCGGGCGCCGTACGTCATCCGGGCGACGGAGGGGTTCACGCCGACCCTGCGCGGCGAGCGCCGGACCTGGCTGCCGATGAACTCCTCGCTCATCGTCACCGAGCCGCTGCCGGCCGCGACCTGGCAGGAGCTCGGCTGGGAGGGTCGCGAGACGCTCGGCGACCTCGCCCACGTCTACATGTACGCGCAGCGCACCGCCGACGACCGGATCGCCTTCGGCGGCCGCGGCGTCCCGTACCGCTACGGCTCGCGCGTCGACACCGACGGCACCACGCAGCAGCGCACGATCGACGGACTGACCGCCCTGCTGCGGCAGTTCTTCCCGGCCGCGGCCGACGTCCCGGTCGCGCACGCGTGGTCGGGCGTGCTCGGCGTACCGCGGGACTGGTCGGCGACCGTCGGCCTCGACCGGACCACGGGCCTGGGCTGGGCCGGCGGGTACGTCGGCACCGGCGTCACCGCGACCTACCTCGCCGGCCGCACGCTCGCCGACCTCGTCCTCGCACACGACACCGAGCTGACCCGGCTGCCGTGGGTCGGCCACCGCACCCGGCGCTGGGAGGTCGAGCCGCTGCGGTGGATCGCGGTCCAGGCGCTGTACGGCGCCTACCGTGCGGCCGACCGTGCCGAGGCCCGTGGTCGCGCGACCACCTCGCCCCTCGCGCGGATCGCGGACCGCATCAGTGGGCGCTGATGCGGCCCTGCCGGCGCACCACCGGTAGACTGATCGGCGAAAGGGAGTAGTCCCCAACAGCCGCGTCGACACACTGACCCCTGGGTCCGGTGCGGCAGGCCACCTCGAGAGATCGCGGTGGCGGACGAGACTTTCGACCAGATTGCCGACCCGCAAGGGCGCCTGGTCGAGAGCATGCGTCCATCGCGCAGGGGTTCGGCTCTCGTCCGGGTGCCGAGAGGAACCACCGATGTACGCCTTCCTGCTGTCCACCGCCGTCATCTTCGTCGCCGAGCTCGGCGACAAGAGCCAGCTGATGGCGATGACCTTCGCCGCGCGCTACCGCGCCCGCGACGTCATCATCGGCATCACCGCCGCCACCGCCCTCGTCCACCTCGCCTCCGTCGGCATCGGTGCCCTGATCGGCGACGCCTTCGCCGACTACCAGGGCCCGATCGCGATCGTCGCCGGCGTGGCCTTCCTCGGCTTCGCGCTGTGGACCCTGCGCGGCGACGAGCTCACCGAGGACGAGGCCGACAAGGCCCGCAACGCCACCGGCGCCGCGATCCTCGCCGTCGGGGTCGCCTTCTTCCTCGCCGAGCTCGGCGACAAGACCATGCTCGCCACCATCACGCTGGCCACCCGGGAGGGCTGGTTCGGCACCTGGCTCGGCTCGACCCTCGGCATGGTCGCCGCCGACGCGCTCGCCATCGGCGTCGGCGCACTGCTCGGTCGCCGCCTCCCCGAGAAGGTCATCGCCTACGGCGCCGCGACCCTCTTCGCGCTCTTCGGTGTGCTGCTGATCGTCGACGGCGCCGGCCTGCTCTGATTGTTTGGGGCGCCCCGGGCGCGGCAAGGGTTCGGGCCCGGGCGCGCGCTGGGCGCGCCCGACGACCTCGGGAGCACCTCATGCACGTGACCACCTCTCTGGCCCGCCGGCTGGCGGTCCTCCTCGCCCTGGTGATCGGCATCGTCGCCGGCACCGGGCCGGCGGCGAACGCGGCCTACTACAACGAGTACTCCGACGTCGCCGCGACGCCGAACGTCAGCAGCACGACCGCGGTGCAGGCCTTCGCGGCCGGCTCGACGTACCTGTACTCGGTGAAGACCGGCCTCGACGACACCCGGGCGGTGATCTACCGCGTCAACAAGTCCTCCGGCGCCCGCACGGTCATGACCAACGCGACGAGCGGCTCGTCGTACAACACCTGGCTCGGGCACGCGAACGACATGACGATCGTCGACATCGCCGGCGTGCACCACCTCTTCGTCGTCACGATGAAGGGATCCGGCGCGCAGCTGGTGAAGCTCAAGTACGACGGCACGCGGTACTGGAAGGTCGGCAGCTACCAGCTGCGGCTCGACGGGGCCGTCGCGAAGGCGTCCGGGATCAGCGTGGTCTCGGCGTCGTCCACGAAGGTCAACTTCTTCCTCAAGAGCGGCCGCTCGGTCTACCGGGGCAGCCTCGGCGCCACGGCCACCAGCGGCACCGTCCACCTGGCGCGGGCGTTCACGCTGAGCATCACCGGCGCTCGGGTCAACGGGGCGACGGTCTCCGACCTCGGCACCTTCGCCAACCAGGGCTTCTTCTACGACCGCACCCGCAAGGTCGTCTACTACCCGCTCACCAAGGAGAACCGCAGCATCGTCCTGGTCTACCGCGGCATCGACTGGGCCACGTCCGGCACCCGCACCGCCGCCACCGACCTGTCCTTCCGGATCACGTCGAGCAGGTACTCCAAGTTCGAGATCGAGGGCGTCGGCATCAGCGGGACCCGGCTGTACTTCAACACCAACCGCTCGAACGCCAACGGCTCCTACGACGGGGTGCACGTCTTCAAGGGGTACGCCGTCTCCTGAGGTCCCGACGTCGGCGGCGCGCGTGGCACGATGACCGGCATGGTCCCGTGGCACGCGCGCCCCGCGACGGGCGGCGAGCTCGCACCGGCCGTCCCCGTGCCGTCGGAGGCCGGGCCGCTGCCGCCCGGGTCGACCGGCCGGCCGGCGCCGGCGAGCGGGCACCCGAGCCGGCTGCGGCAGAGCCTGCGGATCACCGCGGACCTCGGGCGGGAGTTCTTCGCGGGGGCCGAGCTCGGTGACGCCTTCTCGTTCGCCAGCCTGCTCGACCCGAAGCCGGTCGTGGTCACCCAGCACCCGGACCACGTGCGCTCACTCTTCACCGCGGACCCGGAGATGGTGCCCTCGCTGGCGGGGGAGTCGCCCGTGCGGCCGGTGGTCGGGCTGTCGGTGCTGACCGCAATCGGTGCCCAGCACCGCCGGCGGCGCAAGCTGATGATGCCGTCCTTCCACGGCGAGGCGATCGCCCGCTACCGCGAGGAGATCCGCGACGCGACGGCCCGCCACCTCGACCGCTGGCAGACGGGCACCGCGTTCCCGCTGGCCGCCACCACCCAGGCGATCACGCTCGACGTGATCATGTCCGGCGTCTTCGGGATCGACCACCGCGCCGATCCCGCCGAGGCCCGGCTGCGCCACGTCATGAAGCGCACCCTCGCCCTCTCGGTGTCGCCGGTGGCGCGCTTCGGCGAGCTGCTCAACCTCGATCGCGAGGAGTCGATCGGCCCCCAGAAGTGGGTGATCCGCCGCCTCGACAACGCGATGTACGACGTGATCCGGCGCCGCCGCGAGACCCACGAGCCCGGTGCCCGCCACGACATCCTGTCGCTGCTGCTGGACGTCCACGACGAGGACGGCCGACCGCTCACGGACCTCGAGCTGCGCAACGAGCTGCTGACGCTGGTGCTCGCCGGGCACGAGACCACCGCCAACTCGATCGCCTGGACCTTCGAGCGGTTGCTGCGAAATCCCCGCACCTACGGGGTTCTGCGTGAGGTGGTGCGCTCGGGTGAGGATCCCGACGGCTACCTCGAGGCCACGATCACCGAGTCCCTGCGGGTCCGGCCGGTCGTCCCCCTGATCGGGCGACGGGTGCAGGTCCCGTGGCAGCTGGGCGAGGTCGTCGTACCACCGGGCAGCCGGTTGCTGATCGGCATCGTGCTGGTGCACCACCGCGCCGACCTGTACCCCGACCCGTTCCGGTTCGCGCCCGAACGGTTCGTCGGTCGCAGGCCCGGCACCCACGAGTGGCTGCCCTTCGGGGGCGGCACCCGGCGCTGCCTGGGCGCCGCCCTCGCGTTGGAGGAGCTGCGGATCGTGGTCGCCGAGATCGCGCGCCGTACCGACCTCGTGGCCGACGATCCCGCGCCGGAGCGGCCGATCAGCCGCAACGTGACGATGATCCCGGGTCGCGGCGGCCGGGTGCGCGCGACGTCGATCAGACGCTGACCTCGGCCGGCTCCCACGCGAACCCGTCGGGGTCGGTGGCCGCTGTGGTCCCGCCGGAGATGGCGAGGCGGTGCGACCCGCTGCCGTCCACGGGTACGCCGGCGTCCTTGGCGAGCGCCTTGCGGCTGAGCAGCCCCAGGGTGACCGCGCCGCCGCCGGCCTCGAACTCGACGTACTTCTTGCCGAAGCTCTTCGCGACGCCGAAACCACGTTCCACGTGGAACGCCTTGCTGGCTGCGACGTCGTCGGCGCCGATGAGCAGCACGACGCCCTGGACCGTGCGGCTGGCCGGGCCCTTGTTCTTCTTCGACTCGCTGACGACCTTCCAGATCGTGCCGTCGGGCGAGCGGAGCACGCCGCCGTAGCCCCAGAGGGACTTGGTGACCGGCTTGATCACCTCGGCACCGGCCGCGATCGCGGTCTCGGCGAGCGCGTCGACGTCGGCGGGCTGCGCGGTGATGAGGGAGATGTGGAAGCCCCGGAAGCCGTCGGTCGGTACGTCGCACGCGCGGAAGGCCAGGGGCAGGTCGGCCCCGAAGGCGGCGGTGTGGAAGGCCTCGGCGGCCGCGGGGTCGGGGGTCTCGATGGTGAGGGAGGTGATGTTCATGGGCATCACGCTAGGTCCGTCCACCGGGGCGGTGCTTCTCGATTCCTGACCGCTTGGCGGGCCGCGGAATTGTCGACATGTCGAGGACTCGACATGTCGACGATCCGGTTCAGGGGCGGAGCAGGATCTTGCCGGTGCGGCCGGGCTCCATGTTGGCCGCTGCTGCGGTGCGCACCTCGTCGAAGGAGTAGATCGTGTCGACGGGCAGCGTCAGCGAGCCCTCGCCGATGCGCTGGATCAGCTCGCCGAAGAGCGCACGACGCTGCTCGGCCGGCATGGTCCGGCTGACCGTGCTGCCCCAGAAGCCGCGCACCGTGGCCTGCTTGAAGATCACGTCGCCCGAGCTGATCTCCATCGTCGGGGACTGCATCGCGCCGAACACCACGAGCGTGGCGTTCTCGGCGAGCAGCGACATCACCTCGCCGCTGGCCCGGCCGCCGACGGAGTCGACGCCGACCTTGATGGGGGCGTCGCCGGCGATCGCGCGGACCTGGTCGGCCCAGCCGTCGGTGTCGGTGGCGACGATCCGGTCGATGTCGTGGGCGGCCAGCTCCTCGACCCCGGCCGTACGACGGACCAGGCCGATCACGTTGACGCCCCGGGCGGCACCGAGCTGGGCGACCATCCGGCCGACCGCGCCGTTGGCGGCGTTCTGGACCATCCAGTCGCCGGGCTGGAGGTCGAGGGACTCGAGCAGGCTGATCGCGCTGAACGGCATCGACACCAGCTGGGCGGCGACCTCGTCGGAGATGCCGTCGGCGACGGGGATCAGGCCGCCGGCCTTGGCGACGAAGGACTCCGCCCAGGCGCCGAACGTGCCGCCGCTCGCGACCCGCTGGCCGACGGAGAGGTGCTCGACGCCCTCGCCGAGCGCCTCGACCACGCCGACCGCCTCGGTGCCCGACCGGGCCGGCAGCTCCGGCTTGAAGCCGTAGGACCCGCGGATGGTCCACAGGTCGTGGTTGTGGATCGCGGCGAGCAGGGTGCGGACCCGCACCTCGCCGGGCCCCGGCTCGGGGACCTCCACGTCCTCGACGGTGAGGACCTCAGCCGGGTCTCCGAACTCCTGGTGCATGACAGCGCGCATGCCTCCAGCATGGCGCGCCCTCTCAACCCTCGCGACTGAGCAGGGTCTCCGCGTCGAGCGCGGTCAGCTTGTGCGGGTTGCGGACGACGTAGATGTTGCCGATCAGGCCGTCCTCGATCCGGAAGCTGACGGCGCTGATCTCCCCGCCCGCCCGGATCAGCACGGCGGGCGCGCCGTTGAGCCAGACCAGGTCGAGGACGCCGTCGGGCGCGAACACCGCGAAGTTCGCGAGCAGGCGGGCCACCGGCTCGGCGCCGGCGAGCGGCTTGCGGATCGCGTTGGCGATGCCGCCGCCGTCGGCCCGCAGCAGCACGTCGGGCGCCATCGCGTCCATGAGCGCCTGCAGGTCCCCCGTGCGTACGGCGGCCAGGAAGCGCTCCACGACCTGTTGCTGCTCGCGGCGGTCGACGTCCACCCGCGGCCTGCGGGCGGCGACGTGGTTGCGAGCGCGCAGCGCGATCTGGCGGACCGCGGCGGAGGTCTTGCCGACGGCGTCGCCGATCTCGTCGTACGGCAGGTCGAAGACCTCGCGCAGCACGAAGACCGCCCGCTCGGTGGGGCCGAGGGTCTCGAGGACGGTGAGCATCGCGATCGACACGCTCTCCGCGAGCTCGACGTCCTCGGCGACGTCGGGCGCGGTCAGCAGCGGCTCGGGGAGCCACTCGCCGACGTAGTCCTCGCGCCGGCGGGCCAGCGTGCGCAGCCGGTTGAGGGCCTGCCGGGTGACGATGCGGACGAGGTAGGCCCGCGGCTCGTCGATCGCGTCGTGGTCGACCGCGGCCCACCGCAACCAGGTCTCCTGCACCACGTCCTCCGCGTCGGCGGCGGAGCCGAGCATCTCGTAGGCGACGGTGAAGAGCAGGTTGCGGTGGGCGACGAACGGATCGCTCATGAGGCCGAGGGTACGGCGACGGGCCGCTCCGCCAGGGGCTTGAGGCCGCACGCGGCGGAGAAGCCCTCGGACTCGATGCCGAGCGCGGTGTTGGAGCGGGTCGTCAGGTTCGCGAACCCGATCACGCTGGTCAGCTCGAGCAGACCGGCCGGGCCGAGCTCGGCGAGCAGCGGCGCGACCATCTCGTCGGTGACGGTCGGCGGCGTCAGGGTGGCCGCCTCGGCGTACTCCATCACCTGGCGCTCGAGCGGCGAGAACACCGTGGAGGCCCGCCAGTTCGGGACCTCCCGCGCCTTGTCGAGGTCGAGGCCCTTGTCGCGGGCCATGAAGTAGTTGAAGTCGAGGCACCACGAGCAGCCGACCATCGAGGCGACGGCCATGTGCGCGTAGGTCTTGAGGGTCTCGTCGCACTCGTCCCACTTCTGCAGCTTCTGGCCGTAGGCCATGCTCGCCTTCAGGGCGGGGAGGTGGTGCCACAGGACGCCCATCGACTCGGGGACGCTGCCGAACATCTTCGTCGCGAACTTCTTGACGAGGGCGCCGTAGAGGCCGGTGATGGGCTGGGCGGGGATACGGGGGGAACTTGTCGTGGTCATGGCATCAAGACACCGGTCGGGCCCCGGGTGTGACACACCTGTGCAGGATTCTTGTCGAGCTCCGGTGATTTCTCCGCGGTGCCTGCGGGCGTCGCGGAGCTCCTGTGGCGGCCGCGCGGTATCCGACCGGCTCCCGGCGTNGGCGGCGCGGTTGTCGGCGCGGACTTCGTCCGCGCCGCCGCTGACGCGGCCGCCCGGCCCGTGCTGGCCTGTCGCGCGCGGACGACCCCTCGATTGGTCACAGACCGCAGAAAAATCGGGCGAAACTCTGCGGTTCGTGCCCACTCGAGGGGGTCACTTCGCGCCGCTACGGCTTGGCGCGGAAGGCCACCCACGCGTCGCTCATCCGCTCGGCCTGGCCACGGGTGAACATGTTCATGCAGGAGTCCTGCGTGTAGTCCATGAAGTTGTGGATCGGGTCGACGCCCGGCGGCGGGCAGGTGTCCGCATCAGTGGGCAGTCGAACTGCGCGACGGCCTCGCGCGGGCGTCGGCGACGCCGTCGCCGGACGCGGAGCAGCCGCCCTGGAAGGTGTGCTCCCAGGTGCCGGGCCGGGGCAGACGGGCCGGGAGCGACGGAGTGGGCCGCCGCTCCCGAGCCCGGGCAACTGCTACCCGTGGGGAGTGAGCTGCGCCTTCACCTCGGTCTTGAGGACCTTCCCGACCTTCGACCGCGGCAGGTCCGGCCACACCTCGACCTGCTTCGGCGTCTTCACGCTGCCGATCCGCTCCTTGACGAACGCCTGCACCTCGGCGGTCTCGACCGACTGGCCGGGCCGCAGCTGCAGGACGGCGGTCAGCCGCTCACCCCACTTCTCGTCGGGCAGGCCGACCACCGCGCAGTCGGCGACGGCGGGGTGCGCCATCAGGGCCTGCTCGACCTCGGTGGAGTACACGTTGAAGCCGCCCGTGATCACCATGTCCTTCGCGCGGTCGACGATGTGGAGGAAGCCCTCATCGCCCGGTCGATCGCTGAGGTAGCCGACGTCGCCGGTGTGGTGCCAGCCGTGGGCCGACGCCTCGGCCGTGGCCTCGGGGTCCTTGTAGTAGCCGCGCATCACCAGCGAGCTGCGGACCACGATCTCGCCGCGTTCGCCCGGCGGGAGCAGGGTGCCGTCGCCGGACATGATGGAGACCGTCACCAGCGGAGCCGGTCGCCCCGCCGATGACAGCCGTTCGGTGGCGATGCTCCCGTCGGCGCGGAAGTGGTCGGCCGGCGCCATCGTCGAGATCATCATCGGCGCCTCGGTCTGGCCGAACAGCTGCGCCATCACCGGCCCGATCCGGGTCAGCGCCTCCTCGAGCCGCTTGGCCGACATGGGCGCGGCGCCGTACCAGAAGCACTGGAGGCTGCTCAGGTCCGTGCTCTCCAGGTCCGGGTGGTCGAGCACCATGTAGATCAGGGTCGGCGGCAGGAAGGTGTGCGTCACCCGGTGCTCGGCGACGTTGGCCAGGAAGCCTGCGACGTCCGGCTGGCGCATGACGACGATCGAGCCGCCCTGGGTCAGTACCGGGAAGCAGAGCACGCCGGCCGCATGGGTGAGCGGCGCCAGGGCGAGGTACGTCGGCCGCTCGGGCCGGTCGGGCCAGGGGTAGCCGATCAGGGTCAGCGCCGTCATCGTCTCGATGTTCTCGCCGGTGAGCATCACGCCCTTGGGCCGGCCGGTGGTGCCGCCCGTCCCGACGATCAGCGCGAGGTCATCTGACAACTCGGTGGTTGAGGTGCGAGCGCCAGCGAGCCTCGAAACCTCGTCGACCTCCTGGACCGCGCAGGACAGGAACTCCTCCCAGCCCATCGCCCAGTCCACGTCGGCGTCGAGGCAGACCAACGTGGTGACCTTCGGCAGGTCGCCGCGGATCTTGTCGACGAGCTCGGCGTACGACGCCTTGAAGATCAGCACCGAGCAGTCGAACAGGTCGAGCAGCTCGCGGTTCTCGTCGGCCTCGTTGCGTGGGTTGATCGGGCACCACACCGCGCCGGCACGGCTGATCCCGAACACGCAGGTGAAGGCCACCGGGTCGTTCGAGGACAGGATGGCGACCTTGTCGCCGGGCCGGACGCCCCGTCCTGCGAGGGCGGACGCGATCCGTCCGGCGAGGTCGCGGACCTCGTCGTAGGTCCACGTCCGCCCGTCGCAGACCAGGCAGGGCGCGTCGCCCCCCAGCGAGGCACCCTTGTCCAGGTAGTCGACCAGTCGCACCGACCCGGCCCTCCTCAGCCCTCGACCGTGAGCACCGGCTCGGCGACGAGGCCGAACGCGCGCAGCTGGCCCAGCAGCTCGCGGTGGCCGAACGCCTTGCACCCGGACGCGAAGCCGACCCGCAGCGGTGGCTGCTGGAGCAGCGAGTACGCCGCATAGGCCTGCAGGAGGCCGGTCTGCTTGTAGTTCTGGTTGCCGTGGATGACGCAGTGTGCGCGGCCGAGTGGGCCGGAGGCGTGCACCGAGTCGAGGGACTTGTTGAGGCGCGGGTTCTCGCGCGGCGGCATCTGGTTCATCACCTGCGCCGCCGTCGCGGTGAGCGCCTGGTCGCGCTCGTCCTCGCTCATGTCCTTCGTCGCCTCCAGCGCTCCGGCCACGATCTGCGGGACGCCGTTCATCAGCGCCGCGTTGAAGACACCGCCCTGCGCCTTGCAGTTCGCGACCCGCGGGTCCTTGCGGTACCAGACCGGGTGGGACGTGCCGCCCCACGGCAGCGAGAGTGCGAGCTCGTGCTGTCCGGGTACGACGAGCGAGACCAGCCCCTGCGTGGGGTCGAACTCGGCGTACTGGTTCTGCTGGAGGAAGTGGGCCCTCGACGTCGCGGCGTTGACAAGGATCGTCTGGGTCGAGGCGATCGTGGGGGAGCCCCCCCAGAACACCGCGATGTCGAGGGTGTCGAGGCCCGGCTTCTCGAGGCAGAGCTCGGCGGCGATCTCGCCGGTCGTGTACATCTGCGCGATGCCGGGGGAGAGGAGGAGGCCGGCGGCGGCGAAGTCGGCGCCGTACTTCTCGTCGCAGGTGATCAGCCAGTCCTGCTCTCCGGTGGTGTCGAGGTAGTGGGTGCCCGCGGCGAGGCAGGCCTCGACGACCTCGACGCCGTACTTGCTGAACGGGCCGACCGTGTTGCACACGACGCTCGCGCCGCTGAACAGCTCGGTGAGTGCCTCGACGGTGTGGTCGACCTGGACGACCTCGTAGTCGGCGGTCTCGATGCCGGGGACGTTGGCCTCCATGGAGGCCTTGAGCTTGCCCTCGTCGCGGCCGGCGGCGACGAAGGGGACGCCGAACTCGCGGAGGTACTCGCAGATGAGGCGGCCGGTGTAGCCGGAGGCGCCGTAGACGATGACGGGCTTGTGGGTGCTCATGGGTGGATCTCCTTCACATTCCCATGCCGCCGTCGACCGACAGGTCGACGCCGTTGATGAACTTCGAGCGGTCGGAGGCGAGGAAGACCACGGCCTCGGCGATGTCCTCCTCGGTGGCCAAGCCGCCCGACGGCGTGAGCTCGACGACCTGGCCCACCGCGGCCTCCGCGGACTCGAAGAGGCCCATGGCCGTCAGCTCGTTGGCGAGGCCCGCGCCCATCTCGTTGGGGATCAGGCCGGGTGCGACGCAGTTGACGCGTACGCCGAGGCCGAGCTTGCCGGCCTCCATCGCGGCCACCCGGGTGATCCGGTCGACGGCCGACTTCGACGCGGAGTACTGCGACAGGGCCGGGAAGGCGATGTGCGCGGCGACCGAGGCGACGTTGATCACCGAACCGCCCTTGCCCCCGGCTCCTCCGGGACCCATGGTCCGGAAGGCGTGCTTGATGCCGAGCGACGTACCGACGACGTTGACGTCGAAGATCCGGCGCGCGACATCGGCGTCGAGGTTGATGAAGAGGCTGGCGATCTCGATGCCGGCGTTGTTGACGAGGATGTCGAGCCCACCGACCTCGCTGACGGCCTGCGCGACGGCGGCCTCCCACGAGGCGTCGTCGGTGACGTCGAGGTGGACGAAGGTGCCGCCGATCGACTCGGCCACCTCCTTGCCCTTCTCGTCCTGCAGGTCGGCGACCACGACGGTCGCGCCGGCGGCGGTGAGGTGCTCGGCGAACTTCTTGCCCAGGCCCTGGGCGCCGCCGGTGACGAACGCCTTGCGGCCCGCCAGTTCGAGGTCAGTCATGGGGTGCGACTCCTTCGTCGGTGGTTCGTGGGGTGACGTGGGCCACACAACTCCTGTTCCTTGACAACCGTCAAGACTTTTCTGGACAAACGTCAAGATTTCTCTTTGGTTGTCGGTCACAAAGCTCCGCGCAGCCGGTAGCCTCGGGCCCCATGACGACTGCCACGGCTCGTCGTACGCCTGCTGACAAGCACGACGAGCGCCGCCGCGCACTGGCCGACTCCGCCCTGCGGACCCTCGGCGAGCTCGGCTACGCCCGCGCCAGCCTGCGCGAGATCGCGAACAACTCGGAGTTCTCCCACGGCGTCGTCCACTACTACTTCCACGACAAGCTCGAGCTGATCGTCTACTGCGTGCGGCAGTACAAGGCGACCTGCGTCCATCGTTACGACGGCGTCGTCGACTCCGCCACGACGGCGGACGGACTCGTCGAGGGCTTCGCCGACAAGCTCGTCGAGACGATCCTCGACGAGGCGCCGATGCACCGGCTCTGGTACGACCTGCGCTCGCAGAGCATGTTCGAGGAGTCCCTGCGCGAGGCCGTCCTGCAGATCGACAAGACACTCGAGGACATGATCTGGCGGGTGATCAGCACCTACGCCGAGCTCGCCGGCCGGGCTCCCGCGATGGCTCCCTCGGTGGCCTACGGCCTCCTCGACGGACTGTTCCAGCAGGCCTTGCTGGGCCACCTGTGCGGGCGCAAGGGCGTGCTCGACGAGCTGCGCACCCAGGTGCACGAGCTGATGCCGGTGCTGCTCTCACCCGCCTGACCCCCACGAACCGTGGCTCGTGGCTCCACGAACCGTCGCAAATGGTCCCGCGAACCGTGAGTCATGGCTGCGCGAACCGTCAGCGATGGTCGTACGAGCCGCTACCAGCTGCCCTCTCGCGGGATCAGCCGGCGTAGGTCAGCCCCAGCTGGGCCAGCGCCGCCTCGAGTCGGTCGAGCGCGATCGGCCCGACGCCGTGGAGTGCGGCGAGGTCGCGGCGCGACCAGCCGCTGACGGCCTCGAGGGTGTGCACGTCGACCCCGCGCAGGGCGCGGGTGGCGGGGGCGCCGATGGTGCGCGGCAGCGGGTGGCCGTCACGGCGCGGGGCGCGCTCGCGCGGTCCGTCGACGTGGTCGAGGACGACCTCGCCGCGGGGTGAGAGGCGGTAGCCGATGGCGAGGGACTCGGTCAGTCCCCGCTCCTTGAGCTTGCGGACGTCGCGCTTGAACTCGGCCGTCGGGCGGGTCAGCTCGGCGGCGAGCTCGGGCGCGCGGACCTCCGGGTTGCGGTCGATGATCCGCAGCGTGGTCCGCGTCCAGGGGCCGATCGGCGAGGCGGCGTCGAGCCGGTCCAGGCCGGCCAGGATCGTGGCGACCTCGGCGCTGTCGGGCAGCGTGTCGCGCAGCGTCTCGCGGGGATCGGTGCCGGCGTACCGGAGGCCGATGCGGAACACCGGGCGCTCCGGCCGGGCGGCGAGCGCGTCCTTGAGGGCCGCGAGGTTGGCCGCTCCCGCGCGGCGGGCGTCCTCGGCCCGGAGGGCCGAGAGGGACGTCGGCTCGACGCTGACCACCTCGACGAGACCCACGGCGGTCCGCAGCCGGGTGCCCACCTTGACCCGCGGGCGGTCCCAGCGCCGGAACGCCAGGTCGACCGCGCCCTCGCGGATGGCCTCGAGCTCCGCCGGTCGCATCAGCACGAGGGGGACACTAGTCCCCCGTGTCGTGGAGGACGAACAGCTCCGCGTCCGGCTGCCGCGCCTGGTCCAGCGCGACGCCCGCACGGCGCAGCATCGAGCGCGGGTCGTCGAGACCGGGTACGGCGAACGTGCCGCCGAGCCGGGCCGTGACGAAGTGCTGGCGCAGGCCGGTCAGGATCGGAGGGCTGAGCTCGAAGAGCACCCGCCGCGCGAGGGTGCGGATCCCCTCCTCGCCGACCTCGCCCTGGAGCACCAGTGCGAAGGTGGTCGGCCCCAGCCGGCCCACGGAGTCGACGCCCCGGATGCACGCGCTGAGCCGCTCGGCGACCTCCTGGAGGACCTCGCTCAGGACGTCGGGCGTGCCGGTGGCAGCGTCCTCGTGCTCGATCGAGGTGAGCTCGAGCAGCACCAGGCCGACCTCGTGGCCGGTGCGCTCCGCCCCGCGCAACGCCATCAGGAGCCGGTCGGTCAGGAGCCCGCGACCCGGGAGGCCGGTCTCCGCGTCGTACAGCGCGGTGGTGGTCACATCAGTCCTTCGGCTCGGGACGGGGACGGGTGAGCACTTGCCGCCAGGAGATGGGCGTGGCGGGCGACCTCCGGGAGGGGAACGCCCTCGCCGTAGTAGAAGCCCTGCGCCTCGTCGCAGCCCCGCGCGCTGAGGTAGTCCACCTGCTCGCGGGTCTCCACGCCCTCGGCGGCGACCCGCATCCCCAGCGCGTGCGACATCGCGAGGATCGCGTCGATCACCGCGGCGTCGGCATGGGTGGCCGCGATCCGCCGGACGAACTCGCGGTCGATCTTGAGCTTGTCGACGGGGAAGCGGGTCAGGTACGCGAGGCTGGAGTAGCCCTGGCCGAAGTCGTCGACGACGATCCGCGTGCCGATGCTCTTGAGCTCGTGCAGCACCAGCCGGACGTCGTTGTCGTCGTCCATCAGCGTCCCCTCGGTGATCTCGAGCTCGAGGGCGGCCGGGTCGAGGCCGGAGTCGGCGAGCGCGGCGTCCAGCTCGTCGAGCCAGGTGCTTCGAGCGAATTGCCGGGGCGACACGTTCACGGCCATGCGCAACGGGAGGTCGAGCTCCTCACGCAGCGTCACGGCGTCCCGGCACGCCTGTCGGAGCACGTGCGCGCCGAGGTGCGCGATGAGGCCCGAATCCTCCGCCACCGGGATGAAGCGGTCCGGGGGGACGACGCCCAGCGCGGGCGAGGACCAGCGGGCGAGGGCCTCGAATCCGACGAGGGTTCCCGTCGCGAGGTCGACCTGGGGCTGGTAGGCGACCGAGAGCTCGCCCTCCCGGTCGAGTGCCTGCTGCAGGGCGGTGGACAGGACCAGCTTGTCGCTGCCGTCGGCGCCCATCGACTCGTCGTACCAGCGCAGGTTGTTGCGGCCGGCCGCCTTGGCGCGGTACATCGCGATGTCGGCGTGCTTCAGCATGTGCGCCGGCGAGCGCCCGTGGTCGGGATAGACGGCGCAACCGATGCTCGCCGTGGCCAGCACCTCGCGGTTGTCGACGGTCACCGATCCGGGCAGGGCCGCGGCGAGTCGATCGACCCGCGCGGTGACCTCGTCGATGCGGGTCAGGCCACAGATCACGACCACGAACTCGTCGCCGCCGAGCCGCGCGACGAGGTCCCGGTCCTGCGCCGTGTGCCGGAGACGGTCCGCGAGGCCCAGCAACAGGCGGTCGCCGGCGTGATGCCCCAGCGAGTCGTTGACACGCTTGAAGTGGTCGACGTCGAGGAGGAGCAGCGCGACCAGCTCCTGCTTCCGCTCTGCCTCGCGGATCGCCTCCTCGAGGTGCCGGGTCAAGGTGGCACGGTTGGGGAGGCCGGTCAGGGAGTCGTGGCTCGCCAGGTAGGCCACCCTCGCCCGCGCCTCGACCCGCTTGGTGATGTCGAAGGCGACCGCCAGGTAGCCGGTGACGACCCCGCCGTCGTCGTCGATGACGGGGCTGATCACCTCACCCACGGCGACGGTCGAGCCGTCGCGGCGGCGGTAGTCGACCTCCCGCTCCTCGCCCGTGGCCACGGCGGGGAGGTCGGCCGCCCGGCCGCCGTGGCCGGGACCGGAGTAGAGGCGACCGAGCGGCTGGCCCACGAGCTCTGCCTCCGGGTAGCCCAGCAGCACCTCGGTCGCGGGGTTGGCGGCCAGGATCCTGCCCTCGAGGTCGGTCGCGACCACGCTGCAGGGCATGCTGGCCAGGATGCTGCGGCGCAGGGAGTCGCGCCCGACGGACTCCAGGGCCGCTTGGGTCGCGAGGCGCTCGCTGATGTCGATGACCGAGGCCAGGACGAAGGACTCCTCGCCGATCGTGATCGGGTTGAGGCCGATCTCGATCGGCACCTCGGTGCCGTCGCCGCGCAGGCCGTAGAGATCGCGCCCCGCGCCCATCGGGCGGGCAGCGGGTCGGGCGAGGTAGCGCGACCGGTACGTGTGGTGGGCTGCTCGCGAACGACGGGGGATGAGGTCCTCGACCTCCATCTCCAGCAGGCGCGCACGTCCGATGCCGAACAGCTGCTCCGCCTGCGCGTTGATCAGCACGACGTGTCCGGACCGGTCGACCATCAGCATCGCACTGGGTGCCGCCTCGAGGATGAGGCGCAGTCGCTGCGCCTCCTGCTCGGAGGCGCCCGAGGGCATGCCGATGGCCGGCGCGCCGTCGCCGTCGGCCTGGACCACCACTTGTCCCACCTCGTCGGCGGAGTCGACCCACGGGTCGCGTCCGCTCCCTCACCCTGGCGCCCGCACTTGCCCGAGGGGGCCCCTCCCTGCCTCGACGGTAGACGAAAATGTGCGCCGTGACCCGGAGAAGTTGAAGACTTTACGTACTGCGGGCGACGGCAGTGACCTTGACCGGCGTTGCCGTTCGGTGATTACATCGCCATATGGCGATCAATCAGGTGGACCGTACGACGGAGGTCGACGCCCTGGTGGCGGCGGCCTGCCTGCTGCACGGCCTCAGCGACCCCAACCGGCTCGCGATCCTGCAGCACCTCGCGCTCGGCGAGCACCGCGTCGTCGACCTCACCGACCACCTCGGCCTGGCCCAGTCCACGGTCTCCAAGCACCTCGCCTGCCTGCGCGACTGCGGGCTGGTCGTGTCGCGGCCCAGCGGACGGGCGTCGATGTTCTCCCTCGCGCACCCCGCCGCGACCGCCGACATCCTGCGCGCCGCCGAGCGGTTGCTCGAGGCCACCGGGGAGGCCGTCGTGCTCTCCGCCAACTTCGGTCCTGCCGCCCTGCACGGCGACGAGGAGTGGTGATGGGCGTCGGGCACGGGCACGGCCACACGGCGAGCCCCGGCGGATCCGGCGGATCCGGCGCTGCGGCCGGCCATGCCGGCGGCCGCCACCGCTGGCGGCTGGCGATCTCGTTCGGCCTGATCGCGGCCTTCTTCGTCGTCGAGCTCGTCGTCGGCATCGTCAGCGGCTCGCTCGCCCTGATCTCCGACGCCGGCCACATGGCCGCCGACGTGGTGGCACTCGGGGCGGCGCTGGTCGCGACCAAGATCGCCACCCGCGAGGACAGCAGCGGGCGTCGTACCTATGGCTCCTACCGGGCCGAGGTCTTCGCCTCGGGCCTGGCGGTGCTGATGATGCTCGGCGTCTCGGTCTACGTCGTCGTCGAGGCGATCGGCCGGATCGGCGAGGACGTCGAGGTCGAGACCGGCCCGATGCTGCTCGTCGGCCTGCTCGGCCTGCTGGTCAACCTCGCCGCCCTGCTGCTGCTCCGGGCCGGCGCGAAGGACTCGCTCAACGTGAAGGGCGCCTACCTCGAGGTCGTCGCCGACACCGCCGGCAGCGTCGGCGTGCTGGCCGCCGGCGGCCTGATCCTCGCCACCGGCGACGGGATCTGGGACACCGTGGTCGCCTTCCTGATCGGCGGGTTCGTCGCCGTACGAGCGGTGGTGCTCGGCCGCGAGGTGCTCGCCGTCCTCGGCCAGCACGTCCCCGCCGGCATGGAGGTCGAGACCGTCACGGCCTCCCTCGCCGCGGTCGAGGGCGTGTGCGACGTCCACGACCTGCACGTGTGGACGCTCACCTCCGGCATGCACGTCGCCACCGCCCACCTCGTCCTCGCCGAGGGCGCCGACGCGGCGCTCGCCCTCCGCGCCGGCCAGGCCGTTCTCCGCGAGCAGCACCAGATCGAGCACGCCACCCTCCAGGTCGAGGGCCATCGCTCGTCTGCCTGCGACGAGGTCAGCTGGTAGCGCGAGGTGTTGGTTCTGGCGCGCCGAGGTGTTGGTTCTGATGGGTCGAGGTGGCACCCGAGGTAACACCTCGACCGCGCAGTTCTGGCACTTCGACCTGCCAGAACTAACACTTCGCGGTCAGGCGTGGGCGAGGGAGAGCTTGACGGCGAAGCCGAGGAAGATCGCGCCGACGGCCGACGTACCGGCGGCGGAGAGGGCGCGGCGGCGGCGGAAGGCGTCGGCGAGGCGGGTGCCGCCGAAGATCAGGGCCGACAGGTAGGCGACGCTGGCGACCTGGGCGAGCGCGCCGAGGGCCAGGAAGGACAGCGCGGGCTTGTCGTAGGCCGGATCGACGAACTGCACGAAGAAGGCGACGAAGAAGAGGATCGCCTTCGGGTTGAGCAAGCTGATGACCAGCGCACGGCGGTACGGCCGCTCGTTCGGGACCGGGGTCGGTGCCCCTTCCTTCACGGCCTGGACCGCCCGCGCGCGGGCCCGCCACATCAGCAGGGCGCCGCGCAGCATGGTGAAGGCGAGGTAGCCGAGGTAGCCCGCGCCGACCCACTTCACGATCGAGAACGCCACGTCGTTGGCCTGCAGCAGGGACGCGACGCCCGCGGCCGAGAGGGTCATCAGGACCGCGTCGCCGGTCCACACGCCGGCGGCTGCGCGGTAGCCGTCGCGGACGCCGCGGCGGGCGGCGACGGAGAGGACGTAGAGGGAGTTCGGGCCGGGGAGCAGGATGATCAGCACCAGCCCGACCAGGTACGTCGACAGGTCGGTGATGCCCAGCACCCGACGAGTCTCCCACGCGGGTCTGCGGGTCACGATGAGTTTTCGTGGCGCCGGCGGTCAGTCAGGCATGGGCATCGTGACCGCAGACATCTCCACCTCCCTCGACGGATTCGGATCGGGTCCGGGGCAGTGCCTCGAGCGACCCTTCGGTGACCTCGACCAGGGTCCGATGCACGCGTGGATGTTCGACCACGGTGACGAGAACCGCGCCGAGGTCGACGCGATCGTGGACGCGGGCGCCTTCGTGATGGGGCGCAACATGTTCGACCCCGGGCGGGGTCCGCACGACGTCCAGTGGCGCGGGTGGTGGGGCGAGGAGCCGCCGTACCACGCGCCGGTGTTCGTGCTCACCCACCACGCGCGGACACCGCTGGAGATGGACGGCGGCACCACCTTCCACTTCGTGACCGACGGCCTCGACTCCGCGCTCGCGCAAGCCCGGGAGGCCGCCGGCGACCGCACCGTGTCGATCGCCGGCGGCGCGTCCACGATCAACGCCTGCCTGGCGGCGGGCGTGCTCGACGAGCTGCGCTGGCACGTGACGCCCTTCGTGTCGGGCTTCTCGGCGGCCGAGGGCCACCGGGGCTCCCGGCTGTTCGACGGCGTCCCGGAGCTCGGCATGGTGCAGGTGGGCGTGCGGCAGACGCCGCACGTCACGCACCTGACCTACCGGCGAGCCTGACGGGTCACTGCTGCTGCTGCGGCGGGCACAGGCAGAACGGGTGCCCGTCGGGGTCGAGCATGACCCGCCAGGTCATGCCCTCGGGCTGGTCGGCGGCCACGGTGGCGCCGAGCGCGACGGCGTGCTCGACCGCGGGCTCGAGCTCCGGCACCCGGAAGTCGAGGTGGAACTGCTGCGGGTGCTCCTGGCCCGGCCACTCGGGCCGGCGGTAGTCGGCGACGGTCTGGAAGTTGAGCGTTGAGCCGAGCACCTCGGCCGAGGCGTAGCCGTACTCGGGGTAGACGCCGCTGACCTCGCCGCCGGTCAGGTCGGCGTAGAACTGCGCCAGCCGGCCGGCGTCGGAGGTGTCGATGCAGACGGAGAGGAGCTCGGTGACGAGGGGGGAACTGGTCATGGCTCCACCCTGCACCTCACCGCCGACATCGGCACCCACCAATTACTGCACAGGTGTAGTAATTGTGCTCAGCGTCGCCTACCGTGGCGCCATGACGACCACCGACGGCTCTCCCCAGCAGCGCTCGTGGCTCCAGGACCTGGTCATCGTCGGCGTGTGGCTGGCCCTGCCCTACCTCGTCGTCGGGGTCTTCTGGGCCGACGCCCACCGGGAGCACCTCAGCGAGCTCCACGGCCTCGACGCGACCGCGTCGTACGTCGGCGAGCTGATCGCCTGGCCGGTGCTGATCTTCGCCGACGTCAGCCTCGAGTGACTCCCAGCTCCAGCTCCAGCTGCGGCAGGACCCGCCCCGGGACCGAGCCCGAGACGACCTCGCCGACCCGGACGGCCCCGTGCGCGAGGTAGAAGGCCTCGGCGTACGGGTCGGCGTCGATCGCCAGCCGCGCGAAGCCCTCGTCGCGGGCCGCGGTGACCAGCGCCGCGAGCAGGGCGCCGCCGAGGCCCCGGCCGATGGCGCCGGGGTCGACGAACAGCATCCCCAGCTCGCCGTACGGCGGCGCGCCCTCCAGCGTCCCGAAGCCGGCGACCGCGCCGTCGAGCTCGGCGACCAGGGTGCGCCGCGCGGCCAGCTCGTCGTCGCGGAGGGTGAGCTCGGCGCGGCACGCCTCGAGGAAGGCATCGTCGTAGCCCCAGTGGCCCTTCGAGCGCAGCGCGAGGGCGGAGAGGGCGGCGGCCTCGCCGGGCCGCGCGGGGCGCAGGCGGGTCACAGCTCGCGCAGGTAGCAGAGCATCCGGTAGTCCTCGCCGGGCTCGATGTTCGTGAAGCCGTGCCGCTCGTAGAACCGCCGGGTGTCGGCGTCGACCTCGTCGACGTTGATGTGCACCTCGATCCCGCCGCGGGCGAGCACCTCGTCGACGCTGCGCGTCAGCAGGGCGGTGCCGATGCCACCGTCCCGGAGTGCGGGTACGACGTAGAGCTCCTCCAGCTGGGCGAGCGGCCCGTCGCCGTACGGGGTCGGGCGGAGCGTGAGGTAGGCGAAGCCGGTGGCGCCGCCGTCCGGTCCGTCCGCTTCCGAGAGCGCCACGAGCACGTCGTCGCGGGCCAGCAGCGCGGTGAACCGGGCCGCGAACTCGGCAGCGCTCGGCGTCGGAGCACCGAACTCGGTGTTGAAGTCGAAGAGCAGCCGGCCCACCACGTCCGCGTCGGCGGGCGTGGCGAGGCGCACCTGGTGTCCGGTCACGGCGTCCATGATGCCGCGAGGGCCCGCGCGGCGGCGGTGAGCCGGGCGGCGTCGTACTGCTCGGGATCGTCGAGGACGAGGCGGCCGAAGTGCTCCAGCAGCGCGATGATCCCGTGCGCCATCACCGGGGCGTCGACCTTCTCGCCGAGCACGCCGGTGACCAGGCGCTCGATGATCACGCGGACCTGCTGCCGGTCGCCCTCGATCCGGGCGCGCACCACCTCGGGCACGTTGGCCGGCGACTGCAGGATCGCCCGCCAGGTCACCGGGTCGTCGAGCAGCATCTGGTGCAGGCGGGGGCCGGACAGGTCGACGACGGCGACCGGGTCGGTCGCCGTCTCGGTCGGCAGTGCGGCGAAGAGCTGGGTGATCGCGCGCTGCTGCTGGCGGTCCAGCAGTGCCGTCAGCAGGGGACCGAGGCCGTCGAAGGCGCCGTAGACGACCGGGCGGGTGACACCGGCCTCCTTGGCGATGGCGTCGATCGAGACGCCGTCGTACCCGTCGCGGTCGATGACGCGCAGCGCCGCGTCGAGGAGCTGGGTGCGGCGCTCCTCCATCGGCACGCGAGCGGCGTAGGGACGTCGCTTGCGCGGGGGCGCGGCCTGCTCGGACATGGGGCAACCTTAGGCTCTTCCAATTACTACACAACTGTAGCAATATGGTGCCATGGCGAAGAACAAGCGCTCCAGCATCACTCCGGCCGAGGACCACGGCTTCTTCGGCCCCGGCTCGGTCACGTGGAAGGTCTGGACCTACCCGACCTCGCTCACCCTCGGCTTCAGCCGCGCCGTGGTGGTCGAGGAGCTCGACCCCAACCTGGTCGCATCGGTCGACCGGACGCAGGACATCTACAAGCGCCCGAAGACCCGCTACGACCGGACGATCCGCTACTTCGCGCTGATCGCAATCGGTGAGAGCCGCACGGCGGCCCAGGCCGCGGACGTGCTGGTCAAGGTGCACAGCAAGGCGATCGGCACCGAGCCCTACGCCGGCGGCCGGTACGACGCCAACGACCCCGACTCGCAGCTGTGGATCCTGGTCACCGGCTGGCACTCGGTGCTCAAGGCCTACGAGATGTACGGTCCCGGCCGGCTCTCCGAGGCCGAGGAGGCGGCGTACTGGGCCGAGTGCGCTCGGGCCGCCGAGTTCCAGACCTGCGACCCGGCCGACGTCCCGCGCAACCGGGCGGAGCTGCACGCGTACTACGCGCGGATGCGCCCGGTCATGTCCGGCTCCCCGATCGCGCAGCGCGCGATGAAGCACCTGATGGACGTCAACCAGCTCATCGACGTGCCGCGCGTGCTGGCACCGGCCCAGTGGGTGGTCGCCTTCTTCTTCCGCGCCGGCGTGATCGCCACGCTTCCGCACTGGATGCGCGAGATGGGCGACGTGCGCCAGCCGAGGGCGGTGGACCTGCTGGTCCGGCCGGTGCTGCGCGCCACCTTCTTGTCGCTGACGGTGAGCAAGCGCCTCCAGCTGCGCCTGCTCGGGCTGCTCTCGCCGAGCACGATCCCCGTCGCGGCGCCGGTCCTGCTCGGCGTACCGCCGGTCAGGGACGAGGTGCTCACGCCCGCCGAGGCGCGCGAGCGCTACGGCTACGACAAGCCGGCCGAGGCGCACCTGGCGTGGCGGGCCAAGCAGCACGACAAGGTGTTCGGGCGGGGCGAGGACCCGAGCGACGCGGGACTGATCGAATCCGAGAGCGTCCTGGGGCGACTGGCCTGAAGTTGCGCGTGTCCGGGCGCTGCACCTGAGAAGGTGTGCGTCCGACACCGCCGTCGTCCCCGTCGTACAAGGAGAAACCCGTGGGCCTGAACCCCGTCGCCGACGTCCTCAAGCGCGCCGACAAGGTGCTCAAGAGCGCCGAGGTCGCGCTCACCAACGTCGACACCACGCTCGGCACGGTGGAGGGCACCTTGACCACGGTCGAGGGCACGCTGACCAGTGTGGACGGCAAGCTGACCACCGTGGACACGACCCTCGCGGAGACCCGTGAGGTGCTCGGCCAGGTGCAGACCCTGCTCGGCGACCTCAACGACAAGCTGGTGCTGCTCGACGAGGTGCCGGACCTGAAGGCCAAGCTCGACAAGGTGCTGGCGGCGGTCGAGAAGGGCTGATCCGGGCGCCGACGTCCGTCTCAGTCGGTCATCGGCACCTCCTCCTCCACCTTCAGCCCGAGCGCGCGCACCAGGACGATCGCCTGGTCGAGGTCGACCACGGCCCTGGCCAGCTGGGTGGCGACCGGGTCGAGGCCGGAGAGGTCCGAGCCGCGGAGGTCGGCGCCGGACAGGTCTGCCTGGTGCAGCCAGGCCCCGGAGAGGTCGACGTGGTGCAGCGTCGCGTCGTCGAGTCGCGCACCGGTGAGGTCGGCCTCGCGCAGGTCGACGCGCCGGAAGACGGTACGACGCAGGTCGGCTCGCGGGAGCCCGGCCAGGTGCCAGCTCCCGCCCACGACCTCGAAGGCCCCGAACCGGCACCGGTCGAACGTCGAGCCCACCAGCTTGCAGCCCTCGAAGCGCGCCCCGAAGAAGGACGCCTTCGTGAAGGTGCAGTTGAGGAATCCGGTGTCGGAGAACCGCGCTGCGTTGAGGTCGCAGTCGTGGAAGGAGCACGCGTCGAAGGTCGCCCCGGCGGCGCTCACCTCGGTGAGGTCGACGTCGCGGAAGGCCACCCGGGTGAAGGTGCGCCCGGAGAGGTCCGCGTCGTCCCATCGCTCGCCGACCACCTCGGAGTCGGTGGGCGGGGTGGGGACTGCGTGGGGTCGGTCGGCCATGGCGCGAGTATCCAGCGCGCGGTCGACACAAAGGTCTCCACAAGGGTCTCGTACCGTGACCGCATGCCCCTCGCGACGTTCAAGGACCTCTGCATCGATGCCGTCGATGCCCCTGCCCTCGGCCGTTTCTGGGCCGCGGTGCTCGGCCTCGAGCTCGAGCTGCTCGACGACGGTGACGCCCGGCTGACCGGTCCCACACCGCAGCACACGGTGTGGGTGAACACCGTGCCCGAGCCGGTCACCGTGAAGCAGCGGGTCCACCTCGACGTCAACGCGCACCGGGTCGAGGAGGTGCTGGAGCTGGGTGCGTCGGCGGTCGACCTGTCGTCGTACCGGTGGAAGGTGCTGCGCGATCCCGAGGGCGGCGAGATGTGCGTCTTCGAGGAGTCCGACCTGCCGGACCGGCGGCTGCTGGAGGTCGTCATCGACGCCGCCGATCCGCCGGCGCTGGCCTCGTGGTGGGCCGGGCTGCTCGGTGCCGTCGCGAAGGACGACCCCGAGGGGCGGTGGTCGTGGGTCGAGCAGATCCCCGCCGCGCCGTTCGAGCACATCGTGCTGATGCCGGTGCAGGAGCCGAAGACGGTGAAGAACCGGATCCACCTCGACGTCGAGACCGCGAGCGTCGACGGCCTGGTCGCCGCCGGTGCGCGGGTGCTGCGAGCGCAGGACGAGCAGATCCGGTGGACGGTCCTGGCCGACCCGGACGGCAACGAGTTCTGTGCCTTCGTCGTCTGACTTGGTATGACGACACCCTGTCGATAAGATGACGACATGGTGTCGACAAACAAGTTGCCGTGTACCTCGCGTTGAGGGAGCTGCGCTTCGCGCGCGGCCGGTTCGCGCTCGTGGGCACGGTGATCGCCCTCGTGGCGATGCTGACCACGATGCTGTCCGGACTCGCCAACGGCCTCGTGGACGACGGCATCTCCGGCCTGCGCCGGCTGCCGATGACCGACCTGGTGCTGCAGCAGGGCTCCGCGGAGACGTTCAGCCGGTCCACGCTGACCGACGCGGACCTCGCCCCGTGGGAAGGGCGCGATGACGTCGACGCGTCTCCGCTCGGCGTCTCCTTCGTGAACGCCCGGACCGACGGCGGGAAGACGATCGACCTCGCCCTCTACGGCGTACCGGCCGGCTCCTTCCTCGCTCCGCGCCCTGACGCGGAGGGCGCGCTCGAGGGCACCCCCGGCCTGGTGCTCAGCCAGGAGCTCGAGGACGAGGGGATCGAGGTCGGCGACGAGCTGACCGTCGTCGGGGTCGACGAACGGCTGCCGGTGCTCGGCTTCACCTACGCCGGGTCGTACGGCCACGTCGACATCGCCTTCACCAGCCTCGAGACGTGGCAGCACCTGCTCTACGGCGACAACGCCAAGGGCCGCTTCTCCGCGATCGCGCTGCGTGCCGACGACGACACGACGCTGGAGGCTGCCGACGGGACCGAGGTGGTCACCAAGGAGGAGGCGTACGCCGGGTCGCCCGGATACGCCGGCGAGACCCAGACCATGTCGATGATCCGCTGGTTCCTGCTGGTGATCTCGGCGCTGATCGTCGGCGCCTTCTTCATCGTGTGGACCATGCAGCGGTCCCGGCAGATCGCGCTCCTCAAGGCGCTCGGCGCCTCCCGGTCCTACGTCGCCCGCGACGCCCTCGGCCAGCTCGCGGTCGTGCTCGTGCTCGCCACCGCGGTGGGCGGCGGGGTGGCCTTCGCCCTCGGCGGGCTCATCGACGGGACTGCTGTGCCCTTCCGCCTCGCGCTCGTGCCCGCCGTGTCCGCCCTCGTCCTGCTGGTCGTCGTCGGCCTGCTCGGCTGCCTGGCCGGGATTCGTCGCGTCGTCGCGGTCGACCCCGCGATGGCGCTGCGCGCCGCCGACTGAGAGAAGGAAGCAGCCATGTCCCTCCGCCTCGAGAACATCAGCGTCGCCGTACCCGACGGCGCGACGGAGCGCGTCCTCCTCGACGGGGTCGACCTCGACGTCGGGCCGGGCGAGGTCGTCGCGGTCACGGGCGCGTCCGGCTCCGGCAAGTCCACCCTGGTCGCGGTCGCCGGCCTGCTGCGGCAGCCCGACGGCGGCCGGGTCACGATCGGCGGGACCGACGCGACCGCCCTCAAGGACCGCCGGCGGGTGCGGCTGCGGCGTGACGCCGTCGGGATCGTCTACCAGTCCTCGAACCTGTTGCCGGCGCTCACCGCCCGCGAGCAGGTCGCGATCCTCGCGCACATCTCGGGCCGCAGGGACGCCGCGGCGAAGGACCGGGCCATCGAGCTGCTGACCCGCGTCGGCCTCGAGGACCGGCTCGACGCGCGTCCCGCGCAGCTGTCGGGCGGCGAGCGCCAGCGGGTCGCGATCGCACGGGCGCTGATGAACGAGCCGGTCGTCGTCCTCGCCGACGAGCCCACCGCCTCGCTGGACCCGGAGCTCGGCGAGCTGGTCATGCAGCTGTTGATCGACGAGGCACGCAGGCTCGGCGCGGCTACCGTTGTCGTCACCCACG
This sequence comes from Nocardioides sp. Root240, assembly GCF_001428825.1. Lineage (GTDB taxonomy): Bacteria > Actinomycetota > Actinomycetes > Propionibacteriales > Nocardioidaceae > Nocardioides. The sequence continues at coordinate 128,444 of NZ_LMIT01000016.1, read as the reverse complement.
ACCCGGACCAGGCGGGCCGTGCCGATCGCCACCTCCACCTGCACCGGGGAGAGGTGGCTGCCAGGACCTGACCGAACGAGGACGCGCATGCCCCGCATCACCGCCCCGACGATCGCCGAGCACGTCGCGACCCAGGAGGCCGCGGTGGTCGCGGCCGCACGCCGGTTGTTCGTCGAGCGGGGCGTGGCGGCCGTCTCGATCGGTGACATCGCGACCGAGGTCGGCCTGCGTCGGACCTCGCTCTACCGCTACTTCCCGACGAAGGCGCACATCCTGCAGCGCTGGTTCGACCTCGAGATGGACCCGCTGATCGAGCGGTCGCTCGCCGTCACCGGGGAGTACGACGACCCGGCTGTCGCGCTCGCGGACTGGCTCGACGTCCAGCTCGACTTCATCACCGACGAGGCGCACACGTCCCTGGTCGACGCGACGGCATCCGCCACGGACCTGCCACCCGAGGTGCTGGCCCACTTCGGGGAGCGGCACCGCGAGCTCTACGCCACGCTCGACGGACTGCTCCGCCACGCCGCCCGGCCGGCGCCGGCGCCCGCCCTGCGCCGGGTGCGCGCGCAGCTGATCGCCGGCCTGCTGCGCTCGTCGGCCGACCTGCTCGCGCGGGGTGTCCGCCACGCCGACGTACGACGGGAGCTGCACCGCGCCGCGACGGCCGTCGCCGGCCTCTGACCTTCCTGCCCACGAAGTGGGAGAGATGGCACCACGACGTGGGCGTGATGGCAGCCACGGCCCCCACTTCGTGGTGCCCTGAGGGCCATTTCGTGGTCAGCGGGCGTGGTGGCGCACGTGCAGCGCGCGGACCGCGTCGGCGTACTCCTCCACGGGTCCGTCGACCGGTACGCCGGGCGCGACCTCGGTGATCCGCAGCGCCGTGACCGGCGACGGCGCGACGCCGAGCTCGCCCATCCACTGCACGAGCTGCGGGGTCGAGGTGGCGAACACGATCCGCCCGAGCCCGGCCCAGGCGTGCGCGGCCGAGCACATGGCGCAGTGCTCCCCGGAGGTGTAGACGGTGTGGGCCGCGCGGCTGGCGACGGGGAGGTGGGCCGCGGCCCAGAGGGCGATCGCGAGCTCGGGGTGGCGGGTGCCGTCGCCGCCGCTGACGTGGTTGTGGTCCTCCATCAGCACGGTGCCGTCAGGTCCGACGAGCAGCGAGCCGAAGGGCTCGTCGCCCACCTCCACGGCCTGCTCGGCCAGCTCGACACAGCGGGCGAGGTGCCGCCGGTCGGTGTCGTCGATCGCCATTGCTCAACCTCCTACGGGGCGGATGATCCGCTGCTCGATCGCCGCGGCGACCGCGCCGGCGCGAGTGTCGACGCCGAGCTTGGTGTAGATGTGCGAGAGGTGGGACTTCACGGTCGCCTCGGAGACGAACAGCTCGCGTGCCATCTCCTTGTTGCCGAGCCCGCGCGAGAGCAGCTCGAGCACCTCCACCTCGCGCTCGGTGATGGTCGTCGCCCCCGGAGTGGTACGACGCACCAGCGTCGCCGCCACCGACGGCGCCAGCACGGTCTCGCCCCGCGCCGTCGCACGGATCCCGGCGAACAGCTCGTCCGGCGGTGCGTCCTTGAGCAGGTACCCCCGCGCTCCCGCCTCGAGGGCGCGCAGGATGTCCGACTCCGTGTCGTAGGTCGTCAGCACGAGCACCTCCGGCGGCTGCGGGAGGCTGCGGACGGCCGCGGTCACGGCGGCCCCTCCGGCCCTGCCCTCGCCGAGCGAGAGGTCCATCAGCACGACGTCGGGCCGGTCGGCGCTCACCAGCGCGACGGCCGCGTCGAGGCCGTCGGCCTCGCCCACGACGGACAGGTCGTCCTGCCCGTCGACGAGTGCGCGCAGGCCCGCGCGGACGACCGGGTGGTCGTCGACCAGCACGATGCGGATCACGTGACGTCCTCTCCGCGCACGGGGAAGCAGACCGACACGGTCGTCCCCTCCCCGGGCGCGCTCTCCACCTCGGTCCGGCCGCCGAGCCCGGCGGCCCGGTCGCGCATGCCGGCGATGCCCCGCCCGCGGGTGCCCGACGGTCCCACGGCGGACGGGTCGAAGCCCCGGCCGTCGTCGCGGACGTCGAGGGTCACCTCGTCGAGCTGGTAGGTCAGGGTCACCGCGGCCCGGCCGGCCGCGGCGTGCTCGCGCACGTTGGCGAGCGCGCCGCGAGCGGTGCGGACCAGTGCGGCGGCGACCGCCGGCGGCACCGAGACGGGGGAGCCGTGCACGCGCACGGCCACGTCGAGCCCGGGCGAGGCCTGCACGGCCTCGGCAGCGGCCTTGCGCAGTGCCTCGACCAGCGCCTCGCCGGTGCGGTCGTCGGTGAGCTCGGCAGGCGCGAGGTCGCGGACCACGCGTCGTACCTCGTCGAGGCCGTCGCGGGCAGTGGCGGCAGCGGTGCGGACGTGCTCCCGCGCGGTGGACGGCTGGCCGTCCCAGGCCTGCTCGGCCGCCTGGAGCAGCAGGTTGATGCTCGAGAGGCCCTGCCCGACGGAGTCGTGGATCTCGCGCGAGAGGCGGGTCCGCTCGGCGAGCGCGCCCACCTCGGCCTGCGCGAGCTGGCGGGCCCGGGACTCGAGGTCGAGCGCGCGGTAGGCCAGCACGGTCACCAGCGCGATACCGATCGGGCCGGCCACCTGGACCGGGTCGACGCCGTCGGCCCATGATCCGTCCAGCCGCTGCCACGCGGCGGTCAGCAGCAGCGTCATCGCGACGACCGTGCCGACCGCCCACGAGAAGGGCAGCACCTGCAGCACGGCGAAGGCCACGGGTACGGCGCACCACGCGAACGACGGTGCCACCGCGGTCAGCAGCCCCCACAGCACGACCATCGCGCTCACCCAGGCGGTGGGCCACCACGGCCGACCGCGCAGCAGGCCGCGCGTCGCATAGGCGAGGCCGAGCGCGAGGGCGCCCGCCAGCACGGCGATCCCGGTCGCGTGCAGGCCGTGCCGGTCGACGTACCGGACGGCGCAGGTCACCAGCAGCACGACGAGCACGACGAGCAGCCAGCGGTCCAGGCGCGCGGCCGGGGCGAGGATGCCGTGCTCGCCGGGTCGGCGGACGGAGCTGAGCAGTGACATGGTCTCGCCAGCCTAGGGATGCGGGGTGGCTGTCGGCATCATCCAATTGGCTATCGAGCGGTGGCCGGCTGCCCGACGTCCGGAGCCCCTCCCGGGTCGCAGGCTTGAGGACATGAAGCGCACCCACCTGATCTCCAGCTCCCTGCTCCTCGCGACCGCCGCCACGCTCGGCCTGGCTGGCGCGAACGCCACGACCGCTGCGGCCGACGCCGGCGGCCGCCCCGACACCTACGTCCTCCAGGGCGACGCCGCCAGCCCGGTCGGCTCCAAGTTCGAGGGCATCGGCGCCGACGAGGTCCGCGGCCTGTTCTACGTCAGCGAGGTGACCGGCGGGGAGATTCACCGCGGATCGGTGCGCACCGAGCAGACCGAGGAGTGGCTGAAGGGGGACGGCACCGACGGCCGCTTCACCGCCCGCGGCATCACGGTCGACGCCGAGGGCAACGTCTACGTCGCCGGCGGCCCGAACGGCATCGGCACCGGCCGCCCGGACCTGTGGGTCTACAGCAAGGAGGGCGAGCTCCTCGCCGCGCTGCGCGTTCCGGGCACCGCCGACGCCTTCCTCAACGACGTGGCCATCGGCCGCGACGGTGCGGCGTACTTCACCAACTCCAACGACCCGCAGCTCTTCCGTGTCGCGCAGGGCGCGAACGGCTGGGAGGCGACGCTGTTCGCCGACGCCACCGGCACGATCACCCGCTCCATCGGCTTCAACCTCGGCGGCATCGTGCTCTCCGCCGACCGCAGCGCGTTCGTCGTCGCCCAGGGCAACGTGGGCCGGATGTGGCGCTTCGACGCCCGCACCGGCGAGGTCGGCGAGATCGCGACCGACACCGACCTCGTCAACGCCGACGGCCTGGTCCGCCGGGGCAACCGCCTCACCGTGGTCCGCAACTTCTCCAGGATGGTCGCCACCCTGCGCGTCTCCGCCGACGGCAGCCGCCTGGTGACCCTGGGCCAGGAGGCCAGCGCCGCCGACCGCGTGCTGACCACCGCCAAGAACCTGCACGGCCGGGTGCTCTACGTCGACAGCAAGTTCGACGAGGCCGTCGCGTCGGGCCCCTACGAGATCGTCACGGACCCGACCCGGTGAAGTACCGGCTCACGGTTGCCGCCCTTCCGCTCGTGCTGCTGGTCAGCGCGTGCGGGGGCGGCGCCACGCCGGACGTCGGTGAGCCTCCGCCCGCCGAGCAGGTTGGGCAGGAGCCGTCACGACACGCCCGCGAGCAGCCCTCCCAGGCGGAGCTCGACCAGCGCCTGCGCGACGCAGCCTGGGCGAACGACGTACCGCTCGCCCGGCGGCTGGTGCGGCAGGGCGCGGACGTCAACGCGCAGGACGGCACCCGGCAGTCGGCGTACTTGATCGCCACCAGCGAGGGCCACCTGGAGCTGCTCCGGCTGACCCTCCGCAACGGTGCGAAGATCGACGACAAGGACAGCTGGAACGGCACCGGCCTGATCCGCGCCGCCGAGCGCGGGCACGGCCTGGTCGTCGGCGAGCTGCTGCGGGCGGGCATCGACCGTGACCACGTCAACCGGATCGGCTACCAGGCGATCCACGAGGCCATCTGGCTGGGGAAGGACACGGCGGCCTACGCCACCACCGTGCGAGCGCTCGCCGCCGGCGGCGTCGAGCTGGACCGCACCTCGCCGTCGGCCGGGCTCACCCCGCTGCAGATGGCCCGCGAGCGCGGGTACGACGGACTGGAGAGGATCGTGAGGAAGGTGAGCGCTGACAATCCGCCCGCCGACCCGGACACCGCCCTGCTGCGGGCCGCCGAGCGCGGCGACGCCGACGCCGTCGCGGTCGCCCTCCGGGCCGGTGCGGACATCGAGGCGCGCGACGGCCATCGTCGTACCGCCCTCCTGCTGGCCAGCACCTTCGACCGCGTCGCCGTGGCCGAGCTGCTCGTCGCGATGGGCGCCGATCCCGACGCCCTGGACGACCGTCACGACACGCCGTGGCTCGTCACCGGCGTCACCGGCAGCGTGGCGATGCTCGAGGCCCTGCTGCCGGCGCACCCCGACCTGACCATCAGGAACCGGTACGGCGGCCTCTCCCCGATCCCCGCCGGCGAGCGCGGCCACGTCGACTACGTCCGCCGCGTCGTGCGTACCGGCGTGGACATCGACCACGTCAACGACCTCGGCTGGACCGCGATGCTGGAGGCGATCATCCTCGGCGACGGCAGCGACGCCTACGTCGAGATCGTGCGCCTGCTGCTCGCCGCCGGCGCGGACCCGGGCATCGCCGACCGCGACGGGGTGACGCCGCTGGAGCACGCCGAGCGGAGCGGGTACGACGAGATCGCGGCCCTGCTGCGCTGACCGCGCCGAAGGCTCACGCGGCCCAGGGCGGCGTGCCCACCGCCGTACCGTCGGCCATCGTCGCGACGAACCCGGCCCGGATCGCCACGTGCAGCCGGGCCGGTCCCTCGCCGGTGTTGGCGAGCTGGATCGGATCCCCTGCGGGCACGACGGCGGCATCGCCAGCCGTGAGCTCGGCAGCGTCGGGGTGCAGCCGCACCCGCCCCTCGAGGACGACGAAAACCTCGTCCCGGTCGAGGCGGTGCGCGTCGGGGGAGTCCACGCCGACCTCGACGTCGAGCCGCCACAGACAGGTCTCGGAGGCGCTGGTCGACGGCGAGGCGAGGGAGGTGAACCGGAGGCCGGGCAGGTCGAAGGTCGGGGCCTGGGCAGCACGGACGACGTTCATGGGGGCTCCTTGAAGATAGACAAGTGCACTTGTGCAAGTGCGATTGGCTATCATGCACCGGTGAAGGCTTCGTCGCAAGCGGTCTCCGACCTCGGCATCCTGATGCTGCTCGCCTACCAGGGCTTCGTCCGCCAGCTCCACGCTTCGATGGCCGAAAAGGGGTACGACGACCTCGGGCGCTCCGACGGAGTGGTCATGAGGCTGCTCGTCCAGCACCCCCGCAAGGTCAGCGAGCTCGCGCCGCTGCTGGAGATGAGTCCCCAGGGTGCCGCGCAGATCGTCGATGACATGGAGCAGCGCGGGTACGTCGTGCGCCGGCCCGATGCCGCCGACGCCCGGGCCCGCCGGGTCGAGCTGACCGAACGTGGCCGTGGGGCGATCGACGCGGCCCGGGCGTTCCACCGCTCGTTCGAGACGGGGCTCGCGCGACGGCACGGGCGGGCGCAGATCGACGCCTTCCGAGCGGTGCTCGAGTCGATCGCCGGTGCTGCTCCCGACGGCCTGGACCGCGAGCTGCGCGCGCTCTACCTCTGAGACGGCTCTGCCGGTCCGTCGCCGCCTGTTTGGCTCGTGCCCGCCGCGGGGCAGGCTGAGCACCATGTGGGAGCAGTACGAGTCGCCCGAGGAGAAGCGGGCCACGGCCGCCGAGTTCGCACCGGCCGCCGCGCCGATCCGCGCCGGCGGCACGCGCTCGGGTGTCGGCGTCGCCGTGTGCGTGGTCGGCTTCATCCTCTCCGCCGGTGTCGCGATCGGTGTGGGAAGCTCCGCCGAGGACGCGCAACCCCCTGGTCAGGAGCACGGACCGCTGGCGTGCCCGGTCGACGCCGACGGAAACGCGATCGAGGAGTACGACGAGTTCTGCCACGACCTTCTCGAGGGGTTCGGCGAGGAGGACGAGGTCCCCGGCCCGGGGAGCGGTCTCGGAGATGAGAGCGGCTACTGACGTGGACTTCGCCTTCACCGGTCCCGTCGTCGAGTGGCGCGGCCCGGCGCCGTACTGGTTCCTCGCCGTGCCCCTCGAGGACAGCGAGGACATCAAGGAGGCCGCGCGCGGGCTGGAGTACTGGGGCCAGGTCGCGGTCGAGGTGCGCATCGGCGCCACCGAGTTCACGACCGCGCTGTTCCCGAAGGACGGGCGCTACCTGGTCCCCCTCAAGGCGGCGGTACGACGCGCTGCCGGGCTCGACCCGGTCGAGGCCGGGCAGGAGCTGGCCGTGGAGCTGAGGCTCGCGGCGCGGAAATGAGTTTCACCGGCCGGCCGGTGAAACTCACGCTTGGACGACGAAGTTTCCTCGTCCCAGCGTGAGTTTCGTCGTCCAACCTAGGCTCGCCGCGTGCCCGTCACCCTCGCCCACCCCGCCGCGGTGCTGCCCCTGCGCGCGCTCGGCCTGCCACTCTCGGCGCTGGTGATCGGGTCGATGGCGCCGGACCTGCCGGTGTTCTCACGGTCCTGGGGCTTCTACGACTTCACGCACAGCGCCGCAGGAGTCGTCACCGTGGACCTCGCTCTCACCCTGCTCCTGCTCGTGCTCTGGGATCGGTGGGGACGCGACGCCCTGGTCGACACCTCTCCGGCGCTGGCCCGCGACCGCCTCCCGCGCCACGCCCGGTTGAGCCGGCGCAGCTGGCTGCTCGCGCCGCTGGCGGCGGTCGTCGGCTCGATCACCCACGTGGTGTGGGACGCGTTCACCCACGCCGGTCGCTGGGGCGTGCGGATGGTGCCGTGGCTGCAGGAGGTGCACGGTTCGATGCGCGGCCAGCAGTGGGCGCAGGACGTCAGTGGCGTCGTCGGCCTGACCATCGTCGGGCTGGCGATCCTGGCCGTCGTACGACGCCCGGTGCTGCCGGACGCCGGCCGCCCGCGGCGCCTCCCGGCCGCCACCCTCCCGGTCGCCGTGGCGGGGGCGTGCGGGCTGTCGGTGCTGACCTTCGCGGCCCGCCTCGGCACCGACTTCCAGAGCGACGCCTTCTACGCCGCCGTCGTCGGCATCGTGTCCCTGGGCCTCGCCCTGGCGGCGGTGACCCTGGCCTGGGTGGCGGTCAGCGACCGGGTCGCTCCCTGAGCTCGACCGGCTCGGCGGAGTACGCCGTCAGCGTGGTCCGCACCTCGTCGGTGATCGTCCACGACGTACCGGCGGACGGGTCCCAGAACACGACGGAGCTCTCGGCGACGATCGCGGGCGGCTGGTCCGGCGCGACGCGGAGCTCGTAGCTCACCGACAGCGACGAGCGGCCGACGTGACCGACCCACATCCGCACCAGGAACGGCTGGAAGGGCACGAAGCGCATCTCGGCGTGGTAGTCGATCCGCTGCGAGCCGACCAGCTCGACGATCCCCGCCGGCACGTCGCGGAACAGGCCCGGTCGGTCGTCGCCGGCCAGCGGCGCGAACCGGAAGAACAGCAGCCGCGCCTCGTCGAGCACCCGCAGCGCCTCGACGTTGTCGACGTGCCCGCCGAGGTTGACGTCGCGCAGCCGGGCCTGGATCTCGCACTCGAAGGTCGCTCCCACGGCCCCATCGTCCCAGCCGGCGTCAGAGCTCGAACCGGTAGCCCATCCCCGGCTCGTTGCGGAAGTGCACGGGCCGTGAGGGCTCGGGCTCGAGCTTGCGCCGCAACTGGGCCATGTAGAGGCGCAGGTTGCCGTGGGCGTTCTCGTACCCGGGGCCCCAGACCTCGCTCAACAGCTGGCGCTGGCTGATCAGCCGGCCGGGGTTGCGGAGGAACACCTCGAGCAGGTGCCACTCCGTGGGCGTCAGCCGCACCTCCTCGCCGGACACGGTGACGCGGGTGGCGGCGAGGTCGACGACGACGCCGCCGAAGCTGACGACGGGGAGGTCGGCATCGGCGGGGGCGTTGCGGCGCAGCATCACGCGCAGCCGGGCGAGCAGCTCCTCCATGCCGAACGGCTTGGTGACGTAGTCGTCGGCGCCGGCGTCGAGGGCGTCGACCTTGTCGGCGCTGTCGCTGCGGCCCGACAGCACGAGGATGGGTACGGCGGACTGCGCCCGCAGCCGGGTGATCACGTCGACGCCGTCGAGGTCCGGGAGGCCGAGGTCGAGCACCACCACGTCGGGTGGCGCGAGCTCCGCGACGGCGAGCGCCTCCGTCCCGTCGCCGGCCGTGGTGACCTCGTAGCCGCGGGCCCGCAGGTTGATCGAGAGCGCGCGCACGATCTGCGGCTCGTCGTCCACCACCATGATCCGGGTCATCCCACGCGCTCCCTGATGCCCAGGTCCGGTCCGGCGGGCTCACCGTCGGCGACCGGCAGCGAGATGACCATGGTCAGGCCGCCGCCGGGCGTCTCCTCGGGCTCCAGTGTGCCGCCCATGGCCTCGACGAGGCCGCGCGCCAGGGCGAGGCCCAGGCCGACACCGGTGCTGTTGTCGTGGTCGCCGAGTCGCTGGAAGGGCAGGAAGACCCGCTCGTAGTCGGTCGACGGGATGCCGGGCCCGCTGTCGACGACGCGGATCTCGACCCGGTCGAGGACGGCGCTCGCGGTGACCAGCGGCATCGCGCCGAAGGGTGAGTACCGCTGGGCGTTGGTCAGCAGGTTGACCACCACCCGTTCGAGCAGGGCCGCGTCGGCCAGCGTCGGCGGGAGCCCCTCGACGACCTCGATCCGTACGCCGGCGGTGGCCACGCTGACGTCGTCGAGCGCTCCCGCGACGACGTCCTCCACCAGCACCGGGGCGAGGTGGACGGGGAGCACCCCGGCCTGCAGCCGGCTGAGGTCGAGCAGGCTGTCGACCAGCCCGGCGAGGTTGTCGAGGGCCTCGTCGGCGGTCCGCAGCAGCTCGCGGCGGTCCTCCTCGGCCAGCGCGACGTCCTCGGCGCGCAGTCCCGACACGACCGCCTTCGCGGCGGCGAGCGGCGTGCGCAGGTCGTGGCCGACCGCCGCTAGAAGCGCCGTACGGACCTTGTTGGCCTCGGCCAGCGGTGCGGCCTGGGCGGCCTCCTCCGCGAGCCGGATCTGGTGGACGGCCTGGCTGGTGCGCGCCGCGAAGGCCGCAGCGACGCGGGCGTCCTCGGGCGCGAGCCCGTGGCCGCGGAGGGCGAGGGTCGTGTCCGGGTCCGCGGGTACGACGGTGTCGGCCGCCTCCGGCGTGAGCGCCGGGTCGGGCCCGGCGGAGCCGATCAGCCGCCAGGTCCGGTCGTCCTTCTCCAGGAAGGCGACCGAGGTGAGCGACAGGCTCTCCCGGAAGCGCTCGAGGAGCCCCGCGAGATCGCGGCTGCCGGTCAGCGGGGTGGCGGCGAGACTGGCGAGCACGTGCGACTCGGCGACGGCGCGGGCCGCCTGGCGGGTACGACGGGCGGCGAGGTCGACCACCGAGCTGACCATCACCGCCACCAGCAGGTAGACGGCAAGCGCCAGCGCGTTGTTGGTGCTCGCGATGGTCAGGGTGTGCACGGGTGCGGTGAAGAAGTAGTTGAGCAGGAAGGAGCCCAGCAGTGCCGCGATGATCGCCGGTCCCACACCGCCGACCAGGGCCACCGCGACCACCAGCAGCAGGAAGAGCAGCACGTCGCTGACGAGGTTGAGCACGTGGTCGACCGGGAGCAGGGCGAGCGTCACCAGCAGCGGCAGCACCACGGCGAGGACGTATCCGCGCACGCGCCGACGCAGGCTCAGGGAGCCGCGGCCCACGGGAAGTCGGCGACCCTGGCCCGCGTGGCTGTGGGACACGATGTGCACGTCGATGTCGCCTGCTGCGCGGATCGTCCGCGCACCGATGCCGGGCGGCGACACGTAGGCGGCCCATCGGCTGCGACGGCTGTCGCCGAGCACGAGCTGCGTGGCGTTCTCCGCGCGGGCGAAGGCGAGCAGGGTCTCGGGCACGTCGTCGCCGAGCAGCTGGTGGTAGGTCCCCCCGAGCGACTCGACGAGCTGGTGCTGGTGGGTGAGGTGCGTCGGGTCGGCGCCGGTGAGCCCGTCGGACCGGCTGACGTGCAGGGCGAGCAGGTCCCCGGCGCCGGACCGTGCCGCGATCCGGGCGGCCCGGCGGATCAGCTGCTCGCCCTCGGGCCCCCCGCTCAACGACACGACGACCCGTTCACGCGCCTCCCAGGTGCCGGTGATGTCGTGGCGGCGGCGGTAGCCCTGCAGGGCGTCGTCGACCTTGTCGGCGACCCAGAGCAGGGCGAGCTCGCGCAGGGCGGTGAGGTTGCCCTCGCGGAAGTAGTTGGAGAGCGCAGCGTCGATCTTGTCGGGCGCGTACACGTTGCCGTGAGCGAGACGTCGGCGCAGCGCCTCGGCCGCCATGTCGATCAGCTCGACCTGGTCGGCCGCACGCACCACCGAGTCCGGGACGGTCTCCCGCTGCGGGACGCCGGTGATCTTCTCGACGACGTCGTTGACCGACTCGAGGTGCTGCACGTTGACGGTGGAGATGACGTCGATCCCGGCGTCGAGCAGCTCCTGGACGTCCTGCCAGCGCTTCGCGTTGCGGCTGCCCGGCGCATTGGTGTGCGCCAGCTCGTCGACGAGGACGACCTTCGGCCGGCGCCGCAGCACCGCGTCGAGGTCCATCTCCTCGAGCTCGGTGCCCCGGTACGACGTGGTCCGTCGCGGCACCACCTCGAGGCCGGCCAGCATCTCCGCGGTGTGCGCGCGGCCGTGGGTCTCGACGTAGCCGACGACCACGTCGGTACCGCGCTCGGCGCGCCGCCGGGCCTCACCGAGCATGGCGTAGGTCTTCCCGACGCCGGGCGCGGCGCCGAGGTAGACGCGCAACCGACCACGCTTCATGTGATCAGTCTTCCAGCCCGTCGAGCGCGAGGTTGAGCTCGAGCACGTTGACGCGCGGCTCGCCCAGGAATCCCAGGGTGCGGCCGGCCGTGTGGTCGGCGACGAGCTCGCGGACCTGCGCCTGCGACAGACCACGGGTGCGGGCCACGCGGGCGACCTGCTGGTCGGCGTACTCCGGCGAGATGTGGGGGTCGAGCCCGGAGCCGCTCGCGAGCACGGCGTCGGGGGCGACGTCGGCGGGTTCGACGCCGTCGAAGGCCGCCACGTCGGCGATCCGCTGGCGGACCGCGGCGACCAGGTCGGGGTTCGCGGGCGACAGGTTCGAGGCCGAGCTGGCGAGCGGGTCGTAGCCGTCACCGGCAGCGGACGGGCGCGACTGGAAGTACGCCGCGTCGCCGGTGAAGGACTGCCCGATCAGCGACGAGCCGACCACGGCGCCGTCCCGCTCGATCCGCGAGCCGTCGGCCCGGTCCGGTACGACGGCCTGGGCGAACCCGGTGAGCGCCAGCGGGTAGGCCAGGCCCAGCAGCACCGTCATCACGGCGAGGACGCGGGCTGCGGCGACGAGCTGCGTGAGGCCGCCGCGCAGGAGGGAGGAGGTGGACATGGAGGACCTTCCGTTCAGCCGATGCCGGGGATGGTGGACACCAGCAGGTCGATGAGCTTGATGCCGACGAAGGGCGCGACGAGGCCGCCGAGGCCGTAGACCGTGAGGTTGCGGCGCAGCATCGAGGACGCACTGGACGGGGTGTAGCGGACGCCGCGCAGGGCCAGCGGGATCAGCGCGACGATGATGAGCGCGTTGAACACGACGGCCGAGAGGATGGCCGACTCGGGCGATGACAGCCGCATCACGTTGAGGGTGTCGAGGCCGCCGTACACACCGGCGAACATGGCGGGGATGATCGCGAAGTACTTCGCGACGTCGTTGGCGATGGAGAAGGTCGTCAGCGCCCCACGGGTGATCAGCAGCTGCTTGCCGATCTCCACGATCTCGATGAGCTTCGTCGGGTTGGAGTCGAGGTCGACCATGTTGCCGGCCTCCTTCGCGCTGGAGGTGCCAGTGTTCATGGCGACGCCGACGTCGGCCTGGGCGAGCGCGGGAGCGTCGTTGGTGCCGTCACCGGTCATCGCGACCAGGCGGCCGCCCTCCTGCTCGCGCTTGATCAGCGCCATCTTGTCCTCGGGCGTCGCCTCGGCGAGGAAGTCGTCGACGCCGGCCTCCTCGGCGATCGCCCGTGCGGTGAGCGGGTTGTCGCCGGTGATCATGACGGTGCGGATGCCCATCCGGCGCATCTCCTCGAAGCGCTCGCGCATGCCCTCCTTGACGACGTCCTTGAGGTGGATGACGCCCAGGACGTGCGGCGCACCCCCGTCGCGGCGCTCGGCCACGACCAGCGGCGTACCGCCCGCGGAGGCGATCGCGTCCACCACCACTCCGACCTCGTCGCCCGGCTGCCCGCCGTTGCGGCGAACCCACGCGACGACGGCGGCCGCCGCACCCTTGCGGATCTCGCGCCCGGCGAGGTCGACCCCCGACATCCGGGTCTGCGCGGTGAAGGGCACGAAGGTCGCGGTCGGGAGCTCGCCGGCGCTGCGCTCCCGCAGGCCGTGGGCCCGCTTCGCGAGGACGACGACCGACCGGCCCTCGGGTGTCTCGTCGGCCAGCGAGGCCAGCTGGGCGGCGTCGGCCAGGAGCGCGGTGCCGGTCCCATCGACGGGCAGGAACTCCGCCGCCTCGCGGTTGCCGAGGGTGATCGTGCCGGTCTTGTCGAGGAGCAGCGTGTTCACGTCGCCGGCCGCCTCGACCGCGCGGCCCGACATCGCCAGCACGTTGTGCTGCACCAGCCGGTCCATGCCCGCGATGCCGATGGCGCTCAGCAGTGCCCCGATCGTGGTGGGGATCAGGCAGACCAGCAGCGCGACCAGCACCAGGATCGACTGGTCGGCACCGGAGTAGATCGCCAGGGGCTTCAGGGTGACGGTCGCCGCCAGGAAGATGATCGTCAGGCTCGCGAGCAGGATGTTGAGGGCGATCTCGTTCGGCGTCTTCTGCCGGCTGGCCCCCTCGACCAGCGCGATCATCCGGTCGATGAAGCTGTCGCCGGGGTTGGTGGTGATCCGGACGACGATCTCGTCCGAGAGCACCTTCGTGCCGCCCGTGACCGAGCACCGGTCGCCGCCGGACTCGCGGATGACGGGCGCGGACTCGCCCGTGATCGCGGACTCGTCGACGCTCGCGACGCCCTCGACCACGTCGCCGTCGCCCGGGATCACCTCGCCCGCCTCGACGACCACGAGATCGCCGATCCGCAGGCTGGTGGCGGGCACGGCCTCCAGCGCCCCGTCGGTACGACGCCTGCGGGCCGTGGTCTCGGTCTTGGCCCGTCGCAGCGTTGCGGCCTGGGCGCGGCCCCGCCCTTCGGCGACGGCCTCGGCGAGGTTGGCGAACAGGACGGTCAGCCACAGCCAGACGGTGATCGCCCAGCCGAAGACCGACGGGTCGCGCAGGGCCAGGACGGTGCACAGGACCGCGCCGATCTCGACGACGAACATGACGGGCGTGCGCACCATGACCCGGGGGTCGAGCTTGCGCAGGGCGTCGGGGAGCGAGCTGAGCATCGTGGTCTCCGGTCGGATGGTGGCGCTCACAGTCCCTCCGCCAGGGGGCCGAGGGCGAGCGCGGGGAAGAAGGTCAGCCCGGCGACGATCACGGCGACCGTCGCGAGCATGCCGACGAACAGCGGACCGTGCGTGGGCAGTGTCCCCTCGGTGCGGGGCACCGGTGTCTGACGGGCGAGGGCACCCGCCAGGGCCAGGGTCAGCACGATCGGGACGAAGCGCCCGATCAGCATCGCCAGGCCGATGGTGATGTTGTAGAACGGCGTGTTCGCCGAGAGTCCGGCGAAGGCGGAGCCGTTGTTGTTGGCGCCCGACATGTAGGCGTAGAGCACCTCGCTCAAGCCGTGCGGCCCGGGGTTGAGGATGGATCCCCGGGGACCGTCCAGCGACAGCGCGAGCGCCGTGAAGCCCAGCACGACCAGGGGCATGGTCAAGATGTTGAGCGCGACCAGCTTGATCTCGCGCGCGGTGATCTTCTTGCCCAGCAGCTCGGGGGTGCGTCCGACCATCAGGCCGGCGATGAACACGGTGAGGATGGCCAGCACGAGCAGGCCGTAGAGGCCGGTGCCGACGCCGCCGGGCGCGATCTCGCCGAGGCCCATGTTGAGGATCAGCAGGCCCCCGGCGACGGGGGAGAAGGAGGAGTGGAACGAGTTGACCGCTCCGGTGCTGGTGCCGGTCGTCGACACGGCGAACAGGCTCGACCCCGGGATGCCGAAGCGTGTCTCCTTGCCCTCCATCGCGGCGCCCGCGACGTCGAACGCCGGGCTGGGGTGGGCCGCCTCGATCGCCCACACCGCGGCAAGCAGGACGATCCAGAGCACGGCCATCGTCGCGAGGATCGCGTAGCCCTGCCGGACGCTGCCCACCATCACGCCGAACGTGCGGGTCAGGCACACGGGCACCAGCAGCAGCAGGAAGATCTCGAAGACGTTGCTGAGCGGGTTCGGGTTCTCGAACGGGTGCGCGGAGTTGGCGTTGTAGAAGCCGCCGCCGTTGGTGCCCAGCTCCTTGATCGCCTCCTGCGAGGCCACCGGTCCGCCCGGCAGGGTCTGGTGCGCGCCGGTGAGGGTGGTGGCGTCCACGCCGCCGGAGAGGTTCTGGACGACGCCGAGCAGCACCAGCGCCACGGCCGCGACGACTGCCAGCGGCAGCAGGATCCGCACGACCCCGCGGACCAGGTCGACCCAGAAGTTGCCGAGCCGTCCGGTCCGTGCGCGGACGAAGCCGCGGATCAGCGCGACGGCGACGCACAGGCCGACGGCCGCGGAGAGGAAGTTCTGGACCGCCAGTCCGGCCATCTGGACGAGGTGGCCCATCGTGGCCTCGCCGGAGTAGGCCTGCCAGTTCGTGTTCGTCACGAAGGAGGCCGCGGTGTTGAACGCGAGGTCGGGCGCCACGTCGGGGAACCCGAGCGACCACGGCAGGTGGGACTGGAGGCGCTGGAGGGCGTAGAGCAGCACGAGACCTGCGACGGAGAAGGCGACCAGGGACAGGGCGTAGGTGCGCCAGGCCTGGTCGGCGCGGGGGTCGACGCCGACCACCTTGTAGATCCCCCGCTCGACGGTGAGGTCGCGCTCGGAGGTGAAGACTCGCGCCATCCAGGTGCCGAGCGGGACGTAGCAGAGCCCGAGGGCAGCGATCAGAGCGCCGACCTGGAGAAGGCCGGCCAGGGTGTCGGACATGGCTAGAACCGCTCGGGGAGGATCAGGGCCACCACGAGGTAGCCGAGGAGGAGCGCACTGATCATCAGCGCGACGACGTTCTCGATGCTCATCGCTCGCCGACCGCCGTCACCATCGACGCCGCCAGGCAGGCAAGCACTGCGGCGCCGAGCAGCGCGAGGTCGCTCGGCGCCAGCTGCAGCTCGCCGTACTGGTGCAGGGCGAAGCCCTCGGCGAACGCCCAACCGGCCAGGCCCAGGAGGCAGGCCTGGGCGCGCGGCAGGGTGAGCGACCACGCTGCGGCGAGCACGACCAGGGCGGTCGCGGCAGGGACGGCAGGGGGCGCGATCGCGGCGACCAGACCGGCCGCGGCGAAGAGGGCGAAGCCACCGAGCCCGAGGCGGACCGACGGCTCGTCGACCAGGCGGGGCTCCGCGGGACGACGCGAGAGCTGAGCGGATGTCATGACTCGAAGTCAACGCCGGGGGCAGGCCTCCGACGGGGCCCCTAACGGGCCGCTAACGCCGCACTGACAACGCCTAACGCCGGGTGATCCCGGTCGCACCGCGTTAGGAAGGTGTTAGGGACGTGCAAGGACGTCCGGGCCGGGGATTCACTCCTCGCGTGAGCAGTGAGCAGGTGGACGAGCACACTCGTCCGTGGTGGCAGGTGATGTGCCTGACCGGTGTCGACTACTTCTCCACCCTCGGCTACCAGCCGGGCATCGCCTTCCTCGCGGCCGGGCTGCTCAGCCCGATCGCGACGATCGTGCTGGTCCTGCTCACCCTCTTCGGCGCGCTGCCGGTCTACCGCCGCGTGGCGCAGGAGAGCCCGCACGGGCAGGGCTCGATCGCGATGCTGGAGCGGCTCCTCGCCGGCTGGCGCGGGAAGCTGTTCGTGCTCGCGCTGCTCGGCTTCGCGCTCACCGACTTCATCATCACGATCACCCTGTCGGCGGCCGATGCGAGCGCTCACGTGGTCGAGAACCCGCACGTACCCGACGTCCTCCACGGCCAGGAGCTGTGGATCACGCTGGGCCTGATCGCCTTGCTGGGTGCGGTCTTCCTCAAGGGATTCACCGAGGCGATCGGTCTCGCCGTCGGCCTGGTCACCGTCTACCTGGTCCTCAACGCGGTCGTGATCGTGGTCGCGGCGGCCCACGTGTTCGAGAACGGCCACGTGGTGACCGACTGGACCGGCGCGCTGACGACGGAGCACGGCAACATCGCGCTGATGATCGCGGTCGCGCTGACGCTGTTCCCCAAGCTGGCACTGGGCATGTCGGGCTTCGAGACCGGCGTCGCGGTGATGGCGCACGTCGAGGGCGCGCCGGACGACGACCCGGTCCGGCCCGCCGTACGGATCCGCAACACGAAGCGGCTGCTGACCACGGCCGCGATCATGATGAGCATCTACCTGATCGCCTCGAGCCTGGTGACGACCCTGCTCATCCCGGCGGCGGAGTTCGAGGACGGCGGCAGCGCCAACGGCCGCGCCCTGGCCTACCTCGCCCACCAGTTCCTCGGCGACGGCTTCGGCACCGTCTACGACGTCTCGACCATCCTGATCCTGTGGTTCGCCGGCGCCTCGGCCATGGCCGGCATGCTGAACCTGATCCCGCGCTACCTGCCCCGCTACGGCATGGCGCCGGAGTGGGCGGGGGCCGTACGACCGCTGGTCTGCGTGCTCACGGTGACCGCCTTCGTCATCACCTGGATCTTCGACGCCGACGTCGATGCGCAGGGCGGGGCCTACGCCACCGGCGTGCTGGTGCTGATGACCTCGGCGAGCGTCGCGGTCGCGCTGGCGGCCCGCAAGGCCCGCGAGCGCGGCTGGACGATCGCGTTCACGGTGATCTCGGTCGTCTTCGTCTACACGACCGTCGACAACGTCCTCGAGCGCCCGGACGGCGTGAAGATCGGTGCCTGCTTCATCGCCGCGATCGTCGCCGTCTCGCTGCTGTCGCGCACGACGCGCTCGCTCGAGCTGCGCACCACCGAGATCGAGTACGACGCCAAGGCCGACGCCTTCGTGCGGGACTGCGCCCGCCGTACCCTCCGCCTGGTCGCGCACGACCCCGACCACCGCGACGTCGGTGCCTACCGCGCGAAGGTGCGCCAGATCGTCGAGGCCCACGAGCTCGAGAACGGCGGCGACCTGATCTTCGTCGAGGTGGTCGTCGAGGACTACTCCGACTTCGAGAGCCGTGTGGTGGTGACCGGCTCGGTCGCGCACAAGGAGTACCGCGTCCTCACTGTGCACGCGGCGACCATCCCCAACGCCCTCGCCGCGCTCCTGCTCGACCTGCGCGAGCGCACCGGCGTCCGGCCGCACATGTACTTCGAGTGGACCGAGGGCAGCCCGGTCGCCCAGATGGCGCGCTTCCTGCTGTTCGGAACCGGCGAGGTCGCCCCCCTCACGCGTGAGGTCATCCGCCGGGCCGAGTCCGAGCCGCGCCGGCGGCCGCACGTCCACGCGGGCTGAGCGGTTGCAGGAATCCCCGCCTGAGCGGGGATTCCTGCGGTTGGTGACGGTTGCAACCGTCACCAACCGCAGGAAACAGCCACGAACCCCCGGGCGTACTGTCGGAGCCATGGCACGCAGCTACGAGACCGTGACGGCCGATCAGTTCACCGGGACCGAGGGCCTGGCGGCCTGGCGGGTCGAGGGCGCGCAGGCGACGGCGACCTTCCGGACCGGTGACTTCGTGACCGGCCTGCGACTGGTCAACGAGATCGGCCGGCTGGCCGAGGAGGCCGACCACCACCCGGACCTGACCCTGCGCTACCCCGAGGTCGTGGTCTGGCTGGGCACGCACGACACCGGCACGGTCACCGACGCGGACGTCGCGCTGGCGCGCGGGATCACCGCTGCCGCGCGGGATCTGGGGATCAGTCCGGCCTGACGGGCTCGAGCGTGCGCAGGTGCTGCACGAACATCGGGTTCGTCAGCGCCCAGGGGCCGCGCGCGCGTCGTACCAGCTCGAGAGCGGTGGGTACGTCGTGCCCGAGCGCGACCAGCGTGCTCGCCACGACCAGGCCCGAGCGGTTGAGGCCACCGGAGCAGCGGACCAGCACCCGCCGGCCGTCCCGGACCGCGCCCGCGGCCAGCTCGGCGAGCGACTGCACGCGGGCGGCGACACCGGCGTCCACGGCCGCGTCGGCCATCCGCAGCACGTGGTGCTCGACGCCGTCGGCGGGGCCGTAGCCGCTGCGCGTCACCATGCTGATCACGAGGTCGAACTCGTCGCCCACCACGCAGGTCCGTGCCTGCGAGCGGACGTCGTGGCCGCCCTGGAACAGGCCGGGGACCACCTCGTTCCACGGGTCCTCGCACAGCGGGATCCGGGTCGCGCGTCCGGTGCCGCGGCACGCCGGGCAGTCCGGCATCGCGTCCGGGTCGGCGTAGCAGAGGTGGCACAGCACGACCGCATGGTCGCACCCCGCTGCGGACCCGACGCTGGGAAGGGTCTGCTAGCGTCCGCCTCGCCAGTCGTACTCACGTGATCGTGGGTCAGGGAACCCGGTGGAAGTCCGGGACTGACGCGCAGCGGTGAGGGTGACGGGCGGGGCAACAACGCCACTGGTGGGGCCGGTAGACACTCGGCCGACCGCACTGGGAAGGCGCTCCGTCCGGTGGATCCCGAGTCCGAAGACCTGCTGGCCGTGGACCCGTTGGGGTCCGCGTCACCCACCCAACAGGCTTCGCGCAAGAGCCTCGGACCGAAAGAGTGACCCGTGACGTCGTCCCGTCGTACCCGCATCCTGCCTGCCCTCCTGGCCCTCCCGCTCGCCCTGACCGCCTGCGGCGGCGCCCCGGAGCCCGACGCGAAGGCCGTCGCCGGCAGCGACTACCCGGTCGAGGCGAGCAGCTGCGGCTACACCTCGACCATCAGTGCCCCGCCCGAGCGCGCGGTGACCATGAACCAGGGGGCCACCGAGGTGATGCTCGCCCTCGGACTGCAGGACTCGATGGCCGGCACTGCCTACCTCGACGACGCGGTCCCCGCGAAGTGGAAGGCTGCGTACGACGCGGTGGACGTGCTCTCGAAGGAGTATCCCGACAACGAGACCCTGCTGGAGGCCGACCCGGACTTCGTCTACGGCTCGTACGCCAGCGCCTTCGGTGACGGGGCCGCTGGCCCGCAGGACGAGCTCGAGAAGCTGGGCATCGGTTCCTTCCTGTCGCTCTTCGGGTGCGGCGAGAACAAGCCCAGCGCCGACGTCTCGTTCGACTCCGTGTGGGATGAGATCGGGACCGTCGCGCACGTGTTCGACGTGCCGGAGCGGGCCGCGGCGCTCGAGGACGAGCAGGAGCAGGCACTTGCCGACCTTGCATCGAGCAGGCCGGGCGACGGTCTCGACGTGTTCTGGTTCGACTCCGGCGACAAGACCGCCTTCGCCGGCGCCGGTGAGGGCGGTCCGCAGCTGATCCTCGACGCCGTCGGCGCCACCAACGTCTTCGCCGACGTCGAGGGCGGCTGGGCCGACGTCAGCTGGGAGAGGGTCGTGAAGGTCGACCCCGACGTCATCGTGCTCGCCGACGCCAGCTGGTCCACGGCGAAGGACAAGATCGCGATGCTCGAGAAGGACCCGGTGCTCAAGAACTTGCGGGCCGTGAAGGCGAAGGCGTACGTCGTGCTGCCGTTCTCCGAGACCACGCCCGGCGTCCGGCTCGCCGACGGCGCGGTCTCCGTCGGCGCACAGCTGTCCGAGCTCGGCTGATGCTCCGGCCGGTCCGTCCCGCACGGACCCGGCCGGGAGCCGGGCTCGTGACGGGAGTGGCGCTGACCGCACTGCTGGTGGTGTCGGTGGTCGTCGCGGTCGGGATCGGCTCGGTCCACGTCCAGGCGGGTGACGTCGTGGACGTCGTGCTCGGCCGCCTGGGCGTGCCGGTCGACGGCGTGACGGTGATCGACGACCGGATCGTGTGGCAGCTCCGGATGCCGCGCGTCATCGGTGCCGCTGCGACGGGAGCTGGGCTCGCGATCGCGGGTGCGGTGCTCCAATCGCTGACCCGCAACGACCTCGCGGATCCCTATCTGCTGGGCATCTCCGGCGGCGCGACGGTCGGCGCGGTCAGCGTGATCGTGCTCGGGGCCGGTGCCGCGGGGCTCGTCGGCAACGCTGCGCTCGCCGCGGGTGCCTTCGTCGGCGCGATGCTCGCGCTCGCGCTCGTGCTGATGCTGGCGACCGGTCGCACGGGCGACCTGCCGCCGGCTCGCACGGTGCTGGCCGGCGTGGCGATCGGGCAGATGTGCGGGGCCTACACGTCCTTCGTGGTCATCGTCAGCGGCGACCACGACTCCGCCCGACGCGTGCTGGCCTGGACGATGGGCTCGCTCGCTGGGGTCCGGTGGCAGAGCGCGACGATCCTGCTGGTCGTCTCCGTGCTCGCGCTGGTCGTGATCATCGGGTGTGCCTCGGACCTGGATGCCTTCGCGTTCGGCGACTCCGCGGCCTCGTCGCTGGGCGTGTCTATCCGTCGCGTGCGCTGGCTGCTCATGGTCGGTACGGCGCTGCTGACCGCCGGCCTGGTGGCCTACACGGGCGCGATCGGCTTCGTGGGGCTGGTGGTCCCGCACGCCGTACGGCTGCTGGTGGGGCCGCTGCACCGACGGCTGCTGCCGCTCAGCGCCCTCGCCGGTGCCGTGCTGCTGATCTGGGCCGACACGGCGGCGCGGTCGTTGCTCGACGGGCAGGAGATCCCGATCGGCGTGGTCACCGCGGTCTTCGGTGCGCCTCTGTTCGCCTACCTCCTGCGGCGGGAATCGAGGTCGCGATGAGCATTCGCGCGAAGGACCTGACGTGGGGTGTCGCGGGCAGGGCGATCATCGAGGACATCGCCATCGAATGCCCGGAGGGCACCCTGACGGGGCTGCTCGGTCCCAACGGCTCGGGGAAGACGTCGTTGCTGCACGTGGTCGCTGGCCTGCGGCGGCCGGACAGCGGCGTCGTCGAACTCGCGGGCGAGGACGTCCACCGACTACCGGCCCGGGTCCGGGCCCGGCGGATCGCGGTGCTCGAGCAGCACGCCTCGACCACCCTTCCGCTGACCGCGCGTCAGGTGGTCGAGCTGGGCCGGATACCGCACCGAGGTCGGTGGCCGGCCGCGCGCGACGAGGGAGCCGCGGAGGTCGTGGAGGGGATGCGGCTCAGCGGGGTGACCCACCTGGCCGACCGCGACTGGCAGACGCTGTCCGGCGGGGAGCGGCAACGCGTGCAGCTGGCGCGCGCCCTCGCACAGCGGCCGGAGGTGCTGATGCTCGACGAGCCGACCAACCACCTCGACCTTGCCCACCAGATCGACCTGCTCGCCACGGTGCGGGCGCTCGGGCTGACGACGGTCGCCGCGCTGCACGACCTCGATCTCGCCGCGGCGTTCTGCGACCACCTCGTGGTGCTGGGCGCCGGCCGGGTCGTCGCGAGCGGGCCGCCGGCCGAGGTGCTGACCGCGCGTCTGGTCCGAGAGGTGTACGGCGTCGAGGCCACCGTCGCGACGCACGACCACTCCGGACGGCTCCACGTGGTCTGGCACGACGAGCGGGCGTCGCGGTGAGCCGGGCCGTCGTGCTCGTCGCCCTCGGCGTCGATGCGCACCGCCACGCCGATGAGCTGGGCGAGGTGGCCGTCGCCACAGGTGCCTCGGTGGCCTTCCTCCAGACGGGTACGCCGAGCGTGGTCGACGAGCTCGACCGGTTGGCCGCTGCCGGTGCGACCCGGGTCGAGCTGGTCGGCCTCGGTCTCGGTGCCCCGATCGCGCGCTCCTGGTTGCGCCGGGTGGCGGCCCACTGGCGTCGCACCCGTTCGGGGGTCGAGGTGGTGGTCGCGGGGAGGGAGGTCACCGGCGACGAGGCGCCACTGACCTCGCCCGCGTGGGAGGACGTTCCCGGCCACGGGCACCACGTCCTGGTGTGCCGGGGACCGCGGTGCTCGGCCCGCGGGTCAGCGGCGACGTCCGCCGCGATCGACGATGCCCTGCGCGCCCACGGTCTCGGCGACGACGACGTGCTGGTCGCGCAGACCGGCTGCCTCTACCCGTGCAACCACGCGCCGGTGGTCGTGGTCCACCCCGACGACACCTGGTACGGCGGCGTCGACGCCGCGTGCGCCCGGCGGATCGTGGTCGAGCACCTCGCCGGAGGTGTTCCGCTCGTCGGGCAGCGGCTCCCCCGCGACGGCTGACGTCCCGCGGGCCGGGAACTCAGACCAGGTGCCGGCCGTCGAGCTGGGGAGCGGCCTCGCTCAGCTGGCCGCGGTGCCACAGCGCGTGGATCACCAGCGCTGCCGTGACGGACCCGAGGACGCCGAGCGCGAGGTCGCCGAGGGTGTCCTCGTAGGCGAAGGCGTGCTCGGCGTGCCCGCTGATGAAGGCGTAGTACTCGGCGATCTCCCACGCGATCGCGGCCGTCGCGCCGACGGCGAGCGCCCGCTCGACGACGCGGTAGCGGGGGGCGCTGCGGTGCAGGGTCAGCAGGACCACCGCCGCAGCGATCATGCCGGTGTTGGCGAAGTGCATCAGGTCGTCGAACCAGAAGATGGTGTCGTAGAGGTCCATCCGGTTGCCGAGGATGTCGGTGAAGCAGGTCAGGGTCACCAGCAGGTCGGCCAGCCAGGGGAAGGACGCCCGCTCCCTCCATGCCAGCAGCCAGATCAACGGCACGGTGAAGGAGACCAGCGGGTAGCCGACCGCGCGGGCCTCGGCGGCCTTGTCACGCAGGTTGCTGCCGTCGGGGTCGACCACCGCCATCAGGAGCATCGCGACGAGCAGGCCCTTGGCCATCACGTCGGCGGTCCGGATCGGGGTGGGGGTGGCATAGCGCACCGCCACGGCCTCGGTCATCCGGGGGCTCCTGTCCTCGACAAGTGCCCATCCTCCCATGACCTCCCTCCGGCCTCGGAGTTGGAGGTGCGAGAATCGTCAGTCCTGAAGGGGCTTTGGCGCTCCGGACGGGCATGACAACGAGCGAGGGGGAGCCGTGGTCGACGCACTGGCGGAGGGCGCACCGGCGGAGGTCGCCGAGGAGTCGTCGTACGAGCGCTTCGGCGTGAACTGGGTACGACGGGTGCTCCACCGGGAGCGGATCCTGCGGACCATCGACCAGCTGCTCGGCGACCAGATCTCGCTCGGGCCGATCGGCGCCGGCCCGGGGCGCGCGTTCGCGAGCGTCAGCTTCACGGGCACCTTCGGTCCCACGACAGGGTCCGAGCTGCCGGGCGCGCTGCTGTCGTACGCCATCGACCTGCCGATCAGCGTGGTCTTCCAGCTGGACCTGCCCATGGACAAGCTGCACTTCAACGCCGAGGTGGTCATCCCGCTGGTGCTGGTGGTCCACACCGAGGAGCCGCTGAAGCTGCGTCTCGAGCTGCAGACCCCGGCCGAGGACCAGATCGGGCTGGAGCTGAAGACCGACACCCGGCGCGGGGCGGTCCTGCGGAAGATGACCGGGCTCGACTCCGAGCTGCGGCGCTTCGTGCTGAAGGTGATCGACACCGAGCTGTCGAAGCCCTACGTCAAGCGGGCGATGTACCTCGACATGGAGGAGCTCATCGACCACGCGTGGCCGATGCTCAGCGAGACGTTCCTGCCGCAGCGACCCGAGGACCGGCAGAGCTGATCCGGCGGCCGGCGCTGTGGGCCGGGGCGGTGGACGGGTGGTGCGCGACGACCTTGGCAGGCGCCTTCACCACGTCGATCAGGGCACCGAAGGCGACGGCGGCCATCGGGATCCACACCGGGATCAGCATGAAGGCGTAGATCGGCACGAGCTGCAGCAGGTCGCTCATCGGTGACTCCGTTCCGGGGTGGGATTCGATGAGTCGAGTCTGGTCGCGGCGCCGGACCCGTCGCTCGTGCGTGGTTCCAGAGTCCGCAGCGCGTTTTGTGCGGAGAGCACGATCCGTGTGACCTGGGCGACATCAGGACCGGCCGTCGCGGTCAGCGGGAGGCCGGGATGATCCTCCGAAGGTAAAGAATCCGCAATCCAGCGGATCCGCTGGGTAAAAGGTCCTAGTCTCAGGACTTCAGGGCCTGTTCGCGCGTGGGGCGTGGTCAGGAATGGGGGGTGTTGGGCAGGGCTTCCGTGCAGTGCACGGATCCCCGGTTCGACGCTCCCCCTTTGTCTTTTCGGGAGGCACCCGCACCCGAAGCTCACGGGCGCGCAGTGGGCGCGCCCGAATCAACCACATGGGGACCTCAGATGAACCTGTCATCGCGGCGTGCGCGCCGCACCGAATTCCGGCGAGCCAGTGCGCGCCGGACCGGGCTCGGGAAGCGTGTAGCGCTGACCGTCCCGGTCGCCGCCCTGGTCGCTGTGTCGACCTTCATCGCTCCGAGCTACGCCGACGACGCCGGCACCGGCGACGCGCCCGCCTCGAGCGAGACGCAGGCCCCGGCCGCCGACCCGGCTCCGGAGCCGAAGCCCGCGCCGGAGCCTGCCCCGGCACCGAAGCCCGCGCCGGAGCCGAAGTCCGCCGACGAGCCCGAGCCCGCCCCGGCGCAGCCCGCCGACGAGCCGGAGACCGAGCAGGCGCCCGCTCCCGAGGAGGAGGCCGCTCCGGCCCCCGTCCAGGAGATCCCGGCCGACGCCGTTCCCGCCGGCGACGGCGCCGAGGTCGGTGCCGCGCAGATCAAGGCCGGTGCCGCCCAGGCTGCCGCGCCCGCGTCCAACAAGAAGGTCGTGGTCTGCAAGTACGTCGGCACGCCCCCGGGCAAGCCGCACCACATCATCGTCGTGAGCAAGAGCGCCATCAAGGACTGGCCCGAGGGCACCTTCCCGTGGACCTTCGCCGACGCGCAGGACTCCGTCGCGATCCGCTGGGCCGTCGGCAACGAGCAGCCCGGCAACGAGGAGCTCGTCAACTGCCCCGGCTTCGACCCCGGTGAGCCGGCCGAGCCGGTGGTCATCACCCCGCCGGACGTCCAGGCCGTCGACCCGTGCGGTCCCGCGAACGCGGAGTACCCGGCGATCGCCGAGACCGAGCAGTACTCGGTCACGGTCAACGCCGACAAGAGCGTCACGCTGACCGCGAAGGACGGCTTCACCTTCGCCGACGACGCGCCCAGCCACACCTACCCGGCGCCGGTCGACTCCGGCACCGAGTGCCCGCAGGACGAGAAGAAGGTCGTCGTCTGCAAGTACGTCGGCACGCCGCCGGGCGTCCCGCACCACATCATCGTGGTGAGCAAGTCCGCCGCGCTGGCCGCGGGCTGGGTCGAGGGTCAGTTCCCGGGCGTCTTCGCCGACGCGCAGGACTCCATCGCGATCCGTTGGGCCGTCGGCAACGAGCAGCCGGGTGACGAGGAGCTCGTCAACTGCCCGCTCGCGGACATCGAGCCGCCGGTCATCGAGCCGGTCGACCCCTGCGGTCCGGACAACATCGCGTTCCCGGCCGTCGAGGACACCGACGAGTACACCGCTGCCGTCGTCGACGGTGACGTGGTCCTGACCGCGAACCCCGGCTACGAGTTCCCGGGTGGCGAGCACACGTTCACCTACGAGCTGCCCGCCGACTCCGGCGAGGCGTGCCCGCCGGCCGTCATCGAGCCGCCGGTGCTGGAGCCGACCGACCCGTGCGGTCCGGACAACGCGGTCTACCCGGCCCTGGCCGAGACCGACCAGTTCGGTGTGACCGTCAACGGCGACCGCAGCGTCACGCTGACCGCGAAGGCCGGCTACGTCTTCGCGAACCAGCAGGCGACCTACACCTACCCGACCCCGGCGGACTCCAACGAGCCCTGCCCCGAGGTCGCGGCACTGGTGGCCTGCGTCTACCCCGACGCTCCGGCCCGCCTCGGCACCGGCGTCCCCGCCGGCGTGATCACGGTCATCGACGAGGCGACCGCCCTGCTCAACGGCTTCCTCGGCTCGTTCCCGTTCAGCTACGTCAACGGTGACGGCGAGGTCGAGCTGATCGCCTACCTCGAGGACGGCCAGACGGTCGACGACTTCGACGCACTCGAGATGTGCGGCGAGGTCGCCGGCATCTGCGACGACGCGACCGACCCGGGTGCCGTCGACGAGAACGGCGAGCCGTGCGTGCCCGGAGAGCCCGGCGAGCCCGGCGAGCCGGGCGACGGTGGCGAGACCGGTGGGGAGACCGACGCACTGCCGAACACCGGCGGTCCGGCTGGATTCCTGCTCCCGATCGGGGCCCTGATGGTCCTCGTCGGCGCAGGCTTGGTCGTGGTGAGGCGTCCCCACTCCGCCTGACCACAGCCCGGTCCAGGGTCCCGAGTGACCCCACATCGGGTGTTCGCCCCGTCGCAGCAAGCTACTGCGGCGGGGCGAACGACATTTCCCGGTGACCATCGGATGCGATGGTTCTGGGTCGAACGGCTTCACTGGCCCGGGCAGCGGTGCTAAGCCTGCAAGGTGGGCCGGCCGCGGCATCGGGGCGCAGCGGGTGGGGGGATCGCCGACCGCGCAGTGGGCGCGAGTCGATTCACCGTTGTGGGGTCTGGATCATGAACCTGTCACCGCGGCCCTCGCGCCGCTCCGAATTCCGGCGGGCCAGCGCCCGTCGTGCCGGCCTCGGGCGGCGCATCGCGCTGACCGTCCCGGTCGCCGCCCTCGTGGCCGTGTCGGCCTTCGTCGCGCCCGGGTACGCCGACGACGCCGGCAGCGGTGGGGAAGCCCCCGCCGCCGAGCAGGCCGACCCGCCTGCGCCGCCCCCGGCTCCTGAGCCGGCGCCCGCACCCAAGCCCGCCCCCGAGCCGAAGCCGGCCCCCGAGCCGAAGCCCGCTCCCGAGCCGGACCCGGCGCCCGCGCCGGAGCCCCCGGCCGAGGAGGCGCCCGCCGCGGAAGCCCCTGCCGAGGAAGCCCCTGCCGAGGAGGCTCCCGACGAGCAGGCCGCTCCGCAGGCGATCCCGGCGGACGCCGTACCTGCCGGCGACGGTGCCGAGGACGGCGCCGAGCAGATCCGCAGCGACGCGCCCCAGGCCGTCGAGGAGGACGAGAAGAAGGTCGTCGTCTGCAAGTACGTCGGCACACCGCCCGGCGTCCCGGACCACGTCATCGTCGTGTCGGAGAGCGCCGCCCTGGCCGCTGGTTGGGTGCTCGGACAGTTCCCGGGCCCGTTCGCCGATGCGCACGACTCGATCGCGATCCGGTGGGCCGTCGGCAACGAACAGCCGGGTGACGAGGAGCTGGGCAGCTGCCCGCTCGCGCAGGTCACGCCCCCGTCGGTCGACCCGGTCGATCCCTGCGGGCCGGACAACATCGCGTTCCCGGCCGTCGCGGAGACCGACCAGTACACCGTCGCGGTCGTCGACGGCGACGTCGTGCTGACCGCGAAGCCGGGCTTCGAGTTCCCGGGCGGCCAGGAGACCTTCACGCTCGTGCTTCCCGATGACTCCGGCGTCGCGTGCGAGGAGACCGAGGGTGACGAGAAGAAGGTCGTGGTCTGCAAGTACGTCGGCACGCCGCCCGGCGTCCCCGACCACATCATCGTCGTGTCGGAGAGCGCCGCCCTTGCAGCCGGCTGGGTGCTCGGACAGTTCCCGGGCGTCTTCGCCGATGCGCAGGACTCGGTCGCGATCCGGTGGGCCGTCGGCAACGAGCAGCCGGGTGACGAGGAGCTGGTCAACTGCCCGCTCGCGACGGTGCAGCCGCCCCCGCTGGAGCCGACCGACGAGTGCGGGCCGGACAACGCGGCGTACCCGCCGCTCGCGGAGACGGACCAGTTCACGGTCGCCGTCAACGAGGACGGCAGCGTGACGCTGACGGCCAAGCCGGGCTTCGCCTTCCCGGGCAACCTGCACACGTTCACCTACCCGGCGCCGGTCGACTCGGACGAGCCCTGTCCCGAGCCGGCAGCCCTGGTCGCGTGCGTCTACCCGCCCGCCGGCACCGTTCCCCTGGGGCCGGGCGTACCCGCCGGCGAGATCGCGATCGTCGACGAGCTCACGGCCACGGCCAACGGGTTCCTGGGCACCTTCCCGTTCACCTACGTCGACGGCGACCACGAGGTCTCGCTGCTCGCGATCCTCGAGGAGGGACAGACCGCCGACGACTTCGACGCGCTGGACATGTGCGGCGGGGTCGCCGGCATCTGCGAGGACGCCGCGACGAACCCCGACGCGGTGGACGCCGACGGTGAGCCGTGCACGCCGCCCGACGACGACGGAGACACCGGTGGGGAGACCGACGAGCTGCCGAACACCGGCGGCCCGGCTGGATTCCTGCTCCCGGTCGGGGCCCTGATGGTCCTCGTGGGTGCGGGGCTGGTCGTGGTGAGGCGTCCCCACTCCGCCTGACCACGACCCGGTCAGGCCCTGAGTGGGCGGTCCGGGTGTTCGCCCCGTCGCACGGATGCGCTCCTGCGGCGGGGCGAACGACGTCCGCGCTGGCGGCCAGGGCCGACTGGCCACTCCTGGATGGCCCGGAAGGACCATGGCGGGCCGACTATCGGATGTGATGGTTCCGGCCCGAACCCGTATCGGGGCGCCCTTCCTGTACCTAGCCTCCACGTTGGGGGAGCTCTGCTGGGACTTGGGACACGGCAGTTCTTCGGGGGGATCAGCGGTCGTGCAGTGGGCTCGACCGAATCGACCATTTGGTGGGGATCATGAACATTTCACCGCGGCCGTCGCGCCGCTCCGACTTCCGGCGGGCCAGCGCTCGCCGGACCGGGCTCGGGAGGCGCATCGCGCTGACCGTCCCGGTCGCCGCCCTGGTCGCCGTGTCGGCCTTCGCCGCGCCCGGCTTCGCCGACGACGCCGGAGGGGCCGGCGACGCACCGTCCTCCGAGGCCCCGGCCCCCGACCCGGCGCCTGCGCCGGCCCCCGAGCCGGCCCCGGCACCTGAGCCGAAGCCCGCGCCCGAGCCGAAGCCCGCGCCCGAGCCGGAGCCGGCGCCCGCGCCGGAGCCCCCGGCCGAGGAAGCGCCCGCCCCGGAGACCCCCGCCGAGGAGGCGCCTGCAGAGGAGGCTCCCGCCGAGGAGGCTGCCCCGCAGGAGATCCCGGCCGACGCCGCGCCGGCTGGCGAGGTCGCCACGCAGGGCGCGCGCCTGGTGCGCAATGTCGCCACGCTCGACGTGCCGATCAACGACAAGAAGGTCGTGATCTGCAAGTACTCCGCCACGCCGGAGATCGGCGAGAAGGCCCAGACGGTCAACATCTCCTCGATCAGCGTGCTGCCCGCCGACTGGGTGCCCGGCACCTTCCCGGCCTTCTTCACCGACGCCCAGGGCGCCTCGATCTCGCCGCGGTACGCGTTCGAGGGTGAGAACACCAACGACGTGGCCGGCATGATCGACGAGCTCTGCCCGCCGTACAGCCCGCCGGGCATCATCTCGGCGCCCGAGGTGCCGATCAACGACCCGTGTGGTCCGGGCAACGTCGTCTACGGCACCGTGCCGGAGTCGCCGAACTACACGATCGTGCGCAACGACGACGGCAGCATCACGCTGACGGCCGTCGGCAACTTCCTGTTCGCGCCGCTGCCGGGCACCGCCACCTACACCTACCCGGCACCCGTGGACGCGGGCGGCTTCTGCGTGGTCACGCCGCCGGCGAAGCCGCCGGTCACCGACCCGTGTGGTCCGAACAACGCGCACTTCGAGCCGGCCGACGTGCCGCCGAGCACCGCGACGTACACCGTGGTCCTGAGCCAGGACGGCAAGACCGTCACGATCACGGCGATCCCGCCGAACGCGTTCGACGCGCAGGGCACGACCGAGGTCGTCTACACCGCGACGGACGCGGGTGGGTTCTGCGTGGTGACGCCGCCGGCCAAGCCGAAGGTGACCGACCCGTGTGGCCTGGGCAACGCGCACTTCGACGCGGCCGACGTTCCGCCGAGCACCGCGACGTACAACGTCGTGCTCAGCCAGGACGGCAAGACCGTCACCATCACGGCGATCCCGCCGAACGCCTTCGACGAGCAGGGCACGACCGAGGTCGTCTACACCGCGACCGACTCGAACGAGCCGTGCATCGTGGCGGCACCGGGCGCCCCGGCGCCGGAGGACCCGTGCGGCCCGAACAACGCGTTCTACCCGGACGCGGCGATCCCGGCCAGCACCGACGCCTTCACGGTCGAGGTGAACGACGCCAAGACGGTCATCACGATCACCGCCACGGCGGGCAACGTGTTCGACGACCAGGGCACCACCGAGGTCGTCTACACCGCGACCGACTCGGGCGAGCCGTGCCTGATCGACGTCCCTGAGCCGCAGCAGACCGACCCGTGTGGCCCGAACAACGCCTTCTTCGACGTCATCCCGGAGAGCACCGACGACTACACGGTCGTGGTCAGCGACGACAAGAAGACGGTCACGGTCACCGCGACCGCGGGCAACGTGTTCGACGAGGAGGGCACCACCGAGCTGGTGTTCACCGCGAAGGACTCGGGCGAGCCCTGCGTCGTCCCCGCGCCCGGCCCGCCGGCGCCCGAGGACCCGTGCGGCCCGAACAACGCCTTCTTCCCGGACGGCGCGATCCCGGCCAGCACGGACGCCTTCACGGTCGAGGTGAACGACGCCAAGACGGTCATCACGATCACCGCGACGCTCGGCAACGTGTTCCCGGGCGGTCTCGTCGAGCTGGTGTTCAACGCGCTCGACGGCGAGTCGGGTGACCCGTGCATCGTCGAGCCGCCGGTCGCACCGGAGCCGGTCGACGTGTGTGGTCCCGACAACGCGGTGTTCGCCGAGGGTGACGTCCCTGCCAGCACCGACGACTACACGGTCGTGCTGAGCGAGGACATGAAGACGATCACCGTCACCGCCACCGAGGGCAACGTGTTCGACGAGGAGGGCACCACCGAGCTGGTGTTCACCGCGGTCGACTCGGGCGAGGAGTGCCCGGTCGCCCAGCTGGTCGCCTGCGTGTACGCCAGCCCGGACCTGGCCCGCCTGGGCACCGGCGTCCCGCTCGGTGACATCGCGATCATCGACGAGCCCACGGCCACGGCCAACGGCTTCGAGGGGATCTTCCCGTTCACCTACGTCGACGGGACCGACGAGGTCGAGCTGATCGCCTACCTCGAGGACGGCCAGACCGCCGACGACTTCGACGCGCTCGAGATGTGCGGTGAGGTCGCCGGTATCTGTGAGGACGCCGCGACCAACCCGGACGCGGTCGACGACAACGGCGACCTGTGCACGCCTGAGAAGGAGGCCGACGCGCTTCCCAACACGGGTGGCCCTGCCGGATTCCTGCTCCCGCTCGGGGCACTGATGGTTCTGGTGGGTGCAGGGTTGGTCATGGTGAGGCGTCCCCACTCCGCCTGACCATGGTCGGGTAGCCCCTCGTGCCCCGCACGGGCCGGGGGGCAGCCCGACAGCCCGGAACGGTCAGGCGTGACCGCCCGGGTGTTCGCCCCGCCGCAGGCAAGCGCTACTGCGGCGGGGCGAACGTCGTCAGCTGGGGTTTCGCGTAGAGCGCCCGCAGGCGCTCGTACCGGTAGCGGTTGTGGGCCATCGGCTCCAGCAGCAGCCACGTGGGGAGAAGGCGGCGCGCGGTGCGCAGCAGCCAGGTGTACGTCGCGAACTCCCACCTGCGCAGCCGGGACGGCCGGACGCCGAGCAGCTCCTGCATCCGCGGGTGCGCGGCGGCCTCCGAGCAGACCCGGGCCGGCCGGCTCAGGGCCGGCGTGAGCAGTCGCCACACCGGTGTCGTCAGCACGTGCAGCCAGCGCGGCCCGACCAGTGTCGGCACCGGCAGTGCGTCGAAGCGCTGCGCGGCCCACCGGAGGAACTCGTTGTCGGCGAGCTCGGTCGCGGCCACCTCGTCGTAGTAGGCCATCGCCTCGGCGAGGGTGCCCGGGATCCGGGCCTGCTCGCTGGGCAGGTCGAAGTCGCTGAGGTGCAGCACCGTCCGGTAGACGACCTCGCGCTGCTCCTCGGTGAGCGCCCGGCCGTAGGTCGCGACGTACCCGGTGTGGAAGACGAGCATGCTGGACGTGCCGACCCACTTCCACAGGGCCGGGTCGAGCGCGCTGTAGCGCTCGCCGGCGAAGTGGCCGCGACCCTTGCCGTGCACCTGGCCGTGGAGCTCCTTGAGCCGGTCGGCGGTACGACGGCGGTCGGCCTCGTCCCCGAACAGGAGCAGCGGTCCCCAGAGGTAGCTGCGGATGCCGCGGTTGGTGAAGTTCTCGGCGAACCGGCCGCTGGCGTCGACCGCCGCGGCGACCTCGCGGTAGGCCACCTGGTCGAGCGCGAGCCGGCCGTAGAGCCCGAAGGCGACGGGCATGCCCATCCACCAGCGGACGTCGGCCGCCAGCTCGTGGTGCGGCTGCGACGGGTCCCACGGGGCGATGGTCATCGCATTCCTCCGACATCTGTCAACGGGTGTTGGCAGATGTCATTGGACCCATCTGCGAACGCCTGTGTCAAGATGCTGGCATGACCGATCCCGCCCGCCGGTACGCCGGCCAGAACGCCTCCGAGCGGGTGGCCGAGCGTCGCGCCCGCCTGGTCGCGGCGGGCCTGGCGGTGATGGGCGAGCGCGGCATCGCGGGCACGACCGTCCGCGGCGTGGCCGAGGCGTCCGGCCTGGCGGCGCGCTACTTCTACGAGAGCTTCGAGGGCGTGGAGGCCCTGCAGCTCGCGGTCTTCGAGGAGATCGCCGCCGAGGCCGCGACCCGGGCCGTCGCCGCCCTCGGCGCCGCCCCGGACGACCCGGAGGCCCGGATCCGGGCCGTCCTCGGCGAGATGGTCGACCTCTTCCTGGAGGACCCGCGCAAGGGCCGGGTCGCCCTGATCGACTCCGTGACCTCGCCGGTGCTCGGCCCGCGGGTGCTGCTCGAGAGCAGCCGGTTCGCCGCGATGGTCGCGGCCACGGCCTCGAGCGGCGATCCCTCCAGCGGCGTCGACGACCTCCCCGTCGACCTCCGGCTGACCGCGCAGTTCCTCATCGGTGGCGTCGCGCACGCGATCGGCGCCGTGCTCCGGGGAGACGTGGCAGCCGATCGCGATGCCCTGGTCGACGTGCTGGTCGAGCTGTTCCTCGCGGTGACCCGCGACGTGATCAGGCGCTGACGCACGAGAGCAGGAGCCGCGGAGAGTGCTCCGCGGCTCCTGCCCGTCGTGGGTCGTTCAGCAGTAGACGTACGTCTTGCGGACCGTGAGGTCGACGCGGGCCGACTGCCAGGGGCTGACGTAGAAGGAGCTCGTCCCGCCGCCGAGCACGTACCAGCTGCCCGGGTAGTAGGCGCAGGTGTCGCGGCTGCCGTAGGTGGTCGGCTTCACGGTCACCGCGAGCCAGCGGTTGGCCGGCACGTCGCGCCAGGTTCCGCAGCCGGTCCCGGTCGTGCCGGTGCGAATCACCGACCAGCTGCTCCCGCTCCACAGGTGCAGCTGGATCGGCACGTTGCGGGTGGCCACGCCGTAGGCGCAGACGGTGAGGTCGCCGGTCGTGGAGGAGGCGGCGTCGGCCTTGGTCGCGGTCGTCGTCGACACGGCGAGGCCGGCGAGCAGCAGCAGGGGAAGGAAGAGGAGGAATGCGGCGCGGCGCAGGGTGGTGGTCATCGTGGGTCTCCTGGGTGGGAAGGATCAGATGGGGGACGTCGCATCAGGCCCGGAACGACCAGACGTAGCTGGGGTAGTTGCCGTCCGCGCGGACGGTCCAGACCTCGATCTCGGTCAGGTAGGTGCCGGTGTAGGGCGTGTAGTAGTTGGTCAGCGTTCCCGTCCGACCGCCGCACACAGAGCCCTGGGTGAAGGTGCCGACCCAGCCGTTCGACTGGTGCACCCGCACCTTGAGCTGCGTGCAGTAGTTGTCGCCGGAGCGGTCGTTGAAGTAGATCTGGGTGTAGGGCTGCTTGCCTGCGGTGAGGACATTGACGTTGCCCGAGTGCCAGAGCCCGTTCCTGGTCGACGAGGCGTAGGTCTGGACGGCGGCCTGCGACGGGCTGGCCATGCCGAGGATGCTGATCACGGCCATCAGCAGCGCGAGGGGCGCGAGGACGATCTTGCGGGAGCGAAGGTTCCGGCGGGTCGTGGTGTTCATGGTGGATCTCCTTGGTGGGGCTCGGTTGATGAGCACCATCCTGTGGCGGATCCAGCCCCCGCTCCGTCGGCCCGACAACGCCCGAAGTGTCGGGCCGCGAACACTTCCGGCGCGTGTCTACGGGCGGAGCGCGGCGCCGGTGTACCCGACGCCGTGCGTGCGCCGCAGCCGGATCCCGGCCTGCTCGGTGAAGGCAGCGGTCGGCCGTCCGGCGGTGAGCACCGCGAGGAAGTCCTCACCCGGGATCCGGAGCACCCGGGTCGGCTCGGTCGCGGTGACGGTCGCGGTGCGGGCCACGCCCTCGAGCAGGCCGATCTCGCCGAACCAGTCGCCCGCCGCCAGGGCGGGAGCATCGATGCGGTGGCCGTCGACCTCGGAGACGACGGCGCACCCGCCGGCCACGATGACGTAGAAGGCGTCGGCCGCCTCGCCCTGGGTGACCACCGCCTGCCCGGCCGGTACGTCGACCAGCTCGCCGGCGCCCGCCAGCTGCACCAGGCCGCCGTCCGGCACCTCCTCGACGAGCTCGACCGCGTCGAGGAGCCGCAGCAGGGGCGCGAGCTCGGCCCGGCGTACGGCGGCGCGACGGTCGATCGCGAGCAGCCAGGGCAGGCCGAGCAGGCTGATCGCGAAGCCTCCGGCGCCGAGCATCCAGAGGACGACGTCGAGATCGGCGACGCCGAGCACCCACCCGGTCGCCGTCGATCCGACCAGGATCGCCATCAGGCACAGCGAGTCGAAGATCGCGAAGACCCGGGCCATCACGTCCGAGGGCAGGGCCCGTTGCATCGCGGTCACGGCCAGCACGTCGACGAAGAGGGTGCCGGCGCCCCGCAGCACCTGGGCCGCGAAGGCCACGGCCGGCTCGTCGCTGGCCAGCAGGAGCAGGGTCGGCAGGCAGTAGAGCGCCATCCCGCCGACGATCACCGGCGCGAGCCGCGGCAGCGCCTCGGCGCGCGTCACGAGCGGGGCCGCGAGCAGGCCACCGACACCGAGCCCCGCGAGCAGGTAGCCGTAGCCGTCGGGGCCGGTGCCCAGCAGCTGGTCGGAGGCGGCGACGAAGAAGACCGTGTCGGCGCCGAACATCCCGGTGGCGAGGACGCTGAACCCGACCAGCACCAGCACGCCGGGCTCGTCGCGCAACGCCCGCAGCCCGGCCGTCATCTGGCGCAGCGCACCGGCCTCGCCACCCTCGGTCACGTCGCCGCCCGGTGCTCGCTGGTGCATCCGCGCGAGCAGCAGGAACGAGGCGAGGAAGGTGGCGGCGTTGATCCACACGGCGTTCTGGGGCGGCCCCGTCAGTGCCAGCAGGGCGCCGAGTGCCGGACCGAGCACGACCGACAGGTTGTCGACGGTGTTGCGCAGCGTGTTGGCCGAGGCGAGGTCCTTCTCCGGTACGACGTGCGGCGTGAGCGCCGCCGCGGCCGGACCGTAGAGCGATCCGAGCGTCGAGGAGCACCCTGCGATCGCGAGCACGACGAGCGGCGGGGCGTCGAGCGCCATGGCCGTCCCCATCAGCGCCATCAGGACGGCGAACGTGGCGTCGGCGCCCATCATCAGGCCGCGGCGCTCGAACCGGTCGGCCAGCAGCCCCGCGAACGGGCTGAAGACGAGGGCGGGCACGAACCGCACGACGGTGGTCGCCGCCAGCCACCCGTAGGAGTCGGTGGCGTCGATGACCCAGATCGCGAGCGCGACGTTGTAGGCCCACGTGCCGATGTCGGAGATCGTGAAGGCCGCCATCAGGTACCGGAAGTCGCGGTGCCGCAGGGCGGCGGTCATCCCCTTCACGGGCCGCCCTCCGCGGGGGGTACGGCGTTCTCGGCGCAGGCCTGCAGGACCGTCTTCACCTGGAAGGGGGTGAGCCCCGGGTGCTTGCTGCGGAGCAGGGCGACCAGTCCGGCGACGTGCGGAGCAGCGAACGAGTTCCCGGTCGCCACCGTCGTACCCCCGTCGGACCAGGCGACCTCGAGCTCGACGCCGCGCGCCGCGAACTCCACGGGTGGGCGCGGGTTGTAGGCCAGCGACCACGGGTCGTCGGTCGCGCGCGCGGCCACGGAGACGACGGAGGAGAACTGCGAGGGGTACGTCGCGCCGGGGTAGTTGTTGGCGGCGCAGACCAGCACCGTCGAGGCGAAGTAGGCCTCGTCGGCGATCTCGTGGAGCGGCGCGAACATCCGGTCGGCCTTGGACGACAGCGACAGGTTGACGACGTCCATGCCCTGCTCGACGGCCCACGCGATGCCGGCGTGCAGCAGGGCTCCCTGGCCCTTGAGGTTCGCGCCGAGCACCCGCACCGAGTGGAGCTCGCACTCCGGGGCCAACGCCCGGATGATCGCGGCGCAGGCGGTGCCGTGGCCGACGAGGTCCTCGTGCGGATCGGTGGTCAGGGTGAAGCCGTCGTCGGCCGTCGGGTCGAGGGCGAGGGTCGCGTGGCCCTGCACGCCGGTGACCGGCCCGCGCTGCAGCCACGGGTGGTCGGCATCGATCCCGGAATCGACGACGGCGACCTTCACCCCGCGTCCGGTCGCGCCTCCCCACGCCCAGTCCCGCGCCCCGGCAGGGAGCGGGAGCGCGGCGACGGCGTCGAGCACGGTGAACGCCTCCGACCACGCCGGCAGGTCGGTGGCCGTCACCTCAGCCCTCCTCGACGATGCGCGCCAGGCCGACGATGGTCGCGCGCACGGCGTCGCGGTCGCGGTGGGCCGCCAGCGTCGCGATCGCCGCCAGCAGCTCGTCGTCCCCGGCGAGCGTGGCGAGCCCGACCTCGCGCTCCGTCGCGGTCAGCACCACCGACAGTCGTGCCCCGAGCACCGACAGCACGGCCAGCTCGGCCGCGGTCCCGGAGCGTCCCGCGAGGTGCGAGGCCCCGTCGTCGCGGACCGGGTCGAGCACCGACAGCACGCCGGTGACGTCGCCCGCCTCGTCGACCAGGGGTACGGCGAGCAGGGCCGCCGGCACGTAGTCGGTCGACTCCGCGACGTCCCGGGCGAAGCGGGCGTCGCGCGTGACGTCGCCGACCGCGAGCGGCTGCCCGGACAGGGCGACGAAGCCGGCGATGCCGCGGCCCAGGCCCATCCGGACCCCGACGATCTCGGTGGCGCCGGCGCCGTCGGAGGCGACGAACCGCAGCGCGTCACCCTCCGGGGTGACCCGGGCGATCGAGCACGCGGCGGCGCCGTACAGGCCCCGGATGTCGCTGCAGGCGCGGACCAGCTCGGCCGGCCCGGCACTGCTCACCGGGTCACCTTGCGGCGCAGCGCCTCCATGTCGAGGATCTCGATCCGTCCGCGGGACAGCGCGACGATGCCCTGGTCGGCCAGCCGCTGCAGGGCGAGGTTGACCGTCGGCCGCGTGCCACCGGTCATCTGGGCCAGCTGGGACTGGGTCAGCGGGACGTGGACGACGCCGGTGCCCTCGGCGTACGCCCGGGCGAGGTCGAGCAGGCGCGACTGCAGGCGCCGGTCGAACCCGAGGTACATCTCCTCGATCAGCCGGTGCGACAGGTCGTCGACGCGGTCGGCCATCAACCGCACCACCGCATCGCGGAACTGGGGCTTCTGGTCGCGCAGCGAGGCGAAGGCCGAGCCGGGGATCGCCAGCGTCGTGACCTGCTCGAGGGCGACGATCGTCGCGGTCCGCTGCCGGTCGGTGCGGACCAGGGCGAGCTCCCCGAACGACGCGCCGGGGCCGATGATGTTGATCATCGCCTCGTCGCCGTTGGCCAGGGAGACGCGGACACCGAGGCGCCCGCGCTCGACCAGGTGGTACGAGTCCGCCGGGTCGCCCATGTGGCACACCACCTCGTTGCGCGCGAAGGTCCGTCGCCGCCCGAGCGCCAGGAACTCCGCCTGCTCGGCCTCACCGAGGCCCTCCAGCACCGCCCACCGCATGGGCTGATTGAACCAGCGCCCGAGCGTGCCCCGTGGCGAAATCGGACTGTCGGAAACGCGGCGCTGGATGTGTCGGCTGGCGAACGCAGCAGCAGTGCGGAGCGGAGCAGACTTCAGTCATCGCCGGAAGCGCCGGCACCGAGGACAGAGAGCAGGGATCGTCATGAACGAGAAGCCGATGGACGAAGGAATCAGCTCCGGCCGGATCGTGGCGGAGGACGACGTCGAGGGTCACATGCCGTTCCGGCGGAGCCTGGAGGTCGAGGAGGACGTCGAGGGCCACCAGCGCAGCGGGCTCACCGACGACGGGCACGACGACGTCGAGGGCCACGGGATCCGGATCAAGATCTGACCAACCCGGGGACAGGCGGCGTCGCGGGACCGGTGTGGGGCTGGTCCGCGGCGCCGCCACCTCGTTGGTCGAGGAGGGGGCGCAGCAACCGTCACGAGACCGCTGGCCGTGGTGCTGGGACTGCGTCGGGCGGGTGGGGTGCACCGGGCCCGGGGATCTCGTGACGGGCGCCTGGGCGCCCGCCTCGACCGACGGCTCTAGCATGAGGCGTGCTCGACCCCGCGTCGTACGTCCCGCGCCTGCTGCGCAGCCGCACGCCGGACGCGCCACCGGGCTGGACCCACGAAGCGACCGCCGTCCTGGTCGACCTGTCCGGCTTCACGTCGCTGTCGGAGCAGCTCGCGGCGCGGGGGCGGATCGGCACCGAGGAGCTGATCGCCGAGCTCACCACGGTCTTCACCGCGCTGCTGACCGCGTCCGACGACGGCGGGGACGTCGTCAAGTTCGCCGGTGACGCCCTCCTCGTCGCGTACGACGGCGAGGACCACGCCGCGCGTGCCTGTCACGCCGCAGACGCGATGCGCGCCACCCTCGATCGCATCGGGTCGGTGCGGTTGGCGGGCGCGCGGGCCCGGTTGCGGATGTCGGTCGGCATCCACAGCGGTGCCTACCACTGCCTCCTGACCGGCGGGGTCCACCGCAACCTGGTCCTCCACGGCGCGGCCGTCGACCGCCTGCTCGAGCTGCAGGACCACGCGAGGCCGGGCGAGATCCTGCTGAGCGACGAGACGGCCGCGCAGCTGCCGCCCGGCTGGGCCGACGCCGGCCGCCTCGTCACGACGACGACGATCGCCGGGCAGCCCGCGCGGCCGGAGGGCACGACGGACGTCGCCCCGTACCTCCCTGCCTGCTTCGCCGAGCGCCCCGACCTCCTCGGCGCGGAGTCCGACCACCGGCGGGCCGCGATGGGCTTCGTCCAGGTCGCGCTCGGCGAGGGTGACCACGCCGAGCGGATCGAGGAGCTCACGGCACAGGTCGAGCGCGCCTGCGCCGAGACCGGTGCGACCCTGCTCGACACCGACCTCGCCCGGGGTGGCTTCCGCTACTTCCTGACCGCCGGTGCGCCCGTCGCGCTCGAGGACCCGGAGGGCCGGCTGGTCCAGGCACTGCTGGGGATCGTGGGCTCGGACGCCGGCCTGCGCGTGCGCGCTGGCGTGGCGGCGGGCCAGGTGCTCGCGGGCTCTGTCGGGGCGCCCTTCCGTCGTACCTGGACCGTGATGGGTGACGCGACGAACCTCGCTGCCCGGCTGACCGCCCGGGCAGACGACGGCACCGTCCTCGTGCACCTCCCCGTGCTCGACCGGGCGCGCCTCGACGTCGAGGCCGACGAGCTGCGCGAGCTCGCGCTCAAGGGCAAGGCCGAGCCGGTCGAGGCGGCCGTCGTACGACGCTCGCGTGGTCACCGCGAGAGATCCACCTCCGACGCCGCGTTCGTCGGGAGGGAGGCCGAGCTCACCGAGCTGAGGACGACCGTCACGCGCTTCGCCGACGGCGCGGACCGGGCCGAGGGGGCGGTCGAGGTCGTCGGCGAGCCCGGGATCGGCAAGTCCCGCCTTGTCCGCGAGGCCCTGGCGTCGGTGGACCTCCCGCTGGCCACCATCACCCTCGATCCCTACGGCGCCGCGGTCCCCCACGCCACGACCGGCCGTCTCCTGCGCACCCTCCTCGGCATCCCGCTCGACGCCACGGCACGGGACGCGGGCGAGCGGCTCGCGGGCCTCGTGCCGCACCCGTGGGCGCCCCTGGTCGCCGCCGTGGTCGACGCCGAGGTGGCGATGACGGACGAGGTGCTCGAGCTGGACAAGCGGTTCGTGGTGGCGCGGACCGCCGCGGTGGTCGCCGACGTGCTGCGGGCGCACGTCGCGCCGACGTTGGTCGTCATCGACGACGCGCAGTGGGCCGATGCCGCCTCCACCGAGCTGCTGCAGCGGGTGTTCGCCGCCGACCTGCCGATGCTCGTGCTGCTCACGCGACGCGACGTGGACGGCGGGCTGCGGGGCACCCGCTCGATCGCCCTCGAGCCCCTGGCGCCGGCGCTCGCCGGGCGCCTGCTGTCCGCCGCGTCGGCATCGGCCCTGCGACCCAGCGAGATCGAGCTGCTGGTGGGCCGAGCGGTCGGCAACCCCCTGTTCCTGCTCGAGCTCGCTCGCGCCGGCTCGCTCGCGACGGTGCCGGCCACGGTCGAGGAGCTGGTCGCCGCGCG
Source organism: Nocardioides sp. Root240 (assembly GCF_001428825.1). Classification (GTDB taxonomy): domain Bacteria; phylum Actinomycetota; class Actinomycetes; order Propionibacteriales; family Nocardioidaceae; genus Nocardioides. Next base: position 87,206 of record NZ_LMIT01000016.1, on the reverse strand, counting down.
GGTCGACGCCCTCGCCGCCGGCGATCGCGACCTGCTGCGCAGGGCGTCGGTCTGGGGAGGTCGCGTGCCCCGGGCGCTCTTCGAGCGGCTGGCGGGCGGGCTCCCCACGGAGCGGCTCGCCGACTTCCTGGGAGTGGTCGACGGCGACGTGGTGTTCCACCGCGAGGTGCACCGTGAGGTCGCCTACGAGCAGCTGACCTTCCGGCGACGTCGGGAGCTGCACCGCGCCGCCGCCGCGGTGATCACCGACCACGCCGACCTGGTGGGCAGTGCGCGGCTCCCGATGCTGTCCCTGCACTCCTTCGCCGGCGAGGACTGGCCCGCCGCCTTCGCGTGGTCCCGCGACGCTGCCGCGGCCGCGACCGAGCGGCACGCCCCGCAGGAGGCTGCGGAGTTCTGCCGACGGGCGATCACCGCCGGGCGCCGGTCGGGGCTGGGGATGCCCGACCTGCGGGAGCTCTACGTCCAGGAGGGCGCGGCGTCCGTCGTGCTGGGCAGCTACGCCGACGCGGCGCGCTGCTACGCCGTGGCCCGGCGAGGCGTCACCGACCCCGAGCTGGCCACGTCGTTGACCTACGAGCTCGGCATGGTGCGCCGCGAGGACGGTCACTACGAGGCAGCGCTCCGCGCCGCCCACCGTGCCCGGGCGCTGGCCCGGCCGTTGCACGGCGAGCGCCGCCTCGAGTGGTCCGCGGAGATCGACCTCCTGGAGGCCGGGGTCCGCTACGCGCAGGGGCGGTCGGCCGACTGCCTGCGCGTCGCGCGCCGGGCCAGCGAGACGGCCGCGCGCCTGGCGGAGTCGCCCCAGCGCACGCGCCTGCTGGCCCGCGCGTACGCACTGCACGACACCGCAGCCGTCGAGATCGACGGCACCGACGGGGAGTACGGCGACCTGCCGCTGCGCATGTTCGAGGAGATCGGCGACCTCTACCACCTCACCCGGTTCGCCGTGAACGTCGGCTACGCGCTCTTCTACGCCGGCGACTGGAACGGCGCCGTCGAGCGCTGGCGACTCTCCCTCGACATCGCCGAACGGATCGGTGACGTGTCGAACGTCGCCATCAACGAGATGAACATCGGCGAGCTGCTCGGCTACCAGGGCCAGCTGGCCGAGGCCCGGGAGCTGCTCGAACGTGCCCGCGCGACCCTGATCGCGCTCGACATGCCGCTGGCAGCCGCCCACGCCGCCTGCTTCCTCGGCATCGTGCTCCGCCTCGCCGGTGACCTGGAGGAGGCCGACCGGCGCCTCTCCGAGTCGGCGGCCCGCTTTGCGGAAGCAGGCCGGCACGACGGGTTCATCATCGACGAGCTCGCGACCCGGCAGGTCGAGGTGATGGCCGACCGCGGTCGCGTGGTCGACGCGCTCGAACGGGCGACCGGCCTGCTCGCCCGCGACGACCTCACCTCCCTGCACCGGATGCGGGTGTGCACGACGTTGGCGACGATCGACGACGGGACCGTCGACGCCGAGCACTTCCGCGAGGAGGCGTTGCGGCTCGCGGCGGCCGACCCGTCGCCGTACGACCGGGCGTTGACGCTGCGTGCCCTGGGCTCTGCCGAGCAGCAGCTGGAGGCGGACCAGGTCCTCGACGGACTGGGCTGCGTCTAGCACGGGTCCCCTGCCCTGTCCGTTCGCGACCCGACGGACAAATCGTCCGAGACCCGACACCGCGGCCCCCCTTCCTGTGGGACAGTGCAAGGGCGTCTCGGGGGTGAGCTGCGGTCGTGGGGGCCGCGTCGACAGGACGTGGAGAACAGGTCATGCGTGGACATCGGCGGACGGTCGCGGCTGCGGCCGTCGGTGCACTCGGCTTCAGCGGTCTCGCGGTGGTGCTCGTCGCACCGCCCACCCAGGCGGCGCCCTCGGCGCCGACCCTGGTCAGCGTCGACGCGACCGGAGCGGCGGGCAACGGCGCCAGCACGAATCCCGACCTGAGCTCCGACGGGCGCTACGTCGCCTTCACCTCGGCGGCCTCGAACCTCGTGGCGGGCGACACCAACGGCGTGTCCGACGTCTTCCTCACCGATCGCCGGACCGGTACGACGCGGCGGGTCAGCGTCGCCTCGACCGGTGCCCAGGCGAACGGCCCCAGCTCGGGAGCCACGGTGAGCGACGACGGGCGGTACGTCGCCTTCGCCTCCAGCGCCACCAACCTCGACATCAACTCCCCCGACACCAACGAGGTCCGCGACGTCTACGTCAAGGACACGGTCACCGACCAGGTCACCCGGGTCCTGGCGGCCGACGGGAGCCAGCCCGCCGGCGGCGCCAGCGGCGAGCCGGACCTCAGTGCGGACGGGCGCTACCTGGCCTTCTCCTCGGACGCGAACAACCTCACTGCGCACGCCGATCCGGACGTCCGCAACGTCTACCGGCTCGATCGGGACGTCAACGCCAACGGCATGTTCGACGAGCGCACCGCTGCGGGAGTCCTTCGCCCGGCTGACCGTCGCCTCCTCCTGGCCAGCCAGCTGATCCCGAACCGCAACGCGACGCAGCCCTCGGAGGACTTCGCAGCCGACAGCAGTGAGCCGACCATCTCGCCAGCGGGCGACCTCGTCGCCTTCACCACGGGTCAGGGCTGGGAGGACGCCCCGGACGGGGTCAGCCAGCACCTGGTCGCCTCGTCCCGCGACATCATCGCGCTGGCGAGCGACGCCTCTGCAGGCTCCGCGGTCCTCGGCGGCGGACAGGCCCTGTCGGTGTCCCGCGGCTTCGGTGCCTACTGGGCCAGCGGTGCCCCCACCGGGTACGACGCGTCCCACCCGATCCTCACGGGCACCGCACTGTTCTACGACGTCGCCCGCCCCAACGGGGTCCCCGGCATCCGGTTCCACGACGTCCACATGCGCCGGTACGGATTCCCGGCCTACGGCGGCGACGGTTTCGTCACGCCGGACGCCGCGATGGGCGGCGCGACCACGCCTCTGTACCTGCAGGCCGCCTCGGCGTCCCGGAGCGTCGCCTTCACGAACGCGGACGGCGAGGCCTTCGTCTCCCGGGTGACCCTGGAGGACGGTGACCCCCTGGTGCAGGGCGCGGGAACCACCCTCTCCACCACCCCGCTCGGGATCGGCGGCGCGTCGTCGCTCGCCCTCTCGGCCTCCGGCCGGACGGCTGTCGTGGCGACCACCGCCGTGCTCGCGGACGAGGACGGCCAGGCCCTCAGCGATGTCTACGCCCTCGGCATCGACGGTGCCGATCTCGATCTCCTGATGCCCCTCCAGACCCAGCTCGACGAGCGTTTCGGACAGATCCGGGTCAGGGACCTGCCGGCGACCGGGCTGCGATCCGGCGGCTCGGCACTCGCCTCGGCCCCGNNCATGGCGCGGTCGGGTCCCATGGCGCGCTCGGGTCCCATGGCGCGGTCGGGTCCCATGGCGCGGTCGGGTCCCATGGCCCGCTCCGGCCCGATCACGTCGTACGCGCTGCTGCGTCCGGGTGGCTGGACTGCCCTGCTCGCCGACACCCCGCTGGCTGAGGGGCCCCTGCAGCAGGTCACCGTCGGCGACGTCCTGCAGTACCTCGAGGACCACCCGACCAGTCCGCAGACCCTCGCGATCCGCGCGCTGACCTACGCCGACTTCGACCTCGACGGGTCGGTGGTCGGCAGGATCCCGCTCGCGGCCGTGGTGCTCGGGGCGAAGCCGCTGTCAGCGATCGCGTTGCCGGGTGCTGGTGGCGGTGCCTCGGGCCGGCTCGCGGCGTGGTGCGGCGAGATCCAGGCCCAGGGCTTCTCCTGCCCTGAGCTGCGCAACGGGGTGACGGTCGATGCTGCGACCGTGGCCTCCTCGCTGGATGCCGGCGGCGTCGACCTGGCGCGGACCCGGCTCGGGGATGTCCCGCTGGTCACGCTCGACCCCACCGACACCGCGCTGGCCGACATCACAGCCCGCGGCACCTACCTCACCGGCACACCGCTGGGCGACGTCCGGCTGGATGCCCTCTCGTCGGGAGCACGGACCGCCTTGGTCGACTGTTCCGCCCTGGGATCCGCGTGCCCGGGCGACTACACGCTCGGCTCCGCCCAGCGGGAGAACGCAGAGGCGCTGCGCGCGACGGGAACCCTCGCAGACCTGGCCTCCGGGGTACCCCAGGACGTCACCTTCGGTGACCTGCTCTTCTCCCTGGTCGACCCCAGCTACTACCCGTGGGAGGACCTGCCGCTGCAGGGCGTGAACCTCTCCGAAGCCCGGGCGGCCGCCCAGTACAACCCCTCCGAGGACCCGATCACGGGGGGGACGTGGACCCTGGGATTCGTCGCGGATCGCGGCGACACCTCGGACGCGATCGCGGACGTCCGGGTCAGCATCGTGTTCCCGGCCAGCACCATGCTGAACAGCAGGGTCGACGCACAGCTCAGGGTGTCCACATCCGGTCCCGCCGGTGTGGGGGAGATCGACCCCGCGACCACCTTCAGCGGCGGCCGTGTCGAGCTGGCGATCGGAGACGTCGCGCCGGGCACCGCCGTCCAGATCGAGCTCACGTCGGTCGGTCGTCTCAACTTCGGGCCGGGCGACCTCCGTGTCGAGGTCGGCGGTGATCCCGACACCTCGGGCGAACCACAGGTCACCGCAGCGGGTGAGGTGTCGAGCGTCAGCGCGCCACCTTTCTACAACGGCACGGAGACCGTGTACGACGGTGGCGCCAGCCCCTACCAGGGCGCCGTCGGGGAGGGCTCGGAGCACCCGTCGAACGCTCCGACGATCTCGCCGGACATCATGTACTTCGGACATCTGGGATATGTGGGCGGTTACCAGCAACCCAAGCCCACCGACCCCATCGACAACGACTACTACCGCATCCCCGCCCAGCCCGCGGGCTCGCGGATCGTGGTGTCCGTCGATCCCATGGCCGCCGACGTCGACCTCGGCCTGTTCCGCCTCACGTCGGCAGGCGGGTCCGTCAGCGGTGCGCCGCCGGACACCGTCGGACTGGACGGCGTCCCCGTCGAGGACGGGACCCCGTCGGAGGAGGACCAGCAGTCCGCGCCGCTGGAGGTCGCCGACGCCCCGGACGGCTACCGGACCGTCGACACCTCGACCGTCCCCGGCACCGCCCGGGAGCAGGTGAGCACGCAGGCCGACGGCTCGTACCTGATCAAGGTGTCGGGCCCGGTCGACCGGACCTACCGCCCCTACAACCTGCGCTACACCGTCATCACTCCCAAGCCCGAGGTGCACTGCCCCGCGGTCACCGACCCCGGGTACGCCGCCCCCGGCACGCTCGCGACGCCCGCCGCGGACCTGCCGGCCGGCACCGACGCCCTCTTCCTGGTCGACCGCACCCGCCTCGTCGACGCCTACCCGGCTGCGGGACCGGCGACGATGGACCACCTCGCCGACTTCGCGGCCCACGCGCCGGGTGTGTCTGGCCAGGTGATCGAGCTCGACCGCTACGCCGGCTACGTGACGGCCCGCAACGAGGCCGACCAGAACCCCTGCTCGGTGGCGGCCGTCAACGCGGTCGTCCAGCAGATCGGTGCGATCGTCCGGGCCAAGCTGGGGCCGGTCGGCTCACCGGCGCGCGACACGGTCGCGTCGATCACCGTGGTCGGGTCCGACGACCTGCTGCCGTTCGCCCGCGTCCCCGACACCGTCCAGCGCAGCAACGAGAGCACCTTCGAGGGCGACCTGCGCAGGGCCAACGCGCCCGGCGGCGGTGCCTGCCCCACGGTGGCCGCGGGTGACGTCGACCCGTGCGCGACCCCGCTGTCGGCGGCTGCGTTCGGCTCGTACCTCCTCACCGACGACCCGTACGGCGACCTCGACCCGATCCCGTGGCTCGACCGCTTCCTCTACGTGCCCGACATCGCCGTCGGCCGCCTCGTCGAGACGCCCGCGCAGATCGACGCCGCGCTCGCGCAGTACCGCGACCCGGCCGTCGGCGGGCAGCTCGACCTCGACACCGCGCTCACCGCCGGGTACGGCGCCTGGGCCGACGCAGGCGCAGGTCTGGACGCCGTCCTCGACCAGCGCGGCATGGACGCCACCCACCTGTCGCCCGACGACTGGTCGAAGGCGCAGCTGCTCGACGCCCTCTTCCCGTCGGGCGGGGCGACGCCGGACGTGGCCGCGATCCACGCGCACATGGACCCCTCGCGCCTGCTCACCGGGTCCGACGAGATCGTGACGACCGACGACTACGACGTCGACCGGCTCGCCGGCCGGCTGCTGTTCACGCTGGGCTGCCACGCCGGTCTCAACCTGCCGAACCGCTACTTCGGCGGCGCCACGGACGACTGGACCGAGAGCCTCGCCGGCAAGGCGGTCTACGTCGGCAACACCGGCTACGGCTATGCCGACGACAACGTGCAGGGCCTCACCGAGCGCCTGCTCGCGCTCTACGCGAACCGGGTCGGTGGGCACCAGTCGGCCGGCCAGGCGCTGATGTACGCCAAGCAGGCCTACCTGGGCGAGCTCGGCCTCTACTCGAACTACGACGAGAAGGTGCTGATGCAGGCCACCTTCTACGGCCTGCCGATGTACCGCTTCGCCGACCCCGTCGCGGACACGGCCGACCCGCCGGCGCCGACCACGCACTCCGACCCGGCCACCGGCCTGGTCGCGGCATCCTTCGACTTCGACCCCACCTTCCAGCGGCACACGGTCGGGGACCGGACGTACTCGACGGTCGCAGGCGAGGAGCCGCAGGTCGTCGCGGACCGTCCGCTGCTGCCACGCACCAGCGTGCCGGTGACGGTCGCGGGGCAGCGCGCCCACGACGCGTTGGTCACCGAGCTCACGACCGATGTGGACGACGTCGACCCGGCGGTCGCCGCGCCGGTCGTCGGAGAGGACGCCGCGGCGTCCGGGCCGGACGGATCGGGGTCCTTCCCGTCGACGTTCACCAACGTCAACCGCTACCGCACCCCCGACGGCGTACGCCAGGACCTGGTCCTGCTGCCGGCGCGGGTCGACATGACGACCGATCCGGTCACCGGCGACGTGACGGCGACCGAAGAACGGTTCACCCACGCCGGTGTCGAGGTCTTCTACGGCGGTGGCGATGACGACCGCAAGCCGGAGATCGAGGAGCCGACGGTCGCGCGGAACGGCTCCACGGCCACCTTCTCGGTGCCGGTGACCGACGCCTCCGGCGTCAAGCGGGTCGTCGTGCTCACGCAGACCACGGCGGGCGGCACCTGGCAGGTCCTCGACTCGGCCGACGGCGACCTGACCCGGTCCGGCACCACCTGGACCGGCAGCGCCGACGTCGGCGCCGGCGGCACGCTGCGCTGGTTCGCCCAGGCTGTGGACGGGGCCGGCAACGTGGCGCTGTCCGGCAACCGCGGCGCCCTCAACCGGGTGTCCGCGGTCCGGCCGAGCATCGATGCCGGCGCCGATGCCGATCTCGAGCTCGGGGACCGGCTCACCCGCGAGGTCACGATCAGTGACGCCGACTCGACCTCGTGGACGGCGACCCTCGACACCGGCCTCGGGCCGGAGCCGGTCCCGGTCCGCGACGGCAAGGTCCTCGTCGACGTCGCGCCGAGCACGGTCGGGTCGAACACCGCGACCCTGACCGTCTGCGACGACGGTGACCGCTGCGCGTCCGACACCTTCGCGCTGACCGTCCGGCAGAACGTCCCGCCGTACGCCGGCGTCAGCCTCGACCGCGCGACGGCCACCACCGGCGCGACGCTCACGGCGACCAGCGAGGTCTCCGACCCGGACGGGGACGCCACCCAGGTGCGGCACGTGTGGCGGGTCAACGGCGGTGTCGTCCTCGACACCGGCTGGCAGTCGTCCGGCACCAGCACGCTGGACCTCGGCGTGGCCGGCAACGGTGACGTCGGCGACGAGATCACCGTCGAGGCGACCGCCCGGGATGCCGGGCAGACCGGGGCGACCACCGAGGCCCGGGCCACCGTCGTCTCGACCGCGCCCCAGCTGACCATGCCCGCAGCTGCCACGGTCCGCAGCGGTGACCTGTACGCCGCCTCAGCGCAGGCGTCGGACGTCGACGGCGCCGGCCTGACCGCGGTCGTCGACTACGGCGACGGCACGGCTCCGGCCGCCGTGGCGGTGGTCAACGGCTCCCTCGCGCTCGCCCACACCTACACGTCCGAGGGCGACCACGTCGTCCACGTGACGGTGACCGACCCGCAGGGCGAACAGGCGAGCGGGAGCACCACGGTCGAGGTGACTCCGGCCCACGACCCGGTGGCGCCGAGCGAGGTGCGGGGGTTCGACACGGTGCCCGGCAACGCGCAGGTCGCGTTGACCTGGCAACCGCCGGCGGTGGGCGCCGACGACCTCCAGCACTACCTGGTCAGGGCGAGCGACGGCCGGACGTTCACCACGACCGCGACCGCGTTCACCGTGACAGGCCTGACCAACGGGGCGACGTACTTCTTCGACGTGAGCGCCGTGACGGCCGCTGGTACGGCGACCGTGCGCTCGCAGGTCGTCGTACCGAACCGGCCGCCGACGCCTCTGGTGCCGAGCGCCACGGGCTTCTCCCCGGCCAGCGGTCCGATCGGCACCCAGGTCGTGCTCACGGGCAAGAACCTGTGGCTGGCCGCCGTGCGCTTCCACGGCGTGACCACCCCGGCCGAGGTCGTCGCGCGGACGGCCACGCAGGTCACCGTGAGGGTGCCGGCCGGTGCGACCACCGGGATCCTGACGGTCACCTCGCCCGGGGGCACCGGCACCAGCACGAAGGCCTTCACGGTGAGTGCGACCCCGCCGCCGGTCGTCTCGTCGGTCCCGCTCAGTGCGGTGGTCGGCGCCACGATCTCGGTGTCCGGGCAGAACCTGCTCGCCGCCAAGGTGCGCTTCAACAACGCGACGTTGCCGGGACAGGTGGTGTCGCGGACCGCGACCGCCGTCAAGGTCGTCGTGCCGGCGGGCGCGCTCACCGGCACGCTGTCGGTGCTCACGCCGGGCGGCAGCGCGGTCTCGAAGTCCCTGCGGATCGACCCGACCGGCGCGCCGGCCGTCACGTCCGCGCCCGCCAGTGCGCTGCGGGGCGCGACCGTCACGATCGGCGGCAAGAACCTGCTCGCCGCCCGGGTGTACGTCAACGGCGGCGCCCTCGAGGCCACGGTCCTGACGCGGACCGCCACGTCGCTGCAGGTCGTCGTCCCCGTCGGCGCGGCGACCGGCAAGGTGCGCGTGGTGACGCCCTTCGGCACGGCCGAGTCCCCGAAGGTCGTCGCGATCACGGCCAGCCCGGCCCCGAAGATCACGGGCGTCCGCACGAGTGCGGGGACGACCAACGGTCCCGCCGGCGTGCCGGTCACGATCCAGGGCTCGGGCCTGCTCGGGGCGACGGTGTGGTTCAACGGCCGGCCCGCGCCCGTGGTCAAGGGCACCGCGTCCTCGCTGACGATCGCTGTGCCGGCCGATGCCGTCACGGGCTACGTGACGGTGTGGACCTCTGGTGGAACAGCTCGCTCACCGCTGGTCTTCGCCGTCACGGGATAGTCGTGAGCCCGACCTCCGGAGTGTTCGGGAGCCGACAGAGAGCGGGCGTCCGGGCGAGCAGGATGGAGCCATCAGCCAGGGAGCAACCGGCCCGCTGGCAGGGACGAGAGCAGGGGATGGTCATGGAGAAGCCGATCGACGAGGGCATCACGTCGGGCCGGATCGCGGCGGAGGAGGACGTCGAGGGCCACGCCATCAAGGGCAAGGTCGCCCCGTCCGAGGACGACGACGTCGAGGGCCACGCCGGCAGGCTCCGGCCGGTCGTCCCGGAGGCCGACGACGACGTCGAGGGTCACGGCGTCCGGGTCAAGATCTGACCCGGACCACAGCAGGCCGGGGCGTCTGGGGGGCGCCCGGGCCTGCTGTCACGCGCTGACGGGCGCCTCGGCCAGCAGCTCCCGCACCCGCGGAATGACCTGGGTGCCGAACAGCTCGATGCTGTGCAGCAGCTGCGGGTGCGGCATCGCGCCGTTGCTGTACTTCAGGTCGAAGCGCTGGATCCCGAGGTCCTGGACGGCCTTCGCGATCTTGCGGGCCACCGTCTCCGGTGCGCCGACGAAGAGCGCGCCGTCGTCGACCTCGGCGTCGTACTGGGCTCGGGTGCCGGGACCCCAGCCGCGCTCGGCGCCGATCCGGTTGCGGCTCTCCTGGAAGTGCGGGTACATCGACTCGCGCGCCTCCTCGTCGGTGTCGGCGACGAAGCCGGGCGAGTGGACCGCGATGGGCAGTGCCGGTCGGTCGAACTCCTTGAGCGCGCGGCGGTAGAGGTCCGTGAACGGCGCGAACCGCGCGGGCTCGCCGCCGATGATCGCGATCGCCAGCGGGAAGCCGTAGGTGGCCGCGCGGACGACGGACTCGGGCGAGCCGCCGACGCCGATCCACGTGGGGATCGAGCCGCGCTCGGTCGTCGGGTAGAGGCGGGCGTTGCGCAGCGGCGGGCGCAGCTCCCCGCGGTCCCAGGTGACCTCCTGCTCGCCCTGGAGGGCGGCCCAGAGGTCGATCTTCTCGCTGAAGAGCTGGTCGTAGTGCGCGAGGTCGAAGCCGAAGAGCGGGAAGGACTCGGTGAACGAGCCGCGGCCCATCGTGATCTCGGCGCGGCCGTCGGACAGCGCGTCGAGGGTCGCGAACCGCTCGTAGAGCCGGACCGGGTCGTCGGAGCTGAGCACCGTGACCGCCGTACCGAGCCGGATGCGCTCGGTGCGCGCGGCGATCGTGGCCAGCACCATCTCGGGGCTGGTGACCGCGAAGTCGGCGCGGTGGTGCTCGCCGATGCCGAAGACGTCGACGCCCACCTGGTCGGCCAGCACGGCCTGCTCCACGACGTTGCGGATCACCTGCGGGTGGTCCAGGCGCTCGCCCGTCGTGGGGTCGAGGGTGACGTCGCCGAAGGTGTCGAGCCCGAAGACCAGGTCGGTCACTGCTCGCCTGCCTCGCCCGCCCGGGCCGTGTCGACGTCGAAGCCGCGGACCGCGGCGATGACCTGCTCGAGTGCGGGCGCGGGCAGCGCACCGGCCTGGGAGAAGACCAGCTGGCCCTTCTTGAACGCCATCAGCGTGGGGATCGAGGTCACCCGCGCGGCGCCCGCGAGCTGCTGCTCCTCCTCGGTGTTGACCGAGCCGAAGACGAGGTCGCCGTGCGACGCGGCGGCCGCTTCGTAGATCGGCGCGAAGTTCCGGCAGGGGCCGCACCAGGACGCCCAGAAGTCGACGAAGACGATCTCGTTGTCGAGGACCGTCTGCTCGAAGTTGCCGGCGGTGAGGTCGATGGTGGACATGGTGGTTCAACGCCCTTCGGTGGTGATCGATTCCTTCGTGCGGTCCCGCCGGCCCAGCCTGCCACCCGGCAGCGGCTGCGCTTGTAACTCGGTGTTCGGAACATCTGCCACGGGGTCCTGACCGGTCACGACTCCGTGGTGGTACCACCGAACACCGAGTTACAAGCTCCGGTGGCGCGGACGCAGGCACGGGCGCCGAGGGCTAGGGTCCAGTCATGGCGGACACGCGCACGACCCACGTCCTGGTGGACGGGGAGAACCTCGACGCGACGCTGGGGACCTCGATCCTCGGCCGGCGACCGCGGCCGGAGGAGCGGCCTCGCTGGGAGCGGTTGCTGCAGTTCGTCGAGCGGCAGTGGGGGCAGGACACCAACGGCCTGTTCTTCCTGGCGGCCAACAGCGAGCTGCCGATGTCGTTCGTGCAGGCGCTGCTGGCGATCGGCTTCCGCCCGATCCCGCTGTCCGGTGGACCCGGCCAGAAGGTCGTCGACATCGCCATCCAGAAGACCCTCGCGGAGCTGAAGAAGCGTGAGGGCGACGTCGTCCTCGTCAGCAACGACGGTGACTTCGTCAACCACATGGAGGACCTGCTCGACGGCCGCAGGGTCGGCCTCGTCGGGTTCGCGGAGTTCCGCAACGCGGCGTTCGCGCAGCTCCAGGAGCGCGGCCTCGAGTTCTTCGACATGGAGTACGACGTGCACGCGTTCAACGAGCGCCTGCCGCGGGTCCGGATCATCCCGATCGACGAGTTCGACCCGACGCTCTTCCTGTGACCTGCCGATGACCATGAGGCTGCTCGTCCTCGGGGGCACCCAGTTCCTCTCGCGCGCCGTGGCCGCCGAGGCGGTACGCCGCGGGCACGACGTCGTCTGCGCCAACCGGGGGCGCTCGGGAGCGGTGCCGACCGGCGCCACCACCGTGCGGTGGGACCGCGACGAGGAGGCGCCGGCCGCGCTGCTCGACGCCGGGCCCTACGACGCGGTGGTCGACGTGGCGCGGCAGCCGTCGCACGTGGAGCGAGCCCTGGTCGCCGTACCGGACGCGCACTGGGTGTTCGTCTCGACCATCTCGGTGTACGCCGACGACGCCGATCCCGGCGGGCCCGGGGTCGGGGCGCTGAAGGACGCGATCGGCGAGGACTCGGCCGACCCCGAGGCGTACGGCGGCCTCAAGATCGCCTGCGAGCAGCTGGTCCTCGACGCGGTCCCGTCGGCGGCGGTGCTGCGGCCCGGGCTGATCGTCGGGCCGGGCGACCCCAGCGGCCGGTTCGCGTACTGGGCCCGGCGCGCCGGCGACACCGGCGAGCTCGTCGGCCCGGGCGAGCCCTCCGCCCGCGTGCAGGTGATCGACGTCCGTGACCTCGCCGCCTGGACGGTCACCGCGGCCGAGCAGCGCCTCGCCGGCACCTACGACGCCGTCGGTCCGGCGCTGCCGTTCGCGGACTTCCTCGCCGCGGTCGCACCCGACGCGACGGTGACCTGGCTGCCCGACGCCTTCCTCGAGGCCGAGGGGGTCGCGCCGTGGACCGGGCCCGCCAGCATCCCGGTCTGGCTCCCGCGCCCGGCCTACGACGGCATGCTGGCCCACGACGCGCAGCCGGCCCTCGACGCCGGCCTCGTCGTCCGCCCCCTTGCCGAGACCGCACGCGACACCCGGGTCTGGCTCGAGTCCGACCCGGCGGCGCGGATCGGCGGGATCACCCGCGAGCGCGAGGCCGACCTGCTGACCCGGTGGCGCGAGCAGGAGGCCTAGTCCCTAGCATCGCCCGGTGCTCAGGATCGCGACCGCCAACGTCAACGGCATCCGCGCCGCGCACCGCCGTGGCTTCGACGACTGGCTGGCGACCCGCGGCTGCGACGTGGTCACCCTGCAGGAGGTGCGCTGCCCGGTCGACGCGCTGCCCGACGGGGCGTTCGGCGACTTCCACGCGACGTACGACGCCGGCCAGCTCGCCGGGCGCAACGGCGTCGCCGTCCTCACCCGGCAGCCGCCCGCCGCCGTCCGCACCTGGGCCGACCCCGACCCGGCCCGCCCGCTCCCGCGGGCGCTGCGCAAGCACGTCACCGAGGGCCGGTACGTCGAGGTGGACCTCGCCGACGTACCCCTGACCGTGGCGAGCCTCTACCTGCCCAAGGGCGGGCTGCCGGCCCACCTCCAGGACCCGAAGCGGATGCGCGAGGCGCCGGACGGGGGTGCGAAGTACCAGCGCAAGATGGACTTCCTCGCCGGCTTCGCCCGGTACCTCGCCGCGACGCGGAAGGCCGCCGCCGCGCAGGGCCGCGAGTTCCTGCTGACCGGCGACCTCAACGTCGCCCACCAGCCCCAGGACGTGGCGGCCTTCAAGCGCAGCAACCAGGTCGAGGGCTTCCTGCCCGAGGAGCGGGAGTGGATCGGCACGCAGATCAACCCCCGCATGCTGGTCGACGTCGTGCGGCAGCTGCACGGAGACGCGCCGGGACCGTACTCGTGGTGGAGCTGGCTGGGCCGCGCCTACGACGAGGACCGCGGGTGGCGCATCGACTACCACCTCGCCACCCCGCGCCTGGCCCGCACGGCACGGGCCTTCCAGGTCGACCGGAACCACCTCGGCGTGCGGATGAGCGACCACGCGCCGGTGGTCGTCGACTACGACCTCAGCTGACCCCGCGCTCGTCCCGGACCGGCACGACCAGCACCGCGACCAGCGGGAACACCGCGGCCAGCGCGAAGGTGGCGCCGTAGCTGCCGGCGCTGATCGCCAGCCCCGCGAGCGGAGGTACGGCGACCGCGGCGACGTGCTGCGCGGTGTTCTGCAGGCCCAGGGCCCGGCCGGACCAGAACGGCCCGGCGCGCTCGGCGACGGCCGTGAACGCGAGACCGTTGTCGGCGACGGTGACGGCGGAGGCGACGACCAGCAGCAGGACGGCGGCGCCCGTCACGACCGGGTTGTCGGGACCGGCGAGCCCGGCGGCGAGTCCGAGCAGCGCCATGGTGCCCGCGGCCAGCACGGCGACCGCACGCATCGGGCGCATCCGGCTGCCGACCCGGTCCGACGCCCAGCCGGCCCCGATCCGCGCGGCGGCACCGGCGACCTGGGTGCCGGCGACGACCAGGCCGGCGACGCCGGGCGCCCAGCCGAGGTCCTCGACCAGCCAGGTGAGGCCGAAGGTCCAGACGAGGAACTGCGGGACGACGAGCAGCACCGAGGCGCCGTGGACGCGGGTGAGGAAGGAGTCGGCGCGGTACGGGTTGGTCACGGCGGCTGCCTCGGCGCGCGGCGGTCGGGGCGGGTCGATGACGACGAGGGCGACCAGGGCCGCGCTCAGGGCGGTCGCGACCGTCGGCACCCACAGTGCCGGCCCGATGCCGTGGCCGTGGGCGATCGCGGCGACGGTCCCGGCGGCCAGCCCGACCCCCAGCGGCTGGCCCGTCTGCCGGATCCCCATGGCGAGGCCACGTTGCTCCGGCGGGAACCAGCCGACGACGACGCGGCCCGACGCCGAGTTCGTCGCCGCCGCCCCGACACCCGCGAAGCACAGCGCGGCCGCCATGGGCCACGGCTCACCCGTCGCGGTGGCCACGACGCCGCCCGTGGTGGCGATCAGCAGTCCGGCGAGCAGCGCGAACCGCTCACCCCTCCGGTCGACGACGACGCCCCACAGCACCAGCGTCGCCATCATCCCGGCCATCGCGGCCGAGGCCACCAGCCCTGCCTCCGCGAGCGCCATGCCGTGGCCGCCCTCGGCGACCGGCCGGTGCAGCTCGGGGATGAGGAAGGACGGCGCGGTGACCATGGCCGCGGACGATGCCTGGCCCGTCGTACCGACCGCCAGCATCGCCCAGCGCCGGGCGGGGGTGACCGTCCGGGCGGGCGCGGTGGTGGTCGGTTCCATGGACTCAGTGAAGCACAAGGATCCAGAAATTGAGACAGATTATTCCGGGATGTGGACGTCGGAAGCCGTAGAGTGGCGCGGTCGTCCCGGACCCGGAGGAAATGTGAAGAAGCTCGCCGCCCTCGTCCTGCTGCTCGCCGCACCCTTCCTGGCTGCGTGCCAGGACGACGAGGAGGTCGGCGCGAAGCCGCCCGCCTCGCCGCCGCTCACGAAGGCCCAGCTGATCAAGCAGGCCGACGCGATCTGCCGTGACGGCAGCAAGGAGTTCGCCGCCACCGCTGCTCCCGTGCCGAGGAACCCGACCCGGGCGCAGCTGCGGGCCTACGTCGAGGACGTCCTCATCCCCGAGATGGACAGCCAGCTCGCCGCGCTCCGGGCGCTCGAGCCGCCCCGCGCCGACGTGCCCCGCATCGACCAGATGCTCGACGAGTGGCAGGAAGCGGTCGAGAAGATCAAGGCAGATCCGTTGAAGGAGGTCGTCCGGATGAAGGTCCTCACCGCGAGAGGCGACCGGATCGCGACCAAGTACGGCTTCAAGGTCTGCAACCAGTCGTGAACCGCTACGGTCTGCGCATGAAGCCGGTGCTCGCTGTTGCTGCCGTTGCCTGCCTGCTCCTCTCCGGGTGCGGCTCCGACGACTCCGCCAAGGACGGCGGTGACCGTGGCGTCACGATCACCAAGGCGCAGTTCATCATCCAGGGCGACGCCATCTGCACGTCCGGCAACGACCGGATCGCTGCCGCGGAGAAGAAGATGCCGGGCGAGCCGACGAAGGACCAGGTCGTCGCCTTCGTCACCGACACCCTCGTCCCGCAGGTCGCCGCCCAGGCGAAGGCGCTGCGCTCCCTGCCGGAGCCCGACGAGGGTGCCGACGACGTCGAGGCGATGCTCGACTCCCTCGACGCCGCCGTGAAGGCGCTCCGGGCCGACCCGGAGAAGGCGCTGACCGGCGACGCCGGCTTCGACGAGGCCAACCAGCTGGCGAAGGACTACGGCTTCAAGGTGTGCGGCGAGGAGTAGCTCACTCCCCGCTCGGCACGATCGCCGAGATCACCGTCCCGTCGGCCCGCTGGATCCCGGCCGGGTACGGCGGCTCGCCGGTCAGTCGCGGCCCCTGGTGCTCGAGCGGGACCACCACCGGCTCGCCCGGGGCGACCTTGACCAGCTCGCCCCGCACGGAGACCGTGACGGGGTCGGTGCCGTGCTCGACGTACAGCTCGAGCTCGGTGGGCCGCACGGTGACCCGAACGCGGGTGCCGTGGAGGGCGACCCGGTAGGTCAGGGACGTCCAGTCGGACGGGAGCCGGGGGTCGATCTGCCACTGCTGGTCGCCGGCGGCGGAGCCGATGTCGCGGAAGCCGCCGAAGCCCGCGACCAGGGCGCTCCACACACCGCCGGTCGAGGCGACGTGGACGCCGTCGGCGGTGTTGTTGTGGCGGTCGGCGAGGTCGACGAAGAGCGCGGACATGAAGTAGCGCAGCGCGAGGTCCTGGTAGCCGACCTCCGCGGCGACGATCGACTGCACGACCGCCGACAACGTCGAGTCGCCCGTCGTGATCGGGTCGTAGTAGTCGAAGTCGGCCTTCTTCTGCTCGGGCGTGAACTCCTCGCCCTGCAGGAACAGCGCCAGCACGACGTCGGCCTGCTTGAGCACCTGGAAGCGGTAGATCACCAGCGGGTGGTAGTTCAGCAGCAGCGGCCGCTTGTCGAGCGGGGTGTTCTCGAGGTCCCACATCTCGCGCTCGAGGAAGTGCGCGTCCTGCGGGTGGATGCCGAGGAAGGCGTCGAAGGGGATCGACATCCCCTCGGCGCAGGAGGCCCACTCCTCGGGCTCGTCCTCGGTCAGGCCGGTACGGCGGACCAGCGCGTCGTAGGACGCCGGGTCGTCGCGCTGCAGCTCCCACACCGCGCGGGCGGCCCGGCGGAGGTTGAAGCGCGCGAGGACGTTCGTGTACAGGTTGTCGTTGACGACGGTCGTGTACTCGTCGGGCCCGGTGACGCCGTGGATGTGGAAGGTGCGCCTGCTCTCGTCGCGCCAGAAGCCGAGGTCCGCCCACAGCCGGGCGGTCTCGACGAAGATGTCGACGGCCTCGCGGGCCAGGAACTCCTCGTCGCCGGTGGCGCCGACGTACTGACTCAGGGCGTACGCGATGTCCGCGTCGATGTGGTACTGCGCGGTGCCCGCGGCGTAGTAGGCCGACGCCTCGTGCCCGTTGATCGTGCGCCACGGGAAGAGCGCGCCCTTCTGCGACAGCTCGCGGGCGCGGTCCCGGGCGTTGTCGAGCAGGGAGTAGCGGAAGCGCAGCGCGTTCCGGGCCGCCCACGGCATCGTGTACGTCAGGAACGGCATCACGTAGATCTCGGTGTCCCAGAAGTAGTGGCCGCCGTACCCGGAGCCGCTGACACCCTTCGCCGCGATGCCCTGGCCCTCGGCCCGGGCCGACGCCTGCAGGATCGAGAAGAGGTTCCAGCGGATCGCCTGCTGCAGGGCGGGCTGGCCGGGCACCTCGACGTCCGCGCGCGCCCAGAAGTCGGCGAGCCAGGCCTCCTGGGCGGCGTACTGGTGGTCGATGCCCTCCTCGTGCGTGCGGTCGAGGGTGCGCTCGCAACGGTCGATGAGCTCGCGCGGGGGCACCGTCTGCGCGGTGTGGAAGGACACGACCTTGGTCAGCCGCACGGGCACGCCGGGCTCGGCGGAGATCCGGTAGATCACCTTGGCCATGTCGTCCTCGGAGTGCACCTCGGTCGCGTACGACGCCTCGGTCTCGAGTCGGTGGTCGGCGACCACGCCGAGCGTCATCCCGCTCTGCGCGGTGCGGTAGCCGAGCTTGACCCGGCCGGTCTCCGGGTCGGCCGCGTGCAGGCGCGGCACGAGGACGCGGCGCTCGAACATCTCGGCCTTGCGGGGGTCGGCACCGCCCTCGCCGGCATTGCTCCCCGGCAGCCCGATGCTGCCGTCCGCAACGGGGGCGGGCTCCGCGTCCTGGTCCTGGCGATTGATCAGCTGCGAGGAGATCGCCAGCGACGCGCGCTGGTCGAGCAGGGTGACCTCGAAGGTGATGATCGCCAGGTGGCGCTGCTCGAGCGGCACCATCCGGGTGCTGCGGATCCGGACCCGCTTGCCGCCGGGGGTGCGCCAGAGCAGCTCGCGGCTCAGGACCCCGGTGCGGAAGTCGAGCGCCCGCTCGTACTCGAGGAGGTCGGCGACCGAGACCTGCAGCGGCTCGTCGTCGACGTAGAGCCGGATCACCTTGGGATCCGGCACGTTGACGATCGTCTGCCCGATCCGGGCGAAGCCGTAGGCCTCCTCGGCGTGCGAGATCGGCCAGGTCTCGTGGAAGCCGTTGATGAACGTGCCGTCGACGTGCGCGTCGCGGCTCTCGGAGTAGTTGCCGCGCAGGCCGAGGTAGCCGTTGCCGACGGTGAACAGGGACTCGGTCGTCCCGAGGTCCGAGCCGTCGAAGCGGGTCTCGACCAGCCGCCACTCGTCGACGGGGAACCGGGTGCGGTCGAGCGGGTCGGCGACGGGCGGGGCCTTGTGGGACGGTCCGGCGGCGTTCATGCCTGCTCTCCTTCTCCGGGCACCAGCTCGGCGAGGTCTCGTACGACGAGCTGCGCACCCGCGGCGGTGAGCGCCTCAGCGCCCGCGCCGCGGTCGACGCCGATCACCAGGCCGAAGCCGCCGGCGTGACCTGCCGCGACGCCGTTGATCGCGTCCTCGAGGACGACCGAGCGCGCGTCCGTCGCGCCGAGCACCTCGGCCGCGTGGGTGAAGGTGTCCGGCGCGGGCTTGCCCGGCAGGCCCAGCTCCTCGGCCAGCCCGCCGTGCATGATCAGCCCGAAGTAGTCGGTCAGGCCGGCGGCGGCGACCACCGCGGGCGCGTTGCGCGACGACGACACGACCGCCATCGGCTTGCCGTCCGCGTGCAGCCGCTCGATCAGCGCGACCGAGCCCGGGTAGGCCTGCACACCCTCCGCGGCGAGGATCTGGTTGAACGCGTCGTTCTTGCGGTTGCCCAGCCCGCAGACCGTCTCCGCGGTCGGCGGATCGTCGGGATCCCCCTCCGGGAGGGTGATGCCGCGGGAGTCGAGGAAGGAGCGCACGCCGTCGTAGCGGGGCTTCCCGTCGACGTACTGGAAGTAGTCCTGCTCGCCGTAGGGCGGGTAGGCGATCCCGTCGGCCGCCGACCTCGCCGTGACGAAGCTGGTGAACATCGCCTCCCAGGCATGCATGTGCACCTCGGCCGTCGGCGTGACCACGCCGTCGAGGTCGAAGAGCACGGCGTCGTAGAGGTTCCAGTCCACTGCGGTGTCAGGCACCGCTTCAGGCTAGCCGCCGCCGTTCGTCGAGTAGGTCACGCCCGAGGAACGAGGGCGTGTCCGTATCGAGACGCGGTCGTGGTCTCGATACGGCGGTCGCCGGCGCTCGCGGGCTCGCGCCCGCGCGCCTACTCGACCTCCCCGCCTGGTTCGGCGCGTGCCTCGTCCCTCGGCACCCGCCGGGACGGTGATCTGGTGGAATACCGCCATGCGGTTCCCCCTCATCAGCGCGGTCGGCCCCGTGCTCGACCCCGTGCTCGGCCCGGTGAAGCAGCGCGTCGGCATCTGGCTGCTCAACCGGACCATGCGCAACGGCATCGACCTGCGCAAGCTGCGCTTCCTGCCGGAGTCGGTCACCCTGCCCCTCAAGCGTGAGGGCCTCGACCCGCTGCCGGAGATGCGGAAGGTCCAGGCCGAGGAGCCGGTCAAGAAGCTCGCCGAGCTGTTCGGAAAGTCGGTCTGGCTGGTCAGCGGGTACGACGAGTCGCGCGAGGTGCTCGCCGGCGGCGCCGACGTGTGGTCCAACGACCTGGGCCAGTTCGTGTCGCAGGAGGGCCGCTCCGACGAGGAGCAGATCGGCGGCCTCGGCATGACCGACCCGCCCCTGCACACCGCGCTGCGCCGCTACCTCACCCCCGAGTTCACGATGCGCCGCCTGGCTCGCCTGCAGCCGGGCATCGAGCAGGTCGTGGCCCAGCGCCTCGACGCGATGGAGGCCGCGGGCCGCGACGGCAAGGCCGTCGACATGGTCGAGGAGTTCGCGTTCGCCGTACCGTTCGACGTCATCTGCGACCTGCTCGGCCTCCCGGTCGACGACCGCGGCCGCTTCCTCGAGCTCGGCGTCGCGCGCTTCGACCTCTCCGGGGGCGGCGCCGGTGCGTTCGGCGCGGCGGCCCACACGCGCGAGTTCCTGATCAACGCAGTGCGTGAGCAGCGCGAGAACCCCGGTGACGGCCTGATCGGTGCGCTGCTGAAGGAGCACGGCGACGAGCTCGACGACGTCACCCTCGGCGGCATCGCGGACGGTGTCTTCCTCGGCGGCTACGAGACCTCCGCCTCGATGCTGGCCCTCGGCGCCTACCTCATCGCGACCACGCCGAAGGCCGGCGAGATGCTCCGCTCCGACGACGCCGAGCAGGTCAACCAGGTCGTCGAGGAGCTGCTGCGCCACCTGTGCGTCGTCCAGCTCGCGTTCCTCCGCTTCGCCAAGCAGGACGTCGAGGTCGGCGGCCGGCTGATCAAGGAGGGCGACGCGGTCGGTGTCTCCCTCCTCGCCGCCAACCGCGACCCGCGCCTGGCGCCCGGCCTCGACGACTTCGACCCGACCCGCGAGCCCACCCGCCACCTCGCCTTCGGGTGGGGGATGCACCGCTGCGTCGGCGCCGAGCTCGCCCGGATGGAGCTGCGCACCGCGCTGCGGATGCTGGCCGAGCGGTTCCCGAACCTCGCCATGGCGGCCGACATCTCCGAGCTCGACTTCCGCAAGCTGTCGGCGGTCTACGGCGTCGAGGCGCTCCCCGTGCTGCTCGACGGCGACCGGGTCTCGGTCACCGCCTGACCGGGCGGCCGGGCCTCAGATCGAGGAGCGCGTCTCACAGCTGCTCGCGACGTCGACTCCGGACCCGCCGGCGCAGCGGTCCGAACCGGTCCCTCCGGTGAGGGTGTCGCGCCCGGCGTCGCCGAACAGCCGGTCGCTGCCGCCGAGACCGCGGAGCCGGTCGTCGCCCGGTCCGCCGATCAGCGAGTTGGCCGCAGGGGTGCCGGTCAGGGCATCGGCGTACCGGGAACCGCGCAGCCCCTCCACGCGGGCGAGGGCGTCCACCCCGGCGCCACCGGTCGTCTGGACGCCGAGCAGCGAGAGGTTCACCCGCACCGCCTTCGTCGCCGCGGCGTAGCTCGCCGTGTCCGTGCCGGCGCCGCCGTCGAGGTCGTCGCCGGCGCCACCGACGAGCGCGTCGTTGCCGTCGCCCCCGCGGAGGGCGTCGTTGCCCGCCGCCCCGTCGATGACGTCGTTGCCGAGACCACCGAGGATGCTGTCCGACCCGGCGCCGCCCTTGATGGTGTCGGCCGAGGTGCCTCCCTGGAGGTGGTCGTCGCCGTTGCCGCCGTCGACCAGGTTGCCGGAATCCGGGCCCATCGGGCCGTCACTGACGGAGTCGTCACCGTCCTCGCCGTAGATGCGGTCGCTGCCCTTGCCCCCCGAGAGCTGGTCGTCCCCGGCGCCACCGCGCAGGACGTCGTTGCCGTCCTGGCCGGCGAGCTGGTCGTCGCCGCCACCGCCCGTGATCGTGTTCGTGAGCGCATTCCCGACAAGGACGTCGGCGGACGACGTGCCGACCAGGTTCTCGATGGCGTCGACCAGGTAGTCCGAGCCGCTGCCTCCGGTGGCCTGGACCTGGCCGGTGCTGGCGAGGAGGAGCACCACGCCTGACGGCGAGGCGGAGTAGTCGGCCGTGTCCGTCCCGGCACCACCGGCCAGGCTGTCGCCGGCAGGCCCGGCGACGAGGACGTCGTCGCCGTCCTCGCCGCGGAGGTCGTTGGTGCCGAGGCTGCCCGCGAGCACGTCGTTGCCGGCGCCGCCGAAGAGGGTGTCGTTGTCGCTGTCGCCGAGGAGCCGGTCGTCCCCGCCGTTCCCGCGCAGGACGTCATGCCCGGTACCGCCCCGGATCACGTTCGCCCCGGCGTCGCCGTAGAGGAAGTCGTCCCACTCGCTGCCGACGATGTTCTCCAGCGTCGTCAGGGTGTCGTTCCCCAGGGCGTCGCTGCCCGCGTGGTTGGGCAGGTCGACGGTGACGGGGGAGGTCGCGTTCCCGACGTCGTAGGTGTCGGTGCCGTAGCCGCCGCTGACCGTGTCCGCGCCCAGGTCGCCGTACACGGTGTCGTTGCCGCTACCGGCCGACACGGTGTCCTCGCCTGCCCCGGCCGACAGCTCGTCGTTGCCGGCGTCCCCGTCGACGGTGTCGTTGCCCTCGTCGCCGTACACGTCGTCGTCGCCGCCGGCACCGCGCAGCACGTCACCCTCGGTGCCGCCGACGAGGTAGTCGTCCTCCTCGCCGCCGACGAGCAGGTCGGGACCGGCGCCCCCCGCCAGGTCGTTGGCACCCTGGTCCCCGTACACGGTGTCGGCACCGTCGGCGCCGTTCGCCTCGTCACGCCCCGCGCCGAGCGAGGCCCAGTCGTTGCCGTCGCCGAGGTTGACCGCGTCGTCGCCGAGGCCGGTGCACACGGTGTCGGCACCGCCGAGGGCGCCGACCACGTCGTTGCCGGGCGTCCCCAGGATGACGTCGTCTCCGGGGGTCCCGGTCGCGCCGGGGGTGACGTTGAGGTCGATGGTGACCGCCTTGCCGTGGCAGGTGGGCGTCGCCTGCGCAGGCCCGGCGACCGCGACCCCGAGGGCCACGATGCTCCCTGCAGCGAGGGAGATCGGGAGGAACTTGGTCATCGTCGTGCTTTCCGTCGGGGGGATCGCCGGGATGCCGGCCCGGCCGACGCTAGGGCGCCGCACGGGCCGGAGGAACGCCTCGCGAGCAGGTTGAGTAGGTGCTCCGGGCAAGGTGAGTAGCCGCGCGAGTTGCTCATCCTTCGAAGTTGAGTAATCGATGCTCTCCTCGTAGGACCGGCCGCGGCCTAGCGTCGTCCTCGTGAGTGCGTACGACGGGATCGGTGGGGCCGGCGCGGTGAAGGCGGCGGTCGCGGTGTTCTACCAGCGCGTGCTCGACGACCCCGACCTCCGCGCCTGGTTCGACGGCATCGACCTTGCCCGGCTCAAGGCCCACCAGCGCGCCTTCCTGAGCCACGCCCTCGGCGGTCCCGACCTGTTCGCGGGCCGCTCGATGAGCGAGGCGCACGCCGGCCTGGCCATCACCGACGGCGCATTCGACGCCGTGGTCGAGCACCTGGCGATGACCCTGCACGACCTCGGCGTGAGTGCCGACCAGCTGGTCGGCGTCCGGGCGACGATCGAGGGGCTGCGCGACGAGGTCGTCAGCGCCTGAACGCCTCCGCCAGCGCCTGCCGCCCGGTGATCCCGAGCTTGGTGTAGACCGACTGCAGGTGGTTGTCGACCGTCCGCGACGACAGGAACAGCTGCGCGGCGATCTGCTTGCTGGTCGAGCCGGCGGCGGCAAGCGTCGCGATCTCGCGCTCGCGCGGGGTGAGCGGGCTGACACCGTCGGGCTGGCGTACGACGGGGGTGTCGAGGCCGTCGCAGCGTCGGACCAGGTCCTCGGCGCGGGCCCGCGCGGAGGCGGCCGTACGGGAGCTTCCGAGGGCGCGGGCAGCGGTGGCGGCAGCGGTGGCGGCCAGGCGGAGGCCGTCGCGCTCCTCCCAGGCGTCGGCGATCTCGAGCAGCCGGACGTGGTCCCCGGCGGTCGCAGCGGTCGCGTGGTCGGCGAGCAGGGCGACGAGCCTGCTCCCCGTGCTGGAGGCCATGGCGCGCAGCGGCTCGGCGGCGGCGTCGGGACGGTCGAGCTCGATCGCCACCTGCCAGGCGGTGGCAGCGAGCGCGACGTTGCCGCCGGCGAGAGCGGACGCGGCGGCCTCGGCGGAGTGGCGGAGGGTGGTGTCGATGTCGCCGCCGCGGTCGGCCCAGGCGCGGGCGAGGGCGTACCAGGACGCCGGCACCAGGTCCTCGGGGACCGCTGCGAGGGTGGCCCGGGCGAGCTCGAGCGCACCGGACGCGCCCTGGGCGGCCGTCAACGAGAGTCGCGCGAGGCCGGCGAGTCCCGGCGGTCCGACGGAGGTGGCGCCGCTGATCGTCTCGGCCAGCCAGCGCTCCGCGGACGCCAGGTGGCCGGCGTCGAGCGCGATCCGGCCGAGCAGGAACTCGATCGAGCGGCCGAGGATCTCGTCGCCGGTGTCGGCGGCCTCGGCCAGCGCTCGTACGGCGGTGGTACGCGCCTGGCCGTACCTGCCGGCCAGGTGCAGCACGGTCGCCTGCGCGAGCTGGGTCTCGGCACGACACAGCCCGAGCACCGTGCCGTCGGTGGCCTCGGCGAAGGCGACCGCCTCGGCGGCGGCGGCCAGGGCGTCGTCCTCACGGCCCATGCAGGCGAGCGCGATCGAGCGGGCGTGCAGGACCCGGATCCGTGCTTCCTCGCCGTCGCCGAGCAGCGGCGCGGCCTCGCGGGCGACCCGCTCGGCGTCGGTCGGCCGGCCGGCGGCCACGAGGGCGGCGGCTCGGGTCAGCTCGAGCGCGGGATGGGCCGGGCCGTTGCCCAGGGACTCGTCGAGGACGGCGAGCGCGGCCAGCGGGCCACGGCCGGTGAGCTGGGCGACGGCGATCAGGCGGGCCGTCCGGGCGCCACCGCGCCCGGCGAGGTTCGCGCCCGAGGGATGGCGGGCCAGCGTCGCCAGCGCCGCGTCGACCTGCCCGGTGCGCAGCTGCGCGTCGGCGAGCAGGAGCAGCAGCTCGGCGTGGTCGGGGTGGGCGCGCAGGCCGGCGCCCGCGAGCCGGAGGATCGAGGCGTGGTCGCCCGTGCCCGCCGCGAGCCGGGTCGCCGTCAAGATCACGTCGGCGTCGACCGGCAGGCCGGCCTCGAGCTGCCAGAGGGTGACCTGCAGCAGGTCGGGCGAGCCGCCTGCCTTCGCAGCGAGGAGGGCTGCCTGCTCGCCGAGGATGTCCTCGACCCGCAGTCGCGACATGCTCTCGGTCAGCACGGTCGCGTGCACCGGCTCGGCGATCGACGCCCCGCTCGCCGTGACCTCCACCAGCCCCGCCGTCTCGAGCGCGGCCAGGGCCGGTCGTACGACGGCCGTGGGATCGCCGGCCAGCTGGTCGGGACGCAGCTCGCCGCAGACCGCCAGCCGCTCGAGGACGTCGCGCGCCGTGGCGTCGAGCTGACCGATCCGGGCCAGCACCAGCTCCCGCAGGGTCGGGGTGGCG
This sequence comes from Nocardioides sp. Root240, assembly GCF_001428825.1. GTDB lineage: Bacteria > Actinomycetota > Actinomycetes > Propionibacteriales > Nocardioidaceae > Nocardioides. Next base: position 61,924 of record NZ_LMIT01000016.1, on the reverse strand, counting down.
CTGGCCGCGCCGGCGAGCTGCCAGACGCCGGTGCTGTCGGCGAGAGATCCCGCGGCACGGGCCCCGAGGACCAGCTCGCGCAGGTAGAGCGGGTTGCCGCCGCTCGCGGAGTGCAGGGTGGTGACCGTGCGGTGCGCGACCGCGCCGCCCAGCGCCGCCTCGATCAGCGAGCGCGCCGCCTCGGCGTCGAGCGCCTCGAGGTCGAGGCGCAGGTCGCGCGCGGCGTTCCACGTGGCGACCAGCGTCTCCGGCAGCGGGTCGCCGGGCCGGAGTGTCACGACCAGGCTGACCCGGCCGGCCGCGGCGAGCTGGGCGACGAGCAGCATCGACGCGCCGTCGAGCAGGGTGGCGTCGTCGACGAGCAGCACGGTCGCCCGGCCTTCCGACGAGCCGGCCAGGGCGGAGCTCGCCTCGGCGAAGAGCCGGGCCGGGTCGGGGGAGGTGCCGTCGTACGGGCTCAGGCCGGGGAACTGCGCCGACAGCGCCCCCAGCGGGACGACGGACAGGATCGCGCTGCCGCCCAGCTGCACCGTGTGGCGGCCGGTCGCGGCCAGGCGTCCGGCGATCTCGGCGAGCAGGCGGGACTTCCCGACGCCGGTGGGTCCGTGGATGCTCACCAGCCGGGCGCCGGCATCCAGCGCGTGCAGCGCGGCGGCGATCTCGCGGTCGCGACCGGCCAGTGGCCACTGGCGGTCGGCCGGGGATCCCACCGTCGCCGCGCCAGCCATGGGGGGATTCTAGGGAGGGATCTCGACCCGGCGCGGCGTACTCCTGAGTAATTGACCGAGTGATCTGAGTAGCCACCCACCGTGCACCTGAGCAGCGGATGAGCAGTGGCTCCCCATCCGCCGGCCCCCTGCACGCGGCGATCGTGGAGCCATGTCCCCACGATCCCTCGCCACCACTGCGCTCGCGTCCCTCGGTGCCACGCTCGTCGCGCTCGTCCCGAGCGCTGCCCACGCCGGCCCGGCCGACGCGCCGACGGCGCCGACGACGTACCTCTCGACCCCGTTCGACACCCTGGTCAGCGGCAACCTGTGCACAGGTGCGACCGACCCGCAGGGCAACCCGATCTCGGTGTCCTCGGTCAACCCCGGCGCAGGGACGGTCGACCTCCAGGGCTGTGCCTTCACCTACACACCCCCGGTGGGTGCCAGTGGCGACAACCACGGGTTCAGCTACCGCCTCACCGACGGCACCAACATCAGCACCGACCTGATCGTCCAGGTCGCCGTCGGCGTCGCCGGCAACGCGCCGGTCGTCACGGCGGGCGACGCGCTGGACGCGAAGAAGAACCGATGGCTCCTGATCGAGGACATCGACGGCACGTTGCTCGCCAACGACGTCGACCCCGAGGGAGCCCCGATGACCGTCGGCAGCCACTCCATCGGCACCTTCCTCCCCGGCGAGCAGATGATCGGTGCCGCGTCCTTCGGGCCCAAGGCCGTGCAGTACCGGCCGCCGACGGACTTCGTGGGCACGCGCACGTTCGTCTACGAGGCGCAGGACGGTGTCAACGAGACGCACCAGTCGTTCACGATCACCGTCGCGGATGCCGGCGCCTTCCAGAAGCCCGTCACCGTCGCCGACAGCTACGACGTCCCGCGCAACGGCAGTCTGAAGGTCGCTCGCGCGCAGGGGATCCTCGCCAACGACACGGACGCCGACTCTTCGTACGTCCGGGCCAACGCGTGGTTCACCAGCACCACGCACGGCACCATCACCGGCTACAACGCCTACACCGGCGAGTTCACCTACACGCCGGCTGCTGGCTTCGTCGGCACCGACACCTTCCAGTACTACGCCGTGGATCCCGAAGGGAACCACGGGGACGCGGTCACGGTGACCCTCCACGTCGTCACGCCCCCGCCGGTCGCCGTCGTCGACAGCTACAAGACGGCGCAGGGGGTTCCGCTCGTCACCGACGCCGCGCACGGCCTCCTCGCGAACGACTCCGACCCGGACTCGTCCTTCGAGATCGGTGGCTACCTCGCGCCGGGCCTGCACGGCACCTTCGCGCCGAACCTCACGACCGGTGCCTTCACGTGGACCCCGTCCGCGGGATGGAGCGGCACCGACCTGCTGACCTACCGGCTCGTCGACCCCGACGGCAACACCAGTGACTGGGTCACCGTGACCCTCAAGGCCGTCGCGCCGGGGGGCAACGAGGCGCCCGACGCCCTCCCGAACGACTACCAGGTCCGCGAAGGGAACCCGCTGACCGTCGCAGCTCCGGGCCTGCTCGGCAACGACGCCGACTTCGAGGCCGGCGACCTCGACGTCGCCTCGCACACCGAGCCGGCACACGGCGACCTGACCGCCTTCGACGCCGAGACGGGCGCGTTCACCTACACCGGTGACGCCGGCTGGCGCGGAACGGACAGCTTCACGTACCGGGCCTCCGACGCCCAAGGCACGCTGTCGGCGCCTGCCGCGGTCACGATCAAGGTCTTCAACGACAAGCCGGTCGTCGTGGACGACAGCTACACGACGGTGCCCGGGGTGCCCTTCGTGGTCCCGGCCGCCGAAGGCGTGCTGGCCAACGACACGGACCTCGAGGGCGACAGCTTCGAGAAGGCCAGCCACTTCTCGCCCCAGCACGGGAAGGTGTTCGTCGAGCTCGACGGCTCCTTCACCTACACCCCCGCCGACGGGTTCACCGGGGTCGACACCTTCAAGTACGACGTGCGCGATGCCGCCTGGAACCTCTCGGACACCGCGACCGTGACCATCACCGTCGCGCCCGGCACGATCACCTCGCCGGCACCGACCGTCAGTGGCACCGCCCGCGTCGGCAGCGTCCTCACCGCGGGTACGGCGACCTGGGGGCCCGGCACGGTCACCAAGGCCTACCAGTGGCTGCGCTCCGGCGCGGTCATCGAGGGCGCGACGCAGGCGACCTATCGGCTCGGCTCCGCCGACCTGGGCACGATGGTCAGCGTACGGGTCACGGGCACCAAGGCGGGTTACCCGTCGGTCGAGCGCACCAGCACCGCTCGAACGGTGGCTCACGGGATCCTCGTCGCCCCGAGGCCCCGGATCAGCGGGACCCCGGCCGTCGGTCGCACGCTGAAGGCGATCGCTGGCACCTGGGGACCGGGGACGGTCGTGAAGACCTACCGCTGGTACCGCAACGGGGTCGCGATCAAGGGCGCCTCGAGGGCGTCGTACCGGCTGACGAGGGCGGATCGCGGCCGCCGGATCACCGTCCGGGTCACCGGGCGCAAGGCCGGCTACGTGACGACCGTGCGGACGAGTGGGGCCGTGCGGGTGCGGTGAAGGACGTCGGTGCCGCGCACGCGGGGAGTTCGTGGGGAACCCGAAGCGTGCGCGGCGCCGGCTTCACTTGCTGGTGGTGAGGCGGTACTGGCGCACCGACAGCGGCGCGAAGACCACGATGATCCCGACGACCCAGATCAGCGTGTAGGTCACCGGGTGCTGCAGCGACCAGGCGTCGGAGCCCGGCCCGACGCCGGTGTTGCCGAACAGGTCGCGGCTGGCCTGGGTGACCGCCGAGACCGGGTTCCACTCGACGACGGGCTTCAGCACGCTGTTGAAGGACGACGTGGGGACGAAGGCGTTCGAGATGAACGTCAGCGGCATGATCACGATGAACGAGGCGTTGTTGATGACCTCGACGCTCGGGACCATCAGGCCGACCCACGCCATCACCCAGCTGATCGCGTAGCCGAACACCAGCAGCAGCGCGAAGCCGGCGAGTGCCTTGAGCACTCCTTCGTTGATCCGCCAGCCGACGAGGAAGCCGGTCAGCGCCATGATGACCAGCGAGAGCACGTTGTAGACGACGTCGGACGCCGTGCGGCCGACGAGGACGGCGCTGTTGGACATCGGCAGCGACCGGAACCGGTCGATGATGCCCTTCTGCATGTCCTCGGCGAGACCGGCACCGGTGAAGGTCGCGCCGAACACGATGGTCTGGCCGAAGATGCCGGCGATCAGCCACTCGCGGTAGTTGACCCCGGGCACGTCGATCGCGCCGCCGAAGACGAACGCGAACAGCAGCACGAACATGATCGGGCTGATCAGGACGAAGACCAGGATCTCGGGGACCCGGATGATCTTGACCAGGTTGCGCTGGGCGACCACCCAGCCGTCGTTGAGGGCCTGCGCGGCGGTGCTCACTGGTCGGCCTCCGTGCTCTCGTGTCCGGTCAGGGTGAGGAAGACGTCGTCGAGCGTCGGTCGCCGCAACCCGACGTCGAGGACCTTCACCGCCTCCCGCTCGAAGCCCTGCAGCACGCGCAGGAGGTCGCCCGCGGCCTCGTCGCCGGCCGCCGCGGCGAGCTCACGGCCACCGCCGGCGACCTTCACCTCGCCCACGGCGACCTCGTTGAGGATGCGGGTCGCGACCTCGGCGTCGGCGGCGCTGGTCAGGACGACCTCGATCCGCTGGCCCCCGGTCTGCGCCTTGAGCTCGTCGGCCGTGCCGTGGGCGATCTCGCGCCCGTGGTCGATCACCACGATGTCGTCGGCCAGCACGTCGGCCTCCTCGAGGTACTGGGTCGTCAGCAGCAGGGTGGCACCGTCGGCGACCAGCTCGCGGATCACGTCCCACATCAGCTGCCGGCTGCGCGGGTCGAGCCCGGTGGTCGGCTCGTCGAGCACGATGACCGGCGGTGCGGCGACGAGCGCGCAGGCCAGGTCGAGGCGCCGGCGCTGGCCACCGGAGTAGGTCTTGGTCGGGCGGCTCGCGAACTCGGTGAGGTCGAAGCGTTCGAGCAGCTCCTGAGCGCGGGTACGCGCGTGCGAGCGGCCGAGGTGGTAGAGCCGGCCGATCATGACGAGGTTCTCGGAGGCGGTGAGGTGCTCGTCGACCGCGGCGTACTGGCCCGACAGCCCGATCTTCGCCTTGGCGGCGGCGGGGTCGGCGACCACGTCGATGCCGGCGACGCGCGCGCTGCCGGCGTCCGGCTTGAGCAGGGTCGTCAGGCACCGCACCGCGGTGGTCTTGCCGGCGCCGTTGGGCCCGAGGAGCGCGAGCACCTTGCCCTCGGGTACGGCGAGGTCGAGGCCGGCCAGCGCCTCGACGTCCTTGTAGCGCTTCACCAGTCCGGTCGCGCTGATCATGGGTTCTGCCATCGGTCTCGTCCGTCTCCTCGCCCGTCGTCCCCAGGTGTTCCTGACCCTAGGGACCACCACCGACAGCGGAACTCATCGCCCGGCAGGCCCCTGGGCCAAGGCAAGGCTGTCTTGTCGACTCTCCACCTGTGGGTCCACGTTCGGTGGCTTGTCGCGGTGGGTCCTGGGGCGGCCGCGCGTAGCCGACCGACCCCCGGGGTCAAGGACGTCGCTT
>NZ_LMIT01000016.1:56491-56594 GCF_001428825.1 Nocardioides sp. Root240 | reverse complement strand
GCGGCGCGGTTGTCGGCGCGGACTTCGTCCGCGCCGCCGCTGACGCGGCCGCCCGGCCCGTGTGGGCCTGTTGCGCGCCGGTGACCCCGTCGTTTGGTCACAG
>NZ_LMIT01000016.1:49566-56460 GCF_001428825.1 Nocardioides sp. Root240 | reverse complement strand
CCGCCACCCGACCGGCGGACCCAGCCACCCACCCAGCCCGCTCGTCGCTGCCGCTTGAGAACCCCACCACTCGACCACCGCAGTGTCGCGCCGGAGAGCTCGGTACACGGCTCACCGAGAAGCCAGGAGAGCCTTTTGTGGATTCATTCAAGAAGACGTCGATCGTGGCGTGAGTCTGCCGTACTAGACAGATTAACAGAGATGTCTCATTCTGGGGACATGTCATCCGATCTGTCTGCCCCGGCGGAGTACCGCCCCGGAGGAGGGGCCGCGTGGCGGGCGCCCTGGGCGTCGTACGCCGCCCTGCGGGACCACGACCCCGTCCACCATGTCGTCCCGGACGCCCGGCCGCACCACGACTACTACGTCCTCTCGCGCCACGCTGATGTGCTCGCCGCAGCCGTCGACGCCGCGTCCTTCTCCAGCGGGCGCGGCCTGACGGTGGAGTACGACGAGCTCGAGCGGATCGGCCTCGTCGACAACCCGCCGTTCGTGATGACCGACCCGCCGGTCCACACCACCTTCCGCAAGCTGGTCGCGCGCGGGTTCACGCCGCGCCAGGTGCGCGAGCTCGAGCCGGTGGTCCGCGCCTTCGCCGCCGAGCGGCTCTCCCGCATCCGGGACGAGGGCGGGGGTGACGTGGTCGCGGAGCTCTTCAAGCCGCTGCCGAGCCTGGTGGTCGGCCACTACCTCGGCGTACCGGTCGAGGACCAGGCGCGCTTCGACGACTGGAGCAGCGCGATCGTGGCGGCCAACGTCACCGGCGAGGGCGTCGCGGCCGCGGAGTCCGCGGCCGGCGCGACGATGGAGCTGATGGGCTACTTCTCCGAGCTCGTCTCCCGCCGGCGGGCGGAGCCCGGCGAGGACACCGTCTCCCAGCTCGTGCGCGCCGACGTCGAGCTCCTCGAGATCCTCGCCTTCGTGTTCACGATGGTCGCGGGCGGCAACGACACCTCGACCGGCGCGCTCGGCGGCGCGGTCCAGCTGCTCGCCGACCGGCCGGACCAGCGGGCGCTGCTGGCGGCCGAGCCGTCGCTGGTGGCCAACGCCGTCGAGGAGTTCCTGCGGCTCACCTCGCCCGTGCAGGGGCTCGCGCGCACGACCACGCGCGACGTGGAGCTGCACGGCGTCGTCGTACCGGCGGGACGCAAGGTCCTCCTCCTGTACGGCGCCGGGAACCGCGACCCGCGTCGCTACGGCCCCGACGCCGACGAGCTCGACGTCGGCCGCCGTCCGTCGCAGATCCTGAGCTTCGGCCAGGGCCACCACCACTGCCTCGGCGCGGCGGCCGCGCGGCTGCAGATCACGGTCACGCTGGAGGAGCTGGTGCGCCGCATCCCCGACTTCGCCGTGGACGAGGACGCGGTGACCTGGGCGCCGGGTCCGTACGTGCGCCGGCCGCTGAGTGTGCCGCTGGAGGTGCTCCGATGACGTGGGTGGACCGTCGTACCCCGGCGGTGGAGCGGATCCTCGACGCCGCTGGGGCGCTGTTCGCCGAGGCGGGGGTCGACGCGGTGTCGATGGCCCAGATCGCCGCGTCCTCGGGCTGCTCGAGGGCGACGCTGTACCGCTACTTCCCCGACCGCCCCGCGCTTCAGCTCGCCTTCGTGCAGCGCGAGGCGGTCCGCGTGGGCGCCCTGGTCGCCGCCGACGTGGCGTCGTCGAAGGGCGACCCGCTGGTCGAGGGCGTGCTCGCCGCGCTGCGGCAGGTGCGCGCGAACCCCGCCCTGCTGGCCTGGTTCGGCGACCGGGACGCCGCGCACACCGCGGACCTGGCGCAGGGCTCCGAGGTCGTCGAGGCGCTCGGGCTCAGCATGGCCGCCGACGCCGAGGCGGCCCGGTGGCTGGTGCGGGTGATCGTCTCGCTGCTCACCGTGCCGGGCGGCGGCGAGGCGGAGGAGCGGCGACTCGTGGAGCGGTTCGTGGCGCCCGGGGTGATATCGTCTGATATCAGGAGGCGACGATGACCGACATCCTCATTCGCAACGTGCCCGACGACGACCTGCGCCGCATCGACGAGAAGGCGCGTCGCCTCGGTCTGTCGCGTTCTGAGTTCCTCAAGCGCCAGATCGCCCAGGAAGCCGCGCGGGACTCGTCGGACGACGGAGCCACTGTCGACGTCTTCTCCCGGCTCGCGGATCTCGCCGTCGATCTTGCTTCGGACGAAGTAATGGACGACGCCTGGGCATGAGCGACTGGTTGATCGACAAGTCCGCGCTCGTCCGGCTGGCACACGCGATCGATGCCGGCGACTGGTTGGACCGCTGTCGTCGGGGTCTGGTTCGCATCGCGATCCCGACCTTGCTCGAGACGGGATACTCGGCCCGCAGTGCCGAGGACTGGGAGTCGCTGATCGGTGGTCCGCCGATCTCCTGGTTCCCGATCGAGCACCTGACGCCGAGCATGGAGCGAAGGGCGGTCGAGGTCCAAGGGATCCTCGCGGCCCGAGGGCAGCATCGGGCGCCCTCGATCCCCGATCTGCTGTTGGCCGCGGTGGCCGAACGGTCGGGTCTGGTCGTCCTGCACCTCGACAAGGACTTCGAGCTCATCGCTGAGGTGACCGGTCAGCCGACCGAGCGCCTACAGGTCGCTCCTCAGTCCCGCACCCAGCGGTAGACCTGCCCGTCCCGGATCTCCACCCGGTCCGGCGGCCTCGGCCGCGGGTGCCCGCGCAGGTGCGCCAGCACGTCGTGCCGGCCGCGCAGCTCGAGGTCGCGGTCGCGCCAGTGCAGGGACGGGTGCATCAGGGGCTGCGCGTCCGAGAACGCGCGGGCGTCGATCAGGCTCCACAGCCGCGCGGTGGGCTCCGGCAGCTCGGGCAGGTCGTGGAGCATCTTCGGCACGCACATCCGCCACGCGTCGGTGATCAGCTCGCGCATCTCGTCGTCGTCGAGCGGCGCGAGCCGCGCGCAGACCCAGTGGAAGCGGAGGTCCTGCGCCCGGGGCAGGAAGAAGGTGTCCGGTGCCGACGCGACCAGGTCGTCGCGCTGCTCCTTGGGGAAGCCGAAGCCCATCGCCTCCTCGTCCTTGGAGAACGCGAGGAACACGATCGAGCCGATGTAGTGCTTCCACCGCCCGCCGGTCTGCCGCTCGACCGCGCGCGGCAGCGGCAGGGCCACGCGGCGCACCGCCTCGGCGTCGGTCATGCGTCGGCACGGTAGCGGTGGTCGCCGACAGTCGGCGGTGCGTCGTACCGTCGAGCCATGAGCCCTGCCGACCTCCTGACCGAAGCGATCGATCGCGTGCTGGAGTCCGTCGAGTCCGTCCTCGACGGCGCCGACGACGCCCTGCTGGCCGAGCGACCGACCCCCGACGCCAACAGCATCGGCTGGCTGGTCTGGCACCTCACCCGGGTGCAGGACGACCACGTCGCCGACGTCGCGGGCACCGAGCAGGTCTGGACCGACGGCGGGTACGCCGAGCGCTTCGACCTCCCGATCGAGACCGGCGACATCGGCTACGGCCACACCTCGGCGCAGGTCGCCCTCGTGCGGGCGCCGGCCGGCCTGCTCGCCGACTACTACCGGGCCACGCACGCGCGCACGGTGGAGTACCTCGCCTCGATCAGCGCCGACGACCTCGACCGCGTGGTCGACGAGCGCTGGGACCCGCCCGTGACGCTGGGTGTGCGGCTGGTCAGCGTGGTCAACGACTGCACGCAGCACGTCGGGCAGGCGGCGTACCTGCGGGGGATGCTCAGCCCGGCACCAGGGCGCGGATGATCTCGGCGGCCGGAGCCTCCACCGCGGCGCGGTAGCCGGTCCCGGCCCACAGGTGCAGCCGGTGCGGGTCGCCCGCGGCGGCGGCCGCGCGCCGCAGGTCGCGGGTCAGGTGGTGCACCTCCGGATAGCCGTACGGCGCCGCAGGCTCGTGCCGCTCGATGAACCCGTTGAGCAGTCCCCGCGCCGGGCGCCCCGTGAACGCGCGGGTCACCACGGTCGTGGCGAAGCCGGGGTCGGCGAGCGCGGCGCGGTGGGTGGGCGACGTACCGGACTCGTGGGCGCGGAGCAGCAGGGTGCCCACCGCGACCGCCTCGGCACCGGCGGCCAACAGCTCCCGGACGGCGGCCGGTCCGTCGACCCCGCCGCCGGCGACGACGGGCAACGGGCTCGCTGCCCGCACGGCGCGCACGACCGAGTCGGTCGGCACGTCGACGAGGGGGCGGCGGGGGTCGAAGGTGCCGCTGTGCCCGCCGGCCGACGGTCCCTGCACGACGAAGCCGTCGACCCCGGCGTCGGCTGCCAGGAGGGCCTCGCCGGGCGTGGTCACCGTGGCCAGCACGCGGGTCCCGACGGCGCGGAGGGCGGCGATGTCGGAGGGGTCCGGCAGGCCGAAGGTCAGCGAGACGAGGGGCACAGGGTCGGCGAGGAGGAGCGTGAGCTTGTCGCGCCAGGCGTCGTCGTCGTGCGTCGGCCCGGTGGGCAGCTCGACGCCGAGCGCCGCGGCCTCTCCGGCGAGCTCGGCCCGGTAGGTCGCGAAGTCGTCAGGGGCGAGGGCGCCGGGTTGGGGCACGAACAGGTTCACCCCGAACGGCCGGCCGGCGGCGCGCGCCTCGGTGAGCAGGGCGTCGAAGGCGGGAGCGGTGAGGTAGCCGCCCGGCAGGAAGGCGAACCCGCCCGCGTCGGTCACGGCGGAGGCCAGTGCGACCGTCGACGGCCCGCCGGCCATCGGTGCCGCGACGATCGGGAGGTCCGTCTCGAGCAGGCTCACCGCTCCAGTGTGCCGCGCGCCCGGTCGGCCGGGTCGTCGCTCCACGCCACGGCGCTGATCCGCCAGCCGGCCGGGGTGCGGACCAGCTGGATCGACTTCGCGCCGCGGCCCTCGAACGCGACGCCGTCGCGCCGTCCCTGCTTCGCATAGGGCCCGAACCAGTGGGCGAGGTCGCCGTGGACGTCGATCCGGCCCTCCTCCGGCCACTCGCGGAACTCCGACAGCCCGCCGCCGGTCAGCAGCGCCAGGCGGGGCGCGAGGAAGGACTCAATGTCCTCGACCACCGGTGGCGTCGACCCGGACACGATGATCGCGCCGGGCAGGCACAGCCCGCGCAGCCGTTCGGCGCGCTCGATGCACTCCGGGCCCGACACGAAGGTCGCGAAGAAGGCGACCACGACGTCCCGGACCGCGGCCGTGCCGTCGTCGGTCACCGGGCCCCCGCGGTGATGCGGTAGCGCACGAACGACGGTACGACGAGCGCCGCGACGACCACCAGCACCACGACCAGCACCCCGCCACCGGCCGCGGCGGCCGCCGTACCGACGACGGCGGCGCTGGCGCCGTGGGCCACGTCGGCGATCCGGGGTCCGCCCGCGACGACCACGATGAAGATCCCCTGCAGCCGGCCGCGCACCTCGTCGGCGGCCGCGCTCTGCAGCATGGAGGTGCGGAAGGCCGCGGAGGCCATGTCGGCAGCACCGCCGACGACCAGCATCAGCACCGCGACCACCAGCCACGGGCGCGCCGAGCCGGACGTCGCGTCGGCGCCGAGCACCGCGAGGCCGAAGCCGACCATCGCCAGGCCCCAGACCACGATGCACCAGATGACGGCCACGCCCTGCCGGGCGATGCGCGAGACCCAGCCGGAGAACACGCCGCCCAGGACGGCGCCCGCCGGGATGCCCGCGAAGAGCAGCGCGAACGCGAGCCCGCCCTCCTCGGGGCCGAGGAAGCTCTCGTGCGCGATCTCGGGGAACAGTGCCCGCGGCATGCCGAAGACCATCGCGATGATGTCGACGACGAAGGACATCATCAGCACCGGCTGGGTCCGCAGGTAGGCCAGGCCCTCCACGACCGAGCGCAGGCCCGGCGTACCGGACACGACCCCCTCGACCGGCAGCCTCGGCAGTCGTACGACGGCCCACAGCGTCGCGAGCAGGCAGATCGCGTCGGCGAGGTAGAGCCACGAGAAGCCCGTGAACGGGATCAGGATGCCGGCGATCAGCGGCCCGCCGATCGCGCCGGCCTGCATGACCGTCATGTTGAGCGAGTTGGCCGCGGGCAGCACCTCGGGCTCGAGCAGGCGCGGCAGGATCGCCGACCGGGTCGGCTGGTTGATCGCGAAGAAGGCCTGCTGCACGGCGAAGAGCGACAGCAGCAGCCACACGTTGGTGTTGCCGAACGCCGCCTGCAGCCAGAACAGCGCCGCCGTGCCGATCAGCCCGGTGGTCGTGACGAGCATGAGGGTACGGCGGTCGAAGTGGTCCGCCAGCGCCCCGCCCCACAGGCCGAACACCACCAGCGGCACCAGTCCGAAGACGCCGGTCAGGCCGACGTACGCCGACGACCCGGTGTCCGCGTAGATCTGGGCCGGCACCGCGACCACCGTCAGCTGGGCGCCGACGACGGTGACGATGTTGGCGCTCCACAGCCGCCGGAAGTGCGGGTTCCGCAGTGGCCGGGTGTCGGCCAGCATCCCGCGAAGACTCACGGGATCAGGCTACGGAGTCGTCCGACGTCTCGATGAATCGGTGCCGCTCCCATGGTCCACTCCTGCATGAGCACCTCCCAGGAACCGAGCGGCGTCGGGCCGCTGGACATCACCTTCACCGAGACCCTGCGCCGGAGCGAGGCCAAGGGCGGCTGGACCTACGTGGTCTGGCCGCAGTCGGCCGAGCAGTTCGGCACCCGTGGCCGGGTCAAGGTCCGCGGCACCATCGACGGCACCCCCTTCGAGTCCTCCTTCATGGCGCTCGGCGACGGCAACCACAAGCTCCCGGTGGCATCGGCCCTGCGCGTCGACACCGGCAAGGCGGCAGGCGACACCGTCGAGGTGCACCTCACCGAGCGGCTCGCCTGACGCCTGCTCCGGTGGTCGAGGTGCGAGCGCCAGCGAGCCTCGAAACCCCTGGCGGTGGTGCTGGGACTGGCTCGTGCTGTTGGATCCTGTCGCGGTGGCTC
>NZ_LMIT01000016.1:0-49552 GCF_001428825.1 Nocardioides sp. Root240 | reverse complement strand
GGATGGGCGGCGCGGTTGTCGGCGCGGACTTCGTCCGCGCCGCCGCTGACGCGGCCGCCCGGCTGCTTCTGGCCTGTTGCGGCGGGGACCCCCTCGTTTGGTCACAGACCGCAGAAAAACCTGCTCGGAATCTGCGGTTCGTGCCCACTCGAGGGGGTCACCGCGCGCCGCCACCCTGAACCCGACCACCGACCAACCGCCGCCCACCGGCATCAGCGCGTGGCAGCTTCCAAAAAGTTCGTGGCAGGGTTGTCGTAGTGGCGCACCCTCCTTCGTGGTGGTGATGTGAGGCGGTCATCGGGACCGCCCCGAACCAGGAGACAAGACATGACGCACTACCTGCTCGCAGTCCACGGCCCCGTCGAGCGCACCGAGTTCGGCGACTACGGCTCCCGCGAGGCGATGGAGGAGGCCTTCGCGGCCACCGGCGCCTTCAACGACCGGCTCAAGGCCGAGGGCTACTGGGTCTTCGCCGGCGGCCTGCTGGAGGCCACGACGGCGACCGTCGTCGACGGCACCGGCGACACCCCGGTGATGACCGATGGCCCGTACCTCGAGACCAAGGAGGCCATCGGTGGCTTCTGGGTCATCGACGCGCCCGACCTCGACGTGGCGCTGCGCCTCGCGGCCGAGGGCTCGAAGGCCTGCCGCGGCAAGGTCGAGGTCCGCCCGTTCGAGGGTCTCGCCTGACCGTGCCGGACACGCTCCCGGAGGCCACGGCACAGGCGGCGGTCGAGCGGATCTTCCGCGAGGAGTACGGACGCCTGATCGCCTCGCTCGTGCGCCGCTTCGGTGACATCGACATCGCCGAGGAGGCGGCCGGGGAGGCACTGCTGACCGCGCTCGAGAAGTGGCCCGAGGCCGGCGTACCGCCCAACCCGGGCGGCTGGTTGACGACCACCGCCGGCAACCGCGCCATCGACCGGCTGCGCCGCGAGAAGCTCCGGGACGGCAAGCACGAGGCCGCCGCCATGATCCACGACCCCACGCCGCACGAGCCGACCGGCGTCATCGCCGACGACCGGTTGCGCCTGATCTTCACCTGCTGCCACCCCTCGCTCGCACCGGAGGCGCGGATCGCGCTGACCCTGCGCCTGCTGGGCGGGCTCACCGTCGCCGAGATCGCCGCGGCCTTCCTCGTCCAGGAGACGACGATGGCCCAGCGGATCACCCGTGCGAAGGCGAAGATCAAGGGCGCCAACATCCCCTACCGCGTGCCCGGGACCGCCGACCTGCCCGACCGGGTCGGCGCCGTGCTCGCCGTGCTGCTGCTGATCTTCAACGAGGGCTACCTCTCCAGCGGCGACGGCGATCCCGTCCGTGCCGACCTGACGGGGGAGGCGATCCGGCTCGCCCGCATCCTCCACCAGCTGCTGCCCGACGACCTCGAGGCCACCGGGCTGCTGGCGCTGCTGCTGCTCACCGAGTCGCGTCGTACCTCCCGCGTGCGCGGGGGCGAGCTGGTCCCGCTCGAGGAGCAGGACCGCGGTGGGTGGGACCGCGCGCTGATCGCCGAGGGCCACGACCTGGTACGACGCTGCCTGGCCGCCAACCGTCCCGGCCGTTACCAGGTGCTCGCTGCCGTCAACGCGGTCCACACCGACGCCCCGACCGCGGCCGCGACCGACTGGTCCCAGATCGCCGCGCTCTACGACCAGCTGGCCCGGATCGACCCCTCGCCCATCGTGGCACTCAACCGCGCGGTCGCGGTCGCCGAGCTCGACGGTCCCGAGGTCGCCCTCGCGATCGTCGACCGCCTGCCCCTCGACGGCTACCACGCGTGGCACGCGACCCGCGCCGAGCTGCTGCGCCGGCTGGGCCGCAGTCCCGAGTCCCGGGAGCAGTACGACGCCGCGCTGGCCGTCTGCGACAACGTCGCCGAGCGGGCCTACCTCCTCAGGAGGAAGGGCCAGCTGACCGGCTGAGGTCGGGGCCGACCACGCGGTCGCGCGGCGGCAGCCACACCACGAACCGCGTCGTGGGAGCGGACGTGTCGAGCGACAGGTGACCGCCGCAGACCTCGACGAGCTCGGAGGCGAGCGCCAGGCCGATCCCCTCGGAGCCCTGGGCCCCGGAGCTGACGCCGCGGTGGAACACCTCCGGTCCGAGCTCCGCGGTGCCCTCGTCGCCGACGACGACCTCGAGGTGGGTGTCGGCGTCGCGGACCTCGACGGTGATCGTGCCGCGCCCGTGCTGGCGGGCGTTGTCGACGAGGATGTCGAGCGCCTGGTCCAGGGGGCCGATCGGGACCCGGGTGCGCGATCGGCGTCCGGACTGCCGGGTGACCAGCGACCGCGACTCGGCGGCCAGCCGAGCCTCCCACCGCTCCGCCGTCGCGCGGACGACGGCGACCAGGTCGACCTGCTGCTCGGCCTCGATGCGCCGGCCGCGGGCCAGGTCGAGGAGCTCGTCGATCGCCGCGCTGAGCCGGTCCAGCTCGTCGAGGCCGTGCGCGAGCTCGGTGGCGACGGCCGGATCGGTCTCCGGCCACAGGGCCAGGTCCTCGAGGCTGAGCCGGAGCGCGGTGATCGGGGTGCGCAGCTGGTGGGAGGCGTTGGCGGCGAACTCTCGCTCGCGTCGTACCAGGTCGTCGAGCTGGGCGGCCGCACCGCGGAGGGCGGCGCCGATCTCGTCCGCCTCGGGTATGACGAAGGTCGGCACGTCGAGGTCGAAGCGACCCTGGCCGAGGTCCCGGGAGAGGCCGGCCAGCTCCTGGAAGGGCCGGGACAGCCGCCGCGCCAGCGCGACGCCGAGGACGGCGGACCCGAGCGCGAGGACCAGGCCGAGCAGGACGAGGGGCAGCAGCGCGTCGCGGACGCTCGACCCGATCGACGAACCGGACACGCTCAGCCGAAGGGTGCTGCCGTCGGGAAGGGTGCGCGTGACGGTCACGCCGTCGTCGTCCTCGTCCGGGGCGCCGACGGCGAGCGGCGCGCCGTCGGCCGGGTCGAGCTCGACGCGGTCGGCGGCGACCAGTCCGCTGCGCAGCAGGGCGGCGTCCACCGTGCCGCCGTCGTCGGTCCGCTCCTCGATGAGGTCCTCGAGGACGGCACCGCTTCCGTTGAGGCTGGCCCGCGCGTCGTCCCGGACCAGGTCGGCGAGGAAGTAGGCCCGCGGCACGCCGTACAGGCCGATCACGGCCACGGTGAGGCCGACGAAGGCGAGGACCAGGCGCTCACGCATCGGGCGCGGCGTCCTCCAGCCGGAACCCGACGCCGCGAACGGTCGCGAGGGTGACGGGGGCGCCGCCGTCGACGAGCTTCTGGCGCAGCCGGCCGATCGTGGTGTCGAGGGTCTTCGTGGAGCCGAACCAGTTCTCGTCCCAGACCCGTGCCATCAGGTCCTCGCGGGTCACCACGGCACCACGGTCGTCGTCGAGCAGGGCGAGGACGTCGAACTCCTTCGCGGTCAGCGACAGCTCGGTCTCGCCGACCCGGGCCCGCCGGGTGGCACGGTCGACGCGCAGCGCACTTCCGGCAGTCGCCGGGGCCGCCGCCACCGGCGCCACGACGGCCTCCGGCGCGCCGGGCGAGGTGAGGGAGCGCCGGAGCAGTGCGCGGACCCGCGCCAGCAGCTCCGACAGGCTGAACGGCTTCGCGAGGTAGTCGTCGGCGCCGACGTCGAGGCCGACGACCCGGTCGAGCTCACCGGCGCGCGCGGTGAGGATGACGATGCCGCCCGCGTAGCCGTCGGTGCGCAGCCGGCGGCACACGTCGAGGCCGTCCATGTCGGGCAGGCCGAGGTCGAGCAGGACCAGGTCCACGTCGCCGGCGGCGACCCGGTCGATCGCGGGGAGCCCCGCCGCGACCCGGTCCACGTCGTAGCCCTCGCGCTGGACCGCGCGGACGAGCGGAGCGGCGATGGCGTCGTCGTCCTCGACGATCAGCAGGCGCACGGGCACCTCACCGAGCATAGGGGTGGGTGAGAGGCGGCGCGGTGCGACGGGTCCGTGCCCGGCGGTCGGCGTCGATCGCGACGAGCACGGCGAACGGCAGGACCCAGCCGACGAGGACCCCGCCGACCGACGTGTGCGGGTGCTGCCCGGGCAGGCCGATCGTCGCCGACAGCGACGTCAGCAGGAGCGGCGCCGCTGCCGCCGCCACCACGGCCAGCCGGGTCTCCAGGCAGTTGACCCGGAACAGCGCGAGGGCCGCGAGCAGGGTGAGCGGGGCGAGCACGCCAGCCGTCATGGACGGGTGGTCGCCGGTCAGGACGAAGCCGAACTGGCAGAGGGCGAGCCCTGCAGCGAGGGCCGCGGCGGTCCGGGACGGCCGGGTGGGAGCGCTCATCAGAACTCCCGGTCCGCTGCGCCGGACTCGCTCACCGGGGTGGCGGCGCAGGCGCCGCCGGTCGCGGAGAGCGCCGCGGTGGACGGCGTCCAGAGCATCGTGGACGCGGTGGTGACCGTCCGCAGCCCGTTGCCGCTGGCCAGCGTGCCGACCACGAGGGTGACCACCGTCCGGTCGACCCCGTCGACGGTGACGGTGGTGGCGGTGAGGGTCGCGTTGAAGGTCGCGGTCTTGCGGCCCTTCACGTAGTCCTCCCGGAGCCCGACCGCCCCGAGCTGGACGGCCGCACCGCCGCGCAGGACGTCGATCGCGTCGCTCTTGCTGGTGCCGCCGAGCAGGTTGCCGTCGCGCAGCCGCAGGCTGACCGCCAGCGCGGAGCCGTTCCAGCCGGTCGAGATGCTGGCCGGCGCGACCACCTCGCTGTAGGTCCAGGTCACCGTGTCGCCGGCGTCCAGGCGCCCGGCGGTGCCGTTGCCGTTCGTGGTCTGCACGTCGACCGCCCGCAGCGTGCTGTTGTCGATCCGGCGAGCGCTGAGGATCGCGGACGTCGTCGTCCCTCCGCGGCCGTCGAGCAGGACGGCCCGCAGGTCGTAGCTGCCGTTGGCGACCGTCCGGGTGTCCCAGGCGCAGGAGTACGGCGACGTGGTGTCGGTGCAGAGGTCGGTCCAGCTCGTCGTACCGGTGGGGGCGCGCTGGATGCGCACCGACGTGATGCCGGCGGTCGAGTTGGCCAGTGCGGTGATCGTCGCGGTGCCGGACAGGTAGGTGCCGGGGTCGTCGAGGGACACCGAGGAGACGGTGTTGTCGACGACGCGGCCGGTGACCGCGGTCGAGGTGGCGCTGTTGCCGGCGACGTCGGTGGCGGTCGCCCGGAAGGAGTAGGTCCCGTCGGTCAGCGAGGTGGTGGCGTACCGGCAGGTGAACGGGTCCGTCGTGACCGTGCAGAGGTTCTGCCAGGAGCCGCTGCCGAGGGCGTACTGCAGCACGACCTGCTGGACACCGGATGCCGCGTCGGTGGCGGTCGCCGTGAAGTTCACCGCTCCGCTGAGCGGGGTGCCGGGGTCGACCATCGAGACACCCGGGGCGGCGTTGTCGACGAGGACGTCGCTGACGACCGCGGAGGTGACCGTCGTCGTACCCGAGGTGGCGACGGCACGCAGGTCGAAGGACTCGTTGGTGAAGCTCGTGGTCGACCAGGTGCAGGAGAAGGGCGAGGTCAGGCCGCTGCACAGCGTCTTCCAGCTGGTGCCGCCGTTGGGCGTGTACTGGACGGTGACGGTCCAGGGGAGGAGGCCGCCGTTGTAGATCGTCGACTTCAGCGCGACGCTGCCGCGGACCACCTCGCCCGGGTCGCCGAGGACCAGCAGGACGTTGTTGGCGACGGTCGTGCTGACGACGTCGGAGACGGTGGTGTAGCCGGCGGTGTTGGTCGCGCGGGCCCGAAGGTCGTAGCCGCCGTCGACGCCCAGCTTGGTGTTCCACGAGCAGGAGTACGGCGCGGCGGTGGCCGTGCACAGCGTGACCCAACCGGTGGCGTCGGGCGCCAGGTACTGCAACGCGACCGACGCGATGCCCGACTCGGTGTCGGACGCGCTCGCCGCGAGCGTGACGGTGCCCTGGAGCGGGCTGCCGGGGCTGGTCACGGCGACGGTCGGGGGCGTCCAGTCGGCGGCGGCGCTCACGGTGGCGCGGCTCCCGCTCGAGCTGGTGAAGGTGGCGTCGGAGGTGGTCGTGCTGGCGACGGCCAGGGCCGTGGCGCACAGGGCGACGAGCGCGAGAACCAAGGGGTTCGTACGGCGCATGACGCGGTCCTCCGGAGACGGGTCGTGGTGGGTGGAAGCGGTGAGTCCAACGCTAGGGAGGAGCACTCCACGGGAGCTCCACGTGCAGGTCACGGGAGCTCCACAGATGAGGGAACGAGGGCGCGGGACCACCGATGGAGAGCCCGGGAAAAGGAGCGCCGGGCCCACGCCCCCCACGGGCGCGGACCCGGCTGTCCCCGGTGGGGTGAGGCCTCGACCTGCCGGACCATTGGGGGATCCGGCAGGCCGAGGGATCACGCGGCCCTGACCCGACCCCCCAAGTGCGGGTCAGGGCGCGAACGGAGGGCGGCGACCAGCTGGCCGAGGCTCAGCAGCGCCACCAGTGCGGCCGGTACGCCGATCACGAGCATCCGCGTGTCGCGGTCTGCGAGCGCGATCAGCACGTAGCCGACGTACGGGACGGAGAAGTCGACGACGGGCTGCTCGCTCGAGGTGAGCGAGAACTTCCACGGGTCGGGGTCGGGGTTGGCGTCGCCCTGGGTGCGCAGCACCTGGTGGCCCTGCTCGTCGTGACCGATCGCGATGATCCGGTGGGTGACGAGCGTGGTGACGCCGGACGCCGGCGGCGGCTGGTAGGTGATCACGTCGCCGACCCCGAGGTCGTCCGCGGCGACCGGCTTCTCGAAGACGACCGATCCCTTGTCGTGGGTGCCGGTCATCGAGCCGCCGGTGATGACGTAGCGGTCGTAGCCCATCAGCGTCGGCATCAGGTAGGCCAGCGCGGCGAGGGTCACCACGGCCAGGCCGATCGTGCCGCTGGCGCGGACGGTGCGGCCGAGGACGCGACGTACGGTCGACGGGCGACGGTGGGCGGCCATGGGGCTCTCCTCAGGAGGCTGCTGGGCGGGTGGTCGGGGAAGAGGTCCGTGCCGGGCCGGCCGAACCGGGGGGAACGCCGGCCCGGCCCGGGGTCACTGGTTGGTCGTGGTGCCGTTGAGCTGCACCGAGTCCCACGTGTACGTCGCCGTGGCGGACTTGCCCTGGTCGGCGTTGGGGGCCGTCTGGGCGAGCTTCACGGTGAACTTGAAGTTGTTGAGGACGCCCGGCTGGATCACGCCGAGGTCGGTCTTGGTGCCGTCGACCAGACCACCGAAGGTGCCGCTGTAGACGGTCGCGCCGGTGGTCGTGTTGGTGATCGCCAGGCTGAGGTTGTCCGCGGTGAAGCCGTTGGTGGACCCGGTCTCGGTGAGGCTGAAGGTCGCGGGCAGGCTGCCGGTGTTGGTCAGGTTGAGCGCTCCGTTGAGGGTGTCGCCCGGCTTCATGTTGGTCAGGTCGAAGATCGCGCCGCCGTCCTTCGAGTTGAGCTGGGTCAGCGTGCCGGACGTGGCGGCGCTGATCGTGTTGCCCGACGTCGAGGTGAAGGTCGCACCCGAACCGACGGCGACCGCCGCGGCGGCGGACAGCGTGGCGAGGGGGACGAGGATCTTGCGGGACATGCGCATTGCGGTCTCTCCTGGGAATGTCGGTGGCTCGGTGGTGAGCGGCTTTCTCGATGCCCCCACTCTGTCGAGGTGCGATCCACGCGATCTCCACGCGAGACCCACACGCAGCACCCGGTTCCTCCACAGGTCCGCCCCTCGTTCCACGGCTCCTCCCGGATCGGCCGTTCGTGGGTCTCCTAGGCTCTGTGCATGACGCTCGATCCCCTGGTGCTGCCGACCGCGCCCGACGCCTGGCCCGACTGGATCCGCGACCGCTCGTCGGCCGAGCTCGCCCGGGCGACCGAGCTCGTCGACGGGCTGCGGAGCACGACGCCGTCGGACCCGATCGACGTGCTGCGCCAGTGGGACCGGGCCGGCAGCCACCTCGGCAATGTCGCGGCGTTCGGCTCGCTGCTCGGCAACGTGCACCCCGACGAGCGGGCCCGCGAGCTCGCCGACGCGGCCGAGCAGGAGGCCTCGCGGCTGGGGACCCAGTGGAGCCTGGACCGCGAGCTGTACGACGTGTTCGCCGCCATCGACCCGGGCGCGGTGGCCGGCGACCCGCTCGCCGTACGGCTGCTGGAGAAGGTGCGGGCCGACTTCCGCCGTTCCGGTGTCGACAAGGACGAGGCCACCCGCGAGCGGATCGCCGCCGTGCGGGAACGGATCACCGAGCTCGACCAGGAGTTCAGCCGGGTCACCCGCGACGACGTCCGCACCATCCGGGTCCGGCCCGAGCAGCTCGCCGGCATGCCGGCCGACTGGCTCGAGGCGCACCCCGCCGACGACGACGGCCTGGTCACCGTGACCACGGACTACCCCGACTCCGTGCCGGTGCGGATGTTCGCGCACGACCAGGACGTGCGTCGCGACATCACGATCGCCTTCCTCGAGCGCGGCTGGCCGGCCACCGAGGAGCTGCTGACCGAGCTGTTCGACCTGCGCCACGAGCTGGCCACCACCGTCGGGTACGCCGACTGGCCGTCGTACGACGCCGACGTGAAGATGATCGGCGAGGGCCCCGCGATCCCGGCGTTCATCGACCGGATCACCGAGGCCGCCGAGGAGCCGATGCAGCGCGACCTCGGGCAGCTGCTGGAGCGCTACCGCCGCGACTTCCCGTCCGCGACCGAGGTGCCCGGCTACGACTACCAGTACTACGCCGAGCTGGTCCGCTCCGAGCGGTACGACGTCGACTCCCAGCGGGTGCGCACCTTCTTCGACTTCGGCAAGGTGCGCCAGGGGTTGCTCGAGGTGACCGGCCGGCTCTTCGACCTGTCCTACGAGCCCGTCGACGTCCCCGTGTGGCACGAGGACGTCACCGCCTATGAGGTGGTGCGGGCCGGCGGGAGGATCGGCCGGATCTACCTCGACCTGCACCCGCGCGAGGGCAAGTACAAGCACGCCGCCCAGTTCACGCTCACCGACGGTGTCGCCGGCGAGCAGCTCCCCGAGGGCGTGCTGGTCTGCAACTTCTCCCGCGGCCTGATGGAGCACGACCACGTCGTCACCCTCTTCCACGAGTTCGGCCACCTGCTCCACCACGTCCTCGCCGGCCACGGCGACTGGTTCCGCTTCGCGGGCGTCGCCACCGAGTGGGACTTCGTCGAGGCGCCGAGCCAGATGCTCGAGGAGTGGGCGTGGCACGCCGACGTGCTGCGCTCCTTCGCCAGCGACGAGTCCGGCGAGCCGATCCCGGCCGACCTGGTCGCCGCGATGCGTGCCGCCGACGACTACGGCAAGGGCATCTACGCACGGACCCAGATGTTCTACGCCGCCATGTCGTACTGGTTCCACGCCGACCGCGGCTTGGCCCAGGTCCCCGACCTGACCGAGCGGATGATCGAGCTCCAGGGCCGCTACGCCGCCCTGCCCTACCTCCCCGGCACCCACATGTTCGCCAGCTTCGGCCACCTCGGCGGCTACAGCTCGGCCTACTACACCTACATGTGGTCGCTCGTGATCGCGAAGGACATGTTCAGCGCCTTCGACCCCGACGGCACAGGCGACCTGTTCGCCGCCGCCGCCATCGACATGGCCCACCGCTACCGCGACGCCGTCCTCGCCCGCGGCGGCGAGGCGGATGCTGCCGACCTGGTCGCCGACTTCCTCGGCCGGCCGTTCGCGTTCGACGCGTACGCCGCTTGGCTGGCGCGCTGACGTGAGTTTCACCGGCCGGCCGGTGAAACTCACGCTTGGACGACGAAGTTTCCCTCGTCCAAGCGTGAGTTTCGTCGTCCAAGCACGGGAGAAACACCGGCCGGCCGGTGAAACTCTCTTGTCTTCGCCGATCCTTACGCGTACGCTTCCGATATATCGCGATACCAACACGAACTGTTCCCGCGATATCCCGAACTCACGACGGGCCCACAGGCCCACCACGAACGAAGGAGGTCCCTCATGGGACGCCACAACATGAATTTCGGACAGGACGACTGCGGCCCCTGGGGCAACCCGGAGCCGCGCGGGTTCCAGCGACGCCAGCGCGGTGACTTCGGTCCCGGCGCCTGGGGCGCCTGGGGCGAGCCCGGTCGCGGCGGGCGCCACGGCTTCGGCGGGCACGGAGGTCACGGCGGTCCGCCGCCGTGGCTGGTCGGGCTCTTCGGCCAGGGCCGTCCCGAGCCGGGCCGTGGCCCGCGGGTACGCCGCGGCGACGTCCGCTCGGCCATCCTCGACATCCTCCGCGCCGCCAACGAGCGCGAGGAGTCCCCCAACGGCTACCAGGTGATCCAGCAGATCACCGAGCGCAGCGGCGGCGTGTGGAAGCCGAGTCCCGGCTCGGTCTACCCGACCGTCCAGCAGCTCCTCGACGAGGAGCTCGTCGAGAACGACGAGGGCGGGCGCCGCGGCATGCGGCTCACGGCCAAGGGCTCGGCCTGGTGTGCCGAGCACGCCGACGAGCTCGCCGCCGTCTGGGTGCCCTTCGACCGGCGCAAGGACGCGGAGGCCGGCGACGGCAGCCCGGCCGCCGGCGGCAACGCGGACCTGAAGGCCGAGATCGGCCAGGTCATGGGTGCTGTCTGGCAGATCGTGACCGCCGGCTCCGACGGACAGCGCCGCGCCGCGGTCGACGTGCTCGTCGAGGCTCGTCGCAGCCTGTACGGCATCCTCGCCGACGGACCGGACGCCGACCCGGCGCAGACGTCCGCGGACGAGGACGACGCCTGATCCTCCGGAGACGGCGTACGACGAGGGCCCGTGGGCCGGGGCGATCCCCCGGCCCACGGGCCCTTCACGTGTGTGCGGCACGGACCTCAACCGACGTTGAGGTAGTCGGCCACCAGCACCGACACGAACTCGTCCGGGTCGCCCGGCACGCTTCGCCTCTCGCAGTCGCCCGCGGTGGAGCACCGGAGCACCTCCGGGGTCGCGCCGACCTGGCCGACGACCGAGCCGTCCCGCGACCACGTCGCCTCCGGTCCGATGCCCTCGAGGCGGACCCGCTTCCCGCCGGCGACCGGCTCGACGGACACCTCGTTCACGTCGGCGGCCACCAGGATCAGCCAGTCCCCGTCCGGCGAGACGGTTGCCGACAGGCTGTCGCCATCGATGCGACGCAGGACCGTGCCGGTGGTCGCGTCCATGACCACCCAGTGGTCGCCGTCGCGGGCCGCGGCCACGTCGTCGCGCACCGACGCCGGCAGCAGGGGCAGGTTGCTGATCGCGCCGGTGTGCCAGTCCACCCGGCGCCCCTCGCCCTCCATCGTGCCGAGGAAGGCGGCGTCCCCGTCGAGATCGACGGGCTGGATGACCTGACGGCCGTCGATCGGCCTCGTCCCCGGCGACGGTACGACGACCCGGGCCAGCTCCTCGTCGGACGCCACGTCCCACACGTGCAGCGTGACCTCGTCGTCGCCGGTGACCACCCACGCGACGTGCGGTGCGGAGGGGTCGCCGTCGACGGTCGGCGTCGCGCCGGGGATGCCGAGCGGCGTCGTACCGCCGTCGGGGGTGACGAGCGCGAAGGCGGTCCCGTCGTCGGTGAGGTACTGCGCGACGACGCCCTCCGAGGTCTGCGCGAGGTGGTAGGCGCCCTCGCCGGGCAGGTCCACCTCGTTCTCGCCGATGGTCACCTCGCCGTTGACTGACCAGGCCGCCCAGGCGTCGTACGTCTGCGCGGAGTCCTCCTGCCCGGTCACCGGCGGTGCGCCCCGCGACGACCCGTCGAGCGCATTGCCGACCAGGACGCTGCCGACGCCCACGGCACCGACGAGGATCGCGGCCAGCACGGCGGCGCCGACGCGTCGGCGGGTCCGCAGCTCCCGGCCCTGACGGGCGATGCCGACGGCGTCCGGGCGCGGTACGTCGACCTCGACGTCGAGGAGCACGCGCAGCCGGTCGAGGGCGGCGGACGTCTGGCTCTTGACCGTGCCGGTCGAGATGCCGAGCAGGTCGGCCGTGTCCTGCACCGACAGGTCGTCGTAGAACCGCAGCACCACGACCGCCCGCTGCCGCGGCGCGAGCTCCGCCAGCGCGGCCCGCACGTCCAGCCGCTCGGCCGGGTCGCCCGCCGGTACGCCGACCTTCTCCGGCAGCTCGGCCGTCGGCCGCTCCGACCGGTAGGACTTGCGCCGGAAGGTGCTGGTCGTCGTGTTCACCAGCGCCCGCCGCGCGTAGGCCTGCGCGGCGCCCGTGTCGCGGATCCGGTGCCAGTGGCTGTAGGTCTTCGCGAGCGCCGACTGGACCAGGTCCTCGGCGAGAGCGTGGTCGCGGACCAGCAGGACCGCCGTCCGGTACAGCGCGGGCCATGCGGCGTGCACGAGCTCGACGAACTCGTCGTCCTTCGACCCCCGAGGTGCGATGACGGGCATGGGCTGATCCTCTCTGGTGGCGAGGCGCCGTGGTGGCTGCCTGCGGAGAGAAGGACGCGCGAGGGGACGGTTCGGTTGGGGCTGACCCGGATCGGGTTCAGGTCAGGGTGATCGCCCGGTGGACCCACACCGACGCGGGCCCCATCCCGACCTTCTCGTAGAGCGACAGCGCGCCCGTGCGCGAGTCCGTCGACAGGCTCGACGACGTGGCTCCCCGCGACCGGCCGGCCGCGAAGGACGCGACGAGCAGCGCCTGGGCGAGGCCGCGGTCGCGGTGTGCGGGGGCGACCGCGAGCTTGGAGACGTAGGTGTCCACGTCGCCGGCGGCGTCGGCGGCGGTGTTCCAGACGTTCGCGACGCCGGCGACCGAGCCGTCGGGGGCGGTGACGACCTGGAGGTTCCAGGGCTCGAAGCCGGGGCGCTCCCAGACGCGGGCGGCGAAGTCGCCGATCGACTCGCGCTCCCGGGCCGACCACTCGAGGAAGGCGTCCTCGGCGACGGTCCAGACCTGTTCGCGGTCGGCCTCGGTGGCCTCGCGCAGGGCGTAGCCGTCGGGCAGCGGGCGGGTCTCGATGGTGGCCCCGGGCGGCAGGCGGAGGACCCAGCTGGTCCACCGGACGCCGTACCCGAGGGCGGTGAGGAGGCGGTCGCCGGCCGATCCCTCGGGCACCGGCATCCCGACGATCGCGGCGCCGGACGAGCGGGCGACGGACTGCACCCAGTGGGCGAGCCAGGTCCCGATCCCGCGCCCCCGGTACGACGGCAGCACGGCCGCGTCGTACCGCTCACCACCCAGGTGCTCGGCGTAGGCCACGATCCGCTCGCCGTCGAGGACCGCGACGGTGCTCGCCGTCAGGTCGTACGACGGCCGCTGCCACTCCCCGAGCAGGTCGCCCTCCTCGATCTCGGCGCTGCCGATGTCGTGGAGCTCCTGCTCGACGATCACCGCCGTCACCTCGGCGGAGTCGCCGATCACCAGCGGCCGGGTTGTCAGGCCGTGGGGCAGCTCAGGGGACGACATCCGGCGAGTCTGGCGCGTCGTGCCCGCGTCGCACCAACCATTTCCGTCGCGACTCCGCCGTCAGCCGAGCTCGAGCACCAGGTCCCCACCCTCGACCGGCTGGGTGCCGGAGATCGCGAGCCGCTTCACGACGCCGTCGACGGGCGCGGTGATCGAGGCCTCCATCTTCATCGCCTCGATGGTCGCGACCGTGTCGCCGGCGCCCACCCTGTCGCCGACGGCGACGATCGGCGTGACCGCACCCTGGAACGGGGCGGCGACGTGGCCGGGGCGGGCCGGGTCGGCCTTCTCGGCGGCCGGCACCTCGGCCGACACGGAGCGGTCGCGCACCGACACCGGCCGCAGCTGGCCGTTGATGGTGCACATGACGGTGCGGAAGCCGCGCTCGTCGGGTTCGCTGATCGCCTCGAGGCCGAGCAGGAGGGTGACGCCCTCGTCGAGCCGGACCTCGTGCTCCTCACCCTGGGTCAGGCCGTAGAGGTAGTCGCGGGTCGGGATGACCGACACGTCGCCGTAGGCCTGGCGGGCCTCGTCGAAGGCCCGCGTCGGGGCGGGGAACAGCAGCTGGTTGAGGGTACGACGGCGGCTCTCGTGGTCGGCCGACCCCAAGGCGGCCGACTGCTCGGGCGTCAACGTGGGCTCGGGCGCGGTCCACGAGCGGCCGGCGAGCGCCTTCGTGCGGAACGGCTCGGGCCAGCCGCCCGGCGGGTCGCCGAGCTCGCCGGACAGGAAGCCGATGACGGAGTCGGGGATGTCGAACGAGCCGGGGTTCTCCTCGAACGCGGCCGGGTCGGCGCCGGCGGCCACGAGGGAGAGGGCCAGGTCGCCGATCACCTTCGAGGACGGCGTGACCTTGGGGACGTTGCCGAGGATCCGGTTGGCCGCGGCGTACATGTCCTCGACCTGCTCGAACTTCTCCCCCACGCCGAGCGCGATCGCCTGCTGGCGCAGGTTCGACAGCTGTCCACCGGGGATCTCGTGGGTGTAGACCCGCCCGGTCGGGGCCGGCAGCCCGGACTCGAAGGGGGCGTACAGGCGGCGGGTCGCCTCCCAGTACGGCTCGAGTGCGTTCACGCCGTCGAGCGACAGGCCGGTGGTCCGCGCGGAGTGGTCGGTGGTCGCGACCAGCGCGGAGAGCGCGGGCTGCGACGTCGTCCCGGACATCGCGGCGCACGCCGCGTCGACCGCGTCCACACCGGCGTCGATCGCGGCGAGCAGCGTGGCGAGCTGGCCGCCCGGGGTGTCGTGGGTGTGCAGGTGGACCGGCAGGTCGAAGCGCTCGCGCAGCGCGGTCACCAGCGTCCGTGCCGCGGGGGCACGCAGCAGCCCGGCCATGTCCTTGATCGCCAGCACGTGCGCGCCGGCGTCGACGATCTGCTCGGCCAGGCGCAGGTAGTAGTCGAGCGTGTAGAGCCGCTCGTCGGGCGACGACAGGTCGCCGGTGTAGCAGAGAGCCACCTCGGCCACAGCCGTGCCGGTCGCGCGGACCGCCTCGATGGCCGGGCGCATCTGGTCGACGTCGTTGAGGGCGTCGAAGACCCGGAAGACGTCGATGCCGGTCGCCGCGGCCTCCTCGACGAAGGCGTCGGTCACGGCGGTCGGGTAGGGCGTGTAGCCGACGGTGTTGCGGCCGCGCAGCAGCATCTGCAGGCAGATGTTCGGCACCGCCTCGCGCAGCGCGGCGAGCCGCTCCCACGGGTCCTCGGCGAGGAAGCGCAGCCCCACGTCGTACGTCGCCCCGCCCCAGGCCTCGAGCGACCACAGCTCGGGGGTGAGCCGCGCGACGTGGTCGGCGACGCCGAGCAGGTCGATGGTGCGCACGCGGGTCGCGAGCAGCGACTGGTGGGCGTCGCGGAAGGTGGTGTCGGTGACGGCGACGCCGGTGTGGGCACGCAGCTCGGCGGCGAACGCCTCCGGGCCGACGGCGAGCAGGCGCTGCCGCGTGCCGTCGGGCACGGGGACGGACAGGTCGAGCGCCGGCAGCTTGGAGGCCGGGTCGACCGAGGCCCGCGCGTCGCCGTACGGCTTGTTCACGGTCACGTCGGCGAGGAACGTGAGCAGCTTGCTGCCGCGGTCGCCCGAGCCGCGCGCCTGCAGCAGCTGCGGGTGGGTCTCGATGAAGGACGTCGTCACGCCGCCGGCGACGAAGTCGGGGTCGTCGAGGACCGCCTGCAGGAACGGGATGTTCGTGGAGACGCCGCGGATGCGGAACTCCGCCACCGCGCGGCGGGCCTTCTCCGCGGCCTTCTCGAAGGTGCGGCCACGACAGGTCAGCTTGGCCAGCATCGAGTCGAAGTGCGCCGAGATCTCCGCGCCGGTGTACGTCGTGCCGCCGTCGATGCGGACGCCGCCGCCCCCCGGGGACCGGTACGTCGTGATGACGCCCGTGTCGGGACGGAACCCGTTGGCCGGGTCCTCGGTGGTGATCCGGCACTGCAGCGCCGAGCCGCGCAGCACGATGCCGTCCTGCTCGAGGCCGAGGTCGGCGAGCGTCTCGCCGGCGGCGATCCGCAGCTGGGACTGCACGAGGTCGACGTCGGTGACCTCCTCGGTCACCGTGTGCTCGACCTGGATGCGCGGGTTCATCTCGATGAAGACGTAGTTGCCGGCCGGGTCGAGCAGGAACTCGACGGTGCCGGCGTTCCTGTAACCGATCTCGCGGGCGAAGCGGACCGCGTCGGCGCACATGCGGTCGCGGATCGCCGGGTCGAGGTTGGGCGCGGGCGCGATCTCGACGACCTTCTGGTGGCGCCGCTGCACCGAGCAGTCCCGCTCGAACAGGTGGATCGTGCCGGCCTCGGTGCCCGTGCCGTCGGCGAGGATCTGGACCTCGATGTGCCGCGGGTCCACGACGGCCTGCTCGATGAACACCGTCGGGTCGCCGAAGGCCGCCTCGGCCTCGCGCATGCAGGTCTCGATCGCCTCGCGCAGCTGCGCCCGGTCGTCGACGCGTCGCATGCCGCGGCCGCCGCCGCCGGCGACCGCCTTCACGAACAGCGGTGCGGGGATCGCCTCGGCCGCCACGACCAGCGCGTCGACGTCGGTGGACGGGGCCACGCTCTGCAGCACGGGTACGCCAGCCGCCTTCGCGGCCGCGATCGCCCGGGCCTTGTTGCCGGTCAGCTCGAGGATCGTCGAGTCCGGGCCGACGAAGGTGATGCCGGCCTCCGCGCAGGCCTCGGCCAGCGCCGGGTTCTCCGACAGGAAACCGTAGCCCGGGTAGATCGCGTCGGCGCCGCACGCGACCGCCGTCGCGACGATGCCCTCGGGGTCCAGGTACGCCCGCACGGGGTGCCCCCGCTCACCGATCTCGTAGGCCTCGTCGGCCTTCAGCCGGTGCTCGGAGCCGCGGTCCTCGTAGGGGAACACCGCGACCGTCTTGGCGCCGAGCTCGTAGGCCGCGCGGAAGGCGCGGATCGCGATCTCGCCACGGTTGGCGACCAGGACCTTCTTGAACATCGTCGACTCCTGCGGGGTGGGGGGAGAAGCGGGTCAGAGCACCAGTCGGCGTACGTCGGCCGCGAGGTGCGCCAGGTGGGCGGTGAAGCGAGCGGCGAGGGCGCCGTCGATCACCCGGTGGTCGTACGACAGGCAGAGCGGCAGCATCAGGCGCGGGACGAACGCCTCGCCGTCCCACACCGGAGCCGTCTTCGAGCGTACGACGCCGAGGATGGCGACCTCGGGTGCGTTGACGATCGGCGTGAAGTGGGTGCCGCCGATCCCGCCGAGGCTGCTGATCGTGAACGTCGCGCCCTGCATGTCGGACGCGCTGAGCTTGCCGTCGCGCGCCTTCTCCGACAGCTCGCCGAGGTCGCGGCTGAGCTCGCCGATGCCCTTGCGGTCGACGTCCTTGACCACCGGCACCACCAGGCCGTCGGGGGTGTCGACGGCGACGCCGATGTTGACGTAGTCCTTGAGGACGAGGTTCTCGCCGGACAGCGAGCTGTTCAGCTCGGGATACTTCCGCAGCGCCGCGGCGGACGCCTTGAGCAGGAAGCTGAGCAGCGTGACCCGGTAGCCCTCGGCCTTGGCGGCCGTGTCGAGCTCGCGACGGTAGGCGTCGAGGTCGGTGATGTCGGCCTCGTCGGCGTGGGTCACGTGCGGGACGTTGAGCCACGAGCGGTGCAGGTGCGGGCCGGACAGCTTCTTGATCCGCGACAGCGGGACGGTGCGCACCGGGCCGAACTTCGAGAAGTCCACCTCGGGGATCGGCGGGATGCCGGCACCACCGGTGGCGCCCCCCGCGGCGCCCGCCGGGGCGAGGGACTTCTCGTAGTGGCCGACCAGGTCCTGCTTGGTCACCCGGCCCTTCGGGCCGGACCCGCTCACGCCGGCGAGGTCGACCTCGAGCTCGCGGGCGAGGCGTCGTACCAGGGGGGTGGCGCGGAGGCCGTCGTCGCTGGTGGATGCGGGCGGCTCGTTGCCGACGGGCGTCGTCGCGACCGGGGCAGCAGGTACGACGGGCTCGGGCTCGGGTGCGGGCGTCGGCTCGGCGGCGGGTGCCTCCGCGCCGGCGGGCTCGGCGCCAGCCACCTCGGCGATCGCGATGACCGTGCCCTGGCTGACCCGGTCGCCGACGGCGACCGAGATCGACACGAGCGTGCCGTCGACGGGGGAGGGCACCTCCATCGTGGCCTTGTCGGTCTCGAGGGTGATGAGCGGGTCCTCGGCGCGCACCACGTCGCCGGGGGCGACGAGCACCTCGATGACGGGTACGTCGGAGAAGTCGCCGATGTCGGGAACCTTGATGTCCACAGTTGCTGTCCTCACGCGTGGGCCGGGTCGGCCCGGTCGGGGTCGATGCCGTACTTCTCGATGGCCTGGGCGACGACGTCGCTGGTCACGGTGCCCTCGGCCACGAGGCTGCTCAGCGCAGCGACGACGATGTGGTGGCGGTCCACCTCGAAGTGGCGGCGCAGGTTGCGCCGGTAGTCCGAGCGGCCGAAGCCGTCGGTGCCGAGCACGGTGTAGCGGCCGGGCACGAACGGGCGGATCTGGTCGGCGTACGACTTCATGTAGTCGGTCGCCGCGACCACCGGCACCGCGGCGCCGGTCCTCGCGCCGAGGCTCTGGGCGACGTACGACGTGCGCTGCTCCTCGAGCGGGTGCAGCATGTTCCACCGCTCGGTGGCCAGGCCGTCGCGGCGCAGCTCAGTGAAGCTGGGGGCGCTCCACACGTCGGCCTTGACCTTGAAGTCGGTCGCGAGCAGCTCGGCTGCCGCGAGCACCTCGTTGAGGATCGTGCCGGAGCCGAGCAGGTTGACCGCCGCCCTGGCGCGGCCCTTGCCGGCCTTGAGCAGGTAGAGGCCCTTGAGGATCCCCTCGGTGACCCCCTCGGGCATCGGCGGGTGCTCGTAGTTCTCGTTCATGAGCGTGAGGTAGTAGAAGACGTCCTCCTGCTCGACGTACATCCGGCGCAGGCCGTCGGCGACGATGACCGCCAGCTCGTAGGCGTACGTCGGGTCGTAGGCCACGCAGTTCGGGATCATCGCGGCGTGCAGGTGGCTGTGGCCGTCCTCGTGCTGCAGGCCCTCGCCGTTCAGCGTCGTCCGGCCGGCGGTGCCGCCGAGCATGAACCCGCGGGCGCGCATGTCGCCGGCGGCCCAGGCGAGGTCGCCGATCCGCTGGAAGCCGAACATCGAGTAGTAGATGTAGAACGGGATCATCGGGGTGTCGTTGGTGGAGTACGACGTCGCTGCCGCGATCCACGACGACATCGCGCCGGCCTCGTTGATGCCCTCCTGGAGGATCTGGCCGCTGGCGTCCTCCTTGTAGAACATCAGCTGGTCGGCGTCCTCGGGCGTGTAGAGCTGGCCCGACTGCGAGAAGATGCCGACCTGCCGGAACAGCCCCTCCATGCCGAAGGTGCGTGCCTCGTCGGGGACGATCGGCACGACCCGCTGGCCGATCTCCTTGTCGCGCAGCAGCTTGGTGAGGATCTGGACGAAGGCCATCGTCGTGGAGATGGAGCGGCCGTTGGACCCGGCAGTCTGGCCGAACGCCTCGACGCCGGGGACCGCGAGCGCCGTCGACTTCTGGCGCCGCACCGGCAGGTAGCCGCCGAGCTCCTTGCGACGGGCGTGCAGGTAGGTGTGCTCCTCCGAGCCCTCCGCGAACGAGAGGTAGGGCAGGTCGAGGAGCTGCTCGTCGCCGATCGGGATCGAGAAGCGGTCGCGGAAGGCGCGCAGTGCGGGCTCGGCGACCTTCTTGGCCTGGTGGCTGATGTTCATCGCCTCGCCGGCCGCGCCGAGGCCGTAGCCCTTGACGGTCTTGGCGAGCACGACGGTCGGCGTACCGGTGTGGGCGTGGGCGGCGGCGTAGGCGGCGTACACCTTCTGCGGGTCGTGACCACCACGGGTGAGCCGCCAGATCTCGTCGTCGCTCCAGTCGGCGACCAGCGCCTTCAGCTCCGGGTCGGTGCCGAAGAAGTGCTCGCGGACGTAGGCGCCGTCCTTGGACTTGAAGGTCTGGTACTCGCCGTCGACCGCGTCCATCATCCGGCGCTTGAGCGCGCCGCTGGTGTCCTGCGCGAGCAGCTGGTCCCAGCCGGAGCCCCAGATCAGCTTGATGACGTTCCAGCCGGCGCCGCGGAAGACGCCCTCGAGCTCCTGGATGATCTTGCCGTTGCCGCGCACCGGGCCGTCGAGGCGCTGCAGGTTGCAGTTGACGACGAAGACCAGGTTGTCGAGCTTCTCGCGCGCCGCCATCGAGATCGCGCCGAGCGACTCGGGCTCGTCGGTCTCGCCGTCGCCGAGGAAGGCCCAGACCTTGCGGCCGGCGGTGTTGGCGAGACCGCGCGCGTGGAGGTACTTCAGGAAGCGGGCCTGGTAGATCGCCATCAGCGGGCCGAGGCCCATCGACACGGTCGGGAACTGCCAGAAGTCGGGCATCAGCCACGGGTGCGGGTACGACGAGAGGCCCTTGCCGCCGGTCTCCTGGCGGAAGTTGTCGAGCTGCGCCTCGGTCAGCCGGCCCTCGAGGAAGGCGCGGGCGTAGATGCCGGGGGACAGGTGGCCCTGCACGTAGACGAGGTCGCCGCCGTGCTCCTTGCCGGGCTCCTCGGACGCGGCGTGCCAGAAGTGCTGGAAGCCGACGTCGTAGAGGGTCGCCGCGGACTGGAAGCTGGCGAGGTGGCCGCCGAGCTCGGTGGAGTCCTTGTTGGCGCGCAGCACCATGGCCAGCGCGTTCCAGCGGATCGCCGACCGGATCCGGTGCTCGATCGCGCGGTCGCCGGGGTGGGCCGGCTCGTCCGCGGGCGCGACGGTGTTGACGTACGGCGTGGTGGCGACGTGCGGGACGCGCGAGCCGAGCCGCTGCGCCTCCTCCAGGACCTGGTCGAGCAGGAACTTCGTGCGCTCCTCGCCCTCGAACTCGAGCACGGCTGCGAGGGCGTCGCGCCACTCCTGAGTCTCGTCAGGGTCGATGTCGGGCATCGGTGTCCTCCGGTCGGTGGTGATGGGCATCACCATCGTCAGCCGAAGGGCAGCAATGCGTCCAATGCCTAGTTCGGCCCTGAACTATGCGTCTGTGACATGGATCTTCCGACTGGTCCGGAGCGTGTGGTCGCGGAAGTGGGCGGAGGCCGGCGGCAGCTGGCGGTCCTTCACCCAGGCCAGGCCGATCTCCCGGGACGCCCGCACGTCGGTCACCTTCAACGACGGCGCGAGCGGTGCCGCGCTGCCCCGCGGCTCGGGCAGCAGGGCCACCCCGAGGCCCGCCGACACCAGGCCGCGCAGGGTCTCGACCTCCTCGCCCTCGAAGCCGATCCGCGGCACGAAGCCCACCTGTCCGCAGAGCTCCTCGGTCACCGCCCGCAGGCTGAACCCGGGCTTCAGCACGATGAACTGCTCGTGCGCCACGTCGGCCAACCTCGCCGTACGGCGGGCGGCGAGGCGGTGGTCCGGGGGCACCACCAGCCGCAGCGGCTCCAGGAAGAGGCGCCGGCTCTCCAGGGGAGCCAGGCGGGGGCGGTCGCCGGTGACGGCGAGGTCGACGACGCCGGTCAGCAGGTCCTCGACCAGGCCGGCGTCCCCGTGCTGGCGCAGGTCGAAGCGCACGTGCGGCCGCTCGGTGCGGAAGTCGCGGATCAGCTCGGGCACCAGCCAGGTGCCCAGGGTGTGCAGGAAGGCCAGCGGCACGAAGCCGCCGTCGGGTGCGGTCACGTCCTGCACCGACCGGACCCCGCGCTCGTAGGCCTCGAGGGTGTCGCGCGCGTGGCGGACCAGCTCGTGGCCGGCCGGCGTCAGCACCAGGCCGCGCCCGACGCGTTGCAGGAGCGGCGTACCGATCTCGCGTTCGAGGCGGGCCAGCGCGCGCGAGACGGCCGGCTGGGTGCGGTGCGCGCGCTCCGCCGTCTCCGTCACGGTGTGCCCGTCGGCGACCGCGAGGAATGCGCGGATGGTGTCGAGATCCACGTCTCCCATGCTCTCAGTGCATGGGTCGTCCGACCAGTGTCAGGTGGTCAGCAGCTCGTCGAGGACCGCGGCCCGCAGCTCCTCGAGGTGGTCGCCGACGCCGGTCGCCCGCGTGGCGAGGTCGGCGGCGGCCTCGACGCGGTCCGCCTCGGTCATGGCCAGCAGGTCGAGCACGTCGGCCGCGTCCCACCGGTCGTAGGCGATGCACTGGAAGCGCGCCCCCGCCCGGGTGCGACGCTGCGAGATCCCCACCACCTTGCGGTCCCCGACCAGCACCTCGCCCGGCCCGAGCGCCGCGAAGCACACCAGCCGTCCCCACGGCGTCTGCTCCAGCCCGCCCCGGTAGAGCCGGGTCTCCAGCCCGATCCGACCGAGCGCGCGCTGCCACGCCTCCCCGAGCCAGTACGTCGCCTCGCGCACGTCGTTGCTCCACCGCTCGTCGTGGGTGGGCAGCACCACGTCGACCCACACGCAACGCTCGGGGTCGACGTACACGGCCCCGCCGCCGCTGCGCCTCTTGGCGACCGCGACGCCGGCCCGGCCGGCCGCTGCGAGGTCGGCGATCTCCTCCTGCTGCGCGCTGCCCAGGACGAGCCCGCGCCCGGGCGGCCGGAAGGACCAGACCTCCGCCTCGACGAGGTCGTCGGGGATCGGCCGGGAGTGGAAGTCCGCGATCGACCCGGTGATCTCCAGCAGCCGCATGCCGGGGATTGTGCCGCAGGCTGCTGGAGCGGCCTCAGCCGCGGCGGAAGAGGCCGCGCTTGCGGCCGCCCGCAGCCGGCTCGATCTGCAGCACGGTCACGCTCGGGTCGAACGCCGACGGCACGTGGTGCACCTGGATCCGCTCGCGGGCATCGGCCCCGACGGTGTCGCCGTCGGCGATCACGCGGCCCTCCGTCAACTGGTAGTGCGCGAGGCCGCGCAGCTGCTCGAGCGTGTCGGCGGCGCTGCGCCGGGTCGACTGGATCTCGATGTCCATCAGTCCGAGGTCACCCAGGCCGCGGGTGTGCCCGGTGAGGTGGCCGTCGGGGTGGTTCCCGACGTTGAACGCGACCCAGGCGTGCATCAGCGCTGCGGGCTGCCCGTCGACTGCGACCTCGCGGAAGGCGGCCGGGAGGGTGACGTGGTCGGCCGGAGCCCAGACGACCGCCCGGATGGACGGGTCGAGGGCCACCATCGACGCGACCGCCTTCGTGAGCAGCTCGGCGCGGTCGCGTCCGCCGTCGGCCGGGGAGGTCGTGACCAGGGTGTGGCGGGTGTGCTCGACGGGCGGTGGAGCGGTCGGCGGCCAGAGCCGGCTGTGGGCGCACGTGAGAGCGAGGTCGTTCGGACAGGGAACGTTCATCGTGCTCCACAGGACCGACAGGTCGCCGTAGGTGAGCTGGCTGTCGCCGGTCTCGACCTTGGTGCGGTCGACGTCGCGCCAGTCGGTGAGGAAGCGGACGGCGAGGGCCGTGGAGCTGATCTGCGCCCGCTCCGGGTGGGGGGCGGCGTCCTGGACGAGGATCGCGAGCATGGGCTCGACCCTAGGCGGAAATGCGCCGACGCCCGGCCGGATCCGCAGATCCGGCCGGGCGTCGTAGGACGCGGAGGCGTCGGGCGATCAGGCGTTCTTGATCGCGGAGATGTCGAACTCGAGCTTGATCTTCTCGGAGACGAGGACGCCGCCGGTCTCGAGCGCGGCGTTCCAGGTCAGGCCCCAGTCCTTGCGGTTGACGGTGACGTCACCCTCGAAGCCGACGCGGATGTTGCCGAACGGGTCCTTGGCGGAGCCGTTCTCCTCGAACTCGATGGTGACCGGCTTGGTGACGTCCTTGATGGTCAGGTCGCCGGTGATCGTCCACTCGTCGCCGTCGCGGCTGACCTCGGTGGAGACGAACTTCCACTCGGGGAACTGCGCCACGTCGAAGAAGTCGGGGGAGGTGAGGTGGCCGTCGCGGTCCGGGGTGCCGGTGCTCACGCTGGCGGCGTTGATGGTCACGGTGACCGAGGAGTCGGCCGGGTTGGCGGTGTCGATGTGGGCGGTGGCGTTCCAGTCGGTGAACTGGCCGCGGACCTTGGTGACGACCGCGTGGCGGGCGACGAAGCCGAGACGGCTGTGCGCGACGTCGAGGGTGTAGTCGCCGGAGATGTCGGTGAGGGCGGTGGTGTCGGACATGGCGTGGCTCCTTGAGTGGTGGTGGGATGTTCGTTGAAACGTCAACCAATAGAGCAATGGTGACATGTCAACCATTCCCTTGCCAAGAGTGTCCTGGGTCACATCGGGTGAACAGCTGGAAAAATGCAGGAAGGGCGCCCCGGTCGGGGGCGCCCTTCGCAGGCGTGGTGGGGGAGTCAGGCGGCGTGCGCGACGCTCGCCTGGCCGACCTCGATCCAGACGGCCTCCATGTGGGTGCGGCCGCTGGCGTCGGTCACGGGAACCCAGCGCATCTCGAGCCGGGTGGTCGCTTCGGTGTTGGTCATGAGACACCTCCTGTTCACCTTGTGTTCACCAATATAGCAGGTTCCCCACCTGGCGCCACGGAATCGCCATTTCCGCCCCCTTCGCGCTCCACTGGGCGCCTCGGTAACCCCGTGCAGCCAGGCACTTCGCCCCACTGCCGGCAGGGCGCCTTCCTACCCGCCGTGGAGAGCACGTCGTTCCTGCCCGATATCGGGCAAGAACTTGAGTTTCCGCGGTTCTGACTGCAGGCTCACTGCTGTGCACGTCGACCCGCAGCTCCTCCGCCACGTGGAGGAGAGCAGTGGGTTGAGCCCGGCGGAGGCGCGGCGGTTGGTGGAGGACGTGCTGTCCTTCCACGACGAGCCCGTCGAGGCATGGGTGCGACGGCGTCACGCGGAGCTGAAGACCTACGGCAGCAAGAACGCCGACATCTTCGCGCTCCTCAAGGAGGAGCTGCGCGGCCACGTGGTGGCCGCGCCCGAACTGTCCGAGCGCCAGCTGCGCCGGATGATCTACGGATAGCGGGGACGCGCCAGCGGACCCGCTGATGGTGGTCGAGCGAGACGCGCGGCTGAGGAACGAAGCCGCGACCGTCGTGTCGAGACCCGAGTCAGTGTCGAAAGGACAGCAACATGTGCGGGATCGTCGGATACATCGGGGGCCAGCAGGCCGCCCCCCTCCTCCTCGAGGGCCTGACCCGACTCGAGCACCGCGGCTACGACTCCGCCGGCCTCGCCGTGGTCGGCAGCAGCGGGGTCAAGGTCGCCAAGCAGGCCGGCCGGGTGCGTGACCTGGGCGAGAGCCTGCCCAAGCGCTTCGGCGGCAAGATCGGCATCGGCCACACACGGTGGGCGACCCACGGCCCGGCCAACGACGTCAACGCGCACCCGCACACCGACGAGTCCGGCCGCGTCGCCGTCGTCCACAACGGCATCATCGACAACGCCTCCGCGCTGCGCGCCGAGCTGACCGACGCCGGCATCGCCCTCAGCTCGGACACCGACACCGAGGTGCTCGCCCACCTCATCGGCCTCTCCACCGCCAAGACCCTCGAGGCCCGCACCGCCGAGGCGCTGGGCCGGATCGACGGCACCTACGGCATCGCCGTCGCGCACGCCGACTTCCCCGACCGCATCGTGGTGGCCCGCAACGGCAGCCCCCTGATCGTCGGCGTCGGCGACCACGAGATGTACGTGGCCTCCGACCTGGCCGCCGTTGTCCGCTACACCACCACGGTCGCCCACCTCGACGACGGCGAGATGGCCACGGTCACCGCCGGCGGCTTCAAGACCTACCGGATCGAGGCCTCGGGCCTGGCCGCCACCGACCGCCGCGCCAAGGAGGTCGACATCGACCCCGAGGCCTACGACGCCGGCGACCACGAGTCCTTCATGCACAAGGAGATGCTCGAGCAGCCCGCGCGGGCCGAGGCCGTGCTCCGTGGCCGCCTCGACGAGAAGTTCGGCACCGGCCACCTCGGCGGCCTCAACCTGGACGCCCGCGAGCTCCGCGCGGTCAAGCGGATCAAGATCCTCGGCTGCGGCTCGGCGTACTACGTCGGCCAGATGGGTGCCTCGCTGATCGAGGAGCTCGCCCGGATCCCCGCCGACGCGGAGGCCGCGAGCGAGTTCCGTTACCGCAACCCGATCGTCGAGCCCGACACGCTGTACGTCGCCGTGAGCCAGTCCGGCGAGACGATCGACACCCTGCTCGCGGTCCAGGAGATCCAGCGCAAGGGCGGCTTCGTGATCGGCCTGGTCAACGTGGTCGGCTCCGCGATCGCGCGCGAGGTCGACGGCGGCATCTACCTGCACGCCGGTCCCGAGGTCGCGGTCGCCTCGACCAAGGCGCTGACGAACATGTACCTGGCGTTCGCGATGCTCGCCGTCCAGCTCGGCCGGGTCCGCGACCTCTCCATCGCCGACGGCCGTCGCCTGATCAACGGGCTCACCGCGATCCCCGGCCAGATCGAGCAGATCCTCGCCGCGGAGCCGGAGCTCGCCGTCGTCGCCAAGTCGCTCGCCGAGGCCGAGAGCCTCTTCTTCATCGGCCGCGTGCGTGGCTTTCCCGTCGCGCGCGAGGGCGCGCAGAAGTTCAAGGAGATCAGCTACCGCCACGCGGAGGCCTATCAGACCAGCGAGCTCAAGCACGGTCCGCTCGCGCTGATCTCCACCGCGGTGCCGACCGTCGCGATCGTCCCCGACGACGAGCTGGTCGAGCGCAATGTCGCGGCCCTGCACGAGATCGCCGCTCGCGGCGGCCCGCTCACCGTCGTCACCCACCCGGGTGTCGACCTGGGCGACCTGGCCGGCAAGGTCGAGCGGATCGACGTACCGAAGAACGAGCGCGAGCTGGACCCGATCCTGCTGACGGTGCCGCTGCAGGTGCTGGCCTACCACGCCGCGCTGACTCTCGGCCACGACATCGACAAGCCCCGCAACCTCGCGAAGTCCGTCACCGTCGAGTGAGGGTGACGCACGGCACCGCGCCGACGATCCGGCGTGAAATGGCTCACGCCACTACCCTTGACGGGTGAGCGAGACAGCTGAGACCGAGACCACCACCTTTGCCGACCTCGGCCTCGGCGAGCGCATCCTGAAGTCGCTGAAGGACGTCGGCTACGAATCGCCGTCCGCGATCCAGGCGCAGACCATCCCGCACCTGCTCGCGGGACGCGACGTGATGGGTCTCGCGCAGACCGGCACGGGCAAGACCGCCGCGTTCGCGCTGCCGATCCTCGACCAGCTCGACACCTCGCAGAAGACGCCGCAGGCACTGGTGCTCGCGCCGACCCGTGAGCTCGCGCTGCAGGTGTGCGAGGCGTTCGAGAAGTACGCCGCCAACATGCGCGGCGTCAGCGTCCTGCCCGTCTACGGCGGCCAGGGCTACGGCGTGCAGCTGTCCGCGCTGCGTCGTGGTGTCCACATCGTCGTCGGCACGCCCGGCCGGATCATGGACCACCTGGAGAAGGGCACGCTCGACCTCACCGAGCTGCGCTTCCTCGTCCTCGACGAGGCCGACGAGATGCTCAACATGGGCTTCGCCGAGGACGTCGAGACGATCCTCGCCGACACCCCCAGCGACAAGCAGGTCGCGCTGTTCTCGGCGACCATGCCCAAGCAGATCAAGACGCTGTCGCAGAAGTACCTCAACGACCCGGTCTCGATCGCCATCGAGCGCAAGACCCGGACCGCCGAGAACATCCGCCAGCGCTACCTCATCTCCAGCTACCCGCAGAAGGTCGACGCGCTCACCCGCATCCTCGAGGTCGAGAACTTCGAGGGGATGATCGTCTTCGTCCGCACCAAGAGCGAGACCGAGCTGCTGGCCGAGAAGCTGCGCGCCCGCGGCTACAGCGCCGCCGCGATCAGCGGTGACGTGCAGCAGACCCAGCGCGAGCGGACGGTCAACCAGCTCAAGGCCGGCAAGCTC
This sequence comes from Nocardioides sp. Root240, assembly GCF_001428825.1. Taxonomy (GTDB): domain Bacteria; phylum Actinomycetota; class Actinomycetes; order Propionibacteriales; family Nocardioidaceae; genus Nocardioides. The sequence continues at coordinate 21,898 of NZ_LMIT01000016.1, read as the reverse complement.
GACATCCTCGTGGCGACCGACGTCGCGGCCCGTGGCCTCGACGTCGAGCGGATCAGCCACGTCGTCAACTACGACATCCCCACCGACACCGAGGCCTACGTGCACCGGATCGGCCGCACCGGCCGCGCCGGCCGCAGCGGCGACGCGATCTCGTTCATCACCCCGCGCGAGCGCTACCTCCTCAAGCACATCGAGAAGGCCACCCGCTCCACCCTCGAGCAGATGCAGCTGCCCAGCGTGGATGCCGTCAACGAGACCCGGCTCGCGCGCTTCGACGACCTGATCACCGCCGCGCTGGAGTCCCCGCAGATCGAGTTCTTCCGCGACGTGGTCGGCCACTACATCCGCGAGCACGACGTGCCGGAGGCCGATGTCGCCGCCGCGCTGGCGATCGCGCTCCAGGGCGACACCCCGCTGCTGCTCGAGGAGGAGCCGGAACGTCGTCCTCACCGCGATTACGACGACCGCGACGACCGTCGCGGTGGCGACCGGGGAGACCGCGGCGACCGTGGTCCGCGCGACCGCGCCCCGCGCGGTGGCGGCAACTTCCAGGCCTACAAGATCCAGGTCGGCAAGCGGCACCGCGTCGAGCCCCGCCAGATCGTCGGCGCGCTCGCCAACGAGGGTGGCCTCGACCGTCGCGACTTCGGCAAGATCACGATCCGCCCGGACTACTCCGTCGTCGAGCTGCCCGCGAACCTCCCCGACGGCGCCCTGGAGCGGCTCAAGAACACCCGGATCAGCGGCAAGCTGATCGAGCTGCAGAAGGACTACGGCCCGCCGAACCGGTCGCGCAAGCCGCGCGACTGACCTACCCTCGATCTCCATGGGGGGTCGGTCCGTGCTGTGTGCCGCGGTCGCGCTGGTGGCGACCGCGTGCGGCGGTACGACGCTGCCCGAGTCCGCTCCGTCGTCGGTGAACGCCTCGCCGACCGCCGCCGACCCGGCCACGCCGGTCGAGCGGGCGCCGGAGCTGTCGCGCTCGGGAGCGCGGGCCGACGTACCGGACGCGCAGATCATGGCCCAGCTCGCCCGCCGGGCCGAGCGGATCGCGAAGCGGCTGCCGCCCGTGCAGGTGCCGGTCGACGTCGACCGCGGCTCCAACCGCGCGCTCGGCTACCAGCTGATGATCGAGTTCGGCTACCCGCGCGAGCAGTGGGGCTACCTCGACGCGCTCTGGCAGCGCGAGTCCGGCTGGAACCACCTCGCCGAGAACCCCAGCTCCGGTGCCTACGGCATCCCGCAGTCGCTGCCCGGCACCAAGATGGCCGTCGTCGGCAGCGACTGGCGGACCAACCCGGAGACCCAGATCAACTGGGGGCTGGCCTACATCGGCGCCCGCTACGGCACTCCTCAGAAGGCCTGGGCCCATTCGGAGAAGGTCGGCTGGTACTGAGCTGGATGGCGCGAGCGCGTCGTCGCTGCGCTCCGCCGCGCTGCCGCGCCGCGGTCGAGTCCGGCGGTGGGTTCCGCCCGCCTGGCGGCAAGGCTGCCGGCACGCGGAAAGTCCCGCCCGCCTCCGCTCCGGTCGCTCCTTCGTCGCTCTCTCCGCTCCGGCGTTCGTGATTCCCGCGCTCGCCGGCTGTCGATCGGTCCGTCAGGCGATCCGCTCGAGGGCGGCGTCCTGGACGCACCCGGCCGCCGCGACCATCCCGGCCGCGGCAGCCGTGAGCACGGACGCCATCGGCATCGGCAGGCCCGGCCCCTGGGCCATGTCGCCGGCGGCGAAGACGCCGGGCACGCTGGTGCGGCCGAAGGCGTCGACGAGCACCGCGCCGGCCTCGGAGAGCTCGACGCCGAGCTGCTCGGCGAACGGGGTGGCCAGGGCCCAGTCGGTCTTCACGATCATCCCGCCGAGCGCGACCGGGTCGGCGCCGGACAGCTCGACGACCAGCCCGTCCCCCTCCCGTCGTACGGCGACCAGCGGGGCCGGCTCGACCGGGACACCGAGCCGCTCGAGGCTCTCGGCGGTCGCAGACTCGAGCGCGACCCCGTCGGTGAGGACCACCAGGTCGCCCGCGATCGGGCGGAGCATCGAGGCCATCGCGGCCACGTGCGGTGCCGAGCCGAGGACGCCGACGCGGGTGCCGGCGTACTCGTGGCCGTGGCAGAACGGGCAGTGGGCGATGAGGTCGCCGAACTCCCCGGCGATGCCGGGGACCGACGGCAGCGTGTCGCGGACGCCGGTGGCGAGCAGGACGCGGCGCGCGTGGACCGACTCCTCCCCGGCGACCTCGAGGACGAAGGCGCCGAGGCTGCCGGAGATGCGGGTGACCTCGGCGTCGCGGAAGGTCACGTCGTCGTAGGCCTCGGCGTCCTTGCGACCGGCGGTGCGCAGCTCGGCGGGCGGGGCGCCGTCGTGGCCGAGGAAGTTGTGCATGTGGCCGGTCGGGTCGTTGCGGTAGCGGTCGGTGCCGAGGACGAGGGTCCGCTGGTGCATCCGGCCGAGGGTCTGGGCGGCCTGGAGGCCGGCGGAGCCGGCGCCGATGACCGCGACGTCGTAGGTGCTGGTGTTGTCCATTGCTCCACGATGTGGCTTCATGTTGACATGAAGTCAAGCCCTCGTGACGTCCGCTGGTCCATCGGCGACCTGGCCGACCGGTTCGACCTGGAGACGCACGTGCTGCGGTACTGGGAGGACTGCGGGCTGCTGCATCCCGACCGCGACTCCGCCGGCCGGCGCGTGTACGGCGAGGTCGACGCCTACCGCGTCGCGACCATCCTCGTCAGCAAGGCCTCCGGGATGAGCCTCGACCAGATCCGCACCCTGGTCGACGCGTCGGCGGAGGGTCGTCGGGACGCGTTGCGCGCGCACCTGGTCGAGCTCGACCGGCGGCAGGCCGAGATCGAGCGGTCGCGCCACATGACCAACCACGCGCTCGAGTGCCGGGCCCACGACATCACCGCCTGCCCCGGCTTCCAGGCCCACGTGGAGGACATCGTCGAGGGGACCACGCGCGGCCTCCCGCTGTCCGATCCGCATTCATCCGGGCACAGGTGACGCTGCCGGGATTTCGTGATGGAGTGACCTGCATCACACCCCACGCTCCCCGAAGGTGGCCCCCATGTCCCGGTCGCTGCGCCTGCTCCTCTCCCTCGGCTCCGTGCTCTCCGCCGCCATCGTCGGCCTGGTCGCCGTCCCACCGGCCCATGCGGCCTCGCCCGTCTACGTCGCCCTCGGGGACTCGTACTCCTCGGGCGTCGGCACGCGCAGCTACATCGACGACGGCACGAGCTGCCAGCGGTCGACCTACGCCTATCCCAAGCTGGTCGCGACGGCTCGGGCCTACGCCCTGACCTTCAAGGCCTGCTCGGGCGCCACCACGAGCACTGTCACGAGCAGCCAGCTGAGCGCGCTGAGCACGGCGACCGACTACGTCACGCTCTCGGTCGGCGGCAACGACGCCGGCTTCACCAGCGTGATCACCGAGTGTGCGCAGCCCGGCTGGATGTCGGACTGCGACGGGTCGGTCAACACCGCGCAGTCGTTCATCAACAACACCCTGCCCGGCCGGCTCAGCACGCTGTTCGCCTCCATCAAGAGCAAGGCGCCCAACGCCGTCGTCGTGATCGTGGGCTACCCGCGCCTGTTCATGGGCGAGGACTGCAACGCGGCCACCTTCTTCTCGCCCGCCGAGGAGACCCGGCTCAACGCCACCGCCGACCTGCTCAACAGCAAGCTGTCCGCCGCGGCGAGCGCGAAGGGCTTCAAGTGGGCGAACCCGACCTCGCGCTTCGTCACGCACGCGGTGTGCGACGACGTGGAGTGGCTCAACGGGCTGTCGAACCCGATCAGCGAGAGCTACCACCCCAACAAGCTGGGCCACTCGTCCGGCTACAAGCCGCTGGTGCAGGGCCTGCTGGTCGGCTGATCGCACGGACCCGACTGGTAGAACGGCTGCATGCGGCGTCTCTCGGCAGCCTTGAAAACGGGCCTGGTCCTGCTCCTCCCGGTGTTCGGCCTCGCGGCCTGCTCGGGCGATGACGAAGGTGAGGCGCGGGCAGCGGTGCAATCCGTGGCCGACGCGCTGATGGGCGCCGCGGACGGCAGTGCCGACAAGGCACTGTTCGCCGATGAGCCCTTCACGGGCACCGACGGCGAGATGGTCCTCGCGGAGTACACGAAGATCATCGACGGAATGGACGGCTTGGTGCCGAAGGTCTCCGTCGCCGATGTCGACACCGAGGCGGAGACGGCGACCCTCACCTGGTCGTGGCCCGTCGCGGACGACGCCGATCCCTGGACCTACGACACCACGGTCGATCTCGCGCACACCGATGCCGCCTGGACGGTGGCCTGGGCCCCGAGCGTGGTCGAGCCGAGCCTCATCGACGGCGACCGGCTCGAGGTCACCAGCGAGCCCACCACCCGCGGCGACATCACCGGTGCGGGCGGCGCCGAGCTGGTCACCGCTCGACCGGTGGTGCGGGTGGGCATCGACCGCACCCTGGTCGGTGCGGCCAGGGCACCGGCGTCGGCGAAGGCGTTGGCCGAGCTCGTCGACATCGACGTGGCGTCCTACGTCAAGGCAGTCAAGGGCGCCGGCGCGAAGGCGTTCGTCGAGGCGATCACCTACCGGGCCGGCGACGTGCCGGGCGCCGTCCGGTCGCGGATCCCCTCGATCACCGGTGCGCGCCAGATCGACGCCGAGCTCGCGCTCGCGCCCACCCGCGACTTCGCCGCGCCGATCCTCGGCCGGGTCGGTCCGGTCACCGCTGAGATGGTGGAGAAGGACCCCGAGGCCTACCAGCCGGGCGACGTCGCCGGGGTCTCCGGCCTGCAGGCGCGCTACGACGAGCAGCTTCGTGGCACCCCCGGCCGGATCGTGCGCGCCGTCCCCGGCGACCAGGGCGCCGACGACCGCGAGCTCTACGTGCAGGAGCCCGTCGCCGGGAAACCGCTCGCGCTGACCCTCGACCGACGGCTGCAGAGCCTGGCCGAGCGGGTCCTCGACGGTGTCGGACCGGCCAGCGCACTGGTCGCGATCCGCCCGAGCGACGGCAGCATCCTCGCGGCCGCCAACGGCGCCGGCACGGACGGCCAGAACTACGCCACCTACGGCCAGTTCGCGCCCGGCTCCACCTTCAAGTCGGTCACCTCCCTGGCCCTGTTGCGGGCCGGGCTGGAGCCGACCTCGCAGGTCGAGTGCACCCCGACGACCACGGTCAACGGCAAGCGGTTCAAGAACTACTCCGACTACCCGTCCTCCTCGATCGGCACGATCCCGCTGCAGGAGGCGATCGCCCAGTCCTGCAACACCGCGCTGATCAACGCCCGCGGCAAGGTCCGCGACGGAGACCTCGCCGCTGCGGCCGCCAGCCTGGGCCTGGGCATCGACCACGACCTCGGGTTCCCCGCCTACTTCGGCGAGGTCCCGAAGCCGTCCGGCGAGACCGAGGCCGCCGCCGACCTGATCGGCCAGGGCAAGGTCCTGGCCTCGCCGATGGCCATGGCGACGGTGATCGCGAGCGTGCAGGCGGGCAGGACCGTCGTACCGCACCTGGTGGGCGGTATCGACGTCTCCGTCCCCGCCGCGGCCAAGCCGCTCACCGCGGCCGAGGCCCGCCAGCTCAAGGCGCTGCTGCGCCGGGTCGTGACCGACGGCAGCGGCCGCGGCCTCGCCGACCTCCCGGGTGGCCCGGTGATCGCGAAGACCGGCACCGCCGAGTACGCCGACGGCGGCACCGTGCGTACCCACGCCTGGATGATCGCGGCCCAGGGCGACCTCGCCGTCGCGGTGTTCGTGCAGACCGGCCAGTCGGGCTCGCGCACCGCCGGACCGCTGCTCGAGGAGTTCCTCCGCGGCGCTCGATGAGCCCGGACTGACCACGGCCACCCGGGACCTTGGTCCCGGTTCTGTCGTCCGACCGGAGGATCTTCGTCGAGGTCCCCTTGACCCGCGCCACGGCCGCGCTATCGTGGACGAGTCGTCCTTCGGAGGGAGCACCGGAAACGACAAGAGCCCCTCGTCGACCCCATGCGATGAGGGGCTCGCTCCTTTTTCACCGGCCCTCTGCATCACTTGTAACTCGGTGTTCGGGGGCACTGCCACGGTCTCCTGACTGGGCAGGACACCGTGGTGGAAGTCCCGAACACCGAGTTACAAGCACGCGGCGGGCGCCCGGCGCGCGTTCGGAAACCAGAGCCCGTTGCGTACGACGATCGCCGTGCCAGAGTGTGTCCATGACCTTCCGCGAACGCCTCGGCCACCTGCTCCCGGAGTCGCACCGCCAGCTGTACGTCGGCGGCCAGTGGGTGCCCGGCGGCGGAGGCGGCCGGATCGACGTCATCGACCCGGCGGACGGCTCGGTGCTCACCGACGTCGCCGACGGCACGCTCGACGACGCCCGCGCGGCGCTCGATGCTGCCGTCGCCGCCCAGGCCGACTGGGCAGCGACGCCGCCGCGGGAGCGGGCCGAGATCCTGCGCCGGGCGTTCGACCTGGTGACCCGGCACGCCGACGACCTCGCGCTGGTGATGAGCCTCGAGATGGGCAAGCCGATCGCCGAGGCGAAGGGCGAGGTGACCTATGGCGCGGAGTTCCTGCGCTGGTTCTCCGAGGAGGCGGTGCGCATCCACGGCCGCTGGATGCACAACCCGGCGGGCGGCAGCCGCCTGCTGACGGTGCGCAAGCCGGTCGGTCCGTGCCTGTTCATCACCCCGTGGAACTTCCCGCTCGCGATGGGCACCCGCAAGATCGGCCCGGCGATCGCCGCGGGCTGCACGATGGTCGTGAAGCCGGCCGCCCAGACCCCGCTGACCATGCTGCTGCTCGGCGTCCTGCTCGCCGAGGCCGGCCTGCCCGCGGGCGTCCTCAACATCGTGACCACCAGCGACTCCGGCGGGCTGAGCAGCACCCTGCAGGCCGACCCGCGGCTGCGGAAGGTGAGCTTCACCGGGTCCACCTCGGTCGGCAAGAAGATCGTGGAGCAGTCCGCCGGCGAGCTGCAGCGGGTGTCGATGGAGCTCGGCGGCAACGCGCCGTTCCTCGTGTTCGCCGACGCCGACCTCGACGCCGCCGTCGACGGCGCGATGATCGCCAAGATGCGCAACATGGGCGAGGCCTGCACCTCGGCCAACCGGTTCCTCGTCGAGGCGTCGGTCGCCGAGGAGTTCGGTGCCAAGCTCGCCGAGCGGATGGGCGGCCTGCGCGTCGGACGCGGCCAGGACGTGGGCGTGCAGGTGGGTCCGCTCATCGACGAGAAGGCCGTGGCCTCGGTGTCCGCGACGGTGGCCGACGCCGTCGCGCGTGGCGCCCGGGTGCTCACGGGCGGCTCGGCTCCCTCCGGCAGCGGGTACTTCTACGAGCCGACGGTGCTGGTCGACGTACCGGCGGAGGCGGACGCGGTCACCAAGGAGACCTTCGGCCCGGTCGCGCCGATCACGACGTTCACCTCCGAGGACGACGCGATCGCGCTGGCCAACGCCACGGAGTACGGCCTCGCCGCCTACGCCTACACCCGCGACCTGGCCCGCACCATCCGGCTGGCCGAGCGCCTCGAGACCGGCATGCTCGGCATCAACACCGGCCTGGTCTCCAACCCGGCCGCACCCTTCGGTGGGGTGAAGGCGAGCGGGTTCGGGCGCGAGGGTGGCTTCGAGGGCATCGAGGAGTACCTCGACACGACGTACGTCGCCCTGCCGGTCTCCTGACGTGAACAGGGCTGCGCGGTGCGCCGAGGTGGTCGCGGCGACCTTCCTCCTGGCCGGCCTGGTCGCCCAGGTGCTGGTCACCCGGGTGCTGGTCGGCCTCGGCGAGCCGACCTCGGTACCGCTGGGCACCGTGCGGTGATGCGGTAGCATCAGATGCATGCGCACCACGCTCGATGTCGATGACGACGTGCTCCTCGCCGTCAAGGAACGTGCGCGCCGCGAGAAGCGCTCGGCGGGGGCTGTCCTGTCCGAGCTCGCTCGGGCGGCCCTCAACTCCGGCGGCGCCGAGACCCTGCGTGCCGACTACGGCTTCCGCCCGCTGCCCTCGACCGGCGCCGTGGTCACGAACGCGCTGATCGACGACATGCGTGAAGAGCTCGGCGTGTGAGCAGGGGGCTCCTCGACGTCAACGTGCTCCTGGCGCTCTTCGACGCCGCCCACGCCGACCACCGGCGCGCATGGGAGTGGCTCGGCGCCAACATCGCCGAGGGGTGGGCGTCGTGCCCACTCACACAGAACGGCTTCGTGCGGATCATCAGCCAGCCGCGGTACCCCAACGCGGTCCCGCCGGGGCGCGCGATCGCTCTGCTCGGCGAGGCTGCCGAGACCGAGCACCACGAGTTCTGGCCCGACGAGGTCTCGATCCTCGACCCCGGCACCGTCCGATCAGATCGGGTGCACGGCCCCGGCCAGCTGACCGACCTCTACCTCCTGGCCCTGGCCGTCGCGCGCGGCGGACGCTTCGTCACCTTCGATGACGGCATCCCCTTGTCCGCCGTTCCTGGCGCGACCCCGGAGCACCTCGTGGTTCTCTGAGCCTGCCGGCCGACGATGAAATCGGTCGCCGGTGTCGGTCCTCCCCTTCACACTGGAGGACCTCATGACCGACCAGCTCGCCCCGCTCCCGCCGACGCGTCCGCGCCGGGTGCCGCGCGCGTTCACGCCGTTCCGGCACGCGTCGTACCGCTGGCTCGGGGCGGCGCTGGTGCTGACCAGCTTCGGCGGTGGCGTGTGGGTGGTCGCGCTGGTCTGGGAGGTGATCCGGATCGGGGGCAGCGCGAGCGCGCTGTCCGTGGTCAGCACCGCCGGCGCGGTCGGGGTGCTGCTGCCCGCGCTGCTCGGCGGGGTGGTCGCCGACCGGGTCCCGCAGAAGCTGATCCTGCTCGCGACGACGACCGTCGAGCTCCTCGGGGTCGCGCTGGTCGCGGTGCTGTCCTTCGCCGACGTCGCGCAGCTGTGGCACCTCGCGGCGGTGGCGTTCACCGCCGGTACGGCGATGGCGTTCTACTACCCCGCCTACTCCGCCTGGCTGCCGGCGCTGGTGCCCGAGGAGGACCTGCTGGCGGTCAACGGCTTCGAGGGCATGGTCCGTCCGACGATCGGCCAGGCGCTCGGCCCGGCGGTCGCGGGCGCGGTCGTGGGGGCGGCGTCGTCCTCGGCGGCGATCACGGTGGCCGCGGTGGCCTACCTCGCCGGGCTGCTGGTGCTGGCGATGGTCCCGCTCACCGCCGTACGGCGTGAGATCGCGACGCCCGACCCCGGCGCCGACGCCCACCCGGTGCGGGCCGTGCTGGCCGACATGCGCGAGGGCTTCGCCTACATGGTGCGGACACCGTGGCTGCTGGCGACGCTGCTCTTCGCCTCGATCATGGTGCTGGTCATGATGGGCCCGCTCGACGTGCTGGTGCCCTTCCTGATCAAGGACCGGCTCGGCGGCGGGCCGGGCGACCACGCGATCGTGATGGCGTGCTTCGGCATCGGCGGCGCGATCGGCTCGTTGGTGACCGGGTCGCTCCCGATGCCGCGGCGCTACCTCACCTGGATGAACCTGATGTGGGGCGTGGGCTGCCTGCCCTTCCTCGTGATCGGCTACGCGACAGCGGTCTGGCAGGTCGCGGCGGCCGCCTTCGTGATCGGCGTCCTCTTCTCCGCGCCCATGGTCATCTGGGGCACCCTGCTCCAGCGCCGGGTGCCGCCCGAGCTGCTCGGCCGGGTCGCCTCGCTCGACTTCTTCGTCTCGGTCAGCCTGATGCCGATCTCGATGGCGATCGCGGGACCCGTGGCCGAGCTGATCGGGCTGCGGGCGACCTTCGCGATCGCAGCGATCGTCCCCGGGGTGACCGCGGCGGTCGCGATCGTGGCCGCGCGGCTGCCGGAGGACGAGCGCGCGCACCCCCTGCGGGACTGAGCCGGGAGGCGGAAGCCCCCGCCTCGATGAGTAAGTCCAAGGTCTCGAACACCGAGCCCCGCTCAGCATCCACGCCGGCGGCGTTGCAGACGCTCGACGTGCGCCCAGCATGCCTTCGCGCCTGCGCCTTGCCTGCGCCTTGCCGGCGCGGCGCCGAGCGACGCTCAGCGCACGATCCCTTGGACTTACTCATCTAGCGGAAGCGATGGAGAGCCGGACGGGGGCCGGTGCGCTCCGCCATGCTGTGCGGCGACGTTCGCAGTGAGCATGGGGGAGGCGCGACATGACGGACCCGCAGGACCGCATCGATCCGGCGGGGCTGGGCTCGCCCGGCGACCTCGCGGAGGCCCTGACCCGGCTCCGCACCGGCCTGGGGCTCACGGTCCGTGACGTCGCTCGTACGACGGGGATCCCGGTCGCGACCGTCGGTGGCTACTTCAGCGGCCGACACCTGCCTCCCCCGACCCAGCCTGCGCCCTTCACGGCGCTGCTGACCGTGCTCGGCGTGGCCGAGGCCGACGTGCCGGCCTGGCACGAGGCACTGGTCCGGCTGCGACGGGTGCCGGGGCCGCGGCGGGAGGCGGCGGCGCCGTACCGCGGGCTGGAGAGCTACCGCGTGGAGGACGCGGCCCTCTACGTCGGCCGCGAGCACGAGGTCGAGCAGCTGTGGGCGATGTTCGCTGCACTGGTCGACGAGGAGGGCCCGACCGCCGTCGCCGTGATCGGACCGTCGGGCAGCGGCAAGTCCTCGCTGCTCCAGGCCGGGCTGCTCGGATCGGAGCAGGCGGCCGGGGTCGAGGCCCGCACGTTGATGCCGGCGGACCTGCTCGACCTCCCTGCCGACCTCTTGGCCCCGCCCGCCGAGGGCGCGCCGCCGCGACTGGTCGTGATCGACCAGCTCGAGCAGGTGCTGACCGAGCGGTTCACCGCGGCCGAGCGCGAACGGATCGTCGGCGAGACCGACCGGCTCGCGGCGTGCCCGCGGACCGTGGTGGCCCTGGGCCTGCGCGCCGACTTCGTCGACCGGGCGCTCAGCGAGCCCGGCCTCTCGCCCCTGGTACGACGCCGCCAGCTCCTCGTGGGCGCGCTCGACCTCGACGTGCTCCGCCGCGTGGTGGCGGAGCCGGCCCAGCGGGTCGGTCGCGCGATCGGCCCCGAGGTCGTCGACCTCGTCGCGCAGGACCTCGCCCCGCGCGGTGTCCTCGACGACCCGGCGACGCTGCCGCTGCTGTCGCACGCCCTGCTGGTCGCGTGGGAGAACGCCGGACGCGAGGGCCTCACCACCTCGACATACGTCGCGTCGGGCGGCGTGCGGGGTGCCGTCCAGCGCTCGGCGGAGGAGGCGTACACCGCGCTCGACGCGAGCGGCCGGGAGGCGGCCCGACGGTTGTTCGGGCGGCTGGTGCTGGTCGACGCGGAGGGCGTCGCGGTCCGGCGGCCGGTGGTGGCGGAGGACCTGTCCGACGACGACGCGCTGCTGCGCGCGGCCGAGTCGTTCGTGGCCCAGCGGATCCTGACCGCGACCGAGACCGGCTACGAGATCAGCCACGAGGTGGTCCTCGTCGCGTGGCCTCGGCTGCGCGGCTGGGTCAGCGACGACCGCGAGTACCTGTCGCTCCGGCACCGCGTCGGCCAGGCGATGGCGCTGTGGGAGGAGCACGGCCGTGGTCCGGACACGCTGCTGCGAGGTCCGCTGCTGCACGTGGTCCGCGACCTGCCGGAGACCCGGTTGCGCGAGCTGTCCGGCGCCGAGCGCGCCTTCGTCGGCGAGAGCATCGCCGCGGCCGGAGCGGCTGCGGCCCGCCGGCGCCGTCAGCGCAGCGGTCTCGTAGTGCTGGCGATCAGCGCACTCGTGCTCGCCCTCGTCGCGACGGTCCTGTCGGTCCACCTCAACGGCGCGCGGGCCGACGCCGACGCCGCGCGCTCGGTGGCCGAGACCGCGCGGGCCGAGGCACTGTCGCGCCAGGTCGCCACGAAGGCGACGCTGGTCCGCGCGTCCGAGCCGGCCCTCGCGGCGCGGCTCGCGCTGGCGGCGTACCGGATCAACCCGACGCGCGAGGCGCGCTCCGCGGTCCTCGAGTCCACCGGCGAGCGGTTGCCCAGCCGGCTGCTCGGTCCGGAAGGACCCAGCAGGGCGGTCGCGTCGCCCGACGGCTCGCAGCTCGCGGTCGCCGGCGCCGACGGGGCGGTGCGTCTGTACGCCCGCACGGCCGGGCACGCGCCGGAGCAGGTCTCCCGGGTCCAGGTCGACGAGGGCCAGCTCTTCGCGGCGTCGTACGACGCGACGGGGGAGCGGCTGGCCGCGGCGGGCTCGGGCGGCACCGTCGCGCTGCTCGACGTCCGCGACCCCGCCCACCCCTCGCTGTTGGTGTCGGTCGCGACGCCGAAGGTCGACGGGGCCCCGACGGGGGTGCAGGCCGTGCTGCTCGACCACGGCGTGCTGTACGCCGCGTCGGGCATCGGGCTGCTGCGGTGGCGGGTGGACGGCACGCGCCTCGTGCCGCTGCCGCGCATCCCGGCCATGGGCGTCGTCCACGACGTCACCACCTCGCGCTCCGGACTCATCGCCGTCGCGGGCACCGACGGCGCGGTCAGCCTGTGGCGCCCGGCCGCCGGCGACCGGCTGGCCGAGGTGCGTCGCTTCACCGCCGTGTCCGACAGCCAGCTCACGTCGGTCGCCTTCTCTCCCGACGGCCGCACGGTGGTGAGTGGCAGCAAGGACGCCGCGGTCCGGGTCTTCGACGTCGACGGGTCCGCCGACCCGGTGCGCACCCTGGGTGGGTTCACGTCGTGGGTCAACGACCTCGAGTTCTCCCCCGACGGCTCGCGGCTGCTCGCGGGCGGCTCGGGCGCCAAGATCCAGACCTGGCGCACCCGCGACTGGCAGGTCGAGCTGGACATCCCGATCCCGGCCAACGTCGGCGCCGTCGGGTACGCCGACGCCGGCTCCACCATCGTCACCGCGGCCATCGACGGGACCGTGCGGCTCCTGCCGACCGCGGGCCCGCAGCCGCAGCGGCTCGGCGACACGGTCTGGAACCTGATGCGGCCGGCCTCCGGCACCACGGTCTACGTCGGCGTCGGTGCCGCGGACCCGTCCCTGCGGGCGGTCGACCTCGCCGACCCGACCCGACCGGTCGTCGAGCCGGAGGCGTTCACCGCACCCGCGTCGGCGGGGAGCCTGGACGGCTCGGCGTCGGCGTCCCCCGACGGCCGCTTCCTGGTCGGCGGCACGGAGGCCGGCAAGGTCGCGGTGTGGCGGACCGACGGCCAGCGGGACGCCCCGGTGGTGGTGCCGGCCGCGAGCCAGCTGATCGAGGCGACGAGCGTGTCGCCGGACTCGACCCGGGTGGCGGTCGCCTCGGACGACGGGACGGTCACGTTGTTCGACCCGGCGCCCGCCGTACCTCGCCGGGTGGGCCGGGTGAAGATCGACTCGCTCGCCATGGGCGTCAGCTTCAGCCCCGACGGCACCCTGCTCGCGGTGGGTGGCGCCGACAACCGGCTCCACCTGTTCACCCTCGCCGACCGCAAGGAGGTGGCCAGCCTGGAGTTCGACAACTACGTCTACGGCTCGGCGTTCAGCCCCGACGGCCGGTACGTCGCCGCCGGCGGTGCCGACCGCACGGTCCGGGTGTGGGACATCGAGGACGCCACCGATCCGCAGCCGGTCGGCGAGCCGGTCAAGGGGCCCTCGGGCACGGTGTTCAACGTCGCGTGGTCGGCCGACGGCGCTCGGCTGGCGGCGGCGTCGCAGGACGGACGGGTCTGGATGTGGACCGTCCGCGACGGCGACCTCACGGCCGACGCCGAGCTCGCGAACCTCGGTGCCGGGGCCGTGGGCGTCGTCTGGTCGCCCGACGGCCGTACGCTCGTCGCGACCGGCCTGGACGGCGTGATCGGCACCTGGGCCACCGGGGCGGACGGTGCCGGCGAGCGGATCTGCGCGGTCACGGGCAGTCCCGTCACGGACGAGGAGTGGGAGCGCCTGCTGCCGGGCGTCGAGCACGCCGATCCGTGCGCGGCGCCGGGAAAGGGCTCCTGACCTGCGGTTCTCCCGCGACCCGAACCCTGTACGACGGTTGTCCGGACTTGTCCGGACTATGTCCGGGCCTGCGGGCGGGCCGTGTCCGCGCCCCGTCGCTCCCGTTGGATGGGTGCTGGCGCGAGACGTGTGGGGCGGCTCCCGCCGACCGGATGAGCGGCCGGTTCGTGTCCTCTGGGGGGAGGCTCGGGCCGGCCGCCTTCGTCCGCGCCCCGCCCGCCGTCAGCCTTCGAGGGTTTCGAGCACCTCGGCGTTGTGCCGGTACCCGACGGTCTCGTAGCCCACCACCGTCACCCACGGCGCGGCCGACAGCATCAGCAGGCACCACACCAGCTCGACGTCGGCCTGGGCCATCAGCACCGGCACCACCAGGAACACAACCGTGGTCGCCAGCAGGACCAGGTGGAAGGTGTCGAACGAGGCGGTCAACCACGAGTAGCCGGCGTAGAACACGGCCAGGAACAGCGCCACCGGCACGACGACCGTCAGCACGGTCCCCGTCAGGTGCAGCTTGCTGTGGTGGTCGAGGTAGTAGGCGGCGACGTGGAGGCCCGCGCCGATGGCGACGATCGTGCCGAACAGGACGATGGCGCCGTACCCGAAACCGAAGGAGCGGTTGCGCCGCACGTGCAGGATCTCGCCGGTCGGTACGACGAAGTAGCTCCACCAGATGCCGAAGGTCAGCGCCGTGCCCGCGAGGGTGAACACCGCGATCTCGACGCTGAGCCCGTCCTCGGCCAGCACGTTGATCGCGGCCATCGTGCCGATCATCCCCTCGCCGAGGGTGATGATGACCATCAGGCCGTAGCGCTCGGCGATGTGGTGGGCGTGCCACGGGGTGCCGCCGCGTCGCAGCTCGGCGTACGCCGGCCCGGCGACCTCGACCAGCAGGGGGACCAGGATGAGGGCGAAGGTCGTGGCCACCGAGAAGTCGAGGAGGGCGAGGGCGCACCACAGCACCTGCGCCACCCCGATCGACAGGATGTAGGTGCGGCACGCCGTCCCGCGGCCCGGATCGTGCCGCGCGGCACGCCACCACTGGAACAGCATCGCGACGCGCATCACGACGTAGCCCCACACGATGACGTCGTTGTCGAGCGTCTCGCCGTGCTCGGTGACGGACGTGAACATCGGGTGGATGCCGAGCGCGAAGATCAGCACGCCGACCATCTGCAGCATCGTCGTGAGCCGGTAGACCCAGTCGTCGGTGTCGTACGCCGACGCGAACCACGTGAAGTTGATCCACGCCCAGCTGACGCCGAAGGTCGCGAACGCGAAGGCGGCGATCCCGGAGCCGATGTGGTCGGCCGCGAGTGCGTGGGCGAGCTCGTTGGCCGCCGTACCGAAGGCGACGACGAAGGTCAGGTCGAACAGCAGCTCCAGCGGGGTCGACGCCCGCCCCGGCTCGTGCGGGTCGCGGCCGAGCATCCGGCGGGTGCGGTGGCGGACGGTGGGAGCGTGCGTCTCCGACATGGGCCGCAGTCTAGGAGTTGGTGGCGGTCCGTCCGAGCAATGCCAGCACGTGCACCCCGGCAGGGGCGTCCACAGGGACGGGGACGGGGAGGCCGAAGCGTGGGTCGTCGCTGAGCGCGACCTGGAGTGCCGACGGGAGAAGCTCGGCGGCCAGCCGCTCGGGGATCGGACCACCGCGACCCGTCGTACGGCCGACGTCCCAGCCGTGGACGGTGATCTCGAGGGCGGCGATCCGCGCGACCGCGTCGACGGGCAGCGGGTGCCCGGCGACGTCGACGACCGGCGAGGTCGCCGACATCCACGCGGTCAGCAGTCCGCACGCCTTGAGCTGCAGGCGCTGGACCCGCTGCTCGAGGGGGGAGGGCGCGGCACTGCTCAGGCCGACCGCGCCGCCCGCGGCCTCGGCGAAGGCGTCGAGGGCGTCCTCCATGTGGGCGAGCAGGTCGGCGAGGCTCCACCCCGCGCACGGGGTGGGGCGGTCGACGTCGGCGCAGGTGATCGTGTCGAGGGCGGCGCGGGTGTAGTCGAGCGCGCGCTGCAACAGGTCGAGCCCCGCGACGAGTCCGGCGGGTGCGGGCTCGGCGCTCATCGGATCAGGCCGGGACGTAGTCGGCCGGCAGCCGCTCGGGCAGGCCGAACCGGGCGAACAGCCGGGCGTCGAAGAACGCCGTCACGTGCTCGACCCGCAGGCCGTCGCCGGAGCCGGTCATCTGCAGCACCTGCAGGTGGAAGGGCTCGAAGTGGCCGTCGGGCTGGCGCATGTAGAGGCCGAACGCCGGCTGGCCGTTGGCGACCGTCTCGATCATCGGCATGTCGTTGGTACCGCCGGGGCACTTGGTGCCGATCAGCTCGCCGATCGCGTCGCAGCCGCGGAAGTGGTTGAGGAACGGCGGCATGTCCCAGGTGGCGTCGTACTTGAGGAGCTGGACGATCTGCTCGATGTCCTTGCGCCAGAACGCCTGCAGGTAGGCGTCGAGGAGCGTGCGCTGCGCCGGGTCGAGGTCGGCCTCGACGGTGTCGGGCGTCAGGCCCCGCTCCGCGAGCTGGGCGTGCGCACGCTGCAGCGCGGAGTTCACCGCGGCGGTCGTGGTGTCGAGCGCGGTCGCGGTCTCGGCCGCCGACCAGCGCAGCACGTCGCGCAGGATCAGCACCGCACGCTGGCGCGCCGGGAGGTGCTGGAGCGCGGCGACGAACGCCAGCCGGATCGTGTCGCGCTCGGCGACCTCGACCGCGGCGTCCGGGATCGGCTCCAGCCACGGGACCTCGTGGTCCTCGAGCAGCTCGTCGGACGGCGCCGAGTCGGCCGTGCCGAGCCCGGTCGGGAGCGGCCGGCGCGGCTTGGCCTCCAGGTTGGTCAGGCAGACGTTGGTGGCGATCTTGTAGAGCCAGGTGCGCACCGAGCTCCGCCCCTGGAAGCTCGCCGACGCCTTCCACGCGCGCAGGAAGGTCTCCTGCACCAGGTCCTCCGCCTCGTGCACCGACCCGCTCATCCGGTAGCAGTGCGCCATCAGCTCACGCTGGTAGCGCCCCGTGAGGGTGTCGAAGTCGGCCAGCTCGTCGCTCGCCGTCGTGTGCGTCGTGGTCGCTTCGGTCACCGTCATTCCCATCGCTGCCCCCGTGTCTGGCCAGTGTGCCTGATGGGTGGACCGGGGCGCCTGCGAAAACTCATCGACGCTTGCTGCAGGAATCCCCGCCTAGGAGGGGATTCTTGCGCTTGGTGGCCGTTGCAACGGCCACTAAGCGTCGGATTCCCCGCTCCGGCGGGGATTCCTGCAGCACTCCAGCGCCGCCTCGGCGGCAGCGACGGCGAGCTCGCGGTCGGCGGGCACCAACCCGATCCGGGTACGACGGTCGAGCAGGTCCGCCACGTCGGCGGCGCCCTCGTGGGTGATGCCGAAGAAGAGCTCGGCCCACACGGTGGACAGGTCGGGGTGGATGGTGGCGAGCAGCTCGTCCTCGGTCCAGCCGGTGGCGTCGACGGACGCGGCGAGGACCAGCCCGGCGTCGGCGCCGTACCGGCGGATGAGGCGGGCGTGCCCGGGCGAGGACGCGCGGGCGGCCTCCTCGGCCAGGGCGGATCGGGGCGCGGCACCGGCCAGGGGCAGCGAGGCCGTCACGCACGGCCCGGCGGCCAGCCCGGCGGAGGCGACCGCGGCGTCGACCGCGTCCTCGGCCATGCGGCGGTAGGTCGTCAGCTTGCCGCCGACGATGGTGATGACGCCGGTGCGTGAGGTGAGGACGGCGTGCTTGCGGGACAGGTCCGCGGTGGAGTCGTCGCCGCCCGACGACGTGTCGAGCAGCGGGCGCAGGCCGGCGAAGGCGCCGACCACGTCCGAGCGGCGCAGCGGACGGGCGAAGGACGCCGACACGACGTCGAGCAGGAAGCCGATCTCGACCTCGGTCGGCTCGGCGACGTCGGGGATCGGGCCGTCGACGGGCTCGTCGGTCAGGCCGACGTAGAACGGGCCGTCGGGCTGGGGAAGCACGAGCACGAAGCGGTTGGTCTCGCCGGGGATGGGCGCGAACACGGCGACGGACAGCTGGGGCAGGGCCTCGGCGCGGAGCACGAGGTGGGTGCCGCGCGAGGGGCGCAGGCGGACGTCGTCGACCAGGTCGCCCGCCCACACGCCGGCCGCGTTGACGACCGTCCGGCAGGTGACGTCGAGGGTTTCGCCGGTCAGCTCGTCGCGCAGTTCCACGGAAAACTCGGTGGTTGAGGTGCGAGCGCCAGCGAGCCTCGAAACCCCGGTGGCTGAGAGGACGCGAGCGTGGGTGTGGACCGCGGCGCCGCGGTCGGCCGCCGTACGGGCGATGGTGGTGACCAGGCGCGCGTCGTCCTCGAGCTGGCCGTCCCAGCCCAGGTGGCCACCCCGGAGGCCGTCGGCACGCAGCGGCGGCGCGAGCCGACGGGTCTCGGCGGCGGTCAGCCGGCGCGGCCGAGGGAGGGTGTCGGCGCTGGTGCGCGCGGCGCGACGGAGCAGGTCGCCGCCGAGGAAGCCGGCGCCCGCGAGCGCGCCCATCGGCCTGCTGACGCCGGCGGCGAGCGGGATCAGCGACGGCATCGGACGGGTGAGGTGCGGCGCGGTGGTCTCCATCAGGATGCCGCGCTCGACGGCGCTCTCGTGGGCGATGGCGACCTGGCCGGAGGCGAGGTAGCGCAGGCCGCCGTGGACCAGCTTCGAGGAGAAGCGCGACGTACCGAACGCCAGGTCGTGGGCGTCGACGGCCAGCACGGTGAGGCCGCGGGAGACGGCGTCGAGCGCGACGCCGGCGCCGGTGACGCCGAGGCCGACCACGACGACGTCGACGTCGGTGGGTGCGCCGACGAGGCCGGCGGTGATCCTGTTGCTCATGGCTGGAGGCTCCGGACGATGAGGTGGTGGAGCTCGGCGTCGAGGGCTGCGGTGTCCACAGCGTCGTCGAGCATCGTGTGGGCCGAGAGGACGAAGCCGTGGGCCGCGAGGACCAGGCCGCGGGCGATGGTGACGGCGTTGCCGTCGCGGACGGTGCCGAGGCGCTGACCCTCGGTGACCGCGGCCGCGAGGACGCCGATGACCAGCTCCTGCGAGCGGCCGCGGCGGGCCAGGAGGTACGGCAGGATCAGCTCGGGGTCGAGCTCGACGATCCGCGTGAACAGCTCGTTGTCGCGCAGTGCCTCGACGCATCCGGTCATCGCGTCGGCGACCCGGACCGGCGTCGGCTCGCCGGAGAGGTCGACCTGCCCGGTGACCAGGCCGGTCCACTCGCGGGTCATCAGGTCGGCCAGGAGGGCCGGCATGTCGGACCACGCGCGGTAGATCGTCATCCGCGAGACCCCCGCCCGCCGGGCGACCTCGGTGAGCGTCGTACGACGCCAGCCGACGTCGAGGATGCACTCGCGAGCGGCGTCGAGGTAGCCGTCGCGCGGATCATGGTTGTGACGATGTGACGTCATGTGTCACACTGTAACACATGACGACCGAGCACCCCACCGCCCTGCAGCCCGAGATGCCCGCCACCCGGTGGGGCGACCCGGCCCTCGCGTCCGGCCTGCCGGACGGCGTCCGCGACCTCGTCGGCCTGGTGTTCCCGATCGCGGACACCCCGGCCCTGGCGGACGTCGTGGTGCCGGCGTCCCGGCTCTCCGCGGCGCAGGTCGACGGGCTGCGCGCGCTGCTCGGCGAGGAGAACGTCGTCACCGACGACGAGGTGCGCCGCCTGCGCACCCGCGGCAAGTCGACGCCCGACCTGCTCCGGCAGCGCCGCGGCGACCTCGGCGACGCCCCGGACGCCGTCGTCCGGCCGGGCGGGCACGACGACGTCGTCGCCGTCCTGGCCTGGGCGCAGGAGAACCGGGTCGCCGTCGTCCCCTTCGGCGGCGGTACGGCGGTCACCGGCGGCCTGGTCGCCGACCCGGCGGGCCTCGCCGGCATCCTCTCCCTCGACCTCGGCCGGATGCGGGGGCTGCTCGCCCTCGACCCGGTCTCGTCGACCGCCACCCTCGAGCCGGGCCTGCGCGGCCCCGAGGCCGAGGCGCTGCTCGCAGCCCACGGCCTGATGCTCGGCCACTTCCCGCAGTCGTTCGAGTACGCCACCATCGGCGGCTTCGCCGCCACCCGCTCCAGCGGTCAGTCGAGCGCCGGCTACGGCCGGTTCGACGCGATGGTCGTCGCGCTGCGCGTCGCCACGCCGGTCGGCGAGGTCCGGCTCGGCGCCTCGCCCGCCAACGCCTCCGGCCCCGACCTGCGCGAGCTCTTCCTCGGCTCCGAGGGCGCCTTCGGCGTGATCACCGAGGTCACCGTGCGGGTCCGCCCGCTGCCGGAGGTCAAGGAGTACGAGGGCTGGCGCTGGTCGTCCTTCGCCGCGGGCGCCGACGCGATGCGCGCGCTCGCGCAGTCCGACCTGCTGCCGACCGTCCTCCGGCTCTCGGACGAGAACGAGACCGCGATCAACCTCGCCGACCCGGAGGCGATCGGAGGGGAGGGGAACCCCGACTGCCTGATGATCGTCGGCTACGAGGGCACGCCCGCCGCGGTCGCCGCCAAGAAGGCCGCCGTCACCGCCGCGCTGACCGCCCTCGGCGGTGCGCCGCAGGGGACCGGGCCGGGCGAGGCCTGGGCGCACGGGCGGTTCAACGCGCCGTACCTGCGCGACAGCCTGCTCGACAACGGCGTCCTCGTGGAGACCCTCGAGACGGTCACCTTCTGGAGCAACCGCGAGAACCTCTACGCGCGCGTGAAGGCCGCGCTCGAGGCCGCGCTGCCGGGCGCGATGGTGCTCTGCCACGTGTCGCACGTGTACGCCACCGGCTGCTCCCTCTACTTCACCGTCGCCGCCCCGGGCGGCGAGGACCCGCTCGCCGCCTGGCTCCCCGCGAAGGCCGCGGCGTGCGAGGCGATCGTCGCCGCGGGCGCCTCGATCACCCACCACCACGCGGTCGGAACCGACCACAAGCCGTACCTCACCGCCGAGATCGGCGACCTCGGCGCCACCGTGCTGCGCGCGGTCAAGCGGGCGGTCGACCCGACCGGCATCCTCAACCCGGGGGTGCTGGTCCCGTGAGCGTCGCTTCCCGCTCGTTCGCCTTCCTCGTCAACCCGAGCTCGGGCGGCGGGGCCGCGCCGAAGGTCGTCGTCCCGCTGACCCGCGCGCTGCGCGAGGCCGGTGCCACGGTCGAGGTGACCTACACGACCTCGGTCGCGGAGACGCCCGCCCTGGTGGACGCCGCGGTGGCCTCCGGCGCCGTCGTCGTGGCGGTCGGCGGCGACGGGATGCTGTCGTCCGTCGCCGGTGCGGTCGCCGCACGCGACGGGGTGCTGGCCGTCGTACCGGCGGGGCGGGGCAACGACTTCGCCCGGATGCTCGGCGTCCCGCACACGACGGCCGAGCAGGCCGCACTGCTGCTCGAGGGAGCCGAACGCCGGGTCGACCTGCTCCGCGCGACGTCGGGCGACGGTACGACGCACGTCGTCGCCGGCTCCGTCTACGCCGGCGTCGACGCCCGCGCCGGCGAGATCGTCGACCGCTCCCACTGGCTGCCCTCGAAGCTGCAGTACCCCGTCGCCGCGGTCCGCGCCCTGGCGACGTACCGGCCGATGGACTGCGTCCTCGAGGTCGACGGCGTCACGTCGCGTCACGTCGCAGCAACGGTCGTCGTCGCGAACTCGCGCTACTACGGCAAGGGCATGGCCATCGCGCCCGACGCGTCCGTCTCCGACGGCCTCCTCGACGTGATCGTCATCGAGGCCGCCTCGCGCTCGGGCCTGATCCGCTCCCTGCCCAAGGTCTACGACGGCGGCCACGTCGCCCTCGACGAGGTCAAGGTCCACACCGGCCACAGGGTGACGTTGACCGGGGCGTACGCAGGCGGCGGCCTCGTCCCCGTCGGCGCCGACGGCGAGGCGCTCCCCCCGCTGCCCGCCTCGGGTGCGCCGCTGACGGTCGAGCTGTTGCCGGAAGCGCTGCGGATCATCGCCTGAGCGGCGACAGCTCAGATGTGAGTTTCACCGGCCGGCCGGTGAAACTCACGTGCTTGGACGAGGAAACTCACGCTTGGACG
>NZ_LMIT01000015.1:369901-385958 GCF_001428825.1 Nocardioides sp. Root240 | reverse complement strand
CCGCCACCGACCCGCACTCCCCGGCCGAACCTGACCCACACATCAGTCAGAAGCATCGAAGTTCGTCGTCCAAGCATGAGTTTTGTCGTCCCAGTTCGATGACGCACCTCGGTCAGGCGGCGAGCTTCATCGCGCGGAGGATGCGGGCGACAGTTGCCTCGGGGTGTGCGAGATCAGCCCAGGTGATGCGGATGACGGTCCATCCGGTCAGTTCCCGCAACAGATCTTCGCGCTGCTTCTCCCTGATCACCATCTGCTCGATCGTCTCGCCGGCCCGGCGATAACGGTGGTACTTGACCATCCCGTCGAACTCCAGCAGTAGACCCAGCTCAGGCCACGCGAAGTCGACGCGCCCTGCGAGCCGGCCGCTGGGGTGTCGAACCTCGAACTGGGGGGTCGGTGCCGGAAGACCGTGCGCTCGGCACATCAGCCTCACGCGCGTCTCACCCACCGACTCGGCCTTGCCGTCGACCAACGCGAGAACCCGATGAAGGCCGAGCGAGCCCGGCCAGTCGACCATCCGGGCGTGGGTCTGCAGCAGGTCGTACAACGTTGCGAGCCCGGTCTGCAGGTACCAGTCGACCACTGCGACGCCGGACTCCTGACTGACCAGGCAAGCCGTGTCGAGCGCCGACCGCGCTGGCGACGTGATCCAGCCATGGCCGTCGCGAGTGACATCGCCGACGATGCAAGCTCCACGGTGATGAACGACCTTGCCAACCGAGCGCTCCCCCTTGCCCCACAGGTGGGTGAGGTGCACGCGCGACAGGTCGAGCCCCCACGTCGGCCCACCTTGCTCGACACAAGCGCTGATGTGGGACGCCGCGACATCGTCGCCGTACAGCATCCTGACACCCTCGAGGAGAAGTCGATGGCGCTCGAGCGCATCGGACGACTCCCACACCGCAGCTAGTACGTAGACGCCCTGGCGCATCCGAACGAGGAACGACGAATCGACTGCGCGCTTGAGCGCGTTGTCGTCGGCGCCCGCACGGATGGCGTCACGACGGAGCAAGATCCCACTGCCATTCACGAGATATTCGATCATGACCTCAGGCTCGAGCGACCCCACGTGTGGAAGCGAGGTCGAGCGCAACGCCTGTGGGCTGGTACGCCGCCGAACCTGGTTGTGGAGGCGCAGCGGACATCTCTGTGATCGCTTGGACGACGAAACTCATGCTTGGACGACGAAGCTTCCTCGTCCAAGCATGAGTTTCACCGGCCGGCCGGTGAAACTCCCTTTCAGACGGTGAGCGCCTCGGCGCCGCCGTCGACGAAGACGACCTGGCCGGCCATGTGGGTGTTCTCGGGGGCGAGCAGCCACAGGAGGGCGTGGGCGATCGCCTCGGGTGGGGCGTAGCCGTTGAGGGGCATGGGGACGGCGGCGTCCATGACCGCCTTCCACTGCGGGTCGGAGACGAGCTCCTCCGTCATGGGCGTCAGTACGACGCCGGGCGCGATCGCGTTGACCGCGATGCCCGCGGCCGCGAACTCCTCCGACACAGCGGTACGACGCAGCCAGCGGTTCAGCGCGGCCTTCGTGGATGCGTAGATCTCGTGCGGCCGGCCGGCCGCGACGGCGGCCTCCGCCGCGGCGAGCGCGTCGGGCTCGGATCCGGCGAGGCAGGCGTCGACGACGGCGGCGTCGGCCGGCTGGGTCGAGGAGATCGAGCTGACCAGTGCCACCCGCGGGGCGGCGGAGCGGGCGAGGAGCGGGCGCAGGCCGGTGACGAGGTCGACGGTGCCGAAGTAGTTGACGCTCACCTGCCGGGCACCGGCGCGGCTGAGGCCGGCGCAGGTGACCAGGCCGTCCAGCACTCCGTCGCCCACGAGCGTGGCGACGCCGGCCACCGCGTCCGCACGGCCCGACGGCGACGACAGGTCCGCGCACACGTCGGCCGAACGCAGGTCGACGCTGATGACGCGGTCGCCGCGGGAACGCAGCAGCTCGGCCGTGGTGGCGCCGATCCCGGAGGCCGCGCCGGTGACCACGATCGTGCGGGGTGTGCCGTTCACGAGCCCGCCTCCTCGTCGTACCGGGGGCCGAGGAGGAGCTTCGTCGCGAGCCGGATGTCGGCGTCGGCCTGGTCGATGGTGATCACGCCGTTGAGGACCGAGACGAGCACGCCGTACCAGGTCTGCTCGGTGATCCGGACCATCCGGAAGTCCTCGTCGGCGGGCTCCTCGACACCGAGGGCCCGCAGCAGGACGCCGTGGAAGGCGGCGTTGGCCTCGGTGTACTCGCGACCGCCCTGCAGCTGCGCGGCATTGTTGGCCTGCAGCATCGCCATCGCCAGCTGCGGGCGGGCGAGCATGCCACGCCCCGCCCCGATGAGTACGTCGGCCACGGCCGCCGCCCGCTCGCCGGCCGGGGCGGACGGGACCACGCCGTCGCCGTCGCCGGCGTCGCTGAGCCGCTGGATCTGGCTGTGCAGCACGCCGACGAAGAGGTCGGTCTTCGAGGGGAAGTAGCGGTAGAGCGTGGCGATCGCGACGCCGGCCTCCTTGGCCACGTCGTTCATCTGCATCCGCTCGAGGCCGTGCTCGGCACCGAGCTTGCTGGCGGCACGCAGGATCCGGCGGTAGCGGTCCTTCTGCTCCGCGGAGGTGGGCTCGGCGGGCTGCCGGGCCTCGGCGATACGCGGCACGCTGTCTCTCCTGCTCTCACGACATCGCCCGGCACCGCCGGGCGCTTCCCCATCCTGCGGGTACCCGGTCGCCGGAGCCCTTGCAGGCTACCGCTGAGTGGGACCGCGAACGGCGGCCAACCCGCGGACCGTCACACACTCGGGCCATGACGAGCAACGACCAGGTCCGGAGGATCGAGGTGGACGCGGGCCCGCGACGGTTCGCGCGCGGCTGGCACTGCCTCGGCCTGGCCCGCGACCTCGCGGACGGGAAGCCCCACCAGATCAACGCGTTCGGCCAGAAGCTGGTCGTCTTCTCCGGCGAGGACGGGCAGCTCAACGTCCTCGATGCCTACTGCCGCCACATGGGCGGCGACCTGTCGCAGGGCGAGGTCAAGGGCAACGAGATCGCCTGTCCGTTCCACGACTGGCGCTGGGGCGGGGACGGCCGCTGCAAGCAGATCCCGTACGCGCGGCGCGTCCCGCTCCGCGCCCGTACGGCGGCGTGGCCGACGATGGTCCAGGACGGCATGGTCTTCGTCTGGAACGATCCCGAGGGCAACCCGCCGCCGGCCGACGTGACGATCCCCCGCATCCCGCAGGTCGAGGACGACCGCTGGACCGACTGGATCTGGTACGAGACGGTCATCGAGGGCGCCAACTGCCGCGAGATCGTCGACAACGTCGTGGACATGGCGCACTTCTTCTACATCCACTACTCGTTCCCGACGTACTTCAAGAACGTCTTCGAGGGCACCAGCGCCTACCAGTACATGAACGGCGACGGCCGAGAGGACGTCCGCCCGCCACGGCCGTCGAAGAGCAACCCGGCCGTGCTCGGCACGACGAGCGTGGCGGCGTACCACGGGCCGAGCTTCATGATCGACGAGGTGACCTACCACTACGAGGACCTCGACGTGGACACGATCCTGATCAACTGCCACTACCCCGTCGACGAGAACTCCTTCGTGCTCCAGTACGGGATCATCGTGGAGAAGAAGGACGGGATCTCCGACGAGGAGGCCGACCTGATGGCGACGAAGACCGGCGCGTTCATCAAGTACGGCTTCGAGCAGGACGTCGCGATCTGGAAGAACAAGGCGCGTATCGACAACCCGCTGCTCTGCGAGGAGGACGGGCCGGTCTACCAGCTGCGGCGGTGGTACCAGCAGTTCTACGTCGACGCGGCCGACGTGAGCGCCGAGATGACCGACCGGTTCGAGTTCGAGATCGACACCACGCGGCCCAACGAGGCCTGGCGGGCCGAGGTCGAGCAGAACCTCGCGGCGCGCCGGTCGTGAACGCGGTGCGGCCCGACGTGCGGCTCGAGGCCGCACCGATGCAGCCCGTCGCGTGCACGACGTGCGAGGCCGAGGTGCTCGCCCGAAAGAGCAGCTGGGACCAGTCGACCCTGCAGTGGGACGCCACCGCCCTCGAACGGTGCATCGAGCGCCGTACGACGCCCGCACGCTCGGAGCGCCCCAACCGCAACGCCTTCGCGGGTTGTGCGGCGCTGCGCGCGTCGATCCGCGAGGCTGCGGTGCGGGGCGAGCTGGACGTGCAGTCGGACGATCCCCTCAGGACCAACCCGGAGGCCATCCATGACTGATCTCGACCGCTACGGCCCGTGGGCCGTGATCGCCGGTGGCTCCGAGGGGGTCGGCGCGGAATTCGCCCGAGAACTGGCGGTTTCCGGCATCAATCTCGTCCTGGTCGCACGCAAGCCCGGCCCGCTGGAGGAGACAGCACAACGGATGCGGGAGCTCGGGGTCGAGGTGCGCACCGTCGCGACCGACCTCACCTCCCCCGCCGCGACCGGCGAGATCACCGCCGCCACCGCCGACGTCGAGGTCGGCCTGTTGGTCTACAACGCCGGCGCCAACACGCATGGCCGCGCGTTCACCCGCGGCACCCTCGACGGCTTCGGCTCGGTCATCGACCTGAACATCACCGCGATGCTCGCCCTGGTGCACCACTACGCCGTCCCGCTGCGCGATCGTGGTCGCGGTGGCATCCTCCTCGTGGGTTCGCTCGCCGGGTACGTCGGCACCTCCACCGAGGGCGTGTACGGCGGCGTGAAGGCCTTTGGCCGGATCTTCGCCGAAGGCCTGTGGGCCGAGCTGCGCGAGCACGGCGTCGACGTCCTCGAGCTGGTCCTCGGCGTGACCCGGACCCCCGCCATGGAGCGCGCCGGGCTGAACTTCGACGTCCCCGGCCTGCATGTCTCCGAGCCGGCCGACGTCGCGCGTGAGGGACTCGCCGCGCTGCCGAACGGACCGGTGCACGTGGTCTCCGGCAACGAGAAGGTCGTCGAGATGCGGTCGACCGCGGACCGGGCTCGGCTGGTCGCCGGCACCGAGAAGGTCATGCGGATGCTGGTCCCGCACGACTCCTGACTGACGCCCTGGACGAGAAAACTCACGCTTGGACGACGAAGCTTCATCGTCCAGGCGTGAGTTTCGTCGTCCAAGCGCGGGAGTTTCACCGGCCGGCCGGTGAAACTCCCATCAATCCACGACGTGGAGCCGGCGCGACTGCGGGTCGACGTCGGGGAACAGGTCCTCGGCGATCCGGCGGGTGGCGTCGACGACGAGCGGGGCCACGCGCTCGAGCGCCGTACCGGCGCCGGCGACGATGGAGATCGCGCCGATCGGGCCGCGGGGGCCGCGGATCGCGGCGGCGACGCAGGCGATCTCGGGAAAGCACTCGCCGCGCTCGAGGGCGAGGCCGCTGCGGAAGCGGATCCGGGCGAGCTCGCCGTGGAGGGCGTCGAGGCCGGAGATGCTGGCGGCGGTGCGCGGGCGCAGCTCGTCGCCGACCAGCACGTCGACGTGCTCGGGCTCGAGCCACGCGAGCATCGCCTTGCCGAGGCCGGTGCAGTGGGCGGGCGCGAAGCCGCCGACGCGCGAGGGGACGGTGGCGGCGAACCGGCCACCGAGCTTGTCGAGGTAGTGCACCCGTGAGCCCTCGAGGACGCCGAGGTGGATGACGGCGCCGGTGCGCAGCAGCAGGTCGTGGAGGTACGGCGACGCGGCCGACCTCAGCTCGGCGTGGTCGGCCGTGCCGCCGCCGAGTCCCAGCGAGCGGCGGCCCAGTCCGTAGCCGAAGGAGGCGTGCTCGAGCCACTCGAGGCGGACCAGCTGGTCGAGGATCCGGTGCGCGGTGGAGCGCGGGAGGCCCGTCGTGCGGGCGATCTCCTCGAGCGTCAGCCAGGTGTCACGCTCGCCGAAGAGGTCGAGGATGAGCGTCATCCGCTCGACCATCGACGGTGGCAGCTCACGCGTCGCCGTACCGGTCCGGACCTCTTCCTGCTCCATCGTCAGCAACGACATGGCGACCTCCCCGGATCAAAACTGAAATGAATTCTAGTGACGACCGTAACACCGGTCCCGGACGAGCGGAAGCCATTTCTGAAATGAATTCTACTTCCGGTCAGCGGGACCGAAACCGACCGTGGGGGGCCGCCGGCGGCTTGGATGGAGGCCCGGTCCGCGACAGCGAGGAGCACCCATGCGCGTCGGCATCACCAGCCCGATCGTCACCGCCCTGCCCGGCTTCTTCGACGACTGGGAGCGCACGGCGGGGCCGGCCGATCTGGTCGCGATCGCCGAGGCGGCCGACCGCCTGGGCCTCGACCACCTGACCTGCTCCGAGCACGTCGCCGTGCCCACGGAGATCGCCGCGCAGCGCGGCGGGACCTACTGGGACCCGCTGGCGACGCTGAGCCACCTGGCCGCGCGCACGCACCGGATCCGGCTGGTCACGCAGGTCCTGGTCCTCGGCTACCACCACCCGCTCGCCATCGCGAAGCGCTACGGCACCCTCGACCTGCTCAGCGGCGGTCGGCTGGTGCTCGGCCTGGGGGTCGGCTCGATCGAGGAGGAGTTCGAGCTCCTCGGTGCCGAGTACGCCGGCCGCGGGGCCGTCGCCGACGACGCGCTGCCGGCACTGCGGGCCGCGTTGTCCACCCCCACCCCCGTGTACGACGGCCCGCGGTTCCCGTTCGGCGACGTGGTCGTCGAGCCGCACGCCGTGCAGGCCCGGGTGCCGTTCTGGATCGGCGGCTACACGCCACGCAGCCTGCGCCGCGCCCGCGAGCACGGTGACGGCTGGGTGCCCTTCGGCCTCCCCCACGACAGGCTGCGCGCGATGCTCGACCAGGCGCCGCTGCCCGACGGCTTCGAGGTCGTCCTCGGTGCGGGTCGGCCGGTCGACCCGCTCGGCGACCCGGACCGGACCCGCCGCGCGCTCGACCGCACCCTCGCCGCCGGCGCGACCGTTGTGAACGTGCACATCACCGCCACCTCGGCGGACCACTACGTCGACCAGCTCGCCGCGCTGGCGGACCTGGCCGGCCTCGGGACGCAGGAGGCGCAGCAGTGAGCATCGAGGAGCGCCTGCAGCGCCTGGAGGACGTCCAGGCGATCACGCAGCTGATCGCGTCGTACGGTCCCCTGGTCGACGCCGGCGAGGCCGAGCGGGTCGCGGACCTGTGGACCGAGGACGGCGTCTACGACGTCGACGAGATCTTCATGGGGAGCCGAGCCGAGGTCGAGGCGATGGTCCGCTCGGACGCCCACCAAGGCCTGATCGGCAACGGCAGCAGCCACTTCCTCGGCCCGGCCCACGTCACGGTCGACGGCGACCGTGCCGTCGCCGTCTGCGAGTCGGTCCTGCTCGTGCGCCACCACGGCAAGGTGTTCCCGGCCCGGATCGGCGCGAACCACTTCGAGCTGGTCCGCACCGACGGCGGCTGGCGGACGACGCGACGCACCACCCGCGGCCTCGACGGCAGCGCCGACGCCCGCGAGCTCCTCGCGCGGACGGGCGTCCTGTGATCGGCCGCCTGCACGGCCGGGTCGCCGTCGTCACCGGCGCGGCCGACGGCATCGGAGCCGGCACTCAGAAGCGCGAGCGCACCTCGGGCCCGGCGACCTTCACGGCGCCGGGCTCGTCGAGGTTCCAGGTCATCTCGAAGGTCCGCCGGTAGCCGGTGCGGAGGATCCGCCAGCCCTCCGTCGTCCGGACGTAGGTGTCGCCGTAGATCGCACCGCCCTCGAGGGCGAAGCGGTGGGCATCGACGACGACCTTGTCGTGGAGGTACCAGGTCGCGGTGGCACGGTCCGGGTCCTCGGGGTCGAGGTCGATCTCGGGGTGGTGGGCCTGGTGCATCGTGAGCACGCCCTCCCCCATGTTCCTGCGCATGTAGGCGACGAGGGAGACCGGGTCGTCGAACACGAGGCCGTTGTAGTCGGCGGTCGCGTCGCCGGCGAAGCACTCGGCGAAGTCGTCCCACTGCTTGGTGTCGAGGCAGCGGAGGTAGCGGTACTTCAACCGGGTGATCGCGGCGATGTCGTCGTGGGCGGTCATGGCGCGACCGTACGACGCAACGAGTCCCGCCGGTCGGCATCATGCCGCTCGGCGGGACTCGTCCGAGGACGCAGCCGGGGACGGGGCTGCGGCTCAGCGAAGGATCATCCGAAGGAGGAGTCGGCGTGGGCCTCGCCCACGACCAGCTCCACGCCCGGGGTGAGCCCCAGCAGGTTGTTGGCGAGGGTGACCACGACCCGCACCGCGCGCACCGTGATGCCGCTGTGGGGCGTCCCGGCACACGAGTGGCTGGCCGCGCCGCCCCCGTCGCAGAACTGCTCGTTGAGGACGATGAACCCGATGCCGGGCAGGGCCAGCGTCGTGTTGGGCGCAGGTGTCCCCTGGATCGGGATGACCCCGAGCAGGTTCAGGCCGACGAGCGTCGTACCGGTGTCGGTGGACGTCGATCCGGTCGGCCCGGCGTTGGACCTGGCCTCGGACCTGATCACCGTGGCACTGACGACGCAGGTCACCCCGGTCCTCAGCACGCACACCGGGCGGGTGCCGTCGCCGGCGATCTCCGCCCAACTGCGGGCCGTGCTGCCCGACGAGTTCAGCGAGCCGGTGCTGGCGCTGTCGGCGACCTGCGCACCCACGATGTTGGCGTTGTTCGGCAGCGCCACCCCCGCGATGTGCTCCGTCTCCGCTCCGCCGAGCGGCGCGATCTGCGTGTAGCCCAGGGTCAGGTCGGCGAGCAGCGGACCGGTGAAGAGGCGCGCGTTGAAGGCGTGCCCACTCACGGAACGGTTCGGCTGGTTGCCGCACAGCGGGGTCTGCAGGAACTCGCTGTGCGCCGTCGCCGACGCCACCTTGATCTCCACGGCCTGGACCCCGAGCAGCAGCCCGGTGATCTTGACGTGGATCATCGTGACGCCCTGGTCGGCGTAGTACTTGCCCTGCTTCAGGCCCGTCGCGGACGTGCGCTCGTTGATCGCGACGTAGCTGTTCTTGCCGAACACCGCCGCGTTGAGCGGGATCGTCGTCGTCTGGTCGAGGTTGACCGGGGTGTCGAGGCCCAGCACCTTCAGGCTCTGGATCGCCGAGCCGGTCGAGCTGGCCGTGGCGTAGCCGCCGTTGGCCGTGGTCGAGGCGACCGCTCGTACCGTGCCTGTCTCCACCGTGCAGACCCCGGCGACCGGGACCAGGCAGACGCCCGCGACCTCGGCGGTCGTAGTCTGCCGCGCCTCGGCAGGAGCGGCCGTCACGGTGCTGGCGCTCGTCGTGGTGAGGACGCCGGCCGAGAGGACCGATCCGTTCGCCGGCAGCTTGAGCGCGAGCACCGAGTCGCTGTCGGTGGTCGGACCACCGACGCCGGACTGGCTGCTCACCGCGTTGCTGAAGTCGGCGGTCACCTTGTCGCGGACGATCGCCTGCAGCAGGCCGGTGATCAGCGTCAGCAGGCCCGAGGACCTCACCTCCAGGCCGATGGCCTCACCGTTCGCCTTGCCGCTGCTCGGGTCGGCCTGCGGGGTGACGTTGTCGGACACCTGGTTGGAGCTGACCTGGACGGTCGGCGTGACCTGCATCCTCGCCTGGTTCGGGACGGTGCAGAGCGCATTGTTGGTCACCTTGACCACGAGCGTCACCGATCCCGTGCCGCCGCGCGGCGCGATGGTGCCGACCTGCCAGGTGGCCGTCGCCGGCGAGCCGCCGACCGAGCAGCCACCGGTGCAGGAGACGAACCCGGTGCCGGCCGGCAGTGCGTCGGTCAGGACGGTGCCGTTGGCCTCGGCCGCGCCGTTGTTGGTCCAGGTGAGCGTGTAGGTCAGCACCTGGTCGCCGTTGGGCCGTACGTCGACCGACGACGCCTTCGTCAGCACGACGTCCGGACGAGCCGTGATGCATGCGGTGACCTCGGCGTGGCCGCCACCGGTGATCACCACGCTGTTGCCGACCGGGTAGGCATCGCCCGGGCAGCCCCCGCCGCCGGCGGCGCCGGTGAAGGAGTTCGGCATCGTGGCGGTGTAGGTGAAGACCTGGGTCGCACCGGGCTGGATCGAGCCCGTCGTGCAGCTCAGCTTGCCGTCGGCCTTCGTGCAGCCGTCGGGCGTGCTCGGCGAGAGCCGGTCGTCGAAGTCGTCGGTGAAGGACGTGCTGCCAGCCACGGAGCCGGTGTTGCCCACCGTGATCGTGTAGGTGACCGTCTCGCCCGGGTCGGGCGTCTGGTCACTCACGGTCTTGGTGACGCCGAGCTTCGGCGCGGCGGGGACGCAGACCGTGCGGGAGGCGACCTCGTTGCCACCGATCCGGACCTTGTTGACCACGCCGTACTCGCCGGGGCCACACGGCGCCACACCGGAGTCGCCGCTGTAGGTCGCCGGCAGCTTCGCGTCGTACTCGAAGGTCTTCGACGCGCCCGCCGCCAGGACGCCGGTCGCACAGACCAGCGTGCCGCCGGTCTTGTCACAGCCCGCCGGGACGCTCGGGTCGAGGCGGTTGTCGTAGTCGTCGACGATGGTGGTCGAGCCCGAGGCGGTGCCGTTGTTCGTCACCGTGATCGTGTAGCGCACGGTCTGGCCCGGGTCGGCCAGCGCGTCGTCGACGGCCTTGGTGACGCTGAACGCCGGCGCCGCACCCACGCAGACCACGGTCCGCGCCTGGGTGCCGTTGGCGAGCGTCGCGGTGTTGCGGACCGGGTACGCCGGCGGGTTGCACGCCGTGGCGTCCGGGTCCCCGGTGTAGGTGGCCGGCACCGTGGCGGTGTAGCGGAACTCGGCGCTCGCACCCGCGGCGAGGACGCCGGTCGTGCAGTCGAGGTGGTGCCCGGCGACCAGTGCGCAGCCGTCCGGAGCGCCACCGATGGTGGCCTCCGCGTCGTCGGTGAAGGTCGTGGAACCCGCCGCGGTGCCGGTGTTGCGCACCGTGATGACGTAGTCCACGGAACCGCCCGGCGAGGCCACCGGGCTGCTCGCGGTCTTGGTGACGGTGAAGGCCGGAGCGGCCGCGACGCACACGGTCACCGCGTCGCTGTCACCCGTCACCTGCACGGAGTTGACGACCGCGAAGCTGCCGTTCGGGCAGCTGCCCGTGGCCGCTCCGGCGGCGAAGCTCGCCGGCATCAGGACCGTGTAGGTGAACGTCTGCGACTGGCCGGGGTCCAGGACCGCCGTCGGGCAGCGGAACTGCTCGTCGCCGCCGACGGTCGTCGGTGCGCAGTCGTTGCCGGCCGGGACAGACGTGGCGGTGGGCGGGTCGAGCCGGTCGTCGAAGTTGTCGACCGCCTGGGTGCTGCCCGGCGCCGTACCGGTGTTCTTGACCTTGATCGTGTAGGTCACCGCACCGCCGGCGTCGACGCGGGTCGAGCTCGCCGTCTTGGTCACGTCGAAGGCGGGAGCGGCCGGGACGCAGACGTCGACGGCGTCGGCCGCCGTCGTGCCGGTGACGGTCACGCTGTTGGCGACCTGGAACTCGCCCGGCTGGCAGGTGCCCGTGCCCGGCGTACCGGTGAAGGACGTCGGGAGCACCGCCGTGTAGACGAACGACTCACTGCCGCCGGCCGCGATCGTTCCGGTGGTGCAGGTGAGCTTGCCGCTCGCCTTGGTGCAGCCCGTCGGCTGGGTCGGGTCGAGGCGGTTGTCGTAGTCGTCGACGACCGTGGTGGAGCCCGCCGCGTCGCCGTTGTTGGTCACCTTGATCGTGTACTCGACCGTGTCGCCCGGATCCACGTGGCCGTCGGTCTTCACGGTCTTGTCGACCACGAAGTCCGGCTTGGCGGCCACGCAGAGCACGACG
This sequence comes from Nocardioides sp. Root240, assembly GCF_001428825.1. Classification (GTDB taxonomy): domain Bacteria; phylum Actinomycetota; class Actinomycetes; order Propionibacteriales; family Nocardioidaceae; genus Nocardioides. Next base: position 374,229 of record NZ_LMIT01000015.1, on the reverse strand, counting down.
GCGTCGGTGGCGTTGTTGGCCAGGGTCACGTCGTTGCGGATCCGGTAGGTCCCCGCGGCGCAGGTGCCGTCACCGCCCGACCCGCTGAAGGTCGAGGGGATCGTCGCCGTGTAGGTGAAGGTCTGCTGGCCCAGCGACGAGATGGTGCCCGTCGTGCAGGAGAAGGTCCCCGCCGACGGCGAGCAGTTGTTGCCGGCCGGCAGCGACACCGCCGTGCTGGGCGAGAGGCGGTTGTCGTAGTCGTCGACGAAGGTCGTCGAGCCTGCTGCCGTGCCGTTGTTGGTCACCTTGATCGTGTAGGTCACGGTGTCGCCCGGCTTCGGCGAGGTCTTGTCGACGGACTTGGCGACGAGGAAGGACGGCGCCGCGGTCACGCACACGTCGACCGCTGCCGGGGTGGTGCTGCCGGTGAGCGTCGCACTGTTGGCGACCCGGTAGGTGCCCGGGGCGCACGTGCCGCCGCCCGTCGCTCCGGCGTACGCCGGCGGCAGGGTCACGCTGTAGGTGAACACCTGCTGCGAGCCGGCCGGGATCACGCCGGTGCTGCAGGACAGGGTCCGGTTGCTGCCGCTGGTGATCGAGCAGGAGCCGGTGCTCGGGGCGATCACGATGCCGGCCGGGGTGACCCGGTCGTCGAAGTCGTCGACGAAGCCCGTCGTACCGGCGGCCGTGCCGGTGTTCTTGACCGTGATCGTGTAGGTGACCACCTGGCCCGGCACACCGGTCGCGTCATCCACCGACTTGTTGATCGCGTACGCCGGCGAAGCGGCGACGCACAGCCGTGCGCCCGCGCTGGGGCCGGACGCCAGCGTGGCCGTGTTGGCGATCGGGTACGTGCCGCTGGCGCAACCGTCCGTGCCGGACGTCGGGCCGAAGGTCGCCGGGACGACGCCGGTGTAGGTGAAGGTCACCTGACCACCGGCTGCGACGGTGCCGGTCTGGCAGGTGAAGGTGCCGGCCGCCGTACCGGTTCCGACGGTGCAGCTGGCGCCCGCCGGCAGCGTGATGCCCATCCGGTCGTCGTAGTCGTCGGTGAAGCTGGTCGAGCCCGCAGCGGCACCGGTGTTCTTGACGACGACGGTGTAGGTCACCGTGCCACCCGGCACCGGCGTCGCGTTGTCCACGCTCTTGGCGATGGTGAAGTTGGCCAGGGCCCCGACGCAGACGGTGACGCTGCTCGTGGCCTGGTTGGCCAGGACCACCGAGTTCGGCAGCGGGTACGCGCCCGTCGGGCAGCCGCCGGTCCCCGAGCCTGCGCTGAAGCTGCTCGGCATGGTGGCGGTGTAGACGAACTTCTGCTGGCCGCCGGCCGGGATCGTGCCCGTCGTGCAGTCGAACAGCTTGTTGCCGCCCGGCGCGGTCGCCGTGCAGTCGTTGCCGGTCGGCGACGACGTGGCGGTGCTGGGCGAGAGCCGGTCGTCGAAGTCGTCCTTCCACGACGTCGAGCCAGCGGCGTTGCCGGTGTTCTCGACCACGATCGTGTAGGTGATCGACTGTCCCGGGTCGGCCGTCACGTCGTCGGCGGTCTTGGTGACCTTGAAGGTCGGCGCCGCGAGCACGCACATCGTCACCGTGGACGAGGCGCCGCCGGTGCCCGACAGCGTCGCCGTGTTGCCGACGGGGTACCGCCCGGCACCACAGCCACCGGTGCCGGGGACGCCGCTGAAGGTGGCGGGCATGGTCGCGGTGTAGGTGAAGGTCTGGCTCTCACCGGCCGCGAGGACCTTGGTGGTGCAGGTGAAGACCCTGTCCCCCGACGTGGTCGGGACGCAGTTGTTGCCCGCCGGGTTCGAGGTCGCGGTGCTCGGCGAGAGCCGGTCGTCGAAGTTGTCGGTGAAGCCGGTCGAGCCGGCCGCGGTCCCGGTGTTCTTGACGGTGACGGTGTAGGTCACCGGCGCACCGGCGTTCACGGTGGTCGACGGGACGGCCTTGGTGATCGTGAACTGGGACGCCGCGCTCACGCAGACCGTGGCCGACGCGCTGCCGGCTCCCGCCGCCAAGGTGGCGGTGTTCTTGACCGCGTAGCGGCCCGCGGCACAGCCGTCGGTGCCGGACGCCCCGGTGAAGGAGTCCGGCATGTTCGCCGTGTAGGTGAAGGTCTGCTGACCGCCCGCGGGAATGCTCATCGTGGTGCAGCTGAGGACCTTGTTGCCCGAGACGGTGGCCGGGCTGCAGCTGCCGGCCGAGCTCGGGTTCAGCGTGACCGCAGACGGCGTGATGCTGTCGGCGAAGTCGTCGGTGAAGGTCGTCGAACCGGCCAGTCCGCCGGTGTTCTTGACGGTGATCGTGTAGGTCACCTGCTGGCCGGTGGTGGCGGTCGTGGTGCTCGCCGTCTTGGTGATCGCGAAGGCCGCCGGAGCCAGCGGGGCGGTCGATCCGGCCTGGATGCTGTTCGCCGTGGCACCGATGGTCGTGTTGTCGATCTTGTCGAGCTTGAACGCGTACGGGCCGCCGGAGACACTGCTGGCGCCGAGGTTCTCACCCCACGCACGCTCGTGCGTGTTCGGGCCGCCGACCGCCAGGTGGCCGCCGAACAGCAGCACCGCGGTGCTGGCGGTTCCAGGGGTGGGGTTGCGGAACGAGACGCTCACGCTGACCAGGTCGTCACCGGCTGCCGGCGAGGAGTGGGGGCCGACCGTGTCGCCCACCAGGACGCCGCCGTACATCGTCCACTGGCGGTCGGCGTCGGGCAGGTCGTGGTTCTTCGGCATCTGCGAGATCCCCGCGGCGGAGGGCGGGACGTTGGTGCTGTCCTCGGCCATCAGCCACGTCGAGGGGGTGCCGGCACAGAGGCCGGCGGCCAGGCCCTGACAGGGATTCCCTCCGGTCACCGTCTTGTTCCAGGTCCCGAGTGAGTCGTACGCGTGCACGCTGCCCTTGCGGTCCTGGAAGTTGAAGTACAGCGTGTGCACTGCGCTGTCCGCCGGGATCGTGATGACCGCGCGCTGCGGCACCACGTCGTCCTCGCGGTAGTGCGAATTGCTGCCCTGGATCGAGCCGTTCGTCCAGTTGGTGCACACGACTGACGTACCGCTGCCGTTGGTGCACTGGGAGAACGAGCTGACGGACGCATCGGCTGCGAGAGCCGGAGAAGTCGTGGCGACGGTCAACCCCGCCGCTGCCATTGCACTGACGAGGAGAAAACGCAGGCCACGCATGTGAAAAGCCCCCATGACTCGGTTGTGCGGCCACCCGAGTGCCCATGCCCAGCGAGGGAGACGCCGAGCAACGGGTCCCCCCACAGGACCCGGCTCGACCCTAGGACGCACCACGCTCCTTGGTGAGACCTCTCATTCAGGCATTGCCAACCCGACGGGGCCGTGTTATGGCTTCGGCCCGTGAAGCGAACTCCCCCATGGCCGGCCCTGTGGCCCGCCCTCGTCCTCGCCCTGACCGTCGGACAGCTGGCCGTCGCGACCTTCGTCCCCGGCATCGACCAGTTCGAGGGGAAGGCGTTCGGCGCCCGCCTGGTGGCCTACCCGGTGATGATGCTGGTGGTGCCGGCCGTGTGGTGGCTGCACGCGCGTCGTACCGGATCGGGTGGGGCGGTCCCGTGGGGCGCCTTCGCGCTGGTGATGCTGCCGTTCCTGATCGACGTGACCGGCAACAGCCTCGACCTCTACGACGCCGTCGTGTGGTGGGACGACGCCAACCACTACGCCAACTGGGCGCTGCTCTGCGGCGGCATCGGCCTGCTCCTCGCCGATCACCTCGGCCCGCCATGGGTGGTCGTGGTCGCGGTGACCGGCATCGGCGCCGTGCTCGCCATCGGCTGGGAGCTCGGCGAGTGGTTCACGTTCATCCGGCAGGGCACGGAGCTCGACACGGCGTACGAGGACACGCTCGGCGACGAGGTCCTCGGCACGCTCGGAGCGTTCACCTCGGCGGTCCTGATGGGCTGGCGGGCGCGCCGCTGACCCCGCCGCTGGACGGGGTGCGGGGCTGGGTCGCTATCGGTCGGGGGTGACGGTGAAGGTCAGGCCGGTCGGGCTCGTCCACTGGTAGTGGCCGGGGCTGGTGACCTCGTAGTCCCAGGCGGAGTGCGTCTTGGCCCTGTGATGGCGCCGGCAGAGGGGGACGAGGTTGCACGGACACGTCGGCCCGCCCTTGTTGTGCGGGGTGGCGTGGTCGAGGTCGCACCTGGCTGCTGGCCGGGTGCAGTGGGGGAACCTGCAGGTGTGGTCGCGGAGCTCGACCCGCCGCCGGTGACGGTCGGGGATCTCGTAGGCGGTCACGGGGATGCAGTCGGCCAGGTCGATCACCGGCCGGACGACGACGCTCGTGCCGGGGGCTTGGAGCCACTCCTTGATCTGCTCGGCACTGACCGA
>NZ_LMIT01000015.1:369761-369873 GCF_001428825.1 Nocardioides sp. Root240 | reverse complement strand
GTCGTCGATCTCGAGGTCGAGCATCAGGTCACGACGGGCAATCACCCCTGCGGCCTTGGAGCGGCGGACGTCGAGCGACGAGTCGTCGCCGAGCTGACCCAGGTTGTGGGCC
>NZ_LMIT01000015.1:369155-369674 GCF_001428825.1 Nocardioides sp. Root240 | reverse complement strand
CCCTTCCGCGGTGACCTCGCCGATGTCGAAGTGCCGCTGATCAGCAGCCTTCTGACGGTCCGCTTCGGCGCGTTCGGGGTCGAACCGGATGATCGCCTCGGTGACGAGGCGTTCGATCAACGCCCAGGTCACGTGCCCGACCGCGATCGCGAGCTGGTGATCCACATGNGTCCGCGACCCGTTCGGCCCGCCACGGCTCCACCCGCCCTGCCATCACCTGGGCGAAGGTCTCAGGCAGCCGCCAGGCACACTCCAGGACCCGCCCGACGTACGCGCGCCCGCCGTCCGGGGTGCGGCCCAGGACCGCGATGAGTTCCATCAGCGCGAACTCCGACACGAGTGGTGCACCCGGGCCGGCGATCGGGACGCCGGTGTCGAGGTGGGAGCCTTCCGCGATCGTCGCCGCCCCCTCGAGCGAGTCGACGACGTTGACCTCGGCCCACTCGACGATGCCCTGCCACTCCTCGTTCAGGGCCTCGCGTCGCACGGTCACCGCAGCGNGCTGCTGTCGAACGAGTG
>NZ_LMIT01000015.1:306488-369128 GCF_001428825.1 Nocardioides sp. Root240 | reverse complement strand
CCAGTTCTCTGCACCATCCACAGGGGTCTCGAGACGGTCGCTGCGCGACCTCCTCGACCAACGAAGAACCCCGCTCGGACCGCACCCGACGAGCGAACCCAGCCCCGCTCCCAGCTCCCTCGTCGCTGCCGCTTGAGAACCCGACCACCGACCGACCCAAGCCCTCCGGCAAGTCCCAGCACCACGGCCAGAGGTTTCGAGGCTCGCTGCGCTCGCACCTCAACCACCGAGCTGAGGTCAGGCGTCCGCGATCGCCAACCGCGCCTTGAGCAGCGGTACGGCGGAGTGGTGCGCCCGCCCCTCCGCGTCCAGCCGCAGCAGGCAGGCCTCCAGCACCGCCGTGTCGTAGGGCGCCCGCTCGATGTAGTCGAGGACGGCGTCGGGCTGGGGGTCGGCGAGGAGGGCCTCGCGGACGGCGACGGCGACGTACTCCCCCATCTCGACGAGGGCGGGGCTCTCGGTGCCGGGGAGGAGGTCGCCGCCGTAGGCCTCGACGGCGTGGGCGACCTCGCCGCGGCGGAGCAGGCCGAGGACGTGGTCGACGTCGGTGGCGATGGGCATGAGGAGCCGGTAGGGGCGGGAGGCGAGCTGGCCGGCGAGGGCCTGGCGGAGGTGGGAGACCTCGGCCTTCAGCGTCGAGAAGGTGACGGCGTGGTCGCCGTAGAGCATGGCGTGGAGCTGGTCGAGGGAGAGGCCGTCGGGGTGGAGGGCGAGGAGGGCGAGGATCTCGGTCTGGCGGCGGTTCAGCAGCAATCGCCGGCCGTCGACGTGGGCCTCGGCGGTGCCGAGCAGGCTGAGGACGAGCCCGGGCTCGACGAGCTCGTCGCCGGGCTCGGCCTCGCGGACGTACTGCTGGGTGCGGGGCAGCGCCTGCTCGACGAGGCGGGCCAGGACGCGGGCCGTGGCGAGACCGATCGGGTGGGTGCGCTCCCAGGTCGTGGAGATGTCGAGGACGCCGAGCTTGGCGCCGCTGACCGGGTCGTGGAGCGGCGCTGCCCAGCAGACCCAGTTGTGGACGATCGGCGCGTAGTGCTCGGCGCTGAACACCATCGCCGGGCGGTCGAGCCGGTTGGCGAGGTCGAGGGCGTTGGTGCCGACCGACCGGTCGTCCCAGCGCCCGCCCATCACGAAGTTCACGCTCTCGGCCTTGCGGCGCATGACCCGGCCGCCGTAGGTCCACAGGACGCGGGTGTCGGGGTCGGTGACGGCGAGGACCAGGTCGCCGTCCTCAGCGGTACGACGCAGCTCCTCCTCGACCCGCTCGACCGCGACCTGGAGGGGCGAGCCCTGCCAGAACGACCGGGTCTCCGACTCGTCGGCCAGCGGGGCGTGCCCGACGTCGCGGGCGACCGAGGCACCGGAGCGCTCCCAGCTGTCGCGGATCTCGGGCCGCACGCGGGGCGCCGCCCGGTCGCCGTCCTCGACGAAGGTGGTCCAGGCCGAGAGTGCCGCTCGGCGCCGCTCCAGGAGCTCGTCCATGTCCAGCACAGTACTCCCGGGGTGTGACGGCGCTCACTCCCCTCCGGAGGTGGTCAGGCGTGGATCCGGCCGGCCCGCTCGGCGAGCGGCTCCCCCGAGCCGCCCCAGCGACCCGCGACGATCTCGGCGGCGATGCTGATCGCCGTCTCCTCGGGCGTCCGCGCGCCGAGGTCGAGGCCGATCGGGCTGTGCAGGCGGGCCAGCTCCTCCTCGCCCAGGCCCGCCTCGCGGAGGCGGTCGGTGCGGTCGTCGTGGGTACGACGCGAGCCCATCGCGCCGACGTAACCGACGGCGGGCAGGCGCAGCGCCACCTCGAGCAGCGGGACGTCGAACTTCGGGTCGTGCGTCAGCACGGTGATGACCGTGCGCCCGTCGATCCGGCCGGCCTCCTGCTCGGCGGCGAGGTAGCGGTGCGGCCAGTCGACGACGACCTCGTCGGCGCCGGGGAACCGGCTGGTGGTGGCGAAGACCGGGCGGGCGTCGCACACGGTGACGCGGTAGCCGAGGAAGGCCCCGACGCGGGCGACGGCAGCGGCGAAGTCGATCGCACCGAAGACCAGCATCCGCGGCGCCGGGGCGAAGGCCCACACGAAGACCCGCATGCCCTCGCCGCGGCGCTCTCCGTCGGGGCCGTAGGAGAGCGTGCCGTGGTGGCCGGAGGCGAGCAGCCCGAGCGCGTCGTCGCGGACCGCGTCGTCGATCCGGTCACTGCCGAGGCTGCCGGTCGCCGCGGTGTCGGGACGGACGACCACCCGCCGGCCGACGTACGACGGGTCGGGGTGCTCGACGACGGTGGCCACCGCGACCGGACGGCCGGCGTCGATGTCGGCGGCGATCTCGCCGAGCTCGGGGAAGGTCTCGCGACTGACCTTCTCGACGTACACGTCGAGGATGCCTCCGCAGGTGAGGCCGACGGCGAAGGCGTCGTCGTCGGAGACGCCGTAGCGGTGCAGCTGGGGCACCCCCGAGCCGGTGACCTCCTGGGCCAGGTCGTAGACGGCGCCCTCGACACAGCCGCCGGAGACCGAGCCGACCGCGGACGCGTCGGGCCCCACCAGCATCGAGGCGCCCGGCGGACGTGGTGCGGAACGGAAGGTCGCGACGACCGTACCCATGCCGACGGTCTCGCCGGCCTCCCACCAGGCGAGCAGCTGGGGCAGCACCTCACGCACGGGCCAACACCTCCGTCAGCTCGGCGAAGGTCGCCAGCGAGTGGCCGGCGAGGAAGTGGTCCACGTGCGGCAGGACCGCGACGATGCCCTGCTGGACGGGGGCGTAGCCGTCCTTGCCGCGGTGCGGGTTCACCCACACGACCGTGTGTGCGAGCCGGTGCAGCCGGGCCGCCTGCTCGCCGAGCAGCTGGGGGTCGCCCCGCTCCCAGCCGTCGCTGAACACCACGACGACGGCCCCCCGCGCCATGCCCCGCTGCCCGTGACGGTCGAGGAAGGCCTGCAGCGTCTCGCCGAGTCGGGTCCCGCCCGACCAGTCCGGTACGACGTCGCCGGCCGCCGCGATCGCGCGGTCGGGGTCGCGCCGGTGCAGGGCCCGGGTCAGGTGGGTGAGGCGGGTGCCGAGGCTGAACACCTCGACGCCGGGGCCCGCCGCGACGATCCGGTGCGCGAGGCGCAGCAGCGCGTCGGCGTACCCGCCCATGGAGCCGGACACGTCGACGAGCAGGACCACTCGCCGCGGCCGGGTCGTCCGGCGACGGTGGTGGATCCGGTCGGGCTCCCCCATCCGGCGCAGGCTCGCGCGCAGGGTGCGGGAGGCGTCGACGGCGCCCCTCCGGTGAGGGGTACGGCGTGCAGTGGCCCGTCGCGGCAGCCGCACCGGGAGCGAGGCGAACATCCCCGCGAGCAGGGCGCGCTCGGTCGGGTCGAGGGTCGCGACGTCGCGGTGGCGCAGGATCTCGACGGCGCTGGCGGCCGCACGGATGGGGTCGTCGTCGGGCTCCGGCCCGCTGGTCCCGTCGACCTGGGCGTCGGGCAGCAGGCTGACGCCGGGCCGTTGCTGCACGCCGCGGGGGCGCAGGGTCGGCGCGGTGTTGTCGCGGTGGAACCACTCGTCGAAGACCCGGTCGTGGCGCTCGATGTCCTCGCGGGTGCCGCACAGCGTGGCCCGGCCGGCGTTCCTCGTGGCGTCGCGGTCGCCGAGGCCGACGAGGGCGACCGCGTCGAGGTAGGAGCGGGTGCGGTCCTGGGTGACCGGCACCCCGGCGGCGCGCAGCGCGGTGGCGAACCCGAGGAGGATCTCGTCGGGCTCCCGCATGGCGACGGCAGCGGTCATCGGGTCAGCATCCGGTCGAGGGCGGCGCGCACCCGCTCGGCGTCGTCGCGGTACTTCACCAGCGCACCCAGCGTCCGCGCCGCGGTCTCGACATCGAGGTCGACCGTGCCGAGGTGGTGCAGCGCCCGGGCCCAGTCGAGCGTCTCGGCGACACCGGGCGGCTTGAGCAGCTCGGTGCCGGCCCGCAGCTGCTGGACGACCTCGACCACCTGGCGCGCCAGCTCGGCGCTCACCTCGGGCGCGCGCGAACGCACGATCGCGACCTCGCGCTCGAGCCCGGGGTGGTCGATCCAGTGGTAGAGGCAGCGGCGCTTGAGGGCGTCGTGGAGCTCGCGGGTCCGGTTCGAGGTGAGCACCACCGTCGGCGGCGTCGCGGCCTGGACGGTCCCGAGCTCGGGGATCGTCACCTGGAAGGTGGAGAGCACCTCGAGCAGGAAGGCCTCGAACTCGTCGTCGGCCCGGTCGACCTCGTCGACCAGGAGCACCGCGGGGCTGCGCTGGAGCGCCGCGAGCACCGGACGCGCCAGGAGGAAGCGCTCGTCGTACAGGCTCTTCTCGGCCTCCTCGACGTCCCCGCGCTCGCCGCCCGACAGTGCCTCGAGCGCGCGCAGGTGGAGGATCTGGCGCGGGAAGTCCCAGTCGTAGAGCGCTTGGGTCGCGTCGATGCCCTCGTAGCACTGCAACCGGATCAACGGCCGGTCGAGCGCCTCCGCGATCGCCTCGGCCAGCGCGGTCTTGCCGGTGCCCGGCTCACCCTCGAGCAGCAGCGGCCGCCCCATCTCGAGCGAGAGGAAGAGCACCGTCGCGAGGTCGTCGTCGCAGAGGTACCCGGTCTCGCCCAACCGGCGGGCCAGCTCGGCGACACGGGTGTCCATGCACCAAGGCTAGGCGGGGTTCGTTGGTCCCAGGTTGGCAACCTCTGACGAAAATCAGCGCGGCATGTACAGGCTGCGCAGAACGGCACGGCTCGCCAGGTAGCCCGGCACCGCCCCATCATCGCCGATCGACGTCGGTGCCCGTGGCGAGATCACCGCACTCGACGAGGGCGGTGATGTGGGTGGCGAGGTACTCGCGTGCGCCCCTGTCCCCGATCGCGGCCGCCCGCACGCCGTCCCAGTGGTCGCGGCCGATCAGGACCGGGTGGCCCGGTCGCCCGTCGTACGACGCCCGGGCAAGGGCGTCGTGCGCGTCGCCCCCGGAGGCGAGGACGCGCGCGACCGCCGCCGCGGGGACGTCGGGCAGGTCGACCAGGTGCACCAGCGCCGCCTCGGTCACGACCGCCGCGAGGCCGGCGACCAGCGAGGCGCCCATCCCCTCGGCCCAGTCCGCCGAGCGGACCGCGGTCACGCCGGCCATGCCGTCGAGCAGCGGGGCGGCGTCGTCGGCACCCGCCCCGAGCACCACCACGACCTGCGGGCAGCCGCCGTCGAGGAGCACCTGCGCCGACCGGCTCAGCCACGGGCCGTCGTCGTCGCGGACCAGCGCCTTGGGCATGCCCATGCGGCGGCCGGCGCCGGCGGCGAGGAGGAGCCCGGTGACGGTCATGGCCCGACCCTGCCACAGGAATCCGGGTGAAAACGCACCAGGACCCGGCCGGGGAGGGAGGGTGGCCGGGTCCTGATTGTCCACGCAGCTGATGGACAGTGCCTGGACCGAGCCCGGGCTTCGGGAGGGAGCGTGATTCCCGGGCTCGCTCAGTTCAACGAGGGGACAACGGGCGGGTTACGCCGCCGGGTGACAACTTGCTCCAAAACTTCTGGGGCGGTCCCGGTGGTCCGGAACCGCCCCAGGGGACACTTCAGCCCCTCAGCTCACACCCACGATGGGCAGGCGCAGCGCCGCCGGCGCATCGTCCGGTACGACGGGCGCCTGCGGCGCCACCGGGTCGATCCGCTGGTAGGCCTCGCCGAGGGCCGGCCGGCTGTCGGTCGTGCCCTTGTTGGGCCAGTAGGCCATCGCCCGCTCGGCCTGGGCGGTGATCGTCAGCGACGGGTTCACGCCCAGGTTCGCGGAGATGGTCGAGCCGTCGACGATGTGCAGGCCCGGGTGGCCGAAGACGCGCTGGTAGCCGTCGACGACGCCCGACTCGGGGCTGTCGCCGATCGTGCAACCGCCGATGAAGTGGGCGGTCAGCGGCCGGTTGAACGGCTCACCGATCGTGCCGCCGGCGGTGCCGCCGCCCATCACGTCGGCCATCCGTCGTACGGCGTCGTTGGCGGCGGGGATCCAGGTCGGGTTCGGCTCGCCGTGGCCCTGCTTCGACGACAGGATCCACTTGCCCGCGACCCGGCGCGGGAAGGTGGTGATCGAGTTGTCGACCGACTGCATGACCAGCGCGATGACGACCCGCTCCGACCAGTGCTTCACGTCGTAGAGGTCCCGGACGCGCGAGCGCTCCTTCCACAGCTCCTTGAGCCACACCTTCCAGCGCGGCTGGTCGCCGTCACCGTCGGTGAGCACGGTCTGCATCAGCGACATCGCGTTGCTGCCCTTGCCGTAGCGCACCGGCTCGATGTGGGTGTGCTCGTCGGGGTGCCACGAGGAGGTGATCGCCACGCCCTCGGTGTAGTCGACGTCGGCGCCCTCGGGCGCGATCGCGCCGAGGATCGACTCCGAGTTGGTGCGGGTCAGGTGCCCGATCCGGTCGGAGATGTTCGGCAGGTCGCCCTCGGCCTTGAGCCGGTGGAGCAGCTTCTGGGTGCCGAGCGCCGCGGCGGAGAAGACCACCTGCTCCGCGGTGAACGTCTTGACCGCGGTACGACGGGAGAGCTTCGCCTTCGTCCAGCGGGTGTCGACCTGGTAGCCGCCCCCGGCCAGCGGGCGGACCCGGGTCACCGTGGTCAGCGGGTGCACCTCGGCGCCGTTCTGCTCGGCGAGGTAGAGGTAGTTCTTGACCAGGGTGTTCTTCGCGTTGTGCCGGCACCCGGTCATGCACTCGCCGCAGTTGAGGCAGGTGTTGCGCTTCGGGCCGACGCCGCCGAAGTACGGGTCCTCGACCGCGTCGCCGGCCGCCTGCGAGGGACCGCCGAAGAAGACGCCGACCGGGGTGTGGTGGAAGGTGTCGCCGACGCCCATCTGGTCGGCGACCTTCTTCATCACCTCGTCGGACGGCGTCATCCGCGGGTACTCGACGACGCCCAGCATCCGCTTGGCCTGGTCGTAGTAGGGCGCCAGCTCCGACTTCCAGTCGGTGATGTGGGCCCACGACGGGTCCTTGTAGAAGGGCTCGAGCGGCTCGTAGAGCGTGTTGGCGTAGACGAGCGAGCCACCGCCCACGCCGGCACCGGCGAGGATCAGGCAGTCCTTGACCATGTCGATGCGCTGGATGCCGTAGCAGCCGGCCGACGGGGCGTAGAGGTACTTCTTCAGGTCCCAGGAGTTGTCGGCGAAGTCGGCGTCGGTGAACCGGGCGCCGGCCTCGAGCACGCCGACCCGGTAGCCCTTCTCGGTCAGCCGGAGCGCGGTGACGGAGCCGCCGAAGCCGGAGCCGATGACGAGGACGTCGTAGTCGAAGTCAGCCATGGGTCACGCCCGTCCGAGCTTGTCCATGAGCCGCAGCGAGGCGGTCATCATCTTCGCGTAGCCCTCGTCGGACATGCCGAACATCGGGCCGAAGCGGAGCAGGCGCTGGGTGCCGACCGACTGTGTCTCGGTGTAGCGGTGGATGCCCTCGCTGCCCTGGCGGCGGCCCATGCCGGACTCGCGCATGCCGCCCATCGGGGCGTCGATGCTGGCGAAGGTGGCCCCGAACGCCTCGTTGACGTTGACCGTGCCGCACTTGATCTGGCGGGCGACGGCCCGGCCGCGGTCGGTGTCGCGGGTGTAGACCGAGCCGTTGAGGCCGTAGTCGCCGTCGTTGGCGCGGGCGATCGCGTCGGCCTCGTCGTGGAAGCGGTAGATCGAGATGACCGGACCGAAGGTCTCGTTGGCGAAGCAGGTCATCTCCGGGGTGACGCCCTCGAGGATGGTCGGCTCGTAGTAGTACGGCGCCAGGTCGGGCCGCGCCTTGCCGCCGGCCAGGACGCGAGCGCCCTTGGCGACCGCGTCGTCGACGTGCGCCGAGACCGTCTCGAGCTGGTCGGCGGAGATCAGGGTGCCCATGTCGGCGTCCCAGTCCATGCTGGCGCCCAGGCTCATCGCCTTGGTCCGGGCCACGAAGCGCTCCACGAAGCGGTCGTAGACCGCGTCGGCCACGAACATCCGCTCGGTCGAGACGCACAGCTGGCCGGCGTTCGAGAAGCAGGCACGCACGGCGCCCTCGGCCGCCCGTTCGATGTCGGCGTCGCGGAGCACCAGGATCGGGTTCTTGCCGCCGAGCTCGAGCGAGCAGCCGATCAGCCGCTCGGCCGCCTGCTGGGCGATGATCTTGCCGGTCGCGGTGGAGCCGGTGAAGCAGATGTAGTCGGCGCGCTGGATGATCGGCGTGCCGAGCTGGCGGCCGGGGCCGGCGACGACCTGCCACAGGTCGCGCGGGAACCCGGCGTCCTCGAGCATCTGGGCACCGAGCAGCGCCGACAGCATGGTCTGGGCGTCGGGCTTGGTGACCACGGCGTTGCCCGCGAGCAGGGCCGGGAGGCCGTCGCACAGCGCCATCGTGAACGGGTAGTTCCACGGCGAGATGATGCCGACGACGCCCTTGGGCACGCGGTTCAGCTCGACCTTCGTCAGCACCGGGACGACACCGGGGCGGCGCTCGGTGTCGAGGTGCTTGTGGGCGGTGCGCGCGTAGTAGCGGGCGGTGAGCGCGATGTGCAGCGGCTCGTCGAAGGCGTGCTTGCGCGCCTTGCCGGACTCGAGCTGGATCAGGTCCATGATCTCGGCCTGGCGGTCGAGCACGATGTCGTGCAGGCGGTGCAGGATCCGCGCCCGCTCGTCGATCGAGACCCGCGCCCAGGCCGCCTGGGCGACGCGCGCCCGGCGGAAGGCCTCGGCCACGTCGTCCTCGCTGGACTGCGGGATGTTGGCGACCGGGGCGCCGTTGATCGGCGAGTGCACCTGGGCGGTGGTGCCCGTGGTGGCCAGGATGCGGTCGGTCAGCCGGGCGACGTACTCCGGCTCCAGGGCGTACGACGCCCGCGGGTCGTGCTCAGGATCCTTGGGGCCCTCGACGACGGGGCCCTCGGAGCCGCCGGAGCCGGAAATCGCTTCGCTCATGGGAGGAGCGTAGGTGACCGCCGTCACCGAATCTACTGATCGGTAGCAGATGTGCTGCTTTACACATCCCCGCCCCGTGTCAAGGACCGGAAAAGGGGTGCCCGGCGGCTGCAAGCCGGCTGCAAACCACCGGGCGCAGGCTCCTCCCGAGGGCGACGGACCGCGTCGCCGCCGACGCCGAGGAGAAGGCCATGAGCACCGACCAGCACCACCAGCAGCACACCGAGCAGAAGAGCTTCAGCACCCCCGACGAGACCCGCTCCTTCGAGCGGGGCGTCGCCGAGATCCTCGAGGTCGCCGGCACCCCGATCGGCCGGCTCACCCTCCAGCCCGGCTGGCGCTGGTCCGAGCACGTCAAGCCGATCGCCGGCACCGACTCCTGCGAGGCGCCGCACTTCCAGTACCACGTCAGCGGCCGGCTGGGGATCCTGATGGACGACGGCACCGAGCTGGTGGCCGGCCCCGGCGACGTCACCTCGCTCCCCCAGGGCCACGACGCCTGGGTCATCGGCGACGAGCCGGTCGTCGTCGTCGACTGGTGGGGCGCGTCGTCGTACGCGAAGCCCTGATCGCACACCGCCTCAGCGGCGTACCATCGCGACAGTGGTCAGCGCACTCGCCGTGCGTGTGCTCGGGGAACTCACGGTCGACGGCTTCGACACCGCAGTGCTGGACAGGAAGGCCCGCGGCCTGCTCCTGCTCCTCGCGCTGGCCTGCGGGCGACCGGTCCCCGTCGACGCGATCGTCGAGGGGCTCTGGGGCGACCGGCCTCCGGGCAGCCCGGCCGACCAGGTCGCCGTCCTCGCGAGCCGGGTACGACGGCTGCTGGGCCGCGAACGCGTCGAGCGCACCGACCAGGGCTACCGCCTGCACGCGGACTGGACCGACCTGACCGAGCTGGACGCGGTGGTCCACGAGGCGGAGCGCCGGCTCGCGGCGGGCGAGACCGGCGCGGCGGCCAGTGCCGCGCGGGCCGCGGTCGCCCTGCTCCGCGGGCCGGTGCCCGAGGTCCGCGCCGAGGCCGCCTGGGCCGCCGCCGAGCACGCGACGGCCACGCGGCTGGTCCAGCGGGCCCGGCGGGTCGCGGCGAGCGGCCTGCTCGCCGCCGGCGAGTGGCGCGACGCGCTGGAGCTGGCGAGTGCCGACCTCGTCGCCGACCCGCTCGACGAGCAGGCGGCCCGGACGGTGATGCGTGCCCACGTGGCCGGGGGCCGCCCCGCCCAGGCCCTCGCCGTGCACGCCGACCTGCGCGCCACCCTCGCCGACGAGCTCGGCACGGATCCCGCGGAGGAGACCGCCGTGCTGCACACGGCGATCCTGCGCGGCGACCTGCCCGTCGTCCGACCGTCGGTGCGGGTGCCGACGCTGGTCGGCCGTGACAGCCAGTTCGCGCACCTGAACTCGCTGGTCGGCCGGGCCGCCGCCGAGCACGCGCCGCGGGTCGCGCTGGTCGCCGGTGAGGCGGGGATCGGGAAGACGACGCTGCTGATGAGCTGGGCGGCCGCGCGTCGCGCCGCGGGCGACCGAGTGCTCGTCGGGACCTGCGGACCGCTGGACCGCGCCGCGCCGCTCGACGTGGTCCTCTCGGCCCTGGCAGGGCACGTGGAGGACCACGGTGTCCTGGTCGGCTCCACGGACCCTGCAGGGTCCGTCGATCCCGCGCTCGGACCCTCGGTGCTCTACGCCGAGGTGACCCGGGCACTTGCCCGGATCGCGTCCGACCGGCCGCTCGTGCTCGTGGTCGACGACGCGCACCTGGCCGGGCCGACCCTCGCCCACTGGCTGGCCTACCTGCGCCGGCGGCCGGTGCCGGTGGTCGTGGTGCTGGGCGCCCGGCCCGACGAGGGAGCCCCCCTGTCGGCCACGGATCACGTCGGCCTCGGGCCGCTGGACCGCGCGCACGTCGCCGCTCTGGTCGGCGAACGGCGTGCTGACGAGCTGCACGCACGCTCCGGCGGCCACCCGCTGTTCCTCGCCGAGCTGGCGTCGGTGCCGTCCGGGGACCTGCCCGAGTCCCTCGTCGCCGCGGTGACCGGTCGCTGCGACGACCTCGGCACCGCCGGCGAGCTGGTCCGCACCGCGGCCGTCCTCGGCGGCGACCTCGACATCGACCTGCTCGCCGGCGTCCTGGGCCGCAGCACCCTCGAGGTGCTGACCGACGCCGAGCGGGCGGTCCGCAGCGGCCTGCTGGTCGAGACCACCGGACGGCTGCGCTTCCGGCACGACCTGGTCCGCACCGCCCTCGTGTCCGGTACGACGACGGGCCGGGCCGCGCTGCTCCACCGCGAGGCCGGACGGGCGCTCGCTCGTCGCCGCGACGCCGACCCGGCCACCGTCGCCGAGCACGCCCGGATCGGTGGCGACCACGACCTCGCGGCCCGCTCGCTGCGCACGGCCGCCGCGCGCGCCGCCGAGCGCTTCGACCACGCCACGGCGGAGGAGCTGCTCGACCAGTCGCTCGCCCTCACCCCGGACGACGCCACACTGCTCGCCCGGGCCCGGGTGCGGATCCGGCGCCGGCGCTACCGGGACGCGGAGGCCGACGCGCTCGCGGCCGGCGGCGCGGGGGCGCTGCGGTGGGAGGCGGCTGCCTGGGCGGCGTACTTCGACCGCCGCTTCGACGACGCGGCGTCGTACGCCGACGACGGGGCGCTCGCCGCCGACGACGCGACCTCCCGCACCCGCTGCCTGGTCGCGTCCGGACGGATCCTGCACGCCCGCGGGGAGCTGGGCCGCGCGGGCGAGCGCCTCGACGCCGCGCTGGCCGGGGCGAGTGGGACGGACCGGCTGGAGGCGGCCGCGTGGCGCGGGGTGCTGCACGCCCACCGCAGCGAGGTCGACGACGCGCTCGCACTGCTCCGGCCGGCGACCCGGCCCGGCGTCGGGGTCGCGCACACGCCCGCCTCGCTGCACGCCCTGCTCTTCACCGGTCACACGCTCGCGGTCGCCGGCCGGGCGCGCGAGGCGCTGGCCTGCTTCGCCGACTACACGGCCGAGGTGGAGCGGCGCGACGTCCCGCGCTTCGCCGGGCGGGGCGTGAACTTCTCCGGCTGGGTGCTGCGCAACCTCGGCGACGTCGCCGCCGGCGTCGACGCCCACCAGCAGGCGGCCGACGAGGCGGTGGCGGGCGTGGTGATCCCGGAGGTGCTGGTCGCGGCGCTCGAGGACCTCGCCGAGGAACGGGTCCGCGCCGGGGACCCCGACGCGGCCGACGTCCTGCTCGAGCGGGCGCGGGCCGCGCTGGTGGGCGACCTCGTGTTCGGGTGGCGGCTGACGATGAAGCTGCAGCTGCTGCAGGTCCAGGTCCACCTGCTCCGTGAGCAGCCCGAACCGGCCCTCGCCGTCGCGACGGCGCTCGCGGCCGACGCGGCCCGCGCCGGCGTCCCCCGGTACGACGCCTGTGCCCGTCTGCTCGTCCACCGGGCCCTGCACGCGCTCGGCGAGCCCGTCGACCCGGCGGCGGCCCGGCGCGACCTCGCGGAGGTCGAGCGTGCCGTGGGGATCGAGGCGTGGTGGTGGGCCGCGAGCACCGGTGCCGCACTCGGGGACGAGCGGTGGCTGGCCCGCTCGGAGCTGCTGGCCGCGGAGCTCAGGTCGCGGTGAGGACCAGCATCGGGACGACCACCTCGGGCGCACCGGCCAGCCCGCGCTCGGCCTCGGATCGGAGCGCCTGCTGCGCGGTCTCCGGGAGTGTCGCGACGAAGGGGGCGACGTGGGCCATCCCCAGTCGCCACGCCACCAGGTCCCGCGGTGCCGAGAGCCCGGTCGCGACCTCGACCCGGCTCACCCGCACGTCGTGGTGACCGGCGGCGACGGCCAGGTCCGCCAGCCGGTCGGGGGCGCCGGCCCGGCGCTCCGGACCGTCCTTGAAGGCGGTGTACCAGTCGGGCGCGCGGTAGCCGTGCACGGCGAGGACGTCGTCGACGACCTCCTTGGCCGGGTGCGTCCACCCCTCCGCGAAGGCGGAGGCGAGCAGGGCCGGCGCGACCCGGCGCAGCTCCCGCACGCCGAGCACCGGGTCGTCGAGGTGGCCCAGGCTGAAGGCGGCGACGGTGAGGTCGAACGCGCGGTCGCGGAACGGGAGTCTCCTCAGGTCGGCGGCCACTCCTCCGGGCGCAAGGATCTCCGGCGCGAGGTCAGCGTCCACCACCCGGGCCGCCCCGCGGACCCACGCGGCGTCGCCGGCCACACCGGTCCCGGCACCGGCGTCGAGCACCACCGCTCCTCGGACCGGGACGGGAGCGTGGTCCAGCAGCACCTGGGCGAGGACGCCGTAGAGGCGCGCCGGACCCACGCGCCAGGCAGGCGCGGCGGCGTCGTAGGCCTGCCGGATCTCCTTCATCGCAGGAGGGGCGCCGCCGCGACGGCCCGCTCCTCCCACCAGGCGAGCTCGTCGTCGTACCCGCCGAGGGCCTTCTCCCAGCCGAACTGCACCAGCGCGCCGAGCAGCCCCAGCGCGAGCTGGCGGTCCCACCAGGGACCGGTGTCGAGGCCGCGACGCTCGAGCGCCGCGCGGTAGAGCTCGGCCGACGCCTCCTTGCTGACGGGCAGGCGGCGGCAGTTGATCGCGAGGTACCAGGCCAGGTCGGCGGTGCCCGCGCCCCGGCCGGGCGTCTCCCAGTCGAGCAGGAGGGTGCGGCCGGTGGCATCGGTGCCGAGGTTGTCGAGCTTCCAGTTGCCGTGGACGAAGGTCTGCGGCGTGCTCGCCAACACGTCGAGCAAGGGGCCCGGCTCGTGCACCAGCGGTACGACGACCGCCGCGGCCCGCGGCGCCACCGACTCCAGCAGCGGCCACCCCTGCGCGACCAGGCGCGGCACGAGGTGGTCCTGCCCGAGGGCGGCCTCGGCCGCCGCCATCCGGGGCGAGAGCTCGAGGTAGCGGTCGACGGCCGGCACCACGTCGATGTCCTCGGCCGTCTCCCAGAAGGCGGCGTGCAGCGCGGCGAGGTGGTCGAGGAAGCGCGCGTTCTGCTCGACCGTGATCGGGTCGTCGACCGCCGGCACGAGGTCGGAGCCGATGTCGTGCATCAGCAGTGCCGAGAGGGCCGGGCGCTCGCGGTCGTGGGCGACCGCCACGATCGGCTGCGCGATCTCCGCGGGCAGCCGGTGCAGGATGCCGCGACGCCACAGCTCGACCGTCGGGCTGCCGGGCACGCCGGCCGCCCGCAGCGACCAGTCGCGCTCGTGGTCAAGGTACTTCACGACGTACCGGCGCCCGTCGATGGTGACGCACTCGAGGACCGCGCCGGACTTGCCCGGCGCCTCCAACACGTGACGGTCCGAAGCACCGGCCAGCAGCGCGTCGACGGACTCCAGGACCTCAGGCATCTGCCGCCTCCATCTCGGCGAGCAGACCGGCGGACCAGCGGCCGCCGCACAGCACGACGTCGGCGACGATGCGGTCGTCGGCGACGGTGAGCAGGTGCACGTGGTGGGCGAGGTGCGGCACCCCGTCCTCCCACCAGGTCAGGTCGTACTCGACCACCTCGCCCCCGGACACCGGCTCCCGCCGCAGGCGCTCGAAGGAGCCCGGATCGGCGAACCACCCCCGGTAGGTCTCCCTGATCGCGTCCGCACCGGTGCGGTGGAAGCGCCAGTTCGGCACCGTGGCAGCGAGCGTGGCCCCCGGCGCCCACGCGTCGCAGTGGTCGATGTCGGCGCGCTCGATCGCATCCAGGAAGCGGTCGACGACGGCATGCTCGGTCATGGCGGGCTCCTCGGCTCGGGACTCTCTTGCGGTCCCGAGCCTGCGCGCCCAGCCTTGCAGACGGATTGCAGGAGTTTCACCGGCCGGCCGGTGTTTCTCCCGCACCTGGACGACGAAACTCACGCTTGGACGAGGAAACTTCGTCGTCCAAGCGTGAGTTTCACCGGCCGGCCGGTGAAACTCCCTCGACGCCGCGAGCGCTACATCGCGGGCGCGGAAAGGTACACCGACTTCAGCTCGGTGTACTGCCCCAGGCCCTCCGGGCCGAACTCGCGCCCGAGGCCGGAGGCCTTGAAGCCGCCGAACGGTGCCGCGAAGTCCATCGTGTAGGTGTTGATGCCGTAGGTGCCGGTGCGCACGCCGCGCGCGACCTCCAGGCCCGCCTCGGGATCGGCCGTCCACACCGTGCCCGCGAGGCCGTACTCCGAGTCGTTCGCGATCCGCACGGCGTCGGCCACGTCGACGTACGGGATCACCGAGAGGACCGGGCCGAAGATCTCCTCCTGCGCGATCCGCATCCGGTTGTCGACACCGGCGAAGACGGTGGGACGGACGTACCAACCGGTGTCCAGCCCGTCGGGCCGGCCCTCGCCGCCGGTGAGCAGCTGCGCGCCCTCGTCCTGCCCGATCCGGATGTACGACGCCACGCGCTCCTGCTGGCGCTGGGCGACCATCGGCCCGATCTCGGTCGCCGGGTCGAGCGGGTCGCCCACCTTCATCGCACCGATCGCCGACGCGAGGGCGGCTGCGAAGGCGTCGTGCCGCTCGCGGGAGACGAGCACCCGGGTCTGCGCGACGCAGGCCTGGCCGGAGTTCATCACGCCCAGGAACTTCAGGCCCTCGATCGCGGCCGCCTCGTCGGCGTCGTCGAGGATGATCGCCGCCGACTTGCCACCCAGCTCGAGCGAGACCCGCTTGAGCTGCTCACCGCAGATCGCGCCGATCTTGCGGCCCGCGGCGGTGGAGCCGGTGAAGGCGACCTTGTCGACCCCGGGGTGCCGGACCAGGTGCTCGCCGACCTCGCGGCCGCCCGCGACGATCGAGACGACCCCCTCGGGTACGCCGGCCTCGACGAGCAGCTCGGCCAGCAGGTAGGCGTCCAACGGCGTCTCGGGGGCCGGCTTCACCACGACGGTGCAGCCGGTCAGCAGGGCCGGGACCACCTTCGACAGGATCGTGAACTGCGGGACGTTCCACGGCGGGATGGCCGCGACGACGCCCACCGGCTCGTGGCGGACCACGACGTCGGCGCCGAGCGAGCCGGGCCGGGTCGCCTCCCACGGGAACTCCCGGGCGATCGCCAGGAAGGCCTCGATCTGCATCCACGGGGCCGGCGCCTGGGCGAGCGAGCTGAACGAGATCGGTGAGCCCATCTCGGTCGAGATGATCGTTGCCATCTCGTCGAGCCTGGCGGCGTACAGGCCGGAGAGGTTCTGGATGACGTCGATCCGCTCCTGCGGCGACATCCGCGGCCAGGGTCCCTCGTCGAACGCCTTGCGCGCCGCCGCCACCGCGGCGTCGATGTCGGCGGCCGAACCCTCGGGGACGCGGGCGACGACCTGCTCCGAGTGCGGAGAGACCACCTCCAGCACGGCGTCGGTGGCGGGCCTGGCCCAGGTGCCACCGATGAAGAGGGCGTCGCGGTCGAGGGTCATGGAAGTGCCTTTCCTGGGTCTCACGGGGCGAGGGTGAACCAGTCGGCGAAGCCGCTGGGGTCGTGGCGGCCGAGGGAGCCGTGCTCGAACAGGCCCCACCCCTCCGCGCCGTCGGGTACGCCGGCGCCGGGGCCGTGCACGGTCGCACGGCCCACGTGGTCGATCACGCCGAACATCACCCGTCCGGCGACGGCCGGGTCGGCCAGGTCGTAGGTGAGCCGCTCGGTGAACGCGGGGCCCTTCCACATGCCGTGGGTCCAGTCCGAGTCGCCGCCGTAGCCGCCGCCGACGTGGATCGGCACCGGCAGCAGGGACTCGACCTCGAGCACCAGCTCCGTGCCCTGCGGCGTGGTGCAGGTGATCGTGGCACCGGTCGGGACCCGCGTGTCCGAGGTGTAGCGGACCTCGACGCGCGGCCACCCGAGCTGCTCGACCCGCCCGTCCTTCCAGACCCGTGTGCAGTCGTTGAGCGTGCGGAAGCCGTCGGGGGTCTCCTGGATGATCAGCACGACACAGAACTCGTCGAAGCGCATCGGCACGTAGAGCCACCACATGCCCTCGAACGCCGGGTCGGCCGGCTTGCCGGCGGGCGCGGCCTCGCCGACCGGGCGGATGCCCCACGACCGGTCGCGGCTGCCGACCCATCGGTCGGGGGTGACCGCGATGTCGGTGCCGTCGACGTGGAGGGTGCCCTCCCAGGTGCCGACCTGCGCGAAGCGCTGCGCGTCGAGCGTCGTACCGCTGCCCTGGCGCATAACGTGCGGCAGCTCCTGCACGACCTCGAAGGAGCCCTCCCACCGCAGGTCGAGCGCGACGCCCTCGGTCTCCTCCATCACGATGCGCAGCCTGCGCATCGGCTCGGTGACCTCGATGCGGTAGTTGCCGACCTGCTGGGCCATCCGGTCGGCGCCGCGCGGGTCGGCGGCGTCGCTGAGGTGGACGGCGGTCTGCTCGCGGCGGCCCTCGACCTCGCGGCTGAGCAGGACGAAGGCGTCCTTGGTGCCGAGGTTGGGGTAGAACCCGAGGCCGGTGATCAGGAACAGGTCACCCGTGCGGTCGTGGGCGTTGAGGTAGCAGCGGTCGTAGAAGTTGCGGTCGCTGCTGCCGGCCCAGGCCACGGGACGCGGGAGCTGGTGGATCGGGAACTCGTCGAGCGGACCGAGCCCGTAGTACTCGCCGTGCAGGCCGTGCGGACTCGTGGGGTCGCTCATGCGCCGACCTCTTCGAGGAGGCGCTCGAACAGCGGGCGGTGGTGGAACACCGACTCCGGGTCCGCGGGCACCTCGATCTCACCGAAGTGGATCTGGCGGGCGCTGGTCCGCAGGAAGACGCAGCCCCAGTTCACCGCCGCGTGGAGGAGGTACCAGGTCAGGTCGCCGGTCTCGACGCCCGTGAGCTCGCGGTACGTCGCCACGACGTCGTCGGTCGCGAGGAAGTCGGGCATGCCGGGCAGCCCCAGCATGGTCGCGATCTCCTGGAAGACCTGGTGCGCGAACACCATCCACGCCAGGTCCATCTCGCGCGGGCCGAGCGTCGCCATCTCCCAGTCGAGGACGGCGACCGGCTCGAAGTCGCGGTACATCATGTTGCCGATCCGGGAGTCGCCCCAGACCAGCACCGGCTCGCCCTCGTCGGCCGGGAGGTTGGCCTCCAGCCAGTCGAGGCCGCGCTCGATCAGCGGCGAGCGGGGGCTCGCCTCCCTCGTCGTGATCGCGTAGTCGTACCAGGCCCGGGTCTTGGCGAGGTTGCGTGCGAGCGGGGTGGCGCCCTCGTGGCCCGTGACGGCCGGGTCGAGGAAGGCGAAGGTCGTCGCGGCGGCCGGGATCCCGTGCAGCTTCGCGAGCACCTCGACGCTGGTGCGCTGCAGCCTGGCCTGCTGCTCGGGCGAGGCGTCGAAGAGCCAGTTGTCACCGAACGGGTACGGCAGCACGTCCGGCGGCACCGCGCCGTCGAGCCGCTCCATCAGGAAGAACGGCGTGCCGAGCACCTCCCCCGTCGTCTCATTGAGGCCGACCGGCGGCACCGGCACGCCGGCCAGCTCACCGGCGAGGCGCATCGCGTCGTACTGGTCGGTGAGGCGGTACTCCGCGAAGACCGGCAGGTCCCCCGCCGCCGGGGCCACGCGGGCGACGTACTCCTTCGTGACCCGGCGGCCGTCCTCGGTCGCGGTGACGCCGAGCAGCACGGTCTCGCTCGACATGCCGTTGGTCTGGATGCCCTCGTGGACGGTGACCTCGGGGTCGGCACCCTCGGGGAGCACCGTGGCGAGCCAGCCGGTCAGCCGGGCGCGGACGTCGTCGGCATCGCGACTCGACCGCTGCAGGGTCATGTCGGCGGGTGGGGGCGACTGGGTCACGAGGGTCCTCCTGAGGTGGCACAAGCCTGTTAGAACGTGTTCTAACTTGTCAACGGATCGTTACGGTACCCTCGGTATCGAAAGAGGGGAAGAGGTCATGGGGACACGTTCTTCCACCCGGACGACGGGTCGCCCGCGGGACCCGCGGATCGAGCAGGCCGCGGTCGCCGCGGTCCGCGAGCTGCTGGCCGAGGGCGGGTACGCCGCCGTCACCGGCACCGCCGTCGCCGCCCGCGCCGGGACGACGAAGGCGGCGCTCTACCGCCGCTGGCCCGCCCTCCCCCACCTCGTCCACGAGGCCGTGTTCCCCGGCGAGCTGGCACTCGGCACCGACCTCGAGGCCGACCTCGACGCGGTGGTCGCCCGGCTCGTCAGCGGCACCCGCGACGCCCTGTGCAGCCCGGTCGCGGTGGCCGCGCTGCCGGGCCTGCTCGCCGAGGCCAGCACCTACCCCGACCTGCACGCCAGCATGATCCGGCGCTTCTCCGGCGTGCTGGTCGCGATGGACGAGCGGCTACGTCAGGCCATGGCTGCGGGCGAGGCCCACCCCGACGCGCGCGCCGACGACCTGGTGCAGCTCGTGGTCGGCACCGTCATCGCCGCGATCCTGCTGACGCCCGGCGCGCTCGACGACGCGTGGGCCGACCGGCTGACGCGGTCGGTACTGCGGAGCCTGCGTCCCTAACTGTTCAATATTTCGCGCAGTTCAGTTATTCTGAACGTGCGCCTGAACTGAACACAAGGAGTGATCGTGAGCCCGTACGCCCCTGTCGCGCACCGCATCGAGGAGCTCGGCATCAGGATCTCCACCGGCCGAGTACACACCAGCACCTCGCGGGTCGGCGAGCTGGATGCCACCTTGGCGAGGGGGCGGTCGCATCAGGCCTATCACGTCGCACACGGAGACCGGGTCGCCCTCTCTGACATCACTCGGGTCACCGGCAAGTCCGACGCGCCCTTGTTGGTCTGGAGCATCGTGATCCCCCCGCGCACCGCTGAGGCCTACCGGCGGATGGGGGTGCAGTATGCCGACGCCGCCGGAAACGCCTGGCTTGAGTTCGGCGACGTCCTCATCGACATCCGAGGACGGCGGCCTGTGGAAGAAATGCACCCGCGTCCCCTCGACAAACGGTCCACCAACCTCTTCAGCGCAGGCCGGTCGAAGGTGATCTTCGCCCTGCTCACGTGGCCACACCTGTGGGAGGCCAGCAAGCGCGAGCTGGCACACGTCGCCGGAGTGTCCGTGGGCTTGGCACACGACTCGATCACCCTGCTCGAGCAATCGGGCTACGGAAAATACTCACGCATGTCCCGGAACCACGGCCTGCTCGACCCGTGGGCCGCTGCTTACGCGACGGCCCTGGCACCGCAGATCACGTTGGGAAGCTACCGCGGCGACTTCGGCGCCGTGGTCACCACCCGGGAGTCCGGCGAGGTCCTCGTCAGCGGAGAGTCGGCGGCCAAGGACCTGATCCGACCGACCACGTTGACCCTCTACGTCGAGCAGCCCGACCCCCGACTGCCGGTCGCGAACAGGTGGCGCGCCGACGGAGAGCCGACCATCTTCGTCCGTCGTAGGTTCTGGCACGCACCCGACGAGCGTCAAGATCATCCGCCGGGCTTGGGCTTGCGCGACGCACCGTGGACGATCGTCTACGCCGATCTGGTTAGCAACGACGACCCTCGCCTCCAGAACGTCGCGCGGGAATGGCGGGACCGGCATGCTGACCCTTCCTGATCCCGGCGCCTCAGTGCTCGCCCCGCTCCAGGTCGTCGTCGAGGATTTACGGGCGGCCTGCCCGGAGCTTCCACCCGAGTCGATCATGCTCGTCGGCGCTCACTGCCGCGATGTGCTGCACGCGGCGCTCGGCCACGAATCTCCCACGTCGACCACCACTGACCTCGACCTGGCGCTCGCACTGTCGTCGTGGACCACCTACGAGACCATCACGACGGCGTTCCAGCCCGTCGGGTCGAACCAGATCCGGTACCGGATCGCATCGATGCCCGTGGACCTCATCGCCTTCGGCGCCGTCGAGGCCCCTACCGGAACGGTGACGCCACCGCCCCGGGACGAGGCCATGAGCGTGTGGGCATTCGAGGAGATCTTCGCCGGATCGTTACCGCTCGCACTCGACGGCATGACCATCCGCATCCCCGATCCTGCTGGATACACGGCGGCCAAGCTCATGGCCTGGCTGGAC
Source organism: Nocardioides sp. Root240 (assembly GCF_001428825.1). Taxonomy (GTDB): domain Bacteria; phylum Actinomycetota; class Actinomycetes; order Propionibacteriales; family Nocardioidaceae; genus Nocardioides. Next base: position 348,287 of record NZ_LMIT01000015.1, on the reverse strand, counting down.
CGATCAGCATGGGGCGAGACGAGAGACGCCCGGGACATCGCCCTCGCACTCCACTGGTACGCGGAGTCGCCGTCCGTGCAGCAACGCCTGTGGGAGACCGACAGAGGAAACGACCTCTTGGTCGCGGAGAGTTCAGACCTCTCCCGATCGGCGGCGAGGCTCCTCGGCGAGGACGTTGTCGCGGTGATCGGACCGGAGCGCAGCGCAGAACTGGTAACACGGTGGCCGGGCGACCAGGTCATGCTGACCCACCACTTGATCAACACGACTCCGACGCCTTGGCAGCAAAGCCGCAGGGATGAGCTTGTCGATGCGCTGACACGTGGGCTCACCNCCCGCGGGCCGGGGATCACTCCCCGGCCCGCCGTGCTGAAGGTGTCGCCGCGGGCTCAGCCCACCGACAGGTAGGTGAAGCTGGTCGTGCCCGCGTAGTTGATGACGCCGAAGTACCGCTTGGCCGGGTCGAGACCGGTCCAGCTCGCGGTCAGGGTGGTGTCGACGCCCTGGGTGACCGACGCCGGGTCGGGCGCGACCGAGGCGTTCCCGGCCGAAGCCGCGTCCACCACGAAGTTGGCCAGGCCGTAGCCGGTCGAGCCGCCCGGGGTCGAGAACCCGTTGACGTAGACGTCGTAGGTGCCCGCCGCAGGGTCGAGCATCGTGACCTCCTCATCGGCCGCGCTGGACGCCGACAGCGCCACGAGCTCGCCGTCCTGGTAGGCGTACAGGTCGAGGTCGGCCGTGTCGTCGTTCGCGTCGAGCGAGAACCGGGCGGCTCTCGTCCCGGCCGGGACGACGACGTGGTAGACCTTCGTGCCCGCGTCCGCCACCGGGTTCTCCGCGTCGAACGCCGAGGTCGCCACCGAGTCCGCGGTCGGGGTCACGCCGGTCAGCCCGGACACGGTGCTGCTCAGGGCACCGGTGAAGCCGGGGGTCACGTCGAACTCCTGGCTGCCCGTGGCGCTGGCGTCGGCGTGCACCTCGTGCGGGGCAGCGACCCCGACCGGGCGCAGCGCGATCGGGGAGCGCACGTCGTGCACCCCGTCGGTCCACGTCAGTGCGCCGGTGGTGAACGCGTCGAACGCGGCGTCGGTCCGGGCGAAGGTGACAGTGAACGTCTGCGTCGCGCCCGGGGCGAGCGTGAGCTGGCTGGGCGTGACCGTCACGTCGAAGCCCGGCACGTTCGCGTCGGCGGTGTAGGTCGCCTCCGTGCTGCCGACGTTCTTCACCGTGCGCGTCACCGAGGCGACGCCCGGCACCGAGCCGACGGCGATGGACGCCTGGTTGAGGTCCGGCGCGGACAGCGGCGTCAGCGTGTCGTTCGGCGGTGCGAAGGTGACGCCCAGGCCCACCAGGTAGCGCCGGTAGTCGGTCGCCGTGGTCGGGTAGACGAGACCCGGGTCGTCCGCGTCGTTCGGCACGACGAAGCCGGCACCCTGCGCGAACGGGTCGTTCGCGCTGGACACGGTGTCCCTGGCGCTGGTCATGATGGCCGACTTGATCTCCGACGGCAGCCAGCTCGGGTGCCGCGCCTTGATCAGGGCGCCGATGCCCGCGATGTGCGGGGAGGCCATCGACGTACCCGAGATGAAGTCGAAGCTCCGACCGTGGTTGAACGGAGGTGCGACCGCCGCGAGGACGTCGACGCCCGGCGCCGCGATGTCGGGCTTCAGGATGTCGCCGCCCGTTGTCGTGGACGGGCCGCGCGAGGAGAACTCGGCGATCTCCGGGACCTGCGGCGCCGCCGCGAGCTCGCCGGCCGTCAACGGCACGATCCTGGCCGTGGCCGCCGCACCGTTGGCAGCGATGTAGGCCTTGATCGCGGCGCCGTCGGTGTCCACCACGTGCACGGCCGGGATCGGGTGGTAGTCACCGTTGATCGAGTTCGGCGAGACGTTCGCCAGCACGAGGCCGACACCCCCGGCCCGCTTGACCTCGAAGCCCTTCGCGATCCGGTCGTTGACACCACGGTCGCAGACCACGATCTTGCCGACCGCCTTGGCCGGGTCGAGCGTTCCCTCGATGCACCGGTTCGCGTCGACGACGGTCGCGCCGGCCAGCTTCACGCTGGCCGAGGTCACGATCCGGGTCGGGGTCGGCAGGGTGCCGGTGGTCGAGGCGCCGACGTAGCGAGCCCCGTTGCCGAGCTCGACGACGTTGAACGCGCGCCGGAAGGTGGCCGCGGCGACCGTCGTCAGCCAGGGCGAGGGGTGGTCGAGGGTGCTGGCGCCGGGGCCGGAGTTGCCGGCCGAGTTGGCGACGAAGACCCCCGCGTTGGACGCGGCGCGGAACGCCTGCTCCACCGGGTCCAGCACGCCGGACTCCGAGGTGCCGCCGATCGAGTAGTTGATGACGTCGACGCCGTCGGCGACGGCCTGGTTGATCGCCGCCACGCTGTCGGAGTTGAAGCAGCCGTCCGGGACGCCCTTCCCCGACCAGCACACCTTGTACGCCGCGACCTTCGCGCCCGGCGCCATGCCCGACACGGAGCCGAGGCTGCGCCCGTCGATCGAGGCCGGCACGTTGGCGCGGCCTGCGGCCGTCGACGCGGTGTGGGAGCCGTGGCCGTCGCCGTCGCGCGGGGACAGGTAGTCCGACTTGGCGATGAGCTTCTTGCCGAACGCGGCGTAGTAGTAGCGCGCGCCGACCAGCTTGTCGTTGCAGGCCAGGTTCTTGTCGAACTGCTCGCCGGAGACGCACGTCCCGTGCCACGTCGAGGGCACCGGGATCCCGGTGCCACCCGCGAACGAGGCGGACTCGGGCCAGATGCCGGTGTCGAGGACACCGACGACGAGCCCGGCACCCGCCTTCGACTGGCCCCCGCTGAACCGCGACCACAGGCCGCCCGGGGCCGTCAGGCCGAGGAACTCCGGCGAGTACGACGTGTCCGGGTGGCGCAGCTGGTCGCGGCTCAGTGCCAGCACGCCCGGCGTCTTCGCCAGCTGGTTCGCCTGCTTGGCACTGAGCTGTGCTGCAACCGCGTTGTTGGTCACCGTGTAGTCGTAGACCTTGGTGGCCCCGACCTTCGCCAGCACGGCGTCGTGACGAGTCGTGAGGTGTCGGCTCCACGCCTTGGCGGCCGCGGAGCGCACGTTCACCTTCCGGCCGCGCGCCGGCTGGGTCGCCGCGAAGCCCTTGGCGTAGCCGGTGTAGCTGGCGACCGGCTCGTCGGCGAAGGTCACGATGTAGCGACCGGCGGTGTAGGGACGGGCACCGGCAGGACTGGCGTCGGCCACCGGGGCCGGCGCCGCGGCGGTGGGCTGCGCGGAGACGGGTGCGAGACCGAGCGCCGTGGTGGCGACGACCCCGACGAGTGCGGCACGCAGGGACAAGGACCTCTGAGTCACGGATTCCCCCTCATTCTCCCGGACACGGACGTCCCCGAGGGACGGGGGTCGAGAGTCCGATGAACGCAAGACAGCGCTGAGCACAGCCTCCGCCTGTGCCCGGACCAGGTCAAGGGTCAGGAACCCACGGAAGAGAGGGAGGCGAGGGCGATGCCCTCCTCGGCGCCGAGGCGCGCGAGCAGTTCGGCGTCGGGGCCGTAGATCGCCGAGCACCCGATGAAGGTGTGGGTGCCGCAGCGACCGGTCAGGCCGGCGACGACGACCGGGAAGCGGTGGTCGAGGGCGCGGGCGGCGTAGGTGACGTCCATGCGGCGGGCGCCACCGGGGAAGTACGCGGCGGAGCACAGGTACGCCGAGGCTCCGGCGGCAGCCGCCGCCGCGGCGTGGGACGGGACGCTGCCGTCGCGGCAGATCGACAGGGCCAGGCGGTGCCCGTCGACGACGACCTCCGCCCCGGCACGACCGGCGACGAACCAGGTCGGCTCGTCGCCGTCCAGGTGCTGCTTGTCGTACGGCGCCGTGGTGGTGCCGTCGGGCTCGACGACGACCGACGAGAGGGTTCGGCCGTGTGGGCGGAGCAGCGCCGCCGACGCCACCACGGTGGTGCCGTACGCGGCCGCGGCCTCCCGCAGGGGGTCGAGCACCCCGCCGGCCAGGTCGTCGAGGGTCGGCAGGCTGCCGGCGAACACGCTGGCGTCGTACCCGGTCAGGAAGGCCTCGGGCAGCACGACCACCCGGGCCTGGGCCTGTCGGACGAGCCGGGCAGCCGTGGCGACGTTGGACGCGAGGTCTCCCGCGCGCGACTCGGCCTGTGCGGCGGCGACGATCAACGCAGCGACGACCTCAGCTGGAGACGACCTCGACCCGCTGGAACTCCTTGAGCTCGGTGTAGCCGGTCGTGGCCATCGAGCGCTTGAGCGCACCGATCAGGTTCATGGTGCCGTCGGCGACGCGGGAGGGCCCGAACAGGATCTCCTCGATGGTGCCGACCTGGTCGAACTGCACCCGCTGGCCGCGTGGCAGGTCCGCGTGGTGCGCCTCGGCGCCCCAGTGGAAACCGCGGCCGGGGGCGTCGGTGGCGCGCGCGAAGGGCGAGCCGACCATCACGGCGTCGGCGCCGCAGGCGATCGCCTTGGCGAGGTCGCCGGACGTGCCGATGGAGCCGTCGGCGATGACGTGGACGTAGCGGCCGCCCGACTCGTCGAGGTAGTCGCGGCGGGCCGCGGCGACGTCGGCGACGGCCGAGGCCATCGGGACCGAGATGCCCAGGACGGTGCGGGTGGTGTGGGCGGCACCGCCGCCGAAGCCGACGAGCACGCCGGCCGCGCCGGTGCGCATCAGGTGGAGCGCGGCCTGGTGGGTCGCGCAACCGCCGACGATGACCGGGACGTCGAGCTCGTAGATGAACTCCTTGAGGTTCAGCGGCTCGGCCTGGCTCGACACGTGCTCGGCGGACACCGTGGTGCCGCGGATGACGAACAGGTCGACGCCCGCGTCGGTCACCGTCTTGGCGAACTCCTTGGTGCGCTGCGGCGACAGCGAGCCGGCGACGGTCACGCCGGCCTCACGCACCGCACGCAGCCGCTCGGTGATCAGCTCGGCCTTGATCGGCTCGTCGTAGATCTCCTGGAGGCGACGGGTGGCCTCGACGCCCTGCAGGCCGGCGACCTCTTCGAGCAACGGCTCGGGGTCGTCGTAGCGCGTCCAGAGGCCCTCGAGGTTGAGCACGCCGAGGCCGCCGTGCTGGCCGATCGCGACCGCGGTGGCGGGCGACATGACCGAGTCCATCGGGGCGGCGAGGATCGGCAGCGAGAAGCGGTAGGCGTCGATCTGCCAGTCGACGCTGACCTCCTCGGGGTCGCGCGTGCGCCGGGACGGCACGATGGCGATGTCGTCGAAGGAGTACGCGCGGCGGGCCCGCTTGGCTCGGCCGATCTCGATGTCGCTCACCGGAGAAGGGTACCGGGGGCCTCCGGCGGAGCCGTCAGGACGCGGCGTCCGCGAACGGGGCCGCGATCACGTCGTGCACCTGCGACTTCCAGCGGGCCAGCGCGATGATGGCAGCCAGGCTCTCCCCCACGTCCTCGGTCGGGACGAGGTGGTGGTCCGGCAGCCCGACGAACACCGGCTGCACGCCGTCGTGCACCGCCCACGCCGGGACCAGCCGGCCCGGCAGGAAGGCGAGCGCGACCCGCAGCCGGCCGATCTTGAGCGGCAGCCTGCGGGTGTTCTCGACCGCGGTGGCGACATCGGCGCGTGGCCGCGCGTCGATCGCGAACGCCCGCTGCCGTACGGCGAGCCGCCAGAACACGAGCGCGTCGCCCGTCCGTCGCCGGGGCGCCACCAGGCTGTCCTGGTGGCGCACCCAGCCCTCGATGACCGGGTCAGCGACCGGGGTGGCGATGCGCGTGAAGACGAACTTCGCGCGCTGCCCCGAGGCCGCCAGCGTCTTGGCGTGCCGGCTGTGCACCGGCTTCCAGCCGCTGATCGGGCCGCCGTCGACCCAGTGGGCGGGCGCACCCGCGAGGCGCTCCAGGACGCGGGGATCGAGTCCCCCGAGGACGGTCGTGGTGTCGTGCGGCATCGCGCCGCCTCCGTAGGGTCGGGTTGCTCATCCGAAGCGTCCGTGGACGTAGTCGGACGTGCGCGGGTCCCGAGGAGAGTTGAACATGGCCTCGGTGTCACCGTGCTCGACGATGACACCGGGGGTGTTCATGGCAGCGAGGAAGAACGCGCACCGGTCGGAGACACGTGCCGCCTGCTGCATGTTGTGCGTGACGATGACGATCGTGACCTGCCCGCGCAGCTCGGCGATCGTCTCCTCCACGCGGCGCGTCGAGGTCGGGTCGAGGGCCGAGCAGGGCTCGTCCATCAGCAGGACCTCGGGGGCGATGGCCATCGCGCGAGCGATGCAGAGCCGCTGCTGCTGACCACCGGAGAGACCGCCACCGGGCTGGTGCAGCCGATCCTTGACCTCGTCCCACAGCGACGCCTTGCGCAGCGAGTCCTCGACGAGGAAGTCCTTCTCCCCCTTGCTGGCCTTGAGGCCCGTCAGGGCGAGGGAGGCGATCGTGTTCTCGTAGATGGACATCGCCGGGAACGGGTTGGGCTTCTGGAAGACCATGCCGATCCGGCGGCGCGCGTGGGTGACCCGCTGGTCGGGGCCGTAGATGTCCTCGTCGCCGAGGAGGACCTGCCCGGACAGCGACGCCGACGGGACCAGCTCGTGCATCCGGTTGAGGATGCGCAGGAAGGTCGACTTCCCGCAGCCGGACGGGCCGATCAGGGCGGTGACCTCACCGGCGGGCATCGTCAGCGAGACCCGGTCGAGCACCTTGCGCTCGCCGAACCAGGCGGTGATGTCGTCGGCGCGCAGCTCGGCGGCGTTGCCGGCACCGACCCGCTGGGCGATCACGTCGGTCAGCGGGGCGTAGCCCTCGGCCGGGGCCGGGCGCTCGCTGCGGCCGCGGGCACCGAAGAGGCGGCGCCGGGTCGCCCCGTCAGCCGGGGCGTCGACGACGGCGGGCACCGCGGGGATGGTCTGGGTCGCGTCGTCCAGCGCCGGGAGCGGTGGTGCGTCGTACTCGGTCATGGTGGTTCCTGTCGGGGTGGGCCGGACTACAGGGTGTTCGGCAGCAGGTCGGTCACGCGGTCGGCGCAGGCGAGCGCCAGCATCGCGATGACGGGGACGAAGACGATCCAGGTCGCCAGGCGGTTCCAGCGCTTGGCCGCCCAGACCGCGGCGACCGAGGCCGCGACCAGGAGCTGGATCAGCCAGGACAGTGAGAAGACCCGGCTGGTGTCGCCGGAGAGCACCCGCTCGTCCGGCTTGACGTAGCCCTCGGCGATCGCGATGGACGGGCGCGGGAAGACCGGGGTGGTCAGCTCGGCGTCGACCATGGTCACGCCGCTGGGCTGGAAGGGCCGGCCGGAGGACGTGATCATCGTGAGCCGGCCGTCCTTGCCCGGCTCCAGCGCCGGCAGGTCCTGCTGCCCGTGGCGGGCGCCGATGACGGAGTACTCCGAGGTGCCCTGGCCGGTGCTGACGCGGATCGTGTCACCGGGCTGCAGCTTGTCGATCCAGCGGAAGGCGCCGCCGTACGCCGACGCCCGGCCGACCAGCACGGACGCGCCCGCCTGGCCGGGGTACGGCGTGTCGAACCGGTGCCCGATGCCGAGCTTGGTCTGCCGCGAGCTGGATCCCTCGACCACGACCTCGCGCAGCTCGAGCCGCGGGATCTCCAGCAGGGCGATCGGCGTGCCGGCCTCGACCAGCTCACCGTCGACGTCGCGCTGGCCGATCGGCACCGAGCCCTCGGCGATCGTCAGCCGCAGCTGGTCGTACAGCTTGTTCTGCGAGGTGAAGTGCTGCACCTGGCTGATCACGGTCAGGTTGAGCAGCAGGGCGAGCAGGACGACCGACAGCATCGACAGTGCGTACGACGCCACGACCAGCCGCCAGTCCGTCGGCGCCGGGTTCGCGACCCGCTCGACCTTGGGCATCCGCGCGCGGAGGGCCGCCCCCGGACCGGTCCGCTCCCGGCGGCGGTCCTTGCGCTGCGGCGCCTCGGGGGCGGCCGTCATGGCGCACCCGGGCTCGCGGTCGGCGGGGCCGGCGGGTCGGCCGACACCGGCGGGGTGCCGGCGACGCGGCGCGGCGCACGGGTACCGCCGTCGAGCGCACGGGCCGCGATCGGCGGGCCCAGCACGAGCAGGGCGACCAGCAGCGCACTGATGAGCAGCGCGAGCTGCGCGGTGCCCCAGGTCTTCTGGCGGGTGAGGTTGTAGGGGTTGGCGCTCGCGTTCGGGTCGCCGGTGCCGGCACCCGAGCCCTGGTCTCCGGTGCACAGTCCGGTCACGGGGTCACAGCTGGTGCCCCCGGCAGCCGGGCCGGCGCCCGGCCCTGCCCCGGTCCCGTCGCCGCCCGTCCCCGTCGTACCGGGTCCGGAGGTGCCGGTGCCGCCCGTCGTGCCGGTGCCGTTGCCGGTCGGGTTCTTTCCGGGTCCGCCCGTTCCGATCGCGTTGATCCACGGCGCCTGGCAGGCGGCGTCGCACCCCTCCGGGAAGGGGGCGCTCTTGATCAGCTGGTTGTTGCTCGGGCTGTCGCCGGGCTTGAAGGTCGGGTTGTTGCAGGGGTTGGCTCCGCCGGTCTTCACGCCGTTCTTGGTGGCGGCGATCTTGGCCTTGGTGTCGGCGCCGATGCCGGGCACCTTCTGCACCTGGTCGAGCGCCGCCAGCACCAGGTTCATCGGCAGCGGCGAGTAGCCCAGGCGTCCCATCGTCTGCTGGCCCTCGCAGAGCACGAACTGCTCGAAGTAGGCCAGCGTCGTGCCCTTGGCCTTGTCGAAGTTTCCTCGGGTCTCGGTCGGCTCGATCATGTAGGAGTAGGCCGACAGGGGGTAGCTGCGCGGGTCCTTGTAGGGGTAGACCGCGGCCAGGTCCTGCGACAGGTAGTTGTCGGAGGCCTTGTTGTTGTTGATCTTCGCCTGGGTCAGCGCCACGGCGACGGCGTACTGGTCCGGCAGGGTGAAGTAGCCGGCGGCGTTCTTGATCTGCGCCGACGGGAAGCCGAGGTTCTGCGCGTAGGAGTACTCGTCGTAGTTGATCGTGTACTCGGTGTTCGAGGTGTAGGTCGTGACACCCACGGAGCCGGTCTGGGCGACGAAGTTGCTCAGGTTCTTGGTCGGGAAGTACGACGTCGCGTGCTTGCCGTCGCAACCGCCGGTCGTGGAGCAGAGCGCCTTGTACTGCGCGGGGAACTGCCGCAGCATCCACAGCGTGAACTGAGCCGTCGCGCCCGAGCCGTCGGCGCGCACCACGACGGTGATCCGCTGCTGCGGGATCGCCTTGCCCGGGTTGGTCGCCTTGATCGCCGGGTCGTTCCACTGGGTGATCTGACCGCTGAAGATCTTGGCCAGCGTGAGCTGGTCGAGCTTGAGCTCCTTGAACTGCTGGCCGGTGACCTTGAGGTTGTACATGAACGCGGTCCCGCCGGCGACGACCGGCAGCATGGCGTAGCTGAAGTCCGGCCGGACGTTGTCCTTCGGGTCGGCCGTGTCGCCGGTGTAGGGGATCTCGGAGACGGCGAAGTCGGCGAGGCCGTTGGCGAAGTCCTTGCGCCCCTGCGACGAGCCGGCGTTGTTGTAGTTGACGGTGACGCTCTGGGCCTTGATGGCGGCCTTCCAGTCGTCCACCGCGTTGCCGGCCCACGACGAGCCCGAGCCCGAGATGGGTGCCGTCGGTGCGGCCGCCCGCGGCATCGCGAGGGCCGGTGCGGCGGCGCTCAGCGCGACCAGCGCGGCGGCGACGACCCCGACGCGCAGCCGGCGGGTGCGTGACCTGGGGGTGCGGTCGGTCATGACGGGTGGTCTCCTCGGGAGTCGAGCGAGTGGGCTGCGCGGAGCAGCTCGAGCTGGTGGCGGATCACGTCGTGGTTGGACTCGACGCGCCCCTGGTCGCGCCGCGAGCGCGCCATCCTGCGGCGCAGCTGGCGGACGCTGAGCTCACCGGCCCGCTGGCCGCCGATGAGCCGGGCGAGGGTGAAGAGGATCAGGACCACGATCAGCAGCAGCGCCGCCGTCGCGAAGCCACGCGTGACGAACGAGGGCTGCGGGGCCTTGATGAACTCGAGCGCCTGCAGCGGCAGCGAGGTCTGCGGCCCGCTGAACGGGTTCCAGTTCGTGTTGGAGGTGACCCCGGCGGTGAGCAGGACCGGCGCGGTCTCGCCGATGCCGTGGGCCGTACCGAGGATGATCGCGGTGGTCAGTCCGGAGCGCACCGTCGGCAGCACCACGTGCCGTACGACGGCCCACTGGCCACCCCCGAGGGCGAGACCGGCCTCGCGGAGGTTGCCCGGCACCAGTCGCAGCACGACGTCCGCCGACCGGATCATGATCGGCAGCATGAGGACCGTCAGCGCCAGCGCCGCGGCGATGCCGTTCTGCTCCTTGGTGAACAGCAGGATCACCGTCGAGTAGACGAACAGTCCCGCCACGACGGACGGCAGCGCGGTCATCGCCTCGACCACGGTCCGCACGAAGCGCGCGAAGCGGCCCTTGACCTCGGAGAGGAACAGCGCGGTCGCCGTACCGAGGGGGACGGTGATGACCAGCGCGATGCCGATCTGCTCGAGCGTCCCGACGAGGGCATGGAAGACACCGCCCTCGGTGATCGGCGACAGCGGACCGGCCAGGCCCATGTCGCTCGTGATGAAGTTGTGCCGCAGGTCGGTCCAGTCCATCTGGCGGTAGACGCCCCAGCCGCGGACGAAGACGTAGGCGATCACCATGCCCAGGACGCCGGTGACGAGGGCACCGGTCGACCACAGCAGGACCTGCCAGAACCGGTCCGTGACGGCCCGCTTGTCCTCGGTCAGGCTGATCAGCACGCAGTAGTAGACGATGAACAGCACGAAGGTCAGCAGCGGGACCCAGCCCATCCCGAGCATCCCGAGGACCGGCCCGATGAGCAGGGCCGTGGCCAGCGCGGCCGCGACGGCGCCGGGCAGCGAGTAGCGCTCGTGCTGCGACGCGCCGACGCGGACCCGGTCCGGCTCGTGCTCCAGCGGCGGCAGGGTCTCGCGCGGCAGGACCGTGGTCGGCACCCGCCCCGCCTGCGGGGTTGCATCGATGGTGTGGTCGACGGTGGGGTCGATCGTGTGCGTCATCATCCCTCGCTGTCGGCGCCGGAGCGCGATCGGGAGATGATCGACGAGGCGGTGAAGTTGACGAACATGGTCAGGATGAACAGCGCCAGGCCGGCGGACATGAGGGCGGACATCGAGAAGTCGTTCGCCTCGCCGTACCGCTGCGCGATCATGGCGGCGATCGTGACCGCGCCGTTCTCGAGGATGCGGAACTTGATCTCGAAGAGCGGCGAGATGATCAGGTAGACCGCGATGGTCTCGCCGAGCGCACGGCCCAGGCCGAGCATCACGGCGCCGATCATGCCGCCCTTGCCGAAGGGCAGCACGACGTTGCGGATCATCCCCCACTTGGTGGCGCCGAGGGCGAAGGCGCCCTCCTTCTCCCCCTGCGGTGCGCGCGAGAAGGACTCGACCATGATCGACGTCTGGATCGGGATCACCATCAGCGACACGATGATGCCGGCGATGAAGAAGGACGACGTGTAGAGCGCCGGGTTCGGCAACGCGTTGCTCGGGTCGACGCCCCGGACGTCGAAGATCGGGATCCAGCCGAAGTACTTCGCCAGGAACTCGGCGAAGGGCACCACGTGGGTCTGGAAGTAGGCCAGGCCCCAGACGCCGTAGACCAGCGACGGCACGGCGGCCATCAGGTCGACCATGCCGGTCATCAGCCGGCGGAGCCGGCCGGTCGCGACCTCGGTGATGAACAGCGCCGCCCCGATCGACAGCGGTACGGCGACGGTGAGCGCCACCAGCGCGATGACGATCGAGCCGGGGAGCACCGCGGCGATCCCGAAGCTGTTGTTCTCCGGCGACCACTCCTGGGTGGTCACCCACTTGCCCACCCCGACCGAGCTGATCGCGTCGACGGAGTTGACCGTGAGGAAGACACCGATCAGGACCATGAGCGCCAGCACGATGCCGCCGGCGGCCCGGCTGGTGTGCCGGAAGACCTGGTCCGTCGGGGCGTGGATCACCGGCACCTTGCGGGCGACGGCGTCGTCGGCGCCCGCCTCCGGGTAGTCCGGGAGGACGGTGGCGGTCATCGGCCCACCGCGAATCGTCCACGCAGGCGCATGACGGGCCCGGCCAGGCCGGCGACGAGCGCCAGGCTGAACCCGAGCGGGACCACCCACCAGTCCCAGGTGTCGGTGCTCGCCGACACCGTCATGATCTGGTCGGTCGACGTCGCCGGACCGGGGGCGTCGGTCGCCCCGGCCTTCGGGCCGCCGGCCGGGTCGACCTCGGGCGCCGGGTCGGCGACGGCCGGCGTGCTGCCGGGGTCGTCGCCCTCGTCGTCGTCGTTCGGGTCGACGACGACCGGCACCGCCTTGCGCAGCTCGGCGATGCCTGCCCGGGCCTGCGTGCGCAGCGTCTCCGAGAGGGGCGCGTAGCCCGGGGGCAGCTCGCCGGCCTCGAACCCGGGGACCTGGCCCCGGGTGGTGACGAAGTCGAGTGCGTCGGCGTACACCTTGCGGTCGGCGAGCGGCAGCGTCGGGTCGATCGCGGCGTAGACCGGAAGGGTCAGCGGGTAGGCGCCGCTGGCGAGGTCGGTGCCACCGGCGACGTACCAACCCGCGTCGTCCTTGGTGAACCGGTCCGCTGCCTTGCGCAGCGAGCCGACGTCGGCGCCCACGCACTGGCCGCCGTCGCTCGAGCACAGCTGCGCGGTCGGCACCCGCCACCGCGCGGCGGACGCGGTGTCGGTGATCGCCAGCAGGTTGAGCTCCGCCGGGTTCTGCCGCTTCTTGTCCGCCTTGTACTTGCCCGGCGCGGGCTGGCAGGTCTCGTCCTCGTTGGTCGGGCACCAGCCGAGCAGGCTGTTGACCGGGATGTGGCCACGGCCGACCTCACGGCCGGACGCCGGCATCGAGTCGACCCGCGGCATCAGGTCCGTGAGCGTGTACGCCGATTTCGTGACCTCGCCGCCCGCTCCGAGGATCGGCGGGATCTCCTGCCAGGTCGGCATCGGGTACGGCGAGCCGGCGGGCGGGTACGAGACGGCGCCGTCGACGTAGGCCGAGGACTTCTTGGTCGCCTCGCGGTCGGCGTCGGCCTGCCGCTCGAGGGCGTCCTTGTCGTCCTCGCAGCCGACGTAGGTGCGCGTGGAGTAGAACGGGTTGACGGTGAGCCCGTCGGGGTCGGGGCACCCGTTGAGGAAGGCCCGGGCGTCGGGGTCGCTGAGCAGCCACTGCCAGACCCTGGTGGCGGCGTCGGAACGCATCGCCTCGAGGATCAGGTGGTCGGTCCGGTCGCCGGCGTTCGACGCCATGTGGCGCAGCTGCGGGTTGAGCCGCTTGAACTCGGGGTCGTCCAGCAGGAACTTCGGGCGCTTGCGCGTGCCCCAGGCGGGGAGCGGCAGGCGCACGGAGTCGTCGAGGATCGACAGGTAGTAGGACTGCGTGAGCAGCTTGGCGACCAGCCGCGCGTCGAGCTTCAGGTCACGCACCGGCGTGCCCGCCCTGGCGTGGTCCGCCCGCAGGGCGGCGAGGTCGTCGTACCCGCACTGGGTGGCGCCCTCGTCGGTCGTCGGCGCGTTCTGCGCGCAGGCCGGTTGGTAGGTGAGCTGGTAGGCCACCGTCGGCGCCGCGAGCGCGACCGGCACCGGGACGGCTGCCTTGTCCGGCCGCTCCGACGTCAGGATCGCCGCGTTCTGGCCGGCGACGTACTGGCTGCGGCCGACCGGGTCGCCGAGCTGGCTGTAGCCCAGTGCGATGTCGCGCGCGCCGCACACCCCGGGCACCCAGGACTCGGCCGCGTTGGTCAGCATCTCCGAGCCACCGATCAGGGTGCGCGACGTACCGCCGGGGCAACCGACCGAGATCTTGCGGAAGTCGAGCTTCACCTGGAGTCGCTGCGCCCACACCGACGGCGAGATCGCGCCGGTGCTGGGGAGCACGTCCACCACCCGCGGTACGACCACCAGCCAGCACGAGCCGGTGCTGGCCGCGTCGGAGCGCTTCCCGCAGCCCAGTCCGTAGGACTCGACCGTGGTCTGCATCTCGAACTGGCGCTGGGCGGTGCCGGCCGAGGTCACCGAGATGTTGGAGAACTCGTTGGTCATGTTGCGGTCGAAGAAGGGGTTCTTGCCCTCCTCCCCGTCCACGCTGCGCCCGGTGATGGCCGTGAAGGGGACCCAGCCCTTGTTGTAGTGCTCCTGCCAGTCACCGCCGACGGCGAGGGTGTCGTCGAGGATCCGCCGCTCCTCGCGGCTGCGGCCCACCGTCACGTCCGGACCACCGGCACCGAACTGGCAGGTCGCGGGGTCCGGGTTCGCGGCACCGGGGTCCGGCTTGCCGGTGTCGGTGAGACCGCCCCAGCACTGGAAGACCTGGAAGGACGCCCGGGACTCCAGCGCGCCGGCGGTGACACGGTCGGCCTTCACGCCGCTGATGTCGATCGACACCGACTGGTTGACCAGGTCCTGGGTCTGGGACACCGTGACCGACAGGTCCTTGAAGTAGTCGACGTACGGCTGGGTCACCGACGCCTTGATGTCGTCGTAGGTGCGCAGCGCGCCGGTGTCCGGGTCCTTGGTGTGCGGGATCCGCTGTCCGCCGTCCCGCGGGACGATGCTGGACGCCGGGTTGCCCCCGTTGTCCCAGCGCACGGTGATCGCGCTGTCGCTCGAGAGCGTGCCCTGCGATCCCCAGTCGGAACCGTCGTCGACCTTGCCCGAGGCACCCGCCGGCGCGGAGACTCCGGTGAGTCCCGTGCCGGCGAGTGCCAGGCCGACGACGGCCAGGGCGATCCGGGACCAGCGGAACGGCGTGCTGGCCGAACCGCCGGTGGCGGTGTTCTTCATGCGGGTTGTCCCCTGGTGGTGCGTCGGTCCGCGATCAGCGGACGGTGTAGGCCGGAAGGGCCTTCGATGCAGTGGCGACGGTGGAGCTGCCCGAGTACTTCACCTTGACGACGGTGCGGCCCTTGACCGCGGCGGGCAGCGTGATCGTGACCTTGCCCGCCCGCAGGGTGCCCTTGAGGATCTTGGTCGCTCCGGTCGCCGGGTCCCAGGTGACCGTCACGGTGCCGGTCGGCACCAGGCCGGTCGCCTTGACCGTGATGACCAGCTTGGCCCGCACGCCCTTGCGGACCGTGGTCGGCGTGCGGACGGCCGTGACGGTCGGCGTCGCCTTGGCGATGGTCCTGGCGACGGTCGCCGACGTGGCCGCGTTGTAGCCAGCGCTGCTCGGGGCGAAAGTGGCCGATAGCGAGCGCGCGCCGACCTTGAGCGCGAGCGTGGCGACGGCCTTGCCCGTGCTCGCCGAGACGGGGGCCGAGCCGAGCGCGGTGGTGCCGTCGAAGAAGGTCACCGTGCCGGTCGCGCCGATCGGGGTGATCGCCGCGGTCAGCGTCTGCTTGTAGCCCGCCTTGAGGGTGCCCGTCACCGCGAGCACGGCCTTGCTGGAGGTGACCGTCCGGTTGTTGCTGGTCGCCGCGGTGTACTTGGTGGCGCCGGCGGTGTCGGGCGTGTAGACCGCCTGGAACTGTTGCGCGTCGCCCGGGACCAGGCCGGTGACGTCGTACGACGCCGTGCCGGAGGCCGTCACCGGGACCGGCGATCCGACAGGGGTGAACGAGCCCGTGGGGTTGTTCTTCGGCTTCGCCGAGAACTGGACGGTGCCGGTGGCGTCGGTCAGCGTCGCGCCGCCGGTGCCCTTGAGGGTCGCGGTGACGGTGGCGGTGGTGCCGCTCCACGTCGTACCGAGGGAGAGGTCGGGCGCCTCGAGGGCGCTGGTGATCAGGTAGCCGCCGGAGGTCGCGACACCGGCGTGGCCGGCGTCGCCGACCTCCGGGTCGACCTGCGTCGTGAAGTTGAACCACGCGGCGACCGCACGGCCGTCCGCACCACGGTGCACGATCGGCAGACCGCCCTGGGTGCCGTCGATCTGGACGAAGACCAGGCTCATCTCCTGGCCTGCCGCCCAGCGGTTGAGGATCGACTTGCCGCGCGGGTGCGCGGAGACCGGCACACCGGGACGCAACGCGTCGTGCATGACCAGGTCGTCGGAGGAGGCGATCTGGGCAGGGCCGCCATCGGCCACCCATGCCTCGTGCTCGGCGAGCGTCGAGACGACCATCACCTGGTCGAGCGCGGGGTTGGCCGAACCGGTCCAGCCGCCCATGCCGTTGTTGCCGTCCACCGTGAAGTAGTCGTAGGCGTCGCCGATGCTCTCGCCGGCCGTGACGACCGGGCGCTCGGCGGAGCCGTCCGCCGACTTCGGCACGAAGGCGACGGCGAACGAGCTCGAGTCCGAGACGCCCTCCCACTTCGCGAGCCACGCGGCCTCGCCGGCGGACAGGTCGGAGGAGATGTAGGTGCCCTGGTCGTGGTTCGGGCCCTCGTGGCCCCAGAACCCGGAACCGTTGATCCGGTTGGCCGGGTCGTAGGTCGGCGCTCCGGCCTCGGTGAACATCTCGACGATCGAACCCGTCGGGTTGGCAGCGTTCGCGGCCGGCTCGACGGCGACCAGGCCGATCGAGCCGAGGGTCGCGGCGGCGACAGCACCGGCGATGAGCCGGTGAGGGCGCCGCACGACAGACTGCATGCGGGACATGGGTGGTCCTCCAAGGACGTCAGAAAGACAAGGCAGCCCGAGATTCAGGAGAAGTGAGCCCTACGCGGGTGTCCGGTTGGTTAATCGATGGTGAAGGTGACCATGCCCGTGTAGTGACCGGGTGGTGTCGATACCGGCGCGCGGAGCATCAGCACGCCTGACAGCTCGACCGTCCCGGGTCCCGCGGTGAGGTTCATCACGGGCTTCGGGTCGAGCCCGAGGCCGAGCGCGCCGGCCGCAGCGGCCTCGACCGGAGGGAAGGCACCCGGGCGATCCACCGGTGCGGCGGTGCCCGAGCCGGTCCGGATGTCGGCGACGAGGTGCACCAGGCCGAGGTTCTGGGCGTTGATGACGGCACCGTTCGCGCCGGTCAGGTTCGTCGCCAGCGCGGCCAGCTCCCAGGGCAGCCCGCCGGCGCGGGTGTCGGACACGAGCACCCCGTCGAACGGGACCGAGCTCGTGTACGTCGCCGCGTCGGGCGCCATCGTCAGCCGGCCGAGGTCGAGCGGATGGTCCGGCGTGTAGGGCGTCGACACGACCAGCATGCCCTCGGGCACACCGTCGCCCGCCCGTCCGCCGGACGGACGGGGCGCTGCGTCCACCACCTCCACCGGGGTCGGCGGGGAGGACGAGCCCGCCCACGCGGCACCGTCCCGCGGCCGGAAGACCGCTGTCAGGGTGTGGTGCCCCGGGCTCGGCGTCCACGACCACGCGGCCACCCCGTCGGCGTCGAGGGCGACGACGGCCAGCACGTCGGTCCCGTCGCGGACCTCGACCGTGCCGTCCGCGGCCGGGACCACCGCCGCGGTGAGCGGCACGGGGACACCGGCGGTCAGGGGCCCGGAGGGCACCGACAGCACGGTCATCGTCGCGGCGCCGCTCC
Source organism: Nocardioides sp. Root240 (assembly GCF_001428825.1). Classification (GTDB taxonomy): domain Bacteria; phylum Actinomycetota; class Actinomycetes; order Propionibacteriales; family Nocardioidaceae; genus Nocardioides. The sequence goes on along the minus strand of NZ_LMIT01000015.1, from coordinate 330,857 downwards.
CGGCGGGCGTCGTACCGGATCCGAGCTGGTAGGCGCCCGACGTGGCGACACCCGGATGGTCGGCGTCGCCGACCGCGGGGTCGACCGCCGTGGTGAAGCTGACCCACGCGGCCTGTGCACGCCCCTGGCTGGCGTCGACGACCGGGACGCCGTCGACCAGCTCCCCAGTGGTCCTCACGGCTACTGCCGACATGCGCTGGCCGGCCGCCCACCGGTCGAGGATCGACCTCCCCCGCGGGTGCGCGGCCTCTGGTGCGCCGGGCAGGTCGGTGTCGCGCACGACCAGGTCGTCGGACGACGCCGCCTGCGCCGGTCGTCCGTCGGCCACCCAGTCGTCCCACTCGGCCTGGGTCGACACGAGCAGGACCTGGTCGTCGGCCGGGTGCGCGGGATCGCCCTGCAACGGCGTCTGGAGGCCGGCCCGGGTGAAGTACGGGTACGCCTCCGCGACGGTCTGCCCGGCGGTCACCTCCGGTGCCTCGGCCGAGCCGTCGGTCGACGTCGGGGTGAACACCAGGGCGAAGTCGGCCATCGAGGCGCCCGACCCGAACTGCCCCAGGAAGCCGGCGCCGCCGTCGGTCAGGTCCGCCGACAGCACGGTCGCACCTTCGCGCGCCGGCCCCTCGTGGCCCCAGAAGCCGCCATCGTCGACGGCCGTGGCCGGGTCGCCCGCCGTGTCGGTGGCGAGGAAGAGGTCACCGGCACCGGGGTCCGGTGCTGCTCCGGCGGCCGGTCCTGCTGCCGGACCGACGGCCAGGCCGACGAGGGCGACCAGCACCGCCCCGAGCCGGGCCAGACCCCCGCGCGTGGCCGCACCGCGGGGGTCCCGGCTCAAGGTCGGTCCACCCGTCCTCGCAGGAGCGAGGTGGCGGCGAGGAATCCCCCGACCGCGATGAGCAACCCGACGATCGGCCAGGCCCAGCCGGAGCCGGTCCACAACGTGCCGAACGACGCGGACTCGTCGATCACCGACGACGAGCCGGTCGCGGACGCGGCGGGCGTGCCGTCCGGCGTACCGGTGGCTGCGTCGCCGGCGTCCGGGGAAGTCGCGCCCTTCTTGCCGTTCACCTCGGCGGACGGGTCCTTCGAGACCTCCGACGGCTTCTTCGGCAGCACGCTGGCGCCGAGGACGTGGTAGCCGGCCGAGGTCCGCACCGACGGGTCGTCCTTGCCCGCCACCGTGCGGAAGGTCAGCCACGCCGACCGAGCGCGGCCGTCGTCGGCGACCGCGACGATCGGGACGTCGTTCTCGTCGAAGCCGTCGTACTGGAACATGACGAGGCTGAGCTTCTCCCCCGCCGGCCAGCGGTTCTGGATCGACCTGCCCGACGGGTGCGCGGAGACCGGTTCGCCGTCGACGAGCGCGTCGTGGGCGACCAGCTTGTCGTCGTACACCTGGGCGGGCGAGCCGAACTTGATCCAGTCCGCGAACTCCGCCTTGGTGTGGACCACGGCCACCTGGTCCGTGTAGGGCTCTCCGGTGCCAGCCCAGCCGACGCCGAGGCTGAAGTCGGTGAACCACTCGAAGACGTCGGCCGCGGTCTGGCCCTTGGTCACCTTCGGCCGCTCGGTCGTGCCGTCGGCGCTGGCGCGCACGAACGCGATCCCGATGTTGTTGAAGTCGGTGATGCCGAAGCGCTTCATCCAGAAGGCCTGGGAGGCATCGGTGATCCTGCCGCTCGAGTCGGTCAGGTCGGCCACGACGAAGGTGCCGAGCTTGCCGTCCTTGCCCTCGTGGCCCCAGACGCCGTCGGTGATCGCGCGCTCCGGGTCACCGGTCAGCTTGCCGGTCTCGAGGAAGATCTTGCCGCCCCCGGGCTTCGAGACGTCGGCGTGTGCTGCGGGCACGAACGCCGCGACCGCCGCCACGAGAAAGGTCGCCAGGCCGATGACGGCGACGCGGGCGACCGGTTGCGGCTCCGGCGCGGGCTTGCCCGTCCTGCGCCGCCGGCCACCGTGGACCTTGACGCGCGCGCCCCGCCAGCGCCGGAGGCCGAGGGCCAGGAGCAGCAGGAGCAGGAGGACGACCACGACCGCCGCGACGATCCACTGCCACGCCCACACCTCGACGCTTCCCTGGACGGGCGTGCGGTCGGCCGGCACGGTGTCGTCGACCGGCACCGGGATGAGCGAGACGAGGGGCGTGAGCGGGCCCGCGGAGAAGTTGCCCTCGACCGTCTGGCTCACCGAGAGGGTCGCGCCCGGCAGCAGGTCGGCGACCGGTGCCGGCCGCACGATGATGTCGTCGCGGAACGGGCGCTGCAGGTTGACGAGCTGCGCGGCGTTCATGCGGACGTTGCCGGTGTTGCGGACGTCGTAGGTGACGGTGACCGAGTCCCGCCCGTGGGCCTCCGGGCTCCAGTCGTACGACGCGTGCAGGTTCTCGACCGCGAGCTGCGGCTCGAGGTCACCCGACAGCCGGAAGTAGGTGCGCAGGCCGATCCGCTGGTCGAACTTGATCCGCGCGCCGTCGGCGTCCTTGCCCGTCGAGACGAGGGACGCGATCACACCGCCGACGTGGTCGCCGGGCGTCGCGTCGAGCGGGATCCGGGCCTCGAGGGGGACGTCCACCCGGCCGTAGTCGCCGCCCTTGCGTCCCGGCACCGTGATCCGTGCGCGGGCGACCAGCTTCCTCGAGCCCGGCGCCCTCAGCCGGAACCAGGAGCCGGCGTCGCTCGGCGTCGCGTCCCCCGCCTTCAGCCCGAAGGCACCGTCGGTGCCCTGCACCGCGTCGGTCACGTAGACGTTCAGGGCGATCGGCTCGGTGCCGTAGTTGATCAGCGCGACGGTGTCGCGGACCGCGCCACCGGGGCCCGAGAGGTACTGCAGGTAGGGGCGGCCGTCGACGACCTGGTCCTCGGGTACGGCGTGCGCCGGCCCGATGCCGAAGGTGATGTTGTCGGAGCGGTCGACCGGCGCGTCGGTCGCGCCGTCGGTCGCGCCGTCGGTCGGTGCCGACGGTGTCGGGTCGGCGACCGCGGGAGCGGCCGTGCCGCCGACGGTGCCGGACAGCAGCGCCGCGACGACGAGGAGGGTGGCCAGCAGGGGCCGGAGGAGAGTGCGCATTCTGGGGGCGTCCGTTTCTGTGGGTGGATCCCCACCCCGGGGGCGGTGTCGCTGGGTCGGGCGCCGGAGCGCCCGACCCAGCTCAGGAGGCCCGTCGGCCTCCTCCGCCCCCAAGGCGGTCCTGGGTCAGGAAACCGTGAACGTCACGGTGCCCGTGTAGTGGCCGGCCTGCGTCGAGGTCGGGGCCTGGATGGTGAGCAGGCCCTTGTACTCGACCGTGCCGGTGCCGGGAGCCGCACGACGAAGGACCTCGTGGCCCGTCGTACCACCGAGGCCGAGGGCGCCGGCGTCGCTGGCGGCCACGGCGTTCGCCGCCTGGACGTCGGTCGCCGTGAGCACGCCCACGCCGCTGGTGCCCGGCTGCTCCGCCAGGTTCGTGAGGCCGACGTTCTGGCCGTTGATGGTGCCGCCCAGCGGCTCGCTGAGGGCGCCCGCGAGGGCAGTCAGGGTCCACGGGAGGCCACCCGCACGGGTGTCGGTCACGATGATGTGCTCGAACGCAGCAGACCCGGTGTACATGGTGTTGGTGGGGTTCAGCTTGAGCGGGTCGGCGACCAGCGGCGTCGAGGGGTCACCGTCGACGACGAGCGGGTTGGTGGGCGTGTACGGCGTCGAGATGGTGATCGCACCGGCGTCGACGTCGGCCACGATGGTCTGCTCGTCCGGGACCGGCTGGTTGGCCGGGTACGAAACCGTGGCGAGCTGCGCCGACGACGTCGACGGCGTGAACGCGGCCGGGTTGGCCGGGATGAACGCCGCGGAGATGTTGTGGCCACCGCCGACGGCCGTCCAGCTGGTGGAGGCGACGCCCGAGACCAGCGGGACCGGCGAGCCGAAGTTCACGCCGTCGGCCTTGAACTGGACCGCACCGACGGCAGAGGTCGGCGTGACCGACGCCGTCACCGGGACGGAGTCGCCGGAGGCGATGGCGCCGGCTGGGATGCTGACCACGGTCGTCGTCGCGACGGCCGGGGTGGCGGTCGTCGTGAACGGCACGGCCGAGGAGGTCGAGGCCGCGTAGGCCGCGGTGTCCGCCGGGGCGAACGCCGCGGTCAGGTTGTGCGAGCCGGCCGGGAGCGACGCCGTGATCGCGGCGGAGCCGCCGGAGACCGGGGCGGAGCCGACGGTCGTGCTGCCGTCCTTGAACGTGACGGTGCCGGCAGCAGCCGGGGACACGGTCGCGGTCAGGTGCAGCGTGGCGGTCTCCAGCTGCGGCGACGTCTCGGTGACCGCCAGGGAGGTGGTGGTCGTCGTGGCCGGCGCGACGGCGAAGTTGTAGGCACCCGAGGTGGCGATGCCCGAGGTGGTGCCGATGGCGGGGTCGACGGCGGTGGTGAACGGGACCCACGCCGCCTCGGCGTGGCCGGTGGAGGCGTCGATGACCGGGATGCCGTTGACGAACGCTCCGGTGGTCTTGACGATGACCGCCGACATGTTCTGGCCCGCGGCCCAGCGGTTCAGGATCGACTTGCCCTTCGGGTGCGCCGAGACCGGTGCGCCCGGGCGGACGGCGTCGTGCAGCACCAGGTCGTTGGACGAGGCGATCTGCGACGGCTTGCCGTCAGCGGTCCAGTCGGCCCACTCGGCGGCGGTCGACACCAGGAGGACCTGGTCGTTCGACGGGTTGGACGCACCCTGCATCGCGGTGGCGAAGCCGATCTCGGTGAAGTACGGGTAGGCGTCGGCCACGGTCTGGCCGGCGGTCACGGTGGGCTCCTCGGCCGAGCCGTTGGCCGAGGTCGGCACGAAGACGAGAGCGAAGTTGTCGGTGTTGCCCCCGAACGCGGCGGCGAGGGCGGCACCACCGTCGGTCAGGTCACCGGAGACGGTGGTCGCCTCGAGGTGGGAGGCACCCTCGTGGCCCCAGCGGCCACCGCCGACGATCTTGTTGGCGGGGTCGCCAGTCAGGTTGGTCTCGAAGAAGAGCTCGTAGTTCGAGCCCGTGGGGTTCGCCGCGTCGGCCGCGGGGGCCAGGGCGAGGAGGGCGGCCGGGACCGCGGTCGCGGCGAGGCCGGCCACGATGCGGCGGCGCCGCGTGAAGGTAGAGCGCATTGCTACTGTCTCCTGTTGATGTGTCATTGCATCTGAGGGATGGGTGATGCATTCCGTCCGCGCAGGCGGACGACAGCCGCGTCGCTGCTACGACGCGGCAGCTCGAGATGCTCCGCTCCCCGGCGCTTCGGCACGGGGACGGAGCAGGGCACCGGTCCCGTCCGGGCAGGACGGGACCGGTCCCTCAGCGCATCAGTTGGTGTAGGCCGACGACAGGTACTTCGACGCGTCGGTCAGGTAGCTCAGCGTGCCGAAGCCGTACTTCTTGATCGTGGTCTTCTGCGAGGCGCCGTTCAGGCCGCTGGTCAGCGCCGCGACGAGGTTGGCCTGCTTGGGCGTGCCGCTCAGGAACTGGGTGGGGATCACGTCGTAGGTGTCGCGCGAGAACGCACCGACACCGGTGGCCGGCGGCGCGGTGTAGTTGCCGAGCGTGGCCGTGCCGTAGAGCGCACCGGGGGTGATCGTCGGCGCGGTGCCGTTCACCGCGGCCTGGCCGTTGATCGCGGCGAGGGCGAGGCCCGTGGTGGTGTTCTCGAGGCCCGGGATCTGGCCGTTGGCCTGGGCGATCCACTGGCCGGCCGAGAACGGGACGAGGTCACCGTCGTTCGGGATGAACGTGCCGTTGTTCTCACCGAAGGTCGCGGCGCCGTCGACGTAGCTGGCGAGCGCGGTCACGCCGGCCGCGGCGAGGAAGAACTTGCGGGTTCCGGACGCCGCCTGCGGCAGCTTCGGGTGGACCGCCACACCGTTGATCTGCGGCTGGCCGCTGACGAAGGTGACGACCGAGTTGGCGCTGTCGTCGACGCCCGAGTAGAGCTCCTTGATCTGCGCCGTCGTCAGGTCGAGCGAGGTCAGCCCGGTGGTCGGGTTGAACGCGATGCTCACGGCGTCGCGCGCGAACGGGATGAAGGTCAGGGCGCTGCCGCTGACCGACGGGCCGCCCGAGGAGCGGGCGAAGTCGATCGCGCTGGACGTGAACAGGTCCTTGGTCTTGAAGATGTGGTTCGCGGAGTTCCACGAGGCCGAGAGCGACTTCACGCCGTCACCGGAGCCGGACGGACGGGTGACCCACGGGGCCAGCGTCTTGGGCTTGATCATGACCGTGTCGGCCGCAACGCCCGAACCGTCGAAGGCGTCGTACGACGCGATGTCGCCGAACGGCGAGGCGGCACCGTCGTTCGTGAGGGCGTTCCAGACGTCCTGGATGGTGTCCGAGCCCGCGGCGGCGTACGGGCGGGTCGGGTCGGCCTGGGCCGGGAGGACCGAACCGACGGCGATGGCCGCGGCGGCGAGGGCGGCGATGGAGCCACCGACGTACTTGTTGAGCTTCATGTCGGGGTGTCCGACCTTTCTCATCTCGGGTGAGCACCTGCTCGCGGGGCCGCGCGCAGGAACGGCGAGGGCATGCAGGAATGCGACCGGGCCTACCCCCTCGCGGAAGTCTTGTGGCGAGGGGTCGCGCGGGATAGGGACGAGCGAGGGAAGGGACGGGAAACACGACGTGAAGTCGGCCGTTTTCGCTCAGCCGACCATCGGTTCGGCCGACACCCGGACGGCGTCGTGTGACCCGGATCTCGGCGGGACGGTCACGCCAGGAAGGGCACCGTGCCGGTCAGCGCAGCACCAGGGCGAGCCGGGGACGCGCGGGCAGCACGCAGCCGGTTCTCCTTCCATGATGGTCCCGGGAGCAGGTCATCAGGAGGTGAACCGGAGTTCGTCAGGCCGCGCGGCCGCCCTCCGCGGCCACCGTCACGGTGGTGTCAGCGATGGTAGTTCGGCGCCTCGACGGTCATCTCGATGTCGTGCGGGTGGCTCTCCTTGAGCGAGGCGGAGGTGATCCGGATGAACCGGCCCTTCTCCTGCAGCTCGGGGATGGACTGCGCGCCGACGTAGAACATCGACTGCGACAGGCCGCCCAGGAGCTGGTGGGCGACGCCGGCGAGCGGGCCCTTGTAGGCCACCCGGCCCTCGATGCCCTCGGGGACGATCTTGTCGTCGCTGGTGACCTCGGCCTGGAAGTAGCGGTCCTTGGAGTAGGACTTCTTGCCGCGGCTCGACATGGCGCCCAGCGAGCCCATGCCGCGGTAGGCCTTGTACTGCTTGCCCTGGTGGAAGACGACCTCGCCGGGCGACTCCTCGCAACCGGCGAGCATCGAGCCGATCATCACGGACTCGGCGCCGGCGACGATGGCCTTGGCGATGTCACCGGACTGCTGGAGGCCGCCGTCGGCGATGACGGGTACGCCGGCCGGGCCCGCGGCGAGCGAGGCCTCGTAGACGGCGGTGACCTGCGGGACGCCGCAGCCGGTGACGACGCGGGTGGTGCAGATGGAGCCCGGCCCGAAGCCGACCTTCACCGCGTCGGCACCCGCGTCGACGAAGGCCTGCGCACCCTCACGGGTGGCGACGTTGCCGCCGATGACCTGGACGTGCTTGGTGGCCGGGTCGGACTTGAGCCGGCGGACCATGTCGAGCAGCAGGGTGACGTGACCGTGGGCGGTGTCGGCGACGAGGACGTCGACGCCGGCCTCGATCAGGCCGGTGGCCCGCTCCCACGCGTCGCCGAAGTAGCCGATCGCGGCACCGACCATGAGCCGGCCGTCGCCGTCCTTGGACGCGAGGGGGAACTGCTCGGACTTCACGAAGTCCTTGACCGTGATCAGGCCGCCGAGGCGACCCTGCTCGTCGATCAGCGGGAGCCGCTCGCGCTTGTGCCGGCGCAGCAGCGCGGTCGCGTCGTCGCGGGAGATGCCGACGTCGCCGGTGAACAGCGGCATCGGGGTCATCACCTCGTCGACCTTGGTGGTCGCCCACTCCGCGACGGGGGTGAAGCGCAGGTCGCGGTTGGTGCAGATGCCGAGCAGGCGGTTGTCGGCGTCGACGACGGGCAGGCCGGAGACGCGGTACTCGCCGCAGATCCGGTCCAGCTCCTCGAGCGTCGCGTCGGGACCGATGGTGACCGGGTTCGAGATGATCCCCGTCTGGGTCCGCTTCACCAGGTCGACCTGGTAGGCCTGCTCCTCGGCCGACAGGTTCCGGTGCAGGATGCCGATGCCACCCTGGCGCGCCATCGCGATCGCCATCCGCGACTCGGTGACGGTGTCCATCGCGGCGCTGATCAGCGGCGACTTGATCGAGATCTCGCGGGTCAACCGCGAGGTGGTGTCGATGTCGTCCGGAGCCAGGTCGGAATGACCCGGCAGCAGGAGGACGTCGTCGTAGGTGAGACCGAGCGCTGCGAACTTGTCAGGGACCTCCACCCAACCATCGTAGTGCGTGATCGGGCTCACCCCTTGACTGGCCCGGGAGGCTGGGAACGTGAGCAACGAGCTGCCCCCGCACGTCCTCGTCCTGTTCGGCGCGACCGGCGACCTCGCCGCCCGCAAGCTGTTCCCCGGCCTCTACCGACTGGCCGCGGCCGGTCGGTTGCCCGACCACTTCGCGGTGATCGGGAGCGGGCGCCACTCCCCCGGCTCCGACGAGGAGTTCCGCACCCACGTGCGGGACGCGTTGACCGAGTTCGTCGGCGACCTCGACACCGCCGTGGCCGAGCGCCTGCTCGAGCGGATCCGCTTCGTCGCGTCCTCGGCCGACGACGGTCGCGCGCTCGGCGAGGCGGTGCGGGAGGCCGAGGACCAGCTGCTCGCCGAGTGCGGTGGCTGCCTGCTGGGCGACGTACGACGCCTGTTGTACCTCTCGGTCCCGCCGGGTGCCGTGAAGGGCATGGTGGGGATGCTCGACCGCGAGGACCTCGTGACCCGGTCGCGGCTGGTCGCCGAGAAGCCGTTCGGCACCGACCTCGCCACCGCCCGCGAGCTGCAGGCGGTCCTGGGGACCGCGTTCGCGGACGACCAGGTGTTCCGGATCGACCACTTCCTCGGCAAGGAGGCGGTGCAGAACATCCTCGCCCTGCGCTTCGCCAACGGCCTGTTCGAGCCCGCGTGGAACCGCCACTCCATCGAGTCGGTGCAGATCGACGTCCCCGAGAAGCTCACGGTCGAGGGCCGCGGCAGCTTCTACGAAGGCACCGGCTGCCTGCGCGACATGGTCACCACCCACCTCGCGCAGCTGCTCGGCTTCGTCGCTCTCGAGGACCCGCACGCCTTCCGCGCCTCGGCCATCCGCGCCGCCAAGACGGCCACCTTCTCGGCGGTGCGCCCGATCGACCCCGAGCGCGTCGTCTTCGGCCAGTACGACGGCTACCGGTCCGAGCCCGACGTCGCGGAGGACTCGACGGTCGAGACCTTCGTCGCCGCCGAGGTCTGGATCGACAACGACCGCTGGCGCGACGTGCCCTTCTACCTGCGCACCGGCAAGGCGATGGCCGACGGCCGCCGCACGATCACCGTCCGCTTCCGCGACCCCCGCCACCGCTGGCTCAAGCCCGAGGACGGTGGTGTCCCGGAGCCCAACGAGCTCGTGATCGAGCTGGCCGACCAGCCCCGCGTCGCCATCGACGTGCGCGCCAAGCGGCCGGGGCCCGACATGGCGCTGGTCGAGGGCGTGTTCCGGCTCGACCTGGTGTGCGACGTACCGGGGGCGGACCCGCTGGAGGCCTACGAGCGCCTGCTGCTCGACGTGATGCGCGGCGACCGGACGCTGTTCATCAGCGCGGAGGAGGTCGACCGGCTCTGGGAGATCTTCCAGCCCGTGCTGGACCGGCGACCGCCGACGCAGACCTACGCCGCCGGCACGTGGGGCCCCGCCGCCGCGCTCGACCTGCCCATCGGTGGGTGGCGGCTGGGCAACCACTCCTAGCGCGCTCGGGCGCAGGTCTGCGACGATCGAAGCATGGACAAGGCGCCTGGCGCCGCGGCGGTCATCGCCGGAGCCATGCTCGGGGCGGCCCCGCTGATCGAGCTCGTCGGGACCGCGCGCGGAGACACGGACAACGCGACCGACGGCCTGCGCTTCCTCGACGACTCGGCGTACCGCTACGGCCTGGCCGGATTCGCGCTCGTCGTGGGTGGACTGGCCCTGATCGTGGCCGCGCTCGGCTTCGCGCAGGCAGTGGGCCGACGCACCGAGCTCGGCCTGGGCTTGCTGACGGTCACCACCTTGGCAGTGGTCGCGGGCGCAAGCTACCTGTTCGCAGGGATCATCCGTCACACTTCGCACGGCACCATCGGCTACATCGAGGGCATGGACCGCGGCTGGGCCGAGTCCGCCTACCTCAGCACTCACATGATCGGCACCCAGGCGCTGCTGCCGATGGCGAGCCATCTCCTCGCCGCGTGGCTGGTCGGGGTTGCGGTCCTGCTTTTCAGGGTCGGACGCCGCCGGCTCGCCGTGGTCGGCGTCCTGCCGGCACTGCTGCTCGCCCTGTTTGTCGTCGACGCACTGGTGCCCCTCGCGGAGGAGAGTGCCGCCGGCGGGGTCCTGTGGGCCTGTTACGTCCTGACCATGCTGGTCGCGCAGCCGTTGACGCTCGTCGTCGTCGGGCTGGTGGCGGTAGGGGCGGTCAGTGATCCGCTCGCGTCCACTCCTCCGACTGCGTGAGCCTGAACAGGTAGGCCAGCGGCGGTACGACGGCCACCACCGCGAGCCCGACCGCGACCAGCAGTCCCTGCAGGGTCGCCGTGGCACCGGCCGCGTCGTGGATCGTCACCTCGTCGACGAGCAGCCACGGGTACTGGCCCACGCCCCACCCCGACACGACCGCGGCGACGGCGAGCACGGCGGTGATCCGCGCGACGCCGTACCGCCGGGTCCAGAGCAGGTAGGTCGTCGCGACGCCCGCCAGCGCGGCGAGCACCACGAGCGGCGCCGCCCGGCCCTCGAGCCCAGCAGCAAGAGTCGGGGCGTCGTGGTCGATCGGCAGCAGCGCGGCGAAGACGAGAGCACCCGTGACGAGCCCGACGGCCAGCGCGCGGGCCCGGATCTCCCCCGCCAGGCGGTGGTTGCCGCTGCGCTCTGCGTCGGCGACGAGGAAGGTGCCGGCGAGGAAGGCGCAGGTGCCGACGGCGATCAGCCCGCCGAACAGCGAGGTCGGGTTCACCCACGACGACCAACGGTCGCCGGCACCGTCCATCGGCACCCGGCCCGAGGCGATCGCGCCGGCGACGGTGCCGAGGAAGAACGGGGTGATGATCGAGGAGGCGGCGAAGACGATGCCGAACAGGCGGGCCTGGCCGAGCGTCTCGGCGTACTTGCGGAAGGCGAAGCTGGCGCCGCGCAGCACGATCCCGAGCAGCGCGAACAGCAGCGGCAGCACCAGCGTCGACATCGCGGCGGCGAAGGACTCGGGGAACCCGGTCCACCAGATCACCAGCACGTAGATCAGCCAGACGTGGTTGGCCTCCCAGACCGGGCCGATGCTGTGGTCGACCAGGGTGCGCAGCTCGGCCCCGCGGCGGCTGCTCCCGGCCGTCAGGTCGAAGAAGCCGGACCCGAAGTCGGCGCCGCCGAGCACCGCGTAGGCGATGACGCCGACGAACAGGGCGGCCGCGACCGCCACCTCGAGGCTCATCGGTGGTCCTCCCCGGCGGTCGTGGCCGTCGCCGGGGCGTAGGGACTGGGCAGGTCGACGGCCCCGTCGCGCCAGCGCCGGGCCATCGAGCGCAGCACGACGACCGCGCCCACCGTCATCGCGGTGTAGACCACCACGCTGGTCCCCAGCAGCCACCACAGGCTGGCGGTGTAGTCGCCGACCGCGTCGGTGGTGCGCATGACGTCGTAGACGATCCAGGGCTGGCGACCGACCTCGGTCGCGATCCACCCGGCCTCGAGCGCGACCACCGCGAGCGGTCCGGCGATCGCGGCGAACCGCAGGAACCACCGCTTCTCCAGCAGGTCCCGGCCGCGGCGGCGCAGGAACCAGAACAGCACGACCGCGCCGGCGAGCAGGGTGCCGATGCCGACCATCGTCTGGAAGGCCAGATGGGTCATGTTGACCGGCGGGTGGTCCTCCTCGGGGATCGTGTCGAGGCCGGGCACGGGCTTGTCGGGTGAGTTCATGGCGATCAGCGAGCCGAGGCGGGGGATGTCGATCGAGTACTTCACCTCGCCGTCGACCAGGATCCCGCCCAGCCGCAGCGGCGAGGGGCTCTCGGTCGTCTCGGCGAGCTCGAACGCCGCCAGCTTGGCCGGCTGGCGCTCGTCGAGGCCGAAGCCCAGCACGTGCCCGACGAACGGCTGGGTGACGGCGGCGATCGACGCGAAGACGAACGGGACCATGAAGCCCAGCCGGTGGTGGGCGTCGCGCCGGCCGCGGAGCATCCCGACGGCGTACACGCCGGCCACGCTGAAGCCGGTGAGCATGTACGCGCCGACCCACATGTGCGCGAACTGCAGGAAGGCGTGGCCGTTGAAGAGCACCTTCCACGGCTCGACGTCGGTGACCTCGCCGTCGACGAGCCGGAAGCCGGTCGGCACGTTCATCCACGCGTTGACCGCGAGCACGCAGTAGGCACCGATGATCCCGGTGACCGCCATCGGCAGCACCATCAGCACGTGGCGCTTCGGGGGCATCCGGTTCCAGCCGTAGAGGTAGATGCCGAGGAAGATCGCCTCGAGGAAGAAGGCCAGGCCCTCGAACGCGAAGGGCAGGCCGAGCACGTCGCCGTACGTCCCCATCAGGCCGGGCCACAGCACGCCCATCTCGAAGCTGAGCACGGTGCCGGAGACGGCGCCGATCGCGAAGAGCACCGCCGAGACCTTGGCCCAGCGCTGCGCGAGCCCGAGCGCCACCGGGTCGTTGCGACGGATGCCGCGCAGGTGCATCACGAAGATCATCGCGGGGAACGCGACGCCGAAGCAGGCGAGCACGATGTGCCACCCGAGGGACAGGGCCATCTGCTCGCGCGCGGGCAGCAGGCCCGCGGGTTCGGCGGTGGCCAGGGCGAGGACGTGGGCGCTCAGCACACGACGAACGTACGTCGGGTCGGCGCCACGATCACGACTTTGTGAATCTTTTCACGAGCGCCGTGGGACCACTGCCTGCGATCCGGGTCAGGAGCCCCGCAGCTCGGTGATGGCGATGCGCACGGTGAGCGTGTCGCCGGCCATCCGGATCCGGCCACGCATGCCCGCGGCCAGCACCATCGGCAGCACGGCCTTGGTGTCCGACGGAGCGGTCAGCACGATCTCCTCCGCCCCAGCGCCGCGGGCCGCCCGCGCGACCGCGGCGAGGAGCTGCGTGCCGACGCCCCGGCGGTGCCAGGCCGGGTCGACCCACAGGTCCACCGGCCACGGCGCGTCGTCGTCGGCCCGGGTGAACTCGGCCCGGCCCGCCACCTTGCCGCCGGCGAGCGCCGAGACCACCGCACCCGAGGTGACGTACTCGGGCGAGCCCGCCCCCGGTTGGTACGGCGCCGGCGGGGCCTGCGCGTCGAGCACCTCGCCCACCAGCTCGGCCAGCGACGCGGCCCGGGCCCGCTCGGTCGCCGTGAACGGGGTGTCGCGGCGGATCTGGATCGTCGCGGACCCGCCCACGACCATCTCGAGCACGTCCTCGGACCCCGTGCTCGGCGCGACGTCGGCGTCGAAGAGGTGCGCGGCCACGTCGGGGAAGGTCGCCGGCTGGGCGATGATCGCGCGCACGGCCTGCACGTAGCGGGTGGGCTGGTCCTCCAGCGCGGCCGTCGTGACGGGCACCGCCGTCACCGCCTGTCCCCCGGCTCCGGCCACCAGCTGGAGCAGCTGGTCGCGGGCCCAGTCCTGCGGCACCTGCAGCACCAGCTCGTCGGTGACCGTCGTCCCGTCGGGGAAGACCTGCACCGTCTGGATGTTGACGCCCGCCCGGCCGCAGGCGGCGGCCAGCTCGGCGAGCGCACCGGGTCGGTCGGGCAGTCCGGCACGCACTCTCCACAGCATGGGCCCACTATGCCGGAGACAGGTCACGTGCCGCGATCACCGATGTTTCGGCCAGCGACGTGCCACGCTGATGACCATGCCGAGCTGGGTCTACTTCATCCATCCGCCGCGCGAACGCTTCGTCGAGACCATCACCGAGGACGAGGCCGCGATCATGCAGACGCACGCCGGCTACCTCGACCAGCTGCTGCAGGACGGCGTGCTGGTCCTCGCCGGCCCGACCTTCGGCGACGTCAACACCGGCATCTCGATCTTCGACGCCGACGACGAGGACGCCGCCCGCGCGATCATGCTCGCCGATCCCGCCGTCCAGGCCGGCCTGATGACGCCGGAGCTGCGGCCCATGCGGGTCAGCTTCCTCCGCGGCCGCGACTGACCACCCCCGCCCGTCGAGGTGTGAGGTATCGGGCGTCGAGGTGTGAGGTATCGGGCGTCGAGGTGTGAGGTATCGGGCGTCGAGGTGTTGGTTCTGTCCGGCTCACCGATGACCAGAACTACGACCTCGACCCCCCTTTCCCAACACCTCGACCGCCCTTTCCCAACACCTCGTGGCAAAACGCGGACCGGCCCGCCGTACCGAATCGGTACGACGGGCCGGATCGCGTCAGGAGGAGCGACGGTCAGTGGCCGTGGCCGTGCCCGTGGCCGTGGCCGGCGTCGGCCTCGTCCTCATCCTCGGGCTTGTCGACGACGAGCACCTCGGTGGTGAGGAGCATGCCGGCGACGGAGACCGCGTTGGCGAGAGCCGAGCGGGTGACCTTGACCGGGTCGATGACGCCCTGGGCGACGAGGTCGCCGTACTCGCCGGTCGCGGCGTTGTAGCCGTTGCCGACACCGAGCTCGCGGACCTTGTTGGTGACGACGTAGCCGTTCTCGCCACCGTTCTCGGCGATCCAGCGCAGCGGCTCGTCGACCGCCTTGCGGACGATGCGGACACCGACCGCCTCGTCGCCGCTCAGGCCGAGGTCGCCCTCGAGCGCCGCCGCGGCGTGGATGATGGCCGAGCCACCGCCGGGGACGATGCCCTCCTCGATCGCGGCGCGCGTCGCGGAGACGGCGTCCTCGATCCGGTGCTTCTTCTCCTTGAGCTCGACCTCGGTGTGCGCGCCGACCTTGATCACCACGACGCCGCCGGAGAGCTTGGCCAGCCGCTCCTGGAGCTTCTCGGTGTCCCAGTCGGAGTCGGACGCCTCGATCTCGCGCTTGATCTGCTCCACGCGACCGGCCACCTGGGACTCGTCGCCGGCGCCGTCGATGATCGTGGTGTTGTCCTTGGTCACCACGATGCGACGGGCCTGGCCGAGCTCGTCGAGACCGATCTGGTCGAGCTTGAGGCCGACCTCGGGCGAGATGACCGTGCCGCCGGTCAGGATCGCGATGTCCTGCAGGATCGCCTTGCGGCGGTCGCCGAAGCCGGGGGCCTTGCCCGCGACGGCGGTGAAGGTGCCGCGGATCTTGTTGACGACCAGGGTCGAGAGCGCCTCGCCCTCGACGTCCTCGGCGAGGATGAAGAGCGGCTTGCCGGTCTGGATGACCTTCTCCAGCAGCGGCAGGAGCTCGGCGATCGCCGAGATCTTGCCCTGGTTGATCAGGATGTACGGGTCGTCGAGGACCGCCTCCTGGCGCTCCGCGTCGGTGACGAAGTACGCCGAGTTGAAGCCCTTGTCGAACTGCATGCCCTCGGTGAACTCGAGCTCGGTCGAGGGGGTGTTGGACTCCTCGACGGTGATGACGCCGTCCTTGCCGACCTTGCCGAACGCCTCGGCGAGCAGCTCGCCGATGTGGCTGTCGCGCGAGGAGACCGTCGCGACCGAGGCGATGTCCTTCTCGTCCTCGACCTCGCGGGCAGCAGACTTGAGCGCGTCGCTCACGGCCGCAGCAGCGGCGTCCATGCCGCGCTTGAGGCCCATCGGGTTCACGCCGGCCGCGACGGCGCGGAGGCCCTCGTGGACCAGCGCCTGCGCGAGCACGGTCGCGGTCGTCGTGCCGTCACCGGCGACGTCGTTGGTCTTGGTCGCGACCTCCTTGGTGAGCTGGGCACCGAGGTTCTCGAACGGGTCGTCCAGCTCGACCTCACGAGCGACGGTCACACCGTCGTTCGTGATGGTCGGGGCGCCCCACTTCTTGTCGAGGACGACGTAGCGGCCCTTGGGGCCGAGGGTCACCTTGACGGTGTTGGCGAGCTTGTCGACGCCGCGCTCGAGCGCGCGGCGCGCGTTCTCGTCGAACTCCAGGATCTTGGGCACTGCTTGCTCCTTGGGTGTGGAAAGCCGACCGCCCGGGAGGTCATACGAACAGGGTCGTCAGACGACCGCTTCGTATGACGTCCCGGGCGGTGAGAGACGCGAGGGTCAGGCGATGACGGCGAGGACGTCGCGCGCCGAGAGGATGAGGTACTCCTGGCCGGCGTACTTGACCTCGGTGCCGCCGTACTTGCTGTAGATGACCTTGTCACCCACGGCGACGTCCAGCGGGACGCGGTTCCCGTTGTCGTCGATGCGACCGGGGCCGATGGCCAGGACCTCGCCCTCCTGGGGCTTCTCCTTGGCCGTGTCGGGGATGACCAGGCCGGACGCGGTGGTCTGCTCCGCCTCGACCGCCTTGACGACGATCCGGTCCTCGAGCGGCTTGATGTTGACCGACACGATGTCGACCTCCACTTTCTAGGGCTGACGGTGGTTGGCACACTCACCTCGAGAGTGCCAATGACGAAACTAGCACTCACCGCAAGCGAGTGCCAGAGCGGCCCGGCCTGCGGTTGTGGCGAGTCCCTACCAAAGTCGGTTGACCGCCGGGTCCCGCGCACGAAAGCGTGGTGCCATGTTCGCTGCCCTCGGTCGTTTCGTGACCCGGTTCCGCTGGTACGTCATCGCCGCGTGGGTGCTGCTGGCCGTCGTGGTCGCCTCCTTCGCCCCCGCCCTCGAGTCGACGCAGGACAACTCCGAGTTCCTGCCCGACCACTATGAGTCGATCAAGGCGCTGAACCTGCAGGAGGCCGAGTTCTCCGACGCTTTCTCGCCCGGCGCGATCCTCGTGGTGGAGCGGAAGGACGGCGCCAAGCTCACCCCCGACGACCAGGCCGAGGTCGCCACGATCGCCAAGGGGCTGGGCCCCGAGCTCGGCACCAAGACCTTCCAACCCACCGTGATCACGCAGGGAGAGGACGGCAAGCCGAACCTCTCCGAGGACGGGACCGTCATGTTCGCGGTGATCCCGCTGGCCGACGGCGCGACCGGCTACGACACCCAGGCGATCGACGACGCCAAGGACCTGCGCAAGGACATCAAGGAGCTGGTCGGCGACTCCGACCTCGAGGTCCGCGCGACGGGCGCCGTCCCGCAGAGCCTGGACTCGCAGGAGTCCAGCGAGGACACCCTGCTGATCGTCGCGGTCGCCACGGTGGTGCTGATCGTCGGCCTGCTCGCCCTGATCTTCCGCAGCGTGCTGATCTGCCTGCTGCCCATCGTCGTGGTCGCGGTCGTCTCGAGCATCGCCACCGGCGCCATCGCGTGGGCCAACGACATCTTCGACCTCAAGGCCGACTCCTCGGTCCAGCAGATCCTGATCGTCGTGCTCTACGGCGTCGGCACCGACTACATCCTGTTCTTCCTGTTCCGCCACCGTGAACGGCTGCGCCAGGGCGCGGCGGTCAAGGACTCGGTGGTGCACAGCCTCGACCGGGCGGGCGAGGCGATCGCCTCGGCCGGTGGCGCAGTGATCGTCGCCTTCATGGCGCTGATCCTCAGCTCCCTCAGCATCTTCCGCGCGATCGGCCCGGCTCTGGCGATCGCCGTCTTCGTGACCCTGCTGGCCGCGCTGACGCTGGTTCCGGCCGTCGTCTCCCTGCTCGGCAAGGCTCTCTTCTGGCCGTCGAAGTCCTGGCAGAAGGAACCCAAGCACGGCACCTTCGTCAAGCTCGGCAACGCGGTCGGCCGCAGGCCCGGCGTGACCGCGCTGGTCTCCGGCGGCGCGATGGCGGTGCTGGCGATCTTCGCGCTCAGCTTCAACCCGTCCTTCGACTTCAACTCCAGCCTCCCCGAGGGCGTCGAGTCGACCGAGGCGATGGAGACCTTCCAGGAGCACTTCTCCGCCGGCGCGGCCGAGCCGGTCCCCGTGCTCGTCGACGCCAAGGACACCGAGGTCACGCCCGACCAGCTCGAGGCGTTCAAGACCGCGCTCGGCGAGGCCAAGGGGGTCGACGCCGTCGACGGCCCGGTGCCGTCGGCCGACGGCACGGCGTACCAGTACTACCTGACGCTGTCCGACGACCCCGTCTCCGACGCCGCGCAGGACAACGTCAGCGGCCCGATCCGCGATGCCGCCCACGACGCCGCCCCCGAGGGCACGGAGGCGTACGTCGGCGGGACGCCCGGCATCTTCGCCGACATGTCGGCGGCGATGTCGCGCGACTACAAGGTCGTCTTCCCGATCGCGGCGCTCGTCATCATGGTGATCCTCGCACTGCTGCTGCGCAGCCTGGTGGCGCCGTGGTTCCTGATGGCCGCTGTCGGCCTCGGCTTCGCGGCCACCCTCGGCCTGACCGTGATCGCGTTCCAGCACATCGGGGGCGAGGCCGGCCTGATCTTCATGCTGCCGATCTACATCTACCTGTTCGTCACGGCCCTCGGCACGGACTACAACATCCTGATGATCGCCCGGCTCCGGGAGGAGGCCAGGGAGGGGCGCGACCCGCACGATGCCGCCCGCCAGGCCGTCACCCATGCCGGTCCGACGATCGGTGCGGCCGGCATCATCCTGGCCGGTACCTTCGCCTCGCTGATGCTCGGAGGCAACACGCTGATCGTCTCGATGGGCTTCGCGCTGGCCGTCGGCATCCTGATCGTCTCGTTCGTCATGTCGATGTTCTTCACGCCGGCGCTGACCTCGCTGCTCGGGCACGCCGCCTGGTGGCCGGGCCACGGGGACGAGAAGCGCGACGGCGCCGAGGAGCACGCGCCCTCCGCCTGACAGGATCAGGGGGTGGACCTCGAGACCTTCCGGTGGTTGCTGACCGACGACGGGCAGGCGCTGCTGGCCGAGGCCACCACCCAGGTGGCGAGCGGCGCGAGCCCGCTCGCCACCGGATCCGCCCTCCGTCGTACGACGACCGGGGAGCGGGCCGCGGCAGCGCTCACCCAGGTCGAGCTGCGCGCGCGGGCGGTGGCGAAGTTCGGTGACCTGGCCGAGCGGATGTACTTCACGCCCGACGCCCTCGAGCAGGCCACCCGCCAGCGGGTCGCGAACCACCGTGCGGGCCGGGCCGTGGCGTTCGGGACCGAGACGCTGGTCGACCTCGGCTGCGGCATCGGCGGCGACCTGGTCGCCGCCGCCCGTGCCGGCATCATCTGCGCCGGCGTCGACCTCGACCCCGTGCGGGTGGCGATCGCCGAGGCCAACCTCGCCGCGCTCGGGTTGCCCGGAGCCGTCCAGGTCGCCGACGCGACGACGGTCGCGCACGACGCCTTCGACCTCGCGTACGCCGACCCGGCCCGTCGTACCGGAGCGGGCCGCAGCTTCCGGGTCGACGACTGGACCCCACCCTGGTCGTGGGTCGAGGGCCTGCTCACCCGCGACGCCTGCGTGAAGGTCGCCCCCGGCATCCCCCACGACCTGGTGCCCGCCGGCGTCGAGGCGGAGTGGGTCAGCGACGCGGGCGAGGTCAAGGAGGCCGCGCTGTGGGCCGGTCGCACCGCGACCGTCGCGCGCCGGGCCACCGTCATCGGCGAGGGCGGCCTCGCGACCCTGACCGACGAGGACGACCCGGGCGCCGCCGCGGTCGGCACCCGCGCGGTCGGCGCCTACCTCTACGAGCCCGACGGGGCCGTGATCCGCGCGGGCCTCGTGACCGCGGTCGCGGCGGGCATCGGCGGCGGTCTGGTCGACCCGAAGATCGCCTATGTCACCGCGGACGCCTCCTTCCGCACCCCCTTCGCCCGCGGGTACCGCGTCCTGGAGGTGCTGCCCTACCGCGAGAAGCAGCTCAAGGCGGCGCTCCGCGAGCGCGGCATCGGCCGGCTGACCATCAAGAAGCGCGGCGTCGACGTCGTGCCCGAGCAGCTGCGCAAGCGCCTCGCGCTCAGCGGCGACAACGAGGCGACCGTCGTGCTCACCCGGGTCGACGGCGAGGGTATGGCGCTCCTCGTCGAGCCCTTCTGAGCCGAGCGCCTGCCTCAGCGACCGAGCGCGGCCGCCTCGGCCCCGATCGTGGTGTCCTCACCGTGCCCGGTGTGCACGACCGTCTCCTCCGGCAGCGCGAACAGTGCGGCGCGGATGGAGCCCTCCAGCGTCGGCCGGTCGCTGTACGACCGACCGGTGGCACCGGGTCCGCCGTGGAAGAGCGTGTCGCCGGTGAACACGCAGCCCAGGTCGGGCGCGTGGAGGCAGACCGCGCCGGGCGCATGACCGGGCGTGTGCAGGACCCGCAGGACGGTGCCGGCGACGGGGATCTCGACGCCGTCGGCGAGGTCGAGGTCCCAGAGGACGGCGTCAGGGTCGTCCGGCCCGCCGTGGGTGAGCTCCCACAGCGGCCGGTCGTCGGGGTGCAGCAGGATCGGCGCGACGACCTTCTCGCGCAGGGCCGGGGCGACGCGGACGTGGTCGTCGTGGGCGTGGGTGCAGATGATCGCCTTGACGCGCCGGTCCCCCACCACGGCCATGATGTCGTCGACCGAGTGCGGGGCGTCGATCACGACGCACTCCTCGTCGTCGCCGACGACCCAGATGTTGTTGTCGACGTCGAAGGTCTCCCCGTCGAGCGAGAAGGTGCCCGACGAGACGGCGTGGTCGACCCGGACCGGGCCGGCCATCAGAGGACCACCACGGAGCGCAGCACGTCGCCGTGGTGCATCCGCTCGAAGGCGGCCTCGATGTCGCCGATCCCGATCTCCTCGGTCACGAACGCGTCCAGGTCGAGCCGTCCCTGCTGGTAGAGGTCGACGAGCATCGGGAAGTCGCGCGAGGGCAGGCAGTCGCCGTACCAGCTGGACTTGAGGGCGCCACCGCGGCCGAAGACGTCGATGAGCGGGATGTCCGGGACCACCATGTCGGGGGTCGGTACGCCGACCAGGACCACCGTGCCGGCGAGGTCGCGGGCGTAGAACGCCTGCTTCCACGTCTCGGGGCGCCCCACGGCCTCGACCACCACGTCGGCACCCTCGGCACCGGCGTAGGTCCCGGCGCAGATCCGCTTGATCTCCTCCACCGGGTCCACGGCCGACGAGTCGACCGTGTGCGTCGCGCCCATCGCGCGCGCCTTCTCGAGCTTCTTCGCGTCGATGTCGACGGCGATGATCGGCGACGCGCCCGCCAGGGCAGCGCCCGCGATCGCGGCCACACCGACGCCGCCGCAGCCGATGACCGCGATCGAGCGGCCGCGGGTGACCTGTCCGGTGTTGATGGCGGCGCCGATGCCGGCCATCACGCCGCAGCCCAGCAGGCCGACCGCGGCCGGGCGGGCAGCGGGGTCGACCTTCGTGCACTGGCCGGCGGCGACCAGCGTCTTCTCGGCGAAGGCGCCGATGCCGAGTGCCGGCGACAGCTCGGTGCCAGCGTCCGGGCCGTCGGCGAGCGTCATCCGCTGCTTCGCGTTGTGGGTGGCGAAGCAGTAGTGCAGGTCGCCGCGCTTGCACGCCCGGCACTCACCGCACACCGCACGCCAGTTGAGGATGACGAAGTCCCCCGGCGCGACGTCGGTGACGTCGGGACCGACGGACTCGACGATGCCGGAGGCCTCGTGGCCCAGCAGGAACGGGAAGTCGTCGTTGATCCCGCCCTCGCGGTAGTGCAGGTCGGTGTGGCAGACCCCGCAGGTCAGGACCTTGACGACCGCCTCACCCGGGCCGGGGTCAGGGACGTTGATGGTGGCGATCTCGACGGGTGCGCCCTTGCTACGGGCGATGACGGCACGGACCTGCTGCATGACGGGCCTCCGGTTCGGGGACGGGCAGCCACAACCTAGCGAGGCGCAGGTTGGTCGGCGGTCAGCTCCGCCACTCGAGGCTGGCGAGGGCCGGCTCGACGTAGTCCGCGAGGTCCAGCTCGGTGGGGATCATGAAGGTGAGGACGACCGCCCGGTTGCCGGCGTCGAGGCCGCCCCACTCGTAGTAGTTGAAGTGCAGGCCCGTGCCCTCGAAGACGTAGCCCTTGACGCCCTTGACGTCCCGGTAGCCGGTGTGACGCAGTCGCGCCTTGTAGTTCTGGGCATGGATCCGCAGCGAGATCTTCGCCAGCTGCGCGAGGTCGTCACCGATCTGGGGGAACTCGGAGATGTCGACGCGCACGCCCGCGAGGGCACCGTCCACGGAGGCGTCGGCGAGCACGAGCGGCTCACCGTTGTCGGTGATCTTCCACTCCGGTCCGGCGATCAGACGGAGGTCGGCCGACTCGGGGAGGTGGATCTCGGGTCCCGTCGCGGGCTCGACCGTCGCCGACGCGGTGTCGGAAGGGGTCTCGGACGGGGTGCTGCTCGTCGTACCGGTCGGGGCGGCGGACGTCGGGTCGTCGCCGCCCGGGTCCTTGTCGTCGGAGCAGCCGGCCAGCACCGACACCAGTACGACGCCGGCGAGGGCCGCCGTCGCGAGCCGAACGCGCATGCGATCCGGTCCTTTCCCGAGAAATTGTCTGTTCGCAGCCTACTGGCGTTTCATCGACCGCCGGGACGGGCAGGGAGCCCGGAGCCCCTGTCGTCGACCTCAAACTCGGGAAGGCCATCCACATGATCCCTGAGCTCGCCGGGTACACCCCGACCGACCTCGCCGCCGCATCCCCCACGGGACTCGCCCTGGTCGAGGAGAAGATCGCCGAGGTCATCAAGACCCTCGAGGACGAACTCGACAACCTGGCCAAGGTCGACTTCCCGACGAGCGGGCACATCGCCAAGGGCTCCTTCGGCAGCGTGGGCCCGTCCGCCCTCCTCGCGCTCCACCACGCCAAGGCCCACGGCGTGGTCACCGACACGCTGACGGACCTGCGCACCGACCTCCTCGACTTCCAGAAGGCGATCCACGAGGCGCGCCAGCTCATCAAGACCACCGACGAGAACGCCGAGGGCAACGCGCTCGCGCTGCTGAAGTCCACCGAGGACCTCGACCTCGGCGCGTACGCCTACCAGCAGGCGCAGGTCGACCACCGCAACGACGTCGCCACCGCGACGCCGGAGACCAGCGACACGACCGGGACGAGCGACGGGGGCGAGGGCTGATGGCCGGCGAGCACATCAAGAAGCTGGAGACCTGGGTCAACGGCATGAACGTCGAGGACGTCAGCGACTCGCAGACGGCCTGGCGCAAGATCACGGGTGCGCTCGTCGTCGCCCAGGTCGCCCTGGAGCTCGCCGCCCCGAAGATCGGCGAGGGCTTCGGCGACTCCGACCTCGGTACCGGCGCCTCGGAGGCCTTCCTCGCTGCGGCCAAGCGGCTGGAGACCCAGCGCCTGCCGATGGGAGACGCGTCCAGCGCCCTCCTGCAGGTCGAGTCCGACATGAAGACCGCCCGGACGACGATCAACGGGGCAGCCAAGGAGCCGGGCGAGGCCCCGAAGGAGGAGAACTACCCCGGTCTGCCGCGGCTCCTCAACCTGCCGCTCGCGCTGGCCGAGGCGCAGCACACGGCCGAGGTCAACGCCTACAACCAGTCCGACGACGACGCCCGCAAGCAGATCGAGCAGCTCAACAAGAGCTACGGCGAGGCGATCGTCGTGTTCACGAAGATCCACGGCGACCCGTACGTCCCGATCGACCCGGACGGCACCCGACAGGCGCCCACCCCCGGCACGCCCGGAGCGCCGACGGTCCCGACGAGCAAGCCGAAGGGCACGGTCAGGGATCCCCACGTCGACATCGGCCGGCCCGTCGACCCGCCCGTCGACCCGCCCATCGACAAGCCCTGGCCGCCGGTCAGGCCCCCGGTCGACGTGTGGCCGCCGATCGACATCGGCGACCCCGAGTGGCCGGACCCGGACTTCCCCGACCCCGAGCCGCCGACGACGACCGACCCCACCGGTCCGGGTGGCACCGGCGGTGGGGTCCACCCCGGCGTCCTGGGCGGTGGCCTGCTGGCGGGCGGGCTGGCCACGCCGGGTGCGGTCAACGGCATCCGCGGCCTGCTCTCGCGCGGCGGCCTCAGCAGCGGCGGTGCCGGTGCGATCGGCAGCAGCTCCCGTGCCGGTGGACCGGGGTCGCTGGGCCGCAGTGGCGGCACGGGTGCGGGTGCGCCCGGCAGCCAGGCCGGTCGCGGCGGCGGCCGTGGTGGCGGCTCTGCCGGCAGCCAGGCGGGCCGCGGCGGACGGGGCGGACGCTCCGGCGGTGCTGGCGGCGCGGGTGGCCGGGGCAACCGTCGCAAGGACGACCGGGACCCGTCGAACGAGCAGGACCTCTACGACGACGGCAAGGACTGGCTGGACGACGAGGGCACCGCACCCGGCGTGCTCGGCTGATCCGTC
>NZ_LMIT01000015.1:294318-306477 GCF_001428825.1 Nocardioides sp. Root240 | reverse complement strand
CTCCCCCGCTCGCTCGTACCTCGCTCGCTCCTCCGTCCAGAAACGGCGGGCGGCGCGACGAGATTCAGCCCCACCTGATGCGCGAATGCATCGGGTGGGGCTGAGTCATGTCGGGCGCCCCGCGTGATCTGGACCGAGTGCAGCGAGGGAAGACCACGCGACAAGAGGGCGCCCGACATGCGCGAGCGCAGCGAGCGCTGAACTCACACAGCGAGGACGTCGGTGACCGGCAGGCTCGAGTCGGCCGGCAGGTCCAGCGACGACGGGGTCCGGCCCCGGGCGACCATGGTCGAGCCGAGGGCGGCGACCATCGCGCCGTTGTCGGTGCACAGGCCCGGGCGCGGGACGCGGACCCGGATGCCGAGCTTGGTGGCCCGCTCCTCGGCCATCGCCCGGAGGCGGGAGTTCGCGGCGACGCCGCCGCCGATCATCAGGTCCTCGATGCCCTCGGTGGCCGCGGCGTCGAGTGCCTTGCGGACCAGCACGTCGCAGACCGCCTCCTGGAAGGAGGCGGCGACGTCGGCGACGGGCACCGGCTCGCCGGAGCGCTCGCGCGCCTCGACCCAACGGGCGACCGCGGTCTTGAGGCCGGAGAACGAGAAGTCGAAGCGGTGCCGCTCGAGGTCGCGGCGGCTGGTCAGGCCACGCGGGAAGTCGATGGCGACCTGGTTGCCCTCGCGGGCGACCCGGTCGATGTGCGGGCCGCCGGGGAAGGGCAGGCCGAGCAGGCGGGCCACCTTGTCGAAGGCCTCGCCGGCCGCGTCGTCGATGGTGGCGCCCATCGGGTCCACGCCGCGGTCGGTGCCGGTGATGTCGGTGACGCGAAGCAGGCTGGAGTGTCCGCCGGACACGAGCAGGGCCAGGCAGGGCTCGGGCAGCGCACCGTGCTCGAGCTGGTCGACGGCGACGTGTGCGGCGAGGTGGTTGACGCCGTAGATCGGCTTGCCGAGCGAGAGCGCGAGGGCCTTCGCCGAGGCGACCCCGACGAGCAGGGCACCGGCGAGCCCGGGCCCGTGCGTGACCGCGATCGCGTCGACGTCGGACAGCGCGATGCCGGCGGTGTCGCAGGCGCGCTGGATGGTGGGGACCATCGCCTCGAGGTGGGCCCGGCTCGCCACCTCGGGTACGACGCCGCCGAAGCGCGCGTGCTGGTCGACGCTGCTGGCGACGGCATCGGCGAGCAGGGTGTGGCCACGGACGATGCCGACCCCTGTCTCGTCGCAGGAGGTCTCGATGCCCAGCACCAGCGGTTCGTCGGGGATCACGGCACCATTGTGACGGGTGTGGCGAGGACGAGGGCGGTCGCACCGTCGCGGTAGTAGCGCGGGCGCCGGCCGAGCTCGGTGAACCCGGCCCGTTCGTAGAACATCCGCGCGGCCAGGTTGTCCTCGCGGACCTCCAGCAGCAGCCGCTCGGCGCCGCCGTCCGCCGCGTGGACGCGAACCGCCGCGAGCAGCTCCTTGGCGACGCCGGTGCGACGCAACGGCTCGGGCACCGCGATCCGCTGCAGCTCCGCGTCGACGTCGACGACGCTCACGACGGCGTACCCGGCGAAGGCTGCCTCCTGCTCGGCCACCAGCACGGCGAGCGTCGGCACCGAGCCCTCGACGGCCTGGCCGACCAGCACCGGCGACCACGGGTCGAGCGGGAAGGAGACGGCCTCGAGGCCGCACACCTCCTCGACGTCGGCCGCGACGGCCGGCCGGACCAGGGTCACGGGGTCGGGGTCACGGGGTCGGGGCGACGTCGGACAGCACGGCCTTCGGGGCCTGCGGGATCTCGGCGTCGGGGCGGCGCAGGTACAACGGCTCGGGCGCGAGAAGGGCGACCCGCTCGGCGGCGACGGCACGGGCGAGCCAGGCGGCGTCGGGACGCAGGGGCTCACGGCCTGCCGGGAAGGCGTCGGGGTAGAGCGCGGCGCCCTCCCCCACGACCGGGCGGTCGGTGGCGAGCGCGGCCGGCCGGTCGACGACCGGCTCGGAGGTGCGCACCCCCCGCCCGTCGTACGACGCGAGGTAGACCTCCTTGCGCCGGGCGTCGGTGGCGACCAGGAAGTCCCCGTCGACCGCGCCGGTCTCGACGGCCTCGATCGCGAGTGCGTCGAGCGAGCAGACGCCGTGCACCGCGATGCCGAGGACGTGGCCCATCGTGCGCGCCGTGACCAGACCGACCCGGAGACCGGTGAACGGCCCCGGACCGGCGCCCACGGCGATCGCCGTGAGGTCCGCCGGGCGGGCGCCCGCCGACGCGAGCACCTGCTCGATGAGCGGCGCGAGCTGCTCGCCGTGCTTCATCGCGGTCGTGGCGGTCGCGGAGGCGACCACGTCGGAGCCGTCGTGCAGGGCGACGGTCACCGTCGGCGAGGCGGTGTCGAAGGCGAGCAGCACGGAGGTGAGGTTACCCGCGCTGCGCGCCCGCGGGCTCAGCGCCAGGCCTTGACCCAGTCGACCTCGAGGGTCGCAGACGTTGGGCTCGATGCCGTCGGTGCGTTGAACAGGCTGCCCCAGACCTGGGTGATGACCAGGTTGAACGGCTTGTCGAAGGGCTTCGGCGTCACCAGGCCGGTGGGCGCCCAGCTGTGCGACCAACACACGACGCCGTCGTAGGAGAAGCTCATCCTCGTCGCCGTCCACTCGACCACGTAGCTGTGGAAGGCGGTGCTCGACGTCGGCATCGCGCACGTGGTGCCGGTCGTCGTCGGGACCACCTCGCCGGCGTAGTGGGCCGACGGGTAGACGTTCGCCGGGCGGGCGCTGAACCACTCCGCCACGTCGATCTCCCCCGACGCCGGCCAGGCGCCGTAGGTGTTGCGCTCGGGGTAGAGCCACAGCGCCGAGTGCGGTCCGGTCAGCCCTGCTGTCTGCGGCATCCGGGCGCGGAACTCGTAGCGCCCGTAGGTCTGGGAGAAGCGGTCGCGCGTGGTGACCGTGCCGGCCGTCGAGGTCGTCGTGAAGGAGCCGTACGGGCTGGCGCAGGTGAACGCCGCCAGCTGACGGCGGGCGCTGACCTTCAGCGTGCCCTCGGAGACCCCGACCGTGGTGCCGTCGTCGACGTAGCAGTCGCGGTTGCCGCTGCTCATCCCGCTGTACGACGTCGCCTGGACCAGCCACTTGGTCCGGTCGAGCGCGCTGCCGTCGAACTCGTCGACGAAGGAGCACTCCCAGTAGCTGCCGTCCGCCCGCTGCGGCCGGGAGCCGCAGGCATCGCTCGGAGCCGGCGCCGGAGGCGTCGGCGGTGGTGTCGGGGTCGTCGGCGGTGGTGTCGGGGTCGTCGGGGGCTGGGGCGGCTTGGGCGGGCGTACCTGCCGGACCGTGCTCGCCCGGCCCTTCGACACGGCGCGGTACGGCAGCGCCCGCCGCGGAGCCGGTACGACGGCGCGGTAGCGCCCGTTCGAGGCGGCCCGCACCTTCCGGACGGTCGCCCAGCGACCCTTGCGCACCTGCAGGGCGACCACGGCACGCGGCCGGGCCCGGCCGGTCAGCACCACGGTGCGGGCGTGCGTCGTGGGCCGGTCGAGCACGGGGGCGCCCGACCGCGCCTCGGCAGCGGGTGCCCCACTGCTCCAGAGCACGGCGGTCATCAGGAGTGCGAGAAAGGCGTGGACGGTCAGCCTCGGTGGATGCCCAAGCCATCCAGCGCGTGCGATGGCAAGGCGCCGGTGCGTAGGCAGGCTGGGCGCCTTTCGAGCATCGGCAACGCCGCCAGCGTGCGTGCTGGGTGGGTTGGGCGCCGCCGGGGATGGCCGTCCGCGCCTTGCAGCTCTGAGCGCCCGCATCGTCGACCTCCCTGTCCGGATCCGGTGGCCTGTTCAGGCTAGGAATCCGGCAGGGTGCGGCGGCACCTGCGCACGGGTCGTCTCGACCACCCCCGGAGCCCATCGAAGGCGGGACCCCGGTCATGGGACCGGTCCCGGGACTTTCGGGACCGGGACGTCCTCAGGGACGCAGGTCGATACCGAGCCAGCGCCGCCCGACCGGGTCGATCTCGACCACGCGTGGGTCGGCCTCGGGGTCGACGTCGGTGCTCGCGGTCGCCCGTGCGATGCGGATCTCGAGGCGGTCGTCCGACAGGCTCTCCGCCAGTCCGCTCCCCCACTCGACGACGGTGACGGCCTCGTCCAGCTCGGTGTCGAGGTCGAGGTCGTCGAGCTCGGCCCGACCGTCGAGGCGGTAGGCGTCGACGTGCACCAGCTCGGGCCCCTCGCCCAGCGAAGGGTGCACCCGGGCGATGACGAAGGTCGGCGAGGTGATCCCGCCCCGGACGCCGAGTCCCTCGCCCAGCCCCTGGGTGAAGGTGGTCTTGCCCGCGCCCAGCTCGCCGGTCAGGACCAGCACGTCGCCGGCACGCAGGAGGCCGGCGAGACGGCGACCGAGCTCGCGCATCTCCTCGGCGGAGGGCACCTCGGCGACGTACGGGACGGGCCGCTCCATCTCGACGTACGGCGCCTCGCGCCCCGTCTCGACGAAGCCCATGTCGCGCCAGAATCCCATCGTCCGGGGCAGCTCCTCCCGAGCCAGGATCACGGCCCGGCGGGCCTCCGGGCGCCGGGAGGCCTCGGCGAGCGCGGCCCGCACGAGTGCCTTCGCGACGCCACGGCCCTGCGCGGCCGGGTCGACGCCGAATCGGCGCAGGAAGATCGCGTCGTCGACCGGGTCGAGGACGACGGTGCCGACCACGCGGCCCTCGTCAAGGACGAGCAGGCCGCCCCCGGGCGCGAGCATGGCGGCGATGGTCTCCTCGGTCTCCGCGAGCGCGTCGGCCGGCGGGTCGAGGACGGGGCGGGCGGCGAACGCGGCGCGCACGACGGCCAGCACGTCGGCGGCGCGTTCGGGGCCGATCGCGATGATCTCGGTGGTCACTGGTGGACGGCCCTCGCAGCGGCGGCGGTGATCAGCTGGTCGAGCTCGGCGTTGACCAGCTCATGGCGCTCCATGATCACCATGTGGCCGGCGCCCTCGCACTCGAGCAGGCGCGAGCCCGGGATCCGCGACTGGAGCTTGCGGGAGTGGCCGATCGAGGTCATCTTGTCGGCGGTGCCACAGATGACCGAGACCGGGACGGCGCCGAGCGCACCCACACCGTCGAACTTGTCGAGCCCCGCGAAGTTCGGGAAGAAGTCGGCGACCACCTCGAAGGGGGTGGCGGACAGCATCTCGTCGACGAACTCGACGTAGCCCTGGGGGACCTCCTCACCGAAGGCGAACCGGTCGGTCGCGACGGTGGCGACCGCCGAGCCGGCACGACGCAGGACGTCGATCGCGCGGTGGCCCAGGTGGAGGGTGCGCATGGCGCTGCTCGCCAGGGGGCCGGTGAGGCGCGCGGGCAGCATCGGCAGCAGCATCCGGCCCGGGTCGAGGCCACCGGCCGTCGTCGAGACCAGGCCGACGCCGACGACGCGCGTGCCGATCAGCTCGGGGTACAGCTCGGCGAAGGCGATGATCGACATGCCGCCCATCGAGTGGCCGACCAGCACGACCGGCCCGTCGGGGACGACGGCCTCGAGCACGGCGTGGAGGTCGTGGCCGAGCTGCTCGATCGTCGAGTGCGCGCGGTCGGAGTTGCCCGACCGACCGTGGGAGCGCTGGTCGTAGTAGACCGCCCGCACCAGGCCGCGGTAGGCCGCGCGCTGGAAGTGCCAGCAGTCGAGGTTGAGGCAGTAGCCGTGGACGAAGACCACGGTGACCCGCGGCGCCCCCGAGTGGGTACGACGCAGCAACCGGTCGACCGCGGTGGTCGCGGGGGCGTCGAGCTCGTCGACCTCGACGTGGAGCGCGACGCCGTCGTCTGCGACGACCGACACCGGCTCCGCGCGCAGCGTCCCGAACGGGACCGACTCCCCCGCGCGACGGCTGATCTGGCGCTGCTGGCGCACCACCCCGACGGCGGCCGTGCCGGCGGCGAGGCCGAGCGCGCCGGCGACGGAGCCGAGGACGCGTCCGCGGCGGCTCACTGCTCCGCCTCCGCGAGCGGCGCGGAGTCGACGTACCTGCGGCTCATCCGGCCCCCGATCCTGGTCACGATCTCGTAGTTGATGGTGCCGCAGGCCTCGGCCCAGTCGTCGGCGGTGGGACCGCCGGCGGACGGCGGGCCGAACACGATCACGTCGCCACCGACCACGGGACGGTCGTCGCCGAGGTCGACGACGACCTGGTCCATGCAGACCGTGCCGCGGATCCGGCAGCGCTTGCCGTCGATGCCGACCTCGGCGGCCGCCTCGGGGGCCTCGGCGCGGAAGGCGTGGCGCGGGATCCCCTCGGCGTACCCGACGGGCACCAGGCCCACGGTCATCGGACCGGGGGCGGTCCAGCGGTGGCCGTAGGAGATCGCGTCGCCCGCGGCGAGCTCCTTGACCATGACGAGGGGCGCGCGGACCGTCATCGCCGGCACCAGGCCGATGTCGGTCGCCTCGCCGGGTGCGGGGTCGAGGCCGTACACCGCGATGCCGCAGCGGACCGCGTCGAAGCGGGACGACGGCCGCAGGATCGCGGCGGCGGAGTTGGCGAGGTGACGCAGCTCGGGGCGCAGACCAGCCTCCTCGGCGAGCGCGACCGCGGCGCGGAAGGCCTGCTCCTGCTGGTCATTGGCCGGGTGCTCCGGCTCGTCGGCGCAGGCGAAGTGCGACCAGATGCCGGTGACCCGCCAGGTGCCGGACTCCTCACCGGCGCGGGCGCGGGCGAAGACCGCCTCCCATGCCGCACGGGGGGCACCGCCCCGGGACAGGCCGGTGTCGACCTTGAGCTGGATCCGCGCCGGCGTCCGGCGACCTGACAGGGCGTGGGACATCAGGTCGAGCTCGGCGACGGAGTAGGCGCTGACGTCGATGTCCTGGTCGGCCGCGGCCCGGTAGTCCGAGGCCGGCGTGGTGATCCAGCACAGCAGCGGACCCTCGACGCCGGCCCTGCGCAGCGCCAGGGCCTCCTCGATGGTCGCGGTCGCCAGCCACTCGGCGCCGCCCTGCCGGGCCGCGCGAGCGCTCTCGACCATGCCGTGGCCGTAGCCGTCGGCCTTGACGACCGCGATCAGCGGCACCCCGGCGGTCTCGCGCAGCAACCGCGCGTTGGCGCGGATCGCGGCCAGGTCGACGACGACCTCGGCAGGTCCGAGCGGCGGGCGGGACATGCTCCCTATCGTCCCATCACGGGGTGGTCAGGGTCGCCAGCAGGGCGGGTACGGCGGCCGCGACGTCGCCCGCGACGATCGGCCCGTGCTGGGCGGCCAGGGTCGCGGCGGCACCGTGGACCCACGAGCCCACCGAGGCGGCGTCGAACGGCTCGAGCCCGCCGGCCAGCAGGGCGCCGACGACGCCGCCGAGGACGTCACCCGCCCCTGCGGTCGCCAGCCAGGGGGTGCCGGTCGTCGTGACCCGGACCCGGCCGTCGGGGTGCGCGACGACGGTGTGGCGGCCCTTGAGGAGGACCACGGCGTCATACCGGGCGGCGGCGGTGCGGGCGTGGGCCAGCGGCTGCGCCTCGATGACCTCCCGGTCGAGGTCGAGCATCCGGGACAGCTCGCCGGCATGCGGCGTGAGCACGGCGGGCCGGCCGTGGGCGAGGTCGGCGAACGCGAGCGCGTCGGCGTCCACCACCACCGGT
Source organism: Nocardioides sp. Root240 (assembly GCF_001428825.1). Classification (GTDB taxonomy): domain Bacteria; phylum Actinomycetota; class Actinomycetes; order Propionibacteriales; family Nocardioidaceae; genus Nocardioides. Next base: position 298,885 of record NZ_LMIT01000015.1, on the reverse strand, counting down.
ACGCCGTCGGCGACCGCGTCGCGGAGGGCGGCCTCGGCGGCGGCATCGCTGCCCGAGCCGACCACCCACGCCTGCACCCGGCCCGGACCGACCACCTCCGGGTGCTGCGCGCGGACCAGGTCGAGCACGGCCGCGTCGCCGTCGTAGCGGACCATCCCGGCGAGCCCGCAGGCCGCACCGGCGACGCTGAGCAGGCCGGCACCCGGGTAGGTCGCGGAGCCGGCTCGGATGCCGACGACGCCGCGGGTGTACTTGTGCGCCTCCGGCGCCGGGCGCGGCAGCAGCGCGGCCACGTCGGCCGACTGGAGCGCCTCGATCGCGGCGGGCGGGAGGTAGGGGTCCAGGCCGATGTCGACCAGGTCGACGCTGCCGCAGGCCAGGGCCGCGGGGTCGAGCAGGTGACAGGCCTTGTGGGTGCCGAAGGTGACCGTCACGTCGGCCGTGACGTGGGGGCCGTCGACCGCTCCGGTGTCGACGTCGACGCCGGAGGGGGTGTCGACCGCGACGAGCGGGACGCCCGCGACGGCGGCCAGCGCGTCGACCGCCGCGGGACGCAGGCCGGGCCGGCCGCCGATCCCGACGATGCCGTCGACCACCACGTCGACGTCGCGCGGCCCCGGCGTCCCGGTGCGCCCGCCGGCAGCCCGCAGGGCCGCGAGCCCGGCCTCGTGGACGGTGGCGGACAGCAGCCACGCCTCGACGAGCGCACCGCGGCGCGCGAGCATCGCGCCGGCGTACAGCGCGTCGCCGCCGTTGTCACCGGAGCCGACGAGCAGCAGCACCCGGCGGCCGTAGCCGCCGTCCAGCAGGTCGAGGACGGCGTAGGCGAGTCCGGCGGCGGCCCGCTGCATGAGGGCGCCCTGGGGCAGGGTGGCCATCAACGCAGCCTCAGCGGCGCGGACCTCCTCGACGGTGTGGGCGCGGAGCACGGCGGGTCAGGTCTCCAGGACGACGACCGCCGAGGCGATCCCGCCGTCGTGGGTCAGCGACAGGTGGACCGAGCCGACGCCGAGGCGGTCGGCGACGGCCAGCACCGTCCCCCGCATCACGAAGCGCGGCCGGCCGGTCTCCTCGGAGACCACCTCCGAGTCGTGCCACGACATTCCGCCCGGGGCGCCGAGCGCCTTGGCCAGCGCCTCCTTGGCCGCGAACCGTGCAGCCAAGGACGCGTAGGAGCGGCCCCGCTCCGCCTCGACGAAGAGCTTCTCCACGAGCGCAGGGGTACGCCGGCAGGACTCCTCGAAGCGGGCGATCTCGCACACGTCGATCCCGACGCCCACCACGGCCATGAGGTGCTCCCTTCGAACAAGATCTGACCGTACCGCCGGGGTCCCCGCGGAAAGGCAAGCGAAGCGCGTTTCCGTGGGGTGGCTATTCGACCGTGACGGACTTGGCGAGGTTGCGCGGCTGGTCGACGTCGTGGCCGAGCGCGGTGGCCAGCTCGCACGCGAACAGCTGCAGCGGGAGGATCGCGACGAGGGGCTGCAGCAGCACGGGGACCTTCGGCAGCCGGATCAGGTCGTCGGCGTACGGCTCGATGGAGGTGTCGCCGGCCTCGGCCAGGCAGATCGTGCGCGCACCGCGGGCACGGACCTCCTGGATGCCGCTCAGCATCTTGCCGTGGAGCTGGTCGCGGCCCTTGGGCGGGACGACGCACAAGACGGGCAGGCCCTCCTCGATCAGCGCGATCGGGCCGTGCTTGAGCTCGCCGGCCGCGAAGCCCTCGGCGTGCAGGTAGGCGAGCTCCTTGAGCTTGAGCGCCCCCTCGAGCGCCACCGGGTAGCCGGCGTGGCGACCGAGGAAGAGGACGGAGCGGGTGCCGGCGTGCGAGCGGGCGAGCTCGTAGACGGCGTCGGCACCCTCGAGCACGGTCTCGATGTGCCCGGGCATCGCCTCGAGCTGCTCCATGATCTCGTCGATCTCGTCGCCGAAGCGGGTGCCCTTGACCTGCGCGATGTAGAGCGCGAGGAGGTAGCAGGCGACCAGCTGGGTCAGGAAGCCCTTGGTCGACGCGACGCCGATCTCGGGGCCGGCGTGGGTGTAGATCACCGCGTCGGACTCGCGCGGGATCGACGAGCCGTTGGTGTTGCAGATCGCCAGCACCTTCGCCCGCTGGCTCCGGGCGTGGCGGATCGCCTGCAGGGTGTCGGCGGTCTCGCCGGACTGGCTGATCGCGACGATCAGCGTCGTCGCGTCGATGATCGGGTCGCGGTAGCGGAACTCCGAGGCCAGCTCGACCTCCACCGGTGTCCGCGTCCAGTGCTCGATCGCGTACTTGGCGACCATGCCGGCGTAGAAGGAGGTGCCGCAGGCGATGATGATGATCTTGTCGACGTCGCGCAGCTCCTCGTCGGCCAGGCGCATCTCGTCGAGCTGCAGCTGGCCGTTCGCCGTACGACGGCCGATGAGGGAGTCCGCGACGGCCCGGGGCTGCTCGAAGATCTCCTTGCGCATGAACCAGTCGTGGCCATCCTTCTCCGCGGCGGAGAGGTCCCAGTCGACGTGGAACTGCCGGGCCTCGACCGGCCGGCCGTGGAAGTCGGTGACCCGCACCTCGTCGCGCGTCATCACGACGATCTGGTCCTGGCCGAGCTCGAGCGCCTCGCGGGTGAACTCGATGAACGCGGCGACGTCGGAGCCGAGGAAGTTCTCGCCCTCACCGAGGCCGACGACCAGGGGCGAGTTGCAGCGGGCCGCGACGACCGTGTCGGGGTCCTCGGCGTCGATGGCGACGAGGGTGAAGGCGCCGTCGAGCTGCTGGCACACGCGCTGCATGGCCGTGGTCAGGTCGACGCCCGACTGCACCTGCAGCTCCACCAGGTGCGCCACGATCTCGGTGTCGGTGTCGGAGAGCAGCTCGTGGCCGTCGGCCTCGACGCGCTCCCGCAGCTCCATGAAGTTCTCGATGATGCCGTTGTGGACCAGCGCCACCCGGCGCACACCACCGGTGTGCGGGTGGGCGTTGACGTCGTTCGGCGGGCCGTGGGTCGCCCAGCGGGTGTGCCCGATGCCGATGTGGGCCAGCGCGAGGGGCGTCTCGTCGAGCACCTTCTCGAGGTTCGCGAGCTTGCCCGCCCGCTTCTCCAGCGCGATCGCGCCGTCGCTGACGACCGCCACACCGGCCGAGTCGTAGCCGCGGTACTCCAAGCGGCGCAGGCCGTCGATGACCGTGTCCGTGGCCGACCTGTGCCCGACATATCCGACGATCCCGCACATGGGGAGTCACTCTAGTTGGGATGCCGCCGACTGCCGACACGACGCGACTGGAAGAATCGTCACCATGGTCACGGCCGCGGAGACGCCGGGGGCCCACGGTGAGGAGTCACCGCGGGAGTCCTCACCGTACGTCGAGCTCGACCGTGCCACCTGGGCAATGCTGGCCTCGGAGACCGAGAGCCCGCTGACCAGCGACGAGGTGGCGCGGCTGCGGGGCATCGGCGACCAGCTCGACCTCGCCGAGATCCGCGACGTCTACCTGCCGCTCTCGCGGCTGCTGAGCCTGCGGGTGCGGGCGGCGTCGGCGTTGCACCGCGAGCAGCAGGAGTTCCTCCACGGCCTCACGCCCCCGCGCACGCCGTTCGTCATCGGCCTCGCCGGGTCGGTCGCGGTCGGCAAGTCCACCGCCGCCCGCGTGCTGCAGCAGATGCTGGCGCGCTGGCCCGAGCACCCGAACGTCGCCCTGGTGACGACCGACGGCTTCCTCTACCCCAACGCCGAGCTGGTCAAGCGCGGCCTGCTCGAGCGCAAGGGCTTCCCCGAGTCCTACGACCGCAAGGCGCTGATGCGCTTCGTGGTCGACCTCAAGTCCGGCAAGGACGAGGTCGAGGCCCCGGTCTACTCCCACCTGGTCTACGACGTGGTGCCCGACGAGAAGGTCGCGGTCAAGCACCCCGACATCGTCATCATCGAGGGTCTCAACGTCCTCCAGCCGCCGCGTGTCCGCGAGGACGGCCGCACCCGCCTGGGCCTGTCGGACTTCTTCGACTTCTCCATCTTCGTCGACGCCAACACCAACCACATCCGGGAGTGGTACGTCGACCGCTTCCTCCACCTGCGCGAGACCGCCTTCCGCGATCCCGACTCCTATTTCGCCAAGTACGCCGCCCTCAGCCACGACACCGCGGTCGACGAGGCGCGCCGGATCTGGGACACCATCAACGGGCCCAACCTGTCGCAGAACGTGCTCCCCACCCGCTCCCGCGCCACCCTGGTGCTGCGGAAGTCGGCCGACCACTCCGTCGACTGGGTCCGGCTCCGCAAGATCTGACGTCACCGCGGCCGGCGACCACTTCGAAGCCGCCGTCACACGTCGTGCGCCTGCCCACCAGCCGCAAGACCGCGAAGATCGGGCTCTTGTGACGTATCCGTGGGTCGCCCCCGCGATCGTCAGCGTGATGTTGCGTCGGTCGGTGGTGGCGTCCACAAGCGGCAGCGACGGGGCCAGTGGGGTGGTGGTCGGGTCCGGCGGCCGGGTTGGGGTCCCGCAGTGCGTGGTGACCCCCTCGAGTGGGCACGAACCGCAGACTTCGCGGCGTTTTTTCTGCGGTCTGTGCCCACTCGAGGGGGT
>NZ_LMIT01000015.1:272309-294297 GCF_001428825.1 Nocardioides sp. Root240 | reverse complement strand
GAAGCGGGCGAGCGAAGCGAGCGCCTTGACGCCGGGGGTCGGTCGGCTACCGCGCGGCCGCCCGCAGGAGCCACCCCGACACGATCCCGAACAAGGAGCCACGGAAGCAGCAGGTGAGCCGAAGAACGGCGCCGTGGCCGGCTGCTACAGCCGGGGCACCGCGCACAGCCGGATCCCCGCCCTGGGGAGGTGGGCGGGCCGACGACGGTCAGACGCGCGCGCTCTTGGCCGCGGCCACGCCCTTCTTCACGGCAGCCGAGGCGACCTGGCTCGCGAGCTGGCTGGCGACCTTCAGCTGGTCGCCGACCTGCTGGGTGGCGGCGAGCGGCGCGAGCAGGCGGTCGGCACGGCCGAGCAGGCCGTCGGCCTTGTCGACGACGGTGTGGAACTCGCCGACGGTGCCGTTGAAGCCGGCGACCGAGGCATTGAAGTCGTGCAGCGCGGCGGTGAAGTCGACGAGCAGCGCACCGAAGGTGTCGAGCGTCTGGTTGAGGCGGTCGGCCGTGGCGTCGAGCTTGTTGATCGTCTGGTCGACGTCGAGCACGGTCCGGATCCGGGACCGGCGCTCGCCGTTGTCGCCCATCCCGAGGGCGTCGGTGGCAGCGCTGGCGGAGGGGTCGGCGTACTCGCTGTTCATGGCGCCCATCCTAGGGTGTTGCTCCTTGTGCGGCGCCGTCGCGAGCGGGCTTCGGGGCCGATCTGGCAAGGCGGCGGAGCGAAGACGTGCTCAGTCGCCCTTCGAGCGACGCCAACGCTGCCAGATCGAGTCTCAAAGTCCGCGCAGCAGGCGACGGACAAGGAGCCACACCCTAGGTGAGCGGCCGGTGGTCAGGAGACGGAGAGCCGCTCGCGGACGACGTCCGCGAGGTCGTTCGCGACGGCCTCCGCCTGCTCCGCGGTCGGCGCCTCCACCATCACGCGGACGAGCGGCTCGGTGCCCGACGGGCGCAGCAGGATGCGGCCCGTCGTACCGAGCTCGGACTCGGCCTCGGCGACGGCGGCGAGGAGGACCTCGTCGTCGGTGCGGGTGCGGTCGACGCCGCTCACGTTGACGAGGACCTGCGGCAGGCGGGTCATCACGCCGGCCAGCTCCTGCAGGGAGCGGCCGCTGCGGACCATGCGCTGCAGCACGTGGAGGGTCGTGAGCAGGCCGTCGCCGGTCGTGGCGTGGTCGCGGAGAATCACGTGGCCGGACTGCTCGCCGCCGAGGGAGTAGCCGCCGGCCCGCATGTCCTCGAGCACGTAGCGGTCTCCGACGGCGGTCTGGCGGACGGTGACGCCGTGGGCGGCCATCGCCTGCACCAGGCCGAGGTTGCTCATCACGGTGGCGACCAGGGTGTCGTCGACCAGCCGGCCGGACTCCTTCAGCGCGAGCGCGAGGATGCCCATGATCTGGTCGCCGTCGACGACCTCGCCGGCGTGGTCGACCGCGAGGCAGCGGTCGGCGTCGCCGTCGACCGCGAAGCCGGCGTCGGCGCCGTGCTCGAGGACGGCCTTGCGCAGCGGCTCGAGGTGGGTCGAGCCGCAGCCGTCGTTGATGTTGAGGCCGTCGGGCTCGGCACCGATCGTGATCACGGTGGCACCGGCGAGGCGCAGCGCGTGCGGGCCGACCTCGCTCGCCGCGCCGTGCGCGCAGTCCAGGACGACGGTCAGGCCGGCCAGCGGCTGGGTGTCGGGGTCGTCGAGCGTGCCGACCAGGTGGGCGGCGTACTCCTCGACGGTCGGGCCGTAGGGCTGGACCCGGCCCACGGCGGCGCCGGTCGGGCGGTCCCAGTCCTGGGCGAGGTGCTCCTCGATCTCACGCTCGAGCGCGTCGTCGAGCTTCACGCCGCCACGGGCGAGGAACTTGATGCCGTTGTCGGGCATCGGGTTGTGGGAGGCACTGATGACGACACCGACGTCGGCGTTGAGCGCGTCGGTGAAGTACGCGACGCCCGGCGTGGGCAGCACGCGCAGCCGGAGCACGTCCACGCCGGCCGCGGCGAGGCCGGCGACCACGGCGTGCTCGAGGAACTGGCCCGAGATGCGGGTGTCGCGGCCGACCACGGCCAGCGGGCGCGGCCGGTCGAAGTCACCGTGCTCCACGAGCACGCGGGCCGCGGCCACGCCGAGGTCCAGCGCCAGCTCGGCGGTCAGCTTGTCGTTGGCGAGTCCGCGGACGCCGTCGGTCCCGAAGATGCGAGGCACGTGCTCTCCCTCTGGTGGTGCGGGTGCTGCTCTGTCGTCGTGCAAAACGGGCGACGGGGCCACGGACCGCTGCAGCGGTGCGTGGCCCCGTCGTCGACTCGCCGTGGGCGAGATCAGCGCTTGCTGTACTGCGGCGCCTTGCGGGCCTTCTTGAGACCAGCCTTCTTGCGCTCGATCGCACGGGCGTCGCGCGTGAGCAGACCGGCCTTCTTCAGCGTCGGGCGGTTGGCGTCCAGGTCGATCGCGTTGAGCGAGCGGGCGACGCCCAGGCGCAGCGCGCCGGCCTGGCCGGTGATGCCGCCGCCGTGGATGCGGGCGATCACGTCGAAGCGGCCCTCGAGGCCGAGAGCCGCGAAGGGCTCGTTGACGACCTGCTGGTGCAGCTTGTTCGGGAAGTAGTCCTCGATCGTGCGACCGTTGATGGTCCACGTGCCGGTGCCGGGCACCAGGCGGACGCGGGCGACGGCCTCCTTGCGACGGCCGGTGGCCGCGCCGGGGGCGATGGTGGCCGGACGGGCGTCGACGGCGGCCGACGGAGAGGTCTCGCTCGTGTAGGCGAGGCCCTGCTCGTCGGTCTCGAAGGTCTCCTCGACCTCGGTGGTGTTCTCAGTCATCTCTGGATCCTCGAAGTCGATTACTGGGAGATCTGCTTGATCTCGAACGGAACGGCCTGCTGGGCCTGGTGCGGGTGAGCCGGGCCGTTGTAGACCTTCAGCTTCTTGATCATCTGCCGGCCGAGGCGGTTCTTCGGCAGCATGCCCCACACGGCCTTCTCGACGGCCTTGCGGGCGTCCTTCTCGATGACCTCACCGATCGGGGTCGCGGTCAGACCACCCGGGAAGCCGGAGTGGCGGTAGACCATCTTGTCGGCACGCTTGTTGCCGGACAGGGCGACCTTGTCGGCGTTGATGATGACGACGAAGTCACCGGTGTCGGCGTTCGGCGCGAAGATCGGCTTGTGCTTGCCGCGCAGCAGGTTGGCGGCGGTGACCGCGAGGCGACCGAGGACGACGTCGGTCGCGTCGATCACGAGCCAGGCGCGCTCGACGTCACCGGGCTTCGGAGCATAGGTACGCATGGAGGAATCCATTCGTTCGTGTCGGACTCCGCCCAGTGATCTGGCCGGAGGCATCTTCTGACGAACACTGCACCCACCTTCTGGCGGGCGACTGCCCTCGCAAGGAGAGCGGCAGGAGACGCAGCGAGCAGCGTACGGCGGGGACGACCGGCGGGCCAAATCTGCGGACCGGGTGACGCGGCGGGTGACGTCTGGACCGATTCCGCCGCACAGCGCGAGCCGCGCTGCAAGGCTGATGGTCCCCCCAACCTCTCGGAAAGGTCCTTCCATGCTCCCACTGCGTCTCCTGGTCGCCACCGCCGCCGTCAGCGGCCTGGCGATCGCCGGGCTCTCCCCGGCGCCCGCGCACGCTGCCGTCCCGATCACCGACGGCACGCTCGCGCTCGACGCCGACCTCAACTTCAACAGCTCGAGCTGCACCGGTGCGTCCGCGCCCGCCGGCGTCAGCGCTCCGTTCACCGCCGGCACCACCGTCAAGCGGACCCTGACCTTCGACCAGACCGCCACGGCGAGCGACCCGACCGACAGTGTGCGGATGCGCGGCAGCCAGACCACCGCCGTGTCCTCGACCGCCGCCGGCGGACAGGTCACCTCCCTCACGGTGACGAGCACCATCACCGGGTCCGTCACGCCGACGAAGGCGACGTCTGCGTGCGACCAGGGCAGCGACTTCCCCACCGGCGAGAGCAGCCAGTCCCAGGTCCAGGCCGTGCTCCACCGCTCGACCGCGGGCTGGCTGCACGTCCAGGCCACCAGCACGGGCGTCGGCGGGCACATCGTGGCCGTCGGGGTCGGCGACGACCGGTTCCTGCAGTCCGAGATCGGCGGCTTCGCCATCCGCGACATCTCCCACGACTCCTGGGTCTACGTCCCGGCAGGCGACAGCGAGGTCCAGGTGCAGCTGGGCGGCGCCTCGGTCGACAACTTCGGGCTCGCGAAGATCTCGCTCAAGCAGTCCGTCAAGCTCACGTTCCTGCCCGCCGGCGTCGCCCGCACCGCGACGACCGGCACCGCCCGGTCGAAGGTCGTCTTCCCGAACGTCCTGACCTGCTCCACCGGCAAGGCCGTGGCACGGCTGACCTCGAAGGTCCGCGGTGCGTCGCGGGTGACCTTCTACGTCAACGGGGTCAAGAAGCAGTCCTACGTGCGGCCCGGCGCGCGCACGGTGGTCCTGACCGGCGTACCGAAGAACCGCGCCGTCGCCCTGAAGGCGATCGTGAAGGACGGCCGGCGGACCCTGACGGCGGCGCGGGCGTACCGCTCCTGCTGAGCCCCAGCACATGCGGACCCCGGTGTCCCGCGGCGCCACGCTTCGGGACACCGGGTTACCGGCTTCGACGGCGGCGGGCTAGGTTGCAAGGGTGACTGACTCTCTCACCGTACGCGACAACCGCACCGGCGCGGAGTACGAGATCCCGATCACCGACGGCACCATCAAGGCCGCGGACCTCGGGCAGATCAAGCTCAACGACGACGAGCCCGGCCTCGCGACCTACGACCCCGGTTTCGTCAACACCGCCTCCTGTCGAAGCGCCATCACCTACATCGACGGCGACAAGGGCATCCTCGAGTACCGCGGCTACCCGATCGAGCAGCTGGCGGAGAAGTCGAACTTCCTCGAGGTGGCCTACCTCCTGATCCACGGCGACCTGCCCTCCAAGGAGCAGTACGAGGCCTGGGTCCACGAGATCACCTTCCACACGTTCGTGCACGAGAACGTGAAGGGCTTCATGCAGGGGTTCCGGTACGACGCGCACCCGATGGGGATGCTGATGGCGTCGGTCGGGGCCCTTTCGACGTTCTACCCGGAGTCGAGCAAGATCGCCGACCCCGACAACCGCCACATCCAGATCGTCCGGATGATCGCGAAGATGCCGACCCTCGGCGCCTGGGCCTTCCGCCACGCGCAGGGCAAGCCGTACGTCTACCCCGACAACGAGCTGTCCTACGCCGAGAACTTCCTGTCGATGCTCTTCAAGATGAGCGAGACGAAGTACTCCGGCGACCCGCGCATCGTCAAGGCGCTGGACACCCTCTTCATCCTGCACGCCGACCACGAGCAGAACTGCTCGACCAACGCGGTGCGCTCGGTGGGCTCCTCGCAGGTCGACCCGTACTCCGCGGTCGCAGCCGGCATCGGCGCCCTCTTCGGCCCGCTGCACGGTGGCGCCAACGAGGCCGTGCTCAAGATGCTGCGCCGGATCGGCACCGTCGAGAACATCCCCGCGTTCATCGAGGGTGTCAAGAACGGCGAAGAGCGCCTGATGGGCTTCGGCCACCGGGTCTACAAGAACTTCGACCCCCGCGCCAAGATCATCAAGAAGGCCTGCGACGACGTCTTCGAGGTCACGGGGGTCAACCCCCTCCTCGCCGTCGCCAAGGAGCTGGAGCGGATCGCGCTCGAGGACGAGTACTTCGTCAAGCGCAAGCTCTACCCCAACGTCGACTTCTACTCCGGCCTGATCTACGAGGCCCTGGAGTTCCCGCCGGAGATGTTCACGGTCCTGTTCGCGATCGGCCGGGCCCCCGGCTGGCTCGCGCAGTGGCTGGAGCTCGTCCAGGACAAGGAGCAGAAGATCGCTCGCCCGAAGCAGATCTACACCGGTCCCCGGACGCTGGACTTCGTTCCCGCCGAGGAGCGCTGGGCCTGATCCCCGACTGACGCGGGTGCGCTGAGATGCGCGTGGCCGTGGTCGGCCTCGGCACTGCCGGGGCGGCCACGGCCTGCCTGCTTTTCGACCGCGGCCACGACGTCACCGTCCTCGAGCAGGCCGACGACCCGCGGCCCGTCGGCGCCGGCATCTGGCTGCAGGCGCTCGGCCAGCAGGTGCTGGACCGGCTCGACCTGCTGGCTCCCCTGCGCGCCTCGTCGTGCGACGTCTCCCGGGTCGCGATGGCCGGCCGCGACGGCCGCCCCCTCCTCGACCTCCGGTACGACGCCCGCCGGGCCTCGACGCCCGCGCTCGGCGTGCACCGGGGCGACCTGTTCACCCTCCTGTTCGGCGCGGTCCGGGCGCGGGGCATCCCGATCGAGCTCGGCGCCCGGGTCACCGCGCTCGAGCCCCGGACGGGCGGCGTGGCGCTGACGGTCGACGACCCCGGCGGCCCGGACGCCCGCGAGCTGGGGCGCTTCGACCTGGTCGTCGGCGCCGACGGAAGCCGCTCGCAGGTGCGCGCCGCCCTCGGCCTGACCAGCCGCGACCGGACCTACCGCTACGGCGCCCTCTGGGCGATCGTCCCCGACCGTGCCGGCCTGGCCGGCGACACCCTCCACCAACGGATGGACGGCACCCGGCGCTACCTCGGCGTGCTGCCCACCGGCACCGACCGCGCCTCCCTCTTCTGGTCCGAACGCACCGACCGCTTCGAGGCGGTCCTCGCCGCCGGCCTGCCGCGCTGGCGCGAGGACGCCCGGGCGCTCGCCGGGGAATTCGCTCCCCTGCTGGACGAGGTGACCGAGCTGCTGCCGGCGGCCTACCGGAGCGTGGCCGTGCGGTCGTCGTACCGGATGGTGGGTGGGGGCCGCAGCGCCGGCGTGCTGCTCGGTGACGCCGCCCACGCGATGAGCCCCCAGCTCGGCGCGGGCACCTCCCTCGCGCTCGCCGACGCCTGGACGCTCGCGGTCGCGCTCGAGAGGAAGGAACCCCTCCCCGACGCCCTCGCCTGGTACGACGACCAGCGCCGCGCCCACGTGCGCTGGTACCGGTGGTGGACCCGCGCGCTCACGCCGGCCTTCCAGAGCGACCTCACGGCGCTGGCGCTGCCCCGCGACCTGCTCACGCCGGTGCTGGCCCGCACGCCCGGTGTGCCGCGACTGCTGGTCGGCACGCTGTCGGGCGACCGGACCTCGCTGCGGAGGACCTGGCGGCTGCCCCGGGACGCGCCCTAGGTGTTCTGACCTAGGAGGGGAAGGCCGGCAGCTGCGTCTCGTGGAGCCACGGCCCGAGCAGGCCGGCGACGTCGGTGCCCGTGCGCTCGGACGCGAACGCGAGGAAGTCGTCGGTCGTGACCGAGCCGCCGTCGAACACGTCGACCCAGGCGGTGAGCAGGCCGAAGAAGGTGTCGTCGCCGACCGCCACCCGCAGCGTGTGCAGGGCCAGCGCGCCACGCTTGTAGACCCGGTCGTCGAACATCAGCTCCGGGCCGGGGTCGGACAGCACCAGGTCCTGGTCGGCCTCGGCGAGCCGCTCGTGGTGGTGGCGGGCCCAGCCGTCGCAGCTGCGCGGGCCGCCGGACTCCTCGGACCACAGCCACTCGCTGTAGCAGGCGAAGCCCTCGTGCAGCCAGATGTCCTGCCACCGGCGAAGGGTCACGGCGTTGCCGAACCACTGGTGGGCGAGCTCGTGCGCGATCAGCCGCACGTGCGACCACTCGGCGCTGCAGAAATTGCGGCCGAAGGTCGACAGGCCCTGGCTCTCGAGCGGGATCTCGAGGTCGTCGTCGGTGATCACGGCGGCGTACGACGCGAAGCGGTAGCGCCCGAAGACCCGCTCGAAGAACGCGAGCATCTCGCCCTGCTGGTCGAACGAGCCGTCGAGGTCGGCGTCCGACGGGGCGATGGTGGTGACCGTCGGGCCGTGCGGGGTCGAGGTGTAGCGGCCGATCTGGACCGTGGCGAGGTAGGTCGCCATCGGCCGGTCCATCACGTAGGTCCACTCCTCGACGCTCGCGCGCCGGCGGTGGTCGACGAGCTCGCCGTTGGCCACCACGGTGTAGCCGGCCGGAGCGCCGATCGAGATCCGGTAGGTCGCCTTGTCGTCGGGCCGGTCGTTGCAGGGGAACCAGGTCGGGGCGCCGTGCGGCTGCGCGGCCACGATCACGCCGTCGGCGAGCTCCTCCCAGCCGGCGTCGCCGTGGTGGCGGTCGATGACGGGCTGGGGCACGCCGCCGTACGCGATGGCGAGGCGCAACTCGGTGCCCGCCGGCACGGCGCGGTCGAGCTGCAGGACCAGGCGGTCCGAGCGCGCCGACCACTTCTTCAGGCCGGCGCCGTCGACGCGCACCTTCGAGGCGCGCAGGTGTGCGAGGTCGAGCACCAGCCGGGCGGTCTCCTCGAGCGTCACCACGTCGAGCGTCGCGGTGCCGGAGAGCCGGTTGCCCTCGAGGGCGTAGGCGAGGTCGAGGTCGTAGTGGCGGACGGAGTACGACGGGTCGCCGTGGCCAGGCAGGTACGGGTCAGCCGTGGGCAGACGGTGCATGCCTCAGTCCGCCCAGGGACCGATCGGGTTGCCGATCCACCGGGTCTTGTCAGGGACGGTCTCGCCTCTCATCACCAAGGACACCGGACCGACGGTAGCGTGCTTGCCGAGCGTCGCCGCAGGCAGCACCACCGAGTTGGGGCCGAGGGTCGCGCCGCGGCGCAGCCGGACCGCGTCGGTCGCGAGCAGCCGGTCGTGGAAGAGGTGGGTCTGCACGACGCTGCCCTGGTTGACCGTCGCGCCGTCGCCCAGCTCGACGAGGTCGGCCTCGGGCAGCCAGTACGACTCGCACCACACGCCGCGACCGACGCGGGCGCCCATCAGCTTGAACCAGGTCGTGATCAGCGGCGAGCCCGTCGCGAGGCCGGCGAACCACGGGGTCGCCATCACCTCGATGAAGGTGTCGGCGAGCTCGTTGCGCCACACGAAGGAGCTCCACAGCGGGTGGGAGCCCGCGCGCACCTTGCCGACCAGCAGCCACTTCGCGGCGACCGCGACAACCGCGGCGACCAGGCCGGCGACCCACAGCAGCACGGGTACGGCCACCAGACCGGCCACGACGCCGTGCTCGCTCCACACGGCGAGGGTGCCCGCCACCACGCCCAGGTGCAGGCAGACGGCGAGCGTGAGCGGCACCAGCCGGGCGATCTCCCAGCAGGCACGGGCGACCTTGAGCCGGCGCGGCGGCGCATAGGTGCGCACGTCGGCCGAGCCCTGCTCGGACCGGCGCAACGGCGCGGGCGGGCTGCCCAGCCAGGACTCGCCGGCCTTGACGGTGCCGCGGGCGGGGGCGGCCGAGAGCACCGCGACCAGCGAGCGCTTGGGGACCTTGCGGCCGGGTGCGGCCATCGCGGAGTTGCCCACGAAGGCGCGCTTGCCGACCTTGACCCGCTCGGCGCGCAACCAGCCGCCACCGAGCTCGTAGCCACCGATCAGGGTGTCGTCGGCGAGGAAGGCCTGGTCGCTCACGGTCGTGAGCGACGGGATCATCAGCACGGTCGAGGCCTCGACGTCCTGGCCGATCCGGGCGCCGAGAAGCCGCAGCCAGACCGGGGTCAGCTGCGAGCTGTAGAGCGGGAACAGCCAGGTCCGGGCCTCGTCGAGGACGCGGATCGTCGACCAGATGCACAGCGCCGGCGCGCTCTGGAGCGGGTGCGCGCCGGCCTTGACGCCCCGCCCGAGCAGGCGGACCGCGACGAGGATGAGCAGCGCGAGCACCACCACGCCGACCAGCACGCCGGGCACGACCCACGGCAGCAGCGCCCGGACGGCGTCCCCGGGGCCGGACGTCGCACCGAGGTCGGCGAGCAGCAGGGCCGGCACCAGCGCGGCGCCGATCGCGAGGGCCGGCAGCAGCGCGAGCGCCGCGGCCGCGGCGGCGTACGACACCGCCCACCGGCGCAGGGTGCGCTTCGTGGCGGCAGGTCGCTCGGCCCACGGGCCGCGGGCCGCCGAGCTGGCCCGGGTCGCCGGGGCTCCCGACCAGAACTCCCCGGCCGGGACCTCGCCGAAGACGGCGGAGCCGGGAGCGACCTCGGCGTCGTCGCCCACGGCGGCGTCGGGACCGAGCATCGAGCGGGTGCCGACGCGGGCCCGCTGGCCGATCCGGATCGCGCCCACGTGCAGGGTGTCGCCGTCGATCCAGTAGCCGGTCAGGTCGACCTCCGGCTCGACCGACGCGCCCTTGCCGACCGTCAGCAGGCCGGTGACGGGCGGCAGCGAGTGCAGGTCGGACCCCTTCGCCACCTTCGCGCCGAGCAGCCGGGCGTACCAGGTCATGTACGGCGCCCCGGCGAGCCGCGTCGCGCCGAGCTCGTCGGCGATCCGCTCGGCCATCCAGATCCGCAGGTGGACCTTGCCCCCGCGCGGGTACTGGCCGGGCCGCACCCCGGCGCGGACGAGCTGCACGAGCTTGGCCGCGAGCAGCATCCGGCCGGGCGGGCTGACGAACAGGAGCAGCAGCGGGACCAGCAACCACCACGACACCGCCGGCAGCCAGGCGACGTCGAGCAGGTCGTGGACGACGCGGGCGAAGGTCAGCGTGCCCGCGAGCCAGCGCGGCGCCGCGAGGGCGCGCAGCAGGGGGACGGCGACGACCTGGCCCACCTGGGTCTTGCGCGGGATCGGCAGCACCTTGCGGCTCTGCTCGGCCAGCGCGCTCGGCTCGAGGGAGTCGAGGAAGCCGGCCAGCGCGGAGACGGTCGGGTGCTCGTAGAGGTCGGCGACGGTCAGCTCGGCGTGCTCGGCGCGCAACAGGGTCACCACCTGGGCGGCGGTCAGGCTGCCGCCACCGAGGTCGAAGAAGTCCACCTCCGGACCGTCGGGCACCGCGCCGATGACCTTCTGCCAGACGTCCGCGATCACGGCCGCGGTGCCGTGCAGGCCGGCGTCGGCCGGGTCGGCGGTCGCCAGCGGCCACGGGAGGGCGTCGCGGTCGACCTTGCCGGACGTGCGGGTCGGGATGTCGTCGACGACCGCGAGCCGGGGCACGAGGGCCGCGGGCATCGTGGCCCGCAGGTGCGCGGTGGCGGCGGCGCCGTCGTACTCGGGGGTGGTGGCGACGTAGCCGACGAGGAGCTGGTTGCCCGTCGTCGTACGACGGACGGCCGCGGCGGCGCCCGTGACACCCGGCAGGGCGAGCAGTGCCGAGTCGATCTCGCCGAGCTCGATGCGCCGGCCGCCGAGCTTGACCTGGTCGTCGGCGCGGCCCGCGAACAGCAGTCCGGCGGCGGCGTTGACCACGATGTCGCCGCTGCGGTAGGCCCGGTCCCAGCCGAGGGCCGGCATCGGGGCGTACTTCTCGGCGTCCTTGGCGGGGTCGAGGTAGCGGGCCAGCCCGACGCCGCCGATGATCAGCTCGCCGCGCTCGCCCTCGGCGACCGGCTCGCCGGTGGCGGGGTCGACCACGACGAGGTCCCAGCCCGCCAGCGGCAGGCCGATCCGGACCGGCCCGTCGGCGGTGACCAGCGCGCCGCACGCGACGACCGTCGCCTCGGTGGGGCCGTAGGTGTTCCAGACCTCGCGGTCGTCGCGGACCAGACGCGCGGCCAGCTCGGGCGGCAGCGCCTCTCCGCCGAGGATGACCATGCGGACCCGCTCCAGCGCGTCGTCCGGCCACAGGCTGACCAGGGTCGGGACGGTGGAGACGATGGTGATGTCGTTGGCCGTCAGCCACGGACCGACGTCGACGCCGCTGCGCACGAGCGCCCGCGGTGCGGGGACCAGGCAGGCGCCGTAGCGCCAGGCGAGCCACATCTCCTCGCAGCTCGCGTCGAACGCGACGCTGAGTCCCGCCATCACGCGGTCGGACGGGCCGATCGGCGCGTCCTGCAGGAACATCAGCGACTCGGCGTCGACGAAGGCGGCGGCGTTGCGGTGGCTGACCGCGACGCCCTTGGGTGTGCCCGTCGAGCCCGACGTGAAGATCACCCACGCGTCGTCGTCGACCGACGGGTCCTGGCGCTGCCGCGGCTCGGCCGTGCGGCGGGCCTCGATCGCGAGGCCGGCGCCGATCACGGCGGCGACCTGCGCCTCGCCGAACACCAGCCGGGCCCGCTCCTCGGGGTCGTCGGCGTCGACCGGCACGTAGGCGGCGCCGACGAAGAGGATGCCCATGATCGCGACGTACAGGTCGGTCGTGCCGGAGGGCAGCCGGACGCCGACCTTGTCGCCGGGGCCGATGCCCAGGTCGGCCAGGTCGGCGGCGACGGCCTCGGCCGACTCGGCGAACTCCTCGTAGGTGACGGTGTCGTTGCCGCTGTCGAGCGCCATCGCCTCGGGGTGCTCGGCCGCCGTACGACGGAAGACGTCGACCAGCGTGCGCGCAGCGGGGGCCTCGGCACCGCGGAGCAGGGGCGACGGCGCGAGGATCACCTCTCCATCCTTGTCGACGCAGGTGAACATCCGGTGTCGCGCAGGTCGACGCCGTCGTTGTGCCGGCTTGTGATGTGAGCCACAATCGCACGGGTGAGTGCGACGACGGAGTCCCCCGCCCCTGACCAGACCCACCGCGCCTGGCCCCCGGCCACGCCTCCCG
Source organism: Nocardioides sp. Root240 (assembly GCF_001428825.1). Classification (GTDB taxonomy): domain Bacteria; phylum Actinomycetota; class Actinomycetes; order Propionibacteriales; family Nocardioidaceae; genus Nocardioides. The sequence goes on along the minus strand of NZ_LMIT01000015.1, from coordinate 281,798 downwards.
GCCCGACGTACGTCGAGGACCGGCTCAACCACTGGGCAGCCGCCACCCCCGACGCCGAGGCGATGACCTACCTCGGCCGCACGTGGACGTGGGCGCAGTGGCACGACCGCGTGCACCGTGCCGCCGGCGGGCTGCGGGACCTCGGCATCGCTCGGGGGGACGTGGTCGCCTTCCTCGACAAGAACCACCCCGCCTGCGTGGAGATCAGCCTCGCCGCGGGGTCGGTCGGCGCCGCCAACGCGATCATCAACTGGCGCTCCGCCGGCGACGAGATCGACTACGCCGTCAACGACTCGGGCGCGAAGGTGCTCTTCGTCGGCCGCGAGCTGATGCCCACCATCACCGCGATCCGCGACCGCCTCCCGAACGTGCAGAAGGTCATCGAGGTCACCCCCGAGGGCGGGGACGACGACGAGTACGAGCAGTTCCTCGCCGCCTCGACGCCCTGCGACGACGGGCCCGACGTCCTCGAGGACGACGTCTGCCTGGTCATGTACTCCTCCGGCACCACCGGCCGGCCCAAGGGCGTCATGCTCACGCACCGCAACATGGTCAGCCACACCGTGAACGCCCACGACGGCTGGGGATTCGAGCCCGGCGACAAGTCGATGGTCGCCATGCCCCTCTTCCACGTGGGCGGCTCGTCATACGTCCTGTTCGGGATCCACGACGGCGTGCCGAGCGTGATGACCCGCGAGCCCGACGCCGCCTCGCTGGCCGGCGCGATCCTCGCCGGCGCCAACCGGACCTTCCTCGTCCCGGCCGTCCTCGCGCAGGTGCTGCAGGCCGGCCCGGACGCGGTGAAGCTGTTCGGCGCCCTCAAGACCTACACCTACGGCGCCGCGCCGATGCCGCCGCCGCTGCTGCGCGCCGCGATGGAGGCCTGGCCCGACACCGACTTCATCCAGGTCTACGGCCTCACCGAGGTCGCCGGCGTCGCCACCCACCTGATGCCCGAGGACCACCGCACCGCCGAGGCCGACGGCCACCCCGAGCGCCTGGTCTCGGCAGGCAAGCCGGTGCCCGGGTGCGAGGTCCGCATCGTCGACCCGGCCACGCTGGAGGAGGTGGGGACGGGCGAGCACGGCGAGATCTGGCTGCGCACCCCGCAGCTGATGAAGGGCTTCCTCAACAAGCCGGAGGCGACCGCGGAGGTGATCACCGCCGACGGCTGGTTCCGCACCGGCGACATGGGCCACGTCGACGCCGACGGCTTCGTCTTCGTCTCCGACCGGCTCAAGGACATGATCATCACCGGCGGCGAGAACGTGTACTCGCCCGAGGTGGAGCGGGTCCTGTCCGAGCACCCGGGCGTGCTCGAGGTGGCCGTGATCGGCGTACCGGACCCGAGGTGGGGCGAGGCGGTCAAGGCCGTCGTCGCCCTGAAGGAGGGCTCGGACGCCAGCGAGACCGAGCTGATCGAGTGGACCCGCGAGCGGCTCGCCCACTTCAAGGCGCCCAAGTCCGTCGACATCATCGCCGCGCTCCCGCGCAACCCGACGGGCAAGATCCTCAAGCGCGACCTCCGCAAGCCGTACTGGGACGGAGCCCGCCGCATCTGAGCGAAGCGAAGATGCGGGGAAAGGGCGAAGGTCGAGGAGCGCCGGCGAGCTCGCGCCGCGAAGCAAGCGAGGTCGTGGCGCGTCACGAGACCCGTGTCCGTCACGCGGCACAGTCCCAGCACGACGGCCAGAGGTCTCGTGACGGGCGCCAGGGCGCCCTCCTCGACCAACGGCGAGTCAGGGAGCAATGGCGGCGCGGACCCGGGCGGCCGTCTCCGCGAACTCGGGCAGGGCGCGGATCTCGTCGGGCGCCAGCGACCTCGACGAGAAGGGCACCTTCTCGTCGAGGACGATCCGTCCCGGACGTGGGCTCATCACCAGCACCCGCGAGCCCAGGAAGACCGCCTCGTCCACGCTGTGGGTGATGAAAAGGATCGTCTTGCCGGTCTCGCGCCACAGTGTGAGCAGCTCGTTCTGCAGCCGCTCGCGGGTGAGCGCGTCGAGGGCACCGTACGGCTCGTCCATCAGCACCACCTCGGGATCGCCCGCGAGCACGCGGGCGATCTGGGCACGCTGCTGCATGCCGCCCGACAGCTCGTACGGACGCCGGTCGGCCGCGTCGCTGAGACCCACCAGCGACAGGTACCGGTCGGCGGTCGCCCGTCGCTCGGCCTTGCCGACGCCGCGCAGCTTCGGGCCGAGCGCGACGTTGCGGCGGACGTCGAGCCACGGGTAGAGCGTCGGCTGCTGGAAGACCACGCCCCGGTCGACGCCGGGCCCGCGGACCGTCGTACCGCCGACGGTGATCGTGCCGGACGACGGCGCGACGAAGCCGGCGATCATCCGCAGGAAGGTGGTCTTCCCGCACCCGGACGGCCCGGCGAGCGTGACCAGCTCGCCGGGCTCGATCGCGAGGTCGATCCGGTCGAGCGCGGGGACCGCGCCGCCGCGGGCCCGGAAGGAGTGCTCCAGGCCCGCGACGTCGATGCCCTTGCTCATCAGCCGGCCGAGGCGGCGACGTCCGCATCGACGCCGTCGCTGTACGTCGCCGCGGGCGCGACGGCGGTGATGCCGTCCTGGGCGAGCAGGAACTGCGCGGTGGCGAGGAGGTCGGCGCCGAGCTTCTCTCCGAGCCACGCGTCGGTGGCCTGCTCGGAGGCCCGCAGGTAGGTCAGCCCGGCGAACTGCGCCTTCGCCTCGTCGGTGCTGACGCCGACCTCGACCGCAACGCTCTCCGCGGCCTTGTCGGGGTCGCCGAGGATCTGGTCGACGGCGTAGTCCTGCGCCTTCGCCCACGCCTCGAGCACCTTCGGGTTCTCCTCGATGAAGGTGTCGGACGCCAGCCCGAGGTCGTACGTCGGCTTGCCCGCCTCCGCCGTGTCCTTGCTGGACAGGATGACCGTGCCGCCCTGCTTCTCCAGCTCCGAGAGGGTCGGGTCCCAGATCCACGCGGCGTCGATGTCGCCGTTGGCCCAGGCGGGCGCGATCTGCTCGGGCTCGCTGTTGATCAGCTTGTAGTCGGCCGGGTCCTCGCCGGCGTCGGTGATCGCCTGGAGCAGGGAGTAGTGCGCCGTCGAGCCGAAGGGGGTCGCGATGGTCTTGCCCTTGAGCCCCGTGATGTCGGTGGCCACGCCGTCGCGGACGACGAGCGACTCCGCCTCGCCGATGACGTCGTGGATCCAGATCACCTTGACCGGGAGGTCCAGCGGGGCGGACAGCGCCTTGGTCGAGGGCGAGGACCCGGCGAGGCCGATGTCGATGCTGCCGGCGCCGAAGGCCTGCACGACGTCGCCGCCGGAGGCGAAGTTGTTCCACTCGATGGTGGCCTTCGGCAGGCAGTTCTCGAGGATCTTCTGGTCCTTCACGACGACGTCGCCGTTGGGGATCTTCTGGTAGCCGATCCGCACCGTCCCGGTGACGGACTCGTCGGCGGTCCAGGGGCAGTCGCTCGCGGCGGCCTCGGTGTCCTCGCCGAGGCTGCAGGCGGACAGCGGGAGGACGACGGCGGCCACGGCGGCGAGGCCGCCGATCCGGCGGGAGAGCGTGCGGGAGGTCTTCATGGGTCAGGCCTTTCCTCGCCAGGGGACGACGAGCTTCTCGATGGTGCGGATGACGGCGTCAAGGGCGATCGCGGTGAGGCCGATGACGAGGATGCAGGCGACCGACAGCGCGATCTTGTTCTGCGTTCCCGAGAGGTACGCCAGGCCTCCGATGCCCGGCAGTCCGTTGACGAGCTCCGCGGCCACGACGGTGGTCCACGCGAAGCCCACCGCGACGCGCAGGCCGGACAGGATGTCCGGGAGGGTCGCGGGGATGATGACCTGGGTCTGGAGCTGCAGGCCGGAGGCACCCAGGCTGCGGGCGGCGTTGAGCTGGTCCTGCCGCACGCCGCGCACGCCGTTGATGGTGGCGAGCGTGATGGGCGGGAAGGCGGCCAGGAACAGCAGCCAGACCTTGGAGGCGTCGTAGATGCCGAACCAGGCGACGAGGAAGCCGATGTAGGCCAGCGGCGGCAGCGAGCGCAGGAAGTCGACGTAGGGGCCGGCGAGGTCACCGACCCAGCGGACCGTGCCCATCAGCAGGCCCAGGGGTACGCCGACCACGACGCCGAGCCCGAGGCCCAGGCCGATCCGGCGCAGGCTCACGACGAGGTGCTCCCACAGGTAGTAGTTCTCCTCGCCCCGGACGACGCGGTCGACGCCGCCGCCGACCGCGTGGTGGCTGTTGGCACGCACGAAGGCGTCCCAGACCTCCAGCGGGCTGGGGGTCAGGTAGTGCGGCTCGACCAGGTCGGCCGCCGCGACCACGGACCACACGGCCAGCAGCACGACCAGGCTGGCGAGCAACCCGAGCCATCGGCGCGGGCCGCGGACCGCTTCGAGGTGGGAGGAGGACATGGTGGGGAAATGTACAGTGTTTCAGTCGACTTTGTGCACATGGGGTCCCCTGGCAGACACGGCGAATGCTCACCCACGTCTCAGCGGCTTCACAGACGCCGTCGCCACAGTTGTCGACATGACCCAGGTCCTGCCCCCGACACCTTCCTCGCAGCCGCCGACCCCACCTGCACCGCCGTTCTTCCCGCCCCCTTCGACGTCGCCTGCCTCTCGACGTCCGCAGCGGGCCGGGTTCGCGGCACTCGTGCTGACCGGTGCGCTGTTGGTCGGGGGCGGGGCCGGGGTCGGCGGGGCGGCGATCTACGACGCCGCCAGCGGCGACCCCGCCGGGAATGGCGGCGGGTCGTCCGCACCGCTGCAGGTCGCTGACAACGGCAACCCGCCGGCCGCGTCGGGCAGCGTCGAGTCCGTGGCGTCGAAGGTGCTGCCCTCCGTGGTGGCCCTCGAGGTCAGCGGCGGCGGCGCGTCCGGCAGCGGCTCGGGGGTCGTCCTCGACACCGACGGCACCATCTTGACCAACGACCACGTGGTCACCCTGGGCGGCCAGATCGACTCGAAGCAGGCCGAGATCACGGCCTCCTTCAGCGACGGCACCCGCGCCCGGGCGAGCGTCGTCGGCACCGACCCGCTCACCGACACCGCGCTGGTGAAGGTCGAGGGCGTCGACAACCTGACCCCGGTCACCGTCGGCAAGTCGTCCAACCTCGACGTGGGTGAGCAGGTCGTGGCCATCGGGTCGCCCTTCGGCCTCGACGCCACGGTCACCAGCGGCATCGTGAGCGCGCTGGACCGCCCGGTCGAGGTGGCCCGCGACCAGCAGGGCAACGTGACGGCGTACCCGGCCATCCAGACCGACGCCGCGATCAACCCCGGCAACAGCGGCGGTCCGCTGGTCAACATGGACGGCCAGCTGGTCGGCATCAACGCGTCGATCCGCTCGACCTCCTCGGGCGCGGAGTCGGAGTCCGGCTCCATCGGCCTCGGGTTCGCCATCCCCATCGACGAGGTGCTGCCGATCATCGAGCAGCTCCGGTCGGGCGACACCCCCACCCACGCGCGGCTCGGGATCCAGATCTCCGACGCGCAGGGCCAGGCCGGGTCGAGCGACACCACGCTGACCGGCGCGAAGATCGAGGAGCTCGAGAAGGGCTCGGCTGCGGCCGCCGCCGGCCTCGAGACCGGCGACGTGATCACCGCCGTCGACGATCACCGCATCGACGACACCCAGTCGTTGATCGCGATCGTCCGGGCCTACCGGCCCGGCGACACCGTGAAGGTCACGTACCTGCGCGGTGGCAAGGAGGACAGCACCGAGCTGAAGCTCGGCTCGGACTGACCCCTCCCCCGGTTCGGCCGGCGGCGGGTCAGGAGCCCCCGCCGCCGGCCTTGCGACGGTGCATCTTGGGCGCGCCGCCGACCACCTCGGAGCCGTGCGCCTTCTCGCGCACCGGGCCGTCCTCGTGGACGCCCTTCTCCTTGCGGTTCTTGCGGTCCAGGGCCTCGCGCATCCGGGCCTTGAGGTCGTCGTTCGCTTCGTTGGCAGCCATGGGCTGGTCCTTCCCTCGAGGTCAGTGCGGCGTCTCGTCCACCGTGGCACCCCGGCGGCACGGAACCAAGCGATTTAGGGGGTGAGTCGCTTCTGCATCTCGGCCATCCGGGCGCTCGGCACGAAGCCCATCAGCTCGTTGATCGCGATCATCGGTGCGTTGCCCTCGGCGTTCCACGTGACCACACGCCGGCTTCCCAGGTCGGCCCCCTCCTGCAGCGCGCGGTGGTTGGCGACCTTGACCGCGACGCCGAGCCGGTGGCCGCGGTGGTCGGTCCGGACGAGGGTCCCCCACTGGTAGACGAAGCGCGGGTCGTGGTCGGGTACGACGATCTCGGTGTAGGCCACCACCTCGCCGTCCGCCGTCAGCGCCGCGGTCCGCCAGCAGGTGCGGCCCTGCGCGGCGACCAGTGCCTCGTCATCACGGTGGGCAGCGACGTCCACCGTCTCCGGCTCGCGCTCCATGTCACCGGTCGGTGCCTCGGTGCCCAGGACGCTTGCCACCGCGAGCCAGCCCTCGACCAGCTCGTCCGGCACCGGTCCGGCCCACGACTCCAGGCGGTACGCCGCGTGGTGCGGTGCGGCCTCGGCGGCCAGCGCGTCGAGCACCTCGCCGGGCATCGGCAGCGGCGCACTGCGCTGCACGTTGGCGATGCCGAACGCGTAGCCGTGGGCGGACAGGAACTCGCGGCCCGGCGTACCGGCGCCGTCGGCCGGGTCGTCGTGGGCGAACTGCACCTCGGCGTCGATGAGCGTCCGCCCTGCAGCGCGGGCGACGGACTCGGCCTGCTGCAGGAGCAGGGTCCCGGCGCCCCGGCGACGCAGGTCCGGGTGCACGTGGACGTCGATCGTCGCGCCGTCGAGGTTGTCGAGCAGGGGGACCGCGAGCCAGGCCGTGCCGACGAGCCGTTCGCCGTCGTACGCCGCCCAGAAGTGCTCGTCGCGCTTGCTCGACGGGTTGCGCAGGACCGCCAGCAGCTCCTGGTGGGCCCACGCGGTCGCCGCGTCGCCGACCTCGTGGCGCAGCGACAGCTCGGTCACCGCGGCCCACGCCTCGACCTGTACGGGGTCCGAGCCGGTGACCTCGACCAGCCGGACGCTCATCGCGAGCGCGCCACCCGTCCCTCGTCCCAGACCGGTTCGCCGGACTCGTAGACCGAGCCGTCGGACCCGAACACGCAGAACCGGTCGAACCCGCGGGCGAACCAGCGGTCGTGGGTGACCGCCACGACGGTGCCGTCGAACGCCTCGAGGCCCTCCTCGAGCGCCTCCGCCGACTGCACGTCGAGGTTGTCGGTCGGCTCGTCGAGCAGCAGCAGGGTCGCGCCCGAGAGCTCGAGCAGCAGGATCTGGAACCGGGCCTGCTGGCCGCCCGACAGCGACTCGAAGCGCTGCTCCGAGCTGGCCGCCAGCTCGTAGCGGTCGAGCACCCGCGCAGCCTGCTCGCGGCCCATCCCCTTGCGCCCGTTCGGATCGCCGTCGCCGCGGTGCAGGATCTCCAGCAGCGTGCGCCCGACGAGCTCGGGGTGCTCGTGGGTCTGCACGAACCAGCCCGGCCGCACCCGCGCCCCGAGCCGCGCCCGGCCGGAGTGGCGCACCGGCGCGATCTCCGCGTCACTCACCGGACGGTGCTCGACGTCGGGGTCGCTGCCGCCTGCTGCCAGCAGACGCAGGAAGTGGGACTTGCCCGAGCCGTTGGAGCCCAGCACGGCCAGCCGGTCGCCGTACCAGACCTCGAGGTCGAAGGCCTTCATCAGCCCGGTGAGCTCGAGGTCCTCGCAGACCACCGCACGCTTGCCGGTGCGCGCGCCGGACAGGCGCATCGTCACCTGCTGCTCGCGCGGCTGCTCGGTCGGCGGGCCGGCCTCCTCGAACTTGCGGAGCCGGGTCTGCGCCGCTCGGTACTGCGACGACATACCGTCGTTGTACTCCGCCTTGATCTTGAGCCGCAGCACCAGCGCCTTGAGCTTGGCGTGCTCCTCGTCCCAGCGGCGCCGGAGCTCGGCGAACCGGGCGAACCGGTCCTTCCGCGCCTCGTGGTACGACGTGAAGCCGCCCGCGTGCGTCCAGGCGCTGTTGCCGCCGCCCCCCGCCCCGAGCTCGACCGTCACCACGTGCGTCGCGCAGTTCGCGAGCAGCTCGCGGTCGTGGCTGATGAACAGGATCGTCTTCTCCGAGGCGGCGATCCGCTGCTCCAGCCACACCTTCCCCGGGACGTCGAGGAAGTTGTCCGGCTCGTCGAGAAGCAGCACCTCCTCCGGCCCGGCCAGGAGGTACTCCAGCACCAGCCGCTTCTGCTCGCCACCGGACAGGGTGGCCAGCTCGCGGTACTTCGCCCGGTCGTACGGGACCGCCAGGGCCTTCACCGTGCACACGTCCCAGACCACCTCGACGTCGTACCCGCCGGCGTCGGCGTACTCGGACAGCGCGGTGGCGTAGGCGATCTGGGTGGCCTCGTCGTCGGTGTCCATCAGGGCGAGCTCCCACCGGTCGACCTCGGCGGCTGCCCGTCGTACCCGTTCGGGAGCGAGGGCCAGCAGCAGGTCCGCCACGGTCGGCTCCTCGCCGAGCCCGCGGTCGACCATCTGGCTCATCACGCCCAGCCCGCCGCTGCGCACCACGGCGCCGGCGTGCGGCGTGAGCTCGCCGGTGATGATCCGGAAGAGGGTGGTCTTGCCCGCGCCGTTGGCACCCACCAGCGCGACCTTGGCGCCCTCCCCCACCCGGAACGACACGTCGTCCAGCAGGACGCGCCCGTCGGGCAGCTCGTACCGGACACCGGCGACCTCTACGTGACCCACAACCGACGATTGTCCGTGCTGGGGTCGAGGGACGCGAACCATTTCGCCGGATCGGTGGTTGAGGTGCGAGGAGCGCCAGCGACGAGGGAGCTGGGCGCGGGGCTGGGTCCGCTCGTCGGGTGCGGTGAACCGTGGGTCGGGGAGGTCGCGCAGCGACCGTCTCGAGACCCCTGTGGATGGTGCAGAGACCTGGACTTTCGCCTGTCCACAGGANGTCCTGCTCGTTTCCGGANNNGGGTGGGAGAATTCAGTCATGGAACTCGGGATCCGCACTCGTTCGACAGCAGCGGTGCTGTCGTCGATCGCTGCCGATCTCGAAGCACGCCGTGACCTGCTGGTCCGCGAGTGGCAGGGCATCGTGGAGTGGGCCGACGCCAACCAGGTGGACTCGCTCGAAGGGGCGGCGACGATCGCGGAAGGCTCCCACCTCGACACCGGCGTCCCGATCGCCGGCCCGGGTGCACCACTCGTGTCGGAGTTCGGGTTGATGGAACTCATCGCGGTCCTGGGCCGCACCCCGGACGGCGGGCGCGCGTATGTGGGTCGGATCGTCGAGTGTGCCTGGCGTCTGCCCNGAGCCGTGGCGGGCCGAACGGGTCGCGGACCTGACCCACTCCCTGACCGTCGAGGCGGCGGCCTATGTGGATCACCAGCTCGCGATCGCTGTCGGGCACGTGACCTGGGCGTTGATCGAACGCCTCGTGACCGAGGCGATCATCCGGTTCGACCCCGAACGCGCCGAG
>NZ_LMIT01000015.1:216416-272214 GCF_001428825.1 Nocardioides sp. Root240 | reverse complement strand
CACATCACCGACACCACCCTGACCGGTGCCAACCCCGTCGGACGCTGCGAGGAGACCCGGACCCCGGTCAGTGCCGAGCAGATCAAGGAGTGGCTCCAGGCCCCCGGCACGAGCGTCGTCGTCCGACCCACGGTCGACTTGGCCGACTGCATTCCCGTCACCGCCTACGAGATCCCCGACCGCCACCGGCGTCGGGTCGAGCTCCGCGACCACAGCTGCCGGTTCCCGCACTGCACCCGGCCAGCCAGGTCCTGCGACCTGGATCATGCGATCGAGCACAGCCGCGGCGGCCCGACCTGTCCGTGCAACCTCGTCCCCCTCTGCCGGCGCCATCACCGCGCCAAGACCCACTCCGCGTGGGACTACGAGGTCACCAGCCCCGGCCACTACCAGTGGACCAGCCCCACCGGCCTGACCTTCACCGTCACCCCCGATTCCTGACCACCCAGCCCCGCACCCCGCCGATCCGGCGGGGCCAGCGACGTGCCCGCCCACCTCGATCCGGTCCCCCTCGCGAGCCGCCGGCCCCTCGAGGGGCCCGTGACCAGGCGTCGCCGGCCGCGCGTCATCGATCGGCAGGTCGGGCGGGCGCTCGGTCGACTCGACCGGTTTCCCCCGCGCCCGGCGTGGACTCGCCCGGCAACAGGCCGAGGGCGAAGTCCTCCGGACCGCAGTCCTCGCTGCCCGCCGACCCCACCCGCACGACCAGCGTGTCCATCACCATCTCCGCGACCGCCTGGGTCGGTGCGACGACGCGGATCACCGCGCCCGGCTCGGAGCCGTCGGACAGCACGTAGTGCGCGGCGTCGCCGACGACGCCGTCGAGCTGTGGGCTGTCCTCGGGAAGCAGGCACACGGAGTAGCCCGAGCGGTCGCCGGACTCGCCGACTCCCCACCAGGTCGGGATCTCGTAGCTGATCCCCTTCCGCTCGAAGGAGACCCACTGGTCGGCGACGACGGCCGGCTGGCCCTCGACTCCGGCCGAGGCGAGGATCCGGCGCACGACGTCGCGGTCCGCGTCCGCGGCGCCGAGGTAGAGCTGCCCGACCCCGACGACACCCCGGTGGTAGGTCCGGTCGCCGTCGTGGATCCGCTCCACCGCACCGACGGTCGAGGACAGGTCGACGTGCTGAGGGCCGCCGAGCAGCGCACCCATGCCGTCGGCGCACGGATCACCCCCGGGTGCGGCCCAGATCGCGGACGCGCCGGCGTCGGCGTCCGGACAGGTGCGGCGGGTCCAGTCGGCCGGCACCGAGAAGTGGAGGCCGCTGTCGACCACGTCCTGCCAGCCGCCTTCCGGGCGCGGGGTCAGGTGCTGCTGGTCGACCGGGTCGTTGGCCCGGTCCGTGCCGCCGAGCCCGCCCACGAGCACCGCACCCGCGCCCACCACGACCGCGATGGCGCCCGCTCCGAGCGCGAGGCGCCGCTGGCGGCGTACCCGGTGCCGTCGGCGTGCTCCGTCGGCCAACCCGCTGACGGCAGGCGCCATCTCGGAGACATCGGCGAGCACGCCGGCCAGCTGCTGCTCCAGGTCACTCATCGTCCCCACCTCCCGCGAGATCCGCCCGCAGCACCGCGAGGCCGCGCGACACCCGCGAGCGCACGGTTCCCTCGCGGACGCCGGTCAGGGCGGCGATCTCGTCGTACTCGAGCTGTTCGTAGTAGCGCAGCACCACCGCGGTCCGCTGTGCTTCAGGCAGTGCCCGGCACGCGGCCCACAGGCGGCGCCGCTCGTCGTGGCCGGGGCCCTCACCGGGGCCGGCGACCGTCTCGCCGCTGTCGACGTACGACGACGGCGACTCGCGGCGACGGAACTTGCGCCACCACGAGGTGTGCGCGTTGACGACCATCCGCTTGACGTAGGCGTCGACGTCGTCGGCCTGCACGATCCGGTCCCAGCGCGGCAGTGCCCGCGAGAGCGCGTCCTGGACGACGTCCTCCGCGTCGGCGGCGTTGCCGGCGAGGACGTAGGCCAGGCGCAGCAACGCCGGTCCGCGGGCGGCCACCCAGCTGTCGAACTCCGGCGGGCTCGAGGTCGCCACCTCGTCCGGGATCAATGCCTTCACACCCTTCCGACGCCCGATCGGCGAATCCTGTTGCGACCCTCCCACAGCACGCCCTGCGAGGATGCCGCCATGGAGTGGATCGAGCTGCTGGAGAGCACGACCGGCCGGTTCGCCGACGTGCTCGCGACGGGTGACCTCGGGGCCGACGTACCGACCTGTCCGGGGTGGACGCTGGCCGACCTCGGCGAGCACACCCGGTGGACGCACGCGTGGGCGGCGCACGCCGTGACCGCGGGTACGCCGGACGGCGACTCCCCTGCGCCCGGCCTCGACCGCGACGCGCTGGTCGCCGGCTACCGCGACGCGGCGGGCGTCCTGCTCGACGCGCTGCGCAGCACCGCGCCCGACGCGCCCGCATGGACCTTCGGCACCGACCGGACCAGCGGGTTCTGGCGTCGCCGTCAGGTCCACGAGGTCACCATGCACCTGTACGACGCCCTCGCCTCCCAGCACCGCACGGACTCCTGGGGCGTGGGCCCCGAGCTCGGCTGGGACGGTGTCGACGAGGTCGCGACCGTGTTCTACCCGCGCCAGGTGCGGCTCGGGCGCACCGATCCGCTGGCCGCGCCGGTCCGGCTGACGGCGACCGACCTGGGCCGGTCCGTCGTCCTGGCACCGGCGGGCGAGGAAGCCGAGGTCGAGCTCGCCGCGCCTGCGGCGGAGCTGCTGCTGGTGCTCTGGGGTCGCCTGCCGGCGACGGGTCCTGCGGCCGAGGTGCTGGCGCAGGCGAGCGTCACTCCCTGAACCACTCCGCGGGGCAGTGCTCGTGCTCGCGGCAGCAGGCGTGGGGATACATCTCCTCGTCGGGCCACGGGTGCGACCACCCGGCGCCGGCGAGGTCGGCGTGGACGCACTTGTAGCGCTCCGGCCGTTCCGGGGCGGCGGCGAGCTGCAGCACCGCCGCGCGCTCGTGGGTGAGCGTCCCGCGGCGGTCGAGCTGCCGCGCGACGTCGGAGAGGGTGGGCACGGGACGGCTCAGTCGACGACGAAGCGCGCGTCGACGTCGGCCGACACCTCGATGTCCTCCGGCGAGAGCTCGAGCTCCGCACCGCCGGCGCTGTCCTTGGCCATCGCCGCCATCCGCTGGTACGGCGCCGGGCCGCCCCCACCCGCGGGGTGCAGCCCCGGCGAGAGCATGCCGGCGTCGGCCACCGCGACGGCACGGACCGTGCCGAGGTCGAGCGCGTCGGCGTACTCCTGCGCACGGCGCGCGGCGTCCTGCACGGCACGGCTGCGGACGGTGCGCTCCAGCTCGATGCGGTGCTGCTCGGTGAGTGCCCACACGACGCCGTCGAGCGAGAAGCCGGCGGTCGCCGCGACGTGCTGGCCGACCCAGGCGCCGAGCGCGGCGAAGTCGCGGAACTTCACCTCGACACCGACGCTCGCGTGGTGCACGAGCGGGAGCTGCTTGCCGTCCTGGTTCCACGGGCGCTCGGCCCAGGTGCGCACGTGCTTGGTCGACCACCAGGTGACCGGTCCCCGTTCGGGGTCGTGCAGCGCGGCGACGGAGGTCTTCACGGCCTCGAGGTCGCGCACGACGCGTTCGTAGACCGGCGGCAGCGCGGGGCCCTGGAAGGACAGCGTCGCGCGGACGGTGCCGCGCTCGGGCTGCTGGTAGGCGAGGTGCGAGCCGCGCACGGTGAACTCGGTGGCCATGCCCGCCACCCTAGGGCGTGTCCGGTCAGGCTCGGCGCGACTCGAGCACCCGGAAGCCCTTGGCACTGGCGACCCGTTCGGTCGGGAAGCCCTGCTCCCCCAGCCAGCGCTGGAGCGAGTCGGCGCCGAGGTTCTTGCCCACCACCATCACCGCGCGACCGCCCGGCGCCAGGCGCGGGAGCCAGGTGAGCAGCAGCTCGTGCAGCGCGGCCTTCCCGATCCGGATCGGCGGGTTCGACCAGATCTCGTCGAACTGCGCGTCGGCCGCGACCTCCTCGGGCACGGACGCGGTGAGCCGGTCGGCGACCCCGGCGGAGGCGGCGTTCTCGTTGGCGAGCAGGACCGCCCGCTGGTTGACGTCGACCGCGGTGACGATCGCGTCGGGCGCGGCCACCGCGCAGGCGATGCCGATGACGCCGTACCCGCAGCCGAGGTCGAGGATCCGCCCACCGGTGGGTGGCTGGGTCTCGCGGAACAAGACCGACGTACCGATGTCGAGGCGACCCTGCGCGAACACGCCCGAACCGCTGACCAGGCGCAGCTCGTGGCCCCAGACCTCCGTCTCGACGGGCGCGCGCTGGAAGGCGACGGACGGGTCGGCGGAGAAGTAGTGCTCGTCGCTCACAGGTCCTCCAGGGGTGTACGACGCGCCGACGTCTGCTCCACCCGCGACGCCAGCTCGGCGTCGTCGGGGTAGGCGACCTCCTCGAGGGTCAGCCCGTGCGCCGGCATCACGACCGCACCCGGGTCGCGTCGCCGGCCGGTCAGGATCTCGTGCGCCCAGGCAGGGTCCTTGCGCCCCTCACCCACGGCGATCATGCAGCCGACCAGGGCACGGACCATCGAGTGGCAGAAGGCATCGGCCTGCACGTGCCCGACCAGCATCCCGTCGGCAGTGCGCGTCCAGCCGAACTCCAGCAGCGTCCGGATCGTCGTCGCCCCCTCGCGGTGCTTGCAGAACGCCGCGAAGTCGTTGAGCCCGACCAGCGACGCGGCGGCCTCGTTCATCGCCGCCTCGTCGAGCGGTCGCGGCCACGCGAGGACGTGGTTGCGCGTGAGCGGGTCGACCTGCGTCGGGTCGTCTATGATCCGGTAGGCGTAGCGCCGCCACAGCGCCGCGAACCGGGCGTCGAAGCCCTCCGGCGCCGCGGAGATCCGCCGGACCCGGACGTCCTTGCCGAGCACCCCGTTGACCCGCCGCGCCAGCACGTCGAGCTGCGTCAGCTGCCGGGCCGCGGTCTTCGAGCCCGTCTCCTCGTCGTCCGGTACGTCGACGTGCGCCACCTGCCCGCGCGCGTGAACCCCCGAGTCGGTGCGGCCCGCGCAGGTCACCAGGAGCGATCCCTCGGGCAGCCGGAGCACGGTCGTGAGTGCACTCGTCAGCTCGGTCTGCACCGTCCGCAGGGCCGGCTGCGCCGCCCAGCCGCGGAAGTCGCTGCCGTCGTAGGCGAGGTCGATCCGCAGGCGCACCCGAGAAGGGTAGGCCCGCCTGCGTCGGTCCCATGAAATAGGCTCGCCGGCGTGACCCTGGAGACCTCGCTCGAGAAGCCGGCCCCGGTCCGGGCGATCGCGAACGCGATCTCCGGCTGGATCGACCGGCTCGGCGCGGTGTGGGTCGAGGGCCAGGTGACCCAGGTCAGCCGGCGGCCCGGCCTCAACACGGTCTTCCTCACCCTGCGCGACTCGGTCGCCGACATCTCGGTGCCGGTCACCTGCTCCCGCGTGCTGTTCGACGGCCTCGCGGCGCCGCTGCAGGAGGGCGCGAGCGTGGTCATCCACGCGCGACCGTCCTACTACGCCAACCGCGGCACCCTCTCCCTCCAGGCACGCGACATCCGCATGGTCGGGCTCGGCGAGCTGCTCGCACGCCTCGAGCAGCGGCGACAGCTGCTGGCGGCCGAGGGGTTGTTCGCCCAGGAGCTCAAGCGGCCGTTGCCCACGCTGCCCGCCCGCGTCGGACTGGTGACCGCGCCGAACTCCGCAGCCGAGCGCGACGTCGTCGAGAACGCCACCCGCCGCTGGCCCGCGGTCGCCTTCGAGATCGCCTACGCCGCGATGCAGGGCCACCGGTCCGCAGCCGAGGTCATCGAGGCCGTGCGCCGCCTCGACGCCCACCCCGAGGTCGACGTCATCGTGATCGCCCGCGGCGGCGGCTCGGTCGAGGACCTGCTGCCGTTCTCCGACGAGGGACTGATCCGCGCGGTGGCGGCGGTGCGCACGCCCGTCGTGTCCGCGATCGGCCACGAGCCCGACTCCCCGCTGCTCGACCTCGTCGCCGACGTCCGTGCGTCGACGCCGACCGACGCGGCCAAGCGGGTCGTGCCCGACATGGCGCAGGAGCGTGCCCGCGTCGTCGAGGCCCGCGGGCGGCTGCGTCAGGCGGTCCTCGCGCGACTCGACCGCGAGCAGGCCCAGCTCGACGCGATTCGCTCGCGCCCGGCGCTCGCCGACCCGACGACCCTGCTCGACGCGCGCTCGGGCGAGCTCGACGACTGGCGGGCCCGGATCCGGCGCCAGCTCGAGTGGCAGCTCGACCGCGCGGCCGACGACGTCCACCACCACCGCGCCCGTGTGCAGGCGCTGTCGCCGCTGGCGACCCTCCAACGCGGGTACGCCGTCCTCCAGGACGCCGACGGCCACGTCGTCACCAGCGTCCACGGCGTCGCCGCCGGCGCCGCCGTGTCCGTCCGCGTGGCCGACGGACGGGTCCACGCCACCGCCACCGAGACCGAACCCATCGAGGAGAGCCATGACTGACGCGACTGCGGAGAAGCCGTCCTACGAGGACGCCCGCGCCGAGCTCGTTGAGGTGGTCCGCCAGCTCGAGGCCGGGGGTACGACGCTCGAGGAGTCCCTCGCGCTCTGGGAGCGCGGCGAGCGCCTGGCCACCGTGTGCCAGGACTGGATCGACGGTGCCCGCGAGCGGCTCGAGGCCGTGCTGGGTGCCGACGACGAGGACTGACCCGTGACCGTCAGCCGAGCTTCTTCGTGACCAGCGAGTCGATGATCGTGTGCAGGTCCTCGGCCGGCGCGGACCCGAAGACCAGCACCGTCTGGTCCTGCCACTCGGCGGCGTACGCAGTGTCGCCACCGTCGTCGGTGTAGCCGTCCCACTCCCGGGCGACGGGGTGCGCGACCGAGGCCGGCACGTCGTACCCGTCCGCCACGGCCGTGTCCTGGTCGACCCAGGCGTCCAGCAGCGCACCGACGGAGGTGTCCTCCAGCCGCACCGCGACGAAGCGGTCCTCGTCGGTGAGCATCCGGATCATGAACACCGGGTCGTCGCCGACCATGACGTCGACGCCCGTGGCGATCCAGCCCTTCGGCAGCGACGGCGGGTAGGCCACCTGCAGGCCGGCCTGCTGCGCGGACTCCACCGTCTCGAGGTAGTCGACGGCCTCGGGCTTGGTCTCGAAGTCCGGCCGGAACAGGCCCATGAAGTAGAGCAGTCCGCCGACGCCGACGACCGTGACGACGAGGGAGACGATCAGGCCGACGGCGGATCGCTGGTAGCGCCCGGCTTTGCCGGTGGGCTCGGGTCGATCGCTGCTCATGACGCGGCCAGTCTCCCAGCCGGTCCCGGTCGGCGTCGCACCAGGGGCGGAGTTCGCCGCACCTGCGGCAGTTTTGGTGCTTTTCTGCCGCAGATGCGACAGAGTGCCCTCCATGAGTGAGTACCGCGTCGCCGAGGCAGCCGACCTCCTGGGCGTCAGCACCGACACCGTGCGCCGCTGGATCGACGGCGGCCGGGTTCCGGCCGCGACCGCCGACGGGCGCACCGTGGTCGACGGCGCCGACCTCGCCGCACTGGCGGCCTCCCTCGTCGACGACGCAGAGAAGGACCGCACCCGCGCCGGCGAGGTGAGCGCCCGCAACCGGATGACCGGCATCGTCACCCGGGTCGTCGCCGACACCGTGATGGCGCAGGTCGAGATGGTGTGCGGCCCGTACCGCGTCGTGTCCCTCATGAGCGCCGAGGCGGCGACCGAGCTCGGGCTGGCGCCCGGCGTGCGCGCCATCGCCTCGGTGAAGTCCACCAGTGTCGTCGTCGAGCGACCCGTCCCGAGGAAGAACCACTGATGAACAAGACCCTTCGCCGCACGACCCTGGTCGGCGCGAGCGCACTGCTCGCCCTCTCCCTCACCGCGTGCGGTGACGACAGCGATGCCGGAGACAAGGGAGACAAGGGAGACACCGAGAAGACCACGCTGACCGTGTTCGCGGCCGCGTCGCTCACGAAGACCTTCGAGCAGCTCGAGACCACCTTCGAGGACGCCCACCCGGACGTCGACGTGAAGCTGTCGTTCGGTGGCTCCTCCGACCTGGTCGCGCAGATCACCGAGGGCGCCCGGGCCGACGTCTTCGCCTCCGCCGACACCAAGAACATGGACAAGCTCGTCGCCGCGGACCTGGACGACGGCGACCCGGCCGAGTTCGCGACCAACACCCTGGTCATCGCGGTCCCGCCGGGCAACCCGGCGGGCGTCGAGGGCCTTGCGGACCTCGGCGACAAGGACCTGGACGTCGTCGTGTGCGCCCCCGAGGTGCCCTGCGGCAGTGCCTCCGTCGAGGTCGCGAAGGCTGCCGGCGTGACCCTCGCGCCCGACAGCGAGGAGCAGTCGGTCACCGACGTGCTCGGCAAGGTCGAGTCCGGCGAGGCCGACGCCGGACTGGTCTACGTCACGGACGTGAAGGGCGCCGGGGACGCCGTCGAGGGCATCGAGTTCCCGGAGTCGGGCGAGGTCGTCAACCACTACCCGATCGTCGGGGTGAAGGACTCGGCGCACGCCGACCTCGCCCGGGCGTGGATCGAGCTGGTGCTCGGCGAGGGCCAGGCCGTGTTCACCTCCGCCGGGTTCGGACCGCCGGCCGCATGAGTCGCTCCCGGCACGTCGGCCTGCCGCGCTGGGTCTACCTGCCCGCTGCGCTGGCCGGCGTGTTCGTGGTGCTGCCGGTCGCCTCGCTCGCGACCCGCATCGCGTGGGCCGACTTCCCCGGCCTGGTCACCTCCGACGCGGCGCTCTCCGCGCTCGACCTCAGCCTGCGCACCTCGGCCGCGAGCACGCTGCTCTGCCTCGTGCTCGGCGTACCGCTGGCGGTGGTGCTGGCCCGCAGCGAGGCGCGCTGGCTCGGTCCCGCCCGGTCGCTCGTGCTGCTCCCCCTGGTGCTGCCGCCGGTCGTGGGCGGCATCGCGCTGCTCGCGGCCTTCGGCCGCAAGGGCCTGCTGGGGGCGCAGCTGGAGGCGTGGGGCATCCAGATCGCGTTCTCGACGATCGCCGTCGTGATGGCGCAGACCTTCGTCTCGCTGCCCTTCCTCGTGGTCAGCCTGGAGGGGGCGCTCCGCACCGCCGGCGAGCGGTACGACGTCGTCGCCGCCTCGCTCGGCGCGGCTCCCACCACGGTGCTCCGGCGGGTCACCCTGCCCCTGGTGCTGCCCGGCCTCGCGTCCGGCGCCGTGCTCGCCTTCGCCCGGTCGCTCGGGGAGTTCGGTGCGACCGTCACCTTCGCCGGCAGCCTCGAGGGCACGACCCGCACCCTGCCGCTGCTGATCTACAACCTGCGCGTGACCGACGCCGACGCCGCGGTCGCGATGGCGCTGCTGCTCGTCGTCGTCGCAGTCCTCGTCATCGGCCTGGTCCGCCCGCGAGGTGCGTTGTGAGCGTGAACATCGACATCCGGGTCGCGGACCGCGACGTCGAGGTCGCCTTCGACGTCGCCGCCGGCGAGACCGTCGCGATCCTCGGTCCCAACGGCGCCGGCAAGTCGACCACGCTCGACGTCGTCGGCGGGCTGCTCCGTCCCGACGCGGGCCGGGTCGCGCTCGACGGCGACGTGCTCACCGGCGACGGCCGCTGGGTCGCGCCGCACGCGCGTCGTACCGCCCTCCTGGCGCAGGACCCGCTCCTCTTCCCCCACCTCAGCGTCCTCGAGAACGTCGCCTTCGGTCCCCGCAGCCGCGGGACCGGACGTCGCGCCGCCCGGGCGAGCGCCGAGCAGTGGCTGGCCGAGGTCGACGCGACCGAGCTCGCCGGCCGGAGGCCCGCGCAGCTCTCCGGGGGCCAGGCCCAGCGGGTCGCGATCGCCCGCGCCCTCGCCGCCGACCCGCGGCTGCTGCTGCTCGACGAGCCGATGGCAGCGCTCGACATCGCCGTCGCCCCCGCGCTGCGTCAGCTGCTGCGCCGCGTCCTCGCCGGCCGGACCGCCGTGGTCGTCACCCACCACGTGCTCGACGCCCTGCTGCTCGCGGACCGCGTCGTCGTGCTCGAGGGCGGGCGGGTCGTCGAGCAGGGTCCCGCCCGCGACGTGCTGTCACGACCGCGCAGCTCCTTCGCCGCCCGCTTCGCCGGGCTCAACCTCGTCGCCGGCACCGCCACCCCCGACGGCGTACGACGTCCCGACGGCTCCGTCCTCCACGGCACGCCCGGCGACCCCGCCCCCGCAGCGGGCGACGAGGCCGTCGCGGTGTTCCGGCCGTCGGCGGTCGCCGTGCACCGCGAGCCGCCCGGAGGAAGCCCGCGCAACGCGCTCGTCGTCCGCATCGACGAGCTCGAACCGCACGGTGACACGCTGCGCGTGCGGGCCGGCGACCTCGCCGCCGACGTCACCCTCGCGGCCGCGACCGAGCTCGGACTGGCCCCCGGGACCGAGGTCGTGTTCGTCGTGAAGGCAACCGAGGTGTCTGTCCACGCGCGCTGAACTGAGACAGGGGCCCGAGCAACGATAAAGTTCGCCCCATGAACGACGCCCTCGCCGTGGAGCCGCCCGCCCCCGACCGCAACCTCGCCCTCGAGCTGGTGCGCGTCACCGAGGCCGCCGCCATGGCCGCCGGTCGCTGGGTCGGCCGCGGCGACAAGAACGGCGCCGACGGCGTGGCCGTGCAGGCGATGCGCGTGATGATCTCGACGATCGGCATGAACGGCACCGTCGTGATCGGCGAGGGCGAGAAGGACAACGCCCCGATGCTCTACAACGGCGAGGCCGTCGGCGACGGCACCGGCCCGGAGTGCGACGTCGCCGTCGACCCGATCGACGGCACCACGCTGACCGCGAAGGGCATGGCGAACTCCATCGCCGTCCTCGCCGTGTCGCCGCGCGGCACGATGTACGACCCGTCCGCCGTGTTCTACATGGAGAAGCTCGTCACCGGCCCCGAGGCTGCCGACGTCGTCGACATCCGCTACCCCGTCGCCGAGAACATCCACCAGGTCGCCAAGGCCAAGGGCTCGAACCCGTCCGACGTCACCGTCGTCCTGCTCGACCGCCCCCGCCACAGCCAGATCGTGGACGAGATCCGCGCCACCGGCGCCCGGATCAAGTTCATCACCGACGGCGACGTCGCCGGCGCCATCATGGCCGCCCGCGCGGACACCGGCATCGACCTGCTGCTCGGGATCGGCGGCACGCCCGAGGGCATCATCGCCGCCTGCGCGATGAAGGCCATGGGCGGCACCATCCAGGGCCGGTTGTGGCCGACCGACGACGAGGAGCGCCAGCGCGCCATCGACGCCGGCCACAACCTCGACCCCGACCACATCCTCACCACCGACACCCTGGTCACCGGCGACGACTGCTTCTTCGTGGCGACCGGCATCACCGACGGCGAGCTGGTCCGCGGCGTCCGCTACCGCGGCGGCGGCGCCGTCACCCAGTCGCTGGTGATGCGCTCGCGCAGCGGCACGATCCGCACGATCACGTCCGAGCACCAGCTGTCGAAGCTGCGCAGCTTCAGCAGCATCGACTTCGACTGAGCCCGCCGCGGCCGAGGAACGAGGCCGCGGATGAAGGGCGAAGGTCGAGGAGCGCAACGAGCTCGCGCCGCGAAGCAAGCGAGATCGTTGCGCGTCTCGAGACCCGAGCAGGCGCGCCGCAGGTCAGCCGCGCCAGCAACTCCGGGTCAGGCGGTCTCGACGACGCTCAGCGGCGTCGCGAACGCGCCGCTCTGGCGCAGCAACGACGCCGACACGACGTCGATGACCCGCGGGTCGACGGCCATCCCGATGTGCGAGGCCCGCACCTCGACCGCCTCGCCCGCGGGGTCGATGCACGCCTTCCAGTCCACGATCCCGTCGCGGCGTGAGTAGACGTTCGTCATCGCGACGTCCGGGCGCAGCGGCTCCTGGGACTCCGTGAAGGACAGGTGCGCGCACTCCCCCGCGACGCAGTCCTCCGACATGAGCGTCGAGAAGCCCGCGTCGGAGAGCCGGTTGAGCACCCGCACCCCGCGCGTGAGCACGGCGTGGTGCGCGGCCGGCGCCCGCATCGGGCTGCCCATCGTGACGATGCCGGCGATCAGGTCGGGACGGCGGGCGGCGAGGCCACGCGAGATCATGCCGCCGAGGCTGTGCCCGACGAGCTGGACCCGCGAGTCACGCCGCTCGGCGATCTCCTCGATGCGCGCCTCGAGTGCGAGTGCCGAGTTGAGGGTGCAGCCGATGTTGGCGCGGATCTGCGAGCGGTAGGTCCGGAAACCACGCGCGCGGAGCTCACCGGCCATCGCGTTCAACGTCCAGTCGCCCGCGAGGAAGCCGGGGATGAGCAGCACCGGCTCCGTGGCGCGCGCAGCGGTCCGGGCGGCGTACGGCGTACGGCGGCGGACCCGGTGGCCCGCCCCCCGTCGTACCGCGAACCGGCCTGCCTCGGTCACCAGACTGCCCTCGCGCAGGAGCGCGGCCAGTGCCGGGCGGCCGTAGCCGTCGGGCAGCAGCCAGGGCGCCAACGTGTTGCTCACGTCACAAACGGTACCCAGTTGAAACGGCAACTACACCGAATTGGGCACACTGGTGGACATGTCCGTCCGTTCCGCTGGCCACGAATGGCCGGAAGTGATCATCTCCGACGAGCTGGTCGCCCCGATCTGCTCCGGGATCGAGATCTGCTACCAGACCTTCGGCGACCCCGACGACGAGCCGCTGCTGCTCGTCATGGGCCTCGGCGGGCCGATGACCTGGTGGGACTCCGAGCTGTGCGCCCAGCTCGCCGCCTCGGGCTTCTACGTCATCCGCTACGACAACCGCGACACCGGCCGCTCGACCCGCGGCACCGAGCGGGTCCGTCGGTCGCAGCTGCTCCGCGCCTTCCTCGGTACGCCGACCCGCGCGCCCTACTCCATCGCCGACCTCGCCCGCGACGCCTTCGGCCTGCTCGACCACCTCGGCATCTCCGCAGCGCACGTCGCCGGGATCTCGATGGGCGGCATGATCGCGCAGACCATGGCCCTGACGGCGCCCGAGCGGGTGCTCAGCCTGGCGAGCATCATGTCGACGACGGGGCGCCGCAGCGTCGGCGGCCAGCACCCCGCCCTGCTCCCCACGCTGATCGCCACCCGCGGCCCCGGCCGCGAGGACTACGTCCGCGGCAGCCTGGCGGTCTGGAGGACGATCGGCTCGCCGCGCTTCCCACAGCCCGACGACAAGCTGCGCAAGCGGGCCGGGGACACCTTCGACCGCGGCGTGAGCCGGGCGGGCGTGCTGCGCCAGATGATGGCCGTGCTCACCCAGCCGGACCGCACGGAGGCGCTGCGCCACCTCGTCGTCCCCACGCTGGTGATGCACGGGCTCGCGGACCGCATGGTCCACGTCTCCGGCGGCCGGGCCACGGCCGCCGCCGTCCCCGGCGCGCGCGTCGTGATGATCGAGGGCTGGGGCCACGACCTGCCCGCGCCGCTCTTCACGACCTTCACCCGCGCGATCCGCGCCAACGCCGACCGGGCGGCCTGAGTCCCACCTGCCTCCCCGGCAACGGCACCGGCCACCGCGCGTCCACGACCACCCGCCGGCCGTCCGGTCGTCCACAGTCCTGTGCCCGCCGGCCGGTCCGCGTCGACCGGTCCTCCTAGCGTCTGTCTCCCGCGCCGGACGTGCCGGCGCACGACTCTCGGGAGTGCAGATGAAGCTGAGGACGTTCGGCCTGCTGGCCGTGACGGTGCTCGTGACCGGCCTGCTGGCCCTCGCCGACGGCGCGTCCGCCCAGGACGGGCCCCGCGCGCCGCGCTGGCAGCCATCCGGCGACACGATCGTGGCGGTCGAGGGTGACGCCGACAACGGCTTCACCATCCATCACTACGACGGCACGTCGTTGTCCCCGCCCACACTCTCGGAGACCACGGCCGAGTGCGGCGAGTACGACACCGAGGTCGCCGTCACCGCCTGTCAGGTCGAGGTCGAGACGTGGTTCCGCGACCTCGCCGACCTGCAGGCTGCCATCGCCTGGGCGCGCTACGACGCCGCGCGCTCCCGTCCGGGCCGGTGAGCTCAGCCGGCCGCGACCTCGGCGCCCGGGATCCGCCCGGCGCGCTCGCGGTCCACGGTGAGGTTCTCCCCGGTCGCCGGGTCGAACAGGTGGATCTTGCTGGCGTCGACCCAGATCTCCGCCTCGGACCCCTCGGCGATGCGGCTGGCGCCGTCGAGGGAGACCACCAGCTGGGTCCGCATGCCCTCGCCGTCGAGGTCCTTCTCGAGCTGCTGCAGCTGCTCGCGGACCTCGGCCGGAGCCTCGAACGGGATGTAGGCGTAGGTCTCGTTGCCGAGCCACTCAACGGCGTCCACCGTGGCGGCGAACGTCGAGCCACCGCGCCCGTCGGCCGACGCCAGGGAGGCGTCCTCGAAGTGCTCGGGGCGGATGCCCGCGATCAGCAGGCCACGCCCCGCGGCGCGCGACGCCTTGTCAGCGGGGATCCTCACCGAGCCGAACGGGAGCTGGAGGCTGTCCCCCTCGACCGTCGCGGGCAGGAAGTTCATCGGCGGCGAGCCGATGAAGCCGGCGACGAACAGGTTGCCCGGGTTCTCGTAGAGCTCGCGGGGCGTGGCGAGCTGCTGCAGGACGCCTCGCTTGAGGACGGCGACCCGGTCGCCGAGCGTCATGGCCTCGGTCTGGTCGTGGGTGACGTAGACGGTGGTGATGCCCAGGCGCTTCTGCAGCCGGGCGATCTCGGTGCGCATCTGGCCGCGCAGCTTGGCGTCGAGGTTCGACAGGGGCTCGTCGAACAGGAAGGCGTCTGCCTGGCGCACGATCGCCCGGCCCATGGCCACCCGCTGGCGCTGGCCGCCGGACAGGTTGCCGGGCTTGCGCTCGAGGTGCTCGTCGAGCTCGAGGGTCGCGGATGCATCGCGGACCAGCTTGTCGACCTCGGCGTCCGGCATCTTGGCCAGGCGGAGGGGGAAGGCGATGTTCTCGTACACGGTGAGGTGGGGGTAGAGCGCGTAGTTCTGGAACACCATGGCGAGGTTGCGCTCGCGGGGTGCGAGGTCGTTGACCCGCCGCTCCCCGATCAGCATGTCGCCGGAGGTGATGTCCTCGAGACCGACGATCATCCGCAGCAGGGTCGACTTCCCGCAGCCGGACGGCCCGACGAGGATCATGAACTCGCCGTCGGCGACGTCGATCGAGACGTCGTTGACCGCCGGGAAGCCGTCGCCGTACTTCTTGACGATGTGGTTCATCGTGATGGCTGCCATGAGGACCTCACCCCTTCACCGCGCCGGAGGTGAGGCCGGCGACGATCTTGCGCTGGAAAATCAGGACGATGACGATGATCGGGATGGTCGCGATGACCGCTCCCGCGGCCAGCAGCGACGCCGGCCGGTTGAACGGGTCGTCCCCGACGAAGAACGACAACGACGCCGGAATCGGGCGGGCGTTCTCGGTCGAGGTGAGCGAGATGCCGAAGACGAAGTCGTTCCAGGCGAAGAAGAAGGTGAGGATCGCGGCCGTGAACACGCCGGGGGCGGCGAGCGGGACGATCACCTTGCGGAAGGCCTGCCAGGACGTGGCGCCGTCGACCTGGGCGGCCTGCTCCATCTCCCACGGGATCTCGCGGAAGAACGCCGAGAGCGTCCAGATCGCGAGCGGCAGGGTGAAGGACATGTACGGGATGATCAGACCGGGCCAGGTGTCGTAGAGCCCGGTCGCGCGCCACATGTCGAAGAGGGGGCCGATCAGCGAGACGACGGGGAACATCGCGATGGCCAGCGCGATCGACAGCACGGCCTTCTTCCCGCGGAACTCGAGGCGGGCGATGGCGTAGGCCGCGAGGGTCGCCACCACGACCGAGAGCAGCGTCGCGATGAGGCTGATGCCGATCGAGTTGAGGATCGCCCGGCGGAACTGCTCGTTGTCCCACACGGCCTGGTAGTTGTCCCAGCCGGCTCCCGCGCCGTCAGCAGGGAAGAAGCCCGGGCTGCCGTTCTTGACGGCCTCCTGGGACTTGAAGGAGAGCGACACGATCCAGGCGACCGGGAGGAGGCACCAGACGAGGATCAGCAGGCAGCCGACTGCGGTACCGATGCGGTTCTTCATGTCACGACTCCTGCCGGGCCTGCGCCAGGTCGACGCGGAAGAGCTTGACGATGCCGAAGGCCACGACCAGCACGGACAGGAACAGCAGCACCGAGAGGGCCGAGCCCATGCCGAGCTGGAACTGCTCGATCGTCTGGCGGTAGGTGAGGAAGCTGATCGACTCGGTGTTCACCGCACCGTTCGTCATCACGAAGATGTTGTCGAAGATCCGGTAGGCGTCCAGCGCCCGGAAGAGGACGGCGACCATGATCGCGGCCCGCATGTTCGGCAGGATCACCCGCGTCAGCCGCTGGGTCCACGTCGCTCCGTCGACCTTGGCGGCCTCGATCATGTCCTCGCTGACCTGCGCCAGCCCGGCGAGCAGGAGCAGTGACATGAACGGCGTGGTCTTCCAGATCTCCGAGACCATGATCGCCACCACCGCGGACGATCCCTGGCCGAACCAGTTGTAGTCGTCGCCGACGAACGGCAGCCAGCCGTTGACGAAGCCGTTCTGGAAGGAGAACGCGAACTGCCAGGCGAAGCCCGAGACGACGGTGATGATGCCGTAGGGCACCAGGATCGAGGTCCGGATGACCCCCCGGGCGAAGATCACCCGGTGCATCACCATGGCGAAGACGAAGCCGATGACGAGCTCCACCGCCACGGTGACGACCATGTAGAGCACGGTCACACCCGTGGTCTTCCAGAAGAGCGGGTCGCTGAGCGCGGTGAGGTAGTTGCCGAGCCCGACGAACTCGCGGTCGTCAGGAGCGGTCAGGGCGTAGTCGAAGGTCGAGAGGTAGAGCGCCCGGAGCATCGGGAACGCGGTCACCAGCAGCATCAGGACGATGGCCGGCGCGACGAGCTTCTGGCCGAGCCTGGTCTCGGCCCGGGCACGGTCGCTCACGACGGGCTTGCCGCGTGCGGGGGCGGTCGCGGTGCTCACAGCAGCGCCTTCCCTTCGAGGACGTCCTTCAGGTACTTCGCGGACTCCTCGGGCGTGCTGTCCGGGTCGACCGAGGTGGGCGAGTGCCACCGGGACTGGATCGCGCCCGAGATCATCGCGTAGAACGCGCTCTTGGGTCGCGGTCCGCCCTCGTCGACGCTCGTGCGGAACAGCTCGACGAGGTCCTTGGGGTACTCGCCGCTGGCAGCGACCTTGTCGTAGGCCGAGTTGGTCGAGGGCATCAGTCCCGCCTTGAGGGCCAGGTCCACCTGGGCCTGCTCGGAGGTGATGCAGCGCGCGGCCTCCTCGGCCCAGTCGGGGTGCTCGGAGTAGGCGCCCACGCCGATGTCGATGCCGCCGACCGGCGGTTTCGAGGGCTCGCCCTCCACCGTCTCCGGGTAGCGGGCCCACCCGAGGTCGGCCAGCTGGTCCTCGGTGATCCCGTCAGGAGCGCCGACCAGGCCCGCGTAGTTCTTGTAGACGAAGGTCCAGTTGACCATGAACTCGCCCGGCCCCTTCGCGGGGTACATCTGGCCGAGGCTGGTGCCCTCCCGCGACACGCTCAGGTCGGGCTGGGCGGCCTTGTCGGCGAGCTTCTCGATCACGGCGGCAGCCTTGCGGCCCGCGTCGGAGTCGATGTCGACCTTCGCGTCGCGCCCGGCCTCGGTGTCGGAGACGATGTCGCCGCCAGCGCCCTGGATGAGGGCGTTGATCCACACCATGTAGGCCTCGTACTTGTCGGCCTGGACCCCCACCGTGCCGCCCTGCTGGGCCGCTGCGTCGATGACCTGGTCCCAGGTGACCGGCTTGGTCATGTCGAGGCCGGCGGCCTTCGCGAGCGACTTGCGGTACCAGAGCAGCTGCGTGTTCGCCCACAGCGGGATCGCGTAGACCTTGTCGTCCCAGGTGACCGTGTCGGCGGCGCCGGAGAGGTAGTTGCCGCTGCCGTCGACGCTCTTCTCGACCTCGGTGGCGAGGTCGCCGGTGACCTCCCGGAGCCAGCCGGCGTTGGCGAACTCCGCGACGAACACGGGGTCCAGGTTCATCAGGTCGGTCGAGGAGTCCTCGGCCGCCAACCGTCGCGCCAGCTGCGTGCGCTGGTCGGTCGCGCCGGTGGGAAGCAGCTGCACCTCGATGTCGTAGTCACCGGTGCTGCACTGCTTCGCGTAGTCCTGGAAGACATCGACCCCGTCGGGGTTGACGTACCAGTTCAGGACCGGCTTCCCGGACCCGCCGCAGGCCGCGAGCCCGCCGGCAGCCAGGACCCCCGCGATGGAGACCGCGAGCGACCGGCAGCGCGTGCCTCGTCTCGACGTCATCGTCCAGATCACCCCTCCCGAAATGTGGCGTGCATCACTCGGTCTACCCCAGGAGCGGGGTGGTTGTCCACGGTCCCGCAGGCGCCCGGTGCCCGTGACCGCGGTTCTCAGACGGGCGTAGGTTCTGCGACATGGCGCTCCACGTTGTCGCCGCGCGCACCGATCCGGCCCTGTTCCGGCTGCCCTGGTCGCGCCCGCTGGCGGACTGGGAGGACTGGTACGTCGTGAACCTTCCTCTCGGACTGTCGCGCCACGTCGTGCGGGTGGTCCAGGTGAACCGCCAGTTCCTCGCGGTCAAGGAGACGACCGAGGAGATCGCCCTGCGCGAGTACGAGCTGCTGCGCGACCTCCAGCGCCTCGACCAACCGGCCGTCGTACCGCGGGGCGTCGTGACGGGCCGGGTCGACGACGCGGGCGAGCCGCTGCCCGCGGCGCTGCTGACCGAGCACCTGCACTACTCGCTGCCGTACCGCACGGTCTTCCAGCACGGGCTGCGCGCCGAGCAGGTACCGGCGCTGGTCGACGCCCTCGTCGTCCTCCTCGTGCGGCTCCACCTGGCCGGCTTCTTCTGGGGCGACGTCTCGCTGTCGAACGCCCTCTTCCGCCGTAGCGCCGGCGGTTTCGCGGCCTTCCTCGTCGACGCGGAGACCGGCGAGCTGCGTGCGAGCGTGTCCGACGCGATGCGCGAGCACGACGTCACGGTCGGGGTCGAGAACATCTTCGCCGAGCTGCTCGACCTCCAGGCGAGCGGCGACACCGACATCGAGGTCGACGGCCAGGCCGTCGTCGCGCAGCTGGCCGAGCAGTACCACTCGCTCTGGGACGAGCTCACCGCGGCGGAGGAGTTCGGCGCCGACGAGTGGTACCGGATCGAGCAGCGGATCGCACGCCTCAACGACCTCGGTTTCGACGTCGACGAGCTCGACGTCCAGGCGGCGTCGGACCGGGTCCGGATCCAGCCGAAGGTCGTCGAGGCCGGCCACCACCGGCGCGAGCTGCGCGAGCTGACGGGCCTCTCGGCCGAGGACAGCCAGGCGCGCAAGCTGCTCAACGACCTGGCCGCCTTCACCGCCCACTTCGGGTACGACGACGAGGACCGCGCAGTCGTGGCCCACCGCTGGCTCACCACCATCTACAACCCGATCGTCGCGCTGCTCCCGGCCGGCCTGGCCGACCGGATCGCTCCCCCCGAGCTCTTCCACGAGGTGATGGAGCACCGCTGGGCCCTGTCAGCGCAGGCCGGCCACGAGGTCGACATCTTCGACTCCGCACGCGACTACGTCGCGACGGTGCTCCCCCATCGCCCGCCGGACTCGCCCTCCGGCGTGCGCTGATCCCGACCGGGTTTGGCGCGGGCGCCCCGGGCCGAGGATGGGGAGACGCACCCTTCGATCTCGGGAGTCATCCATGCGTCGTCTCATCGTCCTCGTCAGCGCGGTCGTCCTCGCGTTCACCACCCTCGTCCCCGCCTCGGGACCCGGCTCCGCAGCCACCGGCAGCGGTGCTGGTCCTGTCCTCGCCCGCGACGTGCCCGCCTTCCAGACCGCCCGCAACCGCCAGTACAAGCAGGCGTCCTTCACCTACAGCCGCGTCTGTCCGGGATGCAGCGGCTACAACTACTCCAGCAACAACTTCCCGAAGGCCACGGGCAACGTGTCACTCGTGATGACCAGCTACAAGATCCTGGACCAGAACAACAGGTACGACTTCTTCCTCGTCGACGTCACGGCGACGATCGGCAACCGCAAGGGCGACGAGGACTGGGGCTGGATGAACTTCGACATCCGCAGCACCGGCACGGTGAAGGTGCTCTCGAGCTCGTACTCGCTCGGCAAGGACGTCAGGAACACCACCACCTGCAAGAGCTACCCGGTCGACCTCGGCGTCGGCTTCTACGGCGTCTCTGCGGGCACGACCGTGGGCCACGTGAAGTTCTGCAACCCCGGCTCCAAGGTCGCGTCGTCGTCGATCACGCGTGGCCGGCACTACCACGCGACGGGAATCTCGGGGATCGCGCAGCTGCAGATGCAGCGCTACGTGCGGGTCGCCAACGGCAAGCTGCCGTCCTTCTCGATCACAGCCGAGCGCAACGTCGACAGCAGCAACTGCGCGACGTGGTCCGACGGCTACCACTGCTGGGTCAACCACGGCACCCGCACGAGCAAGTGGTCGATCGGGACGTCGCGCCAGAGCTGAGGCCTGAGCGGGGCGCGCGGGTTGCTCAGAGCCGCCCGCGCGCCTCGAACTCGGCCGCCACGTCGGCCCGCGCGAGCGGGCCCCTCAGGGCCAGGGCCCACAGCAGCAGCCGCGCCTTCACCGGGGGCAGCCACCCGGCGCCGACCGCGCCCCGCTCGATCAGGTCGATCTCGGAGCCCGGGTAGCCGTACATCGCCCGTCCGGTCGGACCGGAGCCGGTGCGGGAGGCGAAGACGACCGGCACCTGGCGGGCGAGCCGCCCGATCGCCTGCGCCATCGTCGGGGAGACGTGGCCGGCACCGAAGCCCGCGACGACCACGCCGTCGACCTCGTCAGCGCGGATGGCGTCGAGGAGGTACCCGTCGTCGCCGAGGTAGGTCGTCACGAGCGGGACCCTCGGGTCGCCGGTCTCCTGGCCGGAGGACAGCCGCAGGGGCGGCACCCGGCCCGCCGGTACGCCGTACCCGACCTCCGCCTCGACGCACCGCCCGATCGGGCCGAACACCGGCGAGCGGAAGGCGCCGGTCGCCATCGAGTCGGTCTTGGCGACCCACCGCGCCTGGTGGATCTCGTCGTCGAAGGCGACCAGGGCCCCGCGCTCGCGCGACTGCCGCTCGGCCGCGCAGCGCACCGCGGTGAGCAGGTTGGCCGGGCCGTCGGCGCCCGCGGCCTGCGGCGAGCGCATCGCACCGGTGACGACCAGAGGCTCGGGACGGTCCCAGAACAGGTCGAGCAGGTACGCCGACTCCTCGAGCGTGTCGGTGCCCTGCGTGATCACCACCCCGGTCGCGCCCGCGTCGACGACCTCGCGCGCCCACAGCAGGGTGCGCAGGATCGTCGGCTCGTCGAGCGACGGGCTCGGCAGCTGCGCCAGGGTCTCCGCACGGACGTCGGCGACCGACGCCAGCCCCGGTACGGCGGCCGCGAGCCGCTCCGCCGTGAGGGTCGGCACGATCTCGCTGCCGTCGGCGACGCTGGAGGTCGAGGCGATGGTGCCGCCCAGCGCTCCGACGGCGATGGTGGGACGCGTCATGCGCCCATGATGTCGGAGCCGGGTGACAGGCTGGTGCCATGGCGAAGGACACCACCCCCGGCCGGATGGGCGGCTCGGCCGAGCGACCCGCCCGCTTCTTCGCGGACACCGACGAGTTCGACGCCTGGCTGGCGGCCCACCACGACACCGAGACCGAGCTGTGGATGGGCATCCACAAGAAGCACGTCCCCGACGGCGGGCTCACCTGGGCCGAGGCCGTGCCCGTCGCCCTGTGCTGGGGCTGGATCGACTCGATCGCCCAGCGCATCGACGAGGACGCGGTCCGCCAGCGGTGGTCGCCGCGCAAGAGGACCAGCAACTGGAGCAAGGTCAACCTCGAGCTCGTCGAGCAGCTGCGCGCCGCCGGGAGGATGCAGCCCAGCGGCCTCGCCATCTGGGAGCAGCGGCGCAAGGAGCAGGCGCCCTACACCCACGAGGTCGACGGCGAGCTCGTCCTGCCCGAGCCGTACGCCTCCCAGCTGGCCGCTTCGCCGGCGGCCACCGCCTACTGGGAGGCCGCCACCCGCACCTACCGCCGCGTCTGCACCAACTGGGTTCTCTCGGCCAAGCAGCAGAGCACCCGCGACCGCCGGATGACCCAGCTGGTCGAGGAGTCCGCCGCAGGGGAGCTCATCCCGAGCCAGCGCTACGGCGAGATTCCGAGGTGGACCGAGCGCGCGGCTGCCGCGGCCCGCGCGGCTCAGGACGCCTCCGGCTCCACGTAGACCGTCCCCCCCAGCTCGACGAACTCCGCCGACTTCTGCGCCATCCCGTCGGCCGCGAACCGCTCCCGGACGTCCTGGCTGATCCGCATCGAGCAGAACTTCGGCCCGCACATCGAGCAGAAGTGCGCGGTCTTGGCGTTCTCCGCCGGCAGCGTCTCGTCGTGGAAGGACTCCGCCGTCACCGGGTCGAGCGAGAGCGCGAACTGGTCGTGCCAGCGGAACTCGAAGCGGGCCTTCGACAGGGCGTCGTCCCAGTCCCGGGCGCCGGGGTGCCCCTTGGCGACGTCGGCGGAGTGGGCGGCGAGCTTGTAGGTGATCACGCCGGTCTTCACGTCGTCGCGGTTGGGGAGACCGAGGTGCTCCTTCGGGGTGACGTAGCAGAGCATCGCGGTGCCGTGCATCGCGATCGCGGCCGCACCGATCGCCGAGGTGATGTGGTCGTAGCCCGGCGCGATGTCGGTCGCCAAGGGCCCCAGCGTGTAGAAGGGCGCGCCGTGGCACCAGTCCTGCTGCAGCCGCACGTTCTCCTCGACGAGGTTCAGCGGGACGTGGCCGGGACCCTCGACCATCACCTGCACGTCGTACGCCCACGCCCGCTCGGTCAGCTCGGCCAGGGTGCGCAGCTCGGAGAGCTGGGCCTCGTCGTTGGCGTCGGCGGTGGCACCGGGGCGCAGGCCGTCGCCGAGGGAGAAGGACACGTCGTACTGGCGGAAGATCTCACAGAGCTCGTCGAAGTGGGTGTAGAGGAAGTTCTCCTCGTGGTGGGCCAGGCACCAGCCGGCCATGATCGAGCCGCCGCGGCTGACGATCCCGGTCACGCGGTTCGCGGTCAGCGGGACGTACCGCAGCAGCACGCCGGCGTGGATCGTCATGTAGTCGACGCCCTGCTCGCACTGCTCGATCACGGTGTCGCGGAAGACCTCCCACGTCAGCTTGTCCGCCTCGCCGTTGACCTTCTCGAGCGCCTGGTAGATCGGCACCGTCCCGATCGGCACCGGCGAGTTTCGGACGATCCACTCGCGGGTGGTGTGGATGTCCTCGCCGGTGCTGAGGTCCATCACCGTGTCGGCGCCCCACGTGATCGCGTGGGTGAGCTTGTCGACCTCCTCCGCGATCGACGAGGTGACCGCGGAGTTGCCGATGTTGGCGTTCACCTTCACCAGGAACCGCTTGCCGATGATCATCGGCTCCGACTCGGGGTGGTTCACGTTGGCCGGGATGATCGCC
This sequence comes from Nocardioides sp. Root240, assembly GCF_001428825.1. Lineage (GTDB taxonomy): Bacteria > Actinomycetota > Actinomycetes > Propionibacteriales > Nocardioidaceae > Nocardioides. Next base: position 248,770 of record NZ_LMIT01000015.1, on the reverse strand, counting down.
CGGCCCGCGGCGACCTCGCTGCGCACCAGCTCGACGTCGCACTGCTCGCGCGCGGCGACGTAGCGCATCTCCTCGGTCACGGTCCCCGCCCGGGCGTAGGCCATCTGCGTGACGTTCCCTCCGCGGCGTGGGCGCCGCCTCGCACCCCGCCACGGGTCCTGGGCCTCTCCGCGACGCACCGCCGAGCGGCCGTTGTCGAGCAGCTGCTCCTCCCTGCCGTCGTACGACGTCGTGTCGGCGCGTCCCTCGATCCAGGCCGCGCGCAGCGGCGGCAGGCCCACCTCGGGGTCGGAGCCGGGGCCGGACGTGCAGTAGCGGTCGAAGGTCTCGCCGTTGGTGAGCGCGACGCGGGTGAACGGGACGGCCAGGTCGCCGACCTCGATGCGGGTGTGGGCGGGGTGGACGGGGTGGACGGTCATGGAGTGACTCCTTCGGTGGGGGCGTGCAGGTGGGCGACGGGTCCCCGGCCGCGGCCGAGGGTCCAGTCCTTGCTGAGGTGGAGCTGTCGGGCGACGAAGGCGTCGGCGCGGAGCGCGGCAGTGGCGAGGTCCTCGCCCCGGGCCAGGTACGACGCCAGCGCGCTGCTGTGCGTGCAGCCGGTGCCGTGGTCGTTGGTCGTCGGGATGTCACCGCCGCGGGTGACCAGGACGTGCGCGCCCGTGGGCCGGCCGAGCGCGACCCACTCGTCCTCGTTCGGCGTGACGACGTCGGCGAGCGGCAACAGGTGCTCCCGGTAGGCCGCGACGACCTCGTCGGTCGCGAGCGTCGCGCCCGTGCTGGCGCGCAGCACCGGGTCGACCACGAGCCGGGGTCGTGTGCCTGGGACATCGGCCAGGCGGGTGCTCAGGCAGGAGACCGTCTCGACGGTCGCGAGCATGCCGGTCTTGATCACCGCGACCGGCAGGTCGGCCAGCACGGCGTCCAGCTGCGCGAGCACGACGGCGGTGGGCAGCGGGTGGACGGCGTGCACCGCGGTCGTGTCCTGGACGGTGACGGCGGTGACGACGCACGCACCGTGGACGCCCAGCGCGGCGAAGGTCGCGAGGTCCGCCGCGACGCCCGCGCCCCCGCCGGGGTCGGTTGCGGCGATCGTGACGACGACGGGCGGGTTCATGCGACCACCTCGAGCAACGCAGCGACCACGACCGCCGGGTCCGGCGCCCGCATGACGGCACCCATCACGGCCACGCCGTGGGCCCCGGCGGCCCGGGCCGCGGCGGCGTTGGCGGGGCCGATCCCCCCGAGCGCGTACGTCGGCACCGGCAACCCGGCGTACGCCGACGCCGCCAGCGGAGGACCGTGCCCCGGCTTGCTGGCGGTCGGGGCGAATGGCGACAGGGTCACCCAGGCCGCGCCCTCACGCGCCGCCTGGTCGACCTCGACGCGGTCGTGGCAGGACCGCCCCCACCGGCCCCCGGCCGGTGTCGGGTCGGTGGCACGGACGTGGACGCCTGCCCCGCCCGGCACCGGACGGTGGGCGGCGATGACCGACAGCCCGCGCCCGTGGGCAACCGCGGCGAGCGCGGCGCGCTCGTCGTCGGGCAGGTCGGACTCCCGCAGCAGCACGCTCGTCGCGCCGCCGTCCGCGACCGCTGCCAGGACGTCGGCGAGCGTCCGGCCGGAAGGGACCTGGTGGCGGTCGGTCAGCACGAGCAACCGAGCCAACGTCATTGTGTCCGTGGGCTCCAGCCCACGGAGCCTATGACGCAAGCTCGCGCAACCCCTCACCCGATCCTCCCCAGCACGGGGCTCGACGCCCGGGCGGTGGGCCGGCGCGGGATCCGGCCGGCCTCGTACGCCAGCCGCCCGGCCTCGACGCCCAGCCGCAGCGCCCGGGCCATCACCACCGGGTCGTCGGCCCGGGTGACGGCGGTGGCGGCGAGGACGGCGTCGCAGCCGAGCTCCATCGCCAGGGCGGCGTCGCTCGCCGTACCCACGCCGGCATCGAGGACCACGGGGACGTCGACCGCGGCCCGCACCGCGGCGATGGCGTGCGGGTTCAGGACGCCCAGGCCCGAGCCGATCGGCGAGCCCAGCGGCATCACCGCCGCGCAGCCGGCATCGACCAGCCGGCGGGCGACCACGGGGTCGTCGGTCGCGTAGGGCAGCACGGTGAAGCCGCGCCGGACCAGCTGCTCGGCCGCGTCCAGCAGCTCGACCACGTCGGGCAGCAGCGAGGCCTCGTCACCGATCACCTCGAGCTTCACCCAGTCGGTGCCGAGCGCCTCGCGGGCCAGCTCCGCCGTGAGCACCGCCTCCCGGGCCGACAGGCAGCCGGCGGTGTTCGGCAGCAGCCGGACGCCGGCGGCCCGCAGCTCGGCGAGCAGCCCTCCGTCGGCCAGCGAGGACGCACGACGCATCGAGACCGTGACCAGGGCCGGCTCCGCGGCGGCCAGGACGGGGCCGACCAGCGACACCCGCGGCAGGCCGCCGGTCCCGAGGAGGAGTCGCGACGACAGCTCGACGCCGGCGATGGTGAGAACGGTCATCCGCCCTGCACCGCCGTCACCACGTCGACCACGTCGCCGTCGGTCAGCGATGCCACCGGCCAGGTCGACCGCGGCACCACCTCCCCGTTGACGGCGACCGCGACCCCTTCGGGTCGCGGCTCCCCCAGTCGTTCGTGGAGCAGATCGGCGAGCGTCGTGTGCGGGGTCCGCACGGACGCGCCGTTCCAGGTGATCGTCATCGCACTCCTTCCATCGCGCGGCGGGGGTCGAGGACCGGCTCGAGGTGGCCGTCCTCCAGGTGGTCGGCCACGAGCCGGGCCGTCAGCGGCGCGAGCAGCACGCCGTGGCGGTGGTGGCCGGCGGCGAGCAGCACGCCGTCGACACCGCTCGGGCCGACGAGCGGCAGGCCGTCGGCCGTCGCCGGCCGGTCGCGTGCGGTGCCCTCGACGAGCTCGGCCCGGTCGAGCGCGGGCCAGAGCTGTCGGGCCGCTGCGAGCAGGCGCAGCGCACCGCCGGCCGTCACGACGGGCGGGCCGTCGTGCCGCTCGGACGTCGCGCCGAGGACGAGGCCGCCGCCGCCACGCGGCACCAGGTAGACCGGCTCGCCGGCGGCCCAGCCGCGCACCGTGCGCAGGGGCGGGTCGTCGGTCCGCAGCCGGAGGATCTCGCCCCGCACCCCGGTCACCAGGCCGGAGAAGGGCGGCGGGAGGCTGGTTCCCGTCGCGACCACGGTGACGTCCGCTCCCCGCGGTACGCCGACGAGCGGCACCCGTGCGAGCAGGGCGTCGCACACGGCCCGCGGATCGACGCTCGCCTCCTCCGGGAGCAGCGCCCCACCGGTGACCCGCGCCAGCGCGGGCTCGCGGTCGCGGACCCCGGCACGGTCGAGCAGCTGGGCGTCGTGACCGTGCCGCGTCAGCAGCTCGACCTGCCGGTCGACCTGCTGGAGGTCGCCGGCGTCGTACCCGACCAGGAGGGTGCCGTGCTGCCGCAGCTCCACGCCCAGCCGCCGGGCGAGCTCCGGCCACATCCGCAGGGACGCGGAGCCGAGGCGCAGCAGGTCCTCCTCGCCGTACCAGACCTCGGCGGTGGGGCTCAGCATCCCCGCGGCGGCGTACGACGCCCCGAGGGCCGGTCGCGGATCGACCACCGTGACGTCGTGCCCACGTCGGACCAGCTCGTCGGCGACCGTCAGCCCGACGATCCCGGCGCCGAGCACCTCGACCCTCATCAGGCGAGCGCCGTCAGGAGCTCCTTCGCTGCTGCCACGGGGTCGGGATGTCGCCAGATCGCGCCGATCACGGCGACGCCGTGGGCCCCGGCAGCGCGCACCTCGGCCGCGGACGGGGCCGTGAGCCCGCCGATCGCGACCAGCGGCAGCACACCGGCGGCGGCCGTCACGGCGGCGACCCCGAGCGGAGCGGGGAGGCCGGCCTTGGAGCCGGACAGGTGGACCGGCCCGAAGCCGGCGTAGTCAGCACCGGCCTCGGCGGCCGCGACCACCTCGGCGCGCGAGCGGCAGGTCGCCCCGACGAGCAGGCCGGGCGCGATCCGGCGCGCATCGGCGACGGCGAGGTCGTCGGCACCCAGGTGCACCCCGTCCGCGCCGGCCGCGAGCGCGACGTCCAGACGGTCGTTGACGACCACGCGGGCGCCGTACGGGCGCACCGCGGCGAGCACCTCGCGAGTAAAATTTCGAAGGGCTCTCGAGGACAGGTCCTTGGCCCGGACCTGGAACCCGTCGACGCCGGCCGCGGCCAGCGCGGGCAGCAGGTAGTGGTCGTCCGTGGCGGAGACCAGGCAGAAAAGCCGTGGCAGAGCAGTCATCTCGTCCGTTCCTTCGCCGGCATGATCCGGATCAGGTGTGACGGTCGGAGCGGCTCCAGCTCCCTCTCAGCCCGCTGCCGCGGACTCCCGTGGGTGGTCGGCACCACGCTAGCGCACCGCTGGATTGCCGCAACGAGGGGTGGTGAGAGGGTTCCCCAACGTGACTTCCCGCTCATAACGCCGTTTACTGAGCGAGGGGTTCTCTCTCCGCGGCATCGTGTGCCCGGATAGCGTTTCTCCGGGGGAACAGCAGAACTTCACACAAACGATGGGAATGGGGTCCCGTGAGCGTCCGCAGAATTTCTTATTTGGTGGCTTTCGTCCTGATGGGCATGGGCCTTGTCGCCGTTCCCTCACCTGCGCAGGCTGCGCCGGTCGAGTGGAGCTACGCCGCCAGCACCGGCGGCACCTACATCAAGGTCCTCGACGGCGTCGTGCAGTCCGACCTGACCGCGCAGTCCGGTGTCACCGGCGGCGCCAAGTCGTCCAGCTCCAAGAACAGCACCCTCGCCGCGAAGGTCGCGGGCCTCGCCGAGGTCGGTGCCATCGAGACGACGACGTCCGCCACGGTCAACCCGACCAACACGGTCCTCAAGTCCTGGGCCCGCACGGCCCACGTGAGCCTGCTCAACGGCCTGATCACCGCTGACGCCGTCGAGACCAACATCAGCACGACCGGCCAGAAGGCGACCGGCACCGGCACCTACACCGCGTCGTCGCGCCTCGCGGGCATCAAGATCATCGGCATCAACCTGCCGCTGAACATCCCGAAGAACTACTCGGTCACCGTTCCGGGCGTCGCCAACATCACGCTGAACTACGCCATCAACGGCAAGGTCGACCGCGTCCTCGGCACCATGGGCTGGGCGATCGGCGTCACCCTGCTCAAGCCGTTCGGCAGCTACTCCGCCGGCGTGACCCTGCTGGTCAACCCGGTCAACCAGTACCTCTCCGAGGTCGACCCGTCCGAGGGCGCCGGCCTGTTCGGCACCGCCTACGGCACGCGCGTCCAGGCCGACGTGGGCGACACGGTCTCGATCGTCAGTGACCCGACCGCGCGCGTCGGTACGCCGGTCGGCTCGAGCAACGGCAAGACGCTCACCAACTCCACGCTGTCCGTGAAGGTGCCCGGCCTGCTGACCACCGGCGTCGTCAGCTCGACCACCACGTCGACCAAGGACGCCTTCGGCAACGCCGAGATCACCAACACCAACCAGACCGCGGGGGTCAACCTCCTCGGCGGCCTGATCAAGGCTGACGCCATCAAGGTGACGGCCTACGGCAAGGCCGACGAGGGCAAGTGGACGAGCAAGATGGAGCTCAAGCTCGTCAACCTCGTCATCGCGGGCCAGAAGATCCCGATCGACGTCTCGCCGAACACGATCATCAACGTGGCCAACCTCGGCCAGGTGGCGATCAACCGGCAGGAGGTCCACCCGGGTGGCGCCTGGATGAACCGCATCGACGCCGTGCGGATCACCCTGAGCACCGCCCAGGCCGGCCTGCCCGTCGGCGCGGTCATCGAGATCGGTGTCGCGAGCACGGCCATCGCGCCGCCCGGGACCTACTGATCCTGAGCTGACCCCGAGCAGCACGACAGAACGGCCACGAGGGCCGGGAGCGCACCAGCGCTCCCGGCCCTCGTGCCTTTCCCGGCGCGGCACGCGATATCCTCGGTGGTCGTGGCTGAAGCAGAGTTCCGGTACTCCGACCTCCTCCCGGCGTCGCACGACGACACGCCCTACCGCCTGATCACGACGGAGGGCGTCGAGACGGTCGAGGGTCCCGACGGCCAGACCTTCCTGAAGGTCGATCCCGCGGTGATCCAGCAGCTCACCGCCGAGGCGATGCACGACATCAGCCACTACCTGCGGCCGGCGCACCTGGCGCAGCTGCGCAAGATCATCGACGACCCGGAGGCTTCCGGCAACGACCGCTTCGTGGCGCTCGACCTGCTCAAGAACGTCAACATCTCCGCCGGTGGCGTGCTGCCCATGTGCCAGGACACCGGCACCGCGATCGTGATGGGCAAGAAGTCCGAGGGCGTGCTCACCGGCGCCGACGACGCCGAGTGGGTCAGCAAGGGCGTCTACGACGCGTACACGAAGCTGAACCTGCGCTACAGCCAGCTCGCGCCGCTGACGACGTACGAGGAGAAGAACACCGGCACCAACCTGCCGGCGCAGATCGAGCTCTACTCCACCCCCTCCAAGGACGGGAAGCCGGAGTACAAGTTCCTCTTCATGGCCAAAGGCGGCGGATCGGCCAACAAGTCCTTCCTGTTCCAGGAGACCAAGGCCGTCCTGAACCCGAAGCGGATGCTGGAGTTCCTCGACGAGAAGATCCGCTCGCTCGGCACCGCCGCCTGCCCGCCGTACCACCTGGCGATCGTGATCGGCGGTACGTCGGCCGAGTTCGCCCTCAAGACGGCCAAGTACGCCTCCGCGCACTACCTCGACAACCTCCCGACCGAGGGCTCGATGAGCGCGCACGGCTTCAGGGACCTCGAGCTCGAGGAGGAGGTCTTCAAGCTGACGCAGTCCTTCGGGATCGGCGCGCAGTTCGGCGGCAAGTACTTCTGCCACGACGTCCGCGTGGTGCGCCTGCCCCGCCACGGCGCGTCCTGCCCGGTCGCGATCGCGGTGTCCTGCTCCGCGGACCGCCAGGCGCTCGGCAAGATCACGTCCGAGGGTGTCTTCCTCGAGCAGCTCGAGACGGACCCCGCGCAGTACATGCCCGACGCCGGCGTCGCCGACGACATCTCCGGCGGGGAGGTCGTGAAGGTCGACCTGAACCGGCCGATGAGCGAGATCCTGGCCCAGCTGTCGTCGCACCCGGTGAAGACGCGGCTCTCGCTGACCGGCCCGCTCGTCGTGGCCCGCGACATCGCGCACGCCAAGATCCAGGAGCGCCTGGACGCCGGCGAGGAGATGCCGGAGTACCTGAAGAACCACCCGGTCTACTACGCCGGCCCCGCCAAGACCCCCGAGGGCATGGCGTCCGGCTCGTTCGGCCCGACGACGGCCGGCCGGATGGACTCCTACGTGAAGTCCTTCCAGGCCGCCGGCGGCTCGATGGTGATGCTCGCGAAGGGCAACCGGAGCAAGCAGGTCACCGAGGCGTGCGGCGAGTACGGCGGCTTCTACCTCGGCTCGATCGGGGGCCCCGCCGCCCGCCTGGCCCAGGACTGCATCAAGAGCCAGGAGGTCATCGAGTACCCCGAGCTCGGCATGGAGGCGGTCTGGAAGATCCAGGTCGAGGACTTCCCGGCGTTCATCGTGGTCGACGACAAGGGCAACGACTTCTTCACCGACCCGAGCGGGGCGGTCACCGTCCCCGTGTCTGGCATCCGGGTGCGCTCCGCGGAGTAGGAGAAGCGGCGGGGCCGCGGCATCGGCCTGTTGACACATTTGGGCAGAAAACGCCACGAAGGCTGCGGCGGGCGTGATCTACTCCCCCTTCCGGTACCACTCGGGTGCCGCCCTCTCGGAAGGTCTGGAGATGCTCGGTCGTATTCCTGTTCTCGCCCTGATCGCCGCCCTCGCGGCGACGCTGGTCGGCGTGGTGCCGGCGCAGGCGACGCCGCCCGACGTCACCGCCATCACCTCCTCGAAGGCCACGATCTACCCGAGGATCGGCACCACGAAGCGGCCGGCCAGCACCACGATCACCGTCGTCAGCAACACCGACGACGTGACGTCCCTCGAGGTCCGCAACACGGCCACCGACACCACGGTCCAGACCTTCGACCTCGCCTCGAGCGACACCGTGGTCTGGAACGGCCGCGACACCGGCGGCAACCTGGTGGCCGCCGGCAGCTACACCCTGATCGCCTTCAACGGCACCGACGCGGCCACGGTGACCGGCTCGGTGAACGTGTCGCTGCAGCGTCTGGTCCGCAAGACCTACACCGTCCAGGCACTGCCCACGAAGGCCTACTGGAAGTACGTCGGCAAGTGCTCCACGCTGCGCAAGCCGTCGCGACGCGGCTGGGCGGGGTCGTACGGCTACTACGCCAACACCAAGTGCCGCACCCAGACCTGGAACGCCAGCTCCGTGATCACCGTCCACGCCGTCCGGGTCCCCGCGGCCGAGCGCTACGTCGACGCGCGGATCGACACCTACGGCGGAGCCGCGAAGGGCCAGGCCGGCAGCCGCGGCGGGATCGAGTACTGGGACAACCCCAAGGAGACGTGGACCGCCTTCCGGTTCGCCGGCTCCAAGGTCGCCTGGCACAACGGCTACACCCGCGGCGCGACCCCGCTCGTCGACAAGGACCGCTACATCTCCTGGCGCTACTTCACGGCCTACAAGTCGCAGTACGACGTCGCGAAGTTCCGCGTCGTGGTGCACTACGACGTGCTCAGCGCCAGCTGAGGCAGCCCCGCCGGGAACCCGCGCCGAGCGCGGTCCGTTGACGAGGCATGCGCTGCCCCATCGACGAGACCACGCTGGTGATGAGCGACCGCAACGGCATCGAGATCGACTACTGCCCCCAGTGCCGGGGCGTGTGGCTCGACCGCGGTGAGCTCGACAAGATCATCGACCGCTCGGTCGGCATGCCCGCGCCCCAGGCGGCACCCCAGGCCGCCCCGCAGCAGGGCTACCCGCAGTACGACGACCGTCGCCGTCCCGACGACCGACGCGGCGACGACAGGCACTACAAGAAGCGCAAGCGCGAGTCGTGGCTGAGCGAGCTGTTCGACTGACGCAGCTCGACGACGGGGATGGTCAGTCCAGCACCAGCGGCTCGGGGGCCGCAGGGAGCTGCATCATCTCCTCCAGCTGCCGCACGACGATGGCGGGCGGGAGTGGGCGGGGGCCGGTGAGGACCGCCAGGAGCGCGTCGACCGACTGGGCCACCGTGAAGCACTCTCCGGCCTCCCGGCGTAGGGCCGCGGGGAGCGGGCCGGCGCGGACCGCCTGCCGAATGCCCGCGGCGAGTGCCTCGGCGTTGTCCGGGGCGACCAGGATCAGGCCGCCGCAACCGGTCTCCGGCAGGCCGCCGTCGTCGGAGGCGACCACGCGACAACCGGTGTGCTGGGCCTCGATGGACACGATGCCGAAGGTCTCGTGCCAGTACTGGCTGTTCGACGGCATGACCACCACGTCGTGCTCGGCCATGAGGGCCGCCATCGCGGCGGGCGTGCGGCGGGCCGGCACCACCCGCACTCCCGGGTGTGCGGCGAGGAGGGCATGGATGATCCGGCCCTGCGGCCGATCGGCCCCCGCCAGCGTCACCGTGTAGCTGATGCTCGGGTCGCCCGCGACCAGGTCGCTGTGCAGCGCCGCCAACAGCGTGTAGACGCCCTTCTCCGGCGTCAGCCGGCCGGCGTACAGCACCCGGGTCGTCCCCGGAGCCCGGGGCGGGCGCGCCGCGGCGGCGAAGTCGGGTTCGGCGAAGGGGTGCACCACCTGGATGGTCGGCACGTCGACGTCGAGGAAGGACGCCCAGAGCCGGGCCGCGAAGTGACTGGTGGCGATGAGGGTGCGGTCCCGGGTCGCCGCGGCGACGGCGGCGCGCTCCCGTGACCGCAACGGCGGGGGCACGTGCAGGATCTGGTACGCCGGCTCGCGGGTCAGGACGGCGGGTGCCTCACTGACGAACACCACCGGGTCGGCCAGCAGGCCGATGTCGGCAACCCGGGCCAGTGCGACGAACGGGATGTCCACGAACTCCGCACGACCGTCGTCCGTGCCGAGTCCGACGGTGACCACCTGGGCCGGGACGCCGCGGCGGTTCAGCTCGCGGACCTGGCCGATCGTGTAGTTCTCGGAGCCGCCAGTACCAGCGGGCAGGGGCTCGTGCGGCGACCAGACGAAGGAGATCAAGAGTGCTCCACCGCGGTCCCGCGAACACCGGGTTTCCGCGCGTTGCTGCTGGTGCCGGTGCCTGTTGTCTCGGCGATGCCCGCCTGCGACGGCCCGACTCCTGCAGTCCTCCTTGCAGTGTAGGCAGACGGTGCTCGTGCCGCCGGCGACCGGCCGGGTACCTTCGAAGGGTGAGCACGGACGACTTCCGGATCGAGCACGACTCCATGGGCGAGGTCCGGGTCCCGGCCGCCGCACTGTGGCAGGCCCAGACGCAACGCGCGGTCGAGAACTTCCCGATCAGCGGCACCCCCATCGAGCCCGCGCTGGTGCACGCGCTGGGCGAGGTGAAGGCCGCCGCGGCACGGGCCAATGCGGCGCTCGGCGTACTGCCGGCGGAGCTCGCGGGCGCCATCGAGGACGCCGCGCGCGCCGTGGCCGGGGGACGCCACGACGACCAGTTCCCCATCGACGTCTTCCAGACCGGTTCGGGCACCAGCTCCAACATGAACGCCAACGAGGTGATCGCGACCCTCGCCGCGCAGGCCGGCGTGACGGTGCACCCCAACGACCACGTCAACGCGAGCCAGTCGAGCAACGACACCTTCCCGACCGCGATCCACGTGGCGGCGACCCTCGCCGTCGTCCGGGACCTGCTGCCCGCGCTCGACGTCCTGGCGTCCTCGCTCGAGGCGAAGGCGGGCGAGTTCGCCGACCTGGTGAAGTCGGGGCGGACCCACCTGATGGACGCCACGCCCGTCACGCTCGGCCAGGAGCTCGGCGGGTACGCCGCAACGATCCGGTACGGCGCCGAGCGGCTCGCCTCCGTGCTCCCCCGCGTGCGGGAGCTGCCCCTGGGCGGCACGGCCGTCGGCACCGGCATCAACACCCCGCCGGGCTTCGCCGAGGCCGCCATCGCGGCGCTGGGCGAGGCGACGGGCGAGCCGTTCACCGAGGCCCGCAACCACTTCGAGGCCCAGGGCACCCGCGACTCGCTCGTCGAGCTGAGCGGCGTGCTGCGCACCATCGCCGTCGGCCTCACCAAGATCTGCAACGACCTGCGCTGGATGGGCTCCGGGCCGACCACCGGCCTCGCCGAGATCCACCTTCCCGACCTGCAGCCCGGCTCCTCGATCATGCCCGGCAAGGTGAACCCGGTCCTGCCCGAGGCCACCTTGATGGTCTGCATGCAGGTGATCGGCAACGACGCCGCGACGACCGTCGCCGGGGCGAGCGGCAGCTTCGAGCTCAACGTCGCGATGCCGGTCATGGCCCGCAACGTCCTCGAGTCGATCCGCCTGCTCGCGACGTCCACGACGACCTTGGCCGCGCGCTGCATCGACGGCATCACCGCCGACGCCGAGCGGATGCACCGCTACGCCGCGTCCTCGCCGTCCGTCGTCACCCCGCTCAACCGCCACATCGGCTACGAGGCGGCCGCCAAGATCGCCAAGCAGGCGCTCGCCGACGGCACCACGATCCGCGAGACCGTCCTCGCCCTCGGGTACGTCGACCGCGGCGAGCTCACCCTCGACGAGCTCGACGCGGCGCTCGACCTGGCCGCGATGACCAGGCCCTGACCCTCCGGACCAGCTGGGTTCAGGCCTTCTTGCGGCCGGTCACACCGGCCGCGACGATCACCGCGACGGCGGCGACGACGATCTGCCACAGGTGGCGCAGCCAGTCGATGCCGTTGGTCGTGTTGTCCCACGTGGCCTCGTGGCCGTCGAAGCTCCCGTTGTTGTGGCCGGCGACGACCCAGTAGAGCAGGCTGCCGGCCAGCATGCCCACGATGCCGCAGACCGTCGTGAGCCAGAGCGGGAACCTCGTGCGGTCACCGGGAGCGACCGCCTTGCCGATGAGGCCGATGACGGTGCCGCCGACGACGGTGACGATGATGGTCCAGAGCATTGCCATTGCGGGCTCCTTCGGGTCGTGCGAGGCACCCGTGCCCCGCCCATGCAGGCATCATGCACCCGCGGGCGCCCGCAACCCGGGATCCGGGAGGATGGGTGTCGTGCCCGAGCTCCTCACCGCCCTCACCGCCGCCGCCGGACGCCCCGTCACGATCGCCGGTACGACGCTGACGTCCACCGAGCTGCGCGGAGCCGCCGCGGCCGTTGCCGCGGCCCTCCCCGGCCGCCCGCGGGTCGCCGTGCACGCGACCCCGACCATGGAGACCGTGGTCGCGGTGGTCGGTGCGCTGCTGGCCGGTGCGACCGTCGTCCCCGTGCCCCCGGACTCCGGCACCGGCGAGCTGCGCCACCTGCTCGGCGACAGCGCCCCCGACTGCTGGGTCGGCCCCGTTCCGCCCGAGGCCCACGGCCTGCCTCACCGGGCCGTCGACCTGGCCGCACGCGCGCCGTACGCACCGGTCCAGATCGCCGACGACGACCTCGCCTTCGTCCTCTACACCTCCGGCACGACCGGGCTCCCCAAGGGTGTGCTGATCACCCACGCCGCGCTGACGGCCGGCCTCGACGGCCTGGTCGAGGCGTGGGCGTGGACCGCCGACGACGTGCTCGCCCACGGACTGCCGCTGTTCCACGTCCACGGCCTCGTGCTCGGCGTCCTCGGGCCGCTGCGCGTCGGCGGCGGCCTGGTGCACGTCGGCCGCCCCACCCCCGACCGGTACGCCGACGCGGCCCGCGCGGGCGCCACGCTCTTCTTCGGCGTCCCCACCGTGTGGAGCCGCATCGCCGACGCCCCCGAGCACGCCGCGGCACTGCGCGACGCCCGCCTCCTCGTCTCCGGCAGTGCCGCCCTGCCCGTGCCCGTCTTCACCCGGCTGCGCGAGCTCACCGGCCTGGAGGTCGCGGAGCGGTACGGCATGAGCGAGACCCTGATCACCGTCGCCACCCGCGCCGACGGGCGGCGCGAGGCGGGCTGGGTCGGCGTCCCGATCGCCGGTGTGGAGACCCGGCTGCGCGACGAGCACGGCGCCGCCGTACCCGAGGACGGGGAGTCGGTCGGCCAGCTGGAGGTCCGTGGTCCGACCCTCTTCGCGGGCTACCTCAACCGCCCCGACGCCACTGCCGAGGTGTGGACCGACGACGGCTGGTTCCGCACCGGGGATGTCGCGTGCATCGCGGCCGACGGCCGGCACCGCATCGTCGGTCGCGCCTCGGTCGACCTGATCAAGTCAGGCGGCTACCGGATCGGCGCCGGCGAGATCGAGTCCACCCTGCTCGGCCATCCCACCGTGGCGGAGTGCGCGGTGGTCGGTCTGCCCGACACCGACCTCGGGCAGCGGATCGTGGCGTTCGTCGTACCGCGTGCGGAGGTGGCGGACGAGGCCGCCCTGGCCGCCGAGCTGGTCGAGCACGTCGGCGCCGAGCTGTCGGCGCACAAGCGCCCGCGCGAGGTGCGGTTCACCGACGCGCTCCCCCGCAACGAGATGGGGAAGGTGCAGAAGAAGCTGCTGACCTGAGCCTGGGCTCAGTACCAGCCGTGGCTCTCCGAGTGGCCCCAGGCGCCGCAGGGCGAGCCGTAGCGGGCCTGGATGTAACCCAGGCCCCAGCGGATCTGGGTCGCCGGGTTGGTGGCCCAGTCGGAGCCGACCGACGACATCTTCGACCCGGGCAGGGCCTGCGGGATGCCGTAGGCGCTGGAGCTGGGGTTGTCGGCGTTGACGCGCCAGTTGGACTCGCGGGTCCACAGCGAGTCGAGGCAGCCGAACTGGTCGGAGGAGAACCCGAACTCGCCGAGCAGCGCCCGCGCGATGTCGCGCGGGTCGGACTCGGAGAGCTTGCGCTCCGCCGTGATCGCGGAGCCCGTGGACTCCTCGAGGCTGGCGGTCTTGGCCGGGTCGGCCTCGGGGCGGCGGTCGGAGCGCGAGAGGACCGGCTCACGACGGTCGGCGACGACCGTGGGGTCCGCCTGGCTGGCCGCGGTCAGGGCGTCGACGTCCGCGCTCGCGGTGGGCGCGGCGACATCGTTGCCGAGGACCCCGGCGGCCACCGACACACCGGTGACGGCCACGGCGACCGACGACATCACGACGACGTTGCGGGCTGCCTTGCGAGGGGCTTGGGCGAGGTGGGCATGCTTCGGCGCTCCGCGGTGCTTGGGCACCGGCTTGGCGTGCTTCGACAAGATTCTCGACTTCGGGCTCGACTGCAGGACGCTGGCCACCGCCCGATCGGGCCCGACACCGTTGTCTTCACCGCCGGTGGCCAGCCTCCACCCTGCCTGACGGCCGAGCCCCGTGCAAACCGAACCGCAGTTCTCCCCCGGCCGGTTTCAACCACTCTGATCTCGTGCGCACCTTGCGTCACATCGGCCCCGGGAGAAGGGGTTGCCGGAGCTTGCGTCATAGGCTCCGTGGGCTGGAGCCCACGGAGCCTATGACGTTGCAGCGATGACCCGCGGCTGTCCACCGATGCGACGTCCCGGTCGGTCGTCCACAGGCTCGCCGTCAGCCGTCGAGAGCGATGCCTGCCGCGGATCATCCTCGGCGACATGAGCACACCGTTCCGATACCGGCGCGCCTACGTCGCCACTCTCGACGACCCGCGCACCTCGGCACTTCGCGAGCTCGCTTCGGATCAGGGTGGCGTCGTGTCGCGCCGGCAGCTGTACCGGCTGCGCGTCACTCGCTGGGAGGTCCGCGCCCACCTCCGGGCCGAGCGGTGGCAACGGATCGGCGACCAGACGATCGCACTGCACTCCGGCCCGGTCGGACTCGAGGGGCTCCTGTGGGCCGCGGTGTTCCAGGGCGGCGCGAACGCCCTGCTCGACGGAGCCACCTCGCTCGTCGCCTCCGGCCTGAAGCGGTTCGAGCTGGACCGGCTACGCGTCTCCGTGCCGCGCGGCGTGATGGCTCGTCGTACGGCACAGTTCGACGTCCGGCAGACGCGGCGCTGGTGTGCGACGGACCGGGCGCCGAGTGGCGTCCCCCGCACCCGTCCCGAGGTGGCGGCCGTCCGCGCGTTCCTGTGGGCACGGTCGGACCGTGAGGCGATGTACGTCCTGACGCTCGCCGTCCAACAGGGGCTCACGACCCCCGAGGCGATCGGGCAACAGGCGATCCGCATCCTTCGCGACCGGCGCAGGGCCCTGCTGCACACGGCGGTGAACGACCTGCTCGACGGTGCGCGCTCGCTCGGCGAGCTCGACGTCGTGGCCGAGCTGCGTCGTCGCGGCCTGCCACCCCCGTCGCAGCAGGTGCTCCGCCGGGACGACCGCGGCCGCTACTACCTCGACCTCTACTGGCCGGAGCTGGGTGTGGTGGTCGAGATCGACGGCATCCACCACACCTGGGCGGAGAACGTCGTCGCCGATGCACTCCGCCAGAACGCCCTCACCCTCTCCGGCGACGTGGTGCTGCGGCTGCCGCTGCTCGGTCTGCGCCTGAGGCCGGATGAGTTCTTCGCCCAGATCGCAAATGCCCTGCTTGGTGCCGCGGGCCGCCGTGCGGCCTGACCGGGCGAAGCAACGGACGTAACGTCATTGGCTCCGTGGGCTGGAGCCCACGGAGCCTATGACGCAAGCCGGCGCAACCCCTCAGACGACGACGTTCTCCAGCATCTCGGTGACGAGCGCGGCGATCGGGGAGCGCTCGGACCGGGTCAACGTGACGTGGGAGAACAGCGGGTGGCCCTTGAGCTTCTCCACCACGGCGACGATGCCGTCGTGGCGCCCGACGCGGAGGTTGTCGCGCTGGGCGACGTCGTGGGTGAGCACGACCTTGGAGTTCGCACCGATGCGGGAGAGCACCGTGAGCAGCACGTTGCGCTCGAGTGACTGCGCCTCGTCGACGATCACGAAGGAGTCGTGCAGCGAGCGACCGCGGATGTGGGTCAGCGGGAGGACCTCGAGCATGCCGCGGTCGAGGATCTCGTCGACGACGTCGCGCGAGGTGAGGGCGCCGAGGGTGTCGAACACGGCCTGGCCCCAGGGCGACATCTTCTCCGACTCCGAGCCCGGCAGGTAGCCGAGCTCCTGGCCGCCGACGGCGAACAGCGGGCGGAACACCACGACCTTCTTGTGCTGCTGGCGCTCCATCACCGCCTCCAGGCCGGCGCAGAGCGCGAGCGCGGACTTGCCGGTGCCGGCGCGGCCGCCGAGGGACACGATGCCGACGTCGGGGTCGAGGAGCAGCTCGAGGGCGATGCGCTGCTCGGCGCTGCGGCCGTGGATGCCGAACGCCTCGCGGTCGCCCCGCACCAGGTGGACCTGCTTGTCGGGACCGACCCGGCCCAGCGCCGTGCCCCGCTCGGAGAGCAGGACCAGGCCGGTGTGGCACGGCAGCTCGCGGGCGTCGGCGAGGTCGAGGGTGCCGTCGTCGTACAGCTCGTCGAGGTCGGCGGCGGCCACCTCGACCTCCGCCATGCCGGAGTAGCCCGTGTCGGAGTCGCTGATCGCCTCGCCGCGGTACTCCTCGGCGTCCAGACCGACCGCCGACGCCTTGATCCGCATCGGCAGGTCCTTGGAGACCAGGGTGACCTGGTGCCCCTCGTCGGCCAGGTTGCGCGCGACCGCCAGGATCCGGGTGTCGTTGTCCCCGAGCCGGAAGCCCGACGGCAACGACGCGGCATCGGTGTGGTTGAGCTCGACGCGCACGGAGCCGCCGTCCTCACCCACGGGGACGGGCGTGTCGAGCCGGCCGTGGCTGACGCGCAGCTCGTCGAGCGAGCGGAGCGCGCTGCGCGCGAAGTAGCCGAGCTCGGGGTGGTGCCTCTTCGCCTCGAGCTCGGTGATCACGACCACCGGGAGCACGACCTCGTGCTCCTCGAACCGGCGCAGGGCGGCGGGGTCGGCCAGCAGGACGCTGGTGTCGAGGACGTACGTACGGCGCTGCGTGCTGGCCTGTGCCCCATCGTGAATGGATCCCACGACTCAACCTCACCGGACCGCGCGCACCCGCCAGGGCCGCCCCGGCCCTATTCCTTGTGGACGGACCGGGTTGCGCAGTCGTGATGGTTCACGTCGGGCCTCCCGATGTGGCCGGCTTCCCCACCTGCCACTGCTCGGAAAGTACGCCCGGGCCCCAAACCGATCCGGGCGCCACGCCGCACGCCGAAAGTTAATGTCAGGTGAC
Source organism: Nocardioides sp. Root240 (assembly GCF_001428825.1). GTDB lineage: Bacteria > Actinomycetota > Actinomycetes > Propionibacteriales > Nocardioidaceae > Nocardioides. The sequence goes on along the minus strand of NZ_LMIT01000015.1, from coordinate 231,640 downwards.
GCGTCGGTACGCCAGGTCCGTGATCGTGCGCTCCTTCGCGAGGCCCTTGCGCTCGAATTTCGTGACCGGCCGCTCCGCCCAGCGCTCCACGATCCCGCCCTCGAGCTGCGGCTCCGCGTCGAGCACCTCGACCATCTGGTCGGCGTACTCGGCCCAGTCGGTCGCCAGCCGCCACAGCGCGCCGGGCGCCAGCCGCGAGGCGACCAGCCGGGAGTGCTCCTCGTTGACGAGACGGCGCTTGTGGTGGCGGGTCTTGTGCCACGGGTCCGGGAAGAAGGTCCACAGCTCGCTGATGCTGCCCTCCGCGACCAGGTGCTCGAGGGTCCACACCGCGTCGACACTGGAGAAGCGGACGTTGGTCGCGCCGGCCTCCGCCACACGCCCCAGGCCCTCGGCCACACCCGGAAGCCAGACCTCGAGCGCCAGCACGTTGACCTCGGGCCGGGCGGCGGCCAGCGCCGCCGTCGCCTCGCCGACGCCACCACCGATCTCGACGACCAGCGGCGCCTCGCGGCCGAACCACTGCGCCCAGCTGAAGTCCGGAGCGTCGACGGCCGCGTCCGGGATGACCCACCGGTCGGCGTACCCGTCCCAGGCGGCCTGCTGCTTCGGCGTGAACCGGCTCCCCCGCCGCGCGTAGGTCAGGACCTCGCGCACCCGCCGTCCGTCGTCGGTCAGCTTGTGGTGCGGTCGTGCCGGGCGTACGCCGCCCGCCTGGTCCTGCTCGTCGTTCACCCGGCCATTCTCCCGACTCGGGCGGTCCCGCCGGAAATCCGGTGCAGTGAAATGCAGGAGGCCCCCGCACCCGAAGGTGCGGGGGCCTCCCCGAAGCAGGTCAGATCACTTGGTGATCTTCGTGACCCGGCCGGCGCCGACGGTGCGGCCACCCTCACGGATCGCGAACTTCAGACCCTCGTCCATGGCGATCGGCTGGATGAGCTCGACCGACATGTCCGTGTTGTCGCCCGGCATGACCATCTCGGTGCCCTCGGGAAGGGTCACGACGCCGGTCACGTCGGTGGTCCGGAAGTAGAACTGCGGACGGTAGTTGTTGAAGAACGGCGTGTGACGGCCGCCCTCCTCCTTCGAGAGGATGTAGACGCTGGCCTCGAAGTTGGTGTGCGGGGTGGTCGTACCCGGCTTCACCACGACCATGCCGCGCTCGACGTCCTCGCGCTTGGTGCCACGGAGCAGCAGACCGACGTTCTCACCGGCCTGGCCCTCGTCGAGCAGCTTGCGGAACATCTCGACACCGGTGACGGTGGACTTGATCGCGGTGTCGCGGATGCCGATGATCTCGACCTCCTCGTTCACCTTGACGATGCCGCGCTCGATGCGACCGGTGATGACGGTGCCACGACCGGTGATCGTGAAGACGTCCTCGACGGGCATGAGGAACGGCTTGTCGACCTCGCGCTCCGGCTGGGGGATGTACTCGTCGACGGCCGACATGAGCTCGGCAACCGACTCGCCCCACTTGGCGTCGCCGTTGAGGGCCGGGAAGGCCGCCACGCGGACGACGGGGATGTCGTCGCCCGGGTACTCGTACTCGGAGAGGAGCTCGCGCACCTCCATCTCGACGAGCTCGATGAGCTCCTCGTCGTCGACCATGTCGCACTTGTTGAGCGCGACGACCAGGGCGGGGACGCCGACCTGGCGGGCGAGCAGCACGTGCTCACGGGTCTGCGGCATCGGACCGTCGGTCGCGGCCACCACCAGGATCGCGCCGTCCATCTGCGCGGCACCGGTGATCATGTTCTTGATGTAGTCAGCGTGACCCGGGCAGTCGACGTGGGCGTAGTGACGCGCCTCGGTCTGGTACTCGATGTGCGCGATCGAGATCGTGATGCCGCGCTGACGCTCCTCGGGAGCCTTGTCGATCTGGTCGAACGGCGAGGCCTCGTTGAGGTCCGGGTACTTGTCGTGCAGGACCTTCGAGATCGCCGCGGTCAGCGTGGTCTTGCCGTGGTCGATGTGACCGATGGTGCCGATGTTGACGTGCGGCTTGGTCCGCTCGAACTTGGCCTTAGCCATTGCTGGCTCCTCCTGGGATTGTTACTTGACTCGTACTGGAAGGGTGCTGCGCCGAGGGCACGCGAGAGAGTGACCCGGAGGTCACTCGCCGCGCACCTTCTTGATGATCTCGTCGGCGATGTTCGTGGGAACCTCGGCGTACGAGTCGAACTCCATCGAGTACGACGCCTGACCAGAGGTCTTGGACCTCAGGTCGCCAACGTACCCGAACATCTCGGAGAGCGGCACGAGGGCGGACACGACGATGTCGCCGTGACGCTCCTCCTGCGCGCGGATCTGACCGCGACGGCTGTTGATGTCACCGATGACCGTGCCGAGGTAGTCCTCGGGGGTCGTGACCTCGACGGCGAACATCGGCTCGAGGAGGCACGGCTTGGCCTTGCGGGCCGCCTCCTTGAACGACTGGATGCCGGCGATCTTGAACGCGAGCTCGGACGAGTCGACGTCGTGGTAGGCGCCGTCCTCGAGCGTGAACTTCACGTCGACCATCGGGTAGCCGGCGAGCACGCCGAACTCCATGGCCTCCTGGCCGCCGTTGTCGACGGACGGGATGTACTCGCGCGGGACGCGTCCGCCCGAGACGTTGTTGACGAACTCGTAGCCCGCACCGAGACCGGTCTCGGGGTCGATGTTCGGCTCGAGCGAGATGACGACCTTCGCGAACTGGCCCGACCCACCGGTCTGCTTCTTGTGGGTGTAGCTGTGGTTCGAGACGGTGCCGCGAATGGTCTCGCGGTAGGCGACCTGCGGCTTGCCGACGGTGGCCTCGACCTTGAACTCGCGCTTCATGCGGTCCACGAGGATCTCCAGGTGGAGCTCGCCCATGCCCGAGATGATGGTCTGGCCGGTCTCCTCGTCGGTCTTGACGACGAAGGTCGGGTCCTCCTCGGCCAGGCGGCCGATCGCGACGCCGAGCTTCTCCTGGTCGGCCTTGGTCTTCGGCTCGATGGCCACCGAGATCACGGGCGCCGGGAAGGTCATCGACTCGAGCACGACCTGCTTGGTCGCGTCCGAGAGGGTGTGCCCGGTGCGGGTGTCCTTGAGGCCCATCACGGCCACGATCTGGCCGGCGCCGACCGACGCGATCTCCTCACGCTTGTTGGCGTGCATCTGGTAGACCTTGCCGATCCGCTCCTTGCGGCCGTTGCTCGTGTTGAGCACGGTGCCGCCGGCCTCGAGCTTGCCCGAGTAGACGCGGACGAAGGTCAGCTTGCCCAGGTGCGGGTCAGCAGCGATCTTGAACGCCAGCGCCGCGAGGGGCTCGTCGGACGACGGCTTGCGGACGATCTCGTTCTCCTCGGTCTCCTCCGAGCCCGGCTTGTGGCCGACGATGCCGTCGACGTCGAGCGGGGAGGGGAGGTAGTCGACGATCGCGTCGAGCAGGGGCTGCACGCCCTTGTTCTTGAACGCGGTGCCGGTGAGGATCGGGTTGAGCTTGTCGGCGAGGGTCGCGCGACGGATGGCGGCCTTGAGGGTCGGCACGTCGAACGTGTCGCCGTCCTCGAGGTAGACCTCCATGATGTCGTCGTCGGCCTCGGCCAGCGTCTCGACGAGCTTCTCGCGGTACTCCGCAGCCTTGTCGGCCAGGTCCGCGGGGATCTCCTCGACGACGTAGTCCTCGCCCTGGGCGGTCTCGCCGCGCCAGACCTTGGCGTTCATCTCGACCAGGTCGACGACACCGATGAAGTCGCCCTCGGCGCCGATCGGGAGCTGCAGCACGAGCGGGGTCGAGTTGAGCTTGGCCACGATCGAGTCGACGACGCGGTAGAAGTCCGCACCGGTGCGGTCGAGCTTGTTGACGAAGCACATCCGCGGGACGGCGTACTTGTTGGCCTGGCGCCACACGGTCATGGTCTGCGGCTCGACGCCGGCCACGCCGTCGAAGACGGCGACGGCGCCGTCGAGGACGCGCAGCGAGCGCTCCACCTCGACGGTGAAGTCGACGTGCCCGGGGGTGTCGATGATGTTGATCTGGTGCTTCTTCCACCAGCAGGTCGTCGCGGCGGACGTGATGGTGATGCCGCGCTCCTGCTCCTGCTCCATCCAGTCCATCGTGGCGCCGCCATCGTGGACTTCACCGATCTTGTAGGTGATGCCGGTGTAGAACAGGATGCGCTCGGTGGTGGTGGTCTTGCCGGCGTCGATGTGCGCCATGATGCCGATGTTGCGGACGACGTTGAGGTCCGTCGTGATGTCGACTGCCACGTGAGTCAGCGTTCCTTAGGTTTGGGGATGAGCAGGTGTCGTACGGCGGAGCCGGAGCTCCGCCGTACGGGTGGTCACCAGCGGTAGTGAGCGAAGGCCTTGTTGGACTCGGCCATCTTGTGGGTGTCCTCGCGCTTCTTCACCGCGGCACCGAGGCCGTTGGCAGCGTCGAGGATCTCGTTCTGGAGGCGCTCGGCCATGGTCTTCTCACGACGCTCCTGGGCGTAGCCCACGAGCCAGCGCAGCGAGAGGGTCGTGCCGCGGTTGCCCTTGACCTCGACCGGGACCTGGTAGGTCGCGCCACCGACGCGGCGGGACTTGACCTCGAGCGCGGGGCGCACGTTGTCGAGCGCACGCTTGAGGGTGATCACCGGGTCGGTGCCGGTCTTCTCACGGGTGCCCTCGAGAGCGGCGTACACGATCCGCTGAGCAACCTGCTTCTTGCCGTCCTGGAGCACCTTCGACACCAGCTGGCTGACCAGCTGCGAACCGTAGACCGGGTCGACGTCGATGGGGCGCTTCGGAGCGGGGCCCTTGCGCGGCATGTCAGCTCTTCTCCTTCTTGGCGCCGTAGCGGCTGCGAGCCTGCTTACGGTTCTTCACGGCCTGCGTGTCGAGCGCGCCGCGGATGACCTTGTAGCGAACACCGGGCAGGTCCTTCACACGACCGCCGCGGACGAGCACGATCGAGTGCTCCTGCAGGTTGTGACCCTCACCCGGGATGTAGGCGGTGACCTCGACGCCGCTGCTCAGGCGCACGCGGGCGACCTTGCGGAGGGCGGAGTTCGGCTTCTTGGGGGTGGTGGTGTAGACGCGGGTGCACACACCGCGTCGCTGGGGCGAACCCTTCAGGGCAGGCGTCTTCGTCTTGGACGCCTTGTCCTGGCGGCCCTTGCGGACCAGCTGGTTAATGGTGGGCACTCTTGTGCTTCCCTCTCGGTCTTTTCTCGGTCCAGCGCCATGCCGGACTCGGGGTGATGCTCGTGCTGTGCCGGATGCTGGATCCCCTGCCGCAACCCGTCCGATCGGGGGTTGGCCTGAGGGCATGCGCGACGTGCCGGGTAGCCCCAGACACGAGAATCGAGATTACCGGCCGCCCACAGGCCGGTCAAAATGCCGAGCAGCAGTCGGAAACGCGCTCGCGATCAGGTGAGCCAGCGCGTGATGGGGTCGATGGCGAAGTAGACCACGAACAGACCGGCCACCACCCACAGGAGCGGGTGCAGCTCCCGGGCCTTCCCGCGCACCACCTTGAGCACGGCGTAGGTCACGAAACCGGCCCCGATCCCCACCGTGATCGAGTAGGTGAACGGCATCAGCACGATCGTCAGGAAGGCCGGGATGGCGATCTCCGGGTCGTCCCAGGAGATGCCGGTGATCTGCTGCATCATCAAGAAGCCCACGAGCACCAGCGCCGGGACCGCCGCCTCCGACGGGATCATCGCCACGAGCGGCGACAGGAAGATCGTCACGAGGAACAGCAGGCCGGTCACGACCGAGGCCAGGCCGGTACGCGCGCCCTCGCCGACGCCCGAGGCCGACTCGATGTAGGAGGTGTTCGACGACACGCCCGCGGCGCCGCCGGCGATCGCGGCGATCGAGTCGACGACCAGGATCCGCTCCGCGTTCGGCGGCATGCCCTCCTCGTCGAGCAGGTTCGCCTCCGCACCGATCGCCGTCATCGTGCCCATGGTGTCGAAGAAGTCGGCGAGCAGCAGCGAGAAGACGAGCAGCAGCACCGCGACGACGCCGACCCGGTCCCAGGAGCCGAGCAGGTTGAACTCGCCGAGCGTGCCGAAGTCGGGGGCGTGGAACCTGTCGGGCCAGGCCGGGACGGTGAGCGACCAGCCGCCGGCCTTCTCCGAGGCGCGTCCGAGGTCACCGATCGCCTCGACGACCACCGCGACGATCGTCATCACCACGATCGAGATCAGGATCGCGCCACGCACCTTGCGCACCCACAGGGCGAGCATCAGCAGCAGGCCGACGATGAAGACGAGGACCGGCCAGCCGCTGAGGTTGCCGTCGGCGCCGAGCTGGACCGGGACGGTCGTCAGCGCGGCGTCCGGGATCCGCTTGACCACGCCCGCGTCGACGAAGCCGATGAGGGCGATGAACAGGCCGATGCCGACCGAGATCGCGACCTTGAGCTGCGCGGGCACGGCCCGGAACACGGCCGTCCGGAAGCCGGTGAGGACCAGGACCAGGATCAGGACACCCTCGATCACGACCAGGCCCATCGCGTCGGCCCAGGTCATCTGGCTCGCGACCGAGAAGGCCAGGAAGGCGTTGAGGCCGAGCCCGGTCGCGAGGGCGAGCGGGTAGTTGGCCACCACGCCCATCAGGATCGTCAGCACGCCCGCGACGAGCGCGGTGCCCGCCGCGATCGCGGCCAGGTTCGGCTTGTCGCCGCCCCCGAGGAACTGCCCGTCGGCGTCGACGGCGTAGCCGAGGATCAACGGGTTGAGGACGACGATGTAGGCCATCGTGAAGAAGGTGACCACGCCGCCCCGGACCTCCTGGCCGAGGCTGGAGCCTCGCTCGGAGATCCGGAACCAGCGGTCGATCGGGTTGCTGCCGGGGGCGATCTGCGCTGAGCTCACAGGGGCAGCATGGCAGGCGCGGACCTCACCGCGCGCGGGGACCCGCGGCGGGCGACGACCCCGACCAGCACGGCCAGGCCGACGCCGACCAGCACGAGAACTCCCCCGACGACGAGGGTCCAGCGGGCGCCGTACGTGTCGCCGATCCAGCCGATGAAGGGCGAGCCGAGGGGCGTGCCGCCCATCACGATGGTCATGTAGATCGCCATGACGCGGCCGCGGAAGGCCGGGTCGGACTCGACCTGGAGCAGCGCGTTGCAGGAGTTCATGACCGTGATGACCGAGAGACCGAGCAGCGGGCAGACCAGCACGAACAGCAGGTACGACGGCGCGAAGCCCGCCACGACCTCGAGCAGCCCGAACGCGACGGCCGCCCCCATCAGCAGCCGGACCCGGACCCGGGCGCGGCCGGCGGCGAGCAGGGCGCCGCTCAGCGAGCCGATCGCGAGGAAGGAGCCGAGGACGCCGTACTCCTCGGCGCCCTTGCCGAAGACCTCGGTGGCCATGAGCGCCGAGGTGAGCTGGAAGTTCATCCCGAACGTGCCGACGAAGAAGACCAGCACCAGGATCATGACCATCTTGGGCTGGGTGCGCACGTAGGCCACACCGGCGCGCAGCATGCCCGGCTCGCGGGCCACCGGTCGCGGGGACTGCAGCTCGTCGGGGTCCATCCGGCGCAGCTGGAGGATCACGGCGGCGTACGACACGGCGTTCGCGAGGATCACCCAGCCGGTCGCGCGCATCCCTCCCCCGCCGATGCCGATCAGCAGGCCGGCGATGCCGGGGCCGACCATGCGGGCGGTGTTGAACGCCGCGGAGTTGAGGCTGACCGCGTTGGCGACGTCGTCGGGCCCGACCATCTCGGACACGAAGGCCTGGCGCGCGGGCGCGTCGAAGGCGGCGCCGATGCCGAACACGAAGGCCAGCAGGTAGACGTGCCAGGTCTCCGCTGCGCCGGACGCGGCGATCGCGCCGAGGGCGAGCGCGGCGAGGGCCATCACGGTCTGCGTCACCTGGAGCAGGCGGCGCTTGGAGAAGCGGTCCGCGACCACGCCGGCGTACGGCGAGAGGAGCAGGACCGGCAGGAACTGCAGCCCGGTCGTGATGCCGAGCGCGGTGCCTCCGTTGCCCGGGATGGTCAGGACCAGCCAGTCCTGGGCGACCCGCTGCATCCAGGTCCCGACGTTGGAGACGAGGCTGCCGGCGAAGTAGAGGCGGTAGTTGTGGTGGGCGAGGGATCGGAAGCGGGGACTCGTGGTGGCTCCTTGGTTCGGTTCAGTCAGCGGCGGCGATGCGCTGCAGGATGGGGGCGGCCCGGCGCAGCACGTCGCGCTCGGCGGGGGTGAGCTCCTCGAGCCGGCGCGAGAGCCAGCGGTCGCGGCGAGCGGCGTCGGCGTGGACCACCGCACTCCCCTCCTCCGTGAGCCGGACGACGACCTGACGGCCGTCCGTGGGGTGCGCCTCACGGGTGACGAGGCCGTCGTCGGCCAGGCAGTTGACGGTGCGGGTCATGCTCGGCGGGCGCACCTGCTCGCGGGAGGCCAGCGCGCCGACGCTCAGGTCGCCGTGGCGGTGCAGCGCCCAGAGCACGGCCATCGCCGAGAGGCTGAGGTCGTTGTCGGGGTGCCGCTCGCGGACCAGCCGCCGGCGCAGGCGCATGACCGAGAAGCGAAGCTCGGTGGCCACTGCCGCGGTTGATCGCGGAGCTGCTTCACCCCTGCTGGGGTGGCGCACGTGCTGTTCCCTGGTCGGCATGTCGTTAGCATAAGTCATTACCCTTGCTAACTATTCCGCAGGATCGGCGGAGCGGTAGCATCGGGGCGTGGAGCTCCGCGACGACCAGCCGACCCAGCACGAGATCGGCAAACGGACGTACCTCATCGCGCCCGTCGAGCCCCTCGACGTCGACGGCGTGCGCACCGTCCAGGTCGGCACCGCGCTGTTCGCGATCGCCTTCCTCGCACTGCTGCCGTTCTACGGCCGGCTCGAGGAGGACGACCGCACCTGGCTGCTGTGGATGTGCCTGACCGGTGTCGGGCTCGGCCTGCTCGGCATGGAGTACTGCAAGCGCCGACGCAGCGTGCGCGCCGAGCTCGACCAGTGACCGAGCCGCTGCGGCCCACCCGGTGGGCGCTGGGCGGGGCGAGGAACGTCGGGTACGGCGAACGCTTCGCCGAGCTCATGGAGCGTGGCGAGGACGTCTTCGGCGAGGCCCGCCTCGCCGACGCGATGGTGCCGCGCGGCGCGACCGTCCTCGACGCCGGCGCAGGGATGGGCCGGATCGGCGCCCACCTCCAGGCGCAGGGCCACCGCGTCGTCGCCGCGGAGCCGGACCCGGCACTCGTGGCGCAGGCCCGGGAGACCTGGCCACAGCTCGTCGTCGTACCGCTGGAGATCCTGGCGCTCACGCCCGAGGCGCTCACCGCGGCGGGCGCGCCGACCGCCTACGACCTCGTGGTGTGCGTCGGCAACGTGCTGACCTTCCTGGCCGAGGACTCCGAGGTCGCGGTGCTGGCCCACCTGGGCTCGCTGCTCGCACCCGGCGGGCGGATCCTCGCGGGCTTCCACCTGTCCGGTGGACCCGCGACGGCACGCTCGTACGCCCCCGAGGCGTTCGTCGCGGACGCCGCGGCGGCGGGGCTGCGCGTCGACCACCGGTTCGGCGGGTACGACCTGCGCCCGGTCGACGACCAGTACGCCGTCTGGGTGCTCTCGCGCGCGTAGGGCGGGCTACAGCCGGTCGAGGTCGTCGACGCCGACCGTGTCCAGCACGGGCGGCGCGGGCGCCAGCGGCTGCTGGCGCTTGGTGAGCCGCACCTCGGAGTGGCCCCCGCAGCCGTGCTGGAAGGCGACCACGCGACCGTCGTCGTTGGCGTCGCCGTTGGCGCAGACGCCGAACAGCTCCGACAACGGGCCGGCGAGCCGGACCAGGAAGCCGCAGGAGTAGCAGTGGTCCGGCGCGGACTTGGCGATCGGCGCGTCGGGGCCGGCCTCGCCGTCGTACCAGCGTTCGGCGGCGGCGTCGCGGCCCTCCGGGGACAGGACGCGGACCCGGCCGAGGCCGAGGTCCTTGGCGACCTGGCGCACCTGCGCCTTGTCATCGGTGTCGAGCGGGTCGTCGCCGAAGGAGTACGTCGGCACGAGGCGCGGGTCCTCGTCGCTGACCGGCAGCAGGTCGCCGGGCGACATGTCGCCGGGGAGGAGCCGCTCGCGGTAGGGCACCCAGGCGGGGGCGACGATGGCGTCCTGGCCCGGCAGCAGCACGACCTCGACCACGGTGACCTTGCGCTGGCGCGAGGCACGGGTGAGCGTGACCGCCCACTGCCAGCCGACGTAGCCCTTGCGGCGGCACTCGAAGAGGTGCGTGACGACGCGCAGGCCGTCGACCTGGTGGCCGAGGTGCTCGCCGACGTCGGCGGCGTCGACCTCGTCGAGCAGCGCCGCGCGGGCGGCGTCGACCGCGTCGGCGGTGGCGGCGTCGGTCAGCTTGCGCTCGAGGGTGGACACGGGCACAGCATTCCCCATCGGGGCGACGATCGTCACGTCGGGGGCGGCGCGCGGCACCTGTCGTCCCCAGCAGGCAAGATAGGACGAGTGAGCAGCAACGGACCCGACCCGCGCCGTCCGGGGGCGCCTTCCGGTCCGCTGCCGGGCGCCGACCCGCCCACCGAGTCGCCGTCCGAGTCGCCGTCCGAGTCGCCGTCCGACCAGATGGCCGAGACGGGATCGATCCGGGCGGCGAAGGCGACTGCGCGCGGCATGAAGGGCTTCGCCCGGGTCACCGGGCGCGCCAGCCGGGCGACGGTGCGCACGGCACGGAAGGCCGCGGGTGCGCAGGGCGCCGAGCGCTCGGGCCTCAACCGGTTGATCGAGCTGCACGCCGCCAACGCAGCGGGCGACTCGGCGTTCGCGATCGCCCTGGCCGGCACCGTCTTCTTCGCCGGCGCGACGAGCGGCCAGCGCGGCCCGGTGCTGCTGTTCCTCGGACTGACGATGGTCCCGTTCGCGATCGTGGCCCCGCTGATCGGGCCCTTCCTCGACCGGTTCAGCCACGGCCGCCGCTGGGCGATCGGCGCGACCTTCGCCCTGCGCGCCTTCCTGTGCTGGGTGCTGGCCGGGACGCTGACGAGCGGCTCGCCCTGGTTCTACGTCGCCGCGCTCGGCGTCCTTGTCTCGTCCAAGGCCTACGGCGTGGCCAAGGCCGCGGCCGTCCCGCGTCTCGTGCCACCCGAGATCACCCTCGTCAAGGCCAACGGCCGCGTGGCACTGGCCGGCGTGGTCGGCGCGTGCGTGTCCGGCCCGTTGGCCGGCCTGGCGTACTGGATCGGTCCCGAGTGGGCCTGCCGCTACGCCTTCCTCGTGTTCACGCTCGGCACGGTCGCCGCGATCCTGCTGCCGGCCAAGATCGACGCCACCGGCGACGAGGAGTCGATCGACGCGCCCCGTGACCCCCGCAGCGGCGTACGGCGCGGCAACGGCCTCCCACCCCAGGTCGCCTTCGCGCTCCGGGCCAACTGCGGGCCGCGTCTGCTGTCGGGCTTCCTGACCATGTTCATGACGTTCGTGCTGGCGACCGAGCCGCTCGACGGCTGGGAGTCCAAGACCAAGTCGACCCTGCTCGTCGGCCTCGTCATCGGCGCCGCGGGGCTCGGGAACACGCTCGGGATCGTGGTGGCCTCGCTCGCCCGAAGGATCAACCCGGCCGTGATGGTGGTCGTCGCGCTGCTCGCCGACATCGTCGCCCTGGTGTTCGCGACGATCTTCTACGGCCTGCTGCCGCTGGTGGTGCTGGGCCTGACGGTCGGCCTGATGCAGTACCTCGCCAAGGTCTCCCTCGACTCCACCATCCAGTCGGGCGTGCCCGTGCGGGCGCACGCCAGCGCCTTCGCCAAGGGCGACACCACGCTCCAGCTCGCCTGGGTGATCGGCGGCTTCCTCGGCGTGATCCTGTCCTACCCGGCCATCAACGGCGTCGGACTCGGCTTCGCCGCCGTCCTGCTCACGGCATGGGCGGTGTTCGTGCTGCGCTCCGCGCCGGCGCGCCGCAAGAGGGCCGCCGAGCGGCCCGTCACGACCGTGGGCTGAGCCGGGTCCGAGCTCCTGGGCCTCAGGCCTCGAGCTCGTCGGCGAGGGCGCGCAGCAGCTTGGCGACCGGCTCCGACGTACGACGGTCGGGGTGGCGGCCGTGGCGGTAGGCCTCGCCGACGCCGTCGAGCAGGCGGATCAGGTCCTCGACGATCGGGACCATCTCCTCCGGCTTGCGACGACGCGCCTCCTTCTGGTTGCGCGACACCGACGCCGGCGCGTCGACGAGCTTGACCTGGAGCGCCTGGTCACCGCGACGACCCTGGGCGATGCCGAACTCGACGCGCGTGCCGGCCTTCAACGTGGTGACGCCCTCGGGCAGCGCGTCGGAGCGCACGTAGACGTCCGGCCCGTCGGTCTGGGAGAGGAAGCCGAAGCCCTTCTCCGCGTCGTACCACTTCACCTTGCCAGTCGGCACGGTCTCGCCCTTCCTCGTCGATCGGCCCTCGGCGGGCCGCAGGCTGCGCGCGCCGGTGGGACGCCCGCGAGGGATCATCCTAGGGTCAGGCTGTGACCCCCGGACCCATCACCCCGCCGCTCCCCCTGCGCACCGAGCGCCTCCTGCTGCGCACCGTCGTCGCCGAGGACCGTGCCGCGATCGGTGCGTACTGCGCGGATCCGGAGGTCACCCGCTACCTGCCCTTCCCGGCCCTCGACGACCAGGCCCTGACCCAGCGGGTGGACCGGCTGGTCGCCGCGACCGCGCCTGCTGCGGTGGGCGAGTTCCTCGCGCTCGCGGTCGAGCACGAGGGGGTGCTGGTCGGGGACCTGATGCTGCGCTTCTCCGCGGCCCACGGACCGGACGAGGCGCCGTCGATCGCGGAGCTGGGCTGGGTCTTCGGCCCCGGGTACGCCGGCCGCGGGTTCGCCACGGAGGCGGCCCGGGCACTGGTGGACCTGGCGTTCTCGACGTACCCGCTGCACCGGCTGATGGCCCAGCTCGACCCGCGCAACACCCGGTCGGCCGCGCTGTGCGAGCGCCTCGGGATGACGCACGAGGCGCACACCCGCGAGGACTACCCCGACCGCGAGGGCGGCTGGAGCGACACCGCGGTCTACGGACTGCTGCGCCGCGAGTGGGAGTCCGGACGGGCAGGCTGAGGCTACTGCTCGCGCTCGACCGTCATCGTGCGGTCACCGAAGCGGACCTCGTCACCGGGCAGCAGGGTGCTCGGCCGGCCGGCGGTCAGCGCCTTCGAGAGGCCGCGGCGCACGACGTACGAGCCGTTGGTGGAGCCGCGGTCCATCACGACGAGCGCACCGTCGGGCGCGACCTGGAACTGCGCATGGGTCTTCGACAGGGACATGTCGGACGAGCGCAGCGGGACGACGTGGCGGACCGGCTCACCCGGCCGCGGTTCGGGGCGACGGCCGACCAGGGCCAGACCCTCGACCACGAAGGCCTCACCGGTGTCGAAGGCGACTCGCCACCGGGCCGGCTCCGGTGCCGCGGCCGCGGGCGCCGCGGGGTCCGGGGCGGCGGGACGGAGCTGGGTGCGCTCGGGCGCGGGCTCGGCAGGAGCGGCCGGCGGCGCCCGGTGGGCGCCGGGGGCGCGCGGGGCAGGAGGGGCGGCGGGAGCCGGTGGGGCAGCAGGGGCGGGCGGGGCGACGGGGGCCGGCGCCGCGACCGGCGGTGCGGAGGCCGCGATCGGCGGTGGGGCAGCGGCGGGCGCGGGTGCCGGGACGGGAGCGGGCACCGGGGTGGGCGCCGGCTGCGGGACCGGGATCGACGCGATCGACTCCGGCTGCGCGGGAGCGACGGGCATCAGCCGCATGGCGGTGAGGTTGACGAGCTGCTGCGGCCGGTCGTCCTCGACCTCGGAGTCGTCGGCCACCGGCCGGACGTCGACCACCACCGCGTCTCCGAACCGGTCGTGCAGCGCACGGCGCTGACGGGTCGGGTCCGCGGCGGCTGTCCAGGCGAGGGTGGCCAGGCCCATGCCGACGGTGGGCAGCCCGGCGATCCCGAGCACGGCGTACCGGGCCAGGGCGGCGGGCACGCCGATCGGGCGGCCGTCGGCGCGACGCACGACCCGCTGCCCGACGGCGGTCTTCCCCGGCGTGACGCCCGTGGTGCCGACCAGGACGGCGAGCACGATCCCGATCAGCACGTCGCAACCGAGCGCGCTGAGCACCGCCGTGGCGACGCTGGCGCCGCCGAGCTCGTGGACGGCGTACCCGACGGCGGCCGAGACTCCCCACGCGATGACGCGGTCGACCACGAACGCCGAGAACCGGCGGTCGAGCTCAGCCGGCGGGAACATCGACGGCTCCGCCGTGGGCGGCAGGTGGGACATGGGGTGCGCTCCGAGTGGCGGCGGCCGGCCGGTCAGGGCCGGGTGACCTGGATGGTGACGCCGTCGCCGAGGTTGATGACGGCACCGGGGATGAGCTGGACGGCGATGCCGGGCTTGAGGTCCTCGGGCCCGAGGCCGGGCTGGACGAGCACGGTGCCGTTGGTCGAGCCCATGTCGGTGACGACGGCGCTGCCGTGGTCGGCGCCCGTGCCCGGGCGCACCTCGACGTGCGTGGACGAGATCTCGTGGAGCCGGCTGGGGACGGTCACCAGGGTCGGCTGCTCGGTCGAGGAGAACCGGCGGGCCTCCGGCGCGCGACCGATCAGGACCGCACGGTCGACGACGATGGTCTGGCCGTCGGAGACGAGCAGCTTCGCGACCGGCTGGGTGACCGCGGGCGCCTGCGGCTGGCCGGGGATGCCCGGCAGCACGGGGGCGGCGATGCCCGGCCCGGAGACGGTCTGCCCGTCGTGGTCGGCGTCGAACGGCGTCGGCTCCGGCGCGACCGGGGGCGGCGGCGTCGTGGGCGCAGCACCGACCGGCTCCCAGGTGCCGATCGCGAGGGGCGGAGCGTCGACCTCGGGTGCACCCGGCAGGCCGACCGGCGGCGCGGAGGGCGGCGGCGGGATCCAGCCGACGGGCGTGGCCCCCGGCGGCGGGGGCGGCAGCGGGATGTCGCGCGGGGTGGGCAGCTCGTCGGCCGGCTGGTCGGCCGGCTCGTCGGCCGGCTCGTCGGCCGGCTCGTCGGCGATGTCGCCGGTGGCGTCCGCGGGCGTCATCCAGTCGTCGGGGCTCTCCGGCGGGGACGCCGGGGCCGACGGGATCGGGTCGCTCAGCGGGTCCGGGACCTCCTCGAGGACCTCGGTGACCGGGTCCTCGTCGAAGGGTGCGGGCTCGGGCTCCGGATCGGGCTCGAGCTCGGGATCGGGCTGAGGCTCCGGCTCCGGCTCCGGCTCCGGGTCGGGCTCCGCGACCACGATCTCCTCGACCACGGGCTCCA
>NZ_LMIT01000015.1:146697-216402 GCF_001428825.1 Nocardioides sp. Root240 | reverse complement strand
GACGACCGGCTCAGCGACGACCGGCTCAGCGACGACCGGCTCAGCGACGACCGGCTCAGCGACCGGGCCAGAGACCGGCTCAGCGATGGGCTCGGGCTCCGCGACGGCCGCCGGCGCAGCGGGCAGGACAGCCGGTCGGTCGACCCGGCCGACCCGGACCAGGCCGGTCACGACAGGGAGGTCGGCGGACTCGGCGGACTCCTCGGCACCGTCCACCGGGGGCAGCGCGATGCCGAGCGCGGTCACGCCCTCGACGCTGCGCTCCACCCACGTGTGGCTGGCCGCACCGTCGAGCTCGACCTCCTCGCCGTCGGCGGAGAGCGACGCGGTGACGCCGGCGCCGCGCAGCAGCACCCGCGTCGGGCCCTCGTCGGTGCTGACCAGCACGAAGCCGGGAAGCCGGCTCAGCCCGGACGCGAGCAGGCCGTCGAGCACCTCGTCGAAGGCGGCGCCGCCGTCGACCAGCGCCCACAGCGCGACGACCTGGTCCTTCTGCGACGCGGGCAGCAGCACGGTGGCGCTGGCTCCGAACACGGCGTACCAGTCGCCCGTCCGGTAGGACCAGGCGCCCGTCGCGCCGGTGGCGTTCTCGCTCACGGCAGTGCTCCCAACTTCTGCTCCAGGCTCAGCCGTTGCGCGTCGGCGTCGTACGGCTCTGTGTGCACCAATCCCACCACATCGACCACGACGGCCGTCGCGTTGTCGTGGCCGCCTGCTGCGACGGCGGCGGCGACGACCTTCTCGGCGGCGTCGCGCGGGTCCTCGTTGGCGTCGAGGAGGTCACGGATCTGGTCGTGCGACAGCATCCCGCTGACACCGTCGGAGCAGAGCAGCAGTCGCTCCGCCGCGGCCAGGGGCAGCAGGAAGTAGTCGGCCTCGCCACTGACGCCGCCCAGGCCCGATCCGCCGAGGGCGCGGGTGATGACGTTGCGGTTCGGGTGGGTCGCGGCGGCGGCCTCGGTGATCTGGCCGGCGTCGACGAGCTCCTGGACCATGCTGTGATCGACGCTGACCTGCTCGAGCTCGCCCTCGCTGAACCGGTAGGCGCGGGAGTCGCCGACGTTGGCGAGCAGCCAGACCGGCCCGGACACGGAGTCGACGAGCAGGGCGACCACGGCCGTCGTACCAGCGGAGAAGGTGAGGTCGGCACCGCCCGCGCGCTGCTCGGCGTCGAAGGCGAGGATCCGGTCCTGGACGGCCTGCAGGGTGGCGGCGACGACCTCGGCACCGCGCTCGGCGTCGTAGCCGTCGCTGGCGAGGCGGGTGAACTCCTCGATCACGATCGCGCTGGCGACGTCGCCCCGGTCGTGCCCGCCCATGCCGTCGGCGACGACGAAGACCGGAGGGTCGGCGAGGTAGGCGTCCTCGTTGGCCTCGCGGACCATGCCGACGTCGGTGGCGGCACCGTGGTGGAGCTCGACCTGCTGGAGGTGGTTCATGCGCAGCGGGCCCCCGGTAGTTTGGCCCCCGTGGAAGACGGACCGAGCGGGCACCGGTCGTTGGCCGACCAGCTGCGGTCGTGGTCCGACGAACGGCTGGGCCGCCTGCTCGCGCAACGTCTGGACCTGGCCACCCCTGCCCCTCACGACTTCGGTCAACTGGCGTCCCGTGCTGCGGTGAGGAACTCGATCGCGCGCGCGCTCGACAGCCTCACCCGCGGGGAGCTCTCGGTGCTTGATGCCCTCGTGGTCGCGGGCCAAACCAACGAATCCGAACTCGTCACGCTGGTCGACGCGGACCCCGCCTTCGTCGTGGCGACGGTACGACGGCTGGTCGACCTCGCGCTCGCGTGGGAGTCCCCCGAGGGACTCCGCCCGCTGAGCGTGGTCGGCGACTCGATGGTCGGTGGCGTGGAGGCGGGGGTCAGCGGGCTGCGGCCGCGCTCGGCCCAGCCACGCCCGGCCGCGGAGCTGCTCGAGGTCATCGCGGCACTACCGTCCGGCGCCCGCGCGCTGCTCGACCACGTGGTCGACGGCGGCAGCACGGCCAAGTCCGGCGCGGCGCGGATCGGGCTGCGGCCCGAGGACGCGGAGACCCCCGCCGAGCTGCTGATCGCCCACCGCCTGCTCGTCCCGGCCGGCTCGCTGCAGCCCGGACTGCTCGCGGTGCCCGGTGAGGTCGGGCTCGCGCTGCGCGGCGGCCGGACGACGACCGCGCCCGTGGACGTCGCACCCGTCGTCGCAGCGGAACCCCGCTCGGCCCGCCTTACGGGGAGCGCAGCCGTGGGCGCCGCCACCGACGTCGTACGACGGACGGGGCAGCTGCTCGAGTGGTGGGGTACCCGGCCGGCAGCAGCGCTGCGCACGACCGGGCTCGGCGTCCGCGAATTGCGGGCGACCGCCGCGCACCTCCAGGTCTCCGAGCCGGAGGCCGCGCTGGTCGTCGAGGTGGCGGCCGAGGCCGGCCTGATCGGCACCCGCGCCGACACCGACGGCAACCCGGTGTGGGTGCCGACCGACGAGTTCGACCGCTGGCGCGACCTGCCACCGGCCGAGCAGTGGACGGTGCTGGCCCGGGCCTGGCTGGCGAGCCCACGGCTGCCCTCGCTGGTCGGCGAGCGGGGTCCGGACCAGAAGCCGTGGAACGCGCTGACCCCCGAGCTGGCCGCGTCCGGCATGCCCGAGGCGAAGGCGATGGTGCTCGCGGTCCTGGCCGGGCTGCCCGAGGGCGAGGGCCTCGCTGCAGGCACCGGCCTGCCGTCCCTCGTCGCCCGGATCGCGTGGGAGCGGCCCCGCCGGCCCCGCACCCGCCCGGACCTGGTGGCCTGGGCGGTCGCCGAGGCCGCCGTGCTCGGCCTGACCGGGGCCGACGTGCTCTCGCCGTACGGCCGGGCGCTGGCGAGGGGTGAGGACCCTGCCCCGGTGCTGGCAGCGCTGCTGCCGCCGCCCGTCGACCACGTGCTGATCCAGGCCGACCTGACCGCCGTGGCTCCCGGCCCGCTCGAGCCCGACCTCGCCCGGCGGCTGCAGCAGGTCGCCGACGTCGAGTCGCAGGGCGCGGCGACGGTCTACCGCTTCACCCCCGCGTCGGTACGACGAGCACTCGACTCGGGCTGGACCACCGCCGAGGTGCACGCCTTCGTGCTCGCTGCCTCCCGCACGCCGGTCCCCCAGCCGCTGACCTACCTCGTCGACGACGTGGCCCGCAGCTTCGGCCGGCTGCGGGTCGGTGCGGCGACCTCCTTCATCCGGTCCGAGGACGAGGTCGCCCTGGCCGAGCTGGTCAACCACCCCCGCTCGGCGGGGCTCGGCCTGCAGCGCCTGGCGCCGACCGTGCTGGTCTCCTCGCTCCCCCTCGACCTGCTGCTCGCCCGCCTCCGCGAGCTCGGCACGGCACCGGTCGTGGAGGGGCCCGACGGCGTCGTCCGCGTGGGCGCCACCGAGGGCCTGCGCGCCCGGACCCCGCGGACCCGCGAGACCACCGACGCCGCGCGGTCGGCGGCCCGCCAGGCGGCGCACATCGCCACGGCCGTGCGTACCGTCCGCCAGGGCGACGAGGACGCCCGCTCCCGCCCCGCGTCGGCCTCGGCCCCCGGCGGCGGCGTGCTGTCGGCGCTGCGGGACGCGATCGAGCGCCGCGGCGCGGTCCTGATCGGGTTCACCGACAACCAGGGCGTGGTCTCCGAGCGGTCCGTCCAGCCGCTGGTCGTCGAGGGCGGTCAGCTCACCGCACGCGACACCGACGCCGAGGCCGACGACCCGGACGCCGAGCGCCGGTACGCCGTGCACCGGATCACGCGGGTGGTCCCGGTCGGCTCTGCCTAGCGTGTCGCCCGCCCCCGCTCCGCCGCGCGCGCACCAGGAGAGCGACGGCGGCCAGGAGTGGCATACCGAACAGCAACCACCAGGGAACCCCGAAGGCCAGGCCGATGAGAATCGCGGAGGAGTTCAGGATGAGGGCCGCCGGGACGAGCTGGACCGGATCGAACCTGACGTCTCCGACGGCCCACCACGTTCCCCACGCCGTCCGCGCGTGGCCCGCCTGCCGGAGCGCGGCGGCCTTCCGCACGGCGAACCCGAGCATTCCTGCGCCGAACGCAAGCCCGAACCCGACGTACGACAGGGTCAGCAGGACGCCCCGGCCCCCGCTGCCCCACGCCCGGACCAGCTCTCCGTCGGGGGTCCGCACCGCCACCACGCGAGCCTGGCCGACGACGTCGTCGGCGAGGTAGGCGGTCACCTCACGGCCCTCGAAGTCGTCGAGACGGAGCGAAGCGCGGAAGGTGACGTCGATGTCGAGGTGTCGGCCGTGCTCGGTCCCGTCGTCGACGACCACGGTGAAGTCCTGACCGAAGTCGCGCCGGTCGTAGTCGTCGTCGAGCACGCCGGTCACCTCCTCGAGGCAGCAGCCGTGGTCGAGGCGGCCGTCGGCGCGCAGGGAGAGGTACTCGTCGTACGCCAGGGCCGGGACCGCCAGCGCGCCGACCAGCGCCGGCACGAGAAGGAAGGCGGGGCGGGTCCAGAATGCGCGGCGCCAGAACTGCCACCAGCGCGGATCCCGCCCGTCCTCCATGGAAGGTCATTCAACCCCGTTCCGTAGGCTTGTCCGGTGAGTGACGGACCCCTGATCGTGCAGTCGGACAAGTCGCTGCTCCTGGAGGTCGACCACGAGCAGGCGGCCGAGTGCCGCAAGGCGATCGCTCCGTTCGCGGAGCTCGAGCGCTCCCCCGAGCACATCCACACCTACCGGCTGACGCCGTTGGGGCTGTGGAACGCGCGCGCGGCCGGCCACGATGCCGAGCAGGTCGTCGACACGCTGCTGAGCTACTCGCGCTACCCGGTGCCGCACGCGCTGCTGGTCGACGTCGCCGAGACGATGTCGCGCTACGGCCGGCTGCGGCTGGAGAAGCACCCGACCCACGGTCTCGTGCTGGCGTCGAACGACCGGCCGGTGCTGGAGGAGGTCCTGCGGGCCAAGAAGGTCGCGGGCATGCTCGGCAACCGGCTCGACGACGACACCGTCGCCGTCCACCCGTCCGAGCGCGGCAACCTCAAGCAGGCGCTGCTGAAGATCGGCTGGCCGGCCGAGGACTACGCCGGGTACGTCGACGGCGAGGCCCACCCGATCGAGCTGGCCGAGGACGGCTGGACCCTGCGGACCTACCAGGCCGAGGCGGCCGAGTCCTTCTGGCACGGCGGGTCCGGCGTCGTCGTCCTCCCCTGCGGCGCGGGCAAGACGATCGTCGGTGCCGCCGCGATGGCCGAGGCCCGCGCGACCACCCTGATCCTGGTGACCAACACCGTGAGCGCCCGGCAGTGGAAGGACGAGCTCCTGCGTCGTACCTCCCTGACGGAGGACGAGATCGGCGAGTACTCCGGCACGGTCAAGGAGATCCGCCCCGTCACCATCGCGACCTACCAGGTGGTGACGACGAAGCGGAAGGGCGTCTACCCGCACCTCGAGCTGTTCGACGCCCGCGACTGGGGCCTCATCGTCTACGACGAGGTGCACCTGCTGCCCGCGCCGATCTTCCGGATGACGGCCGACCTGCAGGCCCGGCGCCGCCTCGGCCTCACCGCGACCCTCGTCCGCGAGGACGGCCGCGAGGGCGACGTGTTCTCGCTCATCGGCCCGAAGCGGTACGACGCCCCGTGGAAGGACATCGAGGCCCAGGGCTGGATCGCGCCGGCCGACTGCATCGAGGTGCGGGTCTCGCTGCCCGACGCCTCCCGGATGGCGTACGCGACGTCCGAACCCGAGGAGCGTTACCGGCTCGCCGCCTGCACCCCCGAGAAGGTCAAGGTCGTGCGCGACCTGGTGACGCGACACGCCGGCCAGCCGACCCTGGTGATCGGCCAGTACCTCGAGCAGCTCGACGAGCTCGCCGAGGCCCTCGACGCCCCGATGATCACCGGACAGACCCCGGTCAAGGAGCGGCAGCGGCTGTTCAACGGCTTCCGGTCCGGCGAGATCGGCCTGCTGGTCGTCTCGAAGGTCGCGAACTTCTCGATCGACCTGCCGTCGGCCGAGGTGGCGATCCAGGTGTCCGGCTCGTTCGGCTCCCGGCAGGAGGAGGCCCAGCGCCTCGGGCGGCTGCTCCGGCCGGGTGAGCCGGGCCCCGACGGGGAGCGGAAGATCGCGCACTTCTACACGATCGTGTCGCGCGACACCGTCGACGCGGAGTTCGCGCAGAACCGGCAGCGGTTCCTGGCCGAGCAGGGCTACGCGTACCGGATCGTCGATGCCGACGACCTCGGTGCGCCGTCAGCGGACCAGGCGTGACGGGACGACGGTGACCTCGAAGGGCACCGTCGCCGTCCACTCCTCGTCGCCCGCGATCGACGCGACGACCTCGTAGCGTCCGTCGCGCAGCTCCCAGGCCGTCAGCGCGAGCCCCTCGGTCTCCGCGTCGACCACCCAGTAGGCCGACACCCCCGCCTGCTCGTAGAGGCGCTTCTTGACCGTCAGGTCGCGGCGGCGGGTGGTCGGCGAGAGCACCTCGACCGCAAGGAGCGGCGCCGTGTTGAGGCCGCGGTCATCGAGCCCTTGCGGATCCAGGACCAGCACGTCGGGCTGTACGACGTCGAACTCGCCCAGCACCACGTCGAACGGCGCCTGCGAGACGCGAAGGTCCTCGGTGCACCGGTATCGAGCAGCACGATCAGGCGCGTGACGGCGAGTTGGTGCCGCGAGCGGGGCGACGGTGACACGACGATCTCACCCTCGATGAGCTCGTAGCGGTTGCCGTCGTCCGGCATCGCGTCGAGGTCCTCGCGCGTCAACATCTCCACCGCGGCCATGCTCACCATCGTGCCTCACTTCCCGAGATGACTGAAGGTCCGTGCCGCCGATCATCCGCGGACTCCGCGGGATCGTCGAACACGGACCTCCAGCCTGTGGAGAACGTCAGGCCGCGGCCGTCGCGCCCTCCTGCGCCACCACCAGCGCACGCTCCAGGATCTCGGTCACCGCACCGACCGGGGTGATGGTCAGCGCCTCCAGGATCTCGGCAGGCACGTCGTCCAGATCGGGACGGTTGCGCTCGGGGATGAACACCTCGGCGACGCCCGCCCGCTGGGCGGCGAGCAGCTTCTGCTTCACGCCGCCGATCGGCAGCACCCGCCCGGACAGGGTGACCTCGCCGGTCATCGCGATGTCCGAGCGCACTGGGCGCCCGGTCAGCAAGGACACCAGCGCGGTCACCATCGTGACGCCTGCCGACGGCCCGTCCTTGGGTACGGCGCCGGCCGGGAAGTGCACGTGGATCGACTGCTCGAAGGCCGAGGCCGGGATGCCCAGCTCCGCCGCGTGGGAGCGCACCCAGGAGAGCGCGATCCTCGCCGACTCCTTCATCACGTCACCGAGCTGACCGGTCACCGTCAGGTCCGCCTTGCCCTCGGCGACCGACGTCTCGACGTACAGCACGTCGCCGCCCATGCCGGTCACGGCGAGGCCGGTCGCGACGCCGGGGACCGACGTGCGCTCCTCGAGGTCCGGGGTGAACCGCGGGCGTCCGATCAGGTCCTTCAACGACGCGACGTCGATGTCGACCCTCGAGACCGAGCCCGACGCGAGCCGGGCGGTCGCCTTGCGGAACGCCTTGGCGAGCAGCCGCTCGACCTGGCGGACGCCGGCCTCGCGGGTGTAGTTCGCGGCGATCTCGCGCAGCGCCTCGTCCGAGATGGTCACCTCGTCGGCGGTCAGCGCGGCCCGCTCGAGCTGGCGCGGGACCAGGAAGTCGCGGGCGATCGCGACCTTGTCCTCCTCGGTGTAGCCGTCGAGGGAGACCAGCTCCATGCGGTCCAGCAGCGCGGCCGGGATCGAGCCGATGTCGTTGGCCGTCGCGATGAACAGCACGTCGGACAGGTCGAGGTCGAGCTCGAGGTAGTGGTCGCGGAAGGTGTGGTTCTGCGCGGGGTCCAGGACCTCGAGCAGCGCCGCGGCCGGGTCCCCGCGGTAGTCGGAGCCGACCTTGTCGACCTCGTCGAGCAGCACGACCGGGTTCATCGAGCCGGCCTCCTTGATGGCCCGCACGACGCGGCCGGGCAGCGCGCCGACGTAGGTCCGCCGGTGGCCGCGGATCTCGGCCTCGTCGCGGACGCCGCCGAGCGCGACCCGGACGAACTTGCGCCCGAGGGCCGTCGCGACGGACTCGCCGAGCGAGGTCTTGCCGACCCCCGGAGGCCCCGCCAGCAGTACGACGGCACCCGAGCCGCGACCGCCGACGACCTCGAGCCCCCGCTCCGCACGGCGAGCCCGGACGGCGAGGTACTCCGTGATCCGGTCCTTGACCTCGTCCAGACCGTGGTGGTCGGCGTCGAGCACCGCGCGCGCGGCGGCGATGTCGGTGTCGTCCTCCGTGCGCACGGACCAGGGCAGGTCGAGCACGGTGTCGAGCCAGGTGCAGATCCAGCCCGCCTCGGGGTTCTGGTCGCTGGCGCGCTCCAGCTTGTCGACCTCGCGGAGCATTGCCTCGCGGACGGCGTCGGGGACGTCGGCCGCCTCCACGCGGGCGCGGTAGTCGTCGCCGCCCTCCGCGTCGCCCTCACCGAGCTCCTTGCGGATCGCGGCGAGCTGCTGGCGCAGCAGGAACTCACGCTGGTTCTTCTCCAGCGACTCGCGCACGTCGGCGTCGATCTTGTCACTGACCTCGGACTCCGCGACGTGGTCGCGGGTCCACTCGACCAGCAGCCGCAGCCGCTCACGGACCTCGGGGGTCTCGAGCAGCTGACGCTTGCGGTCGTCGGAGAGGTAGGGCGCGTAGCCGGCCGTGTCGGCCAGCGTCGCCGGGTCCTCGATCCGGGCCACCTGATCGGCGACCTGCCACGCCTCACGACGCTGCAGCAGGCCCACCACCAGCTGGCGGTACTCGTCGGCCAGGGCCTGCACGTCGTCGTCGATCGGGCCGGCGTCGGCCTCCTCGACCTCGACCCACAGCGCCGCGCCGGGACCGGTGACGCCGCTGCCGATGCGGGCGCGGCCGCCCGCCTTGAGCACGGCAGCGGGCTCGCCGCCGGCGAAGCGGCCGACCTTCTCGACGGTGGCCACGACGCCGTACGACGCGTAGCGGTCCTCGAGACGGGGAGCGACCAGGACACGGGTCGCCTCGCCGCTCTCGCGGGAGGCCAGCTGGGCGGCGTCGATGGCGGCTCGGGCGGGCTCGTCGAGCTCGACCCGCACCACCATCCCGGGGAGCACCACCACATCGGAGAGGAAGAGCACGGGGAGGTTGATCGGGTTCGTCATGAACCTTCCAATGCATTCCGGGTTGGGGATGTTCCGGCGTTCGCCGACGGCGAACCGGGGAACCCCCGGCGTCAGAGGTCGACCGTTCCCCCGCTGCGCCAGTAGACGTCGTCCTCGCGGGTCAGGAAGCCCTCGTCGACGAGGTAGCGGCGCAGCGCCGCATGGTCGTCGTGGACCTCGTGCAGCACCTCGTCGACCTCGCGCCAGCCGTAGCGACGGCCCGGCTCGAAGCGCTGCGCGACGTGGTCCAGCACCACCAGCCGCTTCGCGCGTCGGGTGGGCATGTCGACCAGGCGGCCCTCCGTCGAGAAGAACCGACGAAGGACCTCGGTGCCGTCGGGAGTGGGGTTCACCCCTCCTTTGCTACCACCGGAAGGAGGCGTGGGCGAGCGAGTTCCGGTCTCAGGCGCCGGTGTCCTCGGCGTCCTCGGCGAACTGCTCGTGGTTGCGGATGACCTCCGCGATGATCACGTTGAGGATCGACTCCGCGAAGTGCGGGTCGAGGCCGGAGCTCTCCGCCATCGAGCGCAGCCGGGCGATCTGCACGGCCTCGCGGGCCGGGTCGGCGGGCGGCATGCCCGCGCTCGCCTTGAGTCGGCCGACCTGCTCGGTGCACTTGAAGCGCTCGGCCAGCAGGTGCACGAGGGCGGCGTCGAGGTTGTCGATGCTCGACCGGAGTCGGTGGAGCTCGGCCCGGGCGTCGTCAGCACTCACGAGTCGAATCCTGCCCTAGTCCGCCGCCGGGTTCGACCTCGGGAGCAGCTCCCGGACGACGCCGACCAGGTTGAAGGCGATGACGACGCCGGCCAGGACGGTCATGAGCCGGTCCGGATCGCCGGTCCAGAGGACGAGGGCTGCCGCCAGGACAACCACGATGTGGAACGCGAGGCGGCGAGGGGATCCCGAGATCATCGTCCGATCCTAGGATCCGAAGTCCCCCCGCCCCCCACCGAGAGGCCCCCGATGAGCGACCAGGTGACGTACACCCTCGACCCGGACGAGCAGCCGACCCACTGGTACAACATCGTGGCCGACCTGCCGGTGCCGCCGCCCCCGCCGCTGCACCCGGGCACCCGGGAGCCGGTCGGACCCGACGACCTGGCGCCGCTGTTCCCGCCGGAGCTGATCGCGCAGGAGGTCACCGGCGAGCGGTACGTCGCGATCCCCGAGCCCGTCCTCGACGTCTACCGCCAGTACCGGCCCTCACCCCTCTACCGGGCCCGCCGCTGGGAGCAGAAGCTCGGCACCAGCGCGCGGATCTACTACAAGTACGAGGGCGTCTCCCCCGCCGGCTCGCACAAGGTCAACACCGCGGTGCCGCAGGTCTACTACAACAGCATCAACGGGATCACCCGGCTCACGACCGAGACCGGCGCCGGCCAGTGGGGCACCGCGCTGTCGTACGCCGCCGCGCTGTTCGGCGTCGAGTGCGAGGTCTGGCAGGTCGGGGCGTCGTACGACACCAAGCCGCAGCGGCGCACGCTGATCGAGGTGTTCGGCGGCAAGGTCCACCGCTCCCCCAGCCGGCTCACCGAGTCGGGCAAGGCGTTCGCGGAGGACCACCCGGGCTCGCTCGGCATCGCGATCTCCGAGGCGGTCGAGGTCGCGGCACAGGACCCGGGCGCCAAGTACGCCCTCGGCTCGGTTCTCAACCACGTGCTGCTCCACCAGACGGTCATCGGCGAGGAGGCGCTGCGCCAGCTCGCCAAGGCCGGCGAGACCGGTGCCGACCTCGTCGTCGGGTGCGCGGGCGGCGGCTCGAACTTCGCCGGGCTGGCCTTCCCGTTCCTGCGGGAGAAGCTCGCCGGCAACCAGTCGCCGCGCATCCTCGCGGTCGAGCCGAGCTCGTGCCCCACGATCACGCGTGGCGAGTACCGCTACGACTTCGGCGACACCGCCGGCCTCACCCCGCTGATGAAGATGCACACCCTGGGCCACGACTTCGTCCCGTCGCCCATCCACGCCGGCGGCCTGCGCTACCACGGCATGGCTCCGCTGGTCTCGCACGCCGCCGACCAGGGCCACATCGACGCGGTGGCGCTGCACCAGAACGAGTGCTTCGACGCAGCCGTCGAGTTCGCGCGCACGCAGGGCATCGTCCCGGCGCCCGAGTCGTCCCACGCCCTCGCCCAGGTACGACGCGAGGCACTGGCCGCCGCCGAGACCGGCGCCTCGCCCGTGATCGTCGTCGGGCTGAGCGGGCACGGCCTGCTCGAGCTGGGTGCGTACGCGACGTACCTCTCCGGGAACCTCGAGGACGACCCGCTGTCGGACGCCGCGCTCGCGGAGGCGCTCGCCAACGTGCCGGTGGTCTGAACTGGCGCCGAGGTGAGTTTCACCGGCCGGCCGGTGAAACTCACGCTTGGACGACGAAGTTTCCTCGTCCAGGCGTGAGTTTCGTCGTCCAAGCACGGGAGAAACACCGGCCGGCCGGTGAAACTCCCGAGACAGGGAGACCGGAAATCCTGCGATACGACCCCGACGGCCGGGCCTGGTCCCGGGGGCGATGGGCACGGCGTCGTACGTCGTCAGCGGGCTCGGCAACCGGGTTGCCCTCGACTCCGCGCCGCACGGCGCGGGGCGTGAGTACTCGCGCACGAAGGCCCGCCAGAGCTTCACCCGCGAGCAGCTGCGGGAGGCGATGGCGGGGATCAGTACCGCGACACGGACGCGTTGATCGACGAGATCCCGGCGGCCCACAAGGACATCGACCGGGTGATGGCCGACGCGGCAGACCTCGCCGAGGTCCGGCACGTGCTGCGCCCGATCGTCAATGTGAAGGGTGACTGAGCCCCCGAAACCCGGGGGCCCGGTGACAGCGGCCGGGGCGGTCGGTTTGAATGTCCTGATGGAGGACGACCATCTCGACCTGCCCTGGCCGCTGACCGGCGCCGACCCGCTGCGCGCGGAGGTGCTGGCGGCGTACGCCGAGCCCACCCGCGGCCACCACGGCGTCGGCCACCTGCGCGACGTGCTCGCGCGGCTCGACGAGCTGGCGGCCGCCGGCACGGCCTACGACCGGGTGCCGGTGCAGCTGGCGGCCTGGTTCCACGACGCCGTCTACGACGGCGAGCGGGACGCCGAGGAGCGCTCGGCCTCGTGGGCGGAGGAGGCGCTCGCGCCCCACGTCGACGACGTGACCCTCGCCGAGGTGGTCCGGCTGGTCCGGCTCACCGAGCAGCACCGTCCGGAGCCGGGCGACGCCAACGGCTGCGCACTGACCGACGCGGACCTCTCGATCCTCGCGGCGCCGGCGGGGCGCTACGAGGAGTACGTCGCGGCCGTGCGCAAGGAGTACGCGCACCTGCCCGACGACGTGTTCTCGGCCGGCCGCGCCGACGTGCTGCGCCAGCTCGCCGAGAAGCCGCAGCTCTTCCACACCGCCCACGGCATCGCGACCTGGGAGGCGCCCGCGCGGGCGAACCTGGCCCGGGAGCTCGAGTCGCTGGCGGCCTCGGTCTCGGCCTAGGCCGGCCTCACGCGGCGAGCCCCCGGGCGACGTCGGCGACCTCGCGCAGCGCCTCCAGCCGGGCGCGCTGCTCCTCGACCCAGGCCTCGACCTCGCCCTGCATCGCCGTCAGCCGCTCGATGATCGCGACGAGGCGTCGGACGTCGTCGACCAGGTCGGTGACGGCGTCGATGCCGTGCAGCGCGACGTCGGCGGCGAGCACCCCCCACCCGAGCGGACCGGACACCCGCGCGAGCAGGCGCGTCGCGAGCCGGCGAGCCTTCTCGACGAGCTCGACGACGAGCTCCTCGACCTCGACCGCGATCCGCTCGCTGCCCTCGGCCACCTCCTCGAACGCCGGCGCCACCGCCCGCACCAGCTCCGCGCAGCCCTGCGCGACGGCGGCGTGCCGCCCCACCCGCACCAGGTACGACGCCGCGGCCGCACCGCTCCACCGGGGGTCGACCGCCACCGCCAGCCCCGCGGTCGATCGGGCGTAGTCGCCGAGCGCGTCCGCGACCTGACGCACCGCCTCGGCGTTCTGCCGGATCCGCCGGTGGTCGCCGGTCAACGGCAGCACGAGCAGCTCGTCGAGACTGCCCTCAGGAAGCCGGGGCAGGTCGATGCCCAGCGCGCAGAGCGCGTCGACACCGCGGTTGACCACGTCGCGAAGCTCGCCGAAGGTCGCGTCGAGCGCGCGGAACTCCGCATCGTGGCGCAGCACCTCGGCGCCGAGGGCCGGCACGGGCAGCGCCATCACGCCACCGCCCCGAAGGCGTCCGCCACGGCGTCATCGAGGTGCTGCAGCTCGTCGGAGAACTGCCCCAGCCCTGCCCGCAACGACGCCCAGTCGGCCAGCGCCCGCTCCTCGAGGGCGAGGAAGCCGTCGGCCAGCACGTCCATCAGCGCGGCGAGTGGTCGGAGCAGGCAGACCGGGCTCGGCTCGAAGCCGTCGCGCTGGCACACCCACTGCCGGGCGTGGTCCGTGGTCGCCCGCAGGTCGTC
The DNA here is from genome assembly GCF_001428825.1 of Nocardioides sp. Root240. GTDB lineage: Bacteria > Actinomycetota > Actinomycetes > Propionibacteriales > Nocardioidaceae > Nocardioides. The sequence goes on along the minus strand of NZ_LMIT01000015.1, from coordinate 202,763 downwards.
GGCCAGGTGGCCCATGGCGAAGTCGAGCGCGGCCAGGCCGGCCCAGGAGGTGATGGCGGTGTCGTCGGTCATGCGCCGCCGTCTGCCCGGGACCGTCCGGTTGGCAAACCCCCGCACAATGGGCCTGTGGACGACAGCGTGATCTTCGTGGCCCGAGCGCAGGTGCTGGCCGACCTGGGCGCCCGCGCACTCGCCACACCGGCATCGGTGAACCTGCTGGAGGAGGCCTGCGCCGAGCGCCGCTGGTGGCTCGAGCAGTGGGCCGAGGGGGCGCCGTACATCGCCGGCCTGATCGCCCAGGACCTGCAGGACGCGCTGGCGGACCTGTTCGGTCGCGACCAGCGCGACGGCCTCTGGCCGGTGTGCGCGCTGTGCGAGGACGGGCCGGTGCACGCGCTTCACGTCGACCCTGACCTCGGGGGCCCGGACCCGCAGTGGGTCTGCGAGGAGTCGGGCGCGACCGTCGCCCCGCTGGGCGGTCTCGCGCCGCTCTGACCCGTCAGCCGCGGAACTGCAGGTGCAGCACGTGGTCCTCGCCGCGCAGCACCGACCGGGTCAGCTCGACGACGGTCTCGTCCCACAGCGCGCGGCGGGTCAGCCGCAGGGCCGGCGACCCGGGCGCGATCTCGAGCAGCGACGCCTCGTCGTCCGACGCCGGGGCCGCCGTGACGGTGTCCTCGGCCCAGGTGGGCCGGTGGCCGCGGGCCGCCAGCTCGTCGTACAGGCTGGCGGGGAGGTGCGCCGCGAGGTCGGGGACGAGCGCCTCGGGCAGGTAGGTGTCGGACAGGCAGACCGGGCGGCCGTCACCGAGGCGCAGCCGGACCCAGCGCACCAGCAGCTCGTCCGGCCGGACGCGGAACACGCCCGCGAGCTGCTCCCCCGCGGGCACGACCTCCGCCAGCAGCGTGCGGGTCTCCACGGCGCGTCCACGCAGGGCCATGTCCTCGGTGAAGCCCACGACCCCGGTCGCGCTACGACGAGGACCGGCCACGAACGTGCCGCGTCCCGGGTGCCGCTCGAGCACCCCCTCGCCCACCAGGGCGTCGAGCGCCTGGCGCACCGTCATCCGGGCGACACCGAACCGGTCGACGAGCTCACGCTCGGACGGGGCCGGCGTCCCGGGGGCACGGTCGCGGACCAGGTCCCGCACGTACTCCCGGATGGCCACGTGCTTCAGCGACCGCCCCGTCGTACTGCTCCGAACTGCTGCCACGAGGTGAGGCTAGGGACGCGCAGGACCGGCCGTCCCGCGAATGACGAAACATTTGCACGTCCGCGACACCTCTAAAACGATGCGAACACCTGTTCGAAGGCGGCGTAGGCTGAGTCCATGTCGGTCGACTTCCAGAGCAGCCTGTTCGACGCCCCCGCCACCGACCACGCGCCGGTCGAGCGACGCCCCCTGAGCGGCGGCGCCTGGGTCGACGTCGCACGCAACTGGTTGCCGGACGCCGACGACGTGTTCGCCACGCTCGTGCGCGACGTGCCCTGGCGGGCGGAGCGACGGGCGATGTACGACCGCGTGGTCGAGGTGCCGCGACTCGTCTACACCTACATGATCGGCGAGGAGCTGCCCCACCCCCGGCTGGCCGCGGCTCGTGACGAGCTCTCCACCCGGTACGCCGACGAGCTCGGCGAGCCCTTCCGCACGGCCGGCTGCTGCTACTACCGCGACGGGCGCGACAGCGTCGCGTGGCACGGCGACACCATCGGCCGCGGCTCGACCCACGACACCATGGTCGCGATCGTCTCGCTCGGCGACCCGCGCCGGCTGCACCTGCGCCCGCGGGACCCCGAGCGGCGCGCGGAGGCCTTCGCCGTCGAGATGGGCCACGGCGACCTGGTCGTGATGGGCGGCTCGTGCCAGCGCACGTGGGAGCACGCGGTGCCGAAGGTCGCGTCGGCCGGGCCGCGGATCTCGGTGCAGTTCCGCCCGCTCAACGTGTTCTGACGACGGCGGGACTACGCCTCGAGCTCGGCGATCGAGCGGACCACGCAGAACTCGTTGCCCTCGGGGTCGGCGAAGGTGACCCAGCCGCTGCCGGGCCCGTGGATGCCGCGGTGGTCGGCGACCTCGGTGGCCCCGTACTCCAGCAGCCAGGCGATCTCCTCGTCGCGCGTGCGCTCGCGCGGGCGGAGGTCGAAGTGCACGCGGTTCTTGACCGACTTGGCCTCCGGGACCTCGATGAAGAGGACCTGGTGGCCGGTGTGGGGGTCGCGGATCATGCACTCGACGTGGCCGGGCAGGTTGGGGTCGCCGTCGATGTCGACGTAGCCGAGCACGGGCTTCCACCACTCGGAGAGCTCGTAGGCGTTGGCGCAGTCGACCGTGGTGTGGGAGATGAACGACGTCATGGCGTCACGTTGTCAGACGGCCCGGGCGTCTCGGTAGCGGTTTGTTCCTCCGTCGGCGTCGCCGTGTCGGTGACGGACGGAGTCCCGGTCGGCGTACCGGACTCGGTGGGGGTGGCCTCCGACGTGGGTGCGGTGGTCGGCTCCGTCGGGCTGACGGACTCCGTCGGCGTCGGGGTCGCGGTGTCGGTCGTCGGGGTCCGCCGGGGCTTGTCGGAGTCGTCGGTGTCGCCGCCGAGGACGCCGCCGATCGACGTCCGGTCCTTGCCGTCGGTGCCGCCGGTGATCGACGAGACGCTCTTGCCGGCGAGCAGCTCGATGAGGCTGATCGCGACGAGCGCGATCACGAAGACGACGGCGGCCAGGAGGGCGAGGCGCCGCCACGGCAGCGCCGCCCAGCGGTTGCCGGGCGCGGCGACGGGATCCGGCGCCGCGTCGTCGCCGACCCCCTCGACCTCGGTCGCCTCGACGTGGCGGTGCCCCCGGGCGGCCTCGCGCTGGAGTGCGGCGGCCTGCACCTCGGCGACCCGGCGCCGGCTGGACTCGATGCCCTGCTTGTAGAGGGCGGTGCTGACGGTCGCGACCACGCTGCCGAGCGCGGCGCCGATCAGGGTGCCGGCGGCGCCGAGGGTCGACAGCAGCAGCGCGACGGTGACGGCGGCGCCCGCACCCGCGAAGGTCGCGGGCCAGTCGATGCCTGTCCCGCGCTGCTCCTCCTGCTCGATCCCCTCAGCCATCCAAGGTCCGTCAGTCGGTGCCGTTCGCGGCGATGAACGCGAGGATCTGCTCGGAGAGCTCGGGACGGCACACGATCACGTCGGGCAGGTAGACGTCGGCCTGGTTGTAGACCAGCGCGCTGCCGTCGACCCGGGAGGTGAACAGGCCCGCGGCGCGTGCGACGGCCACCGGAGCGGCCGAGTCCCACTCGTACTGGCCGCCCGCGTGGACGTAGGCGTCCGCCACGTCACGCACGACCGACATCATCTTCACGCCGGCCGAGCCCATCGGCACCAGCTCGGCGTCGAGCTCCTTGGCCAGCGCCTCGACGAAGGCCGGCGGGCGGGTGCGCGAGACGGCGATCCGCGGGCGCTCCGACGTCCGCGCCGGCACGACCGGCGGCCGGCCGGTGTTGAACGTCTCCCCCAGCTCCGGCTGGGCCACGGCGCCGGCGACCAGGTCGCCGTCCTGCCACAGCGCCACGTGGACCGCCCAGTCGTCGCGCGGCGGCTCGGAGAACTCGCGCGTGCCGTCGAGCGGGTCGACGATCCAGACCTTGGCCGCGCTGAGCCGGGCGTCCTTGTCGGCGGCGTTCTCGAGGGCCTCCTCGGAGAGCACCGCGTCGTCGGGGCGGTACGTCGCCAGCAGCTCGGTCAGCAGCACGTGGGCCGCGCGGTCGCCGGCGTCCTTGAGCTCCTTGCCCTCGAGGCCCTCGGCGCGGACCTCCAGCAGCCGGCGTCCGGCGGCCTCGGCCAGCCAGGCGGCGAACAGGTGGTCGTCGGCGACGACGTCGGGAGCGGGGGTACCGGGCTCGAAAGTCACCGGCTCAGACTAGCGATGCGCCGCGTCCGCCGACGCAGGTCTCCCTCGGGTGACACAGGACGGTCGGGTCGGCGGAGTCGGCCGGCGCGGCGCGAGGAACGAGCGACGGGCTCGCGCCATCAGGAGTTGAAGCGCTGCTGGGTCTTCTCGAGGCCGTCGGCGATGAGCGACTCGACCGCGTCGGCGGCGGAGTCGATCTGGAAGGGCAGCTCCTTGCGCTCCGTCGTCCCGTAGTTCGACAGCACGAAGTCGGCGACGTCCTGGCGGCCCGGGGGGCGGCCGATGCCCGCGCGGACGCGGAAGAAGTCGCCGGTGCCGAGGGAGGAGCGCATCGACTTCAGGCCGTTGTGGCCGTTGTCGCCGCCACCCTTCTTGATGCGCAGGGTGCCGAAGTCGATGTCGAGCTCGTCGTGGATCGCGATGACCCGCTCGGCGGGGACCTTGTAGAAGGTCGCCAGGGCCTTCACGGGGCCGCCGGACTCGTTCATGTAGGAACGCGACTTCGCCAGCACGACCCGCGCGCTGCCCACCCCGGGGGCGCCGAGGCGGCCCTCCACCACGTCGGCGCGGCCGGTCTTGTGGGCCCGGAACCCGCTGCCCATGCGGGACGCGAGCTCGTCGACCACCAGGTAGCCGATGTTGTGGCGGTGCCCGGCGTACGACGGCCCGGGGTTGCCGAGGCCGACCACGAGCCAGACGTCGGTGTCGGTCACGTCGTCGCTCCAGTCGTCGGGTTCGGCGGATTCGGCAGATCCATCAGATTCCGCGGGAGACGCGGAACTCCCCGGCGCGGAGGACCGCGCCGGGGAGATCAGTCGGCCCAGGAACCACCTGAGCCGGCTGAGGGTCACTCGCTGTCGCCACCCTCGGCGGCCTCGCCGGCGTCAGCGGCCGGAGCCTCGGCGTCGCCCTCGGCGGACTCAGCGGCGGGCTCCTCGGCCTGCTGCTCGGTGACGTTGACGACCAGGGTCTCGGGGTCGGTCAGCAGGGTCGTGCCCGACGGCAGCTCCAGCTGGCCGGCGAGGAACTGGGTGCCGGCCTCGGCGCCGTCGAGGTTGACCTCGAACTGCTCGGGGATGTGGGTGGCCTCGGCCTCGACCTGGACCGTGGTGTTCTCGGTGACGACCAGGGTGCCGTTGGCGGCCTCGCCCACGATGACGACGGGGACGTCGACGGTGACCTTCTCGCCACGGACGACGGCGACGAAGTCGACGTGCTCGAGGACGCGGCGCACGGCGTCGACCTGGACGGCCTTGGTCAGCGCGAGCTGCGAGGTGCCGTCGATGTCGAGCTCGAGGAGCGCGTTCGCGCCACCGTGCTTGATCGCCATCATGGTGTCGTGGCCCGGGAGGGAGACGTGGATCGGGTCGTTGCCGTGGCCGTAGATGACGGCGGGGATCTTGCCCTCGCGGCGGGTACGGCGGGCGGCGCCCTTGCCGAACTCGGTGCGCAGCTCGGCGGTGATCTTCTCGGTGCTCATGGGGAAACTCCTGGCTCGTCTGTGTCGGGTACGCGGCCCCGGAGACAGGAGCGCCGCGCTTCCCTGGCCCGATGATCGGCAGGGCGCGCGGCGGTCAGAAGACGTGCCGGCCCAGTCGATCACGGAGTCACAGAAGCGGGAGCTCCCTCGCCGAGGCAACCTGAAGAGACTACTCGCGGAGCCGTCGCTCGAGGAAATCGTCGCCGAGCGTCACGCGAAGGGATCGGTGATCTCGCGCAGCGCGAGCAGGGCGTCCTGGAGTGCGGCCATCCGCTCGGGCCCCAGGTGCGCGGCCCACTCCCGCTCGATCGCGCGTTCGGTACGTCGCGCGACCTGCTGCACGGCCCTGCCCCGCGGAGCGATCACCACCAGCCGCGCGCGGGCGTCGGACGGGTCGGGGACGCGCTCGACGTACCCGGCCCGCTCGAGCTGGTCGACCAGCACACTGGCGCTCTGCTTGGTGATCCGCGCCTGCTCGGCCAGCTCGGTGACGCGGATCCCGTCGTCGCTCAGCCGGGCGGCCGCACGGCCCATCGCGGGGGTCAGGTCGTCGTAGCCGGCGGCGAGGACGGCGTCACTGACCCGCTGCTCGACGTACCGGGCGCCGATGAACATCAGCAGCCCCGGGTGCGGTCCGGCCACCGTGCCTCCTCGGGGTTGACGAACTGGTCAGGACGACTGACCATATCAGTCAGGACAGCTGACCATCTGGAGGAGTCATGGACAAGGCTGCGATCTGGGCCCACATCCACGCCGAGCGTGCCGCCCTCGCCGCCACCCTCGCCGAGCTCGACGCCGCCGACTGGGCCCACGACTCGCTCTGCCCCGGCTGGACGGTCCACGACGTCGCGGCCCACGTGATCTCGAACCCGCAGATCGGGTGGGGCCAGATGGCCGGGCTGACCGCGCGCAACCTCGGCCGCGGCTACAACACGATGATCTTCCGCGAGGTGAAGCGGCTCGGCGCACGGGAGACCCGCGAGAGCATCCTCGGCGACTTCGAGAGGTACGCCGCCAGCACCCGCCACGTGCCCACGACCACGTCGGTCGAGCCGCTGATCGACGCCCTCCTCCACCACCAGGACATCGTCCGGCCGCTCGGCCGCACCCGCGCCATGGCGCCCGAGGCCGCCGCCGTCGCCGCCGACCGGGTACGACGCCTCGCTCCCCTGATGGGGACGGGCAGGCTGGTGCGGAGCATCCGGCTGGTCGCGACCGACGTCGACTGGTCGCGCGGCACGGGGCCCGAGGTGCGCGGGCCGGTGCAGGAGCTGTTGATGCTGGCGTCGGGACGCGAGCCGGACCGCGCGCTGGTCGAGGGCGAGGGGCTCGCGGCGGTGCCGACCCGGGGCTGAGCCACGCCGATTCCGTCGGATACTTCCTTATACTTGGGCGAAGTATCAAGACGTATCACGTGGAGGCCGTCGTGCCGGACAACCCGTACACCCCCGGCCAGGTGCCGCGGATCCTGGCCGGTCGCACCGCCGAGATGCGGCGGATCGAGGACCGGCTCGCCCGGGTCCAGTCGTTCGGTGAGCTCGGGGGACCACTCCTCGTCTTCCACGCGCCCCGCGGCATCGGCAAGACCTCGCTGCTCCGGGCCGGCCAACGGCGGGCGATCGAGTCCGGCTTCGTCACCGCGTGGGTCGCCTGCTCACGCCAGCAGCCGGTGCTCGCGGAGATCGCCCACAAGGTGGGCCGCGCGCTCGAGCAGGCCGACGCGGTCCCCGCCGGCGCCGCGGGCCACCGCTGGCGCGGCCAGCTCGAGCGGCTCACGGTCGAGGTCGGGCTGCCCGGGGCGAAGGTGCAGGCCGAGCTGTCCCGCCGGGAGACCACGGCACCGCCGTACGCCGCCATCGGGGTGCTCGAGGGACTGCTCCACGACGCGGCCACGGCGGTGCGCGAGCGCGGCGGGGCCGGGCTGCTGCTCCTGCTCGACGAGCTGCACACCGCCTCGGCCGACGAGATGTCGGTGCTGCTGAACACCCTGCAGAACCTCGACGGCGAGCGCACGGAGAACCCGCTCGCCGCCGTCGCCGCCGGCCTGCCCGTCACGCCCGAGGCGCTGACCCGGGCCGCCACCTTCGGAGAGCGCAGCACCTTCGTCCCACTCGACGTCCTCAACGAGGCCGACGCCCGGGCGGTGCTCACCGCGCCGGCCGAGGCTGCCGGGGTGTCGTGGACCGACGGCGCACTGACCGCCATCGTCACCGAGGCGCGGGGCTACCCCTACCTGCTGCAGCTGATCGGCAGCAGCACCTGGGACGCCGCCCGGCCGGCTGCCGGCGACCGGCTCGGTCTGCCCGACGTACGGCGAGGCCTGCCGGCCGCGCGGGAGCAGCTCACCGCGATGCACCGCGCCCGATGGGGTGCCGCGACCCCGACCGAGCAGTCGTTCCTCGCCGCGATGGCCGCGGCCGGCACCGACAACGTGACCCGCGCGGCGATCGCGGCCGGCATGGGCCGCGACTCACGGTCGATCAGCGCGCCCCGGGAGCGCCTCATCGAGAAAGGCGTGATCGAACCCGTGGGTCACGGCCTGGTGCGGTTCACGCTGCCAGGGTTCGGCGCGTTCGTACGTTCCCTCGATGGGGCCTGAGGCGCGACCAGACCCCCGCCGATTGGGCAGGAACCGCAGCTCGCGGACCCGAAATGTTGCGGATTGGTCCCAAACCGCAACAAAACGGAACGGCGATTCCGCTACGCGTGGCCGTCGAACATCGAGGTGACGGAGCCGTCCTCGAAGACCTCGCGGATCGCCCGGGCGACCAGCGGAGCGATCGACAGCGTGGTGAGCTTGTCGAACTGCTTCTCCGGCGGGACGGGGAGCGTGTTGGTGATGACGACCTCGGTGGCGACGCTGTTCTTCAGGCGGTCGACGGCGGGGTCGGAGAGGATCGCGTGGGTCGCGGCGATGATCACCCCGGCGGCGCCCTCGGCCATCAGCGCGTCAGCGGCCTTCACGATCGTGCCGCCGGTGTCGATCATGTCGTCGGTGAGGACGCAGATCTTGCCCTTCACGTCACCGACGACGCGGTTGGCGACGACCTCGTTGGCGACGTCGGTACGACGGGTCTTGTGGATGAACGCCAGCGGCGCGCCGCCCAGGCGCGCGGCCCAGCGCTCGGCGACCTTGATGCGGCCGGCGTCCGGCGAGACGACGGCGAGCTCCTGGTCGCCGTACTTCTGCTTGATGTAGTCGGTCAGGAGCGGCAGCGCCATCAGGTGGTCGACCGGGCCGTCGAAGAAGCCCTGGAGCTGGTCGGCGTGCAGGTCGACCGTGATGATCCGGTCGGCGCCGGCCGTCTTGAACAGGTCGGCCATCAGGCGCGCCGAGATGGGCTCGCGGCCGCGGTGCTTCTTGTCCTGACGGCTGTAGCCCCAGAACGGCATGACGACCGTGATCCGCTTGGCCGAGGCGCGCTTGAGCGCGTCGACCATGATCAGGTGCTCCATGATCCACTCGTTGATCGGAGTGGTGTGGCTCTGGATGACGAAGGCGTCGCAGCCGCGGACCGACTCCTCGTAGCGGATGTAGATCTCGCCGTTGGCGAACTCCCGCGCGTCGGTCGGGACCAGCTGCTGGTCGAGGATCTCCGCGACCTCGGTCGCCAGCTCGGGGTGTGCCCGGCCGGAGAAGACCATCAGGTTCTTCTCAGTCGTCTTCTTCAGACCGCTCACGCGCGTGACTCCCCTGGTCGCCGAAGGTGCTGCCTAGGATTCTGCCTGCTCGCCGGGGTCGCCCCCAAGTCCCTGACCGTTTTCGGACTGTTCACCCGGTACGGCGCCCGCGGCCTCCGCCTGCGCAGTGCCGGCGCGACGTGACGCGACCCACCCTGCCAGGTTGCGCTGGGGACCGCCGCTGACGGCCAGCGCGCCGGCCGGGACGTCCCTCCGGACGACCGTGCCGCCGCCCGTGGAGGCGCCGTCGCCGATCGTCACCGGGGCGACGAAGGTGTTGTTGGAGCCGGTCCGGGCGTGCTTGCCGACGACCGTGCGGTGCTTGTTGACGCCGTCGTAGTTGGCGAAGATCGTGCCGGCGCCGATGTTGGTGCCCTCGCCGATCTCGGCGTCGCCGACGTACGACAGGTGCGGGACCTTGGCGCCGTCGGCGATCTTGGCGTTCTTGGTCTCGACGAAGGTGCCGATCTTGCCCTTCGCGCCGAGCTCGGTGCCGGGGCGGAGGTAGGCGAACGGGCCGACCGTCGCGGAGGCGCCGATGACGGCGAGCTGGCCGTGGGTGCGCACCACCCGCGCGCCGGCGCCGATCTCGCAGTCCTCCAGCGTGGTGTCGGGGCCGATCACCGCGTCCTCGGCGACGACGGTCGCGCCGAGCAGCTGGGTGCCGGGCAGGATCGTGACGTCCTGCGCGAGCACGACGTCGGCGTCGATCCACGTGGTGGCGGGGTCCATCACGGTGACCCCGGCCTGCATCCAGCGGGTGACGATGCGGCGGTTGAGCTCGCGGCCGAGCTCGGCGAGCTGGACCCGGTCGTTGGCGCCCTCGGTCTGCAGCGCGTCGTCGACGGCGTGGGCGGCGACGGTCAGGTCGTCGGCGCGGGCCAGGCCGATCGCGTCGGTGAGGTAGTACTCGCCCTTGGCGTTGTCGTTGCCGATCCGGCCGATGGCCTCGAGGAGGAAGGCGGCGTCGAAGGCGAGGATCCCGGAGTTGATCTCGCGGATCGCGCGCTCCTCCTCGGAGGCGTCCTTCTCCTCGACGATCGCCTGCACGACGCCCGCCTCGTCACGGACGATCCGGCCGTAGCCGTGCGGGTTCGCGACGATGCCGCTGAGGATGCTGACCGCGGCGCCGGCCGCCCGGTGGGAGGCCGCGAACGCCTGGAGCGTCTCGCCCGCGAGGAGCGGCGTGTCGCCGTACGCGATGAGGACCGTGCCCTCCCGAGGAGGTACGTCGAGCGCCTCCAGTGCGATGCGCACGGCGTGGCCGGTGCCGAGCTGCTCCTCCTGCACGGCAAGCACGGCGTCGGGACGGAGCTCGCTGACGTGCGGACCGACCAGCTCCCGCTGGTGGCCGACCACGGTGACGACGCGGGCCGGCTCGAGGGTGCCGACCGCGGTCAGCACGTGGCCGATCATGCTGCGCCCGCCGATGCGGTGGAGCACCTTGGGGGTCTTGGACTTCATCCGGGTGCCCCCGCCGGCGGCGAGGACGATGACGGTCAGTTCGGTCACGGGCCCACACTAGGACGCCGCGGTGCTCGACCGCGTCCGCGGGTCGCGCCCGGCGGCTGGCGGCTTGTAACTCGGTGTTCGTGCGTCCACCGGGGTCGAACGGCATCTGGCACGGTCTCCTGACCAGTCACCAGACCGTGGCAGACCACCCGAACACCGAGTTACAAGCCGTCACTGCCCGTCCAACCAGGCCAGCACCGCCAGGACCCGCCGGTTGTCGTCGGAGGCCTGGGGCAGGTCGAGCTTGGTGAAGATGTTGTTGGTGTGCTTGCCGACGGCCTTCTCGGTGACCACCATCCGCGCCGCGATGGCCGCGTTGGAGCGACCTTCGGCCATCAGGGTGAGCACCTCGCGCTCGCGCTCGGTCAGCCGGTCGAGCGGTCGGCTGCGTGCCGAGACGAGCGCGGCGACCACCTCCGGGTCGAGGACGGTGCCGCCTCCGGCGACCTGCTGGACCGCGGCGAGGAAGGCGTCGACGTCGGCGACCCGGTCCTTGAGGAGGTACCCGATCGAGCCCTCTCCCCCGGCGAGCAGCTGCCGGGCGTACAACGGCTCGACCCACTGGCTGAGCACCAGCACCGGGAACGCCGGGCGGGCCGCACGCACGGCCGTCGCCGCCTCGAGGCCCTCGGTGGTGTGCGTCGGGGGGAGCCGTACGTCGACCACCGCGATGTCGATGTCGTCGCGGGCCAGCGCCCGGGCGAGCGAGGGCGCGTTGTCGACCGCCTCGACCACCTCGATCCCCCCGGCCTCGAGGATCCGGGTCAGGCCGACGCGGAGCAGCGCCTGGTCCTCGGCGAGGACGGCCCGCAGGGGCTGCGTCGTCAGGGGGTTCGGCACGGGACCTCCAGCTCCACGAGGGTCGGACCGCCCGCCGGGCTGAGCACCCGGAGGTCGCCGTCGAAGGCGTCGAGGCGCCGGGCCACCCCGGACAGGCCGGACCCGTGGGCGTCGGCACCGCCGCGGCCGTCGTCGCCGACGGTGATGCGGAGGCGTTCGCCGTCGTACCGGCCGGTGACCCAGGCGCGGGTCGCGGCGGCGTGCTTGACCGTGTTGGCGAGGCACTCGGCGACGGCGAAGTAGGCCGCCGACTCGACCGGCGCCGGCAGCCGCCCGGCGTCGACCGCCACCGAGGTGGGGACCGGCAGCGCCAACGCCAGCGCCTCGATCGCGCCGGACAGGCCCTTGTCGGCGAGCACGGGCGGGTGGATCCCCCGCACCACGCTGCGCAGGTCGTCGAGGGCGTCCATCGTGGTCTCGCGGGCCTCGCGCAGCAGTGCCGCGGCGGCCTCGGGGTCGGTGTGGACGAGCTTCTCGGCGAGGCCCACGCTCATGCCGACCGAGGCGATCCGGGCCTGGGCGCCGTCGTGCAGGTCGCGCTCGATGCGGCGGACCTCGGCGGCCGAGTGGTCGAGGGTCTCGGCCCGCGACACCTCCACCCGCTCGACCCGCTCCTCGAGCCGGGCGACCCGCGAGCCACCGAGCATGGCCCGCTCGGCCAAGGCGCGGGCCCGCACCAGCGGCGGGGTGACGAACCACCACGCGACCAGCGCGGGGCCGCTGAGCACCAGCAGGACCAGCCAGATCCAGCCCGACGCCGTGACCGCGAGGACCAGCCAGGTCAGCGGCATCGTCAGCAGCGCGACCGGGAGCAGCGACATCGCGAACCCGCCCGACGCGGAGAACCACAGGAAGCCGACGTTGCGCCACCGGGCCGGGTCGCGCATCCACCGCAGGCCGCGGGCCGAGCCGGCGTAGCCCGCCCGGATCTCCGTGCCGAGCAGCCGGCCGCTGACCTCGCGGTGCGCCGCCGTCAGCCCCGCCGTCGCGGGGACCACGAGCTGGGCCAGCAGGATGCCGAGGCCGAGGGCCGGCCCGAGGGCGAGGCAGAGCACGCTCCCGATCGCGAGCACGAGGCTCGGGACGAACGAGGCGGCGTACCCGGCGGAGACCAGCGTCAGGCGCAGCCGGTCGAGGACGCCGTCGACGGTGACGTCGAGCGGCTTCCCGAGTCGGACCGGCGCGAGGATCTGCATCGTCGTGAAGTCTGTCATCGTCCGACCGCCTGGGCACGACGCTGGGTCCGCACGGAGGTGCGCGCGGCGGCGAGGGTGAGCGCCACCACCGCGGCGACGACCGTCGGGACCATCCACAGGCCACCGTCCGGTACGGCGCCCTCGTGCCGCGCGATCGCGAAGGGCACCACCGTCGTGAGCGCTGCCATCGTGCCCAGCAGCACACCGATCGCGGCCACGATGCCGGCCTCGGCGACCACGGACCGCTCGACCTGGCGCGGGGTGGCGCCGAGCAGGTGGAGACGGTGCAGCTCCTCGCGCCGGTGCGCGACGGTGGCCACGAACGCGTTGACGACCATGATCGCGGCGAACAGCGAGAGCATCCCGACGACGACGTTGTTGAGCAGGTTGATGGTGTCGCTGTCGGGCGTGCCGGCCGGCAGGGTGCGGGTGTCGATGTCCACCAGGAGCAGAGTCCCGACCGCGGCCGAGGTGAGCACGACGACCGGCGCCAGGACGCCGGCGAGCAGGTGCGCCCTCCGGGCGGTGTTGTACGACGCCAGGTGGCCGCTCGCGCCCGCCCGGCCGACCAGCAGCCCGGCCGGGGTCGCCAGCCAGCGCAGCAGCACGGGCGCCAGCACGGCCAGCCCGACACCGACGAGGATCGAGCTCGAGCCACTGGTCGACATCGCGGCGTAGGGGTCGTCGTCGTGCGCGGTCACCGCGACCGTGATCACCGCCATCGCGATGCCGTAGCCGATGAGCACCACGGCCGCGGCGACCCGCCACCAGCGCATCCGGCCCTGCTCGGCGGACGCCTCACGGACCAGCACGCCGGCCGGGCCGCGGGTCGCGCGGCGCGCGGCCAGCGACGTGGCGACCCCGGAGGCGAGCAGCACCAGCAGGGCGGCGGCGCCCACGGAGGCCGGTCCGGCGTCGTACCGGGTGTGGTCGGTGACCAGCCCGCCGGAGCGGATGAGCGCGAACAGGGCGTGGCCCGAGACGCTGGCCACCAGGGCACCGAGCACCGCCGCGAGGCCGGCCACGACGGCGGTCTCGCGGACCACCAGTCGGCGGACCTGGCGCGGCGTGGCGCCGATGGTGCGCAGCAGGCCGATCTCGCTCGCCCGATGCGTCGTGGTGATGCCGACCGTCGAGGCGACGGAGAAGAGCACGATCAGCGTGCCCCAGCCGCCGACGACCGCGCCGAGGACGACGAGGGTGTCGGCGTCGGTCCCGCTCGCCGCGAAGGACGACTCGGTGAGCGTCGCGAAGGACCCGATCAGGGTCGTGCCGAGGAGCACGGCCAGCGCGGTCGCGGTGGCCGCCAGCGGCCGGTGGCGCAGGCTGCGCCAGGCCAGGGAGGTCGTCGTGCTCATCGGGCCACCACCAGGTCGTCGAGGTGGGCCATCTGGCCGGCCACCGCGTCGGCGGTGGGGTGGCTCATCCGGCCGGCGACCCGGCCGTCGACGAGGAAGACCACCTCGTCGGCGTACGACGCCGCGACCGGGTCGTGCGTCACCATCACCACCGTCTGGCCCAGCTCCGTCACGCTGGTGCGGAGCAGGCCGAGGACCTCCCGCGCGGTGGCGGAGTCGAGGGCGCCGGTCGGCTCGTCGGCGAGCACGACCTCGGGCTCGGTCGCCAGGGCTCGAGCGATCGCGACCCGCTGTTGCTGGCCGCCCGACATGCTGCCGGGCAGGTGGTGGGTGCGGTCGCCGAGGCCGACCCGCTCGAGGAGCCCGCGGACCCGGGCCCGGTCCGGCTTCCGGCCAGCGAGACGGGCGGGGAGGGCGACGTTCTGGGCGGCGGAGAGGTACGGCAGCAGGTGGAAGCCCTGGAAGACGAAGCCGATCCGCTCCCTGCGCAGCCGGGTCCGGCGCTCCTCGTCCCAGTCGGTGACGTCCTCCCCGCCGATCAGGACCCGCCCCGACGTGGGGCGGTCGAGGCCGGCGGCGCAGGAGAGGAAGGTCGACTTCCCCGAGCCGGAGGGGCCCATCACGGCGGTGAAGCTGCCGCGTGCGAAGGCGAGGTCGATGCCGGCGAGGGCGGTGATGGTGGCGTCGCCGTCGCCGTACGTGCGGGTGAGGCCCTCGACGGCGAGGGCGGTGCTGGAGGCTGTGCGGGTGAGGTTCATCGGTGCTCCTGGGGAGTCGTTCGGGGGACGTCTCCGACGCTAGGAAGCGCGCGGCCCGGTCACGAGGGGCCTGGACTGCGGACCGGGGGTGGGGTTTTCCCCACCCCGGCAACGATCTGGCCACGCGATCTCCACAGTTCGGCGAAAGCGCGTGCGTTCCGTGCCGATGAGGCGTATCACGGAAGTGACACCGACGACCGAAGGGAGCACGACGATGTGCGACCACTCACCTGAGTGCCCGTCCGCTGGGGACACCGACTGCTGCACCGCCCACGTGACCGCCGACCACAGCGAGCAGGGCTGGTGCCGGCTCTGCAACGGCGTGATCCTGTTCGACGACGGCGCCTACCTGACGCCCGAGGGTCGACCGATGGAGCTGCGCCGTTCGGCCTGACGCGCCCGGCGTCCCCACCGTGCGCCCGTAGGCTCGGGGGATGGATGACCCCACGGTCCTCGTGACCGGAGCGACCGGCTTCATCGGGAGCCGCCTCGCCGACGCGCTGGTCGACCGCGGCACGCAGGTGCGCGCGCTCACCCGTCGGCCCGAGGCCTACGAGGGTCCGGGCACCGCGTACGGCGGCGACGTGGGCGACGAGGCGTCCCTCGCCGACGCGCTGGCCGGCGTCGACGTGGCGGTCTACCTCGTGCACTCCCTCGACCGCGAGGACTTCGAGGAGCGCGACGCGGCCGCGGCGCGCTCCTTCGGTGCCGCCGCGGCCCGTGCGGGCGTGCGCCAGATCGTCTACCTCGGCGGGCTCGGCGACGAGTCCGACGACCTGTCCGCCCACCTCCGCTCCCGCCGCGAGGTGGAGGGCCTGCTCGGCGAGGCCGGCGTACCGGTGACCGTGCTCCGCGCCGCGATCGTCGTGGGCCACGGCGGCATCTCGTGGGAGCTGACCCGCCAGCTGGTGAAGAACCTGCCCGCGATGGTGGTCCCCCGCTGGACCTCGACGCGGACCCAGCCGATCGCGATCGACGACGTGGTCCGCTACCTCGTCGGCGTGATCGGCAACGAGGACGCCCTGGGCCAGGTGTTCGAGATCGGCGGCCCCGAGGCGATGACCTACACCGACATGCTCACGATCGCGTCCGAGGTGATCAACGACCGGCCGGTGCCACTGGTGCGGGTGCCGGTCCTGACGCCCCGGCTGTCGTCGTACTGGCTGGCGTTGGTGACCGACGTCGACGTCACCACCGGACGCAACCTCATCGACTCGATGAGCACCGAGGTGGTCGTCACGGACCAACGGATCCGCGACGTCGTGCCGGGCGAGCCGCTCGACTACCGCGAGGCCGTACGACGAGCGGTCTCCGAGCGGCTGCAGGCCGGCGAGTCGGTCTGATCCCTCAGCCGAACAGCAGCGGCAGCGCGAACAGCATCGTGAGCGACCACGAGCAGTGGGTGAGGATCGGGGCGAGGATCCCGCCCGACGCGCGCCGCTCGAGCCCCACGACGACGCCCAGCACGACCGCGGCGAAGGTCAGCATCACGTTGCCCGTCGCCAAGGTGGCGAGCACGTAGGCCACCGACGTCCACGCCACCGGGTGACGCGGCAGCGCGGCGTAGGCCGCGCCCCGGAAGAACAGCTCCTCCGCGATCCCGTTGACCAGCGTGACGACGACCAGCAGCGGGACCGAGCCCTGGTCGGCGAAGTCGACGACCGAGCGCACCTGGCGGTCCAGCCAGGGGATCTCCCGCACCACCAGCCCGCCGACGACGAAGACGGCCGCCAGCGTCAGGCCGATCAGCACCGGTGGGACCACCGGGCGCACCAGCGCCTCGCTGCGCCACGACGTGATCCGTCCGAGGTGCAGCGGCCCGGCGGCGAACGCGCCGACCGTCCAGATCACCGCCATCGCGAGGGTCGCGGGGTAGAACCAGGTGCTGCCCGGCTCGATCCGCAGCGAGACGCCCAGCATCGCCGCGCCGAGGAGCACCACGACGACGGTGACCACCTGGCGCCGGCGGAGCGCGACGTCGCTCTCCCGGTGGTCGCGCGGCACGACGTCCCACAGGGACCGGCGTACCCAGCGCTGCACCATGGACCGAACCTACGTGGGGGTCGTTCCTACGCCTCGAGCAGCGCGATCGGACCGGCGAACATCGTCGCCTTGATCGCCTCGAGGGTCTCCACGCTCTTGCCCTTCAGGTGCGCCACCCGGGCCGTCGCCGCGGCCAGCAGGCCGTCCTCCGGCGCCGTGGCGTCGACGATGCCGGCCGCGGCCGCGTCGTCGCCACCGAACCGGGCCCCGGTGGTCATCGCGTCGACCGCCGCACGGGGCGAGAGCTTGGCCTGCAGCAGGGCCGCCATGCCCGGGGAGAACGGGATCTGGATGTCGACCTCCGGCAGGCAGAAGAACCCCCGGTCGGCGCGCATCACCCGCCAGTCGTGGGCGACGGCCAACATCGCACCGGCACCGAAGGCGTGGCCGTTGACCGCCGCCACGGTCGGCACCGGGAGGGCGAGCACCCGCGCCAGCAGCCGCTCGACCCGCTTGACGTAGTCGCCGAACTGGTCGGGGTGGGCCATCGCCCAGTCGAGGTCGAGACCGTTCGAGTAGAACTTGCCCGCCCCGACGGTGACCAGCGGCGTCCCGGCGGCGACGACCGCGTCGAGTGCGGCCTCCACCTCGTCCAGCCAGGCGGTACTGAAACGGTTCTCGTCGTCCCCGAGGGTGAGGACGGCGATGTCGTCGGTCGTGGTCAGCGACGGCATGTCGGTGCTCCTTCGTGCGAGGCCCGGGTCGGGCGTACGTGGAGGCTAACCTCTCGCCATGAGCTCATCCCGTGCCGAGCGCCTCCTCGACGCCCAGGTCGCCTGGCTGGTCGGCCGGCTGACCGGCGACGAGCTGCCGGCCCTGGTCGAGCGCGACCTCCGCGCGCTCCTCGACCTCGAGGCGCGGATCACCCTCGCCGACCTGGTCGACGCCGAGCAGGCCAAGCGGCAGGTCCGTGCGGTGCTGACGACCGTCCCCGCCAGCACGGGGGCGAGCACCGTCGTCACGATGCTGGCCGACGTCCTGTACGACGGCCCGGAGGCGTCGTACACGCTCGGGGACCTGGTCGCCCGCGAGGACCTCGAGCGGGTCGCGGAGGAGGCGCTGTCGCGCACCGACCTGGTCGCGCGGCTGCTGGACGACGTGAGCGCCAGCCCGATCGCGTCCACCCTGGCCTCACGCTTCGTCGGTCGGCTGGTCGGCGAGGTGATGCAGTCGAACCGCGCCGCCGCGGAGAAGATCCCCGGGCTCGGCGCACTGGTGGCCCTCGGCGTCGGAGCAGCGGGCGTCGTCGCCGGTGCCGCCGACAAGCAGCTCGAGGGCGTGCTCGGGATGGGCGCCAGCTTCGCCACCCGCCGCCTCAACCGGGTGCTCGTCGAGACCCTCAAGGACCCGGCCGCTCGGGCCGCGGTGCTCGAGGTCTACGACCTGTACGCCGACCGCCCGATCCCCCACCTGCGCGACTCCGCGAAGCGCCAGGACGTCCACCGCGCCGCCGGCCTGGCCCAGGACCTCGCCATCTCCGGCGCCGCGAGCGAGCCGGTGCTCGCGCTGGCCGACGCCGTCGTCGACGCCTTCTGGCGGATCTACGGCGAGCACCCCGCCACCGCCTTCGCGGTCGACCTGGGCCTGGACCGCGACGCCCTGGTCAGCCAGGCCACCTCCATGGCTGCCGTCGCCGTGGCCGTCGCGCACGACAACGGGGACCTCGAGCGGCTGGTGCGCGAGCGCCTCGAGCCGTTCTACGCCTCACCCGAGGTCGCGGCGATCCTCGCCGAGCCCGGGGAGTAGGCACGCGCAGCCGAGGGCCGCGACGAGCACGCCGGTGAAGACCGCCGTGACCTGGTGGTGCGACGAGAGGACGGCGGCGGCGCTCCCCTGCAGGTCCAGCATCCGTCCGAGCGTCGCGACGCCGGCCACTCCACCCAGGTAGCGCATCGTCGAGCCGACGCCGGCGGCCATGCCACTGCGCCCGGGATCGATCGCCGACAGCGAGGCGGTCTGGGCGGCCGGGCTGCACAGGCCGAGACCGACGCCGAGCAGTGCCAGCGGCAGCCGTACGTCGCCCGGCGCGCCCAGGTCGGAGGCCTGGAGGAGGACCATCCCCGCCAGGCACGCCAGCGCTCCGGTCACGGCGAGGGCGCGCGGCCCCAGCCGCTCGGTGAGCCGGCCCGCGACCAGTGACAGCAGCACCATCGCGACCATCAGCCAGAGGAGGAGCTGCCCCGTCTCGCGGGCACCCAGGTCGAAGAGCCGCTCGAGGACGAGCGGGAGCTCGAAGATCAGCGCGTACATCACGAGGTTCTGCAGGCACACCAGCAACGTGCCTGCCGTGAAGGCACGGGTCCGGAAGATCGCGAGGTCGACCACGGGATCGGCTGCCCTGCGCTCCCGCACCACGAACGCGACCAGCAGCACCAGCCCCGCACCGACCAGCACGACCCCCCGCTCGCCACCGCCGGTCCCCTCGGCTCCGAGCACGAGCGACGCCAGCGCCCCCGTGAGCAGCACCGACCCCGGCCAGTCGAAGGCGCCGTCGGCCCGGACGTCGCGCCGGCGGTCCACGCCAGCCATGAGGAGGGCTGCGACGGCGAGCACGGGGAGGTTGGCGAGGAAGACCGCTTCCCAGTCGAAGGCGTCGACCAGCGCGCCGCCGAGGATCGGGCCGAGAGCAGCCGCCGACGCCATGATCGCGCCGAACGTCCCGAACGCCCGCGCCCGGCGCGCCGGCGGCAGCTCGATCCGGAGGAGCGCCACCGTCGCCGGGACCGCGAGCGCGCCTCCGGTCGCCATCAGGATGCGCGACCCCGACAACGTCCACAGGTTCGGGGCGAGGAAGCCGACGACCGCCCCGACACCCATCGCGGCCTGCCCCAGGGCACACACCCGCCAGTGCCCCAGCCGGTCGCCGAGCTTCCCGCCGGGCCCCTGCAGCGCGATGGCCGCGATCAGGTACGTCGCGACGAGCGCCTGGGTGACGGCGGCCGGGTCGTGGTCGAAGGTCCGCGCGATGGACGGCACGGCCACCGCGATCATCGTGGAGTTCAGCGGCATCAGCGCGGCCGCGAGGAGCGCTCCCGCCAACGCGCGGGAGCGTGCCTGATCAGCCATGGGTGATCGGACGCCGCTGCAGGAGGAAGAGCCGGCTCCCCGCGAAGGCGAACTCGATGTCGTGGTCGGTGGACCCGTAGGCCTCGTCACAGGCGCTGGCGAGGTCGTGCAGGGCACGGAGCTGGTCGTCGTCGAGGCAGCGGGCCTCGACCAGGTCCGCTGCCACCTCGTGCTCCTCGACGCGACCGTCGGGCAGCAACCGCAGGGCGACGTCCTTCTCCCCGGGGCTCCAGTCCAGGGGGACGCCGTCGCACGACACCCGGTAGTTGTCCGGCGTGACCTGGCCGCTCACGACCATCTCGCCCAGGCCCCAGCTCGCCTCGATGACGCGCTCGCGGTCACCGGTCACGGGATGGCGGGTGAAGAGCACGCCGGCGACGTCGGCGGCGACCATCTCCTGCAGCACGACCGCCATCCGGCAGGGAGTCTCGATGCCGTGCTGCTCCCGGTAGGAGAGCGCGGAGCCATCCCGTGCCGAGGCGTGCACCCGTCGTACGGCGTCGGCGAGCCCGGTCGCGCCCGCCACGCCCAGCACACTCAGGTGGGCACCGGCGAACGAAGCCGCCGCGGAGTCCTCGCCGATCGCGCTCGAACGCACCGCCCACGGGCCGGGCGCCAACCCGACCAGCTCGGCCCCGAGGTCGGCGTCCCCCGCGACGGCCGTCTCGACGGCCGCCCATCCCAGCGCGTAGCCACCCGGAACGGGAAGCCCGGCCCGCAGCGCGGCCGCCAGCTGGGCACCCTTGCCGCCGAACTCCCCCTCGTCGACGGCATCGGCGAGCCGGACCAGCGCCGGACCTCCGGGCATCACTCCAGCAGCCGCACTTCGCCGGTGGTGCCGTCGACCCGGACCCGGGCGCCATCGGGGATCGTCCGGGTCGCATCGCGGGTCCCGACGATGCCCGGGATGCCGTACTCGCGCGCCACGATCGCCGCGTGGCACAGCTGCCCGCCGCGGTCGGTCACGATGGCGCCGAGCATCGGGAGGACCACGTTGAAGTACGGCGAGGTCATCCGGGTGACCAGCACGTCGCCCTGCTTGATCCGGTCGAAGTCGGCAGCGCCGTCGACGAGCCGGGCAGTGCCCTCGTAGACGCCCTCGTTGACGGACAGCCCGGAGACCACGGTGGCCGAGTTCGGCACGTCCGGGACGTCGAAGAGTGCGCCGAGGAAGACGTTCATCGCCTCGCCGGTACGCCGGGCTCGAGCCGGCAACCAGGCGCTGGGGGGCGGCGGCGCCGGCAGTGCCCGGAGGAACTGGGGGGCGTCGCTGGTCGACGTCGTGGTCCGCCACTCGAACCGGTCGGCCACCTCCGCGGCGTCCGGTCCCCCGCCGCCGAGGAGGAGGGCCCGTGCCTCGGTCGGGTCGAGCTCCACGGCGTGCTCGGCGACGTCGAGCCTGCCCACCGCGACGAGCCGTCGTCCCGCCTCGAGCAGTGCCCGGCGCGCCAGGCCGGTGGCCCAGCCGTCGGAGTAGACCCCGCGCTCGTCGCGGATCCGGTAGAGCAGGCGCACCTCGGCGAGCCGGTCGTCGAAGTCCTCGCGGTGCGCGGCCGGCACCCGGTCGCGCAGTACTGCGAGCGCCCCGTCGTCGTCCGGGGACGAGGCGCGGCTTCCGGCGAGAGCGGTGCGCAGCGACTCGACCAGCACCTCGGGCAGCTCTCCGGCGACCTGGTCGCCCACGTCGTACCCGACGCTGCGCCAGCGCACCGCCTCGAGGTACGCCGACACCTCCACCCCGACCTCCGGGTGGGCTGCGAGCTCCTCGAGGACCCCGGCCGGCGCCTCCGAGCGCGCCAACAGGCTGCGCGCCTGCTCGGAGGCCGCGATCTTCTTGGCGGCGGCGTCCAGCTCCGTGGCCGCGAATCCGCGCGAGATCTCCGAACGACCGCACAACAGGACCATCAGCTCGCCGACCGTCGCGCCGGTCCACGCCGTCGCGCCGGCCAGGAAGTCGCCGACCGGCAGGCAGGCCGTCACCGTGTACTTGTGGTGCAGGTAGGTGCTCTGCGTGGTGTGCTCGGCACACCGGTCGACGTGGTCGGCGAGTTCCGCGTCGGAGAGCCCCGCGACGTCGACGTCCTGGATCGCACGGTGCGCCGCCACGGCGGCGGGCTTGTCGACGCGGTCCCACGTCTCCAGGTCACGACGCCACAGCTTCTCCTCCATCGCCGCGGCCGCCGCGCGGTGCCGCCGCCGCATGGCCGGGTGGAGCCGGCTGAGGACCTGCAGCACAGGCTTGGGTGGTGGACCCATCGCCCCCGCCGGAGCACCCACGGCCATCGGCTGGACATAGAGGAACGACTGCACGAACGCCGGCTCGAGGTGGTCGAGGAGCACGCCGTACCGTGCGGTGCCCTCGCCGAAGCCGCGCGCGAAGCCGCCCAGGAAGGCGATCTGGGTCACCCGGGTCATCGGCCGGCAGCCGTGCGTGGACTCCAGCTCCCACGGGCCCTTGCCCGGAGGCTCGAACGGTCGGCCCTTGACCTCGACGGTCGCTGCTGCGCCCATGGCGCCCCCGATCTCGATGTGCCCCCGGAGGCAGGTGTTCACCGAGTGTCCACCCGCTGTTCACCGAGGGCAAGAGCACTCGTGGGTGCGGCCCGGGGTCGGCCCGCTCAGCCCCGCACGCGGAGGTCCGCCACGCCGACGGCACCCCGGAACCCGTGCAGCATCGCCGCGACGTGCTGCAGCACCTCGATCTCGCGCCGCGGGGCCAGGGCCGCGCGTGCCACGGCGAGCTCACGCTCGAGCCGCTTGAGCCAGTCGTCGATCAGACGGTCGTGGACAGTCATGGGTGGAGCTCTCCGAGTGCCGGACGCCGGGGGGACGCGAACGGAAGGGGGGTCGGGCCATGAAACCCCATCCGGTCCGCCGGCGCGAGCGCAACCCTGAATGTCACCCGCAGGTTCCCCCGGGTGACACGGTGGCTCCCCGGGTTGGAATCGAACCAACGACCACCAGATTCAAAGTCTGGGCGCCCGTACCAGCAGAGCAACCGGGGATAGCGGGACCAGCCTAGGACCAGAACTGACAGGCGTCGTCGTCAGGTCTGACGCCTCCGTCGCTCGGCTCGGCGAGGAGCCCCTTCACGCGAACATCATCCGGTGTTAGTTTCCCGAACGTGCAACTTCGCCCGGCTCTCGCCACCCTCGCCGTCGTCCTTACGTTCGCAGTGCCGGCCTCGCCGGCCGGCGCGAAGCCCGTCACCGGGTTCACCACCGGCAGCGGGCTGGTCTTCAAGGTCAATCCGGTGCAGTCCAGCGGCGACCAGTCGCTGGTCGACGCCAAGGACTCGGCGAGCGCCGTTCCGAGCAGCGAGTACGCCGAGGTCCCGCTGCGCAACCTGGACGGCTCCGGCTACCTGCGCGGCCGGTGGGTCACGGTCGAGTCGGCGACCGGCACGCCGGCGTACTCGGCGACGGGCGTCTTCGACTACAACCGCAAGGACGACCAGTTCGAGCAGGTGATGGCGTACTTCTGGGTCAACCAGGCGCAGGAGTACATCCAGTCCCTCGGCTTCGGCTCCACCCTGCGCCCCGTCGTGAAGCAGTCGTTCAGCGTCAAGATCGACCAGTACGGCGGCGACAACAGCTACCAGACCGACAAGCCGTACCGGATCCGCCTGGGCAAGGGCGGCGTGGACGACGCCGAGGACGCCGAGGTGATCGTGCACGAGTACGGCCACGCGGTGCACGCCTCCCAGGTGCCCGGCTACGGGACCTCCCTGGACGCCGGATCGATCGGCGAGGCGTGGGGCGACTACCTCGCCGTGTCGGTCGGGCTCGACGCTGCGGCGGAGTACGGCTGGCCCGTGCAGGCCCCCGAAGCGTGCGTCATGGACTGGGACTCCACGTCGTACACCGCCGGCCCCGTGCACTGCCTGCGTCGCCTCGACACGAACCTGACGGTCGCCGACCGCAAGAGCGAGGTCCACTACGACGGCCAGATCTGGAGCCGGGGCCTCTGGGACGCCCGCGCCGGCTACGAGTCCCTCGGCCTCACCTCCCGCGACTTCGACACCACCGTCATCGACGCCCAGTTCGACTTCGCCCCGGACACCTCCTTCGACGCGGCCGCGACCGCGATCTACCACAAGGCGTTCACCCGCGACGGCGCCGACGCTGCGGCCGTCATCGAGGACGCGTTCGCTGCTCGGGGCATCACCGTCACCCCCTGAGGGGCTACTAAGCCGCTCGAAGGAGATGATCGTGCAGTTCGCCGACTCGGTCACGTCTCCGGTCAGACGGGCTACTCCCTCTGATGGCGACGGCGCGGCGAATCCGACAGCAGCGGTTGCCGCGCAGTAGGGCGCGTCGATTCGTCCAGACTGCACCGTGCTCGAATGACTCGGGTCCGGTACGCCGGCGCGGCATCGCATCTGGGCCTAGAAGACAAGCGATGCAGACGAATGCTGCGGCTCACCGTCGGGGAAACGCCACGTAACAGTGCAGGTCAGGCCCTGCGTATTGCTCCCCATCATCAGTGTGATGCCGAAACGGGCGACCTGCCCCGGGGCCATCCGCGCGATAGCGGAATCCTCGCCCCCAAGGCGGAGACTCTCGCCGCCAGGAATCTCATGGGTCACGTCCAACACGGGACGGCCGGTCTCATTCCGAAGCTCCAAGAAGTAGCGACTTCTCGTCTTGAGATTTCCGCGGTTGTCGGTCTCTTGGTAGGTCTCGCGGACGATGTGAGGCCACACTCCGACGGATTCCGACGAAGCTTGCGGAACAGCGCGCGCATCCGCGGAGCCCTCGACCTTCCCCGCCGCACGGCTCAGCATGTTGTTTAGATGACCGACAAGTTCAGCCTGATTGAGGTACGGCAAGACGATGGCGCGCTGATACAGCGCTTCGATCGCCCGCTCAAGGCGCTCCTTCTCTTGCGTTGCAGCAGTACCCGCCAAACTCCGGGGAGCCCGATTGAGCAGTACGCACACGGGTTTGCCGGCCTCGACCAAACGATCGATCTCCTCAAGGGTTCCCGAGTCCGCCTCTCCCGTCGGTGTCCCTAGCCGGTCAGCGAACAGGGCGAGAGCCATGTCAGCATCATCGACCAACTGATCGTTCAGTACCGCCTGCGGGCGTTCCCCAAATTCCGCAACTGCGTGCTCACTCCAGGACGTCGGCAACACCGCCACGTTCGACGCACGCCCCATACTCAAGTTCCACTGGCCAACAGTGCGTTTCACAGTTGCCAAGTCTTCGTCCGGCACGTCGGAAGGTGCCGAGATGAGCATGAGGACAGCGAGCGCCGGATAAGCCACGGTTTCTCCTAAGTCGGGGATATCCGCGACCGTAGTGGCAAGCACCGACAGATTTTCGCGATGACAGCGAGTCCGGCAAGAGCGAAGGGACTCGCTGTCGCCACACCCATCATCGAGCCGCGATCTAGACGGAGCGGCCGGCAGCCGCTGCCTAGATCCGCGCCTACCGCCGCAACTGTCAGTTCAGGTTGAGGCCAACCAGACGCGCTCCGAGCTTTTCCTTCCAAAGTGACTCCACTCGTTCGACGCTCTGATCTGAGAGCCCAGGGTCGAAGGTCTGCAGCACCGCCACCGTGAACGGACCAGCGACACCCCTGAGCCCTACGTTTCCGCCCGTGCCTCCGTTCCTGTAGGCGTACCAACGACCCCAGAAGCCGTCGCCGCCCTTGGCGGAGCCGACGTAGTGCTTCCCAGCCGAGTCGGTGAGGAGGTATACCCCAGAGGCCGAACGGAGTACCTCCTGCCAGGTCCGCGGCAAGAGGTCCAGTTCATCGACCGGACTTGCGAACTCAAGCCAGCCGGGGAAGGGCTGTTCCTGCTGAGTCGCGATTTCGACAATCGGTTTCGGATTGTTCTTAGCCCACTGCCACCAGCCGGGATGCTTGCCCCCCAGGTACCACTGGACCACGAGTTTGTCCTCGTACTTTGCGAAAGCGGGCTCACGGGTGAGGTCGTATATTGACCCGCCATGTGGGACGCCGACGAGCGGGTCGATGTCGTCCGGCGCTGCAGCTGTCGAGCCGTCGACCCTGTATAGCCCCCCGAAAACCTCGGTGCCCGCGCGACTCACCAGGAAGCAGGCCGCGTGAGAAACGCCGTTGAAGAACACCGTGCCCTGTCTGCGCTGGTACTCCTCAAACAAGGCGCGGTCGGAACGCCAGATTTCCAAGATCTGCTTGCCCTTCACGACATGGCGCAGCAGCTTCACTTCGCCTGGATCGACGCCGCCCTTTAGCAGAAGGTCATTGAAGGTGATCACTACTGCTTGCTCAGCCGAGTCCTGAGCGACGGACATCCCCGTCACGCCCGGCGGGCATGAAGCGTCTTCATTCGGTTCGAACATGACCTGGATGATGCCGCGCCCAACGTGTCGATAGGAACGCCCCCCCTCCTAAGAGCAAATCGGACGGAGAACCGCCAAAGCGGCAGAACGACAAAGCGGGAACAATGCACGAACCGGTGGTTGTGCTGACATGCGTCTATCCGCCGCGTCACGGCGTCAGTCACGGGCCAAGGTCTCGGGGCTCGTCGATTTGGATTCTAGGCCGGCGACGACGTGCTCCCTCGCAGCAGCACGGACACTGCTGCCAAGGGGCGGAATCGTCGCACCCATCTGCGACAGCTTTACTCGCATCGCACGGTCGGCATCCTGCAGGCCCTTGATCGCCTTGAGGAGAAGCCAGCGTTGCTCGTCGGTGAGCGGCCTGCCCTGCTCGAGGCCTTCGAGACCATTGGCGACGAGTTGCAGGCCCTCGCGCACTTCGTCGGCTGCCATGGATCGATCGTCGGGACCACCTCCGACACTTCCGTCCCGCGTCCTACCGCCGCGACTGGGATGTAGCCACTCCTGCCTGCCGGTGACGTCCGTCGCGCGTTCCGCAGGATGGCCGGGTCAAGTGCCTGTGACAGCCACATTACGTACGCCTTGGACACGTGAATCCCAGAACGCCGACGGCCCGGCTCCTCGGATGAGGAACCGGGCCGTCGTGCGTCGATCGATCAGCTGCAGCCGGAGGTGCTGCCGCAGCCCTCGCACACGTAGCAGGAGCCGGCGGGACGCATCTTCGTGCCGCAGGTCATGCACAGCGGGCTGTCGACGGCGTGGCCGGTGATCTGCTCGAGGAGCTCGGCGGTGGTCTTGGCGACCTTGACCTCGGGGGCTCCGGCGAGGGGGTCCTCGTCGACCTCGGCCTCGACGACGTCCTCGACCACCGGGGCGCCCTTGGCGACCGGGGCGGTCTCGACGAGCTCGGAGGCCGAGCCGGTCTCCTCGACGGGCTCGTAGGAGCCGGTCTCGAGGTGGCGCTGGCGCTCGTCGGCGGAGTAGATGCCGAGGGCGGAGCGCTCGTCGAAGGACAGGTAGTCCAGGGCCAGGCGGCGGAAGACGTAGTCCATGATCGACTGCGCCATCCGGACGTCCGGGTCGTCGGTGAGGCCGGCGGGCTCGAAGCGCAGGTTGGTGAACTTCGAGACGTAGGTCTCCAGCGGGACGCCGTACTGCAGGCCGATCGAGACCGCGATCGAGAAGGCGTCCATCACACCGGCCAGGGTCGAGCCCTGCTTGCCGAGCTTGAGGAAGATCTCGCCGAGGCTGGCGTCGTCGTGGGCACCGGAGGTCATGTAGCCCTCGGCGCCGGCCACCGTGAAGGAGGTGGTGCGGGCCAGGCGCGACTTCGGGAGGCGCTTGCGGGTCGGGGCGTAGACGACCTTCTCGACGACCTTCTCGATGACCTTGGCCTCGGCGGCGGCGTCGGCAGCGTCGGCGGCGTCCTTCTTGGCCTTGCCGCCACCGTCGGCGAGGGGCTGGCCGACCTTGCAGTTGTCGCGGTAGATCGCGGTGGCCTTGAGGCCGAGCTTCCACGACTCCATGTAGATCTGCTCGATCTCCTCGACCGTCGCCGACTCCGGCAGGTTGACGGTCTTGGAGATGGCGCCGGAGAGGAACGGCTGGCAGGCGGCCATCATCTTGACGTGGCCCATGGGCTTGAGCGAGCGCTCACCCATGGCGGTGTCGAAGACCTCGTAGTGCTCCGGCTTGAGGCCGGGGGCGTCGACGACGTGGCCGTGCTCGCCGATGTAGGCGACGATCGCCTCGACCAACTCCGGCTCGTAGCCGAGCTTCTTCAGCGCGCGCGGGATGGTCTGGTTGACGATCTGCAGCGAGCCGCCGCCGACGAGCTTCTTGAACTTCACCAGGGAGAAGTCGGGCTCGATGCCGGTGGTGTCGCAGTCCATCATGAAGCCGATGGTGCCGGTGGGCGCGAGGACCGAGGCCTGGGCGTTGCGGAAGCCGTTGGTCTTGCCGAGGTCGACGACCTTGGCCCACTCCTCGGTGGCCAGCTTGTGGACCTCGGCGTCGGCGATGTGCAGCGTGCGCACGTCGTCGTTGGCGGCCTGGTGCTTGCGCATGACGCGGTTGTGCGCCTCGGCGTTGCGGGCGTAGCCGGCGTACGGGCCGACGATCGAGGCGAGCTCGGCCGAGCGACGGTACGACGTGCCGGTCATCAGCGACGTGATCGTGGCCGCCATCGCGCGACCGCCGTCGGAGTCGTAGCCCAGGCCCATCGCCATGAGCAGGGCGCCCAGGTTGGCGTAGCCGATGCCCAGCTGGCGGTAGTCGCGGGTGGTCTTGCCGATCGGCTCGGTCGGGAAGTCGGCGAAGCAGATCGAGATGTCCATCGCGGTGATGATGAACTCGACGGCCTTCGCGAAGAGCGGGGCGTCGAAGGTGTCGTCGTCGCGCAGGAACTTCAGCAGGTTGAGCGAGGCGAGGTTGCACGAGGAGTTGTCGAGCGACATGTACTCCGAGCACGGGTTGGACGCGGTGATCCGGCCGGTCTCGGGGTTGGTGTGCCAGTCGTTGATCGTGTCGTCGTACTGCAGGCCCGGGTCGGCGCAGGCCCAGGCGGCCTCGCTGATCTTGCGGAACAGGCTGCGGGCGTCGACGGTCTCGATGACCGAGCCGTCCATGCGCGAGCGCAGGCCGAACTCGGTGCCGTTCTCGACGGCGCGCATGAACTCGTCGTTGACGCGGACCGAGTTGTTGGCGTTCTGGTACTGGACCGAGGTGATGTCCTTGCCGCCGAGGTCCATGTCGAAGCCGGCGTCGCGGAGGGCGCGGATCTTGTCCTCCTCGCGCCACTTCGTCTCGACGAACTCCTCGATGTCGGGGTGGTCGACATCGAGGACGACCATCTTGGCCGCGCGGCGGGTGGCGCCACCGGACTTGATGGTGCCCGCCGAGGCGTCCGCACCGCGCATGAAGGAGACCGGGCCCGAGGCGGTGCCGCCGGAGGACAGCAGCTCCTTCGAGGAACGGATCCGGGAGAGGTTCAGGCCGGCGCCGGAGCCGCCCTTGAAGATGAAGCCCTCCTCCTTGTACCAGTTCAGGATCGAGTCCATCGAGTCATCCACCGACAGGATGAAGCAGGCCGACACCTGCTGGGGGGACTTCGTGCCGACGTTGAACCACACCGGGGAGTTGAAGGAGAAGTACTGGTTGACCAGCAGCCAGGTCAGCTCGTGCTCGAAGATCTCCGCGTCCGCCGTGGTCGCGAAGTAGTCGTGCTCGATGCCGGCCGCGACGTAGCGCGACACGACGCGGTCGATGAGCTGGCGCAGGCCGGTCTCGCGCTCCGGGGTGCCGACGGCGCCACGGAAGTACTTGGTGGTGACGATGGTCGAGGCGTTCAGCGACCAGAAGTCGGGGAACTCGACGCCGAGCTGCTCGAAGACGGTTTCGCCGGTCTTCCAGTTGGTCTGGACGACGTCGCGCCGCTCCCAGGTGATCTCGTCGTAGGGGTGCACGCCCTCGGTGCTGAAGATCCGCTCGATCTTCAGCCCGGTGGTCGGGTTGCTGGCCGTCTCGGTCATGACTCTCCTGGTGTCGGTGGTGCGTCGGTGTGATGCGCTGTCGGCGGTGCTGCGTGCCCCGGGAAGACGGGGCAGGGAAGTTGGTGGCCCGGCAGGCAGCTTCCCCACTACCTGCCGGGCGTCTGTGGTCAGCCCGTGGGGGCTGGGTCACCCTGCAACTGGCGCTCGGCGCGCAGGAGGGCGATCTCGTTCTCGAAGTCGGCCGCGGAGTCGAACCCGCGGTAGACCGAGGCGAAGCGGAGGTAGGCCACCTCGTCGAGGCGGCGCAACGGGGTCAGGATCGCCAGGCCCACCTCGTGGGCGGCGATCTCGGGGCTGCCGGCCAGCCGGAGCTGGTCCTCGACCTCCTGGCCCAGCAGGGCCAGGTCGTCCTCGCCGACCGGGCGGCCCTTGCAGGCCTTGCGGACGCCGGAGACAGCCTTCTCGCGGGTGAAGGGCTCGGTGGCGCCCGAGCGCTTGAGGACCGTCAGCTGCATCAGCTCGACGGTCGTGAACCGCTTCTCACAGCTCGCGGCCTGGCAGACCCGGCGGCGGCGGATCGAGCAGCCGTCCTCCGAGACCCGGGAGTCGAGGACCTTGGTGTCGTGGTGCTTGCAGTACGGACAGTGCATGGTTCCCCCTCTCCCGGGATGATCCGTTGTGGACAACCAGGGAGTCGGCTGTGCAGAACGGGGTGAGATCTGTGCATCCCCACCCCTCGTCCTGTGGACTAGATGTGGAGAACTACATCGTTGTAACTACTAGATGTAGTGGTAACCGTACGCCTCGACCACCACGGGTGCAAGACCGGGGTACGACGAGTTCGCAGATCGCCTGCTCGCCGTCACGTTTGCGCAGGTCACCACGGCAAACCCGACTTCTCGACCCGGTCCGCGCACCGGCGTGTCACCGGTCCCGCGGGCTCCTCGCACCTCCACGAGGTACCCGCACAGCCGCTCTCCACAGCCCCGACCGGACGCGTCCGGCGCGAGCCCGTGGCGTGGCAGCGTGATTCGTCGGGCCTGTCAGCGGGGTTACCGGCGCGTCGCAACCAGGCATCGGACACAATGACCGCCGTGACGGGAGGAAAGCGCGCAGGAGATCGCAGCCGGAGGCGGTTCCGCCCTGACCTCCTCGCGCTCGCCCTCGGCATCACCTTCGCGCTGGTCGCGTGGGGGTACCTCGTGCTGGCCGCCATCGACTTCGGCGCCACCGCCCGCCACGACGGCAAGGGCAGCGCCTGGCTGTTCCTGGCCGTGGCCGCCCTGGGTGGCGTGCTGTGCCTCTTCCTGGCGTTCATGCTCGCCGTGCGCCTCTCCCGGGCCGTCGGCCTGACCACCTCGCCGGAGCCCAAACCCCAGCGGGACCCGAATGCGCCGAAGGGTGGCAAGCGCGCGGCTCGATGAGCCTGCTGCTTGCCACCCCTCGTCTTTCCCCCACTCCGCTGGGGTCGAGGCAGCGGAGTGAACCGTGGGCGGTCGCGCTACTGCGCGGCCGGGACGCGGAGCTGCTGACCGGCGTACAGCGTGCTCCCGTCGAGGGTGTTGAGGTCCTGGATGTCGGCGATCGCGCCGCGCACGTCGCCACCGGTCGGGGCGGCGACGTCGCTGGCGATCTGCCACAGGGTCTCGCCCGGGGCGACGGTCACGACGTCGATCGAGCCGCCGGCGCCCTCCTCGCGGGTGGCGGCCGAGCCGGAGGCCAGCCACACGGCGGCGGTGACCACGACGGCCAGCGCGAAGAGGAACACGACGAGCCGGCCCCGACGGGTCAGGCGGACCGGGCCGGCCTGGCGGCGTGGCTGCGCGGCGACCCGGACGGGGCGCGGGGCGGCGACGCGGTGGGGGGCGATGCTGATCGTGCTCATGATGACCTCCGGGGAAGTGGACGGACCATGTCTAGTGACAGGGTCCGACGGAAGCTGTTCGACCAGACGTTCGATCGAACATGTGTACGAGACTAGATCACACGTTCGAACAAATCCAGCACCTGTTCGAAATCCTGTTCGACCGCGTGTCGGCGACACGCGGTTCGAACAGATGTTTGAAATCGACCGTCGGGATCGGTTAGCGTCGGCGACTGAAGCACTGGGACGACCCGGCCGCCCCGCACGTGGTGGTCGGGACAGAGCGAACTGGAGGCATCCCCATGGCGGAGCGCAAGGCAGGCCGCGGAGTCACCGAGCTGCCGGACGGCCCCCCGGACGCCACCGGGCTCACGCCGCGCCAGCAGCGGGTCCTGGCCCACATCAAGGACAGCAT
Source organism: Nocardioides sp. Root240 (assembly GCF_001428825.1). GTDB lineage: Bacteria > Actinomycetota > Actinomycetes > Propionibacteriales > Nocardioidaceae > Nocardioides. Next base: position 170,836 of record NZ_LMIT01000015.1, on the reverse strand, counting down.
CGAGAAGCGCGGCTACCCGCCGAGCATGCGCGAGATCGGCCAGGCCGTCGGCCTGACCAGCACCTCGAGCGTGGCCCACCAGCTGCGCGTGCTGGAGGAGAAGGGCTACCTCAAGCGCGACCCGAACCGTCCGCGCGCCCTCGAGGTGTTCCTGCCCGAGGTGATGGCCGCCCGCCGCGCGATGGGCAGCGCCGAGGAGACCACCTACGACGAGACCGGGATCGGCGACGCCGCCCCCGTGCCCGCCAACGTGCCGGTCGTCGGCCGGATCGCCGCCGGTGGCCCGATCCTCGCCGAGGAGCGCGTCACCGACGTCTTCCCGCTCCCCCGCCAGCTCGTCGGCGACGGCCAGCTGTTCCTGCTCGAGGTCAGCGGCGAGTCCATGATCGAGGCCGCGATCTGCGACGGCGACTACGTCGTGATCCGCCAGCAGCCCACCGCCGAGAACGGCGAGATCGTCGCCGCGATGATCGACGGCGAGGCGACGGTCAAGACCTTCCAGCGCACCGGTGGCCAGGTCTGGCTGCTGCCCCACAACCCCGCGTTCGAGCCGATCGACGGCACCCACGCCACGATCCTTGGCAAGGTGACCGCGGTCCTTCGTCGCATGTGAGGACGCTGACGTATGGTCGACGGGTCCCCGTCGTACCACCGTGAGGTCCCGCCCCATGACTGCTCGCCGCGCCCGCTGGGTCTCCCTGCTCGCGGGGTTGCTGGTCGTCCCCGTTCTCGGTACGTCGGCCTCCGCCGACACTCCCGGTCCGGGCGACCCGACCCCCGACACCTCCGCGCAGGAGGTCGCCGAGCAGGCGCTCGAGGTGGTCGAGGAGATCGTCGACGCCCCGCCGCCGGCACCGGACGCGCCGGTGACCCCGGAGGAGGTCGGCGGACGCGACCTCACCCTCGCGCTGCACGACCTCGCCGCCGGCTACGCCGACCTGCCGAAGGCCCAGAGGGCCCGCGCGGCCCGGTTGCTGGCCCGCCCCACGGACGACCTGTCGACCTGCCAGGACCCGATCGACGGTGACCTCATCTGCTACGGCTCGCGCCCGGTGCAGACCACGTGCAACAGCCTGATCTGCATCCACTGGGTGACGACCGGTGCCGACGCCATCCCCGCCGAGAACGACGGCCCCGGCGGACGGTTCCCCGGCACGGCCGGCGGCGCCCCCGACTACGCCGAGTTCACCCTGGCCACGGTGACCCGCGTCGCGCAGACCTACACCGCCGCCGGCTACCGCCCGGTCGTCGGCGACGGCACGGCGGGCGGCGACGCACGTCCCGACATCTACCTGGGCGAGCTCAGCGACGACGGCGCCTACGGCTACTGCGCGGCCGACGACTACTCGGTCACGGCGCACGTCCCGGCGCCGAGCTACTGCGCCCTCGATGACGACTACGCCGAGTTCGGCATCGCCCCCGTCGCCGCGCTGCGGGTGACCGCGGCCCACGAGTGGTTCCACGCGGTCCAGATGTCCTACGACCTCAACGCCGACCGCTGGATGATGGAGGCGACCGCGACCTGGATCGAGGACGAGGTCTTCGACGCCATCAACGACAACCGCAACTACCTGCCCTACGGCCCGCTCGCGCGGCCCAGCCAGGCGCTGGACCTGTTCTCCGGGGCCGCGCCGTACGGCGAGTGGATCTTCTTCCGCTTCCTCAGCGAGCGCTACCCCGCCGAGGCCGGCGGGCTGCCCGTCATCGTGCGCGACATGTGGCGCCGGATGGCCCACGACGGCGGCGAGGGCGCGGCGAACATGTACTCCGTGCAGGCGATCAGCTCGGTGCTGTCGGCCCGGCACACCAACCTGGCCGACCAGCTGGCGTGGTTCACGGTCTGGAACCGGCGCCCCAGCGTCTTCTACGACGAGGGCTCGGCCTACCGCGCCTCCCCCGCCCGGTCGACCTTCTCGCTCAGGCCGGGCGGGCTGAGCCGGCTCGCCAAGTTCCGTCTCAACCACCTCGCGGCGGCGACCGTGCGGTTCCAGAAGACAAGCGCGATGCGCGGCTTCTGGCGCCTCCACGTCCACGTGAACCTGAACGACAAGGCAGTCGGCAGCCGCGCCGTGCTGACCGTCAAGCGCAAGGGCCAGCCGGCCCGCGCCCGGCTGGTCTGGCTCAACGCCTTCGGCAACCGCGAGTTCGCGCTCGCCTTCGGCCCCGAGGTCCAGTGGGTCGACGTGACCGGTCTCAACACGAGCAGCCGCTACCGCAACTGCGACGCCCCCACCGGCGACGGTTCGACGACCTGCCACGGCACGCCCGTCGACGACGGGCGCGTCCAGGTCATCGCGGGCCGGGCAACGAGGTAACGCGGGTAGGTGCCGCCACATACCCGCGTCACCTCGGCGAAGAACTGAGCCGGGTCAGGGCCTGACGGACGACGGCCGGATCGGTCGTCGGCCACATCGGCGGCAGGCTCGCCTTGAGGAACGAGCCGTAGCGGGCCGTGGCGAGGCGCGGGTCGAGCACCGCGACGACGCCGCGGTCGCTGGTCGTACGGATCAGGCGTCCCGCGCCCTGCGCGAGCAGGAGCGCGGCGTGGGTCGCGGCGACCTGCATGAAGCCGTTGCCGCCGGCCTGGTCGGCGGCCTTCTGGCGCGCGCTCATCAGCGGGTCGTCGGGCCGCGGGAACGGGATCCGGTCGATCAGCACCAGCTGGCAGGTGTCGCCGGGCACGTCGAGGCCCTGCCACAGGCCGAGCGTGCCGAACAGGCAGGTGTGCGGGTCCTCGAGGAACTGCCGCGCGAGCTCGGGCAGCTGGGCCTCGCCCTGCGCGAGCGTGGTCAGGTGGGGCAACGCCTTGCGGACGTGCTCGGCGGCGGCCTCGGCGGCACGGCGGCTGGAGAACAGGCCGAGGGTACGGCCGTCAGCGGCGTCGACGAGCTCGGTGATCTCGTCGAGCTGCGCCTTCACCAGACCGTCGCGTCCGGGCGGGGGCAGGTGGCGGGCGACGTAGAGGATGCCCTGCTTGCCGTAGTCGAACGGGCTGCCGACGTCGATGCCGCGCCACGGCTGCTCGGCGTCGGGCATCGGCTTGAGCCCGACCGAGCGGGCCACGGAGTTGAAGTCCCCGCCGAGCATGAGCGTCGCGGACGTCATCACGACGGTGTTGTCGGCGAGCAGCTTGTCGCGCATCTGCCCCCAGACCTGGAGCGGCGCGATCGCCAGGGTCGGGGGCAACCGGTCGGTGCCCTCGGTGCGCCAGAGGACGTCGTGCTCGGAGTTGGCGGCCATCCGCTCGGCGGTGGCGAACACCTCCTGGACCATCCCCTTGGCCTGGGTCATCGCGGCGTCGGGCTCCTGGCCCGACTTGGCATCGCCCTTGGGGAAGGCGGAGATGCAGGCGCGGGCGGCGTCGCGGACCAGGGCGAGCGCGTCGGCGAGGTCCTCGGGCAGGCGCTCGAAGCGGCCGGCCGGGGCCTCGCTCACGGCGGCGCGCAGCGCGTCGGCGGCGTCGGCCAGGTCGTCGGCCTCGTTGCCCTCGACGTGGCGCACGCTGCGCCGCGCGGCGCGCTCGACCTCGGCGGCCCACAGCTCGTCGGTGGCGGCCTGGGTGACCCGGGCGGCCAGCTCGTGGGCCTCGTCGATCACGACCGCGTCGTAGTCGGGGATCATCGGGATGCCCTCGATCGCGTCGATCGCGAGCAGGGAGTGGTTGGTGACGATGAGGTGCGACTTGTGGGCCTTCTCCTTGGCCCGCTCGGCGAAGCACTCCTGCCCGAATTGGCACTTGCTCGCGCTCAGGCACTCGCGTGCGGAGACGCTGACCGTGCGCCACTCCTTCTCGGTGTGGCGGGGAGCGTCGTCACGCTCGCCGCTGCCGCCGTCCTCGGCCGCCGACTCGGCCCACTTGCGCAGCTCGATCACCTTGGCGCCCATCGAGCCCTCGGGGATCTGGATGAGCTCGCCCTGGTCGTCGGGCGCACCCTCGCGGATCCGGTGGAGGCAGGCGTAGTTGGAGCGCCCCTTGAGCACGGCGTACGACGCATCGAGGCCCGGGATCGAGCCGACCGCCTTGACCAGGCGCGGGAGGTCGCGTTCGACGAGCTGGTGCTGCAGGGCGAGGGTCGCGGTCGCGATCACGACGCGCTTGTCGTGGAGCAGCGCGGGCACGAGGTAGCCGAGCGACTTGCCCGTGCCGGTGCCGGCCTGGACGAGCAGGTGCTCGCGGTCGGCGAACGCCTGCGCGACGGCCTCCGCCATCGCGACCTGGCCCGACCGCTCCTGACCGCCGAGCGCAGCCACGGCCGTCGCGAGCAGGTCGCGGACAGGCGTGGAGTCGACGGCGGATTCGGTGCTCACCGGAGCACCCTAGAGGGTGGGACCGACGCTGCCGCGCGCCCCTCCACAGGAGGGCTCACCGAAGGTGAAGCAGGTCTCGGACGCGGGTCGCGACGAGGTCGCCGAACACCCGGTGGCCGGCCGGGTCGGGGTGCAGGTCGTCGTCCAGGTAGGTCAGCTCGGCGTCCACCGTCGAGAGGTACGACGCCCCGAGCTCCGCTGCGAGACGGGCCAGGGTCGCGTCGACCCGCTCCACGTCGGCCCGCGGGCGGTCGGGGGCAGCCGGGGGCCCGACCACCAGGACCGGCGTACCGGCGAGCTCCCTCATCAGCAGGCGGAAGCCGCCCTCGAGGTCGGCGGCGGGCTGGTCGGTGTCGTTGAGGCCGCCCTCGACCACGACGAGGTCGGTGCCCGGGCGCAGCGAGCGCGGCGCGCGGGAGGCGTAGGAGACGTCACCGCACCCGCTCGCGCCGATGCTGAAGCCGCTGCCCGAGAAGCCGTCGACCCGCACCCGGCCGGGCAGCCGGACCGGCCAGGACTGCTCGGGGCGCACGCCGGCACCCACCGAGTACGAGTCGCCGATCACGAGGACCGACGCCCCGGTGCCGGTCACCAGCTGGCTGCGCTCGCGCGCGGTGTCGGCCCGCTGGGCGCACCGGTCCGGGCCGGCGCCCGCGCGGGTCCATGCGGTCGTCGTCACCACCGTGGCGAGGAGCACCACGAGGGCAGCGAGGACGAAGGGGCGCCGAGTCACCCCGGGATCATCCGTCGTAGCGGACGGAACTGCTGCGGAATCGACGAATTCGCGACCGTTTCGTCCGGTGCGGCGCGTCACACGGCGTAGGCGGCGAGCTCGCCGGCGAGGGCCTCCGTGGCCCGGCCGGAGACCTGGGTGCCGTCGGCGGTGTGCTCGAGGGTGGTGATCTCGCCGTCCTTGTGGATCCGGTCGATCAGGTCGCCGCGGGCGTAGGGCACGAGCGCGGTGAACTCCACCCGCGGGCGCGGGAGGTCGGCCTCGATGGCGGCGATCGCGCGGTCGATGCCCTCGCCGGTGTGGGCCGAGACCGCGATAGCGTGCGGCTCGCGCCGCAGCACGCGGTCGACGACGAGCGGGTCGGCAGCGTCGACCTTGTTGATGATCACGAGCTCGGGGATGTCGCCGGCCTCGATCTCGGCGAGCACCTCGCGCACGGCGGTGAGCTGGCCCTCGGGGTCGGGGTGCGAGCCGTCGACGACGTGGACGATCAGGTCGGCGTCGGCGACCTCCTCCAGCGTCGAGCGGAAGGCCTCGACGAGCTGGTGCGGGAGGTGCCGGACAAAGCCGACGGTGTCGCTCATCGTGAAGACGCGTCCGTCGGACGTGGTCGTACGACGGGTGGTCGGGTCGAGCGTGGCGAACAGCGCGTCCTCGACGAGCACGCCCGCACCGGTGAGCCGGTTGAGCAGCGAGGACTTGCCGGCGTTGGTGTAGCCGGCGATCGCGACGGAGGGGATCTCGTTGCGACGGCGCTCCTGGCGCTTGGTGTCGCGCGTGCCCTTCATGACCTTCAGCTCGCGGCGCAGCTTGGCGATCTTGTCGTTGATGCGGCGCCGGTCGGTCTCGATCTTGGTCTCACCGGGACCACGGCCACCGATGCCGCCGCCGTCGGCGCCGACGCGGCCACCCGCTTGGCGGGAGAGGTTGCCACCCCAGCCACGCAGGCGCTGCTTCATGTAGCTCAGCTGGGCCAGCTCGACCTGGGCCTGGCCCTCCTTGGACTTCGCGTGCTGGGCGAAGATGTCGAGGATCAGCGCGGTCCGGTCGACGACCTTGACCTTGACCTTGTCCTCGAGGTTGCGCAGCTGGGAGGGGGCGAGCTCACCGTCGCAGATCACGGTGTCGGCGCCGGTCGCCTGCACGATCTCGCGCAGGCCCTCGACCTTGCCGCGGCCGATGTAGGTCGCCGGGTCGGGCGACTGGCGACGCTGGTAGATCGCGTCCAGCACCTCGGAGCCCGCCGTCTCGGCGAGCAGGGCGAGCTCGGCCATGGCGTTCTCGATGTCGGCGATGGACCCCTCGGTCCACACGCCGACGAGCACGACCCGCTCGAGGCGCAGCTGGCGGTACTCGACCTCGGTGATGTCCTCGAGCTCGGTGCGCAGGCCGGCGACCCGGCGCAGCTCGTGGCGCTCGACCAGGTCGAGGTCGCCGGTGGTGGGGTCGTCGGCGTACCCGGACACGAAGCCGGTGTCGGCGGACTCGTCGTCCGCCTCGAGCTCGTCGACCAGGTCTTCGGGGTCGTCCCAGCCCTCGGTGGCTCGGAGTGCGGCAGCGAGGGAGAAGTCTTCGGCATGGTTCGTCATAGGCGTCGTCCAGCGTAACGACGGGTACCGCGCGATGCTTCCCGTTTTCACGGTCCCGGACGCCGGAGCCTCCTCGGGCGCAGGTTGTGCGGATACGCACTTCTTGCGTATCCGCAGTTTCTGCGGCACCATGGAGCCATGAGCGAACCGAAGCAGGACGACCGGCCGAGCACCCTCGCCGCCGTCCGCGAGGCCCTCGACGAAGCGGAGGGGAAGGATTGCGTCGGAGCCCTCCCCTACCTTCGGGAAGCCGCCGACCGCCTCACCGACCTGATCGACGAGGCGATGGCGACGGCGGTGCTGACCGGCCAGGCGTCCCTGCGTGGGGCGGGGGCGCAGGCCGGTCTCACCGAGAACGCGGTCGGCCCCCGGCTGGCCCGCACCCGCACCCTCGGCGCGTACGCCGATGACCGAGGACGGGTGACGGCCGCCGGGGTCGAGCGCGCGAAGTACGACCTCGAGACAGGTCAACCGCGGCAACCCGGCGCAGCACCGGCGCCGATGCGGTTCAAGCCGCGCCGGCCCAGCTAGGGCGTGTCTCCCAAGCCCACGCCTGCTGCACGACGTTTCCGACGTGAGAGACACACCCCAGGAGAAGACCATGACCCGAGCCGACCTGACCCACCTGTACTTCCTGCTCGACCGCAGCGGGTCGATGCAGTCCATCAAGACCGACACCGAGGGCGGCTTCGCCGCCTTCATCGCCGAGCAGCGTGCCCACGCCGGCGAGTGCCGGGTCACCCTGGCCCAGTTCGACAACGTCTACGAGGTGGTCCACGCCGGCGTACCGGTGGCCGAGGTGCCGCCGCTCGACCTGCAGCCGCGCGGATCCACCGCGCTGCTCGACGCGATGGGCCGACTGGTCACCACGGCCGGCGCCGAGCTGGACGCACTCCCCGAGGACGAGCGTCCCGGCACGGTCATCGTCGCGATCATGACCGACGGCCACGAGAACGCCAGCCAGGAGTGGACCCACCCGGCGATCAAGGCGCTGGTCGAGCAGCAGACCAACGACTACGCCTGGCAGTTCCTCTACATGGGCGCCGACCAGGACGCCATCGAGGTCGGCACCAGCCTCGGCGTCGCGGCCGGTGCCTCGGTCACCTACGGCCGCGGCAGGAGCCGCGACGTGCTGGCGATGACCTCGCAGAAGCTCGGCAAGCTGCGCGGCGACCGGATGGCGGCGCCCGCGAGTGCCCCCGCGCCGATGATGGACGACTACAGTGAGGAGGACCGGCGGTTCGTGCGCGAGTGAGCTCCCGCGCGCGGCACGGGTGCCTCTCTCCGTTACATCGGGGGCCCGTGAAATCAGCCACAGGAGCCGGGGCCTAGCCGGGACGCACCCACCGTCGTTGACCCGGTGTGAGTGCCTTGGGTCTGGGGGGCGACCGGAAGCGTGCCTTCATCGTCCTAGCCGTGTCGATCGCCGTGGTGGTGATCGCCTTCGTGATGCGCCCGCACGACTCGGACCACCCGTCACGGGTTGCCGACCCGACGACGAGCGCCGAGCCGACCGACACCGTCTCGCCGAGCCCCGGTACGACGGCGCGCGCCGCGGGCAAGCGCAAGCCGAAGCCCTCCCCCGAGGCCCAGGACCCGACCAGCCAGCAGGGCTTCACCGTCCCGATGCCCTCCCTCGCGATGCCCGGCCTGTCCGGGAACGGCGCGTCCTACTCGGCCGAGAAGCACACGCTGACCATCCGCTGGTCCAGCCCCCATCCCCTCGGACTGATCGCCTACGTCATCCCGACCAGCCAGGAGCACCGCAGGGGCAGCCGGATGGAGCGCGTGCAGCACACCGCGAGCCTGACCACCACGGTCTACGGCCGGCCCGACTACGCGGTCGCCTACGTCCAGGCGGGCGGCTCACCGGCCACGTGCGAGATCTTCGTCGACGGCCGGCGCACGGCCCACCGCACCACCGAGGGGCCCTACGGCGCCGTGTGGTGCCAGGGCTGAGCTGACCTCCCGCCCCCGGCTCAGGCCGGCACGCCCTCGGGCTCGAGGGACTTCTGCCAGAGCACGGTGCCGCCGCCGTCGTACAGGCTGACGGTGAGCAGACCGGTCGCGGCGATCGCCAGGTGCCCGACGTGCTGGTTGTCGGGGCGCGGCGCGATCTTGACGGGCAGCGCCTCGTCCTTGCCGTGGGTGAAGTGCACGAGCGGGCCGAAGGTGCGGTCGAGCTGGTCCGGCTTCGCCGTGAACGGCGAGCAGTGCAGCGGACCGGAGATGAACTCCCAGAACGGGTCGAAGTCGGTGAAGCTCGCGCGCTCGGGGCTGTAGTGGTTGGCCGCGGTGTAGTGCACGTCGGCGGTGATCCACACGACGTTGCGGATGCGGTGCCGCTTGATGGCCGAGAGGATCCGGCCGATCTCGGGCTCGCGCCCCAGCGGCGGGCCGTCGTCGCCGTTCGAGACCCCGTCGAGGTCCTGGGTGTGGCTGGCCGGCGAGGAGAGCGGCTGGTCGATCGAGATCACCTTCCAGGTCGCGGTCGAGCGCCGAAGGCCCTCGATCAGCCACGCCTCCTGGGTCGGGCCGAGCAGGCCGGCCTCGCCGCGCTGCGCCGCGACGGCGGGGTCCGCGTCCGGGTTGGGCCCGCGCCAGCTGCGCATGTCGAGCAGGAACAGGTCGAGGTGCTGGCCCCGCGGGACCTTGCGGTAGATCCGCCGCGGCGCGAAACCGTTGCCGTCGGCCGCGACCAGTCGCCCCACGGGGACCGGCTGGTACTCCTGCCACGCCCGCCGCCCGCGCAGCGCCAGCACGTCCGCGCGGCGCTCGGTGTAGCCGTCGGCGTCGATGGTCTCGCCGGGGTACCAGTTGTTGCAGGTCTCGTGGTCGTCCCACTGCACGACCGACGGTACGGCGGCGTGGAACGCGCGCACGTTGTCGTCGCGCAGCGAGTACCGGTGCCGGCCGCGGAAGTCAGCGAGCGTCTCGGCCGGCGCGAGCACCTCCTCGGTCAGCTCGTTGCGCCAGGTCGTGCCGTTCTCGAGGAGCAACCTGGTCTCGGGCATCGGCTCGTCGGCGTAGATCGTGTCGCCGACGTGGACGAACAGGTCGGGGCGCAGGTCGAGCATCATCCGGAAGGTCGTCATGCCGCCGCGCCCCTTGTCGATCCCCCAACCCTGGCCGTTGGCGTCCCCGGACCACACGATCGACTGCGCGGCGGCGTGCACGGGCGCCGTACGGAAGGACAGGCGCTGGGGAGCGCTGCGCTCCCCCTCGGGCGTCTCGAACCAGACCTCGGCGTCGTACTCACGGCCGGGAGCCAGGTCGGTGAGGTGCATCCGCGCCGTGAAGTCGGTGCGCGGATCGGCCCAGCGGCCTCGGACCACGCGGACCCGCGGCCCGCTCCCGAGGCGGACCATCATCCGGCTCGGCTCGACGGCCCGCGACCACAGCACGGCGGAGCTGGTGGTCACCTCGCCGCTGCGGACGCCGGACGTGAGGTCCCGTCTCCGCTCGACGAGGCTGGGGAAGCGCAGCATCCCCAGCGCCGGGATCGAAGCACCGGTCAACCCGGCGACGATCGAGGTACGGCGGCCCACGCGGAGCTCGCCGAGCCGGTTCCGGTCGTCCCAGAGCAGCGTCACGGCGACCAGAAAAGCGCCGCGCGCCGACCAGCGAGGAGTCGCCGGTCGACGCGCGGGTGAAGTCCGTGCGAAGAACTACTTCGGGGGCATCCGGATGCCGCCGTCGACGCGGATGACCTCGCCGTTCATGTAGGAGTTGGTGAGGCACTCGACCACCATCGACGCGAGCTCGGCACCGGTGCCGAGGCGCTTCGGGAAGAGCACGTTCTGGCCGAGGTTGGCCTTGAACGCCTCGGAGGCCTCGCCCTCGCCGTAGATCGGGGTGTCGATCAGGCCGGGGGCGACGGTGTTGAGCCGGATGCCGGCCGCGGACAGGTCGCGAGCGACCGGCAGGGTCATGCCGACGACGCCACCCTTCGACGCCGAGTACGACGCCTGGCCGATCTGCCCGTCGAAGGCGGCCACGCTCGCGAGGTTGACGATGGCGCCGCGGCAGCCGTCCTCGTCGGGCTCGTTGAGGCTCATCACGGTGGCGGCCTGGCGGACCATGTCGAAGGTGCCGATCAGGTTGATCGCGATGACCTTGGTGAAGGCCTCGAGCGAGTGGGCCGACTCGAGCTGGCCGTCGCGACCGATGGTGCGCTGCGCCCAGCCGATGCCGGCGGAGTTCACGACCGCGCGGAGCGGGGCGATCTCGGCGGCGGCCTTGACGGCGGCAGCGATCTGCTCGGTGTCGGTGACGTCGACCTGGGCGAAGACGCCGTTGATCTCGGCAGCAAGGGCCTCACCCTTGTCGGCCTGCAGGTCGGCGACGACGACGGTCGCACCCTTGGCGGCGAGCGCACGGGCGGCAGCGGCGCCGATGCCCGAGGCGCCGCCGGTGACGATGGCGGAGGATCCGTTGAGTTCCATGGTCGGAGCATAGGGCGGCCCGGCCGACCGTGACACCGGTGGTGTCACTGTCAGAGATCAACGGTCAGGGATCAGAGCTCGGTCGTGCCCTCGGCGACGACCAGTGCCGGACCGGTCATCAGGATCCGGTCGTCGGCGGTCCAGGTGATCCGCAGGGTGCCGCCGGGCAGGTCGACGCGGTACTCGGTGTCCCGGGCGGCGTCGTCGGCCAGCGCGGTCGCGACCATGACGGCGCAGGCGCCGGTGCCGCAGGACCGGGTCTCGCCGGAGCCGCGCTCGTGGACCCGCATCGCGACGTGCTGCGGCGCGCGTCGTACGACGAACTCGACGTTGACGCCCGCGGGGTAGGCCGCCGGGTCGTGGTCCGGCGCGTCGAGGAGCGGTCCGGCGTCGGCCAGGTCGTCGACGAAGGCCACCGCGTGCGGGTTGCCCATGTCGACGTGCAGCGCGTCCCAGCGCCGCTCGCCGACGGCGACCGTGGTCTGCTCGAGCACCTTCGGGATGCCCATGTCGACGGTGATCTCGCCGTCCGGCGTACCGCCGGCGAAGGTGAGCACCTTGACCCCCGCCCGGGTCGCGACGGGCACCGGCCGGGTCGGGTCGGCCAGGCCCTCGAGGGCGAGGTGGCGGCCGAAGACGCGCACGCCGTTGCCGCACATCTCCGAGACCGAGCCGTCGGCGTTGCGGTAGTCCATGAACCACTCGGCGTCCTCCTGCCCCACTCCGGCCGCACCGATCGCGGCTGTGCGGATCACGCGGAGCACGCCGTCACCGCCGATGCCGGCGCGGCGGTCGCAGAGCGCGCGGACCCGGTCCTCGCTCAGCGCTCCGTGGACGGCACCGTCGTGGTCGGGCAGCAGCACGAAGTCGTTCTCCGTGCCGTGGCCCTTGAGGAAGCGGTAGGTCTCGAGACGGCCGCGGGCGGCCTCCTCGACCCGGCGGTCACTGGACATAGAGGCGCTCCTCGTAGCTCGGGCCGTAGTAGGCGTCGAGCTCCTCGATGCTGTCGTCGGGCCGCTCCAGCTGCTGGGCGAGGACCGCGCGGCGCGGCACCTTCTCCTCAGGCGTCCAGGTCTCCGGCTTCCACAGCTGCGAGCGCAGGAACGCCTTCGCGCAGTGGAAGAAGACGGTCTCGACGTCGACGACCACGGCGAGCAGCGGACGGTGCCCCTTGACGACCATCGCGTCGAAGAAGGGCGCGTCGCTGACCAGGCGCGCACGCCCGTTGACGCGCAGGGTGTCGCCACGGCCCGGGATCAGGAAGTTCAGCCCGACCTGCGGGTTGGCGAGGATGTTGCGGTAGCCGTCGGCACGGCGGTTGCCCGGCCGTTCGGCGATCGCGATGGTGCGCTCGTCGACGACGTGGACCAGCTGCCCGGCGGGGTCGCCCTTCGGGGAGACGTCGCAGCGCCCCTCGGCGTCGGCCGTGCCCATCACACAGAACGGCGTGGCCGCCAGCCAGGCCCGGTCGACGTCGGTCAGCGTCGTCCGCTCCTTGTCGCGGGCGGCCGCGGTGGGCTCACCGAGGAGCGCGCTGAGCGCGGCGTCGTCGGTGATCTCGGTCCAGGTCACCCCTCAAGGGTAGGACCGGGCCGGTCGCACCACACCGGCCGCGCCTCCTCCACGGCGCGTGGGCTCCGCCACGGCCGTCAGCGTCCCGTCCGGACCGAGCTCGATCGCGGCCACCGCACCGATCTCGGACGCGCTCGACCCGGGCGGGCCGGCGACGGCGAACCGGTGTCCGTAGCCGCCGAGCGCGGCGCCGTACCTGTCGAGGAAGGGCTGCTCCGCGGTCACGTTGGCCGTGTTGCGCTGGGAGGCGCGGGGCGCGGCGACCGCGTCGGCGAGGGTCATGCCGCCGTCGAGCCGGTTGAGCAGCACCTGCAGGACCGTCGTGATGATGGTCGACCCGCCCGGTGAGCCCAGGGCCAGGACCGGACGGCCGTCGGCGAGGACGAGCGTGGGCGACATGGAGCTGCGCGGGCGCTTGCCGGGCTGGATCCGGTTCGGGTCCGCGGGGTCGTAGACCGTGCTGAAGTCGGTCAGCTCGTTGTTGAGCAGGAAGCCCCTGCTCGGGACCACGATCCCCGAGCCGCCCGTCTGCTCGATGGTGAGCGTGTAGGCCACGACATTGCCCCAGCGGTCCGCGGTGGTCAGGTGGGTGGTCGACAGGTTCTCGGTGTCCTGGTCCTCACTCGCCGACAGGGCCGGCGCGGCGCAGATGCCGTCGTACGACGCCACGTCGCCGGGCGGCACCGGCTTGGTCGCGGCCAGCTCCGGGTCGACCTGGCACGCGCGCTCGGCGGCGAAGGTGTCGTCGAGCAGGGAGCCGACCGGTACGTCGACGTAGGCCGGGTCGCCGACGTAGCGACCGCGGTCGGCGAAGGCGAGGGCACTCGCCTCGAGGTACTGGTGCAGCGCCGCCACGTCGTCGGCCGGGGCGTCGAGGTGCTCGAGGATGTTCAGCGCCTCGCCGACCGTGGTGCCGCCCGACGAGGACGGTGCCATGCCGTAGACGTCGTAGCCGCGGTAGCGGGTCTCGGTCGGCGCCTGGACGAGCGCGCGGTAGCGGGCGAGGTCGGCGCGGGTCATCGAGCCGACCGGGACGGGCAGGTCGGTGGCCCCGCTCAGCGGCGGGCCCTGCACCGTGCGCGCCACCTCGGCGCCGAGCGACCCGTCGTAGAGCCAGCCGGTCCCCCGGGCGCCGAGCTGCCGGTAGGTCCGGGCCAGGTCGGGGTTGCGGAAGGTGCTCCCCACGGCAGGCACCCCTTCGCGCAGGAAGAGGTCGCGCGAGCTGGTGAAGGTCCGGAAGCGCTCGGCGTTCTCGCGGGTCTGCAGGGCGAAGGTGTCGTCGACCCGGAAGCCCTCCTGCGCCAGCCGCGCCGCCGGCCGCAGCGCGTCGGCGAGGGACAGGCTGCCCCACCGGTCGAGCGCCGTCTGCCACGTCGCCGCGGTGCCCGGCACACCGACCGCGACGCCGCTGGTCACCAGGTCCGGGGTGAACGGGTACGGCGCACCGGTCGCCGGGTCGATGAACGCGTCCGGGGTGATGGCGGCCGGTGCGGTCTCGCGGCCGTCGATCGTCGACACCTCGCCGGTGGCGGCGTCGTAGTGGACGAAGTAGCCGCCCCCGCCGATGCCGGCGCTGTAGGGCTCGGTCACGCCGAGGGCGGCCGCGGTCGCCACGGCGGCGTCGACCGCGTTGCCACCGAGGCGCAGTACCTCGAGTCCGACGGCGGTGGCGTCGGCATCGACCGAGCTGACCGCTCCGCCGTGGCCGGTCGCGGTCGCGGCCTTCGGCGGCGGGTGGTGCCCGGGCTCAGCCGGGGCGGGCGCCGTGCTGACGAGCGCGGTGGCGGTCGTGGCGACCAGGACGAGGGTGAGGGTACGGCGCACGATGTCCTCCCGAGACAGCGATCCGATCCCTCCACCATGCCTCGCCTGTCAAGCCTCGCGGTCCTCCAGCAGCGGGCCGTCGAGCTCGTACCGCGCCGTCACGAACGCACCGTTGCGCGCGGTCTCGACCAGTCGCAGGTCCAGCCGGCGCGGCAGCAGGGGGCGCCCCGCACCGAGCACGACGGGCGCGATGGACACGATCACCTCGTCGAGCAGCCCGGCCTCGGCGAGCTGGCCGGCGAGGTCGCCGCCGCCCACGACCCAGATGTCCTTGTCGCCGGCGGCGGCGCGCAGCTCGTCGTGCAGCGCCGCCACGTCGCCCTGGGCGAACCGGACGTCCGCACCCTCGGGCACCGGGAGCTCGCGGGTGGTCATCACCCACGAGGGCTGCTGGTAGTACCAGGGCTCGCCGGTCTCCTCGAGGTGGGCGAGCACCCACTCGTAGGTCGTCGAGCCCATCACCAGCGCGCCCACGGTGGTGATGAACGCGCCGTAGTTCTGTGGTCCCGACTCGTCGAGGTCCTGGCGCAGCAGCCAGGCCAGGGAGTCGTCGGGGTCGGCGAGGAAGCCGTCGAGGGTGGTGGCGGTGTAGTAGACGACGCGGGTCATGGTTTCTCTCCGTTCTCGGCGCGCAGCCAGTTGATGGGGTCGCCGTCGTCGAGGTCGACGCCGGCGCCGCGCAGCCAGACGCGGGCGAGCTGGCGCCGGTAGGCGCCGAAGGTCAGCACGTGGGTGACGATGCTGCTGAGGACGAAGGACTCGGGTGGTTCGCAGAGCGCATCGACGATCCGGTCGTCCCACCCGCCGCGCCGGTCGGTGTCGCGCACGACGGCCAGCCAGCGCGCGGCGACGGCCTCGTGCCGGGCGAGCAGGGCGACCGGGTCGGGCTCCCGGTCGACGTCCGGGAAGTCGGTGCCCTCGACCGCGGCCAGCCAGACCTCCTTGGCGAACACGGCGCGTTCCAGCACGGTCGCGATCGACTCCTCCGGCCCCTCCCAGGTCGCGACCTGGTGGCCGGGGACGCGGACCGCCGTCCAGTCCTCCGGCGACAGCGCCTTCGCATGGGTGATCAGCTCGCGGACGTCGTCGAGGTCGTGACGGACCAGCTGGTCGGTGACGGGGTTCATGGGCTGCTCCGTGCTGTGCACCCACAGGTTCATGGGCGGGTGGAAGTGGATGCCGTTGGGCGCGGGCAGCCAGACGTCGCTGCCGGCGGCCTCGCTCGGCGGGTGGCCGTACGCCCGGGCGAACGCGCGGCTGAAGCCCTCGAGCGACTCGTAGCCCGCCTCCCACGCGGCGTCGGTGACGCTGCCGCCCCCGCGGATGCGCCAGGCAGCGCGCTCGAGCATGACCCGGCGCCGCATCGCCACCGGCGCCTCGCCGACGTCCCGCGAGAGCACCCGGCTGAAGTGGTATGGCGACGCGAAGGCCCCGTCCGCCATGTCGCCCAGTGTCCGGTTGTCCTCGTCCAGCACCGCGTCCAGCAGCTCGCGGAGGCGGTCACGTCCCGTCATGCGTCCAGTCTGGCCGGAGCGGCGACCGGCTGCTTGACCGTCCTTGCGCAGGTTCAGGGGGTCTCCGGCAGGCGCGGCACCATCACCCGGGCGAACAGCAGGTTGTGGTCCGACTGCTGCGCGCTCGACGCGTCGCCGTAGGTCTTGACCACGTTGCGGTAGTAGGTGAAGCCACCGGCCCCACGGGCGAGGATGAAGTCGGGACGACCCGCGACGCCGGTGGCGGCCTCCGGCTGCGGCGCGACGTGCTTGTTGACGGTGCTGAAGGCGATCCCGACCTTCTCCACGGCGGTCTGGGCGTCCCAGTAGCCGGCCCGGACGAAGGTGGGTTGCCCCTCGCCGACGCAGCCGTTGTTCTCGTCGCAGTAGCCCGCGGAGACGGGGAAGCTGCCGCCGCCGAAGTTGCCCTTGAAGTCACCTGCGGCCAGTACCGGCACGTCGTCGGGGTTGGCCGAGGCGATCTCGTCGAGCAGGATCCCGGCGGCCAGGTGGGCGTCGCGCTTGCGCTCCGCGGGCGTCGCGCCGCTGTCCCAGCGGGCGCCGTCCTCGAGGTGGATCGAGGCGACGAAGACGTCCTGCCGCCCGGGCTCGGGGACGGCGGGCGTGAGCCGGATGCCGGGCGTCGGCAGCGGTGTGGCGGCGGTCCCGTCCCCGGGCCGGCCCAGGTTCGAGCCGGTGCCGGCGACGGCCTGCCAGGCCGACGTGCGCCAGATGACCTGCTGGGCGCCGACGCCGAAGGAGTCCCATCCCGGCTGGGACTCCGCGTTCTCCAGGCGTGCGATCACGTCGGCCGCGCTCTGGGCGTCGGCCTCCTGCAGGGCGACGACGTCGAGGTTGCGGGCCGCGATGTTGTCGGCGATGTTCGCGATCTTGGTCGACTCCGACCCGTGGTGCGGCGTGTTCTCGAGGTTGTAGGAGCCGATGGAGACGAGGTCGCCGTCCCCCGGGTCGCGCGGCTTCGGGAAGGCCGCGAAGTACGTCGAGAGGCGCGGGGTCTGCGTGCAGCCGTTGTCGTACTGCAGCTGCGCGAAGACCGGGTTGCCGTAGGCGGGCGCGAGGAAGCGGTCCTTGGGCGCCGGGTTCGCCGGGACCGTGACCGAGGTGCCGCGCGCCGCGGCCGCCAGCCACGGGGTGTAGTTGTGGGCGAACCCGGCCCACGCGCCGTAGGGCGCGGCCGACCAGTCGAGGCGGTAGCGGGCGGCGTAGGCCGTCCCCGTCCACCGGACCTGCGCAGCGGCCGGGTTGGTCTGGGTGGTGACGTCGATCGTCGGCGGGGCCGGGGTGCCGCGGGTGAAGCGCACCGACCGGGCGCGCGACCACGGGCCGACCCGGCCGCTGCGGACCGCGCGCACCTGGGCGTACCACGGGACGCAGCGGGTGCTCAGCGTCGGCGAGGTCGCGGCGTTGGTCCTCGCCACGTAGGCCTTCGCGCGCGACAGTCGAGCCGTGCTCGTCGCCCACCGGACCTGGTACGTCGCCCCGCTGATCCGCGTCCAGCGGACCTTCAGCCGCGCGTTCGCCCAGTCCTGGCCCGCCGGCGTCACGCCGGTCACCGTCGGCGTACCCGCGGCGGTGGCGCCGGGAACCGGTCCGGCGACCAGCAGCGCGGCGACCAGCACGGCGACGACGCCGAGGACGAGACCGGGCACGGGACGGGTCACGGGACGGGGACGGGACGACACGACGGATCCTTTGCCTGGGGGATCCACCAGCCTAGGCAGGCGCCGCCGTCCCTGACCGGGGAACCGGGCTCTCGAACGGACGGACTCCCTGGTCCCGACGGGCTACCCGCGCAGCACCTCGGGGCCCAACCAGCGGCACGCGACGAGGGCGAGCTCGAGGTCGAGGCGCTCCTCGCCGAGCGGCTTGCCCCGCGCCTCGATCGCCCGGTCGACGCGGTACTTCACCGTGTTCTTGTGCAGGTGCAGCCGGGCGGCCGTCGCGACGTAGCTCTCGCGGTCCTCGACGAAGGCGAGCAGGGTCTCGCGCATCCGCGCGGCCGGCTCGGTGTCGGCGGCGAGCTCGCCGAGGGTGCGCGCGACCATCCGACGGGTGGCGTCGAGGTCGTTGGCGAGCAGCGCCGCGGCGCGGATCGTCGGGTCGGCGTACGACACGACCGGGGCGCCCTGCTGCCCCAACAGGGCGACCTGGTGGGCCGCGGCGGCCGCGAGGTGGGTGGTGCGGAAGCCCGGCTCCCCCGCCTCCGGTACGCCGACCGCGACCCTGATCCCGTCGGCCGCCTCGGCCAGCACCTCGGCCACGACGTCGAGGTCGATCTCGGCGGAGCGACCGATCGGCAGCCATCCCCAGGCGGTGTCGCGGTCGCGCGGCACGAAGAGCGCGTGGCCCCCCGCGCCGACGCGCTGCCCGAGCCTGGTCAGCAGCCGCTCGGACTCGGCGAGACCGGCCTCGGCACCGGTGGTCCACAGCACCAGGCCGAGGTGGTGCTGGCGCAGCCGGTAGCCCAGCGTGGCCTCGGTCGCCGTCAGGTCCAGCCGCTCGCCGCGCAGCAGCGCGTCGACCGTCTCGCGCTGCACCGCGCTGCGGTTGGCGAGCCAGCGCTCGCGCTCGTCCTGGTAGGCGACGATCACGTCCTCGGAGACCGCGTCGACGTACTCGAAGGAGGTCTCGGTGAGCAGTTGCGTGGTCTGCAGCGCGAGGGCCGGGTCGGCCACCCGGCGGGCGATCTCGTCGTAGGCCCAGCGCAGGATCAGCTGCTGGCCGAGCCGGTAGGCGCGCAGCAGCGCGCTCGGCGGCGTGCCCCGCTGGGCGAGGCGACGGGCGTACTCCACCGCCGCGGCCGGCGCCTGCACCTCGCTGATCGGCATGTGCCCGCGCAACAGGTGGGCGAGGTTCTCCAGGTTGGCGCCGGAGCTGCCGTCGAGCAGCTCGACCAGCGTCGGGTCCTTGGGCAGCTCCGGGATCCGCTCCCCGAACTGCCCGACGAGGTACGCCGTCAGCTCGACCCGCCGCTCGGCGAGCAGCCCGGCGACACCCCGGAGCTCGGTCTCGGCTGCGGACATCGGCACGGTCCTCCTGGGGCGGTTTGGGCCGTCGAACCAAGGGGTGACGGCCGTCACGCCATGCTGCCAGACTGAACCACCGGCTCGCCTTGGCTCCCCAGCGCCGAATCTCGCCCCCGAGTTCGTGGTGGGGAACCAAGAACCTCGGCACGGCCCGGTCCTAGCGTCGGAGCGTCACCTCCCGAGCCCCTGCAGGAGCCCACCATGAGCCTCGACCACCTCCCCTGGCACCGCCCGTCGTCGTACGACGACCGACCGTGCGTCCGCGACGACCGCACCGAGCTGACCTACGCCCAGCTCGCCGCGCGGGTCGACGCGGTGGCCGAGCAGCTCGCCGGCCTCGGCGTGGGCCACGGCGACGTGGTCGCCGTGATGCTCCCCAACCGGGTCGAGCTGCTGCTGACGATCCTGGCGGCGTGGCGGCTCGGGGCGGCAGCGACGCCGATCAACCCCACCTTCACCGCGACCGAGGCCGACCACCAGATCGGCGACTCGGGCGCGGTCGTCGTGGTCACCACCGACCCGGCCGCGGTCCTCGGCGACGCCGTCGTCCTCGGCGTCGAGGACCTCGCGACGAGCTCCGCCGGCACGCTCCCCACCCCGGCCACGGCGCCCGAGGACCTGGCCCTGCTCGTCTACACGAGCGGCTCGACAGGCCGGCCCAAGGGCGTGATGCTCGACCACGGCAACGTCAGCGCGATGATCGAGAGCATGGGCGAGGCGATCGCCATCCGGCCCGACGACCACTGCCTGCTGGTGCTCCCGCTCTTCCACGTCAACGCGATCTGCGTCAGCTGGCTGACCCCGATGTCGGTGGGCGGCCAGCTGTCGGTGCTGCAGCGCTTCCACCCGGTGGAGTTCGTGCAGGCGATCGAGCGGCTGCGCCCGACGTACTTCTCGGCCGTGCCGACGATCTACTCCCACCTGGTCGCCCTGCCGGCCGAGGTGCAGCCGGACGTGAGCTCGGTCCGGTTCGCCGTCTGCGGTGCGGCGCCCGCGCCGCCGGAGCTGTTCGCCGCCGTGGAGAAGCGCTTCGGGTTCCCGCTCGTCGAGGGCTACGGCCTCTCCGAGGGCACCTGCGCCTCGACCTGCAACCCCGTCGAGGGCGTGCGCAAGCCGGGCACCGTCGGCCCGGCGCTGCCCGGCCAGCTGGTCGCGATCATGGCGCCCGACGGCTCGGTGGTGCCGACCGGCGAGCGCGGCGAGGTCGTCATCAAGGGCGCCAACGTGATGCGCGGCTACCTCAACCGCCCCGAGGCCACGGCCGAGACGCTCGGCGACGGCTGGCTGCACACCGGCGACGTCGGGATCCTCGACGAGGACGGCTACCTCCGGATCGTCGACCGGATCAAGGACATGATCATCCGCGGCGGCGAGAACATCTACCCCAAGGAGATCGAGAACGTCCTGCACGGCGACCCCTCGGTCCTCGAGGCGGCCGTCGTCGGTGCTCCCGACCCCGTGTACGGCGAGGTGGTCGTCGCCTTCGTCTCCTCCGCTCCCGACAGCCCCGACGGTGCCGTCGACGTCGACGACCTCCTCGCCCGCTGCCGCGCCGAGCTGGCCAAGGTCAAGGTGCCGGTCGCGATCCACGTGCTCGACGCCCTCCCCAAGAACCCCGTGGGCAAGATCGACAAGCCCGCCCTGCGGGCGCAACTGGCGAAGGAGTCCTGACATGGGATTCATCAAGCCCGAGCCGGAGCCGATGGAGCCGGACGACTTCCTGGTGCTGCCGTTCCAGGAGCGGATCAAGGTGCTCAGCACCAACTGGGTCACCGCCGGCTTCAACACCCCGCGGATGCTGCACGTCGTCTACATCCTCAAGATGCTGGGCCTCTACTTCGCCGTGGGTCTCGCCATCACGTCGTGGACCACCGACTACGTCCACTTCACCGACCCGGGCACCTGGTTCGACAACGTGGTCGTCTACCAGAAGCTCGCCGTGTGGCTGATGCTGCTCGAGGTGATCGGCCTCGGCGGCGCGTTCGGACCGTTGTGCGGCCACTTCGTGCCGATGCTCGGCAACATCCGCTACTGGCTGCGGCCGGGCACGATCAGGATGGCGCCGTGGGGACGCCACGTCCCCCTCACCGGCGGTGACGAGCGCACCGTCGCCGACGTCGTGCTGTACGTCGGCGTGCTGGCCGCACTCGTCGTACCGCTCGTGGCGCACGCCGACACCGTCGACATCCTGCCGGCCGGTACCGGCCCGCAGGAGCTGGTCCCGCCGCTCGCCTTCGTCCCGATCCTCGTGCTGATGCCGCTGATGGGCCTGCGCGACAAGGTGGTCTTCCTGGCCGCGCGGTCCGAGCAGTACCTGCCGATCATGCTGTTCTCGGCGACCCTCGGCGCGCTCGTGTTCAGCGACGCCGCCGATGCGGGCGACTTCGTCAACCTGGTCGTCGCGTTCAAGGTCATCATCTGCGTCGTGTGGATCGGCGCCGGCACCTCGAAGATCGGCGAGCACTTCATCAACGTGGTGCCGCCGATGGTGTCGAACTCCCCCGGCCAGCTGAACGTGATCAAGCGGCTGCACTACCGCAACGCTCCCGACGACATCCGGCCCTCGCGGCTGGCCTGGTTCATGGCCCACGTCGGCGGCACGACCGTCGAGATCATCATCCCGGTCGTGCTGCTGCTGACGACCAACGACACGATCGCGATGCTCGGCGCGATCGCGATGCTGGTGTTCCACATCTTCATCACCTCGACCTTCCCGCTCGCGGTGCCGCTGGAGTGGAACGTCTACTTCGGCTACATCGCGCTCGTGCTCTGGGGCGGCACCGACCTCGGCGCCGGGTTCGACGCGTCGACGTACAACATCTGGGACTTCTCCGAGCCGCTCCTGCTCCTGCCGATCTTCGGGCTGCTGCTGTTCGGCCCGGTCCTGGGCAACTTCCGCCCCGACCTGGTGTCCTTCCTGCCGTCCATGCGCCAGTACGCCGGCAACTGGGCCTCGGCCGTGTGGGCCATGAAGCCGGGTGTCGAGCAGCGGCTCAACGAGCTGCCGGTCGTCGAGGTGCAGAACGACCAGCTGCAGCGGATGGCGCCGATGCCCTACACCGCCGACGAGGCGGAGATGACCATCCAGAAGGCGCTCGCCTGGCGGTCGATGCACAGCCAGGGCCGCGGCCTGTTCTCCGTCCTGCTCGAGCACCTCGACGACATCGAGACCCGCGACGTCCGCGAGGGCGAGTTCATGTGCAACATCCTCGTGGGCTGGAACTTCGGCGACGGGCACCTGCACGACGAGCGGCTGATCGCGGCCGTCCAGAAGCGCCTCAACCTCGCGCCCGGCGACCTGGTCGTCGCCTACTGCGAGTCGCAGGCGACGCCGTGGCGGACCTCGCGACCCCAGCAGTACCGGGTGATCGACGCGGCGCTGGGCATCGTGGAGCGCGGCGGCTGGGACGTCCGCGACTGCGTGAAGGAGCAGCCCTGGCTGCCCAACGGACCGGTCCCGCTCCAGGTCGGCTGGACGGCCGACGGCTACCGTCGCAAGCAGACCCTGACCACACCCGTCACCGGGAAGGACCCTGTCGCTTGAGCACTGCCGTCGTCGTGGGCAGCGGCCCCAACGGACTGGCCGGAGCGATCCGGCTGGCCCAGGCCGGGCTGTCGGTGACCGTCGTCGAGGCGCACGAGCGCCCCGGCGGCGGCACCCGCACGAGCGAGCTCACCCTGCCGGGACTGCTCCACGACGACTGCGCCGCCTTCCACCCGACCGGAGTGGCGTCGCCCTTCTTCCGCTCGCTCGACCTCGAGCAGCACGGGCTGCGGTGGCTCTGGCCCGAGGTCGACCTCGCGCACCCCCTCGACGACGGCCGGGCCGGGCTGGCGGCCCGCGACCTGGCGTCGTCGGTGCAGTCCCTCGGCGTCGACAGCGCCCGCTGGGAGCGGATGTTCGCCCCGATCGTGCGCACCTTCGACGCGCTGATGGACGAGGTGCTGCAACCCGTCGCACACCTGCCGCGGCACCCCGTCACCCTCGGCCGCTTCGGCCTCAAGGCCGCCCTGCCCGCCACGGTGCTGGCCCGCCGGTTCCGCGACGAGCCCGCGCGGGCGCTGTTCACCGGCGTCGCCGCCCACAAGTTCGGCCGGCTCGACGGCGTCCTCAGTGCATCCGTGGGCCTGATGCTCGCGGGCAGCGCGCACGCCGTCGGGTGGCCGGTCGCCCAAGGAGGCACGGAGGCGATCACCCGCGCGCTGCTGGCCTCGCTGGCGTCGTACGGCGGGCGGGTGGTGACGGGCGTCCGGGTCACCTCGCTCGACCAGCTCCGCGAGCTCACCGGCTCCGCACCCGACGTCGTCCTCCTCGACACCGCACCGGCCGGAGCGCTGGAGATCCTCGGCTCCCGGCTGCCCGCACGGGTCCGGCGCGGCCTGACCCGCTTCTCCTACGGCCCGTCCGCGTTCAAGGTCGACCTCGCGATCGAGGGCGACATCCCCTGGACGAACCCCGGCTGCCGCCGGGCCGGCACCCTCCACCTCGGCGGTTCGGCGCGTGAGATCGCCGCGATCGAGGCCGCCACGGTCCGCGGCGAGATGCCGGAGCGGCCGTTCGTGCTGCTCGGCCAGCAGTACCTCGTCGACCCGTCCCGGTCGGCGGGCGGCCTGAACCCCGTCTACGCCTACGCCCACGTCCCGCACGGCTACGGCGGCGACGCGACGGACGCGATCATCGGCCAGATCGAGCGCTTCGCCCCGGGCTTCCGCGACCGGATCCGGGCCGTCGCCACCCGCGGCCCGGCCGCGCTCGAGGAGCACAACGCCAACTACGTCGGAGGTGACATCTCCGCCGGCGCCAACACCGCCCGCCAGATCGTGTTCCGGCCGCGCGTCGCGGCGGACCCGTACTCGCTGGGGATCGACGGGGTGTACCTCTGCTCGTCGGCCACGCCGCCCGGGGGCGGGGTGCACGGGATGGGTGGGTTCAACGCGGCGGAGGCGGCGCTGCGGCGCCTCTGAGCCTGCGGATGGCAGGTCGGAGGTCTCCACGCACCTGTGGGTCATTCGGCGATGCGCCCGGGTGAGGGGGCGCCGCGTGGTGACCCCCTCGAGTGGGCACGAACCGCAGATTCCGCGCCGGTTTTTTTGCGGTTTGTGACCAAACGACGGGGTCACCGACACC
>NZ_LMIT01000015.1:74969-146678 GCF_001428825.1 Nocardioides sp. Root240 | reverse complement strand
CGACGTCCTTGACGCCGGGGGTCGGTCGGCTACCGCGCGGCCGCCCCAGGAGCCACCGCGACGAGTTCCCGAACAGGGAGCCACGGATCTGTCACGAGAGCCGGGCATCATGCCCAGGTCACGAAGCGCGCCGCAGGACTTTGGCTCCGACGGCCAAGCCCCGAAACCGGCTCCAGACCTAGCGTTCCGGGCATGACCCAGGACTTCACCGGCAAGACAGCGATCGTCACCGGAGCCGCCCGCGGCATCGGCCTCACCATCGCCCGCACGCTCAGCGACCGGGGCGCGAACGTCGTCGTCTCCGACATCGACGAGGGCGCCGCGAAGGCCGCCGCCGACAGCCTCCCCCGGGCGGTCGCGGTCGCCTGCGACGTGACCGACGAGGACCAGGTCACGGCGCTGGTCGACACCGCGGTCGCGACGTACGGCGGCCTGCACGTCATGGTCCCGAACGCCGGCGTCGCCACCGTCGCTCCGATCGTGGAGACCGACCTCGCCGCGTGGCGACGGGTCACCTCGGTCAACCTCGACGGGGTCTTCCTGTCGCTGCGCTACGCCGCCCCGGCGATCATCGCCAGCGGAGGCGGGGCGATCGTGAACATCGCGTCCGTGACCGCCAACAACGGCTCGGCCCTGATCGCGTCATATGCCGCCGCGAAGGCCGGTGTCGTGAACCTGACCAAGACCGCGGCCGTCGAGCTGCGCGACCACGGCGTCCGCGTGAACGCGGTGCTGCCCGGCTTCATCGAGACCGAGCTGGTCACCGAGCAGGTCGGCAACTTCGAGGCGGCGCTCGGCCTGCCCGCGGGCGGCTTCAGCGCGCTGATCGAGATGAAGCAGGGCCGTTGGGGCACGGTCCAGGAGGTCGCCGACGCGGTCGCCTTCCTCGCCAGCGACGCCGCCGGGTTCTGCAGCGGCAGCGGCCTGGTGCTCGACGGTGGGCTGGACGCCGCACTGATCTGACACCCATCCCCGCCTTGCGTCATGCGTTCCGGTCGTCCGGGCGACCGGGTCGCATGACGTCCCGCACGGCAGCCAGCGCCTGGGCGACCCGGTCCGGGTCGTCGTGGGCCACCCAGGTGATGCGGGGGTCGTTCCTCCACCACGCCATCTGGCGGCGGGCGAACTTCCGGGTCGCGATGACCGTGCGCTCGATCGCCTCGTCGAGGCTCATCTCCCCCGCGAGCACCGCCATCGCCTGGCGGTAGCCGATCGCGAGGGAGGCCGTGCGGCCCTCGGCCAGGCCGGCGGGCAGCAGGCGCTCGACCTCCTCGAGCAGGCCCTCGTCGAACATCTGCCGCACCCGCAGCCTGATCCGCTCCTCGAGGACGTCGCGCTCGATGGCGACACCGACCTGGACGGTGGCCGGGTCGACGTACTCCTGGACGGGCAGGCGGGCGCTGAACGGCTGGCCGGTGAGCTCGATGACCTCGAGCGCACGCACGACCCGGCGCCCGTTCTCCACCTCGATCCGCTCGGCGGACACGGGGTCCAGCTCCCGCAGGCGCGCGTGCAGCACCGCGCTGCCCACCTCCTCGAGCTCGGCCTCGTAGCGCTCGCGCACCGCCGCGTCGGTGCCCGGGAAGTCGAAGCGGTCGAGGATCGCCCGCGTGTAGAGCGCCGATCCGCCCACCAGCACCGGCGTCGCTCCACGGCCCCGGATGTCGGCGATCGCCGCGCGTGCCCAGGCCTGGAACTGCGCGACGGTGGCCGGCTCTCGGACGTCGAGGGTGTCGAGCAGGTGATGGGGGATGCCTCGTCGCTCGGCAGGGGGCAGCTTCGCCGTACCGATGTCCATGCCCCGGTAGACCTGCATCGCGTCGGTGTTGACCACCTCGCCCCCGAGCGCGGCGGCGAGGTCGAGCGAGAGCGAGGTCTTGCCGCTGGCGGTCGGTCCGACGATGGCCACAACCGGTGACGCGGTGGTGGTCGCAGCGGAGGCCATGACATTAGTGTGGCAAGGTGTCCGCGACGGTCCGGAACGGGCCGTCCACAACAACCAATGGGGGTTTCTCGTGGGCTTTCTCGATGACGCCAAGGACAAGCTGACCGACGCGGTCGACAGCCAGGGCGACAAGATCAGCGACGGTCTCGACAAGGCGGCGGACTTCGCCTCCGACAAGACCGGTGGCAAGTTCGATGACAAGATCGACCTCGGCGTCGACAAGGCGAAGGACGCGCTCGACGGCCTCGACGGCCAGGACGACGACATCAGCTGAGGTCTCGATACGCCGGCGCTCGTCCCTCGCGACCGGCTACTCGACCAGCGAGACCAAGGAGCACCTCGGTGACCGTCACGGACCCCGCGACCGGGAGGACCCGCTTCGTCGTGGTCCCCGCCTCCTACGTCTTCCTCCTGCGGGAGGC
This sequence comes from Nocardioides sp. Root240, assembly GCF_001428825.1. Classification (GTDB taxonomy): domain Bacteria; phylum Actinomycetota; class Actinomycetes; order Propionibacteriales; family Nocardioidaceae; genus Nocardioides. The sequence goes on along the minus strand of NZ_LMIT01000015.1, from coordinate 144,311 downwards.
CGCGGACGGCGGACCGGGCACCGAGGTGCTCCTCCAATTGCGGCAGGGCACCGGCTACATGGACGGCCACTGGGCCGCAGCCGCCGCCGGCCATGTCGAGCGCGGCGAGACCGCGCCCCAGGCCGCGCGTCGCGAGGCGCTCGAGGAGGTCGCCGTCGCCGACCTCGACCTCACCTTCGCCACCGCGATGCAGCGCACCGCCCACGACCTGCCGATCGACGAGCGGATCGACTTCTTCTTCACCGCGCGCTCCTGGACCGGCGATCCGCGCATCGTCGAGCCGGCCAAGTGTGCCGACCTGCGCTGGTTCCGGCTCGACGCACTGCCCGACCCGGTGGTGCCGCACGAGCGCTTCGTGCTCACCGGCCTGCTCCACGGCGACCTCGCGCCGCTCACCCAGTTCGGCTTCTGACCGCCGTCGCCGGATGAAGTCCGGCTCAGCGGATACCTCTCCCGCCAGGGAGGAAGAACAATGAGCCAGCCATCCGAGGACATCACCTCACCGCGCGTCGACCCCGACGACGACACCGGCCAGCGGCTGCCACCGCCGCCGAAGCCGACCAGCGAGCCGCAGGCCCCGCCGCCCGGTGGTCCGCATGCGATCGAGGGCGTCGGTGGGGACGGTGCCTACACGCGTGAGCCGCACGACCCCGACCCTCTGCTGAACCCGGCGACCGACGACCTGCCGCCGGAGACCACGACCGGCGAGGACACCGACACCGAGGCGACGCGCGGCAACGCCGACGTAGCGCCGGAGGAGGAGTCGCCCGCCTAGCGGGTCGTCGGTCCTAGCGCAGGCGCTGGGTGTCGAGCCGGGTCTCGACGACGCCGCCGTCGGCCGCGCGCTCCACGAAGTACGCCGCCTTGCCGTCCTGCTCGGTGAACGCCCCCGCGAAGGTCGTGCCCCGGTAGAGCACGCCCACGCCGTCGTCGGTCGCGTAGCCCGCGGGCAGCGCACCGTCGCCGACCAGCTTCTGGAACAGCGGGCGCCGCTGCTCCTCGGAGTCGTAGTGGACGCCGTTGGACCACGGCACCAAGCCGAGTCCGTTGGTGATCGGGCGCAGGTCGGGGCCGAACGAGTCCGTCGTACCGCCGACATGCCAGCAGATCGACCCCGCCGACACCCCGGTGAGGACGACGCCCGCCTGCCACGCCTCGCGCATGGCGTCGCCGACGCCGTGCAGCTCCCACATCGCGAGCAGGCCGGCGACGCTGCCGCCCCACACCCAGATCACGTCCTGGGCGAGCAGGTGGGCGCGCACGTCCTCGACGTTGGGCATCGTGAACAGCTGCAGGTGGCTCGCGTGGTAGCCGGCCTCCTGCGCCATGTCGTAGAAGTCGCGAATGATCGCCGGCTGGTCACCGCACGCCGTCGCGAGGAAGCAGACGCGGGGCGCGCGCCCGTCCACGCCGGCGAGGTCGACGGCGTGACGGGTCAACGGGCCGACCGACCAACGCGTGCGTGCGCCGGGAACGATGCCGCCCGAGGTTGCGAGAATGGTTGGTTCATTCGCTGGCATCAGGGCTTGAACCTAACCGACGAGCGGCCGTGGCTCAACGGCAGGCGGGGGCCTCCGGCAGCGGCGCCGGTACGCCGATCGACGGCATCCCCAGCCCCACCGAGGGACCGGCCGCAGCCGGTTCCGCCGTCCGCCGCTCCCACGCGTCGCCCGACCGGGTACGACGCAGCGCGCGCACCGGACCGTCGGCCACGAGGTGGTGCGGGGCGGCGTAGGTGACCTCGACGGTCACCATGTCACCGGGTCGCGGGGCACCGTCGACCTGCGAGAAGTCGGCCTCGAAGTGGACCAGCCGGTTGTCGGGAGCGCGGCCGGAGAGCCGCATCGTGGCGGCGTCCTTGCGGCCCTCGCCCTCCGACACCATCAGCTCGAGCTCGCGCCCGACCAGCTTCTGGTTCTCGTCCCAGGCGATCTCGTTGACCAGGTCGACGAGGCGGTTGTAGCGGTCGGTCACGTCCGCCTGCGGCACCTGGTCCTCGAGGGTCGCGGCCGGCGTACCGGGGCGCTTGGAGTACTGGAAGGTGAAGGCGCCGGCGAAGCGGGACTCCCGCACCACCTTCAGCGTCTCCTGGAAGTCCTCCTCGGTCTCGCCGGGGAAGCCGACGATGATGTCCGTCGTGATCGCGGCGTCCGGCAACGCGGCACGGACCCGCTGGATGATGCCGAGGAACTTCTCCTGCCGGTAGGACCGGCGCATGTCCTTGAGGACCTTCGACGAGCCGGACTGCAGCGGCATGTGCAGGCTGGGCATCACGTTGGGCGTCTCGGCCATCGCCGCGATGACGTCGTCGGTGAACTCGGCCGGGTGCGGGCTCGTGAACCGGACCCGCTCCAGGCCCTCGATCTCGCCGCAGGCCCGCAGCAGCTTGGAGAACGCCTCGCGGTCGCCGAACTCGACGCCGTACGCGTTGACGTTCTGGCCCAGCAGGGTGACCTCGGAGACGCCCTCGGCGACCAGCGCCTCGATCTCGGCCAGGATCTCCCCCGGCCGGCGGTCCTTCTCCTTGCCCCGAAGGCTGGGCACGATGCAGAAGGTGCAGGTGTTGTTGCAGCCCACGCTCACCGACACCCACGCGGCGTACGCCGACTCGCGCTTGGTCGGGAGCGTCGACGGGAACACGTCGAGCGACTCGAGGATCTCGACCTGCGCCTCCTGCTGGCTGCGCGCGCGGTCCAGCAGCGCCGGCAGGGAGCCGATGTTGTGGGTGCCGAAGACGACGTCGACCCACGGCGCCCTCTTCACGACGGTGTCGCGGTCCTTCTGCGCCATGCACCCGCCGACGGCGATCTGCATCCCCGGCCGGCTCGCCTTCACCGGCGCCAGGTGGCCGAGGTTGCCGTAGAGACGGTTGTCGGCGTTCTCCCGCACCGCGCAGGTGTTGAACACGACCACGTCAGGATGGGCAGCCTGCTCACCCTCGGGCGCTGCGACGAAGGGGGTGTACCCGGCGTCCTCGAGCAGGCCCGAGAGGCGCTCGGAGTCGTGCACGTTCATCTGGCACCCGTAGGTGCGGACCTCGTAGGTCCTGTGCTGCTGGGGCTGGGCTGTGGTGCTCATGACCGGTCAAGGGTACGGCGGGCGGTGGCTGCCGCCCGAATCTCGATCCCCTCACCGAACAACTAGGCTCGCCCCCATGGCTGACACCGCTCCTCCCGGCTTCGTCGCCCGCAACAACCAGGTCATCGGCAGCATCCTCAGCATTCTCGCCCTGGTGGTCGCGGTGCTGCTCGGCGCCGGCCTGATGTTCGGCACCGACACCCGCGGGGTGCGCGCGATCCTGACCGTGCTGACGGTCGCGGGCGGCACGTTCACGCTCCTCCTGCTGGCGATCGGCGGAGCCATGCGTGCGGTGACCTCGGAGACCCAGTGGGAGCTCGAGGAGGCCGAGTGGCGCAAGGAGATGGGACTGACCGCCGACGACGAGGCGGACGTGGCGTCGACCGGGCGGCTCGCCGTACCGCTGGCCGTGGGAGCCATCGTGATCGGGCTCGGCCTGAGCGTCGTACCCGCTGTCCTCTGACACATACGCCCCCTGTTCCGATGCGTCACGAAATGATCTCGTCGGCCCTGCGCACTAGCCGCTGACACAGGTCAAGGACTAGCGTCCGAGAGCATGACCGCCACTCCAGAGGCAGCGGTCGCCCCCGGCTCGGCACGCCCGGGGGAGCCCCTCGTGGAGCTCCACGGTGTGCAGAAGTGGTACGGCGACCTCCATGTCCTGCAAGACATCGAGCTCACAGTGGGACGCGGCGAGGTCGTGGTCGTCATCGGCCCGTCGGGCTCGGGCAAGTCCACCCTGTGCCGCACCATCAACCGGCTCGAGACCGTCGACCAGGGCGACATCAAGGTCGACGGCAAGCCGCTGCCCCAGGAGGGCAAGGCGCTCGCCGCGCACCGCGCCGACGTCGGCATGGTGTTCCAGAGCTTCAACCTGTTCGCCCACAAGACGATCCTCGAGAACGTCACCCTCGGTCCCATCAAGGTGCGCAGGACGCCGAAGGCCCAGGCCGAGGCGCGCGCCCAGGAGCTGCTCGACCGGGTCGGCGTCGGGCAGCAGGCGGCGAAGTACCCCGCGCAGCTCTCCGGCGGTCAGCAGCAGCGCGTCGCCATCGCGCGGGCGCTGGCGATGGAGCCGAAGGTGATGCTCTTCGACGAGCCGACGTCGGCCCTGGACCCCGAGATGATCAAGGAGGTGCTCGACGTCATGGTCGACCTCGCCGAGCGCGGGATGACGATGATCGTCGTCACCCACGAGATGGGTTTCGCGCGCACCGCCGCCAACCGCGTCGTGTTCATGGCCGACGGACGGATCGTCGAGGAGTCAGACCCGGAGACCTTCTTCACCCAACCAGAGAGCGATCGGGCGAGGGACTTCCTCGGCAAGATCCTCAAGCACTGACCTCCCGAACAACTCGGGCAAGGAGAGGACAGGAACATGCGACTGAGAAGTGCCCTTGCGGCAACCACGGCCGGGATCGCGATCGCCGCCGGACTCGCGGCGTGCGGCGACGCCGGCAGCGACGACGAAGGACGCGACGTCGACGCGAAGAGCGATTGCGACGGCAAGTTCGCCGAGGGCTCCCGGATGGCGGAGCTCGCGGACGCCGGCACCATCAACGTCGGGCACAAGACCGACCAGCCCGGTGTCGGCTTCCAGGGGGCGACGGACGACGTCCCGAAGGGCTTCGACATCGAGATCGCCAAGCTGTTGATCGCCGACCTGTGCATCGACCCGGCCAGTGACAAGGTCAACTGGGAGGAGACCATCTCCGACAACCGGGAGCCCTACCTGGAGTCGGGGAAGGTCGACGTCGTCCTGGCGTCGTACTCCATCACCGACGACCGGCAGAAGGTCGTCGGCCAGGCCGGCCCCTACATGGTCACGGGGCAACAGCTGCTGGTGAAGTCCGACAGCAAGATCGCCGGTGTCGACGACGTCAAGGGCAAGGAGGTCTGCTCGGTGACGGGCTCCACCTCGCTCGAGACGATCAAGGCCAAGGGCGCCAAGGGCGTCGGCGCCGACTCCTACTCCGAGTGCGCGGAGAAGGTCCTCGACGGCACCTACGAGGCGATGACCACCGACGGCACCATCCTCGCCGGCCTCGCCGCGCAGAACGAGGGGGAGCTCAAGGTCGTCGGCGACCAGTTCTCGACCGAGAACATCGGTGTCGGCTACGGCAAGGACCACCCGGAGATGTGCGAGTGGATCGACGGCGTCCTGGAGGACGCCTTCGCGGACGGCTCGTGGGCCGAGGCGTTCAAGCTGACACTCGGGCCGTCGGGCGTGCAGACGCCCGAGCCGCCCACGCTGCAGCCCTGCAAGTGACCCACGCATGAGCGCGGAGCCGGGGCCCGTCGTACGACAGGCCTCGGCTCCCCCGACCGAGAGGGGACGCCGTTGAGCGCGGTGCTCGACAACCTCGACGAGTTCTTCAAGGGATTCGGCTACACGCTGTTCCTGTTCCTCGTGTGCGCCGTCGCCTCCATGGCGCTGGGCATCCTCCTCGTCGCCATGCGGGTGGGCCCGATCGCGGTGCTCCGGTCGCTCGCCACGGTCTACGTGTCGGTCGTGCGCAACACCCCGCTGGTCCTGATCTTCATCTTCTTCCACTTCGCGGCGCCCATCATCGGCATCAACTTCAAGTGGGTGCAGGTGCACGTCGGCAGCTTCGACTTCACCTCGGCGTTCGCCACCGCGTTCGTCGCCCTGAGCCTCTACACCGCCTGCTTCGTCTGCGAGGGGTTGCGCTCGGGCGTCAACGCCGTGCCGATGGGCCAGGCCGAGGCCGCCCGTGCCATCGGGCTCCCCTTCGGCGGGGTGATGACCCAGGTCGTCCTGCCCCAGGCGATCCGCGCGTCCGTGCCGCCCGTGGCCAGCGCGCTCATCGCGATGCTCAAGAACACCTCGGTCGCCGCGATCTTCTTCCTCGCCGAGGCCACCGCCGCCATGCGCGGGCTGACCAACGACTACAGCAGCCAGCGGATCGGGATCTTCCTCTGCTTCGCGATCGGCTACATCGTGCTGGTGGAGATCGTCTCGATGATCTCGCTCAGCCTCGAACGACGCTGGAGGGTCGCCTGATGTCCGCCAGTGTCCTCTTCGACGCCCCCGGGCCCGCGACCCGGATGCGGCACCGCATCTACACGGCGGTGGCCTCCGCGGGCATCCTCGCCGCCGTCGTCTACGCGGTCCTCAAGCTCAACGACGACGGGCAGTTCGAGTACGACCTCTGGGAGCCGTTCGTCACTCCGGACTACCTCGGCACCCTCATCCTCGACGGCCTGGTCGACACCGTCACGATGGCCGTCTTCGCCATCACCGGTGCCGTGGTGTTCGGCTTCCTGTTCGGCGTCGCGAAGATGTCGGACCACGCCTTCATCCGCTGGCCGGCGTGGGTCGTCGTCGAGTTCTTCCGCGCCATGCCCGTGCTGCTGCTGATGATCTTCGTGTTCTCCATGTGGTTCATCTCGACCAAGGGCAGCTTCTTGTGGATCGACCAGCGCGGCGGCTTCTTCTCCGTCGTCATCGCGCTCACCTGCTACAACGGCGCCGTCCTGGCCGAGGTGGTCCGCGCCGGCGTGGCCGCCGTCCCGAAGGGGCAGGCAGAGGCGGCGTACGCGATCGGCATGCGCAAGACGCAGGTCATGACCATCGTCCTGCTGCCGCAGGCGGTGAAGGTGATGCTGCCGGCGATGATCAGCCAGATGGTCGTCGCACTCAAGGACACCAGCCTCGGCTACGCCGTCGCCGCGCCCGGCCTGACCCGCGTCGGCCAGCAGATCTACCGCGAGTTCCACAACCAGGTGCCGACGGCGATCGTGCTGGCGGTCCTGTACGTCGGGCTGAACCTGCTGCTCACGCTGCTCGCGACCTGGATCCAGAAGAAGTTCGTCGGCGAGAAGAAGATCGACGTCGTGGCCGTCGCGGCCGGAATCGACAAGAACCGCGCCTGAGCGGCGCGGTCCTCGGTCGGTCGAACGCTACTTCTTCTTCGACGTCACCCAGAGCGTGATCGTGCCGTCGATGACCACGGTGCCGTCGGCCAGCTGACCGCGGACGCGGACCGGGAGGTCGCCCTCGGCGGTGTCCCACTGGACCTGGTCGGTCTCGGCGATGCAGGTGACGTCGCCGGTCGCCTTGGCCGTGTACGAGATGCTCATGCCCTTCGGGATCCACCGCTTTTCACTGGGGATCGTGGACTCGGCGAGGCCGCCCATCGCCATCTCGAGGCCGTTGCACATCGCGATCGCGTGCACGGTGCCGATGTGGTTCTGCACGCTGCGACGCTTGGGGATCACGACCTCGCAGTAGTTGGGCCGGAGCTCGGCGACCCGGGGGTGGATGGTCGCGAAGTACGGCGCCTTCTGGGCGAAGGCGATGGAGAAGACGCGCTTGCCGATCGTGCTGCCCACGACGGGCAGGCCGGTGGTCGTCTTCCAGAGGTTGTGCACCTGAGTCATGGCATGAGATTACTCGCGAGTAACAACGTGCGGCAAGGTGATCCGGGCTACGCCGTGGCCGGCAGCCGCGCGAGGAGCTCGAGGCGAGGGATCCTCATCCCGGCATCCTCGCCACGACGAAGATCCGGCGGAACGGGAAGGCGACGCCATGGCCGTCGTCGGGGTACGCCGCGCGCAACCGCGCCTTGTACTCCGACTCGAAGCCCGGCCGGAGGTCCTCGGGCAGCGCCTGCAGGGTCGGCCGGGCGCCGGTGCCGGAGATCCACGTGAACACCGGGTCCTCACCCTGCAGCACGTGGAGGTAGGTCGTCTCCCACGCGTCCACCTCGCCACCGAGCCCCTGCAGGGCACGGAGGTAGGTGGTGGCGTCATGGGCGCCGACCCGCTCCACGCCTGCCGTGTGCGCGGCGTACGGCGGCTCTGCAGCGAGCTCGGCGAGGAGGGTGTGGCTGGGCGCGACGTGGTTGCCCGGCACCTGGAACGCGAGCCATCCGCCCGGGCTGACCGCGGCAGCGAGGGCCGGCAACAGCGCGAGGTGCTCGGGCACCCACTGGAGCGTGGCGTTGGAGACCAGCACGTCGACGGACCCCGGTTCCACGTCCCGCACCCAGTCCCTCAGGTCGGCCTTGTGGAAAACCACCCGCGCCGCGGCCGCACTGTCGGAGGCCACGCGCACCATGTCAGCACTGGAGTCGACACCAGTGACAGCAGCGGCCGGCCAGCGGCCCGCGAGAAGGGAGGTGAGATTGCCAGGACCACAACCGAGATCGACCACGACCCGCGGGTCGGTGCTGTCGATGCGTGCCACCAGGTCGACGAACGGCCGGCCGCGCTCGTCCGCGAAGGCGAGATAGCGCTGCGGGTCCCAGGTGGACCTCACGAGCGGGCCGCCGACCGCTCGCGGAGGTACTCCAGGATCAGGGTGTTCACGACGTCCGGCTTCTCCAGCTGGAGGAAGTGACCCGCACCCTCCACGACCGCGACCCGGCTGCCGGCGGGCAGCCGGTCCCCGATCCGATCGGCCCAGCGCGCATCGAGGCACCCGTCGTCGGCGCCCTGCAGGAACAGCAGCGGCACCCGCGGCGCACCGACCCAGTCCTTGGCCAGCGGCTGGTAGCGGGCCGGCAGCTGCCAGGTCCGGGGCTGGGCGCGGTAGTACCCGAGCGCAGCCGAGCGGTGCGCGTCGTCGGGCAGCGCCGCGGCCAGGTGGGCGAGATCGGTCGTCGCGTCGAACCCGGGCGACCACTTGCGCCACAGGTGGGCGACCAGGCGGTCGAAACGGCGCTCGGGCACCCGCGGGAGCTGGTTGAACAGCGTGTACCAGCTCATCGCCGCCTGACGCGGCAGGATCCGCAGCCAGCGGGTCACGTCGTCGCGGCGCGGGTTCATCGCCGAGAAGGGCGGCACGGCGAGGGAGACGATCACGCCGAACGGGTTGGCGTCGGACGCGGCGACGCCGTTGGCCGTGATCGCACCCCAGTCGTGGCCGACGAGGAGGGCGCGCTCGTCACCGTCGTACGCACGGTGGAGGGCGAGGGCGTCGTACATGAGGGCAGGGACGTGGAAGCTGCCGTCCTCCGGGAGGGCACTGGGCGCGTAGCCCCGCGTGAAGGGCGCCACCACCCGGTAACCCTCGGCCGCCAGCGCGGGGCCGAGGTGCCGCCAGGTGTGGGCGGTGTCCGGGAAACCGTGCAGGAGCAACGCGAGAGGCAGTGAGACGTCGTCGACATCGCCCCAGACGAGGCTTGTCAGAGCGACGCGGTCGAGGGCCGTGGTCCGCTGGTTCACGGGGCGACCCTACGCCCATTTTATCTTGACATCAAGATTCTTGACAGGTCGGCTAAGGTGAACCCATGCGGGACGAGGTGGACCAGCTGGTCGAGGCGTGGGCGCGCGAGCGCAGCGACCTCGACCTCGGGCCCGTGGCCGTGTTCAGCCGGATCTCGCGCCTGGCGCACCACGTGGACCGAGCACGACGGGCGGCGTTCACGGCGCACGACATCGAGTCGTGGGAGTTCGACGTGCTGGCGGCGCTGCGTCGCGCGGGCGAGCCCTACGAGCTCTCCCCCGGCCGCCTGCTCCGCGAGACGCTGGTGACCAGCGGGACCATGACCAACCGTGTCGACCGGCTGACCCTGCGCGGCCTGGTCGAGCGCCACCCGGACCCGTCCGACCGGCGCGGCGTGCTCGTGCGTCTCACACCCGAGGGCAAGGACGCCGTGGACGGCGCCTTCGCGGCGCTGCTCGACGCGGAGCGGGACCTGCTGACCGGGCTGTCCGAGAAGGACCAGCAGGAGCTCGCGGACCTGCTGCGGCGGCTGCTGGTCCCGTTCGCGGGCTAGCCGAGGACCTCAGCGGCCTCGAGCCACTCCAGCTCGGCGATCTCCTTCTCCTCCAGCAGGGCGGTGAGGTCGGCGGCGATCGCGGCGAGACGGTCCGGGTCGGTCGCGTGCTCGGTGAGGGCGGCGGTGAGCTCGGCCTCGCGCTCGGAGAGACGCTCGAGCACCTTGTCGAGGCGCGCGACGGTCTTGCGGGCGACGCGTTCCTCGGCGGAGCCGGCCTTGGCCTTCGACGCTGGGGCCGCAGCGGCCGGGTGGGCGGGAGCCAGGTCGGCCGGGCTGGCTGAGCCGGGGGCGACCGGGGTCGCCATCGCGGCGGAGCCCGAGGAGGACGCGGAGGATGCGGCGGCGGCAGCGGCGCGGAGGGAGTCGCGGCGGCGTTCGAGGTACTCGTCGACACCGCGAGGCAGCATCACGACCTGACCGTCGCCGAGCAGGGCCCAGACGGAGTCGGTGACACGCTCGAGGAAGTACCGGTCGTGGGAGACCACGACGAGGGTTCCGGGCCAGCCGTCGAGGAAGTCCTCGAGGACGTTGAGGGTCTCGATGTCGAGGTCGTTGGTGGGCTCGTCGAGCAGCAGCACGTTCGGTTCGGTCAGGAGCAGGCGGAGCAGCTGGAAGCGGCGGCGCTCGCCACCGGAGAGGTCGCCGATGCGGGCGGTGAGCTTGTCGCCGGTGAACCCGAAGCGCTCGAGCATCGAGGTCGCGGAGATCTCTCCGTCAGCCGTCTTCGTGACGCGACGGATGCCCTCGACGGTGTCGAGGACGCGGGCCTCGGGATCCTCGACCTCGACGTCCTGGGTGAGGTGCTGGAGGGCGACGGTCCGGCCGTGCCGCACCCGCCCGACGTTGGGGGCGGCGGCACCGGAGAGGAGCGAGAGGACCGAGGTCTTGCCGGCGCCGTTGACGCCGACGAGGCCGACCCGGTCACCGGGGCCGAGGCGCCAGGTGGCGTGCTTGAGGAGCTCGCGCGTGCCGCGGGAGAAGTCGACGTCCTCGACGTCGATGACGTCCTTGCCGAGGCGCTGGGCGGCGAAGCGCTGGAGCTCGAGGCGGTCGCGCGGGGGCGGGACGTCCTCGATGAGGGCGTTGGCGGCGTCGATGCGGAACTTCGGCTTGGAGGTCCGGGCGGGAGCGCCGCGGCGCAGCCAGGCCAGCTCCTTGCGGACGAGGTTCTGGCGGCGGACCTCGGAGGCGGCTGCCTGGCGCTGGCGTTCGGCCTTGGCCAGCACGAAGGCGGCGTACCCGCCCTCGTAGCTGTCGACCACGCCGTCGTGGACCTCCCACGTCTGCTGACACACGGCGTCGAGGAACCAGCGGTCGTGGGTGACGACGACGAGGGCGGACGGGCGCGCGGCGAGGTGGGCGGCGAGCCAGGCGACGGCCTCGACGTCGAGGTGGTTCGTCGGCTCGTCGAGGATGACGAGGTCGTGGTCGCCGAGGAGCAGCCCGGCGAGGGCGCAGCGACGGCGTTCGCCACCGGAGAGGCCGGCGACGGCCCGGTCGAGGTCGACGCCGGCGAGCAGCACGTCGACGATCTCGCGCAACCGCGCGTCGGCAGCCCACTCGTGGTCGGACATGCCCTGCAGCACGATCTCTCGGACGGTGTGGGTGTCCTCGAAGTCGTCGCGCTGCGTGAGGACACCGACCAGCAGCCCGCGCTGGCGCGAGACGCGGCCCTCGTCGGGCTCCTCGTCGCCGGTCATGATCCGGAGCAGGGTGGTCTTGCCGTCGCCGTTGCGACCGACGATGCCGATCCGCTCGCCGGCGGCGATGCCGAGCGAGACGTCGGTGAGCAGCGGGCGGATGCCGTAGGACTTCGAGACCCGCTCCAGGTTGAGCAGGCTGCGGCCCGAGCCGGGCTCAGGCATAGGTCACCACGTGGGCTCCGGCGACCGGCCCGGGCGCGATCGTGCACCGGTAGCCGCGCTCGGTCAGGTCGGCCACCGCGCCCCGCGCCTCCTCGACGTCCTCGTGCAGCATGAGCAGGGTCGGCCCCGAGCCGGACAGCAGCACGCCGTCGGCACCGAGGATCCGCAGCTGGGCCTCGACGTCGACGAGGTCCGGGCGCAGGTCGCGCGCGGCCGGCCAGAGGTCGTTCTGGAGCAGGGCGCCGACCTCGTCGGTGTAGCCCTCGGCGAGCGCGTCGACCAGTGCCTGCGGGACAGGCGGGTCCGCGTCGGCGTCAGGGGAAAGGACGTCGAAGTGGCGATAGACCGCGGGCGTGGAGAGCCCCTCGTCGGAGAGCACCACCACCCACCACACGGAGGTCCGATCAGCGAGTGGCGTGACGACCTCGCCGCGGCCGGTGCCGAGGGCAGTGCCGCCGAGCAGCGCGAAGGGGACGTCGCTGCCGAGCTCACCGGCGATGCGCAGCAGGTCGTCGTCGGACGTCTGCAGGTCCCAGAGCCGGTCGAGCGCGAGCAGCGTGGCTGCGGCGTCGGCGGAGCCGCCCGCCATGCCGCCCATGACGGGGATGCCCTTGGCGATGGTGATCCGCGCGGCCAGGTCGAGGCCGTGGTGGGCGACGAGGGCGCGCCCGGCCTTGATGGCGATGTTGTCGTCGTCGAGGGGTACGCCGTCGATGGGTGCCGTCAGGCCGACGGACCAGTCGGGGGCGTCGGTGACGGTGACGTCGTCGTAGAGGCCGACGGCCTGGTAGACGGTCGCGAGCGGGTGGAAGCCGTCGGGGCGGGGGCCGCCGACACCGAGGTGCAGGTTGACCTTGGCGGGGGCGCGGACGGTGACGCGGGCGGTCGGCTCGACCATCGCCTCACTCATCGAAGTCCCCCGGCTCGGGCTCGCCCAGCTCGGAGAGGGCGATGGTCAGCGCGACGAACTCGTCGATGCCGAGCGCCTCACCGCGGGTCAGCGGGTCGATGCCGGCCGCCAGGAGGGCGGCTGCGGCCCGCTCGGTGCCGCCGGCGAGTTCGCGCAGCGCGCCGCGCAGGGCCTTGCGGCGGTGGGCGAAGGAGGCATCGATGACCGCGAACACCTGCTCGCGCGCGACCTTGTCGGTCGGCGGGGCGTGGTGGGTCCAGGCGACGAGCCCGGAGTCGACGTTCGGGGCGGGCCAGAAGACGTTGCGGCCGATGGCGCCCGCCCGGCGTACGTCGGCGTACCACGCCGCCTTCGCCGAGGGCACCCCGTAGGTCTTCGAGCCCGGGGGCGCGGCGAGGCGGTCGGCCACCTCGGCCTGCACCATGACCAGCCCGTGCCGCAGCGACGGCAGCAGCGCCATCAGGTGCAGCAGGACCGGGACGGAGACGTTGTAGGGCAGGTTGGCGACCAGGGCCGTCGGCTCCGGCCCAGGTACGGCGGCCACGGTCATCGCGTCCGCCAGCACCACCCGGAACCGGTCGGCCTGACCGGGCGCGAACGCACCGATGGTCGTCGGCAGCTCGCCGGCCAGCAGCGGGTCGACCTCGATGGCGGTCACCGACGCGCCGACCTCGAGCAGCGCGAGGGTCAGCGACCCCAGCCCGGGACCCACCTCGAGGACCACCTCGCCGTCGCTCACCGCGGACTCGCGGACGATGCGGCGCACGGTGTTGGCGTCGATCACGAAGTTCTGGCCGCGCTGCTTGGTCGGGCGCAGGTCGAGACGCGCGGCGAGCTCGCGGACCTCGGCCGGGCCGAGGAGGCGCGGCGTGGAGGTCTCGGTCATGCCCGCCAGCCTAGTGGCGCCGCGTCCGCAGGCACGAAGTGCGGGGCGTGGGGGCGCGAAGTGGCGGCGGCGGGCCCCCGAGGTGTGAGGAATGGGGCTTCGAGGTGGCGCGTGCGGCGCATCTCGCACCCCCATTCCTCACACCTCGCGCCCCCATTCCTCACACTTCGTGGGTCAGCGGGGCAGGCCCAGCGACGCCGCGCAGCCGGGCCAGGCGCCGTAGCCGCCGGAGGCGTCGCGGACCTTGGTCGCGATCGCGATCTGGGTCTCGCGGGAGGCCTGGTGCGGGTAGCCCGAGCCGCCGTAGGCACGCCAGGTGCCGACGTTGAACTGCAGGCCGCCGTAGTAGCCGTTGCCGGTGTTGATGGCCCAGTTGCCGCCGGACTCGCACTGGGCGAGACGGTCCCAGACGGTGTTGCCGCCGGCGAAGTTCGCGGTGACGGTCTTGGTGCCGACGTGGACGATCTCGGCGCGCGGCGCCTTGCTGACGTCCTGGGTGAGCACGATGCGGCGCACGACGTCGCCGTTGCGGACGATCACGCGGTAGGTCACGTCGCGGACGCCGTCGACGCCCTCGGTGACGACCTTGGACTCACCCTCGTACATCGAGTCGTCCTCGATCCGGCGGACCGGCGCGGGGACGACCTCGTCCTCGACGCTGCGCCGGCGGGTCTCGATGTCGGTGAAGACGATCGTGTCGCCGTCCTCGACCTTGGCGCTGCGCGCGGGGCGGACCTTGTCCTGGGCATCCAGCTCGACGCCGACCTCGGCGAGGGCGTCCTCGACGGTCAGCGCGGGGACGGTGCGGGTGATCGCCTTCTTGCCGGCCAGCTTGAAGACCAGCTTCTTCGGCGTCACGACGTCGATCTCGGCGCCGCCGCGGTCGATGTCGGCGCCACGGCTGGTCGAGAGGCGGCTGTCGGCGTACACGACGCCGATCTGCGCGAGCGCACCCTGGACGTCGGTGGCCGTCACCCAGTGGGTGGACGTCTTGCCGTCGACCGTCAGCTCGATGGGGCGGCTGTACCGGACCGAGATGCGGTCACCGGCCTCGATCGTCTCGTCGACGCCCGGCTGGACGAGGTCGCGGGAGGAGAGCTCGATGCCCTCGGCGTCGAGCACGTCCTGGACGGTGTCGCCGAAGGTGGTGACGCTGCGCTCCTGGCCGTCGACGGCCAGCGTGACCTCGGTGGTGAGCGAGGAGTACCCGAAGGTCACCGTGGCGACAGCGAGGAGGACCCCGGCGATGGTGGCGGTGAGGGCGACCCGGCTCTGGGTCAGCTTCTGGACGGTCCCCTTGAGGGACGGGGCAAGGTGAGGGCGCGCAACTCGCACGATTCTCCGATGTTCGTACTGCCCGGGCCTCGGTCGACCAGTCCCTTCCGAGGGCCGCTCGCGTGCTGCGAGCAGTTCCCCCAGAACCGCTGCGAACTGGTCGGGATGGTGCTGTCCGATCCCGGCCGTCGCATCTACCAGAACAAGCCCTGCGGCCGAAATGCAAACTCCGGGCGCCCGTTCCCCGCTCAGGGCGTGACCCGTCTCACGCCGTCTTGCTAACTTTTGTTAGCAGTGGCGAGGGTTCACCACCCGCCGCCGAAGGCGGCCTCGGTGTTCGCGTCGATGGCCGCGCAGAGCTCCGCGAGGTCGTCCCCGCGCTCGGCCGCCATGGCCCGCACCGTCACCGGCACGAGGTACGACGCGTTCGTCCGCCCCCGGTACGGCGAGGGGGTCAGGTAGGGCGCGTCGGTCTCCACCAGCACCCGGTCCCGCGGGGCCAGGCGGAGCGCCTCGCGCAGCGGCTCGGCGTTCTTGAAGGTCACCGTGCCGGCGAAGGAGAGGTGGGCACCGCGGTCGAGGCAGGCGCGGGCGAAGTCGGCATCGCCCGAGAAGCAGTGCATCACCCAGCGCTCCGGCGTGCCCTCGGCATCGAGCACCTCGAGCACCTCGTCGTGGGTGTCGCGGTCGTGGATCACCAGCGTCTTGCCGAGCCGCTTGGCGATGTCGATGTGCCGCGCGAAGGACTCGACCTGGACCGCGCGGCCGTCCTCGCCGGTGCGGAAGGCGTCGAGGCCGGTCTCCCCCACCGCGCGCACCTTCTCGTGCGCGCCCGCGAGCTGCTCGATCTCCTCCCACGCGGCCTCGAGCGCGGCGCGGCCCCCGGCCTCCAGGATCCGCGGCGCCTCGTTGGGGTGCAGGGCCACGCCGGCCACGAGCGCGGCGTGCTCACGCGCCGCCGCGACGGCCCAGCGGGCGCCGGGCAGGTCGCAGCCGATCTGCACGATCCGGGGTACGCCGACCGCGGCCGCGGCCGCGATGGCCTCGTCGGCCGCCCAGGCCTCCTCGCCGCGCCCGATGTCGAGGTGGCAGTGGTTGTCGACGACCGGGTGCGGCAGCGGCTCCGGGACGGGCGGGCGCTCCTCGCTCACGACGACAGGGCGCGGGTGCTGGCCGCGCCGAGCTGCTCGAGGACCGCCTCGGCCAGGGCGTCGGCGGCATGGGTGGGGATCCAGTGCGAGACGCCCTCGAGCGCGACGTACCGGAACGGACCCTCGACCCAGCGATCGGAGTTCTCCGGCCCCCAGCCCTCGACGGCGGCGTCGCCGTCGCTCCACACCATCGTGGTGGGGGCGGCGACCTTGCCACGGACCAGCTGCGGGTCGCCGAAGGGAAGCGCGCGGTACCAGTTGAGCGCGGTCGGCAGGGCGCCGTACTCCACGATCTCGGTGCGGAAGCGCTCGGCGTCCTCCTCGGTCATGCCGAAGGAGCCGACCATCCGGCCAGCGAGGGCGCCGTGGCGGAGCACCCGCTCGGGCAGGAACGGGAGCTGGAAGGCGAGCATGTACCAGGAGTGCAGCACCTGGCGCGAGCGCACCATCGCGGTCAGGAAGGCCGCCGGGTGCGGCACCGACACCGCGGTCAGCGACGCGACGCGGTCGGGGTGGTGGATCGCGAGCAGCCAGGACGGGATCGCACCCCAGTCGTGGCCGACGAGGTGCACGCGACCGCCCGGGGCG
This sequence comes from Nocardioides sp. Root240, assembly GCF_001428825.1. Classification (GTDB taxonomy): domain Bacteria; phylum Actinomycetota; class Actinomycetes; order Propionibacteriales; family Nocardioidaceae; genus Nocardioides. Next base: position 127,809 of record NZ_LMIT01000015.1, on the reverse strand, counting down.
ACCGCCTCGACCAGTGCCAGGGCGTCGCCCAGCAGCGCGCCCATCGTGTAGTCGCGACGCCGGCGCGGGCGTGCGCCCGGCGAGTAGCCCCGCTGGTCCATCGCGATCGTGCGGTAGCCCGCGTCGTGCAGGATCGGCCGGACGAGCCGCCAGCAGCTCGACCGCTCGGGGAACCCGTGGAACAGCAGCACCGGCTCGCCGTCGACCGGTCCCTCGTCGGTCACGTCGAACGTCAGCCCGTCGTGGGCGAGGGTCGTGATCCGGTCAGCCATCGATGTGCACCACCTGGTAGACGTCTCGTTTGGGGACTCCAGCCTGTACGGCGACCGCGGCGATCGCGTCCTTGCGCCGCATGCCGGACGCCTCCAGCCCGGCCACCGCCTCCCGCAGGCTGTCCGGGTCGCTCGCCAGCGCGGCCGTGGGCGACGCACCGGACACCACGATGGTGACCTCCCCGCGGATGCCCTCGCCGGCCCAGTCGACCAGCTCGGCGAGCGAGCCGCGTCGTACCTCCTCATGGGTCTTCGTGAGCTCGCGGCACACCGCGGCGGCCCGGTCGACGCCGAAGGCGTCGCGCATCGCCTCCAGCGCGGCGGCCGTGCGGTGCGGTGCCTCGAAGAAGACCATCGTGCGCTGCTCGGCGCCGAGGTCGGCCAGCCGGCGCGAGCGCTCGCCGGCCTTGCGCGGCAGGAAGCCCTCGAAGCAGAACCGGTCGACGGGCAGCCCGGAGACGGCGAGGGCGGTGAGCACCGCCGACGGCCCGGGTACGGCGGTCACCCGGATGCCGGCCTCGACCGCGGCGGCCACCAGCCGGTAGCCCGGGTCGGACACGCTCGGCATGCCGGCGTCGGTCACCAGCACGACCCGCTCCCCCGCGACCAGGGCCTCGACCAGCGTGGGTGTCCGGGCGGACTCGTTGCCCTCGAAGTAGGAGACGACGCGACCGCGCAGCTCGATGCCGAGGTCGGTGGTCAGGCGGCGCAGGCGGCGGGTGTCCTCGGCCGCGACGACGTCCGCGGACGCCAGCTCCTCAGCCAACCGGGGCGGGGCGTCGCCGACCTGCCCGATCGGCGTACCGGCCAGCACGAGGACTCCAGTCACGCACCGATCATTGCAGCCGGGGTTTCGAGGCTCGCTGGCGCTCGCACCTCGACCACCGGCCTCCGGGGTCCGACTAGGCTTCCCGACCGTGACCGCCGTCGACGAGGAGACCCGTGCCACCGCCGGGCCACCCGGCCTGACGACGCTCTCGCGCACGGCGACGGGGCGACGCGTGCCGCACGCCGTGGACCGGGCGCTCGGTCCGCTGCGCCGGTTGGGCGCGCGCCGGCGCCTCGTCGGATGGCTCGGGCCGATCGCGATCACGCTGCTGGCGTTCGGGATCCGGCTGGTCCACCTCAGCGACCCGAAGCGCTTCGCGTTCGACGAGACGTACTACGCCAAGGACGGGTGGTCGCTGCTCAACAACGGCTACATCCAGGAGTACCTCAAGGACGTCGACGGCAACCCGAAGACCGACATCAACGCCGACATCCTCGCCGGCCACACGCAGGGCGTCTGGAACGGCGAGCCGTCGCTCGCCGTGCACCCCGACGTCGGCAAGTGGTTGATCGCGCTCGGCGAGAAGGCCTTCGGGATGGACCCCTTCGGCTGGCGGATCGCGTCAGTGGTCGCGGGCTCGCTGATGGTGCTGGTCCTGTGCCGGCTGGTACGACGGATGACCGGCTCGACGACGCTCGGCTGCATCGCGGGCCTGCTGCTGATGTTCGACGGCATGCACTTCGTGCTGTCCCGTCTGGCCCTGCTCGACATCTTCCTGGCGCTCTTCCTGCTCTGCGGCGTGCACTGCATCGTCGCCGACCGCGACTGGCTGCGGGCGACGCTGGCCAAGCGGGCAGCCCGCACCGACGACGGCGCGCTGACCGGCTGGGGCGGCCGGGTCCTGTTCCGGCCGTGGCTGCTGGCCGGTGGCGTCTGCTTCGGCCTGGCGATCGGCACCAAGTGGACGGCGCTCTACCCGCTCGCCGCCTTCGGCGTGCTGTGCTGGATCTGGAGCGCCGGCGCCCGGCGGATGCTCGGCATCAGGGGGGCGATCCTCAAGGGGATGCTCGCCGACGGCGTGCCCGCGTTCGTGCACCTCGTCCTCGTCGGCGCGATGGTCTACATCGCCACGTGGGGCGGCTGGCTGGTGCACGCCCACGAGTACGAGGAGCACCTCAGCTCGACGCAGTACCGCCAGTACACCGGCCACGGGCACTGCGCGGACGACGACGACTCCTACGTCGCCACCGACCTCGACCCGACCAAGAAGTGGCCGACGGCCGACGAGAAGGACGCCCACGGCCTCGGGGAGGCGTGGCAGTCACTGCGCTCGCTCTGGTACTACCACCAGGACGTGTGGACCTTCCACACCCACTTCCTCAACTGCTCGGAGCACTTCTACGAGTCGAAGCCGTCGAGCTGGCTGCTGATCAACCGTCCTGTGGGGGTCGCGGTCACCAACGACATCCCGCCCGACGCCCAGGGGTGCGACGCGCCCGCCGGCAGCGACTGCATCAAGCAGGTCATCCTGCTCCCGACGCCGGTGCTGTGGTGGGGTGGCGTGATCGCGCTGCTGTTCGCCGTCGTGATGTGGATCGGCTCGCGCGACTGGAGGTACGGCGTCGCCGTCGTCGGCGCGCTCTCGACCTGGCTGCCCTGGATGATGTACGACGACCGGCCGATCTTCCTGTTCTACGCGATCGCCGTGCTGCCGTTCACGATCATCGCGATCACGCTGGCGATCGGGCACCTCATCGGGCCCTCGCGACTGCCGTCGGGCCGTCGTACCGCGGGAGTGGTCGTCGGCGGCGCCTTCGTCATCCTCACGATGCTCAACTTCGCGTGGTTCTGGCCGGTCTGGACCAACCAGATGCTGACCCACAGCGAGTGGCTCCAGCGGATCATCTTCGCCCGCTGGGTCTGACGCGGGTCGGGTCAGTGGTGGCGCAGGGCGTCGATCAGCTCGGCCTTGTCCATCGACGACCGGCCCTCGATGTCGAGCTCGGCAGCCCTCTTGTGGAGCTCGTCGACGGTCCAGTCCTCGTAGTCACCGGCCTTGCCGCCGCGCCGGCCGATCTCCGAGGCGCCCTCGGCCTTCGCGGCGTTCGAGATCCGCGCCGCCTTCTCCTTGCTCGCCCCGTCGTCGCGCAGCTCCTCGTACAGGTCGGGGTTCTTGATGCCGGGTCCGTGCTGCTTGCCGGGCATGGTCTCCTCCATTCCGTCGGGTACGTCCTCGCGCTACCCCAGGAGGGGTCGCACAGACGCCCCCGGGCCGACGCGGACCACCCTGTCCTCCCGGTCGATGACGACCTCCGGACCGACACCCACGACCCGCGCGTGGCGGTGCAGCCAGCGGACCAGGTCGGCCACCAGCCAGGGTCCCGGCTCGCTGCGGCGGTCGTAGCCCAGCAGCGCCCCCGGGCGCCCCGGCCCGACAACGAGGGCGTCGACGACGTGCCGTCGCCCGTCGGGCACCGCGACGAGGCGTACGTCGAGCAGGCGGCTGCCGCGGTGCAGACCATGCCCCGGAGCGGCCGTGACCGGCAGGCCGAGCAGGTCGCCGAGGCGGACGCGCTCGGGCCCGGAGGGGTCGTCGTCCCGCGGCCGCAGCAGCCCGGCCCGCGGCACGGACAGGCGCACCTCGCTGTCGACCTCCTCGACGAGGTCGATGTCGACCACGTCCGGACTCGTCCGGTGGGCCTGCGCCTCGAAGATCCGGGCGTGGGTCCGGGTCAGCTCCGCACCGATGCGGCGACCGAAGCGCGGCAGCAGCGCCGGCAGGCCGACGAGCAGTCCGGTCGGCACCAGCTCGCCGCCGTCACCGACGGTCAGCTCGAGGTCGTCGACCTTGCACACCATCCGTCCCTCGCTGTCGACCACCTGGCGGTCGAGCAGGTGGAGCGCGGCGTCGTACGCGGGTCCGGTCATCAGCCCTGTCCCATCGACGTGACGATCATCAGTGGGATCGCGGCGATCGCGGACAGGGTGATCACGACGAGGTAGCCCACCCCGAGCAGGTTCGCGACCCGGCCGTTGCGGTGCTCGCCCAGGTAGTCGGGGTCGTTGGCCACGACCAGGATCGGGAAGTAGGTCAGCGGCAGCGCGACCGCCGAGAAGACCACCGAGATCTCGGTGACCATGATCGGGTCGACCCCGGTGAGCAGCACCCCGGCGGCCAGCACGGTGGCGACCAGCAGGATCACGTGGAACCCCGCGGCCTCGTCGGGTCGGACGTACTTGCCCCACTGGAAGCCGAAGTACTGCGCGAGGCTGTAGCCCGTCGACAGGCCGGTCTCGCAGGCCGCACCGAAGGTGGCGGCGAAGAAGCCGAGCACGATGATCGCCAGCCCGACCTTGCCGAGTGCGACGGCCACCGGGAGCGCGACCTGGCCGAGGGTCTCGACGGCGATCCCCTGCGGCATCAGCACCACCGCGGCGCAGCCGGCGATCGCGACCGACAGCAGGCCGCCGAGAGGGAAGCCGATGAAGACGTTGGCCCGCATGACACCGATGTCCTTGCGGGTCCAGCGCTCCTCGACGCCGCCGCTGGAGAAGAAGAACACCTCGTACGGCGTCATGGCCGCACCGAACAGGGCCACGCCGAAGAAGGCGTAGGTCGCCCAGCTCTCCTGCGCCGGCTTCTCACCGAGGCTCGCGGCCAGCTCCCCCCAGTCCGGCCCGAGCTGCCAGAGCGCGACCGCGAAGCCGATCAGGGTCAGGCCCAGCAGGCCCAGCACGTTCTCGATGGAGGAGAACTTCGCCCGCCAGAGCACGATCCACACCGCCGCGGCCACGAAGGGCACCACCAGCACGTGGTTCACCGAGGTCACCAGCTGGAGCGCCAGCGCGACACCACCGATCTCGGCGATGAAGGTCAGCAGGGTCACCAGCATGGAGCCGACCAGGTTGACGAAGCCCATCCGGGGCCCGAGCCGCTCGCGGACCAGGTCGAAGGTCGCTCGGTGGCTGACGGCGGCGATCCGGCCCGACATCTCCGCGAACACGCAGATCCCGATCACGCCGATCACCACGACCCAGACCAGCGACAGCCCGAAGCGGGCGCCCACCTGGGCGTTGGTCACCAGGTCGCCGATGTCGACGAATCCGCCGATCGCGGTCAGTACGCCCAGCAGGACGTTCAGGTAGCGCTTCACCGATCACCCCCCTGCCGCGTCCTCGAGCCGACCGGTCACGCGGTCGAGCGCGTCGAGGACCCGGCGGTCGTCGTACCTGCCCTCGACGGCGCTGCTCCGGGCGTCCTCGACGGCGGTGGCGGCCTCGTCGAGCAGCGCGTCCAGGCGCGCCGCCTCGTCGTCGCGCCCGGGAGGGACCTGCAACCGGGAGAGGTCGTCCTGGACGGTGCCGAGGGACTCCTCGGCCTGGGCCACCAGCACGACCGTGTACGACGACCACGCGCGCTCACGTCGCGCGGTCTCGAGCGCCAGCCTGGCCGTGGCGACCTCGCTCGTCGCGTCGGAGACGGCCTGCTCGGCGTGGTCGTCCCACGCGGTCGAGTCCGGCTGGGCGACCAGCCCGCAGCCCGTCGCCAGGGCCGCCAGCACCAGGGCCGGGAGGACCGCGACGACAGCCGTACGCCGGGCCGTGCTCATCGTGCGCGGCTCCGCGAGAAGGGAACCGCGGCCCACATCACGATGAAGGCCAGCGCGGCTGCCGCCGCGGCGATCGTGGCCTCGGCACTGCCGAGGACGACGTCGAACACCAGGAAGACCACGGCCACCGACACCAGGGAGAGCCCGAGCAGGCCGGCGAGGCAGCACAGGTGCGCCGCGTGCACCAGCCACTCGCGCTCGCCCTGGCGGAAAAGGAGCCGGTGGAAGGACACGGGCGCGACGATCACGAGCGTCGTGGCGACCGCGCCGAGCAGGATCCCCAGGTAGATCCGCTGCTGGGTCTCGGTGAGCGTCGAGAAGCGCTCGGTGAAGGGCACCGTCAGCAGGAAGCCGGTGAGGATCTGGACGCCCGTCTGCATCACCCGCAGCTCCTGGAGCAGCTCGGCCAGGTTGCGGGTGATCTGCTCGGGCGGGCGTTGGTCCCGCAACGCCGACGGCGGCCTCACGCGGGGTCGCCCTTCGGGACCTCCCCGTCGAGGTCGTCGTCGGTCTCGTCCACGGCGGCCTCCGGGTCGAGGTCGGTCGCGCGGTACTCCTCGGGATCGTCCTGGTCGCCCGTCAAGGCGTCCGGACCGGTCGCGCCCTCGTCGACGTCGTCGTCGACAGGGTGGCCGGCGACCGAGTCGCCGGGGGTCACCAGGCCCGCGGAAAGGCGGCTGGCGACCTCGGACAGCTGGCCGTGGTCGCGCTCCTCGCGTTCGTTCGACATGGCCGCGCGGTACCCGCCCCGCACGCGGCCATTCCGCCCGGTGGCTCAGAACACCGGCTTGCCGCCCGTCACGCCCAGCAACGTCCCCGAGACGTACGACGCGTCGGCGGGCGAGGCGAGGAAGACGAAGGCCGGCGCGACCTCGCCGGGCTGCCCGGCCCGGCCCAGCGGGGTGTCCGCTCCGAACTGCTCGACCTTCTCGGGCTCCTGCGTGGCCGGCTGCAGCGGTGTCCAGACCGGCCCCGGCGCGACGGCGTTGACCCGGATCCCGTCGGGGCCCAGGGAGGCGGCGAGGTTGACGGTGAGGTTGTTGATCGCGGCCTTCGTCGCCGCGTAGTCCAGCAGGGTCGTGGACGGCTCGTAGGCCTGGATCGAGGTGTTGTTGACGATGCAGCCCGGCCGCTTGCGCAGGTGCGGGACCGCCGCGCGGGTGAGCCACATCAGGGCGTAGAGGTTGGTCTTGAACGTGCGGTCGATCCGGTCGTCGCTGAAGTCCTCGAGGGCGTGGTCGCGCGCCATCTGGAAGCCGGCGTTGTTGACCAGCACGTCGAGCCCGCCGAGCTCGTCGAGGGTGCGCTGGACCGCCTCGTCGCACGCCGCCCGCTCGGTGAGGTCGAGGGCCATCGGCACCACCGCTCGGCCGGCCTCCTCGACGAGCGCCACTGTCACGTCCGCGTCCGGCTGCTCCTCGGCGAGGTGGGTGAAGGCGATGTCGGCGCCCTCACGTGCGTAGGCCAGGGCGACCGCCCGGCCGATGCCCGAGTCACCTCCGGTGATCAGGGCGACCTGCCCCTCGAGGCGGCCGTGCCCGACGTACGACTGCTCGCCGTGGTCGGGCTCGGGCCGCATCTCGCCGGTCAGCCCGGGCGGGACCTGCTGCTGGGCGGGGAACTGGGTGTCGTCGCTCATGGCCGGGAGGTACCCGGCCGCTCCTACGGAACCCGGTGGGCGGTGAGGTCGTCGAGCAGGCTGTCGAGGAGCCGGCGCAGGCCGGGGTGGCTGACGTGGCCGTCGCGCGCGACCTGGATGAGCCGGTCGGCGACCTCGCGCACCTTGACGTTGCGGTTGCGCGACCACCACTTGAGCATGGCGAAGGCGGCGTCCGGGTCGAGTCCGTAGCCGAGCATCAGGATGCCCTTGGCCTGCTCGATCGTGTCGCGTGCCTTGGCGGAGGCGGCGACCGCCGCGTTGGCCGCGGCGCTGCTCTCGGCCTCCATCTCGGGAGTGAGGTCGAGGTAGTACCCGACCAGGCGGTCGACCGGACCGCCGATCCGGGCCTCGTCGTCGTACTCACCCTCACCGACGAGCACCACCCGGCGCACGCTGTCGCCCACCAGGATCCGGTAGTAGATGTTGAACGGAGCGCCGTCGGCCCGCGCCTGGGCGAGGGTCTCCTCGACACGCTCACGGTCGTGCTCGTGCTTGTGCCTCATGATCAGCTCGGTGGTCGGCTCGACCTCACCGGGCCGGTAGCCGTGGATGGCGTAGACGTCGTCGTCCCACTCCCACTTGCTCGCCGCCACGTGGAAGACGAAGCGACCCGTCTCCCGCGCCTGGTCGACATCGACCAGCGACCCCACCTGCTGCATCTGCCCTCCTCGTCCGTCACCACCACACCGGTGCGCCCGTGTGTCGGCAGGACTCGGGGGTACTTGCGCAACCACCCCCGGCACCGGCCCGACCGGCCGCCTGCACCACGGGATTATCTCGCCGTGCTTCCCCGATGCACAACACAGGAAGGGCCTCACCATGCGTGTCCCTGAACCGTGCGGCCCCCTCAGCGAGGGCGTCGTCCGGGCACTGACCCACGAGCCGAGCGGCCCGCGCCCCGTGCTGGAGCGCGCCGTCGGCGACGTGCTGGACCCGTTGACCGACCGCGACCTCCAGCTCGCCCTCTGGACGCTCTACGAGCTGCACTACCGCGGCTTCGACGGCGTCGACCCCGACGCCGAGTGGGACCCGCTGCTGCTCGTCAGCCGGGCCGCCATGGAGCGGGTCTTCGAGCACGCGGTGCGTGCGCTCCCCACGGACGCGGACGCGTCCGCGGAGCAGGACGTGGTCATGGCGCTGACCCGGATGACCGTCCGCGAGGGACCCTCGGACCTCGCGCGCTTCCTGGAGCGGCACGCGACCCGCGACGAGTTCGTCGAGTACCTCTCGCTGCGCGCGGTGCACCACCTGCGCGAGTCGGACCCGCACAGCTTCGTGCTGCCGCGCCTCGACGGGGCCGCGAAGGTCGCCCTCGCCGAGCTGCAGTACGACGAGTACGGCTCCGGCCGCCCGGACCGGCTCCACCAGGACCTCTTCGCCCGCGGGCTGCGCTCCCTCGACCTGTCCACGGATGTCTCGGCCTACGCGGAGAAGGCCGACGGCGCGACCCTGGCCTCGGTCAACGTGATGTCGCTGTTCTGCCTGAACCGCCGTCTGCGCGGCGCAGCCCTCGGGCACCTCGCCGCCTTTGAGGCGACCAGCGCACTCCCGTGCGACCGGATCGCGAAGGGTGCCCAGCGACTCGGCCTGCCCGAGGTGGCCGACTACTACGAGGAGCACGTCGTCGCCGACGCCGTGCACGAGCAGCTGGCGATCCGCTCCATCTGCGGCACCCTGGTCGAGGCCGAGCCCGCGCTCGCGGCGGACGTCCTCCTGGGCGCTACGGCATGCCTGACGCTGGACGGCAGGGCCGGCCAGCAGGCGCTCGACGGCTGGCGGGAACGACGCAGGCACCCCCGTCGTACGACGGTGAGGGCGGCCGGATGAGCCCGCGGCGGGTGAGCGTCGTCGAGTGTCCCGGCGGCCCGTTGCTGGTCCGCGGCGCCGACGAGGTCGTCGGCATCGACGGCGTGCCGACGCAGACCGAGCGCGCGGTGGTGGCGCTGTGCCGTTGCGGGCGCTCGGATCGCCTGCCGTGGTGCGACGACAGCCACCGGGCGCGACGCCGGTCGAAGAGGAACAAGGGCTCGTCCAAGGACGAGGACTGACGACCTGGGAGGACCAGAAGGCGGACCGCCCCCGGGGGAGGACGGTCCGCCTGGTCCCAGGCCGCCTGGTCTCAGGCCGCGGGAGCGGCGCTGCTGCCGGCGACCGCGCGCCGCAGGTCCGTGAAGATCCGCTGCAGGAGCCGCGAGACCTGGACCTGCGTGACCCCGAGCTCGTCGGCGATCTGCTGCTGCGTCATCTGGTCGTAGAAGCGCATCCGCAGGATCTTGCGGTCGCGCTCCTTCAGCTGGCGGCAGGCCGGGCCGAGCAGGACGACGGCCTCGCTGTGCTCGAAGCCGAGGTCCTCGGTCGGCAGCAGCTCACCGAGGCTGCTGCCCGTCTCGGAGACCGGCTCGTCGAGCGACGAGGCGTGCGCCAGGTCGCCGCACGCGAGGGCCTCCTCGACCTCCTCGAACGGGGCGTCGACCTCCTCGGCCAGCTCCCGGACCGTCGGCGGCCGGCCGAGCGCCTGGGTGAGCTCGGCCTCCGCGGCGGTGAGCCGCGGACGGATCTCCTGCACCCGGCGGGGCGGACGGACGGCCCAGCTCGCCGAGCGGAAGTGCCTCTTGAGCTCACCGAGGATGGTCGGGACGGCGAAGACCAGCAGGTCGTCGCCGCGCTCCGGGTCGAAGGCCTGGACGGCGCGGGTGAGGGCCAGGCACGCGACCTGCTCCAGCTCGTCCTGGCTCTGGCCGCGGTTGCGGTAGCGCGCGGCCAGGGAGCGGGCGACCGGGATGTTGATCACGATGGCCTGCTCGAGGAGCGCGTCGCGCTCCGGTCCTTCCACCTGACGGGCCTCGGCGAGCAGCTCCGCGGTGCGGGCCTTGCGCTGGTCCGAGGGGAGCGGCTGCTCCGCGTAGGAGGTCGGGATGGTGGGTACTGCAACGGCGATGGACATGGACTACTCCCGTTGTCGAGAGTGGTGTGGCGGTGGGCTTGGCCACGTGTTCATCTGCTTCGCGAATACCCAACGTAGCGGACTCCATCCGGGAACACCACCCGAAAGGACTATGCGGACTAGTCCTCACGGGTCCCTCCCAAGAGGACGCGCCCGGGCGTAACGGCGCGGCCCGTCGGCGGTTGATCAGTACGTCGGCACAGGGCCGGCGACACCGATCCAGGGGGATTCACGATGGAGCAGCTCGTAGTGGCTCTCAGCCCGTTCACGCGGCGCAGCCGCTCCCTCGGTGTCAGCCACGTCGAGCAGGGCCTGATCCAGGGCCTGGAGCCCGGCGAGCACGTCCTGGTCCACGACCCGGTCGCCGACGAGCACTTCCGCGCGGTCGTCGCCGACGTCGAGTTCGAGCTGACCGACACGTCGTACCGGATCGAGATCGGCGGGCGGATCACCGCCGCCGAGGCCGCCGAGTGGCTGGCCCCCACGGGTGGCGCGGACGGCCACCTGACGACCGGCGAGATCGTCGCGCTGCTCGACGAGCTGCGCCGCAGCGAGCGCGACGTGACCGCCGCCCTCGCCACCCTGCGCGCGCACTGAGCAGGTCGGCTCCTCCGTTCGGCCGCACCCGGATGACCCGTTCGGGTCATGCCCGCAGGACCTCCGGCCGGACCTGGCCCGAACGGTCGATTTTCAGGTCCCGGGACGTCGACAATCGGTAGGTGGCTGAACAGAACCCGATCCGCGTCTACCTCGTCGACGACCACGAAGTGGTCCGCCGCGGCGTGGCGAGCCTGCTCGCCACCGACGACTCCATCGAGGTGGTCGGCCAGTCCGGCAGTGCCACCGTCGCCCTGCGCGAGATCCTCGAGCTGCGACCGGACGTCGCGATCCTCGACGCGCACCTGGCCGACGGCACCGGCGTCGACATCTGCCGCGAGATGCGGTCGGTGGACCCCACGATCAAGGGGCTCATCCTCACGACGTACGACGACCCGGACGCCATCTCGGCGGCCATCCTCGCCGGCGCCTCGGGCTACGTCCTCAAGCGCATCGAGGGCAACTCCCTGCTGAGCGGCATCAAGCTCGTCGCCGGCGGCCACTCGCTGATCGACCCGACGGTCGCCAGCCGCGTCGTCGAGCAGATGGAGATGCAGCGCAAGTCGCTCGACGTCATCTGCGAGCTCACCCCGCAGCAGCGCAAGATCTTCTTCCTCATCGCCGAGGGGATGACGAACCGGCAGATCGCCGAGGAGCTCTACCTCGCCGAGAAGACCGTCAAGAACCACGTCACCGGGCTGCTGTCGCGACTGGGCCTCCAGCACCGCACGCAGGCCGCGCTGCTCGCCGTACGGCTGCGGGGTGGGGACGGTACGACGTCGGCTCCCCCGGCACGTCGCGTGGGCTGATCCTCAGCCGCGGTCCGTCAGGATCGCCCGAGGGTGGAGCAGCTCCACCACCTGGTCGACCTCGGCCTGTGACCGGCCGGCGACGTCGAACCAGAACGGCGCGGCGGCGTATCCGGCCTCGACGCCGTGGATCAGAGGGCTGCCGCTCGACAGCTGGTCCGTGGTCCGCACGAACGTGCCCACGGTTTCCTCGCCGATCCGCCACTCCCTCACGTCCCGGGTCGCGGTCGGCGCCTGGCCGACCTGTTGCGCGCCCGGCGTCCCGCTCGTGAAGCGCACGTAGAGCTGGTGCGGCCACGCGCCCGCTCCGGGGACGTCGGTGAGGCCCAGGTCGGAGTAGTCGCAGATCCACATCTCCTCCACGTCACCCGAGTGGTCCTCGCAGCGCGCAAGACGCCCGCGCAGGCCCGGGAACGCCCAGAGCAGCCCGGCCCGTCCGCCCACCACCGGGCAGCGGTCGGGGCTCGCGGCGCTGGTGCCGTTCCAGCAGGCGGTCGCGGAGCCGTCGGTGACGGCGACACCGCGCATCTGCGACGCGGGGCGGGGGTGCAGCCGCTCCAGCAGGACGTCGATCGCGGACTCGTCGGTGACGAAGAAGTCGAGCAGCACGTCGTAGCCCGCGTAGGCGACCGTCACCCGGACCAGGTCCGTGGCACCGGACGACGTGTCCCAGGTGTTGCTCGCACCGGGTCGCTCGACCTGGATCCGGCCGGTCAGCTCGCCGTCGACCACCCAGTCCCGGCACTCGTAGGCGCAGGCGTAGGAGCGCAGGTCGGCGAAGGTCAACCCCCCGCCGGGTCCGGGGGCACCGGCGTCCGGGATCCCCGGCACCGGCGCGACACCGGCATCGGCGAAGCTGCAGGAGGCGTAGTAGTCCTCGCCCTGCGGCGAGCACGAGGCGCTGGTCAGGTCCAGGGTGGGGAACGCCCAGTTGAGGCCGGCGACGCCGTCCGGGTCGCCACACTTCTTGAGGGTGCGCTGCCGGGAGCCGTCCCAGCACGCGAAGGCCGGGGCGACGGGGGCCGTGGGCGTCGACCGGGGCGCCGACGTGGGCGGCGTGCCGGTGTCGCGGCGCCCGAGCGACCACGCGGTCACGCTCATCCCCAGCACGAGCGCGAGCAGCCCGGCAACGGCGACCACCCGGGGGGACCGGGCAGCGCGTGGCAGGCGGACCGGTCGACGAGGCGGACGACGCCGCCCCGACAGCAGGTCGGCGGCGACCTCGACGACCTCAGCGGCCGTGGCAGGAGGTTCCTCGACGGCGTGGCGGAGGTGGGCGACGAGCGCCGTTCCGCGGGCGCCAGCGGCGACTCCCTCGCCGGCGGCTGCCTGCAGCTCACCCAGGGAGCCGGCGGCGTCGGCCGCCTCTCCCCCGGCGAGGGCGGTGAGCGCCATGACGGCGAGCATCGACCGGTCGGCGCGCTGGGCCCCGGCCAGGCCGACGGCGTCGATCGCCCGCGGACTGGTCAGGCTGGTGAGCCGCGTGTCGGACAGCTCGCCCCACAGGATGGTGTCGAAGTCCATCAGCACGGCGGTGCCGTCCGGGCGCACGATCACGTTGCCGGCGTGGACGTCCCGGTGCGCGAAGCCACCACCGGGGAGGGTGTGCAGGTGGTCGAGGGCGGCGGCCACCTGCCCGAGCCAGCCCAGGACGGCATCCGGGGCCGCCGGCTCGTGGTCACGCAACGACGTGCCCTCGACCCAGACGTGGGCGGAGTAGAACAGGTCGGCGTCCTCCTCGGCGACCCCGTGAGCGCTCAGCGGCGGACCGACGAAGCTGTCGACATGGACGGCGAGGTGCGGGTGGCGGGCAGCACGCAACCGCTCGCTGCGCTCGAGGATCTTGCGGAAGCGCTGCTCGTCGACACCGCTGAGCAGCTTGAGCCCGACCCGCGTGCCGGCCGGATGGTCGGCGACGTCCCGGCGCAGCTCGGCCTCGTAGACCACGCCGATGCCGCCCTTGCGGAAGCTGCCGGGCCGGCGTACGCCGTACAGGGTGCGGTCCGTGGGCGGGCCCGTCACGGCGGCGTACGGCGCGATGTCCATCAGCCGCCACCCAGCAGCGCGCTGTGCAGCCGGAGGGCCTGCGCGACCCGGTCGAGCGCGTCGCTGGGGCCGTCGGGGTCTGCGAGGCGGTGCAGCACGAACAGGCCGTCCATCGCGGCGACCGCCTCGCGGACGGTGCGCTCGGAGTAGTTGCTCGCGGCGGCGACCTCGGCGTACCCGGGACGGCGTGCGCGGCCGCGGTGGAGCGGCTCCACGATGGCGGCGCCGATGAGCTGCTGCGTGGGTGTCAGGCTGAAGGGCACGAAGCTCGGCGGGTCGTCGCCCAGCAGGGCCGCGTCGACCGCCCCGCGGACCGCGGCGAGCACCTCGATCCGGATCTGCGCCTGCGGCGCCTGCCCGATGATCTCGAAGCGCCGCTCCGGTGAGGACGCCGCTGCACCCGGCGGCACCTCGACGCGCGAGACCTCGCCGCCGGACGAGCCGGAGACCAGCTGCAGGCCCCAACGGGTGCTGACGTTCTGCACCACCACGCGGCCGCGGTGCCAGGACAGCTCGCCCCAGACCCGCGGGACGTTCTCGAGGTAGACGGGCGCGTGCCCGATCCGGATGGCGCAGCCGGCGCCCCGCCCGAAGGCGACCACGTCGCTGGCCGACAGGAAGCGCTCGAGCATGCCCTGGTGCGGCGCCTCCCACCAGACCTTGGCGACGACAGGTTCACTCACACGCCGAAACATAGGGCCGCCCGCGACCCGGTGGGAGTGATACCGACAGCAACTGTCGGTTCCGCGTGACAGCCCGTCCCCACGCACAGGAGTGTCGTCGCGACGGGACACCGTCGGCCGGGCCGATTTCGTGGGGGGATCGGCCCGGTGGCCGGACACGTCCGGGGACGCCGAAGGGCCCCGTCACTCGGTCGAGTGACGGGGCCCTTCGGTACGACGCGTGTGCCTCAGAGGGCGAAGCGACCCACCAGGTCCCGCAGCTGACCGGCCATGCCGGTGAGCTCGGTGGCCGAGGTGAGGGTGTTCTGCGCGCCCTCGCGGGTGTCGGCGGCGGCGGTGGCCACCTGGGTGACGTCCTCGGCGATGCCGTTGGCGCCGGCAGCGGCCTCGGTGACCGAGCGGGCGATCTCGTTCGTGGTGGCGGTCTGCTCCTCCACGGCCGAGGCGATCGTCGACTGGATGTCGTTGATCTTGGCGATGACGTCGGCGATCCGGCTGATCGCGGAGACGGCGCCCTGGGTGTCGCTCTGGATGGCCTCGATCTTCTGGCCGATCTCCTCGGTCGCCTTGGCGGTCTCCTTGGCGAGCTCCTTGACCTCGTTGGCGACGACCGCGAAGCCCTTGCCGGCGTCGCCGGCGCGGGCGGCCTCGATGGTCGCGTTGAGGGCGAGCAGGTTGGTCTGCTGGGCGATCGAGGTGATCACCTTGATGACCTGGCCGATCTCGGCCGACGACTCACCGAGCGAGGCGACGGTTCCCTGGGCCTCGGAGGCGACCGTGACGGCGTCGGTGGCGACGGTCGCGGCCTCGGTGGCGTTCTTGGCGATCTCGCGGATGGACGCGGTCATCTCCTCGGCCGCGGTGGCGACCGTCTGGATGGACGCCGACACCTGCACCGAGGCGCTCGACGCGGACGCGGCACGGTCGGAGGTCATCGTGGCGCCCTCGCCCATGCCCTCGGCCAGCGACGTGAGCTGGTCGGCCGCCGCGGCGAGCGACTCCGCCGTACCGCCGATGTCGCCCATGCTGCCGCGCAGCGTGGAGAGCAGGGTGCGCAGGCCGTCGGCGACCTGGCCGACCGCGTCGTCGCCGTCGATGTCGAGCTCGCGGGTGAGGTCGCCGGCGGCGGCCGCGGAGACGACGTCGAGGATCTGCGCGACCTTGGTCGCGAGGACGGCGGCCGCCTCCCGCTCGGCGGTCTCGCGGTCGATCCGCGCGATCGCCTGCGAGACCAGGCGGCCCACGTTGCGCAGCGCCTCGAGGCGCTGGGGGGTCGGCTGGAGGGTCTCGGTCGCGAAGAAGTCCATCGTGCCGATCACCTCGCCCTCGACGATCAACGGGAAGCAGACACCCGACTTCACGCCGACCTGCTGCGCGACAGGGGCACGGACGCAGTCGGTCATCTCGCCGATGTCGGGGGTGAAGAAGAGGTCCCGCTGCGCCCAGGCCCGGCCGGAGAGGCCGACGCCCTCGGCGAAGGACGCCTGCAGGGTCACGCGGCGGAACTCGGCGCCGGCGTCACCGGACTCGCGCTCGAACTTCAGCGTCCGATCGGCCGGGTCGATCTTCCAGTAGGAGCCGTAGGCCCAGCCGAACTCGCCGCGGACGGTGTCGAGCGCGCTCTGCACGGCCCGGTCGACGTCGGTGGCGGACGACAGCGTCGAGAGGAGCTTGTTGACGGCGGTGGTGTCCGCCTCGGACTCGGCGCGCTCGCGCTCGGCGCGCAGGCGGTCGGTGACGACCTCCCAGGTCGCCATCGCGCCGATGTACTCGCCCTTGCCGTCGGTGATCGCGCTGACCAGGAGGTCGAGGGTCTCGTCGCCGACCTTAATGTCGGCGCGGCGCGGCAGGTGCTCGGCGCTCTCGAGGATCCCGCGCTGGTACGCCGGGTTCTTGTGGAAGATGTCGAGGCTGGAGCCGATCACCTGGTCGGCGGTCACCGGCAGGACCTTCTCGAGGCTGCGCAGGGTGTTCAGCGAGGCCGGGTTCATGTAGCGGATGACGAAGTCGCGGTCCGCGAACATCATGTTCGTCGGGGAGTTCTCCATCATCGAGGTCACTCGAGCAACCTCCTCCTCCATCCGCACCTTCTCGGTGATGACCTCCCAGGTGGCCATCGCGCCGACGTACTCGCCGGCGGCGTCGCGGATCGGCGACACCAGGAGGTCGAGGACCTCCGGGCCGACCTGGATGTTCGCGCGACGCGGCAGGTTGGTCGCGTCGGCCAGGATCCCGCGCTGGTACGACGGCTTCTTGTGGAACACGTCGAGGCTGGCGCCGACGATGTCGTCCGCCTTGATCGGCAGGTGCTCCTCCAGCTTGCGCAGGGTCTCGAGCGAGGCCGGGTTCATGTAGCGGATGACGAACTCGCGGTCCGCGAACATCATGTTCGTGGGGCTGTTCTCCATCATCGACAGCGCGAACGACGACGCGTCGGTCGCGGCGGCGGGTGCGGCAGCGCGCGGCTTGGCGGTGCGGGTCGACTTGGCGGGACCGGTGCCGTTCACCGGCACGTCCAGGGTCTCGGTCACGGGTTTCCTCCGGTGGTGTCGGGCGTGGTCGAGACGTCGACCGCGCGATCTGCGTCGAGGACGAGCAGGATGGCGTCAGGCAGCGGGCGCACCCCGCGGATGACGTCCTGCACTCCCTTGGGCATGTTCGAGGGGACCGGCTGGGCATCCACGCCGGCGGTGTCGATCACGTCCCCGATGTCGTCGACGAGGAGGCTGACCACCTCGCCGCGGGTGCGGACGATCACGTTCATGGGGACCTTCTCGTCGGTGCGCGCCGGCAGCCCGAGGCGCATCCGCAGGTCGACGGCGGTGACGATCTGGCCGCGCAGGTTGATCAGGCCGGTGACGGCTTCGTCGGCCCGCGGGACCGGGGTCATCGGCTGGTGCCGCAGCACCTCCTGCACCTCGTCCACGGAGACCCCGAAGAAGAGGTCGGCGACCCAGAAGGTGCAGTACTGCTCGGCGGTGCGGGTGAGGGAGGTGACGCTCATTCCGGGGTCCCCGATCGATTGCTCGTGGAGGAGCGCAGCGGGGGAACGAGGAATCGAGTGGGGTGGATCATGCCGGAACTCCTGACCGGGCGACGACGGCCTCGAGGTCGACCAGGTCGGTGACCCGGTCCTGGACGACGGCGCTGCCCGTGACGCCCGCACGACGGCCGACCTGGCTGGCGGTGACGGCGACCTCGACCACGTCGAGGACCCGGTCGATGACGATGCCGACCGCTCCCCCGGCGGCGTCGCCGGTCTCGTGGACGACGACGCTGACCTGGTCGCTGCGGTCGCTGGTGTCGGGCAGCCCGATCGCCGTCGCGAGCCGGACCAGCGGCAGGATGCCGTCGCGGTACTGGACCACCTCGGCACTCCCGCTGCGCTCGATCCGCTCCCGCCCGAACTCCTCGAGCCGAGCGACCGCCGCGAGCGGGAGGGCTGCGCGGCGGCCGTCGGCGACCTCGAGCACCAGCAGTGCGGTGCGGTCATCGGTGGCGGTGGCGCGCGGGTCGCCGGTCTCGGCCTGCGTCGCGCCCACCCCGGCGGTGACGGCGATCCCCGCGACGTCGAGGATCAGCGCGACCCGCCCGTCGCCCATGATCGTCGCGCCGGCGTACATGGCCAGGCCCTTGAGCTGGCGCCCGATCGGCTTGACGACGATCTCCTGCGTGTCGTGGACCGTCGAGACGCACAGGCCGAAGCGCACGTCGTCCGACTGGAGCACGACGACGGTCAGCGCCTCGCCGGCGTCGGGGTGGACGCCGGTGAGCACACCGGAGAGCGACACCAGCGGGAGCAGCTTGCCGCGCAGGCGCAGCACCGGTGCACCGGCCAGGTCCTCGACCTGGCGCTGGAGGTCGTCGCCCTCGATCCGGACCAGCTCGACCAGGTTGGCCTGCGGGATGGCGTAGCGCTCGGGTCCCTCGCCCACGACGAGTGCGGGGATGATCGCCAGCGTCAGCGGGATCCGGACGCGCGTCGTCGTACCGCGGCCGGGCTCGGAGGTCACGTCGACGCTGCCGCCGATCCGCTCGATGTTGGTGCGGACGACGTCCATGCCGACGCCGCGACCGGAGATGTTGGAGACCGCGGCCGCGGTGGAGAAGCCGGGTCGGAAGATCAGGCCGAGCACCTCGCGGGCGTCCATCCGGGACAGCTGCTCGCGGGTGACGACGCCGCGCTCGAGGGCGACGGCGGAGATCTTCGCGGGGTCGATGCCCTTGCCGTCGTCCGCGATCTCGACCACGACCTGGCCGGACTCGTGGTAGGCCCGCAGGCTCAGCGTGCCCTTGGTGGGCTTGCCGGCGGCGGCGCGGACGTCGGGCGGCTCGATGCCGTGGTCGAGGGAGTTGCGGACCAGGTGGGTCAGCGGGTCCTTGACCGCCTCGAGCAGGCTGCGGTCGAGCTCGGTCTCGTGACCCTCCATCACGAGCTCGACCTCGCGGCCGAGCTGGTGGGACAGGTCGCGGACGACACGCGGCAGCTTCGACCAGACCTGGCCGATGGGCTGCATGCGGGTCTTCATGACCGACTCCTGCAGCTCGCTGGCGACCAGGTCGAGGCGCTGGCTGGCACGGACCAGCTCGACGTCCGGGGACGCCAGGCTGCGCTGCAGGAGCTGGTTGCGGGTGAGCACCAGCTCGCCGACCAGATCGACGAGGTCGTCGAGCAGGTCGACGTCCACGCGGACCGACGAGTCGACGCGGGCACGCCGCTCGACGCCGTCCCACTCGGGGGCGGGCTCGGGGGTCGGCTCGGGAGTCGGCTCGGGGGCGGGCTCGGCCTCGGCGACCGGCTCGGCGACCGGCTCGGCGACCGGCTCGGGGTCGGGCGGCGCCACGGAGGAGACCGCCGGGGACACGACCGGCTCCTCCGTGGCTCCGCCGACCTCGGACGCCACGAGCGCCGGGGTGCTGGCCGCGGGCTCGCGCCCGGCCAGCAGGTCCTCGATCACGGCGACGACCGGCACGACGTCGACCGACGGGTCGGTGTCGGCGCTGGTGTGCTCGATCACGGAGAGGAGGGCGCGGACGGTGTCGACCATCGAGAGCAGCGCCTCGGCGATGGCCGGCGTCATCTGCGCCTCGCCGTCGCGCAGCCGCGACAGCAGGGTCTCCCCCACGTGCGTCAGCTGCTCGAGGCGGTTGAACGCCAGGAACCCGCTGGTGCCCTTGATCGTGTGGATCGTGCGGAAGATGCTCGACAGCCGCTCCCTCGAGTCGGGCTGTTGCTCCAGCTCGACGAGGTCGCGGTCCAGCTGGTCGAGGTTCTCGTGGGACTCCACGAGGAACTCGGCGATGATCTCTGCGTCGTCGTCCATCGGTCCCTCCTTCCGCGCAGTCCATCGGCGCAGCGGAGGGGCGGATGAGGTGGGACGGGAGACTCGGGACCAGGTCCCGGGAACCGCGGGCGTTCGGGGATCTTCCCGAGCTCCGACGGTGCGCGGCTACTTGCGCGAGCGCAGCGCCTGGGTCAGCGACGCGACCGCGTCGGCGGTCGGGGAGGCGGCCTCGGCGTTGGCGTCGGCGAGCTCGGCGAGCAGCTCGGCGCGGTGGACGGCGACCGAGCGCGGGGCGTCGATGCCGATGCGGACGACGTCGCCGCGCACCTCGAGCACGGTGACGGTCACGGCGTCCGGCGAGCCTTCGCCGATGACGACGCTTTCACCCACGCGTCGGGAGAGAACCAGCACGAGGGTGAGGCTATCGGTTCACGCGACGCGATGAGCAAGACCGCGGGATCGTGCGCTGAGCGCCGCTCGGCGCCGCGTCGGCAAGGCGGCGGCGCGAAGGCATGCTGGGCGCACGTCGAGCGTCGGCAACGCAGCCGACGTGGATGCCGAGTGGTGCTCGGCGTGCGAGACCGTGGGCTTGCTCATCGAAGAGGTGCGGCAAGCGGCAGGTCGGTGTCGTCGAGGATGACCTGGCTGGCGCGCCGGGTGACCGGGTTGACCACCAGCGGGGCACGCAGGTTGACCGTCGTGTCGGCGAGCGAGGCGCCGGCGCGCACGACCAGCAGGACCAGGACGTCGCCCGCGGCCTCGGGCACGATGCCGAGCTCGGTCACGACGTCGTCCCCGATCTCGGGGGCGTAGTCGGGGAAGAACGGCGCCGGCGGGACCACGACGAACTGGAGGTCCTCGCTGTCGAGCGACCGGAAGCCGTGGAGGACCCCGTCGTCGTCCAGCCGGACGAGGGCGAAGCGGGCGTCGTCGGGGAAGCCGGGCATGGGGTGCGCGAGCTCGATGACGGGGATGTCCATGGTGACCATTGTGGCAAGGACCGCGACCGTCATCGCAGGAAGTCGAGGAGGCTCGGCTGCATGACGCGCGAGGTCGCACCGAGTGCGGCCTGGTAGGCCACCTCCTGGAGCTTGAGCTCCACCGTGGTCTCGGCGAGGTCGGCGTTCTCGATCGTGCTCAGCTGGTTGGTGAGCGAGATCTTCGCGTCGGAGGCGCTCAGGTCGGCGTGCTCGAGCCGCTGGTAGCGGGTGCCGGCGGCCGTGCGGGCGCCGGTGATCGTGTCGGACCGCGTGTTGAGCGTGTTGATCGACGCGCTGATGCCGGCCTTGTCGCCGGCGCGGAGGGCGGTGGCGAGCGCGTCCAGCTCGGCGAAGACCGAGGTCGCCCCGTCGCCGAAGACGGTGGGCCCGTCGACGTCCACCTTCACCACGACACCGTCGGCGATGCGGCGGTTCACGTCGCCGAGCGTGCCGACGTAGGTGCCCGAGGCGTCGTAGGCCTGGGTGCCGGCGGTGACGCCGCCGAAGACCGGGCTGTCGAGGTACTTCGTGTTCGCGCGCGACAGCAGCTCCTGGCGCAGCCCCTCGACCTCGACGGCGAGCGCCTCGCGGGCGACCGGGCCGGAGGCCGAGGCGTTCGCGCCCTGCAGGGCGAGGTCGCGGGCGCGCCCGACCGTCGAGGTCACCGAGTCGAGGGCGGCATCGACCTGGGTCAGCCAGCCGAGGCCGTCCTGCGCGTTGCGGGAGTACTGCGCCTGGTCGGCCAGCGAGCTGCGCAACCGCATCGACGAGGTCGTCCCGGTCGGGTTGTCGGAGGGACGGTTGATGACCCGGCCCGTCGACAGCTGCTCCTGGACCCGGGCCAACCGCCCGAGGCCCCGCTGCAGGTTGTCGAGGGATCCCTCGGTCAGCATCCGCTGGGTGACACGTCCGATGCTCATCAGCGACCCACCAGTCCGGTTCGGTTGATCAGGGTGTCGAGGACCTCGTCGAGGGTGGTCAGCAGGCGCGCGGCGGCTTCGTAGGACCGCTGTGCGGTGAGCATGTTGACCGTTTCCTCGTCGAGGTTGATGCCCGCCTGCTGCTCCCAGGCGTCGTCGAGGGAGCCGGCGAGCGCGGTCTGGTTGGCGGTCTGCCGCTGCAGCGACGCCACCTGCGTGCCGAACCCGTTGACGAGTCGCTGGTACGCGTCGGCGGCGTCACCGGCACGGCTCAGGGCGTCGGCGTTGACACCGTCGCGGCCCGAGCCGGTCACCGACGAGGCGGCCACGAGCGCGGGATCGGTGATCGCCACCTGCAGGCTGGCCGCACCGACGAGTGGGTCGTAGGAGAAGAACGTCCCGCCGGGGGCGCCCGCGGCGTCGTACCCGAGGGCATGCTGGGTGTTCATCGCGGCCGCCAGGTCGCCGGCGATGGCGTCGAGCCCGACCCGGTACGACGGCAGGACCGTCGTGAGGATGTCGGTCACCGCGCCCAGCTCGCCGCCTGCACCGGCGGTCCCGGTCGGGAGGACCGTGCTCCCCCAGCTGGCGTCGATGCGGAAGGTGATCGGGGAACCGTCGGCGGCACCCGCCGGGGTCACGCCGGAGGCGACGACGAAGGCGCCCGCCTCGCGGCCCGTCACCAGCGTCTCGCCGCCGACGGTGACGTCGAACTGGCCGTCGGCCCGGACGGTCGTGACGGCGCCGGTGAGCTCGGCGAGGCGGAGCGCGAGCTGGTCGCGCTGGTCGCGCAGGGTCCCGGCGTCAGTGCCGTTCTGCTCGGTGACGAGGATGTTGTGGTTGAGCTCGGCGATGCCGGCCGCGGCCGTGTTGACCTCGGACACGACGTTGTTGAGGTGGACCCGCTGGTCGGCCTCCTCGCCGGTGACGTTGCCGACCTGGAGGCGCATCGCCTGGGCGAGGGTCTCCGCACTGCCGAGCACCTGCTGGCGCGCGGCGTCACCGCCGGGGTTGGTCGAGAGGTCCTGCCAGGCATTGCGGAAGTCGAGGATCGCGGCGTACACGCCGTTGTCGCCGGGCTCGCCGATGCCCTCCTCGACGCGGGACAGGATGGTCTGGGTGGTCTGCAGGTAGGACAGCGTGCCGTGCTCGCGTCGTACCCGGGTGTCAAGCAGCGGGTCGACCATGCGACGGACCTCGCCGACGCCGACCGTGCCGCCGAAGTTGTCGGAGCGCGACCACATCGCCGGGACGTTGCTGCTGATCGTCTCGCCGATCACGCGGCGCCGGACGTAGCCGTCGGTGCTCGCGTTGGAGATGTTGCTGCCGGCCACGTCGAGCGCGACCTGCTGGAAGCGGAGCGCGGCGCTCGCCGACGTGATCCCCCCGAAGGAGCCGGACATCACAGGCTCCTGTCGACCAGGTGGGTGGCGGCCGGGGTGAGCACGGCGTCGCCCGACGGGGTGTAGCTCGCGGTCGTCGTACCGCCGAGGGCGAGGAGGGTCTCGCGGGCCGAGCGGTAGCCGGCGGTGATCAGGCCCTTGGCGTCCTCGGACGTCTCGGCGATCTCGCGGGCGAGGGCGATCATCACGTCGCGGTGGTCGCGCAGGATGGTGCCCCACGGGTCGGGCGCGGCCTCGGCGAGCGCGCCGAGCGACGGGTTGGGCGTCAGCCCGATCTTCTCGGCGGCCTCGTCGGCCGCGGTCGCCCGCAGCACCTCGGTCGCCCGGAGGTCCTCGAGCACGTCCTCGATCTCGCGCGTGGCGTTGACGAGGTAGCGGGTCTTCCCCGTGGCGAGCACCATCCGCTCGACCTCGAGCTTGTAGGCGAGGGTCTCGAGCAGCTCGCGCTCGCGCCACAGGATCTGCGACAGCCTGTCCATGTCGATTCGTCGTACCTCTCTGCTCCGCCCCCGAGATTGCGGGGTTCGCTTGAGTGCTTCCATCGTTCATGGCAAGGGCCACCTGAGGAGTTCGGCCAATTGGCCCGCGCGATGACCCCACAAGGGGTCACCCGGTTTCGGGACCTCGGTCCCGTATTGGGCCACCGAGCGGTCAGTCGGCGGCAATTCCTCTGCGACACGCCGGACAGATGGCGGAATGTCGCACTCGTGAACGAGTACGAGGGCACCGTCGCCACCGAGACGGACGAGCTGATCACCACCCACATGCCTCTGGTCGGCCACATCGTCCGGGAGACGATGGGTCGAGTGCCGTCGCACGTCAGTCGCGACGACCTCACCTCCGCCGGCCTCACCGCCCTCGTTCTCGCGGCCCGGGCCTACGACGCCGAGCGCGGCGTCCCCTTCGACCGGTACGCCGCCACCCGCATCCGCGGCGCGCTCCTCGACGAGCTCCGGTCGGTCGACTGGGCCTCCCGCTCGGTACGACGCCGCGCCCGCGACCTCGCCGAGACCCGGAGCCGGCTGGCCAACGTGCTGGGCCGCACGCCCACCGTCGCCGAGGTCGCCCAGGCCGCCGGCATGTCGCCGGACGAGGTCGTCGCCAACGACGACGACGTCTCCCGCGCCCAGGTGCTCTCCCTCCAGGGCTCGGCCACCACGCCGATCGAGGAGCTGGTCCCGACCCGCGCTCCCTCCCCCGAGGACCTCGTCGAGCACGCCGAGCGCCTCACCTATCTCCGCGAGGCGATCGAGGAGCTGCCCGAGCGGCTGCGCGTCGTCGTCCAGGACTACTTCTTCGCCGAGCGCCCGATGGCCGACATCGCCGCCGAGCTCGGCGTCACCGACTCCCGCATCTCGCAGATGCGCGCCGAGGCGCTCACGCTGCTGCGCGACGCCCTCAACCACGCGCTCGAGCCCTCGCTCGTGCGATCCGCCGGCAAGGCCGGCGGGGTGGCGCAGCGTCGCCGGGAGTCGTACTTCGCCGCCGTCGCCGCCCGGCACGCCGATGGTGCGCGCCGTGGAATGGCGCCCAGCGCCGTCAGCCCGCTCGACGCGGTCGGCTGATTCTGCAGAAAACCTCTCAAGCCCGGGGTCGGCGTACCGATCACCACCCCGACGGGAGACCACGGATGGTCACCCGGTATCCGCAAATGACCTGATTCCAGGAGGGAAATATCATGGGTCTTCGCATCAACCAGAACATCGAGGCCACGAACTCGTACCGCAACCTGTCGGTCACGCAGAACCAGCTCTCGAAGTCGATGGAGAAGCTGTCGTCGGGCTTCCGGATCAACCGGGCCGCTGACGACGCCGCCGGTCTGGCCATCTCCGAGGGCCTGCGCTCGCAGGTCGGCGGCCTGAAGGTCGCGGTCCGCAACGCCCAGGACGGCGTCTCGGTCGCACAGACCGCTGAAGGTGCGCTCACCGAGGTCCACTCCATGCTGCAGCGCATGAACGACCTCTCCGTGCAGTACAACAACGGCACGCAGAACACCGAGTCGCAGGCGGCCCTGCAGGCGGAGTTCGACGCGCTCAACACGGAGATCACCCGGATCAAGGACAACACCAAGTTCAACGGTGTCGACCTCTTCGCCGGCAACGCGCTGACCTTCCAGGTGGGCTACGACAACGCGGACACCATCGACATCGACGCCACGTCGCTGGCCGACTTCACCGCTGGTGCCGCGGTGGCGGCCGTCGACATCACCGACAGCAACACGCTCCAGGCGGCCATCACCGAGGTCTCCACCCAGCGTGCGGCGCTCGGTGCGGTCCAGAACCGGTTCGAGCACACGATCAACAACGTCAACGTGGCGATCGAGAACCTGTCGGCGTCCGAGTCGCGCATCCGCGACACCGACATGGCGCAGGAGATGATGAGCCTCACCCGCTCGCAGATCCTCTCCCAGGCCGGTACCGCCATGCTCGCCCAGGCCAACTCGGCCCCCAACGGCGTGCTGCAGCTGCTCCGCGGCTGATAGCCGCAGCATCTGCACCCGACGAGTGCCGGTGGGCCGACCGGCCCACCGGCACTCGCGCTTTTGCATTCCCCCCAGGAGGACCCCATGGCAGGCACCAGCAGCATCGGCGGACTCGCGAGCGGCCTGGACACGGCATCGATCATCAACCAGCTGATGACCCTCGAGGCCGCGTCCCAGACGAAGCTGAAGACGCAGGTCACCACCGAGCAGGGCAAGGTCACCGCCCTGCAGAAGCTGAACACCGCCCTGCAGGCGCTGGCGGGCGCCGCCAAGGACATGGTCACCCCGACGACCAGCACCTGGTCGACCCTCAAGGCCACCTCCAGCAACACCGGTGTGAGCGTCGCGGCCACCTCGACCGCATCCCCCGGTGCCTTCACGGTGACGGTCGGCCAGACCGCCCTCACCCACCAGGTCGCCTTCACCGACGCGCACGCGAAGACCGACACCGTCACCGGTACGACGAACAGCGTGCTCCTCAAGCGGGCTGGCCAGCCCGACCTCCAGATCGACACCGCGAACGGCACCCTCGAGGAGCTGGCTGCCGCGATCAACGGCGCCGACGCGGGGGTCCGCGCGACCCTCGTCCGCACCGGTACGTCGGGCGGCACGGACCAGTACCGCCTGCTCGTCGAGTCCTCGACCACCGGGCAGGCGCAGGACTTCCAGCTGACCGACAGCACCGGCGCTGCCCTGCTGGGCGGCGCGACGGTGCGTGCGGGCCGCGACGCGGCCATCGACATCGGCGGGATCACCGCGACGTCGAGCACCAACACCTTCACCGCCGTCGTACCCGGCGTGACGATCACGCTCGGCCCGTCCGCGACGGGGACCGCCGACATCGCGATCGACCGCGACGCGGCCACGCAGTCCACCGCGGTCAAGGGCTTCGTCGACCAGGTCAACGCGATCCTGACCCAGGTCGGCGCGCTGACGTCGAACTCGACCGACGCCAAGGGCCTGCTCGCCGGCGACAGCACGCTGCGCCGCGTCGCGGGCGCCCTGCAGGACGCGATCTACCCGCCCGACGGGACGTCGATGGCGAAGTACGGCATCCAGGTCGACCGCTACGGCAAGGTCACCTTCGACGCGGACAAGTTCGCCGAGTCCTACAAGGCCGACCCGGTCGCCACCGCCGCCGCGTTCACGGGCGCCGACGGGTTCGCCGCCCGGGTGCAGAAGGTCGCCGAGGCCGCGAGCGACAAGTACAAGGGCTCGGTGACCAACGCGATCACCACCCACACCTCCACGATCACCCGGCTCAACAAGAGCATCGAGGACTGGGACGGTCGTCTCGAGCTGCGGCGCTCGGCCCTCGAGCGGCAGTACACCGCTCTCGAGACCGCGCTGTCGCAGCTCAACGGCCAGTCCCAGTGGCTCTCCAGCCAGCTCGACTCCCTGTCCGCATCCACCCAGTGAGGACCGCACCCATGTACGCGACCCGATCGATGCACAGCGCGCAGAGCGCCTACCGCGAGAACTCCGTGGCGACGGCATCCCCGGCCCGGCTGCTGGTGATGCTGGTCGAGCGACTCGTGCTGGACGGCGAGCGGGCGCTGGCCGCCCAGCAGGCCGGCGACTGGCCGGCCGCCCACCAGCACCTGCTGCACGCGCAGGACGTGGTGGCCGAGCTCGAGGCCAGCCTGGACGTCGACCGCATGCCGGCCGGCAAGCAGCTCGCCGCGCTCTACCAGTACCTGCGCGGTCTCCTCGTCGAGGCGAACGTACGACGCGACGCCGCCACGACCGAGGAGGCCCTCGGCCTCTCCCGCCAGCTGTGCGACACCTGGCGCGAGGCCGCGATGGCGGCGGCGATCCAGTGACCGCCGTACCCGTTCCCGGGGTGCCGGCGATGTCGGACCCGATGCCCGAGCAGCCACGCCGACCCGTGACCTGGCGCGAGGCGCTGGACCGGCTCGAGGCGCACGCCGACCGTGCCGAGCAGCTGATCCGCGGCCACGCCGCGCCGCACGAGCCGCCGTGGCAGCCGCCGACCGACCTGGGCCCGATCCCGGACGAGTTCGTGCCGCGCGCCCGGCAGCTGCTGGCCCGCCAGCAGCGGCTGATGTCCGCGATCCCCGCACTGATGGCGGACAACCACCACCAGCGAAAAGTGGCGAACCGGGTGGCGGACGCGACCAGCGCGCCCGCACACCCGGTCTACCTCGACATCACCGCCTGAAGTGGGTCAGGCGGTGACGGCGAGGGTGGGGCCTGATCAGGGGGTGTAGATCCCCCTGCTGTTGTTGATGGCGTCGAAGAGGTTCTTCGCGCCCTCCTGCAGCACCTTGCTCCCGCCGTACCAGGACGAGCCGACCAGCTTGTTCGAGACGAACGTCAGCGCGTTGCCCACCGTCATGCTGCTCGCGCCGCCGAACGATGCCCGGACGTCCTTGCCGTCCATGTGGGCCAGGTCGACGTTGAGGTTCGCCAGGGCCGGGTTGAGGTGGATGACGCTGAGCGCGGTGCCGAGCATCTGGGCCTTCAGCATCGTCGTCATGTCGCTGGCCTTGGCCTTGCTGATGACGTCGGCGACGTACTTCGCGAGCTGCGTGCAGGTCGCCGTGGCCGAGAGGTCCTTGAACGGGTTGTACGTCCGCAGCGTCGTGGCCGCATTGCACACCCCGCCCGTCGACGGACCCGCCTTGATCAGCGCCTGACCGTTGTTGTTCGTCCAGAAGCCGATCGTGTGCGCACCGGTGTCGACCGTGGTCTTGCAGACCTGGACGTCCTGGCTGTCGCTGCTCTTCGTCCCGCTGTCGACCGCCGTGGCCGTGGCCGTGTTGCCGTACGTCGCGCAACCCGGGTTGCTCAGCGTCCAGGTCCGGCTGTAGTCGAACGTGGTCGGGTTGGCGTCGCCCACGCAGACCTGGCCGAGGTCACCGGCGTAGGTGTCGGTGACGTCCGCGCACTCGTCCACGGCGTTCTCCGTGAAGTCGATCGCGTCGGTCGTGTCGGTCGCGTTGCCGGCGTCCAGCACCGTGAGCGGCGCCGGGTCCTGGTCGGCCCAGGTGACGTCGACCGTGTTCGTCAGGTCGGAGGCGGGCACCGACCCGTCGGGTAGGTCGCACGTGTACGACAGCTCGGTGTCACCCGGCTGGACCGTCACGCCCGTGCCGTCACCGTCGACCTCGCAGGTCACGGCGCCGTCGGAGAAGGTGTCGGCGATGTCCGCCACCACCGCGACCGAGTTCGGGTTCGTGACCGTGATCGTGCCGTGCACCTCGGTGCCGGTGATGGTGCCCGCGTCGTGCGAGACCTTCACCGTGTAGTGCGCCGTCACGTCGCCCGACGTACCGCTGAGGGTGGCGTCGTCGACGGACTTGTCGACCGACCACTTGTAGGTGGTGGTGTAGTCGCCCTCAGCCTCCTTGGAGACGGTCAGCGCGTCGAGGACGTCGATCGTGCAGACCTCGACGGACTGGCTGGCGTCGTCGGTCGAGCCGGTGTCGTTGGTCTCGAAGGACGCCGTGTTGTCGTAGTCCTGGCACCCGGGGGTGTCGAGGTTCCACGTCCGGTCGTAGCTGAGCTCGGTCGGGTTGTCGTCGCCGACGCAGACCGTGCCGAGCGTGCCCTCGACCGTGTCGTCCACGTCGATGCACTCGTCGATGTCGTTGCCGGTGAAGGTGACGTCGTCGTAGGTGAAGCTCTCGTCACCGGCCGCCAGGTGGTCGGTGTTGCCGAGGGTCTGCTCCTCCCAGGTGACCGTGGCGGTGTTGTCCAGCTGGCCCTGCGGGAGGGACGTCAGGTCGCAGGTGTAGCCGAGGACCGTGTCGCCCATCGCGGGGATGACGGCGTCGGTGCCACCGTCGACCGTGCACACGGTGCCGTCGGACAGCACGTCGGTCACGTCGGCCGTGACCGCGGCGCCGTTCGGGTTGAACACCGTGATGTCCCCGGTGACCCCGATGTTGTCGACCTCGCCACCGTCGTGCTCGACCGTGACCGTGTAGTTCGCGGTGACGCTGGTGCCCTCGCGGCCCTCGAGCGTGTCGTCGTCGACCGCCTTGTCGATGTCCCAGGTGTAGGTGCGGTCGTAGGTGCCGGCCGCGTCCTTGACGATCGTCAGCGGCTTCGCCTCGACGGGCGCCGCACCGACCTTGAACGAGTCGTGGGTGCAGTCCGACGAGACGACCGGGTAGCCACCGGCGAGGCTGCAGACGCTGAGGTTGTAGACACCGCCGCCGTTCGTGGTGTCGGCGAACGGGAACACCTGGACCCGGTCGGCGAACTTCAGGTGGTCGCCGAGGATGGTGACGTGGCCGTTCTCGATCCGGAAGGACCGGTCGGTGTGCGTCCCCGCCGACAACAGGCCGTCGGAGCCGTCGTTCGGGTCGGACTGGCTGCCCGGGTCGGAGACGGCGAAGAAGTAGTCGCCTTCCGGCAGTCCCTGCGGAAGGTTGCTCAGCCAGACGTCGGCCTTCGAGGCGTAGGCATTGCAGTTGGTCGGGTCGCTCGTGGTGTTCGGGTTCAGGCAGTGGCCGTTCCCGGTCGGAGCTCCGACGTTGGTGGTGGTCGAGATCGACTGGCCGGCCGCCTGGGCGGCCGGGGTCGTCACCACCGTGGCGATGGTCGCGGTTCCCGCGACGACAAGGGCGCCCGAACAGACACGGGCGAAGGCGCGACGAGCGCGCCGATGGGCATGGAGCATGGACAAAGCAGTGGCCTCCCCACAGACCTGGTGAACATGACGGTGTCCGCGAGGCCGTGGAAGTGCCCATCCACCCACGAGAGTCGGCCGAAGCCGGACCCTCCTCATCCAACGGCAGTCGGCGGGCGTGCTCAATCCTCGTTTGTGAGGACCTTCTCCAACCTGAGAACCGAACGGCGGTCAAGCAGCGCGTGAACGGCGCACGGCACCGACGATCCGGTCGGCCAGCGCATCGAGCGGCAGCACGTCGTCCGCGAGGCCCGCACCCGCGACGGCACCGGGCATCCCCCACACCACCGAGGAGTCCTCGTCCTGGACGAGGATCCGGGCTCCGGCGGCCGCCAGCTGCCGGGCGCCGGCGAGGCCGTCCTGCCCCATGCCGGTCAGGACGGTCGCGAGCGCGCTGCCGCCGTACACCTCGAGGGCGGAGCGGAAGAGCACGTCGACGGCGGGACGGCAGAAGTTCTCCTGCGCCTCCTGGTCGAGCACGGCACGCACGGAGGTGCCGACCCGTCGTACCCGCAGGTGGAAGTCGCCGGGCGCGAGCAGCACCCGGCCGGGCCGCACCTCGTCGCCGTCGGCCGCCTCGCGGACCTCGAGCTGCGAGATCTTGTCGAGGCGCTGCGCGAGCATCGCCGTGAACACGGGCGGCATGTGCTGGACGACGAGCACCGGGACGCCGAGGTCACCGGGCAGCCGCGGCAGCAGCCGGGCCAACGCGTCGGGCCCACCGGTCGAGCAGCCGATCAGCAGCGCGCTCACCGCAGCGGTCGGCTGGACCGTGCGTTCGCGCCGCACGATCGGGCCGCCCGCTCCCGGAGTCAGCTTGCGCAGGCCCGCCAGGGCGCGGATCCGCGGCACCAGCTGGTCGCGCACGGCGGCGATGCCGTCGGCGATCTTCCCGGTGTTGCTGGGCTTCGTGACGTAGTCCGACGCCCCGCGCGACAGCGCGTCGAGGGTCGCGGTGGCACCCCGCTCGGTCAGCGTCGAGAACATGATCACGGGCAGCCGCGCGTGCTTCTCGCGGATCTGCGTGAGGGCGCCGAGGCCGTCGAGGTTCGGCATCTCGATGTCCAGGGTGACCACGTCGGGACGCAGCTCGTCGACGCGGCGGACCGCATCGAGGCCGTCGACGGCGACACCCACCACCTCGATGTCCGGAGCGCTGCCCAGTGCGGTGGTGACCAGGCGTCGTACCAGTGCCGAGTCGTCCACGACGAGAACCCTGATCTTGGTCACCCCGGCCCCATCGGCCGATTCTTGACCTTCATGAGGCCTCAGGAAGGCCGGGGGAACGCCGAATGACCGGACATGACTGCCCCCACTGCCTTCGCGTCCGTCTCGGCGCTGGTTCGCCGGGAGACGTCGATGGTGTACGACGAGGGCAAGGAGTACCTCGTCGAGGCGCGCCTCAACCCGCTGGCCGCTGCGAAGGGTCTCGACCTCGAGCAGTACGTCGCTCGGCTGGCCTTCGACGCCGACGAGCGGCGCAAGGTGATCGACGCGCTCACCATCAACGAGACCAGCTGGTTCCGCGACCACACGCCGTACCAGGCCTTCACCGACGCGATGCTCCCGCCGCTGCTGGAGGAACGGTCGATGACCCGCCGGCTGCGGATCTGGAGCGCCGCGTGCTCGAGCGGCCAGGAGGCCTACTCGATCGCGATGCTGCTCGACCAGCACCTGCCGGCCGGCTGGGAGTACGAGATCGTCTGCACCGACATCTCCACCCAGATGCTCGAGCGCGTGCGGGCCGGGAAGTACAGCCAGGTCGAGGTCAACCGCGGCCTGCCCGCGACCAGCCTGGTCCGCTACTTCACGCGCGTCGGACGCGACTGGGAGATCGCCGAGCGGCTGCGGGAGCGGGTCACCGTCAAGCACATGAACCTCGCGGCGCCGTTCCCGATGCTCGGCGCCTTCGACGTGATCTGGCTGCGCAACGTGCTCATCTACTTCGACGCCGAGACCAAGGCGGACATCCTGCGACGGATGCTGCCGATGCTCGCCCCGGACGGCTACCTGCTGCTCGGGTCCTCCGAGACCACCCTCGACATGCCGGCCGACCTCACCGCCTCGTGGCGGCGGGACCAGATCGGACGGGTGCCGGCCTACCGGCGGGCCTCCGCCATGACCCTCTCCAGGACAGGAGCCTGATCGTGCGAGCCATGATCATCGACGACTCCCGGGCGATGCGCAGCATCCTGCGCCGCATCGTGTCCGGGCTCGACTTCGAGACGACGGAGGCCGAGAACGGCCAGGTCGCCCTCGACCAGATGCACGCGGGCGTCGTACCCGATGTGTGCCTGGTCGACTGGAACATGCCCGTGATGGACGGCTACACGTTCATCACCGAGGTGCGCGCCAACCCCGAGTGGCGCGACGTGACGCTGATGATGGTCACGACCGAGAGCGAGCAGCGCAACATCGTGCGCGCGCTGGCCGCCGGCGCCCACGAGTACGTCATCAAGCCGTTCACGCCGGACGCGATCGTCGAGAAGCTCTCGCTGCTCGGCCTGGTCCCGGCCGACTCCGCACAGGGGGCGTGGGCATGAACGTGCTGACCTTCTTCGAGGCCACGCCGGACGAGGTGGACGCCCCGACCGTCGACGACCTCCAGGCCGTCACCGAGGACGTCTGGCTGGCCCTGGTCGGCGAGGACGAGGTGCTCCTCCCCCGCCTGGTGCCGCCGGGCACGCCCTTCGACGCCACCGGCGTCTGGTCCGCCGCCGTCACCATCAGCGGCGGCTGGCACGGCGTGGTCACCGTCGAGCTCGACGCCGACGTGGCCGGCCGGCTCAGTGCCCGGATGCTCGACCTGCCCTCGGCCGAGGATGCGGAGGACGCCGATGTCGCCGACGCCGTGGGCGAGCTGGTCAACATGATCGGCGGCAACGTGAAGAGCCTGATGCCGGGCCCGAGCGTGCTGTCCCTGCCGGCCGTCGCCGCCGGCCGCGCGGTCTTCGCGAGCGACGTCACCGAGGTGTGCCGCATCGACGTCGCCTGGCGCGGCGGCCCCGTCCGCATCTGCATCCACGTCCCGAACGCCTCCGGAGGCTCCCGATGAAGATCCTGATCGCCGACGACAGCCGCGTGATGCGGCAGATCGTGATCCGCACCCTGCGCCAGGCCGGCCACGGCGGCCACGACATCGTCGAGGCCGAGAACGGCCGCGAGGCCCTCGAGAAGGTCCAGACCGAGGCGCCCGACCTGGTCCTCTCGGACTGGAACATGCCCGAGATGAACGGCATCGACTGCCTCTCCGCCCTGCGCGCGGCGGGCTCCTCGGTCGCCTTCGGGTTCGTGACCTCGGAGGGCTCGGAGGAGATGCGCCAGCGCGCCGCGTCCGCCGGCGCGGCCTTCCTGATCGCCAAGCCGTTCACCCCGGAGGCGTTCGACGACGCCCTCCGCAGCGTCCTCTGAGGCCCTCGCCATGGTGATCCACCTCCCCCAGCCCAAGCAGCTGCGCGACCTCCTCACCGAGCTCCTCGGCCGCGAGGTCACGCTGTCGCCGACCACACCGTTCGCGCCCGGTCCCGACACCCCCGCCTCCGTCGCCGTGTACGTCGACGACCAGCTCCGCATCTGCGCGCTGATCGCCTGCGACCTCACCTTCTCCGCCCACGCCGGCGCGGCGATCGGCCTGGTCCCGCCCGGCGGCTCCGAGGCCGCGATCGAGGACGGCAAGCTCACCGACACCCTCAGCGAGAACCTCTACGAGGTCCTCAACATCGCCGCCTCCATGTTCAACGTCGCCGGCGCTGACCACCTCAAGCTGCACGCCCTCCACCCCGCCGGCCCGCCGCTCGACCCGCAGCTGCGGATCAGCACGCTCACCCTCGGTCGCCGCGAGGACCTCGCCGTCTCGATCGCCGGGTACGGCGACGGGGTGCTGTCGGTCGTGCTGCTGGCCTGAGGACGAGGCGCTCCTGCGCTCCTGGAACCCTCCTCGATCCGCAGCAGGGGGATGCCTGTCGCCTGCGGTGTCGTGGGTGGTGGGGTCTCAAGCGGCAGCGACGGGTCAGTCGGGTGGTGGGTCGGGTCCGGNCCGCGCAGCGGGCGAGCGAAGCGAGCGCCTTGACGCCGGGAGCCGGTCGGATACCGCGCGGCCACCCCAGGAGCCACCGCGACGGGATCCAGCAGCACGAGCCAGTCCCAGCAGCACGGCCAGGGGTTTCGAGGCTCGCTGGCGCTCGCACCTCAACCACCGGAGGAGGTCAGCCCTCGTCGGCCACCCACCGCCGCATGATGCGGCGGACCTGCAGCACGGCCAGGTCGGCGGCGACGTTGACGTCCTCGCCGTACCCGTCGCGGTCGATGACCTGCTGCATGGTCTCGAGGATCTCGCGGACCTTGCGGTAGTACGACTCGAACATCGGCCGCATGGTGGCGGTGGCGTGCTCACCCGGCGCGAAGTTGCGGCTGACCCGCCAGAGGTGGCGGGTGTGCCGGGCGTCGACCGGCGTGATGGCGTGGGTGAACCGGAAGGTCTGCGTGCCGTCGGGGAGCACCACGTCCCACCGGTCGGCCCACAGCCCGGGCGAGAGGAAGGCACCCTCCTCGCGCTGCGGGTAGGCCTCGGTGGCCGAGCCGCCGGTGAGCTCGGCCTGCCAGCCGGGCACGGGCGCGGCCGGCCAGTCGCGGTGGAAGGAGACGGTGGTCTCGGTCAGCTCGACCTCCAGCACCGGCGCCACCCCGGACAGGGCGGGCGGCGCCAGCACGGGGTCGACGACGGCGACGTGGGTGATGTCGCCGAAGTTGTCCTGCAGCAGCCGGATGTTGGCCGCGGTCTCCCACTGCCCGCCGAAGGTCTCCCACGCCGGATCGGTCAGCCACGGGGTGGGCGCCGGGAGACGGCGCTCGGCCAGGGAGCGCTCGCCGAGCCAGACCCAGACCAGTCCCCCCTCCTCCCGGACCGGGTACGACGGCACCCGGGCGCCGTAGGGCACCTGCTCCTGGCTCGGGACCCGCACGCAGGCCCCGGTCCGGTCGTAGGCGAACCCGGAGTAGCCGGAGACGATCGTGTCGCCCTCGACCCGGCCCAGGCTCAGCGGGTACGGCCGGTGGGCGTCGCGGTCACCGAGCGCCACGACCGTGCCGTCGGTGGCACGGAAGAGCACGACCGGGCGGTCCAGCGCGCGGGTACCGTAGGGCTCCGCGCCGATCTCGTCCGCGGCCGCGAGGGCGTACCAGGCGTTGCGGGGGTAGCCGGCGGTGTCGCCGCGACCTCTCATCGTCCCGCTCCCTTCACAGGTCCAGGGTGAGACGGCCGGAGCAGCGGGACACGCAGATCATCATCGCGTCGTTCGCCTCCTTCTCGTCGTCGTTGAGGAGCGAGTCGCGGTGGTCGACGTCGCCGTCGACCTCGACGATCTCGGTCTCGCAGGTGCCGCACACGCCCTCGAGGCAGGAGCCGACGACGCTGACGCCGGCGGCCTTGCAGACGTCGTAGACCGACTTGTCCGCCGGCACGGTCAGGGTGAGGCCGGAGCGGGCGAGCACCAGCTCGAACTCCTCGTCGCCCGAGCTGTCGACGGCCTTCGCCGCGAACCGTTCGAGGTGGAGGCTGCCGCTGGGCCAGGCCTCGCAACGCTGCTCGATCGCGTCGAGCAGGCCGGTCGGGCCGCAGGTGTAGACCAGCGTGCCCGGCTCGGGGGTGCCGAGCAGGCCGTCGAGGTCGAGCATCCCGGCCTCGTCCTGCGGCACCAGGGTCACCTTGTCGCCGTACGCCGACAGCTCGTCGAGGAACGCCATCGACGAGCGGCTGCGGCCGCCGTAGACGAGGCGCCAGTCGGCGCCCGCGGCCTCGGCCTCCTCGATCATCGGGAGCATCGGGGTGATGCCGATGCCGCCGGCGATGAACAGGTAGCGGGGCGAGGCCACCATCGGGAAGTGGTTGCGCGGCCCGCGGACGCGGACCGTGTCGCCGGCCGCGATCTCGTGGACGGCCTTGGAGCCGCCACGGCTGTCGGGGGTGCGGAGCACGCCCACCCGCCAGCGGCCGCGGTCGGCCGGGCTGCCGGCGAGCGAGTACTGGCGCACCAGGTCGTCGCCGAGGACCAGGTCGACGTGGGCGCCCGGCGTCCACGGCGGCAGGTCGGTGCCGTCCGGCGCCGCGAGGTCCAGCACGACCACGTCGGTCGCACCGCTGTTCGCCTCGACCACCCGCAGGTCCGCCTCGAACTCACGGACGATGGGTTGTGTCGTCACGAGATGTCTCCCTCTTCTGTCGACCACTCACAGGTGGTACGCGTACTCCCGGAACTCCCAGTCGGTGACGTACTGACCGAAGCGTTCGACCTCGTTGCGCTTGTACTCGACGAACGTCGACACGAAGACCGGGCCGAGGATGTCGGCGAGCTCCTTGTCGGCCTCGAGCGCGTCGAGCGCGGAGCCGAGGTCGCCCGGGAGCCTGTCGGCCTTCGTGGTGTCGTAGCCGTAGCCCTCGAGCTTCTCCGGCGGCTCGAGGCCGTCGCGGATGCCGAGGTACGCCGCGGCGAGCAGCCCGGCGATGGCGAGGTACGGGTTGGCCGACGCGTCGCCGAGCCGCAGCTCCATCCGCGAGGCGCGACCGCGCTCCGGGGGGATCCGGACCATCGCGCTGCGGTTGTCGAGGCCCCAGTCGACGAGCCACGGCGCCAGCGTGTCGGGGCCGAACCGCTTGTAGGAGTTGATCGTCGGGTTGCTGATCGCGGCCAGCGCCGGCGCGTGGGCCAGGACGCCGGCGATCGCGGAGCGGCCGATCTTCGACAGGCCGTCCTCGCCGTCCGGGTCGTCGAAGAGCGGCTTGCCCTCGGCGTCGACGGTGCTGAAGTGGATGTGGAAGCCCGAGCCGCCCTCGTCGTTGAAGGGCTTGGCCATGAAGGTCGCCATCTTGTCCTGGCGACGGGCCAGCTCCTTGACGGCGGTCTTGAACCGGAAGGCGCGGTCCGCGGCGTCGAGGGCCGGCGAGTGCCAGAGGTTGATCTCGAACTGGCCGCTGGAGAACTCGTGGTTCGCGGCGACGACGTCGATGTCGTACGCCGCGAGCTGGCGCAGCGACGAGAGGAGGAGGTTCTCCGGGTCGCCCTTGAGGCCGGACACGTAGACGTTGCCCGTCGCCTCGCCGTACCGGCGGTAGCCGTTGGGCGCGGCGTCGTCCTTCTCGACGACGTAGAACTCGAGCTCGGGACCGGCGATCGGCGTCATGCCCAGCTCCGCGAACTGCTCGACGACCCGCTTGAGCACCATCCGCGGGCTCTCCTCGGACGGCGTGCCGTCGGGGTTGAAGACGTCGGCGATGACGTGCGCGACGCCCGGCTCCCAGGGCACGTTGCGGACCGTGTCGACGTCGGGGAAGGCGACGATGTCGGGGAGGCCGGCGGACAGCCCGCCGGCGATGTCGACGACGTCGCCCATCGGCGAGGTGCCGTAGACGGAGCGGCAGAAGGCGACGCCGTCCCCGACGGTGCGGTCGAACCGGTTGACCAGGATGTCCCGGCCGCGCTCGGTGCCGATCAGGTCGCTGTACCCGACCCGGACGATGTCGACGTCCTCCGCCTGGAGACGCTCGGCGAGCCGGCGCAGCGCGTCTTCGTCAAAGTGGCCCATCAGCTGTGTCCTCTTCGCTTCATCGGTTCGGGGGTCGGTTCGGGGTCAGTTCGCGGTGGTGGCGGCGTCGTCGGCCTCGGCGTCGAAGCGCTCGAGGTCGGCGTTGAGGCCGTCGTAGATCTCGGGCCTGCTGGTCTTGAGGTAGAAAGCCTGCGCCACACCGACGAGGAGCGCGAGCACCAACAGCCACGGGAGGCTGGTGATCAGCTTCTCGGTCGAGCCGGCGACCACGTCGAAGTGGGTCACCGCCATCACCACGATGAAGCTCAGGCCGACGAATCCGATCGCGGGAGCGACGAGCGTGCTGCCGATCCGGCTGTCGCCGCTGCGACGGAAGTGGACCACGATGGAGAGCGCGGCGAGCGCCTGCAGGACCACGATGGCCAGGGTGCCGAAGCCGAGCATCGCGGGCACGACCTGGAGGATCGGGTCGAGGTCGATGATCCGGAAGACCGCCGCCACCAGGAGCGCGAAGCCCGCCTGGAGCGTGCCGGCGAGCACCGGTGCGCCGCTGCTGCTGGTGCGCGACAGCGCCTGCGGGAGGACGCGGGCCCGGCCGAGCGAGAACAGGTAGCGGGTCGCGGAGTTGTGGAAGGCGAGCATCGCGGCGAAGAGGCTGACCAGCAGCAGCACCATCATCGTCT
Organism: Nocardioides sp. Root240; assembly: GCF_001428825.1. Classification (GTDB taxonomy): domain Bacteria; phylum Actinomycetota; class Actinomycetes; order Propionibacteriales; family Nocardioidaceae; genus Nocardioides. The sequence continues at coordinate 89,467 of NZ_LMIT01000015.1, read as the reverse complement.
TCATCATGAACTCGCCGAGGTACTCCGCGCCGAGGCTGAAGACCAGGTCACCGGCCTCGAGGTGGTCGATGCTGGACTGCTGCGCCTGCTCCACACCGGTGGCGCTGACGACGGCCCAGGTGGTGACGGCCAGCAGCAGGCCGATGATCGTGATGGCCAGGTACGTCGCCCGCGGGATCGTCTTGAGCGGGTTCTTCGCCTCCTCGCTGAACAGCGAGGTCGCCTCGAAGCCGAGGAAGCCGGTGGCGGCGAGGAGCAGGCCGATCGAGAGCGAGCCCGACGTGATCGCGTCACCGGAGAAGGCCGAGAAGTCGTAGCCGTGCTTGAACAGGACGGCGACGTCGAAGATGACCAGGATCGAGGACTCGAGGACCAGGGAGACGCCCAGCACCTTCGAGCTGAAGTCGATGCCCCGGACGGCCATCAGGTAGGCCACGACCATCGAGAGGCCACCCCAGATGAACCAGTTCATCGAGAAGCCGAACAGGAAGTCGATCAGCACCATCATGAAGAAGCCGCTGGTGCCGATCGTGCCGACGACGAAGAAGTTGTAGCCGAGCGTCGCGATGTAGCCCGCGGCGAGGCCGGCCGGGCGACCGAGGCCCTTGACGACGAACGCGTAGAAGCCGCCGGCGTTGACCATCTGGCTCGACATCTTGCCGTAGCCGATGGCGAACAACAGGAGGATCGCGGCGACCGCGAGGAACGAGAACGGTGCGCCTCCCCCGTTGCCGAAGGCGATGGCGAGGGACGCCACCACGACCATTCCGGTCAGCGGCGCCACGGCGGCCAGGACCAGGAAGACGATCGCACCCACCCCCAGCGCGTTCTTGCGCAGTGTGGTGTTGACGGTGTCCGACATCGGGACTCCTTCGCTGTCGCACCGGCCGGGACCGGCGGTCACCGGCCCCTGTGCGCCGGATCGTTCGGATCCGTACGATAATCGCAATGTGACCCGGCGCACCATCCCCCTGGGTGAAGTTTTCGGGAAAATGTTTGTTACCGAACGATCTGCTGAGTAATGAGGGTTGGCTAGTCTGATGTCATGCCGGACCGCCACACGCTCGAGGAGACCGAGCGCGCCATGAAGGACCACGTGGGCGACCTGCCCCTGGACTTCGCTGCCGCCAACGCCCTGTCCAACCTCTTCCGCGCGGCCAACGCGGTCCGCACCGAGCTCACCAACCGCGTGCTGCGCCAGCACGACATGACCTGGACCGGCTTCGTGGTGCTCTGGGTCGTCTGGATCTGGGACGGCATGGAGACCCGCCACGTCGCCGAGTCGGCCGACATCTCCAAGGCCACGCTGACCGGGGTCGTGAAGACGCTCGAGGGTCGCGGCCTGATCGTCCGCGAGGGCGACGAGCGCGACCGTCGCCTGGTCCGGCTGCGCCTGACCGACGAGGGCACGGCGCTGATGGAGCAGATCTACCCTGAGTTCAACGCCGTCGAGTCCGAGATCGTCAGCCAGCTCTCCGAGCGCAAGGTGAGCACGTTCACGCGCACCCTGCGCGACGTCGTGAAGGCCGTCGAGCTTCAGACCGACGCTCGCGACGAGGCTCGCGACGAGGCCTGAGCGACCAGCTCCGCGAACAGCCCGGCCTGCACCGGGTCCGTGGCCGCGGTGTCCTCCGGGTGCCACTGGACGCCGAGGTACCACGACGTCGCTCCGTCGAGCTCGACCGCCTCGATGACCCCGTCGGGCGCGTGCGCGACCGCCCGCAGGCCCGTGCCGAGCCGGCCGATGCCCTGGTGGTGGTAGCAGGAGATCGTCGGCACCGTCCCGACGAGCGCCGCGAGGGCCGACGCCGGGTCGACGGCGATCTCCTGGACGACGTGGCGGTGGATCCGCTCACCGAGGTCCTGGACCAGGTCGCCACCGAGGGCGACGTTGACCACCTGGTTGCCGCGGCACACCGCGAGCAGCGGCAGGCCGTGGGCGAGCGCGTGCCGGGCGACGGCGAGGTCGAAGGCGTCCTGGACCTCGTCGACGTCGTACAGCGTCGGGTGCGGCTCCTGGCCGGACCAGTGCGCCGCGAGGTCGCCGCCTCCGGGCAGGAGCACACCGTCGGCGAACCACAGCCGCTCCGCCACCTCCGTGACGTCGACGGCACCGTCGGGTGCGGCGGGGTGGACGACGAGCGGCTCGCCGCCGGCGGCGTACACCGCCTCGATGAGCGAACGCGACGCGACGTCGGCGCCGTAGCGCAACGCCGATGCCGACGCGGAGAACCGCGCCGGCACGACGATGAGGGGACGACGACTCATGACTTGATCAGCGGCGGGAGGTGCTTCTCGACGAGCCGGGTCTCGCGCTCCCACGCGGCAGCGAATTCGATCACTCCCGCATCATCGTGGTTGCGGCCGATGACCTGCAGCCCGATGGGCAGACCGGTCGCGCCGAAGCCGGCCGGCATGGCCAGGGTCGGGGCACCGAGCAGGGTGCCGATCGCGGTCACCTCCATCCAGCGGTGGTACGTCGACATCGCGACGCCGTTGATCTCCTTGGGCCAGTGCACCTCGTTGCCCTGCGCGTCGACGTTGTCGAACGGCATGACCTGCGCGGTCGGCAGCAGCACGTAGTCGTAGTGCTCGAAGAGCTCGCGGAAGCCCTGGTAGAGCGCGGTGCGCTTCACCGACCCGTTCCACGCCTGCTGGGCGGTGATCGGGCCGGACCCGTCGATGCCGTGGAGCATGCCCTCGACCTCGAAGAGCGTCTCCGGCTTGAGGTAGGGCTTCCAGGCCGGGTTGTTGTAGATCGGGAAGTTCAGGTTGCCGCTGAGCCAGTGCCGGAAGACCAGCCAGGTCGGCCACAGGTCGGCGTTGGAGAACGACCCGTACTGGTTGAGCTTGTCGACCTTGTCGACCTTGGCCCCGAGCGCGCGCATCCTGTCGACGGCGGCGCCGGTCACGGCCAGCACCTCGGGCTCGGTCGGGAGGTAGCCGCCGAGGTCGGCCATCCAGGCGACCTTGACGCCCTTGAGCGACGTACGACGGACCGTCTTGAACCTCTTCGGGTCCTCCTCCATCGCCAGCGGCACTCGCGGGTCGTAGCCCGCCATGGTCGACAGCAGCAGCGACAGGTCCCGCGCGTCCCGCGCGATCGGGCCCGTGGCGCCGCCCTGCTGGACGAACTGCTCGCCGCCGAGCTCGGGGATCCGGCCGAAGGAGGGACGCAGGCCGAGCACGTTGTTCCAGCCCGGCGGGTTGCGCAGCGACCCGAAGAAGTCGCTGCCGTCGGCCACCGGGAGCATCCGCAGGGCCACCGCGACGGCCGCGCCGCCACTGCTGCCGCCGGCGGACTTGGTCGGGTCGTAGGCGTTGCCCGTGGTGCCGTAGACCTTGTTGTAGGTGTGCGACCCGAGGCCGAGCTCGGGGAGGTTCGTCTTGCCGATGAAGATCGCACCCGCCTTGCGGATCCGCTCGACGAGGAGGGCGTCGGTGGTCGCCGGGGCGACCGGGACGCCCGGCTGGCCGAAGAAGCCGACCGAGGTGGTCATCCCCTTGACGTTCCACTGGTCCTTCACGGCGTGCGGGAAGCCGTGCATCCAGCCCTGGTAGGTGCCGTTCCTCAGCAGCCGGTCCTTCTCGGCCGCCTCGGCGAGCAGCTCGGCACGCGGCCGGAGCTGGACGATGGCGTTGACCGCGGGGTTCACGTCGTCGATCCGGTCGAGGTACGCCGTCATCACCTCGACGCAGGTGACCTCCTGGCGGCGGATCGCCACGGAGAGCTCGGCGGCGCTCCAGTCGACGATCCGGCCCAGCTCGGCGGGCCGCTTCACCTTCGGCCACACGATGTCGGGCACCCCGCCGGCCTGGGCCGCGCTCGCGGCGCCGACCAGCACGCCGGCGGCCGACGTACCGGCCACCAGGGAGCGGCGCGACAGCCGGGCACGCCCGCTCGCCCTCGCCTTGTCGGAACCCTCAGGAAGTCGAGACGCCATGGCGTCGTCCTCTCGACGTTGGATGATCGTTTTGGTCCGAACGATCTCGTTCGGGACCGAACGTATTGTGAAACGCGACACTCCGCAAGGGGTTCGCCGTGGAATCCGCCGCAGGACGTCAGGCGAGGTTCGCCGACACCGCGTCGAAGGCGCGCAGGGTCGCGAAGAGCTTCCACGCGTGCTGGGGCTCGGGCCAGCTCGACAGCTTGGCGGCGACCACACCGGTGACCGGGTTGACGTAGACCATCTGGCCGTGGATGCCCAGGCAGACCAGCACGTCGCGGTCGGGGTAGGGCAGCCAGAACTGGTTGCGGTACATGCCGCCCGGCATCAGCGTCTCGGTCGGGCTCTGGGCGAACGCGGCCCGGGAGTCCGGGTCGCCGCGGTAGGTGTCCTCGATCCACGCGGCGCTCACAACCCGCTCCCCGGTCAGCGAGAGCCCGCCGGCGGCGAGCATGGCACCGAACCGGGCCAGGTCGCGGAGTGCCGCACAGATGCCGCCGTCGAACATCCCCGACCCGACCGAGTCGACGCCGATGACCGCGTCGTGCTCCGCGCCGATCCGCGACCACAGGACGCGGGACATGAGGGTGGGCATCCGCTCGCCCGCCGCCGCCTCGCAGACCCAGCCGAGCACGTCGGTCTCGCCGCTGCGGTACTCGAACGGCCCGCCGTGCGGCGCCTTCTGCCGCAGGGTCAGCAGGAACTCGTGCATCGTGTGCGGCACGCCCGGGTGCTGGCGCGGTGCCCAGCCGATCGCCTGCTCGAGCAGTCGCACCTCGGCGCCGGGGTCGAGGTAGGCCTCGGAGAACTGGATCCCGGATCGCATGTCGAGCAGGTGGCGGACGGTCGCGCCGGCGTACCCGCTGGCAGCGAGCTCGGGGACGTACGACGCCAGCGGCGCCGCCGGGTCGAGCAGTCCGTCGTCGACGAGCGCCCCGGCCACCGTGCCGACCAGCGACTTGCTGACCGACATCAGCAGGTGGCGGGTGCCCGGTGCCATCGCCTGCGGGTAGTGCTCGGCAACGACCCGACCACCCCGGCAGACGATCCAGCCATCGGTCTCGGTCTGCGCCATCACCTCGCCGACGCTGACGACGGAGCCGTCGTACAGGGTCACGGGCAGGGGCGCGAGGTCGACGGGAGTCGCTTCGAGGGCGGCCACCGGACCTGCGCCGCGCGAGATCGTCGCGGTCGGGAACAGCTCGTCGATGTGCTGGAACGACCAGTGCAGCTGGGGCGCGGTCTGCCAGTTGTCGAGGGTGACCCCGACCTGCGGCTGGCCCGGCGTTCCACCCAGCACTGCGTCCCCCGACCTGTCCCGTCGGCCCGTCCGTCGAGCCTGCCGACGGGGAAGCCTAGCCGCCGGCAAGGGCACCTCCGGGGCTGCCCTTGAGGGCCGCCGGGTCCGGGGCCGGCTGCGCCGGAGGGACGACGGGCGTGCCGACGTAGTGCGCGCGGACCGAGTCGATCAGGTGCTTGGCCCGGATCGTCAGTGCCGCGGGCTTGCCCGGGCGACCGGTCTGCAGCCGTCCCTTGGTGACCAGGACGCCGAGGTCGGCGCCCTTCCAGCGGTAGTCGCCGGCGCCGTAGATCCGCAGGAAGAAGGCCTCGTTCTCGTCCTGCAGCTGGTGCCAGTCGAGGGCGGCCCGCTGGAAGACCAGCGTCCCCGCGCGGTCGAAGGTGTAGGCACCGGTGGGCGCGGCCGACTGGATCAGCTCCACGCCCGGCGCGGTCTCCTTGATGATCATCTGCGACCACAGGTCGACCGCCGCGAGCTCCTGCCACCGCTGGTTGATCTCGTCGACGTCGAGCTCGAACTCAACGTCGAGGAACTCCAGCAGGTGGAACAGGAACAGCGGTACGTCGGCGTAGGCACCCGCCGTGACGTTGGTGATGGACGATGCGCCGCTGATCCGCGGGTTCAGCTCGCCGAGGTAGACCTCGTCGGTGTCGACGTCGACCAGGACGTCGACCTCGAAGAACCCGCGGTAGCCCTCCTTGCCGAGCCGGTCGCCGAGGCGTCGTACCAGGTCGCCGGCCCGCACCCGCAGGTCCTCGGAGAGCACCTCCGGGAACATCTCGTTGCCGCACCAGCCGCCGCGGTAGGGCGTCAGCCGGGAGTGGCCGGTCAGCTCGGACATGAACGGGCCGACGACGGTCCCGCTCGTCGTGAGGACCGCCTCGACGGCGACCGGGCGGTTGTTGATCCGCTTCATCACCTTGGTCTCGTTGCCGGCGATGTCCTTGCGGTGCTTCCTCCAGTCGGCCTCCGAGGCGATGAAGAAGGTGGTCTTGCCCGAGTCGCCGTACGCCGTCTGGACGACCAGGTCGTCACCCAGTCCGGCCTCGGCCGCCGCCTTCATCAGGCTCTCGAAGTCCTCGACCGTCACCATCACGTTGGGCACGCTCGGCACTCCCACCTCGTTGCCCAGCCGCGTGGTGACCATCTTCGAGTCGAGGTGGTTGCGCAGCGCGGCCGACGGCAGGATCAGGTCGTAGCCGAGCTCCTCGCAGATCTGCTCGGTCTCCTCGTCGAAGAAGACCATCGCGATCTTGGGACGCTGGCCCTTGGCCCGCCGGCTCTCGATGAACGCCCGTACCTCGGCGTTCTCCAGCAGCCAGTTGTTGACGTGCTCGCCGCTCTCGAACTCGACGTAGGGCTTGTGCTGGGGCGTGAAGACGCGGGGGTGCGCGCCGTCCCAGGCGTCGTAGTAGGTGACGTAGGTGAAGTTGCGGACCCACCGGTCGAGGCCGAGCAGGTTGAACGGAGTGGCGCCGAGGAAGTAGATCGGGACGTCGTTGGTGCGGAAGAAGTGCCGCACCTCCGACATGTTCCGCAGCGGCCGGCTCACCCGGCCCTTGGCGGCCGGCGCGAACGCCGCGTCCGTGCCCAGGGTCGGCACCGGCGCGGTCGGGGTCGCCGTCCTACGCGGGGCTGCCGTCCTCTTGCGCGGGGCTGCTGCCTTCTTGCGCGGGGCCGCCGGCTTGCTCTCGTCGGGAGTGGACATGACGGGTTCCTCTCGGTCGCACGCACGAACGCAGTCGTTCGGATCCGAACTATCTCCCTCCATCGGGAGTGCGTCAAGCGTCCGTCCCGGACTTCTCGCCCCGTCCGGGGAGCGGACCGACCCGTTGCCATCGCGCCCCGCCGCTCCTACGATTTGGTCCCTAACGTTCTCGGGCCTGAGCAATGGCGGTTCCATGGCAGTTGTCGACCACGCGCCCGACGTCGCGCTGCTCGAGCTCGTCGCCGACCTGGCCACGCTCGGGACACCGGACGATGCCACGACGCGGCTCCCACAGATGCTCGACCGGCTGGCCGGCGAGGTCGGCGCGCACGCCTGCCAGGTCGACGCCGCGACGACGACCAGCCGCGGCGCGACGACCGCCCGCTGGCAGACGGTCGCGACGGTCGGCTACCCGCGCGCCGTCTCCGAGCACCTCGGCGGCGAGTTCCTCCGCTCCGACCACGGGCGCCTCGTCCTCGACAGCCACGGCCCGATGCGGATCGAGACCGACACCCACGACTTCCGCCGCACGCCGCACTTCCACGACGTCCTCCACCCGGCCGGGTACGACGACGGGATCTCCCTCGCCCTCAGGGCCGCCGACGACGTGGTGATCGGGATCGTCCACCTCTCGGCCTGCTCGGCCGACGACCTCCGCACCGAGACCCTCGCCGGCCTGCCCGCGATCGGCCGCGTGCTGGCCCGCGTGACCGAGGTGGCATCGTGCTCGGTCCGCGACGTGACCCTGCCCCCGGAGTACGCCGTGGTCCGCGTGGACGCCCACGGCAGGAGCCGTCCCGTCGTCGGCCGCGACCCCCTGCACCTCCACGTCGACGAGACCGTGCAGGCGATCGTCCACGACATCCTCGCGACCGGCGTCCGCTTCGCGACCTTCCTGCACCAGCAGGACGGCCGCCTGGTCGAGGTGCGCATCCACGCCCCCGAGGGACGCCCGACGACGCACCAGCCGTACGTCATCGCGACCCGTCCGGCCGAGTCGACGCTGGGCCTGACCCTGCGCCAGCTCGAGGTGCTGACCGCCGTCGCGACCGGCGCGGGCAACCGTGAGATCGCCGAGGAGCTCTTCCTCACCCAGCGCACGGTCGCCGCCCACGTGGAGGCGATCCTGACCCGGCTGGGCACACCGTCACGGGCGGGTGCGGCCGCGAAGGCGACCGCCGCCGGCGTGCTCCTGCCGTCGAGCCGGCCCGACTCGGTGCGCTCGATCGCCGCGGTGCTCCGCCGGCCGTTCGACTGAGCAAGACTGGCATTTCTGCCAATGTGACCCAGGCCACCCCGGTCCCACGATGGTCCGACCGCGCCGGAACCATCGGCGCCGACCACGGGAGCGACGATGACGACCGGGTACGTCTACAACGAGGTCTTCGGCTGGCACGACACCAGCACCAACGCCGGCCTCTTCCCCGCCGACCACCGGCTGGGGATCCAGCCTTTCCAGCACTTCGAGAACGCCGAGACCAAGCGCCGGCTCCACGAGCTGGTCGTCGTCTCGGGCCTGATCGACCGGCTCACCCCGGTGCGGCCGCGCAAGGCCACCGACGAGGAGATCCTCCTCGTCCACACCCCCGAGCACCTCGCCCACGTCCAGAACGGCAGCGACCAGCCGAAGGGTGGCGACTCCGGCGACGGGCTCAGCCCGTTCGGACCGGGTGGCATCGAGATCGGCCGGCTCGCCGCGGGAGGCGTGATCGCGCTCGTCGAGCAGGTCGTCGACGGCGCGGTCGACAACGGCTACGCGCTCGTACGGCCGCCGGGTCACCACGCGATGCCCGAGCAGGGCATGGGCTTCTGCATGTTCGGCAACCTTGCGATCGCGGCGAAGGCAGTGCGCAGGAGCCGCGGCGTCGAGCGGATCGCGATCGTCGACTGGGACGTCCACCACGGCAACGGCACCCAGGCCGCGTTCTACGACGACCCGGACACGCTGACCATCTCGATCCACCAGGACCGGGTCTTCCCGCCCGACACCGGCCACGTCCACGAGCGCGGCACCGGCGCGGGCGAGGGCTACGCCCTCAACATCCCGCTCCCGCCGGGCACCGGCCACGGCGGCTACCTCTCGGCGATGGACCGCGTGATCACGCCGGCCATCGAGCGCTTCCGGCCGGACCTGGTCCTGGTCGCCAGCGGGTTCGACGCCAACGCGGCCGACCCGTTGGCGCGCCAGGGCCTGACCTCCAGCGCCTACCGCGCCATGACCGAGCGGCTGCTCGACGTCGCCGACCGGTACGCCGGGGGCCGGCTCGCGATGAGCCACGAGGGTGGCTACAACCCGGTCTACGTCCCCTTCTGCGGACTGGCCGTGATCGAGGCCCTCGCCGGGGTGACCGAGCCGCTCGACGACCCCTACGAGCCGATCTTCGGCGGCATGGGCCAGCTCGAGCTGCAGCCCCACCAGACCGCCCTGCTCGACGAGGTCGTGGGCCTCCTCGACGCCATCGGCTCCGGCGACCGCGCCTGAGCCTCCGCCGCCGTACGGCACCCGCACCACCCCGACCGCTCCGCACCGCTTCCGCACCCATCAAGGGAGAACCACCATGTCCCAGACCCCCGACCTCTCGCGTCGCCGCTTCCTCGGCTGGACCGGCGGCGCCGGCGCCGCCGTGCTCCTCGCCGCCTGCTCCGCCCCGTCCAGCTCGACCGACAAGAAGGACAAGGTCGCCAAGTCCAGCAAGGACGTCGACAAGATCGCGTTCGACTACCCCTTCACCTTCCTGCCCGTCTACGCCGGCGTCACGAAGTTCGCCAAGGCACGGGCGAAGGAGGTCGGCGTCGACCTGACCCAGACCAGCGACAACGGCCGTCCCGACGTCCAGGCCTCCAACCTGGACACCGTCATCGCCCAGAAGGTGCCGGCGATCGTGTCGTTCCCGATGGTCTTCGAGGCCCTCGAGACCCAGGCCGCGGCGGCACTCGGCGCCGGGCTGATCTGGGTCACCTACGGCGGCACGCTGAAGAACCAGAGCGCCTCGATCACCTTCAGCTTCGAGGAGGGCGGCCGCCTCCTCGGCGAGGACGCCGCCGCGTGGGCCAAGGCGAACCTCGGCGGCAAGGGCAAGATCGCCTTCCTCGTCGACGACACGATCCAGCTCGGCCGCGAGCGGACCAAGGGCATGATGGACGCCTTCACCGCTGCCGCCCCCGACATGGAGGTCGTCGGCCGCGAGCAGGCGATCGACCCCGACACCGGCCTGTCGAAGATCAAGGCGATCCTCGCCAAGCACCCCGACCTCAACATGGTGCTCGGCATCACCGACGGCGCGGCCTTCGGCGGCTACAAGGCGCTGGCCGAGGCCGGTCGTGCCGAGGACGACGCGAAGACGTACGTCGGCGGCCAGGACGGCGACCTCGGCTCGCTCGAGCTCATCAGGAAGGGCACGTTCTACCGGGCGTCGGCCGCGCTGCAGCTGCGCGACATCGGCAACGCCGTGATCGACGTACCGATGGCGGTGGCGGACGGCAAGAGCGACGCCGAGGCCAGCACCGACGTGCCGATCGCGCTCGTCAAGCAGGGCGACGACCTGCTCGACGAGATCATCTCCCAGTACTCCTGACGCGAGGACCGAGGCGGACACGCTATGACGCTCAGGGTCACCGGGCTCGCGAAGTCCTTCGGCGGCGTGCACGCCCTCCGGGGCGTGGACCTCACCATCGAGAGTGGTGAGATCCACGCCCTGCTCGGCCACAACGGGGCCGGGAAGTCCACGCTGATCAAGGCGCTCGGCGGCGCCTTCTCCCCCGACCGCGGGACGATCGAGGTCGCCGGCCACACCTACGACGCCCTGTCGCCGCGCAGGTCGATCGACGCCGGCATCGCGATCATCTTCCAGCACCTCAGCCTGGTCGACTCGCTGTCGGTGGTCGACAACATCTTCCTCGGCCAGGAGCAGCACCGCGCCGGCGTGGTCACCCGCGCCAACCAGCGGGCCGAGGCCCGCCGGCTGCTGGACCGGCTCGGGGCGAACGTGTCGGTCGACGCCCGGGTCGCGAACCTGCCGATGGGCCAGCGCCAGCTGGTCGAGATCGCGAAGGCGATGAGCCGCAACCCCGCCGTGCTGGTGCTCGACGAGCCGACCGCGGCGCTGTCGGTGCACGAGATCCAGGCACTCGAGCGGACCGTCCTGGGCCTGCGGGCCGACGGGTTGGCCATCTGCTACGTCACCCACCTGCTCGGCGAGGTGGAGCGGCTCGCGGACCGGATGACCGTGCTCCGCGACGGCCAGGTCCACGTCTCGACGCCGCTCGCCGGCAAGTCGCGTCGCGACATCATCGAGGCCATCGCCGAGCCGTCGTCCGGCCTGCCCGAACGCGCGCCGATCCTCGACGCCGACCCGCCCCAGCTGCAGCTCCGCGGCCTGACCGGGCCGGGGATCGGGCCGATCGACCTCGACGTACGACCGGGCGAGATCGTCGGCCTGTACGGCCTGATCGGCTCCGGCCGCACGCGGACGATCGAGACCGTCTTCGGCCGCTACCGGCGGCAGGGCACGGTCAGCGTCGGCGGTCGTACCGTCACCCGGCGCGGTCCGCGCGCCGCGCTCGCGGCCGGTCTCGCACTGGTGCCCGGCGACCGCGGCCGGCAGGGCCTGTTCGCCTCGCTGTCGGCCCTCGACAACGCGCTGCTCCCCGCCCAGCGGACGCTGTCCCGCTTCGGCGTCCGCAACCGGAGGCGCGAGCTGGAGACCTTCCGGTCGCTGACCGACGCGCTCGGGGTGCGCCCGTCCTCCGCGGTCGCACCGGCCCGCGCGTTCTCCGGCGGCAACCAGCAGAAGCTGCTGCTCGGCCGCTGGATCAACGGCGTGCTCCCGACCACCGTGCTGATGCTCGACGAGCCGACCCAGGGCGTCGACGTGAACGCTCGCCACGAGATCTACCGGGTCGTGCAGGCCATCGCCAGCGAGCGTCGCGCAGCCGTGCTGTTCGCGTCCACCGACCCCGAGGAGGTGGTGACGCTCGCCGACCGCTGCCTCGTGATGGACCAGGGCCGTGTGATCGCGGCCATCGCCGGCCCCGACCTGACCGAGGACGCGCTCCTGGCAGCCGTCCACCGCCCCACTCCCACGGAGGTTCCGTCATGAGCACACCCCAGTCCGTGCGCCAGCTCGCCCGCTATCCGCTGATCCCCGTCATCATCGTGATGGCGATCGCGTTCGAGGCCAGCACCGGCAGCTTCGTCGGCAGCCAGAACCTGCTCGGCATCGCCACCGACAGCGCCACCCTCGCGATCGTCGCGGTCCCCACCGCGATGCTGGTGATCAGCGGCTACCTCGACCTGTCGGTCGGCTCGACCTACGCCCTCGGCGCGGTCGCCGCCGGCTGGCTGGCGTCCGAGCACGACGGCGGCATGCTGGGCTGTGTCCTGCTCGCACTGCTCGCCGGCCTCGCCGTCGGCGCGGTCAACGGCTTCCTGTGCTGCGGCCTCGGGCTGTCCCCGTTCATCGTCACCCTCGGCACGCTGACGGCCGTCCGCGGCATCGCCCAGCAGCTCGCACCGCTCCCGCAGACCGGGTTCTCCGAGTCCTTCGCCTGGCTCGGGGGCTCCAAGGTCGCGGGGCTGCCCTCACCGGTCGTGATCGCGCTGCTCGTCGTACTGGTCGCGGGGTTCGTGCTCGTCGCCACCCCCGTCGGCCGCCACATCTACGCCATCGGGGTGTCCCGCGAGGCGGCGTACCTCTCCGGCGTGCGGGTGCGCATGGTGCCCTTCGGCCTGTTCCTGCTGACCGGTGCGCTCGCCGCGCTGGCCGGCGCGATCAAGGCCTCGGTGCTGGGCGCCGTCCAGTCCGGTACGGCGGGCCTCGGCTTCGAGCTCGCGGTGCTGACCGCCGTCCTCGTCGGCGGCGTCGCGCTCGCCGGAGGCTCGGGCTCCCTCGTCGGCGTGGTCCTCGGTGTCGCCTTCCTCGGCATCCTGCAGAACGGCCTGACCCTGCTCGGCGTACCGACCTTCTGGCAGCAGGTCGCGCAGGGCGTCGCGCTGGTCGTGGCGGCCGGCCTCGCCTACCTCAGCCCGAAGTTGGAGGCGATGACCGCGCCGAGGCCGGAGGCGCCGAGGCCGGACGCACCCCGAGCGGTGCCCGTCGGGTAGGCCCTAGCCTGCGGTCATGACGCAGGAGCTGACGCTGACCACCCCCGACGGGATCGACCTGGCGGCCGTGCTCCGGCCGGGCGCCGGCCCCGGGCCCCGGCCCGCCGTGGCGCTGACCGGTCCGTTCACCGGCGTGAAGGAGCAGGTCGTCGCCGTCTACGCCGAGGGCCTCGCCGCCCGCGGCATCACCACCCTCGCGTTCGACCACCGCAACTTCGGCGCGAGCGGCGGCTCCCGCCGCCAGCACGAGGACTCCGGCGGCAAGCTCGTCGACCTCCAGACCGCCGTCGACTTCCTCAGCGGGCACACCGACGTGACCCGCGTCGGCCTCGTCGGCATCTGCCTGGGCGCGGGCTACGCGCTGAAGGCGGCCGCCTTCGACGGCCGGGTCGAGGCACTGGTGACGATCGCGGGTGCCTACAACAGCCCGCAGGCCATGCAGGCTGGCTTCGGCCGCACGGCGTACCGGGAGAAGCTGGCCGAGCTGCTCGCCGACAGCGACACGACGATGCCGGCCGTGTCCCCCGACGGGCCGGCCGCGATGGGCGGACCCGAGCCGTTCGCGTACTACGGCACCAGCCGCGGCGCGACGCCCGGCTGGCGCAACGAGGTCACCACGGCCTCGATCCACTCGCTGCTGACCCTCGACGCCGCGATCGGCGCCGACTTCGTCTCGCCGACACCGGTCCGCATCATCCACGGCACCCGCGACGAGTACTGCTCCCCCGAGGGCGCCCAGCAGGTCTTCGACCGGCTCGACGAGCCCCGCGACCTGCTGTGGATCGAGACCACCAACCACATCGACCTCTACGACCAGCCGGCGTACGTCGAGCCGGCCATCGCCTCCGCCGCGGACTGGCTCAGCACGCACCTCGGTTAGTTGTGTCGGGGGCGGGTGATGCAATACGGGTATGGCCAACTCGGGGCTGCAAGACCAACGCGATGAGCTGACGGACCTGTCCGCCAGCGACCTCCTCGCGTTCGTCGAGACCCAACACGCCATCCGACTCGACGCCGAGCGCACGATCCTCCGCGCGGCGTACCAATGGGCCCGGCTGCACCCCGGCGACTCCTACGCCGCANGGCGCCCGGATCCAGACCTCCCCCTACGGCGCCAAGAAACTCATCACCGACGCCATCGACATCACCACCCGACTCCCCCACCTCCAGGCCGGCATCGACGCCGGCACCGTCCGGGTCCGCCACGCCCGCCACGTCGCCGAAGCCACCCACGACCTCACCCCCGACGAGACGGCGTGGGTCGACACCGAAGTCGTCGACGCCGCCGACGGCCGCCTCGCCTGGACCCGCTTCGAAGCCCTCGTCGAAGGCAAGGTCGCCGCCGCCTCTCCCGAACTCGCCGAGGCCAAGGAGAAAGCTGCCTCGACCGACCGGTTCGCGCGCCTGTCCCGGATCAACCGCCACGGCATCGCGACCCTC
>NZ_LMIT01000015.1:74824-74961 GCF_001428825.1 Nocardioides sp. Root240 | reverse complement strand
CATCCGCGACCACGCCGCCACCATCCTCGCCGCCGACGCCGCCCTCACCTTCACCGCCAAGAAACTCGAGGAGAAGATGCCCGACACCGGGCTCAACGAACGGCGACTCGCCGCGTTCGCGCTCCTGGTCAACCCCG
>NZ_LMIT01000015.1:0-74792 GCF_001428825.1 Nocardioides sp. Root240 | reverse complement strand
CCCCATCGCCCGCATGGAGGGCCACGGCCCCGTCACCACCGCCTGGGTCCGCCACCTCATCAACCACGTAGCGGGGAAGGTCCGAGTGGCGCCGGTGATCGACCTCGCCGGACTGGCGCCCGTCGACGCCTACGAGATCCCCGCACGCCTGCGCGAAGCCGTCCACCTGATCCACCCCGGCGACGTGTTCCCCTACGCGGCCAACACCTCGCGACGGGTCGACCTCGATCATCAGGTGCCCTATGCCGAAGGCGGGCCGACTGCGGTCGGCAACCTCGGCCCGCTGACCCGGACCCACCACCGCATCAAGACCCACTCCGGTTGGGAAGTACGACAACCCTTCCCCGGGATCACCATCTGGCGCGATCCCCACGGGGCCCACTACCTCATCGACCCCACCGGCACACGACGCATCACCGCAGCCCCCGACGACGACCCACCAGGACGCGTGGACATATGGACACGACAAGTCATCCACTACGGGATCGCGGCCTGACACCGAGAGCCGACGCACGCGCCCGGTCATGCCAATGAGGAATGGTCGATCTGGGCTGGCCGCATATGCTCGGGCGATGGTCAGGAGAACGCCGCACCTGTCGGAGATGGACTATCTCCGGCTGATCGAACTCCTCGCCCATGAGGTCGTGGAGGTGGCCGCTGAACAAGATTGGCTGTCCTTTGGAGACGACGGCAACTCAGACCCGAGCCCCCTCCATCGCGCGGTGGACGCGCTCGCGACCGAACTGCGGATGGTGCATCACGACGGCGATTCATGCCTTGAGCATGAGTGACCCCCAGTGATTCAGACGGCCCGATCTGCCGCCGTCGGGACGCAACGCCCGACCATTCCGCGTGACGCGCGGTCACTCAGCAACGTGGCGCGGATGGCAGGATCACCGTGTGCGAATCGTTCTCGTAGGAATCGCGGTCTGCACCCTCACAATCGCGACCGCGTGTTCACGTCCTGATGCTTCGCAGCCGGATGATTCACAGCCTGATGATCGGAGCGGCACAGCAAGCAGCGAGCGCCCGGAACGCTTCACCATCGCGCCTGACGACTATCACGTGCCCTATGCCGGGACCGCGGAGGATGGGAGGAAGTTCTTCCTGAGCGACGAACTCTTCGACATCGATGCCGCTGACGGGGAGCCTTCCGGCTTCGTCGGGTTGTTCCTCTGGAACGCAGACGGGTCGTTCGACGAGGTACGCGTGGACCGCGTCGACAGGGCGCCGGGCCTCCCGCCAGGACAGGCATCCAGCGCCGGTGCCGACGACCTCGTCGCCGAACGCCTTCGGCAGCTCGGCAAGTACCAGTTGGAGCCGATCTCCGTCGAGCCGTTCCTTGCCGTCGTGGACGGAGTGACGTTCGGCTGGGAAGTCGACCAGTACGACGACGGCACCTATTTCATCGGCATCCGGCCTGGCGACTTCATCGTCTACCACGAGCCTTGGGATGGCTTGGAGTACGACACCTGAGCCCGCGCCGGCGCAGCGCGACGCGAAGCCTGGGATGCTCGGTCCGGCCGAGCATTCAGATGTCGCTGAATCCGCCCTTCTCCAGGAGCGGAACGTCGATACTGGAGCCGTGAGGCAGCCAGACCGAGCGCCGGGCGATCTCGTCATGTTCCTGCTCAGCATCGTGGCTGTGGTCATCGGAGTGGTGGCAGCCGTCCTGTCGTTCCCCGCTTCTCAGAACAAGGGCACCCCCGGCACCTTCACGGCCCGCGAGGAGTCCTGCGACCGTCACGGTGGGTGCTGGTGGGACGGCACGTTCGTGAGCGACGACGGCCGGACGTGGTCCGACGAGAGCATGAAGAGCCAAGAGCTGCACCAGAACGGCGACAAGGTCCGGGCGCAGCGCGTCAATGGCGAGGTCTTCCGCAGGGACAGCAAGGCGTGGGTGGTCTTCTCGGTTCCGGCCACGGCCGCTCTTGCGTACGTGATCTGGTTCCTCCGCGCGCGAACGCTCTTCCGGCGAAGGACCACGCGATCCGGGGCGTAGAGCGGGCGCCGTCGCCGACTGCTCAGAACAGGGACGTCGCCGGCAGCGTGACACCGAGGTAGGCGAGCTCGGTCCGCAGGATCGCGACGCCACCCGGCCCGATCTCCCGCAGCAGCTGCGGGTCGGTCGGCGCACCGGCGATGACCAGCAGCGAGCCATGGGCGAACGCACTGTTCGCGGTCGCGAAGCTCACCCCGCCGTCGACGAACGCCGTCGCGACGGCTTGCGAGAACTCGTCGCCGAGGTCGGCGCGGACGGCGAGCACGCCGGCGTCGTAGATGATCCGGCCGAGCACGGCGGGCCGGGTCGCGAGTCCGTTCGCGGCGATGATCCGGGCGGCCGCCTCGCCGTCTCCGGCGCCGACCGCCTCGGTCGCGGCGATGCGGGCCTGGTCGGTCGTGAGCGCATCCGCGGGACGGGCACCACCGATCAGCAGCAGGGCGACGACCAGGGTGATCCCCAGGCTCTTCACTTGTTCATCAGCTCCTCGACACAGTTCTGGAAACGGGTGGGCTGCAACAGCTGGGTCAGCCCACGGACGGTGCACGCGAGCACGGCCTGGGTCCGGGTGAGCAGCTGCCGCACGGGGGCGGCCGGCTCGGGCTGCGCGGGCGTCGGGGCCGGCTGCGGCGACGGCTTCGGGGCGGCGGGCTTCGGCGGGGCGGGCTCGGGCCGCGCCTGCCGCACCGGCTGCCGCGCCGCGTGCGCGGTGGCCGGACGCCCCTCAGGGGGAACGGCGGTCAGGCCGCCCGACGGTACGCCGAACCCGGCGGCTGCCAGCGGGGAGAGGCTCGCGGCGGCGTAGGACCTCGTCACCGACAGCACCAGGTCGGCGTAGCGCTGCGAGTGGTTGTAGCGGAGCACCGCCTGCCGCTGGCCGGCCGGCGTGGAGAGGTCGCCCTCGCCGGAGCAGAGGTAGACCGCGGTCGCGAGTGCGGCGTCGTCGACGTCCTGCGGGTTGCGCACGCCGTCGTCGTCCGCGTCGACGCCGACGACTCCCCAGGTGGTGGGGATGAACTGCATCGGGCCGACCGCACGGTCGAAGGCCGGGTCGCCGTCGTACCGACCGGCGTCGGTGTCGGAGATCCGGGCCGTTCCCCTGCTGCCGTCGAGGCGGAGACCGACGATCGACGGGCGCGCGACGCCGTCGGCGCCGAGCACGCTGCCGCCGGTGCGGCCGTGGTCGGACTCGACCTTGCCGATGGCGGCGACGAGCGGCCAGGCCAGGTGGCAGTCCTCGTCGGCGGAGCCGATGACGACCGCTGCCCGCTGATACGCCGCGAGGGCGGTCGCCGGGATCGGAGCGGCGGCGGCAACGGGGCTGATGATCGGGAGCACGCCGCGGGGCGTGCGCGGGAGCGCGACGCTCGCGGGCGGCTCCACCGCCCGGTCCGGTACGGCGACGGGATCCGCGACCGCGGCGGGGGCAGGGGCCGGCCGCGGCTCCGCAGCCACCGGGACACCACCGGCACCGGCCACGCTGACGGTCCACGCCGCCGAGGCCAGCGCGACGGGCAGCAGCACGACGGCGCGGTGCACCGGGATCCGTCGGGCCGTCGCGGAGCGGTTGTCGTTCATCGTCATCTCCCCATGAGACTGTTATTTGAATCACAGAGTCTCATAAATGCCGGAAGGCTGTCACGACCCGTTCCGATCTTTTTTGAGATACGACATCTCGACAACTCGTGTCCAAGTGTCGTAGCGTGACGGACGCCACTTCCACGACCGTCCCCGAGGAGCACGCCCATGCCAGCCGCCCCCAGCCTCTTCTCCGAGAAGAGTCAGCGAGCCATCCTCTGGTGGGGCATCGGCCTCGCCGTCGTGTACGCCGTCGCGCTGATCTTCCTCATGAAGATGGTCCCGCCGCCGGACGCCGACTGGTCGGCCGAGCGCGTCGCGGAGTTCTACCGCGACAACAGCACCTCGATCCGCTGGGGCGCCGTGATCAGCGGCTGGACCGGCGCCTTCATGATGCCGATCCTCGCGGTCGTCGCGATCCAGATGGCACGCGTCGAGACGGGCGGCGCGAAGATCTGGGCGGCGCTCTCGCTCGTCAGCGGCGCGGTCATGTCGATCTGGCTGGCCCTGCCCCCGATCTTCTGGGGCGCCGCAGCGTTCAGCGCCGACCGCAACCCCGAGATCACCGCGATGACGCACGAGATCGGCCTGCTGACCCTCGTCACGACCGACCAGTTCTACGTCTTCCTCTGGGTCGGCGTGACCGTCCTGTGCCTGCGCCCCGCGACCCAGCTCGTCAAGCACAACCCGTTCCCCCGCTGGTGGGGCTACCTGTCGCTCTGGATCACGATCATGTTCGAGGCCGGCGCGTTCGCCTTCGTCCCGAAGACCGGCCTCCTGTCCTGGAACGGGCTGCTCGTGTTCTGGTCGCCCCTGAGCCTGTTCGGCGTCTGGATCTCCATCCAGAGCTGGCTCCTCTTCCGCGCGCTGCGCGGCCAGGAGGCCGAGAAGCTCGCCACCGGCACGACGGGCGCTCCCGTCAGCGAGCCCGCCGAAGCGCTGCTCTGAGAGAGGACCCGACATGACCGACATCGACCTCGAGGCACGGCCGGCCACCACCTCGCCGCCCAGCACCCGCCGTACCCGCCGCATCCCCGGCGAGGAGGGCACCTGGATCTTCATCTTCGGCGACATGTGCGTCTTCGCCGTCTTCTTCTGCGTCTTCCTGCACGCCCGCATCTCCGACCCGGTCGGCTTCGCGCGCGACCAGGCCGAGCTCAACCAGAACTTCGGCGCCATCAACACGGTGCTGCTGCTGGTCAGCTCCCTGTTCATCGTGCTGACGATGCGGGTCATCCACTCGTCGAACGCAGTGATGCGCGCGAAGGCACCTGTCTTCATCGCCGCCGCCTGGCTGTGCGGCGCCGGCTTCCTGGTGATCAAGGGCTTCGAGTACGCCGAGAAGGTCCACCACGGCATCACGCCACAGACCAGCGACTTCTTCATGTACTACTTCGTGCTGACCGGCCTGCACGCCTTCCACCTCGTGCTCGGCCTGGCCCTGCTGGTCGTGCTGTTCGTGATGTCCCGCAAGCCCGAGCTGTCCAAGGGCCAGTTCGCCTTCTTCGAGGGCGGCGCGTGCTTCTGGCACATGGTCGACCTGCTCTGGCTGGTCCTGTTCCCCCTGATCTTCCTGGTGAGGTGACCACGATGGAGACGAGCACCACCCCCGCCCCGAGCACGTCCGAGACCTTCGACGCAGCCCACCCCGACGTCCGTACGCCGGCCGAGCTCCTCCGCTCGTCGGCGAGCGCCGTCTGGGTCTTCCTGGTCCTCGCCACCGTCGTCTCGTGGGCGCTCGGCACCGACCACGGCTTCGTCGAGAGCACGAGGACCGCCAGCCTGATCGTGCTGGTCGTCGCGTTCGTGAAGGTCCGCTTCGTCGGGCTGTACTTCATGGAGCTCAAGGACGCGCCGCTGCCACTGAGGGCGCTGATCGAGGCGTACTGCCTCGTGGTCTGCTGCCTCACCATCGGCTTCTACCTCGCCGGCTGACTAGCATCTGCGCATGGACGCCGCGACCGCCACCCTGGCCCGGGCCGCCCGCGAGACCTTCGCCCGGTACGGCGTGCGCCGGGCCACCATGGCCGACGTCGCCCAGACCGCGGGCGTCGTCCGGCAGACGGTCTACAACACGGTCTCGAGCCGGGAGCAGCTCATCGAGCTGGCCATCGTGCAGTGCTGCGAGGAGCTCAAGGAGAGCCTGACCGCCGCCGGTCGCGACGACCCCGAGGACATCGACGAGGCACTCCTCGCGTTCCTCCTCCGGGCCGTCGCGACCGCATCGACCCACACCGAGCTCAACGACCTGAACGCCGCGCTGCCGCCGGCCCGGGTCGAGGAGCTGTTCGGGCACTCCCACCCGATCGAGGAGCTGATCCGTGAGACCGCGCGGCCGGTGCTCGAGCGCGCCCTCACCGCCGGCCGCCTGCGGCCGGGGGCGACGGTCGACGAGGCCGGCCGGTGGATCCAGGGGATCCTCACCTTCGCCCTGCTGCACGATGCCGAGCTGGCCGCGCCGGGCGAGCTGGAACGGGTACTGCGCACCTTCGCGCTCCCCTCCGTCCTCACCGGGCACTGATCGTCCCGGCCCCTTGCCAGCGACGTCCGTCACCCCTACCTTTAGAGAGTAACTACTCTCTAAATTCGGAGGATCCATGGACCCGTACGCCGTCTTCGACGCCCTCGACGACAACAAGGTCCCGGTCTTCGCCCTGGCCTCGCTCGCGATGATCGGCAACTACATCTGGTTCGCCGGCGCGATCGCCGCCCAGAAGCGCGACGGCGTCTACGCCATCCCGCTCTTCCTGACCTTCTTCTGGTTCGCCCACGACTCGTCGTACGTCCTGCACTTCGACCGGTGGTTCAACGAGTACGACCACTGGTTCCCCCAGCTGTTCTGGGTGCTGATCATCGCCACGGTCTGCTTCGAGCTCTACTACATGTCCCAGACCCTGCGCCTGGGCAAGGACGAGCTCGCCCGCGGACTCACCGACACCCAGTTCCGCGTCGGCTTCCTGATGAGCCTGGCGGCGATGTACGTCGCGTGGCTCTGGCTCCAGCAGTCGATGCAGGACCCGGTCTACCTCGACATCTTCGCGCTGACCGTCCTCAGCTACCCCTGCCTGGCGATCGGCATGATGCTGCGCCGCGGCGACCGCCGCGGGTTCAACGGTGTCATGTGCGCGGGCTTCCTGATGATGACGGTCTGCTACTTCACCGCCTCGACCTTCTTCTTCGGTCCCTACTTCCAGCGCACGGAGTACTACCTCGTCGGGATTGCCTCGTTCGTCACCGCCGTCGCGATGACCTGGGTCTACCTGCACCTGCCGCCGGCCCGCGCCGAGGCGGTCACCGCCGAGCGGACGAAGGTCACGGCGTGAGCCCCCGCACCGGGCTCGCCGCCCACCGGCTCGCCCTCGGCCTCGTCGCGGTCCTCGCGCCGCGCTTCGCAGGCCGGCTCTTCGGCCTCGACTTCGCCGCCCACCCGGTCGGCGCCGTGCTGACGCGCCTGATGGCCTCCCGCAACATCCTGCTCGGCGTGGGGCTCCTGCTCGACGACAGCGAGCGGATGGTCCGGCTGAACCGCGCCGTGGACGCGATCGACCTGGCCACAGTGTCCGACGAGACCCGCCGCCGCGCGATCCCGGTCCGGGCGACGGTCGTCGGCGGGCTCACCGCCGGCTCGGCCGCACTCCTGGGCCGGGCCGCCGCGGCTCGCTGATCCCGCCTCTAGGGTTGCTGCGTGCCCGACCCGTCTCGCACCCCGACCCGCCGACCCCGCCGCAGCTCCGCGGAGGTCCGCGAGCTGATCCTCGGCGCCGCGGCGGAGCTCTTCGCCGAGAAGGGCTTCGCCGCGACGACCACCCGCGAGATCGCCGAGCGCGCCGAGGTCCGCGAGACCACGATGTTCCGGATCTACGACTCCAAGGAGCACCTGTACGACGAAGCGGTGCTCCGCCCCTTCACGGACTTCCTCGACTCCTTCACCGAGCGCTGGATGGCGACCGCGGCGCCGGTCGGGCATCCCGCCGAGGTGCTCGAGCAGTTCGTCACCGAGCTGCACGACCTCGTCTCCGGGAACCGCGCCCTGATCGCCGCCCTCGACTGGAACCAGGCCACCGCCGCCCATGCCCAGGCCTCGCTCGACCACCTCGAGTCCGTCGGCCGCGCGATCGCGGAGCGCTACGAGCTCGACTTCGACGTCCCCGTGGCGATCCGGATCGCCACCGCCTCCGTCGTGGCCACGACCCTGCTCGAGGACACACTGTTCCCCGAGGACCAGCGGGGCGAGCGGCTGCGGAAGGAGCTGGTCCGGATGCTGGTCGGCTCGACGCTGTACCGGCCGACCCCTTGACACCCGCTAGAGAGTGATTACTCTCTAACTATGACCACGCTCGCCGCGGCGCGTCCCGCCACCCAGCCGTTCATCCCGACGCCCTCGCGGCTCGCCCAGAAGCTCTGCATCTGGGCCGGCCCCGTCATGGGCGTGCTGTTCGTGATCGGCTTCCTCATCGCCGGGTTCTTCCCGCCCCCGTCGCCGAACCAGACGGCGGCCGAGGTGGCCGCGATGATCGACCGCGACCGCACGGCGATCCGGTTCGGGATCGTGCTCTGCCTGGCCTCGTGCGGGCTGCTGATGCCCTTCATGACCGCCTTCACGATCCAGATGCGGCGGATCGAGGGCAGCCGGCCGATCCTGGCCTACACCCAGCTGGCACTCGCCACGATGGCGACCGTCGAGTTCGTGATCCCCTACGTGTTCATGCTGGTGTCGACGTACCGCGCCGACACCGACCCGGACGTGACCCGCGCGCTGTTCGACATCAGCTGGTTCTTCTTCCTCGGCGTGATCTGCACCTTCGTGCTGCAGCTGGCGATCTTCGGCGTCGCGATCTTGATGGACAAGCGCGAGCAGCCGATCTTCCCGCGCTGGCTGGGCTACACGAACCTCTGGCTGTCGCTGATGTTCACGCCCGCGAGCTTCATCGTGTTCTTCAAGGACGGCCCGTTCGCGTGGAACGGCGTGTTCGTGTGGTGGGTGCCGGTCACCGCGTTCCTGGTGTGGTTCCTGCCCAACTTCACGATGCTGCTCAAGGCCGTCGACAAGGACGACCTGGCCCCGAGCGAGCAGCACCCGACGTTGGCGGCCGAGGTCGCGGAGCTGCGCAGGCGGCTGGACGCGCTCAGCCGCTGACGGCGGCGCGGCGGGCCTCCATCCCGTCCAGCAGCGCCTCCACGCCCGCCAGCCAGGCCCGCCGCGACCAGTGCGCGGCGTAGTCGGCGCCGAGGGCCCGCAGGTGCGGGAACTCGGCGCCGTCGAGATCGGCGAGGCGGCCGTAGGAGTCCCCCAAAGGCCCGGAGCGCAGCGTCGCGCCGACCGTGAACCCGAGAGTGAGGGCGACCAGGGCGCCCAGTCCGTCGACGACCGTGTCGTCGTCGAATCCCTCGGCACCCAGGACCGCAACCAGTCGCTCCCGCGTGCGGTCGAGCAACGGCATGTGCTCGACGCCCACCGACAGCAGCTCGAGAAGGCCCGGGTGCCGTTCGATGGCGCCGCGCAGGGCGTCGAGCTCGGCGAGCATCGTCGCTCGCCAGCCGAGCCCGTCGGGGACATCCGCCTCGAGCCCTCGCAGCACGTGGGCAGCGAGCCCTGAGACCAGCTCCTCCTTGTTGGCGACGAAGCCGTAGACGGTCATCGCGCCGACGCCGAGGGCGTCCGCGAGCCGGCGCATGCTGAGCGCGGCAAGTCCCTCCGTGTCGACGAGGACGACGGCCGCGTCGAGGATCTCCTCACGCGTGAGGACGCGGCGAGTGCGCCGTGCCGCTCGTTCGGACGCCATCGCGCACCTCCTGGATCTTTTTATTGACTCTGCGTCTCAGAATAGCCTAGTCTCCGTACACCCGTACGGATTCGTACGAGTGTACGGACGCTTTCACCAGGAGCCACCATGACCGAGCTGGTCCTCCCCCTCGCCGACTGCACGGCCGACCTCTCCGGTCAGGTCGGGGGCAAGGCGATCGGCCTGGGTGCGCTGCTCCGGGACGGCCACCCCGTGCCCGCGGGCTTCACGGTCACCACCGCCGCCTACCGGGCCGCACTCGGCGCACTGGACGAGCAGATCGCCGCCCTGGTGCCGGCATCGGAGGGCGCCACGAACGACCGGGCGGCGTCCGACGCGATCCGGCAGCTCGTCGAGGGGCAGGCGATCCCGGACGCGGTCCTCGATGCCGTGCGAGCGGCCTACCTCGCCCTCGACCCGGCCGGCGAGGTCCTCGTCGCGGTCCGGTCGAGCGCGACGGCCGAGGATCTGCCCGACGCGTCGTTCGCCGGGCAGCAGGACACCTACCTCGGCGTGCGGGGAGCCGACGCCGTCGTCGCGCACGTGCGGCGCTGCTGGAGCAGCCTGTTCAGCCCGCAGGCCATCGGCTACCGCCGCCGGTTCGGCATCGCCCCCGACGACCTGGCGATGGCGGTCGTCGTCCAGACGATGGTCGGCGCCGAGGCGGCGGGCGTGATGATGACCCTCGACCCCACCGACGGCGACCGGAGCACGGTCTTCATCTCCGCCGCCCACGGGCTCGGCGAGGGCGTCGTCAAGGGCGACGTCGAGGCTGACAGCACGTGGGTGGACAAGGCGTCGCTGGCGGTGCGCGCGAGCGAGGTCCTCACCCAGACCACCCGCCACCGGTACGACGAGGCGTCCGGCACCGTCGTGGTCGAGCCCCTCGACCCCGACGTCGGCAGGACCCCGGCGATCACCGATGCCGAGGCCTCGGAGCTGGCCGCGATCGCCCTCCGCATGGAGGAGGCCCAGGGTGTGCCCCAGGACCTCGAGTGGGCGGTCGGACGCGACCCGGACGGCGCGCGCACACTGTTCCTCCTCCAGGCTCGGCCCGAGACGGTGTGGGCGAATCGAAGCCCCCTGGCCGTCGTACCTCCGGCCCTCCACGACACCTCCCGCCCCGACTCGACCTGGACCACGACCAACGTCGGCGAGTCCGTTCCCGGCATCCCGACCCCCCTCGGATGGTCGATGTGGAAGGTGGCGGGCGAACACGCCATGCGATCGGCCTTCCATGCGATCGGCGCGCTCGACGACGCCGAGCGCGAGCTGCCGGAGGACCCCGAGGACTGGCTGCTCGCGATCTTCCACGGGCGCGCCTCCCTCAGCGTGAGCCTGGTGTGCGAGTGGACCGAGCGGGTCCCGGGCACCGATCCGGCCGCCGCGGCGCAGCAGATCTTCTCCGCGATCCCACCGGGCTACGTGTCCCGGAGCCAACGTCGCTACTACCCACGGGTGCTGGCCAAGGCCGGGCTCCCGCTGCTGCGGGTCAAGCGCATGGTGCTCGATGACCGGCGCGACGCCGAGGCCTTCCGCAGCGCGACCCTGGCCGAGCTGCCCACCGCCGACGAGAGGCGGACACGGCAACTGCTCGAGGACGCGCTCGCCATGCACCGTCGCTGCCTGTCGACGCAGACCCTGCTCACCATGGCGGTCTGCCAGCCGATCACCGACAGGTTCCTCGCCCTGGCCGCGTCGGTCGGCATGTCCGGCGAAGAGCTGATGGCCGGGTACGGCGGCCACGACGAGACCGCCGCCGTCACCGACCTCTGGGCGTGCTCCCGTGGGCGGCTCGACCTCGACACCTTCCTCGCCCGCCACGGCTTCCACGCCTGGCAGGAGGGCGAGCTGTCCTCGCGCAGCTGGCGCGAGGACCCGACACCCGTGCACCACCTCGTCGCGAGCTATCGGAGGCAGGACGACGCGGCGGACCCTGCGTTGGCCGAGGTGGCCCGCAGCGCGCGTCGCACCGAGCTGGAGCGCGAGTTCCTCTCCCGCCTGTCACCCCTCGTCCGCCCTGCGGGGCGCCTGGTCCTGCGGCTCACGCACACCTTCATCCCGCTGCGCGGCATCGCCAAGGGATCGTTCGTGCAGTCCCTGGACGTGGTCCGTGCAGCCGCGCGCCGGCTCGGCACGCTGCTGGCCGAGCGCGGCATGCTGGCCGACCGGGAGGACGTCTTCTACCTGACCCTGCCGGAGCTCCGTGGCGGCGAGGTGCTCGACACAGCGGTGCCGGTGACCGAGCTGGTCGCCGCCCGTCGGGCCGAGCGGGCCGGGTACGAGGGACTGCGGGTCCCGAGCGCCTTCACCGGCGTGCCGGACGCCTCGCCCGTCGTACCGGTGGCAGGGCGGGACCTGATCGTCGGCACCGGCGCCAGCCCCGGCGTCGTCGAGGGCCGGGCCCGCGTCGTCACTCGGCCCGAGGACGCGGTCGTCGACGACGGCGACATCCTCGTCGCGCGCGACACCGACCCCAGCTGGGCGTCCTTGATGTTCCTGTCGTCGGCGCTCGTCGCCGACATCGGCGGCGTCATGTCCCACACCGCGATCGTCGCCCGCGAGCTGGGCCTGCCGTGCGTCGTCAACGCCGGCGACGCGAGCAGCACCCTGACCACCGGCGACCTGATCCGCGTCAACGGCTCGCAGGGCACCATCGAGGTGCTCGAGCGAGCCGTGCGGCAGGACGCCTGACCCACCCGCACCCCATCGAGGAGCCACCATGAGCACGACCACCGCCTCCCCCACCCAGCTTGCCGAGTACCGGCGTGACCCGGTCTGGGGCGGCCAGAGCCACCCTGCACGGGTCACGATCGAGGACGGCGCGGCGCCGTGGAAGGACCACATCTACGTCGCCTTCTGGGACACCACGCACCAGGCCTACGGATTCCTGCACTGGAACTCCTCGCCGAACCACGACACCACCAAGGTGCAGGCCAACCTGTCGCTCGGCGGTCAGCGGATCGACATCATCGAGCCGCTGGACCCGCAGGCCGACCACTTCTCGAGCGACTCCGCCGACTTCGACCTGAAGGGCAGCATCGAGTACCACCACGACCGCCTCACCGGCCGGCTCACGATGACGCCGCTCTTCAGCATCATCGACTTCGGCCCGGGCGGATCGCTGCCGACCCTCGGCGAGAACGCCCCACTGGAGCACTTCGAGCACGGCCTGCGGATCGCCGGCACGCTGACCCTCGACGGCGTCGACCACGTCATCGACGCGGTCGGCTTCCGCACCCGCACCTGGGGCTTCCGCGACGACTCCCAGCAGTTCACCGAGTACTACTTCCTCTGGGCGTCGTACGCCGACCACGCCGTGGGCTTCATCAAGCAGCTCCACCCGGACGGGTCGCAGCGG
Source organism: Nocardioides sp. Root240 (assembly GCF_001428825.1). GTDB lineage: Bacteria > Actinomycetota > Actinomycetes > Propionibacteriales > Nocardioidaceae > Nocardioides. Next base: position 62,068 of record NZ_LMIT01000015.1, on the reverse strand, counting down.
ACCGGCGGCGCGGTGGTGCGTGAGGACTCCGTGACCTACATCGACGACGTGCACCTGGTGAAGAACCGCGCAGGCTTCGCCCAGCGGGTCACCGTCGACCTCGCCGACGGGACGAACCTGGTGCTCGAACGCGGCGAGGAGGCGTGGGGCGGCTGGTGCCCGATCGGCCTTCCCGAGCGGGAGGGCCCTGCCTTCAGTGCGTACGACGAGATCGGCGCGTGGGTGGATCAGTCCGGCGAGAGCGCCTACGGACTGTCGGAGTACGGACAGATCCGCTTCGTCCACTGATCAGGCGGGCACCAGCTCAGGCGTCGCACCCACGGCGGCGAGCTCCTCGTAGTACCTCTTCTCGGCCTGGATCGCCTTGTAGAACTGCCACCAGGTGACCAGCAGGAACGGGACGTAGGAGCCGACCGGCAGGTAGAAGCCGATGGCGCCGTTCCAGGCGAACGGGCCGTCGAAGAAGAAGATCGCCAGGATGCCGGTCGAGCCGACGACGGCCATCCAGAGGTTGAGGTAGTAGAACCAGCGCGGGAACACCTGCGGGCCCTGGCGCTGGCTCAGGCCGGCCAGTCCGAGGCAGATCAGCTGCATGCTGAAGGCCGGGAAGAAGAGCAGGAACTCGATCCACGTCATGTCGCTGATCAGCTGGACCAGCTCCGGCGAGCGGTCGGCGCGGTAGTAGGCACCGGCCCAGAAGATGAAGGGCAGGATGAACGCGACGGCGTTCACCGCGCCGGCGACGAGCGAGAGGATCGACCACACCGGGAACCGGCGGCCCTCCTCCATGCGGGCGATCTGGACCGCGACGAGCGTGGACCACGGCACGAGGAGGGCGGCGCCGAGCAGGCCGACCACGATGCCCGTCTTGACCAGGTTCAGGTGGTCGCCGTACTTGGTCATCAGCTCGGCACCCGAGAGCTCCGGCGACGGCGGCGGGATGAACCCTGACAGCGGGGCCAGGCCGACGAAGAAGAGGACACCGAAGCCGATGCCACAGACCCACAGGCCGAGCTGGACCTTGTGGTGGATGAATTGCGAGGGGTGCACGGCGTTCTCCCTACGTACCTTCAATAATTGAGACGATCAACGTCAAAAAGGTACCGCACGTCACACGATCCGTCACGCCTCGCGGTGGGCGACTCCGTTGAGCAGCATCTGGGTCAGCTCCTCGACCTGGCGCGCCCGCCCCGGACGACGCTCGCCGGCCGGGAACACCCACTCGTCGAGGACGACGACGGCAAGGATCGCGCCGAACGCCACCGCCACCGTGACAGGCGGATCGATGATCCCCCACGAGCGGGCATCGCGATGCTCCACCAACAGCTCCCGGACCAGGGTGAGCAGCTCCGCGAGCTGGTCGACGACCCGGTCGGCCACCTCCGCGAGCGCGGGGTCACCCCCCTTGGTCCGCGCCGCCACCAACGTCCGCAACACCTCACGGTGCTCGAGCGCGAGGTCGTAGAAGCCCTTCACGAACGTGTGCGTCAGCTCGTACTCGTCGGCCGCCGCCAGCGGCTCCGCTCGCCACGACGCCGCCCACGCATGGGCGAAGGCAGTGAACGGCGCGAGGATCGACGCCTCGAAGATCTCGGCCTTCGACCCGAAGTTGCGGAAGATCACCGGCTCCGCGACCTGGGCGCGCTCAGCGATCTCGCGGGTCTTGGTGCCGTGATAGCCCCGCTCCGCGAACAGCTCGCTCGCAGCCTTCAGCACCAGGTCGCGGACCTCGAACGGAGCCCGCCGGGTCCTTCGCACCCGCTTCGCACCGTCGACCATCGCTCACCGCCCTCCGTCACGGAGAACCCTACGGCGTCCCCGTGAACTATTTCGAGAACAATTGTTTCAAAACGTGCCCGACCTGTTCTAAGTTAGTGCCACTTACTAGTGCGACACCTGGAGAGCAACCATGGAACCCAAGCGCGGCATCGACTCCACCCTGATGAAGGCGGCCGTCTGGTCGGGCATCGTCCTGATCGTGGCGATGGTCATCGCCCAGGGCCTGCTGATGCACTTCATCCCTGCTCCCTCGCCGGCCCTGTCGGCGCAGGAGCTCGCCGACAAGTTCATCGAGCGCAAGAACGAGATCCGCCTCGGGGCTCTCCTGCAGTGCATGGCCTGGAGCTTCTGGGCGACCTGGACGATGGCCATCACCGTGCTGATCCGCAGGACGGAGGGGGCCTTCCCGATCCTCACCTACTGCTCGATCGCGCTCAACGGCGGCGGCTACGTCTTCTTCATCCTGATCCCGATGACCTGGGCGGTGATCGCCTTCCGGCCGGAGACGCTCGACCCGCAGATCATGCAGATCATGAACGACTGGGTGTGGTTCGACTTCCTCTTCACCTGGCCACCGTTCGCGGTCTTCATGATCATCATCGGCATCGCCATCGTGAAGGACCGCACCGCACCGGCGATCTACCCCCGCTGGGTCGCGTACCTCAACTTCTGGTGCGCCATCCTGATCTTCCCTGCCGGCCTGATCGCGTTCTTCCACGACGGGCTGTTCGCCTACAACGGCGTCGGCGCCTTCTGGATGCCCTTCTTCGTGTTCTTCGGCTGGATGGTCGCCATGACCGTCGTGACCCTGCAGTCCATCAACCGGCAGAAGGCGGCCGGCCTTGCGACCGTCGCTTGAGCGAGCCGCCGCCTGGTGCGGTCCGGCGTTCCTGGTCCTCTACGTCGTCGCCTTCATCGGGATCGCCCGGTTCGTGCCGCCGCCCTCGCCCGCGATGTCCGCGGGCGAGGTCGCGGAGCTGTTCGACGACCACCGGTTCGGGATCCGCGTCGGGATGGTGCTGTCCCTCGTCTTCAGCACGCTGCTGTTCCCGTTCTTCGCGGTCATCTCGGTGCACATCGCACGCATCGAGCGCGGGCGGCTGCTGGCGCTGGTGCAGTTCGGCGGCGCGACCCTGCTCGTCGTCTACTTCCAGCTCTGCTCGATGATCTGGATCACCGCGACCTTCCGTGAGGAGCTCGGGGCGGACACGGTGCGGATGCTGTCGGACTTCGGCTGGCTGTGCTTCGTGATGGTCTTCCCGGCGTACGTCTTCCAGCTGTCGTGCGTCGCGATCGCCTCCTTCATGGACCGCTCGGAACACCCGGTCTGGCCACGCTGGGCGGGATTCCTCAACCTCTGGATCGCGCTCTCGGGAGCCGGAGGCGGCCTCGCGGTCTTCTTCAAGACCGGGCCCTTCGCCTGGAACGGCGCCGTCGGGTTCTACCTGCCCGTCGGCGCCTTCGTCACCTGGCTGTTCGTGATGACCCACCTGATGCTGCGCCACGCGGGGCGGCACAGCGACCCCCGGGAGGCCTGACGTGGAAGCACGCGTTCAACGAGTCCTGATCTGGTCGGGACCGCTCATGATGGTGATGTGGGTGGGCGCCTTCATGGCGCTCGCCGGCTACCTCCCGCCGTCCGACCCCCTGGACAGCGCGCAGGCCATCGCCACCACGTACGACGACCACGCGGTCGCCATCAAGCTGGGCATGGTCGTCTCCATGGCCGGTTCCGCCCTGCTGGTCCCCTTCGGCGTGGCCCTGTCCGGCCAGCTCAAGCGGATCGACGGCGCGAAGGCGCTCGCCGACACGCAGATGGTGTCCTGCGCGCTGCTCTCGCTGGAGTTCATCACGCCGATCGGCGTGTGGATGGCGGCGGCGTACCGCTCCGACGACCGGCCGGTCGACGTCACCCGTGCGATCCACGACCTCGGCTGGATCCTCTTCATGACGGTGATCTGGTCATTGTGGGTCCAGCTGGTCGCGGTCGGAGTCGGCGCGCTGCTCGACCGTGGGCCGACCCCGGTCCTGCCGCGCTGGTACGCCTATCTCTCGTTGTGGGAGTCGTTCATGATCCTGCCCGCCGGACTGGTCCTGTTCTTCAAGGACGGCCCGTTCGCCTGGAACGGGCTGTTCGGGATCTGGGTGCCCCTGGTGACCTTCGCGACCTGGATCCTGGCCACCGTGCTGTGCGTGCACCGCGCGCTCGACCGCCAGATCGCCGAGGGCTCCCAGCCGGGCTGAGGGACAGGTTGCGTCAGTACGATCGGGGCAGTCCCAGCGCCCGCTCCGCCACGAAGTTGAGGATCATCTCCTTCGAGACCGGCCCCATGTTCAGCATCCGCACGATCCAGAAGAACCCCGCGAGGTGCGTATCCACGGCCACGCCGTGGCCGCCGTGCACGGCGATCGCGGCGTCGAGCGCCTCGAGCCCGGCCTCGGCACCCAGGAACTTCGCATGGTTCGCGAGGTCGCCGAGGTCGCTGCCGGCGTCGTACAACCGGCAGGCCCGGTCGGTCATCTCGACCGCGGCGGCGAGCCGGATGTGCGCCGTGGCGAGCGGGTGCGCCACCGCCTGGTGCGCGCCGATGGGCGTCCCCCACACCTGGCGGTCCCGCGCGTACGACGCAGCGCGGGCGAGCGCGTAGCGCCCCAACCCGGTGCAGATGGAGCTGGCCAGGATGCGCTCGGTGTTCATGCCGGTGAAGGCGACCGCGAGGCCACGTCCCTCCTCGCCGACCAGGTTCGCCGCGGGCACGCGGACGTCGTCGAAGCGGACGACGGAGCTGCGCTCCGGCTGGTTCATCACCGTGCGGATCGGCTCGAACGACAGGCCGGGAGCGTCGGCGTCGACGACCAGCACGGACAACCGGCCGCGGCCGGTGCGCTCATCGGTTCCGGTGCGCGCCACCACGACCACCTTCGATGCGTTCTCGACGCCGGTGATGTAGTGCTTCTGGCCGTTCAGCACCCACGAGTCGCCGTCGCGGGCCGCGCTCGTCGCGATGCGATGGGCGTTGCAGCCCGCCTCGGGCTCGGTGATCGCGAAGGACCAGCGCTCGCGCCCGGACGCGATCGCGGGCAGCCACCGCTGCTTCTGCTCCTCGGTCGCGCTGCGCTCGAGGATCGTCCCGGTCACACCGGGTGAGAACAGGATCGTCATGACCGGTACGCCGGCCATCGCGGTCTCCTCGACCACGATCGCCAGCTCACGCAGCCCGGCGCCCCCGCCTCCGTGCCGCTCGGGGAGGTGGACGCCCAGGTAGCCGGCGTCGCCCAGCGCGTGCCACAGCTCGGCACCGTTGCCACCCGTGTCGACCTGCTCCTGGAACCAGCCGGGCCCGAAGGGAGCGGTGATGCGGCGAACGGCGTCGCGCAGTGCCTGGTCGGCATCCCGGTCCGGGGTGGAGTCCGGCGGCGCCTCCCGCTCCCGGGGAGGCGCCGCCGGCGTCGTACCCGCTGGGGGGATCAGCGGAAGTCCATCCAGTGGCCGTGCGGCGTCCAGCCCATCTGGAACGGCAGCTCGATGCGGCAGATCGGCCCGGCGCTCACGTCGTCGGTGTCGAAGATCTGGTACTCACCGCGCTTGTCGGCCCACCAGGACACCGGGACGATGATGTAGCCGTCGCCCTCGGGCGAGTCGATCTTGCGGGGCGCGAAGGTGGCCTCGAGCACCGCAGCCGGCTCGTTGTCGCGGATCTGGTAGGTCGACTCCGACAGCGTCTTCATGTTGGTGACGGTGAGGTTGTTCATCTTCATGCCGCCCTTCTTGACGACGCCGCCGACCGAGTAGCCCCACTCGTAGCCCTTGCCGTAGAAGCGCTCGTCGACCTTCGGCAGCTCGGAGGGACGGTCGGAGAGCTGCTCGGACCGCGCCGCGCCGGTCTTCAGGTTGATGGTCCAGCGGCCCAGGTTGCTGCGGGCGATCGAGAAGAAGAGCGCGATGTCGTCGCCCTCCTTGAAGTCCTGGTCGAACGGGAACGGCGGGCGGTTGAAGATCGGGCCGTCGAGCTGCAGCTCGTCGCCGACCACGTTGGCCGACATCGTGTGCATGATGTACTCGGCCGGCAGGTCGGTCCTGATCCAGCGGATCTCGCCGTGCAGGTCGCCGCGTGGGATGAGCGCGATGACGATGGGCAGCTCGGGGTCCCACTCCCAGATGCCGCGCTCCTTCTCGAAGCGCTTCTTGTCGACGAGGAACGGCTGGAAGGGCATCACGACCCACTCCGGCGTCAGCCAGATGTCGTGCGCGACCGTGTTGTACGGCGCGTCCCACAGCTCGCGGGTGTCGACGGTGCCGTCGGGGTTGACGTAGTGCATGACGACGTACGGCGCCTCGTCGCTGTAGGTCCAGCCGTAGAGGACGCCGGTGTCCGGGTCCCACTTCGGGTGGGCCGAGAAGGTCGCGTCGCCGTAGGCGGCCGGCGTGTGCAGGCCGGAGCTCAGCTTCGGCGACCACGGGACGATGCCGCGGGTCTCGAGCGTGATCGGGTCGATCGCGATCGGCGGGCCACCCTGCTCGCTCGAGGCGAGCATCTCGCCCTGGAACGGGAAGATGTTGATGTTGGAGACGCCGCGGGAGATGCCCTGGTTGCCGATGTCGCGCTTGACCTCGCCGTAGGCCGTGTCGCGCCAGTCGCCGTAGCCGCCGTCCTCCCACTCGAAGATGCTCTGCCGTCGCGCGGCCTCGGCGACGTACTTGGGCGTGCGCACCCAGCGGTTCTTGAAGTTCGCGACGCCGTCCTCGAAGGTGATGGCCTGGACCATCCCGTCCATGCTGAGCAGCGGGTTGGTGCCCTGCTTGGTGGGACGCTTCCAGGTCGGCCCGACGCGGTAGAAGCCGCCGGCCAGGTCCTTCGGGATCTCGCCGTGCGTGACGATGCACTCGTCAACCGTGGCCTCGAACCGCATGGGCTGGAAGGGCCCGCGCAGTGAGTTCTCGGTCGGGAGGTCGTAGCTCATCGTTGCTCCTCGTTTCGCCTCAAGCATCCGCCTCGGACGACGGTCCGTCCATCGGCGCGACATTCTGAACTTGCTCGTCTCAATTTATAGACCGAACCAGCGCCGGTCAAGGACCCACGGGCTCTCGCGACGTCCACGAAAGGCGCTCCCCTGTTGACGTGACGCGGCTCACGAGGTTTATTTAGACTGCAAGGATCATAAATACCACGGGGAGTCACCATGGGCGTCGAGATCAAGATCGACCACCTCACCAAGAGCTTCGGGAAGCACCTCATCTGGGGCGACGTCTCGCTGACGCTTCCCGCCGGGGAGATCTCGGTGATGCTCGGTCCGTCGGGCACGGGCAAGTCGGTGCTGCTCAAGACCCTCATCGGCCTGCTCAAGCCGGATGCCGGATCGGTCATCATCGAGGGCACCGACATCGCCGCCTGTCGCAAGGCCGAGCTGTTCGAGATCCGCAAGCTCTTCGGCGTGCTGTTCCAGGACGGCGCGATGTTCGGCTCGATGAACCTCTACGACAACGTCGCCTTCCCGCTGCGCGAGCACACCAGCAAGGGCGAGACCGAGATCCGCGGCATCGTGATGGAGAAGATGGAGCTGGTCGGCCTCACGGGCGCCGAGCTCNGGCCGGCCTGGCCCGCGCGCTCGTGCTCGACCCCGAGATCCTGCTGATCGACGAGCCGGACTCGGGCCTGGACCCGGTGCGCACCTCGTTCATCAACCAGCTCTTCGTCGACCTCAACGCCCAGATCGACGCGACCTTCCTGATCGTCACCCACGACATCCACACGGCTCGCACGGTGCCGGACAACATCGGCCTGCTCTACCACCGGCACCTGGCGATGTTCGGGCCCCGCGAGATGCTGCTGTCGTCGGAGGAGCCCGTGGTCCGCCAGTTCCTGAACGCCCAGAAGGTAGGCCCGATCGGCATGTCGGAGGAGAAGGACGCCGACGAGCTCGCCGCGGAGAAGGACCTGAGCCTCGCGGCGCTGCCGCCGATCGCTCCGCAGCTCCTTCCGTCGAGCGGCATCCCCCGCAAGGGCCAGCGCCAGCCCGGTGCCTGGTGCCGCGAGCACGGCGTGACGCCGCCGCCCGGCTCCTTCTCCGAGACCCTCTCCCCCGCCGCGATCGGGGTCTGAGCTGCCGTGCAGGGCTACGACCCGCAGGTGACGCTCGCCGCCATCACGGACAACGCCGTCCCGATCGTCGTCATCGGCGGCATCTCGATCGTCGCCATGTGGGTGTTCTTCGTGGAGGCGGCCCGGATGAGCCGGCGCGACCGCGTCGCGCCGATGGCACTGTGGATGACGGTGCTCTGGTGGCCGCACGACGGCAACTACCTGCTGCGCTTCGACGACTGGTTCTCGACGTACGACCACTGGTTCATGCAGCTGTTCTGGTTCGCCATCATCGTCACCTTCGTCTCGGAGACGATCTACGTCGTCCAGACCATCCGCTACGGCCGTGACGAGCTCTCGCCCGGACAGTCCCAGGGGATGCACACGCTGCGCATCCTCGGTGCACTGGCCGCGGGCGTGATCAGCTGGTCACTGCTCAAGGGCTCGCTCGAGGACCCGCTGTTCCTGCTGTCCTTCATGGGCACGCTGCTGTGGGGCCTGCCGTCGTCGATGGCGCTGCTGACCCGCCGCCGCTCCGCCGTGGGCCAGTCGCTGCTCGAGTGGCAGGCCTACTGCGTGATGACCTTCTGCTACTCGATCGCCTCGATCGGCTTCTTCGAGGACGACTTCTTCCACTCCTGGCAGTACGTCGGGATCTGTGCCGCTGCGTGCACCTGGAGCGTCGCCGTCGTCGTACAGCTGCGCGCCGCCGGCGCCGTCCGCAGCTCCTGGACCCCCGTCCGTGCTCCCGGGGAGGTGCCCGCCCATGTATGACCCCGCCACCATCCTCGGGGCCATCGACGACCACACGTGGCCGATCATGATCGGCTTCACCCTCGCCATGGTGCTGCAGAACGTCGCGATGGTGACCGCCGTCGTGATGACCCGGCGCGAAGGCTGGATCTCGATCCCGCTCCCCTGCACCTTCCTGTGGTTCGCGCACGACCTGGGCGTCGTCGTCCGCTTCGACACCTGGTTCCACACCTACGACCACTGGTTCCTCAAGCTGTTCTGGGTCGGCCTGGTCACCGCCTTCCTGCTCGAGCTGGTCTTCATGGCGCAGGCGCTGCGGGTCGGCCGCAAGGAGTACCTGCCGAACGGGACGCAGCAGCAGTGGGCGGCCCTGCTCTTCGGAGGGGCGGCGCTCTTCGTCCTCGCGTGGGAGTACCAGAAGACGATCTGGGACGACCCGCTCTACCAGGCCCTGGCGGCGACGACGCTCTACGCGCTGCCCATGGCCGTCGTACCGCTGGTGCTGCGCCGGCGCTCGGCGATCTCGCAGTCGCCAGTCATCTACGCCTGCTTCGCCGCCATGGTGCCGCTGTGGTGGGGCGTCACGGCCGGCGCGTACGGCGACGCCTTCCGCACCTGGCAGTACCTCGGCTCGGGTGTCGTCGCCTTCACCTGCCTGACCGCGGTCGCGGTGTGGATCCACCGGCTGCGGTCGACCGGCGAGGTCAACGAGCCGCGCCTCGACGAGGTCGCCGCGCTGGCTGCCCGATGAGCACCTACGACTACGTCGTCGTCGGCGCCGGCCACAACGGCCTGTCCGCCGGCGCCACCCTCGCCACGGCGGATCGCTCGGTCTGCGTGGTCGAGCAGCTCGCCATCCCCGGCGGCCTGTCGGCGAGCCACGCCTACCTGCCCGAGGCGCCCGAGCACCTGCTGAGCCTGGGTGCGATGGACGACATGTTCATGGCCCAGACGCCACTGGCCCGGGAGCTCGGACTCGCCCGGCACGGCTACGCGACCATCCCGCTCGACCATCCCTACGGCTGGATCGACGAGGACGGCGAGACCCTGCTGCTGTGGCGCGACATCCGTCGCGCGATCGAGGAGATCAAGCACTTCTCGCGGGCCGACGCCCGCACCTACGCCGACCTGCAGGGCCCGATCAACTGGGTGATGGACCTCGTCGACAAGCTCTTCGTCCAGCACCCGTCCGCGTGGGGCAAGCGCGACTTCGCCCGCTACCTGCTGCGCCACCGGCCCGACCGGGCCACCCGTCGGCTGCTCGGCGGACTGGCCACACTCAACGCCTTCGAGTGGATCTCCGAGACCTTCGAGTCCGACGCGATGCGCGGGCTGTGGGCCTACTGGTCGAGCATGATCGGCCCCTCCGACGCGATCGGCAGCGGCGCCTACGTCCTCGGCTTCGCCGGCGTCCACCGCGGCCCGGGTGTCCTGCGTCCCCGGGGCGGCATGTCCGGTCTGGTCCGGGCGATGCAGGGCGTGCTCGAGGAGCACGGCGGCGAGCTGCGGCTGAGCTCGCCGGTCGCGGAGATCCTCGTCGAGGGCGGCCGGGCGATCGGCGTACGGCTGGCGGACGGGGCGGCGCTGAAGGCGCGGTACGGCGTGCTGTCGAACCTCGCCCCGCAGGTCACCTTCGGCCCGCTGCTCGCCCCCGAGCACCTGTCGCGCGCCGAGCACAACCGGGTCGCGATGGTGCCGTCGAACTCGATCAACGTCGCGGCCTTCAAGATCGACGTCGCGACGGGCGGACGGGTCGGCTTCCCCGCCGCAGAGCTGCGCCGCTCGAAGCGCGACGACGCCGACGTCCGCAAGGCCACCCTGATGACCGGCACCCTCGAGGACCACATCGCGCAGATGCGGGCCATGAAGGTCGGCCTCAACACCGAGGATCCCCCGGTCTACATGGCGATCCTCTCCGCGGTGGACCCGACGATCGCACCCGACGGCGGCGACGTGCTCTACCTCAACTCGAACGTTCCGCTCCGCCCCGACGGCGGCTGGGAGACCTCGAAGGACGCGATCACCGACGCGGTCTGGAAGTCCGCGCAGCGCTTCCTCGGCGGCACGGACACCGAGATCGGCCGGGTGGTCTCGAGCCCTGCCGACTTCGAGTCCCGCTTCGCCGCACCCGCCGGCGCCTTCTTCCACGTCGACATGCTGGTCAACCGGCTCGGGCCCTCGCGGCCTGCACGGGGCTTCGGCGGCTACGACACCCCTGTCCCCGGGCTCTACCTCGCCGGCGCGGCCGCCCATCCCAGCGGTGGGGTCACCGGGTGGCCGGGGCGGCTGGCCGCCCAGCACGCGCTCCGGCAGGAGCGCTGAGGCCCGGTCAGGGGTCCAGCTGGGCGAGGAAGCCCGCCAGCACGAACTTCGTGACGGCATCGGTGAGCCGGTCCGGGTCGCGGTTGGGGCTGTCCGCGGCGAACATCAGGTCGGCGAACGTCGCCACCGACAGGATCAGGCCCATCGACAGCGAGACCGCCATCTCCGCGTCGTCACCGCCCTCCCCTCCCAGGGCCGCGGCGAAGCGCCGTACGGCCTGGCCGTGGGTGCCGTCGGTGGCGATCTCGCGCGGCCCTCCGTCCCGCTGGGCGAGGGCCCACGCGACGAGCAGGCCCTGGTGCTCGCGGACGAAGGCGAGCAGCTGGACCACGAAGACGCGGACCTTCTCCTCCAGCCCGGGCGGGTCGTCCTGCTCCTCCCACTCACCGAGGAAGCCGTCGACGAACTCCCGCGCCGGGCCGATGATCGACTGCTCGAAGAGGCCGGCCTTCGAGCCGAAGTAGCGATAGACGAGGGTCTCGGAGACCTCGGCCCGCACAGCCACCTCGGCGAGGCTGGCGTCGTGGTAGCCGCGCTCGCTGAACACCGTGCGCGCGTGCGCGAGGACGGCGGCGCGCGCCTCGCCGCGACGGTGGGGACGACGCCGGATCTCTGCCACGGGTCCTAGATTCCCAGAGCGCCGAAGCAGTCCAGGTCGTCGATGGCCGTCGCAATCCGCTCGATGATCGCGAGGCTGATCTCGTCGGGCTGCATCTTCGGCTGGTACCAGGCGCGACCGATGGTGAACGTCCAGGCCGACAGGGGGTAGAACATGCTCTGCCGGTAGCGGAGCAGCGCCTCGTCGATGTCGGGCGCGACGCCGCCGGCGAGCGCCAGCTGCTCCAGGTAGTGCTCGAGGAGCTCGTGCTCCCAGGCGCGACGGTCCTCTGGGCGGCACGCCGAGGAGATGAAGTACGCGACGTCGTAGGACCAGCCTCCACGCATGACCGCCTGCCAGTCGGTGATGCCCATGGCCCCGTCGGCCGTGACGTAGGTCTGGCCGGCGTGCGAGTCGCCGTGCAGCAGGGTGGGCGTCATCTCGTCGGTGCAGACGCGCAGTCCCTTCTGGGTGCCGGCCCACAGCCGGTCCGCCTCACCGACCAGCGACCGGGGGATGACCGCGGCGGCACGTTCCATGCCGACCTTGCATCGGGCCTCGAAGTCGAGCATGCCGGCGACGTTGTCGTAGTGGTCCGTCGGGGTCTTGAGGACCTTGAGCTCGGGCGAGTCCCACCATGCCCCGTGGTAGCCCGCCATGTTGCGGAGCACGTCCTCGACCTGCGTGCGGCTCAGCGGAGCCGTGGGCTGGACGAAGGTGGCACCCTTCGAGGCGTCGATGTCCTCCAGCACGATGATGCTGCGCCATGACCTCTCGTCGACCGCACCCCAGTACCCCTTCGGCGCCTCCATGGCGATGCTCGGGCGGAACGTCATGAAGAAGTGGGTCTCCCCCGCCAGCACGTCGGCCCCGCCGAGCAGCAGTCGCTGGGTGAAGCTGGCCGTCGACTTCGTGAAGAGCTCGGTCGGCAGGCCGGCAGCCGTGCCGGCGGCGTTGTACTCCACGCGCAGGGCCGCCCGCTCCGACGTACCGCTCGAGCCGCCGGGGCTGTGCCACGCCACCACCTCGGCGCCGGGCACGCCACGGCACAGCACCGCGGTCAGCCACTCGGGCGTCAGCGTGACGCCGTTGGAGGGCACGTCGCTCGCCACGCGCGGCGTGACGGGACGGATCTTCTCGGCGACGACGTGGGCCCCGACGGTCGCAGCGCGGCCGGCGAGCCAGAGCAACTTCTGCATGGAGAAAGTTTAGGCATGCTCAACTATCTTTGTGAAGTAGATCATCTCAAAAAGATCGGACAGCAGGGCGCCGCTGGATGCCTCCAGGGCTGCGGTGTCGTGGGCGGCGGGGTTCCCAGGGGGCAGCAACGGGGAGTCGGGTGGGGGTCGGGTCCGGCGGCCGGGCTGCGGCCGGCTTGGGAGTGGTGGCGCGTGGCGACCCCCTCGAGTGGGCAAGAACCGCACGTTTTCGGGCAAATTCTTTGCGGTCTGTGACCAAACGGCACCCCTCCCAGGCCAGCAAGAGCCACTNGGCGGCCGCGTCAGCGGCGGCGCGGACGAAGTCCGCGCCGACAACCGCGCCGCCCATCCGACCAACAGGATCCAGCAGCACGAGCAGTCCCAGAAGCAGGGCCAGGGGATTCGAGGCTCAACCACCGGAGCACCTCGACCACCGCGGCAAGTCCCGAAAAATGAGCTTGCGCCCGGACCTCCCCCAGAAGTCCAGGCGCAAGCCGTCAGGCGATGGCTACGACGACGCGTCCGCCACCCTCGTCTCGTGGTAGTCGGCGACGTCGAGCTCGCGCATCCGTCCCCAGGAGTCGAGGTAGGTCCACGGGCTGCTCACGACGATCCGGCCGGCCTCGTTCCGGTACCAGGTGGTCATGCCGGGGTGGGACCAGATGCACTTGTCGAGCTCGGCGTCGAGCTCCTTGTTGTAGGCCCAGAAGACGTCCTCGTCGACCTCGAGACTGCTCACCTCGCCCGAGGCCAGGCGGGCGATCCCCTGCATGATGTAGCGGACCTGGAACTCGCACGCCAGGATCGCGCTGCCGCCGTGGCCGGCGTTGGTGTTCGGGCCGTTGAGGATGAACATGTTCGGGAAGTCCGGCACCGTCACGCCGAGGTAGGCGCGGGCGTCGTGGTCGCCCCACTGCTCGGCGAGGCTCCTGCCCGAGACGCCACGGATCTCCATGGGCCACAGGAACTGCAGCGCCTTGAAGCCGGTCGCCCACACGAGGATGTCTGCCTCGTGCAGCTCGCCGTCAGCGGTGACGACACCCTCGGGCGCGATCCGCTGCACGTCGGTCGTGACCAGCTCCACGTCGTCGCGCTGGACGGTGCGGAACCAGCCGTTGTCGAGGAGCGGGCGCTTGCCGTACGGCGGGTACTCGGGGATGCAGGCGTCATACAGGTCGGTCCGGTCGCCGAGCTGGTCCTTGATGTACTTGGTCAGGAAGACGCGGTGCCGCTCGTTGGCCTCGTTGATCGAGAGATCCGGCTTGGTCCACTCCGGGTCGATCCGCAGCGACGAGTGCAGGCGGTCGCTGAAGTTCCAGAAGGCGCGCAGCCGGTACCACCGGGTGTAGAGCGGCAGCCGGTCCATCAGGTAGAGCACGCCCTCGGGGACGTCGCGGTGGTAATTCGGGTGCGGGACCGCCCACTGCTTGGAGCGCTGGAAGACGACGACCTTCTTCGCGACGCCGGCGATCGAGGGCACCAGCTGCATCGCGCTGGCGCCGGTGCCGATCACGGCGACCGTCTTGCCGGCGTACTCGACCTCGGGGTCCCACTCGGCGGTGTGCATGATCGGGCCGGCGAAGGAGTCCGCACCCGCGATGTCCGGGATCGAGGGGCGGTTGACCATGCCGACCCCGGTGGCGAGCACCGGAGCGGTGTACGTCGCGCCCACACCGGCACCGTCGACGACCTCGAGCCGCCAGGTGGTCGTCGTGGTGTCGAAGTCGGCGCTCCGGACCTCCTGGCCGAACACGATGTGCTCACGGATGCCGTAGCTGTCGACGAGGCGGGAGAGGTACTGGTGCACCTCGGGGCGCTTCGCGAAGAAGCGGCTCCACGCGCCGTTCGGCTCGAACGAGAAGGAGTAGAGGTGGCTCGGGGTGTCCACGCCGCAACCGGGGTAGACGTTCTCCCACCAGGTGCCGCCGATCTCGTGGTTCTTCTCGATGATCGTGAACGGGACGCCGGCACCCTTGAGCTTGATAGCGAGCGCGATGCCGGAGAGGCCGGCGCCGATGATCAGGACCTCGAAGCCCTCGGGCAAGGGGTGCGGGACGTCGATGTCGCGCGAGAGGACGCCGAGCTCCTCGGCGAGCAGCTCGCCGTACTCCTCCGGGATCTCCTCGACCAGCGCGACCCCGAGCATGCGGGTGACCTGGTCGGGCGTCAGCGGGCGCTCGGCGATCAGACCGGACTCGGCGTCCAGGATCGCGCGCAGCGCGGCGGAACGGATCTCGGCCTGGACGTCCTCGGGCAGCGAGCCCGAGTCGTTGTCGTCGAGCACGGGACCGCGCTGGGGTCGGTACTTCCCCGACAGCCACTTGTCGTCGCCTGTCAGGTGTGCCAGCACGAGCAGCAGGGTGGGGATGTTCGCGTCCTCGAGGGCCGCCGCCAGGCGGTCGCGGTCCGGGGCCGAACCGTCCTCGACTCGGTTGATCAGCTGGGTCACGTGATTCCCCTTCTGGAAAATCTTATTGAACGTCTATGTCTCAATAATACCTCCCGGAGGCTGCATTTCGTCAACAGCGCGCCTCAAAAACGGACAGTGGCCGGCCACACCCGCGACCGACCACTGCCTTGACACGACTCGTCTCAGGCGCCGCTCCAGACGGGCGTCCGCTTCTCCACGAAGGCGCGGGCACCCTCTGCGGCGTCCGCGGACGATCGAACCGGGTCGGTGTGGGCCGCCTGTCGGTCGAAGCCCTCGTCGAGCGTCCAGTCGGCGGACTCCACCACGATCCTCTTCGCCGCGCGGACGGCGAGCGGCGCGTTGGCGTTGATGGCCGCGGCCAGCTCGCGGGCCACCACGAGCGCCTCCCCGTCGGGCGCCACACGGTTGACCAGGCCCCACTCCTTCGCCTGGCCGGCGGTCAGCGGCTCGCCGGTCATGATCAGCTCCAGCGCGACCGCCTGCGGGATCCGCCGCGGGAGGCGCAGCACGCCGCCGGCGGCGGCCACCAGGCCGCGCTTGACCTCGGGCAGGCCGAGTCGCGAGCTCTCCGTCGCCACCACGAGGTCGCAGGCGAGCGCGATCTCCAGCCCGCCACCGAGGGCGTTGCCCTCGATCGCGGCGATGAGCGGCTTGTCGCACGGGCGCCGGACGATGCCGAAGGCACCGCGACGCTCGTGGATCGGGCGCTCCTTGGTGGCGGCGAACGCCTTGAGGTCCATGCCGGCACAGAACGTCGTACCGGCACCGGTCAGGATCGCCACCGCGACGTCGCCGCGCTCGTCGACCTCGTCGAGGGCCTCGGCGATCGCCAGGGCCGTGGGCAGGTCGATCGCGTTGCGGACCTCGGGCCGGTTCAACGTGATCGTCGCGATCCCGTCGTCGACCTCGAGCAGGACGGCGTCGCTCATCGCGGCGACATCCGGATCGCGCCGTCGAGACGGATGGTCTCGCCGTTGAGCATGCCGTTGTCGATGATGCTCAGCGCGAGCTTGGCGTACTCGTCGGGCTGACCGAGGCGGCTCGGGTGCGGGACGATCTTGGCGAGCGAGTCGCGCACGTCGTCGCTGAGGCGGTTGAGCAGCGGGGTGTCGAAGGTGCCGGGCGCGATGGTGCAGACGCGGATCTGCTTCCCGGCGAGGTCGCGCGCGGCGACGATCGTCATGCCCACGATGCCGGCCTTGGCCGAGGCGTAGGGGATCTGGCCGATCTGGCCCTCGAACGCCGCGACCGACGAGGTGAGGATGCAGACGCCGCGGTCGCCGTCGACGGGCTCGTTCTTCGCCATCCGGGCGGCGGCGAGGCGCAGCACGTTGAAGCTGCCGATCAGGTTGATGCCGACGACCTCGGAGTAGAGCTCGATGTCGCCCGGCGTACCGTCGCGGTTGACCAGGCGGACGGCGCCACCGCGACCCGCGCAGTGCACGACGGCTCGCAACGGGGCGGCCTCCTCGGCAGCGTCGTAGGCCTCGTTCATGGCGTCGGCGTCCCGGACGTCGGCCGGCGCGAAGACCACCCGGTCACCGAGCGACTCGGCGACGTCCTTGCCGTCGGAGGACGAGAGGTCGGCGATGACGATGCGCTCGGCACCGGCTTCGAGGAGCCGCTTCACCGTGGCGAGCCCGAGACCGGACGCACCCCCGGTGACGACGGCCGAAGATCCAACGAGGTCCATCTGGACACACCTTTCCTTTTTGAGTCCTGTTGTCTCTAATATAAGGACGCGAGGACCCACGGGTCAACGACGACCACCCAGCGACGACGGAGGCCACCCATGGAGTCGACCGACCACCTGCTCTGCCAGCGCCAGGACGGCTATGCCGTGGTGACGCTGAACCGGCCGGAGCGCTACAACGCGCTCAACCACGCCCTCGTCGCCGACCTGCGCGAGCTGATGGCGAAGCTCGACGCGGAGGCCGACGTCCGCGCGATCGTGCTCACCGGCACCGGCAAGGCGTTCTGCGCCGGGGCCGACCTCAACGCCGGGCCGAGCGACGTCGAGGACGTCATCCGCCGGCTCTACATCCCCCTCGTCGAGCAGCTCGCCGCGATGGACACCCCCGTGATCGCGGCCGTCAACGGCCCCGCCGCCGGTGCTGGCTTCTCCCTCGCCCTCAACGCCGACTTCCGGCTCGCGTCGACGAAGGCGTCGTTCAGCATGTCGTTCGTGAAGGTCGGGCTGGTCCCCGACGCCGGCGCCACCTGGCTGCTCCCCCGCATCGTCGGCGCCACCCGGGCCACCGAGATCGCCCTCCTCGGCCGCAAGGTGACCGCCGAGCAGGCGCTCGCCTGGAACCTCGTCAACGAGCTGATCCCGTCCGAGGACCTGCTCTGGCGCGCCACCGCCCTCGCCGCCGAGATCGCCGCCCTGTCGGCCTCGGTCGGCCCGATCCGGCAGCTGCTGCGCGCCGGCCAGTCCGTCGACCTCCCCACGCAACTGGACGCCGAGGCGGTCGCCCAGGGGCGCGCCCAGCAGCACCCGCACTACGAGGAGGCCAAGCAGGCCTTCGTGGAGAAGCGGGCGCCGCGCTTCTGGTGATCGGCCCGACGGGAGTTTCACCGGCCGGCCGGTGAAACTCCCGTGCTTGGACGAGGAAACTCACGCTGGGACGAGGAAGTTTCGTCGTCCAGGCGTGAGTTTCGTCGTCCCAGCACGCGCCGCGTCGGACCTGCCCAGCACGCCGAAAGGGGCGTTGCCGCACGGCAGGTGAGCAGCAACGCCCCGGTTCGGGGTACGACGGAACAGCTCAGGCCTGGACGGCCACTCCGTCGTCGATGAGGCCCGCGACGTCCTCGACGCCCCACGCGGTGAGGACGTCGCGGGTGTCCTGGCCGATGGCCGGCGGGGCGTCCGGGAGTGCGGACGACGTACGGCTGAACCGCGGCGCGGGGGCCGGCTGGACGACACCGCCGACCTCGACGAAGGTCTCCCGCTTGGCGAGGTGCGGGTGCTCGGCGGCCTCGCGGAGCGAGAGGACGGGCGCCACGCAGGCGTCGGTGCCCTCGAAGACCTCGGCCCACTCGTCGCGGGTACGCGACGCGAACGCCGCCTCCAACGCAGAACGGATCCCGGGCCACCGGGCGGGGTCGGACCGGTCGGCGACGGCCGGGTCCAGCTCGAGCAGGCGCACCAGCTCGTCGTAGAACTGCGGCTCCAGCGCCCCGACGGCCATCCACTGTCCGTCGGAGGTGGCGTAGGTGTCGTACCAGGGCATGCCGCCGTCGAGCATGTTGGCGCCGCGGCGGTCCCGCCACAGGCCCGTCGCGAGCATGCCGTGCAGCAAACCGGTCAGCGAGCTGGCGCCATCGACGATCGCGGCGTCGACGACCTGGCCGCGGCCCGAGCGGGCGGCCTCCCAGCACGCGGCGAGCACGCCGGTGACGAGGAACATCGAGCCGCCCCCGAAGTCGCCGACGAGGTTGACGGGTGGGATCGGCGGGCCGTCGGCACGGCCCATCGCGTGCAGCGCCCCGGTGACGGCGATGTAGCCGATGTCATGGCCGGCCGCGGCCGCCAGCGGTCCCTCCTGGCCCCAGCCGGTCATCCGGCCGTAGACCAGGCGCGGGTTGGCCGCCCAGCAGTCCTCGGGACCGAGACCGAGGCGCTCGGTGACGCCGGGCCGGAACCCCTCGAGCAGTACGTCGGCCTGCGCCACCAGCTGCAGCACGGCGCGCACGCCCCGCGGGTCCCGCAGGTCGAGCACGACCGAGCGGCGGTTGCGCCGCAGCACGTCCTGCTCAGGCGGGACGGAGCTGCCCTGGCGGCCGGGCCGCTCGACCCGGACGACCTCGGCACCCATGTCGGCGAGCAGCATCGCGGCGTACGGGCCGGGCCCGATGCCTGCCAGCTCGACGACCTTCAGCCCGGAGAGGGGTCCGGTCACGCGTACATCCCCTCGATCTCGTCGGCGTACTTCACGTGGATCACGCGGCGCTTGAGCTTCGCCGTCGGCGTGAGCTCGTCGGTGTCCGGGAGCCAGGCCGACCCGAGGACCGTGAACTTCTTGATCTGCTCGTTGCCGTGGAGCCGCTTGTTGGCGCGGTCGACGATCCCCTCGACCTCGGCGAGCAGCACCGGCGAGGCGACGAGCTCCTCGAGCGAGAGGCCCTCCAGGCCGAGGTTCTTGGCGTGGACCGGCGCGGCCTCGGGGTCGAGCGTGATCAGCGCGGTGACGTAGCTGCGGGCGTCGCCGATGGCGACGACCTGGCCGACCAGCGAGCTCTCGCCGCGGACGGCGGACTCGATGTTGGCGGGCGACATGTTCTTGCCCGCCGAGGTGATGATGATCTCCTTCTTGCGGTCGACGATCTTGATGAAGCCGTGCTCGTCGATCGTCGCGATGTCACCGGTGTGCAGCCAGCCGTCGGCGTCGAGTGCCTCGGCGGTCGCCTCGGGCTGCTTGCGGTAGCCGGAGAAGTTCAGCTCGGCGCGGCACAGCAGCTCGCCGTCCTCGGCCAGCTTGACCTCGACGCCGGGCAGCGGCTTGCCCGCCGTACCGGTCTTGTAGTCCTCGACCCGGTTGAAGACGTTGAGCGAGCCCTCGGTGAGGCCGTAGGCCTCGAGCATCGGGACGCCGACCGCGCGGAAGAACTGGGACAGCTCCGGGCTCGACGGGGCGCCGCCGACGAAGGCGGCCTTGATGTTGTCGAGGCCCAGCCGTGCGAGCAGGGGCGTGATCCGGTCGAGGATCGCGTCGTGGCGCTCGACGAGCGCCGCGGCCTCGTCGGCCGGTACGCCGCTGCCAGCCTCGACCGCGCGGACCCGCTCGAGCCCGAGGTCGACGACCTCCTGGAGCGCGACGCGCTGCTCGTCGGGCTGGCCGGCGATCATCGCCTCGATGGCGACCTGGAGCTTCTCCCACAGCCGCGGCACGGAGAAGAAGGCGTCGGGCCGGCTGGTGGCCAGCGCGACCGGAACCTCCTTCATGTCGGGACACGCGGTGATCGTGGCGCCGTACCCCAGCGACATGTAGTGGGCCGTGATCCGGCCACCGGCGTGGGCCATCGGCAGGAACGAGATGATCCCGTCCACGGGCAGCGGCAGCGCCGCGTCGAGCGCGCGCTGCTCGGCCATCACCGTGCGGTGCGACCACTGCGCGCCCTTGGGCGGCCCGGTGGTGCCGGAGGTGTAGATCAGGGTGACCAGGTCGTCCGGGGTGACCGCACGCCAGGCCGCGTCGAAGTCGAAGGACGCGTCGGCACCGGCCTCGACCGCCGCGAGGCTGGTGGTGCCCTCGGCCTCGCCGTCGACGACGATCACCGTCTCGATCTGGCCGTCCAGCTGGGAGGCGGCCTCGAGCACCTTGGGCAGGAAGGCCTGCTCGGTGACGACGAAGCGCGCGTCGGCGTTCGAGAGCTGGTGGGCGATCTGCTCGGCAGGCGAGCTGTTGAAGATCGCGAAGGGGATCGCCCCGAGGTGCACGGCCGCGAAGTCGACCTGGTGGCACTCGGGGGTGTTGGGCAGCAGCATGGCGATCGTGTCGCCCTTGCCGAGCCCGGCAGCGGCGAGCCCGGCCGCGATGCTGCGCACCCGCGCGTCGAGCTCGGACCAGGTGAGGCTCACGCTGCCGTCGATGTTGCGCAGGGCGACCTTGTCACCGTGCTGCGCGACGGTTCGCTGGAAGGCCTCGGGCACGGTACCGGCCGAGAGCGGGGTGGGAGGTGCGTCGTTCATCGTCAGGGTCTCCTGGTCGGGGTTCACTTCGCGGGCCGGCCGAGCCGGCGACGCCAGTCGTGCATGCCGAGCAGCCGGAGCGCCTTGTCGGTCAGCGCGGCCTTCTTCGACGTGTTCGGGTACCAGTGGATCTCGCTCTTGAGATGCACCTTCTCGCTCACGAAGGCCTGCTGGCGGCAGTACTTCCGGATGCCGTTGGCCCCGCCGAAGCGGTGGCCGAGTCCCGAGGACTTCCAGCCGCCCATCGGCAGCGGGAACTGGAAGACGTTCGTCATCGCGTTGTTGATGTTCATGCCGCCGGTCTCCACCTGGCGACCCACGCGCAGGCCCCGCTCGGGGTCGGTCGTCCACACGCTCCCCGCGAGGCCGTACGGCGAGTCGTTGGCCAGGCGCACGGCCTCGCCCTCGTCCTCGACCTTCATCACGGGCAGGAGCGGACCGAAGGTCTCCTCGGTCATCGCCAGCATGGTGTGGTCGACGTCGACGAGCACGGTGGGCGGGTAGAACAGCCCGTCGGTACGACGCTCGCCCCCGGTCAGCACCGTGGCCCCCTTGGCGACGGCGTCGGCGACGTGGCGCTCGACGATGGCCATCTGGTTCTCGTTGGCCATCGCGCCGTAGTCCGCCTCGAAGGCGCCCTGGGCGTCGTGGCCGACCCGCAGCTCGCCGACCGCCTTGACGAGACGGCTGACGAACTCGTCGTGGATCGGCGCCTCGACGTACACCCGCTCGATGGCGATGCAGGACTGGCCGGCGTTGAACAGCCCGCCCCACACCGCTCCCTGGACGGCGCGGTCCAGGTCGGCGTCGGAGAGGACGACCATGGCGTCCTTGCCCCCGAGCTCGAGGCTGGCGGGGATCAGCCGCTCGGCGCAGCGGATGCCGATCCGGCGGCCGGTCGCCGTGGACCCGGTGAACTGGACCATGTCGACCTGGTCGACGACGGCAGCCCCGGTCTCGCCGAGCCCGGTCGCGATGCCGAGGACCGGCGGGGCGCCGATCTCCTCCCAGCCGCGGACCGCCTCGGCCCACGCGAGCGGGGTGACCTCGGACGGCTTGGTCAGGACGGCGGCGCCGGCCATCAGCGCACCGGGCACGTCCATCATCGGCATGGCGAGCGGGTAGTTCCAGGGCGTGATGACGCCGACCAGCTGGTGCGGGCGGCGGATCAGCCGGAGCTTCTTGGTGATCGCGGAGACGTTGTGCGGCGACGGCCGCTCGTCGGCGAGGAACTTCGCCGCGTTCTTCGCGTAGTAGTTGATGACCTCGACCGCGACGAGCAGCTCGATCTGGGCGTCTCCCCAGCTCTTGCCGGCCTCGCGGTGGACCAGGCCGAGGATCCGCTCCTTGTTGTCGACGAGCCAGTCGAGCCACGCGAGCAGGTGCTTCTTGCGCCCCTCGGGACCGAGCGCCTCCCACGCGGGCTGCGCCGCCCGGAGCCGGGCGGCGAGCTCGGCGACGTCGCCGGCGGACATGTCCGGGACGGTCCCGACGACGGTGTCGTTCGCGGGGTTGCGGACCTCGACGGGGGCGGCCGCCGTCGGCTCGGCGGCGCGCGCCTTCCGCGCCTTCGGGATCGACGAGGTGTCGGGAGAAGCACTCATGGTCCGAGGTTATGAGAATCTGCGTCTCAATACAAGGGAATCAGAACGCCGGTGCTGTTGTTTTGAGATCCGGTACGTCGGTAATGTGCTCCCTGAGACGGGTGGCCGTGCGGCGACCCGCCACCCATCCCAGGGAGCCAGCCATGACCGCAGAACCGACCCCGAAGGCGCCTCGCCCCCGCGGACGGCCGCGCCTGGACATCGACCCCGATGCGGTCGCCGACGCCGTTGCGGAGCTCTTCGCCGAGGGGGGCCTCGAGGCGGTCTCCATCCTCGACACCGCCGAGAAGCTCTCGGTCAGCCGCGCGACGCTCTACCGGACGGTGCCCACCAAGGAGCACCTGATCGGCATCCTGTTCGAGCGCAGCACCGGCGAGCTCACCGAGAACGCCAAGACCCTCGTCAAGGAGATCGACGACGTCGAGGAGCGCCTGCTCGCGCTGGTCCGTCTCCAGGTCGACGCCGCGATCCGGATGCGCCGCTACATGCCGGTCTTCTTCGGAGGCGGCGACCTGCCGCCCGAGGTCTTCGAGCGCTGGCACAAGTGGAGCCGCGACTACGAGAAGATCTGGGTCGACGTCGTCAAGCAGAACATCGACGCGGGCCTGCTCAACCAGGCCGACCCGGTGATCGTCGCCCGCCTGCTCCTCGGCTCCTGCATCTGGGTCTCGCGCTGGTACCGCCCCAAGGAGAAGTTCAGCCCCGAGGAGATCACCGAGGTCGCCGTCGACCTGGTGCGCTCGCTCCAGGCCCCGAAGGCCAAGGCTCCCGCAAGGAAGGCGGCCGCGGCGAAGAAGGTGACCGCGAAGAAGCCCGCCAAGTAGCAACCGCAGGGACGACGAAGGACCTGCCGGCACCGCCGGCAGGTCCTTCGTCCCGTTCGCTCGGGACACGCCCTACGGCGCCACGAGCTGTCGCTGGTAGCCGATGATGCTGCGGTTCATGTTGAACGCGATCGCACCGACCAGCTCGCCGTCACGCCGACCCTCGGCCAGCAGCGACGGCTTCTCGACGTCCTCCTCGACGATCGTCCAGCTGTCGGCGGCGCGCAGGAAGCCGGCCGACTTGATCTTCACGTTGTACTGGTCCGACCAGAACGTCGGGACCGACGCCATGGCCGCCATCTCGGCGCGCTCCCCCACCGGCAGCAGCAGGTTGCGAGCGGCCAGGTCGGCCATGTCACGCGCGTTCGACCAGTGCTCGATGCAGACCGCGCCCTCGCCGTGGTGGTGCGGCCAGGCCGCGATGTCACCGGCGGCGACGATGCCGGCGACCGGCTGGCCATCCGCGTCGAGGACCGTGCAGGTGGCGTCGCACACGACGACGTCGCGGTCCATCGACAGGCCGGCGTCGGCGAACCACTCCGAGTTCGGGACCGAGCCCACCGCGACCAGCACGACGGAGGCCTCGAGCAGCTCGCCGTCCTCGAGGCGTACGCCGGTCACCCGGTCCTCGCCCTCGAAGCCCGCGACACCGCGACCGAGACGGAACCGCACGCCCTGCGCCTCGTGGAGCCGGGCGGCGCGCGCACCGACCTCGGGTCCCATGACGGGCATCGGGTGCTCCGACACGTCGACCACGGTGACGTCGACACCCTCCTTGCGCAGGGTGGCCGCGACCTCGCAGCCGATGAAGCCGGCGCCGACGATGACCACCTTCGCGCCGGGACCGATGGAGGAGCGGAACGCCGCCGTGTCGGCCAGGTCGCGCAGGGTGTGCACGCCCGAGGACGGCATCTCGCCGGGCCAGGGACGGGCCCGGCGACCGGTGGCGATCAGCAGGCCGTCGTAGCCCACCTCGGTGCCGTCGTCGAGGACGACCACCCGGCGCTCGCGGTCCAGCCGCTCGGCCCGCCGGCCGAGCACCCACGACACGTCGGGAGCATCGCCCGGCAGGGCGCACTGCTCCTCCGTGTAGGTGCCGGCGAGCAGCTGCTTGGACAGGGGCGGTCGGTCGTAGGGCAGGTGCTCCTCGTCGGAGACGATGGTGACCCGCCCGTCGTACCCGGCGTCGCGCAGGCTCTGCGCGAACCGGAAGCCGGCGAGGCCGCCGCCGACGACGACCACGTCCTGCAGCTCGGACACGGTCGTCAGCCCTCGATGCGGATGGCGGCGACGGGGCACATCTTGGCCGCCTGGACGACGGTGGCGCGGTGCTCCTCCCCCGGCTCGGCGTCGAGGACCTGGACGACCTCGTCGTCCTCCCCGATGTCGAAGAAGTCGGGCGCGACGACGACGCAGTCGCCGTGCACCTCGCAGAGGTTGGTGTCGACGGTGATCTTCATGGCGTGCTCCTGGTGGATCCGGGCCGACCTCAGGCCGGGGTGATGGTGACGGGCAGCTCGTAGACGCCGCGGGAGTAGGCGTCGCGCACGTAGCTGATGGGACCTGCCGGCTCGATGCTCGAGGTCCGCTGGAAGAGCTCCTCGAAGAGGATCTTCATCTCGAGCGAGGCGACGTGCTGACCCAGGCACTTGTGCGGGCCGCGGCCGAAGCTGACGTGCGGGTTCTCGATCCGGTCGGGCTGGAACACCTCGGGCCGGTCGAAGGCGCGCTCGTCGAAGTTGCCGGCGGCGAACAGCATGGCGACGATGTCGCCCTCCTTGACCTGCTTGCCGTGCAGCTCGTGGTCGCGGGTCGCCGTCCGCACCAGGTGGGTGAACGGCGACGCAATCCGGACCATCTCCTGGATCAACGTGTTCGGGATGTTGTCCTTGCGCTCGCGCACCCAGGCCATCGCCTCCGGGTTGCGCATCAGCTCGTGCATCCCGTGCGACATGGCCGTGCGGGTGCTCTCCGCGGCGCCGCTGGCCAGCAGTGCGACGTTGCCCATGATCTCCTCGGGCGACATGAGCGGGTCGCCGCCCTCGCCGGAGGCGACCAGGCGGGACATCACGTCGTCGGCCGGGTTCGCGCGCTTCAGCTCGGCGAGCTCCTCGGAGTAGACCATCAGGTTGCCGATGGCCTCCATGACCTCGTCGAAGGATGCGGTGATCCGGGTGTCGAACGGTGCCGCGAACTTGTCGACCCAACCGAAGAACTTGGCGCGGTCCTCCTGCGGTACGCCGAGCACGTCACCCAGCGCCTCCATCGGCATGTTGTGCGCGATGGTGTGCACGAAGTTGAACGTGCCCTTCTCGAGCGCGTCGTCGACGACGTCCTTGGCGTACTGGCGGAACTTGCCCTCCAGCTTGCGCACGAAGCCCGGCGTGAAGCCCTTGGCCAGCACCTGGCGCTGGGCACGGTGCCGCTCGCCGTCGGTGGTCAGCATGGCCGGCATGCCGCCGTTCTTCGGGTCGATCGGGACGACCTGCCAGATGTTCACGTAGCCACGGTCGGCCGCGTAGAGCTCGGTGTTGCGGTCGACCTCCCAGATGTCCTCGTTCCGGCTGACCACCCAGGCCCGGTCGATGAGCATCGGGTCGTCGAACTCCTGGAGGTAGCAGGGCTCCTCGTCACGGAGGTGGCGGTACTGCTCCAGGGGCAGACCGAAGGTCGTCGGGTCGCCCTCGGCGTAGGTGTCGTAGTCGAAGATCTTGATCTCCGGCGCCGTCGTGGTGGTCATGATCGCTCCTGGTGGAAGAGGGCCTGGGATTTCTTAGCCGCCGTGTCTCAAATATACGGTGGGTCGCCGAAGTGCGTCAACGACCGCTCGCCGAATTTTGAGACGTCAGGCCTCGCGACCGATGGAGGTGAGGTGCTCCCGGTACAGGCCGTAGGCGGGCTGGAGCGCGGGCACGAGGCCCATCAGCTTCGCGACGCCGCCGCTGACCTTGATCTTGCGGCGGGCCAGGGCCACCGGCAGGTTGAGCTGGCCGAGCCAGAACTTGTGGCCGTCCTCGGCCGACATGGTCAGGTCGACCTCAGCCTCACGCCCGTCGGCGTCCGCGCCGACGTACAGGACCGGAGGGTCGACGGTGGCGTCGAGCAGGAAGACGCCGTCGGGGTCCTCGTGCACCACCCGGAAGGAGGTGTGGGCGGAGGAGAACTTCTTGCCGACCACCGGGTCGGTCGTCAGGCTCTGCATGAACGGGGTGAAGACTTCGTACATCTCGTCGGACGAGGTGAACACGGCCATGGCGGATTCCTTTCGAGGGGTGGGTACGACGCCCGGCGCCGCGGGCGCGGCGTCGAGTGGTCGGGAGGAGGGTCAGACGGGGTCGAGGGCGGTGATCAGCCAGTCGCCGTCGACCTTCTGGCCGGTCACGACCAGGCGACTGCCCTGGGTCCGCGGCTGGTCGAGCTCGGAGCTCCGGGTGGTCACGTTGACGAAGAACAGGATCTTGACCTCGTCCGACGACGACGAGACGACGCCCGAGGCACTGATCCGCGCCTCGGTGACGACCTTGGCCCTGGTGGCCGCGGGACCGATCTTGTCGTTGACGAGGGCCTGGTACTGGTCGGCGAAGGAACCACCGAGCCACGTGCTCTCGGTCGCGAGCTCGTCGTCGAGCCGGCGGTAGTCGTAGGTCAGCAGCTGCTCGACGTGGCCGGCGAGGACCTTCCGGGCCTGGGGACCGGCATCGGCGTCCACGTCGTGGCCGCGGTTGACGACGAAGAGCGCCACGGCGAGCACCGCGAGCACTGCCGGGAGAGCCCAACGCCCGCGTCCACCGCGCACCCACGACGGTGCTTCGGCGCTGGGCCGTCGGACCCGTACGTCGAGCGAGCCAGCCGAACCGCCCGCCTCCACCAGCTCGTCGCTGGGTGCTTCGTCGGTCGCGTTCATGCCACGAACTCCATCCCCGTGATCAGCCAATCGTCGCCCGATCCCTCGAGCGACACCTTCATCCGGTAGTCACGCTGGGTGGGCTTCGTCGCCTTGCCCGTCGTGACGTCGACCGTGGTGGCGACCAGGACGTCGGCCTTGCGCCCGTCGTACGCCGACACGGCGACCGACTTCAGCTTGCCGCTCGCCCGGATCTTGTCGTTGGCGACCACGTCGGCGAAGGTCTGGGAGAACCCGTCGAACTGGCGCTTGAAGTCCCCACTGAGCCGCTTGCCCATCGCCGCGACCTTCGCGTCGATGGTGTCGGTGTCGAGCGTGGTCAGGTCGAGCACCTGGTCGGTCGCGACCTCGACGGCCGCATTCCGGGCGTGATCGTCACCGCGGTGGTCGCGCCACACCACGCCCTGCCAGACCAGCCCGGCACCGGCCAGGACGGTCAGCACGAGCAGCAGCGCGACGGAGGAGCCGGGCTTCTTGCCTGCGAGGTTCATGGCGTCACCAATCCGGTCAGGAGTTCCTGCCAGCCGTCGGCCGACGGCGTGGCGCCACTCAGGAGGAAGGAGTCGAGCCCGAGGTCGACGGATCCGCTGGTCGCGTCCGTCGAGCCGGCCGCGTCGGCGTTCGTGCGCCGGCCTCCGAAGTCCAGGCCGCACGCCGCCGCCGTGGCGCCGGTCCCACCGTTGGGGCACGGGTGGTTGCGGGCGCCGCGAGGCGCGAGGACGCTGTCCGCCGAGACCTTGCACCAGGACGTGGTCGAGGGCGCCCGCGCGCTCAGGTCGGCGGGGTTGCGCATCTTGTTGGCGTTCTCGAAGCCCTGGGTGCAGGTCGGAGGGTCGAAGCTCAGCTTGAACCACAGGTTCGCCTGGGAACGGTCGGGGCCGCGCTGGTTGACCGGGATCGACGACGTGACCGCGGCGAGGACGGCCGGTGTGACGATCAGGACGTGCTCGATGCCGTCCTTGTAGACCTTGAGCACCTCGCCGAGGTCGGCCAGGTCGGAGATCACACCCGGCGCGACGCCGGTGATGTCGACCGCGAACTCGCTGATCGTCTCCATCGCCGGACCCGTGCCCTCGAGGAGGGCCTTCAGGTCACCGTTGCTCGCCGCCAGCTCCGTGGTGAACGAGTCCAGGCTGTCGGCGTAGGAACGGATGGAGGAATCCAGGTCGGCCTGGGTGCCGAGCACCGGCTTCGAGTCCTCGATGAGCTTGATCGTCTGGGGCAGGTTCCGCTGGGCCTCGGACTGGAAGACCTGGCTGGCGTCGATGAAGGTGCCCAGCTCGTCGCCGGCGCCCTGGAGAGCGAGCCCGAGCTCGTCCACGACCGTGTCCAGGTCATCCTCCGGGATCGACCGGAGCAGGCCGTCGACGGACGTCAGCAGCTTGTCGGTCGTCGTGGGGATGACCGTGGCGGCCACCGGGACGGTGTCGCCGTCGGCGTAGGTCGCGCCGTCCGAGGCGTTCGCGGCAGGCACGAAGTTCACGTACTGCTCGCCGATCACCGACGAGCTGCGGACCTCGACGACCGAGTCCTTCGGCAGCTCGGTGCCGTTGTCGATCTGGAGCCTGGCGACGACGCCGCCACCCTTGGCGAGCTCGACGTCGGTGACCTTGCCGACCTCGACACCGCGGTAGGTGACCATCGCCTGCGGGTAGATGCCCCCGGCGCCGGCGAGCTCGACCTCGAGGTCGTAGCGGCCGATGCCGACCTGCTGCGGCAGCCGGACGTAGTAGAGGGCCGTGACGAGCAGCGCGACCACGGTGATCGCGATGAACACGCCGAGCTTGACCTTGGTGACCTTGGACAGCATCAGCGACCACCTCCCAGGAGACCGTTGAGAAGGCTGGACAGCACGTCCTTGCCGCCCGGGGACGGCGTCGGGGTGCCGTTGCCCGACGTCCCGGAGGAACCCGAGCTCCTGGCGTCCTTGCCGGACGAGGCGCTACCCGTGAGGTCGGGCAGGACCCCCTCGACCGTGCCGAGCAGTCCGTCCAGCGGGTCCTCGGCGAGCGGGTCGGAGGCGTCCGCCGCCGGCCCCGTGGGCGAGCCACCCAGCAGCGCGGGGAGCAGTCCGTCCAGCGGCGTGCCCCCCAGCCAGTGGTTGGTGAGGTCCTGGGCGCTGACCTCGATCTCGGTGATGAGGTTCATGTAGTCGCCGTAGATGACGTTGCCGGCGTCGCGCATGTTGAACGGGTAGGTCACGCCGTCGACGCTCTTCGCGAGCTTGTCGCCGTGGTCGGCCAGCGTCTTGGTGATCCGGCGCAGGTGGGCGAGGTTCTCCTGGAAGGCGACCTTGGTGTCGCCGATGACCTCGTGCGCGGTGGTGCCGAAGCCCGCGACGGCGCGTAGCGCGCGGACCAGCTCGGCCCGCTCGTCCTCGAGGACCTGGAGCCCCTCCGGGATCTCCTGCAGGATCCGGGTGACCTTGCCCTTGTCGCCGGTGACGGCCTTCGACAGGCGGTTCATCTGGGTCAGGACCGACGCGATGTTGTCGCGTTGGCCGTCGAGCCGATCGGTGAAGGTGCTGACCGTGCGCATGAACGACTTGATGTCGTCGGTGCGGCCGCCGAGGGCCGCGTTCAGCTCCTTGGCGATCGTCTGGATCTGCGGGAGGCCGCCGCCGTTGAGCAGCATCGACGCGGCGGTGAGCACCTCCTCGGTCTCCGGGTAGCGCCGTGTGCGGTCGAGCGCGATGACGTCGCCCGTGGCGAGCACGTCCGTGGCACCCTGGCCGTCGCGGGTCGCCGGGTCCTTGAGCTCGAGGTACTCCGCACCGAGGAGGCTCTTCTGGGCGACGGACGCGACCACGTCGGCCGGGACGTGGCTGCCCTCCTCGAGACCGATGGTCAGGGTCGCGACCCAATCCTCCAGCTCGATCTTGCGGACCGATCCGATGGTCACCTCGTCGTACTTGACCTCGGAGTTGGGGACGAGGTTCGCGGCGTTCTCGAGCTGGACGGTGATCGTCAGGCTGTCGTCTCCGCGCCCCTTGGTGAAGGGCAGGGACACCGAGTTGATGCCGGTCCAGCTGCAGCCGCTGAGCCCCACCATCAGGGCCAGGCATCCCAGCGCCGCTCGCACAGTGCGCTTGGTCATCTCACAGTCCCCCCAGCAGCTGCGTGACCAGGTCGGCCTGGTCCGTCTGCTTCGTGGTCTTCGGCGTGGTCGTCGGGCTCTTCGTGTCGGGGCTCCCCGGTTCGATCACGCCGCCGGCTCCTCCACCGTTGTTGGTGACGCCGCCGATCCCGACGGGCGGAGCGTTGAGCGCGAAGTACTTCAGGAGCGGGGTCAGGGCGTTCTGGCAGTCGGTCGGGTTCCCACCGGCCGCGAGCAGTGCTCCGCAGACGATCTGCGCCGGTGCCTGGAGGTTGTTGATCGCCAGCGCACCGGTGATCAGGTTCCCGTTCTCGCCGCGCGGGTCGAGGATGTTGTAGAAGTTCGAGAGCGCCGTCGGCGCGACCTGGAGCAGGTCGGCGATCTTCTGGCGGTCGTCCGACAACAGGGACGTCGTGGTCCGCAGCTCCTTGAGGGTGTCGACCGTCAGGTCCTTGTTCCTCGCGAGGAACGAGTCCAGGGACCTGAAGGCCTTCTGCAGGCCGTCGAGCGCCCCGGAGAGGGACTTGCGGTCCACCTCGAGGATCGCGGCGACCTGGGCGAGCTTGATGTTGAAGGCCCGGACCTGCGCGTCGCTGTCCTTGATCGCAGCGACGAAGACCTGCAGGTTCCGCACCGTCGCGAACAGGTCGCCACTGTTGTCGGCCAGGGTGCTCATGGCCTCGGACACGTTCTCGAGAGTGTCGTTCATCGTCTGGCCGTTGCCGTCGAGGAAGCCGGCCGCCGAGCTGATCAGCTCGCTCGTCGCCCCCTTGTCGTTGCTCCCCCTGGGACCGAGCGCGGTCGAGAGCTGGACCAGCTGGTCCTTGATGTCGTCCCACTCGACCGGGATCGCGGTGCGCGACATCGGGATCTCGGCGCCGTTCTCGAGCCTGGGGCCGTCCGAACCCACCGGACCGAGGACGATCGACCGCACCGACACCAGCGAGGGCGCCACGACGGCAGCCTTCACGTCAGCGGGCACCGGGTAGTCGTCGTCGATCTCGAACTCGACCTTGACCCGGTCCTTCTCGGGGGTCACGGAGGTGACCGTGCCGATCGGCACCCCGAGGGCGGTGACGTCGTCGCCGACGTAGATGCCCTTGAACTGGGCGAAGTACGCCGTGACCCTGGTCGAGCCCCCGTCGACGAACATGAACCCGCCGAGGGTCACGACGACGAGGAGCGCGAGGGCGATCTTGACCGCCCGATTGCCGAGTCCCATCAGAACCCTCCCTGGTTGCCCTGCAGGATGCCCGCGAGGCCGCCGGTGACGAGGTCCTCCGGCGAGCCGACGTTGGCCAGGTAGGCCTGGAAGAACGGACCTCCGGCGACCGACTCGCCCAAGGACCGGGCGTAGGCACCGGTGTTGCCGATCGCGAAGTCGAGCGTGCTGCGGTAGTCGCCGAGCAGGCGGGCCGCCTGCCGGAGCTCCGTGAGCGCGGGCCTGAGCGAGACCTTGTTGTCCTTGACGAAGCCGGACAGCTGGGCGCTGACCGTCTCGACGCTCTGCAGCAGCTCGCCGATCACCTTGCGCCGCGACTCGAGCTCGGTGAAGAGCAGCGAGCCGTTGGTGAAGATCGACGTGATGTCCTTGTTGCGGTCGGCCAGCACGTCGGAGAGACCGCTGGCCTCCTGCAGGAGCGTGGCCAGCTCCGAGTCGCGCGAGCTGAGGGTCTTGGACAGCTCGCTGACGCCGGTGAGCGCGGAGCGGAACTCCTTGGGCGTTGCCGACAGCACCTTGCTGACCGAGTCGAAGGACGCGGCGAGCCGGTCGGTGTCGATCTTCGAGGTGCTGGTCGTCAGCTCCCCGAGCTCCTCGTTGACGGCGAAGCCGGCGTCGGTCCGCTCCAGCGGGATCATGTCCGAGTCGCCCTTGCCACCGGGCTCGATGGCGAGGAACTTGCTGCCCAGCGCGTTGTCGCTCTTGACGGTCGCGCGCGTCTGGTCGCCGACCTCCACCTCGGAGAGCCGGAAGCTCACCTCCACGTGGTCGTCGACCAGCTTGACGGACTTCACCTCGCCGACCTTGATGCCGGCCACCCGGACCTCGTCACCGCCCCGGATCCCGCCGGCCTCGCTGAGCTCGGCGGTGTACGACGTGTGCCCGACCAGGTCGAGCACCTTGCCGATGTTGAGCGCGACGGCGAGGAGGGCGATCGTGAGGGCGAGACCGACGATGCCGATGAGCCCGAGATCCATCTCGGAGAACGCGGTACGCGGCGCCTTGAGCTGCTTCTTGCGCTTCACTTCTGGATCCCCCCGCATCGTCCGGTGTCGTCCTTGACCCACGGCGAGTAGACGTCGAGGTCCTCGCCCGGCAGGTCGATCTTGAGCTTCACGCCGCAGAGGTAGAAGTTGAAGAAGGACCCGTAGGAGCCGAGGCGCGCGATCTTCGACCCGACCACCGGGTACTGGTCGAGCGCGTCGCGGATGTCGTCGGTGTTGTTGTTGATGTGACCCGCGAGCACGCCGATCTGGTCGATGTTGGCCTTGAGGTCGGGCCGGATGCGGGCCAGCAGGTCCGCGGTGTCCTGTGCCGCGACGTTGATCGAGGCGAGCGACGAACCGATGGTCCTCCGGTCCTCCGCGTAGCCCTTCATGAGGCCCGAGAGACCCGTGACCAGCTGGTCCAGGTCACCGCGGTGGTCGTTGAGCAACGCGAGGGCCTCGGAGAGGTTCGTGATCGTCTCGCCGATCAGGTCGTCCCGCTCGGCGAGGCGCGAGGTGAACGACCCGACGTTGGCGAGCATGGACTGCACCGCACCGGCCTCGCCCTGGGTCACGCTGATGACGTTCTTGGCGAGCTCGTTGACCTGGTCGGCGTCGAGCGCCCGCATCAACGGGTCGAAGCCCTGGAAGAACTGGTCGAGGTCGAGCGCGGGTTGGGTACGACCCACCGGGATCGTGTCGCCGGGAGCGAGCGCGCCGGCGCCCTTGCTCCCCGGCGTGAGATCGAGGTAGCGGTCACCGGTGAGGTTGGCGTACCGGATACGCGCCTGGGTGCTGTCGGTCAGCGACACCGTCTTCGCCACGGTGAACGACACCCGTGCGGTGCCGTCGTCGGCCAGCTCGATGTCCTTGACCGTGCCCACGGCGACCCCGTTGCCGCGGACGTCGCTGCCGGTCGTGAGGCCGGAGGCATCGGTGAAGAGCGCGCTGTACTCGTCGCTGGGCTGGATCCGCACCTTGGCGAACACGATGCCGACCATCGCGATGAGGAAGCCCATCGTGAGCACGAAGGTCAGGACCTGGACGAGCGGTCCTCTGGAGATCCTCACTGTCCGCTCCCCTCTGCGCCGCCCCCGAGGAGGTTGCCGAGCGCGTCGTACCCGAACCAGTCGTGGACGAGGTCGCCGTAGAACTCCACCGGGTCCTCGGCCAGGCCGACCGGCTTGTCGGTGTTCGCGTCCTCGTAGACGTCCTTGGTGCCGTCGTCGAAGTTGACGTGGGCGACCGTCGGATCCTGTGCGGTGCCGCTGCGGTAGCAGGTCGGCTTGATGCCGCTGACCAGCTTGGGCCTGTTCTCCTCGAGCGTGTAGGGCTCCATGCCCGGCAGGAAGCCGGTCTTGGCGTAGAAGTAGTGCTCGTCCTTCTCCGGGTTGCCGAAGAACTTCGAGAACACCCGCACGTGCTCGTTGAGGCCGTCGATGATGCAGCCGACGTTCTGGCTGTAGCCGGCGACCAGGCGGGTGACGGGCAGCCACTGCCGGTTGAAGGAGGCCAACGGTCCGTGCAGTGCTCGGAGCAGGCGGCTGGCGGACTCCGCACCCTTGACGGTGCCGCGCAGCGCGGACTCGAGATCGCCCTGCTGCTGGGTCAGCGTCCCGGACGTGACCGCGAAGTTGTCACCGGTGTCGATGAGCTTCGGGGCCGCGTCGGCGTAGGTGTCCAGCACGGTGGGTGCCGTCGCGAGGTCGTCCTCGAGGGTGCCCAGGTGCGGGTCGAGCGCCTTGAGGTAGGTGTCCCAGTCGCTGAAGAACTGGCCGAACTTCTCGCCGCGCCCGTCCAGCGCCGTGGCTGCGGCGTTGAGCGAGGAGTTGAGGGAGACCGGGTCGACGGCGGTCAGCACGTCGATGCCGTGCTGGAAGACGTCGTTGGCCTCGACCGTGACGCCGTCGGTGGTGATGACCGCACCGGCCTCGATCGTGGCACCGGCGCTGCCGCCGTCGGCGGACCTGAGGTCGACGAACTTCGACCCGAAGGCGGTCGTGGCGCGCAGCGAGGCCACCACGTCGGCGGGGATCAGGTCGGCCTTGTCGGCGTCGAGGGCGATCTCGATCCGGACCTTGCCGTCGGCGGTCGGCTCGGTGCTGCGCACCTCGCCCACCGGGACGCCCGACATGCGGACGCGTGCGCCCTCGTCGAGGAGGAGCCCGGCGCGGTCCGACTCGACCGTCACCATGACGACGTCGGCGAAGGCGCGCTGGTAGGTGGCGATCAGCAGGCCGCAGATCGTGACGATGATGGCCAGCCCCACGGCGCCCAGGATCTGGGTGTGGTGGCGGGCGTGCTCGGTGCGTGTGCTCATGGCCGCCTCACCCGGTGATGTTCAGGCTGTGCGACGTGCCGTAGAGCGCGAAGCTCAGCAGCATGTCGGCGAACAGGATGGCGATCAGGGACAGTCGGACGGCGCTGCCGACGGCCTGGCCGACACCGGCCGGGCCGCCCTTGGCCGTGTAGCCGTAGTAACAGCAGACCGCCATGATCACGACGGCCATGCACATCACCTTGACGAAGGACAGCACGATGTCGCCGGGAATCAGGAAGGTGTTGAAGTAGTGCTGGTAGGCACCGCTCGACTGCCCGAAGCCCAACGTGACGACCAGTCGGGTCGCAGCGAAGGACGCGAGCAGCGACACGGCGTACAGCGGGATGATCGAGATCAGTCCCGCCACGATCCGGGTGCTCACCAGGTAGGGGATCGAGCGGATCGACATCACCTCGAGCGCGTCGATCTCCTCGCTCACCCGCATGGCGCCGAGCTGGGCCGTGAAGCCCGCACCGACCGTTGCGGTCAGGGCGATTCCGGCCAGGGCGGGGGCCGCGAGCCGCGTGTTGATGTAGGCCGAGATGAACCCGCTCAACGCCTCGACGCCGATGTTGCTGAGCTGCGAGTAGCCCTGGAGGCCGAGCTCGATGCCGGCGAAGGCCGTCAGGAAGGAGACGACCACCACGGTGCCGCCGATGAGCGCGATCGCACCACTGCCGAAGGCGACGGTCGAGATCAGGCGCAGCACCTCCCGGCGGTACCGGGTCAGCGCGAACGGGATGCCCTGCAGCGCGGCGAGGTAGAACCGGAACTGCTCGCCGCTGTGGAGCAGCGTCCGGCTGGGCAGCGTGACGACCTTCTTGATCGAGGCGAGCTGCTGCTGCCGGATCTGCGCCGCGAGCGCGGCGCGATCCTCGGACATGGTCGGGGCGCTCATGTCACCCTCCCAGCTGAAGGTAGACGGTGGTGACGGTGGAGTTGATGACCAGCAGCACCATCAGGGTCAGCACGACGGTCTGGTTGACGGCCTCGCCGACGCCCTTCGGACCACCCTTGGCGTTCATGCCGAGGTGGCAGGCGACCAGCGCTGCGGCGACGCCGAAGAGTGCCGTCTTGATGATGGCCGTGACGAACGACCCGAAGCCGGTCACCAGGGTCAGGTTGGAGACGAAGAGGCCCGGACTGGCCCCGCCGAGGGTGACGGCGAAGACGTAGGTGCCGATCAGGCCCACGACGCAGACGATGCCGTAGAGGCCGAGCGCGACCACGACGAAGGCGAGGATGCGCGGGGCGACGAGGCGCTGCATCGGGTCGAGCCCGAGGACCTCCATCGCGTCCAGCTCCTCACGGATCTTCCGGGCGCCGAGGTCCGCACACACCGCGGTCGCACCGGCACCCGCGACGACGAGCACGCTGCAGAAGGGCCCGAGCTCCTGGATCACCACCAGGCCGGCGCCGGCCCCGGAGAGGTCGGTGGCACCGATCTCCTGGAGCAGCTGGTTGATGAAGAACTGCACGACGACCGTGAACGGGATGGTCACGAAGATCGCCGGGAGGAACGAGACGCTGGCGATGAAGACCGTCTGCTCGAGGAACTCCCCGACCGCGAAGGGCCGGCGGAACATCGCCCGCAGCGAGTCGCCCGCCAGGGCGAAGAAGCTGCCCAGCGGCGTCAGCTTCGCCCTGATCGGCGAGACCTTCGCCGGAGTGATCGTGGTGGCCATTCCTCATCTCCCCATGCATTTATGCGACTGCTTGGCTCAATACTAAACGACAACATGTGACCCCGGTTACCCCTGGCGAGGACTTTTTTGAGACGAGAGGGTCTTTTTTGTCTCGAAAGGTTGCCGGATCCGGTGCCGGGACGTCAGCGCGCCGGCCGCAGGCCGTACGTCGACGAGATGATGTCGCGCTGGATCTCGTTCGTGCCGGCGTAGATCGTGGCCGGGATGGCCAGTCGCAGGTGCCGCTCCATGTCGAACTCGAGCGTGTAGCCGTAGCCGCCCATCAGCTGGATGCCCTCGAGGGCGACCCGCTTCGCGGTCTCGGTGACCTTGACCTTGGCCATCGAGGTCGCTCGGATCAGCTCCTCGGGCGCGCCCTCGGCCGCCGCGACCCGGCGGGCCGTGTCGTACGTGAGCGCCCGCGAGGCCTCGATCTCGATCGCCAGGTCCGCGATGCGGTGGCGGACGGCCTGGAAGGAGCCGATCGGCGCGCCGAACTGCTCGCGCTGCCTGAGGTAGGCGAGGAGGTCGTCGAACGAGCGCTGGGCCATGCCGAGGCCCTGCGCCGCACAGACGATGCGCTCGCCGTTGAGGCCGGACATGACCTGCTTCCAGGCCCCGCCCTCCTCGCCGACGACCGCGGAGGCCGGCACCTCGAGGTCGGTGAAGAAGAGGTCGTTGACCTCCGCTCCCCCACCCATGGTGCGGATCGGGCGGATCTCCAGGCCGGGCGTCGAGGTGGGGACCTCGAACATGGTCAGCCCGTCATGCGGGCGGTCGCCGCGACCGGTCCGGGCGACGAGAAGGATCTTCGACGCGAACTGCGCGTCGGAGCACCAGGTCTTCTGCCCGGTGATCCGGTAGACGTCGCCGTCGCGGACCGCCTTGCAGGAGACGGCGGCCGCGTCGGAGCCCGCGCCCGGCTCGGAGATGCTGATCGACATCACCTCGCCCGCGCAGATCGCGCCGAGGACGTCCTTCTTCTGCTGCTCGGAGGCGTAGCGCTTGTAGACGCCGGCGACGGTGTGCGACGTACCGGCGCCGTGGACGGGGACCATGCCCCGCCACAGCTCCTCGAACAGGACGACCTGCTCGATGATGCCGCCACCGCTGCCGCCGTACTCCTCCGGGATCGAGACGCCGAGATATCCGGACGCCGCGAGCTTCGCGTAGACCGCGTCGGCGTGCTGCTCGCGGTTGTCGTCGGTCAGTGCAGCGCGCTGCTCGCGCGACCCGCACTCCTTCGCTGCGAACTGACGTACCGCCGCCGCGAACTCTTCCTGCTCCTCGGTGAATCCACGTGCGTTCATGACAGTTCCTCCTGGGTCATCGTCCGGTCCACTGCGGCGGGCGGCGCTCGACGAACGCCGTCATGCCCTCCACGCGGTCCTCGCTGGCGAACGCCAGCTCCATCAGCTTTCGCTCGGTGAGCATCCCGAGCGACAGGGATCCCTCCTCGGCCGCGAGGACGGCGCGCTTCGCGAGCCGGACCGCGATCGGCGGACCGGCCGCGACCTCCTGCGCCAGGGCGAGCGCCTCCTCGCGCCAGGCCGCCGGGTCGACGAGGCGGTTCACGAAGCCGAGGGCGTGCGCCTCGTGCGCCGTGACCGGCCGGCCGGTCAGGACCAGCTCCATCGCGCGGTGCTTGCCGATCGTCCGGGCGAGGCGCTGGGTCCCGCCGCCGCCCGGCATGATCCCGACCTTGATCTCCGCCTGGGAGAAGGTCGCCGTCTCGGCCGCGACGACGAGGTCGCAGGCCAGGGCGAGCTCACAGCCGCCACCCAGGGCAGCGCCGGAGACGGCGGCGACCAGAGGCACCTCGATCTCGGCGAGGCGCATCCAGAACCGGCTCGCCGGCGCCGCCAGCACGTCGTGCAGTGGGCGCTCGCGCATGCCCTTGATGTCGGCACCCGCGACGAAGGCCCGGTCGTGCCCGGCGATCACGACCGCGCCGACCTCCGGGTCGACATCGATCTCGCGGAGCACGGCGAGCAGCTCGTCCATCATCGCGGGCGACAGCGCGTTGAGCTGGTCGGGGCGGTTCAGCTGGACCAGCGCGACCCGTCCGTGACGCTCGACGAGGACGCCGGGCACGCCGTCTGCACTGGACATCGCTTCCCTCCCGGAACCACGTCCGGCGGATCCGGGTGGTCGTACGACTTGTTTATGAACCTGCTTGTCTCAATACTAGGAAGGCGTCGGAGGTGCGTCAACCAGCACCCCCGCCCCACAGGAGGAACGCCATGCTGACCCGTACCGTCTTCGAGCCCGAGCACGAGGCCTTCCGCGCGAACGTGCGCACCTTCCTCGAGGAGGAGGTGGTCCCCGAGTACGCCGACTGGATCACCGAGGGCCGCCCGTCGGCCCGCTTCTGGAAAGGTGTCGGCGCGCTCGGCGTCCTCGGCATCGGCGTCCCCGAGGAGTACGGCGGCACGCCCGGTACCGACTTCCGGCACAGCGTCGTGGTCACCGAGGAGATCCAGCGACTCGGCCTCGCGATCGGCGGGCTCCGCGTGCACACCGACATCTGCGTGCCCTACCTGCTGCACCACGCCTCCGACGAGCAGCGCCGCCAGTGGCTGCCGGGCATGTGCGCGGGCGACGTCGTCGTCGCGCTCGGCCTGTCGGAGCCGGGCGCCGGATCGGACCTCAAGGCGATCGCGACCCGCGCCGAGCGCGACGGCGACCACTACGTCGTCAACGGCGCCAAGACGTTCATCTCCAACGGCGCCTCGGCCGACCTGGTGATCCTCGCGGTGAAGACCGACCCGGCCGCCGGCCGCGACGGCATCAGCCTGCTGCTGGTCGACACCACCACGCCCGGATTCGCCCGCGGCCGCAAGCTGGACAAGCTCGGGCTCGCCGCCCAGGACCTCGCCGAGCTGTCGTTCACCGACATGCGGATCCCCGTCAGCGCCCGGCTCGGAGTGGAGAACGAGGGCTTCCGCTACCTCACCTCGAACCTGGCCCACGAGCGGCTCTCGATCGCCGTCAACTCGCAGGCCGCCGCCGTCGCCGCGCTCGACTGGACGGTCGCCGACATCGCCGGCACCGGCGCCGGCCAGGACACGAAGTTCACCCTCGCCGCCTGCGCCACCGAGGTGGCCGCCGGCCAGGCGTTGGTCGACCAGGCGATCAGCGAGCACGTCGCCGACCGCCTCGGCGTCGCCGACGCCGCTCTGGTCAAGCTGTTCGCGACCGAGCTGCAGGGGCGGGTCGTCGACCAGTGCCTCTCCGTGACCGATCCGGCCACGGCGTACGCCACCGACTCGAGGATCGGCAACGCCTACCTCGACGGCCGGGTCAGCCGGATCTACGCCGGCTCGAGCGAGATCATGAAGGTGATCGTGGGGCAGCAGCTCGGACTCTGAAGCCCGCCGCCGGTGGTTGAGGTGCGAGGCCCTTTGCGGTGGTTGAGGTGCGGCGGGCCCGGAGGTTTCGAGGCGTCCTCGCTGGCGCTCGTCGCACCTCAACCACCGAGAGCTCAGCGGCCGGCGAAGCGTGGGCTGCGGCGCTCCTTGAACGACGCGACACCCTCGAGCAGGTCCTCGCTCGCCAGCGTCTGCTCCTCGAACGCCAGCGCCAGGTCGACGACCTCGTCGGCCCGCTGGCGCGAGACCTGGTTGAGCGCGCGCTTCGTCCCCTGGACCGCGAGCGGCGCGAGCCGGGCCATCCGGCGGGCGATCTCGGTGGCGGCGGGGTGCGCCTCCTCCGGGGTCTCGACGAGGTCGGTGACGACGCCGAGACGCAGTGCAGTGTCGGCGTCCAGCGGGTCGCCGGTCAGCAGGTGGCGGCGGGCGCGGGTCATGCCCATCGCCTGGGGCCAGACCAGGCAGCCGCCGTCACCGGCGACGAGGCCGATCGCGACGTGCGTGTCGGCGAGGACCGCGTTGCGGGAGGCGACGACCGCGTCGCAGAGCATCGCGACGGTCGCACCGAGACCGATGGCCGCCCCCTGGACGGCGACCACGATCGGCTGGGGCAGGGCGAGGAAGGCGTCGAGGAGGTGGCGCGCGTCGCCGATGATCCCCCGGCGTACGTCGGCGTCCTTGTTCGCCGACTCCATCAGCTCGAAGTCGCCGCCGGCGGAGAACGCCCTGCCCGTCGAGGCGAGCACGACGGCCCGGACGGACCGATCGGCAGCGATGTCGCGCAACGCCCGGGTGAGCTCGTGGTGCAGCTCGGGGTCGAAGCGGTTCATCAGCTCGGGCCGCGAGAGCACGATCTCGCAGACCCCGTCGTCGTCGATCGCGAGCTGGAGCGTCTGGTAGCCGTCGGTCATGCCCGCTATTATTGCGACGACTAGGTCCAATAATCAATGGGAGCACGCATGGACACGACGGCCGGGCTGCGCGCCCTCCCCCGCCACGAGGACCCCGACGCGGACTGGGTCGCATGGGCCGACGCCTACCCGACCTTCGTGGGCGCGGGCCTGCGCTGCCTGTCGATGGGCCGCACGCAGGCGTCGTTCGAGTACGTCGGCACCCCCTTCCCGCTCAACCCGAACGGCGCCGTCAACGGCGGCATCGTCGCGCTCGCGGTGGACCAGATCATGGGCGTGATGGGCGCGCGCGTCGCGCCGACGGGGACCATGCCCGTGACCGCCGTCCTGCAGGTGCAGTACCACTCGCCCGCCATCGAGCCGCTCCGCATGGATGCCACCGCGATCCACGCCGGCCGCAACCTGCAGACCATCGAGGTCGTCGTGACGGACGCGCGCGGCCGCCGCTGCAGCACCGCCACCGGCACCATGGCGGTCGGCAACCTCGAGCAGCGGATCGCGCCGGCGGTGCAGTCGTGACGATGGTCGAGGTGGAGCCCGGCGTCCACGTCTTCGCCCAGGACCTCGGCCCGAAGGATGCTCCCGCGGTCGTACTCGTGCCCGGCTTCGGGATGACCCACGAGGCCTGGGACCGCCAGGTCGGCGTCCTCACCGACGCCGGTCACCGCATCGTGGCGATCGACCAGCGCGGCCACGGTCGCTCCGACAAGCCCCTCACCGGGTACGACGTCGCCCGGCTCAGCGACGACCTGCTGGTCGTGCTCGACGCCCTCGCCGTCGAGACGTGCGCACTGGTGGGCTGGTCCTTCGGTGGCCAGGTCTGCTTCCGCACGGCGGCGGCCGCACCCGACCGCGTCGAGCGACTGGTGCTCGTCGGCTCCAACGCGGTCCGGGCCAGCCGCAGCGACGCCTTCCCGTTCGGCGCCCCCGCCGAGCCGACGATCGCGGCGATGGTCGAGCTCGAGCTGCGCGACCGCTTCGCCGCCCGTCGTACGACGATCCGCAGCGGGTTCGGCACCGAGCCCTCGCCCGCGGTCGTCGACTGGATGACGAACCAGTCGCTGCAGATGCCGTCGTGGGCGTCGGTCGCCTGCTACCACTCGATGCTCGGCACCGACCTGGTCGCCGACATCCCGGCAGTGAAGCAGCCGGTCCTGCAGGTCATCGGCGCCGACGACCCGGTGCACTCCGCGAAGGGCGCGCACTGGCTGTCCGAGAGGCTCGCGGACACCCGGCTCGCCGTGATCCCCGACTGCGGGCACTACCCGATGTTCGAGGCGCCGGCCGCCCTCGACCAGCACCTGCTCGACTTCCTCGCCTGAGGCAGGCCCGTCAGACCAGCACGGACGGTACGGCGTACTGCCGCAGCTCCCGGCGCAGCGCCGCCGGGTCGTCGTGCTCCCCCAGCAGGAACCAGGTGAGCACGCCCTGCAGCCAGCGCGCCGCGAGGTCGACGGTCGCGCCGGGCCGCAGCCGGCCGCTCGCGTCGGCGTCCTCGAGGATCGGGTGCAGGCTCTGCTCGATCAGCACCTCGAGCGGGTGCGAGCCGCCGAGCACCGCGCGCACGCGGTCGCCGGGCAGCGCGGCCGCGAGGGTGGCCAGCTCCGCGTCGGCAGCGGTCACCTCGATCGCGTTCGCGAGGAACTCCGCGAGCCGGTCGACCAGGTCCTCGTATGCCGCGTGGTCGAACGCGTCGACCCGGGCCTGGAGCTCCTCGCAGACCTGCACGATCGCGAGCTCGACGAGGTCGTCGCGGGTCGAGACCGACTTGTAGACCGTCTGCCGTACGACGCCCGCGGCCCGGGCGATGTCGGACATCGACGTGCCGGCGACACCCAGGCGGAGGAAGGCCTCCCGTGCTCCCCGGACCAGCCGGGCAGTCGAGGCGTCCATGGAAGCCAGCCTAGGGCGTGTCGGGCAGGGGCTCAGCCCGGCTCCGTGCCCTCGTCGATCTGGACGGTCAGCGCGCGGTGCACCTCGTAGCTGATGCAGGCCATCCAGATCGCGAAGGCGGCGAGCGGGATGTAGATGCCGACGATGCCGTTCCAGGCGAACGGCCCGTCCTTGAAGAAGAGCACCAGGCCGGCGGGCGTGATCAGCAGCGCCGCCCACGCGGTCAGGTAGCCGAGCCAGCGCGGCAGCACCGGCTCGGGGCGCCGGTCGATGAAGATCGCCGCCACGATGCACCACATCTGCATCCACAGCGACCAGATCACGGTGACGAAGAGGATCCAGCCGACGTCGTGGAGCGCCTCGGTGACGGCCGGTGGGCGCTCGTCGTAGCGGAAGGCGGCGGCCATCCAGACCCCGATCGGCGTGATGAACTCCAGCGACAGCAGGCCGCAGGACACCAGCTGGGTGGCGGCGAGGATGCGGGCCCCCTCGATCCGCTTGAGCTGGCCGGAGATCGCCGCGGCCCACGGCACCAGCAGGGCCGACGCGGCCATCACGATGACCAGCCCCACCCGGATCAGGGTCGGGTCGTCGGCGTACAGCTGCTGGACCTCCTCGGCGCTCGCGCTCGGCGCGGAGGGCGGGAAGAAGCCCATCACGAAGATGAACGTGGCGAACCAGATGAGCACCATCAGGGGTCCGGTCCAGATGAGCACGCGGTGGACGCGAGCCTCCATGACGTCGCCTCACTTCCGGTCGAGGGGCGATGAATTGTGAGGCGAGACTATTCACAAAGGCGTCGTTTGTACATACTCTGTCGAAATGTCGCCTTCCGGAAGAGGGGCCCGCGATGGCCGAGAGCTTTGACTTCGTCGTGATCGGCGGCGGCCACAACGGCCTCAGCGCGGCCTGCACCCTCGGCGCCGCAGGCGCCTCGGTGCTCGTCGTCGAGCAGCAACCCGTGCTGGGCGGGCTCTCGACGAGCCACGCCTACCTGCCCGAGGCGCCCGACCACGTGCTCAGCCTCGGGGCGATGGACGACATGTTCATGTCCTGCACCTCGATCGTCGACGACCTCCGGCTGCGGCGGCACGGCTTCGAGACGATCACCGTGCCGGCGCCGTACGGATGGATCGGGCCCGACGGCGAGACGCTGCTGCTGTTCGCCGACCTCGACCGCACCCTGGCGGAGGTGCGCCGCTTCTCGCCGTACGACGCCCGGGCGTACGCCGACCTGCAACCCGCGCTGTCGTGGATCTTCCGCGCGCTGGTGACGGTCATGTCGCGGCACCCCGCCGAGCTGCCGAAGCGCGAGCTCGGGCGCCACCTGCTCCGGCTGGCTCCCGACCGCACCACCCGGCGCCGGCTCGGCCAGATCATGTCGAGCAACCTCGTCGAGCTGATGGCCGAGACCTTCCGCAGCGACGCGATGCGCTCGCTCGGCACCTACTGGGGCTCGATGATCGGGCCGATCGACGCGGACGGGGGCGGCTTCTACTGCGTCGGGCTCGCGGCCGTGCACAGCCGGCCGGGCGTGCAGCGCCCACGCGGTGGGATGCGGTCGATCGTCGGTGCGCTCGAGGGTCGCGCCCGGTCGCTGGGCGTCGAGGTGCGCAGCGGGTGCGGCGTGGAGCAGGTCCTGGTGGACGGCGGGGAGGTCCGGGGCGTCCGGCTGACCGACGGCACGGTGGTGGACGCGCGGCGCGGCGTGCTGGCCGCCGTAC
Source organism: Nocardioides sp. Root240 (assembly GCF_001428825.1). Classification (GTDB taxonomy): domain Bacteria; phylum Actinomycetota; class Actinomycetes; order Propionibacteriales; family Nocardioidaceae; genus Nocardioides. The sequence goes on along the minus strand of NZ_LMIT01000015.1, from coordinate 17,674 downwards.
CTCCGCAGACGGCGTACGGGCCGCTGCTCGAGCCCGGCGTCCTCGACTACAGCGTCACGGCCAAGGTCGCGATGCTGCCCGCGAGCGGCAACAACTCCGCCACGTTCAAGGTGGACCTCGCCGTCGGCGGGCCGGTCACCTTCCCTGTCGCCCAGGGCCAGCGCGACCGGCTCGACGGGCACGACCTGCGGACCGTCTCGCTGATGACCGGCACCTTCGCCGACCAGATCGAGCAGCTGCGGCTGATCCGCCAGGGCCGCTCGCTGGCCGCACCGCCGTCGTACCTCGCCGTGCTGTCGGGCCTCGACCCCACCGTCGCGCCTCCCGGGCAGGACGTCGTCTACCTGGCCTCGAACGTGCCCGCCCAGCCGCGCGAGGACTGGCCCGACATCCGCGACCGGTACGCCGACGGCGTCCTCGCCACCGCCCGCACCCACCTGTCCGGGCTGGACGCCGAGATCGGGCGCGTGGTCACCTCGCCCGCCGACTTCGGCGAGCAGTACGCCACGCCCAACGGGTCCTACTTCCACGTCGACATGACGCCGCTGCGTCTGGCCATGAACCGCCCTGCGCCGGGCCTCGGCGGCTACCGTTCCCCCGTCGCCGGCTACTTCCACGCCGGCGCTGGATCGCACCCCGGCGGTGGCGTGAGCGGCTGGCCCGGCCGCCTTGCCGCCCGGACCGCGCTCGCGGAGCGCTGAGGAGACGCCCGTGTACGACGTGCAGCCCGTCCTCGACCGGATCAACGAGCCCTCCCTGCCGTTGCTGGTCTTCACCGCGATCGCCTGGGCGACCGGCTTCGTGCAGATCGTGCAGGCGTTCCGCTGCGGCCGCCGCGACCGCGTGCCCGCGGCACCCATCGGGATGACGGCCTTCCTGCTGGCCCACGACGGCACCTTCGCCCTGAACGCCGACCACTGGCTGAACGACGTGGACGTCTGGTACTTCTCGATCTTCTGGGTCGGCATGGTGATCTCGGTCGGCATCGAGCTGATGCTGGTGCGGCAGTACCTCGCCCTCGGCCAGCCGCTGGTCGCCCCGGACCTGCCACGCTGGATGTTCGTCGGCTCCTACCTGCTGCTCCAGGCGTTCGCCTTCATCGGCCTCTGGTGGCTCCAGTCGCTGCTCGACGACCCGCTGCGGCTGGTCAGCCTCGCTGCGACACAGGTGGTCGCCGTGGTGTTCCTGGTGCCGTGGATCCTGGCGCGAGGCGATGCCCGCGGGCAGTCGCGAGCGTTCGCGTGGGCGACGGTCCTGGGTCCCGGCGGCCTGGCCCTCGGCCTGTTCCCCGCGCTCTCGCCCGAGCTGTTCGACAACGCCCACTTCTGGGCACTGTGCGCCAGCCTCGTGTCGCTGTCGGTCACCTACCTGCTGCTGCTCGAGCACCACCTGCGCCGCGACGCCCTCCCCGGTGGTTGAGGTGCGACGAGCGCCAGCGAGGAGCCTCGAAACCTCCGGGCCCGGTGCACCCAACCCTCGTCGGCACAGTCCCAGCACCACGGCCAGAGGTTTCGAGGCTCGCTGCGCTCGCACCTCAACCACCGGGAGCGTCGTCCGCGTCCTTCTCGGCCGCAAGCCTCTTCTGGACCGCTAGTCGTCGCGACAGGTCGGGCAGCTCGTTCCACGCCCCGTTGATCAGCGCTTCCCGCTTCTTGCGACTCCAGCCCTGGACCTGTTTCTCGAACCGGAACGCATCCTCGACCCGGTCGTACCAGACGCACCACACGAGCTCGACCGGTCGACGCCGGTAGGTGTACACCGCGCCGAGCTCACCTTGTTGGTGTTGCCAGACGCGTCCTTCGATGTCCCAGGTACTGCCCACGTAGTAGCTGTCGTCGCTGCAGCGCAGCATGTAGGTCCACGGCATGCGGACCGACTCCCCACCCGTCAACCATCCGCAAACGCGGCACCCGGTGGCCCGTGGAGGGGAGCGCACTCCCGTCGCTGGTTGAGGTGCGACGAGCGCCAGCGAGGAGCCTCGAAACCCCCGGTCCCCGTGCACCCAACTACCCGGGGCACAGTCCCAAGAACATGGCCAGAGGTTTCGAGGCTCGCTGCGCTCGCACCTCAACCACCGCCCAGGCTCGGCGCTGGCGCGCCTCGCACCTCAATCACCGGCAGGGGTCAGAGCCCGAGCGCCGAGGCCAGCACGGCGCGCGGCTCGCTGGTCGCGGCCGAGGCGACCCGGACGAACCGGGCGTCACCGAAGGCGTGGGCGATGGGGTACTCCCGCATGTAGCCGTAGCCACCGTGCAGCTGCATGCCCTGGTCGACCGCACGGTCGTGCACGTTGGCGGCGACGATGCGGACGGCGGCGGCGAGCGCCGGCGTGAGCGTGCCCCCGACGACGGCGGCGAGCGCGGCGTCGACCATCCCGCGGGCGGCGGTCAGCTCGGCACCCACCTCGGCGAGCCGGAAGCGGGTGTTCTCGAACGTCGCGAGCTTGCGGCCGAAGACGGCCCGGTCCTGCACGTAGTCGACGGTGAGGTCGAAGGCCGCGCGGGCCGCGCCGACGCTGACCACCGCGCCCCACAGGTCGAGCGCGGCGAGCAGCCCCGGGGCGTCGTACCCGTCGCCCGCGAGCACCGATGCGGGCACCACTACATCGGCCGCTGCCGCGTCGGTCCCCCCGAGCAGGCGGGACGGCACGACCGCCAGCTCGTCGCGCCGCACGACGACGCACCGGTCGGGCCGCGCGGCGTCGACCAGCACGAAGACGTCCGCGATGCCCGCCCCCGGTACGCCGGCCGCACGCCCCTCGGCGGAGACCACGGCCACGCAACCGATCAGCTCCCCCGCCGCCAGGCCGGCCACCTCGGCCGACCCAGCAGCGACCAGCGCCGGCAGCACCACACCGACGTGCCGAGCGACGACGAGGGCGAGACCGGTCGCACCGGTCGCCGCCAGCTCCTCGACGAGCACCGCGGCGAAGCGCGGGTCGTCCAGACCGGCGCCACCGAGCTCCTCGGGCACCGTGGTGCCGAGGAAGCCCTGCTCGCCGGCGGCCGCGAGCAGCCCGCGGTCGAAGCCACCGTCGGCACGCCACTGGTCGAGCTGCCCGACCACGTGGTCGGCGAGGAAGCGGCGGACCGACTGCGCGAAGTCGTCGTGGTCGGCGTCGTACCCGACGCGCGGCGCCAGCACGTCAGGCCCGCTGGTCGAACCGGCGGCCGAGGTACTCGGAGACGATCCGGGTGCGCTGGATCGTCGGCGTACCGCCGGCGATGGCCCAGCCGACCGCGTCGCGGTGCATCCGCTCGATCTCGTACTCCTCGGAGTAGCCGTAGCCGCCGTGGAGCTGGATCGCGAGGTCGGTGACCTTCTTGACCATCTCGTTGGCGAAGCACTTGGCCAGCGACGCCTCGAGCTGCTGGGGCGCGCCATCGCCGGCGTTGGACGCAGCGCGGTAGATGAGCAGGCGCGCGATGTCGACCTGGGAGATCATGTCGGCCAGCGCGATCTGGGTGGCCTGGAAGTCGACGATCGCCTTGCCGAACTGCTGGCGCTCCTGGACGTACGCCGCGGTGCGGTCCAGCGCCTCCTGGGCGATCGCGAGGCACATCGTGGAGTTGCCGAGGCGCTCGATCGAGAACGCGGTGAACAGCTTGCTGAAGCCGCCCTCGGGGATGATCACGTTCTCCAGCGGGACCCGGACGTCGTCGAAGAACATGTCCGCCGAGCCGACGCCGCGGTGGCCCATCAGGTGCTCCTGCGGGCCGAAGGTCAGGCCGGGGGTGTCCTTGTCGACGACGACCGCGCCCATCCCCTTGCCGCCGGGGGTGTCACTGAAGCGCACGTAGACGAGGTACTGCTCGGCGACACCGCCACCGGAGCACCAGCGCTTGGCCCCGTTGATGACGACCTCGTCACCCTCGATCCGCGCCTTCGTCTTCACGTCGGTCGCGGCCGAGCCCGCGTCGGGCTCGGAGATGCTGATCGCGATGATCTTCTCGCCGCGGGTCACCGGCGGCAGGAACTTCTGCTTCTGCTCCTCGGTGCCGAACAGGTGGATCACGCGGGCCGGACCGGCCGACGCCTCGAACAGCGGCCAGGCGCAGAGCTGGTTCGCCTTGGCGAACTCCTCCTGGACGATGAGGGCGTCGATCAGCGGACGGCCGCCGCCGCCGTACTCCTCGGGGAGGGCGAGCGCGAGCAGGCCCAGGTCCGCGATCTTCTTGCGCTCCTCCGCGGGGAAGTGGGTGCGGTCACGGTCCCACTGGCGGGAGAGGTCGGAGTACTGCTCCCGGGCGAACCTGCGCGCGAGGTTCTTGAGCTCCTGCTGCTCTTCGGTCAGCTCGAACACGGTCGTTCTCCTCAGATTCGTTCGATGATGGTCGCGTTGGCCATGCCGCCGGCCTCGCACATGGTCTGCAGGCCGTAGCGGCCGCCCGTCGCCTCGAGGCCGTTGAGCATCGTGGTCATCAGGCGGGCGCCGGACCCGCCCAGCGGGTGGCCCAGGGCGATCGCGCCGCCACGCGGGTTGAGCCGCGACTCGTCGGCGCCGAAGTGCTGCGCCCAGGCCAGCGGCACGGGCGCGAAGGCCTCGTTGACCTCGTAGTGGTCGATGGCGTCGAGGCTCAGGCCGGAGCGCTTCAGGGCCTTCTCGGTCGCGGGGATCGGGCCGGTCAGCATCCGGATCGGGTCGTCGCCGGCGACGGCCATGGTGTGGATGCGTGCGCGCGGGGTCAGGCCGAGCTCGGCGGCGCGCTCCTCGGACATGATCAGGATCGCGGCGGCGCCGTCGGTCAGCTGCGAGGAGTTGCCGGGCGTGATCTTCCACTCGGCGATCTCGGGGAACCGGGCGCGGTACTCGTCGGTCGCGAAGACCGTCGGCAGGCCCGCCAGGCCCTCGACCGTCGTACCGGGGCGCGGCGTCTCGTCGAGGGTCACCACGGTGCCGTCGGGCAGCGTGACCGGGACGATCTCGGCGCTGGCGTCGGAGGCGACCGCGAGCTCGTGCGACAGGGCGGAGAAGGTGTCGAGGCGCGAGCGCGAGAGCCCGAACTCGTGGGCGATGATCTCCGCGGAGACACCCTGCGGGACCAGGCCGGGCGCGTACCGCTCGGCGACCGACGGGCCGAACGGGTCCATGCCGATCCGGCCGGCGCCCATCGGGATCCGGCTCATCGACTCCACGCCCGAGGCGACGACGATGTCGTGGACGCCGGCGATGACGCCCTGGGCGGCGAACTCGACCGCCTGCTGGCTGGAGCCGCAGGCCCGGTGGACCGCGACCGACGGGACCGACTCGGGCAGGCCTGCGGCGAGCCAGGCCCACCGGCCGACCGGGCCGGACTGCTCACCGACCTGGCTGACGCAGCCGGTGATGACGTCGTCGACGAGCGCCGGGTCGATGCCGCTGCGCTCGATGAGCTGCCGCATCACCTGGCCGAGCAGGTCGGCGGGGTGCAGCGACGAGAGGACGCCGCCGGGCTTGCCGTCCTTGGCCGGCTTCCCCCTGCCGAGGGGCGAGCGGACGGCATCGACGATGACTGCTGTAGGCATGGTTCTCCTTGGTTGGTCCGCGCGTCGGGCAGCAGCCGTCAGCGCAGCAGGTCCTGACACGCGGCGGTGTCCCAGTAGTAGGCGCGGCACTCCTTGACGAGGCCGTCCTCGAAGGTCCAGAGCTCGAGGGCACCGCTGGGGATCGACGAGCCGTTGGCGAGGAAGTCGAAGGTGACCTGTGCGGCGACCTGGTCACCGCCGTCGAGGATCGAGGTGACCGCGAGACCGTCCGGGCCCATGCCCGGGTTCGGCGTGGCCAGGCCCGCGAACACCTTGCGCAGCACGGCCTTGCCCTCGACCCGGCCGCCGTACGGCAGGCCCTCGGGCCAGTGCACGGCCGCGTCCTCGTGGAAGGACTCCTCGAGGAGCGCGTCGAGCGCCGCGGCGTCACGCCCGGCAGCGGCTTCGTAGAACGCGGCGACGACCTCGCGCGGCTGGGCACTCATGCGATCTCCTCAGGGAATGATTATTGAATCTTGTCGTCTCAGAATATCGGGACGGCTCGTCTCCGTCAAAGCCCCACCAGTCCGGCGGTTCAGCGGCCGAGCGCGAGGACCTGGTCGAGGCCCTCCTGCAGGCACTCCCACAGCACGTCGGTGTCCGGGAAGACGTCGCCGTCGACATTGACCCCGATGCAGCAGATGCCCTCGTGGGTGCACAGCGCGGCGCACATGGACGTGCCGGGCAGCGGGCCGAAGACGAACATCCGCTCGAACGGCACGCCGGCCCAGTACGTCCGGAAGGGCACGCCCTGCCAGCTGCTGGTGGTGAGCGTGGCTCCCGCGTTGAGCCCGGAGATCGCCGCCGCGACCAGCGGCGACGGCGCGAGGTTCATCAGCGGGGTGACCTTGTTCATGATGTCGAGCGCGGGCTCCTCGCGGACCTTGAGCACCCGCTCGTGCATCGCGCGGATCCGGTCGGCGGGGTCGGCGAGGCCCGACGGCGCCGAGAAGAAGGCACCGGTGAACCGGTTGCCGCCCATCGGGTCGTCGTCCCGGCGCATCGACACCGGCATCGAGATCGGTACGTCGCCCAGGGTCGTGCCGTGGCGGTCGTGGTAGACCCGCAGCCCGCCCAGGATCGCCGACACGAAGGCGTCGTTGACCGTGCCGTTCGCGGACTTCGCGGCGCGCTTGAGGTCACCGAGGTCGCACTCGAGGCTGCCGAAGCGCCACTTGGTGCGCGGCCCCGGCTGGAGCAGCTCGCTCTCCGCGCGCGGCGGCGGCGTGGTCACCCGCGGCACCGACGACAGGTACGAACCGGCACCCCGCACCACCCCGACCGGGTCGGCCGCGACCTGGCCGACGGCCTTGGCGCCACCGCGCAGCACCTTGCCGACAGCGCCGGCCTGCCACCGCAGACCATGGCCGGTGGCGTCCTTGCGCGACACCTGCGGCCGCTCGATCGTGCCCGGCGCGACGTCGTACACCTGGTCGGGCTCGCGGTCGAGGATGCGCGAGAAGAGCTGGGTCGCCGCGGCTCCGTCCATCAGCACGTGGTGCGCCTGGAGCAGGTACGCCGCCCGTCCGCCCTCGAGGCCCTCGACGAAGACCGCGGCCCACGGCGGACGGGTCCGGTCGAGTGGCGTGACGGCCATCGCCTGGGCGTACTCCAGCAGCTCGGCCATCGTGCCCTCACCGGGCAGCCGGACGCGGCGCAGGTGGTAGTCGAGGTCGAAGTTCTCGTCGGTCGTCCACATCGGCGGGCCGGTCGGCACCAGCGGCTCCACGACCTTCTCGGCGAACCGCGGCGCGAGCCGGATCCCCCAGCGGTGCGCGGCCTTGATCCGCTCCCAGGTCGGGGTCTCGCCGAGCACGATGACGACCACACCGGTCCACGAGTCCGCCGGCGGCCGCTCGGTGCGCCACATCAGGGCGTCGAGCGGATTGAGCTCCGGCTCCCCCCAGTGCGCCAGCTCCGCGCGTCCGCGCGCGATCTCCTCATCCGACAGTGCCATCGCCGTACCTCCCAGCCGTGGATCCGTTGTGCGTCGTCCATCCCCGGTTCTCGAGGAAGTCGAGGGCGAGGGCGTCGAACTCGTCGGCGGCCTCGAACATCGCGCAGTGCCCGACGTCATCGAGGACGACGAGCTGCGCCTGGTGCAGCCGCGCGACGAGGTCGCGGGCGGCCGCGAGCGGCAGGATGCGGTCCTGTCGGCCCCACGCCAGCAGCACGGGCACGTCGACGCGTTCCGGCGCGAGCTCCCGGAGCTGTTCGCTGCCGAGCCGGACGGCCTCCATGAAGCCGGCGCCGATCGCGCGCGGCATCATCTGGTCGACCAGGGCGACAGGAAGCGCGCGCCAGTGGTGCACGGCCGGCGAGAGCACGAACCGGCCGCCGTTGCCGCGGACCAGCGCGCGTCGTACCCCGGGCGTGAGGAGCACCAGCCGGAACAGCCAGAACGCCGCCTGGATCACCCGCAGCCGGGCCGCGGAGAGCGCGACGCCTCCGGCCGACACCAGCACCAGGCAGGCGGTGCGCTCGGGGCGAGCGGCCGCGAAGCTCAGCGCGACCAGTCCGCCGAGCGAGTGCCCGAAGACGGCGGCACGGTCGATGCCGAGCTCGTCGAGCAGGCCGCGCAGCGTGGTGAGGTAGCCGGAGAACCCGGCGCCCGCCGGCAGCGGCTCGGAGCCGCCGAAGCCGGGCAGGTCGACCGCGATCACGCGGTGCTCCGCACCGAGCGCCTCGAGGTTGAGGAGCCAGGTCTGCCACGACCCGGCCATCCCGTGCACGAGCAGCAGCGGCGACCCCTCGCCGTAGTCGACGTAGCGCACCACCCGCCCGCCGACGATCACGTCGTGGACGTGCGCGCTCCAGTCGACATCGACCCAGGACCCCACGTCGGCCACCGGCCATCCCCCTCGACTTCGCGGCGAGAACCTCGCCGTCCGGTCTATTTATGAGACGGCACGGCTCAGTATGCCATCGTCAAGGAGATTTGGCGACTGGTGATTTCTGGATTGCTGGGGGTGCCGCCGCAGGTCAGGGTCGGCGGCCGGGTGACGCCCGGTTGGGGGGGTGGCGGCGCGCGGCCGCCCGCAGGAGCCACCCCGACAGGATCCAGCAGCACGAGCCAGTCCCAGCACCACGGCCAGAGGTTTCGAGGCTCGCTGGCGCTCGCACCTCAACCAGCGCACGAGGCTCGCTGACGCTCGCACCCCAACCACCGCCAGGACGATCAGCCAGCGACCTCGTCCTGGTGCTCGGCCACCCACGAGGCGATCGCCGTGCGCGAGGTGAAGCCCAGCTTGCGCAGGATGTTCTCGACATGGGCCTCGGCCGTCCGCGTCGACAGCACCAGGCGCTCGGCGATCTGCTGGTTGCTCAGGCCCTCCTGCACCAGCAGGGCGACCTCCCGCTCGCGGCGGGTGAGCGGCGACTTCACCGGTTCGGTACGACGGGCGCGGGTCGCCGCCGCCGGTGCGGGCGCGGCCGCCGTCTCCTCGAGCCCGTAGGCGATCGCGGCCGCGGGGTCCATCGCCGTGCCCGCGGCCATCGCGCGCTCGTACTCCTCAGGGCTGAGCACCGACCGGGTGGCCTGCTCGCACTGCTCGCGCCGCTCGGCGAAGTGGGGCAGGGCGTTGAGCAGGATCCCGAGCGTGTTCCAGATCGAGGTGGCGGCGCCCATCAGCGTCGCCGCGCGCTCGCCGCGGCCCTCGGCTATCGCGACCCAGGCGAGGAACTCCAGCGTCAGCGCGGTCCCGAGCTGGTCGCCGAGGATCCGCTTCATCCCCAGGGCGTCGCGCAGCGTCGCGGTCGCGGCGTCACCATCGCCGTCGGCCAGCTTCAGCACGCCGAGGATGGCCAGCCCGTTCGAGCGCATGTAGAGCTCGGACCGCTCCTCGGTCAGCGCCACGGCCTGCAGCAGTGCGGCCCGCGCACGCTCGGTCTCGCCGGTGAAGCCGGCGAGCATGCCGCCGATCACCAGGCCGAAGCACCTCGTCGACAGGTCGTCGACCTCGGCGAAGCGCTCGACCGCAGACTCGATCAGGTCGACCCCGCGTGCCGTGTCGCCGGTCCAGCCCGCCTGCACGCCCTCGGCGAGGGTGATCTCGGCGGGCGTCACCGGGTCGTCGGCGGCGGCCGGCTCCTCGGCCAGCAGCCGCAGACCCTGCATGATCGCCTCCGCCGAGACGAAGTCGACCTGCATCAGCGCGAACCACGCCGCGACCCGGAGCCCTGTCGACAGCGTGGGTCCGCGCTCGGCGGACTCGGCGCCGGCGAGGGCCTGGTCGAGCCAGCGGCGCGCCTCGCTGACGAAGCCACCGGTGATCCAGAACTGCTCGAGCGAGGCGATCAGGCTCAGCGCGTCGGCCGTGTCGCCGGTCTCGATCGCGTCGTGGAGGGCCGCTCGGATGTTCGCGTGGTCGGCGTGCATCTCGCCGAGGAGCGCCACCTGGTCCGGCCCGGTCCAGGTCGCCCCGAAGTGCCGGGCCCGGCCGAGGAAGTGCTCGCGGTGGCGGCGTCGCACGTCGGAGGTCGTGCCGGCACGCGCCAGCTCACGCTCGCCGTAGAGACGGAGGGTCTCGAGCATGCGGAAGCGGGCCCCGTCGCCGAGGTTCTCCCGTCGTACGACGGAGCGCTCGACCAGCGAGTCGAGGACGTCGAGGAAGGCGTCGCCGAGCCCGGCGCCGGCGACCGCCTCAGCGGCCTCGAACCCGAAGCCGCCGCGGAAGACCGACAGCTCGGCCCACAGCCGGCGCTCGTCCTCGGTGCACAGGTCGTGGGTCCAGTTGACCGACGCCTCCAGCGAGCGCTGGCGGTCGGGGACCTTGCCGCGGAAGCCACGGTTGAGCAGCCGGTAGCGGTCCTCGAGCCGCTCGACCATCGCCTGGGGCGAGAGCACCCGGGTCCGCGCGGCGGCGAGCTCCAGGGCGAGCGGGATGCCCTCGAGCGCGCGGACCAGCTCGACGATCGCAGGGGCGTTGCCGGCGGTCACCGCGAAGCCGGGCTCGATGGCCGCGGCCCGCTCGACGAAGAGGCTGATGGACTCGTACTGCCCCAGCCCCTCGACCGGTACGTCGACGCCCGCCGTCGGCATGGTCAGCGGGGGCACCTGGAACAGGCTCTCCGCGCGCAGGCCGAGCGCCCGCTGGCTCGTCGTCAGCACCCGGACGCCCGGGCACGAGTCGAGGATGTCCTCGACCAGGTCCGCGCAGGCATCGACGAGGTGCTCGCAGTTGTCGATGGTCAGCAACGCGCGGCGGTCGGCGAGGAACTCGGTGATCAGCGCCGGGTCGAAGTCGGCGGACTTCACCTGCAGGCCGATCGCGCGGGCGACGCTGTGGCCCAGCAGGTCGGGGTCGGTGACGTCGGCGAGCTCGACGATCCACGCGGCGTCCTTGTAGACGCGCGACAGGTCCGCGGTGACGCGCCGCGCCAACCGGGTCTTGCCCGCGCCCCCGACACCCGTCAGCGTGACCAGCCGGTGGCCCTCGAGAAGACGCTTGATGGTGTCGAGCTCGCGCCTTCTTCCCACCAGCGGATTGGTCTCCGCCGCGCGCCCCACGACCATGCGCCCATCTCACACGGCCGCACCCACCCACGCAAGCGCGCCCGCCGGTGGCGGACAGGCGTTCTTGCGCAGCCTCCTACGTAGTAGCCCGCATGTGTCGATGGGACCGCTGGAAGGACGGTGGGCATCCAGGCGCGAAGGATGTGAGGACGATGGGCCGACGAGACACCGGGCAACGCACCGTGCGGGTGCCCGCGCGGACCGACGCGACGGGCAGGCTGCGCGGGTACGTGCGGCTGGCCGCGCTCGGGGACGAGCTCGCCGGCGTCGTACCGGACGGGTGGGCTTGGCTGCTCGCCCATGCGGTCGGCCAGGACCACGACCTCTCGTTCCACGCCGCCGCCACGCCGGGCTCGCGCGTCGCCGACGTGCTGCGCAGGCAGGCCTTCGACGCCGTGGCCCACCGCGCGCACGTCGTCCTGCTGACCGTCGGCGGGCACGACCTCCGCTCCGCCGACTGGGACGCCACGGCCTTCCGGCGCGACCTGCTCGACGCCTGCGCCGCGCTGGTCCGCGACGGCGCGCTGCTGGTCCTGTCCCGGCTGCCGTCGGCGGCCGGCGCTGCCGCCCGCGTCGCTGCGGCGAACGCGGCCCTCGACGAGGCGCACCTGCGGTTCGGCGGCGCGTTGCTCGACCTGGCCGCCCACCCGGGCACGGAGGACGCCGAGTTCTGGTCGGTGCCGGGCGCCCTGCCTTCGGAGCTCGGCCACCAGGCCCTGCTCGACGAGGTGGCCGAGCTGCTCGGCGAGCACGGGCTCGCCGTCGCCACGGACCTACGTAGTGATCTACGTACTCCCCACCATGCCTCGCCTATGACGACCGTCACAGACTACGGAGCAGGCCGGGGGCTCCCGCTCCGGCCGGACGAGGAAAGGTGAACTGCCATGACTGTGCACGTGATTCGGGACGAGGCGGCCACCCCCCGCATGCTCGTCGTCCTGGTTGCCCCCACGCACGCACTGCGCCAGTGCGACGCCGCGGTCGACAACGTCGTGCTCGCCGGCGCCGTCACCCTCACGTGCGAGGTCGACGTGAGCGACCGGATGCTCACCTCCGCCGTCGGCGAGGTGCTCCGCACGGTGGACGACGCGGCCGCCGACTTCCCGGGCCTCCCGATCGTCATCGTGGGCCACGGCGACGCCGCCGGGGTGGCGTCGATGGCCGCGGACGCCTGCGGCGACGAGATCTCCGGCCTCGTGCTCACGCACCCGCGCGCCCAGCAGGACCCCACCTCGCACGCTGCCTGACCCTCGAGCTGACCCTCGAGATCGAACGACGCCCCGCGGCGGCCGGCAGGCCCGTCGCGGGGCGTCGTCCTGTCTGGGGGTCTCACCAGTCGTACGCCGACGCGCCCTCCCCCGGGCGCCACGCGGGCAGGGTGCGGACGAGCCACACGTTCGCGAGCGACCAGGCCACGGCGGCGAGCGTGAAGCCGACGAACTCCCAGGAGCGGAAGAAGTCGTCGACGTACCAGAGGGCGCCCTGGAATCCGGCCACGATGATCGCGACGCACGCCGGCTGGACGACCGACTGACCGCGCCGGGTGCGTCGGCGGAGCAGCAGCGCCGTCCCGAAGGGCACCGCCCAGAAGGCCGTGATCGGGAAGGAGATCAGGTAGAGGTCGTCGTCGATCGACCGCTTCACCAGGACCCACAGCGCCGTCATGCCGAGAACCGCTCCCGTCACGCCGAGCGCGAACGCCCGTGGTGACAGGTGCGGCGCCAGCTCGGCGTGCCCGTACCTGACCACCAGGCCGACGAGGGCAAGCTCGATGAGGCTGGTCGCGACCAGCGCGACCCACCACGCCTTGACCCACCAGTGGTCGTAGGTGTGGAACCAGTCGTCGTACTGCAGGACGAAGCCGAGGTCGTGGACCGCGAACCAGCCGACCGCCGGCAGTGCGCAGGCGTAGGCCCGGTCCCGCACGGCCACGCGGAAGGAGGTGACGAGGTAGGTGAACGTCGCCACCGCCACGATCGAGAAGAACCCGAGGACGGGCACGAGGTGGTCGTCGATCGCCGCGAGGGCGGAGTGCGGGTCGTAGGTCACGCCACGCCCACCGAGCCGGGGGCCGGCAGCCGCCGGTACAGCGCGATCAGGCCGACGCTCAGCGCGACGCAGACGACGCTGCCGAGCAACCAGACCGGGTCGCGGAAGGCGCCGCCGAGGACGACCGTCGTGAGAGCGATGTAGAAGACGCCGATGCCGAGGTAGGCCCACAGCTGGTCGGCGCCCACACCGGTGCGGTCGCCGCGGCGCACCATGAACGCGAAGGTCGCCGGCGCGCACATGCCGAAGGTGACCAGGAAGGTCATCAGGTAGAGCGGGTCGTCGAGGTAGGTCCGCGTCACCGACCAGAACACGACGCCCGTGACGAGGGCACCGACGCAGTAGGCGATCCACTGCTTCTGGGTCATCCGGGGTGCGAGCTCGCGACGTCCGTACCGCACGGTCTGGACGAAGAAGACCATCTCGAACAGGTTCGTGACGATCAGCCCGACCCAGAACAGCTTCGGGAACCAGTGGTCGTAGGTCACGAACCAGTCGTCGTAGTTGAGCAGGTAGCTGGCATCGTGACCGATGAACACGGTCGTCGCCCACAGCGCCATCGGCGCGCAGCGGTCGCGGCGGGCCAGCCGCGCACAGGCGAAGAAGTAGTACCAGTTGCAGGCCAGCGCGCCGGCGCCGAGCACGAGGAAGAGGACGACGTTGTCGTCCACCGCCTCGAAGACGTCAGTTGCGTCGTACACCGTGCCTCCTGGCGCCCGGACCGTTCTTTTTCAGGCTTACCGTCTCTAAAATGTCGGCGTCGGTCAAGCAGTCGTTGCCGACTGCTTGTTTTTTCGACGGTGCATCTCAATAATAGTGGGGCACGCACGACCGCACTGAATGGAGCCCGACATGGCCAAGCGCCCGACGTACAGCAACGAAGCCGACTACATCGTGGTGGGCTCGGGCAGCTCCGGTGCCGCGGTCGCGGCACGCCTCGCCGAGTCCGGCGCGAGCGTGATCATGCTGGAGGCCGGCAAGTCCGACGCCAAGGGCATGCACGGCTACATGACCCGCAAGCCCGGCATGTGCGCACCGATGCACTTCGACGAGCGGCTCGAGAAGGGCTTCGACTGGGGCTACAAGTCGACCCCGCAGACCAGCGCCGGCGGCCGCGAGATGCTCGTGACCCGCGGCAAGGTGATGGGCGGCTCGAGCTCGGTCAACGGCATGGTCTACGTGCGCGGCAACCGCGCCAACTTCGACTCCTGGGCCGCCGAGGGCAACGTCGGCTGGGACGCCGACAGCGTCAACGCGGCCTACAAGCGCTCCGAGGACTTCGAGGACGGAGAGAACGCCTACCGCGGCGCGGGCGGGCCGATCAAGGTCTCCCGCAGCCGGATCATCCAGGAGGGCACGCACCAGTTCATCCAGGCGACCTCCGAGGCCCTCGGCGTCAAGATCAACGACGACTACAACGGCGCGGAGCAGGAGGGCATCTCCATCATGCAGGAGAACGTGCGCGACGGCGTGCGCTACTCCTCCACCCGCGGCTACGTCCACGACCTCGCACCCCGCACCCTCGAGGTGCAGACCGAGGTCCTCGCCACGAAGGTCGTGCTCGAGGGCACCCGCGCCGTCGGCGTCGAGGTCATCGACCAGGGCCGCGGCGGCGGCCGCCGCACCATCCGGGCCGGCAAGGAGGTCATCCTCTCCGGCGGCTTCGTCAACAGCCCGCAGCTGCTCATGCTCTCCGGCATCGGTCCCGCTGCCCACCTGGCGAGCCTCGGCATCGACTGCGTCGCGGACCTGCCGGTCGGCGACAACCTGCACGACCACATGTTCCACCCGCTGTCGTTCCAGCTCTCGACCATCAACCTCAGGTCGACGCCGGCGTACTTCCTCAAGGGCATGGTCAGGAACATGTTCGGCCAGGACACCTTCCTCAACCACTCGATCTTCGAGTCGGTGGGCTTCGTGCGCAGCTCGCTCGCGACCGACGTACCGGACATCCAGCTGCACGCCATCCCGTGGAGCTACCCCAACCCGGGCGCCGGCGACCACGGCAAGCAGAAGCCCGACCCGCGTCCGTCGCTCGGTGTCTTCTCCACGCTGATCTACCCGAAGAGCCGCGGCACGATCCGCCTCGCGTCGACCGACCCGACCGCCGCGCCGCTCATCGACTACGGCTACCTCACCGAGGCCGACGACCTCAAGGTCCTCGCCGAGGGCACCGAGATGGCCCGCGCGATCATGGCCAGCTCGGTCTTCGGCTCGTCGGTGAAGGAGGAGATCTACCCCGGCCCGGCCGTCACCAAGGACGACCCGGAGGAGATCCGCCGCCGCGCCGTCTCGGTCATGCACGCCGTCGGCACCTGTCGCATGGGCGTCGACGAGCGCGCCGTCGTCGGCCCGGACCTGAAGGTCCGCGGCATCGAGGGTCTCCGCGTCGCGGACGCCTCGATCATGCCGAGCATCACCGGCGGCAACACCAACGCGCCCTGCTACATGATCGGCGAGCGCGCGTCGGACTTCATCCTCGGGCGGGCCTGACCGGCGAGGGGTCCAGCGCCCTCGACGGTCAGGCGAGCTGGGGCCACACGTGGCCCCACTGGTCGACCTCGAGGCGGTAACGGATGTCGCCTCGCGTGACGGCGATGATCAGGTACGGAGTGAGCCAGAGTCCGGCCGTGAAGATGCACAGGGCGATGTGCCACCAGTGAGTGATGGGCTTCTTCTGACTGAGGATCGCCGACCTCTCGCTCTTCTGCAGGACGACGCTCCCGGAGAGGACAGCCTCTTCGATCGCCTGGTCGAGGGCCTTTGCCCGGGTGGCAGTCGTGGCGAGAGGGTGGGACTCGACGGGAGCGGGATCGCGGAGGGCAGCCAGGTTCGCTGACAGGACCGCCCGTCGGGGACCCTTGCGGTCGGGGCGGGTCCAGACTTTCCTTCTCGGCTCCCAGCGGTAATCGCTCACGCCATGCTCCCCTTGTCCTCGGCTGTCGACCGGCCGGATTCTTCCGCATGTGATTCGGCAAGGAGGTCGTTGGGTCCACGGCATCCGAGATCCGCCCACAGATGACGAATGGGCACCCATCCTCGTCAAGGACGGTGCCCATCTGCCTGCTGTGGTGGAGGTGAGGGATTCGAAGGTCCTCCCAGCGCCGCCACCTCAGGGGCGCAGGTCAACTGCCGCCCATTGGTGCAGCAGTCCCGTCGAGCGGAACGTCCACCGACACGTTCTTCAGGTTGTGCCCGCGGGCGCCCCGCACCAGCACAGCGGTCGGTGCAGGTCTCGGCGTGTGCTTCACCTGGTCCTCCACGGTCAGGGACGTCCCCAGAACTGGTCCTCAGCTGCACCGTCCTCGGAGAAGAGGTGCACCTCGACGATCCTGCCGCCGCGGACGGTCAAGAGGTCCACGCCGGCCATGTCCATCGACACCCCGTCGCGATGCCCCGTGAAGCGGACCGGTACGGCGACGAGGTCCCCGTTGACCATCGCCGGTCCGGTCACAGCAAGCTGGAAGCTGCCCTGACTGGTCTCCATCATCCCGCCCAGCAAGGCACCCACGCCGCCGATGCCGACGTGGTCACCACTGAACTGGTTCGCACCGGGCTGGTGCCAGACCACGGCCTCGTCGAACTGCGCGATGGCTGCCGGGACGTCGCCGCGGCCGAGTGCGTCGAAGTAGGTGGCCGCCACGGCGGCGGGGGTCTGCTCGGACATCTTGATCTCCTCAGGTTCCGGGTGAGACCCGATGGTTACATCCGGTAACCTGTCACCTCAACGTAACTAATGGCTTGTCCACCGAAGGAGTTCTCGATGTCCGACCGACCCTGGGACGTCATGGTCGCGACCTGCCCTTCACGGACCTCTCTGGCGAAGATCGCGAACAAGTGGACCGCGATGATCGTGATCGCGCTCGCCGAAGGGCCGCTGCGGTTCGGCGCGCTCCGCGAGACCGTCGACGGCATCAGCGGGAAGGTCCTCACCGACACCCTCCGCGACCTCGAGCGCGACGGGATCCTGACCCGCACCATGTACAACGAGATGCCGCCACGCGTGGAGTACGAGCTCACCGCGCTCGGGCGGACGCTGCGCGAGCCGCTCGCCGCACTCGGTCGCTGGGCCGAAGAACACGTCGAGACAGTCCTGCGTGCCCGCGACGAGTACGACAGCCGCTGACGCCCGCAGGTCAGTGCACCACGGCGCGCACACCCTCGATCCAACGGCCGAGTCCCAGGACGGGCCGTCTCCGGGTGTGAGGTGGCGCGATCCCCGGCACGTCGGGGGACCGGGCCGGTCTGGATCGGTCGAACGACCCCAGCCGTGGCCCTGCCCTGAAACCCGGCCTCGAGACCGAGGCCTCGGACCGCCTCGGCCGGAGCACCCGGGAGGCCCTCCGCGGCTTCACCACCGGACGGAGGTATGCCCGGGGTAAGCGAGACCGCCCCAGCACGGTGCATCCCGCCCGTGCAACTCCCGGCGCGACAGATCCGAAAAGNCGACCTGCCGGTTCTTGCTTGCTGGTGGAGGTGAGGGGATTCGAACCCCTGACCTTCTCATTGAATCGCCCCGGGTTTCGTGGAGGCTCGGTTACTTGGAACCAGCCCCGGTCGGGACGGGTGTTTCAACGTAGTCGGTGACGGTGTTGTTGGCCCAGT
>NZ_LMIT01000014.1:90474-126146 GCF_001428825.1 Nocardioides sp. Root240 | reverse complement strand
ACCCACACATGCAGCAGAAGAGCCGAAACTTCGTCGTCCAAGCGTGAGTTTTGTCGTCCAGGCTCGCCAGTTTCACCGGCCAGCCGGTGAAACTTGTGACGGGTGGGAACAGCGAAAGCCGCCGAACCAGGCCTTCCCAACCGACACCACGGGGAATATAGTTGAGGCTTCAACTATTGAGGTGACCATGACTGACACGCTCGACCGGATGCCGGCCCTCTACATCGGACACGGCGCGCCGCCGCTCCTCGACGACCCGCTCTGGTCGAGCCAGCTCGCCTCGTGGGCGCAGGACCTGCCGCGACCGAAGGCGATCCTGATCGTCAGCGCGCACTGGGAGTCCGCTCCCCTGTCGCTCTCGGCGAGCACCGCGCCGCTGGTCTACGACTTCGGCGGGTTCGCGCCGCGGTACTACCAGATGACCTACGAGACGCCCGACGCCTCGGCCTTCGCAGCCCAGGTCGCCGCGATCATGCCGCGCACCGAGCCGGTGCACCAGCACACCTCCCGCGGCCTCGACCACGGCGCCTGGGTGCCACTGAAGATCATGTATCCCGACGCGGACATCCCGGTCCTGCAGATGTCGCTGCCGACCCACGACCCGGGCCGGCTGATGGAGATCGGCCGCCGCCTGCGCCCGCTGCGCGACGAGGGCGTGCTGATCATCGGCTCCGGCTTCCTGACCCACGGCCTGCCGTTCCTGACGTCGTGGCAGATCGACGCCGACGCCCCCGGCTGGTCGAAGGACTTCGACGCGTGGGCCGGCGAGGCGATGGCCCGCGGGGACGTCGACGAGCTGGCGTCCTTCCGCGACAAGGCGCCCGGCATGCCGTACGCCCACCCGACGGTCGAGCACTACAGCCCACTGTTCGTCACCCTCGGCGCGGCCAGCGACCCGACCGCTCCGGGCGAGCAGGTCGTCGACGGGTTCTGGATGGGACTGTCGAAGCGCTCGCTGCAGGTCGCCTGACGGGCTCGACGCAGCCCGTCAGAGCATGACGTGCGGCCTGCGGCGCGCGGCCGTGAAGTCCGCCGTACGGCGCCGGCCCATCCGCGCGACGGCGGCGACGAAGGCCGCCGAGGGCACGACCAGGACCAGGGCGAGCACGCCCAGCACGGTCAGCAGGTTGTCGATCATCGGGTGACTCCTTCCACCCTCCCGGTCGACCAGTGCCCACTCGGCGGCGGTCCAGACCCCGGCGTCAGCCCCGCAGTCGCGCCACCTGTGCCTGCAGCCGCGCGACCTCCAGCTCCAGCTCGAGGACCCGCGCGATGCCGGCGAGGTTGAGCCCGTCGGCCAGCAGGTCGCGGATCCGGTGCAGGGTCTCGATGTCCGCCGGGCTGTAGAGCCGCGTGCCGCCTTCGCTGCGCGCGGGCTCGAGGAGTCCGCGGCGCTCGTAGACGCGGATGTTCTGGATCTGGAGCGACGTCATGTCCGCAGCGACCGAGATCGCGAAGACGCCGCGTCGGTGGTCTCGCCGGGCTTGATTCACAGGTCCAGATTATCTATAACATTCATTGCAGGTCCAGAGCCGGGCAGACGACCCGGCACCATCCGAAGGGAGACATGTCATGTTGCTGCGCACCACCGACCCGTTCCGCGACTTCGACCGGCTGGCCGGCCAGCTCCTGGGCGCCGGCTCGGGGACGACGAACCGCCCCGCCGCGATGGCGATGGACGCCTGGCGCCAGGGCGACGAGTTCGTCCTCGAGTTCGACCTCCCCGGCGTGAGCCGCGAGAGCATCGACATCGACGTCGAGCGCAACGTGCTGACCATCAGGGCCGAGCGCGTCCCCGGCAACGGCGACTGGCAGCGCCTGGCGTCCGAGCGGACGCACGGGCAGTTCTCGCGCCAGCTGGTCCTCGGGGACAACCTCGACCTGGACCGCATCGACGCGCGCTACGACAACGGCGTGCTGCGGCTCGCCATCCCCGTCGCCGAGCGGGCCAAGCCGCGCAAGATCGAGATCGGCGGCGCCGCCGAGAAGACCGAGGCCATCGAAGCCTGATCGGGTCGGGACGGCCGGCGCACACGCTGCCGCCGGCCGTCCGCCCGGGGCGCTCGCTCAGCGCACGCGCAGCCTGCGCATCAGCTTGAGCGAGCTCAGCATCTGCTTGACGTAGGCGTCGTAGCCCTGGCCGGGGCGCGGGCCCATGACCTGCTTCTTCAGCACCGCGACGTTCTTGGCGTCGGTGTACTTCAGCAGGCCCTGGTCGCCGTGGCGGGCGCCGACGCCGGAGTTCTTCACGCCGCCCGACGGCGAGGCTTTCGAGGCGTACGCCGTCGCGAGCGCGTCGTTGATGTTGACGTTGCCCGACTCGATCCGCGCGGCCACGGCCTCGGCACGGGAGATGTCGCCACTCCAGACCGAGGCGTTGAGGCCGTAGTCGGTGTCGTTGGCGAGGTGGATCGCCTCGTCGACGGTGCGGTAGGGGTACAGCCCGACGACCGGGCCGAAGGTCTCCGTCGCGCCGGCCAGCATGTCCTTGGTGACGCCCTCGAGCACGGTCGGCTCGAAGAACGCCGGGCCGATGTCGGGGCGCGCGCGACCGCCGGTGAGCACCGTGGCCCCCTTGGCGACGGCGTCCTCGACGTGCGAGGCGACGCGGTCGCGGTGCTCGGGGCTGACCAGCGAGCCGATCTCCGGCCCGAAGTCGTACGCCGCCCCGATGACCAGGTTCGCGGCGCGCTCCACGAATGCGGACTTCAGCTCGTCGTACCGGCTCTCGGGGAGGTAGATCCGCTCGATGTGCATGCAGATCTGGCCGGTGTTCCCGAAGACACCGAAGGTGGTGCCCTCGACCCACTCCTCGACGTTGACGTCGTCGAGCACGATCATCGGGTTCTTGCCGCCGAGCTCGAGGCAGCAGCCGATCAGGTTGCGGCCGGCGCGCTCGCCGATCACGCGGCCGGTCGCGGTGGAGCCGGTGAACATGACGTAGTCGGCGTTGTCGATCAGCGTCGGGCCGATGTCGGGGCCCTCGCCGCACACGACCTGGAAAAGCCCCTTGGGCAGGCCAGCCTCCTCGAGCAGCGAGATGCCGAAGAGCGGCGACAGCGCGGTCTTGTTGTCCGGCTTGACCACGACCGCGTTGCCCGCGATCAGCGCCGGGATGGCGTCGGAGAGTCCCGTCGCGAACGGAAAGTTCCACGGCGCGATGATGCCGACGACACCCTTGGGCACGCGGACCTCGGTCGAGCTCGACAGGAAGGGCACCGGGCCGCCGTGCTTGGCCGGCGCGAGCAGCTTCTTCGCGCGCTTGAGGTAGTACGACATCACCATCGGCGGGTCGCAGGTCTCCTCGATCGCCATCCGCCGGTTCTTGCCGCTCTCGACCTGGATCAGGTCAGCGGTCGTGTGGGCGTTGTCGATCAGCAGCGTGTGCGCACGCTCGAAGACCTCGAGCCGCTTCTCGACCGGCCACTGCGCCCAGAGGTCCTGGGCGGCGCGGGCGTCGGCGAAGGCCTGCTCGATGTCCTGCTCGGTCGACTGCGGGAGCTCGACGAGCACCTCGCCGGTGTAGACCTCGGTGAGCTTCCAGGTCGCCCCGGTGCGCCCGGGGACCCGGGCGACGAGCCGCTCGAGCAGCTCGTCGGTGACGGAGGCCGGCCGCTGCAGCGGCGTCGTCGTCGTGCCGGTCACCAGTTCGCTCCGCCCAGGATGATCTCGGCAGCCTTCTCGCCGATCATGTAGCAGGGGGCGTTGGTGTTGCCGCCGGTGATGCTCGGCATGATCGACGCGTCGGCGACGCGGAGGCCCTCGACGCCGCGGACCTTCAGGTCCGGGCCGACGACGGCGCGCTCGTCGACGCCCATCCGGCAGGTGCCGACGCCGTGGTAGACCGACGTCGAGCGCTGCTTGAGCGCGACCCGCAGCTCCTTGCCGTTCGGGATCGACGGGCCGGGGTGGATCTCGGCCTTGACGCCGCTGCCGAAGGCGGCCGACGCCATGATCTCGCGGATCATCTCGGTGCCCTGCGCGAGCACCTCGACGTCGTCCTGGTGGCGGAAGAAGCCGTAGTCGATGAGCGGCGCGGCGTGCGGGTCGGCCGACGCGAGCCGGATCGTGCCGCGGCTCTTGGGGTAGATCAGCGTCGAGAACACCGTCAGGCCGGGACGCGGGTCGGGCATGTGCCGGATCGGCTCGTCCTGGTTGGGGCTCGGGTAGGTCCACGGCAGCGCGTGCAGCTGGATGTCCGGGATGTCGGTGGCCAGCCCGGAGCGGATGAAGCCGACCGACTCGAACACCGAGTTGTCGAGGAAGGACTTGCGGCCCACGACGTTGCGCGCCGTGCCCTTGGCGAAGGTCCACGGGTTGCCGCGGTACGTCACCGACGGCACGTGGAAGGACATCGGGTGGAACAGGTGGTCGTGGAGGTTGTCGCCGACCGGGAGGTCCTGGACGACGGTGAGGCCGAGCGAGGAGAGGTGGTCGGCGGGGCCGATGCCGGAGAGCATCAGCAGCTGCGGGGTGTTGATGAAGCCGGCCGAGAGGATGACCTCCTTGCCCGCCTTGATGAACCGGCGGGTGCCGCCCTTCCTGCCCTCGTCCAGCACCTCGACGCCGGTCGCGCGGCCGTCCTTGATGACGACCTTCTCGACGTGGACCTCGGTCTGGAACTCCAGGGTGCGCGGGTTGAGGTGGTGCACGTAGCCACGGGTCGAGGAGTAGCGCAGGCCGTCGGCAGCGTTCTGCTGCATCCGGGAGATGCCCTCCTGGTCGGCCCCGTTGTAGTCGTCGTTGACCTTCACGCCGAGGGTGTCGGACGTGGCCTGGATGAACTGGAGGGTGGCCTCCTGCGGCGTCTTGTTGCGGGTGATCTTGATCGGCCCGCCCGCGCCGCGGAACTCGTTCTCGCCGTCCTCGAAGTCCTCGTAGCGCTTGAAGGCCGCGTTGACGCTGTCGGCGTCCCAGCCCACGTTGCCCTCGGCGGCCCACGAGTCGTAGTTGGCCCGGTTGCCGCGCACGTAGACCATGCCGTTGACCGACGACGAGCCGCCACCGACCTTGCCGCGCGGGGCCGGCATCCGGCGACCGTCGAGACCCTCCTGCGGCACCGAGCGGTAGCCCCAGTCGAAGAGCCGCTCGAGCTTGGGCTCGGAGTGCATCGGGCCGATCATGCCGGGCACCTTGGACATGTAGCCGTGCAGGCCCTTGTCGTCGGACTTGCCCGCCTCGAGCAGGATCACGCTCGCGCCGGACTGGGCGAGGCGACCGGCGACGATCGCCCCCGAGCTGCCGGAGCCCACCACCACGTAGTCGGCCTCGTTGCTGCGCAGATCCTTGCTTGCCACACGCTTCGCCATCGGCGCTTCCCATCCTTCGCTCGGGGTGACCGGGGTCATAGGGGGCCCGGCGGTGCCACTGTAACGCGTTCTAGTTTCTTCACGAAAGTGTTTCACTTTCCCGATCCGCGGCGGGGGCGCGCGATGATGGCCGGGTGCGGATCCTGTCCATCCAGTCCTCGGTCGCCTACGGCCACGTCGGCAACTCCGCCGCGGTCTTCCCGCTGCAACGCCTCGGGCACGAGGTGTGGCCCGTCTTCACCGTCCACTTCTCCAACCACACCGGGTACGGCGCCTGGCGCGGCCCCCTGCTCGCCCCCGCCGACGTGGCCTCGGTCATCGAGGGCATCGAGGAGCGCGGCGTCCTGCCGACCTGCGACGCGGTGCTCTCCGGCTACCAGGGCGACCCGGCCATGGGCGCGGTCATCCTCGACGCGGTCGCGCGCGTGAAGGCGGCCAACCCCTCCGCCGTCTACTGCTGCGACCCGGTCATCGGCGACGTCGGCCGCGGCGTGTTCGTCCGCCCGGGCATCCCCGAGCTCCTGCGCGACGAGGTGCTGCCGCACGCCGACGTGCTGACGCCCAACCACTTCGAGCTCGAGTTCCTCGCCGGCCGCGAGGCGCGCACCCCCGGCGAGGTCCTCGCGGCCGTCGACGCCGTGCGCGCCCGCGGCCCGCGCGACGTGCTCGTCACCTCGGTCCGGTACGACGACACCGACACCCTCGACGTCCTCGCCGTCTCCGACGCCGGCGCCTGGGCCGTCACCACTCCCCTGCTCCCCATCGCCCCGAACGGCGGCGGCGACCTGACCGCCGCCCTCTACCTGGCCCACCTGCTCGAGTCGGGCTCGCCCGCGGTCGCGCTCGGACGGACGACCGCCTCGGTGTTCGGGGTGCTCGAGGAGACCCTCGCCGCGGGGACGCGGGAGCTGCAGCTCGTGGGAGCGCAGGAGGCGATCGCCGTACCGGCGGAGCGGTTCGAGGTGCGGCAGCTGCGCTGACTAGGATGGTCGCGCGTTTCCTTCACCGAGGCGCACGCCGGTGTAGCTCAGTTGGTAGAGCGCCTCTCTTGTAAAGAGGATGTCGCGGGTTCAAATCCTGTCACCGGCTCCAGCCTGCCCGTTCAGGCCCGCCCCATCTCCTCGCGCAAGGCACCGAGGAAGGCGTCGACGTCGTCCTCGGTGGTGTCGAAGGAGCACATCCAGCGCACGTCGCCGGCGGCCTCGTCCCAGAAGTAGAACCGGTGCCGCTCCATCAGCCGGCGGCTGACGTCGTGGGGCAGCCGCGCGAAGACGCCGTTGGCCTGGGTGGGGTACAGCAGCTCGACGCCGTCGATCTCGCGGACGCCGGCGGCGAGGCGTTGCGCCATCGCGTTGGCGTGGCCGGCGAGGCGCAGCCACAGGCCGTCGGCGAGCAGCGCCTCGAACTGCACCGAGACGAAGCGCATCTTGCTGGCCAGCTGCATCGACATCTTGCGCAGGTGCTTGAGGTGGCTGACCCCGTCGGGGTCCAGGATGACGACGGCCTCGCCGGCGAGCGCGCCGTTCTTGGTGGCACCGAAGGAGAGCACGTCGACGCCAGCGTCGGAGGTGAACTCCCGGACCGGTACGTCGAGCGCGGCGGCCGCGTTCGCCAGCCGGGCGCCGTCCAGGTGCAGGCGCATGCCGAGTCCGTGGACGTGCTCGGCGAGCGCGCGCACCTCGCCGGGCGTGTAGAGGGTGCCGAGCTCGGTGGACTGGGTGATCGAGACGACCTGGGGCATCGCCCGGTGCTCGTCGTCGAAGCCCCACGCGTGGCGGTCGACGAGCTCGGGGGTGAGCTTGCCGTCGGGCGTCGCGACGGTGTGCAGCTTGAGGCCACCCATCCGCTCGGGTGCGCCGCCCTCGTCGACGTTGATGTGGGCGGTCTCGGCGCAGATCACCGCGCCCCAGCGGTCGGTGAGCGCCTGGAGGCCCACGACGTTGGCGCCGGTGCCGTTGAACACCGGGTAGGCCTCGACACCGTCGCCGAACAGGCCGGCCATGATCACCTGGAGGTGCTCGGTGTAGGCGTCCTCGCCGTACGACACCTGGTGGCCGCCGTTGGCCAGGGCGACCGCGGCCAGCACCTCGGGGTGCACGCCGGCGTAGTTGTCGCTGGCGAACTGGCGGGTCTCCGGGTCGTGGCGCAGCCGCGCCGCGGTCGGGAAGGTGGTCAGGTTCGCGGCGTCAGCCACAGTCGTTCTCCGTTCAGCTCGCCGCTCGGCCGGTCCCACAGACCGGCGATCGTCTCGGCCAGGTCGTCGACGTGGGTGAAGCCGTCGAAGGCGGCGCCCGGGCGGGCAGCGCGCATCGCGTCGTCGAGCAGGGCCTTGACCACCAGGATCGTAGCGGCGGCGTCCCCGCCGGACCGGCCGAAGGCGTGGGCGAGCGCGAGGGTCCACGCCTCGGCGGCGGCCTTCGCGGCGGCGTACGACGCATTGCCGGCCGTCGGTGCGCCGGCACCGGAGGCGCTGACCACCACGAACCGGCCATCCGCTGCCACGAGGGCCTGCTGCGAGGCCAGCGAGGTGTGCTGGAGCGTGCGGACGAGGAGCGGCTCGAGAACGGCCCAGTGGTCGAGCGCCTCCGTGGTCAGGCCCTTGCCCCCGCGCCAGCCGCCGACGAGGTGCACGAGCCCGTCGAGGCGACCGTGCCGCGCGACGACGCCGTCGATCCACGCGCGGGTCGCGTCGGCGTCGAGCAGGTCGACGACCTGCCCCTCGACGAGACGGCCGTCCCCCACTCGGGCGACCGCCTCGTCGAGACGCGCCTGGTCGGCATCGGCGGCTGCGACGACGGCGCCCGCCTCGGCCAGCCGTCGTACGACGGCCCGCCCGGCGGGACCGCCCGCTCCGGCGACGGCGATGACGCGCGTCATGCGGCGGCGGTGATGCCGCGGGTCTCCGCGATCACGGTCTTCAGCTTCTTGGCCAGCGCCTCGAAGAACATGCTGAGCGGGAACTCGTCGGGCAGCACGTCGTCGACGAGCTCGCGCGGCTGCCGGGAGAAGTCGAGCGCCTCGGCGCCGCGGGCCCACTTCGAGGCGGGGTGCGGGGCGAGGTAGCGGCTGACCAGTGCGTAGGCGGCCTGCCAGTGCACGATCTTGGGCCGGTCGATGCCGTCGCGGTAGAGCTGCTCGATCTCGCCGCACAGCGCGTTGGTCACCTGGGGCGCGAGGTCCCAGTCGATGCGGAGCTTGTTGTCGGTCCAGCGGATCGCGTCGTGCTGGTGGAGGTAGGCGAACAGCAGCTGGCCGCCGAGGCCGTCGTAGTTGCGCGCGCGCTCGCCCGTGACCGGGAAGCGGAACATCCGGTCGAGCAGGATCGCGTGCTGCGCGTCGGCCGCGACCGCGTTGCCCTCGGCCTCGAGCTCGACGGCCGCCTTGAAGGCCGTCAGGTCGCACCGCAGCTCCTCCAGGCCGTACATCCAGAACGGCTGGCGCTGCTTGATCATGAACGGGTCGAACGGCAGGTCGCCGTGGCTGTGCGCGCGGTCGTGGATCATGTCCCACAGCACGAACGCGTCCTGGCTGCGCTGCTGGTCCTCGAGCAGGCCGCGGACCTCGTCGGGCAGCTCGACGCCGAGCAGGTCGACGGCGGCGGTGCCGACGCGGCGGAAGCGGGCCGCCTCGCGGTCGCAGAAGATGCCGCCCCAGCTGAACCGCTCGGGCGCCTCGCGCACGGCGACGGTCTCGGGGAAGAGCACCGCCGAGTTGGTGTCGTAGCCGCTGGTGAAGTCCTCGAAGGCGATGCCGCAGAACAGCGGGTTGTCGTAGCGGGTGGCCTCGAGGTCGGCGAGCCACTCCGGCCACACCATCCGGAAGGCGACGGCCTCGAGGTTGCGGTCCGGGTTGCCGTTCTGGGTGTACATCGGGAAGACGACGAGGTGCTGGCGACCGTCGACGCGCTCGGCCGCCGGCTGGAAGGCGAGCAGCGAGTCGAGGAAGTCCGGGACGCCGAAGCCGGCATCGGCCCAGCGGCGCAGGTCCGCGACGAGCGCCCGGTGGTACGCCGCGTCGTGCGGCAGCAGCGGCGAGAGTGCCTCGACGGACGCGACCACCCGGGCCACCGCGTCGGCCACGACCTCGCGGTCCGGGACCGCCTCGGCGGCGAGGTCGACGGAGCCGTCGGCGAGCTGCCAGGCGCGGATCTGCTCGACGTCGTCCTTCAGCGCCCGCCAGGCCGGATGGGCCACCACGGCGTCGGCGCCGGCGGTCAGGTGGTCAGTCAGCGAAAGAACATCCGTCATGGATCCCATTAGACAGGAAATCTTCCTGTTCGATCAACACCGCATGCCGTCTTTCCAGGATGTCTGGCACTTTTTGGCAAATCTCGCGCGGTGTCACCAAAACCGGGACATCGTCCCGGGTGACGACCTAGGGTCCGGGTCACGAGCCGGACGCGTGGGCGTCCGCGGAGGAGGCTCGTCAACAGTCAGGTGCAGAAGTCATGGTCCGTCGTGACGTTCCCGGGTCCGGCCGCGCCGGTCGTCTGCAGCGCGGCATGGTGCTCGCCGCGTTCGGTTCGCTCGCGCTCGGGGGCCTGCAGCTCGGCCTCGCGTCCGGCTCGTCGGCCGAGCCGGCGCCGGTCGAGGACCCCGCCGCGAGCTCCGGCGCCCGGACCGTCGTCCTGACTGCGACCGGTGACACATGGGTGCAGAGCGGCCTGACGCCGAAGAGCCAGCCGGCCTCGCCCGAGCTCCGCGTCGGCACGAAGAACTCCGGCGTCAACCAGGCGAAGTCCTACCTGCGCTTCGACACGACCGCCCTCGGCGACGTCCAGCCGAGCTGGGTCGTCGACGCCAAGGTGGGCCTGTCGAACTTCTCGGCCGGCTCCTGCTCCGGCAACGCGATCCGGATGTCGCAGGTGACCAAGGCCTGGTCGCTCACGACCATGACCTGGGGCACCCAGCCGACCGTCGCCACCGCGGGCGCCTCGACGAACGACAAGGCCCGGGGCTTCACCGGCTGCGTCGCCGAGGGCGTCGTCGACTTCGACGCGACCGCGATCGTGAAGGCCTGGACCGGCGGCGCCGCCAACCACGGCGTCCAGCTCGCGTCCGTCAAGCCCGGCGCCAACGGCAGCTACCGCCTGTACCGCTCCCTGGAGAACAGCGACCCGGCCAAGGCGCCGACGCTGACCGTCACCATCAGCGCACCGCCCGCGATCCCGACCGGCCTCGCCGTGACGCCCAACGAGTACGGCAACTTCGTCACGTCGAGGACCCCCACGCTGTCGGCCGTCGTGAGCGACCCCGACGGCGGAGAGGTCAAGGGCCACTTCGAGGTCCTGAAGGGCACCACGCTCGTGTGGTCCGGCTCCAGCGCCGCCGTCGCCTCGGGCGAGGCCGCGACCGTCGACGTCCCCGCCGGCACGCTCGACGAGGGCGCCTACACCGTCAACGTCTGGGGCGTGGACGACATCGGCATCCGCTCGGCCTTCGCGGCGAGCAAGAGCATCACCGTCGACACCGTCGTTCCCACCGTCACCCTCACGTCGGCCCAGTTCACCGACGGCGCATGGACGCCCACGGTGCCGGCCTCCGACACGATCACCATGGACGGCTCGGCCGACACCGGTGCCTTCCACCTCGACTACGACGGCGTGACCAACTCCGTCGGCGCCAACACCTCCGGCGACAAGGTCCAGACCTACACGCCCGCCCCGGGGTGGCACGTCCTGAAGGTCACCCCGGTCGACCGCGCCGGCAACGTCGGTGAGCCGGTCACGTTCTCGTACGGCACCGGCGCGCCGGCCCTCGCGAAGCCCACGATCTGGACCGCCTCGTCGACGTCCTTCCCCGTCGAGTTCTCCGGCCCGGCCGGAGCGACCGGCGCCACCCTGGAGTGGCGCGTCGCCGGCACCACGCCCTGGCGTACGGCCGCGAAGCTCACCACCAGCGACGGCACCGCCTGGACCGGCGCCGTCCTCGGCACCGGCCGCTCCACGACCGGTGTGCTGACGTGGAACGCGACCCAGGAGACCTACGGAACCGGCAAGCTGACCGGTCCCGTGCTGCTCGAGGTCCGCGGCTGCTTCCAGTACGGCGCCTCCCCGGCGTCGTGCACCGGCAGCACCTACGTGAGCCTCACCAAGCCCTGACCGGCGCCGGCCGGACGACGCGGTCGAGCGATGAGTGTCGGCGTCCTGACTAGTCTCAGGTGCGTGGACCTCCCCGTGATGCCGCCCGTCCGGCCGATGCTCGCGAAGGCCGTGTCCGGCGTACCGGATCCGGCGAAGCACGACCCGCTGGGGCTCAGCTTCGAGCCCAAGTGGGACGGCTTCCGCTGCATCCTGTTCAAGGACGGCGACGAGGTGGAGCTGGCGAGCCGCAACACCAAGCCGCTGACGCGCTACTTCCCCGAGCTGGTCGAGGCCGCGCGGGCGGAGCTGCCGGAGCGGTGCGTCCTCGACGGCGAGATCTTCGTGGCCCTCGACGGCGACGACGGCAAGGGGCGGCTGCAGTTCGAGGTCCTCCAGGAGCGGATCCACCCGGCGGTCTCGCGGATCACGCTGCTGTCGGAGCAGACGCCGGCGGACTTCGTGGCCTTCGACCTGCTGGCGCTCGGCGACGAGTCGTACGTCGACCGGCCCTTCGCCGAGCGGCGCGCGGCCCTCGAGGAGGCGCTCGCCCACCTCGGCGCCGACACGGGCCGCTGCCACCTGACACGGACCAGCACCGATCCCGCGGTCGCCGAGGAGTGGTTCCACCAGTTCGAGGGGGCGGGTCTCGACGGCGTCGTCGCCAAGCCGCTGAGCGCGCCGTACGCCGAGAACGCCCGCACCATGCTGAAGATCAAGCACGAGCGGACGGCCGACGTGGTGCTGGCGGGCTACCGCGAGCACAAGACCAGCACGCCCGGGAACCCGCTGATCGGCAGCCTGCTGCTGGGCCTGTACGCGGACGGCGAGCTGCAGCACATCGGCGTCAGCGCGAGCTTCACGGCCGCGCGGCGCGCGGAGCTGTGGCACGAGCTGCAGCCGCTCGTCGTCCCGATCGAGGAGCACCCGTGGGGGCGCTGGCAGGAGTTCCTCGTCGCCAACCCCGGCCGCCAGCCGGGCACGCAGAGCCGGTGGAGCCAGGGCAAGGACCTGTCGTTCACGCCGCTGCGTCCCGAGCGCGTCATCGAGGTCAAGTACGACGCCATGGAGGGCTCGCGCTTCCGGCACACCGCGCACTTCAAGCGCTGGCGCGAGGACCGCGACCCGGAGTCGTGCGGCTACGACCAGCTCGAGCAGCCGGTGAAGTACGACCTGGCGGACGTCCTCGGCGGCTGACGCGGGTCGGTCGTGGACCGCCGCCCACCGGAGGGGCAGGATGGAGCCATGAGCACCGAGCCCGCTCCCCGGGAAGAGCCCTACGACGTCGTCCTGCTCGTCGAGCAGGCCCTCACGGCCGCCGACGCCGCCCAGGTCCGGGCGCTGCACCTCGAGCTCGACGACGACCCGACCATCGAGGTGGTCTACCACCTGCTGCTGCCGATGGCCGACGCCGCCGCAGCCGTGGAGGCCTCGCTCGGGGTGATCGGCGGGGCTGACCTGATCGCGCCGCCGATGACGCCCTCGCCCGACGAGATCGACCACCTGCGCGAGGAGTACCGCGAGCAGGCCGAGCGCGACCTGTCCTCCACGGTGGAGGTCCTGGCCGCAGCCGGCGCCCACATCGGGAGCCGCACCATCGTCACCGACCCGCCGGTGGACGCGCTGACCCGCAAGGTCAAGGACGTCGACGGCCGGGAGGCGATCATCCTGACGCGACCGCACCTGGTGGCCGAGTTCTTCCACGTCGACTGGACCTCGCGGGCCCGCCGCAAGCTCGGCGTACCCGTCCTCCACCTGCTGGAGCACGACCAGTCCTGAACCCAGTGCGAGGGGAGGCGTAACAGCCGGCCACGGCCGGTCGTTGATCGGTCATGTCGGCCCTGCACACCCTCGACGTCCGCCTCTTCGAGGCGCTCGCGGGCACGTGCCTGTCCGCGATCGAGCGGGACCGGGTCGTCGACCTCTGCGAGAGCGCGGTGGCGATGGCCCCCGATCTCGGCCTCCCGCACCCGGGCCAGACGGTCCGCTGCGGCGTGCACCTGCTGGTCGCGGACGCCGTCCCCGGACTGGACCCACGGGTGCGCAGCGATCTCGCACGGTTGTGCGAGGTCGCCGTGGTTCGCGGTTTGTGAGACGGGGCCCCCGCGGTCTGGCTACAGTCCGCCGGTGGCTCCCCCCGACACGAACGAGGTGTTCCGGGCGACCCCGTTCGTCTGCGGGTACGTCGGCCCCGGCGACACCGCACTGTGGGCGCGCCTGCGCGCCGCCGCACCCGTCGAGCTGACCGCCGAGGCGTCCGGGCCCCACCACGCGGTCGCCGCGTCCACCGCTCCCCTGCTCGACCGGTCCGCGAGCGCCTGGACCTGGGGCCGCTACGTGATCGACCGCCGCCGCCCGGCCGACTGGCGCGACGCCGCCCACGAGCTCGGGCTGGCCGGGCTCTGGGCCTCCGCGGACGGCGCCCGCCTGCACACCGACCTGTCGGGCCTGCACGACGTCTTCCACCGCTCGATCGGCGGTACGACGTACTTCGCGACCCGCATCGCCCCGCTGCGCGACCTGGCACCCGGCCTCGACACGGACTGGGACGGCTGGGGCACGAGCCTGGCCTTCGGCGGGTTCATCGGGACGGCCACGCCGTTCCGGCAGGTCCACCGCCTCCCGTACGGCGGCTCGATCACCGCCGACGCCACCGGGATCGCCCACCACCACGAATCCCCGGCGTGGCTCGGCGACGAGGCTCCCGCCGCGGGGATCGGCGAGGTGGCGGCGGCCTTCCGGCGCGCCGTCCCGGGCCCGCTCACCCGTACCCCGCACCACGTGACCCTGAGCGGCGGCTGGGACTCCCGGCTGATCGCGCTCGCCATGGTCCGCAACCGGACCCGGCGGCCGACCGCCTGGACCGTCGACCCGGACACCGGCGTGGGCCACGACGTCGAGATCGCGCGAGCAGTGGCGCAGGCACTGCGCCTCGAGCACCGGGTCGTGCCGTCGGGCGGCCACTCCTGGGGGCGGCACCGCCCGAACCTGCTGGCGCGGGTCGAGCACCTCACCTGGATGCACACCTGGCTCGGCCCGCTCGCGAGCCGGGTGCGTCACCTCTCCGGTCCCGTGGTCGACGGCCTGGGCGGCGACGTGCTGCTGCGCAACCTGTTCACCGACGCCGCGCTGCTCGCGGCGCCGTCGCGCGACGAGCGGCTGGACCTGCAGCTCCACGCGCTGGGCGGCGGGCGGATCACGGCGCGCCGACCGCTGGCTCCCGCGCTCGCGCAGCGGTGGGCCGACGCAGCGCGCGAGCAGATGACGGCCACCGGCGACCGGTGGTCGGGCCACCCCTCGGAGTACGTCCTGCGCGCGCTCGCCGTGCGGACGTCGCGGGTGATCGCCCCCTCACCGATGCGCCTGTTCGCACCGGAGGCGGCGGTGCTGCTGCCGTTCATGGACCCGGCCGTGCTGCGCACCGCCCTCGCCGTACCGGTCGCGGCGAAGACGGACCACACCTTCTACCGGGGCCTGCTCGCCGCGCTGCACCCCCGGGTGGGTCCGATGCCGTCGACCAACGACGGACTGCCGAAGACGCCCGAGCGGCCGCGGAGCCAGACCCGGCGCAGTGCGATCGCGCCGATGGTCGAGGCGGTGCTGGCGGACGAGGTGGTGCTCGGCCTGCTGTCCGCGGCGATGATCCGGCGGCTGCGCCGAGGTGGGCGGACCCTGCCCGACGACGTACCGCTGGCGGCGCTGCAGTGGGCGGCGGCGCTCGCCGACTGGCGGGCCACGAACCGGGCCCACCTGCGCGTCGACGACGTGCCGGAGCGGTGAGTCAGGTCCCCTCGACCCGGTTGCCCTGCTCGTCCCAGTGCTCGGCGACCTTCTTCGACGGCTGCACCCGCGGTGGCTCGCCCGCCATCTTCGGGTAGTCCGGCGGGAAGTTGAGCTCGCCCTCCCCCGCGTCGACCTGCTGCTGCCAGAGGTCCAGCAGCGGCTGGAGGGAGTACGACGTGTCGTCGATCCCGGACCACGGATCGCCGTCGGCCACCCGCTCGGTGACCGTGAACAGGTTGAAGTCGCGCGGGTCGGTGACCGTCGCGAGCTCGGCCCAGGTCATCGGCGTCGACACCGGCGCCCCCGGCTTCGGTCGCAGGGAGTACGCCGACGCGATGGTCCGGTCGCGGTTGTTCTGGTTGAAGTCGACGAAGATCCGCTCACCCCGCTCCTCCTTCCACCACGCCGTGGTGACCTGGTCGTCGCGCCGGGCCAGCTCGCGGCCGAACGCGATCGCGGCGTGCCGCACGTCCTCGAAGGACCACCGCGGCTCGATCCGCACGTAGACGTGGACACCACGGTTGCCCGACGTCTTCGGGAAGCCGACCAGCCCCAGCTCGCGCAGCAGCTCGTCGGCGACCCCCGCGACGCGGACCGCGTCACCGAACCCCGTGCCGGGCTGGGGATCGAGGTCGATGCGGAGCTCGTCGGGGCGGTCGACGTCGGAGCGTCGTACCGGCCAGGGGTGGAAGGTCAGCGTGCCCATCTGCGCGCACCACACGGGCACGGCGATCTCGGTCACGCAGATCTCCTCCGCGGTGCGGCCGGAGGGGAAGGTGATGCCGACCGGCTCGAGGTAGTCGGGAGCGCCCTTGGGGACCCGCTTCTGGTAGAAACCCTCGCCGTCGTCGCCGTACCCGGTGGAGAGGCGGAAGCCCTCGCGGTAGCCGTCCGGCCAGCGCTCCAGCGCGGTCGGCCGGTCGCGCAGCGCGCGCAGCAGCCCGTCCTCCACGGCGACGAAGAACTGCGCCACCATCAGCTTGGTGACCTCCGGCGTGCGGTCGGTCGCCTCGTAGATCACGCGGTCCGGGCTGGACACCCGGACCTCGCGCTCGCCGGCCTGCACCATCGCCGCAGCGGTCTTCGCCATGCGGCGAGCCTAGTACCGCACGAGGACACGGCTGGGGGTTCAGCCGCTGACCGCGCGGAGCTCGACCGGCACCTGCGGCACGTCGAGGGAGTCGACCACCTTGCGGGTCGCGAGGTCGACCACGTGGACCTGCCGGGTCGCAGGCTCGGTGACGTACGCCGTGCCGCCGACCACCTCGAGGAGCGGACGCGGCTGCTGCCAGTCCAGCGGCTCGCGCCAGGAGGCAGTGACCGGGACGGAGGCGACGACCGTCGCGCGCCTGACGTCGATGACATGCAGGTGGCCGTCGGTGCCGAGCACCAGGGCGTCGCCGTCCGGCGTCCGACCGAGGGAGCGGAAGGTGTAGCTGGCGGGCAGGTCGACCAGGCGCAGCGAGGCGTCGCGGGTGTCGATCACCGAGACGCGCGTCGGTCGCTCCAGCTCGGCGTCGGGGTCGACCTTGTAGTCGCCGAGCACGTAGGGCGAGGTCGCGTGCCCGGCCTGGTTGCCGATCCGGCCGTAGGCGTCGGGGGCGTCGACCTTGGTGATCTCGCGGCCGTCCACGAGCAGCACCCCGTCCTCGCAGCCGAACAGCGCGACGTCACCGGCGAAGGCCTCGCCGTGCACGCCGGGGCACTCGTCGGAGGAGGCCAGCTCGTTGCCGGCGGCGGTCACCAGCCGGATGCCGGAGCGCGACTCCTCGTCGCCGACGGTCATCAGCAGGTTGCCGTGGCCGTCCTGGACCGCGACGCCGTGGTGCGCCTCCTGGGCCCGGAAGGTCTCCAGCTCCGGGACACCGTCCGCGAGGTCTGCCGGGTCGAAGGCGGTGATCGCGCCGGTGCCGTCGTCGAACACCGTCGTCCGTCCGTCGTGCGGTACGACGTGCCCGGGCTCCGTCGCCGCGATCGTGAAGTCGGTCAGCCGCGGTGCCGTGGTCCAGGAGTGCCCGTGGTCACCGTGCTCGTCGGTCCACGCGCCCGTGTCGAGCGCGGTCAGGCCGCCGGTCGCCGAGACCAGCACGTGCCGCCCGTCCCCCGCCGGGTTGAGACGGACGAAGCCGTCGACCTCCTGGTCGAGCAGCACCTCGCCGTCGGTCGCGTCGAGCACGAGCACGCCGCCGTCGTACGACAGGGCAAGACGCGGCTGCGGCGCGGAGACCTCCGTCCCGACCGCCTGCTCCGCCGGTTCCTTCGACGGATCGGGCGAGGAGGACGGGGACGACTCCGCGCCGCAGGCGACGAGGCTCGCCGAGGCGAGGGAGGAGAGGACGACGAGGACACCGGACTTGATCAACATGAGAATGATTCTCATTTGCAAGTCCGGTGTCCGTCAAGTCGGACCGCCGTCGTACGGCGAGATCAGCCCTCCTTGGGCTCCAGCGTCAGGCTGACCGAGTTGATGCAGTAGCGGTCACCGGTGGGCGTGCCGTAGCCGTCGGGGAAGACGTGGCCCAGGTGCGAGCCGCAGTTGGCGCAGCGCACCTCGACCCGCTTCATGCCGTGCGAGGTGTCCTCGATGTACTCCACCGTGTCGCTGATCGGCTGGTAGAAGCTGGGCCAGCCGCAGCCCGAGTGGAACTTCGTGTCGGACTCGAACAGCTTGGCCTGGCAGGCCTTGCAGCGGTAGACACCGGTCGTCTCGGTGTCGGTGTACTCACCGGTGAACGCACGCTCGGTGCCGGCCTTGCGGAGCACCTGGTACTCCTCGGGAGACAGCGTCGCGCGCCACTCCTCGTCCGTCTTCTCGACCTCGTATCCCATGCCTACGAGCGTACTCAGCCACTCACGCGGCGACGCCGGCCACCGGCATGCCCGCCGCCCGCCAGGCGGCGAACCCGCCGATCACATCGGTCGCGCGGTGGATGCCGAGGCCCTGCAGGGCGTCGGCGGCGAGCGAGGAGGTGTAGCCCTCCTGGCACAGCACGATCACCCGTCGGTCGTAGGTCGCCTCCGGGATCCGCGCGTCGCTGCGCGGGTCGAAGCGCCACTCGAGCACGTTGCGCTCGATCACCCGCAGCGGCAGCCAGTCGGCGACCTCGCCCTCGGCGGCGCGCTGGGCGGCCGGGCGGATGTCGACGATCAGCGCGTCGAGCGTGATCAGCTCCTGGAAGGCGGCACGGGCCGTGATCCGGTCGAGCCGCGAGCGGGCGTCGGCGAGGAGGGCGTCGACGCCGTCGTACCGCGGGGCGGGGCGGGCGACCTGCCGCTTCTGCTCGCGCTGCATGTCGACGACGGTAGCGAACAGCGCGGTCACCACTCCTCCCCCGCGCGCTCGACACCGAGCGCCTCGAGCCGGTCGCCACGGAAGCGGAACCGGGTCATCGTGGTGAGCCGCGGGGAGTAGGCGTGGAGCGAGAGCGCGGGCCGGTCGGTGGCATTGCGGACGTCGTGTGCGTAACCCGCGCCGAATGCCTTGCCGTCCCCCACGCCCACGTCCACGAGCTGCAGCCCGCCGTCGAAGGTGTGCTCGGTGAGCCGGCCCTCGAGGACGGTGAACGCCCCGGAGGACGACCCGTGGTCGTGCCAGTCGGTGGCAGCACCGGGCGGCCACGAGATCAGCCAGAGCTCGTAGTCCTCGGTCGTGAGCAGGCGGATCCACGAGCGCTCCTGCGGGTCGTGGTCGAGCAGGTGCAGCAGGTCGGGGTCGGCGGCGTGGTCACGCACGACCTCGAGCAGGGGCAGGACGGCGAGCTGGGTCATCGGGGTTCCTCAAGGAGTGTGGTCGGTTGCTGGATCAGGCGGGGATCAACAGCAGCGACAACAGCGCCCGCCGGCACCCGACGTGGCGCGTACGACGAGGAGGAGGCCGGTCATGGCTCCATAGTGCACTAAGTCAATAGAGTTTGCAAACTACTGCTCAACGCACGTCGACCAGAGAGGCCGGTGGCGCCTCGATGTCGACGTCCCCGCCCCAGTCCGACAGGCATCCCGCGACAGGAAGCGGCACCGCTCCTCGCCCGGGGTCCGGGCGTACGCCCGGCCGTCCGCCACGATCATCTCGAGCTCGTCCTCACCGACCCTGAGCGTGCCGGCCATCTCGAACTCGTCGCGCCCGCTCAGGCGCCCGGGAAGGCCTCGACCTGCGACGCGGGCGGCGCCTTCACGTCGAACGGCTCGCCCCACTCGCTCATGGTCGCAACCATCTCGACGCCCATCACCGCGACCGTCATCTTGGTGATCAGGTCCCGCTCGTCGAGCCACATCCGGTAGGTGACCCGGAGCCCCTTGGCCTTTGCCCCGAGCTTCTCGACCAGCGCAGCCTGGCTCACGGTGACGTCGTAGCGCTGGACCTCGGCACCATCGAGCGTCTCGGCACCGACGTACTCCATCGTCTCGATGGAGTCGCGCATGTCGTCGATCATCCCCTGCGGCGACATGTCGCCCATGTCGGCCAGGATCGGTCCGCTGATGTCGTCCGGGAAGCGCATGTACTTCTCGTCACCCTGGTCGCGGCCGTAGACCTCGCTCCCGACCAGGATCATCTCGAACGGCTCGTCGTCGCCCTCGATCGTGCCGGACATGGCGACCTCGTCGACCCCACCCATCCGCATGCGGAGATCCATCTTCTCGCCGGCGCCCTCGAACTGCATGCGGACGGTCGGGTGGCTCTCCACCGCCTTCCCCATCGCGACGAGAAGGGTCTCGCGGGTGTACGGCTCGAAGGTGTCCGCGTCGTCGGCCTCCGTGGATTCCTGCTCCCCACAGCCGGCGAGGCCAAGGCTGAGCAGGAAGGCTGTCAGGACGGCCGAGACGATGCGCACCATGCGGTCACGGTAGGCGCCGCCGTGCCTCGGCGAGGCACGAATGGGCAGATCAGGGCAGGCGCGCGACCAGGTCCGCGAACGACACGCGCCGCCCGGTGTAGAACGGCACCTCCTCGCGGACGTGGCGACGGGTCTCCGAGCCGCGCAGGTGGCGCATCAGGTCGACGATCCGGGTCAGGTCGTCGGCCTCGAACGCGAGCATCCACTCGTAGTCGCCGAGGGCGAAGCTCGGGACGGTGTTGGCGCGGACGTCCGGGTAGTCGCGGGCCATCTGGCCGTGCTCGGCGAGCAGGCGGCGGCGCTCGGCGTCCTCGAGGAGGTACCACTCGTAGGAGCGGATGAAGGGGTAGACCGCGACGTAGGCGTGGGCCCGCTCGTCGGCGAGGAACGCCGGCAGGTGGCTGCGGTTGAACTCGGCCGGGCGGTGCAGGGCCATCTGCGACCAGACCGGCGCGAGCCGCGCACCGAAGGCGGTACGACGCAGCCGGTGGTAGGCGTCCTGGAGCTGGTCGCTGGTCTCGGCGTGCCACCAGAGCATGAGGTCGGCGTCGGCGCGGAGGCCCGCGACGTCGTACACGCCCCGGATGACGACGTCCTCGGCGGCCAGCTCGGCGGCCAGCGCCTCGAGCTCGGCGAGCTCGGCCTTGCGGACGACCTCGTCGGCCCCGAGCGGCTGCTCGAGCTTGAAGACCGACCACATCGTGAAGCGGATCGTGTCGTTGAGCTCGTTGATCTTCGCCGCGTTGGTCTTGATGTGCCCCTGCGGGTCCTGGTCCGACATGCCCCCCATTGTGCCGAGGGGCTAGTCGCGGCCGTACCCCGCCTCCCGCGCCTTGACGATCGCGTCGGCGCGGCCGGTGGCGTGGAGCTTGGCGTAGATCGCGGAGACCGCGTTGCGCACCGTCTTGTTGGAGACGTAGAGCTCCCCGGCGATCTCGTCGTTGGTGCGGCCCGCGGCGATGCGGTGGAGGATGTCGCGCTCGCGCTCGGTGAGCTCGGGGAAGGCGTCCTCCTCGGCCGCGGCCGGCTGCGCGAGCGCACCGGCGAAGAAGGCGGCGACCCGCGCGGCCAGGCTGGCACCGAACACCATGCCGCCGGCAGCCGCCGCCCGGATCGCGTGCTGCACCTCGTCGGCGCCGGCCCCCTTGAGCAGGTAGCCGCACGCACCCGCCCGGATCGCGGCGAGGATCGTGTCGTCGTCCTCGTTCATCGTCAGCATCACCACGCGCAGCGCGGGCGTGCGGCCGGTGAGGAAGCGGGTCGCCTCGATGCCGTCGAGGTGGGGCATCTGGATGTCCATGACGACCAGGTCGGGCGCCGCCTCCTGCACGACGTGCAGCGCCTCCCGGCCGTCGGCGGCGGTGCCGACCACCTCGATGCCCTCGAGCGCGCCGAGCAGGGCGACCAGCCCGTCGCGGACGATCTGGTGGTCGTCGACCACGACGACACTGATGGGGCGGACGGGGTCACTCATGCGGGGGTCCTCAGCGGGAGTCGGGCCGTGACGACGGTGCCGCCGGCCGGTGGGCTGGTGATCGTGGTGGTGCCGCCGAGCTCGGCGGCGCGCTCGCGCAGGCTGGAGAGGCCGACGCCGGCGGTCCGGTCCGGGGCGATGCCGACACCGTCGTCGGCCACCTCGACGAGGAGGGTGTCGGCGGCGAGGTCGATGCGCAGCCGGACACCGGACGCCGCCGCGTGCCGCGCGACATTGGTCAGCGCCTCCCCCGCGATCCGGTACGCCGCCACCTCGACCGCCGCGGGCAGCCGGCCCGCCAGCTCGTCCGGCGCGTCGACCGTCACCGGGAGGGCGAGGGTGTCCGCCTGCTGGCGGAGGGCACCCACCAGGCCGCGGTCGTCGAGGGCCGGCGGGCGCAGGTCGTGCACCAGGCGTCGTACGTCGGCGACGACGTCCTGCACCTGGGTGCTCACCGCCTCCAGCTGCTCCCGCGCACGGCCGGGGTCGCGGTCGACGGTCATCCGCGCCGCCTCGAGCTGGAAGACGATGCCGCTCAGCGCCGGCCCGAAGCCGTCGTGCAGGTCGCGCCGGATCCGGCGCCGCTCCTCCTCGCGCGCGGTGACCAGGCGCTCGCGGCTGCGCTGCACCTCCTCGGCGAGCTGGCTCGCGCGGGCGGCGGTCGCCGCCTGCCGGACCAGGTCGCCGAGCAGCTCCTGGTCGCGGTCGCTGAGGCGGCTGCGCAGGCCGCGGGCCGGCAGCACCAGGCTGCCGATGGTGGCGTCGCGGTAGGTGATCGGCAGGGTGCGCACCTGGTCCGGGCGCTCGCCGTAGGTCGTGACGAGGCGCTCCCCGTGGCCGCG
The DNA here is from genome assembly GCF_001428825.1 of Nocardioides sp. Root240. Classification (GTDB taxonomy): domain Bacteria; phylum Actinomycetota; class Actinomycetes; order Propionibacteriales; family Nocardioidaceae; genus Nocardioides. The sequence continues at coordinate 103,827 of NZ_LMIT01000014.1, read as the reverse complement.
CTCCACCTCGACGCTGACGAACGCGATGCCGAACGCGCCGGCGACCGCCTGGGCGACCGCGGCGAGCTGCTCGGCGCTGTCGTCGGTGGTCTCGAGCGTCGAGGCGAGGCCGGCCACGACGTCGTACCGGTTCGTGCGCTCGCCGAGCATGAGGCGTCGTACGGCGGCGGAGAGACGCTGGCGCAACGGACCGTAGAGCAGCACGGCCACGGCCAGCACCACCGCCACGACCTGGGCCTGGCTGAGCTCGTCGTCGAGGACGAGGGTGAGCGCGCCGAGGACCATCGCGTCGGCGACCACGAGGACCGCGAGGACGGCGGCGAGGACGGCCGTGCGGGCGAGCAGGTCCTGGATCGGGGCCAGGCTCGGCCGGACGATCGCGATCGTCATGGCGGTCGGTGGCAGCACGGTGGCGCTGAACGCGCCGGCGTACCCGGAGCCGGGCAGGGGGAACATCAGGCTCAGCAGCAGCACGGCGACGATCACGAAGACGCTCCACAGCAGCCAGCGCATGCGGTCGCGCTCGACGCCCTCGGACCTGCGGTAGCGGACCACGACCGTCAGCAGGGCGAACAGGAACGCCGCGACGCCGAGGGCGACCCCGAACGACGCGACCTGCTGACCGCGCCCGGCGAGGGCGCCGATCGAGGTCGGGTCCTGGTCGATGCCGGCAGGGATGCCGTCGATGCGCTGGTCTCCCTCCGCCGGCGCCACGATCACGGCGAGACCGCTGAGGAAGAGGGCGAGCACCGCCACCCACGACGCCGGCCGCCAGCGTCCCGGGAGGAAGCGGCCGGTCGGGAAGACCAGGACGAGCACGGCGGTCACCGAGGTCAGGTAGGAGCCGAACCGGTTCAGGAACCACAGGGCGAAGGTCATCCCCGGCCAGGCGCCGTCCTCCGTCAGTCCGGCGTTGACGTAGCTCTGCGAGAACCCGTCGAGCGACCAGAAGAGCCCGGAGAAGGCGAGCACCCAGCCGAACCGCTGGTGCCGGTCGCGCAGGAGGACGATCGCGGCGAGCGTCCCGAGCACGGCGCCGTTGACGATCCACGGCCACCCGGGTCCGCCCACCACGTCCGCGCCCGGTCCGTCCGCCGGCGCGACCAGGTCCAGCCATGCGGCCGCGGGGAGCAGCAGCACACACAGCACGGGGACCAGCAGCACCCCCAGCACCTGGGGGCCACGGGGCCGGGCGTCGCTCTGCACCGGCACATTGTGCAGCCGGTCCGGCCCCCTCCGTGGAGGATTGGGGACCGGACCGGCTGCGGGACGGAGGTTGCTCACGCGCGACCGCGGAAGACCTTGTCGCCGGCGAGGAAGCCGAGGGCGATCACGATCAGGCCGATCGGGCCGGTCATGCCGGCCATGTACTGCAGCGGCGAGACGCCGAGCAGCAGGGTCACGCCGCCGCCCACGAGGCCGACGATGCCGATCCACTTCGGGACGCCGCCGTTGCGGGCCGCGCCGAACAGGGTCAGGCCGGACAGGCCGAGCAGGCCCCAGCACCACGGGATGGTGCCGATCCAGTGGTTGTAGAACGCCGCGCTCTCCGGCACGACCATCGCGTCGTCACCGGCCGCGAAGATGAACTCGGTGTCGAGGCCCGCCCCGAGGATCATCACGATCGCGGTGATCAGCACGCCACTGAACGCCACCAGCGGCAGCACGCTGTCGCGGTCGGCCGTGGCGCGCAGCCGGCGGTACAGGCCCGCCGCGAACACGACCATCAGCACCGCGCTGACCATCGTGAAGGTGTGGAAGGCCAGCATCTGCGGGACGAGCTCGCCGAGCCGCTCCGAGATCTTGTCGGCGTCGCCCTGGATGTCCGGGTCGTAGACCGCGTTCACCATCGACGAGGTCACCATCATGCCGAAGCCGGTGACACCGGCCAGCAGGCCGGCGAGCGCCCACCGGGTCGGTCGGTACGTCGTGGGCTCGGCCTGCGCTCCGTGCTGGTCGAGGGCGGTCGGGGGGAGGTTGGTCTGCGTTGTCATGTCCACGACCTTCGCGGGCCCCGTGTCCCACCCGACAGGGACAACCCGGCACACCTCCCGGGACACGCGAAGTGTTAGTTCTGCCGCGCCGAAGTGTTGGTTCTTCCGCGCCGAGGTGGCACATCTGTCCTCCACCGTCACGCGTGGGAGGCGACTTCCAACACCTCAACACGCCACTTCTAACACTTCGCGGGTGCATTTCTAACACTTCGCGGTCAGGTGAGGAGGGCGGCGGTGGCGGCGTGGGCGGAGGCGATGGTGGCGGGTATGCCCACGCCGTCGTACGACGCCCCGCAGACTGCGAGGCCGGGGACGGCCGCGACCGCGGACCGGATCCGGGCGACCCGGTCGGCGTGGCCGACCCAGTACTGCGGGAGGCCGCCGCCCCACCGCTGGACCACGGCGTCGACCGGGGCGGCGCGCAGGCCGGTGGCCGCGGCGAGGTCGGCGAGGGAGGCCCGGACCAGCTCGTCGTCGGGGACCTGCAGGGTGGCCTCCTCGCCGAAGCGGCCGAGCGAGGTGCGCAGCACGAGCAGCCCGTCGCCGGCGGCGCGGACCCAGTCCCACTTGGCGAAGGAGAAGGTCGACGCCTTGACCCGGCGGCCGTCGACGGGCGGTACGAGGAAGCCGGAGGCGCCGATCTCGAGGGCCTCGGCGACGCCGGGATCGTCGGCGCGGAAGGCGAAGGTGACGAGGGCGACCGAGGCGTACCCGATCTGCGCGAGCTCGTCCGCGGCGTCGGGGGCGAGGTCGGCGAGCAGGCGGGAGGTCGGCGCGGCCGGCGTCGCCAGCACCAGCAGGTCGGCGGGCTCCTCCCCTGCGGGCGTGGTCACCACGAACCCCGACCCCGTACGACGAACAGCGGTCACCGTCGCGTCGTACCTCACCTCGACGCCGGACCGCCCCGCCAGATCGGCCTCCAGGACNCCGCCACATCCCGCCGTCGACGCTGGCGAAGACCGGCGGCGCACCGGCGGGCGGCGGCGGGAGCGTGAACTCCGGCCGGGCGATCAGGTCGACGAGCTGCGGGACGGCGGAGCGGACCGAGATGTGGCGGGCCTGGCCGGCGTAGACCCCGCCGAGCAGCGGCTCGACCAACCGGTCCACGACCTCGTCACCGAACCGGGTGCCGACCAGGTGCGCGACCGACTCGTCGTGCCCTTCGCCGTCCAGGTGGGCAGCGAACTGGTGGCGCGCCCGGACCATCCCCTCGGGCGAGAGGATCCCGGACGCCTCGAGCTGGCCGAGGTCGAGCGGGGCGCCCATCAACGTGCGTGGCAGCGGCCGCAGCGCGCCGCGCGTCCAGACCCTCGAGGTGGCGCCGGTCGGGTGCACCAGGGGCAGCCCGAGCGAGGTCGCCAGGGCGGTGCCCTCGGGGCGGCGGTGCAGCATCGCCTCGGCTCCCACGTCGACGGTCACGCCGGCGACGGACCCGGACCGCAGCTTGCCGCCCGTGCGGTCGGACGACTCGAGCACGAGCACGGTCGCACCGGCCTCGGCGAGGTCGCGCGCGGCGACCAATCCGGCCACCCCGGCCCCCACGACGATCGCCCTGCGCACCGGACCAGCCTCCCACGGCGCCCGTGAGGGAACCGATCGGGCCGGTGTCGCGTCGCACCGACATGCACCCGACCCGCACCCGCCTCGCCCTGTCCCTCGCCGGCGTCGCCACGCTGGCCGCGCTGACCGGTTGCTCCGGCGGCGCCTCCGACGGGGACAGCGCCGCCGGCGTCCCCGCGGCCGACGAGAAGGCGGCCGGCATGGGCGGTCCTGCGGTCGAGGCTCCGGACGCCCTGAACTCGACCCAGCGCAACGCATACGCCGCCGACGGGGCCGACACCGCGGCAGGCCTCGCCGACACGTCGGACGCGGTCGACCCCGCGAAGACCGCCGACGACATCGAGCCCGGGAGGGCGGTCATCTCGACCGGCTCGGTCTCGCTCGAGTCCGACGACGTGGGCCGCACCCGCTTCGACGTCCGCAAGGTGCTCGACCGTCACCGCGGCACGATCAGCGAGCAGGAGACCACGACCGGCGACGGTGGCGAGGTCGCCACCGCCCGTCTGGTCGCGCGGGTCCCGAGCAAGGAGTTCGGGGACGCCCTGGACGACCTCGAGGGCGTGGCCACCCTGCTCAGCTCCAACGAGTCGGGCCAGGACGTCACCACCAAGGTGATCGACGTCGCCGCCCGGGTCCGTGCCCAGCGCGCGAGCGTCGCACGGATCGAGGCGCTGCTCGACCGAGCCACCGACCTGCAGGAGGTCATCTCGATCGAGCGTCAGCTCGCGACCCGGCAGGCCGAGCTGGACTCCCTGGTGTCGCGGCAGAAGTACCTCGCCGACCAGACCGCTATGTCCACGATCTCGATCTCGATCGAGCAGCCCGCGGAGGAGGCGAAGCACGACGAGGAGAAGGCCGGCTTCCTGGGCGGCCTCGAGGACGGCTGGGACAGCTTCGTCGCCGGTGGTGCCGCGGCCCTCGCCGTCGTCGGCTTCCTGGTCCCCTGGCTCATCCTCGTCGCCGTGCTGGGCCTCCCGCTGTGGCTGGCGCTCCGGCGACGTGCCGGCCGCCGTCCCTCGACGCCCACGCCGGCGACGCCGTAGCCGGTCCGGTCAGGCGTCGCTCCGCAGCAGCTTCTCCACGACCGGCCGGCTGCGGGCCAGCCAGTCGGCGTAGGCCGCCGGGTCGTCGTACTGCTTGTCGAGGACGTAGAGCGCACTGCCGGGCACGACCGCACCGAGGTGGCTGAGCAGCGGCACCAGGCCGTGCTCGGGAGCCAGTGCGTGCGCGGGTCCGCCGCCGAGCATCAGCGGCACCGCGACGCCCCGCAGCTGGCCCGCGGCGAAGCGGTCGAGGAAGAGCTTCAACAGCCCCGTGTACGTCGCCTTGTACGTCGGGCACGCCACGACCACCAGGTCCGCGCGCCCCACCTCGGCCACCAGGGCGTCGATGGTCGCGTCGGTCCAGTCGACCAATCCGGCCCCGAGCGTGGCCACGTCGACGACGAGGTCGGGCTCCCGGTCGACGAGCTCGCGGTGCAGGTGCAGGGCGGCGGTCAGGGTGCGGCTCGCCGGCTTCGGGTTGCCCACCACGACGGCGGTGTGGACGGTCGACATCAGCCTTTCACCGCCCCACCGACGCGAACGGGACGGACGTGCTGTGGCGACGCTCGGGGCCCTCGTGCTTCCAGAGGCCGCGCTCGGCGAGGATCGGCAGCACGCCCTCGCCGAACCAGTACGCACCCTCGAGGTGCGGGTACGCCGACAGCACGAACTCGTCGAGCCCGAGCTCGGCGTACTCCGCGATCCGGTCCGCCACCTCCTCGTGGCTGCCGACCAGTGCGGTGCCGGCCCCGCCGCGGACCAGGCCGACCCCGGCCCACACGTTCGGGTAGATCTCGAGGTCGTCGGTGCGGCCGCTGTGCAGGTCGAGCATCCGGCGCTGGCCCTCGGACTCGCTCCTGCGCAGGCCCTCCTGGACCTGCTGGATCATGGCGGGGTCGATCCCCTTGAGCAGGCGGTCGGCCTCGGCCCACGCCTCCTCGGAGGTGTCGCGGGTGATCACGTGCATCCGGATGCCGAAGCGGATCGGGCGGTGGTCCGGGCCGCGGCCCTCGGCGGCGGCGAGCTCGCGGATCCACGCGATCTTCTCGGCCACGGCCTGCGGCGGCTCACCCCACGTGAGGTAGACGTCGGCATGCTCGGCGGCGACCTTGCCCGCTGCGGGCGACGAGCCGCCGAAGTAGATGTCCGGCACCGGGTCGGGGATCTGGCCCAGCCTCGCGGCCTCCACGGAGAGGTACTTGCCCGTGAAGTCGACGGTCTCACCGGCCCAGAGCCGGCGCACGATCTCGAGGAACTCGCCGCAGCGCTCGTACCTCTCCTCCTTGTCGAGGAAGTCCCCGAACATCCGCTGCTCGTGGCTCTCGCCACCCGTCACGACGTTGAGCAGCAGCCGACCGCCGCTGAGGTTCTGGAAGGTGCCGGCCATCTGCGCGGCGAGGTACGGCGCCACGATCCCCGGCCGGAAGGCGACCAGGAACTTCAGCCGCTCGCTGGTCTGGCTCAGCATCGCCGTGGTCAGCCAGGCGTCCTCGCACCACGCACCGGTGGGGGTGAGCGCGGCCTCGAAGCCGTTGTCCTCGGCGGCGCGCGCGACCTGGGTGAGGTAGGCGACGTCGGCGGGACGGCCGGCCTGGCCGGGGTTGACGCCGTGGCCGCCGCCGACGACGTGGCGGCCGTCGCCGCCGTTGGTGGGCAGGAACCAGTGGAACTTCAGGGACATGGAAACCTCAGATCTGGCCGTGGTTGGGCGGCGGGGTGCCGTCGATCGCATGGCGACCGAGGTGGTGGACCTTCCAGGCGGCGGGGTCGTGCAGGGTGTGGGTGCGGGCGTTGCGCCAGTGCCGGTCGAGGTCGTGGCTGCGCAGCGCGGAGCGGGTGCCGGCCACCTCGAAGAGCCGGCTCGAGGCCTCGAGCGAGGCGGCGGTCGTCGAGGCACGGGCCGCCGCGACGGCGAGGCTGGCCTCGGCGGCGGTGGCCGCGGTGAGCGAGGCACGGGCCCGGTCGACCGCGCGGCCGGCCTCGGCGAGCAGCGCCTCCGCGGCGCGCACCTGCAGCTCGACCTCTCCGAATGCCTGGACGACGAGGGGATCCCCCGCGGCGCCGGAGGTGTCGTAGAGGGCGAGAGCGTCCGGGTACGGGCGGCTGCGCGTCGTGACGAAGGCCGCCGCGTCCCGCACCGCCGCCCGCGCGATGCCGGCGTCGATGGCGGCGTGGAGCAGCTGGGCGAACGATCCGTAGGCCTGGGGCCGCTCGAAGGTCAGGTGGTACGGCGTCACGCGGTCGGCCGCGACGCGGACCCGCTCGAGGCGGACCGTGCCGCTCGCCGTCGTGCGCTGCCCGAGACCGTCCCAGTCGTCGACGACCGTGACGCCGGGGGCGTCGCGCTCGACCCAGGCGACGGACAGCGGGCCGCCCTCGCCGAGGTGGGCGAGGACCGGGATCCAGTGCGCGAGCAGCGCGCCGGTGGCGTAGCCCTTCTCGCCGTCCAGCACCCAGGCTCCCGGCGCCGCGGGATCGGGACGCAGCGTCGTCGCGTGGTCGCGCACGTGCTTGCTGCCGATCTCCGACTGCGCGTTGCCGAACCGCCTGCCCGCGACGACCTCGCCGAGCAGGAACCGCTTCTGCTCCTCGGTGCCCTGCTCGACCAGTGCGTTGACGTAGACGAAGTGGCTGTGCGGGATCTGCGCGACGTTCGGGTCGCCGGTCGCGACGAGCCGCACCACCTCGGTCAGCACCGCGGCGCCGAGCCCGGGGCCGCCGTACTCGGTGGGGACGGTGATCGCCAGCAGGCCCGACGCCGACAGCGCCTCGACCTCCGCGACCGGGAGGATCCGCTCCCGGTCGCGGAGGGCCGAGTCCTCGGCGAAGCGGGCCGCCAGGTCGGCAGCCGCGGCGATCGCCGAGTCGGCCGAGTGCCTCGGGGGTGCTGCGACGGTCACACTCGCTCCAGCTCGGCAGCCTCGAGCTCGCGGACCAGCGGGAGCACCTCGCGGCCGAAGTACTCGACGTCCTCGAGGTAGTGCAGGAAGCCGAGCAGGAAGAGGTTCACGCCCCGCTTCTTGTACTCGATCATCCGGGTCGCGATCTGCTCGGGCGTACCGATCAGGCCGGTGCGGAAGCCGTCGTTGTACTGGACCAGGTCGGCGAACTCCGAGTCCTGCCACATGCCCTTCTTGTCACCGGTGCTCTGGCCGGCCTGCTTCACGGCGGCGCCGAAGCCCTCGACGGCCTCGCGGTCGGCCTTGTCGACGATCTCGCGCAGCACGTCGCGGGCCTCGGCCTCGGTGTCGCGGCCGATGAAGAAGCCGTTGAGGCCGAACTTCACGGTCCGGCCGTGGACGGTGGCGACGTCGGTGACGTCGCGGATCTGCTCGGAGATGCCGTCGGGGGTGTTGCCGTTGGCGAAGTACCAGTCGGAGACCCGGCCGGCCATGCCCCGGGCGTCGGTCGAGTTGCCGCCCTGGAAGATCTCCGGGTGCGGCCGCTCGGGCGAGCTGAGCGGCTTGGGCTTCAGGTCGAAGTCGTGGAGCCGGTAGAAGTCGCCGTTGAGCTCGGCGTGCTCCGAGGTCCAGATCTCGCGCACGTAGCGGATGAACTCCTCGGCGCGGCGGTAGCGCTCGCCGTGCTCGAGCCACGGCTCACCGAGCTTGGTGAACTCGTCCTTGAACCAGCCGCTCACCACGTTGATGGCCGCCCGGCCCCCGGAGATCTGGTCGGCGGTGGCGATGAACTTGGCGAGCACGCCCGGCTGCCAGAGGCCGGGGTGGACGGCGGCGATCACCTTGAGGCGCTCGGTGGCGAGCAGCAGCGCGAGGCTGAAGCTCGTGGACTCGTGCTGGTAGGCGGCGCCGTACGACGCGATGTAGCGCACCTGCGAGAGGGCGTACTCGAAGCCGTTGTTCTCGGCGAGACGAGCGAGCTGGACGTTGTAGTCGTAGCTCCAGTCCGTGCGCTGCTCGATCTTGCTCACCACCAGGCCCCCGCTGACGTTGGGGACCCAGTAGGCGAACTTGAGCGGTTGGGCGAAGGCTTCGCGGTCGAAGATCTGGTCGGTCATGGCTGCACCTCGTGGATAAGTCGAGTAGTTCGATAGACATTAGCGGACTGAGCGCGTCAGACAAGACGCAACGGGGTCGCCGGCTCCGTGGAACCGGCGACCCCGCGAGAGGCAGGGCCTGTCACCGTGCGGTGCGGCCGATCGCCCAGGCGTACGGCGGCGGCGTGCCGTTCACGAGGTGCGCCCCCACGACGCGCGCCTTGAGGATGCGCGGGTTGTGCGAGGACACCGTGCGCGCGTTGCGCCAGTGCCGGTCGAGACCCTTGGACAGCGAGGTCCCCGACGCGCCGAGGGTGTCGAACAGGTCGCTCGTCAGGTCCAGGACGAGCGAGGTGACGACGACCTGCGCCGCGGAGGACTCGACCTCGGCCCGCTCGTTGGCCGCGGCCACCCGGTCGGCGGCCCCCGCCGCCACCGGCGCGAGGTCGGCGACCTCCTGGATCGCCTCGGCGACCCGCAGCGTGGCCGCCTCGGCGGCGTACACGGCAGCGGAGGCCTCGCCGATCCGGGCGAGCACCTGCGGGTCGTCGCGGACCCGCGCGGCGTTGGCGTGCGAGTAGTTCCGCTCGCGGTCACGGACGTGCCCGACGAAGTCGGTCAGCGCAGCCCTCCCGATGCCGGTCAGCACCGCCAGCAGGTTCAGCTGGTAGAGCGCGGTCTGGTACGGGAAGCGCTCCCCGAACGGCAGCACGTCCCGGGCCGCGACGACCGCGCCGTCGAAGGTGGTCGTGCCGCTCCCGGTCCCCCGCTGGCCGAAGCCGTCCCAGTCGTCGGTGACGATCACCTCGGGCTCACGGGTGTCGACGATCGCGATCGCGAACTCGGGCTCCTGGCCGAGCCCTGCCCCGTCGCGCTCGATGCGCGCGTAGACGTCCGCCCACTCGGCGTAGATCGTGCCGGTCGTGTAGAACTTGCTGCCCGTCAGCCGGTAGCTGCCGTCGGGCTGCGCCGCGAGGACGGTCTGCTGCGAGTCGATCGCCGTCGCACCCACCTCCGACCACGCGTTGCCGGCGATCTCGCCGGCGGCGAAGCGGTCGAACCAGACCCGCTGGTCGCGGCCCTGGGCATGCTGCCAGAGCCGGTCCTCCACGAGCGCCGCGTGGCCGCGCAGGGCCTGCGGCAGGTTGCTGTCCGCGGCCGCGAGGTCGATCCAGAGCTGCGTGAGCTCGGGTATCGAGGCCCCGCGGCCGCCGTACCGGGTCGGAACGCGCAGCGCCCCGAAGCCGCGCTCCTTGAGCCGGCGCACCTCCTGGTCGGGCAGCACGTCGTCGAGCTCGCGCTGCAGCGCGCCGAGGCCGATCTCGTCGAAGACCGGGCCGTACGTCGCCCGCAGCTCCTCGAGCGGGGAGCGGGTGTCGGTGATGCTCATCCCTGCCTCCTCACGTGTACCAGGTCGGCTCGGGCAGCTCGCCCAGCAGCGCGTAGCGGCCGACCTCGGCGCGCTTGTGCGCGACCGGGTCGTGGAGGCTGTGCGTGCGGATGTTGCGCCAGAAGATGTCGAGGCCGACCGAGCTCGCGGTCGCGCGGGCGCCGGTGACGTCGAAGACGCGGGTGCCGATCTCGAGGCCGGTGTCGATCGCGACCTGCTTGGCCGCGGCGATCACCACCTCCGCCTCGCCGCGCTCCTCCGGGGTGACCGTGTCGGCGTGCGCGTTGATCGCCTCGATCAGCGTGGCGGCCCGCTCGGCGAGGGCCTCCGCGGCCCACAGCTTGGAGCGCAGGTCGCCGTACGTCTCGAGGATGTGGAACTCCTGCGTCGCGGTCTCCTTGAGGTCCGGGGTGTACGGCCAGGGGCGGGTCTTCTCGCGGGTGTAGGTCGCCGCGGTCGCCAGGGCGCCTTCGGCGATGCCGAGGTAGATGTTGGCGAAGATGATCTGGATCAGCGGCACGTTGAGCGTGTTGTAGACCCGCGGGCGGAACTCCCAGCCGGCGTCGGTCCGCACGTAGCCGGCCGCCGACGCCCACGGGACGCGGACGCCGTCGATCACGACGCCGCCGCTCTCGGTGAGCCGCTGGCCGAGCGCGTCCCAGTCCCCCTTGAACCGGATCGCCGGCTGGTCGGTCGGCACGATCGCGAAGACGTGCTGTTCGGTGCCCTCGAGCACGCCCTCCAGCACGGTGACGTCGGAGATCCGGCCCCCGGTCGAGAAGGACTTCTCGCCGCGGAACACGATCTCCTCGCCCTCGTCACTGATCACCAGGTCGGCGTCGCGCGGGTTGACCGCACCGCCGAAGAACCACTGCTCCCTGGTCGCCTGCTCCTCGACGGCGGCGATCTGCTCCGGCGTACCGACCAGACGGGCGGCCCAGAACCACAGCAGGTGGTAGCCGAGGAGCTGGCCGATCGAGCCGTCGCCGGCGCTGACGGCGCGGATCACCCGCAGCGCGGTGGTCCAGTCCTGCCCACCCCCGCCGTGCTCGACCGGGCCGAGCAGCGTCACGAGGCCGGACTCCTTGAGGAGCCGGACCTCCGCGGTGGGTACGGCGAGTGCCCGGTCCCGCTCGACGGCGTCCGCCGCCAGGGTCGTGGCCACCTGGCGGGCCCGTTCGAGCCACCCCTCCGGGGTCGTCGGACGGTCGGTCCACCCGCCGGCGGCGGCGCCGGTCGGGGTGGTGAGGTCAGCAGTCATGGAACGTTCTCTCCTTGCATCGGGCGGTCGTGATACTGTTTGTCTACAGACTTACTTGACTTAGGGTCGCGGACAAGGACCACGACCCATGGCGTCTCCGATGAAGGTGAAAGGCAGCACCCATGCGCATCGAACAGCTGGAGTACCTCGCCGCGGTGACGCAGCACGGCTCGCTGCGGCGAGCCAGCGAGAAGCTCCACCTCTCCCAGCCCGCGCTGAGCGAGGCCGTCACCAAGCTCGAGCGCGAGCTGCGGGTCACCCTGCTGGACCGCCGCCGCTCCGGCGCCCGGATCAGCCGCGAGGGCCGCGAGCTGCTCCCCTACATGACCGAGGTGCTCGCCGCGGTCGACCGCCTGCGCACCGCCGCCGGCGACCAGCGCACCGACACCCGCGTGATCCGGGTCGGCACCGTGCACGCCGCCACCTCCACCCTGCTGGTCCCCGCGGTGCGCGCCTTCCAGGAGCGCCATCCCGGGACGACCGTGGAGGTGCTCACCCTCCAGCAAGCGCAGATCGACGAGGCCCTCGCCGAGGGCACCCTCGACCTCGGCCTGGTCAACGTGCTCGACGGCGACGACCCGCCGATCGGGCTCGACGGGATCGACCTCCTGCACGGCCGTCCGGTCGCCGTACTGCCGGCGGGGCACGCGCTCCTCGCCCGCCCCCAGGTCACCATCGACGAGCTGCGCCTCGAGCGCTTCGTGATGATGCGCGCCGGCTACGTCATGCACCGCTACGTCCACCGGGCCTTCGGCCCGGAGGTCCCGCCGGCGGCGCACAGCACCGACGGCGCGGAGATGGGCAAGGCCCTGGTCGCCGAGGGCGTCGGCGTCACGATCCTGCCCGACTACTCGGTGATCGGCTGCCCGCTGCACCGCGTCGGCATGATCGAGTCCCGCCCGATCGCCGGCAACCAGACGTTCGTGACCCTGCAGCTGCGCCAGCGCAAGACCCTCCAGCAGCCGCTGCCGGTCCGCGAGCTGCAGAACGCGCTCGCCGCGCGGGCCACGGAGTACCGCGCCCAGTCGGCGGGAGCGAACGCCAGCGCGGCGTCGTAGCCCTCGCGGCCGCGCCGGTGATGATGGGGCGGTGACCGACACCCGACTCGCCGTCCTGATCGACGCCGACAACACCTCGCACCGCTACGTCGCCGACCTGCTGGTGGAGCTCGCGAAGTACGGGCGTCCGACCGTCAAGCGGGCCTACGGCGACTTCACCTCCGAGGGGTTGCGCAACTGGAAGACGAAGCTCAACCGGCACGCGATCAGTCCCGTGCAGACCTTCGCCTACACGACGGGCAAGAACTCCACGGACTCCGCGCTGATCATCGACGCGATGGACCTGCTCTACTCCGGCAACGTCGACGCCTTCACCATCGTGTCGAGCGACAGCGACTTCACCCGGCTCGCCACGCGCCTGCGCGAGTCCGGGACGACCGTCTACGCCGTGGGGCGGAGCAACACCCCTGCCGCCTTCCAGGAGGCGGTCGACCAGTTCATCCGCCTCGAGCTCCTCGACAGCGCGCCCGAGGACGCGAGCCCCCAGGAGGAGCCCGAGCCGGCCGGCGACGCCCCGGTGCTCCCGAACCTGCAGAGCCTGCTGACGCGCGGCGTCAACAACGCTTCCGGCGACGACGGCTGGGTGTCGCTCGGCGCGCTCGGCAACTACCTCCGCACCGCTTACCCGTCCTTCGACACCCGCTCGTACGGGTTCGCGAAGCTGGTCGACCTGGTGCAGGCGCAGGGCTTCCTCACCACCGAGGGCTCCGGCAACGCCGTGCGAGTCAGCGTGAAGGGCCGCCCGGTCGCGAAGAAGGCGGCCCCCCAGGTCGCGACCAAGGCGACGACGAAGAAGGCGGCCGCCAAGAAGCCGCCGAAGAAGTAGGTCAGGCGGTCAGGACGTACTTGCCGGCGAGCTCGATGCGCAGGGTGTGGTACTCGACCTGGGTGATCGACCGGGTGCCCTCGCTGGTGACGAGGCGGTGGAGTCCGTGGGGTGTGCGCCAGATCCAGCGGTCGGGTCCGAGTTGGTGGACCTCGTAGCCTGCATGGGTTTTCGCTCGGTGGGAGTGGCGGGTGAGTGGGGTGTCGTTGTGGTCCCCGGTCTGG
>NZ_LMIT01000014.1:90220-90460 GCF_001428825.1 Nocardioides sp. Root240 | reverse complement strand
CTTCTTGACGTCGGTGGGGTGCTCGTAGCCGTTGACCGACCGGCCGTGGTGGAGGTCGATCACGGGGGTGACGGTGACCTGAGTGTGCCGGGCGAGCAGGTCACGGACCTGGGTGAGGGTCCGGGGTCCGAGGTCCTCGACGCGCGCCACGGGTCCGAGGTCACCGGTGTCGGTGGTCGCGACGTGCACGACGACCTCCGCCGCACTGCCGCTGGTCGCGACCACTTCGGTCCCGTCGAG
>NZ_LMIT01000014.1:90119-90210 GCF_001428825.1 Nocardioides sp. Root240 | reverse complement strand
GGGGTCGGCGGACATGGCGAACGCTTCGGCACGCCAGTGGTCCATCCCGAGGTCCTGCTCCTCAGGTGACGCTTGCTCAGCGAGTGCGACC
>NZ_LMIT01000014.1:37784-90110 GCF_001428825.1 Nocardioides sp. Root240 | reverse complement strand
GCGTAGGCGGTCGCGACACCCGCGGCGTTGTCGACGTCGGCGATCTGGTCGCCGGGCTTGGGTTGGGAGTACCAGACCCCGTTGTGTCGCTGGTTGCGTTCGATGCGGTCCTGCTGGGTGGTGGTGTCGGCCTCGATGATCTTGGCCTCGGCGATCGCGAGGATCCGGTTCGGTGCCTGACCCAACGCTGCAGCGACCGCGACATCGACGATCCGGGCCTGGTCGCGGGTGAGCTTGCGCGACAGGGCCGCGACACGGCGCACCACCCAGGTCTCACACTCGAGCTTCTGGGCGCCTGCCCACACGAGCGGGAGCCGGTGCCGCAGGTCCAGAGCGTCGGCCAATGCCCGTCGGGTGGCGCCGACGCCTTCGCAGCGGGCGATGGCGATCTCGTCCAACGCCAGGTCGCTGATGCCGGGGGTGCCCTCGCCGCCGGGGTGGACCAGCTTGGGTCCACCGCGCCGGACCGGCACGGCGCCGGGCTCGGCTTGAGGGTCGCCGGAGAACAGNCTCGAGGAGGACCTGGAGTGCTTCGATCTCGACCAGGCGGCGTTCGGTCACGAGGTCCTCGGCGCGCGCCAGCAACGAGGCCGGGGCGTGGGTCGAGGGGTCCGAGATCATGGGTCCATTCTACTCGAACGCCTGTTCGAACGCTACTGGGGAGTGGGTTCTCCACAGGGCACTTTGGCCAGTGTTCTAGCGGGTTCCGGGCCCATGCGCTGGTCTGCAAGCCGACCGGCGGACCCGCCCATCCACCCAGCCCTCTCGTCGCTGCCGCTTGAAAACCCGACCCCGCGACCAACGGAACCCGAAGGAGAAGTCCCAGCACCGACCACAGAGGTTTCGAGGCTCGGCGCCAGGGCGCCTCGCACCTCAACCAGCGAGGGCGACGGTCGCTGCCCGAGATCGCACCTCAACCACTGCGCGGCTCAACCCAGCGGGTAGCCCTGCACGAACTCGGTGAGCCGCGCGAGCTGGTCCGGGTCGGTCGACGGGATGACCCCGTGGCCCAGGTTGAAGATGTGACCGCGCGCCGCTCGTCCAGCCTCGATCACCTCGGCCGCGCGCGCCGTCATCACGTCGGTCGGCGCGAACACGAGCGTCGGGTCGAGGTTGCCCTGCACCGAGCGGTCGCCCACGACGGGGATGGCCCGGTCGAGGGGGGTGCGCCAGTCGACGCCGACGACGTCGGCACCGGCCTCCCCCATCAGGTCGAGCAGGTTCGTCGTACCGACGCCGAAGTGGATCTTCGGCACCCCGAGCTCACCCACCCGCGCGAGGACCCGCGCCGAGTGCGGCTGCACGTGGCGGACGTAGTCGCCCGGCGTCAGGGCGCCGGCCCACGAGTCGAACAGCTGGATCGCCGACGCGCCGGCGGCGACCTGGGTCTCGAGGAAGACCGCGGAGATGTCGGAGATCTTGCGCATCAGCGCGTCCCACACGTCGGGTGCACCAAACATCAGCGCCTTCGTCTTGGCGTGCTCCTTCGACGGCCCGCCCTCGACGAGGTACGACGCCACCGTGAACGGCGCCCCGGCGAACCCGATCAGCGGGGTCCCGCCGTTGATGCCGGCCAGCTCGCCGACGAGGTTCTGCACCGCCGCCGTGATGTAGGGGATCTGCTCCGGAGTGAGGTCCGGGATCGCCGCGACGTCGTCGAGCGTGCGCACCGGGGCGGCCACGACCGGGCCGACACCGGGCTTGATGTCGAGGTCGACACCGACGGCCTTGAGCGGCAGCACGATGTCGGAGAAGAAGATCGCCGCGTCGACGCCGTACCGGCGCACGGGCTGGAGCGTGATCTCGGTGATCAGCTCGGCGTTCATGCACGACTCGAGCATGCCGACGCCCTCGCGCACCTTGAGGTACTCGGGCAGCGAGCGCCCGGCCTGCCGCATGAACCACACCGGGGTGTGCGGCACGGCCTCCCCGCGGGCGGCCTTCAGGAACGCGGAGTCGCGGAGTGCAGTCGTCACGGGGTCAGCGTCTCAGGTGAACGGCGTGGGACGCACATCGATCCGGCCAGTCGGGCCTAGGGTGACCTCATGGTCGCCCGGCAAGAGACGCACCAGGGGTCCGGCGCTGCCGGCACCCCTCGGGAGTTCACCCAGGCGGTCGACAGCCTCCGCGCCGCGACCTTCCGGCCCGAGGTGTTCTGCGAGGAGATGCCGGCGCCGCAGCGGATCGCGCCGTACGCCACCGCCCTGTCGGCCGACGTCACCGTCGACGACGAGGAGGTCGCGACCGGACGCCTCGTGGTGCTGCACGACCCGGCGGGCAACGACGCGTGGGAGGGCACCTTCCGGTGCGTGGCCTACTGCCGCGCCGAGATCGACAGCGACCTCGCGACCGACCCGCTGCTGACCGACGTCGGGTGGACCTGGCTGACCGACGCACTCCAGGCGCACGGCGCCGAGTACGTCGCCGAGTCGGGCACCGTGACCCGGGTGGCGACCGAGAGCTACGGCTCGATGGCGGGCGAGGCGGGCAGCGCGCAGCTGGAGATCCGTGCCTCCTGGACGCCCGTCGAGACCACCGACCTGACCGCCCACGCCGAGGCGTGGGGCGAGCTGATGTGCACCGCCGGGGGCCTGGAGCCGGTGCCGGACGGGGTGGCCGTGATGCCCTCCCGTCGTGGCCAGCGGGGCGGCGCCGTCTGATGGCTGAGCAGCCGGAGGAGCCGGGCAACGACGACGTGGAGGAGACAGCTCCCGTCGAGCTGCTCACCCTCGCCGACGGCCTGCCGCCGGTGATCGACACCCCCGACGCGCTCGCGGCCTACTGCGCCGCCATCGCCGCCGGGTCGGGTCCGGTGGCGATCGACGCCGAGCGGGCGTCGGGCTACCGCTACTCCAACCGCGCCTACCTGATCCAGGTCAAGCGTGACGGCGCCGGGATCGGTCTGATCGACCCGATCCCGTTCGGCGACCTCACTCCCCTGGCCGACGCGATCGGCGACGCGGAGTGGATCCTGCACGCCGCCACCCAGGACCTGCCCTGCCTCGCCGAGGTCGGCCTGCGCCCGGCCGCGCTCTTCGACACCGAGCTCGCCGGGCGGCTGCTCAACTACCCGCGCGTCGGGCTCGCGACCCTCGTCGAGGTGCTGCTCGAGCGCCAGCTGCTCAAGGAGCACTCCGCCGTCGACTGGTCGACCCGGCCGCTGCCCGAGCCGTGGCTGGAGTACGCCGCCCTCGACGTCGAGGTCCTGGTGGAGCTCCGCAACCTGCTGGCCGCCCAGCTCGAGGAGGCCGGCAAGGCCGACTGGGCGCGTCAGGAGTTCGAGAACCTGCGCGGCTTCGAGCCGACCGTGCGCGTGGACGCGTGGCGGCGTACGTCGGGCCTGCACAAGGTCCGCGGGCGCCGTACCCTCGGCGCGGTGCGGTCCCTGTGGGAGACCCGCGACCGGATCGCCCAGGAGCGCGACGTCACGCCGGGCCGGCTGATCCCCGACTCGGCGCTGGTCGCCGCGGCGACCGCGATGCCGACCACCCGCGGCGCGCTGATGTCCACGCAGGGCTTCCACGGCCGCGGGGCGTCGCGCTACGCCAACGAGTGGCTGGCCGCGGTCAAGGAGGCCGCGGAGATGCCCGAGGACGAGCTGCCGACCCGGGTCTCGCACGGCGACGGTCCGCCGGCGCCGCGTGCGTGGGCCGACAAGGACCCCGTCGCCGCCCGCCGCCTCGACCTGGCCAAGGTCGCGATCGCGAAGATCGCCGAGGAGCACTCCCTCCCGCTGGAGAACCTGCTCACTCCCGACACGCTGCGCCGCACGATGTGGACGCCGCCGCGCACCCGCGAGCCCGTCGAGCTGCTGGAGGCGGTCATCGACCAGCTCCACGCCCTGGGCGCGCGCAGCTGGCAGGTCGGGCTGACCGCGCCGGCGCTGAGCCGGGCGATCCTCGACGCCGAGGCGCCGAAGCGTCAGTCGCGCTCGCGGTCGTCGGTGGCCGAGGAGGACGCCGACGACGAAGCGGTGCCCGACGGCGACGTACCGTCCGACGAGCCCTCCGACGGTGCGTCCGACGGCTCGTAGTCCGGGTCGAGCAGCGAGCGCGACTTCTCGTCGATCGCCAGCAGGGACTCCCGCAGGTCCTTGAAGAACGGCGTCGTGAGCAGGTCCTCGATGTCCGGGTCGACCAGTGCGCGCAGCTCGGCACCCTGCTGCATGAGCGGCGACGGCACGATGCTGCGCACCGCGTTGGTGAAGACCACCGCGTGCTCGGGCATCAGGTCGGGCTGCAGGAACTGGTCACTCAGGGCGACCGTGCGCTTGGCCGGCTCGATGTAGCCGGTCTCGGCGAGCGTGCCGACGGCGTCGTCCTCGACGAGATAGCTCAGGAAGTTGGCGGCGGCACCGGTGCGACTGGCCTTGCCGCGCGACAGGCAGATGCCGTTGAGGTCGCCGACGGTCTGCGCGGAGCCGAGGTTCGGCATCGGCATCACGTCGAAGTCGACGCCGGATGCCCGCAGCTGCGGGGTGAGGTTGCGGAAGCCGGCGATCATGCCGAGCTTGCCGCGCTCGAACCACTTCAGCGCCGGGCGCTGCGCGAGCTGCTTGGTCGACAGCGTGAGCCGCGGGTCGCGCAGCAGCTCGAGGGTCTGGCGCAGGGCGTCGACCGAGCCGTCCTCGCCGAGGGTGAGGCTGGTCGGCTCGTCGGCCTCGTTGAAGACCTGGCCGCCGCCGGAGTAGATGAACGGCGCCAGCCCGCGCAGGGTCGGGTCGATGTGGACGCCGCGGGTGTTGAGGCGCGGGCGGCTCGCGAACTCGGCGGCCGCCCTGAACTCGGCGAAGTTCCACGCGAGGTGGTCGGGCTTCGGGACCGGCAGGTCCTCGGCCGCCATCGCGTCGAAGTCGACGAGCTTGGTGTTGTAGTAGATGACCATCGGCGAGACCGTGTAGGGCATGCACTGCAGGTCGTTGTCGACCGAGAACGCCTCGACGGCCTCCCGGGCGAAGTCGTCACCGATCGGGATCTCGCGCTCGGCGACGAGGTCGAGCAGCGGCAGGTTGCGCTTCTCCGCGATCGTCTCGGCCAGCTCGGAGCGCGGCAGCAGGTAGAGGTCCGGCTTCGCCCTGCCCGAGCGCACGTCGGTCAGCATCGCCGCGACCGTCGGCCAGGACGAGATGGTGACGTTGGTGTCCAGGCTCTTGGCGTTGTAGGTGTCGACCACCGACTGGTAGGCGGCGATCTCCTCCGTGGTGCCCCACACGGCGAAGTCGAGCTCGGTCAGCGCCGGCTCGCTGGGCCGCGGGCGAGGAGTCTTCTCCTCGGTGCCCTCGGCCAGCACCATCATGCCGATCAGCACCGTCACTGCGACGACGACGACCACGGCACCCGTGCGCCAGTCGAACCGAGCCACGCGCGTTCCCTCGCTCTCCCCGCCCGTGGCGGAATCCTCGGCCACCCTACCCAGACGTCTGCTGACGCCTCGTGGTGGAACCGGGAGATCGAGCACACCGGGCCGGGAGCGCCTCACGGCGCAGGGCCGCTCGTAGCGGCTTGTTTTTGGGACCCGGGGCTGCCGCGACCCGGCGTGCTCGACTGCCTACTCTAGTCGGTCGACCCCAGTCCGCGCGCCAGCTCCACATGACCCGCCGCCTCGAGCTGCTCGGCGAGCGCCAGCATGCGGCGTACGTCGGCGTCGGCGACCTCCGCCAGACCGGCTCGTCCGGCCGCCACCACCCGCGCGAACGCGGCCGCACGGAACAGGACGTCGGCGAAGTCGCTCGACGCGATGCCGCGCAGCACCTCGTCGACCATGTGACGAAGCTCATCGGGGCCGGGCGGGTCGGCGACGCCCGCGACCACCTGGGCGAACTCCGCGCTCGACCGGCCCGCGTCGAACTGGCGCGCGACGCCGGCCGGGTCCGCGTAGACCCACGACCGGAGGAGGTAGAGGCGCCACAGGCAGCCGGCGAGCGAGTCGGCGGCGGCGTGCGACCAGACCTCCGCGATCGCCTCGATGCCCTCGGTGTCGGCGAGGTGGACCAGGCGCTCGGCGACGTCGGCGTCACCGCTGTCGTGGGCGCCGCGGACCAGCAGCACCGCGGCACGCTCGGCGGCCTCGGTCACCAGGGCGGGATCGACGCCGTCCTGCTGCTCGTCGAAGAAGGCAGCCTCCCGCGGGACGGGCTTGTGGTGGGGGCGGTCGGCCATCGGACCAGCCTAGTGCCGCCTGGTGCCGCCTGGTGCCGCCTGGTGCCGCCTCGAACCGCTCAGCCGAGCGCGTCGAAGGCCTTGCGCAGGCGTACGTCGGAGACGGGGCCGTC
This sequence comes from Nocardioides sp. Root240, assembly GCF_001428825.1. Classification (GTDB taxonomy): domain Bacteria; phylum Actinomycetota; class Actinomycetes; order Propionibacteriales; family Nocardioidaceae; genus Nocardioides. The sequence goes on along the minus strand of NZ_LMIT01000014.1, from coordinate 83,839 downwards.
CACGCCGAGCTGCTGCGCCCACTGCGAGACGCGGTACTCCTCCAGCATCCAGCGGATCGCGCGCAGCCCTGCCCCCGGCGGGCGCCCCTCGGGCAGCGCGTCGACACGCGCCAGCCAGGCCTCCTGCATCGGCTGGACCAGGTCCATCCGCTGCCGGTCCTTGGCCAGCGCAGCGGGGCCACCGTTCTCGAGCGCGGTACGACGCTCGCGCATCGCCGCCAGGTAGGTGCGGTGGCGTCGCAGCCGCGTCGTGCCCGCCTCACCGACGAAGCCGTCGAAGACCAGCCGGCCGAGCTGGCCCTGCAGGTCGGTGAGGGCCGGCAGCAGCGGGAGGTCGGCGCGGCCGCTGAGCAGCCGGTCGACCTCGCGCCACACCTCGAGCACGCGCAGCAGCTCGGCCAGGGTGGCGCGCACCTCGCTGGCGGCGCTCGTGCGCAGCGCGGCGAGCAGGGCGTCGTACCCCTCGCGGGTGCGGACCGGCTCGCGGGCGTCGACGGCGTCGACGACGACGGCGCGGAGGCAGTCGGCGAGCAGCGCCTGCGTGGACGGGTACGGCGTGCCGGCGAGGCCGAGCTTCTCGGCGTTGGAGAGCGCGTCGGCGATGCCCTTGGTCGGGCCGTTGCCGAGGGCCAGGAGGAGCAGGCGCACCACGCCGAGCCGGTGGCGCGCGTCGCGCTCGTCGGCAGATCCGGAGACCTGCAGGCCGACGGTCGTGCCCTCGTCGACCAGCCCGGGGAAGGCCTCGACCTCGTGGCCGGCGCGGGTCCAGGTCGCGGTCACCGGGATCTCGTCGAAGACCCAGTCGGTCTCGCCGGTGCGCGCGACCCCGGAGTCGGAGGCGACCGCCGCGAGGGCCTCGTCGAACTGCGGCTGGAGCGGCGCCTTGAGGTCGGCGAGCGACTTGCCGCGGCCCTGCACCCTGCCGCGCTCGTCGACGACCCGGTAGGTCGGCGAGAGGTGCGCCGGCAGCGCGGCCAGGTCCCACGCGTCGCGCGGCACGTGGATGCCCGTCGTGGAGCGGAGGTAGCGCTCGAGCGCGCCGAGCAGCGCCTCCTCCCCCGCAGGTACGGCGGCGAGGAACTCGCGCGCGGTGTTCGGCGCCGGCACGAAGTTCACCCGCAGCGCCTTCGGCAGGCCGCGGATCAGCTCGACCACGAGCTGCTCGCGCAGTCCGGGCACGATCCACGAGAAGTCGTCGTCGTCGACCCGGTTGAGCGTCGACACGGGGATGTCGATCGTCAGCCCGTCGTCCTGGGCGCCCGGCTCGAAGTGGTAGCTGATCGGGAAGGTGAGCCCGCCCGCGACCGACCACTCCTCCGGGTAGTCGGCCTCAGAGACCTCCTCCGCGGCGTCGTGCGTGAGCATCGCGGGGTCGAAGGTCAGCAGGTTCGGCTGCTTGCGGCGCTCGTCGCGCCACCAGCGGTCGAAGTGCGCCCCGCTGACCGCGTCGGCGGGCACGCGGGCGTCGTAGAAGTCGAAGAGGGTGTGCTCGTCGACGACGAGGTCGCGACGCCGGGCGCGGTGCTCGAGCTCCTCGGCCTCCTCGAGCAGGCGCTTGTTGTCGCGCAGGAAGTGGTGGCGGGTGTCCCACTCGCCGTGGACCAGCGCGTGCCGGATGAACAGCTCTCGAGACAGCTCGGGGTCGATCCGGGCGTAGTTGACCGGACGGTCCGCGGCCAGCGGCACGCCGTAGAGGGTGACCCGCTCGTTGGCCATGACGGCCTGCCGCTTGCGCGACCAGTGCGGCTCGGAGTAGGACCGCTTCACCAGGTGTGCGCCGAGGCGCTCGGCCCATTCGGGCTGGATCTCGGCGTTCTGGCGGGCCCAGAGCCGGCCGGTCTCGACGAGCTCGCCGGCCATCAGGAACTGCGGGTTCTTCCGCGCCAGTCCGCTGCCGGGGAAGATCGCGAAGCGCGCGCCGCGGGCGCCGAGGTACTCCCGCGGTCCCGGGCGCCGGCCGTCCTTGCGGGCGCCGGGCCCCGACCTGCTGGACTTCTCGCGCTCCTCCAGCAGGCCGACGTGCGACAGCAGCCCGGACAGCAGGGCCTGGTGGATGCCGTCGGCGTCGGGGACGTCGCCCGGGGCCTCGAGCCGGACGCCCATCTCCTTGGTGACCTGGCGCAGCTGGGCGACGAACTCCTGCCACTCCCGCACCCGCAGGTAGTTGAGGAACTCGCGCTTGCACATCCGGCGGAAGGCGCTGCCGGAGAGCTCCTTCTGCTGCTGGCGCAGGTGGTTCCAGAGGTTGAGCCAGGTGAGGAAGTCCGAGCGCTCGGCCTTGAACCGGGCGTGCAGCTGGTCGGCCTGCGCCTGCTCCACCGGGTGGTCGGCACCGGGCCGCTCACGGGGGTCCTGCAGCGAGAGCGCCGCCACGATGACCAGCACGTCGCGCACGCAGCCGAGGCGCTCGGCCTCGAGCAGCATCCGGCCCAGCCGCGGGTCGATGGGCAGCCGTGCCAGCCGCCGGCCCGTCTTCGTCAGATCGCCCTTCGCGGAGACCGCGCCGAGCTCCTCGAGGAGCTGGACGCCGGCCTGCACGTTGCGGCGGTCCGGCGGCTCGACGAAGGGGAAGCGCGCGATGTCACCGAGGCCGAGCGAGGTCATCTGCAGGATGACCGAGGCGAGGTTGGTGCGCAGGATCTCGGGGTCGGTGAACTCCGGACGCGCCTCGAAGTCCTCCTCGTCGTACAGCCGGACGGCGATGCCGGCCGCGACGCGACCGCAGCGGCCCGAGCGCTGGTTGGCCGAGGCCTGGCTGATCGGCTCGATGGGCAGCCGCTGGACCTTCGTGCGGGCGGAGTAGCGCGAGATGCGGGCCACGCCGGTGTCGATGACGTAGCGGATGCCGGGCACGGTCAGCGAGGTCTCGGCGACGTTCGTGGCCAGGACGACGCGGCGACGCGACCCCTTCGCCGGCGCGAAGACCCGGTGCTGCTCGGCGGCCGAGAGCCGGCTGTAGAGCGGCAGGACGTCGACTCCCCGAATCCCGTCTCCCAGCGGGGCGAGCGCCTCGGCGGTGTCGCGGATCTCCCGCTCGCCGGGCAGGAACACGAGGATGTCGCCGGGGCCCTCGGCCGAGAGCTCCTTGACCGCGTCGACGATCGCCTCGGTCTGGTCCCTGACGATCGGCTCCCCGTCGGCGTCGTCCTCCGGCAGGTCCATCAGGGGGCGGTACCGGATCTCCACCGGATAGGTGCGGCCGGACACCTCGACGATCGGCGCAGGCTCGCCCGTCCGGACGTCGGCGAAGTGCTGGGCGAAGCGCTCAGGATCGATCGTCGCGCTGGTGATGATGATCTTGAGGTCGGGGCGCCTGGGCAGCAGCTGGCGCAGGTAGCCCAGCAGGAAGTCGATGTTGAGGCTGCGCTCATGGGCCTCGTCGATGATGATCGTGTCGTAGCGGCGCAGCAGGCGGTCGCGCTGCAGCTCGGCCAGCAGGATGCCGTCGGTCATCAGCTTGATGCGGCTCTGCTTCGACGTCTTGTCGGTGAACCGCACCTGGTAGCCGACCACGTCGCCGAGCTCGGTGCCGAGCTCCTCGGCGATCCGCTCGGAGACCGAGCGCGCCGCGATCCGCCGGGGCTGGGTGTGGCCGATCATCCGCGGCCGGCCGTCCTCGCCCGGCGTACCGCGGCCCAGCTCGAGGCAGATCTTCGGGAGCTGGGTGGTCTTGCCGGAGCCGGTCTCGCCCGCCACGATCACGACCTGGTGGTCGCGGATCGCGGCGGCGATGTCGTCACGGCGGGCACTGACCGGCAGGTCGGGCGGGTAGGAGATCTTCACAGCGGGGACATTCTCCCACCCGCACGTCAGCGGTTAAGGGCGAGTGCCGCCCCAGGCGACCTCCGCCGGTCGCTCGTCGGCCCCGTTGAGGGTGAACAGGTGGACGTGGCCGTCGACCTCGACCGCGAGCTGGTGCACCGTGCCCGCCTCGGCCCACCGGGCCCGGTCGGCGCCACGGACCTGCGCGTCCTCGCACGTCCATCCCCGCGGGCAGGCCTCCGCGCCACTCGCCCGCCACGAGTCGGAGGTGCCGACCGAGAGCCATCCCAGGGGCCCTGACACGCGGTCCACCAGCGCATCGGTGATCCACCGGAGCTGGCGCACCGTGATCGCGGGCAGCTCGTCCTCCCGGCTGCGCGTGGGGGCGGCGAGCTCGCGCACCCTCGCCTCCAGGTCGTCCCGCAGGTCGGCGGGCGCACCCGGCTGGATCGTCGCCGGCTCCCCCGCCACGGGAGGTGCGCTGTCGGTGTCGAGCGCGGACCAGGCCAGCCCTCCGGCCAGCGCGACGGTGAGCACGCCGCCCGCGAGCGTCGTACGACGGCGGCGCAGCCGTGCCCGCCCCCGGACCAGGTCGCCGTCGGCGTCACCGGGTGGTGCCTCGAGGCCCTCGGCGAGGCGGTGGATCTGCTCGGTCAGCTGGGCCTCGGTCATCGGTGGTCTCCTGTCGCGTCGGCGGGGACGAGGACGTCCCGCAGTCGGGCGAGAGCGGCGGAGGTCTGGCTCTTGACGGTGCCGGGGCTGACGCCGAGGTCGGCGGCGGTCTCCTCGACCGACAGCCCCCAGTAGTGCCGCAGCACGACCACCCGGCGCTGGCCCGGCGGGAGCTCACGCAGCGCCTGCCAGAGCGCGTCGGAGTCCTCGTGCGTCAGCGGGTCGGCCTGCGCGCGGTCCTGGATCTCGGCGACCACCTCGCGACGCCAGCCGCGGGCGCCGTCATCGAGGAAGGCGTTGAGCACGCTGCGGCGGGCGTAGGCGTCGACGGAGTCGGCCCGTCGTACGCGCGGCCACGAGACGTAGAGCTTCGCCAGCGCCTGCTGGACGATGTCCTCCGCCCGGTGCGGGTCACCGCACAGCAGGTACGCCGTGCGGTGCAGCCGCACCCGTCGCGACGCGACGAACTCCGTGAACTCCGCATCTCGTCGTCGAGTGCCCACCGCCACCTCCGTTGTCTCTCACCCTGCAGGACCGGGGCCGGAGCGGATCGGTTGGCTCGCGCGACCGACTTTCTCGGCGGACTCAGAGAGCCAGCACGTTGCGCACGAGCGTCTCGCTCGTGTGCTTCACGGCGATGCCGACGACCGGCTTGACCGCCGCCGCGATCGCCTTGCCCGCAGGTCCGCCGGGCAGGGTGTAGCTGACCCAGGCGTCGACGCGGGTCCGGTCGCCGCCGAGGTCGGTGAAGCTCCAGCGCTGGGTGGTCTGGATGCCCTTGACCGAGGTCAGCTCGATCAGTGCGTCCTGCTCCCAGGCGGTGCACCGGATGCGGGCCTTGAGCGGCACGCCGACCTTCATGATCCCGTCGTACTGGGCGCCGACGCCGTGGAGCTGGTCGGTGACCGGGGCGATCTTGGTCAGGCCGTACATCCAGTCCTTGGTCGTGGTGAAGTCGTCGACGTACGCGAACACCTTGCTGACGGGCGCGTCGATCTCGACGCTCTGCTCCACGACGTTGGTCACGGCGGGGATTCTGGCACGCGAAGCATGGGTTGTCGGGCGAAGCAGAGCTGGTGGCGCCACATGCGCGAGCGGAGCGAGTGCCGTCAACGCGGCGGCGGCAACGCGTCGGTCGCCTCGAGCTGGCCCATGCCGGTGACCATCAGCAGGTCGGCGACGATCGCGCGCAGCTGCGCGAGGATCGCCTCGGCGGTGAGCACCTCGCTGCGCTCGACCTGGCCCGTGGCAGCACCGACCGAGAGCAGCGCGTCGCGTGCCTCGACGGCCAGGCGGTCGGCCGCGAGCTCGCCGGCCACCGCCTCGGCGGCGTCCGCGAGGTCGGAGGCGACGAGGGCGTACGACGACGGCACCGGCCGGCGCCGGTAGGCCGCGATCGAGACCTGGCGCACGAGCACCCGGGTGCTGCGCAGCGCACGGTCGAGCGGGTCGACCAGCTCGACCATCCGGCGCAGCGGCTCGCGGTGCCGGACGCGGAAGGGCGAGGAGCTGACCACCGACATGCCCTCCTCGGCGGCGGCCTGCAGCTCGCGGATCAGCCGGTCCGTGGTCCGGGCGTCGGCGAGCAGCTCGAGCGCCGGGGTGACCTCGCCGTCCACCATCACGTCGGAGGCGGCCCGCAGCAGCTCGGCGATCTTGCGGGCGACCACGGCTGCCTGCTCGCGCGGACGGCGCAGCGGCGCGGCCGGCACGACCATCGCCGCGACGAGGGCGACGGCGCCACCGACGACGGCGTCGGTCCAGCGCAGGAAGGCGCCGTCGGCACCGGGCAGGAGCAGGGTGACCACGATCGACTGGACCGCGGCCTGCGAGACGAACATGATCCCGGCGTCGAGCAACAGCGCCATCGACATCGAGAGGAAGACGATCAGGCCGAGCTGCCAGGCGCCCGAGCCGATGCCCGCGACCAGGACGTCGGCCATGAACACGCCGATCGCGACCCCGAGGGTCACCTCGACGACACGACGCAGCCGCTGGCCGTACGACGTACCGAGGCACAGGACCGCGGCGATGGGCGCGAAGAACGGCAGGTCGTGACCCAGCAGGTCGTAGGCGACGAACCAGGCGACCCCGGCCGCGATCGAGCACTGCGCGACCACCCACAGCTTGTCGCGCCAGCGATCGATGCGGCCGCGCAGCGACAGGCGGCTGCGCGACCACATCCGATCGAGCGACGACGCCTCCATGGAGGCGAGGCTAGCGGCCCGGCTCAGACGACCTTGGTCGGGAGCACCCGCTTCGAGACGATGGCGATGACGTCCTCGTAGCGCGAGCCGGTGAACTTCTGGAAGTTGTGCAGGGCGTGGGCGTCGAGGCCGACGAGCACACGGGCCTGGTTCTTCGTGATGCCCCTGACGATGATCTCGGCGGCGCGCTCCGGCGTCATCCGCGCGAGCTTCTCGTCGAACAGCTTCGCCGTCGCGGCCTGGTCCTCCTTCTCGGAGACCCGGGCGCTGCGGGCGATCGCGGTCTTGATGCCGCCGGGGTGCACGGAGGTCACGCCGACCTTGTGGCCCGCGATGAGCATCTCCTCGCGCAGCGCCTCGGTGAACCCGCGGACGGCGAACTTGGTCGCGTTGTAGGCGCTCTGGCCCGGCATCGCGAGCAGGCCGAAGAGCGACGACAGGTTGACGACGTGGCCGTCGCCCGACGCGATCAGGTGCGGCAGGAACTCCTTGGTGCCGTAGACGACGCCCCAGAAGTTGATGCCGACGATCCACTCCATGTCCTCGTAGGTCAGGTCGACCGCGTCACCGGCCAGCGCGACGCCGGCGTTGTTGATGACGACGTTGACCTGGCCGAAGTGGGCCGCGACCTCGGTGGCGTACGACGCGAAGGCGGCCTTGTCGGCGACGTCGAGACGAGCGGTGTGCACGTCCGGCGAGCCGGCCTTGATCGCGAGCTCCACGGTCTCCCCGAGGCCGGCCTCGTTGACGTCGGACAGCGCCAGACGGGCACCCTTGCCGGCGAGGTTCACCGCGAGGGCGCGGCCGATGCCCGAGCCCGCACCGGTGATGACGACGACCTTGTTGTTGAGGTTCTTCACGAGGTGACCTTCTCCTTGGAGTGACGGACGGGCTCGACGTCGTACTTGTCGACGTCGAAGGTGCTGAGGTGCTGGCGGAACGTGAACGTCTGGCCGGGCCAGAGCGTGGTGTTGTTGCCGAACTTGTCGAGGTACCAGCTGGCGCAGCCGCCGGTCTGCCACACGGTCGGCTTCATCCTGCGGCGGATCTCGGCGGTCCACGCGTCCTGCGCGGCCTGCGTCGGCTCGATGACGCCGAGGTTCTCGCGCCGCATGGCCTTCGCGGCCTCCACGACGTACCGGACCTGGGACTCGATGATGAAGATCATGCTCGAGTGGCCGAGGGCGGTGTTCGGGCCGACGAGCTGGAACAGGTTGGGGAAGCCGTGGATCGTCGTCCCCTTGTAGGCCGCCATGCCGCCGTCGTCCCAGACGTCGGCGAGCGTGCGGCCGTCACGGCCGGTGATGTGCTGGGCGATGGGCGGCTCGGTGACGTAGAAGCCGGTGGCGACCACCAGCACGTCGATCGGGCGCTCGGTGCCGTCGGCGGTGACGATCGCGTCGCCGGTGATCCTGGCGATCGGGTCGGTGACGAGGTCGACGTTGTCGGCGTCGAGCGCGGGGTACCACTTGTTGGAGATCAGGATCCGCTTGCACCCGGCGCGGTACGCCGGCGTGACCTTCCTGCGCAGCTCCGGGTCCGTGATGCCCTTGGCGATGTTGCGCCTGCCCTGCAGCTCGACCGCACGCATCGCCTGCGGGAACCTCGCGAACGCCGGAACGCGCGCCTCGAGCGTGCCGTAGACGATCGACCGGAGGGCGCGCTGGACGCCGGGGACGTTCTTGAACACGGCCTTCTCGAAGCCGGTGAAGGCGCGCTCGTTGCGCGGGATCACCCAGTTGGGCGTGCGCTGGTAGACGTCCATGTGGCCACCCGACCCAGCAAGGACCTTCTGCAGCTCGGGGACGAGCTGGATGGCCGAGGCGCCGGTGCCGATGACGGCGACGCGCTTGCCGGTCAGGTCGACGTCGTGGTCCCAGCGGGCCGAGTGGAAGATCTCGCCGCGGAAGTCGTCGATGCCCTCGACCTCCGGCAGGCGCGGCTCGGAGAGGCCGCCGGAGCCGGAGATGACCGTACGGGCGGCGTACTCCTGCGGGCCGTCGGGACCCTCGGTGCGGACGACCCAGCGCTGGTCCTCCTCGCTCCACGTGGCGTCGACGACCGCCGTACCGAAGACGAAGCGGTCCAGGGTCCCCGAGTCCTCGGCGACCTTGCGGGTGTACTCCCAGATCTCCTGCTGCGGCGAGTAGACCCGCGACCAGTTCGGGTTGAGCGCGAAGGAGTACGAGTACAGCTGGCTCGGGACGTCGCACTCCGCGCCCGGATAGGTGTTGATGTGCCAGGTGCCGCCGACGTCGCTGTCCTTCTCGATCACGACGAAGTCGCGCTCGGCGGCCTCGTCGAGCTTGATCGCGGCGGCGAGACCGGCGAAGCCGGCGCCCACGACGAGGTGGTCGACGTTCCTGCGACCCGGAGTTGCACTCATGGCGAGGACGCTATTGCCACTATTGAACATGTGTCAATAGACTGCGTCGCGTGACGGCCACCACCCGCACCCGCCTCTCCCCCGACGAGCGCCGGACGCAGCTGCTCGAGCTCGGCTTCCGCCTGCTCGCGACCCGCTCGCTCGACGAGCTGTCCATCGACCTGCTCGCCGAGGAGGCCGGCATCTCGCGCGGGTTGCTGTACCACTACTTCGGCACCAAGCTGGGCTTCTTCGAGGCCGTCGTCCAGCACGCCGCCGACGACCTCTACGCCCGGACCGCCCCCGCCCCCGACGGCGAGCCCCTCGAGCGCCTGCTCCACTCCATCACCGGCTACGTCGACTACGTCATCGCCAACCAGGCCGGCTACCGCTCCCTGGTCAAGGCCGCCTCCGGCAGCAACGACGCCCTCCGCGCGATCTACGAGACCACCTTCACCGCCCTCGCCGACCGCTTCTTCACCGCGGACACCGGCACCCTCGACCTCCCCGACACCCCCGCCGTCCGGCTCGTCATCCACGCCTGGCAGGCCATGGTCGAGGACCTCGTCCTCACCTGGTGCGAGACCCCCGCCGGCCTCACCCGCGACGACCTCATCCACGTCATCACCGGCGCCCTCCCCGCCCTCATCGACCACCTCCCCTGACCCACGAGGTGTGCCTCCTAGGGGCGCGAGGCGTGAGGTTTTCGGGGTCGAGGTGTGAGGATTGGGGGTCCGAGAAGTCACCGATCGCGGGCCTTCCTCCGCCGGTACGACGGATGGTCGGGTCCACGCGAGTAGATCCGCTTGGCCTTGTCCGCGGGAGCGCGGGAGGCCATCGCCGCCACCAGCTCCTGCAGCCACACGGCCCGCGCCTGCTCCCCGAGTCCGTCCTTGCGCACCACGATGACGATCCAGCCGGCCCTGCGCAGCGCATCCCTGCGCAGACGATCGTGCTCACGGTCCTCCTCGGAGGTGTGGAACTCCTCGCCGTCGTACTCGACGGCGATGCGCAAATGGGCATAGGCGTTCTCGGTTCGCACCCTGCCCCACTCGGGCAGGAGGCTCCAGACCTGCGGTTCCGGAAGCGGCAGGCCGGCATCGTGAATGATCAGACGGATCCATGACTCCGCTTGGGAGTCGGCCTTGTCCGTCGAGAGCGGAATGAGCTCGCGCAGCTGGATCACGCCTCGATGACGTACGAAGCGAGGCAGCATCGCTCGCAATTCCTGCTCGGAGATGCCATGGACTCTGCGGAACTCGTCCAGGGCGGCAAGGGCCCGGAGTCGTCCGCGTAGTCGAGCGATGTCACAGACGGTACGAACAGGGGTCGTCACCCGCACGCCGTGGACCATCATGATCTCGTCAGCGCGCAGGTCGCGCTTGCCGCCGAACACCTCGGGGCGGCGCGACCCCTCGTGGCCGTCCGTCGACACCACATCGAGACGCGGCACCAGGTCGAGCTCTGCAAAGTCCAGGAGGTCGACTCCGTGCAGCCAAGCGGCGCACAGGTCGCACACCACTGCATGCTCAGGCAGCACCAGAGCGGCCGCCTTCGCGCGCAGCACCAGGGTGTCTGGTTCGGCGGCGGCGACGTACACCGAATGGAGCGGCTGCCGGACCAGACCGTGGGCGAGCAGGTCCCGCAGCCGGTCGCGGGAGAGACCCCGCTCCATCGCCATCGCTGCAGTGAACGGAGAGCCGTGGAAGGAGTCGAGGATGTCCATGCCTGCAGCGTGGCCGCAGCGACGCACCCCCATCGCAGGTCGTCGCCGAGACTGTGGACACTGCACTTCCTCCACAAGGCCACAGCGCCAAGGTGGCTGTTCCTGTTGTCAATGGCGATACCTCGATCCGCCGCACCTTGGCCATCTCGAACCCCCATTCCTCACACCTCGCGCCCCCATTCCCCACACTTCGCGGGAAAACGGAGCGAGCCGGGCTCCCGCTCGGGGAACCCGGCTCGTCAGAGCCCGTGGGGGATCAGGGGAGGGTGGACGCGACGTCCGGGCACTCCTTCTTGACGGCGTCGAGGAACTCGTCCTCGCTGCCCTTCGCGTCCTTGTTGTCCTCCGCCCAGTCGAGGAGGGCCTTGGAGGCCTTCTCGGCGGCCGCGGCGTCGCCGGACTTGACGGCGTCCTGGGCGTCCTGGGCCAGGCCGCAGTACTCCTTGGCCAGCTTCTCCTCGTCGGCACCGCCGCACGCGGAGAGCGACAGCGCCGCCGCGAGGACGATGCTGCCGAGGCCGAGGGTGGTCTTCTTCATGTGTTTCTCCTGTGCTGCAAGCAATGGTCGAGGCGGGAGCCTGCCACCGCAGCGCGAGATGAAACGTGTTTCACGAACTCCGGCCGCGCCGGCGCTTCCGGACCGACCGGGTCACGCCGACGAGACGGGGGCCGGCGAGGCGGGCCTCGACGCGGCGCGCCTCGCGCAGGACGGGCTGGGCGACGTACTCGCCGAGGATGACGCCGGAGGCGAGGGCGATCGCGACGGAGGCGGCGGTGACCATCGCGAGCAGGCCCTGGGCGACCTGCTGGCCGCCGTCCTCGGCGAGGAGGAACAGGCCGCGGTAGATCGACAGTCCCGGCAGCAGGGGTACGACGGCCGAGACCACCACGACGAGCGGCGGCACCCGGAACCGGCGCCCCACGGTGTAGCCGAACAGGCCGATGAAGAAGGCCGCGACGCCGACCGCCCAGGGGCGACCGAAGCCGGCCTCCCCGATCGATTCGGTCGCCGCGATCCCCAGGCCACCGAGGACGCCGACGGGCACGAGGGTCCGCAGCGGCGCGTAGCAGGCGAACGCGAAGGCGGCCGCCGCCACCCCGCCGCCGAGGGCGGCCGAGGTCACGCCGGCGAGGTCGAAGCGTGGGAGCGCCAGGCTCGGGATCTCCAGCCCCACCGTCGCAGCCACGGACAGGCCGCCGCTGACGCCGGCGATGATGCCCGCGGTGGCGAGCACCGCCTCGAGCACACGGGCACCACCGGTGACGAAGAACCCGGAGAGAGCGTCCTGGATCGCGCCGACGAACCCGATGCCGGCGAGCAGCATCACGATGTTCGCGGTCACCACGAGCGAGGCGTTGAGGTGGACCCACGGCTCGGCCAGCCGGGTGCCGAGGGCGGCGAGCAGCGTGGCGACGACGCCGCCGGCGACCTGCTGGTAGAAGCCGGGCAGCCGGCGCCGGGTCATCACCAGCTGCAACCGGTCGATGCAGATCGCGGCCAGCATCGCGACCAGGACGACGACGAAACCGCCACCCAGCTGCAGGCCGACGCCGCCGCACATCACGCCGACACCGAGGGTCGCGGCCCAGCGCGGCCGGGCGTGGCCCGACGACACGATCTGCCCCAGCTCGGTGCGCGCGCCCTCCAGGTCGGTGCGCCCGGCGACCACGTCACGGACGAGGTGGTCGACGCGGGTCAGGTCCTCGTAGTCGATCTCCCGCTGGGTCACGGCGCGCAGCTGGACGACCGGCGGTTCGTCGGGTCCCTGCTGCACGCTCATCGCCAGCGCGGTGAAGGTCACGTCGACCTGCGTGTGCCGTACGCCGAGCGCGCGGGCGAGCGCGCGCATCGTCGCCACCACGTCGGGCGCGCCGGCGCCCGAGGACAGCAGCACCTCCCCGACCTTGAGGCAGAGGTCGAGCGTGCGGTGCAGGGTCCGCAAGTCGTCCATGCCGCCATGCTGACAGGTCGGCAAGGCCCTACGCTGAGGCCGTGCGCATCGACTTCCACGGCTCGGCCGAGCCCACGCTGGGGGTGGAGTGGGAGTTCGCGCTGGTCGACCGTCGTACCCGCGACCTCCGCAACGAGGCCGCCCACCTGTTCGCGCGGGCCAAGCCGCGGATGCCCGACCCCGGCAAGCTCCACAAGGAGCTGCTGAAGAACACCGTCGAGGCGGTCACCGGCATCTGCCCGACCGTCGCCGACGCGATGGCAGACCTGCGCAGCACGTTGCAGTACGTCGTCTCCGCGGCCGACGACCTCGACCTCGACCTGTACGGCGCCGGGACCCACCCCTTCGCGGACTGGACCGGCCAGCAGCTGACCGAGGGCAACCGTTACGAGGAGCTCATCAACCGCACGCAGTGGTGGGGCCGGCAGATGCTGATCTGGGGCGTCCACGTGCACGTCGGGCTGCCCGAGCAGAGCCGTGTGATGCCGGTGCTGTCGGCGCTGCTCACCTACTACCCGCACCTGCAGGCGCTCTCGGCGTCGTCCCCGATCTGGATGGGCGTCGACACGGGGTACGCGTCCAACCGGGCACTGATGTTCCAGCAGCTGCCGACGGCCGGCCTGCCGTTCCAGTTCGAGCGGTGGGAGGAGTTCGAGGCGTTCGCGCACGACCAGATCACCACCGGCGTCATCGACGAGCTGAGCGAGATCCGTTGGGACCTGCGGCCCGCGGTCAAGCACGGCACCCTCGAGAACCGGATCTGCGACGGCGTCTCCACCCTCTCCGACATGGCGGCCCTGGTCGCGCTGATGCACTGCCTGGTCGTCTGGCTCGACGGCCGCGCGGCCGCCGGCGAGACGCTGCCGACGATGCCGCCGTGGCACGTGCAGGAGAACAAGTGGCGCGCCGCCCGGTACGGCGTCGACGCGATCGTCATCCTCGACGCGGACTCCAACGAGCGACTCGTGACCGACGACCTGGCCGACCTCGTCGAGCAGCTCGCCCCCACCGCGGCCCGGCTGGGCTGCGAGGCCGAGCTCGCCACGGTGCTCGACATCCCGGCGCGCGGACCGTCGTACGTGCGCCAGCGTGCCGTCGCGGAGCGGACCGGCGGCGACCTCGTCGCGGTCGTGGACTCGGTCGTGACCGAGCTCCGCAACGAGCTCGACTCCTGAGCCCTGAGCCGCGACACCTCCGAAAACGCCGGAAACACCCGATCCGGTTGTGACGGACGTCTCGAAGCGCAAGGATCGGCAGACTGCACGCGCAGGATGCGACGAAAGGTGCTCCGCATGGTCTCCGTCCCCGGCTTCCGGCCCATCGACCCGACCTCGGCGGCGTTCCTGCTCGCCGAGAACCGGAACCAGCCCATGCACGTCGGCGGCCTGCAGCTGTTCGAGCCCCCGGCGGACGCCGGACCGGGCTACGTGCGCGAGATGTTCGAGTCGATGCGCGACACCGAGAAGATCGCGCCGCTGTTCCTGAAGCACCCGTACCGCTCCGCGAAGACCGCCGGCACGCTGGTCTGGCGCGACGACGAGCAGTTCGACATCGAGCACCACGTCCGGCACAGCGCACTCCCCCAGCCCGGCCGGGTCCGCGAGCTGCTCGAGCTCGTCGGCCGCCTGCACTCCACCCGGCTCGCATGGGAGCGGCCGCTGTGGGAGACCCACGTCATCGAGGGCCTCGCCGACGGCCGGGTCGCGATGTACACCAAGCTCCACCACTCCCTCGTCGACGGCATCTCGGCGATGCGCCTGATGGCGAGCGTGCTGTCCTCCGACCCGGACCGCCGCAACATGGGGGCCCCGTTCGCCGACGGTGCGGCCCGGCGCAGGAAGCCCGAGGAGACGGCCGAGTCGTTGCCCGCCGCCGCCGTCGACGCCGCCACGACGGCCGCCAAGACCATCGCGGACCTTCCGGCCGACGTGCTGCGGGGCGCGATGAGCATCAGCGCCGAGGCCGCCGGCATGCCGATCGCGCTGGTCAAGACGCTGCGCAAGGGGTTGAGGAACGAGACCTCCGCGGTCTCGCTCGCCGCCCCGCGCACGATCTTCAACCAGTCGATCACCGGCGCCCGCCGCTTCGCCGCGCAGGACTGGCCGGTCGAGCGGATGCGCGCCGTAGGCAAGTCCACCGGTACGACGATCAACGACGTCGTCCTCGCGATGTGCAGCGGCGCGATGCGGACCTACCTCGACGAGCTCGACGCGCTGCCCGACCGCTCGCTGGTCTCGATGGTCCCGGTCGGCCTCAACGCCAAGCAGGCCGGCACCGCCTCGTCCGCCGGCGGCAACGCGATCGGCTCGGTGATGGTCCGCCTCGCCACCGACCTCGCCGACCCCGCCGACCGGCTGCGCACGATCAGCCGGTCGATGAAGGACGGCAAGGAGGCGCTGTCGTCGATGACGCCGACCCAGATCGTCGCGATGAGCGCGATCGGCATGGCGCCGTCGATCGTCATCCCGGCCCTGGGCATGCAGGGCATGGTCCGCCCGCCGTTCAACCTCATCATCAGCAACGTGCCGGGCCCGCGGGTCCCGCACTACTGGAACGGCGCGCAGCTCGTCGGCAACTACCCCGTCTCGATCCCGATCAACGGCATGGCGCTCAACATCACCTGCACGTCGTACGCCGGCAACATGGGCTTCGGTCTGACTGGTTGCCGCCGCACGGTGCCGCACCTGCAGCGGCTGCTGACCTTCCTCGACGACGAGCTCGCCGCGCTGGAGAAGGCCGCGGGGATCGCCTGAGCTAACGCTCGCGGTAGCCGCCGCCGACCTGGTCCGCGACGGCACGCAGCCGCGCCCTGGTGATGGCCGAGACGGTGGCATAGCCGGCTCGCTCGGCGTTCGAGCCGACCCGCGTCGGCTCGGGCGCGTTGACCGACAGGCAGGTGCGCACGCCGCCGTCGGCCGCGTTCGCCAGCGCCACCGCGTGCCCGGTCGTGCCGCTGCCGGCGAAGTAGTCGAGGACCCGCGCGTCGGCCGGCATGGTGTCGAGGATCCTGCGGACCAGGCCCGTGGGCTTGGGCGACTCGAAGACGTGGCCGAGCACGTCCTTGAGCTCGGCGACCGCGGTGTCGGTGGAGCCGATCTCCTCGGCCAGCCAGATGGTGCGCAGCTTCTTGCGCCGACCGCCGACCGGGTGGCGCCAGTCCCGCTGGAACACGTCGACCCGCTCCCCCCGCGGGCCCCGCACCGCCCGGCACTCGAGGTCGTCGGGCCGTTCGTCGATGCGCGGGCGCGACCAGCGCCAGACGGCCGGCGTACCGTCGCCGAAGACGGGCTTGATCTCGACCGCGCCGTCGAAGGGCGCGGTCGAGACCCGGCCGGACGACGGGTCGCCCCAGACCGCGAAGTGCAGCGTGGGCGCGGTGAGCGGGTTGAACTTCTTGTTGGTGTTGCGCAGCGGGAGCCGCCGGTAGCGGCGTCCGTCGCTCGCCTCGAGCGGGAAGTCGGACTCGACCACCGTGCTCGCCGAGGAGGCGTCGAGCACGCACTGCTCGGCGTCCCGCGCGTAGACGAGGAGGTATTCGTGCGAGGTCGCGAAGCCCCTGCCCAGCTGGCGGCCCTTCGGGTTCAGGTTGACCACCACCTGCGCGAGGAAGTTCTCCTCGCCGTACACCTCGTCGAGCAGCAGCCGCAGGTACGCCGCCTCGTGGTCGTCGATGCTCACGAAGATCGCGCCCGTCGGCGCCAGCACCCGGCGCCCCGCCTCCAGCCGCGGGCGCATGAAGGCCAGCCACGCGGCGTGCCGGCCCCGCGCACCCTCGCCGCGCTCGCCGCGGAAGTCGTCGCGGTAGGCGAAGTCGTTGCCGGTGTTGTAGGGCGGGTCGATGTAGACCAGGTCGAAGGAGTCGGCGGGCAGCGTCGCCAGCACGTCGAGGTTGTCGCCCTCGACGAAGGTGTTCCAGGCCGGCTCCACGGTCACCGGCTCATCGTGACAGGCTCGACGCCGTGACACCTGCGCAGCGCCGTTCCTTCACCCGGGCCGAGCTCGAGTCGTACCGCGACGCGGTGGTCCCCGACCTGCTCCCGAACGCGCCCGGACAGCAGCTGAGGCTGCTCTTCGTCGGCATCAACCCGGGCCTGTGGACCGCCGCGACCAGCACCCACTTCGCCCACCCGGGCAACCGCTTCTACCCCGCGCTGCTCCGCGCGGGCGTGATCACGGAGCCGATCGACCCCGCGAACGGGATGGACGAGGCCGAGCGCGACGTGCTGCGCAACCGCGGCATCGGCATCAGCAACGTGGTCCACCGTGCCACCGCGAAGGCGGCGGAGCTGAGCGACGAGGAGCTCAGGGCCGGCGGGGTCCAGCTCACCGACCTGGTCGCGCGGGAGCGACCGCGCGTGGTCGCCATCGCGGGCATCACGGCGTACCGGACCGCCTTCGGCCTCCCCAAGGCGAAGCCGGGCCGCCAGCCCGACACGCTCGACGACCTGTGGTCCGGCGCCGAGCTGTGGGTCGTCCCCAACCCGAGCGGCCTCAACGCCCACGAGACCGTCGACTCGCTCGCTGCTGCCTACCGCGAGGTCGGCGAGGCGGCCGGGATCATCTGACGGCCGTCCCCACGACCATGGGGACGACGGTCGCCGCACCGCCCGGCATCCGGAGGTGCTCGACCTCGGCGACCCGGAACGGCGAGTCCCGGAACATGCCCAGGAAGTCACGGTTCGGGTGGCAGCCGTCGGCGACCCGGACCTGCAGCGGCGTCGCCACCTCCTGCAGCACCCGTCGCAGACCGGTGCCGCGGACGTGCTCGTGGAACAGGAACGACCCGCCCGGTCGCAGCACCCGCGCCAGCTCGGCGAGCGCTGCCTCCGGTCGTTCGAGCGAGCAGAACACCAACGACGCGCTCACGGTGTCGAAGGACGCGTCCGCGAACGGCAGGTCGTAGGCGTCTCCGTCGAGGATCTGCCACGCCCGCGCCCGGATGTCCTGGGTACGACGCTGCAGCTGTTCGCGCAGCGCCGGGTTCGGCTCCACCATGACCAGCTCGGTCACGGCCGGCGGGTAGTGCGGCACGGAGTAGCCGTTGCCCGTGCCGAGGTCGAGGGTCCGGCCGGACGCGTGCGCGAGGTGCCGGGCCCGGATCGCCGCCTGGCCGGCCTCCTCGGCGCGCCCCATCACCGAGGGGTACCAGCGCGCGAAGAAGCGCTGGCCACGAGTTCCGCGTCCGGTGCTCATGGAGCGCTCGTCCTCTCGACCGTGTCCTTGCCGGAGACCCGGGCCACCATGAGCGGCTCGGTCCCGTCCGGTGGCACGCTGACCCGCACCTCCCACGTGTAGGCGTCCTCCGAGTCCGCCAGCGCGTCGCGGGCCGCCTCGACCATCGCGGCCGGGTCGACGACGGTGATGTCGAAGGGCGTCGGTTTGTCGTAGCCGGTGTAGAAGTTCTTCCTCACGCGGACGGTGACGTCGTCGGAGTAGCTGTTGGTCTCGACGTACCTGCTCTCGTCCTTGCCCGGGTCGAAGTACTCGACCGTCATGGAGTACTCGTCGAGGTGGACCGCAACCGGCTGCCGGTCGCCCTCCTCGGAGCGAGCAGCCGCCAAGCCGTCGGCGATGAAGGCCTCGTCGAGGAGCTCGAGGTCGACGTCGCCGGAGGTGTCGTCGTCGTCGTTGCCGGCGCGCACGGCCAGCGCGATCCCGACGACGACCGCCACCACGATGCCGAGGACGACCAGCGGACGCGCCCAGGGAGTTCCCGGCCTGGCAGCGGATGACGCCTTCGGCTTCGTCCGCTGCTTGCGCGGGGACCGCGGCTTCGGAGCAGGCTTCGGGTCCAGCGGGGCCCCGGACTCGGTCCGGGGCTCCCCCGGCGGTCGGTACCGGCTCCACCCGCGCTTGCTCGCCATGCGCGCAGCCTACAAAGCCGGCCGGGGTCCCAGGTCGAGCCCCATCGGGGACTTCCGCGGGATGTCCCCGGACGCCACCACGGCTGCCGACACCGGGCGCAGCAGGGCGATCAGCTCAGCCACCTCCTCGTCCGCAAGCACGGCGAGTGCACTCGCCGCGAGGACGTCGGTCTGCTGCTCGACCCGCTCCTTCAGCTCGCGCCCGGCCTCGGTCAGGCCGGCCGCGGGGTCCACGAGCCCGCGCCGAGCCAGCCCGTCGACGAGCGCGGACCACTCCTGGGCGTCGAGGTGACGAGCGGCGGCGTACACCGACGCCGGCGTGCCGCTGGACAGTGCGTGGAGGACGTGCGCCTCCCGCCCACCGATGTCGGCGGCGGTGAGCGCAGCGACGTGGCCGTCACCGCGGTGCTCCCGCAGCAGGGTCGCCGCGTGCCACAGGCGCGCGAGCGGCTCGGTGGGCGCAGGGAGGGCACGGTTGGCGGCGAACAGCGCGCGCCCGTCCACCGGCGCGGACTCCGCGGCGCGCAGGGCGAGCTCGGCGGCACGGCCCACGGCCCGCTCGTCGAGGCGCTCGCCGAGCATCCGGAGCAGCGCGGCGACCGAGCCGTCGACGCGCGCGGCGAGCGCGGCCGCCGGCGGGGCGAACGCCCAGGCGTCCGGGAGGGAGCGCGCGACGTGGTCGGCCGAGAAGTTGTGGAAGAGAGCACGGACCAGCTCAGGCGACGCCGGCCCGAGCGGCGCTGCGCGGCCGGCGAAGTAGCCCATCCAGAAGCCCTTGTAGCCGGCCGAGCGCAGTGCGGAGAGCGGCTCGGCCGAGAAGTAGGTGACGGCGTGGACGGGCTCGGCGTGACGCCAGAGCTCACGTGCCTGCTGTGCCCGGGGGTGCGCCATGCACCGGGTCTACTCCACGGGTGCCAGCCCGTCCACCGGATGAGGGCGAGGTCACTCAGCGTCCTCGAGCAGGCCTTCCTTCTCGGCCTGGGCCACGATCCGGCGTACGTTGTCGAGCGAGCCGCACCCGGCGTCGATCAGCTCGTTGCGCCGCTGTGCCCACTTCGCGCCCAGGTCGTAGCGCACCTTCGTCGAGGTCTCGGTCCGCGCCGGCTCGAGGATGCTCAGCTCCTCCTCGGCGATGTGGTGGGCGATGAGGTTGCTCAGCTCCTCGGCCGCGTCGGTGAACGCCTTGGTCTCGGTGCCCTTGAGCTCGAGCAGGGCGAGCAGCGCCTGGTTGCCCTCGGCGTGCTCCTCCTTGCCGTGCTCGACGTCGTGGGCGTCCACGTCCTCGGCGGTACGGCGCAGCACCGGGTAGACCAGCTCCTCCTCGGCCTCGCCGTGCGCGATGAGCACGTGGGCGAACGCCTGTCGAACGGCGTCGCGGTCGGCGGTGGCGAGGCGGAGCTGGGAGAGCAACCGCTCGAAGCGTCGGTGGTCGTCGGTGATCAGGTCGATGACATCGCCGGCGGTGGGGCGTCCGAGGTCGATTCCAGAGGTCATGGAGCCGTGGGTACCCGCAAACCCTCGAGGTAGCCGTGGACGAGGGAGACCGCCGAGGCACCCTCTCCGCTGGCGGCGGCGACCCGCTTCATCGAGCCGGAGCG
Source organism: Nocardioides sp. Root240 (assembly GCF_001428825.1). Lineage (GTDB taxonomy): Bacteria > Actinomycetota > Actinomycetes > Propionibacteriales > Nocardioidaceae > Nocardioides. The sequence continues at coordinate 63,693 of NZ_LMIT01000014.1, read as the reverse complement.
GATGTCGCCGGCAGCGAAGATGCCGGGCACGCAGGTCGCGAGGTTCTCCGGCGGCAGGCCGTCGGCCCAGCACTCGGTGGGGACGTCGCGGCCGGTCAGCACGAAGCCGTGCTCGTCGCGCAGCACGTCGTCACCCAGCCAGTCGCAGTGCGGTGCCGCGCCGATCAGCAGGAACAGCCCGCCCGCCGAGACGCGCTCCTCCTGGCGGGTGCGGACGTCGCAGAGCTGCAGCCAGCCGAGCTGTCCCCCCTCGTCGGCGCCGCCGTCGATGATCTCCGTGCACGGACGCACCTGGATGCGCGGGTTCCACTGGAGCTCGTCGATGAGGTACTTCGACATGGTCGCCGCGAGGTCCTCGCGACGGATCAGGATCGTGACCGACCGAGCGAACCGGGCGAGGTGGACGGCGGCCTGGCCGGCGGAGTTGCCGCCACCGACGACGTAGACGTCGCGGTCCTCCATCTCGCGCGCGGCCGTCATCGCAGCGCCGTAGTTGACGCCCGCGCCGACCAGGTCCTCGAGTGGTGCGACCCCGAGGCGGCGGTAGGCGACGCCCGAGGCGATCAGGATCGAGCGGGCGTGGACCTTGCCACCCTCGGTGATCAGCGTGTGGGGGGCACCGTCGACGCCGGGCGCCAGCTCGACGACCGGCCAGCCGGTGAAGAAGCGAGCGCCGAACCGGATCGCCTGCGTGCGCGCCCGCTGCCCGAGCCGCATGCCGGAGATGCCGCGCGGGAAGCCGAGGTAGTTGCGGATCATCGAGCTGGTGCCGGCCTGGCCGCCGATCACCTCCTGCTCGAGGACCACCGTGCTGAGTCCCTCGGACGCACCGTAGACCGCGGCCGCGAGGCCGGCCGGCCCGGCGCCGACGACGGCCAGGTCGACGACGGTCGTGCAGTCGATGTCGGACGGGCGGCCGTACATCAGGGCCGACAGCTCGCGCACCGACGTCGGCGCGATGATCGGACGGTCGGCGAACGGCTTCGACGAGAGGTGGACGAGCGGGTACGTCGGCGGCGCATCATGCTGGCGTCCGTACAGCTCCTGCGCCTCCTGGCCCTGCGGCGAGTCGGGTGCGTAGGTGCGGTGCGGGAAGCCGACCCGGTCGAGGAAGTCGCGCACGCCCAGCGAGAGCGGCGTCGCCGCCGGTGTGATGATCCGGACCGTGTCGATCTCGGAGGACGCGACGGTCGCACCCCAGTCACTGAGGAGCTCGACCACGGCGTAGTGGAACTCCTCGTCGCGCCGGCCCTGCGGCAGCACGAGGTAGGTGTCGAACTTGCCCTTCGCGAGGTAGGGCCGCAGCGTGTTGGTGTCGTCGGCGAAGCGGCTGATCGGGATCGCCACGATCCGGCGGGCCGTGGGAACCAGCGTGCGCCAGTCGTGCAACGCGAGCAGCACGTTCTCGTCGGGGAGCTCCGAGTCGGTCACGACCATCGCGACCGGCTGCCCGGAGGCCCGGGCCCGCTGCAGGATCGCGGTCGCGTCGGCGGCCGTGGTGGCCGCGCGCACGTCGTACTCGCGCTCGTAGCGGCGGAACTGCTGGGTCAGGACGTCGATCTCCTCGCCCGAGACCAGGAGGATGACGGGGTCCGCTGCCGGTGCGCTCACCGGGCAAGTGTGACAGCGCGAACCTCGTCGTTCGACCCACTTCTGTCGCGGGTTGTCCCTACCGTTCCCTCATGCGGAACGCGGTGGTGGTGCTGGTCGCCCTGGCGGCGGCGCTCCCGCTCACCTCGTGCCGGCTCGTCGACGACGCGGCCCTGTCCGTGGACGCCGGCGGCGACCTGGCTGCTCCGGTCGGGACCGTGGGCCTGCCGGACGCCGACGAGGCGCGGGCGATGCTCGCCGGCCTCACCGTGACCGGCCGGCCACGACCGGCCTCCGACTACGACCGCGACGCCTTCGGGTCGAGCTGGCGCGACGTCGACGGCAACGGCTGCAACCAGCGCGACGACGTCCTGCTGCGCGACGCCGAGCCGGGCTCGGTCCGCACCGGCGACCAGGGCTCGTGCGACCACGACGTGCTGGCCGGCACCTGGACCGACCCCTACACCGCGCGGGTGCTGGTGCTCGACGACCTGAAGGACCCGGCGCAGGCCCAGGCGGTGCAGATCGACCACGTCGTACCGCTGGCGGAGGCGTGGGTGTCGGGCGCCGCGGCGTGGGACGACGCGCGTCGCGAGCAGTACGCCAACGACCTCGGCGCCCTGCTCGCCGTCGACGGCCCGACGAACGCCTCGAAGGGTGCCGACGACCCCGCTGCCTGGCGACCGCGCAAGGCCTACCAGTGCGCCTACGCCGCCCGCTGGGTCGCGACGAAGAGCCGCTGGTCCCTGACGGTCGACCCCAGTGAGGTCGCCGCACTCGAGGAGATGCTGGCGACCTGCACCGGGGCCTGAACGACGGGCCGGCGCGTCAGACCACCAGGTTGAGCGCCATCACGAAGACGAGCCCCGTGACCGACAGCAGGGTCTCCATCGCCGACCAGGTCTTGAGGGTCTGGCCGACGGTCATCCCGAAGTACTCCTTCACCAGCCAGAAGCCGGCGTCGTTGACGTGGGAGAAGAACACCGAGCCGGCACCGATCGCGAGCACCATCAGCGACACCTCGCCGCTGGAGAGCTGGTCGGTCAGCGGCGCGAGCAGGCCCGAGGCGGTGACGGTTGCCACGGTGGCCGAGCCGGTCGCGAGGCGGATCAGGACCGCGACGAACCAGGCGAGCAGGAGCACCGAGATGTTGCTGTCGGCCACACGCTCGGCGACGATCGTGCCGATCCCGGTGTCGACGAGTGACTGCTTGAAGCCACCGCCCGCGGCGACGATCAGCAGGATGCCGGCGACGCCGGGCAGCGAGGACTCCAGCGACTTCGCGACGCCGTCGCGGCCCATCCCGGCGCCGAGGGTGAACATGCCGACCACGACCGCGATGAGCAGGGCGATGAGCGGGGTGCCCAGGATGTCGAGGGTACGACGCAGCGGGTCGGTCGCGTCGTCGATGAAGATGTCGGCGAGGGCCTTGCCCATCATCAGCACGACCGGCAGCAGCACGGACGCGATGGTGACCAGGAAGGACGGCCGGTTCGCAGCATCCTCGTCGACCTGGCCCTCGAACCGGTCCGGCACCTCGACGGTGACGTAGCGGCCGACGAGGCCGAACACCGGTCCGGCGATGATCACGGTCGGGATCGCGATGGCCACGCCGAGCGCGAGCGTCGTACCGAGGTCGGCGCCGAGGTAGTCGATCGCGGTGAGCGGGCCGGGGTGCGGCGGCACCAGGCCGTGCATCGCGGAGAGGCCGGCCAGGGCCGGGATGCCGATCGTGACCAGCGACTGCCCCGACCGGCGGGCGACCAGGTAGATCACCGGCATCAGCAGGACGAGGCCGATCTCGAAGAACATCGGCAGGCCGATGATCGCGCCGACCACCGCCATCGCCCACGGCAGCGCGCGCGGCGCCGCCCGGCCGATGATCGTGTCGACGATCTGGTCGGCGCCACCGCTGTCGGCGAGCAGCTTGCCGAACATCGCACCGAGCGCGATCAGGATGCCGACACCGGCCGCGGTCGAGCCGAAGCCCGTGGTGAAGCTGGCGATCGCGACCTCGACGCTCACGCCGGCCGTGACGCCGACCGTGAGCGCGCCGGCCGTGAGCGCGAGGAACGGGTGCAGCTTCGCGCCGATGATCAGCGCGACGATGACGCCGATGCCGAGCAGCGCGGCGAGGACCAGGCGGCCCTCGGAGGCGACCGGCTGGACGAGGTCCGTGCCGGCGAGGACGAGGTGGGTGGACATGACGTGCTCCTCAGGACTGACGGCCGACGTACGGGCTGTCGACGAACTGCTGGACGATCACGTCGACCGGCTGGTCGACGTCGATGACGAGACCGACCTCGTCCTCGGCCAGCGGTTCGAGCGTGTCGAACTGCGAGTCGAGCAACGAGGCCGGCATGAAGTGGCCGGGACGAGCGGCCTGGCGCCGCGCGATGACCTCGCGGGTGCCGTGGAGGTGGACGAACACCGCCCGCGCTGCGTGAGCGCGGAGCTGGTCGCGGTACGAGCGCTTGAGCGCCGAGCAGCTGATGACGCCGCCCTGCTCGTCGTTGGCCGCGAGCCACCTCCCGATGGTCTCCAGCCACGGGATGCGGTCCTCGTCGTCCAGCGGGATGCCGGCCGTCATCTTGGCGATGTTGGCGGCCGGGTGCAGGTCGTCGGCGTCCTCGAACGGGACGCCGAGGCGCTGCGCGAGCGCCGCGCCGACCGTGGACTTGCCGGAGCCCGACACGCCCATCACGACGAGGAGGGGTGCGCCCCCGTCGTACGGCAGGGTGCTGCTCATGGAACCTCCTGGGCGTTCGGAACTCGCAGGCTGCGATGTGCTGGCCGTCACAGTGTGCAACCATTAATCTGCTTTTAACAACCCCGGAAGCCAAATAAATCTGATCTTTGGAGGAATCGTGGCCCGCACCGCGCTGCACGACGACGTCCTCGACGCGCTCGGACGGCGGATCGTCGGCGGCGAGCTCGCCGTCGGGGCGGTGCTCACGCTCGACATCATCGACACCGAGCACGACGTCAGCCGCTCCGTGTCCCGCGAGGCGGTGCGGGTGCTCGAGTCGATGGGCATGGTCGCCTCGCGCCGTCGCGTCGGCGTGACCGTGCAGCCGCGCACGTCGTGGCACGTGTTCGACCCGCGGTTGATCCGCTGGCGCCTCGACTCCGACGACCGGGCCGCCCAACTGCGGTCGCTCGGCGAGCTGCGCAGCGGCTTCGAACCGGTCGCGGCCGGCCTCGCCGCCGAGCGGGCGACCCCCGAGCAGTGTGGTGCGCTGGCCACCGCCGCGAGCGACATGGTCGTGCACGGCCGGTCCGGAGACCTCGAGGCGTTCCTGCAGGCCGACGTCGCCTTCCACCGGATCCTTCTCGAGGCCTCGGGCAACGAGATGCTGGCGGCCCTCGACGGCGTCGTCGCCGAGGTCCTGGCCGGGCGGACCCATCACCACCTGATGCCCACGCACCCCAAGGACGAGGCCGTCGACCTCCACGTCGAGGTCGCCCGCGCCGTCCGGTCCGGCGACGTGACGGGCGCCCGTGCCGCGATGGCAGCGATCATCTCGGAGGCGACGGGTGCGATCGACGAGGACCCGACTACTCTTGGCTGAGTCATGGAGACCTCCCCCGCACTCGCCGCCCTGACCGACCAGCTGCAGGGTGAGGAGTACGACGTCTCCGAGCCCCTTCCCGGCGTGCTGCACGTCCGCGGCCGGTTCTCGAACCCCGAGCGGATCGCCCTGCGCGCCGCCGCCGATGCCGGCGACCTCGCGCTCGCCGTCTGGGCGACCAGCCACCACGACGACTGGGCACTGGTGTGCTGGGAGCGGCCGGAGCTGGTGACGATCACCCAGAAGGGCGCGACCCCGCAGCGCTGGCGGCACCGCCGGATCCCGGCGACGCTGCGCCCCGACGCGCAGACCTTCCTGGAGGGCGCGTCCTCGCCCTTCGACATCGTGACCCGTCCCAAGCACCAGCCCACCGAGGCCGCTCGCGAGCTGCTCGCCCGCTTCGGCATCACCGACCCGCCGCCGCCCGGCTGGGTCCCGCCGGTCGTCGAGGTCCCCGTGGTCGAGGTGCCCGTCGTCCGCAAGACCACCGTCCCCGCAGCCGGCCCCGGCACCAAGCGCGCGAGCGCGCCGCGAGCGCCGAAGGCGCCCGCCAAGCCGGTCAAGCCGGAGCCGACCGTCGCGGTGTGCCCGAACTGCTTCATGGCGATCCCGGCGACGGGCGTGTGCGACAACTGCGGCTGACCGACCCGGACCCGCCGGCTGGCCGCGTCGCGAGCGGCGTCAGGTGGGTGCGATCGCAAGGCGCGGGCGCGACGGCGGTCTGGTTGCACCATCGAGCGTCCGCAACGCCGCGAGCGTGCCCACATGGCGACGCGCAGCAGCGGGCAGACGGTGGATCTGGGTCGTGGTTGGGACATGCTGGGGCCATGAGCGACACGTCTCCTGCTCCCGAGCCCCTCGGCCTGCGCAAGCTGTCGAGGCTCGGCCTCGCGATCGCCGTCACCGGCGCACTGATCCAGCTCGTCCTGGCGGTCTACTACCTCGCCATGGCGCACTCCCCCTCGCCGCACGACCTCCCGGTCGGCGTCGTCGGGACCGCCGAGCAGCAGGCCCAGGCCCAGCAGCTGGAGGCCGACGGCGAGTTCACCGTCGAGTCCTACGCCGACGCCGACGCCCTGCAGCAGGCCATCCGCGAGCGGAACGCCTACGGCGGTGTGGCCTTCGCCGGCAACAACCCGACCCTGTACGTCGCCTCGGCCGCCTCGCCGTCGGTGGCCAACCTGTTCAAGGCCCAGTACACGAAGGTCTACCAGCAGCAGATCGCCGACCAGGTGACGTCACTGACCGCAGCCGGCAAGCCGGTGCCCGTCGCGACGGTCGCCGCCCTCACCACGCCGCCGCCGGTCACCGACGTCGTCCCCCTGCCCGAGGACGACAGCGCCGGCAGCTCGCTCGGCTTCGTCATCCAGGCCCTGTGCCTCGGCGGCTCGATCGCCTCGATCGCGCTCGGCCGGCTGCGGCGGCTCACGGAGCGCTCGGCCCGGCGCGGGCTGGGCCATGCCTCCCTTCTCGTCGTCTACGCGCTGGGCTCCTCGGCCGTGGCCCTGCTCGCGATGGCGTTGTTCGGTGTGGGTGACCAGGCCGACCACTTCACGCTCTTCTGGGGCCTGGCCCTGATCTCGCTCGCGGTGACCGCCTCCACCGCCGCCTTCGTCGCCCTCATCGGCCCGGCCGGGTCGCTGATCGGCGGCCTGTACTTCACCGTCGGGCTGATCATCTCCGGCTCGTCGATCGCCCCGGAGATGCTGCCGAGGGCCGGTCACACGGTCGGGCAGCTGCTGCCGCCGGGCGCCGGCGCCACGGTGGCCCGCGACGCGATGTACTTCCCGGACGCGGCCACCGGCAGCGCCTTCGTCGTGCTGGCGGCCTACGCCCTCGGTGGCCTCGCGGTGATCCTGTACTGCAACACCGCGGCCAACCGGACGCGGTTCACCCAGGCGTTGCTGCGCCGCTCATCCGGCGGCGGCGAGGTCGTCGGGAGCAGCGACGCGTAGCTCGACGTCGTTGGCGAGGTGCACCGGCCAGCGGGCGCACACGCCCGACAGCGCCCGCGCCCACGCGAGGTCGCCCGGCGTGCGCCCCGGCCCGCCCGGGCGGGCGTAGAGGAAGGCGCAGCTGCGCCGCTCGTCGAGCAGGTGCTCCAGCATCCCGGCGAGGCCGGCGCGATCGGCGGACGTCGGGTGCAGCGGCACGTCCTCGACCTCGAGCAGGTGGCGTGGTCGCTCGCCGTCGACGAAGAGCAGCCACAGCTGCGGCGTCGCGAAGCCGAGCCGACCCATGAGCGTGCACCAGGTGCGCTCGAGGGCGGCCTGGTCGGTCAACGGCGGCATCAGGTGGGGCGGGAGGAGGGGTGGGTTCTCGTGGTCTCGTGTCATGGGAACCACCTTGCGCCCTCGGTCCGACATCCGGGGTCGGTCATCCACAGGCCCGGGTCGGCACAGGGAACTAGGCTGTGGATCGTGGACGAGCGGAACGTTGTCGGGAGCGCCCTGGAGCCCTGCGGCACCGACCCGGTGACCGGCTTCCTGCGCGACGGGAACTGCTCCTGCGGCCCCGAGGACGTCGGCCTGCACGCCGTCTGCGCGGTGATGACCGAGGAGTTCCTCGCCCACCAGCGCTCGGTCGGCAACGACCTGTCGACGCCTCGTCCGGAGTGGCGCTTCCCCGGCCTGCACCCGGGCGACCGGTGGTGCGTCGTGGCAGCGCGCTGGCTGCAGGCGTACGCCGAGGGGGCTGCCGCCCCCGTCGTCCTCGCCTCGACCAACGAGCGCGCGCTCGAGCTGATCCCGATCGAGCTGCTGCGCGAGCACTCGGTCGACGTGCCCGACGACCCGGGCGCGCTCAGCGCCGACTGACGTCTCGGCCTGACCGGGTCACTCGCCCCACGAGCCCCGCAGCACCTCGCGGTGCGTCGGCAGCGCCGCGTCGTAGACCTCGCGGCCGCGGGCGGTCAGGCAGACGAACACGCTGCGCCGGTCGTCGACGCACGCGGAGCGCTCGACGAGCCCGTCCTTCTCCAACCGGGTGATGGCGCGGGACAGGGCGCTCTGGCTGAGGTGGATGTCGCCGGCGAGGTCGGCCATGCGGTACTTGCCGCAGTTGGCGTCGACCACGCGGTCGAGGGTCTCGAACTCGCTCAGCCCGATGCCGTGGCCGTCCTGGAGCGCCTTCTCGAGCGCACAGCTGACGGCGGCGTGGCGGTCGAGCAGCTGGCGCCACTCGGCGACCAGCGGGCTCCTCGCAGCGGCCTTCGTCACGCTCGCATCCTAGCCAGCAGGTAACTTTTATGCAAACGCATTATTTGCACTTGCATTGAATGCACACGCATGGAACGCTACTCGCCATGTCCTCGACATCCCCCGCCACCTCCCCCGCCACCGGCGCGATCCGCTGGTCCGGCCGCACCTGGGCCCTGCTGATCACCCTGTGCATCGTGCTCTTCCTCGACGGCCTCGACGTGTCGATGATCGGCGTAGCACTGCCCTCGATCGGCGACGAGCTCGACCTGTCGACGTCCTCCCTGCAGTGGCTGATCAGCGGCTACGTCCTCGGGTACGGCGGCCTGCTGCTCGTCGGCGGCCGGACCGCCGACCTGCTCGGCCGACGTCGCGTGTTCTTGGTCGCGCTCGCGGTCTTCGCCGCCGCCTCCCTGCTGGGCGGGCTGGTGAGCTCCGGCCCGCTGCTCATCGCGACCCGCTTCATCAAGGGCCTGGCCGCGGCGTTCACCGCGCCGACCGGCCTGTCGATCATCACGACGAACTTCGCCGAGGGGCCGGCCCGCAACAAGGCCCTGTCGATCTACACGGTCTTCGGCGCCGGCGGCTACTCCTCGGGCCTGCTGTTCGGCGGCCTGATGACCGGCGTCGGCTGGCGCTGGACCTTCCTGCTCCCGGTCCCGGTCGCCCTGCTGGCGCTGGCCGCGGCGTGGATGCTGGTCCCGCGCGACGAGCCGGCCGAGGAGGGCGGCCACGACCTGCTCGGCGCACTGACCTCGGGCGCCGCGATGCTGCTGCTGGTCTACACCGTGGTGTCCGCGCCCGACGCCGGCTGGAGCTCGCTGCGCACCGTGTTCTCGTTCGTCGGCGTCGCGGTCCTGTTCACCGCCTTCGTGACGATCGAGCGTCGGATCGCCCACCCGCTGGTCCGCCTCGGCATCCTGCGCAAGGCCACGCTGGTCCGGGCCAGCATCGCGATCGTCGCCGTCGGCGGCTCCTACTTCAGCTGGCAGTTCATCGTCACGCTGTTCCTCCAGGACGGCCTCGGCTGGTCGCCGCTGCGGCTGGCGCTCGCCCTGCTGCCGATCGGCCTCATGGTGACGCTCTCGGCGGTCTTCTCCGACAAGCTGGTCGACCGCTTCGGGACCGGCCCGATCATCGCGGTGACCATGGCGGTCATGGCGGTCGGCTACCTGCTGTTCCTGCTGCGGCTGGACACCTCCCCGTCGTACCTGACCGTGCTGCTGCCGCCGCTGCTCCTGATCGGCGCCGGCTGGATCGGCTTCCCCGCCATCAACATCCAGGCCACCAGCGGCATCCACGACGACGAGCAGGGCCTGGCCGCCGGGGTCCTGCAGACCTCCATGCAGGTCGGCGCGGCGATCGTGCTGGCGATCACCACCGCCATCATCACCTCGGGCACGGCCGACGCCACGACCCCTGCAGCCGCGCTCGACGGGTTCCGTCCCGGTCTCGCCTTCGCGGCCGCCGTCTCCGCGCTCGGCGCCCTCGTGGCGATCGGCGGTCTCGTCCTCGACCGCCGCACCCGCCTGGCCGGCGACGAGGTCGTCGCCGGCCAGGCGGAGCCGGAGCTGGCCGGCGCCGCGTAAGGGTCAGCCAGGTCAGCCGACGCCGGCCTGCGCCTCGGCCGTCACCGTCACCCCTTCGGCGAACTCGACCACCTGGTCGTCGCTCAGGCCCAACGTGCTCCAGGCCTGGACGACGACCCGGTGGTCGCCGTCGTCGTAGGTGAGCACCTGGGTGCCGCCCTCGGCCGAGCGCAGCCAGCCGTCGTGGTCGCCGACCCGGACCGGCCTGCCCTCCGGCGCGGACGTCACCGACGACGACTCGAGCATCACGACGAGCTTGTCGCTGAACACGTCGAGCCCGCTGTCGTCGCCGGCGCGCGCGACGTTGAGGTTGTACGGCGTCGCGCCCTCGAGCACGAAGCCGGCCGGCACCTTGGTGACCACGAAGCCCGGCTGCTGGGCTCCGGTGTAGGCCACCAGCTCGACCGCGCCGTCCGCGCTCTCGCTCGGCTGCGCGACGGCCGGCGGGACCGGCGTACGCCCCTGGTCGGCGCCCACGGCGATGGTCACGCCGACGGCGGTCACGGCGGCGACGCCGAGGCCGGCGGTCGCCCGGCGGAGGGTACGGCGCCGCGAGGCCCCCCGCGCGCGGAGCACGTCGCGTCGTACGGTCTCGTCGGTCGCGTCGGGCGCGGTGGCCTCGAGCCGGTGCAGCCGCTGGGTCAGGTCGTCGAGCTCGGTCATGACGGGTCTCCTTCGTGGGGGATGGGCGGGACCGACGCGCGCTGCGGCAGCACCTCGCGCAGCTTGGCGAGGCCGCGAGCCGTCTGGCTCTTGACCGTGCCCTCGCTGCAGCCGAGCAGCTCCGCGGTGTCCTCGACGCTGAGGTCGACGACGTGGCGCAGCGCGACCGCGGCCCGCATCCGCGCCGGCAGCGCACTGAGCGCGGCGAGCAGCTCGGCGTCCACCGGCTCGTCCGCCGCCGTGGTCGGTCCGCCCGCGTGGTCAGGGAGCTCGGCGGTCGCCGTCTCCCGCGAGACCGACGGCCGCCGGCGGTGGTCGATGAAGCTGTTGACGAGGACCCGGCGGGCGTAGGCCGCCGCTCCCCCTCGCTTCGTCGCCCGCCCCCAGGCGAGGTACATCCGCACCAGCGTCCCCTGGACCAGGTCCTCGGCCAGGTGGTGGTCGCCGGCGGTCAGCACCGTCGCCGTCCCGAGCAGCCTGCTGCGGTTGCTCCGGACGAACTCCTCGAACTCCGCGTCGCGGGGCTTCGGTCTCATGTCCCTCTCACGAGTGGGAGGTCCTGCGGGGTTGCATCCCGCGGAAGGGCGTCAGCCGTAGTGGCAGACGTAGCCGAGCGTCTCGACGACCTCGATGTCGAACGACGAGTCGCCCGGGACGCTGATGGACTCGCCCGCGGCGTACTCGGTCCACTCCTCGGAGCCCGCGAGGCGGATGCGGCAGCTGCCGGCGTTGAGCTCCATGACCTCGGGCGCGGCGGTGCCGAAGTTCAGGCTCGCCGGGAAGATCACGCCCGCCGACTTCTTCGTGCCGTCGGCGAGGAAGAAGGTGTGGCTCACGCAGGCGCCGTCGAAGTAGACGTTGGCCCGCGGGTCGAGGGTGACGTTCGCGTAGGTCTCAGTGCTCACGGGCCGAAAGCGTAGTGCCGGGGCTCGGTGCCCGCGCACTGCGCCTGTACGCCGACACGGTCGGGTCGCCTGCGATCCAGAACCGCCACGGCACGTCCGCCGCCTTCGACACCCCGACCCTGGGGCCCGACGCGATGCGCCCGCCGGCCGGTGCCTCGGGGCCGAGCCGGACGCCCTCCCCCGGTCCGAGCAGGTCGGTGCCGAGGTCGTCGAGTGTGATGCCGAGCGCCTGCGCGAGGTTGCCGGGGCCGCGGGCGAGCTGGCTGTCCTTCGCCGGTGCGTTCCGGCGCAGCCGAGCGAGGTCGACGCCGTCGACCACCTCACCGGCCCGCAGCAGCACCGCCGCCCCGATCTCGGCCGGCCCGGTCACGACGTTCGCGCAGAAGTGGATGCCGTAGGAGCGGTAGACGTAGAGCCGGTACGCCGGGCCGTACATGATCTCCGAGCGTGGGGTCCGGGTGAACGCGTGCGACGCCGGGTCCTCGCGGCCGGCGTACGCCTCGACCTCGGTGATCCGGACGGTGACGCCGTGGCCGGTGATCGTGCGGCCGAGGAGCGCCCTGGCTCGTCGTACGACGTCGGGGTGGTCGGGCACGGGGCGACGCTAGCAACGACGCCGCGGACCGGCGCGCCCTAGGCTGTCGCCGTGGACGACCGGCTCGCCGTACGGGAGATCGAGGTCGTGGGCGCCGTGGTCGTCCGCGACGGCCGGGTCCTGTGCGCCCAGCGCGGCCCCGACGGGTCGCTGTCGGGCAAGTGGGAGTTCCCGGGCGGCAAGGTCGAGGCCGGCGAGTCCCCGACCGCCGCGCTCGTCCGGGAGATCAACGAGGAGCTCCGCTGCTCCGTCGAGGTCGGCGCACCCATCGCCACCACCCGGTACGACGACGGCACGGTCGTCGTCGTGCTGACCACCTTCTGGTGCCGGCTCGTCGCCGGGACGCCCGCGCTGACCGAGCACTCCGCGCTGCGGTGGGTCGGCCCCGGCGAGCTGGCGGCGCTGGACTGGGCGCCGGCCGACGTCCCCGCGGTGGAGGCGGTCACCGGCGCGCTCGTCTCCTTCGAGACCGACTGAAATCGAACCGGCCGGGACCTGTGAGGGTCCCGGCCGGCGAAGGGTCACGCTGCGTCAGGCCGCCGCGCCCATGCACAACAGCGTCTTGCGCTTCTTGTTCTCCCACGGCTGAGCCCCGTTGGCGCACTTGTCACCCGGCTTGCCCACCGACGCGACCTCGGCAATGGTGGACCCAGCCGTCGCCTCGGTGCAGGCGACCTTCTTGGCAGGCGTCGAGATGCCGCCGAGATCGAAGCAGTCGCCCACCGCGGCGTTCAGGTCGAGGCAGAGGTCCGCGACATTGCCGGAGTCGGTGCTGCCGATCGAGATCGTGTAGTTGAGCTCGACCTCGTCACAGCCGCCCTTGTCGCTCATGATCTTGTAGGTGGCCTTGGCGTCGTCGCACGAGAGCTCCTCGTGATCGGCGTCGAAGCTGGAGCCGGTCATGTTGACGCACTCCCCGACCTTGGGGGCCTTGGCCTCCTCGACCTTCTCCTGCCCCTTGTTCCAGATCAGACCGCCGACGACAGCGATGACGACCGCCACGCCGATGCCGATGATGCGCGTTGCAAGGCTCTTGCCCATGTCAGGTGTCCCTCTTCCGAGTAGGGGCGGTCCCGAGTCACCCTCAGCGAATTCTCAGGAGCACCCTAACCACGCAGAAGCCTCACCAAACTATCGGAGGAGATCCCGTCCGATGACCATCCGCTGAATCTGGTTGGTGCCCTCGAAGATCTGGGTCACCTTGGCGTCGCGCATCATCCGCTCGACCGGGTACTCCCGCGTGTAGCCGTTGCCGCCGAGCACCTGCACCGCATCGGTGGTCACGCGCATGGCCGCGTCGGTCGCGGTCAGCTTCGCGATCGAGGCCTGGCGCGAGAACGGGCGGCCGGCGTCCTTGAGCCGCGCCGCGTGGAGGTACGACGCCCGGGCCCGCTCGACGTCGGCGGCCATGTCGGCGAGGAGGAACTGCATGCCCTGGAACTCGCCGATGGCCCGGCCGAACTGCTGCCGCTCCTTCGCGTACTCCACGGCGTACGCCAGCGCGCCCTGGGCGATCCCGGTGGCGACGGCCGCGATGCCGAGGCGGCCGGCGTCGAGGGCGGAGAGCGCGACGCGCATGCCGGCGCCCTCGTCGCCGACGAGCTGGGCGGCGGGCACGCGGGCGCCGTCGAAGAGCACCTGCGTGGTGACGTCGCAGTGCAGGCCCATCTTCTTCTCGGGGGCGCCGAAGCTCATCCCCTCCGTCCCGTCCGGTACGACGAACGCCGACAGGCCGCGCTTGGGGTCCTCGGACGTGCGGGCGAACAGGACGTAGTAGTCCGCGCAGGAGCCGTTGGAGATCCACTGCTTGGTGCCCTTGACGACGTACGCGTCACCGTCGCGGACCGCCGCGGTCCTGATGCCGCTCACGTCGGAGCCGGCCTGCGGCTCGGAGAGGCAGTAGGCGCCGAGCCACTCCCCCGAGAGCATCCGCGGCAGCCAGGCGTCGCGCACCTCCGGTGAGGCGTTGGCCGCGACGACGGTCGCGGTGAGGGCGTGCACACTCGTCCCGACGCCGACGCTGGGCCAGGCGGTGGCGATCTCCTCGACGACCTGGAGGTAGACCTCGTAGGGCTGGCCGCCGCCGCCGAGCTCCTCGTCGAAGGGCAGGCTGAGCAGGCCGGCGCGGCCGAGCAGCCGGTACGCCGCCTCGGGGAAGACCGCGGCCTCCTCGGCCTCCGCGACCTGCGGGGCGAGCTCCTTCGTCGCGATCTCGCGGGCGAGGGCGAGCAGCTCCTCGGCCTCCTCGGTGGGCAGCAGACGGTCGACGGTGGTGGCCATGGTCGCAACCTAACGCGCGCAGCGTCAGCCGCCACCCTCCTCCGAGGGGTTCAGTAGGTCAGCGCCACCCACGGGTCGACGTCGTAGCGCCCGTTGGTCTGCAGGGTGACCGACTGGATCCCGACGGGCCGGCCGTCGCGGTAGGTGATCAGTGCGACGCCGGCGGGCCGGCGCAGCTTGCTGCCGATCGCGATGGCGTACGCCGCGCCGCCCGTCGTACCGACGGTGTAGGTCCAGCCCACGTCGCCGTTGCTGCCGGTCACCGCGGTCGGGCCGTCCTGCACGTGCGTGTGGCCGCCGACCACGAGGTCGACACAGCCCCGCTCGAGCGCCTGGTCGCCGAAGTCGGCGTCGTGGACGAGCAGGGTGTTCACGCGCCGGCCGTCGGCATCGGCGTCGCAGGCCGCCTCGGTGAGGCGCTCGGCGACCTCGGCGGAGGTCAGGCCGGTCTCGTCGCGCCAGTTGCCCAGGCCGCTGGAGCGCGGGTCGTCGACGCCGAGGATGCGGGAGCTGCCGGGACCGCGGAGGACCGTGCCGTCGAAGTACTGCCAGCCGAGGTCGGTCATGTGCGCGCGGACGAACGTGCCGTTGTCGTGGTTGCCGGCGACGGCCCAGCGCTCCTCGAGGTCGTCGAAGGCGGCCGAGACCGAGTCGAGGGAGAAGGCCTCCCAACGCTCGCCCGTCGACGTGTCGTCGCCCGCGTCGAGCACGGCCGTCGCCCCGCCGCGGTCGCCGATCGCGCGGGCGACCTCGTCCATGCCGACGTTGAGGTGGCGGTCCGAGACGAGGAGCACGACGGTCTCGTCGTCGGCCGGCTCGCGCAGGTCGAGGGCGGCGGCGTCGTCCGCAGCCTTGGAGTAGAACGCCTGTCCCTGCTGGTAGCTGCTCACCGCGCTCGCGATCAGGCGCTGCGTCTCGCCGGTGGTGACGTCGCCCATGATCTCGACGTCGCGCGCCTGCTCGGGCAGGGGTACGTCGTCGCCGACGAAGTCCGCGAGCGGCATCCAGCGCTGCGGCAGCGGGTCCTGCCGGCCCCACGTGAACGGCGCGACCAGGGCGGCGACGAGAACGAGGACCAGCAGCCCGGCGATGGTGCCGGGGCCGGTCGGCAGCCCGCGCAGGAGCACGCCCCACCGTTCACGCCCCACCACGAACCACAGGACGAAGGGCAGCGCGGCCAGCGCGGCCCCCTGGACGAGGGCAGCGAGTGCCATCGTGCGCACCGCGCGCGCGACGACGGCGATCTGGCCGTCGGGCTGCGAGGCGATGGCGGCGTACCGCGACATGAGCTCCTGCAGCGACGTGGTGTCGGTCTTGCCGAGCTCGATGTCCAGGCCCAGCACGGTGTCCGACGGCGCGCGCAGGTCGGGCAGGACCGGGCCCGTGCGCAGCACGATCTCGCCCGAGAAGTCCGGGCTGACCGTGGCCTCGTGGCTGGCGAGGTCGACGGTCCGCTCGCTGCCGGCGAAGATCACCGCGGCGATCGTCAGCGCGAGCGCAGCCCAGGCCACGACGCCGAGGAGGACCCCCAGCAGCCGGAGCACGGACGCGCGCGACATGGCGATGGCTGGTGGTCTCCTAGTGCTGGGCGCGCGCCTCGGAGATGGCGTAGAGCGCCACCGAGGCGGCCACCCCTGCGTTGAGCGACTCGAGCACGCCGGCCATCGGGATCGACAGCAGGCGGTCGCAGTTCTCGGCGACCAGGCGGGACAGCCCGTCACCCTCCGAGCCGACCACGACGACCAGCGGACCGCGAGCCAGGTCGGCGTCGGCCACCAGCTCGGGCAGGCTCAGGTCGCCGTCGGCGGCGAGGCCGACGACGAAGCAGCCCGCGTCCTGGTAGGCCTTGATCTGGCGGGTCAGGTTGACCGTCTGCGCGACCGGGCAGCGAGCGGCAGCACCGGCCGAGGTCTTCCACGCGGCCGCGGTCATCGAGGCCGCCCGGCGCTCCGGGATCACCACGCCGTGGGCGCCGAAGCCGGCGGCACTGCGCACGATCGCGCCGAGGTTGCGCGGGTCCGTGATGGAGTCGAGGACGACCACCAGCGGCGCCTCGCCGGCCTCGGCGGCCTGCTCCAGCAGGTCGTCGGGGTGGGCGTACTCGTAGGCGGGGATCTTCGCCGCCAGCCCCTGGTGGACGGCGCCGTCGGTCAGCCGGTCCAGCTCGGTGCGCGTCACCTCGAGCAGGCCCACGCCGTTCTCGGCGGCGATGCGGAACACCTCACGCAGCCGGTTGTCGCGCTCGGCACCCTCGGCGACGTAGACCGAGGTCACCGGGACCCGCTCGCGCAGCGCCTCGAGCACCGAGTTGCGCCCGGCGATCCACTCGTCGCCACCGGTCCTGCGCCGCCCGCGCTGGCCGCCCTTGGCCTCGGCCCGCTTCTTGGCCTCGGCGATCTTGTGCGCCTTGTGGTACTCGCGCTCGGTGGCCTTCGGCGTCGGGCCCTTGCCCGCGAGCCCGCGGCGCACCTGCCCGCCCGAGCCGACCTGCGGCCTCTTGCTCGACTTGCGGATCGCGCCCTTGCGGCTCGAGTTTCCAGCCATTGTCAGTTCACCGTCCAGGTAGGTCCGTCAGGGGTGTCGGTGACCTCGATGCCGGCCGCCTTGATCCGGTCGCGGATCGCGTCCGCGCGTGCCCAGTCCTTGTCGGCCCGGGCCTGGGTCCGCTCGTCGAGGAGGCCGGCCACGAGGGCGTCGACCGCGGCCGTGAGCCGCTCCTCGTTGTCGGAGCCGCCGCTGCCGGCCCAGGCCGGGTCGGCGGGGTGGACGCCGAGCACGTCGAGCATCGCCGCGACGGCACCGGCCGTGGTGGTGGCGTCCTCGCCGGCCGCGAGCTGGCGGTTGCCCTCGCGCACGGTGTCGTAGAGGACGGCGACGGCTGCCGGCGTACCGAGGTCGTCGTCCATCGCGGCCGCGAAGGCCTCCGGGAGGTCGCCGGACGCGGACGACCCGGCACGCTCGAGGAAGGCCTCGATCCGCCGGTAGCCGACCGCGGCCTCGTCGAGGGCCTCGAAGGAGAACTCGACGTGCGAGCGGTAGTGCGCCGCGACGACGTAGAAGCGCAGCTCCGCACCGCGGTAGCGCTCGAGGATCGAGGGGATCGACAGCGTGTTGCCGAGCGACTTGCTCATCTTCTCGCCGGCGGTCGTGATCCACGCGTTGTGCATCCAGTACGACGCGAAGGCACCGCCCGCCGCACGCGACTGCGCCTGCTCGTTCTCGTGGTGCGGGAAGCGCAGGTCGACGCCGCCGCCGTGGATGTCGAAGGCGTCACCGAGGTACTTGCCGGCCATCGCCGAGCACTCGATGTGCCAACCCGGTCGCCCGGGTCCCCACGGGCTCGGCCAGCTCGCGGTGGCGGGCTCGGACTCCTTGCGGCCCTTCCAGAGCGCGAAGTCCCGCGGGTCGCGCTTGCCGCGAGGGTCCGCGTCGGCAGCCGGCTCCATGTCGTCGACGCCCTGGTGGGTCAGCTCGCCGTACGACGCCCAGGAGCGCACGTCGAAGTAGACGTCGCCCGAGCCGTCGGCCGCCGGGTAGGCGTGGCCGCGCTCGATGAGCCGCTCGATGAGGACGATCATCTCGGGGATGTGCCCGGTGGCGGCCGGCTCGTAGGTCGGCGGCGCGACGTTCAGCGCGGCGTAGGCCTTGTCGAGCTCGATCTTCATCGCGTAGGCGAGGTTGTACCAGGGCCGGCCCTGCTCGGCCGACTTCGCCAGGATCTTGTCGTCGATGTCGGTGATGTTGCGGATGAACGTGACGTCGTAGCCCCGGTGGCGCAGCCAGCGCTGGAGCACGTCGAAGTTGACCGCGGAGCGGACGTGCCCGACGTGGGGCTCGCTCTGCACGGTCAGACCGCAGACATACAGACCCGCCCTGCCCTCGACGAGGGGCACGAAGTCACGGACTTCGCGGGTCGCAGTGTCGTACAGCCGGATGCTCACCCGCCAAGTCTAGGGATCAGGCGGGGTCTCCCGCGCATCCAGAGCGGAGCTTGTAACTCGGTGTCCGCGCCTCCACCACGGTGGCCTGACCGGTCACCACACCGTGGCAGTGCTCCGTAACACCGAGTTACAAGCGGGTCAGACGCCGTAACCGCCGTCGACGTCGAGCTTCTGGCCCGTGATGAACCCGGCCCGCGGGGAGGCGAGGAAGCAGACGGCCTCGGCGATGTCGACGGCCGTGCCGAAGGTCCGCAGCGGGATGTTGCCGCGGGTGACCTCGAGCGCCCGCTCGTCGAGCTCGCCGCTGCTGATCAGCCGCTCGGCCATGCCGTCGGTCAGCATGCCGGGGCCGACGGCGTTGACCCGGACGCCGAAGCGTCCCTCCTCGGCCGCCAGTCCGCGGACCATCGCCTCGACCGCGGCCTTGGGCGCCGACGAGAGCCCGTCACGGACGGGGAAGCGCGCGGTCGCGGCGGTGGTGACCGCGGTCAGCGACCCTCGGGCGTCGCGCAGGAAGGGCAGGGAGGCGTGCGCCACGGCGAAGAAGCCGGCCGCGTCGACGGCGAGCTGCGTGGCCATCTCGGCGGGCGGCACCCGGGACAGGTGGACCATCGGCACGTGCGGGCCGGCGGCGTACACGACCGTGTGCAGGCCGTCGAGCTCGGCGGCGGCGTGCCCGACGACACGGGGGACGTCGGCGGGGTCGGCCAGGTCGAGCCCGTACGACGCGACGCCCACCTCCGCCGGTCGGGTGCGGTGGGTGACGGCCACCCGCGCACCGCGCTCCTCGAGCAGCTCGGCGATCGCGCGGCCGAGGCCGCCCGAACCGCCGACGACCAGCGCCCCACCCGGGAGCGTGGAGAAGTCGTTCAAGATCAGCCCTTCGCGTTGACGTCGATCGTGTGCCAGCCGGTCGCCCCGTCGGGGAGGACGTCGGCGACGACACCGGTCTGGACCCTGCCGTCGCGGTCGGTGGCGCGCACGCGGAGCTGGTGCTCGCCCTCCTCGACCTCGACCACCCGGCGCCACTGGACCCAGGTGTCGGTGTTGACGGCGGTCGCGAGCTGCGCCTCCTGCCACGGGCCGCCGTCGACCTGCACCTCGACCCTCGCGACGCCGGTGTGCTGCAGCCAGGCGCTGCCCGCGACGACGAGCTCGCCGGCCGCGACGTCGTCGCCGTCGTGCGGCACGTCGATGCGCGAGGACAGCTTGACCGGCCCCTGCTCGGACCAGCCCTTGTCGGTCCAGTAGCCGGCCGCCTCGCCGAACCGGGTGACCTCCATGTCGACGACCCACTTCGTCGCCGACACGTAGCCGTAGAGGCCGGGGACCAGGGTGCGGACGGGGAAGCCGTGCTCGATCGGCAGCGGCTCGCCGTTCATCGCGACGGCCAGCATCGCGTTGCGGCTCCGGTCCGTCATCGCGGCGAGCGGGGTGAGGCAGGTCCAGCCGTCGTCCGAGGTCTGCAGCACCGCGTCGGCACCGGCGAGCGGGCGCGCCTCCGCGAGCAGCGGGGACAGCAGGAAGCCGCTCCACCACGCGTTGCCGATGAGCTCGCCGCCGACCGGGTTCGACACGCAGTTGAGCGTGATCCAGTCCTCGGTGATCTCGCGGGCCACTAGGTCGGCATAGGTCAGCGTGATCTCGTTCTCGACCATTCCGTGGATGCGCAGGGACCAGTCGGCGGGCTCGATGGTCGGCTTGATGAAGGCCGTGTCGATCAGGTAGAAGTTGTTGCTCGGCGTCTGCCAGGGCACGATCCGCTCGATGTCGAGCTCCGCCCCGTTCGGTACGGCGGGCGCGGTCACCCCCTCGATCCGCAGCAGCCGCCGGCTCTCCTCCGCCCGGCGCCGCGCGGATCCCGCGATCCGGCCGACGAGCCCACCGGCCGCGGCCAGCGCCGCGGCACCGCCGACGGCGACGAAGAAGTGGCGGCGGGTGTGGGTCGGCTCGACGGCGGGGTCCTCACCATCCTCGACCAGCTCCCAGCGGCGCAGCCACTCGGCCAGCACGGCCAGGGTGACCACCCAGGCGACCAGGCCGACGACGACCGGCGCGAAGTCGGTGACCTTCGGGGTGGGCTTGGAGGCGACGGCGACGAACGCGACGGCGGCCAGCACGACGTACCCGGTGACGGCGGCCCACCAGCGCCGCCGGGCGGAGCGCCCGAGCAGCGCGAAGGTGACCGCGAGGACGACCAGGATGCCGACGACGAGCACCTTCTTGTCGTCGCGGTCGAAGGTGTTGATCGCCCACTTCACGACCGACCCGGGCGTCAGTGCGGTGACGCCCTCGGCGACCGCGACGACCGGTGACTCGCGCACGTGGAGCAGCGCCGCGGCGGCGTAGCTCAGTCCGAGGCCGACGGCGCCGGCCACCAGGCCGGACAGCGCCCACCAGGTGCGGGAGGTCCTCACCCGGGTGATTCTCCCTCAGGCATGATCGGCGCGTGAACACCACCGGCTTGCGTATCGGCATCGGCTCCGACGTCCACCGCCTCGTGCCGCGCGCGACCGACGGTCCGCCGCTCGCCCTCGGCGGCCTGCAGTGGCCCGACGAGGACGTCGTGCTGGAGGGTCATTCGGATGCGGACGTCGCGGCGCACGCGGCCTGCGACGCGCTCCTGTCGGCGTCCGGCCTGGGTGATCTCGGCAGCAATTTCGGTACGTCGGAGCCCCAGTGGGCCGGCGCCAGCGGTGCCGCGCTGCTCGGCGAGACGCGCCGGCGGGTCGAGGCCGCGGGCTTCGCGATCGTCAACGTCGCCGTGCAGGTGATCGGCAACCGCCCCAAGGTCGGCCCGCGCCGCGCCGAGGCGGAAGCGGCACTCTCTGCCGTGCTCGGCGCTCCGGTGTCGCTGTCGGCGACGACGACCGACGGGCTGGGCCTGACCGGGCGCGGCGAGGGCGTCGCGGCGATCGCGACCGCGCTGCTCACGTCGTAGGAACGCACCTGCGACACGCTGTCGCACGAGGGCCCGGACGTGGCAGGGTGGTGCTCCGACACCGACGTCGAGGGGGACCTGATGAGCGAGCGCACCGTGATCACCGAGGACGGGCTGCAACTCCACGTCACCGTGCGCGGGCGCGACGACGCCGCGCTGACCGTGCTGCTGTCGCACTGCTGGACCGCCGAGGAGTCGGACTGGCACTACCAGGTCACCGACCTGCTCGCGCGCTACGGCCACGACGTCCGGATCATCACCTGGGACCACCGGGGCCACGGCCGCTCGGACCGCGCGCCTGAGCACGCCTGCACCATCCCGCACCTCGCGCGCGACCTCGGCCTCGTGGTCGACACCTTCGCCCCCGACGGCCCGCTGGTCGTCGCCGGCCACTCGGTCGGCGGCATGACGATCACGGCGATCCCCGAGGAGCGCCCGGACCTGATGCCGCGCGTCGTCGGCGTGCTCTTCGTCAGCACGACCAGCGGCGAGCTCTCCAAGGTCACCCTCGGCCTGCCCGCGGCGACCGGCCCGATCCTGCGCGACCGGCTCCCGTTCATCCTCGCCAGCCGCTCGAGGATGCTCAGCCTCAGCCGGCGCGAGCGCTTCCCCGTCGTGGAGCGGCAGATCGCGAAGCGATTCCTCTTCGGCCGGCCCGCCCGCCCTCGCGACGTCGGCCACGTCGTCGACCAGCTGATCCACGCCTGGCCCGAGACCATGTCCGGCTTCTTCCGCGACATGATGGCCCACGACCGGATCGGCAACCTGGCCGCGTTCGACGACATCCCCGCCACCGTGCTGGTCGGCAGCCGCGACCTGCTGACGCCGCCCGAGCACGCCGGCAAGATCGCCCAGGGCATCCGCGGCGCGCGCCTGCTCGTCGCCCCCGACGCCGGCCACTACCTGCCCTTCGAGCGGCGCGAGCTGGTCAGCGCTGAGCTCTGCGTGCTGATCGACCGGGCGCTCGCCCGGATCGCCACCCAGCCCGACGGCGAGCGCGACGGCAAGCGAACCCCGCGCGGCAGGCACCGCGCGAAGGCCTGAGCGTTCCTGGTCCTAGGCCGCCGGCAGCTTGCGGCTGCCGATGAGCACCACGCCCTCGACCACCTTCACGTCGTACGCCGGAACGGTGACGTGGTGGTCGTCGAGGCACTTGCCCGTGCGCAGGTCGAAGGCGTGCCGGTGCGCCGGGGACGCCACGAAGGGCGTCTCCCCGCGGCGTCCGACGATGCCGCGGGAGATCCCGCCGGCCGTGTGGCGTGCGAACGGGTCGTGGTTGCCGAGCGCGTAGACGATGTCGTCCCCGGTCCGGAAGATCGCCACCGCCTGTCCGTGCACCAGCGCGGTCACACCGCGGTCGACCTCGAGCTCGATCATCCGGCAGACCGGCTGCCACTCCTCCGCGGCCCTCATGGAGCCGAACGTAGGCGGCGACTGTTCTCGTGGACGTTTCGTCGTGTAACGGGCATGAAAACGCTTCCTCTCAACGTCGGTAGGCTCGGTGCGTGATGACCACGGGTACCAGCGCTGCCGTCGTGGTGCTGGCTGCCGGGAGCGGGAGCCGGGTCGGCGCCGAGGTCAACAAGGTGCTGCTGCCGCTGCGCGACCTGCCCCTGCTGGCCTGGTCGGTCCGCACCGCGCTCGAGGTCCCCGGCGTGGACCCGGTGGTGCTGGTCTGTCGCCCCGGCGAGCGCGCCGCCGTGGCTGCCGCGGTGCAGCCGGTGATCGGCGAGCGCGAGGTGCTCCTCATCGACGGCGGGGCGACCCGCCAGGCCTCCGAGCAGGCCGCCCTCGACCTGCTCGCCCCCCGGATCGCCGCGGGGGCGGTCGACGTGGTCGCGATCCACGACGGCGCCCGCCCGCTGGCCCCGGTGGCGCTGTTCGAGAGCGCGATCGCCACCGCACGGGAGTACGGCGGCGCCGTACCCGCCTGCGGGCTACCGGGCCTGCTCCCCCGCGAGTCGGCGGGCGTGCCGGCGCCGGGTGGGCCGGGCACGCGGCTGGTCGGCGTGCAGACGCCCCAGGCGTTCCGGGCCGCTCCCCTGCTCGCCGCCTACGCGGCAGCCGCGGAGGCCGGGTTCGACGGCACCGACACGGCGGCGGCCTACGCGCGGTTCGCGCCCGGCGCGGACGTCCGCGCGGTGCCCAGCGGCCCGGGCAACCTCAAGGTCACCTTCGCGGAGGACCTCGCGGCCGCCGAGCGGCTGCTCGGCTGATCGGCTGATCGCGGGTCAGCCTGCTCAGCGGGGGTCGGTCAGCGCGGCCAGGACCGCGATGTCCTCGTCGCCGGCGACCCGGCGGGCCTCGGGAGGCGCGTCGGCGAGCTCGACCCGCGCGTCGCCGTACCGGTCCCGGAGGGCGGTGACCAGCGCGACGAAGTCGGTCGAGGGCAGCGAACCGCCGTCGCCGAACAGGTCGGCGACCACGGCGTGCGGCAGCACGACGGGCGAGCAGACGGTGACCAGCCCGTCGCGGTCGACGGTCGCCCCCAGGACGGCACCGCCCGCGTCGGTGGCCGCGTGGGCCTCCTTGACGGTGTCGGTCACCGGGCGCACGCCGACCACGATCCGGTCCTCGACGGCCGCGCGGTCGGCGCAGCGGGCGATGAAGTCGGGCGGCGTCATCGGGCAGAGCGGGTCGTGGAGCACCAAGGCGCCACCGCGCTCGATCACCGACTCCCAGGAGAGGGTCTGGTCGATCAGGTCGACGCCGGCCTCGCCGACGGCCCAGGCGGCGGTGGCGACGAGCGACTCGCCGTGGATCAGGTGGAACGGGAGGGAGCCACGGCCCTCCTCCACGACGATCCCGGAGACCGGGGCCGAAATGTCGACGACGTCATACGGATGCGGGTTCATCAGAACCCCACCGTATGACGTCGTCGATCTGACTACTGCGTCAGGAGGCGAGGACCTCGTCGAGAATCGTCTCGGCCTTGTCCTCGTTGGTGTTCTCGCACAGGGCGAGCTCGGAGACGAGGATCTGGCGCGCCTTGGCCAGCATCCGCTTCTCGCCCGCGGACAGGCCGCGGTCACGCTCGCGGCGCCACAGGTCGCGGACGACCTCCGCCACCTTCATGACGTCGCCGCTGTGGAGCTTCTCGAGGTTCGCCTTGTAGCGCCTCGACCAGTTGGTCGGCTCCTCGACGTGCTCTGCGCGGAGCACCCCGAAGACCCTGTCCAGCCCGTCCTTGTCCACGACATCCCGAACACCCACGAGGTCCAGGTTGTCGGCCGGCACGCGGACCACGAGGTCCTGCTGGGCGACAATCCGAAGCACGAGGTACTGCCGTTCCTGGCCCTTGATCGTCCGCATCTCGATGTTCTCGATGACAGCGGCCCCATGATTGGGATAGACGACCGTTTCGCCGACGGTGAAAGTCATATGAGCAAAACCCCTTCCTAGGGTCACCTATCCTACCACGTCCCAAGCCTTCGCCAGAATGCGTTTGCGCAGGTCAGGGCGGCAATCGGCGGCTTGACAACCCGGGTGAGGTGTGGTGCTGGCGCACGGTGGCCCTGTGGGGCAGATCACCCGATCAGGGTACGACGGCCGCCCCGCCGCCCTCGGCGACGTCCTCGTGTGGGATCGGCCGGAGCACCGCCCAGATCGGCGGGCCCGCGCCCACGCGGGCGGCCCGTGGTCAATACTGCTCGCCATGGCAAAGATGCAGCGCTGGCGGCGCAGTCGCTCTGCCGGGGAGGGAACGGGCCCGGAGTCGGAGGTCGAGGAGACCACCGTGATCGAGCTCGGCGAGCCCGCGGAGACGGTCGACGAGGACGTCGAGGTCGCCGAGCTCGCCGAGGACGCCGAGCCGGAGGAGGCCGACGCCGTCGCCCCGGTCGCGGACGACGACCTCGAGGCCGACCTCGACCCCGACATCGCGACCGGGCTGGACGAGCTCGACGCGGACGAGGAGACGGACGAGGAGACGGACGAGGACGACCTGCCCCCGCTCCCCGTCGCCGCCGGAGGACGGCGCTTCCTGGGCGGCAACCTGGTCGCCGTCCAGCTGCTCCAGGCCGCGCACGCCAAGCAGGCGATCACCACGGCCCTCGCGATGGGACTGGTGGCCGCGGTCGCCGGCCGCCCGGCGCGTGAGACCGCCGTCGTCCTGATCACCGTGCTCGTCGGCCAGACGATCCTCGGCTGGCACAACGACATCGTCGACAAGCAGCGCGACCGGGCCCACGGCCTGACCGGCAAGCCGGCCGCGATGGGCCGGATCTCGACCGAGACGCTCTGGTACGCCCTGTTCGTGGCCGCCCTGCTGCTCGTGCCGCTGGCGATCACCACCGGCATCAAGGCCGGATGCCTCTACCTCGCGTCGGTCGCCGTGGGCCTGCTCGGCAACGTCGTGCTGCGCACCGGCTTCTTTTCCTGGTGGTCGTGGGCCCTGTCCTACGCCCTGCTGCCGGCGTACCTCTCGTACGGCGGCTGGGGCGGCCAGGCCGAGGGCAACCCGCCCGAGACCGTGATCGTGGTGCTGGCCGCGCTGCTCGGCATCGGCGTCCACTTCACGCGCGCCGTCTGGGGCCTGGTGGCCGACCACGAGGACGGCTGGACCTACCTGCCGCTCAAGCTGGGACTCAAGCTGGGCGCGACCCGCCTGCTGGCCCTGTCGACCGTCTACACCGCC
>NZ_LMIT01000014.1:19421-37779 GCF_001428825.1 Nocardioides sp. Root240 | reverse complement strand
ATCGCGATCGCCGTGATGGGTGCGAAGGTCGGGCTGAGCAAGTAGCCGTGCTGGCTGTCCACTGTGGACATCGCCGGGAGTTGCTCGAGGTGACCCGTGTTCTGGGTGCGTGCACCGCAAGGCGCCGGCGCGCAGCCGTACCGTGTCGTCCAGCAAGCGTCGGCAACGCCGCGGGGTGCGTGCCCGGGACGCGGGGCACCCGAGGAACTCCCGGCNNNTGTCCACTAGAGTGTGGCCGCTCCCGTCGGTACGCCGCGGGGCGACCGACCCGGTTCCACCGGCCCTCACCGGCCGACCACGACAGACCAGCGGAGGCCTGCCGACATGCCCCACCTGCGCCCGACCGCGATCGCCGGACTGCTGCTGGCCCTCGTGCCCGCCGCCGCGACGCTCTCGTCCTGTGGCTTCGACTACCCCACCGACCGGGTGAACACGATCGCCGGCGGCGAGAACAACCGCGAGCACTCGGTCGACGCGCTCGGCATCCGGGTGCTCGCCACCGCGAAGGGCGAGGGCCGCCTGATCGGTGCGCTCTCCAACAACAACGCCGAGCCCGCCTCGCTCGACGCCGTGTCGTCGCCCGACGGCACCGTCACCGCGTCCGACTTCAAGAAGGTCGACGTCGAGGCCCGCGGCACGGTCAACCTGGCGACGCTCGCCCCGATCGCCCTGACCGGCGACTTCACCGCAGGCGACGTGGTGACCCTCGACCTGACCTTCAGCACGGGCGAGACCGCGTCGCTCGGCGTACCGGTCGTCAAGCCGTGCTTCCAGTACACCCAGGTCCCCGCTCCGCACGGCGACACCGCCGCTGCCGACGAGGACACCGCGCACGCGGAGGAGTCCGACGCGGCCGAGGGTCACGGCGAGGAGGGTGGCGACGCCACCTACAACTGCGCCAACGAGGCCCCGGCTCCCGAGGGCGCTCACTGATGACGTTCACCCTCGTCCTGCTCCGCCACGGCGAGAGCGAGTGGAACGCCAAGAACCTCTTCACCGGCTGGGTCGACGTCGCGCTGACCGAGAAGGGGCGCGGCGAGGCCGTCCGCGGCGGCGAACTCCTCAAGGAGGCCGGCATCCTGCCGGACGTCGTGCACACCTCCCTGCAGCGCCGTGCGATCAACACCGCCGCGCTCGCGCTCGACGCCGCCGACCGCCACTGGATCCCCGTCCGCCGCTCGTGGCGCCTCAACGAGCGCCACTACGGCGCCCTGCAGGGCAAGGACAAGAAGGCGATCAAGGACGAGTACGGCGAGGAGCAGTTCATGCTTTGGCGTCGCTCCTTCGACATCCCGCCGCCGCCGCTGGACGACAGCGACGAGTACTCCCAGGCCGGCGACCCGCGCTACGCCGACCTCGGCGATGACCTGCCCCGCGCCGAGGCGCTCAAGCAGGTCATCGACCGGATGCTGCCCTACTGGGACGCCGGGATCGTGCCGGACCTCCGCGCCGGACACACGGTCCTCATCGCCGCCCACGGCAACAGCCTTCGCGGGATCGTCAAGCACCTCGACCAGATGAGCGACGCCGACATCACCGGCCTCAACATCCCGACCGGGATGCCGCTCGTCTACGAGCTCGACGAGGACACCCTGGCGCCCACCGTCCCCGGTGGCCGCTACCTCGACCCGGAGGCCGCCGCTGCTGCTGCCGCCGCGGTCGCCAACCAGGGTCGCTGAGCCCCGCTCGGATCCCACCCGTCACAAGTTTCACCGGCCGGCCGGTGAAACTCCCGTCGGCGAGCCGTCAGCCCGCCAGCACGCCGTCGGCGACGACGGCCAGCATCGACCGGGCCGCGTCCGGGGCGAGCTCGCTGTTGTCGACCACCGCGGCGACGCCGCCGACGAGGCGGCACAGCTGCATCGCGTCGACGTCCGCGCGCAGCGCGCCCTCGCTGGCGAGGGTGTCGATGACCCGCTGGTTGGCGTTGAGGTAGGTGCGGCACTTCGCGGCGAAGGGCGAGTCGTCGTCGCCGAGCGCGCTGGTGATCCGCCAGGCGGCGCCCTTGTGCCGGGTGAGGAACTCGACGTACGCCTCGAACCACGCGAGCAGGCGGTCGCGGGGCGCGCCCTCGGAGGCGAGGGACTTCTCGGCGGCGGCGTTCACGGTCTCGACCCAGGCCTGGATGGCGGCGTCGTAGAGCGCCTCCTTGGTCGGGAAGTGGCGGTAGAGCGTGCCGATGCCGACCCCGGCGGTCTTGGCGACCTCGTCCATCGAGACGGCGTCGTAGCCCTTCTCGCGGAACAGCTGACGGGCGATGTCCGCGATCCGCTCACGGTTGCGTACGGCGTCGGCGCGCAACGGGTTCACCACTTTCACTTGCTAAACGGAGGGACCCTCCGTATCGTGGAAGATCAAACGGAGTCATCCTCCGCTAAGAGTACCTCGGCCTCTCCCGCCAGAACAGGACACCACCCTTGTCTTCCTCCACGCTCACCTCACCGCCCACCCCGGCGGACTCCCGGGCGACCGCCCGGACCACCACCGCCGCGGGCATCTACATCGTGCTGCTCGCCCAGCTCATGCTGGTCCTCGACTCCGCCGTGATGAACGTCGGTCTCCCCCACATCGCCACCGACCTGCACTTCGGCGCCGCGTCGCTGTCGTGGGTCCTCAACGGCTACGCCCTCGCGTTCGGTGGGCTGCTGCTCCTCGGCGGCCGGCTCGGCGACGTGTTCGGCCGGCTCTCGGTCTTCTGGATCGGCCTCGCCGTGTTCACGCTCTTCTCGCTCCTCGGCGGCCTCGCCACCGAGCCGTGGATGCTCGTCGCCGCGCGCGCCCTCCAGGGCGTCGGTGCCGCGATCGCCGCCCCGTCCGTGCTCGCCCTGATCACCACCACCGCGGCCGACGAGGCCGCCCGCAACCGCGCCCTCGCGCTGTTCACGGCCGTCTCGTCCGGCGGCGCCGCGCTCGGCATGCTGCTCGGCGGCGTCCTCACCGACCTGCTGTCGTGGCGCTGGACCCTGTTCATCAACGTGCCGATCGGCCTGGCGGTGCTCCTCACCGTGCGCCGGTACGTCGCCGACACCCCCCGTCGCCCCGGCCGCTTCGACGTCGTGGGCGCCGTCAGCGCCACGGGCGCCGCCGTGGCCCTGGTCTGGACGCTGATCAAGGCCCCCGAGCACGGCTGGGCCTCCGCGGCCACCATCGGCGGGTTCGCCGTCGCGGCACTCCTCGCGGTCCTGCTCGTGGTCACCGAGGCGCGCCACAGCCACCCGCTGCTGCGCCTGGGCCTGCTCCGCAACCGCGCCCGGGTCGCCACGCTGGTGACCATGGCCGGCCTGTACGGCGGCATGCTGGCCACCTTCTTCCTGATGGTGCAGTACTTCGAGGAGGACCTCGCCTACGGCCCGCTGCAGACCGGGTTCGCCTTCCTGCCGATCCCGCTCAGCGTCTTCACCATGTCGCGCATCACCCCGCGCCTGGTGGCCCGGTTCCGGCAGCCCCCGATCATCGTCGCCGGCGCCACCGGCGTGCTCGGCAGCTTCGTCTTCCTCAACCAGATCGACGCCTCCACGAGCTACTGGACCGGCGTCTTCCCGGCCCTGCTGGTCATGGGCCTGAGCATGGGCGGCAGCTTCATGCCGATCACCTCGCTCGCGCTGCAGGGTGTCGAGCCCGAGCACGCCGGCGCGGCCTCCGGCCTGCTGCAGACCATGCAGCAGCTGGGCGGTGCGGTCGGCCTCGCGGTGATCGCGTCGGTCTTCGCCTCGCACAGCGTGCCGGGCGACTTCCTGGCCGGCGCCCACGCCGGCTTCGCGGCCGCTTCGATCATCGCCGCGATCGGCCTGGCGAGCGCGGCGACACTGCTGGCCCGGCGCCGGGTGCGTGTCGTCCCCGTCGCCGAGGCCGAGGCTGCCTGACCCCCACGGGAACGCACGACGGCCCGCCCCAACCGGGGGCGGGCCGTCGTCGTACGCCGGGAGTCGGCTCAGGCTGCGGGCGCCGGGTGGTGGCCGGTCACGACGAAGACGACGCGGTTGGCGACGGACACGGCGTGATCGGCGATCCGCTCGTAGTAGCGGCCCAGCAGCGCGATGTCGACCGCCGCCTCGACCCCGTGGTTCCAGTCGTCGGAGAGCAGCTCGGTGAAGCTCGTGCGCCGCAGCTGGTCCATCTCCTCGTCGTCGCGGCCCAGCGCGATGGCGGCCTCGACGTCGCGGTCGGCGATGACCTGGGTGACCCGGCTGACCATGTCCTCGGCAACCGCGGCCATCCGCTCCATCGTCGGGCGTACGTCGGTCGGGATCGCGATGTCCGGGACGCGCAGGCGGGCGACCTTGGCGACGTGGACGGACAGGTCGCCCATCCGCTCGAGCTCGGCGACCATCCGCAGCGCGGCGACGACCGTGCGGAGGTCACCGGCGACCGGCGCCTGCAGCGACAGCAGGGAGAAGGCGTTCTCCTCGACCTTCTCGCGGGCCCGGTCGATCTCGGCGTCGGCGGAGATGACCCGCTCCGCGATGGAGGAGTCGCCGGTCAGGAGGGCCTTCGTGGCGTCCTTGACGGCCACCTGGACCTGACGGCTGATCGCAGCGAGGTCGTCGAAGATGGCGTCGAGCTCGTCGGTGTAGGCATCACGCATGGTTCCGAGGGTACGGATCCGAGGTGTCGGATATGCCGTCCCCAGTGAACGAGGGGTGAACATCGCGAAGCACGGCATTCTCGATTCCGAGACTCGACCGAGCGTCACCGTACGATCTCAACGTGGACCCGACGACGCAAGCCTTCCTGGCTGCGCTCCTCGGCGCCCTCGTCGCCGGAGGCGCCATGCTCGCATGGCACCTCAGCGACCGCCAGCAGAACCTGTACCGCGCCCCCGAGGAGCCGCTGCTGCCGGACGGGGTCGCCGCGGTGCTCTCCGTGCTGCGCAGCAGCGCGGTCGTCGTCGACGAGTCCGACAAGGTCCTCAAGGCGTCCGCGCCGGCCTTCGCGATGGGCTTCGTCCGCGGCGCGACCCTGCTCTCCGACGAGCTCGGCGAGATCATCCGGCAGGTCCGCCGCGACGGGCAGATCCGTGAGACCGAGCTGATCGTGCCCCGCGCCTCCGGCAGCCCGCGCCACGTCACCGCGCGCGTGGCCCCGCTGGGCTCGCGGCTGGTGCTCGCGCTGGTCGAGGACCGCACCCGCGAGCGCCAGGTCGACGCCGTACGACGCGACTTCGTGGCCAACGTCAGCCACGAGCTGAAGACACCGGTCGGGGCGATGCGGCTGCTCGCCGAGGCCGTGCAGGACGCCTCGGACGACCCGGACGCGGTCTACCGCTTCGCGTCGCGGATGCTGACCGAGAGCGACCGCCTCTCCCGCCTGATCCAGCAGATCATCGAGCTCTCCCGCCTGCAGGGCGACGAGCCGCTCGAGTCGCCGGTCCCGGTCGCTCTCGACGAGGTGGTGGCCTCGGCCGTCGACTTCGTCAGCATGACCGCGAACGCGAAGGACATCGCCGTCATCGCGGAGGGCGAGGAGGGCCTGAAGGTCCTCGGCAGCGAGAAGCAGGTCGGCGCGGCGGTGAGTAACCTCGTCGCGAACGCGGTGGCCTACTCCGAGCCGAACTCGCGGGTCGTGGTGACCCGCAAGCACGTCGGCCACAACGTGGAGATCTCCGTGATCGACCAGGGCATCGGCATCCCCGAGGGCGAGGTCGAGCGGATCTTCGAGCGGTTCTACCGGGTGGACCCCGCCCGGCACCGCTCCACGGGCGGGACGGGCCTGGGCCTGTCCATCGTCAAGCACGTCGCAGCGACCCACGGCGGGGAGGTGCGCGTCTGGTCCGTCGAGGGCCAGGGCTCCACCTTCACGCTGACGCTGCCCCAGCACCCGCACCAGGACGAGGGCTCCCCCTTCGTCGGACTGGCCTCGCTGGCCGCGAACCCGGACCATCCGGAGCGCCGCCGGCACGACCACATGGAAGACCAGGAGGAACGCCCGTGACACGGGTACTTGTCGTCGAAGACGAAGAGAGCTACAGCGACGCCCTTGCCTACCTGCTCCGCAAGGAGGGGTTCGAGGTCGCGATCGCGGCCGACGGCAACGAGGCGCTCAAGGAGTTCGACCGCAACGGCGCGGACATCGTGCTGCTCGACCTCATGCTGCCGGGCATCCCCGGCACCGAGGTGTGCCGCACCATCCGGCAGACGTCGAACGTCCCGGTGATCATGGTGAGCGCCAAGGACGACGAGGTCGACAAGGTGGTCGGTCTCGAGCTGGGCGCCGACGACTACGTCACCAAGCCGTACTCCCCCCGCGAGCTGGTCGCGCGCATCCGCGCCGTCCTGCGCCGCGGCCTGGGCGACGAGCTGCTCCCCGACACCCTCGAGGCCGGGCCGGTGCGGATGGACGTCGAGCGCCACGTGGTGACGGTCGACGGCGTCGAGCAGCGCCTGCCGCTCAAGGAGTTCGAGCTGCTGGAGATGTTCCTGCGCAACCCGGGGCGCGTGCTCACGCGCGGCCAGCTGATCGACCGGGTCTGGGGCTCCGACTACGTCGGCGACACCAAGACCCTCGACGTCCACGTCAAGCGCCTGCGCGCCAAGCTGGAGCCCGAGCCGAGCGAGCCGAAGTACCTCGTCACGGTCCGCGGCCTCGGCTACAAGCTGGAGGTCTGAGCCCGCGACCTCAGGACGACGGCGCGCCTGCCGATCCTGGTGGCATGAGGTCCCCCACCCCTGCGTCGAGGCATGCCGTCGTGCGTCTCGTCGTGTGGGTGGCGGCCTTCGTCGCCGCCGGGTACGTCGGGCGCGCGACGATCATCGACGGCACGGCGCTCAGCCTGGTCTGGCCGGCCGCCGGGGTGGCCGCCCTGTGGCTGGCGACCGGCGGGCGTCGTACCCGCGCCGGTGACGTGGCCGCGCTGGCGTGCGCGGCCTTCGTCGTGAACGCGACGACGGGCGCCTCACCCTCGTTGGCGCTGGTGTTCGTGGCGGCGAACCTGCTGCAGGTCGGGCTCTTCCTGACCTTCGCGCACCGCTGGCTCCCCGAGGTCTGGGCCTTCGGCGGCGCTCGGCCGTTGGCCACCCTCGAGCAGCTCGGGCGGCTCGTCGCGGCCGCCCTCCTCGGCTGCGCTGCGGCAGCGCTCCTCGGCTCGCTCGGGCTGCACCTGGTCACCGGGAGCGGCACCCTGCTGACCCTGCTGGCGTGGTGGGGGCGCAACACCGCCGGGCTGGTCGCGGTGGCCCTCGTCGGACTGCTCGCGGGTCCGTCGCTCTCCGCGGCCGCGCGCTCCGGGGGCGCCCGCGCGGTGCTGCGGGTGGCGGCACGCGGGCTGCGACCGCAGGATGCGGGCCGCGTCGTCGAGGCGCTGCTGCTGACCGCGACGACCTTCGGGGTCTACGTCGCGGTCTTCACGTCGGGCGTCGGGCCGGCCCTGGCGTTCCTGGTGCTGGTGCCGACGTTCTGGGCCGGGATCCGCTTCGCGCCGCTGGCGGTGATCCTGCACAGCCTCGCGTGCGCGACGACCGCGATCTGGCTGACCCTGCTCGGGGAGGGACCCTTCCTCGCCTTCCACGACGTCACCGCGCGAGCCCTCGTCGCCCAGCTCTGCGTGCTCATGACCCTGGTCGCCGGGCTGTCGCTCGCGTTCAGCCATGCCCAGGTGCGGGCCGTGGTGGCGGAGCTGACCGAGGCCCGCGACCATCTCGAGCGCCTGTTCGCGGCGGCACCGCAGGGCATCGCCGTGCTCAGCCGTGACGGCCTGCTGATCAGCCTCAACCCCGCCCTGTGCGACCTGCTCGGCCGCTCGGAGCAGGACCTCGTCGGGCGTGCCGTGGCGTCGTTCTCGGCGGACGAGCGGGACCACTCCCTGGCCGACCACCTGGCCCGCGCGGCCGACGACCCGGCCGCCGCCGCGGAGACCACGTGGCACCTGCGGGACGGGCAGGGCCTGGTCCGCACGGTCAGCCTGACCAGCACCCGGTTGCGCTCGGGCGGCGGCGACAGCGACGAGGTGCTGCTGGTCAACGTCGTCGACGTGACCGAGCGCGAGCACCTCCAGGAGCAGCTCTCCCACCTGGCCCACCACGACCCGCTCACCGGGCTGCCGAACCGGCGCTGGTTCGAGCAGGAGCTGGAGCGCCAGCTCGCCGCCGCGCGCCGCGAGGACCGCGCCGGAGCGCTGCTGCTGCTCGACCTCGACCACTTCAAGGAGGTCAACGACACCCTCGGCCACGCCGCCGGGGACGACCTGCTGGTGGCCCTGGGCCGGGTGCTGGAGCGCCGCGCCCGTCGTACCGACGCGGTGGCGCGGCTCGGCGGCGACGAGTTCGCCGTGCTGCTGCCCGGCACCGAGATCGCGGGCGCCGAGGAGGTCGCCCGGTCGATCGCCGCCGCGGTGCGCGAGCACACCCGCACCCTCGGCGGGGTCCACGAGCGGGTCACGGTGAGCATCGGCGGCGTCCCCCTCGACGGGGACGACCCGGACGCGCTGCTGCGCGCCGCCGACCGGGCGTTGTACGCCGCCAAGCGGGCCGGCCGCGACCAGCACGTCGTGGCGACGGCGGTGGCCTGAACCCGGACCCTGCGCCGGGTCAGGGCGTGGGCTCGGGCTCCGCCTCGATCTCGAGCAGCACGTCGGCCGCGGGCTCCGTGCTGGCCGCGACCGTGGCGTCGGCCTCCGCGGCCCGGCCGCCGGCGGCGACCACGCAGCCGACGAGGATCAGCGGGAAGCCGACGAGCATGCCGGTGGTGACCCTCTCGTCGAGGAAGACGACGCCGAGCACGATCGCGACGGCCGGGTTGACGTAGGTGATGATCGTCGACCGGGTCGGCCCGGCCTCCTTGATCAGGTCGAGGAAGACGATGAACGCCAGCGCGGTGCAGACCAGCCCGAGCACCGCGATGCTCCCCCACGCCTTCGCCGGCAGGTCGGTCGGCGGGTCGGCGATCGCGAACGGGAGGTAGACCAGCGTGGTCAGGCTCAGCGCGCACGCCATCACGCCGAGCCCGGACACGTCGGAGAACGAGCGTGCGAGCACGAGCGGTCCCGCGGCGTAGCAGACCGCGACGCCCAGCATCTCGAGGACCGCGAGCAGGTCGACGTGGTCGAGGTCGAGTCCGACCAGGCACGCGACACCCGCGAAGCCCAGGACCAGGCCGGCCGCCTGCGAGGTGCTGAAGCGCTCGGCGTGGGCGGTCACCAGGAAGGCCAGCGCGCCGAACAGCGGGACGGCAGCCACCAGCAGACCGGCCAGGGACGAGGAGATCCGCTGCTCGGCGTGCCCGAGCAGCACCCACGGCACCATGATCTCGATGAACGCGAAGAGCGCGAGCGGACGCCAGCGGGCGAGCACCGGGGCCACCTCCCGGCGGGCCAGGGCGACCGGCAGCAGCACGAGCGAGGCGAGCGCCGTGCGCAGGAAGACCAGGCCGGCCGGCGACACGTGCTCGACCGCGATGCGGATGAACAGGTAGGGAAGGCCCCAGATCAGACACATCGCCAGGAACAGCGACCAGCCGCGCTTCGTCACCCGGACAATCTAGGGACGACCACCGACACCCGTCGCGCGAGTTTCGGACATCCCTCTCCGAGATCCGGCCAGAAAATTCTTCGGCCGGGGATGTCGAGGGACGTCGAACGGCTCCGTCCCAGGGGTGAAGGCGGCAGGATGGCCGTCTCGGACCAAGGAGATCGTCATGGCGAAGTACCTTCTGCTCAAGCACTACCGGCGCACCGTCGGACCCGAGCCCGTCCCGGGCTGCGACGCCCCGATGGACCAGTGGGCGCCGGAGGAGATCACCGCGCACATCCAGTTCATGCGGGACTGGGCCGACGACATGGCGGCGCGCGGCGAGTACGTCGACGGCCAGGCCCTCGAGCCGCGCGGCACCTTCGTCCGGTACGACGGCGAGGGCCGCCCGCCCGTCACCGACGGCCCGTTCCCGGAGACCAAGGAGCTGATCGCCGGCTGGATGGTCATCGACGTCGACTCCGACGAGCGCGCCTATGAGGCCGCCGCGTCGCTCTCGGCCGCGCCCGGGCAGGGCGGCCGGCCGATCCACGAGTGGATCGAGGTGCGGCCCTTCTACGGCGAGCCGCCCGTGGTCACGGAATGACCGCGGGGTGACCCTCGAGCTGGCCGACCTGCTCCGGGAGCTCGGGCCGCAGGTGCTCGGTGTCCTCGTCCGTCGCGGCAACGACTTCGCGGCGGCCGAGGACGCCGTGCAGGAGGCCCTCGTCGAGGCGGTACGCCGCTGGCCCGAGGGCCGCCCGGACGACCCGAAGGCCTGGCTGGTCACGGTGGCCGGCCGCAAGCTGATCGACGAGCAGCGCTCCGCGATCGCACGGGCTCGACGCGAGGAGCGGGTGGAGCGGGAGCCCGCCCCCGGACCCACCGAGCAGGCCGACGACACGCTGCTGCTGCTCAGCCGCTGCTGCCACCCCGCGCTCAGCGCGGCCTCCGCCGTCGCGCTCACCCTGCGTGCGGTCGGCGGGCTGTCGACCGCGCAGATCGCGCAGGCCTTCCTCGTGCCCGAGGCGACGATGGCACAGCGCATCTCGAGGGCGAAGCGGACGGTGTCGGGCCAGCGCTTCGACCAGCCGGGCGACGTGACCGCGGTGCTGCGGGTGCTCTACCTGGTCTTCAACGAGGGCTTCACGGGGTCCGTCGACCTCGCGGACGAGGCGATCCGGCTGACCCGGCAGCTGTCGGCGGCCACCGACGACCCGGAGGTCGAGGGCCTGCTCGCGCTGATGCTTCTCCACCACGCGCGGCGCTCGGCCCGTCGTACCTCGTCGGGAGGGGTGGTACCGCTCGCCGAGCAGGACCGGACGCGGTGGGACACGGCGATGATCGCCGAGGGCGTCGACGTCCTGCAGGCGGCACTGGCGCGGGACCGCCTCGGCGAGTACCAGGTCCAGGCCGCCATCGCGGCCCTCCACGACGACGCCGCCACGGCCGAGGAGACCGACTGGGTGCAGGTCGTGGAGTGGTACGACGAGCTGCTCCGCATCGCACCCGGCCCGCCCGTGCTGCTCAACCGGGCGGTCGCGGTCGGCGCGGCGGACGGCCCGCTGGCCGGGCTGCGCGCACTCGAGTCCGTCGCTCCCGACGTGCCGCGCAGGGATGCCGCCGCCGCCTGGCTGCACGAGCGGGCGGGCGCCCGGGAGGAGGCGGCCCGGCTCTACGCCGTCGCCGCGCAGAAGGCCACGAACGCCGCCGAGCGCGACCACCTGACCCGTCAGGCGGCGCGGCTGCGCTCGACCTCCTGAACGGCGGGTCCCGAATCTCGCGGATTCGGCGGCGCGCGAGCCCGGCTTGGGTGACAGTGGTCCCATGCGCACTCGTGCCGGTCTGATCTCGTTGGCGCTCCTGGGCTCGTCCCTGGCCGCTGTTGCCGGAGCCACGGTCGTGGCCTCCCCCGCGTCCGCGCTCGCCGAGCGCTGGTGCGTGGACGTCCCGGCGCCCTGCGTCGAGTCCCTCACGGTCAACGGCACCCCAGTGTTCTCAGGGGCGACCGTCGAGGCCGCGCCGACATCCGAATCCGGCCGGCAGGAACTGCACCCCGCGGTCGACGTGAGCGCGTTGGCCGCGACCGACGTCATTGTTCTCAAGGTGCGCACGCCGCTGTCCTTCAACCCTGAGCGCGCGACCGGCCGTTACGGCCTCATCGACGTCGACCGCGGCACCGGGACGAGCAGCAACTGGTTCCAGGTCGCCGGCACCCCCGTGCTGTGGGCGAACGGCTGTGTCGCCGGGGTCGACTGGCCCTGGTTCTGCCCCGAAACGGCCGACTCGAACGACATGGTCTTCGACATCGACCTCGCCGACCTCGACGATCCGGACGAGTCCTCGATCGGCCAGTACGCCGGTACCAACGCCACCTACAACGGCATCTTCTTCGAGGAGCAGGCGGACGGCTCCCATGCGCTGACCACCGAGGTGGTGGCGCCGCACTTCTACTTCGGGACGACCACGCCGGTCGTGGGATCGGTACGGTTCCGCGTGTCGCACCGCCAGATGCGCCTCGACATGGGCATCCCCAACCCGGAAACGCTGGTGCCGGGCAGCCTCAGCGGCACCATCAACGGAGGCACGGGCGGCGGCTCGTTCACCACGTGGCAGGACCCGGACGGCGCTGGCTTCTTCATCGAGGCCTCCGGCTTCACCTTCTCGCTCAAGAAGCTGAAGGTGCGGGCCGCTCGCATCACCCCGACCCGTCCGACCATCACCCGGACCAAGCGCCTGACGGCGCGGGCCGCGGTGCTCACGCACACGGCGTCGAAGGCGCGCGGCGCCAGGGTGACGTCGTACGCCGCGGTCTGCCGCAACCGCGCCGGCCACGTCGTCCGCGGCACCGGACTGGCCACCCGTGCGACGGTCGTGGTGACCGGACTGCGCCGGGGGAAGGCCTACACCTGCCAGGTGGTCGCCAACTCGAAGGCCGGGCGGAGCCTGTGGAGCCCCAAGGTCGGGGTCCGCGCGCGGCCCTGACCCGGCGGGGCAGAACCGGTCAGTCCGAGGACTCCAGCCAGCCCCGGAACGCCTCCAGGTTGGCGGTCGACTCACCGCGGTCGATCCGCCACGCCCACTCCTTGCGGATGGACGTCTCGAAGCCGAGCTCGAGGATGGTGTTGAACGACTCGTCGGCGTAGGTCAGCACGGAGCCGAGCAGGCGGTCGAGGTCGTCGGGGGTGACCGAGGACATCGGCAGCCGGGCGTCGAGGTAGATGTCGCCGTGGCGGTCGATGCCGAAGGAGACGCCGTACATCTTCATGTTGCGCTCGAGGAGCCAGCGGTAGACCCGCTCGAACTCCTCGTCGGGGCGCCGGCACACGAACGCGTGGACCCCGAGCGCGTGCGGGCCGACGTCGAGGCGCACGGGCGTCTGCAGCTTGCGCTCACCGGGCAGCGAGAAGCTGAAGGTGCCCTCGGCCGTCTCCTCGAACTCGATGTCGTTGGCCGTCAGGTGGTCACGCACGGCCTCGATCGGGTCGGTCGGGTGGCTCATCGCAGGGCTCCTGCCTCCTCGCGCATCAGGGAGTGGGCGCGTCCGTAGACGGCCAGGGTCTGGGCGGCGGTCGCCTCCCACGAGAACTGCTCGGCCTGGACGAGCGCGCCCGCAGCCAGTCGGTCACGGTACGCCGGGTCGACGGCGACGCGCTCCAGGGCCCGGGCCCAGTCGGCCGGGTCGTGGCTGTCGACGAGCAGGCCGCTGTGGCCGTCGCGGACCACGGTGGTCAGGCCACCGACGGCGGCGGCGATGACGGGGGCGCCGCTGGCCTGGGCCTCGGCGGCGACCAGCCCGAACGACTCGTTGTAGGAGGGCACGGCGACCAGCGACGCGGCGGCGTACCAGCCGGCGAGTTCGTGCTGGGGCACCGGCGGCACGAAGCGGACGACGTCATCGATGCGCAGGTCGGCCGCGAGGTTGGCGAGCGCCGCAGGACGCTCGAGGCCCGAGCCGGACGGCCCACCCACCACGGGTACGACGAGCCGCGGCCGCAG
This sequence comes from Nocardioides sp. Root240, assembly GCF_001428825.1. GTDB lineage: Bacteria > Actinomycetota > Actinomycetes > Propionibacteriales > Nocardioidaceae > Nocardioides. Next base: position 24,340 of record NZ_LMIT01000014.1, on the reverse strand, counting down.
CTCCGGACGCCGCACCAGCAGCTCGGCGACCGCGCGGAGCAGGACGTCGGGGGCCTTCAGCGGCTGGATCCGGCCCGCGAACAGCAGGACCAGGGCGTCCTCGGCCAGGTCGCGTTCGTGGCGCGCCTGCAGCCGCTGCGCAGCGGTCAGCGGGCGGAACACCGCGGTGTCGACGCCGGGGTGGACCACCTCGACACGGGCCGGCTCGGCGTCGTACAGGTTGATGAGCTGCTTGGCCTCGAGGTCGGTGTTGGCGATCAGCACGTCGGCGGCCTCGACGACCTGCTCCTCGCCGATCACGCGCGCGGCGGGCTCGGGGGTGTCGCCGGCGGCGAGCGCCTCGTTCTTGACCTTGGCCATGGTGTGCATGGAGTGCACGAGCGGCACGCCCCAGCGGTCCCGGGCGAGCGCGCCCACCTGGCCGGAGAGCCAGTAGTGGGAGTGGACGACGTCGAAGTGGCCGGCCGGGTGCGCAGCCTCCGCACGCAGCACCTCGCGCGCGAAGACGCAGAGCTGACCGGGCAGCTGGTCCTTGCTCAGGCCCTCGAACGGCCCGGCGTGGACGTGGTGGACGGTGACGCCGTCGCACATCTCGACGAGCTGCTCCTGCGTGGAGCTGGTGGCCCGGGTGAAGATGTCGACCGCGATGCCGCTGGCTGCGAGCCGGCGGGCGACCTCGACGACGTAGACGTTCATCCCGCCCGCGTCGCCCGTGCCGGGCTGGTCGAGGGGCGAGGTGTGCAGGCTGACCATGGCGACCCGTTCGATCGACTCGGCCATGCCACCTCCCCGTTCTGCGACGTTCTCCGGCGTTCTCCGGACGGACTCCGGCGACAGCCCAACCCTCCCAGTGTGCCCGGCATTCCCGATCGGCAAGGATGGGGGCCATGAGTGCTCGGATCGCGGTCGTCACAGGTGCTTCGAGCGGGATCGGCGCGGCCACCGCCCGCCACCTCGCGCGCGAGGGCTTCACGGTGGTCTGCGCCGCACGGCGCGCCGACCGGGTCGAGGCCCTCGCGGCCGAGATCGGCGGGCGCGCGGTCGCCTGCGACGTCACCGACGCCGCGCAGGTCGCGGCGCTCGCCGAGGCGGTCGGGCCACGGCTCGACGTGCTGGTCAACAACGCCGGCGGCGCGTTCGGGTTCTCCCCCGTCGCCGAGGCGGACGCCGACGAGTGGCGGCGGATGTACGACGTCAACGTGCTCGGCGTGCTGCTGGTGACCCAGGCGCTGCTGCCCGCGCTGGTCGCAAGCGGCGCGGGCGTGATCGTCAACGTCGGGTCGACGGCCGGCCGGCTCGTCTACGAGGGCGGGGCCGGCTACACCGCCGCCAAGCACGGCACCAGGGCCGTCACCCAGACCCTGCGCCTGGAGCTGTTCGACCAGCCGGTGCGGGTCTGCGAGGTGGCGCCCGGGATGGTGCAGACCGACGAGTTCTCGCTGGTCCGCTTCGGGGGCGACCAGGCACGCGCGGACGCGGTCTACGCCGGCGTACCCGACCCGCTGGTGGCCGACGACGTGGCCGACGCGATCACCTGGGTCGCGACCCGGCCGCCCCACGTCAACATCGACGAGCTGGTGATCAAGCCCCGGGCCCAGGCGGCCCAGCACAAGGTCCACCGGGTCTGAGCCTGCATTCACGCTGAGCTTGCGCGACTCCCGGGTCAGCGACGGGTGAAGCGGCGGGCGCGGCGCCCCAGCGCGGTCGGGACACCGGTCCAGGCACTCGTCGCCGTGACCTGCAGCGCGGCGTGCGCAGGCAGCACCAGGCCGACCGCGACGTGGCCGAGGTCGCGCGGCCGGCGGGCGGAGGCGAGCCCGTAGCGGAAGTCCTGGAGCGGTCCGGCGCCGTTCCAGGTGCTCGTCGGCCGGAGGTGCTGCTCGCGGGCACCGACCAGCGCGGCGGCGGGCACGGTGTCGAGCGCGGCGTGCAGGGAGGCGGGTACGCCGGCGGGCAGGCCCACGGTCGCCCGGGCCACGGCGAGCGAGGTCAGGGCCGGCGTACCGAGCTCCTGGTCGTGCACCGACGGGTCGCGGGCCAGCCGGCGCAGGTCGACGAGGGTGCGCAGCCAGATCCAGCCCTCGCGGTGCGCGGCGAGGTGGTGGAAGGCGTCGGCCGGGCACAGGGTCGGGATCCGCACGCCGCCGACCGGCACCTCCACGCTGCGGGCCATCAGGTCCTCGGTGGGCGGCTGGGCGCCCGGGATGGTGTCGAGGCGCCAGTGCAGGTCGACGTCCGCGCCGGAGCCGAGGTAGGTCAGCGTGCGGCCCCAGCGCACGACGTACCCCCACGCCCACATCTCGGGCTCGATCCGGCCGGCCTCGTGGAGCTGCCAGCCGGCGGCACGCAGCACGCGGTGGGTCGCGGCGGTGTCGCCGGGACGGACGAGGACGTCGACGTCGCCGGCGCCACGCGCGTCGGGCGTGCCGGTGGTGAGGACGGCGAGCGGGATGCCCTTGAACACGAGGGCGTCGATGCCGGCGTCGGTGAGGAGCTGCCAGGCACGCACCGTCTCGAGGGCGTGCAGCAGCTGGCGCTGGCGCGAGGCCTCGCGCATGGCGTCGAGGACGGTCACGACCTCAGGCGTCAGCCCCAGCGCGTCGGCCTGGCCGCGGAGCAGCTCCGGCACCCGGTGCCGGCCGACGGCGGCGAGCAGGTCGCGGGCCGCGACGTCGCCCATCGGGACCGGGTCGCCCGCGACGCCCTCCTCGGCGTCGAGCGCCCTGCGGACCATCCGGCAGAGCAGGTCGAACGCCGCGGAGGTCACCGGAAAAGGATGGCACGCGGGCCGCTCACGCCGCGGGGGAACCAGCTGATCCGCTGGTCGCCGGAATCCTTGGGTAAAAACTTTCGGGCGGATCCGCCAACACCCATATCCCGGGCCCGATTGGAGCGTTCACTTGTCAGTACGACCTTCTCGGGACGTCATCTGAGTGAAACAGCGCCACCGAGACTCCCTGAGGAGCCGCACATGAAGCAGACCTACACCCCGCCCGTGCTCGAGGCTCTGAGCCTGCGTGCCACGCAGGACATCGGCGTCGGCCTCGACCTCGACATCATCATCGGCATCGGCAGCTGAGCGGTTCCGCTCGACTGGCCGTCGCGGCGGCTTGGCTGCTGCTGGGGATCACCCGGCTGCTGATGCTCGTCCTGCCCTTCAAGGTGGTCCGCCACCTGCTGGGCGAGCACCGATCTCCGCGTGCAACGGGACCGGACACCAGTCCGGTCCCGTTGCTGCTCCGCGGGAAGGACCTCGATCGGGCCCGCAAGATCGGCTGGACGGTCCAGACAGCAGCGCGCCGGACACCGTGGCGCTCGGAGTGCTTTCCCCAGGCGCTGACCGCCCGGCTGCTGCTCCGTGCGGCTCGCGTGCCGCACGTCGTCACCTTCGGACTGCGCCGCGACGACGCGGGCACCCTGAAGGCCCACGTCTGGGTCGCCGCCGACCAGGTCGCCGTCACCGGCGGCTCCGGCAGCACCTGGACCGGTGTCGGCAGCTTCGCCTGGGCACCCCGCTCCCGCTGAACTCCTCCTTCCCCTGACTCACTCGGACGGTCACCATGTACACCGGCTACGGACTCCGCGTCGACAGCGAGCTGCCGCTGCCCGACCTCGGTGCCGAGCTCTCCGGCCCGGCCGCCGCCGGTCCGGCCGACGTGGTGATCCGCTGCGGGACCGTCGCCGCGCCCGGACCCGGCGCCGCCGTACTGCCGCTCGGGATGTGGGCGGACGGCGACCGGATCGGCGTCGACGTACCGGACGTCGGGCGCTACTGCGCCGAGGGCGGCCACCGGATCACCGTCGACCCGCTTCCCGGCGTCGCGCCCGACGTGGTCCGCCTCTTCCTCCTCGGCACCGCCTTCGGCGCGCTGATGATCCAGCGCGGGCACCTGGTGCTGCACGGCAACGCCTTCCGCGTCGGCGACGCGTGCGCCGTCGTCCTGGGCCACTCCGGTGCCGGCAAGTCGACCCTGGCCGCCGAGATGCACCGCCGCGGGCACGACGTGCTCAGCGACGACGTCGTACCGATCGACGACGCGGGTCGCGCCCTGCCCGGCTGGCCGCGGCTCAAGCTCTGGCAGGACGCCCTCGACCGGATCGGGCTCCATGACCACGACCTGCGCCCGGTCCGCGACGAGTACGACAAGTACCACCTGCCCCTCGACGACCGCCCGCCGCTGCCGCCCCTGCCGGTGCGCTGGCTGTACGTCCTCGATCGCCACGACGGGCCGCTGCAGCTCACGCCGATCGACGGCGCGGCCGTGTTCACCACGCTCCACGAGCACAGCTACCGCAACGAGCTCCTCGTCGGGGAGCACCGCCGTACCCACCTGGCGCGCAGCGCCGCCCTCGCCGCCACGACCTGGCTCAGCCGGGTCGACCGGCCACGCGGGATCGACTCGGTCGTCGCCTCGGCCGACGCGATCCTCGACGACATCCGACTCGGGCCCACCACCTCACGGGAGACTCACCATGCGGCAACGACCTGACCAGCGCTCCGCCCAGTTCTGGGTCCGCGACGCCGCCCTCCAGGCCGTCGAGATGGACGGCGAGTTCGTGATGTTGGGCCTCGAGCAGGGCGAGTACTACGCCGTCAAGGGCGTCGCCGCCACCCTCTGGCGCCACCTCGACGTCCCGCGCGACCTGGCCGGCCTGTGCGAGCTCGTCGCCGAGGAGTACGACGTCACGCCCGACGCCTGCCGCGACGACGTCGCCGCGTTCGTGGAGCAGCTCGCCGGCAAGGGCATGGTCCGCGCGACCCCCTGACCCACGAACCGTGCCAAATGGCACCACGAACCGTGGNNNACGAACCGTGCGCAAGGGCACCACGAACCGTGCGCAAGGGCACCACGAACCGTGCGCAAGGGCTGCGCGAGGTGTGGTTTGCGGCAACCACTAGCCACGGTTCGTGGTGCCAG
>NZ_LMIT01000014.1:0-19392 GCF_001428825.1 Nocardioides sp. Root240 | reverse complement strand
GGCACGGTTCGTGGTGCCACTAGGCACGGTTCGTGGTGCCACTAGGCACGGTTCGTGGTGCCATTTGGCACGGTTCGTGGGTCAGGCGAGGGCGCGGTCGAGCGCCGCCGCCACGTGCAGCGAGGTGCACGGGAAGACGGGGAGCTCGGAGTCGGCCTGGCGCACGAGCAGCTCGAGCTCGGAGCAGCCGAGGATGACGCCGCCGGCGCCGGCGTCCCACAGCTCGCTGATCATCGCGACGACCGAGCGGCGGGAGTCGTCGAGGACCTTCCCGTGGACCAGCTCGTCGTAGATGATCCGGTTGAGCTCGTCGTGGCGGCCGGGCTCGGGCACGAGGACGCCGAGGCCGTGACCGGCGATGCGGTCGGTGAAGAAGGTGCGCGACATGGCGAACTTGGTGCCCAGGAGCGCGACCGTCTCGACGCCCTGCTCCTTGCAGGCCTCGGCGACGACGTCACCGAGGTGCAGCAGCGGGATGTCGACGGCGTCCTGGACCTGCTCGGCGACGCGGTGGAAGGTCGTGGTGCAGAGCATCAGGAAGTCGGCGCCGCCGCGCTCGACGGAGATGGCGGCGTCGCGCAGGATCGTGGCCACGCCGTCCCAGTCCTCGGCCTCCTGGAGGGCCGTGACCTCACCGAAGTCGACCGACGAGGCGATGATCTTGGCCGAGTGGAAGCCACCCAGCCGCTTCTCGACGCCACGGTTGAGGCCCTCGTAGTAGGCCGCACTGCTCTCCCAGGACATGCCGCCGACGAGGCCGATGGTCTGCATGGGCAGAGTCTAGGGCGGGCCTCGCGAATGCGACCGGGAAGGTCCACCCCAAGTAGGCTGAACCCTCGTGTCCCAGACTCGTCGCACCGATCTCCGCAACGTCGCCATCGTGGCCCACGTCGACCACGGCAAGACCACCCTCGTCGACGCCATGCTGCACCAGGCCGGCGCGTTCAGCGCCCACCAGGCCGAGGGTGTCGCCGAGCGCGTCATGGACTCCGGTGACCTGGAGCGCGAGAAGGGCATCACGATCCTCGCGAAGAACACCGCGGTCCACTACCGCGGCCCCTCCGCACAGGAGCTCGCCGACGGCGACATGGTCATCAACATCATCGACACCCCCGGTCACGCCGACTTCGGTGGCGAGGTCGAGCGCGGCCTGTCGATGGTCGACGGCATCGTGCTGCTGGTCGACGCGTCCGAGGGCCCGCTCCCCCAGACCCGCTTCGTGCTGCGCAAGGCGCTGAACGCCGACATGCCGGTGATCCTCGTGGTCAACAAGACCGACCGCAGCGACGCCCGGATCGACGAGGTCGTCGACGAGACCTACGAGCTGTTCATGGACCTGCTCGACGACTCGCACTCGCAGGACGCGCTCGACTTCCCGGTCGTGTTCGCCTCCGGCAAGGCCGGCATCGCGTCGCTGACGAAGCCGGCCAACGGCACCCTCCCCGAGGGCACCGACCTCGAGCCGCTCTTCCGGACGATCCTCGAGACCATCCCCGCCCCCGAGTACGACGACGAGGCGCCGCTGCAGGCCCACGTCACCAACCTCGACGCCTCCCCGTTCCTGGGCCGCCTGGCGCTGCTGCGCATCAAGCAGGGCAACCTGAAGAAGGGCCAGACCGTCGCGTGGATCAACCGCGACGGCGTCGTCAAGAACGTCAAGGTCACCGAGCTCCTCATCACCGAGGGCCTCGAGCGCAAGCCCGGCGAGTCCGCGGGCCCCGGTGACATCGTCGCCGTCGCCGGCATCCCGGACATCACCATCGGCGAGACCCTCGCCGACGCGGAGAACCCGGTCGCGCTGCCGCTCATCCACGTCGACGAGCCGGCCATCTCGATGACCATCGGCACCAACACCTCCCCGCTGGTGGGCAAGGGCGGCAAGGGCCACAAGGTCACCGCCCGCCTGGTGAAGGACCGCCTCGACTCCGAGCTGATCGGCAACGTGTCGCTCCGCGTCCTGCCGACCGAGCGCCCCGACGCCTGGGAGGTCCAGGGCCGCGGCGAGCTCGCGCTGGCGATCCTCGTCGAGCAGATGCGTCGCGAGGGCTACGAGCTCACCGTCGGCAAGCCGCAGGTGGTCACCCGCGAGATCGACGGCAAGCTCCACGAGCCGTTCGAGCGCCTGACCATCGACGCGCCCGAGGAGTTCCTCGGCACGATCACCGAGCTGCTCGCCAACCGCAAGGGCCGCATGGAGGGCATGACGAACCACGGCACCGGCTGGGTGCGGATGGAGTTCGTCGTACCGGCTCGGGGCCTGATCGGCTTCCGCACCGACTTCCTCACCGAGACCCGCGGCACGGGCATCGCGCACTCGATCTCCGAGGGCTACTTCCCGTTCGCCGGCGAGATCCGCTCCCGCCAGTCGGGCTCGCTGGTCGCCGACCGGTCGGGCGCCGCCACGGCGTACGCCATGACGTCGCTGCAGGAGCGCGGCACGATGTTCGTCGACCCCGCGACCGAGGTCTACGAGGGCATGATCGTCGGCGAGAACTCCCGCGCCGACGACATGGACGTCAACATCACCAAGGAGAAGCAGCAGACCAACATCCGGTCCGCCACCTCCGACAACTTCGAGAAGCTCATCCCGCCGCGCAAGCTCTCGCTCGAGCAGTGCCTGGAGTTCTGCCGCGAGGACGAGTGCGTCGAGATCACGCCGGAGACGGTGCGCATCCGCAAGGTCGTCCTCGACCAGAACGAGCGGGCCAAGATGGCCAGCCGGGCGCGCAAGGGCACCCGCTGACCCGACCCGGCGTGTAACGCCGGTCACACCCGCGTCGTTGGGGGGTCAGTCCACACAGGAGGCCCCCCGACGTGTCCGACGCACTCAACCCTGCCCTGTCCCGCCGCGTGCTCGTGGCGGGCGCCCTCGGCGGCGGTGCCGCCCTCGCGCTCGCGTCCTGGCCGGAGGCGGTCGCCGCGTCCGCGCCGTTCGTGCACGGCGTCGCGTCCGGCGACCCGCTGCCCGACGGCGTCGTGCTGTGGACGCGCGTCACGCCGTCCGAGGAGGCCGCGCCGGGCTCCGGCGTGGGACCTGACGTCGCGGTGACGTGGGCCGTGGCGCTCGACGCGGGCTTCAGCAACGTCGTCCGGACCGGTACGACGCTCGCGTCCGCCTCCAGCGACCACACGGTCCACGTCGACGTCACCGGCCTCGCGCCCGGTACGGCGTACTGGTACCGGTTCGAGGCGCTCGGCTCCACGTCGCGGCCCGGGCGCACACGGACGGCCCCGGCGACGAGCTCGACGGCCGCCGTCCGGCTGGGCGTGGTGAGCTGCGCCAACTACGACTGGGGCTACTTCCAGCCCTACAAGCTGCTCGCGGCGCGCACCGACCTCGACGCGGTGCTGCACCTCGGCGACTACGTCTACGAGTACGCCCCCGGCGGCGTGATCGCGGGCTACCCGAAGAACCCGCGCAACGCCGAGCCGCTCCACGAGTGCCTCACGCTCGAGGACTACCGGGTCCGGCACGGCTGCTACAAGCTCGAGCAGAACCTCCAGGACCTGCACGCCGCGCACCCGATGATCGCGGTCTGGGACGACCACGAGATCGCCAACGACACCTGGCAGGGCGGCGCCGAGAACCACGACCCGGCGACCGAGGGCGACTGGGCGACCCGCGCCACTGCCGGCCGCAAGGCCTTCCTCGAGTGGCTGCCGATCCGTCACACCGACCCCGACGACTGGCTGCGGATCAACCGCCGGATCGCGTTCGGGCAGCAGGTCGACCTGTGGATGCTCGACGAGCGACGTTTCCGCACGCAGCCGCCGAAGAGCCTCCTGCTCGGGTACGGCGCCCTCGGCACCGGCCCCAGCGCGGCGGACGCCAGCATGCTCGGCGACGAGCAGGAGCACTGGCTGGTCTCCGGGCTGGCCGCGAGCACCGCGCGGTGGAAGGTGCTGGGCAACCAGGTGCCCTTCTTCCCGCAGACGCTGGGGCCGCAGGTGCCCGGCCAGATCACCGACCTGCTCGGCCCCGACCTGTCGGAGAAGCTCGCCGAGCCGCTGCTGCACCTGTACGTCGAGGACTGGAACGGCTTCCTCGCCCAGCGCCAGCGGATCATCGACGGCTTCGCGGGGATCGACGACGTCGTCGTCCTCACCGGCGACGTGCACCAGAGCTACGCCTGCGAGATCCCGGTCCGGCAGGACAGGTACCTGCTCGACCGCCGCTCGGCCGCCGTCGAGTACGTCACGCCGGGTGTCGCCTCGCCGTCCGTGCAGACGATGGTCAACCAGGTCGCACCCGGCGTCGGCAACCTGCTCGACGTCATCTTGAACACCAACGCCGCGCTCTCGAACCCGTGGATCAAGTACGCCGAGGGCTTCCGGACCGGCTGCATGATCGTGGACTTCTCCTCCACGCGGGTGCAGGCCGACTGGTACCTCGTCGACAAGGGCACCGACCCGAGCAGCCCGATCCGCTGGGTGGCCTCGCGCCAGACGAAGGCGGGTACGGCGCGGGTGGTCGCCGCTGCGCAGAAGCTGACCTAGGGCGTCGGGGAGCGGAGCACCTTCTCCATCGCCTTGCCCTTGGCGAGCTCGTCGACGAGCTTGTCGAGGTAGCGGATCCTCTGCATCAGCGGGTCCTCGACGTCCTCGACGCGGATCCCGCAGACCACACCCGTGATCAGCCCGGCGTCCGGGTTCAGCGCGGCCTGCGCGAAGAAGTCCTCGAAGGTGGTCCCGGCGTCGAGGTGGTGACGCAGCGCTGCCTCGTCGTAGCCGGTGAGCCAGGTGATCACCTCGTCGAGCTCGGCCTGCGTGCGGCCCTTGCGCTCGACCTTGGTGACGTAGTGCGGGTAGACCGACGCGACGCTGGTGGTGAAGATCCGGTGCACGGCACCGAGCCTAGTGACGCGCCTGACCAGTGGGACCGGTGCCCGGCGCGGGCGTCCGGCACGGGACAGTGTGCGGGTGAGGACGCAGACCGAGGACCGCTGGCGGTTCGCCACGCTCGCCGCCGTCACGGTCGTGACGGCGGTGGTCAGCAGCCTCGGCGCGCCGCTCGTGCCCAGCATCGCGGAACGGTACGACGTCCCGCTCGCCACGGCGCAGTGGATCCTCACCGCCACGCTGATCGCCGCGGCCGCGGCCACGCCGGCGTTCGGCCGCTGGGGCAGCGGCCGGCTGCGCCGTCCGGTGATCCTGGGAGCGCTCACAGTGGTGCTCTTCGGCTGCGTGCTCGCAGCGCTACCGCTCGGGATGGGACCGTTGATCGTGGGCCGCGCGTGCCAGGGCATGGGCCTCGCGGTGGCACCGCTCACCCTGGCCGTCGCGCGCGACCTGTGGATCGGCGAGCGCCTGGTGTCGCGGCTCTCGCTGCTGTCGATCGCGACCGTCGCGGGCGCGGGTCTCGGCTACCCGTTCACCGGCCTCGTCGCCGAGCACGCCGGCATCAGCGGCGCCTACGGCATGGGCGCGGTCCTCGTCGCGGGGACCCTCGCCCTGGCGTACCGGTTCCTCCCCCGCACGGCGTACGGCGAGCCGCAGCACGTCGACCTCGCGAGCGTCGTGCTCGTCGCCACGGGCATGGTCAGCACCCTGCTGGCGGTCAGCCAGGGCGAGTCCTGGGGCTGGGCGTCGGTCCGGGTGGTGGCGCTCACATCTGCGGGACTGCTGCTGCTCACCGGCTGGGTGGCACGCACCCTCCAGGTCACCCGCCGCGGTGGGCAGCCGCTCGTCGACCTCCGGCTCGCGGGGCGTCGGGGCGTGCTCGGCCCCAACGCCGTGGCGTTCGCGCTCGCCATCGGCATGTACGGCCTGCTGACCGTCGTCGTGCTGCTCGTGCGGGCCGATGGCAGCGCCGGCTGGGGCCTGGGCCGCGGGGCGGCAGCGGCCGGCCTGGTGCTGGTCCCCTACGCCGTGCTCAGCGTCACCGGCAGCCGCGTGGCGCTGCGCGTCGCCCGCCGCTTCGGCCCGCACCTGCTGCTGCCCATCGGCTCGACCGTGTTCGCGTCGTCGATGGTGCTGCTCGCCGTACGCCACGACACCCTCGTCCAGGCGCTCGTCGCCATGGCGGTCGGCGGCCTGGGCAGCGGCTTCACGTTCTCCTCGCTGCCCTCACTGATCGTGCCGCACGTCCCGCCCGAGGAGACGGGCAGCGCGATGGCGTTCAACCAGCTGCTGCGCTACCTCGGCTTCTCGGTCGGCTCGGCCGTCACCGTCGCCCTCCTGCAGCTGTACGGCGGCCACGAGGCCGCGTTCCGGTCGACGACCCTGACCATGGCCGGCATCTGCCTCCTGGCGGGTTGCGCGGTGGCCGTCGGCGGACGGTCACGACCGGCTGCCTGACGAAGCGCGACCAGCGGATGTGTTGCCGCAGGTGACCCGCACGGGTCATTGCCGCGGGGTCCGCGCAGGCGTCTGATGGGAGCAGGACCCAGGGGGACAGGTTCGGGACGTCGGGGAAGCAGGGCCCTGCCGCCGTGCGCTCTTCCGCGCACCGTCACCCAGGGGGAAATCAGTGATCTCACGTCCACGCCTTCGCGGGCGCCGCCGCCTGATGGCGACGCTGTCCTGCCTCACGCTCGCTCTCGGGGCTGCGCTGGTGCAGCCCCTCGTCGCGAGTGCCAGTCCCACGAATCCCTACGTCATCGACGGCAGCGTCATCCCGGACACGGCTGCCGCGGACGGCGAGCTCACCGACCTGTTCGGTGCGGTCAAGGAGCTCGGCCCCAAGAACGCCAGCAACACCAAGATCGGCGTCATCAACAAGGCCGCCGCCCCGATGCTCGACTACACCAACCCCAACGCCCAGGTCGACCTCCGCAAGGCATGGCTGGACCTGCAGCGCGACTCCGAGAACAACGACTGGGTCTACTTCGCCTGGGAGCGGGACAGCAACAGCGGCAGCGGCTTCATCGCGTTCGAGTTCATGAAGAACGGGGCGCCGGCGCTGTGCAACTACGGCGGTACCGACGCGGCGCTCATCGCCGGCTGCAACCCGTGGAAGAACCGGCAGGCCGGGGACTTCCTCATCCTGTGGGACCAGAACGGCAGCAGCACCCAGCTCTACAAGCGGATCTGGTCGGGCACGGCACCGAATCTCACCCTCGGGGCGCCCGTGGCGATCGTCAACGGCGTCGCCGCCTTCAGCGCTGACAAGTTCAAGGGCGAGGCAGCGGTCAACCTGACCGCCGAGAAGCTGAGCGACCCGGGCAAGTGCGTTGCGTTCGCCAACGTCATCCCGAGCACCGTCACCGGCAACTCGGACACCGCGGACTACAAGGACACGATCCTCGACTCGCTGCCCCCGATCAGCAACTGTCACGGGACGGTCGTCACGACGCCCAAGGACGGCGACGGCGGCACGATCGGCGGCGGTGGGCTCTCGGTCGGCACGAGCGGCTCGGTGAAGGTGCGCGACAGCGCCGTCGTCGACGTCGTCGGGGGCAGCGCGCCACCGACGGGGTCCGTCACCTTCTCGCTCTGCAAGGTCGGCGACGTGCCGGACGTGTGCGACGCGGGCGAAGGAACCTTGATCGGGGCGACCCCACTGAGCCAGCCCGTCGACCCCGACAACACCAGCTATCCGGTCACCGTGCTCTCGCCGCCGGCGTGGGTGACGTCCGCCGGCCGCTACTGCTGGCACAGCTCCTGGTCGGGTGACGCGAACAACCAGATCCCGGAGGCCACCGAGACGCCGGAGGCGGCCGCCAACGAGTGCTTCACCGTCAACCCGGTCACCCCGACCCTGACCACCAACGCCAGCGCCGGGGGCGTCCTCAACGACGCCACGGTGACCGACACGGCACACCTGGGCGGGACGGCACCGCAGCCGACGGAAGCGATCATCCACACGTCGGCTCCGGCGGCGGGCACCTCGGCCGGCGGATCCATCACCTTCACGCTGTACGGGCCGGGCGACTGCTCGACGATCGCCTACAGCGCGACCGTGAACGTGAGCGGGGACGGGGACTACTCACCGCCGTCGTTCAAGCCGACGCTGATCGGCACCTACCACTGGAAGGCCGTCTACTCGGGCAACCTGCCCAACACGACCGGGCGGACCCACAACGCCGACTGCACGGTGCCGGCCGAGGACGTGACGATCACAGCGGTCGACTCGTCGATGACGACCGCGCAGTCGTGGATCCCGAACGACTCGGCGACCGTCTCCGCCCCGGCCGGCGGCAACCTGGCCGGGAGCGTGACGTTCACGCTCTACGCCACCGCCAACTGCTCGGGCCCGGCAGTCGCCGGCTACAGCGCGACCCGGCCGGTGGCGGGTGCGTCCCCGCAGACGGTGGGCACGTCGTTCACCACGGCGATCACCACGACGGGTACGACGGCGTACTCGTGGAAGGTCACCTGGGCCAGCACCAACCCCGCCCAGCGCGGCATCGCGAACAGCTGTCGCGAGACGTCGAGCGTCACCGTGACGAACGGAGGCACCGCCACCAGCACGACGCCGTGACCTGATCGACCCTGATCGATCCTGATCGGCCACACGAGCACGGGTTCATCCGCTTGGATGGGCCCGTGCTCGTCGATCTCCAGCTGGACGCCCGTCCCGACCAGGCCCTGACCCGCGCGCGGGAGCTGTCCGAGGCCGGTGCGGCGGGGCTGTTCACCTTCGAGGGGCCGCACGACGTCTTCCTGCCGCTGGCCGCCGTCGCGGGCCAGGTCGACGCCGACCTGATGACCAACGTGGCGATCGCGATGCCGCGCTCGCCGATGCACCTCGCGCACACCGCCTGGGACCTGCAGCTGATGACCGGGGGCCGGTTCCGGCTCGGCCTGGGCTCGCAGATCCGCCCGCACGTGGAGAAGAGGTACGGCGCCCGCTGGTCGCCGCCCGCCGCGCGGATGCGGGAGATCGTGTCCGCGGTACGCGCGATCCTGACGTCGTGGCAGCACGGCACCCGGCTCGACTTCCGGGGCGAGCACACCACCCACACGCTGATGCCGCCGACCTTCGTCCCCGGCCCCAACCCGTACGGCCCGCCGCCGATCCTGCTCGGTGCGCTCGGGCCGCTGATGACCCGCACGGCGGCCGAGGTCGCCGACGGCCTGCTGGTGATGCCCTTCCACAGCCACCGCCACTTCCGCGAGCGCACGCTGCCCGCCGTGGCCGAGGGGCTGTCAGCGGCCGGACGGTCCGTCGCGGACTTCGACGTCTTCCCACAGGCGATCCTCGCGATGGGGCGCACCGACGAGGAGCTGACCACCGCGCGCAACGGCGTACGGGCGCTGCTGGCGTTCTACGGCTCGACGCCGTCGTACCGCCCGGTGCTGGACGTCGAGGGCTGGGGCGAGCTGCAACCGGAGCTGAACCGGCTCTCCAAGACCGGGGACGTCGCCGCGATGATTGGCCTGGTCGACGACACCATGCTGGCGACGCTCGCCGTCACCGGAACCCCCGAGGAGTGCGCGGCCGAGATCCGGCGCCGCTTCGGCGACGTACCGGGGGTGGCGGACCGGGTGTGCTGCTACTTCCCCGGCCACGACCCGGCGGCCGACCAGGTCAGCGACCTGGTCGCCGCGTTGCGCTGAAGGACGGCTTCTCGCGAGCCAGGAACGCCCGCACGCCCTCGGCGAAGTCCGGTCCGGTGTAGACCGCGCGGAGCAGCTCCTCCTCGCCGTCGATCGACGCCTCCGCGGGCTGCGCCCGGGCAAGCAGCTGGTGCTTGGTGGTCTCGATCGTGACCCGCGACGCCTGGACGATGCCCTCGGCCAGCGCGGTGATCTCGGCGTCCAGCGCCTCCGCGTCTGGTACGACGGAGGTGAGCGCTCCCACGCCGTGGGCGCGGTCGGCCGTGACCAGCCGCGAGGCCAGCAGCATCTCGCGGGTCAGGGACTCCCCGAAGATCGCCTGGCAGCGGTAGAGGACCGTGCCGGACAGCGCGTTGCCGAGGGTGCGCGCGATCGGGTAGCCGAAGCGGGAGGCGTCCGTCGCGACGCGGAGGTCGCAGTGGGTGGCGACGGCCAGACCACCGCCGACGCACACGCCGTCGACCGCGGCGATCGTGACCTGGGGCAGCGCCCACAGCAGGTCGAACATCTCGCGGATCCAGTTCTCGTACTCGACCGCGTCGGCCTCGAGGAAGTCGCTGATCTCGTTGCCCGCGGCGAACGCCTTGCCTCCTGCGCCGCGCAGCACGACGACCCGCACGGACTCGTCCTCGGCGGTCTGCTGCCAGAGCTGGCGCAGCTCGCCGTACATCGCCTTGGTGAAGGCGTTGCGTCGCTCCGGCCGGTTGAAGGTCACCTCGAGGACCCCGGGGGCGAGGCGGTCGCGGTCGATGATCAGGTCGTCAGCGGTCACGGCCCGAGGGTACGGCGCCGCGGGGCTCCCCTTGTCAGCGGTAGGCGGGCGCGAGAAGGTCCCACGGACGGGCCTCCTCCAGCTGCGCTGCGAGCGCCAACAACCTGCCCTCCGTGCCGAGGTCGCCGACGAAGTGCGCGCCCATCGGCAGCCCCGCCGCATCGACGCCCGCGGGCACCGACATCGCGGGCATGCCGGTCGCGTTCGCGACGGCCGTGAAGGACGAGTAGTCGCCGCCGCGCTGCCACATCGCCGCCGGGTCGCTCGTGTCGAGGAAGCCGAGCTCGGGGACCGGCAGCGGGAGGGTCGGGGTGAGCAGGAGGTCGAGCTCGCCGAACATCCGTCCGAGCTGCCAGCCGGCCTGCTGGACCGCAGCCAGTGCGTCGTACACCTGGACGGGGGTCATCGTGGCGGCGTAGTGGTCGTGGATCATCCGCGTGAACGGCTCGAGGTCGTCGTCGCGCAGCTCGCGGCCGAGAGCCTCCAGCCGGTGCTGGACGTCGGCGAGGAGCGAGACACCCATCAGGGTCGCGAACCCGCTCATGGCCAGGTCGGCGTCGTAGGCCAGCTCGGTCTCCACGACCTCGTGCCCGAGCTGCTCGCAGAGCGCGGCCACGTCGCGCACGGCGGTGACGACGTCGGGCGAGACCTCGCCGCCGTCGGCACGCCTCGTGGCGAGGCCGATCCGCAGCCGGAGCGGGGCGGTCGCGGCCTGCTCGACGAACGGGGACGACGGTGTGGGCGCCGCGAAGGCGTCGCCGCGCAACGGTGCGGAGGAGAGGTCGAGCAGTAGCGCCGAGTCCCGGACCGAGCGGGTCAGCACGTGGTTGGCGGAGAGCGGGGCGGCCAGGGAGCCGGGCACCGGGTACGTCGGGACGCGGCCCCGGCTGGGCTTGAGACCGAACAGGCCGCACGCAGAGGCGGGGATGCGGATCGAACCGCCGCCGTCGTTGCCGTGGGCGACCGGGACCATCCCGGCCGAGACGGCGGCCGCGGCCCCGCCGGACGAGCCGCCCGGCGAGTGGGTCGGCGCCCACGGGTTGCGGGTCGGGCCGTGGAGGAGCGGCTCCGTGCTGGCGTTCTTGCCGAGCTCGGGGCTGTTGGTCGTGCCGAGGACGACCATGCCGGCGCGGCGGTAGCGCGCGACCAGCTCGCTGTCGGCGGTCTGCACGTCACCCGCCCAGAGCCGGCTGCCGCGCGTCAGGGGCAGCCCGGCGACCTGCATGCCGAGGTCCTTCACCAGCGTGGGAACGCCCTGGAGCGGTCCGGCGGGCAGGCCGGCGTCGACCTCGGCGAGGGCCTGCTCGAAGCGCTCGGCGACGACCGCGTTGAGGGTGTCGTTCTCCTTCTCGATGCGGGCGACGGCGTCCTCGACCACCTCACGGGCCGACACCTCCCCTGCGCGGATGGCGGCGGCGGTGGCGATCGCGTCGTCGTACATCAGACCTCTTCCGTGGACTCGTCGACGTGGTGGCAGGCGACGTACTGCGCGGGACGGACCTCGCGCAGCACGGGCTCCTCGCTCGCGCACCGGTCGGTGGCGAGCGGGCAGCGGGTGCGGAACCGGCAGCCGGACGGCGGGTCCAGCGGCGAGGGCAGCTCGACGGCCCGGGCCGGAGCCCCGGTCGCCGCGGGCAGCTCGTCGGACGCCTCCGGGACCGAGGCGAGCAGCAGGCGGGTGTAGGGGTGCAGGGCGCCCTCCAGCGACGCGGACGGCAGCACCTCGCAGGTCTTGCCGAGGTACATCACCAGCACGCGGTCGCTGATGTTCTTCACGACCGCGACGTCGTGGGCGATGAAGATCATCGCCAGGCGCAGCCGTTCGCGGGCCTGCTCGAGCAGGTTGAGGATCTGGGCCTGGACGGAGACGTCGAGGCTGGAGACCGGCTCATCGCAGATGAGCACGTCGGGGTCGAGCGCGATCGAGCGCGCGATGCAGACCCGCTGGCACTGGCCGCCGGAGAGCTCGTGCGGCCGCTTGTCGCGGACCGTCTCGGGGTCGAGGCCCACCGACGAGAGCAGCTCGTCGACGAACGAGTCGCGGTCCCGGTCGCCCCAGCCCCAGATCTCGAGGCCCTCGACGACGAGGTCCTTCACCCGACGGCGCGGGTTGAGCGCTGACACCGGGTCCTGCAGCACGAGCTGCATCCGGGCCCGTTTGCGGCGCATGTCCCGCGCCTTGATGCCGGTCAGCTCGACCGTGCCGAGGCGGACCTCGCCGGACGTCGGCGGCGGCAGCTGCATCACGGCCCGGCCCGCGCTGGACTTGCCGCAGCCGGACTCGCCGAGGATGCCGAGGGTCTCCCCCGGCAGCAGGTCGAGGCTCAGCCCGGAGACCGCGTGCACCGTCCCGCCGGTGACGGGGAACTGCACGACGAGGTCGTCGACGACGAGCGCACGCTCCTGGTCAGGGCGCAGGTGCGCGGTGCCGCTACCGGCCATCACCGGCTCCTTCCAGGATCGACCGCGACAGCGGGTGGTGGCAGGCGACCGCTCGCCCACCGGGTACGACGGCCGCCTCCGGCTGGGCCTCGCGGCACTGGTCGGTCACGAAGGCGCAGCGCGGTCCGAACCGGCAGCCTGCGGGCGGTCGCGCCATGTCGGGCGGGTTGCCCTCGATGGTCCGCAGCAGCGTGTGCGGCGGGTTGTCCAGCCGCGGGATCGAGGCCAGCAGGGCGTCGGTGTACGGGTGCGCGGGGACGTCGAACACAGGGCGGGTCGGGCCGGACTCGACCGTGCGGCCGGCGTACATCACCTGCACCCGGTCGGTGCGTCCGGCCACCGCACCGAGGTCGTGGCTGACCAGCACCATCGCCATCGTGCGCTCCGCGACGAGGGAGGCGAGCAGGTCGAGGATCTGCTTCTGCACCGTGACGTCGAGGGCCGTGGTCGGCTCGTCGGCGATCAGCAGCCGCGGGTCGCAGGCCAGCGCGATCGCGATGACCACGCGCTGGCGCATGCCGCCGGACAGCTCGTGCGGGTACTGCCCCATCCGCCGCGCCGGCTCGGGGATCCCGACCTGGCGGAGCAGGTCGACCGCGCGCTCGGTCGCCTCGGTCCGCGAGCAGCCGAGGTGGCGGCGCAGGGTCTCGGTGAGGTGGGTGCCGACGCGCTTGACCGGGTTCAGCGAGGTCATCGGGTCCTGGAAGACCATCGCGACCTCGGGACCCCACAGCCGGCGGCGCTCCGCGGGCTTGAGAGCGTGAACATCGCGGCCACCGATCCGGACCCGCCCGGTCACCGTGGTCCGCGGTCCCGAGGCGACCAGGCCCATGACCGTGCGACCCAGGACCGACTTGCCGGAGCCGGACTCCCCCACCAGGCCGAGGGTCTCGCCCGCCGCGAGGCTGAACGAGACGCCGTCGACGGCGTGCACGTCGCCGCGCGGCGTGTGGAAGACGGTGCGGAGGTCCTCGACCTCCAGCACGTGGGGAGCGTTCACATCGGTGGTCACAGCTTCGCGCTCCTCGGGTCCCAGCGCTGCTGCGCCTTCTCCCCCAGCAGGTTGAAGGAGAACACGGTCAGGAACAGGCAGATGCCCGGCACGACCACGATGTACGGGTGCTGCTCCATGACGCCGCCCTGGCCCTCGGCGATCATGTTCCCCCAGGTCGGCCGGGGCTGCTCGATGCCGATGCCGAGGAAGGACAGCGACGCCTCGGCCACGACCAGCACCGAGATCATCACGACGGCCAGCGACAGCACGGGGAGCACCACGTTCGGCAGCACCTCGCGCAGCATCAGCCGCAGCCGTCCGGCGCCGAGCGCGCGTGCGGCGAGCACGTACTCCCGCTGCGCGACCGTGATCGTGTTGGCCCGTGCCAGGCGGACCATGCTCGGGATCGTCAGCAGGGACAGGGCGAACGCGATGCTGCGCACGCTCGGGTCGAGCACGGTGCCGAGCGCGATCAGCAGGATCAGCGGCGGTACGGCGAGCAGGGCGTTGCTCAGGATGCCGACCACCCGGTCGGTGGTGCCGCGCACGAAGCCGGACACCAGGCCGACCAACCCGCCCACGCAGGTACCGATCAGCACGGCGAGCAACGCGACGAGCAGGGAGGTGCGGGCGCCGTACACGACCCGGGCGAGGACGTCGAGGCCGTAGTTGTTGGTGCCGAGCGGGTACGCACCACCGAGTCCCTCGGGCGAGGCGAAGATGGGCGCGGTCAGGCCCTTCACCGAGTCGTCGGCGTTGCCGAGCGGCAGCAGCGGTGCGAGGACCGCGGCACCGAGCACGACGGTCAGCCAGGCCATGCCCAGCCAGAAGACGACGTCGACGCGACGGCGGCGGCTAGGCGTGCGCACGGCGGGTCCTCGGGTCGAGCAGTCCGTAGGTGCGGTCGATCAGGGCGTTGCTGCCGACGTACACGCCGGCGATGACGAGCACCGCCCCCTGCACGACCGGGTAGTTGCCCTGGTTGGCGGCGTCGATGACGAGCTTGCCCATGCCGGGCAGCGCGAAGAGGTACTCCACGATCACGGTGCTCCCGACGAGGCGGCCGATGCTCAGTCCGAGCACGGTGACGAGCGAGAAGGACGAGGGCCGCAGCGCGTCGCTGACCATGATCCGCAGGGGCGACATGCCCCGCGCGCGGGCGGCGAGGATGAAGTCCTCGTGCAACGTGGTGACCAGGTCGTTGCGCAGGATGCGCGTGAACATCGCGGCCTCCATCAGCGCGATCGTCAGCGCCGGCAGGAAGGCGTGCGAGAGGTTGCCGGTGAGGCTCTCGCCGGGCCGGACCCACTCGTTGCGCGGGAACCAGCCGAGCGTGTTCACCAGCACCGCGATCAGCACGATGCCGATGAGGAAGGACGGCATCGAGAGCAGGCCGAAGGTGATCGCGCTGATCGCGCGGTCGGCGCGGCCGCCCTGGTGGTACGCCGACCACATCGCCAGGGGCAGCGCGATCACGAGCGCCATGACGAGGCCCACGACGGCCAGCTCGAGGCTCACCGGGAAGGCGCGGGCGATCCGGTCGAGGACGTCGGTCTGCGGCGGGACCAGGGAGGTGCCGAGGTCGCCGTGCAGGACGCCGCCGAGCCAGTCGCCGTACCGGGTGAGGAGCGGGTCGTCGAGGCCGAGCTGCGCGCGCAGGGCGTCGTACTCCTGCGGGGTGCGGCCCTCGCCGAGGACGGCGATCGCGGGGTCGCCGGGTACCAGCGACAGCAGCAGGAAGACCCCGATGCTGACCAGGAACAGGACGGCGACCAGCTCCAGGAGCGGAAGGAGGAATCGGCGGGCCACGGAAGGAATCTCCCAGTCCGGTCAGTCGGCGCGGTGTGACGAGTCCCACTCACCGGAAGGGCCGTCGGCAGGTGCCGCGTAGCCCTCCGGCCTGCCCCAGCTGGCGCTGCGGGTGGTACGACGGTCGACCAGCACGCAGCGCGTGCCGGTGTAGTTGGTCGGCATGCACTTGTTGCAGTGGATGCAGAGCGAGCGACGGGTCTCGTCGGCCTGCATCCGGTTGACCAGGTCGGGCTCGCGCAGCAGGGCGCGAGCCATCGCGACGAAGCCGAATCCCTCGGCCATGGCGGTGTCCATCACCGCACGGCTGGTGACGCCACCGAGCAGGACCATCGGCAGGTCCACGGCCGCGCGGACCTGCTTGGCGTCCTCGAGCAGGAAGCCGTCGGTGTACGGGTAGCTCTTGAGCAGCCGGTGGCCGACCAGCCTCACCCCGGCCTTGATCGGCTGCGGCATCACGCCTGCGAACTCCTCCAGCGGCACGTCGCCCTTGAACAGGTACATCGGGTTCAGCAGCGAGCTGCCGGCCGTCATCTCGAGCGCGTCGAGGGTGCCGTCGGCCTCCAGCCACTGGGCGACCGGGATCGCCTCGTCGAGCCAGAAGCCGCCCGGCGCACCGTCGTCCATGTTCATCTTGGCGACGATCGCGATCCGGTCGCCGACGGCCTCACGGACGGCCTGCATGATCTCCCGCGCGAGGCGGGCACGGTTGCGGAGCCCGCCGCCGTACTCGTCGTCGCGGTGGTTGAGCTTCGGGCTCAGGAAGGCGCTCGCCAGGTAGTTGTGGCCGAGATGCACCTCGACGGCGTCGAAGCCCGCCTCCACCGCCCTGCCGGCTGCGTGTCCGTGGGCGGCCACGATGCGCCGGAGGTCGGCGGTGGTGGCCTCCTGCGACTTGTTCATCGCGATCACGTTGACCCTGCTCGACGGCGCGAGGGCCGGCGACCTGTTGCCACGCGCCTCGGCGACGGGGCCGCCGTGCCCGATCTGGGCGGACGCCGCCGCTCCCTCGGCGTGGACCGCGTCGGTGAGCGCTCTCAGGCCGGGCATCGCCTCGTCGGTCCAGAGGACCTGGTGCCGGTCGGTGCGACCGTCCTCGTCGACAGCGAGGTAGGCGACCGTGGTCATCCCGACGCCGCCCCTGGCGTAGGCGACGTGGAAGTCGATCAGGTCCTGGGTGACCCGGCCGCGGTGGCTGAGACCCTCGTAGGTCGCGGCCTTGATCGTCCGGTTGCGGAGGGTGACCGGTCCGAGCCTCCCCGGGGAGAAGACGTCGGGCGGTGTGCTGTTCGCGCTCACAACGACACCGCCGGGCGGACGACCTTGCCGGTGGCGTTGCGCGGCAGCGGTTCGGCGGCGACCCGCCAGTGCGTGGGGACCTTGTAGTGCGCGAGCCCGCCGGCGGCGTACTCCTGGAGCTGCGCGATAAGAGCGCTGACATCGATGCCGGCCTCGGTCGGCACGACGACCGCACCGACCTCCTGGCCCAGGTCGTCGTGGGGTACGCCGAGCACGACGCACTCGCGCACGGCCGGGTGCTCGACGAGCAGGCCCTCGACCTCGGCCGGGTAGACGTTCTCGCCCCCGCGGATGATCAGGTCCGAGCGGCGCGCGGCCAGCCGGATCCGGCCCTTCTCGTCGAAGGTGCCGATGTCGCCGGTGTGGAGCCAGCGCTCGGCGTCGATCGCGGCCGCCGTCGCCTCGGGGTTCTCCCAGTAGCCGAGCATGTTGTAGGCGCTGCGGACGCAGATCTCGCCCTCCTCGCCCGGCGGCAGCACGTTGCCGAGCGGGTCGCGGACCTCCATCTCGACGCCGATGATCGGCGTGCCCAGGGTGCCCGGCGACTCGGCCAGGTCGAGCGGCGTGGCCAGCGCGACCGCGGTGCACGACTCGGTGAGGCCGTAGCTGTCGACGAGCGCGCCCGCGAACGGCAGGTGGCTGCGCAGCCGGTCCTTGAACGCGGTGCTGGAGGGCGCCGAGGCCAGCGAGAACGCGTACAGCGACGAGGTGTCGTAGTCGCCCACCCGGTCGAACTCGAGCAGCCGGTTGGCCATCGTCGGCACCGCACCCCAGTGCGTGACGCGGGCGTCCTGCACCAGCTGCAGCACCTTCGCGGGGTCGAAGGCACCCAGGTGCAGGGCGACCGTGCTGCCGTTGGCCAGGCGCGGGACGGCGAGGTTGTGGAGGCTTCCCACGTGGAAGAGCGGCATCGCCAGCAGGTAGGTCTTGTCCTGCGGCGCCACCGGGTCGCCGTACTGGGCGGCCAGGGCGTCCATGCTCCGGTGGAAGCCGATGACGGAGCAGAGGTTGCGGTGCGTGTGCACGGCGCCCTTGGGGCGGCCCGACGTACCGGACGTGAAGAGGATGACCGCGGGGTCGTCCTGCGCGACGTCAGCCCGCGGGAGCTCGGCGTCCGGGTGCTGGGTGGCGAGGCGCTCGTGGTCGGCCTCGATGGCGATCACGTCGTGAGCGCTCTCGGGCAGCTGCGCACGACGGCGCTCGTCGGCGACGACCAGCACCGGCCGGGTCAGCTCGAGCGCGTGCTGCAGCTCGCGTGGCGACCACCAGGCGTTGCAACCGACCGCGATGGCACCGATCGACACGGTCGCCCAGAAGGTCTCGATCCAGGCCTGCGAGTTCGCGGCCGTGATCGCGACCCGGTCGCCCTGCTGCACGCCGTACGTCGTGCGGAGGGCGTGCGCGAGCGAGGACACCCGGCGCGCGTGCTCGGCGAAGGTGAGCCGCCCGTCGAGGGTGACGAGGTAGCTCCGGTCGCCGTGCGCGACCGACGCGGCCAGCACCTCGTGCAGCGCCTCGAAGCGCTCCGCGAACACCTGCACGGGCGCCCCGAGGACGTCCTCCACCACCAGCTCAGTCACCGTCGTGCTCATGGCCGGGAGTATTCGACGGCTGCGCGTCGTGGGGCCGGGACGGCTCCCGGTGACCGGGACCGCCGGGAGGGGCAGGTCGTCGTACCGGACACAGTGCGGGGATGAACGCACTGCAGGGCAAGGTCGCCATCGTCACCGGAGCGGGTCAGGGAGTCGGCCAGGGCATCGCCCTGGCCCTCGCCACCGAAGGGGTGTCCGTCGCCGTCGTCGGGCGGACCGCGGCCAAGCTGGAGTCCACGTGCGCACTGCTCCGCGAGCGCGGCGTGCGTGCGACGGCGTACGAGCTGGACCTGCTCGACACCGACGCCATCGCGCCGCTGGTCGACCGGATCGCCGCCGACTTCGGGCGCCTCGACGTGATCGTGAACAACGCCTACGACGGCGTCATGATGCCGCTGCTCGACATGAGCCTGAAGAACTTCACCAAGGGCTTCGTCACCGGCCCCTTCGCCGCCTTCGCCTTCATGCAGGCCGCCCACCCGCACCTCGTCGCGGCCGGAGGCGGCTCGATCGTCAACCTCGTGACGTCGGCGATGGTCCGCTGGGACCCCACGAACTACGGCGCCTACGCCGCCGCCAAGACCGCGCTCCGGTCCCTGACCCGCACCGCCGCCGTCGAGTGGGCACCCGCCGGCATCCGCGTGAACTCCATCGCCCCGCACGCCCTCTCCCCCGGCCTGAAGTGGTGGACCGAGACCCACCCCGACGAGGCCGCCGAGTTCGTCGCCGCCATCCCGATGAAGCGCATCGGCGACCCCGAGGCCGACATCGGCCGCGCCGTCGTCGCCCTCGTCGGCCCCGACCTGGCCTACCTCACCGGCGCCACCATCCCCCTCGACGGCGGTCAGGCCCACTTCTGAGCCGACGGGAGTTTCACCGGCCGGCCGGTGAAACTCCCGGGCTGGGACGACGAAACTCATGCTTGGACGACGAAGTTTCGGCTCTTCTGCTGCATGTGTGGGTGGGATGAGCGGGTCCTGACG
>NZ_LMIT01000013.1:558166-635822 GCF_001428825.1 Nocardioides sp. Root240 | reverse complement strand
GCACTCCCCGGCCGAACCTGACCCACACATCAGTCAGAAGCATCGAAGTTTCCTCGTCCAAGCATGAGTTTCACCGGCCGGCCGGTGAAACTCCCGTCGGGCCGGTCTCAGGCTGGCAAGGTCCAGTCGATCGGCTGGCCGCCGCGCTCGACGAGCAGCTGGTTGACCTTGCTGAACGGCCGTGAGCCGAAGAACCCGCGCGATGCCGACAGCGGCGAGGGGTGCGGGGACTCCACGGCCGGGATCGGGCCGAGGTGTGGCTTCAGCGAGCGCGCAGCGTTGCCCCACAGGATCGCGGCCATCGGGGTGCCCGCCTCCGCCCGTCGTACGACGGCCTGGATCGCGCACGCGGTGACGTGCTCCCAGCCCTGGAACTTGTGGGAGTCCGAGGCGCCGGGGCGCACGGTCAGGACCCTGTTCAGCAGCATCACGCCCTGGTCGGTCCACGCGGACAGGTCGCCGTGGGGCGGCGGCGTGACGCCGACGTCGTCGGCGAGCTCCCGGTAGATGTTCGCGAGGCTGCGCGGCAGCGGCCGGACGTGGCGGTCGACGGCGAAGCAGAGGCCGATCGGGTGCCCCGGCGTGGGGTAGGGGTCCTGCCCCACGATCAGCACGCGGACGTCGGCGAGCGGCCGCGAGAACGCGCGGAAGACGTGCTCGCCGGCCGGCAGGTACGGCCGACCGGCAGCGATCTCGTCGCGCAGGAACTGGCCGAGCGCAGCGACCCGGTCCTCGACCGGCGCCAAGGCCTCGGCCCAATCGGGGGCCATCAGGCCCTTCTCTGAGAGTCCGGAGAGAGCACCCACGGCACGACCCTACGGCGCCGAAGCGCCGGGTCCCCCCAGACCCACCCCCCAGCGAGGTCGGCCGCGGTGCTGCTCCCGAATGCCACCACCGTGCGGCGGCGCCCCTCTCCCTCCCAGGGGCGCCACCTGGTGTGGCTAGCTCCGACGCGGATCTCGAGCCTTGCTGGTCCTCCCGGGGGCACTCCCGGCAATGGGGTGCCGGACCCGGGTGGGGCTCCCTCCAGCGGATCTCGAGGTCCGCGTCGGTGATGAGAAATCTACGGACCAGGGACCGGTCCCGGGATCGGGAACGCGGCCGAGGTGCGCTAGTCCTTTGGGACTAGGCGTCGGCGGCGATCGGCCGCGCCAGGCGGTCGAGGAAGGCGACCAGGACGGCCTCGCGCAGCCGCGGCGGGGCCGCGTCGAGGAGCGCGTTGACCGGAGCCATCCGCTCGGGCAGCCCCAGCTCGCCCTCGTCGCCGGCCAGGCCGCCCGCCGCGAGCAGCAGGTCGAACTCGGCGTCCCCGAGCGTGGTCGGGTCGAGCGTCTGGAGCAGTGCGACGACGGCCTCGTCCACCGGCACCGGACCGGCGTCGAGAGCGGCGGACACCGACGCCTCCAGCGCGGCGAGGAAGGCCTCGGGGTCGGTCGCGGCGCTGACCGCGAGGTGCAGCGAGGGCGCACGGCCGTCGTACGACAGCTGGGGCTGGACGAACCACCCGCGCTCGGCCATCTCGTCGCAGACGGTGAACACGTCGAGGGGTCCGTCGGCGACGGCGGCGACCAGCGTCGAGTCCGGTACGGCGAGCAGGGCCAGCCCGTCGACCTCGGCCAGCCCGGCGACGATCCGGTCGGTCGCGGCCAGTGCGCGGCGGGTCAGGTCCAGGTAGCCGGGGTCGCCGATGGCCTGCACGGTCGCCCACGCACCCGCGACCGGGCCGCCCGATCGCGTGGACTGCAGGGTCGCGTTGAGCATCGTGTAGCCGGGCCAGCCGGCGTGCGCGAAGTACTGCGGCCGGCGCAGCTCCGGCGTGCGGTGCAGCAGCAGGGACGAGCCCTTCGGTGCGTAGGCGTACTTGTGCAGGTCCATCGAGATCGAGGTGACGCCCTCGACGGCGAAGGTCCACGGCAGCACCGGCCGGCCCAGGCGGGTGGCCCACGGCAGCACCCAGCCACCGATGCAGGCGTCGACGTGGCAGCGCACGCCGCGGGCCGCCGCGGCGGCAGCGATCGCGGTGACCGGGTCCACCACGCCGTGGGCGTACGACGGCGCGCTGGCCACCACGAGCACGGTCGTCTCGTCGATCGCCGCCGCCATCGCGTCGGCGTCCGCGCGGTGGTCGGGACCGACCGGCACGACGACGGCGCGGACCCCGAAGTAGTGGGCCGCCTTGTGGAAGGCGGCGTGCACGGTCTCCGGGACGACCATCGACGGCGCGGTGATGTCGGGCCGCGCGTCGCGGGCGCCCTGCACGGCGAGCAGGCAGGACTCGGTGCCGCCGGAGGTGAGGGTGCCGACGGTTGTCGACGGACCGTCGACAAGAGCGCGCGCGAAGGTGACGAGGTCGTTCTCCATCGCCAGCAGGCTCGGGAAGGCCGTCGGGTCGAGGCCGTTGCTGCCGGCGAACGCGGCGACCGCCTCGCGGGCCAGCGCGTCGACCTCGGCCAGGCCGGCGTCGTACACGTAGGCGAGGGTGCGGCCGCCGTGGACCGGCAGGTCCTCGGCCTGCAGCGCCGCCAGCCGGGCGCGCACCTCGTCAGGCGACATCGACACGATCGACCTCCGTCTCGTCGAGGGTGTAGCCGCGCAGCCAGAGCAGGCTGAGCAGCACCAGCAGGGCCGGCAGCAGGGAGAATCCGAGGGTGATGGCGGTGACCGCGGAGTCCGGCTGCAGCACGTCGTCCGCGTCGCTCGACACGTAGCCGCCGAGCGCCAGCACGACGGCGAACAGGCCGGGTCCGAGCGCCAGGCCGAGGGTCTCGCCGGCCGTCCAGACGCCGGTGTAGACGCCGATCCGCGACGACCCGGTACGACGGGCGTCGACCGCCGCGACGTCGGGCAGCATCGCCATCGGGAACACCTGCACGCCGGCGTACCCGACGCCGACGAGCCCCACGGCGACGTAGACCAGCACCGCCGACCCGGACGACGCCGGCAGCACCAGCGCAGCGCCGGATGCCAGGACCAGCGACGCCAGCAGGTAGCCACGCCTCTTGCCGGTGCGGCGGCCGATCGTCGCCCAGGCCGGCGTCAGCAGCAGTGCGGGACCGACGAAGCAGACGAAGAGCACGGTGGCCGCTCCGTCGCGCTCGAGTACGTCGCCGGCGACGTAGTCGACCGCGGCGAGCATGCACCCGGTCGCCAGCGCCTGCAGCACGAAGGTCGTCAGCAGCACGCGGAAGTCCCGCGCGCCCGCGACGATGCGCAGCTGGTCGCGCAACGTCCCGGCGCCCGGCGCGACCGTGCCGATGGGGGCAGCGCGCGTGCCGCGGTAGGCGAGCAGTGCGCCGGTGAGGATGAGCAGCGCCATCACGACGCCCATCGCGCGATAGCCGTCGCGGCCGCCGATCGCGTCGCGGATCGCGGGCGCGCTCGCCCCGGCCAGCAGGATCGTGAAGGCGAGGATCGCGACCCGCCACGTCATCAGGCGGGTCCGCTCGGCCGACGTCGTCGCGATCTCCGCCGGCATCGCGACGTAGGGCACCTGGAAGAAGGCGTACGCCGTCGCGCAGGCCAGGAACGCGACGAGCACCCAGGCCGCGTCGAAGGCCTGGGAGCCCAGGTCGGGCGCGGCGAAGAGGAGGGCGAAGCAGGCGGCCAGGGCGAAGCCGGCCCGCAGCAGCCAGGGACGGCGCGGCCCGCGCGGGTCGACGGTCCGGTCGCTGATCCGGCCGGCGACCGGGTTCAGCACGACGTCCCACGCCTTCGGCAGGAAGACGATCGCGCCGGCCAGCAGTGCCGGCACCGCGAGCGTGTCGGTGAGGTAGGGGAGCAGCATCAGGCCCGGCACGGTGCCGAACGCGCCGGTCGCGACCGACCCGGCGCCGTACCCGATGCGAGGACTCACTTGGCGAGCGAGCGCGATGCCGCCGACGACGTGCGGCGCTTCCGGTTGGTGCCGATCGGCACGGCCGGCTTGTTGTCGGTCGACCACTGCGTGATCCACTCGTCCATCGCCAGCCAGGTGGTGGTCCGCGCAGCGCGGCCGGTGAGCATGCCGAGGTGGCCGCCGGGCACGACCTCGAAGCGCACCTCGGCCGACTTCCTCAGCAGGGGTACGACGGCGCGCACCGACGGCACCGGCGCGATCCCGTCGGTCGATCCGCCGAAGACCAGGACCGGCACGGTGATGTCGGCCAGGTCGATGGTGCGGTCGTCGAGCTCGAAGGTGCCGCTGGCGAGCTGGTTGCCCTTCGCGAAGCGGTGGTAGAGCTGGCCGAAGGTGCGGCCGGGGTAGGCGATCATGTTGGCGGTGAAGTGGTCGACCGCCTCGATCTGCGCGAGGAACTCGCGGTCGTCGATGTGGGTCGCCAGCGCGATCGGCTTCGTGACCATCTTCTGGAAGGCGGTCAGCTGGAAGGCCCACTTCACCAGCGGCTTCGGCGCCCCACCGAGCATCTGGTAGCCCTTGGTGATCGGGCCCTTGCCGTTGAAGAGGTTGAGCAGCGGGCGGAACGGCGCCAGCAGCGGCACCTGCGAGATGTCGATCGGCGAGCCGACCACGGTCAGCGACGCGACGGGCAGGTCACCGGAGCGCTTGTCGGCGAGCGTGAGCAGGGAGAAGATCCCGCCGAGGCTCCAGCCGATCACGTGCACGGGACGGCCGCCGGCGTGCGCGGAGACCTCGCGGATCGCGTTCGGCACGACCTCGTCGATCCAGTGCTCCATGCCGAGGTTGCGGTCGCGGAAGGACACCTCGCCGTACTCCACGAGGTAGGTCGGGCGGCCCTCGGTGACGAAGTGCTCGACGAGCGAGCAGCCGCGGCGCAGGTCGTAGCAGCTCGACGGTGCGGCCAACGGTGTGACGAGCAGGACCGGGTCGCCCTTCTCCTGCACGTGCCCGGCCGGACGGTAGTGGTAGACCTCGCGCAGCGTGCCGTCGTCGATCAGCGTGCGCGGCATCGGCCGCAGGTCGGCGACGCCGCCGTAGAGCAGCTTCTGCGCGACATTGCTCGCCGCCGCCACGACCTGGTCCGGGGCGGGGAGCAGGCCGGAGCCCGGCACGGAACGCAGGGGCACCAGATCCATGTGCGAAAACTACCGCGCAGGAGGGCTTCGGGACCCGATCGTCCGCAGGACAGGGGTCAGGAGCGGTCGGCGGGCCGCAGCGACTTGGTGTGGTTGTGGTGCGACTCGTCCTCGAGCTCGGTCATGAAGCTGTCGGCCCACGCCTTCACGTCGTGCTGGGCGATCTGCTTGCGCATCGCCTTCATCCGCTTCGACAGCTCCTTGGGATCGGCCTCGTAGGCCTCGAGCAGCGCGCCCTTCATGCCGTTCATGTCGTAGGGGTTCACGAGCCAGGCCTGGCGCAGCTCGTCGGCCGCCCCGGCGAACTCGGAGAGGACGAGGGCGCCGTCGTCGTCGACCCGGCAGGCGACGTACTCCTTGGCGACGAGGTTCATCCCGTCGCGGTACGGCGTCACGACCATCACGTCGGCGGCGCGGTAGAGCGCCGCCATCTCCTCGCGGGGGTACGACGTGTGCAGGTAGCTGATCGCCGGGCGGCCGATCCGGCCGAGATCGCCGTTGAGCCGGCCGACCAGGCGCTCGATGTCGTCGCGCAGGTTGCGGTAGTGCTCCACCCGTTCGCGCGAGGGGACGGCGACCTGCACGAAGACGGCGTCGTCGACGGTCACCCTGCCGTCGCTGATGAGCTCGCCGAACGCACGCAGCCGGGCGTAGATGCCCTTGGTGTAGTCGAGCCGGTCGATGCCCAGGAAGATCTTGCGCGGGTTGCCCAGCGCCTCGCGGATCGCGGCGGCGCGCTCGACGACGCCCTCGGACCGGGCCAGCTCCTCGAAACCGGAGGCGTCGATCGAGATGGGGAAGGCCGCGGCCCGGACGGTGCGGCCGTCGGGCAGGTAGACGAGGTCGCGGTGCGTCTTGTGGCCGACCCGCTGGCGGACCAGGCGGATGAAGTTCTGCGCGGCGCCGGGCAGCTGGAAGCCGACCAGGTCGGCGCCGAGCAGGCCCTCGAGGATCTGGCGGCGCCACGGCAGCTGCTGGAACAGCTCGGCCGGCGGGAACGGGATGTGCAGGTAGAAGCCGATCCGCAGGTCGGGGCGGAGCTCGCGCAGCATCTGCGGCACCAGCTGCAGCTGGTAGTCGTGCACCCAGACCGTGGCGCCCTTCGCGGCCAGGTCGGCGGCCTTCTCGGCGAAGCGCCGGTTGACCTTGACGTAGGTGTCCCACCACTCGCGGTGGAACTCCGGCTTCGCGACGACGTCGTGGTAGAGCGGCCACAGCGTGCCGTTGGAGAAGCCCTCGTAGTGCTCCTCGATCTCCTCCGCCGTCATCGACAGCGGCACCAGGGACAGCCCGTCGTCCTTGAACGCGCGCAGTCGCTGCTCGGTGCCGCCGGGCCAACCGACCCACACCCCGTCGTGGGCGCGCATCACGGGCTCGATGGCGGAGACCAGGCCGCCGGGGGAGCGGCGCCAGGTCGTCCTGCCGTCCGGCCCGGCGACGCGATCGACGGGGAGACGGTTGGCAACGATCACCAGGTCGTGGGCCACGGTCGTCACCCTATCCAGACGGACGGTTGTCGGGCTGGCCCGACAAGGAGTGTCGTGCTGGCAGGATTCCGGGTACGACGCCCACGCACCACGCTGGACCCATGACCGAGACGCTGGTGATGACACCGACCTCCCCGCCCGCCCACGTCGCCGGCACCCCCCTGGTCCGGCGCACCCTGCACGACTCCGCCTACGCGCTGTCGGCCTTCCCGCTCGCTCTCGTCGCCCACGTGGTCGTCATTACCCTCCTCGCGCTCGGAGCAGCCCTGTCCGTCCTGATCGGCGGCGTGCTCGTGGTCGTCGTGGCGGTGCTGGTGGCCCGCGGCTTCGCCGGGCTGGAGCGGATCCGGCTGCGGACCGTGCGCAGTGACGCGGTCCCGGCGCCGTCGTACCTGCGGGCGGGATCGGGGGACCGCTTCTGGCGGCGCACGCTGACGCCGCTGCGCGACCCTCAGTCGTGGCTCGACGTGGTGTGGTCGCTGGTCGGCCTGCTCACCGGTACGGCGGCCTTCGCGATCGCCCTGACCTGGTGGTCGGCGGTGCTCACGGGTGCGTCGTACTGGTTATGGGAGAGGTTCATCCCGCGCGACGGCGACGACAAGAGCCTCGCCGACCTGGTCGGCCTCGGCGAGAGCCGGGCCGCCGACGTCGGGCTGATCACCGGCATCGGTGTCGTGGCCCTGCTGACGCTGCCGCTCGCGGTGCGCCTCGCCGCCCTCGTCCACAGCAGCCTCGCGTCGGTCCTGCTGACCAGTCGCGCCGAGCTGCAGGGCCGGGTGGCGCGGGTCGAGGAGAGCCGCGAGTCCGCGCACCGCGCCGAGGCCGAGTCGCTGCGCCGGCTCGAGCGCGACATCCACGACGGCCCGCAGCAGCGGCTGATCCGGCTCGGTATGGACCTGGGCCGGGCGCGCATCCAACTCGGCCAGGACCCCGACACCGCCGCCCGCACCCTCGACGCCGCCGTCGCGCAGACCCGCGCCGCCGTCGAGGAGCTGCGCGCCCTCTCCCGCGGGATCGCCCCGCCGCTGCTGGTCGACCGCGGCCTCGTCGCCGCCGTGGCCGAGATGGCGGACGGCCAGCCGATCCCGGTGCGGGTCACCGCCGACGTACCCTCCGGCCTGCCGCTGCCCGTCGAGACGGCCGCCTACTTCGTGGTCGCCGAGGCGCTGACGAATGTCGTCAAGCACAGCGGTGCCGCCCGGGCGGATGTCACGCTGGTCGTCGTGGACGGAGCGCTGCAGGTGACGGTCGACGACGACGGGCGCGGTGGCGCGGCCGCGAGTCCCGGCCACGGACTGCACGGGCTGCAGGAGCGGCTCGCCGGTGTCGACGGGCGGCTCCTGCTCGCCTCGCCCGAGGGCGGCCCGACCCGGTTGCGTGCGGAGGTCCCGCTGAGGTGAGGCCGGCATGAGGATCGTGGTCGCGGACGACTCGGTGCTGCTCCGCGAGGGACTGCAGCTGCTGCTCGCGGAGGCCGGGCACGACGTCGTCGCGGCCGTCGGCGACGGCCCCGGGTTCGTCGACGCGGTGCTCGAGCACCGTCCCGACCTGGCGATCGTCGACGTCCGGATGCCGCCCAGCCACACCGACGAGGGGCTGCGTGCCGCCGTGGCGGTGCGCCGGGCGTGGGCCGGGGCGCGGGTGCTGGTGCTGTCGCAGTACGTCGTCGCGTCGTACGCCGACGAGCTGCTCGCCACCGGCGAGGGCGGGGTGGGCTACCTGCTCAAGGACCGGGTCAGCGAGGTCGCGGAGTTCCTCGACGCGCTGGTGACGGTCCAGGCCGGCGGCACCGCGCTGGACCCGATGGTCGTGCGCCACCTGATGGGCAGGCGGCACGACCCGCTGCTCGCGCTGACGCCGCGCGAGCGGGAGGTGCTCGCGCTGATGGCCGAGGGCCGCTCCAACGCGGCCGTCGCCGAGGCGCTCGTGGTGTCCCTCGCGGGCGTGGAGAAGCACACGCAGCGGATCTTCGCCAAGCTCGGCCTCGCGCCCGACGACGACCAGTCGCACCGGCGGGTGCTGGCCGTCGTCCGGTACCTCAGTGCCGGGGGTCAGGCCGGGTCGTCGGGATAGCGGATCCCCAGCTGCTGTCGTAGTCCGTCCATCTGCCCCAGCAGGGTGAGCGTCTGCTCGTGCGGTACCAGCGGGCTCTCCCGCAGGTCGGCGAGGACGCAGCGGTCCACCTCGGCGATCTCGTTGCCGTAGCCCACCCCGATCACCGGCTCCCGGCCGGTCAGCACGACCTGCTGGTCCGGTCGGCCGACCGGCGTGAACACGGCCGACCCGGGGTGGTGGAAATCGCCGTGCAGCTCGATCCGGCCGAGGTCGGTCGCGATGGAGGCAGCCCGCGAGGACCACGAGGACATGGACGCGTGCATGCTGGCGACCGCGCCGCCGGGGTAGCCCCCGGCGATCGCGACGTCGAGGTCGATCCCGGTCTCCGCGAGGCTGGCGACAGCGGTCAGCTCGACGGCCTCGCCGAGCATCAGGTGGGCGAAGGTGAGCGGGTAGATGCCCATGTCGAGCAGCGCCCCGCCGCCCAGCTCGGGCGCGAACATCCGACCCGTCGGCGGCGCGTCCACCCGGAAGCCGAGCTCGGCCGCCAGGTGCAGGGGCGTGCCGAACCGGCCGGTGGCCAGCTCGTCGCGCAGCTCGCGGATCACCGGGTGGCAGGCCATCCACATCGCCTCCATGAGGAAGCGGTCGTGCGCGCGGGCGAGCCGGACCATCTCCTCGGCGTCGGCCGCGCGGAGCGTGAGCGGCTTCTCGCACAGCACGTGCTTGCCGGCCTCGAACGCCGCCCGGGCGCCCTCGAGGTGCAGCGCGTGGGGCGTGGCGATGTAGACGACGTCGACCGCGGGGTCGGCGAGCAGCGCGGCGTAGGTACCGTGCGCGTGGGTGTCCGCGTCGCCGTACTCCCGGGCGAAGGCGGCGGCCCCCTCGGCGGAGCGGGAGCCCACGGCCGCGAGGCGCGCGCCCGGAACGAGTGCGAGGTCGGTGGCGAAGGTCCGGGCGATCTTGCCGGTGGCGAGGATGCCCCAGCCGATCGGGTCGGGCGACGAGGTCATGGTCACGACCCTACGAGGCGTGGGGGACACGGCGGTGCGAATGACATCGATGTGATTCGCGGGTTAGAGTGGGTGTCCGTACACCCGTTGAACTGCCCCATCCGAGCGTCGAGGAGACCTCATGAGCGCCGAGCGCAGCCACCAGGACGCCACCCCGGTCGTTCCGGCCGACCTCAGCGACCGTGACTGCGCGATCCTGGAGTTCGAGCGTCAGTGGTGGAAGTACGCCGGCGCCAAGGAGACCGCGGTGCGCGAGCAGTTCGACATGAGCGCCACCCGCTACTACCAGGTGCTCAACGCCCTCATCGACCGTCCCGAGGCACTCGCCCACGACCCGCTGCTGGTTCGTCGCCTGCGTCGCCTGCGCTCCCAGCGCCAGCGCCAGCGCTCCGCGCGCCGCCTCGGGTTCGAGATCTGACCGACGTCCCCAGAGAGGTGGCCGTGACCTTCCCCGCCTGGCCTGCTCGCAACGAACGTGGTGCGGTCCTGCCCTCGCCCGTCGTCCTGCTCAGCGTCGTCGCGGTGATCCTCGCCGCGGTGGCCTTCGTGACCACGCGCGGCGACGAGCCCGCCGAGCGCGACATCTCCGCCACCACCGCGGCCGCCGACCCGACCGACGACGCGTCGTCCGACGGCACGGACGCTCCCTCCGAGGGCGCGACGACCGGCGCCCCGACCGACACCGCGACCACCGAGGCACCCGCCCCGAAGCCGGTCGTGCGCAGCGAGCACTCCGTCGTCGTCTTCAACAACACCGCGATCGCCGGCCTCGCCGGGCGCGTGTCGGAGAAGGTCAAGGAGGCCGGCTGGACGGTCGCCGCCGCCGACAACTGGTACGGCACCGTCCCGGCCACCACCGTCTACTTCCCGAAGGGCAAGAAGGCCGCAGCCCAGCTGCTCGCCCTCGACCTGGGCGTGGCCCGGATCAAGCCGGCCGACACCGACAGCGACATGTCGGACACGAAGCTCACCCTCATCCTCACCGGCGAGCTCGATTGAGCCTGCCCTCCGCCTCCGGAGGGTTGAAATTTCACACACCGGTCACCGCGGTCGTGTGAAGACGTGGTGGGATGGAGCAGTGAGGTTCGCGTCCGCCGAAGGTGAGCAGCGCTACGACGCCGTGGTCGGCGTCGCGTCGCGGACCGTCGTCGGCCTGGACTTCGACGGCACGCTGGCGCCGATCGTGGACGACCCCGCCCGGGCGCACATCCACCCCGGGGCGGCCGAGGTGCTCGTCGAGCTGGCGACGGAGGTGGCCGCGATCGCGGTGATCACCGGTCGCCCGGCGCGACAGGCGCTGGACCTCGGCGGGCTGGAGGAGGTCGGCGACGCCCTGGAGGCGGCCGGCAAGGAGCTCTTCGTCTTCGGGCAGTACGGCAACGAGCGCTGGAGCTCGGGACGGCGCCGGATCCTCGGGGCGCGACCGCCGCGCGGGCTGGCGACGTTCGAGCGCGACCTGCCGCGGACGCTGCGCCAGGCCGACGCGAGCGACGCCTTCGTCGAGGACAAGGGTCTCGCGGTCGCCGTCCACACCCGGCGGCTGCCCGACGCGGAGCAGGCGTTCGAGCGACTGTTGCCCCCGATGCGTGAGCTGGCGCGCCAGCACGGGCTGGTGCTGGAGCCGGGCCGCTCGGTGATCGAGGTCCGCTCGGCGGGCTCGCACAAGGGCATGGTCGTCAACCGGCTCGCGGCGGTGCTCGACGCCGAGGGCTTCGTGTTCGCGGGCGACGACCTCGGCGACGTCGAGGCCTTCGAGGCGCTCGAGGACCTCGCCGGCCAGGGCCTGGCGACGCTGCGGGTCTGCTCGGCGTCCGACGAGCAGAGCGCGCTGATGGACCTCTCGGACGTCGTCGTCCGCGGTCCCGACGGGGTGCTGGAGCTGCTCGGCCGACTCGCGGCCGACGCACGCGCCCGGCGCTGACGGCGCCGTACATCTCACATCCCGGACGACCGTCTCGGCATCCGGAATCTCGATTCGTGGTGGGTGACCTGTCACCCGTACGCTGATCCTGCTCATCCAGAGGGACTGAGGGAACGGCCCGAAGAAGTCCCGGCAACCGCCGCGAACTCCCGGACGCGTCAGCACAGCTGACGCGGACGTCGCGGAACACGGTGCCAAATCCGACCCGGCGAAAGTCGCACGGGACAGATGAGAAGGAGGAATCCATGAGCGCCGTTGCGACGGAACCCGGTACGACGACCACCAGCACCCTGCGCGAGGGTGCCTTCGGGCACGCGAAGGCCCTGGCCTGCCGCGAGTGCGGGCACCAGGTCGCCCTCGGCCCCTTCTACGCCTGTCCGGAGTGCTTCGGACCGCTGGAGATCGCCTACGACTTCCCGGCGATCACCCGCGAGGAGATCGAGGCCGGCCCGGCCAACATCTGGCGCTACAAGGCGCTGCTGCCGGTGCCCTCGGACATCGAGTCCAGCCCGAACACCGAGCCCGGCTTCACCCGCCTGATCAAGGCCGACAACCTCGGCCGCGAGATCGGCATCACCAACCTGTGGGTGAAGGACGACTCGACCAACCCGACCAACTCCTTCAAGGACCGCGTCGTCGCCTGCGCCCTGAGCGCCGCCCGCGAGCTCGACGCGAAGGTCTTCGCCTGCCCCTCGACCGGCAACCTCGCCAACGCGGTCGCCGCCGCGGGCGCCCGCGCCGGCATCAAGACGGTCGTCTTCATCCCGAGCAACCTCGAGCAGCCCAAGCAGGTCAACTCGGCGATCTTCACCGAGAACCTCGTCGCCGTCGACGGCAACTACGACGACGTCAACAAGCTCGCCTCCGAGATCGCCGGCGAGGAGGAGGGCTGGGCGTTCGTCAACGTCAACGTCCGCCCCTACTACGCCGAGGGCTCGAAGACCCTGGGCTACGAGATCGCCGAGCAGCTCGGCTGGCGCCTGCCCGACCAGGTCGTCATCCCGGTCGCCTCCGGCTCGCAGCTGACCAAGGTCGACAAGTCCTTCCAGGAGCTGATCAAGCTCGGCCTCGTCGAGGACAAGCCCTACCGCATCTTCGGCGCGCAGGCCACCGGCTGCGGCCCGGTCGCCACCGCCTTCAAGGCCGGCACCGACGCGATCCGCCCGGTCAAGCCGGACACCATCGCCAAGAGCCTGGCCATCGGCAACCCGGCCGACGGCATCTACGTCCTCGACATCGCCCGTCGTACCGGCGGCGCCATCGAGGAGGTCACCGACGAGGAGATCCGCGCGGGCATCGTCCTGCTGGCCCGCACGGAGGGGATCTTCACCGAGACCGCCGGCGGTACGACGACCGCGGTCGCCAAGAAGCTCGTCGAGACCGGACAGCTGGACCCGGAGCTCGAGACCGTCATCATCAACACCGGTCACGGCCTCAAGACGCTCGACGCGGTCTCCGGCCACGTCAGCGCCGCCGCGACCATCGCTCCGACCTACAGCGCCTTCAAGGCGACGGGTCTCTGAGCACCCACCCGAGCAAGCCCGAGCACGAAGGAACCCCCATGGCAGTCAGCGTCCGGATCCCCACCATCCTCCGCACCTACACCGGCGGCGAGTCCGAGGTGAGCGCCAACGGCGCCAACGTCGCGGAGATCCTGGACGACCTCGACGCCACCTACGCGGGCATCAAGGGCCGGATCGTCGACGAGGACGGCAAGCTGCGCCGCTTCGTCAACGTCTACGTCAACAACGACGACGTCCGCTTCGAGCAGGACCTCGCCACCCCGACGCCCGACGGCGCCGAGGTGTCGGTCATCCCCGCCGTCGCCGGCGGCTGCTGAGAACTCAGCGCGGCCCCCGCCAGACGTACCTCGTGTACTGGACGCCGACGGTGTCGGTGCGTCCGGTGCGCCCCGGGGCTCCGGTCGGGCCGTGGCTGGTCCACAGCAGGCGGAACCGGAAGGTGCCGTCGGCGCGCACCAGGCTGCGCGGGATCGGATAGATCAGCCGGCGACGGTCCTTCGCGGCGAAGAGGTCGATGTCACGCACCCGCCCGTCGGGGGTGACGACCTCGAGGTCGGTGTCGATGTCCCACTGGTAGCGGCCGCGGACGACCAGGAGCACCGGATAGCCCGGCACCCGGTTGCGCGGGACGCCCACACGGTGGGCGGTGCGGGCGAGAGCTTCCTGCCGCCAGCTGGTGTTGAAGGCCCGGTAGCGCAGACTGCCGTCGACAGCGCGGACCCGGGCATGGCGCTGGGTGAGCGTCGCGGTGCGGGTCGCTGCCGCCGGACGGGTGATGGCGGTCGTGACCAGGGCCCGGTAGTCCCAGGAGACGGTGAACGGCTTCGACAGCGGACCGTCGGCCCAGTGGTCGCCGTCGGAGAGCAGGATCCTGATCCGGTAGGTCCCCTCGGGGGCGAGGGACATGCCGCCGCCGGGTGGTTGGTACATGCCGTTCCAGCGCAGCAGCGGCTCGTCACCGTCGACGATCCACGCCCCGTCGACGAAGTCGTCGGGGCCGAGCACCTGGAACATCACCGAGGTCGACTGCGTGATCGTCGTGTCGAGGTGGTGCCGGAAGGCGATGGTGTGCGGGACGCCGGGGTGGGTGTCGCGGGGGTAGATGGTCGGCGCGCTGGGGGTGAGTGCCGTCAGCGGCGGTGCCGTGCTCACGAAGATCGGGGTCGAGGCGGCGGCGGGCGCCTTCCCGGCGGCCGTGGCCGTCACCGAGAACGCGTAGGTGCCGGCCGGCAGCGGGGCGCCGGTCGTGGCGGAGCTGATCGGGAGCGCCACCCCGCCCGGGCCGTGCGCCGTGACGAGCTGGTCCGGCGTGAGGTCGGCCTCGGCGACCGCCTGCCCGCCCGCCGAGAGCAGCGACCAGTGCACGGCATCGGCGTCGGTCGTCACCGTGACGGTCGCCGACTCCCAGTAGCCGTCGCCGTTCTCGTTCAGGAGCGGGTCGTGACCGGACACGTTGAGCCAGGTGGCCTCCGCGGCGCCGGCCGACGGGGCACATACGAGGGCCGCGCCGAGCGCCACGGCCGTGAGCAGGCGCAGGAATCGGCGCACGGGTCCTCCCGAGACGATGCGCCGGGCCTCGGTCAGCCCAGCAGTTGTGCCGCCAGCGCGGCGCTCGCAGGATAGTCCACCTTGCTGACCGGGGTCCGCGGAACGGTGTCGATGAAGAGCACCGTCTTCGGCACCTTGTAGTTGGAGATGAGGGCGCGGCAGTGGTCGCGCACGTCGTCCTCGGTGAGCGTCGAGCCCTCGCGGCGCTGCACCATGGCGGTCACCTGCTGGCCCCACCGCTCGTGCGGCGTACCGACCACGACGGCGTCGAAGATCTCGTCGTGGCGCAGCAGCACCGCCTCGACCTCCTCGGGGTGCACCTTCTCGCCGCCGGTGTTGATGCATACCGAGCCGCGGCCGAGCACGGTCACCGAGCCGTCCTCCTCGCGGCGGGCGAAGTCGCCGGGGACGACCCAGCGCACGCCGTCGACCTCCTTGAAGGTGGCGGCGGTCTTGACCGGGTCCTTGTAGTAGCCGAGCGGGACCGGGCCGGTGCGGGCGAGCATGCCGTCGACGCCCGGCGGGCACGGCTTCATCTCGGCGTCGAAGACCTCGACCTTGTCGTCGACCGTGAACCGCGGCGCGGCCGAGCCGCCCTCGGAGCCGTCGTCCATGCGGGAGCCGGCGGCGCCGGACTCCGAGGACCCGTACGAGTCGAGGATGAAGCGGCCCGGCAGGGCGCGGCGGATCTCCTCGCGGACGCCGTCGGACAGGGGAGCGGCGCCGTTCGAGACAGCGACCAGGCTCGAGAGGTCCCACCGGTCCGGCTCGGCCAGGATCGCCTCGGCGACCGGGCGGCCCATCGCGTCGCCGAGGAAGGTCAGCGAGACGACCTTCGCCCTCTCCACCAGGTCGAGGACGCCGGTCGCGCTGAAGTTCGCGTCGGTGAAGAGGGCAACCGTCTGGCCGGCGACGTGGCCGTTGCCGAGGATCCACTGGCTGCCGCCGTGCATCATCGGGCCGCAGGCGAGCAGCACCATCGGGGTCTCGACGGCCACCGCCTCCTCGGCCAGCTGCTCGACCGACTCGAGCGGGGCGCCGTAGCGCGCGGCGTTCAGCGCGGCCCGCAGCAGGTCCTCGTTGCGCCACACGACGCCCTTCGGGTTGCCGGTCGTGCCGCCGGTGTAGAGCACGTAGTGGTCGTCGGCTGAGCGGCCGTTGACCGGGCGCTCGGGCGATGCGGCGGCGAGTGCGGCGTCGTAGCCCTCGCCGAGGACGACCATCTCGCGGAGCGTGGGGACGTCGAGCGCGCGGACCGCGTCGACGTACTCGGGGGCGATGATCGTCGCGACGCAGTCGGCGTTGTCGTAGAGGTAGGCCAGCTCGTCGCGGAGGTACTTGAAGTTGATGTTGATCGGGACCGCCCGCGCCTTGAGGCACCCGTAGAGCGCGTCCACCCACTCGATCCTGTTGGTCGCGTGCACCGCGACGTGCTCGCCCGGCTGGATGCCGAGCCCGGTCAGGTGGTTGGCCAGACGGGTCGCGCGGTCGTCGATCTCGGCGAAGGTCCACGCCCGGTCCATGGTGAACACGGCGACCCGGTCCGGCACGGCGTCGGCCATCGCCTCGAGGACGTCGGCGAGGTTGATCGGGCGGGGCGTTGCTGTGGCGGCGGTCACAGTGGACAGCCTGCCAAACTAGAACAAGTTCTCGCCAGCGTTCTTCGACAGAATGGGACCATGGCCACGCACCGCTACGCGCTCGACCTCGTCTGGCAGGGCAACCACGGCTCCGGTACGTCGGGCTACCGCGACTACGGCCGCGACGTGCTGCTCCGCGCGGAGGGCAAGCCGGACCTCCTCGGCTCCGCCGACCCGACCTTCCGAGGCGAGGCGTCCCGGTGGAACCCCGAGGAGCTGCTGCTCGCCGCGCTCGCCCAGTGCCACCTGCTGTCCTACCTCCACTCCGCCGTCAACCACGGCATCGTCGTCACCGGCTACGACGACAG
Source organism: Nocardioides sp. Root240 (assembly GCF_001428825.1). GTDB lineage: Bacteria > Actinomycetota > Actinomycetes > Propionibacteriales > Nocardioidaceae > Nocardioides. Next base: position 619,293 of record NZ_LMIT01000013.1, on the reverse strand, counting down.
CCCCGTGGGCACCATGGAGCAGGTCGGCCAGGGCGGTCGCTTCACCGAGGTGCTGCTGCGCCCGCGCGTGAGGATCGCCGATGCCGCGCAGGCACGGCTCGCCGGCCAGATCCATGAGGAGGCCAGCCGCAACTGCTTCATCGCCGCGTCGGTGAACTTCCCCGTCCGGCACGAGCCGGTGACCGAGGTCGGCTGATCTGGGGCTGCGCGCCACCGCAGGGCCACGAACCGTTCACGTGGGTCTGGTTCAAAGCACCCATGAGTACACCCCGCAGGGCCCTCGTGGCCGTCGGCGTCGTCCTGGCCGGCGTCGGTGTCACCACCGGAGGAGGCCGCGAGCTGCTCCGCAGGCAGGCCGCGATCGCCCGTGCCCGGATCGGCAAGCCGCTCGGCGAGGAGGCGCTCGCGGCGGACAAGACGTGGAAGCGGAAGTCGTACGCCGGCGTACCGCTCCACCTGCTGGTGCTCGGTGACTCGATAGCGGCCGGCCTCGGCGCGGAGCGGCCCAAGGACACGCTCGGTGCGCGGCTGGCCCGCGGGCTCGCCAAGGAGCTGCAGCGGCCCGTGTCCCTGAGCACCGCGGCGGTCGTCGGGTCCGAGACCTCGGCGCTCGCCGGCCAGCTCGACGGCCTGCCGGAGGGCTACCGCGCGGACGTCGCCGTGATCGTCGTCGGTGGCAACGACGTCACGCACCGGGTGCCGACGGCGACGTCGGCGGCGCAGCTGGAGGAGGTCGTCGTGCGGTTGCTCGAGCGCGGCACCGAGGTCGTCGTGGGGACCTGCCCCGACCTCGGCGCGCTCCGTCCGGTGCCCCAGCCGCTGCGCTCGTTGGGCTCGCGGATGTCGCGCCAGCTCGCCGCGGCGCAGGCCGAGGTCGCCGTCCGCAACGGCGCACACGCGGTCTCCCTGGCCTCGGTGGTCGGTCCCTTCTTCATCACCAACCCGGACGAGATGTTCAGCCTCGACCGCTTCCACCCGAGCGCGCTCGGCTACAAACGCACCGCCAAGGCGCTGCTGCCGTCGGTGCTGCTGGCGCTCGGCCACAGCGGTCGCGTGCCCTTCGGCCACCACGCGCCCGCTCTGTAGTTTCGACCGGGTGCCGACCCTCCTGCTCGCGACCTTCGACCTGATGCCCGACGGTGAGCCGGGCGGTGCCGCCCTGGTCGCCGCCTTCGCCGAGCGCGGCGTCGACGCCCGCTGGGAGCGGTGGGACGACCCGGCGGTCGACTGGTCGGACGCCGACCTGGTCGCGGTGCGCTCCACCTGGGACTACCACCGGCGGCTGCCCGCCTTCCTCGACTGGGCACGCCGCGTCGAGGCGTCGACGCCGCTGCTCAACGGTGCCGAGGTGTTCGCCTGGAACGCCGACAAGGTCTACCTGGCCGAGCTCGCGGACGTCGTCCCGGCGGTCCCGACCGCGACCCTCGACGACACCGACCTGGCCGGCGGGCTCACCGCCGGGCTCGAGCGCTGGGGCAGCGTCGTGATCAAGCCGCGCACCGGCGCGGGCGGCACCGGCCTCGTGGTCGCGGAGAGCTTCGCCGACCCGCGGCTGGAGGGTCTGGTCCCCGGGCCGTGGATCATCCAGCCGGTCGTCGAGTCCGTGCGCACGGTGGGGGAGTCGTCGGTCTACGTCTTCGGCGGGGTCGCGGTCGCACAGGTCGACAAGGCCCCGGCGGCGGGCGAGGTCCGCGTCCACGAGCTGTACGGCGGGCACTCGCGCCCGGTGCCGCTCGACCCGGCGCGTGCGGAGGTCGCCGCCGAGGCGGTCCGGGCCGTCGAGCGTCGTACCGGGGCGGACCTGGCGTACGCCCGGATCGACCTGATGTCCTGGGAGGGCGCCTGGGTGGTGAGCGAGCTGGAGCTGATCGAGCCGGGCCTCTACCTCGACGTCGACCCGGCCAACGCCGTCCGGTTCGCCGACGCCGTCCTCCCTCGGCTGAATCCGCGCTGAGAACCCGGACCTCTCCTTGCACTCGCCATGGTCGAGTGCTAAACATGACGTTGGCACTCTCGCCTTGAGAGTGACAACGGACATCGCGAAGGATCGCAGGAGTTATGTCGAAGCTGATTGCTTTCAACGAGGAGGCCCGGCGTGGCCTCGAGCGTGGCATGAACACGCTCGCCGACGCCGTCAAGGTCACCCTTGGCCCGAAGGGTCGCAACGTCGTCCTGGAGAAGAAGTGGGGCGCCCCCACGATCACCAACGACGGTGTCTCCATCGCCAAGGAGATCGAGCTCGAGGACCCCTACGAGAAGATCGGCGCCGAGCTGGTCAAGGAGGTCGCGAAGAAGACGGACGACGTCGCCGGTGACGGTACGACGACCGCGACCGTCCTCGCCCAGGCGCTCGTCAAGGAGGGCCTGCGCAACGTGGCCGCCGGGGCGAACCCGATGGGTCTCAAGCGCGGCATCGAGGCCGCCGTCGCCGCCGTGTCCGAGCAGCTGCTCGGCATGGCCAAGGACGTCGAGACCCGCGAGCAGATCGCTGCCACCGCCACCATCTCCGCCGGTGGCGACGCCACCGTCGGTGACGCCATCGCCGAGGCGATGGACAAGGTCGGCAAGGAGGGCGTGATCACGGTCGAGGAGTCGAACACCTTCGGCATCGACCTCGAGCTCACCGAGGGCATGCGGTTCGACAAGGGCTACATCTCGGCCTACTTCGTCACCGACCCCGAGCGCATGGAGACCGTCCTCGAGGACGCCTACGTGCTCATCGCCAACAGCAAGATCAGCAACGTCAAGGACCTGCTGCCGCTGCTGGAGAAGGTCATGCAGTCGGGCAAGCCGCTCGTCATCCTCGCCGAGGACGTCGACGGCGAGGCGCTGTCGACCCTGGTCGTCAACAAGATCCGCGGCACCTTCAAGTCCGTCGCCGTCAAGGCGCCGGGCTTCGGCGACCGCCGCAAGGCCATGCTGCAGGACATCGCGATCCTGACCGGCGGCCAGGTCATCTCCGAGGAGGTCGGCCTCAAGCTGGAGTCGGCCGGCATCGAGCTGCTCGGCCAGGCCCGCAAGGTCGTCATCACCAAGGACGAGACCACCATCGTCGAGGGTGCCGGCGACCAGGCCCAGATCGAGGGTCGCGTCAACCAGATCCGCGCCGAGATCGAGAACAGCGACTCGGACTACGACCGCGAGAAGCTCCAGGAGCGCCTCGCCAAGCTGGCCGGCGGCGTGGCCGTCATCAAGGTCGGCGCGGCCACCGAGGTCGAGCTCAAGGAGCGCAAGCACCGCATCGAGGACGCCGTCCGCAACGCGAAGGCGGCCGTCGAGGAGGGCATCCTCCCCGGTGGTGGCGTCGCGCTGGTCCAGGCCGGTGCCACGGCCTTCGACAAGCTCGAGCTCGAGGGTGACGAGGCCACCGGCGCGAACATCGTGAAGGTCGCGCTGTCCGCCCCGCTGAAGCAGATCGCGATCAACGCCGGCCTCGAGGGCGGCGTCGTCGCGGAGAAGGTCGCCAACCTCCCCGCCGGCCAGGGCCTCAACGCCGCGACCGGTGAGTACGTCGACCTGCTGGCCAACGGCATCATCGACCCGGCCAAGGTGACCCGCTCGGCGCTGCAGAACGCCGCGTCGATCGCCGCGCTGTTCCTCACCACCGAGGCCGTCGTGGCCGACAAGCCGGAGAAGGCCGCCGCTGGTGGCGACCCGACCGGTGGCATGGGCGGCATGGACTTCTGAGTCCGCCCCACCTCAGCACCACCCACGAGGCCCCCGCTCCGGCGGGGGCCTCGTGGCATTTCGGACGTGGCCCCGACGCGGTCCCCGGGGAGCGCGCACATTACGATTCGGCCATGACGGAGGCCGCGCAGACCCAGCACGAGCACGACCTGGTCCTGGTGGTGGACTTCGGGGCGCAGTACGCCCAGCTGATCGCCCGCCGGGTGCGCGAGGCGCGGGTCTACTCCGAGATCGTCCCGCACACGATGCCGGTCGCCGAGATGGTCGCCCGCAACCCGAAGGCGATCATCCTGTCCGGCGGCCCGTCGTCGGTCTACGCCGACGGCGCCCCGGCGATCGACCCGGCCGTCTTCACGTCCGGCCCCGCCGTCTTCGGCATGTGCTACGGCTTCCAGCTGATGGCCCGCGGCCTCGGCGGCACCGTCTCCGCGACCGGCGCCCGCGAGTACGGCCGGACCCGCGTCAGCGTGAGCCAGGGCGGCACCCTCCTCGAGGGCATCCCGGCCGAGCACAACGTGTGGATGTCGCACGGCGACTCCGTCTCCGCCGCGCCCCAGGGCTTCACCGTCCTCGCCTCGACCGAGGTCACCCCGGTCGCCGCCTTCGAGGACGTCGACCGCGGCCTCGCCGGCGTCCAGTGGCACCCCGAGGTGCTGCACTCCGAGCACGGTCAGCGCGTCCTCGAGCACTTCCTGTGGGACATCGCCGGCTGCCGCCAGACCTGGACCATCGGCAACATCGCCGAGGAGCAGATCGCGCGCATCCGCGAGCAGGTCGGTCCCGAGGGCCGTGCCATCTGCGGCCTCTCCGGCGGCGTCGACTCCGCGGTCGCCGCGGCCATCGTGCAGAAGGCCATCGGTGACCGCCTCACCTGCGTCTACGTCGACCACGGCCTGATGCGCAAGGGCGAGACCGAGCAGATCGAGCGTGACTTCGTCGCCGCGACCGGCGCCAAGTTGGTCATCGTCGACGCCGAGAAGCAGTTCCTCGACGCCCTCGCCGGCACCTCCGAGCCCGAGGCCAAGCGCAAGATCATCGGCCGCGAGTTCATCCGCGCCTTCGAGGGCGCCGAGCTCGAGGTCATCAAGGACGCGCCCGAGGGCTCCAAGGTCGGGTTCCTCGTCCAGGGCACGCTCTACCCCGACGTCGTCGAGTCCGGCCACGGCTCCGGCACGTCGACGATCAAGTCCCACCACAACGTCGGCGGCCTCCCCGAGGACCTGGAGTTCGAGCTCGTCGAGCCGCTCCGCGAGCTGTTCAAGGACGAGGTGCGCGCCGTCGGCGCCCAGCTCGGCCTCCCCAACGTCATCGTCCAGCGCCAGCCCTTCCCGGGCCCCGGCCTGGGCATCCGGATCATCGGCGAGGTGACCCGCGAGCGCCTCGACATCCTCCGCGAGGCCGACGCGATCGCCCGTGAGGAGATGACCGCCGCCGGGCTCGACGGCGACATCTGGCAGATGCCGGTCGTCCTCCTCGCCGACGTCCGCTCGGTCGGTGTCCAGGGCGACGGCCGGACCTACGGCCACCCCGTGGTCCTCCGTCCGGTGACGTCGGAGGACGCGATGACCGCCGACTGGGCCCGCCTGCCCTACGACGTGCTGGAGAAGATCTCGACCCGGATCACCAACGAGGTGGCCGAGGTCAACCGGGTGACGGTCGACATCACGTCGAAGCCCCCGGGCACGATCGAGTGGGAGTAGTCGCCGCCTGAGAGGCCGGGCCGGGTGGACCGGGACCAACGTCCCGGCGCCGGATGGTCTTTCGAGGCCTCCGGCGGCGACGGTCGGACCCGATCCACGCCGGCCTCGCCGTTCCGGCGCGGCGCCCGCCCCTGCGCTCCTACCATCGAGCACAGGGGGCCCGCCGTCCTGAGGGAGCAGTGCCAGGCGTGGCCGGGAGCGAGGTCGCCATGGCATCCGTTGCTGCGCAGGCACTGACTGCGGAGCGGCTGGCGCGCGCGCTCGCACAGGGTGACCTCGTCGTCCACTACCAGCCCTGCTACGACCTGCGGACCGGGGACATGGTCGCGGTCGAGGCGCTGGCCCGGCTCCGTGATCCCGACTCCGGCGAGCTGGTGCCGCCGTCGGCCTTCCTCGACGTCGCGGAGGCCTCGGGCCTGGTGGTGCACCTCGACGAGATGGTGCTCACGTGTGCCGCGGAGCAGGTCGCCGCGTGGCGAAGGATCCCCGCCGGGCGCAGGCTGTGCCTGGCCGTGAACCTGTCCCCGGCGGACCTCGACGACCCGACGCTGCCGGTGCGCTTCCGCGAGGCGACCGAGGCGGCCGGGCTGCCGATGGACGCGGTCATCGTCGAGCTCACCGAGACCCTGCTGTCGCAGACCGGGCGCGGGCACGAGCAGGTGCTCGCCGAGCTCGCCGCGATGGGCGCCAACGTCACCCTCGACGACTTCGGCACCGGGAACGCCAGCTTCGACTACCTGCGCCGCTTCCACGTCGACGGCGTCAAGATCGACCGCTCGTTCGTGCAGTACCTCGGCAGTGGTGGCCGGCGTGACCGGATGGCGGAGTCGCTCGTGCGCTTCTGCCTCTCCTTGGGCGTGCACGTCGTCGCCGAGGGCATCGAGCGTCCGCGCCACGTCGCGGCGCTGCGGCGGCTGGGCTGCCCGTTCGGGCAGGGCTTCCTGATGAGCCGGCCGCTCCCGGCCCCTGAGGTGGAACGACTGCTGGTCGCCGGGGCCGTCCCGGAGGCGCTCGGTCGTCTGGACGACCCGGTGCTGCTGCCGGCCTTCGCCACGGACCCCGACGCCCACCGGTTCTCCGCCTTCGAACGACTGGTGCCCCGCGTCCTCGCCGTGCTGGTCGCATCGGTGCTCGTCCTGGTGGCGGTGCTGTCGGCGGCGGGACACCACCACAGCCACGAGAACCTGACCGACGCGGCACGCACCCGGCTCGCCGCGATCGACTCGCTGGCCGCCGAGGGCGTCGACATGCGCCTCGGCGGGCTCCGGGACGTCGTCACGACGTTCAGCCGCAGCGACACGGTGGGTCGCGCACTGGCGACCCGCGACCCCGAGCGGATGGAGCTCGCGCTCGAGGCGCTCGCGTCGTCCTCCCGGGGGATCTTCAACACCTCGTTGTACGCCGCCGACGGGACCATGCTCGCGCTCGCCCCTGAGCAGCCCGAGCCGGTGGTGGTGGGCCGCAGCTTCGCCTACCGCGAGTGGTACCGACCGGCCGGTCGCTCCACGTCCGCCTACATCACGCAGGCCTACCAGCTGATGACGCCTGACCGGACCTGGGCGATCGCGGTCGCCGCGGCGGTGCGCGACGACCGCGGCCGGGTGAGCGGCTTCGTGGTGGCGACGATCGCGCTGTCCGGCCTGCAGGCCGACATGACGGCGGTCTTCCGGAGGTACGGCGTCCGGGTCAGCGTCGTCGACCGCCACGACATCACCCTGGCCGACTCCGGCGGGAGGGTGGGCCGGCGTTCCACCGACCAGCGGCTGCTCGCCGGTCGTGAGGCCTCGGGACACGGCGACGACAGCATGCTGTGGGCGGTCAGCGCCGTCCCGGCCATCGGCGGGTGGCTGCTCGTCGAGCAGGATCGCGACGAGGCGGTCGGCACCGCCATCGGTCACGCCGATCCGCTGATCATCGGGATCCTCATCGGAACCGGCTTCGTCGCCGTGCTGCTGTGGGCGGGGAACGACCGCCGCCGGCGCGCGCTCAAGACCGACCTGCGCACCCGCAACGCATGGCTCACCTCGATCCTGGACGCCACACCCACCCCGGTGCTGGTGAGCGACGCCGAGGACCAGGTGCTCCAGGCCAATGCCGAGGCGGCCGCGCTGCTCGGCGTACCGTCCGCGTCCCTGCGCGGCCAGACCGTCAGCAGCTGGCTGACCACCCGCGACCAGCCGACGACCGGCCGCGACGCGACGCCCGCCACGGTCGTGACGCGCGACGGCGAGGTGCGTCTGGTCGAGGTGCGGGTCCGCGAGCTCACCGGCCCGCAGGGCGAGCCGATGCGGCTGCACGCCCTCATCGACGTGACGCCGCACCACGAGGAGCACGACCGGCTGCGGGCGCAGGGGCGCGTGGACCCGCTCACCGGGCTGGCCAACCGGATCGCGTTGCAGGAGGCGCTGACGGCTGCTTCCGCACCCGGACGCTCGCCGCACGCCCTCGTGATGCTCGACCTCGACGGCTTCAAGGCGGTCAACGACGAGCTGGGCCACGCCGCCGGGGACAGCGTGCTGTGCGTCGTCGCCGACGTCCTGGGCTCCGCGGTCGGGGCCGACGACACCGTCGCCCGCGTCGGTGGCGACGAGTTCGTCCTGGTCGTCCGCCTCGACGAGTGGGGCAGCCACACCCGGCTCGCCGACAGCCTGCGCCAGCGGGTCCAGGCCGCCCTCGACGCGCACCCCTTCGCCCTCGACGGCCGGGTGGGGGCCAGCATCGGCTCCGCGCTGATCGGGGTGGACGGCCACGACAACGACGAGCTGCTGCGGCTCGTCGACCAGCGCATGTACGTCGCGAAGCGGCGCCGAGCCGGCCGCAACCGGCGCAGCGAAGGCCTGCCAAACTAGAACGTGTTCCAGTAGCCTCGTCGGGTGACCCAGTTGAGCAAGACCGCATCCCTGGTCCGCGTCGGGCTGGCCTACCTGGTTGCCTTCGGTGCGGCCACGGTGTGGCTGGTCGCCGGGCCGGACACCGAGTGGTGGTGGCTGGACGGCCTCGTCGCGGACCTGGTCGCCACCGTGGTCGTGTTCGGGGCGAGCAGGCTGCTGCACAACTCCAGCTGCTACGACCCGTACTGGAGCGTGCTGCCGCCCTTCCTGGTCGGCTTCTGGTTCCTCGCCGCGCGCGACGTGGTCGGCGTCAGCGACGAGCGCTCGGTCCTGCTGGTCGTGGTCGTCGCGGTCTGGGCGATCCGCCTCACCGGCAACTGGCTGCACGACTGGCCGGGCCTGCACCACGAGGACTTCCGCTACCCGGAGGTGCGCGCGAGTGCCGGCCGCTTCGCGCTGGCCGCCGACTTCGTGGGCATCCACCTGGTGCCGACGCTCATCGTGTTCCTGGGCCTCGTGCCGGCGTACGCCGTGCTGACCCGGCCGGGCGACGACCTCGGCTGGCTCGACGGGGTCGCCCTCGTGGTGGGCATCGGGGCGCCGGTCCTGCAGTTCGTGTCCGACGCGCAGATGCGCGCCTTCATCAAGGTCCGCCAGCCGGGGCAGGCGATGGAGCAGGGCCTGTGGGCCTGGTCGCGGCACCCCAACTACTTCGGCGAGGTCGCCTTCTGGTGGTCGCTCGCACTCTTCGGCATCGCCGGTGCGCCGGGCGACTGGTGGTGGCTCGTCGTCGGCGGGGTCGCGATGACGGCGATGTTCGAGGGTGCCAGCATCCCGATGATGGAGAAGCGCAGCCTCGAGCGGCGGCCGACCTACCAGGACGTGATCGACCGCGTGCCGCGGCTGGTGCCGCGCCCGCCGCGCCGCCGTACTCCCGCATGACGCGGCCGCGCGTCGTCGTCGCCGGCCTGGGTGACAGCGGCCTGCTGACCGCGATCCACCTCGCCCGCGCGGACGTCGACGTCGTCGGCATCTCCAGCAAGCCCGGCCTGGTCAGCGGCCAGGAGCTCGGCCTGCGGCTGGCCCGCCCCGACGACTGGGCGCGTGACTACCGCATCGGCTTCGACCGCTTCCGGCGGCTGGACCGCGCCGAGGTCGTCCACGGCGAGCTGGTCGGCCTCGACCCGGAGGCGCGGACGGTTGACGTCGGCGACCGCACGATCCGGTACGACGTCCTGGTGATCGCGACCGGTGTGAGCAACGGCTTCTGGCGGCGCCCGGGATTCCAGACCGATGCCGACGTCACCGCCGGTCTGGCCGCCGCGCACGACCGGCTCGGCGCCGCGCCGAGCGTGCTCGTCGTCGGCGGGGGAGCGGCCGCCGTGAGCAGCGCGCTCCAGCTCGCGACCCGGTGGCCGGACAAGCCGGTCACGCTCGCCTTCCCCGGCGACCGGGCGCTGCCCCAGCACCACCCGCGGGTCTGGCAGGTCGCCCGCCGGCGGCTCGCGTCGGCGGGGGTGCGCCTGCTGCCGGGCCACCGCGCCGTCGTACCGGACGGATCGGCGCTCGACGAGATCACCACCGGCCCCGTCGCGTGGTCCACCGGCCAGCCCGCGACCGACGCGGGCGCCGTGCTCTGGGCGATCGGGAAGGTCCGGCCCAACACCGACTGGCTGCCGCACGAGCTGCTCGACGGCCACGGCTTCGTGCGGGTCGAGCCGACCCTGCGGCTCCCCGGCCTGCCCGACGTCTTCGCGATCGGCGACGTCGCCGCGACCGACCGGCTCCGCTCGTCCGCACGCAACCGCGCCGACAAGCTGCTGGGGCGCAACGTCCGCGCCCACCTGGCCGGCCGCCCGCTGGTGGAGTACCGCGCCCCGCGCCGCCGGTGGGGCTCCGTGCTCGGCCCGGAGGCGGACGGGTTGCGGGTGTTCGCGCCCTCGGGGCACCCGTTCCGATTCCCCGCGTGGACGGTCGATCGGATGCTGCAGCCGTTGATCGTGCGGCGCGGGATCTATGGCGGGGTCCGGCCCTTCCGGCGATGACGGCGTTGCCGTCAGGGCTCTCGCGCGTCAGGGCCGCGGAGGGAATCGCAGTTCCGCGGCGCACTCCCGCGCACCCCCACCGGGAGGGCGGGAAGGGCAAGCTGCGCGAGGAGTACGCCGCGGAGTGATCGGCCCCGATCCGGCGGGACTACTTGGTGAACAAGCTGACCCCGCCGGGGCCCACGAGCAGGCCGACCACGATCAGCACGACCCCCCACAGCACCTCGCCCCTGACCAGGCTGACGATGCCGGACACCACGAGGATGACGGCGAGGATCCACAAGATGAATGTCATGACTGCTCCCTTCTGAGGGGCCTTGCGGCCCTGAACCGAGGTACCCCGGCAGTCCCGGAGCAGACGGTTCACCTGACCTTCACCGGGCGACGGGGTGTGGTGCCGACGGCGCCCTGAGGTCAGTCCGAGGCTCCCAGGGCGTCGTCCGGAACGACGTGCATGGCCGCCTCCTCGGCGCTGGCCGCCGCGCCGTCGATCCCGACGTCCTCGGCGACGAGGTCCTTCTCGAGGTCGTCGCCGAGGCCCGCGTCGGGCGCGACCAGGCGGCCGGCACGCGCATCGCCGACCTCGAAGCCCTCCTCGTCCGCGTCGTGGGGCTGCCCGTCCTCGTCCTCCGGCTCGGCGAGCGGGTCCGGCTCGGGCACCTCCTCGGCGAGCCGGTCGTCGAGCGGCCGGTCGTGGGCCTGCTCCCACGGCGTGGTGCCGTACTTCTGGGCGGCGGAGTAGCCCTCGGGCGGCGAGTAGCCGCGGTCCAGCTCGTCGTCGACGTCGTCGTCCGCGAGGGTGTCCTCGGGCTGGAGCTGGTCCTCGTCGTCGGCGCTGTAGTCGTCGCTGTAGTCCTGGGGTTCGTTGGTGCTCATCCGCCTGCGGTACCCCGAGGTCGGCGAGTCCTACGCTGTCGGCGTGGAATCACTTGCGCTCGCCTTCTCCTCGGGATGGGCCAGCGGGATCAACAGCTACCTGGTGGTCCTCGTGCTCGGCCTGGCCGACCGCGCCGGCTCGTTCGAGCAGGTGCCCGACGTGCTCGGTCGCTGGGAGGTGCTGGCCGTCGCGGCGTTCATGTACGCCTTCGAGTTCGTGGCCGACAAGATCCCGTACGTCGACTCCGCGTGGGACGTGGTCTCGACCGCGATCCGGCCCGTGGTGGGCGGCGTGGTCGGGGTGTTGATCGCGGGCGACTCGACCTCGGTCAACGAGCTGGTCGGCGGCGTGGTCGGCGGGGGCAGCGCGCTCGCGTCGCACTCGGTGAAGACCGGCACCCGGATGGCGGTGAACACCGTCCCCGAGCCGTTCTCGAACATCGGCATCAGCCTGGGTGAGGACGTCGCGGTGCTCGCGGTGGTGTGGTTCGCGGTGGAGCACCCGGTCCCGGCGGCCGCGATCGCGCTGGTGCTGCTGGTCGCGGGGCTGGCCCTGCTCTGGCTCGCGTGGCGGTGGGTACGACGGGGGTGGGCCCGGTTCCGGGCGTGGCGCGAGCGCCGTCGTGGCCCGGTTCCGTCGGACCCATTGACTTAAGTTCAAGTCTCGTACTAAATAGGAGTCGTGCCGCTCGTCCTCGGCGTCGACTCCTCGACGCAATCCACCAAGGCCGTCCTCGTCGACGCTGTCGACGGGACCGTCGTGGCCCAGCAGTCCGCCCCGCACCCGCCCGGGACCGAGGTCGACCCGCGGGCCTGGCTCGCTGCCGTCGACACCGCGACGGCCGGACTGGTCGAGCGGGCGGACGCGGTCGCGGTGGCCGGCCAGCAGCACGGCATGGTCGCCCTCGGTGCCGACGGCTCGCCGGTGCGCGACGCACTGCTCTGGAACGACACCCGTTCGGCGCCGGCCGCCGCAGCGCTGGTCGAGGAGCTGGGCGGGCCGCAGGCCTGCGCCGAGGCGCTCGGCAGTGTGCTGGTCGCCTCCTTCACCAGCACCAAGCTGCGCTGGCTGCGCGACAGCTCGCCGGCGCTCGCCGCGGCGGTCGAGCGGGTGCTCCTCCCGCACGACTACGTCTCGGCCCACCTCGCCGCGCCGGGCACCGCCGCCTTCACCGACCGCGGCGACGCCTCGGGCACCGGCTACTTCGACGCCCGCACCGGCGCCTGGCGCCACGACCTGCTCGCCGCCGCGCTCGGCCACGACGCCGCGCTGCCCCTCGTGGTCGCCCCGGGCGCGGTCGCCGGGCACACCGCGGCGGGCCAGGTCCTCGCCGCCGGCACCGGCGACAACATGGGCGCCGCCCTCGGGCTGGGCCTGGGCCCCGGCGACGTGCTGGTGTCCATCGGTACGTCGGGCGTGGCCTCGGCCGTCGTACCGGACTCGGTGGCCGACGGCACCGGCACGGTCACCGGCTTCGCCGACGCCACCGGCGGCTACCTCCCGATGGTGACCACGATGAACGCCGCCGGGATCCTCGACCTGCAGGCCCGCTGGCTCGGTGTCGACCACGACGGGCTCGCCGCGCTGGCCCTCGCCTCCACCCCGGGCGCGGGCGGCGTGACGCTGTCGCCGTACTACGGCGGCGAGCGCACCCCGAACCGTCCCGGCGCCACCGGCACCTGGACCGGCCTGACGCCCGCGACGACGCGGGAGGACCTGGCCCGCGCCGCCTTCGAGGCGCTGCTCTGCTCGCTCGCCGACGCGGTCGACGCCCTCGTCGCGGCGACCGGCGTCGAGGCCCGCCGCGTGCTGCTGACCGGCGGCGCCGCCCGCAGCGCGGCCGTCCGGGCGCTCGCCCCGACGCTGCTCGGGCGCGAGGTCGTGCTCCCCGAGCCGGGGGAGTACGTCGCCCGCGGCGCCGCGCGGCAGGCGGCCTGGGCACTCGCCGGCACCCCTGCTCCGCCGGAGTGGGCCCTGCCGACCGAGACCACGCTGCCCGTCGTACCTCCGCACGATCCAACGCTGTCCGATCCCACGGTCCGCGAGCGCTATGCCGCGCTGCGCGACCGACTCGCCGACTCCTGAGAGGGAAACCCTGATGAACCGCCCCGTCCCCACCCCCGCTGACAAGTTCTCCTTCGGTCTCTGGACCGTCGGCTGGGAGGCGCGCGACCCGTTCGGCGACGCCACCCGCGCGCCGATGGACCCGGTCCACGCGCTCGAGCAGCTGGCCGCGATCGGCGCCTACGGCGTGAACTTCCACGACGACGACCTGATCCCGTTCGGCTCCGACGACGCCACCCGCGACGGGATCATCGAGCGCTTCCGCAAGGGGCTCGCCGACACCGGCCTCGTCGTCACCACCGCGACGACGAACCTGTTCACGCACCCGGTCTTCAAGGACGGCGCGTTCACGTCCAACAACCGCGACGTGCGCCGGTTCGCGCTCCGCAAGGTGATGCGCAACCTCGACCTCGCCGCCGAGCTGGGCGCGAAGGTCTACGTCTGCTGGGGTGGCCGGGAGGGCGCGGAGTACGGCGCCGCGAAGGACGTGCCGGCCGCGCTCGACCGCTACCAGGAGGCCTTCAACGTGCTGGGCGAGTACGTCGTCGACCAGGGCTACGACCTCCGCTTCGCGATCGAGCCCAAGCCCAACGAGCCGCGCGGCGACATCCTGCTGCCGACCGTCGGCCACGCGCTGGCGTTCATCGAGACCCTCGACCGGCCCGAGCTGGTCGGCCTCAACCCGGAGGTCGGGCACGAGGAGATGGCCGGGCTCAACGCGGCCGCGGGCTACGCCCAGGCGCTGTGGCAGGACAAGCTGTTCCACATCGACCTCAACGGCCAGAACGGCCCGAAGTACGACCAGGACCTGCGCTTCGGCGCCGGCAACGTCCGCGGAGCGTTCTGGGTGGTCGACACGCTCGTCTCGGGCGGGTACGACGGACCCGTGCACTTCGACTACAAGCCGGTCCGCCCGGAGACCGAGGCCGGCGTGTGGGCCTCGGCGAAGGCGTGCATCGACAACTACCTCATCCTGCGCGACAAGGTGACCGCCTTCCGCGCCGACCCCGAGGTCCAGGCGGCGCTGGTCGAGGCCGAGCTGCCCGAGCTCGCCCGCCCCACGCTCGCGGACGGCGAGGGCTGGCGCGGCCTGCTCGAGTGGACGCTGCCCGACGCCGCGGCGATCGAGGCGCTCGCGACGCGCGAGGTGGCGATGGAGAAGCTCGACCAGCTCGCCCTCGAGCACCTCTACGGCGTTCGTGGCTGACACCTCCGGGCCCGACTCGCTCCGGCGACGCAACGCCGCGGCCGTCGTCCGCTCCCTGCGGACCGACGGCCCGGCGTCGCGCGCCGAGCTGGCCGGCCGGACCGGGCTCGCGAAGGCGACCGTCGGCACCATCGCCGCCGGACTCGAGGATGCGGGCGTGGTCCGCGAGCTCTCGCAGGTCCGCAACGGTGAGCGTGGCCGTCCGGGGCAGCTGCTCACGCTCGAGGGTGGCCGGCCGGTCGGGCTCGGCTTCGAGGTCAACGTCGAGTACGTCGCCGCGGTCGTCCTCGACCTCGCCGGCACCGTGCGCCGCGACGTCACCCGGCCGGTCGGCTCCGGTGGAGTCGTCGCCGCGCTCGCCGCCCTGGCGGAGTCGCTGGCGGGCGACCTTGCTGCGGCGGGGCTGACGCCGGAGGGTGCCACGGTCGCCGTACCGGGGTTGGTGGGGGGTGACGACCGCACCGCCGTCTGGGTGCCCAACCTCGACGTCGCCGGCACCGCCGTCGCCGACGCGGTCGACACCGCCCTCGGCTGGTCCGGGCGCACCCGCGTCACCAACGACGCCGACTGCTCGGCGCTCGCCGAGCTGCACCACGGTGCCGGTCGCGGCGCCGGGCACCTGCTGTACCTCACCGGAACCGTGGGCATCGGTGCCGGCCTGGTCGACGACGGCCGCCTGCTGCGCGGCGCCCGCGGCTTCGCCGGCGAGGTCGGCCACCTGCCCGTCGGCGAGCCGACCGCCCGCTGCGGCTGCGGACGGACCGGCTGCTGGGAGGCCTCGGTCGGCCTGCACGCCCTGCTCGCCGCGGTGGGCCGGCCGGAGGCAGGTACGCCGCAGGAGACCGCTGCGGCCGTGGCGCTGGCCGCGTCGTCCTCGCCCGCGGTGCGCGAAGGCGTGGCCTCCGTCGCCCGCTGGCTGGGCCGCGGCCTCGGCGTCGTCACCGGCGTCGTCGACCCCGGCACCATCGTCCTCGGCGGCTACTTCGCCCCCCTCGGCGACCTGGTCCTCATCCCAGCGGCCGAGGAGCTCGCCGCGACCCTGGCCAGCAGCGCGCTCGGCGTACCCGACCTCCGTCTCGGCGAGCTCGGCACCGGCTCCGCCTCCACCGGTGCCGCCGAACGCGCCCTCGAGCACGTCCTCTCCGGCACCTCCGACCTCCTCTGACCCCCCCGAAGTGTTAGAAGGTGCGCGCCGAAGTGTGAGAAGGTGCGCGTCGAAGTGTGAGAAGGTGCGCGTCGACGTGGCACGAGTGGCCTGCTGCGTCCGGCCGATGCGACGCGTTGGCGTCCAGGACCAACACCTCGCCGCGCACGTTCTCACACCTCGGCGCGCACGCGCTAACACTTCGGCGTGCAAGAACTAACACTTCGCGGGGTCAGCCGGCGAGGCGGGCGGGGGCGTCGGTGACGGCGGCGGCGAGGCTGGCGACGGGGTCGACGAAGACCGGTTCCATGGCCATCTCGGCGGCGCCGAGCAGGACCGAGTCGGTGCCGAGGCCCGGCAGCGTCATCCGTACGGCGTCGCGCGTCGGCCCCAGCGCGCGCTCGCCGAGGCCGGTGGTGACCTCGGTGCGGCAGAGCCGGAAGAGCGGCAGGAAGTAGCCGCCGAGGATGACCACGCTCGGGTTGAAGATGTTCACGACCGAGGCGAGGCCGCGGCCGAGGTCGGTCGCGATCGGGCGCAGCTCGCGGGGCGCGACGGTCATCGCGTCGAGGATCTCGCCGAGCCGGGCGACCTGGTCGGCGGGGCAGCGCAACGCCTCCGCGATGGCCGGCGCACCGACGACCGTCTCCCAGCAGCCTCGGCTGCCGCAGTGGCAGGGCAGGCCGCGGGCGTCGTGGTAGAGGTGGCCGACCTCGCCGGCGTACCCGGCGACACCCTCGAGCCGGTGGCCGCTGGTGATCACGCCGGCACCGACACCGACGTTGCCGGAGAGGTACACCACGTCGTCGACCCCGACCGCGGCACCGCGACGGTGCTCGGCGAGGGCACCGAGGTCGGCGTCGTTCCCCAGCGCGATGGGTACGTCGAGCGACAACGCTGCGAGCACGATGGACCCGAAGGAGACGTCGTGCCAGTTCAGGTTCGGCGCGTGGCGGATCAGCCCGTCGCTGCGTCGTACCAGACCGGGGACGGCGATGCCGATGCCCATCAATGGCGCGTCGGCCGGCGACAGGGCGACGACCTGACGCACGAGGTTGGCGACGGTCGAGCCGACCAGCCACGCCTCCGGCTCCTCGGGGATCGGGGCCGCGGCGCGGTGCCAGATCTTCCCGCCGAGGCCGACCCGGGCGACGACCGCGTGGTCGACGCCGAGGTCGACGGCGACGACGTACGGACCGTCGTCCCGGATCCGGACCCCCGCCGAGGGCCGCCCCGCCCCGCGACGCTCGGTCGCGGGGGAGGCGTGCTCGATGAGGGAGAGGGTGTCCAGCTCGCTGACCAGGGCGGCGATGGTCGAGCGGTTGAGGCCCATCCGGGCGGTCAGCTCGGCGCGGGAGACCTCGCCCGAGTCGTGCACGTGGCGCAGCAGGGTCCCGAGATTGTGACGGCGGACCGCTTCCTGGTTGGTACCGGTCCCCGTCCGCACACCTGCCACGCTAGACCCCGCTGGCCGAGCGCCGACGCCGGGAGAGGGCGTCCACGCTCGCAGCGAGGAGCAGCACACCGCCGGTGACCAGGTAGTTGGCGTAGCTCTCCTCGATGAGGAGTGGCAGCCCGTTGTCGACGGTCGCCAGGACGATGCCGCCGATGACGCCGTCGATCGCCCGGCCGCGGCCACCGAAGAGGCTGGTGCCGCCGATGACGGCCGCACCCACCGCGTACAGCAGGACGTTGCCGCCACCCGAGCCCGGCGAGACCTTGCCGCTGTAGGCGGCCTGCAGGATGCCGGCGACCGCAGCGAGCGAGGAGCACAGCACGAACGCCATGATCCGCATGTAGATCACGTTGATGCCAGCCCGGCGCGCGGCCTCGGTGTTGCCGCCGACGGCGTAGAGGTGCCGGCCGAAGGTGGTGCGGCTGAGCAGGAAGGTCATCAGGATGAGGATCACGATGACGACGGGGACCATCCACGGGATGCCCTCGATCGGGAAGACCGGGTTGCGGCTGCGGTTCTCGCTGAAGTACGCCGTCAGGCCGAGCACCACGACGGCGACGACGCCGATCCGCACCAGCACGAGACCGAACGGCGGACGGGCGAGGTCGCGGGCGACCTTGCGGCGGAAGGTGAAGAGCGCGATTGCGACGTAGAGCACCACGATGGCGATCGCCGCGACCCAGCCGAGGGTGATCGGCACGTTCTTGATGGCGAGGCCGCGCAGCACCTCGTCGTTGAAGCGGACCGAGCCGCCCTGTCCGATCAGCTTCAGCATCACGCCCTGCAGGGCGAGGAAGAAAGCCAGGGTCACGACGAACGACGGGATGCCGAGCTTGGCGACGGCGGTTCCGATGATCGTGCCGATCACGGCGCCGGTCGCGAGCCCGCCGACGACGGCGACCGGCCACGACTGGCCGTGGTCGACGATCATCAGGGCGGTGACCGCGGCGCTGGTGCCGCCGGCGAAGCCCGCCGAGAGGTCGATCTCGCCGATCAGCAGCACCGGTACGAGCGCCATCGCGAGCACGCAGATCGGCGCCGCCTGCACGGTGAGGTTGGCCAGGTTGAGGTTGGTGAAGAAGCTGTCGGTGGTCAGCCCGAACACGAGGAAAAGCACGAGCAGGCCGAGCAGCGCGGGCAGCGAGCCCATGTCGCCGCCGCGGACCCGGTTCAGGTAGTCGATGCCCGCCTCGCGCAGAGTGCCGGCGCGGTGGCTGTCGACGGCGAAGTCCGCCTCCGCGTACGAGGGCGTGGCGGGCGTGGTCTCAGGAGTCTCGGTGGTCATCGTGGCCCTCAGATCGCTGCCGTCGCGGGGGACTCGGAGATGCCGTGACTCTCGCTGCGGCCGGCCGTGATCAGCTCGACCACCTCGCGGTGGGTCACCTCGGAGGTCGGTACGTCGGCCGCGACGCGACCGAGGTAGAGCGCGGTGATGCGGTCGGCGACCTCGAAGACGTCGGTCATGTTGTGCGAGATCAGGACGACGCCGAGGCCGCGGTCGGCGAGGCGTCGTACCAGGTCGAGGACCTGGCGGGTCTGGGCCACGCCCAGGGCCGCGGTCGGCTCGTCGAGGAGCACGATCTTCGAGTTCCAGAGCACGGCCTTCGCGATGGCGACGGTCTGGCGCTGGCCGCCGGACAGGCTCGCGACGGGCTGGCGGACGGACTTCACGGTGCGCACGGACAGCGAGGCGAGCGTCTCGCGCGCCTTCGACTCCATCTCGGCCTCGTTGAGGACGGGCCAGCGGCGCAGCTCGCGGCCGAGGAACATGTTCTGGACGATGTCCAGGTTGTCGCAGAGCGCGAGGTCCTGGTAGACGACCTCGACGCCGAGGGAGGCGACGTCGCGCGGGCCGTGGACGGTGACCGGGGCTCCGTCGAAGAGGTAGTCGCCGCTGTCGCGGCCGTAGATCCCGGCGATGACCTTCACCAGGGTCGACTTGCCGGCGCCGTTGTCACCGACGAGGGCGGTCACCTGGCCCGGGTAGACGGCGAAGTCGACGTCGTGCAGGACGTGGACGACGCCGAAGCTCTTGTTGACACCGCGCAGCTCGAGCAGCGGTTCGGTCATGCCTGTGCCTCCAGGGTGGCGGGGATCGGGATGGGTGGTGCGGGGTGGGGCGCCCGGGCCGGTGGGCCCGGGCGCCCCTCGTCAGCGTCTCCGGTCAGGAGACGCCGGCGTCCGTGCAGAGCTTGGCGAAGTCACCCGTGCACACGTCGTCCTTGGACTGGCCGCCGTCGGAGATGACGTCCTTGACGGTGTCCTTGGTGATCGCCTGCGGGTCGAGCAGGATGCTCGGGACCTCGCTGTTGTCGGTCGAGTCCGGCGTGGTGCCGTTGGTCTCGGCCTCCTTGCCGGACGCCAGCGCGATGGCCGCGTCGGCGAGGGCGCCGGCCTCGAGCTTGGCCGACTTGTAGATGGTCATGCACTGGGTGCCGGCGAGGATGTTCTGCAGACCCTCGACGGTGGCGTCCTGGCCGGTCACCGGGACCTTGCCGGCGAGACCGTTCTTCTCCAGGATCGAGATCGCCGAGCCGCCCAGGCCGTCGTTGGCCGCGAGCACGCCGTCGACCTTGCCGCCCGCCTTGGTGAAGAGCTGCTCGAAGATCGTGACGGCCTCGTCGTTGTCCCAGTCCGGGACGGCCTGCTCGCCCACGACCTTGTACTTCGAGATCTTGTCGAGCACGCTGTGCGCACCCGCGGCGAAGAGCGTCGCGTTGTTGTCGGTCGGCGAGCCGTTCAGGTAGATGATGTTCGAGGCCTTGTCGCCGAGGCAGTCCGCGAGACCCTGGCCCTGCAGCTCGCCGACCTTGTTGTTGTCGAACGAGACGTAGTAGTCAGCCGAGCCGCCGAGCGTGAGGCGGTCGTAGTCGATGGTCTTGACGCCCTGCGAGGCGGCCTTCTCCTCGATGGCCGCGCCGGACTCGGAGTCCAGGTTGACGATCGCCAGCACCGTCACGCCGTCGGCGATCATGCCGTCGGCGATCTTGGTCATGTTGTCGGCGTTGCCCTCGGCGTTCTTGATGTCGTAGTCGACGCCGGCCGCCTTGAAGGCGTCCTCGAGGGCGGGGCGGTCGGCGCTCTCCCAGCGGACCGACGACTTGGTGTCAGGAAGGATCACGCCGATCTTGCCGGTCTTGGCGTCACCGCTGTCCTTGCCCGAGTCGTCGCTCCCGCACGCAGCAAGGGAGAGGGCGAGGCCCAGTCCTGCCACTGCCGTGATCGCAGCATTCCTGCGCATCAACATCCAACCGCCTCCTCGCGATCCAGGCCCGGTGCGGCGTGGATCGCGCACCTTACTCGTCAGGCCATATGTTGTTTGGAACAACATATGGAGTGATGAGGGTCACGTAAAGGGCTTCGGCGAAATTTTCTGCTTCCGGGGTCGCTGAAGGGTCCTGAACGTCTCGAGGACGCCGGAATTGCCGGCGGTACGACGGCCGCGCGGGTCAGTCGCGCGCGGGCACGCCGTAGAGCGTGGTGCGCTCGCGGACGGGGCGGTCGATGCCGGCCCCGATCTCCTCGAGCTCGGCGACCGTCTTGGCGGAGCCGTGCTCGGAGCCGGCCATGCGGGAGATGGTCTCCTCCATGAGGGTGCCGCCGAGGTCGTTGGCGCCGGCGTTGAGCATGGCGCGGGTCCCCTCGACGCCGAGCTTCACCCAGGAGGTCTGGATGTTGTCGATGCGGCCGTGGAGCAGGATCCGGGCCATGGCGTGGACGGCGAGGTTGTCGCGGTGGGTCGGGCCGGGGCGGGCGACGCCGGCGAGGTAGATCGGCGCGCTGGTGTGGACGAACGGCAGGGGGACGAACTCGGTGAATCCACCGGAGCCGAACTCCTGGGCCTTGTCCTGCACACCCTTCAGTACGTTGAGGTGGCCGACCCAGTGGCGGGGGTTGTCGACGTGGCCGTACATCATCGTCGAGGTGGTGGGCAGGCCGACGCGGTGTGCGGTGGAGACGATCTCGATCCACGTGGAGGTGGGGAGCTTGCCCTTGGTGAGGACCCAGCGGACCTCGTCGTCGAGGATCTCCGCGGCGGTGCCGGGCAGGGACCCGAGGCCGGCTTCGCGAGCCTTGATCAGGAAGTCCTCGATCGACAGGCCCGTGCGGGCGGTGCCGTTGACGACCTCCATGGGGGAGAAGGCGTGCACGTGCATGCCGGGCACGCGCTTCTTCACGGCGGCGGCGATGTCGAAGTACGCGGTCGCAGGCAGCTCGGGGTCGATGCCACCCTGCATGCAGACCTCGGTCGCACCGAGGTCCCAGGCCTCCTGGGCGCGATCGGCCACCTCGTCGTAGGACAGGGAGTAGGCGTCGGCGTCGGTCTTGCGTTGCGCGAACGCGCAGAACCGGCAGCCGACGTAGCAGACGTTGGTGAAGTTGATGTTCCGGTTGACGACGTAGGTCACCGGATCGCCGACCACCTCGCGGCGCAGGTCGTCGGCCAGTCGTACGACGGATTCGAGCAGCGCGCCTGAAGCCGTCATCAGCGTCAGCGCGTGCTCGTCGGACAGGTTGCCCGGATCGGCCTCCGCCGCGCGGAGCGCGTCGCCGCCCTCGGCGTGCAGCACGGCAGGCGCGCCGTCGATCAGTCCGGTGCGAGAGGCGGCCTCCTGCACGGAGTCCCAGTCCCCGTAGACCGACGCGAAGTCGGACCGCCGGTCAGCAGTACGTCCCTCGGTGTCGACCGCCTCGAACAGGTCCGTACGGCCGGCGGACTCGAGCGCCTGGTCGGGCTCCTGCCACGGCAGGCCGGTCGGGCGGACCTCGGGTACCGCGAGCCCGTCGGGGGCCGCGAGGGCCCGCACGTGGGCGTGCAGCCGCGGGTCGATCCACGCCTCGCCCCGCTGGAGCGACCCGACGACGTACTCGGGGTGCACGGTCAGCCGCGCCTTCAGTTCGAACCCGCAGGACGCGGTGATCGACCGGAGCCGGTCGAGGGAGGGCCAGGGCCGTTCGGGGTTCACGTGGTCCGGGGTCAGGGGGGAGACGCCGCCCCAGTCGTCGATGCCGGCGTCGAGCAGCGCCTTGCACTCGGTGAGGTCGACCAGGTTGGGGGGCGCCTGGATCCGGGTCTTCGGACCGAGCACGATGCGGGTGACCGCGATCGCGGCGCGGTACTCGGCCAGGTCGAGGTCGTCGACGTGGCGCATCGCGGTGTCTGGCTTGGCGCGGAAGTTCTGGACGATGACCTCCTGCACGGCGCCGTACGCGCGGGTCGTGGCCCGGAGCGCGAAGATCGTCTCGGCCCGCTCGGTCAGCGTCTCGCCGATCCCGACCAGCAGGCCGGTGGTGAACGGGATGCCGTGGCGTCCGGCGTCCTCGAGTACCCGGAGCCGGACGGCGGGGTCCTTGTCGGGGGAGCCGTGGTGAGCCTCGCCCTTGGTCTCGAACAGCCGCGTCGAGGTGGTCTCGAGCATCATCCCCATCGACGGGGAGACCGGCTTGAGCCGGTTGAGCTCCTCCCAGGTCATCACGCCGGGATTGAGGTGGGGCAGCAGCCCGGTCTCCTCGAGCACCCGGATCGCCATCGCGCGGATGTAGGCCAGGGTGGAGTCGTAGCCCTGCTCGTCGAGCCAGGCCTGCGCCTCGGGCCACCGGTCCTCGGGCCGGTCGCCCAACGTGAACAGCGCCTCGAGGCACCCGAGCTCGGCGCCCTGGCGGGCGATGTCGAGGATCTCGTCGGGCGAGAGGTACGGCGCCCGACCTTCGCGTGCCGCCTGGGCCGGTGTCTCGACGAAGGTGCAGTAGTGGCAGCGGTCCCGGCACAGCTTGGTGATCGGGATGAACACCTTGGGGGAGTAGGTCACCACGCCCGGCCGGCCGGCGGCGACCAGGCCCGCGTCGCGGACCCGCGCCGCGACCACGCACAGGCGGTCCAGCTCCTCCCCGGTCGCGGCGAGCAACGCCTCGGCCTCGGCGACGTCGAGCGCAGCACCGCGCTCCGCGCGCGCGAGTGCGCGGCGTACCTGCTGGGGGGTGGGACCATCCGTCATGACTGCTTCAGGGTACCGGGTCGGGGTCAGAAGTAGAACAGGTTCTACTGGACAACGGACTGCTCCCACGGACCGGAAGTTCCGGTCCGTGGGAGCAGTGGGGTCAGGCGGTCAGACGCCCGCCGGCACCTTGTCCGGCTCGGCGGCCGGGGGTTGCTCGGTGGATGCCTCTGCCTGGTCGAGCTTGCTCGGCCACCAGACCTTGCGGCCGAGGTCGAGGTTGAGCGCCGTGACGAGTACCGACCGCACGATGATCGTGTCGAGCAGGACCCCGAGCGCGACCGTCGTGCCGAGCTGCAGCGTGAAGGTCATCGGCATCGTCCCGAGCATCGCGAAGGTCGCGGCCAGCACCAGCCCGGCCGAGGTGATCACGCCGCCCGTGGAGGCCAGGGCGATCAGCGATCCCTTGCGCGTGCCATGGATCGCCGCCTCCTCGCGGACCCGGGTCATCAGGAAGATGTTGTAGTCGATGCCCAGCGCCACGAGGAACACGAAGGCGAACAACGGGAAACCTGGATCGGTGTGCTCGCGCCCGTAGAGGAAGTCGAACACCAGCCCCGAGATGCCGAGCGCGGCGCCGAAGGACAGGATCACCGTGCCGATCAGCAGGACCGGCGACACGATCGACCGCAACAGCCCGATCAGGATCAGCAGCACCGCGCCCAGGACGATCGGGATGATCACCTTGTTGTCCCTCGACGAGGCATCCATGATGTCGACGGTCACTGCCGACATGCCCGTGGTCAGCGCATCCGCATCCGGTACGTCGTGCACGGCTGCCCGCACGGCATGGACCGCGTCGAAGGCCTTGTCGGAGTAGGGATCGCTGGTGAGCTCGGCGACGATGAGCGCGACGCCGTCCTTCTCCGCGACCTTCACCGGCGCCGCGATGCCCTGGACGCCCTCCATGGCGGCGACGACCGCGTCGGCCTTGTCGGCGTTGGCCACCACCTGGATGGGCGTGCTGGCGTCGACCAGGCCGTGCTCGATCAGGATGGTCTGGCCGGTGACGGAGTCCTGGTCCTGGGTGTACTGCTCGTCGCTGGGGATGCCGCTGGTGTCCAGGCGCAGGAAGCCCAGGCACAAGATGGCGAGGACGGCGGCGGTGCCGACCCAGACGATCCGCGGTCGCGGCGAGATCGCGTTTCCGACGCGCGCCCAGAGGCCGGACGCCGTGGGCTCCTTGCTGCCGAGGCGCGGGACGAAGGGCCAGAAGACCCAGCGCCCGCAGATCACCAGCAGGGCCGGAAGCAGGGTCACCATGACCACGAAGGTCACTGCGACGCCGACCGCGTTGGCTGGCCCCATCCCTGCGGTGGAGTTGAGGTCGGCGAACATCAGGCACAGCAGGCCCACGACGACCGTCGCGGCGCTGGCGAGGATGGCCGGGGCGGCGCGGTGCAGCGCGAACGCCATGGCCTCGTGCCGGTCCTCGTGACGCCTCAGCTCCTCGCGGTAGCGCGCCACGAGCAGCAGGGCGTAGTCGGTGCCGGCGCCGATGACCAGCACCGTCAGGATGAACTGCGTCTGGCCGTTGACGGTGAGGCTGGTGTTCTTGGCGAGGAAGTAGAGCAGGCCCATGGATGCGCCCAGGCCCACGACCGCGCTGAGGATCGGGAGCAGCCAGAGGATCGGGCTGCGGTAGGTCACCAGCAGGATCAGGATGACGACACCCAGCGTGATGAGGAGCAGGTTGCCGTCGCCGGAGGAGAAGATCGTCGCGGCGTCGGCGCTCTGGCCGCCCGCGCCGGCGAGGTAGGACTCGACGCCGTCGATCTTGATGATCTTGTCGACCTCGGGCTTGAGGTCGGGCAGCTCCTCCCAGAGCTTGTCGCCGTAGTTGACCGTGAACTCGAGCTTGGCGACCTGGCCGTCTTCGGAGACGAATGGCGTCGGGATGCCCGCGGACGAAGCGCCCTTGGGCGAGATCACGTCGGAGACGCCGTCGAGCTTCGCGATCTCGGCGGCGTCCTCCTCGATGGCCGCGAGGTCGCCAGGAGTCAGTCCGGCCTCGCGGTAGTAGACGACGGTCGTGCCGACGTCGTAGGGGTCCTGGAAGGCCTCCAGTTTCTGGAAGGCCTTGGTCGACTCGGCGCTCTCGGGCAGCCAGGACTCGGTCTCGTTGTTCTGGACGTCGATGAGCTTGCCCGCGAAGGAGGCAAGTCCGCCGGCGATCACGATGACCGCGACGAGGACGATCCACTTGGTGACGGGGCCGGTGAGCTTTCCGGCTATCTGACGGTGCATGGTGGGAACTCTTCCAGTGGGAACCGACAACGGCATCGGGATTTCTCCGGAGGTGACCCTGAGATCACCCCGGAATCATCGGCCGACGGGAACTTCTTCCACACACAGGACGAACGACGGCCCCGGATCTCGACATCCGGGGCCGTCGTTCGTCGTGCGGGAGGGGTCAGAGGCCGAGGAACCGGCCGATGATCTCCTTCTGGATCTCCGTCGTGCCGCCGTAGATCGTCTGGATCCGGGTGTCCGCGTAGGCCTTCGCGATGGGGTACTCCATCATGTAGCCGTAGCCACCGTGCATCTGCACGCCCTGGTCCACGATCTTCTTCTGCAGCTCGGTGGTCCACCACTTCGCCATCGACGCCAGCGCCGTGTCGACCTCGCCCTTGTTGAGCTGCTCGACGCAGTGGTTGACGAAGGTACGGGCGACGTACGCCTCGGTCGCCATCTCGGCCAGGGTGAAGCGCGTGTTCTGCAGCTTGCCGATCGGCTTGCCGAAGGCCTCACGGGTCTTCACGTAGTCGAGCGTGAGGTCGAGGGTGTGCTCGATCGCGGCGATGGCGATGCAGGCGATGGAGACCCGCTCCTGGGGCAGGTTCTGCATCAGGTAGACGAAGCCCTGGCCCTCCTCGCCGAGCAGGTTGGTCTTGGGGACGATGACATTGTCGAAGCTCAGCTCCGCGGTGTCCTGCGCCTTGAGGCCGAGCTTCTCGAGGTTGCGGCCGCGGGTGAAGCCCTCCATGCCCTCCTCGACGACGAGCAGGCTGATGCCGTGCGCGCCCGCCTCGGGGTTGGTGCGCGCGACGACGATCACCAGGTCCGACAGGATGCCGTTGCTGATGAACGTCTTCGAGCCGTTGAGGACGTAGTGGTCGCCCTTGTCGACGGCGGTGGTGCGGATGCCCTGGAGGTCGGAGCCCGCGCCGGGCTCGGTCATCGCGATGGCGGTGATGGTCTCGCCGCTGACGGTGCCCGGCAGCCAGCGCGCCTTCTGCTCGTCGTTCCCGATGGCGACGATGTAGGGGACGATGATGTCGGTGTGGACGGCGAAGCCTGGGCCGCTGGCCCCGGCCCGCGCGCACTCCTCGGCGACGACCATGTTGTAGCGGAAGTCCTTGATCCCGAGGCCGCCGTACTCCTCGGGCACCTCGAAGCTGAGGATGCCGGCCTCGCCGGCCTTGCGCCACACCTCGCGGCTGACGACGCCGTCCTTCTCCCACTGCTCGTGGAAGGGCTTGACCTCGCGCTCCATGAAGGCGCGCACGGTCTGGCGGAAGTCCTCGTGCTCGGTCTCGTAGATGCTGGGACGCTCGGGCATCAGCTCACCCATTCCTTGATCTGTGCGATGGTCGCGGCCGGGTCGTCCGACGCGGGGGAGACGGAGAGGTTCGTGACGCCGGACTCCTTGAAGGCGGCGATCCGCTCCTGGACGTACGACGCCGGGCCGACCAGGTTGCCGGCCTCGAGCCACTCGAGGGGGACCAGTGCCTCGGCCTCCTTCTTCTTGCCGGAGAGGTAGAGGTCCTGGATCTCCTTGGCCTCCTTCTCGAACCCGTACTCGCAGGCGAGCTGGTTGTAGAAGTTCTTGTCGCGCGCGCCCATGCCGCCGACGTACAGGGCGTAGAGCGGGCGCATGAAGTCGAGCAGGGCCTTGGTCTCGGGGCCCTCGCCGATGGCGACCATGCCGCCGGCGCAGATCTCGAGCGGCTTGAGGTCGGCGGAGCGCTTCGCGGCGCCGCGGGCGAGCGGCTCGCCCCAGACGTCCTTGGCCTTCTCGGGGTAGTACAGGAAGGGCAGCCAGCCGTCGGCGACCTCGGCGGTCATCGCGACGTTCTTGTCGCCGAGCGCCGCGACCCAGATCGGCAGGTCGGCGCGCTCGGGCTTGTTGAGCAGCTTGAGCGGCTTGCCGAGGCCGAGGCCCTGGCCCTCGGGCAGCGGGACCTGGACGGTCCTGCCCTGGTAGTCGAGGCGCTCGCCGCGCAGGCCGGCGCGCAGCACCTCGATGACCTCGCGGGTGCGGGTCAGCGGTCGGTCGTACGGCAGGCCGTGGAAGCCCTCGATGACCTGCGGACCGGACGCGCCCAGGCCCAGCACCGCGCGGCCGCCGGAGACGTTGTCGAGGCCGGCCGCGGTCTGCAGCAGGGCGCCCGGGGTGCGCGAGTAGACGTTGAGGATGCCGGCGCCGATCTCGACGGTCTCCGTCTTGGCGGCGAGGTAGCCCATCAGGGTCGGCGCGTCGAAGCCGTACGGCTCGGCCACCCAGATGGTGTCCAGGCCGGCCTTCTCCAGCGCGGCGACCTGGTCGGCCGACTCGCGCGGGTTGCCCGCGTAGACGAGGGGCATCGAGAGCTTCATGGAAATCCCTTCCGGCGCGGACGCCGAACTCGACGGTGAGGGGCGCGGGGCGACCCCGCCAGTACAACTGTGACAGTAATACTGTCACAATGTCTACGGTCTCCCTCTACGAGACCGTCGCCGGAGCGGCCACGCGCCGCCGTGATAGGAGGAAGCGTGACTTCTGAGACCTCTCCCCGCCACACCGTCGCCGTGATCGGTGGCACCGGCCCGCAGGGCAAGGGCCTGGGCTACCGCTTCGCGCGCCACGGCCACGACATCGTCCTGGGCTCCCGCGCCGCCGAGAAGGCCGAGGCCGTGGCCGCGGAGGTGACCGAGCGCCTGACCTCCGTCGAGGGCGCCGGGACTGCCCGCGGTGCCGCCAACGCCGACGCGATCGCCGCGGCCGACGTGGTGCTGCTCGCCGTGCCGTACGACGGCCACGACGAGCTGGTCGCCTCCCTGGCGGCCGACCTGGCCGGCAAGACCGTCATCTCGTGCGTCAACCCGCTCGCCTTCGACAAGCGCGGCGCGCACGGTCAGGTGATCAACGGCGGTGAGGGCTCGGCCGCCGAGTCCGCTGCCGAGCTGGCTCCCGAGGCCACCGTCGTCGGCGCGTTCCACAACGTCTCCGCGATCGGCCTGTGGAGCGAGGACGAGTTCCTCGACGAGGACGTGATCGTGGTGGGTGACTCGGTCGAGGGCAAGCAGGTCGCGATCGACCTCGCCGCCTCCGTCACCGGTCGTCCGGGTGTGGACGGCGGCAAGCTCCGCCTCGCTCGCGTCCTGGAGCCCTTCACGGCGGTGCTGATCTCGATCAACCGGAAGTACAAGATCCACTCCGGCATCCGGGTCACCGGCCTCGACCACTGAGCAAGCTCACCGGGCGTCCGCGACCAGCCGCTCGATGATCGGAGCAGCCGCGGGGCTCGGCTGCCAGATGCTGTTGGTGGCGTCGTCGACCGAGAACCAGCTGTCGCCGCAGTCCGACCGGATCTCGACCCGGTCCCCCCACGTCGTGAGCCCGACGATGCGGGGGAACGGCGGCGACGACGCGCAGTCGACGTAGCCCGCGTTCTTCGTGGTGTGCGCGGCCATGTCGCCCAGCAGCAGGTCGAGCTCGTCGTCCGTGACCGTCGCCGGTGTGCCGTCGCCGACGCACACCGCGGCCACGGCGAGGTCCTGTGCCCGGCCGAGCGTGGGGGAGGCGGGCTGGGCCGCGCAGTCGATCCGCGACGCGTCCGGTGCCTGGGGGCGGAGTCGTTCGCGCTGGGCGCGCAGCAGGTCGATGAAGCGCTGCCACGGCACGTCCGCCCCGGTGCGCTCGACGCCGTGGACGACGACGGGCCGGCATCCGTAGAGGTCGCCGGACGCGACCACCGGCGGGCCGTCGGAGTAGGCGAAGACCAGCTGGTAGCCGGGACCGAGCTCCATCGTGCAGCCTTGGTCGGCGGCCGCCGTCGGCAACCCGTTCACCGCCTCGGCGACCTCGTCGACGCCGGTGACCAGGGCGTCGACGGGCACCTCGATCGGGTTGCCGTTGCCGGCGCACAGGCGCACCGAGCTCGCGCCGTCGGGCACGTGGTCGGGACCGACCTGGGTCCGGGCGTCGACCGGGGAGGCCGGGCAGGCCGGGGCGTCGTACGGCGACGCGGCGACCACGTCGTCGGCGTCGTGCGGTGAGCCCTCGCCGCCGCTCACGACCGCGACCACGCCGGCCACCGCCAGCACGGAGGCCGCCGCGCCGCCGATCACCACGGCCGTCGTACGACGGGCGCGACGCGCCATCGCCCGGGCACCGTCGGCCCGGTCGGGGG
Organism: Nocardioides sp. Root240; assembly: GCF_001428825.1. GTDB lineage: Bacteria > Actinomycetota > Actinomycetes > Propionibacteriales > Nocardioidaceae > Nocardioides. The sequence continues at coordinate 589,891 of NZ_LMIT01000013.1, read as the reverse complement.
AGGCGGGCGGCGTGGGGACGGCGTCGGCCAGTCCGTCGCGCAGCCAGTTCTCGTCAGTCATCGCTGGACTCCTCTCGTCGCAGGTGGGGAGAGGAGCGCAGGGCGGTCAGTGCCCGCGAGCACTGGCTCTTCACGGTGCCGACGCCGATCCCGAGGACCGCCGCCGTCTGCTGTTCGGTCAGGTCCTCGAAGTACCGGAGCACGACCACGGCCCGCTGCCCTCGGGGCAGCCGGTCGAGGGCGGCGACCAGGTCGTTGCGCGTGTCCCGGTCCTCGGCCGCGGCGGCCTGCTCGGGCAGGTGCTCCGTCGGTCGCTCACCGCGCCACTTGCGCCGCCACCAGGAGACGTAGGTGGTGTACATGACGCGGCGGACGTAGGCCTCGAAGCCGTCGGGGCCGACCCGTTCCCAGGCCCGCCACGACTTCGCCAGCGCGGTCTGGACCAGGTCCTCGGCGCCGTGCCGGTCGGCCGTCAGCAGCCATGCCGAGCGCCAGAGGGCGTCGCCGCGGGCAGCGACGAAGCCGTCGAACCCGTCGTCCGGCACGGCCTCGAGCGGCATCGCGTCCACCACCGTTCGCTCCATCGGCACTCCTCTCACCTGTCCAAAGCGGTGAGGGGTGGCGAAAGGTTGTCAGCCGGCGAGGCCTTCCACGACCTCGGCGCGCGGGAGCTGTGCGAGCAGTCTGCCGGGGACCAGCAGCTTCGAGCGTCGCAGGCCCGACCCGATGACCGCGACGTCGATGTCCGCGACCCGCGCGTCGACCAGCAGTCGCCAGCCCTCGGGGAGACCGACCGGGGTGATGCCGCCGTACTCCATCGCCGACTCGGCGACGGCCCGCTCGAGCGGGAGGAAGGACGGCTTGCGTACGTCGAGCAGCCGCTTGACCGTGTGGTTGACGTCGGCGCGGGTGTCGGCGCGGACCAGGCAGGCCGCGATCCGCTCGTCGCCCTCGCGCCTGCCCGCGACGAGGACGCAGTTGGCGCCGGCCTCCATCGGTACGTCGTAGGCCGCGCTCATCGCGGCCGTGTCGGCGAGCTCCGGGTCGATCTCGACCACGGCGACGCCCGCCGCCCCCGGCCAGGAGGCCAGGGCGGCCGCGACCGGGGGCGCGACGAGCTCGGGGTGGTCGAGCGCTGGGAGGGAGGTCAGGCGGGGGAGCCGGGGGAGTTCTACTGCCACCCGTGCATGGTGCCCGAGCGGTGGTCGGGGTGGTCGGGGTGGTCGGGGTGGTCGTGGTGGCGCGCCCCGCGCAGCACGGTGGCGACCAGTCCGACGGCGCCGGCGGCGAGCCACGGCAGGCCCATCATCCAGCCGTGGTGCTCGATCTCGACCACGTCGCCGGTGACCAGCGCCCACACCACGACCAGGCCGACGAAGGCGACGCCCATCACCAGGTGGCCGGTGTTGACGGGGTGCCATCCGGTGCGACGCCCGGTGGCGTCCTGCTCGTGGGTGCTCATGCCGCTTCCTTCTCGGTCAGGACCTCGACCTGGCCGAGGACCATGTCGGCCTCGATGGTGAGGGTCGGGTCGGTGGGGTCGTCGGTCTCGTGTGTCGCCTTGTCGGCGCTGTCCGACTTCTGGTCGAAGAGCACGACCTCGCCGGCCGTGATCTGCGCGTCGACGTCCACCTTGAGGCCGTCGTCGGGGACGACCACGCGGATGTGGCCGATCCGGGCGTCGAGCTCGAGCTTCCTGTCGTCGAGCGCCTCGAGCTCGCTCTCGGGCAGGTCGGTCAGGTCGATGACGATCTCGCCGACGCCGAGCTCGTAGCTGCCCTTCAGCTCGTCGGCCGTGTCGATGGTCGGGGCGATCTGCCCGATGTGGTGGTTGCCGACCACCGAGGTCCCCGCGGTGGCCATTGCGGCCAGCAGGCCGACGAGGATCAGGCCGCCGGCGCGGCCGTAGAAGGCGCCGACCAGGAGCATCACGCCGACCACGCCCAGCACCGTCGCCGGGTACGCCGACACGGCGACGTCGACTCCCGCGAGGTCCATCGTGCCGACCACGCCGAGGGCCAGGACGGCCAGCGCGAGGGCGAACGGGAACAGGATCGGGCCGCGCTTGCGGGGGTCGACGTTCCGCCACGGCGGGGCCGGGGTGGGCGGCACCCAGGGCCGGTAGCCCTCGTACGTCGGGTCGGCGGCGCCCGGCGGAGGTGGTGGCACGGCGGGCCCACCGAGGTGGCCGGCGCGGTTCTCCTTCGCCTGCTTGCTGCCGAACACGACGAGCAGGACCAGGCCGACGACCATCAGGGGCCAGGGGAAGTCCATGCCGCCGACGGAGTCGCCGATGACCGACGCGACCGCGAGCACGCCCGCGATGATCAGCGCCGCCGTGCGGACGCCCTCCTCGGTGCGGATGACCGTGTCGCCGGTGTCCTCCTCGGGGACGAGGACCCACGCGACGCCGTACAGGATGAGGCCGCCGCCACCGAAGAAGGTGAGGATCACGAACGCGACCCGCACCAGCAGGGGGTCGATGTCGAGGTGGCGGGCGATGCCGCCGGCGACGCCGGAGACCTTGCGGTCGGTCCGGCTGCGGCGCAGGCGGCCGAGGTCGCGGACCTCGTCGCGGGTCACGCGGGGGCCGGTGGGGCCGGGCTCGCTCCCGGTCTCGGTGTCGTGCGGTGAACTCATGTGCCAAGCCTGAACGTCGGGACGGGACGAAACCATCGGGGAGTGCCCTGATCCTGCCGCATCCACCCCGGGTCCGGCTCAGGGTCCGGTCAGGGTTCTTACCCCTGCTCCCGCACGGACCGCTGTGTGACGATGGATGCACCATGACCACGACCGCTGCCCCCGCGCCCCCGGCTGCCTCCGCAGCCCGGGACGTGCGCCGTGCGTGGCGCGACCTGCGCAACCCGGTGCTGGGCGGCGTCGCGGCCGGACTGGCCGAGCACCTGGCGGTCCCGGTGCTCTGGGTGCGGGTGGCCTTCGTCGTCGCGACCTTCGTCGGCGGCTCGGGCGTGGCGGCGTACGCCGTGCTGTGGGCCATGCTCCCGGCCGGACCCCCGCCGTCGATGCTCGCGCCCGGACTGGAGAGCGCGAGCCGTGACGGCCGCCGCCCCGGGCGTCGCGGCCGCCGGCTCTCCGACGTCGGCCCGGTCATCACGCTGTCCGCGCTGGGCGTCGGCGCGGTCTTCGCGACCGGTGCGGTGCTCGGCACCGGCTGGTGGGTCTGGCCGCTCGCGATCGCCGTCGCCGGTGTCGCGCTGCTGTGGCGCCAGGCCGACGAGGCGCAGCGCGAGCGGTGGCTCGACGCGACCGGCAAGGTCGACCCGGTCCGGGTCGTGCTCGGCGGTGGCGGCTGGGCGGCGTGGGCGCGGATCGCCGTCGGCCTCGGTCTCGTCGTGATCGCGATGGTGCTCTTCACGCTGCGCGACGGCTCGCTGTCGGTGGCCCGTGACGCGACCCTCGCGGTGGTTCTCGCCGTCGGCGGCATCGGCATCGTGGCCGGTCCCTTCGTCTACCGCCTGATGACCGAGCTCGGCCAGGAGCGCGAGGAGCGGGTGCGCACCCAGGAGCGCGCCGACGTGGCCGCCCACCTGCACGACTCCGTCCTGCAGACCCTCGCCCTCATCCAGAAGAACCCGGCCGACGCCGCCCGCCTCGCCCGTGCCCAGGAGCGCGACCTGCGGGCGTGGCTGTACGCCGGCGAGTCCCTCGACGAGGCCACGGTGGCGAGCGCGCTGCGGGCGGCCGCCGCCGAGATCGAGGACGCCTACGGCATCACCGTCGACGTGGTCGCCGTCGGTGACTGCGACTACGACGAGCACCTGCGCCCGGTCGTGCTCGCGGCACGGGAGGCGACGACCAACGCGGCCAAGCACGCCGGCGTACCCCGCGTCGACGTGTACGCCGAGATCACGCCGACGGGTGTCGACGTCTTCGTCCGCGACCGCGGAGCCGGCTTCGACCCGGCCGCCACCCCGGAGGACCGGCTCGGCGTACGACGCAGCATCATCGACCGCATGGAACGGCACGGCGGCCGGGCCGAGATCCGCTCGGCGCCGGGTGAGGGCACAGAGGTCCGGCTGCACCTGGACCGACGATCGAAGGAGTCCGATGAGTGACCCGGTGCGCGTGGTGGTCGTCGACGACCACGCCATGTTCCGTCGCGGCGTCAGCGCCGAGCTCGCCACGACCGGCGCGGGACGCGTCGAGGTGGTGGCCGAGGCTGCCGACGTCGACGAGGCGGTGGCGGCCGTGACGACCCACCGGCCGTCCGTCGTGCTGCTCGACGTGCACCTGCCGGGTGGCGGAGGCGTGGAGGTGATCCGGCGGGTCAACGACCCCGAGGTCCGCTTCCTCGCGCTGTCGGTCTCCGACGCCGCCGAGGACGTCATCGGCACCATCCGCGGCGGCGCCCGGGGCTACGTCACCAAGACGATCACCGGCCCCGAGCTGGTCGACGCCATCGGCCGCGTGGCCGACGGTGACGCGGTGTTCTCCCCGCGGCTGGCCGGCTTCGTGCTCGACGCCTTCGCCGGCGCCGGTCTCTCCGCCGACCTGGCCAGCGTCGACGAGGACCTCGACCGGCTCACCGAGCGCGAGCGTGAGGTGATGCGGCTGATCGCCCGCGGCTACTCCTACAAGGAGGTCGCCAAGGAGCTGTTCATCTCGATCAAGACGGTCGAGACCCACATGTCGTCGGTGCTGCGCAAGCTCCAGCTGTCCTCGCGCCACGAGCTGACCCGGTGGGCATCGGACCGGCGGCTGCTGTGAGGGCGCTCGCCGCGGCCGTTGCCGCGGCGGTGCTGCTCGCGGGCTGCTCGGACACGCCCGAGCCGGCCCCCGCGCCGACGACGGCGGGTACGCCGAGCTCGAGCGCGCCCGCGGACCCGGGTCCGCGGTACTCCGCCTGGGAGCTGGGTGTCCACGCGCTGCCCCGCACCGCCGACGGCTTCGGCGAGGTCCTGCCGACGCCGAAGGCGCTGCGCGTGCGGCGCTTCCGCACCACGGACCTGCTGCCCCCGCCCGCGGACGGGCGGTTCCACGCGACGGTCGGGGCCGTGACGCCCGCGATCCGCACGCGCATGGGGGCGACCTGGTCGCCCGCGTGCCCGGTCGCGCTGGCCTACCTGGCCTACCTGAACCTGACCTTCCGGGGCTTCGACGGCGGCGTGCACACCGGCGAGCTGGTGGTCGCCGCCGACCAGGCGGACAACGTGGTGTCGGTGTTCCGCACGCTGTTCCGGGCGTCGTACCCGATCGAGGAGATGCGGCTCCCCACGACGGCGGACCTCGAGGCGCCGCCCACCGGCGACGGCAACAACACGGCCGGGCTGGTGTGCCGCGCGGCCCGCGGCCAGACGTCGTGGTCGGCGCACGCCTACGGCCTCGCGGTCGACGTGAACCCCTTCCTCAACCCGTACAGCAAGGGCGACCTGGTGCTGCCCGAGCGCGCGTCGGCGTACCTCGACCGGACCCGCACGCAGCCCGGGATCATCCATCCCGGCGACGTCGTCGTCAGGGCCTTCACGCGGATCGGGTGGACCTGGGGCGGCTCGTGGAGCTCGCTGAAGGACTACCAGCACTTCAGCGCGACCGGGCGCTGATCCGCCCGTCGTACCGCATAGAGTTCGGCCATGGAGACCCTGCGCCTGATCCTGCTCATCGCCCACATCCTCGGGTTCTCGGCACTGATCGGCGGCCTCCTGGCGCAGGTCGGCCCCGGTGACAAGAAGGTCACCGGCGTGATGCGCGACGGCGTCGGCACCGCCTTCCTCGCGGGCCTGCTGCTGGTCGGCGTCCTCGAGGGCGGCGACGACCCGGTCAACCACGCCAAGGTCGGCGTGAAGCTCACGATCGGGCTCGTCCTGCTGGTGCTCGTCATGGCCAACATGCGCAAGGCGAAGATCCCCAACGGCCTGTGGGCCGGGCTGCTCGTGCTCGCGATCGCGGAGGTCTGCATCGCGGTCCTGTGGTCGCCCGTCCACAGCAGCTGAGCCTCGGCTCGTACGGCGTCGGTGGGGCGCCGTAGGCTGGCGGAAGCATGTCTGAGACCTCCGCCGCGCCGTCCGCCCTGACCGCCGAGACCCTCCTCGAGGGCCTCAACGACCCCCAGCGCGAGGCGGTGAAGCACGAGGGCTCGCCGCTCCTCGTCGTCGCCGGCGCGGGCTCCGGCAAGACGCGGGTGCTCACCCGCCGCATCGCCTGGCTGATCGCGGTCCGCAAGGCCCACCCGGGCTCGATCCTGGCGATCACCTTCACCAACAAGGCCGCGGCCGAGATGAAGGAGCGGGTCGCCGACCTGGTGGGCAACCGCGCCCGGATCATGTGGGTCAGCACCTTCCACTCCGCGTGCGTGCGGATCCTGCGCAAGGAGGTCGAGCACCTCGGCTACGAGCGGCTGAAGTCGAACTTCTCGATCTACGACGCCCAGGACCAGAAGCGGCTGATCAGCCTGGTCTGCAACGACCTCGAACTCGACCCGCGGCGCTACCAGCCCGGCCCGGTGCTGCACTGGATCAGCAACCAGAAGAACGAGCTGCGCGATCCCGACGAGGTGGCCGCCGAGGCCCGCAACAGCATCGACCAGACCTACGCCGCGGCCTACAAGGCCTACCAGCGGCGGCTGCGCGAGGCGAACGCCTTCGACTTCGACGACCTGATCATGGAGACGGTGCGGCTGTTCCAGCTGAAGCCGGAGATCCGCGAGACCTACCGGCGCCGGTTCCGTCACCTGCTGGTCGACGAGTACCAGGACACCAACCACGCGCAGTACGCCCTCATCCACCAGCTGTCCGGGCAGGACCTCGAGGAGCACGACCCGACCACGCTCGACGGCGTACCTGCCGACCGGGTGCCGCCCGCCGAGCTGATGGTCGTCGGCGACGCCGACCAGTCGATCTACGCCTTCCGCGGCGCCGACATCCGCAACATCATGGACTTCGAGAAGGACTTCCCCGACGCGCGGACCGTCCTGCTCGAGCAGAACTACCGCTCCACGCAGACCATCCTCAGCGCCGCCAACGCGGTCATCGAGCGCAACGAGAGCCGCAAGCCCAAGCGCCTGTGGTCCGACGCCGGCGACGGCGAGAAGATCGTCGGGTACGTCGCCGACGACGAGCACGACGAGGCCCGCTTCGTCTCCGGCGAGATCGACAAGCTCACCGACGCCGGTGACCTCAAGCCCTCCGACGTCGCGGTCTTCTACCGGACCAACGCGCAGTCGCGCGTGTTCGAGGAGATCTTCATCCGCACGGGCATGCCCTACAAGGTCGTCGGCGGGGTGCGCTTCTACGAGCGGCGCGAGATCCGTGACGCCCTCGCCTACCTCCGCATGCTGGTCAACCCCGACGACCAGGTCTCGCTGCGCCGGATCCTCAACACCCCCAAGCGCGGCATCGGCGACCGCGCCGTGCTGGCGGTGAACCTGTTCGCCGAGCGCGAGCGGATCACCTTCTGGGAGGCGCTGCAGCGCGCCGGCGACGCCCCCGGCCTGGCCACCCGCAGCCAGACGAACATCGAGTCCTTCGTCGCGATGGTCCAGGACCTCCAGCAGATGGTCGCCGCCGGCGAGCGCCCCGACGTGATCCTCGAGACCGCCCTCGATCGCTCCGGCTACCTCGTCAGCCTGGAGCAGTCCGACGACCCGCAGGACGAGACGCGGATCGAGAACCTCGGCGAGCTCGTCGCCGTCGCCCGGGAGTTCGCCGAGGACCCCGTCGCCGGGCCGTCCGCCGACCCCGCTGACGTCGACGCCGGCACCGTCGAGCCCGGCCTCTCCGACTTCCTCGAGCGGGTCGCCCTCGTCGCGGACAGCGACCAGATCCCCGACGCCCCCGATCCGGACGACCCGGACGCCCCCGCCGACAACGGCGTGGTCACCCTGATGACCCTGCACACCGCCAAGGGCCTCGAGTTCCCCGTCGTCTTCCTCACCGGCATGGAGGACGGCGTCTTCCCGCACTCGCGTGCCCTCGGCGACCGGCCCGAGCTGGAGGAGGAGCGACGCCTGGCCTACGTCGGCATCACCCGCGCCCGCCAGCGGCTCTACGTCTCACGCGCCGTCGTCCGCTCGGCCTGGGGTGCCCCCGCCCACAACCCGGGCTCCCGCTTCCTCACCGAGCTCCCCATCGACCTGGTCGACTGGCGTCGTACCGAGGCCGACCAGACGCGCTGGTCCCGCCCCGCCTACGGCTCCGCCGGCCGCTACGACGACAGCGGCCCCTCCGGCAACCGCCTCGGCGCCCCCACCGCCGCCGGCCGCCGCAACTTCAGCTCCGCCGCCGCCCGCGCCGACGCCGCCTCGAAGTCCAAGCCGTCCCGGGCCATCCCGGTCCTCGCGCCCGGCGACAAGGTCACCCACGACTCGTTCGGGCTCGGCTCCGTGGTGTCCGTCGAGGGTGCCGGGGACAAGTCCGTCGCGTCGATCGACTTCGGGTCCGACGGGGTGAAGAGGCTGCTGCTGAGGTACGCGCCGGTGGAGAAGCTCTAGGCGGTCGCGCGTTACGGCGTGACGCCGTGCTGCCGCAGGGCAGCGTCGGGGTCGACCGGGTCGCCGCCGCCCGGGCGCACCTCGAGGTGCATGTGGGGACCGGTGACGTGGCCGGTGGCGCCGACGTAGCCGATCAGCTGACCGGTGCGGACCTTGTCGCCGGGGGAGACGTTGAACGCGGTCTGGTGGCAGAACCAGAGCTCGGTGCCGTCGTCGAGGGTGAGGACGGTCTTGTTGCCGTAGGCGCCGTCGAACTGCGCGGAGGTGACGGTGCCGTTGGTGACGGCGTAGATCGGGGTGCCGACGGGGGCGGCGAAGTCGAGGCCGGTGTGGTAGCTCGACCAGAGGCCGTACTCGCCGAACGTCGCGGTGAGGCGGTAGCTCTTCAGCGGCAGGGTCCAGCGGTTCAGCGCGATCTCGGCGGCTTCCTTCTCGGCGGCCTTGGCGAGGCTGTCGAGGGCCGAGTTGCGCTCCGCGTCCATCTTGGTGACCGCGTCCTTCAGGTCACCGCCGCCCTGCTGGAGGGCGTCGCGGTCGGAGTCGCGGCTCAGCGTCTCGACCCGGTCGGAGACCGAGCCGTTGCCGAAGGAGCCGGTCATCGCGTTGGAGGCGGTGACCCGGTCGGCGTTGGCGGCCAGCTGGGGGTCGGCGGAGACGACAGCGCCGCCGACCGCGACCGCGAGGGTCGCGACGCCGACGGCGACGGGAAGCGTGGGCAGGCCCTTGAAGAGGGGGCCGCGGCTGCCGGCATGGCGTACGGCGCGACGCTTGCCGGCGGGCTGGATGGCGCGCAGCTGGGACGTCGAGGAGTCGACCAGCGGGTCGAAGAGCGGGATGTCGCGCAGCGCGGGGAGCTCGACCGTGGGCGCCCGGTCCAGGCCGATGGCCACCGGCACTACTGGCGAAGCAGGGACGACCGGCGCGACCGGCTCGGCCGGGCGGGCGACCCGCTTGCCGACGTAGGTGCTCGGCTGCTCGGTGTCGACGGGGCGACGAGCGGCCCGCTTGCCGACGTACGCGCTCCCGGACTCCGTGGAGGCAGGCGCGGGTTGCGGCGCGCGGTGATCCGCTCGGTGGCTACCCATCGACTGCTGACTCCTTGGGGGACGATCGTGCAGGCCGGTTTCGACCCACACCCACCCGAGGCGCCCGATTGGCTCGGAAGAGAGGTGGCTGCACGGTGACAGCCGGGTGAAACATGCGTGCCGACCATATCCGATAGCAACCTCGCTCCGAAATCCTCCGGCCCGACCTGTGGAGCACCAGCGCGGGGGTCGTGAGGCCGTGCGAAGCAGTGCGCGGCTCGTGAGCCGTGTCACGTCGCGTCTCACGGACTCGTCCTACTCGCGGGTCAGGACTAGGGTGCCCGGGGGTGTGCCACGGTGCGCACCAACCCTCTGACCCAGATGTGAGGACGTTTCAGTGGACCTGATGGAGTACCAAGCGAAGGAGCTCTTCGCGAAGCACGGTGTGACCACCACCATCGGTGTGGTCGTCGAGACCGCCGAGGAGGCGAAGGCCGCCGCCGAGAAGATCGGTGGCGTGACCGTCATCAAGGCGCAGGTCAAGGCCGGCGGCCGCGGCAAGGCCGGCGGTGTGAAGCTCGCGAAGACCCCTGACGAGGCCTTCCAGTACGCCACGGACATCCTGAACCTGACGATCAAGGACCTCCCGGTCAACCGGGTCCTCGTCACGCCGGCCACCCCGCCGGAGGAGGAGTACTACTTCTCCTTCCTGCTGGACCGGTCGAACCGCCAGTACCTCTGCATCGCGTCCGTCGAGGGTGGTGTCGAGATCGAGGAGGTCGCGAAGACCAACCCCGACGCCGTCAAGAAGATCGCGATCGACCCGGGCAAGGGCGTCGACGCCGCCAAGGCGCGCGAGATCGCCACCGAGGCCGGCTTCCCGGAGCCCGTCTTCGAGCAGGCCGTCACCATGATCGAGAACCTCTACAAGGTCTTCGTCGAGGAGGACGCCACGCTCGTCGAGGTGAACCCGCTCGCGCGGCTCGCCGGCGACAAGCTCGAGGCACTCGACGGCAAGGTCTCGCTCGACGAGAACGCCTCCGAGGTCCGCCACCCCGACCACGCGCAGTTCGAGATCCGCGAGGAGGCCGACCCGCTCGAGGCGAAGGCCAAGGACCTCGGTCTCAACTACGTCAAGCTCGACGGCCAGGTCGGCATCATCGGCAACGGCGCGGGTCTGGTCATGAGCACCCTCGACGTCGTCGCGTACGCCGGCGAGAACCACGGCGGCGTGAAGCCGGCCAACTTCCTGGACATCGGCGGTGGCGCCAACGCCCAGGTCATGGCCAACGGCCTCGACGTCATCCTGAACGACGAGCAGGTCAAGTCGGTCTTCGTGAACGTCTTCGGTGGCATCACCGCGTGCGACGAGGTCGCCAACGGCATCAAGGGCGCCCTCGAGCTCCTCGGTGACAAGGCGACCAAGCCGCTGGTCGTCCGTCTCGACGGCAACGCCGTCGAGGCCGGCCGCGCGATCCTGAACGAGCTGAACCACCCGCTCGTGACGCAGGTCGACACCATGGACGGCGCGGCCGACAAGGCCGCCGAGCTGGCGAACGCCTGAGATAGAGAGCAGAAGAAGATGAGCATCTACCTCAACAAGGACAGCAAGATCATCGTCCAGGGCATCACGGGCGGCATGGGTGCCAAGCACACCGCCCTCATGCTCGACTCGGGCGCCCAGATCGTCGGTGGCGTGAACTCGCGCAAGGCCGGCACCACGGTGACCCACAAGGACCACGACGGCAACGACGTCGAGCTCCCCGTCTTCGGCACGGTCGCCGAGGCCATGAAGGAGACGGGCGCCGACGTGTCCGTGCTCTTCGTCCCGCCGGCCTTCACCAAGGACGCCGCCATCGAGGCCATCGACGCCGAGATGCCGCTGATCGTCGTCATCACTGAGGGCGTCCCGGTCCAGGACACCGCCGAGGTGTGGTCCTACCTGCAGGGCAAGTCCACCCGGATGATCGGCCCGAACTGTCCCGGCATCATCACGCCGGGCGAGTCGCTCGCCGGCATCACGCCGCACACCATCGCGGGCAAGGGCCCGGTCGGTCTCGTGTCCAAGTCGGGCACGCTGACCTACCAGATGATGTACGAGCTGCGTGACTTCGGCTTCTCGACCGCCATCGGCATCGGCGGCGACCCGATCGTCGGCACCACGCACATCGACGCCCTCCAGGCCTTCGAGGACGACCCGGAGACCAAGCTCATCGTCATGATCGGTGAGATCGGTGGCGACGCGGAGGAGCGTGCCGCGGCGTACATCAAGGACAACATCACCAAGCCGGTCGTCGGCTACGTCGCGGGCTTCACCGCCCCGGAGGGCAAGACCATGGGCCACGCCGGCGCCATCGTCTCGGGCTCCGCCGGCACCGCGGCCGCCAAGCAGGAGGCCCTCGAGGCCGTCGGCGTCAAGGTCGGCAAGACGCCGTCCGCGACCGCGGCCCTCGCGCGGGAGATCCTGCAGTCGCTCTGACGCACTGAGCACCGCACGAAGGCCCGCCACCCCACGGTGGCGGGCCTTCGTCGTCGGTTGCGGTTCAGCAGCCGGCGGCCGTGAACGTGCACATCGCCGAGACGACGGCTCCGGACTCCTGGACGATCTGGTCGACCGCTCGCTGGTCGTCGCCGCCGCCGGGGGCGCCACCCTCGCCGGCGTGGACGACCACGAGCACCGAGCTGCCCAGCCGGACCACGAGGGTCACGTCGCCGTAGGGCGTCGCCGCGCCGTCCAGCTCGTCCCAGCCGAGGACGGCGAAGGACTGGCCGCCGACCTGGGTGTCCTTGACGGCCCAGTTCGGGGTGAACCCGTCGTCGCGGACCGGGCCGACGGGGCACTCGGCGTACACCTTGCGGATCGCCTCGACCGCGGCGACGGCCTCGTCGGGGCTGGCGTAGGTGGTCAGAGTGCGGCTGCGGTAGTCCTCGGCGTTGTCGTAGCGGGCGGTGATCCTGTCCGTGTAGAGCGGGTCGTCCGCCGTCACGCCACAGGCCTCGAGACCGAGCGCCTCGTCGGTCCGCTCCGGTCCGACCCGGCCGTCCCCGTCGCCGGCATCCTCGGGCCAGCCCTCGAAGATCGGGAAGTCGTCGGAGATGACGGGGTCGGTCGTCCCGGGGTCGGTGGTCGTGGTGTCCTCGGCCGGCTCGGTCGTGGTCGGCGCGCTCGGCTCGTCCTTCAGGGCGCCGGGTGCCAGCCGCTCGGCGACGGTGGGGAGCATCCGCTTGACCGGAGATCCACCGTCCTCGTCGAGCCAGTTGTAGTCCATCCCCACGATCTTCACCGAGAGCACCGAGATCCGGGTCCCCTCGAGGAGCAGGCCGGTCTCGCTGATGTAGGCGAAGTCGCCGGTCGGGTCGAGGTTCTTCGGCACCGGACCCCAGTTGAGGTCGTAGATCACCGCGTCGGCGTCCTTCACCTCGACCGTGCGGCCCTGCGGGGAGACGTGCACCTCGTCGGCCCCCGGCAGGTGTCCGTCGCAGTCGACGATCCACTCGGCGAACTGGTCGTAGGCGGCCCGCGCGGCTTCCTCGGTCTCGAAGTCGGCGACCATCTGGGTGAGGTCGTCGTTCGTGATGTCCGGCTCCAGGGTGTCGCCGGGCTGGTGGTCGGGCAGGTAGGTCCAGGTCCGGGTGAAGCTGTTCGTGGCGCCGAGCGAGCTCTGGCTCGCCTGCTGGCACGGCAGGTAGACGGCCTGGCCGTCGCCCTCGAACGTCTCCGTGGTGCGGAAGGCACCGAGCCGGCCGATCTCGTACTGGGTGTCGGCGTCGCGGAGCAGGTCGCCCTGGGCGAGCACGGGCGTCTCCACCGCGACGTTGTCGCGGTCGGCACGCGGGTTGCCGTTGCCGATCACCGCGAACACGGGGACCGCGACGGCGGCGACGGCGAGCGCGGCGCCCCCCGCCACCAGGGCGGTACGGCGGCGGCGGATCTGGTCGCCGCGGCGTCGGACGTCGGATGCACTGAGGGGCATGTCGCCTCCGGGAGTGGCGGAGCCGAACCCTGCCCCGAAACGGGTCAGCTCGTCGATCGGGTCGTGGTGCTCAGGCATGGGTCACCCCTCCTCCAGCAAGGCCGGTCTCGTCGGCCAGGAGCTCGGCGAGCGCGGCACGGCCGCGGCTGAGCCGGGCCTTGATCGTTCCTTCGGGTACGCCGACCTCGGCAGCGACCTGCTGCACGGGGAGGTCGGCGATGTGGTGGAGGACCAGCGCCTGGCGCTGGGCCTCGGGGAGCTGGCGCAGCGCCGCGACCAGCGCGACGTGCGACTCGTCCACGGCGGCGACCGCCCCGGCGCCCTGGAGGGCGCGGTCGGGGGAGCGCTCACCGCGCTTGCGCCGCCGCCAACGGCTGACCGCGAGGCGGTACGCCGTGGTGCGGACCCACGCCTCCGGGTACTCGGCCTTGTCCAGCTTGCGACGGTGGGCCCAGGCGCGTGCGAACGCCTCCTGGGTGCACTCGGTGGCTTCCTCGAAGTCACCGATCATCGCGTAGACCTGGCCGGTCACCCTGCGGAACGACGCGGTGTAGAACTCGTCGAACTCACTGGCTTCCACGCCGACCCTCCTCTCGGACCGATCCGGTGCCCCGTCCGGGGCTGTCAGGAGGGATACGCCCGGGACCCGGACCCGGTTGCACGGACCTGGAGGAAATTCCTACCGGTTCGCGGGCGCCGCGTCACCCGGCGTGGGCCGCCATCCGGCCGAGGCGGTCGAGGGACCGGCGGGCGAGCGCGACGAAGTCCTCGTCGTCGATGCGCGCGCGGGGAGCGGCGACGTAGACCACGACCGCGAGGGAGGTGCCGCGGCGGAGCACGGCGACGTCGTACTCGACCGTCCTGTCGCCGGGCAGCGCGGTGCTCAGGTGCCACGCGGACAGCGCCGTGGAGGTGGTCGTGGTGGCGGCGAGCTCGTCGACCTCGGTGCCGGCGCTCGCGTCGAGGTCGGGGCACTGGGCCATCCGCTCGCGGAAGCGCTTGACGAAGGTGCGCGCACCGCCGGCCGGCAGCGAGCCGACGGTCTGGGTGAGGCCCACCTCGGGCGGCAGGTCGGCGGCGCTCAGCACGAAGGTGCGGAACTGGTTGGCCTGGATCCTCTGGTCGCGGAAGGTGCCGAACAGGTGCGCGGTCTCGCAGCCGATGGCGCCGGAGTCGATCCGGTCCTCCTTCAGGGCGGCGACGGGCGTGCCGACCCACGGTCCCTGGTCGCGGTTCAGCGGCGGCAGGTCGACCTCGGAGAGCATCCACGGCACCTTGCCGGCCGGGTACGCCGACCGCTCGGTCACCTTCGGGGCGCCGGTCGCGCACGCGCCGCCGTCGGTGAGCTGGCACAGCCGGCCGACGGCGGTCCCGAGCAGGCGGGCGGCGGCCTTGCGGTCCGCCTTGCCGGCGGGTATCCGGCTGGCGAGCGAGGTCGTCGTGGTGAACAGGCCGGTGCGGGCCACGCCGACGACGTAGACAGTCCTGTCGGCGCGCGAGCGCAGCACCAGGAGCGAGGCCTGGTCGCCGACGCCCCGGACGTCGGCGGTGCTGACCAGCTGGATCCGCGGGACCGCCGACGCGTCGTCGTCGGGGGTGGGGCAGCCGGTGAACCAGGCGAGGGTCCGGCGGTAGGTCCGGGCCGCGTGGCGGTCGGTCAGCGACGCCTCGGCGAACTGCACGACCGTGCGGGGCGTCTTCGCGCCCGCACGGAAGCTGCGCTCCCAGGCGGCGGTGCCCTTCGGGTCGGCGTACCGGTCGGGCTGGCAGGGGAGCACGCGGCCGTTGCCGGCGGAGTTGTCGGACGTCGCGCCCTGGGTCCAGCCACGGCCGCCGAGCACCGCGCGGACACCGTCGAGCTCGAGCAGCGACGTCGCGGGCAGCGCGTTGACCGCGGGGCCGGACGACGCGGGGGCGGTCGCGGAGGGGAGGGGTGCCCGGTCGAGCGAGGGCCGGACGCCGGTGGCGTCGGTGGCGACCGCGCCTCCGGCGACGAGCGCGGTGACGGCGGCGGTGGCCCCGATGATCGTGTGCGCGCGGCGGCGGGCGCTGCCGGCACGGCGGATGATCGTCACCCGCGGCCAGGTGACCGTCCGGGTGACCGTGGACAGCGAGCTCAGCGACAGCGGGATCGCCGAGGTCGGGATCTCCAGCTGCATCGCCAGCTGGGCGGCGCCGAGCTGGAGCTCGCGCTCGGCCGACTCGAGCGGGAGCCCGACCTCGTGGGCCATCTCGTCCATGGAGACGGCGGCCAGCTGGGTGAGGAGCAGTGCCTTGCGCTGGGCCAGGGGGAGCGCCGCGAGCGCTTCCAGCACGGCCCGGCTGGCCGGGTCGAGGTCCTTCTTGCGGTGCCACGGGCGGGTGCTGCTGCGCCGCAGTGCCCGGCGCCAGGCGGCGGGCCGGACCGACATCTCGGGGTCGTCGAGTCGCGACGTCTTGCGCCAGTGGTGCCAGGCGACGACGAAGGCCTCCCGCACCGCGCTCCGCGCGGCGGTCAGGTCACCGGTGAGCGCGAAGGTCTGGAGCAGCAGCCGGTCGCGCGCGTCCTTGTAGAAGTCGTCGAAGCCGGCGGCGAGGTCGCTGCTGCTGACGAAGGACGGCGGTTCGGTCATGGCCGGACCACCGTACGACGACAGGGCGACCGCGCTCCAACCGCAGCACCGTTGCGGACGTCACTTCAGCCGATTCTCAGGCCCGACAGGGGATCGTGTCGGCGTGGCAGCCCCGATCCGGCGGGGTCGCGGCGTGAAGATGGACGGACCATGACGTCGCTCCAGTCCTCGCCGGCGCGCCGTGCCACCGGACGATCCGGCAAGGGCACGGCCCGCAGCGACGCCGAGCTGCGGCACGAGCTGGCCACCAGTCGCCCCCTGGTCCCGACCGCGACGCTCGGCGGCGCGCTGGCCGCCGGGGGACCGCTGCTGGTGTGCATGGCGCTGGCCGTCGTCGGCTGGTTCCTCACCGACGCCGGCGGCGAGGGCAGCCCGAGCGGAGCGCTCCGCGTCGGCGCCCACGGTTGGCTGGTCGCGCACGGCTCGACGGTCGCGGTGGAGGGCATCCGGATCACGGCTCTCCCGATCGGCCTGACCCTGCTCTGCGCGTGGACCGCGTGGCGGGTCGGGCACCGGGTCGGGGAGTCCGTCTCCGGGCACGGGCCCGACGCCGACCGGATCGCCGACGGCGCCCGCGACTGGACCGTGCCGCTGGCGGCCGGCCTGTTCTCCGTGGGCTACGCCGTGGTCGGCGTCCTCACCGCCGCGGTCGCCTCGACCGCGGCCTCCTCGCCGAACCCGACCCGGGTGGTCCTGTGGTCGCTGCTGATCGCCGGTGGGGTGGGCGGTACGGCGATCGCGTTCGGCTCCGGCCGCGCGGCGATCTGGCTGCCCGTCGTACCCGCCGCCGTGCGCGACTCGGCCCTCGTCGCCCGCCGGATCCTCGGCCTGTGGTTCGCGATGAGCCTGGTGGCCCTCGCGGTGGCCTTCGTCCTCGACTTCTCGACCGCGGCCAACGTGGTCTCCCAGCTGCACGCCGACGCCGGCGCGATCACCCTGATGCTGCTCGTCACGGTGCTGGTGCTGCCGAACGCGGTCCTCTTCTCGAGCTCCTACCTGCTCGGTCCCGGCTTCACCGTCGGCACCGGCACGACCGTCTCGACCAGCGTGGTCGTGCTCGGTCCGCTGCCGATGTTCCCCCTGCTCGCCGCGCTGCCCGACCAGGGCGCGCAGCCGTGGTGGACCGAGTGGTTGATGGTCACCCCCGTCCTGCTCGCGGCGTACGTGGCCGGACGGGTCCAGCGCGACCGGCCGGTGCTGGCCTGGGACCAGGCCGCGATCCGCGGGTGCGCGGGCGGCATCTCGGCCGGCGTCGTGCTCGCCCTGCTCACGGTCTTCGCCGGCGGTGCCGTCGGCCCCGGCCGGATGGCGGACGTGGGGCCCTACACCTTCGAGGTGCTGCTGCACGCGATCACGTCCTTCGGCATCGGCGGGGTCGTGGGGGCGCTGCTGGTCTGCTGGTGGCAGCGCGACGGTGACGGCTGGGTGCGTTCCAGGCTCGGCGCCGTGCGCGACCGTCTGCCCCGGCGCCCGTAGACTCACGCTCCGTGACCGCCCGCCTCGTCGTCCTCGTGTCGGGCTCCGGCACCAACCTCCAGGCGATCCTCGACGCCGCGGCCGACCCGTCCTACGGCGCCCGGGTCGTCGCCGTCGGTGCGGACCGCGACGACATCGAGGGCCTGCGCCGGGCCGAGCGCGCCGGCATCCCGACCTTCGTGGCGAAGGTGGGCGACCACACGAGCCGTGAGTACTGGGACCGGGCGCTCGCGGACAAGGTCGGTGCCTTCGAGCCCGACCTGGTCGTGCTCGCCGGCTTCATGAAGCTCGTGGGCGACAAGTTCCTGGCCCGCTTCGGCGGCGTCACGCTCAACACGCACCCGGCCCTGTCGCCGTCCTTCCCCGGGATGCACGGGCCGCGCGACGCCCTCGAGTACGGCGTGAAGGTCACCGGCGCGACGCTCTTCGTCGTCGACGCCGGCGTCGACACCGGCGCGATCGTGGCCCAGGCCGTCGTACCGGTGGAGGACGACGACTCGGTCGAGACCCTGCACGAGCGGATCAAGGTCGCCGAGCGCGCCATGCTCGTCGAGTCGGTCGGGCGGATGGCCCGGGAGGGCTTCGCGGTCGACGGCCGGCGGGTTCGGCTGGGAGGCTGAAGGTCGATAGACTGAGGGCACACGACTGGCGCAGGTGGGCCACCACCAGGGAGTGACGAGTCGGCATCGATCGCCTGGGTGCCCTCATCGAGACCACCGACCGATGAGGAGCCCCTCGATGTCCGCCACGCCTGACCGGATCGCCATTAGGCGTGCCCTGGTTTCCGTCTTCGACAAGACCGGTCTCGACGACCTGGTCAAGGGCCTCGCCGCCGCTGGCGTCGAGCTCGTGTCGACCGGCGGCTCGGCCGCCCTCATCGAGTCGCTCGGCCTCCCGGTCACCAAGGTCGAGGACCTCACCGGCTTCCCGGAGTGCCTCGACGGTCGCGTCAAGACGCTGCACCCGCGCGTGCACGCCGGGATCCTCGCCGACCGGCGCCTGCCCGACCACGTCGCCCAGCTCGAGCAGCTCGAGGTCGCGCCCTTCGACCTGGTCGTGGTCAACCTGTACCCGTTCGCCGCCACGGTCGCGTCCGGCGCCGGCGTCGACGACTGCATCGAGAAGATCGACATCGGCGGCCCGTCCATGGTGCGCGCCGCCGCGAAGAACCACCCCTCGGTCGCGATCGTGACCGACGGCGCCGACTACGCCCGGGCCCTCGAGGCCGCGCAGGGCGAGGGCTTCACCTATGACGAGCGCAAGGCGCTGGCCGCCAAGGCGTTCGTCCACACCGCGACCTACGACGTCCAGGTCGCCTCCTGGATGGGCAGCGTGCTCACCGACACCTCCGAGGGCACCGGCTTCCCCGCGTGGGTCGGCGGCACCTACGACAAGTCCGCGGTCCTGCGCTACGGCGAGAACCCGCACCAGAAGGCCGCTCTCTACCTCAACGGCTTCGGCCCGGCCGGCCTCGCCCGCGCCGAGCAGCTGCACGGCAAGGAGATGTCCTACAACAACTACGTCGACACCGACGCGGCCCGCCGCGCGGCGTACGACCACGGCGACCAGCCGACGGTGGCGATCATCAAGCACGCCAACCCGTGCGGCATCGCCGTCGGCGCCGATGTCGCCGAGGCCCACCGCCGCGCCCACGAGTGCGACCCGGTCTCCGCCTTCGGCGGCGTGATCGCCACCAATGTCCCGGTCTCGGTCGAGATGGCGACGCAGGTCGCCGACATCTTCACCGAGGTCATCGTCGCCCCCGGCTACGACGACGGCGCGGTCGAGGTGCTCCAGGGCAAGAAGAACATCCGGATCCTCGTGGCCGAGCCGCTGGCGGCCGGCGGCGTCGAGACCCGCCCGATCAGCGGCGGCCTGCTGATGCAGCAGGTCGACCGCTTCCAGGCCGAGGGCGACGACCCGGCCAACTGGACGCTCGCCACCGGTGAGGCGGCTGACGAGGCCACGCTCGCCGACCTCGCCTTCGCGTGGCACGCGGTGCGGGCGGCCAAGTCCAACGCGATCCTGCTCGCCAAGGACGGCGGCGCGGTCGGCATCGGCATGGGCCAGGTCAACCGGGTCGACTCCTGCAAGCTCGCCGTCGAGCGTGCCAACACCCTCGTCGAGGGCGAGGAGCGGGCCCGCGGATCGGTCGCCGCGTCCGATGCCTTCTTCCCGTTCGCCGACGGCCCGCAGATCCTGATCGACGCCGGCGTCAAGGCGATCGTGCAGCCGGGCGGCTCGGTGCGCGACGAGGAGACCGTCGCGGCGTGCAAGGCCGCCGGGGTCACCATGTACTTCACCGGCACCCGCCACTTCTTCCACTGAGCCTGCGAGGATCGGTCACGTGACTGCACAGAAGCTCGACGGCAACGCCACCGCTGCCGCCATCAAGGACGAGCTCCGCGTCCGCATCGAGAAGCTGCGCGAGCAGGGGATCGTCCCCGGGCTCGGCACCGTGCTCGTCGGCGACGACCCCGGCTCGCGCTGGTACGTCGGCGGCAAGCACAAGGACTGCGCCGAGGTCGGCATCGCGTCGATCCGCGTCGACCTGCCCGAGGTCGCGACGCAGGAGGAGATCGAGGAGGCCGTCGCCGGCCTCAACGCCGACCCCGCGTGCACCGGCTACATCGTCCAGCTGCCGCTGCCGCGCGGGCGCGACGAGAACCGCGTGCTCGGCCTGATCGACCCGGCCAAGGACGCCGACGGCCTGCACCCCACCAACCTGGGCTGGCTGGTGCTGGGCAACGAGGCGCCGCTGCCGTGCACGCCGTACGGCATCGTGGAGATCCTGCGCCGCCACGACGTCCCGATCGCGGGCGCCGAGGTGGTCGTGGTCGGTCGCGGCATCACGGTGGGCCGGCCGCTCGGCCTGCTGCTCACCCGGCGCTCCGAGAACGCCACCGTGACGCTGTGCCACACCGGCACGGTCGACCTGGCCGCCCACGTGCGCAAGGCCGACATCGTCGTCGCGGCGGCAGGCGTGCCCGGCATCATCACCGGTGACATGGTCAAGCCCGGCGCGGCCGTGCTCGACGTCGGCGTGAGCCGGGTCGACGGCAAGATCGCCGGCGACGTGGCCGACGACGTCTGGGACGTCGCGGGCTGGGTCTCGCCCAACCCGGGTGGTGTCGGGCCGATGACCCGCGCCATGCTGCTGGCCAACGTGGTCTCGATGGCCGAGAAGCAGGCCGCGCGCGACGGTGGGAAGGCAGCGCACTGAACGAGGAGCTCCCCGGTCCGCGACGCTACCCCTCCACGCTCGGGGGAGTGTTCTACCTGGTCGTCCTGCTGGTCACCGGCGGCGGCCTGGCCGTCGCTGCCCTCGACGAGTGGCGCACGGGCATCCGGATCGTCTCCGGGGCGCTGCTCCTGGCCGCGGTGCTCCGCCTGGTGCTGCCCGACCGTGACGCGGGCATGCTCGCCGTACGCCACCGGGCGCTGGACGTCGGGATCCTCGTCCTGATCGCCGCCGCGCTCCTCTTCCTGGCCGCGACCATCCCGGACCAGCCCGTCTGAGTTCGCACCCGGGCCGACACGACGAAGCCCCCGGCCGTTCCCGGCCGGGGGCTTCGTGCTGCGCGGGGTGGCTCAGATCAGGCCGAGCTCGGTGACCGCGGCCTTCTCGTCGACCAGCTCGGCGACGGAGGCGTCGATCTTGCCGCGGGAGAAGTCGTCGATCTCGAGGCCCTGGACGATCTCCCAGTTGCCACCGGAGGTGGTGACCGGGAAGGAGGACACGATGCCCTCCGGGACGCCGTAGGAGCCGTCGGAGACGACCGCCATGGAGACCCAGTCGCCGGCCGGGGTGCCGTTCAGCCAGTCGCGGGCGGCGTCGCACGTGGCGGACGCGGCCGAGGCGGCCGAGGACGCGCCGCGCGCGTCGATGATCGCGGCGCCGCGCTTGGCGACGGTCGGGATGAAGGTGTCGGCGATCCAGGCCTGGTCGTCGACGACCTCGGCGGCGTTCTTGCCGGCGATCTCCGCGTGGAAGATGTCGGGGTACTGGGTGGCCGAGTGGTTGCCCCAGATCGTGATCTTCTTGATGTCGGTGACGGCCGAGCCGGTCTTGGCGGCCAGCTGCGAGATCGCCCGGTTGTGGTCGAGGCGGGTCAGCGCCGAGAACCGCTCCTTGGGGATGTCGGGGGCGTTGCTCGCGGCGATCAGCGCGTTGGTGTTGGCCGGGTTGCCGGTCACGCCGATCCGGACGTCGTCGGCGGCGACGGCGTTGAGGGCCTTGCCCTGCGCCGTGAAGATCGCGCCGTTGGCGGAGAGCAGGTCGCCGCGCTCCATGCCCGGGCCGCGCGGACGCGCGCCGACGAGGAGGGCGAGGTTGACGCCGTCGAAGATCTTCTCGGGGTCCGAGCCGATCTCGACACCGGCGAGGTTCGGGAACGCGCAGTCGTCGAGCTCCATGACGACGCCCTCGAGCGCCTTGAGGGCCGGCTCGATCTCGAGCAGGCGGAGCACGACGGGGCGGTCGCCGGCGATCGCGCCGCTGGCGATGCGGAAGAGCAGGCTGTAGCCGATCTGGCCGGCTGCGCCGGTCACGGCCACCTTGAGCGGAGTAGCGCTCACAGGGACACTCCTTCGAGAGGATCAGTGGACTCCGCGACGCTAGCAGCGCCCGGGCCGACGCGGGGAGGCGGGCACGGGTACGAGACGATGACCGCATGCGGACCCGCGCCCTCCTCGCAGCCGCGGCGCTCATGACCCTCTCCGGGTGCGGCTCCGCGTCCGCGCCGAGCGCCCCGTCGGGCGTCGACGAGCTCGTCGTGCCCACGCCCGACCCCGACCCGTCCGACTTCGTCGGAGGAGTCGACAACCCGTGGTTCCCGCTCGAGCCCGGCACCCGCTGGGAGTACGGCGCCGCCACGGCCAGGCTCGTGGTGAGCGTCGAGCCCGGCCGCGAGGTCGCCGGCGTCGCCACCACTGCCCTGGTGCGGACCACCGCGGACGGCGAGCAGACCCGCGACCTGTACGCGCAGGACGAGCGCGGCAACGTGTGGTGGTTCGGTCGCGAGGGCGCGTGGCTCGCGGGCGAGTCCGGTGCCGAGGCAGGCCTGGCCATGCCGGCCGAGCCACGGCGTGGGGACGGGTTCCGCACCGGGCTCGCGCCGGGGGTCGACGAGGTGGCGTCGGTCGTCGCGGTCGATGCCGCGGTCGACGTACCGCTGGGGGAGTACGACGACACCGTGACCCTCGAGCTCCGTGACGACACCGTCGTTCGCCGGGAGGTGTACGCCCGTGGCGTCGGCCTCGTCCAGGCAGACGGAACGGGGCTCGTCGCGTACGACGAGCCCCGTTAGGTCGAGCGGTCCAGCAGGTTCAGCAGCAGGTCACTGCGGCGGACGCACCTGCGTCTGGTCGCTGGCCGGCGGCGCCCAGCCACCGGGGCCACCGGGCTGGCCCGGGTCGGGCGTCGGGGCGGCCGGAGCGGGCGGCTGCTGCTGGGCCGGGATCCACTGCTGCGCCTGCGGGTCCCACTGCCAGCCGTCCTGGATGATCGGCTGCGTCTGCGTGGCCGGGGCGTAGCCCTGCTGGGGCTGCTGCTGGCCGTAGCCCTGGTTCCACTGCTGGGTGAAGCCCGGGTCGGACGAGCCGCCGGCGCCGAAGTTGAGCCCGGAGCCGGGGACGGGGTCGCGGTCGCGGCCGAAGGTCAGGGGGTAGATCACGCCGGCGATCGCGGCACCGATGAGCGGGGCGACGATGAACAGCCAGAGGTCCTCGATCGCGTCACCGCCGGACCAGAAGGCGACGCCGATGGAGCGGGCCGGGTTGACCGACGTACCGGTGGCGTTGATGCCGACGAAGTGGATCGCGGCCAGCGCGAGGCCGATCGCGAGCGGGGCCTGGGCGGCGATCGCGCGGTTGCGCTCGTCGGTGACCGAGAGGATCACGAGCACGAAGATGAAGGTCAGCACGATCTCGATCAGCAGGGCGCCGCCGACCTCGACCTGGCCGAAGCCGCCGAAGCTGTTGCTGCCCAGCGGGTCGCCGAACTCCCAGCCCATGTCGCTGGCCAGGACGACGAACGCCAGCACCAGGCCGCCGAGCAGCGCGCCCGCGGTCTGGGCGACCGAGTAGAGGCCGGTCTCCTTCCACGAGATGCGGCCGGCGAGGGCGGCGCCGACGGAGACGGCGGGGTTGAAGTGACCACCCGAGATGCGTCCGAACGCGTAGGCCATCATCACGATCGCGATGCCGAAGGCAAGGCCCGTGCTGGCGACGTCGGCGCCCGTCATCACGGCGGCACCGCAGCCGATGAAGACGAGCACGAAGGTGCCGAGGAGCTCGGCAAGCAGCTTCTGGGTGAGCGTGGGGGGCGTCTCGACCTGCTGGTCGGCGCTGGCGTCTTGTGTCATGGGCACAACCCTTCCTCGGTCCGGCTCCCGGAAAACCAGCCGGTTACACGCGCCACCCTAATCACTAGGGTGGCCACCGAAGGGGAACCCAGCCCCGCCATCAGGTATCTTGACGTCAAGAATCCCAACCACGGCACAGGAGTGACGCCCGGACATGTCGAGCATCATCTACACCCACACCGACGAGGCGCCGCTGCTCGCGACGTACTCCTTCCTGCCGATCGTCGAGGCCTTCGCGGCCAAGGCCGGCGTCGCCTTCGAGACCCGCGACATCTCCGTCGCGGCGCGGATCCTCGCGCAGTTCGGCCTGGCCGACGACGCGCTGACCGAGCTCGGCGAGCTGGCCAAGACGCCCGAGGCCAACATCATCAAGCTCCCCAACATCTCCGCCTCCATCCCGCAGCTCAAGGCCGCGGTCAAGGAGCTGCAGGCGCAGGGCTTCGCCGTCCCGGACTACCCCGAGAACCCGACGACCGACGAGGAGAAGGAGATCCGGGCCAAGTACGACAAGGTCAAGGGCTCCGCGGTCAACCCGGTCCTGCGTGAGGGCAACTCCGACCGTCGTGCGCCCGCGTCGGTGAAGAACTACGCCAAGACTCACCCGCACACCAACAAGCCCTTCGCCGAGGGTTCGAAGACCAATGTCGCCACCATGGGCGCCCACGACTTCGCGAGCAACGAGAAGTCCGTGACCCTCGCCGGCGACGACGTGCTGTCGATCGTGCTCGAGACCGAGGCCGGCGAGACCGTCGTCCTCAAGGAGGGCCTCAAGGTCCTCGCCGGCGAGATCGTCGACGCCACCAAGATGTCGGCCTCGCACCTGCGGGCCTTCCTCCAGAACGCGCTCGCCGAGGCCAAGGCCCAGGACGTGCTGTTCTCGGTCCACCTCAAGGCGACGATGATGAAGGTCTCCGACCCGATCATCTTCGGCCACGTCGTGAAGGCCTACTTCGCCGACGTCTTCGCCCAGTACGGCGACCAGCTCGCCGCCGCCGGCCTCTCGGCCAACGACGGCCTCGGCGCGATCCTCGCCGGCCTCGACGCCCTCGAGAACGGTGCCGAGATCAAGGCGGCCTTCGACGCCGCCCTGGCTGCCGGCCCGCGCCTGTCCTACACCAACTCCGACAAGGGCATCACCAACCTGCACGTCCCGTCCGACGTCATCGTCGACGCGTCGATGCCGGCCCTGGTCCGCAACGGCGGCCGCCTGTGGGGCGCCGACGGCGGCGAGGACGACACCCTCGCGGTCATCCCCGACTCGTCGTACGCCGGCGTCTACCAGGCCGTGCTCGACGACGTGAAGAAGAACGGCCCGCTCGACCCGGCCACCATCGGCACCGTGCCGAACGTCGGCCTGATGGCGCAGGCGGCCGAGGAGTACGGCTCGCACGACAAGACCTTCGAGATCGCCGCGGCCGGCACCGTCCGCGTCGTCGCGTCCAACGGCGACGTGCTGATCGAGCACGACGTCGAGGCCGGCGACATCTGGCGTGCCTGCCAGACCAAGGACATCCCGGTCCAGGACTGGGTGAAGCTCGCGGTCAGCCGCGCCCGCGCCTCGCAGACGCCGGCCATCTTCTGGCTCAACGAGTCGCGCGCCCACGACGCCGAGCTCATCAAGAAGGTCAACGCCTACCTCCCCGAGCACGACACCGAGGGCCTCACGATCGAGATCCTGGCGCCGACCCTCGCGACGGCGTACTCCCTCGAGCGGATGCGCAAGGGCGAGGACACCATCTCGGTGACCGGCAACGTGCTGCGCGACTACAACACCGACCTGTTCCCGATCCTCGAGCTCGGTACGTCGGCCAAGATGCTGTCCGTCGTCCCGCTGATCGCCGGCGGTGGCCTCTTCGAGACCGGCGCGGGCGGCTCGGCCCCCAAGCACGTGCAGCAGCTCGTCGAGGAGAACTACCTGCGCTGGGACAGCCTCGGTGAGTTCTTCGCCCTCGTGCCCTCACTCGAGAAGTACGCCGAGCAGGCCGGCGCCCCCGCCGCGCAGGTGCTCGCCGACGCGCTCGACCGCGCCACCGGCACCTTCCTCAACGAGGACCGCTCGCCGGGCCGCAAGCTCGGCACGACCGACAACCGCGGCTCGCACTTCTACCTCGCGCTCTACTGGGCCGAGGAGCTCGCGAACCAGTCGGCCGACGCCGACCTCGCGGCTGCGTTCAAGCCGCTGGCCGAGACGCTGCGCGCCAACGAGGACAAGATCGCCGCAGAGCTGATCGCCGTCCAGGGCAGCCCCGCCGACATCGGTGGCTACTACTACCCGGACGCCGAGAAGACCTCCGCGGTGATGCGCCCGAGCACCACGCTGAACGAGGTCCTCGCCGGGTTCTGATCCCGGACCGGACCACCATGTCGCTGTCGGCCGCGGTGCGCACCTCGTTGCGCGCCGCGGCCGACGCGCGTCTGGCGCCGGGGCAGCAGGCCTACATGAAGTCGGAGATGCCCTTCCTCGGCGTACGGGTGCCGGAGGTGCGCCGCCTGGTCCGCTCGCTCGTGCGCGAGCTCGGCGTCACCTCGCGTGACGAGCTGGTGCCCACGGCCCGGGAGCTGTGGGACGACGCGACGCACCGCGAGGAGCGCTACGCCGCCGCCGCGCTGCTGGGACTGCGGCCGCTGCGCGGAGACCTGTCTCTGGTGCCCTTCCACGAGCACGTCGCGCGCACCGGCGCCTGGTGGGACCACGTCGACGAGGCCGCGCACCGCATCGCCGACCTCCACGACGCGTGGCCCTCCGAGACGGCGGCGATCGTCCGGGTGTGGGCCGTCGACGACCTCCTCTGGGTACGTCGGCTCGCGATCATCAGCCAGCTCGGCCGCCGCGACCGGACCGACCTCGACCTGCTGGCCGCCGTCATCGAGCCGAACCTCGCGGACGGCGAGTTCTTCGTCCGCAAGGCCGTCGGGTGGTCGCTGCGGGAGGCAGCGAAGACCGACCCCGACTGGGTGCGGTCCTACGTCGAGGGGCACGAGCTGAGCCCGCTGAGCAGGCGCGAGGCCCTCAAGCACCTGTGACCCGGCGGTTGAGGTGTGAGGCGCGCCAGCGCCGAGTCTCGAAACCCTCCGGTTCGGGTGCTGGGACCGAGCCCGGCCCGACACCGCTCACGAAGGAGCCGGACACCGGTCGCGCACCGGCAACTGGGTTTCGAGACGCGCGTCGCGACCTCGTTCCTCGGTCGCGGCGCTCCTCAACCTTCCGGCCTGATCCCCGCGGATCCTCGTTCCTCGGACCCGCGCGGGGCCGGAAGATATTCGGAGGAAGTTGTCGGCGACGGCAACTACTCTCGATCCAGTGACGACGACGTTGACCCGGGCCCCTGCTCCCGCGCCCGGCGACGTCCCCGTCGACCCCAGCCGTCGCGTCGACTGGCGCCGGATGCGCAGCCCCGCGGCGGGCTTCGCCGTCGGGGCGGTGGCGACCGCGGCGCTCGGGCAGGCGCTCGGCACCGTGGTGGCGGGCCGGATCGCCGACCACCCCACGACGACGCTCGTCGTCTGGCTGGCCTGCTTCGTCGTCGGCGCGGCCGCGATCGACACCGCCGGCCGGGTGGTCTGGGCGGGCGTGGTGGACCGGGCCGAGGGTCGGCTGCGCGGTGACCTGCTCAGCGCGGCGCTCCAGCAGCCGCTGGCCCACCTGACCGAGCAGGCCGTCGGCGAGGTGCTCGACCGGGTCGACGACGACACCCACGAGGTCGGCACGCTGCTGCGCCAGCAGATCTGGATGGCGATGCGCACCGGCTTCGCCTCGGTGCCGATGTGGCTGGTCGCCGGGTTCACGTGGTGGCCGGCGTTCCTGCTGTTCCCGCTGGTTGGCGCGGTCACGGTGGCGGTCATGCGCCCCGCGCTCGGCGAGATCGCCCGCCGCAAGGTGATCGAGGAGGCCGCGTGGACCGACCACGCCGCGGCCCTCGAGGAGGGCGTGGCGGGGCGCGACGACCTGCGCACGAGCCTGGGCCAGTCGTTCGCCGTACGACGCCTCGCGGAGCTGTCGGCCGACGTGCACGAGAAGTTCCGCCGGGTCCTGATGATCGAGGCCCAGCTCGCGATCAAGGTCGGCATGCTGCTCCACGGCCTGCTGGCGGCGATCGCCGTCGCGGGCGTGGTGCTGGTCAGTGGCGACCACCTCGGCGTCGCGCGCCTGGTCACGCTCTTCCTCGTCACGACGATCTTCGTCGGCCAGATCAACAACCTCGCCCACCAGCTCCCCGACATCCAGGCCGGGCTCGGCGCCGTGCTCCGGCTGCGCCAGCTGCTCGCGGTCGAGGCCGAACCGGTCGGCGGGGAGTCCGTTCCGACGGGGGCCCTCGACCTGCGGATCCGGCACCTCGACTTCGCCTACGCCGAGGGGTCGTTCGCGCTGCAGGACGTCACGCTCTACGTCGAGGCGGGCCACACCCTCGCGCTGGTCGGTCGTACCGGCTCGGGCAAGTCGACGCTCGCCTCGCTGCTCTCGCGGGCCGCGGAGCCGCCGCCCGGCACGATCTTCCTGGGCGGCGCCGACATCACCACGCTCGACCTGCACGAGCTGCGCCGCCGGGTCGGCGTGGTCACCCAGCGCACCGAGATCCTGGCCGGCACGCTCGCCGACAACATCACCCTGTTCGCCGCCGTCGCGCGTGAGGAGGTCGAGGCGGCCGTCGAGGAGCTCGGCCTGACCGACTGGGTCGCCGGCCTGCCCGACGGGCTCGACACCCTGCTGGGCCCCGGCGGCACCACGCTCTCGGCGGGGGAGGAGCAGCTGGTCGCCTTCGCCCGGCTGCTGGTCCGCCACGTCCAGGTCGTCGTGCTCGACGAGGCGACGGCGCGGATGGACCCGGTGACCGAGGCCCGCGTGGTCGCGGCGGCCGACCGGCTGATCAGCGGCCGCACCGGCATCCTGGTGGCCCACCGGCTGAGCACGATCGAGCGGGCCGAGGCGGTGGCCGTGCTCGACCACGGTCGCGTGATCCAGCACGGACCGCGCGACGAGCTGGCCGTGGTCGAGGGTCCCTTCCGCCGGCTGCTGGCCGCCAGCGACACCGCCGGCTTCGCCGACGCCGAGCCGGTCGACCTGGACGACCTCGGCGACGTGGGCGTGGGTGGGCGCCGTCGTACGGGCGAACCGCCCCAGCGCCCCGAGATCGGTCCGGGCTCCTCGCTGGCCCGCGGCACCTGGCACGCCTTCTGGGTGCGGCCGTGGTGGGGCGCGTGGTCGGTCGTGCTCTTCCTCGGCGGGACGATCTTCGCCCCGCTCGGCGCGATCACCGGGTTCCTGTGGGGCCGCGTGGTCGAGCGCCTCGAGGACGGCGGCTCCGCCACCAGCCTGCTCGTGGTCCTCGTGGTCAGCCTGTTGTTCGCGCCGATCCTGCTCGCCGACGCCTTCCGGCGCTACCCGCGCTGGTGGATCGAGGTCATGCTCCGGGTGCGGATGTCGGTGCTGCTCGGCCAGGTCCGCGGCCACCGCCTGCCGCGCACGCCTCCCGGCGAGGTCGTCGCCCGCTCGATGG
Source organism: Nocardioides sp. Root240 (assembly GCF_001428825.1). Lineage (GTDB taxonomy): Bacteria > Actinomycetota > Actinomycetes > Propionibacteriales > Nocardioidaceae > Nocardioides. The sequence continues at coordinate 560,498 of NZ_LMIT01000013.1, read as the reverse complement.
ACGCCGACCGCTACGCCCGGTACGCCGACCGCTGGGTCGACTTCGTCAACGGCCTGCTGATCGCCGGCATCACGATGATCGCCGGCGGCACGGTGCTCGCCGGCGGCGTGCTGCTGGTCGTGATGCTCACGAGCGCGGTGGCCTCCTCGATCGGCCGCCCGATCGCCGGCCGGTCGGCCGCTCGCTCCTCGGCCGCCCGGGCGCGCTTCGGCCGCGCCGTCGTGTCGGCCGTCGAGTCCGCCCGCACGGTCAAGCTCGCTGGCCGCACGCCCCAGGTGCACGCCCACCTCCGCAAGGTCGACGACGGCCGGGTCGAGGCCGCCGTGTTCGAGCACCGGGTGCAGGCCGTCCTCGACGGCGTCCCGATCGTGATGGTCCAGGTCGGCGTGGTCGCCGCGTGGGCGCTCTACCTCTGGGACGTCTGGGGCCTGGCGACCGCGCTGCTGGTGGCGACGGCCGTCAACGGCTTCGACTGGTTCGGCCGGGTGGCCGGCGCGGTCGTGACCGAGGCCCCCGGCGTCCGGGCGTGGCAGCAGGTGACGTCGACCTTCGCGGGCGGCACCGACCTGATGGCGCTGCCCGACGGCATCGACCTGGTCACCGGCGCCGCGCCCGCACCCGCCGTACCCCCGCGGGTCCGGCTCGAGCGCCTCGAGCTGTCCGGCTACACCGCGGTCCACGACGACGGCACGATCGGCGCGAGCGCCGTCGACCTCGTCGTCGAGCGCGGCGAGCTGGTGCTGCTGGTCGGCCAGGTCGGCTCCGGCAAGTCCAGCCTGCTGTCCTCGCTCGCCGGCCTGATCGACCACCGCGGCTCGGTGCGCTGGAACGGCGAGGAGGTCGCCGACGCGGAGAGCTTCCTGCGTCCCGGCCAGGTCGCCCATGTCGCGCAGGTGCCGCGGGTGCTGTCCGGCACCTTCGCCGACAACATCCTGCTCGGCCACGACCGCGAGGTCGCCCGGCCGGTCGAGACCGCGCGCCTCGGCGAGGACGTCGCCGAGGCCGGTGGCCCCGACGCCGTGATCGGCCACCGCGGCGTGCGTCTCTCCGGCGGACAGGTGCAGCGCCTCGCCCTGGCCCGTGCGCTGGCCACCGATGCCGAGCTGCTGCTCGCCGACGACGTCTCCAGCGCTCTCGACGCGGCCACCGAGATCGAGCTGTGGGCGGCGCTGCGCGAGCGCCACACGACCGTCATCGGCGCCACGTCGAAGCGGGCCGCGCTCGCCCAGGCGGACCGCGTCGTCGTACTGGTGGACGGCGAGCTGGCCGCGGTCGGGCCGTGGGCCGAGCTGTCCGGCGAGTGGGGGCACCTGGCGGGCTGAGGTCTGTCGTCAGAACCCCTTGGAGATCGGTTCTCTTGCTGCACCCGTGCGTCGTGCTCCCGGATCTTCCCGGCACGCTACGGCTGGTCGGTGGCTCCGTTCTCAAGCGGCAGCGACGAGAAGGCTGGGCGGGCGGCCGGGTTCGCACGTCGGGTTGCGGTCCGGCAGTTCGCCGAAACCCGCTAGAAAACGGGGGAAACTGCGCACTGACCCTTGAATCGAACAGGTGTTCGAAGTAGAATCAGTGCATGGAACCCTCCCTCGCCACCGCCGAGCTGGTCGCCACTTGGCGCGACCAGCTCGCTCGCGGTTGCGAGGGCGACGCGGCCCAGCTGATCGACCTGATCGCGGCCCTCGAGGAGCTGACCTCGACCGCCCGCGCGGTGCAGGCCGAGGCCGCAGCGCGTTTCGACGCCGCCCGCCGTGCCGACGAAGCCGCGCGTGGTGTGCCGGCGCGGTTGCGAGGGCGCGGCGTCGCCGGGGAAGTCGCGCTCGCGCGCAAGGAGTCGGCCCATCGAGGACAGTCGCTCCTGGGTCTGGCGAAGGTCCTGACCGCTGAGATGCCGCACACCCTGGACCGGCTCCGCGACGGCACGCTCAACGAGTTCCGCGCGGTCCTCCTGGCCAGGGAGACCGGCTGCCTCGACAAGGACCTCCGTGTTGCCGTCGACGAAGAGCTCTGCGCCGACCCTTCGGCGTTGCACGGCGTCGGCACCCGCGAGCTCGCGGTGCTGGTGCGTCGTCGGGTCGCAGCCCTCGACCCCGCTGCTGTGGCGAAGCGGAACCGGCGAGCCGAGTCCGAACGACGCGTCTCGCTGCGGCCCGCGCCCGACACGATGGCCTACCTCACCGCTCTGGTCCCGATGGCCCAGGGCGTCGCTGCCTACGCCACCTTGACCCGTGACGCCGATGCCGCGAAGGCCGCAGGCGACGAGCGCAGCCGCGGACAGATCGCCGCCGACCACCTCCTGGCCCGCATCACCGGCCTTCCCGACACCGGCACCAGGACG
>NZ_LMIT01000013.1:520167-558087 GCF_001428825.1 Nocardioides sp. Root240 | reverse complement strand
ATCCAGGGCCACGGCATCTGCGCGACCCCGTGGTGCGACGCCCCGATCCAGCACACCGACCACGTCGTCGCGTTCGAGGACGGCGGACCGACCGCTCGTGCCAACGGCCAAGGCCTCTGCGCGGCCTGCAACCACGCCAAGCAAGCCGACTGGCAGCAGGTGCCGGGACCGGACGTCGACCTACCGTCCGTCGAGACCGTGACCCCTACGGGTCACCGCTACCGAGCCGTCGCGCCCGCTCCACCCGGCTGGCCATCCGACCCACCACGTGAGCGGAGACCCGACCACCTGCCCCGCCTCGACATCTTCTGGTGCGACGCCGCTTGAGACTGGTGCGCCGATTGCTGCGACCCGAACCCACGCTGGCATGAAGGCGCTTGCTCCGGCATGGTCGGGCTCCGCCCGCGGGGCGGCATGGTCCGGCGCTCCCGTCCCGACAGCGGCATGATCGAGCGGTTGCTAGGCCCACGGAGAATGTCTGGTGTGACCCATCCCTGTCCGTGCTGCGGCTACTTGCAGCTCGACGAACAGCCTGGCTCCCACGAGATCTGTGCCATCTGCTTCTGGGAGGACGACGCAGTGCAGTTGCGTTGGCCGGACTGGTCAGGCGGAGCGAACAAGCCCTCGTTGGAGGTTGCACAGGGTCATTTCGAGCAGTTCGGGGCCGTGGAAGAGCGGGTGTTGTCTCATGTTCGGCCGGTCAGCGGCGACGACGTGAGAGACGCAGGGTGGCGGGCTATTGACCGGTCGGTCGACTTCTTTGAGCCGCTCGGCGAACAGTTGGCCGCTTGGCCCGACGACCTAACCGTCCTCTACTGGTGGCGCCCAACGTTTTGGCGTCCGGGATGGAGCGGACAGAACTAGCGGCGGTCCCCGCCCATCGGTAGAGCCATCTAGGCCTGGCCTGGAGTGAGCGGGTCGAAACGACGGGACGGGTGCGGCGCGAGGAGTTCCATGATCACCGGCCGTGGCGGTGGGGCAGGGTAGTCGGACCAGGCACCTATCGTTCCCTCATGGAACCAGTAGGCGTTGGCACGGCTCCCGCGATGAGCTGGAGCGACGCTCGGCCTGCCGGTCTAGCTGCCGACCTCTGGGCGCCCGTCCGGCCATCCCAATCCACCCTTGGGGAGCTCGGCCTTCCCGATGGGAACGAGGTCTACGGAATCGATGGTCACCTGCTCGGCTGGGAGGCTGCGGCTGAGGTGGTCGACGACGCGGGCGAGTTATGGCTGAGATGCGCCCTCCAGTTCCCGCACACAGGTCTGTGGCCGATCGTCGACAGGCGGTGGCCGATTCAAGCCGAGCGACGTTGGCACAAGCCGCTGGCAGACGATGGTCGACCGTTCTGGCTGGATCCCTACGCAGTCCCGAGTGACGCGTACGACGCTGTCAACGTTGCCGACCGGCGCGAGTACTTCGAGTCACCCGGCGAGGAACCCGGCTCCTATGTGTCCTTGATGCGCGAGTTCGGACTGCTCGAAACCGGCATGGTCCTCGCGCAAGCATCCACTCTGCCCGCCGACCCGCTGAGTGCACTGGTCGCCCCGCGCGGGGCGAAGCGGCTTTCGCTGATGGCGTGCCGGAGACCAGCCGACGCCGTCCTCATGCTCGACTTCGGTATCCCGAACGACGACGCGACCCCGGGCATCTTCGCCGGTGTCCTGCGTTCGTGGGAAGAGAGATTCGGACTGGTGCCCGTAATGCTGAACCCCGCATGGACGTCCTTTCAGGTCGTCGCCCCTCCGACTACGGAACTGGAGGCCGAGCGCCTCGCGGCCGAGGTGTTCTCCTTCGCGAACGACAGCGCCATTCAAGGCGGGTTCCAGGTCACTGGTGGCGCGAGGCAGATGGTCACCCAGCGGGAGTGGTTGATCTGGTGGGACTGATCGAGAACCGGTCCTCGAGCAGCGGTAGCAGCACCTGAGAAGTTGATGTTCGGTCCCGATGGAGTGTTTAGCTCGCGCGTGCCGACAGCGGCAGATGAGGGCGGATGTGACGAGCGCCGGTCCACACAGTCCCGGGCACCCGGACCCTGTCACCATGACCTATGCATCGTGAGCGATTGATGGAGCGCGATTGGTGGATCGGGCTGAGCGGGTGGGTTCTCCAGGACGGCAACTACACCGATTTCGCGGTCGGCCAGATGCGGCAGTTTGCTCTGGAGTTTGGGTACCTCCGGCACGACCGTCTTAAGCCGACGGCCGATGCGGAGTTGTTGTGTGAGGCAGTAGACGACGATGCGCAGTATCGCGTCAGTGCCGACCTTGTGCGCTCCGCAAGGGAACCGATGGAGGACTGTTTCGTCCTCGACTTCGGGTTGCTTGCGTACAACGAATGGATGGTGCTTGACGACCTGGAGCCGCCGACTGCCGGCGTGAGGCTCAGCGGAGAGATCTACCTGAGTGTCGATCATTTTGCCTACATGGACGAGCTCTCGAAGCGCGATGGCATGCCTGCGCTGATCTACACGTGGCGGATCGACGAGATCCGCCTGGACACGTCGCCAAGCATTCAGGTCGAACACGGGCATCCGCTGTACGTCGGACCGGATGAAGGGCCGATGAGGGTCAGAGACCCTAAGCGGAGACGTTGGCGGAATCTGGATGCCACCGAGATGTGGGGCGACGAGGGCAGTTACACGCTGCGATGCACCTTGCTGGATTCGGGACCTGTGCACTCCATGGTGAGGTCGGGTCCGCGTAGCCCCTACGGACCTTTGGTCTAACGCTCGCTCATCGGCATGAGCGCGCGCGTCCGAGGCAGACTGCGACCGTGTATTCGAAGCCCTACGACGAGATGACTCGCCTCGAGCAGAAGATGTTCTGGGCCGTGCGCGAAGGGGCCATGCTCCACGAGCTCCCGATGTCCGAGGTCGACAACCCCGGGTCGGACAACGAGGTGAGGTGGCCGGCCGAGCAGCCGGAGGATTGCGCGGGAGTGCTCCTGCGGTGGTTCGACGAAGGGCTCGTCGGTGTCATGACGACCGAGGATGAGCGCGACCTGCCGAGTGCCGAAGCACGTCGCGTCCTTGCCGACCACGAGGCGTGGAGCTCGACGCACTCGCTCTTCATCACCGACTCCGGCGACGCCGCTCTCATCTGAACCCAGCCGACCTCAACCGTAGAGCCCGAGGTAGGCCCGGGCGGCGGTCGCCACGACCTCCTCAGGATCGACCTCGAGGGCGCCGTCGAGCCAAGCCGTGACCACCTCGGCCATGCCGCCGATGAACATCAGGCCGGCGAGCTCGTCCTCGTGGCGCCGGGGCGCGTGGTGGTGGGCCTCCTCGGCGGCGAGCCGGCCGAAGTGGCGCAGCAGCTCGGTACGACGGCCGCGCAGGCCGGGCAGCGCGGCGGCCTCGATGATGGCCACCCGTCCCTTGCGGGGGTCGGCGGCGAGCAGGTCGACGAAGGCGGTGACGGCCGCGGTGATCCGCGCCGCCGGGTCTGCTCCCGCGGCCTCGGCGGCCGCGAGGGTCCGCGACTCGATCTCGGTCGCGACGTCCTCCAGGACCGCGCTGAGCGCCTCGTCGAGGCCGCGGAAGCTCTCGTAGAAGTAGCGCTCGGTCAGCCCGGCCTCGCCGCACACGGCGGTCATCGTGGTGCGCGTCGCCGGGTCCGCCCAGACGGACAGGGTGGCCTCGAGCAGGCGGCGCCGGCGCTCGGCGGCGCGCTCCTGCGCGCTCACCCCGCGGTAGACACCCGACTGCACGGCCACGGCTCCAGCCTGTCAGAGATCAGCGCCGAGGAGAAGGTTGACAGGACGTCCTTCCTGAATGATTCTTGGCGGCATGCCCACCAGTCAGGTGACCCGCGAGCTCCCTCCGGTACGACGTGGCGACCACGGCCTGCCGCTGCTCGGCCGCGTGACGGACTACGCCCGGGACCCCGTCGCCCTGATGCGCCACCAGTACGACACCTACGGGCCGGTCTCGCCATTCCCCTTCCTCGGCCGGACCTTCGTGATGCTGCTCGGGCCGGACGCCTGCGAGGAGGCGCTGCGCAACGCCGACAAGGCGTTCGCCAACGAGCCGGCGTGGGGTCGCCTGGTCGGCCCGTTCTTCCACCGCGGCCTGATGCTGCTCGACGGTGAGGAGCACCACGTGCACCGCCGGATCATGCAGGAGGCGTTCACACGCGACCGGCTGGCGTCGTACGTCGAGGCGATGCATCCCGCGATCGCGCGGGGGATCGACGCGTGGTCCGGCGGTGACGGCTTCCGCTGCTACCCGGCCCTCAAGCAGCTGACCCTCGACATCGCGGCCGACATCTTCATGTGCGGCGCCGCCGACACCTCGCCCGCGCAGATGCAGCGGGTCAACGAGGCGTTCATCGCCTGCGTGCAGGCCGCGTCGGGGGTGGTGCGCGCCGACGTGCCGCTCACCCGGTGGGGACGGGCCTACCGCGGCCGCAAGGTGCTCGAGGACTTCCTGCGCCACTACCTCCCGGCGAAGCGGGCCGAGCGCACCGGTGACCTGTTCTCGGTGCTGTGCCACATCGAGGGCGAGGACGGCGAGCGGTTCACCGACGACGACGTCGTCAACCACATGATCTTCCTGATGATGGCCGCGCACGACACGTCGACCATCACCACCTCGACGATGCTGCAGCACCTCGGCCAGCACCCGGAGTGGCAGGAGCGCTGCCGCGCGGAGTCGCTGGCGCTGGGGGAGGCCCCGGGCCTCGCCGAGCTGGACCAGCTGACCTCGCTGGACCTGGTGATGAAGGAGAGCCTGCGGCTGCGTGCGCCGGTGCCGATGCTCGCGCGCCAAGCGGTCAGGGAGACCGTGGTGCAGGGCGTGCGGGTGCCGGCCGGCTCCCATGTCGCGGTCGGCGTCCAGTTCTCCCACCTGATGCCGGGGCTGTGGACAGACCCCGAGCGCTTCGACCCCGACCGGTTCGGTCCGGAGCGGCGCGAGGACAAGGCCCACCGCTACGCCTGGTCGCCCTTCGGCGGCGGCGTCCACAAGTGCATCGGCCTCCACTTCGCCGGGGCCGAGGTGAAGGCGATCCTGCACCGCCTGCTGCGCACCCACCGGTGGCACGTCGACCCGTCGTACGTCGCCCCGCTCGACAACCACTCGCTGCCGTTCCCGAAGGACGGCCAGCCCATCGACCTCGTCCGACTCTGAACCCGGAGGCATCATGAGCCGCTCCATCGCCGGCCTGTCCGTCATCGTCACCGGAGGCGCGCGCGGCATCGGCCGTGCCGTCGTCGACCGGTTCGCCCGCGCGGGCGCCAGGGTGGCCGTCGGCGACCTCGACGCCGAGCTCGCGCGCCAGGTCGCCGACGGGTACGACGACCGCGTCGCCGCCGCCCGCCTCGACGTCACCGACGTGGACTCGTGGGCCGCCTTCCTCGCCGAGGTCGCGCACCTCGGTCCGTGGGACGTCCTGGTCAACAACGCCGGCATCATGCCGCTGGGACCGGTGCTGGAGGAGTCGGAGCGGGTGGCCCGCACGATCATGGACGTCAACGTGCACGGCGTCATCAACGGCGTGAAGGCCGTGGCCCCCGGGATGGTGGAGCGCGGCCACGGTCACGTCGTCAACGTCGCGTCGGCCGTCGGCCGGGTGGCGGTTCCGCACGGTGCGACCTACTCCGCGTCGAAGTTCGCGGTGGTCGGGTTCAGCGAGGCGATCCGCCAGGAGCTCGCCCCGCAGGGCGTCGACGTGACGGTGGTGCTGCCCACGGTGGTGCAGACCGAGCTCGCTGCGGGTGTCCCTGCCGCCCGGGGGATCAAGCCGGTGACGGCCGACGACGTCGCCGCCGTGGTCGAGTCCGCCGTACGCCGGCCGAAGCCCGAGCTGTGGGTGCCGCGCTGGACCCAGGGCCTGAGCAAGCCGACCCTCGCGCTGCCCCGCTTCGTGCAGGACGCCATGTCCCGCGCGACCCGGGCCGGCGACGTGCTCGCGTCGGCCGACCCGGCGGCGCGTGCGGCCTACGAGGAGCGTGCCCGACGTCTCACGGAAACATCCGACGTCCGGGAATGACACCGGCCCGGGGACGGTTACGATCGCACGTGACCTCCTCGCCGACGACGACCTCGACCGAGGCCCGCCCGGCCGTGGCCCACTCCCGACCCGCGCTGGCGATCCTGGCGCTCGCGGTCGGCGGGTTCACGATCGGCACGACCGAGTTCATGACGATGGGCGTGCTGCCGGAGGTCGCCGACGGTGTCGACGTCTCCGTGCCCACGGCCGGCCACATCATCTCGGCGTACGCCCTCGGCGTCGTGGTCGGCGTCCCGATCCTCGCCTTCTTCGGTGCCGCCCTGCCGCGGCGCGCGATGCTCGTGGCGATGATGGTCGCGTACGCCGCCTTCAACCTGCTCAGCGCGGCCGCCCCCAGCTACGAGATCCTCGCCGCCGCCCGCTTCCTCGACGGCCTCCCGCACGGTGCCTACTTCGGTGTGGCGAGCCTCGTCGCCGCGAGCCTGGTCGCGCCGGAGCGCCGCGGTCGTGCGGTCGCCAGCGTGATGCTCGGCCTGTCGGTGGCCAACGTGGTCGGCGTGCCCCTGGCGACCTTCCTGGGCCAGCAGGCCGGCTGGCGCTCGACGTACCTGCTCGGGGGACTGCTGGCCCTGGTCACCGTCGCGCTGGTGCTCGCCGTCGTCCCGTCGGTCCCCGGTGACTCGGAGGCGAGCGGTCGCAAGGAGGCCAAGGAGTTCTTCGGCAGCCTCCAGGTCTGGCTGACCATGGCCGTCGGCGCGGTCGGCTTCGGTGGGATGTTCGCCGTCTACTCCTACATCGCCAAGACCGTCACCGAGGTCGGTGGCCTCGACCGCGGCACCGTGCCCTTCTTCGTGCTCGCCCTCGGTCTCGGCATGGTCGTCGGCACCTGGCTGGCCGGCGAGCTCGCCGCGTGGTCGGTCTACCGCAGCCTGCTCGGCTCGGGCATCACCGGCATCGTGCTGATGCTCGTCTACTACGTCGCCGCGCCGGGTGGCTGGCTGCTCTGGCCGGTCGCCTTCCTGGTCACCGCCGTCGGCTCGGTCCTGGTGATCAACCTGCAGCTGCGGTTGATGGACGTCGCCGGCGACGCGGTCACCCTCGGCGCGGCCATGAACCACGCCGCCCTCAACATCGCCAACGCGCTCGGCGCCTGGCTGGGTGGGCTCGTCATCGCGGCAGGCCACGGCTACCGCGCCCCGGCGCTCGTCGGAGCCGGCCTCGCGGCCGTCGGCGTCGTGATCCTGCTGGTCTCGGCGGTGGTCCACCGACGTGATCTCGTGGTGGCCGAACCCGCGTGACCCGCGCATCGGTGGCCTGAGAGAATCGCTCCCATGTCCGCCACCACCGAGCACGTGCCCGTGCCGGAGACCGCGCAGCCCGCTGTGCCCGAGGGAGCAGCCCGGCCGCGGGTCCTCTCCGGGATCCAGCCGACGTCGGACTCCTTCCACCTCGGCAACTACGTCGGCGCCGTCCGGCAGTGGGTGGACCTGCAGCGCGACCACCAGCCGTTCTTCTTCATCGCGGACATGCACGCGCTCACCGTCGACTGGGACCCGAAGCTGCTGCGCCAGCGCACCCTGATCGGTGCCGCGCAGCTGCTGGCGGCGGGCGTCGACCCGGCGAGGTCGTCGATCTTCGTGCAGAGCCACGTGCCCGCGCACGCCCAGCTGGCGTGGGTGCTCAACGGCCTGACCGGCTTCGGCGAGGCGCGCCGGATGACCCAGTTCAAGGACAAGTCCGCCAAGGGCGGCGAGGGTGCGGCGAGCGTCGGCCTGTTCGCCTACCCGGTCCTGATGGCGGCCGACATCCTGCTCTACCGCCCCCACTACGTCCCCGTCGGCGAGGACCAGCGCCAGCACCTCGAGCTGACGCGCGACCTCGCGCAGCGCTTCAACAGCCGGTTCAAGAAGACCTTCCGGCTGCCCGAGCCCTACATCCTCAAGGCGACGGCCAAGCTCTACGACCTCCAGGACCCGACCCGGAAGATGTCGAAGTCCAGCTCCGCGCCGGGCGGCATCATCGAGATGCTCGACGACCCCAAGGTCACCGCGAAGAAGATCCGCTCGGCGGTCACCGACTCCGGCTCCGAGATCCGCTTCGACCAGGAGGAGAAGCCGGGCATCAGCAACCTGCTGACGATCTACTCGGCCCTCACCGGCGAGAGCATCCCCGACCTCGAGGAGCAGTACGTCGGCAAGATGTACGGCGACCTCAAGAAGGACCTCGCCGAGGTCGTGGTCGGCTTCGTGACCCCGTTCCGCGAGCGCACCCTCGAGCTGCTGGAGGACCAGGACCACCTGATGCAGGTGCTGGCGCAGGGCGCGGCGACCGCCGGTGCCGTCGCCGAGGCGACCCTGGCCGACGTCTACCAGCGGGTGGGCTTCGTCGCCCCGACGGCGCTGCGCACCACGGAGTCCTGATGCCGGTCATCGGTGTCGCGGTCGCGATCCCCGAGCCCTGGGCCACCGAGCTCCACGACTACCGGCTCTCCATCGGCGACCCCACCGCCGCCGGCGTCCCGAGCCACATCACGCTGATCCCGCCGACCGAGGTCGAGGGCGACCTCGCCGAGATCGAGACGCACCTCGCGCAGGCGGCGACCCGGGTCGCGCCCTTCTCCGTGCACCTGCGCGGCACGGCCACCTTCCGCCCGGTCTCGCCGGTGGTGTTCGTGGGCCTGGTCGAGGGCATCTCCCAGTGCGAGCAGCTCGCCGACGAGGTACGCCGGGGCCCGCTTGCGGTCGACCTCGACTACCCCTACCACCCGCACGTGACCGTCGCCCACCACCTCGACGACCCGACGCTCGACCGGGCCTTCGAGGAGCTGGCCGGTTTCGACTGCCGGTTCGGGGTAACGGACTTCCATCTGTACGTCCACCACGACGAGGAGGGCTGGAGGGCCACGCGCACCTTTCCGCTGTCATGAAGATCGTCGAGCGCGTGAAGGCCAAGGTCGCGGAGGTCCGCGACCGCTCACCGTTCGTCGACCACGTCGTGCGGATGCAGGAGCACTTCGGCGAGGTCAAGGGCAGCCAGCAGGCCGGTGGGGTCACCTACTTCGGCTTCCTGTCGGTCTTCCCCGTCCTGGCGCTGGCCTTCTTCACCGTCGGCTACCTGTCCAAGGTCTTCCCTGACGCCCAGGACGCGCTGACCCGCGCGATCGACGAGGTGCTGCCCGGCCTGGTCGGCACCGACGAGAGCCAGGTGCAGCTCGAGGACATCCAGGGCGCCGCCGGTGCCGTGGGACTGATCGGTCTGGTCGGTGTGCTGTATGCCGGTCTCGGCTGGCTCTCCTCGCTGCAGACGGCGCTGATCGTGCTCTTCGAGATGCCCGACCGGCTGCAGCCGAGCTTCGTGATCGGCAAGCTGCGCGACCTGGCCAGCCTCGTCGTCCTCGGCGTCGTGCTGTTGCTCAGCGTCAGCGCCTCGGCGGTGCTGACCCGGATGTCGGAGCAGGTGCTGGACTGGGTGCACCTCGGCGCGGGCCTGGGCTGGCTGGTGACGATCATCGCGCTGGTCTTCGGCCTGGCGGCGTCGGCACTGCTGTTCTTCCTGATGTTCCGCATCCTGGCCCAGCCGCCGGTCCCGTCCCGTGCACTGTGGTCCGGTGCCTGGCTGGGCGCGATCGGGTTCGAGGTCCTCAAGCAGCTGTCCGGCGTGCTGCTCGTCAGCACCCGCGGCCAGCCGGCGTTCCAGGCCTTCGGCATCGCGCTGATCCTGCTGGTCTGGATCAACTACTTCTCGCGCGTCATCCTCTACGCCGCGGCCTGGGCGCACACCAGCCCGCTGGCCCGGGCGGAGCGGGACGCGCGCCGGGTGCTGCCCATCGCGGTGGCGACGGTCGTCGTACCCGAGCCGGAGGGGGAGCGGCCGAAGGGCCGGGCGTGGCTGACGCCGCTCGCCGTCGGCGGTGCCCTCGGCACCCTGGTCGGCGCGCTGCTCGGCCGCCGACCGCGCGGCTGACCCCCTTTGGGAGGATGGCCCCATGAAGTTCGAGCGCAAGCACGCGATCCTGCTCCTGGCCGTCGCGGCCTGGAACGTCTTCTCCTTCGGCAACTTCGCCAAGAACCTCTACAACGCCTACGACGCGGGCGAGGACCGTGCGACCGGCTACTGGGTCGCGCACACCGTGCTGATCATCGTGAACTTCGTGATCGCCGGCCTGCTGGGCTCGCTCGGCTGGAAGGCGCTCAAGGCCTCCAAGTCCTCAGAGGGCGCCTGACCCCAGCAGGAAGTAGGTCGTCATCGGGCCCTTGCCCTTGACCTCGACGGTCTGCGGCTCGCTGAAGGCGTAGCGCGCCTCGAGCAGCGCGTGGGTGGACTGCGACACCTGGATCCGGTGGGGGCGTCCGTGCGACTCCATCCGGCTGGCGGTGTTGACCGTGTCGCCCCACAGGTCGTAGGTGAACTTGCGCCGCCCGATGACCCCGGCGACGACCGGGCCGGACGCGATGCCGATGCGCATGGCGATCGGGCTCGGCCACTGCGGGGAGAGCCGCGTGAGCGTGCGCTGCATGTCGAGCGCCAGCTCGGCCAACGACGCCGCGTGGTCCGCGTCGGGGACGGGCAGCCCGGCGACCGCCATGTAGGCGTCGCCGACGGTCTTGATCTTCTCGATCCCGCGCTGGTCGCACAGCTCGTCGAACTCGCGGAACATCGTGTCGAGCAGCTGGACCAGCTCCTCGGGCGTCAGTGACTCCGAGACCGGTGTGAAGCCGACGATGTCGGAGAAGAGCACGCTCACGTCGGGGGCGGACTCGGCGATCGCCCCCGGTTCGGTGCGCAACCGCTGGGCGATGGTCGCGGGCAGGACGTTGTGCAGCAGCTCGTCGGAGCGGGCCTGCTCCATCTCGACCTCCTGCTGGCGCAGGTAGTCGGTGCGGCGCAGCTTCTCCAGCGAGAAGCCGATCAGGACGGCGATCGACGCGAGGCCGAGGGTCGGGGCGACGTGGCGGGCCAGCATGTCGACGCCACCGAGCGCTCCCGGGAGGCTCAGGCACACGGCCGCGTAGACGGCCGTCATCACCAGGACGGTGTGCATGCGCAGGCGCAGCAGCCCGACGGCCCCCAGGAGGGTCACCGTGCACGACGTGCTGAGGTACTCGGTCGGGAAGTCGGCCGCCTGGCCCATCGCGGTCCCCAGCAGAAGCAGCGTGGACGTCAGCAGGAGTGCGGAAGCGAGCTGCAGCCGGTGGGCGACCCAGATCGCACGACCGATGACGAGGAGGGCGCCGGCGAACAGCGCGACGACGACGAGCCGGACCAGGGCCACCGCCAGCAGGACCTGGTCGAGCACGAGGATGTCGACCACGCCGTAGGCGAGGGTGAACGCGATGCCGATGCCCAGCGCGAACCGGCCCTCGTTCAGCCCGCGCATGTCGTCGTAGACGACGAACTCCTGCTCGGCCTCGTCGTCGTCGAACTCCAGCATCCAGCGGGCCATGTGCAGCTGGGCGTGCTGCTCCTGCAGCCATCCGCTGATCGACTTGAGCCCCACAGCGCTGATCGTGGCAGATCCGGGCCCGAAATGGCGCCGACCCGGCTCGTCGTGGACGAGCCGGGTCGGCGGAGGGACGGGGGAGCGGTCAGTGACCGTTCTTCAGCGCGGTGCGCAGGTCCTTGTTGAGCTGGGAGATCACGTCGAGCGGGATCTCCTTCGGGCACGCCGAGGCGCACTCACCGATGTTGGTGCAGCCGCCGAAGCCCTCGTGGTCGTGCTGGCCGACCATGTCGACGACGCGCGACCAGCGCTCGGGCTGGCCCTGCGGCAGCTCGCCGAGGTGGGTGATCTTGGCACCCATGAACAGCGAGGCGGAGCCGTTGGGGCACGCGGCGACGCACGCGCCGCAGCCGATGCAGGTCGCGACGTTGAACGCCCGCATCGCCTTGTCGCGCGGTGCCGGCACCGAGTTGGCCTCGGGGGCCGAGCCGGTGTTGGCCGAGATGTAGCCGCCGGCCTGGATGATCCGGTCGAAGGCGGAGCGGTCCACGACCAGGTCCTTGAGGACCGGGAAGGGCTCGGCACGCCACGGCTCGATGGTGATGGTGTCGCCGTCGTTGAACGAGCGCATGTGCAGCTGGCAGGTCGTGGTGACCTCCGGGCCGTGCGCCTCGCCGTTGATCATCAGCGAGCACATGCCGCAGATGCCCTCACGACAGTCGGAGTCGAAGGCGACCGGCTCCTCGCCGCTGGTGACCAGCTGCTCGTTGAGCAGGTCGAGCATCTCCAGGAAGGACATGTCCTTCGAGACGCCGTCGAGCTCGTACGTGTGGATCGCACCCGTGGCGGTGGGGTTCTCCTGCCGCCAGATCTTGAGAGTGAGCTTCACTTGTAGGACCTCTGCTTCATCTCGATGGCCGTGTAGATCAGGTCTTCCTTGTGCAGGACCGGCTGGCCGCCGTCGTTCGAGTCGCCGCCCCACTCCCAGGCCGCGACGTACGCGAACTCGTCGTCGTGGCGCAGCGCCTCGCCGTCCTCGGTCTGCGACTCGGCGCGGAAGTGGCCGCCGCAGGACTCGCGTCGGTTGAGGGCGTCGATGCACATGAGCTCGCCCAGCTCGAGGAAGTCGGCCACGCGGCCGGCCTTCTCGAGGTCCTGGTTGATGTTGTCCGAGGCGCCGAGCACCTTGACGTTGGTCCAGAAGTCGGCCCGCAGGTCGCGGATCTTCTGGATCGCGAGCTTGAGGCCTTCCTCGGTGCGCTCCATGCCGCAGTACTCCCACATGATGGCGCCGAGCTCCTTGTGGTAGCTCTCGACCGAGCGGGTGCCCTGGATCGACAGGAACTTCGCGACCCGCTCCTTGACCGAGGTCAGCGCCTCGACCACGGCCGGGTCGTTCTCGTCGACCTTCTCGAACGGACCGTCGGCGAGGTACTCGCGGATGGTGTTCGGGAGGACGAAGTAGCCGTCGGCCAGGCCCTGCATCAGCGCCGAGGCGCCGAGGCGGTTGGCGCCGTGGTCGGAGAAGTTCGCCTCACCGGTGACGAACAGGCCCTCGATGTTGGACTGCAGCTCGTAGTTCACCCACAGGCCGCCCATGACGTAGTGCACGGCCGGGTAGATGCGCATCGGCACCTCGTACGGGTTCTCGCCCGTGATCCGCTCGTACATGTCGAGGAGGTTGTCGTACTTCTCCTCCACGCCGTGCTTGCCGAGGCGCTCGATGGCGTCCTTGAAGTCCAGGTAGACGCCGCGGCGGACCTTCTTGGTCGTGCCGTCGGGCTGCAGCTCCTCGATCTCGGGACCGACACCGCGGCCCTCGTCGCACATGTACTTGGCCGCACGCGAGGCGATGTCGCGGGGGACCAGGTTGCCGAACGAGGGGTAGATGCGCTCGAGGAAGTAGTCGCGGTCGTCCTCGGCGATCTGGCGCGGGTCCTTCTCGCAGTCCTCGACCCGCTTGGGGACCCAGATCCGGCCGTCGTTGCGCAGCGACTCCGACATCAGGGTCAGCTTCGACTGGTGGGCGCCGGTGACCGGGATGCAGGTCGGGTGGATCTGCGTGTAGCAGGGGTTCGCCATGTAGGCGCCCTTGCGGTGCGCGCGCCACGCGGCGGTGACGTTGGAGCCCATCGCGTTGGTCGACAGGTAGAAGACGTTGCCGTAGCCGCCGGAGGCGAGGACGACGACGTCGGCGAGGTGCGTCTCGATGTCGCCGGTGACCATGTCACGGGCCACGATGCCGCGGGCCTTGCCGTCGACGACGATCAGCTCGAGCATCTCGTGCCGGGTGAACGCCTCGACGGTGCCGGCCGCGACCTGGCGCTCCATGGCCTGGTACGCGCCGAGCAGCAGCTGCTGGCCCGTCTGCCCGCGGGCGTAGAACGTGCGCGAGACCTGGACGCCACCGAACGAGCGGTTGTCGAGCAGGCCGCCGTAGTCACGGGCGAACGGGACGCCCTGGGCGACGCACTGGTCGATGATGTTGGCCGACTCGGAGGCGAGGCGGTAGACGTTCGACTCGCGCGAGCGGTAGTCGCCGCCCTTGACCGTGTCGTAGAAGAGGCGGTACGTCGAGTCGCCGTCCTCCTTGTAGTTCTTGGCCGCGTTGATGCCGCCCTGGGCAGCGATCGAGTGCGCCCGACGCGGGGAGTCCTGGTAGCAGAAGGACTTCACGTTGTAGCCGGCCTCGCCGAGCGTGGCGGCAGCGGCGCCGCCGGCCAGGCCGGTGCCGACGATGATGATGTCGAGCTTGCGGCGGTTGGCCGGGTTGACCAGGCGGTTCTCGAACTTGCGCGTCGTCCAGCGCTCCTCGATGGGGCCGGTGGGCGCCTTGTCGTCGACGAGCTTCTCGCCCAGCTCGTAGAAGCCGGCGGCGTCGTCGGACTTCTGGACGGACGGCTCGTTGGTGGGGGTGAGCCCGGGGAGGTAGTGGGTTCCTGCAGCCATGTCGTTGGCCCCTTACTTCTCGATGATGCCGACGAGCACGGACAGCGGAACCAGCGAGAAGCCGCCGGCGACCACGATGGCCACGACCCAGCCGGCCGCACGCGCACGGGCGCGGGAGGTGGCCGAGTTGGTGAGGCCGAGGGTCTGCAGCGAGCTGAACGTGCCGTGGTGGAGGTGGAGGCCGAGCGCGACCATCGCGACGAGGTAGATGATCGTCATCCACCAGGTGTCGAAGGTGTCGACCACGAGCGCGTACGGGTTCTCGCCGCCGGTGTCACCGTTGCTCGGGTTGATCTTCACGATCGTGAAGTTGAGCAGGTGCCACACGATGAAGAGCAGCAGCGTCAGACCGCCCCAGCGCATGGTGCGCGAGGAGATCGACGAGCCGCGGTTCTTCTTCACCGCGTACTTCACCGGCCGGGCCTTCGCGGCGCGGCTCCACAGGGCCACCGCGCAGGCGATGTGGACGATGACGGCGGCGATGAGGCCGACACGCATGATCCAGAGGAAGCCCTCGTAGGGGAGCATCGGCGTCCCGAGCTCGCGCAGGTGGTGCGCGTACTCGTTGAAGGACTCCTCACCGGCGAAGGCCTTGAGGTTGCCGTACATGTGCCCCAGCACGAAGCCGATGAAGAGCAGGCCGCTCACGGCCATCAGGATTTTCAGGGCGATGGTCGTGCGGGCTGCACGAGAGCCCTTGACCAATTCAGGTCGCGTCGTCGTTGCCACGGGGGGCCACGCTACTCCCGCTACCGGCCGGTAGGTGACGCGGATCATGTGAGATAGGCACGTAAGGCGACCCTTACCCGTCGGCGGCGCCGTCCAGGAAGTCCGCCGTCGGCACGAAGAACAGGGTGCCGGTGACCGCGGTCGAGAAGTCGAGGACGCGGTCGTGGTTGCCGGCCGGCCTGCCGACGAACATGTTCTGCAGCATCTGCTCGGTGACGCCCGGGTCGCGGCTGTAGCCGATGAAGTAGGTGCCGTACTCGCCCGCGCCGACGCGGCCGAAGGGCATGTTGTCGCGCACGATGTCGCGCTCGACGCCGTGCTCGTCGACGATGGTGGTGAGCGCGACGTGGGAGTTGCTCGGCTTCCGGTCGTCCGGCAGCTCGATGTCGTTGGTCTTGGTGCGGCCGATCGCCAGCTCCTGCTGCTCGACGCTCAGCTCGCCCCAGGCGGTCAGGTCGTGCAGGTACTTCTGCGTGATCACGTAGCTCCCGCCGACGTACGACGGGTCCTCCCCGCCGATCAGGACGGCGTCGCGCCGCTCGTCGCCCTCGGGGTTCTCCGTGCCGTCGACGAAGCCCAGCAGGTCGCGCTGGTCGAAGGACCGGAAGCCGTGCACCTCGTCCTCGACGACCGCGGCGCCGGCGAGGCGGCCGGTGACCAGCTGGGCGAGCTCGAAGCAGAGGTCGAGCCGGTGGGCGCGGATGTGCAGGAGCAGGTCGCCCGGCGTGGCCGGCGCCCGGTGGGTGGCGCCGGCGACCGGCCGGAACGGGTGCAGGCCCGCGGGGCGGGGGAGGTCGAAGAGGCGGTCCCACGCGTCGGCGCCGATGCCGGCCACGCAGGTCAGGTCGCCCTCGGGGATCCGGAAGCCCACCGAGCGGCGCAGCCCGCCCAGGTCGGCGAGCAGCCCGCGCACCTGGTCGGCGGCCGCCGGGGTGTCGTCGGTGAGCCGGAAGGTCAGGAAGATCGCGGACTCGGTGAGCGGGGCGAGGACGGCCTGCGGCACAGGGGTGGGCACGCCTCGATCCTCGATCATCGCGAGGCGCCGCGCCAGTGCTCCGGTGATAGATGAAAGTTGTCAGCCGATGAGTGATTGATCTTTGACGGCAGTGCGGCGTTCGGCGACGCTGGAGGTATGCGCGCGAACGAGGACCCCCAGGACGACCTGAAGGTCAGCCCGCCGAAGAAGTACGCCGCCGGAGTCCCCGCCGTCGCGCACGCGATGGAGTACTCCCTCGCCCAGGCGGGACCGAGGCGGACGCTGCTCACGCTGCTGAGCCTCAACCAGACCGAGGGCATCGACTGCCCCGGCTGCGCCTGGCCGGACCCCCAGCACCGGCACAAGAACGAGTACTGCGAGAACGGTGCGAAGCACGTCAACGACGAGGCGACCACGCGCCGAGTCACGCGGGAGTTCTTCGCCGAGCACCCGATCGACGAGCTCGACCGCAAGTCGGACATGTGGCTCAACCACCAGGGCCGGCTGACCGAGCCGATGGTGAGGCGCCCGGGCGGCACGCACTACGAGCCGATCGCGTGGGACGAGGCCTTCGGCATCATCGCCGACGAGCTCAACGGCCTCGCCTCGCCGGACGAGGCGATGTTCTACACCTCGGGCCGGCTCAACAACGAGGCCGCCTTCCTGCTGCAGCTGTTCTCCCGTGCGTACGGCACCAACAACCTCCCCGACTGCTCGAACATGTGCCACGAGTCGAGCGGGTCGGGTCTCGGCGAGACCCTCGGCATCGGGAAGGGCAGCGTCTCGCTCGACGACATCCACGAGTCCGACCTCGTGTTCGTCGTCGGCCAGAACCCCGGCACCAACCACCCGCGGATGCTGTCGGCGCTCGAGGAGACCAAGCGCAACGGCGGCCGGGTGATCGCGGTGAACCCGCTCCCCGAGGCCGGCCTGATGAGGTTCAAGAACCCGCAGAAGCCGAGTGGTGTCGTCGGGCGCGGTACGCCGATCGCCGACCAGTTCCTCAAGATCCGCCCCGGGGGCGACCTCGCCCTGTTCCAGATGCTCAACCGGCTGTTGCTGGAGTCCGAGGAGGCCGCGCCCGGCACCGTGCTCGACCACGAGTTCCTCGCCGCCCACACCATCGGGTACGACGACCTGGCCGCCCACCTGCGCACGGTCACCTGGGAGCACGTGCTCGAGGCCACCGGCCTGGAGCGGGCGGAGATCGAGGCGGTGCACCGCGAGGTGCTGGCCGCGAAGAGCGTCATCGTCTGCTGGGCGATGGGCCTGACCCAGCACAAGCACGGCGTCCCGACGATCCGCGAGGTCGTGAACTTCCTGCTGCTGCGTGGCAACCTCGGCCGACCCGGTGCCGGCGTCTGCCCGGTGCGTGGCCACAGCAACGTGCAGGGCGACCGCACGATGGGGATCTGGGAGCGGGTGCCCGACGCCTTCCTCGACGCGCTCGCAGCGGAGTTCGACTTCGAGCCGCCGCGCGAGCACGGCTACGACTCGGTCGCCGGCGTGCGTGCGATGCGCGACGGGAAGGCGAAGGTCTTCGTCGGCGTGGCCGGCAACTTCGTCCGGGCGATGTCCGACAGCGACGTCACCGAGGCGGCGCTGCGCTCGTGCTCGCTGACCGTTCAGGTCTCGACCAAGCTCAACCGCTCGCACACGGTGTGCGGTGAGACCGCGCTGATCCTGCCGACGCTGGGCCGCAGCGACCGCGACGTGCAGGAGTCCGGCGAGCAGTTCGTCACCGTCGAGGACTCGATGAGCGAGGTCCACCAGTCGCGCGGTCGCCTCGCGCCGGCGTCCCCGCACCTGCTCAGCGAGGTCGCGATCATCGCCCGGCTCGCACGTCGCACCCTCGCCGCCGACAACCCGGGCAGCTCGATCCCGTGGGAGGACTTCGAGAAGGACTACGCGCTGGTGCGCGACCGGATCGCCCGCGTCGTCCCCGGCTTCGAGGACTTCAACGCCCGGGTGGCCGTGCCCGGCGGCTTCCGGCTGCCGAACCCGGTCAACGAGCACCGCTACCCGACGCCGAGCGGCAAGGCCGTGCTCACCTGCAACCCGCTCGAGATGATCGAGACTCCGCCGGGCCACCTGGTGCTGCAGAGCCTGCGCTCGCACGACCAGTGGAACACCATCCCCTACGCCATGAACGACCGCTACCGCGGCATCCACGACGCCCGGCGGATCGTGATGGTCAACCCCGACGACCTCGCCGAGCTCGGCATCGAGGACCGCTCGCTGGTCGACCTGGTGAGCATCTGGACCGACGGCACCGAGCGGCGCGCCGACGGCTTCCGCGTCGTGGCCTACCCGGCCGCGCGCGGGTCCGCGGCGTCGTACTACCCCGAGACCAACGTGCTGGTGCCGCTCGACAGCGTCGCCGAGGTCAGCAACACCCCGACCTCCAAGGGCGTGATCGTGCGGTTGGAGCCCGTTGTCCCAGCCGTCTGAGCCGGCCGTCGAGCGCCGGCACGTCGTCCGGGTCGGACTCGGCCTGCTGGTCCCGGGCGTCGTCCTGCTGGTCGCGGGACGTCCCGAGCTGATCGTGTACGCCGTGTTCGGGTCGTTCACGGGCATGTACGGCCGGCGCGAGGGCCCCGCCGAGCGGCTGCGGCACCAGTTCCACGGCGCCGGCATGCTGGTCACCGGCGTGGCCCTCGGTGTGACCTTCTCGCAGCGCGAGGCGCCCACGGCCGCGCTGGTGGTCGGCGTGACGCTGTTCGCGACCGTCGGCTCCCTGTTGACCGACCGGCTGCGGCTGCATCCCGGTGGTCCCTTCTTCGGGATCTTCGCCTTCGGTGCGACGGCCACGATCGGCGCGGACCTCGTCGATCCCTTCGTGGCGGTGGGGATCTGCGTCGCCACCGCGGCATGGTGCCTGGCGCTCGGGCTGTCCGGGCTGGCGCCGGGCGAGCAGCCCGCCGGGGTGCCGCAGGAGCCGCTGCTCGGCACGCTCGTCCACGCCCTCCGGTACGCCGTCGCGATCGCCGGTGCCGGTGCGGTGGGCCTCGCGCTGGGGCTCGACCACGCCAACTGGGCGATGGCCGCGGCCGCCGTACCGCTGGCGGTGGTGGTGGGTGGTGAGCCGCTCGACCTGCGGGCCGTGCTGGACCGCGCGGCGCACCGGGTCGCCGGCACCTTCGCGGGCCTCGCGGTCACCGCCGCCGTCCTGCTGCCCGAGCCGCGACCGGCGGTGCTGGCGGTCGTGGTGATGGTGCTGCTGTTCCCGACCGAGCTGTTCATGAGCCGCCACTACGGCCTGGCGCTCGGCTTCTTCACCCCGTTGATCATGCTGATGACCGAGCTCGCGGCGCCGAGCGACCCGTCGTCGCTGCTGCTGGCGCGCGGTGTCGACACCGTGGTCGGCGTAGTGGTCGGGGTCGCCGCCGCCGCGCGCATCCCCGGGCGTCGCCCGTCCGGGACCGCACAGGAGAGGATCGCCCAGTGGGCCGAGTGACCGCACGACGCAAGGTGCTCCGCATCCGGGACGGGGTCGTCGACCAACGCCCCGACACCCTCGCGGCCGAGGAGCCGATGGAGATCCGGGTCGCCGGCAAGGCGCTCACGATCACGATGCGCACGCCCGGCGACGACTTCGACCTGGCCGTCGGCTTCCTGGTGAGCGAGGGCGTCGTACGACGAGCCTCCGACGTGCTCTCCGCGCGCTACTGCGCCGGCGCGACCGACGACGGCACGAACACCTACAACGTCGTCGACGTCGGCCTCGACCCGTCGCTGCCGCCCCTCGACCTGTCGCTGGAGCGCAACTTCTACACGACCTCCTCGTGCGGCCTGTGCGGCAAGGCCAGCCTCGACGCCGTTCGTACCGCGAGCACCTGGTCGGTCGCCGACGACCCGCTCCGCCTCACCCCCGAGCTGCTGGCCTCGCTGCCCGGCCGGTTGCGCGACTCCCAGCGCGTGTTCGACAAGACCGGCGGGCTGCACGCCGCGGCGCTCTTCTCCGCCGACGGCGAGCTGCTCGTCGTACGGGAGGACGTGGGGCGGCACAACGCCGTCGACAAGGTGATCGGCCACGCCGTGCGCGGGGGACTGCTGCCCCTGCGCGAGACGGTGCTGATGGTCAGTGGGCGGGCGTCCTTCGAGCTCGTGCAGAAGGCCGTGATGGCCGGGATCCCCGCACTGGCGGCGGTCTCCGCGCCGTCGTCGCTGGCGGTCGACCTCGCCGAGGAGAACGGGATGACGCTCGTCGGCTTCCTGCGCGGTACGTCGATGAACGTCTACTCCGCACCCGAGCGGGTGGTGGCTGACTGATCGAGCCCGTGCGCGAGGTCCACGCCGCGCGCCACGTCGACGAGGGCCCGCACCAGCAGTGACTCCGGCCCGTGCCCGGCCAGCACCAGCCCGACCCGGTGCACCCGGCGCCGCGGCTTCGGCAACGGCACCGCCCGGATCCCGTCCGGTACGCCGAACGCCGGCAGCCACGTGTGCGGCACGATGCTCGACAGCCCCATCGCCGGCAGGTGCGCGTAGATCGCGGAGACCGTGTCGGTCTCGACCACGACATTGCTGGTCCGGCCGGTGTCGGCCAGGTGGCCGTCGATGATCCGCCGGTTCTGCATGTCCGGGGTCAGCAGGCACAGCGGGGCGGCGGCGGCCTCGGCCCAGGTCACCGCGTCGCGGGCGCCGAGCGGCCCGTCGGTGGGCGTGAGGAAGACGTAGTGCTCGCGGTAGAGCGGCACGACGCGGACCTTGCCGAGCGGCTCGCCGTCGACGTACGTCATGCCGACGTCGATCTCGAAGTCGTTGAGCTGCTGGACGATCTCGCGCGACGACATCGACGCGAGGTGGAAGCGGACCAGCGGGTGCTCGGCGCGCAGGGGAGCGGTGAGCAGCGAGGCCACGCTGAGTGCGGTCGGGATGGCGCCGATCCGCAGGGTCCCGGACAGGCCACCGCGCATCGCGGCGAGCGTCTGGTCGAGGGCGGCCCGCTCAGCGAGGATCCGGTGCGCCCACTCGAGCACCTGCAGGCCCTCGGGGGTGAACCCCTCGAACCGCTGGCCGCGCCGGACCACCTGGACGCCGAGCTCCTTCTCGAGCTTCAGGATGCCGGCCGACAGCGCGGGCTGGGTGACGTGGCAGGCCTGGGCCGCCCGGCCGAAGTGCCCCTCGCGGGCGAGGGCCGCGAGGTACTCCAACCGGCGCAGCAGCATGGCGATCACCCTAGGGTGATCAGCGTGAAGCGTCCGCCCCTGATCGCCACGGCATGGCCCCGGCTGCTGTCCGCGGTCCTCGCCGGCACGGCGGCCGCCGTGCTCGGCTCGCTCGTCGAGGTCCAGCTCGGCGTCCTGCTCGCGATCGCCGTCGCCGGCTCGGTCTACGTCGTGTTCGGGTGGACGGTGCTGTGGCCGATGGACGCCGAGGCCACGCGGGTGAACGCGACCCACGAGGACCTCAGCCCGGGCGTCGACGAGGTCGTCGTCGGTGCCGCCGCGCTCGGAGGCCTCGGCGGGGTGATCGCCCTGCTGCTGGTCGGCAGCGACGTGGCCGGCCGGGCCGATGCCGCCGTCGCGCTGGGCGGGGTCTTCGTGGCGTGGGCGTCGCTGCACCTGATGTACGCGACCCGCTACGCCCACCTCTACTACTCCGGCACGCCCGGCGGGATCGACTTCAACGGCGACGAGGAGCCGTCGTTCCGCGACTTCCTCTACTTCAGCTACAACCTCGGGATGACCTACCAGGTCTCCGACACCAGCGTGCAGACCTCGGCGGTGCGCGCGGTGGTGCTGCGGCACTGCCTCATCTCCTACGTCTTCGGCGCGGCGATCCTGGCGACCACGATCAACCTCGTGGTCGGCATCGTCGCGAGCTGAGCCCCGGCTCAGACGCTCGCCGGCGTGCGCTCCGGCAGGTGCTGGGCGACCAGCTCGTCGACCGCGTCGGCCCAGGTCCGGCGGACGGCCCGCTCCCGCGCGGCCGCGCCCATCAGGCGGCGGTGCGGGTCGCCGGCCACGGCCGCGACGGCCCGGACCAGGTCCCGGGTGTCGCCGGCGTCGTACAGGACCCCGGTCTCGAGGTGCGCGACCACGTCGCGCGCGCCGCCGGAGCGCGGAGCCACGACGGGTACGCCGGACGCGGCGGCCTCGCGCAGGGCGTGGCAGTCGGTCTCGTGCTCGCCCGGGTGGACCAGGACGTCGAGGGTCGGCATCGCGACGGTGAGGTCACCGATCGAGAGCGGGCCGGTGAACCGGGCGCCGGGCACGCGGCGCGCGAGCCACTCGCGGTCCGGGCCGTGCCCGATGACCACGAGGCGGGTGCCGGGCACCGCGGCCACGTCGGCGAGGCGTCGTACCCCGGCGGCCTTGTGGAGCCCGCCGACGTACCCCACGACGACCTGCTCGCCGTCGCGGGACCTGGCCTTCGACCACGAGGCGTGCAGCCACGGGTCGCGCAGGGTCGGGTTGAACGCGCGGCTGTCGACGCCGGGCTCCCACAGCGTCGCCGTCACGCCGAGCTCGGCCGCGCGGGCGACCATCCACGGCGAGGTGACCAGCACCGTGTCGGCGCGGTCGGCGATCTTGGCGCGCCAGTAGTCGGCGGCCAGGTCGAGCACCGGCGACTGCTCGACCACGACGGTGGGTACGCCGAGACGGCCGGCGTGCTTGAGCGCCTTGCGCCCGACGTTGCGGGGGGAGTGCACCTGTACGACCTCGGCGCCGAAGGACTCGATCGCCTCGCGCACCTGCGCGCCGGTGGGCTCGAGCGGGCGCACGCGCACGACGTCGCAGCCGCGGTAGCTGGCCAGGCCCGGCCCCGGCGCGACGATCCGCACGCTGTGGCCGAGGTCGACGAGCCGGTCGACCGTCGCCTTCAGCGTGGTCGTGGTGCTGTCGACGGCCGGGTAGAAGGTCTCGGTGGCGAGGACGATCTTCATGGCTCCACGGTGGGCGCGCCACGTTGCGGGACCGAGGGCTCCGGGTTGCGGCCGGATGAACGCTCGGCGTGCGTCGTACCGGGCCTGGACGTTGCGACCGGGTTACCGCGGGGTAGCCGGAGATTGGTCACACCTCCGTGACACCGGTCATGTCACGGATAGTCTTGTCGCTCGTGACTGACTCGCCCCTGACGCTGGCGCAACCCGAGGACGCGCATTCGCGCGCCGACTGGGAGGCCGCCACCGCCGCCGTGCTGCGCAAGACGCGCAAGCTCGGCGACAACGACCCCGACAGCGCCGTGTGGGACAAGCTGACCCGTCCCACGCTGGACGGCATCGGCATCGTGCCGCTGGGCCTGCCCGGCGGTACGCCGACCCCGGTCCGCCCGACCCGTGCGGGCGCGTGGGACGTGCGGAGCCTGGTGAGCGGCCCGGACGCCAAGCTCGCCAACGAGGCGGCGCTCGTCGACCTCGACGGCGGGGTGACCAGCCTCTGGCTGGCCGCGGACGCGTCCACCGACGTCGCGGCGACGCTGAAGGACGTGCTCCTCGACCTGGCCCCGGTCGTGCTCGACGCCCCCTCGGCGACCACCGCCGTCGCGGAGGCGTTCCTCGCGCTGCCCGGTGCCAAGCACCCCGACAGCAACCTGGGCATCGACCCGCTCGGCACCATGCTGCGCGAGATCCCGGTCGCCGTCGACGAGGCCGTCGCGGAGCTGCAGACGCTGGCCCGCAAGGCCGACCAGCACGATGTCCGCGCGATCGTCGTCGACGCCACCGCGGCCCACGACCTCGGTGCGAGCGACGGCCAGGAGCTCGGCTGGTCGATCGCGGCCGGTGTCGCGTACCTCCGCTGGCTGACCGACCACGGCCTGTCGGTCGACGACGCAGCGGGGCAGATCGAGTTCCGGTACGCCGCCACCGACGAGCAGTTCCCGACGATCGCCAAGCTGCGCGCGGCCCGTGTGCTCTGGGCGCGGGTGCTCGAGCTCAGCGGCGCGACGACCACGGCGCAGCGCCAGCACGCCGCGACGAGCCGGCCGATGCTGAGCAAGTACGACCCCTACGTGAACATGCTGCGCGGCACCGTGGCGGCCTTCGCTGCCGGTGTCGGCGGTGCGGACGCGGTCACCGTGCTGCCCTTCGACAGCGCCAACGGCCTGCCCGACGCGTTCGGCCGACGGATCGCCCGCAACGTCAACCACCTGCTCATCGACGAGTCCCACGTCGCCGCGGTCGCCGACCCGGCCGGTGGTGCCTACGCCGTCGAGCAGCTCACCGGCGAGCTCGCCGAGGCCGGCTGGGCCGAGTTCCAGCGCCTCGAGCAGGAGTGGGAGAGCGGTCACGACTTCGACCCGTTCCGCGAGCGGATCGCCGCGGTCGTCGCGAAGCGCGAGGCCGCCATCGCGAAGCGCAAGCAGCCGCTCACCGGCGTCAGCGAGTTCCCGAACCTCGCCGAGACGCTGCCGGAGCGCGCCGCCGACCCGCTCAACGACCGGGTCCGCCGCTACGGCGCCTCCTTCGAGGCGCTGCGCGACGAGCCCGCCGCGAAGCCCGTCTTCCTGGCCACGCTCGGCACCGTCGCCCAGCACACCGCCCGCGCGACGTTCGTGAGCAACCTGCTCGCGGCCGGTGGCATCGCGGTCGACGTCGCGGGCCCGACGTCCGGGGTCGAGGAGCTGGTGGCGGCGTACCGCTCATCGGGGGGCCAGCCCGTCGTCTGCCTCGCCGGCACCGACGCCGCCTACGAGGAGTGGGGTGCCGCCGCGGCGGCCGCCCTCCGCGAGGCCGGCGCGACGCACGTCATCGTCGCCGGCAAGGCCGCCGACTACACCGACGACAGCGCTGCCATGGGTGTCGACGCCCTGGAGTTCCTGAACCGCACGAGGGAGAAGCTCGCATGACGATCCCGGACAGCTTCGCCGGACTCCCGCTCGCCGGAGTCGGTACGACGCCCGACGCTCCCGTGACCGGTGAGCCGTGGAAGAGCCCCGAGGGCATCGAGATCAAGGGCTGGTACGGCCCCGACGACCTCGCCGGCCTCGACGCGCTCGACACCTTCCCGGGCCTGAGCCCGTTCCTGCGCGGCCCGTACCCGACGATGTACACGACCCAGCCGTGGACCATCCGCCAGTACGCCGGCTTCTCCACCGCCGAGGAGTCGAACGCCTTCTACCGCCGCAACCTCGCGGCCGGCCAGAAGGGCCTCTCGGTCGCCTTCGACCTCGCGACCCACCGCGGCTACGACTCCGACCACCCGCGGGTGCGCGGCGACGTCGGCATGGCTGGTGTGGCGATCGACTCGATCTACGACACCCGCACGCTCTTCGACGGCATCCCGCTCGACCAGATGAGCGTCTCGATGACGATGAACGGCGCGGTCCTCCCGGTGCTCGCGCTCTACATCGCCGCGGCCGAGGAGCAGGGGGTGAAGCCGGAGCAGCTCTCGGGGACCATCCAGAACGACATCCTCAAGGAGTTCATGGTCCGCAACACTTACATCTACCCGCCTGCCCCGAGCATGCGGATCATCTCCGACATCTTCGCCTTCACCAGCCAGAAGATGCCGCGGTTCAACTCGATCTCGATCTCCGGCTACCACATGCAGGAGGCCGGGGCGACCGCCGACCTCGAGCTCGCCTACACGCTGGCCGACGGCGTCGAGTACATCCGCGCCGGCCTCGAGTCGGGTCTGACCATCGACCAGTTCGCGCCGCGCCTGTCGTTCTTCTGGGCGATCGGCATGAACTTCTACATGGAGGTCGCGAAGATGCGCGCGGCCCGGGCCCTGTGGTCGCGACTGGTCCGCCAGTTCGACCCGCAGAACCCGAAGTCGCTGTCGCTGCGGACCCACTCGCAGACCTCCGGGTGGTCGCTGACCGCGCAGGACGTGTTCAACAACGTCGGCCGCACCGCGATCGAGGCGATGGCCGCGACCCAGGGCCACACCCAGTCGCTGCACACCAACGCCCTCGACGAGGCGATCGCGCTCCCGACCGACTTCTCCGCCCGGATCGCCCGCAACACCCAGCTGCTGCTGCAGCAGGAGAGCGGTACGACGCAGACGATCGACCCGTGGGCCGGCTCCTACTACGTCGAGAAGCTCACCCACGACCTCGCGGAGCGCGCCTGGGCGCACATCCAGGAGGCCGAGGCCGCGGGCGGCATGGCCGCGGCGATTGAGCAGGGCATCCCGAAGATGCGCATCGAGGAGGCCGCCGCCCGTACCCAGGCCCGGATCGACTCCGGCGCCCAGAAGGTCATCGGCGTCAACACCTACCGGCTCGCCGTCGAGGACAAGCTCGACGTCCTCAAGGTCGACAACGACGACGTCTACCGCCAGCAGATCGCGAAGCTGGAGCGGCTGCGTGCCGAGCGCGACCAGGCCGACGTGGACGACGCGCTGCACGCGCTGACCCGTGCCGCCGACAACGGTGACGGCAACCTGCTCGACCTGGCCGTCGCGGCCGCCCGCAACAAGGCGACCGTCGGCGAGATCTCCGACGCGCTGGAGAAGGTCTACGGCCGCCACCAGGCCGTGATCCGTACGATCAGCGGCGTGTACCGCGACGAGGCGAACGAGGCCGGCGACACCCTGCTCGGTCAGGTCCGCGAGGCGACCGACGAGTTCGCCGAGGCGGAGGGCCGCCGGCCGCGCATCCTGGTCGCCAAGATGGGCCAGGACGGCCACGACCGCGGCCAGAAGGTCGTCGTGTCCGCCTTCGCCGACATGGGCTTCGACGTCGACGTGGGCCCGCTGTTCTCGACCCCCGAGGAGGTCGCGCAGCAGGCGATCGACGCCGACGTGCACATCGTCGGTGTCTCGTCGCTCGCCGCCGGCCACCTCACCTTGCTCCCCGCGCTGAAGAACGCGCTGGCCGAGCAGGGCCGTGACGACATCATGGTCGTCATCGGAGGCGTCATCCCGCCGGACGACGTACCGACCCTGAAGGAGATGGGCGCTGCGTCCGTCTTCCTGCCGGGCACGGTCATCGCCGAGTCGGCGCTGGACCTCCTCGCCAAGCTCCGCGCCGACCTCGACCACTGATGGACGCAGCGGGACTGCTCGAAGGGATCCGTGAGGGGAGGCGCGCGCAGGTGGCGCGCGCCATCACCCTCGTGGAGTCGACGGCCCCCCGGCACCGGGTGGCGGCCCGCGAGCTGCTGACCGAGCTCGCCGCGGCCGGCGACGGACCGCAGGCCGTGCGGGTCGGCATCTCCGGTGTGCCGGGCGTCGGGAAGTCGACCTTCATCGAGGCGCTCGGCAGCCGGCTGACGGCGGAGGGTCACAAGGTCGGCGTCCTGGCGGTCGACCCGTCCTCCGTGCGTACCGGTGGATCGGTGCTCGGCGACAAGACCCGCATGGCGCAGCTCTCCGCCGACCCGAACGCGTTCATCCGGCCCTCGCCGTCGGCCGGGACCCTCGGCGGCGTGGCCCGCGCGACCACCCAGGCGATGTCGGTCCTCGAGGCCGCCGGCTACGACGTGGTCCTCGTCGAGACCGTCGGCGTCGGCCAGTCCGAGGTCACCGTGGCGGGGATGGTCGACACCTTCCTCTTCCTCACCCTCGCCCGCACCGGCGACCAGCTGCAGGGCATCAAGAAGGGCATTCTTGAGCTCGCCGACGTGATCGCGGTCAACAAGGCCGACGGCGACCGCGAGCAGGAGGCCCGCGCCGCCGCCCGCGAGCTCGCCGGCGCGCTGCGCCTGGTCCGCGGCCACGCCGAGTGGGCCGCCCCGGTCGTCACCTGCTCCGGCCTCACCGGCACCCGCGTCGACGAGGTCTGGGACCAGGTGCTCGCCCACCGCGACCACCTCGGCACCGACGGCCTGGCCCGCAAGCGCGCCGCCCAGCAGCTCGACTTCACGTGGGCGCTGGTCCGCGACGAGCTCGACCAGCGCCTGCGCCACAACGCCGGCGTCCGCGCGGTGCAGGACGAGGTCCGCGCCGCCGTGCTGGACGGCGAGCTGACCGCACCCCTGGCCGCGGACCGGATCCTCGCGGCCTACGACGGCTGAGCGGCGTAGGTTGGGCACCGTGACCGACACCTCCGACCTGCTGGCGCTCGTCGCCTCCGTCGTCGACAAGTACGACGACGAGCTGGTCGGTTTCCGGCGCGACCTCCACCGGCACCCGGAGCTGTCGTGGCAGGAGCACCGCACCGTCGACCGGGTCGCCGAGCGGCTCGACGGCACCGGGTGGAAGCTGACCCGGACGCCGCGCAGCGGCCTCGTCGCCGACCTCGGCGAGACCGGGCCACGGGTCGCGCTGCGTGCCGACCTCGACGCGCTGCCGGTGGCGGACCTGACGACCGACGGCTGGCGCAGCGAGAACGAGGGCGTCGCCCACGCGTGCGGTCACGACGTCCACACCACGTCGCTGGTCGGTGCTGCGCTCGCGCTGGCCGAGCTGCACCACCAGGGCCTGCTCGGCGGCCGGGTCCGGCTGCTGTTCCAGCCGGCCGAGGAGGTCATGCCGGGCGGGGCCAAGCACCTGATCAGCCACGGGGCGCTCGAGGGCGTCGACCGGATCTTCGCGCTGCACTGCGACCCGTCGGTCGACGTGGGCGCGGTGGGCGTGCGGAGCGGTCCGATCACGAGCGCGGCCGACCGGATCGACGTACGGCTGGAGGGGAACGGGGGCCACACCTCGCGCCCGCACCTGACCGGCGACCTGACCTTCGCGCTGGCGAAGGTGGCCAGCGAGCTGCCGGCCGTGCTGAGCCGGCGGATGGACCCGCGGGCCGGCGTCAGCGTGGTGTGGGGCATGCTCCGCGCCGGACTGGCCGCCAACGTGATCCCCGACAGCGGCATCGCGAGCGGCACGGTGCGCATCCTCGAGGCCCAGGCCTGGGCCTCGTGCGAGCCCGTCGTGCGGGAGGCGGTGCTCGACATCGTCCGGCCCTACGGCGTCATCGCGACCGTCGACTACCTCCAGGGCGTGCCGCCGGTCGTCAACGACGCCCTGTGCACCGCGATGGTGTCGGCCGCGGCCGACGAGCTGCTCGGCCCGCACCACCGCACCGAGGTGGAGCAGAGCCTGGGCGGCGAGGACTTCGGCTGGTACCTCGAGGAGGTGCCGGGCGCGATGTTCCGCCTCGGGACCCGCACGCCGGGTGGCCCGCGCTTCGACCTGCACCAGGGCGACTTCGAGGTCGACGAGCAGGCGCCCGGGTTCGGCGCGCGGATGCTCGCGGGTGTCGCGGTGCTCGCCATCGCCGCCGGCCGCTGAGCCTCGCCGACCGGCGGGACCGGACCTCCTTGGTCACCAGTCGATAACAACCACAAGAAATTCTGCGGCACAGCAGCGCATCCGCAGGATCCACGATTAGGGTGCGTCGAGTGGCCCCACCCCCGGGGCTTCTCCAGCTATTCCAGGAGGCAGCCGTGAGGAAGACGGCCCGAATCGTTGCGGTGGCGACCATCGCAGCACTCTCCCTGACCGCGTGTGGCAGCCGTGAGGACGACGACAAGGCCGACGACAAGTCGTCGACCCCGACGTCGAGTGCACCCACCGAGGCCGCGGAGCAGTTCCCCGACTTCAAGGCGTGCATGGTCTCCGACTCCGGCGGCTTCGAGGACAAGTCGTTCAACCAGACCTCGAAGAAGGGTCTCGACGACGCGGTCGCGAAGTACGGCATGCAGGAGGCCGACGCGGAGTCGACCGACCCGTCGCAGTTCGCCGACAACATCCAGAGCCTGATCGACGCCAAGTGCAACCAGATCACGACCGTCGGCTTCCTCCTGGGTGACGACACCCTGAAGAAGGCCAAGGCCAACAAGGACGTCGACTTCGCGATCGTCGACTACGCCTACTTCGACGACAAGGGCAAGAACCTCGCCCCTGCCAACCTCCAGGGCCTGACCTTCGACACCGCGCAGCCCTCCTTCCTGGCCGGCTACCTCGCCGCCGCGAAGAGCCAGAGCGGCGTCGTGGGCACCTTCGGTGGCCTCAACATCCCGACGGTCACGATCTTCATGACCGGCTTCGCCCAGGGTGTGGCCTACTACAACGAGGAGAACGGCAAGGACGTCAAGGTCCTCGGCTGGGACGTCGACAAGAAGCAGGGCTCCTTCACCGACACCTTCGAGGACAAGGGCGCCGGCAAGAGCGTTGCCGAGACCCAGATCTCGCAGGGCGCCGACATCATCTTCCCGGTGGCCGGTCCGGCCGGCCTCGGTGGCCTGCAGGCCGCCAAGGACGCGGGCAAGTTCGCCATCTGGGTCGACACCGACGGCTGCGTCTCGGCCGCCGAGTACTGCGACGTGCTGCTGACCTCGGTCGTCAAGGGCATGGACGTCGCCGTCGAGGCCGCGATCCTGGCCGCCGCCAAGGGCGAGACCACCAACGAGCTCTACAACGGCACGCTCGAGAACGGTGGCGTCGGCCTCGCGGACTTCGGTCCGAACGCGGACGTCGACGACGAGCTCGCGGCGAAGATCGAGGACCTCAAGGCCAAGATCATCTCCGGCGANGCAGGTCGGGGTGTGCACACCCCGACCTGCCGTTCGTCGCACCTGACGAGAGCAAGGAAGTTCCATGCGACTGGAGATCCGCGGCCTGACGAAGCGGTTCGGGTCCTTCACGGCCAACGACCAGATCGACCTGGTCGTCGAGCCGGGGGAGATCCACTGCCTGCTCGGTGAGAACGGCGCCGGCAAGTCGACGCTGATGAACATGCTCTACGGCCTGCTGACGCCGACCGAGGGCGAGATCCGCCTCGACGGCGAGGTGGTCTCCTTCGACGGACCCGGCGACGCCCTGGCCGCCGGCATCGGCATGGTGCACCAGCACTTCATGCTGGTCCCGGTCTTCACCGTCGCCGAGAACGTCATGCTCGGCCACGAACCCACCCGCGGCCCCGTGCTCAACCGCGCCAAGGCGCGCGAGCAGGTCCGCGAGCTCTCCGAGCGCTACAACCTCAAGGTCGACCCCGACGCCCTGGTCGAGACCCTCCCGGTCGGCGTCCAGCAGCGGGTCGAGATCGTCAAGGCCCTCGCCAGCCACGCCAAGATCCTGATCCTCGACGAGCCCACGGCGGTGCTCACGCCGCAGGAGATCGACGAGCTGATGGCGATCATGCGCGAGCTCAAGGCGCAGGGGACCTCCATCATCTTCATCACGCACAAGCTGCGTGAGGTCAAGGCGGTCGCCGACCGGATCAGCGTCATCCGCCGCGGCAAGGTCGTCGGCACCGCCGAGCCGACCGCGAGCGAGACCGAGCTCGCCGAGCTCATGGTCGGCCGCGCCGTCAGCCTGACCGTCGCCAAGGACGCGCCCACGGTCGGCGAGCCGGTCCTGCGCGGCACGGGCATCAGCGTGGTGGACCCGCGCGGCCACCTCGTCGTCAAGGACGTCTCCTTCGAGGCCCGCGCGGGCGAGGTCCTCGGCATCGCGGGCGTCCAGGGCAACGGCCAGACCGAGCTGATCAAGTCACTGCTCGGCCTGCTCCGCCCGGCCGCCGGGACGATCACCCTCGACGGCCAGGACATCAGCAGGTACGGCCCGCGGCAGAGTCTGGAGGCCGGCATCGGGTTCATCCCCGAGGACCGCTCCCACGACGGGTACGTCGGCCCGTTCAGCGTCCGCGAGAACCTCGTCCTCGACCTCTACCGCTCCGACGAGTTCTCGCGCGGCCCGGCCCTCAAGCTCGGCGCGATCGCCGACAACGCCGAGGCACGCATCCAGGAGTTCGACATCCGCACCGAGTCCGCCGAGACGCCGGTCGCCTCCCTCTCGGGCGGCAACCAGCAGAAGGTCGTCGTGGCGCGAGAGTTCTCCCGCCCGCTGAAGGTGCTGATCGCCTCGCAGCCCACGCGCGGCGTGGACGTCGGCTCGATCGAGTTCATCCACAAGCGGATCATCGCCGAGCGCGACCACGGCACGGCGATCATCGTGGTCTCGACCGAGCTCGAGGAGATCTACGCGCTGTCCGACCGCATCGCCGTGATGTACGACGGCCGGATCGTCGCGACCGTACCCCCCGACACCCCGCGCCAGGAGCTCGGTCTGCTCATGGCCGGCGCCGTCCCCGACAGCATGGAGGCTGCGCAGTGACCGCGATGTCGCCCACCCCCGAGACCCTCGCGCCCGAGCCCGAGGGCAAGGCCGCCAACGGCCTGCAGGCGTGGTTGCCGACCGTGCGCGACACGGCGCTGGCGATCCTGCTCGCGCTGATCGTCGGCGCGGTGCTGATCGCGATCTCCGACGAGGACGTCATCAACTCCCTCGAGGACCTCTTCGCCCACCCAGGCTCCTTCTTCGTCTACGCCGGCGACGTCGTGCGCCACTCGTTCGGCGCGGTCTTCGACGCCTACAAGGCCCTGCTCGACGGTGCCTTCGGCTCGGGCTCCGCGCTCCGCCGGACGCTGGAGCGCTCGGCGCCGCTGATCTGCGCCGGCCTCGGTGTCGCGCTCGCGTTCCGCGCCGGCCTGTTCAACATCGGCGCCCAGGGCCAGATGCTGGTCGGCGCCCTCGCTGCCGGGTACGTCGGCTTCACCTTCGACATGCCGCCGGTGATCCACCTCGGCGCCGCGCTGGCCGCGGCGCTGATCGCGTCGTCGCTGTGGGGCGGCATCGTCGGCCTGCTGAAGGCGCGCACGGGCGCGCACGAGGTGATCACGACGATCATGCTCAACTTCGTGGGCCGCTTCACCGTCCTCTACTTCCTGGCCAAGGAGTCCTTCCAGCGCCCGGGCAGCGACAACCTGCTGTCCCCGCCGGTCGACGACGACGCCACCTTCCCGACGGTCTTCGGCCTCCACCTCGGCATCCCGCTCGCGATCCTCGCGGCCGGCGGTGTGTGGTGGCTGCTCGAGCGCAGCCGGCTCGGCTTCGAGATGCGCGCCGTCGGCGCCAACCCGGAGGCCGCGCGCACGGCGGGCATGAGCATCGGCAAGGTCTACGTCCTCACCATGGCGATCACGGGCGCCCTGTCCGGCCTCGCGATCTCGATGACCGTCCTCGGCCTCCACCAGTCGATCACCGACCAGGTCGTCGGCTCGGTCGGCTTCGACGCGATCACCGTCGCGCTGCTCGGTCGCGCGACCCCGCACGGCACGGTCCTCGCGGGCCTGTTGTTCGGAGCGCTGTCCGCGGGCGGCCTCGGCATGCAGACCCAGGCCGGCGTGCCGCCCGAGCTGATCAACGTCGTCCAGGCGCTCATCGTGCTCTTCGTCGCGGCGCCCGCGCTGGTGCGCGGCCTCGCCCGGCTCGAACGCAGGAAGAAGAAGGCCGACAAGGCCAAGGCCGCCCGGACCGGGCAGGAGGTCGCGGCATGACGCAGGTGCTGGACGTGTCCGCCGTCGAGGAGCCGGACGTCCGCGACCGCGCGGACGTCGTACGCCAGGTCAAGACGATCGTCGTGCTGGCCCTGGTGCTGGTCGCCGAGGTCTGGTTCAAGCTCTCCATCGACGACCCCACGGTGTCGCAGCTGCTCAAGGGCCCGCGCACCCTGGAGAACCAGCCCGTCGAGTTCGACGGCACCCTGGTCTCGTGGACCGCGGTCGCGTTGACGGCCATCGCGCTGGTCCTCGCGGTCCTCGACCGCTACCCGCGCGGCGGGCTCGGCGTCGGCCTGGGCGTGGTGCTCGGGCTGTCGTTCTACGCCGCCTTCCTGATGTGGGCCTACGCCGACCCGACCGGGGCCTTCGCGCCGTCGATCACCAACCCGCTGCCCGGCACGATCAGCATCGCGACCGCGCTGGTGTTCGGTGCCCTCGCCGGCGTGCTGTGCGAGCGAGCCGGCGTCGTCAACATCGCGATCGAGGGCCAGTTCATCGCCGGCGCCTTCTTCGGCTCGGTGTTCTCCAGCATCGCGGTCGCCTCGATCGCCGCGCTGCCGCTGTTCTGGTGCCCGGTCTTCGGCCTGCTCGGCGGCATCCTCGCTGGCGTCGGCATGGCCGCCATGCTCGGCCTGTTCGCGCTGCGCTACCACGTCGACCAGGTGGTCGTCGGTGTCGTCCTGGTCGCCTTCGGCTACGGCATCACGTCCTTCCTCCTCGGCCAGATCCCGGCCGACCGCAAGGACGACCTCAACCAGCCGCACCTGCTCGAGGCGGTCTCGATCCCGGGCCTGTCCGACATCCCCTACATCGGCCAGCCGCTGTTCGCGCAGAGCCTGCTCGTGTACGCCGCCTACGTCTCCGTGCCACTGGTGTGGTGGCTGCTCTTCAAGACCAAGTGGGGCCTGCGGGTGCGGGCCGTCGGCGAGCACCCGAAGGCCGCCGACACGGTCGGCATCAACGTCA
This sequence comes from Nocardioides sp. Root240, assembly GCF_001428825.1. Lineage (GTDB taxonomy): Bacteria > Actinomycetota > Actinomycetes > Propionibacteriales > Nocardioidaceae > Nocardioides. The sequence continues at coordinate 523,900 of NZ_LMIT01000013.1, read as the reverse complement.
ACCGGATCCGCTGGCAGGCCGTCCTCCTGGGTGGTGTCTTCGCCGGCCTCGGCGGTGCGTCGTTCACGCTCTCCACCGGTGCCTTCGACAAGGAGATGACCGCCGGTCTCGGCTTCATCTCCCTCGCCGCCGTGATCATGGGCCGCTGGCACCCGGTGTGGGCCGCCTTCGCCGCCCTCGGCTTCGGCCTGCTGCGCGACCTGAAGAACCAGCTCGGCCTGCTCGGTGACAAGGTCCCCGGCGACCTGGTCGCCGCACTGCCCTACATCGCCTGCATCATCGCCGTCGCCGGCTTCGTCGGCCGGGTCCGCGCACCCGCCGCCGACGGCCAGCCCTACATCAAGAGCGACTGAGGTGGGCGTCGACTGGGAGGCCCTGCGCCGGGCCGCCGACGACATCGCCGAGCGCGCCTACGCGCCGTACTCCCGCTACCACGTCGGTGCGGCCGCCCTCGTCGACGACGGGCGCCTGGTGACGGGCTGCAACGTGGAGAACGCCGCCTACGGCGTCACGCTGTGCGCCGAGTGCGGCCTGGTGTCGCAGCTGCACGCCACCGGCGGCGGTCGGCTCACCCACTTCGTGTGCGTCAACGGCACGGGCGAGGTGATCATGCCGTGCGGGCGCTGCCGCCAGCTGCTGTGGGAGAACGGCGGTGCGACGCTCGAGGTGATGACCCCGCAGGGGGTGCTGACGATGGACCAGGTGCTGCCGCAGGCCTTCGGGCCCGAGAACCTCGCCTCTGGGGGCGACGGACTAGGGTCCGTGCATGGCTGAATCGCACGACGCCGTCGAGGTCATCCACGCGAAGCGGGACCGCGGCACGCTCTCCACGAGCCAGATCGACTGGATGGTCGACGCCTACACCCGCGGGGTGGTCGCCGACGAGCAGATGTCGGCGCTGGCGATGGCGATCCTGCTCAACGGCATGGACCGCCGGGAGATCGCCGACTGGACCGCCGCGATGATCGCGTCGGGGGAGCGGATGGACTTCGCCGGGCTGTCGCGGCCGACGGCCGACAAGCACTCCACCGGGGGCGTGGGCGACAAGATCACGCTGCCGCTGGCGCCGCTCGTGGCGGCGTGCGGGGTCGCCGTACCCCAGCTGTCGGGGCGGGGCCTGGGCCACACCGGCGGCACGCTCGACAAGCTGGAGTCGATCCCCGGCTGGCGGGCGCTGCTGTCGAACGAGGAGATGCTCGCGCAGCTCGAGGACGTCGGCGCGGTCATCTGCGCCGCGGGCGACGGCCTGGCGCCGGCGGACAAGAAGCTCTACGCGCTGCGCGACGTCACCGGGACGGTCGAGGCGATCCCGCTGATCGCGTCGTCGATCATGAGCAAGAAGATCGCGGAGGGCACCGGCGCGCTGGTGCTGGACGTGAAGGTCGGCAGCGGCGCGTTCATGAAGTCCGTCGACACCGCGCGCGAGCTGGCCGAGGTCATGGTTGCGCTCGGCAAGGACGCCGGGGTCAACACGGTCGCCCTGCTCACCGACATGGAGACGCCCCTGGGCCTCACGGCCGGCAATGCGATCGAGGTCGCGGAGTCGGTCGAGGTGCTGGCGGGCGGCGGCCCGGCGGACGTGGTCGAGCTGACCGTCGCGCTGGCGCGGGAGATGCTCGCGGCCGCCGGTCGCGACGACGTCGACCCGGCCGACAAGCTGGCCGACGGTACGGCGATGGACGCCTGGCGCCGGATGATCGGCGCGCAGGGTGGCGACCCCGACGCGGCCCTGCCGGTCGCGAAGGAGAGCCACGTCGTGACCGCCGCGTCCGACGGCGTGCTGACCCGCCTCGACGCGCTGTCCGTCGGCATCGCCGCGTGGCGCCTGGGTGCCGGACGTGAGCGCAAGGAGGACCCGGTGCAGGCCGGCGCCGGCGTCGTCTGGCACGCACGGCCGGGCGACGAGGTCCGCGCAGGCACCCCCCTCTTCACCCTCCTGACCGACACCCCCGACCGCTTCGACCGGGCGCTCGCCGCCCTCGAGGGTGGGTACGACGTCGCGCCGGTCGGCACCGCGTTCGAGCCCGCGCCGCTGGTGATCGACCGGGTCGGCTGACGATCCTGCTGTAGGAATAGGTCATGGAACTCTCCGCCGCTGACATCCAGGCCGCCCCGAAGGTCCTCCTGCACGACCACCTGGACGGCGGCCTACGGCCCGCGACGATCGTCGACCTGGCCGCGGAGGTGGGCCACACGCTGCCCGCGACGGACCCGGCGGAGCTGGCGACCTGGTTCGCGGAGGCGGCCGACTCGGGCACCCTCGAGCGCTACCTCGAGACGTTCGCGCACACCGTCGGCGTGATGCAGACCGCCGCCGCCCTGACCCGCGTCGCGCGCGAGTGCGTCGAGGACCTCGCCGCCGACGGGGTCGTGTACGCCGAGATCCGCTACGCCCCCGAGCTGCACGTCGAGCGCGGCCTCGAGCTGACCGACGTCGTCGCAGCCGTCCAGCAGGGCTTCGAGGAGGGGATGACGGCGACCGGTGGCCGGATCGTCGTGCGCCACCTGCTGACCGCGATGCGTCAGGCCGCACGAGCGATGGAGATCGCCGAGCTCGCCATCCAGTGGCGCGACCGTGGCGTCGTCGGCTTCGACATCGCCGGCCCGGAGGCGGGCTACCCGCCCACCCGCTTCATCGACGCGTTCGAGTACCTCAAGCGCGAGAACTCGCACTTCACGATCCACGCCGGCGAGGGCTTCGGGCTGCCGTCGATCTGGGAGGCCGTGCAGTGGTGCGGCGCGGACCGGCTGGGCCACGGTGTGCGGATCGTCGACGACATCGCGATCGACGAGGACGGCACGCCGCGCCTGGGCCGGCTGGCGTCGTACGTCCGCGACAAGCGCATCCCGCTGGAGATGTGCCCCTCGTCCAACGTGCAGACCGGCGCCGCGCCCTCGCTCGCCGAGCACCCGATCAAGCTGCTCGCGTCGCTGCGCTTCCGGGTCACGGTCAATACCGACAACCGCCTCATGAGTCGCACCTCGCTGAGCAAGGAGTTCGGCCTGCTGCACGAGACCTTCGGGTACGGCTGGAGCGAGATGGAGTGGCTCACCGTGAACGCGATGAAGTCGGCCTTCATCCCCTACGACGAGCGCTACCGGCTGATCACGCAGACCATCAAGCCCTGGTACGCCGAGCGGCTGGGCTGATCCCTCGCCGCATCAGGCGGCGAGCGCGAGGTCCACCCGGAGCCAGCTCAGCAGGCAGTAATCCGCAGGGCTGATCGTGCTCGTGCCCTCGCTGGTGACGAGGCGGTGGAGTCCGTGGGGTGTGCGCCAGATCCAGCGGTCGGGTCCGAGTTGGTGGACCTCGTAGCCGAGATGTGTCTTGGCCCGGTGGGAGTGGCGGGTCAGTGGGGTGTCGTTGTGGTCGCCGGTCTGGCCCGGTGGTCCATGTCGGTCGTACGGCACGGTGTGGTCGTGGTCCGGGGACCGTTTCGACGGCCCGAACAGCGTGGTCGCGTGGGGGAACACGTCGCCCAAGGTGCGGTACTCGCTGCGTTGCTTGACGTCGGTGGGGTGCTCGTAGCCGTTCACGGACCGGCCGTGGTGGAGGTCGATCACGGGGGTGATCGTCACCTGGGTGTGCCGGGCGAGGAGGTCGCGGATCTGGGTGAGGGTCCGGGGGCCGAGGTCCTCCACTCGGGCGACGGGTGCGAGGTCGCCGGTGTCGGTGGTCGCGACGTGGACCACGACCTCCGCTGCACTGCCGCTGGTCGCGACCACTTCGGTC
>NZ_LMIT01000013.1:441604-520162 GCF_001428825.1 Nocardioides sp. Root240 | reverse complement strand
GAACGCGAGGACGGCGGCGGGGTCGGCGGACATCGCGAACGCTTCGGCACGCCAGTGGTCCATGCCGAGGTCCTGCTCCTCAGGTGACGCTTGCTCAGCGAGTGCGACCGCAAGCTGTTCGATGAACGCTTCGTGGACCCGGGCGTCGGCTTCGTCGAGGCGGGCGTACGCGGTCGCGACACCCGCAGTGTTGTCGACGTCGGCGATCTGGTCGCCGGGCTTGGGTCGGGAGTACCAGACCCCGTTGTGTCGCTGGTTCGCTTCGATGCGGTTCTGCTGAGTGGTGGTGTCGGCTTCGATGATCTTGGCCTCGGCGATCGCGAGGATCCGGTTCGGCGCCTGCCCCAACGCTGCAGCGACCGCGACATCGACGATCCGGGCCTGGTCACGGGTGAGCTTGCGCGACAGGGTCGCGACACGGCGGACCACCCAGGTCTCGCACTCGAGCTTCTGGGCGCCTGCCCACACGAGCGGGAGCCGGTGCCGCAGGTCCAGAGCGTCCGCCAACGCCCGTCGGGTCGCGCCGACGCCTTCGCAGCGGGCGATCGCGATCTCGTCCAACGCCAGGTCGCTGATGCCGGGGGTGCCCTTACCGCCGGGGTGGACCAGCTTCGGCCCGCCGCGACGGGCGGGCACCGCGCCGGGCTCGGCTTGGGGATCACCGGAGAACACATCCGCCCAGTGGAGGAGGATGCGGAGCTTGTCGATCTCGACCTGGCGTCCGGACTGGACCAGCTCCTCCGCGCACGCCAGCAGCAGGGCCGGCGAGTCCATGGAGGGGTCCGAGGTCATGGGTTCATTCTACTCGAACACCTGTTCGAACTCTAGTGAGGAGCGGGTTCTCCACAGGGCACTTTCGCCCGTTTTCTAGCGCCTTTCCGCGTCTCGCCGATCAACCGAGAGCCGACCGCCGGACCCGACCACCCGCCCAGCCCTCTCGTAGCTGCCGCTTGAAAACGCCACCACCGACCAGCCGTAACCCAAGGAGAAGTCCCAGCATCATGGCCAGAGGTTTCGAGGCTCGGCGCTGGCGCGCCTCGCACCTCAACCACCGGAAAGACCCTCAGACGACGAACCAGAAGTGGTCCCAGCGCCCGAACCCGAGCCGGTGCTCGGCCCAGCGCGCGCGGCCGAGGGTCACCGTGGCGCCGGCAGCGGGGTCGAACACCTCGACCGCATCGCCGACGGTGCCGAGCGCGAGCACGACGTGCCGCGGCAGCCACCTGCTGCCGACGTAGACCGCGACCGGCCGGGTGGCGAGGTTCTCGCGGAGCACCTCGTACCCGATCACCGGGCGCGGTCGTGCGTTGACGGTCGCGATCCGCTGGCCGGTCAGCGTGCGCAGCGCGTTGGCGACCGCCCACGGGGGCGTGCCGAGGCGGCGTGGCCACGGCACCTGGAAGCGGTCGCGCGGGCTGCGGCTCGACGTGAGCAGCCGGTGCTCGTCGAGGATCTCCCGCGCGGCGTCGCCGGGACGCCAGTCGGTGAGCACGACGCGGGCGGCGACCACGGAGGCCGCGCCGCAGCTGCGCTGGTCGGGCTGCTTCAGGTCGAGCGGTGCGAGGTCAGCCGGCCACGGCATGGTCGTCCTCCGTCGAGGTGCCGAGCTCGGTGAACGCCCGGTCGCCGGTTGCCACGCGGCAGCCGGCGGCGACGGCCCGGCGTACGACCTGGCGCTGGGCGCGCGCCAGGGCCAGGCCGCGTCGTACCAGCACGGGGGGAGGCTTCCGGTGCTCGCGCAGGTCGCGGGTGAGCCGGCGCCAGAAGGTGACGGCGGGGTGCTGGGTGATGCAGTACGCCGCCGCGAGCAGCCCCTGCGCCCGGCACTCCGCGACGATCTCCGCGGCGAAGATCCCCTCCGCGCAGAAGCGGGTCGCCCCGCCGAGGTCGAGGTGCTGGCTACCGGTACGGCGGCTCTCGGAGATCGAGTAGACCGGGATGTCGGCGGCACCCGTCGCGCAGAGCGTGCGCAGGGCGGCCATCGCGTCGTCCTGGTGCCACGAGCCGGGGTGGTCCCAGTCGACGAGTCCGGCGTTCGCGCCCTCGGTGATGCGGGGCAGACCGGGCTCGTCGCCGTCGCGGTAGAAGTCGTCGAGCCGGAGCGTGGGCCAGCCGTGCGCCCGGCCGAGCCGTTCCGCGAGCCTCGACTTGCCCGACCCCGAGGGGCCGGCGAGGACGATCACACGGGCGGTCATGGGGCGTCAGTCTGCCAAAACGGCGAATGTCACGCGCCGGGCGGCCCTGCTGGGCGATTCTTGGGCGTGACCGAGACAGCACCGACCGTCCGTGGGTACGACGTGGAGGCCCGCGTCGGCCCCGACCCCGACGGCCACGTCTTCCGGGCGCGCGAGCTCGCCACCGACCGGATCGTCGCGCTGCGCCGGCTCACGCCTGCCGAGGGCGCCGCGCTCGCCGGCCGCCTCGACCGGCTGGCGTCGCTCGAGGAGGAGCACGTCGTCCCGGTCCTCGGGCTCGTCGAGGAGTCGGACGCGACCTACCTCGTGACGGAGTGGGTCACCGGCGCCACCCTCGCCGAGATCCTCGCCGCCGGGAACCGGATGATCGTCGGGCAGATGCTCGGCGTCGCTCGCGGCGTCCTCCAGGGTCTCGCGCACGCCCACCAGCACGGTGTGGTGCACGGGCGGATCGGGCCCTCGCACGTGCTGGTCGACAGCGACGGGCGGGCGCGGCTGGTGGACTTCGGCGCAGGGCCGCCGGTGCCGTCGTACCTGGCCCCGGAGGCGGTGCGCCACCCCGGCGGTGAGCTGACCCGCACGGCCGACGTGTACGCCGTCGCGGCGGTCGTGGTCCACCTGCTGACCGGGCAGCCGGCCGGCGACCAGAAGCGGAACCTGCGCTCCGTCGACGCCGCGCTGCGGCCGGTGCTCGCCAAGGCGCTGTCGCACGCGCCGACCGACCGGCACCAGGACGCCGGCGAGCTGCTCGCGGCGATCACGAAGGCCGCGAAGCGGGCGTACGGGAAGACCTGGGCGACCGAGGCGGGCGTGTCCGCGATCGTCGCGCCGCTGGTCCCGCCACTCGTGCCGCTGGAGGCCCCGGCCCCGCCGGCGAAGGAGCAGAAGCGGGTGAAGCCGGACCGTCCTCGGCGAGGCCTGCTCAAGCCGCTCCTGATCGGGGGAGCCGCGGTCGCGGTGCTCGCCGGCGGTGCGGTGGCCGCCTTCCTCGTCCTCGACGAGGACCCGGCACCCGAACGCCCGTCCCTGCGCACCGACCAGTTCTGCGCGGACTTCGACGACGACGCCTCGGCGATCGCCGGGACAGGGGCGCAGTCGCGCTTCGACTCGTCCGGCGCCCGCGGGACGCCGGACGGTGACGCCGCCGCCCGGCGCGCCTCGGTCTCCTGCTGGTGGGGCGGGGGCGAGAGCGGGACGGTGGTCAGCATGACCGTCGGTGCCGCCTCCGACGTCGAGGCGTCGGACGTCGACTCCGCGAGCCGCTCCGCAGCGATCTTCGACGGCGTCAACCAGAAGACGGTGAAGGCCGCCGGCCTGACGTGGCGGCCCCGGTACGCCACCCGCTGCGAGGACGTCGACCGCCAGGGGTACGACGCCGCCTATGCCTGCAACGAGCCGGTCATCGCGATCCCGAGGAAGCCCGCCGACCCCGGCTCGGTGCGCGTCGTCCTGGTGACCACGGTCGGCGACCAGGCGCTGGTGTGCGGCACCAACCGGTCCGTCACGACGACGATCGACGAGGCGTCGTACGACGGGCTGGTCGAGGACACCGAGGACCTGTGCGCGGTGGTGCTGGCCGAGGTGCGGCGCGGCGGCTGACCGGCGTGCCCGGGCGTGGGCTAGCGTCCGCGGATGGGTTCGATCAATCGTCGCCGGGTGAAGATCACCGGCCTCTCGGCGGTGGCCGTTCTCGTGGTGCTGGCGGTGGCGTTCTTCAGCTATGCGCCCGGCAAGATCGAGCGGATGCGGAACCGGGTCGAGCCGGCCGACCTGCCGTCCGTCACTGCCGACACCCAGCGCCTGCACGACTCGCTGGCGATCGTCGACCTGCACTCCGACACGTTGATGTGGGACCGCGACCTGCTCGACCGGGCGGACCGCGGACACATGGACCTGCCGCGGCTGGAGGACGGGAACGTCGCGCTGCAGGTGTTCTCGTCGGTGTCGAAGTCGCCGAAGGGGCAGAACTACGACAGCAACCCCACGGATGCCGGCGACAACATCACCCTGCTCGCCTTCGCGCAGCTCCAACCGCCCCGCACCTGGCGCTCGTTGCTGCAGCGCTCGCTCTACCACGCCCAGAAGCTGCGCGACGCCGCCGACGACTCCGACGGAGCCCTGCGCCTGATCCGCACCCGCGCCGACCTCGACGAGCTCCTCGCCGACCGCGCCGCGGGCAAGGACGTGACTGGCGCGCTGTTCTCCGTGGAGGGCCTGCACAACCTCGAGGGCGACATCGACAACCTCGACGAGCTCGACGACGCCGGCATGCGGATGGCCGGGTTCACCCACTTCTTCGACAACGAGGTCGCCGGCTCCATGCACGGTGAGGACAAGGGCGGCCTGACCGACCTCGGGCGCGAGGTCTTCGCCGAGCTCGAGGACCGCGGCATCGTCGTCGACATCGCCCACGCCAGCCACGAGGCCGTCGCCGACATGCTCGCCCTCGCCACGAAGCCGCTCGTCCTCTCCCACGGCGGCGTCCAGGCCACCTGCGACGTCAACCGCAACCTCACCGACGCGGAGATCCGCGGAGTCGCCGCGACCGGCGGCGTGGTCGGCGTCGGCTACTGGGACGCGGCGGTCTGCGACTTGACGACCGACGCCGTGGTCGACGCGATCGACCACGTCGTCGAGGTCGGCGGCATCGAGACGGCCGCGCTCGGCTCCGACTTCGACGGGGCGACCACTGTCGGCTGGGACACCTCGCAGCTGGCCGCGGTGACGCAGGAACTGGTCGACCGGGGGTACGACGACGGCGAGATCGCCGCGATCATGGGCGGCAACTCGATCCGGGTGCTGCGAGCGGTGCTGCCCGCGGAGTGAGGCGCGTCAGGCGGGGAACGGAACGCCCGTGTTCGCGTGGCAGCGGTAACCGTTCGGCACCTTGTGCAGGTACTGCTGGTGGTGCGGCTCGGCGTAGTAGTACTCGCCGGCCGGCGCGATCTCGGTGGTGATCGGGTCGAAGCCGAGGCGGGCGAGCTCGTCGCCGTAGACCTTGGTCAGCTCGCGGGCCTCGGTCTCCTGCTCGGGGGTGGTGAAGTAGATCGCGGAGCGGTACTGGGTGCCGATGTCGTTGCCCTGGCGCATGCCCTGGGTGGGATCGTGGACCTCGAAGAAGCGCTTCACGAGGTCGGCGTAGGACACCTGCTCGGGGTCGAACACGATCCGGATCGCCTCGGTGTGGCCGGTGCGGCCGCTGCAGACCTCTTCGTAGGTCGGGTTCGGGGTGGTGCCGCCGGCGTAGCCGACCGAGGTCGACCACACGCCGGGGAGCTGCCAGTAGATCTCCTCGGCGCCCCAGAAGCAGCCGAGGCCGAACTCGGCGACCTCGAGGCCGTCGGGCACCTCGTCGGTGACGAGGGGCGTGCCGAGCACGTCGTGCACGGCGGGGAGCGGGTACGCCGGGGTGGGCCGGCCGGGGAGGGCGTCGGTGGGGTCGACCAGCTCGGTCTTGCGGCGGGAGAACATGCCTCCATTGTCGCCGGTCACGCAAGTCCGGTCAGCCGGCACCGTGCGTGGCACACCACGCGTCCCGCTTCGCCGGCTTGGCGGCGAAGAAGGTGCGGATCAGCTGGGCCTGCAGCGTCGAGTAGACCTCGATCTGCTTGTCGACGAGCGCACGCTGGGCGGGCGTCCTCGCGAGGACCAGCGCCTCGGCGTGCCGCCAGACCATCTCCCGCCAGCCACGCATGATCACGCCGACGACGGTGTCGTCGACGGTGCCCGCGTCGATGTCGTCGAAGGTCGGGTCGAAGCGCGCCGCCTCCTCGGTGAACACCGGGACGTAGAGGCTGTCGAGGCGATTGTTGTAGCGGTTGTGGTCCGCCTTGTGGCTGCCGTCGGGACCCGTGAGGCCGACGGTCGCGAGCACGTGCGGGAAGTCGCTGTTGATGTGGGCGTTCATCGCGAGCAGGAAGTTGCCCAGGCCGCTCACGGCCCGGTCGTCCTCGGCCTGGAGCGCGATCTGCCAGGCCTTCGGCAGCCCGGTGCGCTGCCCGGTCGCCCACTTGCCGGTGGTGTCGAAGTACATCTCCGCGAACACCGCGTCGAGCCGGTTCAGCCACGCGCGGTCCTGGAAGTAGCCCGACCGCACCGCGTCGCGCACGTTCTCGGTCACCCGCAGGTAGGCCAGCGAGAACACCGCGCTGTGCGAGCACGTTTCCAGCAGCCCGTCGAGCCGGTCCTGCATCCGCACGATCACGTCGTCGATGCACGCGTCCGCCCCGTCGACGCAGACGTCACCCGTGTACGGCGTCGCCGGCACCGGCAGCGGCGCGAGCAGCCCGACCAGCGCGTCCAGCGGGGGCAGGAGCAGCCCCCGGACGGGGTCCGGGTCGCCGTCGTAGTCGCCGGCGTGGGCCGGGGCGGCGGGAAGCGCGAGGGCCGTGGCGGCCAGGGCGGTGCACGCGGCGGTCGCGACCAGGCGGGAGGCGCGGGTGAGTCGGGGGAGGGGGATCACGGTCAGGAAACGAGCGAACCCTCGCTTTGTGACGGCGCCCGCCGCACGGTCGGTCCGACGCCTCGTGGTGAGTAGGCTCGAACGGTGAGCGACAACCACATCGACGAGCACCTCGACGGCGCCGGCTTCGAGACCCGGGCCATCCACGCCGGCTACGCACCCGACCCGACGACCGGCGCGGTGATCCCGCCCATCTACGCCACCTCGACCTACGCCCAGGACGGCGTCGGCGGGCTGCGCAACGGCTACGAGTACAGCCGGTCGGCGAACCCGACCCGCACCGCGCTCGAGTCCACCCTGGCGGCCCTCGAGGGCGCGCGGCACGGGTTCGCGTTCGCCTCCGGGCTGGCGGCCGAGGACACGCTGATCCGGGCGCTGTGCCGCCCGGGCGACCACGTCGTCCTCCCCAACGACGCCTACGGCGGCACCTTCCGCCTCTTCGACAAGGTCGCCACCAACTGGGGCCTGACCCACAGCCCGGCGCCGGTGACGGACCCCGACGCGGTGCGCGCCGCGATCCTGCCGGGCCAGACCAAGCTGGTGTGGCTCGAGACGCCGACCAACCCGATGCTGTCCATCGGTGACATCGAGGCGCTGGCCGCGGTCGCCCACGACGCGGGCGCCCGGCTCGTCGTCGACAACACCTTCGCCTCGTCGTACCTGCAGCAGCCGCTGGCGCTGGGTGCCGACGTCGTCGTCCACTCCACGACCAAGTACGCCGGCGGCCACTCCGACGTCGTCGGGGGAGCCCTCGTCGTCGACGACGCCGAGCTGGCCGAGCAGATCGGGTTCCACCAGAACGCCATCGGCGGCGTCGCGGGACCGTTCGACTCGTGGCTGGTGCTGCGCGGCCTCAAGACCCTCGCGCTGCGCATGGAGCGCCACAGCGACAACGCCGAGAGGATCGCGGCCTTCCTGGGCCAGCACCCGGCGGTCAGCCAGGTGATCTACCCGGGCCTCGCCGACCATCCCGGCCACGCGGTGGCCTCGCGCCAGATGAAGCGGTACGGCGGCATGGTCTCCTTCCGCGTCACGGGCGGTGAGGAGCAGGCGCTCGCCGTCTGCGCGGCCACCAAGGTGTTCACCCTGGGGGAGTCGCTGGGTGGCGTCGAGTCGCTCATCGAGCACCCGGGGCGGATGACGCACGCCAGCGTCGCCGGCACCGACCTCGAGGTCCCCGCCGACCTGGTGCGGCTCAGCGTCGGCATCGAGACCTCCGAGGACCAGCTCGCCGATCTCGACCGGGCCCTCGGGAGCACCCTCTAGATGGACGGGGTGACCAGCGACGGCCCGACCGAGTCCGACCTGAGCGAGCCGACCGAGTCCGACCCGACCGAGCCCGAGCCGCCCCTCGGGCCCGACGACGACGAGCGCGCCGATCGGATCTTCCGCCGCTTCGCCCACCAGTGGACGCTGGCGCGGGAGGAGCGCGAGGAGCGGCGGCACGAGCAGCCGTCCTTCGCGACCGGTCCCTCGAACCTGCGGCGGGCCGAGGTGCCGTACGGCCTCGACCTGGCCGCGGGGTGGGCGTGGCGGCTGCTGCTGATCGCGGGTGCGGGGTACCTGCTGATGTGGCTCGTCGGCTACTTCGCGGTGGTCACGGTGCCGGTCGCGGTCGCACTGCTGATCAGCGCGCTGGCGGCGCCGTTCGTGAACCTGCTGACGCGGATCGGCGTACCCCGCGGCCTGTCCGCGCTGCTCGTGGTGATCCTGGGCTTCGCGGTCGTCGGGGCGCTGCTGACCTTCGCCGGCAACCAGGTGGCCGACGGCGCCAAGGACCTCGCCGACAGTGCGGTCCAGGGCCTGCAGGAGATCCGCGACTGGCTGCGTGACGGGCCGTTGCACGCGAGCGACTCGCAGATCAACGACTGGATCAAGAGCGCCCAGGACGTGATCACCGAGCGCTCGCAGGACGGCGAGGTGGTCAGCCAGGTGACCGAGGTCGGATCCGCGCTGGGGCACGTCGTCGCCGGATTCTTCATCGCGCTCTTCTCGACGTACTTCTTCCTCGCCGACGGCGGCCGGATCTGGTCGTGGATCGTCCGGCTCGCCCCGCGGGTGGCCCGTGAGCGCGTCGACAGCTCGGGTCGGGTCGCGTGGGTCTCGCTCGTCCAGTTCGTCCGGGCGACGGTGGTGGTCGCGCTCGTGGACGCCACCGGCATCGCGGTCGGCGCGGCGATCCTCGACGTGCCCTTCGTGCTGGCGATCGGTGTGCTGGTCTTCCTCGGCGCGTTCGTGCCGATGATCGGCGCCACCATCGCCGGCAGCGTGGCGATCCTCGTGGCGCTGGTGGACCAGGGGCCGCTGACCGCACTGCTCATGCTGGCCGTCGTCATCGGCGTGCAGCAGCTCGAGGGGCACATCCTCCAGCCGTTCCTGCTGGGACGCTGGGTCTCGGTGCACCCGCTCGGCGTGATCCTGGCGATCGCCTGCGGCGTGCTGGTGGCGGGCGTGGCGGGCGCGCTGGTCGCCGTACCACTCGCGGCGGCGGCGAACGCCGTCGTCCTGCACCTGGCCGAGCTGGCCGGCGCCGAGGCCGAAAAGGCGGAACCGCCGGTCCCCGAGCAGGAGACCGGCGGTCCGGAGGAGGCGGAGGCTCAGCCGGTGTAGGGCTTGGCGTCGAGGATGATCACGGTCTGCGAGCGGCCGTTGACCTCGTAGGAGACGGTCTCGCCCTTGCTCCGGCCGTTGATGGCCTGGCCGAGCGGCGACTGCGGGGAGTAGACGGTCAGGCCCTCGGGCTCGATCTCGCGGGCACCGAGCAGGAAGCTCTCCGCCTCGTCGTCGTCATCGCCCTCGAACTTGTAGGTCACGACCATGCCCGGCTCGACGACACCGTCGTCGGGCGGCGTCTCGCCGATCTCGGCGCGGCGGAGCATGTCCTCCATCTGGAGGATCTTGGCCTCGTTCTTGCCCTGCTCCTCGCGGGCGGCGTGGTAGCCGCCGTTCTCCTTGAGGTCGCCCTCGTCGCGCGCAGCACTGATCTCCGCCACGATCTCGGCGCGGCGGGGACCCTTGAGGTGCTCCAGCTCCGCCTTCAGCTTGTCGTAGGCGTCCTGGGTCAGCCAGACGACGTTGGCGCCGGACTGGTCGGTCTGCGTCATGGTGAAGCTCCTGTGCTGCTCGTCGCATACCCGTTCGGGTACATGAACGAAGAAGTCTACCGGTAGCGCGGCTGTCCCGGGGCCTTGCAGCCCAGCCACTCGACCGTGGTGGCCCTGCGCTCGGTGCGCACCTCGATCTCGTAGCGCGGCCCGTCGGCGGGGTCCGGGCGGTACGTCGTCTCACCCACGATCGCCTTGTCGTGGGAGATCGCGCGCAGCGAGCACTGGGGGTCCTCGAGGCCGTCGTCCATCTCGATCTGGACCTCGATCGTGGCCAGGTGGTCGCTCACGACCTCGTGCCCGATCTCCTCCGAGGAGATCTCCGGGTTGGCGTGGAAGAGCATCACCCACACCAGCCAGCCGAGGAAGCCGACGCACACCGCGGTGGCCAGCAGGAGGAGCAGCACGCGGCGCCCGCGGGACGGGGCGCCGTACCGCTGGTCGAGGGAAGCGCTCACCGGTTCATGGTCCCATGGCTGCTTTTCCTACGATGGGTCGCATGCCCACCACGCACGCGCCCGCCGTCGACCGCTCCGGGCTGCGGTTGATGCACGTCCACGCCCACCCCGACGACGAGTCGAGCAAGGGCGCCGCCTCCACCGCGCGGTACGTCGCCGAGGGCGCCGACGTGCGGGTGGTCACCTGCACCGGCGGTGAGCGGGGGTCGATCCTGAACCCGAAGATGGACCGGCCGGAGATCCTCGAGAACATCACCGAGGTGCGTCGCCAGGAGATGGAGCGCGCCCGCGACATCCTCGGCGTCTCCCAGTCCTGGCTGGGCTTCGTGGACTCCGGCTGGCCCGACGGCGACCCCAAGCCGCCCCTGCCCGAGGGCTGCTTCGGCCTGGTCCCGCTCGAGGAGGCGACCGAGCGGCTGGTGCGCCTGATCCGGGAGTTCCGTCCCCACGTCGTCACGACCTACGACGAGCGCGGCGGCTACCCGCACCCCGACCACATCCGCTGCCACGAGGTCAGCGTCGCGGCCTTCGACGCGGCCGGCGACCCGGAGCGCTTCCCGGACGCGGGCGAGCCGTGGCAGCCGCTGAAGCTCTACTACCACCACTCCTTCAACCGCCCGCGGATGCAGGCGCTGCACGACGCGATGGTCGAGCACGGCCTCGAGTCCCCGTGGGAGGAGCGGCTGCGCGACTGGAAGCCGGAGCCCGAGTGGGACGCCCGGATCACCACCAAGGTGCCGTGTGCCGAATGGTTCGGCGTCCGTGACCAGGCGCTGCTGGCGCACGCGACCCAGATCGACCCCGACGGGTTCTGGTTCGCGGTGCCGCGCGAGCTCCAGGAGCGGGTCTGGCCGACCGAGGACTACGAGCTGGTGACCAGCCACGTCACCTCCCCGGTGCCCGAGGACGACCTCTTTGCGGGCGTCGACCCCGACGCCTGAGACACTGGTCCCATGCACGCCCTCGCCGTCACCGTCGTCAACGCCCTGGTCGATGCTCGGGTCCTCGCGGAGGACAAGGCACCCGACGACAACGACGTGGTCGCGGGCTGGACGGCGTTCTGGATCTTCATCGGCCTGATCGTCGCCGTCGCCGTCATCGGTGTCGCGCTCACCCGCAGCCTGCGCACCGCGCAGAAGGCCAAGGACGCCGGCGTCTACGGCGACGAGCCGGCCCCGTCCGAGTCCGACGCCGCCGACCGGACCGAGTGACCCGATGATCGGCGTCGACCAGCTCCTCGGGTTCGGTCTCGCGGCGCTGATCGTCATCGTGATCCCCGGGCCGAGCGTCGTCTTCGTCGTCGGCAGGGCGGTGTCCTACGGCCAGCGGGTCGCCGTCGCGAGCGTGCTCGGCAACGCCGCAGGGCTCTTCCTCGTGATGGCCCTCGTCTGCCTCGGGCTCGGTGCGGTGGTCGCCGAGTCGCAGCTCGTCTTCACCGTGATCAAGCTGGCCGGCGCCGCCTTCCTCGTCTGGCTGGGGGTGCAGGCCTTCCGGCACCGGCGCGAGCTGCGCTTCGGAGTCGAGGGCACGCCTGCGCCGGTCGCGGGTTGGCGGGCCTTCCGGCAGGGCTTCGTGGTCGGGGTGAGCAACCCGAAGGGCTTCATGATGTTCGCGGCCATCCTGCCGCCGTTCGTCGACCGCTCGGCGGGCGCCGCCGACGTACCCGCCCAGATGTTCGCGCTCGGCTGCGTCGCGGTGCTCATCGGCCTGTGCTGCGACTCGGCCTGGGCCTTCGCGGCCGGCCGGGCACGCGACTGGTTCGTGGCCTCGGAGCGGCGCGGCAGCGTGCTGGGCGCCGTGGGCGGTACGTCGATGATCGGCCTCGGCATGGCAATGGCCGTCACGGGTCACGCGGACAGGTAGCCGCCCACCAGCGCGACCATCTCGTCGAGCAGTGCGTCGCGGCTCACGGCCTCCGGCTGGTCGAGCACCCAGCGCAGGGCGAGGTTCTCGATCGCGAGCACGACCACCCACGCGGCCAGGGCGGGGGAGGGCCGGCGGTGCGTGCCCGGGCGCGCTGCGAGGTAGGTCGTGACGAGCTCGCGGACCCGTCGCTCGAGGGCCGCGCGGCGGTCGCGGTTGCGGCCGATGGGCAGTTCCTCGGCGACCACGCGCAGCACCACGGGGTCCGCCTCGAGCGCGGTGACGAGGGCGTCGGCGGTGGAGCGGACCATGGCCGGTCCGAAGTCGGCGATCCGGTCGGCGAGGGAGGCGGCGACGCTCTCGGCGACCTCCGCCCAGTAGCGGTCGATGACGACGTCGAGGATCGCGGCCTTGTCGGGGAAGTACTGGTAGACCGAGCCGGGGCTGACGCCGGCGACGGCGGCGATCCGGTTGGCGCTGAACGCGTCGTACCCGTGCTGGACCAGGACGGACCGGCCGGCGGTGACGATCCGGTCGACCATCTCGCGGGAGCGCGCCTGCTGGGGAGCCTTGCGCATGCCGGGGTCAGGCGGACCGGACGCTCAGGTGTCGTCGCTTGGCGGCGTACATCTGGGCGTCGGCCTCGAGCAGTGCGTCGGGGAGTAGGTCGATGTCGGTGAGTGCCGCCGTGCCGACGCTCGCCCGGCGGCCGACCGCGAGCTTGAGGCGGTCGAGCAGCTCGGCGGGAGGGAGGTCGGGGCTGAACACGGCGAACTCGTCGCCGCCGAGCCGGGCGACCACGTCGGTGTCGCGCACGTTGCGCTGCAGCGCCTCGGCGAGCCGGCGCAGCAGGCGGTCGCCGGCCTCGTGGCCCTCGACGTCGTTGACGACCTTGAGGCCGTCGAGGTCGATGAAGGCGACGGCGGCGACGCCGGTGCTGTCGGACCAGCGGCGGCGGGACTGCTCGAAGAAGCCGCGGCGGTTGCGCAGCCCGGTCAGCTCGTCGGTCGTCGCCAGCTCGTGGGTGGCCTCGCGCAGGGCGACCGCGTTGGCGAGCTGCTCGTGCACGGTGATCTTGTCGAGCGCGACCGACGTGGCGTTGGCGAGGCCCTGGAGGAGGGAGATCTCGGTGTCGGTGGGGGTGTGTGGGGTGGCCCAGTAGGTGCCGATCGCGGCGATCGGGTCGAGGGTGCGCACCGGGACCATCAGCATGCTGGTCACGAACGTGGGCCGGTAGGCCTCGTGGGGGACGCGCTCGTCGGCGTAGATGTCGGGGATCGCGACGGGGGTGCGGTGGAGCATCGCGAAGCCGCTGACGCACGCCTCCAGCGGGAACCGGAGCCCCTTCCACAGCGGCGCGATGGCGTCCTCGTCGGCGTAGTAGCACTGCTCGCCGTCACGGAGCACGAAGGTGGCGCCGTCGCAGGCGCCGAGGTCGCGGGCTGCCGTGCGGACGACCTGCTGGACCTCCTCCAGCGAACCGGCCATCGACAGCTGCTGCACGGCCTCGAGCAGACGCTCGAGTCCGGACGTCTCGTCGGTCATCTCCCCTCCCTCCCTCCCTTGGGCGAACAGGCACATCCTTGCACCCCCCTCGGCATCGTGGTGGCGTGCCTGCTCCTGACCTGACCCCGACATTCGCGACTTGAATGCGAGAGTTTGCTCGCGTCACGATACTGGCATGACCACGGAGCTCGCCACCGCCGCCGGTACGCCGACCGGACCGTCGTACCCCACCCGGTTCCGCGCCGGCGGGGACCGCAACCGCCGCCTCGGGCGCCCGCTCAAGGTCGTCGGGCGCGTGAAGGCCGTCGACGAGGAGCTGCTGAACCGGATCGGCGCGGCCATGAACGAGCGCGACGAGCTCGGCGGACGCCTCGCGGACGCGATCCGGTTGCGAGCGGGCACGCCCGGCAAGATCGAGATGGCCCAGTTCCGCCAGGCGCTCGCGGGCGGCATCGGGAGCGTGCCGGACGCGCCGCCGGCGCTGGTGGAGTTCTTCGCCGAGGTGCAGGCCGAGCCGGACTGGCTGGACCGCGCGCTGGTCGAGGAGGGAGCGGCGGTCATGCGCCGGCTCGGGCAGAACGCGCAGGACGTGCTGCTGCAGCTCTCGCTCGTCGGTGGCTACCGCTTCGGCGGGCCGACCGACCTGCTCGTCGCCACGGGCGGCCTGACCGGCGGCCAGACCCTGCGCCGGCTCGCCGAGACCCAGAAGTGGGGCGCGTCGCTGACCAACCCCGCCTCGCTCGTGCCGGTCGACGGTGAGGCCTGGCGGCTGACCGTCCACGTCCGGCTGATGCACGCCCTGGTCAACCACGCCTTCGAGGACCAGTGGGACGCAGCCACGTGGGGCCTCCCGATCAACCAGGCCGACCAGGCCTCGACGCTCGGTCTCTTCGACGGCGTCCTGATCATCGGCGCACGGGCCCTGGGCGTCCCCGTCAGCCAGCGTGAGTCGCGCGCCCTGATGCACCTGTGGAAGTACGTCGGCTGGCTGATGGGCGTCCACGAGGACTTCCTCGTCGACGACGAGTGGGAGCGGCACCGCATCGACTACCACGTGCTGCTCGCGCAGGGCCCGATCACGGACGCCGGCCCGCAGCTCGCCCAGGCCGTCGTCGACGCGCAGGCCGAGCGGAGCTACCCGGGCTGGCCGGCGCCGCTGCAGGGCGCCCGGGCCCGCTACGAGCGGGAGCGGCTGCTCTCGATGCTGACCGTCTTCCTCGGACCGGAGAGCATGCGCGAGCTCGGACTGCCGATGCGCCCGCCGTGGGCGCACGCCTACCTGTTCGGCCTCAACACCCTGCGCTACCGGGTCCTGGGCCACCTGCCCGGCGGCCGCGACCGTCTGTGGCGGTGGGGCGGGCGCCGGGCGCAGTGGCTGCTCGACAGCTACTTCCAGGGTGAGCGCGAGGACGTCGGCAAGCTCACGGTGTGAGCGGCCCGCCTCAGCCCAGGCCGAGGGCCTCGAGCGTCGTCGGGAGCGCGATGCCCTCCTCGCCGCCGACCGCGCCCCATGCCAGCAGCGGCATCAGTACGTCGCACTGCTGCTGGCGGATCACCACGACGTCGCCGCGGTCGGTCGCGGCCACGAGGT
This sequence comes from Nocardioides sp. Root240, assembly GCF_001428825.1. Taxonomy (GTDB): domain Bacteria; phylum Actinomycetota; class Actinomycetes; order Propionibacteriales; family Nocardioidaceae; genus Nocardioides. Next base: position 504,983 of record NZ_LMIT01000013.1, on the reverse strand, counting down.
AGGGCAGGTCGGTGCGGAGGTTGCAGTTCTCGTCGTACGGCGGTTCCGGCTGCGGGTCGCCCCAGGCCTCGGCGAGTGTGGCCACTGCGCCGTTGTCGAGCGCGACCGCACTGCCCTTCGGGCCGCAGGAGACGGCCGCGACCAGGACGTCGCGCCCGGGCCGGGCCGGAGTCGGCGTCGTCTGCAGGTCGCAGGTCAGCGGCACGGTGCCGTGGAAGACGTAGTCGGCGCTGCTGCGCTGGTGGTCCAGCGCGGCGAGGTAGGCCTCTCCGAGGAACTGCCCGTCGATCTCGTGGCCGGCCACGGTGATCGGTGAGCAGGCGGCCGTCGGCACGAGCTCGGTGTGCCCGTCGGCGTAGGTCAGCTGCAGGGACTGGCGTGTGTTCAGGACGTCGATCGTCGCGCAGCGGGCGGGGTCGAAGGCGTCGGTCTCCTCGACCCGGTCGCTGAAGTCCGACACGTCGTCGACGAGCGCATCCATGCCCGCGAGGAGTGCCTTGCGTTGGCTGTCGGGGAGCGCCACCCCACCCATCGGCCCGGGGGCGAGGTCCGGGCACATGCGCACGCTGGCCAGGCCCTCGAGGCTGTCGACCGACGTCCGCGCGTCGCTGAGCTCGGGGAGGGTGGCCGGGCACGCCGGGGCGTCGTACGGCGACGGGGCGGGGTCGTCCGCGGTCAGTTCGTCGCCGCCACGGGTCGTCAGGGCGGCGGTTGCTCCGCCCGCCACGATCACGGCGACCACGCCGGCGGCCGCGACCGCCCGCAGGCGTCGCTGGTTCTGCCGGGCGGCGGCCGCCACGGTGACCGGGTCGAGGGTCGGGGCGTCGTCGGGGACGGCCTGCTCGAGCAGGCTGCGGAGCTGGTCAGTCATGGCTGCCCTCCTGGTGGTCGTCGAGGAGTCCGGACGTGCGGAGGGTGCGCAGGGCGCGTGCGGCCTGGCTCTTGACCGTGCCGACCGAGATGCCCAGGGCCGTGGCGGCCTGCGCCTCGGTCAGGTCGTCGAAGTAGCGCAGCACCACGACCGCGCGCTGGCCCCGCGGGAGCGCCGCGAGCGCGACCAGCACGTCGCGACGCACCCCCGGGTCCGGGGAGGTCGCTGCCACCTCGGGCACCTCGTCCGTGGGCTGCTCGCCGTTCCACCGGCGCCGCCACCAGTCGGTGTAGGTCGTGACCATCGTGCGGCGCACGTAGGCCTCGACCGCACCGGGGTCGTCGATCCGGTCCCACCGGCGCCAGCACTTCATCAACGCCGTCTGGACCAGGTCCTCGGCCCGGTGCCGGTCACCTGTCAGCAGCCACGCGCTGCGCCACAACGCGGCACTGCGGGCGGCGACGTACTCCTCGAACGACGGGACGCCGCGACCCACGTCGGCTGCGTCGTCGGCGTCGTTGCTGAGCACGGGAACAGCCTCGCGCATCTCACACCTCCACCCGGTACGACGGGCTGGCCGGCACCGATGGTTGTCGGCGTGCTGTGGGAGATTGCTCCCGTGCCCCAGCGTCCCGACGTCCCCGGTGACTACCTCGCCCGGCTGAGGGCGATCCTCGGCCGCCTCCCCGAGTGCCGCGAGGACGAGGCGTGGACCGGCGTGCGCTGGCGTGTCGCCGGCACGACCGCGACCGTCGCGCACGTCTTCGGCGGCGAGGACCAGCTGTTCCGCATCGTGTTCCGCGCGGAGCTCGACGAGGTGATGGCCTTCCAGCACCTCGGGGCGCCGTACTTCAAGTCCGAGTGGGGCACCAATGTCGTCGGGATGCTCGTCGACGACGACACCGACTGGGAGGAGCTCGCCGAGCTGCTCACCGAGTCGTTCTGCCTGCAGGCGCCGCAGCGGCTGGTCGACCTCGTCAACCGGCCCACCGCCTGAGCTGTCGGCCGCGGTCAGCGCGCCCAGCGCGGGACGACGAACAACCCGCTCGCCTCGACCGCCGGTGTGGCGTCGGGAGCGGTCTCGCCGATCGTCGCCTGCACGGTGATCTTGCCGTCGGCTTCCTTGGTGACCTGGCAGTCCAGGCGCACCGACCCGAGGGGGAGGGGGTGGCGGTAGCGGAGCGTCAAGGTCCCGGTCATCGCGATCCGGCTGTTGTTCGCGCTCGCGGTCTCGCCCATGACCTGGTCGAGCAGGAGGGCCGAGACGCCGCCGTGGACCATGCCCGGCGGGCCTTCGTAGGCGGCGCCGAGCACCACCTCGGCGTACGACGTCCGGCCGTCGCCCGCGTGCTGGATCTCGAGCGGCGGCGCCACGGCGTTGCTCGAGCCCACGACCGCGTTGCCCCAGCTCCAGGAGCGGCCCTCGGAGTTGTAGCGCACCCCGGCCGGTCCGGGGAGCTGTGCTGCCCGGAGTCGCTCCGTGAGTGCGGCGACCTCGGCCTGCACGGCGCGGACCTCGTCGTCGTCGACCGTCGTACGGATGGTGGCGTCGACGAGCGCGCGCACGGAGTCGGCGAGTCCGGCCACGACGGCCTCGCGGCGGTCGACCTCCTCGGTGGGGGTCTCGTCGTGGATGAAGCTGAGCGACACCGTGGTTCCTCTCCTCGCGACTGCAGGACGAACGTTCCCACAGTCGCGAGGAGTCCTTGCCGTAAGCCCCGGGAGGCTCAGGAGTAGTTCGGGTTGTTGCCCGTCGGCATGGTGATGTTGGTGACCTTGCCCTCGCCGAGGAAGAACCGGACGCCGAGCCGGATGAACTCGTCGAACAGCCAGTAGCCCTGCGGCGCGAACGGGAACCACATCGTCGCCTCGCGGAAGGCGATGAACGGCGGCCATCCCGTGCGCACGAACAGGTCCGTCGCCGGCTCGCGCGGCACCTCCAGCCAGTCGGCGATCTGGTCGCCCAGGCAGAAGCGCGTGAAGGAGTGCAGCATCGGCTTGGTCAGCCCGCCGTCGTACTCGGCGGCGAGGTTGAGCAGGATCTTGGCGAGCTTCACGCCCTCGGTCGTGGGCGCGAGGATCGGGTCGAGCACCTGGCGCGACTGCGCGTTGGACTCGCTCCACGTGGCCGGGATGTACTCGTCGGCGACGCCGAGCATGTGCGCCGTGATCTGCCACAGGTGCAGGAAGGCGGCCGAGTCGGCCGACGGCATCGGCACGCCCCAGGCGGTGAGCTTGTTGAAGCTGAACGTCGCCAGGCTGTGCCAGGTCACCATGATGTCGGCCTGGCTGATCGGCTTGGTCTCCTCGGCCGCGGCGTGCCAGTGGCCCGACTGCGGCAGCAGGTGGCGTACGGCGGCGTGGGTGAGCCGGGTCTTGAGGCAGGTGACCACCATCTGGCCGTTGGGGCCGAAGGCACCGTTGACGCCGATGTCGTAGCCCAGCTTGGCGGTCTTGTCGATGCGGTCCTTCATGTCCGCGCCGCCGGCGGAGTAGTAGACCGCCTTCGCCTCGCGCGGGATGACGCAGCTCATCATGCCGCTGCCGAGGCCGTAGAGGACGCCGAGGTAGAGCCCGCGCCGCTGGTAGAACGAGAACGCCTGGTCGAGCTTGGCCTGGTCGGTCCAGCTCGGCAGCTGACGCGCCTCCTCGAGGAAGGCCCGCAGGTCCGCCGGCAGGCCCGCCGGGAGCGCCTGGCCGTTGCGGGTCCAGCCCTTCAGCAGGTCGTTGACGAGGTCGACCTCGCCGCGCTCGAAGAGAGCGGCGACCAGGTCGTCGGCGACCGGGTCGTGGACGGTGCGCGGGTCGACGCCGGTGCCGGTCCCCACGACTGACGCCGACGGCGACCACGTCCATGCCTCGGCGGGCGTGATCACGCCGAAGGCGCCCACGGCCCCCAGAGCGCTGCCGCCGAGCAAGATGCCGCGCCTGCTGAGTCCCTGCATCCGTCCACTCCTCGATGAGTTGGCTGATTGGTATGGTGATACGCAAGACGTATCTGTGTATCACGGATCCCACCACAGGTCGGCGCCGCGGCGCCAGAGGGGTGCGGAAGAATGTTCGTCGTGGAGACACCCGGGGACGCCAGCGCATCGCTGCTCGAGCGCGCCCTCGCCGAGGCGGGCGCCGGCGCGGACGACGGCGCCCACCCCGAGCTGCTCGACGCGGCGTACGACCTCTTCTGCCGCCACGGCATCCAGCGCACCACCATGGACGACGTGGCGCGCCGGGCCGGCCTGTCGCGGATCACCGTCTACCGCCGGCTCAGCTCCAAGGAGGCGCTCGTCGAGCAGGTCGTGCTCCGCGAGTTCCGCCGCTACCTCGACCAGTTCCTGCTCGACATCGCGCCCGCCCGGACGGCGGAGGAGCGGGTCGTGCTGGGCTTCGTCAGCTCGCTGCGCTCGATCCGCAGCAACCCCCTGATCGGCGGGCTGATGGTCGCCGAGCCCCAGGCGCTGGTGCCGATGCTCGAGCGCACCGGCCGCACGCTGGAGACCGTCTCGCGCTTCGTCGCCGGGCAGCTCCGACGCGAGCAGGCCGCCGGTCATGTCGCGCCCGGGGTCGACGTCGACCTGGTCGCCGAGGTGATGGTCCGGCTGACGACGTCCTTCCTGCTGACGCCCAGCCACCAGGTCGACCTCGACGACGACGAGCAGGTCGGCGACATCGCCCGGCGCTACCTCGCGCCGATGCTGCGAGGCTGAGCGCGTGACCGAGATCGCCGTCCGCACCATCCGCCACGACCGCACGCTGATCATCGGCCTGGACCGGCCGGCCAAGCGCAACGCGATCAACGCCGCCGTCACGCGGGGCCTCGACGAGGCGCTGAACCTGCTCGAGGACGACGACGACCTCTGGTGCGGGATCCTCGCGGGCGGCCCGACGGTCTTCTCCGCCGGCGCCGACCTCGTCGAGGGGCCCGGCGCCCCGACCGAGCGCGGCGGCATCGCCGGCATCATGTCCCGGGTCCGGCCCAAGCCGCTGATCGCCGCGGTCGAGGGGGTCGCGCTCGGCGGCGGCTTCGAGCTGGTCCTGTGCTGCGACCTCGTCGTCGCCTCCCGTACGGCGTCCTTCGGGTTCCCCGAGGTCAAGCGCGGCCTGCTGCCCGACTTCGGCGGCGTCTTCCGCGCACCCCGCGTCCTGCCCGCCAACGTCGCCCGCGAGCTGCTGCTCACCGCCGAGCCACTCGGCGCGGAGCGGGCCGAGCGACTGGGCTTCGTCAACCGGCTCGTCGAGCCCGGCATGGTCCTGGACGTGGCCCTGGGCCTCGCCTCGACGATCACGGGGAACGCACCACTCGCCGTCCGGGAGTCGCTCGCGCTGGCGCACGCCGAGATCAACGGGGACGAGAGCGAGGACTGGGCCGCGAGCCACGCGGCGCTGGACCGGCTGCTGGTGAGTGCGGACGTGCGGGAGGGGATCGACGCGTTCTTCGAGCGGCGGGACCCCGTCTGGCGGGGGCGCTAGGCCAGCGCGCCGCGCAACCAGCCACCCAGCTGCTGGACCACGTCGGTCGCCTCCCGCACCATGCCGGCGAACAGGTGGGTCACGTGCCAGTGGCCCTCGAGTCGCTCGTAGGTCACGTCGACCCCGGCCGAACGCGCCGCCGCGACGAAGCTCTCCACGACCGGCAGGATCATCTCGTCGCTCGCGGCGTGGACGAAGAGCGGCGGCAGGCCGGTCAGGTCGGCGTGGAGCGGGGAGACCTCGGGGAGCGCGACCGACGACCCGGCGTACGACGACGCGCCGAGCTCGAGCCAGGGCAGGCTGAGGAGCGGGTCGTCGACGGTCTCGTCGAGCCCGGTCAGCGACAGGTCGACCCAGGGGGAGATCAGGCCCAGTGCCGCCGGCAGGGGTACGCCGACCGAGCGGGCGCGGAGCGCGAGGGCCAGGGTGAGGCCGCCACCGGCGGAGTCGCCGGCGACGACGACCTGCTCGGGGGTGAGGCCGCTGTCGAGCAGTGCCCGGTAGGCGGCGAGCGCGTCGTCGACGGCTGCGGGGTAGGGGTGCTCGGGGGCCAGTCGGTAGTCGAGGACGTGCGCGACGGCGCCGGTGGCGTGGGCGAGGTGCGCCGCGACCGCGCGGTGGGTGACGGGGGAGCCGACGAGGTAGGCGCCGCCGTGCAGGTAGAGCAGCGCGCGGGACGGGTTGCTGGCGGCGGTGACGATGCGTTCGGCGGGGACGCCCCCCAGCGTGGCCGCCGAACGCACCGTGCCCTCGGGCAGCACCGCGAACCGCATCAGCGTGTCGAGCACCTGCCGCTGGCGGGCCGGGGTCAGCCGGGTGCCGAGGACGGGCCTCACGACGCGGCGGACCAGGACGCGGGCGGCGGGGAGCGGGACGTGCACGGCCCTCATCCAACCAGCGGTGACGGCAGCCATCACACCCCCCTTCGGAGGATGTCGGCGGCCTTCTCTCCGATCAGCATCGTGGGCGCGTGGGTGTTGCCGTGGGTCACCCTCGGCATCGCGGACGCGTCGACGACGCGCAGCCCGTCGACGCCGCGCACCCGCAGGTTCGCGTCGAGCACGCCCTCGCCCTCGACGCCGATCCGCGCGGTGCAGCTGGGGTGGTAGGTGTGCTCGACACCGGTGCGGACCGCCTCCTCGAGCTCCTTGCGGGTGCCGAACCGCTTCCCGGGGTGGATCTCGTGGCGGGTCCGCAGCGCCGGCGCCGTCAGCACCTCGCGCGCCCGCTCGATGCCGTCGAGCATCGACTGCATGTCGTCGGGGTGCTCGAAGTAGTTGTTGCACACCAGCGGCTTGCGCTCCGGGTCGGCCGAGGCGAGCCTGACCCAGCCCTCGGACCGCGCCCCGACGAGGGACAGGCCGATGGCGAACGCGTGGCCGTCGTACGTCGCCGCACCGTGCTCCCAGAAGTAGACCGGGGCACCGATCATCTGCATTGCGGGTGCGTCGTCGGCCACGCTGGTGGGGAAGAAGGCACCGGCCTCGCCGATGTTGGAGGTCAGCATGCCCTTGCGGCGCAGCAGGTACTTCGCCAGCTGTGCGGGCTTCTCCGCGAAGGAGAGGTTGTCGGTGTCGCTGGTGTCCCAGTTGACCATGTACATCGGGTGGTCCATCAGGTGCGCGCCCACGTGCGGGTTGTCGACGACGGTGGTGATGCCGTGCTCGGCCAGGTGCGCGGCCGGTCCGATGCCCGAGAGCATCAGCAGGTGCGGCGTGTTGTAGGCGCCGGCGCTGAGCACCACCTCGCGACGGGCGCGGAAGGTCTGCAGCTGCCCGCCGACGCGGGCGACGACGCCGGTGGCGCGTCCGTTCTCGATCAAGACGCGGTGGACGAGCGCCTTCGGGGTGATCGTGAGGTGGGGCTGCTTGCGGTGCGGGGCGAGGTAGCCGTCGTACGTCGTCCAGCGCTGGCCGCGCCGGGTGAACCGCTGGTACATCGACGCCCCCTCCTGCTGGGCGCCGTTGAAGTCGTCGGTGCGGCCGATGCCGGCCGCGGCCATCGCGTCGACGAGCCGGTGCGAGCCGCCCCGCGGGTCGGGCGCGTCCTCGACGTACTGCGGTCCCGAGGCGCCGTGGAACTCGCCGGCGCCCCGGCTGTTGGACTCCATCCGGCGGAACAGGGGGAGCACCTCGTCGTACGACCAGCCGTCGGCGCCGGCCTTGGCCCAGCCGTCGTAGTCGGCACGGTTGCCGCGGATGTAGATCATCGCGTTCATGCCGCTGGTGCCGCCGAGCATCTTGCCGCGCGGCTGGTAGATCCGCCGCCCGTCCAGGTGCGGCTCCGGCTCGGACTCGTAGTCCCAGTCGACCTTCGTGTGGAACTGCTTGGCGAACGCCGCCGGGATCTGCACGTTGAGGTTGGGTCGGCTGCGTCCGCCCGCCTCGAGGACCAGCACGGACGTGCCGGGGTCCTCGCTGAGCCGCCCCGCGAGCACGGCGCCCCCCGAGCCGCTGCCCACCACGATGTAGTCGTACTCCGGCATGTCGGTTCCTCTCCTCGCGCCTGTCCGCCCCTCCATGCTCGGCCGGTCGGCATCTCGGGCGCTTGTGACGGACACCACTCGCCGAGGGAGGAGTTGTGACAGACTCCAAGAACTTCGCGCACGGAGCGCCATTGAATGACCGCTGATGTTCCCCACGACAAGGGAGGCGCTCATGGCAGGGAGCGACGACCACGCGCAGGTGGCCCGGGCCTGGCTGCAGGACTTCGTGGAGGCCGCGCTGCGGCCCAGCGAGGTCGACGAGTTCGTCCGGACCGTCGACGACGAGATCCTGGCGGCCATCCCGGTGCTCGCCGGCGACGCCAGCCTGTCGGAGGAGCTGCACGCGTCGACGCGGGAGCACTGGCGCAACTTCCTGGTCAGCCTCTCCGGTGAGCACCGGCTCGCCCTACCGCCCGCCGCGATCGCGCTGACCCTGTCGATCGCCCGGCGCAACCACGACATCAGCGTGCTGCTCAAGATCTACCGGGTCGCCAACCGGGTGGTCTTCCGGTACGTCGCCGAGCACACCACGCCAGACCACCTGCCGCCGAGCCTGCCGCGCGACGAGGCGCTGCTGGCGTTGTGGATGAGAGCCGATCGCTGGATCGACGAGTCGGTCGAGCGGCTGGTCGAGCACTACACGCGGGAGCGGGCCAGCCTCGTCGAGGGGGCGCAGGCCCGACGGGCCGAGACCATCGAGGCGCTGGTCGCCGGAGCAGTCCCCACGCCGGAGCACGAGCGCCTCCTGACGCACCGGTTCAGCGCCTGGCAGACGGCCTTCGTCCTCTCGGCGCCGCCGCACGCCGACGAGGGGGCGCCGTTGTTCGACCTCGCGCTCCGCGTGTGCCAGCAGCTCGGCCTGCCCCGTCCGCTGACGACCTTGGCCGGGAGTCGCGAGCTGTGGGGCTGGGTGGCGACGGGGGAGCAGCCGGACATCGCGCTCCCCGCCCTCGCGGACCTGCTCGAGAGGTCGGGGGCGCACCTCGCCGTCGGCGCGTCGGCGCAGGGGCCGGAGGCCTTCCGGCTCAGCCACGTGCAGGCGATCGCGGCCCAGCGGATCGGGCTGCGGGCCCTTGCCCCGTCGCACGCCTACACCGACATCGAGCTGGTCAGCCTGGTCGGCGACGGCGAGCTGGCCCGCGAGATGGTGCGCCGCGAGCTCGGCCCGCTGCTGACCGGCGCCAAGGCCGACGACGGACTCCGTACGACGACCCTGACCTATCTCCGCGCCGGTCAGAACGTCGACCTCGCGGCGGAGCGGCTGTTCATCCACCCCAACACCGTGCGCTACCGCATCGGCCGGATCGAGGAGCAGCTCGGCCACCGGATCGCCGCCCGCGCCGCCACCCTCGAGGCCTGCCTGGCCTGGCTGGAGGTGTACGGCGCGGACGCGCTCGGGTGACGGGCCGGTCAGACCGCCGGGGGAGTCACGCCGAGGGCGGTCAGCTCGGCGACGTACGTCTCGACGTTGCGGAGCTTGACCGTCTCGTAGCCGCGGACCACGTCGGGCAGCTCGGCGATCGTGACGGCGCGGTCGAGGCCGTCCGCAGTCAGGCCGGCCGCGAGGTCGGTGATCGTCGCGCGGTAGTGGTCGCGCAGCTCGCGCTCCACCTTGCGCAGGTGCGCGCGGCCGAACGGGTCGGCCGCCGTGCCACGCAGTCGCTTCATCTTCGCGAGCGCGCGCAGCGAGCCGTGCGAGCGCGGGCCGAAGGCGATCTTCTTCTTGCGGCCCATCGCGCGCAGCGCCGGCGGGTGCAGCTGGAAGGCGATCGTGCCGCCGGGGTAGGCGCCGCCCGTCTCGGCGAGGAAGGCCGGGTCGGTCAGCAGTCGGGCGACCTCGTACTCGTCCTTGTAGGCCGTCAGCTTGAACAGGTTGCGGGCGACCGCCTCGGTGAAGGCGGTGCCGGTGGTGACCGCGGCCTCGGCCTTCGCGACCTGGGCGACCAGGGCGACGTAGGAGTCGGCGAGCTTCTCGTCCTGGTAGTCGACGAGGTCGGCGGCGCGCTGCTCGACGAGGCGGAGCACCTCGCCGGTCAGGCCGGACGCCGCGACGGACGCCGGGACGTGGCGCTCGCGGACCGCCACCGGTGCGGCCGGCTGGTTGGCGGCGCGGAAGGCGACCGGGTCGGTCACCGCGACGCGACCCCAGCGGAAGGCGGCCACGTTGGCGGCGACGGCGGTGCCGTTGATCTCGATGGCCTCCTCGATCGCGGCGGCCGGGAGCAGCAGCGCCCCGGTCTGGTACGCCGCCCCGACCAGCAGGAAGTTCGCGGCCACGGTGTTGCCGAAGATCCGGTCGGCCGCCTCGAGCGCGTCGAAGTCGAACAGGTCGGCGCTCGCCGTGCGGACCCGGTCGAGCAGGTCGGCCTCGTCGGGGTGCGCGACCTGCTTGTCGGCGACCATCGAACCGGTGGCGGTGCGGCTGGTCGAGACCACCGTGCGGGTCGAGGCCGCGCTGCCGAACTGCAGGTTGCGGTCCTCGGCGAGGGTCAGCAGGTCGAAGCCGAGGAAGCAGTCGGCCGAGCCGGGTGTGAGCCGGTTGGCCGGCTCGAGGTCGCCGGCCGCGAACCGGAGGTGGCCCACGACCGGGCCGGCCTTCTGGCTGAGCCCGGTCTGGTCGAGCGACTCCACGCCGTACCCGGCCCGGAGCGCAGCGGTCGCCAGCACCTGGTTGACGGTGACGATGCCGGTGCCGCCGATGCCGACCATGAAGACGTTCTGGGTCGTGGTGACGGGCTGCTCGGCGACGGCGTTCGGGGCGATCGTCGGCGGAGCCGGGTAGCCCTTCTTCGCGGGCTTCTTCGCCTTGGTGCGCCCCTTCGGCGCCGTCTCGACGGTCACGAACGACGGGCAGTCGCCGTCGAGGCAGCTGTAGTCGGTGTTGCAGGAGGTCTGCTCGATGCGGGTCTTGCGGCCGTACTCGGTGTCGACGGGCTGGACGGAGAGGCAGTTGCTCTTCACGCCGCAGTCGCCGCAGCCCTCGCAGACCGCCTCGTTGATGACGACCCGCTGGGTGCGCGCGGGCAGCGAGCCCCTCTTGCGCTGGCGGCGCGCGTCGGCGGCACAGTGCTGGTCGTAGATCAGCACGGTCACGCCCGGGATCTCGCGCAGCATCCGCTGCGCCTCGTCGAGCCGGTCGCGGTCCCAGAGCAGGGTGCCGGGCGCGAGGTCGCGCTTGCGGTGCCGCTCGGGCTCGTCGGCGACGACGATGATCTTCTTGACGCCCTCGGTGTGCAGCTTGTGGGTCAGCGCCGGCACGCGCAGTGCGCCCTCGGCGTCCTGGGCACCGGTCATCGCGACGACGTCGTTGTAGAGCACCTTGTAGGTGATGTTCACGCCCGCGGCGATGCAGGCCTGCACGGCCAGCTGCGCGGAGTGGAAGAAGGTGCCGTCGCCGACGTTCTGGAAGATGTGGCCGGCGTCGGTGAACCACGCCTGGCCGATCCACTGCGCGCCCTCGCCGCCCATCTGGGTCACGCCGGTGACGGCGCTCTCGGGGCGGTCGGAGATGGTGACCATCGCGTGGCAGCCGATGCCGCCGCCGCCCATCGAGCCCTCGGGCAGCACGGTGGAGCGGTTGTGCGGGCAGCCGGAGCAGAAGTACGCCGAGCGGCTGACGGGCAGCAGCGGCAGGGTCGTGCGCGGGCGCTGCGGCGGGGTGACGGTGAGCCAGCCCTCGAGCGCGTGGCGCAGCGGTGCCAGCAGCCGGCCGGCGGTCAGCTCGCCGTCGGCGGGGATCAGGCGCTGGCCCTTCGCGTCGAGCTTGCCGAGGATCCGCGGCGCGTGCTCGCTGCCGTAGAGGAGGTCGCGGACCTGCATCTCCATGAAGGAGGTCTTGTCCTCGACCACGACGATCTCGTCGAGACCGGCCGCGAAGCGTCGTACCGCCTCGGGCTCGACGGGGCTCATCATGCCCATCCGCATGACCCGGACGCCGGCCGCGACGAGCGCCTCGTCGGTGACGCCGAGGTCGGTCAGCGCCTGGCGCAGCGAGTCGTAGCAGCTGCCGGACGCGACCAGGCCGAGACGGGCGCCGGGGGCGTCGACGTCGATGACGTTGAGGCCGTTGCGGGCGGAGTACTCGTGGACGAGCGCGGTGCGCGGACCCACCAGCTCGGCCTCGGCGCCGACGATCATCGCGGGCCGCAGCACGATCGGGCTCTGCGTGTAGGCGTAGGGGTGGCCGTTCCAGTCGATGGTCGGCAGGACCGGGGTGAGGTCGACGTCGGCGCTGTCGACGACCCACGCGCCGTCGGCGACGTCGGCGACGATCTTCAGCGCGACGACGCAGCCCGACGCCCGCGACATGTCGATCGCGTGCAGGCCGAGGGTGACCACCTCGGTCGCGTTGCGCGGGAAGAGCACCGGGATGCCGAGCGCCGCGAGCGACCGCTCGCTGACCGCGGGCACGGTCGAGGACTTCGACGCCGGGTCGTCGCCGACGAGGAGAACGGCGCCGCCGCGTCGGTTGACGCCGTACATGTTGGCGTGGCGCAGCGCGTCGGTCGCGCGGTCGACACCGGGCCCCTTGCCGTACCAGAAGCCGGTCACGCCGTCGTGGGTCGCGTTGGCGGCTGGCAGGTCGATCTGGCTGCCCCAGACCGCCGTCGCCGCGAGCTCCTCGTTGAGGCCGGGCACGAAGCGGATGTCGTTGGCGTCGAGGACGTCCTTCATGTCCGCGAGCATGCGGTCGAGGCCGCCGAGCGGACTGCCCTGGTAGCCGGACACGAAGCTGGCCGTCTTGAGGCCGCGGCGGCGGTCCAGCGCGCGGTGCTCGACCAGCAGCCGGGCGATCGCCTGGACGCCGGTGAGCAGCGTCGGCGGCCCACCGACGCGGAACCTGTCGTCGAGGTCGTACGGCGCAGCAGGCACGGCCGGTTCGTGGGCACGGTTCAGCAGCTCGGTCACCTTCCGAGCATCCTCCTGCGTGCCCCGGGTCACAACGCTCGCCGTGAGGTTTGGCGACGATTCGCAATCGTGGCGCCTCTCGACCTCGGTCGTGCGCAACAAAGACCCTGTCGCGCTTACGATTTGTTGCGTGAGCGAACCGGCCGTCCTGGACCCCACCGACCGCGCGATCCTCGAGCTGCTGCGCGAGAACGCGCGCCGGCCGCTGCGCGAGATCGCCGATGCCGTCGGCCTGACCGTGGCGCCGGTCCAGCGCCGGATCGCGCGGCTCGAGAAGCTCGGTGTGATCGAGCGCTACACGGTGCGGATCAACCACGGCCGGATCGCCGCCGGCATCGAGGCGATCACCGAGCTGAACTTCGCCAACGACCTCGACCTCGCGCAGGTGCTGGACTTCGTCGCCGGCGTCCCCGAGGTCGAGGAGGTGCTCACCCTCGCCGGTGACCCGGACGCGCTGGTGCGCATCCGGGTCAACGGGGTCGAGGACCTGCGGCGGGTGGTCAGCCAGCTGCGGGCCGGGGGCGAGATCTCCAGCACCAAGACGCTGGTGGTGCTGGAGCAGTGGACCCGCTCGGGGTGAGCCCGTCGCCCCTCAGTGCGTCGGGCGGACCTGCAGCTGCGAGGTGACCGAGGCCGCCGCGCAGGTGGTGCGGCCGTGCCGGCCGTCGGCGAGGGTGACCTCGATCGTCGCGAGGTACGGCGTGACGGTGCGCCGCTCCGTGATGCCGTCGGCCGACTCGACGGTCCGCACCGTGTGGCCGGACCGCTGCAGGTCGACGTCGATCGTGGCGGTGGTCCGGACCTCCTCGGTGACCAGGTCGACGACCTCGGTGCGCAGGCTGCCGCGGCCGGCCCGGAGCCGCAGCTCGCCCTGGGCCTTCTCGACGCTCTCGGTGCCGTGGTCGAGGACGACCTCGACGTAGGCGTCGGGCAGCACGCCGCCCAGCCGGACCTGCCCGTCGGCGAGGCCGCCGAGGTCGCAGATGTCGGAGCCGAGGTCGCCGGAGCGGGAGACGTAGCCGGCCGGGTTGGTCGTGCGGACGTCGAAGCCGTTGATGTCGCCGGTGCAGGCGTTCTCGCCGAGCACGACCGGCCGGCCGTCGTACGTCGCGACGACGCCGGTGAGCAGGACGTCGGCGACCGTCGTCGTGCCCTTGGTCCAGCGGTTGCCGTCGCGCTCGTCGACGGCCTCGGTGGTGCGTGGCCCCTGGGCCGCGTCGGCGCTGATCGCGAAGGTCTTCGCGCCCAGCGGGACGGTCGCGGAGAACGTGGAGCCGAAGGCGAAGGAGCTGGCCTCGCCGTCGACCACGAAGCTGCCGTCGGACGCCTCGACGAAGGCGCCGACGCCACCCTCGGCGCCGTCCGTCGTACCGCCGCCGGTGAGGAAGAGCGTCTGCCCGCCACCGAGCCCGGCGACGCAGGTGACGCCCCAGTACTCCGCGTGGATGCGGGTCGGCGCGGCCGCGCCGGCGGGGGCGAGGGGGAGCAGGGTCGCGGCGCCGCAGGCGGTCGCCAGGGTGGCGAGGGCGGCGTGGCGGAAGGTGGGGTGCATCGGGTTCTCCTGGTTCGTGGAATCAGGATCTCTACGCCTCGGCACCCGGGTCGGTTGCCTGTTTCCTCGAGCGAATTCCGGACGGACCTGTCGTACCGGCCCGGTCCCGCTCGTGGCGGTGGTGTGAGCGGGTCGCACCGGCGGCCCCGCCCGACGACAGGAGTCCGAGATGTCCAGCACCACGCAGATCCCCACCGCCACCACCGCCCCCGCTGCCGACGTCCCGTCGGTGCGTCCGGTCGTCTGGAGGCACGGCGTCGCCGCCGCGGGTGTCGCCGCCGTCGCCACGACCACCCTCGCCGCGATCGCGTCGGCCGCCGGTGTCTCGTTCGCCGACACCACCGGCGAGAGCATCCCGCTGTTCGCGTTCGCCCAGCTGACGCTGGTGTTCTCACTGATCGGCGTCGGCATCGCCGCCGTCCTCGCCCGCAGGGCCCGCCGTCCGCGCTCGACCTTCGTCCGCACCGCGACCGTCCTGACGGTGCTGTCCTACGTGCCGGACCTGACCTTCGGGTTCGACGCCGCCTCAGCCGCGGTGCTGATCGGGCTGCACACCGTGGCTGCGCTGGTCGTCGTACCGGTGCTCGCCCGTCGGCTGGTGCGGGGCTGAGGAGGACTGCAGTGCGCGTCCCCGGACGATCGCCTCTGCCGCCGCCGGGTGCACCCGGGTGAGGACGAGGGTCTCGGGGCCGCGCTGCTGCACGCCGACGAGGTGACGGTAGGAGTTGACGTTCCCAAGCACGATCGCCACCACGGTGAGCAGCAGCGGCACCCAGGCATGGTCGAGGCCGGAGAGGCTTGCGACCACCGCCGCGATCACACCGATGGAACCGACCACCACCGCAAGGTCGCGCAGCTGCCGCCACTGCTTGTCGAGGTAGGGCTGGAAGGGCACGTCGACCCGGTACTTCCGCGATGACATGACACTGGCGAACAGCCAGCCGATGATCGTGAACACCAGCAGCACGATCACCCAGTCGGGTGTGGTGCTGCCGCGCAGGGTGACGCGGTGGGTGGTCGGGACGCCGCTCTTCACGCAGACGTCCGAGGGCACCACGACATCGGTGCCGACGCGTCCGACCACCACGGTTGCCATGGCGGGAGGCTAGCGCCGGGCGTCAGGCGGCGAGCGCGATTGCCACATCCTGCACACGCAGGAACGCGTAGTCCGCAGGGCTGATCGTGCTCGTGCCCTCGCCGGTCACGAGGCGGGTGAGTCCGTGGGGTGTGCGCCAGATCCATCGGTCGGGTCCGAGCTGGTGGACCTCGTAGCCGAGATGTGTCTTCGCTCGGTGGGAGTGGCGGGTCAGTGGGGTGTCGTTGTGGTCGCCGGTCTGGCCCGGTGGTCCGTGTCGGTCGTAGGCGACGGTGTGGTCGTGGTCGGGGCTTCTCTTCGACTGGGCGAAGAGGGTGGTGGCGTGGGGGAAGACGTCGCCGAGGGTGCGGTACTCGCTGCGCTTCTTGACGTCGGCGGGGTGCTCGTAGCCGTTCACGGACCGGCCGGCGTGGAGGTCGATCACGGGGGTGATCGTCACCTGGGCGTGGTGGGCGAGGAGGCCCTGGACCTGGGTGAGGATCCTCGGTCCGAGGTCCTCCACGCGGGCGACGGGTCCGAGTTCGTCGTCTTCGGTGAGGCTGAGGTGGACCACGACCTTCGCGGCACTGCCGCTGGTCGCAACCACTTCGGTGCCGTCGAGGGACTGCCAGAACGCGACGACGGCGACCGGGTCGGCGGACATGGCGAACGCCTCGGCGCGCCAGTGGTCCATCCCCAGGTCCTGCTCCTCCGGTGAGGCGTGCTCAGCGAGCGCGACGGCGAGTTGTTCGATGAATGCCTCGTGGACCCGGGCGTGAGCCTCGTCCAACCGAGCGAACGCGGTCGCGACTCCCGCAGCGTTGTCGACACCTGCGATCTGGTCGCCGGGCTTCGGCTTGGAGTACCAGACCCCGCTGTACTGCTGGTTGTCCNGGTGGTGGTGTCGGCCTCGATGATCTTGGCCTCGGCGATCGCGAGGATCCGGTTCGGCGCCTGCCCCAGGGCGGCAGCGACTGCGGTGTCGACGATCCGGACCTGCTCACGGGTGAGCTTGCGCGACAGGGACGCGACCCGGCGGACGACCCAGGTCTCGCACTCGAGCTTCTGGGCGCCTGCCCACACGAGCGGGAGCCGGTGTCGCAGGTCGAGCGCGTCGGCCAATGCCCGTCGGGTCGCGCCGACGCCTTCGCAGCGGGCGATGGCGATCTCGTCCAACGCCAGATCGCTGATGCCGGGGGTGCCGTCGCCGCCGGGGTGGACCAGCTTCGGCCCACCACGCCGTACGGGCACCGCGCCCGGCTGGGCTTGGGGGTCGCCGGAGAACACGTCGGCCCAGGCGAGGAGGACCTGGAGTGCTTGGATCTCGACCTGTCGGCGTTGGGTCACGAGGTCCTCGGCGCGCGCCAGCAGCACGGCGGGTGCAGCGGTCGAGGGGTCCGAGGTCATGGGTTCATTCTACTCGAACGCCTGTTCGAACGCTAGTGAGGTGCGGGTTCTCCACAGGGCGCTTTCGCCAGTTTTCTAGCGGTTCCGGGCCCCATGCGCCGGTCTGCAAGCCGACCGGCGGACCCGGCCACCCGCCCAGCCCTCTCGTCGCTGCTGCTTGAAAACGCCACCACCGACCAACGGATCCTCGAGGAGGAGTTCCAGCATCATGGCCAGAGGTTTCGAGGCTCGGCGCTGGGGCGCCTCGCACCTCAACCAGCGGGAGGCGACGGCGTCGCGTGGCCTCCTCGACCAACCGAGAGCCGACCGGCGGACCCGACCACCCACCCAGCCCTCTCGTCGCTGCCGCTTGAGAACCCGATCGCCGACCGACGGAGGCCAAAGCAGAATTCCCGGCGTTCGCGACTCAGTCGCGCTCGGCCGTCATGAGTGCCCGAACACCGCCGCCGATGAAGAAGAGCACGGGGATGGTGAGGAGGATGACGTTGGCGAACCCGGTCTGGGCGGAGGCGATGTCGAAGTGGGAGACCACGAGGTAGAGGCCGGTGAGGAGGCCGAGGGCGCCGAGGCCGGGGGCGATGAGGGCGCGGAAGACGCTGAACCCGCGGCGGTCCCGGGCGAAGAAGGCGACGACCGCGACGGCGCAGATCGCCTGGGCGGCGATGATCGAGGCGACGCCGGCGGCGTACGGCAGGAGGCCGAGGTCGAGGAGCGGGTCCCAGCCGGCCACCGCGCACAGCGCGACGGTCGCGATGCCCAGCCCCATCAGGACGTGGCTGGCGCGCGCCGGCGAGGAGTGGCGCGGATCGGTGTGGCCGAGCCAGCCCGGCAGCAATCCCTCGCGGCCGAGCGAGAAGAGGTAGCGGGAGGCGGCGTTCTGGAAGGAGATCAGGCAGGCGAGGAAGCTGGTGACGATGAGCACCTCCATGACCTTCATCGCCCACGTGCCGAGGTAGTCCTGGGCCTGGACGAACGGCAGGTCGGCGAAGTCGGGTGAGGCGACGGCGCCGATCACGCCTTCGACACCGAAGGCCGTGACGAAGCACCAGAACGAGAAGGCGTAGAACAGGGCGAGGAACGCGACCGCGACGTACGTTGCTCGCGGGATGGTGCGGTGCGGGTGCCTGGCCTCCTCGGCGTAGATCGCGGTGCCCTCGAAGCCGATGTAGGACCCGAAGGCCAGGACGAAGAGTGCTGCCGCGCCCGGACCGACCAGCCAGTTGCCGGGATCGAAGGGCGCCAGGGAGAGCGGCTCGGGGCCGCCCCTGACGAGGACGGCGATCGAGACGCCTGCCAGGAGCGCGACCTCCGCGGTGAGGAGCACCGCGAGGAAGCGGGCGCCCACCTCGACGTTGCGGGCGCCGATGAAGCCGATGGCCGCGACGATGGCGAGGCCGAGCGCCCACCACGGCACGTCGACACCCGCCATGTCCTCGATGACCGACTGGCCGTAGAACGCGGCGTACCCGTAGAAGGAGAGCAGCAGCAGGACGTAGCCGGCGGTGGTCATCACCGCGGTGGCCGAGCCGACGACCCGGCCCAGGCCCTGGGTCGCGTAGGCGTAGAAGGCCGCTGCGTTGGTGACGTGCCGGGACATCGCCGTGAAGCCGGCGGCGAACAGCATCAGGACGACACCGGCGGCGAGCATGGCGCCGGGGCCGCCGACGCCGCCGAGGAGCACCGCGAAGGGTGCCCCGCTGACGACGACGGTCAGAGGTGCCGCTGCGGACATGACGAAGAAGACGATGGCGGCGACGCCGAGCCGCCCGGGCGCCAGGCCGTCCGTGGAGGACTGCTCCGGCGTGGGTGTCGCCGTGGAGGTGGTGGGTTCCATGGTGGTCTCCTCAGTGTCAGCGGGGCGCGGACATGGCCGCGCGGAGCAGGTCGTGGTCGAGGGCGGGGGCGGTGATGCCGTCGCGGCCGGTCATCGTGCGGGCGGCGAGCATGGCGTTGAGGATCGACTCCTCGGTGGCGTCGATGGTGGCGTCGAACAGGCGGTCGACGAGCGGGTCGGTGGCCATCTGGACGGGCAGGGTCCGCGCCTCGGGCTCGATCAGCGTCATGGCGGGCAGGCCGGTGTTGCCGGTCGAGAAGGCGAGCATGATGTCGCCGCTGAGCGTCTCGCCCGCACCGCCGGTGCGTCCGATCGCCAGGGCGCCGCGCTGGGCGAGGCGGGTGCACTGGTGCGGCAGCAGCGGGGCGTCGGTGGCGATCACCACGATGATCGAGCCGCTCCCGGCCTTGGCCATCGCCATCTCCTGGTCGAGGGGGCTCGGCAGCACGTCCTTGCCGATCCGCTCCCCGACGGGGACGCCGTCGACGCGCAGCCGCTCGCGGCGGCCGTGGTTGGCCTGGACCAGAACGCCGACGGTGTAGTCGCGCCCGATGCTCGGCACCACGCGCGACGACGTACCGATGCCGCCCTTGAACTCGTGGCAGATCATGCCGGTCCCGCCTCCGACGGCTCCCTCGGTGACCGGGCCGCCCGACAGTGCGGCGAAGGCGCGCTCGACGTGCTCGGGGCGCACGTGCCCGCCGTTGATGTCGTTGAGCGTGCCGTCGTAGGTCTCGCCGACGACGGGCAGCGCGAAGAAGTGGTCCTCGCCGACGCGGGCCCGGTGGATCTCCGTGGCGATGGCGTCGCGGACGACCCCTACGGCGTGGGTGTTCGTGAGGCCGACGGGGGTGGTGAGCTGGCCGTTCTCCTGGATCCAGCTCAGGCCGGTGAGCTCGCCGTTGCCGTTGAGGAGGTGGAAGCCGGCGAAGACCGGTGAGGCCCAGACCTCCGGACGGGGCTCGATCACCGTGACGCCTGTGCGCACGGGCCCCTGCCCGACGGCGAGCGTCCCGTCTCCCTCGATGAGGGTGCAGTGGCCGACGCGGACGCCGGGCACGTCGGTGATCGCGTTGTTCGGTCCGGGCGGGAACGAGCCCAGGGCGATGCCGAGGTCGCGGGCACGGGGGTGGGTCATCAGCAGCTCCGTCACGTTTATTTCACTAGGTGAAAACAATGTGACAGGGCTCACGCCGTTTGGCAAGGAGGTGAGGGAGGCCAAGTAACCTGACGACTCGGCGGCCGCACGTGGGGCGCCGCGCAGCGCGACCCGTCGCCGGGACAGGAGGGAGCAGGAAGTGGCACGTCCCTCGACCAAGGAGGTACGCCGGCGCGAGATCCTGCGCGCGGCGCTCGACCTGATCGCGGTCGACGACCGCACCGAGGTCACCGTGGTCTCCGTCGCGCGGCACATGGGACTGACGCCGAACGCCATCCGCTACTACTTCCGCGACAACGACGCGCTCGGCCAGGCGCTCGACGCCCAGGTCATGTCCCGCTTCCTCGGCGAGCGCCTCGCCGCGATCGCGGAGCTCGACGACCCGCGCCACCAGCTCGTCCGGGTCATGGAGCTCGGCATTCCCACGGGGCCCGACGACATCGAGTGGCGCTCGACCTTCCGTCCGCTCCTGGCAGGCGTGGTGACGGCGGACTCGGGCCAGTACCTCAGCGACGTCTTCGAGGACCAGGTCGCGGTCTACCGTGACGTGCTGGTCGACGGAGAGCGCAGTGGTGTCTTCGCGCTGCGCCAGCCGGCAGCCGACATCGCGCGGCTGCTGCTGGCGATGGAGGACTACCTCGGTCTCCGGATCACCCTCATGGATCCCCGGCTGGACCGCGCCGAGGCGTTGCGCCTCATGCGGGACTACGCCGCACTGGCCACGGGCACCGAGCTGCCCTCCGACGGCCGGGGCTCGACACCCGAGGAGCCCCGTGGCTGAGCGCTGGCGTTCCGGGGTCGCGCTGCTGCTGAGCGCGGTGATCCTGCTGGCGATGCTCTTCGTCGGCCCCGGCAACGAGCTCGCCGCGCTGCGCCGGGTCCTCGGCATCGGCCAGGACCCGCTCGGTACGCCGGCCGACGTCCCGCCGGGCGGCGTGTACGCCTTCCTCCAGACCCAGCCCGACGACGACGAGGCACCCGTCGCGTGGAGCCCGTGTCGCGAGATCCGCTACGAGATCAACCCCGACGGTGCGCCCGGCAGCGACGACGACGCGGAGGCGCTGGTCGAGGACGCGATCGCCGAGGTGTCCGACCTGACCGGTCTGCGCTTCACCTATGGGGGCCGCACCGACCGGCGGCCGTCGTGGGAGAGCGACTTCGTGCCGGCCGGCCGCAAGGAGCCGGTGCTGGTCGCGTGGGCCGACTCCGGCGAGGTCGAGGAGCTCGAGGGCGACGTCGCCGGCGTCGGCGGCGCGGTCGCCGTCTCGAGCGGCCCCGACGGCTGGATGCGCTACGTCACCGGTCAGGTGACGCTCGACGAGGACGCCTACGCCGACCTCGAGGACGATGACGACGACGAGGGCGCCCGCGCGATCCTGCTCCACGAGCTCGGCCACCTCGTCGGCCTCGACCACGTGGAGTCGCCGGCGGAGCTGATGTTCGCCGACTACCTCGGGCAGGGCGACTTCAGCACCGGCGACCGCAACGGCCTGGTCCGGCTCGGGCAGGGGCGCTGCTGATGAAGCCGGTCGAGGTCGCGGCGGAGCCCGGACGCTTCTTCGACGGCGGCACCGACGGCCCGGACCCGGCTGACCGGCCGGACCCCGCCAGCCCGCCCCGCATCGTGCTCGAGCGGGTGGAGCGCGGCGACGTGCACCGTCGTACCGAGCGCTTCCGGCTGCTGCGACGGGTGGCCTACCGCGACCGCGAGTACGGCGTGCTGCTCGTCCCGGCCGACCTCGGCGGCTTCGAGTCGGACCTGACCTCGGTGCCGACGATCTTCACGTGGCTGGTCCCGCGCACGGGGCGGCACCTGCCGCCGGCGCTGCTCCACGACGGCCTCGTGCACGGCCCGCACGAGCCGGCGAGCTACCTGTCCGAGGAGGGCCACGTCCTCGACCGGGTCGCCGCCGACCGGGTGTTCCGCGACGCGATGCGCGACACCGACACGGGTCCGGTGCGCAGCTGGCTGGTCTGGTCGGCCGTCACCCTGGGGACGATCCGAGGCGGCTCGACGGCGTGGTCGAAGGCACGGCACGCGCGCTACCTCGCCACCGCGATCGGCACCCTGCTGGCGATCACGCTGCTCGGGGTGCTCGCGACGCTGGACCTGTTCGACGTCGTCGACGTGCTGCCGTGGATGGGGGAGCGGCCCCTCCTCGAGGAGCTCGTGGGCGGGCTGGCCGCCGCGGTCGTCGTCCCGCTGCTGCTCGGGCTGACCTGGGGCCGGTTCGCCGTCGCCGGCTGCGTCAGTGGGATCGCGCTCGCCGTGCTCCTGCACGTCACGGTCGTCCTGGCGCTCATCTCGCTGGGCTACCAGGCGGCCGAGTGGGTCGCCCGGCGGCGACCGCTGGCGGCGGCCGCGACCGCCGGCGTGGTGCTGATCGCACTGCTGGCACTGGTCATTTTGTTCATCGGCCCGTTTCGCTGACGCCGTACCCGCAGTACGTTCGGGGGGTGACCAGCACCGACGCTCCCGCAGCCTCCTCCGCCAGTGCCGCCGCCACCTTCACCTCGCTGAGCCCGGCGACGGGCGAGGTCGTCGGCACGCACCCGATCCACACCGCCGCCGACGTGCAGGCCGCCGTCGCGACCGCGCGCAAGGAGGCCGAGCGCTGGCGCGCCCTCGGCTTCGACGGCCGCAAGAAGGCGCTCGTGAAGTGGCGCAAGGTGATCGCCCGCCGCATGGACGAGCTGGCCGCGCTGATGGCCCGCGAGACCGGCAAGCCGCAGGGCGACGCCCTGCTCGAGACCGCCCTCGCGATCGACCACCTCGCCTGGGCCGCGAGCCACGCCGAGAAGGTGCTCAAGCGCCGCAGCGTCTCCCCGGGCCTGCTGATGGTCAACCAGGCCGCGAGCGTGGAGTACCGCCCGCTCGGCGTCGTCGGTGTGATCGGCCCGTGGAACTACCCCGTCTTCACGCCGATGGGCTCGATCGCCTACGCGCTCGCCGCCGGCAACGCGGTCGTCTTCAAGCCGTCGGAGTACACCCCCGGCGTCGGTGAGTGGCTCGCCGAGACCTTCCGTGAGGCCGTCGGTCGCCCGGTGTTCCAGGTCGTCACCGGGTACGGCGAGACGGGCGCCGCCCTGACCACGGCCGGTGTCGACAAGGTCGCCTTCACCGGCTCGACCGCGACCGGCAAGCGGGTCATGGCCGCGTGCGCCCAGACGCTCACCCCCGTCGTCATCGAGGCCGGCGGCAAGGACGCCCTCCTCGTCGCCGACGACGCCGACCTCGACGACGCCGCCGAGGCCGCGCTGTGGGGCGCCGCTGCCAACGCGGGCCAGACCTGCGCCGGTGTCGAGCGGGTCTACGTCCACGACCGGGTCTACGACGAGTTCCTCGGCAAGCTGGTCGACGAGGCGAGGAAGATCAAGGCCGAGCCCGGCGGCCAGGTCGGCCCGATCACGATGCCCTCGCAGGTCGAGATCATCCGCCGCCACATCGACGACGCCCTGGCGCGTGGCGGCCGTGCCCTCGTCGGCGGACCGGTGCCCGAGGGGGCCCGGTTCGTGCAGCCGACCGTGCTGGTCGACGTACCGGAGGACTCGGCGGCGGTGCAGGAGGAGACCTTCGGCCCGACCGTGACCGTGACCCGTGTGCGGGACATGGACGAGGCGATCGAGCGGGCCAACGGCACCCGCTACGCCCTCGGCTCCACCGTGTTCTCCAAGGACCACGGCATGGAGATCGCCGAGCGCCTGCGCGCCGGCATGACCGCGATCAACGGCGTGATCTCGTTCGCCGGCATCCCGACGCTGCCCTTCGGCGGCGTCGGCGACTCGGGCTTCGGCCGGATCCACGGACCCGACGGCCTGCGCGAGTTCACCTACCCGCACGCGATCGCGCGGCAGCGGTTCAAGCCGGCCATCGCGCTGACCACCTTCCGCCGGACGGCCAAGGAGGAGCAGCAGCTCACGAAGGTCGTGCGCGGACTGTACGGGCGCGGGAAGAAGTAGCCCCACCTGCGAGCAGGATCACCGCGAGCCCGCCGACCACGGTGGCCGCGGTGATCTGCTCTCCCAGCAGCAGCCCCGCCCAGGTGATGCTCAGCACCGGCTGCACCAGCTGGACCTGGCTGACCTGCGCCATCGGTCCGATGGCGAGTCCGCGGTACCACGCGAAGAAGCCGAGGAACATGCTCACCACCGCGAGGTAGGCGAAGCACGCCCACGCCGCGGGCCCTCCGCTCGGCGGCTGCCGTACGACGCTCGCCGCGGTGAGCGTCGCCATCAGGGGGAGCGCCACCACCAGGGCCCACGAGATGGTCTGCCACGAGCCGAGCTCGCGGGTCAGGAGGCCGCCCTCGGCGTACCCGGTCGCACACACGAGCACGCCCGCGAACAGCAGCAGGTCGGCCCGATGGATGCCGCTGACGCCGCCGCCCTGCACGACCGCGAAGCCGACCGCGGCGAGCGCGCCGCAGGCGGAGAACGCCCAGAACGACCGGGTCGGCCGCTCGCCGGTCCGCAGCACGGCCAGCACCGCGGTCACCGCCGGCAGCAGCGCGATCACGACCGCGCCGTGGCTGGCCGGCACCTCGGTCAGCGCGTAGGTCGTCAGCAGCGGGAAGCCGGCCACCACGCCGCCGGCGACCACCACCAGGCGCCACCACTGGCGCCCGCGGGGGAGTGCCTGCCGGGTGACGCCGAGCGCGATCGCGGCGAGCGTCGCGGCGACCACGGCCCGACCGGCACCGATGAAGAGCGGGGACAGCTCGCCGACGGCGACGCGGGTCAGCGGCACGGTGAAGGAGAAGGCCGCGACGCCGAGGACGCCCCAGCCGAGACCGGCGGGGACCGTGGATAGCGGGTGCGCTCGCGGCGCGATAGCGCTACTCTGTACTGACATGAACTACGATAGCGCCGAACGGATCGTGACCGGGCTCCGCGCCTGGATCCGGGATGCGCCCGCCGGTGCCCAGCTGCCGTCGTCACGGGCGCTCGTCGCGGAGTACGCCGCCAGCCCGGTCACCGTGCAGAAGGCCCTGCGCCGCCTCGGTGCCGAGGGGCTGGTCGAGGCGCGACCGGGCATCGGCACCTTCGTCCGCTCGGTGCGCCCGAGCCGGGGCGCCGACTTCGGCTGGCAGACCGCCGCCCTCGGCACCCCGCGCGCCCGGCTGACGGGCGTCGCCGGCCCGCTGCAGGACGCGCCGGCGGGCGCGATGGCGCTGCACGCCGGCTACCCCGGCCCGGAGCTGCTGCCGGAGCGCTTGGTCCGCACGGCCCTCGTGCGTGCGGCGCGCGGCGCCGCCGCGACCGCCCGGACCCCGGTCGCCGGGCTGCCGGAGCTGCGGGCCTGGTTCGCCGCCGAGCTGGCCGACGCGACCCCGGCGCACCTGTCCGCCGTGACGGCGGCCGACGTCGTCGTGGCGCCCGGCAGCCAGAGCGCCCTGTCGTCGATCTTCCGTGCGCTCGTGGCGCCCGGGCAGCCACTCCTCGTGGAGTCGCCCACCTACTGGGGAGCGATCCAGGCGGCGCAGCAGGCGGGCGTCGTACCGGTCCCGGTGCCGGTGGGCCTCGACGGACCCGACCCCGAGGACCTCGACCGAGCCTTCCGTGAGACCGGCGCGCGGGCGCTCTACGCGCAGGCCAACTTCGCCAACCCGACCGGCGTCCAGTGGAGCCCGGCGCGCGCGGAGGAGGTGCTCGAGGTGGTCCGCCACCACGGCGCCTTCCTCGTCGACGACGACTGGGCCCACGACTTCGGCATCGACAGCGACCCGCGCCCGGTGGCGGCGCTCGACGACGGCGGCCACGTCGTCTACCTCCGCTCGCTCACCAAGAGCGTCTCGCCGGCCGTCCGGGTCGCGGCCGTGATCGCCCGCGGGCCGGCCAGGGAGCGGGTCCTCGGGGACCGGGCGGCGGAGTCGATGTACGTCAGCGGGCTGCTCCAGCAGGCCGCCGTCGAGGTCGTCAGCGACCCCGGCTGGCGCAGCCACCTGCGCCGCCTGCGCGTGCAGCTGCGCGAGCGGCGCGGCCTCCTCGTCGACGCCCTGGCCGCCCACGCTCCGGACCTGGAGGTGGCCGTCGTACCCCCGGGCGGGTTGCACCTGTGGGCCCGCCTGCCCGCCGGCACCGACGTCGACCGGCTGGTCCGCGACTGCGCGGCCGAGCGGGTGTGGGTGTCGACCGGCGACGAGTGGTTCCCCGCCGAGCCGTCGGGGCCGTACCTGCGGCTGACCTACACGGGCCCCGAGCCGGCCCGCTTCCCGGACGCGGCGCGGGTGATCGCGCGGGCGCTCGCGGGCCAGCACTAGCTCGCGGGGCCGGACTCCCGCGCTGCGTTGAGGACGGTGATCTTCTGCCAGACCTTGCGCTCGAGCGAGACGGTGAGCGCCTCGATCGTGCTGACCGTGTCCAGGACCACGGCGTCGTGCGACTCCTCGGCACAGAGTGCAGCGGCCTTGCCGACCAGGCTGAGCAGCTCGGAGCAGTAGTCGAGGAACTGACGCAACCGTGAAGGCGGTCGGCGCCAGAACCGCAAAAAGAGTCTCTGACCTGCGGAAACGTTGATCGGCACTCGTCGTCGCCTGGCGACGGTTGTCGGCCGTTTGTGGCCCTCTTGTGGCCCTGACGTGACCGCAGGAAGCAGACAGTGAATGACTAACGAACGAGCCAAGCAGGATGCTCTCGACGAGTACCACCGGGTGGTGGCGCTCCACGACGAGTGGTACGCGAACGGTTGGCCGACCGACAACGAGGAGCTGGAGACTGAGCTCGGGCGACAGATCCGGTTCGACGACTTCCGCAACAGGTCGGCGGCCGTTCGTGCCGCCTTCGATGAGTCCCTGGTCGAGGTAATCGCCGACGCCTCAGCCGCGGGGATTCCCCAGTGGATGTTCACCGAGTTCCGGGGATGGCTGTCCCACAACGATGTGCGTCGACTGTTGGAGCGAGCGCGGAAGCCCTACGACGTCCACCCGGAGGATGAGTGGCCGCAGACCGCGACGCTGAAGGCCGTCAAGGCTGACAGCGCTCGTATTGCCCTCCGTGATCCTGTCGCCGCGCTCATGCTCGAGAAGTCGGCTAGGGCGCTGCTGCGACGTTGGGCCAAGGAGGTCCCTCGGGAGCCGGGGGAAGAGGCTGTCCGGTGGGTGGCGTCCCGCTGGCGTGCTGAGCACGTCAAGAAGTGGAAGGAAGCGCGCCGGAAGCTCCTGAAGGACATCGACGCTCTCGGGCGTACGGAGGTCAGGCGGTGAGCGTGTCAGGGGCGGGCGTGCGACGTGCGAGCAGTCGAGTAGCGGTCGCAGAAGCCTGCTGGCGTTTCGGCGACGAGACCGCATGGATGCGTGACGCTGCGTGCGTCGGGACGAATCCGGACCGGTTCTTCGGAGACGGTCTGGGTGGGCCCGTTTCCCTCAACGAACTGCCATGCGCGGGCTGCTGCGTGTCTAGCGCCTGTGCCGACTACGCAGAGGCTCGAGGCCTGGTCGGTGTCTGGGGAGGTCGGCATCTCGGACCGAGGGCCCGGCTCGTCGCGAGGCGACGCGTCTGAAGCCCGACAACCCGATGTGAACGTTGCTCAACGCGATTGAACGTCATCTCAGGCGTTCTTGGTCGGGTCGGTCCGAGCAGTGATGGCCCGCATCGGTCGTCGGCGGTCCTGGACGAGCCTGGGATCACTCGCGCCAACGTCCGTTGACATGAAGGTTCGATGCCGGACCGTCAACGGGCGTTGGCGCCGCCGCGTGCGTGTACGTCATTGGCAGACGGTCCGGTCATACAGTTGGGTTCGAGCGGAGTGGTTGGACAGGCGGCCCTGAGGGCGGCGCGACCGGCACCGCTCCTGAGTTTCAGCGCCGCAAGTAGGGCATAGCACGCTCCGGACCTTGCTTCGCTCGAGTTCCTTCTCCTCCGGGGTCGAAAGGGGCGGTCGTCCGGCGCTCACCGCCCGTTCGTAGTTGAACTTGCGGCGACGTGCTTCGTGCATCGAAGTCCGCTCGTAGCCGCCGTCGACGCAGCTATTGCGGGGCGCCGCCCCGCAAGCGGGACACGTCACGCTGTGGGGGTCGGGGAGCAGGGTCAGCTTCATTGGAAAGTCCCAACTTCAGATCGATCGGTTCATTTCGCTTCTACTAGCCACCTTGATCGCACGGTCAAGGGCGTCGCGCGTTTGTGGGGCGGACGTGGTGCATCGCCTGTTGAAGAGATCGACGACACGCGCTGCTCCCAGTTGAAACGGGCTGACGGCCGGAGGATCATTGGTTGCACGCTGTAGTGGCGTGGACTCCCCCTGGGAGGCGCGGGATCGCGAGACCCGTGGGCCCTAAGAACACCGGACACCTCAGACTCAGTGACGGTCAGATCCGGAACAGACCTTCGAACTCCTGCGCCAACATCGCGTGGGGGTAGGGGGCCCGTTCCCCTCCGTTTCCCTAGAGCTAGCTCTGGTCAGTAGGGGAGTCGAACAGAAGTCTCTGACCGATGCTTACGCGCGCGAGGGACGGGCGTCGCGGGCGAGAGCCAGGACGGCCGTCGAACCAAGTGCGTGAGTGTCCATGGGCAAGCGCTCGCCATCTGTGCGGTCTGCCCGGTAACGCGCGTTACTGCGGACACGAGCACGCGCCGGCTAGGTCAGCGTGGACGGTCGCGCGTGAGAGCACCACGTCCGCGACTGCGGTCGCGCCAAACTCGGTGTCGTTTGTCGGACCCGCGTGCTTCCATGGTGTCCGGCCAGCGGAGGCGAGAACACACCGGATGAAGCCCCAGTCCTTCAATCACACCCTTCGAGTTCTTGAACGCTTGTTGACTGCAGGAGAACCTGCGCCGCTCAACAACCTCGTTCACGTGCGCGAGAACGACGAGTTCTTCGCAGGAACCTCATCGCGAGTACTGCGGCAGCAGATCTACCGGCGCCCTTCTGGACTACTTGTCCCTGAATCCGCCCTGCGCGGCAAGAACCTGCTCGATCACATGCACGTCTACTTGACGGCGGAGGAGACCCTCGGGCAGGTCGTCGATGCTGCGACCTTGGCGAGATGGTTCGGCCAGATGTCGGTCGAGCACGCAGTGAGGTTTGCCGGCCACTGGATGGCCAAACTCGAACAGCCCGGCTCCGATCGGCACGACGTGGACGCGGCCTTCCTCGACTACTTCGCGGAGCCACGTCGAACGGTGATCCAGAACGTCCTTCGTGATCCGAACCGGGCACTGGTCATCCCACAGGCCCTGCTCTTCATGGCACGGCTCGCGCTGCTGCACAGCCCGTCGCAGCCATGGAACGAACTGGACGGGGACAAAGGACCGGTCCTTGCCACGATGGGACTGACGGACCATCTCAGCGACGCCATCGATGACGACGAGGAACTCGTGGTCACCCGGGTGCCGGGGCAGGTCGGGCGGGAACTCATCGCGAACCAGTTGTTCAACGCCCGCGAGGACCTGCGGACGATGTGGGCGACTTTCCAGCGATGCTGGCGGGAGATGCCCGTCGACATGGCCGCTGACCCGAGGATGCGGACGAACCTGCCGACCCAGTACCTGGAGTCAACAGGAGTCGACCTGGGCGACCTGGTGCTTGCCACAGGTGCACTCGCGTCGCACGCGATCGTCCACGGACAGGCGACGGTGCCGCTCACCTACCTGTCGGCACTCGGCTGGTCGGCAGAGCGTCTGGACGCCGTTCTCTCGCTGTTCGCTGCTACCCCGCAGCAACTGCGCCAGATGCTCAACGACGAAGCGGAGAAGTATCCGAGTACATGGTCGACCCGCACCTTCGACCAGTTCCCGGTGGTTCGGTGGGCCGACAGCCTGACGGTGCTTTCGACAGACAAGGTTGCCAGGAGGGCAGCTGGACTCTGGCCCATGTACGACATCCTGCGCGAACTGGAATCCAACGGCTCCAAGGTCGCCATCGGCCAGGTGCGCGAGACCGTTGCCTACGCATACGAGACGTGGGTCGTCGAGGCGTTCGCAGGAATCGTAGGTGATGAACGTCGGCTCTATCGCGAAGACGAGTGCAAACGGGCATACCCGAAGAGCAAGGTCGCCGACGCGGTACTCGACTATCCCGACGGATGGGTGGTCGTCGAGATCACGACGCCCGGCCTCAAGGCAGCAACGGCGGCCGGCATCAGCGATGCTGCGGTGGTCCAAGACATCAACAACTGTGTTCGGAAGGCACAGCAACTAGACACCATGATCGCGAACCTCCGACGAGACGAGCGCTCATTGACTCACACCCATTCCAACGGGCCGCGGCGCTTCTACCCGGTCCTGGTGATCGCTGACAGATTCGCGGCCAACCCGATCCTCATGACGCTGCTGTGGGAGCGTCTTGAAGAGCTGAGAGTGCT
This sequence comes from Nocardioides sp. Root240, assembly GCF_001428825.1. Taxonomy (GTDB): domain Bacteria; phylum Actinomycetota; class Actinomycetes; order Propionibacteriales; family Nocardioidaceae; genus Nocardioides. The sequence goes on along the minus strand of NZ_LMIT01000013.1, from coordinate 474,927 downwards.
GCAAGGTGACGATGTCGCGCCGCTTGAGGTTCTCGAGCTGGAGGATCTCGACGTCTTGGAAGGCCTGATCGAGTCCGAAGGTCCTGACCTCGTCACCATCCTGCGAGAGAAAGAAAAGTCGGCCTTCCGGGGCGGCACGATGCAGCAATACATCGTGTGGGGCCGGGGGGTGAACCCGGAGCCTCCGACGCGCGTTCGCCAACGGTGCATGGTCTGGGCCGATCTGGCCCGCAAGGCACTGGCTGCGGCCTGACCGCCTGCCTCACGAGCCGAGACCGCCGCAGCCAGATGGCGTGACGTGCCGGCTCGGGGGGTTGCGTCGGAGGGGGTTCCTACCGTGTCGCGACATGTGGGAGAACGCGGTCGGCTCGGTGCTCAGCGGCGCCGTATTGGTGTGGCTTGGGCGGGGAGGTCGCCGGTGGCGAGCCTTGGGCGTCGCACGGCATGAACTAGAGGTTGCCGCACTGTTGGGGCACGACCCCGACCGAGCATCGGCCTTGCGGGACAACGCTGCACGGCGAATCGACCGCTAATCGCTGCGGGCTCTGCCCGGACCCGCTCCTCAATCGCATCCGCTACGCCGGAGGGGCTTGCCTTCGGCCGGCTTTTTTTTGGGGACGCCTTGAACGTATCGGGGCTGTCCAGAGCGTCTGGATCTTTCGGAGGCGTGTCGGCCTGCGTATCGGCACCACGAGCAAGAGCTTCTAGATACCTAGAAGAATCTCTATGAAAACGCGCGCGCGAGCGGAACCGAGTTGAGGCACCCGGTCAGGCTCGCTTCCGTGAGGTCATCGCTGAGGGAGCAGGAGCCTCTGTCTGGTATTCCTGCGCAGGACCTCCAAGACGATGCGGTTTGATGAAGCGTTCAGGATGCCTGGGCGGCTGATGTCGTCCAGCGGGATGCCGGTGTGCGCTCATGGGTCGGCCACGAGTTTTCTGCAGGCCGGCCCTCTATCCGGAGGCAAGCGCCTCTGGCGGCCTCAGGACAAAGTGCGGAGAAGCCCCCCCCGTTTCTCCGGCAGGGCTCGGAACAGGGCGAACTCCCCACGGCCACCCCTCTCTCGCGATAAATCCCGGTTTGAGTTTTCAACCCCCAACTAACGCGCGTTGACGCCCTTGAGTTCAGGAGTAGGTTCGACTTCGGCGGTGCCGAGGCACGAGGCACCGCCGGCCAGAAGCCGTCTGGCGGCCCGGAGAAGCGCCGGTCGGATTCGTTGAACGCGACCGAGTTGCACTGAGAACCAGCTGGAACTGCGGAGAGCCGCCAGTTGGTTGGTCGGGTAACGGGCGTTGAAGGGCCGACTCGTGGCCGTTGATCCTCTCGACAGCGGACGGAGTACGGCGGTCGGAGATCTGCGGGAGACGGTGTGCCGCTCTACCGCCCGTGTTTCATCGACCGGGAAAGGTCGTCCTGCGAGTGCGGGGCGAGCCAGTCAGACCTGTTGCGCAGACGCTGACTCATGCCTTGGATGTCGGGATACACCAGAGAGGTTGTGTAGCCGTACGCGCTCGTGAGCATCTGCCGAATCTCGTCCTTGGCGTCGACGGCAATCCTGAAGCTGAAGAGGGGTGCCAGGCGGGCCTTGTTCGGTCGAGCTTTACGGAGCGGGGAGATCGGACGGGCGTAGATCGACAAGGAAGCGGCCACGTCTGCAGCGCTCCACGGTTTGCCGGCGGAGTCGGTGAAGAACTTCAGATTCGCCCGTGTCAGCATCGGGACGCCTTCCAGGAGGAAGGCAGCGTTCTGAGCGGCGATCCTGGCGTCGTAGGCAGGAGGGACCCAGAGGCGACGCCGTGTTCCTGTGCCCCATTCGGTCTCCTCCCGTATCTGCGGGGAGTTGTAGCCGCTCCAGAACGGGTAGCGCTTGCCTGCTAGGACTTCCTTGAGGAGGGGATCGTCGTCCCCCTGCCCGCCACCAGCTTCCACCGCTGGGGCAGTGGCCAACGCGAACAGCCGACCATCGCAGCCGCGTTGAGCTCCGTCCTCGACCGCGAACCACGCTGCAATGAGTGGGTTCCGTGTGACGTCCAACAGGCGGGTCGGGCCGCCGTGGTGCTGGAGGCGCGCGAACAGCTCCAAGGCCGAGAGGTCCGACATCCGCCAGTCCGCTGCCTCGGCGAGAATCGCCAGTTCGGCGTCCAGCATCGCTGTCTCGTCGGGAAACGTCCTTTCCGGTGAGTCGGCCCCTCCGCGCTCCTTCGTGCCCAGCTGGTGGTGCCCCATCAGGGATCGGTAAAGACTGCTGTGAAGACCCCAGCTCGCATCTTGCTGGCCACGCCAGACGAACTTGAGACCAGGATTCCTTGCCGTGAGGGCGCCGACAGCTTCAGTGAGAGCTGCGAAGGAGTCAATCCGTGCCTCGTGCGCGGAGAAGAGGCTCCCGGGGTTCTCGAACTGGGAGGAGTAGTCGGCGTCAGAGGGAACCAGCGGGGTACGTGCGTGCCGCTGTTCGGCCGTCGGTTCTTGAACCGCATCTTCTTCAGGCAGGTGCTTGCCGAGTTCGCGCACGACCGCCGGGTCGGCGGCATACGAGCCCGACGAGGCCTGGTGTCGCACGGCTCGATCGACGGCGGCCTGGATCTCCGGGTCATGGATCGCGCTCTTGGCGGCGTCCGTCAGAGCCCTGCTGACCGCAGCGTCAACGGTTGACGGGCCAAGCCCGGCCAGACCGGAGCGGTCGCGGCGAATCGCCTTGTCGATCGCGCTCCTGACCTCGGGCGACGAGGCGGACTCCTTCGCCACGGAGGTGACGGCAGTGCTGACAGCCGACTCGATCAAGGATGGGCCGAACGCAGCAAACCCAGTCCGACCACCGCGGATCGCCTTGTCGATCGCATCGCGGACAGCGGGTGTCGCAACCGCGGTTCTGGCAAGTTCGGTGATGGCCTTGCCGACAGCAGTTCGGATGGTGGAGTCGCCGATGCCTAGTGCGACCAGTCCGGATGATTCACGACTGACCGCTTGGTCCACTGCGCGACGGATCGCGAGCCGCACCTCGGGCGTGGCCACCGCCGTGTCGACAAGGCTCGCGATGGCCCTATTGACGGCGCTCTCGACGGCGGAGCTTTGGATGCCCAGCGCAGCCAGTCCTTTGGCGTCGCCTCTGACGGCGTTGGTGACCGCCCGTTGAATGGCCATTTGCACCATCGGCGATCCCACGGCGTTCCGGGCAGCGTCGTCGAGCGCTCGGCCGGCGGCGTCAGCGATCGCTGACTCGTCGAAGGTGCCTTGTGATTCGATGCTGTCGGCGAGTGCGCGGGTGGACAGTCGAGTCCGGTCCGATGACGCCTGATCGCTGTCCATCTTGTCTGCTCCCGATCGACCTTCCAGAACTGTTTGCGAAGGCTAGCCAAGTTAGGGGATGACGGCGCATGGATTGGGCGGTTCGAGAGGACCCACCGACGCTTCGATCCTCAGCTGATGTGGTGCTCCTCGTCGTGGGTGCGCATGAAGATCCTCTCGCCAGGAGTTCGTGTCGCTGCGGAGGTTCCTGTCACCAATCAGGTGACAGCAACGAAGAGGCCCGGCTGCAACTTCGACTGGGTTCATGCACGTGCCGGCGCGAGGACGTCGGGTCTCAGGGCTCATTGTCCCTCGTCGGCAAACCTCTTGCGCCGACTCTCATCCTCTTCGAGTAGGTGCCGGAGCCGTCCATACGGGGGCGATGTCCGCTCGCCGTCGGGTCGAAGCAGCTGACGACGACGGAACTCCGGCGAGAGGACTAGCAATGGACGGACTGATGGGCACCAAGGAGTTGGCTGAATACCTGGGGGTTCCACTCCAGACGCTGTACAAGTGGAGGGCGACAGGGGGAGGTCCGCGGGCCATCCGTCTCGGGCGGGCGCTGCACTGGCGCCATGCGGAGGTCGAGCGTTGGTTGGATGAGTGCACTGAGTCCCCACGCGGGACCGGAGTTCGGTAGACCGTGGCCAGCATCCAGAAGCGCGTTTCTGACGGCCGGACCGCCTATCGGGTGCGGTGGCGCGATCCGACCGGCAGGCAGGTGTCCCGGCAGTTCCCCACCCTGGCACTTGCTCGGGCGCACCAGTCCACGATCGAGGCCGATCTGCTGCGGGGGACCTACCTCGACCTCAGCCGCGGTCAGATGACGTTGGCGGAGTACGCCGAGGAGTGGTTGGCCGTCCAGACGTGTGGTGCGACCACTTTGGAGCGTCGGGTGCGCAACGTTCGGCTCCACGTACTCCCGATGCTTGGGCATCACCGGTTGGCCAACATCCGACCCACGCTGGTCCAAGCTTGGATTCGAGGTCGCTCGGAGCACCTGAGTCCGAGGACGGTGCGAGAGCTCATGCGCCTCCTGTCGTCGATCTTGGGGGCAGCCGTCGATGACGAGCGGATTGCGAAGAATCCTTGCAAGTCGGCCTCGGTGCGCGCACCGAAGCCGGATGACACGCCGCTCGTGCCCTGGACGCCGGAGCAGATCGGCGCGCTACGACTTGAGCTTCGTGACCGCTACCGGCTGATTCTCACGCTAGCCACAGGTCTGGGACTTCGCCAGGGAGAGATCTTCGCCCTCGGCGTGGAAGACGTGGACTTCCTCCGCCGCGTCGTGACGGTCAGGCGTCAGGTCATCATCCTCCACAGCAGGATGTACTTCTCGCTGCCGAAGGGGCGAAAGGTTCGGACGGTCCCGCTGCCCGAAAGTGTCGCCAACGAGATTGCGGCTCATCTCCAGGCTTTTCCTGCCAAGCAGGTGAGTCTCCCGATGGGCGGGCCGGAGGCACCGCTGGAGACGACCCACCTGATCCTCACGAGCCCAACCGGCAAGGCTTTGAACAGGAACTACGTGAACCCCACAGTGTGGAAGCCCGCACTTCAGCGCGCGGGGTTGCCGACGACCCGTGACTTCATGACCCATGGTGGCCGTCACTTCTACGCGAGCCTCCAGTTGGAGAACGGCATCAGCCCGCGCGCGTTGGCCGACTACATGGGCCACAAGGACCCGGCCTTCATGATGCGTGTCTACACGCACCTCATGCCGGGCGCGGGGGCCAAGGCGCAGGCAGCGGTCGATGGCCTCTTTGCGAAGCTCATCTCGCCTGGTGAGGGCAGGGGGCCGGCCAAGGTGGGTATCTCTTAGGGACAAGTTATTGACTGCTAAGTGATCGTGGGTTTAGATGGGGTGACCGGGGTCACAGCGCTCGCTGTCGGCCTTCGGTCCGATCCCTGGCGAGCGTCGCGCCTGAGTTTGCTCGTTGCGCCGCGCCTCGCCGCGCTGCCCACCCTTAGGAGTCATCCATGTCCGTCAAGTTCTTCTCGCAGGAGTGGTGCGATGGCGCCACGGACGCGGCGAACGCGAGCGAGCCCATGCTCAAGGGCTTCAAGAAGGCCTCGACCTTCACCAACAAGATGGCGTTCGGAGTCAACGGCCGGGATGACCTGGTCACCCATGTCGAGTGGAAGGAGGGGCGCGTCGTGGCGTGGACCGGTCCCCAGTTCGACTACGACGACCTGTGGCTCGACATCAAGGCCGACCTCGACACCTGGAAGGACCTCGCCGAGGGCAAGGCTGAGGCCGGCAAGATGCTCGTGATGGGCAAGATCAAGTTCGCCAAGGGGCCGATGGCCGCCGCGATCGAGAACTCGGTCGCTCTCCACCACTTCCTGCTCGCGTGGGGTGCGGCGGCCGACCACATCGACTACGATGTCTGAGGCGGATCGCATGTCGATCACAGAGGCGAACGCATACCCCGTCGAGCTCGAGGCGGGTGACTCCGCGAACGGCGTCTCCAGCATCGTCGGAACGCTCCTCGGGCAGAACTTCGAGAACTTCCCGGAGCGCGTCCGTTTCGCGAAGCGGACGAGCCGACCGGTCGCCGTCTACAGCACGGACACCGAGCAGGCCTGCACGATCATGTTCCGTGGTCACGGCGCCATCGTGCACGACGGCCTGATCGGTCGCCCCGCGGTAACGGTCCGAGCGAGCGTGGACCAGATCCTCGACGTGTCACAGCTGAAGATGAAGCGCGGCGGTCTGGTGCCCGTCGGGTTCTTCACCAAGCGAGGCATGTCGGTGCTCGGCCAGATCCTCCGTCGCAAGCTCGTGGTCAAGGGCCTGCTGACCCATCCGATCACAGCGCTCCGTTTCATCGCGCTCGTGTCGGTGGTCTGATCGCTGCACGGCAGAGGGGCCGCAGGTCTGTCGACCTGCGGCCCCTCTGTGTTCCCGGTGCTGAAAGGCGTCAGGTCGTCCACAGGATCTCGTCGGCCACGGCGGTCGGGCTCTCGGGCATCGGCAACATGGTCCCCGCGTGAGGACCGGCCAGGGTGATCGGCAGCGGGAGCCATCGGTGGGAGCCCGGCGTGAGGCCGGCTCGCGTGTAGGTGTCGAGGAACTCGATCAGGACGTCGGCGCTGTCGCGGTCGGCGACCCGCTCGACGTTCGCAGCGAGGATGTCGGCCAGGCGTACGGCGGCCGCTCGCAGGCGTTCGGAGTTCAGGCCGTCACGCGCGGCGACGAGCCACAGATCGCTGGTCGACGGGATGTGCTCGAGGATCTCCTCGCGGACGCCTTCGGCGCTCGCGGTCGCGACGGCGAGCGCCGCTGCGGCGCGGATCATCGGAGGCAGGGCGTCGAGGACGCGCAGCTCCACCCAGCCGCGCGGACGTACGGGCGGGAACAGCGTCGTGAGGTGGTAGCGGAAGTCGTCCAGTGTGGGCCAGCCGAGGAGGTGTCCGTTCCGGAACCAGTCGGCGAAGGTCATCCCGGTCGTCACGCCCACCCCGCACGGGCTGGACGGCCCTTGGGTCTGGATGAAGAACACCGGCGCTGCCATGGCGTACGACAGCCAGTCGTGCGCGGGGTCTTGGGTCATCGGCACCGGACGTGTGCGACTACGGTCGATGTTCCACCAGATGCCCTGGCGCGATGAGGCCCAGGTAGTCCCGCCGGCGTCGATCGCACCCGAGTTGGCGAACATCGCCAGCAGCACCGGCGAGATGTGGTTCAGCACCCGCCAGCGCGCGTGGGGGTCGACCGGGTCGTTGCTGATGTTGACCTGCACCGATGCGGTGTTGCACATCATCCATCGACCTGCCGCGCCCGCCCGGTCGAAGTGAGCCTCCATGCACCGGTACCGCGGGCGTTCCAGGATGCGACGTGGGGACCTGATTGCATCGACGGCAGTGACCTCGGGCTCGAGTCCTGCTTGGCGCAGACGTGCATGCAGCGTCGTGGCGTCGGCGTCGACCGCATGGATGGCGTCCTCGACGCAGTCCTCAGGCGCCGACGACAGCTCGATCTGGCCGCCGGGCTCGATGGTCACGATCCCTGCCGAAGGGAGTGGCGCATCGCTGATGCGCTGCAGGACGTGGAGGTCGGGCCGGGCGAGCGGGTTGTCGACGCGACGGACTGGCCACTCGCACTCGAGGCCGATCAGGTCCTCGCTGGTCGGCGCGAACATCTGCCCGCAGACGCCAGCGAGCTCGTCGACACTGGTGCTGCGTGTACGAGACGGCATGTCGGCCCCCTTCGAGGGATAACCCGGCCACGAAACTGTTGACCGCTAAGAAAGTTAGCCCTATGTTGATTCACACCATACATCAGAGTGACGTCCGTCACGCAAGGGTTCGTTCGAGGCTCTTGCAAGAGCCACACCTGAACGAGGAGAGCTGATGGATTCCCTGCCGTCGCCGCCGTCGAGTCCCCTCGACGTGCTGGTCGTCGCCGACCCGGTCCCGGGTCTGAACCCCGCCCACGACACGACAATCGCCATCGTCGAAGCCGCTCAACATGCCGGCCATCGCGTGTGGGTGACAACCGCTTCCGACCTGTCCGTCGACGGCGGCCGACCCGCTGCGCGGTGCCAGTCCCTCCGCGTCCTTCCTTGTCGTCTCGACCAAGGTCGCTGGATCGCTCCCAAGGACTGGTTCCATCTCGGTGACCCCGAGGACCTGTCGCTCGACGCCTTCCAGGTTGTGCTGATGAGGACCGATCCGCCGGTGGACCAGGTCTACCTGCGCGCCACCTACGTGCTCGACCTGGCCGATCCGGCGCGAACCTTGGTGGTGAATGAGCCTGCTGGTCTTCGCAACGTCAACGAGAAGTTCTTCTCGCTCCAACTGCCACACCTCGGCCCCGAGACGCTCGTGACAGCCAGCGTTCCCATCGTGCTCGAGCGGGTCGAGGCGTGGGGGCAGGCGGTCCTCAAGCCCACCGATGCAATGGCCGGTCGCGGAGTCCTCGTCCTTGCGCAGGGTGACCCGAACCTCGTGTCCATCCTCGAGCAGGCAACGAATCGCGGGCGGGACCTCGTCGTCGTCCAGCGATGGATCGAAGGCGTCGTCGATGGCGACCGCCGGATCATCGTCCTGGATGGCAGGCCCTTGGGGGCGGTGCGCCGGGTTGCCTGCGGCACCGACTTCCGTTGCAACATGGCGACCGGTGCGGTCACGGTCGCAGATGGCCTGACGGAGGACGACCGCCGCATCTGCGCCGAACTCGCCCCGCTGCTGCGCCGCAACGGAATCAGCTTTGCAGGGATCGACGTCATCGGTGGCCTCCTGACGGAAGTCAACGTCACCAGTCCGACCGGCGTGCGGGAGATCGACGCGTTGAGCGGAACGCGACTCGGTGCCGACGTCGTCGACTGGATCGAGAGCACTGTCGCGCTACGGCAGATGGCAGGAGTGGAGCAGTGAGCACGGAGCGAGTCCTGGTCCTCGGTGCTGACGCTGCCGGGATGAGCGCCGCCCACCAAGCGCTGCGTACGGCCAAGCAGGCGGGCAAGGCCATCGAGGTGGTCGCTCTTGAGAAGACGGAGCACACCTCCTACTCCGCCTGCGGGATTCCGTACTGGGTGTCCGGAGAGGTCGACTCCTCCGACGAGCTGATCGCTCGCGGCCCCGAGCGCCACCGGGCGATGGGGGTCGACCTCATCACCGGAGCGCTCGCCACGGGCATCGACGCTTCAGCAGGCACGGTGACCTATCGGAAGGACGGCTCCGAGCAGCGGATCGGCTACGACCAGCTGGTCATCGCCACGGGGGCTTCGCCGATCATCCCTGACTGGGCCCGCCGAGTTGACGGCGCGTTGGTCGGGGGAGTGGCGCCGTGCAAGACCCTGGTCGACGGAGAGCAGTGGGTTCAGCTCCTCGTCGCCGCCGCGGCTGCAGGCGCGGGTGCGGCGCCCAGAGTCGTTGTCACGGGGGGTGGCTACATCGGAGTCGAGATGGCCGAGGCGGCGCGAGCTCGCGGTCTTGAGGTCACCCTGCTCACGCGATCGGCCGTGATGAGCAGCCTCGATCCCGACATGAGCGCGCGGGTGGAGAAGGACCTCGCCGAGGCAGGAGTCCATGTCGCCGGCAACGCCGAGGTCGTCGGGCTTGAGGTCGACGACCGGGGGTGGGTCACGAGCGTTTCGTCGTCGGACGGCAACGAGCATCGCTGTGACCTGTTGGTGCTGGCAACCGGTGTCCGGCCGGTCAGTGACTTCGGCCCGGACGCCGGGCTAGAGGTGGGCGAGTGGGGTGGCTTCCTTGCTGCTCCTGACGGCTCGGTCGCGCCGGGCATCTGGGCGGCCGGTGACTGTTGCGAGGTGCGGCATCGACTCACGGGCCAGTGGACCTTCAGTCCGCTCGGAACGCACGCCAACAAGCAGGGGCGCGTTGTCGGCACCAATGTGGTCGCGCCCGGGACTCGGGCGTTCAACGGTGTGCTCGGAACCGCCATCACTCGGTACGTCCACGGTGACGCACACCTCGAGATCTCCCGCACGGGCCTCAGTACGAGTGAGGCGCAGCGAGCGGGCCTGGAGATTGCGTCGATGGTCACCGAGGGCCGCACGGCCAGTGGCTACATGACGGAAGCCGCGCCGGCGGCGGTCAAGGTCTTCGCGAATCCCGCCACGCGCGCCCTCCTGGGCGCGCAGATCGTGGGCGGTCGCGCCGCAGCGAAGCGCATCGACACTGTCGCGGCGGCCCTGTGGTCAGGGGCCACCATCGATCACCTCGCGGAAGCGGACCTGGCCTACGCGCCGCCATTCGCCACCGTTTGGGAGATCGTGCAGCTGGCCGCTCGCCGGCTGGCTGACTCGCTCTAGTAGGTCGTGGCGGCGATCCGAGGTGATCGCCGCCACAAAAATGCGTGACAACTCAGTTACTTAGCACTATCTTAATCGTTACCAATCACGAGACCCGGATCACACACAGGAGTAGAGGATGTCCAAGAAGATCGGAATCGTGGGGGCCGGTACGGGTGGACTGCACCTGGCTCTGCGCCTCCAGCAGCACGGCGTCGACGTGACGCTCTACAGCGACAAGCGCGTCGAGGACTACGCGTCGATGCGCCTGCCCAACACCGTCGCCCACTTCGCCGTCACGATCGACAAGGAGAAGGCGCTCGGCGTCAACCACTGGCAGGCCGGCGAGGTCGGCTACTTCGGCCACCACTACTACATCGGCCTTCCCGAGCCGATGCGCTTCTACGGCGACCTGCGCTCCCCGAGCCGCGCCGTCGACTACCGCATCTACCTGCCGACGCTCCTGCAGGACTTCATCGACCGCGGCGGCAACGTCGAGTACCGCGCAATCGAGCAGGGCGACTACGCGGCGCTGGCCGAGGAGTTCGACCTGGTCGTCGTCTCCACGGGCAAGGGCACCGGCGACATGTTCCCGAAGATCCCGGAGCTGTCGCCCCACACCGCACCGCAGCGCCAGCTGTGCGTGGGCATCTTCAAGGGCATCCAGCAGCTCCCCTCGCGGTCGGTGACGATGTACTTCTCGCCGGGCGCGGGCGAGATGATCGAGATCCCGACGCTGACCTTCAACGGCCTGCAGAACGCGCTGGTCATGGAGAACCTCCCGGGCGGCGACCTCGAGATCCTCGCGAAGACCAAGTACGACGACGACCCCGAGGCCTTCAAGACCCTCCTCCTGGAGAAGATCGCCAAGCACTACCCGACCTGCTTCGAGCGGATCGACCAGGCCGAGTTCGGCCTCGCCAACAGCGGCCTCGACATCCTCCAGGGCGGCGTCGTGCCGGCAGTGCGTCAGACGTCCGCAGTTCTCGAGGGCGGCACGATCGCCCTGGCGCTGGGTGACGTGCACAACACCGTGGACCCGATGCTCGGTCAGGGCGCCAACGCGGCCGCGCAGGCGGCGTGGATCGTCGCCGAGGAGATCATCGCCAACGACGTCTTCGATGCCCGCTTCGTCGAGAAGGTCGACAACCGTCGCAACGACCGGGTCCACGCGGCCACGCGGTGGACAAACGCGATGATGGCGAACCTCGAGAACTTCCCGCCGGAGTTCGGCATGTTCGTCGGCGCGGTGGCCCAGGACCGGACGCTGGCCGACACCTTCACCGACAACTTCAACCACCCGCAGAACCAGTGGGACATCTTCTCCTCGCCGGAGCGGGTCGCTGCGTTCTGTCAGTCCGCGAGCGCCTGATGTCCGGCCACGCTGCGCAAACCCAGGAACGAGACGTTGTGAGGGAGCAGACGGTCGACGCCGCCGAGTTTCGGAGGCATGTGTCCCGGTTCGCGACCGGCGTGGCCGTCATCAGTTGCGAGGACCAGGACGGAGGGTTCCACGGCGCGACGGTCAACAGCTTCGTCTCGCTGAGCCTGGACCCCGCCACCGTCATGGTCTCGCTGCGTCCTGGTCGCGCGCACGACATCGTGCGCGCGACCGGGAGGTACGGAGCGAGCATCCTGCTCGAGGACCAGCAGCACGCTTCCAACCACTTCGCCCGCGCTCGTGAGGACTCCCTTGCTCCGGAGTTCCTCAAGCGCACCTCGGTTCCGACCCTCAAGGACTGCCTGGCCTGGTTCGAGTGTGAGGTCTTCGAGCAGGTGCCGGTCCACGATCACATGCTGTTCCTGGCGCGGGTGACCGCGTGCGGCAGCGGTGACGGCAGTCCGCTGCTGTTCTACGCCAGCCAGTACCACCACCAGCCACGTCCTGTGGACCTGAAGAGCGAAAGGTCCTGACATGACTGCCAGCGATGGGGCGCAGGCAGGCGCCGGGGTCGCGGAGAAGAAGTCTCCGCGATCCCGGGCCGACCGCACCAAGGCGCCGAAGCCGATGTGGGGTGAGCGGACACTCCTCCCGATGGGCGAGATGGCCATCCTCCTCGTCAAGGTCCTCTGGAGCGCCGTTCGCCACCCCCGTGGCTACTGGGGGGCTGTTCGAGACGTCATGTTCGACGCGCTCAAGCTCTGCTGGATTCCGCTGACGATCTCCACGGTCGCGTTCGGATTCGGCGCTCCTGGCCTCCAGGGCGGCAACATCTATCTCCTGTTCGGCATCCCCGAGCGACTCGGCTCCTTCTTCGTGATGGCCAGCGTCCGCGAGTTCGCTCCCTGGATCAACGCGATGATCGTCGCCGGCGTCGTCGGCGCAGCGATGACGGCCGATCTCGGCGCACGCCGTGTGCGCGAGGAGATCGATGCCATGGAGGTGCTCGGCGTCGACCCGGTCCGCGACCTGATCGTTCCTCGGGTCATCGGCGTCACGCTGATCACCGGTTTGCTGGACCTCGTCGCCCTGACGTTCGGCGTCATCGGCGGCTACCTCGCCAGTGTTCCCGTCCTGGGAGCCAGCACAGGCGCGTTCCTCGCGAACTTCTACGCGAACGCGACTCTGCCGGACCTTTGGGGGAGCGTCCTCAAGACCACGATGTTCGGCCTGATCATCGGCGTCGTCTGCTGCTACAAGGGCCTGAACGCCAAGGGCGGCCCGATCGGCGTCGGACGCGCGGTCAATCAGGCCGTCGTCATCTCGTTCGCGATGATCTACATCACGAACTTCCTCTTCACCGCGATCCTGCTGGGGCTCAACCCCGACATGCAGGTCTACAAGTGACGGGTTGTTGCCATGACTCAGCTCCTCGAACCACCTGACCAGCGCACGAAGCTCAAGCCTCCGAAGCCCGAGGACAAGGAGATCACCCTCCGATCCTCGTGGGATTCGTGGAAGGCATCCCTCGCCACGGCCGGTGACATCACCCGCTTCTCGGCGGAGACCATCCGCGAGCTGCCGACCCTGCGGCTCTACTTCACCGAGATCCTCCGCCAGTGCGGCGTGCTGATCATCGCCAGCGGCGCGATCATCTGGTCGATGCAGTTCGTCATCGGCACGATGTGCGGCACCGAGGCGAGCTACACCCTGAAGGCCATCGGCGCGCCGCTCTACACAGGTGTATTCACCGTGTACTGCGGTCTTCGCGAGATGTGTCCGTACATGTTCGCCTACATCGTGGCGGCGAAGGTGGGCTGCGGTCTGGTCGCGGAGATCGGATCGATGCGCATCGCCGAGGAGATCGACGCGATGGAGGTCATGGGCATCCGGTCGCGCAGCTACCTCGTGGGAACCCGCCTGGTTGCTGCCTGGATCGCGATGCCGTTCCTCTACAGCGTTGGCCTCGCCGGCATGTACATCGCCGAGTGGCTGGTCTGCGTCGTGCAGTACGGAACCGTCTCGCCGGGCGGGTACTCACTGATCTTCTGGATGTTCCAGAACCCGATGGACTACGGGTACTCCATGGCCAAGGCCATCATCATGGGCACCGTCATCGTCCTGGTGGGCTGCTACTACGGCTTCACCGCCAAGGGCGGACCGGTCGGTGTCGGCGTCAACACTGCCAAGTCGATGATGGTCAACATGGTCCTGATCCACATCATCGGACTGCTCACCACCCAGCTCTTCTGGGGCATGGCGCCCAACGCGCCCATCGCCAACTAGCTCTCTCCGCAGGCCCGCTCACCGCGGGTCGACAGTTCCTGCCTGCCCGCAGAACGACCAACAGGAGTCTCCATGACTGCCGTACTCACTGCCGCACCCGAACACCGCCTCGCCGTCAACGAGCCCGAGAAGCCGCACAGCATGCAGGTCCGCAACCTGCACAAGAAGTTCGGCTCTTTCGAGGTCCTGACCGGCCTCAACATTGACTTCGTCGACGACGCGATCACCACGGTCCTCGGTCCCTCCGGAACCGGCAAGAGCGTGCTCCTCAAGCACCTCGTGGGGCTGCTTCAACCGGACCAGGGTGAGGTCCGGGTGTTCGGCCAGGACATCTGGTCGATGTCCGAGCACGAGCGTTACGAGCTCCGCAAGCGGTTCGGCGTGCTGTTCCAGGACGGCGCCCTTTTCGGCTCGATGAACATCTTCGACAACATCGCCTTTCCGCTGCGGAAGCACACCGACATGGCGGAGTCCGAGATCGGCGACTTCGTGATGACCCGCATGGCCGAGGTCGGTCTCGAGCGGTCCGCCCACAAGTACCCGAGCGAGGTCTCGGGCGGCATGCGCAAGCGCGCCGGCTTCGCCCGTGGCCTCATCCTCAACCCCGACATCGTGCTCTTCGACGAGCCCGACTCGGGTCTCGACCCTGTGCGCACCAGCCTCCTGTGCGACCTCATCAAGCAGATGCACGAGGAGCACGGCGGCACGTACCTCCTGGTCACGCACAACATCGCGGCTGCCCGGTCGTGCAGCGACTACGTCGGCATGGTCTGGAAGGGCAAGCTCGTCCACTACGGCGACTGCGAAGAGGCGTTCAACAGCGATGACCCGTTCGTGCGGCAGTTCCTTGCCGGCGAGTCCGCCGGCCCTCTCGGGATGGACTGATCGTGCAGAAGAAGCTCATCGTCGGCGGCGCCGCGGCCCTTCTGGTCGTCGGCGTCGTCGGCACCGCCAAGGCGACCGACGACTACAACGTGCAGGTCGTGCTGCCGTCGGCGACGAACCTGGTGCCGGGCTCGCCGGTGAAGATCGACGGCTTCGACGCCGGCAAGGTCAGTGAGCTCGAGGTCCGCGACGGCAAGGCCGTGGTGACGGTCAGCGTCTCCGACGACTTCGCGCCGCTGCATGACGGCACGACTGCCCGGATCTCCTGGAAGGCCCTGCTCGGCGAGCGTGTGCTCGACCTGACCCCGGGTGCCGACGGTGCGGCTGAACTGCCGGACGGGGCGATCATCAAGGGCGCCACCGACCGCGTCGAGCTGGATCAGGTCCTGGCGGCACTCGACACGAACACCCGCAAGGAACTCAACGGGCTCATCGCGCGGCTCGATGCCACCGTGAGTGGGAGCGAGTCGGACCTGCAGCAAACACTCGCGGCCGCCGGCCCGTCGCTCGAGGCGCTCGGCCAGGTGCTCAGTGCTGTGGGCGACGACGGTGCTGCGATCCGCAACCTGGTCACCCGGACTGCCGACATGGCCGAGATCGTCGCGAGCCGTGACGAAGAGGTGCGCGGGACCATCGACGGCTTCAGCAGCGGTGTCGACGCGGTCGCCTCGCAGCAGGATCAACTGCGCAAGGCGCTCGACGAGTTGCCGACCACGCTCCGCCAGGCTCGCCAGACCCTCGACAACGTCCCCGAGACCGTCGACGTCGCCCAGCCGCTCCTCGACGACCTGACGCCGGCCGCGGCGCGCCTGCCCGGTGTCGCCAAGGAGCTGGCACCGGTGCTGACCGACCTGCGTCCCGTGGCGGCACAGTTGCGGCCCACGCTCCAGGCGCTCGCACCCCTGCTGCGGGTCACGCCCGGCCTGCTGGACCGGACGAACTCCGTACTTCCCCAAGCGGAGAACACCCTCGGCAGCCTCGCTCCGGCGATCGACTTCCTCCGGCCGTACACCCCGGAGCTCGTCGGCTGGCTGTCGAACTGGGGCGGCGCCGCCGGCAACTACGACAGCAACGGGCACTACCTGCGCGCGTTCATCCAGTTCGGCGCGACCAGCCTCAACATCAACCCCGGGATCATGCCCCCCGGCGTCACGAACCAGCACCAGCGCCTCCCCGGCCAGAACGAGGACCAGCCCTGGACCGACGCGAACGGGAGTGAGCTTCGATGACCTCGCTGACCAAGCAGCCTCAACGACTGGTGATCGGGGGAGCGACACTGCTCCTCCTGGTGACCTCCATCGCAGGCCTTCGGGCCATGAACGACGACGAGCGTCCCGACGTCTTCGCCGTCTTCGCCAGCGCGAGCCCGTTGATCGAGGGCAACGACGTCAAGGTCGCCGGTGTGACCGTCGGCAAGGTGGAGTCGATCGAGGTCCGCGACGGCAAGGCGCTCGTGGGCATGAGCCTCGACGAGGACGCCCTGCCTCTCCATGACGACGCCAAGGCGACCATCCGTCCACTCAGCCTGCTGGGTGAGCGGTTCGTCGAGATCGACCGCGGAACCGCCGACGCCGGAACGCTCGCGTCGGGGGACACCATCCCGGTCGACCGCACGTCGAGCGCTGTCGACATCGACCAGGTGCTCAACGCCCTCGACGAGCCCACCGGGCAGGCACTTGCCGCTCTTCTCACCTCTGTCGGCAACGGCATGGCCGACCGTGGCGAGAAGGTCGACGGAGCGATCAAGGCACTGCAGCCGGCGCTCGAGGACACGGACAAGCTGGTCAAGGTCCTGGACGACCAGAGCGCCGTGCTCGCCCGCATGGTTACCGAACTCCAGCCGGTCGCGACCTCGTTGGCCAGCGACAACGGCAAGAAGCTCGACGGACTCCTCGACGCGGCTGACGAGCTGCTCCGCAGCACGGCGGCCAAGCAGTCCGAGCTGGATGCGACCCTGACGGCCCTTCCCGGAACTCTCGCCTCCGGCAGGAGGACGCTGCGGGCCCTACGAGGTGCGGCCGACGCCACGACGCCGACCCTGGCGAACCTCCGCCCCACGACGGCCGTCCTGTCCGAGCTTACCCAAGAGCTCTCCGGCTTCGCGCAGGCCGGTGCGCCCGCGATGAAGGACCTCCAGCCCGTCCTCCAGCGCGCGCAGACCCTGTTGAAGGCGGCCGGGCCGGTTGCTGCATCCATGCGCCGCTCGTCGCCGAACGTCCTGCGAGCGGCTCGCGGCCTGCAGCCGATCGGCACCGAACTGATCTCCAACCTGCGCCACGTGCTCGACTTCGCGAAGTTCTGGGCACTGACCACCAACAACTCGGACGGTCTGTCGAACTACTTCCGTTCGCTCGAGATCGTCAACACCGAGGCAGTCACGGGGTTGCTTCCTCCGCCGAAGGCGCCGAAGAACAAGCCCGCCGCAAACGGTCCCAGGATGAACGGCCTGCTCGACGGCCTGCTCGGTGACGGAGGCGTGCTGGGCAGCGCCTCGGGCCTCGGCGACCTCACCGACGGCCTGCTCACCAGCCTCGGCGGACTGCTGACAGGCGCCAAGGCCGGACGCAGCGCCGGTGCGGCCATTGACCCGGTCAACGTCACCGGGCTCACGGCTCGCCAGGAGCAGGACATGGTCACCTACCTCGTTGGAGGAGCACGATGAACCCGCGAAGCAAGACCCTGGGCGCGGCCCTTGCCGTGATCGGTCTGCTGGCCGTATCGCTCTACGCTGCGATCTTTGCCAGCGCAGGCCTGCCGGGCTCGAGTCGCGACTACGTCACGGTGCGCTTCAGCGACGTCGGCGGCCTCCGCGAGGGCGACGACGTTCGCGAGGCGAGCGTCCGGGTGGGCCGTGTCGACGCGATCGACCTCGATGGCGACGAGGCACTCGTCCGGCTCCAGCTCTCCGGCGACAAGCCGGTCTACGCCGACGCGACGGCCGCCGTGTGGGCTCGCTCCGGCCTCGGCCAGAACTTCGTGGAGCTGAACCGTGGTCACGCGGACGCAGGAGACCTCGAAGGTGAGGAGCTGCCGCCGACACAGACGCTCCCAGCCTCTCAGCTGGACGATCTCCTCTCCGTGTTGGACCGGCCCACCCGAGAAGGTCTCGCGAGCACTCTGCGCGAGGTCGGCGGCGGCGTAGAGGGCCAGAGCGCGCACCTCGCGGCCTTCCTCACACACGCGCCGGAGCTGCTGGGCGACCTCGGCGCGGTCTCGACCGCCACAGCTTCGCAGCGGGCGGACCTGGCGGGCCTCCTCGACGCGTCGTCGGACCTTGCCTCCAGGTTCCGGGGCCGCGAGGACCACGTCGAGTCGCTGCTGGGCAAGATGGACACGACGCTCCAGGCGCTCGACGCGGACCACGGTCGTGCCCTGCGTCAGACGCTCGAGAAGGCTCCTGCCGCCCTGGAGGAGACCGGTCGCGGTCTGGCCTCCTTGGAGCAGCCGCTGATCAACCTCGAGGCCGCAGCGCGATCCCTCGAACCGGGCGCCGCGGCACTCGGCCGCTCGACCCCCGCTCTGCGAGCGGTACTGCGCGGCGGCCAGAAGCCGCTCGAGAGGGTACCGGGCGTCGCCGACCTGGCTGAGCCGGCTGTCGGAGAGCTGGCAACCGCGGTGGGGGACGTCCGTCCCGTCACCGAGCGGTTGGAAGGCACCTTCACCTACGCGGATGTGCTGGCTTCCTACATGTCGCCCTACGCAAGGGACATCTCCCAGTTCTTCGACTACTGGCACTCCGCCAACGGCAACAGCGACAAGCTCGGTCACTACCTGCGGCTCGGCCTCATCGCCAGGCCCGAGTCGATCGACGGCATCCTCCCGATCGCTGACCCCTTCACCCACCGCAATCCCTATCCCGCACCCGGCACGGCGCAGCTCGATCGCTCCAACGGGCTCCTCGGAGGCAACTGACCATGGTGACCAGAATCCTGGCCCGCCTCGAGCGTGCCAACCCGGTACGCATCGGCGTCATCGCCATCGTGCTGGTGTCGGTGCTGGGCGTGTCCCTCTTCCAGAAGCAGAAGCTCTCGACCTACCTCACCCCGGGCATGGAGACGGTCAGCGCGCAGTTCGCCGGCGACTACCGTCTGCGCCCGTTCGTCACCAAGGTCAAGGTGTCCGGCATCGCGGTCGGAGTCGTCACCAGCGTCGAGCCCGACGGTGACGGCGCGAAGGTCACGATGGACCTCGACTCCGGTACGTCGGCCAAACTGGGTGCCTCGCCTTCGGCCGCGATCCGTCCGTCGACCCTGTTGGGCGGCAACTACTACGTCGAGCTGAAGCCCGGCGGGGACCCGGCCCGCTTCAAGGGCACGATCCCCCTGGCGCAGACCAGCGTCCCGGTGGAGCTCGACCGTGTCCTCGAGGCACTTCAGCCGGACGTGCGCACGAGCATGCGCGGCACGATTGCCAACTCCCGCCAGGCGCTCGACGCGCCGACGCGCAAGGAGATCAAGGAACTCCTCCAGCATGCACCGAACTCGCTGGACGGTGCAGACGGAGTGCTCCGAGCCCTCCGCGGCGAGCGCCCTGAGAAGGACCTCGGCGCGCTGGTGTCGGGCCTGGAGGCGACGGCACGTGCGCTGACGAAGAACCGGGGTGATCTGGACAAGGCCCTGGCCGGACTGGACGGCACGGCGGATGTGATCGGGCGCAACGGTCCGGCGCTGCGCGATGCGGTCGCTGACCTGCCCGACAGCCTGCGCACCGCCCGAGAGGGGCTCGATGCACTCGATGGCACCCTCACGAGCGTTCGGGAGGTGTCGGAGTCGGCACGTCCGACCGTCCGGGAACTCGACGGTGCGCTGGCGAGTCTCGAACCGGCGCTGCGCTCGGCCCGCCCGCTGATGAACGAGCTGGTGCCCACTCTGAACGATCTTCGTCCGGTCGTGCAGGACCTGCTGCAGACGTCTGTCCGGGCGACCGAGGTCCTCGGCGACCTCGACGGCAAGCCGCTGGAGAGGGTCACCGGCCCGATCACGGACATGGTCCTGTCGCCCTGGCACGGTCCTGAGGGCTCGCTCTACGAGGGCAACGGGAACGACACGCCCTTCTACCAGGAGCTCGGATACATGGCAGCGGGTGGCAGTGCCTCCGGCAACATGACCGACCGCAACGGCCCGACGCTGCACTTCCAGCCCGGTGCTGGCCCTGGGACCGTCACCGGTCTTCCGATCAGCTTCGAAGACCTCTTCCGCAAGCTTCTCCGGCCCGATGGGAGCCGTCCATGACCACCACGAGCAAGATGAAGCGCGCCTGGGAGCGGACCAAGACCGTCCCCGGCCTGGGCAGGGACGTCACCGCTCTCGTCCTGCTGTTCGTCCTCGGCACCGTGACCACCAGCGTCGTGCTGATCAACCAGCGCTACGACTGGCCTTGGCAGGACAAGTTCGTCTTCCAGGCTGACTTCACCGAGACCCCGGGCATCAGCCCGAGCAACGGCCAGGAGGTACGCATCGCCGGCGTGACTGTCGGCTCGATCACCGAGGCCGAGGTCACCAAGGAAGGCCTGGCGCGGCTGACGCTCTCCCTCGAACCGGGACACACGGTCTACAAGGACACCCAACTGGTCCTTCGTGCCAAGACCCCCCTCAACGACATGTACGTCGAGATGAGCGAGGGCAGCCCGGACGCCGGCAAGCTCGATGACGGGGACCTCGTCTCGGTCGACCAGACCGAGAACCCGGTTCAGGTCGACAGGGTCGTGCAGAACCTCGACGAGGACGCACGCTCCGGGCTTGCCTCGCTGCTCCAGGAGAGCGACGTCGCGCTGGCGAACTCGCCGAAGCACCTCGGGCCGGGTCTTGACGCGACCGACCAGGTGCTCGCCGACCTCAAGCCCGTCGTCAACGCTCTGGACGGTCGCCGCAAGCAGATTCGTCTCCTCGTCACGGCACTCTCGCAGGTCGCCTCCGCCACGGGTGGTGACGAGGCGCGGCTCGCGAGGATCACGAACTCGCTCGCGGACACCTTGAGCGTGATCAGCACCCGGGACGACGAGCTGACGCAGGCACTCGCGACACTGCCCGGATTCGTGTCGGAGCTCAAGGGAGCCACGCGCAACGTGACGTCGCTGAGCCAGCAGCTCGACCCGACGCTCGACGCTGTCAAGGGGGCCTCCGACTCGCTGCCGACCGCACTGTCGCGGCTCGCGGAACTGGCTGAAAACCTCGACGAGACGGCGAAGATCGCCACTCCCGTGGTGCGCCAGGCGCGTCCGGTCCTCGACGACCTCCGGCCGGTCGTGCCCCGGTACGACGCGGCGCTCTCCGAGGCGTCGGTCGTGACGGGCCGACTCGGCTACCTGACGAAGACGATCGTCGACTACCGCGACGACCTGGCTGCCTTCGTCTACAACACCACATCCATCTTCAGCCTCGGTGACGCCAACGGCGGCATCCTCCGCGGCCAGGCCCAGGTCAGCCCCGAGTCGCTGCCCTTCGTGATCGGAAAGGTCAACTGATGCGCATCCCTCACGCGCTCGAGCCACGCCTCCGGCTCGGGGTCCTGGTTGGTTTCGTCTCCGCCTGTGCGCTGATCTTCGGATACCTGTGGGTCAACATGGGTGGTTCGATTCCCGCGCTCACTAGTGACGGCTACCGAGTCGTGGTGCCGATCAAGGACGGCGACAACGTCGTGTTCGACTCCGATGTCCGCGTCGCGGGCGTCGCAGTCGGCAAGGTCCGCGGCATCGACGTCAAGGACAGCGTCGCCATGGTGACGCTCCAGTTCGACGACGACGACGTGATCCCGCTGCACGAGGGTGCGAGCGTCCACCTCCGCGCGAAGTCGATGGTGGAGGAGACCTACCTCGAGGTCATCGACGGCAAGGGTGAGGTGCTCGCCAATGGCGACCACCTGCCCGAGGAATCGGTGGCAGAGCCGGTCCAGCTGCACGACGTCCTGACCAGCCTCGACGCACCGACCCGAGCCTCGCTCGGCCGCACGCTTCGTGCCCTGGGCAAGGGGACCAAGGGCACCGAGGAGGATGTCGCCGCGCTCATGAACGGCCTTGGGGACCTGGGCGACCAGGGCTACGACGTCCTCGATGCCCTCGCCGACCAGTCGAAGGACCTCGACGACATGACGCGCTCGCTCGGTGTGGTGCTGCGCAGCCTCGACCACCGGCAGGGTGAGATCGTCGATCTGGTCGAGTCAGCCGACCAGTTGACGACCGCGACCGCGGCGAACCACAAGAACCTCGAGGCCACGGTCCGTCAGCTCCCCGGACTCGTGGACTCCGCCCGTGAGGCTTCCGGAGACCTGACCACGTTGGCGACCTCGCTGGCTCCCATTGCCAAGGACCTCCGCACGGCGTCGCCGGGTCTCACCACGGCGCTGCGAAACCTCCCGTCGGTGACTGCCGACGTCAAGGGCCTCCTGCCGTCCCTGGACGTGGCGCTCGACCGCGCGCCGGCAACCCTGAGCCGTGTCGATGACTTCGGGTCCGATGTCAGCAGCATCGTCCCCGAGGCGCGAGTAGCGCTCGCCGACGTCAACCCGGTTCTCGCCTACGTCGCGCCCTACAAGAAGGACCTCACCGCCTTCTTCACCAACTGGGCCGCGATGATGGCCAACTCGGACGCGAACGGTCACTACCTGCGGGTGTTCATGGTGTTCAACGAGACGTCGCTGAAGGGACTGCCGTTCAAGACCCACGTCGGCGTTCTGGACAAGCGAAACTCGTACCCCGCACCCGGCGGTGCCCTCAACCCGGGGCCGTTCAACGGCACCTATCCCAGGATCGAGGAACTCCCGGAATGAGCCCGACGCGCAGGTCGTGGATGGCCAGGGTCGTACTCGCGGCAATGGGCCTGGGTCTCGTCGCGCTGACGGTGGGCGGCATCGCCCGCCTCACTGTCAGCACCGACTACTCGGCCTTCCTGCCCGAGGATGGACAGGCCGCCCGGGACCTGCGCGACGTCGCCGACAGCTTCGGTGGCGACCCGATCGTGGTCCTCCTTGAGAGTGATGACGCGAACGGCCTGCTCGCAGGGGAGCGGCTCGCCGGACTGCTGGCGCTCGAAGGGAGACTGTCCGGGCTGCGCAATGTGGCAGTCGCCTACGGTCCGGCCACCACGCTGAACCAGACCGCTATCCAGGTCCAGAACCTGCTCGCGACGATCAGCGGCCGTCGGGACGGACTCAAGGAGGCCGATCGCGCAGACGACCTCGCGCGCTTCGAGCGTCGCTACGGTGCGCTCCTCGTGCAAGGCATGCCGGCAGGGCTACCGACCCTGCGCAACGACGATTTCGTCCGAACCGTCGTCTACGACGCTGCCGGTGAGCCACGCGCACGTTGGCGACAGTTCGTGCCGGACGCCCACGCCGTGGCGATCTTGGTCCGGCCACGGTCTGGGCTGGACCAGGCCGGCCTGAAGAACCTGGTCGACGACGTCCGCGGTGTCGTGAAGGACGACACCACGGTCAAGCCCGATCGAACGACCATCACCGGCGTCCCCGTCCTCAGCGCCAACCTCGCCGACCAGGTGAGGTCGGAGCTTCCTTTGGTCGGTGGAGCCGCGGTCGCGTTGGTTGCCGGCGCTCTGATCCTGTCGCGTTGGCGCCGCAACACACTGCAACGGCTGGTGCCGCTGGTGCCCATGCTTGCCGCCGTGGCGGCGACGCTCGCGTGGTTCGGCTGGCGGGGAACCCCACTGTCCCTCGGCGCCGTTCTCTTCCTGCCGCTGATGCTCGGCATCGGCAGCTACTACCCGGTCTACCTCGCGCAGCGCGGACACCGACGAACTGTCGTCGCCGTCGCAGCGGCGGCTGCTGCTGCCTTTGCGTGCCTGCTCCTCTCGCCCGTGCAGTTCGTGCAAGACCTCGGACTTGCCATGGTCATCGGCATCGGCGTCACGACGGGCCTGTCGACCCTCCTCTATCGCGGTGGTGGCGAGAACCCAGCGCCGACGAGGGAAGCGACGGCACTTGCGACCCGACGGATCTCCGTGACGGCGGTCGCCGGTTTCGCGGCACTGCTCGGAGCTCCCGCTGTGCTGGGTTGGCTCGCCCTGGGCTCGGTGAGCGTGGAGACCTCGCCCGAGACGCTCCTATCGGGAGCTCGCGGGTACGACGACGCGGTGACTGTGCAGGATCGACTCGGGTTCGCCGGTGAGCTGGACGTGGTGCTCGAGGGGGACGACGTGCTCTCGCCTGAGGCGCTCGCCTGGCTGCGCTCGAGCGAGGAAGAGATCCTGCGAACACACGGCGACACAATCCAGTCGGTCGTCAGCCCCGGTCAGCTGCTGGGCTTCTTGGGCGACCACCCCAGCCAATCCCAGATCGACGCTGCGATGCGGCTGCTTCCTGCGTACGTCACGGGCGCCGCGGTCACCGTCAGCCAGGACCGTGCCGTCATCGCGCTCGGTGCGGACCTCGACGACCTTGCGACGCAGCAGGAGACGATCGCGTCGCTCCGCTCGATGACGGCGTCTCCACCAGATGGCTTCGATGTCCGGATAGCCGGCATACCCGTGCTTGCCGCTGAGGGCTACGACGTCCTGGTGCGCGACCGGCACTGGTCCAACCTGGCGGGCATCGCCGCTGCCGGACTGGTGCTGGCAGCCTGCTTGCGTCGCCGACGCGATGCCGCGCGCGCGGTGTCTGCGGCCCTGCTTGCCACTGGTTGGGGGTTGCTGGCGGCCACGCTTCTCGGAGTGGCCCTGAATCCGATCACGATCGCGCTCGGGTCCCTCACTGCCGCGGTCGGGTGCGAGTTCGCTGTGATGCTGTCTGAGGCACGGCGATCGGGGGACAGGAGCCTGGCCCGGTCGGTGATCGTCGCGGCGGCCGTTTCCGCGGCGGGCTACTCCGCACTGTCGGTGTCGCACCTCGACCTGCTCCGCCAGTTCAGCGCGACGCTCGTCGCTGCCGTGGGTCTGGCACTCGTCGCTGGCTACGCCGTGTCACTCACTGTTCCGCGTTCCACCCGGGGCACGAGCCAGACCACGTCCCGGCCCCAACTGGCAGGAGTCCGCTGATGCCCGACAACCTGGTCGACGAGCCCACGATCGAGGACGACACCACTGACGTCGTTCCTGCAGGCGGTCCGAACGGAGACTCGGCTGAGACCGTCACCGTCCGGGGGGCTCTTGCCTCACTGCGAGAACGGCTGGGGGGCCGCCCGCGGGCGAGCCTCGCGCTCGCCGTGGTGGTTGCTCTTTCCTTGGCTGCTGGTACGGCCTTCCTGATCCGCGATCGCGCCCTTCCTGCCGGCACGGTGGCGGAGGTCGGAGACACGACGATCACCGTGAAGGAGCTCGACCAGCGCATCGATGCCCTGAAGGCTCTCTATGGCCTCGACCAGCCGAGCGGAGGGAAGGCCCTCGACACCTTCCGTCGGGACGCAGCGAAGTCTGCCGTTGTTTCGGTGCTGATCGAGAAAGCGGCAGCGGACCGCGACATCGTGGTGACGGACAAGCAGGTCGACACGATCCTGGCCAAGCTCATCAAGGACCGCTACCCGGATGGTGGGCAACGCGCGTTCGTCGAGGCTCTCGGTGTGATGGGCGCGAATGAGGCCCAGGTGCGCGACGAGCTGCACCAACAAGCTGTCGTCGCCCATCTGTTCGATGACGTCACTGCTGACGTCGAGGTCACCGACGAGGACGTGGCCGACGCGTTCGACGATCGCGAGGAATCGTTGGCCACGCCGGAGCGCCGGAGCCTGCTGAACATCGTGGTCGAGACCCGATCCGACGCCCAGGCCGTCCTCGGGCTGCTCCGCAAGGGTCAGCCGTTCGGCTCCGTCGCCCGGACCTACAGCATCGACAGCGCCACCAGTGCAGAAGGCGGACGCCTCGGCGTCGCCTCCCAAGCCGAGCTGGACGACGCCTACGGAAAGGCTGCGTTCGCCGTTCCTTCGGGAGCCTTGTTCGGTCCTGTCAAGACGTCGACCGGATGGCATGTAGGGCGTGTCGAGAAGGTAACGCCGGGTGCTCCGGCGGTCTACGCAGACGTCCAGGTCAAGCTCAAGCGCTCGCTGGTCACAGAAGGTGCCGTCGCTGAGTGGCGGGCGTTCCTCGAGGACCTCCTCGACGACGCCGACGTCCGCTACAACGCGGACTACCGACCGGACTCGCCAACGTCGCTCCCCACAGATGTGCAGGGCGCGCAGCCCTGAGCAACTCGGTCGACGACATGTCACCAAAAAGTACTGCGATGTGAGATTCTTAGCGCTATGAGCAATCGGGTGAAGAAGGCGCCGGTTCGGCGCGCGGGGGCGGGAGTGGATGGAGTGGACGCGGTGGAGGCTGACTGGCGGCGAGAGCGCCCCGACATTGACGTGAGCTCGATCGGGGTCGTCACGCGCGTGTGGCGCGTGGGCCGATACCTCGACCGTGTGCGGAACGACCGGTTGTCCGACTGGGACACCGATCGCGCGACCATCGACATCCTTGCGATGCTGCGACGCGCTGGAGAGCCCTACCGACAGTCGGCCGGTCAGCTGACGAAGCATTCGCTGATCACTTCCGGCGGCGTCTCGCAGCGCCTCGACAAGCTCGAGCGGGCGGGACTGATCAGTCGTCACCTGGACGTCAACGACCGTCGACGGGTCGATGTCCAGCTCACGCCCGAGGGAATGAAGCTCATCGACTCGGTCTTCCATGACGTCGTGCACAACGAGAACGACCTCCTGGGCGAGATCTTCGACGCGGATGAGACCGAGCAGCTGCGCGGCCTCCTGAGGAAGTTCCTGCTGCACTTCGAGCCCTCTGGGGCAGTACGCGCAGACTGACTCCTTTCTCTTTGTAGAAAGTAGTTGACTCCTAAGAAGTTATCTCGCTAAGGTGATGCTTGTAATCGACGTCACACCCCAGTGAGGTAAGAATGACCGGTCCACTGACTGGCATCCGCGTCCTGGATCTCTCCGCGATGCTGTCCGGCCCCTGGGCCGCCTCCATCCTGGGAGACCAGGGCGCCGAGGTCATCAAGGTCGAGCCGCCGCGCACCGGCGACCACGTCCGATCGCTGCCGAACCGCTCCGGCGGGCTCGCATCGATGTTCCTCAACGTCAACCGATCCAAGCGATCGCTGACCCTCGACCTGAAGTCCGAGGACGGCAAGAAGGTCCTGTTCGACCTGGTCCGTCGCGCCGACGTCCTGGTCCAGAACTTCCGCCCCGGCGTGGTCGAGCGGCTCGGCATCTCCTTCGACGACCTGATCGCGATCAACCCGAAGCTCGTCTACCTGTCGATCAGCGGTTTCGGCGAGGGCGGCCCGTACTCCGAGCGTCGTGCCTACGACCCGATCGTCCAGGCGGTCTCGGGCCTCACGACCATCCAGGCCGGCTCGGACGAGGACCGTCCGCGGCTGATCCGCACGGTTCTCCCTGACAAGCTGACCGCCATCACGGGCGCGCAGGCGGTCTGCTCCGCCCTGGTCGCGCGCGCCACCACCGGCGAAGGCCAGCACGTCCGGCTCTCGATGCTCGACAGCGTGCTCGCCTTCATGTGGGCCAGCGACATGAACGCCTACACCTTCGTCGACAAGCCCGTCACCCCCGAGAAGGCCGCGAGCTTCATCGACCTCATCTACGAGACCGCCGACGGCTACATCACGGTGTCGACCATGAGCAACAAGGAGTGGACCGCGTTCTGCAAGGCAGCCGAGCGCCCCGACCTGCTCGAGGACGAGCGGTTCGACACCCCGGCCAAGCGCGACGCCAACGTCAACGAGCGCCTGGCCGAGATCCAGAAGATCCTGCTCGAACGGCCCGGCAAGGAGTGGCTGGAGCTGCTCACCGAGCACGACGTGCCCTGCGCCCCGGCCCTCCGACGGTTCGAGGTCATCGAGGACCCGCAGGTGATCGCCTCGGGGACGATCATCGAGACCGACCACCCGATCGCCGGCCGGCTCCGGCAGGCGCGAGTGGCCGCCCGGTTCTCCCACACGCCCGTGGCGACGCCCGTCGGGGCGCCCGGTCTCGGACAGCACAGCGTCGAGGTCCTGGCCGAGGCCGGCTTCGACACCAGCACCATCGACCGCCTCCTCGCCGAGGGCGTGGTCGGAAACGAGACGGGCGAAGTGCCCGCCTCGGACGACGAAACCCACGTGATCACCCAGGGAGCTTGAAACATGCCCACCAAAGTCATCATCGGAGCTGACCGCGGAATCGCTCACTCCATCGCGCAGCAGCTGCACGCCGCGGGCAACGACGTCCTCGCCGTCACCATGGGCGACGGCAGTGACCTCGTCGCTGCGGGCATCGCGGTCGAGTCTGGAGTGAACGTCACGTCGGAGGACGACGTCGCGCGGCTCGCGAAGCGGCTCGAGAGCGACGGCGTGGAGATCGACCAGCTGTTCCACGTCGCCGGCGTGATGTTCCTGGACGACATCGAGACCGTCGACTACGACGACGTCCGCAAGCAGTTCGAGATCAACACGATCGGACCGCTGCGCGTCATCCGTGCCCTGCGCGGGTTCCTCGTCGAGGGGGCGAAGGTCGGCATCCTGACCAGCCGCGTCGGCTCACTCAACGACAACACGTCCGGGGGCGACTATGCCTACCGGATCTCGAAGGCCGCCGCGAACATGGTCGCTCTCAACCTGCACCACGACCTCTCGAAGGGCGGCGTCGCCGTCCAGGCCCTCCACCCGGGCATGGTCAACACTGGTCTCCTCGACGCCATGACGCCCGAGGACCGCGAGCGGGCTGCCAGCATCCTGGTCACGCCTGAGCAGTCGGCATCGAACCTGATCTCCGTGCTCGACTCCCTGACCGTCGAAACCGGCGGCAAGTTCCAGCACGCCAACGGCGACATCCTCCCCTGGTGATCTGGAACCACCCCTCCCACCTCTTCGCTTCCAAGGAGTACGAGCAATGACGATCACCCTCTACGGCTACGGCCCGGCGTGGGGTCTGGCCTGTGTCAGCCCCTTCGTCACCAAGGTCACCAACTACATGACGATGGCGGAGATCCCGTTCACCTTCGTGCAGCAGGACCCGACGACGCTGCACAAGGACTCGCCGACCGCGAAACTGCCGCGGATCGTGGACGAGGACGGCACGCAGGTCCACGACTCGACCCGGATCATCCAGTACCTCAAGGACAAGTACGGCGACAAGCTCGACGCTTCGCTGAGCCCCGCCGAGCACGCCCAGGGCCTGGCCTTCCAGCGGATGGTCGAGGAGTACACCTACTGGACCGGCATCATCCAGCCGCGCTGGCGTTACCCCGCCGAGTTCGAGAAGTACATCCCGTTCATGGTCGGCACGGACAACCCGCCGCCGCCGGTGCGGGAGTTCCTCTACGCGCTCCGCGACCGCATCGCCGACCAGCAGGACAAGCAGGGCACCGGCAAGCGTCCCGACGAGGACGTCCTCGCCTCGCTGAAGGAGGACCTCGACGCCATCGAGGCCTTCATCGGCGACAAGCAGTTCCTGCTGGGCGACCAGGCGACGTCGTACGACGCCACCGTGTACTCCACGCTGCGGCAGATCACCGACCCCACTCCCTGGGACTGGGCCGGCCGTGACTACGCCCGCAGCAAGACCGGTCTCGTCGCGTACGAGAACCGCATGCGGGACCGCTTCGGAATCTGAGGACAACCATGATCGACCTCTACTACGACCTCACGCCGAACGGGCGCAAGATCCACATGGCGCTCGAGGAGCTCGGCCTCCCGTACGACGTGCACTGGGTCGCGGTGAAGGAGGGCGAGCAGTTCCGCGAGGAGTTCCTGAGGGTCAATCCCAACGCGAAGATCCCGGCCATCGTCGACCACGACGGTCCCGGTGGAAAGCCGGTGAGGATCTTCGAGTCGGGCGCGATCCTGCAGTACCTCGCTGAGAAGACCGGACGGCTCCTCCCCGAGGGGCCGGCCGACCGTTGGGAGGCCACCTGCTGGGTGTACTGGCAGGTGGCCAACCAGGGGCCCGCCGCGGGCAACGCGGCGCACTTCACGACGTACGCACCCGATGCAGGCGTCGACGACGAGTACAGCACGGCCCGCTTCGTCAACGAGACCAAGCGGACCTGCGAGGTGCTCGACCGACAGCTGTCCGACGGTCGCGAGTTCCTCGTGGGGAGCGAGCTCTCGATCGCCGACCTCGCCTGTTTCCCCTGGACTCGGGTACTCAAGGCGTATGGCGTTGCCCTCGCTGACTACCCCGCGCTCGAGGCTTGGTCCCAACGCATCTCGAGCCGCCCATCTGCCAAGGCGAAGGTCGCCGAGCGGCCCGCGAACTCCGGCATGCCGACCGGCCTGTCGACCGAGCAGTACCAGCGGCTCTTCGGAGTCGCGCCCACTCCCGCTCCGACGCCGTCGACGGCGTCGGCATGACCCCGGTTCGGTGAACCATGTCCACGATCCACTGTGAAAGGCGTCCCATGACCTCCGCTCCCGCTACGGGCTACAAGGTGCCCCAGCTGACCATCAACGGCACCACTGTTTCCTCGCCCGACTCGATCGCGGTCGTCGACCCGTCGACGGGGGAGCCGTTCATCGAGGTGCCGTCCGCGAGCGTCGAACAGCTCGACGAGGCCGTTGTTGCGGCGCGTGCGGCCTTCAAGACCTGGGGCAAGCTGTCGCTGACCGAGCGCCAGGACGCCATCCGCAAGGTCGGTGAGGTCGTCAAGGCCAACATCGACGAGCTGGCCGAGCTGGTCATGCGCGAGCAGGGCAAGCCCCTTGGCAACGCCAAGGGCGAGATCATGGCCTCCCTGCGCCAGGTCGAGTACTTCGGCTCGATCGAGCTGGAGCCGGAGGTCATTAAGGACGACGAGACCGGTCGCGCCGAGGTGCGTCACGAGCCGATCGGCGTCGTCGGTGCGATCACCGCCTGGAACTACCCGGTACTCGCCGCGATGTTCAAGCTCGTGCCGGCCCTGGTCGCCGGCAACGTCATGATCCTCAAGCCGTCGCCGTACACCCCGGTCGCGACGCTGCGCCTCGGCGAGCTGCTCCAGGACGCCCTTCCCGCCGGCGTCTTCCAGGTGCTGGCCGGTGGCGACGAGCTCGGAAGGGCGTTCACGACCCACGCGGACATCGACAAGATCGCCTTCACCGGCTCGGTCCCGACGGGCAAGGCCATCATGAAGGCGGCCGCGGACACTCTGAAGCGGGTCACGCTGGAGGCGGGCGGCAACGACGCCGGCATCGTGCTCGAAGACGCCGACCCGCAGGTCATCGGCAAGGACCTCTTCTGGGCCGCCTTCTCCAACACGGGCCAGGTCTGCGCGGCGCTGAAGCGCCTCTACGTCCCCGAGTCCAAGCTCGAGGAGTACAGCCAGGTCATGGCCGCCGAGGCTGCCAAGGTCGTCGTCGGTCCGGGCACCCAGGAGGGAGTGGTGGCGGGCCCGATGCAGAACGCGGCGCAGCTCGCGCACGTCCAGCGTCTCGCTGCCGACGCGCGTGCCAACGGTGCTGACTTCTTCTTCGAGGGCGAGGTGCCCGAGGGACCCGGCTACTGGTTCCCGTTCACCCTGGTTCGCAACGTGTCGGAAGGCGTCGCCCTGGTGGACGAGGAGCCCTTCGGCCCCATCCTGCCGATCCTGACCTACACCGACCTCGACGACGCCATTGAGCGCGCCAACAGCACCTCCTTCGGCCTCGGTGCCTCCGTGTGGACCTCGGACCCCGACGGCGCCGTCGAGGTGGCCGATCGGCTCGAGGCCGGGTCGGTCTGGATCAACCAGCACCCGGTCGTCACGGCGTCGATCCCGTTCGGCGGGATCAAGGAGTCGGGCGTTGGTGTGGAGGGCTCGAAGTACGGCCTGCTCGCCTACACCAACATCCGCGTGATCAACCTCAAGCGTTGACACACCCCTGAACGGACGCGTGCCCGGCCCGATCTACCGCTGACCCGATCGGGTCGGTGCCGGGCATGTGTCTTTCCCACTTTCCTTGCCGATCGCGAAGCACCCTGATTCTTCACGCGACCGACAGCCGACGAACGGAGGCGGACATGAGATCGAACAACGGCAACTTCGTCGTGATCCGCGACTCCGGCGTGGTCACGGTGGTGATGAACTGGGCAGGGCATCGTGGAGTGCTCGGACCGGAGCTCGCTGTCGAACTTGCGGGCCTGCTTCTCGAGATCGCGGCCGAGACCGATGCCAAGGCCGTCGTGATCACCGGCGTCGGCGACGTTTTCGCAGCCGGTCGCGACGACCTTCTCGAGGTCGAGCTGCTGATCGACGTCGTACGACGCCACCCGCTTCCCATGGTGGCTGCAGTGCAGCGCGCCTGCATCGGCGCGGGACTAGCGCTGGCGCTTGCCTGTGACCTCAGGTTCGTCGCTGCCGATGCGATCCTGTGCCCGACGCCGGGTGCGGGGAAGCGTGGCGCCGCGCGTGACCTTCTTGTCGAGGAGGTCGGGACGGACGCGGCCCAGCGGCTGCTGGGCCTGGGCGCCGTCGAACCGCGCGCACTGGTGGAGTGGGGAGTCAACGCACGCATCGTGCCGACCTCCGATGTGCTCGGATTCGCCCAAGAAGCGGCTAGTGCCGCACCCGAACGGCCTGCGTCGCCCTCCCGTGGCGCGCTGGCCTCGCGTCGACGGGGGTCACTCCGGAGCGTGTGGCCCGTTCCGGCCACCCCGTCGATGCGTGGGGGCGCACGATGAGCGCACAGGTTGTGACCTCCGTCGGCGGCTCAGTCGCGACGATCACCATCAATCGATCCGCTTCCCCGTCCGACCTCGATGGCGCCGCCCGGGCGCAGCTGATGCTCTCGCTTGCTGCTGTCGCGGTGGACCGCACGGTTCTTGCCGTCGTGCTCAGGGGAGACGGCGACGACTTCTGTCGTGGCCGGGACCTTGATGAGTACGCCGCGCGGATGGCGGCAGACCTGGTGATGGGCAGCCGCGAGCTCGAGGCGCAGACCGCGCAGGTGGTTCATGCGCTGGCAGCGGTGCCGCAGCCGGTGATCGCAGCAGTGCGAGGTCGCTGCGCCGGCGAGGGCCTTGCCCTGGCTCTGGCGTGTGACCTCAGGGTGATGGCCGACGATGCCTCGCTCAACGTGGCGACGTGCTCGATGGGCGAACGTCCAGACCAACGGCTCCGCGAAGCCCTCGAGCGCGTCGTCGGCGTCGAGCGTGGCCGCGAGCTCGCGCTCAGTGGGCGCGACTTCACTGCTCGCGAGGCCGTGGAGTGGGGCATTGTCGCGGACGTCGTACCGAGCGCGCAGGTCACGGACCTTGCCCTGGGGCAGGCGGCGATGCTGACCAGACTTCCGATCGGCGACCTCGTCGGAGCCAAGGTCAAGCTCGCGGGCGCTGCCACGAGGGAGCTTGAACGTGCCATGGGCGCGGGCTCCTCGAATCGTTGAAACCCAACCTCGAAAGGTTGTCAGTGAACGACACTGCTCTCTCCCGGACCGAGCAGACCTTGGCCAACCTCCTTCAGGAGGACCGGCGCTTCGAGCCGCCGGCCGAGCTCGCCGCGAACGCGAACGTCAAGGCCGACGCCTACGACGCAGCGAGGGCCGACCGCGAGGGCTTCTGGGCCACCCAGGCCGAGCGGCTGACCTGGGCCACGAAGTGGGACCAGGTGCTGGACTGGTCGAACGCACCGTTCGCGAAGTGGTTCGTGGGCGGGACGCTCAACGCGGCCTACAACTGCGTCGACCGCCACGTCGAGGCCGGCCGCGGCGACAAGGTCGCCCTGCACTGGGTCGGCGAGCCCGTTCACGACGGGGTGGTCGACACGAGGGACATCACCTACGCCGAACTCAAGGACGAGGTCTCGAAGGCCGCCAACGCGCTGACCGACCTCGGCGTCGG
>NZ_LMIT01000013.1:441354-441456 GCF_001428825.1 Nocardioides sp. Root240 | reverse complement strand
CTCTACGAAGGCACGCCCGACTCCCCCGAGCCCGGCCGCTGGTGGAAGATCATCCAGGACTACAAGGTCAGCCTCTTCTACACCGCGCCCACCGCGATCCGG
>NZ_LMIT01000013.1:164182-441207 GCF_001428825.1 Nocardioides sp. Root240 | reverse complement strand
GCCCCGCCAGATCATGATCGTCCCCGAGCTCCCCAAGACCCGCTCCGGCAAGATCATGCGCCGCCTCCTGCGCGACGTCGCCGAGGGCCGCACCGTCGGCGACACCCAGACCCTGGCCGACGCCTCCATCATGGACCTGATCTCGGCCGGCCAGGCCACCACCACCGACGACTGAGGCCGGCTCGCGTGACGAGAGGATCGAAATCATGACTGCTGCGAACGACAACTACGAGCGGATCGCGATCGCCCTGATGAGCTCTGGCTCCGACGCGATCATCGGGACGGACGTTGCCGGCGACATCAGGTGGTGGAATCCCGGTGCCGAGCGGATCTTCGGATTCAGCCCGGACGCGGCTCTTGGCAAGTCGCTTGACATCATCATCCCGGAGAAGCTTCGCGACGCTCACTGGCGCGGCTACCGGGAAGTCATGCAGACGGGGGAGAGCCGCTACGGCGCCGACAAGATGCTGAGCGTGCCGGCTCTGACCGCTGATGGACGTCGGATCTCGGTCGAGTTCACCTTGGCGCTCGTGACCTCTGCCGACGGGACGCTCATCGGGACAGTAGCCGTCCTCCGCGATGTCACCGGAACTTTCGAGGAGCTGAAGGAGCTTCGTCGCGCCGTCAGATGAAGTCTGCCACCGCCCGCGTGGCGAACCCTGGCCGCGATTGATCAGCGGCTCGGCGCACAGTCCCGACAGGAGTACTGGACCTTGACGTGCTTCCAGCACGGCGACGGCTCCGTCGTCCGTGCGGTCCTGCTTGAGCGGCCGCTGCTGCTGCTGCTCGCCTTGGCCCGTCCCGCGATGGCGGCGACCCGACCGTCGTTGGTGAAGGTGACCCCTTCGTCAGCAAGGCGTCCCTTGGCCCATGCGACCCATTCCACCCGGTGGGTCATCTCGGCGTCGAAGGGCAACAGCGCGCGCCGTCGGCTCGCACCACTCGCCACCATGGGATGTCCGTATTCGGGTCCTCGGCGTCCGGGCGATGTCCCAGGATCGTCGCCACGACTCGCGCGCTGCTGCGAGACCGGCCGACCTTCTCTGCGAGATCGCTGTAGCTGATCACGGTGCCGACAGGGATCGCGCGGACTGCGTCGTAGACGGCCTTGTGGTCAGGACGGGTGTTCATGTGTCGATCCTTGCAGGAAGGGCCGACGGTTCGCCGGCGATGACGGTGAGTTCGTCCGGAGCCAAGAGTGGCCCTGACGCGAATTCGGTCAGCTGCCCAGGACGGCCTTCAGTGTGACCTCAGCCGGCGAGCTGGGCGGGGTAGGCCGACGGCACGTAGATCCCGATCCGCGCCTCCACGCTGTGAGCCGTGGCGCGCAGCGATCGGGCGGCCTCGCGGTGGGCCTGGACGCTGCTCGGGCACGACGACCAGTAGGGGACGCGAGCCGCCTCCTCGGCGGCGGTGTCCTCCTCGGCCTTCGCGAGTGCGTGCAGCTGCCGGCAGAGCTGGGCCAGCATGGTCGTGGTGGTCGAGATGTCCATGATGTCTGCCTCCGGGCTGACGATGTGAAGGGGATCACTTTTAGTGTCAGCCTAAATAACTTAGCAGTCAATAGTTCAGCAACAAGAAAACGCGGCCCGCGGACTTCTCCGCGAGCCGCGTTGAATCCTGCCGGTGGCAGCTGCTCACGAGCTCCTTCGCCGAGAGCCGGTCGTTGAGGAAGGAGGCGACCGTGGATTGCTGCTCGGCGCACCGGGAGACAGCGAGGGACATCCAGAACACGCCGTGGGCCAAGCCGGGACTGCGGGCGAGTGTGACGTTCGTGCCGGCCTCACGAAGCCGCGCGGCGAAGTGCTCGGCCTCGTCTCGCAGGGTGTCGAGCTCGTTGGTGACGATGAGAGTGGGCGGCAACTGGGCGAGATCGTCGAGCGGGACCGAGTTGAGTGCAAGTCGGTTGTCCGAGATGTCGGCCGGGCTGGCAACGTACTGCTCGCCGAACCACGCGAGGTCGTCGAGCTCGATGATGTAGCCGCGGTCGAACTCCTGGCGAGAGGGAGTCCCGAGTACGGCGTCGACGAGCGGATAGACGAGCGCGAGTCCGGCCAGCGGGATGGCGGCCGTGCTGGCGGCGAGCCCCGTCGCTGCGGCGAGGTTCCCGCCTGCGGAGTCGCCGGCCAATCCGATCTGGTCCGGGTCTCCGCCGAGCTCTGCGATGTGGTGGTGCACCCATCGCAACGCAGCGAGAGCGTCGTCATGGGCAGCGGGGAAGCGGTGCTCCGGCGCGCGCCGGTACGTCGCTGCCACGACCACCGCTCCCGTACGGGCGGCCAGGTCCTTGGCGACCTCGTCGACCACCTCGAGGCTGCCGGCGACGAAACCGCCGCCGTGGAGGTAGACGATGACGGGCAGCCCAGTGTCGTCGGTCGGGCGGTGCACCCGCAGTCGCTGCTCGGCGTGCGCCCCGTAGCGGTGGTCCGAGCTGTGGGCCATCGCCGGAGCGGGAGCCTGCATCTCGACGAACGACTCGACCACGGTGCGGGCGGTCTCCACGCCGGCCGCGCGGAAACCGGGAAAGCCCTGCTCGACGAGGCTTTGGGCCACGGACATCAGAGACGGGTCCAGCGCCGGCGACGGCGTGTGGGCGAGGAGCGAGGACGTGCTGGCCGCGAAGTGGAATCCGCGGTAGTCGTTCTGCTGCATGTTGTCGCAGACGGCGCGGTACCGGGGGGCACCGAGATAGACGAGTACCCGTCGTGGCTTGCCGGGGATGTTGGCGCCTATGTACGAGGACGTCGCAGAGGTGGGCAGCAGCGTCATCTCGGCGAGGGCGTTGGTCTCCGCGACCCACTGCTCCTGTGCCTGCCGGCTGGGCTCGATGACGGTGTGTCCACGCTGTGCCATGTATCCCAGGGTGTCGCCGATGAGGTCGATGTGGTCCTCGACGGCGAGGGCCATGTTGTACAGGACCGACGGGCTCTGAGGCCCAGTGACCATGAAGAGGTTCGGGAAGCTGGCCGCGGTCAGGCCGCGGTCAGGCCGCGGTCAGGCCGAGGTAGGTCTGCGGGCCGTCGGCCCACTCGTCGGCGATCTTCACGCCGTCCCGTCCGGTGATGTTCATGGCGAGCAGCGGGCCGGTGCAGGCGTCGAAGCCCGTGGCGAGAACCAGGATGTCGAGCTCATGGAGGGTGCCGTCGGTCAGTCGCACGCCCTCGGGGACGACGCTCGCGATCGGATTGGTGTCGACGTCGACCAGGGAGACGGTCGAGCGGTTGAAGGCCTCGTAGTAGTCGGTCTCCAGGGGTGGCCGCTTGGTGCCGTAGAGGTAGGTCGTCGGGCAGAGCAGCTCGGCGGTGGCGGCGTCGCTGACGCGTTCGCGGATGCGGTCCCGGATGTAGTTCGCAGCGTGATCGTTGGCCTCCTGCACGGTGAGGATGTCGCCGAAGCTGTCGGTGAAGAGTCGGAAGCCGCCCTTCTCCCAACGGTCGTCGAACACGACCCGACGCTGTTCGGGGGTGGCGTCGATGGCGGACGGCTGGATCTCGTCGTAGGGAACGCCGAGGAAGTGGTTGCGTGCTGCGGCGCGCAGGTCGCCGTACCGCGCCTTCTCTGTCATCTCCTCGGTCGGGTCGGTGGGGTAGTTGCCGATCGGAGTGGCGTTTTTGGGGGTCCGTTGGAGAACGACCAGTGACGCCGCCTGCTTGGCGATCTCACTGATGGCCTGGATGCCGGACGAGCCGGTTCCAATGATGCCGAGGCGCTGGCCGGTGAGGTCCCCGTCCTCGCGCCAGTTGCCGGTCAGGAGGGTGCTGCCGGCGAAGGTCTCCACGCCAGGGAAGTCCGGGATCTTGGGGACGGAGAGGGTGCCGCCGCCCGAGACGAAGTAGCGGCAGGTCGTGACCGTCCCGTCGTCCGTGCTGACTCGCCACAGATCAGCCCGGTCGTCCCACGTCACGGCGGTGACGCGCGTTCCGAAGGTGATGTCCTTGCGGATGTCGAAGCGGTCGGCCACGTGCTGGAGGTAGCGCAGGATCTCGGGCTGCGCCGGGTAGCGCTCGGTCCAGTGCCACTCCTGCTGCAGCTCTTCGGAGAACGAGTAGGAATAGTGGACGCTCTCGATGTCGACCCGAGCGCCGGGGTAGCGGTTCCAGTACCAGGTGCCGCCCATGTCGTCGGCTGCGTCGAAACCATGGACCGACAGTCCCATGAGGTCGCGGAACTTGTGGATGGCGTAGATGCCGGCGAAGCCCGCGCCCACGACGATGACATCGTGGTCCGGCGTGTGGTGGGAGGTCATGGCTGTGCTCCTTGGGTCGGTGATCGGATGCGTCCACCGTGATGCCCGTCACAACGACCGGGCTCGGGTAGAACTACCCCCTCTGTCACCCCAATCCACCGCGCCGACTGCTGTGGCGCCGGTCACCTCTCCCGCGGACGCGGTGCGAGGCGTAGGTTCGCGACCATGACGCAGGGGAGGCCGCTGACGGCGTTCATCGGCCGGGAGCGGGCGCTGCGCGAAGCGCGAGACCTCATCGGCGAGGCCCGCCTGGTCACGGTCACCGGGCCTGGAGGCATCGGCAAGACGCGCTTAGCCTACGAGCTCGCGGCGCGGGTGGATCGCGCCTTCCCGGGTGCGCATGTGGTCGAGCTTGCTGCTCTCGACGCGCGCGCCGACGTGGCGACGGCCGTTGCGGCTGCTCTGTCAGTGCCTGACCAGTCGAACACGCCGCCACTCCGTCAGGTCGCCCGACACCTCGATGGCGCTCGCACTCTTCTCGTGGTCGACAACTGCGAGCACCTGCTCGATTCGGCTGCTGCGACGATCGCCGAACTGCTGTCCAAGGTCTCGGGCCTCAGTGTGGTCGCGACCAGCAGGGAGCCCCTAGGCGTGCCCGGTGAGCACAGCTACATACTTCGCCCCATGGCTCTGCCACGGCCGGGGAGCACTGACCGCGGCACGGTGGAGGAGGCAGAGGCCGTGCGCCTACTTGTCGACAGAGCTCGCGGGTTCGCGCCCACCTTCACCATCACGGACGGGAACCGAGGTGCCGTCGCACGCCTGTGCGAACGGTTCGACGGCATGCCTCTCGCGATCGAGCTCGCGGCTGCGCGCTTGCGTTCGTTGTCAGCTGAGCAGGTGCTCGCTCGTCTTGACCAGCGGGTTCGCACTTGCTGACCAGCGGAAGGACGGGGGACGAGCCGTCACCGCACCCTGTGGAACCTCGTGAACTGGAGCCACGATCTCTGTACCCCCGACGAGCGGTTGCTCTGGTCCCGACTCGCAGTCTTCCCCGGATCGTTCGACCTTGACGCCGTCGAGGCGGTCTGTGGGTTCGAAGGGCTCCCTGCCGAGATCATCCTCGACCTGCTCGACCGGCTCGTCGCCAAGTCGATCGTCATCGCCGAGCCGAGTGGCGCCGCCATGCGCTATCGCACGCTCGTCACCATCCGGGACTACGCCGCCCAGCGCCTCCGCGAACGTGACGAGTGGGTGGTCGTCAAGCGCCGGCACCGGGACCACTACCTGGGCCAGGCCGGTCGCATGGTCGAGGTGTGGTGTGGGCGCGAGCAGCCGGAGATGCTGGCGTCGATGCGGGCGGACCATGCCAATCTGCTGGCCGCGCTCGAGTGGTCGGTCAACACGCCGGGGGAGGAGCGTGCGGCGGCGAGCCTTGCGTCCTTGCTGCGCTATCACTGGATAGCCGGGGGCTACCTGAGCGAGGGTCGGCGGTGGTTCGACCGCATCCTCCAGCTCGATGACACACCGACGCCTGAGCGAGGCTCCGCGTTGTGGGTGGCGGCATGGGTGGCTCTGATCCAGGGCGACCGGGATTGGGCGGCGACGTGCCTCGGGTCGTGTCGCGAGGTCGCCGCGGCTCTGGGAGACGGTCACCTCGCGGCCCATGCGGGGCAATGGACTGGTCTGCTGTTGTTGTTCAGTGGCCGTCTCGACGACTCGATCGCCGCCTTCCGGGAATCGATCGCGGTCCTCGAGGAGAACGGCGACGATGCGGCGTTGACGACGGCGCTCTTCCAGCTCGCGATGGCCCAGACCTACCTCGACGATCCGCAGGGAGCACTCGGCACGTGTCGTCGGGTGCTGTCGCTCAGCGAACGACGCGGCGATCAGTGGAGCCGGGCCTACGCTCTCTGGGTGTCGGGGCTGTGTCATTGGCACCTGGGCGAGGCCGAGGAGGGCCGTGCCGCTGCGCGGGCCGCCCTCGGATACCAACGGGCGTTCGGTGATGGCATCTGCATTGCCCTGACCGTGGAACTCCTCGCGTGGCTCGACATCGATGCCGGTGTCTTCG
Organism: Nocardioides sp. Root240; assembly: GCF_001428825.1. Taxonomy (GTDB): domain Bacteria; phylum Actinomycetota; class Actinomycetes; order Propionibacteriales; family Nocardioidaceae; genus Nocardioides. The sequence goes on along the minus strand of NZ_LMIT01000013.1, from coordinate 434,947 downwards.
ATGAGGCGGCGATCCTGAACGGCGCGGCTGCCGCCGTCTGGCGCCAGCTCGGAACGACGATCGAGGCCTTCGGACCGCACATCACCGCGGAGAGCTCCGCGATGGCCGCTCGTCTCGTGGGAGAACTTGGTAGCGACAGGTCTGGTGAACTCACGATCCACGACATCACGAGGTACGACGCCGTCGACCTCGCGCTCGACGGCCGCCGTCCCGAACCGCCTCCGGACGACGATGTCGTGCGGTTGACGCCCCGTGAGCACGAAGTGGTTCAGCTGATCGCTGAGGGCCTGAGCAATCGAGTGATCGCAGAGAAGCTGGTGCTCTCGGTCCGCACGATCGACGGCCATGTCGAACGCGTCCTCGCCAAGCTGGAGGTGGGCTCCCGGACGCAGATCGCCACCTGGGCTCTGTCCCGATCCATGGATTGATCCACGTCCGATTGGCTCGGCCTGCAGATCCGGCGCACATCGACAAACGTCGTGCGGGGACCGGCAACTAGAGGGCTTGGCTGCTTGCCACGGTGGTCGTTCCGAATCCATCAGGAGGAACCATGACGATCACCGCCGGCCCCGAGAGCGGGCTGACGACGGGTCTGTTCATCGACGGTGCGTGGAGCCACGCTCAGGACACCTTTGCAGACCTCAACCCCGCGACGGGAGAGTTGTTGGCGGAGGTGTCCAGCGGCAGCGCTGCCGACATCGACCGCGCGGTCGTCGCGGCGCGCGCTGCCCTCGAGGGCGCCTGGGGCGCGACCCCGGGCGTGGCGCGAGGTGCGCTGCTGCATCGCCTGGCGGACCTCGTCGAGCGCGACGCGGCAGAGCTGGCGCGGCTCGAGGCGCTCGACGTGGGCAAGCCCGTCGGGCAGCCGGGGATGCTCGACATCCCCAACGCGGTGGCGACCTTCCGGCACTTCGCCGGGTGGGCCGACAAGATCCAGGGCGCCACCATCCCCACGGCCGGCTACCTCGGCATGGCGCCGACGCACTCCTACACAGTGCGCGAACCCGTGGGTGTCATTGGCGCGATCGTGCCGTGGAACACGCCGCTCATGATCGCGGCCTGGAAGCTCGGTCCGGCCCTCGCTGCTGGCAACACCGTCGTAGTGAAGCCGCCGGAGGACGCCCCGCTCTCGATCCTGCACCTGGGCACGCTCATCGCGGAAGCCGGCTTCCCGGCCGGTGTCGTCAACATCGTGCCCGGCCTGGGGGAGACGGCAGGGGCAGCTCTGGTGGCCCATCCGGGGGTGGACAAGGTCAGCTTCACCGGATCGCCTGAGGTCGGTCGCCTGATCCAGAAGGCCGCGGCTGACACGTTCAAGCGCGTCACCCTGGAGCTCGGTGGCAAGACGCCGCAGATCGTGTGCGAGGACGCCAACGTGGAGCAGGCGATCCAGGGCATCGCGATGGGCCTCTTCTTCAACCAGGGCGAGGTGTGCGCCGCGGGCACTCGCATCCTGGTGCACCGTTCGCACTACGACACCGTGGTGAACGCGCTCGCCCAGGCCGCCGACGCCCAGGTGCTCGGTGACCCGTTCGCCGAGACGACCACGATGGGCGCGCTGATCAACGCCGAGCAGCAGTGCCGCGTTCTTGCCTACATCGAGAAGGGCAAGGCCGAGGGGGCGCGTCTGGTGGCCGGCGGCGGCAGTCCGGACGAGCCGGGCTTCTTCGTCCGCCCGACGATCTTCGCCGACGTCGACAACGGTTCGACGATCGCTCAGGAGGAGATCTTCGGGCCGGTGGGAGCTGTGATCCCCTTCGACACCGTCGAGGAGGCCATCGCCATCGCCAATGACACCGACTACGGCCTGGCGGCGACGATCTGGACGCAGAACGTGTCCCTCGCACACACTCTCGCGAGCAAGGTGCGCGCGGGTGCGGTCTGGGTCAACGGGTGGGCGGCCATCGATCCGGCCCTGCCCTGGGGCGGCATGAAGGCCAGCGGCATCGGCCGTGAGCTCGGTTGGGCCGGCATCGTGGCGAACACCGAGGAGAAGGTCGTCACCATCGTGCTGTGAGGCAGTGGTTCAGGGGGCGGGTCGACACGGTCCGCCCCCTGGGCTGTGCATCAGCCCGAGAGCGATGCCTTGCGGAACTCGCGGGGCGACAGACCGTACGTCGCCCGAAAGAGGCGCGAGAAGTGCGCGGCGTCAGGGAAGCCCCAGCGGCACCCGATCTGTGCAATCGACAGGTGCTCGCAGGTCGGATCGACGAGGTCCCGACGGCACTGTTCGAGTCGGCGCGTGCGGATCAGTGTCGAGACGGAGATGCCTTCGGTCGCGAAGACCTTCTGCAGGTAGCGCACCGAGACGAAGTGCGCGTCAGCCACCGCCTTGGACGTCAGCGACGGCTCGTGGAGCCGATCATCGACGAACTTCCGGACCTTGGCGATCAGCGCGCAGTACGACGACGGTGAGTCAGGCTCGAGCGCGCGGCCCAGCTGCTGGGCGAAGGCCGCGGTGACCAGGTCCACGACCGCGTCGCCGAGGTGGGTCGCGATCACAGGACGACTGGCGTTCAGCTCTGCGCCGATTCCCTTCATCAACGGTGCGATCAGGGCACCGAGGCCGCTGTCGCCCGCGAGGCGCACCGCGGTCATGGCGGCCATGCGCTGGGCCGGCAGGCGGACGAGGGAGCGCGGGAACATCGCGACCGTCATGCGGAAATCGTCGCTGAACGTGATCCGGTACGGCCGGGAAGTGTCGTAGATGGCGAGGTCGCCGGGCCCAAGGTGTGCCTGTCGATCGTCCTGCTCGATCACCGACGTCCCGCTGACCTGGAGGCCGAACTTGTAGAGCTCGGGGTCGTCGGAGCGGATCAAGCGGGGGGTTCGCTCGACCAGCGCATGGGAGGCGGAGACCTCGGCCAGCATCACCGAGCCGAGCATGGTCGAGTCGACCTCGCCGCTGAACCCGTCGGCATCGTCGGCGCACCGGGCCCGCAGCGGCACGAAGGTGTGGCAGATCTGGTCTTCCCAGGCCTCGAAGCCGCGCTCGTCGCGGCCGTCCTGCAGCGCTGTCGTCGCCATCGTCCCTCCTCCGGTGACTCGCGTCGCACCGTACCTACCGAATGTTCGGTCGGTCAAGTTCCGTGCGGCGGTGGTCAACTTTCGGTCCTCGTCCGCGGTCACGCTGGCTGGGCCAGCGAACCTACCTCGAGGAGTGAGTGGCCACATGCAGGACCTGAGCCCGCGCAAGGATGAACTGGAGCCGATCGAGACGGCGTCGGTCGACGAGATCCGCGAGCTGCAGCTCGACAGGCTGCGGTGGTCCGTGCGGCATGCGTACGACAACGTCGAGCACTACCGCGCGTCCTTCGACGCTGCCGGCGTTCACCCGGACGATGTGAAGTCGCTCGGGGACATCGCGAAGCTCCCGTTCACGACGAAGGCCGACCTGAGGGAGAACTACCCCTTCGGGATGTTCGCCGTTCCGAGGGAGCAGGTCGCGCGGGTCCACGCATCATCAGGTACGACGGGGCGCCCGACGGTCGTGGGCTACACGCGCGAGGACCTCGAGACCTGGGCCACCGTGGTGGCGCGCAGCGTTCGTGCGGCTGGAGGGCGGTCCGGGCACGTGCTCCACAACGCTTACGGCTACGGGCTCTTCACAGGCGGCCTCGGCGCCCACGCGGGAGCCGAGAAGCTGGGGTGCACGGTCGTCCCGGTCTCGGGCGGGATGACCGAGCGTCAGGTCCAGCTGATCCAGGACTTCCAGCCCGACATCATCATGGTCACGCCTTCGTACATGCTGTCGATCATCGACGAGATGGAGCGGCAGGGCATCGACCCACGTTCCACCTCGCTGAAGGTCGGCATCTTCGGAGCCGAGCCGTGGACCAACGACATGCGTCGCGAGATGGAGCTGCGGCTCGACATGCACGCCGTCGACATCTATGGCCTGTCCGAGGTGATCGGACCGGGTGTCGCGAGCGAGTGCGTCGAGACCAAGGACGGGTTGACGGTCTGGGAGGACCACTTCTTCCCGGAGGTGGTCGACCCGATCACGATGGAGCCGGTGTCCGACGGCGAGGAAGGGGAGCTCGTCTTCACGTCCCTGACCAAGCAGGCGATGCCCATCATCCGCTACCGCACCCGCGACCTGACCCGGCTGCTGCCGGGCACGGCACGCACGATGAGGCGGATCGAGAAGATCACCGGCCGCACCGACGACATGATGATCCTGCGCGGTGTGAACGTGTTCCCGACGCAGATCGAAGAGCTGATCCTGCAGACCCCGGCTCTCTCGCCGCACTTCCAGTGCGTCCTGTCGCGGTCCGGCAACCTCGACGACCTTACGGTCCTGGTCGAGCACCGTGACGGCGTCGCGGGCCCTTCCGCCGCGATCGCCGGCAACGAGCTCAAGAGGCTGGTCAAGAACAAGGTGGGCGTCACGGTCGCGGTCGACGTCGTCGCGCCGGAGACCATCGAGCGGTCGGTGGGGAAGATGCGCCGTATCGTCGACAACCGACCAAAACGATGACGAGTTGCTCAGCAAGTAGGCGACGCACGTGGCGTCATCCTCGTGACGAGGGCGAAGCAACATTGCCGTCATCTAGCGTCTCGTCCTCGCCGAGGTCACGGGGCACGTCACCGAGGGGCGCCATTCTCTGCGGCCTCATGAGCGCAGGCTGCGGCCGTGGCCCGGTTGCGCCAGGCTCGGGCCGACGAGAAGTCGACGGAGGAGTGTGCTGACGCCTCACAAAGTCGCCGCCTCGGTCGTGGGGAGCCTCGTCGGTTCTGTCGGTTGCGTGGGACAAACTGAAGGCTGAGGTCTGGTTGGTTTCGTCGGAAGAGGTTGTGGTGGCTTCGTGGGTCCGATCGTGGCGTCGGCGCAAGTTGAGTCGGGAGCTGGCTGCGTCATCGACTGACGTTGAAGCTTCGGCGTCGGCTGCCGCTCCGGTCTCTCGGGACCGACCGGCTCCCTTCTTCGTCGGACGCCAGGATGCGCTGGACGAGTTGGCGGCGTTGCAGTACCGGTTCGCCGTCGTAGCTGGCGATGCTGGCATCGGCAAGTCAGAGGTCCTCAAGGTCACCTCGAGGGCGCTCCAAGAGGCCGGCCGCGTCCTTGTGTCACCGCCCGTGGCTCTATCACGCCGTCCCGGCGCCCTGCAGGAGGCGCTGTTTGCCTCCTTGGGGTCCGCCATCGCGGCAGATCCTTCGCAGGCGCCAGCCATGCAGTGGGCAACTGTTGTCCGGGGCGCGATCGATCGGGCAAATCAGGCTCAGGTGCGCGACATGCTGGGCGCTGCCCACGCCTTCGTGATCGATGTTGTTCGTGCTCGGTTCGGTGACGCCGCTGCAGATCTATTGGTCGAAACGGGCCAACAGATGCGTTTGTCGGCAGAGGCGCAACTGTCCGCTCGGATCGCCGCAGCGGCTGACCCTGACGCTCTGACTGCTTTCGTGATTCTCGCTGACGAAGCTGTCCGAGTGACCCGGCGGCCGATCGTGGTGGTGATCGATGGGGCCGAGAGACTGTCGGATGGCGACTTCCGGATGTTGATGGATCTCATCGAGCAGTTGCCGGAGAACATTCACCTCATCTCCTCTCACACCACCAGCAATGCCCCCCAGCTCGCTCGGGTTCGAGAACTTTCACAGGTCCAGACAGTCCGCCGCGATGAAGGCGCGCGAGCCCCGATTGCTGTTGCTCGAGCAATCACACTTGATCCTCTGACTCGCGACCAGGTGATGGAGTGGATCGCGGAGGCAGGCGTTGCGATCGAGGTGAGACACCGCGTCCTTGGGTTGGTCCTTCAAACGACAGGCGCATATCCGCTCCACGTCGACCAGGCGATCAAAGCCCTGCTTGAAGGTCGGCATCTGGAGACGCTGGGCCGGGAGGATGCCTTCGTCGCTCGCACCCAGCAGACGTATGCGGTTCTAACTGCGGAAGAGCAACGGGCTGTGATGTTGCTCAGTCCTTTCGCCGACCCCCCTGACATCGAGACCATACTTGCTATTACCGGGGCGACTGACTTGGAGTGGTCGCTGCTCGAACGTCGGTTGGCGGAGGCCAGAGTCTTTGTTGTCTCCGTTCGCGGCAGACCTTGGTTTCATGAACTTGGCCGGAGGGCGATCTGGGCGGCCACCTTGTCCGAGTCGCAACGTCAACGCGCGGCGGGGATCGCAGTTGAAGCGATCGTTTCCAACGTCGCCAGGAACGGAGCGCTATCGGTCCAGAACGGAATGGATCTGGTCACGGTGGCGCCCCTGGCGGGAGACCAACTCCTCCTACACGCGGGTTTGGCTGACTCGCTCACGTTGTCGGACGGTGCGCTCGCCGTCTTAGGTGCGCTCATTGAGCTGACTGACGGCGACAATCAAGGCGCACTGGATGCGTCCTACGCAGTGGGCTATGCGCGAACTCGGTTTCCGCTGGCTGAATCGGTTTCCAACGACTCTGTTGAAGAGCTCGAGGAACGAGGATTCGCGGTGTCGGAATCGAACAAGGACGCGACGATCATTGTCCCCTGGTGGCCATCGCCGGCAGCGCATGCCGCGGTCATTGGTCGCATCTCTGCTCGGCTCGAGCGCGTTCCGGTTAGGTCAATCGCATCGGCTGTCATCAAGGGCCACCTTCTCTCTACGGCAGGCCCGTTCGAGTCGGCGCACTACGGAGTCGGCCGACCCACCATCACAAACCTCTCCACGGTCCTCAAAGAGTTCGAGTTCGATCGGGAGATGGATGACGAGGGGCGCGTGCTCGCTGGCCTCCACCGAGAACGACCGGGCCTCCTTCTGCGACCTCGGATTGACGACATCGGCCTTTACCTTGCCGTCAACTTCGCCACTCCCGAGCAGCGGGACCTCGCTCGTGGTGCCTTAGCGGGGATGGCCGCTGACACATTCGCGTTTGGCGAGCGGCTCAGCGTCGGACGAGTGGATGATTGGCCCGCCAGGGCGCCCTTGCCGTCGAAGCGATTCAGTAATGCGGCTGAACTCGTTCTTGGAACCAGCTTCCATACCGGAGTTTCTGGAGCTGCCCAGTCTCTGTTGGCCCCTGTCGCGAACTACACGGAAGAACTACAACTGAGCCTGTCGGCATGGAGCGTGGTCCGCGAACTTGCTTCTCCGCTTGAGCGGGACGCGCTCGATGTCGACGAGGCATGGGGCTACGCCTTCGCCGCTGCTGATGGTTGGGTGATCGTCGGCGAGGTGCGAGGACGTGAGCCAAGCGTTGTAGAGGTCGATTGGACGGGGGCCATCGCTGATTTGCCGCACCGGCGAGAGTTGCTGCGAGCAATCGATCTCGCCACAGGCGAGAGGCTGACAGCAATCAACGCCCGAACCTCGGCGCCGAAGAATCCGGTGCTGGACATCCTGATGCTCACCAAGCGGCGGTTCACAGCGTTCAACCGCGCCCAGACCTGGCGCTGCCAATACGTGGCTCCTGCGAACTTCGAGGACTTGGCGACGCAGTTGAATGAATCCCACCAGAGGGCCTATGACGACGCGACTGCGTTCATCGCGTCTGGCCTGCTCCCGACCATTCCGGGACGAGCCCTCGGACAAGACGTCTACTTGCGATTCGAGCGTGAGCGGGACCGGCCGATTGGCGTTGAGTGGACCATGTACGAACTGCGCCTTGCCGCTGAGAGTGGCGGCGCTGGGGTTGTGCGTGTCTCCCTAGAATCGGACTCGGCCAAGAGCAGTCAAGACGCCGCAATCTCGTGGATGGATGCCGACGCTTTCCGTAGATGGTTCGATCTGCCGACCGGGGCCGTTCCGATCAGCGTCGGTGTTTCGGAGCCTGAGTCCGGGATCTCGAACCTGCTGGGCTACGAGCGCATCCTCATGCCAGATCTCGTCCAGGACTAGTCGGGTTGGTCGCGCCTCACGCATCGGGGCACAATGCCGCAACTCCGGTTGAACGCGTGTCCCGAACGAACAGTTGCCCTGAAAGCCGGTTGCGAAAGCGACCCTAATGACGTTCGTTGTCCGGTTGACCATGAGTTGTCGTGCGGCTGGCGTCTCTACGACACGCTTGAGTGGACCAGCGGATTGGCCGCTCGGCCGGTCCCTTGCCGTGAAACGGGTCAGCGCACCCGGATGCCGTCGAGCACGATCGAGCAGACCTGGTCGGCCAGTTCGGCCGGCTTGGTGTGCCGTTCGGGGCGGTACCACTCGCGGACCGAGTTGCTCATGCCGAACAGCAGGCGCGCGGTGGTGCGGGCATCGATGTCCGCACGCACGGTGCCCTCAGCGATGGCGTCCTCGACGACGCCGGCGACGAACTTGTCGTACGCGCGTCGCTGTTCGAGCGCCCAACGCTCGGTGTCGGTGTTGCCGTGGACGTTGAGCAGGAGCTTCACGTACGGCAGGCGCTCGGCCATGATCTCGAGGTTGCGGCGGACCAGGTAGGTGAGCCGGTCGATCGCGGGACCGGTCAGCGCCGCGTCGTCCTCGGTGCTGGCCATGAGCGGGTCCAGGGCGCGGTCCAGGCCGAGGCGGAGCAACTGCTCCTTGCTGTCGATGTGGTGGAAGATCGACGACTTCGACAGGCCTGAGGCCTCGGAGAGGTGCGCGAAGCTGGTGCCGTCGTAGCCGCGCTCGGTGAAGACGCGGACGGCCACGTCGAGGAGCAGGTCGAGGTTGTAGATCGGTCGTGCCTCGCCGGAGGGCAGGGTCCGCCCGCTCTTCGCCACGCGCTCACTCATTCCTTCATCGTCCCACGTCTGCTGCGGGGGAGCGGGTTGGAGCCCCGGCCGGGCGCCGTGGCAGGTCGGCGCCCGGCCGGGGAGTCGGTGTCAACTGTCGCTGAGCTCGCCGATGAACATGACACGTCCCGCGGGCAGGGTGTCGGCGTCCTTGGCGACGGCGCCCATCTCGGGGGAGCCCATCGCCGCCTTGAAGGCAGCCTCGTCCTCGAAGTCGAGCTCAGCGACCAGGTACGGCGCCGTGCCGGGACCAGCGACCTTCGGCTTGGAGAACGTCGTCGCCTGCAGGCCCGGGATGCCGGCGCACAGCGGCACGTGCTGGCCGAAGTACTGCTCGTCGAAGGCAGCAGGGTCGGCGGGGGTCTCGTACTGGACCGTCAGTCGGTACATCGGTGGTGGTTCCCTTCAGTTGGTGGTGGCAGGCCAGGTCTTGGCGACCAGGGTGAGCACGTCGTAGGTCGCGACCGGCGCGTCGTCCTGGTTGGTCACGACGGCGTCCCAGCGGACCTCGCCGTAGTCGGCCGAGGTGCGCGGGGTGACCTGCTTGACGGTGAGCGTCACCTGGATGGAGTCCTCCGCCTTCACCGGGGTGAGGAAGCGCAGGTTGTCGACACCGAAGTTGGCCAGGACCGGGCCCGGGTTCGGCTCGACGAACAGGCCCGCGGCGAGCGACACGACGAGGTAGCCGTGGGCGACGATGCCGCCGAACAGCGGGCTCGCGGCCGCGGCCTCGGGGTCGGTGTGGGCGTAGAACGTGTCGCCCGTGAACTCCGCAAAGTGGTCGATGTCAGCGAGGCTCACCGTACGGCGATCGGACACGACGCTGTCGCCGATCCGCAGCTCCGCGAGGCTCTTGCGGAACGGGTGCACCGCGTCGTCGATCCGCTGAGCGCCCGCAGTCCATCGGCCGGTGATCGCCGTGAGCATGTCCGGCGAGGCCTGGATGGCCGTGCGCTGCATGTGGTGCAGGACGCCGCGGATGCCGCCGAGCTCCTCGCCGCCACCGGCGCGGCCCGGACCGCCGTGAACCAGCACGGGGAGCGGGCTGCCGTGACCGGTCGACTCCGCGGCGTCGTCGCGGTCGAGGACCAGCACACGACCGTGCCACGGGGCGAGGCCGAGGGTCACCGCACGAGCGATCTCCGGGTCGTGGGTGACGAGCGACGCGGCCAGGCTGCCCTTGCCGCGTGCGGCGAGCTCGACGGCCTCGGCGGTCGTGCTGTAGGTGAGGACTGTGCTCACCGGGCCGAACGGCTCGACGTCGTGGGGCTCGGTCGCGTCGGGACGGGCGCGCAGCAGCACGGGGGAGAGGAAGGCGCCGGACTCGGCGTCTGCACCGACCACCTCGACCTTGTCGGGGTCGCCGAAGACGATGTCGGCGCTGGAGCGCAGTGCCTCGATCGCCTTGCGGACCTCGTCGCGCTGGCCCAGGCTCGCCAGGGCGCCCATGCGGACTGTCTCCTCGGCCGGGTTGCCGACGACGACCTTGGACAGCCGCGCGCTGATGGCCTCGATGACGGCGTCGGCGAGGCTCTCGGGGACGATCGCCCGGCGGATCGCCGTGCACTTCTGGCCGGCCTTGACGGTCATCTCTGCGACGACGCCCTTGACGAAGAGGTCGAACTCCGGCGCGTCCGTCGTGACGTCGAGACCGAGGATCGAGCAGTTCAGGGAGTCTGCCTCGACGCCCAGGTGCACGCCGCGGCGCAGTACCGACGGGTGGTTGCGCAGGATCTCGGCAGTGTGGGCGGAGCCGGTGAACGCGACGGAGTCCTGCTCGCTGAGCTCATCGAGGAGCGTGCCGGCGCTGCCGCTGATCAGCTGGATCGATCCCTCGGGGAGGATGCCGGACTCCACGATCCGGCGGACCACGGCCTCCGTGAGGTAGGCCGTCTGGCTGGCCGGCTTCACGATGCTCGGAGCGCCGGCGAGGAACGCCGGAGCGAGCTTCTCGAGCATGCCCCACACGGGGAAGTTGAACGCGTTGATCTGCACCGCGACGCCCGTGCGTGAGGTGTAGATGTGCTGCCCGACGAAGGTGCCGCCCTTGCTCAGCCGCTCGAGGGAACCGTCGAGGACGACGGTGTCGTTCGGCAGCTCGCGGGAGCCCTTGCTCGCGTAGGAGAACAAGGTCCCGATGCCGCCGTCGATGTCCACCATCGAGTCGCGCTGGGTCGCGCCCGTGCGGGCGGACAGCGCGTAGAACTCGTCCTTGAACTGGCCGAGGTGCTTGGCCAGGGCCTTGATCAGACCGGCCCGCTCGTGGAAGGTGAGCGCGCGTAGCGCCGGGCCGCCGACGTCCCGGCCGTGGGCCACCATCGCGGCGTAGTCGAGGCCCCGGGCCGAGACGCGCGCAACCTCCTCGCCGGTGATGGCATCGAGGACGGCCTCGCCCTCGTCGGGCGCGGCGTACCAACTGCCCGCCACGTAGCTCTCGAGCAGTGCGCTCACGTGAGTCTCCCTTCGACTCGCCCGGTCACCGACCTTTCGTCGATAGCGACCGAACATTCGGTTGGTCATTCGGATGATGAGGTGTACAGTACCGACCGAATATTCGGTTTGTCGACCCCGACTCTGGAGGCGCCATGTCATCGGCAGTTGCTGAACCCGAGGTCCCCGGCCTGCCCGAACTGGAGGGCCACTTCACGGCCACCATCGAGCACGCCGACCGGATCGAGCCCCGCGACTGGATGCCCGACGGCTACCGCAAGACGCTCGTGCGCCAGATCGCCCAGCACGCTCACTCCGAGATCATCGGCATGCAGCCCGAGGGCAACTGGATCGGTCGGGCGCCGTCGCTGCGTCGCAAGGCGATCCTGCTCGCCAAGGTGCAGGACGAGGCCGGTCACGGCCTGTACCTCTACTCCGCCACCGAGACGCTCGGTGTCAGCCGTGACGAGCTCACCGAGATGCTCATCTCCGGCAAGCAGAAGTACTCCTCGATCTTCAACTACCCGACGTTGTCGTACACGGACGTCGGGACCATCGGGTGGCTGGTCGACGGGGCCGCGATCTGCAACCAGGTCCCGCTGTGCCGGACCTCGTTCGGGCCGTACGGCCGGGCGATGATCCGGATCTGCAAGGAGGAGTCCTTCCACCAGCGGCAGGGCTACGAGCTGCTGATGACGATGATGCGCGGGACCGACGAGCAGCGCGCCATGGTGCAGGAGTCGGTCAACCGGTTCTGGTGGCCTGCGCTGATGATGTTCGGCCCGCCCGACGAGGACTCCTCCAACACCGAGCAGTCGATGGCGTGGGGCATCAAGACCCACACGAACGATGAGCTGCGCCAGCGCTTCGTCGACATGTCCGTCCCGCAGGCCAAGGCGCTGGGCGTGACCCTGCCCGACCCGGACCTTGTCTGGAACGAGGAGCGTGGTCAGCACGACTTCGGGCAGCCGGACTGGGACGAGTTCTGGGCAGTCGTGAAGGGCAACGGCCCGTGCAACGCGCAGCGCATCGCCCACCGCAAGCAGGCCTGGGACGAAGGTGCCTGGGTCCGAGAGGCAGCGACCGCGTTCGCGACCGCTGCCGGAGAGGAGAAGTCGGCATGAGCGACACGATCCGGGCCGAGTGGCCCCTCTACGAGGTCTTCGTGCGCGGCAAGCGCGGTCTGAACCACGTCCACGTCGGTTCACTGCACGCCTCCGACGACCACTTGGCGCTGCGCCACGCCCGCGACGTCTACACGCGTCGCAACGAGGGCGTGAGCATCTGGGTGGTCCGGTCCACCGACATCTCCGCGTCGAGCCCGGACGAGAAGGACCCGCTGTTCGCGCCGAGCGGCGACAAGGTCTACCGCCACCCGACCTTCTACGACATCCCCGACAACGTTCCCCACATGTGAGGGGAGGAGAACAGCGATGGCCGAAGTGCACACTCACGATCCGGACGACCACGAGAGCGCCTACGCGGGCCTCCTCGTCAACGACGCCCACTGGGCGTTCGGGACCGACTTCGAGGACCCGCTCGCGGGCGTCGACACCACGGTGCCGGACGGCGTCGACGCGAGCACGCTCGCGACGTACTGCCTGATGCTCGGCGACGATGCCCTGGTCCTGTCGCAGCGCCTGTCCGAGTGGTGCAGCCGCGCGCCTGACCTGGAGGAGGACATCGCGCTCGCCAACATCGCGCTCGACCTCCTCGGTCAGTCGCGCCTGCTGCTCGCCCGGGCGGCGGCGGCCGACCCCTCGATCGTCCCGGCCCTGCCCGAGGACTCGCCGGTGCCCGACGAGGACCGCCTCGCCTTCTTCCGCGACGACCTCCAGTTCCGCAACGTCCGGCTCGCCGAGGTCGCCAACGGCGACTTCGCCGAGACCGTCGTCCGGGTGCTGCTGTTCTCCAGCTGGCGCCTCGCGGTCTTCGAGCAGCTCTCGAGCAGCCGCGACGCGGTCCTCGCCGCCGTCGCGGCCAAGGGCGTCAAGGAAATGGCCTACCACCGAGACTTCTCTGCCCGTTGGTTCCTCACGCTTGCCCGCGGTACGGAGGAGTCCCGCCGCCGACTCGTTGCCGGACTCGAGCAGCTGTGGCCGCTGTGGCCCGAGCTGTTCGAGACGCACTCCGCCGAGCGTGAGGCCGCAGCAGCCGGCGTCGGGGTCGACCCCGCGCAGGTGGCGGCCGAGGTCGACGTGGTGCTCGAGCAGGTCTTCGCAGCCAGTGGCGTGGACCGGCCCGACCGGGGAGCGCTGGCCGGAATCCAGGGCAAGAAGGGCCGCGACGGGCACCACACCGAGGCGATGAGCAAGATCCTCGCCGAGATGCAGGTCGTCGCTCGCGCCCACCCCCGGGGCCGGTGGTGATCGCGATGCTGAGGCGCGAGGACGTCCTCGCCAGGGCTCGCGCGGCTGCGGAGTCGGTCGTCGACCCTGAGCTGCCGATGCTGACCCTGCTCGACCTCGGTGTGCTCCGCGGGGTGGAGATCGCCGAGGACGGCGCGGTCGTCGCTGCGATCACCCCGACCTACTCCGGGTGTCCGGCCATGGCGACGATGCGCGACGACCTGCAGCGCACGCTCCAGGAGGCAGGCTTCGACGACGCCCGCGTCCGGGTCGAGCTCGACCCAGCCTGGACGACCGACTGGATCACGGCCACCGGCCGGGATGCCCTCGCGGCTGCCGGAATCTCCCCACCGGGTGCGGCGCCGCGCCGTACGGGTCCGGTCGCGCTGACGCTCACGCCGATGCGGCGCGACATCTGCTGCCCCCAGTGCGCCTCGGCTGCTGTCGAGGTGACCTCGGAGTTCGGCTCGACCGCCTGCAAGGCGCTCTACCGCTGCCTGGACTGCCTCGAGCCGTTCGACCACGTGAAGGAGATCTGACGTGACCCAGACGATGACGGGCACCCTCACCGAGGACCCCGCCGCCCGGACGGCCTTCCACACGCTCACCGTCACCCACATCGAGCAGCTGACCGATGACGCCGTCGCTGTCACCTTCGACGTGCCGACGGAGGTCGCAGATCTCTTCGACTTCGCCGCGGGGCAGTCGCTGACGCTGCGACGTGTGGTGGACGGTGTCGAGCACCGGCGCTCGTACTCGATCTGCTCGCGCGCCGGCGGTGCGCCGCGCATCGGCGTTCGCGAGATCCCGGAGGGCCTCTTCTCGAGCTGGCTCGTCCGCGACGTCCGTCCGGGAGACCGGATCGAGGTGCAGCCACCCACGGGCAGCTTTCGTGCCGACGCGGCCGAGGGCGGCCGGCACCTCTGCATCGCCGCGGGCTCGGGCATCACGCCGATGCTCTCGATCGCTTCGACGGTGCTCAGCCACCCCGACGCACATGTGACCCTCCTGTACGGCAACCGCACGACGAACTCGGTGATGTTCGCCGAGGAGCTCGCGGACCTCAAGGACGCCCACCACCACCAGCTCGACCTCGTCCACGTGCTCTCGCGGGAGCCCCGCGACGTCGAGCTGTTCACCGGACGCCTCGATCGTGACCGGCTCAGTGAGCTGCTGTCCCTGCTGGTGCCGGCCACGGACATGGACCACGTCTGGCTCTGCGGTCCGTTCGGCATGCTCAACGAGGCTCGCGAGGTCCTCGCTGAGCTCGGCGTGCCCGCCGAACGGGTGCACTTCGAGCTGTTCTACGTCGACGAGCCGCCGCCGGAGCTGCGCCACGCGGACCGCGTCATCGACGGCGTCACCTCCGAGGTGACGGTCGTCCTGGACGGTCGATCGACCACGACCGCCATGCCGCGCGACAAGACGATCCTCGACTCGGCCCAGGAAACGCGCAGCGACCTTCCCTTCGCCTGCAAGGGCGGGGTCTGCGGCACATGTCGCGCCAAGGTCTGCGACGGCGAGGTCGACATGGTGCGCAACTACGCGCTCGAGCCCAACGAGGTAGCGCAGAACTTCATCCTGACCTGCCAGACGTTCCCTGTGAGCGACGACGTCACCGTCGACTTCGACGCCTGACGGCGCCGGACCAAGGAGATCCCATGCCTGAAGCCTTCATCCTCGACGGCGTTCGCACGCCGATCGGCCGGTACGGCGGCGCGCTCGCCCAGACGCGCCCCGACGACCTCGCCGCCCTCGTTGTCCGCACCGCGGTCGAGCGCAGCGGCATCGATCCCGCCGACATCGACGAGGTCGTGTTCGGAGCCGCGAACCAGGCCGGCGAGGACAACCGCAACGTCGCTCGCATGGCGACCTTGCTGGCCGGCCTTCCCGACACGATTCCGGGGTTCACGGTCAACCGCCTGTGCGCTTCGGGCCTGACGGCGATCGCGACAGCACGGCAGATGATCGCCGCCGGCGACGCCGACGTGGTCCTGGCCGGAGGCGTCGAGTCGATGACCCGCGCGCCGTGGGTGAGCGAGAAGCCCAGCCGTCCGTGGGCGAAGCCCGGCCAGAGCTGGGACACCTCGATCGGTTGGAGATTCACCAACCCGGCGTTCGACACCGACACCACGCTCTCCATGCCCCAGACGGCGGAGCGCGTGGCCGAGCAGTGGGGACTCAAGCGTGAGGAGCTCGACGCCTTCGCACTGCGCTCGCACGAGCGCGCCCTCGATGCGCAGAAGAACGGTCGCTTCGACGCCGAGATCGTCGCCGTCGGTGAGATGACGCGCGACGAAGGTCCCCGTGCGGACACCACCGCGGAGAAGCTGGCGGGGCTGCGTCCGATCCACGGGCCGGGCGGAGTCATCACCGCGGGCAACTCGAGCTCGCTCAACGACGGTGCCGCCGCCGTCGTGCTGGTGAGCGACCGGTACGCCGCAGCCAAGGGCCTGCAGCCGCGCGCCCGGGTCGTCGCCGGTGCGAACGCCGGCGTCGCACCAGACATCATGGGCATTGGTCCAGTGCCCGCAACTCGCCGCGTCCTGGAGCGTGCAGGGTGGGCGTCCGGCGTGCTCGATGCTGTCGAGCTGAACGAGGCGTTCGCCGCCCAGGCGCTGGCCTGCATGCGAGAGCTTGCCCTGGACGAGGAGATCGTCAACGCCGAAGGTGGCGCCATCGCACTGGGGCATCCGCTGGGCTGCTCGGGAACCCGGATCACGCTCACCCTGCTCAACCGACTCGAGCGGACCGGCGGTCGCCGCGGTCTCGCCACGATGTGTGTCGGTGTCGGCCAGGGCTCCGCGCTGCTGCTGGAGCGGCCATGACCTCCCCGCTGCAGATCGAGGAGTACGGCGACCGTGTCGTCCTCCGGCTCAACCGTCCGGAGGTCAGGAACGCGATCGATCTGGCCACCGTCGATGCGTTGCACGAGGCCTGCAGCGGCCTGGAGAGCAAGCCGCGCATCGCGATGATCGTCGGCTCGGGCGGCATCTTTGCTGCTGGTGCCGACATCGCCCAGCTCCGGGAACGCCGACGTGCCGACGCACTGGCCGGCATCAACTCCGGCATCTTCGACCGCATCCACAAGCTGCCGATGCCCGTCATCGCCCTGATCGACGGCTTCGCGCTCGGCGGAGGCGCGGAACTCGCCTACGCATGCGACTTCCGGATCGGTACGCCCAGCACCAGGATCGGCAATCCCGAGCCCGGCCTCGGCATCCTCGCCGCCGCGGGAGGGTCCTGGCGCCTGCGCGAGCTGGTCGGTGAGCCGCTCGCCAAGGAGGTTCTCCTCGCCGGCAAGGTCCTCTCCGCTGACGAGGCCCACCACGTCCGCTTGCTCAACGATGTCGTCGAGCCGGACGAGCTCGAGGCGGCCGGTCACCGGCTCGCCGACAAGATCGCAGCGCAGGCTCCACTCGCCGTACGGCTGACGAAGTCGGTGTTCCACAGCCCTCGTGAAGCCCACCCGCTGATCGACGACATCGCCCAGGCGGTCCTCTTCGAGACGCAGGACAAGTACGACCGGATGACCAACTTCCTCGACCGCCGAAGCGACAAGTCCAAGGAGAAGCGATGACCTCCGAGAACGCCCGGGGCTGGGTCCCCGCAACCGTCGGCGTGTACGGCGGCGGCCGCATGGGAGGCGGGATCGCGCACGCCTTCGCTGCAGTCGGCGCGGAGGTCATCGTCATCGAGAGCGACGACGAGTCCGCGTCCGCTGCTCGCGGCCGGATCAAGGCGAGCATCGCCAAGGCCGTGGAGAAGGGCGCTGACATCACTGGATCGGTGGAGGTGGTCACCGACGCCGGTGCACTCGCCGCCTGCCCTCTCGTGGTCGAGGCGGTGCCGGAGCTGATTGACCTGAAGCGCGCGGTCCTGGCCCGGATCGCAGAAGCTGCGCCGGACGCGGTCATTGGCAGCAACACCAGCTCGCTGTCGATCGATGAGCTGGCGACCGAGCTTCCCGATCCGGCTCTCCTGATCGGCCTGCACTTCTTCAACCCGGTGCCCATCAGCGACTTGGTCGAGGTCGTCGTCGGCAACCGGACGGATCCCGTCCTCGTCAAGGACGCGCAGAGCTGGGTGTCGGGTCTGGGCAAGACCGCCATCACGGTCAAGGACTCCCCGGGATTCGCCAGCAGCCGTCTCGGGGTGGCGATCGCCCTCGAGGCCATGCGGATGCTGGCCGAGGGCGTAGCCACCGCGGCGGACATCGACACCGCGATGACCCTTGGTTACCGCCATCCGGTCGGCCCGCTGAAGACCACCGACATCGTCGGGCTCGACGTCCGGCTCAACATCGCCGAGCACCTCGAGCGGGAGCTCGGCCCCCGCTTCGCGCCGCCGCAGGTGCTGCGGGACAAGGTCGCCGCAGGTGAGCTGGGCCGCAAGACGGGCCAGGGCTTCTACTCATGGTGAGAGCGGCCGCGGAAGCCGAGCGACTGGCCCAGGCCTGTGCCGAGCGTATGTGGGCCGACGACCACGCCAGCCAGGTGCTGGGCATGAAGCTCGACGCCGTCGCCCCGGGCACCGCACGCGTCTCGATGACGGTCTGCCGGGAGATGGTCAACGGTCACGGCACGTGCCACGGTGGCTTCATCTCGACGTTGGCCGACAGCGCGTTCGCCTTCGCCTGCAACAGCCACGGCACGGTCACCGTGGCCTCCGGCTTCGACATCACGTTCCTGGAGCCGGCCGAGCTCGGCGACGTCCTCGTCGCGGAGGCCCGCGAAGTCGCGCTGCGCGGTCGGTCGGGCATCTACGACGTCACCGTCCGGTGCGGTGACACCAGGATCGCGGAGTTCCGCGGTCGCAGCCGGTCGCTCGGGCGGCCCATCCTTGAGGAGGCACGATGACAACGCAGTCCGTCCTCGTCGACCGCACCGCTGCGGTCGCGACCATCACAATGAGCGCCCCCGCGCTCTCCCTCGACTCCAAGGTCGCGCTGCGCGACGCTCTCGAGGACGTCGCCAAGGACCCGGCGATCCGCGCCGTCGTACTGACCGGAGGGGGCAAGGCCTTCTGTGTCGGCCAGGACCTCGCCGAGCACAGCGCCGGTCTCGCCGACGGAGCCGAGGCGGCCTTCGCGACCGTCCGCGAGCACTACTCGCCGATCGTCCGTTCACTCCTGACGATGCCGAAGCCCGTCATCGCCGCCGTCGGGGGTGCCTGTGTGGGCGCGGGTCTCGGCTTTGCACTGGCCTGTGACTACCGCGTATTCGCTGCCGGCGCCAAGCTCGGCACGGCCTTCACCGGCATCGGTCTCACCTTCGACTCCGGCCTGTCCTTCACCCTTCCCCGAGCCGTCGGTGACGCCCGAGCCAAGGAGCTCATGCTGTTCGGCCAGATGTTCACCGCCGAGGACGGCATCGCCTGGGGCATCACAGGCGAGACCGTCGACACCGACCAGGTGCTCGAGCGCGCCGTCGCACTGGCCCGCCAACTCGCCCAAGGTCCCACGGTCGCCTTCGCGGAGAGCAAGCGACTGATCGTCGAGGGCTCCGGCCTCGGGCTCGATGCCGCGCTCGAGGCCGAGGCTGGCGCGCAGACGCGCTGCGGGGAAACGGCTGATCACGGGGGAGCGGTCTCGGCCTTCCTAGGCCGCGAGAAGCCGACCTTCACCGGCCGCTAACGGACGTTGAGACCCTGACGTGTCGGCGCCACCTGCAATGACAGTTCGCCTGTGCTTGCGACATCGATCGTCAGGGTGACCCGGCCGTCGACTTCATAGCCGCTCGCGGCGCGCCGCATCTGACGCGACTTCCGGCGCCCGGTCGGTGGTCCGCCATCGACTGCGTCAAGCAGTCGCCGTACCGGCTTCCACGCGCTTGGCCGGACCTCGAGTGCTGCACAGGTGGCCGCAAGCCACGTGGGGTCTTCTTGTTGAAGAAGCCCATCGAGGGACCGGATTACGGCGGATGGAAGCCGAGTGGCTGGCTTCTGTCCGCCCATCGGGTGGTCGCGTAGATAGTCGTCGACCTCGTCCTGTGGCGCATCCGAACGCCTCAGTGCCTCGATGGCGTAGTAGTCGTTCATCCATTCGGAGGTCTCCCTCAACAAGCGGGTCACTCGATCGTTGTGGGGATCACTGACTGCTGCGATGGAGGACAACCTGTCTTCGAACCACGCGCCGAGCGCATCCGCTTCGACGTACACCAACACTTCGTCGCGCAGCATCTGGCGGCGTTTCGCGACGTAGGCGACGAAGTCGCTCGGGGACGGGAGCAACTCGGCGAGCATGATCAGGTCGGCCAGGCTGATGATCCACGATCGCTCGACACCGGATTCGGCATCCGCAAAGCCGAGGTAGGCGCCAAAGGGATCGACACGATCGAGAGTGACGGTGATCGGCAGGATCACGCTATTCGCGTCGAGGTCGAGCGACCGCCCGCGGGCGTCGACGAATGGAGCGCCGTCGCGGATTGCCCTGATCGTTCGGCCGTTCTGATCGTTGGCCCGCTCCACGATGTCCTTGATGTGGCGGTCGACACGGTGCGGTGCGCCGCGGCGCCCTTCCCGGCTGATTCGACCGCCCTTGCACTCGACAACCAGGAGTGCTCCAGGGAGTCGAACCAGAACGTCGACCTCGGCGTCGGACTGCTCGACCGGGTAGGTGACCGATCGGTACACGCGTTCCCCGAAGACCTCGCGAAGCAGTTCCTCGGTCAGGTCCTCAGCGGTTCGCTGACGCGCCTTGTCGAGTGCTGAGACGAGCCGAGGATGCGGCGTGACGGCACCGTGAGCCCATTCAAGTGCAACGTGCACGAAGTCGACCGGGCGAGGCCACATCCACTCGCCACTACTCAGCTTTACGATCGGTCGGACCCGAACCGGGTTGTCGGTGTGGATCTGATCCGGCTCCACCGTCCCGACCCGGGTGCTGAGCGATGCGATCACCGATTGGAAAGCGTCGGGGTCGAGTCCGAGGTTCTCTGCCAGTGCTTCATCCACAACGCCACCTTCCAGGGGTGCGTTCGCGTTCAGCGCCCAGAGGACGAAGTGACCCACCATCCACGACTCCTGGACGGCAGGCGGTTCGTCGGCGGCCGGGGAGGGATATGCCTCCGCCAGATAGGCGTCCGTACGACGTGCGTGCCGGATACGCACCTGGTTGTAGAGGTGCGCGAAGCGGAGCGACTCCGTCAACTTAAACCCCAGTTCGACCTTGGCGCGGTCATCCACTCGACCGAGGACTTCAACCGCGACGCGCCTGACATGAGGATCGAAGCCCGCCATGCGGTCGAAGTTGTGTTCCAGCTCGATCATCCGGCGGAGACCCGCGCCGCCCTTCGGATCGGACTCGACGTACTTCGCCGTGCTAGCCAGGTAACGCAGGTTCGCAATCCGCTGGAGCAGCGCGTCGCACTCCTGGACCAGCCAGGGATCGAATCGCTCATCGATCCGGGGGAGCATCGAGATCTCGTCGGAACTCACGACGAATCCAGCCATCAGCTCGACCATCGCGTCACTGCCGAAGTTCGCCGGTCCTGGCATGTGCGACCGTCGCATGGCGTCATAGACGTCCATCGCTCCGTACATGGCAATCGGGTCGACGGAGTCCAGCAGAGAACGCAGTTCTGCACACGCATGCGGGAGATCAGCGGCGGCCTCCTCGGCCGCTCGCCGGAACGAGGTCAGCCACTCGAACCACGAGCGGGGCGAGAACTCTCCGGCGACGTACCGCTCGAGCTCGTACTGCCACCTGTTGTCGAGGTACGACGGCGGATTGTCGGGCCGGAGGCGCCGTTGACCGGGACGGGCACGTCGGGGCGGGGACATGGGTGGATTGTGATCCGGGGCTCCGACAGAAGCATGACGTTCTCGAGCTCGACCTGCTCGCTTCTGCCCAGACTCCCGCACACACGCCGGTGAAGTCGCGAGCGAGTCGCTTGCTATGCCGGCCCTCATCCTGTTTCTGACGGGCTGCGAGCGTCTTCAACTGAATAGACGCACGACCACAACGGAGCCGTCTCAATCTTTCTCGAACGACGAAAGCCGACTGTCGCGGGGGCGGTAAGGCTATCCTCGGGCGCGATCGAGCGGCATTAGAGACCAGGCCACGGCACCCTCCTGAGGTATCCAAGTCCTAGAGTAGAGCGTTCGTTTCTGACGCAGACCTTCCCCGACATCAAGGCCTCCTACCAGTTGTGGGCCGATGAGCATCCAAAGCGGAGAGCCTGGTCAATCACGGGCGCAACCAAGAGGTCGGAGCTGCCGTTTCGCAGCGCCGGAACGATCTCGGCCAAGTAGTGACAGATCGCCCAAGGCTCGTCGACGGGAGTCCCGTGCAGCAGATGCGTTAGATAGCGGGCCCAGAGCGGGGCTTCTGCGGTGAGATCGAGCTCTGTCATCACGGCGAGGATTCGGTCATCGCGCTCCAAGCCTGATGGAACAGCCTCTACTAGGCCGACGGCTTCATCTCGAACCAAAGGCAGATGCAGTACCCACCCCGCAATAGCGGAGGCCTCGTCGTAGCCGAACGGTCGCGGGACGGATGCCACGCGGTCATGCCAATAGGCGCCGATCCACCTGGCCCACTGAGCATGGGCTTCCTCGGCGTTCATGTCGCGTAGGTGTCGACCCACCGATCGTGTCCAAGCCAGTCGGACCTTCGATGACGCTTTGGTGGCCAGCTGGGACAACCATGGAGTGGGCGGATCGTCGAAACGGACGGCAACTGTAGCTAGTTGTCGCCCCAACGACTTCATAGAGCGCTCGTCGTCAACGTCAGCGTCATGGTCCAAGGTCGCGAGCATCGACTCGAGGAGACCGGCTCGAAGAAGTGCGGCGTCGTACTGACCGTGATCGAGGAAAGTGCGCCACATGGTCGCGACCTGGCCCGTGTCTTCGGCCTCCCACGCCAGTAGTGGCAGCAGTTCAGCCGCTGCCCACTCCGGAGCAGCGCCGAAATACAGGCGAAGTTTGGTTATTAACACGCAGCGTGCCAAGAGACCGTTACGCCCGGTCTGACTGATCATGCGATCCAGTTCGGCAGTGATCAGCGGCGGTAGACCGGCCCACATATCACCTTGGCTGGCCCACTGAGCCGCTGTGACCTTGCTCCAGAACTCCGCGAGATCGCCAGCCGGGTGATTGATGGCTTCTAGGTACGTGCCTCCTCCGGTCACGTTCCCCGCAAGATCGTCTTCGGGCCAAAGCCGCCGAGCCAGGTCGCGGGCACTGGCGAAGTCGTGCCATCGGGTTGGGTGGTCCGCTCGACCGCCGCTCGCTAGAAGGTTGGCCGCCGGGCTTCTGACCGGGGCGAGTTCCCACGAGCCAATGACCGAGATGACCTGATCAGGGAGAGTGCCGTCAGCGTGAGCTGATAGGTCTGCGGCACTCCAGCCTCGAATCAGGGCCCCGCGGATGTCGTCATCGTTGGGCTGGAGATGTGGGGCGAGCAGCATGCCGTCGAGCGGGTACTGCGTGACGCAGCTTCGCAGGGCGGCTAGGGCGCCCGTCCATGTGGGACCGGTCAGCTTGAACTCGTCGGCTTCGGAGAACTCGCGGAGTCGTGCCAGCGCGGTGCCGGGTTCGTCGGCAATCAGAGCATGTAGTTCCTCTTGGGAGAATGGTTCAGCGTCCTCGACGAATCCTGAAGTCATGACCATGTTGAGATCGGGATGCTCCCGAGGGGCGTAGTCCGGATGCTCTTCCTGAACGGACTCGAACGCTGACGTGATGAGGGGATCGTCCGGCAAGGTCTTGTGCAACCAGACGATCAGGTTGTAGCGCGGGTATGACGACGAATCGCCCGCCGTAGGCGTAGGGCCAGCGTCGGCAGCGGCGAGCAGTTTGACGCGCACGTCGGAACTGGTATCGGGCAGTACGTCCTTTAATAGCAGGTAGACCTCGTGTTGAAGGCTGACGTCGTACAGCAGCCCTTGGCTAAGGACCCATCCAACTTTGGCATCGGCACTGGTATCGGACTTCACCCGCCAGCCGTGCACGGCAAGTCGGCGGAGAATCGTTTCGGGGGCGCCAATCAGCAGATCAAGGTCTCGCGAAGCCTGGCCAGGACAGATGTCAAGGATGCGTTCGAGACAGTCGCGAGCGGCATCGATCAACATGTCGTGTGGCTCTCGGAAGTCATCCTGAGGGTGCGCCTCGATGGCGGAGCGCCCGAACCCCATCGGGTCGAAGCCGGATTGCAGCAAGTCGTTTAGACGATAACTCGCGCGGATCTGCCGGACTACTAGATCGAAAAGCTCTCGCGCGTGGTCAGCCAGCATCGGTGTGAACACCTTTTTCCACGCTTCGCTGAGCCAGTGCTCATCGCCGGTGAGGGTTACCTCGAAGCGAGGGGCGTCGTCATTCGCGCCGAAGTCGAGTCCAGATCGCATGATTGCTTCGGTGCGATGCTCGAGTAGCGTGAGCGCCAAGAGCGGCCGGCTCTGCCATTCCTTCTCGGCCAGCATCATGTCGAGAAGATCGTGCCTGCCCTGAGGGGAGCGGTGAAGAGCAGAGAGCAACCATGGCACCTGCCAGTCAGCGATCGGTGTCGGTTGGGCGAAGAGCCGATGCACCAACGTTTCCCACAGTTCAAGTGTCCAAGGACGGTCCCTGACCAGCCGTAGCGCAGCTGGCGAGTGCTCCTCGACGCACGCGAAGTTGTCGATGAACCACCGCGTTAGGCTGCGGGCGATCGCTTGCCCGGCACTGTCCGTTTTGGGTGGCGCAGTGAAAAGGTGTTCGAACTCGGGACGTGTTGCCGTCCATTGCAGCCAAGATGGTGACGATGCGGCTTCCGTGAAGAAGCGCACGCGTTCCGGGTCAGCCAGCACCTGTTTGAGGTAGGAAGTCTCCTCGGGGAGACTTGACGGCTCAAGTCCGACGAGTTCTGTGATCCGCCTTCGATGATCGAGTCGGCCCCAAGCTGACAACTCTGCCCACCGCTCGAGCGCCTCTACGAGCGCGACATGGGATTTGTCAGCGACTGGATAGCTGATTGCCGTGAGTCCTAGGCGAGCCCAGTCGGCTTTGTTCGAGTCACTCGTCAGCACGTACCGGCGTCCTTCGCGTCCGAGGGACCGGGCTAGGTACTGCATGACGACATCGCCGTGGCTGTATCCGATGAAGAGAACGCTGAAGGCGGAGAACATGCGCTCCAGAAAACGCGCGGCCCACGCCTCGCGAAGGTAGGCGCGGCCGAAGTCCCCGTCCGTCAGGATCAGGTGCTGCGGGTTTTGTTCTAGTGCCCCGTGCAAATGAACGATGCCGGCAAAGTCGTCTCCAAGCGGCAGCGCAGGGCTACGGAAGATCTCAACCTCGAGGGACCCGATTCGGGCGGCGGTCTCGAGATGTCGGTCGTAGTTGGTTGTCACTACACGCACCGGCTGGTGTACGGCGGCCAGTCGCATGATGGCGTGGTGAAGCCGGTTCGGCTCGCTTCCGGGTAGATCGATCGCTTTGGCAACAAGGGAGTGGACCTCGACCTCGAGGTCGGTGAGGTCGCCTAGGAAGACATCAGGCCGTGCCAGTTGGAGCGTCGTGGGCGCCGACCCCACCTGCGTACCGATGTCGATGACCAGCTGGCTGAAGTCAGGGAGTCGAGACGGTGGGTCGAGAGACGCTCCGGCACCGACAAAGATCACCATCCGCCCGTCACGGGCGGCGGTGACTAGGTCGTCGGGGATCTCAACCCTTTGGAACCGCATGTCGCGACCGTACTGCGAGCGTTCGGCAGACGGCGCCGGGCCCAGGAACAGGCCAAGAGTTCCGCTGATGAGCGCCGAGACCTCGACATGTCACCGCCGATGGCCGCGGCAGACGAGTTTTTACCTACTGAACGTCCGTTGCTGCTTGTCCGTTGTCGACGGCCCTTGTGGCCGTGTGGTGGCCTCGCCTACTCTTTTCTACGTAAAGCCGCAGGTCAGAGGCCTTTTAGGCACACTTGTCGAGGTAGTGCTCCAGCTCGTTCGGCGTCAGGTCCATGTCGACGCTGGCCTCGGTCGGGTCGAAGGAGGCTCGCAACCGCTCCGGGTCCTTGGTCAGCTGGTGCATGTCGACGATGTGGGCCATGGACCTCAGGCGGTGGAGCAGCTTCAGCAGTGCGTCGCGCTGCAGCCGCTCCGGCACCGACCAGAGGAACCACAGCGCCAGCGCCGCGAACACCAGGTCGTTGACCGCGCTCTCGACCAGCGGCACCCACTCGAGGTCGTCGGGTGCGTCGGTCGCAGCGGCCCGGACAGCGAGCACCACCAGCACGATCGTGGCCAGGACGACGGCGATCATCGCTCCGCGCGACAGTGTCCGCAGGCCGGCACGACGGCCACGCACGCTGTCCGTGCGCGTCTGCACCCGCTCCACCAGGCGAGCCAGCTCAGCGGCCACCTGGCGCAGGCCGCGGTCGGGGAACCGAGCGGCGATCCGCTGCTCGAGTCGCCGCACCGTGGTCAGGACCGGGTCGGCCTGCACCTTCTCGAACGAGTACGCCACGGGCGGCAGCCTACGATGAAGGCCATGTCCCTCGCCGTGCTCGACTGCGCCCACTTCACGGCGGGCGAGTGCCGGTCGTGCACCTGGCTCGGCCGCCGGTACGACGACCAGCTGGCCGCCAAGCAGGCCGCGACCCGGGCGCTCGTCGACGCCTCCGGGATGGTCTGGGAGCCGCCGGTCACCAGTGCGCCGGAGGGCTTTCGCAACAAGGCCAAGATGGTCGTCGGTGGCACGGCGCAGGAGCCGACGCTCGGCATCCTCGACCCGAGCGGGAAGGGCGTGGACCTGCGGGACTGTGCCCTGCACACGCCGGGGATCGTGGCGGCACTGCCGGTGCTGGCGGACTTCGTGCGCCGGGCCGGGCTGACGCCGTACGACGTGGCGGGGACGGCCCCGGTCGCCCAGCGTGGCGAGCTCAAGCACGTCCTGGTGACCGAGTCGCCGGACGGGGAGCTGATGGTCCGGCTCGTGCTGCGCTCGACTGCCGCCGAGGCGCGGGTGCGCAAACACCTCCCGTGGCTGCAGGCCGAGCTGCCGGCGGTGCGGGTCCTGACGATCAACGTCCAGCCCGACCACCGGGCGGTGCTCGAGGGGGAGCGCGAGCTGGTGCTGACCGAGCACGACAGCCTGCCGATGCGGCTCGGCGGGGAGTCGGGGATCGTCCTGCACCTGCGCCCGCGCAGCTTCTTCCAGACCAACACCGAGGTCGCGGCGGCGCTCTACCGCGAGGCCGTCGCCTGGACCGCCGACCTCGGCGCGGAGCGGGTGGTCGACCTGTACTGCGGCGTCGGCGGCTTCGCCCTCCACCTGGCCGCGCCGGGGCGGACGGTGACCGGCATCGAGATCAGCGCGGACGCGATCGGGAGCGCCGAGCGCTCACGCGACGAGGCCGGGCTGCCCGGCGAGATCGCGTTCACCGTCGGCGACGCCACCGCGGCCGAGCACCAGGCCCTCATCAGGTACGCCGACCTCGTGGTGGTCAACCCGCCGCGGCGGGGTCTGGGGGCCGAGCTGGTGCAACGGCTCGAGGAGTCGGGCGCCGCGCACCTGCTCTACTCCAGCTGCAACCCGGAGACCCTGGCCCGCGACCTGGCCGGGCTGGCGTCGTACCGGCCGGTGCGGGGGCGGGTGCTCGACATGTTCCCGCAGACCCCGCACGCGGAGGTGTTGGTGCTCCTCGAGCGCCGGGCCGGCGCTCAGCGCAGCGAGTAGGTCGCCAGCGAGACGCCGACGTAGTGCGCGACGAACGCGGCGATCGTGAAGCCGTGGAAGATCTCGTGGAAGCCGAAGACGCGCGGCGACGGGTTCGGCCACTGGAAGCCGTAGACCAGCCCGCCGACCGTGTAGAGCGCGCCGCCGACGGCGATCAGCACGAAGATCGCGATCCCGATGCCGAGGCCGAGCGCGGTCGCGCCCTCGAAGAACGCCGGGATGAAGAAGATCGCCGCCCAGCCGAGCGCGATGTAGATCGGCGCCGACATCCAGCGCGGGGCGGTCGGCCAGAACAGCTTGAAGGCGATGCCGAGCAGGGCGCCGGTCCACGCGACCGACAGCATGATCACGCGGGAGGGGCCCTCGAGCAGGATCAGCGCGAACGGCGTGTAGGAGCCGGCGATGAACAGGAAGATGTTCGAGTGGTCGAACCGGTTCAGGACCTGCCAGACCTTGGGTGACCAGGTGCCGCGGTGGTAGAGCGCGGAGGTGCCGAACAGCAGGAGCGCCGAGCCGGCGTAGAGCGCCGAGCCGATCCTGGTGGTCGCGGTCGGGGACAGGCAGATCAGCACGATGCCTGCAGCGAGCACCAGCGGGGTCGAGATGAGGTGGATCCATCCGCGCAGCTTCGGCTTGATGTCGGCGACCTTCTCGCTGATCTGCTCGCCGAGGTCGTCCAGTCGCGCGCGGACGCGATCGTTCGCGTGGTGGATGGCCTGGTTCATGGCTCGAGGGTACCCGTGCGAGCAGAACGCAAGCGACGGCCGGACGGCGTGATGTCACGCTCATCCGGCCGTCGCGAACTGGCCGATCGGTGGTTGTCGGTCAGTGGGTGTGCGGCGGCACCTCGGCACCCTCGGAGGGCTGCACGATGACGAAGCCCTGACCCTGGAAGGCGACCTGGAAGGCCTCGCCCGAGCCGCGGCCGATCAGCGACCCGGCGGTGAAGGTCGAGCGGATCGACGTCTGCAGGTGCACCGACCAGGCGACGAGCGCCTGGGCGTCGGCGAAGGTCGCCGCCTCGCCCGGGTTGAGCACGACCGGAGGACCGTCCGTGGTGATGGCCACCCAGCCGGTGCCGCGCAGGGTGGTGTTGAACAGGCCGCCCGCAGCGATGCTGCCGCCCTTGACCCGCTCGATGTTCCAGTCGAGGGCGGCGGAGAAGGCGAGGACGTTCTTGCCGTTGACCGACAGGCCGCTGTTGTTGAGCTGCAGGATGTGCACGTCGTGCGACGAGTCGGCGAGGAAGACGTCGCCCTGGCCCTCGACCCGCATCAGCGAGAGGCCCTCGCCGGTGAACGCCTTCTTGAGGAACTTGGCCGCGCCACCGCCCTGGTAGTTGAAGTTGACGTTGCCCTGGTAGGCCACCATCGCGCCCTGCTTGGCCATGAACGGCTCGGTGATCCGGACCCGCAGCAGCTTCTTGTTCTGCAGGATCGCGCCGGAGCCGTCGACCTCGGTGAACCGGCCGTCGATCAGCTCGCCCGAGATGCCGGCGAAGGCGTCGGCGGGGACCTGCTGCTGGCCGTAGCCCTGCTGCGCCTGGGGGGCGTACGCCGGCGGCTGGGCCGGGGGCTGCGACTGCTGGGCCGGCTGCTGGGTCGGCTGCGGCGACCAGGCCTGCTCGGTGGCGGCCGGCTGGGCGACGGAGGTGGTGGCGTCGAGCGCGCTCGTCCCCCCGTCGTACGACGAGGTGTCGGTGCTCTCCGCGGACGTGGCCTCGGACGCGGCGGCCTCGGCGTTCAGGGGGGAGGTCGACTGCACCCCCTGGTCGGACACGTGGTCGGTCCACTGGTTGCCGTCCCAGTAGCGGAGCTCGTGGCGTCCGGTCGGGTCCGGATGCCAGGCAGCTGCGGTCATCGTCGTGGTACCTCTCTCGTCGTGGATGGGGAGGCGCGATTTCCCGCCCTCCCCGCTGGTCTCATCGTGTCAGCCTGCCGGTTGCCCCGGAAGGGGCCTACGATCTGAGCGTGGCGGACTGGAAGCGGGGTGTTCGGCGGGTGCTCTACCCCGCTTACGAGGCGCGCATGCTTCGCCGGATGCCCGACAGCCTCCCGAAGCACGTCGGGGTGATGCTCGACGGCAACCGCCGCTGGGCCAAGGCGGTCGGCCGCGACACCGCGCACGGCCACCGCGCCGGCGCCGCCAACATCGAGCCGCTGCTCACGTGGTGCGACGAGGTCGGCATCGAGGTGGTCACCCTGTGGCTGCTCTCCACCGACAACCTCAACCGCCCGGCCCGCGAGCTCGAGCCGCTGCTCGAGATCATCGTCGAGGCAGTCGACTCGCTCGCCGACCAGCGCCGCTGGCGGCTCCACCCGGTGGGTGCCCTCGACCTGCTGCCCGACGCGGTGGCCAAGCGGCTCAAGGCCGCGGCCGAGGCCACCGCCGACGTCGACGGGATGATCGTCAACGTCGCGGTCGCCTACGGCGGTCGTCGCGAGATCGCCGACGCCGTCCGCTCGCTCCTCTCCGAGCACGCCGCCCTCGGCACGCCGCTCGAGCTGCTCGCCCAGCAGATCGACATCGAGCACATCGAGGAGCACCTCTACACCAAGGGCCAGCCCGACCCGGACCTCGTGATCCGTACGTCGGGGGAGCAGCGCCTCGGTGGCTTCCTGCTCTGGCAGAGCGCGAAGTCGGAGTTCTACTTCTGCGAGGCCTACTGGCCCGACTTCCGCCGCGTCGACTTCCTCCGCGCGATCCGGGCCTACGCCCAGCGTGAGCGCCGCTTCGGCTCCTGATCACGGCGCGGGTGCGCTGGGTCACACGGGTACTGTCAGGGCTCGTGAGCACCACCCCCGAGCGGCCGGCCAAGCCGGCGAAGCCGATCACCTTGCTGACCGTCGCGCGCAAGGAGCAGCTGAGCCCGGGCATGGTCCGGATCCACTTCACCGGTGACCTCGCGGCCTTCGAGGGCAGCGCCTTCACCGACCGCTACGTGAAGCTCGTCTTCGGCGATCCCGCCGAGCTCGAGCGCGGCGGCCGGCCGACGCTGCGGACCTACACCGTGGTCGCGCCCGACGCCGCCGCCGGCACGCTCGCCATCGACTTCGTCGTCCACGGCGCCGAGGGCATCGCCGGCCCCTGGGCGTCGACCGCCCTGCCGGGCGACACGATCCCCGTGCGCGGTCCCGGCGGCGCCTACGCGCCCGACCCTGCCGCCGACTGGCACCTGTTCGCCGGCGACGAGGCCGCGATCCCCGCGATCCGCCAGTCGCTCGCCGCACTGCCCGCCGACGCCGAGGGGTACGCCGTGCTGCAGGTCGAGGGGCCGGCGCACGAGCAGGAGGTCGCGACACCCGCCGGCGTCACGTTGACCTGGCTGCACCGCTCCGACGCCGCGCACCCGTCGCTGCCCGACGCCGTCCGCGCGCTGCCGTGGCGCGAGGGCCGCGTGCACGCGTTCGTGCACGGCGAGGGCCAGGCGGTGATGAAGGAGATCCGTCCCTACCTGGTCGGGGAGCGCGGCGTCCCTCGCGACGACGTGTCCGTGTCGGCGTACTGGAAGCAGGGCCGCACCGAGGAGGCGTTCCGCGAGTGGAAGGCCGAGCTGGCCGCAGAGGAGACCAAGTGACCACCCCGACCCGCCTGTTCCGCACCGTCGCGATCGCGGAGGCGGTGACCTGGACCGGCCTGCTGTTCGGCATGTTCCTCAAGTACGGCCCGGCCGAGAACGAGACCGGTGTCCGGATCTTCGGCATGGCGCACGGCGTCGTGTTCGTCGCCTACGTCGTCACGACCGTCGTCGTCTGGGTGGACCGTCGCTGGTCGGCCGGCCGCGGCCTGCTCGCGCTGTTCGCGGCGATCCCGCCGCTGGCGACCCTGCCGCTCGAGTGGTGGGCCGTGCGCAAGGGCTGGCTGGGCGACGCATGGCGGCTGCCCGCGGGCGCGACCACCTCGCTGCCCGACCGTGTGGTGGCCTGGCTGCTCCGCAACCCGCTGCGCGGGCTCGCCGTGGGCCTGGTGGCCGTCGCGGCGCTGACCGGCCTCGCGCTGGTCGTGGGTCCGCCGACCTCCTGATCGTTCCCCGGCGGAACCGGTCCTGCGTCGCTACCGTCGAAGGACCATGATCGATCGACGCGACACCTTCCGCTACGGCTTGCTCGCCCTCGCGGCCCTCGGTGGTGCCGGCGCGCTGACCGCGTGCGGCTCCTCCGACAACCCGGATCCGGACGTCCTGCTGCCGGCGGACGAGGGCGGCATCCAGCTGCTCTCCTCGGACGTGAGGCGCGCCGCCGGCGACCCCGGCCTGCTGCCGGACGTGGTGGCGGGCCTGCAGGGCCTGGCCGGTGGGCTGTACGGCAGCCTGGCGACCGGGCCGGGCAACGTGGTCCTGTCGCCGTACTCCGTGCTGGTGGCGCTCGGCATGACCCTCACCGGTGCGGCGGGCGCCACCGCGAAGGAGATGCGCGAGGTCCTCGGCGTCGGTGACCTGGGCGACCGGTGGCACAAGGGCGCCAACGCGCTGACGGCGCACGTCGACGGGCTGGCCGGGCCGCAGGAGCGGGGCGACGGCTCGAAGGCCGACCTCGCCCTCGCCACCGCCAACCAGGTGTTCGGCCAGCGCGACGTCGGCTGGTCCGCCGACTTCCTCGACCTGCTCGCCAAGGAGTACGGCGCCGCGCTGCGCGCGGTCGACTTCGTCGGTGCCACCGAGGAGGCGCGCGGCCTGGTCAACGGCTGGGTCGAGGAGCGCACCGAGGACCGGATCAAGGACCTGCTGCCGGAGGGCTCGCTCGACCCGAGCACCCGGATGGTGCTGGTCGACGCGATCTACCTGAAGGCGCCGTGGGAGCAGCCCTTCGAGAAGACGCTGACCGCGAGGGGCGCCTTCCACCTCGCCGGCGGCAAGAGTGTCGACACCGACCTGATGCGCCGCCCCGACGTGGGCGCCACGGTCGCGCGTGGCACCGGCTGGCAGTCCGCCACCGTCCCGTACGCCGGCCGGACCCTGGCCATGACGATCGTCCTCCCCGACGCGGACGCCTTCACCGCGGTCGAGGCGCAGGCCGTCGCCGAGGGCTTCGCCGGCTTCACCGGCAGCGAGGCGGCCGTCGTCGACCTCACCCTCCCGCGCTGGAGCCACCGGACCGCGGCGTCGCTGAAGAAGCCGCTCGAGGGCCTGGGGATGCGTGCCGCGTTCGGCGAGGCGGACTTCACCCCGATGACCGACGAGGACCTCGACCTGGTCGTCGACGACGTCTTCCACCAGGCGTTCATCGCCGTCGACGAGGAGGGCACCGAGGCGGCCGCCGCCACCGCCGTGGTGATGGCCGAGACCTCCGCGCCGGTCCCGGTGGTGCTGACCGTCGACCGGCCCTTCCTCTACGTCATCCACGACGTGGAGCACGCCACGCCGCTCTTCGTCGGCCGGGTGGTCGACCCGACGGCGTAGTCGACCACGGCCGCTGTCGGAGGGCGCCGGTACGCTGGAGCCTGCACCCCCGGTCCCTTTCCGACCGGGGGCGCTCGTGCTGTTCTCCACCGAAATGAGCCTCCCGTGCACCTCGCCGGCATCGCCGACGCCGTCCTGGCCGACCCCGCCCTCGCTGCCTCGCTGGAGCAGGCGTCCCGGGCCCAGCAGCCGACCGGCGAGCTGACCGGTCCGGAGGCGCTGCGGCCCTTCCTCGTCGCGGGGCTCGCGCGCTCGGGGCGGCCGGTGCTGGTGGTCACCGCGACCACCCGTGAGGCCGAGCAGCTGGTCGCCGAGCTGGGCGACCTCGTCGACGCCGGCGGCGTCGCCTACTACCCGAGCTGGGAGACCCTCCCGCACGAGCGGCTCAGCCCGCGCAGCGACACGGTCGGCCGCCGCCTGGCCGTCCTTCGCCGGCTCTGCCACCCCGGCGCCCCCGGTACGACGGCCGCGCCCGTCCAGGTGCTCGTCGCCCCGGTGCGCTCGGTCCTGCAGCCGCAGGTCAAGGGCCTCGGCGACCTCACGCCGGTCGAGCTGTCGGTGGGCGACACGGCGGACCTCGACGACCTCGTCGCGGGGCTCGTGGGTGCCGCCTACTCCCGGGTCGACCTGGTCGAGAGGCGCGGCGAGTTCGCCGTCCGCGGCGGCATCGTCGACGTCTTCCCGCCGACCGAGGAGCACCCGCTGCGCGTCGAGCTGTTCGGCGACGAGGTCGACGAGATCCGCTCGTTCGCGGTCGCCGACCAGCGCACCATCGCCAAGGTCGACCGGCTGTGGGCGCCACCGTGCCGCGAGCTGCTGCTGACCGACGACGTCCGGGCGAGGGCCGCCGAGCTCGGCCGGACCCACCCGCAGCTGCTCGAGATCACCGACAAGCTCGCGCAGGGCATCGCCGTCGAGGGCATGGAGGCGCTGATCCCGGCGCTCGTCGACGAGCTCGAGCTGCTCGTCGACCTGCTCCCCGAGGACACGCAGGTGCTGGTGCTCGACCCCGAGCGGGCCCGCGCCCGGGCGCACGACCTGGTCGCGACGAGCGAGGAGTTCCTCGCCGCCTCGTGGGCGACCGCGGCGAGCGGCGGCCAGGCGCCGGTCGACCTGCAGGCGGCGTCGTACCACCAGCTGGGCGACGTGCGCAGCCACGCGCGCGAGCGCGGCCAGAGCTGGTGGACGTTCAGCCCCTTCGGCCTGGACGACGACGATGCCAACCCTGGCCACTCGGCGGCGCAGCCGGCGCCGTCGTACCGCGGGGACGTGGAGAAGGCCTTCACCGACATCGCCCGCTGGCACGGCGCGGGCCACCAGGTCGCGGTCGTGCACGCCGGCCACGGCCCCGCGCAGCGCATGGTCGAGGCGCTGGGGGAGAAGGACGTCCCGGCGCGCCTCGTCGAGAGCATCCCGTCGGGTGCCACCCTCGACCCCGCCGTCGTCACGATCACCTGCGGCGCGCTCGCGCACGGCCTCGTCGACGAGACGCGCAAGCTCGTCGTCCTCACCGGGGAGGACGTCGTGGGTGCCAAGGCGTCGACCCGCGACAAGGGCGCGATGCCGGTGCGCCGCAAGCGCCAGATCGACCCGCTCGAGCTCAAGGCCGGCGACTTCGTCGTCCACGAGCAGCACGGCGTCGGCCGCTTCGTGGAGATGAAGCAGCGCGAGGTGCAGGGCGCGGTCCGCGAGTACCTCGTCCTCGAGTACGGCCCCTCCAAGCGCGGTGGCCCGCCGGACCGGCTGTTCGTGCCGGCCGACACCCTCGACCAGGTCACCCGCTACGTGGGTGGCGAGCAGCCCAGCCTCGACCGGCTCGGTGGCGGCGACTGGACCAAGCGCAAGAACCGGGCGCGCAAGGCGGTCCGCGAGATCGCGGCCGAGCTGATCAAGCTGTACGCCGCCCGCCAGGCCACGCAGGGCCACGCCTTCGGCCCCGACACCCCGTGGCAGCGCGAGCTCGAGGACGCCTTCCCCTTCCACGAGACCCCCGACCAGCTGACGACGGTCGACGAGGTCAAGGGCGACATGGAGCGCACCGTCCCGATGGACCGCCTGGTCTGCGGCGACGTCGGCTACGGCAAGACCGAGATCGCGGTCCGTGCTGCCTTCAAGGCGGTCCAGGACGGCAAGCAGGTCGCCGTCCTGGTGCCGACGACGCTGCTGGTCAACCAGCACCTCGACACCTTCAGTGAGCGGATGAGCGGCTTCCCCGTGATCCTCAAGCCACTGAGCCGGTTCCAGACCGACAAGGAGGCCGCCGAGACGATGGCCGGCCTGGCCGACGGCACCGTCGACGTCGTGGTCGGCACCCACCGGCTCTTCAACGCGGACACGAAGTTCAAGGACCTCGGCCTGATCATCGTCGACGAGGAGCAGCGCTTCGGCGTCGAGCACAAGGAGGCGATGAAGCGGCTGCGCACCTCGGTCGACGTCCTCTCCATGTCGGCCACGCCGATCCCGCGCACGCTCGAGATGGCGATCACCGGCATCCGCGAGATGTCGACGATCACCACGCCGCCGGAGGAGCGGCACCCGGTGCTGACCTACGTCGGCGGCTACGAGGACCGCCAGGTCGTCGCCGCCGTACGACGCGAGCTGCTCCGCGACGGCCAGGTGTTCTACATCCACAACCGGGTCAGCTCGATCGAGAAGGCCGCGGCGCGGATCCGCGAGCTGGTGCCCGAGGCGCGGGTCGCCACGGCCCACGGCCAGATGGGCGAGCACCAGCTCGAGCAGGTGATGCTCGACTTCTGGGAGAAGCGCTTCGACGTCCTGGTCTGCACCACGATCGTCGAGTCCGGCATCGACGTGTCCAACGCGAACACGATGATCATCGAGCGCTCCGACACCCTCGGCCTCTCGCAGCTCCACCAGCTGCGTGGTCGCGTCGGCCGCTCCCGCGAGCGGGCGTACGCCTACTTCCTCTACCCGACCGAGAAGCCGCTCACCGAGACCGCCCACGAGCGGCTGGCGACGCTCGCCCAGCACTCCGACCTCGGCGGCGGCATGGCGATCGCGATGAAGGACCTCGAGATCCGCGGCGCCGGCAACCTGCTCGGCGGCGAGCAGTCCGGCCACATCGCCGACGTCGGCTTCGACCTCTACGTCCGCCTGGTCGGCGAGGCGGTCCGCGACTTCCGCAGCGACGGCGAGGTGCCCGAGCAGCTGGAGGAGGTCCGCATCGAGCTGCCCGTCGAGGCGCACCTGCCGCACGACTACATCCCCAGCGAGCGGCTCCGGCTCGAGATCTACAAGCGCCTGGCCGAGGTCCGCACCGACGCCGACGTCGACGAGGTGCTCGCCGAGCTCCAGGACCGCTACGGCGAGCCGCCGGAGCAGGTCGCCGCGCTGCTCCTCGTCGCGCGCTTCCGTGCGCGGGTGCGGCAGGCGGGTGTCCGGGAGGTCACCACGGTGGGCAAGAACGTCCGGTTCCACCCGGTCGTGCTGCCCGAGTCGCGCACCATCCGGCTCAACCGGCTCTACCCGAAGTCCATCGTCAAGCACCAGCTCGAGTCGGTCCTCGTCCCGCGACCGGGCATCCCGGGGAGGACGGGAACGCCCATCGAGGGGGTCGCCCTGCTTGAATGGGCCCGACTCGTCCTCGACTCGGTCATCGACCCCAAGGAGTAACAGCTGTGCGCCGTCGTACCTCGCTCGTCACCGCCGTCGCCGCGACCGCCCTCCTGGCAGCCGGCTGCGGCATCACCGACGACGCCGCCCAGCCCGGTGTCGCCGCCGAGGTCGACGGCCAGTCGATCGCGCTGAGCAAGGTCGATTCCGCGCTCGAGGACTACTGCTCCTACGCCGCCTCGCAAGAGGGGGCGCCGACGTACGCCAAGGCCGCGATCCGCGCCCAGATCGCGTGGAACTGGGCGCAGGCGGTCGCGGTCGGGGAGATCGCGCCGGCCTACAGCGTGGACCTGCCGGCCGGCGTCGAGCGCGACTTCGTCGAGCGGGCGTGGGGCGAGGACGTCGTCACCGACGACAACTACGACTCGCTGGAGTTCCTGACCTGGGTCCAGCTGCGCCTCGAGCAGCCGCTCGCCGAGATCGGCAGCCAGCTGCTGATCGACACCACCGGCAAGGCCGAGTCGGCCGAGGCGGCCCAGGCCGCCGGCCTGAAGGCCGTCAACGAGTGGCTCGACAAGGAGGGCGTCGAGCTCAACCCGGTCTTCGGCACCCACCGCCCCGAGACGAGCGACTTCCTCGGTGACAGCCTCTCCGTCGCCGTCAGCGGCCAGGCCCGCACCGACGAGCAGATCGCGGTCCGCCCCACGTCGATGGAGGAGCAGCAGGCCTCCGACGCGCGGATCGCCGCGCTGCCCGCCGAGCAGCGCTGCGGCCCGGCCGTCCAGGGCCAGCCGGGCGCCTGATGCCCGCGTCCTCGGGGGACGGGTACGCCGTCGAGGAGTTCGTCGCCGTCATGCGACGGCTGCGCGCGGAGTGCCCGTGGAAGCGAGAGCAGACCCACCGCTCGCTGGTGCGCTACCTGCTCGAGGAGACCTACGAGACCGTCGACGCGATCGACGCGGGCGAGGACTCCGGCGACTGGACGCACCTCGCCGAGGAGCTCGGTGACCTGCTGCTGCAGGTGGTCTTCCACGCGGTCGTCGCCGAGGAACGCGGCGACTTCGACCTCGACGACGTGGCCCGCGGCGTCACCGCCAAGATGCGGCGCCGCAACCCGCACGTCTTCGGCGACGTCCCCGCCGACGGCCTGGACGCCGAGGCCGTCAACGACCTCTGGCAGCAGGTGAAGGCCGCCGAGAAGGCCGACCGCCCGGTCGACGACGGCGTCCCGTCGGCCCTGCCCGCCCTGCTGTACGCCGACAAGGTCCTCGACCGGCTCGAGCGCGCCGGACGCCCGTCGACCCCGACGGCGGACCCCGGCGACCTGGGGGAGCGGTTGCTCGCCCTGGTCGCCGAGGCCCGGGTCGCCGGGATCGATCCCGAGCAGGCACTGCGGGACGCGGTCCGCGCCCGACTGTGACCAGCCACTGATCAGCGCGTGGGGACGGCGAGTCCCTCGATCCGCACCGGCTTGCCGCTGGTGACCACGACGATCCTGATCTTGCCGGACCACGCGCCGGCGAAGCTCGCGACGGGGATCACGCGCTTGGTCGTCGTGCGGCTGGTCCTGAGCGCGACCGTCTTGACCAGGCGACTGCCGGCGTAGACCCGGACGGTGCCGTGCGTCGTGCCGCCGCTGGCGACGAGGGCGAGGCGCCGGGCGTTGCGGACGGAGTACGACAGCGACGCGCTGCGACGCGTGGTCGCGGCGACCTTGCCGCCGTACGACCTGGACGAGGTGGCCAGGGCCCAGCCGGCCGACCGGGTCAGTGAACGGGCCGGCACGGGGACCGTCCAGGTGCGGGCGGCGGGCGAGGCGTCGGCGTTGCCGGCCTGGTCGGTCGCCTTCGCGGTGAAGGTGTGCGTGCCCGGGGCGAGACCGGTCACGGTCTGTGCACCGCCGGCGCAGGTGCGCGCCCTGCCGTCGAGTGTGCACGCGAACCGGGAGCCAGCCTCCGACGAGCCGAGTGTGAAGGACGCCGAGGTCGACGGCACGATCGCGCCGTTGGCAGGGCCTGCGCCGAGGCTGGTGACGGGTGCGGTGGTGTCGCCCCCGCCGCCGGTGCCCGCCTGGGCGGCGAACAGCGGGACGTACGGCGTCACGTAGTACTTGTCACCGCCGTGGCCACCGACGTTGAAGGCGAACTGCAGGTGGTCGCCGGACTGCGAACGCGGGCACGGCGCGGTGCCCTCCCGGCGCTCGATGCAGGTGGGCGCCTGCGTCGCGGGGCCCTTGAGCTCGCGGGTGGAGCGGATCCGGAGCTGGAACTCGAGGATCTGGCCACGCTTGACCGTGAACGGCTTGTCACCGGTCTGGGTGATCGTCGCGCCGCCGTTGACCCCGTCCCAGTACTCGAGGCCTCCGGTCGAGAGGTTCGCCGGTGTCCCGGCGGTGTAGAGCGCCCACCGCACCGGCTCGTCGACGAACTGCACGCCGGCCGGCAGGATGATCTCCGGGATGGTGATGCCGGCCCCTTCAGCGTTGCAGGGCAGGCTGATCAGGCCGATGTAGCCGCGGATCCAGAACTCCTCGCCGATCTTCGGGACCTCGCCGGTCGGCGAGCGCCAGCCCGTGTTCGCGCTGAAGCCGATGCCCGGAGTCTGGGTGGGGCAGTTGATGATCGTGTCGGACGACGACGTGCCGTCCTGCCACTCGCTCTCGGCGGCGGACGCGGACCCGGCGAAGGTCGGGGCGACTCCGAGGAGACCGGTGGTGAGCAGTGCCGCGGAGAGTGCGGCGAGCCTGCGGATACGCATGACTTTCCTTTCGAGGTGGGGGATCTGCGGGGTTCAGCGGGTCGGGGCGGCGATGCCCTCGAGCCGGACGGGGCGACCTGACGTCACGACGACGACGCGGACCTTGCCGCTCCAGGCGCTGGCAAAGCCGGCGATCGGGACGACGCGCCGGGTGAGGGCGCGGCCGGTGCGGAGCGAGAAGGTCTTCAGGACCCGGCTGCCGGCGTAGACGCGGACGGTGCCGTGCGTCGGACCGCCACCGACGACGAGCGCGAGTCTCCGCGCCGCCTTCACCGAGTACGACGCCACGGCGTTGCGCCGGGTGGTCGACAGCACCTTGCCGCCATAGGCCGCGGACGAGCTGGTGAGCGACCACCCCGTCGTGCGGACCAACGAGCGGGCCGGGACGGGGACCGTCCAGGTGCGTGTCGCCGCGGTCGGGTCGGTGTTGCCGGCCAGGTCGGTCGCGGTGGCGGACAGGGTGTGCGTGCCCGGGGTCAGGCCGGAGAGCGTGAGCAGGCCGTGCGCGCAGGCGCGTGCCTTCCCGTCGAGGGTGCACGCCACCCGGGCGCCGGCCTCGCTCGCACCGAGCGTGACGGACGCCGTGGTGGAGGTCACGATCGCCCCGTCGGCAGGGCCGCCCGTCAGCGTGGTGTCCGGTGCGGCGACGTCGACGATCCAGCGCCGGACGGCCGGTGTCGGGTCGGTGTTGCCGGCCGCGTCGGTCCCCGCCGCGGTCAGCACGTGCTCACCGGGCGCGAGGTCGCGCAGCACGAAGGCCGCGTGGTTGCAGGGGATCGGCGCCGCGTCGAGGGTGCAGCCGATCCGGACCG
Source organism: Nocardioides sp. Root240 (assembly GCF_001428825.1). Taxonomy (GTDB): domain Bacteria; phylum Actinomycetota; class Actinomycetes; order Propionibacteriales; family Nocardioidaceae; genus Nocardioides. The sequence goes on along the minus strand of NZ_LMIT01000013.1, from coordinate 395,316 downwards.
CGGAGCCCGGCGTGGTGAGGAAGAAGTCCGCTCCGCGGCTGGCGACATGGCTGCCTTCGGCGGGTCCGCCGTCGATGGTGGTCTCCGGAGCGGCGGTGTCGATGGTCCACGTCCAGCGCGCCGGGGTCGGGTCGTACCAGCTGCCGTAGCGCGCGCCGACCGAGAAGGCGTGCACGCCGTCACCGAGGTTGTCGAAGCGGACCTGACCCTCGTTGGTGCAGGGGACCTCCACGCCGTCGAGCGCGCAGTCGTAGGCGTTGCCGGCCTGCGTGGCGAACCAGAACTGAGCGGTCCTGCTGTTCACCAGCTCGCCGGGCCTGCCGTACAGGTCGGTGTCGACCGACCGCACCTCGATCCGCCGGACCTCACTGAGGTTGCCGGACGCGTCCTCGGCGCGGACCTCGAAGCTGCGGGCGCCCTCGGCGAGGAGCACGTCGGTCGGCGTGGCACAGGTCGCCCAGGGGGCGCCGTCGATCCGGCACTCGTTGCGCGTCGCGCCCTCGTGGCTCCAGCTGAAGCGGAAGCCACCCTGGGTGAGCGGGGTCTGGATCGCCTGCACGTTGCTGACGACGGGCGCCTTCGTGTCGCGGAAGACCGCGACCGGGAACTTGCCGTTGGTGCCGAACGCGGAGGAGCCGACGCCGCACTCCTGGACACCGCTGCGCTCACGGAGCTGGTCGCAGCCCTGCCACTCCGTGAACTCCCAGTACGGCGGCGAGTAGAGCACGGAGGGGCGAAGCCACACCCATGCCTCGAAGGGCTCCTCGTTGCGGATCCGTGCACAGGTCAGCACCACACGGTGGTCGAGGTTCTGGCTCTGGTCGCAGGTGTCGGCGCCGCCGTCCTCGAGGGATCCCTCGACGACCCGGACGAATCCCGAGCCCTGGATGCCGATCGTGACGTTGACCTGGCCGGCGTGGGCCGGCGCGGCGAACGTCAGGGGGAACAGGCCGAGGCCGGCAGCGGTGAGGCCGCCCACCAGCCGGGCCAGGGCGCGCGGCCTCACGCCGTCTCCTCGACGAGGTCGGGCAGGGCGAGCCAGTCGGCCCAGGTGAGGTCGCGGCCGACGTACCGAGGGCGGGTGAGGGGCCAGGCGGCGGCGATCCACTGCGGGACGAAGGCATCCAGCGAGGCCTCGAGGTCCGAACCGAGCAGGGCGTCGACCACCCACCACGAGATCTCGGCGTCGGCGCCCACCTTGCTCGGCGGGTCGACGTAGACGCAGCCGAGGAGGGCGGTCTCCCCGGTGTCGAAGAGGCCGTAGAGGAACGACTCGTGCGCCTCGGTCTCGGCCGCGTGGTGGGCCAGGTCGTCGATGTCCGCGTCGCGGCTCAGGTGGGCAGGTGGCCAGCCCCAGGCCTGGCCGTAGATCGTCCAGAGGCGCTCGCGGGAGCTGCGCACGGCAGGCAGGTCCAGCTCGACGTCGGCGGGCCCCATCGGCCGTAGGTGGTGGCCGTCGGTCAACGCGACACGGGTCGGGTGGACCCAGCCGGCGGGCAGCCAGGGGTCGGGTTCGGTGCTCATGGGCCGAGCCTGTCCGGGGGCGCTTGGAGCGCGCTTGCGGTCGGCTTGCGACCGGTGGTCGGGACGAGGTCGCGCGGCGGACGCGCCGGCCCGGGGGTCAGTCCCGCAGCGCGAGGGCCTCCATGGCCGCCACGTCGAGGGCACGACCGGCGGCCATGTCCTCGTCGTACGACGGACCACGGCTCGCCCGCGCGGTCGCGGACGCCTGCTCGATCAGCGCCTCGTCCGGGCGGTAGTAGCCGTAGACGTTGCCGCCCGCTCCGGCGCGCAGCTCGGCTGCCGCACCGCGCAGCACCCCGACCCGCGCGAGGTCGCCGTCGCGGTCGAGGGACTCGACCACGGCCAGCGCCTCCAGCAGGTAGGCGAGGTTGGCGTGGTCGCGCGTCTCCTGGCTGAGCCGCACGCCTTCGGCGATCTGGTCGCGGGCACGACGGAAGTCGCCGCGGACCACGGAGACCTGGACGGCGGTGAACAGCGCGATGTAGACGGCGAGGGGGTCGTGGCGGCGGCGCCCGGCGGCCACGGCGTCGTCGACCAGCGAGGCCGCACGGTCGGCCTCCCCGCGCAGCAGTTCGACGGTGCCGAGCCACACGTGGGACAGGGTCCACAACCACTCGCCCTCGAGCCCGGCGGACTCGGTCAGCGCGATGGTCTCGTCGAAGACGGCGACCGCGGAGTCGAGGTCGTCCTCGGCAAGCGCGACCAGGCCGATGCCGCCGTACGCGTAGGGCAGGCCGTCGACGTCGCCGATCCGGCGCGCGAGGTCGGAGCTCGTCGTCCACTGCTCGCGCGCGAACGCCAGGTCTCCCTGCGCGAAGGCCAGCGCGGCAGCGACCGCGCCCGCCCGCACCCGGATCAGGTCGTCGGTCGCGACCTCGTGCACGGCCTCCATGAGGCGGCGGCCCTCGCGCAGCGCGCCGCGGACCCACCAGAACAGCCAGAGGTGCCAGCCGAGCCAGCCGCCGAGGTCGGGCTGTCCGGACACCAGCGACCACTCGATCGCGGCCACCATGTTGGCGTGCTCCAGCTCGATGCCGGCGAGGGTCTCCACCGTGCCGGGGCCGCGGAGCGACGGCTCGTAGTGGGCGGCCAGACCCGTGAAGTGGCGCAGGTGCGCGTCCCTGGCGACCCGCTCGTCGTCGGCGGAGAGCCGGGTCAGGGCGTACTGCGCGACCGGCTCGAGCAGGCGGAAACGCGGTCCGAGTGCGCCGTGCGGGTCCACGATGAGCAGTGACTGCTCCACCAGCGCGTCCAGGAGGGCGAGCAGGTTGCCACCGCCGTCGAGGTCGGCCAGCACGGCGGCCGCAGCATCGAGCCCGAACCCGCCGACGAACACGGCGAGCCGGGGGAACGCTGCCTGCTCGGCGGGGGACAGGAGCTCGAAGCTCCAGTCGATCGCCGCCCGCATGGTGCGCTGGCGCGGAGGCAGGTCGCGGGCGCCCTCGGCGGCCATCACCTCGTCGAGCCGCGCGAGCATCGCGGCCGGCGCGAGCAGGCGGACGCGTGCCGCGGCGAGCTCGATCGCCAGCGGGATGCCGGCGAGGCGGTGGACGAGCTGGACGACGTCCGGGTCGTCGGGCACGAAGGCCCGGCCCGTGGCGACCGCGGCGGCGCGGGTCACGAAAAGCTCGGCCGCGGCGTGCTGGTCGAGCGGGGTCAGCGGGTAGAGCACTTCGCCGCGCACCCGCAGCGGCGTCCGGCTCGTGACGAGGATGCGCAGGCCCGGGCAGGCGGCGGCCAGGGTTGCCACCTCCGGCCACGCGTCGACCAGGTGCTCGGCGTTGTCGAGCAGCAGCAGCTGCTCACGGTCCCGCAACAGGTCCAGCAGGGCCGCGAACGGGTCGCCGCCCTCCGCGACGCCGACCGCGTGCGCGATCGCCGGGATCACGGCGGTCTGGTCGCGAAGCGGTGCCAACGGCACGAGCACGGCGCCGTCAGCGAAGTGCTCCTCTGCCGCGCTCGCCACCGCCAGCGCGACGCGCGTCTTCCCGCAGCCACCGACGCCGGTGACCGTCACCAGCCGCGACGTCGGTGCGCGGAGCAGGCCGACGAGGTAGTCGACGTCGCGGTCGCGTCCGACGAGGTCTCCGAGCAGCAGGGTGGACGGGATGCCGCTCGGCGGCTTCGGCTTCGAGGTGAGCGTTGCCATCGGCGCGGCCGCGGCGGGGCGCAGGGCGGGGTCCTGCTCGAGGATCTGCTGGTACAGCCGTTGCACCGCGGGGCCCGGGTCCACGCCGAGGTCCTCGACGAGGCGGGTGCGCAGGGCGCCGTACTCCTCGAGGGCGTCGGCCTGCCGGCCCGCGAGGTAGAGCGCTCTCATCAGCTGGCCGCGCACCGACTCCCGCAACGGGTGCTGCGCCGCGAGCTCCTGCAGCCGGGCCACCGCACCGGCCGCGTGCCCGGCCCGCAGGTCGAGCTCGGCCGCGAGCTCCTCCCCGGTGAGCCGCACACCCTCCAGGCGCAGCGCCTCGGCCCGTGCGAACGGCTGCGGTACGTCGGCGAAGGGCTCCCCGCGCCACCACGCGAGCGCGCGCTCGAGTGCCGTCCGTGCCGTCGGTTCGTCGCCCGCCCCCAGCGCCTCCCGCGCCCGCTCCACGCCGGCCGTCAGCCGGTCGGCGTCGAGCGCCCCGTCGGGGATCTCGAGCCGGTAGCCGGGCGGTGCCGTCACGATCTCCGCCGGCACGCCGGCGTCGCGCAACCGCGCCCGCAGCCGGGAGATCACCGCCTGCAGGTTGGCCAGCGTGCCGCCGCGGCCGGTCTCGCCCCACACCCGGTCGAGCAGCATGTCGGTCGAGACGACGCGTCCGGCGTCGACCGCAAGTGCCGCCAGCGTCTCGCGGTGCCGCGGTGACCCCACGTCGATCGGCGCGCCCGTCGCGTCGAGGACCTCGATCGGTCCGAGGACCCGGAAGGGAACCTCGCTCACCTGATCGCCTCCGGACACCCGGCCAAGGCTAGAGGGGACGCCCGGGCGGTGCAGGCCTTTGGTCGAGGATCGGCAGCTCGGCGCGGTCCAGCACGACGCGGTCCATCTCCTCGCCGCCCCCGCACGTGCACAGGGCGACCGTCACCCGGTCGCCCTGCTCCGCCACGACGTCCCACTGGCCGCCGGACGCGATCCAGCGGTCGAGGGCGTCACGGGCGGGACTCATGCCGTCATGATCGCAGCCCGGAGGCTCAGGAGCCGACGACCACCGGGTAGATGTGGTCGGCCTCGAGGCCGTGCGCCTCGCGGTGCACGCGGGCCGCGGTCTCGGCGTCCGGGGCCTCGACCAGGCAGAAGATCTTGCCGTTGGTCTCGTCGACCCAGTAGCTCTTGTACTCGACGCCGTACTGCGCCTGGACCTTCAGGTCCTCGGCGTGGGCGCCGGCCACGTCGGCGGCGGTGGCGCCGTCGGGCATCGTCTCGTGGACGTCCATGAAGAGGGGCATCGTCTTCTCCTGTCGGGTGGTGGCTCTTGCTGTCACACTCAGCCTCGTGCCCCCGTCGCACACCGACCATGACCGAGGGGCCGCGATGGATGATCGTGACCCCGCCGCGGGGCTGGACGACGCCCTCGCGCAGCTCCGGCTGCAGGGCGCGATCTTCCTGCACGCGCAGTACACCGAGGGCTGGGCCTACCGCTCCGCGCCCAACGCCGACCTGGGCCGCGTGCTCGCCCCGCACGCCCGGCGGATCGTCCCGTTCCACGTCGTCGCCGCAGGGCGGTGCTGGATCGAGGTCGACGGCGACCGCCACTGGGCCGACGAGGGCGACGTGATCGTGCTGCCGTACGGCGACCCGCACGTCATGGGCGGCACCGAGGACGCCGAGGTGGTCGAGGCCCTCGCGCTCGTCCCGCCGCCGCCCTGGACCTCGATGCCCTTCATCGAGCACGGTCGCGGCGGCGCGCTCACCCACGTCGTGTGCGGCTACCTCGTCCCGGACTCGGTCCTCTTCGACCCCGAGCTGCGCGCGCTGCCCAAGGTGCTGGTCGTGAGTCCCCGCGGCCCGGCCGCGCACTGGGTCCGGGCCAGCCTCGACTACGCCCTGTCGCAGACCGCGCTCGACGCCCCCGACCACGGCGCGACTCCGCCGCACCTCGTCCAGCAGCTGCTCACCGAGGTGCTCAAGCTGCACCTCGCCGAGGCGCCCGCCTCGACCGTCGGCTTCCTGCGCGCGCTCCGCGACCCGGTCCTGGCGCCTGCCCTGGCCCGCATCCACCGCGACCCCGGGCACAAGTGGACGGTCGCTGAGCTGGCCGCGCTGGCCTGCTCCTCCGAGACGGTCCTCGACGAGCACTTCCGTGCGGTGCTGGGCGTCCCGCCCATCCGCTACCTCACCGCCTGGCGGATGCACGTCGCCCAGGACCTGCTGGCCACGTCCGACCTCGGCGTCGCCGCGATCGCGCGGCGCGTCGGCTACGAGTCGGAGGAGGCCTTCAGCCGGGCCTTCAAGCGCAAGCACGAGGTCGCGCCCAGCCACTGGCGGCGAGGTGCCGGTCCGGCTCCCGCCGTTTGAGCAGCCCTCAGTCGTCGCCGTGCAGCAGCCGGGCCAGGCGGTGCGCCGCAGCCCGCGCCTCGGCGGGCGCCGTACTGGTGTGGCCGTGGCTCGGCTCACCCGTGGCGGGGTCGACGACGAACGCCGCCCGACGCGCGTCCTCGCCACTGATCATGAAGATCTTCAGGACGGCGCCGGCGTTGCGCGGGACGGTGCCGACCGCCTCGGCGAACTCGGCGTAGGTCAGGGTCTGGTTGGCCAGTGCGGCCGCGCGCAGCACGGGCACCGCGGCGATGGCGGCATCGGCGTTGGACGTGGTGGCGCCCCGGGCCCGGCCCGTCCCGCCGGCGTTGCTGAGGAGGACCTCGTGGCTCGCCCACGGCTCGGTGGCGGTCGGCTGGGGGTCCAGGCCCGACTCGGCCAGCAGCGGCACGGTCGTCGACGCGTGGTCGGCGTGCACCCGCACCCGGCCGGCCATCACCCACACCAGGCGCTCGCCCGCGGCGTTGCTGCCCCAGTAGCCCGGACGGTTGCCGTTCTTGAAGTAGCGCCAGTCCGTGATCGAGGCGGCGCTCGCCACGCGGCTCAGGGTCTCGCGGTCGCGCCCGGTCCAGTTGGCGTTGAACGCGAGCATGCCGTCCAGGGTGTCGGTCGGCTGCATGGTGGTCTCGCTCGCTGCTGGGGGGGTGGGGCTTCGGGTCCTGTGAACCTACCCCGGGCGGGCGTCCAGCAGAGAGTTCTCGCGTAGGGGGCGGTCCTCCACAGGGCGCCGGCGCCACCCCTACCGCAATCGCGCGGTGTGGCTTACGGTTCACGCAGCCACAGCAGTCCTATCTCGGGGGAGTCGCCATGGCCCTGTTGCAGCCGACCCTGCCGCCCGGCGTCGGGTCCGCGCCGGCGTCCGACGACGTGGTCGCGCGCCTCGACGAGGACCTCCGCGCCGCCGTACGACGTGACGGCATCGACCCGCAGCACGAGGTCCCGGCCGTACGACGCCTCGCCACCGGCCTGGTCCGCGCCCACGACGAGCGCAGCCTCACCGGCGTGGTCGCCCCCGTCGCCGACGCCGACGCACTGGTGGCGGAGCTGGTCGCGCGGGTCGCGGGCTTCGGACCGCTGCAGCCGTACCTCGACGACCCGACCGTCGAGGAGCTGTGGATCAACAGCCCGGACCGGGTGTTCATCGCACGGCAGGGGCGCCACGAGCTGACCAACCTGGTGCTGACCGAGGCCCAGGTGACCGAGCTCGTCGAGCGGATGCTGAAGAGCACCGGGCGGCGGATCGACCTCAGCCGGCCGTTCGTCGACGCCATGCTGCCGGCGGGTCACCGGTTGCACGTCGTGCTCCAGGGCATCTCGCGCGGGTTCTCGGCGGTCAACATCCGCAAGTTCGTCGTCCGTGCCACGCGGCTCTCGGAGCTGGTCGAGCTCGGCACGCTGACGGCCCCCGCCGCGCACTTCCTCGAGGCGTCCGTGCGGGCCGGGTTGAACATCCTCGTGACCGGAGGGACCCAGGCCGGCAAGACGACCATGCTCAACTGCCTGGCGGCCGCGATCCCCGGTGGGGAGCGGGTGATCTCGGCCGAGGAGGTCTTCGAGATCCGGTTCGCGCACCCGGACTGGGTCGCCCTCCAGACGCGGCAGGAAGGCCTCGAGGGCACCGGTGAGATCCGGCTCCGCGACCTCGTGAAGGAGTCGCTGCGCATGCGGCCGAGCCGGATCATCGTCGGTGAGGTCCGGTCCGAGGAGTGCCTCGACCTCCTGCTGGCCCTCAACGCCGGGCTCCCGGGGATGTGCACCTTGCACGCCAACAGCGCCCGCGAGGCGCTCACCAAGGCCTGCACGCTGCCGCTGCTGGCCGGGGAGAACATCTCGGCCCGCTTCGTCGTCCCGACCGTGGCGGCGTCGGTCGACCTCGTCGTCCACCTCGCGCTCGACCCCTCGGGGGCGCGGCGGGTGGTCGAGATCGTGGCCGTGCCGGGGCGGATGGAGGGCGACGTCATCGAGACCGAGCCCGTGTTCGAGTGGCGCGACGGACGGCTGGAGCGGGGGATCGGGCTGCCGCCGCGGCTCGAGCACTTCCACCGCACCGGCACCGACGTCGTCCGCCTGCTCAACGGGGCCGGCTGAGCATGGGGGCGCTCGTCGGGCTCGGCGTCGGGGTCGGGTTGCTGCTGGTCTGGTCGGCCTTCCAGCAGCCGCGCGAGGAGCGACCGGCCCGTCCACGCAGGGGTCGCACCGGCGAGCTGCTCGCCGAGGCCGGCCTCCGCGATGTCTCGCCGAGGTCGCTCGTCGCCCTCTGCCTCGGCGCCGGACTCACCGCGGCGGTGCTGGTCCTGGGCACCACGCGGGCCGTGCCGGTCGCGCTGGTGTTCGGCGTCCTCGCGGGCTACCTGCCGTACGCCGTCGTGAAGGGTCGTGCGCGCCGGCGGCAGCGGGAGCTCGCGGAGGTGTGGCCCGAGGCCGTCGACGACCTCGCCTCCGCCGTACGGGCCGGGATGTCGTTGCCCGACGCCGTCGCGGCGCTGGCGGTGCGCGGCCCGGAGCCGTTGCGGCCGGCGTTCGACGCGTTCGCGCTCGACTACCAGGTCTCGGGGCGGTTCGGCGACTGCCTCGACCGGCTCAAGGACCGGCTGGCCGACCCCGTGGGCGACCGCGTCGTCGAGGGCCTGCGGATCGCGCGCGAGGTCGGCGGTGGTCAGCTCGGGAGGTTGCTCAGGAACCTGTCGAGCTACCTGCGCGACGACCTCCGCACCCGCTCCGAGCTCGAGGCCCGCCAGTCCTGGGCGGTCAACGGCGCGCGCGTCGGCGTGGCCGCACCGTGGGTCGTGCTGCTCGTCATGTCCACCCAGCGCACCGTGATCGAGCGCTACCAGTCGCCGGCCGGCGCGGTGGTGCTCACGCTCGGCGCCGTCGTCTGCGTCGTGGCCTACCGGCTGATGACCCGGCTCGGCCGACTGCCCGTCGAGCACCGAGTACTCCGGTGAGCCCGGCCATGTGGGGCGGGCTCATCGGACTCGGTACGACGGCCGGCGTGGCCCTCGTCGTCGCACGGGTCGCGGCGATCCGGCGCCCCCGACTCGAGGCGCGCGTGCTGCCCTACGTCCGCGACCTGACCCCCGCCCGGCGAGCCCCGGCGGCGGTCGTGCCGGGCAATGTCGTCGCGGCGGTGTTCGGCCCCGCGCTGCGCCGGGCGGCCGACGCGGTGGAGCGGGTGCTCGGTGGGACCCCGTCGGTGCGCCGCCGCCTCGGGCGGGCCGGGCTCGACCTGACGGTCCACGAGTTCCGCGTGCAGCAGGTCCTCTGGGGGCTCGCGGGCTTCGGGATCGCCGCCGCCTACGGCCTGCTGCGCACGTGGAGCCGCCCCGGCAACCCGCTGCCGCTGCTGGTGGTGTGCGGCGTCGCCTTCGTCTTCGGCGTGCTGCTGCGCGACAACCGGCTGAGTGCGCAGGTCCGCGCGCGGGAGGCCGCGATCGTGGCGGAGTTCCCGACGATCGCCGAGCTCCTCGCGCTCAGTGTCGCCGCGGGGGAGGCCCCGGTGGCGGCGCTCGGGAGGGTCGTGCGCCGCAGCGGCGGCGAGCTGTCGCGCGACCTCTCCGAGGTGCTCGCCCGGATCCGCACGGGCGACCCGGTCGCCGACGCCTTCGACCACCTGGCGGCGACGACGGGGGTGCCGATCGTGGCGCGCTTCGCGCACGGGATCGCGGTGGCGGTCGAACGGGGCACCCCGCTGGCCGACGTGCTGCACGCGCAGGCCGCCGACGTCCGCGAGGCGGGTCGTCGCGCGCTGATCGAGCAGGCCTCGCGCAAGGAGATCCTGATGCTGGTCCCCGTCGTCTTCCTCGTCCTACCCGTCACCGTCATGTTCGCCTTCTGGCCCGGATTCATCGGCCTCTCGCTCAGCTACTGACCTCGCACCTCTCGGGAAGGAAACACCGTGCGCACTCCGATCGACCTGCTCCGCCGACGATGGCGGGCCCCGGGCCAGCACGACCAGCGCGGCGACGTACCGGGCTGGGTCCTGGTGACCGTGATGACCATCGGCCTCGGCGTGGCGATCTTCGGCCTCGCCCGGCCGCAGCTGCTCGCGATCCTTCAGTCGGCGCTCAACTCGGTGAGGTGAGGGAGGGGATGGGCAGGCGCCGCCACGACCAGCGCGGCTCGGCCCTCGTCGACTTCACCCTCGTCACGGTGGTCCTGCTGCCGGTCGTGCTCGGGATCCTGCAGGTCGCGCTGGTGCTGCACGTGCGCACCACCCTCGCGGCCGCGGCGTCCGAGGGCGCCCGGCTGGCAGCGACGTCGGGCAGCAGTCCCGGCGACGGGGTGGCGCGGACGCGTGAGCAGATCGCGGAGTCGGTGGGCGGCCGGTACGCCGAGGACGTCGACGTACGCCGGGTCACGGTCGCCGGTGCCCCGGCGGTGGAGATCAGCGTGCACGCGAAGGTCCCGGCGCTCGGCCTCGGCGGCCCGGCCGTCGAGTTCACGGTCTTTGGGCGGGCGGTCGTGGAGGACCCGCGGTGAGCCGTCGGCGACGCGCGGACGAGCGTGGCAGCGGCCTGGTCGAGGTGATCTGGATGGGCGTGCTGCTCCTGCTCCCGCTGCTGTGGATCGTGCTGTCGGTGTTCGAGGTGCAGCGCGGTTCGTTCGGCGTGAGCGGTGCGGCACGGGCCGCGGCGCGCGCCTACGCCCTCGCGCCCGACGACGCCGTGGGGGAGCGGCGGGCGCTGGTGGTCGCACGCCAGACGCTCGCCGACCAGGGCCTGCACGACGTGCCGCTCAGCGTCACGGTGACCTGCTCGCCGTACCCGCACCAGTGCCACAGCGGCACCTCCGTGATCACCGTCCGCATCACGTCGGCCGTGCGGTTGCCGCTGCTGCCCGACGTGCTCGGCAGCGGGGCGCCGACCTTCCGGCTCAGCGCCGAGCACACCGTCCCGATCGGCCGCTACCAGGAGATCGACCGCCGATGATTCGTGACGAGCGCGGCAGCTCGACGCCGCTGATCATCGCGTTCATGGCGGTGATCCTGCTGCTGGTCGCCGTCGTGGTCGACGCGAGCGCCGCCTTCCTCGCCCGCCAGCGACTCGACGAGCTGGCCGACGGCGCCGCGCTGCAGGGGGCCGACCTCGGTGCGCAGGGCAGGGACGCGTACGACGGCGGACTCGCCCGCGACGACCTCGCGATCAGCGACCGCGAGGCCGAGCGGGCCGTGCGGGCCTACCTCCGCGACTCCGGGGCCGAGCAGGACCACCCGGGCCTCCGGGCGGTCGTGCACGTCGACGGCGACCGGGTGGTCGTCGAGCTGGTCGCGCCGGTCGACCTGCCGCTCTCGCTCCCGGGCGGCCCGGAGCGGCCGTCGGTCCGTTCGGTCGGCTCCGCGGTCGTCGATCCGGAGGAGTGAGGTCAGCCGACCAGGTTGCCGCGTGCGGACGAGCCGAGGTTGTTGGCGTCGCCGGCGAAGGTCGCGACGTACCCGCCGTTGAGCGTCAGCGCCAGTTTCTGGGTGCGGGCGTCGCAGATCGCGACGCCGGAGGCGTCCGTGGTCGCCGTGCAGAGCGCGGTCCTGCCGGCCGTGAACGTCACCGGCAGCCCGGCTGTCACCGTGCCCCCGCCTCGCACCGTCGCGCGGAGCACGCCGTTCGGCATCGCGAAGGGGTTCAGGCCGAGGAACACGGGCGCGGCGCTCATCGTGGTCGCGCGCTTCGCGACCACGAGGTCGAAGGACGTCGCGGTGCTGGGTTCGAACCCCGGACTGGATCCGTACGACGCCCCGACCCGGTGCGGCCCGGCGCCGAGGGTGTCGAGGTCGAGACCGGCGAGGGAGGTCACGCCGGCGCCGGGAACGGGAGCAACGGTGCCGACCGCGTGCCCGTCGACGGTGAAGGTGACTGCGCCGCCGGTCGGGGCGCCCATGTCCGCGACGGTGGAGGTCACCAGGCCGTCGAGGTGTACAGGGTCGCCGTAGGTCAACGAGCCGCCCTGGTGGGTGACGGAGGTGGTGGTCGGGACGAGGCGTCCGTAGAGGTCGACCTGTCCTTCGGAGTACTCGAAGTGGGCGTCCCCCGAGTACCTGGCGACGATCCTGGTCGAACCCGCCGGCACCTCGGTCGTGACGCTCGCTGTGCCGTCCTCCCCGACGGGACGGACGGCAACGACGTCGTCGCGGTCACGGAAGGTGACGGTCCCCGTCAGCTCCGCGGCGTCGGTCGACGGAGTGACCGTGGCGGTCACCGTGACGCGCTGCTGTGCCCACGGTGTGGCCGGACTCGCGGTCACGCTGACGGAGGTCTCGGCAGGCACCACGTCGTAGGGGTACTCGTGCGTCGATGCCGGGGCGAACCGGTCGTCTCCAGCGAACGTGGCGTAGAGCGTGTAGGAGCCGGGTTCGAGATGCCCGGGGAAGGTGAAGTGCGCCTCGCTCCAGGCGTTGCCGGTGGGCTCGAGCGCAGCAGTTCCGACCGCGCGACCGCTCGCGAACACGGTGACCGGACTGAGGACCGGGCCCGCCTCCGAGAGGCCGTAGACCGTCACGTCGACGGGATCGCCGTAGAACGACCAGATCTCGTGCGGGGAGAGCACGAGATAGGCCGGCTCCCGCCCGTCGTCGGCCCGCGCGGCCGGCAGCGGCACCGGGCCGGTGGCGACGAGCGGCGCCGTCAGGAGCAGGGCGACGAGCAGGCGACGTACCAGGAGCATCCGTCGATTGAAACAGCCGAACCGCCCCGGCGAAGGCGAATTGGCAGGAACAGGCAAGTAAAAGAAGAGCTGCCCGAGGCGACCGAAGTCGCCACGGGCAGCTCTCGTGGGGGAGGGGGATGGCTCAGTCGTTCGGGTCCTCCCAGACCATCGACGCGTGGGCCGGGGCGTAGTTCTGGTTGCCGGCGAACCACACCTCGAAGCCCTGCAGGATGAGCGCACCGATCCGCATCGGCGCGTCACACATGGCGTAGCCGTTCGCGTCCGTCACCCGGTCGCACTGACCGGCCTGGAACGGGGCCGTGGTGAAGGTGATCGCCTGACCGGCGAGCGGCACGCCGCCCAGGCCGTACAGGTTCGCCTCCACGCGCGACCAGTTGTCCTGCGGCATGTCCGCCACGTCGTGCGCCACCAGCGTCGGGGTCGCGCGGTCCACCACCTGCAGCAGCACCGGGGACGTGCTGGTGGCGTGCGAGCCGTCGCCGCTGTACGTCGCGGTGACCTCGTGGTTGCCGCCGGTCAGGCCCTCGACCTCGAGGGACGCCGTGGTCGCGCCGCCGGAGGTGGACAGGTCGGCCGAGCCGAGGACGTTGCCGTCGGAGCGGAACACGACCGAGCCGGTCGGGGTGCTCGCACCGGGGGCACCGTTCGCGACGGTGGCGGTGAGGGTCACCGTGTCGCCGTACACGATCGGGTTCGCGTCCGAGGCGATGCCGGTGACCGTGCCGACGGAGCCGACCGTCTGCGTGGTCGTGGCGGTGCTGCCCTCGAAGTTGAAGTTGCCGACGTAGACCGCACGGACCTCGTGCTGTCCGGGCGCCAGCGCCGCCGTCGCGAACGACGCCGTGCTGGTCCCCGCCGCCGAGGCCGGCGTCAGGCCGGTCGCGCCGAGCAGGGTGCCGCCGCGCCAGAACTGGACCGTGCCGGTGGGCTTGCCCGTGGCCGGGGCGAGTGCCGTGACCGTGGCGGTGAAGGTCACCGTCTGGCCGTGGTCGGAGGTCGCGTCGTCGGACTCCAGCGCCGTGCTCGTCGAACCCTTGGCGACGTTCTGGCCGTTGCCCTGGTCGAGCACGCCCGTGCTGGCGACGAACCGGGAGTCACCGCTGTAGACCGCGGAGATCCGGTAGGTGCCGGGCGACAGCGAGCTGAACGCGTTGCTCTGGGCCGAGCCGTTCGCCACGGCCACCGGACCACCGAGGTTGGCGCCGTTGACCGTGAACTGGACGGTGCCGGTCGGGTTGCCGGCGCCCGGGGCGACCGGGCTGACCTGCGCGGTGAAGCGCACGCCCTGGCCCGACTGCGAGGGGTTCGCCGACGACGTCACGACGGTCGAGGTCTGGGCCCGCTGGACCTTCTGCGCGACCGAGCCGTTGCTGCCGTTGAAGCTGTTGTCGCCGTCGTACGTCGCCACGATCGCGTGCTGCCCGACACCGAGGTCGTCCACGGTGATCGAGCCGACGCCGCCGGTGCTGGAGTCGACGTCGGCCGTGCCGAGGACGGTGCTGCCGTCGGTGAAGGTGATCGTCCCGGAGGGCGAGCCCGCGCCGGGGGCGAGGACCGAGACCGCCGCGGTGAAGGTCACCGGCTGGCCGAAGGCCGACACCGGCGCCGAGCTGGAGACGACCGTCTTGGTCGACGCCTTGTTGACGGTGTGGTTGGCCACCGGCGAGGTGCTGGTGACGAAGTTCGGGTCGGCGCTGAGGTACGTCGCCCTCACCGTGTGCGCACCGCGGGCCAGCGTGCTGAGCTGGATCTCGGCGGCACCGTCGACCAGCGTCGCGAACGGACCGGGCTGGCCGTCGATCTCGAACTGGACCGCCCCCTCCGGGGTGCCCGTGGCAGGGCTGACCGGGCTGACGGTCGCGGAGACGGTGATCTCCTGGCCGACGACCGAGGGGTTCGGCGAGGTGGTGACGGCGGTGGTGGTGTGTGCCGCCGCGACCTCCTGGTCGAGGCTGTCCGCGGCGCCCGCGAACTTGTCGTCACCCTCGTAGTTGGCGGTGATGACGTGCTCGCCGGCGTCGAGGCCGGTGGCCGGGGAGACCGCGGTGCCGTTGTTGAGCGGCACCGGGGCACCGATCGGGTCACCGTCGGCGAAGAACTGGACGGTGCCGGTCGGCTGACCCGTGCCGGGACCGACCACGTCGACCTCGGCGGTGAAGGTGAGCGGCTCGCCCGCGACGGCGTCGTCGTTCGAGCTGCTGAGCGCGAGGCTCGTGTCCGCGCGGTTGACGCCATGGGTGAGCGTCGCCGAGCTGCTGGAGGCGAAGTCCGCGTTGCCGTTGTACGTCGCCTGCACGTCGTGGTTGCCGGGCGTCAGGTTGCTCACGGTCAGCTCGGCGGTGTCGCCGTCGAGCGGGATCGCGGTGCCGTAGGGGTCGCCGTCGATGGTGAACTGGACACCGCCGGCGGGGTCGCCGGCGCCGGGGGCGACGACGTCGACCTCGGCGCTGAAGGTGACGGCCTGGCCGGTGACGGTCGGCGATCCGGTGCTGGTCAGCACCGTCGAGGTGGGCGCCTTGCCGACGACCAACGTCTTGTCGGTCGCAGTGCTGGCGAGCAGGTTGCCGTCGCCGTTGAACCGGGCGCCGATGGCGTGGTTGCCGGTGCTGAGCGTCGCGATGGAGCCCGACGTCGCCGTACCGCCGCTCACCGCGACGGGGGTGCCGAAGTCGTCGCCGTCGATGGTGAACTGGACGGTGCCGGTCGGATCACTGGTCCCGTTGACCCGGACCACCTGCGCGGTGAAGGACGCTGCCTGGCCGTGCACGACCGGGGTCGGCTGCACGACCGTGGTCGTCGACGGGTTCTTCTGCACCGTGAAGGGCGTCGAGGCCGACGACGGCTTGTAGAACGACGTCTGCGCGAAGGACGCGGTGACGCTCGCCGAGCGCGGCGGACCGGAGATCGGCAGCGACGCCGTGGCGACGCCGTTGGCGTCGGTCGTGGCGTTGACGGACGTACCGCCCGACAGCGAGAAGGTCACCGTCTGGCCGGGCACCACGGAGGACGCCAGGTTGGGGTCGGTGAGCGTCGCCTTCGCCGTGACCGAGGTGTTCTGCGGGCCCTCGGTCGCGCCGGTGTAGGCGAGCTGGGTGATGTTGTCGATCGTCACCGACCGGTTGGTCGTGTTGGTGCTGTTGGTGCAGTAGAGGAAGCCGGAGCGCTTCCGCTCGATCGCCCGCGCCGTGTAGGCGCCGTTGGCGTAGGCGTGCGTGTCGAAGGTGGCCGACTTGGCGCCGGTCCCGCCCTGCACGCTCTCGAAGACGACCGTGTTGCCGCTGTTGATCAGCTGCAGCGTGGTCTGCGGGCTGCTGCCGCTGAGGCAGCCGGTGCCGTCGGAGGCGCCACCCGCCGAGATGGTGGCGTTGCCACGGAGCACCGCGTTCGCCGCGGGTGCTGTGATGTCGGCTGCTGCCGACGAGGCCAGCAGTACCGGGGTGCCGAGGGCCAGCGTCGACGCAGCGACGAGGGAGATCAGTCTGCGCACGGGATTTCCTTTCACCATGGCCGGACTCACTTGAGGATGGCGCCGCGCGCCGTGGACGAGAGGTGGTTGGCGTCCCCGAGGAAGCTCGCGGTGTAGCCCGCGTTCAGGACCAGGGCCACCAGCTGCGAGGCGGCGTTGCAGGTCGCGACGCCCACCGCGTTGGTCGGAGCGACGCACACGACGTTGGCGCCGACCTTGAACTCGACCGGTACGCCGGCGAGCGGGCTGCCACCGGCGGTGACCGTGACCCGGAGCTGCCCCAGGGGCAGGCCCAGCGGGGTCAGGGAGACCACCGCCGCCTCGGCCTTCACGGCCGTCGCGCGCTTGGCGACGGTCACGCTGCGGACCGTGGAGGTGCTGCCGCTGTGGGTCGGGCTGCCGTTGTAGACAGCCTTCAGCTGGTGGGCACCAGCGGTCAGGGCGGCCGTGTCGAGCGAGGCCTCGGCGCTGCCACCGGCGACCGGTGCGACCGGGACGGACCCGATCGCCTGGCCGTCGGCGTAGAAGGTCACCGTGCCGGTCGGGACACCGAGGTCACCGGTGGCCGGCTGGACCCGGGCGGTCAGCCGCAGGTTGTCGCCGTAGGTGGTGACACCCGACGAGAGCGTCAGGTTGGTCGTGGTGGCGACCTTCGACACCGACTGGCCGATCTCGGCGAGCGCCGGGGCGAAGTGCACGTCGCCGGAGTACAGCGCCGTGACCGTGTGGGCGCCCGGCGTGAGGTCGTCGACCGCGGGGCTGCTCGCCTCGCCGTCCACGAGCTCGACCGCGTCGCCGACCGGCTGGCCGTCGACCGAGAACTGGACGAACCCGGTGGGGACGCCCGTCCCGGTCACCTGCGAGGAGACCGCGGCGTGGAACCGCACCTCGTCACCGACCTGGGCGTCGGCGTCGGTCGACGTCAGGTCGACGTCCACCCCGGCTGCCCGGACGGTCTGGGTGAGGATGTCGCCGCTGCCGGAGAAGCCCGGCTGCGGGGTGAACGCCGCGATCACCGTGTGGTCGCCGGGGTCCGGCGAGGCGAGCGTCGCGCTCTCGGCGACGCCGTCGGAGCCGACGGCGACCGGGTCGCCGAAGTCCTGGCCGTCGACCGAGAACTGGACGGTGCCCACGGGGGTCCCGTCACCGGCCGCGACCTGGGCGCGGAAGGTGATCAGCTCGCCGTACGTCGACGGGTTGGCGCTCGAGGTCAGCGTGGTCGTGGTCTCGACGACCGCGGAGCCCTCGATGACCGTGTGGCTGATCGGGCTGGACTCGCTCGACCGGTAGTCGTCGTCACCGGCGTAGCGGGCGGTGACCTGGTAGGAGCCGGGCGCCAGGTCGGAGACCTCGAGCACCGCGGAGCCACCGGACAGCGGCGCCGAGCCGATCGAGTCGCTGCCGGCGAAGAAGGTCACTGTGCCGGTCGGGGAGCCCGAGCCGGGGCTGGTCGCCGCGACGGTCGCGGTGAACCGGACCTCCTGGTCCTGCAGCGACGGCGACGGGTTCGCGACGAGCGCGACCGCGGTGTCGGCCTGCGTGACCTGCTGCTGGACCTGGTCGGAGTCGGTGAGGTACCGGGCGCTGCCCGAGTACGCCGCCGCCAGGGTATGCGATCCCGCGGTGAGCGAGGTCAGCGGCGCGAAGCTCGCCGAGCCGTTGGTCAGCGCGACAGGAGCACCGGTGGCGTTGCCGTCGACGAGCAGCTGGACGGTGCCGTCCGGCGTACCGCCACCGGGGGAGAGGACCGCGACGGTGGCGGTGAGGCCGACGGCCTCGCCGGTCACGGTCGTGTCGTCGGACGCGGTGAGGGTGACCTCGACCGCGGCCTTGCTGACGGTCACCGTCCTCGGCGAGGCCGAGCTGGGCCCGAACACGTCGTCGCCGGCGTAGGTCGCGACGACCGGGTTGCTGCCGACCGGCAGGTCGGTGACGGTCGTGCTCGCGGCACCGTTGGCCGCGACCGCCGCCCGACCGACCTCGTTGCCGTCGACCGTGAAGACCACGTCGCCGGTCGGGGTGCCGGTGGCCGTGGAGACCGTGGCGCCGAGGGTGACCGGCTGGCCGAAGACCGCACTGGACGGGTCGACGGTGGAGGCGGTCGTGGTCGGCCGCAGCGGCTCGCGGACCCGGAAGGTGACGGCGGCCGAGGTGCTGCCGACGTGGTCGCTGGTGCCGTTGTAGACCGCGACGACGGTGTGGTCGCCGAGGCCGAGCGTGGAGAGCGCGGCGCTGGTCGCCTCGCCGTCGGTCAGCGCGACGGCCGCACCGAAGTCGGAGCCGTTGACGCGGAACTGCACGGTGCCGCCCGGGTTCCCGCCGTGCGACGGGGTGACGTGGGCGTGGAAGCGGACCGGGTCGCCGATGGTGACGACGGACGGGTCGGCGCTGACCGTGGTCGACGTCGTGATGGCGCCGACGGTGAACGCGGACTGGGCGGAGGCGGCCTCGAGGCTCGCGCTGCCGGCGTACGACGCCGTGATGGTGGCGCTGCGCGGCGGGCCCGCGACGGCGATGGACGCCGACGCGACGCCGCTGGCGTCCGTCGTACCGGTCGTGGTGGCTCCTCCGGAGAGGGCGAAGGTGATCGTCTTGCCGACCACGCTGCCGCCCGCCTTGTCGACGAGCGTCGCCGACACGGTGGCGTTGGTGCCCTGGGCGGCGCTGACGTCGCCGGTGTAGGTCAGTGCCGAGCAGTTCTTCGGGGTCACCAGCACGGTGGCGGTGCTGGCCGCGCCACCGGCGGTGACGACGACGCCCCAGCTGCCGCGGACGCCGTCACGGCCGTAGCCGTCGGACTCGGAGGGTGCCTGCAGGGTGGCGGTGTAGTTGCCGCCCGCGGTGGTGGTCGTGGACGTCGTCGCCGAGGCGCCGGCGGTGACCGGCGACTTGTCGAGCGCGATGGCGACCGGGACGCCCGCGGCACCCGAGCTGAGCTTGCCGGCGATGGTGATGTCGCCGCCGGCGCAGGTGAGCGACGGCGTGATGCCGCTGGTCAGCGTGGTCGACGGGGCCGGGGTGCTGGCCGAGGCGAGCTTCTGGTCGAGGGTGAGCGAGCCGCCGTCGAGCGGGATCTCGAGCAGCAGGCGCCCTGCGTTGCGGTGGATCGGCGAGTACCACATCGTCGCCCGGGTGCTGCCGTCCGCGCTCTGCTCACGCGAGCGGCGCGTGTTCACGGTGCCCGCCGGGACGGCGATGCTCTCGTTGGCCACGGTCGTGGGGCCGGCGAAGGAGAAGTTGCCGTCGAAGGAGTCGGAGCCGGTGCCGCCGAGCGAGCCGGCGTCGTAGCTGAACCCACCGGTGTAGTCGACGGTGGTGTCGTTGATCCATGAGTTGCCGGCCTCGGTGGGGAACTGGATCAGCCGCCACCCGCGGCGCGGGTCCATCGAGAGGTTGATGTTGGCGGTGATGTTCGCCGAGATGATCGAGACCTGGGCCTTCGCGGCGAGCGCCTGGGCCTGGGTCTCCTTCAGCAGCGCGAGGTCCGAGCGCCGCATGAAGCGGGTGCCGGTCACGGTGCCGGAGAAGTTCGACAACGTGGCGTTGCCGACGCCGTCGACGGCCGCCGTACCGTTGCCGCCGGTGATCGTGCCGGTCAGGTTCAGCTTGTACGCCGGCTGGCCCTGGTAGTCCTCGACCCCGGCGACGGTGTAGGTGACGTTCTCGTTGATCGTCACGTTCGTGCCGTCGGCGGTGTAGTTGAACACCGTCGCGTAGGTCCACGACCACCCGGTGGTCCAGGCGGGCACCTCGTCGCCGGTCGCCTGCACGGCGCGTGCGGGGGAGCCCCCGGACGCGACGAGCGTGGCGACCACGGTCGCGAGGACACTCAGCCAGGCCATGCGGCGCTTGAAGGCGGTCGCCGCGCGATGGCGGTTTCCGGGCGGGGTAGGGCTGTCGATCGGCGCTGGGAGCATGCGTCACCGTCCCGTGAGGTGGGGGGTGCCACCCGAGAGGGACAGGCGCGGGAGCCTGCGTGGCGGAGGGAGTTCGGGGATTCAAGCAGGTTTGTGACGGGGCGCACACCGTTTTCTGAAAGAAGTTCACTTTTCTTTGCGAAGGGGTCGCTGGAACGACAGCGGTTGGGCACCGTCGCCCCGGGGTGCGTAACCTTGCTCCTTGTGGCTGGACCCGATTACGACGCCGAGATCAAGCAGCTGACTGCGACGATGCACACCATCGAGCAGGTCCTCGACCTGCCGAGGATGGAGCGCGAGATCGCCGACCTCGGCGAGCAGGTCGCGGCGCCGGACCTGTGGGACGACCAGGCCAACGCCACCCGCGTCACCGGGCGCCTGTCCGGTCTCCAGGGCCAGGTCGACCGGTTCCGGGGGCTCCAGCAGCGCATCGACGACCTCGCGGTCCTCGCCGAGCTCGCCGCGGAGGAGGCCGACGCCGACGTCCTGGCCGAGGCCGACGGGGAGCTGGCGCGGATCAAGAAGGCCGTCGAGGGTCTCGAGGTGCGCACGCTGCTCTCCGGCGACTACGACGAGCGCGAGGCCATCGTCACCATCCGCTCCGGCGCCGGGGGCGTGGACGCCGCCGACTTCGCCGAGATGCTGATGCGGATGTACACCCGCTGGGCCGAGCGCAACAAGTACCCCGTCGAGGTCTACGACGTCTCCTACGCCGAGGAGGCCGGCATCAAGTCGGCCGAGTTCGCGATCCACGCGCCGTACGCGTACGGCACCCTCTCCGTCGACGCCGGCACCCACCGCCTGGTGCGGATCAGCCCGTTCGACAACCAGGGCCGGCGCCAGACCTCGTTCGCCGCGGTCGAGGTCGTGCCCCAGCTCGAGGAGACCGACGACATCGAGGTCGACGAGAACGATGTGAAGGTCGACGTCTACCGCTCCGGCGGACCCGGCGGCCAGTCGGTCAACACCACCGACTCCGCCGTCCGGCTCACGCACATCCCGACCGGCATCGTGGTGACCTGCCAGAACGAGAAGTCGCAGCTGCAGAACAAGGCGGCCGCGATGATCGTCCTCAAGGCCAAGCTGCTCGCGAAGAAGAAGGCCGAGGAGGCCGCGCTCAAGAAGGACCTCAAGGGCGACGTCGCCGCGAGCTGGGGCGACCAGATGCGCAACTACGTGCTGAACCCCTACCAGATCGTCAAGGACCTGCGCACCGGCTACGAGACCGGCAACCCGCAGGCGGTGTTCGACGGCGAGATCGACGGCTTCCTCGAGGCCGGCATCCGCTGGCGCCGGGGCGCCGACAGCGCCGCCGACAACTGATCCCCGGCGGTCATCGCTCGAGCTCGGCGGCGTCGAAGATCACCTCGGCGCTGGCGAACGAGACCGCGGCGCCCAGCGCACCCAGCACCTCGCCGGCAAGCAGCAGCACGGCTGTGGTCGTGACGCCCAGGCTGCGCCATGCCCAGCGGGGGACACGGA
Source organism: Nocardioides sp. Root240 (assembly GCF_001428825.1). Taxonomy (GTDB): domain Bacteria; phylum Actinomycetota; class Actinomycetes; order Propionibacteriales; family Nocardioidaceae; genus Nocardioides. The sequence goes on along the minus strand of NZ_LMIT01000013.1, from coordinate 373,748 downwards.
AGGCCTCGTCCTGGCTTGCCACAAAGGCATTTAACTCGATCGACTTAGATCGGCAAAGCCTCCGGTGTGTTCAGCGCGGCACGACCGGGCGCGACGCCCGGCTCGCCGCGCTCCAGCCGAGCCGGTTGCGGGCCCGCACCTTGAGGACCCACCGACCGCGGGGGAGGGCCAGTGCGATCCGGTGCGTGCTGCGCGCCAGGACGCGCGTGGCCCGCGGGGCCAGGGTTCCTCCGACGTACCGACCGCTGGGGCCGACGCGGTAGGCCAGCACGCGGTAGCCGGTCACCGGCGTCCCGCCGGTGCGGGCCGGCGCGGCCCACCGGACGACGACGGTACGACGCCCGCCCCGCGCACCGGCGACGACCCGGGGTGCGCCCGGCGCACCCGGTCGGGTGACCGACGTGCCGCTCGGCGGCACCACGACCGGCGGGACGACCGGCGGCTGGTCCGTCGGCGGCGGGTCGTCCGCGCCGGTGCAGCCGGTGACGGAGAGCCGGTAGGTCCCGAGGCTGCCGTAGTCGCCGTACCCGCTGCCACTCCAGGAGGTGCCGGAGCCGATGCCCGACACGGTGACGTGGAACGGGCCGCCGCTCAGGGGCAGTGAGATGTTCGCGCCGAGGCCGGTGACGCCGCTGTAGGTGCGCACGGTGGTGGGCGTCGACGACTCGAGCAGGGCCCCGGTCGGGCCGCGGACCTCGAGCCCGATGTCGAGGTTCGGGCCGATGTCGGTCGGCACGGCACCGACGGTGACGGTGCCCGAGCAGTCGGTCAGGCTGTACCAGTCCTCGTCGTCGGGGCTGGTGATCACGGCACGTCCGCCGGCGCTCGACCTCAGCTGGGAGAAGGGGAGCGCCGTGGCGACGGAGTCCCCGGCCTCGTCGGGCCGCAGTGCCAGGCCGTTGGCCCGGACGACCGCGAGGTCGTCCTCGTGGTTGCTGGCGTTGGGGTACTCGCCCTTCGACCACTGGGTGATGCTGGAGGAGTACGGACTGCCCATCAGTGGTCCCCACAGCGAGGTGCCGCTGTAGTAGCCGCTCGACGTGCTGCCGTCGTGGGAGAGGCCCAGGGTGTGGCCGGCCTCGTGGCTTCCGGCCTCGGCGAGGTTCTTGGCCTTGTTGCCGAGCGAGCTCGGGAACACCCAGGCCGGGCTGCGGACCTCGCCGTTGGTGACCGAGTCGAACGTGCCGACCCAGGCGAGGCCGCCGCAGCCGCCGCACAGGGACGACTGCACCGCCGCGCCCGAGGTGAAGGCGACCCGCGTGCCGTACGACGTGTCGCCGGAGCTCGAGCGGAACAGGCCGCCCGCGGCCGGCTCGTCGGTGGTGACGTCCACGTCGAAGGGGGCGAAGTCCTCCGCCATCCGGGCCCAGACCTCGATGACCACCGAGCGCTCCGCGTCGGAGAAGGCGGCGGAGCCGTCGGTCGACCAGCCCGGGAAGAGCAGCGTGCTCAGGCCGTTGGCCAGCCAGAAGTTGGTGGACAGCAGCGAGCCGCCGTCGAAGTCGAGGTAGATGGTGCGTTGCGCGCCGGGGCGGCTGTGCAGGGTGAACGCCTCGCTCGGGGCGTACGTCGCGAGCGCCGTCGTCGTGGCGCGGCTGAGCGTGACCGGCGTGGGCGGGGGAGCGGGCCAGTCGTCGGCGACGAACCGGACCGTGTCCTCGCTGGTGCCCGAGGTGCCGGGCGCGAGGTCGTCGGCGGAGGCCGGGACGGCCAGGCCGCCGACGGACACGACGAGGCTGACGGTGGCGAGCACGGCCGTGCGCAGTCCGGGACGCAGCATGGGAGTCCCATCGGCGTGCCGGGTGGCGGGGTTGAGCCGGGACGGGGTCCCGAATCAGGAGGGCTGGACGGAGGCCGCCTCGGCGACCGCGACGCACCAGCGCCCCGCACGGCTGACCTGGTCGGCCTGGTCAGCCGCCACGCCGACGGTCAGCGTGCACGCCAGCCAGGCGTCGCCGAACAGCCCGCGGTAGGAGATCGTGCGCTGGTCGCCGGTGATGCAGACCAGGGCGGTCGAGGGGGTGCCGTAGGCGGGAGCGCCGGCCGGGGCGGTGCACCCCTTGCCCGCGGTGGCGGCCTCGACGAGGGCGCTCGCCCGCGCCGCCGCCACCGGCGGGGCGAACACCCAGGCGCGTGCCTCGGTGTCCTCGCCGGCGTAGATGCAGCCGTACTCGTGCGCCACGTCGCCCCCGGGCAGCGCTCCGGACTTCTCGCCGTTGCCGTAGGCGGTGACCTTCGCCTCGGTGCCGAGCGCCGCCTTGACGGCCTCGTCGGGCACCAGGTCGCAGAAGGGGGCGCGCTGCACCACGGCCGTCGTCGTGTCGAAGTCGGCGAGGTCGAGGGCGTCGTAGCTGGCCTTCTCGCGGTCGGGTGTGCGGTCTCCGGCCACCGTCACGCCGATGCCCACCGGCACGATCGTGAGGAGCGCTGCGAGACCCAGCGCGCGGACGACGGTCGACACGTCGATCCACACTAGAGGACGCCGCCGAATGTGACGCACACGCCCACAGGGGTCCGCTGGCGGCACAGGTCCGTCGCGTACCGTCTTGCCAGTGATTCGATTCGAGAAGGTCACCAAACGCTATGCCGGTCCGGGCCGTCCAGCGCTCGACCAGGTCACCCTGGACATCGACAAGGGGGAGTTCGTCTACCTCGTCGGACAGTCCGGCTCCGGGAAGTCGACCGCCCTACGGCTGGTCCTCCGTGAGCTGCGTCCGACCGGTGGCCGGGTCTACGTCGCCGGCAAGGAGATCAACCGGATGGCCGGGTGGAAGGTGCCCCGCCTGCGCCGCCAGATCGGCACCGTCTTCCAGGACTTCCGCCTGCTCCCCAACAAGACCGTCGCGGAGAACGTCGCCTTCGCCCAGCAGGTGATCGGCAAGTCCCAGCGCGAGATCAGCAAGGTCGTCCCCGAGACCCTCGAGCTGGTCGGCCTCAAGGACAAGGCCGACCGCATGCCCGACGAGCTGTCGGGTGGCGAGCAGCAGCGGGTCGCCGTGGCGCGCGCCTACGTCAACCGGCCGATGATCCTCATCGCCGACGAGCCCACGGGCAACCTCGACCCGCAGACCTCGGTCGGCATCATGAACCTGCTCGGCGACATCAACAGCAGCGGTACGACGGTCGTCATGGCCACCCACGACCACGGCATCGTCGACCAGTTCACCAAGCGGGTCATCGAGCTCGTGCACGGCAAGGTCGTGCGTGACGAGGCCGCCGGCAGCTACGGCTTCCAGCACCTCGACAGCCAGCCCGACGAGCAGGAGGGCTGAGCGATGCAGCTGCGCTACGTCTTCACCGAGCTCCGCACCGGCCTGCGGCGCAACCTGTCCATGCACCTGGCCGTCATCGTCACGCTCTTCGTGTCGCTGAGCCTGGCCGGCGTCGGCATCCTGCTCCAGCGCGAGGCCGACATCGCGACCGACCAGCTGGGCACCCAGCTGCAGATCCGGGTCAACCTCTGCACCGTCGACGACCCGTCCGCCAGCCCCAACTGCGCCGGCGGCGAGGTCACCGACCCGCAGCGCGAGCGCATCGAGTCCGAGATCGACGCCAGCGACGAGGTCGACTCCTTCCGCTTCGAGACGAAGGAGGAGGGCTTCGCCAAGGCCAAGGAGGACCCGACCATCCCGGACGTGGCCTTCGAGGGCGAGAACCCCGTCCTGACGCTGGACAAGTGGCCGGCGGCGTACTGGGTGACCCTGAAGACCCCCGACGAGGCCGACGGCATCATCAGCGCCCTGTCGGGCCTCGACGGCGTCTCCGGCATCGTCGACCAGCGCCAGACGCTGAGCCAGATCTTCGGGATCATGAAGGTCCTGAAGTACGGCTCGTGGATCGGCGCCGGCTTCCTGCTCTTCTCCGCGCTGCTGCAGGTCGGCAACACGATCCGCCTGGCCGCGCTGGCGCGCCGCCGTGAGATCGGCATCATGCGCCTCGTCGGCGCCTCGACCCTCTACATCGCGCTGCCCTTCCTGCTCGAGGCGCTGGTCACCGCGATCGTGGGTGTCGGCCTCGCCGCCGGGGCGCTCGCCGCCTTCCAGTACTGGGGTGTCGAGAACGGCCTCGCCGAGCACATCAGCTTCCTGCGCTGGGTCGGCTGGAAGGAGTACGGCGAGTCGCTCGTCTCGCTCTTCCCGCCGGGCATCGTGATCCTCGGTCCGGCGCTCACGCTGATCCCGACACTCCTGCTGACCCGGAAATACGTCAAAGTCTGATCCGCGGCCGTTACCGTCGAAGACGTTCACTTCCCCGAACACTGATTGGTACTACCGTGCGCTCCTTCCCCAGCGCCCCCTGGCTCCGCCGTACCCTCGACCGGCTGCCGGCATGGGCCCATCCCCAGTGGCTGGTGACGGCCGTGGCCGTCGTCGTGGCGATCGGCGGCCTCGCCGTCCCGCTGGCCCACGCCGACGACCGTGACGACCTGAAGCACAAGCAGGACCAGGTCAAGGGTCAGATCTCGAACGTCAAGGGCGAGATCCACGAGGCCAGCGCCAAGGTCGCGAAGATCTCGGGGCAGCTGCGCACGGCGCAGGGCCGGCTGACCACGGCGCGGACCCGGCTCGCCGGCGTCCGCAGCCAGCTCGCCGACGCCCGCAAGGTGGCCACCCAGCTCGCGGCGAAGCTCGCCACGGCCGAGCAGCGGCTGACCGTCGCCAAGGCCGAGCTGGCCGAGGCGGTGCGCGCCGCGCAGGAGCAGCACGACGTCAGCCGGGACACGCTGATCGAGATCGCCACCGGTTCGGACCCGCAGCTGTCGCTGCTCGCGGCGTACACCGACGGGCGCGACCTCGAGGACGTGATGGTCAGCCGTACCGCCCACGACCTGGTCGTCGGCCGGCAGCACAACACGCTCGTCGCGCTGATCGCCGCCGAGGAGCGGATGCAGCAGCGCAAGGACGAGGTGAAGAACGCCCGCGACGAGGTCGCCTCGGCCAAGCAGGAGGCCGACGCCCACGTCGCCACCGTCACCACGCTCGTGCAGCGGGCCGCGGCAGCCGAGTCGAAGGTCGCCACGCTGGTCCGGAGCACCGCGAGCGCCCGCGCCGCCGTGGTCCGTGCCCGCGCCGCCGACCGCGCCGCACTGCGCCGGCTCGAGGCCCGCGAGGCCCGGATCAAGCGCAAGATCCTCGCCCTGTCGCAGAGCCAGGGCGGCAGCTACAACGGCGACACCGGCGGCCTGCTCGCCAAGCCCGGGCCCGGGCCGGTCACGTCGCCGTACGGCTGGCGGATCCACCCGATCTACGGCTACTGGGGCCTGCACAACGGCATCGACTTCGGCACCGGCTGCGGCGCACGCCTGGTCGCCGGCGAGTCCGGCAAGGTGATCGACACCTACTACGACGAGATCTACGGCAACCGCCTCTACCTCGCCATCGGCCGGGTCAACGGTGCGTCGATCGTGCTGGTCTACAACCACATGACCAGCTACGCCGTCGGCGAGGGCGCGCACGTGCGCCGTGGCCAGACCGTCGGGTACTCCGGTTCCACCGGCTGGTCCACCGGCTGCCACCTGCACTTCATCGTGATGCGCAACGGCGAGGCGGTCGACCCGGCGCCGTACCTGTAGCCCGGCCGCAAACCCCGTTGCGCCGCTCTGGGAGAATGGACGCATGGCCAAGGGGAAGTCGGGAGCGTCCGGCAGCAAGGGGGACGAGGGCGGGCGCAAGCTCGTCGCGTCCAACAAGAAGGCGCGCCACGACTACCACATCGAGGACACCTTCGAGGCCGGCCTGGTGCTCCAGGGCACCGAGGTGAAGTCGCTGCGCCTGGGGCGCGCCAGCCTGGTCGACGGCTTCGTCGACATCGACCGCGGCGAGGCCTGGCTGCACGCCGTGCACATCCCCGAGTACGCCCAGGGCACATGGACCAACCACGCCGCCCGGCGCAAGCGCAAGCTGCTGCTCCACCGCGAGGAGATCGACAAGATCGAGCGCAAGGTCAGCGAGAAGGGCCACACGGTCGTCCCGCTCGCGCTCTACTTCGTCAAGGGCCGCGCCAAGATCGAGATCGGCCTCGCCAAGGGCAAGAAGTCCTGGGACAAGCGACAGGCCATCGCCGAGCGCACCGCCGACCGCGAGAAGGAAGAGGCCATCGGCCGCCGGCTCAAGGGCATGCGTGACTGAAGGCCAGGAGGTCCGGGCCTTCTGGCAGCAGCTCGGCCTGTCCGGGCTGATCGACCTCCACGTCCACTTCCTGCCGCCGCCGATCGAGCGCGCCGTGTGGGCGGTGTTCGACTCCGCCGGTCCGAAGATCGGCCGGCCGTGGCCGATCCGCTACCGCGACACCATCGAGGAGCGGGTCGCCCAGCTGCGGGACTTCGGCGTGCGTCGCTTCCCGACGCATCCGTACGCGCACAAGCCGGGTGTGGCGTCGTACCTCAACGAGTGGTCGCGGACGTTCGCCGAGACCGTGCCCGAGGTCGTGCGCTCCGCCACCTTCTACCCCGAGCCGGAGGCAGCCGGCTACGTCCCCGAGCTGATCGGCGACGGGGTGCAGATCTTCAAGATCCACCTGCAGGTGGGCGAGTTCGTCGCCGACGACCCGGTGCTCGACCCGGTCTGGGGCGTCCTCGAGGACGCCGGGACGCCGGTGACCGTGCACGCCGGATCGGGGCCCGTGGGCAACGCCTTCACCGGCCCGGACTCCGTCGCGCGGCTGCTGCGCCGCCACCCCCGGCTGTGCCTGCTCGTCGCCCACATGGGGGCGCCGGAGTACGAGGACTTCCTCGTCCTCGCCGAGCGGTACGACAACGTCCACCTCGACACCACGATGGTGTTCACCGACTTCTTCGACCAGGACGCGGCCTATCCCGCCGCGCTGGTGCCGCGCTTGAAGGACCTGCAGCCCAAGGTGCTGCTCGGGTCGGACTTCCCGACGATCCCGTACCCCTACCAGCGTCAGCTGGAGGGCCTGGCCCGACTGGACCTCGGGGACGACTGGCTCCGGGACGTGTGCTGGCACAACGCCGTACGACTTCTGGCAAGGGATTGAAAAGGCAAGCTCTTGGATGCGAGGGGTTCCCCTCGCCGGGTGTGCGTGCTGGAGTGGTCGGTCCTGTCCCACTCCTGAGGAGAACCATGCGTGCTCGTCTCCCGATCCTGGCCGGCGCCATCCTTGCCGGTCTCGGTCTCATCGCTCCTGCGCCCGCGACCGCCAGCACCGGCGGAACAGCGGACGGCGACGCCCACCCGAATGTCGCCATGATCGCCTTCTACGACGCCGACGGGCGCTTCCGCTGCTCGGCGACGCTGATCAGCCCCACCGTGCTGGTCACGGCCGCCCACTGCACCGACGGCACGCTCGGCCGGACACTGGTCACCTTCGACAGCGTGATCGCCGAGGCGCCGCCGTCCCCGCTGCCCGTCGCCCAGGACGTCACCGCCGGCTACACCGCCGACGAGCTCGCTGCCGCGGGCTACCTCTCCGGCACGGCGTACACGCACCCGCAGTACAGCGACTTCACCGACCTGGACAACTGGAACGACGTGGGCGTGATCGTGCTCGACGAGCCGGTCGCCGGCATCGCCACGGCGCCGCTCGCCGGCGTGCACGCAGCGGACGCCATCAAGCAGCCGCGCAAGACCATCTTCCGCGCGGTCGGCTACGGGACCGAGGTGCGCCAGGCCGACTCCGGCCCGCAGAAGCCGACGCCGATGAGCTACCCGCTGATCCGTCGCTACGTCGACGTCCCCGGCCAGAAGATCACCCCCCAGGTCATCCAGGTCAACGGCAACGAGAACGACCCGTTCGGCACCGGCGGCACCTGCTTCGGCGACTCGGGCGGCTCGCTGTGGCTCGACGGCAAGGTCGTGGGCGTCACGTCGTACGGCCTGACGCAGAACTGCCGCTACATCGCGGGCTTCCAGCGCATCGACATCCCCGTCGTGGCGGACTGGCTGGCCGGCTTCCTGACCGACTGACTGGCCGACTGAACCGTCCAGGAGCAGCTGCGCACCGGCCCATCGGTTATCCGGTGGGCCGGTGTGGTCCCCGCCCGGTAGACTGGACACACAACTCAAGAGGGGCTGATCGGTTTCGACTTGGGACGTTTGTTCCAGGGGAAGCGGGTCGAGAAGCCAGCGTCATCTCGTAAACGATCGCTGGAAACCAATAACTGCCAACGCTAAGCGCAGTTCCTTCGCTCTCGCCGCCTGAGCGGTGATCGAAGCGTCTGACCGGGCATCCGTCTCCGTCCCGGACCCAGACGTCATCCAGGAGACTTGCTGATCCGCTGCTGTCAGGGCGGTTGATCGGGACTCAAACCTGACTGGGCCTGTCGGCGACGTGTCTGTGCGAGCGCCGGGGCCGAGAAAACGCCAGCACGGACTGCACCCGGAGAAGACCTGGCTCGACGCTCGAGGACCGGGGTTCGATTCCCCGCAGCTCCACGCACAACCAGCCGGGCCGGTGGCGACACCGGCTCCAGCCCTCTTGAAGCAGACCCTCCCCGGCCTCGCCGGGGAGGGTCTGCTGCTGTGTCGCCGGGCCAGCGTGTCCGCCGCGGGCGTGCTCCTCCGGCGGGGATGATGGGGCCACCGCAACGGAGGCGACATGACACTCAAGTACCTGGGCTCGAAGCGTGTGCTCGTGCCCGTGCTGGGTGAGCTGTTCGCCGCGAGCGGCGCGACCACCGCCCTCGACCTCTTCACGGGGACGACGCGGGTGGCGCAGGAGTTCTGCCGGCGGGGCGCGCACACGACGGCGGTGGACCTGTCGACGTACTCCGAGGTGCTGGCGCAGTGCTACGTCGAGGTCGACGCCGCGACGGTCGACCGGGACGAGGTCGCCGACGCGCTCGACCACCTCGCCTCGCTGGCGCCGGTGCGGNGAGCCGCTACTTCCACCCGAGGAACGGCGTGCGGATCGACGCGATCCGCGAGGGCATCGACGAGCACTACGGCGACAGCCCGCTCCGCCCCGTCCTGCTGGCCAGCCTGCTGGCCGCGGCCGACGCCGTGGACTCCACGGTGGGCGTGCAGATGGCGTACCTGAAGAAGTGGGCGCCGCGGGCGCTCAACGACCTGCGGCTGCGGGTGCCCGCGTTCACGCCGGGCACCGGGCGGGCGGTGCGCGGGGACGCGACGGAGCTGGTGCACGAACTGCCGGCCGTCGACCTGGCCTACCTCGACCCGCCGTACAACCAGCACCGGTACTTCACGAACTACCACGTCTGGGAGACCCTCGTGCGCTGGGACCGGCCCGAGCACTACGGCGTCGCGTGCAAGCGGGTCGACAGCCGCGACCCGGCCACGAAGAGCGTGTTCAACGCCAAGCGGGAGATGCCGGCCGCGCTCGCGCAGACGATCAAGTCGGTCAACGCCGACGTGGTCGTCGTGAGCTTCTCCAACGAGGGCTACGTGCCGCTGGCGGACCTCATCGAGATGTGCCACGCGCGGGGCAACCCCGTCGAGGTGCTGGCCTTCGACTCCAAGAGGTACGTCGGCGCGCTGATCGGGATCTACAGTCCCTCCGGCGACAAGGTCGGCAACGTGTCGCACACGCGCAACACGGAGTACGTCCTGCTGTCCGGTGACGCGGACCGGATCGGCGCGATGGCGGAGCAGGTCCTGCACGGGGCGTCCTCGTAGGTGCCACGATGGGGCCATGGCGAACGAGCCCCTCATGGACCTCACCCCTCGGCTGCGCGGCAGCCTCGCGATGGGCGCGTCGGCGTACGGCGCCGCGACGATCGGCGCCGCCGCCCTCGGCGCGTTGGCGCTCGGCGCCGTCGCGGTGGGCGCGGTGGCCATCGGCAAGCTGATGCTGGGCGAGGGGCAGGTGCGCAAGCTGGTGATCGACGAGCTCGAGGTGAAGGTGCTGCGGGTCGGCACGGTCGAGCCGCTGGCCTGAGCAGCCCGTCCCGCTGTCGTGGGAGTTTCACCGGCCGGCCGGTGTTTCTCCCGCACCTGGACGACGAAACTCACGCCTGGACGAGGAAACTTCGTCGTCCAAGCGTGAGTTTCACCGGCCGGCCGGTGAAACTCCCGCCCGGCGAGTTGGGGACGCCGGACGGCTGTTCCTGATGATTGCCCGCCGCTCGAATCCCGCTTGTAAGGTGTCCTGTGTCATGCGCGGGAGATCCCGACGATGCGCAGATGCGCCGCAGGACGTCGACACTCGAAACTCGAGGATCTTTTTCATGGACTACAAGGTTGCTGACCTGAGCCTGGCCGACTTCGGCCGCAAGGAGATCGAGCTCGCCGAGCACGAGATGCCCGGCCTGATGGCGATGCGCGCCCGCTACGGCGCGGACCAGCCGCTCAAGGGCGCCCGGATCGCCGGCTCGCTGCACATGACCATCCAGACCGCCGTGCTCATCGAGACGCTCGTCGCGCTCGGCGCCGACGTCCGCTGGGCGACCTGCAACATCTTCTCGACGCAGGACCACGCCGCCGCGGCCGTCGTCGTCGGCAAGGACGGCACCGTCGACGCCCCCGCCGGCACCCCCGTCTTCGCCTGGAAGGGCGAGACCCTCGCGGAGTACTGGGACGAGGCCGAGAAGGTCTTCGACTTCACCGACGCCGACGGCAACCGCATCGGCCCCAACATGCTCCTCGACGACGGTGGCGACATCACCATGCTCGTCCACCTCGGCCTCGAGTACGAGAAGGCCGGCGTCGTGCCGGGCCAGGACTCGACCGACAACGAGGAGTTCAAGGAGGTCCTCCGGGTCCTCGCGCGCTCCGTCGCCAACGACCCCACCCGCTGGACCACCATCGCCGCGGGCATCAAGGGCGTCACCGAGGAGACCACCACGGGCGTCCACCGCCTCTACGAGCGCTTCAAGGAGGGCTCGCTCCTCTTCCCGGCGATCAACGTCAACGACTCGGTCACCAAGTCGAAGTTCGACAACAAGTACGGCTGCCGCCACTCGCTGATCGACGGCATCAACCGCGCCACCGACGTCATGATCGGCGGCAAGGTCGCGGTCGTCTGCGGGTACGGCGACGTGGGCAAGGGCTCCGCCGAGTCGCTGCGCGGCCAGGGCGCCCGCGTCATCGTCACCGAGATCGACCCGATCTGCGCGCTGCAGGCCGCCATGGACGGCTACGAGGTCAAGCGCCTCGACTCCGTCGTCGAGTACGCCGACATCTTCGTCACCACCACGGGCAACTTCGACATCATCAACGTCGAGCACTTCCAGAAGATGAAGAACCAGGCCATCGTCGGCAACATCGGCCACTTCGACAACGAGATCGACATGGCCGGCCTGGCGAAGATCCCGGGCATCGTCAAGGACGAGATCAAGCCCCAGGTCCACCAGTGGATCTTCCCCGACGGCAAGAAGGTCATCGTCCTCTCCGAGGGCCGCCTGCTGAACCTCGGCAACGCGACCGGCCACCCGTCGTTCGTCATGTCGAACTCGTTCACCAACCAGGTGCTGGCGCAGATCGAGATCTTCACCAAGACCGACGAGTACGAGGTCGGCGTCTACGTCCTGCCCAAGCACCTCGACGAGGAGGTCGCCCGCCTGCACCTCGACGCCCTCGGTGTCGAGCTCACCGAGCTGACCAAGGAGCAGGCCGCCTACATCGGTGTCGACGTCGCGGGTCCGTACAAGCCGGAGCACTACCGCTACTGAGCACCACCCGGGTCTGACCCACGGCAGCCCCCGCACCCCCTACCGGGTGCGGGGGCTTTCCGCTGTTCGGGGACGTTGTGTATGACCATCTTGGTATGGTCACTCGCGACGGATCGGGACAGGAAGACGGGACATCTCATGGGTCTGATCTCGGCGGCACAGGCCGCCGTCAGTGGTGTCATCGCCGACCAATGGCTCGAGTACTTCAACTGCGAGGCGTTGCCTGAGAACCTCTTGGCCGTGAGGGGCCGCAAGTGGCTCAACTCGCGGGGCAAGGTGGTCTCCGGGAGCGACAACGTCATCTCCAACGGCTCGAAGATCGCCGTCGCTGACGGGCAGTTCATGCTGATCGTCGAGCAGGGGCGCATCCTCGACTACTGCGCCGAGCCGGGGGAGTACGTCTTCGACCTGGGCTCCGAGCCCTCCCTGCTGGGCGGCGGCGACCTCTCTGACAACCTCACGGCTGCGCTCAGGAACACCTGGGAGCGTTTCAAGTTCGGCGGTCAGCCCGGCAAGGACGCGCGGGTCTACTTCTTCAACACCAAGGAGCTGTACGGCAACCAGTACGGCACACCCAACCGGGTTCCGTTCCGAGTCGTCGACGCCAACATCGGACTCGACGTCGACATCGCCATCAGGTTCTTCGGGCAGTACTCCTACCGGATCGTCGACCCCCTTCTCTTCTATGCCAACGTCGCCGGGAACTTCCCCGCGGTGTTCCCGCGAGCGCAGATCGAGGGCCAGCTCAAGACCGAGCTCCTCGACGCGCTCCAGCCGGCGGTGGCACGGATCTCGGCGCTCGGCATCCGCTACTCCGCGCTCCCGGGGCACACGACCGAGATGGCCGCAGCGCTCAACGACATCCTGTCGCCGAAGTGGCGGCAGCTGCGTGGGATCGAGATCGTCTCGTTCGGCGTCGCCTCGGTGACGGCGAGCACCGAGGACGAGCAGATGATCAAGGAGCTGCAGCGCAAGGCGGTGCTACGCGATCCGACGATGGCGGCTGCCACCATCGTGGACGCGCAGGCTGCGGCCATGCAGGTGGCCGCGGGCAATGACGCCGGAGCCGTGGTGGGGTTCGCCGGACTGGGCCTGGCGCAGGGTGGTGGGGCCGGCATCAACCCGGGCCAGCTGTACGCACTCGGCCAGCAGGCCGCGTCGCCCGGTCAGGTGCCCCCTCCGCCTCCACCTCCGCCGGCTGCGCCCGCGCAGGCCGTCGGCTGGGCCTGCACCTGCGGCGCGACCAACACCGGCAAGTTCTGCGCGGACTGTGGCACCCCGAAGCCCGTGGGGGCGCCGCAGTACCAGTGCGACAAGTGCGGCTGGGTGCCGCCCGACCCGACCAGGCCCTCGAAGTTCTGTCCCGAGTGTGGCGACGTCTTCGACGACGGCGACGTCATCTAGAACCAGGAGACCCCAGCAATGGCGAAGTACGTCCTCCAGCCCAACGAGGCTCCGATCCTCACTGCCACCGGCGTCCGCGGCGGTGACGGGTTGATGAGCGCCTTCACGGACGAGATCGTCCTCACCAACCTGCACCTCATCTGGCTGCGCAAGGGCATGATCGGCAACGTCAAGAACATCGAGTACTTCCCGCTCGCCCTCCTCAAGGTGATCGACGGGCGGGCGCAGGCGCTGCTGACCAAGAGCCGCAACGGGATGGACCAGCTCGAGCTCTTCTTCCAGCATGACCAGAAGGCCTTCGGTTTCCAGACGGGCGGCAAGCGCGAGATCAACGAGTGGATGCGCGCGATCAACCGTGCGGTCACTGGCGACGAGCTGCCGCCCGAGGCGACTTCCTCGAGTGGTGTGTTGCCGGGCGCCAAGGCCGCGGCCGAATCCCTCATGGGTGCGGTCCGTGACCGCGCCCAGCGTGCGAAGCGTCCGACGCTCGGCCAGGTGCCAGCCGCGCCGACCGCCATGGCTTGCCCGGGCTGCAGCGCGCCGCTGTCGGGGCTGAGTGGCACCGTCGTCCGGTGCGGCTTCTGCGGCACGGAGTCGACGCTGCGCTGACCTTGCCCGTACCCGGCGGGCCCGGCTCCTAGGATGGGTGACATGACCCCCTCCGCCGGCGCGCCGTACTCCACGAAGGGCCGCGTCCTCGTCGTCGACGACGACGCCCCGCTCGCGGAGATGCTCGGCATCGTGCTGGGGCAGGAGGGCTTCGAGAGCAAGGTGTGCCCGCGGGGCGACATCGCGCTGGCGGAGTTCCGCGACTACCGGCCCGACCTCGTGCTGCTCGACCTGATGCTGCCGGGCAAGGACGGCATCGACGTGTGCAAGGAGATCCGTGCGGAGTCCGGCGTACCCATCGTCATGCTGACCGCCAAGGGTGACACCGTCGACGTGGTGGTGGGCCTGGAGTCGGGGGCCGACGACTACGTCGTGAAGCCGTTCAAGCCCAAGGAGCTGGTCGCCCGCATCCGGGCCCGGGTACGACGCACGGAGGCGGTGCCGCCCGAGACACTCGCCATCCGCGACCTCCAGATCGACGTGGCCGGCCACTCGGTGACCCGCGGCGGCGCGGAGATCCCGTTGACGCCACTGGAGTTCGACCTGCTGCTCTGCCTCGCGCGCCGGCCCGGCCAGGTGCTGACCCGGCAGGTGCTGCTGGAGGAGGTGTGGGGCTACCACCACGCCGCCGACACGCGCCTGGTCAACGTGCACGTCCAGCGGCTGCGGTCGAAGGTCGAGCACGACCCGGAGCACCCCGAGATCGTGCTGACGGTGCGCGGCGTGGGCTACAAGGCCGGCTCTGCGTAGCCGGGTCTGGGCGATGCTGCGCGACCTGTGGACCCGCATCGCCCCCGCGGTACGACGAGCGCTGACCTTCTGGCGTCGCTCGATCCAGGCGCGGGTGGTGGCGAGCACGGTCGTCCTGTCCGCGGTGATCGTCAGTGGCGTCGGCTGGATCCTGCTGCAGCAGACCCGGCAGGGGCTCCTCGAGCACCGCGTCGACGTCGTGCTGGGCGAGGTCGACGCCGAGATGGGTGACGCGCGCGACCGGCTCGAGGCCGCGTCGGGGCGTGAGGTCAACGTCGGCCGGCAGCAGCGCGACCTGGTCGACCCGATCATCGACCGCGGCACGAGCCGCGGCTACAGCGTGGTCCTGGCCGGCCCCGAGGGCGAGGACATCCCCCTGCGCGAGGGCGGTGGCGAGTACACCAGCGGCCTCGACCTGGTCAGCGTGCCGGAGGACCTGGAGGCCCACTTCGACGGTGTCAGCCGCACGACGGCCTGGACCTACACCGACATCGTGAGCCACCCGGGTGGCGACGACGACGCCGACGTGGAGTCCGTGCCGGGCATCATCGTCGGCTCGCAGGTCCAGCTGCCGTCCGACGGCAAGACCTACACGCTCTACTACCTGTTCCCGCTCACCGAGGAGCAGGAGACGCTCGGCCTGGTGACCCGCGCCCTGCTCACCGCGGCCGGCCTGCTGCTCGCCCTGGTCGCCGGGCTGACCTGGCTGGTGACCCGGCAGGTGGTCACGCCGATCCGGATGGCGCGCCAGGTGGCGGAGCGGCTGGCGGCGGGCCGGCTGCAGGAGCGGCTGCAGGTCACCGGCGAGGACGACATCGCGCGCCTGGCGTACTCCTTCAACCAGATGGCCACCAGCCTCCAGCGCCAGATCCGGCAGCTCGAGGAGCTGAGCTGGGTGCAGCGGCGCTTCGTCTCCGACGTCTCCCACGAGCTGCGCACTCCGCTCACCACGGTCCGGATGGCCTCGGACCTGATCCACGACGCCCGCACCGACTTCGACCCCGCGACCGCCCGGGCGGCGGAGCTGCTCCAGGCCGAGCTCGACCGCTTCGAGAGCCTGCTCGTCGACCTGCTCGAGATCAGCCGGTTCGACGCTGGCGCCGCGGTCCTGGTGCCCGAGGACGTCAACCTCGACGACGTCGTCAACCGGGTCGTGACCGCGGCGCAGCCGCTGGCCGACCAGCGGGGCGTGCGGGTGGTCGTCGAGCACCCCGACGACCCGGTCCGCGCGCAGGTCGACAGCCGTCGCGTCGAGCGGATCCTGCGCAACCTCGTCACCAACGCCATCGACCACGCGCTCGCCGACGACCCGACCGAGGTGGTCGTGGTCCGGCTCGCCTCCGACGACGAGGCGGCGGCGATCACCGTCCGCGACCACGGCATCGGCCTGGCGCCCGGCGAGGCGGCGATGGTGTTCAACCGGTTCTGGCGCTCCGACCCGGCCCGCGCACGCACCAGCGGCGGCACCGGCCTCGGCCTCGCGATCGCCCAGGAGGACGCGCACCTGCACGGTGGGTGGCTGCAGGCGTGGGGGAGAACCGGCCAGGGCGCGCAGTTCCGGCTGACCCTGCCGCGCCACGAGGGCATCACGCTGCGGCACAGCCCGCTGCCCCTCATCCCGGGCGACGCCGTGTCCTCGGAGGCCGCGGTCGTGGCGGCGCCGGACACCGTCGTACCGACCCGGGAGGTGGAGCGATGAGACGATCCGCGATCGCTGCCCTCCTCGCCGCGGGAACGCTCCTGCTCGGCGGCTGCGTCTCGCTGCCCACCGACGGGCCGATCGTCGACAGCGACGTCATCGACGTCGACTCGCCGCGGCAGGCCAGCGACATCGATGCCCGGCCGCCCGTCGCGGGCGCCTCGCGGTCCGACGTCGTCAGCGGGTTCCTCGACGCGATGACGGCCTGGCCGGTACAGATCAACGTGGCCAAGAAGTACCTCACCGAGCAGGCGGCCGCGGGCTGGAACCCGGAGCGGGAGACCGTCGTCTACAGCGACGCCCCGCTGTCGCCGCGGGAGACCGGGAACACGGTCGACGTCCAGCTCGGCGCGGCCGACGCGCTCGACGGCGCGGGCGCGTGGCGGGGCGCGCTGGGCGGCGGCGACCTCTCGCTCGAGTTCCGGGTCACGGTGGAGGACGGCGAGTTCCGGATCGCCGACCCGGCCGACGCTCTCGTCGTCCCCGCGAGCTGGTTCCAGCAGCGCTACCGGCAGGTCTCGTTGTACTTCTTCGACCCGATCGCGCAGATCCTGGTGCCGGAGCCGGTGTTCGTCCCGCAGGGCGACCAGCTCGCCACCAGCCTCGTGGCGGGACTGCTCGGGGGCCCGCCGCCGCAGGCCCGCGGCCTGGTCCGCACGTTCGTGCCGACCGGGCTCTCGGTCGGGCTGTCCGTGCCGGTCGACGACCGCGGCGTCGCCGACATCAACCTGGTGGGCGACGCGCCGCGGATGACCGCGGAGGAGTCCGAGCTGATGCTGGCCCAGCTCGCGTGGACCCTGCGCCAGGACCCGGACATCTCCGCGCTGCACGTCACCGTGGGCGGCGAGGAGCTGCCGATCCCGGGCGGCGCCTCGCAGTTCCCGATCGACGGCGGCGACGCCTTCGACCCGGCCGGCAGCAAGGCGACCACGCTGCTGTTCGGCCTCAGCCGCGGCCGCCTGGTGTGGGGCAGCTCGGGCAACCTGGTGCCCGCGACCGGCCCCTTCGGCGACCTCGACTCCGACCTCGACTCCGTCGCCGCACGCCCCGACGCCGCGGTTGCTGCCGCCGTCGACCAGGACGGGCACCGGGTCCGCACGGCGTCCGTCCGTGACGCCACCGGTACGGCGCTCGCCGACACCGTCCTCAGCGGCGGCACCTACGCGCGGCCTTCCTGGGACTTCGCCGGACGGCTCTGGGTGCTCGACCGTCGGCGGGGCGGTGCGCGGGTGCTGGTCGTCGAGGACGGCCGGGCCCGCGAGGTCGCCGTCGAGGGCATCACCGGCCGGGACGCCCGCGCGCTGGTCGTCTCCCGCGACGGCACCCGCCTGGTCGCCGTCGTCGCGACCTCCGCCGGCGACGAGGTCGTCGGTGCCCGGGTGCTCATCAACGGTCGCGGCCGGGTCGCGCGCACCCGCTCCCCGTTCCTGGTGCGCAGCGCCGAGGGCACCCGCATCGACGACATCACGTGGACCAGCCCGATCCGTGTCGGCCTGCTCACGGCCACCGCGCCCGGGTCGCTCTACGAGGTCGACGTGGTCGCTGCCGACGGCGCCTCGGTCGGCGTCGACGTGCTCTCGACGATCGTCTCCGGGCGGCTCCTCGGCCTCGCCGGCGCGCCGTCCGACGGCACCCCGATGTTCGCGGTCTACGGCGAGCGGTACGTCGACATGGTCGACCAGTCCGAGTACTCCGCCGAGGTGCTCCCGCTGACCCAGCTCGACTACGCCGGCTGAGCCTCTCCACAGGCCACCCGGCCGCGTTTGCCCCGGGGCCAACGGGTTGGTGGAGTGGGGCGATGCCGCTGCTGCAGGACCTCGCCGAGGGCTTCGGCGACCTCGTGCTCGGCTCGGCCTGCGTGGGCTGCGAGCGGCCCGGTCGCGCGCTCTGTGGGGGCTGCCTCGCCGGCCTGCCTGCCGAGGGCGCCGTGCACTGGCCGAGCCCGCCGCCGGCGGGCCTGGTGCCGCCGTACTCCCTGGGGGCCTACGACGGGGTGCTCCGCGCCCTCGTCCTGGCCCACAAGGAGCGGCGGGTCCTGGCCCTCGCCCGGCCGCTCGGCGCGCTGCTCGCCCGCTCGCTGACCGCGGCGCTGGCCGACGTACCGGTGGCGGGAGCGGTGGTGCTCGTCCCGGTGCCCTCGCGCCCGGGCGCGGTTCGCCAGCGCGGCCACGACCCGACCCTGGCGATGGTGCGTGCGGCCGCCGTACGCGTGCCGGGGGAGCGGGAGGTGGCGGTCGCCCGGCTGCTGCGCGTGCGCCCGGGCGTCGTCGACCAGGCGGGCCTCGACGCGGCGGCTCGCGCGAGGAACCTCGGCGGCTCGATGGCCCTCTCGGGCACCGCCGTACGACGACTCGCCCGGCGGCTCCCGCGGGCCCGGCTGGTCGTGTGCGACGACGTGCTGACGACCGGCGCGACCCTCCGCGAGGCGCAGCGCGCGCTCGAGTCGGCGGGACTCCCGGTGCTCGCCGCGGCCACGGTGGCGGCCACGGCCCGCAAGGGACGAGGGCCCAACTTCGGGTGAAGCCTTTCGTCGTCACCGGCGACGGACTAACGTCTTGTCATGGAGTCCGCCCGGGTCCGTGGTTGCGCCGCACAGGCAGGGCAGAAGCCCTGCCCGGTGCGGCAAGCCGATGCCAGTCGCAGGCGAAACGGTCCACGTAAGTCGGCCCTCGGGTCGACGATCACGGTGCGGCTTAGTCGTAAGTCCTGCCTCGGACCGGACGTCAGATGCGTCCGTCTCCGGGAGAAGGCCGTGAGTGGCAAGAAGCTGCGGATGCCTCAGCAGGCGGGTGTGGGGGCGAAGACCAGGTCGGCCGGGCGGACTCCATGCCTGTCTGGCGTGTCCATCTCGGTGGGCACGCCTCTCTCACGTCCCGCTCAGCAATGGCGGGAGAACCCATCACCGAATCCCCTTGGAGGTAACTGATGGATGTTGTGGTCACCGGACGGCACTGCGAGATCTCGGACCGGTTCCGAGAGCACGCCGCGGAGAAGCTCACCAAGCTGGAGAAGCACGATCACCGGATCATCCGGGTGCACGTGGAGGTGGATTGCGAACCCAATCCCCGCCAGCACGACCACAGCGTCCACGTGGAGCTCACGGCCTACTCCAAGGGGCCGGTGATCCGCGCCGAGGCCGCCGCCGACGACAAGATGGGTGCGCTCGACCTCGCCCTCGACAAGATGGCCTCGCAGATGCGCAAGGCCGCCGACCGCCGCCGGGTGCACCGCGGCCGTCGTACGCCCGTCTCGGTGGGCCGCGCCCTGTCCGACGTCCCGGTCGAGGGCCTCGAGGTGGAGGTCGAGGCCGAGGAGTCGATCGAGCGCCAGGTCGGGCCGATCACCGTGACCGGTGACGGGCCCCTGGTGGTCCGCGAGAAGACCCACCCGGCGACCCCGATGACCCTCGACCAGGCGCTCTACGAGATGGAGCTGGTCGGTCACGACTTCTACCTGTACGTCGACAAGGAGAGCGAGCGCCCGGCCGTTGTCTACCGCCGTCGTGGGTACGACTACGGTGTGATCTCGCTCGAGGTCGACGTCCAGGGAGGGTGACCAGGAGATGATCCCCCAGCCGATCGGGCGGCTGCCACGCCACGCGGTTCTGGTACGCCGCGGCAATCCGTGGTCCGGTTCTGCCATGATGCCCGTGTGGCGAGTGGGACTTCGCCGGCAGCCGCAGGACCTGGACACCCTGTGAGCGAACCGGTACGCGTGGTCGTTGTCGACGACCAGGAGCTGTTCAGGCGTGGCCTGACCATGCTCCTGGGTCTCGAGCAGGGCATCGAGGTGGTGGGTGAGGCGAGCAGTGGCGCCGAGGGCGTGACGCTGGTCGTCGGCACCGTCCCCGATGTCGTGCTGCTCGACGTCCGCATGCCGAAGCAGTCCGGGATCGAGGCGTGCGTCGCGATCAAGGAAGCCGTGCCGACGACCAAGATCATCATGCTGACGATGTCCGACGACGAGGCCGATCTCTACGAAGCGGTCAAGAGCGGTGCCTCGGGCTACCTCCTCAAGGACTCCTCCATCGAGGAGGTGGCCCAGGGCATCCGCGTCGTCGCGGACGGCCAGTCGCTGATCAGCCCGTCGATGGCGGCCAAGCTGATCGACGAGTTCAAGACGATGTCGAAGCCGGAGCGCACGGCCGGCCCCGCGCTCAAGCTCACCGAGCGCGAGCTCGAGGTGCTGCGCCTGGTCGCGCGCGGGCTGAGCAACCGCGACGTCGCCGGGCAGCTGGCGATCAGCGAGAACACGGTCAAGAACCACGTCCGCAACATCCTGGAGAAGCTCCAGCTCCACTCCCGGATGGAAGCGGTCATGTACGCCGTGCGCGCCAAGCTGGTCGATCTGGACTGACGGTGTCGGCGGGCCTCCGTAGGCTCGCCGCCATGCAGTCGCTGTCGCGCGCCCAGGCGCGCCGGGTCGCCCTCGCGGCCCAGGGCTTCCTGGACCCGCCGCACGCCGTCGCGACCCTGCGCACCTTCGACCGCACGGTCGCGCGCACGGGCGTGCTGCAGGTCGACAGCGTCAACGTCCTGCAGCGCGCCCACTTCATGCCGCTCTACTCGCGGATGGGCCCCTACGACGTCGACCTGCTCCGCCGCGCCTCGTCGGGCCGCCAGCGGCGGATGGTGGAGTACTGGGCCCACGTCCAGGCGTTCATGCCGGTCGAGCTGTGGCCGGCGATGAGGCACCGGATGGACCAGTACCGCGACCGGCGCGGCAAGTGGTTCACGGTCGCCGAGGACGACCAGCTCGAGGCGGCGCTGCTCGCCGAGATCGCCGACCGCGGCCCCAGCACGGCCCGCGAGCTCGACGACGGCCTGCCGCGCACCAAGGACCACTGGGGCTGGAACTGGTCGCGCACCCGCCGGATGCTCGACTACCTCTTCACCGTCGGCGACCTCGCCATCGAGGGCCGCAACAGCCAGTTCGAGATCCGCTACGACCTGCCCGAGCGCGTCCTCCCCGCCCGGTACGTCGACGCGCCGGCCCTGTCCGCCACCGACGCCCACGTCGAGCTGGTCCGTCGGGCCGCGCGTTCCCACGGCGTGGCGAGCGCGCAGTGCCTGGCCGACTACTACCGCATCAGGGTCGGCGAGGCCCGCCCCGCGATCGCGGCCCTGGTGGAGGCCGGCGAGCTGGAGCCGGTCCGCGTCGAGGGATGGTCCCGGCCGGCGTACCTGCACACCGACGCGCGGCTGCCCCGCAAGGTCGGCGCACGGGCCCTGCTGAGCCCGTTCGACCCCGTGGTGTGGGAGCGCGACCGGGCCGAGGCGCTGTTCGACTTCTTCTACCGCATCGAGATCTACGTCCCCGCCGACCAGCGGGTGCACGGCTACTACGTGCTGCCCTTCCTCCTCGGCGACCGGATCGTCGGCCGGGTCGACCTCAAGGCCGACCGGGCGACGGGCCGGTTGCTGGTGCAGTCGGCCTGGGCCGAGGGCCACGCACCCCCGGAGACCGCGAGCGAGCTGGCCGTCGAGCTGTGGCGGCTCGCGGGGTGGTTGGGCCTGGACGCGATCGAGGTCGCCCCGAAGGGCGACCTCGCTCCCTCCCTCGTCAGCGCACTCGCAGCCTGCGGAGCAGCTTGAGCTGCGCGTTGCCGAGCCCGACGAACCTGTCGAGCGCCATGCCCGAGGGCGGGCCCAGCGGCACCAGCCGCTGGGTGGCGACCGTCTGGGACTCGGTGTACTTCCGCATGCCCTCGGCGCCGTGGCGCCGACCCAGGCCGCTGTCGCCCATGCCGCCCATGCCGGCCTCGATCGAGCCGGCGGCGGCGGCGGCGCCGTCGTTGACGTTGACCGAGCCGGAGCGGATCCGGGTGGCCAGGGCCTCGGCCGCGCCGGTGTCGCGCGACCAGATGCTGGCGGAGAGGCCGTAGCTGCCCTCGTTCGCCTTGAGGACCGCCTCCTGGTCGGAGGAGACGCGGTACAGCGAGATCACCGGGCCGAAGGTCTCCTCCAGGCAGACCGGCATCTCGGCGGTGACGCCCTCGAGGACGGTCGGCTCGTGCACGAGCGGGCCCAGGTCGGGACGGGCCCGACCGCCCGCCAGGACCACAGCACCCGCCGCGACGGCGGACGCGACGTGCGAGGTGACCGCCTCGAGCTGGGCGGGGGAGGCGAGCGAGCCGACGTCGACGGAGTAGTCGAAGGTCTGCCCGATCGTGAGTGCCTCGGTGGCGGCCACGAGCGAGGTCCGGAAGGCGTCGTACACGGCCTCGTGCACGATCACCCGCTCGATGTGGATGCACATCTGGCCGGTGTTGGCGAAGGCCGCGGCGACGCAGCCCGCGGCTGCCTTCTCCACGTCCGCGTCCGCCAGGACGACGAGCGGGTTCTTGCCGCCGAGCTCGAGCGAGGCCGCGATGAGCATCTCGCCGGCGCGGCGCCCGACGGAGCGGCCGGTCGCGGTCGAGCCGGTGAAGCAGATGTGGTCGACGCCCGGGGCGCCGTCGGGGGAGCCGATCAGCGCGTCACCGATCACCGCGCCGGGGCCCACGACGACGTGCCACAGGTCCGTCGGCAGGCCGGCCTCGGCCATCAGGGCGCGGGTCCACAGCAGGGTCAGCGGGGTCTGCGAGTCCGCCTTGCTGACCACGCCGTTGCCGGCCAGCAGCGCGGGGATCACGTCGCCGACCGCGAGGTAGAGCGGGTAGTTCCACGGCGAGATCATGCCGATCACGCCCTTCGGCACCCGCACCTCGCGCACCTTGGTCAGGCCGGGCATCGCGCCACGGACCTTGGTGGTGCCGACGTAGTGCTTGCCGTGGCAGCCGTAGTGGCGCGCGATGTTCGCGACCTGCAGGATCTCCTGCCACGCGCTGAAGCGCGCCTTGCCCATCTCCCACTGGATCAGGTCGATGACCTCGTCCTGGCGTTCGACGAGCAGGTCGTGGAACCGCAGGACGACGGCAGCACGGTTCGCCCACGGCAGCTGGGCCCACGGGCGCTGGGCGGCGCGGGCACCGGCGATCGCGTCGGCGACGTCCGCGGCGCTGCTCACCGGGACGGACGCGATCGGCAGCCCGTCGTACGGCGCCGTGGCCGTGCTGGTGGCGGTGCCGGCCGGGTCGCGGAAGACCCAGCGGGTCCACTCCGCGAGGCGGGCGTCGGTCACCCACGCGGGCCGGACGGAGACGGTGGAACCAGCAAGAGCGGTCACGAGTAGAGCCTCTCCAGGACGTCGGCGTACTTGGCGTGGACGACGCGGCGCTTGAGCTTGAGCGTCGGGGTGAGCTCCTCGGACTCCGCGGTCCACTCGACGGGGAGCAGCTCCCACGCCTTGACCTGCTCGGGCCGCGAGAGGCGCTCGTTGGCGGCGTCGACCGCCTGCTGCGCGACGGCGAGCATCGCCGGGTGCTGGGCCAGCTCGGCGAGCGAGGTGCCGGCCGGGATGCCCAGCTGGGCCGCGACCAGCGGCGCGATCTCGGCGTCGAGGGTGAGGACCGCGACGACGTAGGGCCGGCCCTCGCCGAACACCAGTGCGTGGCCGACGATCGGGCTCTCCTTGAGGTGGTTCTCGATGTTGGAGGGCGCGATGTTCTTGCCGGAGGAGGTGATGATCATCTCCTTCTTCCGGTCGACGACCTTGAGGAAGCCGTCCTCGTCGATCTCGCCGATGTCGCCGGTGTGGACCCAGCCGTCGGCGTCGATCAGCTCGGCCGTGGCGTCGTCCTGCTTGTAGTAGCCCTGCGACGCGACCGGGCCGCGGGCGAGGATCTCGCCGTCCTCGGCCAGGGTGATCTCGATGCCGGGCAGTGCGCGGCCCACCGTGCCGAGGCGGAACTGCTCCGGGCCGCACGCGGTGACGGCCGCGCAGGTCTCGGTCATGCCGTAGACGTCGTAGATGCGCATGCCGAGGCCTGCGAAGAACTTCGCGACCTCCAGCGGCATCGGGGCGGCCGCGGAGGCCGCCCACTCGCAGCGGTCGAGGCCGAGCAGTGCGCGCAGGAAGGAGAGCAGCCCGGCGTCGGCGGCGTGGTAGCGCGCCTCGAGCTCGGGGGAGACCTCGCCGCCCTGCTGCAGCGCCTCGACGTACTCCAGGCCGACGGCGAGCGCGCCCTCCACCTGGGCCCTCTTGTCCGGATCGGTCTCGGCGGCGAGCTTGGCGGAGATGCCGGTCTTGATCTTCTCCCAGACCCGCGGGACGCCGAAGAAGCGCGTCGGGTGCACCTCGCCGAGCGCGCCGAGCAGCAGCGCCGGGTCGGCGATCAGGTGGATGTGCGCGCCGTTGACCTGCGGGATGTACATGCCGAGGGTGCGCTCGGCGATGTGGGCGAACGGCAGGTAGGAGATGAAGTCGTTGTGCAGCGTCGGGGCGGAGACCTGCAGGGAGCAGGCGCACTCGTAGAGCACCGCGTGGTGCGTCAGCACGACGCCCTTCGGGTTCCCGGTGGTGCCCGACGTGTAGAGGATCGTCAGCGGGTCCTCGGGGCTCACCTCGGCGGTGCGCGCGTCCAGCTCGGCGGCGTGCGCGGCGCGCCAGGCGGCGCCCTCGGCCACGAACGCGTCCCAGGTGGTGAAGCGGTCGTCGCCGGCCGGCGCCTCGACGTCGATGAGGACGACGCGGCGGACCGACGAGCCCTCGCTCAGCGCCTTCTCCCAGCGGGCCAGGTGGTCGGCCGTCTCCAGGACGACGACCGCCGGCTCGGCGTGGGCGGCGACGTAGGCGACCTGCTCGGGGGAGAGCGTGTTGTAGACCGACATCGACACGGCAGCCGCGTGGACGGCGCCGAGGTCGGCGACGACGTGCTCGATCCGGTTGCTCGCCATGAACGCGACCCGGTCGCCGCGGGCGACGCCGCTGGCCATCAGCGCGCCGGCCACGTCGAGCGCGCGCTCGCGCAGCTCGCTCCACGACACGGTCCGCCAGCCCGGGGCGTAGCCGCCGGACAGGTCGATGCCGACCTTGTCGGAGTAAGCCGGGGCGTCGCCCTCGGCGGCCGCGGTCCGCGCGAACGCCACCGGCAGCGTGAGACCGGCGATCTGCGCCTCGATCTCGGCCCTCACGGTCAAGGTGTCGGCCGGGGTGTCGGTGCTCATCGTTGTTCCTCTCGGGGGATGGGGGTTGCTCGAGTGGTCACTGCTGCGGGACGTTGGCGGAGCCACGGCCCTGGGTCCCGTCGGGCGGGTCCGTGCAGCGGGCGTCGGTGCGCGGCTCACGACGGCTGATGTCCTGCGCGTCGCGCTGGATGCTGCGGTCGTAGACGCAGTTCTTGAGGATGCGCGGCACGAGGACGACACGGCCGCTGCCGCCGCGGGTGCTGCCGGCCATCACGTCGGCCTGCGCGGGCGCCCAGTCGAGCCAGTGCTGCAGGCCGCGCAGGTGCCGGGCCGCCATCTCCGTGAGCGGTACGCCGGAGCGCAGCATCCGCCGCAGCTCGGGGGACGCCTGCTGCCACCAGCGCTCGAGACGGGGCAGCAGGTCCAGCGACGTCACGACGGTACGGCGGATGTCGGGCGCGGCCGCGGCGAGCGACTGCGCGATCTCCTCGAGGTCCGCGGCCATGCGGCGGATCTCGGGGGACAGGTCGTCGACCGACGCGAGCGGCTTCTCCGCGCGCCTGGCCAACGTGGTCAGGTCCGGCTCGAGCCGGCGCAGCATCGCGAAGGCGGTCTCCATCTCGATGGCGAGCGCGCGCAGGTCGACGTCGTCCTCGCCGCCGTCGAAGATCGCGGCCGTCTCGTCGGAGATGGTGCGGATGTCGGTGACGTCGAGGTGGGACATCAGGCCCTGCGCGTGCGCCAGCACGTCGGGCACGCTGACCGGCACGGTGGCCTCCGACACCGGGACCGTGGCGCCGTCGGCGAGGAAGGGCCCGTCGGCGGTGCGCGGACGGACGTCGAGGTACTGCTCGCCGACGGCCGAGAGGTTGCGCACCTCCATCGCGCTGTCGGTGGGGATGTCGATGTCGGAGTCGATCTCGAGCACCGCCACGGCGCCGACCCCCTCGTCGTCGCTGAGCCGGACCTCGGTGACCTCGCCGATCCGCTGGCCGCGGTAGGTGACGACGGACCCCTCGTGCAGGCCCGCGGCCTGCGGGAGCTCGACGGTGAGGTGGTAGGGGTTGCGGAAGAGCGAGCCGCCCACGACCGTGTCGGCGACGTACAGGACGCCGCCGACGAGAATCACCAGGATCAGCACCTGGGCGGTGTGGATCCGCCGCTGCCACATGCGGGCGGTGCTCTCGAGCTGCTCGTGCGGTGTGCGCGTCATCGGCCGTCCCCCGTGTCGCCCAGGGCCTTCGGGTCCAGGAGGAAGGTCAGGTCGAAGTTCGCGAAGTCGCCGGGCGCCGCGCTGTCGCTGCCGCCGGCGAAGGCGATCAGTCCGCGCATCACGCCGTCGATGTCCTTGCGCCCGTCGAGCAGGGTGCGCAGCACCGGCTCCATGTCGCGGAGCTGGGCGATCATGTCGTCGCGCACCGCGCGCGTGATCGGCGTCGCGACGGCGTCGAAGCGCTGGAGCGAGACCATCGCGTTGACGAAGTCCGCGCGCTGGCGGTCGAAGGACGTCACCAGGTCGGTGAGGTCGGTCAGCGACCTGGTCACCTCGGGCAGGTCGCCGGCCAGCCGGGTGGTCAGCTGGTCGAGCGCCGCCGTCAGCCGGTCGACCCGCGGGAAGTCGGCATTGAGGTCGGTCACGGCCGTGTCCAGCCGGGCGAGCAGGCGTCGTACGTCGCCCGCGTTGCCGGTCAGTGCGGTGTTCAGCTGGGTGATGATCGTGGAGATGTCGGAGAAGCTGCCGCCGGTCACCACGGTGGACAGCGAGGACAGCAGGTCGGTGACGTCGGGGGCGGACCCGGTCGCGGCGGTGGGCAGCGTGTCGCCTGCCGCCAGCACCTCGCCGGACGTGCCGGGGAAGAGCTGCACGAAGGCGGTCCCCATCGGCGACGTCAGCCGGATCTCGGCGCGCGAGGTGTCGCGCAGCTCGACGGTCGTCGACAGTGCGAGCTCGACCTCGGCGACGTACTCACCCGCGTCGACCGAGGTCACCTGCCCCACGGTCGCGCCGTCGAGCTTGACCGGGGCGTCGACCGGCAGGTTGAGGGCGTCCTCGAACTCCACCGTCAGCGGGTACGTCGGCCCGTCGACCAGGCTCGGCAGCGGGACGTCCTCGAGGCTGAGCCCGCAGCCGGCCGCGGTCGCGCCGGCGGCGAGGACCAGCGCGGCCAGCGCACTGCGGATGCCGGTCACGGAATGCCTCCCGGGATGCCGTCGTAGATGCCGTCGAGGAGCGGGTCCAGCAGACCCGTGCCGGCGGTGGTGAAGAGCAGGTTGCAGACACCGGAGCCCGTCGGGCCGAGCTGGGCGACGAAGACCCTGCAGGTGTGGCTGCGGAAGGCGGCGGAGAACGGGCCGGCGCTGAACGCGAACTGCACGCGCAGCCGGCCGAGCTCCCAGTCGTAGGCGCGGGCGAAGTTCTCGGCCATCGTCGGCATCGTGTCGAAGGCCTCCTCGAGCGAGTCCTGCCGGTTGCGGACGATGTCGACCACGTCGGCGAGTCCGGCGAGGTCCTCGCCCAGCACGCCGGCGTTGTCCTTGAGGAAGCGGTTGGTCAGGCGGGTGAGCTGGTCGAGGCCGTCGAGCGTGGCGACGAGCTCCTGGCGCTGGTCGGCCAGCACGCCGGTCGTGTCGGCGGCGGCCCTCGTGAAGTCGCGCAGGCGCCGGTCGCGCCGGGAGAGCGTGGTGACGAGGGAGACCAGGTTCTTCGAGACCGCGGTCAGGTCGGCGTCCTTGGCGTTGACGACCTCGAGCGCGTCGCGGCTCTCGGAGAGCGCGCGGCGCAGGTGGGCGCCGTTGCCCTCCAGCGCCGCGGCGGTCGTGGAGAGCATGTCGCCGAGGCCGGCGGCGCCGTCCCTGCCCTTGCCGGAGTCGAGCGCGACGACGAGGTCGTCGATGGCCTTCGCGATCTCGTCGACGGTCGCGGGGGAGCGGGTGTGGTCGGTGTCGATGTGCGCGCCGTCGGCGAGCGTCGGACCGCCGTCCCAGGCCGGGCCGATCTCGATGAACCGGTCGGTGACCAGCGAGCCCTGCAGGATCTCGGCGCCGGCGTCCGCGGGCACCCGGGTGTCGGGGTCGAGGTGCATGACCACCCGCATCGTGGTGCCGTGTGGCTCGACGTCGACGATCTCGCCGACGTGCACCCCGAGGTAGGTCACCTCGTTGCCGACGTAGACGCCCGTCGTGTCGGCGAAGTCGGCCGTCACGACCAGTGCCTCGGGGTCGTCGCCGCCGAGCCAGCCGACGAGGCGCACGCCGGACAGCGCGACCGCGAGCACGAGCGCGGCGCCGAGGCCCAGGAACACGTTGCGGCGGGTGATCACTGGCAGTCCTCCGGCGTGATCGAGCAGACGAGGTCGTCGGGGACGATCGCCCAGGGGGCGTTGACCCCGAGCCACGGACCGTCGCCGGTGGCGTTGGTGAAGACGCGCATCGTGGGGCCGGCCAGCTGCATGGTCCGGTCGAGCTGCCTGCTGTGCTTGCGCAGGACGCCGAGCACGGTGCGCAGGTCGCGGAGCGCGGGGGCCAGCTGCGGCGACGTGGTCCGTACGACGGCGGTCAGCCCCGTGACGAACCGGTTCGCGTCGCGGAGCAGGGCCCGCAGCACCTCCTTGCGCTGCTGGACCATCAGCATCACCGCGGTGCCGTTGCTCATCACGCGGTCGAGCTCGTCGGTCTGCTCCAGCACCAGGTCGGTGACCTTGCGGGTGGAGGTGAGCAGCTCGGTGATCTCCTGCTCGCGGTCGTTGACGATCGCGGAGACGCCGGCGATGCCGTCGACGGCGTCGCGCAGCGCGGTCGGCGTGACCTTCAGGTCGGTGGCCAGCACGTCGACCGCCTTCTGGATCCGGTCGAGGTCGAGGGCCTCGACCTGCGGGGTGGTCTCCAGCCAGAACCGCTCGATCGTGTAGCTGTCGACCGCGTGCTCGAGGGCGATCGTGCCGCCGTCCGCCAGCGCCTCGCCGGAGCCGGGCGTCAGCGAGAGGTAGCGCTGGCCCAGGATCGACAGCAGCTTGACCTCGACCGTGCTGTCATCGGTGATGCCGAGGTCGGCGGGCGCCTGGTCGAGCGAGAACGCCACGTCGACCTGGTCACGGTCGGCCTCGACCGCGCGCACCTTGCCGACCTTCAGCCCGGCCACGCGGACGTCGTCGCCGGGCTCGATGCCGGCGGCGTGCCGCAGCCGCACGTGGTACGACGGCGCGCCGCCCAGGCTGCGCACGCCGAGCAGGACCAGGCCGAGCACCACGGCCACCGTCACGATGCGCAGCGGCCAGCCGAGCCGCTTCCAGACACCCTGTGCGGTCGTCATCACCGGCACCTCTTCGAGTGGCGGTCGCCGGTGATCCCGAGGTCGAGGGTGGTGGGCACGCCCTGGAGCCCGGCGGCGAGGGTGCAGACGTAGACGTTGAGGTAGCTGCCGTACCCGAGCGTGCGGAGGTAGACCTCGAGCTGCTTCGGGACCGCCGCGCCGGTCTCGGCGAGCAGGTCCTTGCGGTCGGCGAGGTAGCCGAACCACGGGCGGGCCAGGTCGACGGAGTCCACGACCGGCCCGCGGGCGTCCTCGACGACGCCGGCCGCGGTCGCGGAGAGCCGGGCGATGCCGTCGAGGCTGGTGGAGATCCGGTCGCGGTCCTTCGCCAGGCCGGCCGTGAGCGAGTCGAGGCCGTGCACGAGGGCGGTGATCTCGGCCTTGTGCGCGTCGGTCGTCTCCAGCACCAGGGTCACGTTGTCGACGACCCGGGCCAGGGTGTCCTCCCGGTCGGTCAGGCCCGACGTCAGCTTCGCCGTCTGCTCCAGCAGGTGCTGGATGGTCGGGCCCTGGCCCTGCAGCACCTGCACGATGTTCGTCGCGAGCTGGTTGATGTCGCCCGGCTGCAGCAGGTCGAAGACCGGCTTGAACGCGTTGAACATCGCCGTCAGGTCGAGCGCCGGCCGGGTCCGGGCGAGCGGGATCTCGTCGCCGTCGGCCAGCCGCGCGGCGTCGGCCTGCGCGTCGGGGCGGGTCAGGGCGACGTACCGCTGGCCCATCAGGTTGAGGTAGTCGACCGACGCGGTGATGTCGTCGTGCAGGACCGGGTCGGCCGCCACGCTCAGCGTCACGACGGCGAGGCCGCGGTCCTCGCCGGTGCCGACGCGGGTGCCGGTCACGCGGCCGACCCGTACCCCGGCCACGCGGACGTCGTCGCCGGCGCGCAGGCCGGTCGCGTCACGGAAGACCGCGGTCACGGTGATCGCGTCGCCCCGCTGCGAGCGGGACAGGGTGCCGGCGACCATCGAGGTCAGCAGCACGGCGACGAGGGCGAACACCGCGACGCCGGCCGTGGCGACGGGGTGGCGGCGCAGCTCGCTCAGCTGACGGTTCATCGGCACTGCCCCCTCAGGCCGCGGTACGTCGGGCAGTCGGCGGGGTCGCTCGCGTCGTACGGGTCGAGCAGCTGGGGAGCGAGCACGCCCTCCATCTGGATCCGGCCGTTCTTCACCGCGGCGGCGCCGTTGCGCAGCAGGACCGGGACCTTGCGCAGCAGCGCGGCGAACGCGGGGTGGCGCTGGGCGAACACCTCGAGGTTGGCCGCCGTCGCGTTCAGCAGGCGGGCGGTCTCGCCGCCGTGGGCGCGCAGGAAGGTGGTCACCCCGTCCTCGCCGTCGAGCACGCGGGTCAGGCCCTGCAGGAGCGTGGTCGTGCCCTGCTGCTCCTCCACGAGCGTGCGGGCTACCGGGCGGGAGTCGCGCAGCGCGGAGACCAGCTGCGGCTCGATGTCGGCCATGAGGTCCGAGTCGTCGGCGAGCAGGTCGAGATCGCGTCGTACCTGGGGCTGGACGTCCTCCCAGCGACCCAGGAAGGCCTCGCCGTCGCGGACCAGCGCGGCCAGCTCGGCGCCGCGCCCGTCGAGCGAGTCGGCGAGCTGGGAGAGCGCGGTGTCCCACTGCGCGGGGTCGACCGCGGCGAGCAGCCGCTGCGTCGCGGAGAACGTGTCCATCAACCGCAGCGTGGCCTTCGACGTGTCCGCCCTGACCACGTCGCCCTCGTCGAGGTGGGCGGCGGTGGCGGTCGTCGTCGCGGACGCGGTGACCAGGTCGACGTACTCGTTGCCGAAGAGCGTGCCGGGCAGCACCCGCGCGGTGACGCTCGCCGGGATCAGGTCGGCGTGCTGGGGCTCCACCAGGACGACGGCCGTCGGGCCGTCCCATCCGGTCTCTGCCGCGTGTGCGACCGGGTCGACCTCGATCACGCGGCCGACCCGCAGGCCGTTGTACTTCACGTCCGAGTTGATGCCGAGCGTGTCACCGACGGTCGGGAGCTGCACCGTCACGCGTACGTCGCTGCTGAGCGTGCCGAGCGTCTGCAACGCGAGCACGCCGGCCAGCAGGCCGAGCGCGAGGAAGCCGCCGAGGCCGACGGCCGCCAGCCGGAGCCGCAGGGTGCGCTGGCCGGACCGCACGTGCGGGAAGAGGAACTCGCTCATCGTCCGCCGCTACCCCGAGATCTGCACCTGCTGGTCCGCGCCCCACAGGAGCAGCGTCAGCAGGATGTCGACGACGGTCAGGGAGATGATGCTGGCGCGGATCGCGCGGCCGGTCGCGCGGCCCACGCCCTCGGGGCCGCCGCTCGCGGTGAACCCGTGGTAGCAGTGGATCAGGGTGACCACGGTGGTCAGGACGACGACCTTGATCGCCGAGTAGAAGACGTCGATCGGCGCGACGAAGGTCCGGAAGTAGTGGTCGTAGGTGCCGGCCGACTGCCCGTAGAACGTGGTCACCATGAAGTCCGTGGCGACGTAGGTGCCGACGAGGCCGATCAGGTACAGCGGCAGCACGATGACCCAGGCGGCGACCAGCCGGGTGCTGATCAGGTAGGGGATCGGCCGGATCGCCATCGCCTCGAGCGCGTCGATCTCCTCGCTGATCCGCATCGCACCGATGCGCGAGGTGAACCCGCAGCCGATGCGGGCGGCGAACCCGAGCGCGGCGACCATCGGCGCCAGTTCGCGGGTGTTGGCATAGCCGGAGATGAAGCCGGTCAGCGGCGCCAGGCCGATCACGTCCAGGCCCTGGTAGCCCTCGAGCCCGACCTCGGTGCCGGTCAGCGTCGAGAGCAGCAGGACGACGCCGACCACGCCGCCGCCGACGAGGAAGATGCCGGAGCCGAGGGTCACCTCGGCGAGGACGCGGGCGATCTCGCCGCGGTAGCGGGTGAGCGCGACCGGCAGTGCGGCGACCGCGCGCCAGGCCAGCACGAGCTGGAGGCCGATGCCGGCGAGCGGGCCGATCACCGCCTTGTCGACGGTCTCCTCCACGGCCGTCATCCGATCGGCCCTCCGCCGAAGGTGCTGTAGACCTGCGAGATCACGAAGTTCGCGGCGAAGAGCAGCACGAAGTTGGTGACCACCGCGCTGGTGACCGCCTCGCCGACGCCGGTCGGGCCGCGGCTCGCGCCCAGGCCCTTGTACGACGCGACGATCGCGCAGATCACCGCGAAGATCGCGGCCTTCGCCAGCGAGAGCCAGAGGTCGGAGAGCTGGGCGAGGGTGGTGACCGACGCGAGGTAGCTGCCCGGCGGCAGGTCCTGGATCACGACGCTGATCGAGAGCGTGGTGAGGATCGTGAAGAACATGACCACGCCGTTGAGGAGCACCGCGACGGCGACGATCGCGAACATGCGCGGGACGACGAGCCGCTCCATCACCGACAGGCCCATGACCTCCATGGCGTCGATCTCCTCGCGGATCCGGCGCGAGCCGAGGTCCGCGCAGATCGCCGAGCCGGCGACGCCGCTCAGCATCAGCGCGGTGATCAGGGGAGAGGCCTGCCGGACCACGGCCAGGGTGTTGCCCGCCCCGGTGAAGGCGACCGCGCCGACCTCCTGGGCCAGCACGCCGACCTGCAGCGCGAGGATGATGCCGAAGGGCACCGAGACCGCCAGCGCCGGCAGCGTGCAGACACGGATCGCGTACCAGGTCTGCAGCACCGTCTCCGCCAGCGGGAAGCGCCGCGAGGTGACCGAGGTGAGCACCGCGGCGAACACCCGGCGGGTGAACCGGAGCAGCGCGAGGACCTCGGCCAACGGCTTGCCGAGCGCCACGAGGGCGCGCGGCGGGCTGGTGGCCGACATGGGGCTCCTGTCGTGGCGTCGTACGGCTGGGAGGGGGCGGTGCAGCCGAGAATGACAGTAGAACTGTCACACCCGTACTGTCCACGTCTCTGTGACGTACGTCAACCCTTTCTCCATCCCTCGCGTTGCGCTCGGCAAATGACAGTCGTACTGTGACAGTCATGAGCGCAGTCGCGGGGGTCGAACCGACTCGGGAGTCCGATGGTGAGAGCGCGCTGCGCACGGTCGACGAGCTCGCCGCCGCGGCGGGACTGACCGTCCGCACGACCCGCTACTACGCCAGCCTCGGCCTGCTCCCGCCGCCTGCGCGCCGCGGCCGCATGGCCTGGTACGACGACACCCACCTCGCCCGGCTCGAGATGATCCGCGCCCTCCAGGAGCACGGCTTCACCCTCCAGGCGATCGAGAAGTACCTCGCCTCGCTGCCCGCCGACGCCGGCGTGGAGGACCTCGCCGTCCAGCGCGCGATGCTCACGTCCTGGACCGTGGGCGAGCCCCAGGAGCTCACCCGCCGCCAGCTCGACCAGCACGCCGGGCGCAAGTTGACCGACGAGGAGGTCGCCCTGATCGAGGACTTCGGCCTGTTGCGCCGCGTCGGTGAGGACCACTTCACCCCGGTCCACGGCTTCGACGTCGCCGTCGAGCTGCTCCAGGTCGACATCCCCGTCGCCGGCATGCGCGCCGCCGGCGAGGCCATCGAGCGCCACATGTCCGCCCTCGCCGCGGAGCTGACCCGCGTCCTGCACGACGAGGTCGTCGAGCCGTGGCGCCACGAGCGCAGCCACTCCCGCGAGGACGCCGAGCAGCTCGAGGCCACCATCGGCACGCTGCGCCGGCTCACCCTCGAGGCGATCGTGCGCGGCTTCCAGCGCTCGGCCAACAAGCTGATCACGCAGTCGCTGGAGGGCGCCGCGGCCGAGGGACGAGGCCGCGGATCACGCCCGAAGGTCGAGGAGCGTCGACAGGCCCGCGCCGCGAAGCAAGCGGGCCTGTGACGCGTCACGAGACCGGGTGAGGTGACGTGCCTGGCCTGCCCGCAACCCGCGCCCGCTAGGGTCACGCACGTGACCCAACGCACTCTCGTCCTCCTCAAGCCCGACACGGTACGCCGCGGCCTGGTCGGCAACGTGCTGGCACGGTTCGAGGCCAAGGGCCTGAGCATCGTCGCCATGGAGCACCGCCACATCGACGCGGCGCAGGCCGACGCGCACTACGCCGAGCACGTCGAGCGCGACTTCTACCCGCCGCTGCGCACCTTCGTGACCAGC
Organism: Nocardioides sp. Root240; assembly: GCF_001428825.1. Taxonomy (GTDB): domain Bacteria; phylum Actinomycetota; class Actinomycetes; order Propionibacteriales; family Nocardioidaceae; genus Nocardioides. The sequence continues at coordinate 339,313 of NZ_LMIT01000013.1, read as the reverse complement.
GGGCCGCTGGTGGCGCTGGTGCTCGAGGGCGACGAGGCGATCGAGGTGGTCCGCGCCCTCAACGGCGCGACCGACGGCCGCAAGGCTGCTCCGGGCACGATCCGTGGCGACCTGTCGCTGTCGAACCGCGAGAACCTGGTGCACGGCTCGGACTCGCCCGAGTCGGCCGCGCGCGAGATCGCGCTCTGGTTCCCCGGCCTCGCCTGACCTCCGGGCAGCTGCCCGAATCGCCTGACAGGGCTCCGGCCCGGACCTAGGGTCCGTGCAGGAGCGCCGGGCGTACCCCGCCCGCGCTCGACTCGGCGAGCGACGGAGTGACGGGGAGAGCGGTGACCCATCCAGGCGGCCCTTCCTTCGGCCCTTCCCCCTTCGACCCTTCCCCCGGCGGCCCGTACCCGGGTGATCCGTACCCGGCCGGCCACGGATTCGTGCCCCCGCCGCCCCGCCCGCCGTACGACGAGCGCTCGGTCGCCGCGCTGCTGCTGCTCGGCACCGTGATCGCCGCCCCGGTGTCGGTCGGGCTGGGTGTCCTCGGCATCCGGGCGACCCGCGGCGGCGAGCGCCGGGGCCGTTGGTGCGCCGTCCTCGCCGTGGTGGGCGGACTCCTCGTCCCGCTCGTGCTGGGCGTCGGTGCCCTGCTGCTGCGGGGGACCGAGGAGCGGGCGTCCGACCGGCTGGACGGCGTCGCGACCGGAGACTGCGTGAACGTCCGGGTCGACGACGAGACCTTCGCGGCGACGGTCATCGGCACCTCGTGCACGGACTCGCACGATGCCGAGGTCCTGCACCGTGGGGAGCTGGACGTCTTCCAGGTGGGCGACTTCCTCGACGTCCCTGCGGACCGTCTCTGCCGGCCGCTGATCTCGGAGCGCTACCGGACCGAGCTGTCCACCCGTCGCTACGTGCTGACCGTCATCCTGGTCGGCAAGCCGTGGGAGCCCGCCGAGGAGGACGAGTTCCTCTGCCTCGCGGGCTTCGTCGGCGGCGAGCAGATGAGCGCCCCGATCGGGCTCGCGACATGAGCGCGGCGGACTGGTCGCGTCCCGGGTCGAGCCACCGCCCCACCGTGGGCGGGCACGCGCCGGCGACCGTCACCTCGGCCACCGCGGGGTGGTCGCTGGGGTGGGCGCTGGTCGGCTGCTGCTACATCGGCACGATCGTGTCGACCGTCCTGGCGCTGCGGGTCCTTGCGCACCGCCGGGCGACCGGGGAGGACCAGGGCAGCGGGCTGGCGATCGCCGCGCTCGCGGTGAACGCTGTCGCGGTGGGCAGCGCCGTGCTGGTGGCTTACGTCTGGCTGGTCGTACCGGAGCCGAGCCGCGGTGCCTCCCCTGCGATCGGGGTCTACGACGCCCTGCCGCACGTCAACGGCGACCCCGACGTGATCGCGAGCATCGCGGACATCGAGGCCAACGACTGCATCGTCCTTCCCGCGCTGCGCGGCGAGGAGGATGCCGACCACCGCGTCAACTGCGAGGACAGCCATGACCTCGAGTCGATCGGCATCGTGGTCCTCGACGACGAGACCTTCCCCGGGGACGCGGCCCTGGAGCGCCGGGGAGCGAGGCAGTGCCGCGGGCACGAGTTCAGGGAGTGGGTGGGAATCCCGCTGAAGGACTCCGAGCTCGAGGTCACCTGGGTCGCGCCCGACGAGGACGACTGGGAGGACGGCGAGCGGATCATCTTCTGCTTCGCCCGTGATCCCGCCGGGCCGGTCGACGAGTCGTTCTACGGGTCGCGCCGCTGAGCAGGCTGAGCCCGCGCCACGCCGGTGCGGCGTGGCTCCCGGGCTGACCCCTCTTGCTTACCTACCCTCGCTGGTGGAGGCGGTCGGTCCGTGCGCCCGGCCTCCACCCCGACACACTCCTCGCACCGCGGGGGAGCGGGTCGGCTTCCCCGAAGGCGCACGAGGGTTGGGTCGAGTTGACCCTGCCCGGCGACGTCTTGCGAGGAAGCGTGAGGGCGAACTCCATCATCGGCCGGGACATGGCCGTCGATCTCGGCACCGCCAACACGCTGGTCTACGTCCGCCGCCGTGGGGTGCTGCTGGACGAGCCGAGCGTCGTGGCGCTCAACGACGCCACCGGCGAGGTCATCGCGGTCGGCCACCAGGCCAAGCAGATGCTGGGCCGTACCCCCGACAACATCACGGCGCTGCGCCCGCTCCGCGACGGCGTGATCGCCGACTTCGAGGCGACCGAGCAGATGCTGCGGCACTTCATCGCCCGCGTGCACCGCCGTCGCTACTTCGCCAAGCCCCGCATGGTCATCTGCGTCCCGAGCTCGATCACGCCGGTCGAGCAGCGGGCGGTGAAGGAGGCCGGCTACCAGGCCGGCGCCCGCCGCGTCTACGTGGTCGAGGAGCCCATGGCCGCCGCGATCGGCGCCGGGCTGCCGGTCCACGAGGCGACGGGCAACATGATCGTCGACGTCGGCGGGGGGACGACGGAGGTCGCCGTCATCTCGCTCGGCGGCATCGTCACCTCCCTCTCCATCCGTACGGCGGGCGACGACCTCGACGGCGCGATCATCGCGTGGATGAAGAAGGAGCACGGCGTGATGCTCGGCGAGCGCACCGCCGAGGACGTCAAGATCACCCTCGGCTCGGCGTTCCCGCGCCCCGGCGAGCCGGAGGGCGAGGTCCGCGGGCGCGACATGGTCACCGGCCTGCCGCGCACCGTCACCGTGACCAGCGCCGACATCCGGCACGCGCTCGAGGAGCCGCTGCACGCGATCGTCGACGCCGTCCGGGTCACCCTCGACCAGACCCCGCCGGAGCTGGCCGGCGACATCATGGACCGCGGCATCGTGCTGACCGGCGGGGGAGCGCTGCTGCGCGGCCTCGACGAGCGGATCCGCCACGAGACCGGCATGCCCGTGCACGTCGCCGAGGACCCGCTGGTGTCCGTCGCGATGGGCGCCGGGCGTTGCGTCGAGGAGTTCGAGGCGCTGCAGCAGGTCCTGGTCACCAACCCCAGGCGGTTCTGAGCACCCATGGCCATCGACACCCGCCCGATCCGCTCCAGCGCGAGCGACGGCCCGGCCCGGCGTCCGGCGCCGCAGCGCGACCCCGACGACGACCGCGGCCGCCCGTCGCGCTCGCTCGTCGTGGCCCTGCTGCTGGCCTGCGCCACCCTGATGGTCGTCGACAAGGCCGGCGGCGACGGGTCCCCGGTCGAGACCGTCCGCCAGGGCGTCGGCGAGGTGGTCGGCCCGATCCAGGCCGGTGTCGCGACCGTCGTGCGCCCGGTCAGCGACCTGCCCGACACCTTCCGCACCAACGACGCGCTGCGCCAGCAGGTCCGCGAGCTCGAGGCCGACAACGCCGCGCAGGCCCAGCAGCTCGCCAAGTCCGGGTACGACGACGCGCGGCTGCGTCAGCTCGACGGGCTCCGGCAGCTCGCGGGCGACGTCGGCTACGCCCTGGTCCCGGCCCGGGTGATCGCGATCGGTGCCGCGCAGAACTTCTCCAGCACCGTCACCATCGACGCCGGCTCCGACTCCGGGCTGCACCCCGACATGACGGTCGTCGCGGCCGCGGGCCTGGTCGGCCGGATCACCTCGGTGACCAGCCACACCGCCACCGTGCTGCTGATCATCGACGACACGTCCAACGTGGGCGGGCGGATCGGCACCAACCTCGAGCTCGGCTTCGTGCGGGGCACCGGCGCGCTCGGCACCGACGACCGCCTCGAGATGGAGCTCGTCGACCGCAACGTCGTGCCCAAGGTCGGTCAGGAGATCGTGACCTGGGGCAGCAGGAACGGTGCGCCCTACGTCGCGGGCGTGCCGATCGGCAAGGTCGTGAAGGTCTACGAGTCGCTGCGCGAGACGTCCTACCGCGCCGTCATCACGCCGGGCGTCGACTTCACCGCGCTCGACCTGGTCGGCGTGGTCGTCCCGTCCGGCACGTCCGGGCACGTCATCGAGGCCGACGGGAGCATGCGATGAGGACCAGCTCGACCGGCCGGCTCGTGACCGTGCTGCTCGCGGTCCTGGCGGCCCTGCTCGTGCAGGTCACCGTGCTCCCGCACTTCGCCTGGGAGGTCGGCGGCCTCGGCGTCGTCCCCGACGTGGTGCTGCTCGTCGTGGTCGCCACCGCGCTCGCCACCGACACCCGCTACGGCATGCTCACGGGCTTCTTCGCCGGCCTCGTGCTCGACCTCGCACCGCCCGCCGACCACGTCGCCGGCCGGTGGGCGCTCGCCCTCATGGCGGTCGGGTACGTCGTGGGCCGCCTCGCCCACGACAACACCTCCGACGTGGGCCGGCTCGAGGCCGACGGCGCCCGGCGCCCGCCGCTGACCCTGGTGCTCGCGGCCGCCGCGGGCGGCTCCTTCGTCGGCACCTCCGTCTTCGCGCTGAGCGGGCTGTTCCTCGGTGACTCGGCCGCGTCGGTCGCCGACCTGCTGCAGGTCGCGCTGGTGGCGCTCGTGCTCGACGTCGTCTTCGCGCTGCTGGTCGTGCCGGCGACGTACTGGCTCTTCCGCAGGCTGGGCCGCGAGCGCGCCCTGCAGGGGATGTGGGCGTGAGCGCCGCCTCCCACCGCAGCCGCCTGCGCCTGATCGTCATCCAGACGCTGGTCTTCTCGCTGCTCGCCACCCTCGGCGCGCGGCTGTACTACCTGCAGGTCATCTCCGGTGAGGAGTACCAGGGCCAGGCCGCCTCGCAGTCGGTCCGCGAGATCGTCGTGCAGCCGCAGCGTGGCCTGGTCGTCGACGCGATGGGCCGCCCGCTGGTCACCAACCGGCTGACCTGGGTCGTCTCGCTCGACCGCACCCTGATCGGCAAGATGTCGGACGCCGACCGCGCCGAGCTGCTGCGCCGCACCGCCCAGGCCATCGGCATGAAGGTCCGCCGGATCGAGGGCAAGCTGCTGCTGTGCGGCGACCCCGGCTCGGTCGCGGGGGAGTGCTGGAACGGCTCGCCCTACCAGGCCGTCCCGGTGGCGCAGGACGTCAAGGAGACCGCCGCGCTGCGGATCCTCGAGCAGCCCGAGGACTTCCCGGGCGTCGTGGTCGACCGGCAGAGCGTGCGCCAGTACCCCGCCCCCTACGGCATCAACGCCGCCCACGTGCTCGGCTACCTCAGCCCGATCACCAAGGAGGAGCTCGAGGAGGCCGAGGACGACGGCGACAGCTCCGTCAACGGCGCCTCGGTCGTCGGGCGTGCCGGCGTCGAGAAGGAGTACGACGAGTTCCTGCGCGGCCAGCCCGGCTACCAGCAGGTCGCCGTCGACTCCAAGGGCCGGGTCCGCCAGGACGTCTCCGACCTCGCCGCCCAGCCGGGCGACACCCTCGTCACCTCGATCGACGCCAAGGTGCAGTCGGTCGTCGAGGCCCAGCTCCACAAGATGATCCAGACCCAGCGGGCCACCCTCGATCCGGTCACGAAGCGCAACTTCGAGGCCGACTCCGGCGCCGCCGTGGTGATGGAGGCGAAGACCGGCCGCATCGTCGCGCTGGCCAGCCAGCCGACGTACGACCCCTCGGTGTGGGTCGGCGGCATCACCGACAAGCAGCTCAGCCGGCTCTACTCCGAGGCCGCGGGCACGCCGCTGCTCTCCCGTGCCTTCCAGGGCCAGTTCGCGCCGGGCTCGACGTGGAAGCCGTTCATGACGGTCGGCGCGCTGACCCACGGCTACACGCCCGACACGACGCTCAACTGCTCCTCGGCGGTGCAGATCGGCAACCGTGCCTTCCACAACCACGAGTCCGCCGCCTACGGCGCGATCTCCTTCGCCCGCGCGCTCGAGGTCTCCTGCAACACCTTCTTCTTCCAGGTCGGCATGCACTTCTGGCAGAAGCTCGGCTCCGACCCCGACGACATCTCGGCCCGGGACCCGCTCGTCAGCCAGGCCGAGAAGTTCGGCTTCGGCTCGCGCACCGGCGTCGACCTGCCGGGCGAGGCGTCGGGCCGGGTCGCCGACCGGAAGTGGAAGAAGGCCTACTACGACTCGATGAAGGACTACTACTGCGGCATCGCCGACAAGCCGCAGGACGCGAAGACCTCCGACTTCGTCTACAAGTTCTCGCGCGAGTTCTGCATCGAGGGCTGGAAGTACAAGATCACCGACGCCGCGAACTTCGCGATCGGCCAGGGCGACACCATCGTGACGCCGCTCCAGCTCGCCCGCGGGTACGCCGCGATCTCCAACGGCGGCACGCTGTGGGAGCCGCGCGTCGGCAAGGCGGTCGTCTCGCCCGACGGCAAGGTGATCCGCGAGATCAAGCCGAAGAAGGAGCGCAAGCTCAAGATCCCCAGGAGCGTGCTGCGCTACCTCGACGAGGCCCTCCAGGGCGTCGCCTCGCGCGGCACGATGGCGTGGAAGCTCGGCGGCTTCCCGCTCGACAAGGTGACGATCCGCGCCAAGACCGGCTCCGCCGAGGTCTACGGCAAGCAGTCGACCGGCTGGGTGGCGTCGTACACCAAGGACTACGTCGTCGTGATGATGATCAGCCAGGCCGGCACCGGCTCCGGCTCGACCGGTGAGGGCGTCCGGGCGATCTGGGAGGCGCTCTACGGCGTCGACGGCGAGGACGTCAACGAGAACAAGGCCGCGATCCCCGGGGTCACGGCGCCCGCCGCGCTGCCGCTGTTCGGCGACGACGGCTCGATCCTGCCGCCCGCCCGGAAGGACTGACACGGCCTAATGAGCAACCGCATCCAGTCCTCGCGCGCGACGGCGCGCACGCGCCGCACGACCGCGTCGCGCCGGGTCGCCTTCCCGATGTGGGGCGACGTCGACCGCATCCTTCTCGCCGCCGTGCTGGCGCTGTCCCTGATCGGCTGCGTGCTCATCTGGTCGGCCACCCTCGAGCGCGACGACCTCACCGGCGGCGACTCGCGCGCCTTCCTGGTCAAGCAGCTCATCAACGTGGTGATCGGCCTCGGCCTGATGGCGACGGTCGTGATGACCGACCACCGGTGGGTCCGCATCCTCGCGCCGATCGCCTACCTCGTCGCGATCGCCGGCCTGGTGCTCGTGCTCGCGATGGGCTCGACCATCAACGGCTCACGCTCCTGGCTGATCATCGGCGGGATGTCCTTCCAGCCCTCCGAGCTGGCCAAGCTCGCGGTCGTCGTGGGCATGGCGCTCGTCGTCGCCGAGCGCAGCGAGGGCCGCTGGCGCGACCGGGTCGGTACGACGGACGTGCTCCTCATGCTCGTCGTGGCCGGCGTCCCCGCCGTCCTGATCCTCGCCCAGCCCGACCTCGGCACGATGCTCGTGCTGACGGCCACGGTCTTCGGCGTCATCGCGGCGTCCGGCGCGGACCGGCGCTGGCTCGGGCTGCTGGGCGCCGGTGGCATCGGCATCGCGGTGTTCGCGGTCGTCAGCGGCTTCCTGAAGCAGTACCAGGTCGACCGCTTCCTGGCCTTCACCAACCCCGACCTCGACCCGAAGGGTGCCGGCTACAACGTCGAGCAGGCACGGATCGCGGTCGGCAACGGCGGCCTGTTCGGGCAGGGCCTCTTCGACGGCTCGCAGACCCAGTCGGGCTTCGTGCCCGAGCAGCACACCGACTTCGTGTTCACGGTCGCCGGCGAGGAGCTCGGCCTGGTCGGCGCCGCCGTGATCGTGGCGCTGCTGGGCATCGTGCTGTGGCGGTCGCTGCGGATCGCGACCCGCACCGACGACGTCTTCGGCCGGATCGCCGCCGCGGGCATCGCCTGCTGGTTCGGCTTCCAGGCCTTCCAGAACATCGGCATGTGCCTCGGGATCATGCCCGTGACCGGCGTCCCCCTCCCGTTCGTCTCCTACGGCGGCTCGTCGATGTTCGCCGGCATGCTGGCCGTCGGCCTGCTGCAGAACATCCACCTGCGCACGCTCACCGCGCCCGCCTCGCGGCTCGCACCGCAGAAGCGGGTGCTGGTCCGGGCATGACCGACCAGGGCATGACGGACTTCCGCGTCGACCGGGTCGGCTCGGCGCTCGCCGGGACGAACCCGACCGTGCTGCGCCGGCTCACCGCGGGCTTCGCGGTGATCGGCGACGTGCAGCACCTGCCCGGCTACTGCGTGCTGATCACCGACGACCCCGAGGCCGACCAGCTCACCGACCTCGCGGTCGAGGACCAGCTGGCCTTCCTCGCCGACATGGCGCTGCTCGGCCGGGCGGTCGCCGCCGTCTGCGCGCGGCGCGACCCGGCGTTCCGGCGGATCAACCTCGAGATCCAGGGCAACACCGACGCCTTCCTGCACGCCCACGTCACCCCGCGCTACCAGTGGGAGCCCGAGGACCTCGTGCGCTGGCCCGCCGCCCTGCACCACTGGGAGCAGCGGGTCGACGTCGCCCGGCACGGGCTGGGGCCGCAGCACGACGAGCTGCGCGCCGAGCTGGTCGCCGCGATCGACGCGGAGCTGGCCGCTACGACGGCTTCCGGTTGACCGCGAGGATCGCGCCGCGGTCGTCGGTCGTGATCCCGGCAGCGGTGAGGATCCGCTGGACGATGTCGTTCTTGCCGTCGATGTAGTCCTCGATGCCGTCGAGCTCCTGCGCGGCGAGCGCGAGCTTCACCGCGCCGTAGGCGTCCCGCAGCTCGTCGTCCGCGCGCAGCGTGTCGCGCACGGCGAGGTGGTTGCGCAGCGACAGGGCGCCGGCCACGCACACGTACACGTGCCGGTCCGGACCCTCGTGCGCCCGCAGGAAGTGCCGGTCCGGCACCCCCTTGTCGCCCTCGTGGGTGTAGCCGGCCGCCTCGAGGGCGGCGATCGCGGCGGCCAGGTGCGCGCGCTCGACCACCACGTCGATGTCGAGGATCGGCTTCGCCGCCAGCCCGGGCACGGACGTGCTGCCGACGTGCTCGATCGCCGCCACCGGTACGCCGGCCAGCGCGCCGGCGAGGTCGGCCCGGACGGTCTCGAACGCAGCGCGCCAGGCCGGGTCGTGGGGCAGGACGGTCACGCGCACCGGACCATTGTGTCCGACCCTCAGTGGCCGGGCGGCACCATGAAGCTGTCGACCAGCCGCTCGTCGTCGGTGCCGAGGAGCTCGGGGTAGCGCATGCCCGGCAGCAGCGCGACGTCGAAGACCTCCTCGACCCGGTCCTCGAAGCGGACGAAGCCCATCGTCTCGCCGGTCTCGATGTCGACGATCCACACGCCGCTCTGCCGGTCCTCGAGCCGGGCGGTGAGGGGAATGCCGCCGAAGGTGACGGCCTCGCGGACCTGCGAGAGGCCGATGAACGCGTAGCGCCCGGCGAACGCCAGGCCGCGGGTGAAGCCGGGGAGCTGGGCGACCGTGGTCCGCTCGCCGGTCGTCACGTCGACGGTCACCAGGCTGCCCTGCCCGGACTCGAGGACCCAGAGCCGGTCGCGGTACCAGCGCGGGGAGTGCGGCATCGACAGCCCGGACGACACGATCTCGTCGGTGGTCACGTCCATCACCACGCCGCCGTCGGCCTTCCCCGGGCGCCAGCCGCCGGCGGCGTCGGTGGTCCCGAGGGCCGTCACGTAGCGGGGGCGCTCGTCGACGACCGCCAGTCCGTTGAGGTGGCAACGGTCCTCGGGCGCCAGGGCCGAGATGAACGGCGGGCGCCAGCGGGGTACGAAGCTGTGCACACCGTCGAGGGTGACCAGGCAGGAGAACCGGGTGTTGACGGCCCACAGCTCGTTGCCTGCCCAGGCGAGGTCGTGGACCCGGATGTCGCCGGTGTGCAGCCGGGTGCGTGGCACGAACACCGCGTCGTGCTGCGCACCGACCCGGTCGGCGAGGCCGGGCACGTTGCGGAAGGTGATCACCTCGCTGCGGGTCCCGAGGGCGAGGACGGGGCCGTGGTGGGCGATGCCCATCGGCTTCTCGAAGTGCTTGAAGTGGGTGTTGAGCCCGCCGTCCTGCTCGCGCATCACCACCACCCGGCCGGTCTGGTAGGTGCTCACGACCAGGCTGCTCCCGGTGAGCCGGAGCAGCTCGGCGAAGTTGGGCGTGGAGGTGCTGGCGTACGCCGCGTCGGGTGCTTCCCGGTGGCGTCCGACGGGGCGCCGGTCGAGGGCCTCCCGGGCGCGCTGTGCCGCTGCGGCGACCGCGGGCAGCACCGGCCGGAGCCGGTCGTCGACGGCTGCCACCGGCGTGTCGGGTGGCAGGGTGGGGGGCGCCTCCGGCGCGGGCAGGCGCAGGAACTCGGCCAGGCCGGCGAGCACCCGCTCGGGCTCGGCGCGCAGGTCGTGGTGCGAGATCGCTGTCCACGCGCCCGGCGGCAGGCGCTCGAGGTCGTCGAGGGCCAGGTCGACCACGCGCCGCCACTGGTCCGCCACGACCGTGGCGGCGTCGGCGCCGGCGAGGCCGCGCCACTCGGGGGTGAGCGGGCCGGTCCATGCCGGGCCGGTCCAGCCGGGCAGGGGAGTCGCGCCCGTCGTACCGGACTCCCAGGCGGCGAGCGACCCGGCGAGGGCCTCGAGCGGGTCGCGCTGCACGAAGACGAAGCGGGCGTCGGGCCAGGCCGCGCGCAGGAAGCGCACCTGCAGGGCAGCGTCCGGCCAGGAGGCCACCAGCCGCGTGTCCGGGGCGACCTGCCAGGCCTCCTCGAGCTGGGCCACGACCGCGGGGCGGGCGTCCTGGATGCCGAGCCGCGCCGTGTCCCACCCCCGCTCCGCCGGCAACAGCCGCGGTACGGCGGCCAGCGGCTCCGCGAGCGCCAGGGCGGACGTGCCGTCGTACCCGCTGAGGGCGGCGACCAGCGTCTCGGCGCCGGAGTGCGGCGCGGCGACCACGAAGACCGGGTGGCGCAGGCGGGGCGGTGTGGTCACGGGACGACTCTCCCAGCAGTCGGTGAAGGGCAGGAAGGGGAGAGGGACCTCCCGCCGGTCCGGCGGGAGGTCCCTCGATCAGCGGGCGGCGGAGGCGGTCAGGAGACCTTGACGCCCGCGCTGGTGGCGTTCCCGGTCAGGAACCGGCCGCTCGAGTCCGACGCGATGACCCGCAGGGTCAGCGTCTTGCCCTTGTCGGCCTTGACCGTCTTGTAGCTCGACGCGCGACCGACGACGACCGTGCCGCGCCGCCACTCGTACTTGTAGGTGACGCCCGTCCGCACGTTCCACGTGCCGACCTTCGACTTCAGGATCGTGCCCACCACGACCGAGCTGGGCTTGACGATGCTGGGCAGCGCGATCGCCTTGAGCGTGCGTCCGAGCGCGATGTTGACGCCCGTGACCTTGCCGCCCGAGCCGACAGCGATCGGCGTGGCCGTCGCGAGGGTGAACTTCGCCTTCCAGAACTGCTTGATGTACTCCACCCGGCTGACCTGGAGGTCGCTCTCGTCGAAGGAGCTGTAGCGCCAACCGGTCGCGCCGACGTAGTAGGTGCCCGGGCGCTGGTGGCCGAAGGTGTAGCTGCCGTTGCTGGTGGCCTCGGTGCTGTCGACCCGCTCGCCGTCCGCGTCGTACAGCGTGATCCACGACTCGCTCGTGTCGGTGCCGGCCGTGGCGGCGAAGGACAGGGTGCCGCCGATCGAGCCCCAGCGCTTCAGGTTGCTGTTGCCGGTGGTGGCCGTCCCCTTCACCGGGACCTTGAACGTCGTCGCCAGGCTGTACGCCGTGCTGCCGAGCCAGCTGCTGATGTCGACGTCGTCGTACGCCCGGACCTTGTAGCTGCCGGGCGCGAGCTGGGTGGCCGGGATCGACCAGGTGCCGTCGCGACGGGTCGACCAGTCGAGGACGCGGTTGCCGTAGGTGTCGTAGACCGAGATCTCACCGGCGTGCCCGACGCCGATGTCGTCGGTGACCTTGCCGTTCAGGCCGCTCGACTTGTCCAGCGCGACCTGGGCGAGCGCGGCGTTGGCGGTCTGCGAACCGGTCGCTCCCAGGGTGAGCGTCGTGACGCCCTCGGGAGGCGAGTACGGGTAGTCGGTGGCCTTGTCGTCGTAGAACTCGTCGCCGTACTCGTCGCGGCTGTCGTCGAAGGAGACCGTGTAGACGCCGGCGGGGAGCGGGGTCTCGGTCTCGGTGGCGTAGTCGTAGATCGTGCTGAAGGAGAACGTGCCGTCCGAGCCGGTCCAGTCGCTGGTGATCTGGTTCCAGCTCAGGTCCTCCTGCTGCTGGAAGAGGCGCACCCGGACGTCGGCCAGCGTGGCGCCGCCCGCACCGGTCACGGTGCCGCCGACGCGGGTGGGCGCCGTCGGGGTCACCGTCCCGGGGAAGGTGACCTTCGCCGTGCCGGTCGACTGGCCGGCGGTCACGGTCACGACACCGGCGTGGTCGGCGTCGTTGGAGGCGCCGGAGCCGACCCAGACCTGCTGGGTGTGCTCCTCCCAGCCGTCGCAGTAGCCGTCGTAGAAGTCGCCGTGGCAGACCGTGTCGCCGGAGCGGTCGTCGCCGACCAGGACCTTGTAGCTGCCCGCGGGGAGCTTGGTGGACCAGTCGTCCTCGGCCACGTCGTTGTAGTCGTAGTCGTAGTCGTACGCCCCGGCGTACGCCACCGGGCCGACCTCCCCGCTGGCGATGCTGGCGTTGGTGGCCGTGGACGGGAAGATGCGGACCTCCGCGTCGAGCCGGTTCCCGGGCTTGGCCACGGTGCCGGTGAGCCGTCCCTGGGTGATCCCGACGGCGAGCAGGCTGGCCGATGCGTACTCGACGTCGCCGTCGCCGTCGATCACGACGACCGGGGTGTACTCCTCGCGGAAGCTCGCGCTGGCCGCGACCTTGGCGGTGTAGCCGCCTGCGTCGAGCCCGGTGAAGCTGGTGTCGCCGGAGCCGTCCGTGGTGTGCGCCGTCTGGACCGGGCTGCCGGTCGCCGTGCTGTACAGCGTGACGCTCTGCCCGGACAGGGGCGCGCCCGTGCCCGCCGTGACGTGGACGTTGACGATGCCGGTACCGGCGGCGTAGGCCGCGTTGGCGACCATCAGCGGGCTGCCGGCGGCCACGACGGCGAGGGTGGTCCCTGCCGCCCACCGGCACCGCTGCCGTGACAGGAGGGTGAACTTGTTGTCCATCGGAGTCCTTTGGGGTCGTACGGATGGGGCGTGGGGGCGGGACGAGGCTAGGGACGGGGGCCGGCAGCCGGGTGAGAACGCGGAACTTTTCACCGTGCACAGCGGAACCGAGGACGGTGCCCCGGGATCCGCGCGCCGTGGTCTGGACCGCTCCGGCATGATGGGGCCGTGCTGACCGTCCGCCGTACCCCGCGCCAGCGTGTCGCGGTCCCGGCGGTGCTCGGCAGCCTCGAGAGCGTGGCCGCCCTCGTGCTCGCCCACGTGGCGGCCGGGGGAGAGGTTCCCCAGCCGCTGTGGCTCGCCGCCTTCGGCGCCCTCGTGTACGCCGCCAGCGGCCCCGTGCTGCGCCGCCGGGCCGGCATCCGCGTGGTGCTGCCGGCCCTCGTCGTGGTGCAGGTGCTGGGCCACGCCTGGCTGGTCGCGCTCAGCCCGGCCACGCACGCCGGTCACGGCCACGACGGCGCGATGCTGCTCGGCCTGAGCCCGTCGATGCTCGCCGCCCACGGCGTCGCGGCGGTGGTCACCGGAGTGATGTGGTCGCTGCGCCGCCGGGCGACCGAGGTGCTGCTCGGCTGGGCCCGGACCGGCGTGCTGCCGGTTCCCTCGGCCCCGCGCCTGCCCGCGCGGACCCGGCTCGTCGTACCCCGCTCGGCGTGGCTCGTCGCGGCGACGCCGACGCGCGGACCGCCGGTGGTCGTGCCGGCGACCGCCCGGGCCTGACCTCTGTCGGGTGCCGGGCGGGTCGCTGCTGCCTGCCCACACCGCCTCAGACAGAGAGAAGAACCATGCAGAACCGACGCTTCACCCTGCCCACCCCCGTCCGCGTCCTCGGTGCCGGCACCGCCGCGCTGGGCATCGTCGCCCTCAGCGCCGGCGCTGCCAGCGCGCACGTGTCGGTCTCCCCGAACACGACCGCTGCGGGCGGGTACGCCGTGCTGACCTTCAGCGTCCCGCACGGCTGCGAGGGATCCCCGACCAAGGAGGTCGCGATCGCGCTGCCCGACGACATCGTCTCGGTCACGCCGACGGTGAACCCGGGCTGGACGATCAAGAAGGTCACCGAGCAGCTCGCCGACCCGATCAAGGACGACGACGGCAACGAGATCACCGAGCGGACCAGCCAGGTCGTCTACACCGCCAAGACCCCGCTCGAGGACGGCTACCGCGACACGATGGAGCTCTCGCTCCAGCTGCCCGACGAGGAGGGCAAGAGCCTTTCCTTCCCGGTGATCCAGACCTGCGTGAAGGGCCAGACGGCATGGAACGAGACCGCGGCCGACGGCCAGGACCCGGAGACGCTGGAGCACCCCGCGCCGGCGTTCACCATCACCGCGGCGACGGGTGAGGGCCACCACGGGGCGGCGTCGGACGACGAGGCGGACGAGGCGGACGAGGCGGACGGGCACGCCGAGGCGAGCGACGCCGGCGACGACTCTGACGGCTCGGACGGCAAGGGCCTGGCGATCGGCGGCCTGGTCGCCGGTGTCGGCGGTCTCGCGCTGGGCGGCCTCGCCCTGGCCCGCTCGGGCAAGAAGGCCTGATCCGGCGATGCTGAAGCGTGCGCCGGCGCTCGTCGCCGCCCTCCTGCTCGCCGCGGTCGCGGTGCTCGGGCTGGCGGCGCCGGCGTCGGCGCACGCCACGCTGGTCTCGACGGACCCGGCGGAGGGCGCGGTCCTGGCGAGCGCCCCGGACCAGGTCACCTTCACCTTCGACGAGCCGGTCCAGCTGGTCCCGAAGGGCGTGCTGGCCTTCGACGCTGCCGGCGACCAGGTCGACGTGGACGCCTCGGCCAAGGACACCGAGGTGGTCGCCGAGCTGCCCGGCGACCTCGACGACGGCACCTACGTCGTCACCTGGCGCGTCGTCTCCTCCGACGGCCACCCCATCGCGGGCTCGCTGACCTTCCACATCGGCGCACCCAGCCCGAAGGTCGAGGCACCGAAGCTCGGCCCCACCGATCCCGGTGCCGTGCCCACCATCCAGGCCGTCGTGCACGGCCTGGACTACGCCGCGCTGCTCCTCGCCGGCGGGCTCGCGGTCTTCCTCGCGTGGACGGCCCGCGGCGTCCGTCTCCCCGACCCGGTACGACGCCGGCTGCTCCGCACGCTCCGCGCGAGCGCGCTGGTGGCCGTGCTCGCCGCGGCGGCCGCCGTACCGCTGGCGGGGGCCTACCAGCTGGGCACCGGCGCCGGCGGGATCCTCACCCTGGACGCCCTGGACCCGGCGCTGGTGCAGGACGACCTGCAGGTGCTCGCACTCCAGGTGGCCGGGCTCGGCGTCGCGGTGTGGGCCGCCGGCCTCGCGCGCTCGTCGCTGGTCGTCGACCTCGTCACCGCGCTCGCGGTCTGGTCACCCGCACTGGTCGGCCACACCCGTGCCTACGAGCCCACCACGCTGCTCGTCGTCACCGACGCGCTCCACCTCACCGCCGGCGCGGTCTGGCTAGGGGGCCTGGTCGGGCTCGCGCTCACCCTGCCCGCGATCTCCGGCCGCGCCCGCGACGCGGCGCTGCTGCTCAGCCGGTTCTCGACGCTCGCCGGGGGGCTGCTTGCCGCGCTCGCCCTGACCGGCGTCCTGCTGGGGTGGCGCATCATCGGCTCGTGGTCGCGCTTGGTCGAGGAGACCTACGGCCGACTGCTGCTGGTGAAGGTCGCCCTGGTCCTGGTGGTCGTCGCGATCGCCGCGTGGAACCGCTTCCGGCTGGTGCCGCGCGTCACCGACGGGGTCGGGCACGACGACCGCCGGCGGGCGAGCGGACTGGTGCGTCGTACCGTCGTGGCCGAGGCGGCGCTGCTGGTCGCCGTCCTCGGCGTCACCGGCTTCCTCACCCAGAAGCCGCCGGGCGGAGAGGCGCCGGCCCAGCCCGCCACCGCCGACACCGGGGTCGTCTCCGGCATCGCCTCCGACGACCTCAAGGTGCTCGCGGTCCTCGACAGCGGCACCGGCCTGCAGCGCCGGCTGATCGTGCAGGTGCAGGACCTGGCCGGCGACCCCCTCGACCTCTACGACGCCCCCGCGGTCGCGCTGCGCAACGACACGGTCGACCTCGGTGCCGTCACCGTGGTGCCCAGCGGCGCGGGCACCTTCGTCGCCGACGTGGTGTTCCCGACCGCCGGCCGGTGGCAGCTGCAGGTGAGCGTCCGGGTCGACGCGTTCACCAGTCCGGTGACCACGCTCGACCTGGACGTCAGCCGCTGACGACCAGCTGCCGATGATCAGCCGCCGAGGCCGCCGAGTCCGGCCTGCTTCGGGGTGACGGTGTCGGCGTCCTCCGGGACCGTGACGTCGATGTCGGCGCCGTAGTCGAAGTAGGTCTGCTCGGTCGAGGACTTCTGGCCCGCGATGTCGAACTCGAGGGTCATCTTGACCGGCCGGTTCTCCTCGTCGATCCACATGTCGAAGGGCATGGTGGCGGGCATCAGCTTGGCCGCCTCGGCCGGCAGACCGAGCACGTCGGCGTAGTTCTTCGTGCTCATCGTCGCCTTGTAGTGGGTGGTCGCGACGCCCTCGATGCTCTCCTCGCCGACCTTCGACAGCGCGGTCAGGTCGCCCATCGCGCGCAGTGCGGCCTCCGGGTCGGCGACCGCGGCGAGTGCGGCCAGCGGGCTGTCGGCGTTGTCGGGGTCGTTGGGGTCGAGCTTGAGCCACTTGCCGGACGGGAGGCCGAGCGAGGTGCCCTTGAGGTAGAGCACACCGGCGGCCACGACGCCCTCGATCTGCTGCGGGCTGTCGGCGCTGCTCTTCACGTGGCCGAACAGCTTGCCGTCGCGGTAGGTCGCCTCGCCCTCCATCACCGCGGACATGCCCGCGGTGGTCGAGCTGGAGCGCGAGCGGTAGGAGCCGGCCTCGACCTGGGCGTCGATGACGGCCTTGTAGAAGCTGGCCTTGTCGAGCTCCTCGCCGGTGCTGCCGGTGTCGTCGCTGCTCCCGGTGGCGTCCGTCGTACCAGCGTCGGTGCCGGCGGACGTCGCGTCGGACGTCTGCTTGCCGGCGGAGCCGCCGGAGCCGGAGTCGTCGCTGTTGCAACCGGTGAGCAGGGTCGCGGCGGCCAGGAAGGCGGCGACGGAGATACGGGCGGTGGAGCGCTTCATCGATGGGTCCTCACGCGTGGGAGTTGACGGTCGCGGTGACAGCGACCTGGTGCAGCATGCCGTCCACCCGTACCTGCACAAACATCCGGTAGGGGCCGGGCTGCTCGAACGTGGTGTGGAAGGTCAGGACGGTCCCGTCGTCGGTCACCTCGGGCGCGCCGAGCGGGTGGACGTGGACGAAGCCGCGGGTGCCGACGGCGAAGCCGGTCAGGTGCGCGGTCGCGCCGAGGTAGCTGCCGAGCGCCAGCGGCTCGCCGTCGGTCGACGTGATCGCGACGCGCAGCCGGCCGTTCGTGCCGACCTCACCCGCGCCGAGCAGCCCGACCTGCACCACGCCGTCGTCGGACGTGCCCGCGGCGTCGCCCTCCGGCACCGGCTCCGGCTTCCAGGCTCCCGCGACCCGCAGCGTCGTACCGAGCACGACGGGGCGCTCGGCGCCCTCCGGGATGAACTCCGCGACCACGCGCCACCGGCCGGGTACGCCGAGGTCGACCCGGCCACGCCAGGTGCCGTCGGACCCGAGCTCGGGGTGGACGTGGCGGAACTGGGCCAGGTCGTCGCGCACGACGTAGAGGTGGAGCAGCTTGGTCTGCTCGGGCGTGTAGTCGGTCAGCGGCGTGCCGGACCTGTCGAGGATCCGGAAGGAGACCTCGCCGGTCGCGGTCGCGCCCGGCAGCCGGACCGCGTCCATCGTGTAGCCGGCGACCGTGGCGCGGGTGCCGTCGCCGAGCGGGTTGAGGCCGGAGGTGGCGCCGTCCTTGACCGGCGTGATGCTGATCCGCTCGGGGCCGGAGGGCTCGTCGCTGGAGCAGGCGGTGAGGCCGGCGGCCAGGGCCAGGCAGGCCAGCGCGGCCGTCGTACGGCGGGTCATGGCGAGACCGTCAGCAGGAGGAAGGCCGCGAGCAGCACCAGGTGCACGATGCCGTTGAGGGGCTTGGCCCGTCCGGGGACGACCGTCAGGATGCCGACGGTCGCGGACAGGGCGAGCAGCACCAGCTGCATCGGCTCGAGCCCGAGCGCGAGGTCGCCCTCGAGCCAGATGGAGGCGACCGCGATGGCCGGGATGGTGAGGCCGATCGACGCCATCGCCGACCCGTAGGCCAGGTTCAGGCTGATCTGGACCCGCTCCCGGGACGCGGCGCGGACGGCGGCGATCGTCTCGGGGAGCAGCACGAGCATGGCGATCACGACGCCGACCACCGCGTGCGGGAATCCGAACCAGTCGACGGCGTCCTCGATCGAGTACGACTCGACCTTCGCCAGGCCGACCACGGTCACGAGCGAGAGGACCAGCAGGGCGAGGCTGCGCTGCGTCTCACGGGTGGTCGGCGGGTCGGCGTGGTCGTCGCCGTCCAGGTCGTTCTCGGTGGTCCACCCGCCGGGCGTGGACGTCGTACCGGGCAGGAAGAAGTCGCGGTGGCGCACGGTCTGGGTGAAGACGAACGAGCCGTAGAGCACGAGCGAGGCGAGCGCCGCGAAGGTGAGCTGGTCGCCGGTGAGCACCGGGCCCTCCTCGCTCGTGGTGAAGGTCGGCACCACGAGGGTCAGGCCGGCGAGGGTGATCACCGTGGCCAGCGCCGAGCCGGTGCCCTCGGGGTTGAACACCGCGAGGTGGTGGCGCAGCGCCCCGACGACCAGGGCGATGCCGACGATGCCGTTGACCGTGATCATCACCGCCGCGAACACGGTGTCGCGCGCCAGGGTGGACGTCTCCCCGTTGCCGGAGACCATGAGCATCACGATCAGGCCGACCTCGATGACCGTCACCGCGACCGCCAGCAGGAGGGAGCCGAACGGCTCGCCGACCTTGTGCGCGACGACCTCGGCGTGGTGGACCGCGGCGAGCACGGCCCCGATCAGGGCGACGCCGATGAGGCTGGCAGCGAGGGGGCCGGGATGGGTTCCCCAGCTGACGCCGAGCACGACGGCGGCGACGGGCGGTGTGTAGACCGTCCACCCCAGACGTCCCGAGGTGGAGGCACTCATGGTGCGGATCCTATGGTGTGTCGCCCAACTCGCGGCGCGCAGTAGTCGCGAGGTGGGTGACACGCCATGAGGGTGCGGACCAGCGACGATGCTCGGCGTACCCGATCACCCTCGTAGAATCGTGGCCATGTCCGTCGAGTCCGTCTTCCCCCGGCTGGAGCCGCACCTGCTGTCGGTCTCCAAGCCGATCCAGTACGTCGGCGGCGAGCTCAACATGGTCACGAAGGACTGGGACGCCGCCGAGGTCCGCTGGGTGCTGATGTACCCCGACGCCTACGAGGTCGGCCTGCCCAACCAGGGCGTCCAGATCCTCTACGAGGTGCTCAACGAGCGTGAGTGGATCCTGGCCGAGCGCACCTACGCCGTGTGGCCGGACATGGAGAAGCTGCTGCGCGAGCAGCAGATCCCGCAGTTCACCGTCGACAACCACCGACCCGTCGGTGCGTTCGACCTGTTCGGCGTGAGCTTCTCGACCGAGCTCGGCTACACCAACCTGCTCAACGCCCTCGACCTGGCGGGCATCCCGCTGCACGCCGTCGACCGCGACGAGACGCACCCCGTGGTGATCGCCGGCGGCCACGCGGCGTTCAACCCCGAGCCCATCTCCGACTTCGTCGACGCCGCCGTGCTCGGTGACGGCGAGGAGGTCGTCCTCAAGATCTCCGAGCTGGTGCGGGAGTGGAAGGGCGAGGGCCGTCCCGGCGGTCGTACCGAGCTGCTGCGGCGCCTCGCCGTGTCCGGCACGGTCTACGTGCCCCGGTTCTACGACGTGAGCTACGCCCCGACCGGCGAGATCGCGGCCGTCGTCCCCAACCACCCCGAGGCCCCCGACCGCGTGCGCAAGCACACGCTGATGGACCTCGACCAGTGGCCCTACCCGCGCAACCCGCTGGTGCCGCTCGCCGAGACCGTCCACGAGCGCTTCTCCGTCGAGATCTTCCGCGGCTGCACCCGCGGCTGCCGCTTCTGCCAGGCCGGCATGATCACGCGACCGGTGCGCGAGCGCTCGATCGAGACCATCGGCGACATGGTCGAGAACGGCATCCGCAAGACCGGCTTCGAGGAGGTCGGACTCCTCTCGCTGTCCTCCGCCGACCACACCGAGATCGGTGACGTCGCCACCGGCCTCGCCGACCGCTACGAGGGCTCGAACATCTCGCTCTCGCTGCCCTCCACGCGCGTCGACGCCTTCAACATCACCCTCGCCAACGAGTTCTCCCGCAACGGTCGGCGCTCCGGCCTGACCTTCGCGCCCGAGGGCGGCAGCGAGCGGATGCGCAAGGTGATCAACAAGATGGTCACCGAGGACGACCTGATCCGTACGGTCGCCACGGCCTACTCCCACGGCTGGCGGCAGGTGAAGCTCTACTTCATGTGCGGCCTGCCGACCGAGACCGACGAGGACGTCCTCCAGATCGCCGAGCTCGCCAAGCGGGTGATCGCGACCGGCCGCGAGGTCTCCGGCCGCAACGACATCCGCTGCACCGTCTCCATCGGCGGCTTCGTCCCCAAGCCGCACACCCCCTTCCAGTGGGCCTCCCAGCTCGACGTCGAGACGACCGACGAGCGGCTGCGCAAGCTGCGCGACAACGTCCGCGCCGACAAGAAGTACGGCCGCGCGATCGGCTTCCGCTACCACGACGGCCAGCCCGGCATCATCGAGGGACTGCTGTCCCGCGGCGACCGCCGCGTCGGCCGGGTCATCGAGCAGGTCTGGCGCGACGGCGGCCGTTTCGACGGCTGGAGCGAGCACTTCTCCTACGAGCGCTGGGTCTCCTCCGCCGAGGCCGCCCTCGAGGGCACCGGCGTCGACCTCGACTGGTTCACCACCCGCGAGCGCGGCTACGACGAGGTGCTCCCCTGGGACCACCTCGACTCGGGCCTCGACAAGGACTGGCTCTGGTCCGACTGGGAGGACGCCCTCGCCGTCGGCGACGGGTCCTCCGACGTCGAGGTCGAGGACTGCCGCTGGACGCCCTGCTACGACTGCGGCGTGTGCCCGGAGATGGGCACGGAGATCCAGATCGGGCCGACGGGGCACAAGCTGCTCCCGCTCAGCGTCGTCTGAGCCCGCGTGGACATCACCACGAGGCTCCGTTCGGGGCAGGGCGACGTCGTCCTCTTCGCGATCACGCCGCCGCGTCGGTCGACGCCGGCCGAGCGGCTGCCGGAGATCGCCCGGGCCACGATCGAGCGGCTCCAGCACCTCGACCTCGACGGGCTGATCCTCTACGACATCGACGACGAGAGCTCGCGCAACCCGGTCGAGCGGCCGTTCCCGTTCAGCCCGACGGTCGACCCGTCGGACTACCGGGCGGCTCACCTGCCGGCGTGGCCGACGCCGGTGGTCGTCTACCGCGCGGTCGGCAAGTACCCGCGCGAGGGCCTGCAGGACTGGATCCGCGAGCAGGACGCCGACCGCACGCTGACGGTGATGGTGGGCGCCGCGTCCAGCGGCACCTCGGCGCCGGTGACGCTCTCCGAGGCCCAGGCGATGCGCGCCGACCTCAACCCGGACCTGCTGCTCGGCGGTGTCGCGATCCCCGAGCGGCACAGCCGCCGCGACAACGAGCACCTGCGGCTGATCGCCAAGCAGGAGGCGGGTTGTCGCTTCTTCGTCACCCAGGTCGTCTACGACCTGAACGCCGCCAAGAACCTCGTGTCGGACTACCGCTACGCGTGCGAGGAGCGCGGACTGGAGCCCGTGCCGATCGTGTTCACCTTCTCGGTCTGCGGCTCGATGAAGACCCTGGAGTTCCTGCGCTGGCTCGGCGTCGACGTGCCGCGGTGGATCGAGAACGACCTGCGCCACGCGAAGAACCCGCTGGCGGCCTCGCTCGACCAGGCGGTCGCGACAGCTGTCGAGCTCGTCGACTTCTGCCGCCGGCTCGGCGTGCCCTTCGGGGTCAACGTGGAGAGCGTCTCGATCCGGCGTGAGGAGATCGAGGCGTCGGTGGAGCTGGCGTCGCAGCTGATCGGCCACCTCAGGGCCGACGCCGCGACCCCATAGCATTTGGTGATCCCTTGGCACCATAGTGCCAACGGGTCATGGCGGGCGGGACCGGAACGCTGCACATTGGCTGCTCATGACCCCCCACCCCCGAAGGCTGTTCAGCCTTGCCGCGCTCACGCTGGTCCTCGGCGCCGCGGCCGTCGTCGCACCCCTGGTCGCCGAGGCGACACCTCCGGCCCCCACGATCACCGTCGTGGCGGCCCCCAACCCGGTCGGCCAGAACGACACCGCCACCCTCACCGTCACCGTCGACCCCGGTCTCACGGGCGAGACGGTCCAGCTCGAGCAGAAGGCGCTCGGCCTGCTGTGGAGCCTGGTCGACTCGACCACGCTCGACGGTGACGCGACCGCGCAGTTCGCCGTGCAGCAGTCCCTCGTCGGCAACTACCAGTACCGCGTGAAGGTCGCCGCCAACGCCAACCACACGGCCGGCACCTCCGCCGTCACCACGCTCGAGGTCCAGACGCTCGGTACGCCGGTCGCCGTGCCGGGCTCCTACCCGTGCGCCGGTGTCTCGCCCGCTGCGTCCATCGTGCGGCCGGGTGGTGGAGCCTGGCAGTGCACGTTCAGCGACGAGTTCTCCGGGACCGCGCTCGACACGACGTACTGGCACGTCGCGACCCAGGGCCTGATGACCCAGCCGAAGACGGAGAAGGCTTGCTTCGGTGACCAGAGCACGGGCAACGTGAAGGTCGAGAACGGCAGCCTGCACCTGACCGCCAGCGTCAAGGCGGCCGCGACCGCCTGCCCGGCGCGCCCGACGAAGTCCTCGCGCAAGTTCGGTGCGACGGTGTGGCACAACACGCCGGACGGCACGAGGCCGACCCTGCAGCAGACCTACGGCTACTACGAGGTGCGCGCCAAGCTGCCGTCGCTGCACGGCGGCACCGAGGGCCGTGCGGTGCTCCCGCCGGCGACGCCGAACTACCCGACCGACACCGCCAAGGGCCTGCAGGAGACCTTCTACCTGTGGCCGACGACCGACCGCTACGGGTTCTGGCCGCTCTCGGGCGAGATGGACTTCGCCGAGTTCTACAGCGCGGCCGGAAACCTGAACGCTCCCGCGATGCACCAGCTCTCGGGAACGACGGGCGGGGGCTGGAAGAGCCCGGGGTGCAACATCGACCCGACCACCGGAGGCAGCGTCGGCGGCTTCAACACCTACAAGTTCCAGTGGACGTCGACCCGGCTCACGACGTGGGTCAACGACAACCCGACGCCCTGCAGCGACCTGGCGATCTCGGGAGGTCCCTTCAACAAGGGCTTCTACCTGATCCTCATGCAGGCTTTCGGCAACGCCGACACCCTCAACGAGTACACGCTGGCACCGGGTGACTTCCCGGACGTCGGCACCACCGAGATCGACTACGTCCGCGTCTGGCAGTAGCCCGGCGCGCAGGAACAGCGTCGGTGGGGCTCGAACGGCTCGGCCCCACCGGCGCTGCACCTCGCTAGCGGCGTGTCCCCTTCGCCGACCCCTTCATCGCCCGGCCGTCCTCCTCGTTGAGCGCGCAGACCGTCACGCGGTCACCGAGCGGCCAGGACTCGCGGGTCGGCGTCCAGCCCTCGTAGGTGTACCGCGAGTCGTCGTACGCCGTGCCGACGTAGCGCCGGAAGGCGCGCTCGCACTTGGGCTGGGCGCGCTCCCAGAGCGTGTCGTTGCCCGGGAAACGGCGGGCGTTCACGTCGACGACGGCGAAGACCTCGCCCGTGTGCGGTCCGGCGCACCGGCGCAGGATGACGCCGGGCAGGTCCTCCTTGCGGCGCGCGTCGTAGCAGTCGCCGACGAGCAGGCGGTCGATGGAGATCACCTTGCCCGGCTCCGGGGCGTGGGCGCGTCCCGACCCGGCCAGCGTCCCGGTGACGCGGCCCTCGGGGTCGCCGACGGCGCACTGGATCTCCCGGTCGCCCCCGAACTGCCAGGTCGTCCTCGTCGGGTAGTAGAAGAAGACGTCGTACGGCGACGCGGAGTACCGCACGCCGGCGAAGTCCGCGAACAGCAGCACGCACTCGCGGGTACGCCGGTCGATGGCCGCCTTGCCCGGGAACTCCTCGCCCGGGACGCGGAGGACCGCGAAGATCTCGGCGTCGTGCGGCTCGCCGCAGGGGACGCGCTCGATCTCGGCCGTCAGCATCTCGCCGTCACCGTCGAGCGTGCGGAGGTCGGGGTCGTCGACGCAGTCGCCCTTGTCGAGCTCGTCGTGGTCGACCAGGTCGCGCGAGGCCTTCTCCTGCGCGTCCTCGATGCCGTCACGGACGCCGGCGACGATGCTCGGGACGGCGAGGCCCTGGAGCGCGGTGAGGAGGACACCGACCGCGGCGCTCACGACGGCGACCCAGCGCGGGCGGAACCTGCGCCGTACCAACGCCACGACGGCGACCACGGCCCCCGCGAGCGGCGCCAGCGGGATGCAGAGCAGCACGCTGAGGCCGAGGCCCGTCCACCCGAGCGCGGTGTCGTTGCCGGGCGGCGGGGGCGGTGGCGGCGTGTACGCCGGCGGTGGGGGAGCCGGGTGGCCGGTCACGCGGTGTCGCGCTCGCCGGCGTCGTCGATCGGGCCGTCCAGCTGTCCGCTGTTGGGCTCGAGGTAGCAGTAGAAGCGGTCGCCGCTCTCCGGGTCGTCCTCGTCGAAGGCGTCGATCGACAGGTCGGCGCTGTAGTCGCCGCTCTCGATCGCGCTGCGGTACGCCGGCGCGAGGCCGGGCAGCCCGCCGCAGAACTCCTCGTCGCTGACCAGGTCGTAGAGCTCGGCGAGGTCGGAGTCGAACGTCCCGACCCAGATCACCTCGCCGTCGTGCGGCTCCGAGCAGCTGGCCTCGAGCTGGTCGTCGAGGAAGTCGAGGTTCAGGCAGTCGCCGACCTTCGCCTCGTCCTCCCAGAGCGTGCGGCTGCCCATCACGACGGCGAGCACGGCGAAGGCGATCATCGCGAGCGTCACCACGGTGCCGATGACCAGGCCCGCCACCGCCGCCCAGCGCCCGCTGCGCCGGCCGCCCTTCGTGCGCACGATCCCGGCGATGCCGAGCCCGACGCCGATCGGTGCGGCGCAGCAGGTCAGCGAGCAGACGAAGGCCGCGATCGAGATGCCGTCAGTGCCGCCGCCGGGCTTGCCGGCCCCGGACCCGTAGACGTGGTAGCCGCCGTACGGGTTCGGGGGCGGCGGGCCGCCGGGCGGCTCCCACTGGCTCAGAGCAGAGGCTCCGTCAGCTGGTCGGAGGGCTCGACATAGCAGACCAGGTGGTCACCCTTCTCGACCTTCTTCGGGTCCTCGATGACGGCCTTGACGTCCTGGAGGTGGGCGGACAGCTTGGCGAGGTCCTCGGCGGCGATGGCCGTGGCGCAGTAGCCGGCCATGCTCGACTTGATCTCCTCGATGTTGCTGCTGTCGACCTTCGCGATGCCGACGATCTCGGCGTCGTGCTTCTCGGTGCATTCCTTCTTGTAGAGGAAGATCGTGTCGTCGTTCTCGTCGACGTCGACGCACTGGCCGACCTCGGCGTTGCCCGGGGTGACGACCTTGTCGGCGAAGAAGACGCCGACGGCGATCAGGCTCGCGGTCGCGATGCTCATGATGACGCCGATGATGATCGCCGCGATCGCGAGGCCGCGGCCCTTGCGCTGGCCGCCCTTGGTGCGCCGGATGCCGACGATGCCGAGGATCACGCCGATCGGCGCCAGGCAGCACAGGAAGCTGAGGACCAGCGCCGCGATCGACAGGCCGTCGGTCTTCGGGGGCATGCTGTCGCCGCCGCCCGGGAAGCCGCCCGGAGGCGGGCCGAACCCGCCGCCGTAGCCGCCACCTGCACCGCCGCCGTAGCCACCCGCCGGGGGCGGGGGAGGCGGGGTCTGGCCGGACGGGGGGCCGTACGGGTTGCTGCCCGAGTTGCTGCCGTAGGGATCGCTCACGCCGCAACCCTAGTGGGAGAGGATCGTGGACGTGGTGGAGTTCTCCGACGACGTACGACGGCGCCGGCTTGCCGTGCGCCACGGCCTCGCCCGCCCGCACGACGGCGTGGAGGCCGCGACGCGGGCGATGACGGTGCTGCACGCGACCGAGGCCGCCACCGTCCACCTGGCGCTCCGGGCGCGGGTCGAGGGCGTGACGGTGGCCGACGTCGACCGGGCGTTGTACGACGAGCGCAGCCTGGTCAAGCAGCTCGCGGTGCGCCGGACCCTCTTCGTGCTGCCGCGCGACCTGCTGCCCGCGGCGTGGGGGAGCGCGGCCCGCCGGGTCGCGGTCCAGCAGCGGGCGCTGATGGTCAAGGACCTCGTGGCCGGCGGGGTCGCGGACCCGGAGGCGTGGCTCGCGACCGCGGAGGCCGACGTGCTCGGGCTGCTCGGCGACGGGACGCCGCGGACGACGGCGGAGGTCCGCCAGCAGGTGGCGTCGCTCGCCGGGACGGTCCAGCGCGGGACCCCCGGGTCGAGGTGGGCCGCCGAGGTGCCCCTCGCGCCGCGGGTGATGACCCTCCTCGGGGCCGAGGGACGCATCGTGCGCGCCGCGAACGCCGGGCACTGGCGCCTCAACAAGCCGGCCTGGACCACCACGGAGCAGTGGTTGGGCGAGGTGCCCGAGCCCCTCGACGAGGCCGCCGGGTACGCCGAGCTGGTCCGCCGCTGGCTCGCCACCTTCGGCCCCGGCACCGAGGCCGACGTCGTCTGGTGGCTGGGCGCGACCAAGACCGCGGTGCGCCGGGCGCTCGCGGACGTCGGAGCGGTCGAGGTCGAGCTGGCGGACGGCTCCGGCTGGGTGCTGCCCGACGACACCACGCCGCTCTCGCCGGCGGAGGCCGCGGTCGAGCCGTGGGCCGCGCTGCTGCCCACGCTGGACCCGACGGTGATGGGCTGGAAGGAGAGGTCCTTCTACCTCGACGCCGCCGACACGCCGTACCTCTTCGACAGCAACGGCAACGCCGGCAACACCGCTTGGTACGACGGCCGGATCGTCGGCTGCTGGGTCCAGGACGACGACGCCCGGGTGCACCTCGTGCTCAGCGACGACGTCCCCGCCGCCGGCCGCTCCTTGCTCGAGGAGCAGGCCGCTCGCCTCACCGCCTGGCTCGACGGCACGCGGATCACCAACGTGTACGCCTCGCCGCAGATGCGCGGTGCCCGGCTGCCCTGACCTACGATTCGCTCCCGTGAGTCGTCAGCAGCCCGAGCAGCAGGCACCGCCGGTCCAGAAGCTCCGGATCCGGTACGCCAAGCGCGGCCGGCTCCGCTTCACCAGCCACCGCGACGTCAGCCGCGCCATCGAGCGCGGCGTGGTCCGCGCCGCGATCCCGATGGCCTACTCGTCCGGCTTCCACCCGCACCCGCGCATCTCGTACGCCGGCGCCTCGCCGACGGGCGCCGCCAGCGAGGCGGAGTACGTCGAGCTCGGGCTCGCCGAGGTGCGCGACCCCGCCGAGATCGGCGCCGCGCTGGACGCCGTGCTGCCCGACGGGCTCGACGTCGTCGCGACGGTCGACGCGGCCGCATCCACGGCCGGCTCGCTGTCCGACCTGCTGACCGCCAGCCACTGGCTCATCGACCTCGGCGACACGCCGACGGAGCAGGTGGCCGCGGCCGTCGCCGCCTTCCTCGGGACCGAGTCGGTCACGGTGGAGCGGATGACGAAGAAGGGCCTGCGCAGCTTCGACTGCCGCGCGGCCGTGGTCCGCCTCGCCGTCACCGCGGACGGCGCCCTCGACCTGCTCCTGGAGCACACGGTGCCCGCGGTCCGGCCCGACGACGTGCTCACCGGGCTCCGCGAGGTGGGCGGTCTCGACGTACCCCTGACCGCGCTGCTGACCCGTCTCGCGCAGGGCGTGCTCGACCGCACCGACGAGTCGATCGGCGACCCGCTGGCCCTGCGGTGATGTCCGCGCCCTGAGAGCCGTGTGCGATACTCGCCACAGATCACCCCGCGCGCGTCCCACCGGACAGCGCCCGACGATCTGACGACGTTCTCGCCGCCCGGCAGGCAACTGACCAGACGGCACGGTGGAGATCGGACACCCGCCAGACGCGACGCACACGGCGACCGCGGCAGGCGAGGGCCCGAGATCCAGTGACGCTCCGCGGAGGGTGTCGTCCCACGAAGGCTTACGACACCGCGCGTCGCGCGAGTGCCGATGACACCCCGGCTGCCGAGCAGCCGGGTGGAGGAGTAGCGCAATGACCGACGCGCCCACCGACGCCCTGAACGAGACTCCCGAGTCCGTTCCCGCGTCCGCGACCGCCACCGAGACCCCCGCCCCTGCAGCCGAGGCGCCCGCCGCCGAGGCGCCCGCGAAGCCGGCCAAGAAGGCTGCTGCGAAGAAGGCACCGGCGAAGAAGGCCCCGGCCAAGAAGGCGGCGGCGAAGAAGACCACCGCGAAGGCCGCCCCCGCCGAGGGCGCCGACGGCGAGGCCCCGGCCAAGCCGGCCAGGAAGGCCCCGGCCAAGAAGGCCGCCGCGAAGAAGACCACCGCGAAGGCGACGGCGAAGGCCAAGCCCGCCGACTCCGAGCAGCTCGTGCTCACCCCCGAGGTGGAGGCGCCCGCCGAGGCCGCGGCCGCCGCTGAGACGTCCGGGGCCACCGAGGCGCCGTCGGCCGCCGTGCTGTTCCAGGCGCCGCCGAAGGTGACCACCCGCAAGCGCTCCCAGGCCAAGCCGAAGCCCAAGGTCGAGGAGCCCACGGAGGAGCCGGCCGAGGACCCCGTCGACGACGAGGCCGCCGAGGCTGTCGAGGCCGTCGAGACGCCTGAGGTCGCCGACGCCGAGACCCCCGAGACCCCCGAGACCCTCGAGACCCCGGAGGCGGACGCCGACGGCGAGGAGTCCGACGAGGACGACGACGAGGACGACGAGACCGAGGGCGCCGACGGCCCCAACGGTCCTGCGCGCCGCCGTCGCCGCCGTGGCGGCCGTCGCCGCCGCAAGCCGGCCGGTGCCGGCCAGGGTGGCCAGGACGGCGACGACGCCGAGGGCGACGAGGACGAGGACGACGAGTCCACTGAGGCCGCCGCCGACGCACCCGCCGAGGGCCAGGCCGGCAACAGGTCGGGCAACCGGTCGGGCAACGCGAACAGCAACCGGAACGGCAACCGGAACGGCCCCAAGTCCGGCAACGCCGCCGGTGACAAGCCCGGTGACAAGGCCGGTGACAAGGCCGCCGCCAAGTCCGACGGCGAGGGCGAGTCCGCCGAGTCCGGCGACGACGCCGAGGACAACGAGGGCGGCCAGGGTGGCCAGGGCAGCAGCTCGTCGCGCCGCCGGCGCCGCCGTCGTCGCGCCGGTGAGGGCGGCGGGGGAGACGACTCCGGCGACGATCCGGAGAACACCGTCACCCGGGTCCGCAAGCCGCGCTCGGCCGACGACGAGATCACCTCGATCGCCGGCTCGACCCGCCTCGAGGCGAAGAAGCAGCGCCGTCGCGAGGGTCGCGAGGCCGGCCGCCGGCGCGTACCGATCGTCAGCGAGGCCGAGTTCCTCGCGCGCCGCGAGTCCGTCGAGCGCGTGATGGCGGTCCGCCAGCGCAAGGACCTCACCCAGATCGCGGTCCTCGAGGACAAGGTCCTCGTCGAGCACTACGTCGCCCGCGAGTCGCAGACCTCGCTGATCGGCAACGTCTACCTCGGCCGGGTCCAGAACGTCCTGCCCTCGATGGAGGCCGCCTTCATCGACATCGGCAAGGGCCGCAACGCCGTCCTGTACGCCGGCGAGGTCAACTGGGCCGCGCTCGGCCACAAGGAAGGCGCGCCGCGCAAGATCGAGTCGGTCCTGCAGTCCGGCCAGACCGTCCTGGTGCAGGTCTCCAAGGACCCGGTCGGCCACAAGGGCGCCCGGCTCACCAGCCAGGTCAGCCTCGCCGGCCGGTTCCTGGTCTACGTGCCCGACGGCACCACCTCCGGCATCTCCCGCAAGCTGCCCGACACCGAGCGCTCGCGGCTGAAGAACCTCCTCAAGGAGATCGTCCCCGACACCGCGGGCGTCATCGTCCGCACGGCCGCGGAGGGCGCGTCCGAGGACGAGCTGACCCGCGACGTCGAGCGCCTCAAGGCGCGCTGGGAGGACATCGAGGCCAAGGTCGCCAAGGGCAACGCCCCGCAGCTGCTCTACGGAGAGCCGGACCTCACGCTCAAGGTGGTCCGCGACCTGTTCACCGAGGACTTCGCCAAGCTCGTCGTCCAGGGTGACGAGGCGTGGAAGACGGTGAGCGACTACGTCGACCAGGTCGCGCCCGACCTCGCTGAACGACTGGAGCGCCACGACCCGTCCGGCGGCGCGCCCGACCTGTTCTCGCAGTACCGGATCGACGAGCAGATCGCCAAGGGCCTCGACCGCAAGGTGTGGCTGCCCTCCGGCGGCTCGCTGGTCATCGACCGCACCGAGGCGATGACCGTCGTCGACGTCAACACCGGCAAGTTCACCGGCTCCGGGGGCAACCTCGAGGAGACGGTCACCAAGAACAACCTCGAGGCCGCGGAGGAGATCGTCCGCCAGCTCCGGCTGCGCGACATCGGCGGCATCATCGTCGTCGACTTCATCGACATGGTGCTCGAGTCCAACCGCGACCTCGTGCTGCGCCGGATGGTCGAGTGCCTCGGCCGTGACCGGACCCGCCACCAGGTCGCCGAGGTGACCTCGCTCGGCCTGGTGCAGATGACGCGCAAGCGGATCGGCACCGGCCTGCTCGAGGCCTTCAGCGAGAACTGCTCGCACTGCCAGGGCCGCGGCATCGTGGTCCACGACCTCCCGGTCGAGCCCAAGCGCAGTGCCGGTGGCAACGGCGGTGGCAACGGCGGCAACGCTGGCAACGCTGGCAACAGCGGTGGTGACGGCGACGAGCCGCGCCGCAACAACCGCCGCCGCAAGGGCCGGGGCCAGGGCGGCGAGAACGCCGCGGACAGCACGTCCGAGGGCAGCGACGCCGCCCCGAAGCCGGTGCCGACCCCGAAGGACGTCGCCGCGATGGCCAAGCACCACGACGACGAGGCTCCTGCCGAGGGTGAGGTGGCCGCGGTCCCCGTGCCCGAGGTCGTCGAGGCGGCCGCGGAGGTGGAGGTCGTCGTCGAGGACGCTCCGGTCGAGGAGGCCCCGGTCGAGGACGCTCCGGTCGAGGACGCTGCGGTCGAGGACGCTCCGGTCGAGGACGCTCCCGCGGAGGAGGTCGTCGAGGCGGCCGCCCCGCTCGAGGAGCCCGAGGCCGTCGTACCCGAGCCGGAGGTCGAGCCGACGCCGGAGCCGGTCGCGACCACCACGGTCGTCACCCGGACCCGCACCCGCCGCAGTGCCGCCTCCCGACCGGCCGGACCCCCGCCCGCGGTGGAGGCTGCCGAGGAGACGCCGGCCGAGACGCCCGCCGAGACGTCCGACGGGTCGGCCGACGCGGACGAGCCGGCCGCGACCGACGAGCCGCACGTCGAGCACGTGCCCATCAAGAAGAAGGGCGGAGCGCGCAAGCGCTGAGCCCAGCTCGACCCCCAGTGCGACCCTGGGCGGCGCCGGGCCCCGCTGTTTTGGCGGAATCCCGGCGCCACCCGTACTATTGGTCGTCGGTGCGCCGCCGAGGCGCGCCGTTTCTGCTGGCACCCGGCACCCCAACCGGATTGCTGTGTGTGCCGCAGGCCCGAGACTTTCGGACAGACGTTGATGATTAAGGAGCCCGCGGTGGTGTACGCGATCGTGCGCGCAGGCGCGAAGCAGGAGAAGGTCGCTGTCGGCGACGTCATCGAGATCGACAAGGTCTCCACGCCGGTCGGCGACACCCTGACCCTGCCGGTCGTGCTCGCGGTGGACGGCGAGACCGTCACCGCCACCGGCCTGGACAAGGCGACCGTCACGGTCGAGGTCCTCGGTGCCACGAAGGGCCCGAAGATCATCATCCAGAAGTACAAGAACAAGACCGGCTACAAGAAGCGCCAGGGTCACCGCCAGAAGTACACCCAGGTCAAGGTCACCGACATCTCGCTCTGAGCCCTCCAGCTCGGCACACTCCGAAGGACTGAAACATGGCACACAAGAAGGGCGCAGCGTCCACCAAGAACGGTCGCGACTCCAATGCCCAGCGCCTCGGCGTCAAGCGCTTCGGCGGCCAGCTGGTCAACGCCGGCGAGATCATCGTTCGCCAGCGCGGCACCCACTTCCACCCCGGTTCGGGTGTCGGTCGTGGCAAGGACGACACGCTGTTCGCGCTGATCCCCGGCTCGGTCGACTTCGGCAAGAAGCGCGGCCGTCGGGTCGTCAACATCCTCCCGGGCGAGTGAGCTGACGCTCACCCTGCTCCGGCATCGAAGGGCGTCCCCGTGTGGGGCGCCCTTCGTCCATTTGGTTTCGAGGCTCGCGAGCTCGCACCTCAACCACCGATTTTGAAAAGATGAACTCATGGCCGTGCCCACCTTCGTCGACCGCGTGACCCTCTCCGTGTCAGCCGGTCGAGGCGGCAACGGCGTCGCGTCGGTCCACCGCGAGAAGTTCAAGCCGCTCGGCGGCCCCGACGGCGGCAACGGCGGCCCCGGCGGCTCGATCATCCTGCGCGTCGACCCCGACGTGACCACGCTGCTCGACTACCACCACAGCCCGCGCCGCAAGGCCGAGCACGGCGGCCACGGCGCCGGCGACCGGCGCAACGGCGCCCACGGCGCCGACCTGGTCCTCGCCGTCCCCGCCGGCACGGTCGTCAAGCAGCGCAACGGCGAGGTGATCGCCGACCTGGTGATCCCCGGCACCGAGATCGTCGTCGCCCAGGGCGGCCGTGGTGGCCTCGGCAACGCCGCGCTGGCGTCCAAGTCGCGCAAGGCCCCCGGCTTCGCGCTGCTCGGCGAGCCCGGCGACGAGCTCGACGTCGTGCTCGAGCTCAAGGTCGTCGCCGACATCGGCCTGGTCGGCTTCCCGAGCGCGGGCAAGTCCAGCCTGATCGCGGCGATCTCGCGGGCCCGGCCCAAGATCGCCGACTACCCCTTCACCACCCTGGTCCCGAACCTCGGCGTGGTGACCGCGGGCGAGACGACCTTCACCGTCGCCGACGTCCCCGGCCTGATCGAGGGTGCGGCCGAGGGCCGCGGCCTCGGCCACGACTTCCTGCGCCACATCGAGCGCTGCGCCGCACTGGTCCACGTCCTCGACACGGCCACCCTCGAGCCGGGCCGCAACCCCGCCGACGACCTCGACGTCATCGAGGACGAGCTCAGCCGGTACGGCGGCCTCGAGGACCGCCCGCGCCTGGTGGCCCTCAACAAGGTCGACGTCCCCGACGGCCGGGGCATCGCGGAGCTGGTCACCGACGAGCTGCGCGAGCGCGGCCTGCGCGTCTTCGAGATCTCCGCCGTGTCCGGTGAGGGCACCCGCGAGCTCATCTACGCGATGGCCGAGCTGGTCACCGAGGCACGCCGTGCCCGCGCCGCCGACATCCCGGCCCGCATCG
The DNA here is from genome assembly GCF_001428825.1 of Nocardioides sp. Root240. Classification (GTDB taxonomy): domain Bacteria; phylum Actinomycetota; class Actinomycetes; order Propionibacteriales; family Nocardioidaceae; genus Nocardioides. The sequence goes on along the minus strand of NZ_LMIT01000013.1, from coordinate 305,908 downwards.
TGGTCCGGCCCAAGGCCGTCGACGACGACGGCTTCACGGTCAAGCGCACCGGCGCCGGCTGGCGCGTGGTCGGCACCAAGCCCGAGCGCTGGGTGCGCCAGACCGACTTCAGCAACGACGAGGCCGTCGGCTACCTCGCCGACCGGCTCAACCGGCTCGGCGTCGAGGCCAAGCTGCTCCAGCTCGGTGCGGAGGAGGGCGACGCCGTCCTCATCGGTCCCACCGACAACTCGGTCGTGTTCGACTTCAAGCCCGGCATCGACGCGGGCGCGGAGAACCTCTCCCGGCGCGGCGAGGACGACCGCTTCCACGAGCAGCGTCCCGCTGCCTCCCGCCGTCGCGAGATCCAGGAGAACATGGACGACCGCGGCGAGACCGAGACCCGCGCCGACGTCGCCCGCCGTCTCGACCGTCCCGACGAGTACGGCCCGTTGGCCTACGAGATCGGCTCGGAGGAGGACCCGGACGTCGTCGCGGCCACCGACGAGACGGATTGGGCCGAGGACGACCCCGGTGAGTGAGCGGGCGGTCGTCACCGGCGCCCGGCGGATCGTCGTCAAGGTCGGCTCGTCCTCCCTGACGACCGCCGAGGGCGGCATCGACCCCGACCGGATCAGCACGCTCGTCGACGTCCTCGCGGCCGCGCGTGCGCGCGGGGCCGAGGTGGTGCTGGTGTCGTCCGGGGCCATCGCCGCGGGGCTGGCGCCGCTCGGGCTGAGGAAGCGTCCGCGCGGGCTCGCCGCCCAGCAGGCCGCGGCCTCGGTGGGCCAGGGCCTGCTCGTGCACCGCTACACCGAGGAGCTCGCCCGCCACGGCCTCACCGCCGGGCAGGTGCTGCTCACCCTCGACGACGTCACCCGGCGCTCGCACTACCGCAACGCGTCGCAGACCTTCACCAAGCTGCTCGAGCTGGGCGTCATCCCGATCGTCAACGAGAACGACACGGTCGCGACCACCGAGATCCGGTTCGGCGACAACGACCGCCTCGCGGCCCTGGTCGCGCACCTGGTCCACGCCGACCTGCTGGTGCTGCTCTCCGACGTCGACGGGTTGTACGACGGCCCGCCGTCGCGTCCCGGGACCCGCCTCATCGCCGACGTCCGGGATGCGGGGGACCTCGCCGAGGTGACCATCGGGTCGGCCGGCGCCGCGGGCGTGGGCACCGGCGGCATGGTCACCAAGGTGGAGGCGGCCTCGATCGCCACCGGCGCCGGGATCCCGGTCGTGCTCACCTCCGCCGACAACGCCGCCGCCGCGGTCGCCGGTGACGAGGTCGGCACGCTCTTCCACGCGACCGGCAAGCGCCGCCCCACCCGCCTGCTCTGGCTGCGCCACGCCACCGAGGGCAAGGGCGCGCTGGTGCTCGACCCGGGTGCCGTGCGCGCCGTCGTCGAGCGCCGGGCCTCGCTGCTCGCCGCCGGCATCACCGGGGTCCAGGGCGAGTTCTCGGCCGGCGACCCCGTCGACCTGGTCGACCCCGACGGCGTCGTCGTCGGTCGTGGCCTCGTGAACTTCGACGCGACCGAGATCCCGAACCTGCTGGGTCGGTCGTCGAAGGAGCTCAAGCGCGAGCTCGGCGCGGGCTACGAGCGCGAGGTCATCCACCGCGACGACCTCGTCGTCCTCTAGCTCCCCACGACCCGCATCAGCACCCGCCGGAACACCGGGTCCGGCACCAGCGCCGAGAGCCGGTGCAGCACCTCCGGCGCCTCGACCGCGCGTCCGGCGGCCCGCGAGGCGCGCGCCACCCGCCCGACGGTACGCCGGCGGCGCGCCTCGAACGCCGCGAACGCCACCGCCGGTGACGCTCCGGTCGCGGCCAGCAGCGACGCCAGCAGCGCCGCGTCGACCAGCGCCTGGCAGCCACCCTGGCCGAGGTTCGGTCGCATCGGATGGGCCGCGTCGCCGATCACCACGACCGGCCCGTCGGTCCACCGTCGCAACCGGTCGCGGTCCATCACGTCGTTGCGGCTGACCGTCCCGGGCTCGGCCGCGGCGAGGGCCCGCCGCACGGGCTCGGGCCAGTCCGCGAAGGCGGTCCGCAGGTGCGCGAGCTCGTCGGGCGCCGTACCGCCGGCCGGCTCGGGAAGGGTCGCGAACCAGTAGCTCTCGCCGCGGTCGAGGGGCACCACGCCGAACTCGCGGCCCTCGCCCCAGACCTGGAACGGCTCGAGCCCGTCGGCCCGGGTCAGGCCGCGCCAGGCCGGGTAGCCGGCGTACCGCTCGCCGAGCCCGGGCTGCAGCGTGCGCGCGACCTGCGACCGGTAGCCGTCGGCGCCGACCAGCGCGGCGGCGTCGAGCGGCCCCGCCGCGGTCAGCACCCGCACCCCGCCGGAGGTCCGTTCGTGGCCGGTGACCGCGGTCCCGAAGCTCACCGTTCCCGGTGCGACCCGACCGTGGAGGATCTCGACCAGCTCGCCCCGTCGTACGGCGAGCAGCGGCACGTCGAGCCTGCGCAGCACCCGCCCGTCCCGCGCCCGGATCGAGCCCGGCCCGACCGCGTGCCCAGCGGCCCGCAGGTCCGCGCCGACGCCGATCCTGTCGAGGGCCGCCAGCGCCGCGGGCCACAGGGTGATCGCGCCGCCCGTGCTGCCCAGCGCCGGCCGCTCGTCGAGCAGCACGCACGACCACGACGAGCCGGCGTTCCGCAGCCCGGCTGCGAGCGCGAGCCCGGCGATGCCGGCGCCTGCGATCACCAGCTGCTCGTCGGCCACGGCGTCACCGTAGCCGTCGGTGGGCCCTCAGTCGCCGACCGCGTCGATCCCGCGCTGCACGATCAGCGGGTCCGGCGCACCGACGACGGAGGCGTCCTTGCCGTCGTACTCGAAGTTGGCGAGGAAGGCCCGCATCGCGTTGATCCGCGCGCGCTTCTTGTCGTTGGACTTCACCGTCGTCCACGGCACCACCTCGGTGTCGGTACGGCGGATCATCGCCTCCTTGGCCTCGGTGTAGGCCTGCCACTTGTCGAGGGACTCCAGGTCCATGGGGGAGAGCTTCCACTGCCGGACCGGGTCGACCTGCCGGATGATGAAGCGGGTGCGCTGCTCGGCCTGGGTGACCGAGAACCAGAACTTGGTGAGCGTGATGCCGGACTCGACGAGCATCTCCTCGAAGTACGGCACGTGCCGCATGAACGTCTCGTAGTCCTCGTCACCGACGAAGCCCATCACCCGCTCGACGACGGCGCGGTTGTACCAGCTGCGGTCGAACAGCGAGATCTCGCCGGCGGTCGGCAGGTGCTGGACGTAGCGCTGGAAGTACCACTGGCCGGACTCGCGGTCGCTCGGCTTGGTGAGGGCGACGACGCGGGCGTAGCGGGGGTTGAGGTGCTCCATGAACCGCTTGATCGTGCCGCCCTTGCCGGCGGCGTCGCGGCCCTCGAAGACGATGACGTGCTTGGAGCCGGTGGCCTTGGACCAGGCCTGGAACTTCAGCAGCTCGACCTGCAGCAGGTACTTCTGCTCGTCGTACTCCTCGCGGGGCATCCGCTCGTCGTACGGGTAGTTCTCCCGCCACGTGTCGACCGCCTTGCCGAACGGGTCGATCAGGACCGGGTCGTCGTCGTGGTCGTCGCCGATGCGGTGGCCGTCGATCCCGAGGCGGTCGATGTACTGGCGGACGTCTTCGAGCATGCGGCGGACGCTAGGAGAGGCCCGTGAACCGGAGGTGTACGTCAGGTTCCCTGCCGGGTTGGGTCGCTGGTACGGCGGCGCCGTAACCTTGGGGTGCCATGGAAGCTGTGCCGACGGTCTACCTCGACCACGCCGCGACGACGCCGATCACCGACGTCGCCGTCGACGCCATGACGGCACGGCTGCGCGAGGTCGGCAACGCGAGCTCCCTGCACGCCTCCGGCCGCCGCGCACGGCGGATCGTCGAGGAGTCCCGCGAGACGGTCGCACAGGCGCTGGGCTGCCGTCCGGGCGAGGTCGTGTTCACCTCCGGCGGCACCGAGGCCGACAACCTCGCGGTCAAGGGCCTGTTCTGGTCGCGCCGCGAGGTCGATGCCGCGCGCACCCGCGTGCTGGGCACCGCGGTCGAGCACCATGCCGTCCTCGACCCGCTGGAGTGGCTCGAGGAGCACGAGGCGGCCACGGTCGAGCTGCTCCCCGTCGACGCCGCGGGCCGGCTGCGGGTCGAGTCGCTGCAGGCTGCGATCGAGCGCGACCCGGCCTCGGTCGCGATGATCACCGTGATGTGGGCCAACAACGAGGTCGGCACGCTGCAGCCGATCGACGAGGTGGTCCGGCTCGCGTCCGCGCACGGCATCCCGGTCCACACCGACGCGGTCCAGGCTGTCGGCTCGGTGCCGGTCGACTTCGCCGCGAGCGATGTCGACGCGCTGTCGATATCGGGCCACAAGGTCGGCGGGCCGCAGGGCGTCGGGGCTCTCGTCGTACGACGGGAGGTCGACCTGACCGCGCTGCTGCACGGCGGTGGCCAGGAGCGCGACGTGCGCAGCGGGACGCTCGACGTCCCCGCGATCGCCGGCTTCGCCGCGGCCGTGGAGGTCGCGGTGAAGCAGCAGGCCGAGCTCGCCGCGCGGCTCGTGGTGCTGCGCGACCGCCTCATCGAGGGCGTGCGGAGCGCGGTCCCCGACGTGGTGCTCAACGGCGACCCGGTCGACCGGCTGCCCGGCAACGTCCACCTCTCCTTCCCGGGCTGCGAGGGCGACTCCCTGCTGATGCTGCTGGACGCCCGCGGCATCGAGTGCTCCACCGGGTCGGCGTGCTCGGCCGGCGTACCCCAGCCCTCGCACGTGCTGCTGGCCATGGGCCGCGACGCCGCTGCCGCGCGCAGCTCGCTGCGGTTCAGCCTCGGCCACACGAGCACCGCGGCCGACGTCGACGCCGTCGTCGCGGCGATCGCCCCCTGCGTGGAGCGGGCCCGCGCGGCCCGCGCCTGAGCTGCCGGGGAGCAACGGATGAAGGTCGTCGCCGCCATGTCCGGGGGAGTGGACTCCGCCGTCGCTGCCGCGCGCGCCAAGGAGGCCGGCCACGACGTCACCGGCATCCACCTCGCGCTGTCACGCAACCCGAAGTCGTACCGCACCGGGGCGCGAGGCTGCTGCACCATCGAGGACGCCAACGACGCCCGCCGGGCCGCCGACGTCATCGGCATCCCGTTCTACGTCTGGGACCTCTCCGACCGCTTCCACACCGACGTGGTCGAGGACTTCATGGACACCTACGCCGCCGGGCAGACGCCGAACCCGTGCCTGCGGTGCAACGAGAAGATCAAGTTCGCCGCGGTCCTCGACAGGGCGCTGGCGCTGGGCTTCGACGCGGTCGCGACCGGCCACTACGCCACCGTGGTCACCTCGCCCACCGGCGACGTCGAGCTGCACCGTGCGGTCGACGGCGCCAAGGACCAGTCCTACGTGCTGGGCGTGCTCGACGAGCAGCAGCTGCGCCACTCGCTGTTCCCGCTCGGTGACACCCCCAAGCCGCAGGTCCGCGAGGAGGCGGCCGCACGCGGCCTGCTCGTCGCCGACAAGCCCGACAGCCACGACATCTGCTTCGTCGCCGACGGCGACAACACCGGTTGGCTGCGCGAGAAGCTCGGCGACCGCGCCCCCAACCAGGGTGGCGAGATCGTCGACGAGGCCACCGGCACCGTCCTCGGCCAGCACACCGGCACCTACGGCTTCACCATCGGACAGCGCAAGGGCCTGCGCCTGGGCCACCCCGCGCCCGACGGCCGTCCCCGCTACGTCCTCGACATCGAGCCGGTCAGCGGCACGGTCACCGTCGGCCCGCGCGAGCGGCTCGCCGTCGAGCGGCTCGCGGGCGACCGGCTGCGCTGGTGCGGGACGCCGCTCGCCCCGGGCACGGTCCTCGACGGCCCGGACGTCACCGTCCAGCTGCGCGCCCACGGAGCGGAGCACCGCGCCGTCGTCCGGGTGGGCACCGATCGCCTGGAGGTCGAGCTGATCGACCACGCGTCCGGCATCGCACCCGGCCAGGCCGTCGTGGTGTACGACGGCACCCGGGTCGTCGGGTCGGCCACCATCACCGTCGCCCAGCGGGTGCCGACGTGAGGGCCACCGGGATCGGCTCGTTCCCCGGCGACTCCCAGCACGCCTACGACGACGCGCTGGCCCTCGTGCTCGGCGAGGTCGCCGTCGACGGCGGGCTCCCGTACGTCCCCGAGGTCCCCGGCAGGGGAGCGATCGCCGCGATGACCGGCCGCACCCTCGGCCTGGTCGCGGAGCTCGACGCCGACCTCCAGCCGGCAGGCTGGCGTCTCACCGGCACCTCCGGCGCCCCGTCGCTCGACCAGCGCCGGGCCCGCAGCCTGCTCGCCCAGGACCTCGACGCGCTCGAGGAGCGCGCGGCCGACTACACCGGTCCGTTCAAGGTGCAGGTCACCGGCCCGTGGACCCTCGCCGCCACCGTCGAGCGGCCCCGCGGCGACAAGCTGCTCGCCGACCACGGCGCCCGCCGCGAGCTCGCGCAGGCACTGGCGGTCGCCGTCGCCGACCACGTCTGCGACGTCCGCCGTCGGGTGCCGGGCGCCACCGAGCTGGTGCTCCAGCTCGACGAGCCGGCGCTCCCGGCCGTCCTCGCCGCGGCCGTCCCCACCGCCTCGGGCTTCGGGAGGCACCGCACGGTGCACCCGCCCGAGGCCAGCGCCGCCCTCGAAGGGGTGCTGTCGGCCGCCGTCGGCGCGGGCGCGGTCCCGTGGGTGCACTGCTGCGCGCCCGACGTCCCGGTCGGCCTGCTCCGCGGCGCCGGTGCGCAGGGCGTGCTGCTCGACCTCGGGCTGCTCGGCGCCGACGGCCACGACGCGGCCGCCGAGGCGCTGGAGGCCGGCGCGACGGTCGCCCTCGGCGTCGTACCGACCTCGGGGGAGCTGCCCACCGACAAGGCCGTCGTCGAGCGGGTGCTGCGCTGGCTCGACATGCTCGGCCTCGACCCCGGGACCGTGGGCGCCCAGCTGCTCGTCACGCCGACCTGCGGGCTCGCTGGCGCGACGCCGGCAGACGCACGAAGGGCCACCGAGCTGGTGCGCTCGGTGGCCCGTTCGTTGTCCGGCTGACCGGACGAGGGAGTCGTCGGGATCAGCCGACGTGGACGCCCTCGGGTGCGTCGGTGGCCAGCTCGGTGTGCTTGACGTTGAGGAACGCCCAGATCACCGCGGAGGCCGTCAGCATCAGGATCGAGGCCACGAGGAACGCGTGGACCGCACCCTCGGGGAAGCTCGAGTTGAAGATGGCCGCCTCGAGGAACGTCAGGTCGGAGCCCGGTACGACGGCAGCCGGGTCGCCGCCGCCGGCGACGATCGCGTCGGCCATCGGCTTGGCGACGTCGCTGGCCTGACCGTTCGTGAAGTGCAGGGCGACCGTGCTCAGCGTGGCCAGGCCCAGCGCGCCACCGACCTGCTGCATGGTGTTCAGCACGCCGGAGCCGATGCCCGAGTCCTCGGCGCGCACGTGGTGCACCGCGGTGAGCGTCATCGGCACGAAGACCAGGCCCATGCCGATCGCCATCAGGATGATGAACGGGAAGACGTGGGTCCAGTAGTTGATGTCTGCGCCGCCGTCGGTCATGGCCTTCAGGACCGCCGTCGGCGACTCGTCGACCGGGATCCGCGAGAACATGAACAGCGCGGTGGCGGCGAGCAGGGTGCCGGTGCCGGCGAGGAAGCGGGCGTCGATCCGGGCGACCAGGTTCGACGCGAGGCCCGCGCCGATCACGATGCCGAACGAGAACGGCAGGAACGCGAAGCCGGCCTCCAGCGGGCTGAAGCCCATGATCTGCTGGATGAACAGGCTGAGGAAGTAGAACATCGCGAACATCGCGGCCGGAGCGATCATCATCGCGACGAAGCTCGTGGCCCGGGTGCGGCTGGCGAAGATGCGGACCGGCAGCAGCGGGTGGGCGACGCGCGACTCGATGACGGCGAAGGCCACGAGGAGGACGACGCCGGCGACGAGCGAGGTGATGGTCTGGGCGTGGTCCCAGCCGTAGGCCTCCTCGCCCGCACGGGACAGGCCGAAGACGATGCCGAGCAGGCCCAGGGTGCCGGTGATGGCGCCAGGGATGTCCATCTCGCCGGGGTGCTGCTCGGACTCGGCGAGCACGCGCGGTACGGCGAAGGCAGCGACCAGGCCGATCGGGACGTTGATCAGGAAGGTCATCCGCCAGCCCTCGACGTCGAGGCCGACGAACGAGTCGAGGCCGGTGAGCCAGCCACCGAGGATCAGGCCGATCGCGGCACCGACGCCGGACATGGTCGCGTAGGCAGCCATGGCGCGGTTGCGGGCCGGGCCCGCGGCGAAGGTGGTGGTGATCAGCGCGAGCGCGGCCGGAGCGGCCATGGCCGCACCGACGCCCTGGAGCGCCCGGGACGCGAGCAGCAGGCCCTCGTTGGCAGCGAGGCCACCGAGCAGTGAGGCGACCGAGAAGGTCGACAGGCCGATCATGAACAGGCGCCGGCGGCCGTAGAGGTCACCGAGGCGACCGCCCAGCAGCAGCAGGCCGCCGAAGGCGAGCGCGTAGCCCGTCACGATCCAGGTCAGGTTGGCCTGGGAGATGTCGAGGTCGCGGCCGATGTAGGGCAGCGCGATGTTGGCGATGGTGGAGTCGAGCACCACCATCAGCTGGGCGGTGAGGATCAGCACGAGAGCCAGGCCGGCGTGCTTCGCGGGCTTGACCTCGGCTTCCGCAGAGGAGGTCGTCCCCGCGGGGTCGAGTGATTCGACGTCGGTCATGAACGTTCCTTCGTGAGGAGATGGGTGAGAGGAGGTCAGCCGCGGGTCGCGGCCGGGAGGATGACCTGGTCGACCACGCGGGCGATCAGGTCCTGGGTCGGGGGATCTCCGAGCAGGAAGCCGCGGTGCAGCACGATGCCGGGCAGCGCCGCGGTGAGGATGTCGAGGTCGATGTCGTCGCGGAGCTCGCCGCGCTGGCGGGCCCGCTCGTAGACCTCGCGTCCGACGGCGACCTTCGGGGCGATGAACCGCTCCCGGAACGCCTTGGCGAACTCGGGGTCGCGACCGATGGCCGTCACGACGCTGCCGAGCAGCGCGGTCTGGTGCTGGTCGGTCAGGCCGCCGTGGCCGCAGAACATGGCGAGCAGGTCGCCGCGCAGGCTGCCGGTGTCCGCGGGCGCCTCGAGGGGTGCCTTCTCCGACATGAGTGCGTCGATGACCAGAGCGGCCTTGCCCTCCCACTTGCGGTAGAGCGTGGCCTTGGACGCCTTGGCCTTCGTCGCGACCGCGTCCATGGTGAGCCGGTCGTAGCCGACGTCGACGAGGACCGCGATCGCGGCGTCGAGGATCTCCTGCTCGCGGTCGCCCTCGACGCGGGGTCGGCTCGGCGCCTCACGGCGGCTGATGCGGGGGACCATGGTGACTCCGGGTGGTTCGATGGAACGGAACGGTTTCGTTCCAAGTAGATAGTACGGAACGGTTTCGTTCTGTCAACCCTGTTTCCGCCGAGGCCATTCCCGGCCCTGTCGGAAGGACCCGGCAGGATGTCCCCATGAGCGACGCCGCCCTTCCCGTCGTCCCGCCCGAGGCGCGTGACGAGCACGCGACGATCAGCGAGGAGGTCGAGGACGCGCGCTACCGCTACTACGTCCTCGACGAGCCGACGCTCTCCGACGCGGACTTCGACCAGCGGCTGCGCCGGCTCGAGGCGCTCGAGGACGAGTTCCCCGAGCTGCGCACCCCCGACTCGCCGACCCAGAAGGTCGGAGGGGCGGTCTCGACCGACTTCACCGCCGTCGACCACCTGCAGCGGATGGAGAGCCTCGACAACGCCTTCTCCTTCGACGAGCTCGGCGCCTGGTACGCACGGCTGGCCCGCGAGGACGTCGGTGAGCCCGCGCTGCTGTGCGAGCTCAAGGTCGACGGCCTGGCGATCAACCTGCTCTACGAGAACGGCCGCCTGGTCCGGGCGCTCACCCGCGGTGACGGCCGCACGGGCGAGGACGTCACGCCCAACGTGAAGACCATCGCCGCCGTCCCGCACCGGCTCAGCGGCACCGACGAGTTCCCGGTCCCGGCGCTCGTCGAGGTGCGTGGCGAGGTGTTCCTGCCGGTCGCGGCCTTCGAGGCCCTCAACGTCGCGATGACCGAGGCTGGCCGGCCCGCCTTCGCCAACCCCCGCAACGCCGCTGCCGGATCGCTGCGCCAGAAGGACCCGCGGGTCACCGCGTCCCGAGCGCTCGGCATGGTCTGCCACGGCGTCGGCGCCCGCGAGGGCTTCGACCCGCAGGCCCAGTCCCAGGCCTACGAGGCGCTGGCCGCGTGGGGCCTCCCGATCTCCGAGCAGGTCCGCGTCCTGCCGAGCCTGGCCGACGTCCAGGGCTACATCGAGAACGCCGGCGAGCACCGGCACACGATCGTGCCCTACGAGATCGACGGTGTCGTGGTGAAGGTCGACGACGTCACCCTGCAGCGCCGGCTCGGGTCCACGAGCCGCGCGCCGCGGTGGGCGATCGCCTACAAGTACCCGCCCGAGGAGGTCAACACGGTGCTCCTCGACATCGCGGTCAACGTCGGCCGCACCGGTCGTGTGACGCCCTACGGCGTCATGGAGCCCACCAAGGTCGCGGGCTCCACGGTCGAGAACGCCACCCTGCACAACTTCCACGAGGTCGAGCGCAAGGACGTGCGCCCCGGCGACACCGTCGTCCTGCGCAAGGCGGGCGACGTGATCCCCGAGATCGTCGGCCCGGTGCTGCCGCTGCGTCCCGAGGGTCTGGCGCCGTGGGTGCCGCCGACGACCTGTCCGGCCTGTTCGACCGAGCTGGTCGAGCAGAAGGAGGGCGACAAGGACCGCCGCTGCCCCAATCACGAGAAGTGCCCGGGCCAGGTGCGCGAGCGCGTCTTCTTCGTCGCCGGCCGCAGCGCCTTCGACATCGAGGGCCTGGGCTACGAAGCCGCTGTCGCGCTGCTGGAGTCGGGCGCGATCACCAACGAGGGCGACGTGTTCGACCTCGACACCGACAAGCTCCGCGCCACCGAGCTGTTCACCCGCGCGCCCAGGAAGGACGAGGACGGCCCCCAGCTCACCGCCAACGGCGCCAAGCTGCTCGCCAACCTCGACGCCCGCAAGGACGTGCCGCTCTGGCGCGTCATCGTCGCCCTCTCCATCCGCCACACCGGCCCGAGCGCGTCGCGTGCGCTCGCGCAGGAGTTCGGCTCGATGGCCGCCATCCGCGCCGCCACCGAGGAGCAGCTCGCCGCAGCCGAGGGCGTCGGCCCGACCATCGCCCGCGCGGTCATCGAGTGGTTCGAGGTCCCGTGGCACGTCGCCATCGTCGACAAGTGGGCCGCCGCCGGGGTCTCGATGGAGGACGCGCGCGACGAGTCCGTCGCCCGCACCCTCGAGGGCCTGACCGTCGTGGTCACCGGCTCGCTGGTCGACTTCTCCCGCGACTCCGCCAAGGAGGCGATCCTCTCCCGCGGTGGCAAGGCCGCGGGGTCGGTGTCGAAGAAGACCGACTACGTCGTGGTCGGCGACAACGCCGGCTCCAAGGCGGAGAAGGCCGAGCAGCTCGGTGTGCCGGTGCTCGACGAGGACGGGTTCAAGCGGCTGCTCGAGGGCGGCCCCGCGGGCGTCGCGTGACGCAGGTCCTGAGAGAATGGGGGTCATGCGCGTTCACCTCGGCTGCGACCACGCCGGCCTGGAGCTGAAGTCCCACCTCACCGGCTGGCTCACGGAGCACGGCTACGAGCCGGTCGACCACGGTCCGTTCGTCTACGACGCCCTCGACGACTACCCGGTCTTCTGCCTGCGGGCGGCCGAGGGCGTGCGCGCGGACCGCGAGGCCGGCCTCGACAGCCTCGGCGTCGTGATCGGCGGCTCGGGCAACGGGGAGCAGATCGCCGCCAACAAGGTGAAGGGCGTCCGGGCCGCGCTCGCCTGGTCCGAGGAGACCGCCAGCCTGGCTCGCGAGCACAACGACGCGTGGGTGGTCGCTGTCGGCGGCCGGATGCACTCCCTCGAGGAGATGACCCGCCTGGTCGAGGTCTTCCTGTCCACGCCGTTCCCCGGCGACGAGCGGCACGTGCGCCGCATCGGCCAGATGGCGTCCTACGAGGTGACGGGGGAGCTCCCGCCGCTTCCCGAGTCCGCCCAGGGCCACGGAGCCTGATGCCCGAGGGCCACACCCTCCACCGCCTCGCCCGGGAGCTGACGGGCCTCTTCGGCGGCCACGTCGTCCGGGCAGGCAGCCCGCAGGGGCGGTTCGCCGACGGTGCCGCGCAGGTCGACGGCACCCGCCTGCTCGACGCCGACGCGTGGGGGAAGCAGCTCTTCGTCCGGTTCGAGGGCGAGCGCTTCGTGCACGTGCACCTCGGCCTCTACGGCACCTTCGACCTGTACGACGACGTCGACGCGGTGCCGCAGCCGGTCGGCCAGGTGCGGCTGCGCCTGGTCCGTCCCGCCGGCGCGAGCCGGCCGGCGGCGTACGCCGACCTGCGCGGCGCCACGCGGTGTGAGCTCGTCACCGCGGAGGAGAGGGCGGCCGTCGTCGCCCGGCTCGGACCGGACCCGTTGCGCGAGGACGCCGATCCCGACCTGGCGTGGCAGCGGATCAGCCGCAGCACGGCGCCGATCGGCACCCTGCTGATGGACCAGACGGTCCTCGCGGGCGTCGGCAACGTCTACCGCGCCGAGGTCCTCTTCCGGCACGGGATCCATCCCTTGCGGCCGGGTCGCACGCTTCGGGTCTCACAGTTCCGCGCGATCTGGGACGATCTGGTGGTGCTGATGGCCGACGGCGTGCGGACCGGGCGGATCGACACCGTCCGGCCCGAGCACCTGCCCGAGGCCATGGGGCGTGCGCCGCGCGTCGACGACCACGGCGGCGAGGTCTACGTCTACCGGCGGACCGGCCAGCCGTGCCACGTCTGCGAGCGGCCCGTGCGCACCGAGGTCCTCGGTGCGCGCAACTCGTTCTGGTGCGCCCGTTGCCAGCCGGTCTTCCGCACCCGGGCGGCCCGGTGATGCGGCGCTGGCTCCACGGTGACCGGGCGACGACCCTGGTCCTGGGGCTCGTGTCGGCGCTGGTCCTCGTGGGGATCGCAGTGCGTCCCGACGACATCCCGATCAACGGGGCCTTCCTGCCGCTCGTCGTCGCGATCCTGATGCTGGGCAACCGGGCGTTGCCGTGGTTCGCGACCTACATGCTCGGCGTCCTGACCGTCGCCGTGCTGCTGCAGGACTCGTGGATGCCCCGGACCGTGGTGTCGGTGACGGTGATGTACCTGCTCACGCTCGCGGTGCTGGTCGTCACCCGCCGCCGCACCGGCGGGCTCAACGTGGCCCGCATGCGGGGCGAGTCCATGCTGGTCGACCTCCGCGACCGGATCCTCGCCCAGGGCGAGATCCCGACCCTTCCGGAGCCCTGGCTCGTCGAGTCGGCGCTGTCGTCGGCCGGGGGATCGGGCTTCGCCGGTGACTTCTTCGTCGCGACGCCGAGCGAGCACGGCCGGCGCATCGAGCTGGTCGTCGTCGACGTGTCCGGCAAGGGCGAGGCGGCCGGCACGCGGGCCCTCCAGCTCTCCGGCGCGATGGGTGGCCTGGTCGGCGCGCTCACGCCCGACCGCTTCCTCCCCGCCGCCAACGAGTACCTCCTCCAGCGGGCCTGGGAGGAGGGCTTCGCGACTGCGGTCCACGTCTCGGTCGACCTCGGGACGGGCGTCTTCGAGCTGCGCAGTGCCGGCCACCCGCCGGCCGTCCAGCGCCACGCCGGCTCGGGCCGGTGGGAGGTGCTCCAGGCCGAGGGGCCGGTGCTCGGCATCGTCGACGACGTCGCGTACGACGCCTACCGCGGCCGGCTCGACCCGGGCGACAGCCTGCTGCTCTACACCGACGGCATGGTCGAGGAGCCGCGCCGCGACATCGAGCTCGGCATCGACCACATGATGGGCGCGGCGGAGTCCCTGTTGCGTGGCTCGTGGGACGGCCTGGCCCAGCGCCTCGTCGGCGTCGTCGGATCGCCGGACGACGACCGGGCACTGCTGCTCGTCCACCGACGCCCCTGAGTTGGGGCGGGGGAGGTGCCGTGTGGCACGATTGCCCGTGCCTTTGCGGCCCGCGCGAGCGTGCCGTGAGACATCCGGGGATGTAGCTCAATGGTAGAGCCTCAGTCTTCCAAACTGATTACGCGGGTTCGATTCCCGTCATCCCCTCGAAGTGCGGTCGGCCGCAGGTCGGTGGACCGCTCGACGGGGCGTAGCGTAGTGGCTAGCGCGCCTGCTTTGGGAGCAGGAGACCGCAGGTTCGAGTCCTGTCGCCCCGACAGATCAGCCCGATCGAACCAGTGGACCTCACGGTCCGCGCCCCATCATCAGAACAGTAGGAGAACACCTGTGAAGAGCGCCGTCGAGACCTTGAGCCCGACCCGGGCCAAGCTGACCGTCGAGGTGCCCTTCGAGGAGCTCAAGCCGAGCCTCGACGCGGCGTACCAGAAGATCGCGAAGCAGATCAACGTCCCCGGCTTCCGCCGCGGCAAGGTCCCGCCGCAGGTCATCGACCGCCAGGTCGGCCGCGGCGTCGTCCTCGACGAGGCCGTCAACGACGTGCTGCCGAAGGCCTACGTCGAGGCTCTCCAGGAGAACAACCTGACCCCGCTGGCGCAGCCGGACATCGAGGTCACCAAGTTCGAGGACAACGACGGCCTGGAGTTCACCGCCGAGGTCGACGTCAAGCCCGAGATCACCCTCCCGGCCTACGACGGCCTGTCCGCCTCGGTCGAGGACCTCGAGGTCACCGACGAGGACGTCGCCGAGCAGGTCGACGCGCTGCGTGAGCGCTTCGGCACCCTGATCGACGTCGAGCGCGCCGCGCAGGACGGCGACTTCGTCGTCATCGACCTGGTCGCCACCAACGACGGCGAGGTCGTCGACGGTGCCGAGATCGCGGGCTTCTCCTACAAGGTCGGCAACGGCGGCATGATCGACGGCCTCGACGAGGCGCTCACCGGCATGGCGATCGACGAGGAGAAGACCTTCACGACCCAGCTCGTCAGCGGCGACCTCGTCGGCCAGGACGTCGAGGTCAAGGTCAAGGTCACCCAGGTCCAGGAGCAGGAGCTCCCCGAGCTCGACGACGACTTCGCACAGGAGGCGTCGGAGTTCGACACCCTCGACGAGCTCCGCGCGGACGTGCGCGAGCGGCTCATCCGCGGCAAGCGTCTCGAGCAGGCCGCGGCCGCCCGTGACGCCGTCCTCGAGGCCCTGCTGGAGCAGGTCGAGATCCCGCTCCCCGAGAGCATGGTCACCGAGGAGCTCAACGCCCGTCGCGCGAACCTCGAGCAGCAGCTGCAGTACGCCGGCATGACCCTCGAGAAGTACCTCGAGGACGAGAACCAGACCCAGGACGAGTTCGAGGCCGACCTCGAGCGCCGGGTCCGGGACGCCGTCGCCGCCCAGTTCATCCTCGACGAGATCGCCGACAAGGAGGAGATGGGCATCGACCAGGCCGAGCTGACGCAGCACATGATCCGCCGCGCGCAGCAGTCCGGTCAGGACCCGCAGGAGTTCGTGAACCACATGTTCGAGCACAACCACGTGCCCGAGATGGTCCAGGAGATCCGCCGCGGCAAGGCCCTCCAGCTCCTCGTCGAGGGCGCCGAGGTCAAGGACGCGTCCGGCAATGTCGTCGAGCTGAAGAACCTGCTCGGTGACGGCAGCATCGGCGAGCCGCAGGACGAGGCGGCCGAGGCTGCTGAGGAGACCGAGGCCCCCGCGGCCGAGGAGACCACCGAGGCCTGAGCCTGAAACTCACTACCCCGTTGAGTGTACGACTGTGCACTCAACGGGGTAGCCTCGTTTTCATGAGGCAGGAAGCAACTCTCGTCGAGGCGGCGGCCCTGGCCACCTCCGTGCTGGACGACCTCGTCGTCGCCACCGCCCGCGAGACCCACGACGCCATCTCGCGCCGTGCGCACGGGCTCGCCCGCGTCGGCGCCGGTCCGGTCGCGGCCCCGGCCGAGGTCGTGCACCGCGGCATCGCGTCCGTCGTCTACGGTGCCCTCGGTCTCTCGCTGCGCGGCGCCACGGCCGGGCTCACCCGCCTTGCCGAGGCCGGGGTGGGGCCTGGGCTCGAGGACGGCCCGCGGGGCCGTTTCGTCAGCTCCGCGGTCAACGGCCTGATCGGCGAGGAGCTGCGTCGCGAGCGTCCCCGGCTCGCGATCGAGATGGGCGTGCGCCACCAGGGACGGGACGTGGTGCTGACCCCCGAGGGTGTCGCGGCGGCGTTCCCCGAGGCGACCGGTCAGCTGGTCGTCTTCCTGCACGGCCTGTGCGAGACCGAGGACTACTGGCGCCGCCACCGCGACCGGCTCGGCTCGACGTACGGCGAGACGATGGCCCGACGCGGCTGGACGCCCGTCTACCTGCGCGCCAACACCGGCCTCCCGCTGCGCGAGAACGGCGTCATCCTCGCCTCGCTGATCCAGCGCCTGGTCGATGCCTGGCCGGCCGAGGTCACCCGGATCGCCCTCGTCGGGCACTCCCTGGGCGGCCTCATCATCCGCGCCTCCTCGGCAGTGGTGGCCGAGGGCGACGCTCCCGCTGCGTGGACGGACCTGGTGAGCGACGTGGTCACCCTCGGCACGCCGCACCTCGGCTCGTGGTTCGCCGTCAGCGCCGACCACGCGAGCCGGACGCTCGCTCGCCTGCCGGAGGTCGCCGCCTTCGGCAAGGTCATCGACCGCCAGGCACCGGGCATCCACGACCTCATCGAGGGGCTCGCCCACGACGTGCCGCCCCTGCCGCACGCGCGCTACCGGCTGGTCTCGGCGACGCTCACCCGCTCGCCGCGCCACCCGGTGGCCAGTGCTGTCGGCGACCTCCTCGTCACGCCGCGCTCCGCCGTCGGGCGCGACCGGCGCGGCACCGAGCTGTTCCCGGGCGCCGAGGTGCTGCACCTGGGGCGGACCGACCACTTCGGGCTGCTCAACCACCCCGACGTGCACGCGGCACTGGTCCGCTGGCTCGTCGAGACCACGGCAGACTGAGTCGCCCTACTCATCCGGCCCGGCGCCCGTCGTACGACGCTGGGGACATGACCGACCTCCGCGTCCCCGCCTCCTCGTCCACGCCCGCCTCCACCCGCAAGGCCGCGGTCGTCACCAGCATCGTCGCGATCGTCCTGGGGCTGGCGGAGGCCGGCTTCGGCGCCTACTGCTGGTACCTCACCGACATCGACCCGTCCGACGACCCGCTGGTCGCGGTGGGCTACGTCCTCGCGATCGTGGTCGCCGCGCCCGGCGTCGTGGGCCTGCTCCTGGGCGGCCTCGGCTGGCTCCTCGCCGATCGCACCGCGGGCCTGGTCCTCGCCATCCTGGCGGCTGTCGTCGTCGCCCTTCCGGTGCTGGTCGTCGCACCGTTCTCGCTCCCGGGCTTCTGACGGGTGACGCCGGGCGCGGATGTTGCCAAGATGAGCCCATGGCGACCCCGAACGCAGCCCGCGAGCTCCGCGCCGAGACCGAGGTCGCGGCGCCCGCCGACCACGTCTGGGCCCTGCTGACCGACCTCTCCCAGATGGCCGGCTGGAGCCCCGAGACGGTCACCATGGTGCCGCTCAAGCGCGGCGGCCTCCGTGTCGGTCAGTGGTACCTCGGCATCAACCGCCGCAAGGGCTTCGTGTGGCCGACCCGCTCGGTCGTCGCCGAGGTCGTCCCCGCCCGCCGCCTGGTCTGGGACACGCCCTCCAGTGGAGCCCGGTGGGTCTGGGAGATCGAGCCCGTCGACGCTGCTCGCTCTCGCGTCGTCCACCGCCGCCCGGTGCCGGGCCGGCTCAGCCTCGGCAGCCGGATCGTCGCCCCGCTCGCCCTCGGCGGCAACGAGGAGCACGCCGACGAGCTCGAGCAGGGCATGGCCACGACCGTGGCCGGGCTCAAGGCCGCGGCCGAGGGCTGAGCCGCGGGCGGCGGGGTCGAACCTGAGCTCTTCCGCTGTCGGCGAACAGCGGCGTGCAACGCGTGGATCTGCCGCGGGAGACGGCTAGTGTCACTGACGTGACTCAGACTCTTCCCGGTGGCCACGCGGGTGGCCATGAGATGAACGGCGGCGCGGGGATCAGCTTCCTCGACGACAACATCTACAGCCGGCTGCTCCGTGAGCGGATCGTGTTCCTCGGCTCCGAGGTGCGCGACCAGAACGCCAACGCGATCTGCGCCCAGCTGCTGCTGCTGTCGGCGGAGGACCCCGAGGCCGACATCTTCCTCCACATCAACAGCCCCGGTGGCTCCGTGGACGCCGGCATGGCGATCTACGACACGATGAACTACATCCCCAACGACGTCGCCACCGTGGGCATGGGCCTGGCCGCGTCGATGGGCCAGTTCCTGCTGTGCGCCGGCGCGAAGGGCAAGCGCTACGCCCTGCCCCACGCGCGGATCATGATGCACCAGCCGTCGTCCGGCATGGGCGGATCGGCCTCCGACATCAAGATCCAGGCCCAGCAGTCGCTGCACATCAAGAAGGTCCTGCTGGACCTGATCGCCGAGCACACCGGCCAGACGGTCGAGCAGGTGACCGAGGACGCCGACCGCGACCGCTGGTTCACCGCCCAGGAGGCGCTGGAGTACGGCCTGGTCGACAAGGTCGTCAAGAGCGCCAAGGAAGCCGTCGACGAGGGTCGTCCGGCCCACAAGAAGGACTGAGCATGAACTACTACATCCCGCAGTGGGAAGAGCGGACGTCCTACGGCATCCGTCGGATCGATCCCTACACCAAGCTGTTCGAGGACCGCATCATCTACCTCGGCACGCCGATCTCGGACGAGGTGGCCAACGCGGTCATCGCCCAGCTGCTGTGCCTGCAGTCGATGAACCCCGACCAGGACATCAGCATCTACATCAACTCGCCCGGCGGCTCGTTCACGGCGCTGACCGCGATCTACGACACGATCCAGTTCATCAAGCCGGACGTGCAGACGGTGTGCATCGGCCAGGCCGCCTCGGCCGCAGCGATCCTGCTCGCCGCGGGTGCCAAGGGCAAGCGTCTGGCGCTGCCCAACAGCCGGATCCTGATCCACCAGCCCTACACCGAGGGCACGTTCGGCCAGACCTCGGACATCGAGATCCAGGCCAACGAGATCCTCCGGATGCGCGAGCTGCTCGAGAAGATGATCAGCGACCACTCGGGCCGGTCCATCGACGAGGTCAGCCGCGACATCGAGCGCGACAAGATCCTCACGGCCCAGGGCGCCATCGAGTACGGCCTGATCGACTCGGTGCTCGAGTCGCTGAAGACCCCCGCACTGGTCTGATCCGGACCAGGGCTGCCGAACAGTACGACGTACGACGAAATGAGCTCCTCGATCCCGACGCGGTCCTCCTCGTGTCACGCTCCCCTTGGGGCGTGGCAGGGAGTACCGTCGGGGAGTTCGGACTTGAGGAGGACCCGTGGCACGCATCGGTGACGGTGGCGACCTGTTGAAGTGCTCTTTCTGCGGAAAGAGCCAGAAGCAGGTCAAGAAGCTCATCGCTGGTCCGGGTGTCTACATCTGCGACGAGTGCATCGACCTCTGCAACGAGATCATCGAGGAGGAGCTCGCCGAGGGCTCCGACGTCGACCTCGCGGAGCTGCCGAAGCCCAAGGAGATCTTCGAGTTCCTCAACTCCTACGTCATCGGCCAGGAGCAGGCGAAGAAGTCCCTCGCGGTCGCGGTCTACAACCACTACAAGCGGGTCCAGGCCGGCGTGCAGCCCGTGTCGGGCAAGCACAGCAAGGACGAGGTCGTCGAGGTCGCCAAGTCCAACATCCTCGTCATCGGCCCGACCGGCTGCGGCAAGACCTACCTCGCCCAGACCCTGGCCCGGATGCTCAACGTGCCGTTCGCGATCGCGGACGCCACGGCGCTGACCGAGGCCGGCTACGTCGGTGAGGACGTCGAGAACATCCTCCTCAAGCTGATCCAGGCCGCCGACTACGACGTCAAGAAGGCCGAGACCGGCATCATCTACATCGACGAGATCGACAAGGTGGCCCGCAAGGCCGAGAACCCGTCGATCACGCGCGACGTGTCCGGTGAGGGCGTCCAGCAGGCCCTGCTGAAGATCATCGAGGGCACCACCGCGTCCGTGCCCCCGCAGGGCGGCCGCAAGCACCCCCACCAGGAGTTCATCCAGATCGACACCACGAACATCCTGTTCGTGGTGGGCGGTGCCTTCGCCGGCCTCGAGCACATCATCGAGCAGCGCGTCGGCAAGAAGTCCCTGGGCTTCACCGCCGAGCCGCGCGGCGAGGCCGAGCGCGCCGCCGACGACCTGCTCTCCCAGGTCCGTCCCGAGGACCTCACGAAGTTCGGCCTGATCCCCGAGTTCATCGGTCGCCTGCCGCTCATCGCGAGCGTCACGCCGCTGGACCAGGCCGCTCTCGTCCAGATCCTCACCGAGCCGCGCAACGCGCTGACCAAGCAGTACAAGAAGCTCTTCGACCTCGACGGTGTCGAGCTCGAGTTCACCGACGACGCCATCGCCGCGATCGCCGACAAGGCGCTCGAGCGGGGCACGGGTGCCCGTGGCCTGCGCGCGATCATCGAGGAGGTCCTCCTCTACGTCATGTACGACGTGCCGAGCCGTGGCGACGTGGAGAAGGTCGTCGTGACGCGCGAGGTCGTCGACGACGAGCAGGCACCGACCCTGGTCCTCCGCGAGGCGAAGCCGAAGAAGAAGTCCGCCTGAGCAGCGACTGCGCGAGGAACGAGGTCGCCGGCCTGTGGTCGGGGAGTCCTCGGGCTCAGCAGTGGTCGGCGAGGTAGGTGTCGAAGACCTGCTTCTCCGCCGGCACCGGGTCATGGCCGTCGGCGAGGTCGAGCAGGTAGCGGCGGGCCTCGAAGGGCAGGTTCGCCGGCGTGCCGAGCTGGCGGAGGTCCTGGTCGACCCCGCCCTCGGTGAGCTGCGCGCTCGCGACCGTGTCGCAGAAGGCCTCCTGGTCCGCGTTCGACGGCCACTGCGTGTCGCGGCACCCCGCTGCCAGCACCAGGACGGCGGCCGCGGCCGCCGTCATCCGGACCCGCATCACTCCGCGGGCTGCTCGGCGATCTCGGCGCTCACCTTCAGCTCCGACGCGTCGGCGTCGACGGTGAAGACGAGGTCGCCCACGATCTTGCCGGCGGCGACGAGGTCGCTGGAGGCCAGCTCGGCGTCGTGGACGGCCTTCTGGGGGCCGGTGACCTCGACCCGGGCGAGCGGGGTCTTCATGTTGACCTTGGCCTGCGACTTGGCGCCGCGGATGCCGGCGAGGGCGGCGGCGACGGCGTCGATCGCCGTACCGTCGGACGCGGCGGGGGAGCCGAGCTCGGTGACGGTCGGCCAGGCGGCGGTGTGCACCGAGCCCTCCTGCCACCAGGACCAGACCTCCTCGGTGACGTACGGGAGGAAGGGGGCGAGCAGGCGCAGCTGCGCCTGCAGCGCGCCCGCGAGGGTGGCCCGGGCCGAGTCGGCGGCCTCGCCGTCCTGGGAGTAGGCGCGCTCCTTGACCAGCTCGAGGTAGTCGTCGCAGAACTCCCAGAAGAACTTCTCGGTGACCTCGAGCGCGGTGGTGTAGTCGTAGGCCTCGAACGCCTCGGTGGCCTTGCGGATGACGCCCCCGAGGCGGCCGAGCAGGGCGGTGTCGACCGGCTGGCTGACCCGCGACGGGCTGAACTCGGTCGCGCCGACGCTGCCGAGGACGAACTTCGACGCGTTGAGGACCTTCATCGCCAGGCGTCGGCCGACCTTCATCTGCGTCTCGTCGAACGGCGAGTCGAGGCCCGGGCGGGCGATGGCCGCACGCCAGCGGACCGCGTCGGCGCCGTACTTGTCGAGGATCTCGTCGGGGACGACGACATTGCCCTTCGACTTCGACATCTTCTTGCGGTCGGGGTCGACGATGAAGCCGGAGATCATGGCGTGCGACCACGGCGCGGCGCCGTTCTCGAAGTGCGCGCGGACCACGCGCGAGAACAGCCAGGTCCGGATGATGTCGTGGGCCTGGGTGGCCAGGTCCATCGGGAAGACGCGCGACCACAGGTCGGGGTCGGACTCCCAGCCGCCCGCGATCTGCGGGGTGAGCGAGGAGGTCGCCCAGGTGTCCATGACGTCGGGGTCGCCGACGAAGCCACCCGGCTTGCCGCGCTGGTCCTCGGTGAAGCCGGCCGGCGCCTGCGTCGACGGGTCGACGGGCAGCTCGGCCTCGGTCGGGAGCAGCAGGCGGGTGTAGTCGGGCTCGCCCTCGGCGTCGAGGGGGTACCAGACCGGGAACGGGATGCCGAAGAAGCGCTGGCGCGAGATCAGCCAGTCGCCGTTCAGGCCGCCGACCCAGTTGTCGAAGCGGTGCTTCATGTGCGGCGGCAGCCACTGGATCTCGGCGCCGCGCGCGAGCATCTGGTCGCGGACGCCGGCGTCACGCCCGCCGTTGCGGATGTACCACTGGCGGGTCGACACGATCTCGAGCGGCTTGTCGCCCTTCTCGTAGAAGTTCGCCATCCGCTGCGTGGGCTTCGGGTCGCCGTCGAGGTCGCCGGTCTCCTTGAGCTTGGCGACGACCGCCTCGCGCGCGGAGTGGACGGTCTTGCCCTTGAGGTCCTCGTAGGCCGCCGAGGCCTGCTCGGAGGCGAGCCACTCCGGCGTCTCGCGGGTGAACCGGCCGTCGCGGCCGATGACGGTGCGGACCGGCAGCTGCAGCTCGCGCCACCACTGGACGTCGGTGAGGTCGCCGAAGGTGCAGCACATCGCGATGCCGGCGCCCTTGTCCTTCTCGGCGGCGGCGTGGGCCAGGACGGGGATCTCGACACCGAAGACGGGCGAGGTGACGGTCGTGCCGAACAGGTCGGCGTACCGCTCGTCGTCGGGGTGCGCGATCAGCGCGACGACCGACGGGATCAGCTCGGGACGGGTCGTCTCGATGTGGACCGGCGAGCCGTCGGGCTTGTGGAAGGCGACGCGGTGGTAGGCGCCGGCGTAGTCGCGGGCCTCCAGCTCGGCCTGCGCGACGGCGGTCTGGAAGGTGACGTCCCAGAGGGTCGGCGCCTCCTGCAGGTAGGCCTCGCCGCGACCGAGGTTGCGCAGGAACGCGCGCTGGCTGACGGTCTGCGCGTGGTGGCCGATCGTCGTGTAGGTGATCTTCCAGTCGACGCTCAGGCCGAGGGTGCGCCAGAGCGCCTCGAAGACCTTCTCGTCCTCCTCGACGAGCTGCTCGCACAGCGCGATGAAGTTGGGCCGGCTGATCGGGACCTGCCGCTTCGGGTCCGGCTTCTCCGGCGGGGTGAAGTCGGCGTCGTAGGGCAGCGACGGGTCGCAGCGCACGCCGAAGTAGTTCTGGACGCGGCGCTCGGTCGGGAGGCCGTTGTCGTCCCAGCCCATCGGGTAGAAGACCGACTTGCCCTGCATCCGCTGGAAACGGGCGATCAGGTCGGTGTGGGTGTAGGAGAAGACGTGCCCGACGTGGAGGCTGCCGCTGACCGTCGGAGGCGGGGTGTCGATGGCGTAGACGTTCTCCCGCGGCTGGGTACGGTCGAAGCCGTAGGTGTCCTCGGCCTTCCACCGCTCGGCCCACTTGGCCTCGAGGCCCTCCAGAGCCGGCTTGTCCGGTACGACGACCGCGCCGGTCCCGGCGCTGGTCGGGTCCGGGATCTGCTGGCTCTCGAGCTCGCTCATGGTCATGAATCCTAGTTCGATCGCCGGTCAGGACTTGAACCGCGGGTTACCGTCGGACGATGCGTCTCCTGTCTCGGACCCTCCTGACCGCCCTGGCCACCGTGGCCGGCCTCACCGTCGTCCCCGGTGTCTCGACCCCCTCACCCGCCGCAGCGGCCACCTCGTGGGAGCTCCAGGGGCGCGGCTGGGGCCACGGCATCGGGATGTCGCAGTACGGCGCGCTCGGCGCGGCCAACAAGGGCCTGGGCTACCGGCGGATCCTCGGCTTCTACTACCCGGGCACCACGGTCGGCACCGCGAAGGGCAGCATCCGGGTCCTGGTGACCGCGGAGAAGCGGAACACGCTCACGGTGGCGAACCGCACCGGGCTGACCGTGCGCTCGACGACCACGGGGACGTCGTACGCGTTGAAGCGGGCGGGTGCGACCCGCTGGCGGATCCTGCCGTCGGCCGACAACGCGACCAGCCGGGTCTACGTGCTCGTCTCGGGCCGATGGGTCCTGGTGCGGCAGATCCGGGGCGGGGCCGAGTTCATCGCGCCGTCGCTGCGGCTCTACCTTCCGACCGGGTCGAAGGTGCTGCGCGGCCGGCTGCGCTCGGTGATCGTCAACGGCCAGCGTGACGTCGTCAACATCCTGCCGCTGGAGTACTACGTCCGTGGCGTCGTACCGCTGGAGATGCCGGCGTCCTGGCACCGCCAGGCGGTGCGCTCCCAGGCCGTGGCCGCGCGGACCTACGCCGCGTTCGAGCGAGCCTCGCGGACGTCGTCGTACTTCGACGTCTACGACACCACCCGGTCACAGGTCTACGGCGGCCTGAGCGCCGAGGACGCACGGTCGACCGCTGCGGTGTCCGACACGGCCGGCGAGGTCCGTCTCTACGCCGGCAAGCCCGCCTTCACGCAGTTCTCGTCGAGCAACGGCGGCTGGACGGTGGCGTCGTCCAACGCGGACCTGCCCTACCTGAAGGCACAGGCCGACCCCTACGACCCGATCCGGACCTGGCACTGGACGCTGACCCAGGCCGAGCTCAACAAGGCGTTGCCCGGGATCGGGACGGTCAGTGCGGTCACGGTCACCGAGCGTGACGGGAACGGCGCCGGTGGCGGCCGAGTGACCCTGCTCAAGGTCACCGGGACCGGCGGGACCCGGACGATCACCGGCTCGGACCTGCGCTCGGCGATCGGGCTGTTGTCGACGTACTTCTGGATCCAGTGAGCACGGCCCGGCAGCCGAGCCCGACGACCAGCGCCCAGAACGCGGCGCCGATCCCGAGCACGGTGACGCCGGACGCGGCCACGACGAGGGTCGCTGCCGCGGCCTCGCGCTCCTTCGGGTCCGCGAGCGCCCCGGCCAGCGAGGCGCCGAGGGTGCCGAGCAGCGCGAGCCCGGCGGCCGCCTGCATGAGGCCGTCCTCGGCCGCGGCCACCATGGCGGCGAGCGCGCTGCTGGCGGCGGCCAGCACGAGGTAGGTCGCCGAGGCGCTGACGGCGGCGATCCAGCGCCGGCTCCGGTCGGGACCGGCTGCCGGACCGGCCGCCAGGGCCGCGCTGATGGCCGCGAGGTTGATCGCGTGCCCGCCGGTCGGGGCGCCGGCGACCGTCCCGAGGCCGGTGACGGCGAGCGACTCGCGCCACGGGACGCGGTAGCCGAAGCTGCTGGTCACCGCGACGCCGGGCACGTTCTGCGAGGCCATCGTGACGACGTAGAGCGGGAGGGCGATGCCGACCAGGGCCGACGCCGTCCAGTGCGGCGTGGTCCAGGTCAGGCTCGGCGCGAGCGCGCCGGCGTCCACGTCGGCGGTGACCAGGACGGTCACCAGTGCGACGCCGAGGGCCGCCGGGACGGCCCAGCGCGGGGCGAGGCGGAGCAGCACCAGCCAGGTGACGATGACCGGCGCGACCGCCGCGGGGGCGTCGACCACGGCGGTCACCGGGGCGATGCACAGCGGCAGCAGCACGCCGGCGAGCATCGCCCGGGCCAGGCTCTGGGGGATCGCGGCGACCAGGTCGCCGAGGCGCGGGACCAGCGCGGTGAGCAGGATGAGGACGCCGGTCGCGACGAAGGCGCCGACGGCCGCCGGCCAGCCGCCGGTGACGCCGGTGCTGGCAGCGAGCAGGGCCGCGCCCGGCGTCGACCACGCGAGGATGATCGGCGTGCGGTGGCGCACCGAGAGCCAGAGCATCCCGAGGGCCTGGGTGACGAGCAGGGTCAGCAGGCCGGACGCGGCCTGGGTGGGCGTCGCGCCGACCGCGGTGAGGCCGGCCAGCACGACGACGAACGAGCTGCTGAACCCGACGACGGCGGTGACGACACCGGCCAGCACCGGGCCGTGGGTACTCTCCTCGGACACGCCGCCTCCTGCTCCTGTGCCGGTCCGGCGTTCTGTATACGGAACACTCTAGGTCAGGAGGGCCGATGGCGCGAGCGACCGGAGCCGGCGCCGACGTCGGCGCGCGGATCCGCGCGCTGCGCGAGGCGCGCGGCCTCTCCCTCTCGGGCTTGGCCTCGCAGGCCGGCATCGGCAAGGGCACGCTCTCGGAGCTCGAGACCGGTCAACGCAACCCGACGCTCGACACGCTGTACGCCGTCGCCACCCCGCTCGGCGTACCGATGGCGGCGTTGATGGACGACCGCGACGGTGCCGTGATCGCCGGTGACGGCATCCTGGCGACGCGGGTGCGCGTGGTGCGCGAGCCGGGGCGGACGACCGAGGCCTACCTCCTCCGGCTCGCTCCCGGCGCGGAACGCCGCTCGGGCGCGCACGTGGCCGGCGTCGAGGAGCAGCTGGTCGTGCTGTCCGGCACCGGCGAGGTCGAGCACGGCGGCGGCGTCGACGCCTTCGGCCCCGGGGACCACGTGCGCTTCGCCGCCGACCGCCCCCACGCCTACCGCGGCGGCCCGGAGGGCTTCGAGGCCGTCAACGTCATCGTCACCCCCACTTGACCCCCCCCGACGAACCGTGGGCAAGGGCACCACGAACCGTGGGCAATGGCACCACGAACCGTGGGCAATGGCACCTCGAGCCGTGGATGTTGGTTGCCCCTGTCCACGCCTCGAACGACCATTCGTCACGGTTCGTGGTGCCACGAGAGACGGTTCGTGGTGCCATTGCCCACGGTTCGTGGGTCAGAAGGGGGGAGTGCCGGTGCCGGTGATGCGGAACCGGCCCCAGGGGTCCTTGTCGGAGAGCTTGGCGGCGGCCTCGCCGGCCTCGGTGCGGAGGGTGACGTCGGAGCCGCTGCGGACGGCGTCGACGGGGGTGCCGACGGCGACGCGGCCGTACCAGTGGAAGTGGCCGTCGAGGGGCTGGAAGGCGCCGCGGAGGTGCACGGTGACCGGGTGCGCGGTGCCGTCGACGAGGACCATGGCCGGGCCGTCGTAGGCCTCCTGGGGCTCATGGGTGAGCGTCACTGCTCGGCATCCTTGCTGCCCGCGCGCTCGGTGCGCTCCGTGCGCAGCGGGCGGACGTTGCCGACCTCCGGGTCGAGGGCGGAGAGGTCGACGCCGTGCTCGGCGGCGGCGCCCGAGAGCGCGTGCCAGATGAACTCGCCGAGGTAGCCGGCGGCGGCCGCGCGGGACATGGTGCGGCGCTCGAGCCACCACTGGCCCACGGAGCTGCCGAGGCCGACGACCGCGTGCGCCCACGGCTCGGCGGCGCCGGTGTCGCCGCCCAGCAGGCGGAGCGCGTCGCCGAGCATCCGCGAGAGCTTGGTGGCGATCAGGTCCTTGCCTGCAGCGAGCGGGTCGCCGCCGGCGTGCTGGCGGGTGAGCAGGAGGAAGGCCTGGGGGTGCTCGGCGATCGTGGTGAGGTACGCCTCGACGCCTGCCGTGACCCGGTCGCGCGCCGATGCCGGCACCAGGACGGCGGCGATGACCCGCTCGAGCACGAGGTCGGTGCCCCACGCGCCGACCGCGGCGTGCAGCTCGGACTTGTCCGCGAAGTAGCGGTAGAGCACCGGCTTGCTGACGCCCGCCTCGGCGGCGATGTCGGCGACGGAGGCGTCGGGTCCGAGGGTGTCGATGGCGCGGACGGCGGCCTGGACGAACTCCGCGCGCCGGGTGGCGCGGTGGTTCTCCCAGCGGGTCGTGCGTCCGTCGCTCTTGACGTTGGGGGCCATGGGCACAAGAGTACAGTTAGACGTTACCGATGGTCACATCTAGTTCGGAGATTTCGATGACGCTGCTCGACCCGGCCGCCGGGGTCGCCCCGGAGGCACTCTCCGAGCGACTGCTGCGCTCCACCGCCCGTCAGTCGTACGACCACGACGTCGACATCGACTGGGACGCACCGCCGGTGCCGGGCCTGTGGTGGATGCAGCCGGAGCGGATGTCGCTCTACGGCACGCGGACGTGGGACCGGCTGAGCGAGGAGCAGCGGATCACGCTCTCCGCGCACGAGGTCGCGAGCATCGCCAGCGTCGGCATCTGGTTCGAGATCGTGCTCATGCAGATCCTGCTGCGCGACGCCTACAAGGCCGACCCGCGCTCGGCCCGCACGCAGTTCGCGCTCACCGAGGTGGGCGACGAGACCCGGCACACGGTGATGTTCGGCCGGGCGATCGCCGCGATGGGGCTGCCGGCCTACGGACCACGACCGACCCCTCTCAAGCTGGCCAGGCTGGGTCCGCTCGCCCTCCACGGCGCCAGCGCGTACGCCGGCATCCTGATCGGCGAGGAGCCCGTCGACCGCTGGCAGCGGGAGATGATGCGCGACGAGCGGGTCCAGCCGTTGACCCGCATGGTCGCGCGGATCCACGTGACCGAGGAGGCCCGCCACGTGACCTTCGCCCGCGACGAGCTGGCGAAGTCCGTGCGCGGCCTGGGTCGCACGAAGCTGCGCTGGCACCAGGCGCTGACTGCCCAGGTCGCCTACGTCACCATGCGCTCGCTGGTCCACCCCGACGTGTACGCCGCCGTGGGCCTCGACCCGCAGGAGGCCCGCCGTGAGGCGCTCGGGAACGAGCACTACCGCGAGACGGTCGCCTGGATGGGCGAGAAGGTGATGCCGGTGCTGGAGGAGAACGGCATGGTCAGCGAGCGCGACCGCAAGGTGTGGCGCGCGTCGTTGCTGGTGCGCTGACCCGGTCCCGCCAAGAGGTCAGCGCAGGAAGCGCTGGCGCTCGGCGATCACCGCGGCGTAGGTCTGCGGCGGGAGGGCGGCGCCCTCGCGTCGTACCGAGTCGGCGGGGATGACGAGCAGCCGGTTCAGGCGCACCTCGCTGGGCCGCCCGCGGGGGTCCCAGGCGCCGGTGCCGACGTCGGTCCAGTACCGGCCGGCGGCCGCCTCCTGCTCGGCGTCCCGGTCGTGGTCCTTGCTGGTCATGACCAGGCAGTGCAGCAGCGGCTCACCGGCCGCGCCGACGGCGGTGCCGATGACGAGCACCGGCCGGTCCTTGCCCTGGCTCGGGTCGTCCTCGTAGGGCACCCACGCCCAGACCACCTCGCCCGGGTCGGGGTGGCCATCGGGGACGGGTGCGTA
This sequence comes from Nocardioides sp. Root240, assembly GCF_001428825.1. Classification (GTDB taxonomy): domain Bacteria; phylum Actinomycetota; class Actinomycetes; order Propionibacteriales; family Nocardioidaceae; genus Nocardioides. The sequence goes on along the minus strand of NZ_LMIT01000013.1, from coordinate 276,814 downwards.
GCTGCCGTCGGGCGCGTCGCTCATCGTGGCTCCAGGAAGTCGTCGAGCAGTCCCGGCGTCGCGGCCAGTGCGAGCGCGACCGCCTCCGGTTCCGGTACGTCGAGCACCGCCACCTGCCCGTCGCCCCCGGCTGTCGTGGCGGCGAGCGTCGCCAGGCCGGCCCGGCGCTGGAACCAGGTCGCGCGCAGGTTCCAGCCGATCACGTGGGCGTCGGCGAGGGCCTCGCGGCGGCGCAGGACCGAGCCCGAGCGCGCGACGACGTGCCCGGCGAGGTGGCCGTGGCCGAGGGCGCGGACCCGGTCGGCCGCGAGGGCGAGCGCCACGGCGACGGCGGCGACCGCGAGCCCGAGGAGCGCGGGCGGCGCACCGGCGGCAACGGCCACGACCACGGCGACGACGACCGGCGAGCAGCCGAGCAGCGCGCGGGTCCAGCGGCGGGTGGCGGCCTTCCGGCCGTGGCTGCGCAGCGGTCCGGTGACCGGCTCCGCGGAGCCGAGGACCGCCGTCGTGGTGGCGATCGCGGTGGCCTGCGGTGCGGGGGGCAGCAGCACGGTCGAGCTCTCCTGGCTGCCGCGCAGGCCGGTGACGATCGCGTTCACGCGCCGTCCTCGTGCGAGACGCAGTGCGGCCGGCTCGCTGATCGTCGCCCCGGCCAGGCGGGCGACGTCGATGCTCGTCTCTCGGTGGGTGAGCAGCCCGCGTCGTACGTGCCACGCCGCGCCCTGTCGCGCGAGCACGAAGCCGCCGTTGACGACGAGGTAGCCGACCACGAACAGGGCGACGGTCACCAGCAGCACGGCCAGCCCGAGGCCCAGGATCACGGCGGGGGAGAAGATCGCGAGGTCGTCCTCACTGACCCGGAGGTCGACCGACTCCAGCAGCGGCGCTCCTGCACCGAGCACAGCACCGGCCGCCACCAGGACGGCCCCGCTGAAGGGGGCGTACCAGAGCCACTGCGGCGAGAAGCGGGCCACGACGTGCTCCGGCGCCAGCACCGCCGGGGCGTCGGAGCCGGCCTCGCCGACCGGGTGCAGGACGCTCAGCAGGTGCGTGCGCAGGGCTGCCGCCTGCTCGCGCGGAAGGGCGTCGAGCAGCAGCCGGTCGTCGTCGTCGGTGACGACGCTGCCCGTGCCGATGACGAGGGTCGCGAGGCCGAGGACGCGGTGGATCGGCGACGCGGTGAGGTCGACGGTGCGGACGCGGTCGAGGGGCGTGGAGAGGTTGTGCCGCTGCAGCAGGCCGCGGCGCAGCTCGACCCGCGCGGTCGTCACGCGGTAGGTCGTCGTGACGTAGCGGACCACGCCGAGGCCCACCGGAACGCCCACGCCGAGCAGCGCCCACGGCCCCGTGCCGGACGCACCACCCGCGACGACCAGGCCGATCAGGACGGGCAGGAACTTCACCAGCTCGGTGATCGGGTGGACCAGCAGCATCCGTGGGTCGAGGCGCTGCCACGGCGCCTCGGGCACCGGCCCCGCGGTCACGTCGCGTCGCCCTCGACGAGGTCGGCCTTGCGGGTCAGCTCGTCGACCAGCCCGAGCGCGACGTCGCGGTCGAGGCCCTCGATCTGGAGTGGTCCCGCGGCCGACGCGGTGGTCACCGTGACCGTCGCCAGGCCGAACAGCCGCGCCAGCGGTCCCTGCGCGAAGTCGACGGTCTGCACCCGCGACATCGGCGCGATCCGCCGCTCGCGGGCCCACCAGCCACGCTGGGTGTAGACCGCGGTGGGCGACACCTCCCAGCGGTGCACCTGGTACCGCCACCGCGGTACGACGAGCGCCGACGCGACGCTGACGACCACCAGCACCCCGAGGAGCAGCCACCGCCATGGCCCGGGGACCCACACCACGCTGGCGATCCCGCCGGCGAGCACCGCGACCGCGGCCTCGACCGCGGCCTCGAGCTGCCACATCGTGCGGGCCCGCGGGCTCACGCGGTGGGCGGGGTCGCGCAGCTGGTTCACGCGGCGAGCCTACGGGCCGGATCCCCGGCCGGACGCACGTCGACCCCGGGCCGCAGCGGCCCGGGGTCGAGGCGATCACGCGCGGATCAGGCGAGGCTGCAGTGGTTCAGCTCCACGCCGAGGTCCCCGCCGTCCTTGAAGTCGCCGATCATCGACACCTTCTGGCCCGGCGCCAGCTTCGACAGCTCGTCGTTGGAGATGTCGAAGCAGTCGACCGTGAGGAGGTCGTAGGCGTCGCCCTTGAGCTTGAGGACGTAGTCCTTGTCGTCGAAGATCTCGGTGTCGATCTTGCTGATGATGCCGGTCACCTTGATGACCTTGTCCTTGTACTTCGCGTCGGCCGCGAGCTCGTTCTCCGAGAACTCCGAGACCATCGCGACGGCCTGGGTCTTCACGTCGAACTTCTTGGTCTCGGGCTCGGGCTCCTCGGCCTTCGTCTCCCCGGCCTTCGGCTCGTCCGACTTCTTGTCGTCCGGCTTCGCGGTCTCGGTGGGGGATTCCGAGGACGTGGGCGTCTTGTCCTCGGCGTCCTTGTCACCCTTGTCGTCCGACCCGCCGCCGGATGCGGCGGAGATGGCGATGATCACGACGAGGACGATCAGGCCGATCCACCGCTTCTTCTTGTACCAGGGGCGCTGAGCCTTGGCGTACGCCTTGGCGGCCTTGGCCTGGGCCTTGGCGTCGCCGTAGCTGCCCGGCTGCTGCGGTCCCGGCGGCGGCGGGGGGATCTGGGTCACGAGATTCTCCTTCAATCGAACTGTTCTGGGTGATTGAAGCGCATATCTGTGCAGAAGATGCACCAATTGGCGCTGGATGGACGAACTCGTGACCGAAAGGCTTGGTCGCGATGGAACACCTCGAGGCCGCGACTCTGGTCCAGATCGGGCGCAACATCCGCGCCGAGCGATCGCGCCGCGACCTCACCCAGGAGGGGGTCGCGCGGCGCGCGGGCCTGGCGACCACGCAGATCGCCCGCATGGAGCGCGGGGAGACCGACTCGGGCATCTCGAAGTACCTGCGGGTGGCGGTGGCCATCGGGATGAGTCCGGCGGATCTGTTCTTCGGTGTCGAGATCACCTTGGCGGACGCTGCCGAGGAGTGAGCCCTCGGGTCGCCGGGGACCTTCGTCCCCCCGTGCTGGCCCGGATCGGCCACCCCGATGGCCCGTCCGGAGCAGGTCCGGCACCACGTCCGGCCCGTGCCTTCGCGAACGGCCGCGACGGCGGCGAGGCGTCCCTAGCCTGAGGGCGTGCTCGACACGTTCACCCTCCGCGTCGCCTTCGGGCTGATCGCGGCGTGCGTGCTCGTGCTCTTCTACGCCGCGACCTACCGGCCGACCCGCTCGGCGTACAGCGGCTGGTGGTGCGTCTCGCTGGCCTGCTTCGTGACGGGCGCGCTGCTCTACCTGTGCAACGGGACGCCGTTGCAGGTCGTGGCCAACCCGATGGGCAACACGGCCGGCGTACTCGGTGCCGGGGGCGTGTGGGCGGCTGCGCGCTCGCTGCGGGGGCGGGCGGTGCCGGTGGCCCAGCTGGTCGTCCCGCCGGTGCTGGTGCTGGCGGTCGCGCTGCTCGACGACCCGGCGCACGACGTGTGGACCGGTGGGGCGGCGTACCTGCTCGGGATGGCGGGCCAGGTCGGCCGTTCGTCGTGGGAGCTGCGGTGTGTCCTGCGTGAGCGCGACGAGGAGCCGGGGCAGGCGCCGGTCGTGTTCGCGGTGCGGGCGATGGCCGTCGCGTCCGGGGTCATCGCGGCCTTCTACCTGCTGCGCGCGGTCGTGTTCGTCGTGGTCGGTGCGGAGAACCCGGTGTTCGTGGTCGGCTTCGGACCGGCGGCGACGACCCTGATGACGTTGCTGCTGCTCGTCGTGGTGACCTTCAGCATGGCCACGCTCGGCCACGCGCAGCAGACCACCGAGCTGCGGGTGCGGGCCACGCGTGATGGCCTGACCGGGCTGCTCAACCGCTCGGAGTTCCTGCGCGCGGCGCAGCGCGAGGTGGACCGGGGCTGGTCGCCGGCCCCGATGTCGGTGCTGCTCGCCGACCTCGACGACTTCAAGACGCTCAACGACCGCGGCGGGCACGCCGCCGGAGACGCGGCGCTGCGCCGCTTCGCCGAGGTGTGCGAGACGGTCCTCGGCGCCCACGGCATCGCCGGCCGGCTGGGCGGGGACGAGTTCGTGATGCTCGTCCCGGAGGAGGACGCCGAGCGGGTCGCCACCGCTGTGTGCCGCGGGTACGCCGGCGTCGGCACCACGGTCAGCATCGGCATCGCGCCCGCGCCGCCGCACGACGCGATCACCGACGCCCTCGAGCACGCCGACGCCGCGCTCTACCGGGCGAAGGCCGACGGCCGGGACCGTGCGGTGCACTGGCGTGACGGCGAGGCGGAGCGGCCCGGTCGTCGTACCGCGTGACGCCATCCCTCTTCCGGGGGGTTAACAAACGTTAACCTCGGGACGTAGGATGCCGGCATGACCCAGTTCGACCTGTCCCGCGAGCACGAGGAGTTCCGGCGCACCGTCCGGGACTTCGCTGAGTCCACCATCCGCCCCCACGTGGCGGAGTGGGACAAGTCCCACTACTTCCCCGTGGACGTCGTGCAGAAGATGGGCGACCTCGGGCTGTTCGGGCTCACCGCCCCGGAGGAGTACGGCGGCGCGGGCCTCGAGGCCGCCGATGGCCCGTTCACCTCGCTGTGCCTGGCGATCGAGGAGCTCGGCCGGGTCGACCAGTCGATGGGCGTGACCCTGGAGGCCGGCGTCGGCCTCGGCATCAACCCGATCCAGACCTTCGGCTCCGACGAGCAGAAGGCGCAGTGGCTGCCCGACCTCGTCGCCGGCCGCCGCCTCGCCGGCTTCGGCCTGACCGAGCCGGGCGCCGGCTCCGACGCGGGCGCGACGAAGACCCGCGCCGAGCTCGACAACGGCGAGTGGGTCGTCAACGGCGGCAAGCAGTTCATCACCAACTCGGGCTCGTCGATCACCTCGCTGGTGACGGTCACCGCGCGCACCGGCATCTCGGCCGAGGGCAAGCCGGAGATCTCCGCGATCCTCGTCCCGGCGGGCACGCCCGGCTTCGTCGCCGAGCCGGCCTACGACAAGCTCGGCTGGCACATCTCCGACACCCACCCGCTGACGTTCACCGACTGCCGCGTGCCGGAGGCCCACCTGCTCGGCGAGCGTGGTCGCGGCTACGCGCAGTTCCTCGCGATCCTCGACGACGGGCGGGTCGCCATCGCCGCGCTCGCCGTCGGCCTGATCCAGGCTTGCGTCGACCTGTGCGTGGAGTACTCCCTCGACCGCCAGACGATGGGCGGCCCGATCGGACGCAAGCAGGGCGTGGCCTTCCAGATCGCCGACCTCGAGGTGATGCTGCACGCCTCGCGGATGCTGACCTACCGCGCAGCCGCGATGAAGGACGCCATGGTCGACGGCCGTGGGCCGTCGATGAAGGAGTTCAAGCAGGCCGCCTCGGTCGCCAAGCTCTACGCCAGCGAGTCCGCGGTCACCGCGACCAGGATCGCCACGCAGGTCTTCGGCGGCTACGGATTCATGGAGGAGTACCCGGTCGCCCGGTTCTACCGCGACGCCAAGATCCTCGAGATCGGCGAGGGTACGTCGGAGGTGCAGCGGATGCTGATCGCACGAGGGCTCGGACTTCCCGTCGAATAGTGGCTCGGACGGGCAGAATGGTCCGGTGGACACCAGGCTTGCCGAGCTGAGCAGGACGATCGACCCCGCCGAGCTCGGTCGACGGATCCGCGTGGCGCGCGTCGCCGCCGGGATGACCCAGGTCCAGGTGGCCGGCGAGGACATCACGGCGGCGTACCTCTCCCGGATCGAGGACGGCCAGCGCCGGCCCGAGGCGCTGCTCCTGGGCCGCCTCGCCGTCCGGATGGGCACCACGCTCGAGGAGCTCCTCATCGGGGTGAGCCACGACGAGCGGGCCGAGCTGCAGCTCGGGCTCGACCACGCCGAGCTGGCCCTGGCGGGCGGCGACGCGCCGCAGGCGCTGACCCGGGCCGAGCAGCTGCTCGCCCGGCTGGAGCGGACCGCCGACACCGAGCTGGTACGACGGGCGCGACGCATCCGCGCGAGCGCCCTCGAGATGACCGGCGACCTCGACGGCGCGATCATGGCGTTCGAGGACCTGGTCGGCGAGCCGATCGCCGACGCGGTCTGGCTCAAGGACCTGATCTCGCTCTCGCGCTGCTACCGCGACGGCGGCGAGCCGGCGCGGGCGATCGAGGTAGGCGACCGGGCTCGGGCGCTGATCGTCGAGCTCGGCCTGGAGGGGCTGACCGAGGCGATCCAGCTCAGCGTGACCGTCGCGGCGGCGTACCACGTGCGCGGTGACCTCGGGGAGGCGATGCGGGTGTGCAAGCGCGCGCTCGCCGAGGCCGAGAAGTACGACTCACCGATCGGCAAGGCGTCGGCGTACTGGAACGCCAGCCTCATCGACGCCGCCACCCACGGCGCCACCCCGCAGTCGCTCGACCTGGCCCGCAAGGCGCTCGCGCTCTTCGAGCTCGGCGACGACAACCGCAACCTCGCCAAGCTGCGGGGCCTGGTCGCGCGGCTGCACCTGTCGACGACGCCGCCCGAGCCGCAGGCCGCGCTCGACATCATGGCCGTCGCCGAGCGCGAGCTCGCGGTCGGCGGTTCGGCGTGGGACCAGGCGCTGGTCCACGTCAACCGGGGGCGGGCGCTCGTGCTGCTCGGCCGGCTCGACGAGGCGGTCGCCTCGGCCGAGCGTGCGCTCGCGGAGTCGCCGGCCAAGGCCTCGCTCCTCGATGCCTGGGCCCACGTCGTCCTCGGCCAGGCCGCGGCGCTGGACGCGCGTCCGTCCGACGCGCGCGAGCACTACGGCCGCGCGATCCACGCGCTGACCGCCGCGGGCGCCGACCGCGAGGCTGCCCAGCTCTGGTTCGACCTGGGCACGTTGCTGACCGACGTGGGCGACACGGACGGCGCGCTGCAGGCCTTTCGCAACGCTGGCGCGTCGACCGGTCTGCGGGTGGGGGAGTCCCCGACCGCCCACCTGCGCGCCTGAGCACCGCCGGACAAGGACTTGCCTGAATCTGCCTGACGAGGCAGGCTGGCCCCCGGGACATGGCAGGGCCGGTTGCGGTGCGTGGGGCACCGCATCGGTCGTACCCCCGCTCCCGCGGTCAGTCGCGGTGGCGGGGGTACGTGCCTTCCCGGCTCACGACGGCCCGCCGCCGGGCTCGCACCAGGCCCCCGACCACGCCGATCCCCGCGAGTCCCGCCACGGCGACCAGCCACGGCTGTGGCCCGTCCTCGGGCTCGTCGACCGGTGCTGCCGCGGGCGCGTCGACCGGGGGCGCCTGCAGCGTGCCGTCGACCAGGCGTGATCCCGCCTGGGGCCCGAGCAGCCCCTCGACCGGCGTGTACGACGGCACCCCGTCCGTCGCCTCGCCGGTCGTCCGCAGGGTCACGGTCGCCGGCACCTCCAGCGCGGCGGCGGCCGGTCCGGCCTGGTCGGTGCCGGGCCAGCGGACGACGACGTAGTGGATCCCGGCGAGGGCCTCGGTGCTGACGGCGGCGTCGTAGGAGTCGCGGTGGGCGTACGAGACGACCTGCGACTGGGCGCCGATCCGGAGCCGTCCGGGCGCGGTCGTCGGGACGGTCCAGTCGTCGGGCCGGGTCATCGTGAAGGAGACCTCGCTGGTGCCGAGCATCGGTCCGACCACGTCGATCGCGATCTCGCCGGGGCCAGGGGCGCCCACGGGGAGCCGGGCGTCGAGCTGGGCCTGCACGGTCTGGTCCCAGTCGAGCGGGACCGCCAGGACCTGGGTGCGGCCCGGCCGCAGGGTGAGGCGGTAGCTGCCGTCGCGCACGACCGGTGCGCTGGTCGGCGTGGTCCCGGGCGGCACCTCCCGCGGGGAGGCGGCGGGTGCCAGCGGAGTCCACGCCGGCGGCGCCGGGTCGGGCAGCAGGCCCATGCCGTAGTCCGACAGCGGCGGCTCCTCGAAGACGAGCAGCTCCACCTCGCGGCCTGCGTCGGCCGGGTCGTCGGGGGCGTGGAGGGTGAGGAAGAGGTCGTCGGCGACCGCGCACTCGTGGTCGTCGACGTCGGTCCAGGTGGTGACGGTCGTGAAGAGCACGGGCGCCTGCTCACCGAGCGTCGGCCGGAACACGCCGCCACTGCCGCAGCCCTCGTCGCCGGGCGTCGTACCGACCTCGATGCGGACGCCCTCGCCGACCGAGTCGCCCGCACCCACGAACAGCGCGGCGACGTGGAAGGTGCTGCCCGCGGCGGTGCGGGGCAGCCGGTAGCCGAGTGACCCGCGCGCGGGCAGGTGGTCGAGGTAGCGGCCGACGGTCAGCGCCGGCGGCGTGGCCGACCCGGAGGCGCCGGCGACCGGCGTACCGGCCAGGGCGGGGCCGGGGTCGTCGTCCGGGGCTGCCGTCGCAGGAGGCCCGCCCAGCAGGAGGACCGCGACGACGGCCGACGTCCCTAGCGTGCCCAGAGGTCGGTCCACGAGTGGCCGAGCTCCCTGACCAGGCCGCGGAGCAGGGGCAGGCTCACGCCGACGACGTTGTGGTGGTCGCCCTCGATGCCGGTGACGAAGCCGCCGCCGAGGCCGTCGACCGTGAAGGCGCCCGCGACGTGGAGCGGCTCCCCGGTCGCGACGTAGGCCGCGATCTCCTCGTCGGTCACGTCCGCGAAGTGCACCCGGGTCGAGGCGGTCGCTGCCGCCTGCCGGCCCGCGGCGACGTCGCGCAGGCAGTGGCCCGAGTGCAGGACGCCGGACCGGCCCCGCATCGCCTCCCAGCGACGGACCGCCTCGTCGGCGTCGTCCGGCTTGCCGAGGGCCTCGCCGTCGAGCTCGAGGACCGAGTCGCACCCGAGCACCAGGGCGTCGGCCGGGACCTCGCCGCCGTCGGCGACGGCCGCGCACTTCAGCTCCGCGAGGCGCAGCGCCAGCTCGGCAGGAGGTACGCCGGTCACCTGCGACTCGTCGACGCCGGACACCACGACCTGCGGGTCGAAGCCCGCGCTGCGAAGGGTCGCGAGCCGGGCGGGGGACGCGGAGGCGAGGACGAGCTGCGGCACCCGGCCACCCTAACGAGGTCGCGCTCGGATCCCCTCGTCGCGCACGACGGCCAGGCCCAGCCACGACGCCAGCGCGTCGATCTCGGCGTCGACCGCATCGCCCGTCGCCGGCGACCACGGGACGTCCTCGTGGACGGCGTGCACCCGCAGCACCCCCGCCCTGCGGTCGGCCTTCGCGTCGAGCTTGCCGACCAGCCGGTCGTCGTGCAGGACGGGGAGGGCGAAGTAGCCCCAGCGCCGCTTCGCGGCGGGCTTGTACATCTCCAGGACGTACTCGAAGTCGAACAGGTCGAGGGCGCGGTCGCGGTCGTAGACGAGGCGGTCGAAGGGGGAGAGGAAGGCGCAGCGGCCCTCGAAGTCGTCGTCGGCCGCGGCCAGCGCGTCGGGGTCGGCGCGCCACTCGCCGGCGACGCCGGCCACGGTCACGGGGACGCCTCCGCTGCCGGCACCGATCTGCTCGCCGCCGTTGCCCCTGGCGGAGCCGCGGGCGATGCCGAGGGAGGCGAGGCGGCGTCGGTCGAGGGCGGCCTTGGCGTCGTCGTACGACGGGACGGTGAGGTCCGCCGGGTAGACCCGCTCGGCGAGGTCGTAGACCCGGAGCTTGCCGTGGCGGCTGCTGATCGCGACGTCGCCGAGGAGGGTGAGCATCTCCAGCAGCCGGTTGACGTTCTTGTCGTGGTTCCAGCCGCTCGACTCCCACGGCACCTGGCAGGTGTCGGGCACCTCCGCCGCCGTCCGCGGGCCCTCCGCGGCCAGCTGCGCGAGCACGTCGGTACGGAACCGCGCGTTGGCCTCGACCCACTCGAGCACCCGCGGGTGCAGCTCGTGGCGCATCGTGGCGAGGACCAGCCCGATGTCGTCGACCGGGCGGACGTACGACGAGTGCTCCACCAGCGAGCGCTCCGTCTCCAGCGCGAAGGTCAGGTCCGAGTGCTCGTAGTCGCCGCCGAGGCGCGACCACAGGACCAGGTCCACGTTCGGCGCGACCGCTGCGGTCGGGTCGACCTGCAGCAACGTGAGCTCGTCGACGACCTCCGCGACCGACCGACCCGCGCGGGTCGCCGGGGCGTCGAGCAGCTGCGCCCGGACCGCGATCCGGCGCGCCTGCTCGACGTCGAGGACGGTCACAGCCGCGCGAGCGCCGCCTTGAGCGGGTCGAGCCCGATCGAGCCGAGGTCGAGGGCCGCGGTGTGGAAGGCCTTGAGGTCGAAGGCACTGCCGTGGCGGGCCTGCGCGTCGGCGCGGGCGTCGAGCCAGATCCGCTCCCCGACCTTGTACGACGGCGCCTGGCCCGGCCAGCCGAGGTAGCGGTTGACCTCGAACCTCAGCGAGCCGTCGTCCATCCGCGAGTGCGCCCGCATGAACTCGAGGACCCGGTCGGCGTCCCAGACCTCGCCCGGGCGCCAGCCGAAGGGGTTGTCCTCGGGCACCTCGAGGCCGAGGTGGACGCCGATGTCGACGATCACCCGCGCGGCCCGGAAGCCCTGCATGTCGAGGAAGCCGAGCCGGTCGCCCGGGTCCTCGAAGTAGCCGAGCTCGTCCATCAGCCGCTCGGCGTACAGCGCCCAGCCCTCGCCGTGGCCGCTGACCCAGCACAGCAGCCGCTGCCAGCGGTTGAGCAGCTCGGCCTGGTGGACGACCTGGGCGCACTGGAGGTGGTGGCCGGGCACGCCCTCGTGGAAGACGGTCGTCGTCTCGCGCCAGGTGGAGTAGCGCTCGTGGTCGTCGGTGAACGAGAACCACATCGTGCCGGGACGCGAGAAGTCCTCGGAGGGTGGGGAGTACCAGGCACCGCCGTCGTTGACGGGCGCGACCTTGCACTGCAGGGTGCGGATCGGCTCGGCGATGTCGAAGTGGACGCCGTCGAAGGTCCGCAGGATCTCGTCGGACGTGGCCTGCATCCACTCCTGGAAGGCCTCGCGGCTGCCGCAGTCGCGGGCCGGGTCGGCGTCGAGGGCAGCCACGGCGTCGGCCACCGAGCCGCCGCGCACGATGCGCTGCGCGGTCGCGGCCATGTCGTCCTCGATGCGCTTGAGCTCCTCCCAGCCCCACGCGTAGGTCTCCTCGAGGTCCACGGCCGCTCCGAGGAAGTAGCGGGAGTTGAGGGCGTAGGCCTCGCGGCCGACGCCGTCGACCTCGCGGCCGCGCGGCTGCAGGTCGGTCTCGATGAACCGCCCGAACTCGGCGTACGCCGCCGAGGCCTGCTGGGCCGCCCTGCTCAGCTGGTCCCGGACCTCCGCGGGGGCGGAGCTCACGGCGCGCTGGAAGTAGTCGCCCGCGGCGCCCTCCTGCCCGGTCCAGCCGCGCACCTGGCCGGCCACCTCGGCGTACTGCCGGCGGGCCGAGACCCGGCCGGCGGCGGCCTCCTCGAGCAGGGTCGTGCGGTAGCCGTCGAGGGCCTGCGGGACGGCGGCGAGGCGGGAGCCGATCGCCTCCCAGTGCTCGGGGGTCTCGGTCGGCATCAGGTCGAAGACCTCGCGCACGGCGTGGATCGCGCTGCTGATCACGGAGAACTCGCTGCGCTCGACGCCCGCGTCGGCCCGCTCGACGGTGAGCCCGACCCGCTCGAGGAAGGCATCCTTGGCGACCTGCTCGCGCTCGTCGGTGACGTCGAGGGCGGCCACGTCGGCCAGGGCGCGGCGGTGCAGCTCCTCGCGCGCGGCGAAGCCGTCGGGGGAGAGGTCGGGGAGCTCGCCGTCGTGACCCGCGATGCCCGCGAAGGTCGCGGTCAACGGGTCCAGCGCGGCCAGGTCCTCGACGAGCTGCTCGGTGCGGGCGTCCACGAGTCGCGTCATGGCGCCGACCCTAGCCAGCGCTCCCGACAACCGCACCGGCATAACGCTGCGCCAGCACCCGGAGACGGTCGACGAGCGCCGCCGGTGACTCGACGGTGAAGTCCAGGCCGAGCATGCCGATCCACACCGCGACGATCTCGAGGCTGTCGCCGCCCGTGACCAGCACGCTGCGCCCGTCGGGTCGGGACTCGACGACACCGACGGCCGGGTTGATCCGCGACAGCACCTCCTCGGCCGGGGCGTCGATGACCAGCCGGGCGTGCACCGACCAGCCGGTGCGCGCCACCTCGCGGACGACGAGCTCGGTCAGGTCGCCCGGCAGCGGCGCGGGGGTGAAGCCGCGCCCGCCCGGCAGGCGCAGGGTCAGCCAGTCCACCCGGTACGGCGCCCACTCGCCCGTGGCGGGGGAGCGGCCGACCACGAACCACCGCCGCTGCCAGGCGACCAGCCGGTAGGGCTCGATCTCGATCCGCTCGCGCTCGTCGTCCGCGCCGTCGCCGAAGAACGCCCGTAGCCCGCGGTGGTCGCGGATCGCGTCGGCGATCTCCGCCAGCACGCCGGCGTCGACCTCGGGATCCTCGACGTTCGAGTCGGTGTTGACCGGCCCGGCCTCGGTGGCGTCGCGCAGTGCGGTGACCCGGCGGCGCAGGCGGTCGGGCAGCACGTGCTCGAGCTTGGTCAGCGCCCGGCTCCCGCTCTCCTCGAAGCCGGAGACGCCGGTCAGCGTGCGCAGCCCGACGGCGACCGCGACGGCCTCCTCGTCGTCCAGCAGCAGCGGGGGCAGCTTGGCGCCGGCGCCCAGCCGGTAGTGGCCGGCCCGACCGCGCACGCCGTCGACGGGGTAGCCCAGCTCGCGCAGCCGGGTGACGTCGTTGCGGACGGTGCGGTCGGTGACGCCGAGCCGCGCGGCGAGCTCGGGGGCGGTCCACTCGACCCGTGCCTGGAGCAGGCCGAGCAGCTCCAGCAGGCGTCCGGAAGTTCCTTTCACCCGACCGTTCTAACAGGAAACAACCGTTCCGGTATGGCTCGTAGCGTGCGTGTCATGAACCAGATCACCCCCTTCGTCATCGACATCGCCCAGACCGACCTCGACGACCTCCGCGCCCGCCTCGAGCACACCCGCTTCGCCCCCGCCGTCCCCGGCGACTCCTGGGAGTACGGCACCCCGTCGTCGTACCTGCGCTCCATGGTCGAGCAGTGGAAGGCGTTCGACTGGCGTGCGGTCGACGAGCGCCTGAACTCCTACGACAACTTCGTCACCGAGGTCGACGGCCAGCGGATCCACTTCCTGCACGTCCGCTCGCAGCACGCCGGCGCGACCCCGCTGCTCCTGGCCCACACCTACCCGGGATCGGTGCTCGACTTCCTCGACATGATCGACCCGCTGGTCGACCCCGAGGCCCACGGCGGCCGCGCCGAGGACGCCTTCCACCTGGTGATCCCCTCGATGCCGGGCTTCGGCTGGTCGACGCCGGTCGTCGACACCGGCTGGACGATGAGGCGGGTCGCGGCGGCGTACGACGTGCTGATGCGCCGGCTCGGCTACGACGCCTACGGCGTCCACGGCAGCGACGGCGGGGCGATGGTCGGCCGTGAGCTCGCCGTCGCGAACCCGGACGGCTTCCTCGGAGCGCACGTGCTGCACCTGTTCTCGTTCCCGAGCGGCGACCCGGCCGAGTTCGCGGACTTCGGCCCGAAGGAGTACGCCGCGCTCGAGCACATGCAGTGGTTCCAGTCGGTCGGCGGCTACAACCAGATGAACGGCACCCGCCCGCAGACGGTCGCCGCCGGCCTGGCCGACTCGCCCGTGGCGGTGCTCGCCTACAGCGAGCTCTTCGAGAGCTTCGGCAACGGCACCAGCCTGGTCGCGCCCGAGCAGGTGCTCGCGCAGGCGACGCTCTACTGGCTGACGAACACCTACGGCTCGGCCGCGCGGTACCACTACGAGGAGCAGCACGCCGGCGCGGAGCCGGTCGTCAGCACCGGCCGGATCGGGGTCGCGGTCTTCAAGGACGACTTCCAGACGATCCGCTCGCTCGCCGAGCGCGACAACGCGAACATCGCGCACTGGTCGGAGTTCCCGCGGGGTGGTCACTTCGCGGCGATGGAGGTCCCGATGGACGTGGTCGGCGACCTGCGGACGTTCTTCGGCTGAGTCCCCTCCGTCCCGCAGCGCCCGGCCGACGACGGTCAGGCGCTGCGGGCCTGCCGGGCTCCGAGCAGCAGTGCGCCCGCGACCGCTGCCTCCAGCAGCACGAAGCCGGCCATCTTCGCGCTCGGCCGTCCCTCGAAGAGGGCCGAGCCTGCCCGGCCCGCCGCCATGCCGGCCGTGGCCACCCCGATGGCCGTCCCGGAGGCGGGGCTGGCGGCGAGGGTCGCGGCGAAGGCGAGCGGCAGGCCGCCGTACACGGCCCGGATCTCGGTGCGGGAGTCGGCGTTCGGGGCGGTGCTCCCGATGATCGCCGGGACGACACCGGGCTTGAGGAAGGACACGAGGCCGAGTCCGGCGTACGCCGCGGCGCCGGTCGCGATGAGCGGGTTCATCACGCCATCGTGACCGACCCGGGGTGCGCGCGGCCATGACCTGGCAGGTCACGTCGGCCCGGACCCCGGGGTTTCCTCAACGCGCCGGCTGCGACAGGGTAGGCACCGTGACTCTCGGCTCCTCCCCGAACCCGGACCGCGCCCCGCTCGACGGCGACCGTCTCGCTGCCGCCTTCGCCCTGACCCCGGGCGCCGGCGTGGAGCTGCTGCCCGAGGCCCCCTCGACCAACCAGCTCGCGGGCGAGCGGGCCCGGGCCGGCGCGACCGAGGGACTCGTCGTCGCCGCCGACCACCAGGTCGCCGGCCGCGGCCGGCTCGACCGCACCTGGGAGACGCCCGCCGGTACGGCGGTCACCTTCTCGCTGGTGCTGCGTCCGAGCGTCCCGCCGGCCTCCTGGCCCTGGCTCCCGCTCCTGGTCGGCCACAACGTGGCGAAGGCGCTCACCGCTCACGGCTACGACGCCCGCGTGAAGTGGCCCAACGACGTGCTCCTCGACGGTGACCGCAAGGTCGCCGGGATCCTGGTCGAGCGCGTCGAGACCCCCGACGGGCCGGCCGCGATCGTCGGCGTCGGCATCAACGTCGCGATGGACGCCGACGAGCTCCCGGTCGAGACCGCGACCAGCCTGTCGATCGCCTCGCCCGACGGGGCCGACGTGCCCGACCGCACGCAGGTGCTGATCGACGCCGTCGCCGCCATCCGCGAGGGGTACGACGTCTGGCAGGCCGGCGGCGAGCTCGGCACCGCGCGGCTCGCGTCGTCGTACCGGGCCCAGTGCGCGACCCTCGGTCGCGACGTCCGCGTCGACCTCCCCGGAGGGGGCGAGCTGACCGGCCGCGCGGTCGACGTCGACGACGACGGCCGCCTCGTGGTCGAGACGGCCGGCGGTCCCGAGCGGGTGGGTGCCGGCGACGTCGTGCACGTGCGTGCCACGGACTGAGCGCGCGCCGACCGCGAAGGTGGAATGATCTCCCCGTGGCCATCTCGAAGAAGCTGCTCAACCCGGGCGAGCGCCTGATCCTCAGCACGCGCCAGCACCCGAAGGCGCTGTTCGTGCCGATCCTGGCGCTGGTCGTGCTGCTCGCGATCGGGGTCGCCGCCGAGGCCAACCTCGACGACGACGGCTTCCAGCAGGTGCTCGGCTACATCGTGTGGGTGCTGGTGATCCTCGGCATCGCGTGGTTCTCGGTGCGCCCGTTCCTGGTGTGGGCGACCACGGTGCACGCCTTCACCGACCGCCGCCTGATCACGCGCTGGGGCATCGTCACCCGCCGCGGCCACGACATCCCGCTGGCCCGGGTCAGCGACATCTCGATCGAGATCAACCTGATCGACCGGCCCTTCGGCTGCGGCAGCCTGCTGATCGCCGACGCGTCGGCCAACCAGCCGGCCCGCCTCAACGACATCCCGCACGTGGAGGCCGCGCAGCGCCAGCTCAACGAGCTGCTCCACGAGCTCCACCAGGGCGGCGGCCGCCGTGACGGCCGCGACGAAGGTGTCTGAGAACGACCCCGAGCTGACCTTCCTCGGGGATGAGCCCCAGCTCACGGCCGCCGACGTCGCCGAACGCGCGGGCATCCCGCTCGAGCGGGCGCGCCGGCTCTGGCGCACCCTCGGCTTCCCGGAGCGCGGCGACGCGCGCGCCTACACCGACGCCGACGTGCACGCCCTCCAGCTCATGGTCGACCTGCTCGGCGAGGGCATCATCGACTTCGACGTCGCCCTCAACGTCGCCCGCGGGGTGGGCCTGAGCATGGCCCGCCTCGCCGACTGGGAGGTCGGCGAGCTCGTCCACCACGTCGACGAGGCGTACGTCGAGCAGCACGGAGGCGACGGCGACGCGTCGGCCTGGGTGGTCGAGCGCTTCGGCTCCCGCTTCGAGGACCTGCTGATCTACGCCTGGCGCCGCCACCTGACCGCCGCGGTGTCGCGGATGCAGTCCGTGCGTGCCATCGACGCGGACCCGCACACCACCGACCTCAGCGTCGGCTTCGCCGACATCGTCGGCTTCACTGCGCTGTCCAACGAGGTCAGCCGCGAGCGGATCGGTGAGCTGGTCGAGATCTTCGAGGCCCGGTGCGGTGACGTGATCACCCGCGAGCGTGGCCGCCTGATCAAGAGCATGGGCGACGCGGTGCTCTTCGTGAACGACGACCCCATGGCGGCGTTCACCACGGCCGAGGGGATCATCAACGTGATCGGCCGCGACCCGCGGATGCCCGACGTCCGGGTGGGCCTCGCCAGCGGCGGCGTCGTGCTGCGCCTGGGCGACGTCTTCGGCCCTCCGGTCAACCTCGCCGCCCGCCTCACGCAGGTCGCCCGCCGCAACCGGATCATCGTCGACCACGCCACCGCGGACCTCCTCCCGGCCGACCAGATCGAGTCCCGGCCACTGCCCCCGCGGCCGGTCCGGGGCTTCGGCGTGGTCGAGCCGGTCGCCGTGCGCCGCGCCTGACCCGCGGAATCGCTGGGCAAAATTCTCGCCGTTTCCCCTCCGGCAACCCGTTCGCGTCCTTACCTTGACCTCTGTGATCGAGGTGCAGGACGTACGGGTCGATCCCTCGACCCGGCGTGCATGGCGGGGGGACCGCGAGATCCTGCTTTCGCGCAAGGAGTTCGATCTCGTGCATGCCCTGATCGCCAGGGCCGGCACGGTGGTCAGCCGCGAGGAGCTCATGCGCGACGTGTGGGGTGTGACCTTCTGGACGTCGTCGAAGACGATCGACGTCCACCTGGGCTGGGTACGGCGCAAGCTCGGCGACGACACGCGCCAGCCGCGCCTGATCACCACGATCCGTGGCCAGGGCCTGCGCTTCGAGTCCGGCGAGCCGGCCGATCTGACCGACACCGCCTGAGAGGTCGCGCTGGCAGGGGCATGCCGGCCGAGCGCCGCCCCAGCACGCGCCGGTGCACCTTCTCCTCGGTCGCCGTGCCTCCGGCACGGCTCCCTCGTCGGCGGCACACCTGCACGCACTGGAGCGACGCTCGACTCGACAGCCCCCTGCCAGCGCGACCTCTGACCCGCCTAAAGTTCGGCCCGTGACCGAACGCTCTCCCCGCATCGCCGTGATCGGTGGCGGCCAGCTCGCCCGGATGATGGCCCAGCCCGCGATCGCGCTCGGCGTACCGCTTCGCCTGCTCGCCGAGGCCGAGGGCGTCTCGGCCGCCCAGGTCATCCCGGACCAGCAGGTCGGCGACTACCGCGACCTCGCGACGCTGCGCGAGGTCACCGCGGGCTGCTCGGTCGTCACCTTCGACCACGAGCACGTCCCGACCGAGCACCTGCGCGCGCTGGCCGCCGACGGTGTCGTCGCGCACCCCGGTCCCGAGGCGCTGGTGCACGCGCAGGACAAGGTCGTCATGCGCGAGGCGATGACCCGCCTGGGCGCGCCGCAGCCGCGCTGGGCCGTCGTCACGTCGGTCGCCGAGGTCGAGGAGTTCGGGCTGCCGTGCGTCCTCAAGACCTCCCGGGGCGGGTACGACGGCAAGGGCGTCTGGTTCGCCCGCACCACCGACGACGTGACCGAGGCCCTCGATGTCGCCGAGCGGACCGGCGTGCGGCTGCTGGCCGAGGAGCTCGTGGAGTTCCGGCGCGAGCTCTCCGCGCTCGTCGCCCGCTCGCCGAGCGGCCAGGCGGCGGCGTACCCGGTCGTGGCGACGCTGCAGGTCGACGGCATCTGCAGCGAGGTCGTCGCCCCGGCGCCCGACCTCGATCCCGCCCTCGCCACCTCCGCCCAGGAGCTGGCCCTGCGGATCGCCGGCGAGCTCGGCGTCACCGGCATCCTCGCCGTGGAGCTGTTCGAGACGGTGGACGCCGCGGGCAAGCCCGGCATCGCCATCAACGAGCTGGCCATGCGCCCCCACAACACCGGGCACTGGACCCAGGACGGCGCCGTCACCAGCCAGTTCGAGAACCACCTCCGTGCCGCCCTCGACCTGCCGCTGGGCTCCCCGGAGCCGCGCGCCCGCTGGACCGTGATGGTCAACATCCTCGGCGGCGACGACCCGGCGGTCGGCCGGCTCTACGACGGCTACCCGCACGCACTGGCCCGCGACCCGCGGCTGCGGGTGCACCTCTACGGCAAGGACCTGCGCCCCGGCCGCAAGGTGGGCCACGTCAACACCTTCGGCGACGACCTCGAGGACTGCCTCGAGCGCGCGCGGCACGCGGCGGCGTGGTTCCGGGGCGACCTCGGCAACGAGAGCGAGTGACTTCGCCTTTCCTTGTCGCGCGCCTCAGCTTGTAACTCGGTGTTCGGGTGCACCATCACGGACTCGTGACCGGTCACGACACCGTGGCAGTGCATCCGAACACCGAGTTACATGCGGGCGCGGCGCCTCACTAGGCTGCCGCCCATGAGCGCGCGTGTGGGCATCGTGATGGGTTCGGACTCGGACTGGCCGGTGATGCAGCTGGCAGCGGAGGCCCTGCAGGAGTTCGGCATCGAGCACGAGGCCGACGTCGTCTCCGCCCACCGGATGCCGGAGGAGATGATCGCCTACGGCAAGGAGGCCGCCGGTCGCGGCCTGTCGGTGATCATCGCGGGTGCCGGTGGCGCCGCGCACCTGCCCGGCATGCTCGCCGCGGTCACGCCGCTCCCCGTCATCGGGGTCCCGGTGCCGCTGAAGTACCTCGACGGCATGGACTCGCTGCTCTCGATCGTGCAGATGCCGGCCGGGGTGCCGGTGGCCACGGTCGCGATCGGCGGTGCGCGCAACGCCGGCCTGCTCGCCGTACGGATCCTGGCGGCGACCGACCCCGCGCTCCAGCAGAGGATGACCGACTTCCAGGCCGAGCTGAAGCTCGCCGCCGAGGCGAAGGGCGCCGTGGTCCGCGGCCGATGACGGTCCTGCGCCCCGGGCGCCTCGTCGGCATCGACGTGGCCCGCACGGTGGCGCTCCTCGGCATGATCGCCACCCACGTCCTCGAGGGGCGTACGGCGACCGGCGAGCTCACGACCGTCCAGTGGCTGGCGGGCGGCCGGGCCTCGGCGCTGTTCGCCGTGCTCGCCGGCGTGAGCATGGCGTTGATGAGCGGGGGAGCCGACCCGCAGCACGGTCGCGAGCTCGGCCGGACGACCCTGGGCCTCGCCGCGCGGGCCGTCCTGGTGGCCCTCCTCGGACTCGCGCTCGGCGGTCTCGAGACCGGGCTGGCCGTGATCCTCGCCTACTACGGCGTGCTGTTCCTGCTCGGACTCCCGTTCCTCGGCCTGCGGGCCCCGGCGCTCGCGGCGCTCGCGGCGGTCTGGGTCGTGGTGGCGCCGATCGCGTCGCACCTGCTGCGCCCCGAGCTCCCCGTGCGCGAGCTCGGCAGCCCCGACCTCGACCGGCTCTCGGCCCCGGGCCCGCTGCTCGCCGACCTGCTGCTCACCGGCTACTACCCGGCCGTGCCGTGGCTGGCCTACCTCCTCGCCGGGATGGCGCTGGGCCGCATGGACCTGCGCGGCTGGCGCGTGCCGCTCGGGCTGGCGGCGTCCGGCCTGGGCCTGGCCGTCGTGGCCACGGCGGTCTCGCGGCTGTGCACCAGCAGCCTCGAGGTCCGCGACGCGCTGATGCCGTTACGGGTCACGACCCACGACGAGCTGCTGCAGGTGCTGGCCGGGAGCCAGCACGGCACGACGCCCACCGGTGGACCGTGGCAGTGGCTCCTGGTGGTCTCCCCGCACTCCGCGACGCCCTTCGACCTCGCCCAGACCATCGGCAGCGCGCTCGTCGTCATCGGGCTGTCGCTGGCGCTGGTCCACGTGCTGCCGCGGCCCGGCCGGGTCGCCCTCGCGGTCCTCGCCGGAGCGGGCGCGATCCCGCTCACGCTCTACACGCTGCACCTCGTGATGCGCACGCCCGAGGTGTGGCCCGCGGAGGAGCCGGACACCTTCGGCTGGCACGTGGCCGTGGTCCTCGGCGTCGGGGCGGTGTTCGCCCTGCTGGGCCGGCGGGGTCCGCTCGAGGCGGTGGTCGGCTGGCCGAGCCGGGCGCTACGGCGTCCTACGCCGCAGGCTCAACCCCGCTGACGCCACTCGATGGCCGGGCAGGTGTCCATCACCATGGGTACGCCGGCCGCGGTCGTCCGCTCGAACGCCGCCTCGTCCACCACACCCAGCTGGAACCACACGCCCTTCGCGCCGACGGCGACGGCCTCGTCCGCGAACCGGCCCGCCTCCTCGGAGCGCCGGAACACGTCGACGACGTCGATCGGGAAGGGCACGTCGGCGAGGGTGGCGTAGCCCTGCTCGCCGAGCACGGTCGGCGCCGAGGGGTGGATGGGCACGATCCGCTTGCCGTGCTGCTGCAGCAGCTCGGCGATCCGGTACGCCGTACGGCCGGGGTTGCCCGACAGACCGACGACCGCCCAGGTCTTGGCCTCGTCGAGCATGAAGTCGATCGCGGTGGGGGACAGGTGCGCGGGCGCGGAGGTCATGCAGGTCCAAGGCCCGAACGGCCCTGGTTCTTCCCGGGCCCGAGTGCCTCGCGCACCCGACGGACCACCTCGTCGACGTCCTCGGCACCGCCGGTGATCACGATCGTCGGCTGCTCGGGGGCGACCGGACCGCGCAGCAGGTCGAGGGCGAGGGTCAGCGCCCCGTCGAGCTCCGCGTGCGGGTCGTCGGTCTCGCCGCGCAGCCAGCGTCGCAGCACGTGGTTGTGGGCGATCACGACCGAGGAGGCGACCAGCTCGGCCCGCAGCGGACCGTCCGGCTCCTGGTCCAGCCACCCGTGGACGTGCTGCGAGAACAGCCGCACGTAGCGCTGCACGCTGGCCACCTCGCGGTCCCGGATCGCCGGGACGCTGCTCGCCAGGCGGTAGCGCGCGCGGGCCGTCTCGCCCTCGGCGAGGTACTGGGTCAGCACCATGGCGGTGGCCTCGCGCAGCGCGGTCTCGCTGCCGCCGGGGGACGCGACGGTGAGCCGGTCCGCGAGCCGGGCGAGGAGAGCCTCGTGGTCGGGGAGGACCACCTCCTCCTTGCCGCGGAAGTGACGGAAGAAGGTGCTCCGTCCGGTGCCGGCCAGGGTCGCGATCTCGTCGACGGTGGTGGCGTCGTAGCCCTGGCCCTCGAAGAGCTCGAAGGCGGCGGCGACCAGGCGGTCGCGAGCGGAGGTCGACACGTCCGTCAGCCTAGCTCGACGGGACGGAGTATCACAGTTACGATACTGAGTACCGAAACCGATCGACCCGCAGGAGCACGTCGTGAGCGACTACCCGATGTACGCCCTCTCCGAGGAGCAGCAGGCCATCCGTGAGGCCGTCCGCGCCGTGTGCGACGCGAAGGTCGCGCCGTTCGCGGCCGAGGTCGACGAGGACGCGCGGTACCCGCAGGAGGCCCACGACGCCCTGCTGGCCGCCGACTTCCACGCCCCGCACGTCCCGGAGCAGTACGGCGGCGCCGGTGCCGACGCGCTCGCGACCGTGATCGTGATCGAGGAGGTCGCCCGGGCCGACGTCTCCGCCTCGCTGATCCCGGCGGTCAACAAGCTCGGCTCGCTGCCGGTGATGATCGGCGGCGGTGAGGAGATCAAGAAGAAGTACCTCACCAAGCTCGCGGCCGGCGAGGGCGGCTTCTCGTACTGCCTCTCCGAGCCCGATGCCGGCTCCGACGCCGCCAACCAGAAGACCCGCGCGGTCCGCGACGGCGACGGCTGGATCCTCAACGGCACCAAGCGCTGGATCTCCAACGCGGGGGAGTCGGAGTTCTACACCGTCCTCGCCACGACCGACCCCGACGCCCGCACCAAGGGCATCTCCGCTTTCGTCGTGGAGAAGTCCGACGAGGGCGTGTCCTTCGGTGCCCCGGAGAAGAAGCTCGGCATCAAGGGCTCCCCGACCCGCGAGGTCTACTTCGACAACGTCCGGATCCCCGGTGACCGGATCATCGGCGAGGAGGGCAAGGGCTTCGAGTACGCCATGAAGACCCTCGACCACACCCGCATCACGATCGCGGCCCAGGCCGTCGGCGTCGCCCAGGGCGCGCTCGACTACGCCCTCGGCTACGCCAAGGAGCGCCAGCAGTTCGGCAAGGCCATCGCCGACTTCCAGGGCCTGCAGTTCCTGCTCGCCGAGATGGGCATGAAGGTCGAGGCGGCCCGCCAGCTCACCTACGCCGCCGCCGGCCGCTCCCAGCGCGGCGACGCCGACCTCACGTTCTTCGGTGCCGCGGCCAAGTGCTTCGCCTCCGACGTGGCGATGGAGGTCACCACCAATGCGGTGCAGGTCCTCGGCGGCTACGGCTACACCCGCGACTACCCGGTCGAGCGGATGATGCGCGACGCCAAGATCACCCAGATCTACGAGGGCACCAACCAGGTGCAGCGGATCGTCATGGCCCGCCAGCTCCTCGCGGGGGTCCAGAGCGAGCTCTGAGCCCCCTTTCGGGGGTGAATATCAGATCTGAATATGAAACTTCGGCGCTGTGACGTAACCCACCTGCCCCCTGTGTGGTTGTGTTAGGTGTCCGGACCCCCAACCGGGAGCCCGGCCTTTTTCATCATTTCGGGAGATGAGGGCCAGATGCGTCGACTTTGCACGGTGGTTTTCCTTCTCGGGTTGCTCGGCCTGCTCGTGATGCCGGTCGCGCCCGCGGGGGCCGATCCCATCGTCGAGCCCGAGTCCATCCCGACGTCGTGCCACATCGGCGCGCCGAACGTGACCGTCGGCGACCGGGTGCGGCTGCGCATCGAGGTCTCCTCCAACAGCAACATCCCCGAGGTCGGGACGGTCGAGCTGGCCATCTCGACGGCTTCGGCGCGCCAGTCGGCGCGACTGGCCGCCCGCGGCGTGGTGTGGACCAAGACGATCCGCTACGAGGGCACCCCCGTCGTGGTTGTCGGGCCCAAGCTGCCGCGCGGCCAGTACCGCGTGACGATGGCCTTCGAGCCCGACAACGAGGCCTTCATCCCGTGCCACAACGCGGCCCGGTTCCGCGTGGGCGCCGGTGGCGACACCGGTGGCGAGGACGACGACAACCCGAACCTGCCGAACACCGGTGGACCCGAGCGGTGGCCCCTCTTCGTCGGGCTGGCCCTGTTGGTCGCCGGCAGCGGACTGGTCGGCGGCAGCCGTCGGTTCCGCGGCGCGGCCCACGTGACCGGGTCTCACCGCACAGCCCTCCCGTGACGCCTGGCCCGGCATGACGTTGGATGGGTGTGCTGGCTGACTGAGGGGTCGGCCGAGGAGGGACACCTGTGGCTGAGAACGACCAGACCCCGACACCCGACCCGTCGGGGACCGACAGCGTCGAGGCGGACGGCGGCGGCGTCGTCGTACGCCGGCGCCGGAGCCGACCGGGCAAGGGCAGCGGTGCTCCCGAGGCGCCGTCGAAGAAGCGCCGGGTCTCGTTCTGGATCGGCGTCGGGCTGATCGCCGCCGGCCTGGCCATCCTGGCCTGGGTGGCGTGGCAGTTCTGGGGCACCAACTGGCAGTCCGAGCGCAAGCAGGGCGAGGTCCGCGACGCGCTGTCCGACGGCTGGGCCGACGGCCAGGACGTCGTCCGCACCGACTTCGGCAACGCCAGCGCGATCCTGCGCATCCCGAAGTTCGGCAAGAGCTACGCCATCCCGGTCCTCGAGGGCTCGACCCCCGAGGTGCTGGCCGCCGGCGTGGGCCACATGGAGGACACCGCCGAGGCCGGCGCCGCCGGCAACTACGTCCTCGCCGGCCACCGGGTCACCCACGGCGAGCCGTTCGCGGAGTTCCCGTCCCTCGAGGCGGGCGACAAGGTCTTCGTCGAGACCCGTGCGGCGACGTACACCTACGTGCTCGACAGCGGGGGCGAGGACCTGATCATCCCGTTCACCCAGACCTGGGTCCTGGACGAGAAGCCCGACAACCCGCGTGAGGGAGGGGTCGAGCCGCCGGCCGAGATCGACGGACAGCCGAACGACCACATCATCACGCTGCTGACCTGCTCGGAGATCTTCCACACCGACAACCGCTCGGTCGTGTTCGGGCACCTGGTCGAGACGGCTCGCACGAATCAAGACTGACCCACTAGGATCACGCGTAACGCACTTCCCGTCACCGATGACGAGCCGGGTCGTTGCATGGGGTAAGGCTCTCTAGGAGGATGTTGTGCTGAGGAAGCTGGCCGCGCTCGCGGTGCTGTCCGTTGCTGTGGTGGCGGTGCCTGCTGGCGCTGCCCAGGCTGACCCGACCGAACCTGAGTCGATCCCGACCCGGACGATCATCGAGATCGTGCGTGCCGTTCCCGGCAAGCCGGTCCTGCTCGACGTGAGCGCCACCGCCAACTACCCGGTCCCGCCGGAGGGCGACATCGACGTGGCGATCTCCACGGCCGCCGGCACCGCCCGTGGCGCCCGCGCCGTGGCGGCCGCGCCGCTGTTCACCACCACGGTGCACTTCGTCGACGAGCCGGTCCGGGTCACCGGCCCGACCCTGCCCCGCGGTCGCTACCTCGCCACGGCGGCTCTCGACCCCGACGACGCGATCTTCCTGCCCTCCGACACCGCCACCACCTTCCGCATCGCGGTCGGCGGCGACACCGGTGGCAAGGACGACGACGGCGACAACCTGCCGAACACCGGTGGTCCCGACATGATGTGGCTGCTCCTGGGCGGTGCCCTGGTGGCCGCCGGCGCCGGTGGCGTCACCTACGGCCGTCGCCGCACGCAGGCCGTGCCTGCCTGATCGGCACCTGAACCACAGCTCCGGCCGCCTTCGGGCGGCCGGAGCCGTTTTTCCACGAACTCCGGGCGATGGCACCACGAGCCAGGGTTCGTGGTGCCAGGAGCCAGGGTTCGTGGTGCCAGGAGCCAGGGTTCGTGGTGCCACGAGCCACGGTTCGTGGTGCCACTAGAGTGGGTGGGATTCGTCACCCCAGCCGGAGGTAGTCATGCCCACCCTGCGTTGCCCTTGCTCCACCACGCTCCGTGGCGAGAACGACGACGAGCTCGTCGAGAAGGTGCAGGAGCACCTGGCGGCCGAGCACCCCGGGCGCGAGTACTCGCGCGAGGAGATCCTGTTCATGGCGATGTGAGCCACCGGCCCACATCGACGATCAGACGATCGGCGGCAGCTCCGACGCCTTGCCGCTGAACTGGGGCGCGCGCTTCTCGAGGAAGGCAGCGACGCCCTCCTTGCCGTCCCCGATGGACGTCCAGTACATCGCGAGCGAGTCGGTGAGGTGCGCCTCGAGCGGGTGCTCGGCGGCGCCGTTGCGGTAGAGCATCTGCTTGGCGAGGCCGAGGGCCACGGGGGAGCGGTCCTTGACGAACGAGCGCGCCAGCTCCTGGGCGGCGGGGAGCAGGTCGTCGGGAGCGTGCACGCTGCGCAGGAGGCGGCCGGCGAGGGCCTGCTCGGCGGTGAGGATCTCGGCGGAGTAGACCCACTCGAGCGCCTGCTGGATGCCGACGATGCGCGGCAGGAACCAGCTGGAGCAGGCCTCGGGCACGATGCCGAGGCGGCCGAAGACGAAGCCGATGCGCGCCTTCTCGGACGCCATCCGGATGTCCATGGCGAGGGTCATCGTGGCGCCGATGCCGACGGCGGGACCGTTGATGGCGGCGATCACCGGCTTCGGCAGGGCGTGGATCGCGAGGGTGACCTTGCCGCCGGTGTCGCGGACGCCGCTGGCGTACGGCTCCTCGTCGTACGACGCCCGGAACTCCTGCGGCGTGGGCCGGACCGTCTCGTCGAGGCCGAACACGTTGCCCTCGGCGCTCAGGTCCATCCCGGCGCAGAACGCACGGCCCGACCCCGTCACCACGACGGCGCGGACGGCGTCGTCGCGGGCGTCGGTGAGGAAGACCTGCTCGAGCTCGCGGGCCATGGTCAGGTCGAACGCGTTGAGCGCGTCGGGGCGGCTGAGGGTCAAGGTGGCGACGCCGTCGGCGTCGACGTCCCAGGTCAGGGTCTCGTACACGTCAGTCCTTCGTGGTGCGGGCGTGGAGGGTGGTGCTCACGGCGGTGCTCACTGGGCGAGGCCGGTGGCCGTGCACAGCTGGGCGGTGATGTCGTCGGTGCGGTCCTCGGCGATGGTGTCGAAGAGCTTCGCCGCCCGCTTGCGGTCCCAGGTGGCGTCGGCGCTGGCGAGTGGCACGGTGCACGACTTGGGGGCGTCGGTCATCGCGAGCGCCCACTGCGAGGCGGCATAGGGCCCCATGCCCTCGCCGAAGCGGAAGAAGTCGGGGACCGCACCGTTGAGCTTCCAGTACCGCACCGGGTTGATGACCGACCACGGCGAGAGCACCTTCTTGCCGACGGCCGCGACGACCTCGCGCTGCTGCTGGACGCGGGCCAGGTCGGAGATCGGGCTGTACTTGCGCGCGCGGGCGTAGGCCAGCGCGGTGGCGCCGTCGACACTCTGGCAGCCCTTCTTGATGTTCAGGCCGGACGGCTTGTCGCGGATCCGCTTCTTGGGGCAGACCTCGATGCCGCCGACGGCGTCCACGACCCCGACGAGGCCGCCGAAGCCGATCTCGACGTACCCGTCGATGCGGACGCCGGTGGCCTTCTCGAGGGTCTGCACGAGCAGCGGGGTGCCGCCCTTGCTGAAGGCGGAGTTGATCTTGGAGACGCCGTGGCCGGGGATCTCCAGGGGCGAGTCGCGCGGGATCGAGATCAGCGTCGTCGGGCCGTCACCGGTGTGCAGCAGCATGATCGTGTCGGTCAGCTCGCTGGTCTCGTTGCCGGTGTGCAGCTTGCGCCGCTCCTCCTTGGTGAGGCCGGCGCGGGAGTCGCTGCCCACGAGGAGGTACGTCGTGCCGGGCTGCTCGCTCGGCCGGTCACCGCTCGGCTCGTAGGCCACCTTGTCCACCTTGCTCCACGTGAACAGCGGCACCGCGACGAGGAACGCGAGCCAGGTCGCCAGCAGCAGGATGACCAGGCGGAACCAGGTGCGCGGACGGCGCCAGCGGCTCGGACGCGCCGACCAGGCGGGCGGGGGCGGCGACGAGCTGGGCTCGGGCTGCGCGCCGTACTGCTGGGCCGGCGGCAGCCGGTCGGGCGAGCGCGGCGGGGACACGCCCGGACGCGGCTGGACCGGGATCCGACGGGTCGGCTCGGGGTCGCCCGAGCCCCCTTGCGGACCCGACCCGTACATCCAGTCGAAGTCCCCGTCGTCGTCGCCACGCCCAGCCATGACAGGGACGCTACCGTTTGGCCGTGAGCGAGATCGTTGCGGCACGCACGCCGTCGTACTCCCGGATCGAGCTGGCCACCGTGACGTCGCGCGCGCAGGCCAACCTGCTGGGCAACATCCACGGCGGCGAGGTCCTCAAGCTGGCCGACTCGACGGCCGGTGTCGTCGCCCAGCGGCACAGCGGCGGGCCTGCCGTCACGGCGGCGCTCGACGAGATGGCCTTCCTCGAGCCGGTGCGCGTCGGCGACATCGTGCGGACCTTCGGCCAGATCAACTGGGTCGGCAGCTCGTCGATGGAGATCGGCGTCCGGATCGAGACCCAGCCGTGGGACGCGACGACCGAGCTGCGGCACGTCGGGTCGGCGTACTTCGTGTTCGTGGCGATCGACACCGCGGGCGCCGCCCGGCCGGTGCCGGCCCTCGATCCCGAGAGCGAGGACGACCGCCGCCGGATGCAGGAGGCGGAGATCCGCCGCGCCCACCGGCTCGCGAAGCGCCAGGAGATCGAGGCGGTCCGCCTGAGTTGATTGGGCGCTCGCTCCGCTCGCGCATGGCGCTCGCTACCGCGCGGCGCTGACCTCGGTCAGGGCCGCCGCCACGGCGTCGACCGCGGCCGGCCGGGGCGGGGCGCCGTACGTCGACAGCTGGATCCGCCGGTGGGCGTCGAGCCGGCGAGGGACCACGCCCGGGTGCTGGTGGGCGCGCAGGGCCAGGCCGGGCAGCACGGTGACGCCGAGCCCGGCGGCCACCAGCGACTGCACCGCGACGTAGTCGTCGCTGGCGAACGCGATCGCCGGCGTGAAGCCGGCGTCGGCGCACAGTGCGAGCAGCTCGCGGCGGCAGCGCTCGCACCCGGTGACCCACGCGCGGCCGGCGTACCCGCCGAGGTCCGGCGCAGGCTCCTCGCCGGTGGGGACGACCAGGTGCAGCGGGTCGTCGAGCACCGGGACGGAGGTGATCTGATCAGGCTCGGGCTGGTCCGGGTACGCGAAGGTCAGCGCCAGGTCGACCGCGCCGGCGCGGAGCAGCTCGAAGGCCTCCGGGGGCTCGGCCTCGGTGAGCTCGAGCTCGATGCCGGGGTGGCGGGTCGCGAGCAGGGCCAGCGCCTCGGGCACCAGGGTGGCGGCACCGGACGGGAACGAGGCCAGCCGGACCCGGCCGGCCTGCAGGCTGGTCGCAGCGGCCAGCTCGGCCTCGGCGCGGGCGAGCAGGCCGAGGATCTCCTCGCCCCGGCGGGCGAGCAGAAGGCCCTCGGCCGTCAGTCGGACCCCGCGGCCGGCCCGCTGCAGCAGGACCGCTCCTGTCTCCGCCTCGAGGCGGCGCAGGTGGTGGGAGATGGTCGGTTGCCCGTAGTGCAGCTCGGTGGCGGCGGCGGACACGGAGCCGGTCCGGTGCACGGCGACGAGGGCCTCGAGCCGGCGGAGGTCGATCATGGACCCGATGATAGATCGATGCCGTCGATCGATTCGAGCGACAAGAACTATTGGACCGATGAGTGGTCGGACCGGGACCATGGACACATGGCCGACACGACGACCGACCCGACCTTCGCCGAGGTGCTGCGCGCCGCGGAGGTGGTCGCCGCGTCCCTCGCGCCGACGCCGCTCCAGTCGCACCCGCTGCTCGACGCGGCGACGGGCTCGGCCGTGCTGGTCAAGCACGAGCACGTGCTGCCGACCGGGTCGTTCAAGGTCCGCGGTGGGGTCCACCTCGCCGCCACGCTCACCGAGGCCGAGCAGCAGCACGGCCTGGTCACCTGCTCGACCGGCAACCACGCCCAGTCCGTCGCGTACGGCGCCCGCCTGGCCGGCGTGCGCGCCACGATCGTGATGCCGTCCTCCGCGCCGGCGGTCAAGCGCGACGCGGTCGCCGCGCTCGGCGCCGAGGTGGTCGTGCGGGGCGCGACCCTCGGCGAGTCCGCCGCGGCTGCCCGAGCCCTCGCCGCCGAGACGGGCGGCTCCTTCATCTGCCCGACGGACCGCCGCATCGTGCTGGGCCACGCCACGGCGTACCTCGAGCTGTTCCGGCAGGCCGCCGAGCAGGGCGTCACGCTCGCCGCGCTCTACGTGCCGATCGGCAGCGGCACCGGAGCGGCCGGCGCCTGCCTGGTCCGTGACGAGCTGTCGCCGGCCACCCGCGTGGTCGGCGTGCAGTCCGAGGCCGCGCCCGCCGGCTGGCGGTCCTGGCGCCACGGCGCCATCGAGACCGCCCCGTCGCAGACCCGCGCCTCCGGCCTGGCGACCACCACGGGCTACCCGCTGACGCAGCGGATCCTGCAGGGCCGGCTCGACGACTTCGTGCTGGTCTCCGACGACGCCATCGACGATGCCGCCCGGCTGCTCGCCACCCGGGCGCACACCCTCGCCGAGGGGGCCGGTGCCGCCGCCCTGGCCGGCCTGCTCACCCCCCAGGGCCCCGGCCGGCCGGGACGGTCCGCCGACGGCCCGGTCGCGGTGGTCTGCACGGGCGCGAACGCCTCGGCCGACGAGATCGCCCGGCTCGGCGCCACGTCCTCCGCGGCCTGATCCCTCCTGCTTCCGGCGTCGGGCCGGCGCCGTGCGGCGCGTCGGCACGCGTGGGACCTGTGGGACTGGTGATACTGGGCGGGTGCCTGGGGCTGATCGGATCGCTGTCGCCGAGCGGGCCGCACGGGTGCGGTTCCGCCGGGCACTGACCCTGATGGGGTTCACCCTCGTCGTTCCCGGGTCCGCCCAGCTCATCGCGGGCAACCGCGACGTCGGCCGCGTGGCGGTCCGGATCTGGCTGCTGACCCTCGGGGTGCTGGCCTACCTCGGCATCCGGCTGGCGATCGACCCGTACTACGCGGTCGACCTGTCCCTCAGCCCCACCTTCATGCTCGTGCTGCGGCTCTACCTGATCGCCGGCGCGATCGGCTGGGCCGGTCTGTTCGTCGACGCCTGGCGGATCGGCCAGCCGCTCAGCCTGCGCCTGCAGCACCGCCGAGCGATCGTCGGCGTCAACGGCATCCTCTGCTTCTCGATCGCCGGCACCATGCTCTTCGGCGCCCACCTCGCCGGCGCCCAGCGACACCTGCTGCTGCAGTTCGTCGACGGCGAGCTGGGCGCGTCCCACGACGGCCGGTACAACGTGCTGCTCCTCGGCGGCGACTCCGGCGCCGACCGGTGGGGACTGCGCCCCGACTCGATGACGGTCGCCTCGATCGACGCCAAGACCGGCAAGACCGTGATGATCGGGCTGCCCCGCAACATGCAGAACTTCAAGTTCCGCGAGGGCTCGGTCATGGACAAGCAGTTCCCCCAGGGCTTCGACTGCGACGGCTGCTACCTCAACGGCGTCAGCACCTGGGCCGGTGACCACACCGACCTCTTCGACTCCGACCACCCGGGCATCGAGGCCACCGTGATGGCCATCGAGGGCATCACCGGGCTGAAGATGAACTACTGGGCGATGGTCAACATGAAGGGCTTCCGCCGGCTGGTCGACGCCTTCGGTGGCGTCACGCTCAACGTGCGTGACCGGATCCCGGTCGGCGGCCTGGGTGACGACGTCACCGGCTACATCGAGCCCGGCAAGCGCAAGCTCAACGGCCGCGAGGCGCTGTGGTTCGCCCGTTCCCGCGAGGGCAGCGACGACTACTCCCGCATGGCGCGCCAGAAGTGCGTGATGACCGCGCTGCTGACCCAGATCAGCCCGCGCAAGGCACTCACCAACTTCAACGAGATCGCCCAGGCGTCGACCGACATGATCTCCACCGACATCCCCGGCGGCGCGCTCGCCGACTTCGCCAAGCTGGCTCTGCTGGCGCGGGACCAGAAGGTCGCGACGGTGTCCCTCGTGCCGCCGCAGATCGACACCGCGCACCCGGACCTCGACAAGATCCGCACGATGGTCGAGACGGCGATCGACCGCGCGGAGTCGCGCGAGCAGCCGAAGTCGACCAGGAAGAAGCGCAGCGCCAAGGTCACCGGCGCCTCGCTCGGCTCGCGCAACGACGGCTACGTCGCCAACGAGACCGACGACGTCGCGGCCGCCTGCTGACCGCTCGGTCCGGCGTCGCGACTCAGACGGGCAGCGCGGCGACCACGGCGTCGTACGTCGCCTTGTCGGGCGCCGCGACCAGGCCGCCCTCGAGCCGCTGGGGCTCGACCGGGCCGCCGTCGTGACGGCCGATCGTGCCACCGGCCTCGGTCAGGATCAGGGCGCCGGGCAGGTGGTCCCACGGCATGCTGCGGCTGTAGACGAGCGCCGCCGCGTCGCCCCCGATCAGGTGCGGGTAGTCGACCCCGCAGCAGGCCCAGGTCAGCTCGAGGGTGCCGAGGTCGCCGAGCTCGCGACCGACCCAGTGCCGTCGCGCGGTCCGGTACGGCGCCGCCGACCCGGTCGCGACCGTGAGCGGCTCGCCGTTCAGCCAGGCGCCCGCGCCGCGCTCCGCGACGTAGGACCGCTCGTGCTGGGGCTGCCAGATCCAGCCGCGGACGATCTCACCGCCCAGGACCTCGGCCACCATCACGGCGTGGTCGGGGGAGCCGTTGACGAAGTTCTTGGTGCCGTCGACCGGGTCGACGGTGAACGCGTGGTCGGCCGCCGCGAACCGGTCGAGCAACGATGCGTCGGCGGCCATTGCCTCCTCGCCCAGCACGACCGCGTCCGGGTACGCCGCCGTGAGGGCCGCGGTGATCAGCGCCTCCGACTCGTGGTCGGCCACGGTGACCAGGTCGCCCGGGTTCTTCTCCGAGACCTGCTCGTCGGAGAGGGCGCGGAACCGGGGGTTGATCACCTCCGCGGCGACGTCCTGGAGCAGGGTCAGCACGGCGGCGGTGTCCACACCTCAACGCTAGGCCATGGCCCCGACGGGGACCGCATCCGGAAGACTGGCCCCATGCGCTTCACCGAGCACGAGCTGACGGCCGCCCTCACCGGGACCGCCAAGGCGCTGCTGGCCTCCGACAGGAAGCAGCGTCGCAAGGGCGTCGACGTCGAGACCGCCTGGGCCGAGATGGACCGCTACCAGCGGTTCGTGATGCTCGACGCGCTCGGCGAGCAGGTGCTGCCGGTGCTCGTCGCGCTGCCCGACGCACCCGTCGAGCCCGGCACCCGCCCGTCGTACGACGACCAGGTCGTCGCCGACGTGGTCTCCGGCCTGGTCGGCGAGGACCGGGGCCGGGTGCGGCGCGCGGTCGAGGTCAAGGCGCGCACCGCCCTGGTGCAGGTCGCGCTCGCCCACGTGCCGCCGCGGCTGGACCCCGACGCGCTGCTGACCGACGAATCCTGAACGTCCGGCCCCGGACAGTAGGGTCTGCTCCGTGCGAGTGCAGGCAGTCGTCGTGACCTTCAACCGGTTAGCGATGCTGCAGCGACTCGTCCCGCGGCTGCTCGAGACGCCCGGTCTGGAGCGCGTCCTGGTCGTCGACAATGCCTCGACCGACGGCACGGGGGAGTGGCTCGCCGGTCTCGACGAGCCCCTGCTGCAGCACGAGACGCTGGCGACCAACACCGGCGGCGCGGGGGGCTTCCACCACGGGCTGGCGTGGGCCGTGCGCGAGGGCGCCGACCTGGTCTGGCTGATGGACGACGACGGCATGCCCGCGCCCGACTGCCTGCCCCTCCTGCTGGAGCGGGTCGAGCGCGACGGGCTGGAGTTCTGCGGTCCGGCGGTGCTGGCCGAGCAGGACCCGTCGCGGTTGTGCTTCCCGATCCGGCTGCCGGGCGGCACTCGTGTGGTGCACGAGATGGCGGCCGTCGAGGCGGCGGCCGAGGACGGCCTGATCGACGACGTGGTGATCCCCTTCAACGGCGTGCTGGTGACGCGCGACCTCGTCGAGCGGATCGGCCTGCCCCGCGAGGAGTTCTTCATCTGGGGCGACGACGTGGAGTACCTCTGGCGTGCCGAGCGCGCCGGCGCCCGGATCGCCACGGTCGTCGACGCCCACTTCCTGCACCCGGCCACCGACGACCTCGGGACGCCGATGATGTTCGGGCGCACGACGTACAACCACACGCCGAGCGACCTCAAGCACTACTGCATGGCCCGCAACAACACGCTCAACCTGCGTGCCTACCGCGGCTGGGTGCACGTGCTGCTCTTCTGGCTCAAGACCGTGTGGTTCTACCTGTTCACCAAGCCGCAGCCGGCCCGGATCCCGCTGAGCGCCCGCGCCGCGGCGGCCGGCCTGCGCGGTGACTTCACGGGCCACGAGAGGTTCTTGAGGTGAGCGCCGAGAAGGTCGCGGTCGTCGTCGTCACGTTCAACCGCGCCGACCTGCTGGAGCGGATGCTCGCGGGCCTGGCCGGGCTCGACCGCGCGCCGGACGCGGTGTTCGTGGTCGACAATGCCAGCACCGACCACACCCGCGCGGTGCTGGAGCGCAGCGTGCTGCCCGGCCTGGTCGCGATCCACACGACCGAGAACCTCGGCGGCGCCGGGGGCTTCCACCTCGGGCTGAAGACCGCCTACGACCGCGGCTACGACGCCATGTGGCTGATGGACGACGACGTCATCCCGGCGCCCGACTGCCTCACCCGCCTGCTCGAGGTCGAGGGCTCCTGCCTGATCGCCGTCCGCGAGGACCGCACCGGTGCTCTGGTCGAGAAGGCCGCGCTCCGCTTCGACCTGCGCAACCCGCTGGCCATCCGGCCCAAGACGGCGAGCATCGACTCGACGTACGCCGGGCGCGAGGACATGCCGGCGACCGTCGAGGTCGAGAACGTCGCCTTCGAGGGCTTCCTGGTCCGGCGCGAGGTCGTGGAGCGGATCGGGCTGCCCGACCCGTCGTACTTCATCTTCTACGACGACGTGGACTTCGCGATCCGTGCGCGTCGGGCCGGCTTCCCGATCCGCGCGGTGCGCGACGCCGTGCTGGTGCGACAGCTCGACTTCGACCAGCAGCACGACCTGGCGGGTTGGAAGGGGTACTTCATGTACCGCAACCTGTTCGTCGTCCACTTCCGCTACGGCGAGAACGCGCTGGTGCGCCTCAAGCCGTGGCTGGTCGCGCTGGTGGTCGTCGTGCTCAGTCCGTTGCGGGGTGGTCGGGCAGAGGCGCGGAACGTGACGCGAGCGCTCCGGGATGCGCGGCGGATGAAGGTCCTGCAGCAGGGCTGACCTGCTCGTCGCGGTCGACGACCAGGCGTGCCCGCCACCCGATCCGGTTGCCGGTCGCGAGGCCCGCGATCCACACCGCGAAGGCGCCCAGCGCGGCCCCGGCCACGACGTCGACCACGAAGTGCCACCCGAGGTAGACGGTCGCGAGCGCGGTCAGGCCGAGGAAGACCCACGAGGCGATGCGCACCCAGCGGTGCAGGCCGACCAGCTGCACGATCAGGCAGATCGTCACCATGATCCCGACGTGCAGCGAGGCGAAGGCGGCGATCGTCTGCAGCCCGGCGTGCGCCGGGTCGGCGAGCGTGGCGAGCCGGTCGGACCACATGCTCCGCTGCAGGTCGCTGACGTAGGTGTCGGGCAGTGTCGCGAAGGCGCCGGGGTCGGAGTAGACCGGGCCGACGGTCGGCAGCACGACGTACAGCACGGCGCCGAGGGCCCAGTCGACCGCGACCGCGGTGACGTACCACTCGCCGGCGCGGGCGTGCCGGGTCCAGACCAGCGCGATCGCGATGGAGACCGGCACGAGCGCGATCCACACGATGTAGACGGCGGAGAAGAAGTGGGCGGCCAGGCCGGTGCCGAACCACGCGTGCAGGGTGGCGGCGGGGTCGTGTCCGGCGAACAGGAACCGGTCGACGTCGGCCAGCGGGGCGTCGTAGATCTTGTCGTGGACGAAGGGCGCCATCGACTTCACGTTGCGGAAGGCGGCGTAGCAGAGGTACCAGGCGATCACGCCGTTGAGCGCGAACCTCCAGTGCGACAGGGGCCAGCGCTCCCGCATCACGGTGCGCGCCGAGGTCCGCAGCCGGCCCGCCCAGCCGCCGCCGGGCCGGCCGGCCGCGGCGAGGATCCGGGGGACCACGTCGATGGCGATCGCCCCGAGCACGATCGCCGGGAAACGGATGTAGCCGGGGATCAGGCTGTCGGGGTCCTGGATCGGGATGTCCTCGAGCGTGGAGAAGAGGACGGTCAGTGCGGCCAGGCCCAGGCCGGCGACCCATGCCAGTGCGAACGGGGGAGCGCCGCGCCGCCCGGTCTGGTGGTTGCTCACCAAGACAGGATATTCACACAGGAGATTCATCACGTTCACCGCGGGCGCGACGCGCGCCAGATGTGTCCGGCGGGGTCCTCGTCCGTAAACTCACCCTCCGTGACCCTCACTTCGTCGAGCCCCGGCCTCCCTGACCTGGTCGTCGTCGGCTCCGGCTTCTTCGGCCTGACCATCGCCGAGCGCTGTGCCAACGACCTCGGGCTCAAGGTTCTCGTCATCGAGCGGCGCTCGCACCTGGGCGGCAACGCCTACAGCGAGCCCGAGCCGGAGACCGGGATCGAGGTGCACAAGTACGGCGCCCACCTGTTCCACACCAGCAACGAGCGGGTCTGGGAGTACGTCAACCGCTTCACGAGCTTCACCGGCTACCAGCACCGCGTCTACAGCACGCACAACCAGCAGGTGTACCCGCTGCCGATCAACCTCGGCACGATCAACCAGTTCTTCGACGCCGCCTACACCCCCGACCAGGCGCGGGCGCTGATCAAGGAGCAGGCGAGCGAGCTGGGCGGCAAGGAGCCGGAGAACTTCGTCGAGAAGGGCGTCTCGCTCATCGGCCGCCCGCTCTACGAGGCGTTCATCGCCCACTACACCGCCAAGCAGTGGCAGACCTCCCCGGAGGAGCTGTCGGCCGACATCATCAGCCGCCTCCCGGTCCGCTACAACTACGACAACCGCTACTTCAACGACAAGTACGAGGGCCTGCCCACCGACGGGTACGCCGCGTGGCTGGCGAGGATGGCGGACCACCCGAACATCGAGGTCGTCCTCGAGACCGACTTCCTCGCCGACGGCGTCGCCGACGCCTACAAGGGCAAGGTCCCGATCGTCTACACGGGCCCCGTCGACGAGTACTTCGCCAACTGCGAGGGACGCCTGTCCTGGCGCACCGTCGACCTGGTGCCCGAGGTCCTCGACGTCGACGACTTCCAGGGCTGCTCGGTGATGAACTACCCCGACCCGGACGTCGACTTCACCCGGATCCACGAGTTCAAGCACTTCCACCCGGAGCGCACCTACCCCGAGGGCAAGACCGTCATCGTGCGGGAGTACAGCCGCTTCGCGGAGGACACCGACGAGCCGTACTACCCGGTCAACACGGCCGAGGACCGCGAGAAGCTGCTGAAGTACCGCGACCTCGCCGAGCGCGAACCGATGGTGCTCTTCGGAGGCCGCCTGGGCACCTACAAGTACCTCGACATGCACATGGCGATCGCCTCGGCGTTGTCGATGTACGACAACACCCTGCGTCCGCACTTCGCCGACGGTGCGGAGCTGAAGAGCGGCGGGGTGGACGCATGAGCGACGAGACCGTCACCCGCCTGCTGCAGCGCCAGATCCTCCCGCTCGACCGTGACAGCGAGGTCTTCCCGCTCTACGTCGACCTCGCCGAGCCCGACCTCGACGAGGACAAGTACGTCGTCGGCGGCAGCCGCGCGGCCAAGGACCTCAACAACACGAAGGTCCGCCAGGCCACCGTCGGCGGGGAGAAGCTGCGTCCCGAGCAGGTCCTCGACCGGACCCGGCTGCGGGTCGATGCCGGCCAGACGATCAGCCTGGCGTCGTACTTCAACGCCTTCCCGGCCAGCTACTGGCGGCGCTGGACCATCGTCGACCAGGTCCGGCTCACCGTGACCGTCGAGGGCGCCGGCGCGACGATCATCGTCAACAAGTCGCTCGCCAACGGCAACAGCCAGCGCGTCGAGTCCGCCGAGTCCACCGAGACCGGCACCCAGACCTTCGTCTTCGACCTCAGCCTCAAGCCGTTCATCGACGGCGGCTGGTACTGGTACGACGTGCTCGCCGGCGAGCAGCCGGTGGTGGTCTCCGCCGAGTGGACCGCCGAGGTCCCGGCCGATCGCGCCGCCCACGGCTCGGTCGACGTCGCGATCACCACGATGAACCGCCCGGAGTTCTGCTCCGAGCTGCTGCTGCAGTTCGCCGACGAGGACCTGGCTCCCTACCTCGACACGGTCTTCGTGATGGAGCAGGGCACCCAGCTGGTCGAGGACGCCGAGCTGTTCCCCGACGTCGAGAAGGCGCTCGGTGACAAGCTGCGCATCGTCAAGCAGGGCAACCTCGGCGGCTCCGGCGGCTACGCCCGCGGCCAGCTCGAGTCGCTGCGCAAGGGCACGGCGACGTACGCCCTGATGATGGACGACGACGTCGTCTGCGAGCCCGAGGGCATCATCCGCCAGGTCACCTTCGGCGACCTCGCCCGCCGTCCCACGATCGTGGGCGGGCACATGTTCAGCCTCTACGCGCGCTCGCGCCTCCACAGCTTCGGCGAGATCGTGCACCCGTGGCGCTTCTGGTGGAAGACGCCCGAGGACGGCTACATGCAGTGGGACTTCGGCACCCGCAACATCCGCTCCGCGCGGTGGCTGCACAAGCGCGTCGACGTCGACTTCAACGGCTGGTTCTCCTGCCTGATCCCGCGCGAGGTCATCGACCGGATCGGCCTGTCGCTGCCGCTCTTCATCAAGTGGGACGACGCCGAGTACGGCATCCGTGCCCGGGCCCACGGCTTCCCGACGGTCACCTTCCCGGGTGCCGCCGTGTGGCACGTGCCGTGGACCGACAAGAACGACGCGCTGGACTGGCAGTCCTACTTCCACCTGCGCAACCGGCTGGTCGCGGCGCTGCTGCA
The DNA here is from genome assembly GCF_001428825.1 of Nocardioides sp. Root240. GTDB lineage: Bacteria > Actinomycetota > Actinomycetes > Propionibacteriales > Nocardioidaceae > Nocardioides. Next base: position 238,553 of record NZ_LMIT01000013.1, on the reverse strand, counting down.
CTCGACCTTCCCGCGCGGTGGCCGGGTGATCCGCGAGGTCTTCAACAACCAGCTCGCCCACCTGGTCGCGATGCAGTACTCCACCGCGGAGCTGCGGCTGCAGGCCATGGAGGACGTGCTGCGCGGCCCGCAGGCGCTCCACGAGATGCTCCCGACCCGCCTCGCCGAGGTCAATGCCACGCGCAAGGAGTTCAGCGACGCGCAGCTGGTCGCCGACGTCGACACGCTGCCGCCGCCGCGCATGGAGAAGCCGCTCAAGAAGGACCTCACCGAGGTCCCCACCCGCAAGTCCCAGCTGATCAGTGCCGGCCTCGCGCCGCTGCGCCAGCTGCGGCCGCCGCGGGCGCTCTCGCGCACCAACCCCGAGGCGACGATCCCCGCGGTCGACGCCAAGTGGTACCGCCTCGCCGGCTTCGACTCCGCGATCGTCTCCATGAACGACGGTACGGCGGCCGCGCTCTACCGCCGCGACCCCGAGACCTACAAGGCGCTCCTCAAGCGCACGCTCGAGCTGCACGCCCGGTTCACCCGGCAGTGGCCCCAGCTGGCGCAGCAGTATCGCGACGCCCTCGACGAGATCACCTCGCCGGAGGCGTGGGAGCGGACCTTCGCCCCGTGGACCGAGGGGGCCGCCGATGACTGACGTCGCCGTACCGGTGGCGGAGAAGCCGCTCCGGTCGCCCGCGCCCGCGAGCGGCCTGCTCTCCGTCCTGCGCCAGCGCTACCTGCTCAGGCTGCTCGTCCAGCGCGAGATCAGCGCCCGCTACCAGGGCTCGTTCCTGGGCCTGCTCTGGTCCTACATCAACCCGCTGACCCAGTTCTTCATCTACTGGTTCGTCATCGGGTTCCTGTTCCAGATGCACAAGGACGTCCCGCACTACCCGATCCACCTGTTCGCGGCGCTGATCATCGTCCACTTCTTCACCGAGACCTTCGTCGCCGGCACCCGCTCGATCATGCGGAACAAGGCGCTGGTCGTGAAGATGGCGATGCCCCGGGAGATGTTCCCGGTCGCGACCATGCTGGTCTCGCTCTACCACGTCGGCCCGCAGATGGTGATCCTGGTCGTCGTCTGCGTGCTGAGCGGCTGGACCCCCGACCCCGTCGGGATGCTCTGCCTGGCCCTCGCGCTGCTGATCATCGCCGCGATCGGCCTGTCCGGCGCGCTCCTGTTCAGCGCTGCCAACGTCTTCTTCCGCGACTTCGGCAACATCGTCAACGTGCTGACGAACTTCGTCCGCTTCGGCGTGCCGATGATGTACCCGTACGTCATCGTCCACGACCGCTTCGGCCGGTTCGCCGACCTCTACCTGCTCAACCCGCTCGCGGACGCCGTCGTGCTGTTCCAACGGGCGTTCTGGGTCGGGACCGTGCCGGACGCCGACCGGGTGCGCATCGAGCAGCACTACGGCGGGCCGATGATGCCCGACCACCTGATCACCCACGGCGTGCTCGCCCTGCTCGGCTGCCTGGTGATCCTGGCCTTCTCCCAGTGGGTCTTCACCCGTCTGGAGAACAAGATCCCGGAGCGTCTCTGACATGGCCACGTCGATCGTCGCGGAGAACGTGACCAAGGAGTTCACGCTCCGCTACCACCGGACCTTCAAGGAGGTCACGGTCGCCAAGGCTCGCGGACACAAGACCAGCGACCGGTTCAACGCCATCGACGACCTCTCCTTCACCGTCGAGGAGGGCGAGTCCATCGGCCTGATGGGCCTCAACGGCTCCGGCAAGAGCACGCTGCTCAAGATGATCAACGGTGTCATGCGCCCCGACCAGGGCAGCCTGCTGACCCGCGGCCGGATCGCCGGCCTGATCGCCACCGGTGCCGGCTTCCACCCCCAGCTCAGCGGCTCCGAGAACCTCGTCCTCAACGCCGCGATCCTCGGGATGACCGAGCGCGAGCTCAAGCGGAAGTACGACGACATCGTCGAGTTCGCCGGCCTCGGCCGCCTCCTCGACGCCCCCGTCGGCCACTACTCGTCGGGCCAGAAGGCGCGCCTCGGCTTCGCCGTCGCCGTCCACGTCGACTCCGACATCTTCCTCGCCGACGAGGTCCTCGCGGTCGGTGACAAGCCCTTCCGCAGCAAGTGCATGAAGAAGATGATGCAGATCCGCGACTCGGGCCGGACGCTCGTCTACGTCAGCCACTCGCCGGCATCGGTCGAGCGGATGTGCAGCCGCGTGATCGTCCTGGAGCAGGGCAGGCTCGGGTTCGACGGAGACCCGAAGGCCGCCATCCACTACCTCGAGTACGACACTCCCGAGGACGGCGAGGAGCTCACCGACGAGCAGATGGGCAACGACATCTGAGGGATCCCGTGCCGAGGCCTCTGGCCGTGGTGCTGGGACGGGCTCGTGCTGCCGTCTGGTCGTTCGGTGGCTCCTGCGGGCGGCCGCGCGGTAGCCGACCGACCCCCGGCGTCAAGGACGCCCGAAGGGCGCCGCTGACGCGGCCGCCCGGCCCGTTCTGGCCTGTTGGGCGTTGGTGACCCCTCGTTTGGTCACAGACCGCAGAAAAACCGGCCCGGAATCTGCGGTTCGTGCCCACTCGAGGGGGTCACCACGCGCCACCACCCCCAAGCCGGCCGCAACCCGGCCGCCGGACCCGACCCACCACCCGACGGACGATCCCGAACCCGAGCCTCAGGTGTCTCACCGCCCTGTGTCGACCCCTCAGCACGCCGCTGCGACGTCCGATCTGACTTTCTGCATGTCGTCGGCGTGTCGACTGGAAATTACACGTTTGTAGTTACTCACGACCTCTTCCCTGACGCGTGTGACGCATGTGAAAGTTGCTACTCGTGTGACAACTTCCCCGGCACACAAACGTCTGGAGCAGGCCCATGTCGTCGTACCTCACCGAGCGTCCCGAGCGGTCGCGCCGGCTGCGATTCGTCACCCTCAGCCAGCAGCTGCTGGCGCTCGCCGTCGTGGTCGCGGTGCTGACGCCGGCGGCGCGCACGGTGACGATGGACGTCCGGCCGGCGCAGCCGGTCGACGTCGTTCCCAGCCAGGTCGCGCTGCAGGCGGCGCCGGTCGAGGTGCCGACGGCGCCGGTCGACGCGGAGGTCGACCAGTACGCGCTCACCACGTCGAAGGGCGCGAGTGCCTCGCACGCCCGGACGACGGTGCGGGGGAGCGAGCGGGCGACGGCCGGTGGCGGCGAGGTGATCGACAGCGACGTCGTGCCGGTCGAGGGGTACGGCACCGTCGGCGTCACCTGGGCGCCCGGCTCCCACGTCGCCGACGACGCCATCGACGTGAAGGTCCGGACGAGGACGGGGAACGCCTGGTCGGGCTGGACCGACGCGGAGTACCACGACGAGCACGGCCCGGACCCGCGCACGGCGGAGGGCCGCAACGCCCGCCCCGGCACCGACGCGCTGCTGGTCGGCGAGGTCGACGCGGTCCAGGTCAAGGTGACCACCGACGACGGCGCTCCGGCCGACATGAAGCTCGCCGTCATCGACCCCGGCAAGGCCGACAGGACCGCCACGGAGCAGCCCGCGATCGACACCGCGAAGCTCGCGACGTCCGCCGCGGACGGCACGGACGGCACGGACCCCGTCACCCCGACCGACCCGGGCACCGACGACTCCGTCGAGCAGCCGCCGACCACGACCGACGACCTCTCCCTCCAGGCGGGCGTGTTCACCCCGAAGCCGAAGATCTACTCCCGCGCCCAGTGGGGTGCCGACGAGAGCCTGCGCGACAAGCCGTCGCTGAGCTACTACGAGGTGCACGCGGGCTTCGTCCACCACACGGTCAACGCCAACAACTACACGGCCGACCAGGTGCCCGGCATCATCCGCGGCATCTACAGCTACCACGTGCGGACGCGGGGCTGGAGCGACATCGGCTACAACTTCCTCGTCGACAAGTTCGGCCGCATCTGGGAGGGCCGGTACGGCGGCGTCGACCGCCCGGTCGTCGGTGCCCACACCCAGGGCTACAACCAGTACTCCTTCGCCATGTCGGCGATCGGCAACTACGACGTCGCGAGGCCGAGCAGCGCGATGGTCACCGCGTACGCCCAGCTGTTCGCGTGGAAGCTGTCGCTGCACGGCGTCTCGGCCGGTTCGACCGCGCAGCGGGTGGGCTCCAAGACCTTCCAGGCGATCAACGGCCACCGTGACGCCGGCCAGACGGCCTGTCCCGGCAAGTACCTCTACGCGATGATCCCGACGATCCGCACGAAGGCACAGGCCCTGCAGAAGTCGTGGAGGGGACGCGACGTCGAGTCGAACTTCACCGGCAGCGCGCTGCCCGACCTGGTGCTGCGGCGCAAGGGCGACGGGCGCGGCGTGATCGCGCCGGTCGTCAACGTCGACGGCCGCTACAAGCTGGCGCCGGTCGTCGACACCGGGCGCAGCTTCGCGGGCCTCAAGCAGGTCTGGCGGGCCGGGGACTGGGACCGCGACGGCAAGGCCGACGTGCTGGGCCAGCGGACCAGCGACGGGGCACTCGTGCTCTTCCGCGGTCTCGGCGACGGCAAGCTGGCCGCACCGACCGTGATCCGGACCGGTACGTCGGCGTGGCGGTTGATCGCGCCGGTCGGGGACATGACGGGCGACGGCTGGCCGGACCTGATGGCCGAGGCGAAGAGCGGCGCGGCGATGCGCATCATCCCGGGACGGGGCCTGCGAGGGTTCGGCAACAGCTACCCGGCGTACTCCGCGGTGACGGGCAGCGCCCACATCGCCGCCGGTCGTTGGAACAAGGAGGACGGGGCGCCCGACAGCATCGTGCGCAACGGCTCGAAGCTGACGGTCTACTTCGGCAACGGCCCGGGTGGATGGACCTCGACGCGGCTGCTGCCGCAGACCGCCGACGGCTACGACCGGTTGGTCGGCGTGCCCAGCGTCAACGGCGACTGGCACAGCGACCTCGTCGCCCGCACGACTGCCGGCAAGTACTACCTGCTCAAGGGCACGGCCACCAGCCTCGCCGCGCCCGTCCCGCTGGCCACGACGACGACGTACGACCTCATGGGGTAGGGGGCAAGCCCGTCCTGGTCGCTCAGGCAGGGAAGCGGGCAGTGGCGCGCTCGGCGGTGTACGCCGCCTCGAGCAGCTGCTGCACGGCCCGGGCGACCAGGACGAGCGAACCGCCCTGGGTGAGCGGTTCGCAGAAGGAGGCGGGCTCCGTGACGGGGTTCGCCACCGAGAGGAGGCGGCCGCCGCCGACCAACGTGCCGGCGGCTGCCTCCCTCCAGAGCTCGGCCTGGGACGTGCCGGGTGCGATGGCGAGGTCGTCGCCGGTCGGCGGGTCCCACGGGGTGAAGGCGTCCGGCTGCGACCAGATCTCCACGCCGACGTCGTTGACGCCCGCGGGGAGCGGGTCCTTGAACCGGACGCCCAGCGGCAGCAGCGCGCAGGCGAGCACGGCGGTGTCGGGTGCCTCACCGGCCCAGCCCTCGACCCTGTCGGGCCCGCACACGACGGCGGCCAGGTCGCTGCCCACCTCCGGCTCCGGTACGACGACCAGCCCGGCGCTCCACGCGGCACCGAGGAAGACCGTGCCCAGCCAGTGCGGCGGCAGGTCGATCCCGATCCGGTCGCCGCGCTCGAGACCGAGCTCGTCGACCAGCAGCGAGCCGGCCTTGGCGACCCAGTTCGCCCACGTCGTGACCGAGAGCTCGACGCGCTCGCCGGTCTCGTGGTCGTAGAAGGTCACCAGCGGGCGGCCCGGGTCCTGGCGCAGCCGTCGGCTGAGGACGTCGTGGAAAGTGGTCGGCGTCCCAGTGGTCACCCGTCAAAGATAGGGTGCCGCGCATGGTCGCTGACGAGATCCCCGGCTTCTGGGCGGTGGTCCCCGCCGGCGGGGCCGGCACCCGGCTCTGGCCGCTGTCCCGCTCGGGTTCCCCGAAGTTCCTGCACGACCTCACCGGTTCCGGTCGGTCGCTGCTCGAGCAGACCCACGACCGGCTCGCGCCGGTGGTGGGGGACCGTCTGATGGTCGTCACCGGCGCCGCCCACCGTGACGCCGTACGCCGCCAGCTGGACCAGCTGCCCGACGACAACGTCATCGCCGAGCCCTCGGCCCGCGACTCGATGGCCGCGATCGGCCTCGCCGCCGCCGTCCTCGAGCGGCGCGGGGCGGAGGTGATGGGCTCGTTCGCGGCCGACCACGTGATCGTCGACGACGCCCGCTTCCACGCGACGGTCGCCGACGCGGCGGCCGCTGCCCGCGACGGCTGGCTGGTCACGATCGGCATCGAGCCCACCTTCGCCTCCTCCGCCTTCGGCTACGTCCACCAGGGCGACGTGCTCGAGGGCCACCCGTCGGTGCGCCGGGTCGTCGAGTTCGTCGAGAAGCCGTCGGTCTCGGTCGCCGAGGAGTACCTCGCCACCGGTCGCTACCGCTGGAACGCCGGCATGTTCGTCGTGCGCCCGACCGTGCTGCTCGACCTGCTGGCCGAGCAGGACGCCGCGTTCGCCGCGAACCTGCGCGCCATCGCCGCCGAGCCCGAGCGGCTCGGGGAGCTGTGGGAGAAGCTGCCGCGGATCGCCATCGACCACGCGATCGCCGAGCCCGCCGCGGCCGCCGGCAAGGTCGCCACGGTCCCCGGCGCCTTCGGCTGGGACGACATCGGCGACTTCGACTCCCTCGCCACCCTGCTCGGCGAGCAGGAGGCCCTCACCGTGCTCGGCGACCCCGCCCTCGCCCAGGTGATCGGGAGCAGCGGCATCGTCGTCCCCGGCTCCGGCCGCACCGTCGCCGTGATCGGGCTCGACGACATCGTCGTGGTCGACACCCCCGACGCGCTGCTCGTCACCACCCGCGCCCGCGCGCAGGAGGTCAAGAACGTCGTCGCGGCGCTGAAGGACCAGGGCAGGAGCGAGCTGACCTAAGCCGTCCTCGTTCGTCGAGGAGGTTGCGCAGCAACCGTCACGAGACGCCGTGAGCCGGTGCTGGAACTGTGTCCCACAGTCCCGGCACCGGCTCACCTGGTCTCGTGACGCGTCGCTCAGTCCCTCGCTTCGCTTCGGGTCTGAGCCGACGCTCCTCGACCTTCGGCCTTCATCCGCGCGTTCGCAGGCTCACGCGCGGCGGCCTCAGTAGACGAAGGGCTCCGGGGCGTCGGTGAACGGGTAGTCCGTCATGAACTGCTTGAGGGCGGCGCCGCTGGCCTCGGAGCAGTACTGCCACACGCCGTAGGACTTGTTGGCGGCCGCGTCGTTGCGCCAGTGCGTGAAGGCGACGTGCATGCCCTTCGGGAAGCCCTTGCCGGTCTCCTTGCTGTCCGCCTTGGTCCACGGGGCGGCCTTGAACTTCAGCCGCTGGTTGGTGTCGTTGGCGTCGAGGGTCGCGGCCATCGCCTTGATCGCGGCGATCTCGCCGGAGTCGTCGGCGGCGGTGTCGTCGTACCAGAGGATCGTGTAGCCGTGCTCGAGGTTGTGCACGAGCGACTCGAGCTCGGGACGGGTGCCCTCGGTGTAGTAGCGGTCGGTGATCGGCGCCGGGGCGAGGCCGGCCTCGTTCCAGTGCTTGCCGTACGCCGGCGGGGCGTGGTCGTACTTGACCTGCTCCGACTTGTCGACGTGGTCACCGCTGCCGGTGGCCTCCTCCTCGGTCACCTTGCCGCACGTGGACGCGGGCGCGCCGATGTCGGCGAGGTCCTTGCCGGAGTAGCGCGCCTTCTCGATGGCGGTCTTGACCGGGCTCCACGCAGCGGCGCCGACGATGAGCAGTGCGACGAGCACGCACACACCGATGATCGCCCTGCCCTGACGCTTGTCGGCGCTCTTCTGCTTGCGCCGGATCTCTTCGATGACTTGGCGACGGTCCGACTTCTCGGACTTGCTGGACTTGGCCACGGTGCGGGGTACCTCGTCTTGGTGGGTGCGCGGAACGCGGTGAGTCTACGGACTGAGTGGCTGCAACCGCAGGCCGGTGTCGAACTCCGCCACCGACCAGCCGTGCGCGAAGGCCAGGATGTCGACCGCGGCCCTGCGGTCGGCCGGGCACAGGACCGTGCCGTCGGGCCCGGCCTGGGCGGCGATGCCGGCCCGCGCGAGGGCGTCGAGCAGCTCTCCGTGGCCGACCGGGGCTCCGAACGGGGCGCGGTCCTCGGCGGCTCCGCCGATCGCGCGCAGCACGGCCTCCCGGGCGCCGTACCCGAACAGGTCGGTGCCCTCGGGGCGGATCAGGGCGGCGGCACCGGGCCCGTCCTCGCCCACGGGCAGGACCAGGTCGGCACGGCCGCGGACCAGTGCGCAGGGGCGGGCGCCGAGCTTGCCCTGGGCGAGCTCGACGGCGGCAGCGATCTCGTCGGCGACGGCGGGGGCCGTGACCGCGAGCTCGTTGCCGTGGGCGTCGACGCGGCCGGCGAACGACTCGAGCACGACGAGGCCGGCGGCGCCGATCGCGATGTCGGTCTGGCCCTCCCGCCACGCGCGCCCGGCGGTGTCGGTCACGATCACGCCGACGTTGGCGCCGGTGCGCTCGCGGACGGCGGCGCGCAGCGCGCGGGCCGAGGCGTCGGGGTCCTCCGGCAGCAGGACGACGGACCCGGCGGCCACGTTCGAGGCGTCGATCCCGGCAGCGGCCATGGTCAGCCCGAGCCGGTTGCGCACGATCCGGGTCGCGCCGCGGACGGCGACCAGGCGCAGCGTCTCGCGGGTGATCCACGCCTCGCGCTCGCCGCTGACGACCCGGCCCTCGGCCTTGCTGACGACCTTGCTGGTGACGACGAGGACGTCGCCGTCGAGGACCTGCTCGGGCGCGAGCGCGGCGACCAGGAGATCGGCGAGGTCGTCGCCCGCGCCGATCTCAGGGACCCCGTCGGGCGCGAGGACGCTGAGCGTGCCGCCCATCAGCCGGCCACGAGCGCCAGCGCGGCCGCGGCCATCGCAGCGGTCGCGTCGTGGTCGGTCATCATCAGCGGCACGGCGGCCGCGGCGATCCCCGCCGCCTCCAGCCGGGCCACCTGGTCGGCGTCGCGCTCGTCGACCAGCCAGCCGTCGAGGACGCCGCCGGCCGACCGGGCGCCGTAGTTGAGGCCGACGCCGGCGGCGCTGACCTCCACGCCGATCGAGGTGAGCATCTGCTCGGCCATGCCCCGCACGTGCGAGGAGCCGACGATGGGGGACAGGCCGACGACCCGGGCCCCGGTCGCGCGGATGGCGTCGCGCAGCCCGGGCACGCCGAGGATGGTGCCGACGGACACGACGGGGTTCGACGGCGGCAGGAAGACGACGTCGGCGCCGGCGATCGCCTCGAGGACGCCGGGTGCCGGCGTGGCCTGGTCGAGGCCGACGAAGACGAGCGTCTCGGCGGGCACCCCGGCGCGCAGCCGGACCCAGTACTCCTGGAAGTGCACGACGCGCCGGCCGCTGGCCGCCTCCGCGTCGGCGACGGCCACGTGGGTCTCGGCGCGGTCGTCGGTCATCGGCAGCAGCTCCAGCCGGTCGCCGTACACCGGCTCGAGCCACCGCTTGCACAGCGCTGCCGTCACGGCCGAGAGCGGGTAGCCGGCGTCGAGCATCTGGGTGCGGACCAGGTGGGTCGCGATGTCGCGGTCGCCGAGGCCGAACCAGGTCGGCTCGACGCCGTACGCCGCCAGCTCGTCCTTGGCGCTCCACGTCTCCTCGCGCCGGCCCCACCCGCGCTCGAGGTCGATGCCGTCGCCGAGGGTGTACATCACGGTGTCGAGGTCGGGACAGACCTTGAGCCCGTGGACCCACCAGTCGTCGCAGGTGTTGGCGATGACGGTGACCTTGGCGTCCGGGGCGACCCCGGGCAGCAGGCCCGCCGAGATCCCGTGCAGGAGTCCCTGCAGGAACTTCGCACCGCCCATGCCGCCCGACAGGACGGTGATGTTGCGCAGTGTCACATCCGATGACGTCGTGCTGGAGTCCACGGGGGAGAACTCTGCCCTGAAGGCAGGGACGATCGTCCTGCGGGGCGGTGTATAGCAGACTCGGCCTTGACTCTTTGGGTATGACACGTATGTAATTCCACGTGTGTCGTTCGGGCACGGGTCGAGTCGTAAGGGGCGAAATCGTGAGGGAACTGTTCCTGGTCGAGGCAGAGACCGAAGAGCTGGGGTGGCAGGAGCGCGCGCTGTGCGCGCAGACCGACCCCGAGGCGTTCTTCCCCGAGAAGGGGGGATCGACGCGCGAGGCCAAGAAGGTCTGCCAGACCTGTGAGGTACGCATGGACTGCCTGGAGGCGGCGCTCGGCAACGACGAGCGTTTCGGCATCTGGGGTGGGCTCTCGGAGCGCGAGCGGAGGAAGCTCAAGAAGCGCGCCGTGTGACATCGGTCAGGCCCCGCGCCACGGTTCGCCCCCTTCGGACCGTGCGACGTAGGGTCTGACCTCGTGTCACACGAAGCCCGGGTCGCCGTCCTCCTCGTGAGTCACGACGGTGCCTCGTGGCTGCCGAACGTCCTGGCCGGCCTCCGTGCGCAGAGCGCCCCCCTCGACTCGGTCGTCGCGATCGACACCGGCAGCAAGGACGACAGCGCCGAGCTGGTGAAGGACGCGCTCGAGAAGCACGTCCCGCTCGCGATCCGCCGGCTGCCGGCCACCGCCGGGTTCCCGGACGCCGTGGCCGACGGGCTGCAGGCGCTGGCCGAGGCCCGTCGCGATCCCGAGTGGGTCTGGCTGCTGCACGACGACTCGAACCCGTCGCCGACCGCCCTCGCCGAGCTGCTCGCCGTCGCGGAGCAGCGTCCCGACGCCGACATCCTCGGCCCCAAGCTGCGCGAGTGGCCCTCGCTGCGCCGCCTGCTCGAGCTCGGCGTCACGATCAGCGGCACCGGCCGGCGCGAGACCGGCCTGGAGCGTGGCGAGTACGACCAGGGGCAGCACGACGACGTCCACGAGGTCTTCGCGGTCAACACCGCCGGCATGCTGGTCCGGCGCAGCGTGCTCGAGGAGCTGGGGGGCTTCGACGCGGCGCTGCCCATCTTCGGCAACGACCTGGACCTCGGCTGGCGAGCCGCCGCGGCCGGGCGGACGACGCTCGTCGTACCGAGGGCCGTCGTGTTCCACGCCGAGGCCGCGCACCGCGGGATCCGTCGCACGCCGCTGACCGGTCGGCACACCCACTTCCAGGAGCGGCGCGCCGCCCTGTTCACCCTGCTCGCCAACGTGCGCTCCGTGGCACTGCCCTTCCAGGTGCTGCGGCTGGTGCTCGGCACCGCGCTGCGCGCGCTGGGCCTGCTCTGCGTCCGCGCGGTCGGCGAGGCGCTCGACGAGCTCGCCGCGCTGGTCAGCGTGCTGCGCCATCCCGGCAAGGTGATGGCCGCCCGCCGCACCCGCGCCGAGGCGGTGCAGGCACTGCGGGGGGCCGACGGCCCCGACCGGGAGCGGGTACGACGCCTGCTGGCCCCGTGGTGGCTGCCCTACCGCCACGGCCTCGACTTCTTCGGCGACCTCGTCGCCGCCGCGACCAACCAGGCTGCCGACGTCGCCGACCGGCGCCGGGCCGCGGCCGCCGAGCGGGATGCCGCGACGGCGCCGCCCGCCGCGCGCCACCGCGACGAGGACGAGGACTTCGCGGACACCGGCTGGGTCGTCCGCTTCTTCACCAATCCCTACGCCCTGGCCACCGCGGTGGTCGTGCTGGCGCTGCTGATCGGTGTGCGCGACGTCGTCGGCGGTGTCAGCGGGGGAGCGCTGTCCCCGACGCCGGCCGGCGCCGGCGACTGGTGGCGGCTGCACCTCGAGGGCTGGCACCCGATCGGCTTCGGCTCCGGCCTGCCCGCGCCGGCGTACGTCCTGCCGCTGGCGGTCCTCGCGCTCCCCGTCGGGCCGTCGCTGCTGATCAGCCTGCTGATGGCCCTCGCCGCACCGATCGCGCTGTGGGGGGCGTGGCGCTTCCTGCGCGTCGCGGGTCGCCTCGTCTCCCCGTACGGCGCCCCGCGGTGGCTGCTGCTCTGGGGCTCGGTCACCTGGGCGCTGGTCCCGCTCGCCTCCGGTGCGTGGGGCGGCGGCCGCTGGGGCGTCGTGGTCGCGGCCGCGGTGCTGCCGTGGCTGGCGCACGCCGCCCTCGGCTTCGCCGACCCCGATGCCGCCCACCGCTGGCGCGCGGGTTGGCGCACCGGCCTGGCGCTGGCACTGCTGACCGCGGTGGCCCCGCCGTCGTGGCTGGTGTTCGCGGTGCTCATCGGCGTGCTGCTGGCTTCCGCCGTGCGCCTGATCCCGAACGAGGTCCGCGAGCGCTCGGTGTGGGGACCGCCCGTCGCCGCACTCGTCGTCCCGCTGCTCGTGCTGGTCCCGTGGTGGCTGCCGGCCGTGTTCGAGGGTGGCGCCGGCGGGCTGCTGCTCGATGTCGGTCGCTGGCCGACGGCGGCCTCGTCCGGCTGGGACCTGCTGACCGGCCGGTTCGGCGACCTCGGGGCGCCCGCCGCGGTCGGCCTCGTGCTCCCGGTGCTCGCCCTGCTCTCCCTCATCCCCGCCGCGACCCGCATCCCCGTCGTGGTCTGCTGGGTGATGGCCGCGGTCGCCGCCCTCGTCGGCCTCCCGCTCGCCCTGCTGTCGGTCGACATCGCCGGTGGCGGCGGCCAGCAGCCGGGCCTCGGCATCGTGCTCCTCCTGCTGCAGGGCGCCTGGCTCACGGCCGCGCTGCTCGGCGGTTTCTCTTTGCACCACCTCGGCGACCAGCTCCGCCCGGTCCAGGCCGGGCTGGCCGCGGCCGGCCTCGTCGGCCTGGTCGCCCCGCTGGTGGGCCTGGTCTGGTTCGCCGGCTGGGGTGGCGAGGACCTGACCGACGACCCGCCGTCCGACGTACCCGTCTACATGGCGCAGCGAGCCGAGGACGCCGACCAGTTCGGCGTGCTGGTGCTGCGGGGCAGCATCGCCGACGGCCTGTCCTACGAGGTGCACCGCGGCGACGGCAGCACCGTCGGCGAGGACGAGATCGCCGCACTCACGCCCGAGGACGACGAGGTCACCGCGATCATCCGCAGCCTCGTCACCGCCCCCGACCCCGACGCCGTGCAGGAGCTGTCGGAGCGCGGCATCCTCTACGTCGTCCAGGCCGCGCCCGCCGACGGAGCCGTCGCCGCCAGCCTCGACGCCACCACCGGTCTCGACCAGGCCAGCTCCAGCCGCGGCACCCGCGCCTGGCAGGTCGACCCGGCCCCCGGCCCGCTGCCGAGCCACCACGCGTGGATCCGCGTCCTGCTGCTGGTCGTCCAGGCCGCTGCGATCCCCGTCCTCGTCGTGCTCGCCCTGCCTCCGCTCCGAAGGAGTCGTGATGACTGACCAGTCCGGGCAGTCCCCGAAGGCCACCGGACGTCGCGCCTCCACCGGGCGCGAGCGCCGGATCGACCTGCTCGTCGCGCTCGCGATCCTCGCGCCCGCGGTCGTCGCGATCAGCGTCGGCCTGATCGGCCGCGAGGACAACCCCGTCGGCGGACCCCAGGCGCCCACCACGTCGGCCCTCACCTCGGCGACGGTCGTGTGCCCCAGCGGACTCGACGACGCCGGCACGGTCCGGGTCACGCGGACCCCCGACGTTCCCGGCGGCAAGCTCGCCGTCGCCACCGCGCCCCGCGTCCGGGGCAACTCCGCCAGCGTCACCACCCGCCAGGGCAAGGCGATCACGGTCGCCCAGGGGAGCAGCGTCGTGGTGCCCGTGAGCAACGGCCCGACCGTCGTCGACGGCCGCGGCAGGGCCGCTCCCGGCATCGTGGCCGGACGCGAGGGCAGGCTCGCCGTGCCGGAGTGCCGTGCCCCGTCGTACGACGAGTGGTTCGTCGGCATCGGCGCCTCCGCCCGTCACTCAACGGTCGTGGAGCTCGTGAACCCCGACGACGGCGACGCCGTCGTCGACCTCGCCCTCCACGGGGCCACCGGCCCGGTCGAGGAACCGGCGCTGCGCGGGATCGAGGTCCCGGCCCACGGCGTGAAGCGTCTCGACCTGGCACGCGTCGCGCCCCGCGAGGAGGCCACCGCCGCGCACCTGACCGTCGTCCGCGGCCGGGTGACCGCGACCGCGCGCACCACCTGGGACCCGCTCGGCCGTGGCCGTGTGACCACCGACTTCCTTCCGTCCGACGCCGACCCGGCGACCAGCAGCCTGCTCCTCGGCATCCCCGACAAGCCCGCGCAGGCCACGCTGTACGTCGCCAACCCCGGCGACGACGAGGTCCGCGTGTCGCTGCGGATGGTGACCGAGCAGGCCACCTTCACGCCGACCAACGCCCCGGACATCACCGTCGCGGCAGGCGCGATGGAGACCGTGGACCTGTCCAAGCTGCTGCGCGGTGCCGTGGCCAAGGGAGTCGTCGGCCTCGAACTGGAGTCGACCGGCCCGGTCGCGTCCTCCTTCCTCGGCCTGGTCGACGACGACCTCGTCCTGCTCGCACCGGCGCCCGAGGTCAGCGAGCCGGCGGCGGTCGTGGTGCCGACGGGTGCGAAGACACTCGTCCTGGGCGGGGCCCGCAAGACGGCCGTGGTCCACGTGACGTCGTACGACGCCCGGGGACGCGAGCTCGCGAAGAAGCAGGTCGAGATCGGCGCCGACCGCGCCGTGACCCTCGCGCTGCCCGCACAGGCCACCTCGGTGACCGTGCTCTCCCGCGCCACGCCGATCGGCGCCGTCGTGCTGCTGCCGGCCGGGGGCCGCAACGCCGGCCTGGCGACCCTGCGGGTGCGGCCGGCCGAGCTGGAGGCGCAGATCCCGGTCGTGATTCCGGCGGGCTGACGTTCGTCACTGGCTCTTGGGTCGGTGGCTCCTGGGGCGGCCGCGCGGCGCGTGTCGATCCGTTGCGTGTTGGTGACCCCTCGTTTGGTCACAGACCGCAGAAAAAACGGCCGGATCTCTGCGGTTCGTGCCCACTCGAGGGGGTCACCCCCGCGCCGCCCGCCGTTTCTGGACGGAGGAGCGAGCGAGGAAGGAGCGAGCGGGGGAGGAAGAAACGGCGTGGGCAGGCGGCGCGACATGCGCGAGCGAAGCGAGCGCCCAATCAACTCAGTCGTCGTCGCCCGGGTAGCGCGGGTCCACGTCGGCCGGCTCGATGCCGAGCAGCTCGGCGACCTGCTCGACCACGACGGTCAGGATGATCGCCTCGAGGTCGGCGCGGTCGTGGGCACGGTGCTCGAGCGGACGCCGGAAGACGACCAGCCGGGTCGGCGTGGCGCCTGACCCGCGCACGAGCGACGACAGCGGGACCCGGGCGGAGTCCCAGTCGTCGGGCAGCTGCGGGGTCTCCTCGACGGCGTACTCCAGCAGCCCGAGGTGGTCCGACCAGCGCGCGTCGATCTCGGAGACGACGTCGAGCAGGATCCGGTCGAAGAGCTCGCGCCGGCTGTAGGGCTTCGGCGGGCGGTGCTCGGACGAGGGCCAGGTCAGGGGGAGCACGGCAGGTCCCCGCATCCCGCGTCCCCGGCGGTCGCGCCGCGGCCGTCCCACGCGCGTGCTGACGTCGTCCTGCTCCACGATCAGCGAGCCTATCCAGCAGATGCGGCCGCGGGCGGTACCGTCTGCCGCGTGAGCGCGATTCCGGCACAGCAGGGCATGCGGACCTGCTCCCGTACGGCCTGCTCGCGCCGCGCGGTCGCGACCCTCACCTACGTGTACGCCGACTCGACCGCCGTCCTCGGCCCGCTCGCCACCTTCGCCGAGCCCCACGCCTACGACCTGTGCGACCAGCACAGCGAGCGGCTCTCGGCTCCCCGCGGCTGGGAGGTGGTCCGGCTCCAGCTCGGCACCCAGCAGCCCGGTCCCAGCGGCGACGACCTGCTCGCCCTCGCCAACGCCGTCCGCGAGGCGGCGCGGCCGGTGCCGCCGCGGACGGTCGAGCAGCCCCGCGAGAGCGGTCGCGAGGTCGCCCGCAAGGGGCACCTCCGCATGCTCACGACCGACTGACCGTCCACTAGGGTTCGGGGCATGGCCCACGCCACGACCTCCCCCGAGAACCTCAGCAAGGTCTTCAAGGCCTACGACGTGCGCGGCATCGTCGGCGAACAGCTCGACGAGGACCTCGCCCGTGCGGCCGGTGCGGCCTACGTCGAGGTGCTCGGCGCCGACGCGATCGTCGTCGGCTTCGACATGCGGCCGAGCTCGCCGTCCCTCGCGGGGGCCTTCGCCGACGGCGCCACCAACGCCGGTGCGGACGTCACGATGATCGGGCTCGCCTCGACCGACCAGCTCTACTTCGCCTCGGGCCACCTCGAGCTGCCCGGCGCGATGTTCACCGCCAGCCACAACCCGGCGGCCTACAACGGCATCAAGCTGTGCCGGTCCTTCGCGCAGCCGGTCGGCATGGAGAGCGGCCTGGCCGAGATCCGTGACCGGGTCGCGGCCGGCACCCCCGTCGCCAGCGGCGGCCGGGTCGGCTCGATCGGCTCGCACGACGTGCTGCAGGCCTACGCCGCGCACCTGCTCGCGCTGGCGCCCGTCAAGGGCCGCACGCTGAAGGTCGTCGTCGACGCCGGCAACGGCATGGCCGGTCACACCGCGCCCGCCGTCTTCGACCGGCTCGCCGGCCAGGTCGAGATGGTGCCGATGTACTTCGAGCTCGACGGCACCTTCCCCAACCACGAGGCCAACCCGATCGAGCCCGCCAACCTGGTCGACCTGCAGAAGCGGGTCATCTCCGAGCGGGCCGACATCGGCCTGGCGTTCGACGGCGACGCCGACCGCTGCTTCCTGGTCGACGAGCGCGGCGAGCTGGTCTCGCCGTCGACGCTGACCGCGCTGATCGCGGCCCGCGAGCTCGCGAAGGAGCCCGGCGCCACGGTGATCCACAACCTGATCACCTCGCGGGCGGTGCCCGAGATCGTCGAGGAGCTCGGTGGTACGCCGGTCCGCACCCGCGTCGGCCACTCCTACATCAAGGCCACCATGGCCGAGACCGACGCGATCTTCGGCGGCGAGCACTCCGGTCACTTCTACTTCCGCGACTTCTGGCGCGCCGACTCCGGCATGCTCGCGGCCCTGCACGCGATGGCGGCCCTGGCCGAGGCCGACGTCCCGCTGTCGGACCTGCTCGCCTCCTACGAGCGCTACCCGCTGAGCGGCGAGATCAACAGCACCGTCGCCGACCAGGCGGCCGTGCTGGCCGAGCTCGAGTCGACCTGGGGTGCGCGCGAGGGCGTGAGCATCGACAAGCTCGACGGCCTCAGCGTCACGCACGCGGACTGGGCGTTCAACGTCCGCGCCTCCAACACCGAGCCACTGCTGCGGCTCAACGCCGAAGGAAAGGACGAGCCCACCATGGCCCGAGTCCGCGACGAGGTCCTCGCCACCATCCGGGGCGAGCGATGAACGCCGAGATCTCGCCCGAGCTGCTGGCGATCATCGTGTGCCCCGCCTGCCACGGCGAGCTCGCCGTGACCCCCGCTGGCGACGCGACCGAGCTGGTCTGCGGCGGCTGCGGCCTGGCCTACCCGGTGCGCGACGGCATCCCGGTGCTGCTCGTCGACGAGGCCCGCAAGCCCGCCTGAGACTGACGGCATCGGAGGACGCGCCATGGTCTGGTTCGACGAGTCCCGGCTGGACGACGAGGGCGCGCTCGCCTCGGCGGACCTCCGGCTGCGCACGCTGGCCGAGTCCGGCTCGCGGGTACGACGCGAGGTCGGTGACTCCGCCGACGCGATCGCGGAGGCCGTGTCGCGGGCGAGCGAGACCCGCCCGCGGGCGGTGATCGCCGCCGGTCCGGACTCGCGCTTGCTGCGGGCCGTCCTCGAGCCGTTCTGCCCGGTGCCCTTCGTGGCGTGGCCCTCACCGGCCCTGCCCGGCTGGGCCGGAGGCCTCGACCTGGTCGTCGTGCTCGCTCCCGAGGGCGGCGACCCCGGCACCGCGCTCGCGGTCGCCGAGGCGGCGCGCCGCGGGTGCCAGCTGGTCGTCGCGACGCCGCGCGACTCGCTCGTCGCGGAGCATGCCACCGGCCGCTGGACGACGCTGCTGCCCACCAGCACCGGTGACCAGCTCGCCACCGCGGTCGCGATGCTGTCCTTCCTCGACCAGGTGCAGCTCGGCCCGTCGGCCGAGCCCGACGCGGTCGCGGAGGCGCTCGACGCGGTCGCCATCGCCTGCTCGCCGCACCGCGACATCTCGATCAACCCCGCCAAGATGCTGGCCATCTCGCTCGCCGACGCCAGCCCGCTGATCTGGGGCGGGTCGGTGCTCGCGGCGCGCGCTGCCCGCCGCGTGGCCGAGTCGATCCGTCGTACGTCCGGACGCACGGCGCTCGCCGGCGACGCCGAGCACCTGCTCCCGGTCGTCGAGGCCGCGCGCCCCCGCAACGTCTTCGCCGACCCGTTCGCCGACGAGACGGGGGACCGCCGGCCCGCCCTGGTGATCCTCGACGACGGCGTCGACGACCCGGTCGTCCGCGACCAGCGGATCCGGCTCGAGGAGGCCGCGCTCGGCCACGACGTCCGCGTCGAGCACGTCTCCTCCGAGGCGGTCGGTGAGGTCGCGCGCTACGCCTCGCTGCTGCTCCACGGCACCTACGCCGCGGAGTACCTGCGCCTGGGTCTCGTCGCCGACTGAGCTCGCTGAGGGATTCCTCACGGTCTTCTCCCAGGTTCGTCGGGTACCACGGGGTGATGCCCGCGACCCGTGACCCCTGGCTCGACAACGCGAAGATAGGGCTGATCGTCCTCGTCGTCCTCGGCCACACCTGGGCACTGCTGCCCGACGACGTCGTTGCGGGACACCTCTACGACTTCGTCTACCTGTGGCACATGCCGGCGTTCGTGTTCCTGTCCGGCTACCTCTCGCGCGGGTTCGGTTACAGCCCCGCCCGACTGTGGAACCTCGTCACCGGGCTGCTCGTGCCGTACGTGCTCTTCGAGGGCGCGCTGGCGTGGTTCCGGCTGCACGTCGGTGGCGAGCAGCTCGGCGACCTGTGGCTCGATCCGCACTTCCCGATGTGGTACCTGCTCGCGCTCGTGGTGTGGCGACTGCTGACCCCGCTGTTCCGGCCGGTGCCGGGTGCCTTCCTCGTCGCGGTCGGGCTCGCGGTCGGCAGCGGCTACCTGACGGGGGAGTGGACCGCGTGGCTGGACCTGCCGCGGATCCTCGGCTTCCTGCCGTTCTTCGTGCTCGGCCTCAAGACCACGCCCGAGTCGCTGGAGTGGCTGCGGGGCCGGTTCCCGGCGCTGCTCGGCGTCGTGGCCTTCGCGGTGCTCGCCGTGCTCGCGATCGACCTGGACCGGTGGGCCGGGACGGCCTACCTCTACCAGAAGCCCTACGAGCTCCTCGGCGTCCCGGACACGACCGCGATCCTCACCCGCCTGCTGGTGATGGGGGTCGGCCTGGTCGGCACGTTCGCGTGGCTGGCGGTCGTCCCGCGCCGGGGCGGCTGGTTCACCCGGATGGGCGCGGCCACGATGACCGTCTACCTGTTCCACGGCTTCGCCGTGAAGGGCCTGGAGTACGCCGGCTTCCCGGCCTGGGCCGCCGAGCACCCCGTCCTCGCGCTCGCCGCCGCGACCGGCTTCGGCGTCGCTGTCGCCCTTGGCCTGGCGGCACCTCCGGTGCAGCGGACCCTGCGGCACGTGGTGGACCCGTTCGCCACGGCCGAGCAGCGGGTCGGTGCAGCGGTGGAGCTCGCGGCCGTCGTACGCGAGGGTGAGGAAGCCGTCGAAGCGGAGCCGGTGCCGGCCGCCCGGTAGCCTTCGCGCCATGAGCGCAGGCCTGTTCGGACTCCTCGACGACGTCGCCGCCATCGCGAAGATGGCCGCCGCATCTGTCGACGACGTCGGCGCTGCCGCCGGCAAGGCGACCGCCAAGGCCGCCGGCGTCGTCGTCGACGACACGGCGGTGACGCCGCAGTACGTGCAGGGCGTGGCCGCCGCGCGCGAGCTCCCGATCGTCAAGCAGATCGCGATCGGCTCGATCCGCAACAAGCTGCTGATCATCCTCCCGGCGGCGCTCCTGCTCAGCGAGCTGCTGCCGGACCTGCTGCCCGTCATCCTGATGATCGGCGGCACCTTCCTGGCCTACGAGGGTGCCCACAAGGTGTGGCACCTGCTCTCGCACCACGAGGAGCACGACACCCCCGTCGCCGAGGTCGGTCCCGAGGCCGAGAAGACGATGATCGCCGGCGCCATCCGCACCGACCTGATCCTGTCCGCCGAGATCATGGTGATCGCCCTGGCCTCGGTCGAGGACGAGTCCTTCTGGGCCCGGCTCGCGATCCTGGTGGTCGTCGCGCTCGTCATCACCGTCGCGGTCTACGGCGTGGTCGCGCTGATCGTGAAGATGGACGACGTCGGGCTCCACCTCGCCCAGCGCCCGTCGGCCGTGGCGCAGAAGGTCGGCCGCGGCCTGGTCGCCTTCATGCCGCGCCTGCTGTCGATCATCTCGGTCGTCGGGACCGTCGCCATGCTCTGGGTCGGCGGCCACATCCTGCTCGCCAACCTCGACGAGGTCGGCTGGTGGCACGCCCCCTACGAGTGGGTCCACGACATCGAGCACGACATCGAGCACGCCGTCCACGGCGTCCTGGGCAGCGTCCTCGCGTGGCTCGCCAACACCGGCATCTCCGCCGTGGTCGGCCTCGTCGTCGGTGCGGTGGTGGTCGTGGTCGTGCAGCTGCTGCCGTTCACCGGCGACAAGGACCCGATCGAGCGCTACGACACCGACGAGCCCGCTGTCTGACGGACTTTCCTGGGGCTGGACCCGGCTCCGCGGGGTACCTCCCGAGCACACCCCACCTCCCGGTGGGCAAGGCAGAGGAGAGTTCAGATGGGCACGCTCTTGTGGCTGGCAGCAGTCGTCCTGGTCATCGCCGGAATCGTCACCCTGATCCAGGGCGGCATCATCCTGGGGATCGTGCTGATCGTCGTCGGACTCCTGGTGGGGCCCGGAGGCGTGTCGATCTTCAACGGGCGCGGCGGACGTACCGTCTGACCCGGGGGAGCCGACGAGCCTCAGGCTCGGGCGGCGGCGTCCACGGCCTCATCGACCGGGACGTCGCCGCCCACCAGGTTCCACTGCTGCCCGACCGTGTCGGGCCGGTCCAGCACCGCGGCGAGCACCGCCGCCACGTCGGCCCGGGTGACCGGGCCGCGCGGGACGTCCGGGCCGAGCGCCACCCGTCCGGTGGCCGGGTCGTCGGTCAGCCGGCCCGGGCGCAGGATGGTCCAGGCCAGCCGGCTCTCGCGCAGAGCACGGTCGGAGTCGCGCTTCGCGGCGACGTAGGCCGCCCACACCTCGCCCGCGTCGGCAGCGACCGGCTCGTCGACGTCGATCGCTGAGACCTGCACGAACCGGCGGATCCCCTTGCGGGACGCGGCCTCGATCGACTTCAGCGAGCCCTCGAGGTCGACGGTGCGCTTGCGCTCGAGGTTGCCGTCGGGTCCACCGCCCGCGGCGAACACCACCGCGGAGCAACCGTCGAAGGCCGCCTCGAAGTCCTCGACCCCGGCCGACTCGATGTCGAGCAGGCGCACCTCGGCGCCGAGCTCCTCCAAGACGGCGCGCTGGTCCTCGCGGCGTACCAGGGCGACGGGCGTGTGGCCCTGGGCGACGACGAGGGGGTGCAGCAGCCGGGCGATCTGGCCGTGGCCCCCGACGATGGCGACGAGCATGCTGCCAATCTACGGGCGCACGGTGAGCGTCTGCGCGATGGTCCCGAGCGGACCGCTCTCGTCGTGCATCTTCGAGCTGGTGACGCCGATGCCACCGGGCCCGTAGGACTGCGTCGTGTCGAGGCCGAGCCAGCCGTCGGCAGGGGCGTGCAGGAAGTGCGCGGTGAGGTCGAGGTTCGGGAAGGCGACCTGCTCCGGGTCGGTGCGCACGGCGATCCCGTTGGTCACGTCGATCAGCCCGGCGACCGCCGCGAGCCGGCTGACCGGCTCGTCCGCGACGAGGGCGTGCGGCGTCCGCACCCACGCCATCGACCGGCCGGGACCGAGCTCCTTGCGGCGCACCTCGATCGACGCGATGAACCCACCCCGCCACAGCCCCGCCATGTCCCACGGCTGCATCTCGTCGGGCCCCGGGATCGACGGCAGGTCGGTCCCGGCGAGGGGAGTGGTGTCGTAGGGCTCCGCCAGCCAGGCGCGCAGAAGCGCCACCGCCCGCCCCCGGTACGACGCCGTGGCCTGCACCAGCTCGATGGTCCGCCCCGGACGGAGCACTTCCACGCCGACGTCGATCGGCTCGATCGGCACCGTCCCGAGGATGTCGTAGGACAGCCGGCTGACGACGAGCCCGTCGCTGCGGCGCGCGTCGCGGTCCCGCTCGACCTCGTGGGCGAGCACGCCGAGGGCAGGGGCGATGTGCTGCGTCGCGCGGTCCCACGCGCCGCCGACGTGCTCGGTCGGGGCGAAGGTGTGCGCTGCGGTGCGGTGCCAGTAAGCCACCTCGCCATTGTCGCGGGCGCCTGCGCGGCGCCGTACCTCCGAACGGGGGGAGTGCTCGCCGAGTGACCGACTGGCGTTCACCGGCGGCTCCCCGCCGGGCCACCTGCGGGTGGTCGGCTGCCGGTCATGACTCGGATGACCCTCCTCGGGAGGACCTTCATGGCCGCCACCACCTCCGCCGTCGTCGCCCTCGGCGCCGCCGCCGCGCCCGCCGGCGCGACGCCCGGTGACGGGTACGGCCAGGACCACGCCGACCGCCACGCCGCCGGTGAGCCGATCGTGATCGCGCACCGCGGCGCCTCGGGCTACCGGCCCGAGCACACGCTCGCGGCGTACCGCCTCGCCATCCGGATGGGTGCCGACTACGTCGAGCCCGACCTCGTCTCCACCAAGGACGGCGTGCTGGTCGCCCGCCACGAGAACGAGATCAGCGGCACGACCGACGTCGCCGACCACCCTGAGTTCGCCGGCCGCCGGACCACCAAGGTCATCGACGGCACCTCGATCACCGGTTGGTTCACCGAGGACTTCACCCTCGCCGAGCTGAAGACGCTGCGCGCCAAGGAGCGTCTGCCGCAGGTGCGCCCGGACAACACCCGGTACGACGGCCAGTTCGAGATCCCCACGCTGGAGGAGGTCATCGCGCTGGTGAAGCGCGAGTCCGGCCGCACCGGGCGCCGGATCGGCATCGCGCCGGAGACCAAGCACCCGACGTACTTCGACTCGATCGGCCTCTCGCTCGAGGAGCCGCTGGTCCGCACCCTGCGCCGCAACGGCCTCGACCGCGCGAACGCGAAGGTCGTCATCCAGTCCTTCGAGACCGGCAACCTGCGCGAGCTCGCGACGAGGACGGACGTGCCGCTGGCCCAGCTCGTCGACGGGAGCGGCGCGCCCTACGACCTGAAGGCCGCCGGCTCGACCACCACCTACGCCGACCTGGTGAAGCCCGCCGGCCTCGCCGACATCGCGACCTACGCCACGTGGGTCGCCCCCGCGAAGAACCTGATCCTGCCGCGCGACGCCTCCGGCGCCATCGGTACGCCGAGCACGCTGGTCCCCGACGCCCACGCCGCCGGCCTCAAGGTCGTGACCTGGACGATGCGGGTCGAGAACCAGTTCCTGCCGTCCAACCACCGCATCGGCACCGACCCGAACGCGAAGGGCGACCTCGCCGGCGAGGTCGCGGCCTTCCTGGACACGGGCATCGACGCGGTCTTCTCCGACAACCCGGACATCGCGGTGGCTGCCCGCGACGGCTGGGCCGCCCAGCAGGGCGCCGCCTGACCCGTCTGGCCCGTCTGGCCCGGTCGGGCCGGGGGATAGGTTCGCCGCATGGCGGACTGCATCTTCTGCGCGATCATCGCCGGCGACGCCGAGGCCGACGTCGTCCTCGACGAGCCCGACCTGATGGCCTTCCTCGACCGGCGCCCGGTCTTCAAGGGCCACGTCCTGCTCGTGCCCCGCGAGCACCACGTCACGCTGCCCGACCTCCCGGCAGCGCAGCGGGACGGGTTCCTGGCCGCGGCGCAGCGGCTCGCGACCGCGGTCGTCGACGGGCTCGGGGCGCAGGGCAGCTTCGTCGCGATGAACAACACCGTCAGCCAGTCGGTGCCGCACCTGCACCTGCACGTCGTGCCGCGGACCAAGGGCGACGGGCTGCGTGGGTTCTTCTGGCCGCGGCGCAAGTACGCCGATGGCGAGTCCGCGGAGTATGCCGCCCGCCTGCGCGCCGCCCTGGCGTCGTAGGCTCTGGCCGATCGTCCACCGAGCTTGAGAGGTCAGCACCCATGGGTCGTTTCGACGGGCGAGTAGCCGTCATCACCGGAGCAGCGCGCGGGATCGGGTTCGGCACCGCCACCCGGTTCGCCGAGGAGGGCGCGTCCATCGCGATCGTCGACCTCGACGAGTCGGCCGCGGCCGAGGCCGCCGCGAAGCTCCCGCTGGTCGAGGGCGCCAAGGCCATCGGCGTCGGCGCCAACGTCTCCGACGGCGCGTCGGTCGACGCTGCCATCGAGCGGGTCGTCGCCGAGCTCGGCGGCATCCACGTGCTGGTCAACAACGCCGGCATCACCCGCGACAACCTCCTCTTCAAGATGACCGAGGAGGACTGGGACCTGGTCATGGGCGTGCACCTCAAGGGCGCCTTCCTGATGACCAAGGCCGCGCAGAAGCACTTCGTGGAGCAGAAGTACGGCAAGGTCGTGAACATCTCCTCGATCTCCGCGCTGGGCAACCGCGGCCAGGCCAACTACTCCGCCGCCAAGATGGGCATCCAGGGCTTCACCCGGACCCTCGGCATCGAGCTCGGCCCGTTCGGCATCAACGTCAACGCGGTCGCCCCCGGCTTCATCGCCACCGAGATGACCGACGCCACGGCCGCGCGGCTGAAGATGGACGTCGACGAGTTCCGCCGCCTCAACGCCGAGGCCAACCCGGTCCGCCGGGTCGGCTTCCCCGAAGACATCGCGGCCGCGGTCACCTTCCTGTCTGCCGACGAGTCGTCGTACATCACCGGTCAGACGATCTACGTCGACGGCGGCATCTCGCTCGGAACCTGACGCGCCCGGCACGCACGCTGCAAAGCAACGCCTCTGGAGCCGCTCCCGCGACACGCGGGGGCGGCTCCGTCGTACTCCGGGGGTCTGGGTCAGACTGGAGGGGTGCACGTGAAGACACTTCGTACCGCCCTGCCCGCCTCGCTCGTCGCGCTCAGCCTCGTCCTCGCCGCCTGCGGTGGTGACGACAAGTCGGACGAGAAGCCCCAGGGCGACGCGTCCACGTCGCAGTCGCCGACCGCGCCGCCGGAGCCCGAGACCTGGCCCCTCACCGGTGAGCTGACGAAGGGTGGCGCGTCGGCTGCGCTCGAGCACCCGGCGTACATCGTCAAGATCGACAACTCGCAGGCCAGCTACCCGCAGCTCGGTGTCAGCAAGGCCGACATCGTCGTCGAGGAGCTGGTCGAGGGCGGCATCACGCGCCTCGCCGTCCTCTACTACGAGAAGCTCCCCAAGAAGGTCGGCCCGGTCCGCTCGATGCGCCTGACCGACATCGGCATCGCCAAGCCGCTCGACGCCCAGATCGTCACCTCGGGCGCCGCGGACGTCACCCTCCGGGGCCTGCGCAAGGCCGGCATCACCTTCATCGACATGAACAACCCGCACGTCGTCCGGGACCTCGACGGCACGCACGACTCGCTGCACAGCGTGATGGCGAACCTCAAGGCGATCGGCGCCGACGCCAAGATCCGCGCCCGCCGTCCCGCCGACTACCTCCCGTTCGGCGACACCGCGCTCCCGGCCGGCAAGCCGGCCACCTCGATCGACGTCCGGCTGTCCGGGTCGCGCACCTCGCAGTGGAAGTACGACGGCAAGACCTACGTCCTGCAGAACGGCTACATGGCCGACGGCGACGCCTTCAAGCCCGACACGGTGATCGCCGCGACCGTGCGCACGACCCTGGCGCCCTACACCGACCCGATCGGCAACCCGGTCCCGGTCTCGCACTTCGAGGGCCGCGGCAAGGCGGTCATCTTCCACGACGGCCAGGCGATCGCCGCGACCTGGGAGAAGGCCGACCGGGGTGCCGAGCTGATCTTCAAGGACGCCGCCGGCAACGCGATCGAGATCCCGGCCGGCAAGACCTGGCTGGAGCTCGTGCCCGGCAAGGGTGCGGCGTCCACCGGCTCGGTGACCTACCGCAAGTAGCCCCTTTACATTTCTTGCGTCATAGGCTCCGTGGGCTCCAGCCCACGGAGCCTATGACGTTGGCTCCGGCAAATCGGCGCAGGGAGCCTCAGGCGTCCTCGTCGGCCTCGGCCAGCTCGACGGTGTCGAAGACGGTGGGCATCTCGTGGCCCTGCTCGACCAGGCTCTGCACGCCGGCGAGCAGGAAGCCGATGGCGCTCTCGACGCGCCCGGCCGCGGCCTCGGGGTCCTCGGACGTCGCGACGGACTCACCGGCCGACGACATCGCGCCGAAGAAGATCCGCGAGAAGGTCTGCAGCATCGGCTCGTCCAGCTCCCAGGAGCCCGCCTCGAGCGTGGCCCGGACGATCTCGACGATGTTGGCGTACGTCGAGCGCTCCTCCTGCTCGCGGTAGCGCTCGTAGCCCAGCACCGCCGGGCCGTCCTGGATCACGATGCGCCGGTAGCCGGTCTCCTGCACGACCTGCAGGAACGAGCGCAGGCCCTCGATGGCCTTGAGCCACGGGTCGCGCTCGGCGCGCAGCGCCTTCTGGATCCGCTTCGACGACTCCTGCTCGACCCGCTCGAAGACGGCCTCGAAGAGTGCCTGCTTGCCGGAGTAGTGGTGGTAGAGCGCGCCCTTGGTCACCCGGGCGCCCGCGACGATGGCGTCGAGCGAGGTCGCGGCGTACCCCTTCTCGGCGAAGAGCTTCTCCGCGACGTCGACCAGCGCGCGCTTGGTGGAGGCGGAGTACGCCGCGCGGCGGGTCGCTCCGGCCACGCCCGGAACCTTCGGGACGAGCTTGGAGACCGACGCCTTAGCCATCACCTCAGCATAGGCAACGGTGACGCCCGACCGTGACACCGGTCACCCCCCGAGGTGGGCGGGATCACGGCGTCGTTCCGTAGGGCATACCCCCGGTCTTTGCCATACTCATAGTACGTACCAGCGGTATGTCAGGTACCCCCAGTTCTTCCCGAGATCTGACAGCCGCCCACCGAACAGGAGCTGACCATGACCTGGAAGGCCTACCACAACCGGGGCGAGACCCTGCGCTCCGTCATTGCCACTTCATCCGTCCGTCGCGACGGCGTGCTGCCCATGGACGTCGAGGGCGTCTCGACGGCGTTCCGCGACGAGCTGGACCTGCTGGCCTCGCTGACGCTGAAGTGGCACACCCGCCTGTCGGGCAACATCGAGCAGATGCTGGCCCACCAGCCGGTCGACCTCGACCAGGCCGTGACGGTCGCGTGGAGCAACACCGCCCACGAGCTCGCGGGCGTCCGGATGATCATCGACAATTACCGCGCGCACCCCCTCGACGACGCCATGGCCCGGGCCATGACGACCGCCGCCGAGAAGGAGCACTACCTCCTGGCCGTCATGGCCGGCCGCTCGAGCCTGCTCAGCGAGGACGCCTGCCTGCGGATCGGTGCCGAGCTGGAGGAGCGGGCCCGCCTGCTCCACCGTGGCATCCCGGTCATCACGCCGGAGGCCGCCTACGAGGAGCCGGTCGTGCGCGGCACGCTCCTCGAGCGCCTGCGCGCCGTGATCGCTGCCTGACCGCAGCCGCACCAGGACCCGGCCCCGGGCCCGACGCACCCTCCCTCCCAGCGTCGGGTCCGGGGCTGTTCTGTTCCCGGGTGGGGGATGATGGCGACATGTCCAGCGCTCCGGGGAACTCCGAGCTCGCCGTCGGCAGCCTGCTGCTGGCCAGCCCCGCGCTGCTCGACCCCAACTTCGTCGACACGGTCGTCCTCCTGCTCGACGTCAACGACGAGGGCGCGCTCGGCGTCGTGCTGAACCGCCCGTCGGCGCTGCCGGTCTCCGAGGTCCTCGGTGACTGGGGCGACGTGGTCGACGAGCCCGAGGTTCTCTTCCAGGGCGGGCCGGTGTCGACCGACGGCGCCCTCGCGGTGGCCCTCGCGGCCGACGACGGCGAGGGTGCCGCAGGCTTCCGCCCGCTCTGGGGCCGGCTCGGGCTGCTCGACCTCGACACCCCGCGCGAGCTCGTCGAGGGCACGGTCGACCGGCTCCGCATCTTCGCCGGGTACGCCGGCTGGGGGGCCGGGCAGCTCCAGGCCGAGGTCGAGGAGGGGAGCTGGTACGTCGTACCGGGGGAGGTGGAGGACGTCTTCGGCGGCCAGGGGCCCGACCTGCGGCGCCGCGTCCTGCGCCGCCAGCCGGGCGACCTCGCGCTGCAGGCGACGCGGCCCGCGGATCCGGAGCTCAACTGAGTTGAGACATCGATGTCTCATGTGAGACACTGAAGTCTCATTCAAGGAGGCTTCATGTCCACCCGTGACACGGTGCTCGCCGCGGCCCAGCGGCTGCTGACCACCGATCCCACCGCGTCGATGGCGCAGATCGCCACCGCTGCGGGCGTCGGCCGTGCGACCGTGCACCGCCACTTCGCCAGCCGCGAGGACCTGCTGCGCGAGATCGGCGGCCGCTCGCTCGACCGCTGGTCCGAGAGCCTCGCGCTGGCCGACGTACCGGGGGCGATCGCGTCGGGGGAGCCGGAGCGGATCCGGGCCTGCCTCGACGAGCTGCTGCGCCAGTTCGTCGCGGACTCCGAGGACTTCGGCATCGCGTTGACCGACCTGACCGTGCTCAACGACGGGGACCTCAAGGCCCGCGCCGACGTCTACTTCGCCCAGGAGGTCGCGCTGTACGCCGCCGCTCAGGCCGCGGGCGTGCTGCGCGCCGACGTGCCGGCCCGCTGGCTGGGGCACACCGTCTACGGCCTGCTCGTCGCGGTCCGCGACGCGCTCGTCGCCGGCGACGTCGCGCGCCGTGACGCCGCGGACCTGGTGCTGTCGACCTTCCTCGACGGAGGTGTGGCGCGATGACCGCCGTGCTGCCCACCCCCGCGCCCACGACCACCCGTCGCCGGTGGGCCGGCTTGGCCGTGCTCGCGGCCAGCCTGCTCGTCGTGGTCATGGACATGACCGTGCTCAACGTGGCGCTGCCCGAGCTGACCGCCGACCTCGAGGCCGGCGCGCTGGCCCAGCTGTGGATGGTCGACGTCTACTCGCTCGTCCTCGCCGGGCTGCTGGTCCCGGTCGCCGCGCTGGCCGACCGCTGGGGCCGCCGCCGGATGCTGCTGACCGGTTTCGCCATCTTCGCGTTCGCCTCGCTGGCCGCCCTCGTGGCGCGTTCGGCCGGCGACGTGATCGCGATCCGGGCCCTGCTCGGCATCGGCGGCGCGATGATCATGCCGGCCACGCTGTCGCTGATCCGCGCGCTCTTCCCCGATGCCCGCGAGCGGGCCTTCGCGCTCGGCCTGTGGGCCGCGACCGCCGCCATCGGCGGTGCCGTCGGCCCGATCGTCGGTGGCGCCCTGCTGAGTGCGTTCAGCTGGCACGCCGCCTTCCTCGTCAACGTGCCCCTGATGGTGGTCGCCCTCGTGGCCGGCCGTGCGCTGCTGCCCGAGAGCCGGTCCGAGCGGCCCGGCCGGGTGGATGCTGCCGGCGTCCTGCTGTCGGTCGGCGGCATGGTCGCCGCGGTGTACGGCGTGAAGCACCTGGGCAAGGAGGGCGTCGACCTGACGGCCCTGCTCGCGCTCGCCGCCGGTGCGCTCCTCCTGGCCGCCTTCGTCCGCCGCTGCCTGCGCCAGGACGAGCCGATGCTGGCCGTCGGGCTGTTCGCGAACCCGGTGTTCCGGGCGGGCGTGCTGACCGCCCTGGTGAGCAGCACCGTGATGATCGCGCTGCTCTTCGTGGGTTCGCAGTGGCTGCAGCTCGTCCAGGGCTGGTCGCCGCTCGTCGCCGGTGTCGCGCTCCTGCCGATGGCGCTGGGGGGCTTGGTCGGCCCGCCCCTGGCCCCGGCCGTCGCGGCCCGCCTCGGCGCCCGCAACGTCATCGTCGCCGGGCTCGTCGTGCTCGCCGCCGGCCTGCTGGTGCTCTGGCTGCTCCCGCGGCCCTTGCCCTACGCCGGCGTCGCGATCGCCCTCCTCCTCGTCGGCTTCGGTACGGCGGCCCTCGGGCTCGCCTCCGCGCTGATCATGGGCGCCGCCCCGGTCCACCAGGCCGGTTCCGCCGCGGCGGTCGAGGAGATGTCCTACGAGGTCGGTGGCGTGCTCGGCGTCGCGGTGCTCGGCAGCCTCGCCGGACTCGTCTACCGCGGCGGACTGCCCGCGGGTGCCGCGCCGGAGGCGGTCGAGTCCGTCGCGGGCGCGCTCGGGACGCCGGTCGAGGCGGCGGCGCTGGCGTCGTACACGGACGCGTTCGGGGTGGTCGGACTCGCTGGGGCGTTGGTCACGATGGTGGTCGCGATCCTCGTGTGGCGCGGCCTGCCTGTGGACGTCGATGTCTCGGGCGGGCACTGATCGCCGGTAGAGTGACCGGGTGACCACGATCGGCTTCTCGACAGACACGGATGTCCGGGAGGACCGCCGTACCGTCCCGACCGACGAGGGCGACCACGAGCGGTTCTCGCACTACGTGGACAAGGACAAGCTCACCGAGGCGATGGTCATGGGCACCCCCGTGGTGGCTCTGTGCGGCAAGGTCTGGGTCCCCAGCCGGGCGCCGGAGAAGTTCCCGGTCTGCCCGGACTGCAAGGAGATCTGGGAGAGCATCCCGCACGGCGACGAAGGGTCCGGTCCCGACGCATGACCTCGCTCGGTCCGGCCTGGCCGGAGCGGGCAGCCTGGGGCACGGCGCCGTCGCTGCGTGCCTGGCAGTCCGCCGCGCTCCAGGACTACCTCTCCCGCAACCCGCGCGACTTCCTCGCCGTCGCCACCCCCGGCGCCGGCAAGACGACCTTCGCGCTGACCGTCGCCGCGGAGCTGCTCGGCCGTCGCGTCGTCGACCGGCTGGTCATCGTCGCGCCGACCGAGCACCTGAAGATGCAGTGGGCCGAGGCCGCCGCCCGTGCGGGGATCCCGGTCGACCCGACGTACTCCGCCGGTGCCGGCAAGATCGCCAGCGACTACGTCGGCGTCGCCGTGACCTACGCCGGCGTCGGCGTGAACCCGCTCGCCATGCGGATCCGCACCGAGCGCTTCCGGACCCTGGTCATCCTCGACGAGGTGCACCACGCCGGCGACTCGCTCAGCTGGGGCGAGGGCGTGCGTGAGGCCTTCGAGCCCGCCGCCCGCCGCCTCGCCCTCACCGGTACGCCGTTCCGGTCCGACATCAACCCGATCCCGTTCGTGACCTACGCCCCCGGCGAGGAGGGCGTGCCGACGTCGGTCGCCGACTACACCTACGGGTACGCCGAGGCGCTCGCCGACCACGTGGTCCGACCCGTGCTCTTCCTGGCCTACTCGGGCCAGATGAGCTGGCGTACCCGCGCCGGCGACGAGGTGGCCGCCTCGCTCGGCGAGCCGCTGACCAAGGACATGACCTCGCAGGCGCTGCGCACCGCGCTGGATCCCAGCGGCTCGTGGATCCCGTCGGTCCTGCAGGCCGCCGACAAGCGCCTCTCCGAGGTCCGCCGCCACGTCCCGGACGCCGGCGGGCTGGTCATCGCGACCGACCAGGACAGCGCCCGCGCGTACGCCAAGCTCCTCAAGCAGATCACCGGCGAGTCGGTGACCGTCGTGCTGTCGGACGAGAAGGCCGCGTCGAAGAAGATCTCCGCCTTCGCCGCCGACGACAGCCGCTGGATGGTCGCGGTCCGGATGGTGTCCGAGGGCGTCGACGTCCCGCGCCTGGCCGTGGGTGTGTGGGCCACCACCACCTCGACCCCGCTGTTCTTCGCCCAGGCCGTCGGCCGCTTCGTGCGCGCCCGGACCCGCGGCGAGATCGCCTCGGTGTTCCTGCCGTCCGTCCCGAACCTGCTGACCTTCGCCGCCGAGCTCGAGGCCCAGCGTGACCACGTCCTGAAGCGCAAGGTCAACACCGACGGCGACATCTTCGCCGCCGAGAACGACCTGCTCGCCGAGGCCAATGCCGGCGACGCCGCATCCGACGATCTCGACGCACTGCCCTTCGAGGCCCTCGGCTCCGAGGCCCGCTTCGACCATGCCCTCTACGACGGCGCGCAGTTCGGCCACGAGGGTGAGGTCCACGTGGGCTCGGAGGAGGAGATGGACTTCCTCGGCATTCCGGGCCTGCTCGAGCCGGACCAGATGCGCTCGCTGCTGCGCCAGCGGCAGGAGGACCGGCGTCGTACCCGGTCGAAGGCGCCGGAGAGCGAGTCGGCACGCCCCGCCGACACCCTCGCCGACGTCACCACCCACGAGCACCTCGCCGTGCTCCGGCGTGAGCTCAACGGCCTGGTCGCCTCGTGGAACCACCGCACCGGCCAGGCTCACGGCATCACCCACGCCGCCCTGCGCAAGGAGTGCGGGGGACCGGCCGCCGCCGTCGCGAACGCCGAGCAGCTGCAGAAGCGGATCGACCGGATCCGCGAGTGGTCGGTCCGCAAGACCTCCTGACCCGACACTCGGCGGGTGTGGGGGCTCAGCCCTCGAACGGGCGGACGCCGGGGCCCGGGCGGGTGGCGACCTGACGGGGGTCGTCGATGCGGTGGCCCGCGGCGCAGTGGACCTCCACGTGCACGGGTTGCTCGCAGTCGCCGCGGTGCACGAAGGTCGTGGGCGGGCCGCCGGGGTCGGCGAGGTGGCGGTCACCCCAGGCGCTGATCGCGAGCAGCACGGGCTGGAGCTCGAGGCCCTTCGCGGTGAGCCGGTACTCGTGGCGGGTGCGTGCGCCGTCGGCCTGGTAGGGGACGCGGTTCAGGATCTCGTGGTCGACGAGCGCGGCGAGCCGGTTCGAGAGGACCTGGCGCGGGATGCCGGCGTGGCGGCGGATGTCGTCGAAGCGTCGTACGCCGAGGAAGACCTCGCGCAGCACGACGACCGTCCAGCGCTCGCCGAGGATCGCCATGGTGCGGCCCAGGGTGCAGTTCTCGACGGACCAGGCCAGCGCCGGGGGAGAAGAGGCCACGGAGCTCATGGGGCCAGCATAGGCGATCTGGGTCTCATTGACAGACCCAGCCTGCGGCGGCGACGATGGGCCCATGACTGAGTCCGCGATCCAGACCCAGGCCGTCGACCCCAGCGCGCTCGACGGCTACGAGCAGCTGCACGCGATCCTCGACGGCCACCTGCCGCCGGCCCCGATCGCCGAGACCCTCGGCTTCGTGGGCTTCGAGGTCCCCGAGCGCGGTACGGCGATCTTCGAGCTCGACCCGGAGCTGCGCCACTACAACCCGATCGGCAGCATGCACGGCGGGGTCTTCGCGACCCTCCTCGACTCGGCGTGCGGCTGCGCGGTGCACTCGACGCTGGCCGTGGGGGAGGGCTACACCTCACTCGACCTGACGGTGAAGTTCCTCAAGGCCGTCACCGTCGACTCCGGCCGCCTGCGTGCGGTCGGGACGGTACTGCAGCGCGGCCGTCGTACCGCCCTCGCCGAGGCGAAGCTGTACGACGGCCGCGGGGCGCTGGTCGCCTACGCGTCCAGCAGCTGCCTGATCCTCAGCTGAGGTCGCCGAGCGCCTCGGCCTGCGCCTCGTCTGCCGAGTGTGCGGCCGGCGTACCGTGGAGCGCGGTCGAGATCGTCCGCGCGCCGGCGAGCAGCACGACGACGCCCACGGCCACGCAGATCCCGCCGAACCAGAACGGCGCCGCGGAGCCCTGGTGCTCGGCGAGCCTGAGGGCGACGTAGGGACCGACCGCGCCGCCGGTGAAGCGCACGAACGAGTACGCCGCCGACGCGACCGGCCGCTCCACGGGTGCCGCGCCCATGACGGCCTCGGTCACGAGGGTGTTGATGACGCCCAGGAAGGCGCCGGCCACGATGATGCCGACGACCACGACGGTCGAGGTGGAGGCGCCGACGGCCATCAGGAGCAGGTCGAGCGCGAACAGGGCGAGGGCGCCGATCAGCGCCGGCACGGTGCCGAGGCGGCGCTGCACCCACGGCGCGCCGACGACGGACGTGAACGCGAGCAGCAGGCCCCAGCCGAAGAAGATCCAGCCGATCTCCATGATCCCGGCCTCGGGCAGGGCGAACGGGCCGGCGGCGAGCAGCGAGAAGAAGCCGAGGTTGTAGCAGACCGCGACGACGGCGAGCACGGCCAGCGCCGGGTACGCCAGCGCCCGGAACGGGTCCGCGAGCGTCGTACGACGGCCG
Source organism: Nocardioides sp. Root240 (assembly GCF_001428825.1). GTDB lineage: Bacteria > Actinomycetota > Actinomycetes > Propionibacteriales > Nocardioidaceae > Nocardioides. The sequence continues at coordinate 204,495 of NZ_LMIT01000013.1, read as the reverse complement.
GCGGGCGGGGTCGCCGGGAGGAAGATCGCGGTCGCGACGAGCGCGATCGTCATCAGCACGGAGACGCCGAAGAAGGGGCCGCGCCAGGACTGCTCGCCGAGCAGGCCGCCGACGAGCGGGCCGGACGCGATGCCGAGCCCGAGCGCGGCCTCGAACAGGATGATCGCCTGCGCCAGGGAGCCCTTCGACGCGCTCACGATCGTCGAGAGCGCGGTCGCGATGAAGAGCGCGTTGCCCAGGCCCCAGCCGGCGCGGAAGCCGATCACGGCGCCGACCGAGCCGGACAGGCCGGCGAGGCCGGCGAACACGATGATGAGGAACAGGCCCAGCAGCAGGGTCTTCTTGGCGCCGATGCGCGTGGAGACGACGCCGGTGACGAGCATCGCGACGCCCATCACCGCCATGTAGCTGGTGAACAGCAGCGACACCTGGCTCGGGCTCGCCTCGAGCTTGGCCGCGATCTCCTTCAGGATCGGGTCGACGAGCCCGATGCCCATGAAGGCGATGACGCAGGCGAAGGCGACGGCCCAGACGGCGCGCGGCTGGTGGAGGAAGGAGCCTCCGGTCTCGGTGTCCTGCTCGGTGGGGGTGGCGGTGGCGGTCACACGTTTCCTTCCGTGGTGGGTTCGAGGACGGCCTGGAGCACGGCCACGGCGGTCGCGAGGTCGTCGGTGGTGAGGTCGGTACGACGGGCGAGGCGCCCGGAGACGAGAGCGGCGCTCAGCTGCCGGACCCGCTCGAGCTCGGCCCGTCCGCCGTCGGTGAGGGCGACCAGGCTGCTCCGCGCGTCGGCGGGATGGGGCTGCTTGGCGACCCACCCCTGCTCGGCGAGCTGGCGGACCTGGCCGGTCATCGTCGGCTGCGAGCAGCGGTCGGCCTGGGCGAGCGTGGTCACCGACTGCGGGCCGAGCTCGTCGAGGATCGACAGCACCCGGACGCCGGCGGACGGCGCGTGCTCGCGCCGGACCAGCCGCACGAGGCGGGCGGCGAGGACGGTGAGGTCGCTGCTGAGGGTGGCGGCGTCGGGAGTGCTCACGTCCATCGAATTTACATCGGAAACCTATGGATGTCACGTGTCGGTGGCACACGCCACAATCGACCCATGCCGAAGTACGTCGCGTTCCTGCGGGCCATCAACCTCGGGGCCAACCGCAAGTTCCCCAAGGCCGACATCGTCACCGCGACCGAGGCGGCCGGCGGCACCGACGTCCTGACCCACATCAACACCGGCAACGTGTGCCTGACCTCCACGCTCCGCTCGCGGGCGAAGGTCGAGGCGGCGCTGGAGGAGGCCTACGAGGCGCAGGCCGGGTTCGTCGTCCCCACGATCGTGTTCACGCCGGCCGAGCTGGTCGCGATCGCCGACGACGCGCGCGAGCTGACCGCCGCGAGGCCGGACCTGGAGCGTCACTACGTCTACCTGCTCAAGGACGAGCCCGACGCCGCGCGGGTCGCCGAGGTCGAGGCGCGCAGCGACGAGGTCAACGCCGTCGTCGTCCGGGGGAGGGCGGCGCACATCCTGCTGGGGCCGGGCTACGCGGCCGGGGGCGTGGACCCCTACAAGGTGGAGAAGTCCCTGGCCGTGGTGGCCACCAACCGCAACTTCAACGTCGTGACGACGTTGGCCGACAAGTGGTGCTCGTGAACGCTCCCGGCCCCTGTGACACCATGGTGCCGTGACGACTGCGAGCCCGGAGAAGGTCGATCCGGGAGTCCAGAAGGACCTCACCCCGGACGAGATCACGCTGGCGGACACCCCCTGGGTGACCCTGGTGTGGAACGACCCCGTGAACCTGATGTCCTATGTCACCTTCGTCTTCCAGAAGCACTTCGGCTACGGCAAGAAGAAGGCCGAGAAGCTGATGATGGAGGTCCACGAGGACGGCCGCAGCGTCGTCAGCACGGGCACCCGCGAGGAGATGGAGCGCGACGTGCAGGCGATGCACGAGTACGGCCTCTGGGCGACCCTGTCGAAGGCGGAGTGAGGAGCCGGTGGCCTCCTCCACGACCGGCTTCGTCCGGCATCGCCGCAGCAAGCGCGCCATCGCGACCTTCTCCGTCTTCGAGGCCGACCTGCTGCGCTCGCTGGCCGCGCAGCTCGTCGAGCTGCTCCACAACGAGTCCGCGGTCCTGAAGACCGAGCGCGACCCGCTCGAGGCGCTGCTCGACTTCTCCGGCCCCACCACCGAGCCCGAGGACCCGGTGCTGCGCCGGCTGTTCCCGAACGCCTACCGCGACGACGGCGAAGCGGCCTCCGAGTTCCGCCGGTTCACCGAGGGCGAGCTGCGCGACGGCAAGTCCCGTGCCGCCGGCACGATCATCGACGTCCTCGAGGAGGCAGGGCTCCCCGCCGAGCCGACCGACGACGGCATCAGCATCGACGTCGAGCTCGACGAGGCGACCGCCCTGGTCTGGCTGCGCAGCCTCACCGACCTCCGCCTGGCGCTGGGCACCCGGCTGGAGGTCGAGGAGGGCGACGAGGAGTACTGGTACTCCCTGCCCGACGAGGACCCGCGCCTCCAGGCCCACCACATCTACGAGTGGCTCGGGTTCCTGCAGGAGACGCTGGTCCACGCCCTGCGCTGAGCCGTCGTCAGGCGGGCTTGACCGCCAGCACCGGGCAGTGCGCGTCGAGGATGATCCGCTGCGCGACGCTGCCGAGCAGCAGCTTGCCGACGGGCGTCCGGTGCCGGATCCCGACGACGATCAGCTCGGCCTTCTCCTCGTCGGCAGCCGCGACCACGGCGTCGGCGACGTCGTCCACCACGTCGTGGCGTACGACGACCTCGAGGCCTTCCGCGGACAGCTCCTCCTGCAGCGCCGCGATGTCGGCGTCGTGGGCGAAGCGGTCGTCGACCAGGCTGTTGCCGAGCGTCGCGTTGACGACGACCAGGCGGGTGCGGTCCTTGCGGGCCAGGCCGGCGGCGTGCTCGAGGGCAGCCTGCCCGAACCGGTCCGGGCTGTAGGCGACGACGATGCTCATCGGTTCACCAGTTCCTCGGCGTCTTCGGTGGTGGCGGGGACAGGGGACTTCTTGCCGCGGACGACGCCGACGGCCATCGCGAGGAGCATCAGGCCCATCACGGCGTAGACCACGACGGCGACCGGCTCGCTCCACAGGGTGCTGACGTCGCCCTGCGAGATCTGCAGCGCCTGGGTCAGCTGGAGCTCCATGGCCGGGCCGAGGATGACGCCGACGATCAGCGGCAGCACGGGCAACCCGAACCTGCGCATCGCCAGGCCGAGCAGGCCCAGGACCACGAGGAGCAGTAGGTCGAACGCTGCGAAGTTCGCCGTGTAGGCGCCCAGCGTGGCGAAGAACAGGATGCCGGCGTAGAGCTGCGGGCGGGGGATCTGCAGCAGCCGGGCCCACAGCGGCGCCATCGGCAGGTTGATCACGAGCAGCAGCGCGTTGGCGATGACCAGGCTGGCGAGCAGGCCCCAGACCAGCTTCGGCTCGGAGTCGAGCAGCTGCGGTCCGGGCTGGATGCCGTAGCTCTGGACGGCGACGAGCATGATCGACGCGGTCGCCGTGGTCGGCAGGCCGAGCGTCAGCAGCGGCAGCAGCGTGCCCGCCGCGGAGGCGTTGTTGGCGGCCTCCGGGCCGGCGACACCCTCGATGGCGCCCTTGCCGAACTCCTCGGGGTGCTTCGACAGCTTCTGCTCGGTCGCGTACGACAGGAAGGTCGGCACCTCGGCGCCACCGGCCGGCAGCGCGCCGAACGGGAACCCGAAGGCGGTGCCGCGCAGCCACGGCTTCCACGACCGCTTCCAGTCGGCCCTGCTCATCCAGGGCTGGCCGACGGGGATGATCTCCAGCGGCTTGCGACGCAGGTGGGCGGCGACCCAGAGGGCCTCGCCGATCGCGAAGATGCCGACCGCGACCACGACGACGTCGATGCCGTCGGCCAGCTGGGCATTGCCGAAGGTCAGCCGGGCCTGGCCCGTCGACGTGCCGACCAGGGCGATCGCGAGGCCGAGGAAGAGCGAGATGAAGCCGCGCAGCTTCGACGACCCGAGCACCATGGTGACCGCGAAGAAGGCCAGCACCATCACGGCGAAGTACGACGGCGCACCCAGCGTCACGACGACGTCGGCGACCCGCGGGACCAGGATCCACAACAGGACGGTGCCGATCGTGCCGGCGACGAAGGAGCCGATCGCGGCCGTGGCGAGTGCCTGGGCGGCTCGCCCGGACTTGGCCATCTTGTTGCCCTCGATCGCGGTGATGACCGAGGAGGACTCGCCGGGTGTGTTCAACAGGATCGAGGTGGTCGATCCGCCGTACATGCCGCCGTAGTAGATGCCGGCGAACATGATGATCGCGCTGTCCACGCCGACGCTGTAGGTCACGGGGAGCAGCAGCGCGAGCGCCATCGCCGGGCCGATGCCGGGCAGCACGCCGACGGCGGTGCCGAGCAGCACGCCGATCAGCGCGAAGAGCAGGTTCTCGGGGGTGAGGGCGGTCTGGAAGCCGTCGAGCAGCAGGTCCATCAGAGCACTCCGTCCAGGATGCCGGCGGGGATGGGCAGGCCCAGCCCGACGTAGAAGCCGTACCAGGTGCCGACCGACAGGGCGGCGCCGATCGCGAGGTTGCGGACCCAGGTCCGGCTGCCGAGCGTGTACGTCGCGCCGGTGAACAGCAGCGCGCCCGTGATCGCCCAGCCGAGCCAGTCGATGAGCAGCAGGTTGGCGACCAGGACGGCGGCCAGCAGGCCGATCGTGCGCAGGTCGGTGCCCTGGCTGAGGTCGACGTCCTCGCCCTCCTCGGCCTCGGGCCGGTCGCCGCGGGCCGTGGCGACGGCGAGCAGCACGCCGAGGACGAGCAGGGCCGCGCCGACGACGTACGGCAGTGCGTAGGGCTGCACCGGCTGGTCGTTGAAGGCCCGGTCCAGGGTCGAGGCGTCGTAGAGGACGTAGCCGCCGGCGAGGCCGAGGAAGGCGGCCAGGCCGTACTGCGCCTTGTCGACCAGGGCGGTCGCCCCGGGTTCAGTGGTGGCGGTCATGCGAATCCCAGCTCCTTCAGGGTGTCGGCGACACGGGCGTCCTGCTCGACGAGGAAGTCCTCGAACTCCTTGCCGGTCGCGAAGTTGTCGCTCCAGCCGTTGGTGGCGAGCGCCTCGCGCCACTCCTCGGTGTCGTGCATCTCGGTGAGGATCCCGGTGAGGTAGTCGCGCTGCTCGTCCGAGATCCCGGGCGGGGCGAGGACCCCGCGCCAGTTGGTGAAGACGAGGTCGACGCCGGCCTCGGTCAGCGTCGGTGCGTCGATGCCCTCGAGGCGCTCGTCACCGGAGACCGCGAGCACGCGCAGCTTGCCCTCGTCGATCTGCGCCTCGAACTCGCCGAGGCCGGACATGCCGACGTCGATCTTCTCGCCGAGCAGGGCGGTCGTGAGCGGCCCGCCGCCGTCGTACGAGATGTAGTTGACGTCGGTGGGCGCGACGCCGATCGTGTCGGCGAGCTGCATCGGGAACAGGTGGTCGGGGCCGCCGTTGCCGGATCCGCCGCCGACGGTGATCCCGCCCGGGTCCTTCTTCCACGCCGCGACGAGGTCGTTGACCGTGCGGAACGGCGAGTCGGCGGGCACGAGGATGCCCTCCTGCTCCTCGACGAGGCGCGCGATCGGCGTCATCTTCAGCGGCGTCGCGTCGGAGTGGTTGGTGTAGACCGCGCCGACGACGCCCAGGCCCATCACCATCATCAGGTCGTCGGAGCCCTCCTCGTTGAGGAGGCGCTGCATGGCGACCGTTCCGCTCGCGCCCACCACGTTGCGGATCTCGAAGCGGCCGGTGAGCTCGTCGTCCTCCATCACCCGCGCCGCGGCGCGTCCGGTGAGGTCGTAGCCGCCGCCGGGGCTGTTGGGGATGAACAGCCGCAGCCGCCGGTTGTCGGGGTCGTCGGAGCCGCGGGTCACGCCGCAGCCGCTGGTCAGCGCGACGAGCGAGAGCGCGGCGAGGAGGGCGACGAGCGCGGTGCGCGTGCGCCTCGGGTGCATGGGAACCTCCGTGGGGTCGTGACCGCCATCACGTGCGATCCGTGCCAGCATGTCGCTGGGTGTGGCGGCCGTCACGCTTGCGGACGCAAAGGAGGTTGTGGTCGTTGTGGTCGCGCCGCTGACGTCCCTCTTCCGCCGTGGTGAGCTCACCCTCGCCGCGAAGGTGCTGCTGCTCCAGCTCGCCGTCGTCGTCCTGCTGCTCGTCGCCGTCGGCGTGCTCAGCGTGCGCCAGTCGAACGCGGCGTTCGCCGAGGAGCGCGGCGCCCAGATGCGCACCGTCGCCGAGTACGTCGCCCAGCTGCCCCAGGTCCGCGACCAGCTCGAGGCGGTGGCGGCCGGGACCGCGGAGGCGAGCGACACCCCGCGGGCCCTGGCGCCGTACGCCGCCCAGGGGGTCGGTCTCTCGAGCGCGAGCGACGTCCTGATCGTCTCGCCGGACGGCATCGTGCTGGCCGGCACGGACCCCACGCGCGTCGGCGAGCGGGCCCGGGTCGGCGACCGCAACGCCTTCCAGGCGAGGGGCGGGGCGGGGGACGTCGAGGTCCACGGCGAGCGCGCGGTGGCGGGCCATGCGCCGGTGCAGTCCGACGGGCCCGACGTGCGGATCGGCGACTTCCTGGCGATCGTGGTGGCGGAGGAGAGGTACCCGTCCGTCACGGAGCGGCTCGGCGCCGCCGTGCCCGACCTGCTGCTCGTCCTTGGGCTGGGGGTGCTCCTGCTCGGCGTCCTGGGCACCTGGGTCGTCGCGCGCGTCGTACGACGCTCGACGCGCGGCCTGGGCACCACCGAGCTCGCCAACCTCGCCGACCAGCGCGAGGCCCTCCTGCACGCGATCCGCGAGGGCGTCGTCGGTGTCGGCACCGACGGCCGCGTGACGGTGATGAACGACGCCGCCCGCGCGACCCTCGCCCTCGACGACGGGCGCGACCCGGTCGGGCGCCCCGTCGCGTCGCTCGGGCTCGACCCGCACGTGGTCGCGCTGCTGACCGGCGGTGACGACGACGTCCGCGACGCGCTCGCCCTGGTCGGCACGCGGGTCGTGGTGTTCAACCGCAACCGCGCCTCCAGCGGCGGTCGCGGCATCGGCACCGTGACCACGCTGCGCGACCGCACCGAGCTGGTCTCGCTGCAGAGCCAGCTCAGCTCCAACCTGTCGATCACCGACACGCTGCGCGCGCAGACCCACGAGTTCGACAACCGCCTGCACACCATCTCCGGCCTGGTCCAGCTCGGGGAGTACGACGAGGTCGCCGCCCTCGTCGGCACGCTCACCCGCCACCGGGCCGAGGTCGGCGAGTACGTCGGCAAGCGGCTCGCGGATCCCGCCGTGGCCGCGCTGGTGGTCGCGAAGCACGCCGTCGCCGAGGAGCGCGGGGTGACCCTCGAGCTCGACCCGGGCTCGCGCCTGCCCGTCGTACCCCCGGACGTGGTGGCGGACCTGACCACCGTCGTCGGCAACCTCGTCGACAACGCCGTCGACGCCTGCGCCGGGATGCCCGACGCGACGGTCGAGCTGTGGATCCACGCCGACGAGGACGCGGTCCACGTCCGGGTCCGCGACAACGGGCCGGGCGTGCCGCCCGAGCTGCGCGACGCCGTGTTCGTGCGCGGCTTCTCCACCAAGGAGGAGGTGCTCGGCGGGCGCGGGATCGGGCTGCCGCTGGTCCGGCTGATCTGCGGCCAGCGCGGGGGAGAGGTCGTGGTCGACGACGCCGAGGCCGCCGGCGGTGGTGGGGCGGAGTTCCGTGTCGTGCTGCCGCTCGGCGCCGCGGTGGGTCAGGATGGGCGACCGTGAGCGGTGATCTCCGGGTGCTGGTCGTCGACGACGACTTCATGGTCGCGCGGATCCACGGCCGCTTCGTCGAGCAGACCGACGGCTTCGAGGTCGTCGGCACCGCCCGCACCGGCGCGGAGGCGCTCGAGCTGGTCACCTCCCTCCGGCCCGACCTGTTGCTGCTCGATGTCCACCTGCCCGACCTGTCCGGCCTCGACGTGCTCGAGCAGCTGCGCGGTCGCGGCGAGGACGTCGCCGTCGTGATGGTGACCGCCGAGCGCGGCGCCGCCGCCGTCCGGGCGGCCTTGCACGGCGGCGCGCTGCAGTACCTCGTCAAGCCCTTCGAGTACGACGACCTCGCCGACCGCCTGCGCCGGGTGGCGGCCACGCTGGCCAGCCTGAGCGGCGACCCGGCGCTGCCGCACGCCACCGAGGTCGACCAGGCCACGATCGACCAGGCCTTCGGGACGGGCCGCGCTGCCGACGTACCCGTCGTGCTGCCGAAGGGCCTGAGCCCCGAGACCGCGGACCTGGTCCTCGAGGCCGCCCGCACGGCCGGCGAGATCTCGGCCTCCGAGGCGGCCGACGTGGTCGGTCTGTCCCGCGTCACCGCCCGCCGCTACCTCGAGCACTTCGTCGACAGCGGTGCCGCCGAGGTCCGCCTGCAGTACGGGGGGACTGGACGTCCCGAACGGCGGTACCGGGTGGTCAGGTGAGCCGGCATCGGGCTTAGGCTTGCCTGAGCAGGCCCACCGATGCCCAGGGAGCAGCGATGACCGCGATCGACGACCGTCCGGAGCCGGGTGGCGTGCGCGCCACCATGGGTGGCGACGAGCAGTCGTGGCCCGAACGCCTCGCCCTCGGCCTGTTCATCGTCGTGCCGTTCATCGCCTTCGTCGCCGCGATCCCCGTCGCCTGGGGCGGATGGCTCGGCTGGAGCGACATCGCGATCACCTTCGTGATGTACGGACTGACGCTCCACGGCATCACCGTCGGCTACCACCGGCTCTTCACGCACAAGTCGTTCAAGCCCAACCGGGCCGTGAAGGTCACCCTCGCGATCCTCGGCTCGATGGCCATCGAGGGCCCGGTCATCCGCTGGGTCGCCGACCACCGCAAGCACCACAAGTTCTCCGACAGGGACGGCGACCCGCACTCGCCGTGGCGCTACGGCAACAGCCTGCGCGGCCTGACCAAGGGCTTCGTCTGGGCGCACGTCGGCTGGCTCTTCGACTCCGAGCAGACGCCGATCGAGAAGTACGCACCCGACCTCGTCAAGGACCGCGACCTGCTCCGCATCTCGCGCACCTTCTGGGTCTGGGTGCTCACCTCGATCTTCCTGCCGCCGGTGCTCGGCTTCCTGCTGACCTGGTCGTGGCAGGGCGCGCTGACCGCCTTCTTCTGGGGCACGATCGTCCGGATCGGCCTGATCCACCACGTCACGTGGTCGATCAACTCGATCTGCCACACCCTCGGCGACCGGCCCTTCACCTCCCGCGACTTCTCCGGCAACGTCTGGTGGCTGGCCATCCCGTCCGGCGGCGAGTCCTGGCACAACCTCCACCACGCCGACCCCACCTCCGCCCGCCACGGCGTGAAGCGCTTCCAGTTCGACACCTCCGCCCGGATCATCTGGCTGATGGAGAAGGTCGGCTGGGTGCGCGACGTCCGCTGGCCCACGCCCGAGCGGATCCGCGCGAAGTCGGTCAGCCCCGCCGCCTGAGCGGGCGCCCGCCGCGTCCCGCGCAGCGGCCCGATTCCGGGCCGGACGGCCCGACGCCATACCCTTGACCGCGTGTTGCAGATCGACCAGGCGACGTACGACGCCCTCGTGGAGCATGCCAAGCGGGACCACCCGGTCGAGGCGTGCGGCATGGTCGTGGGCCCGATCGGGAGCGACCGGCCCGCGCGGCACGTCGAGATGGTCAATGCCGCCGGCAGCCCGACGTTCTACGAGTACGACTCGACGGACCTCTTCCAGCTCTACAAGGAGATGGACGACCGCGACGAGGAGCCGGTGGTGATCTACCACTCGCACTCCGCGACCGAGGCGTACCCCAGCGTCACCGACATCAACCTGGCCGGCGAGCCCGGCGCGCACTACGTGCTCGTCAGCACGCGCGAGCACGGGAATAACCCGGGGCCCGTGGAGTTCAGGTCCTACAGAATCATCGACGGCGTCGTGACCGAGGAAGAGGTCACCATCGTTGACACCGTCATCCCCTCAGAGGAGAGCAGCTGACATGGCCATCGAGGTCCGGATCCCGACCATCCTGCGCACCTACACCGGTGGTGAGAAGGCCGTCGACGCCGACGGCGCGACGCTGACCGCGCTCATCGACTCCCTCGAGGCCAACCACCCCGGCATCAAGGACCGCCTCGTCGAGGACAAGGGCAACGGCATCGAGCTGCGCCGCTTCGTCAACGTCTACATCAACGACGAGGACGTGCGCTTCATCGGCAGCCTCGACGCCGCGCTCTCCGACGGCGACCAGGTCGTCATCCTGCCGGCCGTCGCCGGCGGCGCCCGCTGAACCGGGTCGATCCCATGGTGCGCTACGACAGCCTGCTGACCTCCGTCGGCGGTACGCCGCTGGTGGGTCTGCCGCGTCTGTCGGCGCCCTTCAACACCCCGGGTGCGCCCGAGGTGCGGATCTGGGCCAAGCTCGAGGACCGCAACCCGACCGGCTCGATCAAGGACCGGCCGGCGCTGCGGATGATCGAGGAGGCGGAGAAGGACGGCACGCTGCGTCCCGGCTGCACGATCCTCGAGCCGACCTCCGGCAACACCGGCATCTCGATCGCGATGGCGGCCAAGCTCAAGGGCTACCGCACCGTGTTCGTGATGCCCGAGAACACCTCCGAGGAGCGGCGCCAGCTGCTGCGGATGTGGGGCGCCGAGATCGTCTCCTCGCCCGCGGCCGGCGGCTCCAACGAGGCCGTCCGCGTCGCCAAGCTGATGGCGGCCGAGCACCCCGACTGGGTGATGCTCTACCAGTACGGCAACGCCGCCAACGCGCTCGCGCACGAGGAGGGCACCGGTCCCGAGATCTTCGCGGACCTGCCCTCGATCACCCACTTCGTCGCGGGCCTCGGCACGACCGGGACGCTGATGGGCGTGTCCCGGTTCTTCCGCCGTGCGCAGCCGGACGTGCGGATCGTCGCCGCCGAGCCGCGCTACGGCGAGCTCGTCTACGGCCTGCGCAACCTCGACGAGGGCTTCGTGCCCGAGCTCTACGACGCCGAGCTGATCGACAGCCGCTTCTCGGTCGGACCGCGCGACGCCGTACGACGGGTGCGCGAGCTGCTCGAGCTCGAGGGCATCTTCGCCGGCATCTCGTCGGGCGCGATCCTGCACGCCGCGCTCGGCCAGGCGGCGAAGGCCGCCAAGGCGGGCGAGCGGGCCGACATCGCCTTCGTCGTGGCCGACGGCGGGTGGAAGTACCTCTCCACGGGTGCCTACGAAGGCACGATCGACGAGGCCGAGGACCGCCTCGAGGGCCAGCTCTGGGCCTGAGCCCTGATCCACCCGCTCCTCCCCGTAGATTGGGGAGACATGACGCGACTTCTCGGCCTGGTGCTCGCCCTGTGCTGCCTGGTCACGGCCGCGCCCGCGACGGCCGCGGTCGCCGGGCCGGAGGACCCCGAGCAGCCGCCCACCCTCGTCCAGGTCGAGGCTCCCTCGATCACCGGTGTCCGACGCTTCGGCCAGACCCTGGTCGCGGAGCCCGGCCGGTGGGAACCGGCGCCGGCGACGGTGCGCTACCGGTGGTTCCGCGACGGCCTCGCCCTCGTCGGCGCCACCACCCGGCGGCACCCGATCCTCCCGGGCGACGTGGGCCACCGCCTGACGGTCCGCGTCACCGTGGCCCGTCCCGAGTGGACCTCGGCGATCGCGTCGGTGACGACCGGCGCGATCCTGCACCGCGTCGACGTGCGCCGCGTGGTGCGCTACACCGTGCGTACCAAGGGCGTGGTGCGGGCCAATGTCGCCACGTTCGCCCGTCTCGCCCAGGAGACCTACGACGACCCGCGCGGCTGGCGTGCCCGGGGTGTGCGCTTCGTGCGGGTCCGCTCCGGCGGCACCCTGACCCTGTGGCTGGCCGCTGCCGCCCAGGTGCCCGGCTTCTCCTCGGTCTGCAGCTCCCAGTGGTCGTGCCGGGTCGGCCGCAACGTGGTGATCAACGTGGAGCGGTGGAAGCACGCCTCGCCCGCCTGGAACCGCGCCGGGCGGTCGCTGCGCGACTACCGGCACATGGTCGTCAACCACGAGACCGGGCACTGGCTCGGCAAGGGCCACGCGAGCTGTCCGCGCCGCGGCGCCCTGGCGCCGGTGATGATGCAGCAGTCGAAGGGCACCGCTGGCTGCCGCCTCAACCCGTGGCCGACGCTGCGCGAGCTGCGCCGCTGACCCTGGGACGTGTCTGGCCCGCGCGTCAGCGGTGCCAGGTGAGCCGTTGCCGCTTGTTCCAGAGGCTGCCCGGCACCGGGCCCAGGCCGAGGACGTCGGTGGCGAGGTTCGCCATGTCGCCGTTGCGGATCGGCTGCACCCCGGTGAAGCCCGGACGCGTGCGGCCCGGGTCCTTGAACTGGGTGGGGGAGTTGAGCCGGTAGAGGTTCGCGTGGTCGACGCCGACGCCCCACACCACGAACGGGATGCGGTAGTTGGCGTACCGCGTCGCGACGTCGTGGCTCGTCGTACCCGGTGTGCCGCCGTGGTCGGAGGTCAGGATCACGAACGTCGAGCTGCGCAGGCGCGGGGTGTTGCGGATCGTGGCCAGCACCTGCCCGACGAGCCGGTCGAGCTTGATCACCGCGTGGAGGTACGCCGTGCTCATCCAGCCGCTCGCGTGCCCCGTCTGGTCGGCGAGGCCCAGGTGCAGGAAGGCGAAGGCCCGCGTGTTGGCCAGCAGGTCCTGGCGGAAGAGGGTCGTCAGCGTCGTGTCGTCCTGCTCGCGGATCACGCTGCGGTCGACGGCGACCGGCCAGGACCGCTGGAAGAGCGAGAACTTCACCTTCGTCGAGAACATGCTCGTCGAGCCGCCGGCCGCGTGCACCACCCGGAACACCGACGACACGTCGTGGCCGGCCGCGCGCTGGACGGTCGTGCCGGGCCGGTGGACGTTCCACGTCACGCCGTGCCCGCCCGCGGCGCGGTTGATGCGCCGGCTGGTCACCATGCTCGTGTGGTTGGGCAGGGTCACCGTCTGCTCGACCTGGGCGCGGGCGTTGAGGGTGAAGGCACCCTCGTCGAGCATCCGGTACAGGTTCGGCAGCCGGGTGCGCCCGAGCTTGGTGATCGCCGACGGGTTGAGGCCGTCGAGCGAGATCGCGACGACGCGCGTCGCGTGGGGCGCCGCGACCTGGGCGGACTGGACCGCCGTCCGCGTGGGGGCTCCGGGCGGGTCCTGGGCGCAGCCGGACAGCAGGCTGAGGGCGGTGGTGAGGACCAGTACGACGACCGCCGTCGTGGGCCCGATCCGTCGAGGCGTTGTCACGGACCCCAGCATAGGTACTCACGTGATCTCGGTCCCTGAATGCCGACTGCCGGGCCGGGGACGCCGTAGTCTGAGCGGGTGCGGCACCCAGACCAACGCGACGTCGGCGTCGATCTCGACGCCCCGATCGGGATCTTCGATTCCGGCTTCGGCGGTCTCACCGTGGCGCGGTCGGTGATCGACCAGCTGCCGCACGAGTCGATCACCTACGTCGGCGACACGGCTCGCCAGCCCTACGGCCCCAAGCCCATCGGCGAGGTCCGCGAGTACGCCCTCGAGTGCCTCGACCACCTCGTCGAGCAGGGTGTGAAGGCCCTCGTGATCGCGTGCAACTCCGCGAGCGCGGCGATGCTCCGCGACGCCCGCGAGCGCTACGACGTGCCCGTCGTCGAGGTGATCCTCCCCGCGACCCGTCGTGCCGTCGCCGCGTCGCGCAACGGCCGGATCGGCGTCATCTCCACCCGCGCGACCGCCGAGTCGCTGGCCTACGACGACGCCTTCGCCGCCGCGCCCCACATCGACCTGACGACCCGCGCCTGCCCGCGCTTCGTCGACTTCGTCGAGGCCGGCGTGACCGGCGGCGACGAGCTGATCGCCGTCGCCCACGAGTACCTCGACCCGCTCAGCGAGCTGGGCATCGACACCCTGATCCTCGGTTGCACCCACTACCCGTTGCTGACCGGCGTCATCTCCTACGTCATGGGCGACGAGGTGACGCTGGTGAGCAGCGCCGAGGAGTGCGCGAAGGACGTGTACCGCCGCCTCGCCGACACCGGGCTGATGCGCCCGACCGGCGTGCCGACGTACACCTTCACCACGACCGGCTCCCCGGCGGAGTTCGAGACGATCGGGCGTCGCTTCCTCGGCCCCGAGCTGGTGGCGGCAGGACAGTTCGCAGGGGGACTTGCATGAGTGAAGACGTGGCTCCGGAGACGACGCGGCTGCGCGTGGCGGGCGAGGTCGACGACCACACCGTGAGGGTGACGGTCGTCGGCTGCTCGGGCTCCTACCCGGGACCGGACTCGCCGGCCAGCTGCTACCTCGTCCAGGCGAGTGACGCGCTGCGCACGTGGAGCCTGGTGCTCGACATGGGCAACGGTGCGCTCGGCGTCCTCCAGCGCTACGTCGACCCGCTCCAGGTCGACGCGGTCTTCATCAGCCACCTGCACGCCGACCACTGCGTCGACATGACGAGCTACTACGTCCTGCGCAAGTACCACCCCACCGGCACCCAGCCGCGGATCCCGGTCTGGGGCCCGAAGGGCACCGCCAAGCGGCTCGCCAAGGCCTACGACCTGCCCCGCAAGCCGGGGATGCGCGAGGAGTTCTCCTTCCGCGTCTACTCCAAGCCGATCACGATCGGGCCCTTCACGATCGAGCCCTTCGAGGTCGACCACCCCGTGCCGGCGTACGGCCTGCGGCTGAGCGCGTTCGGCAAGGTCATCGGCTACAGCGGCGACACCGGCCCGACCGACGCGCTCGACGCGATCGCCGCCGACGCCGACCTGTTCCTGTGTGAGGCGTCCTTCCGCTCCTGCGACGACAACCCGCCGAACCTGCACCTCACCGGCGAGGAGGCCGGCGAGATCGCGACGCGGGCGCGCGCGAAGCGGCTCATCGTCACGCACGTCCCGCCCTGGCACGACGCGCAGACCATGCTGGCCGAGGCCAACAAGACCTACGACGGGCCGACCGAGCTCGCCGCGATGGGCGCGGTCTACGAGCTCTGAGGGCTCACTCCACCGGGTGCCCGGCGTCCCGGATGCACAACGCGATCTGCACCCGGTTGGTCGTCTGCAGCTTCTCGAACAGCCGCGACACGTGCCCCTTCACGGTCGGCACGGACAGGTGGAGCTCGCGCGCGATCTCCGCGTTCGAGAGCCCGCGCCCGACCGCGCCGGCGACCTCCAGCTCGCGCTCGGTGAGCCGCTCGAGCCGGCGCTGGGCGTCGGCGGCGCGGCCGTCGCCGGAGTCGGTGCGCACCCGCTCGATCAGCGTGCGGGTGACGGAGGGGGAGAGCATCGGGTCGCCGTCGGCGACCTTGCGGATGGCGGCGACGATCTCGCCGGGAGGCGTGTCCTTGAGCAGGAAGCCGTCGGCGCCGGCGGCCAGCGCGCCGACGACGTAGTCGTCGGCGTCGAAGGTGGTCAGCACGATCACCCGCGGCGGACGGGGCTCGCCGTGCAGCAGCCGGGTCGCGGCGAGTCCGTCGAGCACCGGCATCCGGATGTCCATCAGCACCACGTCGGGGGAGAGCTCGCGCGCCATCCGCACACCGGCGCGGCCGTCGGGTGCCTCGCCGACCACCGCGATGTCGGCCTGCCCGCCCAGCATCAGGGCGAGGGCGGAGCGCACCAGCGGGTCGTCGTCGACGATCAGCACCTCGGTCACGTCACTCACCCGCAGGCCTCCCGCCCGTCTCGTCGGAGGACCACGGTAGCCACGCACGCAGCACGAAGCTCGGCTGGCGCAGCCCGTCGGTCGAGCCGTCCTCGATGCCGTGCGCGAGCCAGCCGCCGCGCAGCTCGGCCCGCTCGGTCAGGCCGACCAGGCCCAGCCCGGCGCCGGGGGTGTGGGTCGGCCCGAACCCGAGGGCGTTGCGCAGCACCACCTCGACCCCGTCCTGCGGCGACCCGGACAGCTCGACGTGCAAGGTGGCGGCGGGCGCGTGCTTGGTCGCGTTCGTGATGCCCTCCTGCACGATCCGGTACGCCGTGCGCGCGACCCCGGCCGGAGGCGGCTCGTGGCCGGCGAGGCGGTCGTCGTACACGATGGCGGCGCCGGCAGCCCGGGCGTCGTCGACCAGCCTCCCCAGGTCGTCGTACGTCGGCTGCGGGCCGGTCAGCGGCACGGCCACCTCGTCGTCGCGGAGCACGCCCAGCACCTCGCGCAGGTCGGTGAGCGCCTCGTGGGCCTTGGCCTGGATCACCGCGACGCTGCTGCGCATCTCGTCGGCGCTGAGGTCCTGGCGGAAGGTCAGCGCGCCGGCGTGCAGGGAGATCTGGGAGATCCGGTGCGCGAGCACATCGTGCATCTCGCGGGCGATCCGGGCCCGCTCGTTGGAGCGCGCCCGGGCGGCGCGGAGGTCGCGCTCGGCCTCGGCGGTCTCGGCGCGCTGGCGCAGCGTCCAGAGCAGCTCGCGGCGCGAGCCGATGAACATGCCCCAGGCGGTGATGGCCATGACGACGGCGACCGTGACCCCGAGGTTGACGTACCAGGGGTCGACCGAGTCGCTGGGCTGGACGGCGTAGTAGACCAGGCTGAACACGACGTTGAGCGCGCCGATCGTGATCACCTGCCACCAGCGGCGGCGGGTCGCGAGGGAGACCGTGGCGAGGGCCGCCGGTCCGGCCGACAGCGAGCTCAGGGGCGCCATCAGGATCGTCACCAGCGCGATGGTGAACGGCCAGCGGCGACGGAAGGCGACCAGGACGAAGGCAAGGAGCCCGACCAGCAGGTCGACCCAGAACAGCGCGGGATGCTCGTCGAGCTGGGCCTCCATCACCGGCGACCACACGACGAGGCCGAGCGCGAGGGACAGCGCGTAGCGCCACGCGTGCCCGTACCAGCGCAGCCGCGGCTGGTAGTCCTCGGGCACGGGCTGGTCCATGGGTCGAGGCTAGGGCCTGCGGTCCGGGTGGGGGAGCGACCGGCGCACGGCGTACCCCCTACTTAGGTCGGGGACTGCTCACGCCGCGAGTCCGATGTTTGGATCGCCGCGATCGGGCAGGCTGGGGGCCATGATCACGGTCGATCGACTCACAGTTTCCTATGGCGGGTTCACCGCCGTGGACGACGTCAGCTTCGTCGCCCAGCCGGGCCGGGTCACCGGCTTCCTCGGGCCCAACGGTGCCGGCAAGTCCACGACGATGCGCGTGATGGTGGGACTGACGCCCGCCACCCACGGCCACGTCACCATCGGGGGCCTCCGGTACGCCGACATCCCCAACCCCGGCCGCCACGTCGGCACCCTGCTGGACGCCTCCGCCCAGCACGCCGGCCGCACCGGCCGCGAGATCCTCACCCTCGGCGCACAGACGATGGGCCTGCCGAAGACCCGCGTCGACGAGATGCTCGCCCTCGTCGGCCTCACCGACTCCGAGGCCAAGCGCCGGCTGCGCAACTACTCGCTCGGCATGAAGCAGCGTCTGGGCATCGCCCACGCACTGCTCGGCGACCCGTCGGTCCTGATCCTCGACGAGCCTGCCAACGGCCTCGACCCTGCCGGCATCCGCTGGATGCGCGGCCTCCTCAAGGGGTACGCCGACCGCGGGGGCACGGTGCTGCTCTCCAGCCACCTGCTGCACGAGGTCGAGCAGATCGCCGACGAGATGATCCTCATCGGCCACGGCCGGATCGTCGCCCAGGGCGACCGCGCCACGCTGCTCGCCAGCAACGGCACCGGCGCCGCGACCACCCTGGTCACCTCGCTCGACAACGACGCCCTCGCCGCGGCGCTGGGCGCTGCCGGCCATGCCGTCGCGGCTGCCGGCCCGGGCCTGCGCGTCACGGCGACCGCCGCGCAGGTGGGCCAGGCCGCGCTGGACGCCCGGGTCGTGCTGACCGACCTGCGCGACGGCGGCCAGAACCTCGAGGACCTCTTCCTCGAGCTCACCTCGTCCACCCAGCGCGACGTCCTCCCGAACGGAGCCTCAGCATGAACCACCCCACTCGCTTCTTCGCTCCCCCGCTTCGCTCCTCCGCGAACAACCGAGCGGGGACCCCGGCATGAGCGCCACCCTTCCCCCGCCGCCGCCCCCGGTCGCGGGTCACGTCCCCACCCTCGACGTGTCCGGCACGCCGCGGACGCCCTTCACCCGCCTGATCGGCGTCGAGTGGCGCAAGATGCTCGACACCCGCGCGGGCGTCTGGCTGCTCGGCATCACGGCCGGCCTGCTGGCGCTGATCGCCGGCATCGTGCTGCTCATCGTCGCTCTCGCCGACGTCTCCCCGCCGTCGGCCAACGACTGGCTCAACATCCTCACCATCCCGGTCTCGATGCTGGTGCCGGTCATGGCGATCACGATCGTGACGCAGGAGTGGAGCCAGCGCACCGCGATGGTGACCTTCGCCCTCGAGTCGAGCCGCCTGCGGGTGGTGCTGGCCAAGCTGGTCGCCGTGATGGCGCTCGGCGCGGCCACCATCCTGCTCGCGCTGGTGCTCGGCCTGATCGGCAACATCATCGGCGCCGGCCTCGCCGGCACGGACGCGAACTGGAATGTCACCGCCAGCACGTTCGGGTGGGCGATGGCGACCCAGGTCCTCTACCTGCTGATGGGCTTCGGCTTCGGCCTCCTGCTGCTCAGCAGCCCGGCCGCCCTGGCGCTCTACTACGTCTACGTCTGGATCCTCGAGGGTGGCGTGATCATCCCGGGCATCATGTACGTCCTCTGGATCGCCTTCGACTGGGGCCAGGCGATCCTGCCGTGGTTCAGCATGCGGATCGCGATGCTGCCGTTCCAGATCGGCGACAGCGACGCGGCATCCCTCGAGAACGACCTCGGCGCGAACCTCGACACCGGCGCGCTGGGCCTGGCCCACGTGTTCACGTCGGTGCTGATCTGGGTCGGCCTCCCGCTGGTCCTGGGCACGATCCGGCTGCTGCGCGCCGAGGTCAAGTAGCACCCGCCCTTCACCGAAGGTTGCCGGACACGTCACCGTGGCGGAGCCCTGCTGCTAGCAGGCTCCGCCACGGTTCTGTCGTGGGCAACGGATACCTGCGCTTCGCCGCCCTCGGCGACAGCACCACGGTCGGCCTCGGAGACCCCGTCCCGGGCG
This sequence comes from Nocardioides sp. Root240, assembly GCF_001428825.1. Lineage (GTDB taxonomy): Bacteria > Actinomycetota > Actinomycetes > Propionibacteriales > Nocardioidaceae > Nocardioides. The sequence goes on along the minus strand of NZ_LMIT01000013.1, from coordinate 185,450 downwards.
GCCGGTGGCGGGGCTGGGCCCGCCTCCTGAGCGAGTCCCTCCAGGCGTCGTACGACGTCTCCTTCTGCAACGTGGCCATCTCGGGCGCGACCGCGACCGTCGTGCGCGAGCAGCAGCTCGCCGAGGCGCTCGCGCACCGGCCCGACCTGGCCTCGCTCCTGGTCGGCGTGAACGACACGTTGCGCTCCACCTGGAGTCCCGACCGGCTGTACGACGACCTGCACCACGTGGCGGGGGAGCTGACCGCGTCGGGGGCGACCCTGATGACCGTGCGCTGGCACGACCACGGTTCGGTGCTCGGCCTGCCGCGCCTGGTGGTGCGTCCGATCACGGAGCGGATCGGCCTCCTCAACGAGGTCTACGACGACCTCCACGCGACGTACGGCGGCCTGCGCCTCGACCTCGCCCTCATGCCCGAGGTGCTCGACCGGGCGAACTGGTCGGTCGACCGCTTCCACCCGTCCGAGACCGGGCACCGTGCGCTCGCGCGGGCCTGGGCGGAGCGGCTGCAGGCGGCCGGCTTCGAGCTCCCGCTGCCCGGCAGGGAGCCCGAGGGTGGCTGCCCGCCGAGCTGGCGTCGTGACGTGGCGTGGATGGTCACCGAGGGCGGTCCGTGGATCGGCCGCAGGGCGCGCGACCTGGGGCCCTGGGCTGTGCGCAGGGCAATGGCGGCGGGTCGCTGATCGCTGGGTAGGTTGGGCTCCATGAGCACCCGTGAGGACGGTCGCGCCGACGACGAGCTGCGCCCCATCAAGATCACCCGCCACTGGCTCGACCACCCGGCGGGCGCGGTGCTGGTCGAGTTCGGCAAGACCCGCGTGCTGTGCGCGGCGTCGGCGTCGGAGGGCGTGCCGCGGTGGCGCAAGGGCTCCGGTCTCGGCTGGGTGACCGCGGAGTACGCCATGCTGCCCGCGTCCACCAACACCCGCTCCGACCGCGAGTCGGTCAAGGGCCGGATCGGTGGTCGCACCCACGAGATCAGCCGCCTGATCGGCCGGTCGCTGCGCGCGATCATCGACGACAAGGCGCTGGGCGAGAACACCGTCCAGATCGACTGCGACGTGCTCCAGGCCGACGGCGGCACCCGCACCGCGGCGATCACCGGCGCCTACGTCGCCCTCGCCGACGCGTGCGCCAAGCTCGGCGTCCCCGGCGCCCTGACCGGGTCCGTCGCCGCGGTCAGCGTCGGCATCATCGACGGCGTCCCGCGCCTGGACCTGCCCTACGTCGAGGACGTCCGCGCCGAGACCGACATGAACGTCGTGATGACCGGCGCCGGCAAGTACGTCGAGGTGCAGGGCACCGCCGAGGGCGCCGCCTTCGACCGCGCCGAGCTCGACGCGCTGCTCGCGCTGGCCGAGAAGGGCTGCGCCGACCTCACCCGCATGCAGCAGGACGCCTTGGGACTCGGTGGTTGAGGTGCGAGCGCCAGCGAGCCTCGAAACCAAGCTGCTGGTCGCCTCCCGCAACGCGAAGAAGCTGGAGGAGATGCGCCGCATCCTCGCCGAGCACCTCACGTCCGTGGAGGTCGTCGGCCTCGACGACGTCGCGCCCTTCGACGAGCCCGTCGAGGACCAGCCGACCTTCGAGGGCAACGCGCTGCTGAAGGCCCGGGCCGGCGTCGCCGCGACCGGCCTGCCCACGATCGCCGACGACTCGGGCATCTGCGTCGATGCCCTCAACGGCATGCCCGGCGTGCTCTCCGCGCGCTGGTCCGGCCCGCCCAAGGACGACGACCGCAACAACGAGCTGCTGCTGGCCCAGCTGGCGGACGTGCCCGACGAGCGTCGTACCGCCCACTTCGCCTGCGCGGTCGCGCTCGCCCACCCGGACGGCCGCCAGATCGTCGTCGATGGCCGGATGCCGGGCTCGGTGGTCCGCGAGGTGCGCGGCACCGGCGGCTTCGGCTACGACGTGCTCTTCGTCGCCGACGATCGGCCCGGCGTCACCACCGCCGAGCTGAGCCGCGAGGACAAGGACGCGATCTCGCACCGCGGCAAGGCGTTGCGGGAGATCGCGCCGCTCGTCGCGGACCTGCTCGGCTCCTGAAGGCCGGGTGCGCCCGGTGAGACTCGAACTCACACTGGTGCGGACCTAAACCGCATGCCTCTGCCAATTGGGCTACGGGCGCGTGGGCCGATCCTAGTGACCGTCCGGGGTCCTGCTCAGTCGGCCCACTGCCACGTGCTCAGGATCCGTGCGAAGGTGTTCAGGACGTCGTCGTCACCGGCCTGCAGCGACGCGGTGATCGAGTAGCTGCGGTTGTCGCTGATCACGAGGTGGGCGCGCTGCTGCACCTTCGTGCCGTCGTTGTTGGTGCGCGTGATCTCGGCGGTGAGCGCGGTCTGGCCGTTGATCGTCGTCGGCGAGCCGTCGCTGATCCGGGCCGTCCTGTCGTCGGAGACGAGCGCCCTCTCCCACCGCTCCTTGAGGTCGTTCGGGTCGGTGTAGCCGTAGGCGGCCTCGGTCTCGACGATCACGTTGCCGCGGGCGGTGTCGGCGCTCGGGCCCCACAGAACGACCTTGTCGATCGTCTTCAGCCGGGGGTTGGCCTTCTTGAAGGCAGTGGTGCCGTCGGTCCAGCCGTCGGGCAGCTGCACCTGGTAGCCGTTGCCCTCGATGGTCGGGCCGCCGAGGTCCGGGATGGTGGTCGTCGGCGCCTGCGAGGTGGTGGTGGTGTCGTCGGACGACGGCTTCTCGTCGTCACCGCCGAGCAGGACGACGGCCGTGATGCCGCCGCCGACGAGGAGCAGCACGGCGATGATCGCGGCGACCACGAGGCCGGTGCGCTTCTTCGCCGGGCGCGGCGGCGGAGGCGGGACCGGCGGGACCGGCGGAGCGGGCGGGACCGGCGGGGCGGGAGGCGGCGGCTGCGTCATGCGAGGCCGAGGTCCCTGCGCAGCTTGGCGACGTGGCCGGTCGCCTTGACGTTGTACTGGGCGAGCTCGACCGCCCCGTCGGCACCGACCACGAAGGTCGAGCGGATGACGCCCTCGACGAGCTTGCCGTAGAGCTTCTTCTCCCCGAAGGCGCCGTAGGCCTTGTGGACCGCGAGGTCGGTGTCGGAGAGCAGGGTGATGGTGAGGCCGTCGCGCTCGCGGAACTTCGCCAGCTTGGCGGGGGCGTCCTTGGAGATGCCGACCACGGTGTAGCCCGCGGCCTGGAGCGCGTCGAGGGAGTCGGTGAAGTCGCACGCCTGCTTGGTGCAGCCCGGCGTCATCGCGGCCGGGTAGAAGTACACGATCACCTTGCGGTCGCCGGCCAGCAGTGATGCGAGGGAGACCTCCTCGCCCGTGTCGGAGGTGAGGGTGAAAGCGGGGGCGGTGTCGCCGGGGGCGAGGCGGGCCGGGTCGCTCATGGGCGCTGCTCCTGATGGGCGTGTGTTGTTGCAAACTGTATGCAATAAGGTGGGTCGTGCTCGTGACCATCTAACTACCCCCCAACCCAGGAGCGGCAATGCACGTGCCTGACGGATTCCTCGATGCGCCGACCTCGGTGGCGACAGGGGTGATCGCGGCAGCCGGCGTCGGTGTCGCCCTCCGCCGGGCGCGCGCCGAGCTCGACGACCGCACCGCGCCGATGGCCGGCCTCGTCGCGGCGTTCGTGTTCGCGGGCCAGATGATCAACTTCCCGGTCGGTGCCGGCACGAGCGGCCACCTGCTGGGAGGTGCGCTGGCCGCGGTCCTGGTCGGGCCGTGGACCGGGATGCTGTGCATCAGCGTCGTGCTCCTGGTGCAGGGGCTGTTCATGGCCGACGGCGGACTGACCGCCCTCGGCACCAACATCACGCTGATGGGCATCGTGGGCGTCGTCGTCGGGTACGCCGTCTTCCGGCTCGTGCTCGTCGTGCTGCCCCGCAAGCTCGGCTCGGTGCCGGTCGCGGCCGCGGTGGGCGCGCTGGTCTCCGTGCCCGCCGCCGCGACCGCGTTCACCCTGCTCTTCGCGATCGGCGGCACGGCCGACGTCGCCACGGGCAAGGTGCTCGCCGCCATGGTGGGCTGGCACCTCGTGATCGGCGTGGGCGAGGCGATCGTGACCGGCCTCGTGATCAGCGCCGTCGTCGCGTCGCGTCCCGACCTCGTGCACGGCGCCCGCGGCCTCGCCACCCGCACCCCGCTCGTCACCTCGGAGCTCGCCTCATGAGCAGGCGTCGTTTCCTCGCCGTCGGCCTGCTGGTCGCCCTGCTGGTCGCGGGCGTCGGCAGCTACTACGCCAGCAGCCACCCCGACGGCCTCGAGTACGTCGCGGGCAGGACCGGGTTCGGCGACAGCGCCGAGGACCCCGTCGACACCGGGAGCCCGTTCGCCGACTACGGCACGAAAGGGGTGGACGACGCGCGGCTCAGCGGCGGGATCGCCGGTGTGGCGGGCGTGCTGCTGACGCTCGCGATCGGTGGTGGCCTGTTCTACGCGCTGCGCCGGCGCACCCCCGAGCCGGAGCCCCAGCTCCAGAACCACGACCCGTCCTGATGGGCGCCGGTCACGGCCACCGGCTGCACTTCCACGGCCACTCGCCGGTGCACCGCGCCCCGGCGCACCTCAAGGTGCTCGCGCTGCTGGCGTTCGTGCTGCTCGTCGTGGCCACCCCGCGGGACTGGTACCCCGTCTTCGCGCTCCACCTCGCCGTCCTGCTCGGCGTGGTCGCGCTCGCGCGGGTGCCGCTCGGCTACCTCCTGCCGCGCATGGTGGTCGAGGTGCCCTTCCTGCTGTTCGCGGCGCTGATCCCGTTCGTCGCGGAGGGCCCGCGGGTCGGCGTACCGATGCCGGGCGGGTGGGAGCTCTCGCTGTCCGAGCACGGCCTGGTCGCGGCCTGGGGCCTGGCGGTCAAGGGCACGCTGGGCGTCCTCGCCTCGCTCACGCTCGCGGCCACCACCGAGCCGAACGAGGTGCTGCGCGGCCTGCAGCGGCTGCGCTTCCCCGACCTGCTCGTGCAGATCATGTCGTTCATGGTGCGCTACCTCGACGTGGTCACCGCCGACCTCGGCCGGATGGTCACCGCGATGCGTTCGCGCGGCGTCGACCCGAGGTCGCCCCGGCACTGGCCCGCGCTGGCGCGTACGCTCGGCGCGCTGTTCGTCCGGTCGTACGAGAGGGGGGAGCGGGTGCACCTGGCCATGCTGTCCCGGGGATACGACGGAAAGCTCCCGGAGACCGTGCGATGACCCCCACCCTCGACCTCCGCGGGGTCGCCTTCGCCTACCCCGACGGCCACCAGGCCCTGTTCGGCGTCGACCTCCACGTCCACCCGGGCGAGCGGGTCGCGCTGCTCGGCCCCAACGGCGCCGGCAAGACGACGCTGGTGCTGCACCTCAACGGCATCCTGTCGGCCGAGAGCGGCCACGGCGAGGGCAGTGTCGCGGTCAGCGGCCTGCCGGTCACGAAGAAGAACCTGCTCGAGATCCGGCGCCGCGTCGGCATCGTCTTCCAGGACCCCGACGACCAGCTGTTCATGGGCTCGGTGCGCGCCGACGTCGCCTTCGGCCCCGCGAACCTGGGTCTCAAGGGCGCCGCGCTGGAGAAGCGCGTGATGGACGCGCTGGAGCAGGTCGGCATGGCGGCCTACGCCGACCGCCCCCCGCACCACCTGTCGTTCGGGCAGCGCCGCCGGGTCGCCGTGGCGACCGTGCTGGCCATGGAGCCGGAGATCCTGGTCCTCGACGAGCCCAGCTCGAACCTCGACCCGGCCTCGCGTCGCGAGCTCGCCGACATCTTGCGCGGCCTCGACGTGACCCTGCTGATGGTCACCCACGACCTGCCGTACGCCCTGGAGCTGTGCCCGCGCTCCGTGGTGCTCAGCGGCGGCCGGGTCGTCGCGGACGGCCGTACGTACGACGTCCTGACCGACGACGCGCTGATGCGTGCCCACCGGCTGGAACTCCCGTGGGGTTTCGACCCGCGCACGGTGCCGGTTGATAGCCTGCCCGGGTGAGTGACACTCCCTCTGACATCGAGCGCGAGATCGAGGAAGCCCGCGAGCGACTCGCCGGCACGATCGACCAGCTGCTCTACCGCTCGCACCCCAAGACGATCGTCGGTCGTGAGGTGGCGCAGGTGAAGGCGTACTACGTCGACGCCACGACCGGGGAGCCGCGCACCGACAACATCCTGAAGACCGTCGGTGGTGTCGTCGGGGTGATCACGTTCTTCGTGGTGGTCCGCCGGATCACCCGCACCCGCTGAGGCCGTGTCCGACAAGACGCCCATCAAGATGCTGCACGACCGCATCTTGTGCGAGGTCGACTCCGAGTCCGGTGAGCGCCGCTCCTCGGGCGGCATCGTCATCCCGGCGACCGCCGCGATGGGCGCGCGCCGGCTGGCCTGGTCGCGCGTGGTCGCGGTCGGCCCGCACTGCCGGTCCGTGGTGTCCGGCGACCGGGTGCTCTACGACCCGGAGGACAAGGCCGAGGTCGAGGTCTCGGGCGAGGTCTACGTCGTGATGCGCGAGCGGGACATCCACGCGGTCGCCGCCGACCGGCTCGGCGACGAGGCGGCCGGGCTCTACCTGTGACGTAACGCACACGGGGAGAACGCGTTACACCCGCATGCGCTCCCCCCGCGTCGCGGCGCTGCTCGCCGCCACCCTCGCCGTGCCCGCCCTGGCCCTCGCCGGGCCCGCGGACGCCGGTCCCGAGCCCGCGGCAGCGGCCACCTCGCCGTACGACGCGACGATCAGGATCACCGAGCATGGCATCCCGCACATCACCGCGACGGACTGGGGGTCGCTGGGCTACGGGAGCGGGTACGCCACGGCGAGCTCGTCGATCTGCAACCTCGCCGACACCGTGCTCACCGCGCGCGGGCAGCGCTCGCGCGAGCTCGGCGGCGAGGGTCGCTACCTCGACGGCGTCTCGCTCGACGCCTCCAACCTGCAGGTCGACGCCTTCGTCACCGACCTCCACCAGCGCAAGGTCGTCGAGAACCTGCTCGTGTCGAAGGCCGGCCCGTCCGCGCGGGCCAAGGCGATGGTCAAGGGCTACACCGCCGGCATCAACCGGTGGCTGCGCGACAACACGATCACCGACCCGGCATGCAGGGACCAGGACTGGGTCAAGCCCGACGCCACCGAGATCGACCTCTGGTACGGCGTCTACATGGCCAACCTGATCGCGTCGTCGGGCAACTTCCTCAAGGAGATCGTCGAGGCCGACCCGCCGACGCTCGCCGACCCGGGCCTGCCGGACCTGGGCATCGACCTGCCGCTGCCGACGACGAAGGCGGAGGTGCCGGCGTACGCGAAGCAGGTCGACAGGGCGGCGCTGCTGAGGTCGCTCGGCCAGGACGGCGACTTCGGCTCCAACGCCACCGCGATCGGTGGCGACAAGAGCTCGACCGGGCGCGGCCTCCTGCTCGGCAACCCGCACTTCCCGTGGGTGGGCCGCTACAAGTTCACCCAGCAGCACCTCACCATCCCGGGCACGTACGACGTCGCGGGTGCCTCGCTGATCGGCTCGCCGGTCGTCAACATCGGCTGGAACAAGGACGTCGCCTGGAGCCACACCGTCTCCACGGCGTACCGCTTCACGCCCTACGAGTACTTCACGGTCGGCCCCGGCCCGCTCTACCTCACCGCGAACGGGCTGCTGCGCAAGGCCGAGCAGCGCTTCGTCGATGTCGTCGTCAAGCAGGCCGACGGCTCGCTGAAGACCGTGCGCGAGGACGTCTGGCGCACGCCGCAGGGCTATGTCATCGACAGCCCGTCGCAGTTCATGGGCTGGTCGCCGCTCAGCTTCTGGGCGATCCGCGACGCCAATGCCGAGCACCTGCGCACCATCGACACCTTCCTCGCGATGGGCGAGGCGACGAGCAGCCGCGACCTGCTGGCCCGGCAGGACGCCGGCGGCGGCATGCCGTGGGTCAACACGACGGCCGCGGACCGCAGGGGCGAGGTCCTGTACGCCGACCACAGCGTGGTCCCGAACGTCACCAACGCGATGGCGACCCGCTGCCTCACGCCCGTCGGCCTGCTGCTCAAGTCCGTCGCGGGGCTGCCCGGGCTCAACGGCCTGCTCGCCGACGGGCTCTGCAAGTGGGGCACCGACGCCGATGCGCAGCGGCCGGGGATCCTCGGGCCGGCGAAGCTGCCCGCCGTCGTACGACGCGACTGGGTGATGAACGCCAACGACTCGTACTGGACCCCGAACGACAAGGTCCGCCTCGAGGGCTACGCCAACATCATCGGCTGCGAGAAGTGCGTGCGGACGATGCGGACCCGGATGGTCCAGCAGTACGTGATCGACCGGCTCGCGGTCGGCAAGGAGACGCCCGTGACCCTGCGCGGTCACGAGCACGAGAACAGGGTGCGTGCCGCCGAGGTGATGCGGGCGGGCGGCAGGCTCGACGAGGTCTGCGCCAGGACTGGGGAGACGCAGGCCTGCGCCGTGCTGAAGGCGTGGGACGGCCACTCCGACACCACCTCGGTCGGCACGCACCTGTTCGAGGCCTTCGTGAAGCGGGCGCCCACGGGCGACAACCTGTGGACCGTGCCCTTCGACGCGAAGGACCCGATCAACACCCCGCGCGGGCTGAGGACCGACGCGACCGTCGTGAAGGCGATGAAGGACGCGATCGCCTCCGTGCGCGCGGCGGGCGTCGCCTTCGACGCGCCCTGGGGATCGCTCCAGGTCGCGGGCGACCGCGGCGCGCCGGCGTACCCGATCGGGGGTGGGGACGGCGACCTCGCGGGCAACGCCAACGCCGTCGCCTCGCGCAACCCGGCGTCGAACACCGACCGCTACAAGCCGGTCAGCTACGGCTCCTCGCACATCCAGGCGATCAGCTACCTCGCCAACGGCACGGTCGACGCGCGCACGATCCTGACCTACAGCCAGTACGAGGACCCCGCCTCGCCGTGGTCCTCGGACCAGACCCGGCTGTTCTCGGAGGAGAAGTGGGTGCAGTTCCCGTGGACGCCGGTGCAGGTCGCCGCCGCCACGGTGCGCACCGTGCACCTCTCCGGGAGCTAGCAACCACTAGCCTCGGCCCATGTCGGTCGAGGTCGAGAAGCACGGTCCGGTCACCCTGGTCACCCTGTCGCGGCCGGAGGTGCGCAACGCGGTCGACGCCGAGCACGCCCGGCTGCTCACCGAGGCGTTCGAGGAGTTCGACGCCGACGAGTCCGCCTCCGTCGCCGTCCTGCACGGCGCCGGAGGGGTCTTCTGCGCGGGCGCCGACCTCAAGGCGGTCTCCGAGGGCCGGGTCGACGTCGGCGCGCCCGGCGACGGGCCGGACGCCGGACCCGCCGGCATGGGACCGAGCCGCCTGCTGCTCTCGAAGCCGGTCATCGCGGCCGTCGACGGGTACGCCGTGGCCGGCGGCCTCGAGCTCGCGGTCTGGTGCGACCTGCGGGTGATGGATCCCGCCGCCGCCTTCGGGGTGTTCTGCCGGCGCTGGGGTGTCCCGCTGATCGACGGCGGCACGATCCGGCTGCCGCGGCTGATCGGCCACTCCCACGCGCTCGACCTGATCCTGACCGGGCGCGAGGTCGGTGCCGACGAGGCGCTGCGGATGGGCCTGGCCAACCGGGTCTCGGCGCCCGGCGCGGTGCTGGAGGAGGCGCTGGCCCTGGCCGCCCAGATCGCGGCGTTCCCCCAGACCTGCCTGCGCCAGGACCGGCTGTCGTCGTACGAGCAGCACGGGCTGGACCTGGCGGAAGCGCTGGCGGTGGAGTGGAAACACGGCCTCGTGTCGCTGTCCGCCGATACCCTCGACGGTGCCGCGCGGTTCGCGCAGGGGGCGGGCCGTCACGGCGCGTTCGAGTAGACCTATCGGGAGGGACGACGTGGCTGCGAAGGGCCCCGGACGCGACCAGCGCGGACCCATGGAACGGCTGGTGCGGATCGCCGCGATGCTGCAGGCCCACCCGCAGAGCGGGGTGAGCAGCGACAAGCTGATCAGCGTCGCCGGCTTCGAGGGGGGCAAGGACGCCGGGTCCCAGCTCAAGCGCGAGCTGACCCACCTCGAGAACCAGGGCTGGCAGATCGAGAACATCGCCGGCCCCGGGGAGTCCGCGACCTACCGGATGACGACGGTCGACAACCGGCTCCGGGTCCGGCTGACCCCGGGCCAGCAGGCCGAGCTGCGCCGTGCCGTGCTGATGGCCAGGCGCTCCGACCTCGTCGCGCGGCTGGGCCTTCCGGCCGAGGCCGCCGGTGACGAGCTGCCGCCCGCGACCGCCGTCCAGGACGCGACGCCGGAGGCCCTCTCGCTCGTGGTCGACGCGGTGCGTGACCACCAGCTGCTGACGTTCACCTACAAGGGCACCCGGCGCACCGTGCACCCTGAGTCGGTCCGCAACCAGAACGGCACGTGGTACCTCCGTGCCGTCGAGGACGCCGACCTCGCCGACCTGCCCGGCTCCGTCGTCAAGACGTTCGTCGTCTCGCGGATGACCGCGGCCGACGCGGGCCCCGCCGGCAGCGCGCAGCGGATCCCGCCCGTGCGCCACGTCGGGCTGCACCCGATGTCGTGGGAGATCGACCCGGCCGTCGAGGTGACCCTGCGCGCGCCGGCCCACTACGAGCCCGACGTACGCCGCTGGCTCGGCGACCCCGAAGGGGTCGAGGCCGCCGGCGACGACGTGCTGCTGCGCTACCGGGTGACCCACCGCGCCGCGCTGCGCACCCGGCTCAACGAGCTGGGCGACCGGGTCCGGATCGTCGGGCCGGCCGACGTCCGGGCCGAGGTGATCGCGGCGCTCGACGCCGCCCGAGGTGGGGGAGCCGCATGAGCACGCCCAAGTACGTCCAGCGGTTCGCCCGCCTGCCCGCCGTCTTCGAGCGGCTCCAACGCCACCCCGAGGGGCTCTCGCTCGAGATCCTCGCCGCCGACTTCGACACGACGGTGGCGGCGCTGCGCGAGGAGCTGCTCGCCTTCTACACCGCCGACATCGGCGGCCGCTGGCTGCTGACCCGGCCCGAGGTCCTCGAGTTCCTGGGGCCCGACGGCGACACCGAGGATCCCGGCACCGCCGGCATCGTCCGCATCGTCGCCGAGGTCCCGGCCGACATCGGGGTCGAGTACGTCGACGCCGGCGAGCTCGGCCTGGCCTACACCGCTGCCCGGGCCCTGCTCGAGACCGAGCCCGACAACGTCGAGCTGACCGAGGCCATCGACGTCCTCACCGAGACCATGTTCGGCCCGTCGGCCGTGGGTGCGTCCACGCCCGCCGTCCGCAGCTGGAACCGCCTGCTGCCGGTGTTCCGCAAGGCCCTCGCCGAGCAGACCGCCGTCCGCATCGTCTACTCCCGCGCCTGGCACCCCGGCGTCACCGAGCGCGAGATCGAGCCCTACCAGCTGGTCCAGACCCGCCGTGGCTGGGAGGTCGACGCCGGACCCGCCGACGCCGACGGCAGGCTGCGCACCTTCCTGCTGTCCAACATCCGCTCCGCCGAGGCCGTCGAGCGCACCTTCGATCGCCCGGACGACGTCGCCGAGCTCCTGGCCGCTCAGCGGGCCACCACCCGCGTCCGCGTGCTGCTCCCGCAGAGCGCCCGCTGGGCCGCCGACTTCTACGCCGAGGAGGTCACCCTCGTCGAGGACGACGAGACCGACGTCGTCGTCGACCTCGACCTGTTGCCCCCGGTCGACGGACGGGTCGGCCGGCTCCTGCTCGCCGCCGGACCGCTCGCCACCGTCATCGACCCGCCGCACCTGGACTCCGCCGGCGTCGTCGCGGCGGAGGAGCTGATGATGCACCACTCCGCGCAGGCCTAGGGTGAGGCCATGACACTGGCCCAGAACCTGGCCCGGATCGCCCTCGGCGCGACCATGACCGCCGCGGGGCTGACCCACCTGACGGTTGCGCGCGACGAGTTCCGCGCGCAGGTGCCGTCGTGGTTCCCGGTCGACGAGGACATCGTCGTGCTCGCCTCCGGCGCGGTGGAGATCGGCCTGGGCGCTGCCTTCGCCGCGCTGCCGAAGCGCCGGCGCCTGGTCGGCGGGCTGCTCGCGGCCTTCTTCGTCGCGATCTTCCCCGGCAACATCGCCCAGTACGTCGAGGGCACCAGTGCGTTCGGCCTCGACACCGACCAGAAGAGGTTCGCGCGGCTGTTCTTCCAGCCGGTGCTGGTGCTCTGGGCGTTGTGGGGCGGGGGACTGCTCCGGGGCAGGCGAGGCGCTGTCGGCGACCTGCCCTAGAGTTCGGGACGAGCAGCTCAGGACGGGGGCTGCCCCGCGGGTCTCGCGACCCCATCGGCCGGAGGCGACCTTGTCCCCGAACACCCCTGTCCTCGTCGACCTCGACGGTTCCGCCGTCCCCGGCCTGTTCCTCAAGGCCACCCCCGACGGGAGCTCGCTCCTGGTCACCTTCGAGCGGGACGGCCACGTCTCGACGAGCTGGCTGCCGGCGGAGCAGGTGCGCGCTGCCGAGGCGTGAGGGACGTCAGCCGTGCGAGGGCGTGTCGCCGGACGGCTGGAACTGCGCGTTGGCGTCGTCCACGACCTGCTGGGCGATCGAGCGCAGCTTGACGTTGCCGGTCGAGGAGGCGCGGACGAGGAACTGGAAGGCGCGGTCCTCGGTGATCCGGTACCGCTCCATCACGATCCCGACCGCCGTGCCGATCGCCTGGCGCGACGCCACGGACTCGTTGAGCTGGTGCTCGTGCCGGGCCCGGCCCAGCGCGATGGCCGCGTGCGCCGCGAACAGCTCGCCCAGCTGGACGGCATCGGGGTCGACGCCCGGCTCCGCGGCGTAGAAGTTGAGCCCGCCGAGGGTGGTGCCGTCGCTGTAGAGCTGCAGGCCCATCTGGGCGCGCAGGCCGAGCTGGCGGACCTCCTCGACGTACTGGGGCCACCTGTCCTCGGTCTCCACGTCGTCCATCACCGTCACGCCGCCGTGCCGGATCGCGTCGTAGCAGGGCCCCTCGGCGAGCTTGTACTGCAGCTCGTCGACGTCCCACACGATTCGACCGGTCCCGGCCCGGGTCTCGATCCGCCTGTTGCCGTTGCCGTGGACGACGGAGATGCCCACGTGGTCGAACCCCGGCACGGTCTGCTGCGCGGCGCGGACGATCGCGTCGAGGGTCTGGTCCAGGGAGCGGTGGCTGTTGATCGACTGGGCGGCCTCGGTGAGGGCCGCGGCGATCGTGGTGTGGTCGGGCTTCACACCGGACGCGGTACCCACGGGAGCGGAAATGCATCAGGCCCGGTCGTGTGACCGGGCCTGATGACTGCGGTACACCCCCTCGGACTCGAACCGAGAACCCAGTGATTAAGAGTCACTTGCTCTGCCAATTGAGCTAGGGGTGCATCTGGTGAAGCGAGATGGAACATTACCAGCGCCACGGCTGGCGGGTGAAATCGGGATGCGTCCCGGTCAGCCGAGGGATTCGAGCACGGCTTGTGCGGCGTTGTGGCCGCCCAGTCCGCTGACCGCGCCGCCGCGGCGGGCGCCGGAGCCGCACAGCAGCACGCCGTCGTACGACGTCTGGACGCCCCAGCGTTCGGCGGGCGTCTCCAGGCGGGCCCGGGCCGAGGCCCACGGCCAGTCGAGGTGGCCGTGGAAGATGTGGCCACCGGGCATGGCGAGCTCGGCCTCGACGTCCTGCGGGATCTTGGCCTCGATGCACGGCTCGCCCGACGGCGTCCGCATCACCACGGAGTCGATCGGGTCCTCGAGGACCGCGTCGAGCGAGGCGATCGCACGGCGGACCGCCTCCGCCTTGGTCTGCGCCGGCGAGTCCTCGAAGAGCCGGGCCGGGGTGTGGAGGCCGAAGTAGGTGAGGGTGTGCGTGCCCGGGGGGACGGCGCCGAGGATCGACGGGTCGGTCAGGGAGTGGCAGTAGACCTCGCCGGGGAGCGGTGATGGCAGCTCGCCGCGCCGGGCGGCGGCCCACGAGACCTCGAGGTCGGACGCGGACTCGGCGAGGTGCAGGGTGCCGGCGAAGGCCACGGCCGGGTCGATGCCCGTGCGGAGCCGGGGAAGGCGCGAGAGCAGGAAGTTGATCTTCAGCTGGGCGCCCTCCGGCTTGGTGGTCGGGTCCTCCTCCTCGCCGAGCAGGATCCGCAGCACCCACGGGGCCACGTTGGCGAGCACGAAGCGCGCGGACGCCGTGTGCTCGGTGGCGCCGTCGTGCCACCGCACCTCGGCGTCCTCGCCGGGGGCGACGGCGCTCACGCCCGCGCCCGTGACCACGGTCGCGCCCGCGGCGACCGCCGAGGCGTGCAGTGCGGAGGTGACCGCTCCCATCCCGCCGACGGGCACCCGCCACTCGCCGGTGCCGTTGCCGATCAGGTGGTAGAGGAAGCAGCGGTTCTGCACCAGGCTCGGGTCGCGCAACGACGCGAAGGTGCCGATGAGCGCGTCGGTGCCGACCACGCCGCGGACCAGGTCGTCGCGGAAGCGGCGCTCGATGGCCTCGCCGAGCGGCCGCTCGACGACGTCGCGCCAGGTCACCGGGTCCACGGCAGCGCGGAGGGTGGCGTCGGTGACCAGCGGCTGCGTCAGGGTCGGTGCGACGACCTCGGCGAGGCGGCCGACCTCGTCGTAGAAGGTGCGCCAGGCGTCGTACTCCTCGTCGGAGCCGGTGAGCTCGCGGAAGGACGTCCGTGTCGCCTCGCCCTCGTCGCGCTCGACCAGCAGGCCGACCGGCCGGCCGCCGCGCACGACGGGGGAGTACGACGCCGTCGTCCGGCTGACCAGCTGCAGGTTGAGCCCCAGGTCGCTCGCCACCTGCTCGGGGAGCAGGGAGACGAGGTAGGAGTAGCGCGACAGCCGGGTCGGGAAGTCCGGGAACGCCTGGGTGGAGACCGCCGCGCCGCCGACGTGGCCGAGTCGCTCGAGGACGAGGACGGAGAGCCCGGCGCGGGCGAGGTAGGCAGCGGCAGTGAGGCCGTTGTGGCCGCCCCCGACCACTACGGCGTCGTAGCGCGTCATGGCCCGACCCTATGCGGAATGAACCGGACGGGTATATGGTTGACATGGCAACCAAGCCTCTCGACCACTGGAGGTGGGCCCCATGCCCGCGATCACCGTTGACGACCTGACCGTCCTGCCGCGCCTGAAGTCCCCGGGACTGGGTGACCAGCCGCGACCGGTCTGGCAGGTGACGACCGCTCCGACGGGCTACGAGGGGGAGGGCTTCCCGGTGCGGCGGGCATTCGCGGGCATCGACATGAAGCACCTCGACCCGTTCATCATGATGGACCAGATGGGCGAGGTGGAGTACGCGCCGGGGGAGCCCAAGGGCACGCCGTGGCACCCGCACCGCGGCTTCGAGACGGTCACCTACATCATCGACGGCGTCTTCGACCACCAGGACAGCCACGGTGGCGGCGGCACGATCACCAATGGCGACACGCAGTGGATGACCGCGGGCAGCGGCCTGCTCCACATCGAGGCCCCGCCGGAGTGGCTGGTCCAGTCCGGCGGCCTGTTCCACGGCATCCAGCTCTGGGTGAACCTCCCGCGCGACTCCAAGATGAACGACCCGCGCTACCAGGACATCCGCTCCGGCGAGGTCGCCCTGCTCACCACCGACGACGCCGGTGCGCTGGTCCGGGTCATCGCCGGCGCCGTCGACGGCCACGACGGACCCGGCTCCACGTTCACGCCGATGGCCCTGGTGCACGCCACCATCGAGCCCGGCGCGCGCCTCGACCTGCCGTGGAACGTCGACCACAACGCGCTGGTCTACGTGCTCAACGGCTCCGGCAGTGTCGGTACGACGGACGCGAGCCCGGTCCGGACCGGCCAGACCGCCGTGCTCGGCGCCGGCGACTTCCTGACGATCACCGCCGACGAGCGGCAGGAGAGCCGCTCGCCGAAGCTCGACGTCGTGATCGTCGGCGGCCAGCCGATCCGCGAGCCGATCGCCTGGGCGGGACCGTTCGTGATGAACACCAAGGCCGAGGTGCTGGCGGCGTACGAGGACTTCCAGAAGGGCCGGTTCGGCCTGCCGATCGGCGGCTGAGGCTGACATGCCACTGCCGGTCGGTCCCCGGGGACCGACCGGCAGTGGTGCGTCCGGGTGGTTCAGCCGACCCAGACGATGCTGGCGTTCGTCCAGCCGACGTTGTAGTTGCCGGTCGACCCGACGTAGGCCCAGTTGCTCGTGCCGACCGTGCGGTAGGGGCGCGAGTAGTAGTCCATCCGCAGGTGCCAGTAGTAGCCGGTCTGGACGGAGTAGGTGACGCAACCGTTGCTGCCGGTCGAGGTCGTTGCTCGGGCGACCCAGGCGGACCCGTTCCAGACGTCGACGTAGACGGTCGAGAACTTCTGCGGCGCGGTGTACGTGCCCCACTGGGTGTTGGACGTCGCCTGGAAGCAGCCGGTGATGCTGCCGTAGCTCGCGGCCTGTGCGGGCTGACCGGTCGCGGCGATGGTGCCGGTGAGAGCGGCGAACGTGGCGAGCAGCGTGAGTGCGATCCGCCGGATGGTGCCGACGCGGTGGGTGGTGTTCATGACGGGCTCCTTCGGGGTGGTGGTGGGTGGTTCCTGCTGTCCACCAGCCTGCTGCCGTCCGCCCTGCCGGTCCGTCGCGCGCCTGACACCTGCTGTGTCGGGTCGCTGACACTCAGCCCGTGGGGAG
Source organism: Nocardioides sp. Root240 (assembly GCF_001428825.1). Lineage (GTDB taxonomy): Bacteria > Actinomycetota > Actinomycetes > Propionibacteriales > Nocardioidaceae > Nocardioides. Next base: position 168,925 of record NZ_LMIT01000013.1, on the reverse strand, counting down.
GTCCTTGGCGAAGAAGGCCTCCGCGTAGGGGTTGTCGTTGTAGCGGTCGATGCGCTCGTAGCCCGCGCGCTCGTACATCGCGATCGCCTCGAGCAGGGTGCCGTTCGTGTCGAGCACGACCCGCTCGAAGCCCCGGCCACGCGCCAGCTCCTCGAGGTGGCGCAGCATCCGGGACCCGAGCCCGGCGCCGCGCCAGGCGTCGTCGACCCACATCCGCTTGACCTCCGCGGTGGCGGGGCCGACGTCCGGGACGGGACGGATGCCGCCGTAGGCGACGGGGGTGCCGTCGGAGGTTGCGACGACGTACGTGGCCCCGGGCTCCGGCGCGTCCGGGCCCCCGGGGTCGAAGCCGTCGGGGAAGCGGCCGTCGAGCTCGGCGAAGTAGCGTGCCGTCGCCTCCCGGGCGACCGGGGCGTCGGACGAGACCTCCCGCGGCCGCACGGTCGCGGCCCGGACGAGCAGGTCGGCGGTGCCGAGCGCCTCGGCGAGGCGTTCCTGCTGGCGCGGGGTGAGCGGCGCGACCAGGAGGTCGGCCCGTTCCTCGGAGCGTCGCTCGAGGTCGTCGTACGCCGCCTCGCCGTCGCCGGTCAGGACGGCGACCCGTCGCCGTCGGTCGTCGGGGTCGATGACGGTGGCGACCAGGCCCTCGTCCTCGAGCCGGCGCAGCAGTCGGGAGAGATGGCCGGAGTCGAGCTCGAGGCGCTCGCGCAGCTCGCGCACGCCGGCCGGTCCGCCGTGGCCGATCTCGAAGAGCAGTCGGGAGACCGCCAGCGGGCGGCCGGTGCCGAGGAAGGACTCGTCGAGCACGCCGATGCGCTGCGTGTAGGTGCGGTTGAACCGGCGGAGGACCTCAGTGAGCATTCTCTGACTATAGTCAGAGAACTGGGAGAGGGGTCAGGCGTAGGCTGGTGATCCCTTCTCGAGAGTGAGGTCACCATGGGTTGGTGGGCCTGGGTCCTGATCGCGGTCGCTGCGGTTCTCATCATCGGATTCGTCTACGACCGTCGGCGTGCCGGTGCGGCGCGGGTGCGCGGCGACTCCGCCTCACGCCAGCGTGACTTCGGCCGCTCCGTCGAGCACGACAACAGCGGTCTCCAGCGCAAGATCGGCGGCGGTCCCGGACCGCTGTGAAATGCGAACCGGCCGGACTCCGAGGAGTCCGGCCGGTTCGGTTGGGGTGAGTAACGGGACTTGAACCCGCGACATCCGCCACCACAAGGCGGCGCTCTACCAGCTGAGCTATACCCACCATCGGCCCTGTCGGGCCGGGGACGAGTGTAGACGCAATCGCCCGCGAACTAGGAATCGGTATCGGTGCGTGTCACGCCGAGGCCGGTCAGTGCCCCGCCGTGGCGCGCCGCGGCGGCCTTCGCGGCATCGCCGTCGGGGCCGGGGAGGGGCACGAAGACGGTGTCGCGGTAGTACCGCAGCTCCTCGATGCTCTCCTGGATGTCGGCGAGCGCACGGTGGTTGCCGCGCTTGGTCGGGGCGTTGAAGTAGGCCCGCGGGAACCAGCGCTTCGAGAGCTCCTTGATGGAGGAGACGTCGACGATCCGGTAGTGGAGGAAGGCGTCGAGCTCGGACATGTCGCGGGCGACGAAGCCGCGGTCGGTCGCGACCGAGTTGCCGGCGAGGGCCGGGCGGCTGTCGGGGGCGCAGTGCTCGCGGAGGTAGGCCATCACCTGGGCCTCGGCCTCCTCGAGGGTGACGCCGTTCGCGAGCTCGTCGAGCAGGCCGGACGTCGCGTGCATGTTGCGGACGAACTCGATCATCTGGTCCAGGGCCTCGGCCGGGGGCTTGATGATGACGTCGACGCCGTCGCCGAGCACGTTCAGGTCGAAGTCGGTCACCAGTGCCGCGATCTCGACGAGGGCATCGCTCTCGAGGGAGAGGCCCGTCATCTCGCAGTCGATCCAGACCAGTCGTTCGTTCACGAGGGAGCACCCTACGCCTGCCCGCCGACGTCTCCCTCCGCGCTCTCTCAGCACCCGCTCAGAGCGCCCCACTACGCTCACGCACGTGAAGGGATCACTGGCCTGGGTGGGCCTGCTCGCCCGGTTGGTGACCGGAGGTGTGTGGATCGTCGCCGGCGCGCTCAAGATCACCGAGCCCGACGCGAGCATCGCCGCCGTGCGGGCCTACCAGCTGCTGCCCTCGTCGGTGGCCGAGGCGGTCGGGATCGCCCTCCCGGGCCTGGAGGTCGTCGTGGGCCTCGCGCTCGTTCTCGGTGTGCTCGCCCGCGGTGCCGCGGCGCTGTCCTCGTTGCTGTTCGTCGCCTTCATCATCGGCATCGCGTCGGTGTGGGCGCGCGGCATCGAGATCGACTGCGGGTGCTTCGGCGGTGGGGGAGCGGATCCGGGCGCGAGCTCGGCGTACCCCTGGGAGATCGCCCGCGACGTGGCGCTCCTCGCGGCGTCGCTGCTCGTCGCGTGGCTGCCGCGGACCCGCCTGGCCCTCGACTCCCTGTTGTTCGTGCCCCGCGCCGCCGGCGCTGCTGAAGGAGATGGAAGCTGATGTCCGACAAGTCCAAGGCCAACGCCCGCGCCGAGAAGGCCGCCGCGGAGCGCGCTGCGCAGGCGAAGCGCGAGGCACGGCGCCGCTGGCTGACCATCGGCGGCGTCGCGCTGGCGATGGCCCTCATCATCGGCGGCGCGATCACCATCAGCCTCCTGCAGAAGAACAAGAACGACGACAAGCTCGCCGCCGCGGCCAGCGGTCGCAGCGACTACGGCGTCACCATCGGCGAGGAGAGCGCGCCCCACAAGGTCGTCATCTACGAGGACTTCCTCTGCCCCTACTGCGGCGAGCTGGAGAAGCAGACCCGCGAGGATCTCGCGCAGCTGGCGGCTGACGGCAAGGTGTTCGTGGAGTACCGGCCCTTCGACCTGCTGAGCCAGCTGGGCGACTACCCGATCCGCGCCACGAGCGCGTTCTCCGTCGTCCTCGACGCGTCCGGACCCGCGGTGGCGAAGAAGTTCCACGACCTGCTCTACGAGAACCAGCCCTCCGAGTCCGACCCGGGCTCGGTGACCAACGACGACCTCGTCGAGCGTGCCGTCGAGGCGGGCGCCAAGGAGTCCGACGTCGCCGACGCGATCCGCAACGTCAGCAACAAGGACTGGGTGGCCAAGGCGACCTCCGAGGCCAAGGCTGCGGGCGTGAACGGCACGCCGACGATCATCCTGGACGGCAAGGTGTTCACCGACGGACGGACGATCGACGAGCAGGCGGAGAACCTGATCGCGGCGCTGGACTGAGACCCCTAGGGTGACCTCTGTGCTGAGCAACTTCATCGCCGGCCTGCCCAAGGCCGAGCTCCACGTCCACCACGTCGGGTCGGCCTCGCCGCGCATCGTCTCGGAGCTGGCCGAGCGCCACCCCGGCACGGTGCCGTCGGACCCGGCACTGCTCAGCGAGTTCTTCGCGTTCCGCGACTTCGCCCACTTCATCGAGGTCTACCTCGCGGTCGTCGACCTGGTCCGGACGCCGGAGGACGTGCGCTACCTGACCTACGAGATCGGCCGCGAGCTCGCCGAGGGCCAGGCCGTGCGGTACGCCGAGCTGACCTGCACGCCGTACACCTCCGTGCTGCCGGACGACCCCGACCGTGGCATGCCGATCGAGGCCTACACCGAGGCGATCGAGGATGCGCGGCTCGCGGCCGAGCGCGACTTCGGCCTGGTGCTGCGCTGGATCTACGACATCCCGGGAGAGGCGGGCATCCCGGCCGCCGACGCGACGCTCCGGTTCGCCCTCGACCACGCCCCCGAGGGGCTCGTCGCGTTCGGCCTCGGCGGGCCCGAGATCGGCGTCCCGCGCGACCAGTTCGTCCCGCACTTCACTGCCGCCCGCGCCGCCGGGCTGCGCTCGGTGCCGCACGCCGGCGAGACCACCGGTCCGGAGACGATCTGGACCTCCCTGCGCGGGCTCGGCGCCGAGCGCATCGGCCACGGCACGTCCGCCGCCCAGGACCCGGAGCTGCTGGCGTACCTCGCCGAGCACCGCATCCCGCTCGAGGTCTGCCCGTCGTCGAACGTCGCCACCCGCGCCGTCGCGTCGCTGGCCGAGCACCCGCTGCCGGTCTTCGTCGAGGCGGGTGTCGTGGTGACGATCAACTCCGACGACCCGCCGATGTTCGGTACGACGCTCAACCGCGAGTACGAGATCGCGGCCGACCTGCTCGGCCTCGACGAGAGCGGCGTGGCCGACCTCGCGCGGGCCTCGGTGGGTGCGTCCTTCGCGCCCGATGACGTGAAGAAGCGCGTGCTGGGCGAGATCGACGCCCACGCGGGCTGACGTCGTGCCGGCGCTGCACTTCCCGCTGGCCCTCCGTGGGGTCAGGAGGTGAGGACGTACTTGCCGGCGAGCTCGATGCGCAGGGTGTGGTAGTCGACCTGGGTGATCGACCGGGTGCCCTCGCCGGTGACGAGGCGGTGGAGTCCGTGGGGTGTGCGCCAGATCCAGCGGTCGGGTCCGAGCTGGTGGACCTCGTAGCCGAGATGTGTCTTGGCCCGGTGGGAGTGGCGGGTGAGCGGGGTGTCGTTGTGGTCGCCGGTCTGGCCCGGTGGTCCGTCCTTGTCGTAGGCGATGGTGTGGTCGTGGTCGGGGCTTCTCTTCGACTGGGCGAAGAGGGTGGTGGCGTGGGGGAACACGTCGCCGAGGGTGCGGTACTCGCTGCGTTGCTTGACGTCGGCGGGGTGCTCGTAGCCGTTGACCGACCGGCCGTGGTGGAGGTCGATCACG
>NZ_LMIT01000013.1:163571-164144 GCF_001428825.1 Nocardioides sp. Root240 | reverse complement strand
GAACGCGAGGACGGCGGCGGGGTCGGCGGACATGGCGAACGCTTCGGCACGCCAGTGGTCCATGCCGAGGTCCTGCTCCTCGGGGGAGGCGTGCTCGGCGAGGGCGACCGCAAGCTGTTCGATGAACGCCTCATGGACCCGGGCGTCGGCTTCGTCGAGGCGGGCGTAGGCGGTCGCGACCCCCGCGGCGTTGTCGACGTCGGCGATCTGGTCGCCGGGCTTGGGCTGGGAGTACCAGACCCCGTTGTGTCGCTGATTCGCTTCGATGCGGTGCTGGTGGGTGGTGGTGTCGGCTTCGATGATCTTGGCCTCGGCGATCGCGAGGATCCGGTTCGGTGCCTGCCCCAACGCGGCGGCGACCGCGGTGTCGACGATCCGGGCCTGGTCACGGGTGAGCTTGCGCGACAGGGTCGCGACCCGGCGGACCACCCAGGTCTCGCACTCGAGCTTCTGGGCGCCTGCCCACACGAGCGGGAGCCGGTGCCGCAGGTCCAGCGCATCCGCGAGAGCACGGCGGGTCGCACCCACACCTTCGCAGCGGGCGATCGCGATCTCGTCCAACGCCAGATCCGA
>NZ_LMIT01000013.1:115321-163548 GCF_001428825.1 Nocardioides sp. Root240 | reverse complement strand
TTCGATCTCGACCAGGCGGCGTTCGGTCACGAGGTCCTCGGCACGCGCCAGCAACAAGGCCGGCGCGGCGGTCGAGGGGTCCGAGATCATGGATCCATTCTACTCGAACACCTGTTCGAACGCTACTGGGGAGCGGGTTCTCCACAGGGCACTTTCGCCAGTGNNACCCGCCCATCCACCCAGCCCTCTCGTCGCTGCCGCTTGAAAACGCCACCACCGACCAACGGAACCCGAAGGGGAGGTCCCAGCACCAACAACAGAGATTTCGAAGGCCCGGCGCCAGGGCGCCTCGCACCTCAACCACCGGAGGCGACGACGGTCGAGGTCTCGGTGGGTCAACGCACCGAGCCCACAGCCCACTCGCCCGAAAAAGCTTCGGGCCCCACGGAGCTCATACCTTCCGCGGGGCCACCACCTTTGTACGACGACCGGATGGCGGGCCGGGGGAGGCGCGCCGTCCGGTCGGTGACGTCCACGTGAGGAGTCGTCGGCCGGCTCGAAACGACCTTGGCGCCCCCGGCAGGAATCGAACCCGCAACATGCCGGGTAGAAACCGGCTGCTCTATCCAATTGAGCTACGGAGGCCTGGTGCCAAGCCTAGTGGCGGATCGCCGTGCCCGATGACGGAGATCGGTCGATCGCGTCGATCGCATCGACCGCCTGGTCCAGCGCCTCGACCATCCGCTCGCGGATCGGCGTCGCCCGCTCGGCGTACCGGCGTTGCAGCGCGGCGTACTCGCGCTTGCCCTCCGAGGTCTCGATCGTGATCGGCGTCCACTCGATCCCGTAGGGATCGATGACCAGGCCCGACATGTCGTACGGCGCCGCGCGCATGTCCATGATCCGCACGTCCCACGCGAGCTCGAAGGCATCCGCGACGAGGTCCGACCCGAGGACGCCGGCGAGGCGGTAGGCGTGCTTGTAGAGGTCCATGGTGGCGTGCAGGCACGCGGGCTGCTCGAAGTCGGTGCGGTCGTCCTTGAAGGGGCGCAGCGTGTTGAGCGGCAGGGCCGCGGGCGTGAAGAAGCGGTACGCGTCCCAGTGGCTGCACCCGATGCGGTGGCTGTCCACGACCCGGTTCGTGCCGTCGTGGCCGAGCCGCAGCGGTTGCGGGTGCCGCGTCTCGGGGTCGCGGTAGACCATCGCCCACTCGTGCAGGCCGAAGCAGCCGAAGTTGCCCTCGCGCCCGGCCGTCGCACGCAGCAGGGCCAGCGTCGACCTGGCGAGCGGCAGCTTCGCCGCGTCGAGCTCTCCGGGTGGCTGCCAGCGCATCAGCTGCGACGGGCGGTACGAGTAGTAGGTGAAGAGGAAGTCGTGCACCGGGTGCTTCACCTGGAGGCGCCGGCGCTCCAGGTGGGGCTCGACGTACGGGCCGAGCCGCGCCGTGTGGGCAGCGGCGCGCTGCTCCCACTCCTCCGCATTCACGAGCAGCAAGCGTAGGTCGATAGGCTCGGCAGGTGCGCATCGTCAGATTCACCCAGGGTGAGGAGCCGTCGTACGGCGTCCTGACCGGCGACCTCGACGAGTACGGCCAGCCTGCCGACGACGCCGTGATCGTCGGTCTGGCCGGCGACCCGCTGTACGTCGGCATCAAGCTGCTCGAGAAGGAGTACCGGCTAGACGAGGTGCGCCTGCTGGCGCCCGTCCTGCCGCGCAGCAAGGTGGTCGGGATCGGCAAGAACTACGCCGCCCACGCCGCCGAGATGGGCGGGCCGGTGCCGGAGGAGCCGCTGATGTTCCTCAAGCCGAACACCAGCGTGGTCGGCCCGGGCGACGCGATCCAGTACCCGCGCCAGAGCAGCAACGTCCACTACGAGGGCGAGCTCGCCGTGGTGATCGGGCGGATCTGCCGCGACGTGCCGGCCGAGCAGGCGACGGACGTCATCCACGGCTACACGATCGCCAACGACGTCACCGCGCGCGACCTGCAGAAGTCCGACGGCCAGTTCACGCGGGCCAAGGGCTTCGACTCGTTCTGCCCGCTGGGCCCGTGGATCGAGACCGACCTCGACCCGAACGACTTCACCGCGGGCCGCCGCGTCCAGACCTTCCTCAACGGCGAGGTCGTCCAGGACGGTACGACGGCCGACATGGTCTTCGACATCCCCGCGCTGATCGCCCACGTCTCCAGCGTGATGACGCTGCTGCCCGGCGACGTCATCCTCACCGGCACCCCCGAGGGCGTCGGTCCCCTGGAGGTCGGCGACGAGGTCGAGGTCTCGATCGAGGGCCTCGGAACACTGATCAACAAGGTGGAAGCACGCTCATGAGCAACGTACGAGTCCGGATGGCGCCGTCCCCGACGGGCAGCCCGCACGTCGGCCTGGTCCGCACGGCGCTCTTCAACTGGGCGTTCGCCCGCCACCACGGCGGCACGTTCGTGTTCCGCATCGAGGACACCGACAAGGAGCGCAGCACCGACGAGTCGCTGAGCTCGATCATCGACCTGATGCGGTGGCTGGGCCTCGACTGGGACGAGGGCCCGGAGGTCGGCGGCCCGCACGCGCCGTACAAGCAGAGCGAGCGCAGCGACCTCTACCTCGACGCGCTGGCGAAGCTCAAGGACAGCAGCTTCACCTACGACTGCTACTGCACGACCGAGGAGGCCGCCGCGCGCCGCAAGGCCGCCGGCTCCAAGGTCCAGGGGTACGACGGCTTCTGCCGCGAGCTGAGTGAGGAGCAGGTGGCGGCGTTCGTCGCCGACGGCCGCCAGCCGGTCGTCCGGTTCCGGATGCCCGACGGCTCGATCACGTGGAACGACCTGGTGCGCGGCGACGTGACCTTCGAGACCGAGTTCGTGCCGGACTTCGCCCTCTGCCGGGCCAACGGCGACCCGCTGTACACGCTGGTCAACCCGGTCGACGACGCGCTGATGGAGATCACCCACGTCCTGCGCGGCGAGGACCTCCTGTCGAGCACGCCGCGCCAGATCGCCCTCTACGAGGCGCTCAAGGAGGTCGGGATCGCGAAGGAGACGCCGCAGTTCGGCCACCTGCCCTACGTCATGGGCGAGGGCAACAAGAAGCTGTCCAAGCGCGACCCCGAGGCGCACGCGCTGGCCTACCGCGACCAGGGCTACCTGCCCGAGGGCCTGCTCAACTACCTCGCCCTGCTGGGCTGGGCGATCGCGGCCGACCGCGACGTGTTCAGCCTCGAGGAGATGGTCGAGGCGTTCGAGATCAGCGACGTCGTGGCCAACCCGGCGCGCTTCGACCTCAAGAAGTGCGACGCGATCAACGCCGCCCACATGCGCCTGCTGACCATCGGCGACATCACCCACCGGGCGCTGCCGTTCCTCAAGGCCGACGGCGTGGTCAGCGACCCGGTCAACGACGCGGACGCGCAGCTGCTCGAGCTGGCCATGCCGCTCATCTCCGAGCGCATCAACAAGCTCAGCGAGGCGAGCGCGCTGCTGGCGTTCCTGTTCGTCGACGAGGACGCCTTCGAGGTCGACGCCGACGACGCCGCGAAGCAGATCGGCGAGGCCGGGATTCCCGTCCTGCAGGCGTCCTACGACGCCCTGGCCGCCCTCCCGACGTGGTCGACCGACGCGATCCAGACCGCCCTGCAGGCCGCACTGGTCGACGGCCTGGGTCTCAAGCCGCGCAACGCCTTCGGGCCGGTCCGCGTCGCCGTCACCGGTCGCCGGATCTCGCCGCCGCTGTTCGAGTCGCTCGAGCTGCTCGGCCGTGACCGCAGCCTCGGGCGGCTGCAGCGTGCCCTCGGCTGACGGGCTCCGCTACGAGCGGCTCCAGGAGGTCGGCCCCGCCGACGCCTGGCGGCCCTACGCCGGCGTCGGCCTGCTGGTCGTGCTCTTCGTCGTCGGGCAGTTCGTCGTCGGCGCGGTGGTCACCGTGTTCCTGGCGACCTCGGGCGACTCGGCGGCCCGGATCACCGACGAGCTCTCGGGCGACCCGGCGACGCCGTCCTTCCTCGCCCTGGTGAACCTGGGCTGGGCCGCAGTCATCCCGTCGGTGCTGGTGGTCGCCCTGCTGGTGCACCGGATGGCGCCGGGCTGGGTGGTGTCGGTGGCCGGCGCGGTGCGCTGGCGCTGGCTGGCGACCTGCCTCGGCCTCGCCGTGGTCGCGCTCGCCGTCACCTTCGGGGTCTCGCTCCTGCTTCCCGACCAGGGTGCCGGAACGGTCGACCTCGGCGGCGGGCTCAACTCCTGGAGCTCGACCACCCGCGACTTCCTGCTCGTGGTCCTGCTGCTGACGCCGCTGCAGGCAGCGGGGGAGGAGTTCGCCTTCCGGGGCTACCTCGCCCAGGCCTGCGGTGCGGTGACCGGGCGGCACGGTGCCGCGGTGAGCGGCACGGTGGCGGTCGTCGTACCGGCGGTGCTGTTCGCGCTCGCCCACGGCGTCGGCCAGGACCTCCCGATCTTCTTCGACCGGTTCGCGTTCGGCGTGGTCGCGGGCCTGCTCGTGCTGCTGACCGGCGGCCTCGAGGCGGGGATCGCGATGCACGTGCTGAACAACTTCTTCGCCTTCGGCCTCGCGCTCGCGTTCGGCGACATGGGGGAGACGCTGACGCCGACAGACGGGACCTGGTGGGCCGTCCCGGTGACCCTGACCCAGTCGCTGGCCTACCTCGGGCTGACCCTGTGGGCGGCTCGCCGCCTGGGCGTCGCGACGCGGACGAGCGCGGCCATTTTGGAGTCGCGCGGACGGCGCGTGTAGAGTTTCACGTCGATCAGGTCCTCGCCGGACCCGGTCGACAACAGTGGTCTATGGTGTAATTGGCAGCACTAGGGATTCTGATTCCCTCAGTCTAGGTTCGAGTCCTAGTAGACCAGCCAGAGTGACGACGAGAAGCCGGGCAGCCGCCCGGCTTCCTTCGTTTTCGCCCGTGTTTTGGCGGGTGTTCACCGCTGTGGCGTCCTCATGTCGAGCCGATTTGGTCTCTGCCGACGGCATCCTCTAGAGTTCTCTTCGTTGTCGAGGCCACGCGCCGAAGACAGCGTGCCCCCGTCGTCTAGCGGCCTAGGACGTCGCCCTCTCACGGCGGTAACGCCGGTTCAAATCCGGTCGGGGGTACAACACAGCAGGGCCCGGTCCTCGGACCGGGCCCTGCTGCATTTCCTCCACCTCCCGCCCGGTAGCGTCGGCCGCATGGCCCAGGTGACTGCAACCGTCGACGCGACCGTCCCCGCCCCGCCGGCGGAGGTGCTCGCGGCGCTCTCCGACTACGTCGACGTGCGTCCGGCGATCCTGCCGGCGAGCTACTCGTCGTACCAGGTCCTGGAGAACGGCGTCGGCGACGGCACCGTCGCCACCTGGCGGCTGCAGGCCACCAAGAAGCGGGTGCGGCACGTGATCGCCGACGTCGCCGTCACGCCGGACGCCGTGGTCGAGACCGACCGCAACTCGACGATGGTGACCACCTTCGCCGTCACCTCCGACGGTGCCGGCAGCAAGGTCACGGCGACGACGACCTGGCAGGGCGCGGGCGGGATCGGGGGCTTCTTCGAGAAGACCTTCGCGCCGCTCGGCCTCGGCCGGATCCACGGCGAGCTGCTGGCGAACCTCGCCGCGCGCTTCCCCGCCTGATCGCTGACCTGCCTCATCTTCTTGCATTGCTTCAACTCGCAGGACCCGCTCCATTGACGGTGAAAACCGCCGGGGACGAGGTTTGCCTCTGGCTGCCCGGCACCCCACCTTCGCCGGGTCGGCCATCGGCCGGCTCGCGACCCCTCGGAACCTGAGGTACGGCGGGCCCGACTCTCAAGAGGAGTGTGGGTTAGAAGTGAAACGCAACCTGATGGGCGGCCTGATGGCCACCCTCGTCGCCGCCTCGGCGCTCGCCGCGGCGCCGCTCGCCAGTCCGTCCGCGCACGCCGATCCCGGCGCCACGGCGACGGCGGCCTCCGCGGCCTCGGCGGCACCCCGCGACGACGCGCACCAGAAGGCGCGGCGCTCCGCCAAGGCGCTGATCGACAGCCGGGCCCCGCAGCTGCGCGCCAGCGGCGGCGACGCGTTCGTCGCGCAGCCGGTCGTCAGCGGCGGTGCCGGCCTGCAGTACGCCGCGTACACGCGGACCTGGCGCGGCCTGCCGGTGCGCGGTGGCGACTTCGTCGTCGTCACCAACCGCGACGGCAAGATCCTCGGCACGAGCGTCGCCCAGAAGCGCGCGATCGGGAAGCTGTCGGCCACGCCGACGGTGAGTGCGAAGGCCGCCACGTCGACGGCGCGGGCCACCCTCCGCCAGTCGGTACGACGCGGCGCCCCCGAGCTGGTCGTGCACGCGCTCACCACGCCCCGCCTGGCGTGGAAGGTGCGGGTCAGCGGTCTCACGGCCGACGGCGACCGCTCCGTCCGCGACCTCTACGTCGACGCGCGCACGGGCTCGGTGATCGAGTCCGACGAGCTCGTCCACTTCGCCACGGGCACCGGCAACGGCCACCACAACGGCCCGGGCCTGGCGATCGAGACGACCCAGGCGTCCGCGTCGTCGTACACGCTGGCCGATCCGAACAACCCCGGTGTGGACTGCCGGATCGACAACAACACCACCAACAGCGTCCCGGTCCTCGCCGGCCCCGACAACACGTGGGGCGACGGCAGCGGCACCAGCACCGAGACCGGCTGCGTCGACACGCTGTACGCGCTGCAGGTCCAGGACCGGATGCTCAGCCAGTGGCTGGGGCGCGACGGGTTCAACGGCAACGGTGGCGGCTGGCAGGCGCGCGTCGGCAAGGACGAGGTCAACGCGTTCTACTGCCCGCCGGGCCTGAGCGAGCCGGGCTACTGCACCGGCACGGAGTGGGTGCGGATCGGCCACAACCAGGCCAACACCGAGTGGCTCACCAACCTCGACGTGGTCGGCCACGAGTACGGCCACGGCGTCGACCAGAACACCCCCGGCGGCCACTCGAACGGCAACACCGGCGAGTTCGTCGGTGACGTCTTCGGTGCCCTGACCGAGCACTTCGCCAACGAGTCCAGCACCTACGACGAGCCGGACTACCTCGTCGGGGAAGAGGTCAACCTCGTCGGCGACGGCGAGATCCGCAACATGTACAACCCGTCGGCCAAGGGTGACCCGAACTGCTACTCCAGCTCGATCCCCAATGCCGAGGTGCACTCGGCCGCCGGCCCCGGCAACCACTGGTTCTACCTGCTCGCCGAGGGCACCAACCCCGCGGGCGGGCCGACCAGCACCACCTGCAACAGCGGCGGCACGCTGACCGGCATCGGCATCCAGAAGGCCGGCAAGATCTTCTACAACGCGATGCTCATGAAGACCACGAGCTCGAGCTACCTCAAGTACCGCACGTGGACGCTCACCGCCGCGAAGAACCTCTTCCCGGGCTCCTGCACCGAGTTCAACGCGGTCAAGGCCGCGTGGAACGCCGTCTCGGTCCCGGCCCAGACGGCCGACCCGACCTGCACCACGGCCGGCAACACGGTCACCGTCACCAACCCGGGCAACCGCACCGGCACCGTCGGCACCGCGACCTCGCTGCAGCTGACCGGTACGTCGTCCGGCGCCGGCCAGACGCTGACCTGGTCCGCCACCGGCCTGCCCGCCGGACTGTCCATCAACAGCGGCACCGGCCTCGTCTCCGGTACGCCGACCACGGCGACCACCGCGAACGTCACGGTCACCGCCCGTGACACCACCGGCGCCACCGGCTCGACCAGCTTCACCTGGACGATCAGCGGCGGTGGCACGCCGACCGGCAACCTGCTCAAGAACCCGGGCTTCGAGTCCGGCGCGGTCGACTGGACCGGCACGAGCGGCCCGATCACCAACAACACCGGCCGCGCGGCGCGCACCGGCAGCTGGAAGCTGTGGCTCGGCGGCAACGGCAGCACCTCCACGGAGAACGAGAGCCAGACGGTCACCATCCCGGCGACCGCGACGACGGCGACGCTGAGCTTCTGGGTGGCGATCGACACCGCGGAGTCGACGTCCTCGACGGCCTACGACACGGCCAAGGTGCAGGTGGTCAGCGGTACGACGACCACCACGCTGGCGACGTACTCCAACCTCAACAAGTCGAGCGGGTACGTCCAGAAGACGTTCGACCTGGCGTCGTACAAGGGCAAGACGATCACGCTGAAGTTCCTGATGAACGAGGACTCGTCGCTGCAGACGAGCTTCGTCATCGACGACACCGCGATCAACGTCGGCTAGCGAGCCGATCCAGCAAGGCGGGCGGTCACCGGGCTCCGGTGGCCGCCCGTCGGCACGATGCAACGAATCCGGGGCGCGGCTCGTCTTGCAGGGTGTGAAGGACGTCGACGAGGCCGCGTTCACCGCGTTCGTGGCCGATGCGGGGGACCGGCTGCTCCGGTTCGCGCGGATGCTCGTTCTCGACCACGGCGAGGCCGAGGACGCCCTGCAGGAGGCGCTGACCCGTCTCGCTCGGCACTGGCACCGCACCGTGACGCCCGAGGCCTACGCCCGCAAGATCCTGCTCAACCTCGCCCGCGACCGAGGGCGTCGCCGCCACCTCGTCGCCCGGCCGACGGACGCGGCCCCCGAGACCACGACGGGTGACCACGCGGACGCCGTCGCCGCACGGAAGCAGCTGGACATGCTGCTCGCCGGCCTGCCGGCCAAGCAGCGTGCGACGGTCGTGCTGCGCATCGTCGAGGACCGCAGCGAGGCCGAGACGGCTCGCCTCCTGGGCTGTGCCGAAGGCACGGTCCGCAGCAACCTCTCTCGTGCCCTGGCGAGTCTGCGCGGCCGCATGGGCGATCTCCAGGAGACGACATGACGACCACCGAGACCGAGATCCGCGCGCTCGCCCGACGGGCTGCCGACGACATCAGTGCGCCGCCGGGGCTGGCTGCCCGGGCGCTGCGGGGCGCGCGTCGTACCCGACGACGCAGGGCGGCGGTGGCCGCCGGTGTGGTGGTGGTCGGCGCCGGCGTCTCGTGGGGCGCCGGCCTGATCGGCTCGGGGCCGTACTACGAGGAGCGGCAGCCGAGCGAGGGCATGGCGCCGACGGTGGCAGCGGGCGACGTGGTCGCCTTCCACCGCGACCTCGTCGCCGTCCCCGGCGATCTCGTCGAGCTCGAGGTCGCGGACGTCCCCGTGCCCCTGCTGCGGCGCGTGGTGGCGGTCGGCGGCGAGACGGTGAGCTGTCCTGCCCGGACGGACGGGACCTGTGCCGCGGTGCTCGTGGACGGACGGGTGCTCGGCAACGACTACGTGGACGCGCTGGTCACCGAGCCCTTCGCGGCGGTGCAGGTGCCGGCGGGCGAGGTCTTCGTGCTCGGCGACAACCGCGCGTACGCCCTGGACTCGCGGACCTTCGGGCCGGTCCCCCTCGACGACGTCACCGGCGTCGCTGTCGCGATCCGCAGCGGCGACGACTACGTCGCGATCCCCGGCGCACCCCGTCACCGGCCGCCGGATGACAGCGACCTGGTTGACCTGCCGGGGCCCCCGCCGGTGCCCGGGGTCGCGCAGGTGGAGTGAGGCGCCGCGTCGGCACGCAGTCAGGTTGGTGCCAGGTTCGCTCGACCACGCTGGGAGCGTCGGCCCGCCGGGTCGCGCCTGCCACGAGGAGTCGCCCCATGTTCGACCTGTTCAACGGCCTGCCCATCCACCCGCTGGTGGTGCACGCCGTGGTGGTCCTGCTGCCGCTCGCGGTCGTCGGCACCGCGGCGATCGCTCTGCGGCCCGCCTGGCGGCGACCGTACGGCCACCTCGTCGTCGGCTGCGCCGCGGTGGCGACCGCCCTGGTGCCGGTCGCGACGTCGAGCGGCGAGGAGCTGGAGCACCGTGTCGGCGATCCCGGCCGTCACGCGGCTCTGGGGGACCAGCTGATCTGGTTCGCCGTCGCCCTGCTGGCGACATCGGCCCTGCTGGTGTGGCTGGACCGGAGAGCCGACGGTGGTCGTACGGCGGTGCGCGTGGTCGCGGCGGTCGCGCTGGTCTCCGCCGTGGCTGCAGGCGTGCAGGTCTACCGGGTCGGTGACTCGGGTGCCCGTGCGGCATGGGGCGACCAGGTGACCTCGGCCGCCCGCTGAGTCACTCCCCGGTGCCCGCCGCCTTGCGCGCCGCTGCGGTCTTCTTCGCCGCGCGCGTCTTCGGCGGCGTCGGTTCGGTGCCGACGATCGCGAAGACGGGAGCGGTCAGCTTCTCGAGCGCAGCGACCGCTTCCGCGTGTCGTTCGGCGAGCTTGGAGACGACACCGGCGAGCTCGGCCTGTGCCTCGGCGAGGGTGTGCACCGTGTCGGCGAGCTCGCGCTGGCGGACGATGAAGTCCTGCAGCGGCTGGGCCGTCGCGCCGGCGATGCCGGTCACGGCGGTGGCCATGCCGGCGACCGCGCCGGCGAGCTCGCCCACCTGCTTCGCGAGCTCGTCGGGCTGGGTGACCCCGGCGACGGCGGTGTCGCGCACCGTCCGGAGCACGTCGGTGGTCAGCTTGAGCGCGACCTGCTGGGACTTGATCAGCAGGTCGAGAGGGTTGAGCGCGTCCGCCATGGCGACAGCGTGACAGACGCGGGTCCTCGCGGCGAGGATTCCCGTGGTGTCCGATTTCCGCCAGTCACTGTCGGTGGCGGCAGGCAGGATGGGGGACATGGAGACGACGACGGAGCGCGCGAGCGACGTGGGGCAGCTGGACTTCGGCCGCTGCTACACCGCCGTGCAGTCGCGCGACCGCCGCTTCGACGGCGTGTTCTACACCGCGGTGCGCACCACCGGCATCTACTGCCGGCCCTCGTGCCCGGCCCGCACGCCCGCCGCGGCCAACGTCTCCTTCCACCGTACGGCGGCCGCCGCGCAGACTGCCGGGTACCGCGCCTGCAAGCGCTGCCTCCCCGATGCCACCCCCGGCAGCCCCGACTGGGACGTCGCCGCCACCGTCGCCGGACGGGCGATGCGGCTGATCGGCGACGGCGTCGTCGACCGCGAGGGCGTCGAGGGCCTGGCGACCCGGCTGGGCTACACCTCGCGCCACCTCTCGCGGCTGCTGACCGCCGAGCTGGGCGCCGGCCCGCTCGCGCTCGCCCGCACCCAGCGCGCGCAGACCGCGCGGGCGCTCGTCGAGAGCACCGACCTCAGCCTCACCGACGTCGCCTTCGCGGCGGGCTTCTCCAGCGTCCGGCAGTTCAACGACACGATGCAGGAGGTCTACGCCGCGACGCCGAGTGAGCTCCGCGGCCGCCGCGCCGCCGGGAGCAGGTCGTCGACGGGCGGCATCGAGCTGCGCATCGCGGTCCGCACGCCCTTCCTGGGCAGTGCGCTGCTCCGGTTCCTCGCCGACCGCGCCATTGCGGGCATCGAGGTCGCGGAGGTCCGCGACGACGGCTCGGGCTGGTACGCACGGACGTTGGACCTGCCGCACGGACCCGGCACCGCGCGGGTCGAGCTCGGCGACATCGCCGACGCGGCGGGCGCCGGCACGTCGTACGTCCGGCTGCGGCTGGGCCTCGAGGACCTGCGCGACACCGCGGCCGCCGTGGCCCGGATGCGGGCGCTGCTCGACGCCGACGCCGACCCGGTTGCGGTCGACGCGCACCTCGCCGCCGACGCGGCGCTCGCCCCGCTCGTCGTACGACGTCCGGGGTTGCGGGTGCCCGGGCACGTCGACGGCACCGAGCTGGCCGTGCGGGCGGTGCTCGGCCAGCAGGTCACCGTCGTCGCGGCCCGCACCGCGGCCGCGCGGCTCGTCGCCGAGCACGGCCGCCCGGTCACGACGGACGTCGACGGCCTGACCCACCTCTTCCCCGACGCCGGGACCGTCGCTGCGATGGACCCGACGGACTTCCGGATGCCCCGGGCGCGCGGCCGTGCGTTGATCGGCCTGGCTGCCGCGCTGGCCGGCGGCGAGCTCGTGCTCGACCGAGGTCCTGAGCGCGGTGCCGTGCGCGAGCAGCTGCTCGCGCTGCCCGGCATCGGCCCCTGGACGGCCGACTACATCGCGCTGCGCACGCTGGGACATCCCGACGTGTGGCTGCCGACCGATGTCGGTGTCCGCAATGCCCTGTCCGCGTTGCCGGGGGGCAACGACGCCGACCCCGACCGTTGGGCGCCCTGGCGCTCGTACGCCCTGCTGCACCTGTGGACGTCCCTGTCCGACCCCGAGCCGTCCGACCCCGAGCCAGGAGAATGAGTTGCACCATGTGGACCGTCATCGAATCGCCCATCGGCCCGCTCCGCCTCGTGGAGCAGGACGGCGCGATCACCGCGATCGAGTTCTCGCCGTTCCGTGACCAGGACGGCCGCCCCCGCGGGCCGCGCGCCGACGCCGCGCCCGTGCTCGTCGCGGCCGCGCGCCAGCTCGACGAGTACTTCGCGCGCGAGCGCACCGAGTTCGACCTGCCCCTCGCGCCGTCCGGCACCAGCTGGCAGCGCGACGTGTGGGACCAGCTCCTCAAGATCGGCTACGGCGAGACCGCGTCGTACGGCGAGATCGCGCTCCGCCTCGGCAAGACCAACGCCGCCTCACGGGCGGTCGGCTACGCGAACGGGTCGAACCCGATCCCGATCGTCATCCCGTGCCATCGCGTGATCGGAGCCAACGGCACCCTCACCGGGTACGCCGGCGGCCTGGACCGCAAGCAGCTCCTCCTCGAGCTGGAGGGCGACGCGGAGGCCCTCTTCTAGGAGGTGGTCACTCCGCGGCGGCGCGGCGCAGCGACTCCGAGAGCCGCTCGGCGGCCGCGAGCACCGCGGGCGCGTGCATGCGACCGGGTTGGCGCGAGAGCCGCTCGAGCGGGCCCGACACGGAGACGGCGGCGATGACCTTGCCGCCGGGGGAGCGGACCGGGGCGGACACGGAGGCCACGCCCTGCTCGCGCTCGCCGACCGACTGCGCCCAGCCGCGGCGGCGGATGGCGGAGAGCTCGGCGGCGGAGAAGGCGGCGTTCTGCAGGCCGCGGTGGATCCGCTCCGGGTCGTCCCAGGCGAGCAGCACCTGTGCGGCGGAGCCCGCGCGCATGGTCAGCTGCGAGCCGACGGGGATGGTGTCGCGCAGGCCGGAGGGACGCTCGGCGGCCGCGACGCAGACGCGGTGGTCGCCCTGGCGGCGCCACAGCTGCGCGGACTCGCCGGTGATGTCGCGCAGGCGGGCGAGCACCGGCCCGGCGGTCGCCAGCAGGCGGTCCTCGCCGGCCGCGGCGGAGAGCTCCGCGAGGCGGGGGCCGAGCACGAAGCGGCCCTGCATGTCGCGGGCCACGAGCCGGTGGTGCTCGAGAGCGACCGCCAGCCGGTGGGCCGTGGGGCGGGCCAGGCCCGTGCCGGCGACCAGCCCGGCCAGGGTGGCCGGGCCCGACTCCAGTGCGGTGAGCACCAGGGCCGCCTTGTCGAGTACGCCGACGCCGCTCGAGTTGTCCATATGGCAATACTGCCGTCTCAGATCATGGGATGCAAGGGGTAGGGTGGTGATACCGGTCAAACAGGCCGGAAAGACAGTGAGGAGCGAGTCATGGGCAGGACCCTGGCGGAGAAGGTGTGGGACGAGCACGTCGTCCGGTCGACCCCCGGAGAGCCTGATCTCCTCTACATCGACCTCCACCTCATCCACGAGGTGACGAGCCCGCAGGCCTTCGACGGCCTGCGCCTGGCCGGTCGGCAGGTGCGACGCCCCGACCTCACCCTCGCGACCGAGGACCACAACGTCCCGACCCTCGACTGGGACCAGCCGATCGCCGACCCGGTGAGCAAGACCCAGGTCGACACGCTGCGCAAGAACGCCGCCGAGTTCGGCGTGCGCCTGCACCCGCTCGGTGACGTCGAGCAGGGCATCGTCCACGTCGTCGGCCCGCAGCTGGGCCTGACCCAGCCGGGCATGACGATCGTCTGCGGCGACTCGCACACCAGCACCCACGGCGCCTTCGGCGCGATCGCGTTCGGCATCGGTACCTCGGAGGTCGAGCACGTGCTCGCCACCCAGACCCTGCCGCAGGCCAAGCCGAAGACGATGGCCGTGACGGTCAACGGCAGCCTGCCCGAGGGCGTCACCGCCAAGGACCTGATCCTCTACCTGATCACGCAGACCGGCACCGGTGGCGGCCAGGGCTACATCGTCGAGTACCGCGGCGAGGCCATCGAGGCGCTCTCGATGGAGGGCCGCATGACGGTCTGCAACATGTCGATCGAGTGGGGCGCCAAGGCCGGCATGATCGCGCCCGACGAGACCACCTTCGCCTACATCGAGGGCAAGCCCGAGGCGCCGACCGGCGCCGACTGGGACGCCGCCGTCGCGCACTGGAAGACCCTGGTCACCGACGCCGACGCGACCTTCGACAAGGAGATCGTGATCGACGCGGCCCAGATCACGCCGTTCGTGACGTGGGGCACCAACCCCGGCCAGGGTGCGCCCCTCGGCGCCAACGTCCCGACCCCGTCCGACTTCGAGGACGAGCAGGACCGCATCGCCGCCGAGAAGGCGCTGGAGTACATGGGCCTCGAGGCCGGCCAGCCGCTGCGCTCGGTCAAGGTCGACACCGTCTTCGTCGGCTCCTGCACCAACGGCCGGATCGAGGACCTGCGCCTCGCCGCCGAGATCATCAAGGGCCACAAGGTCGCCGAGGGCACGCGCCTGCTCGTCGTACCGGGCTCGGTGCGGGTGCGCCTGCAGGCCATGGAGGAGGGCCTCGACAAGGTCTTCGTCGAGGCCGGCGCCGAGTGGCGCGGTGCGGGCTGCTCGATGTGCCTGGGCATGAACCCCGACACCCTGCAGCCGCAGGAGCGCTCCGCGTCGACGTCCAACCGCAACTTCGAGGGCCGGCAGGGCAAGGGTGGTCGCACCCACCTGGTCTCGGTGCCCGTCGCTGCCGCCACCGCCGTCAAGGGCACGCTCGCGTCCCCCGCCGACCTGGTCTGAGAGGAACGACAGTCATGGAGAAGTTCACCTCGCACACCGGTACGGCGCTGCCGCTTCGTCGCAGCAACGTCGACACCGACCAGATCATCCCCGCGGTCTACCTCAAGCGCGTCACCCGCACGGGCTTCGAGGACGGCCTGTTCGCCGCGTGGCGCAACGACCCGGAGTTCGTGGCCAACAAGCCCGAGTACCAGGGCGTCTCGATCCTCGTCGCCGGCCCCGACTTCGGCACGGGCTCCTCGCGCGAGCACGCCGTGTGGGCGCTCATGGACTACGGCTTCAAGGTCGTGCTCTCGAGCCGGTTCGCCGACATCTTCCGCGGCAACTCCGGCAAGGCCGGCCTGCTCTCCGTCCCCGTCGAGCAGGACGTCATCGAGCAGCTGTGGGCGGCCATCGAGGCCGACCCGACGACGCAGATCACCGTGGACCTCGAGGCCCGCACCGTGACCTGCGGCGACCTGGTCGCGCCCTTCCAGATCGACGACTACACCCGCCACCGCCTGCTCAACGGCCTCGACGACATCGGCATCACGCTGGGCAACGAGGCGGACATCGCGGCGTACGAGGCGACGCGGCCGAGGTTCAAGCCGGTCACCCAGCGCGCCTGAATTCCGTGTCTCCTCGGGGGAAACCCTGACGCGAGGGCACGAGGTGGACAACTACAGTTCACCTCGTGCCCTCTTCCGTTCTGCCTGACGACAGGGCCGCTGCGGAGGTCGCCCCGGAGCCCGCGGCACTGCCGCCGGTCGGCGCCGTGCTCCGCCGCGGCCTCGTCGCGAGCATCCAGGGGGCGGCGATCGCCGCACTGGTGCTGGAGATCGGCACGCTCGGCATCTTCATGCCGCGCTGGTTCAAGGACCTCTTCTTCGACAGCGGCGCCTTCTACCTCGACACCCTCGTGCTGTGGGTACTGATCGGCTTCCTCTGGGCGGTGCTGGGCCGGCTGTCGTGGTCGATCGCGCTGGTGCTGACGACCGCGGTCGTCGCCGCGATCGCCAACCTCGTGAAGATGCAGTACCGCGAGGAGCCGATCTACCCCAGTGACAAGGACTTCCTGAGCGAGCCGGGCTTCCTGACCTCACTGGTCTCGCCGGTGCTGCTGGTGGTCGCCGGCGTGCTGGTGGTCGCGATCCTCGTCGGCGCCCTGCGGCTCAGCGCCCGCTACGACAAGCGGTTCCCACGTCCGCCGCTGCGCCGGCTCTCGCGCCGAGACCTCGTCACGGTGCTCGGGCTGCGCCTCGCCGTCGGCCTCGTGACGACGTTGCTGCTGGTCCAGGCCGCACACTTCAACCAGCCCGGCAACGTCTGGCGCGGCCTCTACGAGCTGCGCGGCAACGACTGGCGCTACTGGAACCAGAAGACCAACTACCGCTCCAACGGCTTCGTCGGCGGCTTCCTCTTCAACATGCCGGTCAAGGCGATGGCCACCCCGAAGGGGTACGACGAGCAGACGATGTCCGAGGTCGCCGACCGCGCCACCGCGCTGGCCGAGCGGATCAACGCCGGCCGCAAGGGCAGCCTCGACGACGTCAACGTCGTGCTGGTGCTGAGTGAGTCCTTCACCGACCCGACCGAGCTGAAGGGCTTCGAGCTCGACCACGACCCGATCGCGCGCACCCGTGCGCGGATGGCGACGACCACGTCGGGCCACATGCTCGCCCAGATGTACGGCGGCGGCACGGCCAACATGGAGTTCGAGACCCTGACCGGCCAGTCCCTGGGGCTCTTCCGGCCGCAGATGATGTCGCCGTACCAGATGCTGGTGCCGGGACTCGCGGACTACCCGTCGGCCGTCGGCTGGTTCCGCGGACAGGGGCACGACGCGATCGCAGTCCACCCCTACCGGGTGGGGATGTACAAGCGGGAGCAGGTCTACGACCGCTTCGGCTTCCAGTCGTTCATCCACGACACGACCATCAGCGAGACCGACACGATCGACGACAACCCCTACATCTCGGACAAGTCGGCGTTCGACGAGGTGCTCCACCAGATCGACGCACACGAGCGGCCGCTGATGGTCAACCTCGTGACGATGCAGAACCACATCCCGGTCGACGGCAACTACGACGACCCGGTGAAGGTGCGGGGTGCCGGCAAGGGCCAGGACAAGCGGATCGGCCAGTACGCACGGGGTCTCGAGCACACCGACGAGGCGCTCGCCTCCTTCCTCGACGACCTCGCCAAGGGGCCCGAGAAGACGATCGTGCTGTTCTACGGCGACCACCTGCCCGGCATCTACGGCTCGTCGGTGAAGCATGCCAACGACGGGCTCTCGCTCTACCGCACGCCCTTCTTCATCTGGAGCAGCCAGCCCGGGCACAACGTCCCGCGCCAGCTGCCGACGACCAGTCCTGCCTTCTTCCTCCCGCTGCTGTACGCCGCCGCGGACGCGCCCGTGCCGCCGTACCTCGCCCTGCTCGACGAGGTGCACCGACACGTCAGTGCGATCCAGCAGGGCCGTCTCCTCGACGGGTCCGGAGAGCTCGTGAAGGAGTCCGATCTCGACGCGCAATCGGCCCAATTGCTCGCGGACATGCGGCTGGTGCAGTTCGACTTCTCGATCGGCCGGAGGTTCGCCCTGGACCGCATGTGGCCCGGTGCGGTCTCCTGAATTGCCCGAATTGGCCCAAATAGCGCCGAATTGGCGAAAAAAAGGCGATAAAGCACGGCGTGGTGATTGTGACTGTGCCCACTAGTGCCTAGCGTTCGCTGGAAGGACGGCTGGGCGAGGGCTCAGCCGCAAGCCCAAGGGACGCCCACGGCGGTGCGTTTCGAAAGGACAGGTAGTGAACAAGTCTCAGTTGATCGATGCGCTGGCTGACCGGTTCGAGGGTAGCCGCAAGGACGCGGCTCACGCTCTCGACTCCGTGCTCGACACCATCACGCGCCAGGTCGCCAAGGGCGAGAAGGTCGCCATCACCGGCTTCGGTTCGTTCGAGAAGGCCGTCCGCAACGCCCGTTGGGTCCGCAACCCGCAGACCGGCGAGCGTGTGAAGACGAAGAAGAAGGCCGTCCCGAAGTTCAGCGCCGGCGCTGACCTGAAGAACGTCGTGTCGGGTGCCAAGAAGCTGCCCGCCCTGCCGAAGCCGGCCAAGAAGGCTGCTGCGGCTCCGGCTGCTGCGGCCAAGAAGGCCGCCGCTCCGGCGAAGAAGGCCGCGACCACGGCTGCCAAGAAGGCTGCCGCTCCGGCCAAGAAGGCTGCTGCCACCGCGAAGAAGGCGGCTCCGGCCAAGAAGGCGGCTCCGGCCAAGAAGGCTCCGGCCGCCAAGAAGGCTGCTCCGGCTGCCAAGAAGGCTCCGGCCGCCAAGAAGGCCGCTCCGGCCAAGAAGGCTGCTCCGGCCGCCAAGAAGGCGCCCGCCAAGAAGGCTCCGGCCAAGAAGGCGCCCGCGAAGAAGGCTCCGGCCAAGAAGGCCTGACCTCACTGATCGCAGTCGATCGGGTCGTCCTCCTCGGGAGGGCGACCCGATCGCCGTTTTTGCGCGGGTCAGCCCAGCGCGGCCGTCGTCGCCGGTCCGACGCCGAGGGCGACGGCGGCGGCGAGACCAGCCGCGTCATCCACGTCGCGGCGCAGGGTCGCCAGCTCGCCGGGGACGGCGGCGGCCCCGGTCGCGGCGTGGGCGGCGGCGGAACCCGCGCCGAAGCGGGGATCGAAGCCGTCGTAGGGAGCCGTGTAGAGCGTCGTACCGGTCGCGTCGGCGTCGGCGACGTACCAGGCCCCGCCGGCCTCCTGCGCGTGCCTCAGCGCGACGTCGAGGTCGGGCGCGGTGAGTGCGGGGACGTCGGCGAGCAGCGCGGCCGGCTGGAGGTCGGCCCGCAGGTCGTGGGCAAGGGCTGCTCCGGCCCGGAGGGCGGCGTTGAGGCCGGCCCCCGGGTCCGCCGCAGGTACGACGCCTTCGCGCACCAGCGACGCAGCGAACTGCGCGTCGTCGCTGACCACGACCACCAGTCCCACCAGCGGGCTCGCGAGGCAGGCCGCGACGGCGTCGGCGGCGAACGCCGCGGCCAGGCGGCGGCGTTCGGCGTCGGGCAGCGTGGACAGCCGCGACTTGCCGGTGCCGGGGGACTTCACCGGCAGGAGCACCGCGAAGGAACCCGGACGAACGACCACCGCGCCATCCTCCCAGCCGGGATGGCCCCGTCCTGCAAGACCCCACCCGTGACGAGCGGTAACCTGCATCTTCGTGACGGTGCGCAAGTTGCGGGAGAAGCGGGGCTGGGCCTTCAACATCGCGGTCCCCATCCTGAAGCCGCTGCTGAAGGCGACGACCAAGCGGGAGTGGATCGGTGGGGAGAACATCCCGGAGGAGGGCGGCTTCATCATCGCGCTCAACCACATCTCCCACGTCGACCCGTTGACGGCCGCGCACCTGGTCTACGACCACGGCTACATGCCGCGCTACCTCGCGAAGGCCGGCCTCTTCGACGGCAAGGTCCTCGGCCACTTCCTCCGCGGCGCCGGCCAGATCCCGGTGAAGCGCGAGACCAAGGACGCCGTCGGTGCCTACGCCGCAGCCGTCGACGCGGTGCGCGACGGGCAGTGCGTGGTGATCTACCCGGAGGCCACCATCACCCGTGACCCCGGCATGTGGCCGATGAAGGGCAAGTCCGGCGCTGCACGGATCGCGCTCGAGACCGGCTGCCCGGTGATCCCGGTGGGGCAGTGGGGCGCGCAGGAGATGCTGGCGCCGTACACGAAGAACCCGCACCTCGTCCCGCGCCACCGGATCACGATGCGCGTCGGGCCGCCCGTCGAGCTCGACGACCTGCGCGCGCAGGAGCGCACGGCCGCCGTCGTCAACGAGGCGACCGAGCGGATCATGACGGCCATCACCCACCAGCTCGAGCTGGTGCGCGGTGAGCAGGCGCCGGCGGAGCGCTACGACATGGCCGTCCAGGGTGACCGGTTCAAGAAGCAGAAGAAGGCGAAGTGAGCATGGGTAGCAAGGTCGCGGTGCTCGGCGCCGGCTCCTGGGGGACGGCGTTCTCCATCGTGCTCGCCGACGCGGGCAACGACGTGTCGATCTGGGCACGGCGCGAGGAGGTCGCGGCGTCGATCAACGAGCGCCACGAGAACGTCGACTACCTCTCCGGCATCGAGCTGCCGCGGCGGATCACGTCGACCGCCGACGCCGAGCAGGCGCTGGCCGGTGCCGACGTGGTCGTCCTCGCCGTGCCGTCGCAGTCGCTGCGCGACAACCTGCCGACCTTCCTGCCCTTCCTCGAGCCGGACGCCGTCCTGGTGTCGTTGATGAAGGGCGTCGAGCTCGGCACGCTCAAGCGGATGTCGGAGGTCGTCGCCGAGGTCGGTGACATCGCGCCGAGCCGGATCGCCGTCGTCAGCGGTCCCAACCTGGCCCGCGAGATCGCCCGCCGCGAGCCGGCCGCATCCGTCGTCGCGTGCGCCGACGAGGACGTCGCCACCCAGCTGCAGAAGCGTGTGCACTCGCCGGCGTTCCGGCCCTACACCAGCGTCGACGTCCTCGGCTGCGAGTTCGGCGGCGCCTACAAGAACGTCGTCGCGCTCTGCGTCGGCATGGCCGTCGGCCTCGGCTTCGGCGACAACACGACGGCCTCGCTGATCACCCGCGGCCTGGCCGAGACCGCCCGCCTCGCGATGAACCAGGGCGCCAACCCGCTCACCCTGATGGGTCTCGCCGGTCTCGGCGACCTCGTCGCGACCTGCTCCTCGCCGCTGTCCCGCAACCGCACCTTCGGCGAGAAGCTCGGCCAGGGCATGACCGTCGACGAGATCTACGCCTCCACCCGCCAGGTCGCCGAGGGCGCGAAGTCCTGCTCCTCGCTGCGCGCGCTGGCGGCGGAGACCGGGGTCGAGGCGCCGATCGTCGACGCCGTCGACGAGGTGGTCCAGGGCCGGCTCACCACGTCCCAGCTGATGGAGGCCTTCATCTCCCGCGACACGAAGGCCGAGCTGAGCTGAGCCGGACGTCGGTACCTGAGGACCGCCGCCCGGCACCTCAGGTGGACGTCCGGAGGGCGCCGGCTTCCTAGCGTTGCTGGCATGACGATCCTCCTGTCCGATCCCCGCGTCCGTGCGGTCCCCGTGACCGAGACCGGCGAGCCGCTGGTCCGCCTGCCGCACGACCTGTCGCCGGCCGGCGCGCTCGTCCGCACCGACCTCGCGGACCGGCTGGTCGCCGCCGACCGCCTGCTGCCGCGCGGCATCCGGCTGCGCGTGGTCGAGGGCTTCCGCCCCGTCGAGCAGCAGCAGGCGATCATCGCGTCGTACACCGCCGAGCTGCGCGCGCTCCACCCGCAGATCGGACCGGTCGCCCTCGAGCGGCTCACCAGCCGGTTCGTGTCGCCGGTCGAGGTCGCGCCCCACGTCGCCGGTGCGGCGGTGGACCTGACCCTGGTCGACGTGTGCGGCGACGAGCTGGACATGGGTACGGCGATCGACGCCACCCCCGAGCAGAGCGACGGCCGTTGCTGGTTCTCCGCCGCGGGGATCGGCCCGGACGCGCGCGCCCACCGCACGGTGCTGGCGAAGGTGCTCGGGTCGCAGGGGCTCGTGAACTACCCGACCGAGTGGTGGCACTGGAGCTTCGGGGACCGCTACTGGGCGCTGATGACCGGCGCGCCGCAGGCGCTCTACGGCCCGATCGCGTCAGCGGTGGCTGCATGAGCGCGATCGCCCTGCGTCCGCGCCGGACCGAGGAGACGGCGCCGTCGCTGACCCTGGACCTCGCCGCCGTCGCCCGCAACACCGAGCTGATCGCGGGCCGCACCGCCGGCGAGCTGATGGCCGTCGTGAAGGCCGACGGCTTCGGTCACGGCGCCGCCGACGTCGCGCGGACCGCCCTCGCGCACGGCGCGACGCGGCTCGGCGTCACCAGCCTGGCCGAGGCCTTCGCGCTGCGCGACGCGGGTCTCGTGGCGCCGGTGCTGAGCTGGCTCAACGGTGCCGACGCCGACTTCGCCGGCGCTGCCGCGCGCGACGTCGAGGTGGCCGTCCCCGGCGTTCCGCACCTCGCTGCCGTCGCCGCCGCGCCCGGCCGCCAGCGCGTGCACCTGCACGTCGACGCCGGCATGGCCCGCGACGGCGCCGAGCCGGCCGCCTGGCCCGCGCTGTGCCGCGCCGCGCGCCGCGCCGAGGAGCGCGGGCAGCTCGAGGTCGTCGGCGTGATGGGCCACCTCGGCTGCGCCGACGACCCGGACGACGACTGCAACGCGTTGGGACGCCACCGCTTCGCCTGGGCCGTCGAGGTCGCTCGGAGTGCCGGCCTGTGCCCGCGCGACCGCCACCTCGCCGCCACCGCCGCGACCCTCACGGACCCGCGCTCCCACCACACGATGAGCCGGGTGGGCGCCGGGCTCGTCGGCATCGACCCGTCCGGCCGGACGACGCTCGAGCCGGCGATGACCCTCGCCGCGCCACTCCTGCAGGTACGACGCGTCCGGGCCGGCACGCCCGTCGGCTACGGCCACACGCACCGGACCACGCGCCCGACGTACCTCGGCCTCGTCGGTCTGGGGTACGCCGACGGGCTGCCCCGCGCCGCCAGCGGCCGCGCGCAGGTGTCGGTGCGCGGTGCCCGGCGGCCCGTCGTCGGCCGGATCTCGATGGACCAGCTCGTCGTCGACCTCGGCAGCACGGGGGCGGAGGCGGGCGACCTCGTGACCGTCTTCGGGCCCGGCGCCGGCGGCGCGCCGACCGCCGCCGAGTGGGCGGAGTGGGCCGGCACCATCGAGCACGAGGTCGTCACCGGCATCGGAGCGCGCGTCGCCCGGCGGACCGTCGCAGCATCGCACCTGAGGAGCCTGTCGTGAGGACTCGTGTGGCCGTCATCGGCGGCGGGCAGAACTGCGAGCACGACGTCTCGCTCTCCTCGGCGGCCTCCGTCGCCGCCTCGCTCGACCCGGCGAACTACGACGTGGTCCCGCTCACCATCGGCCGCGACGGCACCTGGCGCGACCGCGGCCTGCGCCCGATCGGCCTGGCCGGCGCGGCGCAGGTGCTGCGCGGCTGTGACGTGGTCTTCCCGGTCGTCCACGGCCCCCGCGGGGAGGACGGTGCGCTGGCCGCGCTGTGCGAGCTCGCCGGACTCCCGTACGTCGGCTCCGGCATCCGCCCCGGCGCGCTGGCGATGGACAAGTGGGCCACCAAGCTGGTCGCCCGGGCCGTCGGGATCGCCACCGCCCCCGGCGTGCTGGTCACCCGCGCGAGTGCCGCGCACCTGCGCTGGACGCACCCCGTGGTGGTGAAGCCGGTCGCGGCCGGGTCGAGCCAGGGCGTGAGCCGCGTCGACGTACCCCAGCAGCTGCAGCCCGCCCTGGCAGCAGCACTCGCGATCGACGACCGCGTGCTCGTCGAGGACCTGATGACCGGTCGCGAGGTCGACGTCGCCGTGCTGCGGCGCGCCGACGGCAGCCTGTTCGTGCCGCCCGCGCTGGAGATCGTGGTCGAGGGCCTCTTCGACTACGACGCCAAGTACGGCGGCCACGCCGACTTCCGGATCCCCGCGGAGCTCGTCGACACCGACGCGAAGGCGCTGCAGGACGCCGCCACGGCGGTGTTCGAGGCGCTCGGGTGCGCCGGTGTCGCGCGCGTCGACTTCTTCCTCACCGAGGCCGGTCCGGTCCTGAACGAGGTCAACACGGTGCCGGGCATGACCGAGCACTCGCAGGCGCCGCAGATGTTCGCGGCCGCCGGCATGTCGTACCCGGAGCTGCTCGACGAGCTGGTCCGCGGCGCGCACAGGTGAGTGCGAGACTGACCGCGCACATCTCACCGAGCGGGTCAGGAGGAGCCGCGTTGAACGACGTACGGCGCTGGCTGCCGGACCTGCTGGCGGGTCTCGCCGCGCTCGTGGTCGGGCTCCTCGAGATCGACCGCTACTGGAACGCCGAGCGGGTCGTGTGGCCGGTCCTGCTCGTGGTGTGCGTCGCGGTGGCCGTCGGGCTCTCCCGGGCGGTGCCGGGGGCGGCGCTCGCGGTGGCCTGGTTCGCCGGTCTGGTCCAGGTGCTCCTCGGCATCGATCCGCTGCTGGCCGAGGCACTGTTCGCCGTGGTCGCCTTCGGCTGCGCCCGGTGGGGTCGGCTGGGGACCGTGTGGCTCAGCGGCCTGTCGATCCCGGTCAGCGCGGCGGTCGCGGTGGTGTGGTTGACGCCGTACGCGTTCGACCAGGCCCTGCAGGTCCTGGGGGCGGAGCGCCTCGCTGCCGATGCCTACCGCAGCGGCCCCTACGACTGGCGGCTGACGGCAGGCCTTCTCGGCATCGTCTTCCTGGCGACCCCGTGGCTCCTCGGCCTGGCCCTCCGCTTCGCCGCGCGCTCGCAGGCGTCGCGGCGCTCGCAGGTCGCTGCCGAGGCCGAGCGTGACCAGGCCGAGGAGATCGCCCGCCTGCGCGAGGACCAGGCCCAGCTCGCCCGCGACGTGCACGACGTCGTCGGCCACTCCCTGGCGGTGATCCTCGCCCAGGCCGAGTCGGCGCAGTACCTCGACGACAGCGACCCCGCCCGCCTCAAGACCACCCTCGCCAATATCGCCACCTCGGCCCGTACGTCACTCGACGACGTCCGCCAGGTGCTCTCGTCGACCGCGGGCCAGGGGAGCGGCGGAGGACGGCACGCCGACCTCGACAGCCTCATCGACGGCGTGCGTGCGAGCGGGCACGAGGTGGTCGCGACCGAGATCGGTACGCCGCGGCCGATGCCCCCCGAGCTCGAGGTGGTGGCCTTCCGGGTGCTCCAGGAGATGCTGACCAATGCGATCAAGCACGGTCGGCGCGACCAGCCGGTCCACGTCGAGCGGCACTGGGCCGACGGAGCGGGAGAGGGCGACCTGCGCATGGAGATCCGCAACGCCGTGCCTCCGGACGCGGCTCCCGGCGACGGCACCGGCCAGGGGCTCGACGGCATGCGCCGTCGCGTCGAGGCGGTCGGTGGCCGGCTCGACGTACGACGCCGGCCGGACTCGTTCACCGTCACGGCCTGGGTGCCGGTGAGGGCCCGGTGACCGCGCCGATCCGCGTCCTCCTCGTGGACGACCAGGAGCTCTTCCGCGAGGGCGTGCGGGTGATCGTCGACGCGCAGGAGGGCATGGAGGTCGTCGGTACCGCCGCCGACGGCGTCGAGGCCGTGCGCCTCGTCGACGAGCTCGAGCCCGACGTGGTGCTGATGGACATCCGGATGCCCGAGATGGACGGCGTCGAGGCGACCCGCCAGGTCTTCCTGCCGGAGCGGGTCGCGCGCCGTGGACGGGCGGTCCGCGTCATCGTGCTGACCACCTTCAACCTCGACGACCGCGCGGCCACCGCCATCCGCCACGGCGCCAGCGGGTTCCTCCTCAAGGGCACCACCCCGGTGATGCTCCGTGACGCGATCCGCACCGTGCACGCCGGCAACGCGGTGCTCGCCCCGACGGACCTCTCGGCCCTGCTGGACACGCAGTTCCGCGCGCCGGCGACCCCGCCGCCGTCGTACCAGGGGCTGACGGACAAGGAGCGCGACGTCTTCGCCGCCGTCGCCCGTGGCCTGTCCAACCAGGAGATCGCTGGCGTGGTCTTCCTCAGCGAGTCGACGGTGAAGACCCACGTGGGCGCGATCCTGCGCAAGCTCGGCCTCCGCGACCGCGTGCAGATCGTCGTGTTCGCCCACGAGCACGGGTTGGCTCACGGTGGTTGAGGTGCGACGAGCGCCAGCGAGGAGCCTCGAAACCTCCGGGTCCGGTGCAGCCAACCTGGTGGGGCACAGTCCCTGCATCATCGCGCGAGGTTTCGAGGCTCGGCGCCGGGGCGCCTCGCACCTCAACCACCGGCGGACTCAGGCGTTGATGCGATCCAAGGCTTGAACCAGGTCGTCCCACAGGTCGTCGACGTCCTCGATGCCGACGGACATGCGGACCAGACCCTCGGGGATCGACGCGGCCTCCAGCTTCCAGCGCCGGCGCCGCTCGAAGGTCGACTCGACGCCGCCGAGCGAGGTGGCGTGCACCCACAGCGAGGTCGCGCGCACGAGGAAGTCGCCGGCGTCCGCGCCACCGGCCAGCACCGGCGCGACGATCGCGCCGAAGCCGGGGTAGCGGACCTCCTCGACCGCCGGGTGCTCGGCGAGCCGGCGCGCCAGCTCGGCCGCGTTCGCCGACGCCCGCTCGAGACGGACGTGCAGCGTGCGCAGGCCGCGCAGCGCGAGCCAGACCTCGAACGGTCCGGGCGTGGAGCCGGCGAGGCCGCGACGGGCCTTCAGGGCGTCGTACGCCTCGTCGTGGGCGCTGTCGCCCGGGAGCACCAGCGCGCCCATCAGGACGTCGCTGTGGCCGGCGATGTACTTCGTCGCGGAGTGGAGCACGATGTCCGCGCCGTCGGCGAGCGGCTGCTGGAGCAGGGGAGTGGCGAAGGTGTTGTCGACGACGACCTGGATGCCGAGCTCGTGGGCGGCGGCGACCAGCGTCGGGATGTCGGCGATCTCGAGGGCCGGGTTGGTCGGCGACTCGAGCCAGAGGAAGGCGCAGTCCTCGTCGTCGTGCATCGCCCGGACCACCGCGGCGGTGTCGGTGATGTCGACCAGGTTCGCGCGCAGCCGGCCGCGGGCCTCGGCGTCGGCGAGCGCGGCGACCGTGCCGTTGTAGGCGTGCCGGGGTGCGATCACGCTGCTGCCCTGGCCGACCAGGTCGAGCAGCGTCGTCACGGCCGCCATCCCCGACGCGAAGGACAGCGCGCGGCCGCCCTCGAGCGCGCCGAGCGCCTCCTCGAAGGCGGTCCAGGTGGGGTTGCCGAAGCGGCCGTACTCCAGGTCGCCGGTCGCGACGTACGTCGACGTCATCGTGATCGGGACGTTGAGCGGCTGGTCCGGCTCGTGCGGCGGACGCCCGGCGGTGACGGCGAGGGTGGCGGGGCGCAACGTGGGACCTGGCATGTCCCAAAGGTAGGGTCATCGGCGATGAACGCTCCCACTGGCCGCCGTATCCGCGTCGCCGTCGTCTTCGGCGGCCGCTCCAGCGAGCACGCCATCTCGTGCGTCACGGCCGGCAGCGTGCTGCAGGCCATCGACCGCGAGAAGTACGACGTCGTGCCGATCGGCATCGCGACCGACGGCCGCTGGGTGCTCGAGGCCGACGACCCGGCACGGCACCGGATCACCGGCCCCGGCCAGCTCCCGTCGGTCGACGGCGACCGTGCCCCTGCGGTGCTCGGCGACCTCGACGTCGACGTCGTCTTCCCCCTGCTGCACGGCCCGTGGGGCGAGGACGGCACGATCCAGGGCCTGCTCGAGATGAGCGACGTCCGCTACGTCGGCTCGGGGGTGCTCGCCTCCGCGGTCTGCATGGACAAGGCGTTCATGAAGATCGCGCTGCAGGCCGCCGGCCTGCCCGTCATGCCCGGCATCACCGTCACGGCGCGCGAGTGGGCCGACCAGGAGGTCTCCGTCCACACGCGCTGCGAGGAGCTGGGCTACCCGCTGTTCGTGAAGCCCGCCCGCGGCGGCTCGAGCATCGGCATCGCCAAGGCCCACGGCCGCGACGAGCTCGCCGCCGCGATCGAGGGCGCGCTCGCCCACGACCCGAAGGTGATCATCGAGGTGTCCGCCGAGGGCGCCCGCGAGATCGAGTGCGGCGTGCTGGACTCGTCGGACGGCTCCGTCGAGGTCAGCGTCCCGGCCGAGATCCGGATCACCGGCGACCACGAGTTCTACGACTTCGAGGCGAAGTACCTCCCCGAGGAGGCCACGCAGCTCGACGTCCCGGCCCTCCTCGACGAGGAGACCATGCTGCGCATGCAGGGCCTGGCTGCCGACGCCTTCCGCGCCGCCGGCTGCGAGGGCCTGGCGCGCGTGGACTTCTTCCTGATGCCCGACGGCTCGCTCGTCGTCAACGAGCTCAACACGATGCCGGGCTTCACCCCGCTGTCGATGTTCCCGCAGATGTGGGCCGCGACGGGGGTCCCGTACGGCGACCTGGTCGACCGGCTGCTGACGCTGGCCCTGGACCGGCCCACCGGCCTGCGCTGAGTCGGCCTCAGTCGCAGTCGTCGACGAGGGTGAGGTACTCCTTCACCAGCGGGGCGAGCTCGGCCATCGCGGCCGCATTGGCGTTGGGGCGGTACTGCGCCGGCACGACGACCTCGACGCGCGGCCGGTAGCCGGCGGCGGTCATCGTGAGGTCGAGGTCCCGGTCGCCGTACTGCTCGTCCGGGATGTAGTAGCCCATCCCGTTGGCCTGCTCGCACGACGAGGCCAGGCTGAAGCCCTCGGGCTCGGGGACGCCGCAGCGCACCACGATCGCCGGGTCGCCGTACGCCGCCGCGGGCGCGTCGGCGGGGTCCACCTCCTCGCGCTCGTGCTCCGCCAGGGTCGAGGGGAGCGCGGCGGTGAAGGCGTCGCAGGCGGCGCGGTCGGCGTCCGACATCTCGGGGACGTCGACGTCGACCGGACCGCCGCAGGCAGCCAGGGCAGGAGCGATCAGCAGCAGCGCGAGGGCTGCTGCGGGTCTCCGCACGATCAGATGTGGACGACCGGGCAGGTGAGGGTACGGGTGATGCCCTCGAGGTTCTGGACCTTCGAGACGACCAGCTTGCCGAGCTCGTCGACGTTGCGGGCCTCGGCGCGCACGATCACGTCGTAGGGGCCGGTGACGTCCTCGGCCAGCGTGACGCCCTTGATGTTGCCGACCTCGCGGGCGACCTCCGCGGCCTTGCCGACGTCGGTCTGGATGAGGATGTAGGCCTGAACCACCATGGGTCACGCCTCCTTCGCTGGGTGGGTCGGTTGTCGAACGCCTCAACCTACCGCGATCCGCTGCAGGTCCGATAACCCGCGGGAGTCCTGTCCGGATCCCCCCGACCGGTCTGGTGGGATGGGGCCATGACTTCCGGAGCCGCCAGCGACGCCACCCTCGCCGACGTGGGGGAGTTCGGCCTGATCGCCCGGATCAGCGACATCGTCGCGGCCACCGCCCCCGGTGAGGACGTGCTGGTCGGCCCCGGCGACGACGCGGCGGTGCTGCGGGTGCGCAAGGGGCACGTCGTGGTCTCGACCGACGTGATGGTCGAGGGCCGCCACTTCCGCCGCGACTGGGCCGATGCGGCCGACGTCGGCGCCCGCGCCGCCGCCCAGAACCTGTCCGACATCAACGCCATGGGCGGGCGTGCGCAGTGGCTGACCGTCGGCCTCGCCGCTCCCGCAGACCTTCCTGCCCAGTGGGCGCTCGACTTCACCCGCGGCTTCGCCGAGGAGTGCGCCCGGGTGGGCGCCGGCCTGGTCGGCGGCGACGTCAGCCGCGCCGACCAGATCGTCGTCTCCGTGACCGCGATCGGCGCCTGCACGGTCTCACCCGTCCTGCGGTCGGGTGCCGCGGCGGGCGACGTCGTCGCGCTCTGCGGTCGGCAGGGGTGGGCCGCCGGCGGTCTCGCGGTGCTGGGCCGCGGCTTCCGGTCACCGCGCGTGCTGGTCGAGGCCTACCGGCGCCCCGCGCCGCCGTACGACGCCGGGCAGGTCGCCGCCGAGGCCGGCGCCACCGCGATGGTCGACATCTCCGACGGGCTGCTCGCCGAGGCGCAGCACGTCGCCGAGGCCTCCGGCGTCTCGATCGACATCACCACGGACGCCTTCGAGGTACCCGAGCCGCTGCTCGCCGTCGGCCAGGCGACCGGCGCGGACCCGCTGCAGTTCATCCTCGGCGGGGGAGACGACCACGCCCTGCTGGCCACCTTCCCGTCCGACGTCGCGCTGCCGGAGGGCTGGACGCGGATCGGCTCCGTCGGTGCGGCGCCGCAGGGCGGCGAGCCGTTCGTGACGGTCGACGGGGCGTCGTACGAGGGGCCGACGGGGTGGGCCCACTTCTGAGCCGCCACCGAGCCGAGAAGCGCAACAGCCCGCCGCGATCGCGACGGGCTGTTGGGAAGTGCTGATCAGGTCAGCGGGTGACCTTGCCGGCCTTGATGCAGCCGGTGCACACGTTGAGGCGCTTCGGGGTGCCGTTGACGACGGCGCGCACGCGCTGGATGTTGGGGTCGAAGCGGCGCTTCGTGATCTTGCGGGACCACGGCCGGTTGTTGCCGAAGGTCGGCTTCTTGTCGCAGATGTCGCACACGGCGGCCATGGGTAACTCCTGGGATTGCGGTCAGCTTGCAAGATCGGTCGGCCCGCGCGCGACGGCGCTTCGGGCAACCGGAAGAGAATAGCCGAGGAAGGTCGCACGACCGAAATCGCCGGACCCCCTGCTCCGCCCACTAGTGTGACCCCGATGGACGAGGGGACGACGGCCGCGGCGGCCGGTGCAGGCGCTGGCGCCGGTGGCGGCATCGCGCTCGACACCGTGGCCCGCTTCGTCGACATCGCCGTCGACGCGCTCGCCCAGGCGCGCGAGGAGATCGACGCGCTCAACGTCTACCCGGTCCCCGACGGCGACACGGGCACGAACATGTACCTCACCGTCGTCGCCGCGCGCGACGCCATCCGCGACGCCCAGGCCGACCCCTCGGCCGAACGCGGGGCGATCCTCACCGGCCTCGCCCGCGGTGCGCTGCTGGGCGCCCGCGGCAACTCCGGGGTCATCCTGAGCGAGATGCTCGGGGCCGTCGTACGACGCATCGCCGCAGCGACCCGCGAGGAGCACAACGCCACGGTGATCGCCGACGCGCTGCGCCAGGCGTCGATCGCGAGCTATGCCGCCGTCGGGGAGCCGGTCGAGGGCACCATGCTCACCGTGCTCCGGGCGGCCGCGGACGCCGCTGCCGTGCGTGCCGACAAGCCGGGTGCCCGCAGCAGCGACGTCCTCGCCGACGCGGCCGCCGCCGCGCGCGAGGCGCTGGGCCACACGCCCGAGCAGCTCGCCGTGCTCGCGCAGGCCGGTGTCGTCGACGCCGGCGGACGCGGGCTCTCGGTGATCCTCGACGCCGCCGAGACCGTGCTCACCGGGCGCCGGCCGATCCCGGTCACCGCGCCGCTCGGCAGCCACGCGATCCCGGTGCCCCACGTCGCGACCGCGGGCGCGGACCTGTGCGAGGACGGCCCGGCCTACGAGGTGATGTACCTCCTCGACGCGCCGGACGACGTGGCCCCCGGCCTGCGCGCCCGGCTCGGCGAGCTCGGCGACTCGGTCGTCGTGGTCGGCGGTGACGGGCTCTGGAACGTCCACGTGCACACCGACGACGTCGGCGCCGCCATCGAGGCGGCCCTGGAGGACGGGCGGCCGCACCGGATCCGGGTCACCCACTTCGCCGAGCAGATCGCGCGCCAGGAGGCGCAGAAGGCGCCGGCGGAGACCCCTGCCCAGCCGGCCCTGCCCGCGCTCGCCGGCCGGACGGTGGTCGCGGTGGCGGCCGGCCCCGGCCTGGCCGTGCTGTTCGAGGAGGCGGGGGCGGTCGTCGTACCCGGTGGACCGGGGCGACGCCCCTCGACCGGCGAGCTGCTGGAGGCGATCACCGCCTGCGGAGCCAAGGAGGTCGTCGTCCTCCCCAACGACGAGCCGACGGTCCGGGCCGCGCTGGCCGCTGCCAGTACGGCGGAGGCCGACCACGGCGCCCGCGGACTGCGGGTCGCCGTGATCCCGACCCACGCGCAGGTCCAGGGCCTGGCGGCGCTGGCCGTCCACGAGCCCGGCCGTGCGTTCGACCAGGACGTCACCGAGATGACCGCGACCGCGCGCCACGTGCGCCACGGCGCGGTCACGATCGCGGCCCGCCAGGCGATGACCATGGCCGGTCCCTGCGAGCCCGGCGACGCGCTCGGCGTCATCGCCGGCGACTTCGCGGTGGTCGGCGACGAGCTCGGCAGCGTCGCCCTCGTCGTCCTCGACCGGTTGCTCGCGGCCGGCGGTGAGCTGGTGACCCTCGTCGGCGGCGTCGACAGCGGCGAGCTGGCCGATCGCGCCACGGCGTGGGTCGAGGAGTTCCACCCCCATGTCGACGTCGTGGTGTACGACGGTGGCCAGGAGCGGTACCCGCTCCTGATGTCCGTCGAGTAGGGAAGGCACCGTGGCGATCACCTTCGAGTCCCCGTTGACGGCCGTGCTCGGGGCGGCCAAGCCGGCGCAGCGCAAGAAGTTCGAGGACGGGCTCGGCCTGCGCACGGTCGGCGACCTGTTGCACCACTTCCCGCGGCGCTACCTCGAGACCGGCTCGCTCACGCGCGTGTCCGACCTCCGGATCGGCCAGCTCCTGTGCGTCGTGGGCGAGATCGCGCACTCGGAGACGATCGGCTACACCGACCGGCGGTCCGGCCGCTACGCCTACCGCGTCGAGGCGATCCTGCGCACCGCCGGCCCGAGCCTGAAGATGACCTTCTTCGCCAAGGGACAGCGCATGGCCGACTGGCACGCGAACCGGGTCGCGGTCGGCAACCGTGGTGTCTTCCTCGGCAAGGCCGGGCGCTTCCGTGACCAGTGGCAGCTGACGAACCCGCAGCTCAGCATCTTCGGCATGGCCGACGGCGACGAGGACAGCGCCGTCCAGGAGGTCCTCGAGTTCGGCGCCCTCTACCCCATCTACCCGCTGACCAAGGGCCTGCAGACCTGGGACGTCGCCCGCGCGGTGAAGGTCGCCCGCGACCTGGTCGACGACGTCCCGGAGATCCTGCCCGCCCCCGTCCGCGACCACTACGACGTCGCCGGCATCGCCGACGCCTACGCCTGGGTCCACCGGCCGGAGGACCGTGAGCAGGTCGAGCGGGCCCACCACCGGTTCCGCTTCGAGGAGGCGCTGGTCACCCAGCTGGTCCTCGGCCGTCGGCGCCGCGCGATCCGGTCACAGGGCGCGACGGTCCGCGACGGCGGCGACGGCGCGGTGCTCGGTGCGTTCGACGAGCGGCTGCCCTTCGAGCTGACCGCCGGCCAGGCCGCGGTCGGCAAGGAGATCGACCACGACCTCGCCCAGCCGCACCCGATGAACCGCCTGCTGCAGGGCGAGGTCGGCTCCGGCAAGACCCTCGTCGCGCTGCGGGCGATGCTGCGCGTCGTGGACTCGGGCGGCCAGACCGCGCTGCTCGCGCCCACCGAGGTGCTCGCGCAGCAGCACTACCGCTCGATCGTCGCCATGCTCGGCGAGCTCGCCGACGGCGGCACGATCTTCGGCTCCGGCACCGGCACGCGTGTCGAGCTGCTGACCGGCTCGATGACCAAGACCCAGCGCACCGGACCCCTGTCACGGATCGCCAGTGGCGAGGCCGGCATCGTGATCGGCACGCACGCCCTGCTCCAGGACAACGTCTTCTTCGCCGACCTCGGCCTGGTCGTCGTCGACGAGCAGCACCGCTTCGGCGTCGAGCAGCGCGCGGCGCTCACCGACAAGGCGGCGGCCCCGCCGCACCTGCTGGTGATGACCGCGACCCCGATCCCGCGCACGGTCGCGATGACCGTCTTCGGTGACCTCGAGACGTCCACCCTCACCGAGCTGCCCGCGGGCCGTGCGCCGATCCAGACCAATGTCGTCCCGCTCGCCGAGCAGCCCGCCTGGCTGGGCCGGGTGTGGGAGCGGGTCCGCGAGGAGGTCGCCAAGGGCCACCAGGTCTACGTCGTGTGCCCGCGCATCTCCGGCGACGAGACCGAGGCCGGCCAGGTCGAGGTCGTCGACCTGCCCGACGAGGACACGGGGGAGGAGCAGCGGCCCAAGCCGCCCGCCGCGGCGGTCGAGGAGGTCGTCGAGCGCCTCTCGTCCGGGGCGCTGGAGGGGCTGCGGATCGGCCTGCTCCACGGCCGGCTCCCGGCCGACGAGAAGGACGCCACCATGCGCGCCTTCGCCGCCGGCGACATCGACGTGCTGGTCTCCACGACCGTGATCGAGGTCGGTGTCGACGTCGCGAACGCCACCGGCATGGTCATCCTCGACGCCGACCGCTTCGGCGTCTCCCAGCTGCACCAGCTGCGTGGCCGGGTCGGCCGTGGCGGACTGCCCGGGCTCTGCCTGCTCGTGACCCACGCCGAGGCCGAGTCGCCCGCCCGCGAGCGGATCGAGGCGGTCGCCGCCACCACCGACGGCTTCGCGCTCAGCCGGGTCGACCTCGAGATGCGCCGCGAGGGCGACGTGCTCGGCGCCTCGCAGGCCGGCCGTCGATCGAGCCTGGTCAACCTCCGCGTGCTGCGTGACGAGGACACCATCCTCGCCGCCCGCGAGGCCGCCGAGGCCCTGCTCGACGTCGACACCGACCTGTCCCAGGCGCCCGGGCTGGCCGATGCCGTGCGCGACCTCGAGCTGTCCCAGCAGGCCGACTTCGTGGACAAGTCCTGATGACCCGGATCATCGCGGGCAGTGCCGGCGGCCGCCGGCTGCAGACGCCCCCCGGCGACCGCACCCGCCCCACCAGTGACCGCGTGCGCGAGGCACTCTTCTCCGCGATCGAGTCGTGGGCCGGCTCCCTCCACGACCTGCGCTTCCTCGACCTGTACGCCGGGTCCGGCGCGATCGGACTCGAGGCGTGGTCCCGTGGTGCGGGCGCCGCGACCTTCGTGGAGGCCGACCGCCGTACCGCCGACCTGGTGCGGGCCAATGCCCGCAGCATCGGCTGCGACGTCGCCGACGTGGTGGCCCGCTCGGTGGCCTCGGTGCTGGCCGAGCCCGCCCGAGCGGCCTACGACGTGGTGTTCAGCGACCCGCCGTACCCGCTCGAGGAGGAGGCGCTCGCCACCGACCTCGCCCTGCTCGTCGAGCACGGCTGGCTCGCCGAGGGCGCCCTCGTGATCGTGGAGCGCTCCCGCCGCAGCCCGGAGCCGACCTGGCCCGCCGGCCTCGAGCCGCTGGCCGGCAAGCGCAGGCTCAAGAAGTACGGCGAGACCCACCTCTGGCTCGCCGAGGCCGGCCCGACCGCTAGCCTCGCCCCATGACCCGCGCGGTGTGCCCCGGATCCTTCGACCCGGTCACCAACGGCCACGTCGACATCTTCCGGCGCGCCTCTGCCCTGTTCGACGAGCTCGTCGTCGCCACCGGCACCAACATCTCCAAGTCGCGGCTCTTCGACCCCGAGGAGCGCCTGGAGATGCTGCGCGAGGCGTGCGCCGACCTCCCGAACGTGACCGTGATGGGCTTCACCGGCCTGATCGTCGACTTCTGCAGGCAGATCGACGCGCAGGCCATCGTGAAGGGCCTGCGCGGCGGCAACGACTACGAGTACGAGCTGCCGATGGCGCAGATGAACGCCCACCTGACCGGGGTCGAGACGGTGTTCGTCCCGACCACCGCGAGCCTCGGCTACGTCTCCTCCAGCCTGGTCAAGGAGGTCGCCTCCCTCGGCGGCGACATCTCCGGCCTCGTCCCTCCCGCGGTGCAGGTACGCCTCGCCGCGCGGCTCGCGGAACGGTGAGTGATTTGGTCGGCTCCCACGCGCCCCACTACCATTGCGATGTTCTGTTGTGCCCGGACCTGGAAGTGATCATCTGAACGGCCTGGACCCGAGAGCGCCGCTCGTGCTCGATACTCGCGAGCTCGGCCGCCGCCCGGGGTCCCAGCGTGAGGTGTCGCGGACAGTGCCGGCTCCGGCAGATCTGGGCATCGAAGTCCTCTCCGTTCCCGAGGGCGCGCCGGTCGAGATCGACCTGCGCCTGGAGGCGGTCATGGAAGGTGTGCTCGTCACCGGTACGGCGTCAGCCGTGCTGGAGGGTGAGTGCGCGCGGTGCCTGGAACCGATCCACGACGAGTTCGAGGTGACGTTCCAGGAGCTGTTCGTCTACGACGACATCCGGGACTCCGCGGAGGCGGAGGAGGACGACGAGGTCAGCATGCTGCAGGACGACCTGGTCGACCTGGAGCCCCTGCTGCGGGATGCTGTGGTGCTTGCACTGCCGTTCCAGCCCTTGTGCCAGGACGACTGTCCCGGGTTGTGCCCCGAGTGCGGGGTGCGACTCATCGACGAGCCGGACCACGCGCACGAGGCTGCGATCGACCCGCGATGGGCAGCGCTGACCAAGCTCGAGCAAGACCCCACAGACTGACGAGCGCCCGACACCCGGGCGCACCCGAACCAAGGAGAAGACAGTGGCTGTTCCGAAGCGGAAGATGTCGCGCAGCAACACGCGTCACCGTCGTTCGCAGTGGAAGGCTGTCGCCCCGTCGCTGGTGACCTGCGCCAACCCGGCCTGCGGTGCCAAGCACCTCCCGCACCGCGCCTGCGGCACCTGCGGCCAGTACGGCGCGCGCGCCGACCGTCGCCAGGTCCTCTGACCTGATCGACGCGCGTCAGGCCAGCGGCATCACCGCCTACGACGAGCTGCGACGAGCGCTCGGGGATCCCACGCTGGACCCCGAGCTGCTCGATCGCGCCCTGACGCACCGCTCCTACGCCTACGAGAACGGTGGTCTTCCGACCAACGAGAGGCTGGAGTTCCTCGGTGACTCGGTGCTCGGCGTCGTGGTCACCGAGACGCTGTACTTGACCCACCCGGACCTCTCCGAGGGCCGGCTCGCCAAGCTCCGCGCGGCCGTCGTCAACGCCCGCGCCCTCGCCGGCGTGGCCCGCGACATCGGCCTCGGCGCCCACATCAAGCTCGGGCGCGGCGAAGAGGCCACCGGCGGCCGCGACAAGGCGTCGATCCTCTCCGACACGGTCGAGGCCGTGATCGGTGCGATCCACCTCAGCGGTGGCATCGAGGTCTCCGCGGATGTCGTCCACCGCCTGTTCGACCCGCTCATCGAGGCGGCCTCCGCGCTCGGCGCGGGCCTGGACTGGAAGACCTCGCTCCAGGAGCTCGCCGCCGACCAGACGCTCGGCGTGCCCGAGTACGTCATCGAGGACGACGGTCCCGACCACATGAAGACCTTCACCGCGCAGGTCCGGGTCGGCGACAAGCTCTACGGCAACGGCCACGGCCGGTCGAAGAAGGAAGCCGAGCAGGGCGCCGCCGAGACGGCCTACGGCGAGATCGCCGCCGCGCTGGGCCTCGACCACCACGGTCGCCCGCTCGCCGCGGGCAGCTGACCCGGAGCCAGGCTTGCCCGAGCTCCCCGAGGTCGAGGTCGTCCGCGCCGGCCTCGAGCGGCACGTCTCCGGCGCGACGATCACGCTCGTCGACGTCCTCCACGACCGTCCGGTACGACGCCACCCCGGCGGTGCGTCCGGATTCGCCACCGCCCTGACCGGGCGCCGCATCGAGGGCGCCCGCCGCCGCGGCAAGTACCTCTGGCTCCCGCTCGACAACGGCGACGCGATCCTGGGCCATCTCGGCATGAGCGGCCAGATGCTCGTCCAGCCCGTCGACGCCCCGGCCGAGCGGCACCTGCGGGTCCGCTTCGCGCTCAC
Organism: Nocardioides sp. Root240; assembly: GCF_001428825.1. Lineage (GTDB taxonomy): Bacteria > Actinomycetota > Actinomycetes > Propionibacteriales > Nocardioidaceae > Nocardioides. The sequence goes on along the minus strand of NZ_LMIT01000013.1, from coordinate 126,578 downwards.
CGGCACCGACCACGGCCGCGAGCTGCGCTTCGTCGACCAACGGATGTTCGGCGGCCTGTCGGTCTCCGCGGGCGGCGCCGAGCTGCCCCACGAGATCGCACACATCGCCCGCGACCCGCTCGACCCGCAGTTCGACGACGAGGCCTTCGTCGCCCGGCTGCGCAAGCGCACCTCCGGCGTGAAGCGGCTGCTGCTCGACCAGGGCCTGATCTCGGGCGTCGGCAACATCTACGCCGACGAGGCGCTCTGGCGCGCCGGGCTCCACGGCGAGCGGCCGGGGGACCGGCTCACCCGTGTCCAGGCGGTGTCCCTGCTGGGGCATGCCCGCGAGGTGATGACCGCGGCGCTGGCCCAGGGAGGCACCTCCTTCGACGCGCTCTACGTCAACGTCAACGGCGAGTCGGGCTACTTCGACCGCTCGCTGCACGCCTACGGCCGCGAGGGCGAGGCGTGCGACCGGTGCGGGACGCCGATCCGCCGGGTTGCCTTCATGAACCGCTCGTCGTACTTCTGCCCGAAGTGCCAACCGGTTCCCAGATTGACCCGCGCCCGCTGAAGTGGGACTCTTGTAGACGGCCCCCACCCCCGGGCCGGATCCACGAACCGGAAGGCTCAACTTCATGGCCAAGGCGCTGATCGGTCACCTGAACAGCGACCTCCGCGACCCCCGTCTCGCTCTCGAGAATGCTCGTCTGCGCAACCGGGTCGCTGAGCTGGAGTCCCTCGTCCTCCGCCTGTCGGAGGAGAACGACAAGCTGATGTCGGCTCGTGCGGCCGAGATCCTCACGGGCGACGCTGCGGAGATGCAGCCCGCCTGAGTCGTCGACTCCGTCAGGTGCGACACCCACGGACCACCTCGCCGTCAGGCGATGGTGGTCCGACGCATTTTTCCCGAGCGCGTTGACCGTCCGAGGCACGAGGACGGTCAACGGTCAGCGAGGGGGTTGAGGAGCGCACCGAGCTCGCGCCGCGCAGCAAGCGAGGTCGATGCGCGTCTCGAAACCCGGTGGGCGCACGTAGCAGGCGCCGCCGCCCTCGATAACCGGTGGCGGCGTGACGCGCTGCCGACGTAGCGTCTCGACCTTGTGAGCCGGATCGTCGAAGCAGTCGCTCCGGCCCGGCTCGGGCCGGACTTCCGGCGGCTGATGGCCTCGACCTGGGTGAGCAACCTCGGCGACGGCATCGCCCTGGCCGCCGGCCCGCTGCTCGTCGCCTCCCAGACCCGCTCGCCGGCCCTCGTCTCGATGGCGATGCTGCTGGTCGGGCTGCCGTGGCTGCTGTTCGGCCTCTTCGCCGGCGCGGTCGCCGACCGGGTCGACCGCAAGCGGATGGTGATGGTCGCCAACTCGCTGCGGATCGTGGTCCTCGGCGCCCTGATCGGCTCGATCGTCACTGACGTGGTCAGCATCGCGGTGGTCCTCACCGCGATGTTCCTGCTCGGCACCGCCGAGGTGTTCGCGGACACCGCCTACCGCACCTTCTTGCCGATGCTGGTCGACAAGCGCGACCTCGGCATCGCCAACGCACGACTGCAGGCCGGCTTCATCACGCTCAACCAGTTCGCCGGCGCCCCGATCGGCGCCGCGCTCTTCGCCGTGGGGATGGGCGTGCCCTTCGGTGCCCAGGTCGCCTGTGGGCTGCTGGCCGTCGTACTGGTGTCCCGGATCGCGCTGCCGCCGGGCCCGGTGCGCGGCGAGGTCGACACCCACGTCCTGCGCGACATCGGCGACGGGCTGCGCTGGCTGATGGGTCACCCGCCGGTGCGCACGCTCGCGCTGGTCATCGTCACCTTCAACATCACCTGGGCCGCCGCCTGGTCGATCCTCGTCCTGTACTCCCTCGACGTGCTGCACATGGGGCCGGTCGGCTACGGCCTGCTCACGACCGCCAGCGCCACCGGGGGACTGGTCGGCACCTTCCTCTACGGCTGGCTCGAGCGCCACGTCCCGCTCGCGACGCTGATGCGCGCCTGCCTCGCGCTCGAGGTCCTGATGCACCTCGGCTTCGCCGTCACCCGGGTCGCGTGGGTCGCGGTCCTGATCATGTTCGGGTTCGGCGTCTACGCCTTCGTGTGGGGCACCCTGTCGCAGGCGGTGCGCCAGCGTGCGGTCCCGACGGAGTACCAGGGCCGGGTCGGCTCGGTCTACAGCGTCGCGATCTACGGCGGGGTGGTCGCCGGCAGCGCGCTGGGCGGCGTCATCGCCCAGCACGGGGGAGTGACGGCGCCGTTCTGGTTCGCGTTCGTGGGGTCCGGGATCACCTTGGTGCTGGTGTGGCGCCAGCTCGCCCACATCGCCCACCTCGAGGAGCCGGACGGGGAGTCCGGCGACACACGGGTGCGGAGTTCGGACGCGGGCGAGGGGTAGCCTGAGACCGCCGAGCTTCCCCCGCGTCGGAACGTTCCTTGACCGACCCCTGACGAAGGGAGCCTGCGTGTACCTGAAGAGCCTGACCCTCAAGGGGTTCAAGTCCTTCGCGTCCGCCACCACGCTCCAGCTGGAGCCCGGCATCACCTGCATCGTGGGGCCCAACGGCTCGGGCAAGTCGAACGTGGTCGACGCCCTCGCCTGGGTGATGGGCGAGGCCAGCGCCAAGAGCCTGCGCGGCGGCAAGATGGACGACGTCATCTTCGCCGGTACGTCGGGCCGCCCGCCGCTGGGCCGGGCAGAGGTCGTGCTGACGATCGACAACTCCGACGGCGCGCTGCCGATCGACTACTCCGAGGTCACGATCAGCCGGACCATGTTCCGGACGGGCGGGTCCGAGTACGCCATCAACGGCACCACCTGCCGCCTGCTCGACGTCCAGGAGCTGCTCAGCGACTCCGGCATCGGGCGCGAGATGCACGTCATCGTCGGCCAGGGCCAGCTCGACCAGATCCTGCACGCGACCCCCGAGGACCGCCGCGGGTTCATCGAGGAGGCCGCCGGCGTCCTCAAGCACCGCAAGCGCAAGGAGAAGGCGCTGCGGAAGCTGGACTCCACCGAGGGCAACCTCAACCGGCTCAACGACCTGCTCAGCGAGATCCGGCGCCAGCTCAAGCCGCTGGGTCGCCAGGCCGAGGTGGCCCGCCGCGCGGCGACGGTGCAGGCCGACGTACGCGACGCGCGGGCACGACTGCTCGCCGACGACCTGGTGACCGCGCGGACCGCGCTGGAGCGCGAGCTCGCCGACGAGAGCGTGCTGCTCGCCCGCCGCCAGGAGGTCGAGGCGGGCGTCGCGCAGGCGCGCGAGCAGGAGGCCCGGCTCGAGGCGGCGCTGCGCGAGGACCTGCCGGCGCTGTCCGCCGCGCAGGAGACGCTGTCGTCGCTGAACGCCCTGCGGGAGCGCTTCCGCGGCACGCAGAGCCTGGCTGCCGAGCGCGTCCGCAACGCCTCCGGCGTCGCCGAGACAGAGGTCGAGCAGGGCCGCGACCCCGAGGAGCTCGAGGCCGAGGCTGCGCGCCTGGCCGCCCACGAGGCGGAGATCGCCGCCCAGGTCGCCGAGCAGCAGACCGCGCTCGAGACGGCGGTCCAGGACCGCCGCAGGGCGGAGGAGGCCGCCGCCGCCGAGGAGCGCCGGGTCGCCGGCCTGCTCCGAGCCGCCGCCGACCGCCGCGAGGGGCTCGCCCGCCTGCACGGCCAGGTCAACACGTTGCGCTCGCGCGCGACCTCGTCGGAGGAGGAGATCGGCCGGCTCGAGGCCGCCCGCACCGACGCCGTGGCGCGCGCCGAGCGCTCGCAGCGTGACTTCACCGCCCTCGAGACCAGGGTCGCCGGCCTCGACGCCGGCGAGGAGGGCCTGGACGCCGAGCACGAGGGTGCGGTCTCCGCGCTCGACGACATCACCGAGCGGCTCGCCAAGGTCCGCGAGGAGGCCCAGCAGGCCGACCGCGACAAGGCCGGGCTGAGCGCCCGCAAGGAGGCGCTCGAGATCGGCCTGTCCCGCAAGGACGGCGCCGGGGCGCTGCTCGCCGCCAGCGACACCGTCTCCGGCCTGCTCGGCTCGGTCGCCGCGCTCGTCACGGTCCGCTCGGGCTACGAGGGTGCGGTCGCCGCCGCCCTCGGCGCCGCGGCCGACGCGGTCGCGGTCACCGACGCCGACTCGGCCGTCGCCGCGATCGACCACCTCAAGGCTGACGACCTCGGCCGCGCCGGGCTGCTGCTCGGCGGGGGAGAGACGGAGGCGGTCGCCTCGTGGCCGGCGCTGCCGCCCGGGACGTCGTACGCCGCCGACGTCGTCGACTGCCCCGCACAGGTCCGCCCGGCGCTCAACCGGCTGCTCCGCAAGGTCGCCGTCGTCGACGACCTGCCCGGCGCCCGCACGCTGGTCGCCGACCTGCCCGACCTCGTCGCGGTCACCCGCGACGGCGACCTGCTCGGCGCCCACTTCGCGTCCGGTGGCTCGCACGCCACCCAGAGCCTGATCGAGATCCAGGCGGCCGTCGACGAGGCCACCGAGCAGCTCGCCGAGGCCGTCGCCGCCTCCGAGCGGCTGGCGTTCGACCTGGCCCGCCTCGAGAGCGAGCGGGCCGACGCCCAGCAGCGCGTCGACGTCGCACTCGCCAAGCTGCACGAGTCCGACGCGACCCTCGCGGCCGTCGCCGAGGAGCTGGGCCAGCACGGCTCGCTCGCCCGCGCCGCCCGCGCCGAGGCCGACCGCCTCACCGCGTCCATCGCGCAGGCCGAGACCTCCCGCGAGCAGGCCCTCGTCGGTCTCGCCGAGCTCGAGCAGCGGCTCGCCGCGGCCGAGGAGGACAGCGGCGAGGAGGAGCCCGACACCACCGAGCAGGAGCGCCTCGTCGAGGCCACCCGCGCGGCCCGCCAGAGCGAGATGGAGGCGCGCCTCGCGCTGCGGACCTCCGAGGAGCGCGCCCGCGCCCTCCACGGCCGGGTCGACCAGATGCGCAAGGCGGCCGAGGCCGAGCGCGTCGCCCGGGCCCGCGCCGCCGAGCGCCGCGCCCGCCTGATCGCCGAGGGCCGCGCCGGCCAGGCGGTCGCCACCGCTGCCGCCCACGTCCTCGCCCGGCTCGAGGTCTCCGTCGCCCGGGCCGCCGAGCGCCGCCAGGCCGTCGAGGACTCACGGCGCGGCCGCGAGCAGGAGCTGATGACCGTGCGGCAGTCGCTGCGCGACCTCGGCAAGGAGCTCGAGGAGCTGGTCAGCTCGGTCCACCGCGACGAGATGGCCCGCGCCCAGCAGCGGATGCGCATCGAGCAGATCGAGGTCAAGGCGCTCGAGGAGCTCGGCCTCGAGCCCGACGGTCTGGTCGCCGACTACGGCCCCGACCAGCCGGTGCCCGTGCTCGACGTACCCGCCGACGACGCCGCTGCCGACGCCCCTGCCGCGTCCGAGGACGGCGCCGAGCCCGAGCAGCGCACGGTGCCCTACGTCCGCGAGGAGCAGGTCAAGCGGCTGCGCAGCGCCGAGAAGGCGCTCTCCATGCTCGGCAAGGTCAACCCGCTCGCGCTGGAGGAGTTCTCCGCGATGGAGGAGCGCCACCAGTTCCTCTCCGAGCAGCTCGAGGACCTCCGCCAGACCCGCAAGGACCTCCTCGACATCGTCAAGGACGTCGACGTCCGCGTCGAGCAGGTCTTCACCGAGGCGTACGCCGACGTGACCAAGGCCTTCGACGCGACCTTCGCCCGCCTGTTCCCCGGCGGCGAGGGCCGACTGGTCCTGACCGACCCGTCGAACATGCTCACCACCGGCATCGAGGTCGAGGCCCGCCCGCCGGGCAAGAAGGTCAAGCGCCTCTCGCTGCTCTCCGGTGGCGAGCGCTCGCTGGTCGCGGTGGCCTTCCTCGTCGCGCTGTTCAAGGCCCGCCCCTCGCCGTTCTACATCCTCGACGAGGTCGAGGCCGCGCTCGACGACACCAACCTGGGCCGCCTGCTGGAGATCTACGAGGAGCTGCGTGAGAACTCCCAGCTGCTCGTCATCACCCACCAGAAGCGCACGATGGAGGTCGGCGACGCGCTCTACGGCGTCACCATGCGCGGTGACGGCGTCTCGGCCGTGATCAGCCAGCGGCTCCGCGACGCGGAACCGGCATGAGCGATCCCGCAACGAGCGCCGACCGCACCCGGCCGACGCGCTCGTCGTACCGGGCCTGGCGCACGGCGACCACCCGCTGGTCCGACGACGACGTCTACGGCCACCTCAACAACGCGCGCTACTTCGACCTGATCGACACGGCCGTCAACGCGCACCTGCACGACGCGACGGGCAGCGACATCCGTGACCTGCCCGCGATCGGCGTGGTCGCGGAGGTGACCTGCCGCTACTTCGCCGAGATGGGCTACCCGCGCCCGATCGAGATGGGTCTGGCCGTCGAGCGGCTCGGCACGTCGTCGGTGGTCTACCGCGTCGGGCTGTTCCAGGGCGACGGCGACGAGGCCTGTGCCGAGGGGCGTTTCGTCCACGTCTACGTCGACAACACCGACCCGTCCCGGCCGGTCACCCCCATCCCCGACGTGATCCGTGAGGCCGTCGCGCCCCTGGTGGTGTGACGTCCGCCGCTCGGTGACCGGATCAGGGCACGCCGGTTCGTGATCCGCTTGGCCGGCGGGGCACGATGGAGTCGAACAGACCGATCCCTGTCTCGGAGGAGTCGACGTGCTTTTCGTCGTGCTGGCCATCCTGCTCAGCCTCGCCCTCTCGGGGGTGGTGGTCCTCTACGTCGCCTACCCGCACCGCGGGGAGCAGGTCCCGGGTGTCCCGTGGCTCGGCGACGCGATGGCCAGGGCCGCCGACGCCGCCCCGCTGATCGAGGACGAGGAGCGCGACCTCCTGCGCCTGCGCTGATCCTGCGCTGATCCTGCGCTGAACCTGCGCTGATCTCGCGCGATTCCGGGTCCGCCCGGTCTGCGTGATGGGATGGGCCCATGCACGACTGGCTCTACCTGATCATCGGCATCGCCGTCGTCGGCGTGCTCGCCATCGCCGGCTTCGTCACCGCCCGGGTACGACGCCCCGGCCGCCTCCCCGAGCAGGCGCCCACCGACGTCATCGCCCCCGCGCCGACCGACACGGTCGAGGCGCCCACCGCTCCCACCGTCGAGGCGCCGGTCACCGAGGCGCCGGCGGAGCCCGCCGCGCCCACCGTCGAGACGCCGGAGAAGCCGGCCTCCCGCCTGGTCCGCCTGCGCCAGCGCCTCGCCGGCTCGAACGCGCTGGGCCGCAGCCTGCTCGGCCTGCTGAGCCGCGACCAGCTCGACGAGGACACCTGGGAGGCCATCGAGGACCTCCTGCTCGCCGCCGACATCGGCGTCGCCCCGACCCAGGAGCTGGTCGAGCGGCTGCGCAGCCGCCTGCGCGTCGAGGGCGGGCAGGTCGCCGACGCCCGCGCCGTGCTGCGCGAGGAGCTCATCAACCTCGTCGACCCGACCATGGACCGCGCCCTGCAGGTCAGCGGCACCGACGGCGCGCCCGGCGTCGTCCTCGTGGTCGGCGTCAACGGCACCGGCAAGACCACCACCGTCGGCAAGATCGCCCGCATCCTCGTCGCCGACGAGCGCACCGCCCTCCTCGCCGCCGCCGACACCTTCCGCGCCGCGGCTGCCGACCAGCTGTCCACCTGGGGCGAGCGGGTCGGCGTCGAGGTCGTCCGCGGCCCCGAGGCCGGCGACCCCGCCAGCGTCGCCTTCGACGCGGTCAAGGAGGGCATCGACCGCGGTGTCGACACCGTCGTGGTCGACACCGCCGGCCGCCTGCAGAACAAGGCCGGCCTGATGGACGAGCTCGGCAAGGTCAAGCGCGTCATCGAGAAGCAGACCCCGGTCACCGAGGTGCTCCTCGTCCTCGACGCCACCACCGGCCAGAACGGCCTGATCCAGGCCAAGGTGTTCTCCGAGGTCGTCGACGTCACCGGCATCGCGCTGACCAAGCTCGACGGCTCCGCCAAGGGCGGCATCGTCGTCGCCGTGCAGCGCCAACTCGGCGTACCCGTCAAGCTGGTCGGCCTGGGCGAGGGCCCCGACGACCTGGCGCCGTTCGACCCGGCGGCGTTCGTCGACGCGCTGCTGAGCTGACACCCGCGCGGGACATCAGCCCGTAACGATCTCCGGGAACTCGTTACCTCCCCGAAACACACTCCCGCGACGGCGGAAACCAACGCGCGCCAGCCTTCGGGCATGGAAAACGGCTACTACACCTGGATGCTGGTGTCGGCCTCGCTCGTCCTCTTGATGACCGCCCCTGGCTTGGCGCTCTTCTACGGCGGCATGAGCCGGACCAAGTCGGTCCTCAACATGTTGATGATGTCCTTCACCGCCCTGGGCGTCGTCGGCATGGTCTACGCCCTCTGGGGCTGGTCGATGTCGTACAGCACGACGTACGGCAACACCGACGGCCATGCGGGCAAGGAGATCGCGAAGCTGTTCTCCGATCCCTTCAACCAGTTCGGGCTCGAGAAGACGCTGCCGGACAACTACGTGTTCGTGGCCTTCCAGCTGACCTTCGCGGTCATCACGGCGGCGCTGATCAGCGGCGCGGTGGCCGACCGGCTCAAGTTCTCGGCGTGGCTGGTGTTCCTGCCGATCTGGGTGACGCTGTCGTACTTCCCGCTCGCGCACATGGTCTGGGGCGGTGGCTTCCTCAGCGGTGTCGAGGGCGGCCTCGCCGACTGGCTGTTCTCCGGCCCCGACGGTGCGGAGGTCGCGCCGATCGACTACGCCGGCGGCACGGTCGTGCACATCAACGCCGGTGTCGCGGGCCTGGTCCTGGCGCTGCTGGTCGGCAAGCGGATCGGCTTCGGCAAGGAGCCGTTCAAGCCGCACAACCTGACCCTCACGATGATCGGCGCCGGCCTGCTGTGGTTCGGCTGGTTCGGCTTCAACGTCGGCTCGATCGTCAACCTCGACGCCTACACCACCGAGACCGGCCTGGTCTGGCTCAACACCACGCTGGCGACCTGCGCCGCGATGATGGGCTGGCTGCTGGTCGAGAAGCTCCGCGACGGGCACGCCACCTCCCTCGGTGCGGCGTCCGGTGTCGTGGCCGGCCTGGTCGCGATCACCCCGGCGTGCGGCAACCTCGTTCCCTGGAGCTCGATGGTGCTCGGCGTGGTCGCCGGCGGCGTCTGCGCCCTGGCGGTCGGCCTCAAGTACAAGCTCGGGTACGACGACTCGCTCGACGTCGTCGGCGTGCACCTCGTCGGCGGCCTGATCGGCACCATCGGCGTCGGCTTCCTCGCCTCCAACGACGGCGGCCTGCTGACCGGCGGTGGCGCCAAGCAGCTCGTCGTCCAGGTGTGCGTCGCACTCTTCGCGATCGTCTGGTCCGCCTTCTTCACGCTGGTCGTCGGCCTGGCGATCAAGTTCACCATCGGCCTGCGCCTCGAGGCCGACGACGAGGTCGACGGCATCGACTTCGTGGAGCACGGCGAGTCCGCCTACGACCTCGGTACCGGCGGCGGCGCCCGTCGCTCCTCGGTCCTGACCCCCTGAAGCGAGAGGTAGAGCCATGAAGCTGGTCACCGCAGTCATCAAGCCCCACAAGTGGGAGGACGTCCGGGAGGCCCTGGAGACCTTCGGGGTCACCGGGNAGCGGCTACGGCCGCCAGAAGGGCCACACCGAGGTCTACCGCGGCGCGGAGTACGACATCGCGCTGGTCCCCAAGATCCGCATCGAGATCGTCGTGGACGACGCCGACACCGAGGACGTCGTCGGCATCATCACCAAGACCGCCCACACCGGCCGGATCGGTGACGGGAAGGTCTGGGTGAGCCCGGTCGAGACCGTCGTGCGGGTCCGGACCGGCGACAAGGACAACGCGGCGATCTGACCCTCGAGGCCCCGAGAGCCATTCACCGCCGTGTAACGCGTACCGGGAGACGCGTTACACGGCGGTAACAATGCGCCCCCAGAGTTTCAGGATGCTCGAACCACTCCTCGTGACCGCGGCCGCGGACACCGCCTCCGGTGACACCGCGTGGCTCCTCGCCGCTGCCGCCCTGGTCCTGCTGATGGCCCCCGGCCTGGCGTTCTTCTACGGCGGCATGGTCCGCTCGAAGAGCGTGCTCAACATGATGATGATGGTCTTCGGCGCGCTCGCCGTGGTCATGGTCGTGTGGGTCCTCGTCGGCTACTCGCTCGCCTTCGGCGACGACATCGGCGGCGGCCTGCTCGGCGACCCGACGCAGTACGCCGGGTTCAGGGGCATGCTCGAGGCGGTGCCGGACGCGCCGTACCCGATCACGATCTTCGCCGCCTTCCAGGGCCTGTTCGCCGTGATCACCGTCGGCCTGATCGCCGGTGCCATCGCGGACCGGACCCGGTTCGGCACCTGGCTGGTGTTCGCCGCGCTGTGGACCGTGCTGGTCTACGCCCCGGTCGCGCACTGGATCTTCGACTTCAGCGCCGGCGAGCACGTGGGCGGCTGGATGGCCAACGAGCTCGGCGCCCTCGACTTCGCCGGCGGTACGGCGGTCGAGATCAACTCCGGCGCCGCCGGCCTCGCCGCCGCGCTGGTCCTGGGCCGTCGCGTCGGTTTCGGCCGCGACCCGATGAAGCCGCACAACCTGACCCTCGTCATGGTCGGTGCCGGCCTGCTGTGGTTCGGCTGGTTCGGCTTCAACGCCGGCTCCGCGCTCGCGGCCAACAACACCGCGGCCATCGTCTTCGTCAACACGCTGCTCGCCGGCTGCACCGGCCTGCTGGCCTGGCTCGCTGTCGAGCGCTTCCGCGACGGCCACGCCACCTCGTTCGGTGCGGCCTCGGGCGTCGTCGCCGGCCTGGTCGCGATCACCCCGTCGTGCGGCTCGGTGACCCCGATCGGCGCCATGCTCGTCGGCCTCGCGGCCGGCTCGATCTGCGCCCTGGCAGTCGGCCTCAAGTACACCTTCAGGTACGACGACTCGCTCGACGTCGTCGGCGTGCACCTCGTCGGAGGCCTCGTCGGCACCATCCTGATCGGCCTGCTGGCCTCGTCCGACGTCACCGGCGTCGACGGACTCCTCTACGGCGGCGGCGCGGACCAGCTCGGCAAGCAGCTGGTGGCCGCCGGCGCCACCCTCGCCTTCTCGTTCACGATGACCGCGGCGCTGGTCTGGGTGCTCGAGAAGACCATGGGCTTCCGCATCGATCCGGAGGACGAGGTGGCCGGTGTCGACCAGGTGATCCACGCGGAGACGGCGTACGACCTGCACGCCACCGGCGGTGCTCGCCCCCATTTCGGCCACGGGACTGGAAGCATGCACTCATGAAGCTCATCAGCGCGGTCGTGAAGCCGCACAAGTGGGAGGACGTCCGCCAGGCGCTCGAGGCGGTGGGCGTCAACGGC
>NZ_LMIT01000013.1:71104-115313 GCF_001428825.1 Nocardioides sp. Root240 | reverse complement strand
AGCGGCTACGGCCGCCAGAAGGGCCACACCGAGGTCTACCGCGGCGCGGAGTACGACATCGCGATGGTGCCGAAGGTGCGCATCGAGATCGTCGCCGACGACCACGACGTCGACCAGATCGTCGAGACCATCACGAAGGCGGCGCAGACCGGGAAGGTCGGCGACGGCAAGATCTGGGTCACCCCGGTCGAGTCGGTCGTCCGGGTCCGTACCGGCGACACCGGCCCCGCGGCGGTCTGACCCCTCGATGACCGCTGCCGACCGCGTCGCCCGTACCGAGGCCGCCGACGCCCTGTGCGTCAAGGCCTACGACGACGCGGGCGGCCCCGACACCGGGGTCGCACTGGTGGCGGTCGGCGGCTACGGCCGGGGCGACATGGCGCCCTTCTCCGACCTCGACCTCGTCCTCGTCTCCGACGAGGGAGTGGCCCAGGCGCAGGGAGAGGCGTGGGCCGAGTTCGCGGGCCAGGTCTGGTACCCGCTGTGGGACACCGGCGTGAAGCTGGACCACTCGGTCCGCTCGCTGTCGGAGATGCTCACCGCGGCCGAGTCCGACGTCCGGGTGGCCTCGGGCCTGCTCGACGTCCGGCACGTCGCCGGCGACCACAGCCTGAGCCTCCGGCTGCGCACCACGGTCCTCGCGCAGTGGCGGCGGCAGGCGCGCGAGCGCCTGCCCGAGCTGCACGAGATGGTGCGCACCCGCCACCGGTTGATCGGCGAGCTGGCGCACCTGTCGATGCCCGACCTCAAGGAGGCCGAGGGCGGGCTGCGCGACGCGACCGTCCTCAAGAGCCTGACCGCGACCTGGCTCGTCGACGTACCGGCCGCCGACCTCCAGCGCTGCCGCGTGCAGCTGCTCGACGTCCGCGACGTGCTCCACGCGGCCGCCGGCCGGGCCACCGACCGGATCGCCCCGGAGCACTGGGCGGCCCTCGCCGAGGGGCTCGACCTGCCCGACGAGCGGACGGCGCAGCGGCACGTGCGCGAGCTCGGCCGTCGGCTGACCCACCTGTCGCGGCTCGCCTGGCGGCGCGCCGACGACGCCCTGCGTCGTACGCCGGCCGCGAAGCCGCGACGCCCCGAGCTCGAGCGGCTGGCCCCCGGGGTGGCCCTGTCGAAGGGCGAGGTCGTCCTCGACAAGGGCGCCCGCCCGGCGGACGACCCGGTCCTGCTGCTCCGCGCGGCAGCCGAGGCCGCCACCCGCGACCTGGTCCTCGCGCCGCCGACGGCCGCGCGTCTGGTGCGCGAGTCGCCACCGCTCCCGACGCCGTGGCCGACCGAGGCCCGGCAGCAGATGGTCCGGCTGCTCGCCGCAGGCCGCGGCCTGCTCGGTGTCTGGGAGACGCTGGAGGAGACCGGAGCGCTGTCGCGGATCCTGCCCGAGTGGGAGCGGATCCGGCTGCTGCCGCACGCCTCGGTGATCCACCGCTTCACCGTCGACCGCCACGTCGTCGAGACCTGCGTCGAGGCCTCCGCGCTGATCCGGCACGTCGCACGTCCCGACGTGCTGGTCGTGGCGGCGCTGCTGCACGACATCGGCAAGGGCGGGCTGACCGAGCACAGCGTCGCGGGTTCCCCGATCGCCCGCGAGATCGCCGAGCGGATGGGCTTCGCGGCCGACGAGGTCGAGCTGATCGCGCAGCTGGTGCGCTGGCACCTGCTGCTCGCCGACATCGCGACGACCCGCGACCCGGACGACCCGGCGACCATCGACGCGCTCACCGAGCACATCGACACCCCCGAGGCGCTGGCCCTGCTGACCGCACTCACCGAGGCCGATGCCAAGGCCGCCTCCGCGAAGGCCTGGTCGTCGTGGCGCGCGGGCCTGGTCCTCGACCTGTCGCGCCGGGCGCGTGCCTCGCTGGAGCGGGGGAGCGTGCCGCCGCCGTTCCGGGTCGAGGAGATCGAGGTCCCGGCCGCCGCCCTCGCCGGCGGTACGTCGATCGTGGTCGAGCCCGTCGGCGACGGCGCCCGCGTGACGACCGTGGCGCCCGACCGGGTCGGTCTGCTGGCCGACGTGGCGGCGATGTTCGCGCTGCGCCGGGTGCCCGTGCGCGCGGCCCGGATCTGGTCGCAGGGCGACTACGGCGTCTCGGTCTGGGACGTCGCGGACGAGTTCCTCGACGCGGGCGCGCTGCGCAACCAGCTCGACGGGATCGCGGCCCGCCGCGTCGACCCGGCCACGCGGCTCGCGCCGCGGCTGGTGAACGAGGGCGAGCTGGCGCCGACTGTCGTCGTACGACCGGAGGCGAGCGACCACGCCACCGTGGTCGAGGTCCGCGCGGGCGACCGGCTCGGCGTCGTCTACCAGGTCAGTGCCGCGCTCGCCGGGCTCGACATGACCGTGCGCTCGGCGCACGTCTCGACGCTGGGACCGCAGGCCGTCGACGTGTTCTACGTGCAGGAGGCCTCGGCCGGAGCCCTCTCGGAGACGCGGGCGGCCGAGGCCGCCCACGCCGTCCGGAGGGCGATCAGCTCCGACTGATCAGGACTGACGGTCAGGAGACGACCTTGGTCGAGGCGCCGGTGACCGGGTCGACCTCGTAGTAGTGGTGCGGGGAGCCGTCCGGGTTGGGCATCGCGGCCGGGTCGGGGCTGACGCCGAACGCGGTGCAGACCAGGGTCCCGTTCGGGTTGAGGTGCGCCTTGATGAACTCGGTGTTGCCCGGGAAGCGCTCCGAGAAGGGCAGCTGCGGCTTGTTCGCGCAGGTCTCCGGGAGCATCAGGCCGTAGATGCCACCGTGGGCGACGACGACACCGGTGCCGCGGTCGTTGCGGTGCTCGCGGGCGTACTGGGTCCACCAACGGTCCCAGCGCTCCTGCACGTCGTAGTAGTCCTCGGCGCCGCCGAAGGCGTTGCCGCGCGTCGACGGGTCCATCACCCAGCTGGCCATGATCCCGCCGGCCACCCGCTCGTCCTTCGACACGAGCTCGACCTCGCGGAGGTCCTCGTCGGCCAGCACCGGCACGTCGTGGTCGGCCGCGACGCCGTCGGCGGTCTGGTAGGTCCGGACCATGATCGAGGAGTCGACCGAGCGGATCGGCGCGTCGTGGAGGTACTCGACCAGCTTCGCGGCCTGCTGGATGCCGAGCGCGTTCAGCTCCTCCTCGGGCACGGGGTAGACGGACTTGGCGTGGCGCACGAACAGGATGTCGTAGCCGGGGTCGTTCACCTTCGGCTTCGGGTCGGCGTCGGCCTGCAGGCCCGCGACGGCGGGCGTGGTCGCCAGGACGGCGATCGTGGCCGCGAGGGCGGAGAGTCGGGTACGGCGCTTCATGGTGTCCTCCAGCGGTTGAGCGGAGGCCCGAGCATCGGGAGCGGTACGACGGGGTGGACACCAGGTCCCGTTGAGTGAGACCTGCGTCACGTCCGCGGGGTGAGGCCCGGTCAGGACCGGATCGAGCAGCAGCACGCCCGCGCCCGGCTGGACCGCCACCGTCATGCAGTCGAGTGCGGACGGCTCAACTAGAGTGGCCCTTGGCCGTTTTGCGGCCTGTTCGCCGACTCCCGTCTCCACGAGGACCGCACTTGTTCGCCACACTGTCAGACCGCCTCGCCGCGACCTTCAAGAACCTCCGCGGCAAGGGACGGCTCTCCGAGGCCGACATCGACGCGACCGCCCGGGAGATCCGGATCGCGCTGCTCGAGGCCGACGTCGCCCTGCCGGTCGTCAAGGACTTCGTGGCCGCGGTCAAGGAGCGGGCACGGGGCGAGGAGGTCAGCCAGGCGCTGAACCCCGCCCAGCAGGTGGTCAAGATCGTCAACGACGAGCTGGTCACCATCCTCGGCGGCGAGACCCGTCGTCTGCGCTACGCCAAGACCGGCCCGACCGTGATCATGCTCGCGGGCCTCCAGGGCGCCGGCAAGACCACGCTCGCGGCCAAGCTCGCGCTGTGGCTCAAGGAGCAGGGCAAGACCCCGCTCCTCGTCGCCTGCGACCTCCAGCGGCCCAACGCCGTCCAGCAGCTCCAGGTCAACGGCGAGAAGGTCGGCGTACCTGTCTTCGCGCCCGAGCCCGGCAACGGCACTGGCGACCCGGTCTCCGTCGCGAAGGCCTCGATCGAGGAGGCCAAGCGCAAGCTCCACGACGTCGTCATCGTCGACACCGCGGGCCGTCTCGGCGTGGACGCCGAGATGATGGCGCAGGCCGCTGGCATCCGCGACGCGGTCCAGCCCGACGAGGTCCTGTTCGTCGTCGACGCGATGATCGGCCAGGACGCGCTCACCACCGCGCAGGCCTTCCTCGACGGCGTCGGCTACGACGGCGTCGTCCTGACCAAGCTCGACGGCGACGCCCGCGGTGGCGCCGCGTTGTCGATCCGCCAGGTCACCGGCCGTCCGGTCATGTTCGCCTCCACGGGCGAGAAGATGACCGACTTCGACGTCTTCCACCCCGACCGGATGGCCTCGCGCATCCTGGACATGGGCGACGTCCTCACCCTGATCGAGCAGGCCGAGAAGGCCTTCGACCAGGAGGAGGCGATGCGCGCCGCCGAGAAGCTGACCGGTGGCGACTTCACCCTCGACGACTTCCTGGCCCAGATGCAGCAGCTGAAGAAGCTGGGCTCGATGACCAGCATCCTCAAGATGCTCCCGGGCATGGGCCAGATCCGCGACCAGATCGAGAACTTCGACGAGCGCGAGATCGACCGGGTCGAGGCGATCATCCGCTCGATGACGCCGGCAGAGCGCGCCAACCCGAAGATCATCGACGGCTCGCGCCGCGCCCGCATCGCCAAGGGCTCGGGCCGCGCCGTCTCGGACGTCAACGGCCTCGTCGACCGCTTCTTCGAGGCGCGCAAGATGATGATGCAGATGGCGCGCGGCGGCGGCATGCCGGGGATGCCGGGCATGCCCGGCATGGGTGGTCCCGGCGGCGGCAAGCGGGTCAGCGCCAAGCAGAAGGCCAAGCAGACCAAGGGCAAGGGCGCGCGTCGCTCGGGCAACCCGGCCAAGGCAGCACAGGACGCCGCGGCGGCGCAGGCCAGGGCCGCCGAGGCGAAGCCGAACCCGTTCGGCATCGGCGAGGACATCGACTACGAGGCCGCCGCCGAGAACCTGCAGCTCCCGAAGGACTTCTCCAAGTTCCTGAAGTGATCGGGCGATGACGACGGGCGACCGGGCGCGACGGCTCGCCGCTGCGCGCCCGGACGGTCCGGTGCCCTGCCCGGTGTGCGCCGAGGGCGTCAACGGCGCCAACCTCGACCGGCACCTGACGAAGGTCCACGGCGGCGACGACGCCGCGGCCGGCACGACGAGCTGGCGCGGCCCCGAGCGCGTCGGCTCGCGGTGGCTCCTGGCGCTGGGCGTGCTGGCGGTCGTGGTCTGTGCGGTGGTCTGGGGGACCTCGGGCGAGCCCGACGACCGCCTCGTCCTCGGCACCGTCGGGTTGCTCGCGGTGGCGCTGGTCGTGTGGGGTGCCGTCGGCTGGGGTGCTCCGCTCTTCCCCGGCCGGCTCCGGGTCGACGAGCGTGGCGCCCTCCTGCGCCACACCTACGGACTGGGCCGGCGCCGGCTCGCCTCGCTCGACCGTGTGGTCCTGGGGGGCGCCTGGGAGGGCCGTCCCGCCGGTGGCGCGGGCAGCGAGACCTACGAGACCGTCGACGTACGGGTCGGGGTCTACCTCCAGCTGTGCTCGGGACGCCGCCGGATCACCGTGCACTGCCGGACCGGTGGCGTGTTCCGCCGCACGTGGACCGGCTGGGAGCAGGGCGCGAGGCGGCGCAGCCTCGACATCACGCTCGACCGCGCGGAGTTCGTCGCCCTCCAGCTCGCCCTGTGGGAGCTCGGTCACCTCACGCCCGCGGGCGGTGACGGACAGTGAGGTCGACCCTCGTCGTCGACGGCGCGAACGTCGTCGGGGCACGCCCCGACGGCTGGTGGAAGGACCGCGCGGGCGCCGCGCTGCGGCTGCACGACCAGCTCCTCGTCGCCGACGTGCCCTACGACGTCGTCGTGCTCGTCCTCGAGGGCCAGGCCAAGGGCGGTGTCCGGGCCGGCAAGGACGCCCACGTGCGCACCGTGCACGCCGCGAAGGACGGCGACGCGACGATCGTCGCGGAGGCGGCGAAGGCCGTCGAGCAGGGCCACCGCACCGTCGTGGTCACGGCCGACCGTGCCCTCGACGCGCGCGTCCACGGCGTCGGGGCGACCACGCTGTCGCCGACCTGGCTGCTGTCGTACCTCTGAAAGGGGGCGCCGGGCCGGCACGCCGCGTTGGTAGGTTCGCCGGGTGAGTGCGCTGCGGTTCTCCGGTCCGGTCCTGCCCGACGGCGAGACGCGGGAGGTGTACGTCGTCGACGGGCGCATCACCTACGAGCGCCCTGCCGGGCTGTCGGGCGCCGAGACGGCCGCGCAGGGCTGGATCGTCCCCGGCCTCGTCGATGCCCACAACCACCTCGGCCTCGAGGACGGGGGAGCGGTCCCCGACGAGGAGATCGAGCGGACCGCGATCCTCGACCGCGACAACGGCGTGCTCCTGACCCGGGACTGTGGCTCGCCCGCCGACACCCGCTGGGTGCATGAGCGCGAGGACCTGCCGCGCCTGATCCGGTGCGGCCGTCACGTCGCCCGCACCCGTCGCTACATCCAGAACTACGGCCAGGAGGTCGAGCCCGACGGCCTGGTCGACGCCGTCGCCGAGCAGGCGCAGGCGGGCGACGGCTGGGTGAAGCTGGTCGGCGACTGGATCTCCCGCGAGGCCGGCGACCTGGCGCCCTCGTTCCCGGCCGACGCGGTCACCGCCGCGATCGAGGTGGCCCATGCGCACGGCGCCAAGGTCACCGCGCACTGCTTCGGCGAGGACTCGCTCTCCCCGCTGCTCGACGCGGGGATCGACTGCATCGAGCACGGCACCGGTCTCACCGAGGCCCACATCGCGCAGATGGTGGAGCGCGGGGTCGCCCTGGTGCCGACCGTGCTGCAGACCTCGAAGTTCCCGGGCTTCGCCTCGTCCGGCCGGGCCAGGTTCCCGGCGTACTCCGCCACGATGGACCGGCTCTTCGAGCGCCGCCGTGAGGTGTTGATGAACGCCCATGACGCCGGTGTCGCGCTGTACGTCGGCAGCGACGGCGGCGGCTCGGCACGTCACGGCGTGCTGCACGAGGAGATCCGGGCGATGGCCGCGATGGGTCTCTCGAACGAGGACGTCCTCGGTGCCGCGTCGTGGCGGGCCCGCGCCTGGCTCGGCTGGAACCCGGGCCTCGACGAGGGCGACACCGCCGACTTCGTGGTCTACCCGCGCAACCCGGTCGACGACCTCTCGGTGCTCACCGAGCCGACCTGCGTGGTGCTGCGCGGCCGGGTCTACGGCTGAGGGGGTTCCCCCGCGTCAGCCGAGCGGCTCGACCTCAGGCGTGTCGCCGCCGTCGTCGGAGCCGCCGGTGCCGTCCTCGGTGCCGTCGCCGGTGCCGTCGTCCGTGCCGTCGTCGGTGCCGTCGTCGGTGCAGTCGTCGGTCTCGTCGGCCGTGCACTCCTCGGGCTCGGCGGTCAGCTCGTCGTACAGCGCCCAGGCGTCCTCGAGGTCGGCCCGCGCGGTGCGGAGCACCGTCCGGCCACCGGTCGCGGACACCTCCAGCACGCCGGCCACCACGGCGTCGACGAGATCGAGCACCTCGGGGAGGTCGACCGCGGCGTCCGCGAGCTCGGCTGCGTCGCGCAGCACGGCGACGGCCCGCAGGTAGTTCTCGACCCGGACGGCGCGCAGGGCGGCCTTCGCCGCGCGTGGCTTCGTCGTCCCGGCGGAGACCGCGTCCTTCAGGGCGGCGAGGTCGGCGCGGTCCTGGGCGATCGAGGCGGTCAGCACGCTCTCCTGCTCGTCGGCGAGGCCGGTGATCGCCCGGGAGGCGGCCACCCGGGCCAGCGCGCGGTCGCGGACCGTGACCTGGCGCAGCACGCCGCGGGTCTGGGCCGACAGGTGGTGCGACGCGCCGCCGCCCTTGCCGCCGTGGGAGGAGTGCGAGCCCGCCGGCTTGGCGTGGACGGCGGCCTCGGCCACCGACAGGGGGGCGATCGACAGGGTCGCCGCGGCGAGCGCGGCGACGGCGGTACGGCGGATCGTGTGCATGGGATTCCCTCCGGAGGAGCAGTTCGTCGCCTCGATGCTCCCTGCGAGGCCCCCTCACCCGGCACCTCCGCGCGGTCGCGGCGGGCTGGGCGGATCGAACCATCGATCCGGGACGTGGGCCCGGCCGGAGCCGAGATGCCGAGGCGATTTCTTCCGAGGTCAGGTCATCTGGCAGACTTGGCGGCTGAGTTCTGCAACTTCCGGACCCTCTCAACCGGTGGGTGCAGGACCCATCCGAGTCCGGGCCCCGGTGTTCCCCACCTGGTCGCCCGCGCCTCACCCACACTAGTTCTCAAGGAGACACCACAAACGTGGCCGTCAAGATCCGTCTGAAGCGCCTGGGCAAGGTCCGGGTTCCGCAGTACCGCATCGTCATCGTCGACTCGCGCAAGAAGCGCGACGGCGCCGTGATCGAGGAGATCGGCAAGTACCACCCCAAGGAGGACCCGTCGTACATCGACGTCGTCTCCGAGCGGGCGCAGTACTGGCTCGGCGTGGGCGCGCAGCCGTCCGAGGCCGTCGAGGCGATCCTCAAGGTCACCGGTGACTGGCAGAAGTTCAAGGGCATCGACGGCGCCGAGGGCACCCTCAAGGTCAAGGAGCCCAAGCGCGACAAGCTCGAGGTCTTCAACGAGGCCCTCAAGGAGGCCGCCAACGAGCCCAAGGGCGCCGCGGTGACCACCAAGAAGAAGGCCGAGAAGAAGGTCGAGGAGGCGCCGGTCGAGGCCGCCGCCGAGGAGACTCCCGCCGAGGAGCCGGCCGCCGAGGCCGAGGCTCCCGCCGCCGAGAGCACCGAGGCCTGAGTCGATGTTGGCTGACGCGCTGGAGCACCTCGTCCGCGGAGTGGTCGAACACCCCGACGACGTGGTCGTGCGCGACAAGCAGCTGCGCCGTGGATCCGTGCTCGAGGTCCGGGTCCACCCCGACGATCTCGGCAAGGTGATCGGTCGCGGTGGCCGCACGGCGACCGCGTTCCGCACGGTCGTCTCCGCGATCGCCGGCAACGGCAACACCCGGATCGACTTCGTCGACACGGACCGCCGCTGACCTGAAGCAGCCGAACGGGCGTCTCCCCTCCGGGGGAGGCGCCCGTTCGTCGTTCCCGGGCGGCTGGCCCTAATCTCGGACCCGTGGAGAGCATCGAGGTCGTGGTCGGCCGGATCGGCAAGCCGCACGGCATCAAGGGCGAGGTCACCGTCGACGTCCGCACCGACGAGCCCGACCGCCGCTACGTCGCCGGCGCGGTCCTCCAGGCGGAGTCCCCCCGTGGCTCGGCGTTCTCCGCGCGCACCCTCACCGTCGAGCGCACCCGCTGGCACCAGGGCACCCTGCTGGTCGTCTTCGGCGAGCTCCCGGACCGCAACGCCGCTGAGGCGGCGCGCGGAGTGGTGCTGCGGGCCGTCGTACCCGCCGACGAGGTGCCGGAGGACCCCGAGGAGTTCTACGACCACCAGCTGATCGGCCTGGCGGCCCACGACCTCGAGGGCAACCACCTCGGCGAGCTGGTCGGCCTGGTGCACGGCGCCCAGGACCTGCTCCGCATCAAGACCCCCGACGGGCGCGAGGCGCTGGTGCCCTTCGTCGTCGCACTGGTGTCGGAGGTCGACGTCGCCGGCGGCCGTGTCGTGATCGCCGACCGGCCCGGCCTGGTCACCCCGTTCCCCGAGGACAGCGAGGACAGCGAGGAAGCCGGGGAATGAGGCTCGACTACCTCACGATCTTCCCCGACTTCTTCGCGCCCCTCGACCTGTCGCTGCCGGGCAAGGCGGCTGGTAAGCGCCTCGTCGAGTTCCACGTCCACGACCTGCGCGGCTACTCCCACGACAAGCACCACCGCGTCGACGACACGCCCTACGGCGGCGGCGCGGGCATGGTCATGAAGCCGGAGCCGTGGGGCGAGGCCTTCGACGCGCTCGGCGTCGACGCGGGGACCACCGTCGTGTTCACCACGCCCTCTGGCGAGCCCTTCGACCAACGCCTCGCCGAGGAGCTCGCCACCCGTGAGCACCTCCTGTTCGCCTGCGGCCGCTACGAGGGCATCGACCAGCGCGTCATCGACCACGCTCGCGAGCGCGCCGAGGTTCGCGAGATCAGCCTGGGCGACTACGTCCTCAACGGGGGAGAGGTCGCCGCGCTCGCGATCACCGAGGCGGTCGTGCGGCTGCTGCCCGGCTTCATGGGCAACGCGGAGTCGCTCGTCGAGGAGTCGCACGCCGAGGGCGGGCTGCTGGAGTACCCCGTCTACACCAAACCCGCCTCCTGGCGCGGCCACGACGTCCCGGCCGTGCTGCGCTCGGGCGACCACGGCAAGGTCGCCGCGTGGCGCCACGAGGAGGCCCGCCGTCGTACGGCGTCGCGGCGGCCGGACCTGCTCCACCCGTCGGTGCTCGACGACGGCACGCCGATCGTGCGGGCCGTCCCGGGCGACGCCGGCGAGATCCTGACCCTGCAGCGCGCCTGCTGGCTGCAGGAGGCGCTCGCCAACGACACCCTCGACATCCCCGCCCTGCAGGAGTCGCTCGACGACGTCCGGGCCGGCCTCGAGGAGTGGGAGACCTGGGTCGTACGCCGGGCCGGCCGGCTCGTCGGCGCGGTGCGCGGCAAGCTCGACGGCGAGGACCGGTGGGACATCGGCCGGATCATGGTCGCCCCCGACCTGCAGGGCTCCGGCCTCGGGCGGGTCCTGCTGGAGCACATCCAGGCGGTCGCGCCGGACCAGGCGACGTCGTACGTCCTCTTCACGGGAGCCGCGAGCGCCCGCAACCAGCGGATGTACCGCAAGGCGGGCTTCCGCATCCGGCCCGACCTGCCCGGACCGCCGCACGCAGTCACCCTCACCAAACGCCGCTGACCGGGGCGCAGTGCGTGTGCGTTCACGGGCGTGACACACGCTCGTCGAACCTGTAACAGGCTCGAAACGTCCGTCGGGTCTCGGTGAAACGAGCCCTCGCAAGTATCGGCGCAGACGAGGCCGGCAGCGTTGCCCGGCCCGAAGCCCCACTCCCGAGACCTGTGAGGACCTGCATGTCTGTCGAGCTTTCGTGGCAGCTGATCTGTGCTGCTCTAGTCCTGTTCATGACGCCCGGCCTGGCGTTCTTCTACGGCGGTCTGGTCAAGCAGAAGTCCGTCGTGTCCATGATGATGCTGAGCTTCGGCTCGATCGCCGTCGTCACCCTGCTCTACCTGCTCATCGGTGGCACGGGCATCGCGGGCAACGGCACCGACGGCGGCAGCAAGCTGTTCGGCAACCCGTTCCAGGACGTCGGCATGTCCGACCTGATGACCGGTGTGGGCGGCGGTGACGCGGCCAACGCGTTCGGCAGCCACGCCTTCCTCGTCGCGTTCTGCATCATCACGGTGGCGCTGGTCTCGGGAGCCGTCGCCGACCGTGCGCGCTTCTGGCCGTGGATGCTCTTCGCCGCGCTCTTCACCACCTTCGTCGTGTTCCCCACCTTCCGCTGGATCTGGGGCGTCAACGGCGACGGTGAGTTCTACGGCTGGCTCGCGAACGACGTGTGGGGCCTCGGCCAGGGCGCGCTCGACTGGGCCGGTGGCACCGTGATCCACCAGTCCGCCGGCGCGTCCGCCCTCGCTCTCGCACTGGTCCTCGGCAAGCGCAAGGTCGGCTTCTCCAAGGAGGAGAGCGTCGCCCACAACGTCCCGCTGGTGCTCATCGGTGCCGCGATCCTGTGGTTCGGCTGGTACGGCTTCAACACCGGCGTCTTCGGCGCCGACGAGGGCCAGACCTCGCTGATCTTCTTCAACACGCTCGTCGCCCCGGCCGCCGCGCTGCTCGGCTGGATCGCCGTCGAGTCGGTCCGCGAGGGCAAGGCCACCGCCGTCGGCGCGGCCTCCGGCATCGTCACCGGCCTGGTCGCCATCACCCCGGCGTGCGCCTTCGTCACCCCGATCTGGGCGATGGTCCTCGGCCTGGTGTCCGGCGCCATCTGCGCCTTCGCGATCGACCTGAAGTTCAAGCTCGGCTTCGACGACAGCCTCGACGTCGTGGGCATCCACCTGGTCGCCGGCTTCATCGGCTGCATCTGGGTCGGCATCTTCGGTGCCGAGGCGCTGACCGGCGGCAGCCTGGTCTTCGGCGGCGAGGTCAAGCTGTTCCTCGCCCAGCTGCTCTCGTCGCTCACCGTGATCGCGTTCTCGTTCGTGGTCTCCTTCGTCTTCGCCACGGTGATCGAGAAGACCATCGGCTTCCGCGTCAAGGAGGAGGACGAGGTCGCCGGCATCGACCTCGCCCTGCACGGCGAGGGCTACGCCCTCGACTGAGTCCGACACCCGTCGTACGACGCAGGCCCGTCCCGGTTCGCCGGGGCGGGCCTGCGGCCGTTCACGCCCGCAGACGGCGTGCCGAGTCCTGGATCCGGGCACTCAGCTCCTCGACCTCGCTCAGCAGGTCCTGCGCCAGCCACACCGGCGCCCTCCGGCTACGACGGGCGCGCACCAGGACCCCGGCGTCCGCCGCGGCGTCGATCGCCTGCTGCGCCACCTCCTCGGTCGTGCCGAGCCGGCCCGCGACCAGCTCCACGTTGAGGATCGGCTCCTCGGCCATGAGGTCGAGCAGCCGGAACAGCGGGTGCCCCGGCCGCGCACCGGGTGCGGCCTCGCCCCAGCGCTCGCGGATCGCCAGCACGTTGGTCGCGGTCACCCACGACTCCGCCGTCGAGATCCGGACCGCGGTCGCCATCATCGCGACGATGGTGCGCGCCTCGCCGCCGCGGTAGTCGTTGAGCGCGTCGAAGTAGCTCTCGCGGTGCGCCACCAGCGCGGACGCGATCGGCACCGTCAGGTGCCGGGTCGCGCGCCGGCGCCGCAGCACGGCGTGGATCAGGGTCCGCCCGATCCGGCCGTTGCCGTCGATGAACGGGTGGATCGACTCGAACTGCGCGTGCACGATCGCCGCCTGCGCCACGGCCGGCAGGTCCTCGCGGTTCGCGAAGGCGAACAGGTCCTCGAGGTACGACGGCACCGTCTCCGGCGGGGGAGGGACGTGGAGCGACCCGAGCGGCGACCAGTCGCTGCCCCCGACCCAGTTCTGCGTCGTACGGAAGCTCCCGGCGCGGTGCGCCTCGTCGGGGTTGCGCCGGAACAGCTCGCGGTGCGCCGTCAGGATCGCCTCCGGCCGGATCGACCGGGTCGCGTCGGCGTCGGCGATCATCCGGGTCAGGGCCGTGGTGGCCGAGGCCATCGAGACCGCCGAGGCGTTCGCCCCGACACCCAGCAGCGCCCGTCCGTAGTCGGCGAGGCTGGCATCGACGTTCTCGATCTTCGACGAGTCGACCGCCTCGGTGCGCAGCTGCAGGTGGTTGAGCGCGCTGAGGGTGCGACCGTGGACCAGGTCGAGGTGGCTCAGGTCGCCCGCGCTCGCCGTCGCCATCGCGGTGAGCGCGCGGTCCATGGGCAGCTCGAGCCCGCGGATGTACGGCGGCAGCGAGACCGTGATCTCGCGGAGCCTGCGGTCGGCGGCCGGCCCGCGGGGGCTGCGCTGGCGCCAGGGCCGCACCTCGAACGTGTGTGGCGCCCAGTCCATGACGACATCCTTCCAGCACCGCTCTGCCCGCCCCGTGGATTTCGGCGTACCCGACCGGTTGTGGGAAGATCGCTGGTCGGTGTCGCGGACGCTTCTGCCACAGGGGAATCGTCGTCCGCACGCCAGATCCACCACCTCGATCCATCCACTACCGCGGTTGGCCTGTGTGCACTCGCGAGGAGAACCATGAGCAAGCCCAGCCCCGCTGTCGTCACCGAGATCGGCAACGCCGCCAAGCGCGACGACGTCCCCGCCTTCCGCGCCGGTGACACGATCAAGGTCCACGTGAAGGTCGTCGAGGGCAGCCGGTCCCGCGTCCAGGTCTTCCAGGGCGTCGTCATCCGGATCCACGGCTCCGGCGTCGGCCGCACCTTCACGGTCCGCAAGGTCTCCTTCGGCGTCGGTGTCGAGCGGACCTTCCCGCTCCACTCGCCGATCTTCGAGCAGATCGAGGTCGTCACCCGCGGTGACGTGCGTCGCGCGAAGCTCTACTACCTGCGCAACCTCACCGGCAAGAAGGCCAAGATCAAGGAGCGTCGCGAGGCGTGAGCCTTGTGACTGGGCTCCTTGATCGGCGGAGCGTAGCGACGCCCGATGCGCCCAGTCGCGAGGCCTGAGCCTCCCCGCTTTCCGAAGGCCCGACCGGCAAGGTCGGGCCTTCGTGCTTTTCCCGGGGGCACCCTGCCTAGACTCGGTCAACGTGACGACCGACGAGACGCCCGACGAGCGCCCCGAAGCCTTCGAGAAGGCCGACGGCGACGGGCGGCACCGATCGCCCGCCTCCCCGCCCCGCAAGCACCTCCCCGTGTGGCAGGAGAGCATCCTGCTCCTCGCCGTGGCCCTCGGCCTCGCCGTGCTGATCAAGGCGATCTTCGTGCAGGCGTTCTACATCCCGTCGGAGTCGATGGAGCCGGGACTGGTCAAGAACGACCGGATCCTCGTCCAGAAGGTCTCCTACTGGTTCGGCGGTACGCCGAAGCGCGGCGACGTCATCGTGTTCGAGGACCCGGGCGAGTGGCTGGGCCCGGCCGAC
Source organism: Nocardioides sp. Root240 (assembly GCF_001428825.1). Classification (GTDB taxonomy): domain Bacteria; phylum Actinomycetota; class Actinomycetes; order Propionibacteriales; family Nocardioidaceae; genus Nocardioides. Next base: position 100,672 of record NZ_LMIT01000013.1, on the reverse strand, counting down.
GCGCAGGGCCCGACCGGCTTCGCCAGCGTGCTGTCGAAGGTCGGCCTCTACCCGACGGGCGGCCACCTCGTGAAGCGCGTCATCGGCGTCGCGGGGGACATCGTCACCTGCTGCGACGAGCAGGGCCGGATCTCGGTCAACGGCAAGGCGATCGACGAGTCCGACTACCTCGGCCCCGACCCGGGCGCCTGCAACGCCGAGCTGCTCGACGACTGGTACGTCGAGAAGGGCACGGCCTTCTCCGGTCGCTGCGACTGGACCATCGGCCCGATCCCCGCCGGCAAGGTGCTCGTGCTCGGCGACAACCGCGGCCACTCCGCCGACTCGCGCGCCCACCTGTGCGGCCCCGACGAGGACCCGTGCACCCAGAGCCCCTGGGTCGACACCGACCTCGTCGTCGGCAAGGTCTTCACGCTGATCTGGCCGCGCGACCGCTGGCGCTGGATCAGCCGCCCCGAGGTCTTCGACGACGTCCCCGACTCCCCGCCCGCCGACCTGGTCGAGAAGGCCAAGAAGGTCGGCGCCATCACCGGGAGCTGAACGGCTCGATGACCACCTTGCCCAAGGGAGCGACGGTCCGTCGCGACGCCGGCATCTACGGCTACGAGCGGGCCCTGCGCCGCCACGGCCTCGAGCCGGTCGCCGGCGTCGACGAGGCCGGCCGCGGTGCCTGCGCCGGCCCGTTGGTCGCCGGCGCCGCGATCCTGCCGCCCGGCAAGGCGGGGATCGTGCCGGGACTGGCCGACTCCAAGCTCCTGACGGCGGCTGCCCGGGAGCGGTGCTACGAGCAGGTCGTTCGCCGCGCCGTGGCCTGGTCGGTCGTGGTGGTCTCGCAGGAGGAGTGCGACCGGCTGGGCATGCACGTCGCCAACGTCGAGGCGCTGCGCCGGGCGGTCGCGAAGCTGGCCGTCGCGCCGTCGTACGTGCTGACCGACGGGTTCCCGGTCGACGGGCTCGGCTCGCCGGGCCTCGCCGTCTGGAAGGGCGACCGCGTGGCGGCCTGCGTCGCTGCCGCATCGGTGCTGGCGAAGGTCACCCGCGACCGGATCATGACGGACCTCGACGAGCAGTGGCCGGCGTACGACTTCAAGACGCACAAGGGCTACATCACCGCCACCCACACGGCGGCGCTCGAGGAGCACGGCCCCTCGCCGATCCACCGGATGCGGTTCGTGAACGTCCGACGCGCGGCGGGACTGGAGCCGTTGCCGGACGAGATGGGGGACGAGGGCTAGAGTCGCCCTCGTGAGCGCCGAGGACCTCGAGAAGTACGAGACCGAGCAGGAGCTGAACCTCTACCGGGAGTACCGCGACGTCGTCGGGATCTTCAAGTACGTCGTGGAGACCGACCGCCGTTTCTACCTGTGCAACTCGGTCGACGTGAAGGCACGCTCGGAGGGGACCGACGTCTTCTTCGAGGTCACCATCGCCGACGCGTGGGTGTGGGACATGTACCGCCCGGCCCGGTTCGCCAAGAACGTCAAGGTGCTGACCTTCAAGGACGTCAACGTGGAGGAGCTGGCGACCTCGGACCTCGAGCTCCCGAAGTCCTGAGGCCCGGGGACCTTGGTCCCCAATTCGGCGCCGGGACCTTGCCCCGGCGCCCACTCTGCCGACGATGAACCGTGAGGGGTGAGGAATCCGCCCCGTCTGCGACACGGCATCGGGGAGGGCGCCATGTGGCACCGGCGTCAGCACGCCCGCAGGGGCGACGACGAGCGCGGAGTGGTCACGCTCCTGATGGCGTTCGTGATCGTCCTGATCATGATCGGCTCGGCGTTCGTGCTCGACATCGGCCTGCAGCGCGTGGCCCGCACCGACATGCAGGCGGTCGCGGACCTGGTCGCGCTCGACCTCGCGCGTGAGCTGGACGGTCGCAGCGTCGGCGAGCTCACGCCCGTGATGAACGCCGAGCTCACACGGAGCAGGACACGCAACGCCTCGGCGGTCGGCGACGAGCCGCCGCAGCTCAGCTACCAGCTGGGCCGCATGGCGACGAGTGGCTTCGCGCCGATGACGTCCGGCGTACCCTCCGCGGTCCGGGTGGTCGCCCAGACCGACGTCACCTTCGCGTTCGCGTCCGTGACGGGCGCCGATTCCGGGGGAGCGCGCCGCTCGGCCGCCGCCGAGAGCGCCTCGACCGCATGCTTCCGGCTCGGCAGCTTCGTGGCCGCGATCCGCGCGAGTGACAGCACGGTGCTCGAGCCGCTCAACGACCTGCTCGGGGTGAACCTCACCCTGGTGTCGTACCAGGGCCTGGCGTTCGCCGACGTCCGCCTCGACCAGCTCACCTCGACGTCCGCGATCGGCAGCCCCGAGGCGCTCCTCAACGGCTCGATCACCTACGCGCAGCTGATCAACGCCACCATCGAGGCGCTCACCCGCGAGCCCGGCGACAACACCGTCGCCCTCCAGGCCCTGAGCCGGATCGCGTCGTCGGCGGTCACCGCCTCGATCGGGCCCATCAACCTCAGCAACGTCCTGCACGTCGCGCCGACCGACAACGCCGCGATGGACGTCGAGCTCGACGTGCTCGACCTGGTCGGCTCGGCGCGCCTGTCCGACGGCAAGCACTTCCTCGGCGTCCCGAACATCCAGGGCCAGGTCCCCGGCGTCGGTTACCAGTACACCGGCGGGATCAACCTCGTCTCGGCCGCGGAGCTCGCCTGCGGGACGCCGAACTCCGCACAGGCCAAGGCCGACACGGCCCAGCTCGACGGGACCCTCGGCATCGAGTTCACGAACCTCCCGAGCATCAGCGTCCCGACCCTCGGGACCCTGCAGACCCCGAAGGGCAGCGGCAACCTGCAGGTCGTCGCGGGCAGCGGCACCGGCCAGCTCGTCGCACCGCCCGCCGGGCACTGCGGTGACGGTTCGGTGGTCGACCCGTCGACCTTCAGCGTCCAGGTCGCGACCGGTCTGGCGTCGTACCAGATGCATGCGGACGTGTCGGTGGCCGCCGACGTGAAGCTGACCGACCTGGTCTCGCTGGGGCTGACCTCGGTGCTGACCAACCTGCTCGGCAACATCCTCACCCTCGGCAGCAAGATCTCGCTCGAGGTCGACGTACGGCTGACGGTGGGCACGGTCGCCGGCGCGGGCGGCGGGCGCGCGGACCTCAAGATCCCGCCGAACGACCAGACGCCGATCTCCACGGGCTACGCGATGACCCTGGACCCGAGCACGATCATCCCGACGGTGCTCTCGGTCAAGCTCAACGGCAAGAGCGCGCAGCTGCCGCTGGTCACCGCGATCACCAACCCGATCGCCAACGTGCTCGTCACCACCGGCAAGGGCTTCGTCGAGAAGACCCTCACGCCCCTGATCAACAACATCAACAACATGTTCATCGGTCCCGTGGCGAGGATGATCGGCCTCCGACTCGGGGGTGCCGACGTCTACGGCGTGGGCATCACCTGCGCCCGTCCGCGGTTGGTCGGCTGAGGTCGCTGACGGGTCCACGGGGTGACTAGTCCGAAGGAACTAGTACCGATCGCTCGTCCGGGCAGAATCACCCGGGATCCGTTCCCTCGTTGTCAGGACGACCACTATGGTGCGGAGATCGCCACTCGGGAGGCGTCATGGGAGCTAGGGCGGGGAGGCCGGCCGATGAGGCGTTGTGTGCTGTGGGGGCGCGCGCGAGAGCGACGTGCGCATGACGAGGGTCAGCGAGGGGCTGCAGCCGTCGAGTTCGCCCTGATCCTGCCGATCCTGATGATCCTGATCTTCGGCATCATCAGCTACGGCATGATGCTGAGCTTCCGCCAGGCGATCAGCCAGGCAGCCGCCGAGGGCGCCCGCGCCGCAGCGGTCGCCCAGCGTGACGCCGACCAGGTCCCGAACGCCCGTGCGGCGGTCAACGAGGCGCTCGAGGGCTACGGCGTCACCTGTTCCGGGAGCTCGCTGACGCGTGACGGCGTCACGGTGGGCAGCTGCGCCGTCACGATCGCCACCTGCGACGGCGAGCCCGCCACGGTGAAGTGCGCGAGCGTGCGGATCACCTACGACTACGCGGACCACCCGCTCCTCGGGGTGCCCATGATGGGCATGGTCCTCCCGGACGAGCTGGAGTACACCGCCGTCGCGAGGGTCAGCTGATGGCGCGCCGACGCGATCGTCGCGCGGACGAACGTGGTGCCGTCGCCGTCCTCATGGGCGTCGGCATCGCCCTGCTCCTCGTCATCATCTCCGCGTTCGCCGTCGACCTCGGCATGCAGCGCACCGCCCGTCGCGACATGCAGGCCCTGGCCGACGTCGTCGCGCTCGACCTGTCCCGCAACCTCGATGGCCGAAGTGCCACTGCCCTCGCCTCCACCATGGACAGCGAGATGGCCAAGAGCCTCGAGCGCAACGCCGACACGGTCGGCACCGCGCCGGACCTGGAGTGGCAGCTCGGCACGTTCAAGGACGGCAACTTCGCGGTCGTCTCCGGCAGTGCCGTCCCGAACGCGGTACGGGTGCGCGCCAACACCACGGTCGGCTTCGCGCTCGGACGCCTGACAGGGATGGATTCCGGCGACGCCCACCGCACGGCCATCGCGCAGTCCGAGGGGGGCGCCTGCTACGCCCTCGGCTCCTACGCCGCCCGCCTGAACACGGCCAAGTCGCCGCTGCTGAGCACGCTCCTCGGACCACTGGGCAGCAACATCAACGTGAGCGCGATCGACTACAACGGCCTCGCCACCACCAAGATCAGCCTGCTCGACCTGATCGGCGTGAACCTCGGTGCCGGCACGCTCGAGGAGCTCGTCCAGGGCAACCAGCTGGTGAGCCTCGGGCAGTTCTACGTCGCCACGGCGAGCGTGCTGTCCAAGAACGGGCAGGCGGCGGCCGCGTCGGTCCTGCAGGCGATGTCCGTCGGTCTCAACAACGTCAAGCTGAACGCCGGCGACCTGATCGACCTCGGCACGACCGGCTCCAACGGGCTCGACGCCGACCTCAACCTGCTCGACCTCGTCACCGCCGCGGCGGCCGCTGCGACGGGCACCAATGCGCTCGTCATCCCGCAGGCGTCGGTCAACCTCGGCCCGCTCGCGAACGTCGGGGTGAACCTCAGCGCCATCGAGGCGCCGAAGCTCGCCTGTGGTCGGAAGAACGACACCTCGTCGAAGGCCGAATCGACCCAGGTGAAGATCAACCTCTCGGCCAGGGCGCTGAACCTGAACCTCCTCCTCGCGGGCACAGACGTCGAGCTGAGCGGGTCGGTGAACGTCGCCCAAGCGGTCGGCCAGCTGACGGACGTGCGCTGCAGCCCGACGGGTCTCACGATCCAGGTCGGCAACGGACTGCTCAGCGTCGACCTCAAGCTTCAGGTGACGGTGTACGCCAATGTGCTCGGCATCAAGATCCCGGTCGTCGGAGGTCCGATCACGATCAAGGGCCAGAGCACCTCGGGCGGTGATGCCGTGATCGAGATCGCCAACGACAGCGACTACGACCAGCTCAGCGAGGTCGGCGCCGGGAGCTCCGGTCTGCCTGTCCTCACGGTCAACACGTCCGGCCTAGCCCTGATCGGCCTACCCGTCGGCATCGTGCTCGGCCCGATCGTCAACACCTTGGTCTCCGGGCTCGTCAACCCGCTGGTCAGCAGCCTCGACAGCGCGCTGCTCACGCCGCTGCTCGGTGCGCTCGGCGCCGACCTCAGCGGTGCGGACATCAGGAAGTTCCGTACGCCGAAGTGCGACGCGCCCAAGCTGGTCGGCTGACCCCACCCGTTCCACCGGCTCCATTCCGAGCCACCTGACGACGCGCCGGCTGGGGATGACCGCGGTCCTCCCCAGCCGGCGTCCGTCGTACTGCCCCTGCGTCGGGCCGAACCCGCACGCTGTGCGGCATGACCACCACAGCACAGGCCCGCCGGGCCATCGGGGCCTACGGCGAGGAGCGCGCCGCCCGGTACCTCGTCGCGCTCGGCATGATGGTGCTCGAGCGCAACTGGCGCTGCGACGAGGGCGAGATCGACATCGTGCTGCGCGACGGCGCGACCCTCGTCGTGTGCGAGGTGAAGACCCGCACCAGCGATGTCGCCGGCACCCCCCACGAGGCGATCACCGCCACCAAGCTCGCCCGGCTGCAACGGCTGGGGGAGCGGTGGGCAGCTGCGCGCGAAATCCACCCCGACGGGATCCGCATCGACCTCGTCGCCGTGCTGCGTCCACGGCGCGGAGCGCCGGTCATCGAGCACGTCCCGGGGTTGTACTGATGCCGTTCGCCACCACGCACTGCGTCGCGCTCGACGGGGCCCGCGGCCACCTGATCGACGTCCAGGCGGATGTGTCGACCGGACAGGCAGGCATCACCGTGGTCGGTCGCGCCGGAGCGGCGCTGCGCGAGGGGCTCGACCGCGTCAGGATGGCCATCGCCAACAGCGACCTCAGCTGGCCGTCCTCGATGCGGACCACCATCCTCCTGGCGCCGGCCGACCTGCCGAAGTCGGGAACCCACTTCGACCTCGCGATGGCGATGACCGTGCTCGCCGCCACGGGGCAGGTCCCGCGGACCGGCCTCGCGGGGACCGCCTTCATCGGCGAGCTGACGCTCGCCGGCAGCCTGCGACCTGCAGTGGGAGTGCTGCCGATGGCTCTGGCCGCCGCCGACCGAGGGGTCCGGCGCCTCGTCGTCCCCGAGCCACAGGCTGCCGAGGCAGCGATGGTGCCCGGCCTCGACATCATCGGTGCCCGCTCCCTCGCCCAGGTGGTCGCCCTCGTGGCGGGTGAGGTACCCCCGGAAGCACCGCCGGTCGTGTCCGCGTCGGGCACCGACCTGATCGTGTGGCGAGGCGCCGGCCGGCTCGACGACCTCGACTTCGCCGACCTGCGCGGGATGCTCGACGAGAAGTACGCCGCCGAGGTGGCCGCGGCTGGAGGACACGCGCTGCTGCTGTCGGGACCGAAGGGCTGCGGCAAGACCAGTCTGGCCGAGCGACTGCCGACCATCCTTCCCGACCTGACGACCGAGGAGTCGCTCGAGCTGACCGCGCTGCACTCGCTCGCCGGCGCGCTCGACCCGGGCCAGGGCATGATCGTCCGGCCTCCGTTCGCGGCCCCTCACCACGACGCCAGCAAGGCCAGCGTGATCGGCGGAGGGCAGGGGCGCGTGCAGCCGGGAGAGATCTCGCGCGCCCACGCGGGCGTGCTCTTCCTCGACGAGTTCCCGCTGTTCCGCTCGGACATCATCGAGGCACTGCGCCAGCCACTCGAGAACGGCGACATCACCATCGCGCGCCGTGACGAATCGGTGACCCTGCCCGCCCGCGGGATGCTCGTCGTCGCCAGCAACCCCTGTCCCTGTGGCAACTGGACCGCCGCTGCCCGCAGCAACAGGTGCACCTGCCCGGAGACCGTCCGGCGGCGCTACCAGGCGCGCATGTCGGGCCCCATCGCCGACCGCATCGACATCGTGCGGCACGTCAGGTCGGCCTCGCCCGCTGCCCAGGACCCCTTCCGGCCCGTGGAGGGCTCGAGCGAGGTGCAGGCACGGGTCGCGGAGGCACGCCGCCGACAGCTGAGCCGGTTCGAGGGCAGGGACTGGCGCCTCAACTCGCAGATCCCGAGCCCGCGCCTCAAGGACACCTGGCCGGTCCACCCCGACGGCAAGGCGCTCATCGATGCCGAGACCTTCGGCGGCCGGCTGAGCGCCCGCGGAGCCGTCCGGGTCCAACGGCTGGCCTGGACGGTCGCCGACCTCCAGTCCGTCCGCAGTGGTCGTGACATCGACCCCGGGGAGGCCGAGGTCGCCGTCGCGCTGCGGCTGCGAACGGGGCGGCCGCTCGACGTCGCGACGGTCCGGCCCGCCGAGGGCGTGGCATGAGCACCGGGAACCGCGCCGACGAGGACCGGATCGCGCGCGCGGCCATCAGCCTGGCGATCGAGCCGGGCGACTGGCGCGCTCTCGGCCTGACCCGGGAGCTCGGACCGCAGCAGTTCCTCGACGTGCTGCGCCACCAGCCTGAAGCGCGTCCCGAGTTCGGCGCCGCAGCGGCCCGGCTGGCCGAGACCGATGCCGAGCGCGTCCTCGAGCGGTCGGCCAGCCGGGGCATCCGCTTCGTCGTTCCGGGCGACGACGAGTGGCCCCGTCAGCTCGACGACCTCGCGCGAGCCGGGGTGCTGCACGAACGAGGCGGCGTCCCTGTCGGCCTCTGGGCGAGGGGCCCGTTGCGCCTGGACACGGTGGGCGAGTCCGTGGCGGTGGTCGGCGCACGCTCCTCGACCACCGACGGCGACCAGATCGGGTCCGACCTGTCGGCGTCCATCGGCGCGGCGGGACGTCCGGTGATCAGCGGTGCGGCCTTCGGCATCGACTACGCAGCCCATCGCGGGGCGCTGAGCGCCGACGCCCCGACGGTGGCGGTGATCGCGTGCGGCGTCGATCGGGCGTACCCGGTGGCGCACCGACAGCTCCTCGCGCACCTTGCCGAGCGCCACGCGGTCATCTCGGAGGCGCCGCCCGGCTCGGCTCCGTTCCGAATCCGCTTCCTCGCCCGCAACCGCCTCATCGCTGGCCTGAGTCGCGGCACGCTCGTCGTCGAGGCGGCCATCCGCAGTGGAGCCCTCAACACGGCGAGCTGGGCCGAACGCCTCAACCGGGTCGTGATGGCCACGCCCGGACTGGTCAGCAGCGCCGCCTCCGAGGGCACCCACCAGCTGATCCGCCGGGGCTCGGCGACCCTGGTCACCTCGGCGGCGGAGGTGCTCGAGCTGGTCGGCGTCGCGGGCCAGGACCTCGCGCCCGAGCCGCGTGCACCCGACCGGCCCCGCGACCGGCTGTCCGTCCGGGCGCGCCAGGTCCTCGACGCGGTCCCGGTCGCGACGCCGGTCCCGGCCGACTCGATCGCCCGGGTCGCCGGACTCGGCGTCGAGGACGTACGCCGCCTTCTCTCCGGTATGGCCGAGGCCGACCTCGTCGAGCGGCTCCCGACCGGTTGGCGACTCACCGCCGAGGGCCGCGGGTGAGCGCGGCCGGCGGACCTACGATGAGCGCGTGGGTGCTGCTGCGGAGGTTCCGGACGCGCAGCCCCCCGTGCTGCCCGAGTGGGCGATGGGCGTGCTCGGCGCCTACGAGCGCCACCTCGTCGCCGAGCGTGACCTCGCCCCGCACACGGTGAAGGCCTACCTCGCCGACATCGGCGGCCTGCTCGACCACGCCGCGCGCTACGGGCTCGAGGGCGTCGACGAGCTCGACCTGCGCACCCTCCGCAGCTGGCTGGCGCGTCAGCAGAGCTCCGGCCTGTCCCGCACCACCCTCGCCCGACGGGCCACCGCGGCGCGCGTGTTCACCGGATGGTTGGCGCGGACCGGCCGGGCGCGGGCGGACGTCGGTTCCTCGCTCGGCTCGCCGAAGCCGCACCGCACCCTGCCCGACGTCCTGCGTGTCGACGAGGCGCGCGACCTGATCGCGGCCGCGACCGAGCTCGCCGACGACGGCAGTCCCGTCGGGTTGCGCGACGTGGCGATGCTCGAGCTGCTCTACGCCACCGGGATGCGCGTCGGCGAGCTCTGCGCGCTCGACGTCGACGACCTCGACCGCGACCGCAACGTCGTCCGGGTCTTCGGCAAGGGCCGCAAGGAGCGGACCATCCCGTTCGGCGCTCCCGCCGCGGTGGCCCTCGACCGGTGGACGGTCGGCGGCCGCCCCCAGCTCGCCCGGCCCGGCTCGGGCGGCGCCCTGTTCCTCGGCGCGCGCGGTGGTCGGATCGACCAGCGCGCCGTCCGCACCCTGGTCCACCGGCGGCTGGCCGACGTCCCCGGCGCCCCCGACCTCGGCCCGCACGGCCTGCGCCACACGGCCGCGACCCACCTCCTCGAGGGCGGTGCCGACCTGCGCTCGGTGCAGGAGCTGCTCGGCCACGCGTCGCTGGCGACGACGCAGCGGTACACCCACGTCACCACGGACCGCCTACGCCGGGCCTACCAGCAGGCACACCCCAGGGCCTGAACAGCGCCGGCAGCTCGCCCCACAGCGGCAGCAGGCGGACCGGACCCGCACCGACGAGCCGCAGCGGGTCGAGGTAGGTCTCGCCCCGGATCCACCCCCAGTGCAGGCAGGCGCGTGGGAAGCAGTGCGAGCCCACGAGCTCGAGCTGTCCGAGCACTGCGCCGGCAGCCACGGGGGATCCGACGGCGACCCTGGCGGTGACGGGCTCGTAGGTGGTCCGGGTGTCTCCGTGGCCGACCACGACCACCCCGCGCCCGGCGATCCGGCCGGCGAACACGACCTGCCCGGGAAGGGCGGCGAGGACCGGCTGGCCCGGGCTGCCGGCCAGGTCGACGCCGCGGTGTCCCGCGCCCCAGGTCACGTCGGGCGGGTCGAAGCCGGCGACCACCTCCGGTTGCGGGCGCAGCGGCCAGGCGCCCACCGGGTCGTGGGCACCGGGACCCTCAGCCTGCGCGGGGGAAGGGCAGGCGAGCAGGCAGAGCAGCAGGAGGAACAGGAGCAGGAGCCGGAAGGAAGGGGCGGACGGGCGCATGCAGGGATGGTGCGCGCGGGGTCCGACGAACCGGACGTTCGTGGGGCCAGCCTGTGGAGGACAGGGGAGGGGTGAGCGGTCTGTGGACGGCTCCCGGCCGCAATTGGGCCAGCGGCCGCCGGACGCCGTACGCTGGGACGTACCGGTCCGCCCTGGACCGGAATTCGCTCGTCCGCAGACCACGGCGACTCCCCTCCGGAGCCGCATCACCCGTGGGCGTCGATCCTCGGTCCACCCGAGCCGCAAGGCTGGGTGGTGGGACGGCGCGCAGGCGACAGGACCAACTGAAAACCAAACAGGAGAAAATCATCATGGCTGTCGTGACCATGCGCCAGCTCCTCGAGAGCGGCGTCCACTTCGGACACCAGACCCGTCGTTGGAACCCGAAGATGAAGCGGTTCATCCTCACGGACCGCAACGGCATCTACATCATCGACCTGCAGCAGTCGCTGGCCTACATCGACCGCAGCTACGCCTTCGTCAAGGAGACCGTGGCCAAGGGCGGCACGATCATGTTCGTCGGCACGAAGAAGCAGGCGCAGGAGGCCATCGCCGAGCAGGCGACGCGCGTCGGCATGCCCTACGTCAACCAGCGTTGGCTCGGCGGCATGCTCACCAACTTCCAGACCGTGCACCAGCGGATCAACCGCCTCAAGGAGCTCGACGAGGTCGACTTCGAGGACGTCGCCGGCAGCAGCCGCACCAAGAAGGAGCTGCTGCAGATGCGCCGCGAGCGCGACAAGCTGAACAAGTCGCTCGGCGGTATCCGTGAGATGACCCGCACCCCCTCCGCGGTGTGGATCGTCGACACCAACAAGGAGCACCTGGCCGTCGAGGAGGCGCGCAAGCTGCGCATCCCGATCATCGCCATCCTCGACTCCAACTGCGACCCGGACGACGTCGACTTCCCGATCCCGGGCAACGACGACGCCATCCGCGCGGTCGGCCTCCTCACCCGCGTCATCGCCGACGCCGCCGCCGAGGGCCTGATGGCCCGCTCGGGTGCCGGTGCGACGACCCCCGCGGCCGCCGAGCCGCTGGCCGAGTGGGAGCGCGAGCTGCTCGAGGGCGCCGAGACGCCGGCCGCCGACGCCGCTGCCGAGGCCACCGAGGCGCCTGCTGCTGAGGCGCCCGTCGCCGAGGCCGCTGACGCCCCGGCCGAGGCCTGAGCGACACCCACCACTTCTTCCAGAGAGCGATAGAGGATTCATGGCATTCACTGCTGCTGACGTCAAGAAGCTCCGTGAGCTGACCAGCGCCGGGATGATGGACTGCAAGAAGGCGCTCGACGAGACCGACGGCGACTTCGACAAGGCCGTCGAGCTGCTCCGCGTCAAGGGTGCGGCCAAGGCTGCCGCTCGTGGCGCCGAGCGCGAGACGTCGGCCGGCCTCGTGGCCAACGCCGGTGGCGCGCTCATCGAGCTGAAGTCGGAGACCGACTTCGTCGCCAAGAACGAGGAGTTCATCAAGGCTGCCCAGCAGATCGCCGAGGCGGTCGACGCGGGCAAGGCCACCGACACCGAGGCCGCCAAGGCGCTGCCGCTGGGCGACAGCACCGTCGGTGCGGTCGTCGAGCACCTCGCCATCACCATCGGCGAGAAGATCGAGCTCGGTGGCGTGGCGTACTTCGACGGCCCCGTCGCGGTCTACCTGCACAAGCGTGCGGCCGACCTCCCGCCGGCCGTCGGCGTCCTGGTCGAGTACGACGGCAACGAGGCCGCTGCGCGCGCCGCCGCCATGCAGGTCGCGGCGCTCAAGGCCCAGTACCTCACCCGTGACGAGGTCCCCGCCGACATCGTCGCCGCGGAGAAGGACGTCCTGACCAAGAAGACGATCGAGGAGGGCAAGCCGGAGGCTGCCGTCGCCAAGATCGTCGAGGGTCGCCTGGGTGGCTTCTTCAAGGAGCTGGTGCTCCTCGAGCAGGAGTCCGTCTCGGAGTCGAAGAAGACGGTCAAGGCCGTCCTCGACGAGGCCGGCACGACGGTCAAGCGTTTCGCCCGATTCGAGGTCGGCGCCTGATCCAGGCACCGCTCGACGGCATCACGGCCGGTACCACGAAAGTGGTGCCGGCCGTTGTCGTCCGTGTGTAGGTTTGTCGGGCCCGGCCCGCGGAGAAGTGACCGGTGACGTGCGCCCACCGCGGACGCACGCGTCTGCAAAAGGAGAACGTCAGTGGGACTCATCCAGGCTGCAATCGGCGCCATCGGCGGCACGCTCGCTGACCAGTGGGTCGACTTCTACGGCGTTCCGGACGGCATCGGCTCGACCGTCGCCGTCTTCCCGGCCGTCGCCAAGGGCCAGAACGCCGGTCGCGGCAGCAACACCCAGGGCTCCGAGGGCGTCATCACCAACGGCTCCAAGATCATCGTTCCCGAGGGCTACGGCCTGGTGCTGCTCGAGGACGGGGCCTTCACGGGGTTCGCCGCCGAGCCCGGCGCCTACATCTGGAACTCCGACGACCCGGCCTCGCAGTCGGTCTTCACCGGCGGTGGCCTCGTCGACTCGATCATCAAGCAGAGCTGGGAGCGCTTCAAGTTCGGCGGTCGCCCGTCGGCGCAGCAGTCCGCGATCTTCGTGACGCTCAAGGAGCTGCCCAACAACAAGTTCGGCACGCAGTCCGAGATCTACTGGGACGACGCCTTCCTCAACACCCAGGTCGGCGCGATCACCCGCGGCACCTACACCCTGAAGATCACCGACCCGCTGACCTTCATCCGCAACTTCGTGCCCGCCGAGGTCATCGGCGGCCGCAAGTCGTTCGACTTCACCGACATCGACAACCCGGCCGGTGAGCAGCTGTTCAACGAGGTCGTCGGTTCGCTGGCGCCGGCGTTCTCGATGTACACGAACGACCCGGCCAAGGGCAACCGGATCACCAAGCTGCAGCAGGACTCCATCGGCTTCGCGCAGTCGCTGTCGGCCGCCGTCGAGCAGAACTACCAGTGGCGCACCGACCGCGGCATCGAGATCGTGAAGACGGCGATCATCTCCATCGAGTACGACGCCAACACCCGCGAGCTGCTCAAGAACGTCCAGCGCGCCGACGCCCTCTCCGGCTCCCGCGGCAACTCCAACCTCCAGGCGTCGGTCGCGGCCGGCATCGAGGCGGCGGGCGAGAACGCCGGCCCGGGCGGCCTGATCGGCATGGGCATGGCGACCGGAGGCATGGGCCTGGGCGGCCTGCAGCAGCCCGTCCCGCCGGCCGGAGCGCCGGCGGCCCCCGCCGCGACCGCGCCCCCCGCCGCACCCGCGGAGGCAGCCGCGGAGGACCCGATGGCCGTCCTCAAGCGCGCCAAGGAGATGCTCGACGCCGGCCTGATCACCCAGGCCGACTACGACGCGGCAAAGGCGAAGGCGCTCGGTCTCTGACATGTCCCAGGAGTCCGTGGAGCCGCAGCGGCCCACCTTCGACGGCCCGCCGCTGTCGCTCGAGGAGGAGCTGGCTGCGGCGAAGGCCGAGCCCGAGGCCGGGCCGAGCATCGAGACCGTCAACGAGTCGCTCAAGGACGGCCTGAACCGCTGCCCGAAGTGCGGCTCGACCGACGTCCAGCTCCGCGGCTCCACGGGCATGCTGATCTGCCTGTTCTGCCGCAACGAGTGGCAGGAGGCCCGCGTCGAGGAGGAGTTCGGCCTCGGCGAGGGCATCGACCAGCTCGAGGGCACGATCATCGCCAGCGGCGCCGAGGACATCGCCGCCGATGCGGCCGACATGGTCACCTTCAAGTGCGAGGCGTGCGGGGCGGAGGTCGTGGTCGACACGGCCCACTCGCTCAACGCGCGCTGCCACTGGTGCCGGCACACGCTCAACGTCAACACCCAGATCCCCAACGGTGCCGTGCCCGACGCGGTGCTGCCCTTCCGCCTGACCAAGGACGAGGCGGTCGAGAAGATCCGGGCGTTCGCCTCGAAGCGGCGGCTGTTCGCGCACAAGCGGTTCAAGAAGGAGTTCATCCCGGAGAACGTGCTGGGCGTCTACCTGCCGTACCTCGTGATCGACGCCCGCGCGCAGTCGCAGTACTGGGGCAAGGGCGAGGTGCAGACCCGCCGCTGGACCGAGAAGCAGGGCGACAACACGGTCACCTACTACGCCGCCGACGTCTACCAGGTCGCCCGTCAGGTGTCCTTCACCGTCGACGACCTGACCGTCGAGGGCGCCGCGGAGCGCGCCGACTTCAGCAGCGGCAACACCAACAACATCGTCAACACGATCCTGCCGTTCGACACCAAGAACGCCGTGAAGTGGAACGCCAGCTACCTCGTCGGCTTCACGAGCGAGAAGCGCAACCTCAACGTGGAGGCGCTCAAGCCGGTCCTCGAGGACCAGCTGCTGTCGATCGGCCGCTCGCAGGTGCACTCCTCGCTCGGCCGGTTCGACCGCGGGGTGCGCTGGGAGCAGGAGCAGCTCGACGTCGGCGGCTCCCGCTGGGTGTCGATGTACCTGCCGGTCTGGCTGTACTCCTACCGACAGGAGAGCAACGGGTTGCTGCACTACATCGCGGTCAACGCGCGCACCGGCGAGACCATGGGCAGCATCCCGGTCTCGCAGCCCAAGCTGCTGCTCGCGGCGTTCACGGTCGGCACCTTCCTCGAAGGCGTCGCCGGCGCGATCCTGGTGGCGACAGCATGATCCTCGACCTCATCGCCCAGGCCGGCGACGACTCCCCGATCTGGCTGCTCGCGGCCGGGCCCGCGGGCGGCGCCGGTACCTACTGGCTGATCTACCGCTACTACCGCAACAACGACAAGTCGCACTCCTTCGAGCGCGAGACGATCATCGAGGCCCAGCCGGTCCAGGGCGGCGAGGAGCGGGTCGACCACATCTCGAAGACCCGCGACTCCGACATCGACGGCGACAACAGCGGCAACTACCGCGCCAGGGTCCAGCGCATCCGGTGAGTCCGGGGGAGCACTGATAGCCTCGGACCGCTCCCCACCCCTGACTGGAAGGACCCTGGTGCCCGGTTACAAGCGAGTCCTGCTGAAGCTCTCCGGAGAGGTCTTCGGCGGCGGCAAGGTCGGTGTCGACCCGGACGTCGTGCAGGCCATCGCCCGCGAGGTGAAAGCCGTCGTGGACGCCGGTGTGCAGATCGCGGTCGTGACCGGCGGTGGCAACTTCTTCCGCGGAGCCGAGCTCCAGCAGCGCGGCATGGACCGCGTCCGCGCCGACTACATGGGCATGCTCGGCATCGTCATGAACTGCCTGGCGCTGCAGGACTTCCTCGAGAAGATGGGCGTCGAGACTCGCGTGCAGACCGCGATCACCATGGGCCAGGTCGCCGAGCCCTACATCCCGCGTCGCGCGATCCGCCACATGGAGAAGGGCCGGGTCGTGATCTTCGGCGCCGGCATGGGCATGCCCTACTTCTCGACCGACACGGTTGCCGTCCAGCGCGCGCTGGAGAGCAAGTGCGACGTGGTGCTGGTCGCCAAGAGCGGTGTCGACGGCGTCTACAGCGCCGACCCCAAGATCGACCCGACCGCCACCAAGTACGACGAGCTGACCTACGACCACGCGATCGCCCAGGGCCTGCGCATCATGGACCAGACCGCCTTCGCCCTGTGCGGTGAGAACAAGCTGCCGATGATCGTGTTCGGCATGGAGCCCGAGGGCAACATCCTGCGGGTGGTGCAGGGTGAGAAGATCGGCACGCGGGTCAGCGCAGGCTGAAGCCTGCTGCACGCCCCCGAACCAGGCAAGAATGGAGATCCGGTGATCAACGACATCCTCAACGAGGCCGACCAGAAGATGGGCAAGTCGGTCGACGCGACCCGTGAGGAGTTTGCGGCGATCCGGGCAGGCCGGGCGCACCCGAGCATGTTCAGCAAGATCCTCGTCGACTACTACGGCGCCCCGACCCCGATCCAGCAGCTCGCGTCGTTCAGCGCGCCCGAGCCGCGGGTGATCATCATTTCGCCGTTCGACGCCGGCGCCAAGGTCAACATCGAGAAGGCGATCCGCGACTCCGACCTCGGCATCAACCCGTCCGACGACGGCCAGGTGCTGCGTTGCGTGTTCCCCGAGCTGACCGAGGAGCGCCGCAAGGGCTTCATCAAGCTCGCCAAGGAGAAGGCCGAGGGCGGCAAGGTCGCCGTCCGCCAGGTCCGCCAGAAGGCCAAGCAGGGCCTCGAGAAGCTCGAGAAGGACGGCGAGGTCGGCAAGGACGACGTCACCGGCGCCGAGAAGCGGCTCGACGGCTTCACCAAGAAGCACACCGACGCCATCGACGAGCTCCTCAAGAGCAAGGAAGCGGAGCTGCTCGAGGTCTGATCCTCAGAGCACTCATCCGCACCCGATGTCGACAACGCCGTCGTCTGGACAACCTGCCGCGTCCGTACCCCAGAAGGACCACGGCCGGGCCGGCCGCGACCTCAAGGCCGCCGTCGGCTCCGCCGTCGTGCTCCTGAGCGCGATCGCCGCGTCCCTGCTGATCTGGAAGCCCGCCTTCATGGCGATCGTCGCGATCGCCGTGGTGGTGGCCGTCTGGGAGCTCCGGAAGGGGCTGCTGGCCAAGGACATCGACCTCCCGGAGCAGCCGCTGATGGTCGGCGGGGTCGTGATGGTCGTCGTCGCCTACCTGTGGGGCTCGGCCGCGCTCGTCACCGCCACCGCGGTCGCAGCCCTGGTGATCATGCTGTGGCTGCTGCGCCGCGGCATCGACGGCTACGTCAAGAACGCCACCGCGTCGGTGTTCTCGCTGGTCTACCTGCCCTTCCTGGGCTCGTTCGTGGCGCTCCTCCTCGCGGAGGGCGGCCGCAACGGCGGCGGCCTCGACGACAAGGGCGTCCAGGGGATCATCACCTTCATCCTGGTGACGATCGCCTCCGACATCGGCGGCTACATCGCGGGCGTGCTCTTCGGCAAGCACCCGATGGCGCCGGTGATCTCGCCCAAGAAGTCGTGGGAGGGCTTCGCCGGCTCGGCGATCGCCACCGTCGGCGCGGGTGTCGCGCTGGTGGTCTACCTGCTCGAGGGCGACTGGTGGATCGGCGTCGCGCTGGGCCTGATCGCGGTCGTGATGGCCACGCTCGGCGACCTGTGCGAGTCGGTGATCAAGCGCGACCTCGGCATCAAGGACATGAGCCAGGTGATCCCGGGCCACGGCGGCCTGATGGACCGCCTCGACTCGCTGCTCGCAACGATCGCCCCGATCTGGCTGCTGCTGCACTACGGCGTCTTCTGACCGACCTCGCCGAGCAGCGCCACGGCAGTCGTCAGCTGCTCGTCCGAGAGGTACGGCGCCGGGCCGAGCCGCAAGTACGGCCCGCGGTGGTCCGCGCGCACCCCGCGCTCGGCCAGCGTCGCCCGGAGTCGTGCCGCGTGCGGTGAGCTGAGCGCGAGGAAGCCGCCGAACTCCTCGGCCGGGGTGTCCCGGTCGCGGGTGACGACGTCCTCGGGCAGGTCGAGCGCGTCGAAGGCGTCGGTGAGGATCCCGCGCTGGCGTCGGGAGGTCTCCCGCAGCACTGCCGGCGTCAGCCCCTGCTCGTCGAAGAAGTCGAGCACGCGCGCCGCGCGGTAGTGGCTCGTCGGGTCGTACGTCGACCCCGCGAACCGGTCCCCGTCGTGCGCGAACCAACCGGTGACCACCGGCCGCGTCCCGGCCGCGTGCGGCGGGACCCGTAGGAAGCAGCAGCCCTCGCCGAGCTGGAGGTACTTGTAGCCGCCGCCGACGACCCAGGCCTCGGCGAGACCGTCGTCCCGCACCGAGAGCGGTACGACGCCGAGCTGGTGGTAGGCGTCGACGAGCAGCTCCGTGCCTGAGCGCTCGCAGGCCTGCGCCACCGCCGCGAGACCCGGCACGATGCGCGCGGTCTCGAACAGGACGGACGAGACCACGACCGCCGCCGTACGGTCGTCCACGGCGCCGGCGAGCCGTTCGGCGAGTGTCTCGGCGGGCGCGGTCGGCACCCGCACCACCTCGACGCCCTCCTCCTCGAGCCGGTCGAGCTGACGCCGGGTGGAGTGGAACTCGCCGTCGGTGGTGACCAGCCGCGGCCGCGCGCGCAGGGGGAGCGCGGACAGGAAGCGCACCAGCAGCTCGTGCGCGCTGGCCCCGAGCGTCACCTCGGCACCGGGGTCGTCGAGCAGCGTCCGGACCCCGGTCCGCAGCCGTTCCGCGCGGACCTCGGCCCTGGCCCACTTCTCGTCGACGGCGAGCGCGGCGTCGTCGTAGGCCTCGAGCACCGCGTCGCGGGCGACGTCCGGCCAGGCCTGGTGGGCGTGGCCGGTGAGGAGCAGCCGCTCGGCGACGCGGAAGTGCGTGTAGTGAGTGGCCAGGCTCACATCTCGCTCCGGATCGCCCACAGGTCAGGGAAGAGCTGGTGGGTGACCGTGCTCCACAGGTACTGCGCCCCGGAGGAGCCGCCGGTGCCCATCTTCGCGCCGATGGTCCGCTCGACCATCTTCACGTGCCGGTAGCGCCACTCCTGGAGGCCCTCGTCGAGGTCGACCAGCCGTTCGGCCACCTGCGCGGCACCGCCGTCGTCGGCGTACGCGGCGAGGAGGAGGCGCTGGACGTCGGGGGAGGGCTCCCACGGGGTCGTGAGGTCCCGCTCGAGGGCGGCCGGCGGGACGTCGTAGCCCAGCTGGTCCAGGTAGCGCAGGAAGGAGTCGAAGACGGAGGGGCGCGACATCGCGGCCGCGATCCGCCCGCGGCCGGGACTGCCCTCGGGGTAGTGCTCGAAGACGCGGCGGTCACGGCGGCCCAGGGTCGCCTCGAGCTCGCGGAACTGCTCGGACTGGAAGCCGCTCGACGCGTCGAGCCGGCCGCGGAAGCTGGTGAACTGGCGCGGCGTCATCGTCTCCAGGACGTCGACCTGCGCGACGGCCACCTTGAGGATCGCCAGCACGCGGCCCAGCGTGTGCAGTGAGCGCGCGGTGTCGCCGTCCTCGAGGCGCTGCTGCAGGCCGGTGAGCTCGTGCAGCATCTGCTTGAACCAGAGCTCGTAGACCTGGTGGATGACGATGAAGAGCAGCTCGTCGTGCTCGTCCGAGCGGGGGTGCTGGGCGGCGAGGACGTCGTCGAGGGCGAGGTAGCTGCTGTAGGTCAACGCGGGGTGCTGGTCGGTCACCCGACTACTGTCACAGGTCGGCCCGGGTGGCGGCCAGCACGACGCGCTGCGCACGGGTTGGCTACGATCGCCCGGACATGAACCAGCGAATCGAGGGCCGCCCCACGGCGGACGAGACGGACGACGGGACCGAGCGGTCGCGGCGGCCCGACTGGTTCCACCGCGGGCACCCGGTCTTCTTCCCGCTCGCCGGCTTCTTCACCGGCATGGTCTCCATCATCGTCGTGCCCGGCGTGTACGCCGCCGTCATCAAGGGCCTCGCCGGCTACGACCGCGCCGAGGAGCTCTTCCCGTTCGTGCTCCTGCTGCTCGTCGTACCCATCGCGATGCTGGTGCCGCGCCGCACCCGCCGGTTCGCGCGCTACATGCTGCTCGGCATGGTCGCGACCATCGTGGTGGTCGGCGGTGTCGCGGCCGCGGTGCTGTTCTTCCTGCTGAAGAAGGACGCCTGAGCCCCGCCCACCGAGGCTGACCTCGCGGGATTGGGCGCCGTACGCCGACGGTGGGACAATCGACGGTGATGTCCGAGCAGCCCGCGACCGCCCCGAAGTCGCTTCCCCTCGTCTTCGCCGAGCCGCGTGGACGCAAGAAGCCTCCCCGGCACCTGGCCGACCTGACCTCGGACGAGCGCAAGGACCTGCTGGTCGAGATGGGCCTGCCGGGCTTCCGCGCCAAGCAGCTGTCCACCCACTACTTCGGCCGGCTGGTCCACGACCCCGCCGAGATGACCGACCTGCCGGCCGCGCAGCGCGCCGAGCTGGTGGGCGCGCTGCTGCCCGACCTGATGGACCCGATCCGGCAGCAGAGCGCCGACAAGGGCAAGACGGTCAAGACGCTGTGGAAGCTCTTCGACGGCTCGCTCGTCGAGTCGGTGCTGATGCGCTACAAGGACCGCGCCACCATCTGCATCTCCAGCCAGGCCGGCTGCGGCATGGCCTGCCCGTTCTGCGCGACCGGCCAGGGCGGCCTGACCCGCAACATGTCGACCGCCGAGATCGTGCACCAGGTCGTCGTCGGCGCCCGTGCCATGGCCTCCGGCGAGGTCGCCGGCGGTCCCGGCCGCCTGTCCAACGTCGTGTTCATGGGCATGGGCGAGCCGCTCGCCAACTACAAGGCGACCCTCGGCGCCGTGCGACGGCTCACCGAGGAGGCCCCCTCGGGCCTCGGCCTCTCCGCCCGCCACGTCACCGTCTCCACCGTCGGCCTGGTCCCACGGATCCGCCAGCTCGCCGACGAGGGCATCCCGGTGACCCTCGCGCTGTCGCTCCACGCGCCCGACGACGAGCTGCGCAACGACCTGGTCCCGATCAACACCCGCTTCTCCGTCGCCGAGACCGTCGACGCCGCCCACGAGTACTTCTCGAAGACCGGCCGCCGCGTCTCGATCGAGTACGCCCTGATGCGCGACATCAACGACCAGGCCTGGCGGGCCGACCTGCTCGCCGACGTCCTGTCGGCGGAGGGTCGCGGCACCGGCTGGGTCCACATCAACCCGATCCCGCTCAACGACATCCCCGGCTCGCAGTTCACGCGCTCGCGCGAGGAGGACATGGACGAGTTCGTCCGGATCCTCAACGGCCGTGGCATCGCGACGACGCTGCGGGACACGCGGGGAAGCGAGATCGACGCGGCCTGCGGGCAGCTGGCCGCCTCGGAGTGACCTGGGGCATGACCCCACCACCTCGGGACCGGGTGCTGGCCGCGAGCGCCGCCTGGGCGTTCGTGCCCGCCGGTGCGCCCCGCGCCGAGGCTGACGAGTACTTGCTCGTCCGCTACCCCGACTGGACCGAGCGCCCGGTCCAGGTCGTCCACACCCTCGCCGGCAGGCCCATCGAGCAGGTCGTCGACGAGGTGCTCGAGCGTGCCCGCCCGATGGTCGATCCCGCCGTACCGGCGTCAGCAGACGTCGCGTGGTGGGTGCGGCTCGATGCGCCGGTGGGGCTCGAGCAGGCGCTCGTCGCCCGCGGGGCGGTGCTGGACGAGACGGTGGACGTGCTGGCCTGCTCGCTCGGCGACGAGGACGACCTGCCGGCGCCGGACGTCGAGCTGCGCTGGAGCGACGACCTGGCGGTCTTCGCCGATGCCGTCCGGCTGAGCGCCGAGGTGTTCGGGGGTACGGCGACCGACCGGGCCACGCTCGAGGCGACCTTCCCCGGCGAGCAGGCCAAGGTGCGCACCGGGGGCGGGGGAGCCGTCGTCGCGTACGACGAGCACGGCCGGGCTGTCGGCTCCGGCGGGCTCACCATGGCCGGCGCCGACGCCCGGCTCTGGGGAGGGGTGGTCGTCCCCGAGGCGCGCGGGCGGGGGATCTACCGCGCGGTCCTCGCCGCGCGCCTGGCCTACGCGCGGCAGCACGGAGCCGACCTCGCGATCGTCAAGGGACGCGTGCAGACGTCCGGCCCGATCCTGCGCCGGGCCGGCTTCGCGGGCTTCGGTCAGGAGCGGTCCTGGCTGCTCCCCATCAGCTGAGCGGGTTCGTGACCAGGAGCTCCACGTTGCGGTCCTCGGGCGCGCCCGAGCCGTCGAGGTGGTGGTGCCAGTCGTTGGCCGACAGCTCGCGGGCGAGACCGGCGAGCTCCTGGGCGTTGGCGGTGCCCGCGCCGGAGGAGGCCGGACCGGCGTGGTCGACCATCGTGGTGAAGATCGACAGGGTGCCGTCGTGGTTGTCGGCGACCTCGATGATCCGGGCCTGCTGCGGCCAGTCGATGTGCGAGGCCGTGGTGATCTCCCACAGGCCACCGCCGGCGGGGCGCGGGCGCGGGGTGATCTTGTTGCGGTGGGTGTGGCCGTTGATCCACGCGACCACGTTGGGCGTGGCGAGCAGGGCGTCGAGGACGGTGCCGCCGGTGACGCGCGGTTCGATGCTGCCGCCGGTCGCGACGAGCGGGTTGCCCATGGTGTCGGAGGTGTGGTGGCTGAACACCATCACGACCTTGTCGGCCGACTGCTCGAGGAGCGCCGTCAGCCAGGCGAACTGCGTCTTGTCGAGCGAGCCGTCGGCGTACCCGTTCGGGTTGACCGTGTCCATGACGATGAAACGGAAGGCGCCCCGGTCGAAGCTGTAGTACGCCGTGCCCTGCTGGCGGTTGGTGGCGGTGAAGCCGTGGCCGAACGGCAGGCCGCCCATCGTGAAGTGCTGCTCGACGACCTGCTTGCGCGTCAGCAGGCGGCGGTTGAGGTCGGGCGTCACGGCGCGGACCACGGTGTTGAGCGCGCCGCCGAGCAGGTTGGTCAGCAGGTCGGCCGGGTCGGTCATGAGGTCGTCGAGCAGCTGGGCCGGGTTGAGGCCGAGCGGCGGCGAGACGATCTTGAGCGCACCGAGTGCGAGCAGGTTGAGCTGCAGCGTGCTGGTGGGGAAGTTGCCCTGCACGAGTCCGTCGTGGTTGCCGAACACCGAGTACCACGGCATGTTCAGGCCCTCGGCGGTGAACGGCCGGCGGGCCGCGTCCAGCAGCCCCGGTACGACGGGGAAGCCGTACTCCGCGCGCGGCCGGTCCACCGGCTTGCCGGCCGGGTTGCCGTGCGGGTGCCAGTACGCCGTGTCGTAGGTCGCCGCCGTGCTGTCGGCGACGCCCTCCCACCGCGTCAGGTTGCCGGAGTCGACGCGCACCTGGCCGCCGTTGAGCACCCCGATGTTCCAGCGGACCTCGTTGAGCTGCGAGTTGTCGGAGTTGTCGCCCGTCTGGATCGCCAGCGCCAGCGGCTTGCCGGTGACGGGGCCGGCGGCGATCTGGTTGATCGCGCGCACCATCGAGTCGGCGACCTGTCCGGTGAGCATCTCGTGCGGACGGTACGACGACGAGAACAACCCGGTGGCGGGCAGCGGGCTCGGGTCGTCGAGACGGTCGGTCCACTCCAGGCGCATCGGGGACTGGGCGTCGACGACGTGCACGTCGCTGAGCTGGACGAAGGCGAGCAGGCCCTGGCGGGCGCGGCCGGCGTTCGCAGGGACGCCGAGCCCGGCGCGGACGGTGTGGTCCTCGGCGGCGACCGCGATCACGGGTCGGTAGCCGCCGAAGCCCGGCGTACCGGGGGCGTAGGTCGGGGGCAGCGACACCGGTGCCGGGTCCGCGTGGGCGGAGGACCGGAGGATGCCGGGCATCGTGGTGGCGGCAGCGGCGAGCCCGCCGGCAGCGATGGTCTTGCGGATCAGGTCACGGCGAGAGATCTCCACGCGGACTCAACGACGGGTTTATGACCTGAGTCACGTTCAGATTTCAGGGACCCTCGCCGTTCACCTGTCGGTCGCCGGACACTCGCGACCAGGTGACGAGGTGTTGACGCGACGTCCTTAGCGTCAGCCCCATGAACAAGCTCCGGGTCCTCGTCGTCGCCGAGTCGTTCCTGCCGCAGATCAACGGTGTCACCAACTCGGTACGCCGTGTGCTCGAGCACCTGTCGGCCGAGGGGCACCACGCCCAGCTGGTCGCCCCGACCGGCCCCGAGACGTACGCCGGCTTCCGCGTGCACCGGGCC
Source organism: Nocardioides sp. Root240 (assembly GCF_001428825.1). Classification (GTDB taxonomy): domain Bacteria; phylum Actinomycetota; class Actinomycetes; order Propionibacteriales; family Nocardioidaceae; genus Nocardioides. The sequence continues at coordinate 76,662 of NZ_LMIT01000013.1, read as the reverse complement.
CGCGGCGCGAACCTGCCGTTCTACCCCGACTTCCGCCTGGGCCTGGAGACCCGTCGCCGGCTGCGCCACCTGATGACGCAGTACCGCCCCGACGTGGTCCACATCGCCTCGCCGGCGACCCTCGGCTACCAGGCCGCACGCGCCGCCCACGAGCTCGGCATCCCGACGGTCGCGATCTACCAGACGGACCTGGTCGGCTTCGCCGAGCGCTACGACCTGCCGGGCGGCGCCCGGGCGATGGCCGGCCTGACCCGCCGCATCCACCTCCAGGTGGACCGCACGCTCGCCCCGTCGACCGCCAGCATCGACCAGCTCGAGCAGCTCGGCGTCCCCGACGTGCACCGCTGGGGGCGTGGCGTCGACCTCGTGGCCTTCCACCCGCGCCACCGCGACGAGGCGCTGCGCCGCCGGCTCGCGCCCGACGGCCGCCTCGTCATCGGGTACGTCGGCCGCGTGGCCGCCGAGAAGGAGCTCGACCTACTCACCCACCTCGCCGACGACCCGCGCTACGCACTCGTCGTGGTGGGTGGCGGTCCGGACGAGCCCCGACTGCGGAACCTGCTCGGCGACCGCGCGAGCTTCCTCGGCCTGCTGCACGGTGACGACCTGAGCCGCGCCTACGCCTCGCTCGACGTCTTCGTGCACACCGGCCGCTACGAGACCTTCTGCCAGTCCGCCCAGGAGGCGCTGGCCTCCGGCGTGCCGGTGGTCGCCCCCGCCGCGGGCGGACCGATCGACGTCGTCGCCCACGGTGCGACCGGCCTGCTCTACCGGCCCAGCGACGGCCGGGACCTGGCTGCCGCGGTCGACCGGCTCGCGTCCGACCCCGAGCTCCGGGCCGCCATGGGCGCCACCGCGCTGCGGGCGGTCCAGGAGCGGTCGTGGTTCGCGATCAACGAGCAGCTGCTGGAGCACTACCGCGCGGTCATCGGGCCGCAGGCGTCCGAGCGGCCGTCGTACCGGGCGGCGTGATCAGCTGAACAGGGCGGCCGCCTCGTCGACCGTGTCGACGAGGTGCACGTGGCCCTCCATCGCCCGGCCCTGCGCGAGGGCCTGCAGCAGCGGCCAGGCCGGCAGCGTCCGGGTCCAGTAGGTGCGCCCGACCAGCACCATCGGCGCGACGGCCGCGTCGGTCGCGTAGTAGTTCTCGCATGCGTCCTGGAAGATCTCCTGCACCGTGCCGCCGGCCCCGGGCAGGAACACGATGCCTGCGTCGCAGACCTGCAGCAGGATCGCCTCGCGCAGCGCGTTGCGGAAGTACTTGGCGATCGCCGTGGCGAAGAGGTTCGGCGGCTCGTGGCCGTAGTGCCAGGTCGGGACGCCGAGCGAGGGCCGCGGGTCGGGCGACAGGGCGAGCGCCGCGCGGGCGGCGCCGACCCAGGCGTCGATCGACGGCCGGAACGACGGTACGGCGGCCACCAACCCGAGCGCCTCCTCCAGTGCCGCTGCCGACAGGCCCGCCATCCGCCCGCCGAGGTTGGCCGCCTCCATCGCGCCCGGACCGCCGCCGGTCGCGACCACGTGACGGTCGCCGAGCAGCGCGCCGAGCCGGGCGGCGTCGGCGTACGCCACCGTCCCGCGGTCCGCGGCGTGCCCGCCCATCACGCCGACGAGCGGCCGGTCGCGGACCCAGGTGGCGAGCGCGGTGTCGACCGCCTGGTCGTGCAACACCTCGGCGAGGGCCTCGGCCGGGCCGCAGGCCGCCCGCGCCCACACGTTGGCGCGGGCGTCGAAGGTGTCGGCGTAGACGTCACGGTCGTAGAGCTCGGCGGGGGAGTAAAGCGCGTCGCGGGTGACGTCGAGGCCGGCGAGGTGGGCCGCGGCGGCCTCGGCGGCGCCGGACTGCCACTGGCGGTCGGTGTCGGTGCGGGCCTCGACGACGACGGTCCTGCTGCGGGTGCTCCTCACGCCGCCGGACGCTACCCGGTTCAAGGGCTGGACGCCTTGTTCACATGTTTCTTGATCAAGTCACTACAGTTAACTCATGACCCACCGTCCCGAGACCCTCGCCGTGCACGCCGGTCAGGAGCAGCCCGACCCCGCGACCAATGCGCGCGCCGTGCCGATCTACCAGACCACGTCGTACGTCTTCAACGACACCGAGCACGCAGCGAACCTGTTCGCCCTCGCCGAGCCCGGCAACATCTACACGCGGATCATGAACCCGACGCAGTCGGCGTTCGAGGAGCGCGTCGCGCAGCTCGAGGGCGGTGTCGGGGCCCTCGCCGTGGCGTCGGGATCGGCCGCGATCACCTACGCCGTGCTCAACCTGACCTACGCCGGCGACAACATCGTGGCCATCTCGACGCTGTACGGCGGCACCTACGCCCTCTTCGCGCACACGCTGCCGCAGTACGGCATCGAGGTCCGCTTCGTCGACCCGAACCGGCCCGAGGACCTCGCGAAGCACGTCGACGAGAGGACCAAGCTGGTCTTCGCCGAGACCATCGGCAACCCGAAGATCAATGTCGTCGACACCCGCGCCTGGGCCGACGCCGCGCACGCCGCCGGGCTGCCGCTCGTGGTCGACAACACGGTCACCACGCCGTACCTGGAGCGGGTCTTCGACCACGGTGCCGACGTCGCGGTGCACTCCGCGACCAAGTACATCGGTGGGCACGGCACGTCGATCGGCGGCGTCATCGTCGACTCCGGCAACTTCGACTGGGCCGCCCACTCCGAGCGGTTCCCGGGCCTGACCACGCCGGACTCGGCGTACCACGGTGTCGTGTGGACGGAGGCCGTCGGCAACCTCGCCTACATCATCCGCGCCCGCACGGTCCTGCTCCGCAACACCGGCGCTGCGATCGCGCCGCTCAACTCGTTCCTCTTCCTGCAGGGCCTGGAGACGCTGCACCTGCGCCTGGAGCGGCACAGCGAGAACGCGCTCGCCGTCGCGAAGTACCTCCAGGCCCACGAGGCCGTCGCCTGGGTGAACTACCCGGGCCTCGAGGGGGACCCGTCCAAGGCGGTCGCGGACCGGCTCTTCACCGGCAAGGGGTACGGCGGCCTGGTCTCCTTCGGCCTCACGAGTGGCCGCGACGGCGGCAAGCGCTTCATCGAGTCGCTGGAGCTGTTCAGCCACCTCGTGAACATCGGCGACGCCAAGTCCCTCGCGGTCCACAACGCCAGCACCACCCACTCGCAGCTCACGCCCGAGGAGCTCGAGGCGGCCGGTGTGCCCGAGGACCTGGTCCGGCTCTCGGTCGGCATCGAGAACATCGACGACATCCTCGCCGACCTCGAGCAGGCCCTGATCGCCGCGAAGTGACCGTCGCCAGTGACTGACTCCGTCGGGGTCGTCGCGACCCAGCGGGCCGTGCTCACGCAGCGCGGCCCGCTGGTGCTCGCCTCCGGCGCCGAGCTGGCGCACGTCGAGGTCGCCTACGAGACCTACGGCGAGCTGAACGCCGCGCGCGACAACGCCGTCGTCGTCTGCCACGCACTCACCGGCGACGCGCACGCCGCCGGCTGGCACGAGGGCGCCCGACGGCCGGGCTGGTGGGACAACCTGATCGGTCCCGGCAAGGCGCTGGACACCCAGCGCCTCTTCGTCGTCTCCGCGAACCTGCTCGGCGGTTGCTCGGGCACCACCGGTCCGCAGTCGATCGACCCGGCCACCGGCCGCGCGTACGGCCCCGACTTCCCGCTGCTCGACATGGCCGACCTGGTCGCCGCCCACCGCGGCCTGCTCGACCACCTCGGCATCGACCGGCTGCACGCCGCCGTCGGCGGGTCCCTCGGCGGCATGCAGGTCCTGGAGTGGGCGCTGCAGGAGCCGGACCGGATCGACCGCGCGGTCCTCGTCGCCGCCAGCTCACGCCTGACCACCGAGAACATCGCGTTCTCCTCCGTCGCCCGCGCGGCGATCCTCGAGGACCCCGACTTCCACGCAGGCCGGTACGCCGAGCACGGCGTCACCCCGCGCCACGGCCTCAAGGTCGCCCGGATGATGGCCCACATCACCTACGTCTCGGGCTCCTCGCTCGAGGCGAAGTTCGGCCACCGGCGCGCCACGTCGGGGCTGGCCAAGCGGCTCGACGCCGACTTCGAGGTCGAGGACTACCTGCAGCACCAGGGGGAGTCCTTCCTGCGCCGCTTCGACGCGTTGTCCTACCTCCACCTGACCCGGCCGATGGACTACTTCGACCCGTTCGGGAGCCACCCGGGCGTCGTACCGTCGACCCGGTTCCGGCTGCTGTCCTTCGACTCCGACTGGCGCTTCCCGACGACCCACTCGCTGCGCATCCGCGACGAGCTGGCCGCGCGCGGGGTGGCCGTGGCCCACACGGAGATCAGCTCCCCGTGGGGCCACGACTCGTTCCTGCTGGAGCCGCCGGGCTACCACGACATGGTCGCGGAGTTCCTGCGCTGAACGGCGCTCAGAACGCGTGCGCCATCAGGTCGCCGAACAGCTCCTGCGGGTCCACCTCGAGCCCCCGTCGCACGAACCACGAGCACACGTTCGTGCAGTCGCGCAGCAGGAAGTCGAAGCCCTGGGCGTTGCCGACCAGGTCGACCAGCTGGGGCAGGTCGATCACCACGAGGCGGTCGCCGGCGGCGAGGATGTTGTACGGCGACAGGTCGCCGTGCACGAGTCCCGCCTGGACGAGGACGGCCATCGCGTCGCGCAGCTGGTCGAAGTACGACGCCAGCAGCGCGGGGTCGGGCCGGGTCTGGGCCAGGCGGGGCGCGGTCTCGCCGTCGACCGAGATCCACTCCATCAGGATCTCGGTGCCGTCGACCTGCACCGGGTAGGGGACCGGCAGCCCCAGCTCCCAGCAGCGGTTGAGCGCGCTCCACTCGGAGATCGCCCACTCGCCCGCGGCGACCTCGCGGCCGAAGGTGCTCTTGCGCTTGATGGCGCGCTCGTCGCGGGAGCGCTTCATGCTGCGTCCCTCGGTGTAGCTCGCCGACCGGTGGAAGGTCCGGTGGTCGGGCGCGCGGTACCGCTTCGCCGCCATCACCACGGACTGGGCCGGGTCGTGCGGGTCGGTGCGGTCGAGCAGGAAGACGTCGGCCTCCTTGCCGGTCTTCAGGATGCCGAGGTCGGTGTCGATCGCGCCCTGTGAGGTGACCACCCAGTCGGGGCGGGGCTCGGGGCCGCGGGACAGCGGTTCGACAGAGAGCCAGGTCGACCACCGTTGGCCGGGCTCGAGCTCGTCGTAGGACTGGTAGTCGAAGACGAAGCGTGGATCGATGTCAGGGGAGAGGTTCTCCTGGAACAAGACAGGTGCTCCTGTGGGTCGAGAGGAAACGGTCTGCGGGCAGGCCGATGACAGTCATGGACATGTCGCGCTCCTCTCGACGGGCGTCCGCGCGATCGCGGACGACAGCTCGATGGTGGAGGACCGGAGCGCCCGGCGGCAACCGATTTGCGACGAACCGTCAGGCGGCGAGGGCGAGCTCGATCCGGAAGCAGCGCAGGAACGAGTACTCGGCCGGGGCGATCGTGCTCGTGCCCTCGCTNGGGGGTGCGCCAGATCCAGCGGTCGGGTCCGAGCTGGTGGACCTCGTAGCCGAGATGTGTCTTGGCTCGGTGCGCGTGGCGGGTCAAC
>NZ_LMIT01000013.1:0-71088 GCF_001428825.1 Nocardioides sp. Root240 | reverse complement strand
GTCGTTGTGGTCCCCGGTCTGTCCGGGTGGACCGTCCTTGTCGTAGGCGACGGTGTGGTCGTGATCCGGTGACCGTTTCGACTGCCCGAACAGCGTCGTCGCGTGGGGGAACACGTCGCCCAAGGTGCGGTACTCACTGCGCTTCTTGACGTCGATGGGGTGCTCGTAGCCGTTGACCGACCGCCCAGTGTGGAGGTCGATCACGGGGGTGATCGTGACGTTGGTGTGCCGGGCGAGCAGCGCCTGGACCTGGGTGAGGGTCCGGGGGCCGAGGTCCTCAACCCGCGCAACAGGTGCAAGGTCACCGGTGTCGGTGGTCGCGACGTGCACCACGACCTCCGCCGCACTTNGGGGTCGGCGGACATGGCGAACGCTTCGGCACGCCAGTGGTCCATCCCGAGGTCCTGCTCCTCGGGGGAGCCGTGCTCAGCGAGCGCGACCGCAAGCTGCTCGATGAACGCCTCATGGACCCGGGCGTCGGCCTCGTCGAGGCGGGCGTACGCGGTCGCGACCCCCGCGGCGTTGTCGACGCCCGCGATCTGGTCGCCGGGCTTCGGCTTGGAGTACCAGACCCCGTTGTGTCGTTGGTTGTGTTCGATGCGGTTCTGATGGGTGGTGGTGTCGGCTTCGATGATCTTGGCCTCGGCGATCGCGAGGATCCGGTTCGGTGCCTGCCCCAGGGCGGCAGCGACCGCGACATCGACGATCCGGGCCTGGTCGCGGGTCAGCTTGCGTGACAGGGTCGCGACCCGGCGGACCACCCAGGTCTCACATTCGAGCTTCTGGGCGCCGGCCCAGATCAGGGGGAGCCGGTGCCGCAGGTCGAGCGCATCAGCGAGAGCGCGGCGGGTCGCACCGACGCCTTCGCAGCGGGCGATGGCGATCTCGTCCAACGCCAGATCCGAGATGCCGGGGGTGCCCTCACCGCCGGGGTGGACCAGCTTCGGCCCACCGCGACGGACGGGCACCGCGCCGGGTTCGGCCTGGGGGTCGCCGGAGAACACGTCGGCCCAGGCGAGGAGGACCTGGAGTGCCTCGATCTCGACCAGGCGGCGTTCGGTCACGAGGTCCTCGGCGCGCGCCAGCAGCGAGGCCGGGGCGTGGGTCGAGGGGTCCGAGATCATGGATCCATTCTACTCGAACGCCTGTTCGAACGCTACTGGTGAGAGGGTTCTCCACAGGGCACTTTCGCCAGTTNACCCGCCCATCCACCCAGCCCTCTCGTCGCTGCCGCTTGAAAACGCCACCACCGACCAACGGATCCTCGAGGAGGAGCTCCAGCATCATGGCCAGAGGTGCGAGGCACGGCGCTGGCGCGCCTCGCACCTCAACCACCAGAGGTGACGGGTGCTGCGCGCCGTCCCCGACCAACCGAGAGCCGACCGCCGGACCCACCCGCCCAGCTCCCTCGTCGCTGCCGCTTGAAAACCCGACCCCGCGACCAACGGAACCCGAAGGAGGAGTCCCAGCATCGACCACAGAGGTTTCGAGGCTTGGCGCTGGCGCGCCTCACACCTCAACCACCGAAGGGTGACGGTCGTGGCGCGACTTCGCACCTCCACCACCGGCGTGACGGAGGTCGAGGGCGGAGCCCTGACGGCGCGCCGACGTACGCTGACGCCATGCGTTGGCGGATCGTTCTCGTGGTGCTCCTGTCCCTCCTGGTGCCGGGGCTCTCCGGCGCGTCCGCCGAGGAGCGGGTGTCCCTCCGGGCGGTGAGCGGCTCGCCCAACGGCCCCGACGCCTACTGGCCGCGTGACGGCAACGGCGGCACCAATGCGCTGCGCTACAACATCCACGTCACCTACGACTTCCGCAGCCGCAAGCTGTGGGGGCGCACGGTCGCGACGATGCGCGCCCAGGAGGCGCTGTCGAGCTTCCACCTCGACCTGCTGCTGCCCGTCAGCCGGGTCCGCGTCAACGGCCGGGCCGCGCGCTTCTCGAAGCCGACCCCGCACGAGCTGCGGGTCGTCCCCGCCACGGCGATCGCGAAGGGCACGACCTTCAAGGTCGACGTGACCTACGCCGGGTACCCCGGGCGGGCGTCGTACGCCGGCGAGCGCAACTGGCTCGCCGACGGCCAGGAGGTCGTGGCGATGAACCAGCCGCACATGGCGCCGTGGTGGTTCCCCTCCAACGACCACCCCACCGACAAGGCGCAGTTCGAGGTCCGGGTGACCGTCCCGCGCGCGAAGCGCGTGGTCAGCAACGGCACGCTCATCGACCGCACCGTCAACGGCACCCGGGCCACCACGCACTGGCGCGCGACCGACCCGATGGCGACCTACCTCGCGTTCTTCGCGGCCGGTGGGTATGCCGTCGAGACCGGCCGGAGCGCTGCGGGCATCCGCTACTACAACGCGGTGTCGACCCAGCTCCCGCCCGCCGCCCGGTCGGCCGCGATGGCGCAGCTGCGTCGGACCGGTGCGGTCACGGACTGGCTCGCCGGCCAGTTCGGGACGTACCCGTTCACCTCGACCGGCGGCCTGGTCACCGGTCTCGACGTCGGCTTCGCGCTCGAGAACCAGACCCGCCCGACCTACGGCGCGTGGATCTACCCGAGCGTCGTGGTCCACGAGCTGGCCCACCAGTGGTTCGGCGACAGCGTCTCGGTGCGCCGGTGGCGCGACATCTGGCTCAACGAGGGCTTCGCGTCCTACGCCGAGTGGGCCTTCGACGAGGCCCACGGCGGCACGAGCACCGCGGCCCGCCTGGGCTCGACCTACCGGGCGTGGTGCGACGCACCGACGGCGGACTTCTGGACCCTCGACCTGACCAGCCCCGGCGCGGCGCACATCTTCGACGAGCCGGTCTACGAGCGGGGCGCGATGGTGCTCGCCGCGCTGAAGAAGCGGATCGGCACGACCAACCTGCGCAACCTCCTGCGGGCCTGGGCCGCCGCCCACCACGACGGCAACGCCACCGTGGCCCAGTTCGAGGCCCTCGCGGCGTCGTACGGCGGCGGGCAGGACCTGGGCGGCTTCTTCGACGCGTGGCTGCGCGACGGCACGGTGCCGGCGGCAACCGCCGACAACGGGCTCGCGGGCGTCACCTGCCCCTCGTGACCGGGGCGCCAGGAGCCAGCGCGCCTCCCGCGCTGCAGGTGGGACCTTTGGTACCAATGTGTCGAACTGTGCCCGCAACGGCACGCCGGCGCCAGGATGGAGACACCCGCAGATGGACACCAAGAAGCTGATCGCCCTCGTGGTGGTCGTGTTCCTCGGGTTCTGGATGTTCACCGACCCCAACGGCCTCGCCGACACCTCCAAGTCTGCCGCCAGCAACGGCTGGGACCTGACGACCGACGCGTTCTCCGGCGTGATCGACTTCGTCGGCGCGATGGACTGATCCCGGGGACCGGGGCCGACCGATGAGCTTCGTCGCGGGCGTCGTGCTGCGGCTGGGCGACCCGAACATCGGCAAGCACCTGCTCCGTGACGAGGGCGAGGTGGTCGTCGACGAGGTGACCCACCACTGGTTCGCCTACCTCCGCCCCGGCGCGGAGGCCGCGCTGGCGATGCTGCTGCTGGTGGGGAGCTGGTTCGTCGCGGTCGAGGTCGCCTGGTTCTTCCTGGTCCTGGCCGTGCTGCTGCTCGCCCACGCGTCCTGGGGCGCGCTCGCGGTGCTGCGCGACCGCTTCGTGATCACCAACATGCGGGTGTTCCGCGTCCACGGCGTGCTCGCGCAGAGCCTGGCCACGATGCCGCTGAGCCGGATCCTCGACATCTCGGTCAAGAAGCCGCTGCACGGGCGGATCCTCGGCTTCGGCCACTTCTGCTTCGAGTCCGCGGCCCAGGAGCAGGGCCTGCGCGACATCCGGTACGTCGGGCGGCCCGACGAGCGCGACCTGGCCATCCAGCGGGTCGTCCAGCGGGCGGGACTCCGCGGCCCCCGCGTGCCCAACTGAGGACGGCTCCGTAGGATTTGCTGCCATGACGCAGCAGCCGTTCTCCCGTCCCGGAGCCATCGACCTCTCGGCGCTGGGCCGCACGGCCCCGGCCGCCCCCGCGGGTGCGCCCGCAGGTGGTGGCGGCGCCGGAGCCGGCGGTGGCGGGATCGCCGGGTCGGCGTACTCCGTCGCGGTCGACGAGACCAACTTCGAGACGGTGCTCCAGGCGTCGATGACCGCGCCGGTGGTGCTGGTCTTCCTCTCGCCGTCGCAGTCGCCCGAGAGCGTGCAGCTGGCCCGCGACGTGGCCACCGTCGCCGACGAGTACGACGGCCGCTTCCTCGCCGCGACCATCGACGTGGACGCCGTCCCGCAGATCGCGCAGGCCATGCAGATCCCGCAGGTGCCGCTGATGCTGGTCATCCTCGACGGCCGCCCGGCCACGCAGCCGATCCCCGGCGCGGCGCCGATCGACGACATCCGCGCGCTCTTCAACCAGCTCGCCCAGCAGCTCACCGCGCAGGGCATCGCCGGTCGCCACCAGCCCAACGCCCTCGGCGGTGCCGCCCCGGCCGGCGACGGCGAGGACGGCGAGCCGGAGCTGGACCCGCGCTACGCACCGGCGCAGGACGCGCTCGCCGCGGGCGACATCGACGCCGCGGTCGCGGAGTACCAGAAGCTCGCCGACGCGAACCCCGCCGACCACGAGGCCGTCGCCGGCCTGGCGATGGCCAAGGTGCTGCAGCGCACGCAGGGCGCCGACCTCAACGCCGCCCGCGCCGCGGCCGCCGCGAACCCCGACGACATCGACGCGCAGACCCTCGTCGCCGACCTGGACATGCTGGGCGGCCACGTCGAGGACGCCTTCGCGCGCCTGGTGGAGCTGGTCCGTCGTACCTCCGGCAAGGAGCGCGACCGGGCCCGCGAGCACCTGCTCGGCCTGTTCGGCGCGGTCGGCAACGACGACCCGCGGGTCCTCAAGGGCCGTCAGGCACTGGCCTCCGCGCTCTACTGACGGCCGTCCTGATGGGCTTCCGGCAGGGCGCCGCCTTCCTCGGTCGCGGGCTGCGGCTGTGGCGGGAGCGGCCTGCCCTGATGCTGCTCGGCATCGTCCCGGCGCTGATCGTGGCGGTCGTGATCGTCGCGCTGTTCGTGGTGCTGGTGGTCTACGCCGACGACGTCATCGACTGGGCGACCCCGTTCGCCGACGACTGGAACGACGGCGTGCGCACGGTGTTCCGCGGCGGCCTCTTCCTGCTGGCACTGGTCGGCGCCGGGATGCTCTCGATCGTCACCTTCACCGGACTCACCCTCGCCGTGGGCGACCCCTTCTACGAGAAGATCTGGAAGGAGGTCGAGCTCTCGCTCGGCGGCGACGTCCCGGACAGGGGCGTCGGCTGGATCCGCGGCATCGGTGACGGACTGGTGCTGGTGCTGATGGGCATCGCGACCGCCGTGATGGTGTTCGTGCTCGGCCTGCTGCCGCTGGTCGGCGCGGTGGTCGGCTTCGTGCTCGGCCTGGTCCTCTCCGGCCGCCTGCTCGCCGGCGAGCTCGTCTCCCGCCCGCTCGAGGCCCGCGGGATGGACCGCGCCGCCCGCGCCGCGCTGATGAAGCAGCACCGCGGCGCGATGCTCGGCTTCGGGGTCTGCGTGCAGGCCTGCTTCCTCGTGCCCTTCGGCGGCATCGCGGTGATGCCCGCCGCGGTGGCCGGGGCGACGTACCTGGCCCGGGAGGCGCTGGACGGCGTCAGGGCTGGCTGAACGCGGCCAGCACCGCCTGCACGGCGGGGGAGTCGGCCATGGTGCGCCGGTGCAGGGCGTCGACCAGCCGGATCGGCTCCGGGTCCACCACCGGTACGGCGACCAGGTCGTCGCCCAGCGGAGCACGACCCATCCGCGGGACCAGCGCCACGCCCAGCCCGGCGCGGACCAGCGCGAGGTGGGACTCGAACTCGCCGGAAACGTGGGCGATGCGCGGCGGGCGGCCGGTGCCGTCGTACATCCGCGAGAGCCACTGGCGGCAGATCGTGCCCTCGGGGGTGGCGATCCAGCCGACGTCGACGAGGTCTTGCGGGGTGACCCGCGGGCGCGCGGCGAGCGGGTCGTCGCGGTGCACGATCAGCTCGGCGAGGTCGGTGGCGACGGGGGTCGCGATGACGTGGTCCGGTACGGCGAGCGGGACGCCGCCCCAGCGGTGCACGATCCCGAGCTCGGCCTGGCCGGAGGAGATCAGGTCGACGACGTCCCACGGCTCGCGCTCGTCGAGGGTCAGGACGAGGTCGGGGTGCGCGTCGCGCAGGGCGCGCGCGATCGGGGCGATCAGTCCGCGCATCGCGGTCGAGAAGGCGGCGAGGCGGACCCGGCCGGCGACCACGCCGGCGCGCTGCTGGAGGCTCGCCTCGAGCTGCTCGAGGTCGTTGAGGACCTGCTCGCCGGCATCGACGAGGTGCTGTCCGTGGCTGGTCAGCATCACGCCGCGGCCCACCCGCTCGAGGAGAGGGACGCCGGTCTGCCTCTCCAGCCGCTTGACCTGCTGGGAGATCGCGCTGGGGGTGAAGCCGGTCGCGGCGGCCGCGGCGACGACCGAGCCGTGGGTGGCGACGGCGCGCAGGCCGGCGAGGGCGTCCAGATCGATCATGAAGCAACGCTACAACGAATCGCTAAGTTCTCTTCGCTGGTGCTTCATGGTCCGAGCGTCGATGCTGGACCACGTGACCCGCAAGGACCAGGCCCTCGCCGCCCTCGTCGCCGTGATCTGGGGCTTCAACTTCGTCGTGATCGACTGGGGGATGGGCGACGTCCCGCCACTGCTCTTCCTCGCCGCCCGCTTCCTCGCGGTACTGGTCCCGGCAGTCCTCCTGCTCCCGCGCCCGCCGGTCCCGTGGCGCACGATCCTGGCGGTCGGCGCCTTCATGTCGCTGGGCCAGTTCGGCTTCCTGTACGTCGCGATGGACGCCGGCATGCCGCCCGGGCTCGCCGGGCTGGTGCTCCAGGCGCAGGTGGTGCTGACGATCGCGCTGGCCGCCGTGGTGCTGCGGGAGCGGCCGACCCGGCCGCAGGTCGCCGGGGTCCTGCTCGGCGTCGTCGGCCTGGTGGTGGTCGGCCTCGGTCGAGGCGGACACGTGCCCGCCGCCGCGCTGGTGCTGTGCCTCAGCGCCGCACTGATGTGGGCGATCGGCAATGTCGTCTCGCGGGCCAGTGGTGCGACCGGCGGGTTGTCGCTGACCGTGTGGTCGGCGCTCGTCGTCCCCGTGCCGCTGGTGCTGCTGTCCCTCGTGGTCGACGGGCCGGCTGCCGTCGCGGACGGCGTGGCGGCCTTCGGCTGGCGCGCCGGGCTCTCGACGCTCTACACCGCGGGCCTCGCGTCACTGGTCGGCTACGGGCTCTTCAACGGACTGCTCTCACGCAACCCGTCGTCGGCGGTCGTGCCGTGGATCCTGCTCGTGCCGCCGGTCGCGATCGGCTCGGCGTGGGCGCTGCTGGACGAGGTGCCGTCGTCCGGCGAGCTCGCCGGGGGAGCACTGCTGGTGCTGGGGGTGCTCGTCGCGCAGGTCCGGTTCAGCGGCCGGACTCGGAGTACGCCGGCCCTTCACCCGCAAGGCTCGCCAGCGCCGCTCGCACCCGCCGGGCGGTGAAGTCGGCGGCCCGCTCGTCGACCTCGGCGAGGGTGAGGAACTCCGCCGTACGGATCTCGCGGGCCTGGGGCACGACCTGGTCGATGATCGAGGCCGGGCGCACCCCGCCGTCGAACACCAGGCAGAGCGCGTCGTCCCAGCCGCCCCACGGCGGCAGCCAGTCGGTGAGCAGCAGCGAGCCCGCGGGGATCTCGAGGGCGAGCTCCTCCTCGACCTCGCGGGACACCGCGACCAGGGGCGACTCGCCGACCTCGACCACCCCACCGGGCAGGTCCCAGTCGGCCTTGTAGGTCAGCTGGCACATCAGCACCCGCGCCTCGGGGCCGTCGGCGTCGCGCACCAGCATCTGCGCGATGCCGCGCTTGCGGGGCAGGAACGAGTTCAGCAGGGCGCGGAAGCCGCCGGGCTCGTGGACCGGCACGTCGTCGACGAGCCGCGCGTAGACGACCACGTCGCCCGTCCGGCCGCGCTGCACGCCCTCGCGCCGCAGCCCCGACCAGGTCGCGATCCGCTGTGCCTCGGCGTCGTCGATGCCGACCTTGACCTCGACCCGGTCATGGTCGGTCAACGCCTCGGCGACCTGGCGCCGGACGACGTCGACGGCCGCCTGCCAGCCACGCTCGGTGAGGTCGGAGCTCCAGGTCAGCCGGGCGACACCGTCGTCGACGGTGGCATGGCTGATCTCCGGCTGCTCGGACACAGCGCAAACCCTAGACGACAGGTCGTCATTCGCTGGAGGGAGCCAGCAACCACAGCGTCGCCAGCGGCGGGAGCACCAGGTCGGCGTACGCCGGGCTCCCGCCGGGGGCGCCGGACTCCATCGGTCCGGCCAGGGTGGCACGCACCGTGCCGAGGTTCCCGACCCCGCTGCCGCCGTACGACGACGCGTCGGTGTTGAGCAGCTCGACCCAGTCGCCACCGACCGGCAGGCCGAGGCGGTGGTCGTGGGGGACGGCAGCGAAGTTCGACACGCAGACCAGGTCCGGGACGCCCGGGGTGCCCGAGCGGCGGACGAAGGAGAAGACGTTCTGGCCGGCGTTCTGGGCGTCGATCCACGCGAAGCCGGCGGGGTCGTTGTCGAGGCGCCACAGCGCGGGCTGGTCGCGGTAGCGCGCGTTGAGGTCGCGCACGAAGTCGCGGACGCCGGCGTGGTCGGGCTTCTGCAGCAGCCACCAGTCCAGCTCGCGGGCCTCGGCCCACTCGGACTCCTGGGCGAACTCGCTGCCCATCATGATCAGCTGCTTGCCGGGGTGGGCCCACATGAAGGCGAGGTAGGCGCGCAGGGTCGCCAGCTGCTGCCAGCGGTCGCCCGGCATCTTGCGCACGAGCGAGCCCTTGCCGTGGACGACCTCGTCGTGGCTGAGCGGCAGCACGTAGTTCTCGGTGAACGCGTAGACGAGGGAGAAGGTCATCTCGCCGTGGTGGTAGGCGCGGTGCACCGGCTCGTGGCGGAGGTAGCCGAGGCTGTCGTGCATCCAGCCCATGTTCCACTTGAAGCCGAACCCGAGGCCGCCGCCCGCGGTCGAGCCGGTGACGCCGGGCCACGCGGTCGACTCCTCGGCGATCGTGACGATCCCGGGCACCCGCTTGTAGGCCGTGGCGTTCAGCTCCTGCAGGAACTGCACCGCCTCGAGGTGCTCGCGGCCGCCGTACCGGTTCGGGTGCCACTCGCCCTCGCTGCGGCCGTAGTCGAGGTAGAGCATCGACGCCACGCCGTCGACGCGCAGCCCGTCGACGTGGAACTCCTCGAGCCAGTACAGCGCGTTGGCGACGAGGAAGTTGCGGACCTCCGGGCGGCCGAAGTCGAAGATGTAGGAGCCCCACTCGGGGTGCCAGCCGCGCAGTGGGTCCGGGTGCTCGTAGAGGGCGGTGCCGTCGAAGCGGGCCAGGGCCCACTCGTCGGTCGCGAAGTGGCCGGGGACCCAGTCGAGGATCACCGCGATGCCGGCGGCGTGCAGCGCGTCGACGAGGCGGCGGAAGCCGTCGGGGTCGCCGAAGCGTGCGTCCGGGGCGAAGTACGACGTCACGTGGTAGCCCCACGAACCGCCGAACGGGTGCTGCATCACCGGCATCAGCTCGACATGGGTGAAGCCCAGGTCGGCGAGGTAGCAGGGCAGCTCCCCGGCGATCTCGTCGTAGGTCCAGAACGAGCCGTCCGGGTGCCTCTTCCACGAGCCGAGGTGCAGCTCGTAGGTCGCCATCGGCTCGTTGACCGGCTGCTTCGCGGCACGGGCGGCGAGCCACGCGTCGTCCTGCCACACGTGGGTGCTGGCGAACACGCGGGACGCGGTGGCCGGCGGCGGCTCGGCGAAGAACGCCATCGGGTCGGCCTTGTGCCGCCACACACCGTCGGCGCCCTCGACCACGAACTTGTACGACGCCCCCGAGCCCACGCCCGGCACGAACGCCTCCCACAGCCCCGAGCCGATCGAGGCCATCCGGTGGGCGTTGCCGTCCCAGCCGTTGAATTCGCCGATCACGCTGACGTTGCGCGCGTTCGGTGCCCACACGACGAAGCTCGTGCCGGGCTCGGGACCCGAGCGCACGTGGGCGCCGAGGGCCTGCCAGAGCTGCTCGTGGCGGCCTTCCGCCACGAGGTGGAGGTCGATCTCTCCGAGGGTCGTCGACACGTGCTGCGGCATCCTCTCGAGTCTAGCGAGCGTTGTCGGGTGCAGGTAGGCGTCCCGAACGCTCGCGGTACCCGCCCCGCCGGGGACCAGCCACCGAGACGAGTGATCTATTGATTTTCGATAGACTCTGAGTGATAGTCGATGTGTTGGCGTTGTTTGTCGAGAGGGATGTCGCTGTGGGAAATCTGGCCGTGCTCGCCCTGAAGGTCGTCCTCGCCTGTGCGCTGCTCGGGTCGCTGGTCGTGCAGGGCCTGATGGTGCCGCTGTTCTGGATCGACCTGGACGACGCGCCGACGTCCGTGCGCGTGCCTCTCGTCGTGGTGGTCGTGCTCGGGATCGTCTGCCTGCAGGTGATCGCGGTGTGCCTGTGGCGGCTCGCGACCATGGTGCGCCGGGGGACGGTGTTCTCCCCGCGCGCCTTCCGGCTGGTGGACGTCGTCATCGGTGCGACGGCGACGGGCGCCGTCCTCACCTTCGCGATTGCGGTCGTCCTGGCTCCGGGTGAGTCCGTGGCGCCGGGGATCGTGGGCCTGGTCTGCGGCCTGGCGCTGGTGGTCGGCGGCGTGGCGCTGCTCGTGCTCGTCCTGCGGATGCTGCTGGTCCAGGCCGTCGCGACCGACTCCCGGGCCCGGGTCCTGCAGTCCGAGCTCGACGAGGTCATCTGATGGCGATCGTCGTACGGATCGACGTGGAGCTGGCCCGCCGCAAGATGAGCGTCGGCGAGTTCGCCGAGAGGGTCGGGCTCACGCCGGCCAATGTCGCGGTGCTCAAGAACGGGCGCGCGAAGGCGGTGCGGTTCAGCACGCTCGAGGCGATGTGCCGGGTGCTGGAGTGCCAGCCGGGCGACCTGCTGGAGTTCGTCGAGGACTGAGTTCTCCCGTTGTTCTGGTCTGATGGGGCGGTGAGGAGCGCGGAGGAGTCGACCGGTTGGCGGCTCGCCGTCCTCGTGCCCGCCGTGCTGGCGTTCTTGTCGATGATCGGGCCGTTCAGCATCGACACCCCGTTCCCGGCCTTCGCCGAGATGGGCCGCGACCTCGACGTGAGCACCGGCCAGCTGCAGCTGGTCGTCACCGTCTACCTCGCGTCCTTCGCTGCGATGAGCGTGCTGCACGGACCGATCTCCGACGCGGTCGGCCGCCGCCCGGTGATGCTCGTGGGCCTCAGCCTGTACGTCGTCGCCTCGATCGCGTGCGCCCTCGCGCCCACCCTGGGGTGGCTCCTGGCCGGCCGCGCCGTGCAGGGGCTCAGCGCCGGCGGCGCCACCATCGTGAGCCGGACCGTCATCCGCGACCTGTTCACCGGGCCCGCCGCGCAACGGCTGATGAGCCGGGTCGCGGTCATCTTCGGCATCGCTCCCGCCATCGGCCCGATCGTCGGCGGCCTCGTGCTGCAGCTCGGCGAGTGGCCGCTGGTCTTCGTCTTCCAAGCCGGGCTGGGTGTGGCGCTGATCCTCGCCGTCGTCCTGCTCCTCCCGGAGACGCACCCGCCCGCCCGTCGTACCTCACTCCGGGTGGGGGAGGTCCTCGGCGGCCTCGCCGCGGTGGCCCGCCGCCCCGCCTTCCACCTGCTGGCGTGGTCGACCGCGCTGATCTTCGGCGCGCAGTTCCTCTACATCGGCGGCGCCGCGATCTTCGTCGTCGACGTGCTCGGCGAGGGCGAGCTCGACTTCTGGAAGCTCTTCGTCCCGATGATCGGCTGCATGATGCTCGGCTCCTGGCTGTGCGGCCGCGCCGCCGGCCGGATCACGGCGCGCCGGCTGACCTCGATCGGCTGCACGACCTCCTTCGTCGGCGGCGTGGTCGGCGTCCTGATCGCCGCCTCACCCCTCGCCACCGACCTCCCGTGGGCGGTCGTCGGCGTCAGCCTGATCGCCCTCGGCAACGGCATCACCTACCCGACGATCCAGCTGCTGCTGCTCGACCTCTTCCCCGGACGCCTCGGCGCCGTCGTGTCGATGTCGTCCTTCATGGCGCTGGTGCTGAACGCCGTCACGGCGGTCGCCGTCACGCCGTACGTCGGGACGTCGGCGCTCGGCTTCGCCACCGCCGCCCTCGTCGGCGTCGCCGCCGGGCAGCTGTGCTGGGCCTGGCACTGCGCGATCGAGAGCCGCGACTGCGCGGCCGAGGGTGTGGGCGACCGCGAGCCGGTCGAGCTCCTCTAGCCGGTTCGCCGCGACGCCCGGCGCGGCCGCACCGCTGATCGTCATCGGCGCGGCGCCGGTGGTGCGCTGGATGTTCTGAGGCCGCGACTGCTTGGATGCCTGCATGGGCGCCAAGTTCTGGATGGTCGTGTACGCCGACGGCCCGGTCCCGCCGCTGCTGCGGGCCGGGTCGGAGCTCGACGAGGAGGCGACCGAGGCACTGGTGGCCCGGCTACATCCCGGGGCCACCCTGACCGGGCTCGGGTACGGCGACCTGCTCGACCACCCGAACCCGCCCGAGAACGAGGCCTGGGCCGCGGTCCACGACGGCGTCGCGATCGTGTGCACGACGCGGGTGGCCCTGGACAGGGCCACCGACATCACGCCGACGATCGTCGGGGCGATGCCGGGGCGCACGACGTACGTCGCCGCGATGCACAGCGTCGTGGACTGGTTCGCGTTCGCGATCTGGGGGCCGGACGGGGAGCTCGTCCGCGCGCTGAGCCTGTCGCCCGACGACGGCGTCATCGAGAACATCGGTGAGCCGCTGGCGTTCGAGGCGCCGTACTGGGCAGGAGAGCACGCCGAGGACGACGACTACCCGCTGCCGTTCCACCCGCTCGAGCTCGGCGAGGACGCGATCGGCCAGCTGTTCGGGTTCTGCTACGAGGGGATGCTTCCGCCGGACGCGATCGACGTCGAGGACGTGACCCTGCTCGGCTTCCGGATCGGCTGAGCGCTCAACCCACCAGTCGCGCGACCCCCGCCAGCGGGATCGACAGCCACGTCGGCCGGTTCCGTGCCTCGTAGAGGCACTCGTAGACCGCCTTGTCGACGACGTACGCCGTGAGCAGGGCGCGGTCCGCGGGGCCGAGCCCACCCTCGCCGCAGTACGACGCGAGGAAGGCCCGCCGGTTGCGTCGGGCCCACTCGTCCGCCCGGACGGCGCGCTGGCGCGCCTCGTCGGGACTGTCCTCGGGGAGGGATGCGGCGACCGCGTGCGGGGCGTAGTCGAAGGACCGGGTCATCCCGGCGACGTCGCGCCACGGGGAGTCGGCGAGCAGGCGCTCGGCGAGCGTCTTGGCGGGCTCGCCCTCGAAGTCGACGAACTTCCAGCCCGCGACGGTGCGCAGCGTCTGGCCGAGGTGGAGGTCGGCGTGGATGCGCTGGACCGGGACCTCGCCGAGGCCGGCGACCGCCGCGAAGACGGCGCGGGCGCCCTCGGCGTGGTCCGCGAGCTGGGGGACCACCCCGATGGCGGCGTCGAGGCGCTGGGTCATCAGCTCGGCCAGCGCCGAGGCATCCACCGTGGAGACGGGGAAGGACTCCCGCAGCTGCTGGTGGACCTCGGCGAGTGCCTCACCGAGCCGGGCCGCCTCACCGGCGAAGTCGCCGCCGACCTCCTCGGCGTGCAGGTCGCCCTCGGCGAACAGGTCGCGCACGCTGGCGAGTGCCTGGCCCCAGCCGTCGCTCGCCGTGCGCAGGAACTGCTGCAGCATGCCGAGCTGGGTGTCGTCACGCTCGATCCAGCCGTAGAGCGCGGCCACGTGGGTCGAGCCGGCCTCGGTGAGGGCGCGGTGGGTGGTGACGTCGGGGTTCTCGCCGGGGGTCACCTTGCGGAACAGCTTGAGGACGGAGTCCTCGCCGAAGAACACCGAGGAGTTCGACTGCTCGCCGCTGAACAGGCTCGCCGTCGCGTCGAGGTCGAGGTCGTGTCCCTCGAGGCGTACGAAGCGCAGGCCGCCCGCGTCGTCGGAGGCGAAGGCCCGCAGGTAGCCCGCCATGGCGTCGCGGTCCTGGACGGCGTCGTAGGCGACGCGGTCCTGCCAGGTGCCGACGAGGGCGTGCTCGAGCCGGTCCTGCGGCTCGTCGTAGAGGGCCAGCGGGATCTGGTAGAGCTCGACGTCACCCTCGGTGTAGGTCACCTCGGCGAGGACGACCGCCACCGCGGGCGTGCCGCCCACCGTGCCGACCTGCTCGGTGCCGGTGACCTCGAAGGTCCGCCCCTTGCCGCCGAACCAGCGGCTGCGCTCGAGGAAGGGCTTGATCACAGCACCGGCCTCCCCGTCGTGTCCGGATCCGTCAGTCGGAACCAGTAGAAGCCGTGCCCGCTGAGCGTCAGGAGATACGGGAGCTCGCCGATCGCCGGGAACGGCACGCCGCCGATCAGCTCGACCGGGACGCGTCCCTCGAAGCGACGCAGGTCCAGCTCGACCGGCTGCGGGAAGCGCGAGAGGTTGTTGACGCAGAGGATGACGTCGGACGCGCCCGGCAGCTCGCGGACGTAGGACAGCACGGTCGGGTTGGAGCCGCCGAGGTCCTCGAAGGTGCCGAGGCCGAAGGCGTCGTGCTGGCGGCGGATGTGGATCATCCGGCGGGTCCAGTGCAGCAGGGACGAGGGGTTCTCGAGCTGCGCCTCGACGTTGACGCTCTGGTAGCCGTAGACAGGGTCCTGGATCGCCGGCAGGTGCAGCTTGCCGGGGGTGGCCGAGGAGAAGCCGGCGTTGCGGTCGGGTGTCCACTGCATCGGCGTACGGACGCCGTCGCGGTCACCGAGCCAGATGTTGTCGCCCATGCCGATCTCGTCGCCGTAGTAGAGGACCGGCGATCCGGGCAGGGAGAGCAGCAGTGCGGTGAACAGCTCGATCTGGTTGGTGTCGTTGTCGAGCAGGGGAGCGAGCCGACGGCGGATGCCGATGTTGGCCTTCATGCGGGGGTCCTTGGCGTACTCGCCCCACATGTAGTCGCGGTCCTCGTCGGTGACCATCTCCAGCGTCAGCTCGTCGTGGTTGCGCAGGAAGATGCCCCACTGGCAGCCCGCCGGGATGGCCGGGGTCTGCTCCATGATCTCCGAGATCGGGAAGCGCGACTCGCGACGCACGGCCATGAAGATGCGCGGCATCACGGGGAAGTGGAAGGCCATGTGGCACTCGGTGCCGACGACCTCGCCGGACTCGTCCTCCTCCGGGCCGAAGTACTCGACGACGTCGGTCGGCCACTGGTTGGCCTCGCACAGCAGCACCCGGCCGGGGTAGTTGTCGTCGACGAAGCGGCGCACCTTCTTGAGGAAGTCGTGCGTCTCGGGGAGGTTCTCCCCGTTGGTGCCCGCTCGCTCGTAGAGGTAGGGCACCGCGTCGAGGCGGAAGCCGTCGAGGCCCATGTCGAGCCAGAAGGCCATCGCCTCCAGCATCGCGTCGTGGACCCGCGGGTTGTCGAAGTTCAGGTCGGGCTGGTGGTGGAAGAAGCGGTGCCAGAAGTACTGGCCCCGGACCTGGTCGTAGGTCCAGTTCGACGGCTCGGTGTCGACGAAGATGATCCGTGCGTCCTGGTAGAGCTCGTCGGTGTCGGACCAGACGTAGAAGTCGCCGTACGGGCCCTCGGGGTCGGAGCGCGAGGCCTGGAACCACGGGTGCGCGTCGCTCGTGTGGTTCATGACGAAGTCGATGATCACGCGGATCCCGCGCTCGTGGGCGGCGTCGAGGAAGGCGTGGAAGTCCTCGACGGTGCCGATCTCGGGGAGGATCCCGGTGTAGTCCGCGACGTCGTAGCCACCGTCGCGCAGCGGCGAGGTGAAGAACGGCGGCACCCACAGGCAGTCGACGCCGAGCCACTGCAGGTAGTCGAGCTTCTCGGTGAGCCCGCGGAAGTCGCCCGTGCCGTCGGCGTTGGAGTCGCGGAAGGACCGCACCAGCACCTCGTAGAAGACGGCCCTCCGGAACCAGTCCGGCTCGTCGTTCAGCACGACCTGCTCCGTCGCCGTCATCCGGCGGCTCCCTTCACGACGAGGATGTGCGCTGGCTGCGCGGGTGCGAGCCGGACGTAGTTGTGCTCGCCCCAGGTCCAGTCCTCGCCGGTGGCCTCGTCGTGGACGGCGTACGACGAGTGCGGCGCCAGCCCGAGGGCGGCCAGGTCGAGGTGGACCATCGTCTCGCGCGGCTGGTGCGGGTCGAGGTTGAGCACCACGATCACGCGGTCACTGCTGCCGTCGGGGAGGGCGGCCACCTTCGAGAAGCACAGGATGTGCTCGGAGTCCGTGCGGTGCACGGTGAGGTTGCGCAGCAGCTGCAGCGCGGGGTGGGCGCGGCGCACGGTGTTGAGCATCGTGACGTACGCCGTCAGGTCGGCGCCCACCGTGCCCGGCGCCGTCGCCGCGGCCCAGTCACGCACCCGCACCTGGTACTTCTCCGAGTCGAGGTACTCCTCGCTGCCCGGTCGTACGGCGACGTGCTCGCCGAGCTCGTAGCCGGCGTACATGCCCCACAGCGGCGACGACAGCGCCGCCAGCGCGGCCCGGATCCGGAAGGCGCCCGGCCCGCCGTACTGCAGGAACTCGTGGAGGATGTCGGGGGTGTTGACGAAGAAGTTCGGCCGCACCCGGTGGGCCGACTCCTGGCTCACCTCGCGCAGGTAGTCCTCGATGTCGACCTTCTCGGTGCGCCACGTGAAGTACGTGTACGACTGGTGGAAGCCGATCGCGCCGAGGGTCTGCATCATCGGCGGCTTCGTGAACGCCTCGGACAGGAAGACCACGTCGGGATCGGTCCGCCGCACCTCCGCGAGCAGCCACTGCCAGAACGCCACCGGCTTGGTGTGCGGGTTGTCGACGCGGAAGGTGCGCACGCCGTGCGCCATCCACAGCCGGACGACGCGCAGCACCTCGGCGGCGATGCCCCCGGGGTCGTTGTCGAAGTTGACCGGGTAGATGTCCTGGTACTTCTTGGGCGGGTTCTCGGCGTACGCGATCGTGCCGTCGGCCCGCGTCGTGAACCACTCCGGGTGCGCCGCGACCCACGGGTGGTCGGGCGCGCACTGCAGCGCGAGGTCCAGCGCCACCTCCAGGCCCTGCGCGTTGGCGGCCGCGACGAAGGCGTCGAAGTCCTGGAACGTGCCGAGGTCGGGATGGATCGCGTCGTGCCCCCCGTGGCGGCTGCCGATCGCCCACGGCGACCCGGGCCAGTCGTCGGGGGTCGGCTCGCCGTCGGGCAGGACGGCGTTGTTGGGTCCCTTGCGGTTGACCTCGCCGATCGGGTGGATCGGCGGCAGGTAGAGCACGTCGAAGCCCATCGCGGCGACCGCGGGCAGTCGCTCGGTGGCGGTGGCGAAGGTCCCGGAGACGACCTCCCCGGTCCTGCGGTCGTAGGTCGCGCCCTCGGAGCGCGGGAAGAACTCGTACCAGCTCGCGAAGCGCGCGGCGGGCCGGTCGACGAACACCGGGAAGGGACCCGTCACCGTCAGCAGGTCGCGGAGCGGGTGCGCCTCGAGCGTGGCGACCACCTCGGGTGACTCCAGCTGCGCGAGCCGCGCCTCGACGGGTCGGGTGGTGTCGCCCGCCGCCGCGCCGGCGGCCTTCAGGGTCGCCTGCTCGGCCTTCGTCAGGCCGCCGCCGGCGAGGACCCGCTCGACCAGGAGCCGGCCCTCCGTGAACATCAGCTCGACGTCCACGCCGGCGCGGATCTTGATGCCCGCGTCGTGGAACCAGGTGCCGAGCGGGCTCGACCACGAGTGGATCTCGAAGGCCCACGAGCCGGGCGCGTCGGGGGTGACCCAGGCGTCGTACCGGTCGACGGAGTAGCGGTCGACCGCCGGCCGCGGGGCCATCCGGACGGGTGGTCGTCGCCGCCCGTCGGGGCCCACGAGCACGACCTCGGCGCCGAGGCGGTCGTGGCCCTCGCGGAAGACCGTGGCGCTGACGGGGAACGGCTCGCCGACACTGGCCTTCGCCGGGAGCGGTCCCTCGGCCGGCCCGGTCTCGAGAACCGGCTTGACGTCGATGACGGGGATGCGTCCGACCATGCGTCGAACCTATCGGGTCTCAGGACAGCGCCAAGTCCCAGACCTCGACGGTGGTGCCTACGGCGAGCTCCTCGTCGCCGGGGGAGAGGTCGATCAGTGCGTCCGCGCCGGCGAACCAGCCGAGGAAGCCCGACCCCGGCGGGCCCCACGGCGTGACCGTCCCGGCATCGCGGTCGAGGCGGGCACGCCGCCACTGCTGCTTGGTGCGCAGCGGCGTGAGGGCCTCGGTGAGGGTCGCGCGGACGACGGGCCGGTGGGGGCGCGGGTGGCCGAAGGCGGCGCGCAGCGCGGGTCGCACGAACACCTCGTACGACGTCAGCGCGCTGACCGGGTTGCCCGGCAGGCACACCACCGGCGTACCGCCGACGAGGCCCGAGCCCTGCGGCATCCCGGGCTGCATGGCGACCTTCACGAACTCCACCCCGCGCGGGCCCAGACCATCCTTGACCACCTCGTAGGCGCCCGCGCTCACGCCGCCGGAGGTCAGCACCAGGTCGACCTGGCCACCAGCCGTCTCGGCGTCGAGCAGGGAAAGGAAGCTCGGGACGTCGTCGGCGACCCACAGCCTGCGGACCGCGTCCGCGCCGGCCTCCTCGACGGCGGCGGCGAGCAGGGCGCCGTTGGCGTCGCGGATCTGGCCCGAGCCCGGCACCGGGTCCTCGGCCAGCTCGGAGCCGGTCGACACGACGAGCACGCGGGGGCGCCGTCGTACGACGACCTCGGCCACGCCGAGCGCCGCGAGCACGCCGAGCTGGGCGGCGCCCAGCAGCGCCCCGGCGGCGAGCACCTCGTCGCCCACCGCGACGTCACCGCCGACCGGCCGGACGAAGCTCCCGGCCTCTCGGGACGCCGAGATCGTGACGGTCTCGGTGCCACCGTCGGTGACCTCGACCTCAACCACCGCGTCGGCGCCGCGGGGGACCGGCGCGCCGGTCATGATGCGCAGCGTGGTGCCGGGCGCGAGCTCGCCCACCGGTGCGCCCGCCGGGATGTCGCCCTCGACGGGCAGGGTCACGGGCGTGGCGTCGGTGGCGCCGGCCACGTCGGCCGCGCGCACGGCGTACCCGTCCATGCCGGAGTTGTCGAAGGACGGCAGCGGCTCGCTCGCCCGGACCGGCTCGGCCAGCACCCGCCCGCGGGCCTCCGCGGTCGGCACGGTCTCGGTCGGCCAGGCGCTCGGGCCGCCGGCGGGGGCGAGCAGGAAAGTGACGTGCTGCTGGTGCTCGGCGACCGAGCGGAGTGGGGTGCTCATCGCGGGCCAGCCTAGGAGACTGCTGAACAAGACGGAGGACGAGCGAGGCAGCCCCCATGACCCGCCTCGCCCGTCCGCTGCCGTGCCCAACCACCGTGGTCCCGCCGGGTTACGGCCTGTCGCAGGCAAATCCCGGCGACCACGGTGCGAGCCGGCCATTGGATCGTTCAAGTCAGATTGGTTACCGTCGGAGCCATGCGTGCGATCCGGAGGTTCACGGTCCGCCCCGTCCTGCCCGACGCGCTTGCCTCGCTGGGTGAGCTCGCCGCCAACCTGCGCTGGTCGTGGCACCCACCGACCCAGGCGCTCTTCGAGGAGATCGATGCGGACCGGTGGCACGAGGTCGGCCACGACCCGCTGCGACTGCTCGGCGAGGTCCCGGGGGAGCGGTGGGCCGAGCTCGCCGCCGACGAGGGGTACGTCGCCCGGGTCGCGGACGTGCGTGCGGACCTGGCGTCGTACCTGACCGGGGAGCGGTGGTACCAGCGCGCCTCCGCCGCCGCGCCCGACGAGACCTGGCCAGCGTCGATCGCCTACTTCTCGCCGGAGTTCGGCATCACGGCCGTGCTGCCGCAGTACTCCGGCGGCCTCGGCATCCTCGCCGGCGACCACCTCAAGGCCGCCAGCGACTTGGGTGCGCCGATCGTCGGCGTCGGTCTGCTCTACCGCCACGGCTACTTCAAGCAGGCGCTGTCCCGCGAGGCCTGGCAGGTCGAGAGCTATCCGGTGCTCGACCCCGACGGGCTGCCGATCTCGCTGCTCCACGAACACGACGGCAACCGCGCCACCATCTCGATCCGGATGCCCGGTGGCCCTGACCTGCTGGCCCGGATCTGGGTGGCGTCGGTCGGGCGCGTGCCGCTGCTGCTGCTCGACACCGACTTCGAGGAGAACCCCGAGCAGTACCGGCTGATCACCGACCGTCTCTACGGCGGCAACACCGAGCACCGCCTGCGCCAGGAGCTGCTCCTGGGCGTCGGCGGCGTGCGGGCGCTGCGGGCGTACTCGCGCATCACCGGTGCCCCCGCGCCCGAGGTGTTCCACACCAACGAGGGCCACGCCGGCTTCCTCGGCGTCGAGCGGATCCGTGAGCTGACGGCCGACAGCGACCTGGACTTCGCGACCGCCCTGGAGATCGGTCGTACGTCGACCGTCTTCACCACGCACACGCCGGTTCCCGCCGGCATCGACCGGTTCCCGCGGACGCTCGTCGAGCAGTACCTCGGCGAGCAGGGCTCCACCCCCGGCGTCCCCGTCGAGCTGGTGCTCGGCCTCGGCTCCGAGGACTACGAGGGCGGCGACCCGGGCGTGTTCAACATGGCGGTGATGGGCTTCCGGCTCGCCCAGCGCGCCAACGGCGTCTCGCAACTGCACGGTCACGTGAGCCGTGGGATGTTCAACGGCCTGTGGCCGGCCTTCGACGAGGCCGAGGTCCCGATCACGTCGATCACCAACGGCGTGCACGCGCCGACCTGGGTCGCGCCCGAGGTGGTCGCCCTGGCGTCCGCCCAGGGCGCCGACTGGGAGGGCGACGACACCGAGGCGTTCTGGGCTGCCTTCGAGAAGGTGGCCGGTACGGACGTCTGGAGCACCAAGCGTGCCCTGCGCGAACGGCTGGTCGCCGACGCCCGGCGCCGGCTGCGCAAGTCGTGGGAGAAGCGCGGCGCCGCGCCCGCCGAGCTCGGCTGGATCGACGACGCGCTCGACCCGGACGTGCTGACCATCGGCTTCGCGCGCCGGGTGCCGTCGTACAAGAGGCTGACGCTGATGCTGCGCGACCCCGAGCGCCTCAAGGCGCTACTGCTGCACCCCGAGCGTCCAGTCCAACTGGTCGTCGCCGGCAAGGCGCACCCCGCCGACGACGGCGGCAAGCGGCTGATCCAGGAGCTGGTCCGCTTCGCCGACGCCGAGGACGTCCGCCACCGGATCGTGTTCCTGCCCAACTACGACATCGCGCTCGCGCAGCCGCTCTACCCCGGCTGCGACGTGTGGCTCAACAACCCGCTGCGTCCCTACGAGGCCTGCGGCACCTCCGGCATGAAGGCCTCGCTCAACGGCGGCCTCAACCTGTCGATCCTCGACGGCTGGTGGGACGAGTGGTACGAGCCGGAGTTCGGCTGGCCGATCCCGTCGGCCGACGGGCTCGAGGACTACTCCGACAAGCGCGACGACCTCGAGGCAGCGGCCCTCTACGACCTCATCGAGAACGAGGTCGCCCCCCGCTTCTACGACGTGGACGCCGACGGTGTCCCCGTGCGCTGGGTCGAGATGCTGCGCCACACCTGGGCCCAGCTCGGTCCGAAGGTGCTCGCGACCCGCATGGTCCGCGACTACATCGCGAAGCTCTACGCCCCGGCCGCCGCCTACTCCCGCCTGCTCGCCTCGACTCCTGACGGGGCGCGCGACCTCGCGTCCTGGAAGGCACGGGTCCGCGGCGCCTGGGACGGCGTCCGCGTCGAGCACGTCGAGGCCGCCGGCGTCGGCGACACGGTCGAGGTGGGTGCGGGCCTCGCGGTGCACGCCTACGTCGCCCTGGGCGAGCTCGCCCCCGGCGACGTCGAGGTCCAGCTGGTCCACGGCCGCGTGGACGCCGAGGACGACCTCGTCGACACCGCCGTCGCGCCGCTGCGCCTCGTCGAGTCGTACGACGGCGGCCGCCACCGCTTCGACGGCGACCTCGAGCTCGGCCGCCCCGGCCCGTTCGGCTACACCGTCCGGGTGGTCCCGAAGCACCCGCTCATGGTGGCGCCCGCCGAGCTGGGGGTCGTCGCGCTCGCCTGACCCACGAACCGTGCGTGTTGGCACCACGAACCGTGCGTGTTGGCACCACGAACCCTGGCTGTCGGCACCCTGAGGTGTGACTGGTGGTCGTCCAGCGGTGCCACGGCCGNGCTCACGGTTCGTGGTGCCACGGCTCACGGTTCGTGGTGCCACGGCTCACGGTTCGTGGTGCCGCCAGCGCCCTCAGGCTGACGCCTCCTGCATGACCACCACGCTCCGCGGCCCGATCGTCAGCACCCCACCGACCTCGACCCGTGTCCCGTCCGGCAGCCCGGCATCGGTCGAGAGCACGACCGATCCCGCGGAGACCCAGTCGTTGTCGGGCAGGTACACCTCGACGGGGTCGGCGCCGGCGTGGAACCAGATCAGGAACGAGGTGTCGATCTGCTGCTCGCCGCGCGGGCCGGGCTGGCGCAGCGGGCGGCCGGAGACGAACATCCCGACGGTGCGCAACGCGGCGTCGTACCAGTCCTCGTCGGTCATCTCGCGCCCTGACGGGTGCAGCCAGGCGAGGTCCTTGGGGCCGCCGACGATGGTGGGGCGTCCCTCGAACCAGTGCCGCTGGCGCAGTGCCGGGTGCTCGCGACGCAGCCGCAGCGCCGCGCGCGTGACGGCGTAGACGTCGAGCCAGGCGTCGTCGGCGCGCCAGTCGACCCACGAGATCTCGTTGTCCTGGCAGTAGGCGTTGTTGTTGCCCTGCTGGGTGCGGCCGCGCTCGTCGCCGGCGGTCAGCATCGGCACGCCGTTCGACAGGCACAGGGTGGCCATCAGGTTCGCCGCCTGGCGCCGGCGCAGCGCGACCACCTCGGCATCGGACGTCTCGCCCTCGACGCCGTGGTTCCAGGAGCGGTTGTTGTCGGTGCCGTCGCGGTTGTCCTCGCCGTTGGCCTCGTTGTGCTTGGTGTCGTAGGACACGAGGTCGCGCACGGTGAACCCGTCGTGGGCGGTCACGAAGTTGACCGAGTTGTACGCCGAGCGGCCGTCATCGGCGTACAGGTCCGAGGAGCCGGCGAGGCGGGTCGCGACGCTCTGCGTCCCGGCGGTCTGGCCGCGCCAGAAGTCGCGGATCGTGTCGCGGTACTGGTCGTTCCACTCCACCCACGGCGGCGGCATCCCGCCGACGAGGTAGCCGTCCATCGACACGTCCCACGGTTCGGCGATCAGCTTCACGTGCCGCAGCACGGGGTCCTGGCCGATGGCGATCAGCAGCTTGCAGGCCATGTCGACGCGGATCGCGTCCGGCCCGGCGGTGCGGGTGATCGCCGACATCAGGTCGAAGCGGAAGCCGTCGACGTGCATCTCGGTGACCCAGTAGCGCAGCGAGTCGAGAATCAGCCGCAGCGCCAGCGGGTCCTCGGAGTTGACCGTGTTGCCGCACCCGGTGACGTCCCAGTAGGTGTCGTCGTAGTCCGGGTCGCCGTCCAGCCCGGGTGGGTTGCGGCGGTAGAAGCCGCGGTCGTCCAGCCCCCGGAAGGAGTACGTCGGCCCCTCGCGCCCCGCCTCGGCGGTGTGGTTGTAGACGACGTCGAGGATCACCTCGATGCCCGAGGCGTGCAGGTTGCGGACCATCTCCTTGAACTCGGTGACCTGCTGGCCGCGGTCACCGGAGGAGGAGTACGCCGCGTGCGGGGCGAAGTAGCCGATCGAGTTGTAGCCCCAGTAGTTGACCGTCCCGCGCTCGACGAGCGCCGGCTCGGAGAAGAACTGGTGCACCGGCAGCAGCTCGACCGCCGTGATGCCGAGGTCGTTGAGGTACTGCGTCACGACGGGGTGGCCGAGGCCGGCGTACGTGCCGCGCAGCTCCTCGGGGATCCGGTCGTGCAGCTTCGTGAACCCCTTGACGTGCAGCTCGTAGATGACCGTGTCGAGCCAGCGCCGCTTGATCGGCGTCTGGTCGCCCCAGTCGAACGAGGGGTCGACCACGACACTCCACGCGTCGCCGGCGACACCCGCGGTGGCGAGGCCGTACGGATCGAGCAGTCGTACGTCGGGATCGAAGCGCAGTCCCTCGTCCGGCTCCGAGGGGCCGTCGACCCGGTAGCCGTAGCGGGTCCCGGGCGCGACGTCGGGCAGGGCACCGTGCCAGATGCCGAGCGACTGCTCGGTCAGGGCGTAGCGGCGTTCGGCGTCTCCCGGTCCCTCGAGCCCCAGGCACAGCCACACGCTGGTGGCGTTGGGGGCGTAGACCGCGAAGTTGGTGGACTCCGCCGACCAGGTCGCGCCGAAGGGCCAGTTGCGGCCGGGCCACACCTCGGCCTGTTCGCCGAGAGACTTCCACAGGCTGGGGGTCACCCGGCCCATTGTGCAGGGTCGCCGATCCGGCGACGCGCCCAAGGGACGGGTTCATGTGACCGACGCCGCTGGGTAGCGGCAGAATGCGGGACGGGGGCCCAAGCCCACCGAGCAGTTCCATCGAGAGGGAGCAGATGACCAGCGAGTTCGTGCGCCTGGAGGTTGCCGACGGTGTCGGGACGATCCGTCTGGACCGCGCCAAGGCGATGAACGCGATCAGTCTCCAGGTCCAGGACGAGCTCACGCTCACCGCGGCCGAGGCGACCGACCGCTCCGACGTCCGTGCCGTCGTGGTCTGGGGCGGCGAGAAGGTCTTCGCTGCCGGCAACGACGTCAAGCAGATGGCCGACATGTCCTACACGGACATGGTCGACCGGGTGGAGAAGCTCCAGAACGCCGTCAACTCGATCGCGCGCATCCCGAAGCCCGTCGTCGCCGCGGTCAACGGTTACGCCCTCGGAGGCGGTTGCGAGCTCGCCATGGCCGCGGACGTGCGCTTCGTCGCCGACAACGCGGTCCTCGGCCAGCCCGAGATCCTGCTCGGCATCATCCCCGGCGCCGGCGGCACGCAGCGCCTGCCGCGCCTCGTGGGTCCGGCCAAGGCCAAGGACCTGCTCTTCACCGGCCGTTTCGTCAAGGCCGAGGAGGCGCTCGCCATCGGCCTCGCCGACCGGGTGGTCCCGGCCGCCGACGTGTACGCCGAGGCCGTGGCCTGGGCGTCGAAGTTCGCCACCGCCGCGCCGTACGCGCTGCGGGCGATCAAGGAGTCCGTGGACCGGGGCCTCGAGGCCGACCTCGAGACCGGTCTGCAGATCGAGCGGCAGCACTTCTCGGCAGTGTTCGCCACGCAGGACAGCCGGACCGGGATGCAGTCGTTCATCGAGAACGGCCCGGGCAAGGCCACCTTCGAAGGACAGTGAGCAGGATGGCCGAGGACGACGACAAGCCGGCGCTGGGGGCCCACGCGGCCGACCGCGCCGGGACCGACCGCGCCGGGACCGACCAGCCCGACCAGCGCGACCAGCCGGCTCCGCCCGTCCCGGCGGGTCCTGACCGGCGGGTCCTGATGACCGCGCGGGTGCGCGACACCGCGGCCCGGGTGGCGTGGATCGTGTGCATGACCCTGGGCCTGATCCTCGCGGCCGCGGCCTTCTCGTTCGCCCTCAAGGCCAACGAGCAGAACCAGCTGGTGCAGACGGTCCGTGACATGGCCAACGCCTTCGACCTCGGCTTCTTCGACCTGGACAACCCGGTCAAGGCGTTCGAGAACCCGAACGGCGAGGTCAAGACGGCGCTGTTCAACTACGGCATCGCCTGTGTCGTCTACCTCGTCCTGGGCCGGATCCTCGAGCGGATCCTGCGGCCCTGAGCACGTCGCGGTGGGCGACCTCGTGTGAGGTAGTCCACTGAGACGCCGATTCCCCGTCGTATGACCGGGCGGTAACCTGCAAGACGCTGTCCGGCAACGGACTCAGTTGCTCCCTGCCCGCGGGCCACGCGGCGGGGACTCACGAAGCACAGGAAGGGGCCGGTCCGGCCACAACCATGACTCTCTCCAACATTGTCGTCCTTGTGAAGTACGTCCCGGACGCGACGGGTGACCGGAAGTTCGAGGCGGACAACACCGTCGACCGCGTCGGTGTCGACGGTCTGCTGTCCGAGCTCGACGAGTACGCCGTCGAGCAGGCCCTCCAGATCAAGGAGAAGCGCGCGGACGAGGAGATCACCGTCACCGCGCTGACCGTCGGCCCGGCCGAGGCCGAGGCCGCTGTCCGCAAGGCGCTGCAGATGGGCGCCGACAAGGCCGTCCACGTGCAGGACGACGCGATCGCCGGCTCCGACGCCGTCGCGACCTCGCTCGTGCTCGCCAAGGCGATCGAGAAGATCGGTGTCCCGGAGCTGGTCGTCGGTGGCCTCGCGTCGACCGACGGCGGCCTGAGCGTCGTCCCGGCGATGCTCGCCGAGCGGCTCGGCCTCCCGCAGGTCACCCTCGCCGCGGTCGTCGAGACCCAGGGCGACCAGGTCCGCATCAAGCGCGACGGCGACACCGCCACCGAGGTCGTCGGTGGCACCCTGCCGCTGGTCCTCTCGGTGACCGACCAGTCGGGCGAGGCCCGCTACCCGTCGTTCAAGGGCATCATGGCGGCCAAGAAGAAGCCGCTCGACACCTTCTCGCTCGCCGACCTCGGTGTCGACGCGTCCGAGGTCGGCCTGGGTGCCGCCTGGACCACGGTCGAGAACGTCACCGCCCGCCCGCCGCGCACCGCCGGCGAGATCGTCAAGGACGAGGACGGCTCGGGCGCCACGGCGCTGGTCGACTTCCTCGCGTCCAAGAAGTTCATCTGAGAAGCCAGAAGGGATCGAATAGTCATGTCTGAAGTTCTCGTTCTGGTCGACCACGTCGACGGCGCGGTCCGCAAGCCCACCTACGAGCTGCTGGCCATCGCCAAGCGCATCGGCTCGCCGTCCGCTGTCTTCATCGGCGGTGCCGACAAGTCCGCCGCCGTCGCCGACGCGGTCAAGGCCTACGGCGCCGACAAGGTCTACGTCGTCGACGACGCCGAGATCAAGGGCTACCTCGTGGCCCCCAAGGCCGAGGTGCTCCAGCAGCTCGCCGAGAAGGCCTCGCCCGCCGCGATCCTGATCCCGGCCTCGGCCGAGGGCAAGGAGATCGCCGGCCGCCTCGCGATCAAGCTCTCCTCGGGCCTGATCACCGACGCCGTCGACGTCCAGGTGAACGGTGACGACATCGTCACCACGCAGTCGGTCTTCGCCGGCAACTTCACCGTCGACGCCAAGGTCGTCAAGGGCACGCCGATCATCGCGGTCAAGCCCAACGCCGCCGCGCCCGAGGAGGGTGCCGGCGCCGGTGCCGTCGAGGAGTTCGCCGCGTCGATCTCCGACGCCGCCAAGACCGCACAGATCGTGGCGTCGCAGCCGCGCCAGGCCACCGGCCGCCCCGAGCTCACCGAGGCCGCCATCGTGGTCTCCGGTGGTCGTGGCACCGGCGGTGACTTCACCGCGGTCGAGGGTCTCGCGGACGCGCTCGGCGCGGCCGTCGGCGCCTCGCGTGCCGCCGTCGACTCCGGCTGGAAGCCGCACACCTTCCAGGTCGGCCAGACCGGCAAGGTCGTCTCGCCGCAGCTCTACGTCGCCAACGGCATCTCCGGTGCGATCCAGCACCGCGCCGGCATGCAGACCTCGAAGACGATCGTCGCCGTCAACAAGGACGAGGAGGCCCCGATCTTCGAGCTCGTGGACTTCGGCGTCGTCGGCGACCTGCACTCGGTCCTCCCGGCCGCGACCGCGGAGATCGAGAAGCGCAAGGGCTGAGAAGCTCCCCGTACGACGCGAACGCCGCGGTGACCTCACGGTCACCGCGGCGTTCGCCGTTCCGGCCGAGGATCAGTGCTCCTCCTCGACCCCGTACCCGTGGTCGTCGACGAGCCCGACGCGGTAGAAGCTCACCTTGCGGTTGGCGAGCGAGCCGCTGAGCCGGATCTTGCGCAGCGCCCGGTTGTTGGTGGTGCTGGACTCGACCAGGTTGCGGTTCGGGTTGGCCTCGACGGCGATGTAGTAGAAGCCGTTGGGGAGGTTGTCGATCCGGAAGGCCTGGCCGGCGCGGAACTGCGCGTAGGTGTCGCCGGAGCCGGAGGAGAGCACCTCGCGCAACGAGATCGAGCTGCGGTCGCCGCACGACGTGTGCAGGTCGGTGTTCTCCGGCTGCCAGTCCGCGCCCGGCACCGTGTAGTCGACGGCGTCGGTGTTGGCGAGGCAGAACGACTCCTTGCGCGAGACCACGACCTGCGAGAGGTCCTCGCGCAGCAGGGAGTACTTCGCGAAGTCCTTGAAGTGCCAGTGGTTGTGGGTCGGCGCGGTGTGCCAGATCATCGTCCCGACCTGCTGGTAGCCGGTCTGGTTGCCGTCGGAGTCGATGAAGTACTGGTAGGCGTCCATCACGTCCTGGGTGCCGCGGCGGAAGCCGTCGACGACCATCGGGCCGTCGCCGCCGTTCCACACGGTCGCGGAAAAGCGCAGGTACCGCTTGTCCTCCGAGAGCTGCAGGCCGGACGCCGGCAGCGAGCGCAGGTCGGGGAGGGCGTCGCCGGGCGCGCCCGCCCGGGCCGTGCTGGGCCTCGTGGCGGCCCGCAGCCGCTCCGTCGTACCGGTGGGGGTGGTGCGCTTCTCGTACCCGCCGTCGACCCCCTTCTTGACGACGAGGCGATAGGTGCGACGGGCGTCGGCCGGGTCCATCCCGAGTGCGGTGACGTAGCGGCTCGCGATCCGGGCCACCACGTCGTACCGGCCGACGGGGAGGCGGAGCGCCGGGCCGGTGCCGCTGACGTCCACGTTGCTGACCCAGTCGCGCTGGATGCCCTGAACGGAGCCGAGGGTGAACGGGCTGCCGGGGCACCCGGTCGGGTACGGCGAGCGGAGCGGGGCGTCCGGAGCGGTCCGCTGGGTGTTCCACTGGTTGAGGCAGACGTCGAGGGTCCGTGTCCGGACCAGGGTGCCGTCGCTGGGGCGCTTGAAGTCGACCACGAGGAAGTTGTCGAGCGCCTCCCACCGGTCGTTCGCGCCGGCCGGGATCATGACCGGGCCGTCGGGCGACTGCCAGTAGGTCTCGATCGGGTTGCTCCACCTCGTCCGGTACGAGCGGACCTCGAACGCCCGGTCGTGGGCGAGCAGGTTCAGCCCGATGTCGCCGTAGAGGGAGCCGTCGTAGGACTCCACCGTGACGGAGGCCGGGCCGGTCAACGAGATCGGTGGCCCGGCCGGCGGCGGTTCCGCGGTCCGGGCCGATGGTGCGGACACTGCCGTGAGCGCGGTGAGTGCCGTGGTCGCGAGAGCGGTGGCGGTCACGCCGAGACGCAGCTTCACTGGGTTTCCTCCTGAGGTGGGTTCTGGTTCCCCCGGTCCTCCAGACGCGCGGAACGCCCGTTCGGTTGCGCCCGAGTTGAGTCAAGTAAGTAGACCGATATACATTCATTGGGTGCTCGGGTCGAGGATTCTCCGTTGGTCGGCGACGGTCGTGATGGTGCTGCTGGTGTCCGTGGTCGTCCCCGGGGAGGCCGCGCCGCCCGCCGTCGGGCGTACGACGGCGGCCCCGTGGCTGCCCGACACGAGGCCGGTGTTCAACGACCCGACCGGCGTCGCCACGGCGCGCAGGCGGGTGATCGCGCGTGTGCACGAGGCGATCCGCCACACCCCGGCCGGGGCCACGATCCGTCTCGCGACCTACAACATCGACCGGGTCGACACCGCCGACCTCCTGCTCCAGGCGCGGGCGCGCGGGGTCCGGGTGCAGATCGTCGTCAACGACAACCTGGTCAACCCCGTGATCCGGCGGTTGCAGCACCGGCTCGGCGCGAACCCGTCCCGCGGCAGCTTCCTGGTGATCTGCAGGGCGGCGTGCCGCAACGGCAGCAGCACCGGCAACCTGCACATGAAGATCTACTCATTCACCCAGGCCGGCGGCGCCCGCTCGGTGGTGATCAGCAGCTCCAGCAACCTGGGGCGGGCCGCGGCCAACGGACAGTGGAACGACGCGATCACGGTCTACGGCGACGAAACCCTCTTCGCGACCTGGGTCGCGATCTTCGACCAGCTCAAGAGGGACCGGCCGGTGTCGCCGCGCTACGTGACCTACCAGACCGACGGCGTGAGCGCGGACTTCCAGCGCCCCGTCGTCTCCTCGGTCACCCGCACGCGGCTGGCCACCACGGACCCGCAGCTGCGCCGGCTTCGGCAGGTCGGCTGCCGCGCGCCCGCGGGCTTCGGCGTCGGCGGGCGCACCGTGGTGCGCGTGAACATGTACGCCTGGTACGCCACCCGCGGTGAGCGGCTGGCCGGCGAGCTGGCCTCGATGCAGCGGGAGGGATGCCGCGTCTACGTCATCGGCTCGGTCGTCAGTGCGCCCGTCGTGCGGATCCTGCGCAACGCCGGGATCCCCGTCCGAGTGGCCGACTGGGACTGGGGCGAGAAGCCGGCGACCAGCGGGGACCGGACGGTGATCGGCTCGCGCTGCTACTCCCACCTCAAGTACGTCACCGTCAACGGCCTGTTCCGCGGACGGGGTGCCCGTGCGGTGTGGACCGGCTCCGAGAACTGGTCGCCGCCCGGGACCAGCAGCGACGAGGTGACCTTCGAGCTGAACGACGCCCGGGTCGCCCGCGCCTACGTCGAGCAGTGGTGGCGGATGTGGTCCGACCGGGACGCCACCCACCGCCCGGGTGTCCGGCCGACCCGGCGTCCCTGCGCCTGAGCCGGGCTGAGCACGGTCCCGGCCGGCCCCGGAACCGCCCTATCCTTGGGCACATGAGTGCCGAGGTCGCCGTACGTGAGGTCGCCCAGCGGGCGCGGGTCGCCAGTCGTGGGCTGGCCCTCGCGACGCGGGCGCAGAAGGACGCCACGCTCGAGGCGATGGCCGAGGCGCTGCTCGCCCGCGCGCCGGAGCTGCTCGCCGCCAACGCCGAGGACGTCGCCCGCGCCGAGGCCGACGGCACCCCGCCCAACATCATCGACCGGCTGCGCCTGACCGACGACCGGCTCGCCGGCATGGCCCAGGGCCTGCGCGACGTCGCCGGCCTCGCCGACCCGGTGGGGGAGGTGGTCCGCGGCGGCGTGCTCGCCAACGGCCTCGAGCTGCGCCAGGTCCGGGTGCCCTTCGGTGTCGTCGGGATGATCTACGAGGCGCGGCCCAATGTCACCGCCGACGCCGCCGGGATCTGCCTCAAGTCCGGCAACGCCGTGCTGCTGCGCGGCAGCTCCTCGGCCCGCTCCAGCAACGCGGCCATCGTCGCCGTCCTGCGCGACGCGATCGCCGCCTCCGGCCTCGCCGCCGACGTGGTCCAGCTGGTCCCCGGTGACTCCCACGACAGCGTCAAGG
The DNA here is from genome assembly GCF_001428825.1 of Nocardioides sp. Root240. Classification (GTDB taxonomy): domain Bacteria; phylum Actinomycetota; class Actinomycetes; order Propionibacteriales; family Nocardioidaceae; genus Nocardioides. Next base: position 39,787 of record NZ_LMIT01000013.1, on the reverse strand, counting down.
CGCTGATGCGGGCGCGCGGCCTCGTCGACGTGCTCATCCCGCGCGGTGGTGCCGGCCTGATCCAGTCGGTCGTCAACGACTCGACGGTGCCGGTCATCGAGACGGGCGTCGGCAACTGCCACGTCTACGTCGACCGGGCGGCCGACCTCGACAAGGCGCTGCCGCTGGTGCTCAACGCCAAGACCCACCGGACCAGCGTGTGCAACGCCGCCGAGTCGCTGCTCGTGCACGCCGACGTCGCCGACGAGTTCCTGCCGCGCGTCGTCGCGGCCCTGCAGGCCGCCGAGGTGACCATCCACGGCGACGAGGCGTTCGGCGGCTACGACGGCGTGGTCGCAGCCACCGACGAGGACTGGGGCACCGAGTACCTCTCGCTCGACATCGCCGCGCGCGTCGTACCGGACCTGGACGCGGCGCTCGAGCACATCCGCACCTGGTCGAGCGGGCACACCGACGCGATCGTGACCGAGGACCAGGGTGCCGCCCGCCGGTTCGTGGCCGAGGTCGACTCAGCCGCCGTGCTGGTGAACGCCTCCACGCGGTTCACCGACGGTGGCGAGTTCGGCTTCGGTGCCGAGATCGGCATCAGCACCCAGAAGCTGCACGCTCGCGGCCCGATGGGCCTGCCCGAGATGACCTCCACCAAGTACGTCGTCATCGGCGACGGCCACGTCCGCTGACGCCAGTCGCCACAACCCCCACGCCATCGCGGCGATCGCGGCCGCCGAGGCCGTGACCGACGGGCCGTCGTGGTGGGGCACCTCGCCGAGCAGCAGGTGCGCGAAGCCCAGTGTGAGCAGGCAGTTGACCACGTTGAGCACGGGCATCGAGGCCGACAGCCGCGCCGCGCGGTAGGCCAGCTGGTTGACCGCGACCCCGCTGACGCCGCAGGCGACGAGTGCCCAGCGCAGCTGGTCGGCCTCGATCAGCACCGACATCAGGCCGAAGAGGATGCCCGAGGCGCTGCCGAGGAGGAACGCCCGCCCGGTCGGGTGCGGCACACCGGCCGCAACCGCGACCAGCAGCACCGCGACGAGCGCGAGGGCGCCGACGGAGGCGAGCAGCACGCCGCGGTCCGGGGCCTGCGCGGCCTCCCGCGCGTCGGTCGCGAGCAGCAGCGCGGCGATCGCCAGCCCGGTGACGGCGACCGCGACCAGCTCGGACCGGTCCGGCCGGGTCCGGACCAGCAGCGCCCGCAGCGGTACGGCGAGCACGATGCCCAGGATCGCGATCGGCTGCACCAGCCCGATGGGCCCGTGGTCGAGGGCGAGGACGTGGAAGCCGAACCCGACCGGCCCCAGCGTGACCGCGAGCAGCACGGCGACCAGCGGTGCGCGGGACGCGGCGAGGTGCTGCGTGGAGGTGGAGACGGCGGTCGTCGCGGCGCTCGCCAGGGCGAACAGGACGGCCAGCCAGATCACGCCGCGAGGCTAGGGCGGGCAGGTGGACGGAGGGTGAAGGTGCGGTGATCCCGGGGGAGTGTCGTCGAGACGCTTCGGGCCGCGCGGTAGGTTTCGCGGCATGGCAGGCTCCCCGGACCGGATCTACGCCGATCCCTCCGTCGAACGGCTCTTCACCGGGGCCACCATCATCACCTTCGTCCGGACGGTCATCACCCTCGCGATCGCGGTCTGGGCGGCGTACGACAGCAGCCTGACCTGGATCGTCATCGGCCTGGTGACCTACTGGGTCGGCGACAGCATCGACGGGGAGTGGGCGCGCTGGCGCGACTGCGAGACCCGGATGGGCGCGGTCGTCGACATGATGTGCGACCGGCTCAGCTGCGGAGCGCTCTACGTCGGTCTGGTCTGGCTGCAGCCCGGCGGCTGGATCAGCGACGAGCCGATGACCTGGATCGGCATCCCGATCGCGATCTACCTGTTCGAGTTCATGGTCATCGACATGTACCTCTCGCTGGCCTTCCTCGCCTGGCCGATCCGCAGCCCCAACTACTTCCACGTGATCGACCGCCGGATCTACCTCTGGAACTGGTCGCGCGTCGGCAAGGCCGCCAACTCCGGTGCCTTCGCCGTGATCCTGTTGGCGACCGGGTGGGTCTGGCTCGGGACGATCATCGCGGTGGGCCTGCTGGTCCTGAAGTGCGTGTCGCTCGGCTGGCTGCTGAAGCTGGGACTGCCGGTCCCCGAGCGTGAGGCTGCCGCGGCATGATCCTGTGGCTGACGACGTTCGCCTTCAGCATCGCGTCCGCCCTGCTCCCGTTCCTCCCGATCGAGGTCTACATCCTCGGCGCCGGCGCCGCCGAGGGCGGTACGGCGGCCGCGATCTCGCTCGGCATCGCCGCCGGCGCCGGCGCCACCGTCGGCAAGGTGATCGTCTACGAGGCCGCCCGGCGCGGCTCGGAGTCGACGTGGGCCCAGAAGAAGCTCTCGGGACCCAAGATCAAGGCGTCGTACGACAAGTGGATGGGCCGCATGCAGGGCCGCCCCTGGTACGCCGTCGCGGTCATGTTCGTCGCCGCCTCCGCCGGCATCCCGCCGCTGCTCGCCATGGCGGCCATCGGCGGCATCCTGAAGATGCCGCTGTGGGCGTTCATCCCGACCGTCTTCGTCGGTCGTTCGATCCGTTTCACGCTGTTGTTCCTGGGCGTCGACTTCGCCGTCCACTGAGTTGTCTGCCCTCGCTCCGCTCGGGCATGTCGCGCCGCCTGCCGACGCCGCATGTCGCGGTCCGGCCTCGCTCCGATAGGATCCGGCCATGCTCAGCCAGATCAGCCTCACCGCCCTCGCCGTCGTCAGCGCCGCTGAGGAGCACGGCGAGCCCGCCGTGAACCCGTGGTTCATCGGTGGTGGCGTGCTGGCCTTCCTCCTCTTCCTGCTGCTCGGCCTCGTCTGGTTCGGCGGCGGCCGCGAGCACAGCTGACCGACGTGTCACGGGCCGACGGCCGCACCCGCATCGGGGTGATGGGCGGCACGTTCGACCCGATCCACCACGGTCACCTCGTCGCCGCCTCGGAGGTCCAGGGCTGGTTCGGCCTCGACGAGGTCATCTTCGTGCCCACCGGCCAACCGTGGCAGAAGGCCGACCGTGACGTGTCGCCGGCCGAGCACCGCTACCTGATGACGGTCATCGCGACCGCCGCCAACCCGCGGTTCACGGTCAGCCGCGTCGACATCGACCGGTCGGGCCCGACGTACACCGTCGACACGCTGCGCGACCTCCGGGCCGAGCGTCCGGACGCCGACCTGTACTTCATCACCGGCGCCGACGCACTGACCGACATCTTCAGCTGGCACGACGCGGAGGACGCCTTCGACCTGGCCCACTTCGTCGGCTGCACGCGGCCGGGAGCCGACATGGACCCCGCGACGTTGGCGAAGATCCCGCACGACCGTGTGACCATGGTGGAGGTGCCGGCGTTGGCGATCTCGTCCACCGACTGCCGCGAGCGGCAGCGGGCCGGCCAGCCCGTCTGGTACCTCGTGCCCGACGGCGTCGTGCAGTACATCACCAAGCACGGGCTCTACGCGCCCACCACTGGAACGGAACCTGAATGACCGCCACTGAGCATGCCGTCGAGCTGATCCGCGCCGCCGCGGTCGCGGCGTCCGACAAGCTCGCCACCGACCAGCTCGCGTTCGACGTGAGCGAGCAGCTCGCGATCACCGACGCCTTCCTGCTCGCCTCCGGTGGCAACGACCGCCAGGTCCGCGCCATCGTCGAGGAGGTCGAGGACAAGCTCCGCGAGCTCGGCGCCAAGCCGATCCGCCGCGAGGGCCACCGCGACGGCCGCTGGATCCTGCTCGACTACGGCGACGTGGTCATCCACGTCCAGCACGCCGAGGAGCGCGAGTTCTACGCCCTCGAGCGGCTGTGGCGCGACTGCCCGCTGATCGAGCTGCCCGCCGAGGTCAACGGCCCGGTCGCTCCGTCGGCAGAGTGACCGCTCCGGCACCTCGCCGCCTGGTCCTGCTCCGGCACGGCCGGACCGCCTGGAACGCCGCCCACCGCGTCCAGGGCCAGCTCGACACCGAGCTCGACGAGGTCGGCCTCGAGCAGGCCCGCACGGTCGCCCCGCTGGTCGCGGCCCTGTCGCCGTCGCTGGTCTGGACCAGCGACCTCGCCCGCGCCCGGGTCACCGCCGAGGTGGTCGCCAAGGAGTGCGGACTGGTGTCGTCGTACGACGAGCGGCTGCGGGAGTTCCGCCTCGGGTCGTTCCAGGGCCTGACCCATGCCGAGCTCGAGGCCGCCGACCCGGCCGCCTTCGTCCGCTTCCGCGGCGGCGACTGGACCGACATCCCCGGCGGCGAGACGCCCGCCGAGGTCGCCGGCCGCTACGTCGCCTGCCTCCGCGACCTCGTCGCCCAGCTGGGCCCGGGGGAGTGCGGCGTCGCCGTCTCCCACGGCGCCGCGACCCGCACCGGCCTGGTCGCGTTCCTCGGCTGGCCGCTCACGCAGGCGCGCGACCTGCGCGCCCTCGGCAACTGCGGGCGGGTCACGCTCGAGCAGCGCTCGACGGGCGAGTGGGCGCTGGCGTCGTACAACGCCTGAATGCCGGAATCCGACCCCCGGATTTCACCTTCGCCGGATGGGTTGGCTAGTATTCCTTCCCGTTGCCCCGCCGGTGGGTGGAGCAACGAGTTGGGGGTGTGGCGCAGCTGGTAGCGCACCTGCATGGCATGCAGGGGGTCAGGGGTTCGAGTCCCCTCACCTCCACCGACACGAAGGGCCGGGTTCCGACAGGGACCCGGCCCTTCGTCATCTCCGCCCGCTCGCCGTCGCATGTCCTGTGGGCATGCAGGCTGGTCCGATTGGGCATTGGACGACATCTGCAGCTCCGATCGACGATGGTCGCGTGAGCATTCTGGAGATCGAGCAGACCCTCGTGCCCGAGCCGGGTGCGACGCTCAGTGTCGCGACGCTCCTTCGCGCGTTCGACGACAGTCGTCGCGAGATCGCCCGCAGGCTCTCCGGGCTCGAGGGCGCCTTCGCCGGCTACGACGACATCGCCTACGAAGCGCCCGTCGCCGAAGGTTGTGCCGTGCTCGTCCGTGCCTCGGTGACGGACGTCGGAGCCGCGTCGCACCGGGTCGAGTACGTCGCCGGGCCGGTCCCGGCGGTCACGAGCGACCCGGCAGGTCCCAGCTTCATCCGGGGCCGGGGGTTGACGCTGACGCCGCAGGCCGGCCTCCGCGTCGCACGCTGACCGTCAGTCGGTGGGAGCGGTCCGCACCCGGCCGTCGTCGGTCCGGTAACCCAGGGCGAAGCTCGGGCACCGGTCGACGACGGTGACGATCTCGTCGGCGCTCGCGCCCGTCGGGTCGATCCAGGGGCGGGCGTCGCGGTCGAAGACCGCGGGCAGTCCGCGCACGCACTCGGCGGCATGGCGGCAGCGCGCGGGCTCCCACGTCACGACGATCCCGTCGGCGGCGTACTCGCGGACGGCTGGGCGTTCCTGCTCCACGTCGCTGAGCCTACGCCCGCACGCGGCGCCGGGGCCGCCCTCGGCGCAGCCGTACCTCGACGTCCTGCTCCCCGACCTCGTGGCCCGCGGCGCAGGCGACGCGCAGGTCGACGGGCTCGGCGCAGCCCACGTGGGCGAACTCGAGGTCGTCGACGCCGTCGGTGTGCTTCATCCCCCACGAGAACAGCCCGATCACGACCGGCATCAGGTCGGCGCCGGCAGGGGAGAGCGCGTACTCGTCGCGGGTGCGAGCGCCCTCGTCCTGGTAGGGCTGCCGCTCGAGCAGGCCGGCGTCGGTGAGGGCGCGGAGGTGGGTCGAGGCGGTGGCCGGGGCGACGCCGACGCGGGTGACGAAGTCGTCGAAGCGCCGGGTGCCGTAGTGCGCCTCCCGCATGATCAGCATCGCCGGGCGTGAGCCGACCACGGCGATCGCCTTCTCGATCGGGCAGTGGCCCACGGGCGACCACGCCGTGCGGTCGTCGAGCGGTGCGTGCAGGCGCATGTCGTCCACCTCACTCCTCATCTGACTTCAGGAATCGATAGCCAGAGCGTAGCGTTCCTACCCTGACTTCATTTCATTGAAACAGCCTCAGGAGGACGCCATGAACGCTGCAGTCATCGTCGACGCGGTCCGCACCCCGCTCGCCAAGGGAAAGCCCGGTGGCGCGTACGCCGACATCCACCCCGTCGACCTGCACGCCCACGCGCTGCGCGCGATCGTCGAGCGCACCGGCATCGACCCGGTCGTGATCGACGACGTCATCAGCGGCGCCGTCGGGCAGGTCGGGGAGCAGGCCGGCAACACCGCGCGCTGGGCGCTCCTCGCCGCCGGCTACCCGGAGAGCGTCCCGGGCGTCACCGTCGACCGGCAGTGCGGCAGCAGCCAGCAGGCGCTCCACTTCGCCGCGCAGGGCGTCATGGCCGGGGCGTACGAGGTCGCCGTCGCCTCCGGGGTCGAGTCCATGAGCCGCATCCCGATCGGCAGCCAGTTCGCCGGCAAGGACTTCTTCGGGCCGTCGGTCAACCAGCGCTACGAGGGCCGGCTGGTGCCGCAGGGCATCAGCGCCGAGCTCATCGCGAAGAAGTGGGGACTGTCCCGCGCCGAGCTCGACGAGTACTCCGCCCTGTCGCACGAGCGCGCCGCGCAGGCCTGGAAGGACGGACTCATCGACAGCCAGGTCGCCTTCGTCAACGAGCTGCGCACCGACGAGACGATCCGGCCGGGCACGACCGCGGAGATCCTGGCCGGTCTCAGGCCGGCCTTCTTCAGCGACGACTGGGCCGCCGCCCACCCGGACCTCGACTGGCGGATCACCGCGGGCAACAGCTCGCCCACCAACGACGGTGCGGCCGCGGTCCTGGTCACGAGCGAGGACGCGGCGACCCGGCTCGGGCTGAAGGCGCGCGCCCGGGTGCACTCGTTCGCGGTGGTCGGCGATGACCCCGTCTTCATGCTGACCGGGATCATCCCGGCCACCCAGAAGGTGCTCCAGCGGGCCGGCCTGACCCTCGACGACATCGACGCGTTCGAGGTCAACGAGGCGTTCGCGTCCGTCGTCCTGGCCTGGCAGAAGGAGACCGGCGCCGACCTCGACAAGGTCAACGTCAACGGCGGCGCCATCTCCATCGGTCACCCGCTGGGCGCCTCGGGTGCGCGATTGGCGACCAGCCTGGTCAACGTGCTCGAGCAGCGCGGCGGTCGCTACGGCCTGCAGGTGATGTGCGAGGCCGGCGGCCTGGCCAACGCGACGATCATCGAGCGCGTCTGACCCTGCGGACGTTCGTGCGCGTGGCCGCTCGGACTGGCCCGGAGGGGGCCGGGTACCGGGCGGCCATGGCAGACGTGATGAGTGCCGGCGCCGTCGACCAGGCGACGATCAGGGCGGCCCTCGGTGTGGCCGACGAGTTCGACGCGGTCGCGGAGTCCGAACGCCGGATCGACTTCCTGGTCGACTACCTCGAACGGTCGAGGGCGTCGGGCTACGTCCTGGGCATCAGCGGCGGAGTCGACTCCACCGTCGCCGGCCGGTTGGCGAGCCTGGCCTGTCGACGTAGCGGTCGCTCCTTCACCGCGATGCGGCTGCCGTACGGGGTCCAGGCCGACGAGGCCGACGCCGGCGCGGCGATGGACTTCATCGAGCCCGCGTCGACGGTCACGGTCGACATCAAGCCGGCGGTCGACGCGCTGCATGCCGCGACCAGCGCCGACGACGTGACGGTGGAGACCGCCGACTTCGTCAAGGGCAACATCAAGGCACGCCAACGGATGGCGGCGCAGTACGCCGTCGCCGGCCGGCTGGGGGCGCTGGTGGTCGGCACCGACCACGCAGCCGAGGCGGTGATGGGCTTCTTCACCAAGTACGGCGACGGGGCCTTCGACGTGGGCCCGTTGCTCGGGCTGACGAAGTCGCGGGTCGTCGCGATCGGCCGTGAGCTGGGCGCGCCGGCGCACCTCGTCGAGAAGGTCCCGACGGCCGACCTGGAGGAGCTGCGCCCGGCCCTCCCGGACGAGGTCGCCCACGGCGTCACGTACGCCGAGATCGACGCCTACCTGGTGGGGGAGGAGGTCGGCGAGCGCGCTCGTACCGTGATCGAGGACGCCTACCGCCGTACTGCTCACAAGCGCCAGCTGCCGCCGGGGCCCTGAGCCGTGGCCGACCTGCGGACAGAGGCCGTCACGGGCGTCGTGGAGCAGATCGCGCAGCTCGCGGCCGAGCGGTCCCTGACGGTCGCGTGCGCCGAGTCACTGACGGCCGGCGCGATCGCCGGCGCCCTGGCGCGCGGCGAGGACGCCGCGTCGTGGTTCGCCGGGAGCGTCGTGTCCTACATGAGCGAGGTGAAGTTCGAGGTGCTCGGCGTCACCGAGGGCCCGGTCGTCACCGCTTCCTGCGCCGAGGAGATGGTGTGCGGCGTGAGCACACTGCTGGGCGCCGACGCGGCGGTCGCCGTCACCGGCGTCGGCGGACCGGGGGAGGAGGAGGGTGAGCCGGCGGGGACCGTCTTCGTCGCGACGCGGGTCGGGTCCCGGAGCGCCGTCACCCGGCACCAGTTCGACGGCGACCCACCGACCGTGCTGGAGCAGACCGTCGCCACGGCGATCGGCCGGCTGCTCGCGAGCCTGCGTGCGGCGTACGACGGGTAGGGGCGGGCGGGATCATCGCCGCGTCGGCGGGTACAGGCAGCGTCTACCCCAGGGAGGCAGCGATGACGGATGCCGGCAAGGCGGCACGGGTGATCAGGAAGGCCGTGAAGAGCACGGTCGCGCAGGCAGCGGAGGCGGCACTCGCGTGGGTCGAGGACCGCGGTCCCGGCGAGGTCCCGGGAGCACCCGCGTCGAAGGCACCGCCTCTCGAGGAGCCGACGAAGCCGGTCGACCCGTTGCCTCCGAAGCCCGACCAGGCCGGGCCCGACCGTCGTACGGCGACGGGCGCCGAGACCCTCGCGACGCCGGCGGACGTCGCGCAGCAGGGCCGCTTCCTCACCACCTCGGCCGGCGCCCGGCTCAGGGACACCGACCACTCGCTCAAGGCCGGGGAGCGCGGCCCCACGCTGCTCCAGGACCACCACCTGCGCGAGAAGATCACCCACTTCGACCACGAGCGGATCCCCGAGCGCGTCGTCCACGCGCGCGGCGCCGGTGCGCACGGCGTGTTCATCGGCTACGGCAACGCCAAGCCGGTCTGCAAGGCCGCCTTCCTCGCGCGCAACGTGGAGACGCCGGTCTTCGTGCGCTTCTCGACGGTGCTCGGGTCGCGCGGGTCGATGGACACCGCGCGCGACACCCGGGGGTTCGCGACGAAGTTCTACACGTCGGAGGGCAACTTCGACCTGGTGGGCAACAACATGCCGGTCTTCTTCATCCAGGACGGCATCAAGTTCCCCGACGTGATCCACGCGGGCAAGCCGCACCCGGACCGGGAGATCCCCCAGGCGCAGAGTGCCCACGACACCTTCTGGGACTTCGTCTCCCTGCACACCGAGGCCCAGCACCACGCGCTCTGGAACATGTCGGACCGGGGCATCCCGCGCTCCTACCGGATGATGGAGGGCTTCGGCGTCCACACCTTCCGCACGGTCAACGCGTCCGGTGAGACCGCCCTGGTGAAGCTGCACTGGAAGCCGAGGCTCGGCGTCCACTCGCTCTCCTGGGAGGAGGCGCAGATGCTGGGCGGGGTCGACCCGGACTTCCACCGGCGCGACCTCGCGGACGCGATCGAGGCCGGCGCGTATCCGCAGTGGGAGCTGGGGATCCAGGTGTTCGCGGACACGCCCGAGCAGACCTTCGAGGGGATCGACCTGCTCGACCCCACGAAGCTGGTCCCCGAGGAGCTGGCGCCCGTCCAGGCGGTCGGCCTGCTGACCCTGACGGCCAACCCCACCAACTACTTCGCGGAGACCGAGCAGGTCGCCTTCCACGTCGGCAACCTCGTGCCCGGGATCGACGTCACCGACGACCCGCTGCTGCAGGCCAGGCTCTTCTCGTACGTCGACACGCAGCTGCTGCGGCTCGGAGGGCCGAACTTCAACCAGATCCCCGTCAACCGTCCGCACGCGCCGGTCAACGACATGCTCCGCGACGGCTTCCACCAGAACGCGGTTCACGCCGGTGTGGCGCCGTACAAGCCGAACTCGCTGGACGGTGGCTGTCCGTTCTTCGCCGGCGCTGCTGCGCGCGACCACGCGTTCGTCGACGTACCGGTGCCGGTGGCGGGCGTGAAGGAGCGGGGCGCGCCGCCCTCCTTCGACGACCACTTCAGCCAGGCGCGGCTGTTCTGGACGAGCATGACGCCCGTGGAGCAGCAGCACATCGTGCTCGCCTACACCTTCGAGCTGTCCCGCTGTCACGAGCCCTCGATCCGCGAGCGGCAGCTCCGTGCGCTCGCCAACATCGATCCGGTTCTCTGCGCCGAGGTGGCCACCGGCGTGGGCCTGCCGGCCCCGGAGCCGAGCATCCCCCTGGCGGAGCCCGTGCCCAGTGCCGCGCTGTCCCAGCTCGGCGGGACCTGGCCCGCGGAGGGCCGCACGGTCGGGATCGTCGTGGGTGAGGAGACGGGGCAGGCCCTCGCCGACCTCCGCGCCGCCAGCGACGCGGTCCGCGCGGCCGGCGCCGTACCGCTGGTCGTGGCCGCGCACGGAGGCGAGCTGGGCGACGGGACGAGGATCGATCGGACCTTCGGCGCCACCCGGTCGGTCGAGTACGACGCCGTCGTGCTCGTCGGCAGCCCGCCTCCCGCACCGGACGCGCTACCGGTTCGCGACACCAAGGCCGGGGAGCCGGCCGCTCTGCTCGACCCGCGGGTCGTGCTGCTCGTGCAGGAGTGCTTCCGTCACGCCAAGGCGGTCGGTGCGAGCGGTGACGGCGTGGGCGCACTGCCGGAGGTCGGCATCTCGGGCGAGGAACCCGGCGTCGTCGTCGGGGAGGACGCTGCCGAGGTCGTCGCCGAGGTCCTCGCGCTCCTCGAGTCGCACCGGGTGTCGGAGCGGTTCGCCCCGGCAGAGGTGGCCTGAGCCAGGAGGGGCGACCCGGGAGGCCCGACGCAGTAGCCTCGCCCCATGACGTCGAGCGACTCGGCCTTCGTGGGGCGGATCCCCGAGATCTACGAGGAGCTCCTCGTGCCGCTCGTCTTCGCCGAGCCCGCCGGCCACCTCGCCGCAGCCGTGCTCGCCAGCGATCCGCACGACATCCTCGAGACGGCGGCCGGCACCGGGGTCCTGACCCGGGTGCTGGTCGCCGGGGGAGCGGCGAGCATCACCGCGACCGACCTGAACGAGCCCATGCTGGTCGCCGCGGAGGCGCTGTGCCCCTCCGAGCGCGTGAGCTGGCAGGTCGCGGATGCGCTCAGCCTGCCGGTGCCCGAGGCGTCGTACGACGTGGTGGCGTGCCAGTTCGGCGTGATGTTCTTCCCCGACAAGGTGCGCGGGTACGCCGAGGCGCGGCGCGTGCTGCGCCCGGGCGGCAGCTTCCACTTCAACGCCTGGGACCGGCTCGAGGCCAACCCCGCCTGGGCCGTCGTGAGCAACGCGCTCAACGCCGTCGTCCGCACCCCGCTGGGGTTCCTGCGCCGGATGCCGTACTCCTACTACGACGCCGAGCTCATCGCCAGCCACCTCGAGGCGGCCGGCTACACCGACTTCGAGGTCCGGCGGATGACCGGCACCAGCGTCTCCGACGCCGACCACACCGCGCGCGCGATCTGCCAGGGCACGCCCCTGCGCGGCGAGATCGAGGCGCACCCGGAGATCGACGTCGAGCGCGCCACCGAGGTCGCCACGGCCGCGCTGCGGGAGGCCTACGGGGACGGCGGGTTCGAGGCGCCGATCAGCTGGCTGCAGGTCAGCGCGTCCTGATGGGGTTGCAGGCGGCGTACACCCGCATCGACGAGGCCACGCTCGACCGGCTCACCGACCTCGACCCCGACCACCTCGTCGACGAGATCGACCGGCTCGAGGAGGGCGGCGCGCCCACGACGTACCTCGACAAGATGTGGGACGGGCTGCACTTCGCGCTGACCGGCGTCCCGGCGTCGGCACCGATCGAGGGCGACCGGCTCAGCGAGGCGGTGGTCGGGGTGCACGCGTTCGACAGCGACGACTTCATCGGGTGCACCGAGGCCGGCGAGCTGACGGCGATCGTCACGGCCCTCGAGGCCGTCGACATCGACGCGGTGCTCGCCCGTCAGGACTTCGCTGCCTTCGCGGCGGCCGAGGTCTACCCGAGTGTCTGGGGCGAGGACCCCGTCCGGCTGCGTGCCGACCTGGCCGAGGCGTTCGCGCTCCTGGTCGAGGCGCACCGCGCGGCGGCATCGGCCGGCGACCACCTGCTGGTGACGATCTTCTGAACGTCGTTCCGGCGACCATCCGGTGAAGTCTGCGTACGTCCGTGTCCGCGACGCCTCGCGGGCCGATCCGGCGACCTAGCCTCGGGCGGGTGGAGTCCCGCCTCGCCCGTCGCCTGCTCGCCGTCCTCGCCCTCGGCGTCGGCCTGTGGTGCGCGCTGCTCGCGTGGCGCTGGAGCTGGTTCATCGACCTGCGGGTCTACGAGCTGGGTGCCGGCGCGCTCTTCGGAGGCGACCTCTACGGCGTCCGCTTCCACGTCGCCGACCTGCCGTTCACGTACCCGCCCTTCGCCGCGGTCCTCATGCTCCCGCTGGCGGTCCTCCCGACCTGGCTGAGCGCCTTCCTGTGGTCGCTGGCCTGCGTGGTCGTGCTGGCCCGGGTCGTCGACCTCACCCTCCGTGCCTGCGGTACGACGCCGACGGGCCTGCTGCTCCCCGCCGTCGTCGCCGTCGCCCTGCTGGCCGAGCCGGTCTGGTCGACGTTCTCGTTCGGACAGGTCAACCTGTTCCTGATGGCGGCGGTCCTCGCCGACGTGCTGCGCCCCGAGCGCAAGCACGCCGGCTGGCTGGTCGGCCTGGTCGCCGGCATCAAGCTGACGCCGCTGTTCTTCGTCGCCTTCCTTCTCGTGATCGGCAGGCGGCGAGCGGCCGGGACGGCCGTGGCGAGCTTCGCCGCCACCGTGCTGGTGGGCGCGGTCGCGGCGCCGCGCGCGTCCTGGGCCTACTGGACCGACGTGCTGTGGGACCCGGGCCGCGTCGGCGGCGTCGAGTACGCCGGCAACCAGTCCGTGCTCGGCATCCTGAGCCGCGCCCTCGGGCACGAGGCGCCGACGCTGCTCTGGTTCGCCGTCGCCGGTACGACGGCCGCGGCCGCGCTGCTCGCCGCCGCCCTCGTCTGGCGGTCGGCCTCACCGGCGGCCCGTCCGCTCGCGGCCTGCACGGCGGCGTACGGCATGCTGCTCGCCTCGCCGATCTCGTGGGACCACCACTGGGTGTGGCTCGTGCCGACGGCGATCGCCCTGTGGCACAGCGGCCTGTCGCGGGCGCGGGTCGTTGCCGGCGTGGTCGCGGTGGTGGCCTTCTCGCGGGCGATCTGGTGGGCGCCCTTCCGCAACGGCAAGGAGTACGACTGGGGGTTGTTCGCCAGCATCAGCGGGAACGCCTACGTGCTCGTGGCCCTGCTGCTGATCGGCGCGACCCTGGTCTGGGGCGTCGCCGCCGCGCGGGCGACGCGGGGAGCGGGATCAGTCGCCGAGGGCGACGTCCTCCTCGCGTAGCCGCGGCTCGGTGCGGTTCTCGGGCCGGACGCCGTGCTTGTCGGCGTAGAAAGCGCGGACCATGTCCATGTCGGCGCGGACGTCGCCGGTCGGGTGGAAGGTCGGGCCCATGCCCAGGGTGCGGCTCGGGCCGTCGACGAAGCCGAGGCTGATCGGGAGCCCGGTCTGCTGGGAGATCCGGTAGAAGCCGGGCTTCCAGTACTCGCCCTTGCTGCGGGTGCCCTCGGCGGCGATGACGAGCTGGAAGGCGTCGTCCCCCTGGGCTGCCGCCAGCAGGGCACGGATCGTCGCGCCGGGGCTGGACCGGTCGAGCGGGATGCCGCCGGTCTGGCGCAGGATCCAGCCGACGACGCCCTTGAAGTACCGGTCGGCGACGAGGACCCGCGGACGCACGCCGTTGGCCCACGCGATCATCAGCATCGCCACCCAGTCCCACTGCGACGTGTGCGGCGCGCCGACCAGGATGCCGGCCTCGGGCACGTCGCCGACGAGGCGCCACCTGGTCGCGCGCAGTGTCGTGCGGGCGAACGCGCGCCGGACCCTCATCGTGTGTGCCATGACGCGACCGTAGCGGTACGCCGCCCGGCGGCCTTCGTCAGTGTCGGTGCGGCGGGGTGTGGTCCGTCGGATCGGTGTCGAGGCGCTCGGGGTCGGTGGCGACGTCCTCGTTGCGGCGGCGGTCGGCGATGAACGCCCAGACGAGCCCGCCCACGATGAAGAGGGCGACGACGGCGCCGAGGACCAGCCAGGCAGGTGAGATGTCCATGCCGGGGCTGTACCCGGCGGGAGCAGGACCAGCCGCCGACGCGCCGTACTGAAGTCTTGACTCATTCAAGAAAAGTGGCAGACTGGCGGACATGCACCCGCCCGACTTCCAGCAGCAGCTGCGGGACGTCGCACTCCGGGTCACCCGTCCGCGGCTGGCCGTCCTCGAAGCGGTGCACGCCCACCCGCACGCCGACACCGAGTCGGTCATCGCGGCGGCGCGTGCGCTGCTCCCGGACGTGTCGCACCAGGCGGTCTACGACTCGCTGCACACCCTCACCGAGGCGGGCCTGGTGCGCAGCATCAAGCCCGCCGGCTCGGTCGCGCGCTACGAGACGCGCACCGGCGACAACCACCACCACGTCGTGTGCCGCTCCTGCGGCTCGATCGCCGACGTGGACTGCGCTGTCGGGCACGTCCCGTGCCTGACCGCGTCCGACTCCCACGGCTTCGTGATCGACGAGGCCGAGGTCATCTACTGGGGCGTCTGCCCCGAATGTTCCGTCCGCACCTGACCGATCACCCCCTCGAAAGGTTGAGCATGTCCGAGAACCAGGCCGGCTGCCCCGTCGCCCACGACGGCAGTGAGAGCGAGAACCCCGCGCTCTCGTCGCCGACGCCGAAGACCCACCGTCCCCGGAGCAACCAGGACTGGTGGCCCAACCAGCTGGACCTGTCGGTGCTGCACGCCCACGCGCCGGCCGGCAACCCGCTGGGTGAGGCGTTCTCCTACAAGGAGGAGTTCGCCAAGCTCGACGTCGAGGCCCTCAAGCGCGACATCACCGAGGTGCTCACCACCTCGCAGGACTGGTGGCCCGCCGACTTCGGCCACTACGGCGGCCTGATGATCCGCCTCAGCTGGCACGCCGCCGGCACCTACCGCATCTTCGACGGCCGCGGCGGCGCGGGCGACGGCGCGCAGCGCTTCGCCCCGCTCAACAGCTGGCCCGACAACGGCAACCTCGACAAGGCCCGCCGCCTGCTGTGGCCGGTGAAGCAGAAGTACGGCCAGAAGATCTCGTGGGCCGACCTGCTGGTGCTGGCCGGCAACGTGGCCCTGGAGTCGATGGGCTTCAAGACCTTCGGCTTCGCCTTCGGGCGCGAGGACGTGTGGGAGCCCGAGGAGATCAACTGGGGCACCGAGGACACCTGGCTGGGCGACGAGCGTTACAGCGGCGAGCGCGACCTGACCAACCCGCTGGGTGCGGTCCAGATGGGCCTGATCTACGTCAACCCGGAGGGCCCCAACGGCAACCCGGACCCGCTGGCGTCGGCGCGGGACATCCGCGACACGTTCGCCCGGATGGCGATGAACGACGAGGAGACCGTCGCGCTCATCGCCGGCGGCCACACCTTCGGCAAGACCCACGGTGCGGGCGACGCTGCCCTGGTCGGCCCCGAGCCCGAGGGTGCGCCGATCGAGGCGCAGGGACTGGGCTGGCTCTCGTCGTACGGCACCGGCAAGGGTGCTGACGCGATCACGTCCGGCCTCGAGGTCACCTGGACCGACAAGCCGACCCAGTGGAGCAACCGCTTCTTCGAGATCCTCTTCGGCTACGAGTGGGAGCTCACCGAGAGCCCGGCCGGTGCCAAGCAGTGGGTCGCGAAGGACGCCGAGGCGATCATCCCCGGCCCGGCCGCGGACTCGCCCAAGCGGCTGCCGACGATGCTGACCAGCGACCTCGCGCTGCGCTTCGACCCGGAGTACGAGAAGATCTCACGCCGGTTCCTCGAGAACCCCGACGAGTTCGCGCTGGCCTTCGCCAAGGCCTGGTACAAGCTGCTGCACCGCGACATGGGTCCGGTCGAGCGCTACCTCGGGCCGTGGGTGCCCGAGGCGCAGCTCTGGCAGGACCCGGTGCCGGCCGTCGACCACCCGCTGGTCGACGAGCAGGACGTGGCCGCGCTCAAGGCGAAGGTCGTCGAGTCCGGCCTCGGCGTCGCGGAGCTCGTCTCCACGGCGTGGGCCTCGGCCGCCACCTTCCGGACCACCGACAAGCGCGGTGGCGCCAACGGCGCGCGCATCCGCCTCGCGCCGCAGAAGGACTGGGAGGTCAACCAGCCGCAGCAGCTCGCGACGGTCCTCGGCAAGCTCGAGGAGATCAAGGCCGCGTTCGACGCGCAGGGCGAGAAGAAGATCTCCCTGGCCGACCTGATCGTGCTCGCCGGCTCCGCCGCGGTCGAGAAGGCCGCCAAGGACGGCGGCTTCGACATCACCGTGCCGTTCACCGCCGGCCGCACGGACGCGACCGAGGAGCAGACCGACACCGACTCGTTCGCCGTGCTCGAGCCCCGGGCCGACGGGTTCCGCAACTACGCGCGTCCCGGCGAGAAGCTCCCGCTCGAGACCCTGCTGCTGGAGCGCGCCTACATGCTGGACCTCTCGGCGCCCGAGCTGACCGTGCTGCTCGGCGGCCTGCGCACCCTCGGCACCAACGTGGACGGTTCGTCGCACGGCGTGCTCACCGCGCAGCCGGGCGTGCTGTCGACCGACTTCTTCACCAACCTGCTCGCCCCGGGCGCCGTGGTGAAGGCGTCGGAGGGCGAGGAGCACGTCTACGAGATCCGTGACGCGGCCACCGGCGACGTCCGTTGGACGGCCACCGCCGCCGACCTGATCTTCGGCTCCAACTCGCAGCTGCGAGCGCTCGCCGAGGTCTACGCGAGCGACGACGCCAAGGACAAGTTCGCCCGCGACTTCGTCGCCGCGTGGGTCAAGGTCATGGAGCTCGACCGCTTCGACCTGAGCTGACGCACCGCTCGACGCACGAGGCCGCCCGGCAACGGGCGGCCTCCGTGCGTTTTGCCCACCCGCCCGGCAGGATTGGCCCCATGACCGACGCAGGCATCACCTACGTCCACGCGCCCGACAAGCACCGCTACGAGATCCGCGACGGCGACGAGCTGGCCGGGTTCGCGCAGTACCGGCTGCCGGACGACGCCCACGTGGACTTCGTCCACACCGAGGTCGCCGACAAGTACGCCGGGCAGGGCCTGGCCGGCGGCGTCGTGGAGTTCGCGCTCGCCGACGTGCGCGCGCAGGGCAAGCGGATCATCCCGCACTGCCCCTACGTCGCCCGGTGGCTCACCAAGCACCACGACTTCGACGACATCACCGACTGGCCCGCATGAACCAGGCCGCACCGCGCCGGCACGTCTTCCTCGACAAGGCCGTGCCGGCGGCGTACAAGGCAGCGGTGGCGTTGTCGGAGCAGGCCGGCGCCGCGGCGGAGGCCGCCGGTCTCGACCGCCGCTTCGTCGAGCTGGTCAACCTGCGGATCTCCCAGATCAACGGCTGCGCGTTCTGCCTCGACCTCCACCACCGCAACGCGATCGAGGCGGGGGAGTCGGAGCGGCGGATCGCCGTGCTGGACGCGTGGTCGGAGACCAGCCTGTTCTCCGAGCAGGAGCAGGCCGCACTGCAGCTGGCCGAGTCGATCACCCGGCTGCCCGAGCCCGACGAGCGGACCTACGCCGAGGACATGGCGCGCGCCGTGCTCGGCGACGAGGCCTACAGCGCCGTCGCCTGGGTCGCGATCACCATGAACGCGTTCAACCGGATCTCGATCACCAGCCACCACCCGGTCAAGTAGCCCGGGGGCGCAGCACCGGTCAGGTGATGGTCATGCCTCCGTCGACGGCGAGCGTCTGGCCGGTGACGTAGCCGGCGGCGTCGGAGGCGAGGAAGACCAGGGCCGCGGCCAGCTCGCGCGGGTCGCCCTTGCGGCCGGCGGGGATCCGGGCCTGCTGGGACTCGAGGTAGCCCGGCGGGTAGGTCTCGGTCATCTCGGAGGCGAAGAAGCCCGGCGCGATCGCGTTGACGCGGATGCCCTTGCGGCCGGTCCACTGCTGCGCGAGGTCGCGGGTCAGGCCGATCACGCCGGCCTTCGACGCGGCGTACGCGGCCTGCGGGAGCCCGGCGGTGGTGATGCCGAGCACCGAGGAGATGTTGATGATGCTCGAGCCCGGCTGCATCACGCGGCCGCAGGCCTGGGCCATCCAGTAGCTGCCGTTGAGGTTGATGTCGATGACCTGGCTGAACTGCTCCGGCGTCTCGCGGGTGGCGGGCACGGCGGTGCCGACGCCGGCGTTGTTGACGAGGATGTCGACCCGGCCGAACTCGGCCATGGCCGCGTCGACCAGGGCCTGGCAGGACGCCGGGTCGGCGACGTCGGTCTGCACCGACAGGGCGCGGCGGCCGGCGGCCTCCACGAGAGCGGCGGTGTCGGCGAGGCGCTCGACGCGGCGGGCGCCCAGCGCGACGTCGGCGCCGGCCTCGGCCAGGGCCTTGGCGAAGTCGACGCCCAGGCCGGAGCTGGCGCCGGTGACGACGGCGACCTTGCCGTCGAGTCGGAACAGGTCGATGACGGTCATGGGGTGACGGTAGCGGCCCCGCGCGACCGGCCGGCGGACGGTCCAACTAAGGTCTACCTAAGTCATGTGCAGGGAGGCAACGCCGTGGAACCGGTGATCGAGCGACCGCTCGGGGCACTCTGGCAGCGCTACCGCCGCTACCGCGGCCGGTTCGCGCTCGCCGTCCTCATGTCGACGGTCAACAAGGTGGCCGACGTCGTGCCCGAGCTGCTGATCGGCGCGGCGGTCGACGTCGTCGTACGCGGCTCGGGGTCGTTCGTCGCCGACCTCCTCGGCGTGGACTCGCGCCACTCCCAGCTGGCATGGCTGGCGGCGATCAACGTCGTGGTCTGGGTCGTCGAGTCGGCGTCGGAGTACGCCGCCGCGGTGCTCTGGCGCGGGCTGTCGCAGGGGATCGAGCACGACCTGCGGGTCGAGGCCTACGACCACGCCCAGCACCTGCACCTGGGCTGGCACGAGTCGCGCGCCTCCGGCTCGACGCTGGCCACGCTCAACGACGACGTCAACCAGCTCGAGCGGATGCTCGACGTGGGCCTGCCGGCGATCCTGCAGACGGCCCTGAACGTGCTCCTCGTCGGCATCGTCTTCGCTATCGCCTCGTGGCAGCTGCTGCTCTACGCCTTCCTCCCGATCCCGGTGATCATCCTCGGCTCGCTCGTGTTCCAGCGCCGGCTCGAGCCGCTCTACGACCGGGTCCGCGGCGCCGTCGCCGACCTGTCAGGCGCCCTCAGCGCCAACCTGGCCGGCATCGCGACCATCAAGTCGTTCACCGCCGAGGAGCGCGAGCGCGCCCGCGTCGAGCAGGTCTCCGCGGCGTACCGGGACACCAACCTGCGCGCGATCCGGGCCTCCGCCGCCTTCGTGCCGCTGGTGCGGATGGCCATCCTCGCCGGGTTCACCTGCACGCTGCTGCTCGGCGGCTGGGCCACCCTCGACGGCGAGCTCGAGCTCGGTCTCTACTCGGTGCTGGTCTTCATGACCCAGCGCCTGCTGTGGCCGATGACCGACGTCGCCGAGGTGCTCGACCTCTACCAGCGCGGCCGCGCCTCGACCGCACGCATCCTCGCCCTCCTCGCCGAGCCGGTGACGGTCCCGGCGGGGACCCGGGCCCTCGACCGGCCGGTGCGTGGCCGGGTCGAGCTGCGCGGCGTCCGGGCCGGGTACGCCGACGGGCCGGACGTGCTGCACGACCTCGACCTCGTCGTACCGGCAGGGGAGACGCATGCGGTCGTGGGCTCCACCGGTGCCGGGAAGTCGTCGCTGCTGCGCCTGGTCCTGCGCTTCGACGACCCGCGCGCGGGCCAGGTGCTGCTCGACGGCACCGACGTGCGCGAGCTCGACTGGGACTCGCTGCGCGGCTCGATCGGCTACGTCGCGCAGGACGTCTACCTCTTCTCCGGCACCATCGCCGAGAACATCGCCTACGGCCGGCCCGACGCGACGCCTGCCGAGGTCCGCGCGGCCGCCGAGGCCGCCGCTGCGGCGGACTTCATCGACCGGCTCGACGGCGGCTACGACGCCTGGGTCGGCGAGCGCGGGGTGACCCTGTCCGGCGGCCAGCGCCAGCGGATCGCCCTGGCCCGCGCGCTGCTGCGCGACCCCGCGCTGCTGGTGCTCGACGAGGCCACCAGCGCGGTCGACAACGAGACCGAGGCGGCGATCCAGAAGTCGCTGCGACGGGCAGGGGAGAGGTGCACGACGATCGTGGTCGCGCACCGGCTCTCGACGGTCCGCCACGCGCACCGGATCTGGGTCCTCGACGGAGGTCGGGTGGCCGAGGCGGGCACCCACGACGAGCTCGTCGCGGCCGATGGTGCCTACGCCGCGCTGTGGCGCGTCCAGACCGGTGAGGCCGTGGCCTGAGTCGACCCCCGCGGCGACTATCCTTTGGCCGTGAGTGAAACGGCTGCATCCCCCGAGGTCCACTACGACGCCCATGCCGTCGAGGAGAAGTGGCTTCCGGTCTGGGAGCGCCTCGACGCCTTCCGCGCGGACGACGCGACGGTGCTGGCCGGGGACAAGCCCAAGTTCTACGGGCTGACGATGTTCCCCTACCCCAG
The DNA here is from genome assembly GCF_001428825.1 of Nocardioides sp. Root240. Taxonomy (GTDB): domain Bacteria; phylum Actinomycetota; class Actinomycetes; order Propionibacteriales; family Nocardioidaceae; genus Nocardioides. Next base: position 19,053 of record NZ_LMIT01000013.1, on the reverse strand, counting down.
CGGCGACCTCCACATGGGCCACGCCGAGGTGATGGCCCTGCACGACGTGCTGTGCCGCTACAAGAAGCTGCGCGGGTTCGAGGTGCTCAACCCGATGGGCTGGGACTCCTTCGGCCTGCCCGCCGAGAACGCCGCCATCAAGAACGACGAGCACCCGGCGACGTACACCTACGCCAACATCGAGACCCAGTTCAGCTCGTTCAAGAAGTACGGGCTGAGCTTCGACTGGTCGCGCCGCCTGCACACCTCGGACCCCGAGTACTACAAGTGGACGCAGTGGCTGTTCCTCAAGCTGCGCGAGCAGGGCCTGGCCTACCGCAAGAACTCCTCGGTCAACTGGTGCCCGAACGACCAGACCGTGCTCGCCAACGAGCAGGTGCTGGCCGACGGCACCTGTGAGCGGTGCGGTGCGGAGGTCACCAAGAAGGAGCTCACGCAGTGGTACTTCCGGACCACGCAGTACGCGCAGGAGCTCTACGACTCGCTCGATGACCTGCAGGACACCTGGATCCCGAAGGTCGTCAACGCCCAGCGCAACTGGATCGGCCGGTCCGAGGGCGCCCACGTCGTCTTCGACATCGCGGGCCACGACCCGATCACGGTCTTCACGACGCGTCCCGACACCCTGGTCGGCGCGACGTTCATGGTCGTCGCCGCCGACGCCAAGCTGGCCCAGGAGCTGGTCGCGCCCGAGCAGGCGCAGGCGCTCGAGGACTACCTCGCCGACGTACGCAAGGCCTCCGACATCGACCGCCTCGCGACCGACCGGCCCAAGACCGGCGTCGACCTCGGCGTCACCGCCACCAACCCGTTGACCGGCGAGCAGATCCCGGTCTGGGCCGCCGACTACGTCCTCGCCGACTACGGCACCGGCGCGATCATGGCCGTGCCCGCCCACGACGAGCGCGACCGCGAGTTCGCCGAGAAGTTCGGCCTCCCCATCGTGTCCGTCTACGACGACGAACAGCCCTACGACAAGGCCGCCGAGGTGTCGAAGGCGATCGCCGCGATCGAGGCCAGCGGCCACGGCCAGGGCACGGTCAACTTCCGCCTGCGCGACTGGCTGCTCTCCCGGCAGCGCTACTGGGGTGCGCCCATCCCGATCATCCACTGCCCGGTGGACGGCGAGGTCGCCGTCCCCGAGGACCAGCTGCCCGTCGAGCTGCCCGAGCTGCGGGGCGCCGACCTGAAGCCCAAGGGCACCTCGCCCCTGGGCGCTGCGACCGAGTGGGTCAACGTCTCCTGCCCGACCTGCGGTGGTCCGGCCCTGCGCGACACCGACACCATGGACACCTTCGTGGACTCGTCCTGGTACTTCTTCCGCTACCTGTCCGCGCACGACAGCACCCAGGCCTTCGACCCGGCGCTGGCCAAGGCGTGGGGGCCGATCGACTTCTACCTCGGCGGCGACGAGCACGCGGTGCTCCACCTGCTCTACGCGCGCTTCTTCACCAAGGCGCTGCGCGACCAGGGCCTGATCGACTGGGACGAGCCGTTCTCGGCGTACCTGTCCCAGGGCAAGGTCATCAACAACGGCGCCAAGATGAGCAAGTCGCTCGGCAACGGCGTCGCGCTCGGTGCGCAGCTCGACGAGTACGGCGTCGACGCCGTGCGCCTGACGCTGGTCTTCGCGAGCCCGCCCGAGGACAACATCGACTGGGCCGACGTCTCGCCGGCCGGCTCCGCGAAGTTCCTCCAGCGCGCCTGGCGCCTGTCCGGTGACGTGACCTCGGCGCCCGGTGTCGACCTCGCCGGCGGCGACGTGGCCCTGCGCAAGGTCACCCACAAGACGGTGCACGAGGCGGCGCAGCTGCTGGACTCCTACCGCTTCAACGTCGTCGTCGCGCGCACCATGGAGCTGGTGAACGCCACCCGCAAGGCGATCGACGCGGGCTGCGGCCCGGCCGACCCCGCTGTCCGCGAGGCGACGGAGACCGTCGCGATCCTGCTGTCCCTCGTGGCGCCGTACACCGCCGAGGAAATGTGGGCGCGGCTCGGCCACGAGCCGTCGGTCGCCCAGGTGGCGTGGCCGAGCGTCGACCCGGCCCTGCTGGTCGAGGACGCGGTCACCGCCGTCGTACAGATCCAGGGGAAGGTGCGCGGCCGGCTCGAAGTCTCGCCCGACATCAGCGAGGCCGACCTGGAGGCCGCGGCGCTCGCCGACCCGGCGGTCCAGAAGGCCATCGACGGCCGCGAGGTCCGCAAGGTGATCGTCCGGGCGCCCAAGCTCGTCAACATCGTGGTCGGTGGTTGAGGTGTCGCGAGCGAGGAACGAGCGAGGAGCCTCGAAACCTGGCGAGAACCAGGACGGGCTGTGCCCCGCTCCGTAGCTCTCGTCACCGACTCGACGGCACACCTGCAGGCCGGTGTGGCGGAGTCGGCCGGCGTCACCGTCGTGCCCCTGCAGGTGGTGATCGACGACGAGGTCCACGACGAGGGCTCCGAGGCGGCCACCCCCGAGCGGGTCGCCGCGGCGCTGCGCGAGAAGCGTGCGGTCAGCACGTCACGCCCGGCCCCCGCGGTCTTCTCCGAGCTCTACGAGCGGCTTGCCGACGAGGGCGCCTCGGAGATCGTCTCGGTGCACCTCTCGGCCGAGGTGTCGGGGACCTTCGAGTCCGCGCTGGTCGCCTCGCGCACCGCGCCCGTGCCCGTCACGTGCGTCGACACCCGGCAGGTCGGGGTGGCGATCGGGTACGCCGTCGAGTCCGCCGCTGCCGTGCTCGCCGCGGGCGGTACGACGGCGGAGGCAGCGGTGGCGGCCAAGGCCCGGTCCGCCTCGGCGACCTCGCTCTTCTACGTCAACACCCTCGAGTACCTCCGCCGCGGTGGCCGCGTCGGGGCCGCTGCCGCGGTCTTCGGCGGCGTGCTCGCGGTCAAGCCGCTGCTCGGCATCGTTGACGGCGTGATCGCTCCGCGGGCCAAGGTCCGGACCGCGGCCAAGGCCATCGCCCAGCTCGAGGCGATGGCCCTCGAGGCGGCCGGCGAGCAGCAGGTCGAGATCTGTGTCGCCCACCTCGCGGCGGAGGAGCGCGCGCTCGCCCTGGCCGAGCGGCTCGGGAACCAGCTCGGTGACCAGCTGGTCCCGGGGCGCGACGGCAGCCCGGTGCGCAGCGTCGAGCTCGGCGGCGTGCTCGGTGCGCATGTCGGTCCCGGCATGCTCGCCATCTGCGTTGCGCCCGTGCTCTCCTGACGCACCGTCCGTCCCGGTCCAGGCCACCTTCCCTCCACAGGGCGGCACTGCGGGGGCCGTCCTCCACAGGTGGGCACGCGACGACGGCCTGCTGCCGTCGCCGCTGCCTAGCGTGCCTGCATGTCCTCCCGACGTCCTCCGGCCGACCGCACCGACGCCGCCGCCCGCCGCCTCGCTGAGCTCGCGGTGGGGCTGGGCGCTGCCCCCGGTGCGCTTCGCGATCCCGTCGGGGGTGCCGCCGGCGACCAGGACGAGTGGTGGGCCGACCACACCCGGGTCGCGGCCCCGCTGGAGCTCGACGCCACACACCCGCCCGCGCCTGCGCCGCTCGCCCCGGAGGCGCCGCTGATCCCCGTCCCCGGTCGTCATGCTGCGCGCCGACGCCTGGTGCTGCCCGCCCCCGACCTGCGAGGCCGTCTCCCCGTGCTGTCGCCCGTCCATGTCGCGCTCGTCGCCCTCGCCGTGGCCGTCGGGCTGGCCGTGACCACCTGGTGGGTGGTGCGCGACGACCCCGGCCCCGCGGTCGAACCGGTCTCCGCGGAGCCGCTCGCGCCGCTGGTCGAGCCCTCGGCCCCCGGCTCGCGGTCGCCGTCGGACGAGGTCTCGCCGGCGGGGGCCGCGGCGCCGGTGGGCAGCACCACGACGGTCACGGTCGACGTGACCGGCAAGGTCCGGCGCCCGGGCATCGTCGTCCTCGACCAGGGCGCCCGGGTGACCGATGCCCTGTCCGCCGCCGGAGGCGCCAAGCGCGGCGTCGACCTGAGCACCCTCAACCTCGCGCGCGTGCTGGTCGACGGCGAGCAGATCGTCGTCGGAGCCCGCTCCACGGGGGCCGCCCCGGCGCCCGCCCCCGCCGCGGGCGGTGACGCCGCGGGCGCCCCCGCGGCCCCGGTCAACCTCAACCTCGCTGGCCAGGCCGAGCTCGAGTCCCTGCCCGGCGTCGGCCCGGTCACGGCCCAGGCGATCCTGGCGTGGCGCGACCAGCAGGGCGGGTTCACCAGTGTCGACGAGCTGCTCGAGGTCGACGGTATCGGCGAGAAGACCCTGGCTCGACTCGCTCCCCACGTGACGGTGTGAGGCGCGGTGGCCCCGACCTCTCGCGGAGACCCCGCTCGCGACCGCCGGCCCCGCCACGACCTCCGGATGCCCGCCCTCGGCGGGGCTGCCTGGCTCGGAGGCATCGCTGCCCAGCGCCTCCTCGGCCACTCCGCCTGGCTGCTGGCAGCGCTGCTCGTCATGGCGTTGGTGGTGGGCTGGCCGCCGCATGGCGGCCGACCTCGCGGCGCCCATCGCGGCATGGCGGTCGCAATGCTCCTCATGGCCGCTGCCGTCCTGGCGGGCGCCCTGCTCCGCCACCAGGCGATGACAACCAGCCCGCTCCGGGCGTGGGCCGACCAACGGGCCACGGCCGACCTGGTGGCCACCGTGGTCTCCGACCCGCGGCGTGTCGACGGTGCCTGGGGCGAGCGTGTCGTCGTACGGATCCGGGTGGAGGAGGTCGCCGCCCGGGGCGAGCGGCGCAGGCTCGGCGGCACCGTCGTGGTGCTGGGTGTCCCGGCGTGGTCGGCTGCCGAGCTGGGGGAGCAGGTGTTCGTCGAGGGTCGACTGGCTCCGTCCGAGAGCTCCGACGCCGTCGCCGTCCTCAGCGCCGACCGACCACCGGTGCGGATCCGCGGGCCGGACCCCTGGTGGCGTGCCTCCGGCGCGGTCCGCGCCTCGATCCGCCAGGCCGTGGCCGACCGGCCACCGGCGCAGGCGGGCCTGGTCCCGGCGCTGGTCGACGGCGACGACGCCGCACTGCCCGACGAGGTCGAGGCCGACTTCCGTGTGGTGGGCCTGACCCACCTGACCGCGGTCAGCGGCACCAACCTCACGCTCGTCGTCGGTGCCCTGCTGCTCGCGGCTCGGGCCGTGGGCGTCCGCGGGCGCTGGTTGGTCGTGGTGGGCCTGCTGGGCATCACGAGCTTCGTGCTGCTGGCTCGCACCGAGCCGAGCGTGCTCCGCGCCGCGGCGATGGGCACGGTCGGGTTGTTCGCCTTCGGCCCCGACGGCCGGCGCCGTGGGCTCCGCGCCCTGGGGGTCGCGCTGGCGGTGCTGGTGCTGGTGCAGCCGGCGCTCGCCACGTCGGCGGGGTTCGCGCTCTCGGTCCTGGCGACGGGAGGCATCGTCCTGCTCGGACCGCCGCTGACCGACGCGCTGGCGCGCTGGCTGCCGCGCGGTCTCGCCGAGGCGGTGGCGGTGCCGACGGCGGCGCAGCTCGCCTGCACGCCGGTCGTCGCCGTGCTGTCCGGCCAGGTCAGCCTGGTCGCCGTCGCGGCCAACCTGCTGGCCGGGCCTGCGGTCGGACCCGCCACGGTCCTCGGCCTGCTGGGCGGGCTGGTCGGCCTGGTGTGGCCGACCGGAGGTCAGCTGCTCGGCACGGCCGCGGCCTGGTGCGTGGCGTGGATCGTCGCGGTCGCCCGGCACGGTGCGGCTCTTCCCGGTGCCGCGATCGGCTGGGGGACCGGTACGGGCGCGATCGCGCTGCTGGTGCTGGTCTGCCTGGCGATCGCGGTCCTGCTGCCGCGGCTGGCGCGCCACCGGTCCCTCGGCGCGGTGCTCGGGGTGCTCCTGCTGCTGGTCGTGCTCGGGTTCCCCGGCCGGGTCTGGCCGGGGGGCGCCTTCGGCTGGCCGCCCGATGACTGGGTGCTCGCGGTGTGCGACGTGGGCCAGGGTGACGCCCTGGCGCTGTCCGTGGCTCCCGGCGCCGCGGTGGTCGTCGATGCCGGGCCGGACCCGGCCACCGTCGACGGCTGCCTCGACCGGCTCGACGTGGAGCGGGTCCCGCTGGTCGTGCTGACCCACTTCCACGCCGACCACGTGGACGGTCTGTCCGGCGTGCTGCGCGGACGGCAGGTCGGCGCGATCGAGACCAGTCCGGTCCAGGACCCGCCCGGCGGCGCCGCCCAGGTCCGCCGGGACGCCGAAGCCGCCGGCGTGCCCGTGCGTCCCGCGACCTACGGCGCGGCCCGGCGGATCGGTGCCGCGACCCTCCAGGTGGTCCATCTCGAGGTGGCGGGGGAGGTCAGCGGTGCCGGGGACGGCAGCTCCGCCAACGACGCCAGCGTGGTGCTGGTGGTCGAGGTCGCCGGCCTGCGCCTGCTCCTGACCGGCGACGTCGAGCCGCCGGGTCAGGCGCAGCTCGCGCGGCTGCTCCGGGGACTAGACGTCGACGTGCTCAAGGTCCCGCACCACGGCAGCTCCCACCAGGACGAGTCCTGGCTGACCGGGCTGCACCCGGAGGTCGCACTGGTGTCCGTCGGCGCCGACAACGACTACGGCCACCCCGCGCCAGCGCTGCTCTCCGACCTCGAGGACGCGGGCGCGCAGGTGCACCGCACCGACGAGGAGGGCGACCTGGTCGTGGTCGTGGGCGACGACGGTCCCGAGGTCGTCTCCCGGTGAGCCCGCCGCCCGCTGGGCTGTCGGGCCCGTGTGGGAGGGTTTCTCCCATGCGGGCCGCTGACGTGTTGGGACGGGTCATCCTGGTCACCGGCAAGGAGGAGTACCTCGGCGCCCGCACCGTCGACGAGGTCAAGGCCGCTGTCCGGGAGCACGACGCCGACGCCGAGTTCGCCGACGCCTCGGCGGCCGGCCTGACCCTGGCGACGCTGGGGGAGATGTCAGCGCCGTCGCTGTTCTCCGCGATCCGCTGCGTGGTGGTCCGGGGGCTCGAGGACCTGCCCGACGAGTCGGTCGAGGGCCTGCTCGGGTACGCCGGCGCGCCGTCCGAGGACGTCGCACTGGTGCTGGTGCACGGCGGCGGCCAGAAGGGCAGCGGGGTGCTCACCAAGCTCCGCAAGCTCGGCCCCGTGACCGAGCACAAGTCGGAGGAGCTCAAGCCCTCGGACTTCCCCAACTTCGTCGCCAACGAGGTCCGTCGCCACGGCGCGACGATCGACCGCGATGCCGCCGACGTCCTGATCGAGGCGATCGGCCGCGACCTGCGCTCGCTCGCCGGTGCGGCCCACCAGCTGACCAACGACTTCCCGGGGGAGCGGATCAGCGAGGCCCAGGTCCGCCGTTACTTCGGAGGTCGCGCGGAGGCGAAGTCCTTCGCCGTGGCCGATGCCGCCTTCGCCGGTCGCGACCGCGTGGCGCTCGAGGAGCTGCGCTGGGCCCTCGACGCCGGTACGGCGGCCGTGCTGATCACCTCCGCGTTCGCCGGCAGCGCCCGCGGACTCGCCCGGCTGGTCAGCGCCCCGCGAGGCATGCGCGACGCCGACCTGGCCCGCGAGGTCGGCGTCCCGCCGTGGAAGCTCCGCTCGCTGCGCGACCAGGCCCGCGGCTGGTCCGAGCCCGGACTCGCCCGCGCGATCCGGGCCGTCGCGCAGGCCGACGCCGACATCAAGGGTGCGGCGAGCGACGCTTCGTACGCCCTCGAGCGGCTGGTCCTGACCATCACGGCTCTGCGTCGCGGCTGATCCGCGCTACGCCCGAGCCGGTGGCTGCCGGCCGTGGCTTCCGGTCTGCAGCGCGACCGGCACCGGTTTCGAGACGCGCGTCGCGGCTTCGTGCCTCAGCCGCGGCGCTCCTCAACCTCCCCGCCCGGTCCGCTGCGTTGCTCGTTCCTCGCAACGCAGCGGGGCGGTGAGAAATCACGAAGGGAGCCCCCTCGCGGGGACTCCCTTGACGTGATGGCTCCGGACCGGAGCCAGGGCCGGGCCTCAGAGAGAAGCGGCCTGCTTCGCGATCGACGACTTGCGGTTCGCGGCCTGGTTCTTGTGGATGACGCCCTTCGAGGCGGCCTTGTCGAGCTTCTTGGTGGCCTCGCGGGCGAGGGCGGTCGCGTTGTCCTTGTCGCCGGACTCGGCGGCCTCGCGGAACTTGCGGATCGCGGTCTTCAGGCCGGACTTGACGGCCTTGTTGCGCTCGTGGCGCTTCTCGTTCTGCTTGTTGCGCTTGATCTGGCTCTTGATGTTCGCCACGGGTGTGTTGCCTAACGTCTGGGTTGTGAATGCTGGTCTGGTCCGGAGTGCGTGAGCGCGGAGCACCGCCGGTGAGGGCAGGCGCAGGCGCACGGAACACGCGACCAGCAAGGCTAACAGTGGGCGACAGGCACCCCAAATCGTCAGGTCGTCCCGCGACCGTTGCCCCGGGCGCCCGGAGGTGCTGGGATGTCGCCCGTGCGCGCCCCCTCGCAGCCGCCGTTCCCCCTCGGCGTCCTCTTCGTCCTGCCCACCCTCGCCTTCTGGGGCCTGATCATCGTCGGCACCAACCGCGACGGCGGCCGGCACGCGGGGACCTACGCCGCGTGGGCGTTCGGTGTCGCCGGCGTCACCCTGGCCGTGTTCGCGGTGCTCAAGGTGCGGCAGGTGCGTGCCCGCAACGCGGAGAAGCGGCGCGCGACCGAGGAGGGCGTCCGTACGACGGCACGGATCGTCTGCACCCGGGTCCGCGGCCACCTCAACCAGGACCCGTACGTCGTGTTCGAGCTCGAGGTGACGCCCGAGACGGGGGAGAGGTACCGGGTCTCGGTGACCGAGCTGGTCTCGCAGCTCGCCATCCCGCGCATCCAGCCGGACACCGTCCTCGACGTCCACGTGCACCCGGACGACCGGGCGTTCGTCGTGATCGACCCGGCTGGGCTCGGCCGCGGCTGAGGCCGGTCGGCCCGCCGGCTGTCAGTCGGGGAGCGACCAGCCGCGCCGCTCGGCCAGCCACTGATCGATCACGTCGCGCTGCCACGCCTGCGCCGCGCGGATGTGCGGGGACGTGGGCGGCACGGGCTCGGCGGCGGAGACGGTGAAGTATCCGAGGATCAGCGCCAGCACCACGTCGACGTGCTCGGCGGGCACCGACGACAGGAGCGGGTGGGCGTCGATGTGGGCGTCGACGTCGAGGCCGTCGCCGCGCGGGCCGATCAGCAGGAACAGGGAGTCCAGCCAGGGCGCGCCGACGACCGGCCAGTTCCAGTCGCACAGCACCGCCCGCTCCTCGTCGAGCACCAGGATGTTGTCGTCGCGGATGTCGGTGTGGACGAGCGTCTCGCCGGCCACCACGTCGGCATAGCCGGAGGCGAGCGCCCCGAGCTCCGCGGCGCGCGGGTGGTCGATCACGGCCCACAGCCCCGGCCACGACGCGAACTCGTCGACCGCGGTGCCGAGCCCGACCCCGGGAGCCGGGGTGAGCAGATCGGCGATCCGCACCGCCATGTCGGAGGCCAGCGCCAGGTCGGCCGGGGTCCACGGGCGGGCGGGGGCGCGTCCCTCGACGTACTCCGTGCTGAGCAGGAACCAGTCCTCGACCTCGTCGGTCCACAACAACCTCGGAGCAGGTACGCCGGAGGGGATCCCACGCAGCTTGCGCGCCTCCTCGCGGTACGACTCAGCGAACAGCCGCTGGGCCTTGACCGCGGCCGCCTTCACGAAGTGGCGCGTGCCGTCGGCGCAGGTGAGCACCGACGCGAAGCCCGGGGTGAACCCCGCGCCCTGGGAGGCGGCCTCCGTCACGGGTGACCCGAGGTGCCCCTCGACCGCCTGGCGCACCCGCGGCGGCAGGTGCGCCCACTCGACGCGTCGGGCAGTGCGGCCGTGGGGGATCCGAGTGGGGAGCACCCGCACATGATGGCGGACGGTCCACCCACGGCCCCAACGAGTTACCGCGCCGCGGGGTCCAGGGTCCTGGTGTAGAGCGCGGCGCCCTCGACGTCGCGCAGGGTCACCGTCAGCCGGCCGGACGCCGCATCGACCTCGACCTCCCCGAAGAACTGGAAGCCCTGCGCCGGCGAGGCGTTGGGTGAGGGCGGCGCCGCGACGAAGTCGGCGACCGGGCCGAACGTGCCGTCCAGCGCGTTCGGTCCGAAGGCGCCGGCGTTGAGCGGGCCGGAGACGAACTCCCAGAACGGGTCGAAGTCCTGGTACGACGCCCGGTCGGGCGAGTAGTGGTGCGCGGCGGTGTAGTGCACGTCCGCGGTGAGCCAGACGTGGTTGCGGATGCCGGCGCGCGAGAGTGCGGTGAGGACCCGCGCGATGTCGATCTCCCGGCCGAGCGGCGCGCCCGGCTCGCCCTGGGCCAGGCCCTCCTGCGCGCTCGCGCCGTCGGGGACGACCAGGCCGAGCGGCAGGTCGGCGGCGATCACCTTCCAGGTCGCCCGCGAGCGCTGGAGCTCGCGGATCAGCCAGGCGGTCTGCTCCTCGCCGAGCACGCCGCCGTCGCCGGACGGCTCGCGGTTGCCCGTGTTGGGGTCCTTGTGGGTGCGCATGTCGAGCACGAACAGGTCCACGTGGCGGCCGTACCGCACGACGCGGTAGACGCGGCCCTCGGAGTCCGGCGAGATCGGTGCGACGGGCACGTAGTCGTGGAAGGCCTGGTGGGCCCGCGCGGCCAGCACGTCGATCCGCTTCTCGGTGTAGCGGCTGTCGTCGAGCACCTGGCCGGGGAACCAGTTGTTGCGGACCTCGTGATCGTCCCACTGGGTGACCTGGGAGGTCTCGGCGAGGAAGGCGCGCCAGTTGTCGGCCATCAAGTTGTAGCGGTACTGGCCGCGGTACTCCGCCAGGGTCTCGGCGACCTTGGTCTTCTCCGGGATCACCAGGTTGGTCCAGGTCGACCCGTCGGGGAGCGCCACGGACGACTGGACCGGCCCGTCGGCGTACACGTTGTCGCCGCTGCAGAGGAAGAAGTCGGCGTCGCGGGCGCGCATCGCGTCGGCGATCCGGAAGCCGCCGTACGCCGGGTTCACGCCCCAGCCCTGGCCGGCGATGTCGCCCGACCAGAGGAAGCGGACGTCGTCGCGGCGGCCGGGTGCCGTCCGCAGCCGGCCCACGGTCGGCGCGCTGGTGGCACGGTGGTCGTGCAGGTCGACGGCGCGGATCCGGTAGTGGAGGTCGGTGCCCTCCGGCAGGTCGTCGAGCACGAGCTGGCCGGTGAAGTCGGTCTCCGGCGTGACGACCGGGCCGCGGACGGTGCGGACCCTGCGGAACGACGCGTCGCGGCTGATCTCGGCGACCAGCCGCGAGGGGCGGTCCGCCCTGCTCCAGAGCACCGCGGAGCCGGGCCGGACGTCGCCGGACTGGACGCCGAGCGGCAGCACCGGGCGGTCGCCGCGCACGAGCAGGGGAGCGGCGTACGCCCGTGCGGGCGTCTGGCCGGCGAGCAGTCCGGAGGTCGCGGCGGTGCCGGCGACGAGGGCGGCGCCGCGCAGGAGGGCGCGGCGGGAGCTGGGGGCCGAGAAGTCCGAGGGCATGGCGCCAGCCCACCGCTCGCGGGCGAACGCGGAGGTGCCGGCCGGGGGTGCTGGGGGTGAACCGCGGACGGCGAATTCCTGAACCCGTCCGGCTCAGGGAGAATGGCGGCACCATGTCAGCACCCGCCCCGCAGCCAGGTCACACCGACCCCGCGATCATCCGCAACTTCTGCATCATCGCGCACATCGACCACGGCAAGTCGACCCTCGCCGACCGGATGCTGCAGCTCACCGGCGTCGTCGGCGAGCGCGAGGCGAAGGCGCAGTACCTCGACCGGATGGACATCGAGCGCGAGCGCGGCATCACGATCAAGAGCCAGGCCGTCCGCATGCCGTGGACGGTCACGGCCGGCAACGAGGCAGGCGCCGAGCCGGGCACCTACATCCTCAACATGATCGACACCCCGGGCCACGTCGACTTCACCTACGAGGTCTCCCGGTCGCTGCAGGCCTGCGAGGCCGCGATCCTGCTGGTCGACGCCGCGCAGGGCATCGAGGCGCAGACCCTGGCGAACCTCTACCTCGCCATGGGCGCGGACCTGCACATCATCCCGGTGCTCAACAAGATCGACCTGCCCAGCGCCAACGTCGAGAAGTACGCCGCCGAGCTGGCCAACCTCGTCGGCTGCGAGCCGGAGGACGTGCTGCTCACCTCGGCCAAGACCGGTGTCGGCGTGGAGGCGCTGCTCAACGAGATCGTGCGGTCGGTCCCGGCCCCCGTCGGCGATCCCGACGCCCCGGCCCGCGCCCTGATCTTCGACTCGGTCTACGACACCTACCGGGGCGTGGTCACCTACGTGCGGGTGTTCGACGGCGAGCTCTCCCACCGCGACAAGATCAAGATGATGTCGACCGGTGCCCTGCACGAGATGCTCGAGGTCGGCGTGATCAGCCCCGAGCCGATGAAGGCGGCCAAGCTCGGGGTCGGCGAGACCGGCTACCTGATCACCGGGGTGAAGGACGTGCGCCAGTCCCGCGTCGGTGACACGGTGACCGTCAACGGGCGCCAGGCAGCCGAGCCGCTGGGCGGCTACGAGCACCCCAAGCCGATGGTCTTCGCGGGTCTCTACCCGATCGACGGCGACGACTACCCGACCCTGCGCGACGCGCTCGAGAAGCTGCAGCTCAACGACGCCGCCCTCACCTTCGAGCCGGAGACCTCCGGCGCGCTGGGCTTCGGCTTCCGTTGCGGCTTCCTGGGCCTGCTGCACATGGAGATCACCCGCGAGCGGCTCGAGCGCGAGTTCAACCTCGACCTCATCTCGACCGCCCCGAACGTGGTCTACGAGGTCGTCATGGAGGACGGCAGCCAGCTCACCGTCACCAACCCGAGCGAGTACCCCGACGGCAAGATCGCCGAGGTCCGCGAGCCGATCGTCGACGCCACGGTGCTCGCGCCGGCCGACTTCATCGGCACGATCATGGAGCTGTGCCAGCACAAGCGCGGCACGCTGCAGGGCATGGACTACCTGTCCGAGGACCGGGTCGAGATGCGCTACGTCCTGCCGATGGGCGAGATCGCCTTCGACTTCTTCGACCAGCTCAAGTCCAAGACCAAGGGCTACGCCTCGCTCAACTACGAGTTCTCCGGCGACCAGGCCGCCGACCTCGTCAAGGTCGACATCCTGCTCCAGGGCGAGCCGGTCGACGCGTTCTCCGCGATCGTCCACAAGGACGCGGCCTACTCCTACGGCGTGATGATGGCCGGCAAGCTCAAGGAGCTCATCCCGCGCCAGCAGTTCGAGGTCCCGATCCAGGCCGCCATCGGTGCCCGCGTGATCGCCCGCGAGAACATCCGCGCGATCCGCAAGGACGTGCTCGCCAAGTGCTACGGCGGTGACATCACCCGCAAGCGCAAGCTGCTCGAGAAGCAGAAGGAGGGCAAGAAGCGGATGAAGATGGTCGGCCGCGTCGAGGTGCCCCAGGAGGCCTTCGTGGCCGCGCTCTCCAGCACCGGTCCGGCGGGCGACAAGCCGAAGAAGTGACCAGTCACAGGGGTGGACCGGAGGACCGGCCGCACCGGTGGCGCAGTGCCGCCGTCGGCGTCGGCCTGACCGGGTTGGTCGCGGCGAGCTTCGTCAGCTGCGAGGACAACCCGGACCACCGCGCGATCTGCACCGACCCGCAGACCCAGCAGCGCGTCGACGACGACCTGTGTGATGACTCCGACGACGACTACCACGGCCACGGCGGTGGCTTCTACTGGTACTACCTGCGTGCCGGCAGCAACGCCCCGGCCGTGGGTGACCGCTACTCCACCAGCGGCGGCACCTACGACTCCTCGTCGTTGAGCGGCTCGGTCAAGCGCGGCGGCGTCGACACCCACGGTGGCTCGATCAAGCGGGGCGGCTTCGGCGGCGTCCACTTCTCCGGCTCCTGAGCCCGGCGACCGAACCCAGCGAAGGAAACAGATGGACGACCTGCTCCCCGCCCTCGGCTACGGCATCGCGTACGGCCTGCTCGGCACCCTGGTGCTCGCCGCGGGCTGGTTCGTGCTCGACTTGCTCACGCCCGGGCGGTTGGGCGAGCACTTGCGGACCTCGCACAGCGCCGGTCTGGTCGCGGCGACGTGGATGCTCGCCCAGGGCCTGATCGTCTTCACCGCGATCTGGACCAACGCCTCCTCCGGGTTCGGCGACGCGCTCGTGTGGACGGCGGCGTTCAGCGTGCTCGGTGTGCTTCTCCAGACCGTGGCCTGGCGTCTGGTCGACCTCGTCACGCCGGGCAGCCTCGGCGAGGAGGTCTGCGTGGCGGGGGAGACCCAGCCGCTCGCCAAGGTCACGGCCGGGGTGATCGTCGCGGTCGCGCTCGTCGTGGTCGCGAGCATCGCCTGATGTGGCGCCACGCCACCACCCCGCGCCCCGGCTGGAGGGAGACCGTCGCCCGGCAGGGCCTCGTCTTCCCGATGACGCCGCTGCCCGACGGCAGCGGTGAGGTCGTCTACTGGAATGAATCGGCCTGGTACGAGTTCACCATCGGCGAGGTCGAGCGGCTCGAGGCGGCGACCGACGAGCTGTACCGGATGTGCCTGCACGCCGGCGCCGTGATGGCCGAGCGCTTCAGCGATGCCGACCTGCTCCTGCCGCGGGGCACGATGGACCTGGTGCGGGAGTCGCTGCGCACCGAGCAGCCGGCCGCGCACGCCCGCTTCGACCTCGTGTACGACGGCGAGCTCCCGCCGAAGATGCTGGAGATCAACGGCGACACCCCCACCGGCCTGGTCGAGACCGCGGTCGCGCAGTGGAGCTGGCTCGAGGACGTCTTCCCCGACCGCGACCAGTGGAACTCCGTCCACGACCGCCTGGTCCGGTGGTGGCAGGAGCAGGACGCCCGCGGGCTGTTCCCCGACCACGAGGTCCACTTCTTCCACTCCGGCACCGACACGAGCGGCGAGGAGGAGATGACGGCGACCTACCTGCGCGACACGGCCGCGATGGCGGGACTGCGGACCTTCGGCCACGTCATCGAGCAGGTCGGCTGGGACGACGCGCCCGAGGCACGGCGCTTCGTCGACGTCGAGGACGTGCCGGTCCGCGCCGCGTACAAGCTGTACCCGTGGGAGGCCATGCTGGCCGAGGAGTTCGGCACCCACCTCCTGGAGCACCGCGAGCGACAACCGGTCCGGTGGATCGAGCCGGTGTGGAAGCTGATGCTCTCGACCAAGGCGATCCTTCCGGTCCTGTGGGAGCTCTACCCCGACCACCCGAACCTGTTGCCGGCGTACCTGGGCCACCCCGGCGACCTGACCGAGTGGGTCGCCAAGCCGCTCCAGGGCCGTGAGGGCGACAACATCTGGGTGCACACGCGCGACGGCGACGAGCGCCACCCGGGCCACTACGACGGCCAGACGCTCGTCTACCAGCAGTGGAACCCGGCGCCGGACTTCGACGGCAACCGGGCGGTGCTCGGCTCGTGGGTGGTCGGTGGGGTCGCCGCCGGCTGCATCGTCCGCGAGTCCGACGGGCCCGTCACCGACTACTTCTCGCGCGTCGTCCCGCACGCGATCACCGATGCCGCGCGGCCCAGCGACGCGCAGGTGCAGGCGTGGCTGGACGAGTGAGCCTCCCGCCGGGGCTCCTCGACGAGTGGGAGCTCACGGCCGACGGCGAGCCGTGGACCGGCTTCCACGCGAGCGTCGTCCCGGTAACGACGGCCGACGGCGAGCCGGCGGCCCTGAAGGTCGGCCTCCACGACAACGAGCACCTCGCCCTCCAGCACTGGCACGGCCGCGGTGCCGTCCGGCTGCTCCGCGCCGACCCGGGCCGCGGCCTGCTGCTCCTCGAGCGGCTGCCCGGGCCCGACCTCGCCGACCACTGGGACGTCGAGGCCTGCGAGGTCGTCGCCGGCCTCTACCGCGACCTGCACCGTCCGGCCGTCCCGCAGCTGCGGCGGTTGTCGTCGTACGCCGGCGAGGTGGCTGCCGCGCTCGTCGACCTGTCCCGCGACGTACCGCTGCCGCCACGGCTGGTGCAGCAGGCCGGTCTCCTGGCCGCGCGCTTCGCCGCGGATCCTGCCACCGACGGAACGCTGGTCCACACCGACCTGCACTACGGCAACGTCCTGGCCGCGCACCGCGCCCCGTGGCTCGCGATCGACCCCAAGCCGCTGAGCGGTGACCCGCACTACGAGGTCGCTCCGCTCCTCTGGAACAGGTACGACGAGCTGTCCGGCCGTGTCCGCGACGGCCTCCGCGCCCGCTTCCACGCCGCCGTCGACGCCGGTGGCCTCGACGAGCACCGCGCCCGCGACTGGGTGGTGGTGCGGGCGATGGACCTGGCCCGCCAGCGCCTCGCCGACCCGCCCGGCACGCCGCGCCGCACGCCCACCCCGGCACTGCTGACGATGTGCGTGAGCATCGCGAAGGCCGTCCAGGACTGATCCGGCACCGCTGCGCACAGGCGCCGTCCCGAAATTCGCTCCCGCTCCCGCAGCCCAGCAGGGACAATCGGAGCTGTGACAGCTCGCGTCCTCACCATCAGCGTCGGCTCCCCGCAGGACAAGGAGTGGGCCGGCATCGGCCGGACCTCGATCGACAAGACCGCCGTGGCCGGCCGGGTCCGCGTCCACGAGCTCGGCATCGAGGGTGACCAGGTCTCCGACACGCTGCACCACGGCGGCCCCGACCAGGCGGTCTACGCCTTCGCCCGCGAGGACCTCGACTTCTGGGAGCGCGAGCTGGGACGGCCGATCCGCGACGGCCAGTTCGGGGAGAACCTCACGACCGTCGGCATCGACCTCAACGCCCTGGAGATCGGCACCCGCCTCCGCGTGGGCGACGAGGTCGACGGGGTGCTGCTCGAGGTCGTGTACGTCCGCACCCCCTGCAACGACTTCAAGGGCTGGATGGGGGAGAGTGGCTACGACCCGCGCGCGTGGGTGAAGAGGTTCGCGGCCGCGGCGCGCCCGGGGCCCTACCTGCGGGTGCTCGAGACCGGCACGATCGAGGCCGGGGCGCCGATCGAGGTGGTCCACCGCCCGGGTCACGGGGTGAGCGTGAGCGACATGTTCGTGGCGCTGAACACCGACCGCTCGCGGTTGCCGGAGCTGCTCGTCATCGACGGCCTGCTGCCGAAGGTCCGCATGAAAGCGGAGGATTTCGTCCGTCAGGTGGCGGCGTCGCTACCGTCGGTTGATCCCGTGGCCTAGGTTACTGCTCAGTTACGCCGGTCTCGGACGAGCAGACGCAGGGAGCGCCATGCCCATCAACCACGACACGAGTTTCCTCCAGAACATGCCGAAGAACTGCGCCGTGCAGTTCCTCGACCGGGTGGAGCACAGCGCCAACCGGGAGGCCTTCCGCTTCCCGCGCGGTGAGGCGTGGGAGTCCGTGACGTGGCGCCAGGCCGGTGACCGGGTACGCCGCCTCGCGGCCGGCCTGCTCGCGCTGGGTCTCGAGTCCGAGCAGCGCGTGGGCATCGCGTCCTCGACGCGCTACGAGTGGATCCTCGCCGACCTCGCCGTGATGTGTGCCGGCGGCGCGACGACGACGGTCTACCCGTCGACGGGTGGCGAGGACACGGCGTACATCGTGGGCGACTCCGAGTGCCGCATCGTCTTCGTCGAGGACGAGTCCCAGCTGCAGAAGCTGCGCGACCACCGCGACGAGCTGCCCGCGCTGAGCAAGGTCGTCTCCTTCGACCCCGCGCTCGCCGACGGCGACTGGGTGATCTCCCTGGACCAGCTCTCCGAGCTCGGCGACGCGCACCTGGCCGAGAAGCCCGACTCCGTCGACGAGGTCGCCCGCGCGATCGAGCCCGACCACCTCGCGACCCTCATCTACACCTCCGGCACGACCGGCAAGCCGAAGGGCGTCCGCACGCTGCACAAGGCGTGGGTGTTCGAGGGCGAGGCGATCAAGGCCCAGAACATCCTCGGTGAGGACGACCTGCAGTTCCTCTGGCTGCCGATGGCCCACTCGTTCGGCAAGGTGCTGCTGTCCACCCAGCTGGCGTGCGGCTTCGCGACCGCGATCGATGGCCGCGTCGACAAGATCGTCGACAACCTGGGCATCGTGAAGCCGACGTTCATGGGCGCCGCGCCGCGCATCTTCGAGAAGGCGCACGCCCGGATCGTCACCATGACGGCGTCCGAGGGCGGCGCCAAGGAGAAGATCTTCAAGAAGGCCTTCGAGGTCGGTACGGCGGTCGACCAGCTCAAGCTCGCCGGCAAGCCGATCCCGGTCGGCCTCAAGGTCCAGCACGCGCTGTTCGACAAGCTGGTCTTCAGCAAGGTCCGCGACCGCTTCGGAGGACGGGTGAAGTTCTTCATCTCCGGCTCCGCCGCGCTCAACGCCGACATCGCCGCGTGGTTCCACGCCGCCGGCATCCTCATCCTCGAGGGCTACGGCATGACCGAGAACGCCGCCGGCGCGACGGTCAACCACCCCGACGCCTACAAGCTCGGCACCGTCGGCCAGCCCTTCCCGGGCACCGAGGTCCGGATCGCCGAGGACGGCGAGGTCCAGCTCCACGGGCCGCACGTCATGGCCGGCTACCACAACCGGGCCGAGGCGACCGCCGACGCGATCACCGCCGACGGCTGGCTGCGCACCGGTGACAAGGGCGAGCTCGACGCCGACGGCTTCCTCAAGATCACGGGCCGCATCAAGGAGCTCTTCAAGACCTCCGGCGGCAAGTACATCGCCCCGCCGGCCATCGAGGCCAAGTTCAAGGCGATCTGCCCCTACGCCAGCCAGTTCATGGTGTTCGGCGCCGAGCGCAACTTCGTCTCCGCGCTGGTCACCCTCGACCCCGACGCCATCGCCGGCTGGGCCGCCGAGAACGGCAAGCAGGGCAAGGACTACACCGAGCTCGTCAACGACGAGGCCGTGCAGGCGCTGGTCGCCGACTACGTCGAGCAGCTCAACGCCCAGCTGAACCGGTGGGAGACGGTCAAGAAGTGGAAGCTCCTCGACCACGACCTGACCATCGAGTCCGGTGAGCTGACGCCGTCGCTGAAGGTCAAGCGCAACGTGGTCGAGGCCAACAACTCCGACCTCATCGCGTCCTTCTACGGCTGACGCGGTCCGAATTCGGCCGGACGGGAGTTTCACCGGCCGGCCGGTGAAACTCACGCTTGGACGAGGAAACTTCGATGCTTCTGACTGATGTGTGGGTCAGGTTCGGCCGGGGAGTGC
>NZ_LMIT01000012.1:66783-212224 GCF_001428825.1 Nocardioides sp. Root240 | reverse complement strand
GCGGGCATCGGCGGCAATCCACTCTTGCGCCTCTGTCGGTTCGAGGACGAAGCCCATCCCAAGGACGTAGCAACCGATGAATCCGATGCCCACGTTCGCGGCCAGTCGGAGAGGGTTTCCCTCAGCACGGCCCGATGGCTCGAGCAGAGTGCTGATGCGGCGAACCTCAGTGTCGTCGGCTATACGGGGTATGGCCTCGGCCACGACACGCAGCGTTCCCCATACGGCGGCGAACTCCAGGTTCGCGCTGGCCGCGGGCCAGGACTGGGATTGGATGGCCCGCGTGATGGTGAACCCTGACGCAACCATCGAGTCCAGACCGACCTCGCGAGTGTCGCCTTGGGCGACTGTGTTCGTGGCAATGAGGCCGAGTGCGCCCTTCGCCTGCAAGAGCGAGGTGGCACCTCGGCAGAGGGAGGCCGATGGCCACCCGATGGGCTGACGTTCATGAATACACATCAAGAACGGCGCTGCGTGCTCTACGCGCGGCTCAGCGTCACCAAGGAAGAGTCCGTGTCCATCGCCCGCCAGCTTCAGTCCTGTCGCCGGTACGCCGAGGCCCGAGGGTGGGAGGTGGTAGGCGAGTTCATCGATGACGGTGTCTCGGCCACTGCCAATCGCCCCGAGGACCGCAACGGCTGGGCGGCACTCCTCGCCGCGACCGACTTCGACGCGGTCATCATCTGGAAGGTCGACCGGCTTGCCCGGCGAGTCCTCGACTTCCTTCACGCCGACGAGGCCCTCCAGAAGCGTGGGGCCGGCCTCGTCGCCGTCGAGGACCCCATCGACATGACCAGCCCGCAGGGCCGCGCATTCGCGGTGATGCTTGCGGTGTTCGGCGAGATGGAGGCCGAGGCGATTCGCGCGCGCGTCCGCGCGGCTCGGGCGCAGCTCCTGAAGGACGGACGCTGGGCGGGTGGTGGTATCCCGTACGGCTACCGGTCGGCAGCGAACCCCGACGGTCCCGGCTGGGTGCTCGTCAAGGATCCCGCGCGCCAGCCCTGGCTCGCCGAGGTCGTCGGCAAGGCACTTGGGGGCGTGACCGTGAACGCCATCACCACTTGGCTCACCGCTCAGGGCGCCCCGCTGCCCGAAGGCTCTACCGCTCGTCGCAAGTCCGGGGCGACTGCGTGGAACCGCCAGACTGTTGACGGCATCCTCCGCAACCCGGTCCTCGCCGGCATGACGCCGCATAACCCTGGCCGCGCGAAGAGCGCAAAGCGCGCTGACCCCTTCGCGGTCTTCCGCGACGAAGATGGCGAGCCGGTCGTCAACGAATCCCTGGCTGTCATCAGCGTGGAGGACTTCGCGGTGCTTCAGAAGCTTCTCGACGCGAGGAGCACTCCACAGGCCAGGAAGTGGAGCGAGCGGGAGCCGACGAGCCCGTTCCTGTCGCGCGTGGTCCGCTGCGACGACTGCGACGTGTTCCTTTGCCGGGGCACCAACCAGAAGCGGCCCGTTCTCTACTGCCCGTCGTGCCGCCAGACGATGAGCCGGTCGGCCTTGGACCCCTACCTCGTCGGCCGCCTCCTGGCCGAGCGCGGGTCGGAGCCCCTCGGTGGCTCAACGGTGGAGGCTCACTGGGCCGCCGCCGGAACCAGTGACGACGCCCGGCGCGAGATTCTCCTGACTCAATTGGCGAGCCTCCGAGTGCGGCGCGGTGTCGTGGGGCGGCGTTTCGACGAGCAGCGGGTGCTTCTCAAGTGGCGTGGCGTATCGGCTCTGCCGATTCGCGTGAACTGCCAGGAACCGTCGGATGGTTAAGGCAGACTGGCGAACCGTGACAGACACAACCACTGAGGCGATCGCGGCGCAGGCTTCGTATGAGTTGAACCACGGGCTGGACGGTTCGTCGTACGCGGTGCGCGAAAACCTCGTGGACATCCTCCAGCGGGAACTACTTGGCCCAATTCACGGCTCGGAGGAGAGTCTCCCGTTCAGCCCGCGCTCGCAATACCTCGTGGGGTACATCGCGCCCGTCAAGCTGACCGGGAAGGCGACGGCTGCGCCAGAGGACGGGGGCGAAGATCCGCTCCGTCCCGACGTGGTGGAGGTGCGCACCGATGACGGAGGCGTGGTCGAAGGCCGTGGCGTCCCGGCGTACGCCGCCGACGACACTGAGGCGGATGCGGAGGACGACGACGCGGAAGACCGCGCACCGAAACAGGGCCTGATGATCCCCGCTTCGATGGGCCTGCGGTTCCAGGTTCCGGCCGACCTCGAAGCGTTCCGTGTGGTCGCCTCGTGGGGCACCTACGAGACGGTCGAGACCGACAAAGTCACCAAGGCCGGCCGTCCGGTCCGGGAGTACCAGCGCACGCCGGTCGAGGAGACCCGCACAGTCCGCCTCGCTGACCTCGCGCCCGGACGTACCGCGACGGTTGGGTTGAAGGAGTCGATCGTTCTGCGGGTCGACCGCTACGACGACCCGAAGTTCAACCGCCTGCTGGTTGAGATCGCGCTGTGCAACGACCGCGAGACGCCCATGCCGATCCCCTTGAGCATGTGGATGTTTCAGACCAAGCTCCTTGTGGACGCCGGTGGGGCCGAGGTGTTCCTGCCGGTGCAGGACGTAATGGAGCACGACTGGCCTGAGCACGACGAAGAGATCAAGCGCCTCAATCTCCAGTACCGCAACCGCCTAGAGTTCGCCATCGGCCGCACGTGTTCGGCGGATTGGACATTGAAGTCTGGATCGCGCCGCGCCACCGCTGTCGAGACGACCTGGCTGCCGATCGGGGAGACGCCGCAGACCAAGGCGCGCTCCGTTGAAGATGCGACCCTGTCGATGGACGCGCTTGCGACCGTCGCGGCGGATGCCTTGCGTACCGGCCTCGCCCCGCTGGTTGACGGGTACGGCACCTGGCTGGACATCCAGGAAGCGGAGGCTGCCTTGCTTCCCAGCCATCTCCAGGAGACCGCTGAGGTCGCACTCTGGGAGGCACGCGAGGCGCACAAGCGGCTCGTCGCCGGCATGGAGCACGTTGCCACTGACCCCGAGGCACTGCGCTGCTTCCAGTTCATGAACCGGGTCATGCGTGACCAACGCATCGCGTCGCAGGTTGCGACAGCGCGCGCTGCTGACGCAGCGCTCTCGATCGACGCGGCCGAGGATCTTGTTGCGGGTCGTGGCGCATCGGCCGCCTCATGGCGTCCGTTCCAGCTTGCCTTCATCCTGATGCAGCTCGGTGCGCTGACCGTCCCCGCTGCGGAGATCCGCAGTTCGGAGCACCAGTCGAAGGTCGAGCTGCTGTTTTTCCCGACCGGTGGTGGCAAGACCGAGGCGTATCTCGGCCTTGCTGCGTACACGTTCGCCATCCGTCGCCGCCAGGGAGTCGTCGAATCGGCGGATGGCCCGCTCGACGGGCGAGATGGCATTGCTGTCCTCATGCGCTACACGCTGCGGTTGCTCACCGCGCAGCAGTTCCAGCGCGCGACGGCGCTGGTGTGCGCGGCGGAACTCGCCCGGCTCGAAGACGAAGAGCTGTGGGGCAGAGAGCCATTCCGAATCGGTTTGTGGGTTGGAACCGATGTCAGCCCCAAGCGGTTCGAGGAAGCCGACGAGCAGCTCAAGAAGGCCAACGAGGGGTTTGGGCACCGCCTGACGGTGCTCCAGATCCAGCGTTGTCCTTGGTGCGGCACGCCGATCACGGGAGCTCAGGTCAAGGCCGACGCGAACCACCGCCGAGTGTTCGTCCACTGCGGCGACGAGCTGGCACGGTGTCCGTTCTCCAAGGGGGGAGCGGTCAGCGAAGGCCTGCCAGTGCTCACGGTGGACGAGGAGATTTACCGCCTTGCTCCGGCGTTCGTGATTGCCACGGTCGACAAGTTCGCCCGGCTTGCGCGAGAAGGTGAAGCCGCCGCGCTGTTCGGCTTCGTGAGCCGGCGGTGCGGCCGGCACGGCTACGTCCACACGGACTACGCGCATTGCACGGTCGGGTCGCATCCGGCGAAGGACGGACTGCCCGCTGCGACGGTCTCACCGGTCGGTCGCCTGCGGCCGCCCGACCTCATCATCCAAGACGAGCTGCACCTCATCACCGGCGCGCTCGGCACCTCGGTTGGCCTGTTCGAGGTCGCGGTCGAAACCCTCTCGTCGTGGGAGACAGCCGAAGGTTCCCCGGTGAAGCCGCTGATCGTGGCTTCGACCGCGACAGTCCGCAACGCGCAGGAACAGGTCCGGGGCTTGTACGGCCGACAGGTCGAGATCTTTCCGCCGCAGGTGCTCGACGTTGCTGACACGTTCTTCTCCCAAGAAGTTCCCATCGACGACGCCAACCCCGGGCGGCGCTACGTCGGGGTCAGTGCCCAGGGGGTGCGTTTGTCGAGCGCCGAGATTCGAGTGTCCGAGGTGCTCCTGGCGGCTGGGCAACTGCTGCTCGACAAGGCTGGAGCGGCCGCGGACCCGTACATGACGCTGGTCGGCTATTTCAACGCCACGCGTGAGTTGGCCGGTATGGCGCGGTACGTCGCCGACGACGTACAGAGCCGAGTGAACCGACCCCGGAAGGACTCCGGGTTCCCACGTCGGTGGGGGACATCCTTCGGCCTCCTCAACGTCGGCGAGCTGACCTCCCGCATCGCTTCGTCGGAAATCGGCCAGACCCTCGATCACCTGGGCCTGGAGTTTGACGCGGACTACGACACCACGACGGCAACCCTCGCCCGTATCGCTGACTCGCGTGCCGGCAAGAAGACAGCGTCGAGGAAAAACTCGCCATTCGACGTCGTGCTCGCAACCTCGATGTTGCAGGTTGGTGTGGACGTCCAGCGCCTCGGCTTGATGCTCGTCGTAGGCCAGCCGAAAAACACCGCTGAGTACATCCAGGCATCCTCCCGCGTCGGCCGTGACCCCTCCGCCCGGCCTGGGCTGGTGGTGTCGCTCGGCAACTGGGCGCGACCCCGCGACCTAGCGCACTTCGAACAGTTCAAGCACTACCACGAGACGTTCTACGCCAAGGTCGAGGCGCTGTCGGTGACGCCCTACTCGCCCACCTCGCTTGCGCGCGGTGTCGATGGCCTCCTCGTCAGCGCCGCCCGCGTCCTACAAGCCACAGTCCCCGAAGGGCTTTCTCCCGAGAGGGAAGCCGGGCGGATCAAAGACCAGCGCACCTTGGTCGAGTCCATCGCTGCGAAGCTCAAGAAGCGCATCGCCGCTGCAGCGCAGGACGAGGCCGCGACCAAGCGCGCCAACGATCTGCTAGTCAACCGGATCGATCGCTGGAGCGAACGCGCCAAGCGCGCCGCCGACATGCACAAGACGCTCGTCTATGAACGCACCGGCGAAGGCGGAAAATACCTCCCGCTCATCATCAGCCCTGAGAACGCCAAGGCGTCCGCCGGCGGCTCCATGGAAGCCCCGTTCGTGATCGCGAACTCCATGCGCGAAGTCCAGCCCGAAATCAATCTGTTGGTCAGCCCCGTGCCTGACCGATTGTTCGCTCGAACTCCTGACGGCGTTGACGGGTGGACCCTGCCCGCTGGGGAGGATGACTGATGACCGACCTGCTGCCTGAGCCCAGCGAGGATATGGTCCACGACGAGCACGAGCACCTCGACCCGCTCGGTGACGCTGAGGAAGGCGTCGTCAAGAACCGCGCCAAGGTCGGTTCCGCACGCCCGTCGTCGCTCCTGTACACCTACGGGCCCGGCGCGATCATGGATCTCCCCAACTTCTCGATCATGCCAGCCGGCCTCGGAGATTGGGAGGCGATCTGGAAGCGACGCGACCACGTGCCGTCGATTCTCGAGCCCCGCTTGCTCAACGTCGTTCGCCTCCATCTCGGCTCCCAAGTCGACGCATTGCGTCCCTTCCCGTGGCAACCCAAGCGAATGGGGATGTCTAGCGAGGGTTCGGATCTCGGCATCCCCGGCCGTGTGTTCCCGCAATGGTTGCGGTGCACGGGCTGCGACTATCTCGGCCCGCTGCCGCGCTTCCACTACACGAACACGCATCCCTTCCGCCCTGACCTCGCGCAGTTCGCTCACAAGAACTGCCCCGGTCGAGGCGGCGCCTCGAAGAAGAAGTCAGGCAGTCCCGCCGTCCCTGCCCAGCACCTTTTGACATGCACGAACGGCCACCTTGACGAGTTCCCGTACGCGCTCTGGGTACACCGCGGCAAGAAGTGTCCGAAGGCAGAGTTGCCCGACCTCAAGATGCGCGACGCCAACGTCGGCAAGAGCGTCGGCTCGATCATCGCCTGCGCGTCATGCGGCCAGACTCGAGGAATGGCAGAGGCGCAAGGGTCCGTCGGTAGGGAAAAGCTCCCGCAGAAGTGCCGAGGTCGTCACCCGCACCTCAACGCGTTCGACAGCGGATGTGACGCCCGCCCGGCGCTCATCATGATGGGTGCCTCGAATCTTTGGTTCGCATCGACCCAGTCGATCATCGTCATGCCACGCACCGACGCTGAGGAGAAGGAAGCCTTGGGCGACCAACTTCGGGTGGCGCTCGGCGTCGAGCGGATTGCGAGGTATGCCGGCGATCTTGAGACCCTTCGAGATGTCGCGGACGGCAAGGTGGACTTGTCGGATGTGGACGACGCAACGCTCGCCGGGGCGGTGGCAGATGCCTTGGCGCCCGCCGACACCGAAGAGGTCCGCCAGGAGAAGTTAGCCGATTGGGACCCGGTAGACTTGCTGGTCCCCGAGTGGCGGTACCTGCAGAAGCCCTCGCTGTTCCCACAGCAGCAGAACTCCAGCGGCCTCATGGTCACCGAGATGAAGCGGGATGACGACCTGCATCCGCGGATCCGACGTGTCGTCGCGGTCAATCAGATGAAGAAGGTCAATGCGGTCCTCGGTTTTACCCGCCTTGACGAGATGGACCGCGTGAACGACCTCGTCAGCCGACTGGTCAAACTCACCCGCGACGGGAAACCCACCTGGGTTCCCGCCACCGAGGACCGGGGCGAAGGCATTTTCCTTCAGCTCGACCTCGACGAGGTCGCAACCTGGGAACAGGCGATCATTCCGACCCCGTTGTGGGATGCCCACAAGTCCGCGCACCGCCGAAACTTCGAGCGTCGCTTCTCTGAAACCGCGAACAACGTCGACCCCGACGTCCGGCTGCCCGCGCCCCGCTACTGGCTGCTCCACTCGCTTTCACACTCGCTGATCCGCGAGATGGCTATGTCCAGCGGATACGGCGCAGCGAGCCTCACCGAGCGCATCTACGGATGGGCCAGCGCCCCCCAGCGCGAGGCCGCCGCTGGACTGCTGATCTGCACGACCGCATCCGACAGCGAAGGCACCCTAGGCGGTCTCGTAGCGCTCTCGGAGCCGTCAAAGCTTCACAACCTCGTGGTGAGGGCACTGCGGCGGGCGGCGCGGTGTTCGTCCGACCCAGTGTGTGCGACGCGCACGCCGGGCGACCCTGAGGACTTCCTCCACGGTGCCGCATGCCACTGCTGCTCCTTTGCCTCGGAGACCTCGTGCGAGAAGGCCAATCGCTTCCTTGACCGGCGGTTCCTGCTCAATCTGCCGACAGCTTCCGGCGAGACCGTGCCCGGGTTCTTTGGGAGCCCGGATGCCCTCTGACCCCTTCGCGTCGCTCGGGGAGTTCCTGACCGGTAGCGAAGCCGCCGGACTTGCCGTCCAGTTCGCGTCGGGTCAACACGTCGTCAGGGCGCTCTCCGTCGTCAACGCGGCCCGTCGAGCTGAGGCCAAGCAGTTGCTCGCTGACGCAGGGCTGAGTCATGAGAACGGTCAACAGGCTGCCGGGGTGCTGCACGCGGTCGCCGGCGCGAAGTCACTCAACCGCGACCTGACGCCAGTTTGGACGATGCCCGGCAACGAAGCCCAGGTTGGCCACCTCACCGGTGAGTTCCATCGCCTCGTTCTGGCTGCTCGTCAGTCCGTTGTTTGCGCGACGTACAACTTCGAGCAGACCTCCCAGATGTGGAAGGTGTTGAAGGAGGCGTCCGAGCAACCGGGAGTCGTTGTGACGGTCTACGTCGACGGCGACAAGGCTGACGCAGCGAAGCTCAAGACTCAACTGCCGAAAGCGTCCATCTACCAGTCAGCCGAGCTGCACAATGGCAAACGCGTCGTCAGCCACGCCAAGTTCATCGTCATCGACCACGAGCTGCTCCTGCTCACCAGCGCGAACTTCTCCTTCAGTGCTGAGAACCGCAACGTCGAGTTCGGCCTGCTCGTTCGAGACTCGGCGCTCGCCGAGTCGGTCGAATCCGCGATGGTCAGCAAGCACGGCAGCTTGTATGCACTCGTGTAGTGGGCTGCGTTTCGCAATCCGGTGGACCACGTTCATCCGGGAGCGTTACTACGCCACGGACACCTGAAAATGAGGACGTCGTGTGGTGGGGTGTCAGGGCCATACGATCGCGTGATACGCCCCGATCCAATCGGGACACAGAGCTGGTCGCACTTCGACGAGGGGTGAGCTGATGGTCGGGACGACGTGGAAGCAGGCGGTCGCCGACGAGTTGGCGCGGCTGTACCGACCCGGCCAGGAATTCACGCTCATCGAGTTCTATGCCGGCGCCGAGGAGCGCCTCCAGGCGATGTATCCCGACAACACCACGGTGCAGGCGACGATCCGGCAGATCCTGCAGCGGCACCGCGACGCGAGGCTGCTGACCTTCCACGGCAACGGCCGCTACACCTACAACGGCGAGCATCGGCGGCGCGAACAGGCAGAGATCCCTCGCAACGGACTGGCGGAGGCGGTCTATCAACTCGCGGCCAGGATCACCGCGGAGACCAAAATCGCTGCGACCGACTATCTCGCTGTCGCGCGCGCTCCTGAACCCGATCAGGCTCTGCGTGCGTTGGTGCTGGGCGGGCACGCGGGAGCGACCTTCCTCGCCCTGAACGCGACCAGACGGCTCGACCTCAGCATCGAACGGCTCGCGATCGAACTGGCCGGTCCCCACGGGCTTGGCGCTGACGTGGTCTCGGCGGCCGCCGACCGGCTCACGTACTTCGAGTCCGAGCCCGAATGAAGCGACGAACGAAGCTGCAAGACTGCGTCGATCTTGAGAAGGAGTCGCGATGACCAAGGTGTGGGGCATCCACAACGACCAGGTTCCCGCTGCGCAACTCGTGGCCGAGGGTTTCGTTTCACTCGGATGGGATGACCTCGGTGATCTCCGAGACATCGGTGACAACCAAGAGGCGATGAAGGCCGCGGTCGCCGCCACCTACCCAACGACGAAGCCGGGCGCGATCCCCGGCTTGGCTGGCTACTTGAGGCGCTTTGCCTTCGAGGTTGCCGTCGGAGACCTCGTCGTCGCTCCGAGCAAGCAGAAGCCTGCCTACAACATCGGCCGGATTGCGGGCTCCTATGAGTTTGCTGCCGGCGCCCCTGTCCACCGGCATCGGCGTCCCGTGGAGTGGCTCGTGACTGACGCCCCGCGCGACGCCTTCACCCAGACCGCGCGATACGAGCTCGGCTCCGCGATCACCTTCTTCCAGGTGGCGAACCACGCCGAGGAGTTCGAGCAGGCTGTGGTCGACGGGGTGCCACACGTGAGCGAGGCCGCCAGTGGGAACGAGCAGGTGCGCTACGCCCTCCTGCAGCGCACGATCCTCGAGATCCTCCGCGACCGCGGCCTCTCGGCGCGACGAGTCGTCGTGGACGAGTTGGCGGAGCGCATTGACTTCACCGAGTTCGAGCTCGTGAAGACCGGTAGCGGCATCCCGCGCTACGAAGCCGCCGTGAACTGGGGCTCCGTCGACATGCGAGCCGCCGGCTGGATCGACAAGACGAACAGCGGCTGGGTGCTGACCGCGGCGGGACAGAAGGTTCTCGACGAGGCGGATCCGGAGAGCGACCTGGCGAAGATCTCGAGTGCTGCCTACCGAGATGCCCAGGCCGCGAAGCGCGCAGACCAAGGTCGTTTCAAGGCCGGCAGCTACCCTCTCATCGATGCCGCTGTGAAGCTGATCGGCGAGGGACAGTGGACCACCTACAGCGACATCGCCCAGGCAGTCGGCACCAACCCGCCCAGCGTCGGTGAGTACGTTCACAGGGTCGAGCTCGACGGGCACCATCGCGTTGTGCCGGTCGGGCAGTCGCCCTACCGGCCGGAACTCCGGGAGGCACTCGAGGCAGAGGGAGTCGAGTTCGATCATCGCGGTCTGCCAGACCCGCGGTCGCGTGTGAGTGCCGAGGACCTCCGCGAGGAGATGGATCTCCTCGGCCTCCTTCCCAAGGTCGGCAAACGCGGATGGTTGATCCGCGGTAGCAGTGTCAACGGCAAGGACCTGGTGCCGACCTGGCGCGAGGAAGGCTGGATCTCGCTGGCTGCCTCCAACCTCCGCGAGGTTTCCGCAGGAATGAGCCGCGACGAACTCAAACCCATCGTGGACGAGGACTACGCGCATGCGTCGTACCACGTGAAGGGCGAGAAGCTCGATGAGTTCCACGCCTTCCTGACCCGCATGGAGCCCGGACATCTCATCGCCACCGTCGACCAGGGCCGGCTCTATGTCGGCAATCTCGTCGGCGAAGCCCGCTATCAACCTTCGCCCGAGGGAGACTCCAATCTGGTGCGCGACGTCGACTGGGTGAGCGACGAGGGAGGGGTCGACTACGCCGACCTGCCAGCCGAGCTGGCCACCAAGCTCAAGGTCCAGCGCGATGTCGTCGATCTGACCCAGCAGCTCGACACCCTGGAGGGGCTCCTGGAGACCGAGACGGAGCAGGTGCCGCCGCCGGTCTACGTGAAGGTCGAGCTCGACGCCGCCACGCCTGAGCTGGCGGCTGACCTCCATGTCTCGCAAGCGTGGCTTCAGGAGTGCATCGACCTTCTCAACGATCGTCCGCAGCTCATCTTCTACGGACCGCCAGGCACCGGGAAAACCTTCCTCGCCCAGGCGATCGCCCGCCACGTGGCTGGCGACAACTTCCGGCTGGTGCAGTTCCACCCGGCGTACTCATATGAGGACTTCTTCGAGGGCTACCGGCCCACGGCGTCCGGAGGCTTCGAACTCAAGCCAGGGCCGATGCGCAAGATCGTGGACCAAGCGCTTGCCAATCCACGCGAACCCTTCGTGCTCATCATCGACGAGATCAACCGAGGCAATCTCGCCAAGGTGTTCGGCGAGCTCTACTTCCTGCTGGAGTACCGCAAGGACAACGTCGAGCTGCTCTACGCCGACGAGGAGTTCAACCTCCCGGAGAACGTCTTCATCATCGGCACCATGAACACCGCCGACCGGTCGATCGCGCTCGTCGACGCGGCCATGCGGCGCCGCTTCGCCTTCCTGCCGCTACATCCGTCGGAGGAGCCGACCGATCAGATCCTGCGTTCGTGGCTCGCCGAGCAGGGCCTGCCTGCACGGGTCGCGGACCTGCTCGACGAGCTCAACCGACGGATCGAGGACTCGGACTTCAAGATTGGGCCGTCGTACTTCATGCGCCCTGCGGTGCACGCGTCGGGCGGTCTCGACCGTACGTGGCGTACGTCGATCCTCCCGCTCCTCGAAGAGCATCACTTCGGTGAACTGACCGGCGCCCAGGTCGCTGCGCGCTACGGCTTCAAGGTAGTGGCGGCTGCGATCGACGCGCCGGTGGCCACGCTCGCGGAGGCAGCCGATGGAACCGCTGACCCTGACTGAGGGCGAGCCGGCCAAGGCCGTCCGGCTGTCGAACGCCGAGGCCGAGGCGCTCGACGTCGCGGAGCTGGCGGTCGTGACCCGCGCGCCAGGATCAGACGACTGGCTGGTCGCCGCCGGCACCAAGGTGGGCGTCGTGCGTGTCGGGTCGCTCCAGATCAGCATCCGACCCAAGATCAGCATCGAGCGCCTGGTGTTCCTGATGGGGTATGCGACGAAGCCGAAGTTCTGGCGTGACCACAGCGTGCGGCTCGACGTCGAGTCCGACCTGCCTGAAGCACTGGCGCACGCCTTCACGCGATTGGCCGGCAGGGCTATCGAGCAGGGTCTTCTCCAGGGCTATCGGACGGTCGACGACAGCCTGCCCGTCCTGCGTGGACGGATCCGGGTGCGCGACCAGATCTCGCGTCGGTACGGCGTCGGGCTGCCACTGGAGATGACCTACGACGACTTCACCGTCGACATCGCGGAGAACCAGATCCTGCTGGCGACAACGATCCGCCTCCTGCGCATGAACGGCCTGTCTGCGACCGTGCGGCAACGGCTCCAACGTCTCCGGCTCCAGTTCGCCGGAGTGACCGAGGTCCGTCGCGGCGACCTGGTGCCCAGCTGGCAGGCAACCCGGCTCAACACCCGCTATCACCCCGCCCTCCATCTGGCCGCGCTGATCCTTGCGGGCGACTCGTTCGAGCAGCGGGTTGGCGACCTCGAGGTGAGTGGCTTCGTCTTCGACATGTGGAAGATCTACGAGGATTTCGTCAGCGTCGCGCTGGGTGAGGCGATGGCTCCCCTTGGCGGATCGGCATCCCTGCAGCACCGGATGCACCTCGACGAGGCCGATCAGGTCCAGATGCGACCCGACTTCGTGTGGACCGGGTTCGACGGGCGGCGTGTCGTGGTCGACGCAAAGTACAAGGCCGAGAAGCCAGTTGGTTTCCCGCAGGCCGACCTCTACCAGCTCCTGGCCTACTGCACGGTTCTCGGACTCGCGGAGGGCCACCTCGTGTACGCCGCAGGGAACGAGCGAGCAGTCGAGCACACGGTGCGCGGGGCGGGGGTCGCGATCACCTGCCACACACTGGACCTGGACCAGCCGCCGGACCAACTGCTCGAGCTGGTTGCCGAGCTTGCCGAGGTTCTGGTGGCGTAGGAACCGAGATCTCGTGACTCGTACCGGCGTCCGCCAGCAGCGCCAGTGGTGCCTGCCGATCCGCGCAGGCGCTACCGGGCCGGTTGAGGCCGCGCACGAAGGACGGCGAGAAACAGCCGAGACGTCGACTGAGGCCACACGGATATTTCGTCGCTCGCGATCCGTACAGATCGGCTGCCTGTTTGTTCACGGGCGGGCATGATGGCGTCGTGGGGACTCACCTGATCGGCGCCTACGGGTTGCACTGGAAGCGCAGCGAGGTCGATTGGTTCCCCGGTAACGGCTACAACTGGCAGATGCTGGGCCGGATCGGCAGTGTGCGGCCTGGTCTGCGAATCTGCGACTTCAGGTACGCGGCCGGCGTCTACGTCCTGGAGAAGGGCGGACGTCCGGTCTACGCCGGAGTGGCGACCGGCAAGGGTGGGTTCGGCGATCGTCTCCGCCCACATACCAAGGACGGCACGAAGAACTGGACTCACTTCTCGTGGTTCTCGTTCGATGACGTTCTTCTCGACGAGCCGCGCAAAACCTACCCGGCCTACCCATCGAACTGGGCCATGGTCGACATCCGTGAAGAGCTTACGAAGACGCAGATGAAGCCTGTCCTCGGGGAACTGGAGGCTCTGCTCGTCAATCTCATCTATGACGGTCGGCTAGTCAGCAACATTCAGCGGCCGAGGTTCCCTCACGCGAAGGAATGGACCCAAGTAACACTCGGCAACTTTGGCGCACCTGGGATCTGCCATCGCGTCGACCCCGCTCTGTTCGCGAAGCCTGGTTGGCTTGTCAAGCCTCCGGCGAAGTTGTCTGAACGGTGACCATGACCGTGCGCCCCGGATCTCGACAGGCAGCCGGGTGGTCGTCGAGAGACGTTTGACGGAATCGGGTTCTTCCGTCGGGCCCTTTACCTAGGGTGGTCAGGTGCAAGCGGACCCCCCCACCCTGTCAAGCTCCGGACGTCGTTCATGACCGCCATGCACCCGGAGTTGCAGGACGAACAGGCCTTTGTCGACCGCGCATACCAGCTCCTCGACAAGGGGCTGGCAGATGCAGAGCGGAACATGGGCGAGTACAAGGCACAGCACCGCTCGACCGCCCAGGCACTGCAGCGTGCCTTGCGGATCCTGAAGGAGTCGCGCGGCACCGGGCAGCTGGTCTTCGGCAAGATGACATTGCCCGACGACGAGACGCTCTATGTCGGCCGCAGACGAGTTCGAGACGAGGACTTCAACCCCGTTGTGGTCGGCTGGCACGCGGACGCGGCGCAGGTGTTTTACGAAGCCTCGCCGCAAAACCCGCGCGGGCTGTCCCTCAAGCGGGTGTTCACCGAGGAGGAGCGGCGTCTCGTTCGTGTGATTGACGAGATCGTCGGCGCCTCGGCGGCGCAAGCTTCCGAGGCGGCCGGCACCGGAATGACCTTCGGCGACGCGCTGCTGGAGGAGCTGGACCGCTCGCGCGACGGTGCGATGCGAGACGTGGTGGCCACCATCCAGGCCGAGCAGTACGCCATCATCCGGCACCCACTTGCCGGGGTTGTTGTCGTGCAGGGCGGACCCGGAACCGGCAAGACTGTCGTCGGTCTGCACCGGGCGGCCTGGTTGGCCTTCAATTACCCCGAGCTTCGGCGAGAGGGCATCCTGGTCGTGGCTCCCTCGACCACGTTCCTCACCTATGTCAGTGGCGTCCTGCCGTCGCTGGACGTCACTGATGTGGATCAGGTGGAACTCCAGGCGCTGTACGCCGGCGAAGCAGACATCATCGGTCTCGACGCCCCAGAGACCGCTCGCGTCAAGGGCAGCGCCGGCATGGCAGCGACGCTGGCTGCAGCTCTGCAACAGAGAATTGGTTGGCGCGAAGAGGAGCTCGTCCTGTCTTTGGGCGCTGACCGGATCCGCCTGGATGGTCGTGAGATCCAGGAGATGATTGCGGGCATCGTCGCGCGCGGACTGCCTCACGCCGACGGTCGCGAGGTTATTCGAGATGCGTTGGCGACAATGGCGGCCGATCGCCACCGCCAGGACCAGGCGGAGCAGGGCCGCCCCGTGCGAGCCAATGAAGCAACCATCCGCCGCCTTTCCTCGTTCGTCAACGCGGTCGATCGAATGTGGCCCAGCTACACACCAGAAGAGTTTCTTCGCACGCTCTACGCCACGCAGGCCTGGCTGGTGCGAGCCACTGACGGCCTGATGACGGCCGACGAACGCGCACGCCTCTACAGGCCGCTGACGGAGAGCGTGACAACCGAGCCCTGGACGGAGGCAGACCTCTTCTGCCTGGACGAGATCGCCGGACTCCTGACGCGCGACACCGTGACGTACGGCCACCTGGTCGTTGATGAGGCCCAAGACCTGTCCCCGATGCAGGCGCGGGCGCTTGCTCGCCGATGCCCCTCAGGCTCGTTCACGATCCTTGGC
This sequence comes from Nocardioides sp. Root240, assembly GCF_001428825.1. Lineage (GTDB taxonomy): Bacteria > Actinomycetota > Actinomycetes > Propionibacteriales > Nocardioidaceae > Nocardioides. Next base: position 197,080 of record NZ_LMIT01000012.1, on the reverse strand, counting down.
GATCTCGCGCAAACGACGGGGCCTTGGGTCCGTGACTCTTGGACCGAGCTGAGCGCACACCTCAGCCAGGAGACGCCGAGCGTCCTCAATCTTTCGATCGGTTACCGCGTTCCCTCTGATGTGCTCGACCTAGCCGCCCATCAGCTGCCGCTCGCCGGCCCGGGCCTGAAGCCGCCCACCTCGATCCGCAGGGGGCGGGGGGCACCCGAGGTGATTCGCACGGACAGTGAGGGACTGAAAGGCATTGCCGCTGAGACCGCCGGCGCCCTGCTGGCGGACGGATTGACCACGGCGGTCATCGTGCCAGACGCCTGGTACGACGAGTGGCTGGTCTCTGAGGAGCTGGTACCTCTTGCGCCCGGCGACGGCCGCGACGGCGACTTCGCCCACAACCTCACCCTGGTTGCGGCGTCTGGCTGCAAAGGTCTCGAGTTCGACGCCGTCATCCTGGTTGAGCCGGCCGTTTCGTCGGCAGCGTCGGTGCAGCCGCCGCGGGCTCTGTACGTCGCTATGACTCGCTGCACCCAGAGCCTCTCCATCGTGCATGCCGATGCGCTGCCCGCCGGCTTCGGCGACCAGCAGAACTCCGACGAACACCACCGGGTGCCCCCGTCTGCAGACGATGTCGAGGTGGCGGCGAACGGGCGCGAGGCATTGATCGAACTCGTGGAGCGACTGGAGATGAGCGATGTGATCCTGGTCGCGGCGCTAGTCAGGCGACTTATCCAAGCCGAAGACGAGGAGCTGACTGGTGAGCAGTGAGAAGGTTGCCGGCCTGACCGGTGACATCGCACGTCGGCTGTCCTCGCAGATCAATGCATGGCGCAGCGACCTCTTGACGCTCGACCGGCGTCAGAAGTTGGTCTATTTCAAACACACCAAGTCGGCTTCGTTCGAGATCGCCTCCCCCGGCCCTGCAGAGTTGTTCACCGCACTCAACGGCCCGTTGTTATTGCAGGCCCAAGGATTCGAGACCGGGGCCGCTCGCGGACGCATCATGGTCGCCGACAAGACAGACGCCGAGGTTGCCACCGGAGCGCGACGACTCGACCTGACTTCCCAACAGGTCTACGCCGACCGCGGCTTCTGGACCCTCTACCTCGGACTTGGACTACTCGGTTGGATCGATCCCGCTGACGGCAAAGAGGCCGAGGCGCCGATCATCTTGTGCCCGGTCCGTATCCACCGGGCGGGTAGCCAGGAGCCTTTTCAGGTCAGCCGCACGGAAGACGACCTGGTCATCAACCCGGCCCTGCGGTTGCACCTGGAGAAGTCCTTCAACCTGCGCATGCCCGCGATCGATCCCGACGCGACCGGGATCGACTCCATCCTCAACGAGGTCGGATCGCTCGTCGGCGATCACCCAGGATGGATGGTCCAGCGCCGTACGGTTCTCACTACGTTCTCCTTTCACAAGGAGGCGATCTACCGAGACCTGGAGGACCACGAGTCCACCGTCGCCGTGCACCCGATCGTGCAGTTGATCGCTCTGGGCTCTGAGGCGCCGTCATCGGACTCCTTCAATTTCCGCACGCCGGGGACGTCGGGTCCGCTCGACGACGAGCAGCCCCCGGAGGAGCTGATGAGCATCCTCGACGCGGACTCCAGCCAGCGCGCCTGCGTGTTGGCCGCCCGCCAGGGTCACTCCTTCGTCATGGACGGACCTCCGGGTACAGGAAAGAGTCAGACCATCGCCAACATCATTGCCGAGCTGATCGCGTCGAATCGCACCGTCCTCTTTGTCTCCGAGAAGGCGGCGGCGCTCGACGTCGTCCGTGATCGACTCGCCAGTAAAGGGCTGGGGGACTTCACGCTGGAGCTCCACAGCCACGCGGCGACGCGCAAGGAGGTTGTGAAGCAGCTCGCCGACTCACTGACACGGCGGGCCACAGCCCGCGGTGTCTTCACAGAGGGTGAGAAGCGGAACCTTCAGGCCACGAGAGGTGACCTGACGGACTACGCCCGGGCGATGAATGAGGAGCGCCCGAGATTGGGGCGCAGCCTCTTCGCTGTGCTCGGCCGGCTCGCGACCCTGCAGGCCTATGCACACCGACCGCTTGACGACATCGCGCGCTGGTCGACCCTCGGATCGATCGAGCTGAGCAACCTTCTGGACACCACAGAACAGCTCGCGCACGCCTGGAGGCCAGTCAGCGAGGGTGATGAATACCTGTGGCGCGAATTGAAGGACGCCGTGCACACCCCAGCCGAGGTGGAAGGCATCAAGGCGACCACCCAGAGTCTGGCGGAGGCCACCCAGATGCTCGACGAGCGGTGCCGTGCGGTCGACGCTGACCTCGGGCTCGTCTGGGCAGGTGACGAACCGTCTGCACGGCGCCGCCTGGAGTTGCTGCGGCTCCTCGAGCAGCGACCTGATGTTCCCGCAACGTGGCTCACGACAGCCGAGCCCGAGGCGCTCACGTCACGCGTCAGCCGGTTGCGCATGGCAGTGGACAATTACCGCGCGGCCCTCGAGAAGCTCGCCGAGATCGTCGGACCCGACAGGGTCGACCTCCTCAATCCCGAGGCGTGTGACCCACTTGCCGACCTCGGTGCCTTTGCTTCGTTGGTGTGGCGTCCTCGCGGCGACACCGACGACGTGGCGCTGGCGGCGTCCATCGATGCGCTCCGAGGCTCACCGCTGCCCTTCGCCTCGATCGTTGAGGACGTACGCCAGCTGGGAGCGATGCTCGGTGTGTCGACGGAAGAGATCTCGCTCAGGCGAGCCGTCGAGCTCAGCCACCTCGCGGCACTCGCGGGCTCCGCGGCTCTCCCCGAGCGTTCTTGGCTGAACCCAGCCGTCCAAGCAGCGCTCGAGGAGTCCACGAGGGTTCTCGGATCGGTTGTCGAGCTCGTGAACGACCGACGAACGGCCGTCGAGCAGGTCTTCACCCCGGCAGCCCTCGGCGCTGATCTCGCCGGCCTCGACGTTCGCTTCCGCGAGACACACCGCGGCCTGCGATCGCTCAGCAAGGCAGCGCGTGCGGACAAACGGGCACTTAAAGCCATCACCGTCTCAGGGAAGGCCGACAAGCTCGTCCGAGCTCGCCTCGCAGAGGCCGTCGCCTGGCAGAAAGCCGAGACGGCGCTCGACGATGCTGAGCGCCAACACGCGGCGCGACTCGGCGCGTACTACGAGCGGACGAGCACCGACTTCGGACGTATCGGTGAGGCGATCCGCACGGCGCAGAGCGCGATTGCGCTCGCTGGCAACGACCTCAATGCCGGGCCGATGAGCGATCAACTCAGCCGCGACGGACATCCGGACCCGCGGCTGACCGTGATCGCTCAGAGGTTGTTGGCGGTCGCGTCGAAGTGGAGCAGTGGCGCGGTGGCCGTGCTCGGTCCGGAGACCGAGGCAGAGCTGTCCAGCCAGCCCTTGGAGCTCGCGGCAGGTCGGGCGGCCGATGCCGCGGTGGTTTTGGCGCCACTCCAAGAAGCGATTGCTCATGTGACCGGGTTGGCGCAGAGATCGCTCACCCTTGAGGTTGGTCGGGACGCTCGAGTTCGAGCGATAGCGCTCAGTGAAGCACTCGTGGCGATCTTCGACCCTTACGAGAGCGATCTTGCAACCCTTGGTCCTCTGTACTCGGGTCTCACGACTGACTGGGCAAAGCTCGAGGATGCGCTGGCTTGGTTGGCCGAGGTTCGACGGGTGATTGGGGGTCCGGTCAGTTCGCGTTCTGCCGAGCGAATGGAGCGGCCGATTGTCCTGGCCTCCGAGCTGGAGCAACGGATCGAGGAGTGGAGCGACCAAGCCCGCCGGTTCGGCAACGTGTTCAGCACAGCGCGCGGAGCTGAACTTCTCGCGGATCTGGCTGCCGACATCGCCGCGGGCGCCGCACTTCTGTTCGAAATGGTCGACACCTGTGCCGGCGATGTCGCGGAGTGGGACGCCTTTGTTCTGCACCGCAACGAGCTCTCGACGACTGGCTTGACCGACGTGTTGGACATGATGATCACGAAGAAGGTGCCAGCCGACGACGTCGTACCAGGGATCGAGCGGGCGATCCTCCAAGCGTGGGCGGAGTCGGTCATTGCCACCGACGAACGCGTGAAGCGGCACCGTGCCAGTGACCGCGACGCCCTGGTGGACCGGTTCAGAGAGTTGGATCAGGCCGTGGTCAATCAAGCCCACGTCGCTGTCGCTGCCGCGTGCAGTGCTCGCCGTCCGAACTCGGTCTCTGGAACGTCGGCACAGCTGATTCGTCGCGAGGCCCAGAAGAAGTCACGGCACCTGCCGATTCGAGAGATCCTGTCGCGAACTGGGGAGATCGTCCAGGAACTCAAACCCTGCTTCATGATGAGCCCTCTCTCGGTGTCCCAGTTCCTGCCAGGCGACATGACGTTTGATGCTGTCATATTCGATGAGGCGTCACAGGTGTTGCCATCCGACGCCATCAACTGCATCTACCGGGGCGCGCAGCTCATCGTGGCCGGCGACGAGAAGCAGCTCCCACCGACGTCCTTCTTCACGCAAGCAGTCAGCGACGACGACACGGACGAGGAGCTCGACCTTTTCGAGTCGGTTCTCAAGTCCTGCAAGAGCTCTCTGCCGTCGCTGCCCCTGACGTGGCACTACCGCAGCCAGCACGAGTCGTTGATCACTTACAGCAACTACCGCTTCTACGCTCCCGACGGACAGGCGCTGCAGACCTTCCCGGGTGCGACCTTCGAATCACCGGACCTGGGCGTGGCCTCGTACGTGGTCAATGGGGTCTATCGCAAGGGCGGCGCACGCGACAACCCGATCGAGGCGGACGCGGTGGTGGACCGCCTGCTATTCCACCGGGAGCATCATCCCGAGCTTTCCATCGGCGTAGTCACCTTCTCGACCGCCCAAGAGGAAGCCATCGCTGGTGCTCTTGAGCGTCGTGCCGCGACCGAGCCTGTGCTTGCCGGCCTCCTCGACAGTCACGATCGTCTGACCGGCTTCTTCGTCAAGAACCTGGAGAACGTCCAGGGCGACGAGCGCGACATCATCATTTTCAGCATCGGCTACGGCCCAGACGAGACCGGGAAGTTCAGCATGAACTTCGGTCCGATCAACCGCGATGGTGGCTGGCGGCGCCTCAACGTGGCCATCACGCGGGCTCGCCGCCGGGTCGAGGTTGTGAGCTCCTTCCGTGCCGCCGATATGCGGGACACGACATCCGACGGTCTCCGCCACCTCAGGGGCTACCTGGACTTCGCCGAGCGAGGAGTCGCGGCCTTGAGCCTTGACCACCGAGGAAGCCTGGGCGACGCTGAGAGTCCTTTCGAGGAAGACGTGTTGGCCGTTATCAGCTCTTGGGGTTATGACGTCGTGACCCAGGTGGGGAGCGCTGGCTATCGGATTGATCTCGGGGTCAAGCACCCTGATCGCCCGGGTGAGTATGTGCTCGCCGTCGAGTGCGACGGCGCTGCCTATCACTCCGCCGCCACAGCCCGTGACCGCGACCGTCTGCGGGCGAGCGTCCTCGAAGGCCTCGGGTGGAAGATCCACAGGATCTGGGGCATTGCCTGGTACCGCGACCGGCATGGCGAATCGCTCAAGCTTCGCTCCGCCATCGAGGCGGCGATCACCGATTCCGGCGAGCCTTCGAAGTTCGCCATGAATCCCATCGTCGCCGTCGAGATGGAGACAGTGGACCTTGAGGCGCCGCCCGAGTGGGCGGTGACCTACGTGGCCCACACCAGCAGAGCCCACACGTCGTATCCTCTGGCGTCGGTCGAAGCCCGACCGTCGTTGTCGAGCTTCATTGCACGGGTGGTCGAGGCCGAATCACCGGTGCACCAGGACGTTGTTTACCGGCGTATCAGAGACGCCTATGGCGTCGGCCGTATCGGACACGCGATCAAGGCCAACATCGAGTTCGTTGCCTCCCGACTCTCGGTGGACGGCGCGCCCGTGCGGCTGGACGAAGGCGGCTTCTATCGCATCGGTCCCGCGACGCAGGTCCGCGCGCCACGTGAGGACGATGAGGCGCGGACGGTTCTTCAGACACCGCCCGACGAGCTGGACCTCGCCGTGAGTCAGATTGTTCGCGACGCTGTGACGATCGAGGACGACGGCGTGACCCAACTGCTGCGCAGCGTGTTCGGCTGGCGGCGGGCGGGCGGCGATATTCAGGCCGCAGTGGTTGCGTCCGTGGATCGATGCCTACGCGCAGGAACCATCGAGAGATCCGACCGGGGAACGTTGAGAGCAGGCACGCGATGAGCATCGGCCGGCGAAGGATCTCGGCGTGAGGGATCGGTTCAGCGATCCCCGGATCGCCACCCTCGCCGCAGAGGGGAAGCTCATGGACGACAACATGAGACGCACCTTCATCGAAACGCTCGAGGTTGGCGAGGTGGCACGTGCCGCCTACTCAGTGGGCGCTCACTACTGGCTCGAGGCCGTCTTGACCGACCGTGCGCTCCTCTTCATCAAGGGAGCCGTGAAGCCCAAAGTCGTACGCATCGCGCTGCCCGTCGAGGTCGTCAGACCGTCCTCGCTGGGAAAGAAGGGCACGCGAATCGAGACCCCGTTCGGCGTCAAGACGCTGTGGGGCTCGACGCTCGATCCTGACACCTCAAAGTTGACGGCTGAGCCGACGTTCAGTGGAGACCACCCCGATGGTTTGTCACAACCCGGACTAGATTTCGGACTGATCGACGTCGGCGATTGCGTCCGCCGGACCGCGTCGGAGGACGTTGTCACGCTGAAGATCATCGGTCCCGACTCGGCTCGGACGAACGACGAGAGTGGCGGAGCCGACGGCACGACCGGCCGCCGTTCTTGGCGTCAGCGACGCGTTGCTCGTCGCGCCGCGGGGAGAAAGCCGCGGAAGCCGAAGCGGCAGCGGGCTCGGATGGAGCGGGTCGGATTCCCCCCGAGCTCAACGATCTGGGACATCTCGCACAGCTGTGTGAAGTGCGGCAGGGTCTTGACCAACCCAGACAGCCAACGACACCGGGTGGGCACGGACTGCATCAAGTGGTACGGGTCGCAGGCGAGAAAGATCGCGAATCCGGCGTACGACGCTTGGACCAGCCGAAAGGCACGCGCCGAGGTCAATCGCGCTGTTGAGCAGGCGACTCTCGACGCTGAGTACAACCGACAGCGGACCAGTTACGTTGAGGCCCTCGAGCGGTGGAGTCAGGTTCGAGCGGGGCGCGTGTAGTGGCTCGCCTAGTCGGTTAGTTCGTCGGCCACGCCGACCGTTGCCCCGGCGGCCGCTAGCGATCTCGTGTCCCAGATCGAACGCCGCGCCGCGCTCAAGGAACGCGGCTTGTTGACGGATAGCGAGTTCGCCGCAGCGAAGGCCAAGCAGCTTGCCTGACATGGGCTAATGACGACCGAGCTGCCACCGTCGATGCGCCACGGCCAGCCGCTCCTCGCACTCAGTGACGACGCTTGACGAGCTCAGAGAAGTGTCCACCGCACAGCGGCCGCACCCCTCTCAAACCAGCGGCACGCATGCTACGAAGTTCCGTAGAAGGTCCGTCCCCCGGGACGGACCAGCGTCATTTCAGGGGCCATTGACGAGACGTGACGGGCGGTGACAGCAACATCATGCACGGTGGAGTGAAGTTCTACCGCGGGTCCGCAGCCGCCGCGCGCTCCTACGTCGAGGCCGACCACTCCCGCGCCGACGATTACTACCTGGCCGAGGGCAGCGGCGTCGCCGAGCACTACGCCGTCACCGTCGGCGTCGACGGAGTGCGCACCGAACGATGCCCCGACCTCGACGGTGCGAGCTACGAACGCTGGGTCGCCGGGTACGACGTCACCACCGGCCAGGCGAAGGGTCGACTACGCGACGACGATCACACGCTCCGCTTCGTCGAGGTCGTCGTCAACGGGCCCCAGACCTGGTCGCTCGCCGCCGCGCTCCACGCCGACATCGCCGACGCCTACGAGGACGCGCAGACGCGCGCGGCCGGTGAGATCATCAGCTGGGTCGCGCAGCATGCGACGACGCGCGTGGGACCGCGCGGACGACAGGTCCAGGTGCCCGTCGAGAAGATCGAGGCCGCGATCGTCCGGCACTACACCTCGCGCGCCGGCGACCCGCACCGACACCTGCACCTCCAGATCAACGCTCGGGTCTTCGCGCGCGGCGGGTGGCGAGGCATCCACTCCGTCGGCGTCGTCGACTCCATCGAGGCCCTCAACGGCATCGGCCACGCCGCAGTCATGTGCGACCCGCGGTTCCGCGCTGCACTCGCCGCCCGCGGCTACACCCTCGACGACGCCGGCGAGGTCAATGAGCTCACGGCGTACGCCGGCCGGTTCAGCCAACGTGCCTCACAGATCGGCCGCAACATCGACCGCTACGAAGCCGAGTGGCGAGCCGACAATCCCGGCGCGGAGCCCGGTCCGAAGCTGTGTCGTACCTGGGACCGACGCTCCTGGGCGGACGCGCGTCCCGACAAGGTCGTTCCTGCCGACGGCGCCGACCTCGTCCGCCGCTGGCACGACGAACTCCACGACCTCGGCTTCTGACCGCCCGTCGAATCGTCCATGGCGAAGTCGGCGACCGTCGGGCAGGTACGCCGTGACGCGGTCGCCGAGCTCATCCTCACCCGACTCGGTGCCAAGCGATCGTCCTGGAACGCCGCCGACATCCGTGGCGAGGCCGAGAAGGTCGTCGCTTCGATGGGACTCGTCGCCGAACGACCCGCACGCGTCGAGCTCGCCGAGGACATCACCGCCGCGCCGTCGGCACCTGCCGCACCCTGCGCGACCGAACCGACGTCCCAGACCACATCCGCAACCTCACCTCCGACCATGTCCTTGCCGTCGAGGCCGACCTGGTCGACGCCATCGCCACCCGCGCGCTGCAACCGATCGAGCCCGTCGCCATCCGCGGCGGCCAGCTCGACGCCGCGCAACGCGACGTCGTCGGCGCACTCGCCGGCCGCGCCGGCGTACTCGTCATCGAAGGAGCAGCCGGCACCGGCAAGACCACCACCCTCGCCGCAGCGCACCGGGCCCTCGAGCTCCAAGACCGTCGCCTCGTCGTTGTCACCCCCACCCTCAAGGCCGCGCAAGCCGCGCAGCATCAGGTCGGCGCCGACGCCTTCTCCGCCGCGAAGCTGATCCACCAACACGGCTTCCGATGAGACGAGGACGGCCACTGGTCACGCGTTGACGACGCCACCATCGCACGAGCGCGGCTGCTCCCCGGCGACGTACTCCTCGTCGACGAAGCCGGCATGCTCGACCAAGACACCGCCCGCGCGCTCTTCGCGATCGCCGACCACGCCGGTGCCACCGTCGCGCTCCTCGGCGACCGCCACCAGCTCCCCGCTGTCGGCCGCGGCGGCGTCCTCGACCTTGCCGCCCGATGGGCGCCGCCCGAGGCGCACCTCGAGCTCGAGTCCGTCCACCGCTTCAGCGATGAGGCGTACGCCCACGTCAGCCTCCTGATGCGCACCGGCGAACGTCCGGGCGCCGTGTTCGACGCCCTCCTCGAGCGCGGGCAGGTCGTCGTGCACGCCAGCGACGTCGAACGCACGGCCGCCGTCGCCGACATCGGTGCCCGCGGCGACGAGCTGATCATCGCCGACACCCGCGAACAGGTCGCGAGCATCAACGCCGCCATCCGCGACCGACGACAGCCCGGTAGCGATCGGGTCGGTGAACCGGTCACCCGACGAGGCGAACGCATCGGACTCGGCGACCGCGTCGCCACCCGCCTCAACGACCGCGACCTCGGCGTCGCCAACCGCAACCTCTGGACGGTCGCCGGCATCGGCGACGACGGCAGCTTGATCGTCGCCGGCCGCGCCGGCCAACGCACGTTGCCCAAGGACTACGTCAGCGACCACGTCGAGCTCGCCTTCGCCTCCACCGCCTACGGTGCACAGGGCCAGACCGTCGACTCCGCCCACCTCGTCGTCGGCGAGCACACCGGAGCTGCCGTGGCGTACGTCGCGATGACCCGCGGCCGCCACAGCAACGTCGCTCACCTCGTCGCCGACTCCGTCGACGAAGCGCGCCAGCAGTGGATCGAGGTCTTCGGCCGCGACCGCGCCGACCTCGGACCCGGCCACGCCGCGACCCGAGTCGACGAGGACATCGACCGCTACGGCACCCGCCTCCCCGACGAGTCCTGGACCCCGGCGCCGAGGCCACTTGGGCGCGCCCGATCCGAGGTTCGGCCGACAGGTAGTGATCAGCACCGTGTCCGTGGCGTCGGCCGCTGACATCCCTGCTCGGACGTGATCGCTGCCAACCGCCTGTCGCACATAGGTGACTGGAGCGGCCGACGCCGGCCCGCTCGCCAACCCAAGGGAGTCATCGATGAGCATCAAGCCGCTGGGCGTCCCCGACGAGTGGGACGACAACCACATCCTCATGTTCGAGGAGTTCTGCGTCTTCATCCGTACGCCGCAACGCACCGTCCGCGAGTGGCGCCGCCTCAAGCGGGGCCCCCGCTGGTGGCGCTTCAACGGCAACGGCCGCCTCTACACGACCGTCGCCGAGCTCCGCCGCTTCCTCAAGGCAGGGGAGTGAGATGACCGCCGCTGCAGGTCCCGCGGACGAGCGCCCGCGCTGGCTCAGCATCACCGGCGCCGCCGTCTGGGTGAGCCTCTCGGCCAAGACCATCCGCCGCAAGATCGCCGCCGGCGAACTGCGCGCTTATCGCTGCGGCAAGACGATCCGCATCAAGACCGACGATCTGGAAGCGATGATGCGGCCGGTGCGGTCGGCGAAGGACTGGTGAGCGCCAGGACGCCAGTATTCTGTCGGTACGCCACTAAACTGGCATTGCGTCAGAATACTGGCACAATGGGGCGGGTGGACCTCTCCGATCCGACCCAGTCGTTGATCCCTTCCCTGGACGGCGCAGTATTGGCGGTGCTCGTCGGCACCGAAGGCGCGCTCAGCGCCACCACGGTCCAACGTCTTGCCAGACGCGGGTCTCGAGCTGGCCTGTCTCTGGCACTGGACCGGCTCACCCTCCACGGGCTCGTGATCGCTGAGCCTGCGAACCGCGGCCACATGTACCGACTGAACCGGCACCACGTCCTTGCCGAAGCCGTTCTGTCCGCCACCTCAGCCCGCGCGGAATTGCTGACCCGAATGCAGGACGGACTCACCGGTTGGGAACCTGCACCCGTCCACGTGTGCGTCTTCGGATCGTTCGCACGAGGCGAAGGGGGCCCGGAGTCCGACATCGACGTCTTCGTCGTGACTTCCGACGGCATCGACCGTCACGACGAGTCGTGGACCAATCAACTCAGGACATGGGCAGACGACGTCCTGATGTGGTCCGGCAACCGGGTCGAGTTCCTCTCGATGTCACTCAGCGAGCTGGCCGACGCGGCTCGAGGCGAGGAGCCGGTCCTCGATTCCATCCGTGACGACGGGATTGTCCTCCTGGGTCCCGCTCCCGCCGAGGTCATCGCCTCCGCCCTCCGGGGCAGGAAGAAGGGCAACCGGTGAGCCCGAAGAAGCTCGCCACCAAGCCGGCCGACCTGCCCTGGGGGCGTGCCCGACGCATCGTGGCGCAGAAGTACCGCGAGATCGCTGAGGTTGCCGAGGTCGAAGACGGTGCAGCGATCAATGTGTGCGTCGGGCTCTGCGTCTTGGCAGGCATTGCGGCCAGCGACGCGATCTGCGCCGCCGCGGGGGGCGAACGCTACTCAGGAACGGACCACTCCGCCGCTGCCGACCTGGTGGCCCGCCACGACGCCGAGGCGGCCAAGCACCTACGCACTCTGATCGCCTTCAAGCCGGCTGCTCACTACGGCAAGGATCTCCTCAAGGAGAGTGACCGCAGGGCAGCCATGCGAGCTTCAGCAGCCTTGGTCGAAGAAGCGACCAGACGCACGACCTGATCGCCTAGGGCGGTGGAGGTAGCACGGTCCAGGCGATGACTCTCCCCGATCACGCCCCCTGCGCCGATCAGGCGCGTAGTCGGTCCAGGGTCGAACCGGCACGGCGATGGCGCAGACGAATCCGCAGTCAACGGTGGTCTGGGTGTCACGGCTGAACGCTTGGGGAGCCGATGGTTGACTGTCGCCGTGGCCGACAAGACCGACGTCCAGCACCTCGTGAAGCAGCTGATGGCCGGCGCCACTCCCGAGGAGGGCAAGGCGCTCCTCGACGCCTTGATGAACGGCCAGGTCACCAGCATCTTCGAGAAGCTGAAGCGCGACGAACGGCCCGCGTTGCTGCCCGTCCCGGAGCGGGTGCGCGGATTCCGCGTCCGGCTCGACCTCCACGGAGCCAAGCCGCCCATCTGGCGTCGCCTCGAGCTACCCGGCGACCTGACGCTGCCGCAGGTGCACGTCGCGATCCAAGCCGCTATGGGCTGGTACGACTCCCACCTCCACCGCTTCCGTATGAGCAACGACCACCGGTCGGCGCACTTCGCGACCGAGTTCGACCTCGACGAGGGCGACGAGGGCATGCCCGAGGCCGACGTACGTCTCGACCAGCTCCTCGCCGCGAAGGGCGACGAGCTCTGGTACGAGTACGACTTCGGTGACGGGTGGGACCACAAGCTCGTCGTCGAGGCGGTCCTCGATGATCCGCCCGCCACCGTGCGCTGCACCTCCGGGCGGATGGCCTGTCCGCCCGAGGACTGCGGCGGGATCTGGGGGTACGGCGAGATCGCCGCCTGGGTGCGCAGCGGGTACGACGACGCGCTCCTGCCGCAGTCGTTCGAGGACGCCGAGCACGGTCGGGACTGGCTTCCCGTCGAGTGGCACCCGGACAACTTCGACCTCGACGAGGTGAACGAGTCGCTGGCGATGGCGACCGCCGAACCGGCCGGCGTCGGCGGCGAGTTGGCCGAGCTGGCCGACCGGCTCGAACGACGTGGGATCACAGCACTGCGGGAGGTCCTCGGACGCCCGCTCTCCCACGGATCCGTCGACATCGGCGATGCGCAGGCCGCGAGCCTGACCGAGACCTACCGGACCTTCCTCGACATCGTCGGCGACGGCGTTGCCCTCACGGCCGCCGGCTATCTTCGGCCGGCCGTGGTCGAGGAGATCGCCACCCGGACCGGCATCGCCGAGTGGTGGATCGGCAAGGCCAACCGCGAGGACCTGACCCACCCAGTCGCCGCGATCCGCGACACCGCCCGTGCCCTCGGCCTGGTCAGCGTCCGCAAGGGACAGCTCACTCCGACCGCAGCTGCTCGCCGCTGCGCCGGCGATCCGCAGGCGCTGCTCGCCCACATCGTGGGTCGTCTGCCGCTCGGCACCAAGGACTTCGAGCGCCAGGCCGGCTGGATGGTCCTGGCGGTCGCAGGCAGCGGGGCACCGGTCGAGCACTGGCGTGACGAGACCGCGGACCTTCTCTACGACTTGGGATGGAGCCATGGTCGTGATCGGTTGACCCCGCCTCCTCCGCGGAGTCCGACCCTTGACGTCCTCCAGCAGTTGGCCGGCGCCTCCCGGGCTCGGTGGGGCAAGCTCAAGGGCACCGACTTCGCGGTCGCCGCGGTGGCACGTGCAGCGATCCGGCGGACCTGACCGTCGTCGGGTCAGGGGAGCTGGGCTTCCGGGTTGTCCAGGCAGAACCGCTGCGCGTCGTCGTCGTCGACAATCCCCTCCTCGACCAGCCAACGCACGGCCCGCGCCGCGGCCCGGCCGTCGCTGAAGGCGCGCCACACCGACACCAGGTCGGGGTGGCGTTGATGGAGCTCGTTCCTGAAGCGCCTGAAGGCGCCCTTGCCCTGAAGCGTGCGGCTCAGGCGCTCGCCCGACCTGCGGTCGCTGATTCCCTCGGCGAAGTCGACCATGTCCTGGTACCAGACGTACGACGGCAGCGGGTCGATGAGGACCAGGTGATCCAGCTCGTCAATATCGACCGAGTTCTCGCCGTCGATGCCGGTATCGCTGGTCCAGAACACGATCTCCCCGCTCCGCGGGTCGATCAGCCACCGGTGGTCGTAGTCGGTCTGGTCGGCCAGGGCGGAGGCCAGCTCTTCGACGTCGATGGCATTCAGGTCGACCATCTGGGCAGCGTAGGCCGGTCGGAGCTCGTCGCCCAGGGGGTTCGGTGCAGAGGCGACTGTCCCATTTGCGGCCGAATGACGCCGTTCATTCGTTGCGCAGCGGCTACTGAACGCGCAGTCCCGGCCCGCCAGATTACTCGCGTGTCAGCAGACGGCAGGCATGAGGGCTGGCACTCGACGCAGACGAAGGAGCGCGAGCCGCGGAGGTTTCCCAAACCAACGACGGGCGTGAACCAGATGCCTGAGACTGCTGGGAATGAGTGTTGACGCCCGACTTCGTCATCGGCTGAGGGTCCGCTCCCTTGCGAGCGACCATCGAGCCGGTTCTTGGGCTCGCGCGAAGGCTCGGCGCAAGCAGTACGAGTGGATGGCTCAACGGCGCTGGCGGATTCTCTTGGTCGTCCCATTGATGTGCACGCCGCTGGCTGCGCTGCCGCTGATGCCGAACTCGTTCGCTCAGGGCATCATCGTCGGCGTCATCGCCGCCGGCGTACCTGCTGGCATCTGGAACATCACCGTCTCCAGTACCAGTACGTCGATGGCGATGATGGGCGACGAAGCCGAACGATGGACGGCGCAAGAACTCCGACGCGCCATCCGCGGCGACGCCACGAGCTATCTGGTCAATCGCGTGCCCTTTGGGGGGCACGACATCGACCACGTGCTGATGACTCCCGCGGGTCTGTTCATCGTCGAGACGAAGTGGAGCTCCGAGCCTTGGAGCAATCGTCCGGGCATGGATCGTCAACAGTCCGCGCGCGAACAAGTCGAAGGAGTCGCGCGGAAGCTGACCCTGTGGGCGGACCTGAAGGCCCTCCTCGCCGCACATGCCGTTCCCGTGACGAGAATCGTCGCGCTCTGGGGCGGTGACCGCACGGAGACCATCGAGCCGCAGTCAGTGGGAGGCACGGCGGTGATGCATGGCAGCGAGGTCAAGCGATGGATCAGGGCTCAGCCTGCGGCGGGATCCGATGGACTCTGGCGAGACGAGGCATGGAGCGCGCTCAGCCGCCTCATCGAGAAGCGCGAGCGACATGACCCGACACTGACTGAGGTTCCGCGATCTCTGACGGATCACCTGTCGAGAATTGGAGTCACCACAGCTTCTGCGGTCGTCATCTTCCTAGGACTTAGCACGACCTTCACTTCGACCCACAGCGCCCTTGCCCTGATTGCCGGCACGATCCCAACGGCTTGTATTGCGGTGATCCTTCGAAGACGACGCCTGATCACTCCACTCGCGAACGGAGCGCTGATCGCGACCGGGGCCGTTGCCGTTCTACTGCTGATCGCCGCCGCCGCCGCTGCCGCCACGCTCTTGTGAGCACAGGTTCGAGCGAAGTCGACAGGCTTGATGAACCGGCAGTCCCGGTATCTAGTCAGCTCGCATCGAGGAATGCCTGGTAGCGGGCTTCGAGCAGGAGCCGGTCGGGGCGCTGGCTGGGGCTGTCCGGGAGCACCATCAATCCCTTGCCGTGGAACTCCTGGATGCCGTGGCGCAGCATCGGTCCATCGACCTCGGCGAGCACGTCGTCGTTGATCCGCACCTGGTAGTCGGGCGTGATGCCAAGGATGCGCCGGTCGTACGCCGCGTGGTGCATCTTGCAGAGAGTGAGGCCGTTCGTGACGACGGGTCGTCCTCCGGCTCCGTCCTCTTGGATGTGCGCTGCATCGAGTAGGTCGCTGTGGCGGAAGGAGCAGACGGCACACGACGTCCGGTAGGCGCGGAGGACAGCGGCTCGGAAGGGGCGCTGGTGGAGGCGCATCTTGGTGAGCTGCTGGCGGTACGACGGGTCGAGTTCGAGCTCAACCGACGGCCAGACGATGTCGGGCTGCGGGACTGCGTCGATGTCGACGATGAACTGAAGGTCGGCACGCTCCTCGTTCACCAGATAGATCGGGTAGAGCGCGCTGTAACCGCCGCCCTGGACGCCCAGCCACCAGATCAGCGGAAGGCGTTCGAGCATGGCCTCACGCAAGGCCCGATTCTGGTAGTGATCTGGGTCGTCGCCGCGCATCTTGTAGCGGTAGAAACCGTCAGCGCCGACGTTGTCGTCGTAGGGCCGATCGCTGCCCTCGGGGCGGTAGACCGTGCGGAAGGAGAGGGCTGCCGCAAGCTGGCCCGGCTTCCAGATGCCCTGCTGGGTGGGCATCAATCGGACAGTCTCGCCAGCCAGACTGAGGCCGCTGGTGTCTTCCTGCGAGAACGTTTCCTTGCCGGCGGCGCGCTGGCGGTCGAGCCACGCGAAGGCGGCGTGCCTGAGCGCCAGCTCACGCAGTCGCTCGGTAGGGGTCACGGCCGGATCATCTCAGCTTTGTGCGGGCGCGATGATGCTTCGCCCAAGACGGGCGGAGCCCTTACTCGTTGGAGCCGGCGACGTTCGCGCTGAGGTGCTCGAGGCTCTCCTTGAGAGTCGCGAACTCGGCGGGCTCGAGGGCCATCACCTCGGCGATCGAGTCTGGGATGCCCACGGCCTTGGCCCGGAGCTCGTGGCCGGCGTCGGTCGGGGCGACGTGGACGGTGCGCTCGTCCTCGGTGCTGCGGCTACGAACGACCAGTCCGGCGGCCTCGAGGCGCTTCACCAAGGGCGTGACCGTGCCGTAGTCGAGGCCCAGGCGGGTGCCGAGCTCGCCCATGGTGAGGGGCGCCGACTCCCACAGCACGAGCATCGCGACGTACTGCGAGTAGGTCAGGTCGAGGGCGTCGAGCAGGGGGCGGTACGCCGCGGTGACGAGGCGCTGGGCGGTGTAGAGCGAGAAGCACAGCTGCTCGGCGAGGTCGAGGCTGTGCTTCGGCTTGGCCATGGTTCCAGCGTAGGGCGCAACTACCTTGCGCGAAAGATTCTTGCCCAGATACCTTGCGCGCAAGGTAATGGATACGTAATGTCTTGCGCACAAGGTAAATCGCCTTGGTCGTTCACCCCCACCCAGGAGCCGCTGCCATGACCGCCAACCCGAAGAACATCGCGCTGGAGCCGGCCGCCCAGGCTTTCGTCGAGGCCACCAGCGAGCCGCCCTTCCTCTACCAGCTGCCCGTGGCCGAGGGCCGTGCCGCGGTCGACGGTGTCCAGGACGAGCCGATCTTCAAGCCGGAGATCGACGAGGAGTGGATCGAGGTGCCCGGCGGCCCGACCGGCACCGTGCAGGTCCGCATCGTGAAGCCGCAGGGGGCGACCGGCGTCCTGCCCGTCATCCTCTACGTCCACGGCGCCGGGTGGGTTTTCGGCGACGCCCACACCCACGACCGGCTGGTGCGCGACCTCGCGGTCGGGGTCGGCGCGGCTGTCGTGTTCCCGGAGTACGACCGGGCGCCCGAGTTCCAGTACCCCCACCAGCTCGAGCAGGAGTACGCCGTCGCGCAGTGGGTCACGCAGCACGGCTCCGAGAAGGGCCTCGACGGCGCCCGGATGGCCGTCGCCGGAGATTCAGTCGGCGGCAACATGAGCGCTGCACTCACCCTGCTAGCCAAGGAGCGCGGCGACGTCGCGTTCCGCTTCCAGGTCCTCTTCTACCCCGTCACCGACGCGGCCTTCGACACGCAGAGCTACCACGACTTCGCCGAGGGCTACTTCCTCGCTCGCGAGGGGATGAAGTGGTTCTGGGACCAGTACACGACCGACCCCGCCCAGCGTGCTGAGATCACCGCCTCGCCGCTGCGTGCGACGGCCGAGCAGCTGGCCGGCCTGCCGGCGGCACTGGTCATCACCGCCGAGGCGGACGTCCTCCGCGACGAGGGCGAGGCCTACGCCGCGAACCTGCGCCGCGCGGGCGTCGATGTGACCGCGACGCGCTACCTCGGCACCGTGCACGACTTCGTGATGGTCCACGCGCTGCACGACACCGCCGCCGCGAAGGGTGCGATCACGCAGGCGGTCGGCGCGCTGCGCGCCGCTCTCGCGGAGTAGTCAGGCCGGCGACGGAGCCGACGTCAACGCTGCGACTGACAGGCGGCGGCGATCTGCTCGAACACCGCCGGGTCTCTGTCCCACAGGCTGTCCGGACGCGGCCAGTGGATCGCGATGTCGGTGATACCGAGCTCGGCGTAACGCCCGGCGAGGTCCTCGAAGGAGTCGAGCGACTCCAGCCACGGCTCGTCGGTGAAGCCGGTGAGGAGCAGCCTCGGGACACCCGTGACGTCGCGGCCGATGTCGGCGCAGGCCTTCTCGAAGAGGGCGCTCTGGCGTCGTACCTCCTCGTACGGCGCCTCCGAGCTCGGGTTCGCCACCCAGCCCTGGCCGTATCGCGCGGCGAGGCGTACGCCGCGCGGGCCGCCGGCGGCGATCCAGAACGGCGGCCGCGGGCGCTGGACGAGGCCGGCGCCGATGTGGGCGTCGGCGGCGGTCCAGTACTCACCCGCAGTCGAGACGCCGACGTCGCTGAGCAGCGCGTCGAGCTGCTCGACGTACTCGGCGAACCGGTCAGCGCGCTCGCGGGGTGTCCAGGTCCGGCCGAGGATCTCGCCGTCTGACTGGGGTGAGTCCCCTCCCGCGCCGATGCCCACGGTCAGCCGGCCGCCGGAGATGCGGTCGATCGTCCGGAGCGCGGCGGCGGTCGGGATCGGGGTGCGGAAGTTGGGGGAGGTGACGAGGGTGCCGAGGCGGATGCGGTCGGTCACGGCTGCGGCGGCGGCGAGGGAGGTGGTGGCCTCGTCCCAGGGGGTGTGGCCGCGCCAGGCCAGGTGGTCGTAGACCCAGCCGCCGACGAAGCCCATCTCCTCGGCCTGCTGCCAGTGGGAGCGCAGGGTCGGCCAGTCGTGGATCGGCCACAGCACGACGTGCAGGTTGATCGCCATGCGCCCAGTGTGCCTTCAGCACGGGCGTCACGCCTGGCCGAACACTCCCAGCGGCAGCTGGACCGAGAAGCAGCAGCCCGGCGCCTCGTTCGCCACCCGCACCGCACCGTGGTGCGCCTCGACGATCCCCTTGACGATGGCCAGGCCGAGACCGGCTCCGGCGCCGTGGCGGGCGTCGACCTCCGGCGTGCGGGCGGTGGTGCCGCGCCAGGCGACGTCGAAGAGGCGGGGCAGGTCGGCGGCGGGGATGCCGCCGCAGGCGTCGCGCACCGACAGCTCGACGGCGTCGTCGGTGACGCGGCCCGAGACGGTGACGACGCCGTCGGCGGGGGTGTGGCGCACGGCGTTGACGAGCAGGTTCGCGACCACGCGGGACATGCCGGCGGCGTCGGCGGTGATGGTGGTGCCGGGGGCGACCCTGCCGTCGATGCGGACGCCGGCGGCGCGCGCGACGGGGGTGGTGCCGGCGATCGCCTCGGAGACGATGTCGCCCAGGTCCACCCGAGCCGGTACGACGGGCAGCAGGCCCGCCTGGATGCGGGACAGCTCGAACAGGTCGTCGACCATGCGGACGATCCGGTCGACCTCCGAGCGCATCTGGCGGTGGTAGCGCGCGGGGTCCTCGGCCATGCCGTCCTCGAGCGCCTCGGCCATCGCGCGCAGGCCGGCCAGCGGGCTGCGCAGGTCGTGGGAGACCCAGGCGACGAGCTCGCGGCGCGACTCCTCGAGACGGCGCTCGCGCAGGCGGGCTTCGCGGAGCCGGGCGCTGGTGCGCTCGAGCTCGGCCGAGAGGCCCTGCAGCTCGGCGGGGCCGGCGGCGGAGGCGGCGTACTCGCCGGTCTCGCCGAAGCGGCGGGCCGCGTCCTGCAGGTCCCGCGCCCGACGTACGACGGCCTCCCCGACCACCGACGCGAGGGCGACCGCGACCAGGCCGGCGACCAGGCACACCAGGAGCACGACGCCGCGGTCGTGCGGGGAGATGAACATGGCGTCGGCCGTGCCGACCACCCCGGCGACCACGACGCCCACGGCGACGAGGGCGACCAGGACCAGCCCGAGACGCAGCGAGCGGCGCGCGGTGACCCGCGCGACGGCGAAGCCGCCGAGCCCGACGAGGCTGGTCCAGCCCGCGGCGATCAGCACGACCTGGAGCTGGTCGCCGCTCATGGGGCGAAGCCCTCCCAGCGGTAGCCGACGCCCCACACGGTCACGAGGTGGACCGGATGGGTGGGGTCGGCCTCGACCTTCTCGCGCAGCCGGCGCACGTGGACGGTGACGGTGGAGTGGTCGCCGAACGACCAGCCCCACACCTCCGACAGCAGCTCCTCGCGCGAGTGCGCGATGCCGGGGTGGGAGACGAGGAAGTGCAGCAGGTCGAACTCGCGCGCGGTGAGCGCCACCGGCGTACCCCTGATCGTCGCGACCCGGCTGCCACCGTCGACGACGAGGGCGCCGTCGTGGACCGGCTCGGTGCGCGTCCGGGAGGGCTCGCCGGCGCGGCGCAGCACCGAGTCGACCCGGAGCACCAGCTCGCGGGGGCTGAACGGCTTGGTGACGTAGTCGTCGGCACCCTGCTCGAGCCCGACGACGCGGTCGGCCTCCTCGCCGAGCGCGGTCAGCATGATGATCGGTACCTCGCCCTGCGCCCGCAGCCGGCGACACACCTCCAGGCCGTCGATGCCGGGCAGCATCAGGTCCAGGACGACGAGGTCGGCGCCCTCGGCGTGCATGGCCGCGAGCGCGGCCTCGCCGGTGCCGACATCGGCCACGCGGTGGCCGCCGGCGCGCAGGTAGGACACCGCGACCTCGCGGACCGTCGGGTCGTCGTCGACGACCAGCACCTTCGCCACGGCAGCACGCTAGGGCATGTCAGGCAATGCCTGGCGGCGCCGAAGCCGCCCGGCACGCACGCTGGCGGCGTTGCCGATGCTGGAAAGACGCCCAGTCTGACTGCGCACCGGCGCCTTGCCATCGCACGCGCCGGACGCCTTCGGCATCCACCGAGCATTGCCTGACATGCCCTGGCCGCTGGTCAGCGGTACTCGGGGTTCTCGTGGTCGAAGCGCGCCCCGGCGTCCCACGCCGAGCGCTGGTTGCCGTACGCCGGGATCCCGTCCTGGCGGCGCAGCATCCGGGCCAGGTGCATCAGGTTCCACGTCATGAAGGTGGTGTTGCGGTTGGTGAAGTCGTTGTCGGGTCCCCCGCTCCCCTCATCGAGGTACGACGGCCCCGGCCCCGCCTCGCCGATCCAGCCCGCGTCGGCCTGGGGCGGGATCGTGTAGCCGAGGTGCTGGAGCGAGTAGAGGATGTTCATCGCGCAGTGCTTGATCCCGTCCTCGTTGCCGGTGATCAGGCAGCCGCCGACCCGGCCGTAGTAGGCGTACTGGCCGCGCTCGTTGAGCTCGCCGCTGCCGCCGTAGAGACGCTCGATGACCTGCTTCATCACGCTGCTGTTGTCACCGAGCCAGATCGGCCCGGCCAGGACCAGGATGTCGCTGGCCATCACCGTCTCGTGCAGCGCGGGCCAGTCGTCGGTGGCCCAGCCGTGCTCGCGCATGTCGGTGTAGACGCCGGTCGCGATGTCGTGGTCGATGGCGCGGACCGAGTGCACGGTGACCCCGTGCTTGCGCATGATCGCGGCGCTCACGTCGACCAGCCCGCCGGTGTGGCTGAGGTCGGGCGAGCGCTTGAGCGTGCAGTTGATGAAGGTCGCCGTGAGGTCACTGAAGTCGAGGTCCTGGTCGGTCATGCCGCCAGCATCTCCCCGGACGGCCCCGAGCGGGGTCCCCAGATGTGAACAAATGCTGACGTCCTCCGCCGAGGCTGGCCGTTGTCGGTGGGCCCTCCTAGTCTCGAATCATGACTGCGACCACGTGGACGGCAGACAGCCTCCTGACCCGCTTCGACGAGGTCAGGTCCCACACGGAGCTCCTCGCCGCTCCGTTGTCCCCCGAGGACCAGACCGTGCAGTCGATGCCGGACGTGTCGCCCACCAAGTGGCACCGCGCGCACGTGACGTGGTTCTTCGAGACGTTCCTGCTCGCCGACAACGAGGCCGGCTTCGCGCCCTTCCAGGACAAGTACTGGTTCCTCTTCAACAGCTACTACGAGGCGGTCGGGCCGCGCTACAACCGCGCCGAGCGGGGGGTGATCAGCCGGCCGGGTGCGCACGACGTCGGGGTCTACCGCGCCAACGTCGACGACCGCGTCCGCGACCTCGTCAGCACCCTCGACCAGGGCACGATCGACAAGCTGGCGGGCACGATCGAGCTCGGCTTCCACCACGAGCAGCAGCACCAGGAGCTGCTGCTGATGGACATCAAGCACGTCCTCTCGCTCAACCCGCTCCTGCCCGCCTACGCCGGCCGCCCGGCGCCGAGCGTCGACGCGACCGAGCTCGGGTGGGTCGAGGTGGAGGGTGGACTGGTCGAGATCGGGCACCGGGACGCCGGGTTCTCCTTCGACAACGAGCTGCCGCTGCACCGCGTGCACCTGGAGCCCTACCGGCTGGCCGACCGGCTGGTCACCAACGGCGAATGGCGGGCGTTCATGGACGACGGTGGCTACCGCCGCCCGGAGCTGTGGCTCTCCGACGGGTGGGCGCAGGTCAGGACCCACGGCTGGCAGGCGCCGTTCTACTGGACCGAGGTCGACGGGGTCTGGTTCGAGCACACTCTCCACGGCACCTTCCCGGTCGACCCGGCGCTGCCGGTCAGCCACGTCAGCCACTACGAGGCCGACGCCTACGCCGCCTGGGCGGGCAAGCGGCTGCCGACCGAGGCGGAGTGGGAGCACGCCGTCCGCACCGATGAGCAGGAGGTGCCGGACGGCGCCAACCTCGCCGACACCGAGACCTGGCACCCCCGCGCCGCCGGCGCGCTGACCGGCCGGCTGCGTCAGGCCTTCGGCGACTGCTGGGAGTGGACCTCGTCGGCGTACCTGCCCTATCCCGGCTTCCACCCGGCCGAGGGCGCGATCGGCGAGTACAACGGCAAGTTCATGTCCAACCAGATGGTGCTGCGCGGCGGCTGCGCGCTGACGCCTCCGGGCCACGCGCGGGCCAGCTACCGCAACTTCTTCCCCCCGGGCGCGCGCTGGGCGCTGTCCGGCGTCCGCCTCGCCGATGGAGGAGAGCCCCGATGAACGCCCGCCACGAGCCCGACACCGAGACCGCGCAGCAGGCGGATGCCAGCCTGGTCGACGACGTACGACGCGGGCTGACCCGCCACCCGCGGACCCTGCCGCCCCGCTGGCTCTACGACGACCACGGCTCGGCGCTGTTCGACGAGATCACCCGGCTGCCGGAGTACTACCCCTTCACCGCCGAGCACTCGATCCTCCAGGCGCACGCCGACGAGATCGTCACGGCGAGCGGCGCGACGACGCTGGTCGAGCTCGGCAGCGGGACCAGCGAGAAGACCCGCCTGCTGCTGGACGCCTTCACGAGCACGGGCCAGCTCGCGAGGTTCGCGCCGGTCGACGTGTCCGAGGCGACCCTGCGCAGCGCCGCGGAGCAGATCGCCGGCACCTACCCCGGCCTCGAGGTGGTCCCGGTCGTCGGTGACTTCACCCTCCACCTCGCGCAGCTGCCGCAGGGCGGCCGCCGGATGGTCGCCTTCCTCGGCGGCACGATCGGCAACCTCTACCTCGAGGAGCGCAAGGCCTTCCTCGGTGCCCTCGCCGACCTTCTCCAGCCCGGCGACTCTCTGCTGCTGGGCACCGACCTGGTCAAGAGCGCCGACCGCCTCATCGCAGCCTACGACGACAGCCAGGGCGTGACGGAGGCGTTCATCCGCAACTCGCTGACCGTCCTCAACCGCGAGCTCGGCGGCGACTTCGACCAGGCCGGCTTCTCCTACATCCCGTTCTGGGACGCCCACATGGAGCGGATGGACATGCGGCTGCGCTCCGAGGTGCCCCAGCGGATCACGCTGCCGGGCGCCGACCTCGTGCTCGACCTGGCGGTGGGGGAGGAGCTGCGGGTGGAGATCTCCACGAAGTTCCGCGTCAGCAAGATCGCCGCCGAGCTGGAGACGGCCGGCCTCGCGGTCGCGCGGGTGTGGACCGACGAGCCGGGCGAATTCGCGCTCACCCTTGCGGTCAAGAGCTGAATCCGCCGAAATATCTCCTGTTTTGGGGGTGGACGCCCGCGTCCGAAAGGGGCAGGGTCGGATCCGGCCGGGTCACCCGGCACGACCCAACTCGGAGGGATGAACACGTGAAGAGAGCACTGACGATCATCGCGTCAGGCCTGACCGCAGCGGCCCTGGTGGTCCCGGCGGCGAACGGTACGGCGGCCCCGACCGCCCAGGGCAAGGACAAGTCGCACGGCCTGCCGTCGTACACACCTCCCGCGCCGGCGTGGGGCGAGTGCGCGAGCGCCCGGCTCAAGGCGGCCGGTGCGGAGTGCGCGATGCTCGAGGTTCCCCTCGACTACGCGAAGCCCGGCGGCGACAAGATCCACATCGCGGTGAGCCGCAAGCTGCACACCGACCCCGACTACAAGGGCATGATCGCGGTCAACCCCGGCGGTCCCGGTGGCTCCGGCCTGATCTACTCCATCCTCGGCGGCGCGATCCCGGACGGCGTCGGCGCGAAGTTCGACTGGTACGGCTTCGACCCGCGCGGCGTCGGGAGCAGCGAGCCCTCGCTCAGCTGCGACCCGGACTACCCGGGCGCCGGCTACGACCGGCCCAACTACGTGCCCGTGCGTGCGGCCGACAAGGCGTGGTGGCGCACGACCACCCGCGACTACGCCGACGCGTGCAAGGACGCCGACGCCAAGGAGCTCCTCGGCCACCTGCACACCACCGACGTCGCCCGCGACCTCGACAGCCTGCGCAAGGCGGCCGGCCAGGAGAAGCTCAACTACTACGGCTTCTCCTACGGCACCTACCTCGGCCAGGTCTACGCGACGCTCTTCCCGAAGCAGGTCGGCAAGATGGTGTGGGACGGCGTGCTCAACGCCGACAACGCCTTCTACGAGGCCAACCTCGACCAGAACGTGCAGTTCGACAAGAACCTCGACACCTACTGGAAGTGGATGGCCGCCCACGACACGGCCTTCGGCCTCGGCACCGACTGGCGCGCGATCAAGCGCGGCTACTACCAGCTGCGCCGCCAGCTGGACGCGACCCCGGCGGCCGGTGGCCAGCTCGGTCCCGACGAGCTCGACGACGTCATGCTCAGCGCGGGCTACTACGTCTACGACTGGGTCGGCCTCGGCGAGGCCTACGCCAAGCTCGTGAAGACCGGCGACGGCGCCGACATCCTGGCCAACTACGGCGGCCCGGGCGACGACAACGGCTTCGCGGTCTACAACGGCGTCCAGTGCACCGACGCGGTCTGGCCCGGATGGCGCAGGACCGAGCGCGACGCGTGGCGGATCCACCGCAAGCACCCGTTCCTGACGTGGGGCAACACCTGGTACAACGCGCCCTGCCTCAACTGGCCGGCGCCGTCGCGGACCGCGATCCAGGTCAGCGGACGCCAGGTCACCTCGCGGATCCTGATGATCGGCGAGACCAACGACGCGGCGACCGTCTTCTCCGGGGCGATCGCCACGCGCAAGGCGTTCCCCTCGTCGTACCTCATCGAGGGGGTCGGCGGCACCACCCACTCGGGCTCGCTGTCGGGCATCGCGTGCACCGACGACACCATCGCGCGCTACCTCGACACCGGTGAGCTGCCGCGGCGCCGTCCGGGCAACCACAGCGACCAGCTGTGCGACCCGGTGCCCGCTCCCGAGCCGGAGCCGGCCGCCGCCCTGCAGCGCCGGGCCGCGACGGTGACCGGTGACCGGATGCCGGCCGTGCTGCGTGCCGGACTGCAGGAGGCACAGGCCACCGGACGCTGACCGGCGCTTCGCGAGCCTCCGCCGGGCTCTCCTCATGGCAGACTCAGCGCCGTGAGGGGAGCCCGGTCCAGCGTGGTGCTGGCGTGCGCGTTGCTGGTCAGTGCGTGCAGCAGCGATCCGAAGCCGGTCTACCAGGAGGCGCCGGCCCCCGAGGCGGTCGTCACGGAGTACGACGCCTCCCTCGAGCCGTCCGCCGCGGTCCTCTCGCTCGTGCCCGAGGACGCCACCACCCTCACCGTCACCGACTTCGACCAGCTGCGCCTGGTCCTCGGGTTCGCCTCGCTCGACAGCGCCAGCCCGGACCCGCAGCGCACCCGCTTCTGGGCCCGCGCGGCCCGTAGCGACGCGCTCTCCACCGGCCTGCTCCGCCCCGTGGATGCCCGGCTGCGCGCGGACTTCGGCTTCGGCCAGGACGACGTCGCGTGGGAGGCGTCGTACGCCGGCGGTGCGTCGGGCTGGGTGATCGCCTTCGCCGACGACGTCGCGATGGCCGCCGTCCAGCGCGCGGTCAGGGCCGGCATCGGTCCGCTCGAGGGCGCGGTCGTCGACGCCGACCGCCACCTGGTCACCTCCGCCGCCCTGCCCGACACCGAGGCGTCGTGGGGCGTCGAGCCGATCGTGCAGTCCCTGGTCGGCCGCGAGGCGATCTCGACCTTCGTCGACCGGTCCTGCCTGGACTTCGACGACGTCTTCGGCGCGGGCATGCAGGCCCAGCTCGCCGAGGCGCCCGCCGCCGCGCTGCGCGCGCTCGACGAGCTGGACGCCTACTCGGTCGCCCTCGGCGCCGAGCTGGCCACCGTCCAGCTCGGCCCGAAGCGCGCGGACGCCTTCGACCGGGTCCGCGTGGCCGAGGTGATGCCCCCGACCGACCCGGACTTCGGGGTGGTGATGAGCCGCGGCGTCGCCGACCCGTCGACCGGCCGGCTCGGCTACACGATCAGTGACCCGGCCGCGGCAGCCGAGCTGACGCGCACCCGGCAGCTGCCCTTCGCGGTCTGCCGGAGCCTCGGCGTCTCCGCTGGCTGAGGTGCGACGGGCGCTGGCGCACCTCAACCAGCGGTGAGGGTTCAGCGCAGCGCGTCGTACTGCCCCTTGTCGTGGGCGCAGAAGATCGTGACCTCGTCGCCGTGCGCACCCGCGAGCTCCTGCAGGCGCTCGAGGTTCGCGACCCGCGCGCGGTTGTCGACGGCCATCAGCCGCTGGAAGGCCGCGAGCGAGGCCGGGCAGCGCGGCGGGTCGGCGAGCTGGTCGCCGTGGAAGAACGCGTCGCCGGCGTGGAACAGCCAGCGGCCGTCGTCCCCGCGCACCGCGATGCCGGAGTGGCCGCGCGTGTGCCCGTGCAGGGGTACGACGAGCACGTCGTCCGCCAGTGCCTTCACCGACGCGAAGCCGAACCAGTCGTCGCCGCCCTCGCGGTGCTCGACCCAGAGCGGGTGGTGGGCCCACTGGCCCTGGACGTAGCGCGCCTTCTCCCGCATCGACGGATGCTTCGCGGCGCCGAGCTCGGTGGCGTGCACGTGGATCCGCGCGTTCGGGAAGTCGCCGATCCCGCCCGCGTGGTCGAGGTCGAGGTGCGTGAGCACGATGTCGGTGACGTCGGCCGGGTCGTGACCCAGGGCCCGCACCTGGGCGACGGCGGTCTCGCCGGCGTCCAGTGCCGGCCGGACGGCGAGGAGGAAGGGCCGGCCGAGACGGCCCTTGTCGGCGAGGTCGCCGGTGCCGAAGCCGGTGTCGACGAGGACCAGGCCGTCGGCGCGCTCGAGGAGCAGGACGTGGGCGACCATCGGCGGCGCGAGGGCCGGCCGCATGGTCGCGCAGTTGAGGTGGTGGATGCGCACGGCCCCGATCCTCACAGGACCGGGGCCGGAGCGATACCTACCGCAGCAGGATTTCCTACAGGGACAGGTCGTGCAGCCGCTGGACGGTGGGGGACGTGGGCACCGTGCTCGGGTCCGGGGCGGTGCCGAGGAGCCGGTCCGCCGTACCGGCACTGGTGACGGTGAACCAGTAGTGCTCGCTCTTGTAGTGGTGCAGCCGGTGGTTGCGCCAGATCTTGCGGTACGCCGCCGACTTCGGCCGGTAGTCGCTGTGCAGCAGGTAGTGGGTCCACTCGTAGGTCGCCATGATCACGTAGACCGACAGCAGCATCGTGAACATCGAGGAGGTCGTCGGCATCACCAGCCACCAGACGAGGACGTTGAGCGGCGCGAGGTACAGCGAGACCTGCCACGGGATGAACACCAGCGGGATCTCGCGGGGGTTGCTGTGGTGGGCGCGGTGCTTGCGCGATAGCAGCGGGTCGACTGTGAGGCCGGCGACCTTGCGCGGCTTCCAGTGCAGGATGCCGACGTGGATGCCCCACTCGACGAAGGGCAGGATCGCGACGAGCCCGACCGGGATCGCCAGCTCCCACCACGATCCCGGGCCCGACAGGACCCGGCCGACGAGCGCGCCGACGATCACGGTGCCGAGCAGGTAGGGGCTGGGGTGCTTCCAGAACTCGACGACGACCTGCGCCATCGTGGCGTTGGTACGACGACCGGCGGACCTCTCGCCGACGTACTTCCCGTCGAGGCGCGCCTCGTCGGCGGCGACCTGCTGGGCGGCGTGCACCTCGCGCGGGCTCATCGGCTCTCCTCCGTGGTCTCCAGGGCGGCGAACGCCGCGAGCAGGGCGTCCGCGGTCGGGGTCAGCACCCGGGCCGCGGCGGCGCGGGCGGTGGCGGCGTCGCCGGCGCGGACCGCGGCGGCGAGCATCCGGTAGGGCTCGACCTGGCCGACCTCCTCGCCGAGGACGGCGGCGAGCACGGGCAGGGCGGGTTCGTAGGCGGTGCGCAGGCTGTTGAACATCAGCCGGAAGACGAGGGAGTCGGCGCCGTCGACCAGTAGGTCCCAGTAGTCGAGGGCGAGCTCCTGCCACCGGACGGTGTCGTCGGTGGCGGCGAGCTCCTCGATCACCCGGTCGAGGGCGGCCGCGAGGACCGGGCCGCCCCGCTCGGCGGCCCTGGCGGCGATGCCGGGACCGACCTCGGCCCGGGCCTCGACGACGCTGCGCGCGACGGCCGCGTCGAGCCGGCCCCCGCGCACCAGCAGCCGGGGCAGCAGGTCCAGGCCCGCGGAGCGCCGGAAGTCGCGGACCATGGTGGCGCCGCCGTGGCGCACCTCCACGAGCCCGGTCTGGGCGATCCGCTGCAGCGCCTCGCGGACGGCGGGGCGGGAGATGCCGAGCACCTCGGCGAGGCGGCGCTCGCTGGGCAGCGGCTCACCGACGGCGAGCTCGCCGTCGAGGACGTCGTCGAGGACCTGGTCGAAGACCTGGTCGGCCACGGAGCGGCGGGTCACGGGTCGCAGTGCCATGCCGACGACCGTACGACGGGCTGGCCCGATGGTCAAGTGGTCATACCAGTTGGACGGGCCGATGCCGCCGGACCGCGACGGCGCTCGTAGGCTGCAGGGGTGGTGCGATGGTGGAGCGTGCGGCTGTGGGGCGCCCACCTCCTCGCGCTCGTGTGCGTCGGCTTCGCGGCCGGCATGGGCGTCTGGCAGTACGACGCCTGGCAGGAGCGGCGCGCGGCCGAGCAGGTCGACCTGACCGAGGCCGCACCGGTCCCGATCACCGACGTCCTCGGGCCCGACGACCCGTTCCCGACCGCCGGACTGGGTCGTCCGGTCGAGGTGCGCGGCACCTTCCTCGACCAGGGCACGGTCCTGGTTGCCGACCGCACCGGTGCCGACGGTGCCGAGGGCCGCTGGCTCGTGACGCCGCTGAGCGTCGGGGCCGCCGACCAGCCCGCCGTGCCCGTCGTCCGGGGGTGGGTGCCGGCGGACACCCCGATCGACGACGTCCCGGCCGCACCGGCCGGCGAGGTCGAGGTGACCGGCTGGCTGCAGCCGACCGAGTCGGCCGAGGACCTCGACACCGACCCCGACGACCGGGTGATCCCACGGCTGCGGGTGGCCGACCTGGTCCAGCTCCTCGACGACCAGGACCTGTACGGCGCCTACGTGGTCGCCCGCGCCACGCTGCCCAGCGACGCGGACGCCGGCGTGGTCGCCGCCGACCTCGACCAGCTCCCCGCGGCGAGCCGGTTCACCGGCCTGCGCAACATCCTCTACGCGATCGAGTGGTGGGTCTTCGCTGCCTTCGCCGTGTTCGTCTGGTGGCGCCATGTGCGCGAGGCCACGGCGCAGCCCCCCTTCGAGGAGGCCGCGGACGAGGACGCCGAGGGCGGGGCCGTACCCTCGGAGCCGTGACCAAGCTCTTCCCCGTCTACCGCGTGCTGGCGCTCGTTGTCGGCGTCCTGCTGCTCGTCGGCACCCTGGACGCGCTCCTCAAGTACGGGCACCACATCATCGCTGCGGACTCGTGGGCGGTCGGCTCCGACCTGCAGCAGTTCGGCGAGGACTTCGCCTGGATCTGGATGTTCCACGGCTTCATCTACATCGCCTACGTGGTCGTGGCGTTCCTGCTCAGCACCGCCGCGCGGTGGTCGCTGCCGCAGCTCGCGCTGCTCCTCATCGCCGGGCTGGTCCCCGGCCTGATCTTCTGGGTCGAGCACCGGGTGGCCGCCCGCCTGCGCGAGGAGCACCCGGAGCTCGCCCGGACCTGACCGGTCTCAGGCGCCCGGACCACCCGGACCTGCGGACTGCCACTGGGAGGCGCCGCCGCCCTGCAGCTTCTTCGCGACGGCGGCCACGGCCGCGCCGACCAGGCCCACCAGCACCAGCTTCTTCAGCACCTTCATCCTGCTCACTCCTCCTGCTCGCCGGGACGGAACTCCGCTCCCAGCATGGTCCACGGCGCAAGCCTCGGGCGTGCTCGTAGGATCGAGCAGTGGCCGGTCATCCTGGACCGGCCGATCGACCACGAGCTCATGAGACGAGGCACTCCATGGCAGACCAGCAGGCCGTCCTGAAGACCAACAAGGGCGACATCACGGTCAACCTGTTCCCGAACCACGCACCGCTGACGGTGAAGAGCTTCGTCGGCCTGGCGACGGGCAACCCGGTCGAGGTCACTCCCGACGGCCCGTACACCCCGGACCGTCGCGGCGGCTCCGCCGGCAGCGGCCCGTTCTACGACGGCGGCACCTTCCACCGGATCATCCCCGGCTTCATGATCCAGGGCGGCTGCCCCGACGGCATCGGCACCGGCGGCCCCGGCTACCAGTTCAAGGACGAGCCGCACCCCGAGCTCACCTTCGACAAGCCCTACCTGCTCGCGATGGCGAACGCCGGCCCGGGCACCAACGGCTCGCAGTTCTTCATCACCGTCGGCGCGACCACGTGGCTGAACTTCAAGCACACCATCTTCGGTGAGGTCGCCGACCAGGCCGGGCGCGACGTCGTCGACGCGATCGCCGCCGTCCCGACCGGCCGCAACGACAAGCCGGTCGAGCCGGTCGTCATCGAGTCGGTCGAGATCAAGGGCTGACACCTCAGTGACCAACCCTCCGGTCGGGGTGCCGACCTGTTACCGGCACCCCGACCGCGAGACCTGGATCCGCTGCCAGCGCTGCGAGCGGCCGATCTGCCCCGACTGCATGAAGGACGCCGCGGTCGGCTTCCAGTGCCCGTCGTGCATCGCCGAGGGCCGCAAGACGGTGCGCGAGGCCAGGACGGCGTACGGCGGCGTGATCTCCGCGAACCCGGGCGCCACCTCGGCCGTGCTGATCGGCATCAACGTGCTGGTCTGGCTGGCCATCGTCGCCAGCGGCGGCAACGACAGCCCGGTCGTCGCCTGGCTCTCCGTGCACCTGTGGGGCGTGTGCCAGGACGGTGACGCGCAGTACTACCTCGCGCAGCAGTTCTGCGAGGCCGGTGCGTCGTCGACCTGGATCCCCGGGCTGCACGACGGTGCCTGGTGGCAGCTGGTCACCGGCTCGTTCACCCACGTCGAGCCGTGGCACATCGGCATGAACATGCTCGCCCTGTGGCAGCTCGGCCCGATCGTGGAGCGGCTGTTCGGCCGGGGTCGCTACCTCGCCCTCTTCCTGGTCTCGAGCATCTCGAGCACGCTGGCGGCGTACTGGCTCTCCGGCGAGTACACCTTCACGGTCGGTGCCTCCGGCGTGATCTTCGGGCTGCTGGCCGCCTGCCTGGTCGCCGCCTGGCGCTCGGGTGCGGACCTGTCGATCTTCCGGACCACGATCATCCTGGCCGTCGTGATCAGCATCCTGCCGGGCGTCTCCTGGCAGGGACACCTCGGCGGCTTCGTGGGCGGCGCCGTCGCCGCGGCGATCCTGGTGTTCGCCCCCAGGGGCCAGCACCGGTCGTGGGTCCAGGCCGGCGGGCTCACCGTGCTCAGCGTCCTGATGCTCGCGGGCGTGGCGCTCCGGGTCGCCACCCTGGGCTCCCTCGGCGCGTGAGCCAGGTCGGTGGTTGAGGTGCGACGAGCGCCAGCGAGGAGCCTCGAAACCTCCGGGCCCGTTGCACCCGACCCTCGTGGGCTCAGTCCCAGCAGCATGGCCAGTGGTTTCGAGGCTCGGCGCCAGCGCGCCTCGCACCTCAACCCCCGGGGAGTGGTTGTCCCCAGGGTTTTCCACCGCTGTGGAGGAATCACAACCATGTAGTTCTCCCCAGCTGGGGAGAAAGTTGTGGGAAACGAACGGCGCCGGTGGACCAGGTCCACCGGCGCCGCGTTGCTCCTGGGGAGCAGGGGCTCACTCCCAGCGGGTCGCGAAGGTGAAGCCGACCGCCATGAAGCCGATTCCGACGAACAGGTTCTTCTGGCCGAGGTCGTTGAGGATCGCGATGTCCTTCGGGTTGTCGCCCGTGAGGAAGATGTAGAACACGCAGATCCACAGCAGGCCGATCAGGAAGCAGCCGAGCATCCCGATCACGACGCCGCGGCCACGGCCGAGCGGGGTCTTCGGGTGCGCGGAGACGGCGAGGCCGAGGAAGAGCGCGAGGAAGCCGATGAGGTAGTTCTTGCCCTCGAGGTCGGCGAAGAAGGACGGGCCGCCGGGCTGGTTGGGCTTGCCGTCGGAGCCGATGCTGCCGAAGCCGTCGGTCGGCCGGATGCCGAAGTAGTAGTAGAAGATCCACCCGATGCCACCGAGGATCAGCAGCAGAGCGATGGCGAAGCGCAGGCTCACCACGGGGCCGCGGTCGGCGTCCGCGAACACGTCGCCGTCCTTGTTCTTCGACAGGCGGGGCAGCTTGGCCACGTCAGGGCTCCTCGATCGCTTTCGGCCGGGGTGTCGGCCGCTCGGTAGGTGGGGGGGTGGACACTGTCAGTATGACGGGTACGCACGCGGGCGCGCCGCCGGGCCACCGCACCAGCAGGTCGCGGGCCTGGCGGATCGGCACCCCCGTCGTGGCGCTGCTCAGCGGCAGCCTGCTCGCCGTGTCCGCGGCCAACAGTGACGGCACCGATCTCCGGCCCGGACGCTACACCGATCTGGCCGGTCTCGTGGAAGCCGAGGCGAAGGACTACCAGGGCGTCGAGGACCGGTTCAACCAGCTGACGGCCGAGGTCGACCGGCTCGGCGCCGGCGTCAGCGACCGCGGCGTCGACCGGGCCCGCCGTGAGGTGGCCGAGCTGCGCGACCCCGCGGGCCTCACCCCGCGCGAGGGCCAGGGCCTGCGGATCACCATGTCGGACTCTCCCGACGAGCTGGTCGACGAGGCGATCGAGTTCAACAAGAACGCCGCTCCCGAGGACAAGCTCAAGCTCAACCGCTTCGTCGTCCACCAGCAGGACATCCAGGCCGTGGTCAACGCGCTGTGGTCCGGCGGCGCGACCGCGGTCACCATCGCCGGCCAGCGGGTGATCTCGACGACCGGTATCAAGTGCCGCGGTCCGGTGGTCCAGCTGCAGGGCGTGCCCTACTCCCAGCCGTTCGTGATCGAGGCGGTCGGCGATCAGTCGGCGCTGCTCGGGTCGATCGACGCGGACCCGCTGGTCAGCGGCTTCCGGACCGACGCGCTCAACTCCCAGATCGGGATCGGCTGGACGATGGACGCCGAGGAGCGGGTCAAGGCGCCGGCGTACGACGGCCTGCTCGACCTGCAGTACGCCCGCCCCCTGCGCCGCTGACCCCCGCCGGCCCAGCGGCTCCGGTCAGTCCTGCACCAGCCCCGGCAGGAGCCGGCCGACCTGGCCGGGACCGCCGCCCGGGCCGCCGCCCGGACCCGGGTCCGTGGGATCGGTCGGGTCGGTGCCCGCCGCGACCTCCGCGCCGTCGGAGATGCCGTCGCCGTCGGAGTCGGGGTTCGCCGGGTCGGTGCCGGCGGTGACCTCGTCCTCGTCGGAGAGCCCGTCGCCGTCGGTGTCGACCGGCTCGACCGGCTTGACGTAGATCGAGACGAACATGACCACGTCGTCGCCCTGGTTGCGGGTCTCGCCGCCGGCAGGGAGCTGCTCGGTGATCCGGCCCTTCGGCTGGCTGTCGTCGTCGGCGGCCGCGTCGCGGAAGATCGGGTTGAACCCGGCGTCGCGGATCAGCTTCTCCGCCTGGGCGCGCGTCTTGCCGACCACGTTCGGGACCTCGACCGGGCCCTCGGACACGCACAGCTCGACCATCGCGTCGGGGCCGACCGGCTGGCCGGCGATCGGCGTCTGCTGGACGACCGTGCCCTTCGGGTCGTCGGACTCGCACTGGGTGATGCTGATGTTGGCCTTGAGGATGCCGGCGTCGGTGAGGGTCTTGATGGCCAGCGCGCGGCGGCTGTTGGTGACCGACGGCATCGGGAAGTCGCACACACCGCTGGAGAGGGTGAGCGTGACGACGGAGTTGGGGTCGACGTACTCGCCGCCGCCCGGCTCCTGCTTCACGATCGTGCCCTCCGGCATCTGGTCGTCGCACTGCACGGCGCTCTGGTCGCTCTCGAGCCCGGCGTCGCCGATCTCGGTGCGCGCGTCCTCGAGCTCCTTGCCCACCACGCCGGGCACCGCGACCTGGGTCGGGGTGTCGTCGAAGAGCTTGGGCCACACCACGAAGGCGGTGCCGAAGAGGGCGAGCAGGAGCACGGCCAGAAGCACCCACAGGCCGACCCGGCTGCGGCGGTCCTGCTCGGCCGGCAGCACGGCGGGCCGGACCGCGGTCTCGGCGTGGGTCTCGCGCGGCTGCGGCACGGGCGCGGCGACGGGGACCGGGCCGGTGCCGGCGTCGGCGACCGCGGCCTGCACCGGACGACCGGCGAGGTAGCGCTCGATGTCGGCGCGCATCTGGGCGGCCGACTGGTAGCGGTCCTCGACGCGCTTGGCGAGCGCCTTCATGACGATCGCGTCGATGTCGGGGGTGAGGTCGTGCTCGTGCCGCGACGGGGGTACGGCGGGCTCGCGGACGTGCTGGTAGGCCACGGCCACCGGGGAGTCGCCCACGAACGGCGGGCGCCCGGTCAGCAGCTCGTAGAGCAGGCAGCCGGCGCTGTAGACGTCGGAGCGCGAGTCGACGGTCTCGCCGCGCGCCTGCTCCGGGGAGAGGTACTGCGCGGTGCCGACCACGGCCGCGGTCTGGGTCATCGAGGACTGGGCGTCGCTCATCGCGCGGGCGATGCCGAAGTCCATCACCTTCACGTCGCCCGCGGGGGTGAGCATCACGTTGCCGGGCTTGATGTCGCGGTGGATGATCCCGGCGCGGTGGCTGTAGTCGAGGGCCGAGAGGACGCCGCTGGTGATCTCGAGGGCCCGCTCGGGCAGGATCTTGCGGCCCTCGCGCAGGATGTCACGCAGGGTGCGCCCGGCGACGTACTCCATGACGATGTAGGGGACGACCTCGTCGGTGCCGTCGGCCTGGCGCGCGCGCTCCTCGCCGGTGTCGTAGACCGAGACGATGGCGGGGTGGTTCAGGGACGCCGAGGACTGCGCCTCGCGGCGGAAGCGGGCCTGGAAGGTCGCGTCGCTGGCGAGGTCGGTGCGCAGCCGCTTGACCGCGACCACGCGGCCCAGGCGGGTGTCGGTGCCCTTGCGGACCTCGGCCATGCCGCCGCGGCCGAGCAGCTCGCCGAGCTCGTAGCGGCCGCCGACGACCGGTCCGCCGGTGCCGTCGTTGGGTGGGTTGCTCATTCCGGGGCCCCCGATCGATTGTTCGCGGAGGAGCGAAGCGGGGGAGCGAAGAATCGGGCGGGGTGGATCATCCGTCGGCCCCCAGGTCGCTGAGCAGGTCGGTCGGGTCGGTGGTGGGATCGGTGGGCGTCGTCGGGTCCGTCGGCGTGGTCGGGTCCGTCGGGGTCGTCGGCTCCGTGGGCTCGGTCTGCTCGACCGGACCCCAGTAGGAGATGACGACGGAGTCGCCCTCGTCGAGCGTGCCGGCCGGCGAGATGTCCGCGACCGTGCCCTCGGCGCACTCGCCGGTGTTGGTCCGGTCGTAGGCCTGCACCGACACCTGCAGGCCCAGGTCCCGCAGGTCGCTCTGCGCGTCGCGGTAGTCGACGGTGCAGACGTAGTCGCCGGCGTCCACCTCGACGGTGGTGTCCGCGGTCGTGGTCCCCTCGGTCGGGGTGGTCGGCGTGGTCGCCGCCGACGTCGGGTCGTCGACGGTCGGTTCCTCGTCGTCGCCACCGCCGAACAGCAGGATGGCCGCGACGACCGCCGCGACGACGAGCAGGATCACCGCGATCGCGGCCGGCCACGGCGACTTGCCGGGCTGCTTGCGCTCCTCCTCGCCGGCGTACGCCGACGGCGAGTCCAGGCGGCGCATCGGGGCCCCGGGCACGGGGACCGGCGCGGCGACGACCGGCGGCATGACCTGGGTCGCGCCCTCGGCCGGCGTGGGCGGGGGCGCGACGGCGGCCGCACCGCTGGGGTTGCGGAAGGCCTCGGCGAACGCTGCGCCGTCGACGTACCGCTCGGCGGGGTCCTTGGCGAGGGCGCGCGTGACGACGGCCGCGAGCGGCGCGGGCACCGTCGCGGGCAACGGCGGGATCGGCTGCTGGAGGTGCGCGAGCGCCGTCGCGACGGGGGTCTCGGCCTCGAACGGGCGGCGCCCCGTCAGGCACTCGAAGGCGACCACGCCGAGGGAGTAGACGTCGGACGCAGGCGTCGACGGGTTGCCCCGCGCCTGCTCCGGGCTGAGGTACTGCGGGGTGCCCATCACCGAGCCGGTGCGGGTGAGCGCGACCGAGTCGGCGGCGCGGGCGATGCCGAAGTCGGTGATCTTGACCTGGCGGTCGGGGGTCACGAGCAGGTTGGCGGGCTTCACGTCGCGGTGCACGATCCCGGCGCGGTGCGCGACGCCGAGCGCCTCGCCGGCCTGCGCGATCAGGTCCTGCACGACGGCGGTGTCGAGGGTGCGGCCGTTGCTGCGGGCGGTGGCGAGCAGGGCGGACAGCGGCTGGCCGTCGACCAGCTCCATCACGAGGTACGGCGGCAGGTGGCCGCTCTCGTCGGCGCCGTAGTCGTAGACGCCGGCGATGCCGGGGTGGTGGAGCGCGGCGGCACTGCGCGCCTCGCCCTCGAAGCGGGTGCGGAACATCGGGTCGTCGGCGTACTCGGCCTTGAGGACCTTGACCGCGACCGGCCGGTTGAGGCGGGTGTCGGTGCCGCGCCAGACCACACCCATGCCGCCCGTGGCGATCACCGAGTCGAGGTGGTAGCGCCCCGCCCGGTCGGCGAACTGCTGCTCGGTCACTTGTTCAACACCGCTTCCATCACTGCCTTCGCGATCGGGCCGCCGAGCTGGCCGCCCGCGATCTCCTTGCCCGGCGCCTCCTGGATCATCACCGCGACGGCCACCTGGGCGTTCTGCGCCGGGGCGAACGAGACGAACCAGCCGTAGGGCGGCTTGCCCTCGACGCCGCGCTGCGCCGTACCGGTCTTGCCGGCGACGCTGACGCCGTCGATCGCGGCGGGCGAGGCGGTGCCGTCGTCGACGGTGGACACGAGCAGGTCGGTGAGCGCTGCGGCGGTCTGCGGCTTGATCGCGTCGCGCAGCTTCTCCGGCTCGGTCGTCTCGAGCACGTCGAAGCTCGCGGTCTGGATCTCGTCGACGAGGTAGGGCTTCATCAGCCCGCCACGGTTGGCGATCGCCGAGACGACCATCGCCATCTGCAGCGGCGTCGCCTGCACCGAGAACTGGCCGAAGCCCGACCGGGCGGTCTCCGCGTCGTTGAGCTCACGCGGGTCCTGCTGCTTGCCGTCGATCGTGTCGACCACGCTCTTCGGGAACACCGACTGCGCCTGAGGTCCGAGGTCCTGGAGGTAGTCGGTGTTGAAGCCGAAGGCCTCGGCGGTGTCGCGGAGCTTCTCCGGCCCGACCTTGACCGCCATCTTGGCGAAGGCGGTGTTGCAGGAGTTCTCCATCGCGGCGGCGAAGGAGATCGTGGTGGGGCTGCAGCCGCTGCGGCCCTCGTTGTCGATGACGTTGTGCGAGCCGGACGTGCCGGGGGCCTGCCAGGTCGCGCCGGACGGGACCTGGCTGTCCTGGTCGTAGACACCGGCGTCGATCGCGGCCGCCGCGGTCACGACCTTGAAGGTCGATCCCGGGAACAGCCGGGTCTGGATGGCCCGGTTGAGCAGCGGCTGGTGCTTGTTCGAGTCGAGCCGGTCGTAGGCGTTCTCGCGGGTCTCGCGGTCGTGGGACGCCAGCTGGTTGGGGTCGTACGTCGGGAAGGACACCATGGCGAGGATCCGGCCGGTCTTCGGCTCGATCGCGACCACCGAGCCCTCGCCGTCGGGGCCGACGGTGTCGCGCAGTGCCCGGTAGGCGGCGCGCTGGGCCTTCGGGTTCAGCGTCAGCGAGACGTTGCCGCCCTGGTTGGTGTCGCCCTTGAGCAGGTCGACGAGACGGTTGACGAACAGCCGCGGGTCCTCACCGGAGAGCACCTTGTTCTGGCTGCGCTCGATGCCGGTCTGGCTGCCGAGCTGGAGGTAGCCGGTGACCGGGGCGTACAGCTCCTTCTGCGGGTAGACCCGCAGGTACTTGTACTGGTCGTCGACCGGCTCGCTGCGCGCGATCGCGTTGTCGCCCACCTGGATCAGCCCGCGCTCGCGGCTGAACGCCGCCGCCGCGACCCGGGCGTTGCGCGGGTCGGTGTTGTAGTCGTCGGAGCGGAAGAACTGCAGGTACGTCACGTTCGCCATCAGGGCGAGGAACAGGAACATGCAGAAGATCGAGACCGCACGGATCGGCTTGTTCATCGCACGCCCCCTCGGGGGCGTGCGATGAACAAGCGCTCGTCCTGAGCCTGTCGAAGGGTCACGACGGCACCACCTTCACGATCTGGGTCGCCTGCTCGTCGGGGTCGTCCTCGGCCTCGGTGAGGTCGGGCAACGGCCGGCGGGCCTGGTCGGAGATGCGCAGCAGGATCGCGATGATCACCCAGTTCGCGACGAGCGAGGATCCGCCGTAGGACAGGAAGGGTGTCGTGAGGCCGGTCAGCGGGATCAGCCGGGTCACGCCGCCGATGACGACGAAGATCTGCAGCGCGAAGACCGCGGCGAGACCGGTGGCGACCAGCTTGCCGAAGCCGTCGCGCGAGATCAGCGCGGCGCGCAGGGCGCGCTCCACGACGAGGCCGTAGAGCAGCAGGATCGCCATCACCGCGGTGAGGCCGAGCTCCTCGCCGATCGCGGCGAGGATGAAGTCGGACTCGGCGTAGGGCACCTTCTCGGGCATGCCCTCGCCCAGGCCGCGGCCGACCATGCCGCCCCACGCGAAGCCGTAGAGCGCCTGCACCAGCTGGTAGCCGCTGCCGTCGGGGTCGGCGAACGGGTCGAGCCAGATGTCCACGCGCGACTGGACGTGGGAGAAGAGCTTGAACGCAGCCGTCGCGCCGCCGAAGAAGAGCAGGCCGCCGACCACCAGCCAGCCGGGCCGTTCCGTGGCGACGTAGAGCATGACGAGGAACAGGCCGAAGAAGAGCAGGCTGGAGCCCAGGTCGCGCTGCAGCACGAGGATGCCGAGGCTGACGGCCCACATCATCAGGATCGGGCCGAGGTCGCGACCACGCGGCAGGTCGATGAAGACCACGCGGCGCCCGGCGAGCGCGAGCGCGTCGCGGTGGACGACGAGGTAGCCGGCGAAGGTGATGACGAGCAGCACCTTCGCGACCTCGCCCGGCTGGAAGCTGAACGGGCCGAGCGCGATCCAGATCTTGGCTCCGTTGATGGTGCGCCCGATGCCCGGGAGCATCGGCAGGATCAGCAGCACGATGGCCGTCAGGCCCGAGGTGTAGGTGAACCGCGCGAGCAGGCGGTGGTCGGGGAGGATGATCAGCGTCCCGACGAAGAGGACGACGCCGAGCGTCATCCAGGTCAGCTGCTGGCTCGCGAGGGCGGTGTCCTTGGCGAGGTCGAGACGGTGGATGACCGCCAGGCCCAGGCCGTTGAGGGCCGCGACCACCGGGAGCAGCACCGGGTCGGCGTACGGCGCCACGATGCGCACCGCGACGTGGGCCGCCACCACGAGGATCGTCAGCCAGCCGCCGTACCCGATGAGGTTGGTGGGCACCTCGCCGTCGACACCGAGGCCGACCGCGGCGTAGGCGCCGATCCCCACGACCAGCGCGAGGACCAGGAGGAAGAGCTCCGCGCCCCGCCGGCGGCGGTGGACGAAGCCCATCAGGGCGGAGTTGGAGGCCATGTCAGCGCGGTCAGTCGATCGGCTCGAGGTCGGTGGCGGTGCCGGACTGCGCGTCGGTCGCGAGCTGCTCGACCTTCTCGCGGGCGGCGTCGTAGTCGTTGCCGTAGGAGATGCCGTCCTCGACGATGCTCTGCTTGTCCTCCGGCAGGTCGGCAAGGGCGACGTCGGAGACCTCGAAGACCTTCGACAGGCCGGGGACCTCCACGCCGCGGAAGATCACGACCTTGCCGGCGTCCTCGCCGACGTAGTACTGCCGCTGGCTCCACCACCAGGCGGTGCCGAGCACGACCCAGACCAGGCCGACGGCCACGGCGAGCGCGAGCAGGCGGCGCGGCCAGATGAAGCGCGGCGGGGGCTGCGGCGCGTAGCGCATCGCCTCGGGGTCGTACCGCGGGTCGGCGGCGATCGCCTCGACGCCCTCGGGGATGTCGGGGATCTCGGCCGTCACCGGCTCGAGCTCGCCGGTGTCACCCGAGCGGTGGCCGCGGAAGAGCGCGCGTGGCCGGCGCTGGCGCAGGTCGGCCGCGGCGCCGACGACCATCGGCTCCGGCGCGACGTCGTCGGGGGTGGCCTCCGCGACGTCGGCGACGACGCAGGTGACGTTGTCGGAGCTGCCGGCCTCGAGGCTGGCGCGGACCATCTCGATCGAGGAGAACTCCGGCGAGGCGCCGGTCAGGATCTCCGCGATCCGGGCGTCGACCAGTACGCCGCAGGCGCCGTCGCTGCAGAGGAACAGGCGGTCGCCGGCGACGAGCTCGAGCGCGAACAGGTCCGGCTCCACGTCGTGGAGGCCGTCGAGCGCCTTGAGGATGAGGTTGCGGTGCGGGTGCACGCGCGCCTCCTCCTCGGTGATCCGGCCCTCGTCGATCAGGCTCTGGACGAAGGTGTGGTCGCTGGTCAGCTGCGAGAGCTCGCCGTCGCGCAGCAGGTAGGCGCGCGAGTCGCCGACGTGGCCGAGCGCGAGCCGCGAGCCGTCGAAGAGCGCGACCGTCGCGGTCGTGCTCGTGCCGTTGAGCGCGGGGTCCTGGTCGACCTGCGCACCGATGGCGACGTGGGCCTCGTGGATGCCGTCGCTGACCCGGTCGAGGGCGTCGGCCGAGCCGGGCGGGACGTCGAGCGAGCGGAGCTCGTTGACGGCCGTGCCGGAGGCGATGTCACCGCGGGCCGCGCCCCCGACGCCGTCGCACACGGCGAGCAGCCACGGGCCGGCGTACCCGGAGTCCTGGTTGTCCTTGCGGACCCGGCCGACGTCGGAGACGGCGTAGAAATCCAGGCGCAGCGGGGGCTTCGGCGCCCGCACGGGCCTGTCGACGGTGTCGTCCGTGGGGTCGGTCACTTCCGCAGCTCCACGATCGTCTTGCCGACACGAACCTGCGAGCCGAGGCCGATCGGGACGGGCTGGGTGATCCGCTGGCTGCCGAGGTAGGTGCCGTTGGTGGAGCCGAGGTCCTCGACGTACCACTGCCCGCCGCTCGACACGATCCGCGCGTGGCGGGTGGAGACGTAGTCGTCGTCGAGCCGGATCGCCGCGTCGTTGCCGCGCCCGATCAGCACCGGCGCCTGCGCGAGGTCGGCCGTGATGCCCGTGTTGACGCCCTGCACGACCGCGACGTGGGTCGGCTGGCCGCGTCGCGGGGACGGCGGCGGCTTGGGTGCGCGCGGCTGCTTGCCGGGCGCCGCGGGCGTCGGGACGCGGGCGCCGAACATGTCGGAGCGGATCACCGAGATCGCCGACAGGACGAAGATCCACAGGATCGCGAGGTAGGCGATCCGGACGAGGAAGAGGGTCAGCTCGGACACGTCTTCAGGCCTCCTGGAGCAGTCGGAGGGTCAGCGAGGTGTGCCCGATCTGCACGCGCGAGCCGTCGCGCAGGTGGGCGCGGGCGACCTTCTGCCCGTCGACGCGGATGCCGTTGGTGGACCCCATGTCGTGGACCTCCACCTGCACGGGGCCGTCGGGCGTCGTACCGCTGGGGGAGGGGCTGGTCACCAGGAACTCGGCGTGCCGCCGGCTCACCCCCGGGTCGTTGATGCGGATGTCCGCCTCGCTGCCGCGGCCCACCACGAGGCCCGGCGCCACCAGCGGGTGCTGGGTGCCGTTGACCTCGAGCACCGCGCGGGTGCGCTGCGTGCTGCTGCGCCGGGCGTGGCCGGTCACCGCGGCCTCCGCCTGGCTGCGCACCCGGAACCGCCCCGTGCCGAGGTCACCGGCCGGTTCGAACACGATCCGGATCGGCCCCGGGAAGACGTAGGACTGCAGCTCGGCGTGCTCCGTCAGCTGCTCGCCCAGCTCGTTCTCGAGCGCGGAGTCGTAGGGCCCCAACCGCTCGAGGTCGCCCTCCGACAGCTCCACGACGAAGCTGTTGGGCACCAGCCGCCGCTGCCGCGACAGCACCTGGGCCTTGTTGTCGAGCTCGCGCTGGAGCGCCGCCGCGATCTCCACGGGCTGCACCGCGCTGCGGAAGGTGCGGGCGAACACGCCGGAGATCGCCTGCTCGAGCCGCTGCTCGAAGCGTTGGAGTCCCCCCATGTGCCTGCCTCCTCTCCGCGGTCCGGTTGGTCCGGGGCAGCACGACGTGCTCGGCCGCCCGGGTCACTCGATCGTATCGGTGGCGGCCCATCGTCCCCGGTACATCGTCGCCTGCCCCCCGGTTTTGGGTGCCGGGTCACTCCTGGGATAGCCTTGCCCGGCTGCCGAAGGGCAGTGACGCGCGAGTGGCGGAATAGGCAGACGCGCACGGTTCAGGTCCGTGTGTCCGAAAGGACGTGGGGGTTCAACTCCCCCCTCGCGCACGTGAGAAGGCCCCGGGATCTCCCGGGGCCTTCCGTCATTTCCCCCGACGGTGAGGTCCCCAGGAGGCCTGTGCGGGCCTGTCGTGCGATCACAAAAGCCTGACGTGCCGTGACAAGACCACGGCAGCACGCGGTTCCTAGGCTCGCCGTCGCCGGGCGCGGTGCCCGACTGGACCCTGACGAAGGCAGCGTGGCTGATGGCCGAGCATCTCTCCCCGACGGACGCATCGATGCTGGCGATCGAGGATCCCGACCACGGGAGCCACATCCAGATCGTCTACGTGTTCGAGGGCACGCCGCCCACGCAGGCCGAGCTCCGCGAGACCGTGGAGCAGCGGCTGCTCGGTGCCCCACGGTTCCGGCAGCGCGTGGCACGGGTGCCGTTCAACCTGGGCCGGCCGGCGTGGGTCGAGGACGAGCGGTTCGACCTGGACCACCACCTCCGGCGTACGGCGTTGCCGGCGCCCGGGGGCGAGGAGGAGCTGCGTGCCCTCTCCAACCGGCTCCTCCAGCAGTCCCTCGACCCCGGTCGTGCGCTGTGGGAGATGTGGCTCGTCGAGGGCCTGGCCGAGGACCGGTTCGCCGTGATCCACCGCGTCCACCACTGCATGGTCGACGGCGTCGCCACCCAGGACATCTCAGGGATGATGTTCTCCCCGACGCCCGAGGAGGACCGGCCGCCGGTCGAGCCGTGGACCCCGTCCGGCGGACCCTCGCGGGCCGGGCTGCTGGTCTCCGGGCTGTCCGACCTGGCCGTGCACTCCGGGCGGGCGCTGTCCGGCCTGGCGCGGGCCTCGCGCACTCCGAGTGCCCTGTGGCAGGGCGTGGTGGACAGCGCGCGGACGGTCGGCACCCTCACCGGGGTCTCCGGCGCCGTACCGGCGACGATCGTCAATCGGCCGGGAGGTCCGCGGCGTCGTACCGACTGGGTCCGGGTGCCCATGGACGACCTGCGGATGACGAAGAACGCCTTCGGGACGACGCTCAACAACGTGGTGCTCGCCGCCTCGACCGCCGCCCTGCGCCGCTACCTCGAACGTCAGGGGGAGCCGCTCGCCGACGGCATGCGGGCGATGGTCCCGGTCTCCGTGCGGCTCGACCCCGAGAAGGGCGCCTTGGGCAACCAGGTCTCCGCGATCTACCCCGAGTTGCCGGTCGGCGAGCCCGACCCCGCGCGGCGCGTGGCGATGATCGCTGCCGAGGTCGAGCGACTGCGCGCGGGGCAGGGCGTCGCCCTCGAGCGCCTGATGAACATCGGCGGCTTCGCGCCTCCGACGATCATGGAGCAGGTCCAGCGGCTGCTGCTGATCAACCCCGGCGGACACAACCTGGTCATCTCCAACGTGCCCGGGCCCGGCACGCCGTACTACCTGCGCGGCCGCAAGCTGGTCGAGGTGCTGGCCTGCGGTTCCACGATGCCGCGCCACGGCCTGAACCTGGTGATGATCTCCTACGTCGGCACGCTGTACGTCGCCATCTGCTCCGACCCCGACGTGGTGCCCGACGCCGCCGGCTTCGCCGCGGACCTCGAGGCCTCCTTCGCGGAGCTGCGCGACCTCGCCCCGGCCCGATGAGCCCGATGAGCCCGATGAGCCCGATGAGCCCGCACGACCGACGCCTGCGCCACGGGCGGGTCCGGGTGGTCGACGTCGGCGCCGGACCGCCCCTGGTGCTGCTCCACGGGCTCGGCGG
This sequence comes from Nocardioides sp. Root240, assembly GCF_001428825.1. GTDB lineage: Bacteria > Actinomycetota > Actinomycetes > Propionibacteriales > Nocardioidaceae > Nocardioides. The sequence continues at coordinate 152,471 of NZ_LMIT01000012.1, read as the reverse complement.
CACGTGGCGCAACTGGGAGGCCAACATCCCCGCGCTCGCGCGCCGTCACCGCGTCATCGCCCCGGACCTGCCCGGGTTCGGCGACTCCGAGCCGTACGCGGGCCGGGTGGACGCCGCGCGCTACGTCGAGACCGTGGTGGAGCTCCTCGACCAGCTCGACGTGGGCACCGCGACCTTCGTCGGCAACTCGATGGGCGGGCTGATCACGATGGAGGTCGCCGTGCGCCACCCCGAGCGCGTCGACGCGACGGTGCTCGTCTGCTCCGGCGGCCTCCCGTTGACCTCCGCGCGCCACCGCCTGCTCACCCTCCCGCAGGCACGCATGATGAACCGCTTCCTGCGCCTGCACGCGGTCCGCTGGGTCGTGCGGCGCAGCGAACGGGTGCGCCTCCTGCTCGGCGGACGGGTCTTCCACGACGCCCGCTCGGTCCCCCCGGAGCTGCTCGGCGTCGCCCTCCGTGGGCTCGCCGGCGTGGGCTTCGACGCTGCCCTCGCGGCCGGCGCCGGCTACGACGCGCGGCTGCGAGCGCCCGCGATCGCCTGCCCGACACTCCTCCTGTGGGGTCGCGAGGACCCGCTGCTCCCGGTGGCGATGGGGCACGAGCTCCACCGGCTGATCCCCGGCTCCAGCCTGGAGGTCTGGGACGACACCGGCCACTGCCCGATGCTCGAGCACCCGGCGCGCTTCGACGAGCGGGTCACCGCGTTCGGCGAGCAGGTGCGCTCCGAGCGTCCCGCGTCCTGATTCAGCCCGGGCGCTGCGCTGCCCGCCAGGCGCGCGGGGACGTACCGCTCCAGCGACGGAAGGCGTGCGAGAACGAGCTCTGCTCGACGTACCCCAGGAGCCCTGCGATCTGCTGGACGGACCGGTCGGGGTCCGCGAGGTACTCCAACGCCTGTTCGCGGCGCACGTCGTCGACGAGACGCTCGAAGACCACCCCCTCGGCGGCCAGCCGGCGCTGCATGGTGCGCACGCTCACGAAGTGGTGCTCGGCGATGACGTCCAGGGTGCAGCCGCCGGTCGGGAGGAGCTCGCGCACCAGGGCGAGGATCTGGTGCTCGAGGGTGAGCCCCGACGAGGCGATGATGCTGTCGAGGTAGTCGCTGACGATCGCGCGGATCTCGGGGTTGTTGCGCGGAATCGCGCGTTGCATGTCGGCGTCGAAGTAGTCGACGCCGTAGGCGCGCTCCTCGAACCGGACCGGGCAGCCGAAGACGCCGTCGTAGAACTCCTGCTCGAGCAGCCGCGGGTGGGAGAAGTAGACGCCCCTCAGCCGCGCCGACGGTCCGGCGACGAGCGGCAGGATCTTCGTGGTGACCGCAAGACTCCACTCCTGGAACTGCCGGCTCGGCGCGGGCACCCGGAGGGTGTAGACCGTGCGGGGACCGTCAGGGGTGTCGACGAGCGCGATGTCGAAGGCGCTGAACAGCCCGTTGAGGTAGCGGATGCTGGACTGGTAGGCCTCGCGTGCCGTCGCGCAGTTCAAGGCCGCCACCATCACCGGCCCGATCGAGTCCTGTCCCTGGGCAATGCCGACGCGGATGCCGAAGTCCGGACAGGACAGCTCCTGCGCGGCGGCCTCCATCAGGCGCAGCAGCGGCGCTGCCGCGATGGCCTCCTTGCCCTGGTCGGTGACGCGCAGGGAGACGTGGAAACGGCGCTCGTAGTCCTCGGGGTCGCCGCCGAGCTCCTCGATGACCTGCACGAACGAGCTGACCACCCACGCGCGCAGGTACGGCTCGTTCGGGGTTCGCGCGGTCGCCGGCACGGTGTCATCAGATCACAAATGGCTGACGCTCGGCGACAAAACCAGGACCCCCTCGCCTCCCTACGCTCGACGAGATCCGAGAGCCGGATCCACGCACCACAGGGAGGTCCGAGATGGCGAAGTACCCCGTCGTTGTGTACGGCGCGAGCGGCTACACCGGCATGCTGGTGATGGACTGGTTGATCGACCAGGACATCGCGTTCACCGCGGTGGGCCGCGACGCCGGCCGCATCAAGGAGATGATGGCCGAGCGCGTGGTCCGCCTCGAGTCCGCGACCTACGAGATCGTCGAGGCCGAGCACGACGTCGCCGCGCTCGCCGCCGCCTTCACCGGGGCGAAGGTCGTGTGCAACACCGTCGGTCCGTTCGGGAAGTTCGGCCCGGTCGCCATCGAGGCGGCCCTCCGGGCCGGGTGCCACCACCTCGACACCACGGGCGAGCAGGGCTACACGATGGCGATCCGCGAGCAGTTCGGCGAGGAGTACGCCGAGGCCGGCCTGGTCCTGTGCCCGTCGTTGTCGTACATGCACACCATCGCCCAGATCGCCGCCGAGCTGACGCTCGAGACGCCGGGCATCGACTCGCTGGAGACCGCCACGATCGTGCGCGGACCGCGCGAGGGATCCGGTGTCACCGTCGGCTCGACCGCCTCGATCTTCGAGAGCTTCCGGCACCCGCAGCACCACCTGTGGGACAACCGCCTCGTCGCGTGGGGCATGACCGACCACTTCGAGATCTCGGTGCCCGAGCTGCTCCGCCCGGCGCTCGCCCTGCCCTGGGGCGGGACCTCGCTCCCGGTCTTCTACCAGGACGACTCGCGGGTGCGCTTCTGCAGCTCGCTCACCAGCTTCTACGACAACCCCGCCATGACGCTCGTGCTCGCCGTGGCCGAGCAGTGGGAGGCCGAGCTCCAGCACCTGCCGGTCGAGTCCCAGGAAGCCGCCATCGCGCAGATCGTGGCGTCCACGACGCCGAGCATGCCGCCGCGCGAGCGCACCACCTTGAACCGGTCGATCGACATCGCGATCGGGCGGGGCCAGCTGGCCGGCGTACGGGCGAGCGTGTCCAGCGTGGCGCCCTACATCACGACCGGCGCACTGCAGGCCGCGGCCGCGATGAAGCTGGTCGAGGGGGAGACCGACGCGGTCGGCTTCACCTCGGGTTGCAAGGCCTTCGGTCACCGCTACCTGCTGGGCTTCCTCGAGCAGCGCGGACTCGCGCGCGCGTCGGTCAGCGAGCTCTGACCATGGCCGTCATCGACTTCTTCGACCGCGGCTGGCGGGGCAACCCCGACGGCATCGCCTACGTCCAGGACGACCGGACCTACACCTTCCAGGAGGCCGGCGAGCTGTCGTGCCGGGTCGCGAACGCGTTGCTGGCCGACGGGCTGCCGAGCGGCACCAAGGGCGCGGTCTGGGCGGGCAACGACGTGACCGCGTGGGTCTGCACCCTCGGCCTCTGGCGGGCGAACATGACCTGGCTGCCGGTCAACGCCCGCAACTCCCCCGAGGAGAACCTGCGGATCCTCGATGCCTTCGACTGCGAGGTCGTCTTCTTCCAGGCTGCCTTCGCGCCGCTCCTGGGCGACCTGCGTGAGCGCCTGCCGAAGGTGCTGCGCTGGGTGTGCCTCGACGGTGAGGTCCCCGGTGCGGTCACGCTCGACGCCTGGCTCGACGGCCAGTCGACCGCCGATCCGGCCCTCGTCGTGGATCTCGACGACGTGGTGTCGATCTCGCCGACGGGCGGCACCACCGGTCCGCCGAAGGGCGTGATGAACACCCACCGCAGCATGCAGACGTTCATCGCCCACTTCCTCATGGCCTTCCCCTACGGGCCCGAGGAGCGCCCGGTGAACCTCGCCGCCGCGCCGATGACGCACACAGCCGGCGCGCTCTCGTTGCCCACGACGGCGCGTGGCGGCACGGTCGTGGTCGTCACCAGCCCGCAGCCCGACGTCCTGCTGGACCAGCTGGTCAAGCAGCAGGTCACCGAGCTCTTCCTGCCGCCGACGGTGATCTACCGGCTGCTCGAGGCCCCCGGCATCGAGCTGGTCGACGTCTCGTCCCTGAAGTACTTCCTGTACGGCGCCGCGCCGATGTCGGTCGAGAAGCTGAAGAAGGCCGTGGAGGTCTTCGGCCCGGTGATGGCGGGCGGGTACGGGCAGACGGAGGCACCGGCCTCGATCGCCTTCCTGCCGCCGGCCGAGCACTTCCGTGGGGACGTCCTCGCCACCGACGAGCGGCTCTCCTCCGTCGGGCGTCCGAGCCCGCTGGTCCGCGTCGAGATCCTCGACGACGACCACCGCGTGCTGGGCCCGGGTGAGACCGGTGAGATCTGCGTGCGTGGCGACCTGGTGATGAAGGGCTACTACAACGCCCCCGAGCAGACGGCGGAGACGATCGTCGACGGCTGGCTGCACACCGGCGACGTCGGGCACCTCGACACGGAGGGCTACCTCCACATCACCGACCGCAAGAAGGACATGATCATCACGGGTGGCTTCAACGTCTACCCGAGCGAGGTCGAGCAGGTCATCTGGTCGCACCCGAAGGTGCAGGACTGCGCGGTGATCGGTACGCCGGACGAGCAGTGGGGCGAGGCGGTCAAGGCCGTCGTCGAGCTCAACCCGGGCGAGACCCTCGACGGGAACGAGCTGATCGCCCTGTGCAAGGCCCGGCTCGGCTCCGTCAAGGCGCCCAAGAGCATCGACTTCGTCGACGCCCTCCCGCGCAGCGCCGTCGGCAAGGTGCTCAAGAAGGACCTCCGCGCCACCTACTGGGCACGCGCCGAGCGCGCGATCTGAGGACCTCCTGATGCCCGTCATGCTGCCCGGCCTCGCCGGAGGCACCTGGCCCGCGCGTCCTGAGCGCGCCCGCCGTCTCGCACCCTCCCTCAGCAGAAGGACCCTGTTCATGACATCTCTCGCAGGCAAGGTCGCCGTCGTCACCGGCGCCGGCTCCGGAATCGGCCGTGCTCTCGCGGTCGAGCTGGCGAACCGTGGCGCGCGGGTCGCGATCTCCGACATCGACGCCTCCGGTCTGGAGCAGACCCGGGCGCTGTGCGGAGGTGCGGACGTGCGCTCCTACAAGCTCGACGTGTCGCGCGCCGAGGAGTTCACGGCGCACGCCGCCGAGGTGCTGGAGGACTTCGGCACCGTGCACCTGGTCTTCAACAACGCCGGTGCCACCCTCATCGGGACGCTCGAGCACACCGAGGTCGAGGAGATCGACTGGCTGCTCGGCATCAACCTGCGCGGCGTCATCTGTGGCACGAAGGCGTTCCTCCCCACGATGCTCGCCCAGCGCGAGGGCTGGATCGTCAACATCTCCAGCATCTTCGGCCTGGTCGGGTACGGCGGGCAGTCGGCCTACAACGTCACGAAGTTCGGCGTGCGGGGCCTCACCGAGGCGCTGTGGTCGGAGCTCGAGGGAACGGGCGTCGAGGCAGTGCTGGTCCACCCCGGTGCGATCGCCACGAACATCGAGCGCGCCGCGCGACACACGGTCAACGCCGGCAAGGTCGAGGCGGACCTCGCGGCGAGGACCGGGACGATGCTGGTCACGCCGCCGGAGGTGGTCGCCGGCAACATCCTCGACGGCATCGAGAACGGCCGCCGCCGGATCCTGACGGGCAAGTACTCCCGCTCGATCTTCTGGCTCACCCGGCTGATGCCCAACCGCTACCCGGCCGTCCTGAAGCGGATGGTCTGAGGCACCCCATGACGGACGTCTACATCGCCGGCATCGCGATGACGGTCTTCGGCCGGCATCCCGCCCGGTCGCTGGAGGACCTCGCCGGCGAGGCCCTCCGGGGTGCGTTGAGCGACGCGGGTTGCGACGTGAAGGACCTCGGCGCGGCCTACTACGCCGGCGTGACGAACGGGCCCCTGCAGGGACAGCTCTCGATCCCCGGCCAGGTCGTCCTGGGCAAGGTCGGCGTGGAGGGGATCCCCGTCTTCAACGTCGAGAACGCCTGCGCCTCGGGGAGCACCGCCGTGCACCTGGCCGTCCAGGGCCTGCGCGCGGGCAGCACCGACGTGGCCCTGGCGCTCGGCGCCGAGAAGATGAACGTCGCCGACAAGGCCCGGACGCTGGCCCTCTTCGAGGGCGGCTGGGACGTCTCGCGCGCCGACGAGAACTACGAGGCGCTGGTCCGGCTGGGCGAGGGCGTGACCGTTCCCGAGGGCTCGGAGTCGGACCGGCCGTACAGCCGGTTCATGGCGGTGTACGCCGCGCTGGCCCGTCACCACATGGCCACGTGGGGCACGACCGCACGCCAGATCGCCGCCGTGTCGGCCAAGAACCACCAGCACTCGGTGCACAACCCGTTGTCACAGTTCCGCACGCCGTACACGGTCGAGGAGGTGCTCGCTGCGCCGCCGATCACCCATCCGTTGACCCTGCCGATGTGCGCGCCGACCTCGGACGGCGCCGCAGCGGTGGTGCTGTGCACCGAGGAGGGCCTGCGCCGGATCGGGGCCGACCGGTCCCGAGCGGTCCGCGTGGCGGCCAGCGTGGTGCGGAGCTTCACGCACCGCACTGCGGACGAGTTCGAGCAGGGCGTCGGGCGGCGAGCGGCCCAACAGGCCTACGCCGACGCCGGGCTGGCCCCGTCCGACATCGACGTCGCGGAGGTCCACGACGCCTCGGCCGTCGGCGAGATCATCCAGGCCGAGAACCTCGGGCTGGTCCCCGACGGCATGGGCGGTCCCGCGGCCGAGCGCGGCGACTTCTCCCTCGGCGGCCGGATCCCGATCAACACGTCCGGCGGACTGGAGTCGAAGGGCCACCCGCTCGGTGCCACCGGGATCGGCCAGCTCTTCGAGCTGACCACACAGCTGCGCGGCGAGGCCGGACCCCGGCAGGTCGACGGCGCCCGGTGCGCCATCCAGGAGAACGGCGGCGGCCTCGTCGGCATCGAGGAAGCCGCTGTCGCCGTCCACATCCTCACCCACCCCTGATCGTCACGAGACCGGAGATCACCATGCCCGCCCGTCAGGCCCGGATCCTGTTCCGCACGGCCGCGCTGTTCAACGCGGCCGCCGTCCTGCTCTTCCTGCCCGCGCTCGGCCTCGCCGAGGACCTCGGCCTGCGCCCAGTGCCCACCGACACGGTCTTCTCGCACATCGGCATCGCGGCCATCGGGCTGTTCGGCGTCGGCTACTGGATGGCGGGCGGTTCGCCTGACCGGAACCGCGGCATCGTCCAGCTCGGCCTGGCCGGCAAGGTCCTCGTGGTCGCGATCGTCGCCGGCCACCTCGTCGACGGGACGGCCAACGGGCGCCTGACCGCGGTGGTCTCCGGCGACGTCGTCTTCAGCCTGCTGTTCGCCTGGTACCTCGTCGCGACCAGGGTCCCGGCGCCCGCCCGGCCCCCGTCCGGCTGACCGCCACCGACAACCCGACCCCTCACCCCGAAAGAAGGAGCACCTCGTGCACCAGCACACCCCCCGGCGGCTTCGCCGGCTCGTCACCGCCACGACGCTGGCCCTGGCCACGCTCGGAGCCGCGTCCACCCTCGCCGGCACGGCGTCGGCCGACGCCACGTCCGACTACGACCGCGGCTACGCACTCGGGCTGGAGGCCTACAAGTACGGCCTGCCGCTGCTCGAGGTCGACAAGACCCAGCGCCTCCAGACGAGTGTCGACATCAGCAACGGGCACGGCTACGGACCCGAGAACCAGTTCAACGCCTTCCGGGACTTCTCCGACCCGGCCGACCACTGGGTGGTCTCTCCGAACCTGGACACTCTCTATGCGACGGCCTGGCTCGACCTCAGCGACGGCCCGATCGTGATCACGATCCCCAAGGTCAAGGGGGATCGCTACTGGAGCCTGCAGATGCTCGACCCCTACACGGAGACGTTCGGCAACCCCGGCTCCGTCCAGGGAACCGAGCCGGGCGCGTACGCGCTCGTCGGTCCGGGGGACGCCGCGACCGTCCTTCCGAAGAAGGTGACCAGGATCCGGTCGGCGTACGACCGGGTGCTGATCATCGAGCGCATCTACGCCGACAACGGCGACCCCAAGGACATCGAGAAGGTCCGCGACCTGCAGGACAAGTTCACGATGGTGCCGCTGAGCGCGTACCCACGGAAGAACTGGCAGCCTCCCGTGCCGGCCGACCCCGACACCACGATCGACCAGCAGTCGCTGCCGACCGGCATGGCCTACTTCGACAGGCTCGGTGAGCTGCTCGCCGAGTTCCCGCCCCCGGCGGCCGACCAGGCCGAGATCGACAGGATCGGCGCGATCGGGGTCGGCCCGGGCCGGACGCCGTCCACCGATCCCACACTCAGCCCGGAGACGGTCGCCGGCATGACGGCCGCAGTCGCGGATGCGCGGGGGCGGATCGCCGCCGACACGCAGGCGCTGCACGCGACGTCGTTCCCGACGCACAACGGCTACCTGACGCTGGCCGCCGGTACGTACGGGACGAACTACCAGCTCCGCGCGATGGTCGCCCAGATCGGCCTCGGTGCGCAGACACCCGACCAGGCGATCTACTCCCTCGGCTTCGCCGACCGGCTCGGCGCCCCGCTGTCGGGCAACAAGAGGTACGTCATCCACCTGCCGGCCGGCTGGGCCCCGCCCGTCGACGCGTTCTGGTCGGTGACCATGTACGACGCCGCGCAGTACCTGGTCGAGAACGAGATCGACCGCTACGTCATCAACGACCGCTCGGACCTCCAGCGGAATGCCGACGGCTCGATCGACCTGTACGTCCAGAGCACGCCGCCGAGCGACCCCGCGCAGGCGCAGAACTGGCTGCCCGCGCCCGCCGGCTCGTCGTTCCGGCTGGGCTGGCGCCTCTACGCCCCGACGCCCGACCGGATCGCCGGGATCGTCGACGGCACCGGCTGGAACCCGCCGGCGATCATGCCGGCGTCGTAGGAGCCCGCTCGGTTCGGGTGACCCGAACCTGATCCCGACGAGGGTCCCGGTCGAACGACCGGGACCCTCGTTGTTCGCGGGCTTCCTCGGGGGGCGGCCCCCACCGGCCGATTGTTGGACCGGAGGGGGCCTGACCACCGTCCGTCCGCATGCGGCAATCGTGTGGCTGTCCGCGCCGTACCCGCTCGGGTCGGGCGTACCCCGCGTCAGTCGGAAGCGGTCTGACCCACGTCGCTGTCGGCGACCACCCGGCGCGCGACCTCGGCGAGGCGGACGTTGAGGTGGTTGGAGGCGGTGCGGAGCTTCTCGAACGCCTCGGCGTCGCTGATGCCCTCGGTCACCATGAGGACCCCGACGGCCTTGCCGATCTCGCGGTTGTTGATGAGTCCCTCGAGGAGGTTCTGCGCGCCGGTCTTCTCACGGGCGGCCGTGATCGCCACCGAGGCGAAGGAGGCGAGAATCGCGCCGACCTCGGCCCCCTCCTGGGTCAGAGCGCCCGCCGTGTCGGAGAAGAGATTGAGCGCGCCGACCTTCTGCGGTCCCGCCGAGATCCGGTAGCCGACCATCCCGCGGACGGGGGTCTGGGCCAGGACCCGCTCGGCGAGCCGCGGCCAGGTGGGGTTCCGCGTGATGTCGGGGTCGCAGTCGAAGCGATCGGTCAGTATCGCGTCGACGCACGGGCCCTCGCGGACCTCCCACTCGGTGCGGTCGATCAGCGCCGCGACGTCGTCGGTCGTCGCCTCGAGCGTCGGGGACCGGCCGGCGCTGATCGTCGTGATGCACGCGTGGTCGCAACCGGGGACGACCTGCACGGCGATCCGGCAGATCTCGTCGTAGATGCCGGCGAAGGACTCACCCTGGTAGACGAGCTGAGCGAGCTGCTGGAAGGCAACAGCGGCCTGGTCCAGTGGAACCGAGCTGGTCATCGCCACCCACCTCCACGAATGCTGTGGTGCGTTCATCGGCACCGTCCAACACCGACCCATTTCTCGAGCCGCGGAGGAAGTATCGCACGGGGCTCGGTGAGCGAGGGATGGCCATGGCACCGGATCGGTGACATAGTCGAGAACGGCTCAAACAGTGCGGGCCACCCCAGGTCGACGACCCGCGGCAGGCGTTCCACGAGGACGCCACCGGGATCCTCGGTCGCGACCTCCTCTCGGGGTGGATTCCACATGGCACTCGATTTCGTCGTTCCCGGCCGGTTGATACCGGTCCTCCAGCACCATGACGTGGAGCAGGTACGGCGCTCCGCCCGTCAGGTGGCGGACCGTGCGCGGTTGGGCGCTCCTGACCTGGCCGCCCTCGCCCAGCACGTGACCGAGATGGCCACGGGCCTGGCCGCCGCCAGCGGAGGCTGGGTGAGCGTGCGCGACCTCGGCCCGGTCGGCGGGCCCGGCGTGGAGGCCACGGCCTTCGGCCGGGCGGACGCCCTGACCGACGCGGTCACCCCGACGTGGAACCGCTTCCCGGCGTCGCCGTCGGAGGCCGGGTCGGCGTACGTCACGGGGCTGGTCGCCGCCGCGGACGACGCGGGTGGTGCCCACGGCTGGCGGGCGTGGCACGGGCCGACGAGCCTGGGCATCCTGGTCTGTGCCGCCGTCGACGGAGGTCCGCAGGGCGCGCAGCTGCTGGAGCGCGCACTGTCCTTCCCCGCCGTGACCACGCCACGAGCGACCCTCCGGGTGCTCCACGGGATGCTCGCGGGCACAGCGGGTGTCGCCGCGGCGGCCATCGAGGTCGACCTGGCCGCACGCACCGCGCGGGCGGCCTCGGTGGGGGACGTCGTCGTCGACCTGCTGGCCGACGGGGTCCGGACGGTGGCCCCGGCACGCTGCGGCGTGGTCGGCGTGGGGAGCAGGCCGCCGGGCCTGCGGGGGGACGAGGTCACCGTCGGGTGGAGCCGCGGGCTGTCCGTCGTCGTCCACACCGCCGGCATCGAGGGCGACGGGTGGACCGCGACCGGTGGTGCGGGAGCGCACCCGGCGTTGCTGTGCGCCCGGCTGATGCAGGAGCACCGCACGGCCGCGGAGGACGCCTGCGTGGTCGCCGTCCGGGTGGGTCTTCCCTGACGATCCCCGGCCGGGGCCTCAGGCGCCCGCCGGCCGCAGCTGGTGCTCGGTCCCCAGCCACGGCTTGACCCACGTCATGTCCTCCGGCCGCAGCGGCTCGCCGCAGGACGAGCAGCGCTCGCCGTCGGTGGTCTCCCGGCCGCAGGGCTGGTGGACCAGCGCCATGTGAGCGCCACCGTCGGGCTCGACGGTGTGCTTCTCGCCCCAGATGGCGAGGTGGTGCAGCAGGGGGAGCAGGTCCGCGGCGGCGGGGGTGGCGACGTACCGCTGCCGGGTGCGGCCGCCGCGCTCGTAGTCGACGACGTCGAGCAGCCCCGCCTCGCGCATGGCGCGCAGGCGGCGGGAGAGCACCGCCTCGGAGATGCCGAGGTTGTCGCGCAGCTGCTCGAACCGGCCGGTGCCGTGGAGCACGTCGCGCACGATCAGCAGCACCCACGGGTCCCCGAGGACGTCGAGGGAGCGGCGGATCGGGCAGTACTCCGTCGACCAGTCCGAGCGCAGCGGCATGCCTGCTAGCGTAGCGCCGTGACTTCGTTGAAGAAAGCCAGCCACCTGCACCCCGCGTGGGTCGTGGCGGCGGTGGCCTTCCTGGCGCTCGTGGGCGCCGCCGGGTTCCGGGCCGCGCCGGGCGCGCTGATGGTGCCGCTGCACGACGAGTTCGGCTGGTCGACGAGTGTCATGTCGCTGGCGGTGAGCATCAACCTGCTGCTGTTCGGCCTGACGGCGCCCTTCGCGGCGGCCCTGATGGACCGGTTCGGCGTACGACGGGTGGTCGCCTCCGCCCTGACCCTCGTCGCCCTCGGGTCCGGTGGCAGCGTCCTGATGACCGCGTCGTGGCAGCTGATCGTCTTCTGGGGCGTGCTGATCGGGCCGGGCACCGGGTCGATGGCGCTGGTGTTCGCCGCGACCATCGCGAACCGGTGGTTCGAGCACCGCCGCGGCCTGGTGATGGGTGTGCTCACGGCCGGCTCGGCGACGGGGCAGCTGGTGTTCCTGCCGGTCGTGGCGAGCCTCGCCGACGGTGCGGGCTGGCGGCCGGCCTCGCTCGTGGTCGCGGCGGCGGCGCTGGCCGTCGTACCCGTGGTGTGGCTGGTCGTGCGCGACCACCCGGAGGACCGTGGCGTCCGCCCGTACGGCGCTGCGGAGGACTGGACGCCGCCGGCGCGGCACGTGGGCGGCGCCACCCGCCGCGCCCTCGAGGGCCTGGCCTTCGCGAGCAGGCAGCGCGCGTTCTGGGCGCTGGCCGTGGCGTTCGCGATCTGCGGGGCGACGACCAACGGCCTGATCGGCATCCACTTCATCCCCTCGGCCCACGACCACGGGATGTCCAGCACCACGGCCGCCGGCCTGCTCGCCGCGGTCGGGGTCTTCGACATCGTCGGCACGATCGCCTCGGGCTGGCTCACGGACAAGTTCGACCCGCGGGTGCTGCTCGTCGCCTACTACCTGTTCCGCGGCCTCGGTCTGCTCCTGCTTCCCCAGCTGCTCGCCGCGAGCGTGCACCCGAGCATGGTGCTGTTCATCGTGATCTACGGCCTCGACTGGGTCGCGACCGTGCCGCCGACCGCGGCCCTGTGCCGCGAGATCTTCGGGGACCGCGGCACGATCGTGTTCGGCTGGGTGTTCGCCTCGCACCAGATCGGGGCGGCCGTGGCGGCCCTCGGAGCCGGCGTGATCCGCGACGGCTTCGGGACCTACACCTACGCCTGGTGGGCGGGCGCGGGACTCTGCGCCATCGCCGCGGTGCTGTCGGTCGTGGTCGGCACGACGGCGACCGACCGCGAGCCGGAGCCCGCGGTCGGCACCACCTGAGCCGGACCCTCAGCGCCCGACCGGCACCAGCAGCTGGTCGGGGAGCTGACCGGGTGCCACCACCGGTCCAGGGGTACGACGCCGGCGCGGCCACGCCCGGTCGCCGAGCAGCACCAGCACGGCCGGCAGCACGACCAGACGGATGAGGGTGGCGTCGACGAGGATCGCGGCCGCGAGGCCGACGCCCATCATCTTCATCTCCAGCATGGAGAGGGTCGCGAAGATGGCGAACACCGACACCATCACCGCCGCGGCGCTGGTGATCACGCCCGCGGTGTCGGCGATCCCGCGGTGCACGGCCTGGCGGACGGGCAGCCCGCCGTCGACGAGCTCACGGACCCGGCTGAGCACGAACACGTGGTAGTCCATCGAGAGGCCGACCAGCACGACCAGCACGAACACGGGGATCCAGTCGATCACGAAGCCGGGGCTGGTGAAGTCGAGCAGGGACTCGCCGACGCCGTGCTGGAAGACGATGGACAAGATGCCGAAGGCAACGCCGACCGACGCCAGGTTGAGCACGGTCGAGACCACGCCGAGCAGCACGCTGCGGAACGCGGCGATCATCATCACCATCGTCAGCAGCAGCACGAACCCGAGCAGGATCGGCATCCGCTGGCCCTGCTTGGTCGCGTAGTCGAGCGACTCGGCGGCGCCTCCGCCGACGTACACGTGGGCGCCGTCGAGGGAGTCGAAGACCTGCGGGACCAGGGAGGTGCGCAGCCGCTCGATCGCCGTGGTGGCGCGGTCGTCGGACTCGTCGTACGGCAGGGCGAGGTCGATCACCGACGTGCGTCCGTCGGCGGAGGCCTGCACCGTCGCGCCACTGGTGACGAAGCCGTCCTGCCCGGCCGCGGTGGCGAGCTCCTGGAGGCCGGCCGCCGCGGCGGGGGCGTCGACACCTGTGACGACGACCTGCGCGGAGGTCCCTTCCGACGGGTACGCCGCCGTGATCGCCCGCAGCGTCTGCACCGCCGGGATGTCGTGGGGCAGCGTCTCGGCGCTGGCCTGGTGGGTCTTCATCGACAGCGCGGGCACGGCGAGCGCGAGGACCACGGTCGAGGCGACGACCAGGGCGGCGACGGGGTGCCGGACCACCGGGCCGAGCAGCCGTCCGCTGATCGAGCCCGTGCGGGTGCGTCGGGTGAGTCGCCACAGCAGCGGGACCCGCGGCCGGTCGACCCAGCGCCCGAGCTTGGCGAGCAGCGCCGGCAGCACGGTGATCGAGCCGAGCACCGCGACCGCGACGACGATGATCGAGCCGGTCGCGAGCGAGTTGAAGGTGACGTCGGTGAGCACGAAGAGCCCCGCCAGGGCGGCGATCACGGCCCCGCCGGACACGAGGATGGCGTGGCCCGAGGTCTCTGCCGCGATCGCGACGGCATCGATCGTGGTCCTGCCGGCGGCGCGCTCCTGCCGCTCGCGCTTGAGGTAGAACAGCGAGTAGTCCACGCCGACGGCCATGCCGATCAGCACGATCATGCTGGTGACGGTGGACTCGGCCGGGACCAGGTAGGACACCGGGGCGCTGATGCCGATGGTGGCCGTGACGCTCGTCGCCGCGAGCAGCACCGGCAGCCCGGCCGCGACGAGGGCGCCGAACGCCAGGAGCATCAGCACCAGCGTGATCGGCAGGCTGATGAACTCCGCCGAGTGCAGGTCCTCACCGACCCGCTCGTCGATGGCGGCGTCGATCGTGACGTCGCCCGCCTGCGCGACCCGGAGGTCCGGATGCGCGGACTGGACGGCGGCCGTCGCGTCGAGCAGCGGGTCGGCGTCGACCTCGTCGGACGTCAGCTCGACGGGGACCATCAGCGCCGTACCGTCCTCGCTCGGCACCGGCTCGCCGACGTCCGCGACGCCGGGCAGGCCCGCCATCCGCGACGTGACGTCGGCCGCGGCCGAGCGCGCCGCGGCCTGGTCGAGGGACCCGGACGCGGCGGTGATCAGGACGTTCTCGGTGGGCGGGTGGTCGAGGCCGGACCCGTCGAGCAGCGCCTCGGCCCTCCCGGAGTCGCCGACGCGGTAGTCGGCGTCGGAGACCTCCTTCGTGGGGACGGCCATCGCCAGGCCGACGGCGACGACGACGAGCAGCAGCCAGGCGCCGATGGCACGCCACGGGTGGGTGGCGCTCCAGCGCGCGGCGCGGCTGGGCAACGCGGAGAGGTGGGACATCGCGGGACTCCTCGGGGGCTTCAAGGTCGGTACCGACGAGCCTGTCGTCGTACCCGCCCGGGGTCAGGGGTGGTGCGTCCCGACCGGTGGTGGTGCCTGCACCACTGCCCTCCCGACCGAAGTCACGACAGGATGGGGCGGTGAGCAGGTGGCCCGAGCACGACGTCGAGGCGCGTGCCGGCCGCTGGGCGGTGACCGGGTACGCCGCCCTGCAGGTCCTGCTGTTCGTGCCCGTCGTGGTGGCCTTCGTGCTCGTGGTCGTCAGCGCCGCCCTCGTCGTGGTCTGGCTCGGTGTGCTCCTCCTCGCCGGCCTGCTGCCGGTCATGCGCGGCCTCGTCGGGTGGCACCGCACGATGTCCGGCCGGATCCTCGGCGCGCCGACGACGGCGCCGTACCTCCCGCTCCCGGGCGGCCCGATCGCCAACCTCCAGGTGCGCGCGGCCGACCCGATGACCTGGCGGGACCTGCTCTGGATGCTGTGGGCGATGAGCGTCGGCTTCGTGGTCTCGCTGCTGGCGGTCGTGCTCCTCCTCGGCGTCGTGACCTGGCCCGTGTGGTGGTACGGCGTCGGCCCGCTGATGCGCGCCCGGGCGTGCGTGGACCGGGCGCTCCTGACGGTCGGGCGGACCGAGCACCTCGAGCGCCGCGTGCAGGCGCTCACCGAGTCGCGGGCGGTCGTCGTCGACCACTCGGCCGCGGAGCTTCGCCGGATCGAGCGGGACCTGCACGACGGCCCGCAGGCCCGGCTGGCGGCCGTCTCGCTCCACCTCGGCCTCGCCGACGACCTCTTCGAGTCCGACCCGGACGCCGCGCGCCGGCTGATCAACGAGGCCCGCTCGACCTCGTCGGCGGCGCTCGGCGAGCTGCGTGACGTGGTCCGGGGTGTGCACCCGCCGGTGCTCGCCGACCGCGGCCTGACTGGCGCGGTCTCGGCGCTCGCGCTCGACATGGCGCTCCCGGTCGAGCTCGCGCTCGACGTACCGGACCGGTTGCCGGCGCCCGTGGAGTCGGCCGTCTACTTCACGGTCGCCGAGTGCCTCGCCAACGCCGGCAAGCACGCCGGCGCCGACCAGACCTGGATCAGCCTGCGGCACGCCGACGGCGTCCTGCGCGGCGAGGTCGGCGACGACGGTCGCGGCGGCGCGGACCCGAGCACCGGGTCCGGTCTGCAGGGGATCGCCGCCCGCCTGGCCGCGTTCGACGGCATCCTGTCGGTGTCCAGTCCGGCCGGTGGGCCGACCGTCGTCCGTTGGGAGGTCCCGTGCGCCCCCTCCGCCTAGTCCTCGCCGAGGACCACGCGCTCCTGAGGGCCGGCCTGACCCAGCTCCTGGAGGCCAAGGGCTTCGAGGTGCTGCACGCCGTCGACAACCTGCCGGCGCTCGAGCAGGCGCTCACCGACCCCGAGGCCGACGCGGCCGTGGTCGACGTCCGGATGCCGCCGACGTTCACCGACGAGGGCCTCCGCGCCGCGATCGCCGCCCGCACCCGCCGTCCCGGCTTCCCCGTGCTCGTGCTGTCGCAGTACGTCGAGCAGCTCTACGCCCGCGAGCTGCTGGCCAGCGGCGAGGGTGCCGTCGGCTACCTCCTCAAGGACCGCGTCTCCGACGTCGCCGAGTTCGTCGACGCCCTCCACCGGGTCGCCGACGGTGGCACCGTGCTCGACCCGTCGGTCGTGGCCGCAGTCCTCGAGCGCCGCCGCGACACCCCGCTGGAGCGGCTCACCGACCGTGAGCGCGAGGTGCTCGGGCTGATGGCCGAGGGCCGCGCCAACGCAGGGATCGCGCAGGCGCTCGTGGTGACCGAGAAGGCCGTCGCCAAGCACATCAACAGCATCTTCACGAAGCTCGACCTGCCCGCCGACACCGACGACCACCGCCGGGTCCGCGCGGTGCTGGCCTACCTGCGCGTCTGAGTCCGGGCCCAGCGCCCGCGATACTCGACCCATGAACCCGGTCGCGATCGCCGAGCCGCTCCGCTCCCGCTGGAGCCCCAGCGTCTTCGACGCCCAGCACGAGCTCACCGACGCCGAGATCACCCGGTTGCTCGAGGCCGCCCAGTGGGCGCCGAGCTCGGGCAACCGCCAACCCTGGCGGTACGTCGTGGCGACCCGCGGCAGCGCGGCGCACCGGGTGCTGGTGCCGCACCTGAGCCGCGGCAATTCCGGTTGGGTACCGCGTGCATCCGTGGTCTTCTTGTCGGTCGTCGTGCTGGGCACCGACGGCGACGAGCTCAAGGACGTCCTGATCCCGGCCCACGACGTCGGCCAGGCTTCCGCGCACCTGACCCTGCAGGCGCACGCGATGGGCCTGCACGCCCACCAGTTCGGGGGTTTCGACCACACGGCGGTCGCCGCCGGGCTCGGCATCCCGGACGACGCCCGGGTGCTGGCCGGCATCGCGGTCGGCGTGCGCGGCAATCCCGAGGAGGTGCCCGAGCGCGACGCCGAGCGCGACCAACGGGCCCGCAGCCGGCGCCCCCTCGCCGAGACCGCGTACGACGACCGGTGGGATCACCCGTGGCCCGGTCTCGCTCCTTCCGGACCCACCACCGCCGAGCAGGGATGAGGCCCGGCAAGGGCCCGTTCGTCGCGCTGCTCCTCGTGGCGGCCGTGGCCAACCTGCCCTTCGTCCACCACACCTGGCAGCAGTGGCGGATCGACCGCGACGGCGTCCACGTCACCGCGGAGGTGACCGGCACCGACGTGCTGCGCTCGGACCACTACGTCGTCCGCCTCCGCCTGCCCGAGGACATCGACCCGGACCGGCGGACCTGGCCGATCGAGGTCGACCGGTCGGCGTACCGGACGGCGGAGGACAGCGGCGAGATCGGCGTGACCGTGCTGCCCGGCCACCCGTCGGCGCAGCGCGTCGACGGCGAACGGGCCGACGCGCTGGGCTGGATCATCATCGGCGCGGTCGACCTCCTGCTGGTCCTGCTGGCACTGCTGCTGTGGACCGTGCGCCGCCGCATGACCTCCGACGTCATCGCCGGGAGCACCTCCGAGGAGTGAGGCTCGGGGTCAACCGATCCGTCCCGAGGAGGACACCATGACCACGATCACCGCTCCCCGCACCGCTCCGGCCCTCGCCCGTCGTACCCGCCTGTGGTTCGGGGCCGACGCCGTCGTCACCGCCACCAACGCGCTGGCCTACCTCGTCCTCGCCGGACCGCTGGCCGACCTGCTCGGGGGCGAGGCGGGTGCCTACCGCGAGCTCGGCCTCTTCATGGTCGGGTACGCCGTCGTGGTCGGCCTGTACGCCCGCAGCCGGATGCCCTCCGGTGCCGGCTGGGCGATCGTCGCCGGCAACGCGGTGGGGGTCCTCGCCTCGCTCGAGATCGCGGTCACCGGCGCCTTCGGCCTCGAGAACGCCGGCCGGGTCTGGGCCGTCGCGCAGGCGCTCGTCGTGGCCGACCTCGCGCTGCTCCAGGCGCGCTCGCTTCGGGCGCGCTGACACACTGGAGGCCATGACCACCCTCCACGACTTCTCCGCCACCGCCATCGACGGCAAGCCCGTCGAGTTCTCGTCCTACGACGGCAAGGTGGTGCTGGTCGTCAACACGGCCTCGAAGTGCGGTTTCACCCCCCAGTTCGAGGGACTGCAGGAGCTCTACGACACGTACGGCGACCGCGGCTTCACCGTCCTGGGCTTCCCGTGCGACCAGTTCGCCAACCAGGAGCTCGACGGCGACGACGAGATCGCCGGCTTCTGCCAGAAGAACTACGGGGTGACCTTCCCGATGTTCTCCAAGATCGACGTCAACGGCGACGAGACGCACCCGGTCTACCAGTGGCTGAAGTCCCAGAAGGGCGGCCTGATCGGCGGCGGCATCAAGTGGAACTTCACCAAGTTCCTCGTGGGTAAGGACGGCCAGGTCATCGGCCGCTACGCGCCGACCACCAAGCCCGAGAAGATCGCCGGAGACATCGAGAAGGCCCTCGGCTGAACCGGACCCACCCGCAGGTACGACGAAGGTGCCGCCCCGGTGGGGGCGGCCCCTTCGTGCTGTGCGGACCCGGGCGTCAGACGCCGGCGAGCTCGCGGTCCTGGTCGAGGTCGTCGTCCAGGTCGCCCGTCGGACCGGCGGAGGCCGGGTGGCGCTCGAGGGACTCACCCTCGACGTCCACGTTCGGCAGGACCCGGTCGAGCCACTTCGGCAGCCACCAGGCCTTCTCGCCCAGCAGGTAGAGCGTCGCGGGGATCAGCACCAGCCGGACGATGAAGGCGTCGAACACGATGGCCGAGGCCAGCGCGAATCCCATCGACTGCACGATCGGCTCGCTCTGCAGCATGAAGGCCGCGAACACCGCGATCATGATGGTCGCCGCCGCGGTGACGACGCGGGCACTGTTGCGGAAGCCGTCGACGACCGCCTCGCGGGTGCTCATGCCGTGGACGTGCGCCTCGCGCATCCGGGTCACCAGGAACACCTGGTAGTCCATCGCCAGGCCGAACACCAGGCCGATCAGGAAGATCGGCATGAAGCTCACGATCGGCTGCGGCTCGAAGAGCCCGAACATGCCCTCCTGGAAGACCGCGACGGTCGCGCCCAGGGTGGCGAGCACCGACAGCAGGAAGCCGAGGGTCGCGGTCAGCGGCACCAGGATCGAGCGGAACACCAGCATCAGCAGCAGGAACGCCAGGCCGATCACGATCGCCAGGTAGATCGGCAGCGCCGAGCTGAGGCGGTCGGAGATGTCGGTGGTGATGGCGGTCAGGCCGGTGATGCCGATCGTCGTACCGGTGTCGGACTCGATGCCCGCCTGGCCGTCGCGCAGCGCGAGGAGCAGGTCCTGGGTGGCGGTCTCGTCCGGGCCGGAGGACGGGGTGACCTGGATCATCGCGCCGGTGGCGGCCGCGGTCTGGTTGCCGTCGGCGTCGTAGGTCGCGTTGGTCGCGACGACCTGGGCGTTGGCGACGTCGGGCAGGCCGTTGATCCAGCCGGTCACGTCGTCGAAGGCGCGGTCGCGGCCGCCCTCGGCGACGTCGGTGGCGTCGACGACGGCCAGCAGCGGACCCTCGCGACCGGGGCCGAAGTGCTCGGAGATCAGGTCGGAGGCCTGGCGCTGCGTGGTGGCCGGTGCGGCGGTGCTGTCGGTCGGGAACGCCAGGTGCAGGTCCTTCAGCGGTACGGCGAGCGCGCCGAGGCCGATCACGACGACGGCGGCGAAGGCGACCGGGTAGCGACCGACGGTGCGCGCCCAGCGCACGCCGTTGTTGAGGATCTGACCGGACTCGTCACGCCGCGGCTGGTAGCGGCGTACCCGGCCACCGAAGGCCTTGGACTTCAGCATGCCGAGGACGGCGGGCAGCAGGGTCAGCGCCACCAGGACGGCGACGAACACGGTGGCCGCGGCAGCCAGGCCCATGGCGGTGAGGAACGGGATGTTCACCACGGCGAGGGCGGACAGCGCGATCAGCACGGTCAGGCCGGCGAACACGACGGCCGAGCCGGCGGTGCCGACGGCGATGCCGATGGCGTGCTCGCGGTCGTCGGTGTGGTGCAGCTCGGTCCGGTAGCGGGCGAGGATGAAGAGCGCGTAGTCGATGCCGACCGCGAGGCCGATCATCGAGGCCAGCATGGTCGTCGAGGAGTTGAGGTCCATCAGCGCGGTCATCGCGGTGACACCGGACAGGCCGATGCCGACGCCCATGACCGCGGTGACCAGCGGCATGCCGGCGGAGACGAGCGAGCCGAAGGTCAGCACCAGCACGACGAGCGCGACCGCGAGGCCGATCAGCTCCGAGGTCATGCCCATCTCGGGCTGGGTCTTCGAGCCGGCGCCGTTGACCTCGGCGGTGAGGCCGGCGTCGCGGGCGGCGTCGAGCGCCTCGTCGAGCTGGTCGATGCTGGCCTGCTCGACGTCGGCGGGCGTCTTGACGTCCCACGAGAAGGTCATCAGGCCGACCCGGCCGCCCTCGGCGGACGGCGAGACGGCAGCGGCGTCGGCCTTCGCAGCGGCGACGTCGCCGTCCGCGGCCTTCGCCCTGTCGACGTACGCCGAGCGCTGGGCGTCGGCGAGCTCGACGGGGTTGCCGAGGCTGGGGTTGGCGGCGGCGTCGTCCGACATCTGCGGCAGGGCGCGGATGTCGTCGACCAGGTCGGCGACGACCGGGCCGTAGGTCTGGTCGTCCAGCGTGTGGCCGTCGGGCGCGACGAGCACGACGTTGACACTGGCGTCGTCGAAGGCGTCCCCGGAGGCCGGGAACAGCTCCTTCTGGATCTGCGCGGCCTTCTCCGAGGGGATGCCGGGGATGCTGAACTCGTCGGTGAAGGGCTTCGCGACGGTGCCGGCGAGACCGCCGACGACGACGGCGAGCATCAGCCAGGCGGCGATGAAGAACGGCCAGCGCCGGTAGGCGGTGGAGCCGAGCTTGGCGAGCAGGCGGGCCATGGTGAGGTCTCCTGGTGGGTGGTGCCCGGGGTCTCCGGACGGGATCGGGTGGGGAAGGGGCGGAACGTCAGGCGAGGGTGCTGCGGATGTCGGCGACGCAGTCGTCGAAGTGCTCCGAGAACGTCCGGTCGGCATCGGCCGCGAGGCGCTCGAGGGCGTCGTCGAAGCAGGTGATGAGGACGCGCAGGATGGTGCGGACCCGGAGGTCGGGGAAGTCGTCGCCCTCGCGTTGGCGGATGCAGTCGCCCAGCAGGGTGGCGGCGACCTCGAAGCGTTCGTGCACCAGCTGGATGAGGCGCGGGTCGTTCATGATCGCCTCGCGCACCGCCGGCAGGTGCTGCTCGTTGCCGGCCTTCTCGCGGGTCGCCTCGTGGGCGAGCACGAGCAGGTCGTCGAAGAGCCGCCCCGTCGGGCCGCCGGCGACGAAGGCCTCGACCTGCAGGTCGTCGACCTCCGGCTCCGGGCCGAGGACGACCTCGGCCTTGCCGTCGAAGTAGTTGAACACCGTCCGGCGCGACACGTCGGCGGCAACGGCGAGGTCGTCGATGGTCCAGCCGTCGAAGCCACGCTCGACCGTGAGCTGCACCGCGCACTGCTGGAGGCGCAGCGCGGTCTGGTACCGCTTGGCCTCCCGGCGGTTCGTGCACAGTTCGCTCATGAGTGCATCTTTGCACCCACTGGGCATATGGTGCAACTTTGTGACGGCCGTCACCCGGTTTCCGGTGAGTGTTCACTGGATACGATCTGCGCATCCCCGCCGGACCTCCGGCCCGACAGCCCGGAGTGTGCGTGACCGTCTTCCTCGTGCTCGGCCTCGTCGGTCTCGGCGTGCTGCTGCTCTCGCTCGTGGCGGGCGACGTGCTCGACGGCCCGTTCCACGCGCTCGAGGCCGACTGGATCTCGACGGCTGCGCTCGGCGGCTTCGTCTCCGCCTTCGGCTTCGGCGGCGCGATCGCCGACGGCACTGGTGCGCCGCTGCCCGTCTCGCTCGCCGTCGGGGCCGGGTCCGGCGTCGTGGTCGGCTGGTTCGCGCTGTGGCTGACCCGGCTGGTCAAGGACGGCCCGAGCGACGGGACCGTCTCGATCGGCGACAGCGTCGGCCAGGTCGCGAAGGTGATCACCGCCATCCCCGCCGAGGGGTACGGCGTCGTACGCGTCGTCGTCGGCGGTCACCCCCTGCAGCTGAACGCCAGCGCCCACCTGCCCATCGAGGCCGGTGCCCAGGTCAACGTGACCGGCGTGCTCTCCCCGACCGCGGTCAGCGTGACCGAGGTCTGGCAGTCCCCCTCCCCTGAGTGAAAGTGGAAGCCATGAATACCGCCGTCTGGGTGCCGATCGCCGGCATCGTCGTCCTCCTGGTGCTGCTGGTCCTGCTGGTCACCAGCCGCTACAAGGTCGCCGGACCCAACCAGGCGTTCATCGTCACCGGCCGCAAGGGCAAGGCGGTGATCAACCCGGAGACCGGTGAGCTGACCACCGACCTGTCCGGCCAGAAGGTCGTCCTCGGTGGCGGTGTCTTCGTGGTGCCGTTCGTGCAGAAGCTGGCCACGATGGACCTGTCCAGCCGCCGCATCTCGGTGCAGATCCGCGGCGCGGTCTCGGGCCAGGGCATCAAGCTCAACCTCGACGGCGTCGCGATCGTCAAGGTCGGCGGCAACGCCGACCAGATCCGCCTCGGCGCGCAGCGCTTCCTCTCCCAGCAGGGCGACATCGAGACGTTCACGCAGGAGGTGCTGGCGGGTGCGCTGCGCTCCATCGTCGGCGGCCTGACCGTCGAGCAGATCATCCGTGACCGGGCGGCGTTCGCGCAGCGCGTGGCCGACGAGTCCGAGAGCTCGCTCACTGGTCAGGGCCTGATCCTCGACGCCTTCCAGATCCAGGACGTCACCGACGACGGCACCTACCTGGCCGACCTCGGTCGACCGGAGGCCGCGCGCATCCAGCAGGCAGCGGCCATCGCCGAGGCCAACGCGCGCCAGGCCGCCGAGCAGGCGCAGATCGCCGCGGAGCAGGAGATCGCGGTCGCGCAGCGCACGCTCGCGCTCAAGCAGGCCGAGATCAAGGCCGAGACCGACGCCGCCGCCGCCCAGGCCGCCGCCGCCGGTCCGCTGGCGCAGGCCGAGCGGGACCAGGCGATCTTCGCCGAGCAGGAGAAGGTCGCGGTCCAGCAGGCCGCACTGACCGAGCGCCAGCTCGAGACCCAGGTCCGCAAGCCGGCCGACGCGGAGCGCTACCGCGTCGAGCAGGAGGCCGAGGCCCGTCGTACCGCTGAGATCGCGGCGGCCGACGCCCGCAAGGCCGCCACCATCGCGGCCGCGCAGGCCAAGGCGGAGGAGACCAAGCTCAGCGGTGAGGCCGAGAAGGGCCGCCGTGCCGCGCTGGCCGAGGCCGAGGCGATCGAGGGCATCAAGCGAGGCGAGGCCGAGAAGGGCCGTCGTCTCGCGGAGGCCGACGCGACCCGCGCCGAGGGTGAGGCGCAGGCCGCCGCCACCTTGGCCATCGGCCAGGCCGAGGCCGAGGCGATGGACAAGCGGGCCGAGGCGTTCGCCCACTACAACGACGCCGCCGTCCTGCAGATGCTGATCGAGGTGCTGCCGCAGATCGCCAAGGAGGTGGCCTCGCCGATCGCCGCGATCGACCAGCTCACCGTGCTGTCGACCGACGGCGCCAGCGCGCTGCCCAAGCAGGTCACCGACAACGTCACGCAGACCCTGCAGATGCTGAAGACCGCGACCGGCCTCGACCTCGAGGCGCTGATCAAGAAGTCGGTCGGCAACGCCACCGACGGACTGACGCCGCCGGCGCTCGACGGCTCGGCAACCTCCTAGGCGCTCCCCGGCGCGACCAGCCCGTTGTCGTACGCGTAGACGATGGCAGCGGGCCGGTCGCGCAGCCCTAGCTTGGTGAAGATCCGCCCGACGTGGCTCTTCACCGTCAGCTCGGAGATCACCAGCTCGTCGGCGATCTCGCCGTTGCTCCGGCCCAGCGCGATCGCCCGCAGCACCTCGAGCTCGCGGGCGGTCAGCGGGTCGGTCGCCGCGCTGCCGCGACGCGGCGCCGCCGGGGTCGTCGTCCGGAACTGCTGGAGGACGCGTCCGGTCACCGACGGGTCGAGCCAGTGGCCGCCGTCGGCGACCGTGCGCACGGCGCGGATCAGGTCGTCGGCCGAGGAGTCCTTGAGCAGGAAGCCGGACGCGCCGGCGCGCAGCGCGCCGGACAGCATCTCGTCGTCGTCGAAGGTCGTCAGCACCAGGACCGCCGGCCCGTCGGGGCGGGCGACGACGCCGGCCGTGGCGGTGATCCCGTCGACGCGCCGCATCCGGAGGTCCATCACCACGACATCCACGCCGGGGTCCTCGCCGTCGGCGAGACCGTCCAGCGTCGGCGCCACGTCGCCGCCGTCACCGCACTCGGCGACGATCTCGAAGCCGTCGCGCCGGCGCAGGATCCGCCGCAGGCCGGAGCGGACCAGCTCCTGGTCGTCGACGAGGACGACGCGGAGCAGTCGGTCGGGCGCGGTCATGCGGGGTGGCTCATGTCAGTCCTGGCTTCCTGATGGTGCGGCCGCAGGGCAGGTCGACGGCGAACCGGCCGACCGGGCCAAGCCGGACGTCGACGACCCAGCCGTCACCGTCCGGTCCGGCCTCGAGGGTGGCGCCGAGCTGAGCGGCGCGGGCCTGCATCCCGGCCAGGCCGGAGCCGAGGCCGTCGCCGCGGACCCGTCCCGCCGGGAGCGGGTTGGTGATGCGCAGGTGGGTGCCGGTGCCGGTGCCGTTGACGCGGAACCGGACCTGCGCGTGCGCGTCGGCGCCGCCGTGCCGCGCGACATTGGCCAGTGACTCCTGGGCGATCCGGTAGAGGCCGAGGCCGGTGGCGTCCGGCAGCGTGGCGGGATCGCCCTGCTCGTCGTACTCCACCCGGAGGCCGGCGCCGCTCATCTCGCGCACGAGTGCGGCGATGTCGGTCGCGCTCGGCAGCGCGTGCCGCTCGGAGGCCCCGGTCGCCATCGCACTGACGGTACGGCGGATGTCGGCCATCGCCCGGCGTCCGACCTGCTCCGCGTCGGCCAGCGCGGCGTCCACCTCCGCCACGGCGTCGGCGGTCTCCTGCGGACTGGCGGCGTCGCCGACGTCGCGGAGCGCACGCCGGGCGCCGGTGACCTGGAGCAGCGAGACGCTGAGGGAGTGCGCGACGAGGTCGTGGATCTCGCGGGCGATGCGCTCGCGCTCGGCGACGGTGGCCTGGTCCCACGCCTGCTCGCGGGCGCGTCGCTCGGCGATCAGCGCGCGCATCTGCCACAGCAGCATCGAGCCGACGACGAAGCCGAGCAGGAGCACGAAGGTGTAGAGCGGGGCGCCGTCGAGGCCCGGCCCGAGCGCGGCGCCGATCAGCACGACCTGCGCGATCGCGGCCACGGACAGCCCCTCGCGGACCCCGTCGCGGGCGGTGATCTCGGCGGTCGCGAGCGCGAGCATCGCAGGCGCCAGGTCCACCGGTCCCTCGGGCGGGCGGGACAGCAGCAGGCAGGCCGCGACGACGGTGCCGAGGATGTCGACGTACCAGGGGAGCCAGCGGCTGGTCGTGAACTGGATCGCCGCGGAGGCCATCACCAGCGGCACGCAGACCAGCAGTGGGTCGAGCGGCCAGAGCGCGTCGCGCAGCGCCAGGCTGACGACGACCGACAGCACCTGCCCGAGGTGGGAGACCAGCGGCACCCACCACGGGTAGAGGATCTGGTGCCGGTCGAGGTTGGCCTCGATGCCGGCGCGCAACCAGCGCAGCATGACCCCCAGCCTAGGGAGCGCGCGGGGCGCGGTCATCCCGCCGGGGGAGGGCGGTCGACTCCTCCCCAGGTAGGACGCGAGGTGCCTGCCGTCGACCGATGTCCGGCGGGTGCGGGCGCCGTAGGTTCGGTGCATCAACAATCGACAGAGAGGTCGGTGAGCACGATGACCTGGAGCGAGACGCACCGCCGCTGGCAGGCACTCCGCGCGGTCGAGGAGGAGCTGGCGCGCACCGAGTCGCCGGTCCTGCCCTGGCGCGAGGAGTACGCCGAGCTGTTCGGTGACCGGGCCGGGCTGCTGGCCGCCCTGCGCTACCGCTGGGAGCTGACGGTCAACACCCAGATGGACACCCACCTGCCCGAGCGCGAGCTCGAGGAGCACCGGCTCCGCCTGGCCCGCCGGGCGCGTGGCGTGCTCCGGGTCCTCGTCGCCGAGGACGTCACGCGTGTCGTCGCCTGACCTGCGCCGCCGTGGGCGGGTCCTCGCGGACACCCCGCGCTCCTTCGCCGCCTGGACCCTGGCCCACGGCCTGCAGCGGGCGTTGATCCAGCGCGGGGCGCGCAAGGGCGACCTGATCAGCCGGATGGTGATGGACCCCGCGCTGCGGCTCGACCCCTACCCGGCGTACGAGGAGCTGCGCGCCCGCGGCGCGGTCAGTGCCAACGGCCTGATCTCGGCCAGCGTCGACCACGCGGTGTGCAACGAGGTGCTCCGCAGCGATGCGTTCGGCACCGCCGGCGGGCAGGGCGAGCTGCCCAAGCCGCTGCAGTGGCTGCACCACCGGGTGATCGACCCCGACACCCTCGGCCCGGTGGACCCGCCGTCGATGCTCGCGGTCGACCCGCCGCTGCACACCCGCTACCGCAAGCAGGTCGCCCGCGCCTTCACCGCCCGCAAGGTCGGCCGGATGGGGGACCGGGTCGACTCCGTCGCCGCCGAGCTGCTCGACGAGCTGGCCGGCTCGACCGGCTTCGACCTGATCGACGCCTACGCCTCGCAGCTGCCCGTGACGGTGATCGCCGACCTGCTCGGCGTACCCGCGTCGGACCGGGAGCGCCTGCTGGTCCTCGGCAACGAGGCCGCCGTGACCCTCGACCCCGGCCTGTCCTGGAAGCAGTTCCGTCGCGCCGAGGTGGCTCTCCGCGAGATGCACACCTGGTTCCGCGGCCACGTCGAGCAGCTCACCGCGAACCCGGGCGACGACCTGATCAGCCAGCTGGTCCAGCTCGACGGCCCCGACCGGCTGGACCCGGTCGAGCTCCACCAGGTCGGCCTGCTCGTCCTCGCCGCCGGCTTCGAGACCACCGTCAACCTGATCGGCAACGCCGTCGCGATGCTCGACGGCCACCCCGACCAGCTGCGCTGGCTGCAGGAGAACCCCGACGGCTGGGGCAACGCCGTCGACGAGGTCCTCCGCCACCAGCCTCCCGTCCAGCTGACCCTGCGCATCGCGCTGCGCGAGACGGAGGTCGCCGGGAAGACGTTCCTGCCCGGCCACGGCATCCTGCTGTACGTCGGCGGTGCCAACCGCGACCCGGCGGTCTTCACCGATCCCGCGTCCTTCGACGTCACCCGCCCGAACGCCGACCAGCACCTCTCCTTCTCCGCCGGGGTCCACTACTGCCTCGGCGCCAGCCTGGCCCGGCTCGAGGCCGCGGTCGCGCTGCGGGCGCTCTACGAGCGGTTCCCGGACCTGCACGTCAGCGGGCGGGGCGAGCGACGACCGACGCGGGTGCTGCGGGGCTACGAGCGGCTGCCGGTCGCGACCGGGGTGCCCGTCGACGCCTGAGGTCGCCTCGCCGCTCCCCGCGCCGCCCGACTGCTTGTAACTCGGTGTTGCGGAGTACTGCCACGGAGTCCTGACCGGTCAGGACTCCGTGGCAGCTCTCTCTAACACCGAGTTACAAGCAGTCGGTGGCGTACGCCCGCGGTCCGGCCATCGCACGACCGGTGACGCCCGTCACTTTACAACCAGCCACCTCTTGTCAAACGACCTTTACAACTCGTACCTTTCTGTCAAGCGACTACGAACGGTCGCGGAGATGGAAGGTAGGACGATGACCGGATCGATGGAGATCGGACAGACCGTCCCGGACGGTTCCACCGAGCAGTGGAAGGACAAGAAGCGCTACCTCTGGCTGTGGGGCCTCATGGTCCCCGGGTTCGGGGTGCTGTTCGCGCTGGCCTACATCGCGACGGGCGGCTGGTGGGGCTTCACCCTCGTCGCGCCGTTCCTCGTCAACTTCCTGATCCCGCTGCTCGACCTCGCCATGGGCACCGACCAGAGCAACCCGCCGGACGAGGTCATCGAGGAGCTCGAGAACGACAAGTACTACCGCTGGGTGGTCTTCGCCTACGTCCCCATGATGTTCGCGCTGGTGTTCGCCGGCTACTACATCATCGGTGAGGGCAACCCGGTCGCGTGGCTGCTCAACCACGTGGGCCTCGGCAACTGGGGCGACGCGCACCTGAGCGCCAACCTGATGGCCGACCACCTCGAGCTGCCGTGGTGGGAGAAGGCCCTGTGGGCACTCTCGATCGCGGGCGTCGTCGGCATCGGCATCAACACCGCCCACGAGCTCGGCCACAAGAAGGAGTCCGTCGAGCGCTGGCTCGCGAAGATCACCCTGGCGCCGACCTTCTACGGCCACTTCTACATCGAGCACAACCGCGGCCACCACGTCCGCGTCGCCACGCCCGAGGACCCGGCGTCGTCCCGTCTCGGCGAGAGCCTCTACCGCTTCTGGCCGCGCACCGTCTGGGGCTCGCTGAAGAGCTCGTGGGAGGTCGAGGCCAAGCGCTACCGTCGCAAGGGCACGCACCCGTTCCACCTCGGCAACGACGTCCTCAACGCCTGGGCCATGTCCGTCGCGCTGTGGGCCGCGGTCATCGCGCTCAACGGCTGGCAGGTCGCGATCTACATCCCGATCACCGTCGTCTTCGGCTTCTCGCTCCTCGAGGTCGTCAACTACCTCGAGCACTACGGCCTCAAGCGCCAGCGGGTCGGCGAGAAGCAGCGCTACGAGCGGGTGCTGCCGATGCACAGCTGGAACAGCAACAACATCGTGACCAACATCTTCCTGTACCACCTGCAGCGCCACAGCGACCACCACGCCAACCCCACCCGCCGCTACCAGGCCCTGCGTGACTTCAAGGAGTCGCCGGCCCTCCCGACCGGGTACGCCGGCATGATCAACCTCGCGCTGATCCCGCCGCTGTGGCGCAAGGTCATGGACCCCCGCGTGGTCGAGCACCTCGACGGCGACGTCACCCTGGCCAACATCGCGCCGGGCAAGGAGGCGAAGTACCTCGCCAAGTTCCCGCCGCCGGCCGTGCACGACGTGCACAAGGAAGACCTGTTCGCGCAGAAGTTCGAGGGCGAGGTGCTGGCCGCCAAGTGCCCCGGCTGCGCCTACGTCTACGAGGTCGCCGCGGGCGACGAGCACGAGGGCTTCGCCGCCGGTACGGCGTGGAGCGACATCCCGGACGACTGGTGCTGTCCTGACTGCGGTGTTCGCGAGAAGATCGACTTCATCCCGTTCGACCCGGAGAAGGTGAAGGCCTGATGACCATGAAGATCGTCGCTGACCTCGACAAGTGCGAGGGCCTCGGCATGTGCGAGGCGATGGCCAACGACTACTTCGAGGTGGACGAGGACGAGGACAAGGTCACCGTCCTCGACGACGCCCCGCCGGAGGCGGACCGCGCCCACGTCTACGCCGCCGTGCAGGCCTGCCCCGTGCTGGCCCTGACCCTGGAGGGCTAGGCCCGACCATGTCCATCCTCGCGGGACGCCCCGCGACCGAGGGGGTGGTCGGCGCGCTCGCGTCGGCCGCCCCGTCCCTGCGCGACCGCCTCCTCGAGGCGGCCGTGCAGATCATGACGACGGCCGGCTGGGGCCGGGTCACGATGGCCCGCCTGGCCGACGAGGTCGGCGTCAGCCGCCAGACCGTCTACAACGAGATCGGCACCAAGAACGACCTCGCCGAGGCGATGGTGATGCGCGAGCTGGACCGCTTCCTCGCGGGCGTGACGCAGTCCTTCGACGAGAACCCCGACGACCTGATCGCCGCGATCCAGCACTCGGCCCGCCGGGTCCTGAAGTACGCCGAGGACAACGCCCTGCTGCACGCCGTCGTGTCCGCGACCCACGGCGCCGATACCGAGCTCCTGCCGCTGCTGACGACCCACTCGGAGTACCTCCTCGAGGGGGCCAAGCTCGTCATCGGCGAGCGGGTGGCCGACTATGACGTCGACCTGCCCGAGGGTCGCCTCGAGGCCAGCATCGACATGGTGGTCCGGCTGGTGCTGAGCCACGTCATGCAGCCCACCGCGACCCCCGCGCGTACGGCCGACGACATCGCCTGGATCGCAGAACGCGTCCTCGGCTGAGGCTCGCCGTACTACCCTCGGTGTCGGGAGGACTGCCGGGAGGGCCGGTGGCGGGGAAGGGGCCATGGGGCTGGCGCGACGACGCGTGAGGATGAACGCTGCACTGACGACAGGGCTGTCGGCGGTGCTCGTCGCCGCGCTCGCGTCCGGCTGCGGCTCGTCCGGCAAGGACCCTGAGCAGGGCGCGCCGAGCAAGCCGGCCGCGGCCTCGACGAAGCCAGCCCCGAAGGACTCCCTCGACCCCGCGCACGCGGTCTCCGCGCCCGGCAGGTTCGACGGCACGCAGTACGGCGACGACCTGCTCCTGGTCAGCGAGGACAGCCTCACCGACGACGACATGGAGCAGCTGCTGTCCGTCACGGTCGGCAAGGGTCGCGACCGGAAGAAGGGCATCGCGGCCTACAGCAAGCTCGCCTACGGCAACTTCACGACCGACGGCAAGTTCTACAACATCGCCGCGGTCGACCCGGGCCAGTACCGCGCGTTCACCGGCAGCCGCAGCGCCGAGTTCCAGGAGCAGTGGGACCGGATCGCCGGCGGCGAGATCGCGATCATGGACCGGCTCCAGAAGGAGCTCCCGGTCGACGGTGACGGTTACGTCGACATCGGCAAGCAGCGCATCCACGTCGGCGCCTGGTCGCCGGCCGAGGTCGACGCGATCGACGTGATGGTCAACGCCAAGTGGGGCGAGGAGCTCGGCCTCAAGAGCGACAACGCGGTGCTGATCAACACCGGCATCGCCTCGCCGCAGGCGGTGCGCGAGGTGATCGAGAAGAGGTTCGGCAAGAAGCGGTTCTCCATCACCGCCCTCGACATCGTCGCCCAGGAGGGCATCGACCTCGGGACCTTCCAGACCGTCGTCCCGGTCGGCGCGTTCAGCGACGCCGTCGGGTCCTTCCGCTACACGCCCATCGGCGGCGGGCGGATCGCTCCCGACCCGGCCTGGGTGCGCTCGCACATCGTGACCGAGCAGGTGCCGATCCTCGGCTCGGTGACCTGCAACAAGTACCTCATCCCCCAGCTGCGCGCGGCCCTGATCGAGGTCGTCAACCGCGGCCTGGCCAAGGAGATCCACGCCAACGAGTACGCCGGTTGCTACTACCCCCGCTTCATCGCCGGCTCCACGAAGCTGTCGAACCACTCGTTCGGCCTCGCGCTCGACTTCAACGTGCCCGGCAACCAGCGCGGCACGGTCGGCCAGATGAACCGCGAGGTCGTGTCGATCTTCAAGTACTGGGGCTTCGCGTGGGGCGGCGACTGGGCCTGGACGGACCCGATGCACTTCGAGATGGCGCGGATCGTCAACCCGGGCTGACCCGGCTACTGGACAGTAGCCGACCGTGACAGCACCACTGTCACGATCCGTGCCATGATCGCCCCATGACGTTCGAGCTTGGTCAGGGAACCGGTCCGCTCAAGGGCCTCAAGGTGGTCGAGATCGCGGGCATCGGGCCGAGCCCGCACGCCTGCATGATCCTGGCGGACCTCGGTGCCGACGTGATCCGCGTCGAGCGGCCCGGCGGCCAGATGCTCACCGGCGGCTCGCACGACCTCCTCAACCGCGGCCGCCCGAGCGTCGCGCTCAACCTCAAGGACCCCGAGGCGGTCGCCACGGTGCTCGACCTGGTCGAGCAGGCCGACGTCCTCGTCGAGGGCATGCGCCCCGGTGTCGCCGAGCGCCTCGGCTTCGGTCCCGACGAGTGCCTCGCGCGCAACCCGCGCCTGGTCTACGGCCGGATGACCGGCTGGGGCCAGGACGGCCCGTGGTCGCAGGCCGCCGGCCACGACATGAACTACATCGCCATCACCGGCACCCTGCACGGCCTGGGCCAGACCAAGGACAAGCCGCAGTTCCCGACCAACCTGGTCGGTGACTTCGGGGGCGGCTCGACGTACCTCGTCATCGGCATCCTCGCCGCGGTCTTCGAGGCCAAGGCGTCGGGCCGGGGTCAGGTCGTCGACGCCGCGATCGTCGACGGCACCGCCAACCTGAACGCGATGACCTCGGCCTTCCTCGCCGGCGGTGGGTTCAAGGAGGAGCGCGCGGCCAACCTGCTCGACGGCGGGGCGCCGTACTACGACATCTACGAGACCTCCGACGGCGAGCACATGTCGGTGGGCGCGCTGGAGCCGCAGTTCTACGACCTGTTCGTGAAGCTGCTGGGCATCGAGGGCACCGCCCCCGACCGCTGGGACCTCGCCAGGACCGACGAGCTGCGTGAGCTGATCGCGGCGACCTTCCTGACCAGGACCCGCGACGAGTGGTGCGCGATCTTCGACGGTACGGACGCCTGCGTGGCCCCGATCCTCCGGATCAGCGAGGCGCCCGACCACCCCCACATCAAGGCGCGCGAGATCTTCGTCGAGCACGAGGGCATCGTGCAGCCGCAGCCCGCGCCGCGCTTCTCGCGCACGAAGGCGACGCTGTCGCACCCGCCCGCCCCGGGCGCCGGCGCGCACACCCGCGAGGCCCTCGCGGCGTGGGGGATCAAGGACGTCGACGGGCTCGTCGAACGCGGCGCTGCGGTGCAGATCACGGAGTGACCTGCTGGGCTNGGGGAGTCCTGACCGGTCAGGACTCCCCGCCGGTTGCCGTTGCGCCGTGGTGGACGCACGAACACCGAGTTACAAGCGGCGGCGTGGCACGGCGCAGGGCGGCCCACGCGGCGCGGATTCACTCCCCGCGCGCTGAGCACCGTAGGCTGGAGCCACCGATCCGGCCAGTCTTGCCCCGGGTCCCGGCGCACCGCTTGCGGCCGCGCCCCTCGCAGGAGGCACCGCTTCACCGCCTGTCACCGGACAGGCAGCACGGCGAGACGCCCAGCAAGGGGATCGCCGCGCACTGCGTCGCGCTTCCCGGAGAGAACCACTTTGTCTTCCACGTTCGCCGATCTCGGCGTCCCCTCCGACCTGGTCGCCGTCCTGACGGCCGACCAGATCACCGTCCCCACGCCGATCCAGGCCGCGACGCTGCCCGACTCCCTCAAGGGTCGCGACGTCCTCGGCCGCGGCCGCACCGGCTCCGGCAAGACCTACGCCTTCGGGATCCCGCTCGTGGCCCGGCTCGCCGAGGGTCGTACCCGCCCGGCCCCCAAGCGCCCCCGCGCGCTGGTGCTGGCGCCGACCCGTGAGCTCGCCTCGCAGATCGCCGCGACCATCGCGCCGCTCGCCAAGGCCGCCGGCATGAGCACCACCACCGTCTTCGGCGGTGTCGGCCAGGGCCCGCAGGTCAACGCCCTGCGCAACGGCGTCGACATCCTCATCGCCTGCCCCGGCCGGCTCGAGGACCTGATCGGCCAGGGTCACTGCAGCCTCGCCGACGTCCAGGTCACCGTGCTCGACGAGGCCGACCACATGGCCGACCTCGGCTTCCTGCCCGCCGTACGACGCCTGCTGGACCAGACCCCCAAGGGTGGTCAGCGGATGCTCTTCTCCGCCACGCTCGACGGCGCGATCAACGTGCTGGTCAAGCGCTTCCTCGCCAACCCGGCCGTCCACGAGGCCGACTCGGCCCAGTCGCCCGTCGCGAAGATGGACCACCACGTGCTGCACGTCGAGCGCGAGCAGCGCATCCCCGTGCTCCTCGACCTGGTGAGCGCGCCCGGCCGGACCGTGGTGTTCACCCGGACCAAGCACGGCGCCAAGGCGCTTGCCCGCCAGCTCAACAAGAACGGCGTGCCGGCGGTCGACCTGCACGGCAACCTCAGCCAGGGCGCCCGCACGCGCAACATGGAGGCCTTCCACAGCGGAGCCGCCACGACGCTCGTCGCGACCGACATCGCCGCCCGCGGCATCCACGTCGACGACGTCTCGCTCGTCGTCCACGCCGACCCGCCGGCCGAGCACAAGGCCTACCTGCACCGCTCGGGCCGTACCGCCCGCGCGGGTGCCGCCGGCACCGTGATCACGCTGATGACCAGCGAGCAGCGTCGCGACGTCAGCGACCTGACCCGCGCGGCCGGCATCAAGCCGACCACGACGCGGATCTCCGGCTCGCACCACCCGGTCCTGCTCGAGCTCGCCCCCGGTGAGCGCAGCCGTCCCGGCGGCATCGACCTCGGCCCCTCGCAGCCGCAGGGCGGCAACGGTGGCGGTGGCGGCGGTCGTCGTAGCGGCGGCGGCGCGAAGAAGCCGGCAGCCAAGAAGTCCGGCGGCCAGGGCGGCCAGGCCAAGGGCCAGGGCGGCCAGGGCGGCCAGCGCTCCGGCGGCCAGGCTCGCTCCGGCCAGGGTGCCGCGAAGCCGGCAGGCCAGCGCTCGGGCGGCAACCGCAGCCGCTCGCGCAGCCGTGCGGCGGGCTCCGGCTCCGGCTCCGGCTCCAGCCACTCCGCCAGCAGCTTCAGCTCCGGTCGCCGCTGACTTGTGCTGACTCGCACCTGACGACTCGGTCGCACTTCCGCGTGAAGAGCGACCGAGACGTCAGGTGCGACGCAATTCGGGAGGTCAGGAACGGCGGGGGTTGCGCGCGGCCCGCGCCACCGCGGACTCGTACGCCGTCACCAGGCCACCCACGGAGAGCGGCTTGAGCCGCTCCATGATCTCGCGGAAGTGCTCGGAGGTCGCCGCGTCGTCGTAGAGCGGGGCGAGCTGGCTGTTGATGACCTCGTAGAGCTCCTTGGCCATCTGCTCGCCGTGCTCCTGGTAGACCGCGGCGGCAGCGACGGCCACCTCGCGCGGGAACCCGAGCTCGAGCAGCCGGATGCCGATGGCCAGCTGGTTGCTCGCCACGAGGTACGACGACCCGCGCAGCCGCAGCACGCCCAGCGCCTGCAGCGTGGCCACGTCGTCGGCGGTGAGGGCGCGGCCGGCCTTCTTCTCCAGGGCCACCCGGTCCATCTCGACCGGCAGGTCGGACTGCCACGGCGCGAGCATCGTGCGGGCCAGCGCGATCTCCTCCGGGGTCGCGTCGTCGGGGATCCCGGCGACGTACCGCTCGATGGCGGACAGCGTGAAGCCGTGGCTCTGCAGTTCGAGGACGAGCTCGATCCGCGCGATGTGCTCGGCGGAGTAGTAGCCCGAGCGGCCGCGCCGGATGGGCGGCGGGACCAGGCCGCGGGAGGTGTAGAAGCGGACCGTGCGGACGGTGAGCCCGGTGCGCTCCGTGAGCTGCTCGAGGGTGAGCAGGTCACTCGCGTCGGGGACCGTCATGACCATGACAGTATCACTGTCAGTATCGGGTGGGCGGCACCATTGCGCCGTGGTCACGAACGGTCCGCGACCGTCCCGACGACCGCGGTGAGCGGCACCGAGCCGTGGCTCCCGGCGAGCTCGTGCAGGCGCGAGTCCCGCGAGCTGGTGCGGTGGTCGCCCATCAGCCACACCTCGCCGGCAGGGACCACGACGTCGAAGGCCAGGGTGCTGCCGCGCGTCCCCTCGGGGAGGTAGTCCTCCTCCAGCGGCTCCCCGCCGACCAGCACCCGGCCGGCCGCGTCACAGCAGGCGATCGTCTCGCCCGGGAGGCCGACCACCCTCTTGACCAGCAGGGGTGGGGCACCGGCACCGGACCAGTCCCCGGGGTCGGCGAAGACCACCACGTCTCCACGGGCGACGCCCTGGCCGCCCGCAGTGCGGGTGTCCATCCACACGGAGTCGCCGGGCTCGAGCCACGGAGCCATCGAGTCCGACGTGACGGTGATCCGCTGCCACGGCAGCGCCCGCGGCACCACGACCGCGGCAGCGAAGGCGAGCAGCGCAGCAGCCAGCGCCACCCGCTCACCCCGCCCGAGCAGGACGGGGCCGGTCCGGCGATCCGGACCGGCCCCTGCTCTCACGGACGGACCACCTTGAGGGTGACCGCTGCCGAGCTGCTCGCCTTCACGGCGGCACTGCCGGCGTACTTCGCGACGACCCGGTAGGTCCCGGCCGGCAGCTTCGCCAGCGTCACGCTCACCGTGCCCTTCACGAGGGTCCCGGTGCCGACGGCCTTGCCGCCGGCGTACACGGTGACCTTGCCGGTGGCGGTGGGCGTCGACGTGACGGTGACCCGGGCGCTGGCCCGTTGCGCCGTCGTGACCGTCGTGCGGGACAGCTTCACCGTGGTGCGGCTGGCCACCGGGGCCGCCGGGGTGACGGTGAACGGGACCGGCTCCGAGGACGAGGTCATCCACGAGGTCCCGTCGGCCGGGGCGAAGACCGCCACCAGCGAGTGCGCCCCCGCGGCCAGCGTGGCCGGCAGGGTCAGCGCGGCCTTGCCCTCCGCGTCGACCGGCCCGCTCGCGACCAGGTCGGCGCCGTCGACCAGGGACACCGTTCCCTCCGGGACCTTGCCCTCGGCCGACGCCTGGGTGACCGTCACGGTGGCTGTCGCCGGCGCGGTGGTGCCGACCTTCTGGCCGGTCGCCGAGAGGGCGAGGCCGGTGGCGGTCGCGTGACCGCAGGCCGTGGTCGAGTCGACCTGGCCGCCGGGGTTGCCGTTCACGCAGTCGCGGGCGCTCGGGGTGAGCGGGTTCTGGGCCCAGAAGTCACGCGCGACCAGCTCGAAGCCCTGCCAGTGGACGGGCATCGGGCTCTGGTCCTCGTCGCGGACGAGGTGGTGGAAGCCGACGTTCACCCAGGCGACGGGGTTGGTGAGGTTGGCACCGCTGGCGGCGTAGTCGAGGACGCCCTGCAGGGCGCAGGAGGGGTTCTGGTTCTGCGTCGCGAACTCCTGGCAGGCGTTGTACTGCGTGAAGGTCACCTCGGGGGTGGTCTCCGCGTTGCCCTCGTACGGGTCGTTCTCCTCGAACTCGATCTCGTAGCCGCGGGGGTGCTGGTCGTCGTTGAGGCTCGACGGCGCGTAGACGTTGTAGATCCGCCGCTTCCTCATCTCCAGGGTGCGGGCCGTGTCGACCGGCGTGATCGTCGACGTGAGCACCGGACCCCGCGTGCCGGCGCCGGTCACCTCGCTGTCGATCATCCGCACCTTCTGGCTGGACGCGCCGTCGATGCCGAAGTCGACCCGCCAGAAGGCGTTGTGGTGGTGCGACGTGGCGTGGTCCGTGCTGCCCGCCCCGACCGGCCAGCCGTACGCCGGGTCGGCGAAGTCCTCCGGCGAGATGTCACCGGTCGCGCCGAGCCGAGCGGTGATCGTGCCGTTGTCGGTCATCCGGTACTGGCTCTGGTACTCGTACCAGTCCACCTTCGAGACCGTCGACACCACGAGCTCGGAGCCCTGGTCGGTGAAGAGCAGCTTGTCGTCGATCGAGCCCCAGTCCTGCTCGTGGGAGCGGTAGGACAGGCCGGTCGCGACCTCCTGGACGCAGATCGCGGGGATGGTCCGCTCGACGTACTTGTTGGTGGTCCCGCTGCGCTGCAGCCAGACCTGCTCGACGTCGATCAGCTCGCCGTCGGGGCACTCCGACTCGTCGAGCTTCTGGAGGTACTGGTTGCCGAAGCCGTACGACGTGATGTCGTTCCACTGGTGCTGGCCGGAGTCGTAGGGCACGTTGAGCTGGGCCAGCGACAGCGAGTCGAGCACGCGGCGGTAGCCGGTGTCACCGGGCGCCTTGACCGACAAGGCCTCGATCACCAGGCCCTTCTTGCTGTCGATGTTCCAGCACATCGACCAGGAGGTGCCGTTCTCGAGGGTCCGGACGATGGAGCCCTGCTGGGAGCAGGCGGCCGGGGTGGCGACCGGCTCCTGCGCGACAGGTACGGCGCCGGCGGGCGCCGCGGTCGTGACGGCCACGAGCGTCGCCGCTCCGGAGGCCAGGGTGGCGAGGGCGGTCAGGGCCCGGCGGGCCCGGCCGGTACGGGGGTGACGGACGGAGATGTCCATGTCAGCTTCCTCCCAGGGACGACTCGATGTCGCGCTCGACCAGGACGATGACCTTCTGCGCGGAGAGGTCGACGACGTAGTCGGCGGTGGACAGGTACGTGCCGGACGGCTCCTGCACCTGGAGCTCGACACAGCGGTGGCGGCCGCACGCGTCGTCGGCCCGGGTGACCGACGTCGAGTAGTAGCTGCCGCCGGTGACGATCAGGTCGTCCGCCGTGATGGCGTGGCCGGTCATGGCGGTGTACTCCGTGCCGAGCTTGCGGCCGTCGGAGGACTCGATGAGCAGCTTCGTGGCGGCGTACGCCTCGGACGGGGCCGGCGCGGGCTGCAGGCCCTTGGCCTCGTCGGTGCCCTTCACCTGCCCGGAGTAGAGCTCGACCCGGACCGCGAGCACCTCGTCCGCGGCGTAGTCGTAGTAGGTGACGGTGACCGGCCGGGTGGTGGTGTCCGGGTCGAGCGACGCGAGGTCGACCGACAGCAGCTCGGCGCCGGGCTCACCGGCGAGGGTGCGCGCCGAGGCGGGCAGTGCCCGGGCGGCCAGCGCCTCGGCGTACCCGAGCTCCTCGATGCTGAGCGGGTCGCGGGGCTTGCCCAGCGACGCGGGCTTGCCGGCCGACAGGTCGTCGACGGTGTCGATCTCGGAGGACACGGACTGCTCGGCCGCGACGGGACTGGGCTGCCACATCCGCAGGGCCAGGGCCACCGCCACGATCCCCAGCGCCAGGACGGCGGCGAGGACGAGACGGGGTGACCGGGCCAGCTGCGGAGCGGGGTGCAAAAGGGGGCGCACTCGACTCTCCTGACTGTTGGGATCTCTCGTCGCCCGAGCGACAGGAGCACGCTAGGAAGCGGGTGTTTCCGGTCCCGGCGATCAGGAGTGACGTTCTGGCGCCCCCAAATGAGACTGGCTCTCGACCGTCTGCGGGAGCACCGGTCCGCGCGCCAGGTCGAGCACCCGGCGCCCGAGCATGAAGCCCGCCAGGTCGGGGGTGCGGACCAGGTACTCCTGCTCGACGAGGTGCTTCACGATCCGGTAGACCGTCGCCTTCGACATCGGCAGGGCGTCGACCAGCTGCTTGCTCGTGATGCCGGGGCCGTGCCCGGCGACGGCCTCGAGGACCGCGAAGGCGCTGTCGACCGCGGCCGGCTGGCGGGCCCGGAAGCCCGCGTCGTCAGCCACGCTGCTCGCCGCCGGGCGGCTCGCCGGGCACGAGCACCTCGGAGCGCAGCGGTGCCTCGTGCAGGCCGATGCCGCTCACGGCGTCCCGGCGGGCGAGGACGGCGCGCCAGCACAGCCCGGCGACGGCGACCGCCGCCAGGACCGTCAGCACGTCGTGGTCGCCCTGCGCGAAGTTGGTGCGCAGGTCGACCCACGTCAGCACCGCCGTGCCCACGACCCCGGTGCAGGCGAGGGTCGTGGTGCGGGCGGTGAACTCGCCGAGGCGGTGGGTGAACGGCACCACCGCCAGCGCGGTGATCCCGTACGCCGTCATCAAGATGACCGTCGCCCACACGAGCATGTCGTACGACGCGGCGCCGGGTGCGTCCCCGCGGGCCAGCGCGACGAGCGGGGGAGCCAGCACGACGGGCAGAGTCGCGACCAGGGCCGCGCCGGGGATGGCGCTGCGGCGGCCGGTCCGGCCGAGCACGGCCGGGAGGATGCCCTCGCGGGCGAAGGCGAAGACCAGGCGGCTGAGGGCCGTCCAGGCGCAGACCGCCAGGGCGACGTACGACAGGGCGATGGCGAGCAGCACCAGGCCGTCGGGGAAGGACACGACCTCGCCGGGGGCGAACCAGCGCCCGCGCAGCCGGTGGTCGGCGATCGGCCCCGCGACCAGCGTCGAGCCCAGGAGCAGGCCGCCGGTGATCAGCACGCTCGTCCGCATCGCCCGGGGCACCGACCGGAACGGCTGCTCGGCCTCCACGGCCAGCGCGGCGCAGGACTCGAACCCGATCACCACGGTCATCACCATCGCCGCGCCGCGCAGCACCTTGCCCGGTTCGGCGCCCTCGAGCGAGAGGGCGGCCGGCAGGTCGACGCCGTGCCGGGCGGCGATCGTGGCCAGCACGACGAGCAGGGTCGCGAGCGCGACGGCCTCGGCCGAGAACGCGAACCGGCTCGACCAGCGGATGCCGCGCCACAGGACGAGCAGGCACACCCCGGCGCCGAGGACGACGAGGAGGGCGAGCACCGGTGCCGACGGCTGGGCGCCCCCGAACGCGACGGCGGCGCGGCCCACCTGGTTGCTCGCGTCGGCGAGGCCGTAGTCGACCAGGGAGAGGTACCCGAGCAGCAGCGCGCAGCCGACCACCAGACCCGCGGTCGGGCCGAGACCCTTGGCGGCGTAGGTGTAGAGCGAGCCGGTGGCGGTGAACCGCGAGGCGAACTCGCCGAAGGCGGCCGCGAGGACCCAGCACAGCCCGACCCCGATCAGCACGCTCAGCCAGGCGCCCGGGCCGACGACGCGGTGCAGGGAGAAGGCCGTGCTCAGTGCGCTCGCCGACGGGCAGATCACCGCGACGGAGTGCGCCACCAGGTCGCCGTAGCCGACCGACCTGCGGTCGAGGCCGTCGAACACAGAGCGGTCCTGCAGGCGGGGTCCGCTGCGGTGCGGGGGCGGGCTCGACACCGTCGGAAGCGTAGGAAGCGGATGGGTCGTCGGTGTTTCGCCGTCGTGACGCGCACCGACGTCCTGAATGACCTGCGTCACGTCTCGGGGAGGGGGCCAGCCCTTGACCTTGACAGTAATGGTGTCACAATCGTTCGTGGGGACCACCCCACCACCACGCCAAACGAACCAGGCAAGAAAACAAGGACGGTCATGGCAGAAGCATTCGTGTACGACCACCTCCGCACTCCGCGCGGCCGGGGCAAGGCCAACGGCTCGCTCCACGAGTCGAAGCCGGTCGACCTCGTCGTCGGCCTGCTGGACGCGCTCCAGGAGCGCAACCCGGGCCTCGACCCGAACCGCGTCGACGACGTGGTGCTCGGCGTCGTCTCGCCCGTGGGCGACCAGGGTGGCGACATCGCCAAGACCGCTGCCATCGCCGCCGGTCTCCCCGACACCGTCGCCGGTGTCCAGCTCAACCGCTTCTGCGCGTCCGGTCTCGAGGCCGTCAATCAGGCCGCCAGCCGCGTCCGCGGTGGCTTCGAGGACCTGATCATCGCCGGTGGTGTCGAGTCGATGAGCCGCGTGGCCATGGGCTCCGACGGTGGCGCCTGGGCGTCCGACCCGGCCACCGCGTTCAAGGCGGGCTTCGTGCCGCAGGGCATCGGCGCCGACCTGATCGCGACCATCGAGGGCTGGAGCCGCGAGGACGTCGACGCCTACGCCGCCCAGTCGCACCACCGCGCCGCCAAGGCGTGGGCCAACGGCTACTACGACCGCCCCGTCGTGCCCGTCAAGGACATCAACGGCCTGGTCGTGCTCGACCGCGACGAGACGGTCCGCCCGGACACCTCGGTGGAGGGCCTCGCCGGCCTCAAGCCGTCGTTCGCGCAGCTCGGTGCCGACGCCGGCTTCGACGACGTCGCCCTCGAGAAGTACCACTGGCTCGAGAAGATCAACCACGTCCACCACGCCGGCAACAGCTCCGGCATCGTGGACGGCTCCGCGCTGACCCTGATCGGCAACGAGCAGGTCGGCCAGGACCTCGGCCTGACCCCGCGCGCGAAGATCGTCGCCACCGCCGTCTCCGGCGCCGACCCGATCATCATGCTCACCGGTCCGGCCCCGGCCGCCCGCAAGGCGCTGGCCAAGGCCGGCCTCGAGGTCGGCGACATCGACCTGTTCGAGATCAACGAGGCGTTCGCCGCCGTCGCGATGCGGTTCATGCGCGACATGGGCATCGACGACTCGGTCACCAACGTCAACGGCGGCGCGATCGCGATGGGCCACCCGCTGGGTGCGACCGGCGCGATCATCCTCGGCACGCTGATCGACGAGCTCGAGCGGCGCGACCTGCGCCGCGGCCTCGCCACGCTCTGCGTCGGCGGCGGCATGGGCATCGCCACGATCGTCGAGCTCGTCTGAGCTCCGTCCCGCCCTTCTCGAACTCCAGGAACCGAAAGAAGACATGAGCACTGACACGCAGACCGCGGTGCGCTACGACCGCGACGCCGACGGAATCGTCACCCTCACGCTCGACGACCCCAACCAGAGCGCGAACACCATGAACGAGCTCTACCGCGAGTCCATGGCGGCCGCGGTGGAGCGCCTCTACGCCGAGCAGGACGACATCACCGGTGTCATCATCACCTCCGCCAAGAAGACCTTCTTCGCCGGCGGCGACCTCAAGCTGATGGTCCAGACCACCAAGGAGAACGCGGGCGACGTGTTCGCCCAGTGCGAGGGCATCAAGCAGGCCCTGCGCAAGCTGGAGCTGTTCCCGAAGCCGGTCGTGTCCGCCATCAACGGCGCCGCGCTCGGCGGTGGCTACGAGATCACCCTCGCCACCCAGCACCGCATCCTGGTCAACGACCCGAAGATCAAGGTCGGCCTCCCCGAGGCGACCCTGGGCCTGCTCCCCGGCGGCGGCGGCGTCACCCGCGCCGTGCGCAAGTGGGGCCTGCAGACCGCGCTGATGGACGTGCTGCTCCAGGGCACCCAGTTCAACCCGGAGACCGCGCTCAAGAAGGGTGTGGTCGACGAGCTCGTCGCCACCCAGGACGAGCTGGTCCCCGCCGCGAAGGCGTGGATCAAGGCCAACCCGGACGCCGCCCTGTCGCCGTGGGACGCCCCCGGCTACAAGATGCCCGGTGGCTCGCCGAAGAGCCCCGCGCTCGCCGGCTTCCTCCCGGCCTTCCCGGCCCTGCTCCGCAAGCAGCTCAAGGGTGCCGACTACCCGGCGCCGCGCGCCATCCTCTCGGCCGCCGTCGAGGGTGCGCTCGTCGACTTCGACACCGCCTCGCGGATCGAGTCGCGCTACCTCGCCAACCTGGTCGTCAACCAGAGCTCGAAGAACATGATCCAGGCGTTCTTCTTCGACCTCCAGGCGATCAACTCCGGCTCGCTGCGCCCGCAGGGCATCGAGCCCTACAAGGCGAAGAAGGCCGTCGTCCT
The DNA here is from genome assembly GCF_001428825.1 of Nocardioides sp. Root240. Lineage (GTDB taxonomy): Bacteria > Actinomycetota > Actinomycetes > Propionibacteriales > Nocardioidaceae > Nocardioides. Next base: position 109,365 of record NZ_LMIT01000012.1, on the reverse strand, counting down.
GGGCGCCGGCATGATGGGTGCGGGCATCGCCTACGTCCTGGCCAAGTCCGGTGTCGAGGTCGTCCTCAAGGACATCTCCGTCGAGGCCGCCGAGAAGGGCAAGTCCTACTCCGAGGGCCTGCTCGACAAGGCGATCAGCCGCGGCAAGTCGACCGACGAGAAGAAGGCCGAGCTGCTCGGCCGGATCACCGCGACCGCGGACCCGGCTGCCGCTGCCGGCGCCGACCTCGTCATCGAGGCCGTCTTCGAGGACCCGGCCCTCAAGGCCAAGGTCTTCGCCGAGATCCTGCCGCACCTCGCGCCCGACGCGCTGCTGTGCTCGAACACCTCGACGCTGCCGATCACCGAGCTCGCCGCGGGCCTGGAGAACGACGCCGACCGTCCGCGGTTCGTCGGCCTGCACTTCTTCTCGCCGGTCGACAAGATGCCGCTCGTCGAGATCATCGCCGGCAAGGAGACCTCCGACGAGGCGCTGGCCAAGGCCTACGACGTCGTCCAGCTGATCCGCAAGACGCCGATCGTGGTCAACGACAGCCGCGGCTTCTACACCTCGCGCGTCATCGGCTTCATGGTCAACGAGGGCATGGCGATGCTCGCGGAGGGCGTGGCGCCGTACTCCATCGAGCGGGCCACCACCTCGGCCGGCTACCCGGCTCCGGTGCTCCAGCTCTCCGACGAGCTGAACCTCGAGCTGATGGCCAAGATCGCCAAGGCGACCACCGACGCCAACCCCGACATGCCGGTCCACCCGGGCCAGGCCGTCGTCGGCAAGATGCTGGAGGCCGGCCGTGCCGGTCGCCTGCGCGGCGCGGGCTTCTACGACTACGAGGACGGCAAGCGCGGCTCCATCTGGGCCGGTCTCGCCGAGCTGTTCCCCGTGGCCGAGGAGCAGCCGCCGATCCAGGACATCCGGGACCGGATGCTCTTCGCCGAGGCGCTCGAGACCGCGAAGACCTTCGAGGAGGGCGTCATCACCTCGGCGGCCGCCGCCAACATCGGCTCCATCATGGGCATCGGCTTCCCGCCGAACACCGGTGGTGCCGCGCAGTTCATGACCGGCTACGAGAACAAGGCCACCGGCGAGATCGGGCTCGACGCCTTCATCGCCCGTGCCGACGAGCTCGCGGCGAAGTACGGCGAGCGCTTCCAGCCCACCCCGTGGCTGCGCGAGCTGGCCGCGTCGGGCAAGGGCTTCCCCGCCTGATCCGTCGGCCTGATCGGTCGGCCTGATCGGTCGGCCTGACCTGCACCACCTGATCGGCTGACCGGGCCGGCACGTTCGGACTACCCGAACGTGCCGGCCCGGTCCTTTTTCCGTGCCCCTCGGCCTCGCGAGGATGGAGGGATGACGGGGAGGGCGTTGTTCCGCGGGGTCCTGGTGGACGCGCTGCGCGTGGAGTTCGGTGCGGTCGAGGCCGTGACAGGCGTGGACCTGCGGGTCGAGCAGGGCCAGGCCGTCGCGCTCCTGGGGCGCAACGGCGCGGGCAAGTCGACGACGATGCGGGTGCTCGCCGGCGTCGTACCGCCGTCGGCGGGGTCGGCCCTGGTCGGCGGGTACGACGTCCGCGAGGCCACGCTCGAGGCGAAGCGTGTCGTGGGCTACTGCCCCGACGTGGGTGGGTTGGTGCCCCGCGCCACGCCGTGGGAGCACCTGCAGCTCAGTGCCCGGCTGCGCGACCTCGCCGACTGGGAGGGCCGCGGCCGCCGCCTGCTCGAGCGCTTCGACCTCGGCGACGTCGCCCACCGGGTGACCTCGGGCTTCAGCCACGGCATGTCCCGGCGCCTCAGCGTCGTCCTCGCCGCGCTCCACGAGCCCGACGTGCTGCTGCTGGACGAGCCCTTCGACGGCGTCGACCCGGTCGGCGTCGAGGCCACCTTCGACGTGATCGAGGACGCCCGCGCCCGCGGCGCCGCCGTCCTCGTCTCGACCCACCTGCGCGACCTCGCCGTCGAGGTCTGCTCCGAGGTGGCGGTGCTGCGCGGGGGTTCGCGCATGGCCACCATCTCGTCCGGCTTCATGGCCGGCGACGAGGGTGCCCGTGCCTATCGCGCCCTGCTTGCTGGTTGAGCGCGCTGCGCTCGCGATCCTGACGTCCACCGGAGGAGCGATCACGTGGTGAGCGCGGGACACAGGAGCCGGTCGGGTGCTCGAGGCCAGTGGCGGCGGGCGCTCCGCGACGTCCGCCACCTGCTCGCCTTCCGCGCCGCGACGGTACGGCGCCGCCGCGCGGCCGGCTCCGCCCTCGCGGCGATCGGCGTGGTCACCGTTCTCGCGGCAGTGCTGCCCGCCGGGATGCGGGTCGACGCGGACCTCGGGCGGATGCTCGCGCCGGGACTGGCCGGCGTGGCGGTCGGTGCGGCCGCGGCCGGTGGCGGCGGGCGGGAGCTGATCGGACGTGACGCCGCGGCGGTGCACCCGATCAGCCCGGTGAGCGACCACCTCGGTGCGCTGGTGCTGGCGCCGCTGAGTGCGGGCTGGCTGATCCAGGCCTGGGCGCTGCTCGGCCTGGTCGCGGCCCTCTCCGGCGTCCGGGCGCAGGGCATCGCGGTGGCATGGGTGCTGATGGCGACCGCGCTGGCGCAGGCGGTCGGCTGGACGGCGGAGTGGCTGCGGCGCAGGGGTCCGGGCTGGGCGCTCGGGCGGTTCGTGCTGCCCGTCGTCGTCGGTCTCCTCGCCGCACCGGTCGCGGCGGTGGTGGGGCGGATCGTCCGTACCGGTGGTCCTCTCTCCCTCCTCGCGACGGCGGCCGCGCTGCTCGCCCTGGCGGTCGGGCTGGTGGTCCTGGGGGCGCGGGCCGCCCTCGCCACGTCGCGGCTGGTGCCGCGCGACGAGGGCCGGCTCGAGTCGCGGACCTACGCCCTGCGCACGACGCCGCGCAGCGACCTCGCCGTGCTCCGGCGCATCGACCGCGGCTCGGTCTGGCGCAGCGTCCCACTGCGGAGGGGGACCTGGTTGCTCGCGCTCGCACCCGGCTCGATCGCACTGGCCGGCGGCCTGTCGTGGTCTGCGTTGGTGCTGATGCCGGGCCTGGTGGCCTCCGGCTGCGTGCTCCTGTTCGGCGTGAACCTCTGGTGCCTCGACGGCCGCGGGCTGCTCTGGCGCGAGACCCTCCCGGTCCCGCCCCGCACCGTGGTGGCCGCCCGGACGTGGGTGCTCGCGGAGCTGCTGCTCGGAGCCGGCGCGGTGACCCTGCTGCTGGGCGCGGTCCGGGCGGGCCGGCCGACCGCGGCGGAGCTGCTGGCCGTCGTGCTCGCCCTGGGGGTGGTGGTCGGCCAGGCCGTCTCCGCCGGGCTGCGCTGGTCCGCCGCCCACCCGCACGCCGTCGACCTGCGCTCCGCCCGGGCCACGCCGGCGCCGCCACTGGTGATGGTCGGGTACTCGCTGCGGCTCGCCGTCGCGACCACGGTCACCGGCGTCCTGCTCGGCGGGCTGGCCGAGGCCGGGCGGACCGACCTGCTGCTGGTCCTGGCCGCGGCGCTGGGCGCCGTGTCGGCGTACCGGATCAGCCGGGCGGGCCGCCGGTGGAGCGATCCGGTCCGGCGCGCCCGGGTGGTGTCGATAGTGTCGGCCGGGTGACCGACCAGCCGCTCCGCGTCCTCATCACCGGTGCCTCCTCCGGCCTCGGCGCCGCCCTCGCCCGTGCCTGGGAGGCCCGTGGCGCGCAGGTGCTCCGCACCGACCGCGCCGCCGACGAGTCGGCCGGCGAGTTGCACCTCGACATCACCAGCGACGCGGACTGGGCGGCTGCCCGGCAGCACGTCGATCGGACGTGGGGCGGGCTCGACGTGCTCGTCAACAACGCCGGCATCGCCGGCGGCGGCCGGCTCGACGTCTCCGGCATCGATGAGTGGCAGCGGCTGGTCGACATCAACCTGCTCGGCGCCGTGCGCGGCACCGCGACCTTCACGCCGCTGTTCAAACAGCAGGGGAGCGGCCGGGTCGTCAACGTCGCCTCGCTCGCCGGCCTCGTGCACCCCGCCGGCATGGCCGGCTACAACGCCACCAAGGCCGCGGTCGTCGCACTGACCGAGACCACCGGGCACGAGCTGGCGGCCCACGGCGTGACGGCGCACGTCGTGTGCCCGTCGTACTTCCGGACCAACCTGATGGCCGGCGTCGAGGGGCGCGACGCGGCGCTGCAGCACGTGATGGCCCGGCTCGTCGAGGACAGCCCGATCAGCGCCGACGACATCGCGACCGCGGTGCTCGACGCGATCGACGCCGGCACCGAGCTGATCATCCCCGACGACGCGGCGCGTGGCGCCTGGCAGCTCAAGCAGTCCGACCGGGCGTCGTACGACGCCGTGATGCGCGCGCAGGCCCGCAAGCTCGACCAGGTCGCGGAGGCGGGCCAGTGACCGCAGGCGACGAGTCCCGTCCGGTCCGCAGCGAGGACGCCTTCGACGTCGACGCGGTCGCCGCCTGGCTCGGCCGCGGCCCGGTCGCCGAGGTGCGCCAGTTCCCCGGCGGCGCCTCGAACCTGACCTACCTCCTGCGGATGGCGGAGGGCCCCGACCTCATCCTGAGGAGGCCGCCGGCCGGCACCAAGGCCAGGGGAGCGCACGACATGGGCCGGGAGTTCCGGATCCAGAGCGCGCTCGCGCCGGTCTTCCCGCAGGTGCCGACGATGGTCGCGTACTGCACCGAGGACGACAGCCCGATCGGCAGCGAGCTCTACGTCATGGAGCGGCTCGACGGGCTGATCCCGCGCAGCGAGTTCGGCTTCCCCGTCAGCGCCGACCAGGCCGGCCGGCTCTGCGACGCGGCCGTCGACACGCTCGTCGCCCTGCACTCGATCGATGTGGCCGCCGTCCCCGGCCTGGCCGCCCTCAACAAGGGCGAGGGCTACGTCGCGCGCCAGGTCGGCGGCTGGATCCAGCGCCTCGCCAACGCGCGCACCGACGACACCGGCGACTGGTCCGACATCACCTCATGGCTCCAGGACAACCAGCCGGCCGACGTCGCGCAGGCGATGATCCACAACGACTACCGCCTCGACAACATGGTCCTCGCGCCAGAACTGCTCAGCGACCCGACGCGGATCGAGATAGTCGGCGTCCTCGACTGGGAGCTGGCGACCGTCGGCGACCCGTTGATGGACCTCGGCTGCGCGCTGGCCTACTGGGTGCAGGCCGACGACGACGACTTCTTCCGGCTCACCCGTCGCCAGCCGACCGCCGACCCGGGCATGTGGACGCGCCAGCAGGTCATCGACGCCTACCTCGCCCGCAGCGGCCGCTCGCTGACCGCCGAGGAGTGGCGCTTCTACGAGGTGTTCGGGCTGTTCCGGTTCGCGGTGATCGCCCAGCAGATCTGGTACCGCTACTTCCACGGCCAGACCACCAACGAGGCCTACGCCGCCTTCGGTCCGGCCGTCGCGGGCTTCGAGGCGCGCTGCCGCCGGATCCTGTCCGGGACCCGCTGATGGGTGTCCTCCTCCTGGTCCGGCACGGACAGGCCTCCTTCGGGTCCGACGACTACGACGTGCTGTCCGCGACCGGCTGGGAGCAGGGTCGGGTGCTCGGCCGCTGGCTCGCCGAGCACGGCCCGGTGCCCGGGTCGGTCGTCCACGGCGGGATGCGCCGGCACCGCGAGACCTGGGAGGCGATCGCGTCCGGTCTCACCGCCACACCCGCCGCGGGTGTCGACGAGGTCGGTGTCGACCAGGTCGGTGTCGACCAGGACTGGGCCGAGTTCGACCACCTCGCGGTGCTCGCCCGGCACGCGGAGCTGACCGGCGTCGTGATGGATCACGGCGTCGACCGCCGTGCCTTCCAGGAGCACTTCGAGGTCGCCACCGGGCACTGGACGACCGCCGACGTGAACGCCGGCTACCCCGAGCCGTACGACGCCTTCGTCGCGCGCGCCCGCCGCGCCCTCACCGCCGCGTCCACCCTGCCCGGGCCCGCCGTGGTGGTCACCTCGGGCGGGGTCATCGCGGCGCTCGCGGCCGCGCTCGTCGTACCTGAGGGCGGGGAGATCGGCCCGGTCTGGGCCCGCTTCAACACCGTCATCGCGAACACGTCGGTCACCCGGGTGATCGTCGGCGCGACCGGCGCGCGGCTGCTGACCTTCAACGAGCACCCGCACCTGCCGCGCGAGCTGGTCACCTACCGCTGACGTGTCCGACCAGCTCCTCAACGGCGTCATCGCGACGGTCCTCGGCACCGGGGTCGCCGTCGTGCTGCTGCTGCCCGTGGCGGCGGTCCAGTACCGCCGCGACGGCCGGCTCGAGGCGCGCGACCTGGCGATCCTGCTCTCGGGCGCGGTCTACGGACTGGCGCTGTGGACGTACACGCTGCTGCCGATGCCCGTCGACGGCGACTTCGTCTGTGCCGGGCGGCAGACGACGCCGCTCGAGACCATCGGCGCGATCGCGTGGCGCGATGCCGGGACCCGCGACGGGATGGCGGCGCTGGTGCGCGACCCCGCGTTCCTGCAGGTCGCGCTCAACGTGCTGCTCTTCGTGCCGCTCGGCTACTACGTCCGCCAGGTGCTGCGCCGCGGCGTCGTGGTTGCGACCCTCCTCGGACTCGCCACCTCGCTGCTCATCGAGACGACGCAGGCGACCGGCGTGTGGCATCTCTACGACTGTGCCTACCGCCTCTTCGACGTCGACGACCTGATCATCAACACCCTCGGTGCGACGGCGGGGTCGCTCGTCGCCGCGGTGTTCGTACGACGGCAGCGGCCCGAGGTCGTCTGGCCGACGTCGCTGACCGCCGGGCGTCGCTTCGTCGGGATGACCTGCGACGTGCTCTTCGTGGTGCTGCTCGGGGCAGCGCTGGTCGTGGCCTACCGTGGCGTGCACCTCTACCTGCTCGAGACCTCGTACGAGGACCTGCAGGCCACACCGCAACGGATCCTGCAGTGGGGCGTCCCGGGCGCGCTCGAGGTGCTGGCGGTGCTGCTCGCCGGCCGCACGGTCGGGGAGTGGGTGGTGGCGGTGCGTGCGGTCGCGGGTCGCGTCCCGGCCCCGGTCGCCCGCGTGGTCAAGCTGCTCACCGGCATCGGGCCGTTCCTGGCGCTCGCCGCGATCCCGGGTGGCTGGACCGTCCCCGTGCTGGGAGCGTTCGCGCTGGTCTCGGCGGTGGCCGTGCTGCGGAGCCGGAGCCGGCGCGGGCTGTCGCACGCGCTGGCCGGGATGGAGCTGGAGCTCGTCGTACCGGCCTCGGCGAGGACCCCGGTCGAGCCGGTCAGCCCCTGAGCCGGTCGAGGACCGTCGACGTCGTCCTGCGGACCGCATCGCACTCCGCCGGCGTGTCGTCGCCGGGGACGCCGAGGTCGACGGCCAGGAAGGCGTCCTCACCGGTCGGGACGTAGGCCTCGCAGTCCCCGTGACCGTCGAGGGCGGTCCGCACCAGGGCGGGCAGGCCGCCGATCTCGTCGAGCGTGGTGCGGAAGCCCATGCTGTCGTCGGCGATGGTGCCGCCCTCGGCCTGCCGCAGGTCCTCGATCGACGTGCGCCAGTTGTCCGCGCCGTCGGCCGAGTTGATCAGGGAGAGCGTCAGTCGTCCCCCGTCGCCGGAGTCGCCGAAGTACCAGCACTCCGCGCGGTCGTCGCTGGGTCCGAGCGGGTCCGGGGTGGCCTTGATCGCGTCGCCGGAGGCGGGGGCGCCGGCATCGGTCAGTGCGTCGGTCGCCTCGTCCGTGCTGAACCACTGGCACGGGTCGTCGGTGGGGAGGACCGACGGGAGCCCAGCGGGCTTGTCGGCCGGCTTGTCGGCGGTCTTCTCCGCGCCGTCGCTCGAGCAGCTGCTCAGCCCCGCCCCGCACAGGAGCAGGAGCGTGGCCAACGTCGTCCCGGATCGGCGCATGGCGGCACAGTAGCCGTCGGCGGTCGCCTTCACAGACGCTTCCGGCCTCTGTGAAGGAGCCCTCCCTAGTGTCGTGCCCGGGCCGAGCACGACAAGCGGCCTGCACGGCGCACCGGGTGGTGGTGGGCCGGTCGCGGATACCCCCCATTCAGCGATCGGTACCACCCGGGGCGACGCCGCAGGCCAGGTGCTCGTTGACCTGGCGCGCCGGTCGGAGGACCCATGGGGACGTTCCGGACCTCCGACCGGCGTACGCCGGTCTCGGATGAGCCCGGATGAGCTCAGACGAGCTTCTTGAGGATCCCCAGTGGCGCGTGCTTCATGACCGGCGCCATCGCGGCCCAGGGGAGCGGCGGCACGTGCGCGTCGGCGACCTCCTTCTCGATGGCCGCGACCATCGCCCGCACGCCCTTCTCGGTGGACGCCATGAGCGGCGTGGACTGCTCGACCTTGTCGTTCATCTCCGAGCGGATGTAGCCCGGGTAGAGCACGGTCACCTTGATCTTCTTCTGCAGCCGCGTGCCGTGCAGCTCGGTGCGCAGGCCCTCGGCGAGGTGCGCGACGCCGGCCTTGGTGGCGGCGTAGGTCGTCATCGCGGCGGGCATCCCGCGCAGCGCCGACATCGACGACACCATCACGAGGTGCCCGGCCTCCTGCGCGCGGAAGATCTGCATCGCCGCCTCCGTCTGCGCGAGCGCGCCGACGAAGTTGGTCATCGCGGTCTCGAGGTTGGCGTCGAACCGGCCGGTCCCGAGCCGCGCGCCCTTGCCGAGCCCGGCGTTGACGACCACCCGGTCGATGCGGCCCAGCTCGTCGTTGAGCTCGTCGAAGGCGGTGAACACCGCGGCGTGGTCCTGGACGTCGAGCGCCCGGATCGCCACCCGCCGCTCGGGGTGGGCCGCGAGGATCTCGGCCCGCAGCTCCTCCAGCCGTTCGGTACGACGGGCCGCCAGGGCCAGGTCGTTGCCCCGCGCCGCGAACTGCCGGGCCATCTCGGCGCCGAGACCGCTGGACGCGCCGGTGATCAGGATCGTCTTGCTCATGGCCGGAGTGTGGCAGCACTCGACAGGTGACCGCATACCCGGTATACATAGCCATACCCGGTATGCACTTCCCCCCTTTCTCCCCGGAGGCACCCATGTCCGTGAAGCACGCACTGCTCGCCCTGCTCGAGCAGCAGCCGATGTACGGCTACCAGCTGCGCGTGGAGTTCGAGCAGCGCACCGGGACCACCTGGCCGCTCAACGTCGGGCAGGTCTACACGACGTTGACCCGGCTCGAGCGCGACGGCCTCGCCGCGGCGCGGGGGGAGGACGCCGAGGGGCACGTGATCTACGAGATCACCGCTGCCGGGCGCGACGAGGTGGCGAGCTGGTTCACGACGCCGGTCTCCCGCGACCAGCCGCCGCGCGACGAGCTGGCGATCAAGCTCGCACTCGCGGTGACGGTGCCCGGGGTCGACGTCGGGACCGTCATCCAGCAGCAGCGCAGCGCCACCATGGCGGCCCTGCAGGACTACACCCGGCTCAAGCGGCAGGCCGGCCGCGACGTACCGACCGAGCCCTCCGACCTCGCGTGGAGCTTGGTGCTCGACTCGCTCGTGTTCGGGGCGGAGGCCGAGATCCGGTGGCTCGACCACTGCGAGGCCCGGCTGCGACGGGCGGCGATCGAGCGCCCCGCCGCGGGTACGCCGACCGCGGCCCCCGCGTCCGAGAGGAGCACCCGATGAACGCCGGACTGCTGGACCAGGCCCGCCGGCTCAACCGGGCGGAGCGGCGCTGGCTCGCCGACGCGCGCGACCGGCTGCGTCGTACCCGCGCCCTGACGGACCACGCTCCCGCCGCCGACGAGGCGGGCGCCCGATGAGCGCGCGCGAGGCGGTCCTCCGCCTGACCGACGTGAGCCGGGTCCATGGGTCCGGAGCCAACGAGGTGCACGCGCTGCGCTCGATCTCGTTCGCGGCGTACCCGGGCGAGCTGGTCGCGGTGATGGGCCCGTCCGGGTCCGGCAAGTCGACCCTGCTCACCCTCGCGGGCGGGCTGGACCGGCCGACGTCCGGCATGGTGACGGTCGAGGGCACCGACCTCGACCGGCTCAGCCTCGACGGGCGCGCCCGGATGCGTCGTACGTCGATCGGCTACGTCTTCCAGGGCTTCAACCTGATCCCCGCGCTGACCGCCACCGAGAACGTCGCCCTCCCGCGCGAGCTCGACGGCGTGCCGGCGCGGCAGGCCCGCGAGGATGCGCGCCGGGCGCTCGCCGAGGTGGGCATCGGCGAGCTCGCGGACCGGTTCCCCGACGACATGTCCGGCGGCCAGCAGCAGCGGGTCGCGATCGCGCGCGCCGTCGTCGGTGAGCGGCGACTGATCCTCGCCGACGAGCCGACCGGCGCCCTCGACACCGAGACGGGCGAGGAGATCCTGCGGCTGCTGCGGGCGCGGTGCGACGCCGGCGCCGCCGGCGTGCTGGTCACCCACGAGGCGCGGCACGCTGCCTGGGCGGACCGCGTCGTGTTCCTGCGCGACGGCGTCGTCATCGACGAGACCGGGGCCGACCCGGTCGAGCTGCTGACCGAACCCGCAGCCCGATGAGCGGTACGACGCGAGGCGGCTGGAGGGTCGCCCTCCGGCTCGCGCGCCGCGAGGCGCTGCGCCGCAAGGGTCAGACCGTGCTGATGCTGGTGCTGATCTGCCTGCCCGTCCTGGCCGTGACGGCCGCCGCGATCGTGTGGCGGACCCAGGACGTGACGAGCGTCGAGGGCCTGGACCGGCAACTGGGCTCCGCGGACGCGCTGGTCGAGGGCACCGGTACGCCGACCGTGGTCCAGGACTTCGAGGGCGGCAACTACCTGACGCCCGGCAGCGGCTCGGAGGAGACGCCGTACCGGATGCAGTCCGCGAAGGACGTGCGCAAGGCCATCGGCGACCGGCCGATGGTGCCGTACCTGCGCTCGTCGCTGTCCTTCGACGCCGCGAAGGGGCGTGGCGACACGGACGTGGTCGAGACCGACCTCGCCAGCCCGCTCAGTGACGGGCTCTTCGAGAGGGTCGAGGGCCAGTACCCACCCGGTCCCGGCGAGGTCGTCGTCAACCAGGCGCTGGCCGACCGCGGCCCCGGCATCGGCGACGAGCTCGTCGTCCACCGCACCACGGCGGAGGGTGAGCAGGACGCCACGGTCCGCGTCGTCGGCATCGTCGAGTCGACGGAGAGCAGGGGCTACGAGCTGGCTGCCGGTCCGCCCGGCACCTTCGGCATCGCCGAGGAGAGCCCGGCGCGCTGGCTCGTCGGCGGCGGCCCGGTCAGCTGGGACGACGTCAAGGCGCTCAACGCCGCCGGCCTCGTCGCCACCTCGCGCCAGGTCGTCACGGACCCGCCGCCGGACTCCGAGCTGCCGCCGGAGCTGGTCGTCGACGACGGCGGCACGGACGCGGTCACCCTCACCGCCCTCGGCACGGTCGTGGCGATGGTCCTGCTCGAGGTCGTGCTCCTCGCCGGCCCGGCGTTCGCCGTCCGGGCCAAGGCACAGGCGCACACGCTCGCCCTCGTCGCCGCGTCCGGCGGGACCCCCCGCCAGGCGCGTCGTACCGTGCTGGCGTCGGGGGTCGTCGTCGGTACGGTCGGCGGCCTGCTCGGCGTCGCGCTCGGCATCGCCGGCGGCGCCGTCGCCGTCCCGATCGCCCAGCACTTCAACGGCACCCGCTTCGGACCCTTCGAGGTCCCCTGGCTGCTGCTCCTGCCGATCGCCTTCTTCGGCTTCCTGTCGGCCGTCCTGGCCGCGGTCGTCCCGGCGTTCTCGGCCTCGCGCCAGGACGTGGTCAGTGTGCTCGCCGGCCGCCGCGGGGAGGGCTCGCCGTCGCGCCGCTCACCCGTCCTCGGCGTGGTCCTGCTCGCGATCGGCATCGGCTCGGCGGCGTACGGCAGCCGCCCGGGAGGTGCCGCGCCGCTGCTGGTCGCGGGCTCCGCGATCATCTCCGTGCTCGGCATGATCCTGTTCGTGCCGGTCGCGGTCAGCCTCACCGCGCGTCTGGCCGGACGCCTCCCGCTGCCGCTGCGCTTCGCCGCCCGCGACGCCGCCCGGCACCGCACGCGCACGGTTCCCGCCGTGGCGGCGGTCGGTGCGACGGTCGCCGGCGTCGTCGCGCTGGGCATCTCGCTCTCCAGCCAGGAGGCCGACAACCTGCGTCACTACAGCCCGCAGCTGGCCGACGGCTACGGCAGCGTCGCGCTCGGCGGCAGCCCCGCGCCGGACCTCGCCGCCATCGATGCCGTGATCGCGCGCTCGCTGCCCGGCGACCAGGTCGAGGAGATCCGCGGCCTGCAGTCCAACTCGCCGACGGGCGGCTACGACGTCGGCTTCAGCCAGCGCGGGAAGCCCTTGGAGCTGTCGTACTGGTCCAGCATTGGCTCGCCGTACGCCGTCGGGACGGTCGTCCCCGACTACATCGCCATGACGGACGACGAGCGGGCCCGTGCCGACGCGGTGCTCGCCGACGGCGGCGTGGTGCTCCTGCACGACCCGGACTCCGAGGACAGCGCCGGCATCCGCGCCACCGAGCTCGACGGCGACCGGGTCACGGTCGAGCTGACCGAGTGGACCAACGGCACGGAGGTGCCCACGACCCGCGGCTCTGCGACGGTCCCCGCGGTCCTCGCCCCCGTGACCCGCACCTCGCCCGCCATGGCCGTCCTGTCGCCCCCGCTGCTCGCGAAGATCAACGGGACCGAGACCACGACCGGCCTGCTGCTGCACGCTCCGATCAGCCGGGCCGAGCAGAAGGACATGGAGGAGGGCCTCGCGGCGCTGCCCGCGGCGCCGTACCTCTACGTCGAGCGCGGCTACCAGACCGACCCGGCCGTGAAGGTCATCCAGTACGTCCTCGCCGCCCTCGGCGGGATCCTGATGCTCGGCGGCACGCTGACCGCGACCTTCCTCGCGCTCTCCGACGCCCGCCCCGACCTCGCCACCATGGCGGCCGTCGGCGCGCGCCCGCGCACCCGCCGCAGTGTCGCGGCGTCGTACGCCGCCGTGGTCGGGCTGGTCGGTGCCCTCCTCGGCGCACCCGTCGGCTTCATCCCGGGCATCGCGGTCAGCCGACCGCTGACCCAGGACTTCTCGAGCGGAACGAGCGCGCTCGACATCCCGTGGCTGCTGATCGCGGCGGTCGTGATCGGGCTGCCGGTGCTGACCGCGCTGGTGGTCGGGGCGTGCGCGCGGGGGCGGCTGCCGCTCACGGCGCGGATCGACTGAGCGGGACCGGGTCGTGCCTCGGTGGTTGAGGTGCGAGGAGCGCCAGCGACGAGCCTGCTNNGGTGGTTGAGGTGCGAGGAGCGCCAGCGACGAGCCTCGAAACCTCTGGCCGTGGTGCTGGGACCTGCTCGTGCTGCTGGTATCCGCGAGGGCGTGGCCGGCGGAAGCAGGTCAGCAGGGTCGCGGCAGCCGCACCGTGTCCATCGCGTCCTTCGGTGTGACCGGTCGGACGCAGTACGTACCGAGCTCGGTCGGGACCGCGCGGCGGCCTTCGACGTGCCACTGGAACACCCGCACCTGCTGTCTCGTGCGGGTGTCGGGTCGCGTGTCCAGGCTCTCCCAGGTCATCACGTCGCCGGCGCGGTCGAGCCAGAGGTTGTCAGGGCCGAAGGTCCGGTCCCGGGGTGTCCTGAGCACGACGAGCTCCAGGCGGTCCCTGGCCGCCGAGTGGACCACCCAGCGGTAGCCGGTGGGCACCAGGTTGAGCAGGCCCGAGGTCAGCTGGTGCTCCTCGTGGACGACCAGGAAGCCGCCGCCGAAGCCGCCGTCGCGCGTCGTCGCGCCGAGCAGCCGCCAGCGTTCGGTGACCCCGTCGTCGTGCCCGAGGGTCACGGAGGCGCCGACGCCCGACAGGCCCCAGAACAGGACGATCGAGCCGTTCGCGTCCTCCTGGAGGTCGACCGTGGGGAGGGTGTCGCGGCCGTTCGGGCTGTAGACCTCGCCGACGTCGTACCACTTCTCCTTCGCCATCGCCGGGTGCAGCGGCTCCAGCGCGGGCAGCTCGGCCAGCGTCGGCGCAGGCGTCGGGAGGGGAGTGGGCATCGGGTCGGGGGAGGCCGACCGGTCCGGTCGTACGGCGAGCGCGATGCCGGCGACGACGAGCAGCACGGCCGCCGCGGCCAGCCAGGGTGCGACGGACCGGGGGCGGTGCGAGGGCAGGGCGGCGGGGGCCAGCGACGTGGCCGTGACCTGCCCGGCGCGCGCGTCCAGTGCGGCGACCAGACGCTCCTCGACCCGGCGTTCCTCGACAGGGGTCACGGAGCCACCTCCTCGGTCTGCTGGGTCATCAGGGCACGTTCGAGCGCGGCCAGTGCGCGGTGGGCGGTCGACTTCACAGCGCCGCGGGAGATGCCGGTGGCGGCCGCGATCTCGGCCTCGCTCAACCCGCCGTAGTACCGCAGCACCAGCACCTCGTGCTGGCGCCGCGGCAGGGTCCGCAGCGCGACCAGCACCTCGCGGTGCTCCTCGGCGAGCACGGCGAGGTCGGCCGGATCGGAGTCGAGGTCGCGCGGGGCGACGTACCCGCGGGCGGTACGACGACGCCGCAGCGTCGAACGGGCGCCGTTGACCACCGCCGTCCGGAGGTACGCCGCCGCGGCCTCCGGCGGCACGACGCGACCGAGCGCCCGGGCGAAGGCGTCGTGGACCACGTCCTCGGCGGTCGGCAGGTCGTCGACCAGGAGCAGGGCCAGCCGGACGAGCGCGAGCCGGTGCTCGTCGTACAGGCGGGCGAGGTCGTCGCGGCCCAGCGTCATCGCCCCACCTCCCGTGCCCGTCGTGGCCTGTCACCATTCAAGACGTTCGGGAGCCACCGAGGTTGCTCGATGGCGGGAGAAATCCGCGGGCGCCGGGTTAGCCTGCCGGTGGCGCGGGAGGCGCCGACTCGGGTTGGGGGAGAGATGGCAGTGTTTCCTGCGCGCTCGGTGGCGCGGTGGCTGGGCGGCCTGCTGGTCGCGGCGCTCGTCGTGGTGGCGCCCGCGGGCACGGCTCGTGCGGCCGTGACCCAGGGCATCCAGGGCACGGTGACCGGTGACGGTCACGGGCTCTCGGGCATCGGGGTGTGGGTGGTGCCGGTTGACCCGGACACCCCCGTCACCGGCGACATCTCGTACGTCCCGTGCGACATCGAGTGCGACGTCTTCGAGGCCGACGCCGACGGCAGCTTCGACATCAGCCTGCCGGTCGGGGAGTACTGGCTGCTCTTCGCGCCGGCCGTCCGCGGCGACTGGGCACCCGAGTGGTGGCAGGACTCCCCGACCCGCGAGGGTTCGGCGAAGGTCACGGTCACGGCGGACGCCGTCACCACGGTCGACGCCGTGCTCGAGCACGGCGGCGCGGTGACCGGCACCCTCCCGGGGATCACCGAGGCCCACGACGTGCTCGTCGAGGCCTGGCTGCCCGACGCCACGATGGCGAGCGGCTTCCACCGGGTCGCGATCGGCGGCGCCGACGACCAGGGCCGCTACAGGGTCGGCGGACTTCCCACGGCGCCCGGCTACCGCCTGCACTTCCTCGACCGGACCGCCAAGCGCGAGGGCTGGTGGAACGGCCAGAAGTCCGTCGCGACCGCCACCCCGCTCGCCGTGGGCGCTCCCTCGACGGTCAGCGGCATCGACCCCGAGCTCGCGCCCTGGGGTGTGGTCGCGGGCCGCGTGACCCAGGCTGTCGACGGCTCCGGAGCCGGCCTGGCATCCGTCACGGCAACCCAGGGCAACGGCTGGACCAGCCTCCGCACGGCCACGACCGACGCCTCGGGTCACTACGCGTTGCAGCTGCCCGCCGGCACCTACGCGCTCAGCTTCACCCACCCCGACCTCCGCACGCAGGAGGTCGCCGCGCAGGTCGTCACCATCGGGGAGCAGACGACGGTCGACCGGGCGCTCGACCCGAAGGCGATGGTCAACCTCGTCCTGCCGACGGTCCGCGGCGTGCCGCGGGTCGACGCGACGCTCTCGGTCCCGCAGTCCACCTGGTTCCCGAGCGGGGCGAGCCTCACCTACCAGTGGCGCAGCGCGGGGATCGCGATCCCCGGCGCGACCGGTACGACGTACCGGCCGCGGGCCGCCGACGTCGGCAAGCTGGTCACGGTCCGGATCACGGCGAGCAAGCCCGGCCACACCTCGACCTCCGCGTTCGCCTCGGCCACCGACGTCGTGGCCCGCGGCGTCCTCCGCCTCGGCTCGACCGCCGTCGTGCGGGGCACCCTCCGGGTGGGCAGCCGCCTCGTGGCCGTCCCGCCGGCGACCACGCCGGGTGCGTACCGGAGCTACCGCTGGCTCCGCGACGGCAGCCCGGTCCGGGGCGCGACCTCGTCGTCGTACCGCCTCGTGAAGGCCGACCGCGGCAGGCGGGTCGCGGTGCGGATCACCCTCACCCGCCCCGGCTACGTGACGCGGGTCGTCACGGTCACCCGGACCGGTCTCGTCCGCTAGGACCATTTACAGACAGGCTTGACTGTTTGTTTCTCCGGCGCCATGCTGGCGCCATGTCGTCGACCACCCGCGTGCCGCAGGAGGAGCGCACCCGCGCCATGCGGCTGCGGCTGATGGAGGCGACGGTCGAGCTGCTGGTCGAGAAGGGCTTCAGCGGTACGACGACCACGCTCGTCTCGGAGCGGGCCGGCGTGAGCCGCGGTGCCCAGCTGCACCACTTCCCGACCAAGAATGACCTCGTCGTCGCCGCGGTCGCGCACCTGACCGAGATCCGCGGCTCGGACCTGGAGGCGGCTGTCTCGCGGCTGCCCGACGGTGCCGGACGCACCGAGGCCGTCGTCCAGATGCTCGGCGACCACTTCGCCTCGCCGGTCTTCACCGCCGCGCTCGAGCTGTGGGTCGCCGCCCGGACCGACGCCGCGCTGCTCGAGGCGGTCGCGCCGCTGGAGCAGCGGGTCGGTCGCGAGACGCACCGGCTGACGGTCGAGCTGCTCGGCGCGGACGAGTCGCGGCCGGGCGTGCGCGAGCTGATGCAGGCCACGCTCGACCTCGTCCGGGGCCTCGGCCTCGCCAACACGCTCGGCGACGACGCCCGTCGGCGCCGGAAGATCCTCAAGGAGTGGTCGCGCTCTCTCGATGCGGCCCTGAAGGAGAAGTCATGACGGTGCTCGACGACGTGCTCGACGACCTGGCCGCCGAGGGCGACCAGCTCCGCGCGGCGGTGGCCGGCCTCGACGCCGGTGGCTGGCGCACGCCGACCCCGGCCGAGGGCTGGGACATCGCGACCACGGTCGCCCACCTGCTCTGGACCGACGAGGTCGCCGTGCTGGCTGCCGGCTCGCTGACTGACGAGGGCAAGCAGGCGTGGGACGCGGTCGTGCTGCTGGCGATCGAGGACCCGACCGGCTTCGTCGACAAGGAGGCGCTGCGCATCGGGGAGCTGCCGGCCGACGAGCTGCTCGCCCGCTGGGACACCGCGCGCCCGGGACTCGTGGAGGCGCTCCAGGCCTACCCCGACGGGTTCAAGATGCCGTGGTTCGGCCCGCCGATGTCGCCGACGTCGATGGCGACCGCCCGGTTCATGGAGACCTGGGCCCACTCCCTCGACGTGTACGACGCCCTCGGCACCCGTCCCGAGGTGACCGACCGGATCCGGCACGTCGCCCACATCGGCGTCCGCACCCGCAACTTCGCCTACGCCAACAACGGCCTCGAGGCTCCTGCCGAGGAGTTCCGCGTCGAGCTGACGGCTCCGAGCGGCGCGACCTGGACCTGGGGCCCGGAGGACGCACCCCAGAGGGTCACCGGCCCGGCGTACGACTTCTGCCGGCTGGTCACCCAGCGGGTGCACCGTGACGACACGGACCTGGTCGCCGTCGGCGCGGACGCCGAGAAGTGGCTGACCATCGCGCAGGCGTTCGCCGGCCCGGCCGGCGGCGGAAGGGAGCGTCTCGATACGTCGCTCGTCCCTCGCGACCACTCGACGACCGAGGAGATCTGATGAACCCCCTGAAGGTCGCCAACTGCAGCGGCTTCTACGGCGACCGGCTCTCGGCGCTCAAGGAGCAGCTCGAGGGTGGCGACGTCGATGTCATCACCGGCGACTACCTCGCCGAGCTGACCATGCTGATCCTCGGCATGGACACCCTGCGCGACGCCGACCTCGGCTACGCGCGGACCTTCCTCAAACAGCTCGAGGGCACCCTGGGCCTCGCGCTCGACAAGGGCGTCAGGATCGTCAGCAACGCCGGCGGCCTCAACCCGGCCGGCCTCGCGACGCAGATCCAGAAGCTCGCCGCCGAGCTCGGACTCGACGCCAAGGTGGCCTACGTCGAGGGCGACGACCTGCGTCAGGCGAACCTGTTCGACGCAGCGCTGACCGCCAATGCCTACCTCGGCGCGTTCGGCATCGCCTCCGCCCTGACCCGTGGCGCCGACATCGTCGTCACCGGGCGCGTGACCGACGCCAGCGTCGTCGTCGGTCCCGCGATCGCCCACCACGGCTGGCTCCCGACCGACCACGACGCGCTGGCCGGCGCCGTCGTCGCCGGCCACGTCATCGAGTGCGGCACGCAGGCCACCGGCGGCAACTTCTCCGGCTTCACCGACCTGTTCCGCGCGGGTGCCCCGATGACGAAGCCCCTCGGCTTCCCGATCGCGGAGATCGCCGCCGACGGCAGCAGCATCATCACCAAGCACGACGGCACCGGCGGCGCCGTCACGGTCGACACGGTCACCGCGCAGCTGCTCTACGAGATCCAGACGACCCGCTACCTCAACCCCGACGTCACCACCCACCTCGACTCGATCCGGTTGCGCGACGTCGGCCCGGACCGGGTCGAGATCTCCGGCGTCACCGGCGGCCCGCCGCCCGAGAAGCTCAAGGTCGCGGTCAACACCCTGGGCGGCTACCGCAACCAGGTGGAGTTCGTGCTCACCGGCCTCGACATCGAGGCCAAGGCCGAGTGGCTGCGCAGCCAGCTCGACCCGCAGCTCACCGCGGCCGACGTGACGTGGACCCAGACGCCGTCGCGCGGTGGCGACGCGGACACCGAGGAAGGCGCCTCGGTCATCCTGCGCTGCATCGGCAAGGATCCCGAGGCCGGTCCGCTCGGCAAGCCGTTCACCGGCCCGGCCGTCGAGCTCGCGCTCGCGAGCTACCCCGGCTTCACGATGACCACGCCGCCGCAGAAGCCCAGCCCGTTCGGCATCTACAAGCCGGAGTACGTCGAGCGGTCCGCCGTCGAGCACACGGTCGTCCACCACGACGGCAGCCGCGAGGTGATCGCCGACCCGACCACGTTCGTCGACCCCGCCGAGCTCGACACCGAGCTGGGGAAGCGGCCCTCGCCGTACCCGGCCCCGGCGGACACGATCACCCGCCGCATGCCGCTGGGCAGCTTCGTCCACGCCCGCTCGGGCGACAAGGGTGGCAACGCCAACCTCGGCCTGTGGGTCAAGAACGACGGCTCGCCGAAGTACGAGGCCCGCGTCCAGTGGCTCGCCAAGATCGTCAAGGACCGCAAGGTGCGCGAGCTGGTGCCCGAGGCGAAGGACCTCGACGTCGACGTCTACGTGCTGCCGAACCTCGGCGCCGTGAACATCGTGATCCACGGACTGCTCGGCGACGGCGTCGCCGCGTCCACGCGCTTCGACCCGCAGGCCAAGGGCCTGGGTGAGTGGGTCCGCAGCCGCATCGTCCACATCCAGGAGGACCTACTGTGACGACGTTCAACCACGGCTGGACCGAGGAGCAGCTCGCCCTCAAGCAGAGCGCCATCGAGTTCACCAAGCGGGAGGTGACGCCGTACCTCGACCAGTGGGAGAAGGACGGCGAGCTGCCGCGCGAGCTGCAGAAGAAGCTCGCCCACGCGGGCCTGCTCGGCGTCGGTGTCCCGGAGGAGGTCGGAGGCGACGGCGGCACCCTGGTCGACATCTGCGCGGCCCAGGAGGGCTTCATGGCGGCCGGTTGGTCGGGCGGCGCGATGGCGAGCGCGTTCACCCACGGGATCGCGATCCCGCACATCATCCAGAACGGCTCGCCGGAGCTGATCGACGCCTGGGTCCGGCCCACGCTGAGCGGCGACCTGATCGGCTCGATGGCCGTCACCGAGCCCGGCACCGGCTCCGACGTCGCCAACATCAGCACCCGTGCGGTGCGCGACGGTGACCACTGGGTCATCAACGGCGCGAAGACCTTCATCACCTCCAGCGTCCGCGGCGACTTCGTCACGACCGCGGTCCGCACGGGCGAGGCCGGCGCGCACGGCATCTCGATGATCGTCGTCCCCAAGGGCACGCCCGGGTTCACCGTGTCGCGCAAGCTCGACAAGATGGGCTGGCTGGCCTCCGACACCGGCGAGCTGTCGTACGTCGACGTGCGTGTCCCGGTCGGCAACCTGGTCGGCCAGGAGAACCACGGGTTCTACTACATCGCCGAGAACTTCGTGACCGAGCGGATCTTCCTCGCGCTGATGGGCTACGGCCACGCGATGCGCTGCCTCGACCTGTCGGTGCGGTACTGCAAGGACCGCGAGACCTTCGGCAAGCCGCTGGTGAAGAACCAGGTGGTGCGCGCCAAGCTCGTCGAGATGCACCGCCAGGTCGCGGTCGCGCGGAGCTACACCCTCGAGGTCGCGCAGCGCTACGTCGCCGGGGAGAACGTCATCGCCGAGGCCTGCCTGGCCAAGCAGACCGCCGTCGACACCGCCGTGTGGGTGGCCGACCAGGCCGTGCAGCTGCACGGCGGGATGGGCTACATGCGCGAGTCCGAGGTCGAACGCCACTACCGCGACGTCCGCCTGCTGCCGATCGGCGGCGGCGCGACCGAGGTTCTCACCGACCTGGCCGCCAAGCTCCTGGGCTACGCGTGATGGGCCTGCTGAAGCCGCTGGGCGGCGAGGTCAGTGTCCACATGAAGGCGCCGGTCGAGCAGGTCTGGGCGCTGGTGAGCGACGTGACCCGGATCGGCGAGTTCTCGCCGGAGACCTTCGAGGCGGTCTGGACCCACGGCGCCACCGGCCCCGCGGTGGGTGCCCGCTTCAAGGGGCACGTGAAGCGCAACGGCGTCGGGCCGACGTACTGGACGCCGTGCACGGTCACGAAGTGCGTCCCCGACGAGGTCTTCGAGTTCGGTGTCGGCCTCGACGACCACCCGATCAACACGTGGGGCTACCGGATGCAGTCCGAGAACGGCGGCACCCGCGTCACCGAGTACTTCCGGCTCACGCCGGCCTGGTACATCCGCGGCTACTGGCTCGCCCTGGGCCGGCTGCGCGGCAGGACCAACGAGCGCGGCATGCGCACGACCCTCGAGAGGATGAAGGCGGTGGTGGAGGCATGACCACGACGGAGACCGAGCAGACCCCCGAGCAGCTGCGGCGTACCGCCATGCAGGCCAAGCTCGAGGCGCTGCACGCCGAGCAGACCAAGGCGGTCGAGGCCGGCGGCAAGTACATCGCCCGCCACCACGAGCGCGGCAAGCTCACCGCCCGCGAGCGGATCGAGCTGCTCGTCGACGAGGGCTCGGCCTTCCTCGAGCTGATGCCACTGGCCGGCTGGGGCAGCGACTTCGCGGTCGGCGCCTCGCTCGTCACGGGCATCGGCGTCGTCGAGGGCGTCGAGTGCATGATCGTCGCCAACGACCCGACGGTGAAGGGCGGCGCCCTCAACCCGTGGTCGCTGAAGAAGTCGTTCCGGGCGGCGGAGATCGCGGAGAAGAACTTCCTCCCCTCGATCAACCTCACCGAGTCCGGCGGTGCGGACCTCCCCACCCAGAAGGAGATCTTCATCCCCGGCGGGCGCGGGTTCCGCGACCTGACCCGGTCCAGCGCGCGCAAGCAGCCCACCATCTCGGTGGTCTTCGGCAACTCGACGGCGGGCGGCGCGTACGTCCCCGGCATGAGCGACTACGTGATCATGGTCAAGGAGCAGGCCAAGGTCTTCCTGGCCGGTCCGCCGCTGGTGAAGATGGCGACGGGCGAGGAGTCCGACGACGAGACCCTCGGCGGTGCCGAGATGCACTCGCGGGTCTCGGGCTCCTCCGACTACCTCGCCGTCGACGAGCACGACGCGATCCGGCTCGCCCGGCGCGCGGTCGCCCGGCTGAACTGGCGCAAGAAGGGCGATGTCCCCACCGTGGACTACGCCGAGCCCGACCTCGACCCCGAGGACCTGCTCGAGCTGATCCCGACCGACCTCAAGGAGCCCTTCGACCCGCGGGAGGCGATCCTGCGGATCGTCGACGGCACGAGCGACACGAACGGGCAGCCCTTCGACGAGTTCAAGCCGCTCTACGGCAGCGCCCTCTGCGTCGGCTGGGCCCAGATCCACGGCCACCCCGTCGGCATCCTCGCCAACGCACGCGGCGTGCTGATGAGCGAGGAGGCCCAGAAGGCCGCGCAGTTCATCCAGCTGGCCAACCAGAAGGACACCCCGCTGCTCTTCCTGCACAACACGACCGGCTACATGGTCGGCGCGGAGTACGAGCAGGGCGGCATCATCAAGCACGGCGCGATGATGATCAACGCGGTCTCCAACTCGAAGGTCCCGCACCTGACGGTGATCATGGGCGCGTCCTACGGTGCCGGCAACTACGGCATGAACGGTCGCGCCTACGACCCGCGCTTCCTCTTCACCTGGCCCTCCGCGAAGTCGTCGGTCATGGGTCCCGCCCAGCTGGCCGGCGTCCTGGAGATCGTCGCCCGCGAGTCCGCGGAGAAGAAGGGCGAGGTCTTCGACGCCGACGGCTTCAAGGGCATCAAGGAGATGGTCGAGCAGCAGATCGAGGAGCAGTCGCTGCCCTACGTCCTCTCCGGGATGGTCTACGACGACGGCGTCATCGACCCGCGCGACACCCGGACGGTCCTGGGCATCTGCCTGTCCGTCATCGACAACCAGCCGATCGAGGGCGCCATGAACTTCGGCGTCTTCAGGATGTGAGCGCGGCCATGATCACCCGAATCCTTGTGGCCAACCGTGGCGAGATCGCCCGGCGGGTCTTCCGCACCGCACGCCGGCTCGGCATCGACACCGTGGCCGTGCACTCCGACGCCGACGCGGGCCTGCCGTTCGTGCGCGAGGCCGACGCTGCCGTGCGACTGCCGGGCAACACGCCGGCCGAGACCTACCTGCGCGGTGACCTGATCATCGCCGCCGCGAAGAAGTCCGGCGCGGACGCGATCCACCCCGGCTACGGCTTCCTGTCCGAGAACGCCGCCTTCGCGCGGCAGGTCGCCGACGCCGGCCTGACCTGGATCGGTCCCGACCCGGACTCGATCGACCGGATGGGCTCGAAGATCGAGTCGAAGAAGCTGATGGAGGCGGCCGGCGTACCCGTGCTGGGCAACCTGTCGGTCGACACGGCGACCGAGGAGGACCTGCCGCTGCTGGTCAAGGCGTCCGCGGGCGGCGGTGGCCGCGGCATGCGCGTCGTGCGGGCGCTCGCCGACCTGGCCGGCGAGGTCGAGCTGGCCTCGGCGGAGGCCGAGTCCGCCTTCGGCGACGGCACCGTCTTCGTCGAGCCGTACGTCGAGCGCGGCCGCCACGTCGAGGTCCAGGTCGTCGGTGACGGCAAGGGCGGGGTGCTGGTGTTCGGCGAGCGCGACTGCTCGCTGCAGCGCCGCCACCAGAAGGTCGTCGAGGAGGCGCCCGCCCCTGGCCTGACCGAGGAGGTCGCCGCTGCCCTGCACGACGCGGCCCGCAAGGCCGCCGAGGCGATCGACTACCGCGGTGCCGGCACCGTCGAGTTCCTCTACGACGCCGACACGCAGCGCTTCTACTTCCTCGAGATGAACACCCGCCTCCAGGTCGAGCACCCCGTCACCGAGCAGGTGTACGGCGTCGACCTGGTCGAGCTGCAGGTCGCGGTCGCCGAGGGGCGGGACCTGCCCGCGATCGACCCGGAGCCGGACGGCCACGCGATCGAGGTGCGCCTCTACGCCGAGGACCCGGCGGCCGACTACGCCCCGCAGACCGGCCGCCTGCTCGAGCTGGAGCTGGAGCACGACGACACCTTCGCGCTCGACGGTTACGGCGTGCGCCTCGACACCGGCTTCGAGTCGGGCGACGAGGTCGGCACGTTCTACGACGCGATGCTGTCGAAGGTGATCGTCTGGGCGCCGACGCGCGAGCAGGCGGCGCGGTCCCTGGCGCGGGTGCTGGAGAAGGCACGGATCCACGGCCTGACCACCAACCGCGACCAGCTGGTCGCGTCACTGCGGCACCCGGCCTTCCTCGACCTCACCGGCCTGGCGACGTCGTTCTACGGCGACCACCCGGAGACGCTGGCGAGCGCCGGCGCGGACGACCTGCTGCCGCTCGTCGGTGCGGTCGCGCTCGCCGAGCACCGCCGCCTCGGAGCAAGGGTGCAGTCCCGGATCCCGGCCGGTTTCCGCAACGTGGTGGCGGGCCCGCGCACGACGCGCCTCGGCCTGGCCGGCGAGGAGGTCGACGTGCAATGGTACGGCGGCCGCGACGGCTACCGCAGCGCCGAGCGCGACGACGTGACCGTCGTGTCGGCCGCGCCGGACGAGGTCGTCGTGGACGTCGACGGGGTCACCCGCCGCTACGACGTCCGCGTGCGGCCGGACGCGGTGCTGGTGGACGGACCGCGCGGCGGGGCGACGCTCCGGATCGTGCCGCGCTTCGTCGACCCGTCGACGCAGGTGGCCGCGGGCTCCCTGCTCGCGCCGATGCCGGGCAGCGTGATCGCCGTCCGTGCGGCGGTGGGCGACGTCGTCCAGGAGGGCCAGCCCATCCTCGTGATGGAGGCCATGAAGATGCAGCACACCATCGCGGCGCCGTACGCCGGCACCGTGACCGAGCTGTCG
This sequence comes from Nocardioides sp. Root240, assembly GCF_001428825.1. Classification (GTDB taxonomy): domain Bacteria; phylum Actinomycetota; class Actinomycetes; order Propionibacteriales; family Nocardioidaceae; genus Nocardioides. Next base: position 84,757 of record NZ_LMIT01000012.1, on the reverse strand, counting down.
GCGAGCGCCGGCCAGCAGGTCGAGGCGGGCACCGTGCTCGCCGTCGTGGAGGCCCTCGAGGCCAGCTCCGAGGAGGAGAACTGATGACCCAGACTGCGTTCACCGAGCCGGAGGAGCGCGTCGCGCTGCGCGAGGCGGTCAAGAAGCTGGCGGGCAAGTACGGCCGCGAGTACGTCGACAAGCAGGCCCGCGAGGGCGGCAAGATGACCGAGATGTGGCTCGAGATGGGCCAGGCCGGCTTCCTCGGCGTCAACATCCCCGAGGAGTTCGGCGGCGGTGGCGGTGGGATGTCCGACCTGGCCGCGGTGCTGGAGGAGTCGGCCGCGGCCGGTGCGCCGCTGCTGATGATGGTCGTCTCGCCGGCGATCTGCGGATCGATCATCAGTCGTTGCGGCACCGAGGAGCAGAAGCAGCGGTGGCTGCCCTCGATCGCGGACGGCACCCACCTGATGGCGTTCGGCATCACCGAGGCCGACGCCGGCTCGAACTCGCACCAGATCACCACCACCGCGACCCGCGACGGCGACCACTGGGTGCTCAAGGGCCAGAAGACCTTCATCTCCGGCGTCGACGAGGCGCAGTCGGTGCTCATCGTGTCGCGCACCGAGGACGCGAAGACCGGCAAGCTCAAGCCGGCGCTGTTCGTCGTCCCGACCGACGCGCCGGGCTTCACCAAGCAGCCGATCCCGATGTCGTGGAACGCCCCGGAGAAGCAGTTCACGCTGTTCCTCGACGATGTCCGCGTCCCGGTCGACGCGCTCGTCGGCGACGAGGACGGCGGCCTGTGGCAGCTCTTCGCGGGCCTCAACCCGGAGCGGATCATGGGTGGCGCGATGTCGTGCGGCCTCGCCCGCTACGCCCTCGACAAGGCGGTCGCGTACGCCAAGGAGCGCTCGGTGTGGAAGGACCAGCCCATCGGCGCCCACCAGGGCATCGCGCACCCCCTCGCCAAGGTGAAGATCGAGCTGGAGCAGGCCCGCCTGCTCTGGCAGAAGGCTGCCGCGCTCTACGACGCGGGGGACGACTTCACGGCCGGGGAGTACGCCAACATGGCCAAGTACGCCGGCGGTGAGGTCGCGTGCAACGCCACCGACGTGGCCGTCCATACCCACGGCGGCAACGGCCTGACCCAGGAGTACGGCCTCGGCAACATGCTCGTCGCCGCCCGGCTTGGCCGGATCGCCCCCGTCAGCCGGGAGATGATCCTCAACTTCGTCGCCATGCACTCGCTGGGTCTTCCGAAGTCGTACTGAGCGATTTCGGGAGTTTCACCGGCCGGCCGGTGAAACTCATGCTTGGACGACGAAGTTTCCTCGTCCAGGCGTGAGTTTCGTCGTCCAAGCACGCCAGTTTCACCGGTCAGCCGGTGAAACTGGCGCGCGACCGCCGACGAGCAGGCATGATCCCGCCATGCTGCGGTTCCTGCCCTACACCCTCGTCGGCCTGCTCTGGCTCTTCTGCCTGATCGACGTGATCACCTCGCGCGAGGACAGCGTGCGCAACCTCGCGAAGACGTGGTGGCTGCTGATCGTGCTGTTCTTCCCGCTCGCGGGCTCGATCGCGTGGTTCGTCGCCGGCCGGCCGGTCGTCGAGCGGCCGATGACGCGTGGGCAGGGCGCTGCGCCGGGATTCCCGGAGTACGAGCGGCGGGGCCGCTTCGCCGCGGAGGACCCGGAGAAGGACGAGGACTTCCTGCGCAGGGTCCGCGAGCGGGCCGAGGAGCAGCGGAAGCGCTACGAGGCGCAGCGGCGGGAGCAGGAGCGGGCACAGGAGCCCGACGTCGAGGAGTAGCGACTGCCCGGCGGGTCCGGCGATTTAAGTCGAGTAAGTCTATGTAGTATCTGTGCATGACCGCACTGACCCAGCCCACCCGTCGTACCGTCCTCCAGGGTGCGGGCGCGGGCTGTGCGGTCGCGCTGACGACGCAGGGGGCTCCGGCCTCCGCGGGCGCGCTCGCGCAGCGGCGCCCGCTCGACCGCCCCAATGTCATCGTGGTCACGATCGACGACCTCGGCTGGCGCGAGCTCGGTTGCTACGGCAACACCTTCAACGAGACGCCGCAGATCGACCGGCTGGCCCGCGAGGGCACCCGGTTCACGCAGGCGTACGCCGCCGCGCCCCTCTGCTCGCCGACGCGCGCCGCGCTCGTGACGGGCCGCTATCCCGGGCGCACCGGCATCACCGACTACCTGCGGGGCGAGGAGGCCGCGAGCGACCTGCACCTGTCGACGCGCTTCCGCTCCCTCCCCGAGGTGCTCGCGCCACGGGGCTACACCACCGGCCACATCGGCAAGTGGCACCTGACCGAGACCTACCACGGTCGCTACCGGTCACGGCCCGGCAACCCGTACGCGCACGGGTTCGACGAGGTGATCGCCTCGGAGCAGCGCTACATCGGCGGCGGCGACTACTTCCACCCCTACTTCTTCCTGCCCGGCCTGCCGGCCCGCAGCCCGGGCGAGTACCTCACCGACCGGCTCGCCCAGGAGGCCACCGGGTTCATCCGGCGCCACCACGGCCGGCCGTTCTTCCTCCACGTCGCCAACTACGCCGTGCACTCCGACCTGCGCGCCAAGCCCGGCCTGCTGGCGAAGTACCGCGACAAGCACGGTGCCGGCGTCGACGGTGCCCGACCGGTGCTGGCCGCGATGCTGGAGAGCATCGACCAGCAGGTCGGCCGGATCGTACGGACCCTCAAGGACCTCGGCATCGCGCGCAACACCCTCCTGCTGGTCACGAGCGACAACGGCGGCGCACTCCGGGCCGCCAACCGGCCGCTGCGCGGGGGCAAGGGCCAGCTCTACGAGGGCGGTATCCGGGTCCCCCTGGTCGCCTGGTGGCCGGGCACCGGTGCCGCCGGCCGGGTGAGCGCCGAGCTCGCGAGCACGATCGACGTGCTGCCCACCGCGGCCGGGCTCGCCGGGGCGGACGTCCCGGCGGGCGTCGACGGCATCGACCTGACCGGCGTGATCCGCGGGACCGCGACGACCGACCGGGACACGCTGTTCTGGGCCTACCCGCACCACATCGGCTCCAGCCACCCGCACGCCGCGGTCCGGCAGGGCGGTTACAAACTGGTCCGGCAGCTGCGCAACGGCCGCGACGAGCTCTTCGACCTCGTCGCCGATCCGGCCGAGACCAACGACATCTCCCGCCGTGCACCCGACATCCACGAACGGCTGGGCGGGCTGCTGGCCGGGCACCTCGACGAGCTCGACCTGTTCGCTCCTCCGCCGGGCAGCGCGGACTACCCCCGAGCCGTGTCGACGGGCGGCTTCCGACGGGTGGCGGGCGCGCCGCTGCGTCGTAGTGTGCAGACGGTCGGCTCCGCGCGCTTCGCGCTGTCCCTCGCCACCGCCCCGCTCCTCGCGGCCGGCCACCGCCAGCTCCGCCTGGGCGTCGTGCAGGACGCCGACAACCACCTGGTGCTGCGCTACTCCCACCGCCGTCGCGGGCTGCGCTGGGAGCTGCGCCACCGCGGTCGCCTGGTCGACGCGGGGGCCGAGCCGGTCCGCACCCTCGACGGCACCGTCGACCTCTCGCGGCCCGGCGCGCGCCTGGCCATGGCGGTCCGCGGCAGCCAGGTCACGGCGTACGCCGACGAGGGCTCGGGTCGCTGGGAGATGCTCTTCCGCTTCGACGTCGGCGGGGTGCTCGACTTCGGGTCGCGCGCGGTGCGCAGCCGCTACCGCTACGCCGCGACCTCCGGCCGGGGCTTCCGGGCACGATTGGCCTGACGCGCGACGCGGGTGGTGGGATCGACCCGTGGGAGGTGTGCTCGAGGGCTTCGTGACGATCGCGATCGTCATCGCCCTCGGCGCCCTGCTCGCGCACGTCGGGATCGTGGACGCGAAGGGCCAGCGCAGCCTGTCGCTGACCGCGTTCTACCTCGCCAGCCCGGCACTGCTGGTCACCGTGCTGGAGGACTCCGACCCCTCGCGCGTGCTGTCCGGCCCGCTCGTCGCGACCGCCGCCGGCGTCGTGGTGAGCGCGGGGATCATGGTCGCGATCGCGGTCTGGCGGCGGCTGGACCAGGGCACCGCGGTCATCGCGATGCTGTGCTCGGCGTACGTCAACGCGGGCAACCTCGGCATCCCGATCGCGGCCTACGCGCTGGGCGACGCGGCGCTCGTCGTACCGGCCCTGATGATGCAGCTCCTCGTCCTGCAGCCGCTGGCGCTGACGGTGCTCGACGTGGTGACCAGTCCCGAGCGCCCCTCGCTCGGCAAGATCCTGTCGCGACCGGTGACCAACCCGCTGACCATCGCCTCCTTCCTCGGCCTCGCCCTCGCGATCACCGACACCGAGCTGCCCGAGGTGGCGCACCGGCCGCTGGAGCTCGTCGGCGGGATGGCGGTCCCCGCGATGCTGATCGCGTACGGCGTCGCGCTCCGGCTCGGTCCGCTGCCCGGCCGCGGCGTGACGCCGCGGGCGCTGGCGACGGTGTCACTGCTGAAGATGGTGGTGCAGCCGGTCGCGGCGTACCTCGTCGGACGCTTCGTGGTCGGCCTCGGCGACCACGACCTGTTCGCCGTCACCCTGCTCTCGGCGCTGCCGACCGCGCAGAACGTCTTCGTCGTCGCGACCCGCTACGACCGCGGCATCCTGCTCGCGCGCGACGCCATCTTCGTGACCACGCTGGCCTCCGCGCCGGTCGCGGTCCTGATCGCCGCGCTGCTCGCCTGAGCTGCTCCGGGCGCCGTTTCAGGCGGTGCTCCGCTGGTCGTCGTACCCGATGTCATAGGTTTCGCGTGTGGGAGTCGTCGGAGACATCGATCGCGGGCAGCGCCGCAATTCGGTGTTCGGCTTCCCCCTGGCCGTGATCTACAAGTTCTTCGACGACCAGGGCAACTACCTCGCGGCGATCCTGACCTTCTACGCCTTCCTCTCGATCTTCCCGCTCCTGCTGCTCGCGACGTCGATCCTCGGCTTCATCCTTGACGGCCGCCCCGCGCTGCAGGAGCAGGTCCTCGACTCCGCCCTCGGGCAGTTCCCGATCATCGGTGACGCGCTCGGCCGACCCGAAGGCATCCAGGGCTCGACGGGCGGCATCATCGTCGGCTCGCTGACCGCGCTCTACGGTGCGCTCGGCCTCGGCCTCGCCCTGCAGAACGTGCAGTCGGCGGCCTGGGCGGTGCCGCGCAACAGCCGCCCGCACCCCGTGATGACCCGGGTCAACAGCCTCTTCCTGCTGCTGGTCGCCGGGCTGGCGATCTTCGGCATCTCCGTCGGCTCCGTGCTGCTGACCGAGACCAACCTCGTCGGCAGCCTCTCGCGCCACGGCTGGTTCCACTGGCTGGTCCGGCTGGTCACCATCGGGCTGCTCGGCTCGCTGATGACCGTGCTGCTGCGGATGGCCGCCGCGCGCGCGATCCGCGACCGCGGCATCCGGGCCGCGCCGGGTGGCTTCACCGTCGCGGTGCTGTGGCAGTTCCTGCAGTGGATCGGGACCGCCTACGCCACCAACGTGATCGCCAGCGCAGAGAACAACAGCATGAACCAGACCTTCGGCCTGGTCCTCGGCCTGATGGGCCTGCTCTACATCGGTGCGGTCATGGGCGTGCTCGGCATCGAGGTCAACGTCGTCCTCGCCCGCCGGCTCTGGCCGCGGGCCCTGCTGACGCCGTTCACCGACTCCGTCGACCTCACCGAGGCCGACCGCCGCGCGTACGCCATGTACGCCCAGATGCAGCGGCACAAGGGCTTCGAGACCGTCGCGGTCCGGTTCGAGGGGCGCGACGGCGACACCCACGACATCGTCCTCGACCCGCGCACCGAGAAGGTCATCAAGCAGCACCTGCCCGGCATGCCGCCGCGGCCCGAGGCGGTCGACGAGCCGACGCAGCCGTTCCAGCTGCCGCCGCCGCCCGCGATCTGAGGCTCCGCCTACTCCGCCCGGAGCAGCCCGCGCAGGGTGGCCAGGGTGGCCTCGTCGAGGCCGAGCCCCTCACGCAGGTACGTCGCCCGGTCGCCGTAGCGCTCCTCGACGGCCGTCCACGCGGTGTCGAGGTACTCCATCGCGACGACGAGCGTCGGCTCGTAGACCGCGACGAGCTCGGGGCCGCCGTGCTTCTCGATCTCGGCCTCGACGCGGGCCCGGCTGGCCGCGCTGCTGGCGTTGGTCAGCAGGTAGTCGCTCTGGATGGTCGGGTCGTCGACGCCGGCGATGTGGAGCAGGAGGGCGGCGACCCAGCCGGTGCGGTCCTTGCCCTGCGAGCAGTGGAAGAGCTGGGGGCCGCCGGTGGCGAGCTGGCGGAGCACGCCGCCGAAGGCGACGCGGCAGCGCTCCTGGTCGACGAAGCCGCGGTAGACCTCGTCCATCAGTGCGACGGCCTCGGCGCGGCTGGTCAGGCTGGAGAGGCGCTCGATCGGGATGCCGATGGAGTCGAAGTGGAGCGGCTCGGCGCCGGGGACCTCGGGGTCGGGGTGCAGGGCGATCTCGGTCGGGGAGCGGAGGTCGATGATCGCGCGCAGGCCGATCGCCTGCAGAGCGGTGAGGTCGACGTCGGTGAGGCGCAGGTCGTTGGAGCGGAAGAAGACCCCGGTGCGCAGCCGGCCGCCGTCGACCGTGGCGTAGCCGGTGCCGGCGACGTCGCGGAAGTTGTCGGCGGAGGCCAGTCGGAGGTACTCGTCGTTCGCGCTCACAAAAGGAGCCTAGGTGGCGTGCAACCCTTCTCGGGTCCCGGGTGGTGGAAGAGCATGTGAACGCTACGCAATCCCTGCCGCGGGCGCAGGGAGCACGGGGATCGACAGGAGGACCGGTGGAGGCTCGGGCCGACTTCGACGCCTTCGTCGGCGCCCGGTCGAGCGCCCTGCTCCGCACGGCCTACCTGCTGACCCGCGACCACCCCCTCGCCGAGGACCTGCTCCAGACGGCGCTCGCCAAGGCCTGGTTCGCGTGGCGGCGGATCGACGGCGAGCCGGAGGCCTACGTCCGCCGGATCCTCGTCAACACCTACGCCACGTGGTGGCGCCGGCGCTGGAACGGCGAGCACGCGACCGACGAGCTCCCGGAGCCCGCACCCACCGGCGACGTGCACGCTCACAGCGACGCCAGCCACGACCTCTGGTCGGCGCTCGGCCGGCTGCCGCGCAAGCAGCGCGCGGTCGTGGTGCTGCGCTACTTCGAGGACCTCACCGAGGCCGAGACCGCACGGGTCCTCGGCTGCAGCGTCGGCAACGTGAAGAGCCAGGCCAGCCGGGCCCTCGCGAAGCTGCGCATCGACCCCGCCCTGACGATCGAGGAGGACCCGCGATGAGCTCGCTCGACGACCTCAAGGAGACCCTCGGTGCCCACGCGCCCGAGGTCGACCACGACCTCGCGGCCCGCCCGGGTGCCGTGGCCCACCGGGTCACCGTCGTACGACGCCGGAGGGCCGCCGTCGCGGCGGGTCTCGCGGCCGCGGTGGTCGCCGGCGGCAGCTGGTACGCCGTCGCGGGCCCGCAGCGCGACGACCACCCGCCGGTCGTGTCCGGCACGGAGGACCGCGCACCCGTGGACGAGGCGCCGACCTTCCCCTCGGAGGCCGGTGGCTACCACTACCGCGCCGCCATGCTGGCCGAGCCCGGCGAGCGCATCTTCGAGCGCAGCACCGTGCTGCCCCGCGACGTCCAGTTCGCGATCCACTGCACGTCCGCGGACCAGGTCGAGGCCGGGCCGAGCATGCCGTGGATCACGGTGGACGTGCTCGGCTGGCAGGTGCTGGAGGTCAGCTGCGGCAAGGGCGGAGCGCCCGACGACGACCCTGCGGCCTACCTCTACGGCCCGAAGCTGGAGGACGGCGGCGCGACCCTGGTCGGCCGGCGGACCGACGCGGACGGCACGGTGCGCGAGCGCCGGTTCGCCGCGGACCGCAACATCACCTTCACGGTGCGGCTGACCGACAAGGACGGGCGCGACTGGACCAAGCCGGTCGACGGCCTCGAGATGGGCATCGGCATCTACGGCAGGTGATGCCGGGCTCAGCGTCGTGGCGGCCGGGGCACGAAGCCCGAGGTCCGGGCGGCGTACTCGGGGTAGCCGGGCCGCTGCATCATGGTCTGCTCGAGCAGCCGGGCGCCGGTGGCGAAGACCAGGAAGTACGTCATCGCCAGCGGTGCCACCAGCGTCGCGAGCCCGGCGACCCAGCCGGACGCGAGGCCGCCGGCGAGCCAGGTGCCCCACCACACGCACGCGTCCCCGAAGTAGTTGGGGTGGCGGGTCCACGCCCACAGGCCGGAGTCGAGCACCTGCGGCCGGGTCTCCCGGGGCTGGGCACGGTACGCCGCCAGCTGGGCGTCGCCGACGGCCTCGAACACCAGGCCGACGAGCCACAGCACGCCGCCGGCGACGACGAGCGGCCACCACCGGACCTCGAGCACGACGCCCACGGCGACCGGGAGCGCGATGAGGGCGAGCGCCAGGCCCTGGACCAGGAACACCTTGCGGACCGCGACCCCGATGCCGACGGCGGACAGCGGGCCGCCGAGCAGCTTCTCGTAGCGCGGGTCCTCGTCGCGGTGACCGGCGCTGCGGCGGTGGATGTGCGCGGCCAGGCGCAGGCCCCAGACCACGACGATCGCGACGAGGAAGCAGGTCCGCAGCGGGTCACCGGTGTCGCGGGCGAGCGCGACGGCCCCGCAGGCGAGCGCGGCGACGACGAAGCCGAGGCCCCAGGCGACGTCGACGATCGCGACCCGGCCCTGCCGCTGCGCGGCCGCGGCGGTCACCCCCATGACGAGTGCCGCGGCCGCGAGGGCGGTCCCCAGGGAGACCAGGACGGACGCGATCACCAGGACCGCGTCCAGGGCAGGTGGTGGTCGCCGCCGGGGCGGACGAGCAGGATCTGGTCGACGCCCATCCGGCCGTCGCGGAAGGCCATCGAGCCGCCGACGAGGTAGAGCCGCCAGACCCGGACGAGCTCCTCGCCGACGAGCGCGGTGATCGCGTCGATGTTGGCCTCGAAGCGCTCCAGCCAGCCGGCGACGGTCAGCACGTAGTGCTCCCGCAGGGCGTGCACGTCGCGCGCCTCCAGGCCGGAGGCCTCGAGCAGCCCGACGGTCTCGCCGACCGGTCGCATGTGCATGTCGGGGGCGATGAAGGACTCGATGAACGGGCCGCCGCCGGGCCAGCGCCCGGTGCGCGACATCTGCTGGACGAGCACCCGGCCGCCGGGGCGGACGGAGTCGTGCAGCACCTGCGCGTACGTCGGGTAGTTGGCCTGGCCGACGTGCTCGCCCATCTCCAGCGACGCGACGGCGTCGTACTCCGCGCCGCGCAGCGGCACGGCGTCGCGGTAGTCGCACAGCCGGAACTCGACGAGGTCGGAGAGGCCCCGCCGCCGCGCTGCCGCCTCGGCGAACTGCTTCTGCTCCTTCGAGATGGTCACCCCGGTGACGCGGGCGCCGAACTGCTCCGCCGCGTGCAGGGACAGCGACCCCCAGCCGCAGCCGACGTCGAGCAGCCGCATGCCGGGCTTCAGGCCCAGCTTGCGGCCCACGAGGTCGAGCTTGGCGTGCTGCGCCTCGGCGAGCGGCTGCTCGGGAGAGGAGTGGTAGCCGCAGGAGTAGGCCATCGTCTCGGGGTCGAGGATCTGCGCGTAGAAGTCCGCGGTGGTGTCGTAGTGGTGGCTGATCGACTGGCGGTCGCGGTCCTTGCTGTGCAGCCGGCCGCGGATCCGCGCCTGGGTGGCCGGAGGAGCGGGCGGACGGCCCACGAGGTCCAGGCCGAAGGCCGCCCGCACCGCTCCGGTCAGGGCGCGCAGGCCGGGCCGTCGTCCCGACAGCCCGCGCTCGGCGGCGACGGCGAAGGCGTGGGTCAGCGCCGCGTCCAGGTCGCCGGGAACGTCCAGCTCGCCGGCCACGTAGGCCTGGGCGGCGCCGAGCTCGCCGGGGTGCCACAGCAGCCGCCGCAGGGCGTCGGGCGAGCGCAGCTCCACGACGGGTGCCAGGTCAGGCCCCGCCTGCGAGCCGTCCCACGCCACGAGGCGGACCGGGAGGGAGCCGCCGACGAAGGGGCGCAGCGCCCCCTCGAGGCGGGCGGCGACGCCACCGTCGGCCGGGGCGGCCGACGGGCGGTGATGCATCACGCTGGTCATCACGCCTCCCGGGTGAACGTCAGCTGGTGGTCGTCGATGTAGCCGGCGGCGAAGCCGCCGCGGCAGTACTCGAGGTAGAAGTGCCACATCCGGACGAACGTCTCGTCGAAGCCGAGCGCGGCCACGCGCTCGCGGGCGCCGAGGAAGGCGCGGTCCCACCGCTGCAGGGTCGGCGCGTAGTGCGCGCCGAAGGCGAGCTCGTCGACGATCCGCAGCGTGGTGTGCTCCTCGACGGTCTCGCGGATCGCCCGGACGGAGGGAAGCGCGCCGCCGGGGAAGATGTACTTGGTGATGAAGGTGTGCGTCGACCGGGTGGCGAGCATCCGGTCGTGCGGCATGGTGATGGCCTGGATCGCGACCGTCCCGCCCGGGGCGAGGACGTGGTCCAGCGTGCGGAAGTACGTCGGCCAGAACTCCCAGCCGACGGCCTCGATCATCTCCACGGAGACCACGGCGTCGTACCGGCCGGCGGGCTCGTCGAGCAGCGCGCGGTAGTCGCACAGGTCGACGACGACCCGGTCGGCGTGGCCAGCGGCGGCGATCCGCTCGCGGGCGAGCTGTTGCTGCTCGACGGACAGCGTGATGGAGCGGACCTCGGCGCCGCGAGCGGCTGCCCGGATCGCCAGCTCGCCCCAGCCGGTGCCGATCTCGAGGAGGCGGGTGCCCGCGCCGACGCCGGCCTGGTCGAGCAGCCGGTCGATCTTGCGGTGCTGGGCCGCGGCGAAGTCCTCGGTCAGCGCGCTCTCGAGGTCCTCGAAGAGTGCCGCCGAGTACGACAGGGTCGGGTCGAGGAAGGCGGCGAACAGGTCGTTGGACAGGTCGTAGTGGTGCGCCACGTTGGCCTGCGTGTTCTCGCGGGTGCCGCGGTGGCTGCGGGGCAGCCGGGGTGTCACGAACGCCCGCAGCCGCTGGAGGGCAGGCGGCACGAGGCGGGCGACGTCCGCAGCGAGCACGGTGAGGAAGTCGCCGAGCGTGCCGTCACCGAGCTGGCCGTCCTCGGACCAGGCGCCGGTCATGTAGGACTCGCCGAAGCCGATCAGCTTGTCGCGCCCGATCCGGGCGAACAGCTCGTCGGGCCGGTGGACCACGACGGCCGGTCCGCCGAGACCGAGCACCTCCGCCGGCCGGTCGGTGTGCTCCAGACGCACGGTGACGTGCAGCCGGGACACGGCCGAGCGGAACAGGCGCTCGGCGATCCGGGCGGAGATCCGGCCCTCGGGGGCGGCCTGCAGGCTCGTCCAGGGGGCGGTGGCACGGGTGTCGGTGACAGTCATCGGATGCTGCCTTCCTGGAGGCTCCGCTCGTCGGCGGGGCGGGGTTGGACGGGGAGGCGCCGCAGCCACAGCGCGATGCCGTGCGCCCGGATGAGCGCGGCGCCGCGGAGGCTGGCGAGCGGGAGCAGGGGAGCGGGGGCCGGTTCGCCGGTCAGGCCCGCGTCGAAGCGCGCGCCGTCGTCGGTGCGCAGGCCCACGGCGAGCCGGAGCCGACCGGTCGTCGGATCAGGCGGCGGGGCGATGACCTCGTAGTGGCCGTCGGTGCCGTGGAACGGGGAGACGTAGAGCGCCTTGTCGACCACGGCGCGCCCGTGCTCGTCGGTGTCGAGCAGGTAGGAGTGCCGGCCGCCGTAGGTGTTGTGCACCTCGACGACGGTGGCTGCGGGACGGCCTCTCCCGTCACGGTCCTTCCAGCACCAGTGGACCGTGATCGGGTTGAAGCACTGGCCGAACGCGCGGGAGTGCGCGGCCATCAGGGCGCGGCCGCCCCGCAGGTCGAGGTCGTGCGCGGCCAGGAACCGGTCGAGGCCCTCGCGCACCGAGTCGGTGTCGCCGTCGAAGTGGTCGCGGCCGAGGAACCGGCCACGCCCGCCGGGCGCACGGCCGTGCGCGTCCACGCGGTCGAGGTCGACCACCCACAGGCGGGTGCGGTGCTCGAACCGGTTCGCGATCGGCTCGCGCCGCTGGTGGACCAAGGTGGTCCGGTACGACGTGGCGGCGACCTCGTCGCGCACCACGTTCGCCGGCGCGACTGGGCCCCCCCACAGCAGGCCCAGCCGCTCGGCAGCCTTCAGGCCGGACCGCGCACCGTCCTCGTGGAAGCCCCACCCGTGGTAGGCCCCGGCGAAGGCCAGGCGGTCGCTGTCGAGCTCGGGGAGCCGGCGCTGCGCGGCGACCGAGGACGGCGTGTAGAGCGGGTGGGCGTACTCCCGTCGGGCGATCACGGTGGCCGGGTCGACCAGGTCCTCCCCGCCGAGCGTCACGAGGTAGCGGGTGCCCGTGGGGAGTCGCTGCAGACGGGTCATGTCGTAGGTCACCAGCACACCCGCGCGGTCGGCGGCGGGACGCCGGAAGTTCCACGACGCGTGGGTGTCGGTGGCCCCCGGCATCAGCCGCTCGTCGGTGTGGAGGAGTGCCGTGTTGGGGCTGTAGGGCAGCGCGCCGAGGACCTCGCGCTGGGCGGAGGTGGGCTCGGCGAGGAGGGCGATCGCCTGCTCCGGGTGCGTGGCGATGACGACGGCGTCGTACTCCTCGAGGCCCGCGGCCGTGCGTACCTCCACACCACCGGTCGTCTCCTTGACGGAGACGACCGGTGCGCCGGTGCGGATCTCGGCGCCGCTCCCCCTGAGCGCGGCGGCGACCGCATCGACGTAGGTGCGGGACCCGCCGGTCACGGTGCGCCAGGGCGGCGAGCCGAAGACCTGCAGCATCCCGTGGTGGGAGAGGAAGGCGAAGAGGTAGGCAGCGGGGTAGTCGAGCGCGGTGTCGGGGTCGCAGGACCACACCGCCGCGACGAGCGGCTCCATGAAGTGCCGCCGGAAGTACGGCGAGAAGCGGCCCTCGTCGAGGAAGGCGGCGAGCGTCGTCGGGTCCGCCGCGGGGTCCGTGGCGGCCTCCAGCAACCGGCGGGCGCGGCGGTGGAAGCGCGGGACCTCCCGCAGCATCCGCAGGTACGCCGGGTTGCGGTGGTTGCCCGTGCCGGACGGGAAGACGCCGCGCCGGCCCAGCGCGCCGGCCCACTCCAGGCCGGTCGCCTCGTCGCTGATCGACATCGACATCTCCGACTCCTGGGTCGGGACGCCGAGCTCGGCGAACAGCCGCAGCAGGACCGGGTAGGTGCGGCGGTTGTGCACGATGAAGCCGCTGTCGATGCGCAGCGCGCGCCCGGTCGGGTCGGTCACGTCGTGGGTGTCGGCGTGCCCGCCGAGTCGGTCGTCGGCCTCGAGCAGCGTCACGTGGGTGCCGTTGGCGGGGCGCGAGGCGACATAGGCCGCGGTGAGTCCGGCGACGCCGGAGCCCACCACGGCGATCCGCCGTGGTGTCGTGGTCGTGGACATCAGGTCGCCAGGTCCAGGACGGCGATGGGCGTGGTCGTCGGGAGCTCCGAGCCGCCGTCCGGCTCGATGGTGATGCCGACGGCCTTGGCGTGGGTGGCGTCACCCTCGAGACGCAGCTCGGCGTCGGGGTCGTCCGGCATCAGGCCGGCCGGCACCATCGCGCCGTCAGGGCGCTGCAGCCAGAGCTCGTAGACCTTGCCCTGGGGAGCGGGAGCCATGTCCTCGGTCTGGATCACCGCGCCGCCCAGGCTGCGGGAGAGGACGACCGTGGCGCGCGATCCGTCGGGGAACTCCTTGTCCACGCGGGTCGCGTCGGCGGCGCGAAGCACCTGCTCGACGGCCGTCGCGGGCGGCGGGGTCGGGTCCTCGGTCCACGGCCGCAGCCAGGCGGTGCCGACCGCCAGCAGCAGCACCACGGCGGCTGCGGCGATGAGCGGGGTCCCGGCGATGCGCTGCACCAGCGATCGTCGGGTCCGTCGGGCGGCGAGGTCGTCGACGGGCTCGGCCGCCGGCTCGGAGGTGATCGGAGGCAACGGACGGATCGACCGGATCCCGCTGAGGACCGCGTCGCGGACCGCGGCAGGCGGCTCGACCGGCTCGGTGCCGAGCAGGGCGGCGGCCTCGCCGAGGCTGGCCACCTCCTCGCGGCAGCCGGCGCAGTCGGCCAGGTGGGCCTCGAACCGGGCTCGCTCGTCGTCGTCGAGCGCGTCGAGGGCGTACGCGCCGGAGAGCGCGTGCAGGTCGTGATCGGTCATCGTCCTACTCCGATCGAGTCGCGCAGCCTGATCAAGCCGTCGCGGATTCTGGTTTTTGCGGTCCCGACCGGTAGGTCGAGCAGGGCGGCCACCTCGGTGTGGGTGTAGCCGCCGAAGTACGCCAGCTCGATGGCCTCGCGCTGGACGTCGGTCAGGTGGGCGAGAGCGGCCCGGACCCGCCTCGCCTCGAGCGAGGCGTGCGCCGCCTCGGCCGTCTCGTCGTGCGCGACGGAACGGTTGGTCTCCTCGTAGGTGACGTCGCGTCGCGTCGCCGCCTCGGCGCTGCGGACCCGGTCGACCGCCTTGCGGTGGGCGATGGTCATCAGCCAGGCCAGGGCGCTGCCCCGGTCGGCGTCGTACCGGCCGGACTGGCGCCAGACCTCGAGGAACACCTCCTGGGTGACCTCCTCGGCCTGGGCGCGGTCCCGGACGACCCGCAGCACGAGCCCGTGGGCACGGGCCGCCGTGGCGTCGTACAGCTCGGCGAACGCGGCCTCGTCGCCGCGTGCGGAGCGCTTGAGCAGCGCGCCGAGGTCGGGGACCGCGCCGGCCGGCGCCCCCTGGTGGGGGGCGCCGGCCGCGTTGCCGGTGACCGGATCCATGGTGCTGATCCTTCCGGAGTCAGTCAGTCCTGACGAGGGGTCACTTGACCCCGGTCAGCACCTTGTCGATGACGTAGACCGTCGCGTTGGCGGTCGGGATGTTGCCGCAGAGCACGTTCGCGGTGACGGTGCCGTCGGACACGGTCATGCCCGACTCGGCGTCACCGGAGATCGTGAGCTGGTCGCCCACGAGCGTGTCCTGCTTGCCGACGACGGCGTCGGCCTTGTCGTTGGCGCCGAGCACGTGGTGGGCGAGGATCTTGTAGAGGGTGCTCTGGTCGCCCTTCTCCTTGCCCTCCATGACCAGGCCGTTGAGGTCCTTGGCCGGGATCTCGGCGAACGCGTCGTTGTACGGCGCGAACACGGTCAGCGCCTCGGCGCCGTTCAGGGTGTCGGCCAGGCCGTCGATGCTGGTGACAGCGGTGACCAGCGTGCTGAGCAGCGGGTTGTTGCTGGCAGCGGTGGCGACCGGGTCCTTGACCATGCCGTCGAACGAGCCCTTGCCCGAGGTCGGGATGGCGGAGCAGCCGGGGCCGAAGGTGTCCGCAGCCGCGCCCTCGGCCATCGGGCTGTCCGAGGTGTCGGAGGAGGTGTCGTCCGAGCCGCTCTTCGGCTCGTCGTCCTCGCTGCTGCACGCGGCGAAGGTGGCGGTCAGGGCCAGGACGGCGATGCCGGCACCGGCGGAGCGGCGGATCTTCTGAAGCTTCATGGTGATGCCTTTCAGGAGGGGCTTGCGGTGTTTGTTCTCGTGAGTACTTCGGTGCCGTGCCGGAACCGGATGGGTCGGATCGGCAGAACTTCTGGTGATGCAGGTCACTTGACGGTGACGAGCAGCTCGTGGATGCCGCTCGCGCCGTCAGGGAAGGGCTCGGCGCGGGCCGCGGTCTGCGGCTCACCGTCGCCGGAGACGGCGCGCACGGCGATCCGGTGCGATCCCGACTTCGCGGGCCAGCGGTGGAACCACTGTCGCCAGTAGTCCTCGCCCGCGTTCGGGCCGAGCTGTGCGTCCTCCCAGGCGCCGCCGTCGATGCGGACCTGGACCTTCGCGATGCCGCCGCGCTCCTGCGCCCAGGCGACACCACCGATCACGGTGTCCCCCGCGTCCAGCTGGGCCAGCGCCTTCGGGGTGTCGATCCGGGCGGAGATCTTGATGGGGGCGTCGGTCGCCCAGTCCCGCTCGGTCCAGTACGCCTTCTGGTCGTCGTACGTCGTGAGGGTCAGCCGGCTGAGCCACTTGGTGGCGCTGATGAAGCCGTAGAGGCCGGGAATCACCATCCGTACGGGGAATCCGTGCTCGCGCGGCAGCTGCTCGCCGTTCATGCCGACCGCGAGGATGGCGTCGCGCCCGTCCGTCGCGAGGTCGAGCGGCGTGCTGATCGTCATGCCGTCGAAGTCGGTGGAGAGGATCTGGTCGGCCTTCGTGCGGTCGATGCCGGCGAGGTCGAGCACGTCGGTGAGCCGTACGCCGAGCCAGCGGGCGCCGCCGACGTACGGACCGCCGACGCTGTTGGACACGCAGGTGACCGTGATGTCCCGCTCGATCATCGGCATGTCCAGCAGGTCGTCGAAGGTGAGGACGACCTTCGTGTCGACGTCGCCGTCGATGGTCAGGGTCCAGTCCTCGCTGCTGATCACCGGGACGTCGAGCCGCGTGTCGACGCGGTAGAAGTCGTCGTTCGACGTGCGGAAACGCGTGATCCCCGGGACCTGGTCGTCGAGGCCGCGGGGGAAGGCGGGGGCGGGATCGGTGGGGTCGGGCAGCGCGATGTCCTCGGGACGGGCGCGGACCGAGGAGACGACCCGGCCGGCGAGGCCGCCGACGGCGGCGGCAGCGGTCAGTGCGGCCGCGGTGAGCAGCACCGTTCGCCGCGAACCGTCGGTCTCGGCATGCTGCTGCGTCCGGGCCAGGAGCCGGAGGGCCAGCGGGCCGGTGACGGCCGCGACCAGGCTCGGGAAGACGTCGGTCGGCTCGGCGCTGGGTCGCAGCAGGGCGGCGACCGCCGCGACGGCGACCAGACCGACGAGCATGCCCATGCCCACGGCGAGCCGCCGGCGGGCGACCGCGCCGGCGATCGCGGCCAGGACGAGGACCCCGGCCATGACCGATCCGACGAGCACGGTCTTGTCGGAGCTGCCGAACTGCTCGATCGCCCAGTCCTTCATGGGCGTCGGGGTGAGGTCGATGACCGTCGACCCGACGGCGAGGACGGGGGAGGCCGCCGGATCGGTGAGCGCTGCTGCGAGGTGGGCCAGACCCACCCCGACCAGCGTTGCGAGGATGCCGTACGCGGACCAGAGGAGTCGTGCCTTCATGGGAGGTGTTCGTCGCCGACCCCCCGATCGGATGGGAGGGGGTCAGCAGCGCCTCACGACGATCGACGTCGCGGACTCCGCCATGCAGGCGGTGCCGAGGTCCTCGGCCCGCAGCAGCGGGGCCAGGTCGTCGGTGCCCCCGCCCTCGCCGGGGCCGCTGACCGCCCAGCGGTAGAGCCGGTACTGGTCGGGCTTCCCGGTCGCGACACGCGTCCACGGCCCGCCCGCCTCGCTGAACCACGTGGTGCGCGACCCGCCGTCCGCGGTGAAGCCACCGCCGAGGTCCGGGTCGCCCCCGCTCGTCCGGGCCGCGACCAGCTCGCCGTCGCGGACGACGTACACCTGCAACCGCGTGGAGTCACCGCCCTCGTGGCCGACGATCCAGCCGGCTCCGGCCTGGCCGAGCTCCAGCTGCACGTCGAGGAGGTACGGCGTGTCGGAGTCCTCCGGGATCGTCGCG
Source organism: Nocardioides sp. Root240 (assembly GCF_001428825.1). Classification (GTDB taxonomy): domain Bacteria; phylum Actinomycetota; class Actinomycetes; order Propionibacteriales; family Nocardioidaceae; genus Nocardioides. Next base: position 67,220 of record NZ_LMIT01000012.1, on the reverse strand, counting down.
GTCATGACCTCGGTGCCGTCCTGCACCTGGAGCAGGTCCTTGCCGTCGCGCTCCAGGAGCTGGGCGCTGAGCTCCGTGCCGTCGTCCGCGACGGTCGGCGTGCCGGCCGGGAGCTGCGCGACCTCCTTCTCGGTGAAGATCCGGACCAGGTCGGCCGGGCCCTCCACCGTGATCGCCTGCTCGGGAGCGGCCTCGTCGGGCTCGTCGCTCGATGAGGTGGAGGTCCTCGTGGGCGCCGGATCGGGCACCGCGGTGGGCTCGTCGTCACCGCAGCCGGCGAGACCGACGACGGCGAGGGACAGGACAGCGGAGAGGGCGGCGGGGCCGAGGGACGTCTTCATGCCCGATCAGACGCCTGAGGGGGTGGTCCGGTTGGCTCGGTCGCGCGTGGCTCGTCCTGACTTCTCGCTGCTGGATCCTGGTTCGGGGCCTCCTGC
>NZ_LMIT01000012.1:28071-66774 GCF_001428825.1 Nocardioides sp. Root240 | reverse complement strand
TCGGATGGGCGGCGCGGTTGTCGGCGCGGACTTCGTCCGCGCCGCCGCTGACGCGGCCGCCCGTCCCGTGATGTCCGCTGCGCGCTCGGTGACCCCCTCGAGTGGTCACAAACCGCAGAGAATTCGCCCGGAAATCTGCGGTCTTTGACCATTCGAGGGGGTCGTCACGCGCCGCCGGACTGAAGCCCGGCCGCCGGACCCAGCCACCCACCCAGCTCCTCCGTCGCTGCTGCTTGAGAGCCCGACCAGCTACCGCACCGCCGCCGGCCGGCGTCCAGCCCCCGCGCGACCCACCGATGCGCAGCCAGCCCGCCCTCAGACCGGTGTCGCGACGTGCACCAGCGCGTCGCCGGCGTTCACGATCGGAGCCCGGGTCAGGCCGATCACGATGCCCGGCCGGTCGGCGTGCACCAGCCGCACCCGGCGGCCGAAGGTGTCGGACAGCCCGCCCAGGCGCTGGCCCGCCTCGACCCACTCGCCGAGGTGGACGTCGAGGTGCAGGATGCCGGTGCCGCGGGCGCGGACCCAGTTGCTCGACCGGGACTCCACGACGTCGAGCGCGTCGGCCTCCGGCTCGGGGTCGATCATGCCGAGGGAGGCGAGCACCCGTCGTACGCCGCGCACGCCGACGGCGATCGCGTCCTCGTCGAAGCGCAGTGCCTCGCCGGCCTCGTAGAGCAGCACGGTCGCGCCGCGGTCGCGCGCGGCCTGGCGCAGGGACCCGTCACGCAGCCGGGCGTGCAGCATCACCGGTGCTCCGAACGCCTCGGCCAGTTCGCGGGTGCGCGGGTCGTCGAGGTCGGCGCGGATCTGGGGCAGGTTGGCGCGCCGGTCCGCCGCGGTGTGCAGGTCGAGGCCGACGTCGCACTTGCTGACGACCTCGGTCATGAACAGGTGCGCGATCCGGCTGGCCAGGGAGCCGCGCGCCGAGCCGGGGAAGGAGCGGTTGAGGTCGCGGCGGTCCGGCAGGTAGCGGTCGCCGGTCATGAAGCCGAGCACGTTGACCACGGGTACGGCGACCAGGGTGCCCCGGAAGGAGCGGGCCGTGAGCGTTGCCATCGCCTGCCGGATAACCTCGACGCCCATGACCTCGTCGCCGTGGATGGCAGCGTTCACCCACACGGTCGGGCCCGGCTCGCGGCCGTGGACGACGCGCACCGGGAGGCTGACATCGCCACCGGTCACCAGCCGGGTGATCGGCAGCTCGACCTCCTTGGTCGCGCCGGCGCGGACCCGCACGTTGCCGATCGCGAAGGACTCACGCGCCACGCCGGGTCACCTGGCCACTCCCCGGTTCTTGCGGCGGACCTTCCGCGGCGGGCGGCCGCCGAGGTACGAGCGGCCCGAGTCGACGAGGAAGCCCTGGCGCAGCGCCTCGCGGCCGACGAGCATCCGGAAGCCCATCTCGTCGCGGCGGGTCAGGGTCACCTCGGTGGTCACGGTCGTGCCGAGCAGCTCGAGCTCGGTGAGGACCACGAAGCGCTCCTGGGTGTGACCGGTCGAGCTGCGGATCGTGCGGCGGTCGTGGACCGGGCACTCGACGTAGACCGCGTCCTCGGCCGATCGCTGCCACGGGTGGACCGAGAAGTGCACCCAGTCGGCGCCGTCGCGCTCGAAGTGCGTCAGGTCGAACGCATGCAGCGCCGAGGTCCGGGCACCGCTGTCGAGCTTGGCCTTGACGGGTCCCACCCCCAGGCCGGGCAGGCGGACCCACTCTCGCCAGCCGGCGACCACCGGCGGGCTGCTTGAATGGGGGCTGACCACGTACCCATCCAAGCAGGCACTCCGATCAGGACGGGAATGAAGCTCGCGATCCTCTCCCGCGCTCCGCGGTCCTACAGCACCCAGCGCCTGCGTACGGCGGCACTCGACCGGGGCCACCAGGTCAAGGTGCTCAACACGCTGCGCTTCGCCATCGACCTCTCCGGTGACCTTCCGGACCTGCAGTTCCGCGGCAAGCAGCTGTCGGACTACGACGCGATCCTCCCGCGGATCGGCAACTCGATCACCTACTTCGGCACCGCCGTCGTGCGGCAGTTCGAGCAGATGGACGTCTACACGCCCAACACCGCCAACGGGATCTCGAACTCGCGCGACAAGCTGCGCGCCTCGCAGATCCTGTCGCGACACAACATCAGCATGCCGGCGACGACCTTCGTGCGGGACCGCGCCGACGTGATCCCCGCGATCGAGCGGGTCGGCGGTGCGCCGGTCGTGATCAAGCTGCTGGAGGGCACGCAGGGCATCGGCGTCATCCTCGCGCCGAGCATCAAGGTCGCCGAGGCGATCATCGAGACCCTGCAGAGCACCAAGCAGCAGGTGCTGATCCAGCGCTTCGTCAAGGAGAGCCGCGGCCGCGACCTCCGCGCGCTCGTCGTCGGCGACCGCGTGGTCGCGGCGATGCGGCGGGTGGCGCAGGGGGACGAGTTCCGCTCCAACGTGCACCGCGGGGGCAGCGTGGAGCCGGTGGAGCTCGACGCGGAGGCCGAGCGGATCGCCGTGCGCGCGGCGCAGATCATGGGCCTGAAGGTGGCCGGTGTCGACATGCTCGAGGCCGACGACGGCCCGCAGGTGATGGAGGTGAACTCCTCGCCCGGCCTGGAGGGCATCGAGAACGCCACCAAGCTCGACGTGGCCGGCGCGATCATCGACTACATCGACAACCAGGTCGCCTTCCCGCAGATCGACGTCCGCGAGCGGCTGTCGGTCTCGACCGGGTACGGCGTCGCCGAGCTCCTCGTCCACGCCGACGCCGACCTCGTCGGCAAGTCCCTCGGCGACTCGGGCCTGCGCGACCGCGACATCACCGTGCTGACCCTGCACCGCGGCACGATGGTGATCCCGAACCCCTTCCCGCACCACGTGCTGGAGGCCGAGGACCGGCTGCTGTGCTTCGGCAAGCTCGAGGAGATGCGCTCGATGATCCCGGCGCGCCGCAAGCGCACCCGCGTCAAGAAGCTGCCCAAGCAGCCGATCCACACGGACTGACGCCGCGGCTCACACCGCCTGGGTGCCGGTGCGGAAGCCGTCCCAGAAGGTGACCCGCTCCGTCGCGAGCCGCCAGCCGCCGCCGTCCGGGCCCGGGTCCGGGTGCAGGTGGCCGCGCAGCACCACGCCGCGCTGGTCGGTCGGCCGGGCGCGCACGGCGTCGTGGAAGGCCAGGCACGCCGGCAGCCCGCCGTCCCCGGGGGTGGCCGGTGGGAGGACGCCGGGCGGCAGGGTGACGTGGCCGGAGGCCGGGTCCCAGCCGGCCGGGACCGCCAGTGGTCCCTTGCGGGCGAGGACGCCGAGGACTCCGCTGGTGGCCTTCGCCGGGAGCTCCTCCAGCCCGTCCGGTACGACGCCGGCGAGCGCGGGCACGCCGGACGGGTGGGGCGTCGTGCCGTCGTACCGCGGCTCGGCGGGCCACTCGCCCCGCTCCTGGACGACCTCCCCGTCGGCCACGAGCAGGGCGGCGCGGGGCCGGACCGACACGAGCGTGAACTCCTTGGGACTCGAGGCGCGCAGCGCGGACTCGGCGTCGCGGACGAAGCCCACGAGCTGGCTCGGGTTGCGACTGGCCCAGGACGCCGCTCCCCACGGGACGTCGAGCAGCACCGACAGCAGGCTCGTCGACGGGGTGAGCGAGGTCGGCGAGAGCAGGGTCGCCCGGCCCCGGATCACGACCGACTGCGCCGGGTCGCCGACCACGATGCCGACCTGCGGGCGCGCGGCGAGGGCGCGTCCCTTGGCCGTGTTGCCGCGGACCAGGAACCAGAGGTGGTGCGCGCTCACGCCGTACAGGACCGGCGTGACGAGCGGTCCCCGGCCCGGGTCGAACGCCAGCAGCGCCAGGCGACCCTTCTCCAGCGTGCGCTGCATCTTCGGCGTCAGCACGCGCTTGCGTCCGCTGGGGAGCGCGGGAGCGAGCGGAAGTCCGTTGATCACGTCGTTGCCTTCGATCGGGGGTCGGGACCGGCCCGGCTCCTCACTAGTCTGGCGCCATGACTGACGCACCTGCGGAGCTCGTCCACCTCGACGTCGCCGACGGCGTGGCGACGATCACGCTCGACTCGCCGCACAACCGCAACGCCCTCTCGCGCCAGCTCGTCACCGAGCTGATCGCCCACCTGGCCACGGTGGACGCGGCCGACGACGTCCGTGTCGTGCTGCTGAAGTCCTCGGGCCGGGTCTTCTGCTCCGGTGCGGACCTCTCCGAGGCCGCGACCGTCCCGATGCAGGAGGGTGCCCGCGCGATCGTCGGTGTCCAGCGCCAGATCGTGGCCCTGTCGAAGCCTGTCGTGACCGTCGTCGAGGGAGCGGCCCGTGCCGGCGGCATCGGCATCGTCGCCGCCTCGGACGTGGTGGTCGTGGCCTCCGACGCGACCTTCGCGCTGACCGAGGTGAAGCTCGGCCTCACGCCGGCCGTCATCTCCCTCACGGTGTTCCCGCGGCTGACCCCGCGCGGCCTGGCCTGGACCGCCCTGGGCGGCGAGGTCTTCACCGGCGCCGAGGCCGCCGACTTCGGGCTGGCGACCTTCGCCGTGCCGGCCGACGCGCTCGACGCCAAGGTCGCCGAGGTGGTCGGCCAGCTCGCGACCGGCGCCGCGCAGGGCCTGCGCGAGACGAAGAAGCTGCTCGCCGCGGACCTGCTCGAGCGGATCGACACCAAGGGCGAGGAGCTCGTCGAGCTCAGCGCGCGGCTGTTCGGGTCCGACGAGGCCCGCGAGGCGATGACGGCGTTCCTGACCCGCAAGAAGGGCTGACCGCCTGGGGGCGGCCGCGCGNGGCTGGGCGGCGCGGTTGTCGGCGCGGACTTCGTCCGCGCCGCCGCTGACGCGGCCGCCCGGCTCGTGTGGGTCTGTTGCGTGTCGGTGACCCGCTCGATTGGTCACAAACCGCAGAAAAAACGGCCGAAAATCTGCGGTCTTTGACCATTCGAGGGGGCCAACGCGCACCGCCGGACCACCACCCGACCGGCGGACCCAGCCACCCACCCAGCCCGCTCGTCGCTGCTGCCTGAGAACCCCACCGCCCACGACACCGCAGCCCTCATGACAACCAGCACGTACGCGACCCACGGATGGATCACGAGAGCCACCTGTTCTGGTGGGGGAGACGCGTGCCCCGGAGACCGATCAGGTGCCGCTGAGCTTGTCCACGAACGTCGCGCCGGCCCGTCCGACCAGGCCCGCGAGTGCGGTGGCGAGGTCGTCGGTGACGACCACGTCGTCGAGCACGGCCTGCCGGACGAAGCCGGCGTCGACGATCCCCTGCAGCGCGCCGAGCAGCGGCTGCCAGAACCCGCCGACGTCGTAGAAGCAGACCGGGTCGGGGTGGAACCCCAGCTGTCGCCAGCTCCAGACCTCGATGATCTCCTCCAGCGTCCCGATGCCGCCGGGGAGGCAGAGGAAGCCGTCGGCGAGCTCGGCCATCATCGCCTTGCGCTCGTGCATGGTCTCGACGACGTGCAGCTCGGTCAGGTCGTCGCGGCCCCACTCGCGCTCGACCATGCTGCGGGGGATCACGCCGATGACCTCGCCCCCCGCGTCGAGCGCGCCCTGCGACACCGACCCCATCAGGCCGTGGCCACCGGCGCCGTACACCAGCCCGATGCCGTGCTCCGCCAGGCCGCGACCGACGTCGTACGCCGAGCGCGCGAGCGCCTCGTCGTGGCCGGGTGCGGATCCGCAGAAGACGGCGATCCGCCGCAGGCTCGTCATGGCACGAACACTAGGCCGCGTCGCCCTAGAGCGACGCCACCAGCGTCGCCGCGTCCGCCGTGGCGCCGCGGATGAGGCCGAGCCCGTTCGCGTCCCCGACCGTGCGGACGACGACCCCGGGCAGCCCGTCCGCGAGCGCTGCCGCCGGCGCGGGGTCCGCGACGACCTCGCCCGCGAGCACGACCGCGTCCGCCGGCAGCTCGCGCGGCGTGCCGTTCGCGGGCGTCCAGGAGACACCCGACGCGGTGATCGCCGAGACGGTGCACCCCGTGTGGACCGTGATGCCGAGCCGGTCGAGCCGGTCCATGTGCTCGGTGCGGCGCTTGGACCCGAATTCGGGGGCGATCTCGGCGCCGGTCGCCAGCAGGGCGACGAGCGCGCCCTCGCCGGCGAGGGTCTCGGCGAGCTCGACCGCGGCACCGCGGCCGCCGACGACCACCACCCGCCGCGGCCCGGGGGCGGCGGTCGTGTCGATCCCGCGCCGGACGTGGGGGAGGTCGGCACCCGGCAGCTCCGGCAGCACCACCCGGCCGCCGGTGGCGACCACGACGAGGTCGGGAGCGAGCGCGCGGACCGTGGCGACATCGGCGGGGGTCCGCAGCCGCACGGTGGCCGCCGAGGCGGCGACCTCGGCGAGCAGCCAGTCGAGGTAGGAGCGGTTCTCCTCGTGCACGACCGACGCGTCGACCAGCGCGCCGCCGAGCCGGTCGCCGGCCTCCAGCACGGTCACCTGGTGCCCGGCGGCCGAGGCCCGGACCGCCGTCTCCAGCCCGGCGGGTCCACCGCCGACCACGACGATCCGTTGCGGCGCGGGGGCCGCCGGCACGCGGTCGAGGTCGTGGCCGGTCAGCGGGTTCACCGCGCACTCGGTGGCGAGCTTCTCCTCCAGCGTGTCGATGCAGTTCTCGCAGGAGATGCAGCGCCGTACCCGGGTCGCGCCGCCGCCCCACCCGCCCAGCTTGCGCGGGAGGTCCGGGTCGGCGAGCAGCGGCCGACCCATCGCGACGAAGTCGGCCCGCCCGTCGGCCAGCACCTGCTCGGCCAGCGCCGGGTCGTGGAGGCGCCCGACCGCGATCACCGGGACGTCGACGACCTCGCGCACCGCGGCCGCGCCGCCCACGTTGAGCCCGTCGCCGTCGTCGGCGGCGTTGACCATCCCGGTCACCAGGCGGTCGATCACGCCGCCGCTGACGTGGAAGGCGTCGACGCCGGCCTCGACGAGGAGGGGCGCCATGGCCGCGGTGTCCCACACCGGCCGCCCGGCGGCGACCCGCTCGTAGCCGGAGATCCGCAGCGTCACGGGGAAGTCCGGTCCCAGCTCCGCCCGGATCGCTGTGAGCGCTTCCAGGACCACCCGGATCCGCCCCTCGACGGACGTCCCGCGGTAGCGGTCGCCCCGGCGGTTGCGCTGCGGGGCCAGGAAGGAGCCCAGGAACATGTAGCCGTGCGCGGCGTGGAGCTCGAGGCCGTCGTACCCCGCCTCCCGGACGCGCACCACCGCCGCCCGGTAGAGGTCCAGGATCTCCCCGATCTGCTCCTTGGTCGCCTCGGCCGACGGCCGCCCGGTCAGGTACGACGCGATGACCGACGGTCCCAGCGAGGTGACCCCGAACATCTCCGGGCCCAGCCCGTCGGGCCCGGCGTGCACGACCTGCGGCTGGATCCGCGCGCCGTGCGCGTGCACGGCCTCGACGAGCCCCTTGTGAGCGCTCACAGCGGCGTCCGTGCCGATCTGCAGGCCGCCCGGCGTCTCGGGGTGCCGCGGGTCGATGCCGGTCGCGCCGACGGTGATCAGCCCGGCGCCGCCCTCGGCCCGCCGGGCGAAGTGGGCGACGGTCCGGTCCGAGGGATGCCCCTCGGGCGTGCCGTACATCGTCTCCATCGGCGACATGACGATCCGGTTGCGCAGCTCCATCGAGCCGATCCGGCCGGGCGCGAGCAGGTGCGGGAACTCCACCCGCCGACCCTAGAACCTGTTCTAGTTCCTGACTAGGGTGACGTCGTGGACTTCGCGATGGTCACCGCCTACCAGCCCGTCGACCAATTGGTGGCGCTCGCGCGTGCCGCCGAGGACGCCGGGTTCCGCTCGCTGAGCATCGCCGACCACGTCGTCGACCTGGAGACCGTCGCGACGCCGTACCCCTACACGCGGACCGGCGAGCGCCGCTGGGAGCCCGACGTCGACTGGCCGGACCCGTGGGTGACCGTGGGCGCCCTCGGCCAGGTCACCACGCGGTTGGAGTTCTTCACCTCGATCTACGTCGCCGCGATGCGCAACCCGTTCGTCGTCGCCAAGGCGGTCGGGACGGCGGCCGCACTGTGCGGCGGCCGGGTCGCGCTGGGCGTCGGCGTCGGGTGGTGCCGCGAGGAGTTCGAGCTGCTGGAGCAGGAGTTCGGCACGCGCGGACGTCGTACCGACGAGGCGCTGGACCTGATGAAGAGGCTCTGGGAGCCGGGCTGGACCGAGTTCTGCGGCGAGTTCTACAGCTGCGAGCGGCTCGCCATGAAGCCCGAGCCGCCGGGCCCGGTCCCGGTCTGGGTCGGCGGCCTGTCGGACGTCGCGATGCGCCGAGCCGCCCGCCACGACGGCTGGGTCGGCGACATGGCCACGGTCGAGGAGGCGATCGCGATCGCGGGGCGGCTGCGGGAGCTCCGGGCCGAGGCCGGGCGCGACCTCGACGAGCCCTTCGACGTCGTACCGGCGCTGACGGACGCGCTCGTACCCGAGGACTTCGTGCGCGCGGCCGAGGGCGGCGTCACGATGTGCATGACGATGCCGTGGATGTACTACGTGGGTCAGCACGCCCCGCTCGGCGACAAGATCGCTGCCGTCGAGCGGTTCGGTGCCGAGGTGATCGCGCCCGTCCGGGCTCTCGGCTAGCCCTCGAGGTAGAGCGTCAGCATCGTCACGATCGCGCGGTGTGCCCGATCGAGGTCGACGTGGGTGCCGAGCAGCTTCTCGTTGCGCAGGCTGCGCAACATGGCCGGCAGCACCTCGGACATGGCGATCCGCCGCTCCTCGTCGAGGCCCTCGACCCCGTCGAAGAAGTGGACGAACGCCTCGGAGGCGAGCTCGTCGAGGCGGCGGATCGACGCTGCGGTGCGCGGATGGGTCTCCGCGAGCAGGTCGAGCGGCCGCGGCAGGGCCCACCGCATGGTCTCGATGCTGACCGCGTGCGGCGAGTCGAGCACGGAGAGGTAGAGCTCGGTGACCTCGGCCACCCGGCCGGCGATCGTGGGGCTCTGGGGCGTGGCCCAGAGCTCCGGTCCGACCTCGGCGACCTGGTCGGCCACGGCCGACCAGAAGCCGTCGGAGTCGCCGAACAGGTTCTGGACCGAGCCCCAGCTGAGGCCGGCCTCCTTGGCCACCAGGTTGATCGAGACGGCTTCGGGCCGCCCCTCGCCCAGCAGGCGCAGAGCCGTGGACAGCAGTTGTTCCCGAGCCGCCACTCCTCGGCGGTTCGGTTTGCGCGTCGATGCAATTGGCGTCGTTGTCATCTAGCCCCCCTAGCTGCGATGCCTCCTCCTATCTAAGCACCCCTCTCAGCCCTGTAGAGTTGACTGCTTGCTGCGCGGGACCCCGAGTTCCGGCGGCTTTTTCCTGACGAGCAGTGGACGGTGGGGGTCACGTCGGTGGCAGACGAGCTGGTGGAGCGCGAGGTCGCAGCGGAGCAGGCCTTCGTCGACCGGGTCTACGAGCAGCTCGGAGAGGCCGGGAAGGCCGCCGAGCAGCTGGCGAAGGAAGGGCACTCGCGCGCCCACATGGGCCATGAGGGCGGCCTCGTGGAGCGCGACGCGATGGTCTTCCAGGCCGCGAAGCGGATCGCCCAGCTCGACGCCGCGCAGGAGGGCCTCGTCTTCGGGCGGCTCGACCTCGACGCGGCCGTCGACCCGAAGCCGCGCTACGTCGGCCGGATCGGCCTGCGCGACGACAACCGCGACTCGCTGCTGATCGACTGGCGCGCCCCCGCGGCCGCCGTGTTCTACCAGGCGACCGCTGCCGAGCCGCGGTCGGTGATCCGGCGTCGCGTGCTGCGCAGCACCGCCGCGAAGGTGGTCGGCGTCGAGGACGAGCTGCTCGACGCCGAGGCGCTCACCGTTGCCGAGGAGCAGGGCCGCGACCTGCCGATCGTCGGCGAGGGCGCGCTGATGGCGCAGCTCTCCCGCGCCCGCGACCGCTCGATGCACTCCATCGTCGCGACCATCCAGGCCGAGCAGGACAGGGCGATCCGCGCCCCCGCCAAGGGCGTCGTCTCGATCTCCGGCGGTCCCGGCACCGGCAAGACCGTCGTCGCGCTGCACCGTGCGGCGTACCTGCTCTACAACGACCGCCAGCGCTACGAGCGCGGCGGCGTCCTCGTCGTCGGCCCGTCCGGCGTCTTCATGCGCTACATCGAGCGGGTGCTGCCCTCGCTCGGCGAGACCGCGGTCGCACTGCGGAGCCTCGGCGAGGTCGTCGACGAGGTCCGCGCGACCCGCCACGACGAGCCGGCCGTCGCCGACGTGAAGGGCTCGGAGCGGATGGCCGAGGTGATGCGCCGTACGGCGCGTCAGCAGGTCCCCGGGAGCCCGGGCGAGTACCGCGTGTTCTGGCGTGACGACCGCCTGGTCCTCGACCGCGGCAGGCTCGGCCAGATCCGTCGCCAGCTGATGTCCCAGGGGCTGCGCAACAAGCAGCTCCCGCGCGTCTCCAACGCCCTGCTCGACGCGATGTGGCGCCAGGTCCGCGGCGAGCGCGGTCGGGAGCAGGGGCGCGAGAAGTTCAACGACGAGATGCTCTCGCGGCAGGACTTCCTCGACTTCGCCCACGCGTGGTGGCCGCCGCTCGACGCCCCGACGGTGATGAGCTGGCTGCGCGAGCCCGAGTTCGTCTCGCGGGTCGCCGACGGCGTGCTCTCCCCCGAGGAGCAGCGCCTGGTCGCCAAGTCGTGGGCCCACCTCGACCCGTCCCGGCCGATCAGCGGGCAGATCTCGATCGAGGACGTGCCGCTGCTCGACGAGCTGCGCTACGCCCTCGGCGACGTCCCGCAGAAGGCCGACGACGACCGCGACGACCCGATGGCCCTGATCGAGGGCGCGGTCAACGTCCAGGAGCTGATCACCGCCTCCGACCGCGAGTTCGCGACCGGCCCGGCCTGGCGCGCGCCGGTCAGCAGCATCGAGGACGACGGCTACGCCCACGTGCTGATCGACGAGGCGCAGGACCTCACCCCGATGCAGTGGCGGATGGTCGGTCGTCGTGGCCGCACCGCCTCCTGGACCATCGTCGGCGACCCCGCCCAGTCCTCCTGGCCGCTGCCCGCCGAGGCCGCCGCTGCCCGCGCCGCCGCCCTGGAGCGCAAGCAGGTCCACTCGTTCCACCTGTCGACGAACTACCGCAACTCCGCGGAGATCTACGCCCACGCGGCCGCCTACGCAGAGCGCGTCGGCCTCGGCGCCGACCTGCCCGACGCCGTCCGCCGCACGGGCGAGTCGCCGCGCGAGGTCGTGGTGCCCGCCGGTGGCGACCTCGAGGCCGCCACCCGCGAGGCGGTCCTCGACGTCGCGGGCCGCGTCTCCGGCACCGTCGGCATCGTCGTCCCCGTCGCCCGTCGCTCCGAGGTCAACGCCTGGCTGGCCGGCTGGCCCGAGCTCGCCGACGACGCCTCGGGAGCCCGTGCCGCGATCGACTCCTCGGTCACGCCGTCCGGCGAGGACCGGGTCGTCGTGCTGACCGGCCTCGACACCAAGGGCCTCGAGTTCGACGGCATCGTCGTCGTGCGGCCCCAGGAGATCGAGGACGAGTCGGTGACCGGACGCGCCACGCTCTACGTCGTGCTGACGCGCGCGACGCAGCTGCTCACGACGCTGGGCTGACCCGGACCTCCTGCCGGCGGCCGAGCTCGACCTCGACCACCGCGCGGCCCTCGCCGTCCGCGGTCAGGGTCGCGTCGCGGGCGCCGGTGACGTCGTACCGGGTGCCGGGGCGGAGCTGGGCGAGCGTGAGCCGGGTGCGGACCGGGCCCTCGCCGGGGACCAGCACGAGGTCGAGCGCGGCGCCGTCGGACACCGCCCGGGCGACCAGCACGTCCGGGTACGCCGCCGCGTCGAGCACCGGGCCGTCGCGCCACTCGCGCGGCGGACCGAAGGCCACCAGGTCACGCAGTGCGCTGCGACGGCCGAACCGGCCCAGGTTGAGGTAGGAGTTCGCGAGGCCGCTCGCGCCGGCGACCCGCTCGGCGCCGTACCTCTGCTCGGTGGGGCAGCGCTCGGCGATGGTGCGCTCCGCCGCCCGCGCGGTCTCCTCGTCGCCGATCTCGCGCGCGGCCATGGTGGTCACGGCCAGGGTGAAGGTGTCGGTGCCGAGCTGGTAGCTGCCGGGGTCGAGGCGGCTGACGACGCTGCGCGGCGTGGAGACGAGGCCGTCCTCGACACGCAGCCAGCCGTCGCGCAGCAGCCACCAGGTGCGCTGGGCGAGGTCGGGCATGCCCGGGTTGAGCCAGTAGGCGGTGGCGAGCTGCACCGACGGGCTCGCCCAGAAGTTCCACGACAGCCCCAGGTGCGAGGAGCGCACGCCGACGATGCGGCCGTCGGGCCGGAGGAACTCGGACTCGTAGGCCCGGCGCAGGCGGGCGCGGACGTCGTCGGCCTCGCCGGAGGACTGCAGCTGCTCCTGGGCGAGGACGGTGTTGAGACCGAAGGTGTTGCAGATCGTGTAGATCCAGTTGGGCTCGCACGGGTAGAGGCTGAACCGCGAGTCGCGGACGCTGGCCCGGACGTTCGCGGCGAGCGCGCCGAGGTCGTAGGGGAACGACGTGTCGTCGTCCCAGCGGAAGTCGAGTGAGCCCGGCCGGGTGTAGCGGTCGTCGTTGAGCAGCGAGTACATCCCGACCTGCAGGCCGAAGAATCCGGTCAGCATCACGTTGCCGCCGAGCGGGACCGGGTCCTTGTCGCGGCGCAGGTTGCCCCACGCGTTCTCGAGCGCCCAGTAGCCCCACACCTTGCGCTGCAGCACCTTGTCGATGGTGTTGCGCTGCGCCTCGGCGAGGTAGCCGCGGAAGGCCGGCGTGCGGGTGAACTGCGACATCGACAGGCCGTACGACAGGGCGTTGAGCTGGTAGCGCAGCGCGCCCTCGCGGAACTGGTCGAGATGGGTGAAGCCGTCGTACGAGTCGGCCGGCTGGAGCGCGGTGTCGAGCGCCGCCCGCAGGCGGCGCAGGTCCTCCGCGGTGTGCTCGACGACCGCTGCGTCACGCGGGTACGACGGCGCTCCGGTGATCCGGAACCCGACCTCGGCGAGGCGTGCGTTGAGCTTCGCGCCCCGGCGGCGCTGGGACCGGTGGCGGGCGGCGTGGACGGCCACGGCGACGAGGGCCGCGGCCGGAACGGCCGTCAGGACGGCGATCCCGGCTCCGGCCGAGCCGGTGGGATCGTCGAGGGTCAGCGCCGGGAGTGCTGCCGAGACGAGCCAGACCAGCGGTGGCAGCACGGTCGGTCCGGCCGCCCACCACACGAAGACCGCGAGCAGCACGGCGAGCAGGGCGACGGCACCCAGGACCGGGTGGCCGGCGTGGAGGAGCCCGCCGCCCGGGAGGGTGAGGCCGAGCGCGAGGACGGTGGGGCGGGGGCCGGCGTCGACGGCGAGGGCGACGGCGCCGAGGGCCCAGAGCACGGCGTACCCGGCCCCGGAGCGGAGCATCGCGCGGCGCGTGGCCGGCGGGAACAGCGGGACGTCGGTCGGCAGCAGGACGGTGGTGGTCTCGTCGGGACGGACGGCGACAGTGGTCACGGTGTGCTCGTTTCGAGGCGGGGTCGGGGGCGCGCGAGCCGTTGGGCGGCGAGCACGACGAGGAGGGGGCCGCTGCCGTGCAGCAGCAGGTCGAGGGGGAGTGCCGCGACGCGGAGCTCGAAGAGCCCGAGCAGGTGCATGTCGAGCAGGCCGAGCTCGGTCCACGCGACGCCCGCGCCGAGCAGCACCGCGGGCACCGAACGTGCGCCACCGCCGGCGAGGCCGGCCAGCAGGGTGACGGCGACCAGGGCGACGAGGCCGGCGTCGCGCACGACCCACGGTCCGTCGAGGGTGCGGACCACCGGTGTGGCGCGGAGGATCGTGATCGCCAGGGCGTACGCCGCCGTACCGACGGCGACGCCGACGAGCGCGCTGCCCGTCAGTCCGCGCCGCCGGGGCACGCCGGCCGGCTCTGCGCGGAGGGGAGCCGTGCCGTCGGCCGAGCGGTGGGCCGGGGGAGCGAAGGTCGGCTCGACCGGTCGCCGGTCCGGCAGGAGGCGGAACCACGCGGCCCGGACCAGGCCGATGACAGCAGCGATCGCTGCGCAGCAGGCCATGGCGACCCCCCATCTGTTACGGTGCCGTAACAGAATTTAGGACGGGTCCGGGCAGGTGTCAACGGGCGTTCGTCGTAGGCGAGGATGGGGGCATGGCGGGAGGTCGGTCCTACGGCGGCATGAGTGCGGAGCAGCGCACCTCGACGCGGCGTGCGAGCCTCCTCGAGAGCTGCCGCACGGTCATCGGGCGCGACGGCGTCGCCGCCGTGACCGTCGAGGCGGTGTGCGCCGAGAGCGCCCTCGGCAAGCGGTACTTCTACGAGAGCTTCCCCGCCCGCGAGGACCTGTTGCTGGCCGTCGCCGACGCCTTCTACGACGGCCTGCTCGACCAGCTCCGCACGACCATCGCCGGCATCGATCCCGACCGGCGCGCCCGCCTCGTCGTCGACGTGCTGGTCGGCGTGCTCGGCGGTGACGAGCGCCTGGCCCGGCTGTACGTCGAGAGCCCGGGCACCCCCGTCCTCGCGGCCCGCCGGCAGCGCGCGATCGAGGAGTACACCCGCTTCGTCGCCGACGAGGTGCTCCCCGGCACCGCTCGCGGCAAGCGCGCCCGGGCCCGCCGCCTGCTCGCCACCCGCCTCCTCGTCGCCGGCACCACGGTGCTGGTCGCCGACTGGCTCGCCGGCGACGCGGAGGGCACGCAGGCCGACGTCGTCGCCGCGATCACCGCCCTCGGCGGAGCTGTCGCCACGGCCTGACTCCGCCGCCGCGGGTTGTCGGGCAACGGCACACTGGACGGATGGCGGGCATCACGACGTTGCGTCACCAGCTCGGCGCGGCGATCTTCCACCGCGTCGCCGGTCCCGACGGTGCGCGGCACCGCGACCGGATCCACGACACGCCCGGTCCGCGGTGGTTCGACCCGGCGAGCCCGATCGGACGGGTGCACGGGGACGCCTCGATGTTCGTCGGTGGCATCCGGGCGCTGCTGCTGCAGAGCCTCCACCCGGCGGCGATGCGCGCCGTGTCCGAGCACTCGGGCTACCGCGGCGACATGTGGGGACGCCTCGCCCGGACCAGCCGGTTCCTCGCCGTCACCACGTTCGGCACCGCCGACGACGCGCAGCGCGCGGTCGACGCGGTGCGCGCCATCCATGACCGGGTCACCGGCACGCTGCCGGACGGCTCGTCGTACGCCGCATCGGACCCGCACCTGCTGCTGTGGGTCCACGTCGCCGAGGTGGACAGCTTCCTGCGGGCCCACCGGGCGTACGGCGCCGAGCCCCTCGACGCGGCCGGCCGCGACACCTACGTCGCGCAGACCGCCGAGGTCGCGCGCCGGCTCGGCGTCGTCGACCCGCCCACGACCGAACGCGAGCTCGCCGAGGTCCTGGCCCGCTTCCGCCCCGAGCTGCGCGGGACGCCCGAGGCGCGGGAGGCGGTCGGCTACGTCCTGCTGCGCCCGCCGCTCCCGTGGGTGGCGCGGCCGGCGTACGGCGTGCTCGCGGCGGCCGCCGTCGGCCTGATGCCGGCCTGGACCCGGGTCCCGCTCCGCCTGCCCTGGCTGCCGGTCGCGGAGCAGACGGTGGTCCGCGTCCTCGGCGGCGCCGCGGTCGGCACCATCCGTTGGGCGATGTCGCCGCCAGCGGTCGCCGCGGCGACGTAGCATCGAGGCATGGAACGCGACGAGGTCGAGGACACCTCGACCGCCTGGGAGCGCGGCGAGCACCTGCCGAACGACGCCCGCAGGATGGGCCTGAGCCCCCTCGTCCCGGACGGCGCGATGCTCGAGTTCGCGGGCTCGCTCGACAGCTCGAAGCCGAGCCACCGCATCGTCGCGTGGGTGCTGCTGGTGGCCTTCCTGCTGCCGGTGCTGCTCACCGTGCTGCGTCTGCTCGGGTAGTCGCGTGCACGTCTTCGTCATCCCCACGCAGCGCTTCCTCGCCTGCCACGTGTGCGAGGGCCTCGTCTTCGCGCAGCGCGAGATCAAGATGACCACGACCGGCATGACCTTCTTCGACCTCGACTGGTTGAACAAGTCCGCCGACGGCGCGATCTGCGTCCGGTGCGGCTACGTCCACACCTTCATGGGCAACGCCCACCAGTGGGTGCCGCCCGAGCAGGTCAAGGAGGGCGACCTGCCCGCCGACCCGCTGGCCGGCACGACGCCGCCGGGTCCCGTCGACTGAGGGCTCACGCCAGGTCGTCGAGCGCGGCCACGCCGCGCTCGGACACCTCGCGCCAGACCTGCTGGGCCAGGGTCATCGCCTCGTGGCGGTCCGCGCGCTTCAAACGGGTCCGGACACCGCTGTCCGACTCGACGTCGACCACCCACGCGCCCTGCCATCCGAGCTCGGCGAGGAGCCGCCCCGCCCATGACCGCACGGTCGAGGACGAAGGCAGCAGGTTCGGCAGGCCCCGCCCTTGGGCGCGATCCAGGCGGGCGGATGCGCGTTCGACGGCGATCGACACCCGGATGCCGTCGGGCCCGTGGGCGTCGTCCAGGTACTGACGCGGCACGTCAGCCCACCAGCTCGGCGACGAGCGCCTCGACCCGCCGCCTGATCTCGTCGCGGATCGGACGGACCGCGTCGATGCCCTGGCCGGCGGGGTCGTCGAGGACCCAGTCGTCGTACCGCTTGCCGGGGAAGTACGGGCACTCGTCGCCGCAACCCATCGTCACGACGACGTCGGCCACCTCGACCGCCGACGAGGTGAGCACCTTCGGGGCCGCGCCGGCGATGTCGATGCCCTCCTCGGCCATGGCGGCGACCGCGACCTGGTTGACCTGGTCGGCGGGCTGCGAGCCGGCCGAGAGGACCTCGACCCGGTCGCCGGCGAGGTGCTGCAGGTAGCCGGCGGCCATCTGGGAGCGGCCGGCGTTGTGGACGCAGACGAACAGCACGGTGGGGCGGGACATCAGGCCTCCTGGGGGGACGGGGCGGGGTGCAGGAACCGGACGGCGAGCAGGGCGAGGCCACCGCCGACCAGCTGCATCAGGACGAACGCGGGCACGGAGGCCGGCGCGATGCCGGCGAAGGTGTCGGACAGCATCCGCGCGACCGTCACGGCCGGGTTGGCGAAGCTGGTCGAGCTGGTGAACCAGTACGCCGCCGCGATGTAGCCGCCCACGGCGTACGCCACCGTCTCGACCCGGTCGGAGCGGAGGGCGCCGAACACCACGAGCACGAGCCCGAAGGTGGCCACCACCTCGCCGACCATGAGGCCCGAGCCCGTGCGGGCGTGCTCGGACAGCTCGACCGCCGGCAGCTCGAACATCAGGTTGGCGACCACGGCCCCGAGCGCGCCGCCGACCACCTGGGCGCCGACGAGCGCGCCGGCCGCCGGCCAGCCGACGCGACCGAGTCCGGCCTCGACCAGTGTCACGACCGGGTTGAACGAGGCCGACACCGGCTGGAAGGCGATGATCAGCGCGACCAGCGCGGCGCCGGTGGCGAGGCTGTTCTCCAGCAGCTGGAGGCCGGTGTCGCCGGGGGAGAGCCGCTGGGCGGCGATGCCGGAGCCGATGACGGTGGCGACGAGGAAGGCCGTACCGAGCAGCTCGGCGACGGCCCGGCGCGCGAGCACAGGAGCAGGATTCACGCGGAGACCCCGCCGAGCAGGGTCGCCAGGTCGGCGAGCGCCCCCGCGCGGACGCGGTAGTAGACCCACACCCCGCGCTTCTCGCGGTCCAGCAGACCGGACTCGTGGAGCACCTTGAGGTGGTGGCTGATCGTCGGCTGGGACAGCTCGAAGGCGTCGTTGAGGTCGCAGACGCAGGCCTCACCGTCGGCGTGGGAGGCGACGAGCGACAGCAGCCGGAGGCGCACCGGGTCGGCGATCGCCTTGACCAGCGGCGCGATCCGCTCGGCGGCGTCGGAGGTCAGCGGCTCCCGGGTGAGCGGCGAGCAGCAGGCGACCGTTTCCACGGGCGTCAGCTCGAGGGACTTCGACATGTGTCGATATTGACAGATGTCGATGTCTCGGTCCAGTCTGTGCAGACATCGACCATCATCTATATCTGAGGAGGAGCCATGGACGACTGCTGCACCGGCACCGGCTGCTGCTGACACCGACGCCGTCGCGGGCCGGGTCGAGAGGCCGGTCCGCGGCGGCGTACCCGCCCTCGTCCTGCGGTCGGTTGTGCAGGCGGCCAACGGCCATAAGTCACGTTGTGCACGCCGACCGAGCGCGCGCGGACCGCTCCGGCGGACCCTTGGGAGGTACCAGCGACGACGGCGTCGCAGCACCCGAGGAGGCACCGATGGCCAAGTACGCAACACAGGGAGCCGACGGCACGGTCGTCGCGTGGCGCGACAAGAAGCGCTATCTGTGGATCCTGGGACTGGTCGTCCCGCTCACGCCGATCGTCGGCATCGCCCTGTTCGAGGCGACCGGCGAGGCCCTCTTCTTCTGGCTCACGCCGGTCGTCTTCTTCGGCCTCATCCCGCTGATCGACCTGGTCGCCGGCTACGACAACACCAACCCGCCGGACGACGTCATCGACGCGCTGGAGAACGACAGGTTCTACCGCTGGGTGACCTACCTCTACCTCCCGGTCCAGTACGGCGGCTTCGTCGCCTCGATCTGGTACCTCGCCACCACCGACATGTCGGTCCTCGCCAAGGTCGGCCTCGCGATCTCGGTCGGCGTCGTCGGCGGCGTCGCGATCAACACCGCCCACGAGCTGGGCCACAAGCGGGAGTCGCTGGAGCGCTGGGCGTCCAAGATCGCCCTCGCGCAGACCTTCTACGGCCACTTCTACATCGAGCACAACCGGGGCCACCACGTCCGTGTCGCGACCCCCGAGGACCCCGCCAGCGCCCGGATGGGCGAGAGCGTCTACCGCTTCTGGCCCCGCACCGTCTCCGGCTCGCTGAAGAGCTCGTGGGAGCTCGAGGCCAAGCGCTACCAGCGCAAGGGCACGCACCCCTTCCACCTCGGCAACGACGTGCTCAACGCCTGGCTGATGACCGTCGCGCTCTGGGGCGGGCTGATGCTCTGGCTCGGCCTCGCCCACGACGTCAACCCGCTGTCGCTGCTGCCGTACCTCGTGCTGCAGGCCGTCGTCGGCTTCTCGCTGCTCGAGGTCGTCAACTACATGGAGCACTACGGCATGGTCCGCCAGAAGGTCGGTACGCCCGGCAAGATGCGCTACGAGCGGGTCACCCCGGCGCACTCGTGGAACTCCAACAACATCGCCACCAACGTGCTGCTCTACCACCTGCAGCGCCACAGCGACCACCACGCCAACCCGACCCGTCGCTACCAGACGCTGCGCGACTTCAAGGACGCTCCCGTCCTGCCGACCGGCTACACCGGCATGATCGTGGTCGCGATGTTCCCGCCGGCCTTCCGGGCCCTGATGGACAAGCGCGTCCTCGCCCACTACGACGGCGACCTCCGCCTGGCCAACCTCCACCCGGCCAAGCGCGAGAAGCTGCTGCGCAAGTACCCCGTCCCCGCCGAGCTGCGCAGCCTCGAGGCCGAGCTCCGGGCCGACAGCAGCGCCCACGAGTTCGAGGGCGAGGTGCTCGCCGCGCAGTGTCCCGGCTGCCAGTACACCTACGAGGTGGCCGAGGGCAACGAGCTCGAGGGCTTTGCCGCCGGTACGGCGTGGAAGGACATCCCCGACGACTGGTGCTGCCCCGACTGCGGCGTCCGCGAGAAGGTCGACTTCAAGGCCGTCGAGCCCCGCCGCCTCGACGTCAGCAAGGTCGGCGCGTGAGTGCGATGCAGATCGTGGCCGACAAGGCGAGGTGCGAGGGCCTGGGGATGTGCGAGTCGATGGCCAACGACTACTTCGAGGTCGACGAGGACGAGGAGCTGGTCACCGTCCTCGACGCGAACCCGCCCGAGGCCGACCGCGCCCACGTGTTCGCTGCGGTCCAGGCCTGCCCCGTGCTGGCGCTGACCCTCGAGGGCTGACCCCGGCGCCGGACAATGAACAACCGAACAACCCGAACCCACTGGGGACGTGCTCACCTGCCGGGCGCGTCCCCAGTGTCATCCCCGCCGAAGTGTTAACAAAGGCAGGTCGAAGTGTTGGAAATTGCGCGTCGAGGTGTTGGAGGTGTCCGACCGTCCGCACGTTTCTGCCACCTCGACGCGCCTGTATTAACACTTCGACCTGCATCTACCAACACTTCGGCGTGGTTTGGGTCAGGGGCGGTGGAAGAGCTCGTGGTGCCGCAGCGCGACGGCGAGCTCGGGGTTGATCTTGGCGATCGGGCGGCCGAGGAGCTCCTCGGCCTGGCCGAGGCGGTAGCGGATCGTGTTGCGGTGGACGACGAGGGCGCGGGCGGCCTCCTCGGCGCTGCCGCCGCTGCGCAGGAAGGCCATGAGTGTCTCGCGGATGCGCTGCACCGACTCCTCCTCGCCGACGAGGTGGCCGAGCTGGCGGGTCATGAAGCGGTCGACCTCGGGGGAGCAGCCGAGGAGGACTGGGAGCTCGACCTCGTCGTAGCGGGCGAGCCAGGAGCTGCCGCCGGCGGCGGCGACGCGGAGGGCGCCCTGGGCCTCACGGTGGCTGGCCACGAAGCCGGCGATCCCAACGGTCGACGTACCGACGCCGACGCAGGCGTCCGTGCGCGACGGGGAGGATTCGGCGGTGGCGAGGCCGGTGAGGTCGAGGGGGTCGCGGGTGCCGACCCACAACCACAGCTGGCGGCCGCCCGGCTTGACGACGAGCGGGTTGGCGGCGCCCACGGCGCGGACCAGGTCGCCGGCGAGGGACTCGAGGACGCCGGCGCGCTCGGCGTCGCTGACCGACAGCACGAAGGCGGTGTGATGGACCGAGATCGGGTAGCCGCCGAGGGCGGCCGAGGCCTCGCGGGCATCGCCCAGCTCGCCGGCGAGGATCGCCTTGACGGACTCGTAGCGCTGGGCCGCGGCACCGGCGAGGACCCGGCTGCGGGCGCTCTGGTAGACGTCGATCGACGCGCTGATCGACTTGTCGAGCCAGACGCCGGCCCGGTTCCAGAAGAACATGAGCAGGTCGGCCCGGTCGAAGTCGCTCGGCGGAAGGTCCTTGATCAGGTCGCTGACGTAGACCCAGACCTCCTGCTGCGCGACGCGGTAGAACTGGATCAGCTGCTCCAGCGGCAGCTGCAGGTCGGCCACCAGCGCCGAGAGCCTCTGGGCGGCGCCGACCAGGTGGAAGTGCTGGGCCGGCTGGGCGAAGTCGGCGAGGAACGCCATCCAGTGCTCGCGGATGGTCGTCCGCAGCAGCTCGTCCAGCCCGTCGATCGCCGAGATGTCGGGGATCTCGGCGAGGATCGCGTCGTACACGCGGCCCACCCACGGGTCGACCTGCTCCGGCTGGGCCTGCTCGGCGACGTACGCCAGGAGCCAGGGCTCGATCCCGATGGGCACGCCGTCGTAGCTCACGGGCCCACCGTAGTCATCGGGCCGCCCCGTTGTGCAGCCGGACAACCGATCCGGCGAGCGTTGGACGCTCGGCACGAGAGCGTGACCGTCGTCACCCGGTGTCATGGACCTTCACCGGATGTGGCGTCCGAGCAGGGGGACGACGCCCGGTCTGCTCGAAAGGTTGTGCCCTCGTGCCCGACGTCCAGCGTGCAGGTTCCCATTTCGACGTCGTGGTGATCGGCTCCGGGTTCGGCGGTTCGGTGACCGCGCTGCGGCTGACCGAGAAGGGCTACCGCGTCGCGGTGCTCGAGGCCGGCCGGCGGTTCGAGGACGACGAGTTCGCGAAGACCTCCTGGAACGTGCGGCGCTTCCTCTACGCCCCGCGCCTGGGCTGCTTCGGCATCCAGCGGATCCGGCTGCTGCGCGACGTCGTCGTGCTCGCCGGCGCGGGCGTCGGCGGCGGCTCGCTGGTCTACGCCAACACGCTCTACGAGCCGGCGTCCGACGCGTTCTACAACGACCCCCAGTGGAAGCACATCACCGACTGGAAGGCCGAGCTGGCGCCCTACTACGACCAGGCGAAGCGGATGCTGGGCGTGGTCGAGAACCCGACGGTGACCGCCTCCGACGAGATCATGAAGGAGGTGGCCGACGAGATGGGCGTCGGCCACACCTACCGGCCGACCCCGATCGGCGTCTGCTTCGGCGCCGGTGGCGAGAAGCAGCCCGGCCAGGCGATCCCGGACCCGTACTTCGGGGGTGCCGGCCCCGAGCGGCGCGGCTGCATCGAGTGCGGCGAGTGCATGACCGGCTGCCGCCACAACGCCAAGAACACGCTGCTCAAGAACTACCTGTACCTCGCCGAGAAGGCGGGCGCCGAGGTCCGCGACCGGACCACCGTCAGCGGCATCCGGCCGCGACCCGGCGGCGGCTACCACGTCGTGACCCACACCTCGGGCCGATCGGCCCGGCGCCAGCAGGTGATCAGCGCCGACCAGGTCGTCCTCGCGGCGGGCACCTGGGGCACCCAGGAGCTGCTGCACGGCATGCAGCGCTCGGGCGAGCTGCCGCACCTCTCGGACCGGCTCGGGCACCTCACCCGCACCAACTCCGAGGCGCTGTGTGCGTCGAGCACGAAGATGCACAACAAGGGCAAGCACGACTTCCACCACGGTGTCGCGATCACGTCGTCGATCCACCCCGACCCGGTGACCCACGTCGAGCCGGTCCGCTACGGCAAGGGCTCCGGCCTGATGGGCATGCTGCTCACGGTCATGACCGACGGCGGCGGTCGCACGCCGCGCTGGCTCAAGTGGATCGGCCAGGCCCTGCGCCACCCGCTGCTGCTGCTCTCCTGCCTCGGTGGCCTCGGCAGCTGGCCGGAGCGCACGATCATCGCGCTGGTCATGCAGACCAGCGACAACTCGATCACGGTGTTCCCCAAGAACGGCAGGCCCGGCCGCCGCGCTCGGCTCACCTCGAAGCAGGGCCACGGCGAGCCCAACCCCACGTGGATCCCCGCGGGCAACGACGTGGTCCGCCGGATCAGCGACAAGATCGACGGCGGCTCCTACAGCACCGTCGGCGAGATCTTCAACATCCCGATGACCGCGCACTTCCTGGGGGGATGTGCGATCGGGGAGACCGCGGAGACCGGCGTGATCGACCCGTACCACCGGGTCCACGGCCACCCGGGCCTCCATGTCATCGACGGCGCCGCGATCTCGGCCAACCTCGGCGTCAACCCGAGCCTGACGATCACCGCCCAGGCCGAGCGCGCCCTGTCGCTGTGGCCCAACAAGGGCGAGCAGGACCCGCGCCCGGAGCCGGGGCAGGCCTACCAGCGGCTGACGCCCGTGCCGCCGGCCCGCCCGGCCGTCCCGCCGACGGCGCCCGCCGCCCTCCGCCTGCCCCTGTACGTCGTCGAGAGCGTCGCCGCCGAAGAGGCCACGGCATGACCCTCGCTCCCGAGCGGCCCGTCGAGCCGAGGGGGCCCGGTCCGTCCGGGATGAGTCCCGGCTCGCGCAAGATGGCCAGCGACGCGCTGCGCGGCACGCTCCCGTTCAAGGCGATGTCGACCTTCGGCGACTTCTACAGCTTCGTCGGCAAGGTCTTCCGGACCATGTTCACGACCCGGTTCCGGTTCGCGGAGTTCATCTCGCAGGCCTGGTTCGTGACGACCGTGTCCTTCGGGCCTGCGCTCCTGGTCTCGATCCCGTTCTGCGTCGTGATCATCTTCCAGGTCAACCAGCTGCTCATCCAGATCGGTGCGGTCGACCTCGCCGGCGCGGGTGCGGCGGTCGCCGTGGTCCGTGAGATCGGGCCGATCGTGTCGGTGCTGGTCGTCGCCGGTGCCGGTGCGACCGCGATCTGCGCGGACCTCGGCTCGCGCAAGATCCGCGAGGAGATCGACGCGATGGTGACCCTCGGCATCGACCCGATCGAGCGGCTCGTCGTCCCCCGCATCGTGGCGTCGACCCTGGTCGGTGTCGCGCTGAACGGCATGGTCACGGTGGTCGGCCTGGTCGGCGGCTACTTCTTCTCCGTCGTCCTGCAAGGGGCCACACCGGGCCTCTACCTCTCGGACCTCACCCTGCTCGTCGGGCTCCCCGACTTCCTCGCCTCCGAGGCCAAGGCCGCGATCTTCGGACTGCTGGCCGGCCTGACCGCCTGCTACCTCGGCCTCAACGCGAAGGGCGGACCGAAGGGCGTGGGCGAGGCCGTCAACCAGACCGTCGTCTTCGCGTTCATGCTGCTCTTCGCGGCCAACAGCGTGATCAGTGCCCTGTTCCTCCAGATCAAGCTGGGAGCCTGACATGGCGATGAGCCGGACCGACGTCAGTCGGCACCTCGCGAAGCCGACCACTGCGCTGCGCAACCTGGGCGACCAGCTCCGGTTCCACGGCGACGCCTACTCGCACATGCCGCGGGTGCTCCGGCACTACCCGAAGGAGGTCGTGCGGCTGCTGGCCGAGGTCTCCCTCGGTACGGGCGCCCTGGCCCTCATCGGCGGCACGGTCCTCGTGATCGGGTTCCTCACCGCCGCCTCGGGCATCGAGGTCGGCCTGCAGGCCTACACCTCGTTCGACAACATCGGCGTCTCGACCCTGTCGGGCTTCTTCTCCGCCTACTTCAACACCCGGGAGGTCGCGCCGATCATCGCCGGCATCGCCCTCACGGCGACGGTCGGCGCGGGCTTCACCGCGCAGATCGGCGCGATGCGGGTCAGCGAGGAGATCGACGCGCTCGAGACGATGGCCGTGCACCCGGTGCCCTTCCTCGTGACCACGCGCATCATCGCCGGCCTGATCGCCGTCGTGCCGCTGTTCGCGATCGCGCTGATGATGTGCTGGCTGGCGACGTACCTGGTCGTGACGGTCGGCTACGACCAGTCGCCCGGCACCTACATGCACTACTTCGAGACCTTCCTGATCCCGAGCGACCTGTTCCTCGCGATCATCAAGGTGGCGTTGATGGCGCTCGTCATCGTGTCGATCTGCTGCTACCACGGCTTCCGCGCCTCCGGCGGTCCCGCCGGCGTGGGCAAGGCCGTGGGCAAGGCGGTCCGCTCGGCACTGATCTGCACGATGTTCATCGACCTGATCTTCGCCATCGCCATCTGGGGTGGACCGTCGGTCCACATCGCGGGGTGAGCGCGCGATGACCACTTCACCGGGCACGCACTCGCACCGGATCGACCGCCAGGTCGTCTACGGCTTCGTCTTCATCGCGCTGATCGTCGCACTCGTCGCGGGCACGATCGCCAAGTACCGCGGGGCCTTCGAGGACACCGTCGAGGTCACCGTCCAGTCCGACCGGGCGGGCCTCACCCTCGCGTCGGGCGCACCGATCAAGCTGCGCGGCGTCGAGATCGGCAGCGTCGGCGACATCGCGACCGACGGCCAGCAGGTCACGATCACCCTCGAGATCGACAAGGACGAGGTCGACCGCGTCCCGGCCGACGTGACCGCGCAGATCGTGCCGCCGACCGCCTTCGGCGCCAAGTACGTCCAGCTCACCCCGGTGGACGCCGACGCCGGCGGCGGCCCGTCGATCGAGGCGGGCGCGGTCATCCCCGCCGACAAGGTGACCGTCGAGGTCGACGAGGCCTTCGAGAACCTCACCAAGGTGCTCGACGTCGCCCGCCCGGCCGAGGTGAACTCGGCGCTGACCGCGGTGGCCGGCGCGCTCGACGCGCGGGGCCAGCTGATCGGCGACCTGATCTCGCAGACCGATGCCTACCTGCGCTCGTTCAACCCGTCCCTGCGGACGCTGAGTGCGGACCTCCGGGTCGCCGACGACGTGGCCGACGTGTACGCCGTTGCCCGGCCGGACCTGGTCGCGACGCTGGCCCAGGCCGGGACCATCTCCGCGACCGTGGTCCGCCAGCAGGCCTCGCTGCGGGCGCTGGAGCGCAGCCTCACCGGCTTCAGCGACCAGGCCGACACCCTGCTCCGCAGCTCGGAGAGGGGCCTGGTCACCAGCCTCGAGCTGCTCGGACCGGTGACCAAGGTGCTCGACCGCTACTCACCCGAGCTGCCCTGCCTGGTGCTCGGGCTGGCGCGGACCAACGCGCTCGCGGAGGCCGCCGTCGGCGGCACCCACCCGGGTGTCACGACGATCACCCGGATCGTTCCCGGCCGCGACCCGTACACCTACCGGGACAACCTGCCGCTCGTCGGTGACGACCGCGGACCGCGGTGCTACGGACTGCCGGTCATCACGCAGGCCGAGGCCGACCAGCAGCCGCCGAGCCTGCACACCGGTGCCAACCCGTACGTCGGCCCGCAGCCGACGCCCGACCAGGCCGTGCTCGACACCCTGCTCGGCCTGATCAAGGGAGGGGCGCAGCTGCGATGAGTCGTCCAGATCGCATCAGTCCGGAGAAGCGCCGAGAGCGCAACGACCTGATCAAGTTCAGTGCCTTCCTGGCGGTCGCCGCGGTGTTCACCGTGTGGGTCGCGGTGGTCACCGGAGAAGTGCGCCCGGGCGACCGGGACGCCTACAAGGCGGTCTTCGAGGACGTGTCCGGCCTCGCGGTCGGCGACGAGGTGCGCATCGCCGGCGTCGACGTCGGCAAGGTCAAGGAGATCGACGTCCAGGCCGACAACACGGTCCTGGTGACCTTCGACGTACGACGCGGGCAGCAGCTCACCACGGGCACGAAGGCCACGATCCAGTACCGCAACCTGATCGGCGACCGTGTCGTCCAGCTGACCCGCGGTGAGAAGGACGGCGCCGACGGGGGCGAGGAGCTCGCGGTCGGCGGCACCATCCCGGCCGCGCAGACCGCGTCGGCGCTCGACCTCGACACCCTGCTCAACGGCTTCAAGCCGCTGTTCGCCGGGCTCAGCCCCACCCAGGTCAACGAGCTGTCCGGCCAGCTGATCCAGGTGCTCCAGGGCCAGCAGGCCTCGGTCGCCACGCTCGTCGACCACGTCGCGTCGTTCACCACGACCATCGGCAACCGCGAGGAGCTGATCGGCCAGGTGATCCGCAACCTCAACAGCGTGCTCGGCACGGTCGACGACCGCAAGCAGACCGTCGGGCTGCTGCTCGACCGGCTCGACGCCCTGCTGACCGGCCTCGACAAGCAGGACACGCAGGTGCTCGACGCGGCCGCGCGGATCAGCGCGTTCGCGGACCGGACCTCGACGCTGGTCACCCGGGCGCGAGGCGACCTCCGCGCCGACCTGCAGGGGCTCGCGGTGTCTGCGCGGGGGGTCAACAAGAACGCCGGCGCCCTCGACGCGCTGCTGAAGAAGCTCCCCAGCCACTACGACAAGATCCAGAACACCGCGTCGTACGGCAACTTCTTCAACTTCTTCCTCTGCGGCGTCCGCATCCAGACCGGGCTCACCAAGGGCCAGCCGGTCCTCACGCCGTGGATCTACTCCGACACGCCGAGGTGCAAGAAGTGAGTCGCGACATCACCCCTGACCGGCTCGCGGTCCGCGGAATCATCGGGACACTGCTCCTCATCCTCGTCGTGGCCGCGGCGATGAACATCAACAAGCTGCCGCTGATCGGCAACAGCGACGTCCTGCACGTCGACTTCGCCGAGGCCGGCGGTCTCAAGGGCGGCGACGCGGTGATGATCTCCGGCGCCCAGGTCGGCAAGGTGCGCGAGGTCGGCATCGACGGAGACCACGTCACCGCCGACATCGTGCTCACCGACGACTCGGTGGAGCTGGGTGACCTGACCGAGGCCCGGATCATCACGATCACGCTGCTCGGGCGGGCGGCCGTCGAGCTCGAGCCGCGCGGCACCGGCGACCTGCAGGCGGGCGAGCGGATCCCCGTGGAGCGGACCTCCTCGCCGTACAACCTGACGAGCACGCTCAACGAGCTGACCGAGACCACGGCGGCGATCGACAAGTCGCAGCTGGCCGCGGCGCTCGACCAGGCGTCGAGGACGCTCAACGCCTCGAGCCCCGACCTGGGGCCGGCGCTCGAGGGCATCACCGCACTGTCGCGGGCGGTCTCCTCCAACGACGACGAGCTGCGCTCGCTGGTCGCACGGGCGAACGGCGTCACCGACGTCCTCGCCAGCCGCAACCAGCAGATCGCCTCGCTCCTCGGGTCGGGCCGTTCACTGCTCAGCGAGCTCGACTCCCGCCAGGAGGTCGTCACCGGCCTGCTGGCGGATGCCCGTGAGCTGTCGGCCCAGCTGCGGGTGCTGCTCAAGGACACCGACGACGTGCTCGGCCCGGCGCTCGACGAGCTCGACGGCGTCGTCGACGTCCTCAACCGGAACAAGGCGAACCTGCAGGCGGCGATCGTCGGCCTGCAGGGCTACGCCACGGCCTTCGGGGAGGCGATCTCGACCGGCCCCTGGTTCGACGCCTACATCCAGAACCTCACCTCGCCCGGAACTCTCGCCCCGATCATCTCCGGAGCACTGCGATGAAGAATCTCCTGACCGGACGACGGATCCTGACGCTGCTCGTCGTGGCAGCGCTCGTCGTCGGCGCCTTCGCCTGGAACCGTGACGCGGGCAGCACCACCGTGCACGCGTACTTCAGCAGCGCGGAGGGCCTCAACGTCGGCGACGAGGTGAAGGTGCTCGGTGTGCGGGTCGGCGACATCACCGACATCGAGAACAGGCCCGAGGGCGTCTACGTGACGATGAAGGTCGACGCCGGCCAGCCGATCCCGGCCGACGCCCACGCCGCGATCGTCTCGCCCAGCCTGGTCAGCGGGCGGTTCGTGCAGTTCGAGCCGGTCTACACCGGCGGCGACAAGCTCAGCGACGGTGCCACGATCGCTTTGGAGAAGACGGCCGTCCCGGTCACCTTCGACGACGTGAAGCAACAGCTGACCGACCTGGCCACCACGCTCGGGCCGGACCGGGGCAAGAAGGACGGCCCGCTCGCCGAGGCGATCACCGCGATCGAGCACGGCCTGCGCAACGGCAACTCGACCGACCTGAGGCAGGCGATCTCGGAGCTGGAGGGCGCGGCCACGGCGTTGTCCGACGGCCGTACCGACCTCTTCAGCACGATCGAGAACCTCAACACCTTCACCAAGAACCTCGCCCTGAACGACGGCGCGCTGCGCGGCTTCACCACCGAGCTCGATGACGTGAGCGGGGTGCTCGCCGCCAACCGCACGGACCTCAGCGGCGCCCTCCGCGACCTC
Organism: Nocardioides sp. Root240; assembly: GCF_001428825.1. GTDB lineage: Bacteria > Actinomycetota > Actinomycetes > Propionibacteriales > Nocardioidaceae > Nocardioides. The sequence continues at coordinate 37,795 of NZ_LMIT01000012.1, read as the reverse complement.
GCGGCCCTGCTGCCGGCGGTGGAGAAGTACTTCAAGAAGCACCGCGGCCGCATCAAGGAGTCGGTCACGGAGCTCAACACCCTCGCGGCCACCCTGGCCGACAGGTCCAACGAGCTGGCGGGCGTCCTCCAGGTCGCGCCCCACGCGATCGTCGACCTGAGCAACACCATCGAGAACCAGGCCATCACCGGCCGGGCGACCCTCAGCGGCCTCGACAGCGCGGCGCAGCTGCTCTGCGGAGCGATCCTCGGCGCCGGCGGCACCAGCGAGCAGTGCACCGCCGCGCTGCAGCCGCTCCTCGGGCTGGTCGGTGTCGACAACCTCGGAGGGACCCAGTGACCACCGCCCGCACCCGCGCGCTCGCCGCGATGCTGCTCGCCGGAGGCCTGCTCGGCTCGGCCTGCGACATCCAGCCCAACGACAACACCCTCCCGGGCCAGGTCGCGGTCGGCGACGACGGCTACACCGTCACCGTCCACTTCGACCAGATCGAGAACCTGGTGCCCAACTCGACCGTCCAGAAGGACGACGTCGTGATCGGCACGGTCGGAGAGATCGACGTCGAGGGATGGGAGGCCGTCGTCAAGCTGCACCTGCTCGACAGCGTGGAGCTCCCGACCGACGCGATGTTCTCGATCGGGCAGAAGACCCTCCTCGGCGCCCAGTACGTCGAGGTGTCCGCGCCCACCGAGGCCCGGCCGCGCTCCGGCGTCCTGGCCGACGGAGCCGACCTGGGCGTCGACCACACCGGGACCTACCCGGCGACCGAGCAGGTCCTCGGTGCCGTCGCGCTGCTGCTCAACAACGGCGGTCTCTCGCAGATCAGCACGATCACCGGCGAGCTCTCCACCGCGCTGCGCGACAAGGTCCCGGACACCCGCGGCCTGATCCGGCACGCCGACGAGCTGCTCGCGGTCCTCGACGCCAACAAGGGCGAGATCGTGCGGGCACTCGAGTCGCTGAACAGCCTCAGTGCCGGCCTCCGCGAGGACCAGACGACGATCGCCACCGCGATCGACCGGATCACGCCCGGGCTGGAGGTGCTCGAGACCGAGCGCGCGCGCCTGGTCAACGCGCTCACCCACACGGGTCGCGCCGGCGACCGCGCCGTCCGCGTCGTACGGGCCTCGGAGTCGGCGTTGCTCGCCAACCTCGACGCGCTCGGCCCGATCCTCTCGCGCCTGGGCCGGGTCAGTGCCTCCCTTCCCGACGCGCTCAAGATCGGCATCACGATCCCGTTCCCCGCGATGACCGCCAGCGAGGCGCTGCGCGGCGACTACGCCAACCTGTTCGCGACCATCGACCTCAGCGCGGCCGGTCTCGCCGACACCTGGCTGGGTGGTCTCTCCCCGGCCCTCCAGGCCGGCGACCCGGTCGAGAACCCGCTGGTCCAGGCACCCGACGCGCCGACGTCCGGATCCGGCGGCGCGACCGACGGCCCGTCCGACGGCCCGGAGCCCACCGAGGAACCGTCCGTACCGACCCCTACCGAGGAACCGAAGCCGTGCCTGCTCCGGATCCTGGGAATCTGCTAGGACCCGCCGATGCTGCTCACACCCCTGATCAAGCGCCAGCTGCGGATCTTCGCGGTCCTCGCGACGTTCGCCCTCGGTTTCGCCTTCATCCACTACGCCCGCGTGCCGGCGATGCTCGGCGTCGGCGTCTACGACGTGAAGGTCGACTTCAAGGACGCCAGCGGCCTCTACCCCAAGGCCGCGGTCACCTACCGCGGCGTCAAGGTCGGCCTCGTGTCCGACCTCGACGTCACCGACACCGGTGCGGTCGCGACGTTGCGCATCGACAACGGCACCGACATCCCGGCCGGCGTCTCGGCCGAGCTGCACAGCACGTCGGCGATCGGCGAGCAGTACGTCGACCTGGTCGACCCCACGAGGTCCGGCTCGGGTGGCGAGACCTTGTCGCAGGGCGCGGAGATCCCGCGGGAGCGCGCGGTCGACATGCCCCAGATCACGCCGGTCCTCGACTCGGTCAACCGGCTCCTGGAGTCGGTCCCGAAGCAGGAGACCAAGGCCGTCCTGGACCAGATCGACGAGGGCCTCGGCGGAGCCGGGCCGGAGCTGAACGAGCTCGTCGACTCCTCGGGCAAGCTCCTCACCGAGGCCCAGTCGCAGATCGACGCGACCACCTCGCTGATCGCCGCGCTGCAGCCGGTCCTGGGCACCCAGGCCGACCTCGCCCCGCGGACGCAGGCGTACGCCGACTCCCTCGACGACGTCACCGGGGCGTTGGCGAGGAACGACAGTGCCGACCTCCGCGCGCTGCTGAGGAACGCGCCCGGTGGCCTCGACGCCGCCACCCGCACGGTGACCGACCTGCAGCCGGTGCTGCCGATGATGCTGGCCAACCTGACCACGAACGCGCAGGTGCTCAACACCTACCTGCCGCAGGTCCGCCAGACCCTCGTGGTCTATCCCTCGCTGGTCGCACGGGCGCTGACCGTCCTGGAGCCGCGCGCCGCCGAGGGTGACGTCCAGCTCGACCTGCGCGCGGCGCTGAACAACCCGCCGACGTGCCAGTCCGGCTACCTGCCCGCCCAGCAGCGGCGCAGCCCGCGGATCACCGAGACCCGGCCGGTCGACCGGCTCGCGCACTGTCGGCTCGCACCGGACAACCCGACCGCCGTACGCGGTGCGCGCAACCTGCCCTGTCCCAGCTCGACGCTCCGCGGGCCCACCCCGGCCGCGTGCGGCCTGACCTTCCGCGGTGGCGTCTGGCCCGGCTCGCGCGGCACGGTCGCCTACGACCTCGCCGTCGGCCGCGGTGACGACTCGATCGACCTGACTGACCGAACCGCCCGCAAGAACCAAGGAGACGACCTGTGGAAGATCCTCGTGCTCGCACCCCTGGGGACGCGATGAGGTCGCTCGTGCGGTTCTCCTGGCAGACCGCGGCCGTGGGCCTGGTGGTCGTCGTGCTGCTGCTCGTGGCCGGCGAGCGCGCGCTCGCCTGGCGCGATGCCGGCGACCGGGCCGACGACCAGGAGGCGGCCGCCGCCGCTGCGAGCGCGGAGGTCGAGGGTCTGATCGACATCAGCGGCTCGACGTCCGACGCCGCCATGAAGAAGCTCCTCGCCGGGGCCACCGCCGAATTCCGCACCGAGCTGGAGTCCCAGGCGGCCCGGCTGCAGAAGGCGCTGGCGTCCAACAAGGTCGACGCCCGGGGCGAGGCGGTGTCGACCGGCGTCACGAAGCTGTCCGGGGACAAGGCGACCGTCATCGTCGCGGCCACCGGAACCGTGAGGAACAAGAGCACGAAGCAGGCCGAGCCGCGCAACTACCGGTTGAAGGTCGACCTCCTCAGGACCGACGGCACGTGGCTCGTCTCCGGACTCGAGTTCGTGGCATGAACCACCCCACGAAGTTCTCCGCTTCCCCCGCTTCGCTCCTCCAGCGAACAACTTCGCGGGGACCCCGATGGGCGACCCTCGAGAAGGAGGCCCGGTCCATGACCGTGGAGACGAACGAGAGCCCTCCCGGGGGGACGGCGGCCAGCGCGGGTCGGGGGGCCCGCCTGGTCGCCGCCGGGCTGGTGCTGCTGGCGGCAGCCGCCGCGATCCTCTGCGGCGTCCAGGCCCATCGTGCGACCGGTGACGCCGACGCCCGTACCGACGCCCTGGCCGCGGCCCAGAAGCGGGTCCCCGAGCTGCTCGGCTACGACGCCGCCACGCTCGACGAGGACCTTGCCGACGCCCGCGCCCAGACCACCGGTGACTTCACGAGCGACTACGGCCAGATCCTCGAGGACGTCGTCGCCCCGCAGGCCAAGGCCCGCAGGATCAGCACCCGCGCCGAGGTCAGCGCCGCCGGCGTCGTGCGCGGGGACCGCGACAGGGTCGTCGTCCTGCTGTTCCTGACCCAGACCACCACCGCCTCCCAGGGCGGTACGACGGTCACCGGCTCCCGCGTCGAGGTCACCATGCTGCCGGTCGGCGACGACTGGAGGATCGCCGGCCTCCGGCCGGTCTGAGGAGGCAGCGGGCACGTGAGTGGAGTGCGCGACGTCTGGGCGAACCGGGAACTGCGGAACTGGGTCGCCGAGTTCGTCACCACCGAGTCGCAGAGCGAGGCGACCGAGCGATGGGTCAACCAGGTCCACGGCCGGATCGTCGACCAGGTCGACCAGGTGCGCCAGGACCCGGCGGTGCAGAACGTCATCCGTGATGCCTGCGAGGCCCATTGGCGCGCGTTCCTCGCCAACCTCGGCCAGCCGGTGCAGACCTTCCACCTCGTGGAGGAAGCACGCCTCGTCCCGATCGTCGCGGCGCAGCACGGCTACCCACTGACGGTGATCTTCGACATCTACACCTCCGGCGAGCAGGCGGTGTGGGAGTTCATCACCAACGCCGTCCGGGAGCGGCCGTCGGACGCGGTCGACGAGGCCGATGCGCTGGTGCACTTCTGGACGCGGTCCAGCACCTGGTTCGACCACTCGGTGCAGCAGTCGGTGGCTCTTTTCCAGGCCGAGGTCGAACGGATCCGGCAGGGCGACGCGGCGCGACGCCTGGAGGTCGTGCGGGCCGTGCTCGGCGGTACGCTCCGCGATCCCCGTGAGGCCTCGGCGCGGCTCGGTGGCCACCCCCTCTCGGCGTACCAGACGGCGATCCTGCTGCACACCCGCGACGACGCGATGATCGCCGACCTCCCGCAGGCGGCCCAGGTGATGACGACGGCCCTGGGCCTGCGGCAGCCGCTCGTGGTCCATCCGGGAGGACGTGACCTCTGGGCCTGGATCAGCTCGACGGGAGAACCCGATCTCACCCTGCTCGCCGAGTGCGGCGCCTGGCTCGAGGATCACCACATCCTTGCTGCTGTCGGTTCCTCGTCGCCGGGCATCGACGGGTTCCGCTCCTCGCACAGCGAGGCTCTCGCAGCCCAGCGGGTCAGTCTCGTCGGCAACGGGAGCGGCTCCGGACCGGTCACCTACTTCGCCGACGTCGAGCTGCTCACCCTGGTCGGCAGCGGGGAGGAGATGCGTCGCTTCGTGCACCGCACCCTCGGCAGACTCTCCGCCACCGACGAGCAGGTCGCCCGGCTCAGGGCCACCCTCCGTGCACTGCTGTCGTCCGGGAGCGTCGACGTGGCCGCCAAGCGCCTCCTGGTGCACAAGAACACCGTCCGCTACCGGATCGAGCGTGCCGAGGAGCTGATGGGACGACGGCTGTCCGACTCGCCCACCGAGATCGACGTCGCGCTGCGCTGCTACGACACCTACCTGATGTCAGGCGCGGCCGCGGTTGAACAGCCGGAGGGCTGAGGCGAGCAGGCGCGTCCGCGTCCGGCGGTACGGGTAGGTGTGCACGTCCCGGCGCGGGTGCCAGCGGGAGACCAGCAGGGACTGCTGACGGCAGTACTTGGTGATGCCGTCGCGCCCGTGCCGGCGCCCGATCCCGGACCCCGGCTTGGCGCCGCCCATCGGAAGCTCCAGCGCGGTGTAGTTGACCACCGCGTCGTTGACGCACACCGCGCCGACCTCGAGGCGGCGGGCGACCGCCTCGGCCGCGGCCAGGTCGCGGCCGAAGACCGACGCACACAATCCGTACTCGGAGTCGTTGGCCAGGCGGATCGCCTCGGCAGCGTCCTGGACCCGCATGACTGGCAGGGTCGGACCGAAGGTCTCCTCCCGCATGATCGCCATGTCGTGGTCCACGTCGACCAACACGGTCGGCGGGTAGAAGAGTCCCGGTCCTGTCGGGCGCTCCCCACCGGTCAGTGCCCGCGCGCCGCGCGCGAGCGCGTCCTGGACGTGGCGGTCGACGACGTCGACCTGCGGCGGGAAGGTCAGCGACCCGACGTCGACGGTGCCGGGTCCCCCGGGGACGCCCTGGCGCAGGGCGCGCACCTTGGCCGTCACGGCGGCGACGAACTCGTCGTAGACGGGCGCCTCGACGTAGCACCGCTCGACGGAGATGCAGGTCTGACCGCAGTTGAGCATCGCGTAGTAGGCCGCGTGCGTGGCCGCCCGCTCGATGTCGGCGTCGGCGAGCACGATCATCGGGTCCTTGCCACCCAGTTCGAGCGACACCGGAACCAGGCGCGCCGCGGCCTGGACGGCGACCCTCCGGCCGGTCGCGGTCGAACCCGTGAACATCACCATGTCGACCTCGTCCACGAGCGCGGCACCGGTCTGCCCGGCGCCCGTCACGACCGTGAACACGTCGTCGGGGAGCCCGCACTCGCGCAGGCCACGGGCGAGCAGCAGCGACGTCAGCGGGGTGATCTCGGACGGCTTCAACAGCACCGCGTTGCCGGCTGCGAGGGCGGGGATGCAGTCGCCGAAGGAGTTGGTCAGCGGGTAGTTCCACGGCCCGATCACCCCCACGAGCCCGATCGGGCGGAACCGCTGGACCAGCCGCTTCCCCAGGACCAGGGGCTGGCGCGAGCGGATCCTGGTGTCGGCGAGGTAGCGCGGCGCGGACTCGGCCCAGAAGCCGAAGGCGGCGGCGCCGTAGCTGATCTCCGCCAACAGCGCGTCCTCGTAGGCCTTGCCCGTCTCGGCGCAGATCGTCGAGACGATCTCGTCGGTGTGCGCGACGATCCATCGCTGCATCCGGCGCAGCACGCGCGCCCGGCCCTCGAACCCGAGCTGCTCCCATGCCGGTTGGGCTGCCCGGGCCGCAGCGGCGGCGCGGGCGACCTCGTCGGGCGTGCGTGAAGGGACGCGGTCGATCACCCGGCCCGTTGCGGGATTCCGAACCTCGATCATGGACGAGGTGGACGCCGCTGTGCGCGTTGCCGGTGGGGTGCTGCGGGCCATGGAGAGCTCCTCGGATCGGCTCGAGCCGGCTCCGGCCGGCGTTGAGGTCGACGACGAGTGTGCGCGGCGGGGCGGTCCGGGTCGTAGGTGCCCAGGCCCAGTCCGGGCCTCCGTTTCCTGTTCCGGAGTCCAAGGCCCCGCGCCCGTCGGCGTACCTACGGTTGACCTCATGGAGACCTCGAGCCGCGCTGCCACCGTCCCCGGTGCCCCCATCTCGGCCTCGCCGGTTCGCGGGTTGCCGGACCCCGGCGAGCGGGTGCCCCTGGTGGCCTGGCCGACCATGGGTCTGTACGTCGCCACCTTCGTGCTGTTCGCGATCGAGGTCGCCGCACGCCTGGCCTGGGACTGGACGCCGTGGGCCACCGTCCCGATGGGCGCCGCCGTCACCTTCCTCATGTTCAGCGTGCTCCACGAGTCGACGCACCACGCGGTCAGCACGAACACCCGGCTCAACAACCTGGCCGGACACCTGTCGGTGCCGTTCGTGGTGCCGTGGGCGACGTACCCGTTGGTGAAGTTCATCCACATCGAGCACCACCGCAACACCAACGAGCCGAAGTCCGTCGACCCGGACGGGTGGTGCGAGGAGGGCCCGTGGTGGCAGCTGCCGCTGCGGTGGGCGACGGTCGACCTCTGGTACGTCGTGTTCTACCTGCGCCGGGTCCGCGAGCGCCCCCGCGCCGAGGTCGTGGCCACCGTCGCCACCTTCCTCGTCGTTGCCGCCGCGTTCGGGGGACTGGTCGCGGCCGGGTACGGCAACGAGCTCGTCTGGCTCTTCCTGGTGCCGCAGCGCTTCGGCGTCCTCGTCCTCGGTTGGTGGTTCGACTACCTGCCGCACCACGGGCTGACCGTGACCCAGCGCGAGGACAAGTACCGAGCGACCCGGATCCGGGTCGGCGGCGAGGGCCTGCTGACGCCGCTGTTCGTCTACCAGAACTACCACCTCGTGCACCACCTGCACCCGAGCATCCCCTTCTACCGCTACGTCCGGGCCTGGCGCCGCAACGAGCAGGCCTACCTCGACCGCAACGCGGCGATCTCGACCTGGTTCGGCCGGTCGCTGACGCCGTCGGAGTACCGCACCTGGCGCCGGCTGACCGACCAGCTGACCGACCAGCGGTCGGGGCTGCCCGAGCAGATCGGCCATGACGGAGAGGGGTCTGCCCACCGGCCCGTCTTCCACCCGCTGCGGGTGCGGTCGGTCGACCGGCTCACCGCCGACAGCGTGGCGGTGGCCTTCGACGTCCCGGCGGACCTCGTGGAGGCCTACCGCTACCGGCAGGGCCAGCACCTCACCCTGCGCGCGGTCATCGACGGAGCCGACGTGCGGCGCAGCTACTCGCTCGTCGAGCCGGTGTCGGCGGGGACCCTCCGCGTCGCCGTCAAGCAGGTCGAGGGCGGCACCTTCTCGACGTACGTCAACCAGGAGCTCGCCGTCGATGACATCCTCGACGTGATGACGCCGACGGGCTCCTTCCAGGTCGCGCTCGACCCGGCCGTGGGTCGCCACCACGTCGGTGTGGTCGCGGGATCGGGGATCACACCGATGATGTCGACGATCGCGACGACCCTCGAGGAGGAGCCGGAGAGCCGGTTCACCCTCGTCTACGGCAACCGGACCACCGGTTCGACGATGTTCGCCGACCTGCTCGACGACTGGGTGGCCAGGTACGGCGACCGCTTGCGCGTCCATCACGTCCTCTCGCGCCAGGAGGGCTCCGGACCGGCAGGGCGGATCACGCCGGACCGCGTGCTCGAGCTCGTCGACGCGCCCGCCGCGGTCGCGGCCTGGTTCCTGTGCGGGCCCCAGCAGATGGTCGACGACGTCGCCGCCGCGCTCGCGGAGCTGCCCGGCAGCGGCCAGGTGCTGACCGAGGTGTTCCACGTCGAGCGCGCAGCCGGTGCCGTGGCGGACGGGCCGGCCGTGGTCAGCGACGTGGTCGTCGCGCTCGACGGGGTCGAGTCCCGGCTGTCGTTGTCCTCGGCGGGAGAGTCGATCCTCGACGCCGCGCTGCAGGCCGGCATCGACGCGCCGTACTCGTGCGCCGGGGGTGCGTGCGGCACCTGCCGCGCCAAGGTGCTGCTCGGCCGGGCCGTGATGGACCAGAACCACGTGCTCGACGACGCCGAGATCGCCGAGGGCTACGTGCTGACCTGCCAGGCGCACCCCGTGACCGACGCGCTGCGCATCGACTACGACGCCTGAGCAAGGTCCCTCAGTCCGGCAGGCTCATCTCGACCTGCGCCAGCAGCGGGTCGCGCAGCCCCGCGGCGTCGTGCTCCCACCAGACGTCGCGGTAGACCACCCGCCCGGTCATCCACGGTTCGTGTTCCGGCAGAGCGACGACCTGGAAGGCCGGGCGGGGGATCCGCAGCGACGGCGCCTCGATGCCGTACGTCGCCGCGGGCTGCCAGCCGTGCTTCCCGTAGTAGCCGGGGTCGCCCTCGAGCACCACCACCGGCGCCCCGAGCTGCTGGGCCTGCGCGACCGCCGCGGCGAGCAGCAGCCTGCCGACGCCGCGCTTCTGGTGGGCAGGCAGGACGCTGAGCGGGCTGAGCACCACGATGTCGACGAGCTCGCTGCGGGTGTCGAGCCAGGCGTGGCTGAGTCCCACGTGCCCGACGACCTCGTCGCCGTCCGTCGCCACCAGCTCGGCCCGCACCAGGCCCCGGGCGACCACGTCGGCCCAGAGGTCGACGACCGTGGTGCCCTCGTCGCCGAAGGCTTCCTTGACGACGGCCGCCGCCGCGTCGCGGTCGGCGTCGGTCAGGGGGCGCACCGTCGCGCTGGTCCGGGTGCTCATGGCCCCAGCATGCCCTACCCGTCCGCCGCGACAGTTCCTGACCAAAAGCACCGGAAGCGGGCCGAGAACGGGCTCTCCTGACGCATCCGTGGGTCCTCGTTCGGTGGCTCCTGGGGCGGCCGCGCGGTAGCCGACCGACCCCCGGT
>NZ_LMIT01000012.1:6406-28064 GCF_001428825.1 Nocardioides sp. Root240 | reverse complement strand
GACTTCGTCCGCGCCGCCGCTGACGCGGCCGCCCAGTGGGTGATGGTCTGTTGCGCGCGGATGGCCCCCTCGAGTGGGCACAAACCGCAGAAAAATCGGCCGAAAACCTGCGGTATGTGCCCACTCGAGGGGGTCGACCGCGCACCGCCGGACCGCCACCCGACCGGCGGACCCAGCCACCCACCCAGCCTGCTCGTCGCTGCCGCTTGAGAACCCCACCGCCCACGACACCGCAGCCTTGAAGGAACCAGTACCTACCTGACCCACGGATGTGTCAGGCGAGCCGGAAAACGGTGCTTTGGCCAGGGACTATCGAAGTGCAGCGAGGTCGGTGACGACGTCGAGGTCGTAGGAGCCCGCATCGGTGCCGAGCCCCTGGGCCACCTGCGCAGCGGTCGCGCACCCGAGGCGGGCGGCCTCGGCCGGCGTACGCCCGAGCGAGAGCCCGCGCAGGAAGCCGGCCGAGAAGGCGTCGCCGCAGCCGGTCGTGTCGACGACCTCGATCGGGAAGGCCGGCACCTCCACGACGCCGGACGTGGTCGCGACGAGCGCGCCCTTCGCGCCCTGCGTGACGGCGACGCAGCCGACACCGTGCTCGAGCAGTGCCACGGCACCCTCGGCCAGTGACGCGGCGCCGGTGAAGCCGAGCACCTGCTCGTCGTTGGGGAGCAGGTAGTCGGTGTGGGGGAGGGCGCCCGCGATCCAGGCGAGCATGTCGGGATCGCCCGGGGCCAGTACGTCGACCGACGTGGTCACGCCCGCGGCGCGGGCCCGCGCCAGCAGCTCGCCCGCGGCCTCGCCGCCGAGGAACTCCGGCCCGCCGAGGTGCAGGTGGGTGATCCCGTCGAGCAGGTCGGTCGGCAGGTCGTCGAGGGTGAAGGCGCCGTTCGCGCCGATGCAGTGCCAGGCGGGCCGGTCGCCGTTGGACCGCACCGGCAGCACGGAGGCCGACGTCTGGGAGTCGGGCTTGCGGACCAGCCCGCCGACGTCGACGCCCTCCCGGGTGAGCAGGGAGAGCAGGGTGTCGCCGACGGGGTCGGTGCCGACGGCGCCGTACGAGCGGACGGTCGCGCCCAGCCGGGCCAGCACCACGGCGGTGCCGCCGGCGGTCCCGGCGGGCGACATCCGGATGGTCTCGACGAGCTGGCCGTCGGAGCCCTCGGGGATCGACTCGATGCCGAGGACGTGGGTGTCGAGGACGTGCACGCCGACGGCGGCGACGGACATGGACATGTCAGATCTCCTTCGGGGATCCGTAGTCGCGCTCGATGGCGACCCGGATGACGTCGGCCTGCTGCTCGGCGGTCAGCACCCGCGGGGTGCCGAGGGCGCTCGCGCGGTGGTGGAGCTGGCACAGCCACTCGAGCAGCAGCGCGTTCTCGACGGCCTTGTCGAGCGTGGCCCCGACGGCGATCGAGCCGTGGTTGGCCATCAGCGCGGCGCTCCGACCGGCCAGTGCCGCGCGGACGTGGCCGGCGAGGTCGTCGGTCCCGAAGGTGGCGTACGACGCCACCCGGACCTCCCCGCCGAGGGCGAGCTGCTGGTAGTGCAGCACCGGCAGCTCGTCGAGCACGCAGGCGACCGCGGTGGCGAAGGGAGCGTGGGTGTGCACGACGGCGGCCAGCTGATCGGGGCTCGAGTCGGCGTACACCCCGAGGTGGAGGGACAGCTCGGACGTCGGGGCGAGGCGTCCCTCGACGACGGTGCCGGACAGCGACACCACGGTGACGTCGTCGGGGGTGCAGGTGCCGAGCACCACGCCCGTGCCGGTCAGGGCGACCAGGTCGCCGGTGCGAGCGCTCACATTGCCGGCGGTGCCGACGAGCAGGCCGGCGTCGGCGAGCCGGCGCGAGGCGCCGGCGACCTCCGCACGGAGGTCGGCCACGTCGGTCACCGAGGCCCCGGGTCGGCGGTCACCTTGCTGAGGTAGCCGGTGACGAGGTCGATCGCCTCGTCGATGAGGAAGTCGTCGCCCTGCGGGTCGCGCTCGAAGGCCAGCTGGAACGCACGGTCGCCGAGCTCGACGGCGAGCTCGCCCATCGCGAGCAGCTCCGCGTCGGTGTGGTCGCCCTGGTCGACGAGACCGAGGTCGGCCGCGAAGGCGAGGAGGTTCTCGGCGATCCGCTTGTTGTGGTGGCGGCCGTAGTCGTAGACGGCGCTGTTGGTGCGCCCGCGCATCCAGATCTGCATGAAGGCCGGACGGCGGTGGTAGACCTTGACGAACGCTCTCATCGACGTCTCGACCAGGCTCGCCATCGTGAGCTCGCCGGACTCGGCGACGGCCGCGAGGTCGAGGGCGACCTGGTCGTCCATCTCGGCCATGTCCCGCTCGCAGAGGGCGAGGAGCACGGCCTCCTTGTCGGCGAAGTACTGGTAGAGCGAGGCGACCGGGAGGCCGGCGGTCTCGGCGATCGACCGGGTGGTCAGGCCCTCGACGCCGTCGGCGACGACGAGCTGGGCGGCCGCGTCGAGGATCCGCTCCACGCGCTCGCGCGACCGGGCCTGGGTCGGCAGGCGACGGCGGCTGGGGCCGACAGCACCCGAGGAGACCTCGGTCGTTGTGCCCTCGACGCTGGCGGAAGTCATGGCTGCAGTGTAGCCTCCCAAACCAGAAACTGACACAGATTCACTTTCTTCACCCGGTGAAAGGTGTTCCGATGCTCTCCTCCGAGGCCCTCACCCTCGGCCGACGCGGGCTGTTCGCCGGCGGCGCGGTCGCCGTCGGCGCCCTCGCCACCGAGGCGCTCGAGGCGGAGGTCACCGCCGCCACGCTCCGCGGCCCGCTCCCGCGCAAGGTCGACGTCGTCGTGGTCGGCGGCGGCATCGCCGGCCTGGTCACCGCCGAGCGGATCGCCCGTCGCGGCCGCTCCGTGCTCGTCGTCGAGGCCCGCACCCGCGTCGGCGGCCGGGTGCTCAACCACACCCTGCGCACCGGCGGCACGATCGAGTCCGGCGGCGCCTTCATCGGCCCGACGCAGACCCACATCAAGGCGCTCGCCGACCGGCTGGGGGTCGGCACCTTCAAGGAGTACGTCGCCGGCAAGAACGTCTACGTCTCGTCGAACCCGCTGCTCGGCCGCCAGGAGTTCACCGGCACCGTGCCGCCGGACCCGCTGATCCTGCTCGACGCGGCGCTGGCACTGGCGCAGCTCGACAAGCTCGCCGCCGAGGTCCCGGTCGACGCACCCTGGGCCCATCCGAAGGCGGCCGAGTGGGATGCGATGACGCTGCGGCAGTGGATCGACAGGAACACGCTCAACAGCAGGGGCATCGACAACCTCATCAAGGCCTGGACGCAGCCCGGGTTCGGCGCCGACCCCGACCAGCTCTCGCTGCTCTACGTCCTGCACTACATCGCCTGCTCGGGCAACGAGCGGAATGTCGGCACCTTCGCCCGCAACTCCGACGTCGTCAACGGCGCCCAGGAGAGCCGCTTCGTGGGTGGCTCGCAGCGGGTTCCCCTCCTGCTGGCGCGCAAGCTCGGTGACCGGGTCGCGCTCGGTGCCGCCGTCACGAAGATCGAGCACGTCTCCGGGCGCGCGCTGGTGCACACCACCCGCGGGCGGGTCTCCGCGCGCCGCGTCGTCGTGGCCGCGCCGCCGAAGCAGGTCCTCGGCATCGACTTCTCGCCGGGGATGCCGGCCGCCCGTCGTACCCTCCTGACGAAGGTGCAGATGGGCCGCCTGATGAAGTGCGACGCCGTCTACGACAAGCCGTTCTGGCGCGAGGACGGGCTCACGGGCTTCGGCCTCTCCGACCACGGCGCCGTGCGCGTCGCCTTCGACAACGGCGTGCGCAACACTGGTCACGGCATCCTGCTGGCGTTCGTCGGCGGCTCGACCTGGCGCCAGTACGGCAGCCTGTCGCGCACCGAGCGTCGCACGGCCGTGCTCCAGGGCTTCGCCGCGATGTTCGGCGACAAGGCGCTGCGCCCGATCGAGTACACCGAGCACGACTGGACCCACGAGCGCTGGACCCGCGGCGGCCCGGTCGCGATCTACCCGCCGGGCGTGATGGCGACGTACGGACGCCAGATCCGGCGGCCGTTCGGGCGCGTGCACTGGGCGGGCACCGAGACGTCGACGTACTGGACCGGCTACATGGACGGCGCCGTCCGCTCGGGCGAGCGCGCGGCGGTCGAGGTGCTGGAGCGGCTGTGATCCGTCGTACGACGCTCCTCGTCCTCGCCTCGCTGGTGGCGGTGCTGGGGCTGGTCCCCGCCGATGCTGCTGTCCGCCCGGTCGGAGCCACGCGTGTGTTCGCGAAGGTGCAGGCGCCGGGGTTCCCGGCCTACGTCCACGTCGCGCCCAACGGTCGCGTCTACGCCGGCACCTACACCAACCCCACCGGCGACCGGATGCGCTCGCGCGTGTTCGAGTACACGGCCGGCGGCACGCTGCTCCGCTCCTGGACCGTCCCCGGCCAGGACCTCGCCAGGCCGCACGGCGTCCAGGTCGCCGCGTCCGACGCGCGCGGTCGGCTGGTGCTGCTGGAGAAGTCGCGCGCCCGCGTGCTGACGCTCGACGTCCGCACCGGTCGCTTCGTCGTCCAGGCGACGATCCCGGACCTGCCCGGTGGCGGGCACCCGATCCCGAACTACGCCGCGTGGGGCCCCGGCGGCGCGCTGTTCCTGACCGACTACGGCCAGGACGTCGTCTGGCGGATCCCGGCGGCCGGCGGCACGCCGCGTGTCTGGCTCCGCTCGCCGAAGCTGGCGGGGATCTCGTTCGGCACGACCGGGATCGTCTACGAGCCGTCGCGCCGGTCGTTCCTGATCACCCAGCAGACGACCACCAACCCGCTCGACCTCGGCCGCGGCCACCTCTACCGCGCGCCGCTGCGCGCCGACGGCCGTCCCGGGACGCTGCGCACGGTGTGGACCTCGAGCGCCCTCGACCTCCCCGACGGCTTCGGCGTCGCCCGCAGCGGCAACATCTACGTCGCGCTGCTCGGCACCAACAAGGTCGTCAAGCTCAGTCCCGCCGGCAAGGTCCTCGCGAGGTACGACGCCGCCGGCTCCGCCGTCGCCTTCGACAGCCCGTCCAACGCGACCTTCCTCGGCACCCGGCTGCTGATCGCCAACCAGTCCGCGATCCTCGGCGACGCGAGCCACCAGGTCGTCCTGGACATGGAGGTCGGCGAGCGGGGTGCGCCGATCCTGGTCCCGAGGCGTTCCAGGCTCAGGTGAGCGCGAGCTCGGGCGCCGGCTGACGCGTCAGCCGGCGTACCGACGGCGCGGCCAGCGCGGCGATCGAGCTGACGCCCATCACGGCAGCGACGATGACCAGCCAGCGGTCCGTGCCGATCACGCCGGCGACCGGTCCGGTCAGCGCCAGGCCGAGCGGCCGGCAGACGAACGAGCCGACCAGGTCGAAGGCGTAGACGCGGGAGAGCTTGTCCTCAGCGACGTTCTCCTGGATCGCGAGGTCCCAGCTCACGCTGAACAGCTGCAGCCCGACGCCGTGGACCACGGCGCCGGCGAGCACCAGCCACAGCTGGTCGGCCAGGGCCATGGCGAGCGGGAAGGCCGCGGTCAGCGACAGCAGGACGACGCCCCAGCGCAACAGGTGGGCCGGACGCCAGCGCAGCGCCACCAGGCCGCCGAGCACGAAGCCGGCCATCAGTGCGGCCATCGCCCAGCCCCACGCCTCCTCGCCCCAGGAGTCGCCGACGACGATCGGGCCGAGCACGCCCTGGGCGCCGCCGAAGCACAGGTGGTAGAGCAGCGCCTGCCCGATCAGCAGCCACAGCCAGGTGTGGCGCAGCACCTCGCGCGCGCCGTCGGCGAGGTCGGTCAGCAGTCGCTCGCCGCTCGCGGTGGTCGGCGCCTCCGCCCGGATCAGCGCGAAGAACGCGGCCGCCACGCCGTAGGTCACCGCGTCGACGGCGATCGCCCAGCCGGGGCCGGCGGTGGCGACGATGATGCCGGCGAGCGCGAACCCGACGGCGTACGACGTCTGGTTGGCCAGGCTGCGCACCACGACCGCGCGCGGGAGCTGCGCCTCGGTCACGGTGAACCGGGTCATCGCGTTGGATGCGGGCTGGGCCAGCGCGCCGAGGCAGCCGTTGAGGACCCCGATCGCGGTGAGGAAGGCGATCGATCCGTGGTCCGTGACCAGCACGGCGGCGCAGATGCCCTGGCTGACGCAGGTCGCGGCCGACGAGCCCTGCATCAGGAGCTGGCGGGGCAGGCGGTCGCCGAGCACGCCGCCGTACAGGATCGTGACGACCTCCGCGAGCGAGAAGGCCGCGACGACGAGGCCGAGCTGGGTGGCCGATCCACCGAGGTGGAGGACCGCGAACGCCAGCGCCACGGGGGTCATCGCCGAACCGAGGCCGCTCACGGAGATGCCCGCGACGAGGCAGCGGAAGTCGCGGGAGACGAGCGGGCTCGGGGTGGACATGCGGGAGAGAATAGTTCGCTGGCTAAGTATTCGACAACTAAGTATTCGCTGACGAAGTGGTTCTCGCTAGCCTGACGCCATGCCCGAGGACTGGACCGACCGTCACGTCGCGCGGTGGCGGGACCACTGGCTGGACATCGCCTTCGACGACCAGGTCGAGGCGGCGTTCGTCCGGGTGGGCCGGATCGACCGGTACCTGCGCCAGGCCAAGCAGCGGGCGGTGGCCGAGGTCGGGCTGACCGACTTCGAGTACGACACCCTGCACGTGCTGATGATCCGCGACACCCCCGGCTCCGCCTCGCCGACCGAGCTGGCCGGCGAGCTGGACGTGTCCGGGGCCGGGATGACCGGACGGCTGGACGGCCTGGAGAAGGCCGGCTGGATCCGCCGGATCCCCTCCGTCGACGACCGGCGCCGCGTGATCGTCGAGGTGACGAAGGCCGGCATCGAGGTCTGGCGCCGCGCGATGGACATCCGCGGCGAGGCCGAGAACGACCTCGCCGACGCGCTCACCGAGCGCGAGCTGGCGACGCTCAACCGGCTGCTGAAGAAGGTCACCGTCCGCAGCGAGGAACGCACCCACGGGTGACGTCGAAGAGGTGAGGGGTGGCCCGCCCCGGAGCGGACCACCCCTCACTGCGTCGTCAGGCCCCCACTGGCCCGAGAACGCGGGGAGCGCGGTGTCAGTGCGCCGCGTCCCGGGCCCGGGAGGGGGCCTGGCGCAACGTGAGCACCGCGAGCACACGTCGACTGATGTACGCCGTCGGCGTGAGGCCGAGCTTGTCGAAGACCCGGTCGCAGAGCTCGGCGGTCGCGTCCGGTCCCAGCCCGAGCTGGCGCCCGATCGCCGTCTCGGACTGCCCGTGCGCGATCAGCTGGAGCACCTGCCGCTCCTGGATGCCGAGCCGTTCCAGCCGGCTCGTGGCGGCGATGTACGTCAGTTCGAGCATGGTCGTCGTACCTCGGTCCTCGTCGGTGTCGGTGTCGGTCAGGACGGCAGCACGGGGCCGCCGTGGAACTGGAACAGCCGCCGGCGGGCGTGCGAGACGGCCGTCGGGATCGGCGCGACGAGGCGCGCGGTCAGCTCCACGCCGGCGTCGGCCTGGGCGATGATCGCCAGCACACCGGCGTGGGTACGACGCAGCCGGGTGTAGGCCGCCCGCACCTCGTCCTCGTTGGCGCGGGTGTCCAACTGGGCCTCGCACATGTGGTTCCAGCGGGCGCGCAGCGCCTCGACCAGCACCGCCGGCGTGGCGAAGTACTGGCTCCACTCCTCCCGCCAGGGGAGGGCGCCGCTCATGTCGGCGGCGGCAGCGGCCTCGACCTCGCGGATGATGCGGGTGCGTTCGTGGGTCTCGTTCCAGGTCATGACGATCTTCCTTCCGGGGAGCTCGCGGTGGGTGGTTCACCGCTTCGGCTTGACGGAAGGAGGAGCACCCGGGGACCCGGGCTGATACACGATTCGTCGAAGAAATCCTGACGTATCAGCGGTACTGGCTCGCGGGTCCGAAGTACGGGACGATTCACCTGTGCCAGAACCGCTGTCGATGCTCGTCCCCGCGGCGCGGGAAGGAGACCAGCATGCGTGGGACGCGATCGTCGATCGTTTCCTCCCCCTGGTGTGCGCGATCGTTCGCGGACACCGACTCTCGGAGGCGGACGGGGACGACGTCAGCCAGACGGTGTGGCTGCGGCTCGTGGAGCACCTCGGCAACCTCCGGGAGGCCGATGCCCTCCCCGGCTGGATCCGTACGACGACCCGCAACGAGTGCCTGCGTCTGCTGGCCGCCCGCGGCCGGGTCCGCCCCGTCGACCCCCAGGAGGACGGCGCTGCCGGTGGCCTGGACGCGGTCGAGGACGACGTCGCCGAGGCCGACCTGCTCGCTGCCGAGCGCCGCCAGCTGCTGCGCGAGGCGCTCGACGAGCTGCCGGCCGGCCGCCGCGAGCTGCTCCTGCTCCTCCTCGAGGACCCGCCCGTGGGCTACGAGGAGATCAGCCGCCGCCTCGGCATTCCCGTCGGCAGCATCGGCCCGACCCGGGCCCGTGCGCTCGACCAGCTGCGTCGTACCCGATCCCTGCGCGGGCTCGGTCCGGATCTCGTGGGAGGGGAGAGGTCATGAGTGAGTGGGACGACCTGAACGGTCTCGATGACGATGCGCTGATGGCGCTCCTCGGCGAGGCGGTCGTCGAGACCGACGCCGTGTCGGAGCGCCGTCGCCAGGCCGCCCGTGCGGCGTTCACCTGGCGCTCGGTCGACGACGAGCTCGCCGAGCTGCTCCACGACTCCGCGCTCGACGCCGGTGCCGCCGTACGTTCCTCGGCATCGGGTCCGCGGTCGCTCGCCTTCGGCCGCAGCGGCCTGACCCTCGAGGTCGAGGTCGACGGCGACCAGCTCCTGGGCGAGGTCGTCGCGTCCGGCTCCGCCGATGCGGCCGCCGACTCGGCCACGGTGACCCTGCAGCGGCCCGACGCCGCCGACGAGGTCGTCAGCGTCGACGCTGCCGGCTTCTTCCGGTTCTCCGGCGTGGGTGCGGGCGCGGTGCGGTTCGTCGTCGAGCAGGGCGGGTGGTCGCTGACCACGCCGTGGGTGAACCTCTGAGCGCTCGGCGTACCGCTCAGGTGAGCGGGCCGACGACCTTGATCTGCCCACCCCGTGGGTCGGTCGTGCTGGTGGCGGTACCCAGCACGTCCTTCCACGCGTCCCGCACGGACTGGCCGGTCTCGCGCACTCGGGCGGCGACCAGACCCGTCACGAGCGGCGTCGAGAACGAGGTGCCGCTCCACCGGGCGAGGCCGTCGAACGTCCGGACCTGACCGACGTTCGGCGGCTCGTAGCAGGTGTAGGTGCCCTTCGGGAACGCGTTGACGTGGTCACGGCCGCGCGCGTAGACGGTCACCCAGCTCTCGCCCACGTTGGAGAAGTCCGACACCTTGCCGTCCGGGTCCACGGAGCCCACTCCCACGACCCAGTCGAATGCCGCCGGCCAGAACGGCTTGTCGCTGGAGTCGTTGCCCGCCGCTGCCACGATCAGGATGTCGTCGCGTTCGCTGAGCTTGTTGGCGGACCCGAGCATCTCGAAGGCGAGGGAGGCGAAGTCGCCGCGGGTGTGGGTTCCTGCCGAGATGCTGATGACCTGCGGGTGGTTGTCGTCGTTGATGGCCTGGTGCAGCTGCTCCACGATCTCTGACTCGAGGACCGCGCCGCCGTGCGTGAGCACGCCCTCGACCTCGATGCGCGTGTCCGGGGCGAGGCAGCTGACCACGCCCGCGACGAATGTGCCGTGGCCTGCGTAGGGATGAATTTTGTTCGGGTCCACGACCTCGATGTCCTCGGCATCGGCGAGCACATCGCCCTTCTCGAGCCAAGGGGACTTCGGGCTGCCGATGGCGCCGGTCCACAGGCCGGTGTCGACGACCGCGACGCGGACGCGGTCCTCGTCGCGAATCCGTGTGCGGGTGGCGGTCGGTCGTGGCCAGGGCTGGGCGGCGCGGGGCGTCGGCGGCGAGGGCTCGTCAGCCGGACACAGCCCGGGTTTCGTCCCGGTCACGTACACAACGTGATCCGGCGAGGCGATGGGCGCGCTCCGGGAGTCCTCCGGCCGCCCGAAGAACTTGTCGATCTCGGCCAACGTCGTGAGGACGTCGTCCGCCTCGTCGCGCCTCGAGGGCAACGCCACCAGGACCAGGCCGGGTGCGGGCGACGAGACGTGCTTGGGTTCGCCGCGGAAGTCGTTCTCGCGGCGCCGGAAGAAGTCCAGGACGTCCTCGAATCGATCAGCTCGCACCAGGGCGTGGCCGGGCCGGTACAGGTAGTGGAGATCGGCGTCGTCCTTGACGGGCGTGTCCTCGCGCCCAGCCGCCGCGACCGCACCGTCGAAGGCGTCACGGATGACCTTGGCCTGCACGCGGAGCTTCTCCCGTGCGATGCGCGCCTCGGAACCCGTGGTCGTGTCGGTCGGACGCACGGGACGCCAGGGGAACGACAGCTTTCGCAGCCACGCTGCAATGGAGAATCGGGACGAACGATCGGGCTGTGACATGGCCGCTCCATGGGAGGGGGAGGGATCGGGCCGATCGGCACCGGGCGGCGCTACGGTAGTGCCGTCCCCGGACGTCCGTAAAGGCGTTCCGAGCCCGACATCGCATCCGAGGTCGCCATGCAGGATCTGCTCGATCTGGCGTTGGACGACCCGACGGCGGCCAAGCGGCAGGCAGAGGAGCTGCTGGCGTCCACCACGGACGATCGCACGCTGTCGTTCGCCGGCCAGTGTCTCGGCATCGTGCTGCGGGACGCAGGTCAGCCCGACGCCGCGCTGACGGTGCTCCGCAGGGCGCTCAGGAACGCACGGCGTACTGCCGACACGGATCGCGAGCGCGATGTCGCGGCGACGCTCGGGACCACCCTCGTCGTGGCTGGCCGGTCCCAACAGGCGCTGCGTGTGCTCGAGCGGGCGCTGGAGGGAGCGACCGGTGAGCTGGCTGCGAAGGTCGGGATGAGGCTCGCCGCCGTACAGAGCATGGTGGGCCAGCGATCGGCGGCCGTGCCCGTGCTGAACCGCGTGCTCGGAGAGATGCAGGCCGTCGGCAACCGGGCCTGGGAGGCCAGGACCCGCCTCTGGCTGGGCTACGTGGAGCTCGACCTCGGACGGGTCGACGAGGCGGAGTTCCACGTGTTGGAGGCCATGCGGATTCTCGAGGACAGTGGCGCCTCGGCGGACCGTGTGTCGATCTTGAGCAACCTCGCAGAGATCGCACTGGCTCGAGGGGATCACGCCGACGCCCTCCGGCGTTTCGCGGTGACACTCGAGGCTCACGTCGAAGCTGATCGACCGGTGGGCCCGGAGGTCGTGGCGCGCTACGGGGAGGCGTACCTTGCTGCCGGCCTGGCGGCAGATGCGGTTCGACTCATGGAGGCCTTCGGCGAGGAGATGGCTCCACTGGAGAAGGCCGAGTTCCTTGCGTCCCTTGCTGACGCGCGCCTTGCCGCTGGTGACCCTTCAGGCGCCGTCCGAGCCGCTGACGAGTCCGTGCGGCTGTTCCGGCGACAACAGCGCCCTTGGTTCGAGGTCCGTGCTCGCCTGACGCGTGTCCGGGCACGTGAGGCCATGGGCCAGGTCGGTCGCTTGGCAGCCGAGGCACGGGCGGTCGCCGACGTCTTGCATGGCGAGCGGGCCCACGAGGCTCCGGTTGCGCTGACCGTGGCGGGCCGCCTCGGTCGAGGCCAGGAGCAGGAACGGTCCTGGAACGAGGCCGCCTCCTACCGCACCCACCCGAACCCCCTCGTCCGAGCGGCCGCCTGGCACGCCCAGTCCCTCGCCCACGAGGAGCAGCGCAACCGCGGCGGCGTCCTGCGCGCCGCGGCTGCCGGACTCGACGCCATCGACGAGCACCGCCGCCTGATCGGCTCCTCCGAGCTCCGCGCCCTCGCCACCACCCACGGCCGCGACCTGACGACCATCGCGCTGCGCCACGCCGCCACCGAGCCGCGCACCCTGCTCAGGTGGAGCGAGCGCACCCGCGCCACCGCGCTCGCCCAGCCCCCGGCGACCAGCGACGCCGCGACCATCCCCGCCTCCCTCGCCGCGCTGAGGGACAACGGCAGACGGCTGGCCGAGGCCCGTCAGGAGGGGGAGCCGACGGACACCCTCGAGCGGGAGAGGTTGCGCCTGGAGCGGGCGGTGCGGGCGGAGAGCCACACGCTGTCGGCGACGACCGCCGAGCAGCAGAAGCCGCCGAGCGTCGAGGAGATCGTGGCCGAGGTCGGCGACGGGTGCCTGGTGGAGCTGGTCGACGTCGACGGGACCTTGCACGTGCTGGTCGTCCACGCCGGCAAGGTACGACGCCAGGTGGCCGGCGCGACCGAGGAGATCGCCGCCCTGCTCGGTCCCGCGGCGATGCTGCTGCGCCGGGCCTCCCGCGGCCGGGCCATCGACAGCTCCGCCCTCGGAACCCAGCTCCAGCAGGCGATCCTCGGTGACGCGGCCCGGCTGCTCCCCGACGGACCCGTCACCCTCGCGCCGACGGCACGCCTGCACGGGTTGGCCTGGGCGCTGCTGCCGGTGCTGGGGGACCGGCCGTTCAGCGTCGTACCGTCGGCGGGGCAGTGGCTCCGCGCCCGCGCCACGCCCCGCCCGCGGAGCAGGCAGACCCTGCTGATCAGTGGTCCGGGCCTCGCGACGGGCGGCGCCGAGGTGCCGCTGCTCGCGTCCAGCCACCCCGACGCGACGCTGCTCGCCGGCCCCGACGCCACCCTCGACAACGTGCTCGGGCAGCTCGACGGCGCCGACCTGGTCCATCTCGCCGCGCACGGCCACTTCCGCGCCGACAGCCCGCTGTTCTCCGCGCTCGACCTCGCGGACGGGCCGCTGACGGTCCACGACCTCGAGCGGGTACGGCGGGCGCCGTACCGCGTGGTGCTGTCGGCCTGCGAGTCCGGGGTGCTCGCGCCGGTCGGGGCGGAGGAGCTGCTCGGGCTGGCGGCGGCGCTGTTCTCGCTCGGGACGGCCGGCCTGGTGAGCAGTGTCGCGGAGGTCAACGACGCCGCGACCGCGGACCTGATGGTCGAGCTGCACGCCGCGCTCGCGCGGGGGGACGACCCGGCCACCGCCCTGCACGAGGTACGACGCAGCACCGCCGGGGATCCGGTCGCCGCCGGCACCGCGGCCGCCTTCCTCGCGCTCGGCGTGTGACTTTGGTGAAGTCTCTCGTTTCCCGGACGTGAGGGCCTCCTCCCGGATACCGTGACGGCTCGGCCGTGGGGGCCGTTTCTTCTTTGGTTTCGGGACAGGTCTGTGGGGACCTGGTGTGGGGGACGATCGCTGTGGGACGAGTCGGGTCTTTTCGTGCGCGCACGCGGGCTGGGGCCCGCGGCGCCCTCGCGGGAGCGCTGCTCGTCGTGCTGACCCTCGGCGTCCTGCTGACCTCGCCGACGTCGACGGCCGCGGCCGACGAGCCCGACCCGTCCGTCCCGCTCAAGGTGCTGGTCGTCGGCGACTCGATCTCGCACGGCTTCGCCGGTGACTCGACCTGGCGCTACTGGTTCTGGCGCGAGACCCGGCGGCAGGGAGTGCCGATCGACTTCGTCGGACCGGACAGGCTGCCGTACCTCGGCCCGAACGCCCGCTACGAGAAGCCCGGGCTGTACTTCGACCGCGACCACGCCGCCAGGGGTGGTTCCACGGTCAACTACCACCTTGCCCGCATCGACGACCTGATGGAGACCTACGCGCCCCAGGTGGTCGTCGTCGAGATCGGCATCAACGACCTGGCGCATGGCGACACGGCCGTCGGCGTGGTGGCCGAGACCGAGACCTTGCTGGCGCGGGTCTGGCAGCACGCCGCGACGGCCCGCGTGGTCCTCGCGGAGCTGCCGTCCTTCCCGGCCGACGCCGCGGTGGAGGCCCAGACCGTGCTGGCCAACAAGGAGCTCGCGGTGCGCTACGGCGCCGACCCGCGGGTCCTGCTCGCCAAGAACCGCAGCGGTACGTCGCCGCGGTGGCAGACCGCTCAGATGACCTCCGACGGGCTGCACCCCAACGCCACCGGGCAGACGCTGCTCGCCCAGCGGTTCGCCGAGGCGTTCCACCGCGGCGGGTACCTCCCGCAGCCGCCGTCGCTCTACCGGGTCCGGAGCTGGCAGCCGGGCGTGGCGCCTCGGGTGCGGAGGTCCGGCCAGCGGCTGACCGTCGACTGGTCGGCGTCCCTGGCCGAGGTGAAGCTCGCCAGTGTCCGGGTCCTCATCACGCGCCCGAACGGCACGCGCCTGCGGGGAAAGACCTGGTTCAGCGCTGGGGTGGGCCGGATCCACCGGACCCTCCCGCGAGGGACCTGGTACGTCCGGTTGGTCCCGGTGCGGGGCACCATGCAGGGCGTGCCGGTGCCCGCCACCGTCGTCCGGATCCCCTGACCCGGCTCGTCGTACCAACCGCAGGGCGAAACTCCCCGTCGGCCGCCCCGGCGCCCCGCATAGGCTTCGTCCATGCCTGATCAGCCCAGCGCCACCCTCACTGCCCGGGAAGCCATCACGGCCGTCCAGGGGCACGAGGCCTGGGCGATCATCCGGCGCTCCACGCGGGCCGGCGACCGTGACACGGTCGGCGTCCTCGGCGGGACGCGGTCGATCGTCGAGTCGATCATGGACATCCCCATCGAGACCGGGGTCCCGGAGCCGGGGCACATCTGCGACCGGCTGGTCGCGGTGCCCTTCCGGCAGGTCTCCGAGCGTGGCTTCGAGGCCCACGACGACGGTACGCCGCTCGTCGTCGTCGACGTCACCACCGAGCACGAGTTCACGGTCGCCGACGTGGTCGAGGCGATCGACCCGGTGCCGGTCGAGTTCACCGACCGCGGTGGCTTCGAGACCGACGACGAGGACTACGGCAAGCTCGTCGAGCAGATCATCAGCGAGGAGATCGGCCAGGGCGAGGGCGCAAACCTCGTCATCGGCCGCAACTACCGCGCGGTCGTCGCCGACTTCGGGCCGGACGTGGCCCTCACCGTCTTCCGCCGGCTCCTGGAGCGCGAGCGCGGTGCGTACTGGACCTTCGTCTTCTGGACCGGCGACCGCTTCCTGATCGGCGCGAGCCCCGAGCGACACGTGTCGGTCCACGGCGGCGACGTACGGATGAACCCGATCTCCGGCACCTTCCACCTGCGCCCGCCGGCCGGCGAGACGCGCAGCACGGAGGCGCGGATGCGTGCGTTCCTCAAGGACGAGAAGGAGATCTACGAGCTCTTCATGGTCGTCGACGAGGAGCTCAAGATGATGTGCGACATCTGCACGGAGGGCGGCCAGGTGCTCGGGCCGTTCCTCAAGCCGATGACGCACCTGATCCACACCGAGTACCTTCTCGCCGGCCGTACGTCGCGCGACGTCCGCGAGGTGCTGCGGGACACGATGTACGCCGCCACCGTCACCGGCTCGCCGGTCGAGAACGCGTGTCGGCTGATCAAGCAGTACGAGCCGGAGGGCCGCGGCTACTACGCCTCCGCCCTCGCGCTCTTCGGCCGCGACGAGGAGGGCGAGCCCGTCCTCGACAGCCCGATCGTGCTCCGCACCGCCGACGTCTCGCCCGCCGGCGAGCTGAAGGTGACCGCGGGTGCCACGCTCGTGCGCGACTCGGTGCCGGCGTACGAGGTCGCGGAGACCCACGCCAAGGCCGGCGGCATCCTGTCCGCCTTCGGGTTGGTCGACCCCGCCCCCGTGCCGACCACCGACATCGCCACCCTCGTCGCCGACGAGGAGGTGCTGATCGCCCTCAACAGCCGCAACAACCGGCTGTCCGGCTTCTGGCTCGCCGACCAGGCGGGCACGCCGGTCGACCCGCGCCTGATCGGCAAGAGCGCCGTCATCCTCGACGGCGAGGACGACTTCGTGAACATGCTGCGCCACATGCTGACCCGCATGGGCGTCAGCAGCTCGGTGGTGCGCCACGAGGACTACGTCGACGGCGCACTCGACGGCTTCGACCTGGTCATCGTCGGCCCCGGCCCCGGCGACCCCCGCGACGACGCCGACCCGAAGATGGGCAAGCTCCGCGCCGCCGTCACGTGGCTGCTCGCGAACGAGAAGCCCTTCCTCGCGATCTGCCTGGGCCACCAGGCGCTGTGCCACACCCTCGGCATCCCGCTCGCCTACAAGGACATCGTCTTCCAGGGCACCCAGGCGACGGTGCTGCTCGGCGGACGGCCGGAGCGGGTGGGCTTCTACAACACCTTCGTGGGCCGGGTCTCGCCCGAGCTGGAGCTGCCCGACGGCGTGACGGTGGACGCCGACGCCGAGACCGGCGACGTCAACGCCGTCGCGGGACCACACTTCCGCGGCGTGCAGTTCCACGCCGAGTCGATCCTCACCGAGCACGGGTTCGGGATCGTCCACGACCTGGTGTCCGACGTCCTGCTCTAGGACCAGCGATGGACCTGATCGCCCGGACTCCCGCCGACTACCTCGGCGCGGACGACGTCGTCGAGTCGACGGCGGCGGAGGTCGTCGCGCTCGCCGAGCGGTTGCGCGGCGCCGCGGGTGACGATGAGGCCTTCGCCCGCGCCGCCTTCGCCTGGGTCCGCGACGAGATCGCGCACGCCGGCGATGCGGGGGACCCGCGCTTCGCGGTGTCGGCGACCGACGTCCTCGAGGACGGCGTGGGCTGGTGCTACGCGAAGGCGCACCTGCTGACGGCGGTGCTGCGGGCCGGCGGCGTGCCGACCGGGCTCTGCTACCAGTGGCTGACCGACGACGGCACCGCCGGCGGGTTCGTGGTGCACGGACTGGTCGCTGTGCACCTCGACGGGAGCTGGCACCGACAGGACCCACGGGGCAACAAGCCGGGGGTGGCGGCGGAGTTCTCGCTCGGTGAGGAGCGGCTGGCGTGGCCGGTCGACCCAGCGCTGGGCGAGCGCGACCTCCCCGAGGTGTACGTCGCCCCGGCGCCCGGTGTGGTCGCGGCCCTGCGCCGCGGCGTCCTGGCGGTCGAGCTGTGACGAGGCCCGACGTGGTCGTCGTCGACCACCACGACTCCTACACCTGGAACCTCGTCCACCTCGTCGCCGAGGTCACCGGCGTCCTGCCGGCGGTGGTCCAGTGGGACGACCCGGTGGACCTGGCGGCGTACTCCCACGTCGTGCTCTCGCCCGGCCCGGGCCATCCCGACGAGTACACCTGGTCGTTCGACACCGGCCGGCCGGTGCTCGGGGTGTGCCTGGGGATGCAGGCTCTCGTCGTCGCGTACGGCGGCGAGGTCGACCGGGTCGCGCCGGCGCACGGCACGGTCGAGACGGTGACCCACGACGGGCGGGGGGTCTTCGCCGGCGTACCCACCCCGTTGGAGGCGGTGCGCTACCACTCGCTCGCCGCCGTACGCCTGCCCGACGAGCTCGAGGCGACCGCGTGGGCGGCCGACGGCACCGTGATGGGTGTGCGCCACAGGGAGCTGCCGCTCGAGGGCGTGCAGTTCCACCCCGAGTCGGTGCTCTCCCGGCACGGCGCACGGCTGGTCGCGAACTTCCTGGACGTGGGACGCTGACCGGATGGTGACCCAGGGCGACCCTGTCGAGGCGTTCGCCCGCCTCCAGGCGCGGCACGACCGCTGCGTGTGGCTCGACGGCGGCGGCGCCCGCGACTGGTCACGGCGGCGCTCCCTCCTCGGCTGGCTCGACGAGGACGACGTCTCCCTCAGCTACGACGCCCGCACGCGCGAGGTGACCCGGCACGCGGGCGGCCGGTCCACCGTCGTCGGCGACGACCCCTTCACCGTGCTCGAGGCCGAGCTCGCGGCGGGACGGCCGACTGACCAGTGGTTCGGCTACTTCGGGTACGCCGCCCGCCCGGACCTGCCCGCCGAACCGGACCCCGACCTGCCCGACGCCGTGTGGCTGCGGCCCTCGAACATCCGCGAATACGAGCACCAGGTTGTTGACCTTTCCTCGCGGTTGTTGCCCGTTGCAACCGTCAACAACCGCAGGAATCCCCGCTCAGGCGGGGATTCCGACACCCTGCCGCCCGACTACGCGGCCGCCTTCTCAACCGTCCAGGAGCACCTGCACGCGGGCAACTCCTACGAGGTCAACCTGACCTACCGCACGCGGACGCCGAGCGCGCTGAGCCCCGCGGCGGCGTACCTCCGCCTCCGCTCGGTCAACCCCGCCCCGTACGCCGGCTTCCTCCAGCACGACGTCCCGGGCGCGCGCGCCTGGCTGCTGAGCTCGTCGCCGGAGCGGTACGCGCTGGTCACCGAGGACCGGACGCTCGAGACCAAGCCGATCAAGGGCACCACGCCGAGGGGCACCACGCCCGAGGAGGACGAGGAGGCGCGGGCGCACCTGGCCGGCGACCCGAAGTTCCGTGCCGAGAACCTGATGATCGTCGACCTGCTCCGCAACGACCTCGCGATGGTGTGCGAGGCGGGCAGCGTCGAGGTGCCGGTGCTGATGGAGGTCGAGTCCTACGCGTCGGTCCACCAGCTGGTGTCGACGGTCCGCGGCCGCTTGCGCGACGACGTGAGCACGGTCGGGGCACTCAAGGCGCTCTTCCCCGCGGGCTCGATGACGGGGGCGCCCAAGCTGCGCACCATGGAGATCATCGAGGAGGTCGAGGGGACGCCGCGGGGGGCCTACAGCGGCGCCTTCGGCTGGGTGTCGGGCGACGGCCGCGCCGACCTCGGCGTCGTGATCCGGACGCTCGTGACGGCCGGCGACGACTACCTGCTCGGCACCGGCGGCGGGATCACGGTGGCGAGCGACGTCGTGGAGGAGTACGCCGAGACGGGCTGGAAGGCCGCCCGCCTGCTGGCCGCGGTCAGTCCCCAGGCCGACCAGGGATAGGGATCAGGGCATCGGCGAGGCGCTCTGGCGGCCCGCCCGGCTCTTCTCGGCGTGCGCGGACAGCGCCGTCAGCGTGGCCTCCACGCCGCGCACCGCGAGCGCGGCGTCGTACGGCGCCGGGTCGACGAGGTTGACGACCTCGAACAGGAAGCCGTTCTGGACGAACCCCGTGACGTAGAGCTGGTCCTTCTCCGCCGACACCACGATCCGAGCGGCGTCCGCGCCCGCGATCGTCGGTGTGCGGACGTCGGCGTCGTCGGCCTCGCCCATCTGCTCCCAGAACTCGTCGAGCGTGCCGGGGAACTGCTGGTAGTTCAGCTCCAGCGCCGCGTCGCCCTTCTTCTTCGGCACGAACCGGCACTGCGGTGCCGTCGCGGTGCCGTCCTCCTCGGTCGTCGCGACGTCGAGCTGCTTCTTCACGAACGTCGCGTCGAGCGCGTCGCACGGGTTCCACAGGGTGGGCGTCTCGGTCGGCAGCTCGGGCCTGGCGGCGACGTCGTCGTCACCGCACGCCGCGAGCGACGCAGCGAGGGCGGGTACGACGAGCACGGGCGCCAGACGGTGGAGGCGCCGGAGGTCAGGTATGAGGGGTGTTCTCCCGTCCGGGCAGGCGCAGCACCAGCCGCGCGCCGCCACTGGCGTTCTCGGTGGCGTGGACGGAGCCGGAGTGACGCTCCGCGACCTGGCGCACGATCGCCAGGCCCAACCCGGAGCCGGGCATGGTGCGGGCGTCGGGTGAGCGCCAGAAACGGTCGAAGATCCGGGTCCGGTCGGACGCGGCGATGCCGGGTCCCTGGTCGTCGACCGTGAGCACGCCGTCGCTGAGTCGCACCGTCACCAGGCCTCCCTCCGGGCTCCACTTCGCCGCGTTGTCGAGCAGGTTGGTCACCGCCCGCTCCAGCTCCGCATCCTCGCCGATCACCCACCACGGCCGCGTGAAGACCTCGAACGTGAGACCGGGCGCGCGCCGGCGTACCCGCTGGACGGCGTGGTCGACGACGTCGGCGAGGTCGACCGGCTCGACCTGGACGCGGATCGGCTCGTCGCGCGCGAGCGAGGTCAGGTCGCCGATCAGCTGGGTGAGCTCCTGGATCTGCGCCTGGACGTCGTCGAGCAGCTCGTCGCGCGCGTCGGCCGGCAGGCTCGCCGCCGCGTCGCCGCGGGCGCTCATCGTCAGCAGCTCGACGTTGGTGCGCAACGCGGTGAGCGGCGTGCGCAGCTCGTGGCTCGCGTCGGCGACCAGCTGGCGCTGGCGGGTCCGGCTCGCGTCGAGCGCGAGCAGCATGTGGTTGAACGCCGTCGCCAGGCGCGCGATCTCGTCGTCGCCCTCGACGGGCAGGGGGGTGAAGTCCTCGGTACGGGCGATCTCCTCGACCGAGGCGGTCAGGCGTCGTACCGGACGCAGGCCGTTGGTCGCCACCGTCCACCCCGCGAGCCCCGCCGCGAGCACGCCGAACGCGCCGAACGCGACGGTGACCCACCCGAGCCGGGCGAGGGTGCGGTCCTGGTCCTCGAGGGGCTGGGCGATGACGAGGGCGATGCCGTCGCGCTGCGTGGGGACGGCGACGACGCGGTACCTCTCGCCCGCGATCGCGATGGTGCGCAGGCTGCGCTTCTCCTTGCCCTGCGCGACCTGCAGCTCCGGCCTGCCGAAGTCGATGGTCGGGCCACGGTCGAGGATCGCGGGCGTGCCCTCGTAGTCGAGGAAGGCGATGCGCATCTCGCCCGCACCCAGCGCCCACGACGGGATGCCCTGGGAGCCGGCGTTGATGAGGGTGTCGGAGCGGGCGGCCTGCTCGGCCCGGTCGACCAGGGCGTTGTCGAGGGTGTCCTGCATCTGCACGCGGGCCGTGATGTAGGCGCCGACCGCGACCAGCGCCACCGACATGCCGACCGCCATCGTGGTCAGCCAGATGACCCGGCTCGCGAGCGAACGCCGGTAGTGCCAGCGGCCGTCGCTCCCCGGCCACGGGAGCGACGCGGTCACGACGCCCTCACGACTCGGTCGCGCGCAGGACGTACCCGATGCCGCGGACCGTGTGGATCAGTCGCGGCTCGTCGTCGGCCTCGGTCTTGCGGCGGAGGTAGCCGACGTAGACCTCCAGGGAGTTGGCGGTCGTGGGGAAGTCGTAGCCCCAGACCTCCTCGAGGATGAAGCTCCGGTCGAGCACCCGGCGCGGCCGGCGCAGGAACATCTCCAGCAGCGTGAACTCGGTGCGGGTCAGCTCGATGTGGCGCGTCCCGCGGACCACCTCGCGGGTGGTGACGTTCATGGTGAGGTCGG
Organism: Nocardioides sp. Root240; assembly: GCF_001428825.1. Classification (GTDB taxonomy): domain Bacteria; phylum Actinomycetota; class Actinomycetes; order Propionibacteriales; family Nocardioidaceae; genus Nocardioides. The sequence goes on along the minus strand of NZ_LMIT01000012.1, from coordinate 7,058 downwards.
CGAAGGAGAGCACCTCCTCCTCGCCGCCGTCCTCGGCCGGGATCACCCGGCGCAGCAGCGCCCGCAGGCGTGCCAGCAGCTCCTCCAGCGCGAACGGCTTGGTGAGGTAGTCGTCGGCGCCCGCGTCGAGCCCCTCGACCCGGTCGCCGACCGCGTCGCGCGCGGTCAGCACGATCACGGGCACGTCATTGCCCGCCGCGCGCAGCGCACGCGTGGCCTCGAGCCCGTCGAGCTTGGGCATCATCACGTCCATCACGACCACGTCGGGCGCGATGGCACCGATCCCCGCCAGGGCCTCGGCCCCGTCAGCAGCCAGGTGGACGTCGTAGCCGTTGAAGGCGAGGGAGCGCCGTAGCGACTCCCGGACCGCACGGTCGTCGTCGACGACGAGGATGCGGGCGGGGGCAGCGGTACCGGACACGCCCCCATCATGGCCGATGGGCCTGAAGGGGTGCTGAGAGGCGGCTCCCGGCGCGTCAGGAGGTGAGGACGTACTTGCCGCCGAGCTCGATGCGCAGGGTGTGGTACTCGACCTGCGTGATCGACCGGGTGCCCTCACCNNNNGGGGGTGCGCCAGATCCAGCGGTCGGGTCCGAGCTGGTGGACCTCGTAGCCGAGATGTGTCTTCGCTCGGTGGGAGTGGCGGGTCAGT
>NZ_LMIT01000012.1:0-6342 GCF_001428825.1 Nocardioides sp. Root240 | reverse complement strand
TGCGCTTCTTGACGTCGGTGGGGTGCTCGTAGCCGTTGACCGACCGGCCGTGGTGGAGGTCGACCACGGGGGTGACGGTGACCTGGGTGTGCCGGGCGAGCAGCGCCTGGACCTGGGTGAGGGTCCGGGGACCGAGGTCCTCGACCCGTGCAACAGGTCCGAGGTCGCCGGTGTCGGTGGTCGCGACGTGCACGACGACCTCCGCCGCACTGCCGCTGGTCGCGACCACTTCAGCTNGGGGTCGGCGGACATCGCGAACGCTTCGGCACGCCAGTGGTCCATCCCGAGGTCCTGCTCCTCAGGTGACGCTTGCTCGGCGAGTGCGACCGCAAGCCGTTCGATGAACGCCTCATGGACCCGGGCGTCGGCTTCGTCGAGGCGGGCGTACGCGGTCGCGACACCCGCAGTGTTGTCGACGTCGGCGATCTGGTCGCCGGGCTTGGGCTGGGAGTACCAGACCCCATTGTGTCGCTGATTCGCTNGGTGGTGGTGTCGGCCTCGATGATCTTGGCCTCGGCGATCGCGAGGATCCGGTTCGGCGCCTGACCCAACGCTGCAGCGACCGCGACATCCACGATCCGGACCTGGTCACGGGTGAGCTTCCGCGACAGGGTCGCGACCCGGCGCACCACCCAGGTCTCGCACTCGAGCTTCTGGGTGCCGGCCCACACGAGCGGGAGGCGGTGCCGCAGGTCCAGAGCGTCGGCCAACGCCCGTCGGGTCGCGCCGACGCCTTCGCAGCGGGCGATCGCGATCTCGTCCAACGCCAGATCCGAGATGCCGGGGGTGCCCTCACCGCCGGGGTGGACCAGCTTCGGCCCGCCGCGCCGGACCGGCACCGCACCGGGTTCAGCCTGCGGGTCGCCGGAGAACACGTCGGCCCANCGCGAGGAGGACCTGGAGTGCTTCGATCTCGACCAGGCGGCGTTCGGTCACGAGGTCCTCGGCGCGCGCCAGCAGCAAGGCCGGCGCGTGGGTCGAGGGGTCCAAGATCATGGGTCCATTCTACTCGAACATCTGTTCGAACGCTACCGAAGGGCGTGTTCTCCACAGGGCACTTTCGCCACTTTTCTAGCGGGTTTCAGTGGTTTTGTTCGACCATCCGGAGGCCGACCGCCGGACCCGACCACCCGCCCAGCCCTCTCGTCGCTGCCGCTTGAGAACCCGACCCCGCGACCAACGGAACCCGAAGGAGAAGTCCCAGCATCGTCAACAGAGGTTTCGCGGCTCGGCGCCAGGGCGCCTCGCACCTCAACCAGCGGGAGGCGACGGCAACCGCGAGCCGACCGGCGGAACCGACCACCCGCCCAGCCCTCTCGTCGCTGCCGTTTGAAGACCTGACCCCGCGGCCAACGGAACCCGAGGGAGGAGTCCCGGCATGGCCAGAGGTTTCGAGGCTCGGCGCTGGCGCGCCTCGCACCTCAACCACCGAGGGCAACGATCAGAGGTAGCGCGCCGCCACCCGCGCCGCACGCGCGCCGTACTGCCCGCCGAACAGGCAGGCGTGCACCAGCAGCGGGAACAGCTGGTGGAAGCCGATCCGGTCCTCCCAGCCGTCGGCGAGCGGGGCGGCCTCGTCGTAGGCGCTCATCACCAGCTGCAGCTGGGGGAGGCCGAAGAGGGCGAGCATGGCGAGGTCGACCTCGCGGTGGCCGGCGTAGGTCGCCGGGTCGATCACGAAGGAGCGGTCCTCGCCGGCCCAGAGGACGTTGCCGTTCCAGAGGTCGCCGTGGAGGCGGGCGGGCGGTTCCTCGGGCACGATCTGCGCGCCGCGGGCCACGGCAGCCTCGACGGTGGCGGCCTCGTCGGCGGTGACGATGTCCTTGTCGCGCAGCACCTTGAGGTACGGCGCGATGCGGCGCTCGGCGTAGAACTCCGCCCATGTCGGGAGGGTGCGGTTGAGGAGGGGGAGGCGGCCGATGTAGCCGTCGTCGGGGGCGCCGAAGGCGTCGGCGCCGGCGCGGTGGGTCGCGGCGAGGGCACGGCCGAAGGTGCCGGCGGCCTCGGCGTTCGGGCGGCCCGGCTCGACCCAGGCGAGGATCAGGCAGTCGTGGTCGACGGCGAGCACCTCGGGGACGGCGACGCCTCCGTCCGCGGTCGCCTCGCCGAGCCAGCGCAGCCCGGCGGCCTCACGCTCGAAGAACTGCGGCGGCGCGCTGGCGAGGGTCTTGAGGAAGGCCGTGCGGCCGTTGGAGAGGCGCAGCTTGACGGCGGTCGCGATGTCACCGCCGGCGACCGGAGCGGTCGCCACGACGGCGGACCCGAGCAGCTGCTCGGCCCGCCCGGCCACGACCGGCTGCCTCGCCATCGGCGTACCTCCCGGTCGTCCTGGTCGGTCCCGGTCTCAGGCCTTGGCCTGGCCCTTGAGGGCGCGGGGGATCTCCTTGCCCTGCTCGATCGCGCGTTCGGGTGCCTTGACCCGCTTGAAGCTGCGCAGCGCCAGGAACAGCAGCAGCCCGGCGAGCAGGACGTAGGCGCCGAACACGATGAGGAACGCCCAGTGCAGGTCGAGGCCCGAGCCGTTCCAGTGGATCAGGTAGGCGAAGGCGATCGACAGCATGATCACGGCCAGCACCAGCAGGAAGAGCGCCGCGCCGACGAGGCCGAGCCCGACCCCGCCCGCGGTGACGCTGACCTTCAGCTCTGCCTTGGCGAGCTGGATCTCCTTGCGCATGATCGTGGAGAAGTCGGTCTGCGCGTCCTTGATGAGGCGCCCGATGGTCGGCTCTTCGCGGAGCGGTTCGATGGCCATGACGCCGACCTTACCGATACCGCTAGGGTGCTTGTAGGTGAGCCGGGAAGTCTGGTCGGCAGGTGAGAACCCCTGCCCTCGTGACCCACGGAGCTGATGACATGACCGAGCCGCCCCGCGCACCCGACGCCCTCTGGCGCCACGGGCCGGTCTGGACCGCGAGCGACCGCCCGCTGGCCCGGTACGTCGCCCGCCCTGTCCGCGACTTCCTGCGGGTCGAGTCCGCGGGCTCCCTGCTGCTGCTCGTGGCGACGGTCGTCGCCCTGCTGTGGGTCAACCTGCCCGTCGCGGGCTGGGCGTCGGGCTACGACCACTTCTGGCACACGCCGGTCTCCCTGGAGGTCGGGAGCTGGCGGATCGAGGAGTCGCTGCAGCACTGGGTCAACGACGGCCTGATGACGATCTTCTTCTTCGTGGTCGGCCTCGAGATCAAGGACGAGCTGGTCCACGGCGACCTCCGCGACCCGCGCACCGCCGCCCTGCCGATCATCGCCGCGGTCGGCGGGATGGTCGTGCCCGCCCTGCTGTACGTCGCCCTCGCGGGCAGCTCCGGCGAGGCGGGAGCCGGCTGGGGCATCCCGATGGCGACCGACATCGCCTTCGCCGTGGGCGTCCTCGGCGTGCTCGGCCGGCGTGTGCCACCGGCGGCGCGGCTGTTCCTGCTCACCCTCGCGATCGTCGACGACATCGGCGCGATCCTCGTGATCGCGCTGTTCTACACCGACGACCTCGCCGTCGGCTGGCTGGTCGTCGCGCTCGCCCTGCTCGGCGTGATGGCGGTGCTGCGGGCCGCCCGCGTCTGGTCGGTCCCGGTCTACGTCGCGCTCGGCGTGGCGACCTGGTTCGCGCTGCTGGAGTCCGGCGTGCACGCCACGCTCGCCGGCGTCGCGATCGGCCTGCTGACCCCGGCGGTCGCACTGCTCCGGCCCGAGGTCGCGACGGAGTTCGCCGCCGACGCGCTCCGTGACAACGACCTGGACGCCGACGAGCTGCGCCGGCTGCGCTTCCTCGTGGGGGAGTCGGTCCCGATGACCGAGCGCCTCCAGGCGCGGCTGCACCCGCTGTCGTCGTACGTCGTGCTGCCGGTGTTCGCGCTCGCCAACGCCGGCGTCGCCCTCGACGACATCGGTTCCGCGGTCACCTCGGCCGTCGGCCTGGGCGTCGGCGTCGGTCTCGTGATCGGCAAGCCGCTCGGCATCGGCCTCGCGTGCTTCCTCGCGATCCGGCTCGGCATCGGGCGGATGCCCGCCGGCACGTCCTGGTCGCAGCTGCTCGGTGTCGGCGCCGTGGCGGGCATCGGGTTCACGGTGTCGTTGTTCATCGCCGGCCTGTCCTTCCCGGGCTCGGCAGGGCTGACGGACGAGGCGAAGGTCGGGATCCTGCTCGCGTCGGTGCTCGCGGCCGTCATCGGCGTGCTGGTGCTGCTCCTGGCGTCAGCTCAGAACGGGACCTCGGTCGACAGCAGCCCGGAGCCCGAGCCCCGGCCCGACAGCACCCGGCAGAACTGAACCGCGTCCATCTCGATCTCCTCCCCGCCCGAGCCGGCGCCCCACTCGCCGCCGGCCGGGCCGGTGAGGTTCAGGCGGTACGGCCGGCCGTGGCGCCCGGCCCACTCGGCGACCACGTCGGCGACGATCGCGCCGTCGTGCTCGGGGGTGAGCGTCATCGTCGTACCCGTGGCCTCGGCCACGTCGCTGCGGTGCATCCAGGTGTCGCGGGTGAGGATCACGTCGAGGAGGAAGCCGAGCGCCCAGCTCTCCTCGACGCCCTGGACGACCTGCGCGACACCCATGTCCCGTCGCCGGATGAAGGACGGCGTCATCCGGCGGCCGCGGGCGGCGCGCGGTCCGACCGCGCGGACGTCGGTGGTCAGCCGGGCCGGGTCGTGGTCGGCGCGTTCGCGGACCTGGACGTCGGTGAGCGCGTCGATGAACGCGATCCCCTTCGCCGCGGCGTCCCTGCCGGCGATCTTGCGTTGCCGCGCCCCCTCCCGGATGCCGGCGGCCATCTCGGCCATGCCGACGACGTGAGCGGTCATCTGTCGCACGTCCCACAGCGTGCAGGCGGTCGGTCGGGTCCACGCGGTGGCGTCGAGGGCGGCCACCGCGTCGGCGTAGCGGCGGTACTCATCAGCGGCGAGCCTCATCGCCGCCGGTCGCGGGATCTCGGGACGGCGCAGGGCGGTGCTCTTCTGGTTCTTCACGGTGGTGCTCATTTCCTGGTACCTGCCTTCTGGCGGGTCGGGCGCTTCTCGGGGAGCGGTGACAGTCCGACGGCGTCCGCGAACATGTCGATGGCCCGTCCGAGCAACCGCGCGAAGCGGTCACCACCCGGGTCGTTGGCGAGCTGCTGGTCGATCAGGCCGCCGAGCAGGGAGATCCAGATGTCGAAGTCGGCACGCTCGGTCACGCCGTGCGCGGCGAGGAAGGCGATGCCGTGGTCGAGCACCCGCACGGCCGGGGCGTACGCCTCGGCGCTCGGCTCGAACCCGGGGATGGTGCGCTGGTTCATCAGCTGGTGCCGGGCCAGGTCGGCGACCGCGAAGTCGAAGAACACCTTCGACGCAAGGTGGAGGGCGGCCCGGGGCTCCTCGGGGACGCTCCCGAGCTGGGCGAGGGCGTGGGCCTCGTACTCCGCCCACGCCTCGGCGTACATCGCGTCGTAGACGGCGTTCTTGGAGTCGAAGTGCGTGTAGAGCGACGGGGGCTGCATGCCCACCGCGCGGGCGATGTCGCGCAGCGTGATGCTCGCGATGCCGACCTCGCGTGCCTGCGCCCACGCGGCGTCGAGGATCTCCCGGCGCGTCGCCTCACGACGTTCGGCGATCCTACTGCGCTTCGGTTCTCCTAACATGATTAGGAGAATGCGCCTCGACGGATCCGCCTGTCAAGGCCCTGGAGGGCGGTCAGGCCTGCGGCAGGACCTGCGACGACCCGAGGAACCGCTGGACGGCGATCCGCACGGCCACCCGGTTCGGGTTCACGCGCGGCGGGCGGTAGCGGGCGGCGTACCGCTCGCAGGCGCGCTCGATCGAGGCGGCATCGGAGAGCACCTCGGCCGTGCCGATGATCGTGGACCAGCGCGCGCCGTCGACCTGGCTCACCGCGAGGCGGCCGTCACGGCGCAGGTTCGCGACCTTCTGCGAGCCGCCGTCGGTGATGACCCACGCGCACTGCTGCTCAGCGTCGAGCGCGGCACCGATCGCGACCGCGTGCGGGGCGCCGTCGCGGTCCAGGGTGCTCAGGGTGCAGAGGTGCCGCTCCGTCCAGAACGCCGCCAGCGCGGGCGGGAGCGCGGACCAGTCGACGGGCTGCCACACCGGCATCGTTGCTCCTCAGGGGCTTGCGCGATCTTGCGTCATAGGCTCCGTGGGCTTGAGCCCACGGAGCCTATGACGTTACGACGGTGAACCTGGTCAGTCCTCGGTGGTGGTGGCCTGGCCGGCCGAGATCAGGTCCATGATGGAGGCGTCGGCCAGGGTCTGGGTGTCGCCGACGGTGCGGCCTTCGGCGACGTCGCGCAGGAGTCGGCGCATGATCTTGCCGGAGCGGGTCTTGGGGAGCTCGGGGACGATCATGATCTGGCGGGGC
>NZ_LMIT01000011.1:449484-491076 GCF_001428825.1 Nocardioides sp. Root240 | reverse complement strand
GGGAGCGGCGTGTGCTCGTCAGGACCCGCTCATCCCACCCACACATGCAGCAGAAGAGCCGAAGTTTCATCGTCCAAGCGTGAGTTTTGTCGGCTCTCCTGACGCTTCCGTGGGTCGCCACGCGCCGCTGTCCCCCCACCGCCCGCAACCCGGCCGCCGGACCTGACCCACCACCCGGCTCGCCCCGTCGCTGCCGCTTGCGAACCCCATCATCGACCGACGCAACAGTCCGCCGACGATCCCGGAGGGCGACCCATCGATGCGTCGCAGGAGCAGTCTTGTTCCTGCGGGCCGTCAGTCGACCGGCTTGACGCCCTCGCGGTGCCGGCGCGCCAGCTCGGCGTAGTAGGGCGCGTTCGTCTCGACCCAGAACGCCGCGCCGGTGCCCTCGATCGGCTTCTTGACCTGCGCCGGGCTGCCGGCGGCGAGAACGCCGTCGGGGATGTGGGTGCCGGGGGCCACGAGCGAGCCGGCCGCGACGAGGGAGCCCGCGCCGATGGTGGCGCCGTCGAGGACCGTCGTGTCGTTGCCGATCAGGCCCTTCTCGCCGAGCGAGTCGCCGTGGAAGACGCAGGCGTGCGCGACGGTCGAGTTCCTGCCGATCTCGACGACCACGTCAGGTCCGCCGTGCACGACCGAGTTGTCCTGGATGTTCGCGCCCTCCCGCACGATGATCGTGCAGATGTCGGCCCGCAGCACGGCGCCGTACCAGACGCTCGCACCCTTCTCGATCCGTACGTCGCCGATCAGCGTCGCCGTCGGAGCGACGAACGCCTCGGGGTGGACCTGCGGGGACTTGCCCTCGAACTCGTACGCAAACACGCGACGAGGCTAGTGGCAAGGTCAGCTGGCGGTTCCGAGGAGGGCCTCGACCGCATCGACGTACGCCCGTTGCAGGCAGAGGAGTGAACGAACGACGTCGGCGAGCTGATCGAGCTCGTCGGGACCGAAGCGGAGGTCGCCCGCTGAGGTGAGCTCAGGAAGATCCTTGGCCAGGGCCCGGATCGCCGAGGTTTCTCGGCGGTGGAGTCGGTATTCCGCGGCGACGGTCGTCAGTACGTCGCGCATCTCCGACCGGCCGCGCTCGTCGGCGCCGGCAGTCGCGGCGATGGCGGCGTCGAGCCAGATGCGGTCGTCGGGCTCGCTCTCCTCCAGCGCGTCGGTCACCAGGGTGAAGAGGTCCATGTGGCCGCGACCCACGCCGCCGGGTGAGTCCCCTCGTGCCGGTCGAACGCGATACGACACGCGCGAGCGATGAAGTGGTCGGCCCGCTCGGACTCGCCGGCGTCGAGTGCTCGTGCCGCCTTGTCCAGGAGGTTGGCGGCCGCCTCGTGGGCAGCCCTGCTGATCGGCTGCATGGACTTGCCGGAGGCACTGAGCACGTCGCCGAACGCATGGCCGGGCTGGCGGGACAGGTAGTCGGCGAACTGCTGCTCGGCGTCGGTCACGCCGTACAGGCTAGGCGGACGCCGTCACAGCGTGAACCAGGTGACGAGCAGGCCCTCGGAGCAGCGCTGGCAGCTGGCCACGGTCCCACCGCAGTGGCGGATGTGGGTGATCAGCAGCTGGAGCTGGTCCCGGGTCGTCGTCGAGGTGTGCCAGGTCATCGCCCACCCCTCCTTCCGGTCCCTGTGCTCACCGTCGAGCACTCTTCGATGGTGCGCCTCGCCCACCCCTGTGCGCGCCCCCCATACCGGTGAACGGGATAGTCCTTTCGGGGGACCTGGGGCCCGTCCGACCGGTGGCGGTACGACGTCAGCCGGTGATGTCGCGTCCGATCAGCCGCCGCGCGACGATCCACTGCTGGAGCTCGTTGGCGCCCTCGAAGATCTCCAGGATCTTCGCGTCGCGGTACATCTCCTCGAGCCGCACGGACTCCCCGGTCTCCCCGACCTGGCGGGCGAAGCCGACCGCGCCGTGGACCTGGATCGCCTCGCGGACCAGGTCGTTGGCGAGGCGGGTGCCGTAGGCCTTGGCCATCGCGGCCTCGGGCTCGGCGGTGCGGTCGCCGCGGTCCAGCAGGATCGCCGCCTTCTGGTAGAGGCTGCGGGCGCACTCGAGCTCGGTCGCACGCTGCGCCATCTGGAACTGCCAGTGCTGCATCGCGCCGAGCGGGCGGCCGAAGACCTCGCGCGTCTGGAGGCGGTGGACGGCGAGGTCGAGCGCGGCCTGGGCGACGCCGACGCCAGCGGCACCGATGCCGATCCGCCCCCGGACGAGGGCGCCCAGCGCCACCGCCATGCCACCGCCCGGCTCGCCGAGCAGGCACTCGCGCGGGACGTGGACGTCCTCGAGCACGATGTCGGCGGTGATCTGGCCGCGGTGGCCCATCTTCAGGTCCGGGGTGCCGATCCGGACGCCCGGGCTGGAGAGGTCGATCAGCAGCATGTGCGCACGCTCGCCGTCCCGGCCGGCCCGGACGAGCATCGAGACCCAGCCGGCGACCACGCTGTTGGTGATCCACCGCTTGCGGCCGTTCACGACCCAGCCGTCGACCGTCTCCTCCGCCCAGGTGCCGAGCCGGGTGGCGGTCAGGTCGGAGCTGGTCTCCGGCTCGGTCGTCGCGAACGCGAAGGCCTGCTGGCCCGAGACGAGGTCGGGCACGAGCCGCTCGCGCATCGCGGGGGTCGCGTGGGCGAGCGTGGCGGGCACGAGGATGCACTGGCCGTCGTACACGCCGGCGAGGGAGGACGACTCGTAGGCGATCTCCTCGGCGACGGTGCAGACGCCGAGCATCGGGTGCTCGATGGTGCTGTAGGGCTCGCCGAACGGGATCCCGAACAGGCCGTCGGAGGCCAAGCCGCGGAAGGCGTCCCACGGGAAGCTGTCCACCGACTCCTCGCGGCTGCCGATCTCGCGGGCGACCGGCGCGACGTGCTTCGCGACGGAGGCTCGGGCCCGCGCGCGCAGCTCGACGATCTCGGCGGGGAGGAAGACGTCGTGCGACATCCGGTCCTGGGTGCGGGCGACGGTCATCGGGCTTCTCCTTGAAATCGGACGGTCGTACGATTCCGAGCATAATCGGACGATCATCAGATTCGCTAGGGTGGGCCCGTGGAAGCTCCGGAGACCAAGGCCGCGCGCACCCGCCGGCGGATCCTCGCCGCGTCGGCGCACGAGTTCGCCGTCCACGGGTACGGCGGCGCGAGCCTGCGCCGCATCGCCGACGCCGCGGGCCTCAAGGTCGGCAGCCTCGCCTTCCACTTCCCGACCAAGGACGACCTCGTCGCCGCCACCCTGGCGGACGGCGTGGAGTCGGCCCGGGCCGCGCTGAAGGAGGCGATCGCCGCCGTACCGGACGACGCGGAGCCGGTCGAACGCCTCCGGGCAGCCGTCCACGGCCACCTCGCCGCGCTGCACGCCAGCGACGACCGCGCGGCTGCCGTGGTACGGATGGTCGAGACCCTCCCGGCGGAGCTGCGGGCCGCGCACGCCGACCACGAGCGGCGCTTCGCTCGCGTCTGGCTCGACGTGCTCAGCCGCGGCCGCAAGGAGGGCGTGGTGCGCGACGACGTCGACCTGCGGGTGCTGCGTGACCTGGTGGTGGGTGCGCTCAACAGCACCTCGACCGCGAGCCCGAAGGCGCACCCCGACCTGCGGGCGGTCGAGGCGACCGTCGTGCGGTTGGTGGCTCCCGCCTAGGAGCCGATGTGCTGGGACTGCGCGGAGTGCCAGCGCGCCACGGCTTCGGCCCGGTTGGCGGCGCCAAGCTTGCGCAGGATGTGCTTCACGTGCGACTTCACGGTGCCCTCGGAGATCGAGAGCCGGCGGGCGATCCGGTGGTTGGTGTCGCCCTGCGCCATCAGCTGGAAGACGTCGTACTCGCGCCGGGTCAGCTCGACGTCGCCGACGTGCGGCTCGGGCCCGCGCACCGGTGAGCCGCCCTGCCAGGCGTGGGGCGGGATGAAGCCGGGCGTCGGGCTGGGGGAGGCGCCGTGCTCGGCGTACCCCTGCAGGCCGAGGCCGATCTGGCGCACCGTGGCCCGCATCTGCTCGAGCTCCTCGGCGAGCAGCGCCCGCTCGAGCGCGAAGCTGAAGCCCTGGGAGAAGACACCGATCAGCTCGGCGTCGAAGTCGGTGACCTCGCCACGGTGGAAGAAGCGGTCGCCGTGCACGAAGCCGAGCAGGCGCTTGCCGGGCATGATCGGCGCGGCGACGTAGGACCGGGAGGCGGACGCGTCGGCCACGGCCTGGTGGACCGCCTCGCGCTCCTGCACCCGGGTGACGAGGATCGGCTTGCAGCGGCGCCGGGCCTCGTCCTCGGGAAGGCCGTGGACGAGCGGCACCGGGTGCGCGCGGCCTGCGGCGAGGATCTCGGCGCCCCACTCGGAGTCGCCCTCGAGGTGGACGAACTCGGTCATCCACGTGTTGTTCTCGACGCGCGACACGATGGAGCGGTCGAAGCCGAGGCGGCAGACCGCCTCTGCGCCGGCGGAGATCAGGCCGTCGACCGTCTCGACGTCACGCAGGTCGGCGAGGGTCTCCCGGACCAGCCGTACGACGGCGTCGCGGTGCCGGACCTGCGCGGTGCGCACGATGCGCTCGTTGCGGATCATCCGGTGCATCAGGTCGTCGATGTTCGCGCAGTCGATCCGCTCGGCCAGGGCCTGGCCGTCGGAGAACGCGGTACGGATGCTCTGCCAGCCGCTCTCGAGGGCCGCGGTGGCTGCGTTGAAGTCGGTGATCTCGTCGATCGGCGGGATCGAGTCGGGTCCGAGCAGCTGCTCGGCCTCGTTCAGCACGGCCTCGAACTCGTCGAGGGCACCGTCCCCGAGGTGCTCGGCGAAGATGCTCGGCCGGCGTCCACCCCGTTCGGCGTGCGATGCGTTCCCCATGTCGTCCACCCCTTCTCGCGCCGCGGTACGCCCTGCCTGGCGTGTGACTCGCGTCATAGAGACAACAGCCTCAAGATAGGCGAGGTCACGGGCGTTGGGAACGTCTCGCACCCCCAGCGGGGGGCCAAATCCCCCCAAGGTGAGAGCTGCCCACCCCCCAGGGGGCACGCGCCCGGCCGAGCCCCGCACCTACCGTCGGGACATGACGAAGGTGGACACCGGCGGGTGGGTCTGGACGGTGGTCGGAGCCGGCTACGTGCAGGCGTCGGGCCTGCTGCTCGTCGGCCTGGCAGCCGACGTGCTGCCCGGCGCGCGGGGCGCGGTCGGGGTCGACCTGGTGGCCTCCGACAGCTTCCGGCCCTGGGGGATCGCGCTGGTCGCCCTCGGCCTGGTCTCCTTCCTCGGCTGCTGGTTCGTGTGGCTCGGCCAGTCCTACGGGCCGCTCTCGCTCGTCGTCGCCGGTACGGCGGGCACGGTGGTGCTCGCGCTGGTGGGCTCGTGGGTCGCGCTCGTCGTACCGGTCGCGATCGCGGTGGGACTGCTGCTCCTCCTCGTGACCCCGGCGCTCGACCACTTCCGTTCCTCCGAGGGCGTGGCCTGATGGCCCCGCTCGTCGTCGGCGGCGCCTCGCGCGGCTTCTCGGTCCTCCTCATCGGCGGCGTCGTGCAGCCGTGGGTGGGCCAGCTCCTGCCCGCGCTGGGCTACGTCTGGCTGCTCCTCGTGGCGCTCGCCGCCTTCGCATGGGCCGCGCGGCCACGCGCGGTCTCCGGCGCGCAGCCGCCGGCGCTGCGCCTGGACCGCGCCGTCGTCGGTACGGCGGCCGCGCTCGGCTCGTACGCGCTCGTCCTCCCGCTCGTGCTCTCCGTCGCGGATGCCGTGCCGTGGACCCAGCTGCTGCTCACCAGCCTCACCGCGCTCACGGTCGGTGCCCTTGTCGGCGGCCTGGCCCCGGCGCCCCGCACGGCCTGAGCACCTGGGTCCGGGCCGTGCCCGATGGGGGGATGAATCCACCCCCCACTGTGGATGTCGGGCCCCACCCGCGGACGTGACGATCGACACATGACGACCAGCACGCCGGAGTCGCCGTCACGGACGGTCGGCCAGACCCTGCGCTCGGCCCAGGCCCCGCTGCAGCAGGTCGGCGAGATGATCCAGCTGCTCGGCCGGGTGCTCCGCTCCGCGGTGCGGGAGCCGCGCGGCTACTGGGGCGACGTCCGGGACCAGATGTACGACACCTTGCGCCTGTGCTGGGTGCCGATGATGTTCTCCTGCTTCTGCTTCGGGTTCGGTGCCCCGGGCCTGCAGGCGGGCAACCTCTACATCCTCTTCGGCATCCCCGAGCGGCTCGGCTCCTTCTTCGTGATGGCGAGCGTGCGTGAGTTCGCGCCGTGGATCAACGCGATGGTCGTCGCCGGCGTCATGGGGACGGCGATCACGGCGGACCTCGGCGCGCGCCGGATCCGCGAGGAGATCGACGCGATGGAGGTGCTCGGCCTCGACCCGGTGCGGGTGCTGATCCTGCCGCGGGTCATCGCGGTCACGATCATGACCGGCCTGATGGACCTGATCGCCCTGGTGTTCGGCGTCCTCGGTGGGTACGTCGCCGCGCTGCAGCTCGGCGCGTCGAGCTCGGCGTTCAATGCGAACTTCTTCGCCAACGCCACCACCACCGACGTCTGGGCCAGTGTCGTGAAGACGACCCTGTTCGGCCTGATCATCTCGGTCGTCTGCTGCTACAAGGGCTTCACCGCGAGCGGTGGACCGGCCGGCGTCGGCCGCGCGGTCAACCAGGCCGTGGTCATCGCCTTCGCGGCCATCTGGTCCTTCAACTTCGTGTTCACGACGATCCTGCTCGGGCTGGCGCCCGAGATCCAGGTCTACCGCTGAGGCTGTGCGATGACTCTTGCTCCCGAACGACCCGACCCCACCGGCGGACCGGCCGACCGCTCCGCCGAGGTCGCCGACTCCCTGCGCCGGGCCCAGGGCGGCATGCGACCGAAGACCTCGGCCGTCGACTCGTTGAAGTCGGGGTTCGCCACTGCGGGCGACATCGTCCGGTTCTCCGGCAGCGTGGTCCGCAGCTTCCGCGACGTACGCCTCTACAGCACCGAGGTGCTGCACCAGGCCGGCGTGCTGATCCTCACCAGCGGCCTGATCATCTGGGCGATGCAGGGCGTGATGGGCACGGTCTGCGGCCTCGAGGCGAGCTACACGCTCAAGCAGATCGGTGCACCGCTCTACTCCGGCATCTTCAACGCCTTCTGCTCCCTGCGCGAGATGTCGCCGTACATGTGGGGCTACATCTTCGCCGCCAAGGTCGGCTGCGGGCTCGTCGCCGAGCTCGGCTCGATGCGGATCTCCGACGAGATCGACGCCCTCGAGGTGATGGGCGTGAAGTCGAAGGCCTACCTCGTCGGCACCCGCATCCTCGCCGCCTGGATCGCGATCCCGTTCCTCTACACCGTCGGCCTGGCCGTCATGTACGTGACGATGTACCTCGTCACGGTCGTCCAGCTCGGCGGCGTCTCGCCCGGCGGGTACCTCTACATCTTCTGGCTCTACCAGAACCCGCTGGACTTCCTGTACTCGCAGATCAAGGTGCTCAGCTACGGCACCGCGATCGTGTTCGTCGGCTGCTACTACGGCTTCAACGCGAGCGGCGGGTCGGTCGGCGTCGGCCGCGCGACCGCCAAGTCGATGATGATCAACATGGTCCTCATCCACGTGCTGGGGGTCCTCACGACGCAGCTCTTCTGGGGTCTCAGTCCCAATGCCCCCATCGCCAACTAACCAGGCACCCAGCCAGCACGAGGAGTGCGTCATGACCAGTCTCGCCGAGCCCACCCGCGCCCTGGGCGCTGACGGCACCGTCGCCGCCGACGGCACGCCGCACACCATGGAGGTCCGGGGCGTCCACAAGACGTTCGGCTCGTTCAAGGTGCTGCAGGGCCTGGACCTCAACTTCCAGGACAACGCGATCACCACCGTGCTCGGCCCCTCGGGCACGGGCAAGTCGGTGCTGATCAAGCACCTGGTGGGGCTGCTCGAGCCCGACGAGGGAGATGTCGTGATCTTCGGCAACAACCTGTGGAGCATGACCGAGCACGAGCGCTACGAGATCCGGAAGTCGATGGGCGTGCTGTTCCAGGACGGCGCGCTGTTCGGGTCGATGAACATCTTCGACAACACCGCCTTCCCGCTGCGCAAGCACACCGACAAGAGCGAGGACGAGATCCGCGAGATCGTCCTCGCCCGGCTGACCGAGGTCGGCCTCGACCGGTCGTTGCACAAGTACCCGAACGAGGTCTCGGGTGGCATGCGCAAGCGCGCGGGCTTCGCCCGCGCGATGGTGATGGAGCCGAAGATCGTCTTCTTCGACGAGCCCGACTCCGGCCTGGACCCCGTCCGCACCAGCCTGCTCAACGACGTCATCCTCGACATGCACGCCCAGCACGGCGGCACCTACCTGCTCGTCACCCACGACATCCGTACGGCGCGCAAGGTCTCCGACTACGTCGGCCTGATCTGGAAGGGTCAGACGGTCCACTACGGCCCGGCCGCCGAGGCCTTCGAGCACGACGACCCATTCGTGCGCCAGTTCCTCAGCGGTGACTCCGCCGGCCCCCTCGGGATGGACTGACACGTGCCGCTCTCCCGTTCCTCCCTCCTGTTGCGGACCGCGCTGCCGCTGGCCGTGGTCGCCGCCGCGAGCCTGGCCGCGATCGGCCGCGACGGCTACCAGGTGCAGGTCACCCTCGAGTCCGCGACCAACGTGGTGGAGGGATCTCCCGTGCAGGTCAACGGCTTCGACGCCGGCCGCGTCGAGAAGATCGAGGTCGTCGACGGAGCCGCGCGCCTCACGCTCTCGCTCGACGACGACATCGCCCCGCTGCACTCCGGAGCGGTGGTGCTCGTCGGCTGGAAGGCGACGCTGAGCGAGCGCCTCGTCGAGGTCACCGACGGGTCGGGCAAGAACGCCGAGATCCCCGACGGCGGCCTGCTGCCGGGCACGATGCCCGCGCCCACCGAGATCGACGACGTGCTCAACAGCCTGGACGCGAAGACCCGCGCCCACCTGCAGTCCCTCTTCGGGAACCTCGGCGAGGTGCTCGCTGGCAAGGAGGGTGACTACGCCGCCACGATCCGCACCGGCGGTCCGGCACTGCGCGAGCTCGGGCAGCTCCTCAAGGCGCTCGGCACCGACGGGCCGGCGATCAAGCACCTCGCGCAGCGGCTCGACGACCTGCTCGGGATCGTCGCCGAGCGCGACTCCGAGGTGCAGTCGGTGGTCTCCTCGTTGAGCGGGCTGACCGACCGCGTCGCAGGCCAGCGCACCCAGCTGCGGGCCACGTTGAAGGCGCTGCCGGGGACGCTGCGCCAGGCGGACCGCACCCTGTCCGACGTACCGGGGGCGGTGGACGACGTCGTCCCGCTGCTGCAGGACCTCGAGCCCGCGACCGCCAAGCTCGGTCCGGTGGCGAAGGACCTCGCGCCACTGCTGCAGGACCTCCGTCCGCTGTCGGCGGACCTGCGCCCCGCGCTCGGCAGCCTCGACTCGCTGCTCCAGGTGGCCCCCGGCCTGTTCGACACCGTCGGCGCCGTGACCCCGCAGACGCGGTCGGTCCTCGGCGACGTCCGCGAGCCGATTGCCTTCCTGCGGCCCTACACCCCGGAGGTGGCGGGCTTCTTCAGCACCTGGGCGTCGGCGTTCTCCAACTACGACTCCAACAGCAACTTCGCGCGGATCCACGGTCAGGCCGGGCTCACGTCGCTCAACGAGAACCCCGGCGTCGTACCGCCGGGCGTCACCTTCGACCCCTACCCGTCCCCCGGCGAGATCGTCGGGCAGGGCTGGACGGACGCCAACGGGAGTGAGCTGGAATGAGCGCCACCCAACCCACGAGCCACGCGCTGCGCACGGTCGCGAGCCGCGCGCGGGTGGCGGTCGTCGTCTCGGTGCTGCTGGTCCTGAGCGGCCTGGTCGCGGTCAGCCTCGTCAACGGGGACGGTGACAACCGGCTCATGCTGCGGGCGACCTTCGCCGATGCCAGCCCGCTGCTGGAGGGCAACGACGTCCGCCTCGGCGGCGTCAAGGTCGGCACCATCGCCTCGATGCGCATCGTCGAGGGTGGCGCCGAGGTCACCGTCGAGCTGGACAGGGCAGCGCTCCCGGTACACCGCGACGCGCGGCTGACCATCCGTCCGGTCTCCCTCCTCGGGGAGCGGTACGTCGAGCTCGACCGCGGCAGCGCGGATGCACCGGTGCTGACCGACGGAGCCCGGCTCGGGCTGGCGCAGACCGGTTCCAGCGTCGACCTCGACCAGGTGCTGAACACGCTGGACGACCCGACCGCTGAGGGCCTCGCCGCCCTCGTCGGCACCCTGGGCGAGGGTCTCGACGGCAACGGCCCCGAGGTGCAGCGCGCGTTGGCCGCCCTGGCGCCGGCGATGCGCGACACCCGCGGCATGGCGCAGACGCTGAAGCAGCAGAACGCCACGCTGTCCGCGCTGGTCGACTCGCTGTCGAAGGTCGCGGCCGGTGTCGCCGACGACAACGGCAAGAGCCTCGACCGTCTCGTCCAGGCGTCGGCGACGATCCTCGGCCGGACCCGGGCGAACGAGGCAGCCTTCCGCTCGCTGCTCCAGCAGCTGCCCTCGACGATGCGCACCGCCACGAGCACGCTGCGCCAGCTCGAGGGAACCGCGGACGCGGCGGCCCCCACGTTGCGCGCGCTGCGACCGACCACCAGCGACCTGAAGGACATCAGCAAGGAGCTGCTCGGTTTCGCCGACGCCGCCGACCCGGCCCTGGCCGCGGCCAACCCGGTGCTCGAGAAGGCCGACGCCCTCGTGCGCAACGCCCTGCCGGTTGCCCGCCTGCTGCGCCAGCAGTCGCCGGCGATCCTGAGCGACGTCCGTTCCCTCGACCCGCTGACCCGCGACCTCGTCGGTGACTTCAGCGCGGTGATGGAGTTCGTCCGGGGCTGGGCTCTCGCGACCAACGGCCGGGACGGGCTGACCCACTACTTCCGCGCGGGCCTGGTGCTCACGGAGTACTCCGTGACCGGCCTCCTCCCCGGAGGGAGGCTGCCGACGGCCGGATCGCCGGCGGCAGGCTCGGACGACAAGCAGCCGCGCTCGTCCGGCGCAGCGTCGCCGAAGCCGGGCGGCGGTCTCGTCCCGGGCCTGCTCGGCGGTGTCGGCAACCTGCTCGACGGGCTGTTGTCCCCGCGTACCGACCGGACCGGTGGTGTCACCGGCCTCACCCCCCGCCAGGAGAGCCGCGCGCTCGACCTGCTCCTCGGAGGTTCCTGACATGTCCGCCATCGCCCGCAAGGAGCGCAGCCGGTCCCGCTCGGTGCGTGTCGGCGCGCTCACGCTCGCTGGTGCGGCCGCGGTCACCGCCTTCGCGCTGACGGCCCAGAACGGCATGCCCGACTACGTGCCCGGTGTCTCCCGGACGTCGGTCGAGGTGCAGTTCGAGGACGTCGGTGCGCTGCGCGCCGGCGACGACGTCCGGATCGCCAACGTGCGCGCGGGTTTCGTCGACTCGATCGAGCTCGTCGACGGTGCGCCCGTCGTCACCCTGGAACTCGACGACGGCCGCAAGGTCTACGACGACGCGTCCGTGACCATCGGAGCGCGCTCCGCGCTCGGCCAGAAGTACGTCGAGCTCGACCCCGGGACCCCGGACGCCGGTGTCCTCGCCGGTCCGATCCCGTCCCAGCGCGCCAGCGGAACCGTCGAGCTGGACGCCGTCCTCGACACCCTCGACGCGAGGACCCGCCAGGCGACCGGCACCGCGCTGCGCAACCTCGGCGGCGGCTTGGCGGGCCGGGGGGCCGACCTCAACGATGGCCTGGGCCACCTCGAGAAGGACCTGCGGGGCGTCGGCACGATCGCCGAGGCGCTGGACTCCGGCGAGGGGGCCGACCTCACGGCGCTGCTGCGCACGACCGCGACGCTGGCCTCGGCACTCGACGGCCAGCAGGAGGACCTGTCCAGCCTGGTCCGCGACACCGGCGCCACGCTCGACACGCTGGCGGTCGACAAGGGTGCGCGCATCGACGAGGCCCTCCAGCAGGCGCCGGACACGCTGCGCGACGTGCGCGGGGCGCTGAAGTCGCTCGACGGGCCGCTCGCCGACACCCGGACCGCGGTCGTCGCGCTCCGGCCCGGCGTGGAGGCGCTCGGCGCGGCCCTGCCCGACACCCGTGCCCTGCTGCGCGATGCGGTCGCTCCGTTGCGCAAGGTCCCCGGCGTCGCGGACGACGCCACCCCGGCCATCCGCGACCTGACCCCGGTCATGGCGCACGCGCAGCCGCTCGTCCGCGACCTCGGGACGCTGTTCCTGCGCGCAGAGCAGCCGCTGAACACCCTCTCGCCGTACTCGAACGAGGTGATCCTGTTCTTCCAGAACGCCGCGAGCGCACTGGGCCAGCGGGACCGGAACGGCGGCTGGCTGCGCTTCTACCCGGTGGTCAACGCCGAGAACGTCATCGGCAACGTGCCGATCCGCAACCCGCTGCTCCGACGCCAGCCGTACCCGGCGCCCGGTGAGGCCCCGGCCCACCTGACGAACGACGTGAGGGTCCTGCCATGAAGTCGCTCCACTCCTCCGCCCGGATCGGCGTGGTGATCCTCGTGGTGACCCTGCTCGTCTCGTTCGGGCTGTTCAGCAAGGACAAGATCAGCTCGTTGCTGATGGGCGGGGACACGATCGAGGTCCACTTCGACCGCGCGTACAAGCTGCGCGCCAACGTCAGTGAGGTGAAGGTCGCCTTCGTGGTGGTCGGCAAGGTGACCGGTGTCGAGCCCGACGGCGACGACGCAGTGGTCCGGCTCAAGGTCGACGGCGACGTGCTCGACAGGCTCGGTTCCGAGCCGACCGCGACGATCCGGCCGACCACGCTGCTGGGCGGGTCGTACTTCGTCGACCTGCAGCCGGGGGGCGACCCGGGTGCGTTCACCGCGGCGTCGATCCCGGTCGAGCGCACGACGGTCCCCGTCGAGCTGGACAAGGTCGCTCGCGCGGTGCAGCCGGAGGCCCGCCAGGGCGTCCGGGGCACGGTACGACGCCTCGACGCCGCCCTGGACGAGGACGGCGAGCGTGCGCTGCGCGACCTGGTCGCCACCGCCCCCGGTGCCCTGGACCCCGCCGCGGAGGTCTTCGACGCGGCCCAGGGCCTGCACCCGAACGAGGACCTCGCCGCTCTGACGTCGGGCATGGAGAACCTCGGCCGCGTGCTCAGCAAGGAGGACGGCCAGCTCGACGGCATCCTCGTTGACCTGGCGACGACCAGCCGGACCCTGGATCGTCGTTCGCCCGAGGTCGCCGCCGCCGTGCGTACCCTCCCGGCCGCGCTGCAGTCCACCCGGACCGGCCTGGCCGACCTCGACGGCAGCCTCGAGACCCTGCGCGAGGTCGCGGCCGACACCCGTCCGCTCGCGCGCCAGCTCGACGAGACGCTCGGCGTCGCCCAGCCGGTGCTCCGGGACGCGCGACCGCTGGTCGCCGACCTCCGTGGCCTGGTGCGGGACGCGCGACCGATGCTCGACGGACTGGTGCCGACCGCGAAGGGCGCTGACAGCGTGCTCACCGACCTGCGGGGCGACGTGCTGGACCGGGTCGACCGCAAGGTCATGCCGTGGCTGCACGCGAAGTACACCGGCAAGGGTCCGTACTCCCACACGTCGAGCGACAAGCCCACCTACGAGGAGCTGGCCTACATGTTCGCCACCCTGGACCGCGCCTCCGGCATGGTCGACAAGAACGGCCACGCGGTCGCCTTCCAGCCCGGCATCGGCAGCGGATCGGTCGGCGGGATCCCGATCTCCGTCGAGCAGATGTTCAAGGTGCTGACCGAGTCCTTCTACCTGAAGAACCCCGTGGACACGGTGCCTCCGGCCGGCAACCTGCTGTCCGGACTGCTCGGGGGTGGTCGCTGATGGACGTGCGTCGGCGCCTGAGGAAGAACTGGGAGCGGGTCCGCACGGAGCCCGGCCTGAAGAAGAACGTCATCGTGATGGCGCTGCTGCTCGTCCTCGCGACGGCCGCCGGCTCGTGGGTGCTGGGCAACCAGCGCTTCACGGCCCCGTGGGCCGACCGGTTCGAACTGGCCGCCGAGTTCGAGGCGGTGCCCGGCGTCGCACCCGGCAACGGCCAGGAGGTCCGCATGCACGGCGTGATCGTCGGCCAGATCACTGACGCTCGCGTCAACGACGCGGGTCGCGCCGAGCTGGTCATGTCGCTCGACCCCGGCCACCCGGTCTACGAGAACGCCCGGCTGGTGCTGCGACCGAAGAGCCCCCTGAACGAGATGTACGTCGAGATCGACCCCGGCGCCCCGCCGGCCGCCGAGGTGCGGTCCGGCGAGACGCTGCCGGTCACCAACACCGAGCGGCCGGTCCAGGTCGACGAGGTGCTCGGCCACCTCGACGACAAGGCCCGCGCTGCGCTCACCTCGCTGCTCTCCGAGGCCGACGTCGCGCTGGCCTCGGCCGACCGGACGCTGCCCGCCGGCCTCGACGAGACCGGCGACGTCCTCGGCGACCTCCGGCCGGTGCTCACCGAGCTCGAGAAGAGACGTGGCCGGCTCGCCACCCTGGTGACAGCGCTCAGCGACATCTCCGACGCGGTCGCCACCGACGACCACCGCCTCACCTCGCTCGCCGACGGCCTGAGCAGCACGCTCGGGACCGTCGCCGGCCAGTCAGGCGACCTTGACGCCGCGCTCGCCCAGCTGCCCGCCCTGGCCGGTCGGCTGCAGTCCTCGACCCGGGCGGTCAGCCGGCTCACCGAGCAGCTCGACCCCACCCTGCGCGACGTCCACGCGGCCACGTCCACCCTGCCGAAGGCGCTCGACCGCGTCGACAGCACCGTCCGCCGGCTCCGTACGACGGTGAAGGTCGCCCGGCCCACGATCGCCGACGCCCGCCCACTGGTCGCCGACCTGCGGCCCGCCGTCGCCGACCTTCGCAGCGCGATGCCGGTCGCGGCCCGCTCGACGGCCCGGCTCGACCCGGCGACGGCGATCCTCGTGAAGTACCTGCCGGACCTGGCGGCCTTCTTCGTCAACACCCACTCGCTGACCAGCATGCGCGACGCCAACGGTGGCATCCTCCGCGGCCTGCTGATGGTCAACAGCACGACCGTGCCGTCCGACGTCCTCGTCGGACTCGCGAAGAACTAGAGGGACAAGCACATGAGCGACACCGACCAGATCGGCCTCGAGCCGCGCAGCCGGATGCTGATCGTCGTGGCCTTCGCGGCGTTCTGCGGCCTGATCTTCGGCTTCCTGTGGACCCACTCCGGGGGCAAGCTGCCGGTCGTCGCGTCGACCGGCTACACCGTGCAGGTCGACGTCCCGCGGGTCGGCAACCTCGTCTACTTCTCCGACGTGATGGTCGCCGGCGTCAAGGTCGGCAAGGTCGCCGAGGTGAGCGAGCAGGGTGACCACGCCCGCGTCGTCCTCGAGCTCGACGACGCCGTCGTCCCGCTCCACGAGGGCGCCACCGTGCAGGTCGGCGCGAAGTCGCTCGTCGAGGAGTCCTTCGTCGAGGTCACCGACGGCACCGGTGCCGAGCTGGAGTCCGGCGCGGTGCTGGCCGCCGGCGCCGGCAAGGGGCCGGTCCAGCTCGACGACGTGCTCAAGACCCTCGATGCGCCGACCCGGAAGTCGGTACGGGCGGTGCTCCGCTCGCTCGGTTCCGTCGGGGACGGCAACGAGAAGGCGGTCGCCGACGCGATCCGTGGTCTCGGCGACCTCGGCCGCAACGGGACGACCGTGCTCGACGCCCTCGCCGCGCAGGGACAGGACATCAAGGGGCTGACCCGCAACGCGGCCCGCGTGCTGGCGGCGCTGTCGGAGCGCCGGACCCAGCTCTCGGCGCTGGTCGATGACGCGAGCACCGTCGTCGCCGCCACCGCCGGCCAGGCCGACGACGTTCGCGAGGTGATGCGGGCACTGCCGCCACTGATGACGACGGCGCGGGACAGCAGCGACGACCTGACCCGGTTGAGCACCGCGCTGGCGCCGGTCGCGCGCAACCTGACGGCGGCTGCACCGGACCTGACCCGGGCGCTGCGGCAGCTTCCTGCGACCAGCCGGGACCTGCGCGCCACGCTTCCCGCGCTCTCGCACGTCCTCGACCGTGCGCCGGCGACGCTGGACCGGGTGCCCGGGCTCGCGGACGACGTCGACGGCCTGATCCGGCCGGCCGAGGACGTGCTCGCCGACCTCAACCCGATGCTGGGCTACCTCGCGCCCTACGACCGCGACCTCGCCGCGTGGTTCACCAACTTCGCCCAGACCATCGGCCTCGGCGACGTCAACGGCAAGGCATTCCGGGTGATGCCGGTGCTCAACGAGCAGTCGTTCACCGGCTGGCCGTTCTCGACCAACATCGGTCCGCTCGATCGCTACAACCCGATGCCGGCGCCGGGGTCGCTCGACAGTCCCGGCCCCTACGGATCGGCGAAGTACCCGCGGATCGGGCGGGAGTAGCCATGCGGATGCGGGTCGGGCTCGGCGTGGTCGGGGCGGTGCTGGTCGCCGCCGCGGCGGTGCTGGGCCTTGCCCGGCTGGACGTGCGGACCAGCCTGACCTCCTTCCTCCCGGCGCACGACGAGCAGCTGGCGTCGTACCAGGCGGTGGGGGAGGAGTTCGGCGCCGAACCGGTCGTCGTCCTCGTCGAGACCGGCGAGCGTGCCGACCCCGTGCTGACCACCGACCGGATGCCCGGACTGGTGCGGCTGGAGGGCGAGCTCGCCGGGTTGCCCGGTGTCGCCAGCGTCTACGGACCCGGTACGACGCTCAACCAGGTCGCCGGCCGGGCCAAGGACCTGCTGTCCGAGCTGGTCGGGCGACGGGACGCGGAGATCGCACTGGCACGGGCGAAGGCCCATGCTCGCGGACTTTCGTCTGCGGGCGTGCGGACGGCCGGTGAGCTCGCGCGGACCCGCTTCGACGCGCGCTACGGACCGCTGCTCGTGTCCGGCATGGGCGGGGGACTGCCGACGCTCGGCAACCAGCGCTTCATCGACGGCGTCGTCTACGGCGACGACGGCAACCCGCGTGGACGCTGGCAATTCGTCGTCCCACGGCCCCAGACGGTGGCGATCCTCGTCCGCCCGTCGGCCGGCCTCGACGCCGCCGGACTGGCGCGCCTGGTCGACCGTGTCGACGGTGTCGTCGGAGGGCGGACACCGGACGGGACCACCACGACCGTCACCGGCACCGCGGTGATCGTGGCCGCGCTGTCGGACCGCGCCCTGGCGGACGCGCCCCTCCTCGCGGTCCTCGCCGTCGCGGGCCTGGCGCTCTGCTTCGCGGCCGCGGTGTGGATCCGGCGCTGGCACCGCCTGCTGCCGCTGGCCGTGACGCTCGCCGGCCTCGCGGTGTCGCTGTCCGTGTTCGGCTGGGCAGGCCGGCCGGTCACGCTCGGGATGATCGCGTTCGCGTCGGTGCTGCTCGGTGTCGGCTCGTACTACCCGACGTACGCGCTGACGGGGGCATCGCGGCGCACCGTCGTGGTGGTCGCCGGTGCCTCGGCCGGGAGCCTCGGCACGCTGGCGCTCTCGCCGATGCCGCTCGTGCACGACATCGGGCTGCTGCTGGGCGTGGGCGTCGTGGTGTGCCTCCTGCTCACCCTGGCCGTCTCCCCGATGGTTGAGGTGCGACGAGCTCCAGCGCAGAGCCTCGAGACCGCCCGCCGCGGTGCACCGGGGCTCGTCCGCGCCCTCGCCCTGCTGAGCATCGTCCTCGCCGCCTGGGGCTGGCGGGTCCTGCCCGACATCCCCGTCGTCACCGACGTCGACCACTTCGCCGGCGGCCTGGCCGCCCTCGACGACGCACGTCACGCGGAGGACGTCCTCGGCAGCTCCGGCGAGATCGACGTGGTGCTGCGCGGTGCCGACACCCTGACCCCGGCAACGCTCGCGTGGATGCGCGACGTCGAGGGGGTGATCGCTCGGCAGCACGGCGACGTGATGCGCGCGGTGATCGCCCCGACGACCTTCCTCGACTTCCTCGGAGACGAGCCGACGCAGGAGCAGGTCGACGCGGCGGTGCGGCTGCTGCCGTCGTACCTGTCCGGGGCGGTGCTCGCCCCCGATCGCTCGGTCGCCCTCATGACCTACGGCGTCCGGCTCGACGACGTCAGCGGACTCCAGGCCCTGCGGACCGAGCTGGTCCGGTCGCTGCCGGCCCCGCCCGACGGCGCCGAGGTGCAGCTCGTCGGCCTGCCGCTGGTGCTGGCCCAGGGCCAGGACCTCCTCGACGAGGACCGGTACACCGCCAGCCTGCTCGGCATCGCCGTCGCCGCCGCAGTCCTGCTGCTCGGGCTGCGCCGGCGCGCGGACGCAGTCCGCGCCGTCGTCGCCGCGCTCGTCGCCACCGGCTGGGGCTTCCTGCTGCTCGACCTCAGCGGGCGCGGTCTCGACCCGGTCACCATCGCTCTCGGCACGCTCACCGTCGCCGTCGGTGCGGAGTTCACCGTGGTCCTCGCCGAGGCCTCCCGGCAGGGATCCTCCGTGCTGGCGCGGACGGTCGGGCTGATGGCCGCGGCCTCGGCCATCGGCTACCTCGTCCTGCTCGCGTCCGGCCTGGCCGCCGTCCGCACCTTCGGTGCCGAGCTGGCCCTCGGTGTCGGGCTCGCCTACGCCGCGGCTCGGCTGGTGGTGGCCGCGAGCACCCACGTCGCCGCGCCGCCGGACGCCGCTGTCGTCGTA
Source organism: Nocardioides sp. Root240 (assembly GCF_001428825.1). Lineage (GTDB taxonomy): Bacteria > Actinomycetota > Actinomycetes > Propionibacteriales > Nocardioidaceae > Nocardioides. The sequence goes on along the minus strand of NZ_LMIT01000011.1, from coordinate 472,509 downwards.
CCCGTGCCGGAGAAGGAGCTCGTCGATGCCTGAACTGTTCTCACGACCCAGCCCGCGACTCGCCCTCGCCGGCGTCGCGGTGGTGCTGCTGACCGTGATCGGTGGTGGCGCCTGGTGGATGCGCCGCGGCCTGCCCGACGACGTCGCCGTGCGCGTCGGCTCGACCGACGTGACCGTCGGTGAGCTGAGGGACCGGATGGCCACCGTCGAGGCGCTGTACGGCGTCGCCGTACCCGACGACGACTCCGATGCGGACGCCTTCTGGCGCGACGCCGCCCACTCCGTCGCCGTCGGCCTGGTCCTCGACCGCGCCGCCGACGAGGCAGACGTCTCCATCTCCGGCCAAGAGGTCGATGCCTCGCTGCAGCAGGTGATCTCGTCGTTCTTCGGCACGGGGACCGCTGGCGAGGCTGCCTTCACCCAGGCCCTGGGCACCGCCGGCACCTCCGAGAAGGCGGTCCGCGACGAGTTGCGCCGCCAGCTGGAGGTCAACGCCCTCTTCGCCTCGGTGACCAGCGACGTCGCCTCGCCGTCCGCTGCTGACGTCGCCTCGGCGTACGACGAGCGCCGCTGCACCCTGCGCCTGCCCGAGAAGCGCCGCCTGCGCAACATCGTGGTCGCGTCCGAGGACGATGCCCGGGACGCGCTGCGCCGGTTGCGCAGGGGTGAGTCCTTCGCATCCGTCGTCGCGGCCCTCAGTATCGACGCCAGCACCCGCGACACGGCCGGCGACCTCGGCCTGGTCGCCAGGAGCGACCTCGAAGCCGGCTACGCGAAGGCCGCCTTCGGTGCCGCAACGGCCCAGCTCTACGGCCCCGTGCGGGGCGAGTTCGGCTGGAACGTCGGACGCGTCGAGGCCGTCCGGGCGGGCCGCGTGCCGACCCTCGAGGAGGCGCGGGACGGCCTGCGCCAGAAGCTCTTCTCCGAGGGCCAGAGCACGGTGTGGCGCCGCTGGCTGGGCAAGGAGCTGAAGGACGCCGACGTCCGGTACGCCGCCGACTACACGCCGAAGGACCCGCTGGCCCTGCCCAGCGACGGCCCCGGCGCGACTCCACCCGGCGGCACCTCCTCGGGCGGGTCCGCCCCGGCTGCCGGCTGCTGAGCACCCGGTGGAGCTCGCTCTTGCCGCGGTGGTCCAGCTGGCGCTGGGCGTCGGCCTCTTCTGGCTCGGGCGCTGGGGTCGGCTGGGTGCCGACCGGCTCGTCCCACGGCGCAGCGACGCTGCTGATCAGCGGCGCCGCGCGGACGCCCTCGCCCGCAGCGGGCTGTTCTGCCAGGGCATCGGCCTGCTGCTGATGCTCTTCGCCCTCTACACCTCGATCACAGCACTCGACTGACGGAGAGACACCATGAACAGCGACACCCCCTCCTTCGACGCGGACGTGGTGGTCATCGGAGCCGGGATCGCCGGCCTGACCGCAGCTCACCGGATCGCCGGGACCGGGCTCGCCGTCCGGGTCCTCGAGGCCGGCGCCCGTTCGGGCGGCCGGATCCGGACCGAGCCGATCGCGGACGGGTACCTGGAGCACGGCGGCATCTTCCACACCCAGCAGTACCACGCCTTCCGGCGCCTGGTCGCCGAGCTCGGACTGGCCGACCGGGTCAGCACGGTCCCGACCGGCTTCCACTCCCGGGTGCTGACGCCTCGCGGGTGGAAGCACGTCGACTACGGCAGCCTGCTCGGTCCCGCGACCTTCGGCGGGCTCTCGATCCCCGACCGGATCCGCGTGGCGGTGGCAGCCCTGCCCGCGCTGCGACGCCGGCCCCGGCGGCCGGAGGACTTCGGTGACCTCGTCACGATGCTCGAGCTCGACGACCGGAGCTCTGCCGACGCCGTGCCCGTGGACGCGGCGGACTACTTCACGGCAGGCCCGCACGAGTTCCTCTGGGGCACCGGCAGCTCGTCGATCTCCTACGCGATGCTCGCCCTCCAGCTGCACGTCTTCGCCGGTGAGCTCCGTGAGATCGACGGTGGTGTCGGACAGGTCGTCGACAGCCTCGCCGCCGGTCTGGACGTCCGCCACGGCGCCGAGGTCGCCCTGGTCGAGGAGGAGGGCGAGGGCGCCCGGGTGAGCCTCGCCGACGGCTCCACGATCGCTGCCCGGGCGGTCGTCGTGGCGACGACCGCCGACGTGGCGAACAAGATCTGGCCGACCGCACCCGCCGACGTGGCGAGCCACCTCGCGGGCGTCGACTACACGCGCATCGACTACGTGTACCTCCGGACCCGCGAACCGGTCGAGCTGCGCCTGGGCAGGCGTGCTCTGTCGATGGAGGTGATCCCGACCGCGACCCGGGGCGGTCGGACGATGGGTGGCATCTACCAGTCCAACGGGTGGGTCGGGGAAGGCGGACTGCTGCTGGTCACGGCCGCCAACGCCGCCGCCGGGAGGATCCCGGACGCCGACCTGGTCGACCAGCTGGAGGCCGACGCGGAGGAGCTGCACCCGGAGCTGCGCGGCCAGGTGGTCGAGCGGGTGCTGGTGCGTCACGAGCACTACACCCCGACGTTCCGGGCGGGGATGGTGCGCACCCTGGCCGCCGCGCGCGCCCAGCTCGGCGGCGGGGCGATCGACCTCGCCGGCGACCACATGGCCGCGCCCTGGGTCGACGGCGCGATTCGCAGCGGGGAGCTGGCGGCTGACCGCGTGGCGGCGCGCCTGCGGGCCTGACTGCCTCCGCAAGCCCGGAAGGGGCAGGACATCACCCCCGCAGGGAGATGTCCGGGGGTAGTGACGACGGCCACAGTTCAGGTGTTCACAGATGCCGGTCACCCGGCGAGCTAGGAGACCTGATGTACCCCGGAGCCTTCGCGCAGACCACGCCCGACAAGCCGGCGATCCTCATGGCCGACACGGGCGAGGTGCGCACGTACGCGCAGCTCGAGGAGAACTCGATCCGCCTGGCGCGGGCGCTGCACGACCACGGCCTGCGTCCGGGCGACCACGTCGCGTTCCTGAGCACCAACGCCCCGCAGGTCTTCGAGGTCTACTGGGCCGCGCTGCGCTCGGGCCTCTACGTCACCGGCGTCAACAACCGCCTGTCCGCCGACGAGGCTGGGTACGTCGTCGACGACTGCGGCGCCCGGGTGCTCGTCGTCAGCGCGGACGTCGCCGACACCGCCGTGGCTCTGGGCGAGCACACGCCCGGCGTCACCCTCCGGCTCGCGTTCGGAGGAGAGGTTCCCGGCTTCGGCTCGTACGACGACGCGCTCGCCGCGTCCGACCCGACGCCGATGGCCGACCAGCCCCGCGGCGCGGACATGCTCTACTCCTCGGGCACCACCGGCCGTCCCAAGGGCATCAAGCCGCCGCTGCCCCCGCGGCAGGTCGGCGAGCCCGGCGACATGTTCACCGCCGTCTTCGCCCCGATGTACGGCTTCGACACCCAGACGACCTACTACTCGCCGGCGCCGACCTATCACGCAGCGCCGCTGCGCTTCGGTGGCATCGTGCACGCCACGGGCGGCACGGTCGTCATGACGAAGAAGTTCGACGCCGAGACGACCCTGCGGATCATCGAGGAGCACCGGGTCACGCACGCGCAGTTCGTGCCGACGATGTTCGTGCGGATGCTGAAGCTGCCGGAGCGCACCCGGTTGGCCTACGGGCACGAGACGCTGCGGGCGATCATCCACGCCGCGGCGCCCTGCCCGGTCGAGGTGAAGCGGGCGATGATCGCGTGGTGGGGACCGGTGCTCCACGAGTACTACGCGTCGACCGAGGCCAACGGCATCACCCTGATCCGCCCGGAGGAGTGGTTGGAGAAGCCCGGCTCGGTCGGCAGGGCCGGACTGGGGATCATCCACATCTGCGACGAGGACGGCACGGAGCTGCCCACGGGCGAGGACGGGACCGTCTACTTCGAGCGCGACACCGCGCCCTTCGAGTACCACAACGACCCCGAGAAGAGCCGCGAGGCACGTCACCCCCGGCACGACGGCTGGACGACGACCGGCGATGTCGGGCACGTCGACGAGGACGGCTACCTGTTCCTCACCGACCGCAAGGCGTTCATGATCATCAGCGGCGGGGTGAACATCTACCCGCAGGAGGTCGAGAACGCCCTCGCCCTGCACCCGAAGGTCCAGGACGTCGCCGTGATCGGCGTGCCGGACGACGAGATGGGCGAGTCGGTCAAGGCCGTCGTCGAGCTGCCGCCGGGCATCGCCCCGAGCGACGAGCTGGCGGCCGAGATCATCGCCTTCGTCCGCGACCGGATCGCCCACTACAAGACGCCGCGCTCCGTCGACTTCGTCGACGCGCTGCCGCGCACCGACACCGGGAAGCTGCTGAAGAAGCAGCTCACCGCGGCGTACGCCGCCGTCCCGGCCTCCTGACCCACGCCACTGCCACCACCCCGAAACCCAGGACACAGAGGAGCACCGCCATGGCCTACTTCACCGACACCGCCGAGGTCGACAAGTACATCGGAGGCGTCTTCCGCGCCGCCGCCGACCACCCCGAGTCCGGCCCCAAGATGCGCGCCGCCAACATCGTGCTGAAGGTGTACTACACCGACCCGGCCTGCGAGATGAACGTCCTCATGCGGCCCGACGGCATGTCCACCTCGCTCGGCCCGATCGACGAGAAGGCCGATGTCGTGATGATGATGAAGTCCGACACCGGCGACAAGTTCTGGCGCGGCGACTACAACCTCGCGGTCGGCCTGGCCAAGGGCGAGGTCAAGGCCAAGGGCCCGGTCAACAAGATCCTCAAGCTGGTCCCGCTGACCAAGCCGCTGTTCCCGATGTACCGCGAGCTCGTGGCCGAGAAGGACGCGGCGAACGCATGAGCACCATGAAGGCAGCGGTCCTCAAGGGCCCGCACACCGTCGTCCTCGAGGACATCGCCCGGCCGACGATCACCGAGCCGACCGACGTCATCCTCAAGGTCGAGCGCACCGCGATCTGCGGCACGGACCTCCACCCCTACGAGAGCCGCCTGGAGCTGGAGGACGACGTCGTCCTCGGCCACGAGTTCCTCGGCACGATCGTCGCGGCCGGTCCGGGCGTGGCGAACTTCAGTGAGGGCGACCGCGTCGTCGCCTCCTGCGTCGTCAGCTGCGGTGCCTGCTACTGGTGCCGTCGCGGCAACCCGGGCCGTTGCGCCGGCGTCCGCATCTTCGGCATGGGGATCACCTTCGGCGACCTCGTCGGCGGGCAGGCGGAGTACGTCCTCGTCCCGAACGCCGACCTGACCCTCAAGGCGATCCCCGAGGGCGCGGACGACGACGACATGCTCTTCGTCGGCGACATCATCACCACCGGCTACGAAGCGGTACGACGCAGCATCCGGCCCGGCGACACCGTGGCCATCGTCGGCGCCGGCCCGGTCGGCCTGTGCGCCGCGATGTCCGCCGAGGTGCTCGGCGCCTCGCAGGTGTTCGTCGTCGACCGCGTGCCCGCCCGACTCAAGGAGGCCGAGCAGTACGGCGCGATCCCGGTCAACTTCGACGAGGTCGACCCGCAGGACGCCGTGTACGACCTCACCGACTGGCGCGGCGCCGACCTGGTGATCGACGCCGTCGGCCACGAGACCGCCCTGCAGTCGGCGACCCGGCTCGTCGCCGGGGGCGGCACGATCTCCATCCCCGGGGCGTACGTCGAGGAATCGATCCCGCTGCCCTTCGGCGAGCTGTGGATCAAGGGCGTCACCATCGAGGGAGGCGTCGCCAACATCGTCAACTACATGGACGAGGTCACCACGCTGATCATGGCCGGCAAGCTGCGCCCGTCGAGCCTGATCTCCCACCGGATGGGGCTTTCGGAGGTCTCCGAGGCCTACCGGATGTTCCACGAGCGCGAGGCGACGAAGATCGTCCTCGACCCGTCGAAGTGAGGTCAGGACGATGACGGTCACCCACCACTCCATGATCATCGGCGGCGAGGAGGTCGACACCTCCGAGCAGCTCGAGATCGTCGACCCGTCGACCGGCGAGGTCGTCGCGACGGTCGCTCGCGGCGACGAGTCGCACATCGACCTCGCGGTCGAGTCCGGCCGCAAGGCCTTCGACGCCGGCGACTGGTCGCGCGCCGCCCCGGCCGAGCGGGCCGCGGTGCTCCGCAACCTGGCGAACCTGCTGGGCGACAACATCGAGGAGATGGTCGAGGCCGAGATCCAGGCCAACGGCGCCACCGTGCGCCAGGCGACCGGCTTCCACGTCGGCCTGGCGGCCCCGCACCTGGAGTACTTCGCCCAGCTCGCGGACTCCTACGAGTGGGAGACGCCGACGAGGATCGCGGCCTTCCCGACCATCGGCCAGTCGACGGTACGACGCGAGCCGATCGGTGTCGTGGGTGCCGTCGCGCCCTGGAACTTCCCGCTCCTGCTGGGGTTGTGGAAGATGGCGCCGGCGCTGGCCGCGGGCAACAGCGTGGTGATCAAGCCCGATGAGCGGACGCCGCTCTCGACGCTGCTGTTCGCGCGTCTCGCCCTCGAGGCGGGCGTCCCGGCGGGCGTGCTCAACGTCGTCCCCGGCATCGGCCACGTCGCCGGGGCGCGGCTCGCGGCCCACCCCGGTGTCGGCAAGATCGGCTTCACCGGCTCGACCCAGGTCGGCCGCGAGATCATGCGGACGTCCGCGGACACCCTCAAGGGCGTCACCCTCGAGCTCGGCGGGAAGTCGCCGGCCATCGTCCTCGACGACGCCGACCTCGACACGACCGTCGACGGACTGCTGTGGGGCTGCATGCTCTACTCCGGCCAGATCTGCATGTCGATGACCCGGGCGCTCGTGCCCGAGCACCGCAAGGACGAGTTCGTCGACCGGCTCGTGGAGCGGGCGTCCACCATCCAGCTCGGGGGAACCCGCGACTGGGAGACCGACATGGGCCCGATCGTCTCCGCTCGCCAGCACCAGCGGGTGCTCGGCTACATCGAGTCCGGCAAGGCCGAGGGCGCGACGCTGGCCCTGGGCGGCGGCGTTCCCGAGGTGGAGGGCTTCGAGGGCGGCTACTACGTGGAGCCGACGATCTTCTCCGACGTCACGCCGGACATGACGATCGCCCGTGAGGAGATCTTCGGGCCGGTCCTCTCGGTGCTGACCTACCGCACCGAGGCCGAGGCCGTCGAGATCGCCAACGACAGCGAGTACGGACTGGCGTCGTCGATCTGGACCGCCGACAACAGCCGTGCGCTGCAGATGGCCGGCCAGGTGCAGGCCGGGACGGTCTGGATCAACGACGCCCACAAGATCAACGTCGAGGTGCCCTTCGGCGGCTACAAGCAGAGCGGTGTCGGCCGTGAGCTCGGCCCGCACGCGCTCGACCACTACACGGAGGTCAAGGACGTCTACCTCGACCTCTCCAACGACAAGGCCGCCCGTCCCTGGGACGTGCTGCTGAGCCACGCCGACGACTGAGCCGGGAACCCGGAAGAAGGACCGATCATGACTGCCACCGACAACGAGTTCGGCGTCGACTTCGACGAGCTGTTCGCCGAGGAGGAGGAAGAGGACTTCCTCCCTGCCACGGGTGTCGACAAGCCCGCGTACGCCGAGGTCGACATCTCGACCAAGGCCTTCTGGGCCCAGACCTCCGAGGTGCGCGACGAGGCGTTCGCCGAGCTGCGTCGTACCGATCCCGTCTCGTGGCAGCGCCCCGTCGAGGACGCCGTCACGCCCGACCCCGACGACCCGGGCTACTGGGCGTTGGTGAAGCACGAGCACATCACGCAGGCCTCCAAGGACAACGAGACCTTCATCTCCGGCCAGGGCGTGCTGTTCGACATGCTGCCGCGGTTGTTCCTGCAGATGACGCAGAGCTTCCTCGCGATGGACGACCCGCGGCACCAGAAGCTGCGGATGCTCGTGAGCGCCGCCTTCACGCCCAAGCAGGTCAAGAAGATCAGCGACGACATCAAGCGAGCGGCCAAGGAGATCGTCGACGACCTCGTCGCGGACGGTGCGGGTGAGGTCGAGGTCGTGTCCAAGGTCGCGGAGAAGCTGCCGAACCGCATGTTCTGCGACCTCTTCGGCGTCCCGGAGGAGCTGCGCGAGCTGACCGCGATCGCGGCGGGCGACATCATCGCGTGGGCCGACCTCGAGCGACTCGGCGACCGGATGCCCGACGAGGTCCAGGTCGAGGCGGCGGCGATCCTGCACGACATCGCCGAGCAGCTGATCGACATCCGCAAGCAGGCGGAGACCCCCGCGGAGGACCTGTTCACCAACCTGATGAACGCGGAGGTCGAGGGCGAGCACCTCAACGAGTTCGAGATCGGCGCGTTCTTCGTGCTGATGGCGGTCGCCGGTACCGACACCACCAAGCACACGACCTCGTTCGCCCTCAAGGCGCTGGCCGAGAACCCCGACCAGCTCGCCTGGCTGCGGGAGGACTTCGACGGCCGGATCGGTGTGGCGATCGAGGAGTTCATCCGCTACGCGTCGCCCGTCATGACCTTCCGCCGTACCTGCGTCAAGGAGACCGAGCTCGGCGGGAAGAAGATCATCCCCGGCGACAAGGTGGTCTTCTTCTACCCGTCCGGATCCTTCGACGAGGACGTGTTCGAGGACCCGTGGAGGTTCGACCTGGCGCGCGACCCCAACCCGCACCTGGGCTTCGGCGGCGGCGGTGTCCACTTCTGCCTCGGCAACCAGCTCGCCAAGCAGATGCTGCGCGCGATCTTCGAGGAGCTCGTCTTCCGCCTCGAGTCCTGGGAGACCGGCGAGCCGGAGCTGCTCGGCACCAACTTCATGCGTGGCGTCAAGCGGATGCCCTTCCGCTTCGTCCCGGCGATGGTCAAGGAGGCCTGACATGCGACTCGCGATCGACTACGACAAGTGCACCGGCCTGGGCCTGTGCGAGGCCGAGGCCCCCGACGTGTTCGAGGTCCAGGCGGACGGCACGCTGCTCTGCCTGGACGAGAACCCGGCCGAGACGTTGCGCGCCGAGGTGGAGGCGGCGTGCGCGTCGTGCCCCACCGAGGCACTGCGCATCATCGAGGGCTGAGGGCCGTCATGGACCCGGTGCGCGACCTCGTCGTCGTCGGTGCGTCCCTCGCCGGCCTGCGGGCCGTCGAGGCCGCGCGCCGCAAGGGGTACGACGGGCGGATCACCCTCGTGGGGGCCGAGCCGCACCTGCCCTACGACCGGCCGCCGCTGTCGAAGGCCTTCCTCGACGAGGGGACGACGCCGGAGGCGCCGCCCTTTCGCAGCGAGGAGCACCTGCGCGAGGAGCTCGGGGTCGACCTGCTCCTCGGCACCCCGGCCACCGGCCTCGACGCGTCTGACCGCGTGCTCGAGGCCGGTGACCGGGAGGTCCGCTACGACCGACTGATCGTCGCCACCGGCGCCGCCGCCCGGACCCTTCCGGGGACGGAGGGTGTGGCCGGGGTGCACGCGCTGCGCACGCTCGACGACGCCGTCGCGATCCGGACCGCCCTCGATGCGGGCGCGCGGACGGTGGTGGTCGGGGCCGGCTTCATCGGCTCGGAGGTCGCTTCCGGGGCGCGCAAGCGCGGGCTCCCCGTCACGATCGTGGAGAGCCTCGACGTCCCGCTCACCCGATCAGTGGGCCCGGACGCAGGACGCGTCTGCGCCGAACTCCACCGCGCCAACGGCGCCGATCTCCGCCTGGGGAGGGGGGTCCGTGAGCTGCTCGTCGCCGATGGTCGCGCCGTCGGTGTGCTGCTCGACGACGGCACGCGGGTCGACGCCGACCTGGTCGTCGCCGGCATCGGAGTGGTGCCGTCGACCGGCTGGCTGCGCGACTCGGGGATCGCGCTGCACGAGCGGGACGGCGCGCTGCTGTGCGACGCGACGCTGGCCACCTCGCTGCCGGGTGTCTACGGCGCCGGCGACGTCGCGTACTGGCCGAACCCGCTGTTCGACGACCAGCTGATGCGGCTCGAGCACTGGACCAACGCCGCTGAGCACGGTGCGGCGGCCGCCGCCCACGCACTCGACCCGGCGGCCGCCGTACCGGTTGCGTCGGTGCCGTACTTCTGGTCCGACTGGTACGGCCACCGGATCCAGTTCGTCGGGGTGCCGCAGGCCGACGAGGTCGTGGTCCTGGCCGAGGAGCCGTACCTCGCGCTGTACCGGAGGGGTGAGCGGGTGGTGGGAGCGCTCACCGTCGACCGGCCGACGCAGATCATGAAGCTGCGCAAGCTGGTCAGCCAACGGGCCTCGTGGACGGAGGCCCGGGAGTTCGCCGAGGGGCTGCCGGCGGTGCGCGCGCCGCAGCGGACGAGATGAACCCCCGATGACGGGGCGTGCCGCGTGGGAGCCGCGGCACGCTCTCGCCGGACGCACCGTGGTGCTGTCCGGTGGGGTGCACGGCATCGGCGGCGCACTCGCCGCAGGCCTGGGGGCGGCCGGGGCGAACGTGGTGCTGCTGACCAAGCCGGTCCGCAGCGCGGTCACGTCCGAGCTGGTGCGAGCCGTCGATGCCGTGCAGGAGGGTGGTGGCGAGTGCCTGGTGCTCGCCGCGGACCTCAGGGACGAGGACGCCGTCGTGCGGGCCGTCACGCAGGCGGTCGGGCACTTCGGCGGCATCGACGCCTGCCTCAACAATGCGAGCGCTCTCACGTTCGCCGGCACCGAGGCGATCTCCGTCGAGGCCTTCGACCTGATGCTGCAGGTCAACATCCGCGGGGCCTTCGTGCTCACGCGCGCGTGCCTGCCCGCGCTGCGCCGCTCCGCCAACCCGCACGTGCTGACGGTCTCGCCACCGCTGAACCTCGCGCCACGGTGGCTGGGTGCGCACCCGCCGTACACGTTGAGCAAGTACGGCATGACCATCCTCGCGCTCGGCTGGGCGGCCGAGTTCGCGGGCGCGGGCATCGCGTCGAACTGCCTGTGGCCGGAGCGCACGATCAGCACCGGCAACGTCGTGCACCTGCTGGGCGACGACGCGGCCCGCTTCGCACGCAGCCCCGCGGTGATGGCGGACGCGGCCGTTGCCGTCCTCGCCACGCCGGCGGCGCTCGTGACCGGCCAGTGCCTGCTCGACGTCGACGTGCTGCGCAGCGTCGGGATCGCCGACCTGGGCCGGTACGGCGGCGACGGGCCCGAGACCGACCTGTTCGTCGGTGGCTGAGCGCCCGGGGCCGCGTCAGGCCAGGCCGAGCTCCGGTTCACCCAACGGCGCGAAGTAGGCGGCCACTGTCGCGTCGTCGACCTCGCGCACGTGCGGCGGGCGCCACTGCGGGTTGCGGTCCTTGTCGACCACCTGCGCGCGCACGCCCTCGACGAAGTCGTGCGAGGCGTGGAACCGCAGTGCCAGCCGGTACTCCAGGTCGAGCGCCTCGGTGAGCGCTGCCATTCCGGCTGCCTCGCGCAGGGCGCGCAGGGTCACCCGTACGGACGTCGGCGACTTCGCCTCGATGGTCGCCGCCGCCCGGGTGGCCTCCTCGGTGCCGAGCGCCCGCAGGCGGTCCAGGATCGTGAGGACGTCGTCGCCGGCGTACGCCTCGTCGAGCCAGCTGCGCGCCTCCGTCAGTGGCGACGGGGGCGGGGGCAGCTCGGCGTCGGCGAGTGCCTCGTCGGCGTCGCGGTGCGCGAGGTCGGCCAGCAGTCCGGGGATCCGGTCGGTCGGCACGTAGTGGTCGGCGAAGCCCGTCGCGATCGCGTCCCCGGCTCCGATCGAGCCCGCCGTGAGGCCGAGGTGGGTCCCCGTCTCGCCCGGCGCGTGCGACAGCAGCCAGGTGCCGCCCACGTCGGGCAGGAACCCGATCCCCGTCTCCGGCATCCCGATCGACGAGCGCTCGGTCACGACACGCTGCGGGGCATGCGCCGACAGGCCGATCCCGCCGCCCAGGACGATGCCGTCCATGATCGCGACATAGGCCTTCGGGTACGCCGCGATGGTGGCGTTCAACCGGTACTCGTCAGCCCAGAAGCCCGCACTCTCGGTGCCTCCGGCCTTCGCGTCGCGCCACATCGCCACGATGTCGCCGCCCGCGCACAGGCCCCGCTCGCCGGCCCCCGTCAGGACGACCGTCCGCACCGAGTCGTCGTACCGCCACTCCTCGAGGGCGGCGCTGATGATGCCGACCATCTCGTGGGTGAGCGCGTTGATCGCGCGGGGGCGGTTGAGGACGATGTGCGCCGCGTGGCCGTCGCGGCGCAGCAGGACCGGGGGTTCGACCGTCATGGACGTCATTCTCGACCGTCCGGGCGGACTCAGAGCAGGACGGTCCGCGCCAGCTGCTTCAGCCGCTCCATGTGCCGTCGTGTCGGCTCCTCCCGCGGGTCGAACGAGGTGGTCAGCGCCATGCCGCGAAGGCTGGTGAAGAGCACCTCGCGCAGTCCTTCGTAGCCCGGACGGGACGCGAGCTCGGGCCCGAAGAACCCGTCCATGGCCACGCGTACGGCGCGCGCGATCTCGCGCTCGCCGGGGAGCAGCGCCTCGCGGATCTCCTCGTGGGTGCGGGCGGCGATCCACAGCTCGGTGGCGGCCCAGAAGTAGCCCTGCGTGAAGGTCGCGGCCATCGTGTCGACGACGGCGTCGATCCGCTCGCCGAGGTCGCCGGGCCACGAGTGGTCGCTGGGCAGCTCGCCGACCCGGGCCCGCGCGAGGTGCTGGGAGGCCGCGATCAGCAGCGCGTCGCGCGACGGGAAGTGGTGCAGGAGGCGTCCGCGGGAGACACCGGCGCGCTCCTGGATCCGCACGGTGGACGCGCCGCTGTAGCCGTGCTCGAGCATCACCTCGACGGCCGCGTCGAGGATCCGGCGCTGGACGTCGATCGTGCGGGTCTGCACGGCGCGGGCCATGTGGCGCTCCTCTCGAATCCGGGCAGGCAGGTGACAAACGGCGGAGTCGAAGGCTACCCTCGCACGAACCAGTCAGCACTGACTGGTTTATCCCGAACTTGCGGAGGTCCTCGTGCCCACTCCCGTCATCGTCGACGTCGCCCGTCTCGCGTCCGGCAAGGGCAAGCCGGGCGGCGCGCTGTCCGGCACCCATCCGACGTCGATGCTCGTCCACGTCCTGAAGGCGATCGTCGAGCGCAACGACCTCGACCCGGCGCTCGTCGACGACGTCATCACCGGCTGCGTCATGCAGGGCGGCGAGCAGGCGCTCAACATCGGCCGGGCCGCCGTCCTCGGCGCGGGGTTCCCCGAGTCGGTCCCCGCCACGACGATCGACCGCGCCTGCGGCTCGAGCCAGCAGGCCGTCCACTTCGCCGCGCAGGGCGTCGCCGCCGGCGCGTACGACGTCGTGATCGCCGCCGGCGTCGAGTCGATGAGCCGGGTCCCCATGGGCAGCACCACGATGGGCCAGGACAGCTCCGGCCCCGAGGTGCACGCCCGCTACCCCGAGGGCCTGGTCAACCAGGGCGTGTCGGCCGAGCTCGTCGCCCGCGACTGGAAGCTCGACCGGGCCACCCTCGACGAGTACTCCGCCGAGTCCCACCGCCGCGCTGCCGCAGCGATCGCCAACGGCGCCTTCGACAACGAGATCGTCCCGATCACGGTCACCGACGCCGAGGGCAACGCCGTCGAGCACAAGGTCGACGAGACCGTCCGCGCGAGCACCACCGCCGAGGGCCTGGGCGGCCTCAGGCCGGCCTTCCGCACCGACGAGTTCGCTGCCCGGTTCCCCGACGTCGAGTGGGCCATCCACCCCGGCAACTCCTCGCCGTTCACCGACGGCGCGTCGGCCGCGCTCATCATGAGCGAGGAGATGGCGAGCAGGCTCGGCCTGACCCCGCGCGCCCGCTTCGTGTCGTACGCCGTCACCGGCTCCGACCCGCTGATGATGCTGACCGGCCCGATCCCCGCGACCCAGAAGGCGCTGGCCAGGGCGGGCCTGGGTATCGACGACATCGACGCCTACGAGGTCAACGAGGCGTTCGCGCCCGTCCCGCTCGCCTGGGCCCACGACCTGGCGGCCGACCCGGCGAAGCTCAACCCGCTCGGCGGCGCGATCGCGCTGGGCCACGCCCTCGGCTCGTCGGGCACGCGGCTGCTCACCACCCTGGTCAACCACCTCGAGGCCACCGGCGGCCGCTACGGAATCCAGACCATGTGCGAGGCGCAGGGCATGGCCAACGCCACCATCATCGAGAAGCTCTGAGAAGGAACACCCATGCAGATCAACGACACCGTCGCCCTCGTCACCGGCGGCGCCTCCGGCCTCGGCCGCGCGACCGTCGAGGCCCTCCTCGCCAAGGGCGGCCGGGCCGTCATCCTCGACCTCCCGGGCGGCCCGGGCGAGGTCGCCGCGAAGGAGCTGGGCGACGCCGTCCGGTTCGTGCCCGGCGACGTCCGGAGCGAGGACGATGTGAACGCTGCCATCGCCGCCGCATCGGAGCTCGGCACCCTGCGGGTGGTGGTCAACTGTGCCGGCACCGGCGACGCGATCAAGACCGTCGGGCGCGACAACACGCCGTACCCGTACGACAAGTTCCAGCGGATCATCGAGATCAACCTGCTGGGCACCTTCAACGTCATCCGCCTGACGGCCGCTCACATGGCGGGGCTCGACCTGCTCGGCGAGGAGCGCGGCGTCATCATCAACACCGCGTCGGTGGCGGCCTTCGACGGCCAGATCGGCCAGGCGGCGTACTCCGCCTCCAAGGGCGGCGTGGTCGGCATGACCCTGCCCATCGCGCGCGACCTGTCGACCATCGGCATCCGCGTGGTCACCATCGCGCCGGGCCTGTTCGACACCCCGCTGCTCGCCTCGCTGCCCGAGGAGGCCCGCAAGAGCCTGGGCCAGCAGGTGCCGCACCCCTCGCGCCTCGGCGACCCGAAGGAGTACGGCGCCCTCGCCGCCCACGTGGTCGAGAACCCGATGCTCAACGGAGAGACCATCCGCCTCGACGGCGCGATCCGGATGGCGCCGCGATGACCGCTGGGACGACCAGCCTCAACCTGCGCGGCGGCTTCTACACCGAGGACCACGAGGCCTACCGCGCGTCGGTCCGGGAGTTCGTGCGCCGCGAGGTCGAGCCGCACCACCTCGAGTGGGAGGACGAGCGACTGGTCCCGCGCAGCGCGTGGCAGGCCGCGGGCAAGAACGGCATCCTCGGTCTCGCCGTCCCGGAGCAGTACGGCGGTGGCGGCGAGCCCGACTTCCGCTACCCGATGGTCGTGGCCGAGGAGCTCGCGGCGATCGGCGCGACCTCGTACTGCCTGGGCCTGCGCCTGCAGGACGACATCGTGCTGCCGTACCTCCTCGAGCTGTGCACCGACGAGCAGAAGCAGCGCTGGCTGCCCGGCGCCGCGTCGGGCGAGCTGGTGCTCGCGATCGCGATGACCGAGCCGGGTGCCGGCAGCGACCTGCAGGGCATCCGCACGACCGCGGTCCGCGACGGGGACGGCTGGGTGCTCAACGGGCAGAAGACGTTCATCACCAACGGCATCAACGCCGACCTGGTGGTCGTCTTCGCGAAGACCGACCCGGACGCCGGCTCGCGCGGCTTCAGCCTGTTCGTGGTCGAGCGCGACGACCCGGGCTTCTCCCGCGGCCGCAAGCTCGACAAGGTCGGCCTCGCCGGCCAGGACACCGCGGAGCTGGTCTTCGAGGACGTCCGCGTGGGTGCCGAGAACGTGCTGGGCGAGGTCGGGCAGGGCCTGATCTACCTGATGCAACGGCTCCCGAAGGAGAGGCTCTCGCTGGCCATGCAGGCGCTCGCGTCCGCCGAGGCCGCGGTGCGGTGGACCCAGGACTACGTCTTCGACCGCACCGCCTTCGGGCAGCGCGTCGGTGACCTGCAGGCCACCCGCTTCGAGCTCGCCGAGCTCGAGACGGAGGTCGAGATCACCCGCGCGTACGTCCAGAACGCCGCACTGGCGCTCAACGAGCACACGCTGACGACGGCCGAGGCCTCGAAGGCGAAGCTCTGGGCGACCGAGATGCAGGTGCGGGTCACGAGCCGCTGCCTGCAGCTGTTCGGCGGCTACGGGTTCATGAACGAGTACCCGATCGGCCGGGCCTTCCGCGACAGCCGGGTGCAGACGATCTACGGCGGGACCAGCCAGATCATGAAGGAGATCATCGGCCGCGACATCGCCGGCCGCTACGCGAAGGACGCCACCCGATGAGCACGGAGACCAACAGCACCATCAAGCTGGGCATGATCGTCGACTACGCCGGCGGGTTCGGCGAGACCGTCGAGCTGATGCAGGCCTACGAGCAGGTCGGCCTCGAGCTCGCCGCCGTCCCGGAGGCCTACTCCTTCGACGCCGCGAGCCAGCTCGGCTACCTGGCGGCGAAGACCGAGAAGCTCCAGCTCATGTCGGCGATCTTCCAGATCTACTCCCGCACCCCGTCGCTGATCGCGATGACCGCGGCCGGCCTGGACTACGTCTCGGGCGGTCGCTTCATCCTCGGCCTCGGGGCCTCCGGCCCCCAGGTCGTCGAGGGATTCCACGGTCTCAAGTACGACGCCCAGCTGGGCCGCACGCGTGAGGTCGTCGACATCTGCCGCCAGGTCTGGCGGCGCGAGCCCGTCGTCCACCGCGGCAGGAACTACACCGTGCCGCTCACCAAGGAGGACGGTGGCTCGGGCCTCGGCAAGCCGCTGAAGATCATCAACCACCCGGTCCGCAGCGAGATCCCGGTCTCGATCGCCGCGCTGGGGGAGAAGAACGTGACGCTGGTCGCGGAGATCTCGCAGGGTTGGCAGCCGCTGTTCTTCCACCCGCTCAAGGCCCAGCAGGCCTGGGGCGACGCGCTGGCCGCCGGCTTCGAGAAGCGCGACCCGGCCCTCGGCGAGCTCGACATCCAGCTGCAGGTGAACTTCCACGTGGGGGAGCCGCCGGCCGAGGTGGTGCAGAAGGTCCGCGACCAGCTGGCGCTCTACATCGGCGGCATGGGTGCGCGCGACAAGAACTTCTACAACCAGCTCGCCTGCCGCTACGGCTACGAGGACGAGGCCAAGGAGATCCAGGACCTCTACCTCGCCGGCCGGAAGGGAGAGGCCGCCGCCGTCGTACCGCAGGACCTGGTGGAGGCGGTCACCCTGATGGGTGACGAGGCGTCGATCGCGCGTCAGGTCGAGGAGTTCCACGCCGCCGGGGTGCGCACCTTCCTGCTCAACCCGATGGCCGTCGACCCGGCCGACCGGGTGGCGCACGTGCGCACCCTCGCCGGCATCGTCGCGGGCCAGGGGGTGCCGGCATGACGACGATCAGCATCCTCGGCGGCACCGGCCCGCAGGGCCGTGGCCTCGCCCGCCGGTTCGCCGACGGCGGCCTGAAGGTCGTGCTCGGCAGCCGGACCGCCGAGCGGGCCGACGAGATCGCGGCCGAGCTGGCCGCGGAGACCGGCGGCGACGTGACCGGCGCCGACAACCGCGGCGCCGCGGCGACCGGCGACATCGTGCTCGTCGTGGTGCCGTGGGACGGCCACGCCCAGCTCCTCACCGAGCTGCGCGAGCCGCTGCGCGGCAAGGTCGTCGTCGACTGCGTGAACCCGCTGGGCTTCGACAAGCTGGGGCCCTACGCGCTGCCGGTGCTGGAGGGATCGGCAGCCGAGCAGGCCCAGCAGCTGCTGCCCGACAGCACGGTGGTCGCGGCCTTCCACCACCTCAGCGCGGTGCTGCTCGAGGACCCCGAGGTCACCGACCTCGCGACCGACGTCCTCGTGCTCGGTGACGACCGCGAGGCCGTGGATGCCGTCATCGGTCTCGCCGCGGTGCTGCCCGGCGTGCGTGGCGTCTTCGGCGGGCGGATCCGCAACGCCCACCAGGTCGAGGCGATGACCGCCAACCTGATCGCGATCAACAAGCGCTACAAGGCACACGCCGGCGTCCGCATCACCGACGTCTGACGACTCCTGCACCCCGGGGTGGAACTCGTTCTACTCTGGGGTGCATGAGTGCTCCCTCCCGCCGCGCCGTCGTCACCGGCGCCGGCCCCGGCTCGATCGGGGAGGCCGTCGCGCGCGCCCTCGACGCCGAGGGCTGGGACGTCGTCGTGACGACCCGCTCGAAGCCGGTCGAGGACCTGAGCTGGCAGCCGCTCGACCTGGCCGACCGTGGGTCGGTCGCCCGCTTCGCCCACTGGTACGCCGACCGGTCCGACCGTCTCGACCTGCTGGTCAACAGCGCGGGCATCCACCTCGACCTGGGCTCGCGGTGGCAGGAGCCGCAGCTGCTCGACGGCCACGAGATCCACTGGCGCACCAACTACCTGGGCACCGTCGACCTCACGACCGCCCTCCTCCCGGCCCTGCTCACCGCCGCGGGCGCGACCGGTGACGCCCGCGTCCTGCACCTCGTCTCCCAGCTGCACGACCGCGGCACGGTCGACGGGTTGCTCGGCCGGCCGGTCGACTACGACTCGTGGGCGGCGTACGGCACCTCCAAGCTCGGCCTGGTCCACCACGCCGCCTCGCTCGTCGCCGAGCACGGCGACCGCGGGCTGCGGGTCATCCCGGTGCACCCGGGGGCGGTGTCGACCAATATCGCGAACCGTGGCCTCGAGACCCGGCCGGTGCTGCGCCGGCTGCGCAACCTGGCCCGGCCGCTCGAGCGCCGTGTGCTGATGTCTCCGGAGGCGTCAGCGGCACTGCTCGTGCGCCTCGCCACCGAGGAGGCGACCCCGTCGTCGTACCACCACAAGGGGCACGTCACCGACCCCTCCGCCGCCGCGCGCGACCTGGCGGCCCGCCGCGAGCTGGCCGACCGGACCCGGGACTGGCTGGCCCGCTGACCCACGAACCGTGGCTGGTGGCACCACGAACCGTGGCTAGTGGCACCACGAACCGTGGCTAGTGGCACCACGAACCGTGGCTAGTGGCACTGCGAACCGTGGAGACTGGCGCCAAGCCCCACGGTTGGTGGTGCCATGACCCACGGTTCGTGGTGCCAGGACCCACGGTTGGTGGTGCCAGGACCCACGGTTGGTGGTGCCAGGACCCACGGTTGGTGGTGCCATGACCCACGGTTCGTGGTGCCAGGACCCACGGTTGGTGGTGCCATGACCCACGGTTCGTGGTGCCATGACCCACGGTTCGTGGTGCCATGACCCACGGTTCGTGGGGGCTAGGAGCGGGAGGCCAGCAGTTCCGCGAGGTGCAGCGGCTGCGCGGTGGGGGCCAGCTCGTCGAGCTGGGTGCGGCACGAGAAGCCGTCGGCCAGCACGACCGCGCCCTCCGGCGCCTGCCGGACGGCGGGCAGCAGGTTGGCCTCGGCGACCGCGAGCGAGACCTCGTAGTGGCCCTGCTCGACACCGAAGTTGCCGGCCATGCCGCAGCAGCCGGCGACGGCCTGCACCGATGCGCCGGCCCGCTCCAGCAGCGCCTTGTCGGTCTCCCAACCCATGACCGCGTGGTGGTGGCAGTGCGGCTGCGCGACGACGGTCACGCCGGACAGGTCGGGCGGCGTCCAGCCGTCGGTGCGCGCGAGCAGCTCGGCCAGGGTGACCGTGGCGCCGGCGACCGCGGCCGCGTCCTCGCCCGGGACCAGCTCGGTCAGCTCGTGGCGGAGCACGGCGGTGCACGACGGCTCGATGCCGACCACCGGCAGCCCGGCCTTCGCGTCGGCCGCCAGTGCGTCGACCATCGAGCGCAGCCGCCGGGCCGCGCCGTCGAGCTGGCCGGTGCTGATCCACGGCAGGCCGCAGCACTCCTGGTGGCGGGTGATCCTCGGTGCGTACCCGGCCTCGCGCAGCACCGCTGCCGCCGCGTCCGCGACGTGCGGTGCGAAGTGGTTGGTGAAGGAGTCGACGAAGAGCACGACCGGCGTCCCGGTCTGGCCGGCCGGCGCGGAGAAGGTACGGCGGAAGGTGCGCCGCGCGAACGACGGCATCCGCCGTCGCGTGTCGACGCCCGAGGCCTTCAGCGCGAGCGTGCGCACCCAGTCGATGTCCATCGACTTGTTGGCCAGGCGCGGGGTCAGTGACCCGACCTTCGCCCACCGGGGGAGCCAGCCGACGACGTAGTGGCTGCGCGGCCGGATCCGCCGCTTGTAGGTCTGGTGCAGGACCTCGGCCTTGTAGCTGGCCATGTCGGTGCCGGTGGGGCAGTCGGACGCGCAGCCCTTGCACGACAGGCAGAGGTCGAGTGCCTCGTGCACGGCCGGCGATCCCCACGAGATGTCGCTGTCGCCGTTGACGATCTCCTGCAGCAGCCGCGCCCGGCCGCGGGTCGAGTGGATCTCCTCGCGGGTGGCCTGGAAGGACGGGCACATCACGCCGCCCGAACCCGAGTTGTCGGCCCGGCACTTGCCGACGCCGGTGCAGCGGTGGACCGCCTGGCCGAAGTCGCCGCCGTCGCTGGCGTAGGCCATCGCGAGGCTCTTGGTCAGCTTCGCGGTGGAGGTGTAGCGCAGGTCGGCGGTCAGCGGCGCGGCGTCGACGATGATGCCCGGGTTGAGCAGGTCGTCGGGGTCGAAGGCCTTCTTGACGCCGGACATCAGCGCGAGCGCGGCGGGGGAGTACATCCGCGGCAGCAGCTCACTGCGCGCCCGGCCGTCACCGTGCTCGCCCGACAGCGAGCCGCCGAGCGAGGACACCAGGTCGGCGGCGTCCTCGACGAACGCGCGGTAGCGGTCCGGGCCGTCGGGGGAGTCGAACGCGAAGTCCATCCGCACGTGCACGCAGCCCTCGCCGAAGTGCCCGAAGGGCATCGCGGTCAGGCCGTGCTCGTCGAGCAGGGCGTCGAAGCTGGTGAGGTAGGTCCCCAGCCGGTCCGGCGGTACGGCGGCGTCCTCCCAGCCCGCCCACGCGGGACGGCCGGAGGGGGCGCGACCGGCGAGGCCGGCACCGTCGGCGCGGATCTTCCAGAGCCGGTCGGCCGTGCGCGGGTCGTCGACGACGAGGGCCGAGACGCCGAGGCCCGCACCGGCCAGCAGGTCGGCCTGGCGTCGTACCTCGTCGGGGTCGTCGGCCGACAGCTCGACGAACATCCAGGCGTCACCGGCCGGCAGCGGCGGCACCGCGCCCGGGCCGCGTCGCTCGAGGATGACGTCGACGATGCGCCGGTCGATGCCCTCGCAGGCCGAGGGCGCGAACTCCAGCACCCGCGGCGTCGCGTGGCCCGCGGTCGGGAAGTCGGGGAAGCCGAGGACGATCATCAGCGAGTGCTTCGGGTTGCGCACCAGCCGCACCGTCGCCTCGGTCAGCACGGCGAGCGTGCCCTCGGAGCCGACCAGCGCACGGGTCGGGTTGAACCGCTCGGGCAGCAGGTGCTCGACCGCGAGGCCGGACACGTGGCGCCCGAAGGTGCCGAACTCGGTCCGCGCCGTCGCGAGGTCCTTCGCGATGACCTGCTCGACCCGGGACAGGACGTCGCCGTCGGCGGACCATCCGTCCGGACCCGTGACCAGCGCGGTGCCGTCGGCGAGGAACCCGCGCAGCCCCAGGGTGTTGTGCGAGGTCCGGCCGAACGCGAGCGAGCGCGCGCCGCACGCGTCGTTGCCGATCATCCCGCCGATCGTGCAGCGGGTGCTGGTCGACGGGTCGGGCCCGAACTTCAGCCCGTACGACGCCACCGCCTTCTGCAGCTGCGCCTGCACCACGCCCGGCTGCACCACGGCGGTCGCCGCGTCGGCGTCCACCGAGAGCACCTGGTTCATGTGCCGGCTGAAGTCGAGCACGATGCCCGGGCCGATCGCGTTGCCCGCGACCGACGTACCGGCTCCCCGGGCGGTGACGGACAGCCCCAGCTCCCGGGCGGCGGCCAGCGTCGCACGGACCTCGTCGGCCGCGTGCGGGAACACCACCGCGGCGGGCGGCACGCGGTAGAGCGATGCGTCGGAGGAGTACGCGGCGAGGACGGCCGCGTCGTCGCTGACGTCGGTTGCTCCGTGCCGCCGGATCTCGGGAACGATGCCGGGCACGGACCGAAATCTATCGGGTCGCCACGTCGATAGGCTCAGCAGCATGAGCGATGAGAAGCGGTTCACCCTCACCCGCGACGGCCACGTCGCCACCGTGGAGCTGGCCGGGCCGGGCGGCAAGGCAGTCATGGACGAGCGCTTCTTCGCCGAGCTCGCCGAGACCTTCACCGCGCTGGACGCCGACGCCGACGTCCGCGCCATCGTCGTGACGGGCGCTGGCCCGCACTTCTCCTTCGGCCTCGACCTCGCCGGCGCGGCCGCCACCTTCGTCCCGATGCGGACCGCGACCCACGCCGGCGCCCGCCAGGAGCTGCTCGCCCTCATCCGCCGCTGGCAGGCCGCCCTCGACGTGGTCGCCGGCGTCCGCAAGCCCACCGTCGCCGCCGTCACCGGCTGGTGCATCGGTGGCGGCGTCGACCTCGCCGTCGCCTGCGACGTCCGGATCGCCTCCGCGGACGCGCAGTTCAGCGTCCGCGAGGCCAAGGTCGGCATCGTCGCCGACCTCGGCAGCCTCCAACGCCTCGTCGGCGTGATCGGCGACGGCCACCTCCGCGAGCTGGCCCTGACCGGCGACGACATCGCCGCCGACCGCGCCGCCGCCGTCGGCCTGGTCAACCACGTCCACGCCGACGCGCCCGCCGCGCTGGCCGCCGCCCAGGACCTGGCTGCCCGGATGGCCGCGAACTCGCCGCTCGTCCTGCGCGGCGTGAAGGACGTCCTCGACGCCGAGCGCGGCCCGCGGGTCGAGGCCGGACTGCGCTACACCGCCGTGTGGAACGCCGCCTTCCTGCTGAGCAACGACCTCGACGAGGCGATCACGTCCTTCGTCGAGCGCCGCCCGCCGGAGTTCACCGGCCGCTGAACCCTGGTCTCGTGACGCGCCACGACCTCGCTTGCTTCGCTGCGCGAGCTCGCCGGCGCTCCTCGACCTTCGGCCTCGTTCGCCGCCTTCGTCCCTCAGGCGTCGCGGCCTCGCTTGGCCAGGGTGATCCGCGCGACCTCGCGCCCGTAGCTGATCGGTACGGCGCCCAGCGCCAGCGCCCGCTGCCGCATCGGCTCCCGCACGTCGAAGTGCTCCGTCGTCGTCCCCTCGTTCTGGATCCACCGGGGGTCGATGCCGAGCCGCTCCGCGAACGCGATCAGCTCCCGCTGCCCCTCCTCGCCGGGCAGGTCGGACAGCAGGTGCGACCAGACACCCTCGACCGGTCCGACCCGGGCCGCGAGCTGCATGTCGTCGACGTAGATGGTCACGGGGTCATCGTCTCGCACTTGTCCGGGATCTTGGCGG
>NZ_LMIT01000011.1:410459-449469 GCF_001428825.1 Nocardioides sp. Root240 | reverse complement strand
GCGGCGCGGTTGTCGGCGCGGACTTCGTCCGCGCCGCCGCTGACGCGGCCGCCCGGCCCGTGTCAGCGTGTTGCGCGCCGGTGACCCCCTCGAGTGGTCACAGACCGCAGAAAAAACGGCCGGATCTCTGCGGTATGTGCCCACTCGAGGGGGTCACCACGCGCCGCCACCCCCGACCGGCCGCAACCCAGCCGCCGGACCCGACCCACCACCCGACTCGCCCCGTCGCTGCCGCTTGAGGACGCCACCACCGACCAACTGCAGCATCGCGCCGACGATCCCGGAAGGCGACCGACGAACGCGTCGAAGAGCCGAAAGGGCCGACCGTCGGCCCCTCCTCATACGAGGGACCGACGGTCAGTGGTCAGGTGGTCCGGTGGGTCAGCGAACCCGGCCGTAGAAGACCGACGAGGTCCAGATCCGCTCCTTGGCGACCGGGTGGCCCGGGCGCGAGGCGTGCCACAGCATGTGGTGGCCGGCGTAGATGCCGACGTGGTAGACGTGGCCGCCGCTGGTGAAGAACACCAGGTCGCCGCGGCGCGGGTGGCGCACCCGGCGTACGGCGCCGGCCTGGGCGCCCGAGGTGCGGGGCAGGTGCTTGCCGAGCTTGCGGAAGACCCACTGCGTCAGGCCGGAGCAGTCGAAGGCGTGGGGGCCGGTGGCGCCGTACACGTAGGGGCTGCCGGCTCGGCTGCGGGCCTTGGCGACCACGCGGTTGCCGAACCTCTTGCGGTGCGCGATCCGCGCGGCGCGCAGGTCACGGCGGGTGTCGAGGCGGGCCTGGGTGGTCGCGTCGGCGGCGAGGCCGGGGGAGGAGACGGCGACGGTGCGGGTCTCGGCGTGGGAGACCGGGGCCGGGCTGGCGAGGAACGCCGACGTGGCGACCGGTACGACGAGGAGGCGCGCGGCAGCGCGGCTGAAGGTGGTGGACATCGGAGTTTCTCCGCAGCGACGCCTGCGAGAGGTGACCTGTCGGGCTAGGGCTGCTGGTGCCCCGGAACCTGTGGTTCCTTCGCCCCGAGCCGTCCGCGTGCGGACGGCGTGGTGCTCGGTTCTCCCGTGCCCGTGACTACTTCATCGTTGTGCGATGTCGCTCCACGTCGTCACGGGCCTCGGCGCGCGTGGGCGGCCTCCCCGGGTCGGGGAGGGCTGTACGCCACCATTGCCGCATGCTTGCAATAGTTAGCGCAGTGGCCCCGGTCACCTTCCCGGGGTGGCGATCCTCACGTGAATTCACCGTAACGCAGGGCGCGTTCGGCGCTGCTTGCCACAGTTAGCAGTGGTTCCTGTCAGTGTCCCTCGACGTGCGGGTCGGCGAGCAGGTACTGGGTCATCCGGCCCTCGCGCGAACGGTGCGGCCGCACCGGCTCGGGGACCATCCGCCCCTCGGCGGTGTCCCAGAAGCGGTCCACCCGCAGCGCGACCTGCCGCGCGACGCGCCCCGTCACCCCGCGGTGGGGGAGGTAGGGGTGAGGACGCGTCGGCACGTGGCGCTCCGCCCGGAACAGGCGCTCCGCGAGGGCGTCGCGGTCGGCGACGGAGGTGCGGGTCGCGAGGTCGTCGACGAGGCCGCGCTCGAGGGTCCAGAAGGCGTCGAGCTCCTCGCCGACCTCGTGCCAGATCGACGCCCACGGCCGGCGTACGACGAAGGTCGAGCCGTAGAGCTTCGACTTGGTCTGGAACAGCGCCCCCTCCAGGCGCCGGCTCTGGCGGGCGAGCTCCCGGGTGCGGCGGCGGCCGTCGGGCAGGTGGCGCCGGGCGGCCGGGCCGAGCACGGCGTTGACCGCCGCGACGTGCCGGGACGTGCTGGCGAGGAACGGGTCCGTGGCCCGCATCCGGTCACGCGGGAGCTCCCGCGTCGGCCGGCACGCCTCGGCGTCGGCGAGCCGGGTGGTGAGCACGTCGTGGGTCTCCGTGACGGTGTCGGCCAGGGTGTCGACGCCGGGTCCGCTGCTGTCGCTCATGGTGCGCTTCCTTCCCGAGGCCCCCCAATTGCAGTGTGCGCCGGTCCCCGGCGGACCACAAGGGGAGGTCAGAGCGGCCCCACGCCGTGGCGGCGCGGAGTCAGGGACTGCATCATCCGGTGCCGGGGGAGGACCGGCAGGAGGTCGGCCAGCCAGGCCCGGGTCTCGCTGGGGCGCAGCACGACGTCGTACCCGAATCCCTCGGCGCCGCGCACCGCGCCGAGCTGGCCGCGGAACTGCTCGGCGAGCTCCTTGCGGCGCTGGGTGGGATCCTCGGACTCGGCGAGCTCGCGCCGGAAGACCAGCTCGATCGCGGTCTCCGGCGCCATCACGGCGGTCTCGGCGTGCGGCCAGGCCGCGACGAGCTCGGGGTGGAAGGTGCGCCCGCCCGACATGATCACGTAGCCGCCGCCGTAGCCCTTGCGGGCGACGACGGTGAACGTCGGCACCGTCGCCGACCCGAGCTCGAGCGAGAGACGTGCGCTCGATCGAGCCAGCCCGGAACGCTCGGCGTCGGCCCCGACGGCCAGGCCGGGCAGGTC
Source organism: Nocardioides sp. Root240 (assembly GCF_001428825.1). Classification (GTDB taxonomy): domain Bacteria; phylum Actinomycetota; class Actinomycetes; order Propionibacteriales; family Nocardioidaceae; genus Nocardioides. The sequence goes on along the minus strand of NZ_LMIT01000011.1, from coordinate 446,963 downwards.
GATGAGCACGAGCAGCGGGATCCCGAAGGCGTCGCAGAGGGACACGAAGTGGGCAGCCTTGTCGGCGGCGTCCGCGTCGAGCATGCCGGCGAGGGCCAGGGGCTGGTTGGCGACGATGCCGATCGGGCGCCCCTCGACCCGGGCGAGCGTGGTGATCAGGTTGGGCGCGAAGGCGGCCTTCAGCTCGACCTCGCTGTCCTCGTCCACGATGCCGGTGATCACCTCGGCCATGTCGTAGGCCTGCCGCAGGCTTGCGGGCACGGCGCTGTCGATGGCTGCGGCGGCGTCGGGCCGGGGCGGTGCGGCGACCTCGCGCGGCAGCTCCGCCTCCGCGTTGGAGGGCAGCAGGTCGAGGTACCAGCGCAGGGCGTCGAGTGCCTCCTCCTCGGTGTCGACCGCGAGGTCGATGGAGCCGTACGACGCCTGCGCGTCCGCGCCGTGGAGGGCCTCCGCGTCCGTGGTCTCCCCGGTGGCCGCCCGCACCAGGGCCGGCGGGGCCATGCCGATGCTCGAGATCCCGCGGACCGCGACGACGAAGTCGCACATCGACGCGGCCAGGGTGGGCTGGCCGTAGCCGGGGCCGAGGATCGCGGCGACCATCGGCACCCAGCCGCTGAGACGGGTCTGCATCTCCTGGATGTCGAAGCCGCCGGCGAAGTCGCGCGCGTCGAGCCCTTCGTGGATGCGGTGCCCGCCGCCGTCGAGGAGCATGACGAGAGGGATGCCGCGCGTCGCGGCAATCTCGGCGCACCGGCGCCACTTCTCGTTGCCGACGAGGCCGTTGCTGCCGCCGGCGACCGTGTAGTCGCTGACCGTGAGCACGACCGGCCGCCCGTCGATCCGCGCCGTGCCGGTGACGATGCCGTCGCCGAGCAGCGGCTCACCGCGAGGGCCGGGCGCCTCGGGGCGGGCGAGGGCGCCGATCTCTCGGAAGGTGCCCTCGTCGACGAGGAGGGCGATCCGCTCCCGCGCGGTCAGCTTGCCGCGGTCGTGCTGACGCCGGACCGCCTCGCCGCGCGCCTCGTCGAGGAGCGCGGCGTGCGCGGCGTGGTGCGGGTGGGGGCCGGTCTCGTTCACCGAGGGGGATCTCAGCTCTTGTTGATCCGGTCGTTGTACGCCGCGCGACCGGTCTGGTCGATGTCCAGGAAGGTGTCGTAGGCGCCGAGGCGACGGTTGAGGAAGTCGCGCAGCCGGCGACCGGTGAGGGTCTGGGTGAAGGTGATCTGGCGCAGCGACCGGGGCAGGTAGACGTCCTTGTGCTTGTGCTCGATCGCCTCGGCGATGCCCCTCGCGACGTCCTCGGGCTCGACGTTCTTGAGGAACTTCGTGCCCTTGGTGCCGGCGATCAGGTCGGTGTTGGTGAACGACGGCATCACGCAGGTGAAGTCGATCCCGCGGCCGCCGAACTCGAGTCGCGCTCCCTCGGTCAGCGCGATGACGCCGGCCTTGTGCGAGCAGTAGTAGAGACCGCCGGGCACCGCCGCCTTGCCGGCCACCGAGGCGACGTTGACGATGTGGCCGCGCCCTTGGGCGAGCATGTCGGGCAGCGCCGCACGCATGCCGAGGGTGGGGCCGAGCAGGTTGATCTCGGCGGCGCGGCGCACCGTGGACTCGGGGATGTCGAGGAAGTGCCCGATCGGCATCACGCCGGCGTTGTTGACCAGCACGTCGAGGCCGCCCATGGCCTGCTTGGCGTCGGCGAGGAAGGCGGCGAAGGAGTCGCTGTCGGTGACGTCGACGTGGTGGGCGGTCACGTCGCTGCCGATCGCGGTCGCCGCGTCCTTCGCGGCGTCGACGTCGATGTCACCGATCGCGACCAGGGCGCCGCGGCGGTGCAGCTCGTCCGCGGTGGCCCGCCCGATGCCGCGACCAGCGCCGGTGATGGCGATCCGCTTGCCGTCGAGGCTGCGGGTTCCGGTCGATGAGCTCATGTCGCCTCCAGGAGTTTTTTTAAGATGGAATCAGAAAGTTCGCGATGTGACAAGGCGAACTCTGGACGTCCAGCATAACTCAAGTTACGGTAGCGTGTGACGCCTCCCACAGGCGGGAATCTCATCCAGCTTCGAAAATCGGAAGGTGCCCCGATGTACCCAGGAGTCCACGCGGCGACGAACCCCGACCACCCGGCCGTCGTGATGACGGGGTCGGGACGGACCATCACCTACGGCGAGCTCGACGACCGCTCGGCGCGGCTCGCCAGCGCACTGCACGCCCTCGGACTGGCCAAGGGCGATGTCGTCGCGATGCTGACCGACAACGCCGCCGAGTGCTTCGAGATCTACTGGGCCTGCCTGCGCTCAGGCCTCTACATCACGCCGGTCAACCGCAATCTCAGTGCCGACGAGATCGCCTACATCGTCGGCGACAGCGGGGCGAAGGCGCTCGTCGTCTCCGCCGCCGTACCGGTCGCCGGACGGGTCCGCGAGCTCTCCCCGCAGGTCGAGCACGCCTTCGCCTTCGGGGGTGACGTCGCCGGCTACGCGTCGTACGACGAGCTGCTGGCAGGCGCCGGTGAGAGGCTCACCGACCAGCCCCGCGGCTCCGACATGATGTACTCCTCCGGCACGACCGGACGCCCGAAGGGCGTGAAGCAGGCCATGCTGCCGATCCAGGTCGACCAGCCGGGCGACCCGATCGCAGGCCTGCTCGGCGGACCGTTCCAGGTCGGACCGGGCGACGTCTACCTGCAGCCGGCGCCGGTCTACCACGCCGCCCCGCTCAAGTGGAGCGGCGCCGTGCACTCCCTGGGCGGCACCGTCGTGATGATGGAGAAGTTCGACGCCGAGGGCGCGCTCGCCGCCATCGAGCAGTACGGCGTCACGTGCGCCCAGTTCGTGCCCACGATGTTCGTGCGGATGCTCCAGCTCCCCGAGGAGACGCGGGCGAGGTACCGGCACGACGCCCTCCGGCTCGCCGTGCACGCCGCGGCGCCCTGCCCGCCCGACGTCAAGCAGGCGATGATCGACTGGTGGGGACCGGTGGTCTTCGAGTACTACGGCTCCACCGAGCAGAACGGCATCACCTTCGTCTCCTCGCCGGAGTGGCTCAGCAAGCGCGGCACGGTCGGCAAGGCGATGATCGGCGTCGCGCACATCTGCGACGACGAGGGCAACGAGCTGCCCGCCGGCGAGGTCGGCACGGTCTACTTCGAGCGGGAGACGCGTCCGTTCGAGTACCACAACGACCCGGAGAAGACCGCGGAGGCGACGCACCCGGTCCACGAGACGTGGACGGCCGTCGGTGACCTCGGCTACCTCGACGAGGACGGCTACCTCTTCCTCACCGATCGCAAGTCCTTCACCATCATCTCGGGCGGGGTGAACATCTACCCGGCCGAGGTCGAGGCCGTGCTCACCCTGCACCCGGCCATCTACGACGTCGCCGTGATCGGCGTCCCCGACGAGGAGATGGGCCAGCAGGTGAAGGCCGTGGTCCAGCTCAAGGACCCGTCGGCGGCGTCGGAGGAGCTCGCCCAGGAGCTCATCGACTACACGCGCGAGCGGATCGCCCACTTCAAGGCGCCGCGCTCGGTCGACTTCATCGCCGAGATCCCGCGCCTGCCCACCGGAAAGCTCGTCAAGCGCGAGCTCGAGAAGCTCTACGTCCCGACAGGAGTCTGACCATGACCGTCACCGAGAACGCCACCGAGGACAGCGCGCCCGAGGTCACCGTGCCGCGCACCTTCCACCCCGACAGCATCTCCGAGCTCTCGTTCTGGGCGCAGACCGCCGAGGAGCGCGAGGTCACCTTCAAGAAGCTCCGGGCCGAGGCGCCGATCAGCTGGCACCGTCCGATCGAGGGCGCCCTGATCCCGTCGGAGAACGAGGGCGTCTGGGTCGTCACCAGCCACGCCCTGATCCAGGAGGTCAGCAAGCGGACCGACCTGTTCTGCTCGGGTCAGGGCTTCCAGATGGAGGAGGTGCCGGAGGACGTCAACGAGGCGGCGGGCAGCTTCCTGGGCATGGACGCGCCGCGGCACCCGGTGATCCGTCGTCTGGTCAGCTCGGCGTTCACCCCGAAGCGGGTCAAGACGATCGAGGACCAGATCAAGCGGCAGGCGCACGACATCGTCACGAACCTGCTCGCGAACCCCGAGGGCGACTTCGTCGACGTGGTCTCCAAGCGGCTGCCGATGTGGACCATCTACGAGATGATCGGCCTGACCGACGTCGAGAAGCGGCTCGAGGCCGCGCACCACGCCGACGGCATGGTGTCGTGGGCCGACGAGGAGGTCGCCGCGGGCCGCGAGCCCGGCGAGGTCCTCAACGAGTCGCTGGTCGGTCTGCTGATGATGGGCATGGAGCTCGCCGAGGAGCGGCGCAACAACCCGCAGGACGACCTGATGTCGGGCCTCGTCAACGCCGAGGTGGACGGCAAGAAGCTGACCGACGACGAGATCGGCGCCTTCTTCGTGCTCCTGTCCGTCGCGGGCAACGACACGACCCGCAACTCGATCAGCCTCACGACCCGCGCCCTCCAGCAGTTCCCGGAGCAGAAGGCGCTGCTCCTCGAGGACTACCAGGGCCGGATCGGTACGGCGATCGAGGAGTTCGTCCGGTGGGCCTCGCCGGTGATGACCTTCCGTCGTACCGCCACCCAGGACACGGTGCTCGGTGGCGCGCAGGTCCGCGAGGGCGACTGGATCGCGATGATGTACTCCTCCGGCAACCGCGACGAGTCGGTCTTCGAGAACGCCGACAGGTTCGACGTGCTGCGCGACCCGAACCCGCACGTCGGCTTCGGGGGAGGCGGTCCGCACTTCTGCATGGGCAACTTCGTCGCCAAGATCCAGCTCCGCGAGATCTTCGACAACCTGCTGCACCGCGCGCCCACCCTCGAGGTCGGGGAGCCCGAGTACCTGGTCGGCAACTTCGTCCGCGCGGTCAAGCGGATGCCCTACACCCTGCGTTGAGCGAGGACACCACCATGACTGAGACCACCGCCGCCACCGGTCACGACGCCGGGCTCGACGACCTGATCGCTCGACTCCGGCGGACGTTCGCCTCCGGGCGGACCCGTTCGTACGAGTGGCGCCGGGCGCAGCTCGAGGGCATCGTCCGCTTCCTCGCCGAGCGGGAGACCGAGATCGCCGAGGCGCTCGCGGCCGACCTGGGCCGCAGCCCGTTCGAGTCGTGGTTCGGCGACATCGCGCCGCCGAAGGGCGAGGCCGAGCTGGCGATCAAGCAGCTGCGCCGGTGGATGCGCCCGCAGCGTCGGCGGGTGCCGCTGACCCAGATGCCGGCGAGTGCGCGGATCCAGTACGAGCCGCTCGGCGTCGCCCTGGTGATCGGTCCCTGGAACTACCCGGTCAACCTCTCGCTCGGCCCGATGGTCGCCGCGCTCGCGGCCGGCAACTGTGTCGTGCTCAAGCCGTCGGAGGTGGCCCCGGCGACGTCGCGCCTGATGGCCGAGGCACTGCCGGAGTACCTGGACACGGACGCCTTCGCGGTGGTCGAGGGCGACGGCCCGACCACCCAGGCCCTGCTCGCGCTCGGTTTCGACCACGCCTTCTTCACCGGTGGCACCGAGATCGGTCGCAAGATCATGGCCGGGGCTGCGGACACGCTGACCCCGGTGATCCTCGAGCTCGGCGGCAAGAGTCCCGCGATCGTGACCGCCGACGCCGACCTCGACGTCGTGGCCCGCCGGATCGCGTGGGTGAAGCTGATGAACTCGGGCCAGACCTGCATCGCGCCCGACTACGTCCTGGTGCACGACTCGGTCAAGGAGCAGCTCGTCGCGAAGATCCGCGAGACGATCGCGACCTTCACCGCGGAGGAGGGGCCGAAGCGGATCGTCAACCGGCGCCAGTTCGACCGCCTGGCGGGTTACCTCGAGAAGACGTCGGGGGTGGTGGTGGAGGGCGGCGTCACCGACCCCGAGGCGTTGACCATCACGCCGACCATCCTGGTCGACCCCGCCGTCGACGAGCCCGCGATGACCGAGGAGATCTTCGGCCCGATCCTGCCGGTCCGCGGGTTCGCCTCGGTCGACGAGGTGATCGGCTTCGTCAACGGGCGGCCCAAGCCGCTGGGCCTGTACGTGTTCAGCAAGGACCGGTCCGTGGCGGACCGGCTGGTCGAGGAGATCCCGGCCGGCGGGGCCGTGGTCAACCACTGCGCGATCCACTACCTCATCCCGAGCCTGCCCTTCGGCGGCGTGGGGGCGAGCGGCATGGGCGCCTACCACGGCGAGTGGGGCTTCCAGGCCCTCAGCCACCGCAAGTCGGTCGCGGTGAAGGGCTTCAGGCCCGACCCGTCCATCGTCTACCCGCCCTACGGGCCGAAGGCGCGCGCCCTGATGCGCAGGCTCTTCTGAGGGCAGCGGCTGCCTACCGCTTGGCGGCAGCCTCGACGTTCTCCAGCAGTCGCCCGAGTGCCCACTGCAGGCGCTCGGGCGGGTGGGCGTCCGAGAGCAGCTCGTAGCCGACCGCCGTGCTCAGGCCCCAGACGGCGAAGCCGGGCGCCAGGTCCGGCCCGACCAGCGCCTCGAGCGCCTCGAGCGCGGCGGCGTAGCGGCCCTCGTCGACCTTGCGCTGGATGGCCCCGACCTTGTCGTCGACGCCGGCCCAGACCCTTATGGCCGCTTCGGCGCGGTGGTTGAACGCGACGACGTTGGAGATCAGCAGCTGCAGGCGCTTGATGGGGTCGGGGTCCTGCCGCGCGATCTCGGCGAGCAGCTCCGTGCGCTCGCGCAGCCAGTTGGCGAGCAGCGAGTCGGTGAAGTCCTGCCAGTTGTCGAACGAGTGGTAGAACGACCCGGTCGTGACGCCGAGCCGCTTGCACAACGGCGCCAGCTTGAGGCCGCCGTACCCCTCCGTGGCGAGGATCTGGTGGGCGGCGTCGAACCACGAGTCGCGCAGGGCCTCGTTGCGGCGTACCTGCCGTTCGGTCATGACTGCTCCTCCCGCTCTGCGCCACATCGTAGGGCGCCCCTCGTTCCGGCCGGCGCACCCCTGTCGCCATAACCTAACTTATGTTACGGTCGACGGGTGACGGAGCGCACGCCGAGTGGCTCCCTGAGGGATGGAGGAGTCCCCATGGCCTTCAAGGATGCGGACGAGGTCCGCCGCTACATCGGTGGCGTCTTCCAGGCAGGCTTCGACGACCCGGAGATCGGGCCGAAGATGGCCGCGACCGGGATCGTGGTGAAGTTCGAGTTCACCGAGCCCGACGCCGCGGTGGTGATCGACATGGGCAAGCAGGAGATCGGCGAGGGCGCCGGCATGGCGGAGCCGGTCGCGACGATGAGGATGACCGCGGACCTCGGCAGCGCCTACTGGCAGGGCAAGGTCAACCTGCCGCTGTCCATGGCTCGCGGCAAGATCAAGGTCGACGGCAACGTCGCCAGCCTGCTCAAGCTGGCCCCGCTCGGGAAGAAGCTCTTCCCGAAGTACGTCGCGACCCTGGAGGCCGACGGCCGCCAGGACCTGGTCGTCGCCTGAGCCGGTCCCCCGGACCGCAACGGACCGCTGCTTCCTGCCGGGCGGCGGTCCGTTGCGATATTCTAATTTGAATTCGATATCAAAGAAGTCCGGCCGTGCGCCGGCGGAGCGAGGAGGCGTCGGCATGGCCGGAGTCGAGGGTCGGGTCGTCATCGTCACGGGTGCCGGGGGTGGTCTCGGAAGGGACTACGCCCTGTTCCTGGCGAGTGTCGGGGCGAAGGTCGTCGTCAACGACCTCGGCGGCTCCCGTGACGGGAGCGGAGCCGGTACGGCGATGGCCGACACCGTCGTCGAGGAGATCCGGGCTGCCGGCGGCCAGGCCGTCGCCAGCTATGACAGCGTCGCGACCGAGGAGGGAGCGGCCGCGATCGTCGCCACCGCGATCGACGCCTTCGGTGCCGTGCACGGGCTGGTCAACAACGCCGGCATCCTGCGCGACACCTCGTTCGCCAAGATGGACGCCGACGCGTGGAAGCTGGTCCAGGCCGTCCACCTCGACGGTGGCTACTTCATGAGCAAGGCGGTGTGGCCGCACTTCCGCGAGCAGGGTTTTGGCCGGATCGTGATGGCCACCTCGACGAGCGGGCTGTTCGGGAACTTCGGACAGGCCAACTACGGCGCCGCCAAGGCGGGCCTCGTCGGTCTGCTGAACACCCTCGCCATCGAGGGGGCCCGCGACGGCATCCAGGTCAACGCCATCGCGCCGATGGCCGCGACCCGGATGACCGCCGACATCGCCCCGCAGGAGCTGCTCGACAAGCTGCCGCCGGCCTTCGTCTCGCCGGTCGTGGCCTACCTGCTGACCGAGGAGTCGACCGAGACCGGCGCGGTCCTCGTCGCGGGCGGCGGGCAGGTCTACCGCGTGGCCCAGTTCCAGAACAAGGGTGCCGCCTTCTCCGAGCCGCCTTCGTTGCGCGAGGTCTCCGAGCGGTGGTCCGAGATCAGCGAACTCACCGACGTCACGGTGGGGCGCAACCCCGTCGGCTGACCTGCCGGCAGGCCCGGGATGATGGGCTCATGCCGCTCACCGTCGTCACCGGAGGAACCCGTGGGATCGGCGCGGCCGTGGCCGCCCGACTGGCAGCGGAGGGACATGACCTGGTCCTCGGCCACCGCAGCGACACGGAGAGCGCGGCGGCCACCGTCGCCTCGGTCCGCGAGGCGGGCGTGCGCTGCGTCTCGGTCGCGGGCGACCTCACCACTGACGAGGGGATCGAGGCGCTCCTCTCGGCCGCGGACGAGCTCGGTCCGCTGACCGGGCTCGTCAACAACGCAGGCGCCACCTACCGGTTCGCCCCGCTCGCCGAGACGCCCGCCGACGAGGTGCGCCGCACGATCGAGGTGAACCTGACGGCACCGATCCTGCTCGCTCGCGCAGCCCTCCAGCGCCTGGACCGCGGCGGGGTGATCGTCAACATCACCTCCGGTGCGGCGACGATCGGCTCGCCGGGGGAGTACGTCCACTACGCCGCGGCCAAGGCCGGTCTCGACCTGCTCACGCGTGGCCTGGGCCTCGAGGTCGCCGACCGCGGCATCCGGGTCGTGGCGGTGGCACCGGGACTCATCGCGACCGAGCTGCACGCGACGACGGGCGACCCCGGCCGGGTGGACCGCATGGCCCCCCAGATCCCGCTCGGCCGCGCCGGGCAGCCGGCCGAGATCGCCGACGCCGTCGCGTGGCTGATGAGCGAGGCGGCGTCGTACGTCACGGCGACGACGCTGCGGGTCGCCGGCGGACGATAGTCCCGGGGCACCCGCACCGAATTCGTCCGCGGAACGGTGCTCTGGGTCAGGGACCACCGCAGCGCGAGGGCTCAGGGGAGCCCGGTCACCGCGATGTCGACGTCCTCGCGCTCGGTGCGGAAGGTGTTGGCCGGGTGGCTCGGATCGGCGTGCCCGAGCGAGACGGCGCACACGATCGAGCGGTCCTCGGGGATCGCCAGCTGGTCGCGCACGACGTCGGCGTACATCGCGATGGCGGCCTGGGCGATGGCGTTGACGCCCAGCGCCTCGGCCGCGTTGAGCAGGTTGGCGACGTAGCCGCCGCAGTCCATGACGCCGTAGGTGCCGAGCGCCTTCGGGCTGGTGACGACGGCGACGTGCGGCGCTCCGAAGAACCGGAAGTTCTCCAGCATCTGCAGGACCCGGCCCTCCATGTCGTCCCGCGCCACGCCGACGGCCGTGTAGAGCGCGCCGCCGCAGGCGCGGCGGCGGTCCTGGTAGGCGCCCTCGTAGCGCTCCGGGCCGGGGATGTCGGGTTGCTCCGGCCCGGCGGGCACGCGGGCCACGAGCCGCTCCGACAGCGCGAGGGTGTCGGCGCCGCTGAGCAGGTGGACCTGCCAGGCCTGCGAGTTGCACCACGACGCCGTGCGCTGGGCCATCGTGAACATCCGGCGCAGGGTCTCGGGTGCGACGGGGTCGGGCAGGAAGCCGCGGCAGCTGTAGCGCGACGCGAGCACCTGCTCGAGGGCGTCGGCGGCGTCGCTCGTGATGGTCTCGATGCTCATGATGCCTCCAGTGTCCCGGCCCCCGGCTCGCGAGCGCTGCCGGGGTAGCGTGCCACGCGGACGAACAGCGCCTCGGCCTCGACGTACGTCGTGGAGCCGTGGAACAGCCGGCCGTGCAGGAAGCTCTTGCGGCCCTCCGTGCGCCGGGTTCGGATCTCGCAGTGCACCGGCTCGTCCACCGGCGTCAGCGCGCGGTAGCTGACGTCGAGGCGGGCCGTCCGGGCGATCCACCCGTCGGCCATCTGGGTGCGGCCCATCAGCCCGTCGATCGTGGTGGCCAGGTGGCCGCCGTGGACGGCGCCACCGCCCCCGACGTACCAGCGGCTGAAGCGGACGGTCGCGTCGAGGGTGCCCGGTGCCTCGGTGTGCACCTCGACCGCCGGGACTGCTGCGAGCCCGTGGTCGTCCGCTCCGTGCAGCTGGCCGTAGGGGACGCTCGATGCGGGTGCGTGACGCTCCGCGAGGGCGGTCCTCCACCGCCGGAGGTCGGCGGCCAGGCGTGCGGTCCCGGCTGGGTCGGGGGAGGACCCGGCGAATGCGTCGAGGAAGCCGCGCAGCTCGCCGAGCAGGGCGACGTACGACGCCTCGTCGAAGTCGTCGGCCGGCTCCAGCAGGGTGAAGGGCCAGGTGCCGCTGGTGGACAAGGTCGCTCCCGTTCAGGCCAGTGCGTCGAGGGTGGCGTGGTCGTCGAGGAACGCGCCGATCCGGCCGATCGCGGCAAGCGTGTACTCCCGCGGCTGCAGCTCGGGCTCGAAGCGGTTGCCGCCGAGGGTGAACAGCCCGAACGCGAAGGCGTGCATGGGCTGCTGTCGGTAGGCGAGCCAGGCGGCGTCGTACGACGGCGCGTCGACGCCCGCGTCGCGCAGGCGTGCCAGGTAGGTCCGCAGCAGGTCCTCCTCCCACTCGCGGCGGTCGGCGGGTTCGAGGGCGCCGGCCATCGCGTAGGAGTAGTCGAGCGCCCAGTGGCCGCGCGCGACGCACTGCCAGTCGTAGAGCCCCATGCGGCCGTCGGGATCGCGCAACCAGTTGCCGAGGTGGAGGTCCTGGTGGAGCAGTGTCTCGGGACCGCGCGCGTGGAGATCCAGCGCACGATGAAAGGCCGGGTAGACCTCCGCCCGCCGTGCCGTCATCCTCTCCGGGAGAACCTCGAGCGCGCGGTCGAACCCGCGCAGTGTCCGGGCGCGGAAGGACGCGCGCCGATCCAGGTCGTCCTGCCAGCGCCGGGCCGGCTTGAGGGCGCTGAGGTCCGCGGAGAAGCGCGGACTGGCCCAGAAATCGGCGTGGTACGACGCCAGCTCGGCGACCATGTCCTCGGCGTCGGCGCGAGTCACGGTGTTCTGCTCGGGGTCGGGGAAGGTCCAACCCGCCACGGAGAGGTCCTCGAGCAGGACGAAGGAGCGGCGGCTGCGGGGGTCGAAGCCGGCGTGGAAGGCGCGCGGGCTGCGCAGCTCGAGCCCGGGGCGGGCGCGGTTGTAGAAGAGCGCCTCGCCCTCGGCGATGTCCGTGAGCCCGAGCAGGATGCGGGAGAAGAGACCGGCCGCTGCCTTGCTGAAGAGGCGCGTCGGAAGGCCGGCGGCCCTGCCGGCCTCGTTGTAGGTGACCCGCAAGGCGCGGCGGGAGGATGTGCCGTCACTCCCACCGAGGATCTCGACGTCGGTCACCGTGGCGCCGGCCGCTTCGCCGCAGAGCACCTCGGTGAGCCATGCGGTCGTGACGGCCTCGGCTCGCGGGGGTACGGCGCCGGGCCGGTCCAGCCGCGGCGGCGGACCCACGCGCTCGAGGGCCACGGTGGCCGCGACGTGGCCGACCATCGAGGCGACGGAGAGGGTGTCCCTGAGTGCCACGGCGCTCCTACTTCCCGCCGGCGATGTCACGACCGATGATCTCCTTCATGATCTCGGTCGTGCCGCCGTAGATCGTCTGGATGCGGGTGTCGACGTAGGCCTTGCCCACGGGGTACTCCCGCATGAAGCCGTAGCCACCGTGCAGCTGCAGGCAGCGGTCGACGACGCGCTTCATCAGCTCGCTGACGTACCACTTGCCCTTGGCGGCCTCGACGGGCGTGAGCCTGCCCTCGTTGAAGGCCAGCACCGACGCGTCGACGTAGGCCTGCGCGACGTCGAGCTCGGTCTCCATCTCGGCGAGCTCGAAGCGGGTGTTCTGGAAGTCGATCAGTCGCTTGCCGAAGGCCGTGCGGTCCTTGAGGTAGGCGATCGTCTGGTCCAGGGTGACCCGCGCCGTGGTGATCGACTGCGCGACGACGCCGAGCCGCTCGCGCGGCAGGTGGCTCATCAGGTACTTCAGGCCCTGGCCCTCCTCGCCGAGCAGGTTCTCGGCCGGGACGCGGGCGTCGGTGAAGTACAGCTCGGCCGTGTCCTGGGCGGGCAGGCCGATCTTGTCGAGCTTGCGGCCGCGCTCGAAGCCGGGTGTGGAGTCGGCCTCGACCATCAGCAGGCTGAAGCCGTTGGAGCCGCCCTCGGGGTCGGTCCGCACGGCGAGCACGATCAGGTCGGCCATGATGCCCGAGGAGATGAACGTCTTCTGGCCGTTGACGACCCAGTGGTCGCCGTCCCTGCGGGCCGTGGTCCGGATGCCCTGGAGATCGCTGCCGGTGCCGGGCTCGGTCATCGCCAGCGCGCCGATCAGCTCGCCGGCGGCGAACCTCGGCAGCCAGCGCTTCTTCTGCTCCTCGTCGGCACGACCGAGCAGGTAGGCCAGGAACAGGTCGTCCTGGAGGCCCAGCGTGACGCCGAAGGAGATCGCGTTGGCCCGGGCGACCTCCTCGCTGACCACCAGCCGGTAGCGGTAGTCGGTCACGCCGCTGCCGCCGTGCTCCTCGGGGATCTGCAGTCCGTAGACACCGGCCTCGGCGGCGGCCTTGAAGACCTCGCGGGGGATCCACCTGTCGTCGTCCCACTGGTCCTTGTGGGGGACCACCTCGCGGGTGAGGAACTCCCGCACCGTCTCCCGGTAGGCCTCGTGGTCCTCGTCGTAGAGGGTGCGCTCCATGGTCGTGCTCCTCTCAGAGTCGCTCGATGATGGTGACGTTGGCCTGGCCGCCGCCCTCGCACATGGTCTGGAGGCCGTAGCGGCCACCGGTGCGCTCGAGCTCGTGGAGCATCGAGACCATCAGGCGGGCGCCGGTCGCGCCGATCGGGTGGCCGAGCGCGATCGCACCGCCGTTCGGGTTGACCTTGGCGGGGTCGGCGTTGAGCTCCTTGTTCCACGCCAGCACGACCGGCGCGAAGGCCTCGTTGATCTCGACCACGTCGATGTCGTCGATCGTCAGGCCGGCCCTCTTGAGGGCGTACTGGGTGGCCGGGATCGGCGCCGAGAGCATCATGACCGGGTCGTCGCCGCGGACCGAGGCGTGGTGGATGCGCGCTCGGGGGGTGAGGCCGTGCTCCTTGACGGCGGCCTCGGAGGCGATGAGCAGGGCCGCGGAGGCGTCGGAGATCTGTGAGGCCACGCCGGCGGTGAGGATGCCGTCGGGGGTCAGCGTCTGCAGCTCGGCCATCTTCTCCCGCGTGGTGTCGCGGCGCGGACCCTCGTCGACGCTGACGCCGGCGAAGGGGCTGATCTCCTTCTCGAAGTACCCGGCGTCGATCGCGGCGAGCGCGCGCTGGTGGCTCTGGTAGGCCCACTCCTCGCAGTCGTCGCGGCTGATCTTCCAGTGCTCGGCCATCATCTCGGCGCCCCGGAACTGGGAGATCTCCTCGCCCGGGAAGCGCGCCTGCCAGCCCTCGGAGCCGGTCCACGGGTCGGTGGAGCCGAACGGCTCACCGGCGCCGAACGCCGAGAGGATCGGGAACTGGGACATCTTCTGGACGCCACCCGCGATGACCAGGTCCTGCATGCCGCTCTTCACGCCCATGGCCGCGAACGACACGGCCTGCTGGGCGGAGCCGCACTGGCGGTCGATGGTCACGCCGGGGACGCTGATCGGGAAGCCTGCGGCGAGGGCCGACGTGCGGGCGATGTCGCCGGCCTGGGCGCCGATGTTGTCGAGACAGCCGAGCACGACGTCCTCGATCAGCGACGGGTCGACCCCGGCGCGCGCCACGAGCTCCTTGAGGGAGTGGGCGGCGAGATCGGCCGGGTGGACGCCGGCGAAGCCGCCCTTGCGGCGACCGACGGGTGTGCGCACCGCTTCGACGATGTAGGCCTCGGACATGTGTTCCTCCTGCGTTGACGTTCTTGAATCCAGACTATAATTTAGTTTTGATTCAAAATCTACGCGGAGCGAGGCGGTTCACGGTGAAGGTCTACGACGGGTTGGCGGCATTCGCCCAGGCGGAGGGGGACGTTCTCGGCACCTCGGACTGGATGGTCGTGGAGCAGGAGCGGATCGACCGGTTCGCCGAGGCGACGGGGGACCACCAGTGGATCCACGTCGATCCCAAGCGGGCGAAGGAGGGGCCGTTCGGTGCGACCATCGCCCATGGCTTCCTGACCCTGTCGCTGCTGCCCCCACTGCTGAACTCGCTCTACCGGGTCGACGGCGTCGCGATGGCCGTCAACTACGGCCTCGACAAGGTCCGCTTCATGGCGCCGGTCCGCGTGGACAGCAAGATCCGCGCGACGGCGAAGGTCCTGACGGTCACGCCGCTGGAGGGCGCAGTCCAGGCGGTGCTCGAGACCACCTTCGAGATCGAGGGCTCCGAGAAGCCGGCCGCGGTGGTCCAGTCGATCGTGCGGTACTTCGGATGACCGGCCTCCTGGAGGGGCGCTCCGCCATCGTCACCGGAGCCGCCCAGGGCATCGGTCTGGCGATCGCCACGGTCCTCGCCGAGCACGGTGCTCGGGTGAGCATCGCCGACCTCGACGGTGAGAAGGCCGCGGCAGCCGCGGCCGGCATCGCGGGGGAGGCGCGAGGTGTCGCGTGCGACGTCACCGACGAGGCCAGCGTCGCAGGCCTGGTCACCGGTGCGGTCGAGGCGTACGGCGGGCTCGACGTCCTGGTCAACAACGCGGGGATCACCCGGGACGCGTCCCTGAGGAAGATGACGCTCGAGAACTTCCAGGCCGTGGTCACGGTCCACCTGCAGGGCACCTGGCTGGGCATCCGGGCGGCGAGTGAGGTGATGCGCGAGGCGAGGGCCGGCAGCATCATCAACATCTCCTCGATGTCGGGCAAGGTGGGCAACCCCGGCCAGACGAACTACAGCGCCGCGAAGGCCGGCATCGTCGGCATGACGAAGGCGGCTGCCAAGGAGCTCGCGCACCACGGTGTACGGGTCAATGCGATCCAGCCCGGCCTGATCCGCACGCCGATGACCGAGGCCATGACGCCGGAGGCCTGGGCCGCGACGGAGGCGACCATCCCGATGCGTCGCGCGGGCGAGCCGGAGGAGATCGCGAACGTGGTCGCCTTCCTGGCCTCCGACCTCGCGAGCTACATGACCGGAGCGGTGCTCGAGGTGTCCGGCGGGAGGGGCATGTGAGCGCCACCGTGCAGCCGGACCCGTGGGTGGCCCCGGTGCGGCTCCAGGTCGCCGACGGCGTCGCCACCATCACCCTCGACCGTCCGGACGCGATGAACGCGGTCACCACGGCTCTCGCTGTCGCGCTCGAGCAGGCGCTGCGGTCGGCCGGCGCGGATCCCGCGGTCCGGGTGGTGCTGATCCGTGGAGCAGGCGGCAACTTCTGTGCCGGCGGTGACTTCGAGGAGGTCCAGCGGCTGCGGGCCGAGGGCCCTGATGCGCTGCGCACCCTGTTCCGCTCCTTCCGGGATGCGTGCGCCGCCGTGGGTGAGATCTCCCAGCCCGTCGTCGCTGCCGTCGAGGGCGTGGCGATGGCCGGCGGCTTCGAGCTGATGCAGGCCTGCGACGTCGTCCTCGTGCGTCACGATGCGCGGATCTCGGACAACCACGTGAACTTCGGCATGGTGCCCGGTGGCGGTGGGTCGCAGCGACTGCCGCGCATCGTGGGCCACCAACGGGCGCTCGGACTCCTGCTGTCGGGGGACCGGATCACCGGTGTCGACGCCGTCGAGTGGGGCCTGGCCTACCGCTCGTACGCCGCCGACTCGTTCGACCGTGACGTCGAGGAGTTCGTCGCCCGCATCGCGAGCAGGCGCCCGGACGCCGTCCAGGGCATCAAGCGGCTGGTCCACGAGGGCCTCGGCGGGGACCTCGACACAGGTCTCGACCTGGAGATCGACGTCGTCGTCGCGCACATCGCCGGTGACGCAGGAGGAGCGAGCGTCTCGTCGTTCGCGGGGCGCAAGCAGGACACCAAGGAGCACACGCAATGACCGCAATCGTGACGGAGGGCCCGGTCCTCCTCGACATCGCCGACGGCATCGCCCGGATCCGGCTCAACCGGCCCGAGGCCTCCAACGCCGTCGACGCCGACCTGCTCCGTGTCCTGCACGGCGTGGTGCTCCGCTGCCACGCGGAGCCGGGCGTCCGGGTCGTCGTGCTCAGCGGAGAGGGTCGCAACTTCTGTGCCGGCGGTGACGTCAAGACCTTCCTCGGCAAGGGGGAGGGGCTGCCGGACTACCTCCGCGAGGCGACGGCCTGGCTGCAGCTCGCGACCGCGGCGCTGATCCAGCTGAAGGCGCCCGTCATCGCCCAGGTCCAGGGCTTCGCCGCCGGCGGCGCCGGGTTCGGCTTCGTGTGCGCCGCCGACCTGGTGGTGGCCGCGGAGGGATCGAAGTTCTTCTCCGGTGCGGTCCGGGTCGGCATGGCCCCCGACGGCGGTACGACGGTCACCCTGGCCCGCATCGTCGGTCTGCGCCGGGCGCTGGACATCCTGCTCACCAACCCGACGCTCACCGCGACCGAGGCGCGCGACCTGGGCATCGTGAGCCGCGTCGTGCCCGACGAGGAGCTCGCCGCCGCCGTCGACGCGCTGGCGGCGGACCTCGCCGCCCAGCCGCCCCTCGGCCTGGCCGCGACCAAGCGGCTGGTGTGGGACGGGCTCGGAGCCACCGTCGCCGAACGGATGCCGGAGGAGGCGCGTGTCGTCTCGGAGCTGTCGGGCACGGCCGACAGCCTCGAGGCGCTGTCGGCCGTCATCGAGCGCCGCCCCGGCGTCTACCGGGGTCACTGAGGTGGGCGACGAGGCGACCGTCCTGGTCGAGGACCGCGGAGCGGTCCGCATCGTCACGCTCAACCGGCCGGAGGTGAAGAACGCGATCAACCTCGCGCTGCGCCACGCGCTCGCGGACGCGATCGAGGCCGCGGACGCGGACCCGGGGGTGCGGGCGATCGTGCTCACCGGCGCCGATGGCGCGTTCTGCTCCGGAGGTGACATCGCCACGATGCAGCGCGCGCCGCGCCACGAGACCACGGCGCGCGCGCAGGCCGCACAGCGCGTCGTCCGGGCGATCTGGCACACGCCGAAGCCCGTCGTGGCGGCGGTCGAAGGACCGGCGTACGGCGCCGGCACGGCCCTGGCCCTCGCCTGCGACCGGGTGGTCGCGGCGGCCGACGCGACCTTCGCCACGACGTTCACCAGCGTGGGGCTCGCCGGTGACATGGGGATCTTCTCCTCGCTGCCGACCCGTGTCGGCGCCGCCCGCGCCCGGCAGATGCTGATGCTGGGCACCAAGGTCGGGGGCGACGAGGCGGGGGCTGTCGGACTGGTCGACCGCGTGACCGGGGCGGGGGAGGCCCTCGCGGCCGCTCTGGAGGACGCTGCCCGGCTCGCTGCCGGCCCGCCGCTCGCCCTCGGCGTGATCAAGCAGATGCTGTCCGGCGAGCCGCGTCATCCGCTCGCCGTGCTCGACCTCGAGGTCCGCAACCAGACGATGCTCTGGGACAGCGACGACTTCGCCGAGGGCGTGTCCGCCTTCGCCGAGAAGCGTCGCCCTGTCTTCGGAGCGACGACCACCCAGGAGAGCTGATGCCCGTCCTCACGACGTCGTACCTGCCGGCCGACAACTCGCCCGGACTCGTCGAGCTGACCGTCCCCGCGCTGTTGGCTCAACGGGCGGCCGAGCACCCCGACCGCCTGGCTCTCGTCGGCACCCGGCACGGCGACGGGGCCGAGGTGCGGCTGACCTACGCCGAGCTCCACGACGAGGCGGCTCGGGTCGCGACGGCCCTGCGCCGCCTGGCCCGACCCGGCGACCACGTCGCGCTGTGGGCGCCGAACGTCGTGGAGTGGGTGGTGCTCCAGCACGGTGCCGCCCTGGCGGGTGTCGTGCTCGTCGCCCTGAACCCGGTGCTCCGGCTCGCCGAGCTGGAGTACGCGCTCGACCACTCGCGGGCGAGCGTGCTCCTGCACGCCGACCGCAGCCGCGACCACGACATGGCCGCCGTCGCGCAGGCGGCTGCCGCAGGACGCCCCCACCTGCGGGTGGTCAGCCTGGCCGACCGCGCGACCTGGCAGGCGCAGGAGGCCGACCCGGTCGTGGTCGGGTCGGCACCGACCGACCCTGACCTGCCGGTGATGCTGCAGTACACGTCCGGTACGACGGGCAACCCCAAGGGCGTCCTGCTCCGTCACCGCTCGTTGGTCAACGTGGCGCGCCTGACGGTGGAGTACGTCGACGTGCCCGCCGGTGCGGTGACCATCAACCCACTGCCGATGTTCCACACGGCCGCCTGCGTGATCGGGACGCTCGGCCCGCTGTGGCTCGGTGGCACCGAGGTGCTGGTCGAGCAGTTCGCCGCGCTCCCGGTGCTGGAGACGATGCGGCGCGAGCAGGTCGAGGTGCTCTTCTTCGTGCCGGCCGTCCTCGGTGCGCTCCTCGAGGCCCAGCGGGCCTTGGACCAGCCCCCGCCGCGCCTGGCGGTCGCGCTCGGCGGCGCGTCGAACCTGCCCGCGACGATGATCGAGGCCACCGAGCAGGTGTTCGGGGCCGCGGTGACGAACCTGTTCGGTCAGACCGAGCTCGCGCCGGTGCTCACGGCGACCCGACCGGGCGACACGCGCGAGGACAAGCTGCGGACGGTGGGGCACCCGCTGCCGCACGTCGACGTGAAGGTCGTCGATCCCGCCAGCGGTGAGGTGGTCCCGATCGGCGTGGCCGGGGAGATCTGCGCCCGCGGTTACCAGCAGATGGTCGAGTACCTCCACGACCCGGCCGCGACCGCGGCCACGGTGGACGCCGACGGCTTCGTGCACATGGGCGACCTCGGCAGCATGGACGAGCGCGGTTACCTCACGCTGACCGGGCGGCTGAAGGACATCATCATCCGCGGCGGGGAGAACATCGCCCCCGCGGGCGTCGAGACCTGCCTGGCCGAGCACCCGGCCGTCGTCGGCGCGACCGTCTTCGGCCTGCCCGACGACCGGATGGGGGAGGTCGTCGCCGCTGCGGTGCACCTGCGCGAGGACGTGACGGAGGCCGAGCTCGTCGCGCACTGCCGCGAGCGGCTGTCGCCGTACAAGGTCCCGACCCGGTGGTTCGTCGCGGGTGAGCTCCCGGTCACGCCCACCGGCAAGGTCCAGAAGTTCCGCCTGGCCGCCCTCGTCGGGACGCCGGCGTTGCGCGAGCTGACCATTTAATCTAATCTGTATTAAAAGAAGGAGGGTCGATGAGCACCATCGCCGAACGACGCGACGCACTGCTGGAGCGCTTCAGCACGTGGATCCCGCGCACCCTCGACGCGTGGCTCGACCTGTGTGCCGACCGCCACCCCGAGCGCGACCTCGTCGTCACCGACGAGCGTGTCCTCACCTACGCCGAGGTGGCGGAGGAGTCGCGCCGCCTGGCCGACGGCCTCGCGGCGCTCGGCGTCCAGCGCGGTGACCGGGTCGGCCTGCTCATGGCCAACCACGCCGAGTTCGTCACGCTGAAGTTCGCCATCGCGCGTGCCGGTGCCGTCGCGATCCCGTTCAACTTCCTCTACCGCACCGACGAGCTGCGCTACGTGCTGGCACAGTCCGACTGCAAGGTGCTGATCACCAACCAGGGGTTCCAGGCCCTCGACCACGCCGCCATGCTCGACGAGATCGTGCCGGGCTGGGACACGCCCGGCTTCGCCGACCGGGCACCCTCCGGCGACGGCGCGCCGGACGGCCTGCGCCACGTCGTGCTCGTCGGGCGCGACGGCGACGCACCGCGCCCCGGCGCGTTCACCGGTGCGGCCCTCGCGGACCTGGGGAACCGTCACCCGGGCGCGGCGGCCGGCGCCGGGCACACGCCCGACGACGTCTCCGACCTGCTCTACACCTCGGGCAGCACCGGCTCGCCCAAGGGCGTCCAGGTGACCCACGACGCGGTGCTCCGCACGGCGTACGCCTCGGCCCTGACCCGCGCCTACGAGGACGGGCGGCGGATCCTCTTCTCCCTGCCGTGCTACCACATGTTCGGCTACGTCGAGGGGCTGCTCTCCGCGACCTACGTCGGCGGCGCCGTCATCATGCTGCCCTCGTTCAGCGCCGAGGCCTACCTCACCGCGATCGAGAAGCACCGTGCCACCGACATGCTGTGCGTCCCGACGATGGCGGTCGCCCTCGTCGAGAGCCCGCTGCGCCAGGAGACGGACCTCTCCAGCCTGACCGCGATCCTGTGCGGCTCCGCGCCGGCGCCGGTCTGGCTGTGGGAGCAGGTCGAGCAGGACTTCGGCGTCAGCGAGATCGTCACCGGCTACGGCATGACCGAGTGCGGGGGAGCGATGACGCTCACGCTCCCCGAGGACGACCTCGTCCTGACTTCCACGACGGTCGGCCGGCCCAAGCTCGCCGGCGCCGCCGGCGTCGAGGGGCACGGCACGCTCTGCGTCTACCGCACCGTCGACCCCGTGTCCGGTGAGGTGCTGCCGGAGGGAGCTGTCGGTGAGCTCACGTCCTCCGGCCCGACCACGATGCTCGGCTACTTCGCCAAGCCCGAGGAGACCGCCGCAGCCCTGCACCTCGATGCCGACGGCACGGTCTGGCTGCACTCGGGCGACCTCGGCCGGGTGCGGGAGGACGGCTACCTCGTCCTCACCGGCCGCAGCAAGGAGGTCTACAAGTCCGGCGGTGAGCTGGTGATGCCCAAGGAGGTCGAGGAGGTCCTCGGCGCCCACCCCGGCATCAGCCAGGTGTACGCCGTGGGCGTGGTCGACGAGCGCTGGGGCGAGATCGGCTGCGCCGTCGTCGTCCGCGCGCCCGGTTCCGAGGGCGATGCCCTCACCGCCGACGACGTGATCGCCCACGCCAAGGAGCACCTCGCACGCTTCAAGGTCCCCAAGCGGGTCGAGTTCCTCGACGCCGCCCAGCTGCCCGCCACCGCGACCGGCAAGGTCCAGAAGTTCCGGCTCGTCGAGCTGCTCACCCAGCCCTCCCAGCAAGGAGAACCGTCATGACCGCAGTGGTCCCGTCCGCGTCCGAGGTCGAGGAGGGCGGCAGTCGCTACGACCGCCTGATCCAGCCCGCCCGCGTGCACGGCACGCTCTACACCGACCCGTCGATCTACGCCGAGGAGCTGCGCAAGATCTGGCACCGGACGTGGGTCTTCGTCGGTCACGAGAGCGAGGTCCCGCAGCCCAACGACTACGTGCGCAAGCAGCTCGCCGACCAGGACGTCGTGATGACGCGCGACAAGGACGGTGAGGTGCACCTGCTGATCAACCGGTGCGCCCACCGCGGCCTGCAGGTCTGCGACGACCAGGCCGGCAACTCGAGCTCCTTCCGGTGCCCGTACCACGGCTGGACCTACCGCAACACCGGCGAGCTGCTGGGCTACCCCTACAACAAGGGCTACGGCGGCAAGAACCAGCTGCCGCTGGGCATGGGCAAGGTCGCGCGCGTCGACTCCTACCAGGGCTTCGTGTTCGGCAGCCTCGCCGAGGACGGTCCCTCGCTCGACGAGCACCTCGGTGCGGCGAAGGGCGAGATCGACCGTCTGGTCGGGCTGTCCCCCGAGGGCAGGGTCGCGCTCGACGCCGGCTGGCTGCGGCACCGGACCAGGGCCAACTGGAAGTTCCTCGCCGAGAACGAGACCGACGGGTACCACCCGCAGTTCGTGCACGGCTCGATCTTCGGTGTGACCGGCAGCCCGATCGGTGCGCTCTACAGCGACAACTCGACCGCGGTGACCCGCAACCTGGGCGACGGGCACAGCGAGAACGACCTGCGCCCGGAGTTCCGCGAGTTCGCGGAGCCGATGCGGTGGTTCGGTACGACGCCTGACCGGGTGCCGTCGTACGTGCAGGCGATGAAGGACGCCTTCGGGGAGGACGAGGCGAACCGGCGGATGATCGAGGGCGCGCCCCACGTGATGATCTTCCCGAACCTCTTCATCGCCGAGATCCAGGTCTTCAACATCCAGCCCGTCGGCGTGGGCGAGTGCGTGCAGTACTCCACCGCGGTGCAGATCGACGGCGGTCACGAGCTCAACCAGCGCATGGTCTCCCAGTCGATCGGGTCCGTCGGCCCGGCCGGCATGCTGCTGGCCGACGACACCGAGATGTACGAGCGCAACCAGCGCGGGGTCGCCATGGCCGACCCGGAGTGGCTCGACGTGCGCCGCGGCCTGGTCCGCGAGAGCGTCGACGCCGACGGCTTCACGATCGGCGCCGCGACCGACGAGACCGGCATGCGCGGGTTCTGGAACCACTACAAGTCGCTGATGGAGGCTGAGGACCGATGACGCTGGACCTGACGGAGCTGCCGCCCCGCCCCGACACCGCCGGAGAGCTGGTCGACGTCCCGCACGGGTGGGAGGTGCGGGAGGTCGAGCAGTTCCTCTACAAGGAGGCCCGGCTGGCCGACGAGAACGACTACGACGGCTGGGAGGCCCTGTGGACCGACGACGCGCTCTACTGGGTGCCGGTCGACGGCGAGGGTGACCACCCGCGCGCCAAGGTCTCGATCATCTTCGACAACCGCAGCCGGATCTCGACGCGGATGAAGCAGGTCAGGACCGGCAAGCGCTACGCGCAGGCGCCGCCGTCCAACCTGCGCCGCATCATCGGCAACGTCGAGCTCCTCGGCGGACGTGCGAACGCGGCCGGCTCCGTGGACCTCGAGATCGGCGCCAACTTCATCGCCTTCGAGTCCCGGGAGCGGGGCAACACGATCTGGGGCGGCCGTACGACGTACCGGCTGCGGAAGGTCGACGGCGCGATCCGCCTCGTCTACAAGAAGGTCGTGCTCGCCGACAACGAGCGGGCCGTCCCGACCCTCGGCTTCCTGATCTGATGACCCGCCACGAGGAGGGACCGCACCACGAGGTCGGGCTCGAGGAGGGCGCCGACGACGTCGTCGTGCCCCAGGGGCGGGTGGTCGAGAGCGAGTTCGCCTCGATCGCGGTCCGACTGGACCGCGAGGGCAACTCGGTGCGGCTGCGGGTCGAGGACCTGCGCACCGGCCGGGTGCGTCACCTCGACGCGCTCGAGCTCGAGTCGATCGTCTGGCTCGGCGAGGGCCACCTGACCCAGCTCCTCGACCCGTCCCACGAGCGGTGGCGCGGGTGAGGATCGACCTCGCGCAGCACGTCCGGCCCGGTGACACGGTCACCTGGGGCCAGACGTGCGCCGAGCCGACCACGCTCGTGGAGGAGCTGGTCCGGCAGGCCGACGCGATCGGCGACCTGCGCTGCTTCGTGGGCATCCCCGCAGAGAGCGCGCTGACGGCGGCCACGGTGCCGGACTCGCTGGTCGTGCACTCCTACTGCGGCGCCGGCACCAACGCAGCGCTGCACGCAGCAGGCCGTCTGGAGATCTGGCCGGTGCACTACTCGACGCTTCCCGGACTGCTGGCCCACGGCGGCGACCTGCACGCCGACGTCGTGCTCGTGCAGGTCTCCCCGCCCGACGAGCAGGGGCGGCACAGCCTCGGCCTCGGCGACGACTACTTCTCCGCCGCCCTCGACAGTGCACGGGTCGTGATCGCCGAGATCAACGACCAGGTGCCCTTCACCCTCGGCGCGCGCACGCTGACGGCCGACCGGTTCACGGCGGCCATCGAGGTCTCCCGCCCGCCCGGCCAGCTGCCTACCCCCGCGGTCGGTGACGACGCGCGTGCCGTGGCCCGCCGGGTCGCCGCGCTCGTGCCGGACGGCGCCACCCTTCAGTTCGGCATCGGCGCCCTGCCGGAGGCGGTGCTCGCCGAGCTCTTCGGTCACCGTGACCTCGGGATCCACTCCGGGATCATCAACGACACCGCGATGCGCCTCGTCGAGGCGGGTGTCGCCACCGGTGCGCGCAAGACCCTCGACCGCGGCGTCGCGATCGGGGGGCTCTTCGGGGGCACGACCGAGCTGTTCGGTTGGGCTCACCGCAACCCGGCCGTGGAGCTGCGGTCCACGGGCTACACCCACGACCCGGCGGTGCTCGCGGCGTCGTACCGGCTGGTGGCGGTGAACGCCGCCATCGAGGTCGACCTGACCGGCCAGGTCAACAGCGAGCTCGCCGGGGGCCGGTACGTCGGCGCGGTCGGCGGCGCCGTCGACTTCCTGCGCGGCGCGGCGAGCTCGCCCGGCGGGGTACCGATCGTGGCACTGCCCTCGACCGCGCGCAGCCGCAGCGGCCCGGTCCAGCGGATCGTCAGCCGCCTGTCCGGTCCGGTCTCGACGCCCCGCAGCGAGGGGATCGTCGTCGTCACCGAGCACGGCGTCGCGGACCTGCGCGGCGCCACCTTGAACCAGCGGGTCGAGCGGATGATCGCCGTCGCCGACCCGGCCCATCGAGCAGAGCTCGACGCCCACGCGGACCGCGTGCTGGCGTCGGTGTGAGGAGACTTCCGATGACCAGCCTGAGGCGTGTCGCCATCGTCGGGCCCGTGCGGACCGCGGTCGGGGGGTTCGGGGGAGCCCTCCGACCGCTCCCCGCCGAGCAGCTCGCGGCCGAGGTGATCAAGGCGCTGGTCGCACGGACCGGCGTGGACCCCGCCGTGATCGAGGACGTCGCCTTCGCCCAGTCCTACGCGAACTCCGAGGCCCCGTGCATCGGCCGGTGGGCCGCGCTCGCGGCCGGCATGCCGATCGAGGTGCCCGGGTTCCAGACCGACCGCCGCTGCGGGGGCGGCCTGCAGGCGGTCATCACCGCGGCGATGACCGTGCAGACCGGCGCGGCCGACGTGGTCGTCGCCGGCGGTGTCGAGTCGATGAGCAACATCGAGCACTACACGACCACCGCCCGTTGGGGCTCCCGATCGGGCAACCAGACGCTCTACGACCGCCTCGACCGTGGTCGCGAGCGCTCCCAGCCAGAGGAGCGCTTCGGCCGGATCAGCGGGATGATCGAGACCGCCGAGAACCTCGCCACGCAGTTCGGCATCGGTCGTGAGGAGGCGGACGCCTTCTCGGTGCGCAGCCACCAGCGCGCGGCCGCCGCCTGGGAGTCCGGCGTGTTCGTCGACGAGGTGGTCGCGGTGTCCGTCCCGCAACGCCGCGGCGACGCCCTCGTGTTCGACCGGGACGAGGGCGTGCGGCCCGAGTCGTCGATGGAGACCCTGGGCCGGCTGCGCACGATCACGCCGGGTGGCACCGTCACCGCCGGCAACGCCGCCCAGCAGAACGACGCCGCGGCCGCCTGCCTGGTCGTGGCCGAGGACCGCCTCGACGAGCTCGGCCTCGAGCCGATCGCCTGGTTCGAGGGCTGGGCCGCGGCCGGCGTCGACCCGTCGATCATGGGCATCGGCCCCGTCTCCGCCGTCCAGCGCCTCTTCGCCCGCACCGGCGTCGGCTTCGACGACCTCGACCTGATCGAGGTCAACGAGGCCTTCGCCGTGCAGGTGCTCGCGGTGCTGCAGGGCTGGGGCGTGAAGCTCGACGAGGTCGAGGACCGGCTCAACGTCAACGGCTCCGGCATCTCCCTCGGGCACCCGATCGGCGCCACCGGCGTGCGGATCCTGACGACCATGCTCCACGAGCTGGACCGCCGCAAGGGTGGCCTGGCGCTGGAGACCATGTGCATCGGCGGCGGCCAGGGGATCGCCGCCCTGTTCCGGGGAGTGTCCTCATGACCATCGGAGTGCTGGCCTACGGCGCCTACCTGCCGTCGTACCGGCTCGGGGCGGACAGCGGTGTGCGCGGCCGGCGGGTGGTCGCCTCCTTCGACGAGGACGCCACCACCATGGCGGTCGAGGCCGCGCGCGGCCTGCCCGCCCCCGGCTCGCTGTGGTGGGCGAGCACCACGCCGCCGTACCTCGACAAGACGAATGCCGCCGCCGTGCACGCCGCCCTGCGGCTGCCGTCCTCGGTCCCGGCTGCCGACCTCGTCGGATCCGCCCGGTCGACCTTCGCCGCGCTCCGCGCGGCCCTTGCCACCGGCGGCCTCGTGGTCGCTGCCGACGTCCGCGTCGGCAAGCCGGGATCACTCGACGAGAAGGGCGGCGGTGACGGCGCGGCCGCGCTGCTCCTGGGCGAGGGACCGGCGATCGCGGAGGTGCTGGGCTCTGCCGGCGACACGCTGGAGCTGCTGGACCGCTGGCGGGATCCGCAGCGCACGACCGGCGAGCAGTGGGAGGAGCGCTTCGGGTTCGAGCAGTACGCCGGCTTGGTGCGCTCCGTCGCGGCCCGCCTGCTCGACGACGCCGGACTGGCCGAGGCCGACCACGTCGTGGTGACGAGCGGGAACGCCGGGATCACCAAGCGTGCGGGTGCGCTGGTCAAGGGCGCGCTCTCTTCGAGCGGGTCACCGATCGGCTTCTCCGGCGCCGCTGATCCGCTGCTCGGCCTGGCCGCGGTGCTCGACACCGCCGGCCCCGACGAGACGATCCTCGTGTTGTCGGCCGTCGACGGCTGCGACGGCCTGCTGCTGCGCACCACCCCGCTGCTCCCGTCGCACCGGGCGGCCCGCTCGGTCGCCGCCCAGCTGGAGACCGGGCGCGAGGTCCGCTACCCGACCTACCTGTCCTGGCGCGGGCTCCTCGAGCGGGAGCTGCCGCGCCGGCCCGAGCCCGACCGGCCCGCCGGACCGCCGTCGTACCGGGCGGGGGAGTGGAAGTTCGGTTTCACGGGCTCGCGCTGCACCGCCTGCGGCTTCCTCCACCTGCCGCCGCTGCGCGTCTGCCGCTCCTGCTCGGCGGTGGATGCCATGGAGCCGGAGTCCGTCGCCGACCTGACCGGCAAGGTGGCGACCTTCACGATCGACCGCCTGGCGTTCTCGCCGTCCCCGCCCGTGGTCGACGTGGTCGTCGACTTCGAGGGCGGCGGACGGACCACGCTCGAGGTGGCGGACGCCGACCCGGGCCTCATCGACGTCGGCACCGAGGTGGGCCTGGTGTTCCGCCGCCTGTTCACCGCGGGCAACGTGCACAACTACTTCTGGAAGGCGCGGGTGCGCTGATGGCCAGCAAGGGGATCAAGGACGCCGTCGCGATCGTCGGCATGGGCTGCACCCGGTTCGGCGAGCGCTGGGAGTCGTCGACCGACGACCTGCTGCTCGAGGCGGTCGGCGAGGCGCTCGGCTCGGCTGGCGTGGAGCGCGACGACGTCGACGCCTACTGGCTCGGCACGCTGGGCTCCGGCCAGTCGGGCCTGACCCTGAGCCGCCCGCTCGGCATCGACCACAAGCCGGTCACCCGTGTCGAGAACTACTGCGCGACCGGGTCGGAGTCCTTCCGCAACGCCTGCTACGCCGTGGCATCGGGCGCCTACGACCGGGTGATGGCCGTGGGCGTCGAGAAGCTCAAGGACTCTGGGTTCTCGGGCCTCCTGCGCGCCGACCCGCCCTCCGACGGCACCGCCGCGGAGCTGTCCCTGACAGCGCCGGCGGCGTTCTCGCTGCTCGACCCGGCGTACACGGCGAAGTACGGCGTCGATCCCGCCGCGATGCGCGAGGCGATGACCCATGTCGCGTGGAAGAACCACGTCAACGGGGCGCGCAACGTCAAGGCGCAGTTCCGCAAGGAGGTGTCCCGGGAGACCATCGAGGGTGCGCCGAAGGTGGCGGGCCGGCTCGGCATCTTCGACTGCTCCGGCGTCTCCGACGGCGCGGCCGCGGCGCTGGTCGTGCCGGCCGAGCAGGCCTACGACTACACCGACCGACCGATCTTCGTGAAGGCGCTGTCCCTCGCGGCCGGCCCGATGCGCGGTGGCCTCGACCCGTCGTACGACTTCACGACCTTCCCGGAGGTCGTCCACTCGGCCACGGACGCCTACGCCCAGGCCGGGATCACCGACCCCCGTGCCGAGATCTCGCTCGCCGAGGTCCACGACTGCTTCACGCCGACCGAGATCGTGCTGATGGAGGACCTCGGGTTCACCGCGCGCGGCCAGGCGTGGAAGGACGTGCTCGCGGGGGAGTTCGACCTGGGCGGACGCCTCCCGGTCAACGTCGACGGCGGGCTGAAGTCCTTCGGTCACCCGGTCGGCGCCTCGGGGCTGCGGATGCTCTACGAGGCGTGGCTGCAGCTGCGCGGCGAGGCCGGCGAGCGCCAGCTCGCCGACCCCCGGCTGGCTCTCACCCACAACCTCGGCGGCCGGCCCGGTGGGTGCGTGTCGTTCGTGTCGGTCGTGGGCAGCGAGCGCGGCTGACCTCCGGCTGGCGTGATCGGCAGAGTGGGAGTTTCACCGGCCGGCCGGTGAAACTCCCGTGCTTGGACGACGAAACTCACGCTTGGACGACGAAGCTTCCTCGTCCAAGCGTGAGTTTCGTCGTCCAAGCGTGCTCCTGCCGGTCGCGGACGGGGGTGCGGGACCGGCCTGCGGAGGTCGCGGGCGCCCAGGGGTCATCCCCGGATCGCCGAGCGCACCGCCTGTTCGACGTCGAGGTCCACGAGGGTGTTGATCGCCCGCACCGCGGTGACCTCCATCCGGTCGTCGGGCTGCATCCCGCCGGCCGCCAGGGTGAAGACGATCGCGATCCAGCCGTCCACCGTCAGCAGGCGGTAGGTGTCCCACGCCTCGGCGAACGACGGTACGTCGGAGCCGGCGCCGCTGTCGGCGAGGACCCGGAGGTAGCGCTCCAGCAGGCTCTTCTCCTCGGCCCGGCGCAGCTCGGTCGGGATCGAGTGCATGAGGAAGTACGCGAAGTCGCGCAGCCCGTTCATCCGGTGGAAGACTTGCCAGTCGTAGATGCCGGCGCTGCCGTCGGCGTTCGCGAAGGTGTTGCCGAGGTGCGTGTCACCGTGGCACAGCGTCTGGGGCATGGCCTCCCAGACGCGGGTGAGGCGGCCCTGGTTCCTCACGTAGTCCTTCGTCAGGCGCCGCACGGGTTCGGGCACGACCCGGTCCTGGGCCATGAACTTCTTCTCGCTCCAGGTGAAGAAGTGCTTCATGAAGCCGCCACCCGGCCGTCCGGCATAGGTCTGCAGCCAGGACAGGTCCGTGGCGAAGCGTGGCGACCTCCAGAATCGTCCGTGCAGCGTCGCGAGCAGCTCGACGACGGCCTCGGCGTGCTCCTGCGGGGCGTCGTCGTCCGCGTCGTAGAAGGTGACTCCACCGTCGCGGAGCGCGAGGTCCTCGAACGCCAGGACGTAGCGGCCGCCGCTGCCGGACCGGGCGACGTAGGGAGCGATCGTCAGGTCCGCCACCGACGGATGGATCTGCTGGAAGAAGCGCGTCTCGTAGGTGTGGCAGCCGAAGGTGGACACGATGACGCGGGGCGCGAGCTGCGAGGAGGTCCCCTTGGCGAAGGCCGTCGCGGGCAGGGCGGCGTCGCGCCCGGCGGCGTTCCAGGCGAGATGGATCCGGGCCCGGTCTGTCGTGCCGCGGGAGTCGATCTCGACCCGCAGGTCCTCGACCCGGGCGCCGGGGACGTTCCCGGCGAGAGCGTTGGTGAACTCCTCCGGCCGGAGCGAGTCCAGCCCGTGGCGATGGTGGCCGGGGACCCACGGAGCGACCCCCAAGGCGGCGTCGCGGACGGTGGCGATGGTCGGGAGCACTGCTGCCTCCTGTGCGTTGTCGAATCAGGATTCAAAAAAGTAGCACAGAATTTACGGGCGTCAATTATGTGTCCGGTCGACCGGTTCCGGTAGACAGTCGTCGTGACCACCAAGGGCGAGCGGACCCGACGACGGATCCTCGAGGTCGTCGTGCACCTGCTCGAGACCCGGTCGTTCGGAGAGATCTCGATCGCGGAGATCACGCGCCGGGCCGAGGTGACGCGGCCCGCGTTCTACTTCCACTTCCCGACGAAGGGTGCCGTCGTCGCGGCGGTGCTCGAGGACCTCCTCGATGAGTACGTCGGCGTCGCTGCCGCCTGGTACGAGCACCCGGGCGACGACCCGGCCTCCGGGGTGGCCGAGGCACTCGCGGCCACCGTGGACCTGTGGCGCGCCAATGCGCGGCTGATGGACGCGATGGTTCGCGCTGCCGCCGTCGACGAGGAGGCGGCGCAGTTGGTGGGCGCCTGGGAGGCGCACCTGACCGAGCGGGCCACGGACCGGCTGCGCAGGGACCTCGGCCCGCGTCTCGCGTCCGGGAGTCCGTCGGTGGAGTCGCTGGCGCAGCTGCTCGTGGGAGCGACGTTCGACGCCATGCGGCGAGACGTCCGCAGCATCGTGGGAAGCGGGGAGCCGCGCCCCGAGGTCGCCGCCGCGCTCGCGCACGTGTGGCTGCGCGTCGTCACCGCCGGTCGCTGAGTCGAGGGCCGGTGGCATCCGTCACGGGTCTTGCCGTCAGCGATTCATTTAATCTATATTCAATTATGTGAACGACGTGGACGTGATGCGCCAGTCGCTGGTCGAGGGCATGTACGACGCCCTCGCAGCGGGCGACCGGGACGCGATCGTGGCGTTCCTCGCCGACGACTTCGTCGGCCGCCTGACCCCCGGGCTCCCGTTCGGGATCGGCGGGGAGCACGCCGGACCGGCGGCGATGGTCCGCGACGGCTGGTTCGCGATCGGGACCCATTGGCGGGTGCGGGCCGAGCCTGCGTCGTACACGACGCTGCAGGACGGTCGCCTGCAGGTGCAGGGGACCTACCGTGGCAGGGGCCGCGCGAGCGGACTCGCGTTCGAGGCGTGGTTCGTGCACCAGTGGGAGTTGCGTGACGGCCGGATCTGCGGGCTCACCCAGCTGACCGACTCGGCGGCCTTCGTCGGAGCGCTCGGCGAACCACCGGCGTCGTTCGAGACCCTCGACCTCACGATCGACGACGGATTGGCGACCCTGTGCCTCGCCCGGCCGGCGGAGCGCAACGCGATCGACCAGCGGCTGGCCGACGAGTTCCTCGCGGCAGTCGTCCGTGTGGCCGGGGACCCCTCGGTGCGTGCGCTGCTGATCGCCGGCGACGGCCCGGCCCTGACCGTGGGCGGCGACATCCCCTACTTCACGAGCACGGCGGCCACCGAGGGACTCGGCCCGACCCTGCGCCAGATGACCACGCCCTTCCACCTGGCCTTCCAGGTGCTCGCGACCCTCGACGTCCCGATCGTCGCGGTGGCCCACGGTGCGGTGGCCGGCGGTGGCCTCGGCTTCGTCTACGCCGCCGACGTCGTCGTGGCCGCCGACGACGCGCGGTTCGTCACCGCGTTCGCGGCGATCGGTCTCAGCGGTGACGGGGGTGGCACCTGGCACCTTCCCCGGCTGATCGGACCGGCCCGCGCGGCCCGCGCCTACCTGCTCAACGAGCCCATCACCGCGCAGCAGGCACTGGACTGGGGCATGGTCGCCGAGGTCGTCCCCGCCGCCGAGGCGCGAGCCCGCGGCGAGGAACTGGCCCAGCGCCTCGCCCACGGGCCCACCCGGGCCTTCTCGCGCATGCGCGCCCTGCTGCGCGAGTCCTGGGACCGCAGCCTGCCCGACCAGCTCGGTGCGGAGGTGGAGTCGCTCGTGGCGTGCGCGGAGACCGCCGACGCCGCCGACGCCCTCGATGCCTTCCTCGCCAAGCAGCGCCCGACCTTCCGCGGCCGCTGAGAACCAGGAGAACACTGTGAAGAAGATCGCCGACCTCGCGGCCCTGACCGGGCCGCTCGCCGTGGTCGTCACCCTCGCCGGGTGGCTCGTCGCCGGGTTCCTCCCGGTGCCGATCGGGCCGGGGGACCAGCAGGAGGTCGCCCGGTTCTTCCTCGACGACCCGACCCGGGTCCGGGCCGGCTTCCTGATCGGCTCGGTCGGCGTGGTGCTGATGATCCCCCAGCTGGCGTTGATCTCCCTGCACCTGCGGCGGATGGAGCCGACGGGCTTCCCGTTGCTGGCGGTCGTCCAGGCCATCGCCGCCACCACGACGGTCCTGATCAACATGTTCCCGCACCTGATCTTCGCCCTGGCGGGCTTCCGGGGCGACCGCGACCCCAGCGAGGTCGTCCTGCTGTGCGACCTGGCGTGGCTGCTGCTCTTCTGCGGCATCACCCCGTTCATCGTCCAGAACGTCGCGGTGGGCGTGGCGATCCTGCGTGACCCGGCGTCGCTGATGCCGCGTTGGGTGGCCTACCTCAACTTCTTCATCGCCTTCTCGTTCCTGCCGGACCCGCTCGCCTACTTCTTCAAGAGCGGGCCCTTCGCCTGGAACGGGCTCTTCGTCTTCTGGCTCGCCCTCACCACCTATTGCGTCTTCCTGCTGGTCATGTCGTGGGCATGCCGGCAGGCCAACAAGTCCCTCGAAGGAGCTGCATCATGACCGGCCTCATCCGTGACACCGACGAGCACCGCGCCATCCGCGAGACGGTCGCCAAGATCTGCGCCCGCTACGACCAGAAGTACTTCCTCGAGCGCTCGCACGCCGGGGAGGACGTCACGGAGCTGTGGGCCGAGCTCGGTCAGGCCGGCCTCCTCGGCGTCCACCTCCCGGAGGAGTACGGCGGCGGCGGTGGCGGCATGCAGGAGGCCGTGGTCGTCGTCGAGGAGCTCTCGGCGCACGGCATGCCCATGCTCGTGTGGGTCATCTCGCCGGCCATGATCGGCTCGCTGTTGGTGGCGCACGGCTCCGAGGAGCAGAAGCAGGAGTGGGTGACCGGCATCGCCGACGGCACCCGGAAGGTGGCCTTCGGCCTCACCGAGCCCGACGCCGGCTCCAACAGCCACGAGGTCTCCACCACGGCGACACGCGATGGCGACGGCTGGCGGATCAGCGGCACCAAGTACTACATCTCCGCGATCGACCAGTGCGACGCGATCCTCGTCGTCACCCGCGACGCGGAGCTGTCGACGCCGGAGAGGAAGAAGCTCTCGATCTTCCTGGTGCCGACCGACGCCCCGGGCCTGAGCTTCCAGCGGATCCCGACGTCGATCGTCTCGCCGGACAAGCAGTTCACGGTCTTCTTCGACGACGTCCGGGTCGAGCCGGAGTGGCTCGTCGGGGAGGCCGGCAACGGCCTGCGCCAGGTCTTCGCCGCCCTCAACCCCGAGCGGATCATGGTCGGCGCCATCACCTCCGGCGTCGGTCGCTACGCGGTCGAGAAGGCCGCCGACTACGCCAAGACGCGCCAGGTCTGGTCGGTCCCGATCGGCCAGCACCAGGGCGTTGCCCACCCGCTCGCTGCGGCGCACATCGACGTGGAGATGGCCCGGCTGGCCACGCAGCACGCCGCCGTCCTGTACGACGAGGGCGACGCCGGTGCGGCGGAGGCCGCCAACATCGCCAAGTACGTCGGCGCCGAGGCGGCGCTCAAGGCGCTCGACCAGTCCATCCAGACCCACGGCGGCAACGGCCTCGCGCACGAGTACGGGCTCTCCGAGCTCTGGTTCGTGACCCGCCTCATGCGCACCGCCCCGGTCAGCCGGGAGATGGTCCTCAACTTCGTCGCGCAGACCTCCCTCGGCCTGCCGCGGTCCTACTGATCCAGGAGAACCCATGACCGACAACTTCGACGCGATCGTGATCGGCGCCGGCGCCGCCGGCCTCTTCACGGCCGCCCGCCTCCAGCACCAGGGCTACCGCACGCTCGTCCTCGAGCGCCTCGACAAGGTCGGCGGCCGCGCGTCGACGACCGACGTGGACGGCTTCAAGGTCAACGACGGCGCCATCGTCATCGAGTGCGGGACCTTCACCGAGCGCACCTTCCGCGAGCTCGACCTGCCTTGGGAGATCCGTGAGCCGAGCCCGCCGATCCTCTACCGGATCAAGGGCAAGGACGTGGACGTCACTGGCGGCGGTTGGGGCTTCCTGCTGCAGAAGCTCACCCGGCAGGGCGCGAAGCTGGTCGGCGGCATCGGGGCGGCGCGCAAGGACGACGCCGCCCTCCCCGAGGACCAGATGACCCTCCAGGAGTGGGTGTCGAGGTACACGAAGAACGAAGGCGTGCACGGCATCTTCCGCAACATGGCCGCCTCGGTGTTCTCGGTCGGCTCCGAGGAGCTGCCGGCCAAGGTGTTCCTGACCTACTTCACGCGCAAGAGCGCGTTCAAGCGCTTCGGGTTCCACCCGGAGGGCACGATCGGTGTGTGGAAGGCACTCGCCGGCGCCATCGAGCGTGACGGCGGCGAGGTCCGGCTCTCGACCGAGGTCGAGCGGATCCTGGTCGAGGACGGCCGCGTCGCGGGCGTGGTGCTCGCCGGCGGCGAGACCCTCACGGCCCCTGTGGTGGTCAGCAACGTGGGCCCGGCCGCGACGGTCGCCCTGGTCGGTTCGCAGGCGTTCGACGCCGACTACCTCGACGAGGTCAAGCGCAACGACCGACCGACCGCGATGATCACCTACAACTTCGCCAGCCAGGAGCGGTTGGTCGATGCGCCCGGCATGCTGAGCTTCGCGACCTCCCGCCGCCTGGCCTACATCGCGAACTTCACCGACACCTGCCCCGAGATGGCCCCAGAGGGCTGGAACCTCTACACCGGGACGGGTGTGCCCAAGCCGGCGGTCGGCGACTTCGACGAGGAGGCCGAGTACGCCCTGCTGCTCGAGGACCTGCGCGAGACCATTCCCGGCTTCGACGACCGGGCCCGGATCCTGAGCCGGGTGACCACCCGCGACGGCTGGCCGCCGCAGCGCGCCGTCGCCGGCTTCGACATGTCGCACGACACCCCGCTCACCGGCCTCTGGAACGTCGGGGACGCCGTCAAGGAGTACGCGAACGGCGGCACCACTGCCTGCGCCGAGACGGCAGAGATCGTCGCCGGCAAGATCGCCGCGGCCTTCCCGCCGGCCGCCGGATGACCAGTTTCTAATTTCGATAAGAAAAAAATGGATGGGGTCTCGCCAACGAGCATAAGTCAAGTTATGCTGTGGGGACGAGGACGTACCCGGAACGGAGAAGACGATGAAGTGTGTGACGGTCGATTTCGACAAGTGCACGGGCCTGGGGATCTGTGAGTCGCTCGCGCCCGACTTCTTCGAGGTCAACGACGACGGCGAGCTGCTCCTGCTCAAGGCGGAGATCAGCGACACCGAGCTGCAGGAGGTCGAGGAGGCCGTCAACGGCTGCCCGACCGAGGCGCTGAAGATCGTCGACCAGTGACCGAGGTCCGACGCCTGGTGGTGGTCGGTGCCTCCCTTGCCGGCCTCCGGGCCGTCGAGGCCGCCCGCAAGACCGGGTACGACGGCGAGATCGTCCTGATCGGGGCGGAGGAGCACCTGCCCTACGACCGGCCCCCGCTGTCGAAGGCCTTCCTGGGTGCGGCGGACGAGTCCGGCGCACTCCCGGAGGTGCCGTGGTTCCGCACCGAGGAGACGCTGCGCGACGAGCTCGGTGTCGACGTCCGCCTCGGCGCGCCGGCCACGGCGCTCGACACCGATGCACGTCTGGTCACGGTCGGCGACGATGCGATCGCCTACGACGCGCTGGTGATCGCGACCGGCGCCCACGCCCGGGTGCTGCCGGGGACCGAGGGCCTCGACGGGGTGTACCCGCTGCGGACCCTGGACGACTCGCTGGCCGTCCGCGACAAGCTCGAGGCGGGTGCTCGCACCGTCGTCATCGGTGCCGGGTTCATCGGCTCCGAGATCGCCTCGACCGCGCGCAAGCGCGGCCTCGAGGCCACCATCGTCGAGGCGCTGCCCACGCCGTTGGTCCGGGCGACCGGCCACGAGATGGGTGCCGCGATCGCCTCGCTGCACGAGCTCAACGGCACGACCCTGCGTTGCGGGGTCGGGGTGTCCGCGATCGAGGGCGACGGCAAGGTCGAGCGGGTCGTGCTCGCCGACGGCTCGGCGATCGACGCCGACCTGGTCGTGGTCGGCATCGGCGTGATCCCGTCGGTCGACTGGCTCGCCGGTTCCGGGCTGACCCTGGACAACGGCATCGTCTGTGACGAGAACCTGTGGACGGGCATCCCGGGCGTGTACGCCGCCGGCGACGTCGCCAACTGGTTCAACCCCACCCTGGGTGAGCGCCAGCGGATGGAGAACTGGACCGCGGCCGCCGAGCAGGGCGCTGCCGCGGCCCGCAACGCTCTCGACCCTGACAACGCCAAGGCCTACGGCACCGTGCCGTACTTCTGGTCCGACTGGTACGACGTGCGGATCCAGTTCGTCGGCTCCCCTGACGCCGACGAGGTCCGGCTGGTCGACGGCGACCCGGCTTCCGGCGGTCGCTGGGTCGCCCTCTACCGCCGCGGAGACCGCCTGATCGGCGCGCTGACCGTCAACGGCCAGACCGAGATCATGAAGTACCGCGTGCAGATCATGAAGGGCGGCTCCTGGGACGACGCCCTCGCCTTCGCCGAGACCCGGCGCAGGGCGCACGAGGAGAAGCTGGCCGCCTCGGTCTGAGCCGGCCGGGGCGGCCCGCGCCTCGCGAGCGCCGCGGCGGGGCGCGCCACCGTCGGCCGTGTGACCGCCGGCCGTCGCTGCGTCAGTGCTGCTGGGAGCCGCTGGCGTGTTCGGCTTCCTTGGTGAAGGAGCG
>NZ_LMIT01000011.1:410219-410364 GCF_001428825.1 Nocardioides sp. Root240 | reverse complement strand
GATCAGGAAGGTCGCGTCGATCTGGGCGTTCAGGTCGATGAAGAGCTGGTTGATGAACGAGGTACGGACCGGGTCGAGACCGGAGTCCGGCTCGTCGATCAGCAGGATCTCGGGGTCGAGCACGAGCGCGCGGGCCAGGCCGGCA
>NZ_LMIT01000011.1:336927-410150 GCF_001428825.1 Nocardioides sp. Root240 | reverse complement strand
GATCAGACCGATCAGCGCCTTGAGGAACACCGACTTGCCGGTGCCCGAGGGGCCCAGCATGACGGAGATCTCTCCCGCGGGCAGCGTGAGCGACACGCCCTTCCAGATCAGCTGCTTGCCGAACTGCTTCGTCAGGTTCGTGACTGCTACGTCGACGCCCATGGCGCGCACCTCGTTCCTCCCGGGCCTGCTGCCCGCCATTTTCGAATCCGTGTTCAAGGAACGCTATCCGCCAGATCGTCATGGACCAAGGTGGATCGCCGCGCCAAAAATGTTGACGGGTGTCAGAATCGAATCTAGATTAAGTGATGCCCGCCACAGGGACCCCGACCCATCAGGAGCAAGCAGGCATGAGCGCATCACCCCGCGTCGCCGTGATCGGCGCCGGCATCAGCGGTCTCACGACCGGCAAGAACCTCAAGGACGCCGGCATCGGGTACGACTGCTTCGAGACCTCCGACCGCATCGGCGGCAACTGGGCGTTCGGCAACCCGAACGGGCACAGCAGCGCCTACCGCTCGCTGCACATCGACACGTCCAAGGAGCGGCTGTCCTTCAAGGACTTCCCGATGCCGGCCCACATCTCGACCTACCCGCACCACACCGAGATCAAGGAGTACCTCGACGCCTACGCCGACGAGTTCGGGCTGCTCGAGCACATCCGGTTCCGCAACGGCGTCGAGCACGCCGAACGCAAGGACGGAGGCGGCTGGACGCTGCGCACCCAGGACGGCGAGCTGAGGGAGTACGACGCTCTCGTCGTCGCCAACGGTCACCACTGGGACCCCCGACTGCCCGACTTCCCCGGGGAGTTCACCGGCGAGTCGATCCACGCGCACGCCTACATCGACCCGACCGAGCCGCTCGACCTGCGCGGCAAGCGGATCGTGGTGGTCGGCATCGGGAACTCCGCGGCCGACATCTGCTCAGAACTGTCGCAGAAGGCGTGGCAGAACGAGGTCCACATCTCCACGCGCTCGGGTGCCTGGATCGTGCCGAAGTACATCTTCGGGATGCCGGCCGACAAGATCGCGGTGACGCTGCCGGTCATCCCGCTGTCGTGGCAGCGGCGCGCCCTCCGGCCGTTGCCGAAGCTGTTGTTCGGGGACCCGGTGAAGTACGGGCTCCCGCAGCCCAACCACCACTTCCTCGAGGCTCACCCCACGCAGTCCAACGACCTGCTCTTCCGCCTCGGCGCCGGCGACCTGAAGCCCAAGCCCAACATCGAGCGCCTCGACGGGCGCACGGTCCACTTCGTCGACGGCAGCTCGGTCGAGGCGGACGTGATCATCTACGCGACGGGCTACAACATCACCTTCCCGTTCTTCGACCCGGACTTCCTCTCCGCGCCGGACAACGTGCTGCACCTCTACAAGCGCATCCTCGAGCCCGCGATCGACGACCTGCTCTTCGTGGGGTTCGGGCAGGCGCTGCCGACGCTCTTCCCGTTCGTGGAGTGCCAGGCGCGGGTCGTTGCCGCCTACCTCGCGGGCACCTACCGTCCGCCGTCGAAGGAGGAGATGGAGCGCGTCATCGCCGCCGACGAGGCGAAGTACACCGGCCACTTCAACTCCAGCGCCCGCCACACCCAGCAGCTCGACTACTTCGACTACGACCGCGACATTCGCAGGCGGGAGCTGCCGTCCGGTCGCCGCCGCGCTGCGCGGTCGGGCGGCATCGACCTGGCGGGACGAGCGTCGGAGCCCGTCCGTGCCGGGTGAGGTGGTGCCGATCCCGCGGCGCAACCCGGCACGTCCCCAGGAGCGCGGCGACCGACGCCGTGACGAGCTCCTCGCTGCGCTCGAGGCACTCCTGGCGAGCGCGCCGTTGTCGGCGATCAGCATCGCCGACGTCGCCCGTGCTGCCGGGGTGAACCGCTCGGTCTTCTACTTCTACTTCGCGAACAAGCAGGACGCGGTGTTCGCGATGCTCGAGGACCTGTTCCTCGCCCAGAGCGTCGAGGTCGGCGCGGTCCTGCAGCAGGAGGGCAACCGTCTGGAGAACGTCGCGGCCGCCCTCGGCCAGACGGTCCACCTGTGGCGCGACCACCGTGACCTGATGGCGGCGGCCTTCGAGGCGCGTGCGAGCGACGCAGGCGCCTTCGCGGCATGGGACCGCTGGATCGAGCGGTACGTCGGCTTCCTCGCCGAGTTCATCGAGACCGAGCGCGCCGAGGGCCTGGCCCCGCCCGGTCCGGACGCCGAACAGCTCGCTCGCGTCCTCATCGCGGCCAACGAGCGGATGCTCGAGCGCCACCTGCGCAACCACGAGGACGAGGCGGCCGCCGTCGAGCTGCACCGGATCCTCGTCCACGTCTGGACCAGGTCCATCTACGACACCGCACTGGAGAACGACTGACATGGCCACGCCTCACGACCTCCTGGTCGCCGTCGACGGC
Source organism: Nocardioides sp. Root240 (assembly GCF_001428825.1). Lineage (GTDB taxonomy): Bacteria > Actinomycetota > Actinomycetes > Propionibacteriales > Nocardioidaceae > Nocardioides. Next base: position 407,752 of record NZ_LMIT01000011.1, on the reverse strand, counting down.
GACCGGGTGCACGCCCGCCACCACCGCTCCCCCTCCGACGAGCTCGCCGCCACACAGGGCAGGCCGTGCGTCGTCATGGCGCACGGCATCGGCGCCACCCAGGACAGCGGCCTCGACGGCTTCGTCGCGGCGATGAACGTCGCGGGCATCGACGTCATCACCTTCGACTACCGCCACTTCGCCGCGTCGAGCGGCGAGCCGCGCCAGCTGGTGGACCCGGCGCGCCAGATCGCCGACTACCACGCGGTGATCGCGGCCGCGCGCCGTACCGACGGCGTCGACCCGGAACGCATCGTGGCCTGGGGGGTGTCGTTCTCGGGTGGTCACGTGTTCCAGGTCGCCGCGGACGACGCGCGCCTCGCGGCGATGGTCGCGCTCACGCCAGCGCCCGACGGCCGGGCGGTCGCGCTCGACATGGCGCGGTCACGGGGGCTCGGCTTCCTGGCACGGATGGGCGGGCTGGCGCTCCGCGACGCCGTCGCAGCACGCCGTGGCCGGCCGGCGGTCACCGTCCCGGTCGTCGGCCCTCCCGGATCGGTCGCGGCGCTGACGAGTCCGGGCGCCGAGGAGGGCATGCGGCGCGTCGCCGGCCCGACCTGGCGCAACGAGTTCGCCGCCCGGGTCTTCCTGACCATCGCGTCCTACCGGCCGGTGCGTGCCGCCGGTGAGGTGGTCTGCCGTGCCCTGGTCCAGATCGCCGACCTCGACGGCTCCGCCCCGCCGCGCCCCGCCGCCATCGCGGCCGAGCGGGCGCGGGCGACGGTGCACCACTACCCCTGCGACCACTTCGACGTCTACACCGGTGAGCCGTGGCACGAGAAGGTGTGCGACGACCAGGTCCGCTTCCTGCGCAGGGTGCTGCGGGTGGCTCCAGCCGTGGAGGCTGGTCCCCGGCCGAAGCGCACCCGGCGCGCAGCGGGAGCGACGCGATGAGGGCCGTGAGGCCCGCGATGCCGTTCGCAGTGGGCGGAGATGCTCGCCACATCACCGGCGCCGAGATCCCCGTCGACGGCGGCTGGTCGTCAGGCGAGCCCACCCCGATCTTCGTGCCGCCGGGCGCGAGCCTGCCCGGAGGAGCGCTCGGATGAACGACCAGCACGCCGCGGAGCCGACCCGGGTGGAGGAGATGACCGAGCTCGGCTTCTACACCCTCGCCGGCGAGGCCGAGAGTCCCCGCGACCTCATCGACGAGGTGCGCCTCGCCGAGGAGCTCGGCCTCGGGCACTGTTTCATCTCCGAGCGGTTGAACACCAAGGAGGCCGCCACCATCTCCGGCGCGGTCGGCGCCGCGTCCACGCGCATCCGGATCGCGACCGCCGCCACCAACCACAACCTGCGTCACCCCGTCGTGACGGCCGCCTTCGCCACCACGATGCATCGCCTCACCGGCGGGCGCTTCACCCTCGGTCTCGGGCGCGGCGTGGTGCCGATGCAGAAGGCGTTCGGGATCCCGGCGATCACGACGGCGCAGCTGGAGGAGTTCGCCGGCCTCGCGCGCCGCCTCTTTCGCGGGGAGACGATCGTCGGCCACGACGGCGCGATCGGCTCCTATCCCGCGCTCCGCCTGTCGCCGACCTTCGACGAGGACGTGCCGCTCGGCTTGGTCGCCTTCGGGCCGCAGTCACTGGCGCTCGGCGGGCGTGCGTTCGACCAGGTCGTTCTCCACACGTTCTTCACCGACGAGACCTTGAAGCGCTCGGTGGCGACGGTCAAGGAGGCCGCCGAGCAGGCCGGTCGCGACCCGGACCAGGTGAAGGTGTGGGCCTGCCTCGCGACCGTCGGCGAGCACCTCGGCGAGGAGCAGCGGCTCCGCAAGACCGTCGGCCGGCTCGCGACCTACCTGCAGGGCTACGGCGACCTGATGGTCCGCACCAACGACTGGGACCCGGCAGCGCTGCGACGCTTCCGGGAGGACCCCGTCGTGCAGTCGTTCTACGTGGGCGGATCGATGAAGGTGATCGACAGCCCGCTGACGACCTTGGACAAGATCGAGCACATCGCGACGCTCCTGCCGGCCGAGTGGACCGCACCAGCCGCCACCGGCACGCCCGAGCAGTGTGCCCGGACCATCCGCGAACAGCTCGACATCGGTGCCGACGGCGTCATCCTGCACGGCGCCTCGCCCGCCGAGCTCGCACCCATCCTTCCCGCCTACCGCGCGACCCGTTCCTGAGGAGAGACCATGTCCGAGACCATCACCACCACCCTCCGGCCGGAGGAGCAGCTCACGCCCGAGCGGGTGCAGTCGATGCTGCGCATCTCACCGCACATCGAGGGCGCCGCGGGCATCGAGGTCGCCTCCGTGAGTGCCGAGCCCGTCGGCACCGGGCAGATGGCGACGAGCGTGCGGTTGACCCTGGACTACGCCTCGGCTCCGGCTGGCGCGCCCCGGACGGTGGTCGCCAAGGTGCCCAGCACCGACGAGGCGAGCCTGGCCATGGCAGCGGGCACCAACGCCTACGGGCGGGAGGTGGCGTTCTACCGCGAGCTCGCTCCGCAGATTGGCGCCGCCGTACCCCGGTGCCACTTCGGCGAGGTCGCGGGCTCCGGCACGGACTTCGTGCTGCTGCTCGAGGACCTGGCCCCCGCGCGGTCGGTCGACCAAAGGGAGGGCGGCTCGGTCGACGAGGTCGCAGCGGTCCTCCGCCACACCGCCGACCTGCACGGGCGCTTCTGGGGCCGGGCGGACGCCGGCTGGCTCCCGGTCCAGCACGTGTGGGGTGCACTGGCCGGGCAGATCCCGGCCATCACCGAAGCGTGGCTGGACCGCTTCGGGCGCTACGTCGACGCGGACCTCCACGACGTGATCCGCGAGCTGGGCGGGGTGGCACCCATCTGGCTGTCGACCCTCGAGCGTCCGCGGACCGTGTGGCACGGCGACCTCCGCCTCGACAACGTCCTCTTCGACGCTCGCCGGGGGACCAGCGACGCGGTGATCGTCGACTGGCAGAGCGCGGCCAGTGGCCCGGGAACCACCGACGTCTCCTACCTGATCGGCACCTCGCTCGCCCCGACGGACCGCAGGGAGAACGAGAAGAGTCTGGTGGCGGACTACCACCAGCGGCTCACCAGCCATGACGCCGTGGGCGACTACTCGCTCGACGAGTGCTGGCTCGACTACCGGTCCCAGGCGCTCTACGCGCTCGTGCTCACCCTCCCGGTGTCGATGGGGGTCCAGCCGACCGAGCGGGGCGACGCGATGTTCGGAGCGATGGCCACCCGCGCCGCCGGTCACGTTCGCGACCTCGACACCGTCGGCGCCCTGCGCGGGATGCAGTCGTGAGCCGCGGGGCCGGTGAACCCGGTGCGGTCGCGGTGACGCCGCGCTCGGTCGACGACGGGGGAGCGAGCAGGGACGGCGTGAGGGCGGGCCTGCGCTGGGAGAGGACGTTCGCGTGGAGCGGACTGGTGTTCGCGGTCCTGTGCCTGCTGGGACTCGAGGTGCTCGGACCCCAGCCCCCGAGCTTCAGCGCCTCCGCGGCCGAGACGGGCAGGTTCTAGGTCGAGAACCGCACGCGGGTCCTGCTGCTGGTCACCTTCTGCTCGGTCTCGATGGCCTTCCTCATCGCCTGGTCGATCCAGCTCGGGGTCCTGCTCTGGCGTCGCCCGGAGCTCTCGAGGCCGGCGGTCGTGGTCGCCATGATGAGCCTCGGGTCGACGCCCATCCTGCTCAGCTTCGACCTGACCTTCTTCGCGATGGCGGCCTACCGTGCCGGCGACGTGGACCCCGAGATCACCCAAGGCTTCAGTGACGTCGCCTGGATCGGGTCGATGCTGATCTGGCCGCCGCTGACCGCCTCCATGGTCATCATCGGGGTGCTGATCCTGCAGGCGGACGGACCGGGGTTCATCCCCCGGTGGATGGGCTGGTACTCGCTGTGGTGCGCGGCAGCGGAGCCCTTCCAGGGCCTGATCATCTTCTTCAAGGACGGCGCGTTCGGGCCGCGCGGGATCACGACGTGGTACCTGGCCGTCCCGACCTGGGGCTTCTGGATCGTCGCGCTGAGCATCGTGATGATCCGCCTCGTGCCACGAACGGATCAGGGCGTCAGCGCGGACCGCACGTAGGACTGTGCGTTGGCCACGACGCGGTCGATGGTCGCGCGGCTGGGCTGCCACCACTCGGCGGCCCAGTTGATCGTGCCCATCACGAGCATCTGGGCGAGGTACGGATCGAGGTCCTCGCGCAGCTCGCCGGCATCGGCTGCCCGCTTGAAGAGCTCGCGCCACACGGCGCCGTACTTCCGCTCCTCGGCGTCGTGGCGCTCGCGGATGTGGTCGGGCAGCTGCCCCGCGTTGCGGATCGCGGCGGTGGTGTAGTCGGAGATCTCGAGCTCGTGCCGCAGGTGGGTCTCGACCGCGACCAGGATCCGGTCCAGCGCGGTGGCATCGGCAGGCACGTCGCCGAGGGCCTTGGTGAGGAACTCGCGCATGTCGGCCAGTCCGACCCACATGACCTCCTCGATGAGGTCGTCGCGCGAGGGGAAGTAGTAGTAGATCGCCGGTGCCTGGAGCTCGGCCACCTCGGCCACGTCGCTCAGGCGCATGCCGGCGTAGCCCTTGGCGCTGAGCACCTGCGCGGCGGCGTCGAGGATGCGCACCCGCGTGCGGGCCGACTTCTTGTCGAGGGTCTTGCCCTCCGCGTTCGACGCCACCGTCGGGCTCCCGGACTTCTTCGCCATGCCCGGATTCTAATCGGGCTTCACATGTTCACGTGACCCGGGCGCGCTCAGCGTCCCAGGCCACCACGCTTGACCAGCTGGGCCGCGATGACGTTGCGCTGGATCTCGTTGGTGCCCTCCCCGACGATCATCAGGGGGGCGTCGCGGAAGTAGCGCTCGACGTCGTACTCGGTCGAGTAGCCGTAGCCGCCGTGGATCCGCACCGCGTTCAGCGCGATCTCCATGCCCACCTCGGAGGCGTAGAGCTTCGCCATGCCGGCCTCCATGTCGCAGCGCTCGCCGGCGTCGTACTTCTCGGCGGCGAAGAGGGTCAGCTGGCGGGCGGCGGTCAGCTTGGTCGCCATCTCGGCCAGGTAGTTGCCGATCGACTGGTGCTGCCAGATCGGCTTGCCCATCGACTCGCGGACCTGGGCGTAGGCCAGGGCGTCGTCGAAGGCCGCCTGGCCGACGCCGAGGGCGCGGGAGGCGACCTGCAGGCGTCCGGTCTCGAGGCCGCGCATCATCTGGGCGAAGCCCTCGCCCTCGGCCTCGCCGAGGAGGGACGAGGTGGGGGTGCGGAAGTCGTCGAAGGCGAGCTCGCAGGACTCGACGCCCTTGTAGCCGAGCTTCGGCAGGTCGCGGGAGACGGTCAGGCCCGGTCCGTGCTCGACGAGCAGGATCGAGATGCCCTGGTGGCGCGGTCGCGCGTCGGGGTCGGTCTTGCAGAGCAGGGCGATCAGGCCCGAGCGGCGGGCGTTGCTGATCCAGGTCTTGGAGCCGTTGACGACGTACTCGTCGCCCTGCTTGCGGGCCACGGTCTTCATCGCCTGGAGGTCGGAGCCGCCACCGGGCTCGGTGAGCGCCATCGTCGCGCGCAGCTCGCCGGTGGCCATCCGCGGCAGGTAGGCCTGCTTCTGCTCCTCGGTGCCGAACTGGAGGATCAGCTTGGCGACCACGGTGTGGCCGCCCATCGCGCCGGCGAGGCTCATCCAGCCCCGGGCCAGCTCCGTGGTCACCTCGACGTAGCAGGGCATGGAGACCGCGACCTCGCCGTACGGCTCGGGGATGGCGAGCCCGTAGATGCCGAGCTCCTTCATCTGCTCGATCCACTTCTCGGGGTACTCGTTCGCGTGCTCGAGCTCCTGGACGTTCCCGCGGACCTCGCGATCGACCCACTCGCGCACGAGTGCGACGACCTCACGCTCTTCTGCCGACAGTGCCGCCATGATCTGCTCGTCCTCCAGGGTCGATTGCTCCAGGTCCGGAGTTTAATGTAGATTAAAAGAATGTCCGTGGTCAACGTCGCGCAGGTCACCCGCCGTTCCGCCCTCTGCGTCCCGGCGGGGGACGACCGCAAGCTCGCCAAGGCGCTCGCCTCCGGTGCCGACGAGGTCGTGATCGACCTCGAGGACGCCGTCGCGCACGACGACAAGGACCGCGCCCGCGCCCAGCTGGCCGCGTTCGACTGGGACGCGGCTGCCGTTCCGGAGGGGGTGGCGCTCGCGGTCCGGGTCAACGCCCCGGGCAGCCCGTGGTGCCACCGCGACCTCGAGGTCGTCGTACGGCTCGCAGGTGTCTCCTCGGTCGTCCTGCCGAAGGTCGAGTCGCGCGCGGACGTGGGGTTCGCGGAGCGGCTGCTCGACGGGCTGGAGGCCGAGGCGGGCCGGTCCACGCCGCTCGGCGTGCAGGCGCTGGTCGAGACGGCGACGGGCCTGCTCGGTCTGCCGGACGTCGTGCGCGACGTCCGGCGGCTCACCTCGGTCATCGTCGGCTATGCCGACCTGGCCGCCTCGCTCGGCCGGGAGCGTGACGTGGACCTGGCCAGCTGGCGCGGGGTGCAGGATGCGGTGGTGATGAACTCCCGGGCCGCCGGCATCGCCGCCGTCGACGGTCCCTTCCTCGGCGTCTCCGCCGACGACGTGTTCCGGGCCGCGGTCGACGCGGCCGCGGGGCTCGGGTTCGACGCCAAGTGGACGATCCACCCGCGACAGGTCGGTGCTGTCAACGAGCGGTTCACTCCGTCCCCGGGGCGCGTCGACCACGCCCGGCGAGTGCTCGCGACCCTCGCCTCCGCGGCCGGCGACGGTCGGGGGGCTGCCGTCGTCGACGGTGCCCTCGTCGACGAGGCGATGGCCAAGGACGCCCGCCGCGTGCTGGCGAAGGCGGGTCTGTGATGACGAGCGTCGGGGGACCGTTCTTCGACGAGCTCGCCGTCGGCCAGGTCTTCGACGCCGCGCCCGGCGTCACCCTCTCCGAGGGCCGGGCTGCCCAGCACCAGGCGATCGTCGGCGACCGCTGGCGGCTCTGCCTCGACGAGCACCTCGCCCGCTCGGTCGCCCGTGCGCCGGTCGCGAGTCCTTCCTTCGTCACCAATGTCGCCGTCGGCCAGACGACCCTGGTCACGCAGCGGGTGCGGGCCAACCTCTTCTACCGGCGCTTCGCGCTCCTGCGCCAGCCGCTGATCGGTGACACGCTGCGCACCACCACGACGGTGGTCGGCCTGCGCGAGAACGCCCGCCGGGAGGGTCGTGCGCCCACCGGCCTGGCCGCCCTGCACATGCGGACGGTCGACCAGGAGGCCCGCCCGGTCGTCGACTTCTTCCGCTGCGCGATGTTGCCACTGAGCGAGGGCGCCGCGCCGACCGGGCACGCCGACGACCTGGACGCGATCGGGCGCGACCTCGCGCCGGTCGACCCGCTCGCGCTGGTGCCGGAGTGGGACCGCTCGGCCTACGTCGGCGGGGGCGTCCGCGGCGTCGTACCGGAGGCGGGGGAGGTGCTCGAGGTCGCCACCGGCGACGTCGTCTCGAGCGCTCCCGAGCTGGCCCGGCTCACCCTCAACGTCGCGGCGGTGCACCACGACCGGTTCGCCGGCGGCGGCCGGCGGCTGGTCTACGGCGGCCACACCATCGCGGTCGCGACCTCGCAGCTGCTGCGGGCGCTGCCGGACCTGGCCACGGTGCTCGCCTGGGAGTCCTGCGACCACATCGGCCCCGTGCACGAGGGCGACACCCTCACCAGCCGCTTCACGGTCGAGCGGACGAGGCCGGCCGGTGACTGGCAGGTGCTCGACCTGCGGGCCGAGGTCACGGCCGACGGCGAGAGGCCGGTCCTGGACTGGCGCTTCTCCGTGCTCGCGTGAGCGCCGGCTGAGGCGGCCGGGACGGTTGCCGCTCAGGGCATCGTGTAGCCGCCGCTGACGCTGAAGAGCTGTCCCGTGACCTGGCGCGACATCCGCTCCGAGGCGAGGAAGAGCACGGCGCCCGCGACGTCCTCGGCGGAGGTGAGGCGGCCGAGGGGAGTGTCCTTGAGCAGGTACTGCGCCTGGTCGTCGTTGAAGACGTTGTCCTTGCCGACCGCCCACAGGCTCTTCGAACCCACGGCCTCGGGGCCGTCGGGGACGACGAGGCCGGGGCACACGATGTTGGAGCGGATGCCGTGGCGCCCGTGCTCCCGGGCGGTGGTGCGGGCGAGGGCGACGACGGCGGCCTTGGTGGCCCCGTAGACGCCCTGACGGATCTGCCCGAAGGCGGACTCACTGGCGATGAACACGATCGAGCCCCGGCCCTGCTCGCGCATCGGACCGAGCACCGCCTGGGTGGCGGCGATGGCGGTGAAGAAGTTGATCTCGACCGTCTTCTGCCAGTTCGCACGGTCGGTGTTCTTCGCGATGAAGCCCGGCACGCTCCAGCCGGCGTTGTTCACCAGGACGTCCACGCCACCCCAGGTCTCGACCGCGCGGTCGGCGGCGCGCTGGGCCTCGCCCTCGGTGGTCAGGTCGCCGGCCACGACCTCGACGGCCGCGGCGCCCCGCTCGAGAGCCTCGACGGCCACCCGCTCGGCCTGCTCCTCGTCGACGTCGGCGAGCACGACCCGGCTGCCCTCGGCGGCGAAGGCGTGCACGATCCCCCGTCCGATGTTGGAGGCGCCGCCGGTCACCAGCACGCGTGCGTCCTTCAGTCCCAGGTCCATCGGGCCCCCTTCCATGGCCGTCGGCCGTCCTGCTGGATCGGCCGCGCAGTGATGCTTGACACACGATCATAAGTCGTCTTATGGTTCCGTAGTCGTCCTCATCTTAATCTAGATTCAAAAAAGATGGAACGACGGAAGCGCCCACGATGAACCAGGCAGGGGGAACCATGGCGTCAGCAGTCGAGGCTGCGGCAAAGCCGACGCGTGCGCTCGGCGACGTGCTGGCGATGGCGTTGGACGCCCTCGTCATCATGTTCACCAAGCGGTTCTCGTGGCGCGAGGCCGTGCAGCAGTCGTGGTTCATCGCGCGGGTCTCCCTCGTGCCGACGCTGCTGGTCATGCTCGGCTTCACGCTGCTGGTGATCTTCGAGGTCAACCTGCTGCTCAAGGACCTCGGCGCGTTGGACCTCTCCGGAGGCATCGCCGGCATTGCCTCCGTGCAGCAGATCGGCCCGTTCGTCACGGTCGTCGTGGTGGCCGGGGCCGGCGGGACCGCCATGTGCGCGGACCTCGCGGCGCGGACGATCCGCGAGGAGATCGCCGCGATGCAGGTGCTCGGCATCGACCCGATCCAGCGGCTCGTCGTCCCCCGCATCGTGGCGGCCGTGCTGGTGACCCTGGTCCTCAACGTGCTGATCTGTGCCGGCGGCCTGGCCGGCGGCTACTTCTTCTCGGTCTACCTCCAGGGAGTGACGCCCGGCGCCTACGTCGCGAGCATCCCTCTCTTCACGGGCATCCCCGAGCTGATGTTCTCCATGTTCAAGGCGTTCGTGTTCGGCCTGATCGCCGCGATCATCGCCTGCTACCGCGGCCTCAACGTCGCGGGCGGGTCCAAGGGCGTCGGCGACGCCGTCAACCAGGCGGTGGTCATCACCGTGGCCGTGCTGGTCCCCGTCAGTCTGACCATCAGCCTCATCCAGTTCGCGGTCTTGTAAGGGGCTCCGAGATGTCTTCCGTTGCTCCCAAGCTCGAGGCGATCCGTCGCGCGCCGTTGCGTGCGCTGGACTCGATCGGCACCCAGGGCCTCTTCTACGCCCGCGTGCTGGGCGGGATCCCGAGGGCGCTGCGCCGGCACCCTGGCGAGATCGTCAAGCTGATCGCCGAGCTCGGCACCGGCACCGGCGCCCTGGCGCTCGTCGGTGGCTCGGTCGTGATCGTCGCCTCGATCACCTTCTTCGCCGGCGCCGTGGCGGCCGCCCAGGGCTTCGAGTCGTCGTCGAGCCTGGGCGTCGGGTCGCTGAGCCCGTTGTTGGCTGCGTTCTTCACCGCCCGGCTCTCGACCCCCCTCCTGGCCGGGGTCGCCCTGTCGGTGACGCTCGGCGCCGCGACCACCTCGCAGCTCGGCGCGATGCGGATCAGCGAGGAGATCGACGCGATCGAGGTGATGGCGATCCCCTCGCTGCCCTACCTCGCGACGACGCGCGTCACCGCGGGGATGATCGTGATCACTCCGCTCTACGTGTTCGCGACGCTCGGCGGCTTCCTTGCCGACTACCTGCTCCTCGTCTTCTTCTACGACGTCGGCGGCGGCAACTTCAGCCACTACTTCTTCCTCTACCTGCACCCCATGGACATCGTCTTCTCCTACGTGCAGGTGCTCGGGATGGTGATCGTGGTGATGCTCGTGCACACCTTCTACGGCTACAACGCCACCGGCGGACCGGCCGGTGTGGGCGAGGCCGTCGGCCGCTCGGTGCGGGCGTCCCTCTCGGGCGTGATGATCGTCAACCTGCTGATCGCGATGGCCATCTACTCCAACTTCAACACCTTCCACCTGGGCGGCTGACCTGATGAGCAGAGTGACGAGCCCGCGCACCCTGCGCCTGGCCGGGATCGGCCTGGTGCTGGTGATCGCCACGGCGGTCGCGGTGACGGCGGCGTTGTACAACCGCGCGTTCGCGAACCCCGCGGAGGTCACCCTGGAGACCTCGCGTGCCGGCCTGGTGATGGACCCGGGCGGCAAGGTGAAGCTGCGCGGTGTCGAGGTCGGCCGGGTGGGCTCGGTCGAGCGTGCCGGTGACGGTGTGCGCATCGTGCTGGAGATCGACCGCGACAAGATCCACGACATCCCCGCCGACGTGGTCGGCGAGATCCGGGCCACCACCGTCTTCGGCGCGAAGTACGTCGAGCTGGTGCCCGCCGCCAAGGGTGCCGCTGGCGGGGTCCTGGCCGACGGCTCGACCATCAAGGCCTCGGGGGTGACCACCGAGATCAACACCGTGTTCGACGGCCTGGACCGGGTGCTGAGCGGCGTGGACATCGCGAGCCTGAACGGCACGTTGACGGTGCTGGCGCAGACGCTGTCGGGGCGCGGCGACGACATCGCGTCGGTCGCGGCCGAGGCCGATGCCTACCTGACGCGGCTGGAGCCGCTGCTGCCGCAGCTGCGGCGCGACCTGCACGAGGTGGCCCGGTTCGCTCGGCTCGCCGTGGAGGTCTCTCCGGCGCTGCTGGAGATCCTGCGCAACGCCACGGTCACGGCCGGCACCGTGAACGACGAGCAGAAGGCGCTGGCGCGGGTGCTGGTCGACCTCTCCCTCCTCGGCGGCAGGGCGGAGAACCTGCTGGGGGAGAACGGCGATGCGCTCGCCACCCTGCTGGCCTCGGCCCGTCCCACGGCCGCCACCCTGCGGGCCTACTCCACCGAGCTGCCCTGCTTCCTCCAGGGCATGGACGTGACGCGCCAGGCGATGGCGAAGGTGATCGGAGGCACCGACGCCACCCTGCGGGCGTTGGTCAGCGTCCGTTCGGAGCTGTCCCGCTACACCTTCCCGAACGACCTGCCGGGCTACCCACAGGGCCGTGGGCCCGACTGCCACGGCCTGCCTCGCCTCAAGCCCAGCCAGGTCCCCGTCCCGGAGCGAGGAACCCCGCAGTGAACGTTCGTGCTGACGCGATCCGGCTGGCCGTGTTCGCCACGGTCGGAGCGTTGATCCTCGTGCTGCTCTACCTCACGCTCGGCGAGACCCGGCTGGGGCCGACCAAGGACTACCGCGTGGTGATGGCCGACGCGAGCGGGCTCGAGGCCGGCGACGTGGTCCGCGTCGCCGGGGTGCGGGTCGGCCAGGTCGACGGACTGTCCGTCGCGGACGGGGGCGAGAACCTGGTCGAGGTGGCCTTCCACGTCGAGGAGGACCAGCCACTGACCGATGCGACGCAGGTGCTGGTGCGCTACGAGAACCTGCTGGGGGACCGGTACCTCGAGCTGCAGCAGCCGCCCGGTGAGGGCGCTCCGCTCGCGGCCGGCGCCACCATCCCGGTCGACCGTACGACGCCGGCACTGGACCTCGACGTACTGCTCAACGGCTTCCGCCCGCTCTTCCGGGGTCTGGAGCCGGGGCAGGTCAACGAGCTCGCATCGAACCTGATCGCGACCCTGCAGGGGCGCGGCGGAACGGTGGAGTCGTTGCTCGCGAGGACCGGGAGCCTGACCAACGGCCTGGCCGACGACGGCAAGGCCATCACGTCGCTGATCGACAACCTCGACGTCCTGCTGGGCAGCCTGGACTCCCGTGACGCCCAGCTGCGGCAGACCATCGGGAAGTTCCGGACCCTGGTCTCGGGCCTGGCGAAGGACAAGGACCCCATCGCCGCGTCGGTGACCTCGATCAACCAGATGGCCGCGACGCTGGCCGACCTGTTCCACGAGGGCCGGGAGCCGTTCAAGCAGACCGTGATCGCGGTCAAGGACCTCGCGAAGCTGTTGAACACCAACACCAGGACCCTCAACAAGGTGCTGGCCTCGCTGCCGGGCGCCTACCAGACGCTGGACCGGATCGCCTCGCACGGCAACATCTTCAACTTCTACCTCTGCTCGGCCCAGGTCGCGATCAGTGGCCCGGGCGGCAAGACGATCCGCACCCCGGTCGTGCGCAGCCAGCTCGAACGATGCAACTGATGGGTGGCCGAAGGATGGGGAACAGCTGATGGCGATGAAGATGTTCCGCGAGCGCAACCCGCTCCCGCTGGGGCTGGTGGTCGTGGTGGCCCTGCTGGTGATGGTGCTCGTCGTCCTCAACATCAACGGCATCGTGGGCCTCTTCGGCCGCAAGTACAGCGTGATGCTGCCCGAGGCCGCCGGCATCAAGCAGGGGGACCCGGTGCGTGTCAGCGGACTCACCGTCGGCCGCGTCGGGACGGTGGAGCTGGACGGCAAGGGCGTCCGGGTGGACTTCGCGCTCACCGAGACCGACATCGACCTCGGCGACAAGACGACGGCCGCCGTCAGCGTCGAGACGGTCCTGGGGGACAAGGCGCTCGTCCTCACCTCGCACGGCGACGGTGCCCTCGCGGAGGGGGCGCAGATCCCGATGGAACGGGCGAGCGTCCCCTACGACGTCAACGACGCCCTGACCGACCTCCAGCAGGAGGCGCAGGACATCGACGTCGACCAGGTCGCCTCCGCGCTGGAGACGGTCGCCGGAACGCTGCAGGGCGCGACCCCGGAGCTGAGCAATGCGATCACCGGGATGAGCCGGCTCTCGCAGACCATCAGCAGTCGCGACGACTCCCTGCGCAGCCTGCTCGCGAACGCCGACCAGTTCAGCGACATCCTGGCTGATCGCAGCGGAGACCTGACGGCGTTGATGAGGGACGGCAACACGCTCTTCACCGAGCTGCTCAAGCGTCGCGAGGACATCTCCGCGCTGCTGACCAACCTGTCCGCGATGGCCACCGAGCTCCGCGGCCTGGTCGCCGACAACGACGACACCATCGGACCGGCGCTGAAGGAGCTGAACAAGGTGATCGCGACCTTGCAGGCCAACAAGTCCAACATCAGCGAGACCCTGCGCGGACTGTCGGTCTACGCCACCGGCCTCGGCGAAGTGGTCTCCAGCGGCGAGTTCTTCTCCGCCTACCTGGGCAACCTGCTGCCCGGCAACCTGCTCCAACCCGATCTCGGCGAGCTGGGGCTGTCCGGCATCGACCTGAGCGGCCTGCTCGGAAAGGCGGGGCAGCGATGAGCCACTCCATGCCCACCCCCGTGCGTCGTGTGCTGGGCTCTCCCCGCCTGCGGATCCTGCTGGCGCTGGCGGTCCTCGCCGTGCTGGTGCTCACCGTCGGGTTCCGCGACCGTGAGCGGACCGACCTCGTGGCGTGGTTCCCCAGCACCGACGGGGTCTACGCCGGCGACGAGGTGCGGGTGCTCGGCGTACCGGTTGGGAAGATCGACAGCATCGATCCCCAGAACGGCAAGGTCCGGGTCGCGTTCCACGTCGACGCGGACGTGAAGATCCCCAAGGGCGCCAAGGCCGTCATCGTGGCTCCTTCGCTGGTCAGCAGCCGTTACCTCCAGCTGACGCCTCGCTACGACGGTGGCGCGCAGCTGGCCGACGGAGCGACCATCGCGCTGAAGGACACCGCCGTCCCGGTGGAGTGGGACCAGATCAAGGACCAGCTCAACGGCCTGGCCGAGGCGCTGGGCCCGCGGGGAGCGAACAAGAAGGGTGCGCTCTCCGACCTGGTCGACGCCGGGGCCGCTGCCCTCGACGGGCAGGGCACGAAGATCAACCAGACCATCGCCGACCTCTCCACGGCGGTCGGGGTGCTGGACGACGGCGCCGACGACGCCTTCTCCGTCGTGCGCAACCTGCAGGTCTTCGTCGCTGCCCTGGCCGAGAGCGACGGCCAGATGGCCCAGTTCATCCGCAACCTGGACGCCGTCTCGGCGATGCTGGCCGACGACAAGCACCTGGTCCGCAGCGCGCTGAGAAACCTCAGCGGCGCCGTCGGCGACGTCGAGACCTTCATCCGCGACAACCGCAAGGGCCTCGACACCGCGGTCACCCGCCTGTCCGACCTGGTCCAGGTCGTCAACAAGCAACAGGGAGACCTCGCACAGATCCTCCACGTCGCGCCCAACGCGCTGGCCAACCTCACCGAGTCCTACCACCAGGGTCAGAATGCCGTCGGGGTCAACCTCACCGGCGCCAACATCCACTCGCCGGGCCAGCTCATCTGCGGTGCCATCGGCGGCGCGGCGGGGGCCGACGAGGCCGGCGCCGAGAAGCTCTGCAACCGGCTCCTCGGCGACCTCCTCGGCAAGGTCGTGGACAACCCGCAGTCGCAGAAGCTCCTGGACGCGCTCCTGCTCCTCATCGCCGGAGGTGCCGCATGAGACCACCCTCCCTGCGCAGGCTGGGACTGGTCCTCCTGGTCGGCCTGCTGCTGCTGTCGGGCTGCAAGTTCGACGGCATCGACTCGATGGCCCTGCCCGGAGGCAAGGGCACCGGTGACGACGCGATCAAGGTCACCGTCGAGCTCCCCGACGTGGGCACCCTCACCCCCAACGCCCAGGTCAAGGTCGACGACATCGCCGTCGGCACCGTGACCGCGGTACGGGTCGAGAACTGGCACGCAGTGGCCGACCTCAGCCTCGAGCGCGACGTCGACCTGCCTGCCAACGCCCTGGCGAAGGTCGGCGTCAACACCCTCCTCGGCTCGGCCTACGTCGAGCTCACCGCCCCCGCGCGGGCGGAGGGAGCGCTGCGCAGCGGCGACCGCATCCCGCTCGAGCACGGCCGTGCCTACCCCTCGACCGAGCAGGTGCTCTCCGCGGCGTCGCTCGCGCTCAACGGTGGCGGGCTCGAGCAGCTCTCCACCATCACCGTTGAGCTCAACAAGGTCCTCGGCGGCAACGACCGGGCCGTCGCCGACCTGTTGCCCCGGCTGGACTCCTTCGTCGGCACCCTCGACGGACAGCGCGGCGAGATCCTCACCGCGGTGCGCGACGTCGCCCGGCTCTCCCAGCGTTTCGCCCGGGACCGCGGCACCATCACCGCGGCCCTCGACGAGATCGGCCCGGCGCTCGACGTCCTGGCCCGCAACCGGCCCGACCTGACCAGGGCGCTGGTCGCCCTGACCCGCCTGAGCGAGGTCGCGACCCCCCTCGTGGGCCGGGTCAAGGACGACCTCGTCGCGGACCTCCAGGACCTCGTGCCCGTGCTGCAGTCGATCAGGGCCGCCGGGAACTCCGCGGTCTCCGCACTGGGGTTCGCCGTCACCTTCCCGTTCGCCCCCGAGACGGTGCAGAACGCCTGCCGCGGCGACTACTGCAACCTCGCGCTCACGCTCGACCTGACGAACTCCTCCCTGCTGAACGGGTTCATCCGGCCCGACGGATCGATCGGGGTGCCCGGTCTGCCCGGTCTCCCCGACCTGGGCAACCTTCTCGGCGGACTCCTCCCCGGCGTGTCGGGCCTCCTGGCCGGACTCACGACGGGTGGTGCCCAGGGCTCGACGAAGGGTTCCCCGAAGGGCTCCGGGGCCGGCGCGGGCAGCACGGGCAGCTCTGGTCCCGCCAGCAGCCTGACCGAGCTCCTCGGCGGCCTCCTCGGCACCAACAAGGCAGGTGGACGATGACGGTCCTGCTCAAGGGCGCGGCCCCGATCATCAAGAAGCAGCTGATCGCGTTCAGCATCGCCGCCGTCGTCGGCACGGTCGTGCTCGCGGTCTCCTTCCTGCGGGTGCCCGAACAGCTCGGCATCGGCCGCCACACCGTGCAGGTCGAGTTCGCGCAGGCGGCGGGCCTCTACCCCGGTGCCGAGGTCGTCTACCTCGGCCACCCCGTGGGCAAGGTCGAGGACCTGGAGCTCTCGGGTGACCATCTCGTCGCCGAGCTGAGCCTGGTCGACGACGTCGAGGTCCCCGCCGAGGTCACCGCCGAGATCCACAGCCGCTCCGCAGTGGGCGAGCAGTACGTCTCGCTCGTCCCGCCTCGGGAGGCGGCGAGCAGCGGTCCGGCACTGGCTGACGGCGACCGCATCCCCGTCGACCGCACGTCGTACCCCGTCGAGATCGGCCCCGTGCTCGACAACGTGCAGGCGCTCGTCGCCAGCCTCGACGAGAAGAAGCTGTCCCAGCTGGTCGACGAGAGCGGCGCGGCCCTCGCCGGCCGCGCCGGCGACCTGCAGACCATCCTCGACGCGAGCTCGCGCCTCATCGCCGAGGCGGACGTCAACTTCCGTCCCACCGCGGCCCTGCTCCGCCAGGTCGGCCCGGTGCTGGCCACCGTCAACGGGGAGGGCGACGGCATCCGGCGGTTGACGGCCAGCCTCGACCAGGTCACGACCGAGCTCCGTTCCGGGGACGAGGACCTGCGTGGGCTCCTGGAGGGCGGACCCGGCTTCAGCCAGCAGACCCTCGCCTTCCTGGACGACCTCTCAGTCTCGCTGCCCGTGCTCCTGGCGCGCACCAATCCCGTGCTCGCGGTGCTGCGGACCTACAACGCCCACCTCGCCCAGACCCTGAGCGACTACCCCCTCGCCGCCTCCATCGTGCAGTCGGTCACCCTGCCCGACAGCGCCACGCACGAGGTGCGCCTCACCGTGGCGAATGTCAACAAGCCCCCCGAGTGCGTCCAGGGCGCCCTGCCCGGCAAGGACTGGGCCTCGCCCTTCGACAACTCGCCCCGACGCACGCCGCTCATCTACTGCACAGCACCCCACAACGACCCACGCGGCGTCCGCGGCGCCCGGAACCTGCCGTGCCCGAACGACCCTGCCCGACGAGAAGGCGACGTGTCGAAGTGCTGACCACGCAACCCCGTACGAACGTCGACCGCGACCTGGTGCACGGGGACTACGTCACCCTGCGCGTGTCCCTGCTGCTCGTCGGGTCCTACTGCCTGTTCGGCCTGCTCGGCTTCGCCGTGTTCGCCGGTTTCTGGCCGCCGCCGGGCGAGGACTGGAGCGCCCAGGAGATCCACGCCTACTTCGTCGAGCACCAGACCGGCCTCACGCTCGGCATGGTGATGATGGCCTTCGCCGGTCCGTTCTACGTGACGTGGAGCGTGGCGATCTCCAAGGTCATCGGGCGGATCGAGGGCCCGATGGGGCCGCTCGCCGGCATCCAGGTCATCGGCGGCCTGCTCACCGGGCTGGTGACCTTCACGCCCGCCACCATCTGGATCACGGCGGCCTTCCGGGTCGAGGACCGCTCCCCGGAGATGGTGCAGACCCTCTACGACTTCGGCTGGATGTTCTTCGACACGACGTTCGTCTGCTCTGCCCTGCAGAGCGTCGCCCTCGGCGTCGCGATCCTGCGGGATCGGCGCACGCAGGGCCTGTACCCGCGCTGGTTCGCCTATCTCTCCTTCTTCACCGCGTTCTGCTACGTGCCACTGACGGTGATGCCGTTCGTGGAGAAGGGCCTGTTCGCCTGGCACGGTGGGATCAGCTTCTGGGTGGTCTTCGTCGAGTTCTTCGCCTTCACCGCCCTCGGTACCTGGTTCACGTGGCACGCGCTGCGCCGCCTCGAGGTCGAGGACCTCGCGGTCGCGGGTGCGGCAGGATGATCCTCACCAACCGGTACGACGCAGAAGGAGCGCCATGCGCCTCGGAATGATCATCGACTACTCGGGCGGCTTCGCGGAGACGGTCGAGCTGTTGCAGGAGTACGAGCGCAACGGCCTCGAGCTGGTCGGCGTCGCGGAGGCCTACTCCTTCGACGCGGTGAGCCAGCTCGGCTACATCGCCGCGAAGACCGAGAAGCTGCAGCTGATGTCGAGCATCTTCCAGATCTACACCCGGACCCCGTCGCTGACGGCGATGACCGCGGCGGGCCTGGACTTCGTCTCCGACGGTCGCTTCATCCTCGGCCTCGGCGCCTCCGGGCCGCAGGTCATCGAGGGCTTCCACGGCGTCAAGTACGACGCCCCGCTGGGCCGCACACGCGAGGTGATCGAGGTGTGCCGGCAGGTGTGGCAGCGCCAGCCGGTCGAGTTCCGCGGCAAGCACTACACGGTGCCGCTGACCAAGGAGGACGGTGGCTCCGGTCTCGGGAAGCCGCTGAAGATCATCAACCACCCCCTTCGCAGCGAGATCCCGATCTCCGTCGCGGCCCTGGGCCCGAAGAACGTCGCCCTGGTCGCCGAGCTCGCCAACGGCTGGCAGCCGCTGTTCTTCCACCCCCAGAAGGCGCAGCAGGCGTGGGGAGAGGCGCTCGAGGAGGGCTTCTCGAAGCGCGACCCGGGCCTCGGCGAGCTCGACATCCAGCTCCAGGTCCACTACCACCTCGGCGAGCCGTCGCCCGAGGCGCTGCAGTCGGTCCGCAACCAGCTCGCCCTCTACGTCGGCGGCATGGGTGCGCGGGACAAGAACTTCTACAACCAGCTCGCCTGCCGCTACGGCTACGAGGCCGAGGCCAAGGAGATCCAGGACCTCTACCTGTCCGGCCGGAAGGCGGAGGCAGCTGCCGCCGTACCGGACGAGCTGGTGGAGGCGGTCACCCTGATCGGCGACGAGGACTCGCTGCGGCGACAGCTGCGGGAGTTCTGGGATGCGGGCGTGCGCACCCTGCTGCTCAACTCCCTCGCGGACGAGCCCGCCGAGCGGGTCAGCCAGCTCGGGAGGCTGTCCGTCCTGGCGGCAGAGACCCGCTGACGCGCGCAGCGACCAGCGCCGCCACGCCTCGGGGGTCGTCGAGCATCGGCAGGTGACCCACTCCGGGCACCGTGATCTCGTCGGCCCCGAGGTGGGCGAAGCCTTCCCGCGCCCACGGCCCCGACAGGACCTTGTCGTCGCCGGACCAGGCGATCGTCGTCGGCGCGCCGAGCCGGAGGATCGCGTCGAGCTCGCGGGCCTCGGGATGGCCGATGGCGGCCCGCAGCGCCTGGCAGTCGGCGAGGTCGCTGACGAAGGTGACCGCGTCCTCGTACGGGATGCGGGCGGGCTGGTGGGCGACCGGCGCCATCATGGTGCGGCGGAAGCCGGCGCTGCGGAGCAGACGCGGGCTGCGGGCGACCCGACGGGCGAACCGGTGGCCGACCACGAAGCGCGAGACGACCATCCGCTCGCCGAGCGACCCGGGTCGCCACCCTCCGGCCGGCGCCAGGCAGAGGGCGCTGAGCGCCCGGCCCCGCTCGGCCAGGCGCAGGGCCAGCCAGCCGCCGAGCGAGTTCCCGACCACGTGCACCCTCGCCAGGCCGAGGTCGTCGAGCTGACGCTCGAGGTCGTCGAGCATCTGGTCCGGGGCGCGCCGGTCGGCTCGCCGCTCGAGGCGGGTCCCGCCGCGGTGTCCCGCGATCGTCGCCGCCACCGGCGTCAGGTGCGCCGGCAGCGCTGCCGTGACGTCGCGCCAGACCCAGGGGCCGCAGCCCATGCCGTGCAGCAGCAGCACGTGGCCGGGGGTGTCGGGCCGCGGGCTGTCGGCAGACGGTTGCCTCTCCATGAGGATCTAGCCTAGACTAAAAAAGATAAGTCTAGTTATGGTCGCCGGCGTGGAGGTGCACGGATGGGTACGGACGTGATGGCGACGCTGCACGCGCCGCCGGGGTCCGGGTCGCCGGCACCCCGCCGCGGCGGCCGGATCCCCGGCGAGGAGGGGCTGTGGGTCTTCATCCTCGGCGACATGGCGATCTTCGCCCTGTTCTTCGGCACCATCGCCGTCACCCGCGGTCAGGACCCTGCGATGTTCGACGCGGCGCAGCAGCACCTGCACCCGTGGCTCGGCATCGTCAACACCGCCCTGCTGCTGACCGGCTCGCTCCTCGTCGTCCACGGCGTACGCCGACTCGGCGACGGCACCGCGGCCTCGTCGCGCCTCTTCGCGCTCACCCTGGTGTGCGCGCTCGGGTTCGTGGCGATCAAGGTCGCGGAGTACTCCCTGCTCGTCGGTGAGGGCCACACGGGGGCGACCAACGACTTCTTCATGTACTACTTCGTCTTCACCGGGATCCACCTCGCGCACCTGGTGATCGGCACGGTCGTCGTGGCCTTCCTGCTCCGTGTGGCACGGACACCCGAGCCGACCGAGGGTCAGCGCAGGTTCGTGGAGTGCGGCGGCATCTACTGGCACATGGTCGACCTGCTGTGGCTGGTCCTCTTCCCGTTGCTCTACCTGATCAGGTGATCGCGATGACCGTTCGCATCGACCGCCAGACCGCGGTCTGGATGTTCCTCGTCGGCGCCACGGTGCTGACCGCCGTCCTGGGTCTCGAGCAGCACGGCGGCTCCACCGCGGTCGGCCTGGCGCTGCTCGTCATCGCCTTCGTCAAGGTCCGCCTGGTCGCGCTGCACTTCATGGAGGTGCGGGACGCGCCGCTCGCGCTGAGGCTGCTGGTCGAGGGTTACGTCGTCGTCACCCTCGTCGTGCTCGTTGTCCTCCGCGTGGCGAGCTGAGCGCGCGATGAGCAATATCGCCCTCGGCGACGCGATGTTCCTGCTGGGGGAGGCCGCCGGCCGGCCCGCCCAGGTCATCACGCTGCAGCTCTTCCGTCCGCCCGACGAGGCGGACCCGGCGCAGTGGGTCGGCGACTACTTCCAGCAGCTGCTGGCGAGCGACGACCTGAAGCCGGTCTTCCGTCGGCGCCCGGCCAGGAGCCTGCTCTCGCCCTCCACGTTGCGCTGGGTCGACGACGAGCCGGTCGAGATCGACCACCACGTACGGCGCTCGGCGTTGCCCGGCCAGGGCCGGGTCCGCGAGCTCCTCGAGGCGGTGTCGGTCCAGCACGGCGTCCAGCTCGACCGGCGGCGCCCCCTGTGGGAGTACCACGTCTTCGAGGGCCTCGAGGGAGGGCGCTTCGCCACCGCCTTCAAGACCCATCACGCGATAGCGGATGGCATGTCGCTGGCCCGACACGTGCTCGGGAGCCTGAGCGCCGACCCCGGCGAACGGTCCCTGCGACCGCCGTGGGCGGCCGATCCCGACCACCGGCGCCGCAGCCGCGCCGCTCGCCACGGTGCCGGACTGAGCCTCGCACCGGTCCTGCGCAGCGCGAGCACCGTCCGCTCGCTGGTCGACATGGCCCGTGACGACAGTGCCCGCATCCCCTTCGAGGCACCCCCCTCGCCCTTGAACGTCAAGGTGGGGGGAGCCCGGCGCTTCGCCGGCGACCAGTGGCCGCTCGAGCGGCTCAAGGCCGTGGCGAGGGCCACCGCCAGCACCGTCAACGACGTCGGTCTCGCCATGGCGGGCGGCGCCCTGAGGGCCTACCTCGAGGAGCTCGGCTCCCTGCCGGACAGGTCGCTGGTCGCCATGGTCCCGGTGTCGGTACGCCGAGCGGGCGAGTCCTTCGCCGACGGTGAGGGCAACGCCTTCGGAGCGATGCTCTGCGACCTGGGCACGGCCGGCGACGACCCGGTCGCGCGCCTGGAGTCGATCCGGGACCAGACCCGCGCGGCGAAGGAACGCTACGCGCGCATGTCGGCCGCGGAGGTGCTCGCCGTCAGCAAGCTCATCATGGGCGGCGTCATCATCTCCTCGCTGACAGGGGTCACCGCCCTGCCGCGCCACGCCTTCAACCTGATCATCTCGAACGTGCCCGCCCCCGACCAGCCGTTGTACTGCAACGGCGCGCGGATGACCGACATCTACCCGGTCTCGATGATCTCCGAGGCCCAGGCGATGAACATCACGCTGACCCGCTACGACAACCAGATGACGTTCGGCATCGTCGGCGACCGGCGCGCACTGCCCCACCTGCAGCGGATGCTGATCCACCTCGATGAGGCGCTGACGGCCCTGGAGAAGGCCGTCGGCGGCTGAGGGCCCGCCGGTGATCGTCGACGACGTCGGGCGCTGGCTGCTGGGCCTCGCCGCCAGGTCGGCTCCGCCGGAGCTGGCCGGGCCTGCCGTGGGCACCACGGCGGCCCACCGGCTCGGCGCGCTTCTCGACGAGGCGTTGGCACAGTCGACCCAGGAGGCCGGGGACGCACTGCTCGACGCCCTGGTGCGAGGGCTGGTCCCGGACGAGGCCAGGGTCGTCGCGGCGCTGGCCGCACGGGGGTGGAGCCCGCTGGTGCACGTCGAAGCGCGTCGCGACGGCGAGGACCACCTCGGCCTGCGCAACGCGTCCCTGATCGGACGCCAGGCGGGCGTCGCGCTGGTGCGCCGGACTCCCTTCTACGTCACGCGTCTGCTCGCCTCGGGCCTGGTGGCCACCACGCCGGAGCGCCCCGAGCGCGCCGAGGAGTACGAGGTCCTGCTGGCTGAACCCGACGTGCTCGACGCGATCCGTGCAGCCGGCCGCGGGCCCGTCGGACCACGGATCCGCCGGGGTGGACTCGTCCTGTCCGACCTCGGGCTCCAGCTGTGGTCGTCGCGACAGGCGAGCGGGTGATCCCGCTCGTCCAGTCCTGGCCGGAGATCCGCGCCGACCTCGCCGAGCACTGGTACGTGTATGCCTCGATGCCGGTGATCGCGGCCGTCATCGGCTACGTCACCAAGATCGTCGCGATCGAGATGCTCTACCGTCCGATGCGCCATGTCGGCATCGGCCCGTTCGGCTGGCAGGGCCTCGTCCCTCGTCGCGCCGGGAAGGTCGCCGCGGTCACGATCAGGCTGCTCACCGACAACCTGCTGCGTGCCGAGGACCTGCTGGCCCGGATCGATGGTGCCGACGCGGTGCGGGAGCTCCGGGTGCCCCTCTCGCGGGCCGTGGACGAGATCGCCCGCGAGGTCGTCGACCAGGTCACTCCGGGGGGATGGAACGCGCTGCCCGAGTCGGTCCGGCGGCTGGTGCGCTCCCGGGTGCAGCAGGAAGCGCCCGGCATCGTCGACCGGCTGCTCGCCGAGATCCGGGCCGACGTCGACCAGTTCGTCGACCTCCACTACCTGACGGTGACGACGCTGGTGCGCAACAAGCACCGGCTCAACGACATGATGCGCCGGACCGCCGGAAGCTCGATGCTCTTCCTGCGTCGTACCGGCCTGGTCTTCGGCTTCGGCATCGGCCTGGTGCAGGTCGTGGCGTGGGCGCTGTGGCACAACGTGTGGATCATGCCCGTCTTCGGGTTCGTGACCGGCTTCGTCAGCGACTGGGTGGCGCTCACGTTGCTGTTCCGCCCGCAGGCGCCGCGCCGGATCCTCGGCCGACGTTTCCACGGCGTGCTGCACGCCAGTCGCGACCAGATCACCCGTGACTACGCCCGGATCATGGCGGCCGACCTCTTCCAGCCGTCGGCCCTGCTCGAGGCGGTGCTGACCGGAGGGGGCTCGGATCGCCTCTTCGCCCTGGTCCACGGTGAGGTCGACGACGTGCTGGCCCGCACGCTGGGCCCCACCCGGGTCCTGGTGGCGCTCGGGATCGGCACCGCGCGCTACGAGCAGGCCAAGGCCACCGTCGCCCGTCGCGTGCTGGCGCTGCTGCCGGAGATGCCCGAGGTCGAGGACTACGCCGCTCGGGTCCTGGACGTCGAGAACGTGCTGGCCGAGAAGATGGCCGAGCTCACGACCGAACAGTTCGAGGGCATCATGCGCCCGATCTTCAAGGACGACGAGTGGCTGATGATCTCCGTGGGCGCCGTGCTCGGCTTCCTCGTCGGCGAGCTGCAGGTCGAGATCGTCACCCACCTCGGCGGCATCTGACGGGCCGCCGCCCACTCCGCCCCACTGCTTGTAACTCGGTGTTCGTGTGAACCACCACGGAGTCCTGACCGGTCAGGACTCCGTGGTGGTTCTCCGTGACACCGAGTTACAAGCCGATCAGGCGGTCGGGAAGGTCCGGTACTCCACGCCCGAGATGTACTGCACGGTGCGCAGCACCTGGCAGGAGTAGCCGAACTCGTTGTCGTACCAGACGTAGAGGATGGCGGAGTCGCCGTCGACGATCGAGGCGCCGCCGTCGACGATCGAGGCTGCGCGGGCGCCGATGAAGTCGGTGGAGACCGCGTCGGTGGCCGTCGTGTAGTCGAGGTTGCGGGCGAGCGGGCCGACGAGCGAGGCCTGGCGCAGGTGCTCGTTGACCTCCTCGCGGGTGGTCTCGCGCTTGAGCTGGAGGCTCAGGATGGCGATAGAGACGTCCGGCGTGGGGACGCGGATCGAGTTGCCGGTGATCTTGGCGTCGAGGTCGGGGAGGACCTTGGCGACGGCCGAGGCGGCACCGGTCTCGGTGATGACCAGGTTGAGCGGTGCGGAGCGGCCGCGGCGGTCGGCCTTGTGGAAGTTGTCGAGCAGGTTCTGGTCGTTCGTGAACGAGTGGACCGTCTCGACGTGGCCGCGGCTGATGCCGAACGCGTCCTCCATCGCCTTCAGCGGCGGGACGATCGCGTTGGTCGTGCAGGAGGCGCAGGAGAGCACCTTCTCCGAGGCGTCGACGGTCAGGTGGTTGACGCCGTGGACGATGTTGGGGACGTCGCCCTTGCCCGGCGCGGTCAGCAGGACCTTGGCGATGCCGGGGCGCAGGTGCTGCGAGAGACCCTCGCGGTCGCGCCAGATGCCGGTGTTGTCGATGAGGATGGCGTCGTTGATGCCGTACTCGGTGTAGTCGATCTCCTCGGGGGAGTTCGAGTAGATCACCTGGATCACGTTGCCGTTGGCGATGATCTGGTTCTTCTCCTCGTCCACGGTGATCGAGCCGTTGAAGGCCCCGTGGATCGAGTCGCGGCGCAGCAGCGAGGCTCGCTTCTTCAGGTCGTCGCCCTTGGCCTTGCGGACGACGACGGCACGCAGGCGCAGGCCGTTGCCCGAGCCGGACTTCTCGACGAGCAGGCGCGCGACGAGGCGGCCGATGCGGCCGAAGCCGTAGAGGACGACGTCCTGCGAGCCCGGGCCGGCGATCTTGTTGTCGCCGGTCGCCTCGGCCAGCGCGGCCGCGGTGAACTCGGGGATCGCGGTGCCCTCGCCCGATGCGCGGTAGGCGCGGATCAGGAGCGCGAGGTCGATCTTCACGGCACCCAGGTCGAGGCCGGCGATGGTCTCGAGGAAGGGGAAGGTGTCGGCGACCGACAGCTCGACGCCGTCGATCTGGCGCGCGTAGCGGTGGGTCTTGAGGATGTCGATGACCGACTTGTTCACCAGCGAGCGGCTGTGCAGGAGGATGGTGACGTCCTTCTCACGGTGCAGCTTGCCGACGATCGGGATCATCGCCTCCGCAAGCTCCTCGTGCTGCTTCCAGCGGTCGAACTTTTCCTCGATGACGCTCAACGAAATCCCCTATAGCAGTCGACAAAAGCCGCTCGATCGTAGGCCCGGGCCCCCGGTCGGTGCGCAATCGGGCCGCCCATCGGGACGAGTGGACTTTGTCACAGCACGGGTCACAGCAGGCGTCACAGCACCTTCGTGCCGTACATCTCGCCGAGCGGGTCCGCCAGCAGCTCGAGCCGCTCGCCGTCGGGGCCCGGGAAGTAGAGCGAGGCGTTCGACTCGAGGTGGTACGCGACCCCGGCGTCGTCGAGCTTGGCGCGCAGCAGGTCCCACTTCTCGCGGGTCACCGAGATCGCGATGTGGTGGTGGCCGCCGAGGACCTCCTGGTAGGGCCCGAGGTCGAGGCCGGGCAGCGTGAAGAAGGCCAGCAGGTTGCCGACGCCCACGTCGAAGAAGAAGTGGTCGGAGCCGGCGTAGTCGCGGTTCTCGAAGATCTCGGTCAGGGGGAACTCGAGCAGGCCCTGGTAGAACTCGACCGTCCGTCGTACGTCGGACGACAGCAGTGCCGCGTGGTGGATCCCGCGGGCGCTGCTCTCCGGCCGCTCGCCCTCGGGAGCGAGGTACTCCTTCTTGATCCGCTCCCGGTCCCGGGTGATCGCGTCGATGTCGATAGTTGCCATGTCAACCACCATGCTCCTGAAGTCGTGGATGTGTCAACATTCTCGGCTAGAATGGGCGCGATGGAAACGACGACCTGGCTGGACGACGACGAGCAGCGCGCGTGGCGCGGCTTCCTCGACGTGCACGCGCAGCTGAACGCGGCGATCAACCGCCAGCTGCAGTCCACGACGGGCCTCTCGCTGTCCGACTACGCCATCCTCGTCGAGCTGACCTCCGACGTGGCTCCTGACGGCTCGCTGCGGATGTTCGAGCTCGGCGAGCGCCTCCAGTGGGAGAAGAGCCGGGTCTCCAAGCAGGTGTCGCGGATGGAGGCCCGCGGCCTCGTCGAGCGTCGCCACTGCGCCGACGACCGCCGGGGGGCCTTCGTCGACCTGACGCCGGAGGGACGCGCGGCGATCGAGGCCGCCGCCCCCGCGCACGTCGAGCTGGTGCGCGACCTCTTCTTCGAGGGCGCGACCCGCGACCAGGTCCGCGCGCTGGGCGACTTCACCGAGCGGGTGCTCGGTCGGCTCAGCTCTCGCTGAGGCTGCCGACCATGTCCTCGACCGCGAGCGAGGCGAAGGCCATCGCCGCGCCGAGCGGCGCGCCCGGACCCGGGTACGCCGAGCCGAAGACCGACGCGGTCGAGTTGCTCGCCGCGTAGAGGCCCGCGATCGGCGTACCGGACCCGTCGAGGACGCGCCCGGCGGCGTCGGTGACGAGCCCGCCCTTGGTGCCGAGGTCGGAGAGCACGAACTGCGCGGCCAGGTACGGCGGCTGGTCCAGCGGCACCAGCGCCTTGTTGGGGCTGCCGGCGGAGGCGAAGAAGGTGTCGTACTCGTCGGCGCCGCGACCGAAGTCCTCGTCGACGCCGGACGCCGCGAAGCCGTTGAACCGCTCGACGGTCGCGGTCAGCGCCGTGGCGTCGAGCCCGGTCGCCGCGGCGAGCTCCTCGAGGGTGTCGGCCTGCACCCAGGTGCCGGCGGCGAGGTGCTCGGCCGGGTCGCCCTCGGGCATCGCGATGGCCGGCAGGCGGCCGCCCTCGCGGGAGTCGAAGACGTACCAGGACGGCGTCCGGTCCTCGGCCGCGGCCATCACGCGTCCGAAGCGGTCGTAGGGCAGGCACTCGTTGCCGTAGCGCTGCGCGGACTGGTCGACCATGAGGCCGCTGCGGAAGCCGAGGGTGAAGGTGCCGCTGCCGTCGGGCTGCAGCAGGCCGGGGCAGAACCAGCCCTCGCCTGACCAGTCCGTCGCCGCACCGATCGCGGCGGCCGCGTCGATGACCTCGCCGGTGTTGGTGCCCCGCGGCGCCATCGACCAGGCGGCGCGGCCCGGCGTCCCGTGCTCGGTACGACGCTCGGCGCTCCCCTCGAAGCCGCCGGCGGCGACCAGCACGCCGCGCGTCGCGGTGAGCTCGACCGGGCCGTCGGGCCCCTGGGCCAGCACGGTCGTGACCCGCCCGGAGCCGTCGCGCGCGAAGCCGGTGACGTGGTGCCCGGTCCGGATCTCGCCGCCGTCGCGCAGCACCATCGCCGCGAGCCGCCCGATCAGCGCCTGGCCGCCGGACAGCGTGGAGCGGCCCGGTCGGCCGGCACGGTCGCGTTCGACGGGCGGGCGCAGGATCGCGTCGACCCGCGGGTCGAGCTCGTCGCGGCTGATGGCCTTCGGCTGGATCGAGCGCCCCATCGGCACCCGGCCTGGCGCGTCGTAGTACTCCGCGAACGGGATCCACTCGAACTCCATGAGCGGGTCCGCCTCGAGCTGGGCCACCAGCTTCGGCGCGTGCGCGAGCAGCGCCTCGACCCGCTCCTGGTCCGGGTCCACGAGGACCGCGGCGAGGTAGGCCCGGGCGCCCTCGGTCGAGTCCGGCAGCCCGGCCCGCTGCTGGACGTCGGTGCCCGGGAGCCAGCAGGCGCCGCCGGAGTACGCCGACGTGCCCCCGATCAGCGGCGTCCGCTCGAGGACGAGGGTCCGCAGGCCGGCCTTCGCTGCCAGGGCGGCGCCGGTCAGGGCCCCGCCGCCGGAACCGACCACGATCACGTCGTACGCACTCATGGCGAAACGATAACGTGTTCTAGTTCACCGGGCGGGGCGAAGTCCCGCCGCGAGCAGGGGGCGCACGACCTCGGGGTCGAGGTCGAGCCCGATCGCGACGAGGGCGCTCTCCGCCGGCGGCGGGCACGACGTGACCCAGGCCTGCCGGCCGACCACGTGCACGACCTGGCCGCGGACCCGTGAGCCGGAGCGCACGGCGACCGTCCCCTTGATCCGGTACGCCCCCGGCGGGGGTACGGCGAGCAGCGCCTCGAGCGCGGCCGGATCGACCGGCTCGGTCGTGGTCACCGTGACCGACGACGCGTGGGTGTGGCCCTGCGCCGCCGGTCGCTCGGCACGCAGGAGTGCCGCGAGGGGGAGCTCGTCCTCGGGCTCGTCGGTGCTCGCGACGTCGTAGACCAGGGCGGGGTCGACCTCCCCGCCCGTTGTGCGGACGACGTGGACGTGCGGGTTCAGCTCGCGCACCCGCGCCTCGATGCGCTCGAGCACGTCCTCGGTGACGAGGTCGCACTTGTTGAGCACCACGAGCGTCGCGACCGCGAAGCGCGCGGGCGGCAGGCCGCCGCCGTCGACGGTGTCGAAGTACTCCAGGGCGTCGACCACGTCGACGACCCCGCCGGGCCGGATCCGCGGGGCACTGCTCGCGACGATCATCTGCGCGAGCGCGCCCGGCTCCGCGATCCCGCTGGCCTCGACCACGATCACGTCGAGCCCGCGCCTCGGCTCGGCCAGCTTCGCCAGTGCGTCGTCGAGCCCGCCGGCGTCCTCCAGGCAGCACAGGCAGCCGCCCGCGATCGAGGCCAGCTCGTCGACCTGTCCGCTGACGAGGGCGGCGTCGACGTTGACCGCGCCGAAGTCGTTGACCACCACGCCGACCCGGGCGCCGGGCTGGCGCAGCAGGTGGTTGAGCAGGGTCGTCTTGCCGGCGCCGAGGTGGCCGGTGAGGGCGACGACGGGCACGCGGGACACGGCGGCATCCTAGGTCGCGGGTCCGGTCAGGCTGCCGACCGGATCTCCCCGAGCCACGGCTCGAAGCCGTCCTCCGCCACTCGTCGCACGACGCGCTCGGGCCCGGCCGCGAGCAGGCCGTCGAACGCCGGCCGCAGGTGCGCGGGTGCGGCACCGACGCCGGTGAGCACGATCCGGGTGAACGGCGTGCGCTCGCCCCACGGGCCGCGGTCGCCGATGCTGAGCTGGCCGCCGGCGCCGTCCCACTCCAGCACCCGGCCGGGCCGGGTCGGGAGCCAGAAACAGCCGCGCGAGCGGTGTGCCCCTGCTCCCAGCTGCTCGATCGAGGACAGCAGGCGTGCGGGGTCGAACGGCCGCAGGGACTGCAGGTCCAGCCGCCAGACGCCCTCCGCCCGGACGGGCGGCAGGGCCACCGAGCGGGCCGGGCTGGTCCACGCCGCGGTGTGCGCGGCGGCATGCAGGCGGCCGGTCAGGTCGCTGCCGGGGAGGCCGTGCCCGCCGGTCGCCACCGGGACGCTGGGGCGGGCGAGCGCGCCGACCAGGCCGTGGGCCACCGGGTCGGGTACGTCGTCGAAGGTCACCAGGTCGGCGTGCTCGATGATCGCGGCCAGCACCTCGCCGACGCCCCGCCGGTCGTCCAGTGCGCTGTGGTGGCCGCGCTCGGCCAGCAGGTCGTCGCCGAGCAGGTCGCGCACCGGCTGCCGGGCGCTGACGGCCGCGACCACGGACGAGACGCGCAGCACGCGGGCCAGTCGGATGTCGCGGGACAGGGCGGTGCACAGCTGCGCGGCCTCGGCGCCGACCGGCAGGTGCGCGACGATCGTGCGCCAGCGGCCGTCGCGCGCCAGCCGCTCGAGGGTCGGTACGACGTCCTCCCGCAGGGCGCACGTCACGCAGGCGTGCTCGAGCAGGACCTCGTGCCGCTCGACCTCGCCGCCCATGTCGCTCACCGTGCGGGTCAGCACGCCGCGCTCGACGTCGATGTGGTGGCGGACGGCGACCGCCTCCGGCAGGTCGAACTGCAGCCCGACGAGCGTCGTCGCCATCGCGTCGGGGTCGGCGCCGGACAGGACCACGACCGGGACCGGCCGCACGGAATGGATCGGGGACGTCATCGAGTTACCTCCACGCATGATAGGAATGAGAATCGTTCTCAGTATGCACGAAGGGAGAGCCGCCATGGCCAGCAAGTCCAGCGACGTCCGGCCGATCGTGAAGCTGCGGTCCACCGCCGGCACCGGGTTCACCTACGTCACCCGCAAGAACCGGCGCAACGACCCCGACCGGATGGTGCTCAGCAAGTACGACCCCGTCGTACGACGCCACGTCGCCTTCCGTGAGGAGCGCTGACCGGAGGGGAGCAGGTCCCCTGAGAGGGTGAGCCCCATGGGTCACGGCCACGGACACTCCCACCGCGCGACGACCGGCATCGACGACGAGATCCGGGTCGGCAGGACGGCACGCACCGTCCTGCTGGCCGGGCTCGGCGTCGTGCTGCTGGCCACCCTGGTCGGGATCGGCGTGTGGTGGCCGCCGTCCGACACCGTCGAGAAGGCGGCGGAGAACGGCGGCGAGGCCGCCCAGTTCGCCGCACCGGGCGTGACCTTCCCGACCGGCGAGGTGGTCGAGGTCGGTCGCCACTGCGCCGGCGACGAGGCGCCAGGGACCGACGGGTGCGGCTCGCTGGCGGTTCGCGTCGCGGGGGAGGGCGAGCCGGTGGTGGTCCAGGTGACGCCGGACGTGCTCGACTCCGGGATCGTGAAGGGCGACAAGGTCGAGCTGCTCCGCCGGCCGCCCGAGGCCGACGCGGTGATCCAGGAGCCGTCGTACGCCTACTTCGCGACCGAGCGCAACGGCACCCTGGTCTGGCTCGGCCTGTCGTTCGTGGTCGTGGTGCTCGCGATCGCCCGGTGGCGTGGGCTGTTCGCGCTCGTCGGGCTCGCCTTCGGCGGAGCCGTCGTGTGGTGGTGGATGCTGCCGGCGCTGCTCGACGGAGCGCCGGGCGTCGGCGTGGCCCTGACCAGCGCGTCCGCGATCATGTTCGTGGTCCTCTACACGACCCACGGCCTCTCGCTGCGCACCAGCACTGCGCTCGCCGGCACCATCGTCGGGATCGTGCTGACCGCCGGCATCGGGGTCATCGCCATCGGCGACGCGCGGCTGACCGGCATCAGCGACGAGGGCGGCCAGATCCTCGCCACCTTCGGCACGCTCGACTTCCCGGCCCTGCTCGGCTGCGCCCTGGTCATCGCCGGCCTCGGCGTCCTCAACGACGTCACCATCACCCAGGCCTCGGCCGTGTGGGAGCTGCGTGCCGCGACCCCCGACGCCAGCCGCGCGACCGTCTTCGCCAGCGCCATGCGGATCGGCCGCGACCACATCGCGTCCACGATCTACACGATCGTCTTCGCCTACGTCGGCACCGCGCTGCTCCTGCTGATGCTGCTGAAGGTCTACGACCGCCCGATCCTCCAGCTGCTCTCGACCGAGCAGCTCGCCGAGGAGGTCGTGCGGACGATGGTCACCTCGATCGGGCTGGTGCTCGCCGTACCGGTGACGACGGTGCTGGCGACGCTGGTCGCCTCACCTAGATCGACGGGTCCGTCCACGCCAGCTGGATGACCTCCGCCCCCCGGTCGCGCGAGACCAGCCGACCCCGGCCGGGCGCGGCCGGTCCGGGCCGGAGGTTGCCGATCAGCACGCCCTCGTCGCGGTTGCCGGCGAGCAGGATGCCGGGCATCGCGAGGTCGCGCAGCGACTGGATCACCGGCTCGTAGAGCGCCCGCGAGGCACCGCCCGAACGACGGGCGATCACGACGTGCAGGCCGACGTCGCGGGCCTGGGCGAGCAGCGGCTGGAGCAGCGCGATCGGTGAGCTCTGCTGGGTCGCGACCAGGTCGTAGTCGTCGACGACCACGAACACCTCGGCGCCCGTCCACCAGGAGCGGTTGCGCAGCTGGTCGGGCGTGACATCGGGGCCGGGCAGGCGGTTCTGGAGGTAGGTCGCCAGGTCGCTCAGCGCCGGCTGGGCCTGGGTCGCGGAGGTGAGGTAGTTGAGGAGGTACTCCTCCGGGACCTCGCCGAGCATCGAGCGCCGGTAGTCGACGACGACGATCTGGGCCTCGGCCGACGTCCGGGTCCGCATGATCTCCTGGCAGTAGGTGCGCAGGAAGTTGGACTTGCCGGACTTGCCGTCGCCGAAGAGCAGCAGGTGCGGCTCGGCGTCGACGTCGAACGCGACCGGAGCGAGCTCCTTCTCGTTGATCGCCAGCAGCAGCGGGCGTCCCGGACCGGCCGGGGCGAGTGCGCGGACCTCGTCGAGCGAGATCCGGTTGGGCAGCAGGCGCAGCTTCGGGCCGGCGGGGCCGCGCCAGGCCTTGGCCACTGCGGAGATCAGCGCGTCGACGCCGTCGCCGAGCGTCTCCGCCGACGCCTTGCCGTCGATGCGCGGCAGGCCGCCGAGGAAGTGCAGCTTGCCGGGCACCAGGCCGCGGCCGGGCCGGTTGGTCGGGACGAGTGCGGCGATCTTGCGGTCGATCTCGGAGTCGATCGCGTCGCCGAGGCGCAGCTCGAGCTTGGTGCCGAGCAGGTCGCGCATCGCGGCCCGGAAGTCCGCCCAACGGGCCGAGGACGTGACGACGTGCAGGCCGAAGGTCAGGCCGCGTCCGGCGAGCTGCTGGATCTCCAGCTCGAGGTCGTCGAAGTCGGCCCGCAGCGTGCCCCAGCCGTCGATGACGAGGAAGACGTCGCCGTACCCGTCGTCGGCGCGGCCCTGCCCCCGCCGGCTCCGGTAGGTCTCGATCGAGTCGATGCCGTGCTGGCGGAAGTAGGCCTCGCGGCGGTCGACGATGCCCTTGACCTCGGCGAGGATCCGGCGCACCACCTCCGGCTCGGAGCGGCTGCCGACGCCGGCGACGTGCGGCAGGGCGGTCATCGGGGCGAAGGTGCCGCCACCGAAGTCGAGGACGTAGAACTGCGACTCCAGCGGCGTCGTGGTCAGCGACAGGCTGGTGACGATCGAGCGCAGGAGCGTGGACTTGCCGCTGCGCGGACCGCCGACGATCGCGACGTGGCCGGCCGCGCCGCTGAGGCTCACCGTCAGGGTGTCGCGACGCTGCTCGCGCGGGCGGTCGACGGTCCCGATCGGGACGGTCAGGCTGCCGGCCTGGCGCCACTGCATCGAGACGAGGCCGAGCTCCGGGTGCACGGCGAGGTCGGGCATCAGCTGGTCGAGGGTGTCGGGGGTGTCGAGCGGCGGCAGCCAGACCTGGTGGGCCGGCAGGCCGTGGCCCTCCATCCGCTGGACGGCGATGTCGAGCAGGGAGGCCGACTCGTCGTTCGCCGGCTTCGCGGTCTCCTGCTCCTCGGCCACCGGCTCGTCGAAGGTCTGCACCTCCGAGATCGTGAAGGGCAGGATGCCGCGGACCTTGCCGCCGCTGTCGCGGTCGACGCGTCGTCGGCCCGTCTCGGGCGGACCCGAGACGTAGGCCGCCTTGAACCGGGTCAGCTGGGTCGGGTCCGGCTTGAGGTAGCCCAGTCCGGGAACGGCGGGCAGCTCGTAGGCGTCCGGTACGCCGAGCACGGCGCGCGACTCCTGCGCGCTGAACGTCCGCAGGCCGATCCGGTACGACAGGTGCGACTCGAGGCCGCGGAGCCGGCCCTCCTCCAGTCGCTGCGAGGCGAGCAGCAGGTGCAGGCCCAGCGACCGGCCGAGCCGGCCGATCGCGACGAAGAGGTCGATGAACTCCGGCTTCGCGGTGAGCATCTCGGAGAACTCGTCGACGACGATGAAGAGCGAGGGCAGCGGCGCCAGCTGCGCGCCGGCGGGATCGCCCGACGTCCGGGCCTTCTCGTAGTCGCGGATCGAGGCGAAGTTGCCGGCCTCGCGCAACAGCTCCTGGCGACGCACCATCTCGCCCGACAGGGCGTCCTGCATGCGGTCGACGAGGGTGAGCTCCTGCGACAGGTTGGTGATCACCGCGGACACGTGCGGCATCTCCGACATGCCCGCGAAGGTCGCACCACCCTTGAAGTCGACGAGCACCATGTTGAGCTGCTCGGGGGAGTGGGTCATCGCGAGGCCGAGCACGAGCGTGCGCAGGAACTCGGACTTGCCGGAACCGGTCGCGCCGATCACCAGGCCGTGCGGGCCCATGCCCTGCTGGGCCGATTCCTTGATGTCGAGGTGGATCGGGCCGGCGTTGTCGCCGACGCCGATCGGCACCCGCAGCCGGTCGCGCGCGGGCCGGGAGCGCCAGGCCGAGTCGGGCTCGAACGTGAAGACGTCGCCCATGCCGATCAGGTCCATGAAGTCGGTCGGCGCGGTGATGTCGGTGGCCTCGTCGCCCACGGCGGCACCGGCTGCCGGCGTGAACAGCGGGGTCAGCCGGCGCGCGAGCGCCTCGGCCGTGGCGATGCTGCACTGGTCGCCCTTGGCGCGCACCGGCTCGGTCCGCAGTCGTACGGCGACGAGCGGCACCGGCCCCTCGGCGGTCCTGTCGTCCAGCTCCAGGCGCAGCGCCGTCGCGCTGTCGAGCTCGCCCCAGCGGGCGGGCAGGTCGATCACGGTGACGCCGTGCAGCCCGTCGGGCGGGATCACGTGGTTGCCCGGCGGCAGCTCGGCGCCGTCGGTGATCAGCACGATGTGCGGGATCGCGGGGCGCTCGTCGGCGCCGAAGCGCGGCCGCTCGCTCAGGTCCGGCGGCAGCATCTGGGCGAGGTCGGTCAGCGACGTGGTGACCATCCGGGCCGGTCCGACCGCATCGGTCTGGTGCTGGCTGTGGGCGTGCGGGAGCCACTTCACCCAGTCCCAGTGGGCCAGCGTCGCGTCGCTCGCGAGCACCGCGACCTGCAGGTTCTCGGGCGACTGGAAGGTGGTGGCCGAGCAGAGCAGCGCGCGGGCCATCGCGCGGGCCTCGTCCTCGCCGCCGCACACCTCGATCCGGTCGAACGCCCGCAGGTCGATCGATGCCGGCAGGTCGGGCTGCAGGCGGTGGACGACGAGCAGGCGGTGCAGCGCGGACGCCGACGCCGGGTCGACGTCGTCGATGGGGGCGCCCTCCGGCGGCACGAGCTCGAGGGCCAGCGGCTGCGCGCACACGCCGTACCGGACCTGGAGGAAGGCGGGGTCGGACGTCGCCCGCTCCCAGATCCGCGACCGGTCCTCGGCGAGCGCCGGCAGCGCCGACGGGTCGGGGTGGGTCCAGGTCAGCGCGCGGCGCTGCTGGTCGGCGGCCTCGCGGGCCACGCCGCGGACGCTGGAGAGGTAGCGGAGGTACTCGGTGCGCGAGCCGGACACCTGCTCCTGGCGCTGCTTCCGCTGCCGGTCGATCTGCACGACGATGAAGCCGAGGGTCGCGAACAGGAACATGCCCGCCGCGATCAGGCGCAGCGGCCCGTTGCTGCCCGAGCCGCCGAGGCTGGCGACCAGCACGATCGAGCCGAGGCTGCCGAGCATCGGGATCGCGTTCATCGCGACGCCGGCGGCACCCTCGTTGGGCTGGATCTGCGGCGGCGGCTGGATCTGGACCTTGCCGCTCGGCATCTCGGGTCGGTCGCCCCGGCCACCCCGGTGGGTCAGGCTTCCGGGCGCGGCCATGCGCCGTCCGGGCGCACTGCCCTGAGTCACCGTCACGTTGCCGTCCCCTGTCGACGCCCGATCATCCGACGCGGATGATGATAGGCGGGGCCGCAGGCGGGTAGGGGAGGGCGCACGACCCTGAGCACTACCCTCAGGGGCGACACATCAATCTCGGGAGGCCCGATGTCCGGTCCGACGTCCCGGTCGCCCGCGGCCGGTGCGGTCACCGCGGTGACGGTGCACGGTCCCCGCGGCGTCCTCGACCTCACCGTGCCGACGGCGGCGACCCTGCTCGACGTGGCCCGGGTGTACGCCGCCGAGACGGCCCTTCCCGCGCCGCTGCCGTTCGTCAGCCGCACGGGTGAGGCGTTGCCGATGACGACCGAGGTGGGGGCGGCCGGGCTGGTCCCGGGCTCGGTCCTCGTCGCTATCGACCCGACGGCCCGGCAGTCCCTGCCGCGACGCCGGTCGATGGCCGGCGACGCGGCAGGGCCGGTGGCCGACGCGGTGTCCGCCACCTGGCTCGCCGTCGCGGTGGGCGTCGCCGTCGTCGCCGGCTGGTCCGCCACCCGGCTGGCCGAGGACGAGCGGTGGCCGGCGGTCGCCGTCCTGCTCGTCGCCGCGTTCGTGGGCTGCCTGCCGTTCGGCGCCCTCGCCCCGCAGCGGGTGGTGGCCGCGCCCGCCTTCGCCGGCGCCGCCGTCTTCGCGGTCGTGTGGGACCCGCTGCCGGAGCGGCTGCCGATGGTGTTCGGCGCCGCAGCCCTCGCTGCGGCCGTCGCCGCGGCGGTCGGCCGCGCCCTGGCCGACCCGGACGGCTCGGCCGAGCAGGCCCTGCGCACCTGGTTGTTCGTCGGTGCGGCGTGGTTCGCGATCGCCGGGGTCGCCGCCCTCACGGGCGCCTCGCCGCAGACCGTGTGGGCCGTGCTCTTCCTGCTGGCCGTGCTCGGTGCCCGGTTCGTGCCCGAGGTCGCCGTCGACGTCCCCGACCAGTTCCTGCTCGACCTCGAGCGACTGGCCGTCACCGCCTGGTCCGCACGGGAGCGTCCGAGCGGTCGGCGTGGTCGCATCGTCGTCCCCGAGCAGGCCGTCAACGTCGTCGCCGCCCGCGGCGCCCGCACGGTGCGTGCGGCCGCGGTCGCGATCCTCGTCGTCGTCCTGGTCGCTGCTCCGCTGCTGCTCTGGACCGCCGACCTCCCGCTCGACCGCACCGGTGCCCGCTGCCTCGTCGGCTTCGGCGGCGCCTCGCTCCTCCTCGCCGCCCGCAGCTACCGCCACGCCGCCGCGCGCCGCCTGCTGCGCCTCGCGGGAGTGGTCGCACTGGGTCTCGTCGCGCTGGTCCTGCTGGGCCTGGGGCCCGGTGGCGACGCCGACTCCGGGCGGTCCGGGATCATCGCCTCCCTCGCCATCGGTACGGCGGCCGTGCTGGTCCTCGTGGCGGTCCTGGTCGGCCGCGGCTGGCGTTCGGCGTGGTGGTCGCGACGGGCCGAGGTGGCCGAAGCGGTGTGCGGTTCCTTCGCCATCGGGGCCCTCGTGGTGGCCGTCGGCTTCTTCCGTCACCTGTGGGAACTGACGAGCTGATGTTTAGCCCGTGCGGAGACACGGGTAGCAAGCCACGCATCGGCTCTTTGGCAGCACTCGGGAGCCAGATCCAGGGAAGCCATCCGACGGGCGCGAGCGCCCAACTGATCAAGGAGCAAACATGTCGAATGTTGAGTTCGGCCACGCAGAGGGCGCGCTCAAGCAGATTGCCGAGCGCGTCATCCAGGCCAAGGAGGAGTTCAAGAAGCACTCCGACACCCTCGATGGCCAGATCGGGAACATGCGGGGCAAGTGGGACGGCGACGGTGGCCGTGCCTTCGCGATCCTGCACCAGGCCTGGACCGAGAAGCACAAGGTCGTCTCCACCGCCCTGGACAAGTTCCACGCGGCGCTGACCGAGACCGAGAAGGACAACGTCGCCGTCGACCAGCAGGCCGGCGCCGGCATGAACAACCTCTTCAACAAGCTCGGCCAGATCTGATCCGGCCCCAGGAACAGGAGACAACAAGATGAGCCTCGACGGACTTCGCGTCAACCACAGCGAGCTCGAAGCCGCTGCCCAGAGCATGTACTCCACCGTCAAGAAGATGGAGGAGACCCTGACCAGCCTGGAGAACGACATCCAGCCGAAGGTCTCCACGTGGTCCGGTGACCAGCAGGACGCCTACCGCACTTCGAAGGCGGCCTGGGACTTCGCCATCAACGAGCTGAAGGACCTGCTCGACCAGAGCCACCAGACGGTCTACCAGTCCAACGACGAGTACCGCGCCGCCGACAAGCGTGGTGCTGGCCGTTTCGACTTCTGAGGTCGATCGCCGAACTGCGGGAGGGCCGACGCCCAGCGTCGGCCCTCCCGTCATGTCCGCCCCTGGGCGGATCCGGACGACGACCGCCCCCGGCGGTCGTGCCACGATGGCCCCCCTGGTCTCTCGGGAAGGTGTGAGCAGATGACGCAAGCGGCGCATTCGGGCCGGGCGCCCGTGACGGTCGCCTCCGGCCTGGTCCGGGTGACGGTCACCTCCGGAACCCGCCGGGTCGACCTCGTGCTC
The DNA here is from genome assembly GCF_001428825.1 of Nocardioides sp. Root240. GTDB lineage: Bacteria > Actinomycetota > Actinomycetes > Propionibacteriales > Nocardioidaceae > Nocardioides. Next base: position 369,464 of record NZ_LMIT01000011.1, on the reverse strand, counting down.
CCCGGCGCGGTCCCCGTCGCCGAGCTCCTGCCCGAGCTCGCCCGCAGCGTCGGCCTGCTCGACCCGGCCACGGTCCACGGCGGCTACCGCGTCGGCACCGCCGACGGCCGCCGGCTGGTGCCCGACACCGGGCTCACCCTCCAGGGTGTCGAGGACGGCGGCCTGCTCACCGTGACGGCCGGCGTCGACGACCCCCCGCCGCGGGTCTACGACGACGTCGTCGAGGCGATGGCCGACGTGGTCGAGCACGACCTCCAGCCCTGGCAGGCGGCCTCCGGTCGTCGTACGGCGCTGCTCGCCGCGGGCCTCTTCCTCGTGCTCGGCGCCGCCGCGCTCCTCGTGCAGCGCGGCTCCGACCTCGCCGCGGCTGCCACCGGGGTCGTCGCGCTGGCCCTCTGCGCCGGCGCCATCGTGCTCTCCCGCGCCCAGCGCGAGCCCGAGGCGGCGGTCGGCGTCGCCTGGCTCGGCGCCGGGTACGCCGCGGTCGCGGGCGTGATGTTCGCGCCCGACGGCGGCGTGCCGCTCGGCCAGCCGCTGGCCCTCGCCGGTGCCGGAGCGCTCGTCGCGGGCATCGTGTGCGTGATCGGGCTGGGCCCCGGGCGCACCCTCGTCTTCCCGCCGGTCGTGGTCGGCGCGCTCGCCGCGGCGGCCGGGCTCTACCTCGACTCCGCGGACGGCGACGGCTTCGCGCCGGCCGAGCTGCTGACCACGGTGCTCGCCCTGATCGTGCTGGCCGGCAGCGTCTTCCCGTGGCTGGCGCTCGGTGCGACGTCGACGCGGATCGACCAGCTCTACACGCCGGCCGACATCGTCGCCGACCCCGACGACATCGAGCGTGACCGGGTCGCGGCCGACGCGCGGATCGCCCACGAGATCCTGCTCGCGATCTCCGGCACGGTCGGCCTGCTGCTCGTCCTGATCGTGCCGCTGGCCGTCAGCCTCGGCGTCACCGGCACGCTGCTGGCCGTCGACGCCTGCCTGATCGTGATGCTGCGGACCCGCCAGTACCGCACCGGCAGCGAGGTCCTCACCGGCCTGACCGCCGGCATCGCCGGCCTGGCCACGACGGCGGTCGCCGTGCTCGCGGTCCACGACGACTGGCGCCCGACGCTCGCCGTGCTGCTCGCGGTGGCCGGTGCCGTGCTGCTCGCGGCGACGCTGACCCCGTCGGTCCCGTCCGTCCGCCGCGGCCGCCTCGGCGACGTGCTCGAGTCGACCGCCCTGATCGCCCTGCTGCCGCTGCTCGTCGTCGCGGTCGGACTGTTCACGTCCGTCCGTGAGGCCATCGGCTGAGGACCCCCAGGTCGTGACTCCCGTTCCTTGGCGGCGCCCAGGCCGTCCAGCACGCGCGCTGGCGGCGTTGCCGACGCTCGACGTGCGCCCAGCATGCCCGCGCGCCGGCGCCTTGCCATCACACGCACCGGACGACCCGGGCATCCACCTAGGAACGGGAGGCACGACCTAGATGGCCACCAAGAAGGACCTCGTCGAGGCCTACTCGTTCAGCCGCCGCCGCCTGGTCACCGCGTTCGTCTCCGGTGCGCCCGGGGGCCGCGAGGTGGAGCCCGCCCGCCCGGGCCGGATGATCGTCGGCGGTGTCGCGCTCGCGGTGCTGCTGATCGCCGGCGCCGCCATCGCCGGCGCGCTCTCGGGCCGGGCGCCCGAGGACTGGAACAGCCCGGGCAACCTGGTGACCGACAACCACGGCGCCCTCTACGTCGTCCTCACCGACGAGCAGTCGCAGGGCCAGGCCAAGCTGCGGCCGGTGATCAACGTGACCTCGGCCCGGTTGATCCTCGGCAGCAAGGTCCAGACCAAGAGCATCCCCGACGACGACCTCGCGTCCGCCGACAAGGGCCCGTCGATCGGCATCCTCGACGCGCCGCCCACCGTGCCCGGTCCCGACCGGCTGCTCAACAGCGGCTGGGTGTCGTGCACCGCCGCCGGCAAGGGCGTGCAGACCGAGGTCACCCCGAGCGCGGCGGTCGAGCCGGCGCCGGACTCCGCCTTCGTCGTCCGCGCGCAGAAGAGCGGGGTCCGCTACGTCATCGCCCAGGCGACGGCGCCCGGCCACCGCAACCGCGCCTACCGCTACCGCGCCCCCGAGGACGCCGACGCGCTCTACTCCGACCTGCACCTCGAGGCGGCCGACGAGATCGTCGTCCCCGACGCCTGGCTCGCGCTGTTCCCGGTCGGCGGCACCCTCGACCAGGACGGCCTGGGCCTCGACGGCTGGGGCGAGGCCGCGAACCTGGCCGGCTACTCCACCGCGCGCGTCGGCGACTACTACGAGCGCAGCGGCCAGGTCTACGCCGTCAGCCGCGACGGCTTCGTGCTGCTCGACGAGTTCGCGTTCGCCGTGCTGCGCAACACCCGGCTCGGCAAGGGCTACCCGCGACTGATCGAGGAGAACTCCGAGAGCGCTCCGTTCGACAACGTCGGCAGCACCTACGACGACGCAGCCTGGCCCCAGGCGCCCGTCAGCGGCGGATCCACGCCGAGCACGGCGACGGTGTGCGGCGTCCTGGACACCGCGGAGGGCGAGGAGCCGGGCGTCACGCTGGCGACCTTCCCGTCGGGGCCGACCATGCTCGGCGACATCGCGCCCGCCGACGCCGACGTCCGTGTCGAGCCCGGCTACGGCGCCGTCGTCCACTCGGCCGACTGGAACACCTCCTCGGGGGGCACCGTCCACCTCGTCGACGACGCCGGCCGCAGCTACTCCATCGCCGGCGACCTCGAGGTCGAGAACCTCGGCTACGGCGGGGTCCCCGCCGTCGTCGTCCCCGAGTCGTGGCTGCAGCTGTTCCGGCCCGGCCCCGACCTGTCGCAGCTCGACGCGCTGTGCCCGCCGCGGCCCACGAGCTCGGCCGCCGAGGCGCCCACCGGGCCGTCATGCGCGTGATCCGCGGTCACCGTACGACGGGCGCCGCGCTGATGGGTGCGGCGCTCCCGCTGCTGGTGCTCCCGGGAGCACCCGCGCGCGCCGCGGAGGACCCCGTGTGCGGCTCGACCGACGTGGACACCCCGCAGCGCACGGTGACCGGCGCCAACGCCGCCAACGACGCGCTGCAGGTCCCCGCCGCGACGGCGCTGGTGCGCAAGGCGGGCCGCCGTCCGGGTGAGGGCGTCACGGTCGTGGTGGTCGACACCCAGGTGCCGGGCGGCGTCGCGGTCGCGCCCCGCCCCGACCTGGTCAGCAGCCACGGGCTCACGGCGGCCGGCATCGTCGGTGGGCCCGAGCAGGGCAAGGGCGACGTCGCGGTCGGCATCGCGCCGGCTGCCGACGTCCGCCCCGTCCGCTTCTACGACGCCGAGCGGGGCAGCGCCGCCGACGGAGAGGCCGAGCCGGAGCCCGGCGCGCTCGCGAGCGCCCTCGCTGGCATCTCGGTGGGCCGTCGTACCGTCGTCCTGGTGCCGGCGGTGGTCGGACCCGGCGACAGCCTGCGGTCGGCGCTCGAGCGGCTGGCGCGCCGGGGCGCCCTGGTCATCGCGCCGTCCGGCGACCGCCCCCAGCAGGCCGACGGCCTCCTCGACGACTACGTCGGCGACGCCAGGCCCGGCCAGGACGCGGCGGCCGACGTGTGGCCCGCCGCGGTCGACGACGCCGTCCTCGCGGTCGGCCTCGCGCCGCCGCTGTCCTCGCTGGCCCTGCGCAACTCCGAGGTCGACCTCGCGGCGCCGGGCGTCGGAGCGGTGTCGATCGGAGCGCAGGGCGGATGGTGCCGGGTCACCGAGCCGTCGACGGCCTGGGCGGCCGCGCAGGTCGCGGGTGTCGCGGCCCTGGTGTGGTCGATCCACCGCGACGACTCCGCGGCCGAGCTCCGCGCGCGGCTCGAGGGCACGGCCAGCGGCAACGGCGAGGCCAGCCCGCTCACCGGCTACGGCGTCGTCCAGCCCGTCGAGGCGTTGCAGCGTCCCCTCGAGAGCCTCGCCCCCGGGGGCCAGCGGGCCGCGCAGGTGCCGCGCGGCGACGTACCGCCTCAGCGGGCCGACCTGCTCGCCGACACTCGCCACGACGCCGTCTGGTGGGGTCTCGGCGGAGGCGGGGCGCTCGTCGTCCTCCTCGTGCTGCGCCCGGCGCTGGCCCGGCGACGGCGCTGAGTTGATTACTACGCTGCTGTAATATTCCGGGCCGTGAGCTCGAACCTGCTGTCCGCCCGCAACGTCTCCTTCCTGCTGCACGAGTGGCTCGACGTCAGCGAGCTGTCGCTGCGGGAGCGTTTCGCGGAGCACTCCCGCGAGACCTACGACGCGCTGCTCGAGCTGTGCGAGCAGCTGGCGACCGACCACTTCGCGCCTCACTTCCGCAAGAGCGACGAGAACGAGCCGTCCTTCGACGGCACGACCGTCACCGTGATCCCCGAGGTCGGGGAGGCACTGCGCCGCTTCGCCGAGATGGACGGCTTCGCGCTCGGTGCCGATGCCGAGGCCGGCGGCCTGCAACTGCCCTCGACCGTCGGCACCGCCGCGGCGACCTGGTTCACGGCGGCCAACATCGGGACGATCTGCTACGCGTTCCTCACCCAGGCCAACGCCGGCCTGCTGCAGGAGCACGCGTCGGCCGAGATCCGCGAGCGCTACGTGCCGCCGATGCTGGAGGGCCGCTGGTTCGGGACGATGGCGATGTCGGAGGCGCACGCCGGCAGCTCGCTGGGTGACATCACCACCCGCGCGGTCCCGCAGGACGACGGCAGCTACCGGATCTTCGGGTCGAAGATGTGGATCTCCGGTGGCGACCACGAGCTCGCCGACAACATCGTCCACCTGGTGCTGGCGCGGCTGCCCGAGGCCCCGGCCGGCACGAAGGGGATCTCGCTCTTCGTCGTCCCCAAGTTCGTGGTCGAGGCCGACGGGTCGCTCGGCGAGCACAACGACGTCGCGATCGCCGGCATCAACCACAAGCTCGGCTCGCGCGGCACCGTGAACACCGCGCCGGTCTTCGGTGACGGCGCCTTCATGCCCGGTGGGCAGGCGGGTGCGATCGGCCACCTCGTCGGGGAGCCCCACAAGGGGCTGAAGTACATGTTCCACATGATGAATGCCGCCCGGCTCGCGGTCGGGACGGCTGCCACCGGCACGGCCTACGCCGCCTACCTCAAGTCGCTCGAGTACGCCCGCGAGCGCCCGCAGGGCCGCGATGTCGCGACGACCGACCAGGCCGCGCCGCAGGTCGCGATCATCGAGCACACCGACGTACGACGGATGCTGCTGGCCCAGAAGGCGTACGTCGAGGGCGCGCTCGCGCTGACGCTCTACTGCGCGCGCCAGCTCGACGAGGAGCGCTCCGCGCCCACTGAGGAGGAGCGGGCGGAGGCCGCGAAGGTGCTCGGCGTCCTCACCCCGATCGTGAAGTCGTGGCCGTCGCAGTGGGGCCAGGAGAGCACCTCGCTCGCGATCCAGGTGCTCGGCGGTGCCGGCTACACCCGCGACCACGACGTCGAGCAGCACTGGCGCGACCAGCGGCTGAACCCGATCCACGAGGGCACGCACGGCATCCAGGCGATGGACCTGCTCGGTCGCAAGGTGCTCCTCGACGGCGGCGCCGGGCTGATGGCCCTGGCAGCGCGGATCGAGGCGGCCATCGCCCGTGCCCACGGGGTCGGCGGACGGTGCTCGGCCTGGGGTGACCAGCTCAAGGCGCAGCTCGACCGCTTCGGCGAGGTGACCTTCGGGCTCGCCGGGCTCGGGGAGCCGGAGACGATCCTCGCCAACGCGACGGCCTACCTCGAGGCGGCCGGCCACCTCGTCGTCGCCTGGCTGTGGCTCGAGCAGGCGCTGGTCGCCGAGGGCAACGAGGGCGACTTCTACGACGGCAAGCGGCAGGCCGCGGCATACTTCTTCGCCACCGAGCTCCCGAAGATCACGCCGATGCTCGACCTGCTGGCCTCCGGCGACCTGACCTCGCTGGAGATGCGGGAGAGCTGGTTCTAACGTTCAGAGGTGCGCGGCTGGCGCTCGTGGAGCTCGACGACCTCGGGCAGGGGACCGGTCCAGCGGACGACGAGCTCCGGGCGCAGCTCCCGCACCTGGGCGAGCAGCGCCGCCAGGAACAGCAGGCCACCGGCGATCTCGAGGGACTCCTCGCACGTCATCGTCAGCAGGTAGCGCAGCGTGTAGTGGCCGTCCGCGACGACCTCGCCGCCGAGCATCTCGAAGCCGACGGCGCCGGTGAGGTAGACGATCGCGGCGATGACGAGGCGCGGGCGGACCGCGTCGGACATCGCTGCGACGAGCGGCCGGAACCAGTACGCCGCCGCCGCCACGACCAGCAGGGCCGGCAGCAGCCAGGCGAAGTACAAGATGCCGAAGTCGAGGCCGAGCGCGTTGCGGACCGGGCGGGTGGCGAGGTCGTGCAGCTGGGACGTCTCGTCGATCGCCATCAGCAGGAAGAACGCTGCGAAGGCGGCCCAGCGCCCCGCGAGCGGCTCGTCCCGCAGCGCCCGGATCCGTGCGACCAGCAGGCACAGGCCGGCGGACAGCAGCAGGAGGAAGGACGAGAACCAGGCTGCGAGGTTGCCCTCCGCGTTGAGGTCGAACTGCCGCACGATGCCGATGCGCGGGTTGACGTCGTAGGCCTCGCGGGCCACCAGTCCGAGGAGGTGGCCGGCCAGGAGGACGAGCGCACAGAGGACGAACGGGCGGAGGAGACGCGAGTCGAGCACCCGTGGAATTTACGCGCTCAGCGGCGCAGCCGGCGCCAGCGGTCCACTGCGGACGCCGTACCGCTGGGCGATCGTGTCGAGCGTGTTGCCGTCGTGGACCCGCTTGCGGTGGTGGGTGGCGAGGAAGCGGGCGACGCCGACGGCCTGGCGGGGTTGTAGTCGAGGCCGCACTGGGCGCTGCTGGCCTTCACCCACCTCGTCGATCCCGCTGCGCTCGAGGGGATCGCGGCGACGTACCGGTTCGTGATCGCGGGGCGCGCGGCGTACCTCCAGCTCCGTGACGGCCGGGCGTCGGTACTGGTCGGCGAGGGCGACGGCGCCCCCGACGCGACGATCACGCTGGACGCGGCGACCGTCGCCGTCGTCGGGGCGGGCCGCGCGAGCGCGGTGGAGGCAGTGCTCGACGGGCGGATCGTGGTCGACGGGGACGCGGCGGCGATCGACGAACTGCTGCGGGTGTTCGCCGAGCCGACGGCGATCAGACCCGGCGGCATCTACTGGTCGCCAACCAGGCGTGAGACGTGTTCACCGATGCTCGCGACGATGGCGTCCGCGTCGCCGACCGATGAATCGGCCACGACGGCGACGCTCACGGTGTTTGCGTAGGTGCTCATCTGGGCGATGAGCCGGTGGCGCGGCGGCAGCGGCGGGCCCGGCACGATGCTCACCACTCGCCGCCCGATGAAGGTCGCGGGTCGCGACGGACCGGCGATGTTGGACGCCATCAGGTTGACGACCCTGCGCGAGAAGCGCAGGCGCATGCTCGTCCCGAGGAAGGGGGTGGGGACGAGTCGGGACAGTTCGGCTTCGAGCATCGCCCCTTCGAGTTGCCGCCCGGACTTCAGGGCCTGCATGCGGCCGAGTACGAGCACGTGACGTCTCGTCGGGTCGCTCGGCCCGAGGGGGAGGTGCAGCCGGAAGCCGGCGAGGCGGTTGCCGAGCGCACCTGCCTCACGATGTGACCGGAGGTTGACGGGAACCCCGACCGCCAGGTCTGCCGGCAGGGGTAGCTGCCGTGCGCCGAGCCAGTCGCGCAGCGCTCCCCCCAGTGCAGTGAGGAAGATGTCGTTGATGGAGCCACCATGACGCTCGGCTGCGACGGCGTAGTCCCGGACCGATGACGTGCTCCAGTGGAGGTGCCGGTCGGTTCCGAGGGGCCCGTTGAGCTCAGCCACGCGAGGGGCGGGACGGCGAGTGGTGTCGGCGAGCAGCTCCGCCAGGCCCAGCACTGCGTCCCGTCGTCGGCTGATCCGGTGGCCCGGTGCCAAGAGGATCGGGGGGTCGTCCCTCGACTTGAAGAACTCGGCCAGGACCTGGTTGACCAGGGCGTCGCCGTCGCCGACGGCATGGTGCACCCGCAGGAGGAGGACGAAGCCGCTCGTCGAGTGACCCGTGACGAGCCTCAGGTCCCAGGGGGGCTTGTCCAGGTCGATGGGTTCGGACAGGCACTGGTCGACGACCATGCGCAGCTCGTCCTCGTTCTGGACGTGCTTCACGCCGACATGCTGCTCCAGAACGAAGGAGACATCCTCGACCCACAGCGGACGGCGCAGGCCGAGCCCCGATCGGCGAACCCGCTGGCGCAGACGTGGCATCCGGGCCACGCACTGCGAGACGTGGTCGAGGAGCGTGTCCTGCTCCGGCGCCGACCCAGCGACCTCGATGACGAAGGTCGGTGAGTTGACCTGCTGGCGGCGACGCCCGACCGCCAAGTACGCCGCATCGAGCGCACTGAGCCGGGTCGGGTCGGACGGGGAGGCGGTCACTCGAGGTCTCACCCGTCCTTCGGCGGTGGTGGCGTCGCGGCGGGCCCATTAGAGCACCGGCTGGTTGGCGAAGGGACGAAAAATCTCGCACGGTGCCGTAGCGATCCGCCCATTTCCTCTGCTAGACACTGCTCACCGTGCATGGGGCGCGCTTGCCGATGGGCTTTTCTCGGCATCCGGAGAAGGGGCCGTGAATGCTTGCAACGAGCCGCGTTCGGGAGATCGTCGGTCGTCCTGAACAGCCGACGCTGGACGAGAATTGCCGCCATCTCCTGAGTACGAAGGGCAAGCAGGTCAGGGCGACCCTCCTGCTCGAGGCCGCCCGGCTCGGCGCGGGGGTCGATGAGGAGAAGGCAGAGCTGGCCGCCACCGTGGTGGAGGTCGTCCACCTCGCCACGCTTGCTCATGACGACGTCATCGACGACTGCCAGGTCCGTCGTGGATCGCCCACCGTCGGGGCCCGGGCTGGCAACGTGGCAGCGGGTATCACCGGCGCCTGGCTCTTCGCCCGAGCGCTGGAGCTGATCGCTGAGTGCGGGGACAGGGCCACGGAGCGCTTCGCCGAGGCGGCAAAGCACATCGTCGACGGCGAGATCCTCGAGATCAAGGACCTCCACAACGTGGACCGCACGCGAGAGCGCTACCTGCGGTCGATCGACGGGAAGACCGCGGAGCTGTTCGCACTCTCGGCGCACCTGGGTGCGTTGCTCGGCGGCTGCTCAGACGAGGTCGTCTCGGCGATGGAGGCCTATGGCCGCGCGCTCGGAATGGCATTCCAGATCAACGACGACCTGCTCGACCTGCTGTCGGTCTCCGCGGTGATGAAGAAGCCGACGGGCAAGGACCTCCTGCAGGGGGTCTACACGCTGCCGGTCATCTACGCGATCGCCGAGTCCGACGAGCTGCGCGGTCAGCTGCTGGCCGGGGTCACCGAGGCGAACATCCGCTCGGTCACTCAACTGGTGAAGTCGACGAGTGGAGTCGCGATGGCTGAGGCCGAGTGCGGCGAGCACTTCCGTGCGGCCGAGGAGGCACTGGCCACTGTCGATGAGGCTCGGGTCTTTCATGATCTCCTGCACCGTTCCGTCCCCGCAATGCGCCAGGAGGCCAGGTGAGCGCCACGCTGGAGATCCTCCACCAGGCAGAGATAGCCGTCATCGGGGGTGGTCCGGCCGGCGCCACGACAGCGGCCACCCTGGCTCGGCTGGGGCGCGACGTCGTGGTGCTGGACAAGGACGACTTCCCGCGGGACAAGCCGTGTGGCGACGGTCTGCCGCGTGACGCCGTTGCCTTCCTCGAACGGTTCGGCTTGCGCCAGCTGGTGGAATCGGCGCACCCCATCGATGGCAGCCGCCTCGTCATCGATCAGCGAGTCGAGAAGCTGAAGAGGTACCCCAGCGACTCCATCGGACGTTGCCTGACGAGGTACGCCCTTGACGAGGCCCTGATCCGTGAGGCGATCGACTCAGGAGCCGTGCTGATGAAGGCGCGTGCCGACGAGTTCCTCTACGACAGCCGAGGGCGGGCCCACCTGCTCAAGGTGCGGGACGCGAGCGGCACCATGGGCCTCGTCCGCGCCCAGCACTTCGTGCTGGCGACGGGCGCTGTGTCGCGCCTCGGCAACTCTCTCGGGCTGGCGGGTGGCTCAGCGACGATCGAGTCGTACGCCGCTCGCCAGTACTTCGAGACCGAGGGTGAGCTCGACCCGTACTTCGACCTGCACATCCCGGTCGTCTTCGACTCTCGGCCGATGGTCGGCTACGCGTGGATCTTTCCCGTCGGACCGCGGACCGCGAACATCGGAATCGGGTTCGGCCGGGGTGAAGGTCTCCCGGCGGTTCCCTCTCTTCGCACGCTCCTCGATGAGTTCGTCGCTGGTCTCCAGCGGAACAAGGAAGCATCGTGGGGCGAGATCCGCGCGGTCAGCAAGGTCATCGGAGCGCCGGTCGGGACCAACTTCCGGGCCGGGTCGTGCCAGCACGAGAACATCTACTGCGTCGGTGACGCGGCGCGGATGACGGACCCGTTCAACGGCGAAGGCATCTACTTCGCCCTCAGGGGTGGTGAGATCCTGGGCAACGAGATCGATCGGGCGATTCGTTCGCACGACGCCACCATCTCCATCGGAACGCAGTACGCAACGAACTTTCCCAGGCTCAACCAGAATGTTGCGCCGGTTGCTCGCATGCTGCTCAGCTCCATGACTCGTCGGGTGAACAACCCTTCGAGTCCTGCGCACGGTGACCTCCTTTCGTTCGCCCGCGAGCCCTTTCTCAAAGGACTGCTCGACCTCATCGTCGACGGCCGCAGTGTGACGTTGCAGAGCACGCCCGTATGGCAGACCTGCGCGAGCGTGAACACAGAGCTGGCTGACGCGCTGGGAGCCGTGGAGAGCCTCGCGGCGTCCGACCTGACTTCTGACTTCCCCTTCGTGCACGAGATCCTGTTCCAGAATCTCCGGTCGGAGGCCGGGCCCTTCCAGGCTGCGCTCTTCCTTGCGAGCTTCCAGGCTTTCGGAGGAAAGCCGAGCCGACGCGAGGTCAGCCTGGCGCTGGCGTTGGAGATGGTCCGCATTGCCCAGCGGCCGCTGGTCCAGCTCGGGGATGACTCGCAGCACACGGATCAGGGCAAGTTGAACAACGCGCTCCCGATCCTGGTCTCGGACTACTACGTCAGCCAAGCGCTCTGGATGAGCTGCCGGACCCTGGGTGCACAGACGATGAAGAGACTTGCGAGGCTCGCCTGCAACGCGGGCGAGGGCCTGATGCGTGAGCTCGAGTCGCCCACCCCGGCTCAGTTCCTCGAGGCGACGGCTCAGGGAGCCGGGATGCAGGGTGCGGTGGCGGCCCGGCTCGGCGCCGAGATGGCCGGAGCGGACACGGCGTCGGCGTCGGCCGCTGAGGCCTACGGCAGCGCGATCGGTACGGCGTACCGCATCTCGAACGACATCCGAGCCCTCCTGGTCGATGACCATGCCACCGGCCGCCGTGCGGGGACGATCACCGCGGCCGGGCCGCAACCAGCTCCCCTGGTGTTCGCGATGGCTGCGGCTCCGGACGTGACGGCGATGGCGAAGCGGGCGTGCGAGACCAACGAGTTCGATGCGCTTGTCCGCAAGGTGACGGAAGTCGGGGGAATCCGGATGAGCATTGATGCGTGTGAGGGCTATGTCGCGGAGGCTCGACGCCAGCTGATGTCGATCACCGCTGCCTCAGGCGCCCTGGACGCGCTGGCCCGTACCCCTCTCGAACTGGTTCGGGAGCCCGTCGGGCAGACCTCGTGAGTCAGGACCGCGCGAGGGTCCTGGAGATCGACGAGGTCAGCCGGGTGTACGGCAGCGGCCAGACCGCCGTGCACGCGCTCCGTCCCTGCACCGCGACGCTGAGGGAGCGCGACTTCGTCGCGGTGATGGGCCCGAGCGGGTCGGGGAAGACGACGCTGCTGCAGCTCGCCGCGGGCCTGGATCGGCCGTCGGCGGGCGAGGTGCGACTCCGCGGCGACTCCCTCGCACAGATGACGGTGCGGGAGATGACCCGCATGCGTCGACGAGAGATCGGCTTCGTGTTCCAGTTCTTCAATCTCGTGGACGGGCTCGACGCAGTCGAGAACGTCGCCCTGCCCTTGCGGTTCGACGGCATGCCCGGCCGAGAGGCGAGAGCGCGCGCGGACGAGTACATCGAGATGGTGGGGATGGGGCACCGCCGCTTGCACCTCCCGTCGCAGATGTCCGGTGGGGAGATGCAGCGCATCGCTGTGGCCCGCGCTCTGGCGCCGCGGCCCTCGGTTCTCATCGCCGACGAGCCCACAGGCAACCTGGACGGTGCGAACAGTCGCGAAGTCCTCTCACTGTTGCGAGACCTTGCGAAGAAGAACGATGTCGCGGTCCTGATGGCGACTCACGACGCGGGCACCGTGCGGTACGCGGATCGGCTGTGGCGCCTCGACGACGGCACGTTGGTGGAGGAGGCGGTTCTCGATGAGGATGCGGATCCGCCGAGCCGGGCATGAGTCGGACCAGCGTCGTCGCGCCGATCGTCCGCATGGTCCGGTGGCGGCTGTGGAAACACCCGCTACGGTCTGCCCTGACCATCGTCGGCATCAGCGCCGGGGTGACCCTCATGGTGGTGGTGCAGGCGGTGAACGCGACCCTGCAGGCACCGTTCGACGGGTACGCGAAGCAGCTGTTCGGCGACGCGACGCTGCAGGTCGACGCGCAATCACCGTCTGGTGTGGACCAGAAGGTGGTGACCGACCTGCGTCGTGTGCGGGGCGTGGAGGTCGTCGCACCGATGATCGAGCGGTCTGCCGTCCTCTACGCCGGGCGGGAGTCTCACGACGTCCCGTTGCTCGGCATCGATCAGGCATTCAGCGAGCTGGGCGGCACGTTCTCCCAGACGATGCCGAACCGTCCGACCGAGCGCGATCTCGGCCTCTACGTCTCGGAGCGGGTGTCCGAGCACCTGAACGTTGGGGTCGGTGACCGGGTGCGGATCGCGGCAGGTCGCGATCCGGTGGCCGTCATCGTGGTCGCTGTCGTCGACGACGACCAGCTCGGCAGGTTCGCGGGCGCTTCCTTCGTCGCTGCTCCCCTCGGGCTGGCACAGCGCCTGGCAGGTGCCGGTCAGCGGATCGACAGCGCGCTCATCGTGACGAGCGGTGAGCCGGACACTGGGCTTCGGCAGCGGATCGCTGCGACGGTCGGATCCCAGGCCGTCGTCAACGATCTCGATGTGCAGTCGGGCATGCTTTCCGAGGCGAGCGCGATCAGCCGCGCCGCGGCCTCGCTCCTCGGTGCCAACTGCCTGGGGGTCGGCGCACTGCTCGCGGCGAGCGCAATGCTGCTCTCAGCCCTCGAACGACGGCGTGAGGTCGCGGTCATCAAGGCGATCGGCGCATCGCGCACGGTCATCGTGTTCGGTGGGGTGTTCGACGCCCTCTTCTTCGGCGTGCTGGGCGCGATCCTGGGCACGGCCGTCGGGTACGCCACGTTCACGTGGACCGCCCCTCAGCCGCCGGCCTTCCTGACAGCTGCCTTCGCGCTCCTCCCACCCCAGCGGTTCCCGGCATGGGCTCCGGTCGTGGGTGGCGTCAGTGGGCTGGTCGCCTCCCTCGGTGCCGCAACCTACCCGACACTGCGACTCGTCGCTGTTGACCCAGCCGAGGCCATGAGGTCCGATGGAATCGCCCAGAGGTCCGACCGCTGGCCGGGCAGGACCATGCTGGTCCTCGGGCTGGTCCTGAGCGGAGTCACGGCGCTTGCCGCGGGCAGCGGAGTCGGGCGGGGAATCCCCGCGGTTGCACTGACGATGTGCGCGGCGGCGGCGCTGACCATCGGTGCGGTGCCGGCTCTGCTTCGACTCGCCGCACGAGCGCCGTTCCTCGGGAGGTTGTTTCGCGTCGCGGTCGGTCAGTTGTCGGCACGGCCGACACAAGCTGCGGCGATTGCCGTCGTCTGCACCCTGTCAACCGGGCTGCTCCTCATCGTGGAGGGCGTCACGCGCAGTATCGAGACGGCCACCGACGACCTGTCCTCAGCACTCTTCGCCGACGCCGACCTGTGGGTTTCCCGCGACACGCCTCAGAACGTCTACCTCCAGGAGCCGTTCGATAGAGCGTGGGGTGATCGCCTGGCGGCTGTCCCCGGCGTCGCCTCGGCCGACGCCACGACCACCCGGTTCCTGGACTGGGACGGTCAACTCGTCCTGGCGATCGGGGCACACCGCGTCGATGACACGCCGTTGCCGGCCATCCGGGTCTTCGCTGGCGAGCACAATCCCTTCGTGGAGGAGCACCAACCACCCCAGGCTCTGATGACGGCGTCCTTGGCGAAGCAGCGCGACCTCGGGCTGGGCGACGAGTTCACGGTGCCGACACCAGCTGGCCGAAGGACGCTCGAGCTGGTCACGCTCCTCCCGAGCTACGGATGGCCCCCGGGAACGGTCGTGGTCGACCAGCGGACCTACGATCGTTGGTGGCCGTCGACGGCGGCGACGATCGTCGCGATCCAGCTCGATCCCGGGGCATCGCGCGAGTCCGTCAAGGACGATGTCGCGACCCTCGTCCGTGGTGCAGGACTGCGGGTGGAGACGGCGAGCGAGGCGCAGCGGCGATCGTCGGAAGTGGCGAGTGATGGCACGGAGGTCCTGCGACAGATCGCGGCTGGAGTGGGCCTTGCGTCGGTCCTGGCCGTGGCCGCTGTGATGCTGCTGACCATCGCGCAGTCACGCCGGACGCACGCGATCCTCCTCGCCGTCGGTCTGAGCCGGCTTCAGCTCGGGATGTCGGTCCTCATCGAGGTCGCGTCGGTCGCGGTGCTGGGTGTGGTGCTGGGGTGCGTGGCGGGCATCGCCGGCTCGGCGCTCGCAGTCCGGGCTCTGGTCGAGAGCACGTCCTATCCGCTTCACTTCTCCGTCCATGCTGACCTGATCGGGAAGGTCGGGCTGCTGACGGTGCTGATGGTCGTCGTGTCGAGCCTGGCGCCTCTCAACCAACTGAGGAGGATGTCTGTTGCCGAAGCACTGTCGAATGACTAGGGGAGTGACCCTCCTGCTCACCACGGTTCTCGTCGGCGCGACGCTGTCGGGCTGCGGGGATGATGGAAGTCAGGACGGCGAGCGCCGCTCGGTGCTGGTGGATCCGCCTGACACGCCGTCGGAGGACGAGTGCACCCAGCTCGCGGGCGATCGCTCTGCGGGGGCGGCCACGACGGAGGATCCCCCTGCGCCGGGACGTTACGCGTTCGCCTCGAGGGGCGTGATCGAGACGCGGCGGGACGGGAAGGTGGTCGAGCGGCGTCAGCTGCCGAAGACCATGGATGCGTACGTGACCGACGCGCGGACCGTGGGAGGCGTCTCCTGCTTCCGCGTCCAGAACAGGCTCACCGGTGAGATCGCCGACACTGCAACGTTCGCTTTGCGCGGTGAGGAGCTGTTCCTGGTCGCCGTCGAGCTCCAGTCGGGAGGCGATCTCGTGACCTACGTGCCCAACCCTGCGATCCGGTCGCTGGACCCGAAGGAGCTCGAGTGGACGGGAACCTTCGCGGGTACGACCCAGGGCGACTACCAGGCCAGTGTCGTGGGGCGCCGCACCATCAAGGTCGGCGGGCGCAGGGTCCGAACGGTCGGGGTGGAGCTCCGGTCGACCTTCGCCGGTGACCTGCAGGGCTGGCAGACGGCCACCACGTGGCTCTCCGTGGACGAGAAGCTGCCGGTGATCATCGACTCGGAGACGGTTCGTGAGTACGGACTCGACCAGTACCGAGCGAAGTACCATGCCGTACTTCTGTCAGTGGAACCGGAGGAATGACGAATGATCCGTGCGACAGAGCGTCGTCCTCTCGTCCTGGCCATCGCGGTGGTCGGTCTGCTGCTGGCCAGCATGAACGTGCTCATGTGGCGCATCGTGCAGAACACTTCCGAGGACGCTCCGAGCTCGACAGAGGAAGTTCTTCCTGCTCTGCCGCCGACGCAGGGCGGCGGAAGCGCGAGGGCTCTGCTGGACGAGCTGGACGGCCTCCAGAAGCAGCTCGCCGAGCCGTTGGACGGCCTCCAGGATCAGTTGGAGACGCTCAACGCCAACACGGGCGATCTCGGCAGGCTGAGCGAGAACTCGCAGGAGCTGGTGCACATCAAGGAGCAGATGTCGAAGCTGCTCGGGCGACTGAACGACATCTCCTCGGCGACTGCCGACCTGGCCGCGATCTCGGGCGACATGGGGTCGATCTCCGCTGACGCACATGCGATGGCGCAGACAACGGAGGCTCTCCAGACGTCCTTCGCCAAGGCGCTCACCGTGCTCGAGCAGATGGTCAGCGAGGTGCAGCAGATCCGCAAGTGCGCCCAACGTCCGTTGTTCTGCTGAGCGAGTACCCACCGTGCCCGACAGTCTCCGTCCTTGCTCCCCGCGAGCCCCGATCGGCCGTCTGCAGTCCCTGGTTCCCCCGAGCGTGGCAGTGCGGGAGACCTTTGAGGACGCCGACCCCGAGCTGGTCCTCATGGAATCCGAACGGGCCCAGCTCGGACGCGTCGGTGAAGAGCGGGCTCGAGAGTTCGCGACCGCCCGGGCCTGCGCCCGCGCTGCCCTGTCGGACATCGGGCACCCGCCCGTCCCGCTGTTGCGCGGAGAGCACGGCCATCCCGACTGGCCGCACGGGGTGGTGGGCAGTCTCACGCACTGTCGTGGCTACCGGGCGGCTGCGGTCGCGCCGGCGGCGCAATGGCGAGCCGTGGGCATCGATGCCGAACCACACGAGCCGTTGCCCGAGGGTGTCCTGTCCTTCATCGCGAGCCCCGAAGAGTCGGCATTGGTGGCGCAGCTGATGGCGGCCCGGCGGGGCATCCACTGGGACACCGTCCTGTTCTCGGCGAAGGAGAGCATCTACAAGGCATGGTTCGCGTTTACGGGCGAGCGGTTGGGTTTCGGGGACGCGCGGGTCGTGATCGACGGATCGAGGCGAACGTTTGCGGCTCGCATCCTGGCCGCCCCGTCGACGGGCCAGGGCCGGCGCCTGCCGAGACGCGACGACGGTGTGTCGGGGCGCATCGGAGTGTCCCGAGGGCTCGTGCTGACGGCGGTCTCGATCGGCTGGGGCAGGTCCAGTTCCGAACCGCCCGCGTTTCGAGACGAGAGGGCATCGTAGTCATGGACTTCGGATGGTCAGAGGGGCAACGTCACGCCTTCGAGGAGCTTCTTGCCGCGATCGGCTCATGGCAGGACGACCGCTCTGTTGCGGACAGTGAGTCCGACCTTCGAGCGGCTCGGCATGACCTGGCCTCGTGGGGGCTGCTGGGGCTGAGCGTCCCGGAGAGGTACGGCGGCGGCGGGCTCGACGTGCGGGACACCGCCTTGCGTGTCCAGGCGTTCGGCGACGCCTGCACCGACATGGGCCTCGTGTTCGCCACTGCCGCTCACCTTTTCGCCTGCGCGATGCCGATCGCCGAGTTCGGGACCGAGGAGGCGCGGGAGCGTTTTCTGCCATCCCTGTGCTCAGGAGCCCTCGTGGCGGGCAACGCCATGACGGAGAGTGGCGCAGGATCCGACCTGTCGAAGCTCGGTACCCGTGCGGTCGCCGTCGATGGGGGTTATCTGCTGAGCGGCGAGAAGTCGTTCGTGACGAATGGTCCGATCGCCGACCTGCTGGTCACCTACGCGCAGACCGACCCGACGGCGGGCTACCTCGGCATCACCGCGTTCGTCGTCGAAACGAGGACACCGGGCATCCACCTCGGTCCGCCGATGGACAAGATGGGGCTCGACTCCGCCAGTGCGGGGATCGTCGCATTCGGTGACTGCTTCGTCCCCAGTGACCAGGTGCTCGGTGCCATCGGGCAGGGCACGGAGGTGTTCAACCGCTCGATGAGGTGGGAGCGCACCTGCCTCTTCGCGGGCTACGTCGGATCCATGGATCGTCTCCTGCGCCGGACTGTCGAGCACGCGCAGACCCGTTCGCAGTTCGGGCGGCCGATCGGTGACTTCCAAGCGGTGGCGCACCGGATCGCCGAGATGAAGTCCAGGCTGGAGGCTGCGCGTCTGCTGCTCTACCGAGCCTGTTGGGCCATCGACGTCGGAGAGCATCCGGACCAGCACATCGCGCTGGCCAAGCTCGCCGTCTCCGAGGCAGCGGTCGCCAACGCGTTGGACGCCGTGGCCGTGTTTGGAGCCTGGGGCTACCTCTCCGACCACGGCATCGAGGTCGCCGTGCGGGACGCCACCGCCGGCCGGATCTTCTCGGGCACGTCGGACGTCCAGAAGCTGATCATCGCGCGAGAGCTGGGACTGTGACGCTCGAGAGCTATGTGCGAGAGACCGCGCGTCGCAACCCTCGGTCGGTGGCGGTGCGGTCTGCCGGCCTCGCCATGACCTACGGCGAGCTCGACGCGCTTGCGGAGACCCAGGCCGCCAACCTCCGGGACCTGGGTGTCGGCCCCGGAGACCGGGTGGTGATCTGGGCGCGGAAGACCCCCGAAGCCGTCGGACTGATGCAGGCGACGCTGCGCCTGGGCGCGTGCTACGTGCCGGTCGCGGACACGAATCCCCACGTCCGCGTCCGCGCCATCGCCGATGACTGCGCGGCAGTGGTCGTCGTGTCGGACCTGCACGCAGAGCGCTCCAGAGGGAAGACGGTGTCCCTCACTGAGCTCGCAGCGCCGAACGGGACCCCGGGGCCACGCCACCAGAACCACCCCGATGACCCGGCCTACATTCTCTACACGTCGGGCTCCACGGGCGCGCCCAAGGGCGTGGTGCTGAGCCACGGAAACGCCTGTTCCTTCGTGGACTGGGCCGTGCGCGCCGTCGAACTCGCGCCCCACGACCGGCTCTCCAACCATGCGGCCTTCAACTTCGACCTCTCGGTGTTCGATCTCTACGGGGCCTTCTGCGCGGGCGCGTCGGTCGCGCTGGTGCCGTCGGACTTGGCGTACTCGCCCGATGAGTTGGTTCGCTTCCTCCGCGAGGAGAGGATCACGGTCTGGTACTCGGTGCCGTCGGCCTTGGCGCCGGCACTGCGCGCGGGCGCGTTCTCGTCCGATCCGCCGCGGCTCCGCGCCTGCATCGTTGCGGGGGAGGCGATGCCGCCCAGTGACGTTCGTCTGCTTCACGCAGCACTGCCTGACGCACGCATCGTCAACTGGTACGGGCCCACCGAGACGAACGTCTGCACCGCTCACGAGTGCGTCCCTGAAGACCTCGAGGGCCGCTCGTGGTTGCCGATCGGCACCGCCTGCGCGGGCGACACCGTCGTGCTCGACCCGGAGCCCGAAGGCGAGATCGTCGTGTCCGGGCCGACCGTCATGCTCGGCTACTGGGGTCGCGAGCGTCACCACGGCGCGTACCGCACGGGCGACATCGGGCGCCGCCTGGCGTCCGGTGACATCGAGTACGCCGGACGCAAGGACGACATGATGAAGGTGCGTGGTCATCGCGTGGAACCTGCCGAGCTCGAGGCAGTGATCCGCCAGTTGCCGGGTGTCGATGACGTGGTCGTGCTGGGCCTGGGAGTCGGATTGGAGACCTCGGTCCACGCGGTGGTGGCCAGCCGGGCCGTTGGGGACTCGCCGTCCTTGTTGGCCGTCAAGCGCATGTGCGCGGAACACCTCCCTCCCTACATGTCGGTCGATGCAGTGCACCACCGGTCGACGCTTCCGCTGACCGCGAACGGCAAGATCGACCGGCTCACCCTGTCCCACCAGATCCGAGCAGCGGAGGAAGCCCGTGACCATGCCTGAACGAGACGAGATCTTCGAGCTGGTTCGTGACTACGTGCAGCGTGTGGTGCTGCGCGGCGAGAGCGGGATCGCGCACGACTCGCCACTGCTCGAGTGGGGTGTGCTGAACTCGATCACGATCGTCCGGCTGCTCGCCTTCGTACGAGATCGGGTAGGGGTGGAGATTCCCGCGACCGAGATGACGGCGGACAACTTCAGGACGCTCGATTCGATCACCTCGCTCGTGGTCACGTCCCTGACCCGCGGCACTGGCTGAGTCAGCAGGATTCACATGTACCCCTTGCCTGCGTCGAGGCCGATGCCCGATACTCCACGCCACCATGAATGAGACGGCAGAGTCGGGACCGGCGTCCCGGTGGGTCGCAGCTCAGCTGCAGGCCTTCGAGGCGTCGTACCGGACGACGGTGCGCCCCGGCGTCGACGGTGCCTTTGGGATCGGCACCTCGCGAGCCTTCGGCCGCCTCCTCAGGTACCTGACCGAGCCGGTCGTCTGGACGCTCGATCAGCGGGAGTCCTTCTTCCGGTCCGGCTTCGCACTCGCCGCAGCCGACGCTTCCCGCTCGGCGGCCGTCGGGCCCCTCCTGGGCGCGACTGTCGAGCTGGGCTGGAGCTGCGCACTCGTCGTCGACGACCTGATCGATGGCGGGAACCTCAGGGACAACCACCGGTGCGCCCATTCCGAGTACGGCCGGGTGCGGACCTTGGTCGCCGCCGGGTCGACCCTCGCGCTGATGGTGCCGGTGCTGACCGTGCGGATGCCGCTGACCTGGCACCGACGTGGCCAGCTCGTGCGTTGGGGCCTGCTCGCCACCGGTCAAGCACTGGCGAGTGCCGTCCCACGCCGGCGGTGGACCCTAGCGAGCTACAGCAAGGTGGGCGGTTACAGCAACAGCGCCGCGCTGTGGGCGATCGTCGCGCCGGTGGCCGGTGATGTCCCGGACGACGTCCTGCGTGAGCTGTACTCCTGTGCGGCCCTGATGTGTGCCAACGGCAAACTGCGCAACGACCTGCTGGACTACACCGGTGGCTCGACAGACCACGGGGACGAGCTGGCCGACTTCGCCAGCCGACGCGTCACCTTCCCGGTCCTGTTGTGTCTCGAACAGGTCATGGACCCGGTCGACCGTGAGTCGCTGGAGGCGCACTTCAACCTGCGGCCGGGAGCGCCGATGTCGCTGGCGGAGGGCATCGATCTGCTGGAGCGTTACCGGACGTTCGAGCGGAGCGCGGAGCACCTGGTGGCGAACGGGGAGGAAGCGGCCCGTAGGATCCGGCGGCTGCGGGCACGATGGCCAGAGGGACAGCCGCTGCTCGACCTCCTCCACGACTGGGCGCTGGCGTGGCCCCAGGCTGCAGTGGAGCAGCTCGCACTGCTGCCGGATCGGGACGCTCCCGGCCAGGACTGGGAGTGAGCACCGGCCCCTGCAGTGATCGGTGGCGCGCGGGAGAGGGCGAGCCGATGTTGCTCATCCACGGAACCGGTGCCAATTGGCGCATCTGGCGACCGGTGCTGGATTCCCTCGCCCTGCACCACGACGTCCTTGCGGTCAGCCTTCCCGGCTGCGGAGGGTCACCGGGTCTGGTGGTCGAGCCGTCCGTGCCCGCCCTCGTCGAAGCGGTCGAGCGCGAGCTCGACGCGGCCGGCTGGGATCGTGCGCACCTCGTCGGCAGCTCGCTGGGCGGCTGGATCGCAGCAGAGCTCGCGCTCCGCGGTAGGGCGGCGTCGCTGACCCTCGTCGCGCCGTCGGGACGGTGGACCGACCGGGAGTGGCGGGCGTTGGACCGACTGACGCGGTCGGCGATGGGCGGCGCCCGGCTCGCCGCCCGGTGGGCGGACCTCATCGGGCGCTGGGCACCGCTCCGCACCATCGCCCTGCTGCCGATCGCGCTTTTCGGGTGGCGGCTCCCGCACGACGACGTGGCGTACTTCCTGAAAGCCGCGTCGGCGTCGTCGACGAGCGTGGCGGCCACCCTCGACTGGATCAGTCGTCATCGTGCAGGAGCGCCGTCGCTCGCCGATCTCGACGTCGCGACCTCGATCCTGTGGGGCCGCGCCGACCTGCAGCTGCCGGTGCGACAGTGCGCACGCTGGCAGGCCGACGCGCCTCACGTCCGTGCTCGGGTACTAGCGCTGAGCGGGCACGTGCCGATGATCGACGCTCCACGCCAGACCGTGGCGGTCGTCCTCGAGACGGCCCGTCGTGCCCGCTGAGACGGCGCCCGTCATCCAGCACGGGCGCTCCTTGCTCAGCCCTGGAGCAGAGAACGTGCCGCGGCCTCGCCGCTGCGGACGCTGCTCTCGACTGTCGATATCCCGCTCGTCCAGTCGCCTGCGAGGACAACGCCTGTTCGTCTGCGCCGGCCCAGGGCTGCCATCCGGCGCAGGCTGCCCGGCGTCGGGACGACCGTCGCGGCGTCCCACGGGACGACAACGCGCCAGTCGGCCGTTGGAAGGTTCATGCCGAGCATCTCGGCATCGCTCGTCAGCGCAGCTGCGACGGCGTCTTCGTCCTGCCCGGCGAGCTCACGGGCCCGCCAGCCCATGGTGAGGACGGTCGCCACCTCCCGGCCGGCCGGGATGAGGTCGGGCGCGCCCGCGGTGGACAGTGCGCGGATACCGATGATCGGATGCCGCCCCGGGCCCAACGGCGTGAGCACAGGAGGGTCGAGGCGCACGGGACGGTCGTAGCCGAGCAGCAGCTTGGTGCAGGGCTCGTAGCGCACCGTGTCGATGTCGGCCCGGTCGGCGTCGGACAGGGGCACGTCGATCTGTCGCAAGGCGGGTGCCGGCACGGCGAGAACGACGCCGTCAGCCTGCTCGGATCCGTGATCGTGCTCCACGGTGTACCCGCTCGCGTTGCGTGTGACGGCACGGACCCGATGGCCGGTGTGCACGTCGACGCCGCGCGCGAGGGCGTCGCAGAAGGAGCCCATCCCGCCAGTCGGGGTCAGCAGCGACCAGCGGATCGCGTGCCGAAGGAGACACCGCGCGATGGCAGCCGAGGAGTCCGCTGCCTGGAAGTAGAAGAACGGTTCGACTGTCTGGCGCAGGACGTAGTCCGTCGCCTCCACTCCGACCACCCGATGGCCCCAGGCTTCGGCGCTCTCGCCGTCGTCGAGGGCCGCAAGACTTTCGAGATCGGCAATGTGGAGGCGCCGACGCGGGAGGTGCGACAGCAAGGTCGCCAGGAGCCTCGCCTTCTGCAGCGGCGGGACGAGCGGGAACGAAAGAAGGCTGCGCAGGTCACCGGGCTCGAAGACCAGCTGGCCCGCCGGGGTGACGAACCTCCGGAGGTCGCCGGGATGTCCCGGGTGGAGCTGGGGGGAGATCAGATCGACCCCCAGCTGGGCCGAAAGGTCGAGGCACCGCGCGTAGAACGAGGTGAAGAACGTGGCCCCGGCATTGATGCGGATGCCGTGACGGGTGATCGACACGGTGCGTCCCCCCGGCGTGCTGCCGCTTTCGAGCACCTGGACGTCGGCGCCCGAGATCGCCAGGACACGTGCCGCGGCCAGCCCGGCTGGGCCTGCCCCCACGACGACGAACCGCTTGCTCACAGGCGGCATCATGGCAGTCAGGCCACCCCTCGTCGATGACCGCTCTGGCCGGGTCCCCAACCGGATCGCGGAAGGTCGCAGGCCCGACGGTGAAGGTTCCCCAACTCCTTGCCGCCGGAGTGAGCCGTCGCTACTGTGCCGACATGTCGTCGGCAGCCACTCCAGAGCTCCGTGGCGTCTGGTCGGTGAGGTTGGCGGAGGAGCGCGACGCGAGGGCCGTCGCTGCTCTGGCCCGCGAGTTCGCCGACGCGAACCCGAGCGCGTCTGCGAGCGCTGGATCCGATCTCGCCAGGGCGACGGAGGCCGCGGAGTCGGTCATCGCCAACGGCGGTGTAGAGGTCCTCGTTGCCGAGAGCGACGGCGGGGTTGGCGGAGTTCTCACCATGGTGGACATGCCCTCACTCGTCCACGGCGGTCGCGTCTCGACGTTCATCGATCTCCTCGTCGTCTCCAATGGCGTGCGGCGCCGCGGCGTCGGAACGACCCTCGTCCAGGTCGCACTCGAGCGCGCCCGTGCTCGCGGTGCCTACAAGGTCTCGCTCTACTTCCACGACCGGAATGACCCTGCCCGTCAGCTCTACGCCTCGATGGGGCTCCGCCCCACGGGCGAGGCGCACGCCATGTACCTCACGTGAGGCGGCGAGCCCCCTTACGGGCGGCCGCTGGTTGGGCGGGCGTTGTCGCTGTCGCCGGCCTGGCACCGGGAATCCTCGATCGGATCGACGACCGCCTGGACGCGAGCCTCCAGGGACCTGGTGTGAGACCGTGGCTCGAGATCGCCACGCACGCGGGGGATCTTCAGGTGCTCGCAGCCGCAGTGGGTACGGCGGGCTACCGGTGGACGCGCCGCGGCGAACCCGGTGCTGTCGTCGCGCTCCTGGCTTCCTTCGGGCTCGCTGAGGCGATCGTGTGGAGCACCCGTCCGCTCGTACGCCGCCCGCGGCCCGCAGGGGACGTGCCGTTGCCGATGGGCTCGAGCTTCCCGAGTGCGCATGCCGCGGCGAGTGCGTCCGTCTACCTCGCGATGGGCCTGCTCCTCCGTGGGGCCCCAGAGCGACCGCGGTCGTCACAGGTCGCCGTACCCGCAGCCGGCGCGCTGTGTGCCGCCGTCGCGGCCAGCCGGGTGACGATCCGTGTCCATCGCTCGACCGACGTGATCGCTGGTACGGCTGTCGGGATCGTCGCGGCGCGATGGTCGGTGGGGATCCACGGGAAGCGGTCCGGGCGGCGCGACGGCGGCGGCGGGCCGCGGTCACGACGCCGAACGGCGCCGACTGAATCAGTCGGCGCCGTCCGTGATGGCGGAGCTGGGGGGATTCGAACCCCCGAGGGCTGTTAACCCAACCCGCTTTCCAAGCGAGCGCCATAGGCCACTAGGCGACAGCTCCGTCGAGGAGATTACCGGTCAGGGTCGGGCGGGGAGAAATCGGGCGCCCGGAATCGGGACGGGTCGGGGCGGTCGTCTAGAGTGGGCGCAACCCCCCGCGCGGCGGTATCTCACCCAACTCCCCCAGGGCCGGAAGGCAGCAAGGGTAAGTGAGCTCTATCGGGTGTGCGGGGGGCCTTTTCCATTTGTGCTGGCTGCGCTCGCACATTGTCGCGCCGCCTGCCAACGCCGTTTCTTCCTTCCCCGCTCGCTCGCTCCTCCGTGCAGGAACGGCGGGCGGCGCGACGGTTGCTGTCTTCGTCGGGGTCGCGCGGCGCTCGCGCATGTCGGGGCCGTCCACAGCCGGCAGGAGACGGCTCGGGCCCACGACTGTCGGCTGTCGGGGGCGCTCGTTAGTGTTCAGGGGTGGACTCCCCGCTCGCTCTCTACCGCCGCTACCGGCCCGAGACCTTCGCCGAGGTGATCGGCCAGGAGCACGTCACCGAGCCGCTGCGCTCGGCGCTCGCGGGCAACCGGGTCAACCACGCCTACCTCTTCTCCGGCCCACGTGGTTGCGGCAAGACCACGAGCGCCCGGATCCTGGCCCGCGCGCTCAACTGCGAGCGGGCCCCGATCGCCGACCCGTGCGGCGAGTGCGACAGCTGCCGCGACCTGGCTCGCAACGGTCCGGGCTCGATCGACGTCATCGAGATCGACGCCGCCTCGCACGGTGGTGTCGACGATGCGCGCGACCTGCGTGAGAAGGCCTTCTTCGCCCCGGTGCGGAGCCGCTACAAGGTCTACATCATCGACGAGGCCCACATGGTCACGACGCAGGGCTTCAACGCCCTGCTCAAGCTGGTGGAGGAGCCGCCTCCCCACCTGCGCTTCATTTTCGCGACGACCGAGCCGGAGAAGGTCATCCCGACCATCCGCTCGCGCACCCACCACTACCCGTTCCGGCTGATCCCGCCGCGGCTGCTGACCTCCTACCTCACCGAGCTGTGCGACCGCGAGGGCGTCACCATCGAGCCGGCGGCGCTGCCGCTGGTCGTCCGCGCCGGCGCGGGCTCCGCGCGTGACACGCTCTCGGTGCTCGACCAGCTGCTCGGCGGTGCCGGTCCGCAGGGAGTGACCTACGCGCTGGCCAGCGGGCTGCTGGGCTACACGCCCGACACCCTGCTCGACGACGTGGTCTCCGCCTTCGCGAGCGGCGATGGCTCCGCGGTGTTCGGCGTCGTCGACAAGGTCATCGAGACCGGGCAGGACCCGCGCCGGTTCACCGAGGACCTGCTGCGCCGGTTGCGCGACCTCGTCATCATCTCCGCGGTGCCCGACGCCGCCGCGTCCGGCCTCCTCGACGTCGCCGCCGACCAGGCCGACCGCCTCGTCGCCCAGGCCACCGCATTCGGGCGCGGTGAGCTGACCCGCGCCGCCGACCTGGTCGCCGCGGGCCTCACCGACATGCGGGGCGCCACCGCCCCGCGTCTCCTGCTCGAGCTGATCTGCGCGCGGATCCTGCTCCCGGCGGCCGACCACACGACCGAGGGGGTGTTCGCCCGGCTGGACCGGCTGGAGCGTCGCGTCTCCATCGGCGGTACGACGTCCGCGGAGTCGGCTCCCGTCGCGGCTCCCGCCGCCCCGGCCCAGGACCGGCCGGCCCCGTCCCGGGCCGAGCGGGCCGCGCCCGAGCGGGCCGAGGACCGCCCGGCGCCCGCACCGGTGGCGGCGACTCCGGAGCCCACCCCCACACCTGTCGCTGAACCGACCGTGCCGACCCCGGTCGTCGCGCCGGCCCCGGCCCCGGCCCCCGAGCCCGAGCCGGTTCGCGAGCCGGTTCGCGAGCCTGAGCCGGCCCCGGAACCCCCGCCGGCCCCCGGCCCGGCCGTCGCCGCGCCGGCCCCGGCCGGCCCTGCGGGCGGTCTCACCCTCGTCGACATCCGCCGGCTGTGGCCCTCGGTCATCGACCGGGTCAAGGGCGTCAAGCGGGTGACCTGGATCCACCTGACCCAGAACTCCCAGGTGGTCGGCTTCGACAACAACGTGATCGCGCTCGGGTTCCAGGCCGACGGGCCGCGCCGCTCGTTCGAGTCCGGCGGGCACGCCGACATCGTCCAGCAGGCAGTGATCGACGAGATCGGGGCGCAGGTCCGGATCGACGCGATCGTCGACCCGGCGGCGAATCCCGGCGCCGAGCCGCCGGCCGCCGCGCACACCGCGCCCGCCGCGGCACCGCAGGCCGACTCCGGCGGCTGGCCCGCGGTCGACGCCCCGCCGAACGCCGCCCCGCAGGCTGCGGCACAGCCCGACCGGGCGCCGGCGCCCCAGGACGGCCCGCCGCCCAGCGACCCGCCGCCGTGGGACGTCCCCGGCGACGCCGCCCCCGGCGACGAGGTCGAGCAGCCGTCCTCGCGCCGGCAGCTGATCGCCGACGTCCAGGCCCGTGAGGACTCGTGGGCAGAGGGCTCGCCCGAGGACCCGGACGTCCACGTGAACTTCGACGACGCCGACGTCGACGCCGAGTCCACCGCCGACCTGCTCAGCCGAGAGCTCGGTGCCCAGATGATCGAGGAGATCCCGCGCGGCTCGTGAGCCGGCCCGATCCCCGCCCAACCGAACCAGTCAGAGAAGAGACCAAGCGATGAGCCAGAACCCGTTCGACGCACTCGGCGGAGGCGGTGGCCTCGACCTGAACGCCCTGCTCCAGCAGGCCCAGCAGATGCAGGAGCAGCTGGTCGGTGCGCAGCAGCAGCTGGCCGAGGCGACCGTCGACGGCAGCGTCGCCGGCGGCGCGGTGACGGTGACGATCACCGGCGCGGGCGAGCTGACCGCGGTCAAGATCGCCCCCGAGGCCCTCGACGGCACCGACGCCGACGCGCTCGCCGACCTCGGCGACCTCGTCGTCGCGGCCTTCCGCGACGCCCGCACCAAGGCGGACGCGCTCGCCGAGGAGCTGATCGGCCCGTTCGGCGCCCTGCCCGACATGGGTGGCCTGCCGGGGCTGGGCGGACCGGGCCAGGCGTCCGGTCAGCTCGGCTTCTGACCGGGACGAGCACGTGTACGAAGGCGTGGTCCAGGACCTCATCGACGAGCTCGGCCGGCTGCCGGGCGTCGGTCCGAAGAGCGCCCAGCGGATCGCGTTCCACCTCCTCCAGGCCGACCCGGCCGACGTACGACGCCTCGCCGACGTCCTGATCGAGGTCAAGGACAAGGTCAAGTTCTGCAGCATCTGCTTCAACGTGGCCGAGGACGACCAGTGCCGGATCTGCCGCGACCCGCGGCGCGACCCGTCGGTGCTGTGCGTGGTGGAGGAGTACAAGGACGTCGTGGCGATCGAGCGGACGCGTGAGTTCCGCGGTCGCTACCACGTCCTGGGCGGGGCGATCTCGCCCATCGACGGCATCGGTCCGGAGCAGCTGCACATCCGTGAGCTGCTCACCCGGCTGGGTGACGGAGCGGTCACCGAGGTGATCTTGGCGACCGACCCGAACCTCGAGGGCGAGGCGACGGCGACGTACCTCACGCGGATGCTCGGCCCCCTGGGGTTGCGCGTGACGCGTTTGGCCAGTGGACTTCCGGTGGGAGGAGACCTGGAGTACGCCGACGAGGTCACCCTGGGTCGGGCATTCGTGGGAAGGCAGACAGCGACATGAGCGGGAACATGAGCGACAACACCAGCACCGAGCAGCTCCCGGGCCTCGCGGCCCTCGAGGCACTGATCGCGGTCGAGACGGAGACGGTCCGGCTCGCCGACGACATCGCAGCATCGGTCCGGTCCTTCCTGGACGGCCTGCGCGTGGTCGCGGCCGAGGCGACCGGCGGGCAGGCGGTGTCCCTGCTGCTGCTCCAGATCAGCCAGATCGCGCTCACCGGCGCCCGGCTGGGAGTCCACCGCGACTTCGCGCCGCGCGACGAGTACCAGCCCGACGACGGTCCGGACCCCGACGACATCGACGAGCTGCGCCTGCAGCTCGCGACGCTGCTCGGCGACCTCGACACCTACAGCTACGTCTTCGACCCCTACCAGCCCGAGGTGGTCGAGGGCCTGCTCTCCGACGACCTCACCAGCATCGCGGCGGACCTCGCCGTCGGCGTCCGCCATTACGAGGCCGGCGACGTCGAGGAGGCGCTGTGGTGGTGGCAGTTCTCCTACGTCTCCTCGTGGGGTGCGCTGGCCGGATCGGCGATGAAGGCGCTGCTGTCCGTGGTCGCCCACGACCGGCTCGACGTCGACCTGGACACCACCCAGGAGCTGGCGTTGGTCGAGGTGGCGTCCGCGGTGCTGGACAGCGCGGAAAACGCCTAGCGTCCTCTCGGTAGAATCGGCGTCGGCCCAGCGGCCCACCCAGGTCGCGGGGCGACGTCCCTTCCCCCGAACCGCCAGGAGTGAGCCCTCGTGGGCATTGTCGTGCAGAAGTACGGCGGCTCGTCGGTCGCCGACGCGGCCGGCGTCAAGCGCGTCGCGCAGCGCATCGTCAACACCAAGAAGGCCGGCCACCAGGTCGTCGTCGTGGTCTCGGCGATGGGGGACACGACGGACGAGCTGATCGACCTCGCCAACGAGGTCTCCCCGCTGCCCCCGGCCCGTGAGCTCGACATGCTGCTCACCGCCGGCGAGCGGATCTCGATGGCCGTGCTGGCCATGGCGATCCAGAACCTCGGTCACGAGGCGCGCTCATTCACCGGCTCCCAGGCCGGCGTGATCACCGACGCCGCGCACGGCAAGGCGAAGATCATCGACGTCACGCCGGGCCGCATCGAGGCCGCGATCGGCGAGGGCGCGATCGCGATCGTCGCCGGCTTCCAGGGCGTCTCCCAGACGACCAAGGACATCACCACCCTCGGCCGCGGCGGCTCCGACACGACCGCCGTCGCGCTGGCCGTCGCGCTCAAGGCCGACGTCTGCGAGATCTACTCCGACGTCGACGGCATCTTCACCGCCGACCCGCGCATCGAGCCGCGGGCCCGGAAGGTCCCGAGGATCTCCTACGAGGAGACCCTCGAGATGGCCGCGCAGGGCGCCAAGATCCTGCACCTGCGGTGCGTCGAGTACGCCCGCCGCTACGACATGCCCATCCACGTCCGTTCCTCCTTCTCCGAGAAGGAGGGCACCTGGGTCGTCAAGGCCGAGGATGTAGCTCAGGAGAACTCCATGGAAGCCGCGATCATCACCGGCGTCGCCCACGACCGCAGCCAGGCCAAGATCACCATCGTCGGGGTGCCCGACAAGCCGGGCGAGGCCGCCTCGATCTTCCGCGCCGTCGCCGACGCGCAGATCAACCTCGACATGATCGTGCAGAACGTCTCGGCCGCCGCGACGAGCCTGACCGACATCTCGTTCACGCTGCCGCGGGGCGAGGGCCAGACCGCGATGACCGCCCTGTCGCGCCTGCAGGAGAGCGTCGGCTTCGACAGCCTCCAGTACGACGACAGCGTCGGCAAGGTCTCCATCGTGGGTGCCGGCATGAGCTCGTCGCCGGGCATCTCGGCGCGCTTCTTCGAGGCGCTCTCCGAGGCCGGCGTGAACATCGAGATGATCTCCACCTCGGAGATCCGCGTCTCGGTCGTCGTGGCCGAGACCCAGGTGGAGGCGGCCGTCAACGCCGCCCACGCCGCGTTCGACCTCGGCTCCGACGAGATCGAGGCCGTTGTCTACGGAGGTACCGGACGATGACCATCAACATCGGTGTCGTCGGCGCGACCGGCCAGGTCGGCGTCGCCATGCGCCAGATCCTCC
Source organism: Nocardioides sp. Root240 (assembly GCF_001428825.1). Classification (GTDB taxonomy): domain Bacteria; phylum Actinomycetota; class Actinomycetes; order Propionibacteriales; family Nocardioidaceae; genus Nocardioides. The sequence goes on along the minus strand of NZ_LMIT01000011.1, from coordinate 339,147 downwards.
TCGAGCGGAACTTCCCGGTCGGCGAGATCCGCTTCTTCTCCTCGGCCCGCTCGGCCGGCAAGGTGCTCCAGTTCGGCGACCGCGAGGTCGTGGTCGAGGACGCCGAGACCGCCGACCCGACCGGCCTCGACGTCGCGCTGTTCTCGGCCGGCGCCACCGCGTCGCGCGCCCTGGTGCCCCGCTTCGTCGACGCCGGCGTGATCGTCGTCGACAACTCCTCGGCCTTCCGCAAGGACCCGGCCATCCCGCTCGTCGTCTCCGAGGTCAACCCGGAGGCCGCCGCCGAGGTGATCGCCGCCGGTCGCGGCATCATCGCGAACCCCAACTGCACCACGATGGCCGCCATGCCGGTCCTGAAGCCGCTGCACGAGGAGGCCGGCCTGGTCCGGCTGATCGCGTCGACGTACCAGGCCGTGTCGGGCTCGGGCATCGCCGGCGTCGAGGAGCTGTCCACGGGCGTCGCTGCCGCCGGCGACAAGGCCAAGGAGCTCGCCTACGACGGCGAGGCCGTGGTCTTCCCGGAGCCGGGCGTCTACAAGCGGACGATCGCCTACAACGTGCTGCCCTTCGCCGGGAACCTCGTCGACGACGGTCTCAACGAGACCGACGAGGAGCAGAAGCTCCGCAACGAGTCCCGCAAGATCCTCGGCATCCCGGACCTGCGGGTCTCCGGCCTGTGCGTGCGGGTGCCCGTCTTCACCGGCCACTCGCTGGCGATCAACGCCGAGTTCGCCTCGCCGCTGACCGCCGAGCGCGCGCGGGAGCTGCTCGCCGGCGCCCCGGGCGTCGAGCTCGCCGACATCCCGAACCCGCTCGCCGCGGCCGGCAAGGACCCGTCGTACGTCGGCCGGATCCGGCAGGACCCGGGCGTCGACGACGACCGCGGCCTCGCGCTGTTCGTGTCGAACGACAACCTGCGCAAGGGCGCCGCGCTCAACACGGTGCAGATCGCGGAGCTCATCGCGGCGTCGCGCTGACGGGAGTTTCACCGGCCGGCCGGTGAAACTCCCGCGCTTGGACGAGAAAACTCACGCCTGGACGATGAAGCTTCATCGTCCAGGCGTGAGTTTCGTCGTCCAGGGGTGGATCAGGTGTCGACGGGCTCGACGAAGGTCTTGGTGACCCAGACCGACGCGAGGTAGCCGCCGATGCTGAGGACCGGGATCACGATCAGCATCGACCAGTGGTCGAGGTGGTCGATCAGGAACAGCAGCGCCACCACGGCCACCAGGCCCACCGCGAGGAAGCTGCTGCTGCCGGGGTCGGGGATCTGGAAGGTCCTGAGCAGGGCGCTGCCGAGCAGGACGCAGACCGCGAAGGTCGCGACGAGCAGCAGGAACCCGGGGCCACCGCCGCACGAGGAAGTCCCGCGCACGGCCTCGCAGCCGCGCAGTGACAGCCAGGTCAGCACCACCATGCCGGCGCCCACGACGAGGCCGCTGAGGGCCGCGGCACGGTACGCCGTCAGCAGCGGGCCGCCGGACCCGAGGGACGCGATCTCGGCGTCCTCGACGGCCGCGGGGTCGACCGGCTCGGGGATGACCTCGACGGGCGTCGCAGTGGGCTTCGGAGTGGGCTTGGGGGCCGGCTCGGCCACCGCGACGGGCGCAGGCTCGGGGGACGGCTCGACGACGGGCTCCGGTTCCNCTCGGGCTCCGGCTCGACGACCGGCTCGGGCTCCGGCTCGACGACCGGCTCGGGCTCCGGCTCCACGACCGGCTCGGGCTCCGGCTCTACGACCGGCTCGGGCTCTGGCTTCACGACCGGCTCGGGCTCCGGCTCCACGACCGGCTCGGGCTCGACGACCGTCTCCAGGACGGCGGTGGGCTCCTCGACGACCTCGACGACCTCGACGGTCTCCTCGGCCTCGACGGGCTCGGCGGCCGGCTGGGCAGCCGGCGTTGCTGCGACAGGACGGGTCGGCTGGGCAGGCTCGGAGGTCGCCGCCGGTGCGGCCGGCTTCTTCTTCCGCCCGAACAGCTTCGGCGGCTCCAAGCTGAGCTTCAGCTTGTCCTGCTCGTCAGACATGGAGTGCAGTCTGTCATGTCGTACCACCGGTTCGGTGACTGGTCGTTCTCCGAAATGACAGCAGGTGGATCCCTGGGGATCCACCTGCTGGGCGGTCGGGCTGACAGGATTTGAACCTGCGGCCTCCTCGTCCCGAACGAGGCGCGCTACCAAGCTGCGCCACAGCCCGCCGTTGCGCCGCCCACGAAGGGC
>NZ_LMIT01000011.1:336701-336918 GCF_001428825.1 Nocardioides sp. Root240 | reverse complement strand
TGCTCAACGCAGGGGAGCATAGCGGAGCCCGAGGGCGCCTTCCGAATCGGGGGCCCAGCCTCGATCCACCGGTGGCTGGCTACCACGCGCCGCCAGACGGGCGCGCTGGCTGCGTTGCGGGCGCTCGATGGGCGGACAAGCACGACTTCGCGCCCACGCCTTGCCATCGCACCCGCCTGACGACGCTCGCTACGCCACCCACCGGTGGATCGAGGCT
>NZ_LMIT01000011.1:326656-336693 GCF_001428825.1 Nocardioides sp. Root240 | reverse complement strand
CAGCCTCGGGGCAGCAGGGTGAGCAGCACGGCCTCGGGCCGGCAGCCGATCCGGACCCGGGTGTACGGGTTGGTGCCGATGCCCGCGGACACCTCCAGCCAGGCCGACCCGGGGTCGCCCGGGCGGGAGTCGGCGGGGTGGCGGTGGACGCCGCGGGCGCGGGCGGGCTCGAGGTCGCAGTTGGTGGCGTACGCGCGGGAGCCGCCGGGCAGCGGCAGCCGCACCTGGCCGCCGTGGGTGTGCCCGGCGATGATCGCGTCGTACCCGTCGGCGGCGAACTGGTCCAGCACCCGGAGGTACGGCGCGTGCGCGACCGCGAGGCGCAGGTCGGCGGCCGGGTCGGCCGGGCCGGCGACGGCGGGCAGGTCGTCGTAGGACAGGTGGGGGTCGTCGACGCCGGCGAACGCCAGCGTGGTCTCGCCGACGCTCAGCCCGGCGCGCACGTTGGTGAGGTCGAGCCAGCCGGCGGCGGTCATCCCGGCGCTCAGCTCGCGCCAGGGCAGCTGGGGGACGTCGGTGTGCCGGGTGCCGTCGTCCGCCGTCAGGTAGCCGAACGGGTTGCGCAGGCCGGGCTCGAAGTAGTCGTTGGAGCCGTGGACGAACACGCCGGGGACGTCGAGCAGCGCGCCCAGGCTGTCGAGGACGACCGGCACCGAGCGGCGGTGGGCGAGGTTGTCGCCGGTGTCGATCACGAGGTCGGGCCGCAGGGCGGTCAGCGAGCGCAGCCACTCCTGCTTGCGGGTCTGGCCGGGCGTCATGTGGATGTCGGTCAGGTGCAGCACCCGCAGCGGCCGCATGCCGGCCGGCAGCACGCGCAGGTCGTGGCGACGGACGCCGTACTGCCGCGCCTCCCAGAGGGCGTACGACGTGACGGCGGCTCCCGCGACACCGCCGAGGCCGGCGCCCCGGACGAGCGTGCGGACGAAACCCATGCGTGAAGTCTCGCGTACAGCAGGCAGAATCGAGACATGAACTCACCCCACGGCGTTCTTCGCCTCCCCCGCTTCGCTCCTCCGCCGAACAACGCCGCGGGGACCCCGAGATGAGCCTCAAGGAACGACTCCGCACCGACCTCACCTCCGCCATCAAGGCCCGGGACGAGGTCCGGTCGTCGACCCTGCGGATGATCCTCACCGCGGTCACGAACGCGGAGGTCGCCGGCAAGGTCGCCAAGGAGCTGACCGACGACGACGTGCTCACCGTGCTCTCCAGCGAGGCCAAGAAGCGGCGTGAGGCCGCGGTCGCGTTCGAGGAGGGCAACCGGCCGGAGATGGCTGCCAAGGAGCGGGCCGAGGCCGCCGTGATCCAGGACTACCTGCCCGCGCAGCTCGGCCCGGAGGAGATCGCCACGATCGTCACCGCGGCCGTCGAGCAGGCCGGTGCCGCCGGCGCCGGCCCCAAGGCGATGGGCCAGGTCATGGGCATCGTCACCCCCCAGGTGAAGGGGCGTGCCGACGGCGCCGCCGTCGCCGCGGAGGTACGACGCCAGCTCGGCTGATGGTCACCGTCGTCACCAGCGGATTCGTCCCTCCCGAGGGGTGTTGGGGACGAAGTCGCTGGTGAGGACCGTCAGCCGTTGCCGCGGCCGTTGTTGCCGTCGTCCGGCGGCGGGTTGCCGCCGCCGTTCCTGGGCTTGCCCTTGGGCTTGCGGGCCTTCGGTCCGCTGGAGATGTAGATCGTGATCGTGTCGCCCGCTCCCGCGCGGTCGTCGGGGTAGGCGTAGGCCACGAGGCCGCGGCGGTAGCCGGAGGTGCGTGAACCGCCCCGTACGGCGGTGAAGCCGGCGGCCTCGATGCGGTCCGCGGCCTCGTCGTAGGTGAGGCCGCCGACCGACGGCACGGGGATCAGCAGGCCGGCCACGTCGGTGGAGGAGGGGCGCTCGAAGTCGTCGTCCGGCAGCCACTGGGCGATCGTCTTGAAGGCGTCACCCCAGATCGGGCCGGCGGTCGTCGATCCGGACGAGGTGTACAGGGTCTGGCCGCCGACGGACTTGTAGTCGAGGGACTCGGGGTGGCCGGCGCGGTTGACGCCCGCGACCACCGACGCCCCGGCGAGGTTCGGGGTGTAGCCGGAGAACCACACGGCCTGGTTGCCGGTCGTCGTACCGGTCTTGCCGGCGGCGGGCTGGCCGGGCGCCAGGGCGGAGCCGAAGCCGCCCTCGATGACGCCGCGGAGCACGTCGTTGACCGCGTTGGCCACCGGGCTGGGCAGCGCCTGGGTGCAGTCCTTGTCGTACTCCTTGAGCACGGTGCCCTCAGCGTCGGTGATCTGGGTGACCGGGCGCGCCGTGCAGTGGACGCCCTTGGCGGCGAAGGTCGCGTAGGCCTCGGCCATCTCGAGCGGGCTGACGTCGGCGATGCCGAGGGTGAAGGACGGCACCTGGGCCCGCTTCGTGAGCTCGGTGATGCCCAGGCGGCGGGCCAGCTTCCACGGTTCGCAGATGCCGGTCTCCTGCTCGAGCGCGGCGAAGAAGGTGTTGACGGACTTCTGGGTGCCCTCGTAGAGGTTCGGGTTGGACGAGGCGCTGGTCGAGTTGTGGACCGGCCAGGTGCCGCCGCTCTGGTAGGGGCCGTCGCAGGTCTCGAACGAGTTCTCGGCGAAGGTGCGCTCGGACGGTGCCGGGAAGGTCCGGGTGAGCGGGATGTCCTGGTTGATCGCCGAGGCGAGCACGAACGCCTTGAAGGTCGAGCCCGGCTGGAAGCCGGCGGCGTCGCCGTACCGCGTCGGCACGGTGTAGTTGAGGAAGGTCTGGCCCTTGCCCTTGCCCATCGGGCGCGACTGCGCGAGGGCGCGGACGTCGCCCGAGCCGGGCTCGATCAGCGCCAGGCCGCCGATCGCCAGGTCGGACTTGTAGACGTGGGCGCTGACGGAGTCCTGCGCGGCGCGCTGGAAGCGCATGTCGATCGTGGTCTTGATCGTGAGGCCGGCGTTGAAGATCATCCGCTCGCGCTCCTCGGGCGTCTCGCCCAGCGCCGGGTCGGTCTTGAGCCAGTTGACGACGTAGTCGCAGAAGAACTGCGCCCGGGAGTTCACGCAGCCGTTGGGCTGGTCCTGCACCTTGAGGCCGAGCCGCGTCTCCACGGCCTTGTCGGCCTGGGCCTGGGTGATCACGCTCAGCTGGGCCATCCGCTCGAGGACGACGTTGCGGCGGACCTTGGCCTGGGGGGCGTTGCGCGTCGGGTTGTAGGCCTCGGGGCTCTGCACCAGGCCGGCCAGCATCGCCGACTGGCGCAGGTTCAGGTCCTTGGCGTTGGTGCTGAAGTAGTGCTGCGCAGCGGCCTGGACGCCGTAGGCGCCGTCGCCGAAGTACGCCGTGTTGAGGTAGCGCTCGAGGATCCAGTCCTTGCTGTGGCGCTTCTCCAGCGCGATCGCGTAGCGCAGCTCCTTGAGCTTGCGGCCGTAGCTGTCCTCCTTGGCCGCCTTGATCGCCTCCTCGTCACCGTTGGCCTGCGTGATGAGGGTCAGCTTGACCAGCTGCTGGGTGATCGAGGAGCCGCCCTGGGTGACGCCGCCGGCGGCCTGGTTGGTGAAGAGCGCCCGCACGGTGCCCTTCAGGTCCAACGCGCCGTGCTGGTAGAAGCGGTAGTCCTCGATCGCGACGATCGCCTCGACCATGGTCCGCGAGATCTGGCGGAGCGGGACGTTGACGCGGTTCTGGTCGTAGAGGGTGGCGATGACCTTGCCGCCCTTGTCCTGGATCTCGGTGCGCTGCGGGAGCTGCTCGGTCTCGAGCTCCTGGGGCAGGTCGTCGACCGACTCGGCGACGTTGCGCGCGGTGAAGCCGACGACCCCGGCGAAGGGGATGGCCAGGCCGGAGACCACGACACCCAGCACGGCCGACACGAGCAGCATCACACCGAGGTGCGAGAGGATCTTGCCGGGCGGGAGGCCGTCGAAACGGGTGCGGGACATGCGGTCAGGGTACGTGACCGGCCTGTGCCGCCCGGATTCGCCGAGGGGGCCCGGACGACGAACGGCCAACACCTGTCTAGTCCTATGTGACTAGACAGGTTGGGCCCAATGAGCGGTGGTCGTGAGCGCCGGACTCCTTTACTTTGTTCCAGTCGGGAAGACCAAGCGCTGTGGGGGTGCTGGCTTCCTGAGTGGGAACCACAAGGGGACAACATGTGGGTTGACGACTGGGCGCCGCGCGCCGCCTGCCGGGAAGAGCAGCCTGACCAGCTCTTCGTGCGGGGTGCCGAGCAGAACAAGGCCAAGCAGGTGTGCGCGGGTTGTGCCGTCCGCACCGAGTGTCTCGCCGAGGCGCTCGACAACCAGATCGAGTGGGGCGTCTGGGGCGGCATGACGGAGCGGGAGCGCCGCGCGCTCCTGCGACGCCGCCCGAGCGCGTCGTGGCGCAAGGTCCTCGAGGACGCGCGCGACCGCCAGGGCACCGCCGCCGTCTGAGCGAAGCTCAGGCTCCTGCGGCGAGCAGGTCACCGACGCGGCGCAAGCCGTCGAGGTCGTGCACGTCGCCAGCCAGGGCCGGTACGACGACCGTCTCCACCTGCGGGTGGGCGGTCGCGAACCGGTCCCTCAGCGCGCGCTCGCGCAGCACCATGCGGACCCGGTCCGCGTGCAGCCGGAGCAGTCCGGCGGCGACCGGCGTGCCGACTGAGCCGTCGAGGCCCTCCGCGCGCCTGAGGCGCTCGGCCGCGGCCATCGCCTCGTCGGCCGACAGCGTGCCCGCTGGCTCCGGGCTGGCGCGGTTGATGACCAGGCCGGCCAGCGGCATGTCGTCCTCGCTGAGCCGCTCGACGAAGTACTCGGCCTCGCGCAGTGCGTCCGGCTCCGGGGCGGCCACGACGAGGAACGCCGTACCGTCGGCCTTGAGCAGCGAGTAGGTCTGCTGCGCGCGCTGGCGGAAGCCGCCGAAGACCGTGTCGAGCGCGGTGACGAAGGTCTGCAGGTCCTTGAGGAACTGCGCGCCCAGGATCCGGGTCAGCGCGTTGGTGATCAGGTTGAAGCCCGCCGACATCAGCTTGGCGGGGCCCTTCGCGGGCGCCATCAGCAGCCGCACGAAGCGACCGTCGAGGAAGCTCGAGAGCCGCTCGGGGGCGTCGAGGAAGTCCAGCGCCGAGCGCGAGGGCGGGGTGTCGACGACGATCAGGTCGTAGGTGCCGGCCTCTCGTGCGTCCCGGTGAATCTGCCCGAGCTTCTCCATCGCCATGTACTCCTGCGTGCCCGCGAACGAGCTCGACAGCGCGATGTAGAACGGGTTGGCCAGGATCTGCCGGGCCTTCTCCGGGCTGGCCTGCGAGAGCACCACCTCGTCGAAGGTGCGCTTCATGTCGAGCATCATCGCGTCGAGGTGACCCTCGCCCCGGACGCCGGTGACCGGCCGCGGGGTGTTGTCGAGCGCCTCGATGCCCATCGACTGCGCGAGCCGGCGGGCCGGGTCGATCGTGAGCACGACGACCTTGCGGCCGCGCTCGGCGGCGCGCAGGGCGAGCGCGGCGCTGGTGGTCGTCTTGCCGACGCCGCCGGAGCCGCAGCACACGATGATCCCGGTCGCCGGGTCGTCGATCAGGGCGTCGACGTCGAGGGCGCCGGCGCGTCGGCTCGTCGGCGACGCGGGACCCACCCGGGTGGTGCGCTGGCTGCTCCTGCTCATCGGGGTCCCCGATCGTTCGTGCGCCGGAGGAGCGCGGCGGGGGAGGCGTGGAACCGGTGGGGGTGATTCATGCCATCCCCTGCTCTCGGAGGAGCCCGGCGAGCTCGTAGAGCCCACCGAGGTCGATGCCGCCCGCCATCTGCGGCAGCTCGTACGACGGGACGCCCAGGTCCGCCACGAGGGCGCGCTGCGAGTCCTCGAGCGCCCGGCGCTCGGCGTGGTCGGCGGCCTCCTGCAGCAGGCCGTCGACGAGGTCGGCGGAGACGTCGATGCCGCCGGCCGCGAGGTCGGCCTCGAGCGCACCGCGGTCGAGGCTGCCGGCCCGGGCGGCGGTGAGCTGCTCGGCCGACAGGTCGCGCGGACGGACCAGGTTGACGACCACCCCGCCCACCGGCAGCCCGGCGGAGCGGAGCTCGGCGATGCCGTCGGCGGTCTCCTGCACGGGCATCTCCTCGAGCACGGTGACCAGGTGCACGGCGGTCCGGGGCGAGCGGAACAGGGTCATCATCGTGTCGGACTGCGACTTGATCGGGCCGACCTTCGCGAGCCCGGCGAGCTCGTTGCTCACGTTGAGGAACTGCGTGATCCGGCCGGTCGGCGGGGCGTCGAGCACGACCGCGTCGTAGTCGATCGCATTCTTGTTGCGGCTGTTGCGCTGCACGGCCTCGTAGACCTTGCCGGTCAGCAGCACGTCACGGACGCCGGGGGCGATCGTCGTCGCGAACTCGATCACCCCGAACCGGTCGAGCGCCTTCCCGGCGCGGCCGAGGCGGTAGTACATCGAGAGGTACTCCAGCAGCGCGGACTCCGCGTCGATGTGCAGCGCGTGCACGACGCCGCGGCCGCCGTCGGCGTCCGGGAGACCGGTCGTGAGCCGGCGCTCCTGGTAGGGGAGCGGGTCCACGTCGAACATCCGGGCGATGCCCTGGCGTCCCTCGACCTCGCAGAGCAGCACGTTCTTGCCCCGGCCCGCCAGCGCGAGCGCCAGCGCGGAGGCGACCGTCGACTTGCCGGTGCCGCCCTTGCCCGTCACCACGTGCAGGCGGACCTTCCCCCAGTCACTCACCCGCGCAGCGTAGCGAGAGACCGGGAGAAGGGTGTGTCACTCCAGGGCGAGACCCGCGGCCGGAGCGGTCCGCGCGGCGCGTCGGGCGGGCAGCACCGAGGCGGCGAGACCGGCGAGAGCAGCGAGGACGACGACCGCGCCGAGCTGGGTCCACGGCAGCACCAGGCTCGCCCCGGTGACGACCGGCTCGACGAGCGAGCGGACGCCGAGCCAGGCGAACACCACGCCGAGCACGGTCCCGAGAGCGGTGGCCACGGTGGCGAGCAGCACGGCCTCGGCTGCGAGCATCCGGCGCACCTGGCGCCGGGTCAAGCCGAGGGCGCGCAGCAGGGCGTGCTCGCGACCGCGCTCGAGCACGGACAGGCCGAGCGTGTTGGCGATGCCGACCAGCGCGATCACGACGGAGATGCCGAGCAGCCCCACCACGCCGCCGCTGAGCACGTCGAGCTGGAGGTCGACGTACGCGCGGTCGGCGAGACCGTTCTCGATGCCAGCACCGAGCGGCGAGCCGATCGCCTCCATCGAGCCGGCGAGGTCCTCCGGGTCGGCGTCCTCGTCGGCCCGCACCCAGACGGCGTGCAGCCGCGGGCTCGGGTCGAGCCGGGCGAGCGTGCCCGGGGCGACCAGCGCCGCCTCGCCCCAGCCGTCACCGGCCCGCACCCGGAGGCGGACGGTGCGCTCGCCGACGGTCACCGCGACCCGGTCGCCGACCTCGAGGCCGTCGCCGATCAGGTCCCACGGCAGCACGATGGCGCGCGGGCCGGGGGTGCGGACCTTGCCGTGGAGGACGGAGTCCGCCCCCGCCGGAGGTACGCCGAGCACGGCCACGTCCCCGAGTGCGGCGACCTCGGCCGTCGTACCGGTGACGGGGAGGGCGGCCGCGACGCCGTCGACCGCCCGAGCCCGGTCCACGGTGTCGGCGGGCAGCGCGCGGGCGCTGGTGATCGCGATGTCGACCGGGTGCTGGTCGTCCATCTCGTCGGCGAGCGCGGAGCGGGAGCTGGCGAGGCCGGTGAGTACCGCGGTGGTCAGGGTGACCCCGATCAGCAGGGAAGCCGTGGTGGCGGCGGTCCGGCGCGGGTTGCGCACGGCGTTGCCGGCGGCCAGCCGGCCGGCCGGGCCCATCAGCCGACGGCCGAGGCGGGCGAGCCCGCGGACCAGCGCCGGCACGAGCACCGGACCCAGCAGCAGGACGCCGACGAAGGTCGCGACGCCACCGGCCACCAGGGCCGGGGGGACGGCGGCGGCCAGGGCGACCGCGAAGGCCGCCGTGCCGGCGAGGAGCAGCAGGACCCCGGCGGCGACGCGGGTCCGGCCGGTCGCCGTACCGACCTGGGTGCTGTCGTCGGGCCGCAGCGCGGCGAGCGGGCTGACCCGCACGACCCTGCGGGTGGGCAGCCACGCCGCCACGACCGGTACGCCGACCGCGAGCGTCGCCGCGACGACGAGCCAGACGGTGCCGACCTCGGCATCGCCCAGCCGCGCCTCCGGCCACTGCCCGTGGATCAGGGCGACCAGGCCCTGCCCGGCGGCGAGCCCGCCGGCGGTGCCGAGGACCGCGGCGAGCAGGCCGAGGGCGAGCGACTCGAGGCGCACCGAGCGGACCACCTGGCGCCGCGTCGCGCCGACGCACCGCAGCAGCGCGAAGTCCCGGCTGCGCTGGGCGAACAGGATGGTGAAGGTGTTGTTGATGACCAGCACCGCCACCAGCAGGGCGACGGCCGCGAACAGCAGCGCCACGATCGCGATCACGTCGACGCCGCGGTTGACGTCCTTCTGGACCTCCTGCACGAAGGCGTCGACGGTGTCCGGCTCCGCCCCCGGTACGACGGCGCGGATCGCGTCGCGTGCTCCGTCGTACCCGGGCTCGGGGCCGGCCCAGGCGAGGCTGCTGACGTAGAGGTGGTCCTGCCAGCGGGCGAGGTCGGTCCACAGCACGTAGACCGACGCGACGACGTAGGTCGACGGCGAGTCGACGAGGCCGACCACGGTGACGTCGAGGGCGGAGCTGCCGGTGCCGATCCGCAGCCGGTCGCCGACGGCGAGGTGGGCCGCCTTGGCGGCGTTGTTGTCGAGGACCGCCTCGCCCGGTCTGTCCGGGAAGCGCCCGGAGGTCAGCTCCTGCCAGCGCCCGGCCGGCTCGTCGGCGACGGGGCCGATGTCGCTGTCGGTGGAGACGACCCTCCCGTCGTGGCTGAGCTGCTGCAGGGTCCAGCCGAGCAGCCACGCGTCCGCGCCCTGCTCGGGGGCGGCGGCGAGCAGCCGGGCCGCGTCGTCGGGGGAGGGGTGTCCGAGGACGGCGTCGGCGCCGTCGTACGGCTCGGCGAGACCGGAGGTGAGGCCGTCGCGGACGGCCGAGGAGAGCGAGGCGGTGACGAGCACGAGCACCACGCCGACGAGCACCGCGAGCAGTGCTGCGCCGTACCGGCGGGTGTGGGTGCGCAGGGACGCCAGGAGCACGGTCCGCATCAGGCAGCGACCTCGCGGCGCTCGACGATCCGGCCGTCGGCGAGGACGACGACGTCGTCGGCGTACTGCGCGGCCTCGGTCTCGTGGGTGACCATGACGACCGTCTGGCCGAGCTCGCGCACCGACTGACGCAGCAGCGAGAGCACCTCGGCGGACGCCGCACTGTCGAGGTTGCCGGTCGGCTCGTCGGCGAACACGATCGCCGGCTCCCCGAGCAGGGCGCGCGCGATCGCGACCCGCTGCTGCTGGCCGCCCGAGAGCTCGGCCGGGCGGTGGGTCAGCCGGTCGGCGATGCCGAGGGAGGTGACGACCTGGTCGAACCGGTCCCGCAGGCCCGTCGTCGAGCGGCCGGCGAGCTCGGCGGGGAGCCAGATGTTCTGCTCCGCGGTGAGCATCGGCAGCAGGTTGAACGCCTGGAACACGAAGCCGACGTGGTCGCGGCGGAAGTGGGTGAGCGCGTCGTCGTCGAGGTCCTCGAGGGCCTGGCCGGCGACGGTGACGCTGCCGGAGGTGGGCTGGTCGAGGCCCGCGAGGCAGTGCATCAGCGTCGACTTGCCGGAGCCGGACGGCCCCATGATCGCGGTGAACCGGCCCGCCGGGAGGTCGAGGTCGATGCCGCGCAGGGCGGGGACGAGGGTGTCGCCGCGGCCGTAGGACTTGGTGAGGCCGCGGGTGCTGGCGGCGAGGGGAGAGGTCATGCTCCGAGCCTCACCGTGATCGCCGCCCGGATCGTCAGGCCGCGGGTTGATCCGGGTGTCCGCCCAGCGGTGTACGTGGTGCCGTGCCGGACACCGTTGGTCGAGGAGTCGCGCAGCGACCGTCTCGAGACCTCTGGCCGTGGTGCTGGGACCGGCTCGTTCTGCTGGTTCCTGTCGCGGTGGCTCCTGC
>NZ_LMIT01000011.1:296470-326596 GCF_001428825.1 Nocardioides sp. Root240 | reverse complement strand
TGTCGGCGCGGACTTCGTCCGCGCCGCCGCTGACGCGGCCGCCCGGCGCGTGTGGGCCTGTTGCGTGTCGGTGACCCCGTCGTTTGGTCACAGACCGCTGAAAAAACGGCCGGATCTCTGCGGTTCGTGCCCACTCGAGGGGGTCACCGCGCACCGCCGACCACCGCCCGGCCGCAACCCGGCCGCCGGACCCGACCCTCCCCCCGACGCGTCCCGTCGCTGCCGCTTGCGAACCCCGCCACCGACCAACCGCAGCATCGCGCTGACCATCCCGGAGCACGACCTGCCACCCGAACGGGCCTACGGACTGACGAGCCCGGTCTCGTACGCCAGCACGACGAGCTGCACCCGGTCGCGGGAGGCGGTCTTCGCGAGCAGCCGGCTCACGTGCGTCTTCACCGTCGCCTCGGCGACCACGAACTCCTCGGCGATCTCGCCGTTCGACAGGCCGCGGCCGACGAGGACGAGCGTCTCGCGCTCGCGGTCGGTGAGCAGCGCCAGCCGGTCGTCGGGTGCTCCGGTCGGGGCGGCCGGGAGGGCCGAGGCGAAGTGCTCCAGCAGCCGGCGGGTGGTGCTGGGGGCGACGACGGAGTCGCCGGCGTGGACGGTCCGGATCGCGCCGAGGAGCACGGCGGGGGTGGCGTCCTTGAGCAGGAAGGCGGCCGCGCCTGCACGGATCGCGGCGAAGGCGTACTCGTCGAGGTCGAAGGTGGTGAGCACGACGACCTGCGGGGCGTCGTCCCGCGCGGTGAGCAGGCGGGTCGCCTCCACGCCGTCGACGCGCGGCATCCGCACGTCCATCAGCACCACGTCGCACCGGGTGACGGCGAGCTGCTCGAGCGCCTCGCCGCCGTCGCCGGCCTCGCCGACGACCGTCAGGTCCGGCTGGCTGTCGATCAGCATCCGGAAGCCCGCGCGCACCAGCTCCTGGTCATCGACGAGGAACACCCGGATCGGCTCGGTCACCGCGCTCACCACGGGATCCTCGCCGCCACCGCGAAGCCGCCGCCGGCGACGGCGCCCGTGCGCAGGCTGCCACCGTGGGCCGCGACGCGCTCCCGCATGCCGGTGAGGCCGAGCCCGCGGCCGTCGTCGAGTGCCGCCGCCCCGCGGCCGTCGTCCCTGACCTCGACCACGATGGCGTCGCCATCGGGGTGCACCGAGACGGTCGCGGTGGCGCCGGACCCCGCGTGACGGCGCACGTTGCTCAACGCCTCCTGCACGATCCGGAACACCGTCAGCGCGACCCCGTCGCTGACCGCCGGCAGCGGCTCGGCCAGGTGACCGACGACCGGTGTCCCGGCTGCCCGTACGTCGGCCAACAGGCCCGCCAGGTCCGCGAGCCGTGGCTGCGGCGCGGTGCCGTCGCCGTCCTCGGAGCGGAGCAGGCCGAGCATCCGGCGCAGCTCGGCGATCGCCTCGCGCCCGGTGGAGGCGATGGTCCCGAGCGCGGGTACGGCGACCGACGGGTCCTGCTGCGCGGCGGCGCCGGCTCCGTCGGCCTGCACGACGATCGTGGTCAGGCTGTGCGCGACCACGTCGTGCATCTCGCGGGCGATCCGGTGGCGTTCCTCCATCGCCGCCAGCGCGGCCTGCTGGGCGGCCTCGCGCTGGAGCCGCTCGCCGCGCTCGACCAGCGCGTCGACGTACGCCTGGCGGGTGCGGCCCAACGTGCCGAGCGTCCAGGCGACCACGACGAAGAGGGCGATGGTGACGAAGTAGGCGGTGACGTTCTGCGCGGTGAGCTCGACCGCATCGAAGCCGCGCAGCCAGTCGACGGCGGCGATGCCCGCACCGACGAGGCCGGTCGTGAGCGCGCCCGCGGCCCAGGCGCTGCCGGCGTAGCGGGCGACGGAGTAGATCGCGACGGGGAACGCGAGCTGGCTCCACAGCGGGTAGTCGGTCAGCACCGACTGGAGCGCGCTGGTCGCCGCGACGGCGACGAAGACCGGCACCGGGTGCGTGCGGCGCCAGGCCAGCGGCGCGATCTGGACCAGCATCAGCAGGCCGTCGGTCAGGGACACGAAGGCCATCACGAGCGGGACGGGCAGCAGCAGGAGAGCGGTCAGCCCGAGGTCGAACCACCGTTCACCGCGTGGGCCGAGCCGCCACGGTTGCCGGTCCTGACGTGCCACCGCACCACCGTAGAGGGGCGTCGGCCGCCGTACGTCAGACCACGGGATGATCCCCGGTCACCTTCCGGGCGGACGCCGTCCGCCGTACGCTCGAGGGCACCGGAGAACCGGAAGGAGTCGCGATGGCCGACCAGTCCCGCCTCGAGCGGTTCAAGCACCTGCCGCCGCCGATCGATCCCGCCACGCTGCGCTCGGCACAGGATGTCGATCCCCCGCCGCCGGAGGACGACGACCGCTACCGCGAGCTGATCTGGGTCGTCAACCGCTACGGCTGAGCTACGACAGCTTGTCGGCCAGCACGATCCACGTGAAGAAGCTGATGCCGAGCAGCATCCCGACGTGACCGAGGATCGACAGCGCGGGTCCCTCGCCCCAGCTGTCGCCGGTCGTGGCGGTGGCGTGCTTGCCCGTGCCCGTCATCCAGCGGGTGAGGATCAGGATGCCGAGCGCCACCTCGATCCACCAGATCGCCAGCGCCACCAGGCCGAGCGTGCCGCCGGGCGAGACCAGGTAGGCGATCCAGACGACGAGGGCGAGCACCCCGACGACGGTGTGCGCCTTGATGATCCCGAGGGGGACGAGGGCGTGACCGGCCTGGAACTGCTCCGACGACAGCCGCATCCGGGTGAGGAGCACGACGACCGCGGCCAGACCGGTCAGCAACCAGACGGCGTTGTCGAGAGTCACGGCCGCATCGTTGCACAGGATGTGACGCGGGCCACAGGGCTGCGGCTGAGTAGGGTGAAAGCCATGACCAAGTGGGAGTACCAGGTGGCGCCCGTCCTCAACCATGTCGCGGCGCAGATCCTCAACAACTTCGGCCAGGACGGCTGGGAGCTCGTCACCCTCGTCCCCGGCCAGGGTGGCAACGACATCGCCTACTTCAAGCGCCCGGCCGAGGGCTGAGCCCGTGACCACCCCGGAGGAGCGCCTCGCCGAGCTGGGGCTGAGCGTCCCGGACGTCGTACCGCCCGTCGCGGCGTACGTCCCGGCGGTCCGCAGCGGTGCGCACGTGTTCACCGCCGGCCAGATCCCGATGCGCGACGGCACGCTCGTCGCGACCGGCAAGGTCGGCGACACGGCGACGCCCGAGCAGGCGACCGAGGCGGCGCGGCAGTGCGCGCTCAACGCGCTCGCGGCGATCCGGTCGGTGACCGGCACGCTCGAGAACCTCCGGATCGTGAAGGTCGTCGTCTTCGTCGCCTCCACCCCCGACTTCACTGGCCAGCCGGCGGTCGCCAACGGTGCGTCCGAGCTGCTCGGCCAGGTCTTCGGCGACCTGGGCGTGCACGCGCGCTCCGCCGTCGGCGTGGCGGCGCTGCCGCTCGACGCGACCGTCGAGGTCGAGGTCGTCGCCGAGGTCCTCGGGTGAGGATCCCGCTGCCGCCGGTCCCGCTGCCCGAGCACCTCGCCGACGTGGCGCGGGAGTACGCCGACGGCACCCGCCTGGCCGCGGATCCGCGCGACGCCGCGACGGTCGTGCTGCAGCGACCCGGCGCCGACGGCGCGCCCGAGGTCTACCTCCTGCGCCGCCACGTGACCATGGACTTCGCCGGCGGCATGTGCGTCTTCCCCGGTGGCGGCGTCGACCCGCGCGACTACGACCACGAGGTGGCCTGGGCCGGCCCGACGCCGGCCGAGTGGGCTGCACGCCTCGGTACGACCGAGGACGTCGCCCGCGCGCTGGTCTGCGCCGCGGTGCGTGAGACCTTCGAGGAGTCCGGCGTCCTGCTCGCGGGGACGTCGACCGACGACGTCGTCGCCGACACGACCGGTGCCGACTGGGAGGCCGACCGGGTCGCCCTCGAGTCGCGCGACCTCTCGCTCACCGACTTCCTCACCCAGCGGGGACTGGTGCTGCGCACCGACCTGCTCGGCATCTGGAGCGGCTGGCTGACCCCGGTCTTCGAGCCGAAGCGCTACCGCACCTGGTTCTTCGTGGCCCAGCTGCCGGAGGGCCAGATCACCCGCGACGTCTCGACCGAGTCGTCCGAGGTCGTCTGGCTGCCGGCCGCCGAGGCCGCCGACCAGGCGGACCGTGGCGAGCTGGCGATGCTCCCGCCGACGTACCTGACCTGTCTGGAGATCGGCACCCTCGGCTCCGTCGACAAGGTGCTCGCGGCCAGCGCGGACCGCTCGGTCACGATGTTCATGCCCGAGGTCGAGCCGCTGGGCGACGGGTTCACCCTGTCGATGCCCGACGAGCTGCGGCCGATGGTGGCGGCCCGGAGGGCCTAGGGCATGCCTCCCAAGTCCCCGCCTGCTGCGCGACGTTTCCGACTCGATCTGGCTGCGTTGGCGTCGCTCGAAGGGCGAACGAGCACAACTTCGCTCCGCCGCCTTGCCAGATCGGCCGCAAACGCCGCTCGCGACGGCGCCGACTTGAGAGGCAGGCCCTAGCCGTGGAGCCCTGGCACGGCGGCGAGTACGGCGAGCGCGGGCGGTGCGTGCTCGCCCCCAACCCCGGCCTGATGACCCTCGACGGCACGAACACGTGGGTGCTGCGCGAGCCCGGCTCCGACAGGTCGATCGTGGTCGACCCGGGCCCGCTCGCCGACGAGCACCTGGATGCGGTCGCGGCCGTCGCCGGCCAGGTCGACCAGGTCGTGGTCACCCACCACCACTACGACCACACCGAGGCCGCGCGCTCCTTCGCGGAGCGGATGGGTTGCGGCGTCCGCGGCCTCGACCCCGTGCAGTGCTGGCGGGCCGACCCGCTGCGCGACGGCGAGGTGCTGTCGGTCGGCGGCCTCGAGGTCGAGGTGCTGACCACCCCGGGCCACACCACCGACTCGATCTCGCTGCTCGTCGAGGCCGACGGCGCCCTGCTGACCGGCGACATGGTCCTCGGTCGCGGTACGACGGTCATCGTCCACCCCGACGGCGACCTCGGCCAGTACTTCGACTCCATCGCCCGGATGCGCGCGCTGATCACCGACGGCCGGGCGGCGTCGCTGTGGCCGGCCCACGGCCCGGTGCTGCCCGACGGTGCCGCCGTGCTCGACCACTACGTCGTGCACCGCCGCGAGCGGCTCGCCCAGGTCGAGTCCGCGCTCACCCGGCTCGGACTGTCGCCGTCCGCCCTGCCGGCCGATGTCGCCGAGGACCCGGTGCTGCCGCGCCAGGTCGTCGAGGTCGTGTACGCCGACGTCGACGAGTCGCTCTGGGGGGCGGCCGAGTGGTCGGTGCGCGCCCAGCTGGCCTACCTGGCGTCGCGCTGACTCCCGCTCGACTCTTGGGCCGCCGCGCCCATCAGCGTGCGGTGTCGCAGGGGCATGACCTCCGAGGTCATGTCCCTGCGGCGTCCCGGTGGCTAGTTTGGCGCTCGTGAACGCGACCGCCGGAGTCCTGATCCGCGAGTGGCGGCAGCGCCGCCACCTCTCCCAGCTCGAGCTCGCCAGCCGGGCCGACGTCTCGACCCGGCACCTGAGCTGGATCGAGACCGGTCGCTCCCGTCCGACGAGCGCGATGGTCATGCGCCTGTGCGACCACCTGGAGGTCCCGTTGCGCGAGCAGAACCACGTCCTGCTGGCTGCGGGCCACGCGCCCGCCCACCCCGAGCACCAGCTCTCCGACCCGCCGATGGCGGAGGCGAACGCCGCACTCGAGACCATCCTGCGCGGTCACCAGCCGTACCCGGCGCTCGTCGTCGACCGCCACTGGGAGCTGATCTCCGCCAACGACGCGGCCTACGCCTTCCTCGACGGTGTCGACGCCGACCTGCTCGAGCCGCCGATCAACGTGGTCCGGCTGTCGATCCACCCGCGCGGGCTGGGCGGCCGGATCGTCAACCTCGCCGAGTGGCGCGCGCACCTGGCCGAGCGCCTCCGGCGGGAGTACGACGCCAGCGGCGACGCCGAGCTGGGCGCCCTCCTCGCCGAGGTCAGCGCCGGCGGGGTCGAGCCCGTCGAGTCGTCGGCGCTCGTCGTACCCCTGCAGCTGCGGATGCCGGACGGCAGCGTGCTGTCGTTCATCACGACCACGACCGTTTTCGGCACGCCGCGGGAGGTCACGCTCTCGGAGCTGGCGATCGAGGCGTTCTACCCCGCTGACGAGGAGACCCGGGCCGCGCTCAACGGCTGAACCGCCGTCGGAGCAGCCAGGTCGCTCCTGTCAGCGCGAGGAGTGCGAGGACCGGCACCGCGACCACCGCGACCCGGCGCTGCGGCGACCAGGGCCAGTCCGGGGCCGGGCGCTCGACGGTCGGGTGGTCGGGTGGCATCAGGTCGGTGGCGAGGGTGAGACCGAGGACGCCGCGGTCGAGGGCCATCACGGGCGTCTCGGTGCCGCCGGGCCGACCCGTCCTGACCAGGGTGACCTGCGGATCGGGACTGCCGTCCTCGTCGAGCGCCTCGGTCGCCAGCACCTGGGTGTCGGCATCCAGCTGTCCGATCCGGCGTGGATCGCTCAGGTCGGTGCGCACCATCGTGTTCTCCGGACCGGGCAGGTCGACGAGGTAGGCCCGCCCCTCGGCTCCGTCGATCGCTCGGCGTAGGCCCACCACCTGGTCGCCGCGGAACCAGGCGCCGTAGATCGCAGCGTCGCCCGGGAGGTCGAAGCGCGTGTTCCGGCCGTCACGCCACAGTCCGTTGCCGCCCACGGCCGCGAACTCTCCCTCGTCCGAGACCAGGACGTCCGGCACCACGTTGCCGCTGACGACCGTGTCGTCGGTGACGACCTCCGCCTCCGGCAGCTCGTAGGACGGGCTGGTCCGGCCGTCCGCGGCGACCACCCCGCCGAACTGTCCCGACGTGCTGTAGCTGCCGCCCCCGGTCCACTCGACGATCCGGGCTCCTCCCCAGACGAGCCAGCGGCCATCGGCCGACCAGTGGAGCTGGCCGACGAGGACATTGCGATCCTTCGCGGTGGGCACGATCTCCAGCACCTCGCCCGTCGTCAGGTCCGCCACGCGGATGCCGCTGTACGGGTCGCCCCCCGTGCCGTCGATGAGAATTCCCCACGCGATCCGGGTCCCGTCCGGCGAGAGGGCGAGCGGCGGAGCGGAGTGGAACCGGTAGCCGCCGCCCGGGCTGTCGTCCAGCAGGCCGCGCAGTCGGAGCACGTGGTAGGCGCCGTCCTGTGCGTCGACGACCACGGGAACCCCGTTCTCGGTGACGAAGGCGGCCGCCCCCCGCCCGATCCGCAGGCCGGTCTCCGGCTCGTCCGCCACGTGGTCCGGTACGGCGTACAGATGGTTCGGCACGCCGATCACGTCGCTGTCCGCGAACGGGGGCGGGTCGGGACGCAGCAGCGGCACCGCCACTGTCGTGAGCACCGCGAGGCAGCCCACCACGGCCGCCGCCGTCAGCACCCGCGCCCGGCGGGTGGCCCGTCGCCCACGGTCGAACAGGCCCGCGTCCACCTCGACCGCCGGCGCCCGGTCGGCGATCCGCTCGAGCTCCGCGCGCAGCTGCTCGCCGCTCACCGGGGTCCCCGATCGATTGTCCGGAGGAGTGATGCGGGGGAGGAGAATCGAGTGGGGTGGATCATGACGCCTCCTCCAGGAGGTCCTCGAGGTGCGGGGCGAGGGCGCGCAGCCGCGCGAGTGCCGCGCGGGTGGTCGACTTGACCGTCCCGGAGCTGATGCCGAGCGCGTGCCCGGCCTGCACCTCGGTGAGGTCCTCGAAGAAGCGCAGCACCAGCACCGAGCGCTGCCGCTGGGTGAGCTGCGCGAGCGCGGCCTCCAGGCTGATCCGGAGGTCGGCGTCGCCGGGCGCAGCGAGCGACGCCCGGTCGTCGTACGCCGGCGTGAGCGCCTCACGCAACCGGCGCCGGCGCCACCACGAGATGTTCTGGGTGTAGAGGATGCGCCGCACGTACGGCTCCGGATCGCCCTCGATCCGGTGCCAGGCGCGCGCTGCGTTGAAGAGTGCCGTCTGCACGAGGTCCTCCGCGAGGTGGGCGTCCCCGGTGAGGAGGTACGCCGTGCGGGTCAGGGCCGGCGTGCGGGCATGCACGAACCGTTCGAACTCGTCGCGTGCGGACGGGTGCATGGGCCGACCCCCTTTCACCTGCTCCTACGCGCGGAACGGGTGGTTCGGGGGTGGCCGCCGAGAGGATTTCTCAGCGGGCGCGGCGCGACATCCGCTCCATGTCGAGGATGACGACCGAGCGCGGCTCCAGGCGCAGCCAGCCGCGCGAGGCGAAGTCGGCGAGCGCCTTGTTGACCGTCTCGCGGGAAGCGCCGACCAGCTGGGCGAGCTCCTCCTGGGTGAGGTCGTGGTGCACGTGGACGCCGTCGTCGGCGGTGCGGCCGAAGCGGTCGGCGAGGTCGAGCAGCGCCTTGGCCACGCGGCCGGGGACGTCGGAGAACACCAGGTCCGCGACGACGTCGTTGGCCTTGCGCAGGCGACCGGCGAGCTGGGTGAGCAGGCCCCGGGCCACCATCGGGCGTCCCTCGAGCCAGCGCAGCAGGTCCTCGTGCGACAGCGACGCGAACTCGGCGTCGGTCACCGCGGTCACGGTGGCCGAGCGCGGGCCCGGGTCGAACAGCGAGAGCTCACCGAACATCTGGCCGGGGCCCATGATCGCGAGCAGGTTCTCGCGCCCGTCGGAGGAGGTGCGGCCGAGCTTCACCTTGCCCTCGAGCACGACGTACAGCTTGTCGCCGCTGTCGCCCTCGTGGAACAGCACCTCACCGCGGCGCAGCCGCGTGGTGGCCAGCGACGTGCGCAGCGCTGCCATGGCCTCGTCGTCGAGGGCACTGAACAGTGGCGCCTGACGGAGTACGTCGTTGTCCACGCTTCCTCCAAAGTTGTAAAACCCGGTCGGGCGCATCCTAGCCAGTGCGCGATGTCACACCTAGCGCCGCGTCCGGCATGTCCCCCGTGGGACCGCTGCTGCCCCGCTGTCGGAGCAGACCCGTAGGGTGGCATCCGTGCGGCCGATCGACATCACCGAGGAGACGCCGACCCAGCTGGTCAGGCGGGCCCGCAAGATCGACCGGGTGCTCGCGCAGACCTATCCCGACGCGAAGGCCGAGCTCGACTTCGACGATGCCTTCCAGTGCCTCGTGGTCACCGTCCTCTCCGCCCAGACCACCGACAAGCGGGTCAACCTGGTGCGCCCGACCCTCTTCGCGGCGTACCCGGACCCGGCGTCGATGGCCGCCGCCGACCGCGCCCACCTCGAGCAGATCGTCGGGCCGCTCGGCTTCTTCCGGGCCAAGACCGAGTCGCTGCTCAAGCTGAGCGCCGCGCTCGTGGAGCGCTACGACGGCCAGGTGCCCGGCCGGCTCGACGACCTCGTGACCTTGCCGGGCGTGGGCCGCAAGACCGCCAACGTGGTGCTCGGCAATGCCTTCGACGTCCCCGGCATCACCGTCGACACCCACTTCGGGCGGCTGGCCCGCCGGCTCGGCTGGACCGAGGAGACCGACCCGGTCAAGGTCGAGCACGCGATCGGGGCGCTCTTCCCGAAGCGCGACTGGACGATGCTGTCGCACCACCTCATCTGGCACGGCCGGCGCCGCTGCCACGCCAAGAAGCCCGCCTGCGGTGCCTGCCCGGTGGCGCGCTGGTGCCCGTCCTACGGCACCGGGCCGACCGACCCGGTCGAGGCGGAGAAGCTGGTCCGCACCGAGGGCCCCAACTGATGAGGTTGCCGGCCGCTGCGGTCGCGCTCGTCGCGGCCGGTGTCCTGATGACCGGCTGCGACAGCGTCGCGCCGAGCTTCGCCTGCAAGGTCGAGGCGGACGCCCCCGATCTGGTCAAGGACCGCGTGGCGGCCGGCATCGCCGACTGCGACCCGGCGAGCTGGTCGGTCGGCGATGGTGCCGCGGCGCAGCTGCCCGACCTCGACCTGGCCTGCCTGGGCGGGGAGAAGGGGGCCGCGCTCGACCAGGTGCACGGTCCGGCGATGATCAACTTCTGGGCGTCCAACTGCGGTCCCTGCCGCAAGGAGATGCCGGCGTTGCAGGACTTCTACGAGAAGTACGGCGACCAGGTCACCGTGCTCGGCGTCAACTACCTCGACACCTACCCCGGCGCGGCGATCGACCTCGCGCACCAGCTCGGCGTCACCTACCCGTCGCTCGCGGACGCCTGCGGCGACCTGCAGGAGACCGACGCCGAGCTCGGCATCGGCCTGCCCTTCTTCCTCTTCGTCTCCGAGGACGGCACGGTCTCGAAGCCGCGCACCGGCGGCGTCGAGTCGGTCCAGGAGGTCGTCGACCTCGTCGAGGACAACCTCGGCATCGACGTGACCGCGAAGGTGGCGTCGTGACCGACATTCCCGACCAGCTGCCGAGCGACCTGCCCGACTGGCTGCTGCCCGTCGCCGAGGGCGCGCGCTCGATCCGCGGCAGCGACCTGACCGCCTTCCTGCCCCCGCCCGGGCAGGAGGTGCGCCGCGGCGCCGTACTGATGCTCTTCGGCGAGCACGACGTGCTGCTCACCGAGCGCGCCCACGACATGCGCTCCCACCCCGGCCAGGTCTCCTTCCCCGGCGGCAGCATCGACCCGGGGGAGTCCCCGGTCGAGGCCGCGCTCCGCGAGGCCGACGAGGAGATCGGCGTCGACCCGGCCGGCGTCGCCGTGTTCGGCAGCCTGCCGGAGCTGTGGCTGCCGCCCTCCAACTTCGCGGTCACCCCGATCCTCGGCTGGTGGCGCGACCCCACTCCGATCCGGGTCGCCTCGCCGCAGGAGGTGCACGCGATCCACCGGGTGCCGCTGACCGAGCTGTTCGACCCCGAGCACCGGATCCAGGTGCGCCACCCCGGCGGCTGGATGGGGCCGGGCTTCCTGATCGGCCCCGACAAGGACGTCATCCTGTGGGGCTTCACGGGCGGGATCCTCACCCGGTTCTTCGACTTCCTCGGGTGGCTCCCACCGGTGAGCGACCCGCCGGTGCATGATCTCCCCGACTACATGCTCGCCGAGTACGTCCGCCGGACCTCGGGCTCGGCGAGCGACGAGGACGCGGGGGACGGCATGGACATCCTGGAGCCGAACGAGTGAATGTCCTCGACTGGCTGCTCGTCCTCCTGGTGCTCGCCTATGCCCTGTCGGGCTACTGGCAGGGCTTCGTGACCGGCGCCTTCGCCACGGTCGGCCTGCTCGCGGGCGGCCTCGCCGGCATCTTCCTCGCGCCCCTGCTGCTGAGCAAGCTCGACCCGTCGCTCGCCGTCTCCCTGGGTGCGCTCTTCATCGTGATCCTCTGCGCCTCCCTCGGCCAGGCCCTGCTCCAGTACGCCGGCGCGCGGGTCCGCGAACGCATCACCTGGCAGCCCGCACGCGCGCTCGACGCGGTCGGCGGCGCCCTGCTCAGCGCGCTCGCCGTCCTGCTCGTCGCGTGGGCGCTCGGTGTCGCCATCAGCGGCACCCGGATCGGCTCGGTCACCTCGATGGTGCGCAGCTCCGTCGTACTCGGGAAGGTCAACGACGCGCTCCCGGACGCCGCCCCGAACGTGCTGCAGGCCTTCAACAACGTCGTCGGCACGGGGTTCTTCCCGCGCTACCTCGAGCCGTTCGCGCCCGAACAGATCGTCGAGGTCCAGCCGGGTCCGTCGAACCTGCCGCGCACCGCCGCCGTCCGCGCCGTCAGGCCGAGCGTGGTCAAGATCCGGGGTGGCAACAAGTGCGGCCGCGGTGTCGAGGGCACCGGCTTCGTCTACGCGCCCGACCGCGTGATGACCAACGCCCACGTCGTCGCGGGAGTCCAGGACCCCGAGGTCAGCATCGGCGGCGGCACCGAGCTCGCCCGGGTCGTCTACTACGACCGCAAGCTCGACATCGCGGTGCTCGCCCTCGACACCGGCGACGCCCCGGTCCTCGCCTTCGACCAGACCACCGAGGCCGAGGACCCGATCGCGATCATCGGCTACCCGCAGGACGGCCCGTTCGACGTCCAGACCGGCCGGGTCCGGGCGATGCAGAACCTCCGTTCGCCCGACATCTACGGCGCCGGCACCGTCGTTCGCGAGGTGTTCTCCCTGCGTGGCCTGGTCCGCCCCGGCAACTCCGGCGGCCCGATCGTGACTCCGCAGGGCAAGGTCGCCGGCGTGGTCTTCGCCGCGTCGGTCACCGACCCCGAGACCGGCTACGCCCTGACCGCCAAGCAGGTCGCCGAGACCGCCGAGCGGGGTGCCGCCGCCGGCAGCGACGGTCGCGAGGCGGACACCGGCAACTGCGCCGCCTGACTCTGCAGGAATCCCCGCCTAGGTGGGGATTCCTGCGCTTGGTGACGGTTGCAACCGTCATCAACCGTCGGAATACCCACCTAGGCGGGTATTCCTGCAGCCCCGTCGGCGGGCCGATTCGCGCCTGCGCCATAGTGGCCCCATGACCGGCTCGTCTGCGATGTACCCCGCGTTCCCGGCGCCGAGCGAGAAGGCCGTGCGGCTCTTCGAGGAGATGAAGGCGTTCCTCGCCGAGGAGGTCTTCTCGGCGGAGGAGGCCTACGCGCGGTACCGCGAGGAGCAGGGCGCCGCCGACCACACGGTGCCGCCGGTCGTGGAGGAGTTGAAGGTCCGGGCCCGTGAGCGGGGCCTGTGGAACCTCTTCCTGCCGAGCGAGTCCGGGCTGACGCAGCTGGAGTACGCGACGATCGCGGAGCTGTCCGGCTGGAGCCTGGAGATCGCGCCGGAGGCCATCAACTGCCAGGCGCCGGACACCGGCAACATGGAGCTGCTGCACCTCGTCGGCACGCCCGAGCAGCAGGCCCGGTGGCTGCAGCCGCTGCTCGACGGCGAGATCCGCTCGGCGTTCGCGATGACCGAGCCGGCCGTCGCGTCGTCCGACGCGACCAACATCGAGACCCGCATCGAGCGCGACGGCGACGAGTACGTGGTCAACGGCCGCAAGTGGTGGATCACCGGCGCCGCCGACCCGCGCTGCAAGGTGCTCATCGTGATGGGCAAGACCGACCCGACCGCCGCCACCCACCGGCAGCAGTCGATGATCATCGTCCCGGTCGACACCCCCGGCGTGGAGATCAAGCGCTCGTACCCCGTCTTCGGCCACCAGGACCAGCACGGCCACTGCGTCATCGAGTTCACCGACGCCCGGGTGCCGCTGGCGAACCTGCTGGGCGAGGAGGGCGGCGGCTTCGCCGCCGCGCAGATGCGGCTGGGCCCGGGACGGATCCACCACGTGATGCGGGCGCTCGGCGCCGGCGAGCGCGCGCTGGCCATGATGGTCGCCCGCTCGAAGTCCCGTACGGCGTTCGGCGGTCTGCTCGCCGAGCAGTCGGCCGTGCGCGAGAAGATCGCGGAGTCCCGCATCGAGCTCGACCAGGCGCGGGCGCTGTGCCACCTCGCGGCGTACACCGTCGACGCCGAGGGCAACAAGGCCGCGCGTCACCTGATCGCGGCGGCCAAGGTCGCCGTACCGCGGGCGGTGCTGTCGGTCATCGACCGCGCCATCCAGCTGCACGGCGCCGCCGGCATCAGCGACGCGACGCCCCTTGCCGCACTCTGGGGCTGGCACCGCGCGATGCGCATCTTCGACGGCCCCGACGAGGCCCACCTGACCACGCTGGGGCGCGCGGAGATCACCCGCGACCCGCTCTTCGACCTCCCTGCCTCACTCCACGACCAGTTCCGCTGAACCGAAGGATCCCCCTCATGACTCTCGTGCGCTACGAGCACGCCGACGGCGTCGCCCGGATCACCCTCGTCGACGGTGACAACGGCAACCCGGTCCACCTCGAGTCTGTCGCCGCCCTCCACGACGCGGTGCGCAGCGCGCACCGCGACGGCGCGCGGGTCATCGTGCTCGCCGCCGAGGGCCGGTTCTTCTCGGTCGGCGGGGACCTCGGCGCCTTCGCCGGCGCCGACGACGTCAGTGCCTTCATCGACGACCTCGCCGAGTCCCTGCACCGCGTGGTCAGCGAGCTGGTCCGCTCCGATGCGATCGTGGTGAGCGTGGTCCAGGGCACCGCCGCCGGGGCGGGCTTCCCGCTCGCCGCCGTCGCCGACATCGTGCTGGCCGCCGACACCGCGAAGTTCAGCCTCGCCTACACCAAGGTCGGGCTCTCGCCGGACGGCGGCAGCTCGCTCCTGGTGCACACCCTCGGCCTGCACCGCGCGCTGCGGCTGGCGATCCTCGGCGACCTGCTGACCGCGCAGGAGGCCCACGCCGCCGGCCTGGTCGCCCGCGTCGTCCCCGCCGACGAGCTGGCCGCCACCGCCGAGCAGGTCGTCGCCACCCTCGCCGCCGGCTCCGGTGCGGCCAACGCCGCCGCCAAGCGGCTGCTCCGCGACGTCGTCGCGCCCGCCCCCGAGACCGCGCTGCGCAAGGAGACGCTCTCGATCCGCCGGCTCGCCGGCTCGCCCGACGGCCGCGAGGGCGTGTCCGCGTTCATCGAGAAGCGGGCGGCCCGCTTCAACGCCTGACCCGGTACGACGCCGGGGCGACGTTCAGGCGCTGGTACCGGGCTCGTAGCCCTCGAGCGCGGGGGTCCGGCCCTCGAGCACCGCGGCCAGCCGGTGCGCGGCCAGCTCGACGAGGCCCTCGTGGACGTCGTCGTCGTTGGTGTACGAGTCCGCCTGCACGGCGATGGCGGAGCTGCCGAAGCGCAGGAAGCTCATCCGCAGCACCACCGGCCAGCGCTCGCCCTTCGAGCGACCCCAGCCGCGGGCGACGTACCCGATCCGCTCGTCGGCGCCCGGGAACGTCGAGGGCCGTTCGGGACGGACCCGGAGGTCGTAGTAGTCCTCGCCGTACCTCATCGAGACCTCGGTGCAGTCGTGGATCGCTTGCTGCAGCTCGTCGAACGCCGCGGCCATCTGCTCGTCGTCCGCCGTGCCCCATGCGTAGGAGTCGACCGTCGGCCAGCCGGTGTCGTGGATGATCGCGCGCTTGGCCTCGACCGGACCGAGGTAGTCGAGGACGTCGGTGGGATTCTCCAGGCAGCCGCCCCCGATCCAGGACGGCTCCTCGAAGGCGCGGAACTCGTCCCCGACGTTGTCGGGGACGAGCAGCGCCAGCTGGGCGCCGTCCTTGGTGAGCACCGGGGATCCTGTCGGCACCGCCTGCCACGTCGCGCCGAGGGTGCCGCACCCGGTCATCCCGAGACCAGCCAGGAGGACGACCCCGGCGGCGATCGACCGCCTCACGCGGTCGCGCTCGGCGCCGATGCCGGCGTCGTGTCGGACGCGTGCCGCACGGGACAGCCGCCGACCCCCGGCACGGGGAAGGTGCCGAGGTCGCCCAGCGCGAAGCCGTCCGGGTAGCTCTTGATCCGCGGCAGGTCCGCGGTGAACGTGGGCGTACGGTTCGACGGCGTGTGCCGCAGCAGCCGGGCCCGGGCGCGCATCGCGGCGCGGCTCACCCGGCGGGCGAGGGGGCCGGGGTCGACGTAGGCGAAGGCGTCGAGGAGGGGCTCGTCCATCAGTGCGCGGCTGAAGACCTCGACGGGCTTGCGCAGCGGTCGGGGGTAGAAGGTGGTCATCAGCGTGAGAGTCGCGTCGGCGACGCGGCGACCGCCGGCGTCGAAGTCGAAGTGGGCGCGCTCGTAGTCGTCCATCAGGTGCATGAAGGCGTCGTAGGTCTCCGGGATGTCCTTGATGCCCATGCGTCGCCCGAGCGCGCGGTAGTAGTTCACGCTCGCGCGGAGCTCGGTGTCCGACAACGGCCGCCAGCCGTAGTCGTCGAGCCACCGCTTGGGTACGACGACGAAGGTCGCCAGGACGTAGCGGAAGTCGTCGTTGGAGATGTCGTAGGCCTTGTGCATCTGGTTGATGCGGCGCAGGGCGGCCTTGCCGGACGCGCTGTCGAAGCCGTGCACGAAGGGTGCCTCGAGCAGCAGCGCGGTGTCGTCGTACCGCTTCTGGACCTGCTGGGTGAAGGCTCCGGTCCGGTCGAGCAGCCGGCCGATGCTCGGCACGGCGTAGGTGCGGA
Source organism: Nocardioides sp. Root240 (assembly GCF_001428825.1). Classification (GTDB taxonomy): domain Bacteria; phylum Actinomycetota; class Actinomycetes; order Propionibacteriales; family Nocardioidaceae; genus Nocardioides. The sequence continues at coordinate 310,620 of NZ_LMIT01000011.1, read as the reverse complement.
AGAGCGCGAAGCTGAGCGACTGGGTGAGGTCCCAGGTGAACTCGTAGAGCGCGAGGTTCTGGTAGATCTCGACGTAGTCGGTCTCGGGGTCGAGCGCGTCGTTCCGGTCGCGCCACAGCGACTTGGCCATGCGCGAACGATACGGCGCGCGTCACTAGAACGTATTCTAGTTTGGCCCTAGAGTGCGCGCGTGAGCGTTCCTGACGTCTTCAGTCCCGTCGACCTCGGTCCCGTGCGGCTGCGCAACCGCACGGTGAAGGCCGCGACCTTCGAGGGCCGTACGCCCGACGGTGTGGTCACCGACGAGCTGATCGCCTACCACCGCGCTCCCGCAGAGGGTGGGGTCGGGCTGACCACCGTCGCGTACCTCGCCGTCACGCCCGACGGCCGCACCCACCACGAACAGATCGTGGTGTCGGAGAGGACGCTCCCGGGCCTCGCGCGTCTCGCCGACGAGATCCACGCGACCGGCGCGGGCATCGCCGGCCAGGTCGGCCACGCCGGCCCGGTCGCCAACGGCCGCTCCAACGGCGTGCACGCGATCGCGGCCAGCCGGATGCCGAGCCCGTTGTCGATGCAGATGATCCGATCGGCGACCGAGAAGGACCTGACCCGCGTCACGAAGGCCTACGTCGACACCGCGCGGATCCTCGTGCGCGCCGGCTTCGACGTGCTCGAGCTGCACATGGCGCACTCGTACCTCATCTCCTCCTTCCTCGCGCCCGCCCTCAACCGCCGCCGCGACCGCTGGGGCGGTCCGCTGGAGCGGCGGGCGAAGCTCGCGCGGCAGGTCGCGCGCGTCGTACGGGAGGAGGTCGGGGACGCCGTCGCGGTGACGGCGAAGGTGTCGGTCTCCGACGGCTTCGCCGGCGGCGTGACGACCGAGATGGCGATCGAGCTCGGCCGGCTGCTGGAGGCCGACGGCCACCTCGACGCGCTGCAGCTCTCGGGCGGCTCGTCGTTGATGAACCCGATGTACCTCTTCCGCGGCGATGCCCCCGTGGCCGAGTTCGCCGAGACCATGCCACCCCTCGTGAAGTGGGGCATGAAGACGCCGGCCGGCCGGGGGTTCATGAAGCACTACGCCTTCGAGGAGGCCTACTTCCGGCCGAAGGCGCTCGAGGTGCGCTCCGCGCTGGCGATGCCGTTGATGCTGCTCGGCGGCATCAACCGGGTCGAGACCATGCGGCAGGCGATGGCCGACGGCTTCGACTTCGTGGTGATGGGCCGCGCACTGCTGCGCGAGCCCGACCTGGTCAACCGACTGCAGGCCGGCGAGGCCAGCCGGGGCATCTGCATCCACTGCAACCGGTGCATGCCGACGATCTACACCGGCACCCGCTGTCCCGAGTGGGCGGCGGACCAGGTCATCCCGATTCCTCGGGTCCAGTGAGTTTCACCGGCCGGCCGGTGAAACTCACGCTTGGACGACGAAGCTTCATCGTCCAAGCGTGAGTTTCGTCGTCCAAGTACGACAGTTTCACCGGCCGGCCGGTGAAACTCCCGTCCGTGACCCTTCCGCAAAACTAGAACTCGTTCTAGTCTGTGCGCCATGTCACAGGTCATCCCCGAGAAGCCGCTGCGTGTCGTCGTCTGGTCCACCGGGACCATCGGCCGGCACGCCATCGCCGGTGTCGACGCCCACCCGGACCTCGAGCTGGTCGGCGTGTGGACCTCCACGCCGGACAAGCACGGCAAGGACGCCGGTGAGCTCGCGGGACTGGGCCGGGAGCTCGGTGTCCGGGCCACGACGGACCGCGACGAGCTGATCGCTCTGCGCCCTGACTGCATCGTGCACGGCGCGATGACCGACGACCGGGTGTTCGAGTCGATCGAGGACCTGACCGAGTTCATCCGCGACGGCGTCAACGTGGTGTCGTCGGGTCCGGTGATCCTGCTGCACCGCGACGGGACGCTGCCGCCGGAGATGATCGAGGCCATCGACGAGGCCGGCCGCCAGGGCAACGCCAGCCTGCACGTCAACGGCATCGACCCGGGTTTCGCCAACGACGTCCTGCCCCTCGTCATGACGAGCTTGAGCCAGCGCATCGACCACGTGAAGGTCAGCGAGATCGCGGACTACTCGACGTACTACCAGCCCGTCGTGATGCGCGACCTGTTCGGCTTCGGGCAGCCGCTCGACGCCAAGCCGTTGCTGTGGGAGCCGGGCATCCTCACCACCGCCTGGGGCCCGGTCGTCCGGGTCATCGCCGCTGGCCTCGGCGTGACCCTCGACGAGCCGCTCGTCGAGGAGGTCACCCGCCGGCCCGCGCCGCGCACGGTCAGCACGGTCTCCCTCGACGTCGAGGAGGGGACGATGGGCTCGGTGCTCTTCCGCGTCATCGGTACGGTCGACGGGGTCCCGCGCGTCACGCTCGAGCACGTCACGCGCACCGACGCCCAGGCCGAGCCCGAGTGGCCGCGGCCCCACGAGGGCGACGGGTGCTACCGCATCGAGATCACCGGCGAGCCGTGCATGAAGGTCGAGTTCACCCACCACGGGGAGAACGGCGACCACAACGTCTCCGGCATGATCATCACCGCCCAGCGGCTGATCAACGCCGTCCCGGCCGTCGTCGCGGCCGAGCCGGGCCTGCGCTCCGCGCTCGACCTGCCGCTCGTCACCGGCCGCGGCCTGGTCGCCGGCACGAAGGCGGAGCGATGAGCATCCTCGACCGCTTCACCCTGACCGACCACGTCGCCGTCGTCACCGGCGCCGGGCGCGGCATCGGCGCTGCCACGGCCGTCGCGCTCGCCGAGGCCGGCGCGGACGTGCTGATCTCCTCGCGGACCGAGGCGCAGCTGACCGACGTCGCTGCCCGGATCGAGGCCGCGGGGCGCCGCGCCGTCGTCGTACCGGCGAACCTGGCGCACACCGACGAGGTCGCGGGTCTCGCGCAGGCTGCCTACGACGCCTTCGGCCGCCTCGACATCGTCGTCAACAACGTCGGCGGCACCATCCCGAACGCCTTCCTCGACACCGACGTGGCCTACCTCGAGGAGTCCTTCCACTTCAACGTCGCGACCGCGCACGCGCTGAGCCGCGCCGCCGTCCCCCTGATGCTGGCGTCGGCCGGCGAGGGCCGGCAGAAGTCGATCACCTCGATCAGCTCGATGATGGGCCGCACCGCCGCCCGCGGCTACCTCGCGTACGGCGTCGCCAAGGCCGCCCTCGCGCACTGGACCCGGCTCGCCGCGACGGACCTCGCGCCGTCGGTCCGCGTCAACGGCGTGTACGTCGGCTCGGTGATGACCAGCGCACTGGAGTTCGTGGCCGGCGTACCCGCCATGAAGCAGCAGATGGAGGAGTCGACGCCGCTCGGACGGATCGGTGAGGCCGAGGACATCGCAGCCGCGGTGGTCTACCTGTCGTCGCGTGCGGGGCAGTTCGTCACGGGCAAGCTGCTCGAGGTCGACGGCGGCATCCAGCAGCCCAACCTGGACCTGGGCCTCCCCGACCTCCAACCCGAGATGAACGCTCTCTAAAGTCGAGGCATGAGCACCAAGGGCGTCGCGACCGGTCATGCCATCTCGCCGGACTCCGGCGAGCACTGGGCCAACGAGGGCGCGTGGCAGGTCGCGGACGGCATCCACCGCATCCCGCTGCCCCTGCCGATGGACGCGCTCAAGGCGATCAACGTGTACGTCGTGCAGGGCGACGACGGCCTCACGCTGATCGACGGCGGCTGGTCGATCCCGGTCGCGCGCGAGCTGCTCGACAAGTCCCTGCGCTCGATCGGGTCCGGCTTCGGCGACATCAAGCGGTTCCTGGTCACCCACGTGCACCGCGACCACTTCACGATGGCCACGGTCCTCGGTCAGGAGTTCGGCGCCGAGGTCGCGCTCGGCGTCGAGGAGAAGCCGGCGCTCGAGCTGCTCCACCGCGCCGCGCTCGGCGAGATCCAGGGCAGCCCGTTCCTCGAGGTGCTCCGCACCGCGGGCGCCGAGGAGATCGCCGCGCTCTGGGAGGCCGGCCACGACGGCGAGCTCCCCGACGCCGTCGACTGGGCCTTCCCCGACCTCTGGATCGAGGGCGACCGCCGCTTCGAGGTCGGCAGCCGGGTGATCGACGCCGTCCACACTCCCGGCCACACCCCGGGCCACTACGTGTACGCCGACCAGCTCGAGGGCGTCCTGTTCGCCGGCGACCACGTCCTGCCGACGATCACGCCCTCGATCGGCTTCACCGTCCCGGCCGTCGAGCAGCCCCTCGGCCAGTTCATGGCCTCGCTCGCCCGCGTCCGCGAGCTCCCCGACCTGCGGATCCTCCCGGCCCACGGACCGGTGGCCCCCTCGTCGTACGCCCGGGTCGACGAGCTGCTCGCCCACCACGAGGAGCGCCTCGACCTCTGCCTCGCCTCGCTGCGCTCGCGCGGCTCGGTCACCTCCCTCGTCGTCGCCCGGGACCTCGGCTGGACCCGGCACGAGCGGGCCTTCGGCGAGCTCGACGTGTTCAGCCAGGGCATGGCCGCGATGGAGACCAAGGCGCACCTGGACCTGCTGGTCGCGCGGGGTCAGGCAACCGCGGTGGACGAGGCCGACGGGGTCGTCTACGCGCCGGTCGCGGTCGCCTGACCCCGAAGCCCTCCGAGCGGCGCGACCGCCGTAGACTCGTGAGGTCAGACAGGGGAGCCCGACGGGCTGAGAGTGCGGACACGCAGACCCTCCGAACCTGATCCGGTTAGCACCGGCGAAGGGAGTCACCGATGCGCGCGCGCGTCCTCACGACCATCACCGCCCTCACGGCGGCCACCCTCCTCGCGGGCGGTTGCTCGCTCGTCGGCCAGGAGGACGACGACAAGGGCGGGGTGAAGAGCACCCAGGTCACCCTGGTCACCCACGAGTCCTTCAACGTCCCGAAGGCGTTGGTGGCGCAGTTCGAGAAGGACACCGGCTACCACCTCACGATCAGCAAACTGGCCGACGCCGGCGCGCTGACCAACCAGCTGGTGCTGACCAAGGACGACCCGGTGGGCGACGTCGTGTTCGGCGTCGACAACACCTTCGCCACCCGCGCGATCGACGAGGGCGTCTTCGACAGCTATGAGCCGGACCTGCCCTCGGGTGCCGATGCCTACCAGCTGCCCGGCAGCGCGGGCGAGGTCACGCCGATCGACGACGGCAACGTCTGCGTCAACGTCGACAGCGCGTGGTTCCGCGCCCATGACCTCGCCGAGCCGCAGACCATCGCGGACCTGACCGACCCGGCCTACAAGGACCTCCTGGTCATCCCGGCCGCCACCACCAGCTCCCCGGGACTGGCCTTCCTCCTCGCCACCATCGGCCGGTACGGCGACCAGTGGCAGGGCTACTGGGAGGACCTCACGCGCAACGGTGCCAAGGTGGTGAAGGGCTGGTCGGAGGCGTACTTCGAGGACTTCACCTTCTCCGGCGGCGACCGCCCGATCGTGGTCTCCTACGACTCCTCGCCGGCGTTCACGCTCAACAAGGCGGGCACGAAGACGTCGACCCGCGCGCTGCTCGACGGCTGCTTCCAGCAGGTGGAGTACGCCGGCGTGCTGAAGGGCGAGGGCACCAACGTCGACGGTGCCCACGCTGTCATCGACTGGCTTCTCTCGCCCGAGGTGCAGGCGTCGCTGCCCGAGGAGATGTACGTCTTCCCGGTCGACCCGGCCGTCGAGCTGCCCGCGGTGTGGGCGAAGTTCGCCAAGCGGCCGACCACGACCGAGAAGGTCGACCCGGCGGAGATCACCGAGCAGCGGAAGACGTGGCTCGAGGAATGGTCCGACATCACCTCGCGCTGAGCGCGCGGAACGCGCGCCGGGGGGCCTACGTCGCGCTGGCCCTCGTCCCGGTCGCGGTGGTGGCCGTCTTCTTCGTGCTCCCCGTGGGCGCGATGCTCCACCGCGGCCTCTGGCCCGAGGGCGACTTCGCGCCGGGCGCGGTCCTCGATGTCCTCCGCCGGCCGCGTACCGGCCGCGTCCTCTGGTTCACGCTGTGGACCAGCACCGTGGCGACGGCGGCCTCGGTCGCGCTCGGCCTGCCGGCGGCGTACGTCCTCCACCGGTTGCGCTTCCCCGGCCGCGCCGTGGTCCGTGCGGCGCTGCTGGTGCCCTTCGTGCTGCCGACCGTCGTGGTCGGTCTCGCGGTCCGCGAGCTGATCGCGCCGAGCGGCATCCTCGGCTTCCTCGGCCTCGACGGTACGGCGGTCGCGATCCTGATCGGCCTGGTCTTCTTCAACGTCGCGGTCGTGATCCGCACCGTCGGCGTCGCGTGGGAGTCCCTCGACCGCCGGCCGGGCGAGGCGGCCGCGGCGCTGGGTGCGACGCCGTGGCAGGTGTTCCGGACGGTGACCTTCCCGGCGCTCCGCCCGGCGATCGTGTCGGCCGCGAGCGTGGTCTTCCTGTTCTGTGCGACCGCCTTCGGCGTGGTGCTCGTGCTGGGCGGCGTGCGCTACTCCTCCGTGGAGACCGAGATCTACCTGCTCACCGCCGACCTGCTCGACCTGCCGGCCGCGGCGGCGCTGTCCCTCGTCCAGATGGTCGCCGTCGTGCTGCTGCTCATCGTGGTCGGCCGGCTGCGCAGCGTCCCCGACCCGACGGTACGGCGATCGGTGGCGGCCCCCACCCGGCCCCGGCCACGCGACGTACCAGCCATCGCCGTCACCGCGGCGACCCTCGCCGCCGTCGCGCTGCCGATCGCCGCACTCGTGGTCGGGTCCGTGCGTCGGGACGGGCACTGGACCCTCGACCACTACCGCGCCCTCGGCGGCTCCGCCGACGGCCTGTTCGAGATCTCCGTTGTCGACGCCCTGTCGGCATCCCTGCGGATCGCGGTCGACGCGACCTGGATGTCCCTGCTGCTGGGGCTGGTCGTCGCGTTCGTCGTCACCCGCAAGGTCCGCTCCCGCGCCGGTCGCCGGGCGCGCACGGTGCTCGACGGCTTCTTCATGCTGCCGCTCGGTGTCTCCGCGGTGACCCTCGGCTTCGGCTTCCTGATCGCGCTCGACCAGCCGCCGATCGACCTCCGCTCGAGCCCGCTGCTCGTCCCGATCGCCCAGGCGCTGGTGGCGCTGCCGATCGTCGTCCGCACGCTGGTCCCGGTGCTCGCCGGCATCGACGACCGCCAGCGCCAGGCCGCCGCCTCCCTGGGCGCCGGTCCGCTGCGAGCGATCGCGACGGTCGACCTGGCCGTGGTCTGGCGACCGCTGCTCGCCGCGGCGGGCTTCGCGTTCGCCGTGTCCCTGGGTGAGTTCGGTGCGACGTCCTTCATCGTGCGTCCGGCCGAGCCGACGCTGCCGGTGGTGATCTACCGGCTGCTCGGGCACCCCGGCCCGCTCAACTACGGCACCGCGCTCGCGGCGTCCGTCGTCCTCGCCGTCGTCACGGCGGGTGTGATCCTCGTGGTGGAGCGCCTTCGCGTTCCGGGAACCGGAGCCTGGTGATGCTGGAGCTGTCCGATGTGAGCGTCCGCTTCGACGGCACCCTCGCCGTGGACGACGTCGACCTGGCCGTCGCCGACGGTGACGTGCTGGCCGTGCTCGGCCCGTCCGGGTGCGGCAAGTCGACCCTGCTGCGCGCCGTCGCCGGCCTCGAGCCCCTCGCCACCGGTCGGGTCGCGTGGGACGGCGCGGACCTTGCCGGCACACCGACCCATCGCCGTGGCTTCGCGCTGATGTTCCAGGACGGTCAGCTCTTCGACCACCTCACCGTCGCCCGCAACGTCGGCTACGCCCGCCGCCTGCGCGGCGACGACCGTCGCGCCGTCCGGGCCCGCGTCGACGAGCTGCTCGAGCTCGTCGGCCTCGGCGGGTACGCCGACCGCCTGCCCCGGACGCTCTCGGGCGGCGAGCGCCAGCGGGTCGCCCTGGCCAGGTCGCTGGCCGCGGAGCCCCGGCTGCTCCTCCTCGACGAACCCCTCAGCGCCCTCGACGCCGAGCTCCGGGTCCGGCTCGCCGCCGACCTGCGGCGGATCCTCACCGCGGCGCGGACCACCGCGCTGCTGGTCACCCACGACCAGGACGAGGCGTTCTCGGTCGCCGACCGGGTCGCCCTGATGCGCGCCGGCCGGGTCGTCCAGGAGGGCCCGGTCGCCGATGTCTGGCGGGCGCCGGTCGATGCCGAGGCGCGCGACTTCCTCGGCCACCGCCGCAGCTACGACGGCGCCGACGCCGCGCGGATCCTCGCCGCGGCCGGGCTCCCGGCCGAACCGGATGTGACGATCGTTGTACGGCCTGCGGGCGGCGGGCGTGACAGCGGTGCTGGCACGGTCTCCTAGACTGCCCGGGTGTACCGCCGCGCCTATACCCTCCTCATCGGCACGGCAGCCCTCATGCTCGGCCTCGCGGTCTTCGCCGCCGTCAAGCTCGACCGGCGGCTGCTCGACCCGGAGGGGAGCTTCCTCGGACCGTCGTACATCCGGTTGCCGCTGCTGCTGATCGGCGCGCTGCTGCTCGACCTGCTGCCGCTCACGCTGTGGCGCGCGCGGGGTCGCGCGAGCCGGGTGGTGCCGATCGTGCGGCACCGGCTGCGCACGCACTGGACCAGGGAGCGCTTCACGCTCGTCGCGGTCGGCGTGTTCAGCTTCTACCTGACCTACGTCAGCTACCGGAACCTCAAGTCGTTCCTGCCGTTCGTCCGCTCCGCGCCCGACGCGACGGCCGACAAGCCCCGGGCGCTGTCGTACGACCGCGAGCTGCACCTGCTCGACAAGGTGATCTTCTTCGGCCACGACCCGGCCGAGGTGCTGCACGGCATCTTCGGCACCACCATCACCGCCGAGGTGCTCTCGCCGATCTACCTGATGTTCCTGCCGCTCGTGCCGCTCGGTGTGACGGCCTGGCTGGTGTGGTCGCGCAACATGTCGTTCGGCTACTGGTTCGTCACCGCCCAGTGCCTGGCCTGGTCGCTCGGGACCCTGTCGTACTACCTGCTCCCGACCCTCGGCCCCGGCATCGCCTACCCGTCGCTCTACTACAGCATCGACGGCCTCGCCCACACCGGCACGACCGACCTGATGAACTCGATCGTGAGAGCGAGGGGCAACGTCCTCTACGGCGGCGCGACCGGCTCGGTCAACTCGATCGCCGGCTTCGCCAGCCTGCACTGCGCGATCACACTGCTGTTCGCGCTGATGGTGCAGTACACGCTGCGCTCGAAGATCCTGAAGTGGGTCTTCTGGGTCAATTTCGGCCTCACCGTCATCGCGACCCTCTACTTCGGGTGGCACTACGTCGCCGACGACATCGCGGGCATCGCGATCGCGGTCGTCTCCTTCTACGTCGGCGGCGTCGCCAGCGGCCAGAAGTTCGACCGGCGCGGCCACTCCCACCCGACGACGACCACGTCGAAGGTGCCGGTCGACGCCGACTGAGGGCCTCGCTGCGGCTCTCGGCGGGAGTTTCACCGGCCGGCCGGTGAAACTCATGCTGGGACGACGAAGCTTCTTCGTCCAAGCGTGAGTTTCGTCGTCCAAGTACGCCAGTTTCACCGGTCGGCCGGTGAAACTGTCACCCCCTCGAGAATTACAACCATGTAGTTCGTCAAGCCGACACGCCGCTACTTCGTGGGAATCTTGGGATTTTTGTTTCCAATGTGACGAAAGCGCACTACGGTGACGCGAGTGCGTACGCCAACTCTCGGGACCGGACTGCTCGCGCTCGTGCTGACCGCGGGGGTGGTCGCCCCGGCGATCGCGGACTCCGACGGGGCTGATGGCACCGGTCGTCCGGGCAAGCCGAGCGTCGCCGAGGTCCGAGAGGCCCGCGAGGACGCGGCCGCGGCGAAGTCCGACGTCGACCGGGTCCGCGAGCGGCTCGCGGCCGCCGACGCCGCGCTCGACGCGGCCTCCATCCGTGCGGCCAAGGCCGCCGAGGCGTGGAACGGCGCGCGCTGGCAGGCCCAGCAGGCGCGGAGGGCCGAGCGGGTCGCAGCGGCAGCCTCAGCCCGCTCCGACAGGGCGCTCGCGGAGCAGAAGGAGTCCTACCGCGACGTCGTGCTCACGACCCACAACATGGGCATCGACCTCAACATCGCGACCTCGATGATCGCCGCCGACGGCATGGAGTCCCTGCTCGAGCAGACCGCCACGAACGACCGGGTGCGCGCCCTGCTCGAGCAGCAGCGCCAGGACTACGACGCCGCCGCCGACCTGGCCGCTGACGCCGAGCAGGCCGCGACCGACGCCGCCGCGGAGGCCGACCGCACCCTCGCCGCGGCCCGCACCGCCCGGGACGCCGCGCAGGCCGAGGCCGGCGCCGCGGCGGCGACCGCGCGTCAGGTCGGGCAGCAGAAGGTGCGCCTGGTGCGGACGCTCGCCCGGCTGGAGGGGGTCAGCGTCGCCGTCGCCCAACGGCGCCAGGACGCGCTGGCGCAGGAGCAGCGGGCAGCCCGGGAGGCCGCCGTACGGAGGAAGCCGGCGAGCAAGCCCGCCCAGCAGCCCGCCCAGCAGCACGCCGACAAGCCCGACAAGCCCGACCCCCAGGCCGACCCCCAGCCTGCCCCCACGCCCGCGCCCGCCGGCGGCGCCTGGGCCGCGGTCGCCTTCGCCCGCGCCCAGCTCGGCGAGCGCTACGTCTGGGGTGCGGCCGGCCCCGACACCTGGGACTGCTCCGGCCTGACCTCCAAGGCATGGGCGGCCGGCGGCAAGAGCCTGCCCCACTACTCCGTCGCCCAGTACGACGTCACGACCCCGATCTCCGCGAGCGAGCTGCGCCCCGGTGACCTCGTGTTCTGGGGCGACAGCGACAGCCCGTCGTCGATCTTCCACGTCGCGCTCTACGTCGGCGACGGCCGGATCGTGCACGCCCCGCGCACCGGCCGCCCGGTCACGGAGGAGTCGATGTACTACTGGCGGACCCCCGACTTCTACGGACGTCCCTGATCCATCCGCCGAGGCACTATGTTCGGCCCATGGCCGAGGAGTCCACCACCAGCGCGCCCCCGGCGCTCAGCGTCGACGTCGCCGCGCTCACCGAGCTGCTCGACGGCAGGTACGCCGACGTGCGCCGCACCGTGCGTGACCTGCTCCCGTCGTACGCCTCGGTCCTCGAGGACGCCGAGACGATGCCCAAGGAGGAGTTCCGCGAGCGGGTGCGCGAGGTCGTGCTCGAGATCGCGAGCACCGGCGCGGTGGGCATGGGCTTCCCGAAGGAGTACGGCGGCGGTGGCGACATCGGCGCATCGATCGCCGCCTTCGAGACCCTCGCCTACGGCGACCTGTCGGTGCTGGTGAAGGTCGGCGTGCAGTTCGGCCTGTTCGGCGGCGCGATCCTGCAGCTCGGCACGAAGCGGCACCACGACGCCTACCTCGCCGATCTCATCGCAGGCCGCCTGCTCGGCTGCTTCGCGATGACCGAGACGGGCCACGGCAGCAACGTGCAAGCGCTCGGCACGGTCGCGACCTACGACCCGGACGCCGGCGAGTTCGTCATCACCACGACCACGCCCAGCGCCGGCAAGGACTACATCGGCAACGCGGCGAAGCACGCGCGCGTGGCGGTCGTCTTCGCCCAGCTCGAGGTCGCGGGGGAGGGGCACGGGGTGCACGCGCTCGTCGTACCCCTGCGCGACGAGTCGGGCGTGACGCTGCCCGGCGTCCGGATCGAGGACGACGGCCAGAAGATGGGCCTCAACGGCGTCGACAACGGCCGGATCTGGTTCGACGGCGTGCGGGTGCCGCGCGAGTCGCTGCTCAACCGGTTCGCCGACGTGACCGAGGGCGGGGAGTACGTCAGCGACATCGAGAGCTCGGGGCGGCGCTTCTTCACCATGCTCGGCACCCTCGTCCAGGGCCGGGTGTCGGTCGGTGCCGCCGGCGTCAGCGCGTCGAAGGTCGCGCTGACCATCGCGGTGCGCTACGCGCTGCAGCGCCGCCAGTTCGACACCGGTGCCGACGACGGCGCCGAGCAGCTGCTCCTCGACTACGGGCTCCACCAGCGCCGGCTGCTGCCGCGGCTGGCCCGGACCTACGCGCTGCACTTCGCCCAGGAGGTGCTCGCCAGCCGGCTGCACGACGTCTTCTCAGGCATCACGCCCGACGACGAGTCGCGCCAGCTGCTGGAGTCGCGCGCCGCCGGCACCAAGGCGCTCTCGACCTGGCTGGCCACCGACGTGGTCCAGGAGTGCCGGGAGGCGTGCGGGGGAGCGGGCTATCTCGCGGTCAACCGGTTCGCGGCGCTCAAGGCCGACACCGACGTCTTCACCACCTTCGAGGGCGACAACCACGTCCTTCTCCAGCTGGTCGGCAAGGGCCTGCTGACGAACTTCTCCAGCGACTTCTCCGACCTCGACCAGCTCGGCATGGTGCGCTTCGTGGCGGGCGTCGCGGTCGAGACGGTCCTCGAACGGACCCGTGCCCACCGGCTGCTGCAGTCCATCCGCGACGCCCTGCCCGGCGGTGGCGACAGCTGGGACACCGATAGCGGCCTGCGCGACCCGCAGTACCACCTCGCGATGTACCGCTTCCGGGAGGAGCACCGGATCGGCGGCGTCGCGCGGCGGCTCAAGCGCGGCATCGACTCCGGCATGAACCCCGGCGAGGTGTTCTCGCGGGTCCAGGACCACGTCATCGCCGCCGCCCGCGCGCACGTCGAGCGGATCGTGCTGGAGGCCTTCGTCGAGAAGGTCGCCGCGATGGAGGACGGCGACCTCAAGCTCACGCTCAACGCCGTGTGCGACCTGCACGCGCTCGCCGGGATCGAGGCCGACGCGGCCTGGTTCATCGAGCACGACCGTCTCTCGACGCAGCGCTCGAAGGCCATCACCCGCGAGGTGGGCGACCTGTGCCGCCGCATCCGGCCCGTCGCCCGCGAGCTGGTCGACGGCTTCGCCGTACCGGAGGCGCTGCTCCGCGCCCCCGCCCTGATCTCAGGAGAGTCCGCATGATCCGCGCCGCCGTCTCGAAGGTCCCCGGGCTCGGAGGCTGGTCCGACGACCCGCTGTGGGCGTCCTTCTACGACTGGACCGTCGAGCACCCGCGCGCCGGCGGTGCGATCTGGCGCGCCGGCATCCAGAGCAACCTGCGCCTGCTCTACCGCGCCGCGGCCGAGATCGGCCGCCAGCCCGCCGGCGCCCGGATCCTCGACATCCCCTGCGGTGGTGGGGTCGCCCTGCGCGGGCTGCGCGAGGGCCAGGGCGTCGAGTACGTCGCCGCGGACATCTCCCAGACCATGCTGGACCGCACGATGCGGGCGGCCGAGGAGCGGGGCGTCGCCGACCAGGTCGAGCCGCGCGTCGCCGACGTCGGCGACCTGCCGTTCGCCGACGGCGAGTTCGACCTCGTCGTGACCTTCACCGGCCTGCACTGCTTCCCCGACCCCGCTCGCGCCGTGATCGAGATGTCGCGCGTGCTGCGGCCGGGCGGCGTGCTCACCGGCAGCGCACTGCTCAACGACGCGCTGCGCTACGTCCCGCTGCGCCGGGTCGGCCGGATGGCCGGCCTGCTCGGTCCGGGCTGCACCAGCCGCGACCTCGAGGCCTGGCTCGCCGGCCAGGGCATCGCCGACGTCGTGATCGAGAAGAGCGGTGCCATCGGCTACTTCCGCGGCATCAAGCGGTAGGTGGGTTCGTCCATGGTGAGGCCTCGGCGCCGGTCGGCGGCGGAGCGCAGCGCGGCGGTCTTCGACGCCCTGCGCGCCCTGCTGCTCGCCAACCCGTGGGGCGACGTGACCCTGGAGGCGGTCGCCAACGACGCGGGCGTCAGCCGGCAGACCCTCTACAACGCCTTCGGCTCCCGCTACGGCCTCGCGCAGGCCTACACGCTCGCCCTGGCCGACGTGCTGTGCGACGCGATCGCGGCGACCCTCGCGGCGCACCCCGACGACCGGCGTACCGGTGTCGAGCAGGGGCTCGTCCTCTACCTCGAGACCGCCGTCGCCGACCCGCTGATCCAGCGGGTCCGTGCCGGCGACGCCCACCCCGACCTGGTCCGGCTGGTCACCACCGACGCCGGACCGCTGCTGCAGCGCGTCGCCGAGCGCCTCGAGGCCGCCGCGACCGCCACCTGGCCGGACGTCGACGCCGACGAGCTGCGGGCCTTCGCCCGGGCCCTGGCCCGGCTGGCGGTCAGCTACGTCTCGATGCCCCCGGAGTACGACGAGAGCCCGGCCGCTCTCGCAGCCGGGCTCTCGGGAATCCTCACGCCCCGGAGCTGACGCCCGATGGCGTTCGCTTCGCCCGCGGAATGGCGGG
>NZ_LMIT01000011.1:296303-296414 GCF_001428825.1 Nocardioides sp. Root240 | reverse complement strand
CGGCGGGACGAGATCAGCCCCAACCGATGCGGTCGTGCATCGGATGGGGCTGGATGTCGTCGGGCGCCCCGCGTGGTCTGGACTGAGCGGAGCGAGCGAGGAACGAGCGAG
>NZ_LMIT01000011.1:296071-296190 GCF_001428825.1 Nocardioides sp. Root240 | reverse complement strand
CGCAGCGAGGGAAGACCTCGCGTCAAGAGGGCGCTCGACATGCGCGAGCGAAGCGAGCGCCGAAACGACGCCCCGGAGCTGACGCCCGATGGCGTTCGCTCCGCCCGCGGAATGGCGGA
>NZ_LMIT01000011.1:229858-296041 GCF_001428825.1 Nocardioides sp. Root240 | reverse complement strand
CGCAGCGAGGGAAGACCTCGCGTCAAGAGGGCGCTCGACATGCGCGAGCGAAGCGAGCGCCGAGACGACTCAGTGGCCGTCGACCTTGAACCGCTCGAAGGACGCCTGGATCTCCAGCTCGGCCTCGGCGCGGCCGACCCAGTCGGCGCCCTCGACGGACTTGCCGGGCTCGAGGTCCTTGTAGACCTCGAAGAAGTGCTGGATCTCGAGCCGGTCGAAGTTCGGCACGTGGTTGATGTCGCGCAGGTGCTCCATGCGCGGGTCGCCCGCGGGGACGCAGAGGACCTTGTCGTCGCCGCCGGCCTCGTCCGTCATGCGGAACATGCCGATCGCGCGGCACTTGATCAGGCAGCCCGGGAAGGTCGGCTCCTGCAGCAGGACGAGGGCGTCCAGCGGGTCGCCGTCCTGGCCGAGGGTGTCCTCGATGTAGCCGTAGTCGGCCGGGTACATCGTCGAGGTGAAGAGGAAGCGGTCGAGGCGCATGCGCCCGGACTCGTGGTCGACCTCGTACTTGTTGCGGCTCCCCTTGGGGATCTCCACGAGGACGTCGAACTCCAGCACTGGCTTCCTCCACACATGTTTCATTTGCCCGCTGTGTGGCGGGCCGGCCGGGGCGCTGGTGTACCTGGGGAGCCTCCCCCGCGCCGCTGTCGGGCACATTGTCCCGCACAATGTCCCCGAACGCGCAGTCGGGGAGCCAGTCGAGAGGGAGCGCCGTGGGCAAGGGTGACAGCAGTCGCCGCCGGGAGGAGCGCCCGAGGCGTGCTCGGAAGGTCGTCGCGGGCGCGGTCGCGGTCGCCCTCCTCGCCGGTGGTGGGGTCGCCTGGCAGACCGGCGTCGCCGAGGACTGGTGGCACGACCTGCGCTCCGACACCGGGGAGCCACCCGCTGATCCGGCCGCGGTCGCGCCGCCCCCGCAGGTCGACGTACCGGAGGTCGTGCGGCCGGGCGTGCTGGCCCGTCCCGCCGCCGCGTCCGCCCTGCTCGACCGGGCGGCGGTCCGGGCCGCGCTCGCCCGGTTGGACAGCAAGGACCTCGGCCGCCACGTGCTCGCCGCGGTCGGGCCGCTGTCCGGCACCGACCTCACCTACGAGTCCGTCGAGGGCTCCGCGCTCGCCATGCCCGCCTCGACCACCAAGCTGGTCACGTCCGCGGTGGCGCTCTTCCTCCTGGGCCCCGAGCACACCTTCGCCACGTCGACCGTCCTCGAGCCCGGCGGTACGACGCCGCGCCTGGTCCTCGTCGGCGGCGGCGACCCCTTCCTCACCCGAACCCCCGCGTCCACCGCCGACCCGGCCAGCCCGACGTACGAGCCGAAGCGCGCCGACATCCGCACCCTCGCCCGCAGCACCGCCCGCACGCTGCGTGCCGACGGTGTCCGCGCCGTCCGGTTCGGGTACGACGACACGCTCTTCTCCGGCCCGGCGTTCAACCCGCGCTGGAAGGCCGACTACTTCCCCAGCGAGGTGTCCCCGGTCAGCGCGCTGTGGCTCGACGAGGGCCGCACCGCCGACGGCAGCACCCGCGTGGAGCAGCCGGCGCTGACCGCGGCGGAGGAGTTCCGCAAGCAGCTGGTCCGGGCGGGCGTCCGCGTCACGGGCCCGACCTCCGCGACGTCTGCCGCTCCGGCTGCGGCCCCGGTCGCCCACGTCACCAGCCCGACGGTCGCGCAGATCGTCCAGCGCCTGGTCGAGGTCAGCGACAACAACGCCGCCGAGGTGCTGCTGCGCCAGATCGGTGTCGCCGACCAGGGCGAGGGCTCCTTCCTCGCCGGCCAGCGCTCGGTGCGCCGCGTCCTCGGCGCCAACGGCATCGATCTCGGCAGGTCCGTCCTCCACGACGGCAGCGGCCTGTCGCGCAGCAACCGCCTCGCGCCGCAGGTGCTCGTCGACGTCCTGCGCTGGGCCGCCTCCGCCGACCAGCCCGGCCTGCGCCCCCTGCTCGCGGCGCTTCCCGTCGCCGGCTACACCGGCTCGCTCGCCGACCGGATGGACCACGGTCCCGCCGCCGGTCGCGGCCGGGTCCGCGCCAAGACCGGCACCCTCACCGGCGTCACCTCCCTCGCCGGGATCGCGGTCGACCGCGACGGGAACCTGATGGCGTTCGCGTTGATGGCCGACCAGGTCAAGGACGCGAAGTCGATGCTCGCGCGGGTCGCGATGGACGACGCCGCGGCGGGGCTGGGCGCCTGCAGCTGCGGCCGCTGACGCGGCCGCCCGATCCCCGAACAGCCCCCGTCTAGGCTTCCTCCATGTCCGCACCCGCGTCCGAGCTGCCCCCGATGATCGACTGGGGCCTCGCCGTCTCCCTGGGCAGCCGCCTGGCCGGCGACGGCCCGACGGTCACCCGGGCGGAGGCCGGGGACGCCGTGGCCGAGCTGCGCGCGGGCGCCCACCGCTCGACGGGCCTGGTGCGCGAGTTCACCGGCCTCGACGCCCCTGACGGCACCGCGCCGATCCTCGTGGTCGACCGCGCGGGCTGGGTGCAGGCGAACGCGGAGGGCTTCGCGGTCGCCACCCGCCCGATGGTCGAGAAGATGGTGGCCAACAAGCCGCCGTCGGGCCTGGCGATCAAGGTCGGCTCGAAGGTGACCGGCGCCGAGGTCGGAGGCCTGCTGGGCTTCCTCGCCGGCAAGGTGCTCGGCCAGTTCGACCCGTTCCACCCGCCGTACGGCCGGCTGCTGCTGGTGGCGCCCAACATCGTCCACGTCGAGCGCGAGCTCGAGGTCGACCCGCACGACTTCCGGCTGTGGGTCTGCCTCCACGAGGAGACCCACCGCGTGCAGTTCACGGCCGTACCGTGGATGCGCGACCACCTGTTCTCCGAGATCCAGGCGCTCAGCGACGCCGTCGACCCGGCCGGCCTCCTCGAGGGCGGCGTCGAGCGGATCTCCGAGGCGATGAAGGCCGCGCGCAACGGCGGCAGCATCGTCGACATGTTCAGCACGCCCGAGCAGCGCGTCGTGCTCGACCGCGTCACCGGGATGATGTCGCTGCTCGAGGGCCACGCCGACGTGGTGATGGACGACGTCGGCCCGACCGTGATCCCGAGCGTCGAGCGGATCCGCCGCAAGTTCACCCAGCGCCGCCAGGGCGTCGGCGCCCTCGACCGGATCCTGCGCCGCCTGCTCGGTCTCGAGGCCAAGATGGCGCAGTACCGCGACGGCGCGCAGTTCGTCCGTGCGGTGGTCGACAAGGTCGGCATGGAGGAGTTCAACGCCGTCTGGGCCGCGCCCGAGAACCTCCCCGGCAAGGCCGAGCTGGCCGACCCCGAGGGCTGGGTCCGGCGCGTCCTGGCCTAGGGCGTGCCCTGATGGGCCTCCACCCCGCCGTCGCCGCCGTCCGTCAGGGCGTACGACGGGCGCTGACCCGCCACGACGCCGGCCACGCCGTCCTGGTGGCCTGCTCCGGCGGGGCCGACTCCCTCGCCCTGCTGAGCGCCGCGGTGTTCGAGGGGCGCAAGCAGGGCCTCCGGGTGATCGGCGTGACCGTCGACCACGGCCTGCAGGAGGGCTCGGCGGAGCACGCCGCGCGCGTCGTGCAGCAGATGGCCGTGCTCGGCGTCGACGAGACCGCCGCCGCCCGGGTGCAGGTCGACCCGGCCGGGCTCGGCATGGAGGCAGCCGCCCGCCGGGCCCGCTACGACGTGCTCGAGCAGATGCGCGCCCACTTCGGCGCGGTCGGCGTGCTGCTCGGCCACACCCGCGACGACCAGGCCGAGACCGTGCTGCTCGGGCTGGCCCGCGGCTCCGGCGCCCGGAGCATCGCCGGCATGCGCCGGGCGTTCGACCACTACGAACGCCCCCTGCTCGACGTCGCCCGCGCCGACACCGTCGCCGCCTGCCTCGCCGAGGGCATCGAGTTCTGGGACGACCCCCACAACGCCGACCCGGGGTACGCCCGGGTACGCGTCCGGCAGCGGGTCCTGCCCGTGCTGGAGGACGAGCTCGGCCCCGGCATCGCCGCCACCCTCGCCCGGACCGCCGACCAGGTCCGCGCCGACGTCGAGGCGCTCGACGCGCTCGCCGACGCCGCCTACCAGCGCATCTCGACGCAACGTCATAGGTTCCGTGGGCTGGAGCCCACGGAACCTATGACGCAAGCTCCGGAGCTCCCCCTGGACGAGCTCGACGAGCTCCTCCCCGCCCTCGCCACGAGGGTGCTGCGCCTGGCCGCGCTGGCCGCGGGAGCCCGCGACGCGGAGCTCTTCCACGTCCACGTCACGGCCCTCCACCAGCTCGCCCAGGGGGCGATCAGCGGCGAGGTCCAGCTCCCCGGCCACGTCACGGCGTACCGCGACGGCGCCCACCTCTGCTTCCGCCCGACCCCTGTGGCAGGCTGACGCCCATGCACGCTGATGACGTCGCGGACGACCTGGTCGAGGTGCTCTTCACCGAGGCCCAGATCCAGGATCGGATCAAGGAGCTGGCGGTCGAGATCGAGCGTGACTACGACGGCTTGGACCTTGTCCTCGTCGGCGTCCTGCGCGGTGCGGTCATGGTCATGGCCGACCTCTCGCGCTCGCTCAACAAGCACGTCGAGATGGACTGGATGGCCGTGTCGTCCTACGGCTCCGGCACCAAGTCCTCCGGCGTGGTCCGGATCCTCAAGGACCTCGACGCCGACATCACCGGGCGCCACGTCCTGATCGTCGACGAGATCATCGACACCGGCCTGACCCTGTCCTGGCTGACCTCGAACCTCGGCTCCCGCGGACCGGCGAGCGTCGAGATCGCGACCCTCCTGCGCAAGCCGGAGGCGCTCCAGATGCCCGTCAAGGCCAAGTACGTCGGGTGGGACATCCCCAACGAGTTCGTCGTCGGCTACGGCCTCGACTACCGCGAGCGCTACCGCAACCTGCGTGACATCGGGACCCTCTCGCCGGCCGTCTACTCGTGATTCGGGGCCGGTCCAACCACGGACCCGTCAGAATGGCGCAGGCGATGACGTGTACCGTCGTCTGATCCTGACGTTGAATGGGGAGCGGGTAAGTCTGTGAAGCGCGTTTTCAGGGGGCCTTGGCTCTGGATCGTGGTGGCGGTGGTGACCGTCGTCCTCGCTCTCGAGTTCCTCGCGCCCGGAGGCGGGTTCGACGAGGTCCCGACCTCGAAGCTCGAGAAGTACATCGCCGAGGGCCAGGTCAAGGACATCACCTTCATCGACGGTGACCAGTCCATCGAGGCGACCCTCGACAAGGGCACCCGTGACTCCGGCGACAAGGTGCTCTCGCACTACATCCAGGGCGAGCAGGAGACGATCCTCGCTGCGGTCAAGGAGCAGGTCGACAAGGGCACGATCGCCGAGGCCAACTCGAAGAACCCGCAGCCCAGCCTGCTCGGCTCGCTGCTCGCGACGCTGCTGCCGTTCGCGCTGATCATCTTGCTGTTCATCTTCTTGATGAACAATGTCCAGGGCGGTGGCCGGGGCGTCATGCAGTTCGGCAAGTCCAAGGCCAAGATGATCAGCAAGGACATGCCCAAGACCACCTTCGCCGACGTCGCCGGGTGCGACGAGGCGATCGAGGAGCTCGGGGAGATCAAGGAGTTCCTCCAGGAGCCCGGCAAGTTCCAGGCCGTCGGCGCCAAGATCCCCAAGGGCGTCCTGCTCTACGGTCCTCCGGGCACCGGCAAGACCCTGCTCGCGCGCGCCGTCGCCGGCGAGGCGGGCGTCCCGTTCTACTCCATCTCCGGCTCGGACTTCGTCGAGATGTTCGTCGGTGTCGGTGCCTCCCGCGTGCGCGACCTGTTCGAGCAGGCCAAGGAGAACGCCCCCGCGATCGTCTTCATCGACGAGATCGACGCCGTCGGTCGCCACCGCGGCGCCGGCATGGGCGGCGGTCACGACGAGCGTGAGCAGACGCTCAACCAGCTCCTCGTCGAGATGGACGGCTTCGACGTCCGCGGCGGGGTCATCCTGATCGCGGCCACCAACCGGCCCGACGTCCTCGACCCGGCGCTGCTGCGCCCGGGCCGCTTCGACCGCCAGATCCAGGTCGACGCGCCGGACCTCGCCGGCCGCAAGCGGATCCTCGAGGTCCACTCGCGGGGCAAGCCGCTCGGCCCCGACGTCCAGCTGATGTCGGTCGCGCGTCGTACCCCCGGCTTCTCGGGTGCCGACCTGGCCAACGTCCTCAACGAGGCGGCGCTGCTGACCGCCCGCAACGGCCTGAAGGTGATCACGGCCGAGACCCTCGACGAGGCCATCGACCGCGTCGTCGCCGGCCCGCAGCGCAACTCGCGGCTGATGTCGGAGAAGGAGAAGCTGATCACCGCCTACCACGAGGGTGGCCACGCCCTCGTCGCGGCGGCGCTGCCGGGCACCGACCCGGTCCACAAGATCACGATCCTGCCCCGCGGCCGGGCCCTCGGCTACACGATGGTGCTGCCCGACGAGGACAAGTATTCCCAGACCCGCTCGGAGATGCTCGACAAGCTCGCCTACATGCTGGGCGGCCGGGCTGCGGAGGAGCTGATCTTCCACGACCCGACCACCGGCGCCGGCAACGACATCGAGAAGGCCACCTCGCTGGCCCGCGCGATGGTCACCCAGTACGGCATGACCGACCGGCTCGGCGCGATCAAGCTCGGCGACTCCAACTCGGAGCCCTTCCTGGGCCGCGACATGGGCCACCAGCGCAACTACTCCGAGGACGTCGCCGCCATCATCGACGAGGAGACGAAGAACTTCCTCGCCACGGCGCACCAGGAGGCCTTCGACATCCTGGTCGAGAACCGCGACGTGCTCGACGCCCTCGTTCTCGCGCTGCTCGACAAGGAGACGCTCGACAAGGAGCAGGTCGCGGAGGTCTTCACCGCCCTCCGTCGCCGTCCCGAGCGCCCGGCCTGGACCGGCTCGCCCAACCGCGTGCCCTCCACGATCCCGCCGGTGGAGATCCCCGAGGAGATCCGCCGTCGCGCCGAGCAGAACGGTCAGGCGCCCGCGGCCGAGCCCGACAACGGCCAGATCCTGACGCCTCCGGGCCCGGGTGGCGACGTCTACGGCGGGACGCCGACGGCCCCGCCGACCGACCCGCAGCCGCCGGCACCCACCGCCGGCACCTGATGACCGACGCGATCTCGACTCCCGACCGGGAGCCCGCCGACGTACCCGCCTTCGACCAGGAGCGGGCCGCCGCCGCCGTGCGCGAGCTGCTGATCGCCATCGGCGAGGACCCCGACCGTGAGGGCCTCCGCGAGACCCCCGCCCGGGTCGCCCGCGCGTACGCCGAGGTGACCTCCGGCCTCCGGATGACCGCCGAGGACGTGCTCACCACGACCTTCGACCTCGGCCACGACGAGATGGTGCTGGTCCGCGACATCGAGCTCTGGTCGATGTGCGAGCACCACCTCGTCCCGTTCACGGGTGTCGCCCACGTCGGCTACATCCCGGCCGAGACCGGCAAGATCACCGGGTTGTCGAAGCTGGCCCGCCTGGTCGACGTTTACGCCAAGCGCCCCCAGGTCCAGGAGCGGCTGACGACCCAGGTCGCGGACTCGCTGATGGAGATCCTCGAGGCCCGCGGCGTGATCGTCGTGATCGAGGCCGAGCACCTCTGCATGACCATGCGCGGTGTCCGCAAGGCCGGCGCCCGCACGATCACCTCCGCCGTCCGCGGCACCTTCCTCACCGAGCCCTCCACCCGGGCCGAGGCGATGGCGTTGATCCACAGCCCCCGCGGCTGACCGGCTCTCGTCCCAGGGGTCGGCTCAGAGCCGCTCGGTGCCGTCGGTCGTCGCGCCGCGCAGGTCGAAGAACCGCTTCGCCGCACCCACCAGCTCCGGTACGTCGAACGCGTCGTGCACCTGCACCAGCACCGTCAGGTCGGCGGTGCGGGCCGCCTCCACCGGGTCCGGTACGGCGGTGGTGCCCTCGACGCGCCAGTGCTCGACGTACGGGTCGAAGTACTGGACCGTCGCGCCGAGCTGGAGCAGGTGCTCGGCGAGCGGCTGGGCGGGCGTCTCGCGCTGGTCGGCGATGTTGGGCTTGTAGGTGACGCCGAGGAGCAGGATCGTCGACCCCTTCACGGCGCGGCCCTCGTCGTTGAGCAGCGACTGGATGCGCTGGACGACGTAGCGCGGCATCGTCGCGTTGATCTCCTGGGCCAGCTCCACGAAGCGGAACGGGTAGCCGAGCTTCTCCTGGACGCGGTGGGAGAGGTAGTTCGGGTCGATCGGGATGCAGTGGCCGCCGACGCCCGGGCCGGGCCAGAAGGCCTGGAAGCCGAACGGCTTGGTGCTGGCGAGGCCGATGACGTCCCAGAAGTCGATGTCGAGCTCGTGGCTGAAGCGCACCATCTCGTTGACGAGGGCGATGTTGACGTGGCGGTAGGTGTTCTCGAGCAGCTTGGCCATCTCGGCCTCGCGGGTGCCCTTGGCGAGCACGACCTCGTCGACGAGGGCGCCGTAGAACTCGGCGGCGCGCTTCGTGCACGAGGGTGTCGTGCCGCCGACGATCTTGGGGGTGTTCTCGACGGTGTAGGTCTGGTTGCCGGGGTCGACCCGCTCGGGGGAGAAGGCGAGCGAGAAGTCCTCGCCGGCGCGCAGGCCGGAGGCCTCCTCGAGCAGCGGGCGGACCAGCTCCTCCGTCGTACCGGGGTAGGTCGTCGACTCGAGGACGACCAGGGTCCCCGCGGTCAGCCGGCGGCCGATGGTGGTCATCGCGGAGGTGACCATCGACAGGTCGGGGCCGCCGTCGGAGGAGAGCGGGGTGGGCACGCACACCACGACGGTGTCGGCGTCGGCGAGCACGGCGTCGTCGGTGGTCGCGGTGAAGCCCTGCGCGACCATCGTGGCGACCTCGTCGTCGGAGATGTCGTCGACGTGGGAGCGGCCGGCGTTGAGCTGGTCGGTGACGCGCGTGGAGGTGTCGAGGCCCACGGTGGTCACGCCCCGACGGGTCGCGAGCTGTGCGAGGGGCAGGCCGACGTAGCCGAGTCCGACGACGACTAGGGTGGGCATCGATTCAACTCCCGGTGCTCGTGTGCTGGCTCGCCGCCAGCTCGGCTGACAAGCAGAGGAAACAATGCCACCCCTGGTGCTCCACATCACCGGCGCCCGGCCGAACTTCCCCAAGGCGGCTCCCGTGATGGCGGCCCTCGCCGCCCGCGGCGTACGCCAACAGCTCGTCCACACCGGCCAGCACTACGACGACAACATGTCGGCCGTGTTCTTCCGTGAGCTCGAACTGCCGCTGCCGGACATCAACCTCGGCGTCGGCTCCGGCAGCCACGCCGCGCAGACCGCGGCGATGATGACCGCGCTCGAGCAGGTCGTGCTCGAGCAGCGCCCCGACCTCGTCGTCGTGTACGGCGACGTGAACTCCACGCTCGCCGCCAGCCTGGTCGCCTCCAAGCTCGGCATCGCCGTCGCCCACGTCGAGGCCGGCCTGCGCAGCTTCGACTGGACGATGCCCGAGGAGATCAACCGCGTCGTCACCGACCGGCTCTGCGACGTCCTGCTCGCCACCAGCGCCGACGCCATCGCCCACCTGGGCTCCGAGGGCGTCCCGGCGGAGCGGATCCACCTGGTCGGCAACCCGATGATCGACACCCTGCTCAAGCAGCTGCCCGCCATCGACCCGCGTGCGAAGGCCGACGAGCTCGGCCTCCCGGAGCGGTACGGCGTCGTGACCCTGCACCGTCCGGGCAACGTCGACGACCCGGCCTCACTGGCCCCGCTCGTCGCCGCGCTGCGGGAGCTCGCCGACGAGCTCGACCTGGTGCTGCCGGTCCACCCGCGCGGCCGTGCCCGGCTCGAGGCGTCCGGCCTCTTCGAGCACCCGCGCGTGCTCGCCACCGACCCGCTCGGCTACCGCGACTTCCTCGGCCTGGTCCGGGGCAGCGCGGCGGTGGTGACCGACTCCGGCGGCGTGCAGGAGGAGACCACCGTGCTCGGCGTGCCGTGCCTGACGCTGCGGCCCAACACCGAGCGTCCGGTGACCATCACCCACGGCACCAACCGGCTGGTGACGGCCGACAACCTGCTGACGAGCTACCGCGAGGCCCTGGCGGCGAAGGCCGACCGGCCCGACGTCGTACCCCCGCTGTGGGACGGGCGCGCCGGGGAGCGGATCGCCCACGTGCTGACGGAGTTCCTGGCCGCGCGCCAGGCAGTCTCCTAGCCCCGGCGGAAGATCGTCGCGCCCTTCTCCAGGCGCAGGTCGGTGCGGCTGAGGTCCGGCAGACGGTCGTGCCAGAGCTGGGCGACCTGCTGCTCGTCCTCGCGGATCATGTCGTCCAGCACGATGCTGCACGTCGGGGCCAGCTGGTCCTGGAGCACGGGGAGCGCGGGGTAGCGGGCGTGCTCGCCGGTGGAGGTCGGCGGTCCGTCGACGAACAGCAGGCCGATGTCGTGGAGGTCCTCGACCGCGGACGGCGCGTACCAGGTCCGATCGGTGCCCTCGACGTCCACGACCTGCAGCGGGGCGTCGCGGACCTCGGCGATGTCGCTGAGACCGTGGCGGGCCAGCAGCGCGCGGCTCTCCTGGGCGTACTCCGCGTCGTGCTCGAGCGCCACGATCCGGGTCGGTACGCCGTGCTGGCGCGCCGCCGTCGCGAGCCACAGGGTCGAGACGCCGCTGCCGCACTCGACCACGAGGCCGGGGCGCTTGTCGAGGAACTCGTCCAGGAGGGCGCCGACCAGGTCGGGTGAGGCCGCCCAGTGGCCCATCGGCGGGACCTGGGCGCTCATCGGGTAGGTCGCGAAGAGGCGGACGGTCTCCTGCAGCTGCCCGCGCAGGACGCGGCCCTCGGCCACGCGCCGGTAGTAGTCCTGGTTCTGCTGGACCCGCACGCCACGGACCCGCTCCTCGGTGCGGTCGAGGACCTTCCGGTGGCGGGCCAGGCGCTCGTGGGCGCGCCTCAGCTCCTGCTGCACACGGCGCGTCATCCGGCGCTGGCGGCCGGCACCGCGGCGCAGCGCCGCCACCTCTCCGCCGAGGTGGCGCAGCTGGGAGAGCAGCAGGAGCGAGACGAGCAGGTTGAGGCCGACGCCGAGGCCGACCGCGGCGAGCACGATCGCCATGCCGGCGTCCCCGGACGCGGCGACGAAGGCGCCCGCGACCGCTGCGACGATCACGAGAGCGGCAGCGGCGAGCAGCCTGCGGGAGGTGGTCACGATGAGAATTCTCCTTCAGGGAGCCGAGAGATGCACACTGCCCCGGGGAGGCGTGCTCCGGCGCTGAGGTCTGCCGTGCGACCCTACCCTTCGTCGACCGTCGAGCCGGGATCGGAAGGAGTTCGGCGTGAGCGCTGAGCCCACACCTGACCGCGATGTCCAGCGCGCCCTGCGCTCCGCGCAGCTCGCCTACGAGCGCGTCGAGGCCGAGGCGTTGCGCTACCGCAACGAGCGCGACAAGGCGCGGGAGACGGCCTCCGCCCTGCGCCAGCGTCTCCAGGAGCGCAACGCGATGCTGGCCCAGGCCAAGCGCAAGCGCGACTCCCTGAAGGTCAGGGTCGCCGAGCTGGAGGGGAGCCGGGGCATCCGGCTCGAGCGGCGGTTGCGCAAGCTGCGTCGCCGGCTGGCGAAGCCGGCCGCACCGGCGCCGGCCAGGAAGCAGCCCGCCGCCCCGTCCGTCCCCGTGCGCGCCGCGGCCGAGGTGACCACCTTCGCCGCCACCCTCGCCGTCGACCCGGCCGGGCTCGCGGAGCGCACCGCGGCGGCTGAGCGCGCCGCGGCCCGGCTGCGGGAGCGCGCCGACGGTCGTCGCCTGCGCGTCGCGGCCATCGCCGACGACTTCACGCGCCTGTGCCTCGAGCCCGACTGCGACCTGCTGAACATCTCGGCGTCCGGCTGGCACGAGGAGCTCGAGGGCTTCGATCCCGACCTGGTGTTCATCGAGTCCGCCTGGCGCGGCAAGGACGGTTCGTGGCGCGACAAGGTCAGCCCGGTCAGCGACGAGCTCCGCAGCGTCATCGACTGGGCCCGCGCGGCCGGTGTGGCGACGGTCTTCTGGAACAAGGAGGACCCCGTCCACTTCGAGCGGTACGTCGAGGTGGCCGCCGCCGTCGACCACGCCTTCACCAGCGACCTCGACATGCTCACCGAGTACCAGCTGCGCCTGGGCCACCAGCGGGTCGGCTTCCTGCCCTTCGCCGCGCAGCCGCGGCAGCACAACCCGCTCGAGATCACCGAGCGCCGCGACGCCCTGATGTTCGCGGGCAGCTACTACGCGCAGTACCCCGAGCGGATGGTCGACCTCCGCGCGACGGTGACCGGTGCCATCGCCGCGATGCCGGTCGAGATCTACGACCGCAACTACGGCACCACCTATCCCGAGCTGCAGTTCCCCGAGGAGTACCGCTCCCACGTCGTCGGGACGCTGGGGCCGGAGGAGATGGACCTGGCCTACAAGGGCTATCGCTACAGCCTCAACATCAACACGGTGAAGCGGTCGCAGACCATGTTCGCGCGCCGTGTCTACGAGCTGCTGGCCTCCAACACGGTCACCATCTCGAACTGGTCGCGCGCCATCGGCATCTTCTTCGCCGACCTCGTCCCCATGTCGGACTCCGCGGAGGAGATCGAGAAGATCCTCTCGAGGATGGTGGCGGACCCCGACGGCACGGACCGGCTGCGGGTGCTCGGTGTCCGCAAGGTCCTCGGCGAGCACACCTACGCCCATCGCCTCGCGTACGTCGTCGCCTCCGTGACGGGGCGCACCGTCGAGGAGAGCCGTTCACGCGTCGGCGTGCTGGTCGCGACCGACGATCCCGCGACGGCCGTCCGCCAGGTCGCGGCAGCACGGGCGCAGACGGGCGTCGAGGTCGAGGTCCGACTGGTCTCCGCCGCTGACGAGGTCCGCGCCTGGGCCACGGGTGCGGACGTCACCGTGCTCGACCCGGCCGAGCTCGCCGACACGTCGCTCGCGGCGTTGTTCGGCACGGTCGACGGTGTGGCTGTCTTCCACGGCGACGACTGGTACGGCGAGCACTACCTGCGCGACCTCGTGGACGCCTGGACCTACTCCTCCGCGGAGGTCGTCGGCAAGGACCGGCGCCACCGCCTCGAGGAGGGCCGTCTCGTCGAGACCGGCGCGTCGTCGTACGTCGAGGTCGGCGGGCTCCCGCTGCGCCGGGCCCTCGTGACCGTGGCCGCTGCCGAGCGGATCCGCGCTGCCGAAGCGCTGACGGGCGACGCGGTGCCGTCCGGGGGCGCCCAGCTGTCCCTGCACCGCTTCGACTACTGCGAGGGCGGCGCCGCCGACCTCGCCGAGGCTGCCGCCGCGTCCGCGGACCTGCCCATCGACCAGGGCATCGCGGTCGCCGACGTCTGGGCACAGGCAGCGACCGTCGTGGCCGACCAGGCGCTGCGTGAGGCGACGGTCGTCGTACCCGAGGCGCTGGAGCCGGCCCTGCCCGCCGATCCCGACGAGCGTCTCCGGGTCTCGCACCACGGCAGCTGGACGGTCATCCAGTCGAGCCTCGACGAGGGCGAGGTCGCGCAGGTCGTCGGTGCCGCCCGTCTGGACCTGACCGGCGACTGGGCGTCGTCGTGGCGCGAGGGCACCGCGCGATTCGCCCAGCGCTCCGGGGGCGACCTCGACGTGGTGCTCGTCCTCCGGTTCCAGGACGAGGACGGCACGACCCTCGGTGAGGTGCGGGCCGACGCCAACGCCGTCAACGAGGTCCCCGTGCCCGCCGACGCCCGCTGGGCCGAGGTGGCCTGGGAGGTGTCGGGCCCCGGCCGTCAGCGCCTCTCGCCCGTCATCCTCGCGGCGTGGCCCTTCGGCACACCGGTCGTGCTCGGCGCGTGAAGGTCGGGATCCTCGGGAGCTGCGTCTCCCGCGACGCCTTCGGGCTCCACGAGGACGCGCTGGGCAAGCCGGCGGCGTACTTCGCCCGGAGCGCGCTGGCCAGCGTCATGTCGCCGACGCCGTTCACCGGGGTGGACCTGTCCGCCATCAGCTCGCCGTTCCAGCGTTCCGTGGTGGCGATGGACCTCGAGAAGGCGTTCGTGCCGTGGCTGGAGACGGCCGACGTCGACCTGCTCGTCGTCGACTGCATCGAGGAGCGGTTCGCCCTCGTCGTGGCTCCCGACGGAGGGACCGCGACCCGGTCGAGCGAGTTCGTCTCGGCCGGCGCCGACATCTCCCACTGCGAGCTGGTCCGGCCCAACACCCCGGACGCCCTCGCGCGGTGGACCGCCGCGTGGGCCCGGTTCGTGGCGGCCGTCGACGCGGCCGGGATCCGGGAGCGGGTGCGCATCAACCGGGTCCGCTGGGCGACCGAGTTCGACGGCCCCGGTGCCGAGTTCCCCGCGTTCTACAACCCGCAGCGGATCCGGCGGTCCAACGAGTTCCTCGAGAGCGTGCACGCCCGCATGGAGCAGGACCTCGAGCCCGAGCAGTTCTGGCGCTACGACGACGCCGAGCTGCTCGCGGCGTCGCAGCACCAGTGGGGCCCGGCGCCCTTCCACTACACGCCGGCCTTCTACCGTCGCTTCGTGCAGCACGTGACCGGCGGGCCTGCGGGCGGTCCGCGCCCGTGAGCCCCGATAGCCTCGGCCCATGACTGGGCTGCCGCTCGTGATGGGGGTCGTCAACGTCACCCCCGACTCCTTCTCCGACGGTGGTCGGTACGACGACCCCGAGCGCGCCGTCGCCCACGGGCTCCAGCTGCTGGCCGACGGCGCCGACATCCTCGACGTCGGGGGCGAGTCCACCCGGCCGGGCGCGACCCGGCCCCTGCTCGCGGAGGAGATCGACCGCGTCGTACCCGTGATCGAGGCGCTCGCCGCCCGCGGCGCGACGGTCTCGGTCGACACCATGCGGGCCGAGGTCGCCGCCCGCGCCCTCGCTGCCGGCGCCAGCATCGTCAACGACGTCTCCGGCGGCCTCGCCGACCCGGCGATCCTCGACGTCGTCGCGCAGACCGGTGCGACCTACGTCGCCATGCACTGGCGCGCCCACAGCGACACCATGCAGCAGTTCACGCAGTACGACGGCGGCGTGGTCCGCGCCGTCGCCGAGGAGCTCGAGCAGCGGGTCGAGGTGATCCGCGCGGCCGGCGTGGCCGAGGACCGCATCGTCCTCGACCCCGGTCTGGGCTTCGCCAAGCTCGCCGAGCACAACTGGGAGCTGCTGCGCCACCTCGACGAGGTCTCCCTCGGCTTCCCGCTGCTGGTCGGCGCCAGCCGCAAGACCTTCCTCGGCCGCCTGCTGGAGGGCCCCGACGGCGAGCCCCGGCCGGTCGGCGAGCGCGAGGCGGCCGGTGTCGCGATCAGCGCCCTGCTGAGCGCGGGCCTGGGCGGAACCGCCGTCTGGTGCCTGAGGGTCCACGATGTGCGCGCTCACCGCGACGCCTTGGCCGTTGCGGCACAGTGGTCCGGACAACCCGCTGTTCGGGCAGCGGAGCGACACGAGAGGCACTAGGTGTTCATCACCGGAGGTTCATCGGGCACCCCGCGTCCCGGGCACGCACCTCGCGGCGTTGCCGACGCTTGCGAGACGACCCGGTATGGCTGCGCGCCGGTGCCTTGCGATGCACGCACCCGGAACACGGGCCGCCTTCGACGAACCGCCGGGGATGAACACAGGTGACCGACGAGCTGAGCATCCTCGGCATCGAGTGCTTCGCCCACCACGGCGTCTTCGACCACGAGCGCCGCGACGGCCAGGTCTTCACGATCGACCTCACGCTGGGTGTCGACACCCGGCCTGCCGCCGCGAGCGACGACCTGGCCGAGACCGTGGACTACGGCGGACTGGTCGACCGGGTGGTCGCCGCCGTGGAGCGGGACCCGGTGGATCTCATCGAGACCCTCGCCCAGCGGATAGCCGATGTCGTTCTGTTGGACCGTCGTGTTGAATGGGCGCGAGTGACGGTGCACAAGCCGGACGCGCCGATCCAGGCGACGTTCGCCGACGTGCGCCTGACCATCACCCGCCACCGTGAGGCGGGGGACGCAGCGGGAAACCGAACCGGCAAGGAAGAGGCCCCAGCATGACCGAGACCCCGAACCCGAACATCATCGACACGGACACCCTCACCGGCGAGATGCGGCCGATCCGGCGAATGGTGATCGCGCTGGGTTCCAACCTCGGTGAGCGCTTCACCAACCTCCAGGGCGGCGTCGACGCCCTGGCCGACACCCCCAACGTCTGGGTCACGGGCGTCTCGCCGGTCTACGAGACCGCGCCGGTCGACTGCCCGCCGGACTCCCAGCCGTTCCTCAACGCGGTGATCCTCGCCGACACCACCCTGTCGGCCCACCGGCTGATCGACCGCGCGCTGGCCATCGAGGACGCCTTCGACCGCCTGCGCAGCGAGACCAAGAACGCTCCCCGCACGCTCGACGTCGACCTGATCGTCGTCGGCGACCGGCGCAGCGACAAGGAGGAGCTCAAGCTCCCGCACCCGCGGGCCCACGAGCGCGCCTTCGTCCTCCAGCCGTGGCTCGACCTCGAGCCGGACGCCGAGTTCCTCGACCGCGGCCCGGTCGCCGAGCTGCTGGCGAAGGTCGGCACCGACGGCCTCACCCCGCGCCCGGACCTGGTCCTCGAGCTCGAGTGAGCTCCACGGGCGGGCCGCCGGAGCCCCCGTCCGGATCCGTACGGCCCACCTCGGCCCTGACCCTGCTCGGCTGGGCGGTGGTCGGTGTCGTCGGCGGCTGGGGATTCCACCCCGTCGCGGACCGGCTCGGCTTCGTGCCGCCCCTGGTCTCCGTCGGCCAGCCCCTGGCCCTGCTCCTGCTCGGCGCCATCCTCGGCTACGTCGCCTGGATCACCCACCGTGCCGTCCACGTCCGCCACGAGCGGCTGGAGGCCCACCAGGCCGTCAACCGCCTGGTCCTGGCCCGTGCCAGCGCCCTGGTCGCCGCTCTCGTCTCGGGCGGGTACGCCGGCTACGCCATCAGCTGGATCGGTGACGCCGCCGAGCAGGCCGACCAGCGGATCACCGGTTCGCTCGCGGCCGTGGGCTGCGGCGTGGTCGCGCTCGTCGCCGCGCTGCTCCTCGAGCGGGCCTGCCGGGTCCGCGACGACGAGGGCGCCGATCACTGAGGCCCTGTTGCTGTTGTGACAGGTGTGACGAGCGTGTCGCCCGTCGCATCCCGCCTGTGAGGCATAACGTGCTGGTATGACTTCCCCAGTCGGCAACCGTCGTCGCCAGCGGTCGACCCGTCTCGTGGTCGCCGCGCTCCTCATCGTGGGATCGGCAGTCATCGTCGTCGCCACGGCCCTGACCGGATCCTGGCTCTTCGTCACCGTCGCCGCCCTGACGGCCGTCGTGCTCGGCGCCGTCGCCACCAAGATCACCCACTCCGAGCTGATGGACTCCCGCGAGGAGGCCGCGCGCGACCGTGCGCAGCAGGCCCGGGCCTACGCCGGCCTCACCGAGGCCCGTACGGCGGAGAACGTCGAGTTCGCCGCCGACATGACGGGCAAGCTCGCCCGCCGCGACGCCACCATCTCCCGGCTCGAGAAGCGCCTGGGCGATGCCGCCTCCGAGCTGGCCGACGCCCGTCGCGAGGTCTCGGAGTTCCGCGACCGTGCCGACGAGACCCAGCGCGAGCTCGAGCGGCTCACGGGCCGCCTCGCCGACGCTGACGAGCGGGCCCAGCAGGCCGTCGTCCGGGTCGCCGAGCTCGAGGCCGAGCTCGACGTCCTCACTAGCGAGCTGCAGGCCGAGCGCGCCGCCGCGCGGGCCTGGCAGAAGGGCCGCACGGCCTGATCCTCACGGCCCCCGGGACCGTGTGACCCAAACCACCGGTCGGAACCGTTTCCGCGAGCCTCCGCGGCGGCGTACCGTTGACTCGTCCCGGAACCCCGGGGCGCACCTCTTGAGCACAACGTCCGGTACCCACACCGGCTGACGCCCCCGGGCGGCAGTGGTCGGCGGGACGGGAACGAAAGGTTCACGATGTCCACGAAGCCGCGCCCGGACACGTCGCTTTCCGCCTGCTGCGCGACGCCAGCTGGGCCCGCTGACTGCGTTGCCGACGCTCACCAGGCGCCCAGCCTGCCTTCGCATCGGACGCCTGGTCAGCAGACCCATCTGACGCCGCTCGCGACGCCGCAAACCGACGCGTCCGGTCGGCGCGTGGGTGTTGTCGGCGCGGGTCGCGTCGGCGCTGTCCTGGCCGCGGGTCTCCGCGCTGCCGGCCACCCCGTCGTCGCCGCCGCCGGTGAGTCCGACGCCTCCCGCCGCCGTGCCGCCGAGCTGCTGCCCGGTGTCCCGCTGCACAAGCCGAGCGACGTCGCCCGGGCGGCCGACCTCCTGCTGCTGACCGTGCCCGACGACATGCTCCCGAACGTGGTGCGTGTGCTGTCCGACAGCGGCGCCATCCGCGAGGGCCAGGTCGTCGCGCACACCTCGGGCCGCCACGGCCTCGCCGTGCTCGCGCCGGCCGCCGCCGTCGGTGCGCGGATCATCGCGCTGCACCCGGCGATGACCTTCACCGGCACGGCCGTCGACATCGAGCGCCTCCACGGCTGCGTCTTCGGCCTCACCGCCGGCCCGGCCGAGCACGACCTCGCCGAGCAGCTCGTGGCCGACCTCGGCGGTCGTGCCAACTGGGTGCCCGAGCAGATGCGCACGCTCTACCACGCGGGCCTCGCCCACGGCGCCAACCACCTGGTCACCCTCGTCAGCGAGGCGATGGGCCTGCTGGCCGCCGCCGGCGTCGACGACCCGGCCGGCACCCTGCGCCCGCTGCTCGACGCGGCCCTCGACAACGCCCTCGAGCACGGCGACGCGGCCCTGACCGGCCCGATCGTCCGCGGCGACGTGCAGACCGTCGCGGCGCATCTCAAGGACATCTCCACCAACGCGCCCGACACGCTGCCGTCGTACGTCGCGATGGCGTGGGCCACCCTCGACCGCTCCGTCACCGACGGCCGCCTCCTCCCGATCCAGGCGCAGAAGATCGCCACCGTGCTCAGCGCGTACGGCGACCGGCGCGCCCTCCCGTCGCGGCTGGGCCGCCTGGGCCGCCTGGGCCGCACGGAGAACGCGTGAGGGTCACCACGACCCCGGCTGTCGCGCGCAGCCGGACGGACCTCGACGCGCTGCTCGGCGCGCGCCGCGCGAGCGGACCGGTCGTGTTCGTGCCCACCATGGGTGCGCTGCACGAGGGCCACGCGTCGCTGATGCGCATCGCCCGCGAGCGCGCCGGTGGCGACGGGACGGTGGTGGTCTCGATCTTCGTGAACCCGCTGCAGTTCGGCGCCGGCGAGGACCTCGACCGCTACCCGCGCACCTTCGACGCCGACCTCGAGCTGTCGGGGGCGGCGGGGGTCGACGTGGTGTTCGCGCCGGTCGTCGCCGAGATGTACCCCGACGGCGTCCCGCACGACGGTGCAGCGACCGAGGCCGTTACCGTCCAGCCCGGCCCGCTGGCCGACCTGTTCGAGGGCGCCAGCCGTCCGGGCCACTTCCGCGGCGTGCTGACGGTCGTCGCCAAGCTGTTCGGCCTGGTCCGGCCGGACGTCGCGGTCTTCGGCGAGAAGGACTACCAGCAGCTCGCCCTGATCCGCCGAATGGTCGCCGACCTCTGCATGGGCATCGAGATCGTCGGTGGTGCGACCGACCGCGAGCCCGACGGGTTGGCCCGCTCGAGCCGCAACCGCTACCTCGACGCCGAGCAGCGCCAGCAGGCGGTCGCCCTCAGCCGGGCGCTGCGCGCGGCGCAGGAGCGGGCGGCGTACGGCGTCCCGGCGGCACGCTGGGCCGCGATGAACATCCTCAAGGCGGCGGCGCCGGGCGTCGAGCTCGACTACCTCGCCCTCACCACCACGGGGCTCGGCGAGCTGCCGGACTACCCCGACGCGGGCACCGAGGGCCGCGTCCTCGTCGCGGCACGGGTCGGCACGACCCGGCTCATCGACAACCTGCCTCTGCAGTTCTGAAGCAGTTCCGAAGCAGTACTGAAACCCAGGGAGAATCCCCATGCTGCGCACCATGATGAAGAGCAAGATCCACCGTGCCACGGTCACGCAGGCCGACCTGCACTACGTCGGCTCGGTCACCGTCGACGAGGACCTGCTCGAGGCCGCCGACCTGCTGGCCGGCGAGCTCGTGCACATCGTCGACATCACCAACGGCGCCCGGCTCGAGACCTACACGATCGCCGGCGAGCGGGGCAGCGGCGTGATCGGCATCAACGGTGCCGCCGCGCGACTGGTCCACCCCGGTGACCTGGTCATCCTGATCGGCTACGGCCAGATGACCACCGAGGAGGCGAAGGAGTACCAGCCGCACGTGGTCTTCGTCGACGCCGACAACAAGATCATGGCCACCGGCTTCGACCCGGCCGAGACCTTCGGCGACCCGACGCTGTCCCGCGGCGACGTGACCGCCGGTCGTTGACCCGCGCGAGTCGATAGCCTGCTGGGATGCCTGAACACCTGCGTCTTCCCGGGCGGCTCACTGCGCCCGCCCCGGGGTGGACGACCCGTGCCGACGTCGTCATCGTCGGCAGCGGCATCGCCGGCCTGACCGCGGCCCTGCGACTGCGCGGCCACGTCGACAAGATCCTCGTGGTCACCAAGGACGTGCTGTCCGCGGGCTCGACGCAGTGGGCGCAGGGCGGCATCGCCGCAGCCCTCGGCCCGGGCGACACCCCGGACCAGCACGAGGTCGACACCCTCGTCGCCGGTGCGGGCGCCTGCGACCTGGACGCGGTCCGGGTGCTCGTCAACGAGGGCCCGGAGGCGGTCCACGAGCTGATCGCGCTCGGCACGAACTTCGACCACACGGCCGACGGCGAGCTGTCGCTGACCCGTGAGGGCGGCCACCACCGCGACCGGATCGCGCACGCCGGCGGCGACGCGACGGGTGCGGAGATCCAGCGGGCCCTGGTCGCCGCGATCGAGGCCGCGCCCGACATCGAGGTCATCCAGCACGCGCTGGCGGTCGACCTGCTGCTCGCCGCCGACGGCGGGGTCGCGGGCGTGACCCTGCACGTGATGGGCGAGGGCCAGCGCGGCGGCGTCGGCGCCGTCCACTGCCGGGCGGTCGTGCTGTGCAGCGGCGGCTTCGGCCAGGTGTTCTCGCAGACCACGAACCCGCCCGTCTCGACCGGCGACGGCATGGCGCTCGCGCTGCGAGCGGGCGCGACCCTGCGCGACCTCGAGTTCGTGCAGTTCCACCCGACGGTGATGTACCTCGGCCCCGACTCCCACGGCCAGCAGCCGCTGATCTCCGAGGCGGTCCGCGGCGAGGGCGCCTTCCTCGTCGACGACGAGGGCACCCGTTTCATGCAGGGCGTGCACGAGCTCGCCGACCTCGCCCCGCGCGACGTGGTCGCCAAGGCGATCATGAAGCGGATGCTCGAGACCGACCGTCCGCACATGTGGCTCGACGCCCGTCACCTCGGCGCGGCGTTCTGGGAGCGCCGCTTCCCGACCATCCTCGCGACGGCCCGCTCGCACGGCGTCGACCCGGTCACGCAGCTGATCCCGGTCGCCCCCGCGTGCCACTACGTGTCCGGCGGGGTGCGCACCGACCTCGACGGCCGCAGCGACGTCCCCGGTCTCTACGCCAGTGGCGAGGCGGCCTGCTCCGGCGTCCACGGTGCCAACCGGCTCGCCTCGAACTCGCTGCTCGACGGACTGGTGTTCTCGCGCCGGATCGCCACGGTGCTGCCCGACGAGCTGCGCGCGTGGGCCGAGCCGGTGGCCGATGAGCGCCCGGCCGGCCTGGTCGCGGGCGCGGCGCGCAGGCAGCTGCAGGAGACGATGAGCTCGCGGGCCGGCGTCCTGCGCAGCTCCGACGGCCTTGCCGAGGCCGCGGTCGTGCTCGACAAGCTCGCGGGCGACGCCGCCGAGGTCGTCGACCAGGAGGCATGGGAGACCACCAACCTGGTCACCATCGCCGCCGCCCTGACCGACGCCGCTGCGCTGCGCCAGGAGACCCGCGGCTCGCACTGGCGCGAGGACTTCCCCGAGCGCGACGACGCGTCGTACGCCGGTCACTTCGACGTCCGGATGCTCGACGGCGCCACGGTCGTGGAGTTCACGCCGTCGCCGCAGACGGACCCCAGTGCCGGGCCGGTCGCCGGGGTGCCGGCGTGATCGCCCGGACGCCCTACGACGAGCTGCCCTCGGCACTCGTCGACGAGATCCGGGCCGCCGGTCTCGACCCGCAGGCGGTCTACGACCACGTCGTGCTCGCGTTCGAGGAGGACCTGCCCGGCGGTGTCGACGACGTCACCAGCGCGGCCATGCCCGACATGGGCGAGGCGGTGGCCGACTTCGGCGCCCGCGAGCCCGGTGTCGTCGCCGGCCTCGCGATCGCGGAGCTGGCCTTCGTCTACGCCCTCGGCGACACCGTGAAGGTCACCGGCCGGGTGCCGGACGGCACCCGCGTCGTCCCCGGCGACGTCGTGCTCACGGTCTCCGGCCCGGTGCGCGGCGTCCTCACGGCCGAGCGGACCGCCCTGAACTTCGCCTCCCACCTCTCGGGCGTCGCGACGGCCACGGCGCAGTGGGTCGACGCGCTGGCCGGGACCCGGGCCCGCGTGCTCGACACCCGCAAGACGCTCCCGGGCTGGCGCGCGCTGCAGAAGTACGCCGTGCGCTGCGGCGGCGGCGTCAACCACCGGTTCAGCCTGGTCGATCGTGCGATGGTCAAGGACAACCACGCCGTTGCTGCCGGGGGCGTCGTCCCGGCGTACCGGGCCGTGGTCGCCGCCAACCCCGGCCTGCGGGTCGAGGTCGAGGTGATGGACCTCGACGAGCTGCGCGCGATCCTGGCCGCCGGCTGCACCGAGGTGCTGCTCGACAACATGAGCACGGCCGACATGGCCGAGGCCGTGCGGATCAACGCGGAGGCCGGCGGGCACGCCACCCTCGAGGCGTCCGGCGGGCTCACCCTGGAGCGGGCCCGCGAGGTTGCCGAGACCGGGGTCGACTTCATCTCGGTCGGCGCGCTCACCCACTCCGTCGACGTGTTCGACCTCGGCCTGGACTTCCGGACCTCGCAGGGCTGACCCGTGACGCTCCTCGCCGCCGACATCGGCAACGCCCACACCGTCCTCGGGCTGCTCGAGGACGGCGAGGTCGTCGCCGACTGGCGCGTGTCGACCAACGAGCACCGCACCCCCGACGAGTGGGCCGTGCTGCTGCGCGGCCTGCTGGGACGCCGCGAGGCCGAGGTCACCGGCGTCGCGGTCTGCGCGACGGTCCCGTCCGTGCTGAACGCCTGGCGCGAGATGCTCGGCGGCCACTTCCCCGACGTGCCGCGGGTGATCGTCGAGCCGGGCATCCGCACCGGCGTCCCGATCGCGGTCGACAACCCGCGCGAGGTCGGCAGCGACCGGATCATCAACGCCCTCGCGGCCGCCTCCGACTTCGGCGGCCCGGCGGTCGTCGTCGACTTCGGCGGCACGGCGACGACCTTCGACGTCGTCGACCCCGCGGGCCGGTACGTCGGCGGCGCCATCACGCCCGGCATCGAGATCTCGCTCGAGGCGCTCAGCCGGGGCGGGGCCCAGCTGCGGATGGTCGAGCTCGTGCGTCCCCGCGGTGTCATCGGCAAGAACACGGTCGAGGCCCTGCAGTCGGGCATGGTGTTCGGCGTGGCCAGCCAGGTCGAGGGGATGGTCGAGCGGCTCGCTGCCGCGCTCGACGTACCGCGCGACGAGGTGACGGTCATCGCCACGGGCTACCTCGCACCGTTGGTGCTCGACGAGTGCCGCTGCTTCACCGCGCACGCCCCGTGGTTGACCCTGCGCGGCCTCGGGCTCGTCTACGCGCGCAACGCCTGATCGGTACCGGCAGGGCATCTCCTATGCTGGCCGGGTGACTGAAGGCCGCTCCTTGAACGATGCAATGCTGACCGGCCTCCAGAAGGTCTCCGGCGGCGTCTGGCGCACCTACCTCGCTCCCGAGGCCAAGGTGGTGTTCGAGTCTCTCAACAAGAACGCCTGCACGAGCCTGAAGTGGATGATGGCCGACCTCGCCGGCGAGGACCTCGACGGCTTCCGCGCGCGCGACATGCCCTACATCGACGACTCGGAGCCGATCCACAAGCGCGAGCTGTGGAAGGTCTCGCCGCGGCTCGACGCGCTGTCGGAGGACGAGCGCGCGCAGATCCACCCCGACAACGGCTGGTTCGTGTTCGCCGTGGTCCGGGACCCGCGCCTGCGCCTGTTCTCCGCGTGGCAGAACAAGCTGCTCATCGAGAACCCCTTCAGCGTCCGGTGGTCGCGCGAGTGGTGGTACCCGCGCCACCCGCTCACCGCCGAGACCGTCATCGAGGACTTCGCCAAGTTCGTCGACCTGATGGGCGAGGACGAGATCCACTGGCTGCGGGAGAAGGACGCCCACTTCCGCGACCAGGTCGAGATGCTGGCCGAGGACGCCGTCCCCTACACGCGGATCTACGAGATCAGCGAGATCAAGCAGCTCCAGGCCGACCTCAACGACCACCTGGCCGCGATCGGCCGTCCTCCGGTGAAGCTGCCGCGCGCCAACCCGACCCCGCTGCGCGCGATCGGCGCGCTCTTCGAGAACGGCGTGCGCGAGAAGATCGAGACCATCTACGCCGCCGACTTCGAGCGCTTCGGCCACCTCTGGGACTTCTCGAAGACCGAGGCGGCCGAGCCGTGGTCGTCCGCGGCGCTCGTCGCCTGCGAGCAGGAGGCCGTGCTCGGCCGGCGGATCGGCGAGCTCTTCCGGATCGCCCGTGACCGTGGCGAGGAGCTGGAGGCCGCGCGCGCAGAGCTCGCCGACGCCCGGCGCCGGGTCGCCCAGCTCGAGCGCCGCTCGGTCCGCGCTCAGCTCGGCAGGATCAAGCGCCGGGTGTCCTGACCGGCGGCAGCTTGCTCTGGTCCGTCTCGGTGAACCGGACCCGCTCCACGACGCGGGCACAGTTGCCGCCGTCACGGTGCGGGAAGGTCGCGTCGATCCGGGCCTGGTACGCCGGCGCGGGCGCTGCTCCGTGGGCGAGCGTCTCGACCGTCGCCGTCACGGCCGCGGCCGCCTCGGTGGCGACCGGGCCGAAGCCGTCGCGCTCGTAGTCGTAGTAGCCGCCACGGCCGACGTGCCCGCCGCCGAGGACCACGTCCGCGTCGAACTGGTAGTAGACGACCGGACGCTCGAGGTAGGCCGCGTTGAAGGCCACCGAGGAGAAGTCGGTGACGAACGCGCGGGCCCGCGCGAAGAGCTCCTGCGGGTCCTGGCCCTCGTACGACAGCGCGGTGACGTACGACGGCAGGTCGAGGTGCGGCAGCAGGGGCTGCAGGTTCGGGTGTGGCAGGAAGCCCAGGGTGAGGCCGTGCTCGCGGCAGGCGGCGGCGAGCCGCTCGTCGCGGAGGTAGGCCATCCACTGCTGCACGAAGTAGCTGTCGACCAGGCTGAGGTCGAGCTCGCGCCGCTGGCTGTTCTCCTTGATCGGCGACATCAGGTTGTTGCGCCACGTCGGCGCCACCAGCAGCAGGTCGCGCTGGTCGGGCCCGAACCGCTCGCCGACCTGCTGCAGCCGGTCGAAGCGGGGCAGTCCGGTGAGGGCGACCTCCTTCGTCGTGAAGACGTACGACGTGTCGTCACCGGCGATGGAGGCGAGCTCCTGCGGCGTGCTGACGACGAAGGTGTCGATCCGCTTGGGGTCGAGCCAGGAGGAGAGGTCGTCCTTGATCACGCCGTGCTGCAGGAAGTGGAAGCGCCACTTCTGGTGCACGAACTCCAGGACCGGCAGCGGCTGCACGATCGCGGCGTCGGCGTGCGAGGACAGCAGGTGGGCGGCGTGGGACATCAGGACCCGCCACTGCAGCGACTTGTAGGCCACCAGCCGGTCTCCGTGGCCCTCGGAGCGGAACCGGTCCCACTCCTTGCCGCCCTTCTCGAGGACGAACCAGGCGTTGATCTCGGGGTGGTGCTCGCGGACGTACCGGAACAGGATCTCCGCGCTGTCCGCGGCGTCGTGGATGCGGTCCATGAAGACCCACGCGTCGGCGTACTTCGCCTTGACGGAGGGGCGCTTGCGCACCCGGTCGGCCACCTTGCTCAGGCGGGACACCGGCTGCCGCACCTGCAGCTCACCGGGGATCTCCGCGCGGGCGCGGGCCGACGCCGGGCTGAGCCACCAGCGCAGCTGACCGGGCGGCGCGACCCGGACCGGACCGGGGTCGCGGGCGTAGACGAGGTCGGCGGCCGTGCCGTCGCGCAGCAGCTGCAGCGTGGCCGTGGCCGGGAGCCACACGATCCGCTGGTGCAGCAGCGTCCGGCCGTAGTAGGTGAAGGCGCGGGTCTTCTGGTGCTTGGGTTCCAGCGGCCGGCCGTTGGCGAGCCAGGTCTCCTCGGGGAGGTCGCCGGTGTAGTAGTAGCTGGCGCGCACCAGCTCCTGGGTGGTGTCGAGCTCGCTGAGCAGCACCTGGGTCTCGACCCAGGGCGTCGCGTCGTACCCGCGCTCGAGGACGAGGCGGGCGACCGGCGGCACCGTCGGCGGCAGGTACGGCGTGGACGCCGGGATGTCGATCTCCGCGAGGATCTCGGCGACGAGCTCGTGGAAGCGGTCGACGACCTCGCCGTCGACCGGGCGCGGCCCGGCCTTCGGGTCGGGCTGGGCGAAGTACCACTGGAGCTCGTAGAGCAGGAAGGTCGCGGCCCACGCCGGCAGCTGCCCGTGGGCCTCGCGACCGCGCCGGATCACGTCGAGGTAGCCGAACTCGGGGACGGCGGTGTAGCGGCCGGGGTGCGTGCCGGCGGTCTGCAGCGTCGAGCTCGCGTCGGTGCGCTTGCGGTAGTGGTACTTCGCGCCGCCGAGGAAGCCGACGATCGGGTTCGGGAACCGGAAGAGGTAGCGGCAGTTGAAGTGGCCGTCCTCGAAGTTGGGCCGGACCCGGTGGTCGAAGCGCAGCTGCCCGTCGCGGATCTCCGCGAGCCGGAAGAAGGTCGCCGGCGAGCTGCCGTGGAAGCGGTCGGGGCTCGCGCTGAGGTCGACGCACGGGCTGCCCTGGAACATCGCGCGCAGCGGGTGGCGGTCGGTGACGGTGCCCTTGGTCTCGTTCCAGATCAGCCGGTGGGTGGCGACCATGTGCGCCTCGGGGTGCTGGGTCAGGAACGTCCGGACGACCTCGAGGTAGTCGGGCTCGACCACGTCGTCGGGGTCCGGGAAGGTGATCCAGGTGCCCGTCGACTCGTCGATGCCGCGGTTGCGGGCGGCGCCCTGGCCGCCGTTCTCCTGCGTGATGACGCGGACGACGCCGGGGCGCTTCGCGGCCCACTCGGCGAGGATCCGCGGAGAGTCGTCGGTGGAGCCGTCGTCGACCATGACGATCTCGACGTCGTCCAGGCCGGTGGTCTGGGCCTCGATCGAGTCGATGAAGTCCGGCAGGTACGCGGCGACGTTGTAGACGGCGCTCACGATGCTGAACAGGGGTGCCCGGTCGGCGGTCATGTCATCCCTTCTTGTCCTGGGCCCCGGCCAGCATCGCCTCGATCGGCGGCGCGAGGTAGGGGCCGAGGGTGTAGGCGTACGTCGCGGTCAGGTGCGAGGCGTCGAAGTAGGTGATCACGCCGCCGTTCACCACGCGACAGGTGTCGCCGTCGCAGATGTGATCGGTCAAGTCGACCAGCCGCAGCCGCGGGCTGTCCAGCTCGGCGACGACGTCGACGGACGGGTCGGCCGGAAGCCAGTCGCCCCGGGTGCCGTCGCACTCGGCGTAGTCGTCGCCCGCGTCGGCGATGCAGGTCGGCGTCGCCATGCGGGTCGCGGGCGTGTCGCGGATGTCGATCACCGGCAGGCCGGCGTCGAGCAGCGTGCCGAACACGGAGCGGAACCCGTCGGCGTACGCCGGGAGCGAGCTCGCGAGGTCCGACTGCCCGGCCGCCCGCACGGACACGCGGTTGGAGGTGACGACGAGGTCGGGGGCGTCCCGCACCAGCGCGGCCGCGGTGCGCGTCACCCACGCCAGGCAGGCCTGGCTGTGCGCGTCGGTGTCGAACGCCTGCGCGATCTCGGAGAAGGCGCACTGCGAGGCGAGGTAGGTCTGGATCCGCCAGCCGTGCTCGTCCGCGATCCGCTCCAGCGCGGGCAGCCAGTGACCGGCGTGCGAGTTGCCGACCAGCGCGATGGTGACGGTGCTGTCGGGGTCGCCGAACGTGCACCTCTTGTCGGGGAACCGCGGCGTGAACGACCAGCAGTTGCGACCGCCGATGTCGGGGTAGGCCTTCGACTTGTCCTTGGCCGCCAGCGCCGGCGACGGCACCAGCTCGTCGTAGGCGGTCGGCGCGCAGTCCTGGCCGGCGTCGAGCGCCGCCGCGCCGAAGCAGGGGCCGCCGTTCCGCAACGCCTCCGCGAGCTGCTGGCGGTCGCGGCCCTCGGTGTCGCGGACCTGGTGGATCACGACCGAGCCGAGCGTCAGGACGACGCCCATCGCGGCGACGGCCGAGAGGTAGGTGGTGCGCCGGAACCGGACGAGCGAGGACGAGCGGAACGGCCGTTCGACGATCCGCTCGGACGCGGCGGCGAGGACCAGCGTGAGCGCGGCGATCACGACCAGCGCGCGCCACCCGGGCTCGTGGCCCAGCACGTCGGGCGCGAGCACGATCAGCGGCCAGTGCCACAGGTAGACCGAGTACGACACGTCGCCGAGCCAGCGCACGGGGCTCAGCGCGAGCAGCCGCCCGGGGCTGAACGGCAGGTCGGCATCGGGGCGGCAGGCGATCACCAGCGCCGTACCGAGGACGGGGAGGGCGGCCTGGTAGCCGGGGAAGGGCGTCGCGCTGGAGTAGAGGAAGCCGGTCACGACCATCATCGCGATGCCCACCCACGAGCCGATCGCGCGCAGCCGGGCATCGGTGACGGGCAGCGCGCGGTGGCTCACCAGCAGGGCCACGAGACCGCCGGTCCCGAGCTCCCAGATCCGCGTCGGGGTGATGAAGTACGCCGCCGCCGGGTCGCTCGCGGTGCGCGCCACCGAGAAGACGAAGGACGCCACGACGACGGTGCCGAGGGTGGCGGCGAGCGCGGTGGTCGTCGCCCGGGGGCGGCGGCGCGCGGCCAGCACGGTGCCGGCGATCAGCAGCGGCCAGATGAAGTAGAACTGCTCCTCGACCGACAGCGACCAGAAGTGCTGCACCGCGGTCGGCACGTTGTCGGCGGCGAGGTAGTCGACCGCCTGGCCGGCGAGCCCCCAGTTGAGGACGTAGACCGCGGCCAGCTGGACGTCGCGGGCCGTCGCCTCCCACTGCGTCTCGGGCGCCACCAGCCAGGCCGCGACGAGGGTGCACGAGAGCACGAGGAGTGAGGCGGGCAGCAGGCGCCGGATCCGGCGTCCCCAGAAGTCCGCGAGGTCGCGCGGGCGGCGCGGTGGGCGCGAGATCAGGTGGGCGGTGATCAGGAAGCCGGAGATGACGAAGAAGACGTCGACGCCGACGAATCCACCCGGTAGGAGCGGGTGGTGGAGGTGGTAGACGACCACCATCGCGACGGCGATCGCGCGGAGTCCCTGGATGTCGGTGCGGGTGCGATGACCGTCTCCGTTGACCAAGTGGACCTCCCAGGCGTGCCGTCCGAGGGTAGTAGACGGGCGACCGCCGCCCTAAAACCCGCGCAGGCGCGCCCTATGCTCGGTGCCCATGTGGAGACGACGGACGCGCCCCCGGCTCAGCGTGGTGGTCCCGCTCCACAACCAGGCGCCGTACGTCGTCCGCAGCCTCGACAGCGTGCTCGCCCAGCCCCGGGTCGACCTCGACGTGGTGGTCGTCGACGACGGGTCGACCGACGGGTCGGGTGACCTGGTCGCGACGTACGCCGCGCGGCACCCGGAGGTGACCCTGGTCCGCCAGGAGAACGCCGGGGTGTCGGTGGCGCGCAACGTGGGGCTCGAGCGCTGCACGGGGGACCTGGTCACCTTCGTCGACCCCGACGACTTCCTGCCGGCCGGGGCGTGGGCGCCGCTGCTGCGCAGCCTGGACCGCACCGGCTCGGACTTCGCCGTCGGGATGATGGAGCGCGTCGAC
The DNA here is from genome assembly GCF_001428825.1 of Nocardioides sp. Root240. GTDB lineage: Bacteria > Actinomycetota > Actinomycetes > Propionibacteriales > Nocardioidaceae > Nocardioides. The sequence goes on along the minus strand of NZ_LMIT01000011.1, from coordinate 266,138 downwards.
GAGCAGGGGGTGCGGCACCGGCCGCCGCTGCTGGCCCGCAACCACGCCGAGCAGCGCCTGGGCGTCCGGATCGACGACGCACCGCTGCTGCTGGCCGACGTCTTCCCCTGCAACAAGGTCTTCCGCCACGACTTCTGGCGCACGGCCGGCCTGTCCTTCCCGGTCGGCATCCACAACTACGAGGACCAGGTCTACTCGGCCGACGCCTTCCTCGCGGCCCGCAGCTTCGACGTGCTGACCGAGGTCGTCTACGACTGGTACGTCCGGGGCGACCTGTCCTCGTCGACGAACCGTCGCGGCCGGCTGGACAACCTCGCCGACCGGTTGCGGACCAAGTACCTCGCGCTCGACCGGGTGACGGCGTACGGCAACCCGGTGCTGGTCGACACGATGTACCGCCGGATCCTCCCGATCGACATGTGGGAGCACTTCCGGGCGGCGGTCGCGCCGGGCACGCAGGAGCCGGACCGCTACTGGGCCGCGCTGCGCGAGGGCGTGCTGCGGCTGTGGAACGACGCCACGGTGCCGTTCGAGCTCGTCGACCTCCCGCCCGGGCAGCGGCTGATGGGCTGGCTGGTCGCGCAGGACCGGCGCGACGACCTCGCCCGCCTCGTCGCGGAGATCGACGGACCCGGCATCGAGCAGCGTGACGGGGCCTACCTCCACCCGTGGCGCGACGAGCCGGGCTGCCCGGAGGCGCTCAGCCGCGTCCGGCCGGCCTGACCGCTCCGTCCGGCACGGCCTCGAGGAGCCAGTCGGCGTGCGTCCGCGCGCTGGTGACCAGCCTCTCGACCCGGGGGTACGTCGCCTCGTCCACCCGCCGTCGTACCTCGGCCAGCAGCTCCTCGGCCCGGGCGGCGCCGTCGAGCGGGGGCGGCGCCGGCGGCGCCGGGACGTCGCCCGGGCGGAGCAGGCGCTTCCACCGGGGTCGCTCGCGCTCGGCGGCCAGCGCCTCGGCCCGCGCGATCGACTGCCGGTGCCACTGCGCCACCGCGAGGACGTGGTCCGCGGCGGCCGCGGCGACCGCGTCGATCCCCGCAGCAGTGTCGGGGTCGACCTCGCGGCGCAGGACCAGTCGGTCGAGCTCGGCAAGGAAGCGCGGGTAGTAGTCGTAGGTGTAGTGCACCGCCATGGCGTTCCACGGGTGGTCCTCGAAGGTGACCCAGTGCTCCTCGCCCAGGTCGATGTGGTCCCACCCGTAGGCGGACCGGGCGTGCTCGTTGAGCCGGTGCCAGAACTGCGAGCCCGCCCGTGCGCCCCGCCGGCGCCGCGGCGGCATCGGGGAGGCCAGCGTGCCTCCCGACGGGATGACCGCGTCGACGTTGAACCCGCAGTGCAGGACCACCTGCGTGTCGGGCACCTCGGCGGCCAGGAAGGCGGCGAAGCGGTCCATCGCCTCGACCCAGAGGTCGAAGTAGCGCTCGGCGTCGTCCTGCCAGCGGATCCGCTCGGTGCCGGGAGCGTCCAGCACCCGCTGGTGGAGATCGGTCTTGCGGACCCGCCAGCGGTTGTCGGTGAGGTAGCGGCCGTCGGCCAGGCGCAGGACCCCGAAGTGGACGTCGCCGAAGAAGTCGAGGACCACGACGTCGGGACGCTCCTGCGGCAGCAGCGTCAGGATCTCGCGCGACAGGTCGGAGCCGACGTTCCACAGCCCGTAGGGCTTCATCGGCTCCAACGGCTCCCAGGGCTCGTCGATGGGCGGCGACATCAGGGCGATCATCGAGCTCTGGTTGGTCGTGGCCCCGACGCTGTACCACCGCTTGTAGCCGGGGTTGAAGCGTCGGTTGAAGTTGTCGCGGGAGATGCAGCTGCCGAGGACGGAGACGGTCTTCGTCGGTGCGTCGGCCATGGCGGCGATCCTAGTGAACGACCCTCGCTGCTCCGATTCCGACAGGTGCCGATATCGGGTGCGCGGGTAAATCGAATAGCTGTGCCATTATGTGAATTCATATCCGAACATTCCCTTTTCAAAGGAAAGTCGACTTCATGGCGCAAAAGGTCAACATCATTCTCGTCGACGACATCGACGGCAGCGATGCCACGCAGACCGTCAATTTCGGGCTCGACGGTGCGAATTACGAGATCGACCTCAACGACGCGCACGCCGAGGCGCTGCGTGAGGCGCTCGCTCCCTACCTCGGCCACGGTCGCAAGGTCGGTCGTGCCGGCGCCCCGCGACGCAACGGTGGTGGCCGGGCCGCGAGTGCCGGCTCCGGCGCGGCCGGCGGTGCCTCGGCCAAGGAGATCCGGGAGTGGGCCCGCGACAACGGCCACGCCGTCCCCGAGCGCGGCCGCATCCCGGCCGACGTACGAGAGGCCTACGACGCCGCGCACTGAGGCCCGCGTCCCGGCTCCGCCGGACACCGCGATCGGGTCCGTTCGCTCTCAGCGGACGGACCCGATCCGTTTCTGCGGAACGCGTAGGGTGTGAGCGGGGTTGTATCCCGTGAACACCCCCAGGACGTGTGAGGAGCGTGCAGATGTTCGAGCGGTTCACAGACCGAGCCCGCCGGGTGGTCGTGCTGGCCCAGGAGGAGGCCCGCATGCTCTCCCACAACTACATCGGGACCGAGCACATCCTGCTCGGGCTCATCCACGAGGGCGAGGGCGTCGCTGCGAAGGCGCTCGAGTCGCTCGACATCTCCCTCGAGGCGGTCCGCGCCCAGGTCGAGGAGATCATCGGCCAGGGCCAGCAGGCGCCGTCGGGCCACATCCCCTTCACCCCGCGCGCCAAGAAGGTGCTCGAGCTGTCCCTGCGCGAGGCGCTGCAGCTCGGCCACTCCTACATCGGCACCGAGCACATCCTGCTCGGCCTGATCCGTGAGGGCGAGGGCGTCGCGGCCCAGGTGCTGCAGAAGCTCGGCGCCGACCTCAACCGGGTCCGCCAGCAGGTCATCCAGCTGCTCTCCGGCTTCCAGGGCAAGGAGACCGGCGCGGCTGCGGCCGCCTCGGGCAGCACCAGCGGTGGCGACACCCCGGCGTCCTCGCTGGTCCTCGACCAGTTCGGCCGCAACCTGACCCAGGACGCCCGCGAGGGCAAGCTCGACCCGATCATCGGCCGCGGCGCGCAGATCGAGCGCGTCATGCAGGTGCTCTCGCGTCGCACGAAGAACAACCCGGTGCTGATCGGTGAGCCCGGCGTCGGCAAGACGTCGATCGTCGAGGGCCTGGCCCAGGACATCGTCAAGGGCAACGTGCCCGAGACGCTCAAGGACAAGCAGATCTACACCCTCGACCTGGGTGCGCTCGTCGCCGGCTCGCGCTACCGCGGTGACTTCGAGGAGCGCCTCAAGAAGGTGCTCAAGGAGATCCGCACGCGTGGCGACATCGTGCTGTTCATCGACGAGATCCACACCCTCGTCGGTGCCGGCGCGGCCGAGGGCGCCATCGACGCGGCCTCGATCCTGAAGCCCATGCTGGCCCGGGGCGAGCTGCAGACGATCGGTGCGACCACCCTCGACGAGTACCGCAAGTACCTCGAGAAGGACGCCGCCCTCGAGCGCCGCTTCCAGCCGATCCAGGTCCCCGAGCCGTCGATCGCCGACACGATCGAGATGCTCAAGGGCATCCGCGACCGCTACGAGGCGCACCACCGGGTGACGATCACCGACGAGGCGCTGGTCTCCGCGGCCACCCTCGCCGACCGCTACATCTCCGACCGCTTCCTGCCCGACAAGGCGATCGACCTGATCGACGAGGCCGGCTCGCGCCTGCGGATCCGCCGGATGACGGCGCCCGCCGACCTGCGCGAGTACGACGACAAGATCGGCGAGGTGCGCCAGCGCAAGGAGGCCGCGATCGACGGCCAGGACTTCGAGGCCGCCGCCCGCCTGCGCGACGAGGAGAAGCAGCTCATCCTGGCCAAGTCCGAGCGCGAGAAGCAGTGGCGCTCGGGCGACATGGACGAGGTCGCCGAGGTCGACGAGGAGCTGATCGCCGAGGTGCTCGCCGTGGCGACCGGCATCCCGATCGTGAAGCTCTCCGAGGAGGAGTCGACCCGGCTGCTCAAGATGGAGGACGAGCTCCACAAGCGCGTCATCGGCCAGGACGAGGCCGTCAAGGCGCTGTCGCGGGCGATCCGTCGTACCCGTGCCGGCCTGAAGGACCCGAAGCGTCCCGGTGGCTCGTTCATCTTCGCCGGCCCGTCCGGTGTCGGTAAGACCTGGCTGTCCAAGACGCTCGCCGAGTTCCTCTTCGGCGACGAGGACGCGCTGATCCAGCTCGACATGTCGGAGTTCGGCGAGAAGCACACCGTCTCGCGCCTCTTCGGCTCGCCGCCGGGCTACGTCGGCTACGAGGAGGGCGGCCAGCTCACCGAGAAGGTGCGCCGCAAGCCGTTCTCGGTCGTCCTCTTCGACGAGGTCGAGAAGGCCCACCCCGACATCTTCAACAGCCTGCTGCAGATCCTCGAGGAAGGTCGCCTGACCGACTCGCAGGGCCGGGTCGTGGACTTCAAGAACTGCGTCATCATCATGACGACCAACCTCGGCTCCCGCGACATCGGCAAGTCGGTGGGCCTGGGCTTCGGCGGTGGCGACGCGGCCGGTTCCTACGACCGCATGAAGGCGAAGGTCTCCGACGAGCTCAAGCAGCACTTCCGCCCGGAGTTCCTCAACCGTGTCGACGAGATCATCGTGTTCCCGCCGCTGTCGCAGGAGCAGATCATCTCGATGGTCGACAACATGATCGCCGGCGTGGAGGTCCGCCTGAAGGACCGCGACATGCAGCTCGAGCTGACCCAGAAGGCCAAGAACCTGCTCGCCGAGCGGGGCTTCGACCCGGTCCTGGGCGCGCGGCCGCTGCGGCGCACGATCCAGCGTGAGATCGAGGACATCCTCGCCGAGAAGATGCTCTTCGGCGAGGTCGGTCCCGGCCAGATCGTCCTGGTGGACGTCGAGGGCGAGGGCGCCAACGCGACCTTCACCTTCGCCGGACAGAAGGTCAGCGCGCTGCCCGACCTGCCGCCGCTCGAGACGGTCGCCGAGGGCGGCCCGTCCGCCCCGGGCGAGGCGAGTCCGGGCGAGGACGGCGCGTCCGACTCGGCCTGACCCTCGACCGCATCCCGACCCGTCGCGTGCCACGCGGCGGGTCGGGTCGGTTTTGGGCTGCCCGGCAGGGGTAGGTCTCGATCATCGTCCGCGGCAACACACTCGGGAGTGAAGATGGCTGGTCCGGAAAGCGGGTACGACCTCGGGGTCGACCTGTCGCGCTTGTGGTGGGCAGGCAAGTACCACATCGGGGAGACGGTGGTCGGCCACATGGAGGCGGCCGCGAACAACGTGCCCTCCGAGGCGGGAGACCTCTACCGCAGCGGAGGCTGGGGTGCGCCTGACGGGGCGAACGGTCCGGCCGCCGCCATCGAGAGCTACGCCAGCAAGCTGCACACCATGCTGGTGACCAATGCGCGCAACTTCCGCGAGGTCGGCGAGGCGCTGGTGCTGGTGGCCAACGACTACGCCGCCACCGACCAGGCCGCCCGCGACGAGCTCAACAACCGGAAGAAGCAGATCCAGCAGGTCGAGGGCCACTGATGAGCTCCCACTACGACGACCTCAGCGCCAAGGGCCAGAGCCTGTTCGAGATCGCCAAGAAGGCGAAGGAGGACATGTACGGCGACTCCTACAACCTCGAGACGGGCGACACCTACGGCGACGTCGACTACGGCGCGGGCCTGGAGGGGTTCGTGAGCCTGTTCTCGGACTTCTACTGGTATCCCGACGGAAGCCAGTGGGACTCCAAGATCGCCAACCTCGAGCAGGCGCTCTACCACGTCAACTCGGGCAACTTCGACGACCCGGGCGGCAAGATCATCCCGTCGAACACCGAGCTGACCGAGCTGCTCACCGCGGCCGGCTTCATCGGCGAGTGGGACGGCGTCGCGGCTGACGAGTTCATCAGCAAGCACGTGCTGCCGTTCAACCTGCGCATGAACAACGTCTACAACGCGATCGCGGTCCTCAAGGGCGGCTACGAGAGCCTGAAGGTCGTGTGGTCGAAGGTCCCCGACAACCTCGAGGAGATCTACAGCGAGACCAAGCACGCGCTCGAGAACTGCTACGAGTGCAACGCCGACGACTGGGCGATGGCGCTCAAGGCGGCCAGCCTGGTCGCGACCGTCGCGGTGCCCTTCATCGGCGTCGCCGGCCTCGCCGTCTCGGCCGGTGCCACCTCGATCACCAAGGAGGCCGTCGAGCAGGCCGAGAAGGTGCACGGGACGATCTCGGCGACCTTCGACGCCGCCACCGCGGTCGGCGGCTCGAAGCTGGAGACCGACCCGGACTCCGAAGCACACTCCGCGGACACGCCCGAGGAGGTGCTGAAGCAGGCCGAGCAGGCCGTCAGCACGTTGACCGGCCGGATCGCGCGCGTGGAGCAGTCGATCGCCACCGGCATGGACGCGGCGCTCGCCGCACTGTCGTCGTACGGCGGCGACTTCGTCCCGCCGCGCCCGAGCCTGGCGACGGTCGACACCGACCGTGGCCTGATCGGCCGGCCGGGCGACGACTCCGACGGGATCACCTGGGTGCCTTCGTGAGGCGTTCGATCGACGAGCTGCACGCGGGCGCCCACAGCCGTGACGACCAGGTGCACGCGGAGATCTCCGGACGCCGCGACGTGCGGGTGTGGTTCGAGCCCGGGTACGTCGAACGCACCAGCGTGGCCGAGCTCGAGAGCACCGTGCAGCAGGTGCTGGCGCGCCTGTACGTCGATCGGATGAGGGCCTACTGGGACCTCCAGGGCCGTGTCGTGCCGGACCCGGTCGCCGGCCCGCCGCGTCTGATGACCCCTCGCCGGGAGGCGGTCGCCGAGGGCGTTCTCGGGATCCATGCCGAGGGGGAGTACGGCGGGGTGCGCCTCTCGACCGTCGGCATGCAGGGCTTCGTCCTCGTCCTGCCCGACGGCGTGCACCACGCCTTCGACGAGCACGGCCTGGGCGTCGCGATCGGCCGGGCGGCGTCGGCGCTGCTCGACAGCTACTTCCAGCAGGTGCTGCGGCTCAAGGCGCAGGTCGCCAGGGAAGCCGGCGACCGATGAGGGCGCCGGTCCTGCCCGTCTGGGCGGCGGTGCTGGTGCTGGGCGCGGGTGCCCTCGCCGGGTGTGGGGACGACCGCCAGGACCTCGACCCGGTCGCCGGCCGCTACGAGGCCGGCGCGTCGGGTGACACCGTGACCGTGGAGCTGCCGGTGGGGGCTGTCGTGCTGACGATCGGCGACGGCGCGGACAGCGTGGCCGACGACCGAGCGGCGGACGGCACCCAGCACGACGCGACGGGCGACCACCGCTACGTCCCGGTCTCGGCCCGGCTGGAGGACTCCGCCGAGGAGGGCGTCAGCGACCTCGTCGGTGGGGCGGCCCTGGTGGCCGACCTGCGGGTGGAGCTCGGCTCGCGGAGCGTGGCGCTGCCCACGCCGTACGCCGTGGACGAGGGCCGCGTCCGCAGGGCGCCGACGACCACCTGGGTCCCGATGACCTCGGACGAACGTGACGAGCTCACCGTGACCGTGTCCTACGACGGTCTCGAGCAGCGCATCGACGCGGACGGCCAGCGCGAACCGAGCGCCGCCGACGCCTACTACGACGGTCGCGCGGGTCGCGGTGACGGTGAGGACTGCGGACGCGGCTGGGAGACACGCGCCGGCTCCACCGTCGAGGTGAGGTGCCGGACGGCACCGACCTTCTCGCCGTACCTGCCCGGCCTCGGCTGGGCCGCGCAGGGACGGACGTTCGTGGCGGTCGACATCCGCATCAACGTGGTCGACGTCCGGGTCGGCGGCCGCGTGCCACCGTTCAGCCGGCTGCACCTCGACACCACCCTCGACGACGGTGAGGCGGTGCTGCCAGATCCCTCGATCGGCGCCGCGCCCACGCCGGACACCGCGGCGACCCTGGTGACCACCCGGTACTTCGACCTGCCGGTCGACGAGAGCGCCGTGATGGTGCTCGACGCCGACCTGTGGGGCGTCGACGCCCGGCGCTCGGTCTCCATCGCCCGCGACTGATCCCAGTCTGGGCCGGAGCCGCCCTCGAGGGACGGCACCGTCCTCAGGGCAGGGCGTAGCGACCGTCGCCGGTGCGGACGACAAGACCGTCCGCGACGAGCGAGGCGAGCGCGCGCTCGCGCTGCTCGGCTGCGTCCCAGACCGCGTCGAGGCGGGCCCTGGGCACGGCGCCGGGGGTGTCGCGGAGGACGGCGAGCAGGCGGCCGCGGCACTGTCGGTCGGTGCCGGCGTAGCCCTGGACGGGCCGGGGCGGGCCGTCGTACGCCGGGGCGCCGGCGGCCTGCCAGGCACAGGTCGCGCGGACCGGGCAGGCGTCGCAGCGGGGCCGGTCGGCGGTGCAGACCAGCGCACCGAGCTCCATGACGGCGACCGACCAGGTCGCGGCGGTCGGGGCGTCCTCGGGCAGGAGGGAGGCGCCGAGGTCGCGCTCGGCGCGGTTGACCGAGCGGGCGGGGAACTCGACGCCGGTGACCGCGCGGGCGAGCACCCGACGGACGTTGGTGTCGAGCACCACCTGGCGCTGGCCGTAGGCGAAGGCGGCGACCGCCGCCGCGGTGTAGTCGCCGACCCCGGGCAGGGCGAGCAGGTCGTCGTACGACGCCGGGACCTCGCCGCCGTGGTCCTGCGTGATGGCGACGGCCGCGGCGTGGAGCCGAAGCGCGCGGCGGGGGTACCCGAGGCGGCCCCACGCGCGGACCGCCTCACCGGACGACTCGGCTGCGAGCGCGGCCGGCGTCGGCCAGCGCTGCAACCACGCCTCGTGCACGGGGAGCACTCGCACGACCGGGGTCTGCTGCAGCATGAACTCGCTGACGAGCACCGACCAGGGCGAGGCCTCGGGGCGCCGCCAGGGCAGGTCGCGCTGGTGGGTGTCGTACCAGTCCAGGATCGGCTCGACCAGCGCGTCATCAGTCGTCGTCATCGCACGCCATTGTGACCTCCGTCGACTTCGGCGCCGGTCGGCGGGGCACCCCCGATCGCGGGCACGCGCTGACTACCGTCGTGTCCATGTCGTCCGCCCGCCCGCTGCCGCCCGGTGTCTACTGGCGCCGGCGGGTGTTCGTGCTCGGTGTCGCCTTCGCGCTGGTCTTCGTGATCGCCCGGTGGCTGACCGGGAGCAGCGACGCGTCCGACGACGACGCGCCGGTCGCCGAGCAGGCCGGAGCCCAGGTGCCGACGGCGACCCGGACCGTGACGGCGGGGGAGCAGGCCACCGACGCGACCGCGACCGGCACCGCGTCGAAGGGCGCCACCGCGAAGCCCACCCTCGCCCAGCCTGACGGCCCCTGCGAGGCGCCCGACATCGTCGTGACGCCGTCGGTGGCCAAGGGCGCCGAGGCGGGCGGCGACGTGACGCTGACCCTGTCGCTGCAGACGCTGGAGTCCGAGGCCTGCACGTGGGAGGTCTCACGGAGCACCGTGACGACGAAGATCTCCGACGGCAGCCGCGAGGTCTGGACGACCCAGCAGTGCCCGCGGGCGGTGCCGACCCAGTCGGTCGTCGTACGACGCTCGGTGGCGACGCTCGTCGAGCTCACCTGGAACGCCAAGGAGTCGGCGGCCAACTGCTCGCGCCGTACCGACTGGGTGATGCCGGGCGACTACACGATCGAGGCTGCGGCCCTCGGCGGCGAGCCGGGCAGCGCGGAGTTCTCGCTGGTGGCCCCGGCGACGAGGACGGTCGTGGTCACGCCGAAGGCGACCCCGAAGGCGACCTCGACCAAGAAGCCGAGGAAGCCCGTCAACTAGAGCGCCCCCGCGATGAGGGCCGCCACCTAGACTCCGACGGGTGACGATCATCAGGCGTTGGCTCGACAGGCGACGGTCCGTGCAGGAGCCGGCCGAGCCGGACCACCTCACGGCCGAGAACATGTACGGGAAGTACGCGATCCCGCGCTCCTCGGCGCACCGCCGGGCGGCCCGCAAGATCCTCGCCGGGCAGGTCTACGAGCCGGACACCATCGCATTGATCCGCAGCGAGTGCGGTGAGGGCGACGTCGTCCACGCGGGCACCTTCTTCGGTGACTTCCTCCCGGGACTCTCCTCGGCCCTCGCACCGGGCGCCCGGATCTACGCCTTCGAGCCGAACCCGGACAACTTCGAGTGCGCGCTCAAGACGCTGGAGCTCAACCAGATCGACAACGTGCAGCTGGAGTGCCTCGGCCTCGGGCCCGGGCCGGGCCGGAGCGAGCTGCTCACGGTCAACGCGGACGGTGTGCCTCGGGGAGGGGCCAGCCGGCTGCGGTGGGACGGCGAGGAGCTGAGCGGCCAGAGCGCGACGGTCGAGGTGGCGATCGACTCGATCGACTCCCGGGTCCCCGCCGACCGCACCCTTTCGGTCCTCCAGCTCGACGTCGAGGGCCACGAGCAGGCGGCTCTCGAGGGCGCGCTCGAGACCATCCGGCGGTGCCGGCCGCTGATCCTGCTCGAGTCCGTCCCGAGCGAGGAGTGGCTCGCCGAGCACCTGCTGCCGCTCGGCTACCAGGCCGCGGAGCGGGTCCACCACAACACGGCGTTCCGGGTCGTCTGACCCGGCCCGGACCGGGGTCAGACGTAGCGCTCGAGGATCGTCGACTCGGCGAGCCGGCTGAGGCCCTCGCGCACGCTGCGCGCGCGCAGCTCGCCGACGCCCTCGACGGCCTGCAGGTCGTCGATGCCGGCCGACAGCAGCTTCTGCAGCGTGCCGAAGTGGTCGACGAGGCCCTCGACGACGTTCGACGGCAGCCGGGGGACCTTGGTGAGCAGGCGGTACCCGCGCGGGGCGACGGCGCCGTCGAGGTGCTCGCCGGTGCCGATGCCGAGCACCTTCGCCACGGCCGACGGGTCGACCAGGTCGGTGGCGGACAGCAGCTCGAGCTTGCCGAGCAGCTCCAGTGGGTCGCGGCTGCGGCGGCGGGAGGGGACGTAGTCGCGGATCACCAGCTCACGCTCGGTGTCGACGCCGGTGATCAGCTCCTCGAGCTGCAACGCGAGCAGGCGGCCGTCGGTGCCGAGCTCGAGGACGTAGTCCTCGATCTCGCGCGCGATCCGGGTGACCATCTCCAGGCGCTGGGCGACGACGGCGACGTCGCGGACGGTGACGAGGTCCTCGATCTCCAGCGCGGACAGGGTGCTCGACACCTCGTCGAGGCGGAGCTTGTAGCGCTCGAGCGTCGCCAGCGCCTGGTTGGCGCGGGACAGGATCTGCCCGGAGTCCTCCAGCACGTGGCGGGTGTCGCCGACGTACGCCGCGATGATCTGCATCGACTGCGACACCGAGATGACCGGGTGGCCGGTCTGCTTGGCGACGCGGTCGGCCGTGCGGTGGCGGGTGCCGGTCTCCTCCGACGGGATCGTCTGGTCGGGCATCAGGTGGACGGCCGCACGGATGATCCGGTTGGCACCGGTGTCGACGATGATCGCGCCGTCCATCTTGGCGAGCTCGCGCAGCGCCGTGGCCGTGAAGGGGACGTCGAGCTCGAAGCCGCCGGTGCACAGCGTCTCGACGAGCTTGTCCTGGCCGAGCACGATCAGCGCGCCGGTGCGGCCGCGGAGGATGCGCTCGAGCCCGTCGCGCAGGGAGGTGCCCGGGGCGATGGACGCGAGTGTCTCGCGAAGTCGGGGATCGGCCGACGCGACCACCGGCGCTCCTCACTGTCGTGCTGCTCTGTGGTGCTGCTGGACCCACCCTAGTGTCCCGCGTGGCAGACAGGGGGAGCATTTGCCGCGCCACGAGCGGGCAGCCGGGGGGTGGCAGGGTCCGCAGGTCGCCGGTGGCAGAGTGGCGCCATGGCCGAGTCCGCTGAACAGGTCCACGCCCGGGTGATGGCAGCCGCCGACGAGAACGGCCGGGTCCCGCTGCCGTCCGTCGCCTCGTGGGACATCTTCCCGTGGGAGGTCGTCGACGGGGAGCTGGCGCCGAAGCGGCTCGCCGACCCGGCTCCCGAGAGGGTGCGGGAGGGCGAGGGCGGTGTCGACTGCTCCCTGTGCGGCGCGGACCAACCCGGTGTCATCTGGACCAACGACCGCTGGCGGCTCAAGCACCTGCGCGAGCGCAGTGGCCTGCCACTCGTGCTGATGCTCGAGCCGGTCGCGCACCTCGACCTCCCCGACCTCGACGACGCGATGGCCGCCGAGCACGGTGTCCTCGCCGTCCGGATCGCCCGCATCGTCGAGGGACTCCCGAACGTCGCCCGCTGCCACGTCCAGCGGGTCGGCGACGGCGCGGAGCACCTGCACACCTGGCTCATGGCCCGCACCGCCGGTCTGCCCTCGATCCTCGGCTCGTTCGCCGTCGACTGGGACGACATCCTCCCGCCCGGGCCCGAGGACGTCTGGCGCGCGGACATCGCGGCGGTCGCGACCGCGCTGGCGTCGTACGACGGGCGGGCGGTGGGCCTCGATGACTGAGTCCGCCGCTGGTGTCGTCACGGCCCGCCTCCAGCTGGTCCTCTGGGACGCCGCGACCGTCGCGGCGATCCGCGCCGGTGAGCGCCTCCCCGGCTGGCACGAGGAGTTCCCGCGCGAGGACGACCGCGGCGCCGCCAGCCTCTGGCACGACGGCGACCCGTGGGGCCCGCGCTCGATCGTCTCGCTGAAGCAGCGCCTCGTGATCGGCTCCATCGGCTTCTTCGGCCCGCCCTCGCCGGCCGCCGACGAGGTGCCCGAGGTGGAGGTCGGCTACGGCCTGGTCGCCCCGGCGCGGGGGTACGGCCTGGCCACGGAGGCGCTCGGTGCGTTGCTCGAGCGGGCGGACGCCGCCGGCGTACGGGTGCGGGCGTCGATCTCCCCGGACAACGCGGCCAGCCTGCGGGTCGTGGCCAAGGCGGGGTTCACCGGCCTGCGCGGGGCGAACGAGGACGGCGAGATGGTGCTGGTCCGCCCGCTGCGCTGACGCCTGTGGACAGCGCCGCTCGCCCGTTTCGGCCGCACGGGCGTCGCGGCATCCTTCCGTCGCTCCACCCGGGGGCGCAGAATGGAAGGAGTCCAGGTGTGGTCCGACAACCAGGAGCAGTCGTGGTCGAGCTCGAGGTCCCGCCCATCGAGCGGCGCCGCATGTCGTACGCCGAGTGGTGGGCCCTGCCGGAGAAGCCCAAGTCCGAGTGGGTCGACGGCGAGGTCGTCATCGTGAACGTCCCGCCGAGCCTTGACCACAGCGACTCCGGCAACGGTCTCAGGGATGCCCTCAAGTCCAGCTTGCCCGGCATCAAGGTCTACACCGACGTTCCACTCCGGCTGCCGCGCAACCGGGTACGACGCCCCGATCTCATGGCCTTCGACCACCGACCCGCCGGCGAGCCGGTCGAGGAGACCCCGATCCTCGTGGTCGAGGTGCTGTCGCGGGGGACCCACACCGTCGACGTCCTGGAGAAGGCGCCCGAGTACGCCGAGGCCGGCATCGGGCAGTTCTGGATCATCGACCCCGAGGCCCGGACCCTGGACGTCTACTGCTTGACCGACAGCCGGTGGGAGCCACTGCTGCGCCTTGATGACTTCGCTCGTTCGGGTGAGGTGGTCGTGGCAGACCACGGGACCGTGCGGCTCGAGCTGGGGCAGGTGCTCGGTGGCTGATCGAGCGATGGCCTGGCTTCCAGAGCCCGAGATGCCGGCGTTTCGACTGAACCAGGACGAGGCCTACCAGCGTCTGACCGTCGTACTGATGAGGGACGAGGTGATTCCGTTGCTGGAGCGTCACGGCGTCAGCGTCGAGTGGAACGGTGCGCTCGACACGCGGATCCTGGTCGCTGACGTCGACGCCGTCGTTCTCGTCTGAGCACGTGCGATTCGGACCTGTTCTCCGCGAGTGGGAGAATGGGCCACCGTGACCGTCCCGAACGTCCTCGCCACCCGCTACGCCGCCGCCGACCTCGCCGAGATCTGGTCGCCCGAGCACAAGATCGTCCTCGAGCGGCAGCTGTGGATCGCCGTCCTCAAGGCGCAGAAGGACCTCGGTATCGACGTGCCCGACGGGGTCGTCGAGGCCTACGAGAAGGTCGTCGACGTCGTCGACCTGCAGAGCATCGCGGACCGCGAGCGGATCACCCGCCACGACGTGAAGGCGCGGATCGAGGAGTTCGCCGCGCTGGCCGGTCACGAGCACATCCACAAGGGCATGACCAGCCGCGACCTCACCGAGAACGTCGAGCAGCTGCAGGTGAAGCAGTCCCTCGCGCTGCTCCGCGACCGCGCGATCGCCACCCTCGCTCGCCTGGGCCGGCTGGCCGCCGAGCACGAGACGACGGTCATGGCCGGTCGCTCCCACAACGTCGCCGCGCAGGCGACCACGCTGGGCAAGCGGTTCGCGACGGTCGCCGACGAGCTGATGATCGGCGTCGAGCGCATCGAGCAGTTGCTCGCCCGCTACCCGCTGCGCGGCATCAAGGGCCCGATGGGCACCGCCCAGGACATGCTCGACCTGCTGGGCGGCGACGCGGACAAGCTGACGGACCTCGAGCAGCGGGTGGCCCGGCACCTTGGCTTCGACCGGGTGCTGACCAGCGTCGGCCAGGTCTACCCGCGCTCCCTCGACTTCGACGTGCTCTCCGCGCTGGTCCAGCTGACCGCGGCGCCCTCCAACCTCGCCACCACGATCCGCCTGATGGCCGGCAACGAGATCGTCACCGAGGGCTTCAAGGAGGGCCAGGTCGGCTCGTCCGCGATGCCCCACAAGATGAACACCCGCTCCTGCGAGCGGGTCAACGGGCTCGCCGTCGTCACGCGCGGCTACCTCTCCATGGTCGGCGAGCTCGCCGGCGACCAGTGGAACGAGGGCGACGTCTCCTGCTCGGTCGTACGACGGGTGGCCCTGCCCGATGCCTTCTTCGCCGTCGACGGCCTGTTCCAGACCTTCCTCACCGTGCTCGACGAGTTCGGCGCCTTCCCGGCGGTCATCCAGCGCGAGCTCGACCGCTACCTGCCCTACCTCGCCACCACCAAGGTGCTGATGGCCGCGGTCCGCAACGGTGTGGGCCGCGAGGCCGCGCACGAGGCGATCAAGGAGGCCGCCGTCGGTACGGCGCTGGCCATGCGCCAGGGCCAGGCCGAGAACGACGTCTTCGCCAAGCTCGCCGCCGATGACCGGCTCGGCCTCACGACCGAGCAGCTGCAGTCGCTGGTCGCGGACCCGATCACCTTCACCGGTGCCGCGGTCGCGCAGACCCAGGAGGTCTGCCGCCAGGTCGCCGCGATCGTGGCGCAGAACCCGGCCGCGGCTGCCTACGAGCCGGGCGCGATCCTCTGACCAGGATCGAGGTCGCCTTCCCGGTCCCGGCGGACCGGGCCTACGCCTACCTCGCGGACCCGCGGAACCGGCCGCAGTGGCAGTCCTCCTTGCGTGGGGTGGCCGACGTCGCCCCCGACCTCGACACCTGGACCGACGTCACGGTGGTCCCGGGCGTGCGCCCCCGCATGCGGACGACGCTCGCCGAGCCGCCGTACCGCTGGGCGGAGGAGGGCACCTGCGGTCCCTTCCGGGCGCGCCTCGAGCTGGCCTTCGTGCCCGACGGCGACGGCTGCCGGGTGACCGCCGACTTCATCGTCCGCGGCGCCGGGCTCGGCCGCCTCGTCACGTGGGGCAGCCGGGCCGCGGTCGCGGCCGACCTGCGCCGCGCCGCCCGGCTCAGCGGCTGAGCACCGCGCCGGTCGACGCCGCGGGAGCGCGGAGCCGGACGTGGCCATCGCCACAGAGACGACCGAGGCGCGCGGCTGCTACAACGTTGCCGTGAGCACGTCGAGGACCCTGCCCCGCATCGCCCTGGGGGCCGTCGTCCTCGTCGCCGTCGGCTACTTCCCACTGGCGTTCACCTCCTTCTGGCACTTCTTCGACGCCGGCGCCCCTCGGCTGCAGGACGCGCTGCAGGGCCGCGCTGCGGGCCACGACTTCGCCTACGGGCACGGCTCGGTCGTCGCCCTGCGGGCCGAGGACTACCGCGCGCACCGCGTCGTGATGCTGGTGCACACCTCCACCGGAGCGCTGGCCCTCGCGCTGGCGACGTTGCAGTACTCCGCGCGCCTGCGGCGCCGTCCCGGCGTGCACCGGTGGACCGGCCGCACCTACCTGCTCCTCATGGGCGTGAGCATGGCGGCGGCGTACGCCTTCCTGCTGGCCGCGCCGCAGATCGCCTACTTCGGCGGCTCCGCCTTCGACCTCCAGCTGTGGGTGCTGGCGACCTCGACGGTGACCAGCGCCGCGATCGCACTGGTCGCGATCCGGCGCCGCGACCTGGTCAGCCACCGCGCGTGGATCGGCATGAACCTGGCGTTCATGCTGACCGCTCCGCTGCTGCGGCTGCTCTGGGTCGGCCTCGGCCGCCTCGACCACGGCATCGAGCTGATGGTGGGCCTCGACGTGGGCGCGTCGACGCTCGGCGTCGTCGCCCCGGCCGGCGGCGCGATCGCCTTCCTCCTCACCCAGCCGTCCCGCAGGGTCGCGCCGGTCGCCGACGCCCGACGCCAGTACGTCGCCGCGGCCATCGTCTCCGTCGCCGGCTCCTGCTGGCTGGCCGCCCGCTTCGCGCCGCTGCCGGCGCAGGTCCCCGGCGCCAGCCTGTGGATCGGCCACGTGGTCCCCGCGACCGGGCTCGTCGTGATCTGCCTGCTCGGCGCGCTGCGGTCCGCGCGCCGGGGCCGCGGCATCGCGGAGGGGCAGTGGCGCGCCCTGCTCTGGGGTGCGGCCCTGGCCACGCCGTCGGCCGCGCTCACGACCGTCCTGGCCACGCCGGTCTACGGCACGATCGACGGCTTCCTCGCCGGGACCATGGTCGGCGCCAGCGGGCCGATCGTGCTGGCGTTCCTGCTCGTCGTACGGAGTGCGTCTCAGGCTGGCTTGACGTCCAGCACGACCTCGAACTCCAGCAGGTCCGCACCGGTCGCGACCGGCCTGCGCTGAGGCTCGCCCGGCTGCTCGGCGTGGGCGGCGCGGCCCTGGCCGTCGCGCCACGCGGCGAAGGACTCCTCGTCGGCCCAGTGGGTCACGACGAAGTAGCGGTCCTCGCCCGCGGTCGGGCGCAGCAGCTGGAAGCCGAGGAAGCCGGGGGATCCCTCGACGGCGCCGGCCCGTGCGGCGAACCGCTTCTCCAGCTCGGGGCCGGCGTTCGGCGGGACCTGGATGGCGTTGATCTTCACGACGGACATGTCTCCGAGCCTAGGACACGCCTAGAAGAGGCGCGTCCGGACGGACCTGGGGGGTAGGTCCGCCCGGACGAGCCGGTCTGTGGCCGCGCGTGGTCGGGACGTCACGCCCCACACGCGGCGCCCGAGCTGTTGGACGTCGGCCACGTCACCGACGGTCCCAGCCAACCCGCGTGGCTGGGCCGCGGCAACGGCCTGCTCCGGATGTCACCCGGCAGGTCACCCGACGTCACCCGATCGGTACGGCGGTCACCACCAGGTTCTTCGTGTAGTGGAAGTGGCCGTTGCGGTAGGTCACCTTGCCGGTGCAGGTGACCAGGACCAGCCGGTGCGGGCCGGTGGTGGAGACCGTCAGCCCGCGGGTGCGCGCCTGCGAGGTCACCGACGTGATCCGGTACTTCTGGATCCGTCCGGAGCCCGCCCGCACCGTGACCACCTGGCCGGGGCGGGCCCGGCGCAGCTTGCCGAAGGCACCGGGCCGGTCCCGCCGGTCCGAGACATGGCCGGCGAGCACCGTCGTACCGACGAGATCGCCGGGTGCCGCCGAGCGGGCCAGCCAGCCGCCCTTGGCGATGCTGGTCGGGATGACCATGGCGCCGCGACGGATGCCGGAGGTCACCAGGTCGGCCCGCAGGCCGAGCGCCGGGATCGTGAACCGGGCCGGCTGCGATCGGCGGGTGCCGGACGGGGTGGTTCCGGTGAATCCGGTCTCGAACCTGAGCTTGCCGATCGCCATGCGGTGGACCAGCGTGCTGGCCGCGCGTGCCCCGCACCGGCTGCGCGCTGCAGCGTTGTCGTCGTCCGCGCTCGTCGAGACCACCCACGTGTAGTAGCCGGGACGCTTCACCGGGACTGGCCCGGTGCTCAGGGTTCCGTTGGCCGGGATGAACGGGACGCTCGCGACGGCCCGTGCCGCGGTGCACATCGTGGACGAGAGCCTCGTGACGGGACCGTAGAGCGTCGCTGTCCCGACCGATGCGCGGGCGGTACGCACGCCGGAGATCGTCACCCGCGCCGACAGGCTCGCCGGCAGGGTCCTGCCCGCACGGTCCACCTTCAGAGCGACGGCGGAGGGTGCGTCGACGGTGAGGGTCGGCTGGCCCGGCTCTGCCTTCGCGCCCACGGTCACGGTGACCGTGACGTCGTGGCACTGCACGGGCGCGGAGGTGTCGCAGACCCGGAGCACGAAGGTGTCGTCGCCGCTGAACCCGTCGTTCGGCGCGTAGTGCACGGTGTCCGGCTCGCCGTCGAGGCGGACGGTGCCCTGGGTCGCCGCGGTCACCAGCGTCGCGCTGCTCGGGTCGAGCGGCTTGCCGGAGGTCGTCGTCAGGTCGCCGACCGGGACCGTCACCGGGGTCTCGTACGCCGTCGAGAGCACCGCGTCGTCGATGAAGACGTTCTGCACCGTGATCGCGACGGTGGCGGTGTCGCAGACCGGCGACGGAGTGCTGGTGTCGCAGACCCGGACGTCGTACGCGTCCTCGCCGGAGAAGCCTGCCTCCGGCGTGTAGGTGACGCCGTCCTCGCCGACCGTCGTGGTGCCGTGGTCGGGTTCGTCGACGACGGTGGGGGCGGCCAGCTCCTGGCCCGACGACGAGGTGGTCGTCGCGAGCACGTCGGTCGTGACCGGCGTACCGACGGACGTCGTCTCGTTCGCGTCGGCGGCGCTGACGGCGTTGCCGCCGACCGTGACCGGCACGGTGACCTCGGAGCACTGCACCGGTGCGGAGGTGTCGCAGACCTTCAGCTCGAAGCTGTCGGTGCCGGTGAACCCGTGGTGGGGCAGGTAGGTGACGGCGCCGGTCGAGCCGTCGGTCATGACCGTGCCGTGGGCCCCGTCCTGCTCGACGCTGACGCCGGCCGGGTCCAGCGGCTTGCCGTTGGTGGTGGCGATCCCGGACAGCGGGGTGACGACCTGCTGGTTCTGGGGCGTGCTCACCCCGGGTCCGGGTGTGAACACGTTCGCGACGTCCACGGTGACCCGGCCGACGGCGCAGATGTCGATGTCGACCTCGTAGGTGCCGAGGTCCGGGATCTGCTGGGTCGACTTCTCCTTGACCCGGTTCTCGTAGGTGTAGCGGTCGCGGCCCGAGAAGCCGGCGTCCGGGGCGTAGGTGATGCTCCCGTCGTCCTCGACGGTCGCGCTGCCGCCCGGCGGCTGGCTGCCGATGGTCGGCGCGGACACCGGCATGCCGTCGGGGAGAGTGTCGTTGGTCCGTACGTCGGTCGTCACCGCGTCGGGTGCCGTGGTGGCGTCGGCGTCCTCCTCCGCCGTGATGCCGACGCGGCCCATGATCACGACCTCGCCGCTGTCGCTGTCGGTGACGAGGAGGTTGTCGGTGCCGAACGCGGCGACCCAGGTCGGGACGTGGCTGCCCCACACCGCGACGACCGACTGGGCGTAGCCCTCGCCGTCCGGCGTCAGCTGCAGCACCCGGTGGTGGCCGCTGTCGCCCACGTAGACCGTCCCGTCGGGGGCGACGCCCACGCCGGTGGGCGCGTCGACGCTGGTCGAGATCACGCTGCGGTCGTAGTCGGCACCGGACCTGGTCAGCTTCACGACCCGGTCGTGCGTGCTGTCGGCGACGTACAGGTTGCCGGCGGTGTCGAGGGCGATGCCGCGCGGCCGGTCGAACCCGGAGGCGACGAACGAGGACGTGTAGCCGGAGCCTGAGGGAGTCAGGCGGTGGACGTGGCCGCTGGAGTTCTCCGCGAAGAAGACGTTGCCGTCAGGGTCGACCGCGACGCCCGAGGGACGCTGGAGGCCCGAGGCGAGGACGGTGCGGTCGGTGTAGCCGGACTCGCTCTCCGACCAGGTCATCCTCACGATCTCGTGCGCGCCCTCGTCGGCGTAGTAGACATCGCCGTCCGCGTCGACGGCGATGCCCTGCGGGTCGAGGCCGGCGTGACCGTCGACCACCGACGGGCCGCTCCCCGGGCCCCAGCCGATGACCTTCTCCTGGCCGACGTCGGAGATGAAGACGATGTTGCGCGCGTCGACGGCGATCCCGGTCGGCTCGGCGAGGTCGTGTGTCCCCTCGACCCGGTAGCCGAGGGCGGAGGACGGCGTACCGAAGCAGCCATCGTTGCCGGTGACCGTGACGGTGACCGTGGCGACGCTGCAGACCTGCGCCGGCGAGGCGTCGTCCCGCACCTCGTAGGCGTAGTGGTCGGTGCCGGCCCAGCCGGGCGTCGGGGTGTAGGTGATCGTGCCGTCATCGTTGACGGTCGCCGTGCCGTGCGCCGGGGCACCCACGACGCTCGGCCGGGCCAGGGTCGTGGTGGTGGTGGTGTCGTTGGCGCGCACGTCGGTGGTGACCGGGCCGCTCGCCGAGACGGTGTCGTCGACCGCCTGGACCGTGGTGGGGCCGAAGGCCCACAGGCGCTCGAAGTCGGAGACGAAAACGGTGTCGTCCTCGGTGATCGCGAGGGTGGTGGCGTACTCCGCGCCCCAGGGGGCGTAGAGCTGCGGGGCGGCATACCCGCCGTCCGACGGGGCCGCCGTCCAGACACCGGGGTCCTCGGAGGTGCTGAGCCAGATCGTGCCGGTGCTGTCGACGGCGACACCCTGGCCGCTGCCGAGGCCGGTGACGGCATCCGTCCGGATCCAGCTGCCGCCGTTGCGGACCGCCTTCACCACGCGGGTGTAGCTGGCCACGTAGACCGCGCCGTGCTCGTCGACGGTGACCTGGTGCGGCGCGTCGAGGCCGCCCACCACCTGGGACTGCGCCATGCCCGACCCGGCGGCGAGGCGGACCACGCCGCCGGAGCCGAACGATCCGGCGTTGATGCTGACGAACAGGTCCCCGTCGGGGGCGACGTCGATGCCGCCGAGGCCGGAGAGGAATCCACCGCTGATGGTGTCGGCGACGGTGTAGCCCGGCCCCGACGGGGTCAGCTTGACCAGCTGGTCCGGGTAGCGCACGACCCACAGGGCTCCGTCGGAGTCGTCGATCGCGATGCTGGTCACGTTGCCCACGCCGGTGGCGACGACCGAGCGGTTCCAGCCCGAGCTGGACCGGGTCAGCCGCACGACCTGGCCGGCCCCGGAGTCGGTGACCAGGAGGGAGCCGTCGGCGTCCACGGCGAAGTGGTCCGGGTAGTCGGTCCCGGTCTCGATCGGGAGCCGGGTCGTCGCGCCGGAGCTGCCGAGCGGGGCGCACGAGTCGCCCGGCGCGGCAGCGGCGGCCGCCGCGGCTGGAGTGGTGGTGCCGACGATCGCGAGCGTGCCGCAGGCCACGGTCAGGGCAAGGCAATGCACGGTGCAGGACAACGCCTGCCGGAGGGAGGAGAGCAAGGGGGAGCACCTTCGGTCCGAGGGCCGGACCCCACGCCCGGCAGGTCCAGCGAACCCTCACAAATGAGGACGTGACAACGTTCTGTGCCCGATGTCGCCCGGTGGGTCACCCGGCTCCGGGAGTCACCTCGGTGCCAGCAGGTCCAGCTCGATCGCCTTCTCGATGACGGCCTCGCGGGAGTTGACGCCGAGCTTGCGGTAGATCCGCTGCAGGTGCGTCTTCACGGTGTTCTCCGTGACGTGGAGCGCGGCCGCGACGCCGGCGCGCGTGGCGTTCTGGGCGAAGGCCGCGATGACCGCTTGCTCCTGGGGAGTCAGCGGTGCCGCCAGCGTCCCGCCCGTCACGCACTCCGGCACCGGGCCGGCGAGGTAGCCGCGGAGCATGTCGTCGCCCTGGTCGTCCGCGAGCCCGCGCAGCGCGGCCAGGTCGGCAGCCGGGAGGTACATCAGGTGCGCCCGCGCGCCCTGCGGCCCGACGAGCGCCAGCACCCGGTCGAGCAGCGCGGCCGCGGTGTCCGGGCGGTCCGTGCGCAGGGCGGCCGCGGCGCCGAGGGTGAGCGCGGCGGCGGTCGACCGGGTGGTGTGGCCCGGCCGGGTCTCGAGCTGGGGGAGTGCGGCGAGGGCCTCGGACGCCTTCCCCGCGAGCAGCCGGCCGAGCAGGACGGCGGGCGCCAGCTGGCCGGTGTAGCGCGTGCGCAGCCGGAGCAGTGGCCCGGCCTTCGTGCGGTTGCCCGCGGCCAGCCACAGGATCGCCAGTGCCGAGCGGACGGCGGCGGAGCCGAGGCTGTCGGCCGTACCGGGCGGGGCGGGGGTGCGGGAGAGGGCCGCCTCCACGCGGTGCGCCTCGGTCGTCGCGCGGCCCAGGCCCAGCCGCGCGTGCATGAGGGTCCAGGTGACGAACGGCCAGAACTCCGAGGCGACGGCGAACGGGCAGCCGTCGTACTCCGCGATGGAGGCGGCGAGCTCGAACTCGTCGAGGTACAGCGCCGCCTGGCCGATCCGGCCGAGCGCGTTCCCGTAGGTCGTCGTCTGACCCGGTCGCCAGGCACCCGGGTCGACGTGGGCGAGCGCGGCCCGCGCCTCGGTGTTGCGCCCGTCGAGCGCGTTGAAGCCGGCGGCGTAGACGGCCGTGTGGTTGAGCGACTCCGGTCGCGTGCTCATCGTGATGGCCCGCATCGCGGCTCCCCGCGCAGCGTCGACCTGCGCGTCCTGGAAGAGGGAGTACGACAGGTGCCGCAGCAGCGTCGCGCCGAGGTCGGCGACGTGGTGCTGCTCCCCGGCGGGGATGGTGTCGAAGTAGGCCAGGGCCTGCTGGGCCGCCCGGGCGGACTCGTCGAAGCGCCCGAGCACCCGGAGGCTGGCGACCTTGGCGGTGTGCCCCATCACCACCTCGCCGGGAGGCATCTCCGGCAGGCGCGGGCCGGTCCACGCGGCCGGGATCCGGAAGTACTCGGCCGCCGCTCCCAGCAGCGCCGGGTTGCGGTGGCAGGCCAGGCCGCGGCCGAGCGCGAGCGCGGGGTACTGCGTCAGAGCACTGCGCGGCACCGTCGCGAGCTGGCGGTCGAAGCGCCCGGTCGTGATGGTCTCCGGGTTGCTGGCCACGAGGGCGGCGTACACGCGTCCGGCGACGCTGTACTGCCGGGCCCCGACCGCGATCTCGAACGCGGCCTCGTAGTTGCCGTTGCGGTGCAGCCAGGTCGCCACGAGCTGCGCGGTCCGGGCCTGCTTCGCGGCCGGCAGGCCGGCGGCGTCGACCAGCACGGCCGCACGCAGCGACTCGACGTACTGGAACACCTGGCGGCCGGGGGCGAACGGGATCCACCGCCCGAAGCCGTTCCACTCGAGATCGGCGAGGATCTCCTTGACGTCGGAGGTGCCGGTCAGCTCGATGGCAAGGTCGGTGTCGAAGTACGGCGGCAGGCAGGTCGCGAGCACGAAGTCGTACGCCGACCCCTCGGCCAGCTGCACGCGGAGGTCCTCGGCGACCAGCGACTGCCAGTCGATCCCGTCGTGGTCGGGGCCCGAGCGGGCGAGCGCGAGCATGCCGGCGCGGACGGCGAGCGGAAAGCCGTCGGTCGCGGCGTGCAGGCGCTCGGCGTGGTCGGCCGCGCCGGGCGTGCCGAACCTCGCGAGCAGCTCGCGCGTCTCCTCGACCGAGAAGGCCAGGTCGGTCGCGGTGAGCAGCTCGACCTCGCCGCGCAGGGTGCGTCCGGGACTGGCGATCCCGGTCGTCGTCCGGGTGGTGACCACGACCTCGAGGTCGGGCAGCAGCCGCACCAGCCGGGTGAGGTCCGCGTCGACCGCGCCGGTGTCGTCGCGCAGGCGCTCGTGGGCGTCGACGACCAGCACGAGCGGGCCGCGTCCCTCGAGCGCACCGGCCACCAGGGCGGCCAGGTCGTCGCTGCGCTCCACGTCGCCGACCAAGCCAGCGGCGGCCTCGGGCGTGAGGATGCCGTGCCGCCCGGCGCTGGTCAGGACCGCCTGCCAGAAGTTCGAGCGCGCGACGTGGTCGGTCTCGAGCGTCACCCAGAGGACGGTGGCGGGGTCACGGGGAGCGACCCAGCAGCGGACCAGGCTGGTCTTGCCCGAGCCGCTCGGGGCCGACAGCACGACGAGGCGGGGCTCGTCGCGGTCGAGGACGGCGTGCAGGCGGGGGCGTGCGAGCAGGACGGGTCCCGACACGACGTCCCCTTCTTCCCGGAATCCCCCCTGGCTGGGGGGACTCTAGGCGAGAACGGGGTCAGGCGCGGGCGATTCCGCCCCAGTTGGCCAGCTTCACGGCGACCTCGTGCAGCTGCGCTTCGGTCACGCCGTCGAACTCGAAGGTGAGCTGGACGTGGCTGCCGGTGGTGACCCGGCCGAGGTCGACCCGGCCGGCACCGGGCAGGTGCTCGATGATCCGGACCAGGCGGTTGCCGATGCGGCCCAGCTGCGACGCGTGCTCGTCGGAGAGCTGTCCAAGGCCCTCCTCCTCGCGATGGTGGAGGGTCAGGCCCAGGCGGTCGCCGGCCTCGTGGCGGGCAAGGACCCAGATCTCGTCGTCCCAGACGATCGGGCCGTGGGCGAACGCGGTGGCGGGGGTCGGTGCGGACTCCGTCATGGCGACACTGTGCCACCCGCCGTTCCGGCTCCGTGCATCGACCCCCAAAGTGGAGTGATTCGGTCGAGTATGATCGGCCCATGACCCTCGCTGCCCTCTCCGTCCCGACGTACGACGACGCGCGGGTCGTGGTGCCCGCCCCGGCCGCCGGGGCGGGGAACTGGGCCGGTGCCGCGAGCGCGGTGCTGGTCGACGGCACCTACTGGCTGACCTACCGCGTCCGCCGCCCGCTGGCCGAGGGACGGGGCGTCAGCGTCGTCGTGGCGAGCTCGTCGGACGGCGAGCACTTCACCACCGTCGCCGAGGTGCACCGCGAGGCCTTCGGCTGCGAGTCCTTCGAGCGCCCGGTCCTGGTGCCGGTCCCCGGCGTCGGCTGGCGGCTCTACCTGTCGTGCGCGACCCCGGGCTCCAAGCACTGGTGGGTCGACAGCCTGACCGCCGCCACTCCGGCCGAGCTGCCCGGCGGGGAGCGGCGGGTGGTGCTCCCGGGTGACGACGCGGTCGCGGTCAAGGACCCCGTGGTCGTCCGTGTCGACGGCGGCTGGGAGATGCTCCTGTGCTGCCACCCGCTCACCGAGACCGGCCACGAGGACCGGATGACCAGCCGCCTGCTGCGCAGCGCCGACGGCCTGTCCTGGACCGACGAGGGCGAGGTGCTCGCCGGCCGCCCGGGCGAGTGGGACGCCCGCGGCGCCCGCGCCACGACCGTGCTGCCCGACGTCGCCGGCCGCCCGCGCACGATCCTCTACGACGGTCGCCCGGACGCCGACTCGAACTGGTTCGAGACCACCGGCGTCGCCGCGTGGGACGGAGCGCGCTACGTCGCGGTCGCCGGGCCGCCGATCTCGTCGCCCCATGGCGACGGCGCCTGGCGGTACGCGTCCGCCGTACCGCTGCCGGACGGGCGGGTGCGGTTCTACGTCGAGGCCGCACGCCCGGACGGGGCGCACGACCTGGTCACGGTCGTCCGCTGACGGGGTGGCGGCCGGACCGCACATTTCGTCCCGTGGTGAGTTTCACCGGCCGGCCGGTGAAACTCACGCTTGGACGACGAAGCTTCATCGTCCAAGCGTGAGTTTCGTCGTCCAAGTACGACAGATTCACCGGCCGGCCGGTGAAACTCCCTCTCGGCCTCGCCCGGACGTCAGCGCTGCGCGCCGGCCCGCTCGGCGAAGGACCCGCGGTCGCGGGTGGAGAGCCAGTCGGAGAAGTCCTCGCCGGTCAGGTCGGACAGCAGGGCGATGTCGTCGGCGAACGCCGGGATCAGCCGCTCGCGCTGCTCGGGGGTCAGTGAGGGCCGGTGCGCGTCGCTGTTCTGCAGCCGCGCGACGACCGGCACGCTGAGCCTGCGCCAGACCTCGGGCGCGGCGAACTGCCCGGCCCACGCGCCGGCGCGCACGGCCGGGCCGAACACGCGAGGACGCCAGCCGGGGGCGACGTAGGGCCGCGAGTTGTCGCGGGGGATGCCGGCGACCTGGCCCTCGCGGATGCCGAGGAAGCGGCAGGTCCGGTCGACGGTCTCGACCGGGTGGTCGACGATGTCGCGGTAGCGCACGATCAGCACCCGCGCAGGGTCGACCAGCTTGTAGAGGTCGCGCAGCTGCTCGCCGTAGAGGCCCAGGTCACGGTAGCGCCAGAAGGGCGCATGGCCGGCGGCGATCCGCTCGTCCTGCCGGGCGAAGGCGGTCTCGAAGTCGGCCTCCGTCTCGAGGCCGTCGGACCAGAGGTGCATCCAGTTGCTGTAGGCCCGGTCGATCGGATCGCGTACGACGGCCACGAGCCGCACGTCCGGAAGGGCGTCCGCGATCCGGCGCTGCGCCCCGCGGTGCCAGAGGTAGAAGGGCGTCGACTCGCCCCGCACGGAGTGCGGCGGGGCGGGGCGGAACAGGTCGGCGTACGCCTGTGCCTGCCAGACCCACTCCCGTTGGGAGTGGCGGTCGCCGGGCCCGCCCCAGTGCGGCGGCGGCGCGTCCTCGCAGAGCCAGAACTTCGGCTCCTTGGGGGTCGTCACGAAGACGTCGGGGTGGGCGGCGAGCGCGAGGTGGAGGGCGCTGGTGCCGGCCTTCGGCGCGCCCACCAGCAGGAAGTCGGGGCGGGGTTCCCGGGTCATGGCGCCCTCCTCGGACCATAAGTGATGTAAGTCAGTGTAGATACACCGCGAAACCGGGTGCAACGATCGTCCCGGATCCGGACATGGGAGGGGCATGAGGGACATCTCCGTTCGGGAGGACCACTTCCGCCTGCTCTACGACGCGCACTTCGACGCCGTGCTGGGCTTCGCCCTGCGTCGTACCGACCGGCCGGAGGACGCCGCCGACGTGACTGCCGAGACCTTCCTGGTCGCGTGGCGCCGGCTCGCGCACGTGCCCGACGGGGAGGCCGCACGCCCGTGGCTGTACGGCGTCGCGCGTCGTACCCTCGCCAACCAGCGCCGCGGCGACGGCCGCCGCGCCGCCCTCGGCGACCGCCTGCGGCAGCAGCTCGCGCACGCCGTCGCGGACCTCGCCGACGAGGTCGCCCACCGCGCCGACGTGAGCGCCGCGATGCAGCGGCTCAGCGCCCGCGACGAGGAGGTGCTCCAGCTGCACCTGTGGGAGGGGCTCGAGGCGCGCGAGATCGGTGAGGTTCTCGGGCTGCCCGGGACCGTCGTCCGGCCGCGGTTGTCACGGGCGAGGGCGCGGTTGCGCGAGCTGCTCGGCAACGATCCGCCACCGGCCGGACATCTCCCTGGTGAACCCGTCCCGACGAGCCCGAAGGAGGAGCTCCGATGAACCGCAGCATCACCGATGCCGACGTCGCCCGGCTCCCGATCCGCGAGGGCCGCGCCGAGCTGCTGGAGGAGATCATGAGCCTGTCCACCGAGTCCGCCCCCGAGGTCACCGCCCCGCCCCGCCGCCACCGGTGGCTGCCTGCGCTCGCCGCGGCCGCGTCCGTCGCCGCCGTGGTCGGCGGCGTCGTGTGGCTGGGCGAGCAGAAGCAACAGGACCGGATCGAGCCGGCCCCCGCACCCGCCGGGAGCGGCGACCGCGCCGTGCTCGAGCAGTCCGGTTGGACCGTCGGCAACGTGGACGACGACCCGAGGTGGGGCGGCGAGATCTCCTACCAGCAGGGCGACCGCGACCTCAGCATCCACTGGCGCCTCGCTGCGGAGTACGACGACTACGTTGCCGACCGCAGCGACATCGGCACCCCCGAGCAGGTCGACCTCCTCGGCAAGGAGTCGAAGATGTGGGCCTACAACGCCACCGACCACACGGTGATCAGGCCGGTGGAGGGCGCCTACACCCTCGAGGTGCGGGGCTCGGGCATGGACGAGTCCGCCTTCCGTGCGCTGCTCGACGACCTGGTCCTGGTGGACCGGGCGGGCCTCCAGGACGCGCTGCCCGCCGAGGCCGTCACCGACGCGGAGCGACCGGGCGTGATCGCCGACATGCTCGCCCAGCTGCCGCTTCCCCAGGGCTTCGACCGGGCGTCGGTGCCCAGCGACGCGTTGGCGATGTACCACCTCACCGCCCGGGTGACCGGCACCGTGACCTGTGCGTGGATCGACGAGTTCGCCCGGGCGAAGAAGGACGGTGACTCCGCCGGGATGCAGGCAGCCCAGGACGCGCTGGCCTCGAGCCGCACGTGGGCGCCGCTGAAGGCGATCGTCGACGAGGGTGACTGGTCCGAGGTCGTGTGGGACTTCGCGGCGCAGGTCGGGCGCGGAAAGGTGCCGCTCGAGTACCGCGAGGGCCTCGGCTGTGACTGAGGCCGGCGAGGGTCAATAGGCTGTCGCCCGTGACGCTCGCGAACATCCCGCCCGCTCCGGAGCTCCCCGGCACCCGCCACCTGCACTCGGGCAAGGTGCGCGACCTCTACGAGGTCACCGAGGGTGCGCACACCGGCAAGCTGCTGATGGTCGCCAGCGACCGCCTCTCGATCTTCGACTTCGTGCTCGAGACGACCATCCCGGACAAGGGCGAGATCCTCACCCGGATGTCGCTGTGGTGGTTCGAGCAGCTCGCGTCGCTCGTGCCGAACCACGTGGTCTCGTCCGACGTACCGGACGCGGTGCGGGGGCGTGCCGTGATCTGCGAGCGGCTCGAGATGTTCCCGGTCGAGTGCGTCGCGCGCGGCTACCTGACTGGATCCGGCCTGCTCGACTACCGCGCCTCGGGCGAGGTCTGCGGCATCGCGCTGCCGGCCGGTCTGGAGGACGGCAGCCGCCTGCCGGAGCCGATCTTCACCCCCGCCACGAAGGCCGACCTCGGTGACCACGACGAGAACGTCTCCTACGACGCCGTCGTCGCCACCGTCGGCGCCGACTCCGCCGCTGCCCTGCGCGACCTGACCCTGCAGGTCTACGGCCGCGCGGAGGAGATCGCCCGCGAGCAGGGGATCATCCTGGCTGACACGAAGTTCGAGTTCGGGGTCGCGAGCGCGGGCGGGCCGATCGTGCTCGCCGACGAGGTCCTCACGCCGGACTCCTCGCGCTACTGGCCCGCCGACGACTGGCAGCCGGGCCGGGCCCAGCCGTCGTACGACAAGCAGATCGTGCGCAACTGGGCCCTCTCCGCCGAGAGCGGCTGGGACAAGGCCTCGGGTGAGGCCCCGCCGCCGCTGCCCGCCGAGGTCATCGAGCGGACCCGCTCGCGCTACATCGAGGCCTACGAGCGGCTCACGGGCGAGAGGTTCTGAGCCGGCTGGCGAGTCCGGCTGGCTGGGTCGGCTGGGCGCGAGCACAAAGGCCACCCGTGCCGATGTGTTCCGCTGACCAGTGACCCCGGTCACGACCGGCCAGTAGTTTGTGGCCATGACGAACCTCGCCGGCTTCCTCGAGAACAGCGCCCAGACCTACCCCGACCGCACCGCGATCGTCTTCGGCGACACGCGCCTGTCCTACCCGCAGGTCGACGGCGCCGCCAACCAGGTCGCGAACCTGCTGGTCTCGCGCGGCATCAAGCCCGGCGACAAGGTCGCGCTGAGCTGCCCGAACCTGCCCTACTTCACGATCATCTACTACGGCATCCTCAAGGCCGGCGCGACGGTCGTCCCGCTCAACGTGCTGCTCAAGGGCCGCGAGGTCGCCTACCACCTGGGTGACTCGGACGCGAAGGCCTACTTCGCCTTCCAGGGCACGCCCGACCTCGCGATCGGCGCCGAGGGGTACGCCGGCTTCCAGCAGGCCGACGGCTGCGAGCACTTCTTCATGGTGACCGCCGACCCGACCGCCGCCTCCCCGATCGAGGGCACCGAGACCCTCGGCCAGGCGCTCGCCGGCCAGGCCCCGACCTTCGACACCGTCGACGTGGACGACGACGACACCGCCGTCATCCTCTACACCTCCGGCACCACCGGCCAGCCCAAGGGTGCCGAGCTGCGCCACCGCAACATGCGCGACAACGCGCTTGCCGGCAAGGACCTCTTCGGCGCGGACGCCGAGCGTCCCGACACCTTCCTGTGCGTGCTGCCGCTGTTCCACTCCTTCGGCCAGACGGTCATCCAGAACGGCGGCTTCGCCTTCGGTGGCACCGTCGTGATGCTGCCCCGCTTCGAGGCCGCCCCGGCCATCGGCCTGATGCTCAAGGAGTCGGTGACCTTCTTCGCCGGCGTCCCCACCATGTACTGGGGCCTGCTCAACGCACTCGACGACAGCGTCGACGTGAAGACCCTCGCCGCCAACCTCCGCGTCGCCGTCGCCGGTGGCGCCGCGCTGCCCGTCGAGGTGCACCACCAGTTCGAGGAGCGCTTCGGCGTCACGATCCTCGAGGGCTACGGCCTCTCGGAGACCTCGCCGGTCGCGAGCTTCTCGCGTCACGGCCAGGAGGTCCGCGTCGGCTCCATCGGTACGCCGATCCCGGGCGTCGAGATGAAGCTGATCGACCCCGAGAGCTGGGAGGAGATCAAGGACCCCGACGGGATCGGCGAGATCGCCATCAAGGGCCACAACATCATGAAGGGCTACTACAAGCGCCCCGACGCCACGGCCGAGGCGATCAATGCCGAGGGCTGGTTCCGCTCCGGCGACCTCGGCCGCAAGGACGCCGACGGCTGGTACTACATCGTCGACCGCTCCAAGGACATGATCATCCGCGGCGGCTTCAACGTGTACCCCCGCGAGATCGAGGAGGTCCTGCTGACCCACCCGGCGATCTCGCTCGCCGCCGTGATCGGCGTCCCGCACGAGAGCCACGGCGAGGAGATCAAGGCGTTCGTCATCCTCAAGCCGGGTGCCTCCGCCACCGCCGACGAGATCGTCGCCTGGGGCAAGGAGCAGATGGCGGCGTACAAGTACCCGCGCGTCGTGGAGATCGTCGAGTCCCTCCCGATGACCGCCACCGGCAAGATCCTCAAGCGCGAGCTCAGCTGAACGGGTTCGGCAGCGCGCCCGGGAGCTTCGCGAGGAGCTCCCGGGCCTGCGCCGCCCCCTTGTGCTCCACGAGCACCTCGTAGCGGGTCGCGACGACCGCGCTGACCGAGGAGAAGTCCCGGCGCCCGCCGGACATCGCGTAGCCGACCAGCGCCATCACCACGCCGAAGCCAGCGCCGATCACCATGGTCGAGAGGATCACGGCGAGCGTCTTCTCGTCGGTGAAGATGCTGAACACGAGGCCGATGAACAGGCCCAGCCAGAGGCCGGACATGATCCCGCCGGCGGCCACGCGGCCGGTCGTGAGCCGACCGGTGATGCGCTCGATCCGCTTGAGGTCGGTGCCGACGATCATGCACTGCTCGACCGGGAACTTCTCGTCGGACAGGAAGTCGACGGCGCGCTGGGCGGCCGCGTAGTCGTCGTAGACCGCGAGGGACTGGGGGAACTCCAGCTTCAACGGGGAACCAGCGCCGAACGCAGGACGGGACGGAGTGCTCATGCCCCCAGTGTGCCCCGGTACAGTACGGGCCGTGGCCCGAGTCGTCGTAGCTGTCATGCCGAAGCCCGAGATCCTCGACCCGCAGGGGAAGGCTGTCCAGGGCGCACTGCCCCGGCTGGGCTTCAGCGGTGTCACCGACGTCCGTCAGGGCAAGCGGTTCGAGATCGAGATCGCGGGCGAGGTCACCGACGCCGTCCTCGCCGACGTCGAGAAGATGGCGGAGACGCTGCTCTCGAACCCGGTCATCGAGAACTTCACCGTGAGCGTCGAGCAGTGAAGGTCGGGGTCGTCACCTTCCCTGGCTCGCTCGACGACACCGACGCGCAGCGCGCGGTCCGCATCGGCGGCAACGAGGCGGTCGCGCTCTGGCACGGCGACGCGGACCTCAAGGGCGTCGACGCGGTCATCCTCCCGGGCGGCTTCTCGTACGGCGACTACCTCCGCTGCGGGGCGATCTCCCGGTTCGCCCCGGTGATGGACAAGGTCGTCGAGGCGGCGCACGCTGGCATGCCGGTCCTGGGCATCTGCAACGGATTCCAGATCCTCTGCGAGTCGCACCTGCTCCCGGGAGCGCTGATCCGCAACGACCACCGCAGGTTCGTCTGCCGCGACCAGCTGCTGCGCATCGAGAACGCCAGCACCCCGTGGACCTCCGCCTACACGCAGGGCCAGGAGATCCGGATCGTGCTCAAGAACGGTGAGGGCGGCTTCGTCGCCGACGCCGAGACGCTCGCGCGGATCGAGGGCGAGGGCCAGGTCGTGGCGCGCTACCTCGAGGTCAACCCCAACGGCTCGCTCAACGACATCGCCGGCATCACCAACGAGCGCGGCAACGTCGTCGGCCTGATGCCGCACCCCGAGCACGCGGTCGAGGAGCTCACCGGCAGCGGCCTCGACGGGCTGGGCTTCTTCACCTCGCTGGTCGAGCAGACCTTCGCCTGAGCCGGCTGGTCGCGGGCCGGTCCGTCAGAGGAACCCGGCCTGCAGCCTGGCCCAGGTGGCCGAGTTGACGATGTTGTACGACGACATCCCGATCTGGCGCCGGTAGGCACCCGCGTGCGCCGCGGTCGCGGCGTCGAACACGCCCGTGATCTCGACCCCGGCGCGCGGCATCGCGGCGTTCATGGCTCGCTGGGCACGGCGGACGGCCGGACCGTAGGAGCCGAACTTCAGCACGGGGTTGGTGCCGGCGGAGGTCAGGCTGACCCAGTCGCGGCGGCCCCACGTCGAGCTGGTCGGGAAGCCCTTGCTGCGCTGCCAGGCCTGGGCGGCGCGGCGCGTGGCGAGGTCGTAGCGACCGTGGATCCTGCCGGCGTACAGCTTCTTCTCGGTGAGCAGGCACTGCAGGGCGCGCACCCGGCCGGGCAGCGGCGTGTAGGTCGCGGTGGGCGTGCGCAGGACCATGTACGACCCGAGGTCGACGGGCACGCCGCCGCAGTGGGTCTCGGCGGACGCGACGCTGCCGCGGCCGATGTCGAGGAAGTTGCGGTCGATGTTGATGGTCACGCCGCCCCAGGTCTCGTTGTGTCCGCCGAGGTACTGCTTGACCCGGCCGCCGGGGAGCCAGGCGGTCGCGGAGAGGTACTCGCTGCTGACCGCCGTGTTGGCCTTGCCGTCCCAGCGGGCGATCCACAGCATGTCGGGCAGCGTCAGCGTCGAACGGGTGTTGCGGTGCGCCTCGTCGAGCATCTTGATGCCCGACCCCGCGCTGGAGTAGAAGCCCGACTTGTAGCCGAGCTCGTGGAGCCGGTTCGTCCAGGCGTGGACGAACCAGAGGGCCGACGCCTTGCAGGTGCTGTTGCCGAGGTCGAAGGCCTCGAGGTCGTAGAACAGCGTGCTCTTCGCGACGATGCCGAGCGCCTTGGCGGCGGTCACGGCGCGGTCGGCCTCGGTGCGGGCCTGGACGCGGGCCTTCGCGTAGGAGTTCGTCGGGTCCGGGTTGATCTTCGGGTCGATGGTGCGGCCGTACTTCGGGTACCGCGTCGAGCAGCTCGCCTGCGGGCCGAGGGTGATCGGCAGCAGGTGCCAGCCGCGGGACAGCTGCCGGGCCACCCAGGTCGGGGTGAGGTTGCGCTGCTCGCGGCAGGCGCGGGAGTTGCCGGAGATGTAGATGCCCACGGCCGAGAACGGCGAGTGCTCGGTCCACGAGTCCATCGCCGACTGGGTCGGCGCGTTGCACTGGTCGAAGCCGTAGCCCGTGAAGCTCCCCGGGGTGGGCCGGTTGGTCGTGGCGGCCAGCAGGTCGACACCGGTCTCGTCGGTGCCCTCGCCGCCGTTGCGCAGCGGGGCGAGCAGGGCGACGAGCAGCACTGCGGCGAGCAGTGCGGACAAGGGGCTGAGCCGGGCAGACATGGCGGGGAACTCCAGGGAGAAGGGTGGGGCGGACCGTCGTGGCCACGTCACGATAACCACAACATTCACACCTGTAACAGGCCTCCGGGCGAACTACAACGGTGTAGTTCGTTCGGGACCGAAGATCCTCCGGTCGAGGTGGGTGGTGCCGTGGGTGGCCCGGCCGTCTCATCGGGGAGCGGGCGGAGGAGCTGAGAGGGGCGGCCGATAGATTTGTCCCGTGGCCGACACCGCTTCTGCACCGATCCGATCCACCCTCGACACCGTGGCCGTTGCGGCCGGCGACCCGGACCGCGAGCAGCCGTGGTCCGAGCTGGGCCTCAAGGCCGACGAGTACGCCCGGATCCGCGAGATCCTGGGGCGGCGTCCCACCGGTGCCGAGCTGGCCATGTACTCGGTCATGTGGAGCGAGCACTGCTCCTACAAGTCGTCCAAGGTGCACCTGCGGCAGTTCGGCGAGATTCCCCAGGAGACGCCCATCGGCCCGATGCTCGCGGGCATCGGCGAGAACGCCGGCGTCATCGACATCGGCCAGGGCTACGCCGTCAGCTTCAAGGTCGAGAGCCACAACCACCCGTCGTACGTCGAGCCCTACCAGGGCGCCGCGACCGGTGTGGGCGGCATCGTCCGCGACATCATCGCGATGGGCGCGCGCCCGGTCGCGGTCGTCGACCCGCTGCGCTTCGGCCCGCTCGACGCCGACGACACCCACCGGGTGCTGCCCGGGATCGTCGCGGGCGTCGGTGGCTACGGCAACTGCCTGGGCCTGCCGAACGTCGGCGGCGAGGCCGTCTTCGACGCGACGTACCTCGGCAACCCGCTCGTCAACGCCGGCTGCATCGGCGTGCTGCGCCACGAGGACCTGCACCTCGCCAAGGCGTCGGGCGTCGGCAACCAGGTCGTCCTCTACGGTGCGCGCACCGGCGGCGACGGCATCGGCGGCGTCTCCGTGCTCGCCTCGGAGACCTTCGACGCCGACGGCCCGGCCAAGCGGCCCAGCGTCCAGGTCGGCGACCCGTTCATGGAGAAGCTGCTCATCGAGTGCACGCTCGAGCTGTTCAAGGCCGGCGTCGTCGTCGGCATCCAGGACCTCGGCGGCGCGGGCCTGTCCTGCGCGACCTCGGAGCTGGCGTCCGCCGGCGACGGCGGCATGCGCTGCGAGCTCGACCGTGTCCCGCTGCGCGACTCCACGCTCTCGCCGGAGGAGATCCTCATGAGCGAGTCGCAGGAGCGGATGATGGCCGTCGTCGAGCCCGCCGACATCGCGGCGTTCCTGGCGATCTGCGCGAAGTGGGACGTCGAGGCCATCGTGATCGGCGAGGTCACCGACACCGGCCGCCTCGAGATCACCTGGCACGGCGAGACCGTCGTCGACGTCCCCCCGCGGACCGTCGCGCACGACGGCCCGGTCTACGAGCGTCCCTACGCCCGCCCCGCGTGGCAGGACGCGCTGCAGGCCGACGGTGCCGAGAAGCTCGCCCGCCCGACCACCGGCGACGAGCTCCGCGCGACCCTGCTGCAGCTGGTCGCCAGCCCGAACCTCTGCGACAAGTCGTGGATCACCGACCAGTACGACCGCTACGTCCAGGGCAACACCGTCCTCGCACAGCCCGCCGACTCCGGCATGGTCCGCGTCGACGAGGAGACCCACCTGGGCGTCTCGATCTCGACCGACTGCAACGGCCGCTTCGCCAAGCTGGACCCGTACGCCGGCGCGCAGCTCGCGCTCGCCGAGTCCTACCGCAACGTCGCCACCGGCGGAGCCCTGCCGCTGGCCGTCTCCGACTGCCTCAACTTCGGCTCGCCCGAGGACCCCGACGTGATGTGGCAGTTCGCCGAGGCCTGCCGTGGCCTCAAGGACGGCTGTCTCGAGCTCGGCATCCCGGTCACCGGCGGCAACGTCAGCCTCTACAACCAGACCGGCGAGACGGCGATCCTGCCGACGCCCGTCGTCGCGGTGCTCGGCGTGATCGAGGACGTCCGGCGTCGTACCCCGTCGAGCTTCCAGGCCGCCGACGAGCGCATCGTGCTGCTCGGCACCAGCCGCGAGGAGCTCTCGGGCTCGGAGTGGGCGCACGTCGTGCACGGCCACCTCGGTGGCCTGCCGCCGCAGGTCGACCTGGGCGCCGAGCGCGACCTGGCCCGCACCCTGCAGGACCTCGTCGGCCTCGCGACCAGCGCCCACGACCTGTCCGACGGCGGCCTCGCCCAGGCCCTGGCCGAGGCCTCGATGGTCAGCGGCATCGGTGCCCGCGTGAGCCTCGAGGGCGATGCCTTCGTCGGCCTGTTCGCCGAGTCGGCCGCCCGCGCACTGGTCACCGTCGCGGCCGACGGCCTCGATGAGCTGAAGGCCCGCGCGGCCGCCCACGGCGTGCCCGTCACCGAGCTCGGCACGACCGGGGGCGACGTCCTGGCGGTCGAGGGTCAGTTCGAGGTGGCGCTCGACGAGCTGCGCACCGCGTGGAGTGCCACGCTCCCCGCTGCCCTCGGCTGACCCGCTGGGGGTGGGAGTCCCGGTGGCTCCTGGGGCGGCCGCGCGGTAGCCGACCGCCCCCCGGTGGCTCCCCGC
>NZ_LMIT01000011.1:229746-229833 GCF_001428825.1 Nocardioides sp. Root240 | reverse complement strand
GGTGGTTGAGGTGCGAGGAGCGCCAGCGACGAGCCTCGAAACCTCTGGCCGTGGTGCTGGGACTGGCCCTGTTGCTTGTCGATCCCG
>NZ_LMIT01000011.1:229455-229565 GCF_001428825.1 Nocardioides sp. Root240 | reverse complement strand
CGCTTCGCGGCGCCCTTCGGGCGTCCTTGACCCCGGGGCCCTGTCGGTCGGCTGGGCGGCGCGTGTTGCGCGCCGGTGACCCCCCGAGTGGGCACAAACCGCAGAAAAAA
>NZ_LMIT01000011.1:225608-229427 GCF_001428825.1 Nocardioides sp. Root240 | reverse complement strand
CCGCCACCCGACCGGCGGACCCAGCCACCCACCCAGCCCGCTCGTCGCTGCCGCTTGAGAACCGATCACCCACGACACCGCAGCCTGAAGGCATCCAGCACCTACCTGACCCACGGACGTGCCAGGAGAGCCGAAATTCTGCGGTTCCTTCCCGTTCGAGGGGCCTGGTCAGCGCAGCTTGATCGAGGCCTTGCTCGTGATCTGCAGCTCCTCGGCGGGGTCGCCCTCGCCGAAGACCTGGGCAAGGGCCATGTCGTAGGTCTGCGCGAGGCGCAGCGTGCCCGGAGCCTTCTTGCCGGCGCCGAACACGAGGAGGTACTGGATGGAGCAGCCGCCGAGATGGCCGTCCGGGCACACGGTCTCGGTCTTGTCGACGATCACCTTCGTCGGCTTGAGCTTGCCCAGCTTGAACGAGGAGTCCACGCCCGCGGCGACGTAGACCCCGCCGGACTTCAGGTCGGCGGAGGCCTGGTTGAAGCGCCGCAGGGTGGTCTTCAGGGTCACGACGTACCAGGTGCCGCCGTCCTCGGCCCAGGCGCCGCCGGCGTAGGGGAGGCGGAACGGCTTGCCGACCTTGCACTCGTAGTCGGGGAGCCGGCCGACGCCCTCGAAGGTGAACTTCGTGGCTGCGGTGCACGAGGTCGTCTGGCTGCTGGGGGCGCGCAGGTCGTAGAGCGGAGCGGCCCGGCCCTCGTCGCGCTCGCCGGTGCCCAGCACGACGGTCTGCGTGACGCCGTCGAAGTCGACGGCCAGGGACGCGTCCTCGCCGTCGCCGGACACGAGGACGTAGAACGACTCGGCGCCGCGGCCGCTCGTCTCCGGCGCCGGGATCCGGTACGACGCCTTGTCGGCCACCAGGTCGATGGTCGGGTTGGTGTCGGTGTCGGCGTAGTCGGCGTAGTCGCCGAAGGTGCCGGCGTCGTACTGCCAGGTGATCGGGACGAACGCGCTGCCGGCGGGTGCCTCGATGGCCTCGAGCTGGTGGGTGTCGTCGGCGGTGAGCTGGGTGGTCGGCTTGCCCGCGCTGATCTCGAGCCGGCCGATCGGCAGCGCGACGATGGACTCGGTGCCCGTGCCGACGAACTGGTCGTCCTGGCGCGCCTCGACCACGTCCCCGACCGCGATGGCGGCGCCGTCGTCGCCGCACGCGGCGAGGGCGGGGACGAGGGCGAGCAGCCCGAGCGTGGCTGCAGCGGTACGACGGAGACGCATGGGCGCCATTGTGGCAGTCCGAGAGCGCCCGGACAGACGGTGCCTGCTGCGCGTCGCGATGCGAGCGCGCTGGCGGCGTTGGCGTCGCTCGATGGGCGGCGCAGCACGTCTTCGCTCCGCCGCCTTGCCATCACGCACGTCTCGCGACGCTCGCGACGGCCCGTCTGTCCGGGCCCTCTCAGTGCGCAGCGACCGGCGAGCGTTCCGGGAGCGGCTCGGCGAGTCGGGGCCAGGCGACGGGGCGCGGGACCGAGCGGACCGACCGTGAGAGCGTCGGGATCAGCGCGACGACCGCGGTGAGCGCGGTCAGCGCGAGCACGGCGTCGCGTCCGCTCAGTACGGCGAGCAGGCCTCCCGCGAGCGCCGGTGCCAGCGGCATCGTGGCCATCGCGGCGAACTGCATCGTCGACTGCATCCGTCCGACGAGCTCCGGCGGCGTGATCGCCAGCCGGTAGGACCCGACGCCAGCGTTGCCGGCCGGGTTGAGGAACAGGCCGGCGGAGGCGGCGAGGGCCATGGCCAGCGGGTGGTTCCAGAGCGCGAGCGGCACGGACAGGGGGAC
Organism: Nocardioides sp. Root240; assembly: GCF_001428825.1. GTDB lineage: Bacteria > Actinomycetota > Actinomycetes > Propionibacteriales > Nocardioidaceae > Nocardioides. The sequence continues at coordinate 227,653 of NZ_LMIT01000011.1, read as the reverse complement.
GAAGCTCCACGCGATGACGATCGTGAGCCGGCCGGTCGCGAACCGGTCGATCAGCCACGGCGCGACCAGGGCGCCGAGGATCCCGCACGCCCCGATCGCGGTCTCGACGAGCCCGATCTGCCAGGCCGGGAAGCCGGCCTCGACCAGCCGCAGCAGGGCGGTGAAGAAGAGGGCGTTGATCGCGAGGTTCGCGGCGGGCGACCAGATGAGCATCACCCGGAGGAAGGGCCGCGCCCACAGGAAGCGCAGCCCCTCGCCGAGGTCGCGCAGCGGCCGGCCCGCCTCGACGGGCGAGGCGGGCGCGGGGGACAGGTCCGCCCGCACCCGGCCGAGCAGCAGCCAGCCGAGCGCGTAGGTGACGGCGTCGGCCGCGAAGGGAGCCCACCGCGCCACGCCGTACAGCGCGCCGCCGAGCGGCCCGCCGACCAGGGAGGCGACGTGCTGGCGGGCCTGCTGCTGGCTCAGGGCCGTCGGCAGGTCGTCGGCCGGTACGACGGTCCGGATCGCGGAGTACTCCGCCGGCTGGAAGAGCCCGGTCGTCACGCCGGTCGCGAGCGCGACCCCCAGCAGGTGCGGCAGGGTGAGCGCTCCCATCAGCCCGGCCGCGACCAGTGAGCCGTAGAGCAGCACGCCCGACCCGAGCGAGAGGCGCATCAGGCGCAGCCGGTGCCGGCGGTCCGCGAGCACGCCGGCGGGCAGGAGCATCGCGACCATGCCGAGCAGGAAGATGCCCTCGGCGGCGGCCGCCCACAGCGCCGACCCCGTCATCGCGTAGGCGACGAGCGGCATCGCGAAGGTGGTCACCCGCGAGCCCAGCTCGGAGACGGTGGCGCCGACCCAGAGCGCGGTGAAGTCGCGGTTGCGGGCGAGGGTCCGGTACGACGGCATACCCGCACCGTATGGTGCGCAATGACAAGTGCGCAATAGATGTTGCGCAACTTGTGGTGCGGGATCTCTGTAGGCTCGCCCCATGGTCATGTACGACGACCCGCGGATCCTTCGCGCGATCGCGCACCCCACGCGCAACCGCGTGCTCCACGAGCTCTCGGCGGCCGGCTCCCTGCGCGCCGCCGACATCGCCCGCCGGATCGACGTGCCGGCCAACCAGGCGAGCTTCCACCTGCGCCAGCTGGCGAAGTACGGCCTCGTCGAGGAGGACCCCGACGCCGGGCGGGACCGCCGCGACCGGGTGTGGCGGCTCGTGGACCCCGACGGGATCCGGTTCCGCACCGCCGACATGCTCGCCCAGCCGGGCGGCCGCGCGGCGTACTCGGTCTTCCGGCGCAACGCCGTCGAGTGGGGCCAGCACCTCGTCGCCCGCGCCTTCGCGGACCCCGACGAGCACGACAAGGAAAAGCGGAGCATCTCCGAGTGGTCGGTGCTGCTGACCCCCGACGAGGCCGAGGAGCTGATGGACGAGCTGTCCGCCGTCGTCGAGCGCTACCGCGACGCCGGCCGCGAGGCCGGTCCGGACGCCGGGCGCGAGACCTGGTCGGTCTTCAACCTGATCCAGCCCTACCCGGACCTTCCCGAGAGCGACTGATGCCCGCCCGCCTCAAGCCCGCCGCCCCCGCGGACGTCGCCGCCGCGCTCGCCCGGGTCGCCGACGCAACCGCCGAGCGCGCCGACCTCAAGCTGCTGGTCAAGCACTTCCTCGCCGTCCTCGAGACCCGCGCGCCGGGCCGCTCCGTGGAGGTCCGCGTGCCGCCGTACGCCGCCGTGCAGGTCATCGAGGGAGTGCGGCACACCCGTGGCACGCCGCCGGCCGTGGTCGAGACCGACGCGGCGACCTGGATCGCCGTCGCGACCGGTGAGCTCGCGTGGCTCGACGCGGTGGAGGCCGGGCGGGTGCAGGCCAGCGGGGAGCGGACCGACCTGACGTCGTACCTGCCGCTGCGCTGATCGAGGCGCCCCGTGCTTCATCGGTGGGTCCTTGTCCGGGATCTCGTCGGGGTCGCTCCGCCGGTGGTTGAGGTGCGAGGAGCGCCAGCGACGAGCCTCGAAACCTCTGGCCGTGCTGCTGGGACTTGCCTGCTGCTTGTCGA
>NZ_LMIT01000011.1:78858-225587 GCF_001428825.1 Nocardioides sp. Root240 | reverse complement strand
GCGCGGTTGTCGGCGCGGACTTCGTCCGCGCCGCCGCTGACGCGGCCGCCCGGCGCGTGTGGGTCTGTTGCGTGTCGGTGACCCCGTCGTTTGGTCACAGACCGCAGAAAAAACGGCCGGATCTCTGCGGTTCGTGCCCACTCGAGGGGGTCACCGCGCACCGCCGACCACCGACCGGCCGCAACCCAGCCGCCGGACCCGACCCACCACCCGACTCGCCCCGTCGCTGCCGTTTGCGAACCCCACCCCCGACCGACGCAGCAGCCCTCCGCCGATCCCGGAGCGCGACCCACGGAAGCGTCACGAGAGCCGGAAATGGGGGCTCCGACACTAAGGTCGGATCCATGACCGGACCTGTCACCACCACCGACCTGCGTACGCGTCTCGCCGGCCTCCTGCCGGGTGTCCGATCGGACCTCGAGGCACTTGTCCGCATCCAGTCCGTGAGCGCCGACCCCGCCCGCCTCGACCAGGTCGAGGAGAGCGCTCGCGCCACCGCTGAGCTGTTCGCCGCCGAGGGCGTCGACGTCGAGATCGTGCGCGCCTTCGACGGCGCGCCGCCGGCCGTCGTCGGCGAGAAGAAGGGACCCGAGGGCGCGCCCACGGTGCTCCTCTACGCCCACCACGACGTCCAGCCCGAGAACGACCACGCCGACTGGGACAGCCCGCCGTGGGAGCCGACCGAGCGCGACGGCCGCCTCTACGGCCGCGGTGCCGCCGACGACAAGGCCGGCATCATCACGCACCTCGCCGCGCTCCGTGCGTTCGGCGACGAGCTGCCCGTGACCGTGCGCCTGTTCATCGAGGGGGAGGAGGAGGTCGCCTCGGCGACCCTCCCGCAGCTGCTCAAGAAGTACGAGGACCGGCTGCGGTCCGACGTCATCGTGATCGCCGACTCCGGCAACTGGGACATCGGCGTCCCCGCCCTGACCACCAGCCTCCGCGGCCTGATCCGCGTCGACGTCGAGCTCCGCACCCTCACCCACGCCGTCCACTCCGGCATGTGGGGCGGCCTCGAGCCCGACGCGATCATGGCGCTCATCCGCCTGCTCGACACGCTGTGGGACGCCGACGGCGGCTCTGCCATCGAGGGCCTCGTCAGCGGTCCGGCCGCCGACGTGGAGTACCCCGAGGAGCGGCTGCGCGCCGAGTCCGGCGCGGTCCCCGGCCTCGAGTGGGTCGGCACCGGTACGTCGGTCGAGCGGCTCTGGACCAAGCCGGCCGTCACGGTGACCGGCTTCGACGCGCCCAAGGTCGACGGCGCGTCCAACACGCTGTCGCCCGTCGCCCGCGCCCGCGTGACCGTCCGGATCGCCCCCGGCGACACGGGCGAGAACGCCGTCGCCCGCCTCCAGGCGCACCTGGAGAAGAACGTGCCGTGGGGTGCCCAGCTCTCCACCAAGGTCGTCGACACCGGCGAGCCGATCGCGATCGACGCCACCGGCCCGGCCTACGACGCCGCGCGGTCCGCGTTCACCGAGGCCTGGGACGGCACCCCGCCGGTCGACATGGGCGTCGGCGGCTCGATCCCGTTCATCGCGGAGTTCCTCGAGAGCTTCCCCGGCGCCTCGGTCCTGGTCACCGGCGTCGAGGACCCCGACACCCGCGCGCACGGTCCCAACGAGGGGCTGCACCTCGCCGAGTTCGAGAAGGTCCTGCTCGCCGAGGCGCTGCTGCTGCGCAACCTCGGGACGCCGGGCGCCTGACACACCCCTCGGCACCGCCGATCACCGGCGGTGCCGAGGAAGGCGCCCAAAGTGGAGTGATTCGCTAGACTCACTCGCATGACGGTGACGGAGGACCGAGCGGGTCGCGAACAGGTCGGCGAGCGCAACCGCGTCGCGGTGATCGGCGGTGGCGCCAGCGGCGTGCTCACGGCCATCAACCTGCTGGTGCGTTCCGACGACCCGGACCTCGAGGTGGTCATCCACGAGGCGAGTGGCATCGTCGGCCGCGGCATCGCCTACGGCACCAACGACCAGCGGCACCTGCTCAACGTCCGCGCGCGGCACATGAGCGCGTTCCCCGACTCGCCGTCGGACCTCCTCGACTGGGCGCTGCGCACCGGTCGCAGCAGCGACCCGCAGGGCTTCCTGCCCCGCGCCGACTACGCGATCTACCTGCAGGACCGGCTGGCCGACGTCGCCGACGACCGGCTGCGGGTGCGCGCCGGCCGGGTCCTCGACGTGGTCCCGAACGGCGATGGCTTCGACATCGTCACCGAGCGCTCGCGCAGCCGGGCCTGCGCCGTCGTCCTCGCCCACGGCAACCAGCCGCCCCGACCCCTCGTCGCCGGACCCGGCCAGGAGCCGCTGGCCGAGGCGCCCTGGCACGTCGCCAACCCGTGGCAGCTCGCCCGCCTGCGTGCCCTGCCCGCCGACGCCTCGGTCATCGTCGTCGGCACCGGCCTCACCGCGGTCGACACCGTCATCACGCTGCTCGAGGACGGTCCCGAGCGTCAGGTCACCATGCTCAGCCGCAACGGCCTGCTCCCGAAGCCGCACGTCGGCCAGGCCCACACCGCCTGGGTCACCCGCGTGCCCGGCGGCGACGGGCCGGTCACGGCCGACGAGATCGCCGAGGTCGTGACCGAGGAGTGCAAGGCCGCCGCCGAGCGCGGTGTCGGCTGGCGCGCGGTCGTCGACGGCCTCCGCCCGGCCACGCAGGAGCTGTGGCGTCGCCTGCCGCACGACGAGCGGGTCCGCTTCCTCGAGGTCCACGCCCGCGACTGGGAGATCCGCCGGCACCGGATGGCGCCCGACGTCGCGCTGCGGCTGCAGCGCTACCGCTACGAGGGCCGCCTCCACGTCCGCAGCGGTGCCCTGGCGTCGGTGACCGACCTCGGCGAGCGATGTCGGGTGCGCACGACCACCGACCCGGCGTCGTACGACGTGGACGCGGTGGTCAACTGCACCGGCCCCCTGTCCGACGTACGACGCAGCGAGGACCCGCTGATCCAGGCCCTCCTCGCGCGGGGCACGGTCCGCCCCGACCCCCTCGCGCTCGGCCTCGACACCACGCCCGACGGCCGGTTGGTCGACGCCGCCGGCAGCCCCGTCCCGGACCTCCACCTCGTCGGTCCGCCGCGCAAGGGCACCTTGTGGGAGTCGACCGCCATCCCCGAGATCCGCGCCCAGGCGGCGCAGGTCGCAACGGCCGTGGCGGAGCGCACGTCTCGCCGCAGCCTCGCCGACTGAGGGATGCGGCCCGACCCCCGGTAGGCTGCAAGTCGTGTGCGGAGTCTTCGGCGTATGGGCCCCGGGTGAGGACGTCGCCAAGCTGACCTACTTCGGCCTCTACTCGCTGCAGCACCGCGGGCAGGAGTCGGCGGGCATCTCGGTCAGCAACGGCCGTCAGATCCTCGTCTACAAGGACATGGGACTCGTCTCCCAGGTCTTCGACGAGAACACCCTCGAGTCGTTCCGCGGCCACCTCGCGGTCGGCCACTGCCGCTACTCCACCACGGGCGCGAGCACGTGGCAGAACGCGCAGCCGACCTTCCGGCCCACCGCGGACGGCTCCATCGCGCTGGGTCACAACGGCAACCTGATCAACACCGCGGCGCTGGCCGAGATGGTCAAGCAGCTGCCGAGCGACGACGGCGAGCTCGACATCCACGCCCGCGACCTCGAGAGCTCGACCAACGACACCAGCCTGGTCACCGCGCTCCTCGCGCACCACCCCGACCAGTCGCTCGAGGCCCGTGCGCTCGAGCTGCTGCCGCAGGTCCAGGGCGCCTTCTCGTTCGTCTTCATGAACGAGAACACCCTGTACGCCGCCCGGGACCCCGAGGGCATCCGGCCGCTGATGCTGGGCCGCCTCGACCGTGGCTGGGTCGTCGCGAGCGAGGACGCCGCGCTCGCCACCACCGGCGCCAGCGTGGTCCGCGAGGTCGAGCCGGGGGAGCTCATCGTCATCGACGAGGACGGCCTGCGCTCCCACAAGTTCGCCGAGCCGCGCCGCAAGGGCTGCGTGTTCGAGTACGTCTACCTCGCCCGTCCCGACGCCACCATCGCCAACCGCAGCGTCCACGAGGCGCGGGTCGAGATGGGCCGCCAGCTGGCCCGCGAGTTCCCGGTCGAGGCCGACCTGGTGATCCCGGTCCCCGAGTCCGGTACGCCGGCCGCGTCCGGGTACGCCCTCGAGAGCGGCATCCCCTTCGGCCAGGGCTTCGTCAAGAACGCCTACGTCGGCCGCACCTTCATCCAGCCCAGCCAGACCCTGCGCCAGCTCGGCATCCGGCTCAAGCTCAACGCGCTCGAGCACATGATCCGCGGCAAGCGGATCGTCGTCGTCGACGACTCGATCGTGCGTGGCAACACCCAGCGCGCCCAGGTCCGGATGCTCCGCGAGGCGGGCGCGACCGAGGTCCACGTGCGGATCTCGAGCCCGCCGGTGAAGTGGCCCTGCTTCTACGGCATCGACTTCGCCACCCGCGCGGAGCTGATCGCCAACGGCCTCGACGTCGACGAGATCGCCGCCAGCGTGGGCGCCGACAGCCTCGGCTACATCTCGCTCGAGGGCATGGTCGAGGCGACCGGCCAGCCGCAGACCTCGCTGTGCACCGCGTGCTTCACCGGCGAGTACCCGATCGAGCTGCCCGACGAGAGCCTGCTCGGCAAGCACCTGCTGGAGGCGACGCTCAAGCCGAGCACGCACGGCGAGGCGCTCCCCGTTTTCAACAACCCGTAGCAATCCGGTGGTTGAGGTGCGAGGAGCGCTAGCGACGAGCCTCGAGACCTCCGGCCCCTGAAGGAGAACCGTGGCTGACAACGCCTATGCCCGTGCCGGCGTCGACATCGAGGCCGCGGACCGTGCCGTCGACCTGATGAAGGAGTGGGTCGAGAAGGCCCGCCGTCCCGAGATGCTCGGTGGCCTCGGCGGCTTCGCCGGCCTCTTCGACGCCTCCGCGCTGCTGTCCTACAAGCGTCCGCTGCTCGCGACCTCCACCGACGGCGTCGGCACCAAGGTCGCCGTCGCGCAGATGATGGACAAGCACGACACGATCGGCTTCGACCTGATCGGCATGGTCGTCGACGACCTGGTCGTCTGTGGCGCCGAGCCGCTGTTCGTCACCGACTACATCGCCACCGGCAAGGTCGTCCCCGAGCGGATCGCCGCCATCGTCAAGGGCATCGCCGAGGCGTGCGTCGAGGCCGGCTGCGCGCTGGTCGGCGGCGAGACCGCGGAGCACCCGGGCCTGCTCGCCCCCGACGAGTACGACGTCGCCGGCGCCACGACCGGTGTCGTCGAGGCCGACGCGCTGCTCGGCCCCGGCAGGGTCCGCCCGGGCGACGTCGTCATCGCGATGGCTGCCAGCGGCCTGCACTCCAACGGCTACTCCCTGGCCCGCCACGTGTTCTTCACGCAGGCCGGTTGGACCGTCGACCGCCACGTCGAGGAGTTCGGCCGCACGCTCGGCGAGGAGCTCCTCGTCCCGACCCGGCTCTACACCAAGCCGTGCCTCGCGATCGCTCGCGAGACCGAGACCCACGCGATGGCCCACATCACCGGTGGGGGCCTCGCCAACAACCTCGCCCGGGTGATGCCGCCCGAGCTGAAGGCCACGCTCGACCGCGGCACGTGGACCCCGGCGCCCGTCTTCGACGTGGTCCGCCAGCTCGGCGAGGTCGCCCAGGCCGACCTCGAGGCCACCTTGAACTGCGGCGTCGGCATGGTCGCGCTGGTCGCTCCCGAGGCCGCGGACGCGGCCGTCGCGCGCCTTGCGGACTTCGGCGTGGACAGCTGGGTCGCGGGCGAGGTCACGGTCGACCCGGAGCAGCGCGGCACCGTCGAGCTGGTCGGTCAGCACCCCGGTTGGTGACCCGGCTGGTGACGTTCACCGCACGGCGCGTCCGAACCTGCGCCCTGACGTGCGGGAACAGCCATCGGCCATGTACCGTTGTGCCCACGAGACTCTGATTCAGCAGTCCGGGGCCCGGAGGGTTCCCGGCCAAGTGTGCGAGGGGGCTGGACCCTATGGGCCGCGGCCGTGCGAAAGCCAAGCAGACGAAGGTCGCTCGCGACCTGAAGTACCGGAACCACGACACGGACCTCGGCGCACTCGCGCGTGAGCTCCATGGCGACCCGGGCAAGCGGGAGGACGACGTCGACCCCGAAGTGCTGGACAAGTGGTCCGACTACGTCGACCCCCAGCGCGACTGACGTCCTTCCTCCCTCGCCGCTGAACCTCAGCGGGTCTCCTGCAGGACCACCAGGTCCCCGTGGGTCCCGTAGCCTGCCAGCGCGCCGCCTGACGGCCTCCCGTTGAAGGTGACCAGCCGCCACCGGTCGCCGGCGACGGCCGGGTCCGGCGCGACGAGCGTCGGCCAGGGGATGTTGGTCGGGTACGGCGCGTCCACGGTGCCGAGATCGCGCAGGTCGAGGTCGAGCACCGGGAAGCGCGCCGCCACCGCCTTCGGGTTGTCCCGCCCGTCGCTGGCGAGCACCCGCCACGTGCCGCCCAGCCGGGCCAGCGTGGTGCCCTCGGTCGCCGTACGGTCGCCGGCTGCCGCGCGCAGCGTGAGCGCGTCGAGCGTGGGACCTGTCGCCAGCACCGGGTGGAAGTCGAAGAACCTCCGTGCGCTGACGTAGCCGACCAGCCACGAGCCGTCGTCCTCGCGCGCCAGGTGCGGGTCCCACACGCCGACGCTCGGGCCGTCGGTCGGGAGCTCCAGGGCGCGGGTCGGCAGCAGGTGCCGCCCGCGCGTCAGGTCGGCGTCCGACTCCGCGAGCGTGATCGAGACCCGCGACCCCGCCCGCTTCGACCTGTCGGCGGGGAAGTCCGACCAGGTGCTGGTCGCGACCAGCCAGCGCCCGCCGTCGCGCAGCAGGTGCGTGGCGTGGTCACCGTGGACGCCGGGGCGGTCCGGCCGCGCGAAGAAGAGGTCGGCGCGGTGGGTCACGGCGTTGTCGGCGCCCAGTGCCCACACCGACGTGTGCGCGGTGTCGAAGAAGCCCGGCCCGGCGCTGGTGGCCGTCAGCAGCACCTCGTCGCCCTCGCGGTACGGCGACCCGTCAGCGTGCGACACGACCCGGACGTCGCGCAGGCCGAGCTGCCCGAAGCCACCGGCGATGACGCCGGCCACCGCTCCGGTCGCGTCCGGGCGCACCGAGGCGAGCCAGGCCGTGTCGGTCGGGTCCGGCGTGCCCGGGAGGTCGGCGAGGTCGACCCGGCCGCGGAGGGTCCACGCGTCGTCGGCGTACGTCAGGACGGCGAGGTGGCGTCCGGTCAGGGTCAGGCCCAGCCGGTTCGCGTCGCGCACCCGCCCGTGGCGCCGGCTGCGCACGACGTGCTCGCGCCCGGCCGCGACCACGGAGAGCGACGCCCGGCCGCCGCCGAGGCGCGCGGCGAGCCGGGAACCGTCGGCAGCCTCGAGCGCCAGCTCGGCCGGGTCGTCCGGCGAGGTCAGGTCGGCCTCGACCGCTGCGAAGGGCGCGATCAGCGGGAAGGCGTCGCGCTGCCCGACGAGCGCGACGGGACGGTGGCGCGCGACGATCTCGAACCGGGGCAGCACCCGCGCAGGGTCTCACGCGGCTGCATCCCCCCTCCGCCAGCGCACGGCTACCGAGCGCCGCCATGCGGGCACGCTGGCTGCGTTGCGAGCGCTCGACGGTCAGCCAGACCGCCGTCGCGCCCGCGCCTTGCCATCGCACCCACCTGACGACGCTCGCCACGCCGGTCGCCGGCGGAGGGAGGATGATCGGCCCGTGCCCCCTGTCACCCTCACGCCGCTCACCGGCGGCAACGGCATCGCGCTGACCTCGGCCCGCCCCGGTCCGGACCTGGCCGCGGCCGGCTGGTCCGAGGTCGAGTACGCCGCCGCGGGCTCCGCGCCCCTCGACCGGCCCGGCGGACGCGGCGGCACCGCCTTCACCACCCGCGTCCTGCTCCGCCGACCGGAGTCGGCGCCGGCGAGCGGGGTGCTCGTCGTGGAGTGGCTCAACGTGAGCTCGGGGGCCGACGCCGCGCCCGACTGGACCTACCTCGCCGACGAGCTGGTCCGGCAGGGCCACGCCTGGGCCGGGGTGTCCGCGCAGTACAACGGCGTCGAGTCCGGCTCCGCGGTGGTCGCCGTCGAGGGCGCGGGCCTGCAGGGCCTCAAGGCCGTCGACCCGGTCCGGTACGGCGGCCTGCACCACCCCGGCGACAGGCACGCCCACGCGATCTTCACCGAGGTCGCCCGTGCCGTCGCCGCGGAGGTCGGCGCCGGGACCGTCCTCGCGATCGGGGAGTCGCAGTCGGCGTACCTGCTGACGACGCACGTCAACCAGGTCCACCTCGACGACCGGTTCTTCGCCGGCTACCTGATCCACAGCCGTGGCGAGGTGGCCGCGCCAGCAGGGGAGGACGGCTGCGGGATCGACCTGCTGGCGGCGCGCGCGACCGGCGTCCCGACGCCGATCCGCGACGACCTCGACGTGCCGGTGCTGGTGCTGCAGACCGAGGGCGACCTGCTCGGGCGGATGAACTACCTGCCCGCGCGCCAGCCCGACGGCCCGCTCCTGCGGGTCTGGGAGGTCGCCGGCGCGGCGCATGCGGACCTGTTCCAGATCGGCGACTTCGAGGCCTTCCTCGGCTGCCCTGACCCTGTGAACCGCGGTCAGCAGGTCTACGTCGCCCGCGCGGCCCTGCGCCACCTCGTCGCCTGGGCGCAGGGTGGTCCGGCCGCGCCGGCCGCGCCCCCGCTGGAGGTGCGCGACGGCGCCTTCGTGCGCGACGAGGTCGGCAACGTCCGGGGCGGCGTCCGCACGCCGGTGGTCGACGCGCCGGTCGAGGTGCTCGCCGGCGACGCCCCCGGAGGGTCGGTCATCTGCGGCCTGTTCGGGCGGACCCTGGCCCTCGCGCCGGAGGTCCTGCACGACCGGTGGGGGAGCCAGGAGGAGTACGCGGCGGCGTACACGGCGGCGACGGACGCTGCCGTCACCGCCGGCTTCGTGCTCCCCGAGGACCGTGCCGCGGTGCTCGGGGAGATGCGCACGCTGTCCTGACCCGTGTCAGGAGGGCGACACGGCGTCGCGCTGAGAGCAGAATGCGGTCCGTGACCAGCTCCCTGCTCCTCGCCGCCCCGGTCGTCCTCGCCGCCGAGGAGCGCGGCGACCGCTCTGGAGACGCCTTCGGGGTCGCCGTCGTGCTGGGCGGCGTGCTCGCCGGTCTGGTCATCGTCGCGCTGTTCGTGCTCTGGCTGGCGGTCCTCGTCCAGGCGCTGCGCATCCCCGACTCGACGTGGGAGGCGGCCGACCAGAGCAAGCTGGTCTACGTGCTGCTGATGGTGCTGCTGGGCCTGCTCGGCACGGTGCTCTACGCGCTGGTCGCCCGCCCCGCACTGCGCAGGGCGGGCGCCAGCCCTGCTGCCGCTCAGGCGTAGGCCAGCAGGGTCGCGTTCACGGCCTCCCAGGCGCTGCGCAGCTCGGCCAGGTCGGCCGGCCGCTTCGCCGCGAGGTTGGCCTGCTCCCGTACGTCGGCACCGAGGTCGTAGAGGTAGTCGGTGTTGTTGAGGCGGACGTACTTCAGGTCGCCCCGGCGCAGGGCGCGCCCGGACCGGGTCCGCCAGAACAGGTCCCGCTCCGGCACGTCCTCGCCCTCGAACAGGTGCGGCACCAGGCTGGTCCCGTCGAGCGGGTACGACGGATCGGGGCTGGCACCGGCGAGCTCGAGGAAGGTGGCGGTCCAGTCGGTCGTGGAGACCGGGGTGTCGTCGACCTGCCGCTTCCCGAGCTGGCCGGGCCAGGACAGGATCGCGGGCACCCGGATGCCGCCCTCGTTGACACCCGCCTTGTTGCCGGTGAAGGGCCAGTTGTAGCTGAACCGCTCGCCGCCGTTGTCGCTGGCGAACAGGATGAGCGTGTCCTTGTCCTGGCCGGTGCGCTCGAGCTCGGCGAGCACCTTGCCGATCGAGCGGTCGAGGTTCTCGACCATCTCGACGTACTTGTCGAGCGAGCCGCCGTCGTAGTGGAAGAGGGCCTGGCCGTTGCCCGCCTTCACCTTGGCGGTGATCTCGTCGCTGACCGCCTTGTCGCCCGGCCCCTCCCAGGGCCAGTGCGGGGAGGTGAAGTTGAGGTTGAACAGCCAGGGCTTCTTCTGGTCCTGGACGTCGCGCAGGACGCCGATCGCCTTCTCGGTGATGATGTCGGTGTAGTAGCGCGGGTCCTCGACCTGCTGCTCGCCCTCCCACAGGTCGTAGCCCCCGCTCGACCACTTGCTGAAGTAGTCGATGCCGCCGGAGTAGTTGCCGTAGAAGGTGTCCCAGCCGGACTTGAGCGGCGAGAACCATGGCAGGAAGCCACCGTGCCACTTGCCGACCATGTGGGTGGAGTAGCCCGACTGCTTCAGCAGCGACGCGAGCGTCGGGTGCTCCGGCGGGATGCCGTTGGCCGGCCCGGCCTGGCCGATCGGCTCCTGGAGGCCGCCGGGGATGCGGCCGGGGTGGCGGCCGGTGTAGAGCGCGATCCGGGTCGGCGAGCAGACTGCGCCGGCGGAGTAGCCCTGCGTGAAGCGGACACCGGACGCCGCCAGCCGGTCGAGGTTCGGGGTCTTGATGTTCGGGGAGCCGTAGCTGCTCAGGTCGGCGGCGCCGAGGTCGTCGGCGAGGATCACGAGCAGGTTGGGGCGCGGGCGCCGGCCCTTGCGGGCGATCGCCCGGAACGGCTGCTCGGCGCGGGCGGTCTCGGCGGTGGTGCCGACCAGCGCAGCGGCGCCCACGGCGCCGACGGCAGCACCGGCGAGGCCGCGGCGCGAGAGACCGGAGGGGCGGGCGGACGGGTCCGGCATGTGGTTCTCCTGAGATAGTCGAGTGAGACAGTCTGGATAATATGGATAGAACCTGGGGGAGCACGGAGAGGTGTCCATCGATGGGACGGGTCGAGACGGCCATGAGGACGGCGCGGGGCCTGCTGGTCCGCGGCGGCGCGACGACGATCGGCAGTGAGGACCACTACCCGGAGGAGCGCCCGGTCCGCCCGGTCGAGGTCCGCGACCTGTGGGTCGACGAGCACCCGGTGACCAACGCCGAGTTCCGCCGCTTCGTCGCCGACACCGGCCACGTCACCGTCGCCGAGCTGCCCCCGCCGCCGGCGCCGGGCGAGCGTGCGGAGGACCTGGTCCCCGGGTCGCTCGTCTTCGCCCCGCCGCCCGGCCCGGTCCCGCTCGACGACTGGCGGCGCTGGTGGGCGTGGCTGCCCGGCGCCGACTGGCGCCACCCCGGTGGCCCCGGCACCGACCTGTCCGGCCGCGACAAGCACCCGGTCGTCCACGTCGCCCGCTCCGATGCCGAGGCGTACGCCGCCTGGGCGGGCAAGCGGCTGGCGACCGAGCCGGAGTGGGAGCACGCCGCGCGCGGCGGCGCGCTGTCGACGTATCCGTGGGGGGAGGAGCTGCTCCCGCGCGGCCGGCCGATGGCCAACACCTTCCACGGCGACTTCCCGTGGCGTCACGACGACCCCAAGGGGGCCGGTACGACGCCCGTCGGCTCCTTCCGCCCGAACGGCTACGGCCTCGTCGACATGATCGGCAACGTCTGGGAGTGGACGGCGTCGCCGTGGACCGACGACCACGGACCGGCGCCGCTCGAGCTGGTCGCGAGCTGCTGCGCGCCGAGCCGGCCGGCCGACGAGGACGCCCGCGGCGTGACGAAGGGCGGCTCGCACCTGTGTGCGCCGTCGTACTGCCGCCGCTACCGGCCCGCCGCGCGCCAGGGCCAGGCGCTCACGAGCAGCACGGGCCACCTCGGCTTCCGGTGCGTGCGCGACGCCTGAGCGGCGAGTTGTTGGGGTCGGGCCCTGATGCGCCGCAGGGTCGTCGTGACCGAGAGTGCCCCCGTGCCCGGTCGATCCCTCGCTGCCCTCGTCGTCTCCGCGGTCGCGGTCCTCGTGGCGGTGCCGCCGGCGTACGCCGAGGGGGATCCCGCGCCCGCCTGCCCGGACCTGGTGCCCGCGCTCGACGCGCCCGCTGGCCTGGTCACCGACGCCGGCTGGGACCTCTGTGCCGCCGCGGCCGCGCACGCCGCGGCCTGGGCGCCGGCCACCGACTTCCCGGGCCGCGACGGTGACGTGGCGGTGATGACCACCGGCTCGGCGGCGCAGGCGACCGGCCAGGAGGCCGTCACGCCCGGCGGTGTCGCGCTGGGCCAGGCGACGGCGGAGCCGGACAGCGGTCCGCACGGCCCCGTGGAGGACCGGTCGACGTACCGGATCACGGTCGACGTGCCGACCACCGACAACTGCCTCGGCTTCGACTACGTCGTGGGCTCCGACGAGTTCGGGCAGACGAACCCACCGCGCTTCGACGGCCTCGTCGCCACCATCGACGGCGACGACTGGCGGCTGTCGGATCCGGGGTTCGGCGGTTGGCTCCAGTTCCAGGGTGGCGACACCTTCGCCGGCGGGCCGCTGCTGGCCGACTCGCCGTGGCGTGACAGTGCAGCACCGGCGGCCGACCTGACCTACGCGGGCCGCACGCCGGTGCAGCAGGCCGTCGTGGGCGTCACGCCCGGCAGCCACACGATCCGTCTGTCGGTCTTCGACGGCGTCACCCAGGCCGGGGAGCCCTACAACGGGCTGCGCGACACCGGGGTGCTGCTGGACGACCTGCACACGTGGGCCGACCCGGAGGGCTGCGCGTCGCCGCACAACCAGCTCCCGGTCGCGGGCGACGCGGGCGACGAGCAGCAGCCGCTGGTCGTCTTCGCCGGTGGTGCCAACCAGCTGCCGTCGCTCGATGACCAGTACGCCTTCGATCCTGACGGCGACCAGCTCCAGATGGTCGACCCGGCCGAGCAGCCCGCGCACGGCGCGGTCGTCTGCGTGCCGGCGAGCTGCAGCTACACGCCCGACGAGGGCTACACCGGTCCCGACCAGTTCCGCTACCGCGTCACCGACGGAAACGGCGGCTACGCGAGCGCGATCGCGTGGCTCGACGTACAGCCGGACGTGCCGGTGCTGTCCGGCGGCCTCAACGCGATCACCCAGGGCCCCACCGGTCAGCTGACCTTCACCATCGCGGTGAGCGACAGCTTCGGCGACCTCCAGCCCGGAACGCTGGTCCGGCTGCGCGGCGCGATGGGCAACGCCGCCCTCACCCAGCTCGCGACCGCGACCACCGCCGAGACGGGCGTCGCGACCATCCAGTTCCACCCGCCCACCACGGGCCAGTGGACCTTCCAGGCCATGGTCGACGCCGCCGGCGCGCTGCCGCTCGAGATCGAGTCCCGCTGGTTCGACCTCGACCCCGTGCAGACCCTCGAGGTCACCTGGCCGGCGCACCTGTACGCCGACCGGCTCAACACCGTCTCCGTGCGCCTCAAGCGCTTGTCCGGTGCCTATGCGACGACCGGCAGCGTCACGGTCGCGGTGGGCGACTACCGCCAGGGGATGTGCTGCTTCGAGGTCGGCAGCTTCGCCGTCAACGGGGCGGGCGTCGCCGCCGTGCAGTTGCAGCCGGACGCGCCGACCGACCAGTACGAGGTGCAGATCCGCTACGACCGCGATCCCGAGGTGTTTGCTGGTGGCCAGCGCCTGGTCGAGGAGTGGTCGGGGGCGAACCACGCGCCCGACGTGCTGGGGGAGCAGCTCGACGCCGTCGCCCACCAGCCGCTCGCCCTCGACCTCGCCGCCAACGACCTCGACGCCGACGGCGACCCGCTGACCTACGCGGTGGTGACCCCGCCGCAGCACGGCACGCTGGCCTGCGAGGCCGACGGCGCCTGCGTCTACCGACCCGGCGGGCACCTCGGCGCCGACGCCTTCGTCTACTCCGTCACCGATGGCTTGTCCCCGGCGGTCGAGGCGACCGTCGACCTCACCGTCCAGGCTGCGCCCGCCCCGAGCGTCACGCTGGGTCCGGCGACGTCCGTGCAGTCGGTTCGGGGCAAGGTGACGCTGTCCGGCAAGGTCACGCCGGCGTCGGCGGGCGCCCCGCTGCAGCTGCAGCGCCTCGACGGCAGCACGTGGACCACGATCGCCCGTCGCACCCTGACCACGGGCGCGAGCGTGCCCTACCTGTTCAGCGTCGCCAGCACGACGAGCCGTTCGGCCCGCTACCGCGTCGTCCTGCCGTCGTACGACGGCCGCCTGGGCCGCACGTCGGCCACCGCGACGATCGGGTGGCAGGCCGCCGCGCTGGTCGCGCACCGCGCGACCGGCCGGGAGTGGGTCCAGGTCCGCAACACCGGCAAGGTGGCGATCGGCCTCAGGGGCTGGACCGTCCGGACCCGTGCCGGGTTCGTCCTGCGCCTCCCGACCCGCACCCTGGTGCCCGGCGCGAGCGTGCGCGTGTACGTGGGACGCGTGGCCCGCCTGGGCGACCGGCACGACGTGCTCACCCTGCGCAACCCGCGGGGCGTCACCGCGGCGGTCCGCAGGTACTAGCTCCCCCCGGTGGTGGAAAGGCGAGAGGCCCCGCAGCATGCTGCGGGGCCTCTCGTTGCGCGTGGCCAGGGGCGGGGTCGAACCGCCGACCTACCGATTTTCAGTCGGTCGCTCGTACCAACTGAGCTACCTGGCCGGGCAGTCGCACACCTTACCGGAGCGACGGGGATCTCACGAAAGCGGGAGCGAGGATGGGCGTGCGGCACTGCTCCCGCACTATGCTTGCCCGGCCGTCGCAGGCCTCGTCCGGCGGCGGTGGGCCCCCATCGTCTAGCGGCCCAGGACTCCGCCCTTTCACGGCGGCTACGCCGGTTCGAATCCGGTTGGGGGTACGGCTCGTGCCGGCAGTGCGTTCCCGATTGGGAGCCGCGGACGGCCATGGGTTAGAGTTCCATCCGCTTCACCACGAGGTCCGAGACCGCGCGGTGGGAGCAACGAGGCCCCGTAGCGCAGTTGGTTAGCGCGCCGCCCTGTCACGGCGGAGGCCGCGGGTTCGAGTCCCGTCGGGGTCGCAAGATGAGGAGAACCGCTCCGGATCACCGGAGCGGTTCTCTGCTTTTTCCTCGGGTCAGGGGCTGGCTCAGCCCAGGCGCTTGTTCGGGTCGTGGACGATGACGGTGCCGCCCATCCGGTCGGCCAGGGTGCGCTGGCGGGGCTCGTCGCTGAGGAACATGATGAACGAGACGATGCTCGCGATGCCGCACGTCACGCTCAGCACCAGGTAGTCGAGGATGTTGCGCTGGGCCATGCCGCCCCAGGTCGCGACCGCTCGGCGGTCCTCCTTCCAGGCGCGCATGCCGAGCACCTGGAGGGCCGGGCTGGTGCCCTTGCCCCATGCGATGGCTCCCCAGATGACGTAGCCGATGCCGAGGGTCACGACGGCGAGCGGGATGGCGAGGAAGTAGGCGCCGATGCGCCGCCCGCGCGAGGCGATGACGACGCCGTCCGGCAGGCCGAGGGGCGACAGGGCCTGGGGAGGGGCGAACGAGGGGTCGGGGTAGTGGGACATGCACCGAATCTTGTCAGAATCTGCCAGCGGTTCGTGCAGCATTGGCCGGCTCGGACACAATGACCGCGTGCCCGTCGACATGAGTCCCGAGGAGTTCGACGCCCTCGTCGACACCGCCCTCGACGAGATCCCCGAGGAGCTGGCCCGGCTGGTCCACAACGTCGTGGTGCTCGTCGAGCAGGAGCCGCCGGACGACGAGCCCGACGACCTCCTCGGCCTGTACGACGGCGTCGCGCTCACCGAGCGCGACGGTGGCCTGCTGCCCCAGCTCCCCGACCGGATCTTCCTGTTCCGCGGCCCGCTGCTCGACATGTGCGAGGACGTCGAGGAGCTCGCCGAGGAGATCCGGATCACCGTCGTCCACGAGGTCGCCCACCACTTCGGGATCGACGACGACCGCCTGCACGAGCTCGGCTACGCCTGAGCCCGGTGGATCAGGGCTGGGCCACCGCGAAGCCGAGCGCCGCGGCTGCGAGGCCGAGCGCGATCGTGGTGACCAGGTAGACCGCGCCGCGCCGCGGGCCCAGGTCGCGGGTCTGCACCATCAGCGAGGAGTACGTCGAGAGGCCGCCGCAGAACCCGGTGCCGGCCAGCGCGAGGGCCGAACCGTCGAGGGCCCAGCCGGCGCAGGCCCCGAGGACCAGGCTCGCGAGCGTGTTGGCGGCGAGCGTGCCGTGGTGCCACCGGTCGTCGTACCGGTGGCCGAGGGTGTAGCGCAGCAGGGCCCCCAGTCCGCCGCCGAGCGCGACCATCAGCAGCTCCCTGAGGTCGCTCACAGCTCGTCCTCCGCGGGGAGGGTCGGCGCGAGAGCGCCGACCGCGACGACGGCGACCAGGCCCACGGCGAGGGTGCCGACCACGTAGGCGCCGGCGAGCCCCGTGCGCCCGTCGGCGAGCAGTGCCCGGGCCTGTTCGGACGTCGCCGAGAAGGTCGTGAACCCCCCGAGGACGCCGGGCCCGAGGCCAGCGGCGACGACCGACGAGCGCCGGACGAGGGGGAGCAGCAGGAGCCCGGCGAGCAGCGCCGAGCCGGCCACGTTGATCGTGAAGGTCGTCCACGGGAAGCCCGAGCCGTCGGGGACGGCGTGCCCGGCGGCGTACCTCAGGACGGACCCGACCGCGCCGCCGGCGGCCACGGCGAGGAGGTGCCGCGGTGCCGGGGTCATGCAGCGATGCTAGGGCGACACGCCCTGGCGTTGCTGGTCAGAGGGCGCGGGACGGTGCGCCGGACCCGGCGCCGCCCTGCCAGGCGACGGGTGGCGCGCCGGCAGCCTGGCGCCGGAACTCGCCGAGGAACCAGATCTGGAAGGCCCGCTGGTCGGGCAGCCGCGGCGCGGTCAGCAGCCGCTGGGCGCGGCTGAAGTCGTCGGCGGCGTCGAGCAGGTCGATCAGCCCACCGATCTGCCGGGCGCTCTCCCGGGGCATCCGCAGCCGCAGGTCGACCGACGTGCGGCCCTCGCCGTGGGCCTCGTCGACCTGCTCGCGACCCATGTTGGAGCGCAGCGGCCGCTCGAGCGCGTCGAAGTGCTCGGAGAGGACCTTGGCCAGGGGGTAGTCGTCCTCGTGGGCGAGGGCGAGCAGGCGGATCTCGCGACGCAGGTCGCGGTAGTGGCGCTGGAAGCGGCCGAAGGCGACCACGGGGACGCCGTTGATCTGGACGGCGACCTCGCCGACGCGGGTGTGGTCCTCGGCGAAGGGGCTGTGGCTGTAGGTCAGCTGGATCGGGGTGCCCTCGACCTCGGAGAGCTCGTCGGCCGGCTCGAACCAGACCGCCTTGCCCTCGTCGTCGATCTCGGCGCCCCAGGCGATCGAGGCGCGGGAGACGATGTCGAGCCCGCGACCGACCGTGGTCAAAGTCAGCAGCTGCTCCTCGTCGAGGGCGTCGAAGGCGTCCAGGTCGAAGGCGTCGAGGTCGAAGCCGCCCGCCTGCGTCGAGGGCTGCGGCGGGATCGTCGACCCGTCGTGGACCTCGAAGCGGGGGTGGTCGGTCGTACCGCTGAGCTGCATCCGGACCGGCGGCTCACCGTGGAGGACGGCGTTGGTGACCAGCTCGGAGATGGCCAGCTCGGCGCAGTCGACGAGATCATCCCGGCCGATCTCGCGGCAGGTGGCGACGACCCAGCGGCGCGCGTCATGCACGCTGCGTGGCCCGGGGGCCAGCTCCAGGGTCTGCCGGTGCTGCACGGATGGACCTTCCACGGTGTCAGTGCCCGAGTCTCGTCGGTAGGTGAGGCCTGATCCCGAGTTGAATACCCGGTTGAACTCGCAACCAAACCAACCGTTCAACGCGGATTTGGTGACGGCCCGAACTGACTAGACCCGACTGGCCCGGACACCGTCCGATCAGTGTGACCTACCAGACCCCCACCTCGGTTGGGCGACGCGGAGCCGAGGCGGGAGAATGTTTCCGTACGACTTTCGTCACACGCGACGAGCCGTCGACCGATCACCGAAACGCTCCCCAGGAGGAAGCACAATGGCAGCAGGCGACACCCAGCCGGATCTGCCCGACCGCGTCATCGTTCCCCGCTCCGACAAGCACCAGGTCGTCGTGATCGGCTCCGGCTTCGGCGGCCTCTTCGGCACCAAGGCGCTGCGCAAGGCCGACGTCGACGTCACGATGATCGCGAAGACGACGCACCACCTGTTCCAGCCGCTGCTCTACCAAGTGGCGACCGGCATCCTCTCCGAGGGCGAGATCGCGCCCCCGACGCGTGAGGTCCTGGCCAACCAGAAGAACGCCCAGGTGCTGCTCGGCGAGGTCACCGAGGTCGACCTCGAGAACCGGCTGATCACCTCCCACGTCCTCGGTCGCGAGCTCGTGACGCCGTACGACTCCCTGATCGTCGCCGCCGGCGCCGGCCAGTCGTACTTCGGCAACGACCACTTCGCCGAGTTCGCGCCCGGCATGAAGAGCATCGACGACGCCCTCGAGCTGCGCGGCCGGATCTTCGGCGCCTTCGAGATGGCCGAGCTCGGCGCCGCCCGCGGCGAGAACGTCGACCACCTGCTGACCTTCGTGGTCGTCGGCGCCGGCCCCACGGGCGTGGAGATGGCGGGCCAGATCGCCGAGCTCGCCCACCGCACGCTGACCCGCGACTTCCGTGCCATCTCGACCCGCCAGGCGCGGGTCATCCTCGTCGACGCCGCTCCGCAGGTGCTGCCGCCGTTCGGCGCCAAGCTCGGCAAGTGGACCCAGGAGAAGCTCGAGGCCCTCGGCGTCGAGGTGCTGCTCGGCGCGATGGTCACCGACGTCGACGAGCGCGGCCTGACCGTGAAGTACAAGGACGGCAGCGAGCAGCGCATCGAGGCGGTGGCCAAGGTGTGGGCCGCCGGCGTCCAGGCGAACCCGCTCGGCAAGCAGCTCGCCGAGCAGACCGGCGCGCCCCTCGACCGGGCCGGCCGGATCTCGGTCAACCCCGACCTGACGCTCCCGGGCTACCCCGAGGTCTTCGTGGTCGGCGACATGATCTCGCTCGACAACCTCCCGGGTGTCGCGCAGGTCGCGATCCAGGGCGCGAAGTACGCCGCCAAGGAGATCGACGGCCGCCTTCAGGGCAAGCCCGCGCAGGCGCCGTTCAAGTACTTCGACAAGGGCTCGATGGCGATCATCAGCCGCTTCCGCGCGGTCGCGATGGTCGGCAAGCTCCGCCTGACCGGCGTCGTGGCCTGGCTGATGTGGCTGGTCGTCCACCTCTTCTACATCACCGGCTTCAAGAACCGGGTCACCGCCGTGATCCGCTGGGCCGTCTCCTTCCTCGGCAAGGGTCGCTCCGAGCGCACCTCGACCGAGCAGCAGATCTTCGCCCGGGTCGCCCTCCAGCGCCTCGCCCGTGGTGCGACCGACCTGGTCTCCGAGCCCGGCGAGTACGACGACGCCGAGCGCCGTCGTACCGAGCTCGAGGCCCAGGCGGCCGAGGAGGCTCGCCTGAGCGACGAGAACAAGCGTGGGGTGAAGGTCGGCGGCTGACGCCGGCCTTTGCAGGAATCCCCGCTCAGGCGGGGATTCCTGCGCTTGATGACGGTTGCACCCGTCATCAAGCGCAGGAGAACGTCACGAACCCTCGGTGCGGAAGGCCCGCGGCAGGATGAAGACGCCCTCGGCCTCGGCGGTGACGCCGTTCGGGCCGATGATGTGCGCCTTCGCCCAGGTCTTGATGCCGTCCTCGCGGTCGACCCACGCCTCGATCCGCAGGTCGCCGAGGGGCGTGCCCTGCCGGTAGACGATGGTCAGGGTGCCGGTCATCCCCGGCCGCCCGGCCGCGCCGACGGCGTGACCGAGCACCTGGTCGAGGACCAGCGACACCACGCCGCCGTGCACGAGTCCCGGCGGGCCCTCGAAGGCCGGGCCGCAGTGGAAGTCGGCCTCCGCGCGGCCGCTCGGGTCGCTGTGGACCTCGATCGGCGGCGCGATGGGGTTGCGCAGCCCGATCACCGGGTTGCCCCACGGCCGGCGGCGGCCGCCGGTGAGGTGCTCCTGCCCCAGGGTCTGGGTACGGCGGACCTTCCGCAGCCGCGCGACGGCGGCCTCGACGTCGGCCTGGGCCGCCCGGACCTCGTCCTCGTCGACGTCCGACATGACGCAGAGGTCGACCAGCTCACGCGCGGCCGCGGCGAGCGGGCGCCAGACCCGCGCCTGACGCTCGACCTCGGCGGTCTCGTCCACGGGGGCGTCGGAGGGCAGGTGCCAGTTCATGCCCGCCAGAGTAGAACACGTTCTCGTTTCGCGCTGCGCCGAATCCCGCTCGCACCCGACCGCGCCCGAGTGGTGGGATGGATGTCATGACCGCACTGGTGCTGCCCGACGTCGCCCGCTGGGAGAGCTGGGTCGCGATGGTCGAGGACTTCGGCGGCCCGGCCGAGATGCACGGCTCCGGCCACTGGTTCCTCGACGGCGACCCGGTCCCGACCCGTGCCGGCTGCGAGGCGTTCGTGACGATGACCGAGGTGACCGCGCCGGGCGACCTCGACGGCCTGCGGGTGCCGTCGACGTACTTCTGGATCGCTGCCGGCGACGGCGGGCCGCACGACGAGCTCGTCGGGTTCCTCAACCTGCGCCACCTGCTCAACGACTTCCTGCGCGAGGAGGGCGGCCACATCGGGTACGCCGTCAAGCCGTCGGCCCGGCGCCGCGGGCACGCCTCCGAGGCGCTGCGACTCGCCCTGGTCGCGGCACGTGACCTGGGCATCGCGAAGGTGCTGGTCACCTGCGACGAGGACAACGAGCCGTCAGCGCGCACGATCGAGGCGAACGGCGGCGTCCAGGAGGACGTCCGCAACGGCAAGCGCCGCTACTGGATCGGCTGAGCCCCCGGGTCAGCGAGCCGCGTCGGCGTAGCTGTCGCTGGCGTCGTAGCCGGGGCGGAGGTCGGGGCGCAGCCGGTAGAGCGCGCTGGTGAACCAGTGCGCGTCGACCATGCTCTCGTTGACGACGACGAGCGGGAGGCCGGGGCGCTCGAAGAGCACCGTCCAGCGGCGGTGACCCGGCTCGCCGATGATCGCGATGGTCGTGTGGTTGCCGGAGATCTCGACCATCTCGCTGTGGCCGGCGCGGGTCACCGTGAGCTTGCCGCGGCGGATGGTGATCTCGGTGGTCACCATGCTGGCGCGCACCGCCCACACGGTCAGGGTGAGGACGCCGAGCACGCTGGCGATCACGATCATCGCGGGTGTGCGGTCCAGGCTGGCGAGGTACGACGCCGCGCCGGTCGCGAGCGCGGAGGCGAGCAGCACCCATGCCAGGGCGCGGCGTGCGCCCTTGCGGACCG
Source organism: Nocardioides sp. Root240 (assembly GCF_001428825.1). GTDB lineage: Bacteria > Actinomycetota > Actinomycetes > Propionibacteriales > Nocardioidaceae > Nocardioides. The sequence continues at coordinate 204,447 of NZ_LMIT01000011.1, read as the reverse complement.
GGAAGGTGACGTCGGTGGTGGCCTCGACGGAGTTGAGGTTCTCCTCGGGCTCGGTCCAGCGGCCGCGGCGCACCGGTTGCGTGGTGGGGGCTTCGTAGTGGGGTGCGGGCCGGTCGGAGGCCTGGTACTTCGTGCGGCCCGCCGGCGCGCTGACCCGCACCGACTTCGACGCGCGGCCGGTCGGCGCCGGGCGTTCGACGGGCTGGTCGCCCTTCTCCTTGCCGGACTTCTCCTTGCCGGGCTTCTCGTTGCCGGACCTCTGCTTGTCGGCCCTGTCGGGCCGCGCCTTCGCGCGCGGCGGGTCGTCGGCGCGCAGCGCGTCGACCACGGAACGACCCGCGGCCGTCGAGTCGGCGCCCGGGCTGCCGGGGCCTGCGGGCGTGTTCCTCGAAGGCGTCTCGTCGCCGAGCGCGTCGAGCACGGACCGGCCCGCGTCGCGGGTGTCGGGCCAGCCAGCGGTCGGCCGGGAGGTGGGGGCCGTGGGCGGGGCGGGCGTCTCGTCGACGACGTCGTGGGGCTCGTCGGTCTCCGTGGGCTCGGCGGGCTCGGTGGCCTCGGGGACGCGAGGGGTGTACGTCGGCACCTCGGCCGTGAGGGTCCCTCGGGGTGCGCCGACGACGCGCGCGTCCTTCGCGTAGGTGGCGCGCTTGGCCAGCCAGGCACGGATGGTCTCCGTGTCCGGTCCGAACTCGTCATTGCTCCCCACGACGGAGTCCTCCCTTCCCTCTCCGACCAACGAGCGTACCCCCGCTCTAAGTTCGACGTCGTCGTTACCAAGTACCCGAGTCGATGGTCCGAATTGACCAGCGGGCATGCGTCGAACGGACGGGGGTGGACACGGTAAATTGAGAGTGATTCCCAACCGCTGGAGGTCGAGTGACCGGCACCGACGAGCGTCCGACCGCGCTCCGCCCCACCAGGCAGCGCCTCGCGATCACCGCTGCGCTGAGCGACGCCGTCGACTTCCAGAGCGCCCAGGAGATCCACGACGTCCTGCGCCGCGGCAACGACAAGGTCGGTCTCGCCACCGTCTACCGCACCCTCCAGGCCATGGCGGAGTCCGGCGAGGTCGACGTCCGGCACGGCCCGGCCGGCGAGGCGTCGTACCGTCGGTGCAGCGCGTCGCACCACCACCACCTGGTCTGCCGCTCTTGCGGCCGCACCGTCGAGATCACCGGCTCCGCCGTCGAGAAGTGGGCCCACGCCGTCGCCGACGAGCACGGCTTCACCGACGTCGCGCACACCGTCGAGCTGATCGGGCTGTGTGCCGACTGCAGTGCCGCGGCCCGCGGCAACTAGCGGTCATCTCCGGACGTTCTTCGGGTGTCCTGCGCCCCGGGCACGCACCTCGCGGCGTTGCCGACGCTTGCGAGACGACCCGGTATGGCTCGAGCGCGAGGTCTGAGCGAAGCGGCCTTTGCGATGCACGCACCCGGCGCACAGGCCACCCCGCACAACTTCCGGAGATGACCACTAGAGTTCCCTGCGGGCCGTTAGCTCAGTTGGTAGAGCACCGGACTTTTAATCCGAGGGTCGTCGGTTCGAGCCCGACACGGCCTACTCCCGGTCTGACCTGCGCAGACTCGATTCACACTCAGATCGAGCTGTGAGGTCGTTCCGACTGCGTTCCGATCATTCGCGATCATTCGCGATCATCAGGCACCTGTTCGGAATCAATCGGAACGGAACAGGAACGGAACCCGGCCTCGATTCACCGGAGGTGAGCATGACCGCCAGGAGGCGCCCGTGTTCACCCTGCACACCACCAGCTACCGCCACTTCAACCCGCGGATGGGCACCGCGATTCGGACCAGCATCGGCCACCCGCGGTGGCGTCTGCCGTACGCGCTCGACATCAAGTTGACCGAGCTGATGCCGTCTCGGGCGATGCTCAACCTGCCGTACGGCGAGTACGAGGACCGCTACCTGCGGCAACTCGAGGAGGTCGGAGTCGAGCACCTCGAGCAGCGTTTCCAGGCAATCGCCGTAGCCGTAGCTGACACCAGGCTCGTGCTGCTGTGCTTCGAGAGCCTGGCCGAGCCAGGCGACTGGTGCCACCGCCGGATGTTCGCTGACTGGTGGGAAGTCCAGACCGGTGAACCCGTCCGAGAGCGTCGGGGAGCGCGCTGATGTCGACCGCTGGAGTCGCTCGACCGTCGGAGCTGGATGCGATGATGGGCCCACCTCGCACCGACGATCGGCGCAGGGGTGATCGTCCGGAGGTGAGGTCCATGGTCGACGTCGCCCCGATCGCGGCCGAACAGGCTCGCCTAGTCGCAGGCCGTCTCTACCGACAGGCTCGAAGGGGGCGCGACCGAGGCGAGGTCACAGCCGAGATCGAGCTGGTGGCGCAGCAGGCCGGCCTGACGTACCGGGAACTCGTCGATGCTGTCCTCGCGGCCCAGCGGCGTTGGGAAGCATCTGTGCCGACTGACACCTACGGCCCAGGCGACCGCGTGATCGATTCGAACGGGACCGAGTACGACGTCACCGAGCTGTTGGGGGCGGTCGGAGAGAGTCCTTGGTTGCGGCTCAGGCGAGTCGCCGATCAGCGAGACCTGACATGGTTCCCAGGCCCGAGGCTCCGCCTGATCCGCCGCGCCGATGCTGAGGTGGACGCGACGCCTGAGAAGGACCCCGTTGAGCTGTGGGCCCGCTCGGTGGTCGACCCGGTGATCGCGAAGGCCGAGCAGCGGAGGACCGCGGCCGGGAGTCGGCACCGACCTCGCTGAGTCCCTCGCGCGGAGTTCGGCTGCGCGCGGACAGGTGTGCTCCTACGCTGCGGTCATGAAGTCTCAGGGCGCGTTGCTGGCGCTGCTCACGGGCGGCGCTGTTGTTGCTGTCGCGGCCACGGCGACGGTCGCGTTGGTCGTGCTCGACGACGATGACGGCCCGACGCGAAAGACCGACTCGCCCAAGACCGAGCGCCTGGTCCTCGCTGACGCCTATGAGGCGTGCGACCACGGCGACGGGGCGGACCGGCTTTCCCTGGCCGACGGCGGGCACTCGATCATCGTCTCCGCGCCGGACGACCAGCCGATCGACGCCCTAGCCTGCGTGCTCAACGAGCTCGGCACCAGTGAGGCGATCGTGGCCCAGATGGAGACCACGACGTCGATGATGGGCCGGCAGTCGGCGAACCAGGACGGCATCGGCTACGAGTGGAGCTACCACCCCGACAACGGCATGAACATGACCATCGCCGACGAGTGAGTCTCAAACTTCTAACGCTCCGGGCACTCGCCCCCAGCCGCCGCGACAGCCGCGAGGCTAGCGGCGCGGGGCAGGTGGCCGCATCGTCTCCTTGGGGAAGAGTTGCAGCGCGGCTTCGTAAGCCCTGTCCCATGCGTCGGCGTCCAGCCAAGGCTTCTGTGAGACGTGCTCGTACTGGTGCCTCAACGCCTTCAAGTTGACGCCGTACGGCCCCGGCTGGTCGTATGCCACAACGCCCCAATCGCAGACCACCCATTGGGGAGGGCAAAGTTCGATCGCCTTGCGCTGATCGTGGTCGGCGCGCGCAACCTCGAGCAGGTCAGCCAGGCCGCTGAACAGCGCGGCGACGTCGAATGAGGCGGGCGTGTGCTGCGCGAGCGCCGTGCCAAGATTGACGAGTACATCGACGGCGCTCGCCGACTCAGGCCAAAAGACAGTCGCCAGGGCGCGACCGTTGATCTCCTCGATCCGGATTCGGAGCGGAAGAACGCTCGCCCCGTCCACGGCAAAGCTGACGTAGAGGCGCGGGGACGAGCCACGCACAGCTACCCTCGGCGGCCGGTCGTAGGTGACGAGACCTTGGCGGCCGGCGCGGTTGAGCGCCTCCCAGACTGCCTCGCGGGACGCATCTGATCGAAGGGCCGCGAAGGCGGCCCCTGTCGCCTCAGATTGGGCAGCCAGGCGCGCTTGGACCTCCGAATTGACGTCGCTGAGCCGTTGGTCGACGTCGGCGCGGAGCGCTGCGACCTGCTCGGTGAGGGCAGTCGCGTTCTCGGCGGCTTCCGTGCGAACCTGCTCAACCTGGTCCGCTGTCTCGGCGCGCACCTGTTCCACCTGCTCTGCGGTGCGCTCCTCCAGCTGATCGAGATGGTGGTCCAGCGACCTGGTCAGGAAGTAGAACGGCGCGAACAGCGCCATAGACGAGCCGACGGTCATGAGCACGTCTCGCAGCCAGCCGTCGTCGACGCCCGGGCCAGGGATTAGCGACGCGCCTATGAGGCCGATTCCCGCGCAGCCCAGCAGCGCGACGAACTGTGGTCGCCACCCTGCACTCCGCCACCAGCGGAAGGCGCGAACGAGAAGGCCGCGGGGGGTCGAATCCACGCAGCCGACCCTATCTGCAGAGCGCCCGCGATGCCGATCGCGAGTGATGATCCGCGCTCAACCGAGGCGCTGAGTAGTCTGATCTCATCAGTTCGCGACCGCACGCGATCAGGTCCCTCAGTGGCAGCAGCACCCAACCTGCGGAGCTTCGAAAGCACCCGGTGATCGACTCGCCGCGACTGCCGTGAAGCCCGGCCAGCAATGGCCACCCCACCCGGGTGCTGCGTGCTTTTCGAGAGGACCGGTCCCATGTCGTCGACCGCCATTCAGCTTCCCGGGTACGTCTCCGATGCCGAGGCCGCCGAACTGCTCGGCTACTCCGTCGTCAACCTCCGTCGGCTGCGCCGCCTCGGAGAGGGCCCGCGATACATCAAGCGGGGTCAGCGGGTGTGCTATCGCCTCGCGGATCTCTCCAGTTGGCTGGACGAGGGCATCGTGGACCCGAGGGCAAGCTGATGTGGGACCCGCCCACCTGCTCGCAAGACGTTCGGGAGGCCCGGGAAGCGGAGCTCGAGGCTGCAGCTGCCGATGACCGCCGGCGGCGGATCGACGAGCTGCTCCACGAGCAGTTCTGCCGCGACGCCTGGATCGGAGAAGACGAGGCAGGCCGGCCGAAGCCGTGCCCGGTCTGCCACGCGGGTGTGTCCGAGCGTCTGGCGCGCTCTCGCGGGGTACTCGCGTGAGCCGCGGGATCGCGCCGATGGACGTCGACGGCGACCGCCCGGCTGTCGCATGGGTCACGTCGCTGCCCGCTGACTGGACGACCCCGCGGGAGCGCCTCGTGCTGATGCTGCTCGCGCTCGACACGTACGACCGGCGGCCGCCGTTCAGGTGCCGGCCACGCATGGCGTGGCTGGCGGCGTGGAGCGGCGAGCACAGGCAGCGGATCTCCGAGGCTGTCTCCGCCCTGGCCTCGGCGACCGCCACCCGCCCGGCGCTCCTGCAGCGCGAAGGATCGAACAGCGGCAAGAACGGTCGCGCCGGCAATCGGTACGTCCTGCTCACCGAAGTGTCCGCCATGCCGGACGCTTCGCGCGAGGAAATGTCCGCAGAACTGTCCGGCGAAGTGTCCGCGGAAGTGTCCGCCCAGCCGGACAACCTCCCTAGCCCTCTCCCTCTCCCCAGTTCCGACTCGCTTCGCTCGTCGGCATCAACGCTGCCGCGTCGACGGCCGATCGACGACGGCATCGATCCGGAGTCAGACGATCCGTACACGCGCTTCGACGCCGTGGAGTGGTACCTCGATGCCGACCACGGACTGAAACTCGCTGACGTCGACGGGTACACGGCAGACCGGCTCGCCGAGGCCAGCTCAATGCACCCGAAAGCGATCGCCAACGTGCTCGCTCAGGAGGTCCGGGTGGCCCTTGCCCGCCGTCCAAGCGTGCGGACCGGTCACGTGTCAGACGCCCACAACGACCCCTGGCGGGCAGCGCAGTGATCCGCATCGAGTTCGACGTCATCACCGACACCGTCGACGAAGCACGCGCCGTCTTGGGGTTGCTGGCAGACCTAGGAATCGAGGCGCGCGCAGACCTCGACCAAGTGGGATCGCGGCCTCGCCCGCACCTGGTGGCTGTGCCGTCGACCGGTCGGGGGGCCGCGTCGTGACCGGCCTCCGCGAGCAGGCCGAGCGTCTGGCCGACATGGTCGTTGAGATCGCTGGCCTCGACAGCCGCCGTGGCGCCGTCGTGGACACCCTCGTCGGCGCCGAGCTCCACCTTGGCCGCGAGCTCCTTCTCGTCGCCGTGGTTGAGGAGCTGGCCCACCGTTGCGCGGCATCGCCTGGCTCGTGGGACACGTCGGGCGAGCTGACCCGCGCCGCGGTCGACACAGCTGCCGACCACTGCCGCGACCGCGGCCCGACCGGAGGTATCCGATGACAGGCCTGGAGCACCAGACGGAGACGCTGCCCCGGGCAGCGTTCATGGTCGTCCTCAGCGGCTCCTGCCCTGTGCACGAGGACGCCGTCGCCGAGACTCCGTGTTGGACGATCCTGGGCGACGGCCGGCCGCGGGTGGCGGTCTGCGGCGACCGGGTACGCCGTCACCTGGAGCGTGCGAAGTGACTGCCCTGGCCGACGACCGCGCCGTTCAGCTGGCTGCGCTGGCGCTCCAGTCTGCCCGGACCGCACCGGAGCCGGGAGATGTCGCCGCGGCGCTGACTGACGCCGGCTGGCTCGCGCACCCGCACGTCCTGGCCGACGTCGTCGAGGTGCTCGCCCACGAGTGCCGCCGGCAGCGGGCGGTCCTGCTCGAGGTCGCCCACGAGATCCGGACCGTTGTCGCCGACGTGACGAGCCGAGACGAGGGGAGCAGCAGTGCCTGAGCCCCGACGACTGCTCACCAACGCTCCCGGCGCCCTCGTACGCGGTTCACGGTCGCCGACCTGCCCGCGCTGCGGCATCCATATCGGCAAGAAGGAACGAGCCTGTCGCGACTGCCAGCCGTACCTCGAGGACCCCGCATGACGGGGTCCAGCGGTCACCTGAACCCCTGGGACCGCCAGCCAGGCGAGAGCAACCCTGCATGGGAGGCCTTCAAGGCGTACCGCGACATAGGCCTGTCGAGGAGTACAGCGAAGGTTCAGCAGAGCATCGGCAAGTCGAAGCGCCTCATCGACGGCTGGTCATCGCAGCACGCGTGGGTGTTGCGGGCGCGTGCCTGGGATGCCGAGCAGGACCGGCTCTGGCAGACCGAGCTCCGCGACGCTCGGCGAGAGCTGGCGAAGCGGAACGTCAATGTGGCGAGGGCCTTGCTCACCGTCGGAGGGAAGGGCTTGGCCGAAATCGCCGCGGCCCCGGGAGCACTTCGTCCGAACGAGGTGGCCCGTTTGGTAGAGGCGTCGGCTCGGATCCAGCAGCTCCTCCCCGCGGACGAGGTTGGCCGGTCGGCGCTCGATGACGACATCGACCTCGACGAGCTCACGGACGAGGAGATCGTCCACCACCTCCTTGCGCTCAAGCGCGAGTTGGAAGCAGACCTGGCGGAGTACGTGGGCCTTGTCGACGGCGACACCGGCGACGACCCGATGACCACAACCCCCTACGAAGGAGACGACTGATGAAGAGGACGTACAGAGGCGACCGGCCACTGGTGGCAGGTCGCGAAGGGCCCGGGAAGAACGGCGGGGCCTTCGGTATCCGCTCGCTGCGAAAGCGAGTCGCCGAGCTCGAGAGGAAGAAGGCCGCTGGTGGGCTGACTCGCACGGAGAGCGTGGCGCTGCAGCGCTTCAAGCAGGTCCTTCCCCCTGACCGCGAGGCCGAGATCCGGCTCGCCCTGGGGCTCAACGAACAGGAGAACTGACGATGAAGAAGATCAAGATCGCCGGCCAGGAGATCGAGGACGGCGTGCTCACCCTCGAACAGTGGGACGCCTGGCGGAAGATCCCGGGTATCCAGCCGGGACACCGCCAGGGCTCCCCGGTTCCGGACGTGCTGTCCGACGCCCCGGAGTTCGCAGAGCTGCACAGGGTGCGCCAGCGGCTCATCGAGTCCGAGCAGCAGAACGGCGAGGCCGCGGCTTCGATGGATGCTCGTAACCGGGAGCGGATCGCGCAGCACCGGCGAGACCTCGCCGCCGCGACCTTGCAGGGACTAGAGGCGCCGCCGCGCCCCGAGCTGGAGGAGTGGCAGGGGCTCGAGCACGCAGTGGACTTCTTCACGGGCTACCACGTGATCCTCGAGGCCGTAGAGCGGCACCTCCTGCGTGAACGTGCCGACGACTGGCGGGACCACATCCGCCGGAAGGCACGCAAGACGCACGTCAAGCGAGCCCAGGCCCAGCAAGCCCTCGCTGAGGCCGAGGAGTTGATGGTGCCGTTCGACGCCGCTCGTCGCGAGGTGGACGCTGCTGTCGAGCGGGCAGCACGCCGCGGCCGCGGTTCCTCCGCGGAGCCGGCTTTCGGCGAGTCGGTGGAGGAGCCGGCCGCCGCGGTCGACCCGAACCCGATCCCGGCCAACGTGCCCGGCGAGCCAGTCGGCGCCAGTGACAGGGTGGTCCGCGATCGGCGCCGCGATGAGTCGGACAGCCTGGAAGCGCTGCCCAGCGAACTGCAGGACGTCACGGAAGGCCTCCTCCAACAGCGGATCGACGACAACCCGCGCCGCAGGCCTCGGTTGGGTGCCCGCTGATGACCGCGCAGACGAACGACACGACGGAGCCAGCCGTCTGGGCCGCCGCCATCGAGCGGCTCGCCAACCGGCCGCTGCCCGAGGAGTGGATCACCCTGCACGACCGGGCAGCGGTCCAGGCCGTCGCAGCTGCCCGCGTCCAACTCACCCGGATCCGTCGTGAGGTTGCGGCCCGCCACACTGACGACGACGTGCCGGTCGACGAACACCCGAACGTAGTGGCCGCCCAGGCGGTGGTCGACGAGAAGACCGCCGCTGCCGCCGACCTCGCGATCGAGTTCCACCTCCGCGCGATGCGGCCGGACCGGTACGACGCCCTCCAGCGCGCACATCCCCCGACTGACGACCAGGCCAAGCTCGGGATGGTCTTCAACCCGGAGACGTTCTTCCCGGCCCTGGTCGCCAGCTGTTCGGTGAAGCCCCTGACCGTCGACCAGGCGACCGACATCGTCAATGCCGGCACCCGCGGCGACGCAGGGCGCCTGTTCATGGTGTGCCGAAACCTCAACGAGTCGTCCCAACTGACCGTCGGCCGGCCCCCGGGCCGTACGACGACGACCGAGGAGGTGAGCGGCGATGAGTGAGGCGCAGTCGCTGTACGTGATCCTGTCCGCCAACGCGACGCAGTACCAGCGGGTCATGGAGGCCGCGTCGAGGGAGATGCGGAAGTTTGGCGGCGACGTCGACGACAGCAGCCGCAAGCTCGACGACGCCGGCCAGGCGCTCGACCGCTACTCCGGCCGCCTCCGGATCGTGCTCGACGCCCTCGGCGCAGCCGGATCGGCGTTCATCCCGCTCGGAGGCGTTGCCGCGGCCGGGGCGGCGGGCCTTGGTGGGCTCCTCGGCGCTGCTGCGGTTGGTGCCGGCGGTCTGCTGGTCGCAACCCGGGGCGTCGGGGACGCGCTGAAGGAGGTCGAGAAGGCGCGCCTCGAGCCGACGGTGGCGAACCTGCAGGCCGCCGAGCTTGCGCTCGACCGCATCGCTCCCGCGGCCCGGGAGTGGGTCCGGGAGTTCGAGCAGCTGATGCCGCTACTCGAGGGCATCCGCGACTCCGGCGCCCAGGAGCTGTTCCCGGGGCTCACGGAGAGTTTGCGCAACGTCGAGCAGCTCGCGTCGGTGTTGGAGGACATCGTCGCTGCGACCTCGCGCGCAGGTGGCGACGCGGCTGCCTCGGCGACGGCGTCGCTGACCACCGACCGGTGGGCGCCGTTCCTGGGGTTCCTTGAGAACGAGGCGCCGGCAGCGATCCGCGACGTCACCGAGCTCGTCGGCACCCTCGCCCACGCCGGGGCGGAGCTGTGGATGTCGTTCGACCCGGGGAACGACCGGTTCGTGTCCTGGCTCAAGGACGTCGCCAACGGGTTCGACGAGTGGGCGTCGTCGCCCCAGGGCCGGCAGGACGTCGAGCGATTCCTCGACTACGTGCAGCAGAACGGGCCCGCGGTCGAGGAGTTCGTTGTCGCGATCGCCGAAGCGTTCGCGCAGGTGACCCAAGCCGCCGCGCCGCTCGGTGGCCCGGTGCTGCAGATCCTCACGGGGTTCGCGAAGGCCGTCGCTGCGATCGCTGACAGCGACCTCGGTACGCCGATCTTCACTGCCATCGCCGGGTACACCGCCCTGAACCGGGTGCTGCAGGTGACGGCCGGGCTCCAGACTCGGATCGCCGGCTCGAGTGCCTTGGGAGATGGGCTCCGGGCCGGCGGCGTGGTTGGTGGCATCAAGGCGCTCCGCGGGCAGGAACGCGACATCCGCGCCACCGCCGCGGCTGCCGCAAAGGGCACCGCTGCGCTCGCGGGCCTGACCGTCGCGGCCACCGGTGCGGCTGACGGCGTCGGGCTCAGCAACACGGCCTCGCTGGCCATGTTGGGCACCCTCGCCGGCCCTTGGGGCGCCGCGGTAGGTGCTGGTGCCGGGATCCTGCTCGACTTCGCATCCGCCGGTGACAAGGCCGCCGACGGGCTCAAGCTCGTCAACGACGGCCTCGCCGCGACCGAGCTCGAGACGAAGAAGGCCGCCCTGGCACAGCTGAAGGAGCAGTACGCCGACTTCCTCGAGCCGTCGTCGGGCTGGTGGGACGGCTTCACAGACGACTTCAAGGCCGGGCTGATCGTCCTCGGGGGTGGGGGCGACGAAGCGGCCGCGACCGCCGACAAGATGCGCCGCCTGGCCCGCGAGATCCGTGAGCTCGAGGACACCGAGCGCGGCGTCGCCGCACAGGAGCGCGTAGTCGAGCACCTCCGGGTGAACCGCCAGGCCGCCATGGACACGGCGGCGTCATTCATCACCCTTGGGAAGTCGTTGAACGACAGCGAGGTGTCGCTCGGCGACTGGATCGGCGAGCTCGAGGAGCAGACCCGCGCGCTCCGCGACTTCCGGATCAACGCGGAGGAAGCGGCCGACCGCGGGCTCCGCCGCGGCCTGATCAGAGAGCTGGAGGCAGCCGGCCGCGAGGGCGCGCTCCGGCTCGCCCAACTCGCTGACGCCAGCGAGACCGAGATCCGGCGCGCCAACCGCGCCTGGGCCGCCGGCCGGCGCGAGGCCGAGCTGTACGGCACCGGTGTCTACGCGGCCGTCGAGGCGTTCCGGGATCTGCCCAAGGAGGCCCGGACCTACATTCGCGCGATGGGGATCCCGGAGACCATGGCTGAGGTTGAAGACCTGGTCACGCTGTACGACCTGACAGGCAAGGAGCGAAAGGCGCTGATCCGCCTCGTCGACCACGCCTCGGGCCCGATCCAGGACGTCATCGACAAGCTGAACGGCGTCGACGGCAAGTCAGTCGACACGTTCATCAACGTCTTCAAGCGGAACCTCACCACGGGTGGCGGCGGGCGTCAGCCTGGTGGGATCGACGAACTGCTCGGCGCCGATCCGAAGCGGGAGGACGCGAACGGCGGCCTGTACGACGGACCGCGCCGCGCCTTCGCTGGCGGCGGCTACGGCTCCGGCGGGCGCTACTACGACCGGGTGTCGCAGATCGTCAAGGGCGGCGCGAACATCCTGTGGGGCGAGCAGGAGACCGGCTGGGAGGCCTACATCAGCGGGAAGCCGTCCCAGCGCGAGCGCAACCTCGGCATCTGGGCCGAGACCGGCCGCCGGCTCGGCGTCGAGCGAGGGCCCCGCGGACGCGAGTCCGCGTCCGGTGGCCGCAGCGGCAGCCGGACCGTGGTCGTCCAGGCGGCCATGCCCGACGCCGTCGAGCTCGTCGTCGACGGGCACAGCTTCACGGCGTACGTCCGCGGCCACGCCGCCGACGTCGCATCCCGCCAGCTCGACGTCGCGGACCGCAACGGAGAGTCCAACGAGAGGATGAACTGGTCGTGACCGAGAGCATCGCCCGCGCCAGCGACCTCTCCCTGGTCGCAGCGCGTCGTACGACGCTCCACAGCCTCGCTGAGGCGCTTCCAGCCGGTCGCGCAACAACTCCTCTGCCCGTCCTGTTCGAGGTCCGTATCGGGGAGGTGACGACATGCGGAATCACCTCTTGCGTGGGGCAAGTCCGATCCCTAGGTTGTGATCAACGTCATACCCACCCGGGGTATACGGATCCCAGCTCAAAGGAGCACTCGATGACCGCCATGACGCTCGACCTGGACCGCATCCAGCACCTGGCCAGCACCGCCGGCTATCCGCCCCTCACCACCGACACGGCTCGCAGGATCGTCGGCGTCATCGCAGGGACACCCGACCCTGCCGACGACAGCGGAGACGAGATCTGGGACCTGGCCTGGGCCGTCGCGACCCACCTCCTCGAGAAGCTCAGCCCGCAGTTGGCTGACGATGTCATGGAGGTGGGCTGGATCGCCGAGCAGATCTACCCGATCTGCCGGGATGCCGCCGCGGTGGCCGGAGAGGTGGCCTGACATGGCGCTCAGCGTCGCCCGCATCCGAGCCCTGGTCGAAGACGAGTCCGTCGACCTGCCGCCGATCAGCTGCGAACAGGCCCGCGTCACCCGGCTCATCCTCGAGGTCGGCCAGCGCGACCGCCTGGCGAGGGAGAAGCGCGAACAGGACCAGCGGCAATGACCAGGAAGAAGCAGGTCGCCAGGGTCGCCGAAGGGATCACCGACCGCTGGTACAAAGCGAGCGGAGACCGCTCTGCCCGCTACGGCCACACCGGCCCAGCCGGCTCGCCCGACCCGAACCGGTACCTCGCCCGCTGGAAGCCCCCGCACGCGAAGGAGCAGTCGAAGACCTTCGCCACGGTCGGTGACGCGCAGCGTTGGCTTCGGCACCAGAAGACGGCCCACGACAACGGGGAGTGGATCCGGCCCGACCGGGCCAACGTGAAGCTTGCAGACGTCCATGCCGAATGGTGGCCGCAGTGGCAGGTCCGAGGCGCCTCCGGGCGGCCGCTGAAGCCGTCCACCATCGCCGGGTACGCCGACTTGTGGCGCTTGCTCGTCGAGCCCACCTTCGGCGGCCGCCCCGTGTCGGCGATCCGCACGGGAGCGATCTCCAAGTGGGCCTCGCAGCTGTCGGCCGACGGCGTGTCGGCGTCAAGGATCAGACAGGCACACCGAGTGCTCAGCTTGGTGCTCGATCACGCTGTGCACGATGACCGCCTACGGATCAACCCGGCAAAGGGCGCGCGCCTGCCCGCCGAGCGCGCGAGGTCGACGAGGGCGGCGATCACCGCAGCCCAAGTCCTCGAGCTCGCCGATGCGGTCGCTGTCGCACAGGGTGCCGAGAATCCGGCGTACCGGACTATGGTCCGGTTGCTGGGCTTCACGGGACTCCGCCTCGGCGAGGTCTCCGCGCTGCGAGTGCGGGACCTCGACCTGGACCGCCTCGAAGCCGGTGCCCGGGCGCCGGCCGTGACCGTCCGCGCGACGCTGTCCGACATCAACGGACGACTCATCGAGGGCACGCCCAAGTCCGGCCGCACCCGGGTGGTGCCCCTGCCCCCGGACCTGGTGCCGGAGCTCCGCGACGTCGCGAAGGGGAGGAAGCCGGGCGACCGCGTCTTCACTAGCCCGCGCGGCGACGACCTGCGGCCGAGCAACTTCCGGCGCCGGTACTGGAAGCCGGCCGCGGCATCGATCGGCAAACCGGACCTCGTCATCCACGAGCTGAGGCACACGGCCGTCAGCCTCGCCGTCGAGGCGGGCGTCTCGCTGGCGCAGATCGCGAACATGGTCGGGCACGCTGACCCGGCGATCACGGCGAAGGTCTACAGCCACCACTTCGAGGACCAGCTCGGCAGCGTCGGCGCTGCCCTCAACGGGCCGCTTTCAGCTGCCCTTTCGGAATCACGTCGGAACGACGGCCCCGGTCTCGCGGCCGTCTGATCAGAAAACCACCGCTCACCTCCCCAAACGCGACGCCGCGGCCAAGCTCGACCCCACACCTTTTAATCCGAGGGTCGTCGGTTCGAGCCCGACACGGCCTACTCCCGGCGTCGTTTCCTGCTCCGTCACGTGTGCGTAGCAGAACCTTCATGGCAGATCGCGAGATCGTTGCAGCAGGGAGGTTCCCTTGTCGGCGCCGATTGGTAATGTCGGGTTTGCAGCGGATGCAGTTTCGGAAGGTTCAACGCCTGCGGAGATTGTGGCCGACGGCGTATCTGGTTTGTGGTGTCCCCATCACGGGTCGGAGCGACGTGTCATTCCATCCGCTGTGGGTCGCCGAGGTGGCGGCTCTCGCCCCGACACAAGGAGTTACGAGCACAATGGCTCAGGGCACCGTCAAGTGGTTCAGCGCCGAGAAGGGCTTCGGATTCATCGAGCAGGAGGGTGGCGGCGACGACGTCTTCGTCCACTACTCGGCGATCCAGTCCAACGGCTACAAGTCGCTCGAGGACAACCAGAAGGTCGAGTTCGACGTCACGCAGGGTCCCAAGGGCCCGCAGGCGGAGAACGTCCGTCCCCTCTGATCCAGGCCTCGCCTGACTGAGGAGACTCACGTCTTCAGTGGAGCCCCGCCGGGTCCGGCGGGGCTCCACGAACTTTTGCGGAACTTTTTGGGTTTGCAACCCCGATCAGGGGGGAAGATGAGATCAGTTGACCGTTCTGGCTCCGAGCCGAGGGAGGGACTGATGGCCGATCAGTTCGACGTGACCCTCGAGGACCGCGACCTCCTCGTCGAGGTCGAGCTGACCACGAACCTCATCATCGCCGCCAGTGCCTCCGACGACCGGCTGCCGCTGGCGGAGATCGACCGCATCCTGGGAGTGGGTTCACCGGGCGCCTGACGCCCGCCGTGCCCGCTGACCGCTCGTCCTCCGGGACGGGCGGTTTTCCTTTGCCTTGATCTGCATAGGGTAGGGGGGTATGGTTTCGGACATGACCGAGGGCCACGCGCACCAGCACAGCTACATCGCCAACCGCACCAAGGACGACTACCTCAAGCGGCTGCGCCGCATCGAGGGCCAGGCGCGGGGGCTCCAGCGGATGGTCGAGGAGGAGCAGTACTGCATCGACATCCTCACCCAGGTCTCCGCGATGACGAAGGCACTCCAGTCGGTCGCCCTCGGCCTGCTCGACGAGCACATGGCGCACTGCGTCGTGAACGCCGCGCGCGAAGGAGGTGCGGAGGCCGATATCAAGCTCAAGGAGGCCTCCGATGCCATCGCCCGCCTCGTCCGTTCCTGAACCCCGTCCCCCGAGGAGACCCGACATGAGCACCTCCCAGACCTTCACCGTCACCGGCATGACCTGCGGCCACTGCGTCGCCTCCGTCACCGAGGAGGTGCAGGAGATCCCCGGCGTCGAGGACGTCGCGGTCGACCTGGCCTCCGGCGCCGTCGTCATCACCAGTGCCGAGCCCGTCGCGCGGGAGGCCGTCGAGGCCGCCGTGGCCGAGGCCGGTTACGCCCTCGCCTGATGAGCACCTGGCAGAGGGTCGCCGGCTTCGCCGTGGCGGTCGCCGTCGTCTTCGCGGCGTCGTTCGGCATCGGCAGGGCGGTCGGACCCCTAGACGCCGACACCGAGGAGCACGGTCACGACGACCGGCTCTCGGTCACCCCGGCGAGCGGGCTCGAGCTCGACCTCGCCCGGACCCGGTACGACGCCGGGAGCCAGCGCCTGCTGTTCACCATCCGCGACGGATCCGGTGAGCCGGTGACCGCCTACGACGTCCAGCACGAGAAGCAGCTCCACCTGATCGCGGTCCGCCGCGACCTGGTCGGCTACCACCACGTGCACCCCACGCTCGACACGCAGACCGGCCAATGGCAGGTCCCGGTCGACCTGACCGACGGCGACTGGCGCCTGTACGCCGACTTCCTGCCCACCGGCGGGAAGGCGCAGGTGCTGGAGGCCGACATCGAGGTCGGCACCGGCCGGCCGACCGAGCTGCGTGCGGTCAACGACACCGCCGTGCTGCCGGGCGGCTACGAGGTCCACCTCGAGCGCACCGACGACATGGCGACCTTCCATGTCACCAGGGACGGCGAGGAGGTCACCGACCTCGAGCCCTACCTCGGCGCCTACGGCCACCTGGTCGCGATCCGCGCCGGCAGCCTCGAGTACGTCCACGCCCACCCGGAGGACGGCGAGCCCGGTCCCGAGGTCGGCTTCCACGTCGAGCTGCCCGAGGCGGGCACCTACGGCCTGTGGCTGGACTTCCAGCACGACGGCGTGGTCCGCACGGCCGCGTTCATGGTCGAGCAGGGCGAGTCCGCCGACGTACCCACCGAAGAGACCACCGAGCAGGAAGGCGAAGGACATGACCACTGACGTCGAGCTGGTGCTGACGGGCATGACCTGCGCGTCCTGCGCCAACCGGATCGAGCGCAAGCTCAACAAGCTCGAGGGCGTCACGGCCACGGTCAACTACGCGACCGAGAAGGCCAAGGTGTCCTACGACGACACGATCCGCCCGGAGGACCTGGTCTCCGCCGTCGAGCAGGCCGGGTACGGCGCCACACTGCCCCGTCCGCCGGCCGCCGCGTCCGACGGAGTCGGGGTCGAGGAGCCCGACCCGTCGGCCCCGCTGCGCCAGCGGCTGCTGGTCTCGGCGGTGCTCACGGTCCCCGTGGTCGCCATGGCGATGGTGCCGGCACTGCAGTTCGACAACTGGCAGTGGCTGTCGCTGACCCTGGCCGCGCCGGTCGTCGTGTGGGGGTCCTGGCCCTTCCACCGCGCCGCGTGGACCAACCTGCGCCACGGCACCTCCACGATGGACACGCTGATCTCGCTGGGCACCCTGGCCGCGCTGGGCTGGTCGCTCTACGCGCTGTTCTGGGGCACGGCCGGCATGACCGGCATGAAGCACCCGTTCGAGCTGACCATCGAGCGCAGCGACGGCAGCGGCAACATCTACCTCGAGGCCGCGGCCGGCGTCACCACGTTCATCCTCGCCGGACGCTACTTCGAGGTCCGCTCGAAGCGTCGGGCCGGGGCTGCGCTCAAGGCCCTGCTGGAGCTCGGCGCCAAGGAGGCCGCGGTCCTCGGGCCCGACGGCGTCTCCGAGGTGCTGGTGCCCATCGGTGAGCTGAAGGCGGACGACCTGTTCGTCGTACGGCCGGGGGAGAAGGTGGCGACCGACGGGATCGTCGAGAGCGGCAGCTCCGCGGTCGACGTCTCGATGCTCACCGGTGAGTCCGTCCCGGTGGAGGTCGCCGCCGGCGACGCGGTCGTCGGCGGTTGCGTCAACGCCGGCGGGCGGCTCGTCGTCCGGGCCACCCGGGTCGGCGGCGACACCCAGCTCGCCCAGATGGCGCGGCTCGTCGAGGACGCGCAGAACGGCAAGGCCCAGGTCCAGCGCCTGGCCGACCGGATCTCCGGCATCTTCGTGCCGATCGTGCTCCTGCTCGCGGCCGGCACCCTCGGGTTCTGGCTCGGTACCGGCAACGGTGCGGGTGCGGCGTTCACGGCGGCGGTCGCCGTCCTGATCATCGCCTGCCCCTGCGCACTGGGTCTGGCCACGCCGACCGCGTTGATGGTCGGGACGGGCCGCGGCGCCCAGCTCGGCATCCTGATCAAGGGGCCCGAGGTGCTCGAGTCGACCCGCACGGTCGACACGATCGTGCTCGACAAGACCGGCACGGTCACCACCGGCCGGATGGCCCTGCGCGACGTGGTCGCCGACGACGGCGAGGACGCCGACCAGGTGCTCCGGTACGCCGGGGCGCTCGAGGACGCGTCCGAGCACCCGATCGCCCGGGCGATCGCCACCGCGGCCCGCGAGCAGGGCGGGCTGCCGACGGTCGAGGACTTCGCCAACGTCGAGGGCCTCGGCGTCCAGGGCGTGCTGGTCGACGGCGAGGCGAGCCACGCCGTGCTCGTCGGTCGCCCCCAGCTGCTGGCCGAGTGGTCGCAGCACCTGACGCCCGCGCTGCAGGAGGCGTTCGCCGAGGCCCAGCGCACCGGCGGCACGGCCGTCGCGGTCGGCTGGGACGGCCGGGCCCGCGGGATCGTGGTGGTCGCCGACGCGGTCAAGCCGACCTCGGCCGCCGCCATCGCGCAGCTGCGTGCCCTCGGGCTCCGGCCGGTGCTGCTCACCGGGGACAACGCGGTGGTGGCACGGACGGTCGCCGCCGAGGTGGGCATCGCGGACGAGGACGTCATCGCCGACGTGCTCCCGGCCGACAAGGTCGACGTCGTGGCGCGGCTGCAGGGCGAGGGCAAGGTGGTCGCGATGGCCGGCGACGGCGTCAACGACGCGGCCGCGCTGGCGAAGGCCGACCTCGGCCTCGCGATGGGCACCGGCACCGACGTGGCGATCGAGGCCAGCGACCTGACCCTCGTGCGCGGCGACCTGCAGGTCGCGGTCGACGCGATCCGGCTCTCGCGGCGGACCCTGGCGACGATCAAGGGCAACCTGTTCTGGGCCTTCGCCTACAACGTCGCCGCCCTGCCGCTCGCCGCCGCCGGCCTGCTCAACCCGATGCTGGCCGGGGCCGCGATGGCCTTCTCCAGCGTGTTCGTGGTCAGCAACAGCCTCCGGCTGCGCCGCTTCCGCTGACGGGCTCTGGCGGCTAGCAGGAGGCGAAGAGCACCGGCCCGTCGCTGAGGTCCGACAGCACCGCGGTGCCGTCGACCGGCGTCAGGTCCAGGGTGAGCAGGGTCCCGTCGGCGACCACCTTCCCGAGGGTGAACCGCTCGGGGAAGGTGCCGCCCTGGCCGGGCGCCGGTCCGGCCGCGAGCTGGGACCGGCTGTCGGCGTCCGCGCGGGCCTGTTCGTCGGTGTCCAGCTCCATCGCCACCCGTACGACGCCGCCGGGCCGCACCCCCATCGCGAACCCGGTCAGCGGGTGCACCCCGCCGGCATCCCGGACCAGCTCGTCGGCGCGGGTCCGGTCGGCGGGGTCGGCCTCGATCATCGACAGCTCGGTGCAGGCGTGGTCGCCGGTGTAGACGACGCCGCTCAGCGCCGAGCCGATCGCGCCGGCCGCACCGGACACCGCGTCGTCCCGGTCGCCGCGCGCGGTGTCCGCGCGCTCCTCGAGGTAGGCGACGTCGTCGCTGCCGTAGAGCACGTGGGCGTCCTGGTCGATCATCAGCGCGCCGAGCTCGGGGCTGACGTTCTCGCCCAGCTTCGAGATCAGGTCGGCGCCGCCGAACCACACGCCGCCAGCCTTGTCGGGCTCCTCGAAGCCCGCGGCCCGCAGCCGGTCGCGGAGGCCCTCGACGTCGTACCCGTCGGGGAGGCCCATGATCACGATCGCGCCCTGCTCGCCCTGCGCGAAGAGCTCCCAGTCGATCGTCGCGGGGGAGAAGCCGAGCCGGTCCTGGATCACGGGCGCGGACTCGTCGAGGGCGGTGGTGCCGGAGAGGTCGTGGTCGTAGGCCTGGAGCAGGAAGTCCGCGACCTCGTCACCCGCCGACGACGCGGACAGGTCGGCACCCAGGTCCTCGCGCACGCCGGCCCAGTCGGTCCAGCTGTAGCGCGCCGTCGACTCCGGGGCGAGGGTGAGTGCGCGGTCGAGGCGGGTCCGGTCGTCGTCCCGGACCACCCACACGACGACGAGTGCGCCGACGAGAACGGTCACTGCGGCGCCGACCGCGATCCAGCGCCGGCGGGACCACGACGGGACGACTCGACGCACGGGCGGTTCTCCTGGGCAGCGCTGCGGGACGGAGTCATTACCCTAGGCCCGTGCCCGACATTCTCGCCGCCGGCGTGGTCGCATTCCGTCCCGGTCGTGAGGTCCTCCTCGTGCACCGCCCGAAGTACGACGACTGGTCGTTCCCCAAGGGCAAGCTCGACCGTGGCGAGCACGCGGTGGCCGCGGCGGTCCGCGAGGTGGCCGAGGAGACGGGCCTGCACGTGCGCCTGGGCCCGCCGCTGCCGTCGCAGCGCTACCCGGTCGCACGTCGGACGAAGACCGTCCACTACTGGACCGGGCGCGTGGTCGGCGACGACGACGTGACGGCCTACCGCCCCAACGACGAGATCGACGGCGTCGCCTGGGTGCCCGTCGGCGAGGCCGTCGAGCGGCTCAGCTACGACCACGACCGCGACACGCTGGCCGCCGCGCTGAAGGTACGACGCCGCACCCGCGCCGTGGTGGTGCTGCGCCACGGCCAGGCCCGCTCGCGCAAGACATGGCGCGGTGACGACGCGGCCCGCCCGCTGCTGCGCGCCGGCGAGCACGAGTCCGACCGACTGGTGCCCCTGCTGGCGGCGTACGACGTGACCCGGGTGACCACGTCGACCAGCACCCGCTGCGTGCAGACCGTGCGCCCCTACGCCGAGACAGCCGGCCTCGACCTCGACCTGCGGCCGCGGCTGAGCGAGGAGCGAGCGACCGCGAAGACGGTGGCCAAGGTGGTGGAGGAGCTGCTGGCGGCCGATGTCGGCAGCGTGCTGTGCACCCACCGTCCGGTCCTCCCGCTCGTGTACGACGCCGCGGGGCTCGACCTGCCGGACGACGAGTCCGGCCTCCAGCCGGCCGAGATGCTGGTGCTCCACGTGCGCAAGGGAGCCGTCGTCGCCGTCGAGCGGCACCGCCCGCGCGCGACCGCCCTGTGACCGGATCGGGCAACGCGCGGCCGAGGATGTAACCGGGGACACGGTCCGCCGCCACTCGGACCGCCACTGTTCACCGTTCGTTCAGGTCTGCTGGCCATTTGCGTTACCGACGCTGCCTAACTTCGCCAGAGTCCAGTACGAATCGAGGGGCAGAGCGTGCAAGAGCGCCCCTCACCTCTGAGAGGCAAGTTCCTTGAAGCTCAAGTCCCTCCGCAACGCCGCGGTTCCCGGCGTCGCCGCCCTCGCCCTGCTGATGAGCGCCTGTGGCGCCTCCAACGAGTCCGGCAACGACACCGACTCCACCGACGGCGGCCTCAGCGGCGAGCTCAACGGTGGCGGCGCGACGTCCCAGGAGAAGGCCCAGGACGCCTGGAAGGCCTCCTTCCAGGGCGCCAACGGCGGCAACCTGGTCGTCAACTACGCGCTGCTCGGCTCGACCGACGGTCGCAGCCAGTTCATCAGCAAGGCGCTGTCCTTCGCCGGTTCCGACTCCTACATCAAGGACGAGGACCTCACGAAGGCCAAGGAGCGCTGCGGCGGCACCATCGTCGAGGTCCCCGCGTACATCTCCTCGATCGCCATCGCCTACAACCTCCCGGGTGTCGACGAGCTCAAGCTCGACGCCGCGACGATCGCGAAGATCTTCGCCGGCAAGATCACCACGTGGAACGACCAGGCCATCGCCGCGCAGAACGACGGCGTCGAGCTGCCCGCCACCAAGATCTCGCCGGTGCACCGCTCCGACGACTCGGGCACCACCAAGAACTTCACCGACTACCTCGGCAAGGTCGCCCCCGGCGACTGGAAGTACGAGGCGGAGGACGCGTTCCCGGTCTCCGGCGGCCTCTCCGCCGAGGGCACCTCGGGTGTCGTCAAGCAGATCGGTGACGTCGAGGGTGCCATCGGCTACGCCGACGCCAGCCAGGCCGGCGACCTTTCGCACGTCTCGGTCAAGGTCGGCGACGCCTACGTCGCGCCGTCGCCCGAGGGTGCCGCGAAGACCGTCGAGGTCTCCCCGGTCGTCGAGGGCCGCGACGCCACCGACATCGCCGTCGACGTGGACCGCACCACCACGGAGGCCGGCGCCTACCCGGTCATCCTGCTGTCCTACCTGATCGCGTGCGAGACCTACGACGACGCGACCGAGGCCGCCAACGTCAAGGGCTACCTCGAGTACATCGTCTCCGACGAGGGGCAGCAGGACGCCGCCGACAACGCCGGCTCCGCGAAGCTCGCCGCGACCACGGCCAAGCAGGCCCAGGACATCGTCGCGAAGATCAGCAGCAAGTGACGTGACGGAGGGGTGAGGACGGGCGATCCCCGTCCTCACCCCTCCACTCGTCGTTCCCCCCGAACCTCCCAGCACCCGAGCACGAGGTGAACCAGTGACAGCCCCGACCGCCGAGATCGAGGACCAGCCCGCCGACTGGGCGAGCGTCCGCGGTGGGATCGGCGACCGCATCTTCTCCGGAGCGGCCCTCGCCGCCGGACTGACGATCCTCGCCGCCCTCGCCGGCGTCTTCATCTTCCTGCTCGCCAAGGGCGCGACGGGCTTCAGCAAGCCGGCCGGGGTCTACGGGCCGCACGCCGAGAGCTTCCTGGGCTACGTCTTCCCGCTGCTCGTCGGCACGTTCACCGCGTCGATCATCGCGCTGATCATCGCCGTGCCGCTCGCCTTCGGCATCGCGCTGGTGATCAGCCACTACGCGCCGAAGTGGCTCTCCGCGCCGGTCGCGTTCGTCATCGACCTGCTCGCTGCCGTGCCGTCGGTCGTCTACGGACTCTGGGGTGCGTTCTTCCTCGCCAAGAAGCTCGTGCCGATGCACGACTGGCTGCACGCCACCTTCGGCGGCTGGCCGATCCTCGGCGCCCTGTTCGGCGAGCCGAGCACGGCCGGACGCACGGTCCTGACGGCCGGCATCGTGCTCGCCATCATGATCCTGCCGATCATCACCGCGATCACCCGCGAGGTCTTCTCCCGCACGCCGCGCCTGCACGAGGAGGCCGCGTTGGCCCTCGGCGCGACCCGCTGGGAGATGATCCGGATGACGGTCTTCCCGTACTCCCGCTCGGGCATGGTCTCGGCGGTCATGCTCGGCCTGGGTCGCGCGCTCGGCGAGACGATGGCCGTCACCATGGTGCTCTCGGTCGGCTTCGACCTGTCGTGGAACATCATCGCGCAGTCCAGCCCGACCTCGATCGCGGCCAACGTCGCCCTCAAGTACAAGGAGCGCAGCGCCGACCTGCTCAACGTCCTCGTGGCGACCGGTCTGGTGCTCTTCCTGCTGACCTTCCTGGTGAACTTCGCGGCCCGGTGGGTCATCGGCCGCAGCGAGAGGCGGATGGCCCGATGACGACCGTGCAAGAGGTCCAGGAGCGGGTGCACATCCCGCTCGTCCACCCGCGCCTGCCGCGCACCGCCCCGGTGATCGTCGCCGGCATCGCCGTCGCCCTCGGGCTCCTGCTGCTGGTCCTCGGCATGGGGCTGGTGCCCGCCGTGGTCATCGCCGCTGTCGCCCACCTCGTGGTGCTGCCGCTCTGGTCGGTCTTCGTCGAGGGTCGCCGCGGTGCGACCGACCGGATGATGACCGGCCTGATCTGGGCGACCTTCCTGGTCGCCGTCGTCCCGCTGGTGTCACTGCTGTGGCGCGTGGTCGCCAAGGGTGCGGGCCGCATCGACGGCACCTTCCTCAGCTACTCGTTCTTCAAGACGCAGGTCGACCAGCCGGTCGGCATCTACCACGCCATCATCGGCACGCTGATCATCACCATCGGCGCCGCCGTGATCTCGGTGCCGGTCGGCGTGATGGCCGCGATCTACCTGGTCGAGTACGGCAAGAAGAACAAGCTCGCCAAGGCCATCACCTTCCTGGTCGACGTGATGACGGGCATCCCCTCGATCGTCGCCGGCCTGTTCGCCTTCGCGGTCTTCACGCTTGTCTTCGGTCCGGCGTACGTCTCCGGGTTCGGCGGGTCGGTGGCGCTGTCGCTGCTGATGATCCCGATCGTGGTGCGCGCGACCGAGGAGATGCTGATGCTCGTCCCCGACGACCTCCGCGAGGCGGCGTACGCACTGGGGACGCCGAAGTGGAAGACCATCGTCCGCATCGTCCTCCCGACGGCGTTGGGCGGCATCCTCACCGGCATCACGCTCGCCACCTCCCGCGTCATCGGCGAGACGGCGCCGCTCCTGCTGATCGCGGGCGCGACCGACCGCACCAACATGAACCCGTTCGACGGCGCGATGACCACCCTCCCGGTGCTCATCTACGGACAGAACCTGCGGGGCGACGCACCCGCCGAGGCGATCGCGTGGGGCGCCGCCTTCATCCTGATCATCATCGTGATGGTGCTCAACCTCGTGGCACGCATCGTCGGCAAGATCTTCGCCCCCAAGAAGGGTTGAGAGGGAACACCATGTCAAAGAGCATCGACGTCTCCGACGTCAACATCTACTACGGCGACTTCCTCGCGGTGCAGGGCGTGAACATGTCCATCCGCGCGGGTGCGGTGACGGCGTTCATCGGTCCCTCCGGGTGTGGCAAGTCGACCTTCCTCCGGTCGCTCAACCGGATGCACGAGGTCATCCCGGGGGCGCGCGTCGAGGGCAAGATCGTCGTCGACGGCCAGGACCTCTACGGCCCGGGCGTCGACCCGGTCGCCGTACGACGCCAGGTCGGCATGGTCTTCCAGCGCCCGAACCCGTTCCCGACGATGTCGATCTACGACAACGTCCTCGCGGGCCTCAAGCTCAACGCCGGCAAGCTGAAGAAGTCCGAGGCCGACGCCGTCGTCGAGAAGTCGCTGCGCGGCGCCAACCTCTGGAACGAGGTCAAGGACCGCCTGAACAAGCCGGGCATGGGCCTCTCCGGTGGCCAGCAGCAGCGGCTGTGCATCGCCCGCGCGATCGCCGTCGAGCCGCAGGTGCTGCTCATGGACGAGCCGTGCTCGGCGCTCGACCCGATCTCGACGTCCGCGATCGAGGACCTGATCCACGAGCTCAAGGACGAGTTCACGATCGTCATCGTCACGCACAACATGCAGCAGGCGGCGCGCGTCTCCGACGACACCGGCTTCTTCAACCTCAAGGCGACCGGCGAGCCCGGCCACCTGGTCGAGTTCAACCCGACGAAGAAGATGTTCGCCAACCCGGACGACCCGTCGACCGAGGCCTACATCTCCGGTCGCTTCGGCTGATCGGCGTGCTGCTCTCTCGGGAGGGCGGTCGCCGATGTTGATCGGGACTGACGTGGCGAAGCGGGACGGGCGCGTGGACGCCCGTCGCCAATCCGTGCGCGCCTACCTCCACCGCTGGACGGAGGCCACCGGAGCACAGCTCCTCGTGGTCGACCCCGAGCCGGACGAGGGCGCGCTCGCCGAGGGCATGGCAGGTCACGGTGTCCACGTGACCTGGGTGGCCTCGACGCTGGACGGCCTGGTGGAGTTCGGCAGGACCGATCCCCACGCCGTGGTCGTGGCCCCGGGCACGCCCGGGATCCCCGCGGAGGAGTTCGTCGGCCTGATCCGGCGACACGGCGCGCCGTACGTCATCGCGGGCACCGAGGACCTCGACGAGCTCACGGATGCTGCCGCGACCACGCGGCGGGGGAGTGGGGTGGGCTCGCTGATGCTCGCTGGTGCCTCCGCGGTGGTGCTGCGGCCCTACGCCCCGCAGCACCTGTGGGAGCTGATCTCCCACGGTCCGCGCTCGGTGTCCGAGCACGCCCGGGTCGAGGTCGGCCCGATCGAGCTGGACGCGACGGCCTTCACCGTGCGGGTGAACGGCCAGCGGATCGCCGACCTGCCGCTGAAGGAGTTCGAGCTGCTGCGGACCCTGATGCTGCACTCGCCCGGCGTGGTGACCGACGACGAGCTGGGCGACGCGCTGTGGGGTGACAACGGCCGTCGTCCCGGCGGCAACACCATCGCGATGCACGTGACCCGGCTCCGTGCGCGCCTGGGCACCGTGGCCGTCGTACGACGGATCCGGGGGCGGGGCTACAGCCTCACCATCGACCCGGTCTGACCGAGGTCACAGCGCCGCGTCGCGGTCGAGGGGCCGGGCCCCGCTTCGTTGGTCGAGTAGTCCGAGCCCCTGGGCGAGGACGTATCGAGACCTCTTGCCGGGCCTCGATACGCGCGTCACGACCTCGTTCCTCGGTCGTGGCGCTACTCGACCTGGCCCCTGATGCGTGCCCGGCGCTCGTTCCTCGCGCCGTGCACGCGGGCTCACAGCAGGACGAGCTTGAGGACCTCGTAGCAGCCCCACGCCGCCAGCGCGGCGGCAGGGAAGGTCGAGACCCAGGCGGCGAGGATCGTGCGCGCCATGCCCCAGCGAACCGCCGAGAAGCGCTTGGTGGCGCCGGCGCCCATCACCGCGGAGGTGATGGTGTGCGTGGTCGAGATCGGGGCGTGGAACACGAACGCGGTCGTGTAGAGCACTCCCGCACCGACCGACTCGGCCGCGAAGCCGCGGGGCGGGTCGAGGTGGATGATCTTGCGACCGAGGGTGCGCATGATGCGCCAGCCGCCGGCGTACGTACCGGCCGAGATGGCACCGGCGGCGGCGATGACGACCCAGATCGGCAGCGTCTCGATGTCGTAGGAGCCCGGGTAGGCGATCACCAGGGTCAGCAGGATGACGCCCATCGTCTTCTGCGCGTCCTGCAGGCCGTGGCCGAGGGCGAGCGCAGCCGCCGAGATCGTCTGCATGCCGCGGAAGCCACGGTTGATGCGGTGCGGGTTGCCCCTGCGGAAGATCCACAGGATCGCCGTCATCACCGCGAACGCCGCGCAGAAGCCGAACAGGGGCGAGATCACCATCGGGATGAGCACCTTCTGCACGATGGTGTCCCACTTGACCTCGACACCGCCGGCGAACGCGGCGCCCACCAGACCGCCGATCAGGGCGTGCGAGGACGACGACGGCAGGCCGAAGTACCAGGTGATCAGGTTCCAGATGATCGCGCCGAGCAGGCCCGCCATGACGATGACCAGCCCGTGGTGCACGCCCACGAGCAGGTGGCCTGTGTCGTCCTCGATGGTGACCACGTCGGCCACCGTCTTGGCGACCTCCTGACCGAGCAACGCGCCGATGAAGTTCATCAGCGCGGCCAGCGTCAGCGCGATGCGCGGGGTGAGCGCGCGCGTGGAGACCGACGTGGCGATCGCGTTCGCCGCGTCGTGGAAGCCGTTGGTGTAGTCGAACGCAAGCGCGATGACGACCACGGCGATCACGATCGCCAGGGTGAGGTCCACGGCCTTGGGTCAGCCTTCCTTGACGGCGATCTGCTCCACCGTGTTGGCGACCTTCTCGAAGGCGTCGATGGCGCCCTCGAGCGACTCGACGATGTCCTTGAGCTTGAGCACCTCGATGGTCTTGTACTCGCCCGAGAAGAGCGAGGCCAGGATCCGCCGGTGGTTGCGGTCACCGGCGTTCTCGAGCCGGTTGATCTCGATCCAGTAGTCGTCGAGCGACTGCATCGACTGCAGGCGCGGCATCGCCGCCGCCGTCAGCTCGGCGCACCGCTGGAGGACCTCGACCTGCTCGGAGAGCTCGGCCGGGAGGGTCTGGACCTCGTAGAGAAGGATCAGGTCGACCGCTTCGTCCATCATGTCCATCACGTCGTCGAGGCCGGAGCCCAGCGCGTAGATGTCCTCGCGGTCGAAGGGCGTGACGAAGGTGCTGTTGACCTTCTTCACGATCTCGTGGGTCGTCTCGTCCGCAGCGTGCTCGGCGGCACGCATGCGCTCGGCGACCGACGCCTTGTCGGAGTTGTCCGACAACATCTCGGCGAGCAGCTCGGCGCCGCCGACCAGGTGCTGCGCGGACTTGGTGAAGAGGTCGTAGAAGGAGGTATCGACCGGACGCAGACGCAGACCCACATGGACTCCCGTTGAGGCGGAGACGAACGCGATCATGCTAGGGGGTCACGAGCCGGTGAACGCAACCCGCGCTGGTTCCGCGCCCTGTGCCGCGGACCACGCCGGACCGACCCCTGCAGAGTCCTCGCAGGTCAGCCCGCGTGTCGCGGCCCGGGTCAGGAGCTGGAACGGCGGTTGCGCTGCCTCTCGATGAGCGTCTCCTGGAGGTGCTCCGCGCCGTCGTTGCGGACCCAGTGCGCGTCCGCGCCGAGCTCCCACGCCTGCGTGGTCGGCGCGAACGCCAGGTCCAGGAGGCGTCGTACGTCGTCGCGGGACTGCTCCGGGAGGCGCACCAGCACCTCGACCCGGCGGTCCAGGTTGCGGTGCATCATGTCGGCGGAGCCGATCCAGGCGGTGGGCTCGCCGCCGCCCTCGAAGGAGAAGATCCGGCTGTGCTCGAGGTAGCGGCCGAGGATCGAGCGCACCTTGATGTGCTCGCTCAGGCCGGGGACGCCGGGGCGCAGCGCGCAGATGCCACGCACGAGCAGCTCGACCGGCACGCCCTCGGCGGAGGCGAGGTAGAGCGCGTCGATGATCTCCTCGTCGACGACCGAGTTGGCCTTGATCCGGATGCCGGCGGGCAGGCCCGCCCTGTGGTGCTCGATCTCGCGGTGGACCAGGTCGATCAGGCCGGTGCGGACCGAGTCGGGAGCGACGAGCAGCTGCTCGTAGGTCGCCTTGCGGGACCAGCCGGACAGGTTGTTGAAGAGGTGGGCGACGTCCTCGCCGATGGTCACGTCGGTGGTGAGCAGGCCCAGGTCCTCGTACATCCGCGAGGTCTTCGGGTTGTAGTTGCCCGTGCCGATGTGGGTGTAGCGACGGATGCCCTCGGGCTCGTCGCGGACCACCATCGCCAGCTTGCAGTGGGTCTTGAGGCCGACCAGGCCGTAGACGACGTGGCAGCCGGCCTTCTCCAGCTTGCGCGCCCAGCGGATGTTGGCCTGCTCGTCGAAGCGGGCCTTGATCTCGACCAGGACCAGGACCTGCTTGCCGGCCTCGGCGGCGTCGATGAGGGCGTCGATGATCGGGGAGTCGCCGGAGGTGCGGTAGAGCGTCTGCTTGATCGCCAGCACGTGCGGGTCGGCCGCCGCCTGCTCGATGAAGCGCTGCACCGAGGTCGCGAACGAGTCGTAGGGGTGGTGCAGCAGGACGTCGCGGCGGCGCAGGGCCTTGAAGACGTCGACCGGCGCGGCCGACTCGACCTCGGCGAGGCGGGCGTGGGTCGCCGGCACGAAGGAGGGGTACTTGAGGTCGTCGCGCGGCAGGTCGGCGATCGAGTGCAGGCCGCGCAGGTCGAGCGGTCCGGGCAGGCGGAAGACCTCCTCCTGCGTGATGTCGAGCTCGGAGACGAGCAGGTCGAGCACGGACGGCGCGATCGACTCCTCGACCTCCAGGCGCACCGGCGGGCCGAACTTGCGGCGCAGCAGCTCCTTCTCGAGCGCGGCGAGGAGGTTCTCGGCGTCGTCCTCCTCGACCTCGAGGTCCTCGTTGCGGGTGACGCGGAAGGTGTGGACCTCCAGCACCTCCATGCCGGGGAAGAGCCGGCCGAGGTGGGCGCCGATCACGTCCTCGAGCGGGACGAAGCGGGCGTTGCCCACGGCGACGAAGCGGTCGAAGTTCGACGGCACCTTCACGCGGGCGAAGTGCTCCTTGCCCGTCTTCGGGTTGCGGATCAGCACGGCGAGGTTGAGCGAGAGGCCCGAGATGTAGGGGAACGGGTGCGCCGGGTCGACCGCCAGCGGCGTCAGCACCGGGTAGACCCGCTCCTTGAACAGCTTCTTGCAGAACTTCTGCTCGTCGCGGTCGAGGTCGGCCCACCGGACCAGCTCGATCCCCTGCTCGCGCAGCGAGGGGACGATCTTGTGCTGGAAGACGCTGGCGTGGCGCTGGCTGAGCTCGTCGGTGCGGGTCCAGATCGCCTCGAGCACCTCGCGGGGCATCAGCCCGCTGGCCGCGCGTACGGCCAGGCCGGTCGCGATCCGGCGCTTCAGGCCGGCCACACGGACCATGAAGAACTCGTCGAGGTTGCTGGTGAAGATCGCCAGGAAGCGGGTCCGCTCGAGCAGCGGCAGGCTCTCGTCCTCGGCCAGCTCCAGCACCCGCTCGTTGAAGCGCAACCACGACAGCTCGCGGTCGACGAACCGGTTGTCGACGGACTCGATGTGCTCCACCAGCGCCGGGTCGGGGGTGTAGGGCTCCACGACGCTCTCCGTCGCGACCGCGCCGTCGCTCGTCGTACCGAGGGACGGGGCGAGGTCGGTCTGCTGCTCCGTGGACATGCATCGAGTGTGGCATTCCTCGGTGAACGGGAGGTGACCTCGACCGCCGCCGGCCGGGAACCCGGGCACGGGTGAGCGAGCGGGCCCGCGCAACCTCTAGGTTGTCAGCGTGAACCTCCGCGCCACCGCCGAGTCCGTCGCCCTGAAGTCGCTGATGGGCCTGCCGGCCGCCGCCCAGCGCGTCATCGCCGGCAAGGCGCTCGTGCTCGACGGGCAGACGCTCGCGACCGATCTCCAGGTGATGCTCCGCCTCCAGCAGCTGGCCCGCCGTGGTGAGCTCGGCGTCCCCGACATCGAGCGCGGGCGCGCCGACCTGCGCGCCAACGCCGGGCTCGTGGGCGGGGACCAGCCGATCGGTGCGGTCCGCGAGCTGACCGTCGCCGGCCTGCCCGCCCGCCACTACCTGCCGCACGGAGCGCGCCCGGCGTCGGAGGCCCAGCCGCTGCTGGTGTTCTTCCACGGCGGTGGCTTCCTGTACGGCGACCTCGACTCCCACGACGCGCCCTGCCGCCTGCTGGCGGAGGAGTCCGGCGTGCCGGTGCTGGCCGTCGAGTACGGCGTCGGCCCCGAGCGGCCCTTCCCCGGCGGCTTCGACGACGCCTTCGCGGCGCTGCGCTGGGTCCACGACAACGCCGCCGAGCTCGGGGTCGACCCCACCCGGATCGGCGTCGCCGGCGACTCCGCCGGCGGCAACATCGCGGCCTTCACCGCGCTCGCCGCCGCCCGTGCCGGCGTGCCGCTCGCGTTCCAGCTGCTGATCTACCCGTGCACCGACGCCCGCCGCGCGACCGAGAGCCTCCGGCTGTTCGGAGAGGGGCTCTACCTCACCGCCGAGTCGATCGCGATGTTCAACGAGATCTACCTGCCCACGCCCGCCGACCTCGCCGACGAGCGGGTCAACCTGCTCGGCGTCGAGGTCCCGGCAGGACTGGCGCCGGCGTACGTCGTGACGGCCGGCTTCGACCCGCTGCGCGACGAGGGCGAGGCCTACGCCCGCAAGCTCGCCGACGCGGGCGTCGAGGTGGAGCTGCGGCGGTTCGTCGACCAGATCCACGGGTTCCTGAACATCCTCGGCGTCGGCCGGTCCAGCCGCGCTGCGGTGCTGGAGATCGCGGGGCGGCTGCGGGTCGCGCTGCGTTGATCCGGGAGTGCAGGGATACCCGCCTAGGCGGGGATTCCTGCGGTTGGTGACGGTTGCAACCGTCACCAACCGCAGGAGAAGGTCAGCAACCCTCAGAGGTCGGCGCGGTATTCGCGCATCTGGCGGACGAACTCGGCAGCGTCGACCATCGAGCCGTCGACCACGAACGGGTCAAGGCCGCGGCGTCCGAAGTGGACCGCCCACCCGGAGTCGCCCGGCTGGCCGACCATGTCGACCGACGTCTCGGGCTTGCGGAGGTCGAAGCGGTACGACGACTCGCCCTGCTGCACGTAGACCATCCCGCGCACCACGCTGACCTCCACGGGCACGACCTTGGTGCGGGCGGCGCCCCACGCGAGGCCGAGGGTGAGCACGACCATCCCGAAGCCGAAGGGCGTGCCGAGCTTGCCGTTGAGCAGTGCGAGGAGCGCCACCATGCCGGAGACCACCGCGGTGGCGCCGAGGACCATGGACAGCACGCGGGGGTCGCTGCCGTCGCCGGTGAGCCGGTCGTCCGTCGTACCGTCGAACAGGGACAGGTGCCCGCTGTCGACGACCGGCGCCGCCTCGAGAGCGGCGATCCGGGCGCGCGCGGCGTCGAGCTCGTTGGTGAGGCCGGCGAGCTGCGCCTCCGCGGCGGCCGCACGGCGGGCGTAGGCGTCCCGCTCGGCCTGCAGGGCCGCGAGATCCGGAGCCGGGTCGGTGCCTAGAGGTCCGGTCGCCATTGCCGAAGTGCCTCCAGGAAGGTGTGCGCGTCGACGCTGCGGCTGTCGATCGCGACGGGGGACATGCTGCGGCGCAGGATGTTGATGCGCCAGTTGCGCGAGCCCGGCGTACCGGTCTGCTCGATCTTGGTGTTCGGGCTCGTCAGGTCGAACTGGCTGCTGAAGTCACCGAAGGTCACCTTGAGCACGCCCTGCTCGTCGATCGCGACGGTGCGGGTGCTGTTGATCGCCTTGAGGGCGTACATCAGCAGGATGGTCGCCACCACCGTGAGCGTGGCGCTCAGCGGGACGTCGTCGAGGATCGTCTTCTTGACCGCCATCTGGCCCACGACCGCGGCGCAGGCCACGGCGAGGAGCAGGGCGATGACGGCGAGGCTGGAGTTGCCGCGCTTGGAGTGGAAGGGCACGACGCGACCGGTCGTCGCCGGGCGTTCGCTCGCGAAGGCGGCCACGGCGTCGCGGCCGGCGTCCGCGTGGGACGGGCGGCGGACGGGCACGGGGGCTGGTTCGGGCTCGGGGGTCGGCTCGGGCTCGACGGCGGTCTCGACGGTCGGCTCCGGGAGGACGAACGGCTCGACCTCGGGCTCGACGGACGCTTCCGGCTCGGGCTCGGGCTCCGGCTCGGGCTCCGGCTCGGGCTCGGGCTCCGGCTCGGGCTCCGGCTCGGGTACGACGAAGGGCTCCACCTCGGCGGCGGGCTCCTCGGTCGGCTCCTCGTCGAGCTCGGCGACCTGGGTCGGCTCCTGGACGGGCTCGTCCTCGCCGACCGGCGAGGGGGTCTCGAGGTCCGGCTCCGGGTCTGCGTCGGCGGCATCGGCGTCGATGTCGACCAGGTCCTCGGTCTCGTCGACGGTCTCGATGCCAGCGCGCCACTGCTCGACGAGCGTCGGCGGACGGTCGAACTCCACGGCCTCGGGCTCCGGCTCGACGAGCGCCTCGGGCTCCGGCTCGACGAGCGCCTCGGGCTCGGGCTCGGGCTCGGGCTCGGGCTCCGGCTCGGGCTCCGGCTCCGGCTCGACGATCGCCTCGGGCTCCGGCTCGGGCTCGGGCTCGGGCTCGGGCTCGGGCTCCGGCTCGGGTACGACGAAGGGCTCCACCTCGGCGGCGGGCTCCTCGACCGGCTCGACCTCGACGAGACCCGCGACCGGCTCCTCCTCGATCTCGGGCTCCGGCTCGGCCGCAAGCTCCGGCTCCGGCTCGGGCTCCGGCTGGGGCGAGACCTCCGGCTGCACCACGGCGACCGGCCACACCGCGGCGGGCGCGGGCACCGGGGTGGGCTCGACGGCTGCCTCCTGCTGGGCCTCGAGGCGGGCGCGGATCTGGGCGACCTGATGGGCGAGGTCCGAGGCCTTGGCCTCGGCCTCGGCGCGGACCCGGGCTGCCTCGGCGAGGGCGTCCTGGCGCTCCTGGGCGAGCTCACCGGCGCGGGCCTCGGCCTCGGCGCGGGCGGCGGCCTGCTCGGCGGCGCGGGCCTCGGCTGCCTCGCGGGCCTGGAGGGCGTCGGCGACGGCCTGCTCGCGGGCCAGGTTGAGCTCGGCGGCACGGGCCTTGGCGGCCTCGCGGGCCTGGTTGGCCTCGGCGAGGGCGCGCTCGCGCTCCTCGGCGAACTCGGCGGCGCGGGCCTCGGCCTCGGCGCGGGCGGCGGCCTGCTCGGCGGCGGCGGCCTCGGCGTCGACCCGGGCGCGGGCGTGCTCGAGGGCCGTCGCGCGGGCCTCGACCAGCTCGGTCTGGAGGGCGTCGAGGGCGGCCTGGTGGTTGGCGGCGGCCTGCCCGAGCTCGGCGAGCGCGCTCGTCGCGCGCGCCTCGGCCTCGGACCGGGCGCGGGTGGCGTCCGCGGCGAACTCCGCCGCGAGTGCCAGTGCCTCGGTGGCTGCCTTCTTCTCCTCGGCCAGGGCGGCCGCGGAGGCGTGTGCGGCGGCTGCGGCGGCCTGGGCCTCGCTGGCGAGCTCGAGCTGCTCGCGCGCCGCGACCTCCGCCAGCCGGCGGGCCTCGTGGGCCTGCTGGGCGCGCTGGGCGTGCTCGGCGGCGGACTCGTCGGCGGCGACCCGGGCCTCGGCCTGCTCGGCGGCGCGCGCGGCGGCCTCCTCCGAGCGCTGCTCGGCGGCCTCCGCGGTCTCGAGGGCGATCCGGGCGAGGTCGGCCTGCTCCATGGCGGCCTGCTCGGCGGCCTGGCGGGCGACGTGGGACTCCTGGGCGAGGCGGGCGTGCTCGGCGGCAGCCTGCTCGGCGGCCGCGCGCTCGTCGACGGCCTGACGGGCGAGGGCACCGTGCTCCTCGGCGCTCGCCGCGGCCTGCTCGGCGAGCAGACGTGCCCGCTCCTCCGCGGCCTCGGCGGCGCGGTGCGCCTCCTGGGCCAGGGCGGCCTGCTGACGGGCGGCCTCCTCGGCGAGGGCGCGGGCCTGGGCGATCTCGGCGGAGGTCCGCTCCGCGGCCTCCCGCTCCTCGAGCATGCGGCGGGCGAACTCGGCGTGCTCGGCCGCGCTGACCGCGGCGGCCTCGGCCATCACGCGGGCGCGGTCCTCGGCGGCGGCGCGCTCCTCGTGGGCCTGGCGGGCTGCGTCGGCGTACGTGCTCGCCGCGGCCTCGGCCTCCTGCCGGGCGGCTGCGGCGGCGGCGGCCAGGTCGGCCTGCTGGCGGGCGGTGGCCTCGGCGGCCTCGCGCTCGGCGTGGGCGGCGGCGGCGCGCTCCGCCTGCTCCACGGCGTGCCGCTCGGCCTCCTCGCGGCGCGCCGACTCGGCGTCGGCCAGCTCGGCACGTTCGCGGGCAGCCTGCTCGGCGGCCAGGCGTGCGGCCGCCTCGGCGCGCGCCAGCTCCTCGGCCTCGGCACGCGCGCGGTGCGCTGCCTCGGCCGTCTCGGCCTGCTCCTGGGCGAGGCGGTCGGCCTCGGCCCGCGCCTCGCTGGCGCGCTGGGCGGCCTCCTCGGCGGCGATCCGCTCGGCGGCCTGCTCCGCGGCGGCCATCTCGGCGTCGCGCCGCAGCCGGGCGGCGAGCGCGGCGACGACGTCGGCGTTCGCGGGTGCCTCGGTGACGCCCTCGGTGTCCTGGGCCTCGGGGTCGACGGTCGGCGTGAGCTCGGCCTCGATCTCGGCGCGGACGTGGGCGAGGACCTCCGCCGGGCGACGCGGTACGTCGGCCTGCTGGTCGATGCCCGCGATCGGCTCCTCGAGCATCGGCGGCTCGACGAACTCCTGCAGCGGTCGCGCTTCGGGCCGGGGCGCGGCGCCCGGCGAGTTGCGCCGACGCAGGCGGGCGAGGCCCTTCGGGGCCGCGACCGGGGTCGGCTCGGCGAAGCCGCCGTCGAAGGCGGCCGCGATGATCCGCTGGCCTGCCTCCTCGTCGGACGCGTGGTGGTCGCCGAGCTGGCCGGTGAGGCTGCTCGGGCGCGGGGCCGGGTCGTCGGCGGGTACGTCGGCCTCGACCGTGTCCTCGGTCACCGGCTCCTCGGTGGGCCCGGCCTCGGCGGCGGGCTCCTCGGCGGCGGGCTCCTCGGCGGCAGGCTCCTCGGCGTCGGGCTCCTCGGCCACCTCCTCCAGGACCTGGGTGGCGGGCTCGTCGACCGGGTCGTCAGCGACCTCGTCGAGCGGGTCGGTCAGGGGATCGGTCAGCGGGTCGGTGAGCGGATCGCCCATCGAGGTGCGCGTGGCACGGGAGATGATCGCGGACCAGTCGTTGCCGTCGTAGGACTCGCCGCCCTCGTCGGTCAGCGGCCGCGGGGCGGGCCAGGCAGGGGGAGCCTCGCCGTCGTACTCGGCCACCGACGGTTCCTGGCGCACCCGGGCCATCCGCGCTGCCAGGCCGCCCTCGGCAGGTGCCGGGGGCTCCTCACGGTGGACGGCACGGTCGATCAGGGCGGCCCAGTCGGCCGCGGACTCGCCTTCCGCCGCGGGCGTTGTCGTCGGCTCGGGCTCGGGCTCGGGCTCGAGGGCCGCGTCGGTCTCCTCGGCTTCCTCGGCGACCGGCTCGTCGACGGCTTCGACCTCGTCGACGGCCTCGACCTCGTCATCGACCTCTGGGTCGACGTCCGGCTCCGGCTTCGCTCCGGCGACGTCGTCGGACTCCTGCGCGCCACCGGAGTCGGCCGGCGACACCAGCGCGCCCCAGTCGATGTCGTCGTGGTCGACCGCGTCGAGCGGACCGGTCCGGGAACCGACCCGCGCCGCGATGTCGTCGGCCGCGTCGGGAGCGCCCTCCACGTCGTCCGGCGAGGCATCGCCCAGCAGCTCGGCCGGGGGCTCGTGCACCGCAGGCGTGGTGGGCTCGGGGGAGTCCTCGCCGACGACCATGCCGGAGGTGTGGCTGCGGCGCAGCAGCTCCTGCAGGTCGTCCGCGTCGAGCTCGCCGACGGGCGGAGCGGTCTCCTTGTCATGGCGTCGCCACAACCGACCTCGCCGCCCCTTGCCGCGCTCGGAGCGCGACTCGTCGAGCCCGGAGTCCTCGGACCCGGGCTCGTCGTCGGTGACGGAGCTCATGGAAGGTAAATCTACTCAGACGTCTCGGGGTTACGCGGAATGTCCCAGAACCTGGGGGCGGCCGGGGCCCTCAGGGCCGCCGGTACTGCACGTGCGTGTCCCGCGGATCATGCGTGAAGCCGAGCGTGCCGTACAGGTGGCGCGCCGGTGCGTTGTCGGACTCGACGTAGAGCAGCACCTCGCCGACACCGCGCGAGGCGAGGTGGTGCAGGCCGGCGAGGGTCAGCGCCCGGCCCAGGCCGCGGCCCTGGGCGGCGGGGGAGACGCCGACGACGTACACCTCGCCGGTCGCCGCGTCGTGCTGCTTGGTCCAGTGGAAGCCGAGCAGGTTCCCGTCGGGGTCGACCGCGAGCAGCAGCCCGGCCGGGTCGAACCACGGCTCGGCCATCCGCTCGGCGAGCCCCTCGTGGTCGAGCCCGCCCTGCTCGGGGTGGTGGGCGAAGGCGGCGGCGTTGACCGCGAGCAGCGCGCCGGCGTCGCCGTCGCCGTAGTCCCGGATCCGTACGTCGGCCGGCAGCTCCGTCGCCGGCAGGGGTACGGCGGTCGGTCGCCTCATGACCCAGAGGTCCCGGGCGCGGACGAAGCCCAGCCGGTCGGCGATGGCGCGGGCGGCCGGGTCGTCGCCGTGGGACCAGGCGGCGAGCTCCCCGGGCTGCTGGGTGGCGAGCCGGGCAAGACGCTGACCGAGCCCGGCACGGCGGGCGGAGGGGGCGACGGCGACGTCCAGCTCCGCGCCCCGGCGCAGGGCGAAGCCCTCGGCGGTCACGAACGCGTCGATGCCGTCGAGGCCGTGCCGCAGGCGTAGGTCGGCGGCCTCGTCGAGCGGGTCCGCCTCGCCGGCGGCGCGGATCGCGGCGCGCACCGCGCCGATGGCCGCCAGCGCGGAGGGGCCGGTCAGGAACTCCTCGGTGGGCACCCTTGGACGCTATCGCGGGCCCTTCCGACCGTTTACATGTGACGCCACGACACGGTAGACCTGCTCCATGAAGCTCAGCCACGCGGTAGGTGGGGCAGCCGTGGCCCTGGGGGCCGTCGCCGTGCGCGACCTCATCCAGAAGAAGCACGCGCTCCAGAGGAACTTCCCGGTGATCGGCCACGCCCGGTACTGGCTGGAGACGATCGGGCCGGAGCTGCGGCAGTACATCGTCACCAGCAACGAGGAGGAGCGGCCGTTCAGCCGCGACCAGCGGACGTGGATCTATGCGTCCAGCAAGGAGCAGAACAGCTACTTCGGCTTCGGCACCGACGTCGACGTCGAGCACACGCAGGGGCACGCCTACATCAAGCAGCGCACCTTCGCCGACAAGCTGCCGAGCGACCAGGACCACAACTGGACGCTGCCGAGCGCGAAGGTCCTCGGTGGCCCGCGCGGCCGGGCGAAGGCGTTCCGGCCGGGCTCGGTGGTCAACGTGTCGGCGATGAGCTTCGGATCCCTCTCGTCCAACGCGATCACCGCGATCAACAAGGGCGCCGCGGCCGCGGGCTGCCTGCACAACACCGGCGAGGGTTCGATCTCGCCGTACCACCGCAACGGTGCCGACCTGGTCGTCCAGATCGGTACGGCGTACTTCGGCTGTCGCGACGAGAACGGCAGCTTCTCCCTGCCCCGCCTGAAGGCGATGCTCGAGACCGCGCCGGTCAAGGCGCTCGAGATCAAGCTGAGCCAGGGCGCCAAGCCCGGTCTGGGTGGTCTGCTGCCCGCGCCGAAGGTCACCCCGGAGATCGCCGAGATCCGCGGCATCCCCGAGGGCAAGGACTGCTCGTCGCCCTCACGGCACACCGCCTTCCACGACGTCGACTCCATGCTCGACTTCGTCGAGATGCTCGCGGCGGAGACCGGGCTGCCGGTCGGCATCAAGTCGGCCGTGGGCGCGATGGACTTCTGGGAGGAGCTCGCCCGGCTGATGGAGCCGCGGCAGCGCGGCGTCGACTTCATCACCGTCGACGGTGGCGAGGGAGGCACCGGTGCGGCCCCGCTGATCTTCGCCGACTCCGTGTCACTGCCGTACCGGATGGGCTTCTCCCGGGTCTACGGCACCTTCGCCGAGCTCGGGCTGACCGACGACGTCACCTTCATCGGCTCGGCCAAGCTGGGCCTGCCGGACAACGCGACCGTCGCGTTCGCGCTCGGCGCGGACATGATCAACGTCGCCCGGGAGGTGATGTTGTCGATCGGCTGCATCCAGGCGCAGAAGTGCCACACCGACCACTGCCCGACCGGCGTGGCCACCCAGAACCCGTGGCTGGTGCGCGGGCTCGACCCCGTGTCGAAGGCCGAGCGCTGCGCGGTCTACCTGCGTACCCTGCGCAAGGAGCTGACCCGGATCTCCGCGGCGGTCGGCGTGGCGCACCCGGCGCTGATCACCTGCGCCGACGTCGACATCTTCAACGGCGACTACGACGCCCGCTCCCTCGCCTCCGTCTACGGCTACAAGGACGGTTGGGGCGAGCTCGGCCCGGCGCTGAAGGAGGAGGTCCTGCGGTTCATGCACCCGCAGGAGCACTTCGACGAGCGGGGCGAGAAGACCGCCGGCCGGGAGGCCGAGCAGCGGTGAGACCTCAGCCGGTCAGGCGTCGACGTCCTCGGTGAGCCGAGCCGAGTCGGCCTCCGCCGCGGCCTCCTTCGACGGGAGCACGAAGCGGTAGCCGACGTTGCGGACGGTGCCGATCAGGGTCTCGTTCTCGGGGCCGAGCTTGGCGCGCAGGCGTCGCACGTGGACGTCGACGGTGCGGGTGCCGCCGAAGTAGTCGTAGCCCCAGACCTCCTGCAGCAGCTGCTGGCGGCTGAAGACCCGGCCCGGGTGCTGGGCGAGGAACTTCAGGAGCTCGAACTCCTTGAAGGTCAGGTCGAGCACGCGGCCGCCGACCTTCGCGGTGTACGTCGCGTCGTCGACGACGACCTCGCCGGACCGGATGACGTGGGCCTCCGGGTCCGCGGCGTCGCGGGCGGCGGCGAGCCGGCCGATCGCCAGCTTGATCCGCGCCTCGAGCTCGGCCGGGCCGCACGTGTGCAGCACGACGTCGTCCATGCCCCAGTCGTGGTTGACGACGGCGAGTCCGCCCTCGGTCGCGACCAGGAGCACAGGTACGTCGGTGCCCGTGGTGCGGATCAGCCGGCACAGGTCCCGTGAACCGGCCAGGTCCTGACGGCCGTCGACGAGGAGCAGGTCCGCTTCGGGCGCCTCCAGGAGGGCGCTGCCCTCAGCGGGGAGGATCTTGACGTGGTGACCGAGCAGCGCAAGTCCGGGAAGCACCTCTGCAGAGGGCTGGAGCGCGCTGGTCAGGAGCAGAAGTGTGCTCACCTGGGTCTCCTCACTGGTGCCTGCAGGTCGTGCAGGCCCATGTCGAGAGACCGAAACGCAACGCTGGGCCCCGGCCGGTTTTCCGTGTAGGGGAGGATATCGAAACAGGACGGCAACGGGGAAGGGTCGCGACGGTGAATGAGACCGAGGTCATCCGGGTCCGCTACTGGGCCGCCGCGCGGTCCGCGGCGGGCGTGGCGGAGGAGACGGTCGCCGTCCCCGGTCCGGTGAGCCTGACCGCACTGCGCGAGGAGCTCCTCGCGCGCCACCCCGACGGACGCCTCGGCGACGTCGTGAAGGTGTGCTCGGTGCTCGTCGGCGACCGGCCGGTGTCCTCCGGGGACCCGGCGGAGGTCGTCGTACGGCCGGGGGAGACGGTCGAGTTCCTGCCGCCCTTCGCCGGCGGCTGATCAAGCGCGGGATCCGTCCCGCCCCTGATCTAGACTCACCCTCGCCGTCCGCGACGGACGTAGCCGAAGGAGAACCGTGTCGAACCAGAGTGTCGCGCCCGCGATGAGCTCGTCGACCGGTCAGGAGACCACGGGTGTCGTCGAGCGGCGCCTGGTGACCGTGGGCCTGTGGGGCCTGACGATCGCGCTGGTCGCCGCCTCCTCGCGCGGCCCGATCGCCGCGGCGCTGGCGCTGATGGTCGCCGGGGGTGTCGTCGCGCTGGCCGTCCTCGGTCGTGAGCGGGTCGCCATGGCCGCCATGATGCTGGCCTTCGCGACCTCGCCGATGTACAAGGGCGTGATCTCGCCCGGCGGTGCCGAGAGCCCGATCTCGCCGACGGACCTGGTGTTCGCGCTGGCCGTGCTGCTGCTGGTCCCGACCCTGATGCGCCGCTCGCTGAACCTGCCGCTGACCTACATCATCGGCATCTCGCTGATCCTGGTGACCGGCACCCTGTCGACGGTCTTCTCGCCGGCGCCGTTCATCAGCGCGGTCCAGTTCGCCCAGTGGCTGGTCATGATCGTCGGGCTCCTGGGCCTGCTCGCGCTGTGGGCGCCGAGCTGGCGGACCATCGACATCCTGCTCTGGTGCTACGTCGCCGGGCAGATGGTCAGCCTGGCCTACGCCCCCGTCGGCGGCGCGGTCGGCAACCGCAACCAGGGCATGGCCAACCACCCGAACGAGTTCGGCGGCGCGGGCGTGATGGCCTTCGCGGTGCTGATGTACCTGTGGCGTCGCAACGACGCGGTCTGGTACCGCGTCATGGTGGCCGGCTTCGCCGCCGCGTCCGCCGGGTCGGTCGTCATCAGCGGCAGCCGGGCCGGCGTCGCGGTGCTCGCCGGCCTGATCCTGATGGTCCCGTTCGTCGAGCGGTCGGCCTTCAAGGGATTCCTGCTCGCCATCGGCGGCGCCCTCTTCGTCTTCTCCCTGCCCTACATCGTCGGCCAGTCGGGCGAGGGCTCCGCGATCACCCGGCTCGCCGGTTCGGCCGACGCACTCGGCGCCGACAAGGCCCGCACCGAGGCCCAGAAGTTCGGTGTCGACCTCTTCCTCCAGCACCCGATCCTGGGCAACGGATTCGCCGACTCGATCTACGCCCACAACGTGTTGCTGGCGGTCGCGGCGAGCATCGGCATCGTCGGGCTGCTCGGCTACCTCCTCGTGCTCTTCACGCTCGCGCGCCCGATCATCGGCAACCACCCGAACCGTCGCATCGGGTACGCCGTGTGGGCGTTCATCGCGATCACGCCGACGTTCCCGGCACTCGAGGACCACACGCTGTGGGTGCCGATGGCGCCCGCGATCCTGCTCGCCGTGCGCGCCGGCTCCGGCGGCCGGGAGGACGGCGACGAGGCCGCCGAGCCGGACGTGACGGACACCGGGGCGGCATCCGCACCGCGTCCTGTGATTGGGTAAAGAGCGGCGCTCCTCCACCCCACACGGCGCCGCAGGAGATCTCGGTGATGCCCCCAGCAGCAGTACAGCGCGCCCTGGCGAGGGCGCGGCTCTCGTCCAAGGTCGCGATCGCGAAGGCCGGACGCGACAGCCGCCGCCTCGACACGATCGTCAACCTCCCCAAGATCGAGACGTGGCGTCGTGAGCACGTCCCGGCCGGCACCCCGGCGTTCACGGACCGCGAGCTCATGTACGACCACCTGCACGCCGAGCTGATCGGCGACAAGGCGATCGACTACCTCGAGTTCGGCGTGTTCGAGGGCCGCTCGGTCCGGCACTGGGCCGACCTCAACACGAACCGGGACTCCCGCTTCTTCGGCTTCGACTCGTTCGAGGGCCTGCCGGAGGAGTGGAAGCGCTTCGACCGCAGCATCGCGGCCGCGCACTTCGACCTCCAGGGAGTGGTGCCGGAGATCGACGACGAGCGGGTCTCGTTCGTCGCCGGCTGGTTCCAGGAGAGCGTCGACCCGTTCCTGGAGACGTTCACGCCGCGGCACCAGATGGTCGTGCACATCGACGCCGACCTGTACTCGTCCGCGCTCTACGTGCTGACCCGGTTCAACGCTCTGCTGACGCCCGGGACGATCGTGATCTTCGACGAGTTCTCCTCGGCGCTCAACGAGTTCCGGGCGTTGGAGGACTACTGCTCGGCGTACATGCGGGAGTACGACGTGCTGGCCCACGCCTGGCACTACTTCGGCCAGGTCGCCATCCAGATGCGCTGACGCGGGCCCGCACCGACGCAGGAGCCCCCGGCCACTGGCCGGGGGCTCCTGTGCGTGCTGGTGGGCGTCAGGCGACGTCCGCCTCGGCACCGTAGTAGCCGGTGCTGAGGTCGGGGACCTGGACGGTACGACGGGCCGGCCGGCCGATCGCCATGGCCATGGCCTTGTCGTAGGTCATCGGCTTCTTGAGCCCGAAGGTGATCAGGACCGTGGACAGCAGGATCCGGAAGTCGAGGATCACGCTGGGCCGGGTCGCGGCGCGGTGCGAGTAGGCCGCCTCGAGCTCGAGTCGCTGCTGGTCGGTGACCCCGTGCCGGCCGATCAGCTGCGGCAGGCCGGTGAGGCCGGCGGGAGTCTCCCACCGGGTGTCGAGGTCGGGGTGGAGCTCGACGAGCGCCTCGCGGACCATCTCGGTCAGGGGGCGGGCGCCGACGATGGTCATGTCGCCACGCAGGACGTGGACGAACTGGGGGATCTCGTTGAGGCCGAGGCGGTCGAGGATCCGACCGACACCGGTGTAGAGGGGCGAGTCGGGCGGGGTGTTCAGGAACCGGCCGGCGTCGACCGGGGCGACCACCTTGTTGGCGTCGCGGACCATCACCCTCAGCTTCACCATCTCGATGATGGTGCCGGGGCCGACCCACCGCCGGGAGCGGTAGAAGATCGGGCGTCCGGAGAAGATGAGGACGGCCGCAGCCGAGAGGGTCACCACAGGGACCCAGACGACGGCAGCGAGGCAGATGACGACGACGTCGAAAACGCGCTTGCGCAAAGCTGCAAACCTCCTGTCGATGACCAGCCCGAGATATCCGGTCGCCGCGATGCGGGATGGGGGCACCCGCACATGCAAGCCAACGAGCGAGTTCAGAAAGAGATACGTGTTACATCGAAACGTTCGAGGCAATGCCTCTCAGCGTTTTCCTTTTTCGAGCAGCTGTTCGAACCTCGAGGCCAGGCGCTGCAGCGCGAACTCCTGCTCGGCGAGGTCGCGGGACGCCTCCCCGAGCTCCTGGCGCAGGTCGTCGTCGGTCAGGACCTTCGCGACCCAGGCGGCGGCCTCAGGCATCGAGGCGTCGGTCGGGGGCAGCACCAGGCCGCCGGCGCGGGTCACGAGCGCCGAGGCGAGGTTCTCGCCCGGCATCAGCCCGAGCACCGGCCGGCCGGCGCAGAGGTAGGACAGGGTCTTGGACGGGACGGAGAAGGCCCCGGCCTCCTGCTCGAGCAGCACGACGAGCAGGTCACCCGTGCCGAGCACCTCCGGCAGCCGCTCGTAGGGCTGGAAGGGGAGCAGTGTGATCTCGACGCCGAGGCGCTGCGCCTCGGCACTCAGCACGTCGACCGCCGGGCCCGAGTTCACGACGACCAGTCGCACCGGGCGGCCGGCGTCGATGGTCGCCTTGGCGAGGCGGACCAGCAGTGCCGGGTTGTGCTTGAGGCCCAGCGTGCCGGAGTAGACCAGGGTCTGGACGTCGTCGAGCCCGTTCTCGGCGGCCCACTCGTTCTTGCGCGGGGTCGGCCGGATCTCGTCGAGCGGTGCCCAGTTCGGGATCACCGTGACCTTGTCGGCCGTACCCCACTTCTCGTGGACCGGGACGAAGGACGGCGCGATCACGACGATGGCCGCGGCCCGCCGCGAGCACCAGCGCTCGGCCACCTCGAACGCCCGGGCGACGAGCGCGAAGCCCTTCGGGAGCTTCTTGCCCGCGAACGAGCGGATCGCGACGGCGTAGACGTCCTGGTGCCACAGCACCCACGGGCGCCGCAGCACGGCCATGAAGAACGCGAAGATCACCAGCGTCGGGATCTGCACGTTCGACATCAGCGCGATGTCCGGGTTGACCTTCCGGACGTGGCGCACCAGCTCGAACCCGCGAGCGGTCTCGCGGACCAGGCGCTGGAGCATCGCCTGGTTGTCGATGACCTTGGCGCCGCCGATCCCCTCGAAGGTGATCGTCTCGCCGGGGGCTGCCTCGAGCTTGCCCTTGCCCGAGACGTAGCCCTCGACGTACGAGTGGGTGACGTCGTGCCCGCGCCGGGCCAGCTCACGGCTCAGCTCGGCCTGGAAGGGGTGCCCGCTGTGGTCGTGGACGAGGATCCGCAACGCGTCAGCCCTGCGCGCGCTTGACCTGGTCGTAGACCCACGCATAGGTCTTCGCCAGGCCGTCGGCGAGGCTGATCGAGGGCTCCCAGCCGAAGACCTCGTTGATCTCGGTGTTGTCGGAGTTGCGGCCCCGGACGCCCTGCGGCGCGCTGAGGTCGTAGTTGCGCTTGCACGTGATGCCGGCGATGTCCTCGACGATGGAGTA
Organism: Nocardioides sp. Root240; assembly: GCF_001428825.1. Lineage (GTDB taxonomy): Bacteria > Actinomycetota > Actinomycetes > Propionibacteriales > Nocardioidaceae > Nocardioides. The sequence goes on along the minus strand of NZ_LMIT01000011.1, from coordinate 160,303 downwards.
CAGCTGGTTGATCGACACCAGCTCGGCGGAGCCCAGGTTGATCGGCTCGACGTGGTCGCTCGCCAGGATCATCTGGGAGCCCTTCACGCAGTCGTCGATGTACATGAAGCTGCGGGTCTGCTCGCCGTCGCCCCAGATCTCCAGCTCGTGCTTGCCGGAGATGACCGCCTCGGCGATCTTGCGGCAGACGGCGGCGGGGGCCTTCTCGCGACCGCCGGTCCACGTGCCCTCGGGGCCGTAGACGTTGTGGTAGCGGGCCATGCGCGTGGTGAGGCCGAAGTCCTCGCGGAAGTGGCGGGCCATCCGCTCGGAGAAGAGCTTCTCCCAGCCGTAGCCGTCCTCCGGCATGGCCGGGTAGGCGTCGGACTCCTTGAGGGCGGTGACCGACGGGTCGGTCTGCTTGTCGGCGGCGTAGACGCACGCGGACGAGGAGTAGAAGTAGCGCTCGACGTCGTACTTCTGCGCGGCCTGCAGCATGTGCGTGCTGGTCAGCACCGTCAGCATGCACAGGGCCTTGTTGTTCTCGATGAAGCCCATGCCGCCCATGTCGGCGGCGAGCATGTAGACCTCGCGCGCGCCCTGGGTCGCGGCCTCGGCCTGGTCGAGGAGGGAGAGGTCGCCGACGCTGTTCTGCGCGTCCGGGTGGACCTGGTACCACTCGTCGAGCGGCTTCACGTCGACCGAGCGAACGGTCTTGCCCTGGGCGAGCAGGTCGGCGACCAGGTGACCTCCGATGAAGCCACCGCCACCCGCGACGAGAACATCCACTGGGCCCGCGTTCATGCTTGTTCCTCCAAGAAGAGTGTGATGGTCGCCCCCCAGCGATGCCCTACCAACGAACACCTTCGTCGTCCGTCACGGCCGATCCGGGACGTGGGGGCAGCCCGGCCCTCCTAGACTACGGCCGTGACATCCCGCGTTCGCACGGCACTGGTGACCGGAGCCGCCGGACAGGACGGGATCTACCTGGCTCGCTCCCTCGTCGCCGACGGCCACCGCGTCGTCGGCACGGTCACGCCGGGCTTCGGTGCCGGCGACGCCCGCGCGACATACCTGGGCGGGGTCGACCTGCGCGAGCTCGACCTGCGCGACGCCGCGGGCCTCGCGGCACTCGTCGCGGACGTCGAGCCCGACGAGGTCTACAACCTCGCGGCGGTCAGTTCGGTCGGCCGCAGCTGGCAGGAGCCGGAGCTGACGGTCGCGGTCAACCAGACCGCTGTCGAGGTGCTCGTCGACGCGGCCCGCCGGCTGCGCGACCGCACGCGGCGCGACGTCCGCCTCTTCCAGGCGTCGTCGGCCGAGGTGAGCGGGGAAGCGACCGCGAGCCCCTACGCCCGGTCGAAGGCCGCGGCAGAGGACGTCGTCCGCGCGGCGCGCGACGCCGGCCTGGCCGCCTGCTTCGGCCGCCTCTACATCCACGAGAGCCCCCTGCGGGCGCAGACCTTCGTCAGCCGCAAGATCACCCGCGGCGCGGCCGAGATCGCGCTCGGCAAGAGCGACCGGCTGGTGCTCGGCAACCTCGACGTGGTGCGCGACTGGGGCTTCGCGGGCGACTACGTCGAGGCCGTGCGGCTGATGCTCGCGGCCGACGTACCGGTGGACCTGCCGATCGGCACCGGACGCCCCCACGGCCTGCGCGACCTCGTGGAGCGTGCCTTCGTCGCCGCGGGGCTCGACGGCGCCGACGGGTACGTCGAGCAGGACCCCGCCCTCGTGCGGCCTGCCGACACGGCCTTCCTCGTCGCGGACCCGGAGCCGGCCGCCGCCGCGCTCGGCTGGCGTGCGAGCGTCAGCTTCGAGGAGACGATCGACGCGATGGTCGCCGCCGACCTCGAGCGGCTGCGGACGGGCGCCGAAGAATCACTGGCGTACGTGTAGCGGCGCCTGCTGCGGTGGCTCGTCGCGGTAGCTCCGGCGGCCGCGCGTAGCCGACCGTCCCCCGGCGTCAAGGCGCTCGCTGCGCTCGCCCGCTGCGCGGCGCCTTCGGCGGCCTTGACCCCGGGGCCCTGCCGGTCGGCTGTCGGCGCGGTTGTCGGCACGGGCTTCGCCCGCGCCGCCGCCAAGGCGGCCGCCGACGGGCGTGGATCGCTCGCGGGTCCGATCTCGGCCAGGACACCCGTCGATTGGGCACAAACCGCAAGAAGAACGGCCCGGAACCTGCAGTTTCTGCCCACAACGGGGCCCTCCTGCGAGCGCCGGTCCGTAACCCGGCCGCCGGACCCGACCCACCGCCCAGGCCTCGCCGTCGCTGCCGTTTGGAAAGCCGACCGTCCAGGAAACCGCACCCGACCGGCGTCCGTCCGTGACAGGTGGGCTCGTCGGGCGGCGAAAAGGACACCAGCCCCGTCCGGTGCGCTCGCACCGGACGGGGCTGATCGGAAGGCGGGGTGTCTCAGTCGAGCACGTAGCGTGCGCCGAGCTTGGTCAGCAGCTCCTGGTGCTTGGCGTACCAGTCGATGGTGCGGCGTACGCCCTCGGTGAAGTCGATCTTCGGGACGAAGCCGAAGTCGTGGAGCTTCTTCGAGTCGAGGAACTGGTCCGGGATCTCGATGAAGTTGTCCGGCTTCGGGATGGTGGTCGGCTCGAGGTCGGTGCCGAGGACGCCCTTGATGGTGTCGATGACCTGGGTGACGCTCTTGATGTTCGAGAAGCTCTCGATCGGCTGGTCGGTGCCGGAGGTGAAGGCGCCGACGTTGTAGGCCGCCCAGCCGTACGTCGAGCGGCCGGTGCGCGGCATCTCCTGGGCGTAGTGGCGCTCCATGTTCTCGGCGAGGAACAGGTAGGCGTCGCACAGGTCGTCGATGTAGATGTACTCGCGCAGCACGTCGGCGTTGCCGAGGTTGATGACCGGGGCCTTGCCGGCCATCATCCGCAGGCTGGTGCGGGGGATCAGGCGCGAGAAGTTCAGGTCGCCGGAGCCGTAGATGTTGCACGAGCGCACGATCAGCGCCGGCACCTTGAACTGGAACGAGTAGGTCTGCGTGATCAGGTCCGCGCAGGCCTTGGAGGCCGAGTAGACGTCGAGGCCGCGCAGCGCGTGGGTCTCGACGTACGGCAGCGGCTCGGGGTCGTCGGCGTCGGCGTGGTCGCCGTAGGACTTGTCGGTCGAGGCGATCACGACGCGCGGCACCTCGTTGATGCGCGCGGCCTCGAGCAGGTTCATCGTCGGGAGGATGTTGTTGTGCAGCGTGCTCATCGGCGCGTTGGCCGCATCGCTGACGATGGCCGATGCGGCGAGATGGAAGATCGTGTCGATCTGGTGGCGGTTGACCACGCGCTGGACCTGCGCGAAGTCGTCCATGTCGCAGACCTCGACGTCGGGACGGTCGATGTGCCCGAGCAGGTCGGCCGTCGGCACCGGGCGGTTGTGGCGGACCGTGATGGTCACGACCGCGCCCTTCTTCATCAGCGCGTCGGCCAGGTTGCTGGCCACGAAGCCGTCGCCGCCCGTGATGAGCACACGCTTGCCGTACCAGAAGTCGTTCATGGTGGGGGTCCCATCTTGTCGGACTCGGGGGTTTGTCCACTGCGAGGCCGTGGCGATTCGAGCGGGCGCGACTGTATCAGCGGCACGACGCGTTCGGGACGGATATGGTCGCCCCGGATCGCGAATCACCGCAGCAAGAGGAGATGTCGTTGCAGACACCAGTCGTCATGTTCGTGTTCAACCGACCGGACCTGACCCGACGCACCCTGGCGGCGATCAGGGCCGCGAAGCCGGAGCGGCTGTTCGTCGTCGCCGACGGCCCGCGGGAGGGCAACGAGAACGACGCGCGGCAGTGCGCCGCGGTGCGCGAGCTGATCATGAACGAGGTCGACTGGCCCTGCCAGGTGGTGCCGCGCTTCGCGGAGACCAACCGCGGGCTCGACCCCAACATCGAGGCCGGCATCGACTGGGTCTTCTCGCAGGTCGACCGCGCGATCTTCCTCGAGGACGACTGCATCGCCGACCCGACCTTCTTCATCTACTGCGAGGAGCTGCTCGAGCGCTACCGCGACGAGAAGAAGGTCTGGTTGATCTCGGGTGACACCCACGAGGTGCCTGAGTCCTACTTCCACGACTACAGCTACGACTTCGCGACCTGGGCGAGCATCTGGGGCTGGGCGTCGTGGGCCGACCGGTGGCAGGCGCACCGCAAGCTGTTCAACCGCGAGCACGTCCCGGTCGACCAGCCCGGGCAGCTCGTCCCGCCGCAGCGCGCGGTCCCCGCGCCGCCGCACCCGGACGCCCTGGTGTCGGAGGCCGGCAAGCGGCACTTCACCAAGGTGTCGACCGACGTCGACCCGTCGTCGTACTTCTGGGACCACCACTGGTGGGTCACGATCATCAACCAGAACGGGCTGTCCGCCGTCCCGCGGCACAACCTGATCGAGAACGACGGGTACGGCGAGGGCGCGTCCAACACGCGCGCGCAGAAGGACTCGATCCCGGCGCGCCCGCTCGAGCTGCCGCTGCGTCACCCCCCGGCCGTGGAGCGCAACCGCAAGGTCGAGGAGGAGCTCGAGCTGATCATGGTGCGCACCGACAGCTGGATCTCGCGCGTGGCCCGCGCGATCATCCGGCCGCTGTGGCTGCGCGCGATCGTGCGGAAGATCATCACCCAGCCCGTGATCTGGCGGCTGGTGCGGAAGGTGCTGAACCGCTGAGCCCCCAAGGGCCGGGTCGTTACGCCCGGCCCTTGCGTGCCCGTACGTCGAGCACGATGCGCGGCGCGACCGGGCTGGAGACCAGCTTGTCCAGCATCTTGGTGGCCGGGCGGACCGACCACGACGGCGGGTTCAGCGACAGGACGTACGCCTCCGACGTGAGCGTGTAGCGCAGCCGCGGCTCCGCCACGACGTCCACGAACCCGAGCCGCTCGAGCTGGGCGGTGATGCTGCGCCTGGTGTGCAGGATCCAGTGGTGCTGGGCGATCCGGCGGTCGGGGACCTGGCTCGCGCGCCCGCGCGTGGCCCGCTTGACCAGGTGGGCGGCCTGGTCGGCCGCCGTCCAGTGCGGGGTCTGGAGGAAGAGGACGCCGTCGGGGCGCAGCATCGTGTGGATGTCCGAGAGCAGCTCGTCGCCCTCGTTCACGTGGGCCAGCACGCACCACAGCGTGACGGCGTCGGCGATCTCGACGTGGCCGTGGGCCTCGAGACCGCCGAGGTCCAGGCGGACGCCGTGGCGCTCGCGCGCCAGCTCGACGGCACCGGCCACGATCTCGTTGCCCGTGACGTCGTAGCCGAACTCGTCGCGCGCGACGCTGAGGAACTCGCCGTCGCCGGCGCCGATGTCGTAGATCAGCGGTCGGCGGTCGCCGCGCTCGCCGAGCGCCTCGCCGATCCAGCCGAGCGCCTCGCGCCAGGCGCCGGGCCCGGCGCCCTCGCGCTTGATGTCGACCCAGTCGCCGTAGTCGTCGGCCGACCACTCCTTCTGGATGACGATCGCGTCCATCCGCTCCTCGGCCATGTGGTCGGACCAGTAGCGCACGCCGCAGTCACGGCAGGTGCTGATCCGGCGGCCGGTGGCCCGGGAGGCCACGGCGGTGTGGACGCGGGTGCCCGCGCAGGCAGGGCAGTGGGTCATGCACGACTCCGGTGGGGGCGAACGGACGTGGGGGACGGACGGTAGTACAGCAGGTCCGGGGACATTTCAGACGAGGATCAGTCCGGAACGGACCACTTCGGCGGTACGACGCCACGTGAACGCCTCCGCGAAGGCCTGCCCCTCCGCGATCCGCTCGGCGGACAGCTCGGTGGCCCGGCCCATCGCGACCGCGAGGTCGGCCGGTTTCGTGGAGGCAGTCACGACGGCGTACCCGCCGGTGACCTCGGCCAGCGCCGGGTCGTCGGACACGACGGTGGGGATGCCCAGGCGCAGCGCCTCCGCCGCAGGCAGGCCGAAGCCCTCGAAGTCGGAGGGGAAGACGACCATGCCGGCGCCGGCGAAGCACTCGCCGAAGGCCTCGTCGTCGAGCCACGGCATCAGCTCGACGCTGTCGGTGCTCCCGAGCCGGTCGACCTGAGCCTGCGCGGCCTCGCGGTCGGCGCGGCCCATGCCGACCAGGCGCAGCACCCAGCCGGGGTGGGCGGCGACGAAGTCGGCCCACCCGGCGATCACGGCGTCGGCGTTCTTGTTGCCGAAGTGGCCGAAGGCCAGGGCGTACGGGCGCTCGCCCGGCTCGGGACGGCGCCACGCGAGGGCGTGGTCGGAGCCGAGGGCGGCGGTGACGGCGGTGCGGCCCAGGCGCGGGTGGCGGCTGCGCAGGTCGTCGCGGCTGCGGTCGGAGATGCAGAAGATGCCGTCGGCGAGGTGCATGCTCCACGCCCACGACACCCGGCGCGCGATCCGCGTCTTCCGGGAGAACTGGCCCGGGCGGAGCTCGTGGCGCAGGTCGTAGAAGATCAGGCCGCGCGGCTGGCGGGTGCCGAGCAGGCTGCTCGCCGGCGCGGAGCTGAGGACGGCGTCGACGTCGAGCTCGCGGGCCGCGCGACGGATCGCGCCGGAGCGTGACCACAGCTTGCCGAGGGGACCGGTGCCGGAGATCTCGGTGGTCGCGACGGAGGGCGGCGTGGCGAAGCGCTCGCTGTCAGGACCGAACAGGACGGTGATGTGGTCGTCCGGAAAAGCCTCGACCCAGCCACGCACCAGGTGCTGGACGACAATTGAGACGCTGCCGGGACGGGCAAGGACGGCATCTACCAGCACACGCACGATGGGCGACGATACTGTGCCCCCGTGACCAAGCGTGCGCTCATCACCGGAATCACCGGTCAGGACGGCTCCTACCTCGCTGAACTCCTGCTCTCGAAGGGGTACGAGGTCCACGGACTCGTCCGTCGTTCCTCCACCCTGAACCGGAGCCGGATCGATCACCTCAACGAGTCGGCCGACCTCCACCTCCACTACGGAGACCTCACGGACGGCGTCAGCCTGAGCAACCAGATCCGTGACATCACCCCCCACGAGGTCTACAACCTCGGCGCGCAGAGCCACGTGAAGGTGTCCTTCGAGCTCCCCGAGTACACCGCGTCGACCGACGCCGTGGGCACGCTGCGGCTGCTCGAGGCGATCCGCGCGGCCGGCATCGACTGCCGGTTCTACCAGGCGTCGACGTCCGAGATGTTCGGCGCGACCCCGCCCCCGCAGAACGAGTCGACGATGTTCTACCCGCGCTCGCCGTACGGCGCCGCGAAGCTCTACTCCCACTGGGTGACGGTCAACTACCGCGAGGCCTACGACCTCTTCGCCGTCTCCGGCATCCTCTTCAACCACGAGTCGCCCCGCCGCGGCGAGAGCTTCGTGACCCGCAAGATCACCCTGGGCGTCGCCTCCATCAAGCTCGGCATCGCCGACCACCTCGACCTCGGCAACCTCGAGGCCGTCCGCGACTGGGGCTACGCCCCCGAGTACGTCGAGGGCATGTGGCGGATGCTGCAGCACGACGAGCCCCAGGACTTCGTGCTGGCCACCGAGGTCGGTACGACGGTCCGCGAGTTCTGCGAGTACGCCTTCTCCCACGCGGGGCTCAACTGGGAGGACCACGTCCGCTACGACAAGTCCTACGAGCGCCCGACCGAGGTCGACGCGCTCATCGGTGACGCCTCCAAGGCGCGCGACGTCCTCGGCTGGCGCGCGCAGACCCACGCCAAGGGCCTGGCCGAGCTGATGGTCGACTCCGACATCGAGCACCTCGGCCGCCTGGTCCAGCACAAGAAGGAAATCGGTGGATGATGCGACCGGCTGACATTGCCTCGATCGCGAAGCGGCGGCTGGGCTGGCTGATCCGCGACCAGTTCCCGTTCCGGCCCGTCGTCCGCGAGGTCCAGGGTGTGACCCTGGTGCTGCCGTGGTCGCACCGGCTCCCCGACTACGCGCTCTGGGGTCCGGCGTACGGCCAGAACCTGGTCGAGCTGGCCCGGCTGCTGGCGGAGAGCTCGCCGCTGACGGTCCTCGACATCGGAGCCAACGTCGGCGACTCGACGGTGCAGATCCTCAACGCCGCCGACGGCAAGGTGCTCTGCATCGAGGCCGACCCGGCGTACCTCGAGTTCCTGCACCGCAACGTCGACCGCGACGACCGGGTCGCGGTCGTCGAGGCGCTGCTGTCGGTCGACGACGCGCAGGCTGCGCGCACCGCCGTCCGCACGGGCGGCACGACCCGCTTCGCCGAGGGCGGCGACGCGGACGCGATGCCGATGGTCTCGCCGGCCAAACTGCGCGCCGACCACCCGGACTTCGACCAGCTGCGCCTGGTCAAGTCCGACACCGACGGCTACGACGTCGAGCTGGTCCCGGCCGTCGCCGAGGCGTGGGCCGACACCAAGCCGGTGCTGTTCTTCGAGTACGACCCGTACCTCACCCGCATCGCCGGGCACGACCCGCTCAGTGTGTGGAGCCGGCTCGAGGCGCTCGGCTACCGCGACGTCGCGGTGTGGGACAACGGGGCCACCCCGATCGGTCGTACGACGACCGCCGACGCCGGCGCGCACGGAGCAGCGGTGCTGGACGCGCCGGCCAACCAGCGCACCCGGGGCCGGGCCTACTGGGACGTGGCCGTCGTGCACGTCGACGACGAGGACGGCCGGGCGGCGATCGAGAAGCTGGTGCCGGGCACGCTCTGACCCGCGAGCGGTGGCTCCCGGGGCGGCCGCCCAGCGGGTGCTGGTCCGTTGCGTGCCGGTGACCCCTTCGAGTGGTCACAAACCGCAGAACAATCGGCCCGAAACTTGCGGTTCCTGCCCAAACGAGGGGTCCCTTGCGAGCGCCGGACCGCAATCCGGCCGCCGGACCCGACCCATCGCCCAGCGTTCGCCGTCGCTGCCGCTTGCGAACGCAACCCCCTGACCAGCCGCAGCGCCCGCCGGAGATGCGCAGCCTGCGGCCACGGGGGTCAGGCCTGCGCGAGGAGCTCGTGCAGGCGGGTCTGGGCGAGCGCCCGGCCCGCGTCGTTGGCGTGCACGCCGTCGAAGTGCAGCGCGGTGTCGAACCAGCCCTGCGGGTCGGACAGGTCGTCGGTGAGGTCGAGCGCGACCAACCGCGGCCCGGAGGCGGGCGCGCTGATCTCGTCGGCCAGCCGCGCGCGCAGCATCCGGTGCGTGACCAGCCGCTCCTCGTTGGTGCCGCGGACCGGGAAGGACTCGTGGACGAAGTCCTCGAGCGCCGGCGGCGGCGGGAACAGCACCAGCCCGCTCGGGGCCCCCAGGTCCGTGACGGCGCCGCGGATCCGGTCGACGTAGGCGGCGACGAAGTCGAGGTCGAGGCCGTCGGCGACCCGTGGCGCGAGGTGGCAGCGGTTGTCGATCTCGCCGAAGCTGAAGACCCACGTCACCTCGCGGCTGTGGGGCACGCGACCGAGCATGCGGAGGGCGCGGTGCATCTCGGGCTTGAAGCCGTCACGGGCGATCGAGAACATCAGCCGCGGGCCGAGGTGCCACACCCAGCGCCGCTCGGCGGTGCTGCCCACGACCATCGGCGGGAAATGGTCGGCCACGAAGTAGGCGGCGTGGGAGTCGCCGACCCAGACCTGGTCGACCCGGCCGCGCGCGATCGCGACGGCCAGGCGCAGCAGCCCGACCCACGCCAGGGCGTGGGCCCGGAGGACCCGGAGGCGGTGCCTCACTCGACGCCCCGGGCGCCGACGGCTGCCGCGACGGTGGTCTCCTGTCCCGTCGTGACGTCGATGACCGGCTGCTGCCCGATCAGGGCGAGGCGCTTGGCGATGCTGCGCTCGCGCGACAGGGTGCGGTCGGGGTTGCGCCCGGTGAGGAAGTGGGCCTCGCGGAAGCCGGACCGGGCCGTGTGCGCCGGCAGGTCCCCGGCGAGGTCCTCGCGGACGAAGAAGGCGTTGGCGCCGTTGCTCGCGCAGCCCACGAAGCGATAGCCCTTCTTGCCGGCGAGGTGCACGAGTGCCCCGAGCGAGGCGCCGAAGTAGAGCATCGAGTAGTGCGCCTCGACGTTCACGAACGACGGGTCGTAGGGGACCGTGATGGTCGCGTCCGGGCCCCAGAGGGCGTTGTACTCGGAGACGACGATGGCCGGCTCCACCACGTCGATCGCGTCCCACAGCCAGTAGTCGATGCCGTCGACGTCGACGGACAGCAGCCCGATCGGCCCGCGCAGCCCGTTGTCGCTGATGAGGGCGTTGACGTTCTCCTTCGTCACGAACGCCGACACCGGCTCGACGTCGTAGCGCCACGCCATCTCGGTGCCCGTCACGAACTGGACGTGCGCCTCCCCGCCGTCGATCACCACGCCGCGCCAGTTGTTGTTCTGCAGCAGGAAGCGGGTGTTGGACTCGCGGTAGTCGCCGGTGCCGATCTCGACGAAGGTGGTCTCGGCGGGCGCCACGCTGCGCACGAGGTGCTGGATGATGCCGTCCTCGCCGAACTGGGAGAACACCTTGAACTCGGCGTCCTCGAGCCGGCTCGGCTTCCGGACGTCGAGGAGGTGGCTCTCGAGGCGACCGATGGCCAGCCGGATCTCGTCCTGCTCACCGCGCATCCGCTGGATCACGTGGCGCGCACCGGGCGCGGACGCCAGTCGGCGCAGGGAGCTGTAGGCGAAGTCAGACGGCAAGGGATCCTCCGTGCCAGGTTTCGGCCGGCCTCGGACGGACCGGCAGTTGCTGCGGAGGATAACGGACCTGCCCGGCGTGGGCAGGGGAAACCCCGCGGAGCTGGTGAGGCGGGCTACTCGACCATCCCGCGGACGGTCTTCGCCCCGCGGGTCTCGAGATCGGTCACGACGGAGACGCTGCGGGGGTGCCAGGCGCTGGGCAGGTCGGCGACCGCCTCCTTGACGGCGCGGCGCAGGTCGCTGGTGTCGACGGCCTCCGGGTCGCCGGTCGGGACGATCTCGACGGCGACGATCGCACCGGTCAGGCGGTTGGGACGACCGAAGACCCGGGCCATCGAGACCTGGGGCAGCGCGCTGATCCGCTCCTCGACGGGCAGCGGGTGGACCTTCACGCCGCCGACGTTGATGACCTCGGAGTTGCGGCCGCGGAAGAGGACGCGGTCCTCGACGACCTCTGCGAGGTCGCCGGTGGGGACCCACCCGTCCTCCTCGACGGGCGTGTCGGACCGGTCGCCGGCGTACCCGCTCATGCCGGTGCCGGCGCGCACCCAGAGCTGGCCGTCGACCACCCGCAGCAGGCCGTCGGGGTTCTCCTCGCTCCACAGGCTCGCGACGGACAGGCCGGGGCGGCCGTCGCCCACGGAGGCGATCGAACCGAACTCGGTCGAGGCGTAGACCTGCGAGATCCGGGCGCCCGGCAGCGCGGCGCGGAGGTCGGTGAGCAGGTCGGGGGAGCTGGCCTCCCCGCCGAGCGTCACCTGTGCGAGCGGCGGCAGGGCGACGCCGCGGCTGCGCGCCTCGGCGAGCAGGAAGCGCCAGTACGTCGGCGTCGCGCTGACGCAGTCGAGCTGCTGGGTCAGCAACGCCTCGAGGCCGTCGCGGGGCTGGCGCGGGAAGGGTGCGACGAGGGTGCCCTGGATCGCCATCACGTGCTGGAGCACCTGGATGCCGGCGAACTGCTGCGGGCCGTAGGCGAGCAACCAGCGCTGCCCGGGACGGGCCCTGGTGTCGCGTGCGGTGCGGGCCAGCACGGACCAGTCGTGGCGGGCCGCCTTGGGCAGGCCCGTCGTGCCGGTGGTGCGGATCAGGATCGGCTGCTCGCCGTCGTCGCCGGAGTCCGTGACGGGGGAGTCGGAGGTCAGCTCGTCCGGCCGTACGACGACGAGGCCCTCGCCCGCGAGGTCGTCGCGGCGGGAGACGACGACGGTGTGGCCCAGTGCGGCGGCCTGCTCGCGGAACTGCGTGGCGTCGATGTCGGGCTGGTACTGGCAGGGCTCGGCGCCGACGAGCGCGGCGCCGGCGAGCAGGGCGAGCACCCGGCCGGCGTCCGGCTCGACCACCGCGAAGCGGTCGATGCCGCTCTCGCGCAGGGCGGCGCCGACCGTGCGCGCGGCGGCCAGCAGGCCGGCGTACGACGTGGTGGCCTCGGTGGTGACCACGGCCGGCTGGTCCGGCACTGCGGCGGCGGCTCGTTCGAGCAGGCGGATCATGGCGCCAGTATGGCCGAGCACGAGCAAGGCACCGCGACGGGTGGGAGGATCGTGACGCTCGCCCGTCGCGAGCGTTGGAAAGGGAGCCGGTGCGTTCTGCACCGGGTTACGAAGAGGAGCAGTGAGTGGCCACCCCCGGACCTTGTTCGCGTGTCCCGCACCCCGGGCACGCACCCGGCGGCGTTGGCGTCGCTCGTTGGACGAACGAGTACGACTTCGCTCCGCCGCCTTGCCGGGCACGCACCCGGAGCACGGGCCACCCTCGAACAATGTCCGGGGGTGACCACTGACGTGGGCGTGCACCGTCCGATGACGACCCCGGAGAAGTACTACACCTTCCTCGACCACCAGTGGCCGAGCAACGTGATGATCTCCGCGGACCTCGCGCGCTGCTTCGAGCACGAGACCGTCGCCGCCGTGTGGGACGAGTTCCGTGCCCGCCGGATCCTCGGCCGCGCGGTCGCCACCGACGACCTCACCCTCGCCGACCCGGGCGTCGCGCCCGGCCACCTCACGACGCGTGAGCTGCCCACGGACGCCTGGGACCAGGTGTTCGACGAGGAGGCCACCGTTCGCCACGAGCTCGGCCTCGCGCCCAGGCTCCTCCACCTGTGCAGCCGCGAGGAGGGGCGCTCGCGGCTGATCCTGCTCGGTCACCACGCGCTGCTCGACGGCCGGATCGGCCTCGGCGAGGTCCAGTGGCTGGTGCGCCTGCTCGACGGCCAGGACATCCCCGAGCAGCAGGAGCTGTCGACCCCGCCGCCGCCCGTGGAGGACGCCCACGCGTGGCAGCAGGACCGTACGGCGATGTTCGAGCTGCTGCGCACGATCCGCGCGCGCAACCTCGAGCTCGGGACCCCCGGACCGGAGTGGTGGCCGGAGACCTCCGTGCCGGCGCGGCCGCGGCTGCAGCAGCTGGTCCTCGAGCCGGAGCCCGCGGCAGCCTTCCTGGCCGCCGGTCGGGCGCACCGATCGAGCGCATTCTCGACCGTGGCCGCGGCGTGGCTCGGCATCGTGGCGCGCGAGCTGTGCGACGCCGACGCGCCGGGCGGCGACGGGCGCGCGACGGTGCAGCTCGCCGTACCCGCCGACCTGTCGACGCCCAGCCCGACCCCCGACGCCCCCACCGCGATGTCCGTTGCGGTGCTGGCGCGCCCCTTCCGCGTGGACCCGACCGACCCGTGGACGCTCTCCGGCGAGATCGTCGCGACGATCCGCGAGGCTCTCGCGCGGGGCGAGGGCGACCTCTTCTTCCAGCTCACCCGCACCGAGAAGGTCGAGGACCTCGAGACGGGGCGCAACCTGGTGGCGGCCGCGTTGAGCGCCGGGCCGCCGTGCCTGGTCGTGAGCAACATGGGCGTCATCGACCCGGGCACCGACCCGGAGTGGCTGACCTTCGTGCAGGGCCAGCTCGCGCCTGCCCCCAACCAGGTGGTGTTCGTGGCGACGCTGAGCTACCGCGGCCGGCTCGTGCACACCATCGCGACCGACGACAACCGCATCGACGTGGACCGCTCGGCCGGCCTCATCGCGACCTACCGCGCCTTCCTGGACGATGTCGCGGCGGGCCGGTGAGCGCAACAGAGGAGGCCACTGAGGCGGCGCCGCGGCAGAAGGGCGCGGGGAGCCGGCTCAGCCTGATCACGGTCGACCAGGTGCTCTCCAGCCTGTCGAACATCGCCGCGCTGATCTGGGTCGCGCACGCCTTCGACCCGGTCGACTTCGGGCGGTTCAGCCTGATCGTGATGGTCTACACGGTGGCCCAGGTCGCCGTGCGCAGCCTGATCTCGACCACCGTCGTCGTGCACCCGGAGGAGGCCGACGAGCGGCCGCGCACGATCCTGGCCTCGGCCACGGTGACCGGGCTCGCCGCTGGCGTGCTCACCGGTCTGGCCGGTGCGGGACTGCTGCTGTCGGGCAGTGCGCTGGCGTGGCCGGTGCTGGCGCTCGCCGTACCCATGCCGCTGCTGGTCGTCCAGGACGTCGGCCGCTACCTCTCGATCGCGCGCCGCGAGCCGGGCCGGGCCGTCGTGATCGACGGACTGTGGTTCCTGCTCATGATCGTCGGCTTCGGGGGCGCGCTGGCCGGGGGTCTCGACAGCCTGGTCTGGCCGGTGCTGCTGTGGAGCTGGGCCGGGGGCATCTCCGGGCTCTGGGTCTTCGTGCAGTACGGCCTGCCCGACCGCGACGGCGTCGCCTGGGTGCGCGAGCACTGGTCGTTCTCGTGGCGCTCGCTGGTCAGCGGCGTCGCGAGCAGCGGCATCACCCTGCTCTTCGCCTCGCTCATGACGTTGTTCAGCTCGGCGCTCGCCGTGGCGGCGTACCGGGCGGCGACGCTGCTGGCCGCCCCCAGCACCGCCGTCCAGCTGGCCGTCTCGACCGCCGCCGCCACCGACATCGCCCGCGACCGCGAGGACCAGGGCGCCTGGTGGGGCCACGTCCGCAAGGCGATCGTGATCTGCGTGGCCGTCGGCGTGGTCAACCTGCTGGTCCTGGTGTTCCTCCCCGACCCGATCGGGTGGGCGGTCCTCGGCGAGGCATGGGACCTCGTCCAGCCGCTGATGCTGGCCATCAGCTGCAAGGTGCTGCTGATGGCGGGCCAGAGCGGCCTGCGCGCGGCACTGATCGGCCGGCACCGGATCCAGACCGCGATGGTGACCGACATCGTGGCGCTGCTGCTGATCGGCGTCTGCATGGTCGCCGGTGCCGCGCTCGGCGACGCCGAGGGTGCGCTGTGGGCCATGGCCGTCGGTACGGCGGCCTCGACCGCCTGCTGGTGGGTCGCCATCGCCTGGGACAACCGCGCCCCCAGGGGCCGCCACGCCGCGCGCGGCCGGCAGGGCGTGGAGACGCGACAGGCCTGACGGGCGAGCCCGTCAGGCCTGCGGCGCTGCTGTCGTCCGGGTCAGGCGGTGAGGCCGCCGTCGACCACGAGCACCTGACCGGTGATCCAGTCGTTCTTCTCGTCGACCAGGAAGGCGATCGCGCGCGCGATGTCCTCGGGGTCGCCGAGCCGGCCCGCCGGCGTACGACGGATGATCTGCTGCAGCTGGCCGTCGTCGAGGCCGTGGCTCATCTCGGTCTTGAGGTAGCCCGAGGCGATGCTGTTGACCGTGATCTTGCGCGAGCCGACCTCGCGGGCGAGACCGCGTGTGAAGCCGTCGAGGGCGGCCTTGGTGGCGCCGTAGACGCTGAGCCCGCGGTAGCCGGTCAGGCCGGTGATCGAGGAGATGTTCACGATCCGGCCGCCGCCGTGCGCCAGCATGTTGCGGACGATCTGGCGGCTCAGGTGGATGGTCGCCTTGAGGTTCAGGTCGATGACCGTGTCGGTGTCCTCGTCGGAGAACAGCGCCAGGATGCCGTCGCGGGCGACGCCGGCGTTGTTGACGAGGATGTCGACCGACTTCCACTCACCGAGGACGTCCTTGACGAACGCGGTGCAGGCCTCGCGGTCCGCGAGGTCGACCTCGCGGAAGAGGAACCGGCCGTCGTAGGCCGGGTCCTTCTGCCAGGTGCGCACGGCGTCGGTCTCGCTGCGAGCACAGGTGGCGACCCGGTCGCCGGCGTCGAGGAAGTGCTGGACGATCCCCTCGCCGAGACCCCGGCTGCCGCCGGTGATGATGACGGTGCGGGGAGCCGCCGAACCTTCGGGTGCGCTCATGCGGAGGCCGCGGCCTGGTCGGCGTAGAACGCCACGACCTCGCCGACGGTCTCGGGAAGCAGGCCGGCGCCGAACGGGTCGGTGCCGAGCTCGTCCTCGAGGATCGCCGACAGCTCGGCGGTCTGGAGCGAGTCCAGGCCGAGGCCGTCGTCGCCGTGCAGGCGGGACTCGAGGGTCACGGTGAGGTCCTCGCGGTCGGAGCGCTCGAGGAGCTCCGTGACGATCGCGACGATCCTGGTCTCAACTTCGTTCATGCCAGCCTCTACTCAGATGGGGGGTTCGGAGGGGCAACGACACCGGTGGCCCCGGGGTGACGGGCCCGCAGGTAGACATGTGCGGGGATGTCGATCGCGGCGAGCCGGCGAGCCGGCACACCGCCGTGCAGGTGGCCGCCCTTGGCCTCCTGGCCGGTCCAGGTCGTCGACCCGGCAGCGATGAGGGCGCCCTCGCCGATCGTCGTGCCGGGCAGCATCGTGCAGGACGTCGCCACGACCGCGCGGTCGCCGATCGTGACCGGGTCGAGGATGACGCCGCCGTTGGTGGGGTCGAAGGCGTGGGACAGCAGCGTCGAGCGGATCCCGGTCACCCAGGTCTCGTTGCCGAGCACCACGCCGCCGCCGCAGTCCAGGTAGTGCTGGCTGATGATGTGCGAGAAGTCGCCCAGCCGCAGCGTGCGCAGGTTCTCGGTCTGCTCGGCGCCGGGCTCGTAGCCGGAGTCGCCGACGACCTGGTTGAACAGCATGATCCGGCAGCCCTCGCCGAGCTTGACCAGGCGGAGGTCGCGGAACAGGTTGAAGTGGTGGATCAGCGACCGCTCGCCGACCTCGAACCGCTCGACCCGGCGGACCAGGCAGATGCCGATGACGGCCGTCGGGTGGATCTGGTGCCCGAGCCGGTTGAGGAGGCGGATCTTGAGTCCGCTCGGCGGCAGCAGGAACACAAGAGTCGTGAGGGCCTGTCGCACGACGCGACCTTACACATCACCAACGACGGCTGGGCCGTATTCTCACGCCCGTGGTCGTGCTTGCCGAGGTTCCCGGTGCCCAGGTCTCCCTGCAGTGTGACGTCTGCATCCCCCCGGTGCTGACCGTCGGCACCCCCGAGCAGATGACGAAGCTGGGCTGGTCGTTGCGCTCCGAGGGGCACCCGCTCGACGCCTGCGTGAACTGCTCCGCGCACTTCGCGCCGCGCAACCGCGTGGCCCGGGCGGACGCGGTGCCGACGACGCCGGACCCCGACCGCCTTCCGAACGTGATCGTGATCGGCGCCATGAAGGCCGGTACGACGAGCATGCACAACTACCTCGACGTCCACCCCGACGTCGCGGTGTCGACCGAGAAGGAGATGCGCTTCTTCTCCGACCCGGGCGCGCTCGGCTGGGTCGGTCGCTACCAGGACCACTTCCCCACGGGCACCCGCATCCGGGTGGAGTCCTCGCCGCACTACACCAAGTTCCCCGTCGTACCGGGGGTGGTGGACCGGATGGCCGACCTGGTCCCCGACGCCAAGCTGATCTACCTGGTCCGCGACCCGGTCGACCGGATCGTCGCCGACTACGTCGAGCAGCTGCAGTGGCACCACGCCCACCGCACGCTCGACGAGGAGGCCGTCGACGCCGCCGACCCGGCCAACGCGGTGATGGCGTCGAGCCGTTACGCCACCCAGCTGGAGGAGTTCCTGCGTCGCTACCCGGCGGAGCAGATCCTCGTGCTCGACCTCGCCGACCTCGGCGCCGACGTCGTCGGCACGATGGCCCGGGTCTTCACCTTCCTCGGCCTGACGCCGCCCGACGTGAGCGCCGAGGACTACGGGCGCCACAACACGCTCGAGGAGAAGTACCAGATCCCCGCCTGGGTGCTGAAGCTGCGCCGCGGGCCGCTCCTGCGCGCCGTACGACGCCTGCCCGCCGGGCCGCGCAAGATGATCAGCATGGCGGCCTGGCGCCGCTCGGGGAACCTCGTCGAGCGTCCCACCCTCGCGCCCGGGACCGAGGCGCGGCTCAAGGAGCTGCTGGCGCCGGAGGCCGCACGGCTGCGGGCGCTGACCGGCCTGCCGTTCGAGCACTGGAGCGTGTGAACGGCGGGCGGCCCGCGTCGTGGGGCCTCCTGGCCCGAGCGGTCAGGCGCCCTTGCGCTTGAACAGGTAGAACCGGTCGTGCAGGTCGATCAGCTCGCGCAGCTCGTCCGACTGGTGGATCGGGCGGTCGTCGACCAGCTCGTAGCCCCGGTCGAGGACGTCCTGGCGGAACGGCTTCATGGAACCGTCGGCCTCGGTGCTGCGCAGCTCGTCCGGGGTGTTCGGGACGATGAGCAGCCACGGGATGTCGCGCTCGGCGATCCGGTCGAGCCACCAGCGGATGGCGTCGAGGGAGCACTCCGAGAAGCTGTGGATGTTGACGGCGACGTCGTAGCGCTCGCCGAGCTTCTCGTGCTCGTCGAGGCGGACGACGCGCACCGCCTCGGGCAGCTCGCGGAAGCGGGTGTAGTACGAGCACAGGAAGGTCGACGTGGAGACGCCGTCGATGCAGTCGTAGGCGGCGATGTCCGGGAAGGCGGTCGCCATCCGGTGGGCGAGGCGACCGTAGCCGGCGCCGATGTCGAGGACGCGCAGGCCCTCGATGGACGACAGGCCCATCTGGTCGTCGAGGTAGTTGATCTCGTTGATGCTGTCGAGCAGGTCGCGGCTGATCGGGGCGCGGTCGCCGAAGGTGAACGTGAACGCGCCGAACAGGCCGTCCTCGCTCAGCTTGTCGAACAGGCCGAGCCGGTCGCGCTGCTTCACGTCCAGCATCGACAGGTACATCCGGATCCGTGCGGAGTTGCCGAGGTGGCGGAACTGCCACACGTAGGCGTTGTCGCCGCGGAACCACGCGAGCGACAGGTTCTTCTTCAGGAAGCTCTGGCGCCACTGGGTGTGCGCGGCAGCGGGGATGCCGAGGCCGTCGTACGCCGCCTCGAGCTCGTCGAGCGCGGGGTTGTCGGGCCGCAGCTCGTGCTCGGCACCGGCAGGAAGCGGCACCTCGTCGTTGTGGGAGATCTCGACGTAGCGGCGGCTCTCCTCGTTCATCCGGGTGATCAGGAAGCCGGCGCGCGCCGCAGCGATCTTGGTGCGCTGGGTGGCCCAGTGGCGGGCCTTGGCCACGGGCGAGGAGTTGGTGGGGGACACGGTCGGAAACTGTAACCGTGCGCTCGCCCATCTGGTGGAATGTCGCCGGAACCCGGAGCACGCTGCCCCGTTGTCCACCCGGAAGTCCCCCCGCCCCGCACCCGAGGAACACGTGCTCACGACCCCTGTGGCCCTGGTCGTCTTCAACCGACCGCACCTGACCGAGCAGACCCTCGCCGCGATCCGGGAAGCAGCACCGCAGCAGCTCTACGTGATCGCCGACGGCCCGCGGGCCGACCGGCCCGAGGACGCCGAGCTCTGCGCGGCGACGCGCGCACTGCTCGACGCGGTCGACTGGCCGTGCGAGGTGCACCGTCGCTTCGCCCCGGAGAACCTGGGCCTCGAGGCCAACGTCGAGCTCGGCCTGGACTGGCTGTTCTCGCAGGTCGAGTCCGCGATCGTGCTCGAGGACGACTGCCACCCGGACCCCTCCTTCTTCCGGTACGCCGACGAGCTGCTCGCGCACCACCGCGACGACCCGCGCATCTGGCAGGTCTCGGGGAGCGGCATGGGTGTGCCGGAGCGGCTCTTCGGCGGCGACAGCTACGCCTACACCGCGTGGGCGAGCGTGTGGGGCTGGGCGACCTGGGCCGACCGGTGGCAGCGCCACCGCGCGATCTTCACCCGTGACCACGCGCCCAGCGAAGCGCCGGTGCGCACGGTCGCGCCGACCCAGCAGCCGGGCCACCTGGTCACCCGGTCGGGGGAGCAGCACTTCGCCGACGCGGCGCGGTCCGACGACACGATCACCCACGGCTGGGACAAGCACTGGTGGATCACCATGCTCACCCTCGGCGGGCTGGCGATCTCACCGTCGCGCAACCTCGTCGAGAACGTCGGCTGGGGCGCGGACGCGACCCACGGCGCGGCCGAGGGCAAGCGCGACCACGGCGCCGCGGCGATGGACTTCCCGCTGCGGCACCCGGCGCAGGTGGCCGTCAACGTCGAGGTCGAGCGGGAGCTCGAGCTCGTGCTCAGCCGGGTGGGCGGCCGGTTCGCCCGGGTGGCGCGGCGCATGGTCCGCTCGCCGCGGCTGCGCCGCGCGGCGCGCACCGCGGTCAACAGCCGCCCCGCGATGGCCGTCCAGCGCTTCGTCAGCCGCTCGCGGGACCGGGTGTCCAGATGAACCACCCCACGAAGTTCTACGCTTCCCCCGCTCCGCTCCTCCAGCGCACAACGTCGCGGGGACCCCGATGAGCCTCCCCTCCTGGCTGCGGCCGTGGTGGCCGCTGTTCAAGCGCCTGCACCGTGCGCTGACCTTCGTCCTGGGCTGCGTGTTCCGGGTGCTCTCGCGCGTCCTGGGCCGCCGCGGCGTCCCGGTCCGGGCGACCGCCCGCTCCAGCGAGACCGCCGCGCTCGACCCGGCGCACGTCGTACTGCACCCGGGGAGCGCGGAGGAGCAGCTCACCCGCCCGGCCACGAAGGGCGATCCGGCGGGCCACTGGCTCTTCGAGGAGCTCCGCACGGCGATCGTGCCGGCGACCTTCGTGCTCGAGGTGAAGGAGGGGCGCCTCTCCGGCGACTACGCCGCCACGACGACGCCGGGCAAGGTGCTCGACCACGAGACCAGCACCTACTTCGGCGTCGAGGACTGGCGTGAGCACCCGGTCTTCCTGCGGCCCACGCTCGGACCGACCGAGCACGTGCCCGGCACGGTCCTCAGCCTGACCACCCGCGGCACGTCGATCAACTACTACCACTTCCTGTACGACGCGATCGGCCGCCTCGCGGTCCTCGACGAGTGCCTCGGCGGCCTCGACGCGCTGCGGCCCGACGCGGTCGTCGTCCCGCACGGGGCGCGCTACCAGCGCCAGCTGCTCGAGCTCGCCGGCGTCGGCGGGCGGCTGATCCAGCCCGAGCGCGGCCGGACGGTCGCGGCGGACCGGCTCGTCGTACCGAGCAACCCGAACTGGGCGCTCCAGGCGCCGCCGGCGACCGTGCGGTGGCTGCGTGAGCACCTGGCGCCGACGCCGGGTGCCGGTGCCGACGGCCCGCGCCGGATCTACATCACCCGTGGCGACACCCCCCGGACCCGCCGCTACGTGCAGGAGCCCGCGCTGTGGCCCGAGCTGGAGCGGCGTGGCTTCGTCCGCATCGACCCCGGCGCCCACAGCGTGCAGGAGCAGATCGACCTGTTCCACGGTGCGGAGGTCGTGGTCTCTCCCCACGGCGCCGGGCTGAGCAACATCACCTTCTCCCGGCCCGGTGTGCGCGTGCTCGAGATGTTCGCCTCGACGTACGTCCACCTGGGGTTGTGGTCGATCTGCCAGGCCATCGACGCGGACTACCGCTACCTTGTGGGTGACGGGCCGACCGGGGGACCGGGCCGCAATTCCGGAGTGCTCGACGACGTCTCCGCGCCGCCCCAGAAGGTGCTGGACATCGTTGACGACATGCTGAGCGGACACCACCAGTGACGACCCGACGCGAGGACGACCAGATGAGTGAAGCGGGACAGGGATTCGAGCCCGGCGAGACGTTGTCGCGGCTGTACCCGGAGGTCCGTGCCGGCGGCTACACCCGGTACGACGGCTTCATCGAGTTCTACACCCGGGTCAACGCCCTGCTGACCCCGGAGAGCCGGGTGCTCGACTTCGGCGCCGGCCGAGGGCTGTGGGCGACCGAGCCGCTGCCCGCGCTGCACAAGCAGCTGCGCGCCTTCCACGAGCGGGTGGCCGAGGTCGTCGGCGTCGACGTCGACCCGGTGGTCATGAAGAACACCAACCTCGCCTCGGCGCAGGTGATCGAGCCCGGCCAACCGCTCGACTTCCCCGACGGCCGCTTCGACGTGGTCCTCGCCGACCACGTGCTGGAGCACGTCTCGGAGGAGGACGCCCCGACCGTCGCGGCCGAGCTGCTGCGCATCGTGCGCCCGGGCGGCTGGTTCGTCGCGCGGACCCCAAACAAGTGGGGGATGATCGGCGTCGGTGCGCGGGCGGTCCCGAACTCGCTGCACACCAAGGTCCTCAAGCGGCTGCAGCCCGACCGCAAGGCCGAGGACGTCTTCCCGGTGCGCTACGCGATGAACACCCGCCGTCGGCTCGCCGAGCTGTTCCCCAGGCCGCACGAGCTGGTCGTCTACGGCCACGCGTCGGAGCCGACGTACTTCGGTGGCTCGGCGCCGGCCTGGCGCGCCGCCCAGCTCGTCGACCGGCTGACCCCGCCGCGGCTCGCGCCGACGCTCATGGTCTTCGTCCACAAGGCCGGCTGAGCAGTCACCGGCAGCCACCAGCAACGCCGAAGGGCCGGGAGATGATCTCCCGGCCCTTCGGCGTTCGTGCGGTGCTGCTGCGCTCAGGCGCGGCGGCGGCCACCCGAGGAGCTGTTGCTGCCGCGACCGGAGGGCGCGGTCTCCTCGTAGTAGTAGTAGTAATAGGAGCCGACCGCGCGGCGCGCGACCATGTTGACCACGACGCCGTAGAGGCGGGCGCCGACCTGGTTGAGGCGGTTGACGGCCTCGGTGACCTGGTCGCGGGTCGTCTTCGCGTGGCGCACGACGATGATCACGCCGTCGGCCAGCTTGGCCAGCACCGAGGCGTCGGCGACCGGCAGCAGCGGCGGGGCGTCGATGATCACGATGTCGTACGACGCGCGCAGGCGCTCGACGAGGTCCTGGGTGATCCGCGACTGCAGGATCTCCGTGGGGTTCGGCGGCTTGGCGCCCGAGGCGAGGACGTGCAGGCCGCTCGGCTCGTGGACCTGGATCGCGTCGTGGATCTCGGTCTTGCCGACGAGCGCGGTGGTGAGGCCGATCGCCGGGTCGAGGCCGAGGGTGCTGGCGACGCGGGGACGACGGAGGTCGGCGTCGATGATCAGCGTGTTGCGACCGGTCTGGGCGAGCGCGACGGCGAGGTTGGTCGACGTCATCGTCTTGCCCTCGCCGGGGACGGCGCTGGTGATCACCAGGCAGCGCGGCCGGTGGTCGAGGTCGATGAACTGCAGGTTGGTGCGCAGCAGGCGGAAGGCCTCGGTGCGGGCCGCGAAGCCGCCCAGGTCGGTGAGCAGCGGCGCCGACTTGATGTCGCCGTCGAAGCCGATGCTCGCCAGGACCGGCGCGGGCGTGATGTCGGCGACGTGGTCCGCCGTACGGATGGTGCGGTCGAGGATCTCGCGGGCCAGCGCCAGCGCGACGCCGAGCAGGATGCCGAGCAGGAACGCCACGATCATGTTCAGCAGGATGTTCGGGCTGACCTGGCTGGGGTTGTACGACGCCTTGTCGGTCACCCGCGCCACGATGGGCGAGCTGCCCTCGCCGCCCGGCGCCTCGATCTTGCCGATGTACTTGGTGAACCGGTCCGTCATGACGTCGGCGATCTGCTGCGCGTCACGTGCGTTCTCGTCCTTGACGCTGATCTTGATCAGCGAGGTCGACTCGACCACCTCGGCGTTGGTGCGCGAGGAGAGGTCCTCGGGGGTGATCTTGAGGTTGAGCTCGTCGATCACCTCGGCCGCCAGCTCGGTGCTCTTGATGACCTTGGCGTACGACTCGGCGCGGTTGGACGCGAAGAGGAGGGTGGCGTAGGCGTCGGTCGTGTCACGCACGTCGACGCTGAGGAAGACGGTCGAGTCCGACTCGTACTTCGGCGTCAGCAGCACGAAGTTCAGCAGGGATGCGACAGCGAGCGAGACCCCCACGAGGGACACCACGGTGAGCCAACGGCGCCGGAGCACTCCCACAAACTGTTTGAAGTCCAAAGCTTCGACCTTGCCCTCACGTCCTGGCTGCGTCTGCCGGCGGACGCCGGCCGTCGAAAGTGTAGGCGGTCACCTCACGAACGCTTGCACGGCGCCACGAGATGAGTACGTCCGAGGGATCGTGCGCTGAGCGTCGCTCAGCGCCGCGTCGGCCAGGCGCAGGCGCGAAGGCATGCTGGGCGCACGTCGAGCGTCTGCAACGCCGCCGCCGTGGATGCTGGGCGGCGCTCGGGGTGCGAGGCCTCGGACGCGCTCATCGAATCGGCCGGTCACATCAGGAAACGGCCGCTGTTACGCTCACCGGCCATGACGGAAGAGGTGCGCCGCCAGCGTCGGCGGCGCAGCAAGCCGCTCACGCCGATGGAGCGGTTCCGGCGCAGGCTCCGTCACGTCGTCACCGGCCAGTCGCGCGGCGCGCTGGTCGTGATCGGGCTGGTGGTCCTCGCGGTCCTGTGGGTCGGCTGGACCCTCTGGTCGACGAACCGTGCCCTGCAGGAGGTCTCCGACCAGGCCCGGGTCATGAAGGCCGCGCTGGTTCGCGGCGACGCCGAGGGTGCGCGTAGCGCGATGACCGCCTATCAGGACGCCGCCGAGACCGCCGAGTCCCGCACCGGCGGTCCGACCTGGTCGGTCCTGGAGCTGACGCCGCTGTTCGGCGACGACCTGAAGGGCATCGAGGTCGCCTCCGACGTGCTGGCAGACATCGGCCGTGACGGGCTGCCGCCGATCGCCGACGCCGCCGACCTCGTGGCCGCCCAGACCTTCCAGCCGACCAACGGCGCCTTCCCGGTCGACCGCATCGCCGCCATGGCCGGGCCCGCCCAGCAGAGCGAGCGGGCCTTCGACGACGCCGCGTCGGCGCTCGGGCAGGTCGACTCCGACCACTTCATCGGACCGGTCCGCGGCCAGTACGAGCAGCTCCGCGACCTGGTGACCGATGCGCGCTCGACCCTCGGGTCGACGTACCGGGCGGCGAAGATCATCCCGCAGATGATGGGCACCGACCGGCCGCGCTACTACCTGATGGTCATGCAGAACAACGCGGAGATCCGGAGCAGCGGCGGGCTGCCGGGCTCGCTCTCCCTCGTCGAGATGAAGAACGGCCGGGTCGACATCGTCGAGCAGGTCGACATGGCCGACCTCGGCGGTGACACCGCGCCGGTCATCGCGCTGACGGCCGAGGAGAAGCGGATCTTCGGGCAGCGGCTCGAGCGGCTGGCGGTCAACGCCACGCTCACCCCGGACTTCGTCCGTGCCTCCGAGATCATCCGGGCCCGCTGGGAGCTCAAGGTCGGGGGCCATCTCGACGGCATGTTCTACGTCGACCCGGTCGCGGTCTCCTACCTGCTGCGCGGCACCGGACCGGTCAACGTCCCCGGCTACCCCGCGGTCAACGCCGCCAACGTGGTGTGGGGCGTCGAGAACCAGATCTACGTGCTGTCCAACGACCGCCGGGTCCACAGCGCCTACCAGGAGGCGGTCGCCAAGGCCGTCTTCAACGCGTTCGCGGCCGGGCGCGGCAACAGTGTGGAGTCCATCCGCGGCCTCGTCACAGCCGTCATGGAGGGCCGGATCCGGATGCACAGCTTCGACCCCGAGCAGCAGGCCGTCATCGCCGGCACCACGATCGCGGGGGAGTTCTCGGACGAGGCGAGCAACGACCCCGGGGTCGGCCTGTACCTGAACGACGGTGGGCCGACGAAGATGCAGTTCTACCTCAAGTACGACGCCTCGATCTTCGCCCGCTCCTGCATCGGCGACCGCCAGGTCATCGCCGGGAGCATCGAGCTGCACAGCGACACCCCGCCCAACGCCGCCGACCTGCCCCCGTCGATCACCGGCTTCGGCCTGCCCGGGCAGCGCGTCGCCTCCGGCGACCAGCTGGTCGTCCTCTACGTCACGACGCCGGTCGGCGGCGACGTCGAGGAGCTCTCGATCGACGGCCAGCGGATCGCGCGCCCGGTGGTCGAGCGGCTCGCGGGCCGCGGGCTCGCGCGGGTCGGCATCCTGTTCGCCCCGCAGGAGCGGCACACGGTGGAGTTCGTGCTGAGGGCCGGGCCGGGCCAGACCGGCGACATCCACCTGTCGGTCACGCCGGGTGCGTTCCCGGGGAGCTCGAACGAGACCGTCGGCTCCTCCTGCGTCGTGCGCTGAACCGTTTCATCCTTCGTCCCCTCTTTACTTTCCGGTCGCCGGCCCGCCACGGATCAACGGCGTTGACGTCACCCGGGCCCGTGAGCATCAGGGCCCGTGCCCCCCACCCTCTCGGCGGCCGCCCTCGCGGTCGAGGACCTGTCGGCCTCCGCGCTCGACGACCGCCTGGTCGACCTGGTGCAGTCACCCGGCTTCGTGCCGGCTGCCTTCGCGATCGCCTTCGTCGCCGGCGCGGCCCACGCGGTGGGGCCCGGTCACGGCAAGTCCCTCGCGGCGGCGTACCTCGTCGGGGCGGACGGGAAGGTCCGTGACGCCGCGTGGCTCGGCGCCTCGGTGGCCGTCATGCACACCTTCTCCGTGCTGGTCATCGCCGTCGCCTGGACCTTCCTCTCCCTGTCCGAGCTGGTCCGCCTCGAGCGGCTGACCACCGGGTTGCAGCTCGTCGGCGGGCTGATGGTCGTCGCCGTCGGGATCTGGCTGTTCCGCCGGCACCTGCGCCGCGGCGGCCACGGACATGGCCACGGGCACGGCCACGGCCACGGGCACGGTCATGAGGGCCCGAGCCGGCCCGGCCTGGTCCTGCTCGGCATGTCCGGCGGGCTGACCCCGTCGCCGGCGGCCTTCCTGGTGCTGGTGACCGGCATCTTCGCCGGCCGCTCGGGCTTCGCGCTGCTGCTGGTCGTCACCTTCGGCCTGGGCCTCGCTGCGGTGCTCTTCGGCGTCGGGCTGCTGGCGCTCGCCGGCCGCGGCGTGGTCACCCGTGCGGCCGAGTCGCGGGCAGTGCTGACCGCGGCGACGCGGGTCGCGCCGGTCCTCGCTGCCGCGAGCATCACGGTGATCGGCTGCGTGGTCACCTCGATGGCGCTCAGCCGACTGGTGGTGACCGCGTGAGGCCGGCCGCGCACCCCTTCGGCGACCCACAGACGGTCGAGATCGCCCGCGACGGCTCCGACCCCGCGGTCGTCCACGTGACGTGGAAGGTCGGCGCCGCCGACGACCTGACGCTGCTGGGCATCGAGCTCGGCGTGCTGCCCCAGGACCGGGTGATGCTCGACGGCGCCGTGTCGTACGACGCCGAGGACGCCGCCCTCGTCAGCCGGGCCCCCGAGCTGTCCGCCTACCTGCTCGACCACGTCGCGGTCGAGGCCTCCGGCACCGCCTGCACCGGCGTGGTCACCGTGGTGGGGGACCTGGTCGCGGACGGTGCCGACCTCGCGTTCACCTGCCCGGCAGCGCCGGCCAGCGCGCAGGTCGAGGTCACCACGCTCACGGACCTGCACCCGGCGTACCGGACGCTGGCGACGGGACCGTCGGGCCAGCACCAGGTGTACGGCGTCGACGACGCCACCCACGACTGGTCCCTCGGTCCTGTGACCGCGGGCGCCCGCACCACCGCCGACGCGACCACCGAGGCCTCCCTCGGCACCGGTGCGAGCGCGGCCCTCCAGATCGGCGGCGTCCTCGGCGCCGTGCTGCTCGTCGCCGGGATCGGGTCCCTCGTGGTCCGCGCCCGGCGTCGTCGTGTCCCCTCCGTCCCCCATCCCTGAAGGAGACAGTCGTGCCCGCACGACCTCAACGGCGAGGGCTCCGCGTCCTCGCCTCCTCGGTGCTCGGCCTCGGTGCCGTCGCCGGCGGCCTCCTGGCCGCACCCAGCCAGGCCGAACCGGCCGAGGTGACCGCTGCCCCGGCAGCCGTCGCCGCCCCGACCCCCGACGTCCTCGACGTGGGCTTCGCCGGCGGCCGGGCCGCCGACGCGGCGCAGTCGCTGGCCCCGACCACGTACGGCGCCCCGACGTACGGCACCGACGCGAAGCAGGGCCCGACCATGGCCGTCGACGGTGTCGACGACGCGGTCGGCTTCCCGTTCGAGGACCAGTGGAGCAAGCTCACCACCGGCCTGAGCGTGGAGTGCGTGTTCCGCATCGACACCGCCATGCCGGTCACCGGCGAGAAGGACCTGTGCTCCGACAAGGAGGTCGGCGGCATCTCGGTCTACGTCAACGGTGCCAACCTCGGCTTCATGGCGCACGTCGGCGGCGGCTACAAGAGCGCGCTCACGCCGATCGACGGCAACCGCTGGTACCACGTCGTCGCGACCTGGGACGGCAGCCAGGTCAAGCTCTACGTCAACGGCGACCTCGCCCAGACCACGGCCGCCACCGGCGCGCTGCAGCTCCCGGTCGCCACCTCGCGCCGGTTCGTCGTCGGCGCCGACGCCAGCCCGACCGGCATCGGCCAGGTCGCACCGCCGGCGACCTTCGCGCACTCCGCGGTCTTCAGCCGCGCGGTCAGCGCGGAGGAGGTCGACGCGCTCGCGGCCGAGTGGGACACCGGCATCCCGGTGCCCGCGGCCGACGTCCTCGACGTCGACTTCGCCGACGGTACGCCGACCGACCGGGTCCTCGGGCTCGAGGTGAAGACCTTCGGCAGCCCGACGATCGCCCACGACCCCGCGCTCGACCGCGACGTGGTGACCTTCGACGGCAACGACGCGTACGGCTACGCGCTCACCCCGCACTGGGGCCAGATCACCAACGCCGTCAGCATCGAGTGCACCTTCCGCTACACCGGCCAGCTGCCCCCGAGCGCGGAGGCGGACGTCTGCTCCGGCAAGGAGGCCGGCGGCTACTCGATCTACGTCAACGAGGACAAGGTCGGCCTGATGGCCCACATCGGCGGCGGCTACAAGACCGCGCGCTCGGTCATCACGGCCAACCGCTGGTACCACGTCGTCGGCGTGTGGGACGGCACCGAGATCAAGCTGTACGTCAACGGCGAGCTCACCGCGACCACCGCGGCGGCCGGCGCGCTGACCCTCCCGGCCGCCACCGCGCGGGCCTGGACCCTGGGTGGCGACTCCTCGCCCAACGCGGGTGCGCAGTTCTACACCCAGGCCAAGTTGGCCAACGCCCGCCTCTACGGGCGTGCGCTGAGCGCCGATGAGGTGCGCGCGCTCGACATCGACGCGCTCGGCGAGCACCCCGACGCCGGCGTCGCCCTGACGTCGTCGGTCCCCGCGGTGGGCGACCACCTCTCGGAACCGGTCGAGCTCGCGGTCGACATCGCCCACGAGGACAACGCCACCGGCTGGACCTACCGCCTCGACGGCGAGCCGGTCGCGCCCGGGGAGCCGATCGGTCCCGGCCTCGCCGCCGGCGACCACGTCATCGCGGTCACCGCGACCGACGTGTTCGGTCAGCAGGTCGACTTCGAGATCACCTTCACCTCCGACGCGATCCCGACCGGCGGCGGCACCGACCAGGGCGAGGGCAAGGGCGTCGTCCAGCTCTCCGCCATCGCCACCAGTCCCGACGGCAGCGACGTGACCACCACCTTCCGCGAGGCCACGGCGAGTGTCGCCGACGGAGGCATGCAGGGTGTCGTCACCGCGCCGCCCACGACCCTCGACTTCGACCACGAGCAGGGCGCGGCGCTCGAGGGCGCGCAGACGCCGGACGACGACCGGTCGACGAGGAGCCCGTCCAGCGGTGACATCCCTTCCAGCGGTACGACGTCGAGGTCGGTCCCGCCGTCCAGGGCCAGCAGGTCGTCTGGAAGGGCGTCGTCGACCCCGAGCGCTCGGTCAGCCTCCGTGCCTGGAGCACCGCCACGTCGCAGTGGGTCGAGCTCGCGTCGTCCCGCGGCCTGCGCGACGGCGAGACCGTGCTCAACGGCGTCGTCCGGGCCCCGATGGTCGACGACGGCACCGTGCACCTGCTGGTGCTCGGCACCGACCCGTTCGCCGACGACCTCGCCCCGCGCGACGCATCGGCGGCCGCGGACAAGGACCACTTCGAGGACCCGTCCGACTACGACTTCTCCCTCGCCCACTTCACCGACACCCAGTACCTCGCCGAGGGCGCGGCCGGTGGCACCTACGACGACTGGGACGGCACCGCCGAGGCCAGCGACGTGATGCACGAGGAGGAGCGCGCGATCTGGGCGGCGGCCTACAACGCCAGCACCCGCTGGATCAAGGAGCAGGCCGGCCCGCGCAAGATCGCCTACGCCGGCCACACCGGCGACATCATCGAGAACGACTACTACAACCCGCTCGCCACCAACGGCACCGGCGGCCTGCTCTACCCGGGCCTCGACGCCCAGGTGACGCGGGAGTTCGAGTTCACCTCGGGTGCCCAGGCGACGCTCGACGACGCCGGCATCGTCAACCAGGTCATCGCCGGCAACCACGACAACCAGCTCGGCCAGGAGACCGGTCCGACGTCGCGGTTCAACCAGTACTACGGGCCGAACCGGTACTACGACGCCTCGTCGTCGTGGCCGGCCGGGGCGTCGTACCACGCCTGGGACGAGACGACCGACAGCCAGGGGGCCACGACGACCCGAGGCCTGGACAACCAGAACAACTACGTCCTGTTCTCGGCCGGCGGCCTCGACTTCGTCGCGGTCGGCTTGTCGTACGGCGTCACCCAGGCCGAGGCGGACTGGGCGGACTCGGTCTTCAAGCGCTACCCCGACCGCAACGGCATCCTGCTCACGCACGCCTACATCGCGCCGTCCTCGGCCCCTGACGGTCGCGGTGCGACCTTCTCCGGCGACGGCTCGAAGCTCTACGACGAGGTGGTCGAGGCCAACCCCAACGTCTTCCTCATCCTCGCCGGCCACGAGCACGGCGTCGGGACGAACCTGAAGACCGGGGTTGGCGCATCGGTGCACCACAACGTGGTGGAGCTGCTGGCGGACTACCAGTTCTACACGGTCCCGGCCTCCGAGCTGTGGCCCGGCAAGGTCGACGGCGCCGGCAACATCGACCTCGACGGTGACGGCACGACGGACCACAAGGCGACCGACCAGCTCCAGTTCGGCGCGAGCTGGCTCCGGCTGCTGCAGTTCGACGTCGACCGTGCGGAGGTCAGCATCGACACCTACTCGCCGCACTTCGACGACTTCGGTGCGACCGAGTACGACACCCGCCACCGCTACAACGGCGCCGAGGACAACCTGGTGCTGCCGGTCGACCTGACCACCCGCACCACGTCGTTCACGACCGACGGCCTCACCGTGGTCACCCCGACCGACGCGGTGATCGGCGAGGACACGGCTCGCTCCGGCTGGCCGGCGAGCGTCGAGTGGTCCGGCCTCGCGCAGGGCGAGGTCTACGCGTGGACGGCCGAGAGCCGGACCACCAGTGGCGACCGGGTCGGCGCGATCCGCCAGTTCGGGACGGTCTTCCGTGCCACGGCGGCCGGCACCGACCGCACCGCCCCGACGGTCCAGCTCCCCGGCGCCACGCAGGTGACGGTCGGTGAGTCCTTCGACCCGCTGGCCGGCGTCACGGCCACCGACGACACCGACGGTGACGTCACCGACCGGATCCAGGTCGTCGGCTCGGTCGACGTGGCGACGCCCGGCAGCTACGCGCTGACGTACGTCGTCGCGGACACCAACGGCAACCAGGTGGTCGTACCGCGGGTGGTGACGGTGGTCGCCCCGGTCGACGAGCGGGCGGTCACCTCGGTCAGCGTCAGCAACGTGTCGGTCGACTTCGGCAAGGCGCTCCGGCTGAAGGCCACGGTCAGCCCGGCCGCGGCCACCGGCAAGGTGCGCTTCCTCAACGGCGAGGAGGTGCTCTGCGAGGCGATGCTGGCCAAGGGGATCGCGACGTGCACGGTGAAGACGCTGCCGCCGCCGGGCTCCTACGTCATCACGGCCCTCTACGACGGCAGCGCCAGCCACCGTCCGTCGCAGTGGACGTTCGTGCTGACCGTGCGCCCGAAGGCCAAGGCCGACCCGCGCCTCGCGGCGCGGGCCGTCAGCAGCGTCGTCGCACGCGGCAAGCCAGCCGTGCTGCGCGCGACCCTGGCGACCGGTGCCACGGGCCGGGTCACCTTCGCCAGCGGTGGCCGGACCCTCTGCGTGGCGACGATCCGCTCCGGCACGGCCACCTGCACCACCGCGCGCACGCTGCGGGCGGGGACCTACCAGGTGCGGGCGTCGTACGCCGGGAACGCGTCGTACACCTCTGACTCGGCCGTCTTCCGCTTCACCAAGAGGCGCTGACAGCTGGCGACACGAGGCAGTCCACGGTCGCCGGGACGGCGGAGCCGAGCGCTCCGCCGTTCCGGCGGTCTCATATCATGGACAACAGTCTCGCTATTTGGAACGTCGAGTGGGTCCGGCGGGCAAAGCCGCCTAGTCTCTTACCCATGTCGACGACTCTGCTGCTGACCAAGCGGCGCGCGGTGGACAACTGCCGCGTCAGCTCGGCGCTGTGTCGACCCTGCTGACGGGTCTCTGATCGGCGTTCCGCCGTACCCGTCGCCTCCCTGGCGCTGTTGCGCCCAGGCCCTGCGTCCTGTGTGCCATCGCGCTGTCCAGCAGCACCGTTCGTCTCCGCACCATCGCATCCATCCCAGCACGTGAGGAACACCATGAGCCGCGAGAACTCGCTCGTCTCCGTCCAGTGGGTCGAGGACAACCTCGACAACCCCAAGGTCGTCGTCATCGAGGTCGACGAGGACACCTCGGCCTACGACAAGGGCCACATCAAGAACGCCATCAAGCTCGACTGGACCACCGACCTGCAGGACCAGGTCCGTCGTGACTTCGTCAACAAGGCCCAGTTCGAGGCGCTCCTCTCCGAGCGCGGCGTCGCCAACGACGACACCGTCGTCCTCTACGGCGGCAACAACAACTGGTTCGCGGCCTACGCCTACTGGTACTTCAAGCTGTACGGCCACCAGGACGTCAAGCTCATGGACGGCGGCCGCAAGAAGTGGGAGCTGGACAGCCGCGAGCTGACCGACGAGCTGCCCACGCGTGCCGCGACCACCTACTCCGCGCAGGAGCAGGACCGCACCATCCGGGCCTTCCGTGACGAGGTCGTCGCCGCCATCGGCACGCAGAACCTGGTCGACGTCCGCAGCCCCGACGAGTACGCCGGTCGCCTCCTCGCCCCGGCCCACCTCCCGCAGGAGCAGTCGCAGCGCGCCGGCCACATCCCGACCTCGGTCAACGTCCCGTGGAGCAAGAACGCCAACGACGACGGCACCTTCAAGTCCGACGACGAGCTGACCGCCCTCTACGACGAGGTCGGCTTCGACGAGGCCAAGGACACCATCGCCCTGTGCCGCATCGGTGAGCGCTCCTCGCTCACCTGGTTCGTGCTGCAGGAGATCCTGGGCAAGAAGAACGTCAAGAACTACGACGGCTCGTGGACCGAGTACGGCTCCCTCGTCGGCGTTCCGATCGCGCTCGGCGACGAGCCCGGTGACGCCTGATGTGCGGCGCGACGGTCGGTGGCCTCTCCACTGAGGGCATCAACGTGACCAAGGAGGCCGTGATCCAGGGCCAGGTCGTGCGCGGCTCCGGCGACGACGCGACGCCGGTCTCCGGCGCCTACGTCCGCCTGCTCGACGCGAGCGGCGAGTTCACCGCCGAGGTCCCCACCTCGGCCACCGGCCACTTCCGCTTCTTCGCGGGCGACGGCCAGTGGACCCTGCGGACCCTGGCCCCGAAGGCCGACCCGGTCGACCGCGCCGTCCAGGCGCAGACCGGCTCGGTCGCCGAGGTCCTGATCTCGATCTGAGCACGATGCGCGAACGGCCCGGACGATGACGTCGTCCGGGCCGTTCTGCGTCCGAGGGTGCTCAGTCGGTGGCCGGAACCGTGGAGATGGTGGCGAAGTGGGGGCTGTCCCCACCAGGCATCCCCCGCAGCCCGCGACCCGGCGTGCGCATCGTGATCCGCACGCGGTCGGAGCGGAGCAGGTCGTGCGAGAACTCGATCGCCGTGCCCGTCGTGTCGTAGGTGGTCCGCGTGATCGAGACCAGCGGGTCGCCGACGGCGACTGTCAGCAGTGCTGCCTCCTCGTCGGTCGCGTGCACCACCTCGACGACCTCCTCGGCGTCGGCGATCGCCACGCCGTAGTCGTGCTCGATCAGCTCGTAGAGCGAGCCGCCCAGCGGCTGCTCCAACAGGCCGGGGAAACGGTCGGCAGGGAATCGGGCGTGGTCGAGCGAGAACGGTGTGCCGTCGGCGAGCCGCAGTCGGCGTACGTCGACGACGAGATCGCCGTCGGACAGTTGCAGAGCGCGGCGCGTGGGGGCATCGGCGACGCCCATCCGGGTGGCGACCACCCGGGTGCCCGCGGAGTACCCCTGCCGGGCGAGGTAGGCCGGCACGCCCACCACCTTGGTCAGGTCGTGCTCGACCTTGGCGTGGTTGATGAACGTCCCGCCGCCGCGACCGGCGACGCGCCGAACCAGCCCGGCCTCCTCGAGCGCGGCCAGCACCTGGCGCAACGTGGCTCGGCTGACGCCGTAGTGCTCGGAGAGCTCACGTTCGCTGCCCAGCCGGGCGCCGGGCGGCAAGGCCCCGGCTCCGATGTCCGTCAGCATCCGCCGTCGGAGTGTCTCGGCGACCGCATGCTCGGTGGCCATGCGCGGCTCCTTCCCTCCGGTCGAATTCGGTCGGCCCGATCCGCCGAATGGTCTGACCAGCTGCCTGCAACCTACCTCAGCCGCCGAGGTCGCAGGCTCAGATCTCCTCGAGGGCCTGCAGAGACTCGGGCAGGATCTGCCCGCCGTCGACGATCAGCGTCTGCCCCGTGATGTACGACGCCTCCTCGGTGGCGAAGAAGAGGGCGGCGTTGCCGATGTCCGCCACCCCGCCGAGCCGCTTCTGTGGCACGCTCGCCGCCATCGCCGTCAGGTAGTCCTCGCCGAGACCGTCGAGGCCCTCGGTCGCGATGTTGCCCGGAAGGACGGCGTTGATCGTGATGGCGCGGGGCGCGAGCTCGAGCGCCGCTGTGCGGACGAACCCGAGCTGCGCGGCCTTGCTGGCACCGTAGTGCGACCAGCCGGGGTAGCCGGTGTGCGGGCCGGTGATCGACGACGTGACCACGACCCGGCCGCGGCCACTGGCCGTGAGGGCGTCCAGGCAGGCCTGGACCGCGAAGACGGTGCCGTTGAGGTTGGTCGCCATCACGGCGGTCAGGTCGTCTGCGGTCATCGCGTCGATCCGCGCGGCCGGGAAGATGCCCGCGTTGGCGCACAGCACGTCGATGCCGCCGTGGCGCTCGAGCGCGGTGGTGGCCATTCGGTCGCAGTCCTCGCGTCGACTCACGTCCGCGATGACGTAAGACGTTTCGCCGCCGATCTTCGCGCACGCGTCCGCGAGTGACTCCTCGTCACGTCCGGTGACCAGTACGCGAGCGCCGGCCCGGGCGAAGACGGTGGCGATGCCGCGGCCGATGCCCTTGCTGCCGCCGGTGACGACGACGGAACGTCCGGCGAGTGAGGTGAACATGGGGTCTCCGATCCAAGGTTGTCGGTTGGGGTGGTCAGCCGAGGGAGGCGCCGTCCGACGCGACGTACCGCCGCGCCAGTCCGACGGTGCCGGCGGTGTAGCCGGGCCCGAGGTCCTGGCACTCGCGAGAATGCGAGTGCGAGCCCATCCAGGCCACCAGGAGAAGGCGACGCAGCATCACGAAGGTCGCGAGCATCGCCTCGTGCTCGGCCGACAGTTCGGTGACGGAGCGATAGCCGCGCAGCCACGCGGCCTGCCACTGGGGCAGGCGCGGATCGTGCTCGATGAACGACACGGCCGTTCCGAAGTCGTACATGAACCACGAGAGGCCGCAGTCGTCGAAGTCGATCACGGTGACCAGATCGCCCTCGACGAGGAGGTTGGCGAGCCGCAGGTCGGCGTGCACGAGACCGAACCGGTCCGACCCGACGCCGTACGCCGCGAGTCTCTCCCGCACGACCTCGACCGCCGCCCCGAGTGCGGCCTCCTCGGCCGGCCCGACGCCGATGCCGTCCTGCCAACGCCCCCAGCGCGGCTCGTCGCCGAGCGTGTGGTCCCAGTCCCAGCTGAACCGGTGGAAACCGGCAGGCGGCGTCCATCCGCGGGCGTGCTCGTGCATGCGCGCGGTGATCGCCCCCAGGGTCTCGAAGTCGGAGGTGCCCAGGGCGACGTCGTCGGGCTCGATGCCGGGCACCAGGTGGAAGAGTACGGCGTGACGCTCCACGTCGTCGGCGACGACCGTGACGACCAACGCGCCGTCGGTGGCCGGAACCACCTCGGACGTCACGACCCCGGACTCCTCGCCGAGCGCGGCGAGCCAGGCCAACTCGCTCTCGATGTCGGAGCGTGCGTGGTAGCCCACCCGGTGCACGCGCAGGATCGCCCGCCGCTCTCCCTCCTCGACCAGGAAGGTCGCGTTCTCGGAGAGATTGATCATCCGTAGCGTGCATCGGCTCCCGAAGCCGTAGCGGGGCAGCGCCAGCTCGGCGACGCGGGTGTCGGCGGCCGCGGCGTCGGCGGTCATCAGTGCTCCCGTCCCTCGATCGACTCCAGCACCTTGGTGATCCGGTCCCGGGCCACCTCGACGTCCTCGGTGCTGCCGCTGAGGTAGAGCCGCCCGGCCGCCCCGATGAACTGCACGTCCACCATGGTGATGCCGGGCGCCGCGCGCTCGGCCTCGTTCGCGGCGACAGCCGCGAAGAGGGCAGGGGCCATCTCGTAGACGAGGAGGGACTGTCCCGGCATGATCATCGACCCCGAACGGTTGCGGTTGAGGATCACCGCGTGCTGGTCGGTGATGCTCTCGATGATGTCGTGATAGAGGACCCGAGGACGGAGCTGGTCACTGGCCGAGCTGCCGGTGCCGTCGAGGACGGCCTGACCCGCCGCGACGACGTCCTCCAGCGTCGAGGCGTGCAGCTCGAGCACACCGAACTGTCGCTCGACGAAGAGGATGCCGGGTTCGACCGACGGTGCGGCCCGTAGGGCGAGGTCGATGACCCGCTCGATCGCGAGCGCCGGGGCGACCTCGATGATCAGTGCGTGGTCGCCGGCGTACGGCGGGTAGCCCCGGGCGCGGGTGGGCGTGCCCAGGTAGGCGGCGAACTGCGGCTGCAGGTCCTCGACCATCAGGTAGACCCGCAGCTCCGCGCGGGCGTCGGTGGCGGCCATCGGACCTCCTCTTCTCGTGAGCGTGGTTTTCGGGGAAGTGCGGGGGCTACTTCGCGCTGACGTCGAAGTGGTTGCCGAGCTCGGCGTGCGGGCGCGGGATGACGTGGACGCTGACGAGCTCGCCGACCTGCGAGGCGGTCTCGGCGCCGGCTTCGGTCGCAGCCTTGACCGCGCCGACCTCGCCGCTGATCACGACGGCGATGAGGCCGTCACCGACCTCCTGGCGGTCGGTGATGGTGACGTTGGCGGCCTTGACCATGGCGTCCGCGGCGGCGAGCGCGGCGACGAAGCCCTTGGTCTCGATCATGCCGATGGCGGTGCTGGACATGTGGTGCTCCTAGGTTGTGCGATGGGTGGTTGACGGGAGGCCGGCGGCGCCCCGACATCTGAGGGGGTCAGGACGACGCGCGGGTTCGACGCCGTGCCGGGGGAGCGGGCGCCGCCGGCGGGTTGTCGATCGAACCGATGATCAACGCGTCGACGGGAGGCGGCGTTCCTGGGAACCAGGCTGCGGCGACCGGGCCCTGGGCGATCAGGACGGTCTCGCCGATGCCGCTGCCGAGGACGTCGAAGGCCACCAGGTGGCCGGTGCCGCCCTCGACCTGGACCTCCAGCAGGGCGCCGTTGGGCAGACCGTCGATCCTCTTGGTGGACCAGACACTTCCGGTCACGACTGCTCTCAGCATCAGCGCTCCTTCTCGATGGGGACCCCCAGCGCGCGAGCCCTCTCGCGCGCCAGGGGAGTCAGGACGGCCCGGCGACCGAGGATCAGCCGGCGGCCGGACTCGGCGGCCGCCTTGACCTGGCGCTCGGTGACCGCGCCGGTGTCGATCCGTTGGGCCGGCCGATCGTGGGCGGTGACCGTCGTGGTGCCGCCCTCCAGCCGGAACCGGAGTCGCCCGGCCTTGAGGTCCTGGCGGTTCTTGGGGTTCTCGAAGAGCGCCAGCAGGTGTCGGGCGAACCGGTCCAGGTCGGTGTCGTCGGTGATCCGCACCGCCTCCACGCGCTCACGCAGCTGGGGCGGGCTCACGTGCTCGGAGCCTGCGACACCCGCCGTCGACTGGGACGGCGCGGACACCGCGGCGACGGCGGGAGGGGCCGGCGCCGCGGCGTACGGGGGTGCGGCGTGAGCGGCGGTCGTCGGTCCGGCGAGGTCGGCGACGACCTCGCGGACGACGTCCGCGATCACCGCGCGCAGGTCGAGGGATGTGCTCACGTCAGTCCTCGGAGCGCTTCCTCGGCGGCCTCCGCGGCCTGCCGTACGTCGGCCTCCTTGCCGGCCAGGTAGACCCGGCCGGTCGCGCCGATCATCCGGTAGTCGACGACCTTGATGTCGGCGGCTTTCTCGGCCTCGTTGGTCGCCACGATCGCGTACGACGCCGGCTGGACCTCGAGCACGTACATCGACTCGCCCGGCAGCACCATCGACCCGATCTTGTTGCGGTTGATCAAGAAGGCGTGCTGGTGGTCGATGGAGCTGATGATCTTGCTGGCCAGGATCTGCGGTCGCACCGCGCTGCCGGCGTCTGAGCCGAGGGCGTCGAGCACGCCCTCGGCAGCGGCCTTGACCGACCCGGTGTCGCCGTGGAACTCCAGGTAGCCGAACTGACGCTCGACGACGAGAATGCCGGCGGCGACGTCGGCGTGCTTGAGCGCGACGTCAGTGATCGGCTCGATGTCGATGCCCGGTGCGACCTCGATGATCTGTGCGGCCATGTGGGCGCGCGGCAGGGTGCCCTTGATCCAGGTGCCGAGGTAGCACAGGGTCTGCGGCTGCAGCCGGTCGATGAAGATGAAGGAACGCAGTTCAGCCATGGGTCAGCCCTTGATGAGGTGGGAGAGTTCTTCGACGACGAGGCGCCGTACCTGTTCGCGGAAGGCCGCGTCGTCGGCGCTCGAGCCGTTGGACGCGGTGCGCGCGCCGATCCGGTCGATCAGCGCGTCGACGTTCGACGGCGCCTGTCGGGGCGCGCGGTCGTCGTTCGAGGCCAGCGGGTAGCTCGGCACGGGGTCGCGGTGGTCGTGCCACGGGCTCAACCCGGCGTACGCCGGCATCGCCTCGGCGGGGTCGCTGTTGTAGGCGATCCGGGTCCAGTTGACCAGGTGCTTGGGCTGGAGGTTCTCGCCGAGCGCACTGCGGCCGACGAAGCCGGTGCCGATGGTCATGGTCGGTGCGAGGTTCGTGTCGAGGCCGGAGCTGCCGGTGCTGTTGCCGACGTTGACCGAGACGCGCAGCACCGGCACGTCCGCGGCGTAGCGCATGACGGTCGCGGGGTCGCTCGAGTGGATCGCGGCGCTGTGTCCGGCTCCGGCGATGCGCACGATGGCGCGTGCGGTGGCGATCCCGGTCGCCGCGTCGGGGACCCGGATCATGCCGAGGACCGGCGACAGCTTCTCGTGGGTGAGCGGCTCCTCGGGAACCGCCACGTCGAAGGGCGCGACGAGCACCTTGGTCCGCGGGCCGACCCGGATGCCCGCCTGCTGGGCGATCCACGAGGCGTCCCTTCCGACGACGTCCACGTTGAGCCGGCCGACGGGGAACATGAAGTCCCGCAGTCGCTGTGCGTCGTCGGCGCCCAGGACGGCCGCGCCGACGCGCTCCATCTCGCGCACGAGCTTGTCGGCGACCGCCTCCTCGACGATCAGCACCGACTCGTTGGTGCACAGGACCGAGTTGTCGAAGGCCTTGCTCTCGACCAGGCGCTGCGCGGTCGTCCGGATGTCAGCTGTGCTGTCGACGAGGACGGGGACATTGCCGGGGCCGACGCCGATCGCGGGGTTGCCGGAGCCGTAGGCCGCGCGGACCACGCCGGTCCCACCGGTCGCCAGGATGACGTTGGTGCGGGCGTCACCCATCAAGGCCTCGACCAGCGGGATCGTGGGCTCGGCGACACTCTGGACGATGCCGTCGGGTGCGCCGGCCTCGACCGCAGCACGGGCGAGCAGCTGCGCCGCGTCGTGGCAGCACTCCCTGGCCATCGGATGGGGGCTGACGACCACGGCGTTGCGGGTCATCAGGGCGAGGATCACCTTGAAGAACACGGTCGCCACCGGGTTGGTCGATGGCGTCAGCGCGAGCACCACCCCCGCCGCCCGGGGCACCTCGACGATCTTGTCGTCGATCCGCACCCGCGGTGTCACGAAGTCCTGGCCGGCGTAGGTGTCGAGCAGCCCTCGCGAGCACGCCCGGTTCTTGCGGACCTTGTGCTCGACGACACCGAAGCCGGTCTCGCGCACCGCCCACTCGGCGTACTTCTCGGCGTGGGCGTGGGCCACATCGGCGACGGCGCGCACGATGCGCTCGACGTCGCCGTGCGAGTACGACGCGAAGGCGCGTGCCGCCCACCGGGCTCGTTCGAGCATGTGCCCGGCCTGGGCGGGGACGGTCACGGGTCCGTTCGGCTGGTCGGCCATCAGCTTGCCTTCCGACGGGAGACTGCGGGGTCGGCGGCCGCGCGGCTGATCGCCAGCGCGGTGCGGTCGAGAAGCTCCTCGACGAGATCCGGGGTCATCAAGATCCCCGGCTTGTACTGCAGGACG
The DNA here is from genome assembly GCF_001428825.1 of Nocardioides sp. Root240. Classification (GTDB taxonomy): domain Bacteria; phylum Actinomycetota; class Actinomycetes; order Propionibacteriales; family Nocardioidaceae; genus Nocardioides. The sequence continues at coordinate 120,099 of NZ_LMIT01000011.1, read as the reverse complement.
CGGGGGTCGAGCGTGGAGAAGATCGCCCAGACGCCGAGCTTGTAGAGCTCGCGCATCACGTACTTCGCGCCCTCGGGGTGTGCGAACTCGAGGCCCAGGACGACGCCGTTCTGCCGGATCCCGACGAACCAGTCGGGGTGCTGGGCCTGGACCTGCCGCAGCCCAGAGCCGACCAGGTCGGCGATGTAGTGCACCATCGAGCGGACCTCGGGCCGGCGGCTGATCTCGAGTGTCTTCAGGGCCGCGACACAGCCGAGCTCGGCGCCGCCGAAGGTGGAGATGTGGCCGAATCCGTCCTCGCGCAGCCAGGCGCCCGCCCGCTCGCTGAGCAGGACGGCGGCGATCGGGTAGATGCCGCCGGAGAGGCCCTTGCCGCTCACCAGGATGTCCGGTTCGATGCCGTGCTTGGTGATCCCCCAGAGCTCACCCGTGCGCATCAGTCCGGTCTGCACCTCGTCGGCGATGTAGAGGGCGTCGTACTTCTCGCAGAGCGCCTTGACCGCCTCGAGGTACCCGGGGTTGGGCAGTGGGAAGCCATAGGTCGCGGGGATCGTCTCCATGATGACCGCAGCGACGTCGCGTCCCTTGAGCGCCTGCTCCATCGCGGGGAGGTCGTTGAACGGGACCTGGGGGAACTCCTCGGGCCGGTCGGACAGGAACAGCTTGGAGAAGCGGTCGTCACCAGTGGCGACGGCGAGGCCGGTGTGGCCGTGGTACGCCTTGACGATCGAGACGATCTTGCGCTTCTGCATGGCGTGCCGGGCGCTCTTGAGCGCGATGTCGATCGCCTCTCCGCCGCCCGACGCGTAGGCCACCTTGGTCAGGCCGGCCGGCGCCGACTCGACGAGCGCCTCCGCGAGGGCCGTGCGGCCCAGCGAGGGGAAATGGTGGTTGCCGACGTCGAAGCGGTCCATCGCCTTCTTGACCGCGGCGACGACCTCGGGGTTGCGGTGCCCGAGGTTGTAGGTGCCGCCGTTGAGGTGCACGTCGATCAGCCGGCGGCCGTCCATGTCCCAGAGCAGGTAGCCCTCGCGGCGGTCGATCACCAGGTCGATCCCGCTGTCCGACCAGAACTTCGTCTTGTCGGGGTTCCAGTAGTGCGCCGACTTCTCGAGCATCTCTGCCTTCGAGTCGAAGTTGAACGCGTCGTAGTCGTGCATCGCCATCCCTTGGTGTCGGTGGCCGTCTCTCGGGTCACCGGAAGCCTGTGCCGTGAAGCCTGTTTGGTCGGACCGAAAAAGTCAATGGTCTGATACCGACAAAAATTGTCTGACCTAAAACCTTGATTTGGTCTGTTCGGTAGTGCCAGCATGCGGGGCCTGGTGTGAGCCAGCGCACAACCTGAAGTGCCCTCGGGCACGGGAGAGAGGGTCCGCATGTCTGCAGAGGAGACGCGTGCAGCGTCCGAGTCCGAGAAGGGCGTCCAGCGGCTGAAGCCGAACGCGGTCGGCCTGCTGGGGGTCATGTTCATGGCGGTCGCCACCGCCGCACCGATCACCGCGATGGTCGGCAACGTTCCGATTGCGATCGGCTTCGGCAGCGGCGCCAACGCCCCGGCCGGCTACTTCTTGGCCACCATCGTGCTGGGGCTGTTCGCGCTCGGCTACTCGGCCATGGCCAAGCACATCACCTCGACCGGCGCCTTCTACGGCTTCATCTCGCACGGCCTGGGCCGGGTGGTCGGCATGGGCGCCGGCGCCTTGACCACGCTGGCCTACGTCGTCTTCGAGGCCGCGCTCGTCGGGATCTTCTCCTTCTTTGCCGCGAGCTTCTTCTCCGCGCACACCGGCCTGGACATCTCGTGGATCTGGTACGCGCTGCTGATGCTCGGGGTCAACGCACTGCTGACCTACTTCGACATCAACCTGACTGCCGTTGTGCTCGGCGGCTTCCTCGTCACCGAGGTGGTCATGCTCGGCGCGATGACCGTGTCGATCCTCGTCTCCGGCGGTGGGCCGCAGGGCTGGTCGCTCGGCTCGCTCAACCCGCTCAACGCCTTCCAGGGCCTCAGCGGCTCCGTCACCCACCCCGACACCGGCGCCACGTTGGCCGTCGCGGGCACGGCCGGCATCGGCCTCTTCTTCGCCTTCTGGTCGTGGGTCGGCTTCGAGTCCACTGCCATGTACGGCGAGGAGTCGCGCAACCCGAAGAAGATCATCCCGCTCGCCACCATGCTGTCCGTCCTCGGCATCGGCGGCTTCTACGTGATCGTGTCGTGGTCTGCGATCGTCGGCACCGGCCCCGAGAACTCGGTGGCGCTCGCCCAGGACAGCTCCACCGCCGCGCAGATCTTCTTCGGTCCTGTCGAGCAGCACCTCGGACACTGGGCGGTCGTGCTCTTCGAGTTCCTGCTGATGAGCGGCTCGTACGCCTGCGGCATGGCGTTCCACAACTGCGCATCGCGCTACATCTACGCGATCGGCCGTGAGGACCTCGTCCCCGGCTTCGGGAGGACGCTCGGCGCGGCGCACCCGGTCCACGGCTCGCCGTACATCGCCGGATTCGCGCAGACCACCGTCGCGACCCTGATCGTGCTGGCCTTCTATGTCACCGATCGCGACCCGTACGCCCAGCTCTACGCCCTGATGGCCATCCTCGGCACCACGGCGATCCTGATCGTCCAGGCACTGGCGGCCTTCGCCTGCATCTTCTACTTCCACGTGCAGGGAAAGCACCCGGAGACCGCCAACTGGTTCCGCACCTGCGTCGCGCCGCTCATCGGCGGCATCGGCATGGTCTACGTGATCTGGCTGCTGATCGAGAACGCCGGCTTCGCGGCCGGGGCCGCGGCCAGCGACGTCGTGTTCAAGCTGTCGCCTTGGATCGTCGCCGTCGTCGGACTGTCCGGGCTCGGCTTCGCCTTCTGGGCCAAGAGGTTCGCCCCTGAGCGCTACGACACGATCGGGCGCGTGGTTCTTGAGGACACCCAGGAACGTGCGGACTGAGGCGTCCGCCGTGGCCCGACCGGGGGAGCGGCGGAGGGCGTACGCTTCAGGGATCGCCAACTGGGGGTCCCGATGACCAGTCGTCCGTCGCCGCTCGACCTGGTGGCCGACGTGGCCGCCATCTGTGTCGAGCCCACGCCCGCCGCGGCCCGGGCGGCCGCCGTCCTGGAGCGGATCGGGGAGGCCATCCCGCTCGAGGCCGCCGCGCTGTCGACCTTCGACCCGGTCGAGGGGCGCCACTTCACGGTCGCCGAGATCGGTTACAGCGACCCGGTGCTGACCTACCTCAACGACGGCTTCGTCAACGAGGACCCGGCCTTCCTCACCATGCGCTTCCGCAACCCGCGGCCGCTGCGGTGGTGCGACATCCCCAACTACCGCAACATGTTCAGCGCGCACGAGGTCTTCATCCCCGGGGGCTTCGCGGAGGGTTCGACGACCTGCTTGTTCACACGCGACGGGCGCTACACGGGGGCGCTTCACCTGAGCTCCGATTCTCCGCTGCCGATCAGCGACTCGGCCGTCGAGACACTCATCGCGCTGCAGCGGGTGATCGCTCCGGTCATGGACGCGATGCGCCCACCGGAGGGGCAGACCTGGACCGACCTCCTCGAGGAGGCCGGAGAAGCGGCGCTGCTGACCACCGACCGCCGGCTGGTCACGCTGCCCGGCCTGCGCCGGGACAAGTGGCTGGCCGACGACTCGCCGCTCACGGCCGAGCTGCTCGCCAACGCCGACGGGACGGTCCACCGGTTTGCGTGGGTCTCGCCGACGGGCCGTTGCCACGAGGTACGCCGTACCCGGCTCGCCGCGGGCGTCCTCGTGACGCTGCGGGAGGCGGCGGCGCCGTACCGGCTCTCGCCGCGGGAGGTGCAGGTGCTCACCCTCGTGGCGGTCGGCCTCGGCAATCCCGACATCGGGCTGGCACTGTCGCTCAGTCCGCGCACGGTCGCCACCCATGTCGAGCACATCCTCGCCAAGCTCGGGTGCGCAACGCGGGTCGCGGCGGCGAGCAAGGCGGTGGCGGAGGAGATCGTCCCGCTGCCGGGGCCGCCTGCCACCCCCCTGCTCGTCCGCACCTGAGGCTCCTGCCGTCCGGCTCGCGGGATCAGGTGCCGAGCTCGACCGGCGTACCGATCGTCCAGCCGCCGTCGACCAGCAGGTTGTCGCCGACCACGTGGTCCGCGAGCGAGCTGGCAAGGAACAGGACGGCGTTGGCGACGTCCTGCGGGATCGCCCACCGCCCCCGCGGTGTCTGGGCGGCGAGCGCGTCGTACGTCTCCTGGTCGTAGAGCGCGGTCATGTGCGTGGTGACGAAGCCTGGGGCGACGGCGTTGACGTTGATCCCCTGGCCGGCGTAGTCGAGTGCGACCTGGCGCGTGAAGTTCACGATCGCGCCCTTGGTCGCGCAGTACGCCGCGAAGCCGGGGTTGCCGCGGAAGCCGCTGATCGAGCTGATGTTGACGATCTTGCCGGGGCTCTTGCGGGCGAGCAGGCCGCGCACCATCTCGCGGGTGCAGTGGAAGGTGCCGTCGACGTTGACGAGGAACTGGGTCCGCCAGGTCTCGTCGTCCGTCTCGTGCACGCTGCCCTCTCGCAGGACGCCCGCGTTGTTCACGAGGATGTCGAGGCCGCCGAGGCGCTCGTCGAGCTCGGCGAAGACCGACGCCACGTGCGCGCTGGCGGTGACGTCGAGCTTCACGAACTCGGCTGATCCGCCGGCCGCGACGATGACGGCGGCGGTGGGTTCACCGCCCTCGCGGGCCTCCTCGGTCAGGTCCGCGACGACGACGTGCGCGCCGACTTTCGCGAGGGTGGTGGCGATGGCCCGGCCGATGCCGGAGGAGCCTCCGGTGACGATGGCCTTCTTGCCGGTGAGGTCGATCATGATCGGTCCTTTCGTGTGGTCAGGGGAGGGAGGGTCAGTCCGTGCCGCACCAGTCGAGGGCGAGCGAGGCGTAGGTGCGAGCGGCGAGGTGCACTTCCTCGATCAGGCAGTACTCGTCGTCGGCGTGCGCGACCCGGAGGTCGCCCGGGCCGTAGCTGATCGCGGGGATGCCCGCCGCCGTCAGGAACGAGCAGTCCTCGACCGCACAGAAACCGGCGACCGGCGGCGGCCCTTGGTAGGCCGTCATCCCGGACACGCGCTCGTGGGCCGACGAGACGGCGGCGGTGATCGCGTGCGCCGCCTCGCCGGGGTCGTTGGCCGGCCAGTTCAGCTTCCAGTCCACGACGGGCGGGTGCTCACGCAGCCAACCGTCGGTCTGCGCGATCGCGCGGATCTGCGCCTCGACCTCCGCCTTGACGGTCTCGGGGTCGTCCTGCGGCGGGTACCAGATGCAGTACTCGATGGTCATGTACTCCGACAGGATGAAGGGCACGAGCACCCCGTGCGGTCCACCTTGGACGACGCCGGGGTGGATGGTGAAGTGGCCCGGCGCGAAGAGCGGGTGGGTCTTCGTGAACGCCCACTCCTCCTCGAGGCGCTGCATCGCCTGGAAGACGAGCATCCCCTTGTCGATCGCGTTGACGCCGACGGCGCTGCCGCCGCCGCCCGCGCGGATCGTCTGCCCGCGCATCGAGGAGTGCGTCGCCTTGCCCTGCACGGTCACGGAGAACCAGAGCAGGCCGGGCGTCACCGGTATCACGCCCAGGTTGGTCGGACCGCTGGGCTCCGCGACGACCGCCGCATCGGCGCGGTAGCCGTGCTCGACGGTCGAGGTGACGCCGCACTCGTGGTCCATCACCTCCTCGCCGACGACTGCCTCGATGATCAGGTCGCCCTTCAGCGAGACGCCGGCCCGGTGCAGGGCTTTGAGGGCGAAGGCCTGGGCCACCAGGCCGGCCTTCATGTCGCTGGCGCCGCGGCCCCAGACCCGGTCGTCATCGACCTTGCCGGAGAACGGGTCGCCGGAGCTCCAGCGGTCCGGGTTGCCGGGAGGTACGACGTCCACGTGGCCGTTGAAGATCAGCGACCGCCCGCCGCCGGTGCCCCTGAGGGTGCCGACCGCGTTGTCGCGGCCCTTCTCCACGGCCCAGTACTCGACGTCGGCGCCGGCGTCCTCGTAGATCTCGCCGACCAGACGGGACACGCGGCCCTCGAGGCCGACCACCTCGTCGTACACCTGTCCGGGGTACTTCGGGTTCACGCTCGGGATCGAGATGACCTCCGAGAGCGTGGCGACGAGGTCGTCCTTGAGGGCGTCTACCGCCGCCAGCACGCGGTCGTGGATCTCCTGCGATGTCATGGCACAGCTCCGTTCGGGGTCGGGACGGGTTCAGTGGGCGGGGGTGAGGTCCGGCTCGGGCCGCGACTTGCCGGCCTCGAAGAGCTCGTCGATGCGGCGGCGCTCCTGGTCCGACTGGGGGAGCAGGTAGGCGAGCACGACGTAGACGACGAGGTTGACGCCGAGAGCGACGACACCGCTGGTGAGGCTGCCGAGGCCGGGCATGTCGTCCGGGTGCTGCCAGGTGAGGACCGCCGCGACGAGGAAGCCGGTGCACATCGAGGCGAGCGCCGCGACCTTGGTGCCGCGCTTCCAGAACATGCCGAGGAACATCGGCACCGAGAGCTGGACGATGCCCTGATAGGACATCTGCGCCAGCAGCTGCAGTCGCGGATAGTCGAAGGCGATGTAGGCGACGATCGCCGAGGCGAGCATGTAGACGACCATCGAGCCCTTCGCGACGACCTTCAGCTGGAAGTCGGTACGCGGGGAGATGACGTGCACGATGTCGTTGGCGATCTGGGCGCCGCAGACCTGGACGCAACCGTCGATCCAGCCCATGCTCGCGGCCAGCACGATCACCAGCGCCATGCCGAGCAGCCACTGCCCACCGCGGTCGTAGAGGAGGGTGAACCAGCCGTCCTGCGGCGCGGCGGCGATGTCGGTCATCGAGGCGGCGGCGAGGGCGACCAGGGTCAGCATCAGGTAGAAGCCACCGGCCACGACCATCGTCTGCAACGTGCCCTTCTTGACGCTGCGCACGCCCTTGGCGGTGTAGATCCGCTGGTAGCTGGTCGGCCAGCACAGCGAACCGATCACGCCGGTGACGATGAGGGAGAACAGGTACCAGTGACCGTAGGCGCCGCCGTCGCCCGGGACGTGGAGCAGTGCGTCGGGAAGGTCCGTCACGGCGCCGAAGCCGGCGGAGTCGGCAGGCCCGAAAAGGATGCCGAGGCAGACGAGAGCGGCCAGGCCGTAGGCAACGATGCCCTGCACCAGGTCGGTGATGACCAGGCCGCGCATGCCCATCTGGACGGTCCAGATCTGGCGGACCGCGATCACCGCGACGCCGACGACCAGGCAGGTGGTCACCGACCACTGCCCGAAGCTCGCGAACCGGAAGATCAGGCCCATCGCCTGCATGCCGAGCACGATCCACGGGAACAGGCACACGACGCCGATCGCGCTGGCGATCACACGCACCGCCGGGGACTGGAAGCGCAGACCGAGCATGTCAGGCTGGGTCTTCAGGTCGTATCGCTTGCCCCACAACCAAGCCCGCTCGGCCATCAGGTACATCGCGGTCACGCCGAGGAGCGAGTAGGCGAGGGCGTAGAACCCGAGCACGCCGGCACTGGCGCTGAGCCCGAAGAAGGCGGTGTAGGTCGCGCCGGGCCACCACGAGTTGGTGTAGGACATCGCGATGTACCAGCTGCTGAAGGAGCGGCCGCCCACGGCGTAGTCGGAGAACGACTTGGCGCTGCGATTCGTCGCGTAGAGCACGAAGACGATGAGGGCGAAGAACGCCGTCAGCAGGCCGAGCGTGACGGCCATCGAGCCGGTCATGGTGGACATCAGGCCGCCACCTCCTCGGGCTCCTCGCCCACCTCGCCGCGGATGTTCTCGAAGATCCAGAGCAGCCACACCGCGCCGGTGGCGAGCAGGGCGTCGAAGATCCAGTAGGCGACGCTGAACGGCACACCGAGGATCGGGGTGTCGATGCCGCTGCCCGCCAGGTACAGCGGCGGGAACACGGCGAGCACGATGCTGCTGCCGAACAGCAGCCAGAAGATCGTCATCTTGGTTCGTGACGACATCGCTCGGATGGCGCTTGTCATGAGGTCCTCCAGGTTTCGGTCTGACCGAGATGACCCGAAACTATGTGTGCCAGATCACGCCGGGTATCGGGTCACGTGCCCGAACTCAGCGCCCCCGGAGCGCCGGGCATCCGTCAGATGACGGATGCCCACGCCTGGAGATCGCGGCCCACGCCGTGGACGTCGTGGTCTGGCCGAATACGCGCCGAATCGGAATAGGGGTGAGCCCGAAGCCGTTGGACAACGTCGTGACCGGAATCGTGATCCTGCTCCTGGCCGTGTTCGCCGCGGCCGGGTTCGGGCTGTACCGACGCCGTGTCGACGGCCGCTTCGCCCCCTCGGCGGTTGACGAAACCCCCGCGCCCGCCGTCGAGGACCCGTCCGCGTGGGCGAGCGTGAACGCTGCCGTGCCCGGCGCCGAGCTCGGCGAGCAGGCCACGCTGGTGCAGTTCTCCAGCGCCTTCTGCGCCCCGTGCCGCACCACCAGGGTGGTGCTCGCCGACGTCGCCGACCGGCACGACGGCGTGGCCCACCTCGAGATCGACGCCGAGGAGCACCTCGCTCTCGTGCGCCAGCTCGACGTCCGTCGTACCCCGACCACGTTGATCCTCGACCGCTCCGGCCGCGAGGTCACCCGCGCGGCCGGCGCACCCCGTCGCGAGCAGGTGCTCGCCGCCCTGCCCCACCTCCAGGAGTCCTGATGAGCACCCCCGGCATCGACCCGCGCGGCCCGCGCTTCACGGCTGCGGTCACCTTCGTGATCTTCGCCGTGGCCCTGCTGCTGTCCGACGCTCGGCCGGGTGTGGCGGCCGTGCTGACCGGGGTGCAGGCGGTGTTCTTCGCGATCGGCGCCGGCCTCGGCGTCCAGAAGACACCGACCGGCGTGCTCTTCCGTTCCGTCGTCCGGCCGCGCCTGACGCCGCCCGACCACCTCGAGGACCCGGCCCCGCCCCGCTTCGCACAGGCCGTCGGCCTGGTGTTCGCCGTCGTCGCCACCATCGGCTTCGCCACCGGCGCGGTCCTGCTGGGCCAGGTGTTCGCGGGCTTCGCGATCGTGGCGGCCTTCCTCAACGCGGTGTTCGCGTTCTGCCTCGGCTGCGAGATGTACCTGCTGGGGCTGCGGCTGAGCCCCAAGTCACCGACTTCCGGCGGCTGAGCGCCCCCATCTGGGCACGCTGGCTGCGTTGCCGACGCTCGACAGTCGGCCAGACTGCCGTCGCGCCGGACGCCTTGCCAGCGCACCCATCTGGTGACGCTCAACTCGCCGCAAGTCGGTGACTTGCGACTCAGGGAGTCTCCAGCAGCACGGTGAACGGGCCGTCGTTGACCGACGTGACCGCCATGTCCGCCCCGAACACCCCACGCTCGACGGGGGTGCCGGCCTCCTCGAGTGCCGCGCAGACGGCGTCGTAGAGCGGTTCGCTCACGGGACCGGGCGCGGCGGCGGTCCACGTGGGACGGCGCCCCTTGCGCGCGTCGCCGTACAGCGTGAACTGGGAGACGACCAGGACCGGGGCGCCGTTGTCGGCGACCGAGGTCTCGTCGGGGAGGATGCGCAGGTCGCGGATCTTGCGCGCCATCCAGGCCACCTCGGCGGGCCCGTCCTCGTGCGTGATGCCGAGGTAGACCAGCAGGCCGGGGGCGGCGAGGGCGCCGACGACCGCGCCGTCGACCACCACGGACGCGGAGGTCACCCGCTGGAGGACCGCCCGCATCAGTCGGAGCCGATGAGCTTCGCCAGGGTGTCGGCCGCCAGCTCCTGCTCGTCCTCGTAGGGGTGCCAGGACATCGCCTTCCGGCCCCCGACGGGCTGAAGCCCGGCCACCCACGGGTCGTCGGAGCAGACGTCGTGGCCGACGGTGGGGGTGGCGAGGTCGACGTACGTCGCGTCGTACGCCGCCGCGGCGTCCTTCAGCGACGTGTTGAGGCTGCTGACGATGTGGTTCATCAGGGGCATGTCCCCGGCGTTCATGCCGAGGTTCGGGCAGGTCGCACCGGTCGGGAAGATCGTGGGGTAGCCGACGAGGAAGACCCGGGCGTCGGGTGCCCGCTCGGTGACCTCCTCGACGACGACCTTCAGCCGGTCGGTGACCTGGTCGAGGATCGCCTGCGTGCCGTTCGCGCCGAGGTTGCGGTCGGCGTCGGTGCACGGGCTGGTCGCGCCCGGGTTGCGCGTGGTGACCTGGACACACGCGACGAACACCTTGAGTGACAGCCCGAGGTCGTTGAAGCCCAGGCCGATGGTGACGATGTCGGTGTCCTCGTCGACGGCCTCGATCTGCGGCGCGACCTCGTCCCCGAGCGCGTTGTAGGCAGTCATGACCGCCTCGGTCGGCGCGCCGGAGCAGGTGACGTCGGTCAGGTCGAGGTCGGCCGCGTCGGCGAGCTTGTGGGGGTAGTTGTCCTTCGACTTGCGACAGCCCAGCGGCGGGTTGGCGCGTCCGACGCCGGGGGCGGCGGCGTAGGAGTCGCCCATGGCGACGTAGTTCCGCTTGTCGGGGGAGTCGTCGTCCTTGCCGGAGACGAGGCAGCCGGAGAGGAGCAGGCCGGCGGTGCTCAGGACGACGAACCGGGTCGCGAGACGGGTCATGGCGCGCTCAGTAGACCAGGGCCTGGGCGTCGTCGCGAAGCACTTCCTCGACGAACGCCGACGCCCCCGCGATCCGTACACCGGCCAGCAGGTCCTTCTCCTCCAGTGAGCGCCGCGCCGCGCACTGCCCGCAGACCGTCACCGAGCCCGTGGCGAGCACGGCGTCGATCAGGTCCGGAAGCGGAGTGGCGAGGGGCAGGTCGAGCTCCGCGGCCCGGCCGGGCACGGCGAGCCAGGCGGCCTCGCCGGTCAGCCAGAGCGAGACCGTGACCCCCGACGCGGCTGCCGTCGCGGCCACCGTGAAGCCCTGGTTGCAGCGCTCGGGCTCGTCCGCGCCGCAGGTGACTTTCACGACGAGCTGTCGCGTCATGTGGCCTCCCGCAACCATCGGTTTCGACGGCCGAAGGCTAGCAGCGAAGGGGATTTCGCCGGACGACGGCAAAGAAATCACAGTTTGGGGGGCACGGGCCGCTCGTCACTGCCAGCCTGCGCTGTCGTAGGACATCGTGGGGGATGTCGTCGTTCCCCCTGCACCGACGAAGGGGGCCGGCTGTGCGCCGCTTGACGCTCGTGATCCTGGGACTTCTGCTCGCCGTGGGGAGTCTGGCCCTTCCCGAGGTGGCCGGGGCGTTGGAGCCAGAGGGGCCGACCACGGCCCCCTCCGCCACCGGCGATCCGGGGGACACGGATCCGGCTGACACGGATCCGGCTGAAACGGGTCCCGGAGACGCCGTCACCGACGTCTCCGCCGAGTCGGCGGACCAGCCGACGCAGCCTCCGGCCGACGACTCGACCCGGCAGGCTCCGCCGCAACCGGTGCGCGTGACCCAGCACGCCGCAGTCGACGGACCGTGTGCGAGCGTGGCGGCGGTCCAGTGGGGTGCGGCACCGACCACCGTCGGGCAGCGAGGCGTCGGGGGTGCGGAGTGCTTCGAGTTCACGACGGGGTCGTTCGGTACCTACTTGTTCCGCGCGGTTCCCGATGACGATGCGTGGTCGCCCGGCTTCGGCCTCTTCGAGGCCGACCAGCCGGTCGGGGCCATGACGGGCTACGCAAGCTATGGCGCCTTCTACCAGCTCAAGGCGTCCACCACCTACCAGGTACAGGTATCGGGCGACCCGGGCGCCCAGCCACGCGGCTACCGGGTCGGTTACTACGCCGTCGCTGCTGCGACCGGCTGTGACGCGGTGCCCGGCCTCGGCTGGAGCGCGGCATCGGAGTTCCCGACCCAGAACGCCGCCGGCGCAGTCGACTGCCAGTCCTTCTCGGTGCCGACCGGTCGTGCGGTCCGACTCGCCGGGGACGCCGGCTACGCGACCGTCCTCAATGCTGCAGGCGACGTCGTCTGCAATCTGTACCGCTGGTCAATGCCGGGCCGCTGTGTCGCCTCCGGCGCCGGACCGTATCGGGTGATCACCTCGGACTGGGGCGATGCGGCGACCGACGCCCACCTCATGGTGACCGACACGGAGAGCAGCACCGGCTGCACGGCGATCACCCTGGCGGCATGGAACGCTGCGCTGCCCACTCGTGCCGATCGTGCGGCGGACGGGAGCGGCACGGAGTGCTACGCCCTGAGCACCACCCGGGCTGCGTCGTACGGGTTGCGGGCTGGCCGGACGGACAACCGCTGGAACAGTCGACTCGAGGTGTGGGAGTCCGGCAGTGGCGACCTGCTGCACCAGACGTCGGTCGACATCGCCTTCACCGAGTTGTCCCTGCGGGGCTCACGCACCTATCGGTTCGTCGTGAGCGGTGACCCCGACGGCTACCCGGGCGGCGTCGCGCTGGGGGTCTACGACATCACCCAGCAGGCTGGATGTGCCACGCTTCCCGGACTCGACTGGGACGATGCGCCGGCGACCTTCGACCTGGCCGATGATGCCGTCGGGTGCGTCGAGTTCGCGTCTGCAGCGGCCCGTACCCTGCGCAGTGCAGCTCAGCGGACCAGTGCGGAGGGCGAGACGTGGTTCCGCCTGTACAACGCGGCCGGCGTGAACCTCTGCTCTTTCAGCACCGGATCGGTGTACTCCTGCATCACCAGCGGAACCGGTCCGTACCGGCTCCTGGCAGCGCCGTCGTGGAGCGACGCGGCCGCAGCCCGGGTCCACCTCAACGACATCAGCTCTGCACAGGGCTGCGCCACTGTCGCCCTCGGGACCTGGGGTACTGCGTTGCCGGGGTCGGCGACACGCGCCGCGGACGGCTCGGGCGCCGAGTGCTTCACGGTGACGACGGCGGCCGCAGGCAGCTACGCGATGGCGAGCTGGTTCGGCAGCACCCAGTGGAGCCCGCGCGTCGAGCTCTGGGACACCGACAGCAAGACCCAGGCGTGGCAGTCGTACACCTCGTGGTGGTACCAGTACCAGCCGGTGTCGCTGCGTGGCACGACCGCCTATCGCGTGGTCGTCTCGGGCGATCCCGATGGCTACGACAACAGCTACGCCTGGGGACTGACCCAGGTGGCGGGCGGCGGCACGTGCGCGGCGATCACCGGCGTGGACTGGAGCTCGACGCCCGAGCAGGGGACCCTCGCCGAGGGTGAGATCGACTGCCGTCAGCTGAACGCCGAGTCGGGCAGCTATGTCCGGGTGCGCGTCGCACGGACCGGGGAGCTGGGGCAGCCGCGCGTCGAGGTCGTCAACAAGGCCGGCGACGTGCTGTGCCAGGTCGACGTCGGTCACGGGTCGACGTGTCGGCTGACCGGCGTCGGGCCGTTCCGTATGCTCGCCCACTCGGTCGACCCGGTCGGTACGACCGCCTACCGGTTCTGGATCACGGATCCTGCATCGAGCATCGGTTGCGGCGCCGCGTCCTCGTCGACGGCGGAGCCTGCTCAAGCCGGGATTCTCGCGCCCGACACTGCGGCGGTCTGCTACGACCTCGGCAGCACCGCCGGCGCTGTCTACGTGCCGGCGACCCACCCGTCGTGGTCGGTGCGCGGGGTCGTCCTCAACGGTCGCGGCGACGAGCTGTGTGGCACCGACCAGGCCTGTGTGCTGAGCGGGCCCGCGCCGTACCGGCTGTCGTGGACGAGCACCAGCGAGGACACCGAGACCTACGCCTTCCGGGTCCTGCGGCCCACGACGGACGACGGCTCGTGCCTGAACGTTGCGTCGGTGGCCTACGGCTTCGAGCCTCTCTCGGGCAAGGTCGTCGAGGACCTCGACGTGCGGTGCTACGAGTTCGCTGCCACCACGGGCGACCAGCTCCGCTTCCGCCCGCGCGACCTGAGCGGACAGGAGAGCCCGGGGATGGTGGTGTTCGGCCCCAGCGGTGGCGCGATCTGTTCGGTTGACTCCGCCTACTGGGACGTCGACCTGGACTGCACGGCTGCGGCGACGGGACGGCACACGGCGTACGTCATCGCCGATGCGAGCTCGCTCGGTCGTTATCAGCTCTCCGCCGAGTGCCTCAACCCTGCGTGCGGCCCCGACGAGCTGACGGTGCTCAGCGCCAACCCCAAGACGATCGGTCAGTCGTCGTCGGTGACGGTCACTCTCCAGGGCAAGAACTTCGACCGGTCGCAGACAGTGACCCTCAGCCGATTGGGAACCGTCCTCACGGGTCAGGTCATCGACGTCAGCTCGGACCGCCGGACCATCCGTGTGTTGTTCGACCTCTCGACCGCAGGCGTCGGATCGTGGAACGTGAAGGTGGCATCAACCGACGGCGAGGAGGCGACCTACGCCAGCGCGGTGACGGTGACCGCGCCCGGCGAGCCGAAGGTCACTGCATCGCTCACGGGACTGGGACGGTTCGTGCCCGGGCGGCCCCAGACGATGAGCTTGACCGTGACCAATGCGGGCAACGTCGACGGGATCGGGGTCCCGATCGTGCTGCGCGGGTTCCCGGCGGGGAGCACCATCGAACCCCAGTTCACGCTGTACGGGCTCGACGCCGCGGGTGAGGCCGTCCCGGCCACCATCACGCCGGGCGACGACGACATCTTCACTGCGGCGGACGGCTCCTTGGGGATTCCCCTCTACATCAACCGGATGCCTGCCGGTGGTCGGGTGGACGTCTCCTTCCGGGTCACCGTGCCGGTGCAGGCCAACTACGACCTCCTGGCCAGCGTGGGCCAGTGCATGGTCAATCCCAACGCGACGGGTGGAGTCGCCCGCGCCGCGGCGATCACGCCTGGCGTGCAGTGCGCCAATGCCACCTACAACGCGCTCACCGATGCCGCGTTCGAGGCGGTCCCGGGAGCTGCGTGCGTCAGCGGTGTACGCGACGTCGTGGAGACGGGTGTCACGAACTGGGCCGAGAACGGAAGCCCTTTCAGCTTTGGCGGATGGGGCGACGTCCTCGAGTTCGGTGTCTCGACGGTGTTCAGCGGCCTCAACTGTGCCGCCGACTTCTTCCCGCCGACCAAGGTGGCGAAGACGGTCCTCAAGGTGGCGAGCACAGCTTGGGGCCTCGGGACGCTCGGCAAGACCTGCTACGAGGATGGCGTCGCGCTCGGCAATTCCTGGGTCACCTCGCTGGATCCGAACGAGATCGTGGGGCCTGCCGGTGGCGGGACGAACAACGCGATCCGTGGTGAGGGCCGCCAGCACTACGCCATCTACTTCGAGAACAGCAAGGACGCCTCAGCGCCAGCGCAGGTGGTGAAGGTCGACACGACGCTCGACGCGACGAAGTTCGACATGTCGTCGCTGACCTTCGGCGCGCTGCAGTTCGGCACCACGATCTGGACGCCGGCCGAGGGCGCAACCGAGCTGGATCACAGCCTCGACCTGGTATCGGACGACGGGCTCCAGCTGCACATCACGGCGGCCAAGAACGACTCCGGAAAGCTCTCCTGGCTCCTCGAGACCATCGACCCGGTGACGGGTGACCTCCCGGAGGACCCGCTCCTCGGGTTCCTGCCGCCGAACGACGACGGCACCGAGGGGCAGGGCGTGGTGTTCTTCGACGTCGGCTACACGGCGGCGGTCCAGAGTGGCACGACCGTGTCGGCGAAGGCCGACATCGTCTTCGATCTGAACGCTCCGATCGCCACCAACACCTGGTCGAACCGGATCGACCGGGTTGCTCCGACGGCAGCCGTGTCAGGTGTGCCCAAGTCCACGACCAACCCCAACATCCCCGTGACCTGGGGCGGTTCCGACGGCCAGTCCGGCATCACGCAGATCGATGTCTTCGTCGCGGTCGATGGCGGCAGCTACGCCTTGTGGAAGAGCGCTGCGGCCAGTGGGAAGGCGACCTATCCCGGAGCCATCGGACACCGGTATGCCTTCGTGGCCGTCGCTCGGGACGGTGCCGGGAACGCCTCGGCGATGCCGTCCGTGCCGCACGCGACCACCCAGGTCCTGCGGGTGTTCAAGTATTCCGGCCCGAGGCTGGCCCTGCGCGGCACGCCGACCACGGGTTCGACCCTGCGGTCGAACTTCGCACCGACGAAGGTGGTCCCCCGGGGCACCGTGCGCTACCAGTGGTTCCGCGGCACCAAGGCGATCGCGGGCCGGACCGCGGCGACCTACAAGGTGACCCGGACGGATCGCGGCAAGCTGTTGTCACTGCGAATCACGATCACCCGGAGCGGGTACGCGCCCAAGGTCCTCAAGAGCAACTCGGTCCGAGCGCGCTGAGGCCGTTCTGGCGGGCGCCATCGAGGCGCCCGCCAGGACCGGGGCTGGTCGCCCGAGGCGATCGGATCGGCGATCCGGCAGGGCGGACCCTAAACTTGTCCGTCGTGGCCTTCGAACTCCCCGACAACCTGCACCCGAACTGCGGACCCATTGCGTGGATGCTCGGCACGTGGCGCGGCAACGGTCACGGCGACTACCCGACGATCGACGCCTTCCAGTTCGGCCAGGAGCTGATCTTCACCCATGACGGGCGCCCGTTCTTCCACTACATGGCGCGCGCGTGGATCATCGACGAGGCGGGCGAGAAGGTGCGTGACGCCGCCATCGAGACCGGCTTCATCCGCGCCGTCGGCGAGGGCCGCTTCGAGATCCTGCTGACCCACAACACGGGCATCGCGGAGATCTGGGAGGGCGAGGCCGACAACGGCAAGTTCGAGTGGACCACCGACGCGGTCGCGCGCACCGAGACCGCCAAGGAGTACGTCGCGGGCAAGCGCCTCTACGGCAACGTCGAGGGCGACCTCCTCTACGCCTTCGACATGGCTGCCATGGGCCAGCCGCTGCAGCCGCACCTCTGGGCGAGGCTCAAGCGTGCCTGATCACCGCCCCGCGGAGTCGCGAGGAACGAGCGACCCCGCGGACCAGGCGGGGAGGTCGAGTAGCGCCGCGGGCGACGAAGGAGCGCGGGAGGCGCGTATCGAGACCCAGGACTGGCGGGCGACGCTGCGGGACAAGGGCTACCGGCTCACCCCGCAGCGTGAGCTGATCCTCGCCGCGGTCGACGAGCTGGGCCACGCCACGCCCGACGAGGTGCTGGCGAAGGTCCAGGCGACCGCGAGCACGGTCAACGCCTCCACGGTCTACCGCACCCTCGAGGTGCTGGAGGAGCTCGGGCTGGTGCGGCACGCGCACCTGTCGGACCGTGCGCCGACGTACCACTCGGTGCGCGGTCACGAGCACTTCCACCTGGTCTGCCGGGGCTGCCACGCGGTGACCTCGGTGGACGCCGCCGAGGCGGCCCCGTTCGTCGCCGTGCTCGAGGCGAAGGGCTTCGTGCCCGACCTCGGCCACCTGACCGTCTTCGGCCGCTGTGCCGACTGCGAAGGAGCTCCTGAATGACCACCGTGCTGACCTACGGCACCTTCGACCTCTTCCACATCGGCCACCTGCGGCTGATCGAGCGGCTCGCCGCGATGGGCGACCGGCTGATCGTCGGTGTCTCGACCGACGAGTTCAACGCCGGCAAGGGCAAGAAGTCCGTCGTCTCGTACGACGACCGCGCGGCCATCGTGCAGGCGATCAAGGGCGTCGACCTGGTCCTCCCCGAGCGGGCCTGGGAGCAGAAGCGTGCCGACATCATCGAGCACGAGGTCGACGTCTTCGTGATGGGCGATGACTGGACCGGGAAGTTCGACGAGCTCTCCGACGTTTGTGAAGTGCGCTACCTGCCTCGCACCTCGGGGGTCTCGAGCACGGACATCAAGGAGATGCTCCGGACTCTCGACCCCGTGCACATCGAGGAGATGCAGACGGCGCTCGGCACCCTCACCCGCCTGCTCGAGCACTACCGGGACCTCACATGACCTCGACCCCCAGCCCCCTCCTCGCCCTCCCGGGCGCCGTCGCCGGCAACGGCATCGACGCCCCGGTCGCGGCTCACTACGGCAGCCTGTTCGGCGAGCAGGTGACCCTCGAGGCCGGCGAGGGCTTCGTCGACCTCTCCCACCGCGACGTGCTCCGCGTCTCCGGCCCGGACCGGCTGACCTGGCTGCACTCGCTGACCACGCAGTACTTCGAGGGCCTGCCGGCCGGACGGTGGGTCTCCGGGCTGATCCTCTCGCCCCAGGGCCACGTCGAGCACGCCTTCACCGGGGTCGACGACGGCGAGGCGTTCACCGCGCACACCGAGCCCGGCCGGGCCGCAGCGCTCATCGAGTTCCTCGAGCGGATGAAGTTCATGATGCGCGTCGAGATCACGGACGTCACCGACGAGCTCGCCGTCGCCTGGCGCCCCGGGCGCTACGACCTGGTGCCCCGCGACCAGCTCACGGCGTACGCCGAGGCCGCCGGTCCCGCCGCCGGCCTCTGG
This sequence comes from Nocardioides sp. Root240, assembly GCF_001428825.1. GTDB lineage: Bacteria > Actinomycetota > Actinomycetes > Propionibacteriales > Nocardioidaceae > Nocardioides. Next base: position 101,836 of record NZ_LMIT01000011.1, on the reverse strand, counting down.
GCGTTCGAGGCGCTGCGCATCGCCCGCGGCGAGCCGCGGCTGGGCATCGACACCGACGAGCGCACGATCCCCAACGAGGTCGGCTGGCTCGCGGACGCCTCGGCCCCGGAGTGGGCCGCGGTCCACATGGACAAGGGCTGCTACCGCGGCCAGGAGACGGTCGCCCGGGTCCACAACCTCGGTCGCCCGCCCCGCCGCCTCACGCTGCTGCACCTCGACGGCTCCGAGAACCGCCTCCCCGCCGCCGGTACGCCGGTCGTCCCCGCCGACGGCGGCCGCGACGTCGGCTTCGTCGGCTCCTCGGCCCGCCACCACGAGCTCGGCCCGATCGCGCTGGCCGTCCTCAAGCGCAACACTGACCTCGCCGCGCCCCTCGTCGTCGACGGCATCCCCGCCGCGCAGGAGGTCGTCGTCGACCCCGAGGTCGGGCTGCACTTCCGTCCGCAGCGCTGAGGGTGTCGGGATCCCCGCCTAGGAGGGGATTCTGACGCTTGATGACGCATGCAACCGTCATCAAGCGCAAGGATCCCCTCCTAGGCGGGGATCCCTGCATCGGCCCGGGACGACGAAACGGGACGCCCTCCCGGAGGAGGACGCCCCGTTCGGAGCGGCGTTCGTCAGCCGTTGATCATGCCGGCGCCGACGGTCACGCCGGTCGCCTCGTCGATCAGGATGAACGAGCCGGTGGTGCGGTTCTTGGAGTACGGGTCGGCGAGCAGCGGGACCGTGGTGCGCAGCGTGACGCGGCCGATCTCGTTGACGCCGAGCTCCTTGGTCTCCTGGTCGCGGTGCAGCGTGTTGACGTCCAGGCGGTACTGGATGTCCTTGACCAGCGCGCGACCCGTGCGGGTCGTGTGCTTGATCGCCAGCTTCTGGCGCGGCTGCAGCGGGGCGTTGGTCATCCAGCAGACCATCGCGTCGATGTCCTGGCTCGGGGTCGGCGCGTTCTTGACCCGGGCGATCATGTCGCCGCGGGACACGTCCACGTCGTCCTCGAGGTGCACGGTGACGCTCATTGGCGGGAAGGCCTCGGTGATCTCCTGGTCGAACAGGTCGATCTTCGCGATCCTCGACGTCATGCCCGAGGGGAGTACGACGACCTCGTCGCCCGGCTTGAGGACGCCACCGGCGACCTGGCCGGCGTACCCGCGGTAGTCGTGGAACTCGTCCGACTTCGGGCGGATGACGTACTGGACGGGGAAGCGCGCGTCGATCAGGTCGCGGTCGGAGGCCACGTGGACGTGCTCGAGGTGGTGCATGAGCGTGGGACCGGAGTACCACGGCATGTTCTCGGAGCGGGTGACCACGTTGTCGCCGTTGAGCGCCGAGATCGGGATGACCTCGAGGTCGGGGACGTTGAGCTTCGTCGCGAACTGCGTGAACTCGGCGTAGATCTTCTCGTAGATCGCCTGGTCGTAGCCGACGAGGTCCATCTTGTTCACGGCCAGCACCAGGTGCGGGACGCGGAGCAGCGAGAGGATCACCGCGTGGCGGCGGGACTGCTCGGTGAGGCCCTGGCGGGCGTCGACGAGCACCAGGCCGAGGTCGGCGGTGGAGGCGCCGGTGACCATGTTCCGGGTGTACTGCACGTGCCCGGGGGTGTCGGCGATGATGAACTTGCGGTTGGGCGTCGCGAAGTAGCGGTAGGCCACGTCGATGGTGATGCCCTGCTCGCGCTCGGAGCGCAGGCCGTCGGTCAGCAGCGCGAGGTCGGTGTAGTCGTAGCCCTTCGCCTCGCTGGTGGCCTCGACCGCCTCGAGCTGGTCCTCGAAGATCGACTTCGAGTCGAGCAGCAGGCGCCCGATGAGGGTGGACTTGCCGTCGTCGACCGAGCCGGCGGTGGCGAAGCGCAGGAGGTCCATGCCGTATCCAGAGTTCGTACCGGCCATCAGAAGTAGCCTTCCTTCTTGCGGTCCTCCATGGCGGCCTCGGAGAACCTGTCGTCCCCGCGGGTGGCCCCGCGCTCGGTCTTGCGGGCCACGGCGACCTCGTCGATGATCTCGGCGATCGTGGACGCGGTGCTCTCGACGCAACCGGTCAGCGTGATGTCACCGCAGGTGCGGAACCGGACGGTCCGCTCCTCGACGACCTCGCCCTCGCGCAGCGGGTTGAGGGGGGTCTCGCTCATCAGCATGCCGTCGCGCTCGAAGACGCGGCGCTGGTGCGAGAAGTAGATGTTCGGGATCTCGATCTCCTCGCGACCGATGTAGTCCCAGACGTCCAGCTCGGTCCAGTTCGAGATCGGGAAGATCCGCATGTGCTCGCCCTCGTGCAGGCGGCCGTTGTAGAGGCTCCAGAGCTCGGGGCGCTGGTTCTTCGGGTCCCACTGGCCGAACTCGTCGCGGTGGGAGTAGACGCGCTCCTTGGCGCGGGCCTTCTCCTCGTCACGGCGCCCGCCACCGAAGGCGGCGGTGAAGCCGTTCTCCTCGATCGCGTTCAGGAGCGTCGGGATCTGCAGGCGGTTGCGGCTGATCTTCGCGGCGTCGGGGATGATCCCGTTCTTGATCGCGTCGTCGATGCTCGCCACCACGAGGTTCACGCCGAGGCGGCTGACCCAGCGGTCGCGGGTCTCCATGACCTCGGGGAAGTCGAGACCGGTGTCGACCTGGAGGATCGAGAACGGGATCTTCGCCGGGTAGAAGGCCTTCTCGGCCAGCCGCAGCATGACGATGGAGTCCTTGCCGCCCGAGAACATCAGCACGGGCTTCTCGAACTCGGCGGCCACCTCCCGGAAGATGTGGATCGACTCGGCTTCCAGCTGGTCCAGCTGGCTGAGCCGGTAGTCGCTGTGGGTCTGGGACATGGGCTGCATCGTGCCATGTGGAGCCTTTCACCGGGGCATCCCGACGACCGCCGTAGACAAATCGACGAGTTTTGCACGGGAGCCGCTTAGGCTCAGGCCTCGTGGCCGCCGACTTCGTCGCCCGACTGGGCTCCCGGGGCACCGTCCCCGGGGAGGTGCGCACCTCCTGGGGCATCCAGGAGTACGTCGGCGCCCTGGCCCGTCCCGTGGCCGACGAGGAGCTCCGGCGGATCGCGCGGCGGGCCCGGGCGGTCCGTCGTACCGATGCGGGCCGGGTCGTGGCGTTGCTCGGGGCCCTGGCCGACCCACCGCTCGGCGAGCTCAACCGGGCCCGGCTGGGCGCGATCGCCGGCATCCCGCCCACCACCCTCCAGCCGTACGTCGACGTGCTCGTCGAGATCGGCGTGGTCCGCCTGCTGCCCGGGTGCCGCGCGGCCCCGGCGAAGCGGGCGATCGGCCGGCCGCAGGTCGTCTTCGACGACCCGGCGCTCGCCCGGCACCTGGCCGGTCACACGCCCGACCAGCTCGTGCAGTTCGCGGGCCGGTGGCGACTGGCGCCGCTGCTGCGCACCCTGGTCGCCGCAGAGCTGCTGCGCCAGCAGGCGACGAGCGTCGTCGAGCACCGGGTGAGCTACCTGCGCGAGCGCAACGGCCTCGAGGTGGGACTGGTCGTCGAGCTGCCGGACGAGAGCCTCTACGGCATCGAGGTGCTGACCGCGGCCGGCCTGCGCCCGCACCAGTTCGCGCGGCTGGAGGCCCTGGCCCGCCGAGCGGGCGGCCGCTTCCGTGGCGGCGTCGTCCTCAACACGGCCTCGGTCGGCCACCGCTACGGCCCGCGCCTGTGGGGCCTGCCGATCCGGTCCGTCTGGGACGGGTGATCGGGGTCTCCCCGGAGGGGACAGCGTGTTCGCACCCGTCACCCGCGCGTCATGTCGGCGTCCGGGGCCGTTCAGACCGGGCTCCCAGCCTCGAAGCATGAAGATCACTGTGGTCGGGGCGGGCTACGTGGGCCTGTCCAACGCCGTGCTGCTGGCGCGGTACAACGACGTGACCGTGCTGGACGTCAGTGCGGAGCGTGTCGCGGCGGTCAACGAGGGCCGCTCGCCGATCGTGGACGCCGAGCTCGAGGAGCACCTCGCCCGCGGCGGCCTGTCGCTGCACGCCACCCGGGACCGCAAGGAGGCGTACGCCGACGCGACCTTCGTCGTCGTCGCGACGCCCACCAACTACGACCCCGAGACCAACTACTTCGACACCTCCACCGTCGAGAAGGTCACCGCCGACGCGCTCGCCGCGAACCCGGCCGCGACCGTCGTCGTCAAGTCGACCGTCCCCGTGGGCTACACGAACACGTTGCGCGACCGGCACCCCGGCGCATCGATCCTGTTCAGCCCCGAGTTCCTCCGTGAGGGCCGCGCGCTCCACGACAACCTGCACCCGTCGCGGATCGTGATCGGCTCCGACACCGAGCCCGGGCGCCTCTTCGCCAAGCTGCTCACGCAGGCGGCGCTGGACCACGACGTGCCGGTGCTGTTCACCGGCTCCACCGAGGCCGAGGCGATCAAGCTCTTCGCCAACACCTACCTGGCGTTGCGGGTCGCGTACTTCAACGAGCTCGACACCTACGCCGCCACGCACGGCCTCGCGACCCGCCAGATCATCGAGGGCGTCGGCCTGGACCCCCGGATCGGCGGGCACTACAACAACCCGTCCTTCGGGTACGGCGGCTACTGCCTCCCCAAGGACACCAAGCAGCTGCAGGCGAACTACCGGCAGGTGCCGCAGAACCTGATCAGCGCGATCGTCGACGCGAACACCACCCGCAAGGAGTTCATTGCCGACGACGTCCTGCGTCGCGGGCCCAAGGTGGTCGGGATCTACCGGCTGACGATGAAGGCGGGCTCCGACAACTTCCGCGAGTCGGCGGTGCAGGGCGTGATGAAGCGGATCAAGGCGCGCGGCGTGAAGGTCGTCGTCTTCGAGCCCGAGCTGGACCAGAAGCGCTTCTTCAACTCGAAGGTGATCAAGGACCTCGACGAGTTCAAGGCGAGGGCCGACGTGATCATCGCGAACCGTCGTACCGACGTCCTGGACGACGTGGCCGACAAGGTCTACACCCGCGACATCTACGGGCGGGACTGAGCAGCCTCAATCCGCCGGATTGAGGCTGATGTTCCTCGGAGGGACGCAAGTCGACACGCGGGACCAAGGTCCCGGGGTTTTCCAACCGTTCTGAGGGTTGGTTGTGCCGGACCACGTGCCTACCGTGGAGAGATGGACACACTGCTCGGAATCGGAGCCCTCTGGGTGGCCGCCGCGACGGCGATCACCCTGGGACTCGCGCGAGCCGCCGCCCTCGACGAGTCGTTCCGGCTCGACGCGGACCGGATGCTGACCCGCTAGTCGGAGCCGACACCCTCGGCCGCCGGTGACCGGCGACCGCGCCGGTTGCCGTCCGCGCCCAGGGCCTCGATCTCGCTGACCGTCGGGGCGCCGAACATCGGCAGGCCGTGCCGGCGGCGCAGGACGCCCCAGACCAGCGGCACGAGCAGCAGCATGACCAGGCCGATCACGGCGACCAGGACCGCCTCGAGGGTCTCGTGGCCCTCGCCGAACGGGTGCAGGCCGGCCTTGAACAGCAGGGCGGTGCCGGACATCGTCAGCACGATCACGATGCCGCGGCGGATGAACGACTGCGGGACGCGCGGAGCGATCCGCGAGCCGAGCAGCGTGCCCGGCACGGAGCCGATGACGAGCGGCACCAGCAGGTCCCACTCGAGGCCGTGGATGGCGATGTTCGCGAGCGCGGCGCTGAGCACCAGCGGCACGGCCTGGACCAGGTCGGTGCCGACCAGGCGGACGGCCGAGAGGCCGGGGTAGAGCATGAGCAGCGCGATCATGATGACCGAGCCGGAGCCGACGCTGGTGATGCCGACGAGCAGGCCGCCGAGCATGCCGACGAGCAGGGTCGGGACCGGCCGGATGCGCGGGTTGTCGTCGGGCAGCACGCCGCCGCTGCGGACCCGGCGCAGGTTGATGTAGAGCCGCAGGGCGTACGTCGACGCGGCGAACAGCAGCGCGATGCCGATGCAGAGCTTGAGCGTCTTCTCCAGTTCGGTCGGGTCCTCGGTGACCGCGTTGACCAGCCACGGGCCGATGAAGGCCATGGGCACCGAGCCGAGGATCAACCAGCCGGCCAGGCGCAGGTTGGGGGAGCCCTCACGGGCGTGCGTGATGGCGCCACCGGTCTTGTAGATCGCGGCCGCGGTCAGGTCGGCGGTCACGATCGACGCGGTGTGGCCCACGCCCAGGAAGATCAGGGCGGGCGTCATCAGCGCGCCGCCGCCCATGCCGGTCAGGCCGACGACGATGCCGACGAGGAAGCCGGCGGCCGCGATGGAGAGCGCGGTGAGGGTGATCCACTCGTTCATCGGTGGTTGCCTGTCTCGGAAGGGCTCAGCCGCGGCAGGACCGCCTGCAGCAGGGCGTCGATCTGGTCGGCCGAGGCCTCTGCGGCCGAGCGGCCGCGGCGGTAGGGGTCGCGGATGTCGTGCGCGTCGACCGCACCGGCCCGGCGGTGGCCGACGGCGGTGACGAGCGAGGTGCCGGTCAGCGAGGCGTCGACCCGCCCGACGGACTCGGCGAACTGGCCGAGGGTGAAGGCCTTCCGGAAGGCGCCCGGCGCCTCCTCCAGCACGAACTCGCGGTGCGACGCCTCCGCGGTCAGCACCAGGTCGGCCTCGTTGACCAGCTCGCGGGTCAGCCGTCGGCTCGCGAACTGCTCGACGAGGTCGTCGTCGACGCCCCGGTCGGCGAGCACGGTGGCCATGGTCGCGTCGACCCGGTGGGCGCGGAAGCCGTGGGTGCCGGCGCTGATGAACTCGACGTCGGTGCGGCCGGCGAGCAGGGTGCGCGCCCGCAGCTCCATGTAGGGAGAGCGGCAGATGTTCGCGGTGCAGACGAAGAGCACCCGCAGCGGGTTCCCGTCGGTGGAGGCCGGCGGTGCAGCGGTGTCGGCCAGCGCGCGGGTGGCCGAGGTGCGCGGCGCGCTGGCGCTCGCCTTCGCCGTCGTCGGCACGGCCGGGGTGGACAGGTCCATCAACCCGTCCGCGACGAGCCCGGCGACCACGTCGTCGAGCGCTTCCTCGATGGTGCGCCCGGTCGTGTCGACCCGGACGTCGGCGTCCTCCGGCTCCTCGTACGGCGACGAGATGCCCGTGAACTCGGGGATCTCGCCGCGCCGGGCCTTCGCGTAGAGCCCCTTGCGGTCGCGGCGCTCGCACTCCTCGAGCGGCGTGGCGACGTGGACCAGGAAGAACCGGCCGCCGGCCTGCTCGACCATCGCCCGCACCTGCTGGCGGGTCTCGTCGAAGGGCGCGATCGGGCTGCAGATCGCGACGCCGCCGTGGCGGGCGATCTCCGCGGCCACCCAGCCGATGCGGCGGATGTTGGTCTCGCGGTCCGCCTTGGAGAAGGTGAGGCCGGCCGACAGGTTGCGGCGCACGACGTCGCCGTCGAGGCTGGTGATGGTCCGCGCGCCCTGCTCGAGGATCCGGTCCATCAGTGCCCGGGCCAGCGTGGACTTGCCGCTGCCGGACAGGCCGGTGAAGAAGAGGACCAGGCCCTGGTCGGCCGGCGCGGGCCGCTCCTGGGCGGCGATGTCGGCCAGCTCGGGGAGGGTGGTGCCGCCGGGCTCGAGCTCGACGAGGTCGTCGGCGCCGGCGTACCAGGCGAGCACCGACTGGCGCAGCGCGGCGTCGGTGTCGGAGCCGTGGTCGGTCAGCGGGATCGCGACCACCTCGGCGTCGAGCATGCCGGCGACCCGCACGGTCGCGCGGAGCAGTCCGACCGGGCTCACGGCCGGTGTACCCGCCCCGACGAGGGCGGCCAGCAGCACCGGGCCGAGCTCCTGGAGCTGGGCGAGCTGGGTGTCGGTGACCAGGTCCGTCACGGGGACGACGGTCCGGCCGGCGTACCGCTCCCGGGCGGTGTCGGGCGGGACGTGCAGGTTGCGGAAGGGGCCGAACTGCGCGTGGGTGAGCGGCTCCACGCTCAGTCCGCGCAGGGTGCGCTCGACGCGGGCGAGGGGGAGGCCCTCGGGGTCGACGAGCTCGATCGGGTGACCCTCGTCGAGGTGCGTCTCGAGGGCCTCCGGCAGCGCGAGCGTGATCGGGCTGCCGGGCTCGTTGAAGGCCACGATGGGGCCGGCGGCACCGGACGTCAGCAGCTCGAGGTCGTCGAGCTCCCGCGGGCTCGGGCAGTGCTGCGGCACGGAGGGACTCGACACGTTCGCGATCGTACAGAGTCGAGTGAGTCGATCCCATTTCAAGACTGGTAGGTGGAACCTGTCACGTGGAGGCGCCCGAGCCGTAACCCGGCTCATGTGAACGACTTCACTAGCTGGCTGCTTGCACCTTGCTAACTATTGCAAGCAAGATGGTCCCATGGCTAAGGGAAAGGTCGTGAAGACCGTCGGGTCGCTGGGCGACTACCTCAAGGAGCAGCGGGTCTCGTCCCGTCTCTCCCTGCGGCAGCTCGCTGACCAGGCGGGTGTCTCGAACCCCTATCTCAGCCAGATCGAGCGAGGGCTTCGCAAGCCGTCGGCCGAGGTGCTCCAGCAGATCGCCAAGGCCCTTCGGATCTCCGCGGAGCAGCTCTACATCCGGGCCGGGATCCTCAGCCCGGATGACGGCGTGGGCGGTTCGGTCGAGCTCGCCATCCTGGGCGACTCCGGCCTCACCGAGCGGCAGAAGCAGTCGCTGCTCGACGTCTACGCCTCGTTCCTCGCGCTGAACGCCGCCGACGCACCCGAGGGTGCCGACACGGTCGACGGCGCCGAGGGCAGCGCTCCGATCACGACCGAGATCGATCCCGACAGCGACGACCGCACCACCAACGAAGGGTAAGAAACCATGCCGAAGCTTGACCTCCCCAAGCTCGAGATCCCCAAGCTCGAGATCCCCTCGATCGACCTCAAGGCGATCGACCTCCCCGAGCTGCCCCAGGCCGCCGCCAAGCCGATCTACGCCGGTGTCGGCGCGACCGACCTGGCCGTCGAGAAGGTCGTCGCCTACGTCGCCGACGTGCAGGCCAAGGTGACCGCTCGCGTGACCGAGGTCCAGAAGGACGTCACCGCCCGCGTCGCCAGCGTGCAGAGCTCCGTGAAGGGCTTCGAGCTCCCCGAGACCAAGTCGCTCCAGGGCAAGGCCGAGGCCAAGCTCGCCGAGCTGCAGGCCGACGCCAAGGCCCTCCCGGCCAAGGTGCAGAGCTCGGTCAAGGGCGCGTACGACGAGAACGTCGCCACCGCCACCGCGCTGTACGCCGACCTCGCCAAGCGCGGTGAGGGCGTCGTCGTGAAGCTCCGCTCCGGCGAGGCCCCCAAGGCTCCGGCCAAGAAGGCCCCGGCCGCCAAGAAGGCCCCGGCCAAGAAGGCCCCCGCGAAGAAGGCTCCGGCCAAGAAGGCCCCCGCCGCCAAGAAGGCCCCGGCCAAGAAGGCGCCGGCCGCCAGCTGAGCAGGCCCGCTCCCGCACCACGACCCCGAGGCGCTGCCTCGGGGTCGTGGTCGTTCCCGGGGCCCGCCCGGCTATCCTCGCTGGCATGGACGCGGTCTTCGTTCCGCCGGCGAGCGAGGCCGAGCTCTGGATCATGCTCGGCATCTCCTTCGTGCTGCTCGCCGTGAAGATCTTCGCGCTGGTCAACGCACTGCTCTACTCCTCGGAGTCCTACGACGCCGCCGGCAAGCTCAACAAGACGACCTGGTGCGCGCTGCTCGGCGTCGGCCTGCTGCTGCAGCTCGTGCCGGTGCCGATCGGGCTGGTCAACCTGATCATGACGATCGCCGCGCTGGTCTACCTCGCCGACGTACGTCCGGCGCTCGCGGGGTTGCGCCGACGCTGACCTCGGGGCCGAGGCTGTCTGTCACGTCACAGAAAGTTGCCGTCGTCAACCATTAGGAATATGGTTGATCCATGTCAACCATTCCACCGGCTACCGCCGAACCGGGTCAGATGACCCACCGCGAGATCATGGAGGCCCTGACCGGGCTCCTCCTGGCGATGTTCGTCGCCATGCTCTCCAGCACCGTGGTCAGCAACGCGCTGCCCGCCATCGTCACCGACCTGCACGGCAGCCAGACCGGCTACACGTGGGTCGTCGTCGCCACCCTGCTCACCATGACCGCCACCACCCCGATCTGGGGCAAGCTCGCCGACCTGTTCAGCAAGAAGCTGCTCGTCCAGGCCGCGCTGGTCATCTTCTCGATCGGCTCCGTCGTCGCCGCCGTCGCGCCGAACATGGGCGTCCTGATCGGTGCCCGCGCCTTCCAGGGCCTCGGCGTCGGTGGCCTGACCGCACTGGTCCAGGTCGTCATCGCCTCGATGGTCTCCCCGCGCGAGCGCGGCCGCTACAGCGGCTACATCGGCGCCGTCTTCGCCACCGCGACCGTCAGCGGCCCGCTCCTCGGCGGCCTCGTCGTCGACAGCCCGCTGGGCTGGCGCGGCTGCTTCATCATCGGCATCCCGGTCGCCGCGATCGCCTTCGTCGTCCTGCAGAAGACCCTGCACCTGCCGACGATCAAGCGCGACGTGAAGATCGACTACCTCGGCGCCACCCTGATCATGGCCGGCATCAGCCTGATCCTGGTGTGGGTCAGCCTCGCCGGCACCAACTTCGACTGGGTGTCCGGTACGTCGGCCGCGCTCGTCGCCGCCAGCCTGGTCCTCATCCTCGGTGCCCTCTGGGTCGAGGCCCGCGTCGCCGCCGAGCCGGTCATCCCGCTGCGCCTCTTCCGCGACCGCACCACCGCGCTGGCCACCGCCGCGTCGGTGATGATCGGTGTCGCGATGTTCGGCGCCACCGTCTACCTGAGCCAGTACTTCCAGCTCGCCCGCGGCATGAGCCCCACCGAGGCCGGCCTGATGTCGATCGCGATGGTCGGCGGACTCCTCGTCTCCAGCATCGTCAGCGGCCGGATCATCACCCGCACCGGACTGTGGAAGCGGTGGTTGGTCGGCGGCATGCTGTTCGTGATCGCCGGCATCGCGCTGCTCGGCACGATCGACGCGGAGACCCCGCTGTGGGTCGTCGGCGGCTTCATGGCCCTCACCGGCATCGGCCTCGGCGCCACCATGCAGAACCTGGTCCTCTCGGTGCAGAACAACACCGCGCCCGAGGACCTCGGTGCCGCCAGCTCGGTCGTCGCGATGTTCCGCTCGATCGGTGGCTCCGCCGGTGTCGCCGCGCTCGGCGCGGTGCTCGCCCACCAGGTCACCAGCAGCGTCAAGGACGGCCTGGGTGCGCTGGTCTCGTCCGGCAAGGTCACGCCCGAGCAGCTCGCCGAGATGCAGCACTCGACCGGCGACATCCCGAACCTGGCCACCCTGCCCGCCCCGATCCGGGCGCTCTACGAGGCCTCCTTCGGCGACGCGGTCGGTCACCTGTTCACCGTCGCGGTGCCCTTCGCGATCGTCGCCTTCCTCTGCATCCTGTTCATCAAGGAGGTCCCGCTGCGCACCAGCAACGGTCCCGCGGTGACGGACTCGGAGATCGAGGCCGGGGTCGTCGCCACCGGCACCCCGGTCGACTACCCGGCCTACGACGCCGAGGACGAGGACACGCGGGTCGGGGACCGGCGATGACCGTCACGACCTCCCGCGCCGATGCGATGCGCGAGCTCGAGTCCGAGGTCGGCGTGCTGATCCGCCGGATCCGCCGCGTGATCGGCGAGCGCGCGCGGGCCGTGCACCCGGAGCTGCTCCCGGCGTCGTACCTGATGCTGAGCTACGTCCGCGACAACGGACCGGTGCGGGCCTCGGCCATCGGCCAGGTCTTCGACATCGACAAGGGCGCGATCAGCCGGCAGGTCCAGCACCTGATCGACCTCGGCCTGCTCGACCGCTCGCCCGACCCGGAGGACGGCCGCGCCACCCTGCTCACCGCGAGCGAGGACGCGGTCCAGCGGCTCGAGCAGGTCGCCGACGACCGCCGCCAGCACCTCGCCGACCGGCTCGGTGACTGGTCGGCGGAGGAGATGGCCGCGTTCACGGCCTCCCTGCGGCGCTACAACGAGGCGCTCAACGAGCCGGGCGACTGAGCCGTTTCGGCTCGCTTCGCTCGCATGCCGCGCCGCCTGCAAGCGCCGTTTCTTCCTCCCCCGCTCGCTCGTTCCTCGCTCGCTCCTCCGTCCAGAAACGGCGGGCGGCGCGGCGAGTACCCGTTGTTCAGCGCAGCCAGACGGCGGTGTCGGGCGGGAGCATCCCGTCGTCGGACACCGCCGTGCTGCTGATCAGCACCTCGCCGGCGGGCAGGGGGACCGGCAGGTCACCGGTGTTGACCACCACCGTCACCCCCGCCCGTCGGACGACGAGCAGGTCGCCGTCCGCCTCCGCGGTGGTGGCCTCCTCGGCCCCCGTGAACACGGTGCGCCGGGTGGCGAGCGCGCGACGGTAGAACGCCAGCGTCGAGTCGGGGTCGGCCTCCTGCGCCTCGACCGTGAGCCCGCCCCAGTCGGTCGGCTGCGGGATCCACGGCTGGGTGCCGTCCGCACCCCCGAAGCCGTACGGCGGCGCCGAGCCCGACCACGGGAGCGGCACCCGGCAGCCGTCGCGCCCCGGCTGGCCGGTGCGGAACCACGACGGGTCCTGCCGGGCCTCGGGCGGCACGTCGACCTGCTCAAGGCCGAGCTCCTCGCCCTGGTAGAGGTAGGCCGAGCCGGGCAGGGCGAGCATGGCGAGGGTGGCGGCGCGGCCGCGGGCGAGGCCGACCTCGCCGCCGCCGTACCGGGTGGGGTGGCGGACCACGTCGTGGTTCGAGAGCACCCAGGTGGGTGCCGCGGCCGCGGTCGCGACGGCGGCGATGGAGCTGGTGATGACGGCGGCGAAGTCCTTCGCGGACCACGGGGTGCCGAGCCAGCCGAAGTTGAAGGCCTGGTGGAGCTCGTCGGGGCGGATGAACTGCGCCATCGACTCGGCGGTCTGGGTCCACGCCTCGGCGACGGCCATCCGGTCGCCGTCGTACTCCTCGAGGACCTTGCGCCAACGGCGGTAGACGTCGTGGACCTCGGGCTGCTCCCACATCGGCTCGTCGCGCAGCACCCGCTCGACCATCGACTCGGCCTGCTTCTTCCTCCCCTTGGTCTCCTCGGGGATGACCTGGTCGCGCAGCGAGGCCTCCTTGTAGAGCCCGTGGGCGACGTCGACGCGGAAGCCGTCGACCCCGCGGTCCAGCCAGAACCGCAGCACGCCCTCGAACATGTCGCCGACCTCCGGGTTGCGCCAGTCGAGGTCGGGCTGGGTGCTGTCGAAGAGGTGGAGGTACCACTGGCCGTCGGCCACCCGGGTCCACGCCGAGCCTCCGAAGACCGAGCTCCAGTTGTTGGGAGGCTCGTCGCCAGCGGGCCCACGGCCGTCGCGGAACAGGTAGCGCGCGCGCTCGGGCGAGCCCGGCTCCGCGGCGAGCGCCGCCCGGAACCAGACGTGCTGGTCGGAGGTGTGGTTGGGCACCAGGTCGACGATCACCCGCAGCCCGAGCTCGTGGGCCCGCGCCAGCAGGGCGTCGAAGTCGGCGAGCTCGCCGAACAGGGGGTCGACGTCCTCGTAGTCGGCGACGTCGTAGCCGTGGTCCTTCTGGGGCGAGCGGTAGAACGGCGTGATCCACAGGGCGTCGACGCCGAGGTCGCGCAGGTGGGGCAGGCGGGCGGTGATGCCGGGCAGGTCGCCGATGCCGTCGCCCGGGACGGGCTCTCCGTCGGCGAAGCTGCGGACGTAGACCTGGTAGACGACGGCGTCGTACCACCACTTGTGGGTGTTGCTCATCGGAACTCCTCGGGGTCGATGGCGATCCATACGTGCTCGGCCGTGGCGACGACGTCGTCGCCCGGCCCGTAGAGGGTGGCGGCGGTGAGGGTCTTGCGGCCCTCGACGAGGCGCTGCTCGCCGACCACGACGTAGCGCTCGGAGGTGCGGGGCACGCGGCGGACCTCCACGGTGATCCGGCCCAGCACCGACGGGCGGCCCTCGAGGTCCGACGACCAGCCGCCCGGGCAGTCGAGGGCGGCCCAGGCGAGCGGGACCGAGCTCTCGTAGGGCGTCCACGTGGCCGCGACGTGCTCGCGGTCGCCGACCGGCCCGGGGAAGATCCGCAGGCCGTCACCCGGACGCCGGTCGGGGCCGCACACGAAGCAGGTGGGGAACGGGTGCACCCGGTGGCCGGCGTACGACGCCTCGGCCTCGGCCGCCCGCTTCACCGGGACGGGGGCGACGGGGGTCGGCGCGAGGCCGGCGTACGACGCCTCGGCCACCGGCCGCCCGTCGTGGGTGAGCACCGCGCCTGCCGCCGTCGCCGTGACGGGCAGCGGCACCTCGAGCGGCGGCGGCATCCGCAGGGTGACCGTCACCGCCCGGCCGATGCCCTGGCCGGGCAGCCGCGCGGCGAGCGCGCCGGAGACCCAGCCGCCGTTGCCGGAACGCGGCGGACCGTTGAAGCGGTGGGGGATCGTCAGGCTGGTCACGATCCCAAGCCTGCCAGTCGGATAGGTAAGAATGGTCCGGTGAGCGACCTGATCGACACCACCGAGATGTACCTCCGCACGATCTACGAGCTGATCGAGGAGGGCATCGTCCCGCTGCGCGCCCGCATCGCCGAGCGTCTGCACCAGAGCGGTCCCACGGTGTCGCAGACGGTTGCCCGCATGGAGCGCGACGGCCTGCTGACCGTCGAGGGCGACCGCCACCTCGAGCTGACCGACGACGGCCGCCGCCTCGCGACCCGCGTCATGCGCAAGCACCGCCTCGCCGAGCGCCTGCTCGTCGACGTGATCGGCCTCGACTGGGAGCAGGTCCACGAGGAGGCGTGCCGCTGGGAGCACGTGATGTCGGAGTCCGTCGAGCGTCGCCTGCTCGAGCTGCTCGACCACCCGACCGAGTCGCCGTACGGCAACCCGATCCCGGGCCTCGACGAGCTCGGCGAGGAGAAGCTCGGCGAGAACTTCATGACCGACGTCGAGCCGCTCTCGCAGGCTGCGACGAAGGACAGCTCGCGGGCGCTCGTGCGCCGCATCTCCGAGGAGATGCAGAAGGACGAGGCGCTGATGAGCGCCATGCGTCGCGTCGGCGCGCTGCCCGACAAGACGATCACCATCCAGGCCACCGCCGACGGCGTGCTGGTCGGCTCCGGTGGCGAGACCGCCGAGATCTTCCCCGAGGCGGCCGACCACATCTTCGTCAAGAAGCTCTGAGGCCCGCCAGCGCCGTCAGCCACTCGCTCGTCCCGGCGTCGACCTTGTGGGTCGCCAGCTCGTCGCCGCGGGTGGTGCCGCGGTTGACGATCACGACGGGCGTGCCGCGGTGGGCCGCACGGCGGACGAACCGCAGCCCGCTCATCACGGTCAGGCTCGACCCGGCGACCAGCAGCGAGCCGCCGGTGCCGGCGAGCGCGTCGACGGCGGCGTAGCAGCGCTCGACCCGAGGCTTGGGGACGTTCTCGCCGAAGAACACGACGTCGGGCTTGAGCGCGCCACCGCAGTCCTCGCACGCGGGGACGACGAAGCCGGCCGTGTCCTCGAGGTCCACGTCGCCGTCGGGTCGCACCGCCACGTCGGCGTGCGCGGCGGCCCAGCCGGGGTTGGCCTCCTCGAGGCGCTGCTGGAGCGCGGCCCGGGCCGTCGTACGACGGCAGCCGAGGCAGACCACGTCGGAGATCCGGCCGTGCAGGGCGACGGTGTGCGGGGTGCCGGCCGCCTCGTGGAGTCCGTCGACGTTCTGGGTGATGACGAGGTCGGCACCGAGCACGGCGACCGCGCGGTGGCCGGCGTTCGGGTCGGCCCGGCGCATGCGGGACCAGCCGAGGTGGCTGCGCGCCCAGTACCGCTGCTGCGCGGCAGGTCCGGACACGAACTCCTGGTAGGTCATCGGCATCCGGGCGGGGGCGCCGGGGCCGCGGTAGTCGGGGATGCCCGAGTCGGTCGACAGGCCGGCGCCGGTCAGCACCACGAGGGGACCGGTCGCGCAGCGCGCCAGCGCGGGGTCGGTCGTGTCGACGAGGGTCATGCGCCGTAGCGCACCCGGGCGCGCTCGCGCGCCTTCTCGGCCTCGACCTCGCGGTTCTTCGGCGGTGCGGTGGTCACCAGTTCGTCGAGCAGGTGCTGGGTGATGTGCGCGATCTCGTGGACCGCGCGGTCGAACGCCGCCTGGTTGGCCTGGCTGGGCTTGGTGGTCCCGCTGACCTTGCGCACGAACTGCAGCGCGGCTGCGGACACCTCGGAGCTGGTCGCCGGCGGCTCGAAGTTGTTGAGCGGGCGGATGTTGCGGCACATGGCTCCAACGGTACGCCGCGCGCCGAGCCGTCAGGGGAGCTCGAAGAACTGCGCCTTGTCGCCGGTGACCAGCACGACCCGACCGTCCGGCAGGGGGACGGTGCGCACGCGGTCCACGTCGTCGCCGTACTCCACCTGGACCAGGCGCTGGTGCAGCCGGCTGTCCTTGACGTGGAGGACCGAGACGTAGCCGACGCGGCGCTCACCGGTCCACCGCTCGAGGACGGTGATCACGGTCCGCTTGTCGGGCAACCACGTGAACGAGCGCGGGTCGGCCCCGGCGAGCGCCTGGAAGCCGCCGCCGTAGCTGTGCACGTCGAGGCGGCGCACCCGGGTCACGTCGCGCACGTTGAACAGCCCGACCTGCGCGCCCCAGCCCCTGCTGCTCGGGCCCTCGCCGACGCCGATCATCCGCAGGTTGCCCAGCGGGTGGAGGTACGACGAGAAGCCCGGGATCTTGAGCTTGCCGAGCAGCCGCGGTCGGCTGGTGTCGGTCAGGTCGACCGCGTACATCGGGTCCACCTGGCGGAAGGTCACCAGGATCGCCAGGTCGTCGAACCACCGCACCGACTGGATGTCCTCGTTGCGGCCGAGGCGGTCGAGACGGCCGTGCTCGACGAGCTGCTTGCCGCGGCGCTCGAAGGTGACGACCGAGTTGAAGTTGCCGGTCTCGCTGGTGGGTCCGACCGCGACGCGGAGCACGCCGCCGGCCTCGTCGATCGACCAGCGGTCGCGGATCGCGCCCTCGACCTCGCCGGACGCCACGTGGGTCGCGGCGGTGCCGTCGAGCGCGAAGTCGAAGAGGTACGACGAGCCGCCCGCCGGTCCGAACCCGGTCGGGCTGCCGCTGTCGATCAGGCAGCGCACGCAGCCGCCGCCCCAGCCGGCCTGCGTGGCGAGGTAGAGGTGGTCGTCCGACTCGTAGGCGATCCCGGTGTGGCCGGCCAAGCCGATCGCGTCGACGGTGGCTGGCTTCGAGGCGTCGAAGCCGACGACGCTGGTGGTGTCGAGGGCCAGCTCGTCCGACGGCACGGCGACGTCGGTGCAGTCGAGCAGCGGCCGGCTCGCGTCGTCGTCGGTGGTGATGCTCGGCAGCCAGTCCTCGATCGTGGACTTCGCGACCAGCGCACGGTTCCTGCGCAGGGCGGCCTGGGGGGACCGCTTGTCGTTCGGCTCGACGAAGTCGAGGTCGGGCAGGCCGGACTCGAGGACCAGCCGGACCGCGCTGCCGTGCTGGCGCGCGGAGAGCACCCCGGCGTCGTACCGGACGTCGTCGGTGAGCTCGGGCTCGCCCGGGCTGGCGAGCGAGACCGTGAGGACGCGGGTGCCGGGGTGGTCGGGCTCGGCGTCGCGGTCGGCGCCGACCGCGACGACGGTGTCGCCGGCCAGCATGATCTCGGGGGCCTCGATGCCGCGCAGCGGGAAGGTCGAGAGCTGCTCGGTCGAGGAGCCGGTGACGTCGTAGGTGACCAGGTCGCCGTCGCGGACCGCGACCAGCAGGGTGCCGTCGGTCTTGACCGTGTCGGGCTCGTCGACCCCGGCCTCCTGGACGTTGGTGCCGGTGTCGCTGCTGAAGGAGCCTTCGGTGGCCGGGCGCAGGGACTTGGCGGCGAGCGACCGGTCGAGCCGGCCGGCCACCGGCACGGGGGCGTCCTCGATGGCGTTCAGGGCCCCGCGCTGGTTCCGCAGGTCGGCGGAGTACCAGACCGGACCGCCGTTCCATCCCCACGCGGTGACCAGCTTCTTCCCGCGCGCGACATAGCTCTGCAGGAGCTCGTCGCAGGAGGCCGCCGGCTCGAGGTCGGCCTGGAAGGCGACCCGCTCGGGCTGTGCGGACCCGCCGCCGGGCGGGGTGCCGGGCCCGGAGCCGCCGTCGACCAGCGTGCCGGCCACGAAGGCTCCGGCGATCCCGGTCACGACGCCGGCGGTGAGCAGCGGTCGCAGCAGGATCCGCCGGCGGCGGCGCTGCTCCCCGGCGGTCGCGGCGAGGATGGCGGTGACGGGCGGCTTGCCGGTCGGGTAGTCGTCCCAGAGGTTCTCGAGGTCGGTCATTTCGCATCTCCGGACAGGTCGAGGAGGTGGTCGTTGGCGGCGAGGTGGGCGAGCGCGCGCGAGAGCCGGCTCTTGACCGTGCCGGGTGGCACGCCGAGCGCCTCGGCGGTCTGCTTCTCGGTGAGCTGCACGAAGTACCGCAGCACCACCACGTCCCGGTTGGGCTTGGTCAGCGAGCCGAGTGCGCGGTGCACGGCGTCGGCGATCGCGACCCGCTCGGCGGCGTCGGACCCGCGGCCGGTGGCGGGACGGTCGAGGGCCTCGGCGGCGTCGTACTGCCGGTCCTTCCACCACCGGGTGCGACGGGTGTCGCGCAGGCAGTTGAGGAGCATCCGGTAGACGTAGGCGTCCCGGTTGTCCGCGCTGCTGACCCGGCCCCAGCCGGTGTAGCAGCGCACCAGCGTCGTCTGCGCCAGGTCCTCGGCCTCGTCGGGACGGGCGCCGAGGAAGACGGCGGCGCGGACCAGCGACGGCCAGCTCTGCTCGACGTAGTCGGCGTACGCCGACTCGTTCTCTGGATCCACGGGTGCTCCGGTCCTCGGGTGCAACTTGCTGAACCTATGACGGGGCGAGGCTTGCGCTCGGTTCCATCGGCAATGAAAGACTCGCGAGCATGGCTGACAGCTCCCGTCCGTACGACGTCGTCCTCTTCGGTGCCACCGGCTTCACCGGGGGCCTGACCGCCGACTACCTCGCCGCCCACGGCGGCCCCGACCTGCGCTGGGCGATCGCCGGGCGCAACGAGCAGAAGCTCGAGGCCGTCCGGAGCCGGCTGGCCGGCACCAACCCGGCCCTGGCCGACCTGCCACTGCTGGTCGCCGACGCCGAGGACACCGACGCGCTCGCGGAGGTCGTCCGCACGACCAAGGTCGTCGCCACGACCGTCGGCCCCTACATCGAGTACGGCGGCCCGCTCGTCGCCGCGTGCGCCGTCGCCGGCACCGACTACGTCGACCTGACGGGCGAGCCCGAGTTCGTCGACCGGACCTACGTCGAGCACAACGCCGCTGCCGAGGGCTCCGGTGCCCGGCTGGTGCACTCCTGCGGCTTCGACTCGATCCCGCACGACCTCGGCGCCTACTTCACGATCCGTGAGCTGGCCCGCGAGCTCGGCGGCGAGATCGACGGCCCGGTCACGATGCGCGGCGTGGTCCGCTCCAACGCCACCTTCTCGGGCGGCACCTTCCACTCCGCGCTGACCGCGTTCTCGCGCGCGCGGCAGATGAAGGAGGCCTCGAGCGCCCGCCGCAAGATGGAGCCGCGCCCCGAGGGCCGACGCTCGCGCGCCTCGGTCGGCAAGCCGCGCCGTGACAGCGAGCTGGGCTACTGGCTGCTGCCGCTGCCGACCATCGACCCGTTCGTCGTCGCGCGCAGCGGGGCGGCGCTGCCGGCGTACGGGCCGGCGTTCACGTACTCCCACTACGCCGGCACCAAGACGATCCGGTACGCCGCCGGCGGCGCCCTCGGCGTGACCGGCCTGACGCTGGCCTCGCAGGTCCCGCCGGTGCGCAACGCGCTGCTCAAGCGGGTGCCGCAGGGCCAGGGGCCGTCGGAGGGGCGCCGCGAGAGGTCGTGGTTCACCGTCGACTTCGTCGCCGAGTCGGGCTCCGCGAAGGTACACACCCGCGTCTCCGGCGGCGACCCGGGCTACACCGAGACCGCGAAGATGCTGGCGGAGTCGGCGATCTGCCTGGCGCTCGACGAGAACCCGAACGTCTCGGGCCAGGTCACGACGGCGACCGCGATGGGCGAGGCGCTCCTCGCCCGGCTGCAGCGGGCCGGCATCAGCTTCGAGCTGCGCTGATCGTTCCGAGATGCGACGACGGCCGCCCGGTCAGACCGGGCGGCCGTCGTACATTCTCGGGTCGAGACCCCACTCCTCGACCCGAAGGGGGAGGGAGCAGGTCAGCGGGTACGGCGAGCGAGGCGCTGCCGTGCGAGCACCGAGCCCGCGGCGGTGACCACACCGCCACCGGCCAGCACCCAGACCAGGGACATGCCCTGCTCGTCCTGGGTGTCGGCGGAGGCCGCACCGGCGTCGATCCGGCTCGGGACCTCGACGTCGGAGGTGTCGGCGATCAGGCCGCCGCCGTTGGCGACGTCCACACCGTCACCGAAGTCGGTGTCCAGGTCGGCGTCCTCGGCGGGGTTGTCCTCCGGCTGGTCGGGCTTGTCGCCGTCCACCGGGTTGGTGATGTCGTCCGGGCCGTCGGGCTTCGGGTCGTCGCCGTCCTCGGGGTTGGTGATGTCGCCGGGGCCGTGCGGGTTCGGCTCCGGGTCGCCGCCGCCGTTCGGGTTCTTGATGTCGCCGGGGCCCTGCGGGTTCGGCTGGGGCTTCGGGTCGTCACCCTTGTCGGGCTGGGCGATGTCGCCGGGGCCCTGCGGCTGCGGGGCCGGCGGGTCGGGCTGCGGGGTGGGCGTCGGGTTGGCGATGTCGCCGGGACCCTTCGGGGCGTCGGGCTGTGCGATGACGACGGGCCCGTTCGGGTTGACGTCGGCGTGGGCGACGCCGCCGCCGAAGGCGATCGCGCTCGCGGCCAGCGGGGTCGCGATGAGGAGGCGGAGGGCGGTGCGGGTGGTGGTGTTCATGTCTACTCCCTGAGTTCGGTCGGCCGTTGGTTGGCCGTTGGTGGCCGGTGTGCCGTTCGTTGGGAGTAGGAGCACCGGGGCTCCGGGACCTTGCAGGTTTTCTCGGGAACTTTCTGTTTTTCTTTTTCGGGCCCTTCAGCTGGTCCGGCGCAGGACGCAGATCAGCAGCTCGTCGCCGGTCCCGTCGTGGCGCCACGTGGTGTGGCTGTCGAGCAGGAAGCCCTCGGCAGCCGCTTGGACCTGCTCGGGCGTCCGGTAGGCGTCGTGGCGTCGCTCGAACCCCTGCGGCAGGTCCGGGCGGGCCGAGGCGCCGGCTGCCGTGAAGGTAGCCGTCACGAGGCGACCATCCTGGGGACGGAGCGCGCGGCACCAGTCGAGGAAGGCCGCCTCCGGATCCGGCAGCAGGTGCAGCGCCGTCACGCAGGTGACGACCGCAGCCGCGTTCGCCCGTACGGGGAGGGCAGTCGCCTCGGCCCGGACCAGCCGGGCCTGTGGGAGCTCCCCGCGTGCCCTCGCGAGCATCGCCTGCGAGAGGTCGACGCCGACCAGCTCCGTCTGCGGGTGCCGGGCCGCGATCGCCCGCAGCACGAGGCCGGTCCCGGTCGCCACGTCGACCACCAGTCCGCCCGGCTCGCCGACGGCGTCCGCCACGACGTCCGCGAGGGCGCGGTGCATCGCGCTGTCGTCGTAGGTGGACGCGCGGGCGTCGTAGTGGGCGGCGACGGCGGCGTGCTGGGCAGCGACGCGTTCGCTCATTCCTCGGCCGACAGGCCCTCGACGTACCGAAGGGATGGAGCGGGCCGGAACCCCGCCTCCTGAACGGCCGCCAGGTCGGCGGCCGTGAGGCGGATGCCGGTGACGACCTCGGCCATCGCCAGCGCCACGGCGAACCCATCGGACGTGGGCTCAGGCTCCTCGGCCTCGAGGTCGTCCCACGCCTCCAGGAAGAGCTCCTTCAACTCGGCTGGCACCGGCTCCGGGTCGTCGACGTACATGTACTCGTGGTCGTCGAACAGCAGCTCACCGTCCCGCGCGCAGCCGAAGCGCAGGTGGGCCTGGATGTTGCTGCGCACGACGGCTGCGCTCCGCCCGCCGGACGACAGCTCGCGGAGGGCGGCCCGGCTCGGGTCGGCGTACCCGCTGAGCTCGACCGCGAGGACCCCTCCGGCGACGTCCACCAGGGCGTACGCCGAGCCGTCCTCGGCTTCCGCGTCCGGGAACTCGGCCACCGGGGCCGTGACGTCGATCTCCAGGGCCGCGGCCACCTCGGCCTGGGTGGCCCCGGCGGCGACGAGGATCGAGATCGACTCGAGGTCGAAGGCTGACTCGAGGAGGTCGGTGTAGTAGTCGGTGGCTGCGCTCACGCAGCGAGGCTAGTTCGCCGTGCCGACCAGATGGGCGAAGACGATCGTGTTGTCCGGGTACCCGGCCGCGGTCCGCTGCCCGCCGCACGTGATGAGCCGCAGCAGCGACCGCCCGGTGTCCGGCCAGATCCGGTCGTACGGGAGCTGCTCCTTCGGGACGTCCTCGACCCTGTCGACGACGAAGGTCGCGACCGCGCCGGGACGGTGGACGCGGATGGTGTCGCCGGGGCGCAGGGTGGCGAGGTCCCAGAAGACGTCGGGACCGTCGGGGCCGTGGACGTGGGCGACGACGACCGCACCGCCGGGCTCGCCGGGCCGCGGGCCGGGGGAATACCACGCGGCCTTCCCGAAGTCCGGGGTGTCGAGCGAGCCGTCGGCCTTGAGACCGCGACCGGTCAGCTTCTCGTCGACGCCGATCGCCGGCACCTCGATCCGGGTCGGCGCGGCGACCCGCTTCGCGGGGGCCGGAGTGACGTGGACCGGCGGGGCCGGCGCGGCCACGACCGGCGGTACGACGGCAGCGGGCTCGGTCGCGGGCTCAGCCCGGTGCAGGCCGAGGAACAGCGCGGACGCCACCGCCACGAGGGCCAGGATGGCGAGCGCGGTGGCGAGGTGGGTGAGCAGCTTCCGGGTGCGCGTCATGCAGGTAGGAGCGCCGGGCGGCGCGGACCTTGCAGGAATCCGGGCGGGCGCGGCTAGCCGTCGGGACCGACGGTGAAGGTGAGGCCGGTCGGGCTCGTCCACTCGTAGTGGCCGGGGTTGGTGATCACGTAGTCCCACGCGGAATGGGTCTTGGCGCGGTGATGGCGCCGGCAGAGGGGGACGAGGTTGCACGGGCAGGTCGGGCCGCCCTTGTTGTAA
>NZ_LMIT01000011.1:78041-78849 GCF_001428825.1 Nocardioides sp. Root240 | reverse complement strand
CCCGCCGCCGGTGGCGGTCGGGGATCTCGTAGGCGGTGACGGGGATGCAGTCGGCCAGGTCGACCACCGGCCGGACGATGATGCTGGTGCCGGGGGCCTGGAGCCACTCGCGGATCTGCTCGGCGCTGACCGGGGTCCGGGTCTTCTCGCAGCGTCCGACGGGGTTGCCACCGGTGAGGGTGGTGTCGGTGATGTGGAGGTTGAGGGTGACCCTCCGCCCCGGCTCGGTCCGGTCGTCGATCTCGAGGTCGAGCATCAGGTCACGACGGGCGATCACCCCTGCGGCCTTGGAGCGACGGACGTCGAGCGACGAGTCGTCGCCGAGCTGACCCAGGTTGTGGGCTNCAGCCCATCGACGTAGACCAGCCCTTCCGCGGTGACCTCGCCGATGTCGAAGTGCCGCTGATCGGCGGCCTTCACCCGGTCGGCTTCGGCGCGTTCGGGGTCGAACCGGATGATCGCCTCGGTGACGAGGCGTTCGATCAACGCCCAGGTCACGTGCCCGACCGCGATCGCGAGCTGGTGGTCCACGTAGGCCGCAGCCTCGGCGGACAGGGAGTGGGTGAGGTCGGCGACCCTTTCGGCCCGCCAGGGCTCCACCCGCCCGGCGAGCACCTGGGCGAAGGTCTCAGGGAGACGCCAGGCGCACTCCAGGATCCTGCCGACGTAGGCACGGCCACCGTCGGGGGACCGGCCGAGGACCGCGATGAGTTCCATCAGCGCGAACTCCGACACGAGCGGTGCACCCGGCCCGGCGATCGGGACACCGGTGTCGAGGTAGGAGCCCTCCGCGATCGTCGCCGCCCCT
>NZ_LMIT01000011.1:0-77972 GCF_001428825.1 Nocardioides sp. Root240 | reverse complement strand
CCTCCGACATCCGGAAACGAGCAGGACCTGCCTGTGGACAGGCGAAAGTTCAGCTCTCTGCACCATCCGCAGGGGTCTCGTGACGGTCGCTGCGCGACCTCCTCGACCAACGAAGAACCCCGCCCGGGCCGCACCCGATCGCCGGACCCAGCCCCGCTCCCAGCTCCCTCGTCGCTGCCGCTTGAGAGCCCGACCACCGACCGACCAAAGCCCTCGGGCAAGTCCCGGCACCACGGCCAGAGGTTTCGAGGCTCGTCGCTGGCGCTCCTCACACCTCAACCACCGGCGACGGCTCGTCGCTGGCGCTCCTCGTACCTCGACCACCGGGGGAGCCGGGCGGTCTATCCCGGGCAGGGATCGAACGTGAACGTCCTGCTCCGGCTCGCCGTCAGGCCGGTCCGGTCGGTCGCCGTGAAGGTGACCTTGACCTGGCCCCCGACGGTCACGGGGATGGTCACCCGCCACCGACCGCCGGACGGGGACGCGGAGGCCTGACCGGACACCGCGCCGGACCAGGTCGCCCGTACGGACCGCACGCCGGACCCGTCGGTGACGACCGCGGACACGGGCACGGAGCAGCTGGTGGCACCGGCCGACAGCGGACCGACGACGGGCGGCCGCGCGACGGTGAGCTCGACGGTCACCAGCTCGGTGCCGCCGGCCCAGCGCACGGCCACCTGGCCGCGGTGCGCGCCCTCGGCGAGGCCGGAGCGGTCGGCGGAGATCCGCAGCGTGGACGCGGCACCGGGGGCGAGCGTTCCGCTCCCGACGGACGCCGAGAGCCAGCCCGAGCGCGCGGAGGCGGTGACGTCGACAGCGGTGCCGCCGACGTTGGTGAGGCGGACGGTGCCGGAGGTGGCCCGCGTGCCGAGCCGGAGGGTCCGGGTCGAGAGCTCCAGGTCGCCGGGGGTGGCGAGGGCGGCGTCCGTGGTGGGCGCGGTCGTGGGGGACGCCGGTGCGGAGGTCGGTGGGGCCACGGACGAGGGCGCCGTGACGGCGGGCACGTCCGGCACGGGAGCGGACGAGGACGCCGACGACTCCGAGGTGGGCGCGTCGACAGCGATCGCGTCGTCGTCGCCCTCCGGCCACAGCAGTGCGACCAGCCCGACACCCATCAGGAGCAGCAGCACCGCCGCCGAGGCGATCAGCGCCCGCCGCCGGTCCGACGAGCCACCGCCGGGACCGGCCGGGCCAGGCGCAGCCGGTACGACGGGCGCGTCGACGTAGTAGGCGACCAGCCGCTCGTCCTCGAGCACCCGGTCCCGCAGCGCGGCGGGTGCGGCGAAGGCGGGGACCGCGCCGAGCAGGGCCAGCGGGCTGAGCATCAGCTTGCGGCGGGTCTCGCAGGTCGCGCACCCGTCGACGTGGCGGGCCACCCGCTTGCGGATCAGCGGGGAGAAGGTGCCGTCCCAGTCCTTGAGGACCACGGCGAGCTCGTCGCACTCGGAGCTGCCGCGGCGGGCGATCAGCAGCGCGCCGAGGGAGCGCTCGACCTGGTCCCGGGCGCGGGAGAGCATCACGTACGCGTTCGAGGGCGTCACGTCCATGGCGGCGGCGAGCTCGGCGCCCTCGAGACCCTGGCGCAGGTGCAGGTCGATGAGCGCGCGGTCGCGGTCGTTCAGGCCCTCGACAGCCGCCCAGACCAGCTCGCGCAGCTCGTCCTCGACCGCCTCGTCGGCGACCTGGTCCTCCGGTCCTCGTCCCTGGTCAGGCATGGCTTCCAGCCATTCGTCGTCGTGGGCCTCGCGACCCCGGCCGCGCAGCGTGCGCAGGCACTCGTTGCGGACGACGGAGTACAGCCACGGCCGGAGCCGGGAGGGATCGCGCAGCTGACCGACCTTCTCGGCCATCAGCACGAACGCGTCCGCGACGCAGTCCTGCGCCTCGACCGGGTTGCGGAGCATCGAGAAGGCGAAGTCGTGCAGGCGGTCGGCGTACTTCTCGTAGACCCCCGCGAACGCCTGCCGGTCGCCGGCGAGCACGCCCGCAACCAGGGACGCGTCGTCGGGCAACGCGTCCGAGGCGGTCATGGCGAGATCGTAGGGACACAGGGGTACGAGCGCACAGCACTTCGGACCTTTCACTTTTCTGCCCCTTCCCCAGAAATGGAACAGGTTCTAGTGTTCGGCCATGAACAGCACCCGCACCCCCGCCGAGGCGGTGCTCGGCCTCTGGCGCACCCTGTCGGCCCGTGACTGGGACGGACTCGCCGACTGGGTCACCGACGACTGCATCTACGTCGACATGCCGGTCGGCCCCACGCTCGCCGCCCGCGGGCCCGTCGACATCGTCAAGCGGCTCCAGGTCGGACTGCGCGACCTGGCGGCGTACGAGAACCACGACGGACTGCTCGT
Organism: Nocardioides sp. Root240; assembly: GCF_001428825.1. Lineage (GTDB taxonomy): Bacteria > Actinomycetota > Actinomycetes > Propionibacteriales > Nocardioidaceae > Nocardioides. Next base: position 75,618 of record NZ_LMIT01000011.1, on the reverse strand, counting down.
CGCCGACGGCGACGTGGTGATGTACGAGCACTCCGAGACCTGGACCTTCGCCTCCGGCGAGGTCGTCGAGCTGCCCTTCGCCACCGTGCACCGGGTGCGCGACGGGCGGGTCTGCCTCTGGAAGGACTACTGGGACTTCGGTGCGGTCGCGAACAGCGCGCCGCCGGACTGGATGGAGCAGCTCCAGTCCGCCGACATCTCCTGGGTGTACGACGCCACGGGTGAGATCTGAGCCCTCACGAAGTGTGGGTGATGGCACCACGAAGCGGGACTGATGGTCGTACGGCCGACCGTCTGGCCCACCTCGAGGTGCCATCGTGCCGACTTCGTGGTGCCATCTTCCCGAGTTCGTGGTGCCGCGGGGGCCACTTCGTGGCGGCCTCTGGATGGTGCCAACAACGAATGGCCCGTAGTCCTGTGGGATCTGTTGTGTCGGCGGACCGCCGCCGGCTGGCATCGTCGAGAACGTGCCAGTGGTCTCTCGAATTGCCATCGTCAACCGCGGTGAAGCCGCCGTCCGGCTGATCCACGCCGTTCGCGACCTCAACGCGCGCCCGGTCGCCGGCGTCGAGCCGATCCGGACCATCGCGCTGCACACCGACGTCGACGCGGGCTCGGCATTCGTGCGGGAGGCCGACGAGTCCTACCTGCTCGGTGCCGCCGCCGACCGTCCCTACCTCGACCTCGCCGTGCTCGAGCGGGCCCTCGTCGAGTCCGGCGCCGACGCGGCGTGGGTCGGCTGGGGCTTCGTCGCCGAGGACCCCGCGTTCGCGGAGCTGTGCGCCCGCCTGGGCGTGACCTTCATCGGTCCGAGCGCCGAGGCGATGCGCAAGCTCGGCGACAAGATCGGGTCGAAGCTGATCGCCGAGGAGGTCGGCGTCCCCGTCGCGCCGTGGAGCCGCGGTGGCGTGCACACGCTCGAGGAGGCGCTCGCGAGCGCCGACGAGGTCGGCTACCCGCTGATGCTCAAGGCCACCGCCGGCGGTGGCGGTCGCGGCATCCGCAAGGTCACCTCGCCCGCCGAGCTGACCGACGCCTACCAGCGCACCCGCGACGAGGCCGAGCGCGCCTTCGGCAGTGGCATCGTCTTCCTGGAGAAGCTCGTCACCGACGCCCGCCACGTCGAGGTCCAGGTCATCGCCGACGGGCAGGGCACCGCCTGGGCGATCGGCGTCCGCGACTGCTCCGTGCAGCGCCGCAACCAGAAGGTCATCGAGGAGTCGGCATCGCCGCTGCTCGAGGACGCGCAGACGCAGGACCTCAAGGCCTCGGCCGAGCGCCTCGCCAACGCGGTCGGGTACGCCGGCGCGGGCACCGTCGAGTTCCTCTACCACCCCGGCGAGCGCACCTTCGCGTTCCTCGAGGTCAACACCCGGCTCCAGGTGGAGCACCCGATCACCGAGGAGGTGACCGGCACCGACCTGGTCGCCCTCCAGATCCAGGTCGCGCGCGGCATCCCGCTCGCCGGCGACCGGCCGTCCGAGCGCGGCCACGCGGTCGAGGCCCGGCTCAACGCCGAGGACCCGGACCGCGACTTCGCGCCGGCGCCGGGCCGGATCAGCCGCCTCGAGCTGCCGTCGGGCCCGGGCATCCGGGTCGACACCGGTGTCACCGAGGGCGACACCATCCCCGCCGACTTCGACTCGATGATCGCCAAGGTCATCGCGTGGGGCGCCGACCGCGAGCAGGCGCTGGCCCGCCTGCGCCGCGCGATGGGCGAGACCACCGTCGTCATCGACGGCGGCGCCACCAACAAGAGCTTCATCCTCGACCTGCTCGACCAGCCCGAGGTCCTCTCCGGCGACCCGGTGTGGGCCGACACCGGCTGGATCGACCGGGTCCGCGGCGAGGGCCGGCTGCAGGCCGCCCGCCACTCCGGCGTCGCGCTGGTCGCGGCCGCGATCGAGGCGTACCTCGAGGAGGAGCGGGCCGAGATCGCGCGCTTCCTCCAGACGGCCCAGGGCGGTCGCCCGCAGGCCCAGCACGACCCGTCGCGCTCGATCGAGCTCAAGCTGCGCGGTGCGGCGTACGCGCTGACCGTGCGCCAGACCGGCCCGGCGCAGTACGACGTCACCATCGGCGCCGCCGGAGCGGCGGAGGAGCGCACCGTCACCGCGGTCCTGGACCGCCTCGACGACGTGCACGGCCGGCTCACGGTCGACGGCCACCGCTATCGCCTGGTGACCTCCACCCATGGCACCGTCATGCTCGTCGAGGTCGACGACGTGATGCACCGGGTCAGCCGCGACGAGGGCGGCATGGTCCGCTCGCCCGCCCCGGCCCTGGTCGTCGCGACCCCGGTCGCCGTCGGCGACGAGGTCACCGCGGGCAGCCCGGTCCTCGTCCTCGAGTCGATGAAGATGGAGACCGTCCTCCACGCGCCGTTCACCGGCCGCATCAAGGAGCTCGTGGTCCGCGTCGGCAGCCAGGTCGAGACCGGCGCCCCGCTCGTGCGCCTCGACCCGACCGGCGACGGCGACGAGGTGGCCGGCACGGCGTCGTACGACGACCTCGACCTGCCCGAGCCGATGGCCGCTGCCGCCGCCGACTGCGTCGGCAGCCTCACCGGCCAGCTCCTCGGGTACGACGTCGCGCCCGACCAGCGCGGCACGGTCCTCGCCGACCACCTCGCCACCCGGACGGCTGCAGCCCGCGAGGCCGAGACGGCGCTGCTGTCGCTGTTCACCGACTTCGCCGAGCTCAGCCGCAACCGGCCGGCCGGCGACGAGCACACCGAGCTGCGCGTGCACAGCTCCCGCGAGCACTTCCACACCTACCTGCGCAGCCTCGACCCCGAGCGTGGCGCGCTGCCGGACCACTTCCGCGACAAGCTGCTGCGCGTCCTCGCGCACTACGGCGTCACCGACCTCGAGCGCACGCCCGAGCTCGAGCGCGCGGTGTTCCGGATCTTCCTCGCCCAGCAGCACCCGTCCGACGTCGACATCGCCGTCGGGATCCTGCAGCGCTGGCTCGGCGACCCGCCGCCGGCCGCCGAGGACGCCGCGGCCGCCCGGGCGCTGCTCGAGCGGATGGTGCGGGCCACCCAGCTGCGCTTCGCCGTCGTCGGGGACCTGGCCCGGTCGATCCGCTTCGGCTGGTTCGACCAGCCAGCTGTCGACGTCGAGCGCCGCGCGGTCCTCGAGGGCGTGCCGGCCGAGGTCGCGGCGCTCACCGACCCGGCCGCTGCCGACCGCGACGCGCGGATCGACGCGCTGACCGCGATCCCGGAGCCGCTCGTCGGCTTCCTCCGCGACCGCCTCGCCGACGGCCTGCCCGCCAGCGAGCCGTTGCTCGAGGTACTGGTCCGCCGCCACTACCTGGAGCACGACCTCCACGACCTCACCGTCGCCGACGTCGCCGGCCGCCCGGTCGTGCACGCGGAGTACGCCACCGGCGAGAAGGGCGCGACCCGCGTCGTCTCGACGATCGGCGACGTCACCGAGCTCGCCCCCGGCGGTGCGCTCGGAGCCGCGCTCGACGGCGCCATCGCCACCGACCACGACAACGTGGTCGAGGTCTACCTGCGCTGGCCGGACGCGCCCACCGACCCCGACGAGGCGTCGGCCGAGGTGGCCCGCCTGCTCGACGGCCAGCCGTTCGTCGCGCGGGCCCGCCGCGTCTCCGTGGCGGTGTGCCCCGCGGCGCCGCGGCCGATCGACTACTTCACCTTCCGCACCGACGGCGGGGAGAACGGCGGCGAGCTCGACGAGGACAAGCTGGTCCGCGGCATGCACCCGATGGTGGGCCGCCGCCTGAACCTCTCGCGCCTGCGGGAGTTCGACGTCACCCGGCTCGACGCCCCCGACGACGTGCTCCTCTACGAGTGCGTGGCGAGGACGAACCCGGCCGACCGCCGACTGGTGGCGGCCGCGCAGGTGCGCCAGCTCGCCGTCGTACGGGACGAGGAGGGGCGGGTCATCGCCCTGCCGCACGCCGAGCGGGCGGTCGAGAACTGCCTCGAGGCGATCCGCCGCGTGCGCACCGCCCGCGGCCGCGCCGGCACCAGCCTCGACGTCAACCACGTGTGGGTCACGGTGTGGCCGGTCATCGAGGCCGACCTCGACCAGCTCACCGCGCTGCAGGGCAAGATCACCCCGCTGACCGAGAGCGCCGGCATCGAGGAGGTGCTCGCCGAGGGGCGCGTCGCCGGTCCCGACGGCAAGCCGACCCCGCTCGCGATCCGGTTCCACGCCAAGCCCGGCGCGGGCGTCGTCGCCGACGTCATCACGCCCCCGGCCGAGCCGCTCAAGCCGATGGACGAGTACGCCGGCAAGGTGCTCCGCGCCCGTCGCCGCGGCCTGGTCTACCCCTACGAGCTGGAATCGGTGCTCGCCGGTGGCGGCTCGCTGCAGGAGTACGACTTCGACGAGCGCGGCGTGCTCGCGCCGGTCGACCGGCCGCGCGGCCAGAACACCGCCGCGCTGATCGTCGCCGTGGTGAACACCCCGACGCCGCTCTACCCCGAGGGCATCAAGCGGGTCGTGCTGTGCGGTGACCCGCTCAAGTCGCTCGGTGCTCTCTCGGAACCGGAGTGCGCGCGGGTGATCGCGGCCATCGACCTGGCCGAGGAGCTCGACGTACCGCTGGAGTGGTTCGCGGTCTCCGCCGGTGCCCGGATCTCGATGGAGAGCGGCACCGAGAACATGGACTGGGTGGCCGACGCGCTGCGCCGGATCGTGGAGTTCACGCAGGACGGCGGCGAGATCAACATCGTCGTCGCCGGCATCAATGTCGGTGCCCAGCCGTACTGGAACGCCGAGGCCACGATGCTGATGCACACCAAGGGCATCCTCGTCATGACCCCCGACAGCGCCATGGTGCTGACCGGCAAGCAGTCGCTGGACTTCTCCGGCGGCGTCTCGGCCGAGGACAACCACGGCATCGGCGGCTACGACCGCGTGATGGGACCGAACGGGCAGGCGCAGTACTGGGTGCGCGACCTGGCCGGCGCGTTCGACGTGCTGATGGCGCACTACGAGCACACCTACGTCGTGCCGGGCGAGCCCGGGCCGCGCCGCGCGCCCACGACCGACCCGGTCGAGCGCGACGTCACGTCGTACCCCCACCCGGGGGCGGACTTCGCCACCGTCGGGCAGATCTTCTCGGCCGAGCACAACCCGGACCGCAAGAAGCCGTTCGACATCCGCACCGTCATGCGCTCTGTCGCGGACGCCGACCACGAGCTGCTCGAGCGGTGGGCCGGCATGGCCGACGCCGACACCGCGGTCACCGTCGACACCCGCATCGGCGGCTACCCGGTCACCCTGATCGGCATCGAGTCCAAGCCGGTCCCGCGTGCGGGCTTCCCGCCCACCGACGGCCCCGACACCTACACCGCGGGCACCCTGTTCCCGCGGTCGTCGAAGAAGGTCGCCCGCGCGATCAACGCCGCCTCGGGCAACCGCCCGGTCGTCGTCCTCGCGAACCTGTCGGGCTTCGACGGCTCACCCGAGTCGATGCGCAACCTCCAGCTGGAGTACGGCGCCGAGATCGGCCGCTCCATCGTGAACTTCCGCGGCCCGATCGTGTTCTGCGTGGTCTCGCGCTACCACGGCGGTGCGTTCGTGGTCTTCTCCAAGCGCCTCAACCCGTCGATGACGGTGCTGGCGATCGAGGGCTCGTACGCCTCGGTCCTCGGCGGGGCCCCCGCCGCGGCGGTGGTCTTCGCCGCGGAGGTCGCCAAGCGCGCCGCCGCCGACCCGAAGGTCGCCGAGCTGCAGGAGCGCATCGACGGCGCCGCCGACGGCGAGCGCGGCCTGCTCCTCGTGGAGCTCGCCGAGCTGCGCCACCAGCTGCACGCCGACAAGATCGCGGAGATCGCCGCCGAGTTCGACGGCGTCCACAACATCCACCGCGCCGTCGAGGTCGGCTCGGTGGACGAGGTGATCGCGGCGAGCGACCTGCGGCCGAAGGTGATCGGGGCGATCGAGAAGGGCCTCTCCTGACCCTCCCGCCGGGACGGTCGCGCGCGGCGGCGCTCAGACGGGCGTGATCGGCAGTGACGTCCGGGGCTGGAAGGCGAAGGTCGCGCCGGTGCTGAACCGGGTCACCGCGACCTCGTCGGCCTCGGGAGCCGCGACGTCCGTGCGGACGACGACGGCCCGCCATCCCTCGCCCTCCGGACCCGCCAGGGGGGACACGACCACGTCGAGGTGCGGGTCGATGGTGCGGACGATCGCCTGGAGGGCGGCGGTCCAGTCGGGGCCGCAGAGCGAGATCCAGGCCTGGTCCTCGTCGGCCGGTCCGGGGCGGACGACCAGCTCGGCGCCGCCGAGGTCGGCGGCGACGTAGGCCGCCGGGTTGAGCAGCGGGTGCGCGGCCAGGAGGGCGAGCGCGGCGGCGACCGGGTCGTCCCACCGGTCCAGGCCGAGGCAGCGGCCGAGGCGGTCGGCGCCGATGCCGGCGACGCCGACGAGCTGCTTGCGGCGCAGCCGCTCCAGCTCCCCGTCGGTCTCGGTCCGCTCGGCGACGGCGAGGGCGAAGGCCCGGTCCAGCAGGTGCATCTGGAGGCAGACCTCGTCGGCGATGCGGACCAGGGCGGAGTGGGAGAAGGCGGCGAAGTCGACGTCCGACAGCAGCGGCCCGGCGTAGTCGGCCACGCCCTCGTCGGAGGCGTCGATCGGCGGCAGGGGCAGGGATGCCGCGCGGGAGCGCTCGTTGACCTCGAGCGCCGGCACCGGCGTCGGCTCCGGGTACGACTCGTCGATGACCACGGTCCACGCGCAGTGCGGGTGGCGGTCAGCAGGCGTGCGTGGCGGCCGGTGGATCGGGCGGACCTGGGCGTGCGGGTTGGTCGCGATCGCCGTGGCGTCGAAGGTCGGGTCCTCGATGTCGTGGCACATCCCGCGGACGTACTCCTCGCCCATCGGCTCCACGTCCATCAGCGCACCGCAGTGGTCGAGCCGGAACTCGCCGTGGCACGGGTCGTGCACGGTGTAGCGGAAGTCCATGAACTGCGGGGGAGCGCCGATGTCGAGCTGCAGTCCCTTGAAGATCGTCACCACGTCCCCCCGCCCCGGTACGTCGGGTGCGTAGCCCAGCGCGTCCTGCATCCGGCGGGTGTAGATCGGCGACGCCGCCGCCCACTCCTCGATGGCGATCTGGAGCATCTCCTCGCGACCGAACGCCGCGATGCACCACGCCATGCCGGAGCGGTCGATCAGCTGCCCCATGAGCAGCAGCTCGGGCACCAGGGCCGCGAGCTCCTCGCGGGAGAGGGCGGCGTACCGGCTCACGCCGAGAGCCCCAGGCGGGCCGCCATCTTGTCGAGGTAGGTGAGCACGGCGCTCTCGTCGGAGTCGGGGACTCCCCAGATCAGCTCGGACGCGCCCGCGCCCATCCAGTCGGCGAAGTCCTCCTCGGTGGGTCGCTTGGCGACGAGGATCCGCACGTCGGGTTGGCCCTCGCGGCCGGCGTCGGCCCAGACCTTGCGCAGAGTGTCGGCGTTCGCCGCCACGTCGGTGGTGGTCGGCGTGGTCATCCAGCCGTCGGCGTTGGCGGCGATCCAGTCGAAGGTCTTCGGGCCGGCGCCGGCCCCGATGATGACGGGGATCCGGCCCTGCGGGGGCTTCGGGTAGGCCCAGCTCGGGCCGAAGGAGACGAACTCGCCGTCGTACGCGGCCTCCTCCTGGGTCCACAGCGCGCGCATCGCCTCGAGGTACTCCCTGAGGACGGTACGACGCTTCGCCGCCGGCACGTGGTGGTCGGTGAGCTCGTCGGTGTTCCAGCCGAAGCCGGCGCCGATCGTCACGCGGCCACCGGACAGGTGGTCGAGCGTGGCCAGGGTCTTGGCCAGCGTGATCGGGTCGGACTCGACGGGGAGGCACACGGCTGTGGACAGCCCGATCCTCGTCGTGACGGCGGCGCAGGTGGCGAGCGAGACCCACGGGTCGAGGGTGCGCAGGTAGCGGTCGTCCGGCAGCTCCTCACCACCCGTGGGGTGCAGCGCGTCGCGGCGCACCGGGATGTGGGTGTGCTCGGGCACGTAGATGGTGTCGAAGCCGCGTTCCTCGGCCGCCACGGCGAGGCGGGCCGGCGTGATGCCGCGGTCGGAGGTGAAGAGGACGATCCCGTTGCGCATGCCGTCCAAACTAGAACGAGTTCTAGGAAATGTCTTGCGTCATCCGGGAACGTCTCCTATGTTGGACACATGTCCAGTCAGGTGTTCGAAGCGCCGCGCCAGGGTCTCAACCCCCGGCAGGCCGAGACCGTGGAGAAGCTGCTCGTCGCCGGGCTCGAGGAGCTTCGGGCCGTCGGCCACGAGGCGCTGACCGTGCGCACCGTGGCCCAGCGCGCGGGGGTCTCGCCGGCGACGGCGTACACCTACCTCGCCTCGAAGAACCACCTCTTCGCCGAGCTGTTCTGGCGCCACCTCACCGCGGGCGGCCCGGCCCGCGCCTCCGGTACGACGGCGCTCGAGCGGCTGCAGGCCACGATGCGCGCGCTGACCGCCCGCATCGTCGAGGAGCCCGAGCTGGCCGCCGCCGTGACGCCCGCGCTGCTGGGCACCGACCCCGACGTGGCCCGGCTGCGGCTGCGGATCGGCGCCGAGTTCCTCGCCCGGTTCGAGGCCGCCCTGGGCGACAAGGCGGACCCCGCCGTGCTGGAGGTGCTGGTGCTGACCTTCTCCGGCGCGCTGCTCCAGGCCGGGATGGGGCTGATGACCTACGACGAGATCGCCGAGCGCCTCGTCTCCGCCGCCGACGTCATCCTGCGAGGCAACTGATGGCCACCAGCACCGCCAGCGAGCTGGTCTTCGACCCCTACGACTACGCCTTCCAGGACGACCCGTACCCGACGTACCAGCGCCTGCGGGACGAGGCGCCGGTCTTCCACGCGGCCGCCGACGACATCTGGGTGATCTCGCGTCACCAGGACGTCTTCGACGTGCTGCGCAACGACACGGTGTTCTCCAACCGGATGGGCGTCTCGCTCGACGCGTCCGCGTGGAACCCCGAAGCGCACCGGGTGATGAGCTTCCTCGGCCTCGACGGCGCCGAGCAGTCGCGGATCCGCAAGCTGGTCTCCGCGGCCTTCACGCCGCGCCGGGTCCGCGAGCTGACGCCGGAGGTGCAGGCGCTGACCGAGCGCTACCTCGAGCGCACCTTCGCCGCCCACGCCGAGCGCGGCGAGGCCGACTGGATCGACGACTTCGCCGGCAAGCTCCCGATGGACGTCATCTCCGAGATGATGGGCGTGCCGGTGGCCGACCGCGACGAGGTACGACGCCTCGCCGACCTGGTCGTGCACCGTGAGGACGGCGTCCGCGACGTACCGCAGGCCGGCATGGAGGCGTCCTTCGCGCTCTTCGGCTACTACGGCGAGATGGTGGCCCAGCGCCGCCGTACCCCGACCGACGACCTGACCTCGGCGCTGGTTGCCGCGGAGATGGACGGCGACCGGCTCACCGACGGCGAGATCATGGCCTTCCTGTTCCTCATGGTCGTCGCCGGCAACGAGACCACCACCAAGCTCCTCGGCAACGCGCTCTTCCACCTGTCGGCGAACCCCGCGCAGAAGGCGCAGGTGCTCGACGACGTCGCGCTGGTCCCGACGTGGATCGAGGAGACGCTGCGCCACGACACCTCCAGCCAGATGCTGGCCCGCTACGTCACCGAGGACGTCGAGGTCGGCGGCGTCCGCATCCCCGGCGGCTCCAAGGCGCTGGTGCTGCTGGGCAGCGCCAACCGCGACGACCGGGTCTTCACCGATCCGACGACGTTCGACATCACGCGCGAGAAGTCCGAGCTGTCCGAGATCCTCAGCTTCGGCACCGGCCGGCACTTCTGCCTGGGCGCCAACCTCGCCCGGCTCGAGGCGCGCGTCGTCCTCGAGGAGCTGGTACGCCGGGTCGCCGACTTCGAGGTGCACGCGGACCGTGCGGTCCGGGTGCACTCCACGAGCGTGCGCGGCTTCGCGTCCCTGCCGGTCACCTTCACGGAGCGGAGGGGCCTCTGATGCCGAAGCCCGTCCACCCCGACCGTCGTCCCGCCGTCGTCGCGGGCGCGTCCTCCGGGATCGGCGCCGAGACGGCCCGTGCGCTCGCGGCCGCGGGGTTCCCGGTCGCGCTCGGCGCCCGCCGGGTCGACAAGCTCGACGAGCTGGCCGCGGAGATCCGCGAGGCCGGCGGCGAGGCCTTCGTGCACGCCCTCGACGTCGCGTCGACCGAGTCGGTCGACAAGTTCGCCGCCGCGGTGAGCGCCGGTCTCGGCGAGGCCGAGGTCGTGGTCTGCAACGCCGGCCTGCTCGCACCGGGCGGCCTGCTCGACGCCACGACCGAGCAGCTGGCCGCCGAGTTCGACGTCAACGTGCTCGGCGCCCATCGCCTCGTGCGCGCCTTCGGCGCGGGGATGGTCGAGCGGCAGCGCGGCGACCTCGTGTTCGTCTCCTCCGACACCGCCCTGCGCGCCCGCCCGTTCATGCGCGGCTACAGCGCCACGAAGTCCGGCCTCGAGGGGCTGGTCGAGGCGCTGCAGATGGAGCTCGAGGGCACGGGCGTCCGCGCGTCGGTCGTACGTCCCGGTCCGACCTGGTCCGAGATGGGCTCGGACTGGGACGCCGACGCGGGCGCCAAGGTCCTGACCGAGTGGATCAAGTGGGGCCACGCCCGGCACTCCCACTTCCTCAAGGCCACCGCCATCGCGGACGCGATCGTGACCGTGGTCAGCGCGCCGCGCGGCGTGCACATCAGTCCTGTCGACGTGAACCCTGAAGCACCCCTGGAGCAGTCATGACACTCGACGCCATCCGCGAGGTCTCCACGGTCCTCGACGACCAGGACGCCATCGTCCCGGCGATCATCAAGGGCACCGGCCACCTGCCGGAGATGCGGGTCGACCCGATCGCGCTCTTCCACCGCGTCCGCGACGAGTGCGGCGACCTCGGCCGGTTCCGGCTCGCCGACAAGCAGGTCGTGCTGGTTACCGGCGCCGAGGCCAACGAGGCCTTCTTCCGGGCTCCGGAGAGCGTGCTCGACCAGGCGGCGGCGTACCCCTTCATGACGCCGATCTTCGGCAAGGGAGTGGTCTTCGACGCCTCGCCCGAGGAGCGCCAGCAGATGCTGAAGAACCAGGCGCTGCGCGGCGACATGATGCGCGGCCACGCGCAGACGATCGAGGCGGAGATCCGCCGGATGGTCGCGGGCTGGGGCGACGAGGGCGAGATCGACCTGCTCGACTTCTTCGCCGAGCTGACGATCTACACGACCTCCTCGTGCCTGATCGGCAAGCCCTTCCGCGACCAGCTCGACGGCTCGTTCGCCGAGATCTACCACCGGCTCGAGCACGGCACCGATGCGATCGCGTACGTCGACCCGTACGCCGACATCGAGAACTTCAAGATCCGTGACGAGGCCCGCGAGGAGCTGGTCGCGAAGGTCCAGTCGATCATCGCCGCGCGGGTCGCGCAGGGGGAGATCCCCAAGGAGGACCGGGACCTGCTCGACGTCCTCATCGCCGTCGGGTACGACGCCGAGATGGTCACCGGCATCTTCATCTCGATGATGTTCGCGGGCCACCACACCTCCTCTGGCACGGCGTCGTGGGCGATGATCGAGCTGCTCCGCAACCCCGCCGTGATGGGCGACGTCGTCGCCGAGCTCGACGCGCTCTACGCGGACGGCTCCGAGGTCTCCTTCCAGGCGCTGCGGTCGATCCCCGTGCTCGAGGCCGCGCTCAAGGAGACGCTGCGGCTGCACCCGCCACTGGTCATCCTGATGCGGTTGGTGCAGGAGGACTTCGACCTGATGGGCCACACGATCCCGGCCGGCACCGTGCTCGCGGCCTCGCCGCGCGTGTCCAACCGGATCGAGGAGGACTTCCCCAAGGCGGAGGAGTTCGACCCGGGCCGCTACGTCGACCCGCGCCAGGAGGACCTGCAGAACCGCTGGACCTGGATCCCGTTCGGCGCCGGCAAGCACCGCTGCGTCGGCAACGCCTTCGCGATGATGCAGATGAAGGCGATCTTCTCGGTCATCCTGCGGGACTTCTCCTTCGAGCCGGCCCAGGAGCTCGACACCTACCGCGACGACTTCACCAAGATGGTGATCCAGCTCGCCCAGCCCGCCCGGGTGAAGTACCGCCGCCGGTTCCGGGTTTCGAGGCTCGCTGGCGCTCGCACCTCAACCACCGAGTTGTCATGAGAGTCGTCGCCGACACCGGCATCTGCCAGGGCCACCAGCTGTGCCAGGGCGAGGCCCCGACCGTCTTCGGCTTCGACGAGGACGCCGACGTCGTCGTGCTGCTCGACGAGCACCCCGACGAGGCGCTGCGCGCCGACGTCACCACCGCCGTGAAGTACTGCCCTGCTTTCGCCCTTTCGATCGAAGAGGACTGACATGAGTGACCCGACCGCCCAGCTGACCCGGGCCGAGATCGAGGAGTTCTGGGCCACCTGGCTGCAGATCAACCGCGACGTCGAGGCCACGGGCGACTGGCGCCCGATGGCCGAGTGGTACGCCGAGGACGCGACGTACGGCTGGATGTACGCGCCCGACGAGCACTTCATGGCGGTCGGCCGCGACCAGATCCGCGACTGGGCGATCGGCATCGAGATGGACGGCCTCGACGGTTGGCACTACGACTACGTCTGCACCGTGATCGACGAGCAGAAGGCGATGGTCGTCGGCTTCTGGAAGCAGCGCTCGGGGATCCTCGACGACGACGGCAAGGAGTTCGAGATCCTCGGGCTCGGCGGCTCGTGGTTCGGCCTCAAGCGGGTGACCGAGGGCGCCGACGCCGGGCTGGTGAAGATCGACTGGCAGCGTGACTGGTTCGACATGCCGTCGACCGCGCACACCTTCCTCGAGATCATCAAGGCCGACAAGGCGCCCGACACCCTCCTCAAGCGGATGTCGGTCTCCGGCCACGGCGTCCCCGGCCACTACCGCCACGAGGACCTGCCCTCGACCGTGTGGCCGCCGCCGGTCGAGGCCGGCCAGTACGTCACCCAGGCCGCCGCTCCGGAGGCGGCGTCATGAGCGCGCTGCCCCCTCCCGCCCAGCAGCTGATCGACGGCAAGCTCGTCGCGGCGTCCTCCGGCGCGAGCTACCCGATCCTCAACCCGGCCGACGGGTCCGAGATCGGCGTCGCCCCCGACGGCACCGCCGCCGACGTGGACGCGGCGATCGCCGCCGCCCGCCGGGCCTTCGACGAGTCGTCGTGGTCGACGGACGTGGAGCTGCGGGTCCGCTGCCTGCGCCAGCTGCACGCCGCCCTGCTCGAGAACGCGGACGCCTTCCGTGCCCTGACCACCGCGGAGGTCGGCATGCCGGGCTTCATGATGGGCGCGGCCGGCTTCGACGTACCCGTGGACGGGTTGAAGTGGGTCACCGACCTGCTGGAGTCCTATGAGTTCGAGACGGACCTGGGGGTCGCCTCGCCGATGGGGATCCGCTCGCGTCGTACCGTGCGCCGGGAGCCGGTCGGCGTCGTCGCGGCGATCACCCCGTGGAACGTGCCCACCCAGATCAACCTCGCGAAGGTCGGCCCCGCGCTCGCCGCGGGCTGCACCGTCGTCCTCAAGCCCGCGCCGGACACCCCGTGGGTGGCGGCCGAGCTGGGCCGCCTCGTCGCCGAGCACACCGACATCCCGGCCGGCGTCTTCAACGTCGTCACGCCGCGGTCCAACGAGGTCGCGTCCGTGCTCTCGACCGACCCGCGTGTCGACATGGTGTCCTTCACCGGCTCGACCGGCGTCGGCCGCGCGATCATGGCGGCCGCCGCGCCCACGCTGAAGAAGGTCTTCCTCGAGCTCGGCGGCAAGTCCGCCGCGATCGCGCTCGACGACGCCGACGTCGCGGCCGTCGCCGGCGGTACGGCGTTCGCCGCGTGCATCCACGCCGGCCAGGGCTGCGCCATCACGACCCGCCTGATCGTCCCCCGCGACCGGTACGACGAGGCCGTCACCGTCGCCGCCCAGACGATGGAGTCGATCGGTGCCAAGGACCCGGCCGACCCCGGCGCGATCTGCGGCCCGGTGATCTCGGCCGTGCAGCGCGACCGCGTGGCGGCGTACTTCGACGTGGCGCTCGAGGAGGGCGGACGCTTCGCCACCGGTGGATCGATCATCGACCAGGACGGCTTCTGGGTGCAGCCCACCGTCGTCGCGGGGCTCGACAACTCCTCGCGCCTCGCGCAGGAGGAGATCTTCGGCCCGGTCCTCGTCGTCATCCCGCACGACGGCGACGACGACGCGGTCCGGATCGCCAACGACTCGGCGTACGGCCTCTCCGGCTCCGTCGACTCGGGATCCCTCGAGCGGGCTCGCGCCGTGGCGGCCCGGATCCGCACCGGGACGCTCGCCGTCAACGGTGGCGTGTGGTTCAGCCCCGACGCGCCGTTCGGCGGGTACAAGCAGTCCGGCATCGGCCGGGAGATGGGTGTCGCCGGGTTCGAGGAGTACCTGGAGACCAAGACGCTGGCGTTCCCGGCATGAGCTGATGCAGGGATCCCCGCCTAGGCGGGGATTCTCGCGGTTGATGACGGTTGCAACGGCCAACAAGCGCAGGAATACCCCGCTAGGCGGGGATTCCTGATCATCAGAGTGACAGGAGTGAACATGCGTTTCGAGAACAAGGTCGTCGTGGTGACCGGGGCGGCGCAGGGGATCGGCGAGGCGTACGCGCGAGCGCTGGCCAAGGAGGGAGCGGCCGTGGTCGTCGCGGACCTCAACGCCGAGGCGGGGGAGCAGGTCGCGAAGCAGATCGAGGCCGACGGCGGACGCGCGATCTTCGTGCCCTGCGACGTCTCCTCCGCGGAGTCCGCCGACGCGCTGGTCGAGCGGACCGTCGAGGAGCTCGGCGGGATCGACCACCTCGTCAACAACGCCGCCATCTACGGCAGCATGGAGTTCAACCTGCTGATCGCCGTGGACTGGGACTACTACCGGAAGTTCATGGCGGTGAACCTCGACGGCGCGCTCGTCATGACGCGCGCGGTGTACCCCGAGATCGCGAAGCGCGGCGGCGGTGCCATCGTCAACCAGTCGAGCACGGCGGCCTACCTCTACTCCGGCTTCTACGGCCTCGCCAAGGCCGGGATCAACAGCCTGACCCAGCAGCTCGCCCACGAGCTCGGCGGCCAGCGGATCCGGGTCAACGCCATCGCGCCGGGCCCGACGGACACCGAGGCCACCCGCACCCAGGCGGGTGACGCGGCGAAGGACATCGTCCGCAACAGCCTCGCCATCAAGCGGATGGGCTCGGTCGACGACATGGTCGGCGCACTGCTGTTCCTCCTCTCCGACGACGCGTCCTGGGTCACCGGCCAGATCCTCGCGGTCGACGGCGGCCAGACCTTCCGGCTATGAACACCCCACGACGTTCTTCACCTCCCCCGCTTCGCTCCTCCGGCGAACAACGCCGCGGGGACCCCGTTCGCCGCCAGGAGATGTGATGCGCAATGTGAAGGTCGGATTCGTCGGCCTTGGCAACATCGGCAGGCCGATGGCCCTGCGGCTCGCCGCGACCGAGGGCATCGACCTCCAGGTGTACGACGTCGCGCCGGACCCCGTCGCCGAGCTGGTCGCGGCGGGTGCCACCGCGGTGGGTACGGTCGCGGAGCTCGACGTGGACGTCGTGTGCGTCATGGTGCGCGACGACGCCCAGGTGCGGGCGGTCGCGGCCGACGTACCGAAGGACCGGGTGCTGGTCGTCCACTCGACCGTCGCGCCGGAGACCCCGGCCGAGCTGACCGCGGCGGGACACCGGGTGCTCGACGCCCCCGTGAGCGGCGGTCCCATGGGGGCGGCCGAGGGCAGCCTCGCGATCATGGTCGGCGGCGCCGCCGATGCCTTCGACGCGGCTCGCCCGGCCCTCGAGGCGATGGGCACCAAGGTCGTCCACGCCGGACCGGTCGGCGCCGGCACCCGGATGAAGCTGGCGCGCAACCTGATCCACTTCGTCGCGTTCACCGCGGTCACCGAGGCCCAGCGCCTCGCCGAGGCCGCGGGCCTCGACCTGGCCGCGCTCGGCGAGGTCGTGCGGCACACGGACGCCATCACGGGCGGTCCCGGCGCGATCATGTACCGCACCACGACGGCGCCCATCGCGCCCGACGACTTCTGGCACGGCGTGTTCTCGCACGTCGCCGCGCTGGGGGAGAAGGACCTCGGGTTCGCGATCGCCCTCGCGGACGAGCTCGGTGTCGACGTACCACTGGCGCGCGAGGCGCTGCCACGACTGGGGAAGGGGCTGGGGCTGTGATGAGCGACCAGAGCGACCAGGACGACCAGGGCGACAAGTTCGCCGACCTGCCGGAGGCGCGGGCCCGGGGCCTGCGCAAGATGGAGGAGGTCTACGGCTTCGACATGACCGACGGCACCGGTGACTTCTTCCGGTACACCGCCGAGCACCTCTTCGGCGACATCTGGCAGCGCCCGGGGCTGAGCACCCGCGACCGCCGGCTGTTCCTGATCGGCATGCTCGTCGGCCAGCGCGCCAACGACGTCCTCGGCATCCAGGTGCCCGCCGCCCTCGCCAACGGCGAGCTGGACGAGGAGGCGCTGCGCGAGCTGGTCATCCTCGCCTGCCACTACGACGGCTGGCCGAACGGCTCGCGGATGAACTCCGTCGTCGAGGACGCCATCGCCAAGGCGGAGCGCGCGAGGGCCAAGGCCCGGCCGACGGAGTGACGCCCACCACCGCCTTGTTAGATTCGGGCGTGATGAGGCGCGACGTGGCAGAGGCGGTACCGGATCGTTCGGCGATCCCGGTCGACCCCTCGACGCTCAGCTCGCTCCTCGAGGTCCCGGATCCGCGCCCGAGCGCCGGCATCGGCCTCGGCGTGTGGCGGATGGCCATCGAGCGCTTCGACGACGACGAGCTCGACCTGGGTGCCCGCTGGCTCGACGACGCGGAGCGGCAGCAGGCCTCGTCCTACGTCCGGGCGGAGCTGCGTCGCGCCTACGTGCTCGCCCACGCGGCGGCCCGGCGGGTCGTCGGCCTCGCGACGGACACGCCTCCCGAGAAGGTCGTCTGGGGCCGGCACGCCTGCCCCGGCTGCGGCGAGCCGCACGGCCGGCCGCGCGCCGAGGGCGCCGCGGTCGAATTCTCGCTCTCGCACACGCCCGGCCAGGTGCTGATCGCCGTGGCCGACGTACCCGTGGGGGTCGACGTCGAGCGCCACCCCGACGACCCGGTCGCCCTCGCCGGCGTGCTCCACCCCCGCGAGACCGAGGAGATCCAGGCCGCCGCCCACGGCACCCTCGACGGGGGCCGCGCCACGGTCCGCTTCACCCGCGCCTGGTCGCGCACCGAGGCCTACCTCAAGGGCATCGGCATCGGCCTGGGCCGTGACCCGCACCTCGACTACCTCGGCACCGACGACGCGCCCGGCCGCACCCTCGGCGGCTGGGTCGTGCGCGACGTGCTGGTCCCCGAGGGGTACGGCGCCGCGGTCGCCGTGCTCAGCTGAGATCCCCGTCGCTCGCGGGTTGTGACGCCACCAGATACTGGTGACGTGGTCAGCTTCCTTCTCTCGGTCACGTTCGCCTGTGGTGTGATCATCGCCCTCGCCCATGTGGTCAACGTGCGCTTCGTGGCGCCCGTCTACGACGTGGTCGCGAACCTGACGGCGTTCGCGTCGGCCGTGGCGGCGTCCGTCATGCTCGACCACTGGATCCCCGCCGGCCTCTCGACGGTCGCCTTCGTCTGCTGGATCCTGCTGGCACGTCGTACCTTCCGGGTCCTGCGCGATCGCCGCGCCGACCAGAGCGGTGAGGAGCTCGCCGCTTCGCGGCGCCGGGCGTGAAAGCGGTGTGAAACCGGGCTGAAACCGGTGCTCCCCAGCATGGGGGTCGAACGCTGACCCGAAGGGAGACCCACCATGTCCAGCACCACGACCGTGACGGCCGGTCCGTCACACACCTATCCGTCGCTGCGTGCGGCGTGGATCCCGATGGCCGCCCTGTGCCTGGCCTTCTTCGTCGAGATGGTCGACAACACGCTGCTGTCGATCGCGCTTCCGACCATCGGCCGCGACCTCGGCAGCGGTACGACGGCCCTGCAGTGGGTCACCGGCGCCTACTCGCTCACCTTCGGTGGCCTGCTGCTCACCGCCGGCTCGGTGGCGGACCGGTTCGGCCGGCGCCGCGTGCTCCAGGTCGGGCTCGCCGTCTTCGGCCTGCTCAGCCTGCTGGTGATCCTGGTGCACACCGCCGGGGAGCTGATCGCGCTGCGCGCCGCCCTCGGCGTCGCCGCCGCGGCGATGGCGCCGATCACGAACTCGCTGGTGTTCCGGCTGTTCGACGACAAGACCCTGCGGATGCGTGCGATGACGGTGATGATCCTCGTCGGCATGTCCGGCTTCATCCTCGGCCCGCTGCTCGGCGGCACCGCGCTGGCGCACGTGCGCTGGGAGTGGCTGCTGCTGGTCAACGCGCCGATCGCGCTGGTCGCCTTCGTCGGCGTCCGGCTCGGCGTCCCCGCCGACGACCCCGAGGGCCTGACCAAGGACCGGCTCGACGTCCCCGGCACCCTGTTCAGCGTCACCGCCATCGGCCTGGCCTGCTGGTCGCTCACCAGCGGCGTCGAGAACGGCTGGCTCTCCGCGCTCACCCTCGCCTCGGCGGTCGGCGCCGTGGTCGCCGGGCTCGGGTTCGTGTGGCGCGAGCGTCGTACCGACTCCCCGATGCTGGACCTGGGACTGTTCTCCGACGGCACCGTCCGCGGCGCGGCCATCGCGCAGGTCGGTACGTCGATCGCGATGGCCAGCGTGATGTTCGGGCTGATCCTGCACTTCCAGTTCGCCTACGGCTGGAGCCCGGTGCGCGCCGGCCTCGCCAACCTGCCGATCATCGTCACGATGATCGTCGCGAGCCCGCTGTCCGAGGGCCTCGCCGCCCGCTTCGGCCACCGGATCGCCTGCCTGGTCGGCGCGCTCGCGCTGGCCGGGTCGCTGGCCGGCCTGGCCTGGGGAGTCGAGCACGGCTACCCCGCGATCGCCGCCGCCATGGTCGTGATGACCGTCGGCCTGCGCATCGTCATGACCATCTGCGCCATCGCCCTCGTCGACGCCATGCCCGCGAACCGGACCTCGATGGGCGCCGCCCTCAACGACACGGCGCAGGAGATCGGCACCAGCGTCGGTACGGCGGTCGTCGGCACCATGATCGCCGCACTGGTCACCACCCAGCTGCCGGCCGGGACGTGGAGCAGCGCTCTCGTGCAGTCCTTCTTCCACGGCGAGCGGATCACCTACGCCGTCCTCGCCGCCGTCGTCGGCCTGGTCGCGGTCGTGGGAGCGCTCACGCTCACCGACTCGCGCTCGACCGAGGAGCACCCCGCCGAGCCGGAGTGATGCGCAGGTGGAGGTGGGGTCAGCGGCGAGCGATCGCCACCACGGCGACCACCAGCACGAAGGCCCACATCACGAACGCGGCTGTCCACATCATCGTCACGTGGAGAAAGACGCGCTGGGGGCCGGTTCGGTTGCCTCCGCGCCCGGCCGGGCTCTCAGCCGAGGGTCACTTCCAGACCTTCACCCAGTCGACCTGCATCGTGGACTTGCTCGGCATCGCCGAGACGCGGGTGTTCCACGCCTTGCCCCACACCTGGGTGAGGACCATGTAGAACGGCTTGTCGAACGGCTTGGGCGAGCGCAGCAGGAACGGCTTCCAGGCATGGGTGAAGCAGACCTTGCCGTCGAACGAGAACTTCATCTCGCTCTTGTTCCACTCCACGGCGTAGGTGTGGAAGGCGGTGGACGACGTCGGCATCGCGCAGTCGTAGCCGGTGCTCTTCGAGCGGATCTCGCCGCCGTAGTGCACGGACGGGTAGACGTGGTCGGCCTTGGCGGAGAACCACTCCGCGATGTCGACCTCGCCCGAGGCCGGCCAGCGGCCGTAGGTGAGCTCCTGGGGGTAGAGCCAGAACGCGGAGTGCGACCCGGCGATGCCGGCCTCGGCGGGCATCTTGATCCGTGCCTCGAACCGGCCGTTGGTCTGCGTGAACAGCGACCGGGTGGTGATGGTGGCCGCCTCCGCGCGGGTCGCCCACGTGGTGCCGGGTGACTTGCAGCGGAACGAGGTCGGCAGGTACGTCGACGTCAGCCGCAGCACGCCGTTGCTAACCGCGATGGTGCGGCTGTTGTCGACGTAGCAGCTCAGGCTCCCGCCCGACATGGCGCTGACCTTGGTCTCGGTCACGGCCCACTTCCGGCGGTCGAGCGCCGTGCCGCCGAAGCCGTCGATGAAGGAGCAGGCGTAGTAGGTGCCGTCGGGCCGCTTGGGCCGCACCCCGCAGGCGTCGGTCGGGGCCGTCGCCGCCACGCGGGCGGTCGCATCGGCGACCGCCGGGCCGGTGGCGCCGTCGGGTGCGCCGATCGCGGGCAGGGCGACCAGGGCAGCCAGCAGGGCGGCGATCAGGGCATGGCGCGGTCGGAGCAAGGTTTCCCCCATGGCAGTTCGGCGGAGCAGCCGTTCCCGGATGCAGCCCCCAGCCCGGGGATCTGCCGGCGTCCGTCCCGGAAAAGACGAACGGGCGTCATGTTAGCGGTCACGGCCGTTCGCACAAGGCCTCTGAAAAGGTGCCGGTGCGCACGGCGTGGTTGGATCGATCCGATGTCCTCCGAAGCGGCCGGCGCCCCCGACCGAACCCGTCCGCTCGAGCGGGCGCTGGTCGTCGTCGGCATCGTCGTGCTCGCCTTCAACCTCCGGCCGGCCGCCATCAGCGTCGGGCCGCTGCTGGACGAGGTGTCGACCGGGCTGGGGATGGGAGCGGCGGAAACCGCCCTGCTCACCACGCTCCCGGTGCTCAGCTTCGCGACCCTCGGCGCCCTGGCGCCGCGCATCGCTCGCGCGGCCGGGCTGCACCGCAGCACCCTCGCCGCACTGGTCCTGGTCGTCGTCGGCCTCTGGCTCCGGACGACCGTGGCGAGCGGAGTCCTCTTCCTGCTGCTGTCCTTCCTCGCCCTGGGTGGGATGGCCGTCGCCAACGTGCTGCTGCCGTCGCTGGTCAAGCTGCACTTCCCGCACCGCGTCGGGCTGATGACCTCGCTCTACTCGACCGCGCTGGCGGTCGGCATCACCAGCTCCTCGGTGCTGACCGTCCCGATCGCCGAGGCGGGCGCCGAGCTCGACTGGCGGCGCGGCCTGCTGGCGTGGGCGCTCACCGCTGCCGTCGCGGTCGTGCCGTGGTTGGCGCTGGCGCGCCACGACGCGCACGCCGAGGAGCCCGACCGCTCCCTCGGCGCGGGAGCCGTCGCGCGGACCCGGCTGGGCTGGGTGATGGCCGTCTTCTTCGGGCTCCAGTCGCTGCAGGCGTACTCGATCTTCGGGTGGATGGCCACGATCTACCGCGACGCGGGGTCCAGCGCCCACGAGGCCGGCCTCCTGCTCGGCCTCGTCACGGGGATCAGCATCCCGCTCTCCCTCGTGATCCCCTGGCTGACCGCGCGGGTCGAGCGCAAGGGCCTGCTGCTGACCGCGATCATGGCGTGCTACCCGATCGGGTACGTCGGCCTGCTCGTCTCCCCGTCGACCGGTGCGCCGCTCTGGGCGCTCGCCCTGGGAGCCGGCACCTGCACCTTTCCCTTCATCCTGACGCTCATCGCGCTGAAGGCGCGGACGCCGGCGGGCACGGCGGCGCTGTCGGCCTTCACCCAGTCGGCCGGCTACCTGATCTCGGCCGTCGGCCCGTTCGGGGTCGGCGTGCTGCACGCGGTCAGCGGTGGCTGGACGGTCCCGATCGTGGTGCTGCTGGCGCTGTGCGTCCCGCAGTACCTGCTGGGGCTGGTGGCGGCCCGGCCGTCCCTCGTCGAGGACGAGCTGTCGACGTAGTTGCGGGACGACGTCGGTGGTGCTCCTATGGCAATCACTTTCAAACCTGAAGCTTCCTGAGCTGACGACTGCACCGAAGCGGTGTCAGGCTGCTCGGGAGCCCGATGAGGTGCAGCAGCTCCGTCAGTCGAACAAGCGGCTGGATGCCGAAGAGTGCGGTGAGCTGGTGTCCCGGTACAAGGCTGGTGGGACGGTGCGAGGGATAGCGCGGGAGTTCGGGGTGCATCATCAGACGGCACGGCGGATCCTGGACGATGTGGCTGCCGCCGTTCAGATGTACGAGAGCGGCGTCTCGATTCAGCAGGTGGCAGAACGCTTCCATCAGAAGTACCAGTCAATGCGGCAGGAGCTGCTGCGTGCTGGCGTGGTGATGCGGCCGTCAGTGGCTGAGCGTTAGGCGGCTCGGTCTTCGGTGTCACTACGGTTCGGCTCATCGGCGAGCTTGAGTAGTGCCCGGGCGAGCTGCGTCGCATCAGGGTCTGGTCTCATGACGCCGCGGACGTAGATGCGCCGGCTACTACTCGGGACACGAGTCGGTGGGCGTACCCGCCTGGTCATGTCGAGCGCGGTGAATGCCCTGCCAGCACGTTGGGGGAGCGAGGGATCTTCGGCTGTGTGCCGTGCTCGTTCTTCGAGCAGCTCTGCGTCGGTGCCGAGATTGGTCGTCTGGAAGAAGACGTGCAAGTCATGTTGCGCCTGCAGTGGCAGGTGCGAGAAGGCGCCTTGGTCATCGCGGTAGAGCCGCATGAGCTGTTGGCGTTGGTTGAGGTAGTCGGGGTTGGTGAGGCGGGGCACTAGACCATTGTCGCGTTTATTCCTGAGTTCATCCTTAGGCAGCCGCGTCTTTGCGTGAGATAATCGGGCTATTATGCTCAGAGTTGGTCACAGTGATGAATAGCCGAGAGCTCGCCACTTTCATATTGCTTGGGCTGGCGGTAGTGCTCGCGCTGTCTGCACGCTCTACTCGCCCGTCCGCACTCGGCGCGGCGAAGAGCTTCTTCAACTGGAAGATCGCTGTCCCCCTACTCGCCTTTGGCGCTTGGACCACCGCTCTGGTTTGGCTGGCGGCCAAGTTTGAATCTGGACAAACTCGCTCACGGGCAGCACTCTGCTTTGGTTCCTGTTCGTAGGATTCGTCTGGTTCCTTCACATCGGTGAAGCGGGCAAGGACCCGGACTTCCTAAAGCGGCGCATGGTCGAGGCGGTGGGACTCGGCGCCTTCCTGGAATGTTTCGTGAGTCTTGAGGTTCTGCCGCTATACCTCGAGTTCCCGCTGCTGGTGTTTACAGCTTTCGTGGCGATGCTCGATGCCTTTGCTAAGAACCACGACGAGTTAAAACCTGCGGCGCGATTGACCAGCATTGTGCTGGTGCTGATCGGTGTCACGCTTCTGTTCGTGTCGATCGAAGGCCTCGTTGATAACAAGGCGAACCTGGATGGACGCGACGTACTCAACCAGTTCCTCCTGCCAATGTGGCTCACCATCGGCGCGGTGCCCTACGTGTACGCCGTGGCTCTCTGGGCCGGCTACGAGTCTCTGATGATCAACTTCAAGATTTGGAACGATCGCCAACGGGTTCCGTTGAGAGTCGGTCTTGGCGCGGCGGTAGAACTTCGAGGGTCTCTGGTGGATGTCGCCGGCTTCCGCGGCATGGCGGCACGACGCGCGGTGGAGTCAAATTCCTTCGCCGGCGCACGCGCTGCGGTGCGTGAGTTCAAGGAGCAACGAGCAGCGGACCGAACAACTCGCGCTGCAGCCCGTCGGCGACTCGAACAGAACACGGGCGTGGTGGGCGTTGATGAGGACGGGCTGGTCCTGGACCGTCGCGAGTTCAGGGAAACCAAGGAATCACTCGAGTGGCTCGCGTCGTGCCAGAGAGGGACCTGAGGCGCCTCAGCAACGCGGATTCGAGGCGCTTCCCCAAGCCCGTGGTGCACATGCTGCTGGCGTACCGCGACCACCCAGACTTTGACCGCGCTTGGTTGCGGGAGCTGGCACCAGACCTTGCGCCTTGACCTGCTGTGCCCTGGGGCCTTCCTTGAAGCGCAAATGGCAGAGACCCCGGCGTCTCGGGTCGCCGGGGTCTCTGAGGTGAAAAATGCCATTTCGCCAGGGGCCGCTGCCAGTAGAAGTGCGCGACGGCAGAGCCTTGCGCTGGGCCTAGGGGAGGCGGGCCGGTCGGTCGCTCCCGTCTGTGAGGTGCACGGTGTACGACCACGACGTACCGTCGTCCGGCCACCACGCGACAAACCTGCCGCTGGCGACAGACGCCTCGATGTCGAGGCCTGATGAACTGTGCACGGTTACCCCGATGACGTCCTTGCCGACAACTCCGGTTGCCCACGTGAACCAGCCTTCACTGGTCGTGCTGCTCATGGCCGTACCCTCGCTGATGGTGTCAGCGCCGGGCGTCGGCAGAGCGGCGGCACCGCCGGTGTGAGAGCCGAAGACGTCCTCCCTGCCGACAGTCTCGCTTCCTACCGCCTTGTCGGGCATCAGGCAAACGGCCTCGGACTCATTGCCAGCGAGAAGGACGAAGGTCCAGTCGCCCCGGCTCTCGGCGATCGTCACGCGCTCGCCCCGGTCCTTCGTACCAAAGAAGTCCGTGCACGTGGCACCGGCGTTGTCGGCCTCGGCGCCGATAAGCGCCTCGGGCTTCGGCGTCCACGAGGCGTATGCGCTGCCTCCGCCGAGCAGCACCGCCGGGATCGTGATGCCCGCGGCGCCAGCCAAACCGGTAGCCACGAGCAGTCGCCGGCGACGCGGTCGCGGGCGGGACGGTTCCACTGGCACCGGACCGTCAATGGGCGTTGCCACGATTCGAGCAAAAGTGGCCTCAGCGCGCTCGCACTCGGCCGTGGTCAGTGCGGCGGCCGGCGCCGGGTCGAGGTCCCGCACGGCAGCCGTGATCAAAACGTCGTCCTTGTTCCGGGTCATTGGGCGCTCCTTTCAGGGGCAGGATGGGAGGGGAGATGGTCGAAAGGAGTGGCATTGAGGTGGCGCCGTAGGGCGCGCCGCGCGCGGGACAGTCGTAGTCGAAACGCCGCCGATGAGATGCCGAGGACTCTTGCCGCCTCGGGCGCCGTGAGTCCGTCCAGGACTGACAGTGCGAGGGCCTCTTGGTCGGTTGCGGGCAGCCGACGCCATGCGGCAGAAACGTCGACCCGCGACATGACCAACTCTGCGTCGGTTCGGTCGTGCTCTTCCCCGCGATGAACCTCGCCGAGACGCACGGCGACGGCGTCGTGCCGCTCCTCGCGGCGCCGGCTGTTCTGCAGCGTCTTACGGGCCACTCCGTGAAGCCAGGCCCGTGCATCTGAGAGCTCAGCCGGCACATCATCGAGGCGGCGCCACGCGACCAGCATCACGTCGCCAACGATGTCTTCGGCATGGCTTCGGTGCACTCTGCGTGCCACGAACCGCAAGAGATCGCCGTAGCTCGCGTCGTAGAGCTCCCGAAAGCGTTGCTCACGCACCCGAGTGGGCGAGCTTGAGGGTTCCATACTCTGTTCCTGTCGAGACTGGTACGAGTGTGTCATCAGAATCCGAAAAATCTTCTTGGCTTGCGTCGCCCGTCGAGTCCGACGCCCACGTGCCGCGAGATCCGGGAAGTTGCAGTTCTGTTGGTGCGAACATGGTCCGCCCCCCGCGAGCAAACGCTCACGGGGGGCGGACCACAGTCACAACGACGATTGGAACGGCTAACTGGTCATCTGCCAAAGCGCCGTCCAGGACAACTGGTCCCAGTCGTTGGCGCCTGCAAAGTCCGAGTAAGGGACTCGGCCGCCGCCGATCTTGTCGTCGTCATTGTCCATCTGGACACCGAACTTGAAGCCCTTCCACTCGAGGGAATAGTCGAAGCTCCCGCCGTCGTCTTCCCACCAGTAGAAGACCACGGCGCAGGTGGTGCGGCCTAGGTAGCGCGACTTCTGCCACCCGTCGCCGTCGTTGTTGAGCTCTTCCCAGTTGTAGTCGTCGTAGACGAAGCCGCAGCCGTCGCCCTTCGACTCCATGTTGATCTCGGCGTCGCCCCCGGTCCAGCCTTCCTTGTCATCCTCGAGGTAGATCACCTCCATGCGAACCTCGTAGGAGGTCACAGCGGCTGCAAGTGAGGTGTCCGCGACCGGCTTGGCGCTGCGATCGACCGACTCCTCGTTCTTGAGCTTGCCGGTCTCGTCGGTTCGCTCGTTCAGACCAACCACGATCACGGGGTTCTTCGGCGGCGTCTGGCCGTCGAGCAGCACGGTGTTGCCCTTCGCGTCGTAGGCAGTGACCGTGTCGAGTGTGGTGTCGTCGACCCCTTGGGGGCGGATCGCAACCAGGGGGGTGTAGTCGGACGGATTCCACGAGTCGAAGTTCACCGGTACCGCGATCTGAAGCCGGGGATAGGCGCGAGCGGCGGCAGCAATGTCCTCGCTCGTGGTCCGACTGGTCTGCGTCCGGTTGGCCGCTGCGGCGACCTTCGCGTTGAACGTCGATCCTTCGGCCACGGCACTCCAAAGCGCGTCCTCGTCACCGTCGAACCGCTTTCCGACGGCCGCATGAACGGACTTTCGGACCCCGGCATCGGAGACGCCAGCCGCCAACTGTCGAGCCAAGTCGTCAAGGACGCGGTTGGTACGTGCGTCGGCGGCCGAGATCTCCGGCGCCTGGCCGACGGCTTCCGCCTGCAGGGTGCTGTCTGCCGACACGTCCGGGGTCGCCATTACTGACGGCGCCGCGACCAGTGGCGCAAGCAGCAGTGTTGAGGCGAGCAGGAAGTTCTTCTTGCGAAGCATGGGCAACTCCGAGAAAGAGGGGTATGGACGCAGTGGACCGTATGCCCGTGACCCGGTTCGCAAGTCAGAGTTTGGAAGATTTTACCAAGGTTCTTGGCAACGCCGGTGTCATTGCGAGGCATCTGAGGTGGAACTTCTAGTCCCTTACTCCCTACATGCCAAGCGGCCTCCCCTGCTGCGGCTGCCGGTCGTGGAGCCAGTAGGGCGAGTACCCAAATCGCAGCCAAAGTGGGCGCGTGTGCATGATCGATTGTCCGACAGCGACGTGTGGCGGCTCGTGCAGGCCTATGTCGACGGCGCTTCAACGCGGCAAGCTGATGCCCGAGTTTCGGGTTGAGCAAGGGATCCGTACTCAAGTTGCTCAACGAACACGGCGTGACACGTCGGCGGAAGTACTTCAGCCAGGACGATGTCGCAAAGGCGCAGAGTCGTCTGCGGGTCTGAGAGAAGTTCCGCAGACGCGGTTGACTGGATGAGGGGTCGGGCGTTACAACCAAGCCTCCTCAGGCACGAGTTGTACGGGCGTACCACGCGATGTAGGCGAGCACTGCGGCCAGCCCAACAACGAACGCAGCGAATCGCGCCCCGATTCGGGTCTGCTGCACGGATAGGTGACATCTGATCTGCGTCGATGTGCGTCGGCGCTGGAAGGATGTGCACCATGCCGAAGGCGTTCCCCGAGGAGTTCCGCGAGGACGTGATCCGGGTCTACCGCGACTCCGATGCCTCACTCGCCCAGGTCGCGAAGGACTTCGGCATCTCGCCGTCGTGCCTCAAGCGATGGATCACCATCGACGACCGCAGGTCCGCGACGCCATCGCATGCTGCGCGTGCCGCGAACGAGTCCGACGCGCTTCGTGAGGCGAACAAGCGAATCAAGCTCCTCGAGCAGGAGAACGAGGTGCTGCGCCGCGCCGCGGCCTATCTTTCCCAGGCGCACCTGCCGGGAAAATGATGTACCCGCTCGTCCGCGAGCTGGCCGCTGATGGGATCCCTATTGCGGTGACGTGTCGGGTGCTGAAGCTGGCCCGCCAGCCCTACTACCGATGGCTCGCGTGCCCGGTGACCGACGCTGAGCTGACCGCCGCCTACCGCGCCAACGCTCTGTTCGATGCCCACCGCGACGACCCCGAGTTCGGCTACCGGTTCTTGGTCGACGAGGCCGCGACGCCGGCGAACCGATGGCCGAACGGACGGCATGGCGGATCTGCTCCGAGCTCGGCTGGTGGAGCGCCTTCGGCAAGAAGCGCGGCCGCAACGGCAAGAAGCCGGGGCCACCCGTTCACGACGACCTGGTCGGGCGGGACTTCACCGCTGATGCTCCGAACCGGCTCTGGCTCAGTGACATCACCGAGCACTGGACACGCGAAGGCAACCTCTACCTCTGCGCGATCAAGGACGCCTACTCCAATCGGATCGTGGGCTACTCGATCGACTCACGGATGAAGTCGCGGATCGCCGTCGCTGCGCTCGACAACGCTGTCGCGCGCCGCAACGCCGAAGGCGTGGACGTGGCCGGCTGTGTCCTGCACACCGACCGCGGGTCGCAATTCAGGTCCAGAAAGCTGGTTCACCGACTCAACCGGCACGACATGGTCGGATCGATGGGCCGCGTCGGTGCGGCTGGCGATAACGCCGCGATGGAGTCGTTCTTCTCGCTGCTGCAGAAGAACGTCCTCGACCGGCGGACGTGGAACACCCGCGAAGAGCTGCGGATCGCGATCGTGACCTGGATCGAGAGGACCTACCACCGACGCCGACGACAAGCCGGTCTCGGCCGATTGACCCCGGTCGAATACGAGCTGATCATGAAGCCCGCCGCCACCCAGGCTGCCTAACCCCAACTGTCACCTGTTGGTGCAGCAGACCCCGTCGTCGACAACGCGCAGCAGGCGCTCGACCTGGCGGGAGACTGTGGGCGGGCGTACGCCGAGCCGCCGGACTCGGTGCGTCGAGCGATGAATCAGGCGCTGTTCGAGCGGCTATACGTTGAGGACGACCGAGTCCGTGCCGTGTTCGCAGAGCCGTTCAGGACGATCTACGACGAGTTGGTGGCGGTCGAAGCCAAAGACGTGTCCGCCGAGCGTCGGAGCGATGAGGGAAGACAGACCGAGCATGGCCGCTTCACGGCGCAGCTCGATGCCGCACTCCGACGACGCGGACGGGGGTCAAGAACGAACAAACCTGCGCTTTGTCGGTATGGCGCAGGTTTGAGTGATAGCAGTTTGGTGCCCCAGGCAAGAGTCGAACTTGCGACCTTTCGCTTAGGAGGCGGCTGCTCTATCCACTGAGCTACTGGGGCGTGGGTCCCATCTTGTCAGGGCGACGCCGGTCCGGCCGAGTCGGGGCGGCGCGCGGTCGATTGGGCCGCAGGCGGCCCAGCGGTGACAATGGGGGTGCCCATAGCACAGCCCGGCTTGCTCCCGGACCGTACGGTGGGTGCCGCGCCCTTGGGCGCCGTCGGCAGCTGACTCGGCAGCGCGTTGGCAGTTCAGAACCACAGTTCCGCCCCGAGGCGGCCGCACGACCAGGTGATTGATGACGCAGGTAGCCCCTCCCCGGTCCCGACCGGGTGGCCCCAGCGAGCCGGGAAGCCGGGCTCGCCGCGTGTCGACCTCTCGTGAGGTACGACGCAGCCGGGGCTCGCGCGCCCGGGGCCGCCGCAAGGCGCCGCAGCCCGGCAAGACCGTCTTCAAGGTCATCGCCTCGAGCCTGCTCAGCCTCGGCCTGCTGACCGGGATCGGCGTCGTCGTCCTCTACAACAACCTGAACGGCAACATCGACCACAAGGAGATCGCCGCCCAGCTCGGCAACGACCGTCCGGCGAAGGAGAAGGTCGCGGGTCCCCAGGAGCCGCTGAACGTCCTCGTCATGGGGTCGGACAGCCGCGCGGGCAAGGGCAACGGCATCGACGGCGAGTCGGGCGGCGGCCTGTCCGACACCACGATCCTGTTCCATCTCTCGGCCAACCGGAAGTTCGCGTACGGCATCTCCATCCCGCGCGACAGCGCGGTCATGCGGCCCACCTGCTACAAGGAGGACGGCAGCGAGATCGCCGGCACCTCCGGCTACGTCAAGTGGAACGAGGCCTTCGCGGCCGGCGGCCCGGCGTGCACCTGGCGGCAGCTGGAGCAGCTGAGCGGGATCCGCATCGACAACTACGTCGTCGTCGACTTCAACCAGTTCAAGGACATGGTCAACGCCCTCGACGGGGTCGAGGTCTGCATCCCCGAGGACATCGACGACCCGAACCACCAGGTGCACCTGAAGGCCGGCACGCGCGAGATCCACGGCAAGGAGGCGCTGACCTACGTCCGCGCCCGCTACCGCATCGGTGACGGCACCGACCCGAACCGCACCCGCCGCCAGCAGGCCTTCATCGGCTCGATGATCAACAAGGCGCTGACCGCCGGGATGCTCGCCCGCCCGGACCGCCTGATCCGCTTCATGAACGCGGCGACGTCCTCGCTGCAGACCGACTTCGACGGCATCGCGCAGATGGTCGACATCGCCGCGACCGCCAAGGGCATCGGCGCCGACAACATCAAGTTCGTCACCACGCCGTGGGTCTACTCCGACAAGGTCAGCGCCGGCATCGAGTGGACGCCGGAGGTGCAGAAGCTGTGGCGCCTGGTCCGCAAGGACAAGCCGCTGACCGCCGAGTTCCTCAAGGACGCCCTCAGCGCCGGCGACAGCCCCGACGGCACCCCGTCGGCCGGCGGCACCGGCAGCAGCTCGACGGGCGGAGCATCCAGCACGGCCACGGACAAGGCGAGCGACGAAGCGACCGACAAGGCGACCGACCCGGCCACCAACGGTACGACGGACGGCTCGTCGGGCCTCTCCAGCGAGGGCCGCGCCGCGGCCGGCCTCTGCTGACCGGGAGGGCACGTGACGACCTCGGACGAGCCGGACTGGAAGCGCAAGCAGCGTCTGGCCGAGATCTTCGGCGACGTGCTGCCGTCGGTCACCCGGGACGAGAAGGACGACCGTCCGGCGCCCAGCAAGGGCGAGTCCGCGTCGGAGAAGTGGCTCAAGGAGCAGGTGCCTCCGCACCACGGCTGAGCCGGGGCTCGGGAACGGCGCCTCTGACGCGTCCCCGACTCTTCTTTCGGGATCTCGGCGGGGTGGCTCCTGGGGCGGCCGCGCGGTAGCCGACCACCGCCCGGCCGCAACCCGGCCGCCGACCCGACCCTCCACCCGACGCGTCCCGTCGCTGTTGCTTGCGAACGCCACCACCGACCAGCCGCACCATCGCGCCGACGATCCCGGAGCGCGATCCGACCGGAGCGTCAGCAGAGCCCAGGAAACGCGAAGGGCCGACAGGTCGCCCTGTCGGCCCTTCGGTGGCGGTGTCAGCAGATCAGCGCGCGGCCAGCGAGTCGCGGATCTGGGTGAGCAGCTCGACCTCCGGGGCCGGCGCCTCGGGGGCGTCGGGGAAGAAGCGCTCCTTGGCCTTGGTGTAGGGCAGGACCACGAGGAAGTAGAGGATCGCGGCCAGGATCAGGAACGAGATCACGGCGGTGATGAAGGTGCCGATCGGGATGCCGACGCCGGCCTCGTCCTTCCAGATCGTCACGTTGTCGAAGTTCGGGCTGCCGCCGAAGACGCGGGAGACGAAGCCCATCAGGACGTCGGTGAAGGTCTTCACGACGGCGGCGAACGCGGTGCCGATGATGAAGGCAACGGCCAGGTCGACCAGGTTGCCCTTGAGAATGAACTTCTTGAAGCCGTCCATCTTTTCTCCTCTGTTCCGAGACGGTGGGGTGGGCGAGGTGCTTCCAGCCCGAGAATCTAACTGCGACGCCATGTATAAGTCACGTAGGCAGCGACGGCTGCGGCCGTGACTCGGTACACGTCCGACGAGTGCAAGCCCACCACGACCAGGCGTCCCGGGAGGGCATCGTCCCCGGCGTGCCGCCCGTCGGGCAGCGCCAGCACGACCACATCCGACGCCAACGGCTCGGCCGTCCTGGCCCGTGGGTCGGTGGCGACCAGGTCGAGCCGGTCGCCCACGGTGAGCAGCGTCGCCTGGCCGGCGTCGGCGAGCCGGACCGGCAGCGCGACCGTCCCCGGGGGCTGTGCCGCGGCGAGCCCGGCCCCCACCAGTCGTACGTCGGTCACCGCCTCGCCCGCGCGCAGCGGAGCCGCCAGCACCCGTCCCTCCGGGGTGCCCACCACCCCGTCCGGTACGACGCCCGACGGCACTGCCGCGTCGACCAGGTCGCCCGCGGCGAGCACGTGGCCGGCGGGCAGGTCGCGTCCGGCCACCCGCACGGCGGTGGTGGCCGGCGGTGGCGGCGCGAGGGTGTGCAGCGTCGCGGCCACCGCCCCGGCGACGAGCAGGGCGGCGATCGGCCGGCGCCGGCGCAGGACGCGGCGTCGTACCTCGGTCAGGGTGTCGGCGATGCGGCGCCCGGGGGAGTCCATGCCCGCGACGCTAGGCGGCGCGAGCACCGCCCGCGGCGCTCATCCACAGGCGCCCGGGACGAGCTCGGGGATCAGGCGGGAGAGGCGGCCGCGCCGGACGACGTCGACGAGCTGGAGCTGCTGGACGAGCCGGACGAGCTCTTCGAGGACGAGTCCGAGGAGGAGGTCGACGAGCTGGAGCTGGACGAGCCCGCGTCCGAGGAGGTCGAGCTCGCGGCCGGCGTCGTGGCCGTCGTCGACGAGCGGCTGTCGGTCTTGTAGAAGCCCGAGCCCTTGAACACCACGCCGACGGAGTTGAACACCTTGCGCAGCACGCCGTTGCACTCGGGGCAGACGGTCAGCGCGTCGTCGCTGAAGCTCTGGACCTGCTCGAACGCGTGGCCGCACTCGCTGCAGCGGTACTGGTAGGTGGGCATCGTGAACTCCGTGTTGGCACTCTCGACTGTCGAGTGCCAAGGATACGTCACGGGTGGGGGCGTCGCTCAATCCGGCGGCCGGGACCCGGCACAATGGCGCCCACCATGGTGGAGGCAGGCAGCAGCACGGAGGACATGCCCGGAGCGGCACCGCATCACCGGACGCGGCGAGGATTCCGTGCCTGGTCAGGGGCCCTGCGCTGGATGGCCGGCATCGCCGTGCTGCTCGTGCTGGCGCTGGTCGCGGGCGTGGTGACGGCCGTCGTGATGGTCCGCCGCCCGTGGCCGGAGACCAGCGGCGAGCTCGAGCTGTCCGGCCTCGAGGGCGAGGTGCGCGTGGTTCGCGACGACGCCGGCATCCCACAGGTCTACGCCGACTCGATGCACGACCTGATGCTGGCCCAGGGCTTCGTGCACGCCCAGGACCGCTTCTTCGAGATGGACGTGCGCCGGCACGCCACCGCCGGCCGGCTGTCCGAGCTGTTCGGCGAGGACGGCCTCGAGAGCGACCTCGTGGTGCGCACCCTCGGGTGGCGGCGGGTCGCCGAGCAGGAGCTGACCATGCTGCGCCCGGCGACGCGCAGCGCGCTCGACGCCTACGCGGAGGGCGTCAACGCCTACCTCGCGGGCCGCTCCACCTCGGAGATGGCCCTCGAGTACAGCCTGCTCGGGATCAGCGGCCTCGACTACACGCCCGAGAAGTGGAGCGCCGTCGACTCGATCGCCTGGCTCAAGGCGATGGCGTGGGACCTGCGCGGCAACCTCGACGAGGAGATCGGCCGGGCCTTGACCACCGCCACGGTCGGGGCGCGGGCGACCGAGGAGCTCTACCCGTCGTACCCGTTCGGGGAGCACCCGCCGATCGTCGACCAGGGCGGCCTGCGCGGCGAGGAGTTCGACCAGGACGCCACCTCGGGCGACGGGGGGCCGCTGCAGCGCCCGGCGCCGGGCGGGCACCGGGCCGTCGCGGCCCTGGCCGGCGTGCGCGACGTGCTGGCCGGCGTACCGGCCCTGCTCGGCAAGGGCGACGGCATCGGCAGCAACAGCTGGGTCGTCGACGGCGACCACACCAGCACCGGGTGGCCGATCCTCGCCAACGACCCGCACCTGGGCATCTCGCTGCCGGGCGTGTGGGCGCAGGTCGGCCTGCACTGCCGCGAGGTCACCCCGGACTGCCCGATGGACGTGTCCGGCTTCAGCTTCTCCGGCGTCCCGGGCGTCGTGATCGGCCACAACGCCGACATCGCCTGGGGGTTCACCAACCTCGGCGCGGACGTCACCGACCTCTACGTCGAGCGGGTCGCCGACGACACGTGGCAGTACGACGGGAGGACCCGCGCGCTCGACGTCCGCGACGAGCGGATCGAGGTCCGCGACGGCGACCCCGTCGACATCACCGTGCGCTCCACCGACCACGGCCCGCTGCTGTCCGACCTGACCGCGGTGGACGAGCGCCTCGACGAGGTCGACCTCACCACCGACGGGCTCGTCGACGAGGTCGACCAGGTGGGGGACGCGGAGGAGGACACCGACAGCGCCTGGGAGACCGGCGTCTCGCTCGCGTGGACGGCGCTCGAGCCGCACCCGACCGCGGATGCCCTGCTGGCGCTCGACACGGCCGACGACTGGCCGTCCTTCCGGGCCGCGCTGCGCAGCTTCGCCGCCCCCGGCCAGAACGTCGTGTACGCCGACACCCAGGGCCACATCGGCTACCAGGCCACCGGGCTGGTCCCGATCCGCAGGGCCGGCAACGACGGCCGCACCCCGGCCGCCGGCTGGCGCGCGGACACCGGCTGGACCGGCCGCCACGTCCCCTACGACGCGCTCCCCAACGTGCTCGACCCCGCGTCCGGGATCATCGCCACCGCCAACCAGGCGGTGATCGACCCGCGCCGCTACCCGCCGTTCCTCACCGAGGACTGGGACCAGGGCTACCGCTCGACGCGGATCAACCAGCTCCTGGCGGCCGACGACGAGCTCAGCGTCGACCAGATGGGCTCGATCCAGCTCGACGACTGGAGTGCGATCGCGGAGGTGCTGACGCCGTACCTGCTGAAGGTGGGGCTGCCGCACGGCTACTACTCCGACGGCCAGCGCCTGCTCCGCTCCTGGAACCACCGGCAGGGGGCGGACAGCGCCGCCGCGGCGTACTTCAACGTCGTGTGGCGCGAGGTGCTCGAGCGCACCTTCGCCGACGAGCTGCCCGACGTCCTGGAGCCCGACGGCAGCGACCGCTGGTTCGCCGTCGTCGCGTCGATCCTGCCCCGCACGGCGAACCACTGGTGGGACGACGTCGAGACCGACGACCAGGTCGAGGACCGCGACGACGTGCTCCGCGAGGCCATGATCGCCGCCCGTGACGAGCTCACCGCGCGCGAGTCGCCGAACGCCGACGAGTGGACCTGGGGTGCGCTGCACGAACTGGAGCTGCGCTCCGCGACCCTGGGCGAGTCGGGCATCGGCCCGGTCGAGTGGCTCTTCAACCGCGGCCCCTGGGAGGTCGGTGGCGGTGGCTCGCTGGTCGACGCCACCGCGTGGGACGCCCGCGAGGGCTACGACGTCACGACCGCCCCGTCGATGCGGATGGTCGTCCCGATGGACGACCTCGACGCGGCCCGCTGGATCAACCTCACCGGTGCCTCGGGCCACGCCTTCAACCCGCACTACACCGACCAGACCGACCTCTGGGCCAGGGGCGAGACGCTGCCGTGGGCGTTCTCCGCCGACGCGGTCGAGGACGCCGCCGACGACGTGCTGGTCCTCACCGACGGCTCTGCTGGTTGAGCGGGAAGCGGGTGAGCCCGGACGGGCTCGCCGCCGCCGTG
This sequence comes from Nocardioides sp. Root240, assembly GCF_001428825.1. Taxonomy (GTDB): domain Bacteria; phylum Actinomycetota; class Actinomycetes; order Propionibacteriales; family Nocardioidaceae; genus Nocardioides. The sequence goes on along the minus strand of NZ_LMIT01000011.1, from coordinate 40,394 downwards.
ACCGGGCGGTCGTGCGGCTCGGCGGGTACGTCGGGCAGCAGCTCGTCGTCGTAGAGCAGGATGCAGGTGAAGGTGCCGACCGGCACCCGGCCCAGCGCACGGTCGTAGGAGCCGCCCCCGCGCCCCATCCGCACGCCGTCGGCACCCACCGCGAGGCCGGGCACGAGGACCGCGTCGGCGCCGGCGATCGCGTCCACGCCGACGGCCGGGGACAGCGGCTCCAGCAGGCCGCGCCGGGCGGGGGCGAGCGACGCCGGCCCCGTGAACGGCGCCCAGTCGAGGTCGTTGTCGGGCAGCAGCACCGGCAGGATCACGCGCTTGCCCGCGTCGACGAGGCGGTCGAGCAGCGCGGTCGTACCGGGCTCTGCGCCGACCGAGACGTAGCAGGCCACGGTGGCGGCCCGTCGTACCTCCTCGGCGGCCAGCAGGACGTCGGCGATGGAGCGCGCCGCCTCGCCCACCTCGGCCAGCGGACGGCGCTTCCGGGCGGTGAGGAGCTGGTCACGGAGTGCCAGTTTCCTGATCGCACCGTGGCTGGTTTGCCCATCAGTCACGGGACGAGCCTACGATCGGAAACATGGGTATGAGTGGTCGGAGCAGCGGCCTGGAGATGGCGCGGGCGAAGATGGCCGCCGCCGGGGTCGATCCGGTGGCGATCGACACGTTCGCGCACTACTACCGGCTCCTCGAGCACGGCGAGACCGGAATGATCCCCGAGGCGAGCATCGACCCGGTCGACATCGAGAGCCTGGCCGACGCCGAGGTGCCCGACGACGTGGCTGCCGACGCGATCGGGAGGACCGTCGCCATCAAGCTCAACGGCGGCCTCGGCACCTCGATGGGCATGGAGCGCGCCAAGTCGCTGCTGTGCGTGCGGCGCGGGCTGTCGTTCCTCGACATCATCGCGCGCCAGGCGCTGCACCTGCGCTCGGCGTACGACGCCCGGCTGCCGCTGATCTTCATGAACTCGTTCCGCACGTCGGGCGACACGCTGCACGCCCTGGGCCGCTACGACGAGCTCGCCGTCGGCGACCTGCCGATCGAGTTCCTCCAGAACAAGGAGCCCAAGCTGCTCGCCGACGGGCTCAAGCCGGTCGAGTGGCCCAAGGACCCCGACCTCGAGTGGTGTCCGCCCGGGCACGGTGACATCTACACCGCGCTGCGGGGCACCGGCCTGCTCGACAAGCTGATCGCCGAGGGCTACCGCTACGCCTTCGTCTCCAACTCCGACAACCTCGGTGCGGTGCCCGCGCCGCGGGTCGCCGGGTGGTTCGCCGCCTCGGGTGCGCCGTTCGCGATCGAGGCCGTGCGTCGTACCGCCTCGGACAAGAAGGGCGGCCACTTCGCCCGCCGCAAGGCCGACGGCCGGATCGTGCTGCGCGAGACCGCGCAGACCCTTCCCGAGGACATCGAGGCGCTGGCCGACCTCAGCCGGCACCGCTTCTGCTCGACCAACAACCTGTGGTTCGACCTGCAGGCCATGAAGGACAAGCTCGACGAGCGCGACGGTGTGCTGGGACTCCCGCTCATCCGCAACGAGAAGACCGTCGACCCGGCCGACCCCGACAGCCCGAAGGTGATCCAGGTCGAGACGGCCATGGGTGCGGCGATCGAGGTGTTCGCGGGCGCGCGGCTGATCGAGGTCGGCCGCGACCGGTTCATCCCCGTCAAGACCACCAACGACCTGCTGGTGCTGCGCTCCGACGTCTACGAGATCGGCACCGACTTCGCGCTGACCCAGGTCGCCACCGACGTGCCGTACGTCGAGCTCGACGACGACCACTACAAGGTCGTCGGCGAGTTCGACAAGCGCTTCCCCGAGGGCGCTCCGTCGCTGGCCAAGGCCTCGTCGCTGAAGGTCGAGGGCGACTGGACCTTCGGCCACGGCGTGCAGGTCGTCGGCGACGTCGAGCTGGCCGGCAAGGGCGCCCAGCGGATCGCGGCCGGCGAGGTGCTGTCCGGGAATGAGTGACCCCTCGGTCACCGAGCACCGGAACCGCATCCGGACGGCGATCACGCCGCTCCCGCCGGTCGACGTCCCGCTCGCGCGGGCACGCAACCGCGTGCTGGCCGCCGACGTGACCGCGGTGCTGTCGGTGCCTCCCTTCGACCACTCGGCCATGGACGGCTTCGCCGTCCGCGCCGAGGACGTCGTCGAGGTGCCCGTGGAGCTGCCGGTGGCGGGGGTCGTCGCCGCCGGCGATCCGGTGACCCCGCTCAAGGCCGGTACGGCGATCCGCATCATGACCGGGGCCGAGGTGCCGCCGGGCGCGGACCTCGTCGTCCCGTTCGAGTGGACGTCGGGAACCGACCCCGTCCGCGTGCTGCAGACCGCCGCCGCCGGCCGCCACATCCGGCGGCAGGGCGAGGACGTCGCCGCCGGCGACATCGCCCTGACGGCCGGAACCCTCCTCGGTCCCGCGCAGCTCGGCCTGCTCACCTCGATCGGCCGGACCACCGTCCCGGTTCGCGCCCGTCCCCGCGTGGGCATCGTGTCGACGGGCGCCGAGCTGGTGAACGGCCACGTGCCCGACAGCAACTCCGCCACCCTTGCGGCCGCGGCCGCCGACCTCGATGCCGACGTCGCCTGCTTCGGGCCGGCCCCGGACGACCCCGACGGCTTCCTCGTCCAGCTGCGCGAGGCGGCCGCGGCCTCCGACCTGGTCGTCACGACCGGCGGGGTCTCCGCGGGGGACCACGACGTGGTCAAGGCGGCGCTGCGCGACCTGCCCGGCTTCTGGTTCGGTCCGGTGGCGATGAAGCCCGGCCGTCCCCAGGGCTTCGGGGTCCTCGACGTCGACGGCCGGCAGGTCCCCGTGCTCTGCCTGCCCGGCACGCCCGTCGCGGCGTACGCCTCCTTCCTGCTCTACGGCAGCGGGGCCGTGGCCGCCCTCGCCGACCCCGATCGGATCGAGGTCCGCCTCGCCCGGCTGGCCGTTCCTGTCCAGGCGGGGGACCGCACCGTTCTCCTCCCGGGGGTCTACGACGAGAATGACCACGTCGTCCCGTTGCCGGGGCACGCCGGCCACTCGCAGCGGCTGCTCGCGCAGGCCGAGGTGTTGCTGGTCGTGCCCCCGCACGAGCAGGAGATCCCGGCGGGAGGCGCGATCGAGGTGCTCTTCCTGTGAAACCCAAGGAGCTGTGATGGCTGACCGGCTGACCCACGTCGACGAGACGGGCGCGGCACGGATGGTCGACGTGTCCGCCAAGGACGTCACCACGCGCGTCGCGCGGGCGTCCGGGCGGGTGCTCGTGTCGACCGAGGTGATCGCGCTGCTGCGCGGCGAGGGCGTGCCGAAGGGCGACGCGCTCGCCGTCGCCCGGATCGCGGGGATCATGGGCGCCAAGCAGACCCCCGCGCTGATCCCGCTGTGCCACCCGCTCGCGATCTCCGGTGTCACCGTCGACCTCGCGGTCGCCGACGACGCCGTCGAGATCGCGGCGACGGTGAAGACAACCGACCGCACCGGAGTGGAGATGGAGGCGCTGACCGCCGTCACGGTCGCGGCGCTCACGGTCATCGACATGGTCAAGGCGGTCGACAAGGGCGCGGTGATCACCGACGTGCGGGTCGAGGCGAAGTCCGGGGGCAAGTCGGGGGACTGGGCCCGATGAGTTCCGTGGCCGGACTGCCGGCCGTCGTGGTCGTGGCCTCGAACCGCGCCGCAGCAGGGGTCTACGACGACACGACCGGCCCCCTGATCGTCGCCGCCCTGGAGGGGTGGGGGTTCTCGGTCGGCGCTCCCGTCGTGTGCCCCGACGGTGAGCCGGTCGGGCTCGCGATCGCCGCCGCGGTCGACGGGGGAGCGCGGGTGGTCCTGACCACCGGTGGTACCGGCCTCACGCCGACCGACCGCACGCCCGAGGTGACCCGCCCGCTGCTGGACCGCGAGGTGCCCGGTCTCGCCGAGGCGATCCGCGCTGCCGGGGTGGCGAAGGGGGTCCCGACGGCGGTGCTGTCGCGAGGACTCGCCGGCGTCGCCGGGCGGGCGCTGGTGGTCAACCTGCCGGGGTCGCGTGGTGGCGTGAAGGACGCGCTCGCCGTACTGGACCCGGTGATCGTGCACGCCGTCGAGCAGATCGTGGGGAGCGACCATTGAGCGGCTCCGCGTCCGCTCCTCGGGAGCGGATGGTCGTCGGGGTCCCAGGGCGCGCGTGGCCCAACGAGCTGATCTCCGGCACCGACCCGGTCGTCCGGCTGCGGCCGATCAGCCTGCGAGACGCCCGCGCCTGGCGCTCGGCCCGGCGCCGCAACGCGCTCTGGCTGGCCCGCTGGGACGCCACGGCGCCGCCGGGTGCCGACGCGCGGCCGATGTCCTTCCGGGCGCTGGTGAAGCGGCTTCGCAAGTCCGCGCGGCAGGGGACGACGTACCCCTTCGTGGTGGAGGTCGACGGCCGCTTCGCCGGGCAGGTCAGTGTGAACAACATCGTTCGCGGGTCCGCGCAGTTCGCGTCGGTGGGGTACTGGATCGACCAGGAGTTCGCCGGCCGCGGCGTGATCCCGCGCGCGGTCGCGATGGTGATCGACCACTGCTTCTTCACCGCGGGGCTGCACCGGATCGAGATCTGCATCCGTCCCGAGAACACCAACTCGCTGCGGGTCGTGGAGAAGCTGGAGATCCGCGAGATCGGCTACGCGCCGCTGTTCCTGCACATCGACGGCGAGTGGCGCGACCACCGCATCTTCGCGGTCACCCGCGAGGAGGCGCCGCGCGGCGTGCTGGTGCGCCTGGACGCGCCGGCGACCGGGTGAACCCTCGCATCACATCCGTCACACCAATCAATCTGTGACACACCGATGGACATGCGCCCCACCCTGCGCTAACGCTCCTAACCTCTCCGTGTGGACCTGAGCAGCCTGATCTTCGTCGCCTTGTTCGTGGCGTGGGCGGTCTACCTCGTTCCCAAGGCGCTCAGGAGCCACGAGGAGGAGACCGACAGCCGCTCTGTCGACGGCTTCTCCGACCGGCTGCGGGTGCTGGCCCGACGCGAGGCCGTCTCCGCCACCGCCGCCGAGCTGGTCACCGCTCCCGACGACCGGGCTGTCGAGGAGCCCGCGGCGCCCACCCCTGCGCCGCGTGCTTCCACCCCGGCCCCCTCGCGTCCGTCGCGCCCGCCGCTGCAGCAGCGCCTCGCCGCCCGTCGCGCGGCCGAGCGCCGCCGCCGGGTCTTCAACCTGCTCGTGCTGATGAACCTCCTCGTGGGTGGCCTCGGCATCGGCAAGGTCATCGGCCTCGTCTGGCTCGCCGCTCCCCTCACGCTGCTGGTCGCCTGGCTGGTCGCCTGCCGGCTGATGGTGCGCCGCGAGCAGGCCGCCCGTGCCGCCTCGGCGCGCCGCCGGCGTCGTACCCTGGCCGACGAGGTGATCGAGGCCGAGGACGCCGAGGTCTCCGCGATCTCGCCGTTCGACGCGATCACCGACGACACCGACGAGATCCCGGCCGTCACCGCCGAGGTCCTCACCGAGGAGCCCGCCGCCGACGGTTGGACCCCGGTCCCCGTCCCGCTGCCGACGTACGTCGCCAAGGCGCCCGCCGGCCGCACGGTCCGCACCATCGACCTCGACTCCACCGGCGTCTGGAGCTCGGGCCGCAACGAGGCCGACTCCCAGCTCGCCCGCGAGGCCGACGCCCAGCGCGCCCAGGCCGAGGCGGACGCCGACGTCGAGCGCCGCGCCTCCGGCAGCTGACACGATTTCTCGGCGAGCCCCGTCTCGCCCGCGGGTCTGCGGGTATCTCGTGATCCCGCGGCGCAGCGTCACGCACCCGTCGTTCGCGGGCCCGGTCGGGACCTTCCCGGCCACCAGGCTTCGGGAGTTGATCCAGATGATTCAGGACAGCGGCGGCAACGAGCCGCAGCCCCAGGACGCCGACGACCAGCGCCTGACCGGCGGTCAGCCTGTCGGCGAGGCCGACGAGGAGCAGGCCCGGCGCGAGGAGCTGGAGTACGGCGACTCCGGTACCGCCGTCTCGCCCGACACCCAGCGCAGCGATCCCGGCGCCGCCGAGGACCTCGGCGACACCGATGGCCTCTCCTCACGCGGCCAGTCGGCCGACGACGAGGGCCAGGCTCCGCCCGGCACCGCGGACGAGGACCGCAACCCCGACCAGGACGTCGATCCCTCGACGAGCCGGTACGCGCCGGAGGCCGACGACGTGTCCGGCGCCGACGTCATCCACGAGGCTCGGGCCCGCAACGCGGAGGGCTGAGCGTCCCACCCCGGATTCGTTCCGGCTGCGGGCGTGGTGCTAACGTTTCCCCTCGCTTGGGGGTGTGGCGCAGTTGGTAGCGCGTCTCGTTCGNAATCCCCTCACCTCCACCAGCAAGCAAGAACCGGCAGGTCGCCTCTGACCTGCCGGTTCTCGCGTTTTCGGGTCTATTGGGTTGGGACTTCCATGGACGGGGTTCACCGCGCTGGGCCGTCCCGCTTACCCCCGGCGTACCCCCGGCCGGTGGGCGTGCCGCGCAGCGCCTCCCGGGTGCTCCGACCGAGGCGGTCTGACGCCTCGGTCTCGAGGTCGGGTCTCACGGCGGGGCCGCGGCTCGGGTCGTTCAACCGATCAAGCCCGGCCTGGGCCGCCGACGTGCCGAGGAAGTGCAGGTAGCGGTTCGTGGTCGCGATCGACTCGTGCCCCATCCACGCCTGCACGGTGCCGGGGTCCACGCCACGTGCCAGCCACAGGCACGCAGCCGTGTGCCGCAGGTCGTGGATGCGCCGGCCACCCGCGGTCTGGTCCCACTTGACCGTGCGCAGCACAGCGGTGCGATGGAGCTGAGCTCCTCCGCCCGTGGTGATCAGCAGGTCGGTCGGCTCCTTGCCCTCCGCCATGCGCTGGACGATCGGCAGGACGCGATCAGCAACCGGCACCCGACGCCCGCGGCGACCCTTCGTGGCCTTGATCGCGCCACCCTCGGTCTGCGAGCGCCGCACCAGCAGCCCGGGCGTGGGTACGTCGACCACGTCCTCGACCAGCACGGAGCGCGCCTCGCCCCATCGCATCCCAGTCCAGCCGAGCACGAGGAGCACGTCAGCCAGGTGCGGGTCCCGTGCCTTCCAGCGGTCGTAGGTGGCCTCGAGCTCGGCCTCGGTCCACGGCCGCATCTCCGTCGGCTCCTCCGAAGACCTCGGGACCTTCGTCGCGGTCACCGGATTGCGCACGACCGCCTTCTCCCGCACGCACCAGGCGAAGAACGTCGACAGGCTGGCGCGGTACCGGACCACCGAGCGCTCGCTGAGACCACGCTGGATCAGGCCCCCAAGGCCTAGCGAACGGTCCCAGCCTGGCGCAGCCGGCGCACGGCTTCGTCGCCCAGACCCGCCTCCTGCAGGATCTCGTCCGTGTGGTCGCCCGGGTACGGGGCTGGACGCTGGATTCGGCCGGGCGTCTCTGCGAACCGGGGTGCCGGTGCTGGTTGTACGACTCCGGCATGCTCGACGTAGGTCTCGCGCGCTGCGAGGTGCGGATGATTCGGCGCCTCGTCCCAGTCCAGTACTGGTGCAAGGCAGGCGTCGGATGATCCGCCGAGCTCGATCCACTCGTCGCGAGTCCGCGTGGCGAAGAGATCGGCCCATTGCTTCTTGGCGGATTGCCACGATCCGGAGTTCATCCGGTCCGCGTCGTCGGGGTCTCCCTCGAATCCGGTGAGCCGCACGAGCTCGGCGTAGAACTGGGGCTCGATCGCACCAACAGCCACGTACTTGCCGTCGGCGCACTCGTAGACCTCGTAGAAGGGCGCACCGGTGTCCAGGAGGTTCTCACCGTGAGGGCGACCCCAGATCCCGCGGTTGCGCAGGCCGTGGATCGCGGTCGTCAGCACACTCGCGCCGTCGACCATCGCGGCGTCGACGACCTGTCCGCGACCTGACAAGCGCGCCTCGAGAACGGCGGAGACCATGCCGAAGGCGAGCATCAGACCACCGCCACCGAAGTCGCCGACCAGGTTCAGCGGAGGCACCGGACGTTCACCCGCCCGTCCCACGGCATGCAGGGCACCGGTGAGCGCGATGTAGTTGATGTCGTGACCGGCGAACTGCGACATCGGGCCGGTCTGTCCCCAGCCGGTCATGCGTCCGTAGACCAGCCTCGCGTTCCGGGCGAGGCAGTCGGCGGGGCCGAGGCCGAGCCTCTCGGTCACGCCCGGCCGATATCCCTCGATCAGGATGTCCGCGGTCTCGACCAGGTCCAGGACGAGATCTCGACCGGCATCGGACTTGAGGTCGACGGCGATCGACCGGCGCCCACGGTTGAGCACGTCCGGGTGCGCCCCCGTTGGCCTGGTTGCGGGAACCGCGTCAGCGCGGTCGATCCGAATCACCGTGGCGCCCATGTCGGCAAGCATCATCGCGGCGAAGGGCCCGGGCCCGATGCCGGCGAGCTCGATGACGCGGAGCGAGGTCAACGGGCCAGAGGGTGGGGCCGAAGCGTGGTCGTTCTCGATGGGCACGAGGGGTAGGTCCGTTCGTCGAGGTTCAGGGAGCTCGGCCGTGGGTCAGCGTGCCCGCCACACGGGCGGGCGCTTCTCTGCGAAGGCGCGGGGACCCTCCTTCGCGTCCTCCGACTCGCGAACGCCGGCACGCTCGGCGGCCGAGATCTCCCACCGGTGCTCCTCTGTGACCGCTACGCCGTCGATGAGTTGCTGCGAGACGCGCTTGCTGGCCTGCACGGCCAGCGGAGCATTCGCCGCAATGAGGTCGGCCAGGCCCAGTGCGGTCGCCATCACCTCGTCGGCAGCCACGACCCGATTCACCAGGCCCAGCTCGAGCGCCCGAGCAGCAGTCACCGGCTCGCCGGTGAAGATCAGCTCGTTCGCGATCTTGGGCGAGACCTGCTGTGGAAGGCGGAAGACGCCGCCGGCTCCGGCGATGATGCCGCGCTTGACCTCGGGGAGGCCGAACACGGCGGTCTCGGCGGCAACGACGATGTCGCTGGCGAGCACCAGCTCCGTTCCGCCTCCGAGAGCGGCCCCGTTGACGGCAGCGATGGTGGGCTTGGAGATGTGGTGGCTCGCGTAGCCCGCAAACCCCCACTTCGCCCGCTTGCCGGTGGTCGGCAGGAGGTTGTCTCCGCGCGCGATCGCCTTCAGGTCCGCGCCGGCGCAGAACGACTTGTCGCCCGCGCCCGTGAGCACGACGACACGTACCTCCGGGTCCGCATCTGCCGTTTCCATCGCGTCACCGAGAGCCTCGGTCACGTCGACATCGATCGCGTTGCGCGCCGACGGGCGGTTGATGGTCAGGATCAGCACGTGGCCCTGGCGCTCGACGAGGAGCGCGGGCGCTTCGATGACGGTTTCAGTCACAGTGTCTCCAGATCGGTTGTTCGGTTCATCCCTTGGGGATGTGCCGGGTTTGCAGCTCGGTGAAGCTCAGGTAGCCGAGTAGGCCGTTCTCGACGCCGAGGCCGCTGCTCTTGGTGGCCGCAAACGGCAGGTTCGGCGACAAGGTCATGTGGGTGTTGACCCACGCGTTGCCGCAGTCGAGGCGCGATGCCACGCTCGCTGCGCGTTCGCGGTCCGTCCCCCACACGGAACCGCCAAGGCCGAAGTCGGTGGCATTGGCCCGCTCCACGGCCTCGTCCAGGTCGTCGTAGACGAGGACCGGGAGCGCCGGGCCGAACTGCTCGCGGGCCACCAGGTCGGAGTCGTCAGCGGCACCTGTGACGATGGTGGGTTCGTAGAAGTAGCCGGGGCGGTCGATCAGCCTGCCGCCGGTGACCGCGTCGGCACCCGCCCGCACCGCGGCGTCGACCATGCTCGAAACGGTCTCGAGCTGGAGCGCGTTGTTCAACGGACCGAGGCGGATGCCCTCCTGGTCGCCAGCTCCCACGGCGACCTGGTTGGCGCACTCAGCCAAGAGGTCGACGGTCTCCTCGTAGCTCGATCGGGGCACGTACAACCGCTTGATCGCAATACACGTCTGCCCGTTGTTCGCGAAGGCGGACCAGAAGATCCGATCCACCACATCCCGCGGCGTGAGGTCGTCGAGCATGATGGCCGCGTCGTTGCCCCCGAGCTCCAACGTGACGTGCTTCAAGCCGCGTGCGGCGCTCTCCGCGACCAGCCGTCCGGTCGTGGTCGAGCCGGTGAAACTGATCTTTCGCACCTGCGGATGTCTGGTGAGGACGGGCCCCAGGCTGTCGAGACCCGTGATGACCTGCACGACACCTGAGGGCAGGACTGCGGACAGGATCTCGCCGAGAGCGAGGCTGGATAGAGGTGTGTACGGAGACGGCTTCAGGACCACGGTGTTGCCTGCGCGCAGTGCAGGGGCGAGCTTGAAGCCAGCGAGGAGCAACGGGTAGTTCCAAGGGGTGATGGCCAGGACCACCCCCAGAGGACTCCGCTTCACATCGACGAGCGCTGTGGCGTCATCCTGGAGAATCTCGCTCGGCGCGGTGAACTTCGAGAAGTGGCTGAACCACCCGGCGGTGGCACGAACCTCGGACATCGCGTCGGCGAGAGGCTTTCCCTGCTCGGCCGTCAGCAGTGCGGCGAGCTCGTCGGCTGCGGACATGATCGCGGCAGCGCATCGTGCCAGCGCCTCGCATCGAGCGCCATCGCCGGATCTCCAGCGTGCGAAGGCGTTGGAGGCAGACGCCATGACACTGTCGACGGTGCTCGCCGAGGAATCGGGAGCGTACGCGAAGACCTGACCGGTGGCCGGATTCTCCACGGGGAACCGAGCCGCGCTGTCGACTCCGTGCCCGTCGACCGAGAGCTGGAACTCCACTACGTTGATCCTCTCGACAAGGTGACGATCAACATACATTGTCATCTGTCGCTGGTCAACGAGTTGCCGTCACTGGAAGCGCAGAGCACTGAAGGGTATTGGCAACATGCGACAGCATCTGTAATCTGTCGCCCAAGATAACGGTTCGAGCAAGCAGAGTCGCAGGGGACGCGGACGCTTGACTCCCATGCAGGTCGAGGAGAACTCAGATGATCGATGCGGTGATCGTTGATGCGGTCAGGTCGCCCATGGCGAAGGGCAAGGCAGGCGGCGCGCTCTCGAGCCTCCACCCGGTCGAGCTGCTGGCCCAGACCGTCAAGGGCCTGCTGGACCGGGTCGGAATCGACCCGGGACAGGTCGACGACGTGCTGACCGGATGCGTCAGCCAGGTGGGCGAGCAGGCGGGGAACGTCGGCCGGATGGCGTGGCTCGCAGCTGGCCTGCCCATCCACGTCCCGTCGACCACGGTCGAGCGCAAGTGCGGCTCCAGCCAGCAGGCAGCTCACTTCGCGGCGCAGGGAGTGATGGCGGGCGCGTACGACATCGCCGTCGTCGCTGGCGTCGAGTCCATGAGTCGTATCCCCATGGGTGCCAGCGCGATCGGGATGGACCCCTACGGACCGTCTGTCGCGCAGCGCTTCGCGCCCGGACTCATCCCGCAGGGCATCTCCGCCGAACTCATCGCTGCGAAGTGGAAGCTGTCGCGCGAGCAGCAGGATGCCTACGCTTCGAACTCACACGCTCGCGCCGCCGCCCGTCAGGCCGATGGCGGATTCCAGCGCGAGATCGTGCCGATCGTCGTGACCGACGAGGCAGGGAATGAAGTCGTCGTCGACAGGGACGAGACGATTCGCCCGTCGACCACCCCGGCAAAGCTGGCCGAGCTGAAGCCGGCCTTCGAGAATCCCGCGCACCTGGAGCGATTCCCGGAGATCGACTGGTCGGTCACCGCGGGCAACTCGTCGCAGATCACCGACGGCGCCAGCGCCATGCTGGTCATGAGCGCCACTCGGGCCGAGCAGCTCGGCCTCACCCCCCGCGCGCGATTCCACAGCTTCGCAGTCGCTGCCGACGATCCGATCCTGATGCTCACGGGACCGATTCCGGCCACCCACAAGCTGCTCGCCAAGGCGGGTATCGGCATCGATGACATCGATCACTACGAGATCAACGAAGCATTCGCACCAGTGCCCCTTGCATGGCAGTCCGAGTTCGACGCCGACCCGGCCAGGCTGAACCCCGCAGGCGGAGCCATCGCGCTGGGGCACCCGCTCGGAGGATCGGGCGCCCGCCTGATGACCACGATGCTCCACGCGCTCGAGGACACCAACGGTCGCTTCGGCCTGCAGTCCATGTGCGAGGCCGGCGGCATGGCCAACGCAACCCTGATCGAGCGGCTCTGAGCCGGCCTCCAGCTCAGACCAAACCTCCGAAAGGAACACCGATGAAGATCGAAAACACCTCAGTCCTGGTCACCGGCGGTGCATCGGGACTCGGGCTCGCAACAGCTCGCATCCTCGCGAAGTCCGGAGCCACGGTCACCATCCTCGACCTGCCAACTTCTGACGGACAGGCCGTCGCCGACCAGCTCGGCGGACACTTCGTTGGTGGCGACGTCCGTGACGAGCACTCGGTCAACGAGGCGCTGGACGCAGCGGAGAAGGCAGGCACGATCCGTGCCGTCGTCCACTGTGCCGGCTCCGGTCACACGCTGCGGATCCTCGACAAGCAAGGCAATCCGGCGCCTCTGGAGCACTACACGAAGGTCATCAACATCAACCTTGTCGGTTCCTTCAACGTCCTGCGCCTGGCCGCCGCCCGCCTGGCTCGCACGGAGTCGGTCGACGGCGAGCGCGGCGTCATCATCATGACGGCGTCGGTCGCCGCGTTCGAGGGTCAGATCGGCCAGATCCCCTACGCGTCCTCGAAGGCTGGCGTCGTCGGAATGACGCTCGTCGCCGCGCGCGACCTCGCGGGCAAGGAGATCCGTGTGTGCACGATCGCGCCCGGCATCTTCGAGACCCCCCTGCTGGGCAGGCTCTCCCAGGAGGTTCGAGACTCGCTCGGTGCGTCGGTCCCGCACCCCAAGCGTCTCGGAACTCCCGACGAGTACGCCTCGCTCGCCGCCCACATCATCGACAACCCGATGCTGAACGGCGAGACCATTCGTCTCGACGGCGCGATCCGCATGGCGCCTCGCTGACCATGAGCGAAGTCGAATGGAGGCAGGCGGACGGGTGTGCGCGGCTCGTTCTCAACCGGCCGGAGCGAAAGAACGCGATCGACACGGCGACGTGGTCACAGCTGCAGGAGAGACTGGCCGCCGTCGCGAACGATCCCGACGTCCGTGCCTTGGTGATCACCGGAGCCGGAGCGAACTTCTCCGCCGGCGCCGACATCTCTGGAGGTGCACCGAGCCATCGCACGCAGCTCGAGCGAATGGAGTGGTTCAACCAAGTGATCCTCGCCCTCCACCGCCTGCCCATTCCGACCGTCGCACAGGTCGACGGCGTCGCCTTCGGTGTCGGAATGAACCTGGCCATCGGTTGCGACTTCGTAATTGCGTCGGACCGCGCTCGATTCTCGGAGATCTTCGTCAAGCGGGCGCTCTCGGTCGACGGCGGGGGGAGCTGGATACTCCCACGGCTCGTGGGTGTGCGCCGCGCCAAGTTGCTGTGCCTCTTGGCCGAGACCATCTCGGCGGAGGAGGCGCTCGACTTCGGGCTCGTCACCAAGGTCGTACCGTCGTTCGACCTCGAGACGGAGGTCGAGCATCTCGTCGAACGCCTGGTGGCAAGTCCTCGGCTGGCGCTGGTTCAGACGAAGCGTCTCATCGATGAGGCAATGTCACTGACTCTCGAGCAGGCCATGCAGAACGAGGCGCGTGCTCAGGCGATCAACGTCGCGAGCGACGACTTCGCCGAGGCCGTGGCGGGCTTCAGGTCAGCCACGGCCTCGAACGGCGAGGCCAGTGCTACCGCGGGCGCCAACACCACCTTCGATGTCACAGGGGAGAACGATGGCTGACTTCGAGTACACGGTCTCGGACCACATCGCGACCATTCGGATCAACCGGCCCGAGAAGAAGAACTCCTTCACTCTCGAGATCGTCGACCAGTGGGCCGACGCGCTTCGGAGCGCCGAGTCCGACCCGGACGTTCGGGTCGTCGTGCTCACCGGATCCGGTGACTCCTTCTGCACCGGGGTCGACCTGAGCATCTTCGGTGAGCGAGAGCGCACGCCGCTGGCGGAGAAGGACATGCTCGCCAAGCGGGTACATCACGTGGCGCATGCCGCCGAGGCACTCTCGAAGCCCTATCTGGCGGCAATCAACGGCTTCGCCATCGGAGCCGGTATGGACATGGCGCTCATGGCCGACATCCGCCTGGCGGCATCGTCGGCGCGCATGTCGGAGGGCTATATCCGCGCTGGGCTGGTGCCGGGCGATGGAGGGTGCTTCTACCTGCCGCGTGTTGCGGGCCTCGGAACTGCGCTTCGGCTGCTGTGGACCGGAGAGTTCATCGACGCAGATCGGGCGCTGGCTCTCGGCATCGTCGATGAGGTCTGTCCGGACGACCAACTCGACGAGCAGGTCCGTCAACTCGCGGTCACCCTGGCAGCGCAACCTCCCGTTGCCGTCCAGATGATCAAGCGGGCGGTGTACTCGGGCCTACGCAGCGATCTGCGTACGGCGCTCGACCTGATCTCCTCCCACTTCGCCGTGGTGACCTCGACAGACGACGCCAACGAGGCAATGTCGGCCTTCAGGGATCGTCGCCAAGGCACCTTCACCGGAAAGTGACTGACCGATGTCCAGTTCGAACGCAGTCGGAGCGGCGCCGCGCGACGAGCACGTGAACTTGCGCCGTGAAGTCCGGGCTCTCGTCGAGACGTGGAGGCAGCAGGGCCGCTACCAGCCTCGTAGCGACAGCTGGCTCCGAGGCTTCGATCCGGCTTTCAGCAAGGAGCTGGCGCGGCGCGGCCTCATCGGGATCACCTGGCCGACCGACGTGGGGGGTCGGGGCTTGTCGAACACGGCACGCCTTGCGGTGACCGAGGAGCTTCTGCGCGCGGGAGCTCCGGTCGCGGCCCACTGGGTCGGGGACCGGCAGATCGGTCCGGCGATCATCCGGCACGGCAGCGAAACACTACGCAAGGAGATCCTGCCCGGGATCGTGGCTGCCGACTACGTGTTCTGCCTCGGCATGAGCGAGCCTGAAGCCGGCTCCGACCTCGCCTCACTTCGAACGACCGCGACCAAGGTCGACGGCGGCTGGGTGATCAAGGGCCGCAAGATCTGGACCAGCGGTGCTCATCACGCGACCCACATGTACCTGCTGGCGCGCACCAGTCGCGGCGAGAAGAAGCAGTCGGGACTGACCGAGTTCATCCTCGACATGGACACATCAGGAATCAGTGTCTCGCCGATCGTCGACCTGGCGGGCGAGCACCATTTCAACGAGGTCCTGTTCGAGGATGCCTTCGTTCCTGATGGCAGAGTGCTGGGGTCGATCGACAACGGCTGGGCGCAGGTCGTCGAACAGCTGTCGTTCGAACGGGGCGGGCCCGAACGATTCCTGAGCACCTACCCGGTCTTCGCAGAGCTCCTCGATGTGGCTCGCGACGGCGTGATCGACGTCCGTGCCGACCTCGGGCATCTCGTCGCCAGGCTGGCCACCTTGCGCCAGCTCGCGTGGCAGGTCGCACGTGCGCTGGATGCCGGAGAGGCGCCGGTCCAGCAAGCGGCGACGTTGAAGTACCTCGGCAACGCCTTTGAGCACGACGTCCTGGAAGTCGCCCGCAAGGCCTATTCAGACTCGGGCCTGCGACCCGGGCGACTGCGGAACGACGGGTTCCGACAAGCACTCCTCGCTTCGCCCGGGTACAGCATCCGGGGGGGAGCGGCAGAGGTGCTGCTCTCGCTGATCGCACGTCAGGAAGTGAAGTGATGGACGAAACCTCTGCAGCGGTCGACTCGCTCATCGCCGACCTGGCAAAGGGAGCTCAGGAGCCGCCGGCAGGCGATCTGCCGGCGATCTGGACTTCTCTCGAAGATCTCGGGCTCGCCGGGGTGGGGCTCGCCGAGGACGTGGGTGGGTCGGGAGGGGATCTGACGGACCTGATCGCCCTCGCAGAGTCCGTCGGTCGGCACGTGGTCAGCAGCCCTCTCCTGGAGAACGGGATCGCGCGGTGGGCGCTGGGGGAGGCCAACGTGCCTGCGCCTCCGGGTGTCTGCACCGTGTCGATGCTGGCTCCGGACGTCGTACTGAACCTGGGCGGCGGGACGGTGGACCTCTTCGAGGTGCCTTGGGCACGACACGCAGCAGTACTGCTGGTGGTGAGCGCCTCTGGCGTTCACCTCGTGGACTTGAGGCGTGAGTCCGTGCGGATCGTACCGCGTGTCAACGAGGCGGGCGAAGAGCGTGATGATGTCACCTTTAACTGTGATGCCGCCGTCGTGGTCGCCTCGGCGCCCAGTGTTGCGGCGATCCGGAACCGCCTTGCCCTCCTCTGGGCGGCGGTGCTGGCGGGCACGATCGAGAGTGCCTACGGCCTGACGCGGGACTACGTCAACGGACGAGAGCAGTTCGGTGCGCCGCTGGTCAGGATCCCGGCAGTCGCCGGACTCCTCGCGACCGTCAAGGCAGAGCTGGTCCAGGTCGAGGCCGGGCTGCAGCGCGCAAAAGACCATGCCCTGCACCGGTTGGATTCCGCTGAGACAACCGCCGCAGTGGCAGCGGCACGTGTTACCGCCGCGCGAGCAGCCACCGTCGCAGCCCGGCTGGCGCACCAGCTGCACGGCGGGATGGGTATCACCGCCGAGTATCCACTGCACCTCTACACCTCCAGGCTCTGGGCGTGGCGGGATGAAGCAGGGTCCGAGCACCAATGGGCAACGTCGCTGGGCGGGGCAGCCGCCGGCCTCGGCGAGGACGCCGTGTGGGACGTCCTCACGTCGCCGTAGACCTCGAGCTCTTGCAGCCCGACGGCAGACAAGCCAGCGACGGGTCGAGATGAAGTCCGAGTCCTTGTCATTCAGGCGACAGTATGCGTAATCTGTCATCCATGTGACCCACGGCACGCTCAGGTGCGTGGCCAAGCTCGGCGACCGAACCGACCTGCGCCGCCCACGAATCGCATGACGCCCTTCTCAAGGAAGCACGATGACCCAGGAACTTGAAGCCGACGCCGCTTCCTACGACGGTCCGCCGATCGAGCCGGACGGACCGTACGGCGGCCGCCTCTCCAGTGCTGTCGCCTATCTCCCCGGCCCGGTCCGATCGGTAGCGCTCGAAGCTGGCGGGACGGCTGTCCTCCTGGGCAAGGTCCTGTGGAGCGCTGTCCGCCATCCCCGTGGCTACTGGGGCGATGTGCTGGACGACATGAGCTACACCATCAAGCGATCCTGGCTGTCGATCTCGATAGCGCTCGCGGGCTTCCTGATGACCCTCGCGGTCCCCTCGGTGACGTGGATCCAGAACGCTGGCGTCTCAGAGCTGTACGGTCCACTGTTGCTCGTCCAGTCCACGCGAAGCTTCACGGTCTGGGTCGCGACCCTGCTCGTCGCGGGCGTCGTCGGCGCGGCCTGCACGGCGGAGCTGGGATCGCGAAAGGTTCGCGAGGAGCTGGATGCCATGGAGGTCATGGGCATCGACCCGGTGCGCGCGCTGGTCGTGCCCCGCATCGTGTCGATCACGCTGCTGACCACGCTGCTGGCGATTCCGGCTGAGCTGATCACAGTGCTGTCATCGCAGCTCGGATCCACGCTCATCGCCGGCATCCCGCCGGCTGACTTCTACGGTGCATTCGTCTGGACCACGATGAGCACGGTGGAGATCGGTGCGTTGGTGCTGAACTGCTTCCTTGCCGGCCTACTGATCGGTGCAGTCTGTGCCTACAAGGGCCTGTCGGCCTCCGGCGGTGCCATCGGCCTCGGCAAGGCCGTCAACCAGGCTGTGGTCTCGGCGTTCATGGCGCTCTTCGTGATGCAGCTCGGCTACAACGCACTGATCCTGGGATTCTTCCCGGGGCTGGGGGCCCTGCGATGACCGACACCACTCCGCGCGACGCTGTGACAGACGACGCTGCCGCGCAGCGCTCCGGCAGGACCTCGGAACCGGAATCGTTGCTGGGGCCACTCGCCCATCCTGTACGACAGTCCGGCGGACTCGTCGGCTTTGGAGTCGACGTCATCAGGTCCATCCCGGCGGCCATCAGGCTCTATCCCGCAGAGGTGGTCCGGCAGAGTGCCGTCCTGATCCGCGGCAACATGCTGGTCATCCTCTTCATGATCTTCATGATGGGTGCGCTCGTCGGGATCACGACCACCTTCCTCTTCGAAGGCATCGGGCTCGAGAGCTACGCAGGAGCGATCCCCGCCGTGCCGATGATGCGAGGAGTGCTCGTCATCGTATTCGGGTGGGTCCTGGCCTCCAAGTACGGCTGTGGCATCGTGGCCGAGCTAGGCGCCATGCGAATCAGCGAAGAGATCGACGCCATGGACGTGATGGGCGTGCGATCGCTTCCCTACCTCGTCGGAACCAAGGTCGTCGCCGCGATCATCGTCATTCCTGCGATGTTCGTCATCGCCCTCCAGATCTTCTTCATGGCGTGCGGGCTGTTCTACGTCGACCTGCTGGAGGCGGTGTCGGCGGGCGGCTACACCGATGTGCTGTTCCTGCTCCAGGGGCCGGCTGAACTGGCTTTCGCGACCATCTCCGGAACCGTCATCGGGTTCGTGATCACCGTCGTGGCGACGTTCTACGGATACAACGCCTCCGGCGGCCCTGTCGGGGTGGGGAGGAACACCGCGCAGTCGATGCTGGTCAACCTGGTGCTGATCAGCCTGATCGCCCTGATGCTGGCGCAGTTGTTCTATGCGAATGACTACGGCGCCGCCTTCGGCACCTGAGTGTCCGAGCGAGTCGGCGCCGGCCCGCAGGCGCAGCGTGGCTAGCGACCAGATGTCGTCCGGGCAGCGTCGGCCGAGGGTTGTGCGGCGAGGTCCGACGTCGCGAACGAAGCAGGTCTGACGGGCTGCATTCCGCCGGAACTTTCTGATCCAAACGCTGGCACACAAGCGACATCATGCGTAATCTGTCACCTGTGTGACGGGGGCCACGCCTCGCCCGGACGCGACGTTCATCCAGACAACAAGACACCAGAGGGACAGCGAGGAGCGAGATGCACCCGATTCGCAGGGGAGCGCACCGGAGGGCACGGGGTGCGGCGCCCGGGCCGACGATCCTTTCCGAGTCTTGGCTTCCCTCGGATTCCTCAGGCGCCGCCCGTCCCGCCGCCTTGGCGGCCAGCATCCGTCCTCGCTCTCACCAGGAGACCACATGACCGCCGTACTCCCTCACGCAGAGCAGGCTGCCCAGTCTGCTGGACCCCAGCACACCATCCAGGTTCGGGACGTCTACAAGAGCTTCGGGTCCTCGCACATCCTCAACGGACTCTCGCTGGACTTCCAGGATGACGCCATCACGACCGTGCTCGGTCCGTCAGGAACCGGGAAGAGCGTGCTGCTCAAGCACATCGTCGGGCTCCTCGAGCCGGACGCCGGCGAGGTGCGGGTCTTCGGCACCGACATCTGGGGTGTCTCCGAAGAGGAGCGCTTCGAGCTGCGCAAGCGTTTCGGGGTCCTCTTCCAGGATGGTGCGCTGTTCGGTTCCATGAACCTCTACGACAACGTCGCCTTCCCGCTGCGCCGGCACACCGACATGCCCGAGTCGGACATCCGCGAGATCGTCATGTCGAACATGATCGAGGTCGGTCTGGAGAAGGCGATCCACAAGGCGCCCAACGAGATCTCCGGTGGCATGCGCAAGCGCGCTGGTTTCGCCCGGGCGCTGGTGCTCAAGCCCGACGTCGTGCTCTTCGACGAGCCTGACTCCGGTCTCGACCCGGTGCGCACGAAGCTGCTCTCCCACCTGATCCAGAAGGTTCACGCAGAGCACGGGGGCACCTACATCGTGATCACCCACGACATCCCCACTGCGCGCACGGTGAGTGACTACGTCGCCGTGATCTGGAAGGGCAAGGTCGTTCACTACGGCGACGCCGACGGCGCCTTCAACTCCGACAACCCCTTCGTGCGCCAGTTCCTCGCTGGTGCTGCTGAAGGCCCTCTGGGAATGGACTGACGTGGCAACCCACCTTCGCAATCGCAGCAGGCCGTGGCTGGTCGGCGGGCTGGTCATGCTCCTGGCGATCGCGGCCTTCCGGTTCGCTGCCGATGACGAGCCGTATGTGATCGACGCGCTGACGCCCGCCGCTGACGGGTTGGTGACGGGCAGTGTCGTGCGCATCGGCGGTCAAGACGTGGGCAAGGTCGCCGACATCCGGGTGGAGGGCGACCAGGCGAGACTTCGACTCGAGATCAATCCCGACAGCGGTCCACTCCACGCAGGAACCGACGTCCACGTGCGCTGGAACTCCGTTGTCGGCCGTCGGTACGTCGACGTGGAACCGGGGCCGACGGACAACCCGGTCCTTCCCCGGGGAAAGCTCGTGCGCGGAACGACTGAACGCGTCGAACTCGACGACATCGCCGCCATGCTGGACGGTCCGACCCGAGCCAAGGTGCAGCAGCTCGTTGGACAGTTGGACGCCACTCTGCGACGCAGCGACCAGGACCTGAACACGACCCTCGACCAGGCTGGTCCCTTCGTCAAGGGATTGGGAGAGGTGCTCGAGGGTGTGGGCAAGGACGGCGACGCCATCCGCTCGCTGATCGCCAACCTGCACGAGGTGACCGCCGCGCTCTCGACGCGCGATGCCGACGTTGCCGGCACGGTCACCGACCTTCGGGCCCTGGTGGGGGTTGCCGTGCGCCACGCCGACCAGCTGCGCACCGCGCTCGACGAAGTTCCGGCCACCCTCACGACGGCCGACAGCCTCCTGAGCAAGGTCCCCGGCGCTGTGGACGAGACCGTCCCGCTGCTCGAGGACCTGCAGCCGGCGGTCGCGAAGCTTCCGTCGGTCGCCCGGCGACTCGACCCCGTGCTTCAGGACCTTCGCCCCGTCGTCGCCGAGCTGCGTCCCACGCTCAACGCAGTGGATCGTCTGCTCGAGCAGACTCCCGGTCTGCTCAAGATCGCCACGCAGACGATCCCGGACGTACAAACAGCCCTGACACAGCTTCAACCAGCGGTCAGCTTTCTGCGCCCCTACACTCCGGAGCTCATCGGCTTCCTCACCAACTGGGCGTCGTTGTTCTCCGCGAAGAACGCAGCCGGTCACTTCGGCCGCGCCATGATCCCGGTCTCGGCGTCGTCGTTCAACAGCAATCCGGGGATTCTGCCGCCCGGGATGTCGCAGGTGCAGGAGCCAGCGCCCGGCTCGTTGATCAACCAGCCGTGGACTGACGCGAACGGGGATGGAATCCGATGACATCAAGCAGCGCGCTCCGACGAGCCGGCATCGCCGTTGCCGGCCTCGCCGTCATCGCGGCCGGCGTCAACGTCGTGTCGGGAAACGACGTGGATGACAACACCGTCGAGGTCACCGTCGTCGATGCAGGACAGCTCGAGAACGGTGCGGACGTCCGGGTTTCCGGCGTGCGGGTCGGCGAAGTGACGGACATCGAGCTCAAGGGAGACAAGGCACGCCTACTGCTCGACCTAGCGGACGGAGTACTCCCGCTCCACAATGACGCATCGATCCAGTTCAAGCCGGTCAACCTTCTTGGCGAGAGCTACGTGGACCTCAATCCCGGATCCGACGACGCGCCGTTCATGGACAACGCAGTAATCCCGGAAGAACGCACATCCATCGAGGTGACCCTCCAAGACGTCCTGAACACGTTCGAGGACCCCACCGCGGCCGGCCTCGCCTCGGTCATCACCACACTCGGGGAGGGCCTGGACGACAACGGCGCGGACCTCGCCAAAGCGCTCAAGGTGCTCAGCCCGGCCATGCAGGAGTCCGCTCGCGTCGGCAACATCCTCTCTGAGCAGAACGATGTCTTGACGAGCCTCGTCAAGGCGACCGACCCGGTCGTCGCCTCGCTCGCGGCTGACGGCGGCAAGACTCTCGACTCCCTCATCGAGTCAACTCGAGACACGCTGCGTGCACTCGCCAACCAGCAGACCGCGCTCGAGCAGACCATCAGCGACCTGCCAGCAACCCTCACTTCCGCCCAGCGAACGCTGGAGCGCTTCCGGGCCACCGCGCGCGCCGGAACGCCGACGCTGCGTGCGCTTCGCCCCCTCACCGGCAACCTCGAGGACGTCGTGGACGAGCTCCGCGACTTCGCAGACTCGGCCGATCCCGCACTGGCCTCGCTCAAGCCAGTTCTCGACGAAGCAGACAAGTTGCTCGACACCGCGGCACCCGTGGTGGCACAACTGCGTCAGGCGGGCCCGGACCTGGCGTCGTCGGCGGCGGCCCTCAAGCCGACAAGCCGAGAGCTGCTCGACGTCCACCTGCAGGACGTCATGGACTTCGTCCGCAAGTGGTCGCTCAGCACCAACGGACGCGATGGCCTCTCCCACTACTTCCGTGGAGTCGTCTACGCAACCCCGACGACCCTCAAGGCGCTGGCGCAGTCCCTGATTCCGGCCGGCCTGACAGACAATGGACCGGCGACGAGCAAGGGCTCCACGGGCTCGAAGGGCGGAGGCCTGCCCAACCTCGACGTCCTGCCCGGCTTGACCGGCGGAGTCGACGGCCTTCTCGACACCGTGGGAGGACTCCTCGGCCTGCTCGGCAAACAGCCGCCCAAGGCCTCGAGCAAGTCCGCAACCGATCCGACCAGTGCGTTGGGGCTGTCGGCAGCGCAGGAAGAAGATCTGCTCAACCAGCTCCTGGGAGGCACCAAGTGAGCCGCCGACCAATTCATCGGGATGCAGCACGCAAGATCATCGTCGGTATCGGCGTGGTCGCCCTCTTCGTCCTCGTCGCATGGGTCGGCGGCATCGTGCAGACCGGGGGCGCGCTCCCGGGCAAGCGCTACACCGAAGTCAAGGCACAGTTCGAGGACGTCGGCATCCTCAAGCCCGGCAAGGAGGTCAAGCAGAACGGCCTGAGGGTCGGCACTGTCAGCGACATCCAGATCGTCGACGGCATCGCCGAAGTGACACTGCGGCTCGATGGGAACGTGGAGGTGTTCAAGGACGCCTCCGCCTTCGTCGGCAACTTCTCTGCCCTGGGCAAGAAGTACGTCGGCTTCGACCCCGGCACCGCAGAAGCGGGACCTCTCGGCGACTCGCCCATCCCCGTTGCTGCGACCACGAGCTCCACCTCCCTGGAAGACGTGCTGTCCGCGCTCGACCCCAAGACCCGAGCCGCGTTGCGCAGCGCCGTTGGCTCACTCGCGACCGGGTTGACGGGCCACAGCAAGGATCTGCAGGTCGTCCTGAACGCCTCTCCCCAGCTGCTCAGGAATCTGAAGACGGTGATGAGGGTCGCAGGCAGCGACGCCACAGACATCGACTCACTTCTGGTCACCGCGGATCGCCTCGTCAACCGCTTCAACGGCCGAACCGCACAGATCGAAGGCCTGGTGCGGAACGTAGACCGCACAGTCCAAGCCGTCGGAGTTGACGACGGCCGGCCGCTCGAAGAGACGCTCGCAAAGCTGCCCGACGCTCTCGATTCGACAGGCAAGGCACTCGACGACCTCTACCGACCTCTCGGCGACGCAGAGGTCGCGCTTCGCAAGCTGAATCCCGGCGCCCGCGACCTGGGCCTCGCCACCCCGGATCTGCGCGCCTTCCTCCGCGAGTCCCCCGAGGCGCTGGACAAGGTGCCCGGCGTCGCCGACGCCGCCAACCCCGCACTGCGCGCACTCGACACGACTGTCGAAGACGCTCGCCCCCTGGTCCGACCACTCTCGGGATCGCTGAACAGTCTCGCGACCCTCCTCCAGCCGTTCGTGCCCTACGTCCCTGACGTCGGCCGGTTCTTCTCCCAGAACGATCTCCTGTCCGGCATCCTCGACGGCGACCAGAACCAGCACTACTTCGCCGCGCAGCTGACCGGAGTCGGTCTGTTCAGCATCGGCGGAGCGGTTGACCCGCTCTACCGGGCCGAGTACTACCCCTGTCCTGGCACGGCCTGGAACAAGGCGACCGTCACCAACTGCAAGTCGGGAGCGAACTGATGATGCGGAAGACTCGCAGCGACAGGCCCGCGACGCAGGTTCGAGGAGCCGAGGCGCGTGCCCGGGTGGCCGACGCGCGGCACCTCAAGCTGGGTACGTGGTTCTACCTCGGACTGGCACTGCTGTTCGTGTTGCTGGTGGCGAAGGCGGAGATCCAGTCCTACCTCTACGACGGGCGCACCATCACCGCGGAGTTCGACGACAGCTACAAGCTTCGGCCCCACGACTCCTCGGTGAAGATGGCGGGACTGACGGTCGGGACCGTGACCGACCTGCGCCGCACCGACACGGGAAGCACGATCGTCACGATGAAGGTGGACGACGAGGCGCTCGACACTCTCGGGGCGGCCCCGATCGCTCGCATCGAGCCCCGCACGCTCCTGGGCGGTCGGTACGCAATCGAGCTGCACGCCGGTGGCGGAGAAGGCAAGTTCGACGGGGTCATCCCGATCGAACGCACCTCAACTCCGGTCGAGCTCGATCAGATAGTCGAGGCACTCCCCAAGTCGTCTCGCGAAGCCCTGCAAGGGCTGGTGGGCACAACCTCGGCAACCCTGGGCGAGGCCGACGACGAGCTGAACGGGCTTCTCAAGACGGCGCCGTCGGTCCTTGATCCGGGAACAGACGTTCTCAACGCCGTGCGAGGGGACCGACCGGCGAAGGACCTCCCAGGCTTGGTGACCGACCTGAACGCGACGGCCGACGTCGCCACCCGGCGCGATGGTCAACTTGCCGGCATCGCTCGCGACCTGCGGGTCACGAGCGGCGTCCTTGCCGACAACCGGGGGGCACTCGCCGAGACCCTTGCGAAGTTGCCGCAGACCCTTTCCGCGACGCGCGGCGGCCTGAGTGGCCTCGACGACAGTGTCACTGAACTGACGGCGACCGCGAAGGCCCTTCGACCGTCGGCGCCCGAGCTCGCGAACCTCGTCTCCAGCCTCGATCCGCTGCTGCGCGACATGCGGCCGCTCATGAGCGATCTCAAGCCGCTCCTTCGCGACGCACGCCCAGCGGTCCAGGCGCTCGTCCCGACCGCCCGCAACCTCGACGAGGTGCTCACGAACGTCCGCGGCCCAGTCCTTGACCGGGTCACCGGCCCGGTCTCCAAATTCGTACTCAACCCATGGAAGGGCACCGGGCCCTACAAGGGCGGCGCCGGCGGCTACATGGCAGACCACAAGTTCTACGAGGAGCTCGCCTACATGGCGACCAACATCGACCGGGCCTCCATGTCGCAGGACCAGCGCGGGTCGACCCTGGCCTTCCAGGCCGGAGTCGGACTGAGCTCGCTCTCGGGGCTGCCGTTCGACCTCGAGAGCCTCGTGACGCTCGCCCTCGACCAGGCCGGCATCACCGGTGCACTGCGATCGTCCATCTTCAAGAACCTGGGATTGGTGCCGTGAGCAAGTACTCGACCGCCATTGAGCGGATCAGGAACACGCCAGGCCTGACCGGCGATGCACTGCTGGTCGCGGGCCTGCTGATCGTCGGCATCATCGTCACCTCGACCATCGTCGGCAACTACCAGACCATCAAGCCCTGGGACGCGAAGTACAAGTTCGCGGCTGAGTTCGACGAGGCCCCCGCCGTACAGCTCGCG
The DNA here is from genome assembly GCF_001428825.1 of Nocardioides sp. Root240. Taxonomy (GTDB): domain Bacteria; phylum Actinomycetota; class Actinomycetes; order Propionibacteriales; family Nocardioidaceae; genus Nocardioides. Next base: position 14,957 of record NZ_LMIT01000011.1, on the reverse strand, counting down.
GCTCGCCAAGAGGTCCGCATCGCTGGTGTCCCCGTCGGCCGCATCACGGGCGCCGAGCCCACCGACGGAGGCAACGCCCGCGTGATGTTGTCCGTCGACAAGGGCCATCCCGTGTACAAGAACGCGCGGCTGGTCCTTCGGTCCAAGACCCCTCTCAACGTCATGTACATCGCGTTGGACCCCGGCGATCCCGCGGCCGGTCGGCTACCCGAGGACGGTGTCATCCCGGTCACGCAGACCGAGCGCGTCGTCCAGCCCTACGAGCTCCTCGACGAACTGGACGACCGCGCACGAGCCGCGCTCACCGATCTCGTCACGCAGGCCGACATCGCCCTGGCATCGGCGCCCGCCACCCTCCCGAAGGGACTCGCAGACACCGACCACGCTGCCCACAGCTTCACCGGCGTGGTGGACGCGCTCCAGAGCCGACGTGCGAACCTTCGTCACCTGGTGACATCGCTCTCCCAGATCGCGACTGCCGCCGGTCACGACGATGAGCGCCTCGACACCCTGGTGAGCTCGCTGGCCGACACCCTCGCCGTCGTCAGCCGTCGAGACGCCGAGATGTCTGCCTCACTGGCCGCGCTGCCCGGCGTCACCACGTCCCTGCGCGAGGCGATGACCGAGACCAAGTCGCTCACCGACGAACTCAGCCCGGTGCTCCGCAAGCTCCATGCTGCCTCGGAGGAGCTTCCCTCCGCGGTCAGAGATCTTTCGAAGACGGTCGACAGTGCTCAATCGCTCGTCGCGAAGGCGCGCCCAGTGGTTCGCAAAGCCGTGCCGGTGGTCGACGACCTGCGTCCGCTGGCACGTGACCTGAACTCCGCGGTCTCGGACCTGGGGCCCGTGGCAGCGAACCTGCCCCAGGCGACCAAGCGGCTGGTCCCATGGCTCGACGACCTCGGTGCCTTCGTCTACAACACTTCCTCATCCTTCAGCCTGGGCGACGTCAACGGAGGCCTCGGTCGAGCCAACGTCGTCGTCAAGCTCTACGACCCGCTGGGAGGGCTGTCATGAACGTCAAGGCAACTGCGAGCGCCGGAGTGAAGTCCGTCGTGTTCGATTCTCGCGTTCGAACGGTCGTGTCCTTCACCCTCGCCTGCCTGATCGGCTTCGGCTACCTGTGGGTGAAGTCCGGGGGCGAGATCCCGCTGATCGCCGATCGTGGAGGCGACTACCGTCTGACCTTCGAAGCAGCCGACATCAAGAACCTCAAGGAATTCGGCGAGGTGCGGATCGCGGGAGTACGCGTCGGTCGTGTCGAGTCGACCGAACGTGACGGTGACAAGGTCAAGGTGACCTTGAGCATCGAAGACCAAGCGTCGCCACTCCATGAGGGTGCCAACGTCCGTATCGGCGTGAAGTCCCTCGTCGGATCCTCCTTCGTCGAGGTGGTCGACGGTGATGGCGAAGAGATGGCCGACGGAACTCACCTGGATGGCGCTTCCGTCACGCCAGCGGTCGACGTCGATGAGTTGCTCAACACCCTCGACGAACCGACCCGGAACCACCTCAGCTCAGCGCTCCAATCACTCGGCTCCGCCACCAAAGGACGTGGCAAGGACCTCGACGCGGTCATGACTGGGCTCGGACACGTCGGCACCGAAGGACGCACAGTGGTTGACGCCCTGGCCGCGCAGAGCGGCGACTTGCAGAAGCTGAGCGTCGAAGCTCGCCTTCTTCTCGACGCCCTCGACGCCGGTCAGGGACAGATCGTCGACCTGGTGGGGGACGCGCAGCAACTCACTCAAGTGACGGCTGACAACCAGAAGAAGATCGAGCAGACCGTGCGTGTCCTACCCAGCGTCGTCGGCAACCTCGACGCCGCCGCCAGCAGCCTCAGCGAGCTCAGCCGACCGCTCACCCCGATCGCTGCGGATCTCCGCGCGGCGTCCCCCTTCCTGTCCAACGCCTTGGCGAACCTGCGCCCTGCGACGCGTGACCTCCGTGCCTTGATGCCCGACCTGAACAGCGTGCTCGACAAGGCCCCCGCGACGCTCACCAAGGTTGCTCCCTTTGGAGAGACCGTCCGGGACCTGGTGCCCGCGGCCGACTCGACCCTCGCGGATGTCCAGCCCATGCTGAGCTATCTGGCGCCCTACGGGTTGGACCTCGGCGTCCTGTTCGCCAACTTCGGCGCGTCGTTCGACGAGTACGCCGAGGACGGCATCATCCCGATTCGCCTCACGGCGACTGCCGAAGGGCTCGGTACGGTGCGTGGGAATCCGCTACAGCTGGTCCGGCATGACCGGGGAGGATTGATGTGGAACAACCCCTACCCGTCTCCGGGCGACGTCGACAGTCCGAAGCCCTACGGCACCGGCGACTACCCCCGACTCGAGAGCGCACGCTGAGCGAGCGTGATGGACCGGACTGAGGCGGGCAAGGGCCGAGCCTGGCCATGGGGGCTGGCGCTGGGGACAACTCTTCTCGGAGCAGTACTGCTGGGGGGACTGCTCCGCGTGGAGCTCGACACGAGCACCGCATCCTTTCTGCCGTCGGGCGATCCTGTCGAGAAGGCCCTGGCAGCGAAGTCTGATGACTTCGGCGGGGACCCCGTGGTCGTCCTCCTGGAGACGAAGGCGCCGCGGGTCCTGTTCACGGACCAGGAACAACTCGTCCGGTTGATCGGGCTCGAAGGGAAGCTCGCGGACCTTCCTGATGTCGCGGCGGTCTACGGACCGGGAACAGTCCTCAACCAGACGGCGGGTGCGGCGCAGGACATGCTCGCGCAGATCTCCGGGCGACGAGACGGCTACCGCAACGAGGTGATGGCGGCGGCGCGGAAAAAAGGGCTCACCGATGCCCAGGTCAAGAGGCTCGGCGAGGCTGCGCTGGCGAGGTTCGATGAACGCTACGGAAGCCTCATGGTCCAGGGGCTACCGGCCGGACTGCCCACGGTCAAGAACCCGCGGTTCGTCCAGACCCTCCTCTTTGATCCCGAGACCCTGAAGGCCCGACCGCAGTGGCGCTTCCTGGCTCCCCGAGGAACCACGGTCGCGATCCTTGTCCGGCCGCGCGCCAGCCTCGACGCGGAGGCGACCTCCCAGCTGGTCGACGGTGTTCGCAGGACCGTCAAGGAGGCTGATCTCGAGATCGAACGCACCACGATCACCGGCTCGCCGGCTGTCGCTGCCGGTCTCGCTGACCGCGGACGAGCCGAGCTGCCTGTCCTGGGCGCGGTAGCCATCGCCGCGGTCAGCCTCGTCTTCTTCCTCAGCGGATGGACACAGCGCAGGCGGGCACTTCTACGCCCGATCGCGTCCGCGCTCATCGGTACGGCGGCGACGCTTGCGGCCTTCGGGTGGGCTGGTCAAACCGTGTCGCTGGGCGTGGTGGCCTTCCTGCCCATCCTGATCGGCATCGGCAGTGACTTCCCGCTGTATTGGTCACGGGGGATCGCCGACCGAGCTGTGCTCGTCGCTGCGACGGCTGCCGCTGTGGGCTTCTCGTCCCTGGCCCTGTCACCACTGCCGTTCGTGCGTGAACTCGGTGTCGCCCTTGCGATCGGACTCGTCTTCACGGTCGCCGCTGCCGCCCTCGCGCGCAAGGTGTTCGGTCCGGTTCCCGGGCCAGCTGGTCGCTCCTTGGTCATGGCGCGGCGCGGTCGTTGGTCGACGCGTGCCCGTATCGGTGCCGCATGCATCGTGGCGCTCTCGGGTGTGATCGGTTGGATCGCCCTCGCGCAGATGGACGTTGAAGCCCAACCGGACCGACTCGCGGCTGGTCTTCCGGAGCTGCAGGACGCTGCTCACGCAGAGGAGATTCTCGGTTCGTCCGGCGAGGTCAGTGTGGTCGTGGCCAGTGCCAAGGTCACCGACCCTGATGTCCTGGCATGGACGAAGAAGGTGCAGGAGAGGATCGTCACCGATCTGGGTGACCGCGTCCACCCCGTGCTCAGCGCAGCCGACCTGCTCCGCTTCGTGGGCGACCACCCGTCAGCGGATCAGGTCGACGCCGCTGTGGCGGCCATTCCGCCGTACCTGTCGTCGGCAGTGATCAAGTCCGACCGATCAGAGGCCCTGCTGGTGCTCGGCGTCGAGTTCGACGATGTGGACGAGCTGGGCGAGCTTCTTGATGACTTGCGATCCGCGCTCGTCGAGCCGCCGGAGGGGGTCACGGTGCAGGCCGTCGGGCTTCCCGTGTCAGCCGCCCGCGGCCTCGAACTGGTCAGTGAGAGCCGGTTGGTGATCAACCTCGCGGGGATCGGTGCTGCCGGATTCGTGATCCTCGTGGGACTCAGGTCACGGCGCGATGCAGCTCGAACGGTTCTGACGATCGCTGTGGCCACCGGTTGGGTGGCATTGATCGCGTCGGCTTCGGCCGGCTCGCTCAACCCGCTCACCGTCGCGGTTGGCTCTCTCGTCACGGCGACGGGCAGTGAGTTCGCCATCCTGCTGCGCCGTGGACGTGACCCCCGCACCGTCGCCACCGCGGCGCTTGCCGGCACGGTCGGCTACCTCACCCTGGCCCTGTCCGAGCTGGCAGTCCTCCGGGACTTCGGCCTCCTGCTGGCCGTGAGCGTTGTCTGCTCCTTTGCCGCCGCCTACGTCGTCGACGGAATCTGCGGCGGCGCAGACGAGCGAGACAGTGCGCCGGGGACGAGCCCGGTAGCGCAACGCGCACCCATGGCCCTCGCGGTGCGCGGAAACGGGGGCTCTCGCGACGACCATGATGGACCAGCAACGAAGGACGAGGAACTGCCATGACCGGGTCGCTCACAGCACGGGTTCGTCGGGTGACGGGCCACAGACGAGGTCTGCTGGCCGCTGCCGTGCTCGCTCTCGCGGTCGGAGCTGCGGCCGCTGTGTGGGTGGTGCGGGCTGACGACCTCCCTGACGATGCCGCGTTCCGCTACAAGGACCAGGTGGTGACCAAGGGGGAGTTGGACGACCGGTTGCAGGTGCTCGAGGCCCTCTACGGCGTGCAGCGTCCCGAGAACTCGAAGGCCGAGGACGAGTTCAACCGAGATGCCGCCAAGTCGATGGTCGTCAGTCTGCTCCTGGCAGACGAGGCTGCTGAGCGCGACATCGTCGTGTCGGACAAGGAGGCCCAGACCGAGCTCGACAAGCTCATCGATCAGCAGTTGACCGGAGGCCGCGACGCCTTCGTGGACTTCCTGTCGACCAGCGGCATTGCCGAACGAGATGTGCTCGACGAGATTCGCGCGCAGCTCGCCACGTCGCGACTGGTCGACGACGTGACGTCCGACGTGCCCCGGGCGACAGAGGCAGATGCCCGACAGACCTATGACGAACACCGCGACGAGATGGTGACGCCGGAAGGCCGCGACATCGTCAACGTCGTCGTGGCGACGCGATCAGACGCAGATCGGGTACAGCGTCTCGCTGCTGCCGGGGGAGAGCTGGGGCCTCTGGTGCGCACCTGGTCCCTCGATGGCAGCACCCGCGACACAGGCGGCAAGCTCGGAGTCGTCACGGAGGCGCAGCTCGAGAGTGACTACGCAAAGGTCGCCTTCGCTGCGAAGAAGGGTGACGTCTTCGGGCCGGTGAAGACGGCCTCTGGTTGGAACGTCGGGCAGGTGGTCGACATCGTGCCGTCCAGACCGGTCACCTTCAAGGACGTGGTTGACGAGATTCGGGAGCGCCTCACGGCCGAGGACAAGTTGACGACGTGGCGGAAGTTTCTCGAGGACGTACTTGCTCGTGGCGATGTGGAGTACGCCGCAGCGTTCATGCCGGATGACCCGACGGCGCCGCCAGCGGAAGCGACCTCCGTGCCATCCGACGGATCCTCGTCCGAAGTGCCGTCGAGCAACTGACTCGGCTGGACCCCGCAGGCCCTTCGCCCATCGAGGCGAAGAGAGCGATTCCTGGAGCACGGCAGCAGTCACAGCTGCTGGGCGACCCGGCCATCGTGCCCGCAGCCGTCGACAGGCTCAGGACGTGGTGACGAGACCCGCGATGATGAACCGTCGCACGTAGAGGCGGCGCTCCTCGTCGTCGGGGCACAGCACGTCAGGGTGGAACAGCAGCCAGAACTTCTGGTAGGTCAGCCAGCGCACAGTTGCGGCGAAGTCCAGATCGGGCCGCAGCACGCCGGCGGCCTCGTACCGTTCGAGGATCGGGAACCAGATTGCTTCTCGAGTCTGCATCAGCGTCTCGGAACGGAAGATCATCTCGGCCAGCCGAGGGGCCATGCTCTGCTCACTGGACTCGTCGAACCACGGGTAGTGGCGGGCAAGCTCGAGCTCGGTCATGAACACGTCGAGAAGGTTGTCCGGCGAAGGTGGCCGGTCAACGACGGGGACCATCCTGGGAGCCTGGTTCTCCAGCATCTCCCGCACGTACATGGCGATCAGCAATTCATCACGGCTCGAGAAATGCTTGTAGACGGTCTGCCGAGCGATACCCGCTCCGCGAGCCACGTCCTCCATGCCGAATTTCGCCAAGGTGAAGCGGCGGAGGACCTCTGGCGCAACCTCGAGGATGCGCTCACGCGTCGCTGTGCTGCTGCTCATGGTCACCCGGCGATCTCGTCACTCAAGCTCTTGGTTGACAAACTCCGTCGTTCGTCGTCTGTCATCCAAGTATGCCAGACCTGAGCGTTGCTGAGAACGCTGAGAACATGCGCGATCCGGGCTGGGGATTGGGCTCGGACCGTGGTCGTCGCCGACCGGCTGTGCTCAGGGCTGTGCTCAGGCCTGGAGGATGCCGCTGAGCATGAAGTGACTGACGTAAACCTCGAGTTCGGCGTCGTTCTTTGCCAAGACCTCGGGGTGGGTGATCAACCAGAACTGTTGATACGTGATCCAGCGGACGATCTGGCGGTGGTCGAGGTCGGGTCGAAGGACCCCGGCGTCCGCATACTTGCCCAGGATGGGGAGCCAGATCTCCTCGAGCGCCTCCAGGATGACGGGGATCCCGAAGATGAGTTCAGCCATCCGGGGCGCAATCTGTGGGTCCAGCACCGGATCGATCAACGGGAACTGGCGACCGACGTCGAGCTGAGCCATGAACAGCTCGACAAGTCGCCGCTTCGTGGCCTTGTGGCGAGCCAGGTCGCGCATCAGGGGTCCGTGCTTGGCCCGCAGCTCCGCTGCGATGATCTCGGCCACCAGCTCGTCCTTGCTGCGGAAGTGCTTGTAGACCGTTTGGCGGGCAATGCCGGTCGCGCGAGCCACGTCCTCCATGGAGAGCTTGGCGATCGTGAAACGCGGCAGAAGCTCCGCGGCGGCCTCCATGATGCGCGCGCGGGTATCCACGTCAGAGCGACCGCGTGTCACTTGCGCCTTCGCCATCGTTCCTCTTTCGGCTGTTGCGAGCGGGGGGATTGACTCCCGTGTGACGCAAGTCTACGTGGAGCGCGGACCGGGTCGCCGCCCCTCTTCTCATGGGTTTACAGAGGCGACACAAGACAGGTATCGTCATCTGTCAGGCCAATCGTGACGAAAGGTGCCGCCGTGGGCGCTCCCCTCCAAGACCTCCGAATGCTCGCCATCCGCGACGTCCGCCCCACCGGCTACAGCCGCCAGGACGTCGCGGCATGACCGCCGAGCTTCAGGACGCGTGGCCCGGACGACTGCCCCGCACACTTGACTACCCAGCCGTGCCGGTAGGTGAACTGCTGCGCGGCGCATGCTCTCGTTACGGCCAGCGAACTGCGCTCCACCACGGGGACGACGGCCTGACGTACACGCAGCTCTGGGAGAAGGCGTGTGCCTTCGCTCAGTCCCTGGTCGCGCGTGGGATCGGACGCGGCGACACCGTGACCCTCCACATGCCCAACTGTCTCGAGTATGCGGTCGCCTATTACGGCACGCTGCTGTCCGGCGCGACCTTCTCCCCGGCGAACCCACTGCTCCCGAGCGCGCCGCTCGTCAAGCAGTTGGCAGATGCCGGAACCGTAGCGGTCGTCACGCACGCTCGATCAGCTGTCGCAGCGAGAGATGCGGTCAACGATCACGTCAGGCTCATTGTCGTCGTGGACGGTGAGCCCAGCGCCGGAGAAGTGTCCTTCGAGTCGATGGTGGCAGAGAGTGCAGCGGAGCCCCCGCCCGTTGGCTTCGACGTCGCGGGGAACCTCGCGCACATCTCGTACACCGGTGGCACCACCGGCCTCTCCAAGGGTGTCGAGCTGACTCACGCCAACGTGGTCAGCAACGTTCTTCAGTACGTGGGTTGGAATCACGGCGCTGTTCCTTTTGTGTCCGTCGACGGGCGGGTGACGGTTGATCAGATCGGTGATTCCGCTGACTGGCCGGTGCGCCTGGGAACCGGGGTGATCATCAACCTCACGCCCTGGTTCCACGCGATGGGTTGTATCGGATCGCTCACCGTGCCGCTCGTCGCGGGGGTCTCGATCGTTCTTCACGACCGCTTCGACCCGGCTGCCTATCTCGAGGATGCCGAGCGGTGGCGTGTCTCCTCGATGAGCGGTGCGCCTGCCATGTTCGCAGCGCTCATCGCCGAGCCGACCTTCATCACGCGAGACCTCGGTTCGGTTCGGGCGCTCAGCTCGGGTGGGGGCCCCCTGCCGCACGATCACCTCCGACTCCTGACCGAGCGCTTCCCCGATGTCGTTGTGTGTGAGGGATACGGCTTGACGGAGGCGACGATGGGAGTGGCCTCCAATCCCACCGCCCGATCGGCAACGCAGAAGCCGGGCACTGTCGGGCTACCCGTTTTCGACACCGAGCTCCGGCTCGTTGATCCGACGACCGGTGAACCGAGTGCGCCGGGCCGAGCTGGTGAAGTGTGCGTGCGCGGACCTCAGGTGATGCGTGGCTACCGCAACCGCCCGCAAGAGACGGTCGAAACCCTGAAGGACGGGTGGCTCCACACGGGCGACATGGGCGTCTTCGACAGCGACGGCTACCTCACGATCGTCGATCGGCTCAAAGACATGCTGATCTACAAGGGCTACAACGTGTACCCGCGCGAGATCGAGGAGCTGCTGATCGCGCAACCGTCCGTGCGGGCCGCAGCTGTCGTCGGTCGGCCAGATGCCGAGGTTGGTGAGCGCCCTGTCGCCTTTGTCGTGCCCAACGGAGAGTTCGACGCAGAGGAGGTCACCGCTGCTGTCAACGAGCAACTGCTGCCCTACAAGCGGATCCGGGAGGTCGTCGTCGTCGACCAGATTCCTGTCTCGGCTGCCGGCAAGGTTCTGAAGCGCGACCTCCGCGACCAGCTCACCTGACATTTCCGGAGAGATAGAGAGACGATTTCCTGTGCTGGCTGCCTTCGTCGAAGAGTTCGACCCTCGCGACCCCCTCCTTGCTCTGCGCGTCGGCGAGCGGCCCGAGCCGACCCCGCCCCCCGGCTGGACGACCATCAAGGTCAAGGCGGCATCGATCAACCACCACGATGTCTGGTCGCTCCGGGGCGTCGGCATCAGTGCAGAGTCGCTACCGATGATCCTGGGTTGTGATGCGGCGGGTGTCACTCCCGACGGGGAGGAGGTTGTCGTGCACGCCGTGGTCGCAGACCCGGTCGGTTCGAAGGCCCCTGGTAGGGCGTCCGTTCTGTCCGAGCGGCACCAGGGCACCTTTGCCGAGACGCTGGTGGTGCCCATCGCGAATCTCGTTCCCAAGCCCGCTGGCCTTTCGTTCGCGGAAGCTGCCTGTCTTCCCACAGCCTGGCTGACGGCGTACAACATGCTCTTCCGGCAGGCTGACCTGTCGCCCGGAGACACCGTGCTGGTACAGGGAGCCAGCGGCGGCCTGTCGACTGCACTGCTCTCCCTGGGATCGGCGGCCGGCCTGAGGATGTGGGCCACCGGACGAACCGAAACAGGACGGGAACATGCCGTCCATTCAGGCGCCGCAGCTGCGTTCGCGCCTGGAGAGCGCGTACCGGCGAAGGTGGACGCCGTGATGGAGTCGGTCGGCGCGGCCACCTGGGAGCACTCGCTCAAAGCAGTTCGTCCCGAGGGCACCGTCGTGGTCGCGGGTGCGACGTCCGGCTACGTGGCTCAAACAGAGCTGGCGCGCATCTTCGCGAACAGGCTGCGAATCGTCGGCACCGCGATGGGGTCCATGCCCGACTTTCGCCGGCTGCTGGCGTTCTGCGACCTCCAAGGCGTGAAGCCGCAGATCCACGCTTCCTATCCACTCAGCGACGCTCGCCGCGCCTTCGCGGCAGTCATCGACGGAGACGTCAACGGCAAGGTCGTCCTTCAGCCCTGACGAGCTCCGCTCGCCCCTCGTCTCCGGGCCTCGTTCAGGACTGACCTCCTGAGCGAGGCCCGGTCTCCATTGGCACGAGTCTCGTCAGCGAGCTCGAGACTGCCGGCCGGCCGCCGGCTGTGACTTGGACTCCAAGCCCGAGGCGGCGCGGTCCCCGAAAATCGGCTTGGGGCTCACACGGTCGGTGTGAGCCCCAAGCGGGTGTGACGTGAGGGTCAGAGCACCTTGCGGATGATGCGCGCCTTGGCCTCGGTGTGGGGTGGGTAGAGCAACGGGACGTCGGGGCGGGTCCAGGTTCGCACCACGGGCTTGAGGTGGGAGAAGGTGTCGAAGCCCCACTTGCCGTGGTAGGACCCCATCCCGCTGTTGCCGACGCCGCCGAAGGGCAGCTGCGGGGACAGGCAGTGGAGGAGTGCGTGGTTGATGACGATGCCCCCGGCGCTGAGCTGCTCCACGACCTGCTCGTGGTCGTGGCGACTCGCGCTGAAGAGGTACGCCGCGAGTGGCTTGGGTCCTCGCTTGACGTAGGCAATGGCAGCATTCAGCGAGTCAACGGTGATCACGGGCAGGATCGGGCCGAAGATCTCGTCGCTCATGACTGCCGACTCCGCCGACGGGTCGAGAATGACGGTCTGGTCGATCAGGCACCTTTCCTCGTCCGTACCGCCGCCGGTCACGACAGTCCCGCCGTGATCGTCGCGGAGCAGGCCCACGAGGCGCTCGTACTGTCGCCGGTTGATGATGGGTTGACCGTCGGGACGATCCTCGGTGAACGACTTCACCGTGGCCAGGAGCTTGTCGAGGAAGGGCTTCTGAACGGCACGTTCGACGATGACGTAGTCCGTCGTGATGCAGGTCTGTCCGGAATTGGTGAGCTTCGACCAGACGATGCGCCTCGCTGCGACATCGAGGTCGGCGTTGGCGGTCACGATCGCTGGGGACTTGCCGCCGAGCTCGAGGGTCACCGGCGTGAGGGTGGCTGCCGCCGCTTCCATGATCTTCTTCCCCGTCTGAGGAGAGCCGGTGAAGAGGCAGTGGTCGAATCCTTGGGCAAGCAGCTCCTGGGTCACCTCGACGCCTCCCTCGACGACGGCGACGGCGTCAGGATCGAGATACTTCTCGAGGAGCTCCTTGATGGTGCGTGAGGATGCCGGCGCCAGTTCGGAAGGCTTGACGACGACGGTGTTGCCGGCAGCGAGGGCGCCGGCAAGCGGCCCGAGGGTGAGGTAGAACGGGAAGTTCCAGGCGCCGATCACCAGCACGGTGCCGAGCGGTTCGCGCTCGATGAAGCCGCGACTCGGCCACGTCGCGAAGGGGAGGAGATGACGCTCGCGACGGGCCCACTTCCGGAAGTTCTTCAGCGAGTCGCGAACCTCGATACGCGTGGTCGCGACGTCGGCCGACCATGCAGCTCCCGGAAAGCGGTCCAGGTCCTCTGCCAGTGCCTTGGCGATCGCGGCCTCTTCGGCCTCCAGCATCTCTAGGAACCTCTTGAGCTGGCGCTCGCGCCAGGCGAAGCCACGCGTGCGGCCCGTCGCGAAGGTGTCGCGGAGGCGCGCGACCGTCTTGGCCGGTGGTTCCTGCGCGCTCAGGTCGGGCGCTGGTGGGTCGACGAGCACCTGCCCGGCAGGGCGCATGGTCGCGGGGAGGTCTGCGGACATGGTTCTCAACTTCCTGTGGTTCGGGTGCGGCGGTGCAATGCCGAGATCTCTGTCGGGCTCCGGTCAGCGGTGCGAGCGCATTGCCGCTGCCGACCGGTCCGAGTTCGCGGCGAGTCGTGCAACGACGTCGTCGGCCGCCGCCACCTCGGTGTCGCCGTCATGCAGCTGGATCGCGACGCCGAACTCGTCGAGCGCGTCGAGCGCCGCTCGCTCGGGGTCGTAGCCAGGCCGCCGGCGGTTGATCCAGTCGTAGGTGCCGACGATGGGACGCATGATCGGGACGGCGACGCGCAGGCGGTTGTTCGGGATGTCCAGCTGCTCGCAGATCTCGTCACCTGCCCAGCCCCGCATGAGGCCGTAGGTGAGCTGTCGCTTCTGGTCCGGGCTGAGTCGCTTGTCGAGGAAAGGGGGCAGGACCTCGTATCCCTCGATCGTCTCCTCGCACATGTAATCCGACAGCGACTTCATGAGCGTCCGGCAACCGTCGTCGGCGGGATGCTCGACCATCCGGATGATGTCTGACTTTCGGCGAAGGTCAGACCAGCCGGTGAAGTTGATGTCTTCGGGGATGCCCATGACGTGTCCGATGTAACGCCACAGGGCGACGATGTCGTCGATCTCCTGTGCGGTGTACTTGATCCCGACCTTCTGCAGCGCCTTGATCACCGACTCGCTGAAGAGTGTGCCCATCGTGTAGACGGCTGATCCGTTGTCGACAGAGATGCCCCAGTCGTTCCAGTCCCAGTTCTTGTCGCGGCTGCAGTGGTACCGGACGGCCGCGTGGATGTACCTGACCTCCATCGTCATGCGGAATCCGTCACCGTTGCGGCGCATGCCGTCGGGCTTCGAGGCGTTGGCTGCCCATCGCAGCGTTTCGATGAGGCGTCGGCCCACCTGGTCGCGATCGATGAGGCGGCGGCTGAGGACGAGTTCACGCGATCCGCCGTAGGTCCGGAAGCCGGCACCGATGGCGGCGTACGCCAGAGCCATGATCACGAGTTTGCCCGGACGCCAGTACGCGGTGCTTCCCCGCCGGAGCTGGTTCCAGTCGACCCAGTCCGGAACGGCGTCGACATGGTTGAAGAGTTCGATGAGCTCATCGGGTGCGGAGTCGACGGCGTCGATGCCCTTGTTGATCGCCTGCATCCAGGCGTCTCGCCCGAGGCTTTCGCGCTTCATTGCGGCAAAGGCGCGGTAGCCGAGCTCGTCGCCGATGTTGAAGTGATCTGTGAGGTGATTGACGGGCCCGCGGCCGAACTTTCCGACGGCCTGCTCGTAGTTGACCGTCCGACCGAGGTTTCGTCCTGCCGGCAGATCGGCCGGAACATCGGTGACGGCTTCGGTCGAGATGAGAGTCATGGGTTCCTCCGAGTGTCGCCTGTGCTCCAGGTCACAGGTCTCGTGTAATGGATAGGTTACAGGTTCTGTAATCTGTCGCGCAATGGTCGATGTGACGAGGCCGACTGGGCGGCCAGGGGCTCGTGAGCGGCCTGTGGCGCACCGCGCGCAAAGACGCTACGCTCGCTGGCGACGAATGACAGATCGCGTCATTTGTCTACTCTCGAAGGAGCCGGGATGCGAAGCAAGATCTACGACGACGACCATGATTCGTTCCGATCGATGGTCGCCGACTTCATCGCCAAGGAGGTCGCCCCGCACCACGATGCGTGGGAGGCGCAGGGACAGGTACCCCGCGACTTCTACGGCCGGCTCGGCGAACTCGGAATCCTTGGAATGCAGGTGCCCGAGGAGTACGGCGGCGGCGGCGAGCGGAGCTTCAAGTACAACGCCATCGTGATCGAGGAGGCAGCGGCGGCCGGGGTCACCTTCGGCGGCTACTCGGTGCACACCAACCTGATCCTGCCCTACCTCATGGAGCTGGCGAGCGACGAGCAGAAGGAGCGATGGCTGCCGGGCTTCGCCACTGGCGAGAAGATGTTCGCGATTGCCATGACCGAGCCCGGGACCGGTTCGGACCTGGCGAACATCGCTACCAAGGCCACTCTGTCCGACGATGGAACGCACTACGTCCTGAACGGCGCCAAGACCTTCATCACTGGTGGCGCACAGGCTGACGTCGTCCTGGTGGTGTGTCGCACGCAGGCCTTCGACCCGAATGATCGCCGGGCCGGACTCACCATCCTGTGCGTCGACACGAAGTCCGACGGCTTCGCTGTCGGCAAGAAGCTTCCGAAGATCGGGCAGAAGGCTTCTGACACGGCCGAGCTGTTCTTCGCTGACGTGAAAGTTCCGGTCGAGGACGTGCTCGGCGAGGCTGGGCGAGGCTTCTACTACCTGGGGCACAACCTTCCGCAGGAACGTCTGACGATCGCGCTGGGCGGCGCGGCCACGGCAGAGGCGGCAATCGCCTTCGCGACGGCCTACACCCAGGATCGAACGGTCTTCGGCCAGAGCGTGGCCTCGTTCCAGAACACCAAGTTCGTGCTCGCTGAATGTTCCGCGGAGGCGACTGCGGCGCGGCTCATGGCTGACGCCGCCCTCGTCGCCCTCGACGAAGGGACTCTCTCCATCGCCGACGCGGCCCGCGCCAAGCTCTTCTGCACTGAAGTGGCCGGACGGGTCATCGACAAATGCCTTCAGCTCCACGGCGGCTACGGCTACATCACCGAGTACCCGATTGCGCGCCTCTACGCGGACTCCCGCGTCACTCGCATCTACGGCGGTACCAGCGAGGTCATGAAGACGATCATCGCCAAGGACCTGGGCCTGTAGCCGCTTGCCTGAACGGGTGACGGTGGCGGCGGCGGAGAGGGGTGCCGCCACCGTGCCCCCGATCGAGCACGCCCGCTCCGCCGGGAGCATCAGAGTGGGACGACCGAGCGACGCAAATGCTGCTGCGTTCCTGAGGACCCCTTTCCCAACGGCGGTCGTGACGCTTGGCAGGTTCGCCGCACGATTTGGGGCCGGGCGAGCGGTCCGCGCCTCGGTGGATGCGACGAGACGCGTCTGCTGGACGCTTACCCCCGGCGTACCCCCACGGTGCAATCACTGCCGTTTCATGCGTTGATTCCACGCCTGCGCAGGCGTGAATCCGACCAGCCAAAGTCCAGAAAGCCATTCGCAATGTGAATCGCCCCGGGTCTGATGGAGGCTCTCAATCCATGGAGGATGAGAGTCATGGCAGCACC
>NZ_LMIT01000010.1:814590-880063 GCF_001428825.1 Nocardioides sp. Root240 | reverse complement strand
GCGAGCATCGCGACGATGGCCTCGGGGATCATCGGCATGTAGATCGCGACCCGGTCGCCCTTGGCGACGCCGAGGTCGGTCAGGGCGTTGGCGGCCTGGGAGACCTCGTCCTTGAGCTGGGCGTAGGTGATGTCCCTCGTGTCGGCCACCCCGTCGTGAACGGGCTCGCCGATCCAGTGGAGGGCGACCTTGTCGCCGCGGCCGGCCTCGACGTGGCGGTCGACGCAGTTGTAGGCGGCGTTGAGGGTGCCGCCGACGAACCATTTCGCGAACGGTGCGTTCGACCAGTCGAGGACCTGGTCCCACTTCGTGGCCCAGGTCAGCCGCTCGGCCTGCTCGGCCCAGAAGCCCTCGCGGTCGGCCTTCGCTGCGTCGTAGGCGTCGGCCTTGACGTTCGCGTTCGCGGCGAGCTCGGCCGGCGGCTCGAAGCGCCGGTCCTCCTTCAGCAGGTTGGCGAGGGTCTCGGCAGTCTGGTCGCTCACGGTTGTCTCCTGATCGAAAGGGGTGCCACAGGTCACATTAGGACCCACGGGAAGTGTGGTCACCAGGGGTTGCATCGGTGTTGCTCGTGCCGGAGGCCGGGACAGGTACGACGCCCGCCCCGGCCTCCGGTGGTCGAGTGCGGCTCAGTGCTGCACGGCCTGCTCGGCGCCGGCACCGGTGAGCGCGCGGACCTCGAGCTCGGTGAACCTGTCCTCGGCCGCCGGCTCCTTCGAGGTGACCGTCCCGAGCCAGCCGAAGAAGAAGCCGAGCGGGATCGAGATCAGGCCCGGGTTCTCCAGCGGGAACCAGTGGAAGTCCACGCCCAGCGGGAAGAGCGCCGCGCTGATCACGTTGCCGTCGGCGTCGAGGCCGGTCTTGCCCGAGACGACGGGCGAGAAGAACACCAGCGTGATGCAGGAGACCAGGCCGCCGTAGATGCTCCAGGTGGCACCGCGGGTGTTGAAGCGTCGCCAGAACATGTTGTAGACGATCGCCGGCAGGTTGGCCGACGCCGCGACCGCGAAGGCCAGGCCGACGAGGAACGCGATGTTGAGGTTGCGGGCCGGGATGGCCAGCAGGATGGCGATGATGCCGAGGCCCGCGGCGGCGTACCGCGTCACCCGGATCTCCTCCTCCTCGGTCGCCGTGCCCTTGCGGATCACCGCGTTGTAGATGTCGTGGGCCACCGACGTCGAGGACGTCAGGGTGAGGCCCGCGACGACCGCGAGGATGGTCGCGAAGGCGACCGCGGAGATCACGGCGAGCAGGATCGCGCCACCGGTGGAGCCACCGCCGCCGCCGACCGCCTCGGCGAGCAGGGGCGAGGCGAGGTTGCCGCTGGACGCCGCGACGTCCGCCGCCTTGTCGCCCTTCAGCAGCGCCGCGGCACCGAAGCCCAGGACCAGCGTGAAGAGGTAGAAGACGCCGATCAGGCCGATCGCCCAGAGCACCGACTTCCGCGCGTCCCGCGAGGTCGGGACCGTGTAGAAGCGGACCAGGATGTGCGGCAGGCCGGCGGTGCCGAGCACGAGCGCGATGCCGAGGCTGAGGAAGTCGAGCTTGTGGGTCTGGTCGATGCCGTACTTCAGGCCCGGCTCGAGGAAGCCCGGCTTGCCCGAGTTCGACTGCGCGGCGCCGAGGAGCTCGGAGAGGTTGAAGTCGAACTTCGCGAGGACCAGCACCACGATCAGGGCCGAGCCGACCATCAGCAGGATCGCCTTGACGATCTGCACCCACGTGGTGCCCTTCATGCCACCGACGGTGACGTAGACGATCATCAGCGCGCCGACGCCCGCGATGACCGCGCTGATGGCGAGGGTGTTGGTCTTGTCGATGCCGAGCAGGAGGACGACGAGGCTGCCCGCGCCGACCATCTGGGCGAGCAGGTAGAACACCGACACGACGACGGTGGAGGTCGCGGCCGCCGTGCGCACGGGGCGCTGCTTCATCCGGAACGCCAGCTGGTCGGCCATCGTGAACTTGCCGGAGTTGCGCAGCATCTCGGCGACGAGCAGCAGGGCCACCAGCCACGCGACGAGGAAGCCGATCGAGTAGAGGAAGCCGTCGTACCCGGCGAGGGCGATGGCTCCGGAGATGCCGAGGAAGGAGGCGGCCGACATGTAGTCGCCGCCGATGGCGAGGCCGTTCTGGAAGCCGGAGAACGAGCGACCTCCGGCGTAGAAGTCGGCGGTGCCGCTGGAGTTGCGGCTGGCCCGGATCGTGATGAAGAGGGTCAGCGCGACGACGGAGAGGAACAGGATCGCGGTGAGCAGCTGGTGGTCCATCAGCGCTCGCCTCCCTTCTGGGAGAGGGCCACGAAGCGCTCGTCGAGCTCTCGGGCCAGGGGGTCGAGCTTGCTGGTCGAGTAGCGGCTGTAGAGCCAGGCGAGGGCGAAGGTCGTCGCGAACTGGAGCAGACCGAAGACGAGGGCCACGTTGATGTTGCCGACGACCTTGTTGCCCATGAAGTCACCGCCCCAGACCGACAGCACGACGTAGAGCAGGTACCACGCCAGGAAGGCGACGGTGGCCGGGAAGACGAAGCTGCGGTAGCGGCGCCGGAGCTCGGTGAACTCCGGCGAGGCGTGCAGCTCGTCGTAGACGGGATCGTGGCGGGCCGCCGTCTGATGGGAGTCGTGGGGTGAGAGGTCGGATGACACGGGTTCCTCCTCGGTCGTGCGGTGTGACCGCGGTCACGGACGTCTCCGACGCTAGGAGTGACCGCGGTCACGTCGGGAGGGGTGAGGCACGGCGCTGCGCCGAGTGGGAGCGGGTTGTCGACGAGCGGTCGGTACGGCGCGACGAACGGCACCCGCCGTGGCCTACGGCGGGACCGTCAGCCACGGTCCGCCGCCCGTTCACCGGCACGTCGCCGGGCCTCCACCGGAGCGGCACAGGCTGGGCCGGCTGCACCCGATCCGCTCTGCAAAGGACCCCCGAGAATGTCTTCTTCCTCCCGTCGTTCCGTCCTCGCTGGCGGCGCCGCCGGCGTCGGCTTCGCCGTCACCGGCGCCATGCCCTCCCTCGCCCAGGCGACCCCCAACGACAACGCCAGTGACCGGGCCAAGGAGCGCGCCGGCCGCGGCGTCGTGGCCTTCCCGCCGCTGCAGGACGACCCGGCCGGCCTGCTCGCGCTCCCCGCGGGCTTCTCGTACGCCGTGGTGACCCGTGCCGGCGTCACCAGGCTCGACGAGGGCCAGCTCACCCCGAACGCCCACGACGGCACGGCCGTCTTCACGACCGGTCGCGGCAGGTACCGTCTCATCCAGAACCACGAGCTCAAGGCCGGCTCGGCGCTCGGCGTCCCGCACATCGAGGGCACCGTGTACGACGAGGGCGCGATCGACGCCGGCGGCTGCACGGTCATCAGCACCGACAGCAAGGGCCGCAACCTCGGCGAGTACGTCGGCATCTCCGGCACGTCCACCAACTGCGCCGGCGGCCCGACCCCGTGGGGCACGTGGCTGACCTGCGAGGAGACCGAGGACCGCGCCGGCAAGAGCTGGAGCGGCAACGGCAAGAGCGGCACGTACCTCAAGGACCACGGCTACGTGTTCGAGGTCTTCCACGACGGCCGGGCCAACGCCAAGCCGATCAAGGCGTTCGGCCGCTACGCCCACGAGGCGCTGGCGATCGACAAGGCGCGCAAGCACGTGTTCCTGTCCGAGGACGCGTCCGGCCCGAACGGCCTGTTCTACCGCTGGACCGCGCCGGCCGGCTTCGAGATGGGCCCGAACCTCGCCGACCGGCTGGCCGACGACGCCGGCGTGCTCGCCGCGATGCAGATCATCATGCCCGACGGATCGGTCCTCCCCGACGTGGCGTACCTGACGTCCGCGCAGATGGGCCTGCCCTTCCCGGTGCAGTGGAAGCAGGTCCCTGACCGGGACGCGAAGACCACCTCGGTCCGCAAGCAGTTCACCGACGGCGAGGTCACCCGCGGCAAGAAGTTCGAGGGCGTCTGGGGCACCGACGAGGGCGTGTACGTCGTCAACTCGTTCGCCTTCTCCTCCTCCGACCTGCCGGCCGACGCCGTCCCCCACGACGGCATGGTCTGGTTCTACAACTACAAGGCCGAGACGATCCAGCTCGTCGCGTACTTCCCGCACCAGGCCACCGCCGCCTCCGGGGCGGCCGCCAAGTACGACGACCTGACCTTCGACGGCCCCGACAACGTGACCGTCACGCCGTGGGGCTCGCTGGTCCTCGCCGAGGACGGCGCCGGCGCCTCGCAGGTGCTGTCCGCGACGCCGTACGGGCCGGCGCAGGCGATCGCCCGCAACCAGCTCAACGACTCCGAGTTCACCGGTCCGACGTTCTCGGAGGACGGCAAGGTGCTGTTCGTGAACATGCAGACCCCGGGCCTGACCTTCGCGATCACGGGTCCGTGGGAGAAGTACCTGGGCTGACGCCGGTGTGACGTGGGGCACCCCGGCGAGGGGTGACAGGCTCTCCTCCGAAATGATTAGGTAAGCCTTACCTGATCTCGGAGGAGAGCCTTCCCGTGTCACAGCTCCCGTTGCACCACGTCTTCCACCCCGACCACGCGGACCACTACGCCGCGGCGCTCGGCACCGGTCTCGACCACCTGCTGCGCCACCTCAAGGGCGTCGCCGGACCCGCCACCGGCGTCCAGCCGGACGAGGCCGCCGCCCGCGTCGCGGCGATCGACCTCGACGTACCGCTGACCGGCGTGGACGACGTCCTCGCCGAGATGTCGCACCTGTGGCTGGACGACGCCGTCTGGTTCCACGAGCCGCGGTACGCCGCCCACCTCAACTGCCCCGTCGTCGTCCCGGCGCTGCTGGCCGAGCTGTTCGTCGCGTCGGTGAACAGCTCGCTCGACACCTTCGACCAGAGCGTCGGCGGCACGTTCATCGAGCGCCGCCTCGTCGAGTGGACCGCCGAGCGGATCGGCTTCGGGCCGGACGCCGACGGCGTGTTCACCAGCGGCGGCAGCCAGTCCAACCTGCAGGGCCTGCTGCTGGCCCGCGGCCGCCACGAGCGGGTCCCGGCCGAGCGGCTGCGGATCCTCGCGTCGGCGGAGAGCCACTTCTCGGTGCAGAAGTCCGCGCGCCTGCTCGGCCTCGGCGAGGAGTCGGTGATCAGCGTGCCGACGGACGCCCGGCACCGGATGGACGCGGTCGCTCTCGGGCGCTCGCTCGCCGCCTGCGCCGACCTCAACCTCCGGCCGATGGCGATCGTGGCCACCGCCGGGACGACGGACTTCGGTGCGATCGACCCGCTGCCGGCGATCGCCGACCTGGCCCGGGCGCACGACACCTGGCTCCACGTCGACGCGGCGTACGGCGGCGGCCTGCTCGTGTCGCCGACCCGTCGTGACCTGCTGGAGGGCATCGACCGGGCCGACTCGGTGACGATCGACTTCCACAAGACCTTCTTCCAGCCGGTGTCGTCGAGCGCGATCATCGTCCGTGACCGCGCGACGCTGCACCCGGCGACCTGGCACGCCGACTACCTCAACCCGCGCGAGGCGACGACGCCCAACCAGGTCGACAAGAGCCTTCAGACCACGCGCCGCTTCGACGCGCTCAAGCTGTGGCTGACGCTGCGGTCGATGGGGCCCGACCTCGTCGGCGGGTACGTCGACGCGGTCATCGACCTCGCCGCAGCCGTCCACGCGCGGACGAGTCACGAGCCCGAACTGGAGTTCGCGGCCGCGCCGGAGCTGAGCACGCTGGTGTTCCGCTACGTCCCGACGGGCCTCGACCTCGACGACGCGGCACTCGCGCTGCTCAACACCTCCCTCCGCAGCGAGCTCTACGCCAGCGGCACCGCGATGGTCGCGGCCACCAGGGTCGACGGCGTGCAGTACCTCAAGCTCACGCTGCTCAACCCGATGGCGACCGTCGACGACATCGTCGGGATCCTCGACACGGTCCGGAGCTGCGGCGCCCGCCTGGCCGGCGTACCGGCGGGGGCGGCGCGGTGACCGTCCACGACTTCGTGGCCATCGGGCTCGGCCCCTTCAACCTCGGCCTCGCCTGCTTGACCGACCCGCTGCGCGGCACCCACGAGTCGCCGGGGCTCGACGGCGTCTTCCTCGAGGCCCGCGACGGCTTCGACTGGCACCCCGGCATGCTGCTCGACGACGCGACGCTGCAGGTGCCCTTCCTCGCGGACCTGGTCACGATGGCCGACCCGACGTCGCGCTGGTCGTTCCTCAGCTACCTCAAGCAGAGCGGCAACCTCTACCCCTTCTACATCCGGGAGAGCTTCTACCCGCTGCGCAGGGAGTACGACGACTACTGCCGCTGGGCCGCCGAGAGCCTGCCGTCGGTGCGCTTCGGGCAGCGGGTCACCGACGTGGAGCACGACGGGTCGGCGTACCTGGTCCGGACGGCGACGGGTGAGGAACTCCGCGCCCGCCGGCTGGTCCTGGGCATCGGGACGTCGCCACGTGTCCCCACTGCGCTGCGTCCGCTCCTGGGAGCGCCCGGTGTCATGCACTCGGCCGACTACCTCGCGCACCGCGAGGAGCTGCAGCAGCAGGAGCGGATCACCATCGTCGGCAGCGGCCAGAGCGCGGCCGAGATCTACCTCGACCTCCTGGCGGCGGCGCCCGAGCACGGCTACGAGCTGGTCTGGTTGACGCGCAGCCCGCGCTTCTTCCCGATGGAGTACACCAAGCTGACGCTCGAGATGACGTCGCCGGAGTACGGCGCCTACCACCGCGCGCTGCCGATGGAGACCCGCGACCGGCTGGCCCGCGACCAGCGCCACCTGTTCAAGGGGATCAGCGGCGACGTCATCGACGCGATCTTCGACCTGCACTACCAGCAGCGGGTCACCGGCGACGGACCGCGCACCACGCTGATGACGCACACCGAGGTCCGCGACGCGCGCTCGCTCGGCCGCAGCGGTGCGGAGCTCGACCTGCTGCACACCGAGACCGGTGAGGCGTTCTCCGTGCGCACCGGCGGCCTGGTGCTGGCGACCGGCTACGGACCGACCACGCCCGGCTTCCTCGCCGGGATCGAGGACCGGATCCGCCGCGACCCCCGCGGCCGGTACGACGTCGCGGACGACTACTCCGTCGACGTGGCCGGCGGCGAGGTGTTCGTGCAGAACGCCGAGGAGCACACCCACTCCCTGCTCGCGCCGGACCTCGGCATGGGCGCCTACCGCAATTCGGTGATCATCGCGGCGATGCTCGGCCGCGAGGTGTACCCGGTCGAGAAGCGGATCGCCGTGCAGACCTTCGGGGTGCCCGACCAGTTCCGGGTTTCGAGGCTCGCTGGCGCTCGCACCTCAACCACCGAGGAGATCTTTGAATGACCACCTCGCTCGCCGGCCGGATCACCATCGAGCCGCTCGACCTGGACCGCGACCTGGAGCTCCTCCATGCCTGGGTCACCCACCCGCGCTCGGCGTTCTGGATGATGCAGGGGGCCTTGCTCGACGACGTCCGCACCGAGTACGCCGGCATCGCCGCGCACCTGCACCACGACGCCTTCCTCGGCCGGGTCGACGGTCGGCCGACCTTCCTGGTCGAGACGTACGACCCGGCGTACGCCGAGGGGCTCGCCGACCTGCCCGAGCTGCAGCCCGGCGACCTCGGCATGCACGTACTGGTCGCTCCTCCCGAGGGCCCGCCCGTCCCCGGACTGACCACGGCGGTCCTCGACGCGGTGATGGCCTTCTGCTTCGCCGACCCGCGCGTGGGTCGCGTCGTGGTCGAGCCGGACGTCCGCAACCACGCCATCCGCGCCAAGAACCTCGCCGCCGGCTTCACCGAGCTGCGCGAGGTCCCGCTGCCCGGCAAGACCGGGATGCTGTCGGTCTGCCCGCGCGAGGACTGGCACGCCCCGGAGCACCTGACGCCGGAGCACCTGACGCCGGAGCACCTCGCGCGGGCGCAGCGGCACCTGGTGGCCAAGGCACTCGGGGAGTTCAGCCACGAGCGGCTGATCGCGCCGGTACGCGTGCCCGGCGAGGACCTCTGGCGGGTGGACACGGAGGGGTCGACCTACACCTTCGCGGCGCGGGTGAAGAAGCTCGAGCACTGGGTCGTCGACGCCGCGTCGGTGACCCGGACGGTCGGCGTCGAGCCGGCCGAGCCCGACGCGCAGGAGCTGGTCGCCGAGCTGGCGCCCGTCCTCGGGATCCCGGACCAGCTGCTGCCGACCTATCTGGAGGAGATCGCCTCCACCCTTGCCTCCACGGCGTGGAAGCTGTGCCACCGGGCGGTCCCGGTCGCGCAGCTGGTCGACGCGAGCTACCAGGACATCGAGTCCGCGATGACCGAGGGACACCCGGCGTTCGTCGCCAACAACGGCCGCATCGGGTTCGGGATCGACGACTACACGGCGTACGCCCCGGAGGCCGGGCGCCCGGTGCGCCTGCACTGGGTCGCCGCCCGGCGTTCGCTCACCCACCTGTCGCTGGGGGAGGGCGAGTCCGAGCAGTCCCTGTACGACGCCGAGCTGGCGGCGCCCGTCCGCGACCGCTTCCACCGCCGGCTCGCAGCGCTGGGCCTGGCGGCCGAGGACTACCTGTTCCTGCCGGTGCACCCGTGGCAGTGGACCAACAAGCTGGCGATCACGTTCGCGCCCGACGTCGCGCGCCGCGACCTCGTCCACCTCGGTGAGGGCGAGGACGACCACCGGCCGCAGCAGTCGATCCGCACCTTCTTCAACGCGAGCCGTCCGGATCGGCACTACGTCAAGACGGCGCTGGCGATCCAGAACATGGGCTTCGTGCGGGGACTCTCGCCGAGGTACATGGAGGCGACGCCGGCGATCAACGACTGGGTCGCCTCGGTCGTGCACGCCGACGAGGAGCTGCAGGCGTGCGGCTTCGAGGTGCTGCGCGAGCTGGCGGCGATCGGCTACACCGGCGACGCCTTCCACCGCCTGGCCGGCACGTCGCCGTACCGGAAGATGATCGCGGCGCTGTGGCGCGAGAGCCCGCTCCCGCGGACGCCTGTGGGCGAGCAGCTGACCACGATGGCCGCGCTGCTGCACCGCGACGCCGACGGTGACGCGCTGGTCACCGCGTGGATCAAGGCGTCCCCGGTCGACGCCGCGACGTGGGTCCGGGCGTACCTGCGGGCCTACCTGCGTCCCCTCGTGCACTGCCTCCACGCCTACGACCTCGCGTTCATGCCGCACGGCGAGAACCTGCTGCTGCGGTTGCGCGACCACGTCCCGGTCGGTGCGTTCATGAAGGACATCGGCGAGGAGGTCGCGCTCATGGGGGACTTTCCGCTGCCCCCCGAGGTGGAGCGGATCCGCGGCTCCTTCCCCGACGACGTGAAGGCGCTCGCCGTGCACACGGACGTGTTCGACGGGGTGCTGCGCTTCGTCGCGGCGATCCTCGACGAGGACGGGATCCTGCCCGAGGACGAGTTCTGGGCGATCGCGCGCGCGACCATCGAGGAGCACGCCGCCGACCACCCCGAGCTCGCCGACGCCGCGGGTCGCTACGACCTGCTGCGCGAGCGGTTCCGGCACAGCTGCCTCAACCGGCTCCAGCTGCGCAACACCCTGCAGATGGTCGACATCGCCGACCAGGCGGAGTCGCTGATCTTCGCCGGGACGCTGGCCAATCCTGTCGCGACCCCTCCCGTGGCGCCGTGATCACCCGGGATGCGTGGGGCATCCCGCACGTCACCGGGGCCACGGTCCTGGAGGTCGCTCGCGAGCAGGGACGCGCGACGGCGCAGGACCGGGCCTGGCAGCTGGAGGTGGAGCGCCGTCGTACCGAGGGGACGTGTGCGGAGCTGTTCGGCCCGTCCGCGCTGGAGTGGGACGTCCTCGCCCGGCGTGCGCTGCTCGTCGACGTCGCGCGCCGGGCGTACGCGGCGCTGGCCCCGGAGAGCCGCGACTTCGTGGATGCGTACGTCGACGGGATCAACGACGTGCTCGAACGAGCCTGGCACCGCTGGACCCCGCTGGCCGTGTTCGCCGTGCAGCACCTGCTGTTCTCGCGCTTCCCGAGCAAGCTGTGGCAGCACCACGTCGGCACGGTGCTCGGAGCCGATGCTCCGGAGGCGCTGGCCCTGCTCCGCAGTGAGGGCCTGCCCGGCGGCAGCAACGCCGTCGCCGTGGCCGGGTCGCTGACGGCCGGTGGACTGCCGATCGTCGCCGGCGACCCGCACCGCGTGATCGAGGCGCCCGGCTGCTACGCCCAGGTCCGGCTCACGTGCACCGACCCCGACGATCCCTTCGACGTCGCCGGACTCACCTTCGTCGGCGTCCCCGGCGTCCAGCACTTCGGCCACGCCGGCGCGGTCGCGTGGGGCGTCACGAACGCCGTCGCCGACGACGAGGACGTGTACGTCGAGGAGCTGGTCCGCCACCGGGGTGCGGTCATCGCGCGCGGTGCCCCCGGGTCCGGGCGGGGCTGGGAGCCCGTCGCCCGGCGGGTCGAGGTGGTGCGGGTCCGCACCGGCGCCGATGCGTACGACGCCGTGCCCCTGGAGGTGCTGGTCACCGAGCGCGGACCGGTCGTGGTCGGCGGCCCGGGCGACGCGGCGACCTTCAGCCTGCGCAATCCCTCGTACGTGCTGGGGAATCTCGGGTTCGACACCCTGCTGCCGCTGCTCCGGTCGCGGTCGGCCGCCGACGTCGCGTCCGCCTTCGGGCACTGGGTCGGTCCGGTCGACAACCTGCTCGTCGCCGACGCCGGCGGTGCCGTGGAGCACCGGGTCGTCGGCCGGGTGCCCGTGCGGTCGGCCGGGGACGGGCGCTGGACGGGGTGGGTCGAGGACCTGCCGCGTCGTACCGGCGAGGTGCTGGTGACCGCCAACGACCGCGCCACCGAGGAGTTCGCCCGGATCGGCGACGACTTCGCGCCGCCCCACCGGGCACGGCGGCTGGCCGAGGTGGTCGCGGAGCTCGCGGCCTCGGGACCCCTCACGCCGGAGACGCTCGCCGACGCGCTGGCCGACGACCGCCAGGTGGCGGGGGAGTCGCTGCTGGACCTGGCCGCCGGCCTGCTCGACCTGTCCGCCCCCGCCAGCGCGTTGCGGGACCGGCTGCTGGCCTGGGACCGCCGGATGACGACCTCCAGCGTGGAGGCCTCCCTGTTCGCGGCAGTCCGGGCGGCGGTGGTCGAGTCCTTCGCTGCCGCGCCGGCCCTCGCGGGGGTGGACGCGACGCCCCACGGCGAGCTGTACGCACCGTGGTTCGACCTGCGCGGGCGGCTGCGGCTGGCCCTGCCGGCCCTGCTGCGCGCGACGAAGCCGTTCGGGGTCGACCCGTTGCAGGCCGTCGCCGACGCGCTCGAGGAGGTGGCCGCCGTACCGGGGGCGGGGGCATGGGGGAGCGCGCACCTCGCCGTACCCCTGACGCCGCACCAGCAGTTCGGCCTTGCTGCACCCGCCGGCGAGGGTGCGCCGCTGATCGCGGTCGCCGGCGACGACGACTGCGTCCTCGCGACCCGCGCCCTCGGCGGCGCCGGCGCCTGCGTCCACGGCCCGGTCGCCCGCTTCGTCTGGGACCTCGCCGGCGCCTCGCGCTGGGTCGTCCCGCTCGGCGCCTCGGGCGACCCCGCCTCGCCGCACCACCACGACCAGCAGGCGGCATGGGCCGCCGGCGGCACCATCCCCCTGGAGGACTCATGACCGTCACCGTGCGCCCCGTCGACCCGGAGGCGGATGCCGCGCTGCTCACCGCGTGGGTGACCGCGGACCGCGCCGCCTTCTGGGGGATGGCGGACCTGGGCGAGGAGGACGTCGCCGCGGTCTACCGGTACATCCACGAGCAGGAGCACCTGGCGGCGTACCTGCTCGTGCTCGACGGAGACCCCGTCGGCCTCCTGCAGACCTACGACCCCGCCGTCGACGAGATCGGCGAGTGGTACGACCGCCGCCCCGGCGACGTCGGCGTCCACCTCCTCCTCGCCGGCGACCCACGCCGGGCCGGCCGGACCCCCGAGGTGATCGCCGCCGGCATGGACTTCGTCGCCCACGTCCCCGGATGCCGGCGTCTCGTCCTCGAGCCCGACGCCCGCAACACGGCCTCCGTCGGCCTGCTCGAGCGTCTCGGCGCCGAGCGTGGTCCGCTCGTCGAGCTGCGGACGAGCATCGCGGAGAAGCCGGCGCAGTTCTTCTTCATCGACCGGGAGCAGGCGCTGGCGATCGCGGGGGTTCACTGACCTGGCCGGACCGGCCGACACAGACCGGCTCCGAGGTGAGCCCGTGAGGTGCGTGAGCCCGTGAGATCGAGTTGACGCAACGAAATCTCGCGGCGAGCAGGGCCGAAACGAGCGGCGCGCAGGATCAGGGTCATCAACCGACCCCTGTCCCGTGGACGAACGTCCCGGGTCACGCCGCCAGGAGCCACCATGACTCTCACCAGCCCGAGCAGCGACGACCTCGTCGCCGCCTCGCCCGTACCGAAGCCGAGCCGCCGCCGCGGCGGCCGGTGGATCGACGACTGGCGACCGGAGGACCCCGAGTTCTGGGAGTCCACCGGGGCGCCGATCGCCAAGCGCAACCTGATCTGGTCGATCTTCGCCGAGCACCTCGGCTTCTCGGTCTGGCTGATCTGGAGCGTCTCCTCGGCGTTCCTGGTCGCCCAGGGCTTCACGTTCACGCCGCAGCAGCTGTTCTTCCTGATCGCGATCCCGAACCTCGTCGGTGCGCTGATCCGGGTGCCCTACACGCTCGCGGTCGGCAAGTTCGGCGGCCGGAACTGGACCATGGTCAGCGCCGGCCTGCTGCTGATCCCGACGCTCTCGTTCGCGTACTTCGTGACGCAGCCGGACACGCCGTACTGGGCGTTCTGCGTCATCGCCGCGACGGCCGGCTTCGGCGGTGGCAACTTCGCCAGCTCGATGGCCAACATCAACTTCTTCTACCCGGCGCGGCTCAAGGGCTCGGCCCTCGGCCTCAACGCGGCGGGCGGCAACCTGGGTGTCGCGATCATCCAGTTCTTCCTGCCGGTGATCGTCGGCGGCGCGGGCATCTTCGGCCTGGTCAAGGCGTCGGAGGGTGGCATCCACCTCGAGCGCGCCGCCTGGGTGTACGCCGGGCTCGCGGTCGTGGCCGTGCTGGCGGCGTTCTTCTTCATGGACAACCTGTCCAACGCCAAGACGGACACCAAGCAGCAGCTCAGCGTGCTCAAGCACAAGCACACCTGGGTGATGTCCATCCTCTACATCGGCACCTTCGGCTCGTTCATCGGCTACTCCGCCGCGATGCCGCTGCTGATCAAGCTCAACTTCTGGCGCCAGCCCGTCCCGGCCGTCCACGGCATCGGCATCAACTTCGCCTTCTACGCCTTCCTCGGCGCACTTGTCGGCTCGGTCGCCCGCCCGCTGGGCGGCTACCTGGCGGACCGCTTCGGCGGTGCGCGGGTCACCGTGTGCGCGTTCGCCGGACTGGTGCTCGGCACGCTCGGCATCCTGTTCACGCTGAGCCAGCTCCAGGAGCTGCCCCCGCCGCCGGACAAGGCCAAGCTCGCCGAGATCGCGGCGAACCCGGCGGCCTTCCAGTTCCCGGACGCGGTGCGCGCCGCCGTCGACTCCAACGCCGACGTCTTCCCGTTCTTCCTCGCGATCTTCCTGTTCGTCTTCGCCTGCACCGGCATCGGCAACGGCTCGACGTACAAGATGATCCCCGCGATCTTCCGCAAGGACGCCGTCACGGCGACCGGCGAGGGCACCCCCGAGCGCGAGCTCGCCGTCCTCGACGCCACCAAGAAGTCCTCGGCCGCGGTCGGCATCATCGGTGCCGTCGGTGCGCTCGGCGGCTTCCTGATCCCGATCACGTTCAACAGCCCGTGGGTCACCGCCCCGCTGGACGCGACCAAGAGCGCCTTCACCATCTTCACGGTGTTCTACGTCGCCTGCCTGGTGCTGACCTTCGCGGTCTACCTCCGCAAGCGCACGGGCGCCAAGGCCGACACGGGGTACGTCGGGGTCTGAGCCACCGAGGTCTCGAGGCTCGCTGCGCTCGCACCTCAACCAACGACAAGGCCGTGAGGCCGTGAGGACATGTTGACCTCGCGGCCTCGCGGCCTCCCGTGACGTGAAACGCCGTCCCGCTGGAATGGATGACATGACCGAGAGCGCCGCCGTGAAGACCCACTGCCCGTACTGCAGCCTGCAGTGCGGCATGGCGATCTCCCGCAAGGGCCGCGCCGGCATCGAGATCGGGGCGTGGGACGAGTTCCCCGTCAACCAGGGCGCGATGTGCCGCAAGGGCTGGACGTCCGGCGAGCTCCGCGGCAGCCGCGAGCGGCTCACGCAGCCGCTGGTCCGGGACTGCGCGACCGGCGAGCTCCGCGGAGCCAGCTGGGACGAGGCCCTCGACCTGG
This sequence comes from Nocardioides sp. Root240, assembly GCF_001428825.1. GTDB lineage: Bacteria > Actinomycetota > Actinomycetes > Propionibacteriales > Nocardioidaceae > Nocardioides. Next base: position 865,794 of record NZ_LMIT01000010.1, on the reverse strand, counting down.
TCGCCGCACAGCTCACGAGCCTCCAGGCCGCGCACGGCAAGGACGCGGTGGCGGTCTTCGGCGGCGGTGGCCTGACCAACGAGAAGTCCTACCAGCTCGGGAAATTCGCCCGCGTCGCGCTCGGCACCAGCCAGATCGACTACAACGGCCGCTGGTGCATGAGCTCGGCCGCCAGCGCCGGCAACCAGGCGTTCGGCGTCGACCGCGGCCTGCCCTTCCCGCTCGCCGACATCGAGCAGACCGACGTCGTCGTCCTCGTCGGCTCGAACCTTGCCGAGACCATGCCGCCGGCCGCCCGCCACCTCGACCGGCTGCGCGAGCGTGGCGGAAAGGTCGTCGTGATCGACCCTCGGCTGACGTCGACCGCCGAGCGTGCGGACCTCTTCCTGCAGCCGGTCCCGGGCACGGATCTCGCCCTGGGACTGGGCGTTCTCCATCTCCTCGACGCGCAGGGCGCCATCGACGAGGAGTACGTCGCCGCTCGCACCACCGGCTTCGACGCGGTCCGGCGCTCGGTCGCCTCGTGGTGGCCCGAGCGCGTCGAGCGCACCACCGGCATCGCCACCGACGAGCTGCGCGCCCTGGTCGACCTGCTCGCCGAGGCCGACCGCGTGACGGTGCTGACCGCTCGCGGCGCCGAGCAGCACGCCCAGGGCACCGCGACCGTGCTCGCCTGGATCAACGTCGCGCTCGCGCTCGGCATGCCCGGCAAGGCGTACGCCGGCTACGGCTGCCTCACCGGTCAGGGCAACGGCCAGGGCGGCCGCGAGCACGGCCAGAAGGCCGACCAGCTCCCCGGCTACCGGATGATCGACGACCCCGCAGCCCGGGCCCACGTCGCGTCGGTGTGGGGCGTGGCCCCGGAATCCCTCCCCGGCAAGGGAAAGTCGGCGTACGAGCTGCTGGAGTCGCTCGGTGACGGTGGTGGGCCGAAGGCGCTCCTCGTGTTCGGCTCGAACATCGTCGTGAGCGCCCCGCACGCCACCCACGTCACGAAGCGGCTCGAGTCCCTCGACCTGCTCGTCGTCTGCGACATCGTCATGTCCGAGACCGCCGCGCTCGCCGACGTCGTCCTCCCCGTCACCCAGTGGGCGGAGGAGAGCGGCACGATGACCAACCTCGAGGGCCGCGTGATCCTGAGGCAGCGCGCGATCACGCCGCCGGCCGGCGTCCGCAGCGACCTCGACGTGATCGCCGGCCTGGCTGCGCGGCTCGACTCACCGATCGAGTTCTCCGTCGAGCCGGAGGAGATCTTCGCCGAGCTCGGCCGGGCGTCCGCCGGGGGCAAGGCCGACTACGCCGGCATCACCTACGAGCGGATCGCCGCTGAGAAGGGCGTCTTCTGGCCCTGCCCGACGCCGGACCACCCGGGCACGCCGCGGATGTTCACCGAGACCTTCGCCACGCCGGACGGCCGCGCGCGCTTCCTGGTGCAGGAGTTCGTCGGCGCCGCGGAGCAGCCCGACGCGTCGTACCCGGTGCACCTCACGACCGGCCGCGTACTCGCGCAGTACCAGTCGGGCGCGCAGACCCGTCGCATCAAGGGGCTCACCGACGAGGGTGCCTTCGTCGAGATGCACCCGATGCTCGCCGACCGGATCGGCGCCCACGACGGCGCTCCCGTCGTGGTCCGCACCCGGCGCGGCGAGATGAAGGCGCCGGCGCGCGTCGTCACCACGATCCGCCCCGACACCGTCTTCGTGCCCTTCCACTGGGTCGGTGCGAACCGGCTCACCAACGACGCGCTCGACCCGTCCAGCCGGATGCCGGAGTTCAAGGTCTGCGCGGCGGAAGTGCTCGTCTGACTACTCGTTGACCAGGTTCGTCACGCCGTACGACGCCGCGGCCGCCCTGCCGCGCAGCTTCGCCGGCACCTCGACCACGAAGTCCACCGACTCGTCGGGGTGGCCCTCCTCATGGCCCTCCTCGGGAGGCCGGAAGTCCCAGCGGGCCTGACCGACGAAGCGGCCGTCGGCGTCGTAGAAGCCGGCGAGGACCTGCAGCGCGAGGATCTCGCTGACGTCGCTGGTCACCGTGAGCGAACCGTGGAGCGCGCGGCCGTCGAAGGTGACGCCACGGGTCACGAAGCGGTCGTCGAAGGGGCCGGCGAGCCGGCCGACCGTGCCGGAGGCGGGCGCGAGCCCACGGATGCCGGGCAGCTCCGGATCGCCGGTGGGCGTTGGGAGCCCGAGCGAGGTGTTCACGACCGGTCCGGTCGGGAGGCTGGCCGCATCGGCGGACGGGCTGCCGTCGGAGCCGGACACCGCCAGCCAGAGGCCGGCGACGAGGGCGAGGGAGGCGGCGCCGGCGGTACCGGCGGCGACGAGGGGCTTCACGGGTTCTCCTGGGTGGTGCGGGAAGTACGGCCGAGGGGCCCACGCGTCGGCGCGGGCCCCTCGGGTGGAGCGGACGGTCAGCGACGTGCGACGACCGTGAGGGTGGGCGTCGACGACGGGAGCGTCTTCGACGACCCGGCGTACGACGCCGCGAGGCGGTGCGTGCCGCGCGCGAGCCTGAGCGCGGCGCTCGCCCGGCCGGCGCTGACCAGCACGGTCTTGACGACCTTGCCGTTGTCCTTGATGACGACCTTGCCGCCGTTGGGGACCTTGCTCGCCGTGATCCGGTAGGTGACCGTCACGAGCGGCTTGACCAGCGTCGGGCCGGTGATGCCGAGGGCGGTCGCGACCTTGCCGGGAGCCGGGGTGGCCGTGACGGTCACGGTCGGGTCGGCCGGCAGCGGGATGGTCGGGCGAACGCCGAGTGCGGAGCCGACGATGTCGAACAGGTCGGTGTTGTCGATCTCCCCGTCAAGCAGCTCGGATCCCGCGCCGTAGGAGAAGATCGGGACGTCCGCACCGGTGTGGTTCCCGGAGAGGTAGGTCAGCCAGAGGGCGCCGTTCGCGGTGCCGTCGAGCGAGGTGTAGTTCGGGCCCTGGTCGACCGTGCCGAACGTCGCGGGGGCGAAGTTCTTCACGTCCGTCTGGCCGGCGCCGCCGTCGTTGATGAAGTCGTGCGAGCGGACCGCGTCCTTGGCGCCCGACGAGGGACGCGACGGGTTCGACGTGTTCTTGCCGTCGTTGTTGGCCGGCGGGGCGGCGGCCTCGGCGTTGGTGAACGAACCCTTCTCGATGATGTTGAAGCCGGCGCACTCGTGGTCGGCGGTGACGATCACGAGGGTGTGGCCGTCCTGCTTCGCGAAGTCGTAGGCGACCTTGACCGCGTCGTCGAACGCCTTGGTCTCCTCGAGGGTCTGCGCCGCGTCGTTGGCGTGCGATCGCTTGTCGATCAGGGCGCCCTCGACCTGCAGGTAGAAGCCCTTGCCGGACGCGTCCGACTTGGCCTTGAGGACCTCGATCGCCTTCGTCGTCATGTCGGCGACGGTCGGCTCCTGGGCCTCCGGCTCACCGGGGTTCTCACGCTTGTACTTCTCGATGGTCATGTTGCCCTTGGAGAAGAGCGCGAAGACCTTGCCCGCATCGGCCGGCACGGCGGCGAGCTGGGTCTTGTTCGCGACCGTCTGCGTGCCGGGGTCGCTGAGCACCGTGTAGCCGTTGCCCTCGAGCGTGGCCTTGTTGGCGGCGTCGAAGCGGCTCAGGCCGCCGCCGAGGATGACGTCGGCGGTCTGGTTCGTGGCGATCTGGTCGGCGATCGGCGTGACCCGCAGGTCGTCGGTGGCGAGGGGGCTGCCGCCGGTGACCTCGGGCAGCTGGCACGACGCCTCGACGTAGTTCGGGCCCTGGCAGGCGCGCTGCAGGGTGTGGCTCATCTGGCCGGCGGGCGTCGCGTCGGTGATCTCGGCGGTCGACACGTTGCCGGTCGCGAGGCCGGCGGCATGCGCGAGCTCCATGAGCGTGGGGGTGATGGTCGCCTTGGCGTCGATGCCGTTGGCGTTGTTGTAGGTCTTCACGCCGGAGGCCCACGCCGTCGCGGCGGAGGAGGAGTCGGTGACGTAGTTCGGGGAGAAGTCGGCCGCGCCGGGCTGGCCGGAGTTCTTCTGCACGGCGTACGTCGCCACCTGGCCGGTCGTGCCGAGCTTCTCCATCGAGAGCTCGCCGTCGGCGCCGTGGTAGCGCTGGCGGGCGGCGCTGACCTGGGTGCGGCCCATGCCGTCCCCGAGCAGGTAGATGACGTTCTTGATCCCGTCGTCGGCGTTGGCCGACGCGTGCGGGGTGGCGACCAGCGTGCTGCTCGTGGCGCCGACGAGCGCCAGTGCGGCCAGGGCCGCAGTCCTCATCCGGGGGTGCACGTGCACTCCTTCATGTGTCCGTGCGGACCCGACAGCCGAGTCCGCTCGTCGCGGACGGTAGGCACGCCCGGGAGCCGGGCATCGGGCGCAGCATGGCCGCGTGGTGGACCCGAGGTGAACACCACCGCGTGGCCCCCGGGAGGCCGGCGGGTTTACGTGGCCGTGACGCGCTTCACGGCGTGATCCCGTGAGGTTGGTGAGGCTGTGAGGACTAGTTGACCTCGGGGTGCGGCACGAGCGCCGGGACGCGAAATCTCCGGCGACCACCATGGACACATGACCGAGAGCCACCGCCCCGAGGAGCCGCGCCAGCGGCTCGTCGTCGTCGGCTCCGGCATGGCCACGACCCGTCTCGTCGAGGAGCTGGTGGCCCGCCGGGCCACCGAGCTGTACGACGTGACCGTGCTCGGCGACGAGCCCGTGGCGCCGTACAACCGGATCCTGCTCTCCGCCGTCCTCGAGGGCACGCACCGCCCCGAGGCGCTGACCCTGCGCTCCCCGGAGTGGTACGCCGAGCACGGCGTCGACCTGCGCCTGGGCGCCCGGGTGCTGGGCGTCGACCGCGACCACCGTGACGTGATGCTCGTCGACGGCACCCTCATCGAGTACGACGTGCTGGTCCTCGCGACCGGCAGCATCCCCACGCTCCCGCCGATCCGCGGCCTGGTCCGGATGGACGGCTCGCTGCACGACGCGGTGCACGCCTTCCGCAGCCTCGGCGACTGCCAGCGCCTGCTCGAGGCGATCGAGACGACCGACGAGGACGGCCGCCCGGTCAACCGGCGCGCGGTCGTCGTCGGCGGCGGCCTCCTCGGCCTGCAGGTGGCGCGGGCGCTGGGCGCGCGCGGCCTCGACACCGAGATCGTCGAGGGCGCCGAGCACCTGCTGCACCAGCAGATCACCAGCGCCGCCGGGCGGATCCTGGCGCGTGACCTCAAGAAGCTCGGGGTCGCGGTCTACACCGGTGCCCGGGCCATCCGGATCAACGACGCGTCGGACGGTGCGGGTCTCCTCGGCCAGGCCATCGGCCAAGGACAAGTGCGGGTCCTCGACCCGCTGCCGCGCAACCCGGGCCGGGTCTCGCTGCGCCTCGACAACGGCTTCACCCTCGACACGGACCTGCTGGTGCTCACCGCGGGCGGCCGTCCGTCGACCGCGCTGGCACGGGGCGCCGGTCTCGAGGTCCGCCGCGGGATCGTGGTCGACGACCGCCTCGCCAGCGTGACCGACCCGGGCATCCACGCCCTCGGCGACTGTGTGGAGCACGACGGCCGCACCACCGGCTTCGTCCCGCCCGCCTGGGAGCAGGCCGGCATCCTCGCCGGCATCCTGTGCGACGAGGCCGTGAAGTACGACGGCGCCCGCATCGTCGCCCGGCTCCGTGCGACCGACCTCGACGTCGCCGTGCTCGGCGACGCCGACCGCGAGGTCGCTGCCGGTGGTGAGGTCGTCGAGGTCTCGAACCCCATCTCCGGCTCGCACCGCCGGCTCGTCGTCCGCGACGGCCGGATCGTCGCGGCCACCCTGGTCGGCGACCTGTCGCGCGTCGGCCTGATCACCCAGCACTTCGACCGGCAGACGGTCCTCGGCCCCCGTGAGCCCGGGAACCTGCTGATGCCGGAGCGCACGGCGGACGAGGGCAGTGCTGCCCTCACCCTCCCCGACGATGCCGAGGTGTGCGCCTGCGCGGGCGTCACCGCCGGCCGGATCCGCGGCTGCTCGTCCTTCGAGCAGGTCCGTGACACCACGCGCGCCACCACCGGTTGCGGTGGTTGCGCCTCGACCGTCAGGCAGCTGCTCGGCACCCCGAGCCCTGCCCTGGCCACCACCCAGAAGGGGTCCTGACATGGCACCGCACCTCCGCAAGCAGCTGGTCGTCGTCGGCCACGGCATGGTCGGCCACCGCTTCGTGCAGGCCGCGATCGAGCGCGGGCTCACCGAGACCCACGACATCGTCGTGCTCGGCGAGGAGCCGCGCCCGGCGTACGACCGCGTGGCCCTGACGTCCTTCTTCGAGGTCGGCGCGGAGGCGCTGTCGTACCTCCCCGGGGGCGTGTACGACGACCCGCGGGTCACCCTGCGGATCGACACCGAGGTCGTCGCGATGGACGCGACCGAGCAGACGGTGACCCTCGCCGACGGCGAGACGCTGCGCTACGACGAGCTGGTGCTCGCCACCGGCGCCGCGCCCTTCGTCCCGCCGGTGCCCGGCAAGGACCTGGGCAACGTCTTCGTCTACCGCACCATCGAGGACCTCGAGGCGATCCGTGAGGCGTCGAAGGGTGCCCGGGCCGGCGCGGTGATCGGCGGCGGCCTGCTCGGCCTGGAGGCGGCCAACGCGCTGCACCAGCTGGGCGTGCAGACCCACGTCGTCGAGATGGCGCCGCGCCTGATGGCGGTCCAGGTCGACGACGCCGGCGGCGCGACCCTCAAGCGGCACATCGAGGAGCTCGGCCTGACCGTGCACACCGGTGTGATGACCGAGCTGATCGACGGCGACGCCGACGGCAAGGTCTCGGGCATCAAGTTCAAGGACGAGGACACGCTGCCCCTCGACATCGTGATCTTCTCCGCCGGCATCCGTCCCCGCGACGCGATCGCCCGAGCAGCCGGCATCGAGACGGCCGAGCGCGGCGGCGTCCTGGTCGACGAGCAGTGCCGCAGCTCCGACGAGCACGTCTGGGCGATCGGCGAGTGTGCCGCGCCGGGTGGCCGGATGTACGGCCTGGTCGCCCCGGGCTACACGATGGCCGAGGTCGTCGTCGACACCCTGCTCGGTGGCGAGGCCGGGGCCTTCACGGGTGCCGACATGTCCACCAAGCTCAAGCTCCTCGGCGTCGACGTCGCGTCCTTCGGCGACGCCTTCGGCACCACGGACGACTGCCTCGAGCTGGTCTTCGCCGACGCGGTCGCCGGCATCTACAAGAAGCTCGTCGTCCTGGAGAACGCGACCGGTGGCTTCGAGCTGCTGGGCGGCATCCTGGTGGGCGACGCGTCGGCGTACGGCGTGCTGCGTCCGCTCGTCGGCAGCGGCATGGCGCTCCCGGACAACCCGGAGGAGCTCATCCTCCCGGCCGGTCGCGGCGGCGGCATCGAGATCGGGCTTCCCGACGAGGCGCAGGTCTGCTCCTGCAACAACGTGACCAAGGGGGAGATCCTCGCCGCGGTCTCCGAGGACGGCGGCTGCGACAGCCCGGCGTGCGTGACCAAGTGCACCCAGGCCGGCGCGACCTGCGGCTCCTGCAAGACGGTCGTGAAGAAGATCGTCGAGGACCACTTCGCCGCCACCGGCAAGGTCGTCGACCGGTCGCTGTGCGAGCACTTCGCGATGACGCGCCAGGAGCTCTTCGAGGTCGTGGCCGTCCATGGCTACAACCGCTTCGACGACATCATCGAGGGCCACGGCAAGGGCCGCGGCTGCGACATCTGCAAGCCGGCGGTCGCCTCGATCCTCGCCAGCCTGCTGAACCACCACGTCCTCGACGACAGCTTGGCCACGCTGCAGGACACCAACGACGCCTACCTCGCCAACCTGCAGAAGAACGGCACCTACTCCGTCGTCCCGCGCATCCCCGGCGGCGAGATCACGCCCGACAAGCTGATCGTGATCGGCGAGGTGGCCCGCGACTACGGCCTCTACACGAAGATCACCGGCGGCCAGCGGATCGACCTGTTCGGCGCCCGGATGGAGGATCTGCCGGCCATCTGGAAGCGGCTCGTGGACGCCGGCATGGAGTCCGGCCACGCCTACGGCAAGTCGCTGCGGACCGTGAAGTCGTGCGTCGGCTCGACCTGGTGCCGCTACGGCGTGCAGGACTCGGTCGGCATGGCGATCGAGCTCGAGCTGCGCTACCGCGGCCTGCGCTCGCCGCACAAGATCAAGGGTGGGGTCTCCGGCTGCGCCCGCGAGTGCGCGGAGGCGCGCTCGAAGGACTTCGGCATCATCGCCACCGAGAAGGGCTGGAACCTCTACGTGTGCGGCAACGGCGGCGCCATCCCGGCCCACGCCCAGCTGCTCGCCGGCGACCTGTCCCGCGAGGACCTGATCAAGTACCTCGACCGCTTCCTCATGTACTACATCCGCACCGCCGACCGGCTGCAGCGCACGTCGTACTGGATGGAGGCGATCGGCGGCCTCGACCGGATCCGCGAGGTGGTGGTCGACGACAGCCTCGGTCTCGGCACCGAGCTGGAGGCGGCGATGGACAGCCACGTCGACTCGTACTTCGACGAGTGGAAGGCCACGATCGAGGACCCGGAGAAGCTCGCCCGCTTCGTGTCCTTCGTCAACGCGCCCGGCACGCCGGACCCGAACATCACCTTCCGCGAGGAGCGCGGCCAGATCCAGGCCGCCAACAACGAAGGACCGGTGTCCCTGGGCGCCACGATCCCGGTGGGAGGCCCCCGATGACGACCGAGGCCCAGACCGGCACCGAGACGGTGGTGTGCCGGCTCGACCAGATCCGCCCCGAGTCGGGCGTGACCGCGCTCGTCGACGGCTCGGCCGTCGCCGTCTTCCGGACCTACGACGACGAGGTGTTCGCGCTCTCGAACTTCGACCCCTTCGGCAAGGCGTCCGTGCTCTCGCGCGGCATCGTCGGCACGAGGACGGTCGTCGCGGAGGCCGGCGAGGAGCAGGTCCCGTTCGTCGCGAGCCCGCTGCTCAAGCAGCCGTTCGACCTGCGCACGGGGGTCTGCCTCGACGACCCGACGGTGGCCGTCCCGTCGTACGACGTCCGGGTGGTCGACGGCGTGGTCCTCGTGGGTGCCGCCCGACCCCCGCAGTGCGAGACACTGTGACGGTGCCGACCAGCGAGCAGCCCCTCACCGGATTCAGGATCGGGGTGACGGCTGCGCGCCGGGCCGAGGAGCAGATCAGCCTGCTGGAACGCCGCGGCGCCGAGGTGATCCACGCGCCTGCGCTGTCCGTCGACCCGAACCGCATCGACGAGGTCGGCCTGCTCGCGGCCACCAAGGACGTGCTCTCGCAGCCCGTCGACATCTTCGTCGCGACCACCGGCATCGGGCTCAAGTCGTGGTTCACGGCCGCCGAGCGCTGGGGTCTGCTCGACGACCTGGTGACCCACCTCGGCTCGGCCGAGATCCTGGCGCGCGGGCCCAAGAGCGTCGGTGCGCTGCGCCGGTTCGGCCTGCGCGAGCTGTGGGCGCCGGAGTCCGAGGCGTTCGAGGACGTGCTCGGCCACCTGCGCGGCCGTCGCCTCGACGGCGTCCGGATCGTCGTCCAGGAGCACGGCCAGTCGCTGTCCATGGCAGCCCACGCACTGCGCCGGCTGGGCGCCGAGGTCACCACCGTCGCGGTCTACCGCGTCGAGGGTGCCGCCGACCCCGAGCCGATGTTCGGCCTGATCGAGCAGATCGCCGAACGCCGCGTCCACGCGGTCACCTTCACCGCCGCCCCCGCGATCGCCGCGATGATGGACGCCGCCGGCTCCACCGGCCACCGCGACGAGCTGGTCACCGCGTTCCAGGCCGACGTCGTCGCCTCCTGCGTCGGACCCGTCACCGCCGCCGCCTTCGAGATGTGGGGCGTGCCCTCGATCTACCCCGAGCGCTCGCGCCTGGCCGCGATGGTCAAGCAGCTCGAGACCGAGCTGCCCTCGCGCGCCGCCGGCACCTCGCTCGAGGTCGCCGGTCACACTCTGCTGCTCCACGGCGACGACGTGCTGCTCGACGGCGTCGAGGTGAAGCTGTCGCCGGCGCCGTACGCCGTGCTGCAGGCGCTGCTGGTCAACCCCGGCACCGTGGTCTCGCGCCGCGACCTGCTCGGCGCGCTGCCCTCCGGCACCGCCGGCTCCGAGCACGCCGTCGAGATGGCCGTCGCCCGGCTCCGCGCCGCGCTCGGCACCCGCTGCATCCAGACCGTCGTGAAGCGCGGGTACCGCCTGGCGGTGACCTCGTGACGAGAACGCCCGAGCTGACGTCATTGTCTCCGTGGGCTCAAGCCCACGGAGACTATGACGCAAGCTCCGTCAAGAGCCCCGCGCGGCTGATCACGGTCGCCCACGGGACGCGTACGGCGGCCGGCAACCTCGTCGCCGCGGCCGTCACCGAGGCGGCCGGCCTGCGTCTGGGCGTGCCCGCCACGACGTCCTACGTCGAGCTGTGCGCGCCCCTCTTCGCCGACGTGGCCGCCGGCGTCTGCGCCCCGACCGTGGTCGTGCCGCTGCTGCTCTCCACCGGCTACCACCTGCGCCACGACCTCCCCGCCGCCGTGCTCGGCTCGCCGGACCCCGGCCTCGTGCGTCTCGGCAGCAGCCTCGGGCCCGACCCGTTGCTCGCCCGTGCCCAGGTCGACCGCCTGCGCGCCGCCGGCGCCGTCCCCGGCCAGCCGGTCGTCCTCGTGGCGGCCGGCTCCTCGGACCCGCTCGCCACCGCCGACCTGGAGGGAGCGGCTGCGCTGCTCGCCGACGCCTGGGAGGCACCGGTCCGCCTCGCCACCCTGTCGGGGCTGGGCCCGCGCCTGCACGACGTCGTGCGCGCCGGGGACGCGGTGTCGCCGTACCTGATGGCGACGGGGTACTTCCACCGCAAGGCCCGCCACGACGCCCTCGCCGCCGGCGCGAGCGTCGTCGCCGACGTGATCGGCCCGCATCCGCTGCTGGTCGACCTGGTCTGCGCGCGGGCGGGCTCGTTGGCATCAGAGCTCGTGCAGGCCTGACGCCGGCCGGGTCAGGCGGTGTGCACGACGATCGGCAGCCGCGCGCGCACGATCTCGCCGGTCAGGCCGGAGAACTCGACCTTGAACTCGACGTTCCAGCGCAGCGAGGAGTGCACGGCGTCGGTGGTCGGGTCGATGCCGGTCGGCAGCGGCAGCGTGAACGGCAGCTCCACGCGACGTCCCTGGACCAGCGACACGCCCTTCGCGACGGGGATCATCGGCCGCGGCAGGTGGGCCTCGCTGGCGCCGGTCGGGGGCACCTTCTCGAGCGGGTGCGAGTCGAGCAGCTCCTGGAACCACGCGGCCACCAGCGCGGTGCGTGCGACCGGGTCGCGTGAGGTCAGCCCGAGCACGCCGCGGACCTCGCTGCCGGGGAGGTAGCAGGTGCGCTCGGCGGCGATGTCGAACAGCACGGAGTCGGCCGTCCTGCGCTCGCCCTGGACCAGCGGCAGGTCGGCCCGCTCGGGTGCCGGGTCCGGTGCGGCGACCACCACGGTCAGCGGTACGTCGACGGCGACGTCCCGTCCGCGGCGCTCGATCCGCAGCCGGACCTGCCAAGCGACGGTGCGGTGGTGGGGTCCGGCGGTCCCGGACGAGCCCGGTGCCCCGGCCGGGACCTGGAAGGCGGCGAGGTGCCGTCCTTCGACGAGCACGCCGCCGGTCGCGTCGAGCGGCCGGTCGACGACGGGCACCCAGGCGTGAGCGTCCTTCGTCGTCCCCGGGCCGCTGTCGGCGGCGGCACCGACCCACACGTGCCGGAAGCCGTTGACGTAGCCGAGCTCGACCCGCGCCGCGTGGATGCCCTCGATCGACCGCGGGACCACCACCGTGGCGGCCACCGTGTCGCCGGCGCGGTACGGGCCCGGGCCGACCTCGAGGACCGGACCCCTGCGACCGATCACGGCGCCGGCTCGTCGCGCTTCTGCGAGGCGCGGAGCGGCCAGAACAGCACCCACAGCACGCCGTACAGGATCTTCCCGACGACCCAGACCGGCAGGTACATCGCGAGGAAGAACAACCAGCCCGGATAGGTGAGCAGCAGGCAGAGCTGGACGAACTGCTTGAGCACGACCGGGTAGCCGGCCGCCAGCTCGAGCAGGAACCGCGGGTGGGCCGCGGCCAGCACCCACTGCGCCGTCGTCTGCTCCGGCGGCGTGGGTGCCGGCGTCTGCTCGGGCGTCACCGGAGGCACGACGACGCTCCGTCCAGCACGCCCTGCCGGAAGGCCTTCACCCGGTCGTAGCCGGCACCCTGGCGGTCCGAGTCGCCCGGACCGCGGAAGACCAGCAGCGCCTTGATGCCCTCGTCGAGGTCGCCCGGCGAGATGCTGTAGCTGCTGGTCTTCGCCCGGTTGTGGAGGATCACGCTGGCCGTGTAGCCGCCGGCGAAGCAGTCGGTGATCCGGGTCGCCTCCTTCTCGTCCACCTCGACGCCGGCACGCGCGAGCGCGGCCAGGCCCCACTGCGTCGCGAGCAGCGTGGCGACGGCGTAGTCGCCGCCCTGCTCGTAGATGCGGGGCATGTCGGTGACGTTGTCGAAGCCGACGTAGTCGTCGGGGACGCAGTAGAAGAGGACGTACGTCGAGGTGTCGGCGTCGCCGCACGGCGGCGCGTTCGCGGGGTCGAACGGCTCGTAGCCCTTGAGGGGCGTCCACCTCTCGCCGTCGGCGAGCTCGGGGTAGAGCTGCGACCAGAAGTCCTCGAGGTCGTAGGGCACGCCGGAGATGATCTGGTCGTACGGCGCATCGCCGCCGCGGGCCTCGTCCGCCGCGTCGTTGAACGGCAGCTCCAGCACGGCGGGCTCGCCGTCCGCGTGCCCCTTGCACCGGGCGACGCCCTGGTCGAAGCCGTCCTGGAAGGCGCTGACGCGGTCGAAGCCGCTGCCGTGCGCGGAGGGGTCCATGCTGTTCGTGCCGGGGGTGTCGCGCAGGTCCAGGATGCCGGCGAGTGCGGTGTCGAGGTCGGCAGCCGTCACGTCGAAGGCACCGGACTCCTGGGCGTGCTGCGCCCACGCGCCGGCGAAGCAGTCCGCCTGCAGCTCGGAGGAGACGGTCAGCTGGTTCTGGTCGAAGAAGCCGGACCGCTGCTGCAGGGCGTGGCCCCACTCGTGGGCCAGCACGATCGGGATGACGAAGTCGCCGTACTTCTCCCGGAGGTCCGGCAACAGCTCGTCGGCGTCCCAGGCCACCGAGTCGTCGAGCTTGCAGTAGAAGGCGTTGCCCTGCACGTCGGCATAGCTCGACGCGCACTCCGGACCCTCGGTCGAGTCCGGCGTCAGGGCGTAGAGACCGCCGTCGACGTCGGTGTAGTCGGTGCCGTACAGCGTGGGGAAGGCGTCCTTCCAGAACGACTGCAGGTCGCCGATCGCCTTGATGGCCAGGGCGTTCACGGGCGCGGACGCGTCACCGGAGATCTCGATGGCGGCGGCGGGGGACGCGGTGGGGTCGGACGACTTCTCGTCGGTCGACGCGGTCCCGCCGCCGCCTCCGCCACATCCGGCGAGGAGGCCGAGGGCCAGCAGTACCGGCAGAGTGGTCAGGGCGGTCCTCACGGCGTGATCGTGGTCTGCTCGTCGATGACCTTCATCGCGGCCACCAGGGCGTCGAGCTCGGCGCTCGGTGCGTAGGCGTTGAGCTGCAGCACGTAGAGCGCGGACTCGGCCGGGATGACCACGGTCTTCTGGGCGACGACGAGCTCCTGGCCGCCGTCGGTGTAGGTGCCACCGAGCTGGACCGCGTCGAACCCGCCGAGGGTGCTGGCGTCGCCACCCATGTTCATCGGGGTGAACCCCTCCAGGGCCTGCAGCTCGCCGGGTGCGTACTCGAGGATCTTCGCCGGATCGGCGTCGCCGTCCAGCCGCGCGAGGATGCCCAGCACCCGCGGCGGGTCGTTCGCGTCGGCGGCGCCGTCGAACGCGATGGCGCCGTACGACGCGGCGTCGGCGTACGCGTCGGTCGGGCTCCAGCCGTCGGGGACGGGGATCTCGACGGCGATCTCGTCGTTCTCGCGGTCGAGGAGGGTCTGCTGGACGCCGGCCTGCTCGAGGTACTCGGGGATCGTCGTCGGCTCTGCGGCGGGTGGTTCGCTGCTGTCGTCGGCCGAGGGGGAGCTGCTGGTCGGGGACGCACTGGGCGTCTTCCTGGCGTCCGCATCCGTCTTGTCGTCACCGCAGGCCGCGAGGCCGAGGGCGAGGAGCAGGACGGTCGGGACGACGGCAAGGCGGGACGGCTTCTTCACGGGGGCTCCTGGGGGGATGGGGGCACGCCGCAGCGCCCCCACGACGCTGCGACTGACGAGGAATCTAGGTAGGGCGCTTGGAATCTGATTGGAACCGGCCTGCGCGGGCGGCGGCCTCGCTAGGGTTCGAGCCGGGGGACCCGTACGTCGTGCTGTGGATCGGGAGAGATGGTCGACTACTTCCTGTCGGGCGCCGTGGCCGCCAGCGAGGCCGGAACGCCCCTGGCGCTCGGAGGCCCCAAGCAGCGCTGCGTGCTGGCCGTCCTCCTCGCCCACCGCGGATCGGTGGTCAGCGTCGACCGCATCGTCGACGCGGTGTGGGCGGAGTCCGCGCCGGCCAAGACGCTGACCTCGGTCCGCTCGTACGTCGCCAACCTGCGCCGGGTGCTCGACGCGACCGCCGGTGGTGCGGGCCCCGCGCGGCTGGTCTCGCGCCCGCACGGCTACCAGCTCGACCTGCTCGAGGGCGACACCGTCGACCTGTTCTGCTTCGAGGACCTCGTCGTGACCGGACGAGCCGCCCTGGTCCGGGGCGATGCCCGGGCAGCCGAGGACGACCTGGTCGCTGCCCTCGCGCTGTGGCAGGGCGACCCGTTCGGGGAGTTCGCGGCGCAGGAGTTCGCCGCGACCGAGGCGATCCGGTTCGAGGCCCTCCGCGCTGCTGCCGTCGAGGCCCGCTTCGACGCCGGGCTGCAGCTCGGCGTCGGCGCCGACCTGGTGCCGGAGCTCGAGGCGGCGGTCGCCGAGCACCCGCTGCAGGAGCGGCTCTGGGGACATCTGGTGCTCGCCCTGCACCAGGCGCACCGGACCGCCGATGCCCTGCGCGCCTTCGACCGGGCCACGGCCGTCCTCGAGGAGGAGGTCGGTGCGTCGCCGGGGGAGGGGCTGCGTGCCGTGCTGCGGCAGGTCCGGGAGGAGGCGCCCGCGTCGCCGGTCGCGCGGCCCGTGGCCGTCGTACCGCCGCTGTTCGTGGGACGCGACGCCGAGCTGGACCTCGTCACGGGTGTCGGCGTCGCCGCGGGCGGCGGCCTGATGCTCGTGACCGGGGAGAGCGGGATCGGCAAGACCGCGCTGGTGCAGGTCGCCACCGACCGGGCGCGAGCCGCGGGAGCCGTCGTGGCGTGGGCCGGACACCCCAGCGGGGTGCGTCTCCCGCTGCTGTGGACGTGGATACAGGTCCTGCGCCAGGCCGGGAGTGCGGCCGGAGAGGCTGGGCGGAAGGCCGTGCTGGCCGAGGCGCCCGACCTCGTCGCCGCGCTGGTCCCCGAGTGGGACGACACCGGTGCCGTCGACGAACGCGCCCCGGCGTCCGGCTTCGCCCTCGTCGAGGGGATCGTCACCGCGCTGCGGATCCTCGCCGCGCACGCCTCACTGGTCGTCGTGGTCGATGACCTCCAGCACGCCGACGAGGAGTCCCTCGACGTGCTCGCCCTCGTGGCCGCGGAGTTCCCCCGCCTGCCGGTGCAGGTGGTCGGGACGTGGACCTGGTTCGGCTCCGAGCGGCCGATGAACCGGGCCGCCTTCGACCGCCTGGCCCGGTCCTGCGACCGCGGCGTCGTCCACCTCGGCGGACTCGACGAGGCCGCGGCGGTGAGCCTCGTGGAGGCGACGGCCGGCGCCCCGGTCGCCTCCGGGGTGGCGGCCGAGGTGTGGCGCCGGGCCGGCGGGAACCCCTTCTACGTCAAGGAGATGGCGCGCAGCCTGGCGGGCGCCGACGCCGGCGCGACGGTCCCGAGCACGGTCGTCGGGGTCGTCGGACGACGCCTCGACGCGCTCGATCCCGCCTGCCGGCGGGTGCTCGAGGCGGCGGCGGTGATCGGTCCGGAGTTCGCGGTCGCCGACCTGGCCGACGTCGTCGACCTGCCCATCTCCGCGGTGCGCGCGCGCCTGCAGCCCGCGTGGCAGGCCGGACTGGTCGACGAGCTGTCCCACCGGCCGGGTGCCCTCCGGTTCAGCCACGGCCTGCTCCGTGACGCGCTGCTCGCCCAGCTGTCCGGCGCGGAGCGGTCCCGTGTGCACGCTGCCATCGCGGCCCGGCGGGCGCCCGGGTTGGCGTCCTCGCCGTACGAGCTGGCGATCTCGACCGCCGACCACGCCTGGCAGGCGGGCACCGAGCTGGATCCGGTGGTGGCGCTCGCCCTCGTGGAGGGCGCCGTCCGGCGGGCGATGGACCGCTCGGCGTACGCCGACATCGTCGACCTGACCCGCAAGGCGATCCAGGTCTGCGAACGACTGCCCGCCGAGCCGGCGTACCTGGACCGGCAGGTGACGCTCTGGCTGCACCTCGCCGGCGCGCAGTCGATCGTCGGCGGGATGGCCGGCGCGGATGCGACGGAGTCGGTCCGGCGGGCGTTCGAGATCGGTCAGGACCTCAAGGGGCGCAGCTTCTACAGCGCCGTCGCGATGCAGTGCCAGGTGCTGGTCGCGCACGGCCGGATCGACGAGGCGATGGTGATCGGCGCCGGCCTGCACGAGGAGCACCTGCGGACGGGTGATCCCGACATCGGGCTCGTCAGCCACATCGTGCAGGTGATGAGTGCCTCGCTGCGGGGCGACGTCGACGAGCTGGTGAGCGCCGGGCAGCACATGCTCGACACCTTCGCGCCGCCCGAGACGCTGACCGACCCGTTGCACTTCTTCCACCCGCGGGTGCTGTGCTGGATGGCGCTCGGCGAGGCCTGTCGCGGTCGCGCCGAGGAGTGCGACGCCCACATCCGCCACGCCTTCGAGCTCGCGCACGCCCGCAACAGCTTGTTCGACGTCCTCGTCGCGCGGATCGCCGTCGTCGAGAGTGCCGCCATCCTCGGTCGCCTCGACGGCACCGCCGAGCTGGCCGACGGCGTCGACCGCGACTTCGTCGCCGCCGGCAGCGAGCAGTGGGCCGCCGTCGCACGGATCATCGCGGTGTGGGCACGCACGCTGTCGGGCGAGCCGGGGGAGGACGATCCGCGGCTCGTAGTACGGCAGGCGCTGGAGGACTACACCTTCGACGGCACCCGGGTCATGACGCCCTTCCTGCTCGCCCTGATCGCCGACATCGAGGCCGCCCACGGCGACCTCGACGCCGCCCGGGAGCTGGTGCAGCGCGCCGCCCGGGTCGCCCGGGCCACCGGTGAGCAGGCCTGGTCCGGCGCGATCGCCGAGCGGGCGGCCGCACTGGCCGCACCCACTGCTACGGCGTGATCGTGGTCGTCGCGTCGATCTCGCTCAGCGCGGTGACCAGCACGTCGACCTCGGCCGGCGGCGCGTAGGCGTTGACCTGCAGCACGTGGAGCTCGTCGCCGTGCGGGATCACCACGGTCTTCTGCGCGATCACGAGCTCGTGCCCGCCGTTGGAGTAGGTCCCGAAGACCTGGACCGCGTCGTACGCGCCGAGGGTGCTGGACTCGCCCTCGTCCATGGGTGTGTAGCCGTCGAGGCCCAGCAGCTCGCCGGGGGCGAGCTCCAGGATTCGTGCCGGGTCGGCGCCTCCGTCGATCCGGGCCAGCAGGACGAGAACCCTGGGCGGCTGGGTGGCGTCGGAGGCGGCGTCGTGGACCAGCGCACCGTACGACGCCTCGCTCGCGTAGTCGTCGCTCGGGCTCCAGCCGTCGAGCTCGGGCAGTGCGACGACCGGGCCGCCGTCGTCCGGACCGAGGGCGGTCTGCTCGAAGCCGCCCTGCTGGAGGTACTCGAGGATCGTGGTCGGGTCGCCGGAGGCGTCCGGTTCATCGGTCTGCGCCCCGGGCGTCTCCGTCGGATCAGCGCTGGTCCTCACGTTGGCGGCCCGGGCCCCGGGCTCGTCGTCGCACGCCGCCAGTACCAGGGCGAGCAGAAGGGCCGCGGGTGCGGCGAGGTGGCGGGCAGGGTGCTTCACGGGGTTCTCCTCCGCGGTCCGGATCAGTGCGTGGAGGACGCTAGGGAGGCGCGCTTGGAGTTCGCTTGCGGTCGACCGTCGGCCCGAGCATCGGACGTCCTGGTCGACCTTGGACGACAAAACTCACGCTGGGACGAGGAAGCTTCGTCGTCCCAGCGTGAGTTTCACCGGCCGGCCGGTGAAACTCACTCGAGCGGGCGCGCGGTCGCCACCCCTGTCGTGGCCGCAGCCTGACCGTCGCCGGGCCGCTCCAAGCCGGTCGCAAGCCGATTCCAAGCGGGCAGGTCGAGGCTCGGAGGATGACCAGAAGACTCCCCTTCCTCCTGCACCCCGCGCTCGTCGCGGCCCTCGTGGTCCCGGCGAGCATCGGCATCAGCAGCAGTGCCGACGCCGCGACGCCGCGCTGCGCCGGCGTCAAGGCGACCATCGTCGGGACCAACGCCTCCCAGAAGATCAACGGCACCAACGGCCGCGACGTGATCGTGGCCCGCGGCGGCCACGACGTCGTCAACGGCCGCGGCGGCGCCGACATCATCTGCGGCGGCGCCGGCAACGACACGATCCTGTCGGGCGCCGGCAACGGCGGCCTGCTGTACGGGGACGACGGTCGCGACACGATCGTCGCCCAGGCCGACGACATCGGCCTCTACGGCGGCAACCACGACGACCTCCTCCGCTCGTCGAAGCGGTTGACGCTGTTCGAGGGCGGCGCCGGCAACGACCGGATCGAGGGAAGCCCGTATCCCGACGTCATCGACGGTGGCAGCGGCAACGACCACGTCCGCGCCAACGGCGGCGCCGACAAGCTGGTGACCGGCGGCTCCGGCAACGACCAGGTGTACGGCGGCGACGGCACCGACGTGCTTCGGGGCGGTCCGGGCGCCGACCAGCTCACCCTCGGGCCGGGCCCCGGTGGCTTCGGCTTCGGCGAGGACGGCAATGACACGATCGTCACCGGTGACGACGGCCAGACGATCCACGGCAACGCCGGCAACGACCTGATGAAGACCGCGTTCGACCGCTCGATCCTCGACGGCGGGACCGGCGACGACCGGCTGTACGGCGGCGCCGGTGCCGACCGCATCACGGGCGGTGACGGCAACGACGTCATCTCGGCGGCCGGCGGCGACGACGTCGAGCTCAACGGAGGCTTCGGCGTCGACACGTGCGACGGCGGCCCGGGTGCGGACGTCTGCAACGGCGGTTCCCCGGGCGGTCAGGTCAACTCGCCGACGGATCCGGACCTCTGCGAGGCCGAGGTCGAGAAGTCCTGTCAGGGCGTCGGTCTCCCCGAGCGGTGGACGGGCATCCTCTCCGGCCGTACCTACAACGACCGGGGGGCGGGCTTCGTCGACGACGTGACCTGGAACCTCCAGGTCACCCTCGTCAAGCAGCAGGACTTCGACGGACAGGTGTTCTACGAGCTCGAGACGTTCAGCGGGGAGTACAGCGCAACGGGGACCGGCTCCTGCACCTTCCGGCGGGCGGGCAGCTTCGAGGCTCTGGACGAGCCGTTGTTCGCCGACCTCCGGGTGGCGCCCGGCGGCGACACCTTCTACTTCGAGATGAGCGGTCCCGAGCTGCTCGAGGTGACGATGGTCTGCCCCACCAGCGAGCGCACCCACCTGGCGTCGCTGTTCACGGGCGGCCGCGTCATCGACGCACCGCGCGACCCCGAGTCCCCGACGCTCAGCGGCGGCTCACGGATGGAATTCGCTCCGGGGTTCTACCGGGAGTGGGAGTTCACGCTGGGGCCGGTGGTCCCCGACCTGCCCTGATCAGGAGCGACCGGCGCCCAGCGTCTCGGGCGTGTGCAGGCGCACCAGGAACCGCCGGGCGTGCGCGGGTGCGCGCCCGGCCGTCGCCAGCGACACGGTCACCATCACCGCGAACGCGAGCGGCACGCTCCACGCGGCCGGCTGGGCCAGCAGTGCGCCGGTCCAGCCGGGGGCATCGACCCCGGCCAGGTTCAGGACGGCGGCCCCACCGGCACCGAGCCCGCCGGCTGCCAGGCCCGCCAGCGCGCCGGCGTCGGTGAGCCCACGCCACCAGATGCCGAGCACCAGCAGCGGGCAGAAGGTCGACGCGGCGACGGCGAAGGCCAGGCCGACCGACTGGGCCACACCGACCTCGCCGACGACCAGCGCCACCAGCAGCGGTACGACGACCGCGATCGCCGTCGCGAGCCGGAACGCCGTCGCCACCGAGGCCCGCTCGCCCACCAGCCGGGTGGTGACGTCCTGCGTGAGCACGCCCGACACCGCGATCGTCAGGCCCGAAGCAGTCGAGAGGAAGGCGGCGAACGCGCCGGCGGTCACCAGCCCGGTCAGCAGCTCACCGCCGAAGCCGTGGAGCATCAGGCGGGGCAGCTCCAGCACCAGCACGTCGGCGTGGCCGTCGCGGACGAGCTGGTCGCCGTACACACGGCCGAGGGCGGCGTACACCGGAGGCCACACGTAGAACAGGCCGAGCAGTGCGAGCACGGCGAGCGTCGTGCGACGGGCGCCGCGGCCGTCGGGGTTGGTGTAGAAGCGCACGACGACGTGGGGCAGGCCCATGGTGCCGAGGAAGAGCGCGATGATCAGCGAGTACGTCGAGTAGAGGCCGATCCCGCCGCCCCCGGCGACCGGGTCCGACCAGCCCGGGCCCGACGAGAGCGCCGACGCGCCGGGCGATCCGTCGCCCCACCACACGATGACCAGCACCATCGCCGGCAGCAGGATCGCGGTCAGCTTCAGCCAGTACTGGAAGGCCTGCACGAAGGTGATCGACCGCATCCCGCCGGACATCACGTTGACCAGCACCACCAGGCCGACGATCACCGGGCCGACCCAGGCGGGTGCGCCGATGGCGGACTCCAGGGTGATGCCGGCGCCCTTGAACTGCGGCACGAGGTAGAGCCAGCCCACGCCGACCACGAGCAGGGACGATGCCGCCCGCACCCAACCCGAGCCGAGCCGTGCCTCCGCGAAGTCCGGCAGCGTGTAGGCCCCGGAGCGCCGCAGGGGAGCGGCGACCAGGACGAGGAGCACGAGGTAGCCGGCGGTCCAGCCGACGGGGTACCAGAGCATGTCCGCCCCGCCGACCAGCAGCAGTCCGGCGATGCCGAGGAAGGATGCGGCGGAGAGGTACTCGCCGCCGATCGCCGAGGCGTTGAGTCGTGGGCGCACGGTGCGGGAGGCGACGAAGAAGTCGCTCGTCGTCCGCGAGAAGCGCAGGCCCCAGGTGCCGATCGCGACCGTCGCGACCGTGACCGCGAGGACCGCGACCAGTCCGGGGACGGCGTCCGTGCTCACGGCGTCTCCGGCTCGTCGGACCCGCCGCCGACCAGGTCGGCGAAGTCGCGCTCGTTGCGCTCGACGCGGCACACGTAGCGCCAGCCGAGCAGCAGGAGGAAGGGGTACACGAGGACGCCGAGCACCAGCCAGGCCAGCGGGACCCCCACCACGGCGACCGAGCTCAGCGAGGGCCACAGGTGGAAGGCCAGCGGCAGCACGCCGAGCGTCGATGTGAGCGCTGTCAGCACGGTGAGGGCCAGCCCGAGCTGCTCGCGGAGCAGGGAGCGGAGGTAGACGTCGCCGAGCGCGGTCTGCTCGTGGACGTCGCCGAGCCGGCTCGACGCCCGGCCCGCGGCCTGGTGCCGGGGCGGACCGGTGACCCGGACCCGCTCGGTCACCGGGGGCCACTCACTGGCGAGCACCCGCCCGCCGGACCAGCACGTCGCGCAGGGCTCGGGTGTGGCGGCGGCTGACGGGCAGCTCGGTGGCGCCGACCATGACCGACGTGCGGCCGGCATCGGTGCGCACCTCCGTGACGTGGCCGAGCGCCACCAGCAGCGAGCGGTGGATCCGGTGGAAGCCGGCCGGCGCCCACTCCTCCTCGAGCGTCGTCAGCGGCACCCGCACCAGGTAGGCCTCGCCGGACGTGGTGTGCAGGCGGGCGTAGTCGCCGTGGGCCTCGACGTGGGTGATGTCGCCACGGTCCACGAAACGGGTGACGCCGCCGCGCTCGACGGCGACCTGGGTGTCGGGCTCGGGGGCGGGCGGTGCGGTGGAGGCGAGCACCCGTCGTACCGCCTCGGCCAGGCGCTCGGGGCGTACCGGCTTGAGGACGTAGTCGACGGCGTGCAGGTCGAAGGCGTCCACCGCGTGCTTCTCGTGCGCGGTGACGAAGACGACCGGCGGCGGCTGCTTGAACCGGCCGAGCACCTCGGCGAGCTCCAGCCCACTGAGACCGGGCATCTGGATGTCGAGGAAGACGCAGTCGACCTCGCGCTCGCGCAGGATCCGCAGGCCGTCGGTGGCGGACTGGCAGGCGATAACCTCGCCGACGCGCGGGTCGGCGTCGAGCAGGTAGGTCAGCTCGTCGAGAGCGGGCCGCTCGTCGTCGACCGCGAGCACCCTGAGCGCGCTCACACCGAGACTCCTGCCGCGAACTTCGGCACGCGGACGATCACCTTGGTCCCGGCGCCTGGAGCGGTCTCCACGACGAGACCGTAGTCGTCACCGAAGGTCGCGCGCAGCCGCGCGTCCACGTTGCCGAGACCGACCGAGTCGAGGGAGGCGTCGCCGGCGAGCGCGCGGCGTACCTTGTCCGGGTCCTCGCCGACACCGTTGTCCTCGACTTCGATCAGCGCCTCGTGCCCGCGGTCGTGGGCGTTGATGGTGAGCAGCCCGGTCTGGTCGGCGCCCTCGAGCCCGTGCCGGACGGCGTTCTCCACGAGCGGCTGGATGCAGAGGAACGGTACGACGACCGGCAGCACCTCCGGCGCGACGTTGAGCGTGACCTGGAGCCGGTCGCCGAACCGTGCCTGCTCGAGGAGCAGGTAGCGCTCGATGGAGTTGAGCTCCTCGGCGAGGGTCGTGAACTCGCCGTGGCGGCGGAAGGAGTAGCGCGTGAAGTCGGCGAACTCGAGCAGCAGCTCGCGGGCGCGGTCGGGGTCGGTGCGCACGAAGCTGGCGATCGCGTTGAGGGAGTTGTAGACGAAGTGCGGGCTGATCTGGGCCCGCAGCGCCCGGACCTCCGCCTCGATCATCCGGTTGCGGTGGGCGTCCAGCTCGGCGAGCGCGAGCTGCCCGGACACCCACTCCGCGACCTCCTCGGTCGCCCGGACCAGGCCGGCGGTCGGCGTCGGCGAGAACGCCTGGACCGTCCCGAGCACCCGGCCCTCGACGACCAGCGGGCTGACCACACCGGTCCGCACCGGGCAGCCCGGCTCCGAGCAGCCCAGCTGGGAGCGGTCGACGGTCCGTGTGCTGCCCTTCTCGATGGCCAGCAGCCCGACGACCGCCGCCTGGTCGAGGTGGTGGGCCCCGACGCCGTCCCACGCCAGCACCGCCTCGGTGTCGGTGATCGCGAGGGCGGGGGTGCCGAGCAGGGTGCGCAGGTGCCGGATCGCCCGCTCCGCACTCGCGGCGGTCAGGCCCTCGCGCAGTGCCGGTGAGGCGAGGGAGGCCTGGTGGAGCGCGCGGAAGGCTGCCCGGTCGGCATCGCTGCCGAGGTGCCCGCGCCGCCACAGCCTCGCCATGTCCCCATCATTCCCCTACCAGGCGGAGATCTCGGAGAGCACCGCACCGGAGAAGCCGTAGCGGCTGCTCCGCACGCACACCCACCGCCCGGCGTCGCCCGGCCGCCAGTCCCGGAACCTCCGGCCGTCGCCCGACACCTCGACCACCCGGTCGGCCGGGTCGAACGGTGAGCGCACCACGACCCGCCGCACGGGCTGGGAGCGGCCGAGGTCGACGCAGATCCGGGTGTGGCGGGGTGGGCGGCAGCTGCTCCGGTCGACGGAGCACTCGCCGCGCAGCCGGACCTGCTCGTGGCGGACCAGGTCACCGTCGGTCAGCGGGCACGTCCCCACGGCGGCGACCTGCCGCCCGCCCCGATCGGTCGAGCAGGGCCGGCCACGGGACAGCGGCGTGCTCGTGCCGGTGCCGTCGGCGGACGGCGCGGTGTAGACGTACGCCGCCCGGCCGCGTCGGGTGCTCGCCACCACCGTCACCCGGTAGTCCTCGTCCTCGACCTGCCAGCCCGGCACCACCGCCCGGGTACGGCGCACGCCGGTCGCCACCCGTACCGGCTCCGGGTCGCCGACGGCCCCGGGACCCGCGTCGGGGACCACGTAGACGTCGTACCGGACCCGGGGGCCGTGGGGCACGCCCGTCAGCGCCGGCCAGGTGACGGCGTTGCCGGCGACCCGCACCTCCGGCTGCCAGAGCACGATGTCGGGCACGTGCACCGGCGGGCGGCCGTTCGGCACGGACACCGATGTGAACGCTCCCAGGCCGCCCTCCGGGGCGAGGCCCCGCCCGCCGAGGCTGAGTGCCTTGCCCTCCTCCACCTCGTCGGCCGGCACGCTCCACAGCCCGTCGTCGGACACGTCGGCGCCGTGGGCCGACGGGCACAGGCCGGCGTCGGGGATCAGGCAGAACGTGCCGAGCGAGACCAGGCGCACCGACAGCAGCACGATGTTGTCGTCGAAGGGCTGCGTCAGCGTGACCGCGCCACCCGGGACCGAGTTCCCGTCGGCGTCCATCAGGCGGCCGTACGCGCCCCCGGCCGGCTGTGCCGGAGGGACGGGGACGACGGGGGCGTCGGGGCTCGCGGGAGAGCCGCCTGTCGTGGTGCACGCGGTCAGGAACAGCGCCGCCGCGAGGAGAGCCGACCACCTGCCCATGCGTGACCAACGCCCGGAGCCGGGTTGCGTCATGCGGACGGGTCGCTCGGGCGACCACTTCGCACGACGTCCGGCCCGGGAGCCGCGCCGGCCGGCGTCAGCGGAAGTCGATGAGCAGCATGCCGGAGTCGTCGTCGGCCGGCGGCTCGACGGCGGGCGGCACCGGAGCACCGCCGGCGGAGATCGGCACGGTGTCCTCGCCGACGTAGCCGCTCGGCTGCTCGGGGGTGGCCGTGTCGTCGCCGGACGCGGCAGGCGCCGCCGGACCGGCCTGGACGAGCGCGTCCTGCCGGATCGTCTTCGGCTGGATGCCGACGACCGCGCGGAAGCACTCGGTGACGTAGGGCAGCTGCATGCCGTCCATGCCGCGGCCGAAGTCGTCGTAGAACGCCAGCACCTCGCGCACCCGCGACTCCTGGCCGGTGCGCTCGAGGCCGGCGACGTCGGGGAGCGAGCGGACCAGGTCCTGCACGGACGAGCGGTCGATGACGTGCCACTGCTTGAAGGTCGCCTCGTCGGCAGGACCGAAGTACGGCGACGCCTCGAGCTCGTCGCCGGCTCCCATGCCCGTGGTGTGGTGGCCGATCAGGTTGCCGAGCCGCTTGACCCACGGGATCCGCTCGTCGCGGACGTTGCGCATGATCGCGAAGGTGCCGCCCCGCTTGAGCACGCGTGCGATCTCGGGCAGCGCCCTCTCGTGGTCGAACCACTCGAACGCGTCCGCAGCGACGACGACGTCGTAGGTCGCGTCGGCCGCGGGGATCTCCTCGGCCGACGTCTGCGAGACCCGCATCTCCGGCAGCCGCAGCGCGAGCCGGTCGAGCATCCGCGGGTCGGGGTCGGTCGCGTGCACGTCGTGGCCCAGCGCGACCAGGTGCTCGGTCAGCCGGCCCGTGCCCGCGCCGAGCTCCAGCACCGTCAGCGGCTCCTCGCCGACCAGCCACTCCACGGCCTCACGCGGGTAGCCCGCGCGTCCACGGTCGTAGGCCTCGGCCACCGCTCCGAAGCTGAGCGCGGCCGGGGTCGGGGAGGTGTCGTCGGTGGCCATGGGCCGAGGGTACGGCGGGCGGCCCGCCTCACGGCGGAGGCACGCCTGCACCGTCGGGCATCACACCCCGAGGGCCGCCAGCGCCATCGATCCCAGCAGGTCGTGCAGCCGGGCGTCGGGGATCCCGTGGCCGGCACGGGGCGTGGAGTTCAGCAGCCCGAACGCCGCCTGCGCCATCGCGTGCGAGCCCGCCTTGTCCAGGTCGGGGCTGAGGGTCCGCAGCTGGTCGGCCCAGAGCCCGATGTAGGAGCGCTGCAGCCGCCGTACCTGTTCGCGGGCCTCCGCCGGCAGCGACTCCCAGTCGCGGTCCTGCACGACGATCAGCGACCGTCGTGACAGCGCGAACTCGAGGTGCCAGTCGACGAGGCCGCGCAGGGCAGCGGCCGGATCGCCCCCGGCCGCGGCCACCCGCTCGCGACCGACGGCCAGCAGGTGCTCGCTGATCGAGGTCAGCATCTCGGCGAGCATCGCCTGCTTCGACGGGAAGTGCTTGTAGAGCGCGGGGCCGGAGATGCCGCACGCCGCGCCGAGCTCGGCGACGGAGACGCCGTGGAAGCCGCGCGCCGCGAAGAGGTCGGCCGCGGTGGCCAGGATCTGCTCGCGTCGCGACTCACCCACGCCCGAAGGCTAGGGCATGTCGGGCAATGCCTGGCGGCGCCGAAGCCGCCCGGCGCGCACACCGGACGACTTCGGCATCCACCGATCGTTGCCCGACATGGCCTGGACGACCGCCGCCGCGGCCGGACGACAACCAACCAGCCGGTTGGGGCGTCTGTGTCCTTGCCAGCAGGAATCGATGAGGGAGTTGTCAGCAGTGCGCGTACGTCGGAAGTGGCTCGTGGTGCTCGCCGCGATGGTGGCCCTGGTGCTCGGGGCGGCGCTCGCCGAGCGCGTGCCGAGGCCGATCTCGGACGCGGTCGCGCCGACGGCTCGCGCGGCCGGGGCCGAGGTGGAGCCGCAGCACCACCGGCCGGTGGCGCCCGACGTACCGCCTGCCCGGGTGCCGTACCGCGGGACGGTCTACCTCACCTTCGACGACGGTCCCGACCCGCGCTGGACGCCCCAGGTGCTCGACATCCTGCGGCGCCACGGCATCGAGGCGGTCTTCTTCGAGGTCGGCACCAGTGTCGCCGCGCACCCCGGCCTGGTGCGCCGGGTACGACGCGAGGGCCACCTGATCGGCAACCACACCTGGAACCACGCCTCCCTCACCACCCTGCGGGGACGGGCGATCCGCGCGCAGCTGGACCGCACCGAGCGGGCCCTGGGGGAGCGGCCCCGCTGCGTCCGGCCGCCGTACGGCGCCCACGACGCCCGCGTCGACGAGGTCATCCGCTCGCGGGGGCAGCGGGTGATGCTCTGGACCGTGGACCCACAGGACTGGGCGCGGCCCGGTGCCGATCGCATCGTGCGGCGCATCCTGCGCGAGGTCGAGCCCGGAGCGCGCATCCTGATGCACGACGGTGGTGGCGACCGCAGCCAGACCGTCGCCGCGCTGGAGCGGGTGATCACGCGGCTGCAGGCCCGGGGCTACCGGTTCGGCCTGCTCGACTGCTGATGCCGGGCCTCGGGAGCGAACCTCATCCAGATCGGGCATGACCCGCCCATCCGCCGCTGCTAGGCAGGACCGGGGGAGGAACCAGTCCTTCTCTGACAGCGGAGGAGAGCACCATGAACACGACCCTTGCCCGGCTCGGGACGGCGGCGGTCGCCGTCGCTCTCGCCGCGGCCGGCGCCCCCGCGGTGGTCGGCAGCCCCGGCGGTCAGAGCCCGCCGGCGCGCACGGTCGCCGAGCTCGACGGTCCCCGCGGCGTCGACGCCCTCGGGCGCGGCCGCACGCTCGTCACCGAGACCGGGGGCGACTTCAGCCTCGTGGTCGAGCGCCGCGGGCAGCCCGCCCTCGTCGTACCGCTCGGCAACCTGGCGACGGACTTCCCGCCTGCGATCGCCCAGGGACGACACGGGACCGTCTTCCTGCTCACGGGCGCGGCGGGACCGCCTCCGGAGGAGGCCGCGTCCACGCTGCGAAGCACGGCCGCCGCCGCGCCGTCCGAACCGGCCGCCGGAGCCACGCTGTTCAAGTGGCGTCGCGGCTGGTCCGCGCCGCGGCCGGTGGCCGACATCGCGGCGTACCAGGCCACCGACCCCGACCCCGACGACCAGGAGGGGTTCCCGGAGGACAGCAACCCCTTCGGCCTGGCGGCCCTGCGCGACGGCACCGTGCTGGTGGCCGACGCGGCCGGCAACGACCTGCTCCGGGTCTGGCCCGACGGACACATCCGCACCGTCGCGCGCCTCGCGCCACGGCGGGTCGAGGTCCCCGCGGGCCTGCCCGACGTCCCCCCGGAGGAGGGCGGACCGCTCCCGCCCGCCGGGACGCCGATCCTCGCCGAGGCGGTGGCGACGTCGGTGACGGTCGGGGCCGACGGTGCCTGGTACGTCGGTGAGCTGCGCGGCTTCCCGGCCACACCCGGGACCTCGCAGGTCTGGCGGGTCAGGCCGGGCACGACGAACGCGACCTGCGATCCCGAGCACCCGCGGCGTGGTCCCTGCCGCCGCCATGCCGACGGGCTGACCTCGATCATCGACCTCGCCGCGGACCGGCACGGTGTCCTCGCGCTGGAGCTGTCGAAGGCGAGCTGGCTCGCGTTCGAGCTCGGCCTGCCGGGTGCGGAGGCGGGTGGACTGTTCCGCCTGGTGCGCCGCCACGGCCACACGTGGAGGAAGGAGCTGCTGGCCGGACAGCTGGTCCTGCCGGGCGGCGTCGACGCGGCCGGCGGCGCGGTCTACGTCGCCGGGCCGCTGTTCGGGCCGGGAGCGCTGTTGCGCACCCGCTGAGCCCCGGCAGCCAGACCCGACCCCCGCCCGCTCTGACCGGCGAGCGGGGGTCGTCCGGCATCTCGGCACGAGGTCGGCGTAGGGGCTTGTCACCGCAGGTTAATGATCGTTAACCTAGCGACGTGTCCGAGACCCCGAGCACCGAGACCGAGCTGAGCCTGCGCGAGCTCAGCGCCGACCTCCGCGAGCGCCTGGCGCGCGTCCGGCAGGGCGGCAGCGAGGCCGCCCGCACCAAGCACACCGACCGCGGCAAGCTGCTGCCACGCGACCGCGTCGACGGGTTGCTCGACCCCGGCAGCCCCTTCCTCGAGGTGGCCCCGCTGGCGGCGTACGGCATGTACGGCAAGGACGGAGACGAGTACGCCGTCCCGTCGGCCGGTGTCGTCGCGGGCATCGGCCGGGTGCAGGGCCGCAACTGCCTCGTGGTCGCCAACGACGCCACGGTCAAGGGCGGCACCTACTACCCGGTGACCGTCAAGAAGCACCTGCGCGCGCAGACGATCGCCGCCGAGAACGACCTGCCGTGCATCTACCTCGTCGACTCCGGTGGCGCCTTCCTGCCGATGCAGGACGAGGTGTTCCCCGACAAGGAGCACTTCGGCCGGATCTTCTTCAACCAGGCCAACATGTCGGCGCGCGGGATCCCGCAGCTGGCGGCCGTGATGGGCTCGTGCACCGCCGGTGGCGCCTACGTGCCGGCGATGTCCGACGAGACCGTGATCGTCAGGAACCAGGGCACCATCTTCCTCGGCGGCCCGCCGCTGGTGAAGGCCGCGACCGGCGAGGTCGTCACGGCCGAGGACCTCGGCGGCGGTGATGTGCACGCTCGCAAGTCGGGTGTGGTCGACCACCTCGCCGACGACGACGCGCACGCGCTGCGCATCCTGCGCGGCATCGTCGACACCCTCCCGGCGCCCGCCCGTCGCGACGCCGTCGAGGTGGAGGAGCCGCTGGAGGACCCCGAGTCCATCTACGACGTGGTGCCGTCGAGCACCCGCACGCCGTACGACGTCCGCGAGGTCATCCGCCGGCTCGTCGACGGCAGCCGCTTCCAGGAGTTCAAGCAGCTGTACGGCGAGACGCTGGTCTGCGCGTTCGCCCGGATCCACGGCCACCAGGTCGGCATCGTCGCCAACAACGGCATCCTGTTCAGCGAGTCCGCCCTCAAGGGCGCGCACTTCATCGAGCTCTGCAACCAGCGCGGCATCCCGCTGCTCTTCCTGCAGAACATCACCGGCTTCATGGTCGGCCGCGAGTACGAGAACCGCGGCATCGCCCGCGACGGCGCCAAGCTGGTCACCGCGGTGGCCTGCTCGGTCGTGCCGAAGCTGACGGTCGTGATCGGCGGCTCCTTCGGTGCCGGCAACTACGGCATGTGCGGCCGCGCCTACGACCCCCGCTTCCTGTGGATGTGGCCGAACTCCCGCATCTCCGTCATGGGTGGCGACCAGGCGGCCAACGTGCTCGCGACCGTCGCCGGCCGCGAGGACGACGACGAGTTCAAGGCACCGATCCGCGAGCAGTACGAACGCCAGGGATCGCCCTACTACGCCTCCGCGCGGCTGTGGGACGACGGGGTGATCGACCCCGCCGACACCCGGCGGATCCTCGGCATGGCGCTCGAGGTGACCTCGGCCGTGGAATCCCCGGCTCCCCACTACGGCATCTTCAGGATGTGATCGAGATGACCGAGACCACTGTGATCCGCTCCGTCCTCGTCGCCAACCGCGGCGAGATCGCGCGCCGGGTGTTCCGTACCTGCCGCGACCTGGGCATCCGCACCGTCGCCGTGCACACCGACCTCGACGCCGACGCGTTGCACGTGCGTGACGCCGACGTCGCCGTCCGGGTGGCCAGCTATCTCGACGGCGACGCCGTGCTGGCCGCCGCGAAGGAGACCGGCGCCGACGCGATCCACCCCGGCTACGGCTTCCTGTCCGAGAACGCCGGGTTCGCCCGGGCCGTCGCCGGCGCCGGCATCGCCTGGGTCGGCCCCTCGCCCGAGGTGATCGAGCAGATGGGGCGCAAGGACGCCGCCCGCGACCTCGCCGTCGCTGCGGGCGTGCCCGTCGTGCCGTCGTACGACATCGACGACGACCCGGCGACGTTCGCCTACCCGGTGCTGGCCAAGGCCGCGGCCGGTGGCGGTGGCAAGGGCATGCGCGTGGTCCGCTCGGCCGCCGAGCTGACCGAGTCGGTGGCCGCTGCGAAGCGTGAGGCGATCAACGCCTTCGGCGACGACACCATCCTGATCGAGAAGTACGTCGAGCGCGGTCGCCACATCGAGGTGCAGGTCCTCGGCGACTCCCACGGCCACGTCGTCCACCTCGGCACCCGCGAGTGCTCGGTCCAGCGCCGTCACCAGAAGGTCATCGAGGAGGCGCCCGCTCCGGCGCTCGACGACGAGCTGCGCGAGCGGATCCACGCCTCGGCCGTGGCGCTGTCCGCATCGGTGGGCTACTCGAACGCGGGCACGATCGAGTACCTCCTCGACGCCGCCACCGGCGACTTCTACTTCCTGGAGATGAACACCCGCCTCCAGGTCGAGCACCCGGTCACCGAGATCCACAGCGGCACCGACCTCGTCGAGCTCCAGCTCGCCGTCGCGGCCGGCGAGCCGCTCCCGTTCGACCAGGCGGGGCTGCGCTTCCGCGACCACGCCATGGAGGCGCGGATCTACGCCGAGGACGCCTTCGGCGGCTTCCTCCCGCAGGCCGGCACCGCCGCGCTCGTGTCGTGGCCGGCGAGCGCGCGGGTGGACCACGCGCTGGAGAGCGGCCAGGTCGTCAGCACGTCGTACGACCCGATGCTCGGCAAGGTCATCGTCAGCGGTCCGAACCGCGAGGCTGCGCGCCGCGCCCTGGTCGCCGCACTCGACGACACCACCATCCTCGGACTGACCACGAACACCGGCTTCCTGCGGGTGCTCGCGGCGAGCGAGGAGTTCGCCGAGCCGGGCGGGATCGACACGGCGTGGCTGGACCGCAACGACGTCCCCGCCCCGGATCCCGCGCCTGCCCGGCAGATCGCCGCCCGGCTGTGGCTGGACGCGCACAGCGAACCCGGCGGCCCCTTCGCCGGCGACGGCTTCCGGATGGGCAGCGCGCCCGCGCCCACCGTGGTGGAGTTCACCGACGGCTCCGTCACGGTCTCCCCGACGCAACGTCATAGGCCCCGTGGGCTCAAGGCCACGGAGCCTATGACGCAACGAGTGTCAACCCACGAGGTCGAGCTCGCCCACCAGGGTCAGCGGTACGTCTTCGTCCGCCCCGACGCCAGCACCGACCACGGCGCCGCGGTGAGCGACGGCACCATCGTCGCGCCGATGCCGGGCACCGTGCTCGACGTCCGCGTCGCCGCCGGTGACCAGGTGACCGAGGGCCAGGTGCTCGGGGTCGTCGAGGCGATGAAGATGGAGCTCGCGCTCAAGGCGCCGCACGACGGCACGGTCGCCTCGGTCGGTGCCACCGTCGGCCAGCAGGTCGCGCTCGGCGCGGAGCTGTTCGTCGTCACCGGGGCGGAGGAGCAGGCGTGAGCGCTCTCCCGATGGTCGTCCCGGAGCCGGGCCTGCCGACCAGCGTCACGATCTACGAGGTCGGTCCTCGCGACGGCCTGCAGAACGAGTCGGTCGCCGTCCCGACGGCGACCAAGGCCGCCTTCGTGCAGCGCCTGCTGGCCGCCGGCCTGCCGATCGTGGAGGCGACCAGCTTCGTGCACCCGAAGTGGGTGCCGCAGCTGGCCGACGCCGCCGAGCTGATGACCGGCCTGACCGCCGAGCTGGGCGACCGCGCTCGCGAGCTCCCGGTGCTGGTGCCCAACGAGCGCGGCCTCGACCGCGCCGTCGAGCTGGGGATGCGCCACGTCGCGGTGTTCGCCTCCGCCACCGAGACCTTCGCGAGCAAGAACCTCAACCGCACGCTCGCCTCGCAGTTCGAGATGTTCGTGCCGACCGTCGCCCGCGCCCGCGAGCAGGGCATGGACGTCCGCGGCTACGTCTCGATGTGCTTCGGCGACCCGTGGGAGGGCGCGGTCCCGGTCGAGCAGGTCGTCTCGGTCGGCGTCCGGTTGCTCGAGCTCGGCGTCGGCCAGCTCAGCCTGGGCGACACCATCGGCGTCGCGACGGCCGGCCACGTGCGCGCGCTGGTCGCCGCCTTCCGTGAGGCCGGCGTGCCCACCGACCGGCTCGCGCTGCACTTCCACGACACCTACGGCCAGGCGCTCACCAACGTCCATGCGGGCCTCCAGGCCGGCGTCACGACGTACGACGCCTCGGCCGGCGGCCTCGGCGGCTGTCCCTATGCCAAGAGCGCGACCGGCAACCTCGCGACCGAGGACCTGGTCTGGTTCCTGACCGGGCTCGGCATCGAGCACGGCGTCGACCTCGGATCGGTCGTCGCGACCAGCGCCTGGATGGCCGAGCAGCTCGGCCGGCCCAGCCCGTCCGCGGTCGTGCGGGCCCTGTCGGGCAGCGATTCCTGACGCCCCTCTACCGTGGGTGCATGAGTCGAGGACGCGCCTGGGGGTGGGCAGCGGCGCTGCGCGAGGGTTCCACGACGCGCTGGCAGGAGTGGCCGGCCGACGGCACGGGTGAGGGCGACGCCTTCCGTGACGACCTGCCCGGTGCCCAGCAGCTCGGACTGCTGCGGCGGCTGAACGTCGCGGCCGAGGGGGCCGGCCGGCGGGTCCCGCTCGCCACGGCCGACCGGGTGCTCGCGGCCGGCGTCTCCGGTCGCGGCCGGAGCGACCTGCCGCTGATCGGTGCCGACGAGCCGGGGCGCTTCGGCGCGCGACCCGTCGACCCCGACGCGCTGCCCGACGACGAGCTGCTGCGCGTCGCGTCCGCGCTGATCGCCGACGACGTCGCGTCGACCGCCCACGACCCCGAGGAGCGGACCCTCGTCGAGCGCGCGCTGGGGGTACGACGCCCGTGGGTGCGGGCCTTCCGGGTGGTCGGCGTGCAGTGGCAGGCCGAGTACGCGCGCCAGGGCCTGATCGCCCAGGGCCACCGTCCGGGTGGCCGCCGGCCGACGGCGTACCTGCTCGCCGACGACCTCGCCACCGTCCTCGCGCATGCCTGGACCGCCCGCTCGTTCGACCAGGGCGGCACGACGTGGGGCGAGTTCCTGGGCAGCTCGTCGGCCTTCGGGCACCTGCCGCCGCGCGCGGACCTCGCGCGCATGGCGCGCTCGGCCAGCCACAAGTACGGCGCCGCGCGGGTCACGATCGTGCTCGACCGTGCCGCACTGGCCACCGAGCTCGGCGTACGACGCCTGCAGGCGCCGCCCGTGCTGGGCGCCCACGCCGTCGACCTCGTCCGTCGCGTCGGCGAGCCGCTCGGCCTGCTGGTCGACGAGGCCGACCGGCCGCGCCTGCTGCGCGAGAGCCTCGGCCGGCGCCTGGACGGGCTCGGCGGCCCGGCACTGACGGTCCCGCGCCCGCGCGAGGCCTGGCTCAGCGCGCAGGCCGAGCGCACCCGGCACGAGCTCGCCGCTGCTGGCTACCCTGTGCTCGGCGATCTCGACCGGCTGGTGCCGGGCCCGCTGCCCGCGGAGCCCGTCGTCCCGGTCGACGCCGAGGTGCTCACGCTCGCGCTCGGGCTGCTCCTCGACCCGGTGACCGCGACAACCCAGGAGGACCCGACGCGATGAGCAAGCGCATCCTGCTCCACGTCGGGACGCCGAAGACCGGGACGTCGTACCTCCAGGACGTGCTCTTCCAGAACCGCTCCCGGCTGCTGCGGCAGGGCATCCTCTACCCGGCTGACCGCTTCGACGCCCACTTCCTCGCCGCGCTCGACCTGATGCGCCTGCGCTGGGGAGGCCTCGAGCGCCAGGCCGTCGGCGCGTGGGACCGGCTGGCCCAGCAGGTGCGCGACCACGACGGCACCGCGATCATCAGCCACGAGATCCTCGCGACCGCCTCGCGCACCCAGGTGCAGCGGGCGCTGAAGTCGCTCGGCCACGAGCCGGGTGGCGGCGGCGCCGAGGTCCACGTCATCGTGTCGGTGCGCGACCTCGCCCGCCAGATCCCCGCGGAGTGGCAGGAGAACGTCAAGCACCGCGCGTCCTTCCGCTACGGCCGCTTCCTGAACCTGATCCGTGACCCGGAGCGCAGCCACCGCGTGGGTGCGTGGTTCTGGGGCGCGCAGGAGATCCCCGACATCCTCGCCCGCTGGGGCGCGACCATCCCGCCGGAGCGGATCCACATCGTCACCGTGCCGCGTCCGGGCGGTCCGCGCGAGGAGCTGTGGCGGCGGTTCAGCGAGGCCTTCGGGCTCGACGACCTCGGCCTGGACCTCGGCACCGAGCGGGCCAACCCCAGCCTCGGCGTCCCGGAGTCGTCGTTGCTGCGTCGCATCAACAAGGCCGCGGCCCGCGACATCTCGCCCGCCCACTACCGGCCACTGGTGCGCGAGCTCCTGGCCCACCAGGTGCTGTCGAAGCGCACCCAGTCGCCGCGGCTCAGCCTGCCGCCGAGCGACTACCCGTGGGTCGCGGAGCTGACCGAGTCCTGGATCGCCGAGCTCACCGAGCGCGGCTACGACGTCGTCGGCGACCTCGCCGACCTGCGCGGCGACGAACCCGTGGCGCAGGGCTGGGCCGATCCCGACAAGCCCGTCGAGCGCCAGGTCAACATGGCGGCGCTGGACGCGATCCGCGCGCTGCTGCTGGAGTCCGCCGAGCGCCAGGCCGAGGCCGACCGGCTCCGCAGCAAGCTCGAGGACGCCCGCCGCGAGCTGATCCGCGCGCGCACGCCGCGGCTGATGCGCACGATGGAGTGGACCGTACGACGCCTCGAGGGCAGCGACCGCGGCCGCCAGGCCCTCGGCGCCTACCGCAAGGTGCGGGGCAGGAACTCCTTGTCGGCGTAGCGGCCCACCCGCCACGTGCTCCAGGCGTCGGCCACCAGGCCGACCGCGCCACCGACCACCGGCACCCGCTTGCCGACCGTGATCGCGAGGCGCTTGCCGATCACCCGGCCGATCAGCTCGTTGGCGAGAGCCGTCGAGATGGTCTGGTCGAGGGCGGGGTCGTGCTGCGGCGCGGTCGCGACGGCCATCGGCGGGGCCGGGAGCTGCTTCTTCTTCACCATCTTCACGACCGCGTCCTCGCCGAGGATCGACTCGAGGATCGCGTTGCGCACCCGCGGGTCCTCGAGGTCGTAGCCGCGCAGGTGCGCGATGCCCGCGACCATGCGGCTCTGGATCAGGGCCAGGCCGGCGATATTGGCCGGGGCGACGACGGCCGCCGTGACCAGGCCGCCGAGGTTGGTGGCGAAACCCTCCACGCCGGCGTACGCCACGTGGTTCTGGATCACCTCGCGGACCGCCTTGTCGACGTTGCCGTGCTGCTCGCGCAGCTGCGCCTCGGCCGCCTGGGCGGCCGGGGGCAGCGGTCCGACGCCGGTGATCGCGCGGTGCAGCGCCTCGCGCACGAACGACTGCGTCAGACCGGGAGCCATCTGGGTCACCTTGGGGGCGAGCTGGCGGGCCGCCTCGACGGCCAGCCCCTTCCTCAGACTGGGAGCCATGACTCCAATCGTAGGGTGGACCCCGACAGAGTCTCCGACGTGAGGAATCGCATGCGCTCCATCACCCGCCCGCTCGCCTCCGCTGCATCGGCCACGCTCCTGGTGCTGGCGCTCGCCGCCTGCGGGGACGGCGACGAGAAGGCGTCCGACGACAAGAGCCCGAGCGACCCGACCAGCGCGGCCACCTCGGACGCCACCAGTGACGCGACCACAGGCGGTGTCGTCGAGGCCAAGGACCTCTGCGGCGCCATCGCCAACATCGTGGCGGTCACCGGCTCCATCCAGGGCACGACGCCCACCGAGGGGGAGTGGGGCAAGCTGCAGGACGTCTACGGCGACCTGACCGAGGTCGAGCTCCCCGCCGACATCCCGGCCAACGAGAAGGCCGGCCTCGAGGTCGCC
The DNA here is from genome assembly GCF_001428825.1 of Nocardioides sp. Root240. Lineage (GTDB taxonomy): Bacteria > Actinomycetota > Actinomycetes > Propionibacteriales > Nocardioidaceae > Nocardioides. Next base: position 829,283 of record NZ_LMIT01000010.1, on the reverse strand, counting down.
AGCGAGGCGATCACCTCGCTCAGCTACGACGAGGCCAAGAAGGCCTTCGGCGACGCGGACGGCAGCTCGGACATCCCGGGCGTCTCCAAGGAGGAGAACGCCCAGGCCGAGGCCTTCTTCCAGTGGGCCGTCAAGGAGTGCCCCGACGCCGTCGGCGGCGGCCAGGCGGCGTCCTCGGCCACGGTGCCGGAGTCGTCGGTCACCGCGGAGTGACCCACCCCGTCGAGCCACCGGCGACGCCCTGGGTCTTCCCCCGTCGGGAGGACCTCGCGGCGTTGCCGGTGCTCGACGAGCCGGATCCCGACGAGCTCGATGAGCTCGAGGACCCGGACGATGCGGGGCACGACGGTTCGGACCTGGTCGCGGTCGGGGCCGACCTCGAGCCGGGCACCCTGCTGGCGGCGTACCGGACCGGGCTGTTCCCCATGCCGGAGGGCCGCTCCGTCGGCTGGTGGTGCCCCGCGCACCGCGGGGTGCTGGGCCTCGACGAGCTGCGCGTGTCGCGCTCGTTGCGCCGGTCGGCCCGCACCTTCGAGGTCCGCGTCGACACCGCCTTCACCGAGGTCCTCGCGGCCTGCGCCGACCCGCGCCGCCCGCACGGCTGGATCGACCGGCGCATCGCCCGCGCCTACACCGAGCTGCACCGCCTCGGCTGGGCGCACTCCGTCGAGACCTGGCGCGACGGCCGCCTCGTCGGGGGCCTCTACGGCGTCGCGATCGGCGGCCTCTTCGCCGGGGAGTCGATGTTCCACCACGAGACCGACGCCTCGAAGGTCGCGCTGATGGGCCTCGTCGAGGGCCTCCGCGCCGATCCTGACGGGGCCGCCGGGCGCCGGCTCGTGGACGTGCAGTGGGTGACGCCCCACCTCGCCAGCCTGGGGGTGCGGCAGGTCCCCCGGGCGGAGTACGTCGGCGGCCTGGCCGCGCTGCTCGACGTACCGCGGTCTCGGATGTGGGACGTCTGACACCTGCTGTTCGCCGAAACCTGTGAATAACCTGAGTCGTGCGGGGCAGGGTCGTCGAGTCCGAAAGATTCCGCGAAAGGAACCCCCATGACCCCGATGAAGCGCCCGCTGGTTGCCGCCAGCGCGACCGTGCTCCTCGCCCTGTCCCTGTCCGCCTGCGGCGGCGCGCCCACCGACGCCTCGAAGGACGACTACTGCAAGGCCGTCAACAGCTTCGAGGGCAACGACGACCTCATCAAGGCCGTCACCGACGAGGACTGGGACAAGGCCGCGGACCTGGTCAAGGACGCCGTCGGCGAGATCGAGGACGTGGGCACGCCCGAGGACATCCCGGACGACGCGCGCGAGGGCTTCGAGATCCAGATCGACGCGGCCGAGGGCATCAGCGGCGACGACTTCGAGAAGGCGATGAAGGACCAGGAGGACCCGTTCGAGGCCGGTCTGTCGGGCGACGAGAAGAAGAAGGTCGAGGCCTACAACGACTACGAGAACGAGACCTGCTCCGACAGCGACAGCGACTCGGGCAGTGACAGCGGCTCGAGCGACGACGCCACCGAGGTCCCGTCGATCGACCCCGAGGACCTGCCGTCGATCGACCCCGACGACATCCCGTCGATCGACCCCTCCGACTTCGCGTCGATCGACCCCGACGACCTCGCCAGCATGCAGTCCGAGCTGGCCGAGCTCACCGAGGGCATCCCGACCGAGTGACTCGGCCGTGGCCCGTCAGCTGACCGCAGCGGTCAGATGACGACGGCGGGCTGGCCGGTGTCCGACACCATGGCCCGGCCGGCCCGCTCCCACCCGATCATCCCGTCGATCAGGTTCACGACGTCGTACCCCTGCTGGGCGAGGTACGCCGCCGCCCGCTGCGACCGTCCGCCCGCCTTGCACACCACGAGCGTCTGCGGCGCCTCGAGCTCGACGAACTCCCCGAGCCGCGCCGGCAGCTCCATCAGCGGGATGTGGACCGCGCCCTCGATGTGCGCCGCTGCCCACTCGTCGTCCTCGCGCACGTCGAGGACCAGCAGGCCCTCGGGAAGCGGGTCGGGGACGTTCTCGATCTCGATGGTGGGGATCATGCGCCCAGCCTAGGACGACGCCCGTACGTCGAGCAGGTCGCGCGGCGAGCATGGGTCTCGTGACGCCCTTCGCCCTTCATCCGCGCGTTCGCAGGCTCACGCGCGGCGGGCTCATTTGAGCAGCTTGCTCATCCGCCGGTCGGCGAGCGGCTTGCCGCCGGTCTGGCAGGTCGGGCAGTACTGCAGGCTCGAGTCCGCGAAGGACACCTCCCGCACGATGTCCCCGCAGACCGGGCAGGGCTTGCCGGTCTGGCCGTGGACGGCGAGGTTCGACTTCTTCTCCGCCTTCAGCTCGCTGGCGGCCAGGCCGCGGGAGCGCTCGACGGCATCGCCGAGGGTGTCGCGGACGGCGGCGTACAGCGTGGTCAGCTCGTCCTCGGACAGGCTGTCGGCGGGCTTGAAGGGCGACATGCGGGCGGCGTGGAGGATCTCGTCGGAGTAGGCGTTGCCGATCCCGGCGATCGTGCCCTGGTGGCGCAGCACGCCCTTGATCTGCTTGCGACCGGCGTCGGACAGGATCGCGGCGAGGCGCTCCTGCGTGAAGTCGTCGGTCAGCGGGTCGGGGCCGAGGCTGGCGATGCCGGGGACGTCGAGCGGGTCGCGGACGAGGTAGAGCGCGAGCGACTTCTTCGTGCCGGCCTCGGTGATGTCGAGGCCGGGCGTCAGGCCGTCCTGCTCGTCGAGGACGATGCGGACCGCGAGCGTGGACTTCGTGCTCGGGCGCGGGGGGATCGCGGGGACCTCGTCCTTCCAGCGCACCCACCCGGCCCGGGCGAGGTGCAGGACGAGGTGGAGGCCGCTGGCCTCGATGTCGAGGAACTTGCCGTGGCGTCGTACGTCGTCGACGAGGGCGCCCTCGATCGCGGACAACGGCGGGTCATAGGTCTTGAGGGCGCTGAACGCGGAGACGTGGACGCGGGTGATCGCGCGTCCGTCCAGCCGGCCCCGCAGGTCCAGGGCCAGCGCCTCGACTTCGGGCAGCTCGGGCACGCCGCCAGCCTATGCGCTTCCTGCCTCGGCCCACGGGGGTTGTGCCGGGGTCGGGAAGTCAGAGTCCCGGGCAGTCGCCCTCCACCTCGATCTGGACCTGGGTCGGTTCGTACGGCGTGTCCAGGGCCGCGGCGTCACCGGAGGCGAGGCTCGCCAGGTCCAGTGCGGTGCGGGTGGATCCGTCGGTGACCTCGAGGAAGACGTCGTCGGTCAAGGTCGCGGCCCCGCAGATGGCACGCGCGGCCGTGAGGAGGTCGTCCTGGTCGAAGGTGCCGTCGGGATAGGTGACCTCGACGTCCATCTCCTGGGTGAACCCGTTCTTGTGGGTACCGACGGAGACGTCCGTCGCCTTCGGGAGGGCGTTGCGGACCGCGGTCCGTACCTCGGCGTCGATGTCCGGGCCGCCGTGCTTGCCCGACCACTCGTTGCGCAGGGCGGCACACCCGGTCAGGGGCAGGGTCACGACGAGGAGGGCGGCGAGCGTTGCCCGGGTCAGCGCCACAGGACCGGTTCGCCGTCCTGCAGGTCGTAGCCGGCGTCGCCCTCGAGGGTGAACCGCACGCCGTCGACCTCGGTGCCCGAGTTGACATAGACCGGGATGCAGCCCGACAGGGTGTCGCCGTGCTGGGCGTCGATGCCGAACTCGGCATCGATGTCGCAGGGGCTGGACTCGCCGACGGCGAGCAGGCTGTTGGCCTGGAACGGGCCGACGAGGCCGACGAAGTTGCTGAGGGGGGAGTAGGAGCTGAAGGGCTCGTCACCGGTCGAGAGGAGCTCGATGTCGAGGCGGATGTAGAAGAGGGCGTGGGCGCTCGCGTTGCGGACCCCGGCCGCCAGGAGCTCGGCGGTCGTGCCGGGCTCGATGCCGGTGACCGCCACCCGCGCCAGAGCGGTGCCGCGCCTTCCGTCAAACAGCGGGAGCACGGCCTCCTCGCCGATCTCGAGCCTCGCTCCGGGTTCCGTGACCTCGATCGTCGTCGTGTCGCGACGGTCGGGGGTCGGACTCCCGGTCGGGGCCGGCACGGTGGGCTGGCTCGTGGGTCCTGTGCTCTCGTCCTGGCAGGCGGTGAGGCTGGTCAGGAGGACGAGCGAGGCGGCGAGACGGGCGGCGAGAGGGCAGACCTGGAGCGTGGGCATCAGGGGACCTGTGTGTCCTTTTCCGGCAGCGATGAAACGCATCGGCCGACATCTCGAAGGTCCGACCTGGGACTTCGTCCTGTTTCCGCATCCGGGCAGTGACCCGACCCCGAATCACCCGGTTGGTCGGGCATGAACCCCCGCCACCTTCCCCGCTTCGTCATCGCCCCCGTCGCCCTCGCGGCGGCTGCCGTCGTCGGCTTCGGACCGTCGGCCGGTGCCGTCGAGGCGGCCTGTGGCCAGCCGGGCACCCCTGCCGTCTACGACACCGTCCAGCACCCCGCGGTCGTCACCGCCGTGCCCGCCGTGACCCACCTGGAGTGGCGCTGGGAGCGCACCGTGCCGACCACCGAGGTCGAGTACAGCCGGGTGACGGCGGCGGCGCAGGGGACGTGGACCTGGAGCCGCAGTGTCGACGTGCTCGAGCGTGAGTACGTCCGCACGGTCGTCGACCGCGCGGCGGCTCCCGCGGTCGACGAGCAGTCGCACGTCGAGACCCGTGTCGTCGTACCTGCGGTCGTGTCGGTGCTGTGGGAGTACGTCCAGCAGCAGACCGGGAACACCCGCTGGGAGGTCGAGGGCTGGAACGCCGGCAACGGCGGCAAGGGCTGGTCGCCGACCGGCGCCACCCAGGAGGTGGAGGTGACACCGGCGCAGACCGAGCAGGTCACGGTCGTCGACGTCCCCGGCGTCCCCGCGGTCACCGAGCTGTCGCACGTCGAGCACACCTGGGTGCAGGGCGGGGACGCCGCCCCGGTGGGCTCGACCGCGACCGGCGCGACCCGCGTGGCCGGCAGCGTCCTCGACGACGTCGAGCTGCCCGACGGCGAGACGCCGGCCGGGGACGGCTGGGTCCGCGGCGAGTGGACGCAGACCGCGGCCGCGCAGACCGAGGAGATCTGGCTGCTGGAGGGCGACCTCGCCCCCGACGGGTACGACGCCACGGGCCACACCCGCGCCGGCACTCCCGCCGTCGGCCAGACCACCGAAACCTCCGCCACGGCCCCGGCCGGCGACGGCTGGGCCCCGGTGGCCGGGTCGGAGACGACGGTCGAGGACGCCGCGGCGTACGACCGCGAGGACGAGCCGGCCTGGACCGAGCTGGTACTGGTCACCCCCGAGGTGCCCGCGACCGACGACTGCCCGACCGAGCCGACCGACGGCGACGGCGACCCGGAGGACACCGACGAGCCCGGCGACACCGACGAGCCCGCCGTCGAGGAGCCGGCTGAGGAGGACCTGCTGGACGGCGACGTCGTCGTCGACCAGGAGGAGGGCGAGGTGCTCGGCGTCGTCGAGTCCCGGACCCCCGCCGCCGACGCGCTCCCTGCCACCGGTGCGGGTGCCGAGCCGTGGATGCTCGGCCTGGGTGCCGCGAGCGTGCTGGCCGGCCTCGGCCTGGTCCGCGGGCGTGGGAAGCACGCCGCCCGCTGAGCAGGCAGGCGGCGACGCACGGAGGTGCTGTGGGAGGACCGCTAACCTCCCGCACATGGGGATCTCCGTACTGACGAGAAGGCCGGCCGCGTTCGTCGCGGCCGGCCTTCTCGGGCTCTCCGCCGTCGCCGGGCTCACCGGGTGCGGCAGCGACGAGCCGACGGGCACGCCCGTCAACGACGTTGCCGACGCGAAGCCGGCCGATGCGCTCGAGGCAGCGCGCAAGGCGATGCTCGACCTCGACGACGTGACCTACCGCGGCACGGTCACCCTGGCCGGGCAGTCGGGTGCGCTGAAGGGATCGGCCGTCTACACCGCGACCGACGACGACAGCTGCCAGACCACGTTCACCAACAAGCGGCAGGGCCGGCTGGTCAGCCGGACGGTGGGCGGCACGACGTACGTCCGCGCCGACGTGGCGATGATGCGCGCCGTCCTGCAGTACGACGCCGCGCGCGCCGCGTCGCTGAAGGGCAAGTGGATGGCGGCACCCCGGCTGGGCGCCCGGGAGTGCGACCTGGCGGACCTGGTGCCGGACGCCGGCCAGTACGACACCTTCGAGGACGCGGGGACGGGCGAGGTCGGCGGCGTACCGGTGCGGAGGTTCACCGGCAAGGACGCCGACGGGTCGCCGTCGACGGTCTCGATCGCGACCGAGGGCGCGCCGCTGGTGCTCCAGGTGAGGACCGGTCCCGAGGGCGCGAGCACGCTGACCCTGGCGGAGAGGAACGCCGGCGTGGAGCTGCCGAAGCCGCCGAAGGACAAGACGGTCAACGCGTCCTGACCGGCCGCCGTACGACGGCGATGCGACACGCTAGGGCAATCTAGGGCTCGCTCTAGAGAGCCGGATACCGTCGGATCATGGACCCGATCCGCAACCCGTACGCGCCCGGCGCCGGCCAGCGTCCGCCCGAGCTCGCGGGCCGTGACGAGCAGCTGGCCGCGTTCGACGTGGTGCTCGAGCGGGTCTCGCGCGGGCGTCCCGAGCGCTCGCTCGTGCTGACCGGGCTGCGCGGCGTCGGCAAGACCGTGCTGCTCAACGCGCTGCGGTCGGCCGCCGTCCGCAAGGGCTGGGGCACCGGCAAGCTGGAGGCGCGGCCCGACCAGTCGTTGCGCCGTCCGCTGTCGTCGGCGCTCCACCAGGCGGTCCGCGAGCTCGGGCACCCCGAGCCCGCCGAGACCGACCACGTGCTCGGCGTGATCCGCTCGTTCGCCCAGCGCGACGCGGGCTCCGACACCAAGCTGCGCGACCGGTGGAGCCCCGGCATCGCCGTACCCGTGGTGCGGGGGCGCGCCGACTCCGGCGACGTCGAGATCGACCTCGTCGAGCTGCTGACCGACGTGGGCGGACTCGCAGCCGACGTCGGCAAGGGCATCGGCATCTTCATCGACGAGATGCAGGACCTCGGTGTCGACGACATCTCCGCGCTCTGTGCGGCCTGCCACGAGCTCAGCCAGAACGGCCTCCCGGTCATCGTCGTCGGCGCCGGCCTGCCGCACCTGCCGGCCGTGCTGTCGGCGAGCAAGTCCTACTCCGAGCGGCTGTTCTCCTACCAGCGCATCGACCGGCTCTCCCGCGACTCCGCCGACCGCGCCCTCGTCGCACCCGCGGGCGAGGAGGAGGCCGGCTTCACCGCCGAGGCCCTCGACGCGATGTACGACGCGACGCGCGGCTATCCCTACTTCATCCAGGCCTACGGCCGCTCCGTCTGGGACCTCGCCCCACGCTCGCCGATCACCGCCGACGACGTCGCCGTCGCCGGACCCGAGGCGGAGCGCGAGCTCGCCGTCGGCTTCTTCGGCTCGCGCTTCGAGCGCGCGACACCCGCCGAGCGCGACTACCTGCGCGCCATGGCCGACGCGGCCGGTGACGACGACGACCCGGTCGGCTCGGTCGCGACCTCCGACGTCGCCGCCTTCCTGGGCAAGAAGCCGCAGTCGCTCTCGCCGGCGCGGGACTCGCTGCTCAAGAAGGGACTGATCTACTCCGGTGAGCGCGGGCGGATCGCGTTCACCGTGCCGCACTTCGGGCGCTACCTCCGCACCCAGGCTCTAGCCTGACCCCGTGACTGCTCCGAGCGAGGTCCCCCAGCCGCGGTCGTTCCTGCGCAACCTGATCCCGATCCTGCTCTTCATGCTGCTGTGCGGCATCGTCGGCCCGATCTTCCTCGTGGCCGGCCTCGCCGTGCCCGACGACGAGCCGGACACGGGCTGGTTGCTCCCGACCGGCATCGCGATCACCGCGCTCGACGTCGTCATCGCCCTGGCGATCGCCAACGCCCGCACCACGAAGCAGCGGAAGATGTACCAGCTGCGCACCCACGGGCGGCGCGCGCAGGGCCGGGTGCTGTCGTTCGAGCAGACCAACGTGCGGGTCAACGACCAGCCGATGCTGGTGATCCGGCTGCGGATCGAGGGCGAGGGCGTCACCCCCTTCGAGGCCCAGGTCCGCAGCGTGGTCCCGGACATCCAGATCCCGCTCCTGCACGCGGGCACGCTGCCGGTGCTGGTCGATCCCGAGACCGACGAGTGGGAGATCGACTGGGAGGCGGCGCGGGTGATCACCCCGACCACCGCGGCGGCCGGCATCTCGCTGACCCCGCCGGTCCCGCCCGCCGACGAGCGGCCCGCCGACGAGCGGCCCGCCGCCGACCGCCTGGCCGGGCTCGACGACCTGCTGCGGCGCGACCTCGTCAGCCGCGACGAGTACGACGCCGCGCGGGCCCGCATCCTCGACGAGCTGTGACGAGCCGTAAATCATTGGCGTCCGTCTCGGGCACCGACGTAGGCTCGACGCATCATGCTGATGACTGCCTGACCTCGACTCGCGTCCGCGGCCCCGCCCGGCGAGTCCTCCTCGGAAACCCGAAGGCTTCGTCATGGCAGCACAGACCCCCTCCCTCGCCCCGATCGTGGTCCGCGACCTCACCGTCGCGTTCGGGCGTCGTACCGTCCTCGACGGGATCGACCTGGTCGCCCAGCCCGGGCGTCGGATCGGCCTGATCGGCGAGAACGGCGCCGGCAAGTCGACCCTGCTGCGGGCGATCGACGGCATCCTGCCGTCGACCGCGCAGCTCGGCGGGGCGATCGACGTACCTCCCGACCGCGCGTTCCTCACGCAGGAGCCGCCGTTCGCCGACAGCGCGTCGGTCTCCGAGGTGCTGGCCACCACGCTCGCGCCGCTGCGGGCCGCGGTGGCGCAGGTCGAGGAGCTCGCCGACCGGCTCGACGACCCCGATGTCGCCCGCCGGTACGCCGCCGCGCTGGACCACGCCCTCACCCACGACGCGTGGGACGCCGACCGGCGCGCCCTGCTCGCGGCCGAGCAGCTCGGCCTCGACGGGCTCGACCCGGACCGGCGGGTGGGGAGCCTCTCCGGCGGCCAACGCACCCGGCTCGCCCTCGCCACACTGATGACCCGGCGGCCGACCTGCCTGCTGCTCGACGAGCCGACCAACCACCTCGACGACGATGCGATCGCCCTCCTGGTCGCCTTCCTGCGCGACCTGCCGGGGGTCGTGCTCCTGACCAGCCACGACCGGGTGTTCCTCGACGAGGTGTGCACCGACCTCGTCGACCTCGACCCGGTCGGGATGGGCACCGACGGTCGCGGTGGGCGACGGTACGGCGGCGGCTGGACCGCCTACGCCGCCGAGCGCGCGGCCGCGCGACGCCGGTGGGAGGCGACCTACGCCGAGCAGCAGGACGAGCTGGCCCGGCTCCGCGAGGCGACCCGGGTCGAGAAGAGCGCGATCGCCCCCGGCCGTGGTCCCCGTGACAACGACAAGTTCATCCATGCGTTCAAGGGCCAGAACGTGGACCGCGCCCTCGCCCGGCGCAAGAAGGACGCCGAGCGACGGCTGGCCGAGGCGGAGGAGGTCCAGGTGCGCAAGCCCCCGGCGCCGCTGCGGCTCTCGGCGGCCCTCACCGGCGACGGACCCGGTGCCGGGAGCGGGCGCGTCGTCGACGTGCGCGACCTCGAGGTCGTCGGCCGGCTCCGGCTCCCCGTCCTGTGCGTCGACGCCGGCAGCCACCTGCTCGTCACCGGCGCGAACGGCTCGGGCAAGTCGACCCTGCTCGGCGTCCTGTCCGGCCGGGTCGCCGCCACCGCGGGCGACGTGTCGGTCCGCGCCCGCCGCGTCGTCGAGCTCACCCAGGACCCGGTGTTCCCGGACCTGACCGCGACCGCGGCGGCGACGTATGCCGCGCTGGTCGGCGACGAGCTCGCCGAACGGCGCCCGCTGCGCTCCCTGGGCCTGCTCCACCCGCGCGAGCACGCCAAGCCCGTCGTGCTGCTCTCGGTCGGGCAGCGCCGTCGCCTCGCCCTGGCCGTCGCGGTCGCCACCGCCCCGGACCTGCTGCTCCTCGACGAGCCGACCAACCACCTCTCCCTCACCCTCGTCACCGAGCTGGAGGAGGCCATCGGCGAGAGCGTCGGGACCGTGGTGGTGGCCACGCACGACCGCTGGCTGCGCCGGCGCTGGGACGGCGCAGCCGTGGAGCTCAGCCGGTGAAGGCGTAGGCGTCGAGCGGGTACCTCTTCGCCGCCCACATCGTCTCCAGCGTCGTCGCCGCCCGGAAGGGCACGTCGCCGTTGTCGTCGAAGTAGTAGCTGTTCGCCAGGCCGCACGAGTCCTGGAAGAACACCTGGTGCTTGCGACGGCCCAGCGCCGAGGCGAAGTACGCCGCATTGGCCTCGCGGGTCACCTCGACGCGGGTGGCGCCGACCTTCCGGGCCTGTCGGAGCGCCCGGACGATGTGGGCGCCCTGGGTCTCGATCAGGTTGAAGTACGACGAGCCGTTGTAGCCGTAGGGCCCGAGGATCGTGAAGAAGTTCGGGAAGCCCGGCACCGAGACGCCCTGGTAGGCCTGGAAGCGGTTCTCCTCCCACCACTTGTCGAGGTCGAGGCCATCGGCACCGCGCACCGTGAAGGGCGGCATGTTGCCCTTCTCGAACACCTTGAAGCCGGTCGCCAGGATCAGTACGTCGGCGGTGTGCTCGGTGCCGTCGGCGGTCCGTACGCCGGTCGGGGTCACCGCGGCGATCCCGTCGGTCGACAACGTGACGTTGTCGCGGTTGAAGGTCGGGAGGTAGGAGTTCGAGAAGCTCGGCCGCTTGCAGCCCAGGGCGTAGCGGGGCGTCAGCTTCTCCCGTACCGACGCGTCGCGGACGGCCCGGCGCAGGTAGGCGTGGCCGAGCCGCTCGCCGACCGCGGCGACCGGGACGAGGCCGGCGAAGTGGGCGGCGACGGGGAAGGTGAGCTCGACGAAGGACTGGCTCGCGAGCCGCGAGACCTGCTTCGCCCCCGGCACGCGGCGCAGGGCGGCGCGGGCGGCACCGGGCAGCGGGGCGTCCGGCTTCGGGAGGCACCAGATCGGCGTGCGCTGGAAGACGGTGAGGTGCTCGGCGGCCCGCGCCAGGTGCGGGATCGCCTGCACGGCCGAGGCGCCGGTGCCGATGATCGCGACCTTCCGGCCGGTCAGGTCGACCGAGTGGTCCCAGCGCGCGGTGTGCATGACGGTGCCGGTGTAGTCGGCCAGTCCGTCGATGTCGGGCAGCTTGGGCTGGGTCAGCACCCCGGTCGCGCTCACGACGTGGCGTGCGGTGACGGCCTCGCCGCCGTCCAGCTCGAGCCGCCACAGGTGCGCCTCGTCGTCGAAGGTCGCGGCGGTGACCGTCGTCCGCAACCGGGTACGGCGGCGCACGTCGTACTTGTCGACGCAGTGCTCGGCGTACGCCTTCAGCTCGCGCCCGGGGGCGTAGACCCGCGACCAGCCGGCGACCTGCTCGAACGAGAACTGGTAGCTGAAGGACGGGATGTCGACGGCCACACCGGGATAGGTGTTCCAGTGCCAGGCACCGCCGAGGCCGTCGCCGGCCTCGAGCAGGAGGTAGTCCTCGAAGCCCGCTCGGGACAGCAGGATCGCCGCCCCGATGCCGGAGAAGCCGCCGCCGACGATGACGACCTCGTGGTCGGGCTGGGCAAGGAGCGTCATGCGAGGAGGTCCTCTCGGTGGGCGGCGGTGGTGCCGAGGATGATGCAGTCGACACGGTGCTCGATGCCCTCGGCGCTGCGGAGGCCGCCGGGGACGAGGGCGTAGACGGGCCAGGAGATCAGCGTGCAGTGGGGTTCCTGCAGGGCGGCGTAGTAGCGGCCGTCGACCCGCGGCCGGTGCCGGTTGAAGCGGGCGTCCGGGGTGAGCCGTCGGCGGGTCCACGGGTCGCGCACGCGCAGCCGCAGGCTCAACCGCGCGGCGGGTACGGCGAGCGCGCGGGGGAGCGGGAGCGGCAGCGGGAGCAGCCAGTCCGGCTCCTCCTGGAACACCTTCACCGCCCGGGCGGTGCGGACCACCTCCGGCACGATCACCGCGGCCTCGCGACCGGGCGCGATCACCGCCACCGACAGCCCGGTGAACGCACGGCCCCGCCACTGCGCGCCGCGGAGCAGCTCGCCGTCGTACCGGGTCGTCGTGGCGGTCACGAGGCGACCGGCTCGTGGGTCAGCTCGTCGACCCACGCCTGCGGCCGGCCGAGCACCTTCGCCGGGACGAACGAGGTCAGCTTGACCATGGGGTCGGCCAGCAGCCGGTGGTACGGCGACGAACGGTCGATGATCATCGCGGCCTGCGCCTTCAGCACGTGGTACGCCGGGATCCGCGACGTGTGCGCTCCCCGGGAGCCGATCGTGGCGAAGCGCTTGACCGCGTTGTAGAGCTTCTGCTCCGGCAGTCCCATCGCGACGATGTTGTCGCGCATCTTGTTGATGAGCGGGGTGAACACCACGATCAGCCCGATGACCACCTGTGGCGACAGCAGGGCGAGCGACTCGATCAGCAGCTTGTGCAGCGGCCCGGCGCCGATCAGCTCGAGCACCTGGAAGTCGACGGTGATGTGTCGCGCCTCGTCGGAGTTGATGTGCCGGAAGACCTCGTGGCAGACCGGGTCGTGCACCTCGTCGAGCAGGAACTTCACCAACGCGCCGTCGAGCGCGCACTCCAGCAGCGGGATCAGCGTGGCCAGGCCGGTGAGCGGCAGCGTGTCGCCGAAGTCGTCGAGCACCTTGATCGCCAGCTTGACGTTGATGTTGGGCTCCGGCGGGTTGCCGTCCTCGTCGAGCATGCCCCATCGCTTCATCAGGGCGAGCTCGGCGTTCGCGTGCTTCTGCTCCTCGGCGTGGAAGTACTCGTAGATCCGCTTGATCGTGGGCGTCGGCGCCTTCTTGGCCAGCGACGCGAAGCCGCGTGCGCCGACGTGCTCGATCCACACCAGGTCCGCCATGAACGGCTTCATCTTGGCGCGCACCTCGTCGGTCACCAGCTCGGCGCCCGGGGCGTCCCAGTCGATGTCGGCGAGCGACCACTGCTTGTCCTTGATGGTCTGCAGCATCGCGTCGAAGTCGTAGGTCGCTTCCGTTGCGGTGGTCATCGGTGAGCACCTTCCTCATCGGGGACGAAGCGGCCGAGCAGCCCGGCCGCGCGGGTGTAGGGGGCGGGGAGCAGGCGCTTGGTGCGCCAGAGCAGCTGGGCGTCGAGCTGCGGTACGACGTAGAGCCGGCCCTTGTCGTGGGCGTCGAGCGTGGTCCGCGCGACCCGCTCGGCCGAGAACCCGGCGATACGGGCGATGCGGCGGGCCATGCCGGCGGCGCCGGGGTCGATCAGCTCGCCGTCGAAGATGTTGGTCCTCACGAAGGTCGGGCAGAGCACGGTGACCGCGATGCCGGTGCCGGCGAGCTCGGCGGCGAGGGTCTCCGAGAGGCTGACCACGCCGGCCTTGCTGACGTTGTAGGCGCCCATCCGGGGCGCGGCGGTGAAGCTCGCGGCGGACGCGACGTTGATGACCCCGCCGCCCCGACCGGCCTCCCTCAGGGTCGGCACGAACACGTGGCAGCCGTTGATCACGCCCCAGAGGTTCACCCCGAGCGTGCGCTGCCAGTCGGCCAGCGGCGCCTCACCGACGACCTTGCCGCCGGCACCGATGCCGGCGTTGTTGACGACCAGGCGGGGCGCGCGGTCGAGCCAGTCGACCGCGCTGTCGTGCAGGGACTGCACCTGCGCGACGTCGGCGACGTCACAGGCCACGGCGAGCGCCTCACCGCCGGCCGCCTCGATCGCGGCGACGGTCTCCTTGGCCGCCGTCTCGTCGAGGTCCGCGCAGACGACGCGGCCACCGCGCCGGGCGAGCTCGCGGGCGAAGGCCCGCCCGATCCCGCTGCCGGCGCCGGTGACCACCGCGTCGGCGTGCTTCGTGCGTCGTGCCATGGCTCTAGGCCTCCTTCACCAGGGTGAGGGCAGCGCGGCGGCGCTGCACCTCGAGCTGGTCGTCGATGAACTCCGCGGCCACCGCCAGGGCGCGGTCGGCCTCCGGGACGACGCGGGAGAGCGCCTGGAAGACGTGCATCTGGTCGGGCCAGACCTCCAGGCGGCAGGCGGCGCCGGCGGACTCCAGTCCGCGGGCGAGCTCGATCGCGTCGGCGGCGAGCATCTCCCGCGCCCCCGCCTGCACCAGCGTCGGTGGGAACCGGTCCGCGCCGTCGAAGGAGAAGCTCAACCGCGGAGCCGTCGGCGCGTGGCCGGCGATGTACAGGTCGAGCAGTCGCGCCGCCCGGGCCGCGGAGATCATCGGGTCGGGGCGCATCCGTTCGCGTGCGGCGGCCAGCGACATGCTGAGGTCGAGGACGGGCGAGAACGCGACGAGTGCCGCGGGCGCCGGACGACCCTCGCGGATCAGCTCGAGGGCGAGGTCGACGGCGAGGTGACCACCGGCCGAGTCGCCGGCGAGCACGATCCGTTCGGGCTCGTGGCCCTCGTTGACCAGCCACTCGTACGCCGCCCGCACGTCGTCGGCCGCCGCGGGGAAGCGGTGGTTCGGGGCCAGCCGGTAGTCGCAGGCGAACACCGGCAGCCCGGTCCTCGCGGACAGCCGGGTGGTGATGCCGCGGTGGGTGCGGGCCGAGCAGATCGTGTAGGCGCTGCCGTGGACGTAGAGCACCACGCCGTCCTCGCGCTCGGCGCCGGGTCCGCGGACCCACTCGCCGCGCGGCGAGGGTCCGCTGCTCACGGGCCGGGCGACGCGGACCACCCGGCT
>NZ_LMIT01000010.1:728354-814585 GCF_001428825.1 Nocardioides sp. Root240 | reverse complement strand
GGGCCGAACACGGCGAGGCTGCCGGCGACCAGGTGCCGCGCGAAGCGCACGCCGTACCGGTTGGCGGGGACGAAGGCGGTCAGCGGGCGCAGGGTCCGGGCCGTGGCCTCGGCCGCGATCCGGCTCCGCACCGAGCCACGGGCCTGTTTCTGAAGGCGCATGCCTGCAGATTGCATTCTGAAGGCACATGCCGTCAAGATGTACCCGTGGAAAATGCAGCGGCCGCAGCGCCCGCTCCTCGTCGCCGGTACGGCGGGAAGTCGGCCGAGCAACGCCGCAGCGAGCGCCGTGAGGCCCTGGTCGCCGCCGCCCTCGAGATCTGGCAGGAGAGCGGCTGGGCCGCGGTCACGATGCGCGGCGTCTGTGCGCGGGCCGGTCTCACCGACCGGTACTTCTACGAGAGCTTCTCCGACCGCGACGCCCTGCTCGCCACGCTCTGGGACCAGATGCGCGACGAGACCCTGGCCATGATGCTGGCGGCCATCGCGCCGCACGCCGACGAGGGCCCGCTCGACCAGCTGCACGCCGCGCTGTCGGCCGTCGTCCACCACATCGGTGACGAGCCGCAGCGCGCGCAGATCGTCTTCGGCGACCACGCGGGCAGCGCGGTCCTCGAGCAGCGCCGACGCGAGACCATCCAGCTGGCGGTGACCCTGATGATCGACCTGGCCCGCCCCTACCTGCGCGACGACATCGACGAGGTCGGCTTCCGGGTCGCCGTGCTCACCGGCATCGGCGGCTTCGTGGAGACCATGCTGGCCTGGCGCTCGGGCCTGATCGAGGCCGACACCGACCAGCTGGTCGAGCACCTCGCGGCCGTGGGTGCGGGCCTGGCGCCGCAGTTCCTGCGAGGCTGACAACCAAAGCGCGCCCGCGCGCATCCCACCCGTCATGAACCGTCTCGCGATCGCCTCCGTCACCGCCGCCGCTGCCCTCGGCATCGCCGGCGGCGCGGGCTACGCCCTCGCCTCGGGCGACGACACCGGTGGGAGCGACGTTAAGGTCCGCGACACGACCCCGGTCGACGCCTCCGGTCCGGCCGGCGACGGGCCGCTCTACTTCCTCCACGGCACCATCCACGACGGCGACTCGGAGGTGGAGGCGGACGGCGTGGACGCCGACCTCGTCGTCGCCGTGGAGCACGACGGCGACGGCTACGTGCTCGTCTCGAGCGGCGACACCGACGCACTGAAGGCCGTCCACGTCGCCGACGACGGGACGACGCGGCCGACCGGCGTACCGGGCGAGGAGGAGCGCGAGGCCGCGACCGACGGGGAGTCCGGCCCCGCGGCCTGGGCGCCCCGGTCGCCCTCGGGCGACCTGCTGCTGACCGGGATGCTCGTCGACGACGGGCCGCCGCCGTCCGAGCTGGTGGTCCGCGACGCCGGCACCGGCGAGGTCGTCCACCGCTTCGACCCCGGCGGCTACCGCCTCGCCGCCGCATGGGGAGCCGACGACGCCACGGTCTACGTCGCCACCGGCAGCGACGGTACGGCGAAGGTGGCGCTCCGCCGCTGCAAGGTCGCGACCGGCACCTGCACGACGCTGCTCGAGGCCGAGGGCAACCTCGTGCTGGGGAGCGCGTCGTGATCGACCGGCGTGCGGGCGTGGTCCTGACCGTGGCGGCCGTGATCGGCATCGCCGGCGGTGCGGGTACGGCGCTCACGGTCGGCGCCGACGACGGCGCCGACGACAAGACCGCGGGGACGACGCTCGCCCAGCCGCTGTGGACGACCTCCACCGAGCTCCACGACGGCGACACCGTCGTACCTCTGGAGGGCGTCGGGTTCGTCACCGGCCTCGAGCGGATCGACGACCACTGGGTCCTCCAGGACATGCCGGACGGCACCCATGCGAAGCCGCGGGTGCTGCGTGTCGACCCCGACGGCTCGGTCGCCGTGCTCGCGGAGACCAACGGGTACGGCGACATCGACGCCCACGGCACCCACCACGTCGGTCTCGGTCCGGATGGCGAGAGCTACGTCGTCACCGACCTCACGTCCGGCGACACCACCAGGGTCGCACCGCCGCCGGACCCCGGATCGCCCGAGGGGACGGCCCTCTTCGACGGCGACGCGGTGATCACGGGCTGGTCGCCGGTCGGCACGACGTACTACCGCTCGAACCTCGACGGCACCGACCTGACCATGGTCGGCCGCGACATCGGGGACGGCCGGTTCGCCCCCGACCGCAGCCGGTACGTCGGCCTCCGGGTCGGGCTCTCCCAGGACTGCGTGCTCGGTGGCCCTGCCCAGGAGGAGCCGGACCTGTGGCGCTCGTGCCCGGGCGGTCTGGGCGCGGCATCGCCGTACTCGCCGGACGGGACGCGGGTGGTCACCCTCGCCTCGACCCGGCCGGAGGGGATGCCGAAGCAGGTCAACGTGCTCGATGCCGCGACGGGCAAGCGGGTCGCGCAGGTCGACCTGCCGGACGACGTCTTCGACGTGGCGATGCTCGACGACGAGCGGCTCGAGGTGGTCACCGTGACCGGCCCGGACGGCGCGCAGCAGACGACGGTGCACGTGTGCGACCTGTCGAGCAGGTGCACGGAGGCCGGCACCGCGAAGGGTGTCGGGGTGCTCGGGACCTCGCGCTGAGCCGGCGGCTCAGTCCTTCGGGCAGCCGGCCCGGATGTCCAGGGTCCCCGCCGACCTGCTGACCTTCCCGCCGGGGCCGGTCGCCTCGAGCGTGACCGTGTGGC
The DNA here is from genome assembly GCF_001428825.1 of Nocardioides sp. Root240. Lineage (GTDB taxonomy): Bacteria > Actinomycetota > Actinomycetes > Propionibacteriales > Nocardioidaceae > Nocardioides. The sequence continues at coordinate 811,884 of NZ_LMIT01000010.1, read as the reverse complement.
TGCCGACCTGGCTGGCGTCGTAGCCCGACGTGATGGTGCCGGACCACGCGCCGCCGCCCTGGTCGGCGAGGTTGAACGACGCCCCGGTGCCGCTGACGATCGCGCGGACCCTCGTCGCGTTGGTGGTCAGTGCCGTGACGGTCACGACGTAGGGACACCCGGCGAACTGGTAGACCTTCAGCTCCCCGGAGACCGACGACATCCCTGCGCGATCGAGCGTCGGCGGATCGGCCGTCGGGGTGGGCTTCGTCGTCGGTGTCGTCGGCGGCTTCCTGGTCGGCCGGGTCGTCGGGTCCGAGGGTTCGGGGGTCGCGGTCGTCTCGGTCGGCGACACGCTCTCGGTCGGGCTCGCGGACTCCGTGGGGGTCTCCGACGCGCTGGGCGAGGCGGACGGGGTGGCCGAGGCGGAGGGCGTCGGGGAGGCGGACGGCGCGGGCACGCCGGGCACGCCGACGTAGACCAGCCGCTCGGCCGACCGGGCGTCGTGGTCCCCGTCGCGCAGCACGACGAGCGTGTGCTCGCCGGCGGCCGCGTCCCAGTCGAACGTCGCGAACACGAGCTTGCCGTTGCGCTCCACGTCCCCGGCCTCGGCGACCTGCTCGCCGTCGACCTCCAGCACCAGGTCGTCGATCGGGGTCTCGGCCGTCGCGTGAGCGCTCACAACGACCGCCCCCGGCGCGACCTGCGTGCCCGCGAGCGGACCGTCGATCCAGACCGACTGGTCGCCGACGTCGTCGGATCCCAGCGTCCCGAGCGCGAAGGTGGCGACGCCGACCGTCGCTGCGACGCCCGAGGCCGCGGCGGCAACCCAACCCATGGCCCGACCGTACGACGCCGGAAGGCCGGCGTGGGTAGGGATTCGTCGTAATCACGCGCGAGACCGGCCCGGAGCGGGTTGCGCGGGCCTACTCTCGCGCCATGCCTCGTCGGGTCTGGGCCTGGGTCGCCCACGTGGTCGCCTGGTCCCTGCTCACCGTCGGCGTGACCGTCCTGGTCCTCGACCGCCGCGGCGGGGACGACGAACCCGCCGCCGCCGAGCCGCCGCGCTACGCCGCGATGCCCTTCCCGAGCACGCTCTCGCTCAACGGCACCGACCGCGGCCGGATCGGCTCCCGTTTCCGGTTCACCGCCGAGGGCTTCAGCGACGCCGGCACCACCTCCGTCACCCTGTACGACGGCAGCCGGGTCGTGGACGAGGTCCGACTCGGCACCGACCGGGCCGGCAGGGGCGGCGCGCTCGACCTCGCGCTGCCCGCGCTCAGCGTCGGGCAGCACACCGTGCACGCGGTCGTGACCGACGGCGACGGCAAGGTGGCGGAGACGGCGCCGGTCGCCGTGCTGGTCGGCGCGGCGCCGGGCGAGGTGGACGTGCCGGTCGTCGTACCGGTGCTGGAGGACGAGCGCCCGCGCGACGTGGCCGCGCGGCTCGGCGTCCCCGTGTCGGCACTGGTCGGTGGGATCCGTGGTGGCGCTCTCGTCGTGAAGGTGGCGCCCGACGCCGGGGCGTCGCTGGTCGACGGTGACGAGATCACCGTGGGCCCCGCCGCATCCCTCGGTCCGTTCACGTTGAGCGCGCAGGCGAGTGGTTGCGGTGTGGAGCTCCATGCGGAGGGTGTGAGCGCTGCCATCACCTACTACCGTGGCGGCGGCTCGACGTCGGGCTGGGTCGAGGTGCGCAGCACGGTCCGCGACCTGTCGCCGGGCACGCATGCCTTCTTCGCCCGCTCGGGCGGACGCGACTCCGGCACCGTCGAGGTGACCGTCCCCGACCGCTGCGCCCAGGGCTACGGCTGGACCGGCGACGCGTCGGTCGTCGACGGTGTCCTCACGATCCCGAAGGCGGCCTCCGGCGTCTTCCTCCACCTGTCCGTCGACGGCCGGCCGTGGATCCGCGTCCCCGCCTCTCAGGACGAGGCGCTCGACGCCGGCACGAAGACCTCGATCGCGCACCTGCTGCCCGCCCTCGACGGGCGTCGGCTCGAGCTCGAGGTGTGGCAGTCCGGTGAGTTCCCGCGGCGGGTCGCGACCGGCCAGCTGCGGGTGCCCTCGGACCGCTCGCTGGCGAGCATCGTCGGGGAGCCGTCGGCGGTGTCGCTGACCGTGAGCACGCCCGATGGCGAGCGCACCGGGATCCAGCTGGGCTCGCAGCACCAGGAGCTGACCTTCACCTGGACCGCCGCCTCGCCCGCCGCGACGCGGGTGCGCTGGCAGGTGCTCGCGCTCGACTCCCGCACGTCGGACCTCGCGCTCTCGCCGTCCGGCCTGCTCGCCTCCGGCGTCTCCGAGGGCGACGCGAAGGGCACGTTCACCGTCGACACCGCAGACATCCCTCGTGCCGACGCCGAGCCCGAGGGAGGCGCGGTACCGAAGGGGACCGCGGTGGCGCTCAAGCCCCCGGTCCCGACGGGGACCTTGGCGAGCACGCCGGCGTACGCCTCGCTGGTGCCTGTGAGCGCTCTCACCGATCCGAGCCCGCCGGTCGAGCTGCCGGTCGAGGGCAGCACGGTCTACGTGCGGGTCGTGACCGAGACCGGCCCGGCCGCGGCATCGCCGGACGTCCTCGTGCACCTGCCGGTCCACCAGTCGAAGGGCACCGGCGTCGACTTCCAGGTCGAGAACCTGTACCTCGACGCCGGCCGGGCACCGAACCCGAAGGCCGTCGGCTGCCTGATCGTCGACGTCCCGTGGACGCTGGCCACGCGGCCCACCTACGAGTCGTACGGCTACGGCGGCGTCAAGGGCGACCTGACGACCTACGTCGCCAGCCAGTTCTACCCGCAGGACGGCACCTGGTGCCCGGGCGCCTTCCCGCCACCGAAGGGCTGCGACGCCTGGTACTGCGACGTCGTCGACTTCGTCGTCGACGCGGCCGGTGTGGTCGTGGGCGTGGTCGTGCAGGTCTACGAGCTGGTGTCCTACGCCTACAACGGCGTGATCGACGGGGTGGTCTCCGCCATCGCGAAGTACAACCCGCTCTGCGTCGCGCTCGGTGCTGCGGACGGCGGCGCCGGCAGCGGGTGCGAGACGGTCGTCGGTTTCGCGACCCGCGCCGCGGTCACCGCCGTCCTCGCCTCGGTCGGCCTGCCGCCGTCGCTGCCGACCACCGATCAGCTGGAGGCGATCGCCGCCGGCGAGCTCGACCAGCTCGCGGTCGAGGTGATGAAGCAGCTCGGCGTGCCCTGCGACACCGCGAAGGCACCCGCGGGCTTCGACACCGCGCTGGCCTCGGCGGGCGAGGCGCTGGACGCCCCGGTGCTCGGCTCCGCCGCCGACCCGTGCCTGGCCGTGGCGCACCTGCTGATCGGCGAGGTCCGCGAGCGCGCGACCGCCGACGCCGAGCGGGCCCTCGCCGACGCCAGCGGCCTGCCGTCCTTCCCGGACATCAAGGGCTTCACGATGACCGCCGACCCGCGCGGACGGACCGACCCGCTGACCGTCGACGTCGTCGCCTCGGTCGTCGAGGCCGACGCCGACCCGACCGGCCTGTTCTGCCAGGTCGTCGTGCACGACCCGCACCGCGCGGGCGTGCAGTCCGTGGGTCCGTACGGCAGCTTCCTGATCAGGCTGGAGCCCTCGTCGCAGGACGGCCGCACGTGGTCGGGACGCGGCGTGCGGATGCCGTCGGGGTCCGACGTCGTGACGCGGCTCCAGGGGGCGTCGTACGACGTCGGGGTGCGCTCGCAGCACCCGTCGGAGTGCCAGATCGCCGACACGACGGGCACGGTGGCGCTGCGCGCGCCGGACCAGTAGCGGCGCGAGAAAATGGGAGTTTCACCGGCCGGCCGGTGAAACTGGCGTACTTGGACGACGAAACTCACGCTTGGACGAGGAAACTTCGTCGTCCAACCATGAGTTTCACCGGCCGGCCGGTGAAACTCACGTACTTGGACGACGAAACTCCCGCGCGCCGAACCAGTAGCGGTCAGTCGTGCACGCGCAGCAGCGGCCGCACGGCCTGGCGCGCGTGGTGGATGCGGGACTTGATCGTGCCGAGCGGGGTGTCGAGCAGGCGCGCGATCTCGTTGTAGTCGAGCTCCTGCACGTCACGCAGCACGAGCGGCTCGACGAGCTCGGGGTGGCTCGTGGCGAGCACCTCGAGCGCCTCCAGCAGGTCGAGCCGGCTGCCGGCGATGACGCTCGTCGTGCGCGGGTCGGCGTACACGGGCATCTCGTCGACCGCGTGCTCGGCGGAGCGCCGCTTCAGGGTCCGGTACGTCGAGCGCGCGCTGTTGGACGCGACCGCGTGCAGCCAAGTCGTGAACTTGCTGCGCCCGGCGAAGGTGCCGATCTTGGTGGCCACCAGGAGCAGCGCGTCCTGCGTGGCCTCCTCCGCGTCCTGCGGGTGCAGCAGCATCCGTCCGCAGATGCGGCGGACCCGCGGCTGGATCGCGGCCAGCAGGTCCTCGAGTGCGTCGCGGTCGCCCGCGGCAGCGCGCAGCGCGACCTCGTCGAGATCGAGCTCCTCCATGACAGCCTCCCCGAGTCGGGCGCGTGGCGTTTGCACCCTGCTCCGTCAGGCACAATACGCAGCGTGTCCCTGCCGGAGCGACTCGGGAGGCTCCGCCGCGTCGACCGGATCGGAGCCGGTGGTTTCGCGACCGTCTGGCTCTACCACGACGACGAGCTGGACTCCCCCGTCGCGGTGAAGGCCCTCGCCGACAACTGGGCCCAGCGGCAGGACGTCTGCGACCGCTTCCTCGAGGAGGCGCGCATCCTGCGCCGGGCCGACTCCGACCACGTGGTGCGGGTCTACGACATCGGCGCGGTCGACGGCACGCCCTACTTCGTCATGTCGTACGCCGACCGCGGCACCGTCGCGGACCTGCTCCAGCCCGGCGTGCCGATGCCCGCCGACCGGGTCGTCGACCTCATGGCCCAGGCGGGCGACGGCATCGCGGTGCTGCACCGCCACGGCGTGATCCACCGCGACATCAAGCCGCAGAACCTGCTGCTCCGCTCCACGCCCGACGGCGGGGAGCGGGTGCTCGTCGCCGACCTCGGCGTCGCCAAGGCGATGCTGCACGCGAGCGGGCTGACCCAGGTGGTCGGCACGCCGTCGTACATGGCTCCGGAGCAGGCCAACGGCGTCGGGCTGGACCTCCGCGCCGACGTGCACGCGCTGGGCGCGGTCGCCTACCACCTGCTGACCGGGCGGCTGGTCCGCGAGGGTGGCTTCAGCTCGTTGATGCAGCCCGAGCTGCCGGCGGCGCCCTCCCTCATCGCGGACGTCGCGCCGGCCTACGACTCCGTCGTGCTGCGCGCGCTCGCGGTCGATCCCGACGACCGCTGGCCCGACGTACCGTCCTTCGTCGCCGGGCTGCGCTGGGCCGAGCGGACCGCGGTGCAGCGCGAGGCCCTGACCGGTACGGCGGAGCGGCGGCTCGGCCCGCCCCAGGCCGTGCCGACCCAGCTGCCCACGCAGGACCGGGACGAGCCCGCGGTGACGATCGCGCCCGAACGTCCGGCGGCTCCCGCGGCTCCCGCGACGCCGCCGGAGCCCCCGAGGGGACGGCGGATCCTGCCGCTGGCCCTGCTCTCGCTGCTCGTCCTGCTCGTGACCTTCGGGGCGGCGTATGGCGCCACCCGTCTGCTCGGCGGCAGCGACGACGGCGAGCCGAGGTCGCCCAGCAGCGCGCCCAGCTCGTCCCCGACCCCGACGCCGTCGCAGACACCGCTCGGCGAGCCCGAGCCGGACATCGACTTCCCCGCGCTGCAGCTCCCGAACGGCCAGGAGTACGACACCCACGTCGTCCGGACCAGTGGCGTGGCGTGGACCTACCCGGTGCCCGTCGGCTGGGTCGCCTACCGGCTCGGGGCGAAGAACGAGGACCTCGGCGTGCTGCCCGACGACGAGATCGACGACGTCGGGCAGGTCCGGTGGCGCCCCGCGGGCGAACCACTGGTCGGCGGCTTCAGCGTCCGGCTCCGTGCGTTGTCCACGCCGATCGGCGTACCCGCGACACTCGCCGCGAAGGTCGTGGAGCTCGAGAAGCTGAAGGACCCGGACGTCTACGACCAGACCGCCGACACGGTCTACTACACCTACCGCGACGGCAACAACCGGGTCCGCTACAACTTCTTCCGCTGGCTGCCCAACGACGCCGGCGAGGCCGCGCTCGAGATCTCCGTGTCCGGGCGCACCGCCGACAAGCAGGGGCTCGCGGACCTGCTGGAGGCCGTGACCGACGGGGCGAGTGTCACGACCCCGAAGGCGAAGTCCCGCTGACCACCGTCGCGTCGCGCTCCTCGTCGTGGTCGACGCGTGCCCGCAGCCCGGCAGCGCCGAGCGCGGCCAGCGCCGCGTCGACCTGGCCGACGGCCACCTCGGAGTGCATCGTGCCGCCGGGGCGCAGCCATGTGAGCGCTGACATCGCGACCCGGCGCAGGACGTCGAGCCCGTCGGGCCCACCGTCGACGGTGCTCCGCGGCTCGTGGTCCCGCGACTCGGGCGGCATCGCCGCGACGGCGTCGGTCGGCACGTAGGGAACGTTCGCCAGCAGGCAGTCGACCTGCCCCCGGAGGCCGAGCGGCAGCGGAGCGGCCAGGTCGCCGAGGTGGACGGTGCCGCCGACCTCCGCCAGGTTGCGGGCCGCGCACGCCACGGCGGCCGGGTGGTCGTCGGTGGCGTGCAGGGTGCTGCCCGGGCGCCGGTGGGCGAGCGCGAGGCCGAGCGCGCCGCTGCCGCAGCACAGGTCGACCACGGTCGCCGGGGCCGCGGGGCCGAGGGTCGCGGCGAGGGCGTCGTCCGCGAGCTCGACGAGGTACGCCGTGCGCTGGCGCGGGACGAACACCCCGGGGTCGATGCCCACCCGCAGGCCGTCGAAGGCGGCCCACCCGAGCACGAGCTCGAGGGGCTCGCCGTCGATCCGGCGTCGTACCAGGGCTTCGAGGGCGGCGTCGTCGGGTGCCGCCTCGGTCAGGAGGGCGGCCTCCTCCTCGGCGAAGACACAGCCGGCGGCGCGCAGGCGGGCGACGAGATCGGGCATCGCCTCAGCCTGTCAGGCCTCCGGCATCAGGATCCAGCCGGCGACGTACAGGATGAGCCCGGTGCCGAAGCCGAAGATCACCGCGGCGACCAGGAGCAGCCGCACGATGGTGGCGTCGATGCCGAGGTGGTCGGCGATGCCGCCGCAGACGCCGGCGACCATCTTGCCGTGGCGGCGCCGGGTGAGCCGGCGGCCCTTCGGGGTGCTCTGCGGGGCGGGGTAGCTGTCGTAGTTGCTCATGCCTCCACGATGCCTCGCCCGGGCCGGTCCCACATCGGGGAAGGACCCCGGTTCACCCCGGATGCGACCCTGAGACCTGCCATGATTCAGCCATGCGACCACAGGTCGTCGCCCACCGGGGCGCGAGTCACGAGATCGCCGAGCACACCCTGGGTGCCTACATCACCGCGCTCGACAGCGGCGCCGGCGGCCTCGAGTGCGACGTCCGGCTCACCGCGGACGGCCACCTCGTGTGCGTGCACGACCGCGACCTACGGCGGACCGCCGCCACCAAGGGGCTGGTGTCCACGATGGACCTGGCCGACCTGTCCGACCTCGACTTCGCGTCGTGGAAGAACCCCTGGTCGGACCTCGACGACGAGGCCGACGACGACGACGAGCGCGGGGTCCTGACCCTGCGCAAGCTCCTCGAGACCGTCGCCGACTACGACCGCCGCGTCGAGATGGCGATCGAGACCAAGCACCCGACCCGGTACGGCGGACTGGTCGAGAAGCGTCTCGTCGAGATGCTGCGCGACTTCGGCTGGGACCGCGCGGACGCCCCGGTGCGGATCATGAGCTTCTCGTTCACCGCGCTCCAGCGGGTCGAGCGGCTCGCCCCCGAGGTCCAGCTGGTCCAGCTGTTCGACAAGCCGAACCACTGGCCGATGCTGCGCCGCGTGGTCGGCCGCGACTGGATCATGGGTCCGGGCATCAAGATGCTGCGCCAGCACCCCAGGCTGCGCGACAGCCTGGCCCGCAGCGGTCGCGACGTCCACGTGTGGACGGTCAACAAGGAGAAGGACCTCGACCTCTGCCTCGACCTCGGGGTGAAGGCCGTGATCAGCGACAAGCCGCGGTTCATGCTGGACCTGCTCGACACCCGGTTCGGCGCCTCCGAATAGTCTTCGCGCCATGGCGAAGAAGAACCGCACCAAGACGTCGGCCGCGACCGAGACCGCTCCGGGCGAGGTCGGCCCGCGCCAGCCCTGCCCCTGTGGCTCGGGCAAGCGCTACAAGGCGTGCCACGGCGCGCCCGGCGGAGGCCAGGTCTTCGTCAAGCGGCCGTTCGAGGGCCTGGCGTCCGAGGCCGACGTGGTCGCCCTGCGCGAGCTGGTGCCGGCCGCGACTGCTGCCCTGACGCTCAAGGGTGAGTACGCCGACCGCGTGGTCAAGCTCTGCACGCTGCTCCCGATGGCGGCGCCCGCGATGGTCCGTGACAGCGGTGAGGTGTGGCTCGGCCTGCAGGTCCAGCACGCCTTCGGCGACCCGTCGCGCGATCTCGGCGCGGTGCTGGTCGAGGCGCTCGCCGCCGAGCCGGGCGCCGGGATGGTCGGCCTCACCTCCGCCCCGGCCGCCGACGGCCCGCGCCTGCAGGACCTCGTCGAGGACGTCGCGCTGAACGTCGAGGTCCACGAGGGCTTCGACTACTGGGTCGCCGACATGGAGGCCAGCTCCGAGCTCGCCCAGGCGCTCGAGCAGGCCGAGGGCGCGGCGGCGCCGACCGCTCGTCTGACGGAGGTCACGGCGGCGTACTGGACCCGGATGGGCGCCAAGGAGCACCTGCGCTGGGTGATGCCCGAGCCCGAGGACGCCCTCCTCGACGCGCTCGCCCGCCTGCACGTCTCCGGCGACGACGTGATCGTCCCGGACGCCCGCTTCGTCGGCATGTTCCGCGCCCACGGCCTGCTGGCCCCCGTCTGGGACCTCCCCGTCGGCACCGGCCCCGAGCCGCTCGAGGACGCCGCGACGGCGTTCAAGGCCAAGCTCGACGCCGCCCTCGCCGACACCTCCGACCTCACCACCGAGCAGCGCGCCGCCCGCAACGGTCTCGCCAACCGCCAGGTCACCATCCGCTGATCCCCACGAACCGTGGGTGATGGCACCACGAGCCGTGGGTGATGGTTCCACGAGCCGTGGGTGATGGTTCCACGAGCCGTGGGTGATGGCACCACGAGCCGTGGGTGATGGCTCCACGAGCCGTGAGTCGCGGCCACCAGGCGAACCACGAGCCACGGTTCGTGGTGCCACGAGGCACGGTTCGTCGGGTCAGGCGGGCTGGAGGGCCCAGACCTTCAGGCGTGAGTAGCCCTTGACCGAGACCCGCCGCAACCTCCGGAACCGGTACGACGACGCGCGGGTCTCGTCGTCGTCGTGCTCCACGGTGCGGCCGGACAGCGCCTCGTAGGTCCCGAGGTCGACCAGGACCGAGTTCGGCCGGGCGACCGACGTCAGCCGGGCCGCGATGTTGACGACCGGGCCGAAGACGTCGCCCAGGCGGGTGACCACCTCGCCGTACGCGACGCCGGCGCGGACCGCGGGGAACGGGTCGTCGGGGTCGGCGCCGCGGGTGGTCAGGGCGAGGGCGATGTCGGCCATCGCCTCGGGGGAGTCGGCGACGATGAGCAGCTCGTCGCCGATGTTCTTGATGATCCGGCCACCCCGGTCGACGGTCAGCTCGAGGACGGCGGTCTCGAAGGACTCGAGCCACGAGACCAGCTCGCGGTCGGAGAGGGTGCGCGAACGGGAGGTGTAGCCGACGATGTCGACGAAGCAGACGGCCAGCGTCGCCGAGGCCCCGGAGCCGGACTCGGCGAGCATGCGTGCGCTCGCGCTGAGCAGGTGGCGGCGCCAGACGTAGGACTGCAGCCGCTCGACGCGCGGCATCACTTCGTCGGAGATGGCGAGCAGGCCCTCGGTCGGGTCGGCGCCGAGCTCGCCGGCGACGTCGGCGAGCAGCGCGACCTGCCAGTCGGCGAGGCGCGCGAAGCTCCGGCCCCAGGTTCGGACCAGGCCGTCCTGGCGCTCCTGGCTGAGGATGCCGAGGCCGACCAGGTCGCTGGCCAGCCGCAGTGCCTGGACGTCGGCCTGCGTGAACGCGACCGCGTCGTCGGGGACGTGGGCGAAGCCCAGGAGGTGCCAGAGCTGGTTGGCCGTGCCGAGAGGTACGCCGGCCGCGGCGGCCACCTGCTCCTGGGTCAGGTGCGGCACTTCCCCGAGGAGGTGCTCCTCGAGCGCACCGACGACCCCGCCGTCAGGGGCGGGGTCGTGCGGCTGGTCCACGCGGTGGTCCGGGTGGGTGCTCAGGCGTCGCCGAAGCGGGACTGGGCGACGTCGACGAGGGCCTGGTGGAAGGTCGGCCACTCGGCGTCGAGCTCGCGCAGGATCTCGTCGGTGAGGTGGATGGTGTCGAGCGGCGTGAGTGCCACGATCGAGGCGGTGCGCAGCTTCTGGCCGACGATCGCGGCCTCGCCGACGATGTCCCCGGGGCCGAGCTGGGCGATCTCGACGCCGTCACGACGCACGGAGACCGTGCCGGAGAGCAGGATGTAGGCCTTGTCGGCCGGCGTGTCCTCCCAGATCGGGGACCAGCCCTCGGGGAGCTTCACCCTCCGTCCCGTCGCGCTGATGCGCGCGATCTCCTGGGGCGTGAAGTGCTCGAAGAACGTTGCCATGCTGACCCTTTCGCTCTGCCTGACCGGCTTGTCGTCGACGCCGGGGGAGCTCCCCATGTCTGAGGCGACCTTAGTCGTTTCGTCGACGTGAGCGGGAGCGTCTGCGTGACAACCGTTACAACGTGTCCGGGTAGGTCGAGTTATCCCGCTGGGACGAGCGGATCGCGCGCGACCGGGCAGCTCATGCACCGCGGTCCGCCGCGGCCGGACCCGAGCTCGGACCCGGCGATCCGGATCACCTCGATGCCCTCCTCCTCGAGGCGGGCGTTCGTGCCGTCGTTGCGCTCGTAGGCGACTGCCAGCCGCGGTGCCAGCGCGAGGGTGTTGTTGCCGTCGTCCCACTGCTCGCGCTCGGCGGTCACCGGGTCGAGGCCGGTGTCGATGCGGTGCAGGGTGTCGATCTGCATCGCCTTCGCGGCCGCGACCAGGAAGGGCTCGGGCGGGGCGACCTCGAGGTCCGGCGAGCCGGGCTCACGGGGCGTCACGGCGTACGCCGTCAGCGTGTCCGCGACGTTGGGGTACATCACGACCTTGTCGACGTCGACCATCGTGCACACGGTGTCGAGGTGCATGGTGGCCCGCTCCTGGGCGATGGGTACGGCGAGCACGGTCTCGGCCAGCCCGCTCGCGAACACCTGCCGGGCCAGTCGCTCGGCGCCGGCGGGCGTCGTCCGCTCGCCCACGCCGACGGCGATCACGCCGGGCGCGAGGAGCAGCACGTCGCCGCCCTCGACGTGCTCGAGGTGGTGACCGTGGATCCGTCCGGTGCCCGCGAAGCGGGGGTGGAAGTGGTAGATCAGCTCGGTCAGCTGGGTCTCGCGGCGACGGGCCGGCATGGCCAGCGAGGTGATCGCGACCCGGTCGCGCAGCCACACCGACGAGTCACGGGTGAAGAGCAGGTTGGGCAGCGGCGCGACGAGGAAGGTCTCGTCGGCGAGCAGTGCGGTCACCAGCGTTCCGCTGCCGAGGCCGGCGCGCGCCTCGTCGTTGCGGACGCCGGCCGTGAGCAGGTAGGTCAGGCCCTCCGGGGTGGCATCGTCGAACATCGCCCGCAGGTAGGCCCGCACCGGGTCGCCGAGGTCGCGTCCGCTCGTGCCCGTGAGGGTGGTGTCGGTGACCGCCGCCCGCGCGGCCGGCAGGGCGAGGGTCTCGGTGAGCAGGTCGGTCAGGTAGAGCACCTCGACCCCGCGCGCCCGCAGCGCCTCGGCGAAGGCGTCGTGCTCCTCCTGCGCCCGCGCGACCCACGGGATGCCGTCGAAGAGCAGCCGGTCGTTGTTGCGCGGCGTCAGCCGCTGCAGCTCGGGTCCGGGCCGGTGCAGGAGTACCGAGCGCAGCCGGCCGACCTCGCTGTCGGCGCCGAGGGGGGTCATGACGACACCCTAGGCCCGTCGTACGACGGAACGACTCAGCCGCGGAACGGATCCGCCGGGTAGACCCCGAGCACCTTGATGTCGGTCGTGAAGAAGGTCAGCTCCTCGAGCGCCCGCTTGAGGTCGGGGTCGTCGGGGTGGCCGTCGACCTCGGCGAGGAACTGGGTGGCGGTGAACTCCCCGCCGACCATGTAGCTCTCGAGCTTGGTCATGTTGATGCCGTTGGTGGCGAAGCCGCCGAGCGCCTTGTAGAGCGCCGCGGGCAGGTTGCGCACGTTGAACACGAAGCTCGTCACGACCGGCCCGTTGCCCTGCGGAGCGGCGACGAACTCGGGGGAGAGGAGCACGAAGCGGGTGGTGTTGTGGTCCTCGTCCTCGACGTCCTCGCGGAGGATCTCGAGGCCGTAGATCTCGGCGGCGAGCGGCGGTGCGATCGCGGCCTGGGTCAGGTCGGCGGCCTCGGCGACCTCGCGGGCGGCGCCGGCGGTGTCGCCGGAGATCAGCGGGGTCAGGCCGAGCTCGCGGATCACCTTGCGGCACTGGCCGAGCGCGTGGACGTGGCTGTGCACGGTGCGGATCGTGTCGACGCTCGCGCCCGGGTTCACCATCAGGTGGAACTGGATGCGCAGGAAGTGCTCGGCCACGATGTGCAGCCCCGAGTCGGGCAGGAAGTGGTGGATGTCGGCGACCCGGCCGGCGATCGAGTTGTCGATCGGGATCAGGGCCAGGTCGCAGTCGCCGCTCGCGACGGCCGCGAAGACGTCCTCGAAGGACGCGCAGGGCACGGCCTCCGCGTCCGGGTAGTGCTGCCGGCACACGATGTGCGAGTTGGCGCCGGGTTCCCCCTGGTACGCGATGCGGGCCATGCGGCAAGGGTAGTGGCGGCGCGTGCGCGCCGTCCGCGCCGTCCGGCCCCACTACCGTCGGCACCATGGCCGTCGTCCTCTCGATCCTCGCGCTCCTGCTCGCTGCCGCCGCCCTCGTGGTGGCGCTCCGGTCAGCCGGCCGTCGTACGACGGCGGGGGAGGAGGGCCTGCCGGCCGACGCCGCCGGCCTGCGCCGCGAGGTCGCCGCGCTCCGGGCCGAGGCGGTCGGCGCGCTGCGCCACCTGGCCGTCGTCCGCTACGACGCCTTCGACGAGATGGGCGGGCGGCTGTCCTGGTCGCTGGCCCTGCTCGACGACTCCGGCGACGGGGTCGTGCTCACGTCGATCCGCGGCCGCAACGAGGCCCGCACCTACGCCAAGTCCGTCGCGGCGTGGAGCAGCGACCAGGAGCTCTCGCCCGAGGAGGGCGAGGCGGTCGCGCACGCGCGCCTGGCGCGCAGCTGATCGCGGCTCGGGCGGGGATCAGCGCATGCTCTCCTCGTTCGGCATGTCGTCGCGGGGGAACCACGGCGGCGGCATGTCGTCCAGCACGTCGGAGGTGTTGATCGGCGGCTGGTAGCCGGAGTCGCCGGGGTCGATCGAGGTGCCCGTCTGCAGCGCGTCCATCGCGGCGACGTACTTCTGCTGGTAGTCGTCGTAGAGCGTGTCGGTGAGGAGCTTGTAGATCTCGTCCGAGTCGGCGGCGTCGAGCGTCCTGCTCAGTGTCGGCAGGTCGGTGCCCGTGACGTCGGCGATGGTCTTGACGAAGTTGCTCACGTCGGTGCCGGCGCTGATCACGGCGTCGAACTGGCTCTTGACGTCCTTGACGACCGGGACGTGGCCGAGGACCTTCCAGCCCGACGTGACGATCTTCGTCACGTCGGCGACCCACGGGGGAGTCTCCGGGGCGTCGCGCGGAGGCGGCCCGATCGGCGCCCATGCCTCGAGCTGCTGGTCGATGATCTTGACGATGCTCTTGGCGAACTCCAGGACGCCCTGCTGCGTGCCGTGGATGACGTGCGCCGCGGCGGCGAAGGTCTGCGCCACCTGCACGCTGGCCCATGCCATCTGGGCGATCTGGCCGTCGTAGTTGGCGTAGAAGGTGTTGAAGCTCGTGCCGGACTTGCCGGTCCACTGGGTCCGGATGGTCTCGATGCCGTAGGGGTCGTCGAGCACGTTCACCGAGAAGTCGCTGGTGACGTACGTGTGCAGGTCCTCCAACGCGCTGCAGATCGCGGTGGCGTCGGCGCGGGTGAAGGAGTCGGAGACCTGGCGGCAGTACGACGCCAGGCCGCTCGCCCACGAGGCGCCGTTGTGCCAGGCCTGCAGGGCTCCTGCGGCGACGTCCTTCATGTACTTCGCGTTGGCGGCGCCCAGCTTCGACGGATCGGGGCTGTCGTGGATCGTGTCGAACGGGATCCAGAAGGTGAACTGGAACCAGCGCGTCGGGTCGACCTCGTGACCGGGCACCGGGAACTTGCAGTCCTCGAGCCACCACTCGCTCGGCATGTAGCCGTCGCCGGGCGCTGCCATCCCGCCGAGCTGGTCACGGGCAGCCACGAGGTACTCCCAGGCGAGCTCGTTGCCCTTGAGGTAGCCGAGCTTCTCCTCGATCTTGTCGAACTCGGCGGACAGCTCGAAGTAGTCGAAGCTCACCGGTGGCTCCTGTTCTCGGCACTCATCGGTACTGGGCCGTCGGGTCGTAGGGCAGCCCGAGGTCGGACTTGTCCTCGTCGGCGGTCTCGTCGCGGTCGGACTTGTCCTCGCTGGGCGCCTCGGGGTCGTAGTCGGAGGAGTAGATGACGTGCGGGTAGGAGTGGCCCGTCGGGTCGATCAGCACCGCGCCGGGGGACTCGGGGCTGCCGACGTCGCCGGGGACCGTCGTCCGCGTGGGTTCGATGCCCTTGAGGGCTCCGTGCCACTGGTTGAACTCGTCGCGCGCCTGGGTGTCGCTCTGGACGTAGTCGTCCCCGGTCGCCTCCAGCGCGAAGGCGGCGTGGTTGAGCGTCGTGACGCCGCGCCGGATGCCGTCGTGGATGTTGCCGGCGATGGTCAGTGCGTCGCGCAGCGCCGGCGGGTCACCGGCCTTCGCAGTCTGCACGTCGAGGGTGGTGACGATGGACTGGAGCCGGCCGCCGATCAGCGCCAGCTCCTCCGCCTGGTCGGGGATCCCCTGGCGGGCGGCGGTGTAGATCTTGACGATCGGGACGTAGATCTCGTCCGACATCACTGGTCCTTCGTGCGTGGGTGAGCCGCGGTGCGCGGCCGGCACATCAGGCATTCCCACCGAGCGCCGCTTCATGCGTGGGTTCGTCCTGCAGGTGATGTGGGAAGGTCGGGAACGTGCCACGTCCCTCTCGCCGGATCCTCGCCGCCCTCCCGCTCGCCCTGGTGCTCGCCGGGTGTTCGGGTGAGACGTCGTACGACGACCGTGACTGGTCCGCGGTGGGTCCCGTGTCCTCGCCGGTCCCCGACGTGCGTGAGCCCGACCTGGCGACGACCCGCAGCCGGTTGGCTGCGCTCGACCCGTGCGCGGTCGGCGCCGCCGGCTCGGCCGACGCGCTCGCCGAGCCCGGTCAGGGGGACGCGTGCACGGTCGACCGGGGCGAGGGCAGCGTCGAGGTGCTGACCGACGCGCGGTACTTCGTCGACGGCTCAGGACCCGATGCCGTCAACGCCCTCGACAGCCGGGAGCGCATCGAGGTCGCAGGCTTCGCCGCCTGGGTCGGCGAGGGTCCGGTCACCAGCGGCGGTGACGACGCACCCTGCGCGGTGGTCGTCCCTGCGAGCCTGGAGCTCGCGCTCGCCGTCGTCGACTCCGAGGACGACTGCGCCGTGGCACAGCAGGTCGCCGAGGCTGCGCTCGCGGACCTCGACGCCGTGGTCCGCGAGGGTCGCACCCTGGACCCGCCGGTCTTCTACGCCGCGGACGAGACGGATCCGGGCGGCGAGGGCGCCTGCTCGGAGCTCGGCGACCAGATCGAGTGGCTCTGCGCCCCCGTCGGCGACGTCGAGGTGCCCGACGACCCGGTCGACCTGATCCGCCACGGGGAGGCCGACCCAGGCCTGCTGTGCGTCCCCGCGTTGGAGGCGGCCAGGGCCACAGCCGCAGGGCAGGGCCGCTCCTGGGTGGCCGTCACGACCGCGGTGGGGCAGCAGGAGCTGGCCGAGCGGGCGTCGTACGACGGGCCGCGGCAGTGCACCCTGCTCGAGGCGAAGGACGACCCGGACGCCGCTGCGGACGCCGACCCGGTCACGATCATCGTGACCGCCCGCCGTCAGGCGTTGGGAACCCGTGCGAACACCGAGGTGGCCGACCATCCGGCGTACCACTCCGAGCAGTCGGGCACGTGGGAGGTCGCCCTCACCGACGTCGACGACCACGGCTTCCTGCGGGTCGAGGTGCTCGATGCCGGGCGTCAGGAGCCGGACTGGGCGAAGGCCTTCGTGGCCGACCTCGTGGAGCGGGCCTTCGGCGGGTAGCCCCGTGACCGGGGTCAGACGGTGCGGGGCACCCGGACCAGGACCCGCCCGTGGATGCACTCCATGCTGAGCTCGGTGCCGATGCCGATCGTGTCGCCGTCGAGCTGGCGCGGGACCCCGCCGGCGGCGCGGACGACGACCTTGCGGCCGGTCATCCGGGCCACGGACTCGCCCGCGTTGTGCTCGCGACGGGTCAGGACCCGCAGCACGAGCGGGATCCAGGACAGGAAGCGGCGCGGGTAGAGCAGCACGACGTCGAGCAGGCCGTCGTCGATGGCGGCGTCGGGGAGCAGCACCATGCCGCCCTGGAGGCTGCCGACGTTGCCGATCACGCAGGTGCGCGCGCGGTGCTTGGTGAAGGGCATGTCGTCGATCGAGATCTCCAGCTTCATCGCCGGGAACATCAGGCCCTTGAGGGCCGAGAGGACGTAGGCCAGCCAGCCGACCTTCTTCTTGAGGTCCTCGTTGACGCCCTCCATGATCGCGGCGTCGAAGCCCATCCCGGCCATCACCATGAAGTGGCTCGGCTCGATGCCGTCGCCCTCGACGGCGACCATGTCGATGGCCCGGTCCTGACCGGTGAGCGCGATGTCGATCGCGGCGCGGATGAACAGCGGGATCTCGAGGTTGCGGGCGAGCAGGTTCCCCGTCCCAGCGGGTACGACGCCCACCGGGATCCCGGTGCCGGCGAGCTCCGCGCACACCTCGCGCACGGTGCCGTCGCCGCCGCAGACGATGACCAGGTCGGCGCCCTCGACGGAGGCCTGCTCGGCCTGACCGGTGCCGGAGTCCTCGACCGTGGTGAGGTACCAGCGGGGCGCGTTCCAGCCGGCATCGAGGGCCATCTGGGTCACCATCGACTGGAACTGCTCGACCGACTCGACCTTGATCGGGTTCAGGACCACGGCGAGCCTGCGCGCCGAGGGGAAGGCCTCGGGCAGCGGTTCGGCCTTGAGGGCGTGGCTGCGGGGGAGCGGGCTGTAGAGCGCCACGCCCAGCAGCAGGACGCCGACGCCCAGCAGGGTCCCGCCCAGCACGTCGCTCGGGTAGTGGCGACCGAGCAGGATCCGGTCGGCGGCGACGAGCACGAAGGCCAGGACGGCGACGGTACTGATCAGGCGGCGGATGCCGGCGCGTCGTACCAGCATCACGGCGAGCAGGATCACCAGGCCGCAGAAGGTCGCCGAGGCGGAGGTGTGCCCGGACGGGAAGGCGTTGGAGTGGAGGAAGTACTCCGGGTCCTGCCAGACCGGTCGGCCGCGGCCGACGGCGACCTTGGTCAGGTAGGTGACGAGGGCGGTGGTCGCCATTGTGGCGGCGATCAGCACGCCGGCGCGGCGGTGGCCCTTGACGAACATGGCAACGGCGAAGACGGCGCTCGCGACCGTCATCCAGAGCGTGCCGAACGCGATCTCGATGGCGCGCAGCGGGTGCTCCAGCCACGACTGGTCGGCGGCCCAGCCCCGGGCGTCGGACCCCTCGTGGTCGATGTCGACCACCCACGACCAGTCGGCGGCGACGGCGAGGGCCACCCCGGCGAAGAGGGCGAGGAGGGCCAGCGAGGCCAGCAGTGGCGTCTGGCGGGGACGGTCGAGCACCCCCGGAGGATAGGACACGGTGTCGCACCCACGGCAGTGCGCGCGGACGTGCGCTCGCTAACGTCGGGGGCGTGAGCACCTCGTCGTACACCCCCTCCCAGCGCCGCCTGGGCCGCTCCGGACTGGTCGTCTCGGCCGTCGGGCTCGGCTGCAACAACCTCGGGCGGACGGGCGCCGCGACCGAGTCGCAGCGCGGCACCGACCGTGTCGTGCGGGCCGCGCTGGATGCCGGGATCACCTTCTTCGACGTCGCCGACAACTACGGCGCCACGCCGGGCCTGGCCGAGGAACGGCTCGGCAAGGCGCTCGGTACCCGGCGCGCCGACGTGGTCGTGGCGACCAAGTTCGGGATGGACGTGGGCGACCTCAACGGCCCCGACTTCGGCGCCCGCGGTGCGCGCCGCTACGTCCGCAAGGCCGTCGAGGGGTCGCTGCGCCGCCTCGGCACGGACTGGATCGACCTCTACCAGTTCCACACCCCGGACCCCGGCACCCCGATCGACGAGACGCTGTCGGCGCTCGACGACCTGGTGCGCGAGGGCAAGGTCCGCTACGTCGGCCACTCCAACCGGTCCGGGTGGCAGATCGCGCAGGCCGAGTACGTCGCCCGCGAGCTCGGCGTCGAGCGGTTCGTCTCGGCCCAGAACAACTACAACCTCACCGACCGGCGCGCCGAGCTCGAGGTGCTCCCCGCCTCCGCCGAGCTCGGCCTCGGCGTGCTGCCCTACTTCCCGCTCGCGAACGGCCTGCTGACCGGGAAGTACGCCTCCGGCAACGCCCCGGAGGGCTCCCGCCTCGCCCGCACCCGCCAGCACCTGCTCGAGGACGCGGTGTCGCCCACCCTCCAGGCCTACTCCGCCTTCGCCGCCGACCGCGGGGTGTCCGAGGTGACCGTCGCGATCGGCTGGCTGCTGGCCCAGCACCCGGTGGCGTCGGTCATCGCCGGGGCGACCTCGGTCGAGCAGGTCGCGGCCAACGCGCAGGCCGACCAGTGGGTGCCGACCGCCGAGGACCTCGCCGAGCTGGACGCGCTCTTCCCCGCCCCGGAGAGGATCGCGCTGTTCTGACCGGTGCAGGAATCCCCGCTCCGGCGGGTATTCCTGCGCTTAGTGGCCGTTGCAACGGCCACTAACCGTCAGTTTCCCCGCCGGAGCGGGGATTCCTGCAGCACAACGCGAGCCAAACCGATGCGCGCCCGGTCGGGGCCGGCCGATAACCTCGACTCATGATCGACCCGCGCATCCTCCGTGACGAGCCCGACCGCGTCCGCGCCTCGCAGGCCAAGCGCGGGGCGTCTCCCGACGTGGTCGACCGCGCGCTCGAGGCGGACGCCGCACGTCGTACGGCCATCGCGGACTTCGAGGAGAAGCGCGCCGCGCAGAAGGCGTTCGGCAAGCAGGTCGCCCAGGCCAAGGGCGAGGAGAAGCAGGCCCTCCTCGAGGAGGTCAAGCAGCTCGCCGCGCAGGTCAAGGAGCTCGAGGCGGCGCAGACCGCGGCCGACGAGGCCTGGACCAGCGCGCTCAAGGCGATCCCCAACGTGGTGGCCGAGCAGACCCCGACCGGCGGCGAGGACGACTTCGTGGTCCTCGAGGAGATCGGTACGCCGCGCGACTTCGCCGCGGAGGGCTTCGAGCCCCGCGACCACATCGAGCTCGGCCGGATGCTCGGCGCGATCGACCTCGAGCGCGGTGCCAAGGTCAGCGGCAGCCGCTTCTACTTCCTCACCGGCGTCGGCGCGCAGCTGGAGCTGGCGCTGGTCAACCTCGCGATGGAGCAGGCCCGCAACGCCGGGTTCACGCAGGTGATCGCGCCGTCGCTCGTGCGCACCGAGGCGATGGAGGGCACCGGCTACCTCGACCAGGGCGGCGGCGAGGACATCTACCGGATCGAGGGCGAGGACCTCTACCTCGTCGGGACGTCCGAGGTGCCGATGGCGGCCTACCACTCGAAGGAGATCCTCGACGGCGCCTCGTTGCCGCGGCGCTACGCGTCGTTCAGCCCGTGCTTCCGCAAGGAGGCAGGCTCGCACGGCAAGGACACCAAGGGGATCATCCGGGTCCACTGGTTCGACAAGGTCGAGATGTTCGTCTACACCACCCTCGAGGACGCCGCCGCCGAGCACGAGCGCCTGCTGGCCTGGGAGCGGGAGTTCCTCGACAAGCTCGAGCTCGCCTACCGCGTCGTCGACATCGCGGCCGGCGACCTGGGCTCGAGCGCGATCCGCAAGTTCGACTGCGAGGCGTGGATCCCCACCCAGGGCAAGTACCGCGAGCTCACCTCGACGTCGAACTGCACCGACTTCCAGACCCGCCGCCTCGACACCCGGGGCCGGTTCGGCGAGAAGACGGGTCCGGTCGCAACGCTCAACGGCACGCTCACCGCGATCACCCGAGCGATCGTCGCCGTGCTCGAGACGCACCAGCAGGCCGACGGGTCGGTCCGGGTCCCGAAGGCGTTGCAGCCGTTCATGGGTGGGCTCGAGGTCCTGACCCCGGTGTCGCAGTGACCACGCCGGCGCCGGGGGAGCCCGGCTGGCGGCCGCGCCTCGTCGCCCTCGACATCGACGGCACCCTGCTCCGGTGGGTGGCCGGGCTCGGCATGAGCCACGAGGAGGTCACGCCGGCCGTCCACGACGCCGTCCAGCGGGTCCTCGACAGTGGCGCCCACGTCGTCCTGTCGTCGGGCCGCGCACCGCACAACATGACCGCCGTCGCCGACATGCTCGACCTCCACGGCCACGGCGAGCGGCTCTGGATCGTGGCGGCCAACGGCGCGGTCGTGCTGCGGTACCCGCCCGCCGAGGTCGTCCACGAGGTCACCTTCGACGCCGCCCCGGCCGTCGCGGCCGTCCTGGCCCAGCACCCCGAGGCGATCGTCGCCGTGGAGGAGCGCGGCATCGGCTACCGCGTCTCCGCGCCCTTCCCGGACGGCGAGCTCGGCGGCGAGTCCATCGTCGCCGCGGTCGAGGACATGGTCGCCCGCCCGGTCAGCCGCGTGATCATCCGCGACCCGAAGGCCACCGCCGAGGACTTCGTGAAGCTCGCGGGCAACCTCGGCCTCCACGGCACCGACTACGTCGTCGGCTGGACCGCCTGGCTCGACCTGGCCCCCGTCGGCGTCTCCAAGGCCTCCGGTCTCGAGTACGTCGCGCAGCAGCTCGGCGTCGACCGGGCGGACGTGCTCTCGATCGGCGACGGGCGCAACGACATCGAGATGCTGCAGTGGTCCGGACGCGGCGTGGCCATGGGCCAGGCCGTCGACGAGGTCAAGGCCGCGGCCGACGCCGTGACCGACTCCGTCGACGACGACGGTGCCGCCGTCGAGATCGGCCGCTGGTTCCCCGCCGGCGGATCTGGTGGGATGGGCACGTGAGGTCCGCCCCCCGTCGTCTTCGCGCCGCGCTGGTCACGGCTGCTCCGGCCGCCGCGCTCGCCGCGGCCGTGGTGGTGCCCGCCGCCCCGTCAGGCGCGGTCGCGCCGGCCGCGATCCCGGTCAGCTGCACCGCGCTGGACCTCGACGACGCGACGGCCGTCGCGGCCAACGCCGAGGGCACCGACGACGTCTTCCACGCCGTCGTCCGCCAGGTCGCGGTCGTGCGGAGCACGGCCGGCAGCACCGGAACGGCCACCGACGCGGCGACCGCGACCACCACACCGGGCGTGCCCGCGGCGCGGACACTCCGGGTGACGGTCCGGGTCCTCAACGTGCTCACCGGCGACCTCACCGACGGGCGCAACGTCAACGTCCTCGTCACCGGCACCGACGGCAAGTTGCCGCCGCGCCGCAACGAGCAGTACCTCTTCTTCACCACCGGCGCCAACGACGCGCTCCACGCCGTCGACTGCAACGGCTACGTCGCCACGCCGAACCTCGACACGGTGACCCTCGACCTGCTGCGCGACGCGCTGGCGCCCGAGGACGACGCGGACGTCGTGCTCACCGCGCCCTCCGGCGGGTCCGACGGTCCGCCGAGCCTGGGCCGAGTGGTGGCGCCGGGCGCCGCGATCACCCTGGTCGGCCTGCTCGGCCTGGTCCTGCTGGGCTGGACGGGTCGCCGCCCGACGCACTGAGCCCCGACCTCCTCGAGGCCGGGCGTCAGAGGTACATGCCGCCCGAGCGGGGCTCGTCGCCGGACTCGCCCGGCGTCGTACCGGGGGCGGAGGGGTCGGCCGCCGGCCCACCCATCGCCATGCCCGGGGGCAGCGCGCGACGGATCTGCTCGAACTGCGCCCGCGCGGCCATCTGCTGGGCGTAGATCGCCGTCTGGATGCCGTGGAAGAGGCCCTCGAGCCACCCCACGAGCTGCGCCTGGGCGATCCGGAGCTCGGCCTCGGACGGCGTGACGTCCTCGGAGAAGGGCAGCGAGAGCCGCTCCAGCTCCTCGACCAGCTCGGGGGCGAGGCCCTGCTCGAGCTCGGCGATCGACGAGCGGTGGATCGCGGCGAGGCGGTTGCGGCTGGCCTCGTCGAGCGGGGCCGCCTTCACCTCCTCGAGGAGCTGACGGATCATGCTGCCGATCCGCATCACCTTCGCAGGCTGCTCGACCAGGTCGCCGATCGAGTGCTCGCCGTCGTCGTCGTGGTCACCGTCGTCGCGCTGCTCCACCGCCGACGCCGGCACCTTGCCGATCGGCTGCCCGTCCGGCCCCACCACCACGATCTGCTCGTCACCGCTCTCGGTCATGTCCCCCAACCTAGCCAACGGCACCGACGCGGGCTCACGGGGTGAGCAGCACCTTGCCGATGTTGTCGCCACCCTCGATCAGGCGGTGCGCATCGGCCACGTCGTCCAGGGAGAGCACGGCGGACACGACCGGGGTGATGGACCCGTCGGCGACCAGCGGCCAGACGTGCTCGACGACCGACGTACAGATGTTGGCCTTGCCGTCCTTCGGCCGCGCCCGCAGCGTCGTCGCGATGACCGCGCCGCGCTTGGACAGCAGCTGGCCGATGTTGAGCTCGGCCTTCGAGCCGCCCTGCATGCCGATGATCACCAGCCGGCCCTCGGTGGCCAGGACGTCGACGTTGGGGGCGAGGTACTTCGCGCCCATGTTGTCCAGGACCACGTCGGCGCCGTGCCCGTCCGTCGCCTCCCGTACGACGGCCACGAAGTCCTCGTCGCGGTAGCTGATCGCCCGCTCGGCCCCCAGCTCCTCGCACCGCGCTAGCTTGTCGGGACTGCCGGCGGTGGTGAACACGCGGGCGCCCAGGCGTGAGGCCAGCTGGATCGCGAAGGTGCCGATGCCGCCGGCGCCGCCGTGGACGAGGAAGACCTCGTCGGGCCGCAGCCCCGCCACCATGAAGACGTTGGACCAGACCGTGCACGCCACCTCGGGCAGTGCCGCGGCGGTCACGAGGTCGACGCCGTCGGGGATCGGCATCACCTGGCCCGCGGGGACGACGACCTGGCTCGCGTAGCCACCGCCGGCCAGCAGCGCACACACCTGGTCGCCCACCGCCCAGTCGGTGACGCCCTCGCCGAGCGCGGCGACCGTGCCGCTGCACTCCAGGCCGATGACCTCGGACGCGCCCGGCGGCGGTGGGTAGAAGCCCTGCCGCTGCAGCAGGTCGGCCCGGTTGACCGCGGTCGCGGCGACCTCGATCAGGACCTCGCCCGCACCGGGCACGAGGTCCGGGAGCTCGGTGACGACGAGGGTCTCCGGACCCCCGGGGCTGGTCTGGGTGACGGCACGCATGACGCCAGTCTTGCCTACCCGCGAAGCGGCTCAGACGAGCGAGTCCGAGTCCTCGTAGTCCGCGTCGGCGAGCTCCTCGATCTCGACGTCCTCGTCCTCGACCGACGCGGCGCCGGCTGGTCGGTCCCACGACTCGGCGAGGGCCTGGGCCTTCGCCGCGAGGCGCTCGACCTGGTCCGGGTCCGCCCCCTGCTCCCCGGCCGCGAAGCCGAGCAGGAAGGCGGTCACCGCGCCGGCGGCCGGATGGACGTTGTCACGGGTGATCCCGGAGAGGTCGACGAGCAGGCCCTCGTCCGCCTCGGCCTCGATGTCGAGGACGTCGCACAACTCGTCGATCCAGTCGTGGAGGTTCACCCGTCCAGAGTGATCCAGACCCCCGCCGTCTGACAAGGGTCCCGGGCGTGTCAGTGCCCCTCGGCCTCGGAGGCCAGGTCGCGCAGGTCGCTCCACGTGTCGACGTCGCGCGCCTCGGAGCCGGTCGACGCGACGTCGACGAGGTCGAGCTGCTCCAGCAGTGCCCGGACGGCGAGACCGTGCTCCGCCTCCCGGTGCGGCCGTACGGCGTCCAGCCGTGCGGTCTCGACGACGAACGCCAGCTGCCGGCGACCGTCGCGGGTCAGCACCGCCCCCTCGTGCCCGACCGCGGCCTCGTGCAGCCTCCGGAACGTCGAGGAGGTGAGGTGCGGCATGTCGACGGCGAGCACCGCGATCGTCGGGAAGGTCCGCAGCAGCGAGTCGCGGCCGGTCAGCAGGCCGGCCGCCGGACCGCCGAAGCGCGGGTCCTCGAGGACGAAGGTCGCCGGTCGCTCGGTCGGCACCTGCTGGCCGACGACCACGACCTCGCCGGCATCGACCACGGCGTCCAGCGCCCGGTCGAGCAGCGAGCGACCGCCCAGCTCGATGGTGGCCTTGTCGGCACCGCCGAGGCGGGAGGCCTGGCCGCCGGCGAGCACGACGGCGGCGAATCCGGAGAGTCCGAGCTCGATCACGCCGTGAGTCTCCCAAACACCGGCCCGGATGAGTAAGTCCAAGGTCTCCCACGCCGAGCACCACCCAGCATCCACGCCGACGGCGTTGCCGACGCTCGCCGTGCGCCCAGCATGCCTTCGCGCCGGCGCCTTGTCGGCGCGGCCCTGGGCGGCGCTCAGCGCGCGATCCCTTGAACTCACGCATCTACGCTTGCACCGTGACCGCCCCCACGCTCCGCATCGCGCTGGTCCAGGCCGCCGCGGCGCTCGAGCCCGCCGTCAACCGCGCCGCCCTCACCGAGCTGGTCGCCGCCGCCGGTCCCGA
Organism: Nocardioides sp. Root240; assembly: GCF_001428825.1. Taxonomy (GTDB): domain Bacteria; phylum Actinomycetota; class Actinomycetes; order Propionibacteriales; family Nocardioidaceae; genus Nocardioides. Next base: position 786,920 of record NZ_LMIT01000010.1, on the reverse strand, counting down.
CACCGACCTGGTCGTGCTGCCGGAGGCCTTCGCGCGCGACTTCGGCGAGGCCGGCTCCGACGTCAGCCCGTACGCCGAGCCGCTCGACGGCCCCTTCGCGACCGCCGCCGCGACTGCTGCCGCCGAGGCGGGGACCACGGTCGTGGCGGGGATGTTCGAGGAGGGCCCGGTGCCGGGGCGGCCGTGGAACACCCTCGTCGCGCGGGGGGCGTCCGAGGCGTCGTACCGCAAGGTGCACCTGTACGACTCGTTCGGCTACCGCGAGTCCGACCGCCTCAGCCCGGGGCCGCTCGAGCCGGTCGTCCTCGACGTCGCGGGGTGGCAGGTCGGCCTGATGACCTGCTACGACCTCCGCTTCCCCGAGCTGGCGCGTGCCCTCGTCGACCGTGGTGCCGAGCTGCTCGTCGTCCCGGCCGCCTGGGTCGCCGGTCCGCGCAAGGTGGACCACTGGCGCACCCTGCTGACCGCGCGGGCCATCGAGAACACCGTCTACGTCGCCGCCGTCGGCCAGCCCGCGCCCCGCTACTGCGGCCACTCGATGGTCGTCGACCCGTTCGGCGACGTCCTGGTGGAGGCGGGGCCGGGTGCCCCGGACGTGCCGGAGGTGATCCGGGCCACCGCCTCCCGCGTGACGCTCGACGAGGCCCGCCGCGTCAACCCGTCGTTGGTCAACCGCCGGATGTAATCTGCTTCCTCGTGTCCCGCGCCGCCGTACGTTCCCCCACCCGGGCGCCGCTCGAGCAGCGGATCGGTGAGCTGGGCGCCTCCCGCGCCCCGTTCTCCGCGTGGGTCGTCCTGATCGGTCTCGGCACCGCCGCGCTCGTCGCGGCCATGGTCGAGGTCGGCCCGGACTGGCTCGGCGTCACCGGTTCCATCGTGATCGCGACGGCCTACACCTCGGCGCTCGCCGCCCGCACCGGCGGCCGCCCGTTCGTGTTCGGCGCGCTGGCCCTGCTCTGCGGACTCGTCGCCGTGCTCAGCGACCAGGACATCCTGCTGACCGGGGCCGCCGTCAGCACCTCCGCTCTCGCGGCCGTGCTGGGCGTGATGATCACGGTGCCGGCGTCCGGCTTCCTCGCCTCCGCGCGGGAGTGCTCGGTCGCGTTGCTGTGTGCCGCCGTGGGTGCGATGGCCACGGTCGGCTTCGAGCCGGCGATCCAGAAGGAGCGCTTCGAGTACGTCGGCCTCGGCCTCGCGCTGCTCGGTGCCCTCGTGCTCGTCTACCGCCTCGGCGCGGGCCTCCACGGCCTCGGCCGCCGTGGCCTGGTGGTCGTCGCCATCGGCGGCGTGGTGCTCGCCGCGACCCTGCTGTACGCCGAGATGCTGCGTCAGTACGGCTCCTCCGGGCTGGTCGACGAGCTGCTGACGTGGGTCCGCTGGAGCCGGGACCACCTCGGCGCCTTCCCGCGCCCGATCGAGACCGTCCTCGGGGTCCCCGCCCTCGCCTACGGCGTCCACATGCGGGCGCGCCGCCGCCAGGGCTGGTGGGTGTGCGCTTTCGGCGTCGCCGCCACCTCGCCCACCGCGACCGCGCTCGCGAACCCGGCCGTCTCCGTCACCGAGGCCACCCTCTCGGTGGTCTACGGCCTCGTGGTCGGCCTGCTCGTCGGGTGGGTGCTGATCCGCCTCGACCTGGCCCTGACCGGCAACCGCGGCCGGCGCAGCCGCGTGGCGGAGCAGGCAGCCGCCGTACGGCCGGAGCCGGGACGGTTCTCCCCGCTGCTGTAGCAGGCGATCCACGTCACTTCAGCAGAGGGAGCGGGATTCGAACCCGCGGTAGGTCTCCCTACGACCGCTTTCAAGGCGGTTCCGATCGGCCACTCCGGCATCCCTCCTCGGCCTCCGCGACGCCGCAGCGTCGCAGTCGACCGGGCTCGAGTCTAGGAGACCGACCCGCTTTGCCCGCGCGGGACCGGGTCTTGTTCAATTCGCCCCATGAGCAGCCCCCAGGAGCCGTCGGTGAGCGACTACCGGTTGGCGCCGCCGGTGATGGCGCGCTTCGTCGGCGCCTACCTCGTCCTGCTCGCCGTGGTCCTGCTCGCCGTGACCGTCGCCGCGGTCGCGCTCGACCTCGATGCCGACCTGCTGGTCCTCGTCCTCGGGCTCGGTGTGCTCGGCCTGATCGGGCTGGCCTGGTGGCTGCGGAGCCGGCTGGTCGTCGTACGACTGACGGAGGCGGGCTACCAGGTCCGGATGATCCGCGCCGCCGGCGTCTCCGAGGCCCGGTGGAGCGAGGTCGAGGACGCCGTCGCCGCCGCCCCGCGCGACATCGAGTGCTTGGTCCTGCGCCTGCGCGACGGTCGCTCGACCACGATCCCGGTGCAGCTCGTGGCTGCCGACAAGGACGACCTCGCCCGCGACGTCCGCGCCCACCTGGACCGCGCCACCCGCTGACCGGCGGGTGGATTGGGCGTCGCACGCCGCTGCTTGTAACCTTGCTCCGCTGGCTGGTCCCTCGGGGTCGGTCGAAGTGGAGGAGGCGTCGCCTAGTCCGGTCTATGGCGCCCGCCTGCTAAGCGGGTTTGGGGCTACAACCCCATCGAGGGTTCAAATCCCTCCGCCTCCGCAGCAACGCAGGATCCGCCCGGTTCGCCGGGCGGATCCTCGCTTTTCCCGCGCGCTCCGCTTCCCGGTCGCGACAATGCCCCCCGACGGGTTGCCACGGCGGTCCGGATGCATCACGCTAGTCCTTTGGAGGGTGTATCCGAACCTGCCGAGACTCCCGGCGGACAGGAGACAGAAACATGAAGAAGGCCGCTCGCCGGATCGCGTTCGCGACCGTTGCCCTGATCGCTTCGCTGGGTGTCGTCTCACTGCCGTCCGCGGCCGAGGCCGACACCGGATGGCCGTTCCGCATCATGGTGCGGCACGCCGACCGCTGACCTGACGCTGCACTGAGCCCCGGAGACCCTCGGGTCGACCGGGGCTCAGGCGCGCTCGGAGGACTTCAGGCGTCGTCCGACTCCTGGCCGGCGATCCCCAGCTGGCCCATCGTGTAGCCGAGCTGGAAGCGCGTCTCGGCCTCGTACTCGTCCTTGAGCTCGGCCACGTAGCCGGCGTACGTGCGCGGGCTGACGCCGAGCCGCTTGGCGCTCACCGCGTCCGCATGGCCCTCGATCAGCATCCGGATCGTCATCGAGCGCTGCTCCGACGCGATCTCCTTCATCACCCGCTGCTCGCTCGTCGCGAACGGCCGCCCCCGCGCGAACGCGCGCTCGAAGACGTCGACCAGGTAGGCCACGATCGCCGGCTCCCGTACGACGACCGCCGTCGCCTGGTCGTCGGCCGCCGGGATCAGCGCGACCCGCCGGTCGACCACGATCAGCCGGTTGAAGAACTCGTCGAGGGTGCGGACGTCGGCACCGTGCTCGGTGACCTCGGCGACGTACCGGTGCGTGGCGGGGTGGCGCCGCGCGCTGTGCTGGTAGAGCGTCCGCATCGCCAGGCCACGCTTGAGCGCGGCGACGTCGCGCACCGCCGCCTCCTGGACGGTCTTCGCGTTGCGGTGGGCCTGCGGCTGCGCCGTCAGCAGCTCCTCCTGGGCGTCGCTGACCAAGGCGGTGAGGTAGGACCGACCGGCCTCGCCGTGGAGGTAGAGGAAGGGCCCCGACTCCGACGCCACCGGCGAGCGGCGCCAGCTCTGGTTGAGCCCCGCGAAGGCGTTCGCCCAGCGCGCCGACTCCTCGATCAGCCGCGCACCCTCGTTGCCCAGCGGGGTGACCACCCGCGACTGCGCGTTGCTCGGCTCGAGCGGCCGCCACGTCGTACGGGCGCTGTCGAGCTGCAGCAGCCCGAGCTCCACGAGCAGGTCGAAACCGCGTCGCGAGGGCGCCCCGTCGGCCAGCCGCGCATCGTCGGCAGCGAGCCCGCCCTCGGCGAGCGCCTGCTCGTAGAGACCAGTCGCTTCACGCTCGAAGAGCTCCCGGTCCTCCGGCTGGTAACCCGCCACGGGGACATGCTTCCACACCGGGAGGCCGCGCTGATTCGGCATCGGGGTCCGGTCTCGGCTATTCTCGACCGGTCGCTCAGCAATGAGGGACGGGCGCCTGTAGCTCAACGGATAGAGCATCTGACTACGGATCAGAAGGTTTGGGGTTCGAATCCCTACAGGCGCGCAAGAGTTTTCGCAGGTCAAACGTGGGTTGGCCGGTGATGGGCCGGGAGAGTCTGTCCCGTTGTCCCATTACGGATCCCATTACGAGTCCATCGTCAGCGGTTGAGCGCACCGTCTGGTCAGGCGCACCGTGGTGAGATGACCGCCGTTCTCCCCTCGCCTCGCTCGCTCGACATGCCGCCGGTGCTCGACACGGCCGCCTCGGCGCCTGCGCGCCGGCGCCGCCGCCGCCGCTCTCGTGGTGAGGGCACTCAGCGCGAACGCCGCCCCGGGGTCTGGGAGGTCCGGCTTCCCGCCGATGTCGACCCGGTGACCGGCCGGACCCGGCACCTCTCGGTGACCGTGCACGGCACCGAAGCCGATGCCACCGCCACCCGGATCCGGCTGCTGGCCACGGGCCGCCCGATCATCCCGCCACCGGACCGGGTCACCGTCGGCTTCCTGCTGCAGGCCTGGCTGGCCGCGGACCACCCCTGGAAGCCGTCGACCTACGTCGGGTACACCTCGAATGCCCGTGCGCTGGCTTGTGACCCCGTCGCCGAGCGGCCGGCCGCCGCGCTGTCACCGGACGAGATCCGTTGTCGGCTCGCGGACTGGCGCGACGCGGGCGCCTCCGACGCCGTGGTCGCCGCCCGGTTCCGTGTCCTGCGTGCATGTCTGACCTGGGCCTACAACGAACGTCTCCTCGACACCCACCCGCTGCGGCTGATGCGCGGACCTCACCGCTCCCCACCCCGCCAAGCTCTGGCCGACGATGAGGTCCGAGCCCTGCTTCTGGCGGCCGAGCTCCGGGTCATCGAGGCCCATGCGAACATCCCCCATCGCCTCGCGAGCGAAGGTTCGAGCAGTCCGGGCGCGAGCGCTAACCGGGACGCTGCGCGAGTGAACGCCGCTGCCGCGGAGAGTTCCGCGGCCTGGAGGCGCCTGCGCGTCGCCGAACAGTGCCTCCTCCTGGTTCGCCTCGCCGCCGACAGCGGCGCCCGACGTGGTGAGCTGGTCGCGCTGCGGTTCGACGACCTGACCGGCCGGGTGCTGCACATCCAGCGGGCCGTCTCCGCTGGCCAGCTCACCACGCCCAAGTCCGGCCACACTCGAACGGTCACGCTCGGCGCTGACACCGCTGACCTCTGGCACCGTCTTCACGACACCTGGGCGGAGCGCGTCGCTCGCGCGGCTGTCCCGCTTGGTGGAGCTGGACCGATGGGTGCCGCCGGAGCGCATGTGTTGGGACCGTGGGTCTTCAGCTCTGACTCCGGGCACTGGCGTCGACTCGGATCTGAGGTCCTCGGACACCGGTTCGAGGCAGTCCGGGACGCCGCCGGTATCCCCGATGCGACTCTGCACCGTCTACGTCACAGCGTCGCCACGTTCCTCGTCTCCCAAGGCAAGATCCTCGAAGCCCAAGAACGCCTCGGCCACGCAGACCCCTCGACCACGCTCCGCGAGTACTCCCACGTCCTGCCCGGCCGCGATGCAGTCGTTGCCGACGCCATCAACGACTACCTCGACCTCACCGCAGGCCCACCCGCCGCTCCAGCAGAAACCACGCACCTGAACCGAGATGACTAGGTCGGTTCGATTCCGGCGGGCGGCAGAACACGACGGGCGGCTCCGACGGCAGTGGCTCCGACCAGCAGAAATGGTCGTCAGAGCCTTGTACGTCTTGGGTCCGTTCAGCCGATTGACACGTTTGCCACACGTTTCCCGCGGCCGCCCCTCAAGCCCGCTTCACGCCGCTTGGACGGCTCTCGGGCGCGCAGCCAGTTCGCTGGTCGCCCTGGGCTTGAGAGGGACACGGGATTGGTTTGCCAAGGTGGGGCACCCAGACGGCGTTCATGCAGCAGACCCATCGTGTGCTGCTGGTCGGCACGGCAGGCCAATTCGCCGTGACCACCGTCTCGACGCAGTTCGGAGTGCTGATCTTCACGGCCGCTATGTGTCTGACCGATTCTTGTGCCCGGGAGCGTCATCTCCAGGATGCCGCGCTACGACCGGTGGTAGTCGACAATCCCTACGCCCAACGCGAGCACTGGTAGCGCTCCCCGGCTTGAGGCCTTGGCCCGCGCGCTCCCGGATCCCCCGGCTCCACGGAGAACGCTGCCGGCCCACGCCCCCGCCAGCCCGCGCTGCGTATCCTCGCCTCGGCTTGTGAGGGGCGACGGCAACCGCTAGCGAAACGACTCCACGCGGCTGTTGCGGTTCTCGCTGATTGCACCGGTTCTTCAGGAGGGGACCCAGAAGGCTCCCAGCCCGAAGGTGCGGCTATGGGCGTTTGATGCCCGAGAAGGTCTCAAGTACATCTTCGGCGTGCGCGGTGGCGTCGTACGGCATGTCGCCGATCCCTTGGGCGGTCGGCGCCGTGGCGACGGGCCTCCAAAGTGCGCCGTTGTCGCTCGTGGCGAGGGAGAGCAGCGCGTCTCGGACGAACGTGTCGCGAACGATCTGCTCGTGGCCGGCGCCGGGGCGGGTCTGGCCGACGATGCCGTACATCTCCGTGCCGTGGACGGCGTGTGCGCCCTCGACTGGCCCGATGGAGAGCAGGTGCGCGTTCCCTCCGGCCGCGGCGTGGGCGAGCGCTCCGCGGGTCTGAGGCAGTGTGAATGAGAAGTCGGTGAGCAGGGCTCCGCGGACCTGGACTGGTGTGCGCCCGTTGACGTCGTAGGCGGCGACGATCTTGCGGGCGCGGCTGCGTGGGATGCGGTTGCGGTTGGCGAACTCCGTGACGAAAGCGTCGATGCTGCCCGGGTCGAACTCGTCGGTCTTGTGCAGGACCCACCAGTCGAGCTCGTGGGTGGTGCTGCTGAACAGGATGTCGATCTCCTTGTGTCGTCCGGACTCGAGGACGCGCATGGGAAGATCGGTGAGGATGCCGTTGGGCTGAGTTCGGTCGTCGACGATGGCAACGAGATCGTTGTCGACGCCGTGCGCTGCCCCAGGGTCTGAGGACTGCGTCGCAGCCATCGTCTCGGCGAGCAGGTGTGCGTCAACGGTCAGGAGCTGCTCGGGATCGTTCTCGATCCCGAGTGCGGTGAGGACGGCGTGGGCGCGTTCTTCCGCTCCCCAAGCGGGTACTTGGCGTGCCGGCATGCCGGAGAACGCCGCGAGGTGGTGGTAGAGGCCGTCTGCGGAGGGTGCGCCGAGGAGACTCAGGGTGGAGTACGCGCCGGCACTGTGCCCGGTGACGGTGACGTTGTTGGGGTCGCCGCCGAAGTGGCTGATGTTCTCGTTGACCCACCGCAGCGCGGTGATGATGTCTTGCAGGCAGAGGTTCGTAGCCTGCGCGAGAGCGCCGCCGTACTGGGAGAGGGACAGTGCACCGAACGCGCCCAGACGGTAGTTGATGGAGACGCCGATGGCGCGACCGGTCGCGGCGAGGCCGGACGCGTTGGAGGTGGTCTGTGTGTTCGCGCCGAGCATCCACCCGCCGCCGAAGACATACACGATGACCGGGAGGGGCTTGTCTCCAGCGTCGGCGGGTGCCCAGACGTTGAGGTTCAGGCAGTCCTCGCTGAACCCGTTGTCGGCTTCCAGCCAGCTGGTGTCGCCGGCCTGGAGCGGTGCCAGACCCTTCTGGTCGTAGGGCAGGTCCGGGTCGAAGGGCACGATTTTCGGGCTGTGGAAGCGGTCGGCGGTGGCGTACGAGATGCCGAGCCACGAGTGCACGGCGCCCTGCACTGTGGTGTCGTCGCTGCTGGTCATAGAGAGTCCTTTCGAGGATCAGGTGTGGTCTGAGGTCGTAGTGTCGTCAGTGACGGTGGGGGTCGTGTCGTTGGTGCCCGCGCTGCCGAACGTCGCCGGGTCCACTGGGCGCTTCGCGTGTGGCAGGCCCTCGACGACGAGGAGGAATGACTCGGTCACCAGCTCGTCCACGAGCTCCTTTCGCATACCACCGCCGGGATGCAGCGTGATCCAGTGCTGCTTGTTCATGTGATAGCCGGGGGTGATGTCCTCGTGCTGCTTCCGCAGTTCCTCGCCATGCTCCGGCGCCGCCTTGATGATGACGATGGGTTCCCCGGTGATGTCCGTCAGCAGCATGAACACCTTGTCGCGAACCTTGAACACCTCCCAGTCCGGACCGAACGGGTGCTCGAGCCGGGCGCCGGGCAACTCCTGCGCTCGCTCGCGAGCCTGCTCCTGCAGCTTGTTGCCGTTCACGCGATCTCCTCGTCGGGCTACTCTAGAATCCAGTGCGTACGACGGTACACACTAGTGCGTACGATGGTACACACCTGGACTGACAGAGGAGGGCCATGCGCCGCGGGAAGCCGAACGACCCAGGACGTCGCTCGCGGATCCTTGAAGCCACGCTCGACGTGATCAGGACCGACGGGATCAGCGCTGTCTCGTATCGGGGCGTCGCAGCGCATGCCGAGGTCCCGCTGGGGTCGATGACGTACTACTTCCCCACCCTCGAGGGCCTCATCCTGAGCGCGTTGGACTCGACCCGCAGCGATCTCGAACCCCGGTATGCAGCCCCGCTCCGCGGCGCCCGGACCCCCGCCGACGTCGTCGATGCACTCGTTGACGCCACGATCGGCTCGACGAGCCCGAGTCTCACCGATATCCGGCTCTACGAGGAGATCCGTCACTACGGCGCTCGGGACCCCAAGGTGGCGGCGGTGCTCCAGGCGGTCGAGGACGACGCGCTCGCGATGCTTCAGCCCGTGGTCCCCACCAGCATCGCGCTCGCCATCAACGCCCTGCTGTGGGGCTGGTGGAGTCACCGCTTGGCGCACCCCGACACTTCGCTCGACGAAGCAACAGTGCGCCGGCCCTACGAAGCCATCGTTGCGCTCGCTGGGCCCGATCACCCCTTCCAAGCCGAGGGGCTCAACGATGGCTAAGGCAATGCGAGCTGACCGGTGCCCGTCGGGCTCGATAGCGCCGGGAGCTCTCGTCGAGCCATGGGTCGCTGTGACCACGAGTAGATGGCTCGTCCGATGATGCGCCGCCGACTGTCGTTGAAAGGGCAGGATGATGTCTGAAGCAGCTGGGGTGAAGCCCCTCACGGTGTACCCGGTGGTCACGGCCGAGGACGCGGCAACCTTCGAGTCCAAGGTACGGCGATTCCTGGTCGACTTCGAACGCGGGTTCGATGCCGGCGCGAGCTGGTATTCCCGTGACCAGCGCGTGCGGATCTGGGACGGTTCGCCGGTTGCTGCACCTGGCTACGACGCCTACGCGGCGGCGGCCCGCACCTGGTTGGACGAGGAGGTTGAAAGCCTGTCCGACATCGTTGAGGACGTCGTCGTGCTACGCGATCCTTCCGGCGGTCTGGCCGTCACCATCGTCATTCTGCGCAACGTCGGCAACCTCCGCAACGGCGAGAGGTTTGAGTACCGCATGCGAGAGACCTTGGTGTGGGGCCGAGCCGGGGACGATTGGAGGGTCATCCACGAGCACACGTCACCGCTGCCTTCCCCCGTCGAGAATTCCACTGACTGAGTCAGCGGGCGATCGTTCCGCCAGTGTCTCGGATCTCGGCGGTGAAAGCTTTGAGGGTGTCGGGAGATGTCGTTGATGCGTGCCTGGTCATGGTCTTCCTTCGATGGCGAATGCGTTCGCGAGCAGGTCTCTGACTTCCACCTGCGTATGTGCTCGTCGGGTGGTCGACCCGTCACCGCGACGTCAGTGCGCGCTCGTCTTCCGCGCAGGGGCGTGGACGCCGGACAGCAGGGCGAGGCGGAACTTCGACTCGTCCTCGGTGTCGGGCGCTGCTGTCATCGCCACGATCTTCAGGTCCGTGTCAGCGTCGATGAGCACGTCGCAGTCAACCGTGACGGGACCGACGGCTGGGTGCTCGACGACCTTGCGGCCCTCGCGATGCGGGCTCACCTCGCCGGCGGCCCAGAGATCAGCGAAGCGCTTGTTGGTTGTCCGCAAGCTGCGAATCAGGGCTGCCAGCTGCCGGTCTCGAGGGTAGCGGCCGCTGGCTCGGCGCAGGTCGGAGACGACGGCCGCGTCGGAGGCCCCGCCGTCGAAGGCCGTGACCGGCCAATGGGCGAGCTGGGGTCCCTGGCCGAGGGTCTCGGCCGGGAAGGTGTCACGCGCGAAGTTGCGCAGCGCGTGCGGAGTCGCCGAGGGGTCGCCCAGGAGTGCGGCCCATCCTCGGTTCCACCACAGCATCTGCCAGTCCGCAGCGAAGACGGCGGTCGCTGTGTCGCCGAGGCGGAGAAGCACTCGCTGCATGCCCGGCTGGATGTGGCGGGAAATCTGTTCGGCGCCCGGCGGTGCCAGGCCAGCGAGCCGGTACAGGTGGTCGCGCTCCTCGTCGCTCAGGTGCAGGGCCCTGGCCAGCGCCGAGGCCACCTGCACCGACGGGGTCGTGGCGCGTCCCTGTTCCAGCCTCACGACATAGTCGACCGACACGCCCGCGAGCTCGGCGAGCTCCTCGCGTCGCAGGCCGGCTGCACGGCGTGCTCGTCTGGACGGGAGACCGGCCGCGGCGGGAGACATGCGGTCACGCCACGTGCGCAGCGTCGTACCCAGGTCGCTCATCGCACGATTGTCCCTGAGGATGCCGGCGCCGAGGGTGGTACTGGTTGTCCTGGGGTAGACGCATCCCTGTTGTCACGCCAACGCGCGCACCAGCATCAGTGCATGACCATCACCTTCATCACCGGCGCCAACAAGGGCCTCGGCCACGAGACCGCCCGCCGCCTGGTCGAGTACGGCCACACCGTCCTGCTCGGAGCACGTGACCCGCAGGCAGGGCGCGCTGCCGCCGCAGCGCTGGGGGCCCGATTCGTACAGATCGATGTCACCGACGAGGTGTCCGTCGCCGAAGCGGCAGCAGACGTTCTCGAGCATGAGGGGAAGATCGACGTGCTCATCAACAACGCCGGCATCTTCGGACCGATGGTCGACCCGGCCATCTTGACGGCAGCCGACGTCGCCGCCGTTCTCGACGTCAACGTGGTCGGCGTGGTCCGCGCGACGACGGCGTTCCTGCCGCTGCTGCGCAAGTCGACCGACCCGGCCATCGTCAACGTCGGCAGTGGGATGGGATCCCTCGAGCTGACCCATGACCTGTCCCGAGCCGAGGCGCACGCGATCGTGCCCGGCTACACCGCGTCGAAGGCTGCGCTGACGATGCTCACGACGCAGTATGCGAAGGGGATCCCCGACATTCGCATCAACGTCGCCGACCCGGGCTACACCGCGACCGACCTCAACGGCAACAGTGGTCCCCAGACCGTGACCGAGGGCACCGATGCCATCGTCAAGCTCGCCACGGAAGGCCCCGGCCACGGTTCGGGGCGCCTCGTGGACCGTCACGGGGAAACCACCTGGGGGTGAGTCTCGGGCTGACGACCAAGGCTGCGCCATGCCGTCCGGACGTGAGATCACCGCCGGTCGACCGTTCTCGCGCCGCACGGAACTGAATGAGAGTGAGGAACTCGACATGGTTCGACCGAAACCTGCCGGCGATGTCCTTCCGGTGACGATGCGGGCCGTCGTCGTCACCCGTCCGGGCGGCCTCGACGTTCTGGAGATCAAGGACGTACCCGTGCCGACCCGTGGTGCGGGTTGGGTGCGGATCAAGGTACAGGCCTTCGGCGTCAACGAGTCCGAGGTCCTCACCCGCAAGGGCGAGTCGGATGCGGAGGTCACCTATCCGCGTGTCCCGGGCATCGAGTGCGTCGGAGTGGTCGATGAGGCCGACGGTGCGAGCGGTCTGCAGCCGGGCCAGCAGGTCGCGACCATGATGGGTGGCATGGGCCGCGCCTATGACGGCGCCTACGCCGAGTACGTGAGCGTCCCGGCTGCGCAGGTGATCCGGTTCGAGACCGACCTGCCGTGGGAGGTCGTCGGCGCATTACCGGAGATGTTCCAGACCGCGTATGGCTCCCTCGCTACCGGGCTCGATCTGCAGGCCGGCCAGACACTGCTGATTCGCGGCGGCACCTCGACGGTCGGGCTCAGCGCAGCGGCCATCGCGAAGGAGCTTGGCGCCACGGTGCTGTCCACTACCCGCAGCGCGGATCGCGCCGAGGACCTGCGCGCAGTGGGTGTCGACCATGTGCTGGTCGACACCGGCGCCGTTGCCGACCAGGTGCGCGAGCTGGCGCCCGCCGGCGTGGACGCGGCTCTCGAGCTGGTGGGTTGTTCGGCTCTCGCGGACACCCTCGCGACTGTCCGTCGCCATGGCACCGTCTGCTTCACCGGAGCCTTGGCCGGGCAGTGGTCGATCCCGGACTTCTCCCCCTTCATGATCCCCAGCGGGGTCCGGTTGACCAGCTATGCGGGCACGGCGGCAGACCTGCCCGAAGACGCACTCGCGCGCCAGCTCGAAGCCATCGCGGAGGGTCGCATCGAGGTCCCGATCGCGAAGGTCTACCGCGGCCTGGAACAGGTCCGCGATGCGCAAGCCGACGTTGAAGCTGGGGGTATGCCGGGCAAGCACGTCGTCGTACTCGACGACTGAACCCGTCGTGGCCGACTGGAGGGCGCGCGGGGTCGCCCGCAGCCAGTGTGGAGAGTGAGAACCGCGCGTACAGCTGTCGTCCATCCTCCAAAGTCAGCGCATCTCGTTGACACGGCGGACTGTGACGTAGATCATCGGTGTACCACTAGCAGATACAGCGTGCCATAGAACGGAACGCCGAGTGGCCCACTGATCGGCTGAGCGCGGAGTCGCGGACGCTGGAGATGCGAGGAGAAACGTCATGAAGGTGCGCAAGCAGTTCTGGTCCGGCGGGGGTCCGCGCCGCGCTCGACGATTGACCGCGACAGTGCTGACCGGGACGCTGGCAGCGGTTGGTCTCGCGGCGTGCGGCGGGGGGGCGTCGTCGTCCTCCTCGTCGACCGACACACTCACGATCGCCATCCCGGTCGACTCGCCCACGAGCTTCCAGCTGAATCAGGAATGCTCCAGCCCGATGTTCCAGCTGGCCTATGAGCCACTGATCCGAACCGGGCTTGATGGTGAGTATGAGCCCGGCATCGCGGAGTCCTGGGAGTACTCGGAGAACAACACGGTCTTCACCATGAAGATTCGTGATGGGATCAAGTTCGCCGACGGAACTGACGTCACCCGCGACTCGGTACTCGACACCCTCAAGTACTACAAGTCCGTTCCGGGGCTGAACGACGGTTACATCAAGCCTTGGAAGGTCACCGCCGAAGGCGACGACTCCGTCAAGATCACGTCGCCGAACCCGTTCATCGGGATGGAGTCGATCCTGGGCGACAGCGGGAACTGCAACAACGGGCTGATCATCAGCGCGGCTGGGCTCAAGGACCCGGAGAAGCTCAAGACGGCGACCTTCGGTGCGGGACCGTATGTGTACGAGCCGAGTGAGAGCGAGCCCGGCGATCACTACACGTACACGCCCAACCCGAACTACTACGACAAGTCGCGCCAGAACTGGAAGAAGGTCGTCCTGCGCGTCATGGCGGACCAGAACACCGCTCTGAACGCACTCGCATCCGGGCAGATTCAGGTGGACATGGCCGGCGGGACGTCGCTTGTCGGGCAGGCCAAGGACAAGGGCTACGACGTCACTGTGATGAGGAAGTCCGCCATCGCCATGATGCTCTGGGACCGATCCGGTGAAGTTACCAAGGCGCTCGGCGACGTACGTGTCCGTCGGGCCATGGCGCTCGCCCTGGACCGTGAGGCCATCGCGAAGGCGGTCGGCCCCGACGTCACGCCCCAGGACCAGTTCACCCTCACCGACTACGTCGGCTACGACGCTGACCTGCCGTCGAAGTACGCCTACGACGTGGACGAAGCCAAGAGCCTGCTGTCTGAAGCCGGTTACCCCGACGGCTTCTCCATGACCTTGGAGGTCAACAGCGACGACCCGGCTGCCACCACAGCCGTCGCCGCCGCGGTCGACCAGCTCGGGAAGATCGGTATCGACCTGAAGGTGAAGGCCCTTCCGAACACGTCGTTCTTCACCGACTTCGCCGAGAAGAAGTACTCGGCTGGGGCAGTGTCGTACGGGCTGTACGGCGTGCTCCCGGGCGATGCCTACCGCCTCTACAAGTCGCCGTTCTCGGACGTGTGGAATCCGTTCAGGTCCGTTGACCCGGAGATCGACAAGGCCTACGACGCCCTTGTGACCTCCACGGACGCCACCTTCGAGGACGCCGCCAAGCAGTTCAACGAAGCGATGACTGCGAAGGTCTGGTACCTGCCGATCGTGACCATTCCCCAGTTCGTGTTCTCCGACGGCATCGAGATCGGCAAGGCCGAGCCGATGGGACAGTTCGCGATCACGGCTTGGAAGCCGAAGAACTGACGCTGGTCCAGCGCCCCGGCCCTCCTCCCAGGGCCGGGTCGCCAAGGATCGCCGGCGATCGCGCATTCGAGCGCAGTCATCCGAATCGTCGTCAGTCATCCCTTGGTGAAGAGAATCCCGAAAGGAGGGATCGGTCATGCTGGGTGTCGTTGCTCGACGACTGCTCATGGGAATCCCCTTGATGGCAGTGATCTCGCTCGTCGTCTTCGTACTGAGCTCACTCGCCGGAGGTTCTACCGGGCAGGCGATCCTTGGTCCGACCGCCAGCCCGGAATCGATCGCCGAGCTGAACGCGCAACTGGGGGCCGACCGTCCCGTGCTGGTGCAGTACGGCGACTGGCTCCGCAATGCTCTCTCCGGGGATCTGGGAACATCGGTCACCACGGGGTTCCCAGTGTCGGAGACCATCTCCTCGCGACTCGCAGTGACGCTGTCGCTGTCCGTAGGCGCGCTCCTCCTCGTCATTGTGCTTGGCGTGGCATCCGGGGCGGTCGCAGCGATCCGCGGCGGCGCCACCGGCAGACTGGCTGAGGTGCTCGCAGTCCTGGGCCGAGGTCTGCCCAGCTTCTGGCTCGCGCTGATCGCCGTCCTCGTGTTCGGAGTGAACCTCGCCTGGGTGCCCGTTTCCGGCTACGTGCCAATCGGTGAGTCGGCATCCGGCTGGGTCCAGTCGTTGATCGTTCCTGTTGCCGTTCTCGGCGTGGCGGAAACAGCCTTGGTCGCCGTCGTGACGAGGGCAGAGATGCTCTCCGCAATGCGCAGCGACTACGTCCGCAGCCTGCGCTCGAACGGCTATCCGTGGAAGCGAATCGTGTTCAAGCACATCGCAAAGAACGCCGCCGGGCCGGTCCTGACCATGGTGAGCCTGGTGTTCGTCGGCCTCTTGGGCGGCACCATCCTGATGGAGCAGATCTTCGGGATGCCCGGCCTCGGAACCCTGATGGTGAGTGCAACGACCAAGCACGACCTGCCGGTCATTCAGGGGTTGGCGGTCTTCTACACCGCGATGGTCGTCGTCGTGTTCCTCATGACTGATATCGCTACCGGCTATCTGAACCCGAAGGTGAGGGCGCGATGAGCGCGGTCATTGAAGGCCCTTCCACCGACGAAGAGTTTCGCAGGGCGGCTGAGCGCGGAGCGGGCTTCTTCTCGCGCCTCCTGCGGCAGCCACTTGTGGTGGTCTGCGCTCTGGTCCTGATGATCGTCGTCGTGGGGTGTCTTCTCGCGCCTTGGGTGTCGCCGTACGCGCCCCTCGAACAGGACCTCCTGAACATCTACGCCAAGCCTTCCGCGGACCACCTGCTCGGCACCGATCAACTGGGCCGCGACATCCTCTCCAGAATGCTCCACGGTGGCCGGGTGACACTGGCCGGCATCGCTCAGGCCGTTGCGGTCTGCACGGCGATCGGACTCTGCCTGGGCATGGCGGCGGGAACGCTCGGCGGCTGGGTGGAGCTGGTTGCCATGCGACTTTGTGATCTCTTGCTCGCAGTACCGGGGCTGGTCATGCTCCTGGTCGTTCTCGGAATTTACGGAAACAACGAAACCGCAGCGATGATCACGCTGGGTGTGATCATGTCGCCAACGTTGGCGCGGGTCGTCTATTCGGCAACCATCGCAGTTCGCGAGGAGCCCTATGTTGCAGGTGCTCGAGTCGCCGGCCTCACCAGCCTGCAGATCATGCGCCGCCACATTCTCTCCGGTGTGGCTGGACCTGCGCTCACGCAAATCAGCATTGTGGCAGCGGTGGCCTGTCTCGTCGAAGCTGGGATCGGATACCTCGGTCTCGGCGTGACACCGCCAGCCCCAAGTTGGGGAAACATGGTGACCGATGCCCAACAGGCAATGCCGCTCGACGCCTGGATGCTCGTTCCCACCGGTGGGATCATCGCCATCGTCACACTGAGCCTGACGTTGATCGGAAATGGCGTCCGTGACGCCTACATGGGTCGGTCCAGCGGTTCAACCAAGTCCTTCAGTTGGCGTGCTCTCGCAGCCCGAGTCTCCCAGCCCCTGACCCCGGCTCGTCCGGGAGAGACACCCCCAGGACGAGAGGCGGTCCTGAGCGTGAACCGCATGACGGTGAGCCTGCCGCGCGGCAAGGGCGAGATTCCGATCGTCGACACCGTCAGCTTTGACGTCAAACCCGGCGAGGCCGTCGCAATCGTCGGCGAGTCCGGGTGCGGGAAATCGATGACCATCTCGGGAGTACTTCGGGTGCTGCCGATGGGCGCCCATGTGCAGGCCGCATCGATCACCTTCAAGGGCGTGGAGCTGACCTCACTGAGCGAGCGTCAGATGAACAGCTATCGAGGAACGGGAATCGGGTTCATCTCGCAGGAACCGATCTCGAGCCTCAACCCGGCCTTCACCGTCGGCCACCAGCTCGAAGAGGCCGTCAGACTGCATCGAGGGCTTAGCAAGCACGAAGCCCGTCAGATCGCGCACGAACTGATGACTCGCGTCCGCTTGCCCGATCCTGAGGTAGTGGCGAAGAAGTATCCCCACGAGCTCTCGGGAGGTATGGCGCAACGCATCGCCATTGCCCGAGCGCTCGCGGGAGAACCCGAGCTGCTGATTGCAGACGAGCCGACGACCGCGCTTGATGTCTCGGTGCAGTGCGAGATCCTGGACCTTCTCCGCGACCTGCGAGAGCAGAGCGGAATGGCTCTCATCCTGGTGACGCACGACTGGGGAGTCGTTGCCGAGACCTGCGACCGCGCGCTCGTGATGTACGCAGGGCAGATCGTTGAGAGGGCCGACGTGAGGACGATCATCACCCGACCCACGCACCCCTACACGCGGGCACTGCTCCATTCGTCTTCCGTCGGGGCTGCGCCCCGTCAGCTGCTGCCCGTCATTGCAGGCGCCGTGCCGCCGCCTGGTTCTTGGCCCCTGGGTTGTCGATTCGCCAGTCGGTGCGGCTTGGTCGAGGACGCATGTCGGTCTGGATTCATCCCGATGGTGTCGCTGGGCGAAGGTGCTGGCGCACGTTGCATCCGCACTGCGCAGGACGGCTTGGTGAAGGCATGACACCGTTGCTCGAAGTTCGCGACCTGTCGGTCCTCTATCGGGGCCGAGGTCGACGCAAGGACAAGGTCGCTCTCGAGGATGTCAGTCTCAATCTGAGCGAGGGGGAGACCCTCGGGCTGGTGGGCGAGTCCGGATCAGGGAAGTCGACACTGGGCAACTGCGTCCTGGGACTAGTGCAACCCGCTCGCGGAACCATCACGTTCGACGGCCGGGACATCACGGGCGCCTCCCGTTCGCAACGGCGGGCGTTGAGCTCACAGATCCAAGCGGTCTTTCAGGACCCCTACAGCTCGTTCAACCCCCACCGAACCATCGAGCAGAGCGTCAGCGAGACACTGACCAACCTGCCGTCGATGTCGGGCGCGGAGAAGCGCGCCCGCGTCGTCGCCATGCTGGAGCGTGTCGGAATGGACCAGTCGGCGCTGGCCAAGTTCCCCGCTCAGTTCTCGGGCGGGCAACGCCAGCGCATCGCGATCGCGCGCGCCCTCCTGCCCGAGCCCAGGCTCGTCGTCTGTGACGAGTCCGTGTCCGCTCTCGACCTGTCCGTGCAGGCGCAGATCCTCAACCTTCTCCTGGAGCTGCAGCGAGAGCGCGGAGTCGCTTACCTGTTCATCACCCACGACCTGTCCGTGGTGCGACACATGAGCACGCGAATCGCCGTGCTGCAGCAAGGGCGGCTCGTGGAAGAGGGAGAGGCGGGAACGGTGACGGAGCAGCCGACCCAGCCTTACACTCGCCGGCTCATCGCTGCGTCGCTGACCGCTGACGCCGACGTGCAAGAAGATCGGCGCCGCGCGCGCCGGGCGATGGCGCGGCTCGCGCTCAATGAGACCGACGATCGCATCCGACTTGGCGATGACCTCCTTCTGGCCATGGAGCGTCAAGCGGTGACAGAGACGCTCGCCCAGCCGGACCCGCGAGCCACGACATTGACGGTTGCGCTGTCCCGAGCTGAGGCCAAGGGAGGACTCGACAGCCTGATCGAACTGCGCGACGCCCTACTCGAACTCACCCCCCGCACCTCTGAGGGCATGACGCCTGCAGCGATGCAGACCCACCTGCAAGAGGCACGCACCAGAAGGTGCGCTGCGTGGTCCGCCCGCGGACAGTCGGGTGTTTTCGTTCGGCGAATGCGTGATCTGGCAGCCGCCATCGATGCCGGCGACGACGCAGGAGCACGAGCCATGGTGAGCGCGTTGGACGAACCCGCCGAGCGCGAAGTTGGTTCAGATGGAGCAGGTCCTGCTTCGCACACTCTCGGAACAAGATCCTGACGGCGACGAATCAGAAATGAGCGTTTCAGAATGACCCACTCGCACGTCGATACGGTTGAGTTCGAGGCGGTGGACCTCGACCACATGGCGATGGCCCCGGAGGACTATTCCACCTACTCCATCCCGCCGAAGGACGTCGCCACTTTCGAGCTGTCGGAGGATGACACCTCGTCGGAGTATCGCCTGACTTTCGAGTCCCTGCCGCAGGAGGGCGTTCCGGCTGGCCAGTACCTGCACGTCCGTTGGACGAGTCACACGGTCTACCCAGGTGTCACCAGCAGCGTCTACCTCTACCTGCCGCACGGCGCTGAAGAGGCTGAGTCGGTCAACCTGATGGTTTGCCTGGACGGCCTCTCTTACGTGGGTGAGCAAGTGCGTGCCACGACGGTTCTGGACAACCTGGTGCACGCCGGTGACATCCCGATGACCATCGGCCTGTTCCACAACCCGGGGGAGACCGGGCCGGGATACCCGATCTACGGCGGAACGACGAACCGTGGCGTCGAGTACGACACGGTGAGCGAGGACTTCGCTCGTTACCTCGCGGAGGAACTGTTCCCGGTCATCCGGACCAGGGTCAGCCTGACCGACGATCCGAAGGGCCGTCTCATCTGCGGCCACAGCTCCGGCGGCGCGGGCGCCTTCGGAGCGGCCTTTCACCGCCCCGACGTCTTCGGCAACGTCATCACGCACTGCGGCAGCTTCATCAACATCCTGGGCGCCAACAACTACCCGAGCATGGTCCGGCGCGCCCCCCGAAAGCCGATCCGCGTCTGGCACCAGACCGGAGAACGCGACGCAGACCTCATCTACGGGAACATTCCGATCGCGAACCGCGACCTCGACGCTGCCCTGAAGTACCGCCGCTACGACTCGATGTTCGTCTTCGGCACGGGCGGCCACAGCCTCGGCCACGCCGGTGCTGCGCTTCCCGAGGCGCTCCGGTGGATCTTCCGTGACCAGGTGGAGGACAAGTGACCGTCAACTTCGAACGCAGCCTTGCCACGAACAAGGAGATCGACATGCCGCCAACCCTGCAGGTGGAGCTCGATGTCCCCGCGACAATGCGCGACGGCGTCGTGCTGAGGGCGGATGTGTATCGGCCCGTCGGAACGGGAAGGTGGCCCACTCTGGTCGTCCGCACGCCCTACGACAAGAGTGACATCTGGGGCAACTGGTGGAACGGCTTCTCCCCGACCGAGATTGCCCGCAAGGGATTCATCATGGTCATTCAAGACGTCCGCGGCCGGTACGCATCCGACGGCGTCTGGGAGCCCCTGCACCATGAAGGGCGAGATGGCGCGGACACGATCGCTTGGGCGGCCGAACTGGCCGGATCCAATGGCCGCGTCGGCATGGTTGGTGGCAGCTACTGCGGTCACACGCAGTGGCGTGCCGCAATGGAGCAACCGACTGCGCTTCACGCGATCACGCCCCTGATGACGTGGGCAGAGCCCCGCGAAGCGTTGGTCGCCCGCGGCGGCGCGACCCAGATCTCGGTCATCACCTCATGGTCGCTGGCTTCCGGGTTCAACTGGCTGACGCGCCAAGAGCTGACGAATGAAGAGAGGGCCGCCCGGGCGGCGTCAATGGTTGAAGACTTCGACCGGCTCGAGGCCGACGGCTACTGGGGGCTACCGGTCTCCGAACTGCCCGTCCTACGACGCCACGGGACGCCACTCTTCGTGGAGCCGAGCAGTGCCAACGACGTCGCCGCGACACAGCACATGCGGGTGGCAGGCTCCTATGCGCGCGTCGAAGTCCCCAGCCTGCACACCGGCGGTTGGTTCGACAGCTGTCTGCAGGGGACGCTCGACGCCTATATGGCGATGCGCGACCTCGGACGAGAGTCGCGTGTCATCGTCGGGCCTTGGACGCACGAGGACTTCGGTGGACGTGTCGGCGACCAGGACTACGGCCTGATGTCCCTGCGAGATGCGGGGACGCACCCGAACGGCACCTGGTGCGATGAGGTGCTGGCCTTCCTGAGGCGTCACCTCACCGACGACAACCATGCCCCGGCGTCGTCCCCGGTCAGGATCTTCGTGATGGGCCTCAACAGGTGGCGTGACGAGGAAACCTGGCCCCTCGAACGAGCTCGTACGGAGCAGTGGCACCTGCACGCTGGTGGCAGCCTCAGCACAGATCCTCCCGTCAACGAGAACCCGAGCGAGATCACCTACGACCCGGCGGACCCCGTACCGACCTGGGGCGGGCCGCTCGGCGTGGGCCCCGGCCGCGGTCCGTTCGAACAGACGTCCGTCGAGGCCAGGGACGACGTCCTCGTCTTCACCTCGGAAGTGCTCGAGCAGGATCTGGAGGTGACCGGGCCGATCCGGGTGAAGCTGCACGTGCAGAGCTCGGCGCCGTCGACCGACTGGGTCGCGCGCCTGTGCGACGTGCATCCTGACGGGCAGTCCTTCAACCTGTGCGACGGCATTCGGCGACTCGACAGCGGCGCGGACGAGGTGCAGGGGATCGAGATCGATCTCTGGGCCACCAGCAATGTGTTCCTGGCCGGTCACAGGATCAGGGTGCAGGTCACCAACAGTTGCTTCCCTCGCTGGGACCGCAACCTGAACACCGGCGACCAGCAATCGGCCGACTTCGTCGCGGCGCATCAGACGCTCTTCCACGACGCAGATCGACCGTCGTACGTCGAGCTGCCCGTGGTCGCCATCTGAGCACTGACTGACTGTGGCAGGCGTGTTCGACGGCTTCGCCGTCATCGGGGTCGTGATTGGCTTCGGCGCACTCCTGGCCCATCTCGGCGTCGTCGACAGCGCAGGACAGCGGACCCTCAGCGCGGTCGCGTTCTTCCTGGCCAGCCCGGCCCTGCTGTTCACGGTGCTTCAGGAGAGCGACATTGCCGAGGTCTTCTCCGGGAACCTCGTCGCAATCTCGGCCGGCGTTCTCTGCACGTTGTCGGCGACCGTTGTGGTCGGCATCGTGCGTCGCGACGGATCTGCTCGGACCGTGGTCGCGGCCATGTGTTCGTCGTACTGCAACGCGGGCAATCTCGGGCTGCCCATCGCGGCCTACGTCCTGGGGAACACAGCCCTGATCGCGCCGATCCTGCTCCTGCAGTTGCTCGTATTGCAACCCCCGGCGCTCATGGTCCTCGACGCGGCCCGGAACTCAGGGCGCCCATCGTTGCGCAGCGTGGCAAGCAGACCGCTGCGCAACCCAATCACGGTCGCCAGCCTCGCTGGCGTTGGGGTCACGCTGGCGGAGCTCCGCGTTCCGGAGGTGGTGAACGCTCCGATCGCTCTGATCGGCGGTATGGCCGTTCCCTCAATGCTTCTGGCATACGGCGTCAGCCTCCGACTCGGCCCCCTGCCGGGCCGCGGGGTGCCGGCGGCCGATCTGGGGCTGGCCGTCGGCCTCAAGCTCCTCGTGCAACCGGCCGTCGCCTACGTGGTGGGTCGGCTGATCGGTCTCGACAACGAAAGCCTCCTCGCGGTGACCGTCATCTCTGCACTCCCCACAGCGCAGAACGTCTTCGTCATCGCCAGCCGCTACCAGCGCGCGGAACTGCTGGCTCGGGACGCGATCTTCGTCAGCACGTTCGGATGCGTGCCGGTCGTGATCGTAATCGTCGCTCTGCTGGCGTGAGCAGCTAGGAGATGCGCGTCGTCGAGCGACGGCGCCACGACCACGACAGGTCCACTTGCGGACGGCCCGCACCACAGACAAGGACACAAAGGTGGAGTCATGAGTGAGTGGCGTGACAGGAACCGGCCTGACCGCCGATCGGCCGAACAAGTGCGGCGACGCGCTTGTGCTGGAGGCGTGCCTGGAACGGGCGGCGCACGGGAGTCGGGGATTCCGTGGGCGCCGTGAGCTTCCCGGGTGTCCAGCGTCCGTCCTCCGCGATCGGGCTCGGGTGCATGCGCATCCGGGAGCTCGACGACGATGCCATGCGTGGCTGGTACGCCGCGGCCCGCGACGTGGGCATCGACTTCTTCGACCACGCAGCGGTCTACGGCTCCCGGCCGCACGAATGCGAGACGCGCTTCGGAGATGCGCTGCACCTCACGGCATCGCAGCGGGAGGAAATCACGCTGCAGACCAAGTGTGGAACCGTCGCCGAGGGGCCCTACCTCGACTTCAGCTACGACCACATCGTGTCGTCCGTCGAAGGATCTCTCCGGGCACTTCGCACGGACTACCTCGACATCCTCCTGCTGCATCGTCCTGACGCACTCGTCGAGCCGGACGAGGTGGCTCGTGCGTTCGACGATCTCGCCGCAGCGGGCAAGGTCCTTGCGTTCGGGGTGTCTAACCACACGCCACGACAAATGGACCTGTTGGCCACCGCTGTGGATCAGCCAATCGTCGCGAACCAGCTGCAGCTCTCGCTCGGACACGCACCCGCGGTCGCGCAGGGCTTCGCCATGAACATCGAGGGATCCGAGCAGGCACTAGTGGCAGATGGTGGAGGGGTACTCGACTACTGCCGGACGAAGGGAATCGCCGTGCAGGCCTGGGCACCGTTCCAGGCCGGACGATCACGAGGGGTCTTCCTCGGATCGTCCGACTTCCCCGTGCTGAACGCCGCCATCGATGAGCTGGCCCACATCCATGAGGTGCCTCCCGCCGCGATCGCGGCGGCGTGGATCCTGCGGCATCCGGCCGCCGCGCAGGTGCTCCTTGGCTCGACGAACCCGGCGCGCATCGCCGAGGCCGCTCGTTGTGCCGAGGTCACGCTCGCCCGCCCGGAGTGGTACGGGCTGCTCCATGCCGCGGGCTACCGCGCCCGGCCCGGCCCCCCGCCGAGCAGCGCGCGAAGCCGGTAGCCGAGCGCGTCACGCGGTCCAGCCGCCATAGGGACTACTCGCGCGCCATCGAGCCTGCCGCCCAGCCACGACTGGGCGGGTGTTCGCGCGCGTCGTTCTCCCTGCATCACTGCCTGCCCGCGCACCTCGATGGCGCGCTGGACGCCGCCCTCGCGACACCCGGCCTCGCAGATCTCAGTGACCGTCGCCACTCGAGGCCCTTGACGGAGGGGTTCCATCGCACTACCGTGGTCGTACCGACAAGCGGTACGGCGTGCCGCTAGACGGAACGCCGGGATCTGGTGGACAACAGGAAGAGCAGCCGTTCTGGCGCTCGCGACGAGTGCCGAGATTGGCAGAGCGGGCCGCGCGACCTCAGGGGAGCGGGACGGATCGGCGCAGCACCGGAGTCCCGACGTAGTTCCGGCACACGGCTAACTAGGAGTGGGAATGGCTGCAAGAGATACGAACTCGTGGGAGACGGCGATCTCCAAGATCGAGCCCCACGACCTCATCGTCAGGGGCGAGCGGATGAGCGAGCTCATGGGCAAGGCGTCGTTCGCCGAGGTGGCGTACCTGATCCTGGCGGGCAAGCGCGCGACACCGGGTCAAGCCAAGGTCCTCGAAGCACTCCTGATCTCCGTGATGGACCACAGCATCGCGCCGTCGAGCACCGTCGCGAGGCTCCTCGCTTCCTACGGCGTGCCGATCCAGGCGGCCATCGCCGGCGGCGCGCTGACCTTCGGTGACATCCAGGGAGGCGCCGGCCAAGAGCTGGCTCGCAACCTCCACTCGGTCGTGGAGCGGGTCAAGGCTGAGGGCGAGGTCACCGACGAGGCGCTCCGGCTGGCAGCGAAGGAGATGGTCGCCGATGCCAGGGCGCGCCGGGCGCCGCTCGACGGATTCGGCCACCCGCAGCACGATCCCGACTTCCGCACGCCCATCCTGCTCAAGCTGGCGAAGGAGCAGGGCGTCTTCGCGTACCACTGCGCGCTGCTCACCCACCTCGAGGACGAGCTGGCTGCGGCCATCGGACGCCGGGTCGGAGCCAACATCGACGGCGCTTCAGCTGCCATCCTTCTCGACCTCGACCTCAAGCCGGACGTGGCGCGGGTCCTGATCGTCACGCCCCGAACGGTCGGCCTGGCGGCTCACTACCTGGAGGAGATCGAGCAGGGCAACACGTGGCGTCACGTGCCCGTCGACCAGGTTGCCTACACCGGCCCCCTGCCGGAAGATGCCTGAGCGCAGCGAGCCATGAGCACTCTCAAGCCTCTGTCGGGGGTGAAGGTCCTCGACTTCACGCAGCTGATGGCGGGCCCGTCGGCGACGATGTTGCTGGCCGACATGGGCGCCGAAGTCATCAAGATCGAGCAGCTCGACGGCGAGCTCTCGCGCCGCCTCGGCGCCTCGTTGAAGACGATCTTCCTCGCCTACAACCGCAACAAGCGCTCGGTGTCGATGGACCTCAAGCGGGCCGAGGCGCAGGAGATCGTCAAGAAGCTGGTCGCCGACTGCGACATCGTCGTCCAGGGCTTCAGTCCTGGAGCGATGGATCGCATGGGCCTCGGCTACGAGGATCTCGTCAAGATCCAGCCGCGCCTGGTCTACGCGTCCTTGTCCGGATTCGGGCACCGGGGCGCCGGGGCAGCCAGGAAGGGTGTCGACGCCGTCGTCCAGGCCGAGACGGGCATCATGGCCGCGACGGGCGACCCGGACGGCCACCCGTTCAAGGTGGGCTTCCAGGTCGTGGACGGCGCGGCGGGCCTGGCACTGGCCCAGGCGATCCTGGCGTCCCTGCGACTTCGCGACATGACCGGCGAGCCGCAGCACGTGAGCACGTCCCTCTACGACGTCAGCGCCTTCCTGCAGGGTCACTACTTCGTCGAGGCGTCCGTGACCGGCTCCGAGGTGTCCAGGACAGGCAACACTGGTGGGGAGCTGGCCTATCCCACCGACATGTTCGAGACGTCCGACGGTGGCTACATCCAGATGGCGGCCTATCTTCCCGAGCAGTGGCGACTCCTGTGCGAGGCCATCGAGAGGCCGGACCTCTACAGCGACCCCCGGTTCGCAGACGGATCGTCGCGTGTCGCGAACCGGAAGCTGCTGCGCACCGAGCTCGTGAACGCCATCGGCGCGCGCACGCGCGACGAGTGGACGGCTCGATTCCGTCGTAACGGCATCATCGCAGGCCCCGTGCTCGCCCACGTCGACGTGATGCGCAGCGAGGAAGCACGGCAGAACAACACCTTCGTGCAGAGCGAGTCCGGCGACCAGCGCTACACGGCCGTGCGCATGCCCTTCACGTCAGAGGCGTACGACATTCCGGCCCTGGCCTCCGCTCCCCAGCTGGGTGCGGACACCGACAAGGTCCTCGCGGAGCTGGGCTACACCCCGGAGGCGATCGCTGCCCTCCGCGAGTCGGGAACGGTCGCAGGAAGCTGAAGTCCTAGGGGTTGGGAGCGTTCCCGCCCGTCCAGCGCACGGCATCAAAGAAATGGAATCGTGGCAATGAACTTCGACGAAACCGAAGACCAGAACGCGCTGCGCCTTGCCGTGCGCGAGGTCATCGACAAGGAAGCACCGCAGGAGCGCGTCAAGGAGTGGGACGAAGCGGCCCACTACCCCGAGGAGTTCTACGGCCTTCTCGCGTCGCTCGGCTACTACGGCCTCCCGCTCCCCGAGGAGTACGGCGGTGGCGGCCAAGGTGTCACCGGCATGGTCATCGTGGCGGAGGAGCTTGCTCGCCGCGGCCTCGAGTTCGGCGCTGGCTACGGCAACACGATCTTCCTCGGCATGAACATCCTGCGTAACGGCACCGAGGCTCAGAAGGCGTACCACCTTCCGCGCGCGATCTCTGGTGCGGAGCGCTACAGCATCTGCATGACCGAGCCCGAGGCCGGCAGCGACGCAGCCAGCATCCGCACGACGGCCCGGGAGGAGGACGGCGGGTTCGTCCTCAACGGGCAGAAGCTCTACATCACCGGAGCGGGGCTACCCAACACGATCCTGCACGTCACCGCGATCACGGATCCAGGCGCGGGCCGCCACGGCGGGATGACGATGTTCCTGATCCCGGCGGACACCCCCGGCATCGAGGTACGACGACTGCGCACGGTCGGTCGCCACCTGCTGGGGACCAATGAGGTCTTCTTCGACAACGTCCGCGTCGAGCGCGACCAGATCCTCGGCGAACTGAATGGAGGCTGGGACGTCCTGCACTCCAACCTGGAGCTCGAACGTGCTCTCACCTGCGCCGGCTTCATCGGTGCGCTCAGCACAGTGTTCGAGATGACTAGGAACTACGTGAGCGAGCGCAAGCAGTTCGGTCGGCCCATCGGGGCTTTCCAGGCGGTGGCCCACCCGATCGCGGACATGTACTGCGACCTGGAGGCAGCCCGGCTCCTGACCTACAAGGCAGCAAGCATCCTGGACGCCGGGAAGCCCGCCTTCACGGAGGTGACGGCAGCCAAGCTGTTCGGCTCCGAGGCCCTGCAGCGCGCGACGAACACTGGTATGCAGCTGATGGGCGGTGCCGGCTTCATGCTGGAGTACGACATGCAGCGCTACTGGCGCGAGGCGCGCGTCGCCACCGTGACGGCCGGTAGCTCCCAGATCCAGCGCACGGTGCTCGCTCGAGCAGTTGGTGTCGCGAAGTGATGCGGACCCCTTTCCGCCACGAGATCCAGTGCTGCGCCGCGCAGCCAACTGCAACGAAGGATGTGGACCATGGCTGCTCTTGAGGGTCGCGTAGCAATTGTCACCGGTGCAGGCCAGGGCCTGGGTCGCGAGCACGCCCTGTTGTTCGCCGCTGAGGGGGCGTATGTCGTGGTCAACGACGTCGGGCCCGGCCTCGCCCACGCCGTCGTTGAAGAGATCACGGCAGCCGGTGGTCGGGCGATCGCCCACACCGACAGCGTCAGCGACTGGAGCGCGGCCGAGGGCCTCGTCGAAGCGGCCGTGCAGGGCTTCGGTGACCTGCACGTGGTCGTCAACAACGCGGGCATCCTGCGCGACCGCATGCTGGTCAACATGACCGAGGAGGAGTTTGACTCGGTCGTCGATGTCAACCTCAAGGGGACATTCGCGGTCGGCCACTTCGCTGCGCGCTACTGGCGGGAGCAGTCGAAGCTGGGCCATGACGTGGATCGGGCCCTCATCAACACCTCGTCGGGTGCAGGGATGCAGCCCGGTGTCGGGCAGACGAACTATGCCGCCGCCAAGGCCGGAATCGCAGCTATGACCCAGGTCTGGTCCAAGGAGCTTAAGCGGGTCGGCGTCCGGGTCAACGGCATCGCGCCCTTCGCGCGGACCCAGACCACTCAGGCGACGCCGGGTCTCGTCGAGCGCCTCGCCGAGACCGAGTCAGATCCGGACTTCGATCCGTACCACCCCGGAAACATCTCACCGCTCGTGGCCTACCTGGCGTCCACCGACTGCATCATGACGGGCCACGTGTTCCGAGTCGTGGGCGACCTGATCGGCGTGTACGAGGGCTGGCACCTGGTTGACACCTTCGAGAACGGTCGTCGGTGGGAGATTCCCGGCGTCGCCAAGGCCCTGTCCAGCGTCCCCGCGGAGCCGGTCGTCGAGCCGCCAAAGATGCCCTGACGGGCAACCCACGGCAGTCATTCACCAACAACGCGCGAGATCGGAGAAGCCCATGGCCAGGCCAACGGAGGAGACGGCACCAGAGCCGCCCCGGATCTGGGAGAAGACCGGGGGCGGTGCGGTCCTGATCGGGTGGGCCTGCGGGCAGTGCGGTCAGCGCGGTCTGCCTCGCCAGTACTTCGGCTGTGAGCGATGCGGCGCGCCCCGAGAGGACATCTCGGAGTCAGCGCTTGCTGCTCGCGGCGTTCTGCGGAGCTCGGCGTCGATCGAGCGCCACGCCGTGTGGCCGGTGCCGTTCCTGATGGGTGAGGTCGAGCTCGACGACGGTCCGATCGTCCACTCCTTCCTCTCTGCCGAGACGGCGTGGGAGCCGGGCATGAGGGTCGCTGGCGACGCCGATGACCTGTCCCGAGAGCCGTACCTGATCTTCGTGCTGGAGGAGAAGCCGCATGGCACGCATCACTGATCTCCGCCCGGTGCACGTAGCCGGCATCGGCCTGCATCCGTACCAGTACCCGACGGAGACGTCGTACATCGAGCTGGGCCTGCACGCTGTGCGCGAGGCCCTGGCCGACGCCGGCGTGCCCTGGCCCAGCGTCGAGGCTGCCTTCGTCGGCACTGCGCGGCTCGGGATGGCAGCGGGGGTGCCGATGCTGAGGTATCTCGGGATGACCGGCCTGCGGGTGTCGCAGGTCGAGAACGCCTCGGCCACCGGCTCCACGGCGTTTCGCCAAGCCGTCGCCGAGGTCGCCAGCGGTCTCGCTGACGTGGCCATCGCCATCGGAGTCGACAAGGCTCTGGGCAAGATCGCGGCAGCGGGCACGGGCATCACCCCGATCTCGCCGGCAGCCGACATCCCGTTCGCGCGGTACGCGCTGCTGACCGAGCGCTATCTCGCCGAGGCCGGTTACACCAGGGAGCAGATCGCCATGGTCGCGGTGAAGAACCACGGCAACGGCGCCCTCAACCCCTACGCCCAGCGCCGCAAGAAGAGGACCCTCGAAGAGGTGCTGGCGGCACCCGCCGTCGCGGGTCCCCTGAACGGCCTCCAGATCACTCCCCAGGGTGAGGGCGCCGCTGCGGTGATCGTGATGTCCGAGGACGCCATCCAGCGGTACGGCGTGGCGCGTGACCGCACCGTGCGGGTTGCCGCCTCGGCCACCACCAGCGACCAGGCGTTCGACGGCCAGAACGCCGACGTGGCGCTCACCGTCAGCGCCACCAACGCCGCCTACGAGGAGTGGGGCGGCGACCCCAAGGACCTCGACATCGTGGAGGTGCACGACGCCTTCGCCATCGAGGAGCTGCTGTTCGTGGAGGCCATGGGCCTCTGCCCGCCGGGCGCAGGTGCCGGCGAACTCGCCGCCGGATCGTTCAACATCGGCGGGCGTACCGCCGTCAGTCCCTCCGGTGGCCTGCTCGCCATGGGACACCCGCTCGGCCCGACCGGACTCGGGCAGATCGCCGAGATCACGCGACAGCTGCGCGGAGAGGCGGGCGACCGCCAGCACCCTGGCGCCAAGACCGGCCTGGCTCACATGGTCGGCATCGGCCCCGTGTGCGTCGTACACATCTTGGAGCGATAGAGCTCGTTAACCGTCCGACGTGGGCCGGCGACGGCTCACCCATCGACCCTTCCCAGAATGGAGAATCGTCTTGTCCGACCCCGTGGAGAACGACCTCAAGGTCGAGCGCTCCGGTCATACGCTCGTCATCACCCTGAACCGCCCTGCGTCCCTGAACGCCGTGACGACGCCGATGAGCCTGGCCATCGCCGACGCCCTCGAGGAGGCCCAGACCGACGACGACATCCGCTCCGTCGTCATCACCGGTGCGGGCCGAGCCTTCTGTGCCGGTGCCGACATCAAGGAATCGCTGGCTGGTCGGCCCGAGATTCCCGAGCGGTACCAGGCGTGGGGGTGGGGCGGCTTCGTACGGCACTTCATCAGCAAGCCCGTCATCGCGGCCGTCAACGGACTCGCGCTCGGTGGTGGCATGGAGCTCGTGCTCGCCACCGACCTCGTGGTTGCCGATGAGAAGGCGGTGTTCGGCCTCCCCGAGGTGAAGATCGGCACCCTGGCTGCTGGTGGCGGATGCTTCCGTCTCCTGCAGGAGCTTCCGCCCAAGGTTGCCCTCAAGCTGCTGTGGACGGGCGATTCCATCGATGCCGACGAGGCACTGCGCCTAGGCCTCATCAACGAGGTGGTTCGGGATGGTCGCAGTACGCTGGAGGCGGCACTCGAGCTGGCCGCGTCGATCAACAAGAACGCTCCGCTCTCGGTCCAGGCGATCAAGAGGATCGCGTACGGCGTCGGTGACGGCACCGATGTCGAGGACAACTTCTGGCGCGTCACCAAGAAAGAGCAGCTCGGAATCCTTCAGACCGAAGACGCGGTTGAAGGTCGTCGCGCTTTCGTCGAGAAGCGTGAGCCCGCCTGGCAGAACCGCTGATCGCTGACTGAGGGAGGGCCCGTGCGCGATCGTGTGTTAGTGGCCAATCGGGGCGAGATCGCGATCCGCGTCTGCCGCGGTGTCCGCGCTGCCGGGTACGACCCGGTCGTCATCTACAGCCGGGATGACCAGGGCTCCCTCCACGCCTCGGCCGCAGAGTACCGGCACTCCCTGCCGGGTGCCGGTCCCGCGGCGTACCTCGACATCGACCAGGTCGTCGATGCCGCCGTGACGACCGGGTGCACCTTCGTGCACCCCGGGTACGGCTTCCTCAGCGAGAACGCGGACTTCGCCCGTGCCTGTGAGGCGACGGGTCTGACGTTCGTCGGGCCCTCGTCGGATGTCCTCGACCTGTTCGGGGACAAGGCAGCTGCTCGCGACCTGGCGGGGAAGTCCGGGGTCCCGGTGGTTCCGGGGAAGGTCATCGACACCCCGGCTGACGTCGCGGCGTTCATGAAGGACGCGGCTGGCGCTCCGGTACTTATCAAGGCCACCGCGGGCGGCGGTGGCCGCGGGATCCGGTTGGTCGAGTCGGTCGACGAGGTCGATGCGGCGTTTCGTGTCTGTCGTGAGGAGGCGCTCGTGGCCTTCGGGTCGGGCGAGCTCTACGTCGAGCGGTTCCTGGCCGGCAGGCCGCGCGCGCCGTCGTCCTCGAGTTGAGGTCGGGGTTCGGTCGCGCAATGGTGACCGGCCTGGGCAGGGTCGAAGGCATCCCGTTCGGTGTGATCGCCAACAACGCCGCGGTGTCAGGTGGCGCGATCGACAGTGAGGCGGCGGACAAGGCGGCGCGTTTCATGCAGCTCTGCGACGCGCACCGGCTTCCGATCCTCTCGTTGTGCGACACCCCGGGCAACATGATCGGCCCCGTCTCGGAAGCAACAGGTCTGGTCCGCCACTGCAGCCGGCCCTTCGTCGTGGGCGCCAACCTCACGGTGCCGATCTTCGCCGTACTCGTGCGCAAGGCCTACGGACTTGGTCGACAGTCGATGCTCGGCGGATCCATGAGGGCCCCGCAGTTCACCGTGGCCTGGCCCGGCGCCGAGTACGGCTCCATGGGCCTCGAGGGCCAGGTCAAGGCGGGGCGCAGGCGTGAGCTGGAGGCGATCAACGACCCGGAGGAGCGCGAC
The DNA here is from genome assembly GCF_001428825.1 of Nocardioides sp. Root240. Lineage (GTDB taxonomy): Bacteria > Actinomycetota > Actinomycetes > Propionibacteriales > Nocardioidaceae > Nocardioides. The sequence continues at coordinate 755,279 of NZ_LMIT01000010.1, read as the reverse complement.
CGGCGGTTCCAGGAGATGGTCGACGAGCTCTTCGACAAGGCCCGAGCGGTCAATGCGGCCGCCGCCTTCTCGGTCGATGAGGTGCTCGACCCGGTCGACACCCGTGCGTGGCTGACCGCGGGCATCAGGTCGCTCGACCCAGCCACCTTGGCGAAACGTGAGCGGCGCTCCCATGTCGACACCTGGTAGCACCTCGCCCGGACGTCGTGCCGGTTCGGTTATCACAGGAACCTCCCAAAAGAAGTAGGACGAAAGTGACGCGAATGCCCGATCCCCACGTGTTCCTCACTCGCCCGGTGTCCGAGCGCGTCCTGCAGGCCGCACGCGAGTCGTTGCCTGCGACTCTCCGGGTGCACGCCGACACTGAGTGGCCGCCTGATCGCCCGGCGCTGCTCGACGGCTCTCGCGGCGCATCGGGCCTCATCACGATGCTGACCGACAAGGTCGACGACGAGGTGCTGGAGGCCGCCGGACCTCAGCTCCGGGTCGTGGCCAATGTCGCCGTCGGCTTCGACAACATCGACGTCGACGCTGCAGCCCGACGAGGCATCATCGTCACGAACACGCCCGGGGTGCTGGACGAGGCGACCGCGGACCTCACGCTCGCCCTGATCCTCTCGACCACGAGGCGGCTGGTCGAGGCTGACAGGTTCGTGCGCACGGCGACGCCGTGGATTTGGGGTCCCCAGAGCTTCGTGGGGCTCGACCTCAGCGCAGGGGCAACGCTGGGGATCGTCGGCCTCGGCCGGATCGGCATGGCGACCGCGCGTCGCGCCCACGCCTTCGGCATGAGGATCCTGGCCACGGGAAGCCGCGCCACGTCCGAGGAAGCGAAGAGTCTCGGTGTGGAGTCCGTGGACCTCGCGCAGCTGCTCGGGCGCAGCGACGTCGTGTCGCTGCACTGCCCCCTGACCGAGGAGAGCAGACACCTCATCGGTGGCGAGGAGCTGGCCGCGATGAGGAAGGGGAGCTACCTCATCAACACCGCGCGCGGACCGTTGGTCGACGAGGAGGCCCTCGCCGATGCCATCGAGTGTGGACACCTGGCCGGCGCGGGCCTCGATGTGCATGAGAACGAGCCACGGGTCAACGATCGATTGCGGCGCATGGACGAGGTCGTCGTCCTGCCGCACATCGGGAGCGCCGGTGCCGCAACCCGCGACGCCATGGCCGGCATGGCGGTGGACAACGTCGTCGAGGTCCTGTCCGGTAGAGCACCTCTCACGCCGGTGACCGGGTGATGCAGCGGTCGGGAGCCTCCGGAAAGCACCTCGGCGGCTCGGCGAGCCCTACCGTGTTGGTGGCCCCGGACAGCTTCAAGGGGACCTACGCCGCCGCCGAGGTGGCGGCTCACATCGCGCGCGGCGCCCGGGCAGCGGGCGCCACTGCGGTGGAGTGTCCCTTGGCGGACGGTGGCGAGGGAACCTACGACGTCCTTCGGCACGCCCTCAGCGCCGACGTGGTGGAGGTGGAGACCGTCGGTCCGTGGCGGGACCCGCTCCGGGCTGCCTACGCGCTCACGCGCGAAGGCGTGGCGATCATCGAGCTGGCCGCCGCGAGCGGCCTGGGGCTTCGCCGCGACGACGACGACGCCCTGGCATCCGACACCTTCGGCACGGGCCTCCTGGTTGCCCACGCTGCCGAGCGGGGAGCGGGGCACATCGTCATCGCTGCAGGCGGCAGCGCCACGACCGATGGCGGAGCCGGGGCGGTCGCCGCCATCGCGGAGCGAGGTGGTCTCCGCGGCGCACGGATCACCGTGCTGTGCGACGTGACGACGAGCTTCGAGGACGCAGCCGTGGTGTTCGGTCCCCAGAAGGGTGCCGATCCCGACCAGGTAGGACTTCTCACCGCTCGCCTGCACGAGCAGGCCGGCGGCTATCCGAGCGATCCTCGTGGCGTGGCCCGCACGGGTGCGGCCGGAGGGTTCAGCGGAGCCCTGTGGTCCTGGTACGGCGCAGAACTGGTCTCCGGCGCTGACTACGTCCTCGACATGATCGACTTCGACCGGCTCGCGGGCGACGCCATGGCGATCGTCGTCGGAGAAGGACGGCTGGATTCCCAGACCCAACAGGGCAAGATCATCTCCGCGGTGCTGACCCGCGTGGCGAACAAGCCGGTTTTTGCCGTCGTGGGGTCGATCGACCTCGATCTTGGCGAGTTCGCAGAGCGGTTCGATGGCATCATGGTCGCGTCCGACCCAACGGCCCTGGCCGAGGCCGGGGCGCGCGTCGCGGAGCGTGTGCGCCCCGCCTGACCGGACAAGCGTCCCGGCGGGAGATGCCACGAGAAACCCCCACCGCGCGTAGTGTCCCGTTGTGCGGCCTCTCGTTCCACAGGATGGTACGTTTGGGCGCATGCAAACGGGTCTGCGGACAGGGGATTTCGGATGAGCGTCGTCCAGAGCGTCCTCACGGCAACGCGTGTTCTGGAGCGGTTGTCCGAGCCCGGTCTCGTGGGTGTCTCCGAGATCGCGCGCGACCTGGGGGCCCCCAAGAGCTCGGTGCAGCGCATGCTGCTCACGCTCAAGGAGGCCGGCTGGGCCGCGGACGTTCGTGGCGAGACGACCCGCTGGACCCTGACACCCAAGATGTTCCGTCTCGGGCAGCACCACCACGCGGGGAACGGACTCCGCTCGACCGCACTGCCCGTGATGGAGCAGTTGCGTGACGCGACGCGAGAGACCGTCCACCTAGTCGTCCAGCGGGATGACACGGTCGTGGTCGTCGAGTGTCTCGACAGTCCCCAGGCGGTCCGCGCCCATGTCGATCCGGGGGATGTCCTGCCGCTCCATGCGTCCACCAACGGGCGCGCGCTCCTGTCCACGCAACCCGAACAGGTTCTGCGGGACCTGATTTCCAAGGGGCTGACGGCGTCCACCCCGTCGACCGTCACCGACCCGGCCGCTTTCGAGGATGTCATTCGTCGAGCCCGAGAGCGGGGCTTCGCTTCGGGCGAGGGTCAGTTCCGCGACGGTGTCCACGCCGTCGCTGCCCCGATCGTCGTCGGCGGCGTGGGTATCGCCAGTATCGGCGTGTCCACGCCAGCTCAGCGAATGACCCCTGAACTGGAAGAGGCGTTCGGTCAATACGTGATGGACGCTGCGCGCACCATCGCTGGCCGTTTCGGAGAAGACCTGTAGGCGAAGTCGCCTGCGCCCACGGCTCGTTGCCAGAAAGCCCGGCGCCAGACCACGGGATGCTCCGACGCCGGACGGGCTCTCGACTCGCTGAACGCATCCCAGGCGTGTGGCAGCGGTCCGTCAACTACCTCGGTGAGCGCCCTCCAGGAGACTGCGCTCAGTGATGGACCCAACCTGCGGGGCTGTCGTCTTGCCCTTCCAAGCCGCGATCAGGAACATAACCCCGCCTGCGGCGAACATCATGGAAACCCCTGTCGTACTGGCAGTTCCAGAAGCACTGACGAGACCGAGCGCCACCACCGGTCCGAATCCGGCCGCAACGGCGCCGCTCGACTCCTTGCCCACTCCCAAGCCCGTGACGCGTGTGTTGGTCGCGAACTGCCGAGCCATGAATGGGCTCGCCGCAACCGACAGCAGCGGTGCAAGAGCGCCCGTTCCGAGGATCAACGCTATCCAGATCCCGAACGAGTTCCCGGTATCGAGCAGCCAGAAGAACGGGAAGGAGTACAGGATGACCAGCGCTCCGCCGAATGCCAGGACGCGCTGAACCGGAACAGCGTCACACAGCCTTCCGCATATGGGCGTCCAGATGATGGCGAACAGGCTGGCAAGGGTGACACCGAAGCTGCTGACGGCTCCGCTGACGTCCTGGAACTCGGAAAGGTAAGACAGCGAGAAGGTCTTCCAGAGCGTCGCGACGAGCGCGTATCCCGCGTACACCACGAAGACAATGACCAATCCTCTCCAGTCGGACCTGAAGAGGTCCGCCATGACCCGGGACCAACTCCGCTTGCTTTCCTGGGCGGGCATTGCGGTGAACTCGGGGCTCTCGGGAAGCTTCAAACGAATGACATACCCGACCAGCGCCAGGACGAAGCTGGCCACGAACGGAATCCGCCAGCCCCAGGAATAGAAGAAGTCGTCACCGATCAAGGCCAATCCAGCGACTGTCAGCGATGCGCAGAATACGCCGAGGTTGACGCCTAGCGTCGGCAGGGAACCGAGTCGTCCTCGGGTGCCTTCGCGGGCGTACTCATAAGACACGGCAATCGCGGAGCTGAACTCTGCGCCTGCCCCGACTCCTTGGACGATTCGAAGAACGACGAGCAGGATCGGTGCCGCCACGCCGATGGTCGCGTAGGAGGGCAGCAGTCCCATGAGTCCGGACGAGATGCCCATCATGATCAAGCTCCACGAGAGGACAGCCTTTCGGCCGAACTTGTCTCCGATGATGCCGAACACCAGTCCGGCGAAGGGGCGAGCGAGAAAGCCGATGCCGAAGGTTGCCAATGCGGCCATGGCGCTGGCGACGGAGTTCTCAGAGGGAAAGAAGGTCGGTCCGATCACCAGTGCGGCCATGGCCGAATAGAGAAAGAAGTCGAAGTACTCGAGAGCAGTGCCGACGACGATGGCCGCGCCGACCCGTTTCTGGGATACCCGAGGGGTCGTCGATTGGTCGGGTTGCGAGCCTGGAGCAGTCATCGCGTGTTCACTTCCGGCAGTCGAGGTGGTGGCGAGACGAACCTCGCCCGAGATGTGCCGCACAATGGAACGTCGTGCCACTGTGTGACCCAAACATGATGGGCGTCACATGCCTCGGTGTCAACGGCTGGGGCTCGACAGGAGCGGGATGGGCGGTGAAGCCGTCGCGGTCCACGGCGGCTCCTGATCCTTGACACGTCACCCTGGGGCCGATCACACTGGATGGACCACAGAGTGGAACGGTGTGCTGTGTAATGGAACAGATCCGCCAGGGCCGGCCTTGCCGGGGTACTCCGCCGCTCCTAGACGCGGGCATTCATGTGGCCAACCGCAGGGAGAGATGAGCGTGAGCGTAGATCGCAGCGTCAACGGGCCGCTTTCCGGCATCCGGGTGATCGACATCGGCACGATGGTCGCGGGCCCTGTCGCGGCAACGCTGCTCGCGGACCTCGCCGCCGACGTCATCAAGGTCGAGCAGCCGGTCAGCGGAGACACACTGCGTCACGTCGGACCCCACGGTGAAGAGGGCGACAGCCTGTGGTGGAACGTCGAGGCGCGCAACAAGAAGTCGATAACGCTCGACCTGCGCCACTCAGACGGTCAGCGGATCCTCAAGGAATTGGTCAAGGACGCAGACGTGGTCGTGGTCCTCGGCCTCTCCACCGGACAGATCGCCGCAGGTCGCGAGTCCGGCGTCATCTAGTCCACAAATCCTGCCGGACAGAAATCAGAAAGCTAGGAGTCCTGGGATGGTCACCGCCCGCCTCACGACCGTCGTGAACGATCCGACGAGCGTCGAAGCAGCTATCGAAAGCCGCTTCTCCTGCCGCGCCTTCCTGCGGGACAAGCCGGTCTCCCGCAACGACATCGAGGAAATCCTGCATGTGGCGCGCCAGTCCGCCTCGGGGGTCAACACCCAGCCATGGCGCGTTTACGTACTGCAGGACCAGAGCAGGGACGACCTCGTCTCTCAGGTGTGCGAGGCGGATGACGCGGTCTTCGCCAACCCGGCGAGCGCGGAGAAGTACCGCGACCAGCCGGACTACTACCCGCAGGAATGGGTCTCCCCTTACATCGACCGGCGCCGCCAGAATGGCTGGAGCCTGTACAGCCTTCTGGGCATCAGCAAGGGCGAGAAGGAGAAGATGCACGCGCAGTCGCAGCGCAACTATCACTTCTTCGACGCCCCCGTAGGGCTGATCTTCACCATCGACCGCGTCATGGGCCGGGGCTCGCTCCTCGACTACGGCATGTTCCTCCAGAACATCATGCTCCTTGCCCGCGCACGCGGCCTGCACACCTGCCCCCAAGCAGCGTGGAACTACTACCCGAAGGTGATCCTGCCGTTCATCGGCGCTGGCGAGGAAGAGGTACTGGTCTGCGGGATGGCTCTCGGCTACGCCGACGAATCGGCTCGCGTGAACACCCTCGAGACGCCGCGGGAAACGGTTGAGAGCTTCACCCGCTGGATCTGAAGGAACGCCGACGAGGCTGACCGCTTGCACGGTCTCCCGCCATCCCAACACCCCCGAGAAAAGGTTCTGACGGTGAGTACAGCAGAGAGTGTGGGCCAACAGGTCGATGACTTGGACCGCGCGTCGTGTTCATCCGTGCTTGTCGACTTCGACGTCCCCGCACGCATGCGCGACGGCGTCGTGTTGCGAGCCGACATCTATCGCCCTGCGGGTGAGGGATCTTGGCCGACACTGGTCGTCCGGACCCCCTACGGCAAGGGCTCGATCACCGAGAACGCATGGAACGGGGTCTCGCCCACGGAGGCCGCCCGGCGCGGCTTCCTGGTAGTGGTCCAAGACGTCCGCGGCCGCTTCGCGTCAGATGGCGTGTGGGAAGTGCTCCGGCACGAGGGTCACGACGGGGCTGACACGATCGCATGGGCCGCGCGGCTGGCCGGCTCGAACGGCCGCGTCGGCATGGTCGGAGGCAGCTACTGCGGCAACACCCAGTGGCAGGCGGCGATCGAGCAGCCGCCAGCGCTCAAGGCGATCACGCCTCTGTTGACCTGGGCCGACCCGCGAGACGGCCTCGTGTCCCGCGGAGGGGCGATGGAGTTGGCGATCGCCACCTCGTGGCCGCTGGCACAGGGATTCGACTGGATGACCCGCCTAGGCCTACCTGACGACGAACTCGGGGAGCGCGCGGGCACCCTGATCCGCGACTACGACCGCCTAACGGACGAAGGTCTCTGGGACCTCCCCGTCACTGCGCTGCCCGTTATGCAACGGCACGCGCCGCCGTTGTTCGTGGAACTCGATGCCGTCAACGACTTCGAGGCGACCAACCACCTGGCCATCACCGGCCACGAGCGAGTCGAGGTGCCCACTCTCCAGACCGCCGGATGGTTCGATGCACTCCTCAAGGGCACCCTCGACAACTACCTGGCGATGCGGGTGCTGGGCAGGGAGACACGGCTGATCATCGCCCCGTGGACGCACATGGAGTTCGGGGACAAGGTAGGTGACCAGATGTTCGGCGTCATGTCCATGCGCGATGCGTTCGCCTTCCCAAACGGCTCTTGGAGCGACGAGGTCCTGACCTTCCTCCGCAGCCATCTCGTCAATGACGCGCCGACCGCCGAAACGCCGCCGGTCCAGCTCTTCGTAATGGGCCGCAACGAGTGGCGTTTCGAAGAGGCCTGGCCGTTGGAGCGCGCACGTTCCGAGCAATGGCACCTGCACGCCGACGGCAGCCTGAGCACTGCGGCGCCCGCTGTCGATGCGGCCCCGAGCGAGGTCGTCTACGACCCGGCTGATCCCGTCCCCACACACGGCGGGACGCTCATCCTCCACCCCTTCGAGCGCGGCCCCGTCGACCAGGCACGGATCGAAGCGCGACCTGACGTCCTCCTCTTCACCTCTGAGGTCCTCGAGGAGGACCTTGAGGTCACGGGCCCCCTCCGGGTACGGCTCCACGTCGAGAGCTCGGCTCCGTCGGCCGACTGGGTCGCTCGGCTTTGCGACGTCGGACCGGACGGACGCTCGCTGAACCTCGCCGACGGCATCTTCCGCATCGACAGTGGCGCCGACTCGTGTCGCGAGATCGAGATCGACCTCTGGGCGACGAGCAACGTCTTCCTGGCGGGTCACCGGATCCGGGTGCAGATCACCAACAGCTGCTTCCCCCGATGGGACCGCAACCTGAACACCGGCGACCAGGACAACCCCAACTTCACTTCCGCGCTGCAGCGGGTACACCACGACGCGAGGTGGCCGTCGTACATCGAGCTGCCGGTCGTCCCATGTTGAGAACGGATGTCCGGTGATACTTTCGGCAGGCCTCCTGGCCATCGCCATCACTGTCGAGGTCGCCGCAACTTCGGCTCTCGGCCGGACGGACGGGTTCCGCCATCTCGGGTGGACCGCCCTTGTGCTGACCGGCTATGTGGCCTCCATTGGCCTCTTGGCGATTGTTGTCCGGGAGATACCCGTGTCGGTGGCCTACGCCGTCTGGGCAGGTGTGGGCACTGCGGCGGTCGCGGTCATCGGGGCCACCGTCCTCGGCGAGCCGATGAGCCTGACCAAAGCTGCTGCCATCGCGATGATCGTTCTCGGTGTTGTCGTGCTGAATCTCAGCGGCGCCCATTGAACAGGCCGCGGTGTCGGCTTCTTGGAGTCTCGACCACCAGTCGGTGACTTCTTCAAGAACACTCCAATGCCGCACCACCCCATCGGTTCCTAGTTTGACTGGAACAGTTGAGTCAACTCTGGAGAGGACCATCCGACATGCGAACTGACGTGGCCAAGGCGCTGGACATCGAAGTGCCGATCTTCGCCTTCTCCCACTGCAGGGATGTCGTCGCCGCCGTCACCAAGGCCGGCGGACTCGGGGTCCTCGGCGCTGCGTGGATGACGCCGGAGGAGCTCGAGATGTCCATCGAATGGCTCGAGAAGGAGGTCGACGGAAAGCCGTTCGGCGTCGACTTGGTCTTCCCCGGCACCGGCGAGGACGAGAAGGAGGCCGACGAGTACCTCGCGAGCATCCCGCCCTCCTACATGGATTTCGTGACGGGCATGCTCGACGAGGCGGGCCTGAGCGACGTTGCCGCGGATGATCGCGACGCGTTCATGGCGGACAACGCCCAGAAGATGACGATGACCAACGAGAAGAGTGCCCGTCAGCTCAAGATCTCCTTGGCGCACCCGTCCGTTCGGCTCATTGTCGGCGCGCTCGGGGTCACCCCGAAGTGGGTGGTCGAGGAGGCGCACGCCAAGGGCGTCATGGTCGGTGCCCTCGTCGGCAGTGCCCGACACGCCGCCAAGCAGGTCGAGGTCGGTGTCGATCTCCTGGTGGCTCAGGGGACGGAGGCCGGCGGAAGCGTGGGCGATGTCGCGTCGATGGTGCTGTGGCCGCAGGTCGTCGAGGCCGCGGCAGGCGTGCCTGTTCTGGGGGCCGGCGGCGTGTCGCGGGGTTCGCACGTCCTCGCCGCACTCTCATTGGGTTGTCAGGGCGTATGGCTCGGATCCCTGTGGCTGGGCACCGCCGAGGGCGAGTTGAGCCTCGAAGCCCGCGACAAGCTCTTCCAGGCGAAGTCCGAGGACGCGGTCATCGCGAAGGTCATGACCGGCAAGCAGGGACGGATGCTCCGCACGCCGTACGTCGACGCGTGGCAGGCGCCCGACGCGCCCTCCCCGCTGCAGTGGCCCATGCAGTCGATCCTCAACGGCTACTCCTACATGCGGGCCGAGCGGGCGCACGAGCTGGACTACTGGACCTACGCCGTCGGTCAGGTCATCGGAGACATGCAGCGCAGCACCACGGTCAAGAGTGAGATGACTCGCCTCCTCGACGAGTACGTCGAGGCACTCGAGGCACTCGAGACCCGGACGTCGCTGGACTGACGGTCCACGTGCGAGTGGTCGGAGCGACCGAAATGAGCGGTGTCAGGTGACCCGGGTGCTGCGCCATCGCGTGCGCTATCACGAAGCAGACGCCCAAGGCTTCCTCTTCAACGGTCGCTACCTCGAGATAGCCGACGTCGCTATGACCGAGTTCTTCCGCTACCTGGGGTTCGACTACAGCGACATGGTCGCGCGCGGCATGGATCCGTCAGTGGTCCAGGTGAACATGACCCTCGAGAAGCCCGCGCACTTCGACGACCTCCTGGATGTCGACGTGGTCTGTGCGCGCGTCGGGCGAACGAGCTTCACCCTCGACACGATCGTGTCGCGTGACGGGGTTCGGCTGGCGCGGCTGACTCTGATCTACGTGAACGTCGAGGCGACCACGGAGACGGCACGCGCCTTGCCGACCGACATCGATGAAGCGCTGAGGGCAGCCGTGACGGCGGCATCACCATGAGTTGGAAGCACACCCGATGCGGCCGCAAACCTTCGGAACGCCACCAAGGAGGACGAGGCCGCCCGATGCCTAGAGTCGAGGACATCCGCATCGCGCTCGCGATGAGAGCCGGGCACAAGCACGGGTCTGTCGGAGCCCGCCACTGGCTCGGCCGAGGGGATTGGGCCAACGAGAAAGGTTGTCCATCGTGACCGTCAACGTCACCCTCGACCACGAGCCCAGCCAGGTGCGCTACCTCGATGACATCGTCGTCGGAACTTCCTGGGTGACCCGGGGCCGCACGATCACCGAGAGCGACGTCCTGACGTTCGCGACCTGGTCCGGCGACATGCACCCGCTCCACACCGACGAGGAGTACGCGCGGACGAGCACCTTCGGCACGCGGGTCTTCCACGGTCCCGGCGCCCTGTCGGTCGCCTTCGGTCTTGAGATGAGTCTCGGCTGGAAGATCGGATCCGCCATCGCGTTCCTGGGGATCCGGGACTGGACCTTCCTCGCCCCCGTCTTCATCGGCGACACCCTGCACGTTCGCGAGCAAGTCGTCGAGGTCACGCCCTCACGCACCAAGCCGGACCGTGGTGTCGTGGCGACCAAGGTCGAGGTCGTCAACCAGGACGACGTCGTCACCCAGCAGGGCATCTGGACGGTCATGCTCAGCCGCCGTCCGGCGTGAGCCGTCCCGGACCAGCCCCGCACCCCGCACCACCGGTCTTGTCAGTCGCTACGGAGAAGGAACCAACGATGACCTCGAACACTGAAAACCCGGCACATGTCGTCGTCGTCGGCGCCGGCGTGATCGGCGCGACCACGGCGCTCTACCTCGCCCGCTCCGGCGTCCAGGTCACCCTCGTCGACCGGGAGCGCCCGGCTTGGGGCGCCTCCGGCCGCAATGCCGGCTACATCTCGATGGTCACGCGTGCGCCGGGTGGACAGCTCTCCCTGGCGAATCTCTCCCGAGAGCTCTACGGCGAGCTCGCCGAGGAGATCGCTGACTTCGAGTTCCAGCCGAACGGCGCGCTCGTCTACTACTACGAGGAGCAGCTCCCGCTGATACCCGGATTCGTCGAGCGTCGGGTCGCCGACGGGCTGCCCATGGAGATCGTCGACGGTGACCGGGCGCGCGAGCTCTTCCCCCTGCTCCCGGACGACGTCGTCGGGGCGATCCACAGCCTTCGGGACTGCTACCTGCACCCGGAGAAGTTCGTCGAGGCCGCGGTCGCCGCCGCCGTGGAGCTCGGGACCAAGGTCGTGCGAGCCGACGTCCTCGAACTCGACATCCAGGACGGTCGCTGCGTCGGTGTCGCCACCTCCGAGGGACAGTTGGCCGCCGATGCCGTGGCCGTCACTGCTGGCTCCTGGACGCCCGCTCTGCTCGAGAAGGCCGGACTTCCCTTCCACGTCCTGCACATGCGAATGCAGATGGCGGAGACGGCGCCTGTCGAGGAGCGCTTCAACGTCGCTGCGTACGGCCCGAGCCTCTTTCACGAGTACGCGTTCGTTCGCGAGCTGCCCGGCTACGACGACGACATCGTGATGCACCCGCTCCAGCAGATCATGCCCGAGGTGGGACTCCTGGAGCTCGTCTGCCAGCGTGCCGACGGTCGCCTGTGGCTTGGCTGCCCGATTGAGTTCGTCGACGGCCCCGACGCGTCGCCGGAGCCGACCGTGGCCGGACTCGCCCAGACCTTCGGAGTCCTGGGCGACCACATCCCCGCCCTCCAGCACATCCCGGTCGAGCGGGTCTGGGGCGGAATCGCTCCGCAGACCGGCGACGGTCTGCCCGTCCTCGACGGCGTGTCGCGCGTGCCGGGGCTGTTCATCGGTTCCGGACATGCCTACGGAGCGACCGTCGGAGCCGGCAGCGGACGCGTGCTCGCCGATCTCATCCTCGGCCAGCAGCCGGCCATCGACATGACCCCGTTCCGCTACGAGCGACCGGCGATCACCGAAGGCATGGCGCGCGCCGCCACCCTGGGCTGATCGATCACCACCAGCTGGACCTTCCAGCCCACACCGAGACCCGTTGGGGGAAGTAGTACCGATGGCAACACGCAAGGCGGACTGGGGCAAGCGCACCGCCAACAAGAAGACCCCGGGCACCACCGTCGACCTCGAGGACCGGGTCGAGGTGCCGGCGGCAGTGGACCAGGTGTGGACCCGGCTCGAGGACGTGCCTCTCGTCGCCTCCTGTCTCCCCGGACTCGACCCGGCCACCCTGGTCGCCGAGTCCTCGAGCGTCTACCGCGCCAAGATGGTCAACACGGTGATGGGGATCAGCGCCAACTGGGACCTGCGCGCGACGATCGAGCCCGATCCCCGTAGCCGCCGGCTGAAGGTCCTGCTGGACGGCACCGACAGCCGGCTGAACATGAAGATGCACGGCGTCGCGAGCGTCGATGTCACGCAGGGAACGGTGCCGTCCCAGGCGGTGCTCGACTACACCGCGCACCTTCGTATCGACGGAAGTCTCGCCGCCATGGGTGGCCCGGTCGTCCGCTCGATCATGGCCGATGCGCTCAACCAGTTCGTCGCAGTCGTCGGTGGCATCGAGCCCGCTCCGACCACGCTCTGGGCGCGGGTCAAGGGCTTCCTGCGCGCCCTGCGAGACAAGATCTTCCGGCGCGAAGTTGCTTCGTCGCCGTCCCAACCCAGGAAGGACCACCCGTGAGCACCACCAGTGCACGAAGCGTCATCATCACCGGGGCCGGGTCGGGCATCGGCCGCGCCATCGCCCGCTCGTTCGTCGACGCCGGCTACGAGGTCTACGCGACCGACTGGTCGGAGGAGCGGCTGAAGGAGACGGCCGACGAGTTCCAGACGCCGGCCAACCTGCACACCCGGGTCCTGGACGTGACCGACTTCGAGGCGACGCGGACCGTCGTGGGCGACGTGGTCGCCGAGCACGGCAAGCTCGACGTGTTCGTGAACAATGCCGGGCTCTTCGACGGGTACGCCGACGTCCTCGAGACGTCCACCGAGCTGTGGTCGCGAATCCTGGGGGTGAACCTGACGGGCACCTTCCACGGCTGCAAGGCCGCTGCGGAGGTCATGATCCCGCAGAAGTCCGGGCGGATCGTCACCATCGGGTCGGTGGCCGGCCAGCGTGGTGCCGCGGACGGGATCGCCTACGTCACGTCCAAGGCCGCCATCGAGGGCATGCACCGACGGCTCGCGATCGACGTCGGGCCGTCCAACGTGACCGCCAACGTCGTCGCGCCCGGTGTCATCCGCACCAACCTGCGCGCGACGTCCGAGGAGGTGCTCGGTGATCTCGTGTCGTCGCAGCAACGAGGAATCGGTGTCTCCCCGGAGATCATGGACTTCCTGATCCCCGCGAAGCGCTCGGCCGATCCGTCGGAGGTCGCGAACGTGGTGCTGTTCGTCGCCTCGGACGAGGCGTCCTACCTCAACGGCCAGGTCATCGCAGTGGACGGCGGCTGGACCGCCACCTGAGGCGGCACGCATCCGGGCAGCGAGACCCCTCGAGCGGAGATCGAAAATGGCGATGAACGAGCAACTGAAGCCGACGTGCGTCGACGCGGTCGAGAAGATCGCTGCGGCGCAGCCCGGCCACACCGCCGTGATCGACTCCGGTGTGACATGGAGCTACGGCGAGCTGGTCGACAGGATCCGGGCCTGGGCCGGGCGGCTCGCCGACGCCGGCATGCAGCCGGGGCAGCGGATCGCGCTCGTCGCGGAGAGCTCCGCGCACTATCTTGCCGCCGCCCTGGGCGTCTGGCGGGCCGGGGGCGTGCTGGTCACGGTCTACCCGTCGTCCAGCCGGTCGGATCTGGAGTACGCGATCACCAGCAGTGATCCGGCCCTGCTCATCGTCGACGACGACTTCGACCAGGACCTGCTCGGGAGCCTGCGCGGACGGATCCCGACGGCGCTCCTCGGTGCGGCGGACGTGCCGCCCGTTCGCCACGACGCCGCCCCCAATCCCGAGGGGCTTCGCGAGCCGCTGCACCTGATCTGCTTCTCGTCCGGAACGACGAGTCGCCCCAAGGCCATCATGTTGTCCGCGACTGCCGTGCTCAACTGCGCCCAGACCTACGCCGAGGTGTGGCGGCTCTCGGCGGAGGATCGGGGGATCGTGTGCCTGCCGATGGCGTGGATGTACGGGCTCGCCAGCACGTCCTTGGCACTGTTGCATGCCGGCGCCACGGTCATCGTCGTACGGCGAGCGCGTCCCGAGCCGATCGCCGCGGCGGCGGCCGAGCACCGCGCCACCTTCTTGGCCGGCGTCTCCAACACCTTCGCGAAGCTGGTCCAGCACGCCGATCACCAGCAGTTCGACCTCTCCGGCTTCGCCACCCTTCGCCTCTGCATCTCCGGCGGTGAGCCCCGCAACGAGCCTGCCTTCGAGCGGTGGCTCGAGCTCACCGGAACGGCCGTATTGGATGCCTATTGCGCCTCCGAGTGCCTGCCGCTGGTCACCTATGACCCGGTCGAGAACCAGATCCCGCGCCTCGGCTCGGCCGGCAAGGTCGTGCCGCGGTCCCAGCTCCGGGTGGTCGATCCGGGAGGCCACGACGTGGCCGTCGGGGATGTCGGCGAGGCCCTGTCGACGGGGCCTGGGCTGATGCTCGGCTACTGGCAGGACCCGGAAGAGACGCGCGCCGCGCTCACCGAGGACGGCTGGTACCGCACCAAGGACCTGGTTCGGGTCGACGAAGACGGGTTCGTGTACGTCGTCGGCCGCCTCTCGGACCTGATCATCCGTGCCGGCGTGAACATCTCGCCGGCCGAGGTCGAGCGCGTCCTGCGCACCCACCCCGATGTGGCCGATGTCGCCGTCGTCGGCCTCGCGGACGACCTGTACGGCCAGCAGGTGGCGGCCGCCGTCGTGCCGCGTCAGCAAGGGGTCTTCGACTCGGAGGCGCTGGCTGTCTTCGCACGTGACCACCTCACGTCGTACAAGGTCCCTTCGACGTTCGTGCGGGTCGACCAGCTCCCGTTGAACACCAACGGCAAGGTCAGCCGGCGTGACGTCGCCCAGGAACTGGCCGCGACAGTGGTCCCCGGGTCCCAGGCGACGGGAGAAAGCCGATGAAGAACTCTGAACGCTATTGGTCATCGAAGGTCAGCGTGGCCACCGACGACAAGGTGTACATCCGCGGTTACGACCTCGAAGACCTGATCGGAGCCCTGCCCTTCACGGGCTCTGTCTACCTCCTCATCAAGGGAGAACTGCCGACGCCATCGCAGATCCGGGTCCTGGACGCGGCCCTCAACGCGGTTCTCGACTACTCACTCGAGAAGCCGGGCACCGTCGCTGCCAGATTTGCCGTGTCGGCGAACCCGAGTGTCGCCGCCGGCCTCGCTGCGGCCTGTCTCTCGGTCGGCTCGCACACGCTGAGCACCGAGGAGACCGGCATCTTCATCGAAGGCACTTACAGGGAGTTCCAGGACTCCTCGCTGTCGATGGCAGAGTTCGCGAGGAACAAGGTCGCGCAGCTGCGCGCCGAGCGGCGCAGGATTCCCGGCCTGGGGCACCCGGTGTTCAAGAAGGTCGATCCACGTGGCCAGCTCTTGAAGTCGATCGCGGTCGCCGAGGGCTACTGGCCCGAGTCCGCTGAGCTGTACGAGGCGGTCCACGCTGCCTTCGTCGCCCTGCCGGGCAAGGGCGACATCCCCATCAACGACGTGGGAGTCATGGCCGCCGTCCTGCATGGACTCGGTTTCACGCCGGCTGAGGGCGCAGGAGTCGCCATCCTCTCGACGATGCCGGGAGTGATTGCGCACATCTCAGAAGAGCTCGCGGCCAACCGGCCGATTCGTGTCATCGCGCGAGACCAGGTCGACTACGACGTGCAGCGCGGCCGCAACTTCGCGGACGAATGGGCGTCAGTAGGAGGGCAGAAGTAGTGCCGGTTCAGCTCCCTGAGGACAAGCGCCTCGCCGTCTGCCTCAGCCCCGACTTCGACGCCCAGAGCGTCTGGATCGGAACCTTCCGGTCCCGATCGCAGACCAATCTCTCCCGCGGTGAGTTCGGGGCCGAGGTCGGAGCGCCGCGACTGCTCGAGGTGTTCCGGACGTTCGGCATCACCACGACCTGGTGCGTTCCCACCCACACCATGAAGACGTTCCCCCACGCGGTCGAGGCTGTACGCGGTGATGGACATGAGATCGGGGCGCACGGGGTCTTTCACGAGTACATTCCGTCCCTCGAGCTCGACGAGGAGAGGCGGCTCCTCGAGCTCCAGGTGGCGTTGCACGACTCGCTGCTCGGCCAGCGGCCGCGCGGGTATCGCTCGCCTGCCCTCGACATCACCGATCACACGCTGGATCTGCTCGCCGAGTTCGGTTTCGACTGGGACTCCTCGCTCATGGGACGAGACTTCGAGCCCTATCGGCCTCGCGTCGTCACGGGGATCGATCTCGAGGAGGGCAACACCTTCGGGCCCCCGAGCTCCGTGCTGGAGATGCCGGTCTCCTGGATCCTCGACGACTTTCCTGAGCTGGAGTCGTTCAAGGGCAGCGCCCTCATGCAGAGCAACGAGACGGTCCTGCGTCGGTGGATCGACAGCTTCGACTTCGCCTATGAGCGCTGCCCCGGCGGGGTGATGACGTGGACCCTCCATCCGCAGACGATCGGACGGGCGCACAACATCCTGATGCTGGAGCGGTTCCTCGACCACGTCACGAAGCACGCGGACGTCTGGTTCCCGACCCTCTCCGAGGTCTACGACACCTGGACCGACGGCCCCGATCCAGAGTGACTCGTAGGTCTCACGACTCGAGGCCGAGCACGACTCCACTCCGGTCGCTCGGACGACCGGACAGCTCGGCCGGCGTACCGGGTGCCTCGATGTCCGCGGGCAGACGGGTGGGCTGAGCGACGTGGCGCGGCCTGGTGGTCGACTGCATGCTGCCGAGGTCCACTGCTGCGAGAGCGAGATAGACCGATGCCACTGCGGCCGGATCACGAAGCGAGACCTTGAGGAGTTCCTCGGTCTTGGCGAGCCGGTAGCGCAGAGAGTTGTGGTGGACGTGGAGCAGCTCGGCCGCGGCGTTGATGTTCTGGTGCTGCTCGAAGTACACCTGCAGGCTCTCGAACAGCGGCCCGTCGCGGTCGATCGGCTCGAGGAACGCGTCCGCCCAGGCAAGCATGCTGTCCAGACCGACGTCGGAGAACAGGCGGGTGGCGAAGGAGAAGTCGTCGTAGCACATCGCATTCGTCCCCGGCGGGGGACGCCGCAACGAACGAACGGCCAGCTGAGCATCGTGGAACGAGTCCGCCACGTCGGAGATCTGCCTGATCGAGCGCCCGATCCCGACATTCATCTCCGGGAGGGAGTCGCCCTCGGCCACCAGCAGCCGACGGAAGGTGGCCGGCGTGCACTGCACGAGAAGGATCGCGTACCGGTCGCGCCCCGAGATGAGGTGCGGAATGCCCTCGCGTCCCAGGGCGAGTGGGATGCGCTCCCCGATCGCCGCGTTGGCGCGGTCGGTGCGATCGCTCTCAGCGGGCTGGCACACCACCGCCCGGAGCTCGTCACTGAAGGACAGGCCGAAGCCCGCCAACCGTCCTGCAAGCTCCGGAGCTCGGGGGCGCCGATCAAGGGCGATGGCCTCCTCTAGAACTGCCGACCGGACCGCACGCTCCTGGCGAGCAGTCACCTGGGTCATGCGGAGGCTGGCCTCGACGAGCGTGGTCGCGACGTGGATGGCGGCCGATGAGTAGCCGTCGGGGAACTCGGAGCGGCGGGCGGTCGCGATGAGCCAACCGAAGTGCTCGCCGGCCTGCGTGGGATCGCTGATCCGATCGGCGAGGCCGTACCAGCCTTCTGCCTGCACGCTCTGCGAGGGGGCTTCGGTGCTGGTGATCTCGGCCATCAGCAGACTCATCGGCAGCGGGCCGGACGCGTGGATCGTGCGCCCGCGCTTGTCGACGAGGGCGACCGTGGCGTTGCAGAGCGACTTCAGCTTGGTGAGCAGTGCCGGAATGGGTTCCGTCTCGCTCAACGCCAGCGTCAGCGATCGTTGCAAGGCGCTCAGCCGGCGCGCGACCGTTTCGTCGGGGCTGTCCGTCGCGCGAGCGATCGCCAGGACCACGTCGGACTGCTCGAACCCGGGAAGGATGATGACGGCGTGCTCACCAGCCATCTTCCTCAGCTTCGCTGAGGGGACCGCGGGCGACGTCGTCAGGGCCACGATCCGCGAGGGCGACAGAGGCAGCGTGTCGAAGAGGGCAGCCAGGGCGTCGGTCCCCTGGACGGGAGGACAGACGATGACGAGATCGGGTTCGGGACGGGGCCTGCCGGTCCCCGGCCAGATGGTCGAGCCGGCGACCGCACGGGTCGAGAAGTGCGCCTCGTCTCCCAGGAGCTCCGCCTCGGTCCCCAGCTCGGCAAGGACGGCGGCAAGGGTGCACGTGGATGACCTCGCCGTCATGCGCCCTCCCGGGTTGCTGGGGCTCGCTGGTGAGCGATTGGTTCGCGTGGGCACATTATCCCGCCACCGGCACCGAGATGTTGGTAGAACTCCGAGGGGCAGCCCTCATGCTTGGAGATGTACTCATCCCGCCCGGCTGGCTGCCGGGTCTACCTTCGTGGGAGCGCTCACGCCTTCACGGCTCGGGACGGCCCAGGCGCGGATAGGGTGCAGGCCTTTGCTGCGGTTCGCGACGAGTCGAGCACCGCGACAGCCGAGGTTGATCGAGAGGACTGGTTCGAGATGGCCCAAGGCAACACGCTGGCGTCCGCCGATGTCGTCGTCGTCGGAGCAGGTCTCGTCGGACTCTGTACGGCGTGGGAGCTGCGCAAGCGCGGATTCACCGTGGCAGTCGTCGAGCAGCGCTTCCCCGGCTACGGCGCATCGAGCCGCAATGCTGGAGGTCTGTGGTTGCAGACCCGGCGTCGAGGCCTGGAGCTGACGCTCGCCCGTGCGGGCCGAGAGAAGTATGGCGAGTACATCGACGTGCTCGGTGACGTCTTCGACCTGCGGCGCGACGGAGGACTGTTCTTCTTCGAGAACGACGAGCAGCGCGCGGTGATCGAGCGCTACGTGGGTGATCGGCAGGACGCTGGGCTCGACATCGAGATGGTCTCGCGGGATGTCGCCGCAGAGCTCTCTCCGGTCCTTCCCGAGACCGCGATCGGCGCGGCGTTCTGCCGTGATGACGCGCAGATCGACTCGCTCGGCTTCGTCAACGCACTGGAGAACGCCTGCATCAGGCACGGCATCCAGATCCTGCGCAACTGTTCCGTCCTTTCCTCGCTGCGCGACGGTGACGCCGTGACCGGGGTCCGAACCGTGCGCGGTGAGGTTCACGCGGGTGGTGTGGTCTGGGCGGTCGGCGCATGGGCAGTGATGCTCCGGACGGAAGGCATCGATCTGCCGATCGAGACGACCCGGATGGGACAACTGATGACCCAGCCCCTGGAGACGGCTACCAGCCCGCCTCTTCGCGGGCCACGGGGTGTCCACGGCTGCGGCGCGCTCCTCGACCTCCCGGACTTCGACCCTGGTCTCTTCGCGCCACCGGCCTACGGCGAGGACAACAGCGTCGACGATGGCGAGCCGGCCAGCGCGCTGGAGTACGACGACACCATCTCGCTGAACCACGGGGGATCGCTCTACATCGGGCACAGCATCGATGGGCGCGGTTCGCTCAATCCACACATCAGCCTCAACGCCACGCGTGCGATGACAGCGGTCGCCATGGACAGGTTCGACCGCTATGCCGACTTCGGTGTCACCGGTCTCTGGGCCGGTCTGGGCAGTGAGACGCCCGACAACCTGCCCATCGTCGGCCGCCTGGATGGCGCGTATGTCAACGTCGGCCACATGTGGGGTGTGGCCAGCGCTCCGATCTGTGCACAGGTGGTGGCGGAGAGCATCGCCGGCGAGGACAGTGACTTCGCTGCAGGCCTGAGCCCGCAGCGCGCAATGCTGAGCTGAGCCGAGCTCGCTGGCGATCTCACAGCGATCTGGTCAGGGGTTCGCCGATCTGCCAATGACCACCCCAGGCGGCCTGTCCTAGCGTCGTTCTCGCGCCTCACAGGCGTCGGTCCACGCCGAGGACCGCCACAGCTCAGATGCGAGCGGCAACGACGTCACGGCCGCCGAGATCCCGTTGGAGAGAAGGAACCCCCATGCCATCGCTGACTGTTGCCGCCGTGCAACTGGAGCTGCGCGCGGAGCGCGACGTAGGTGCCTTTCTTGCCCACCTCGAGGAGCTCGTCGCCGAAGCGGCAGCCAAGGGCGCCCGCGCGGTGCTGCTCCCGGAGCTCGCGTCGACGGGCCTGCTTGCGGCGATCGACGATCATGAGGTGACGGTGGACTCGATCTCGTCGGACTACTGGACCGAGCTGCCGAGATTCGTCGATCCCATCGTGGAGTTCCTGTCGAACCTCGCGGCCCGTCACGACCTGACCATCGTCGGTGGCAGCCACAACCGGGTCGCCGACGACGGATCGCTGCGGAACACCGCTTACGTCCTGCACCCGGACGGGCGTGTCGAGAGCCAGGACAAGATCCATCTCACCCCGCCTGAGCACGCGCTGGGTGCGCGCGGCGGCGACGAGCTGCTGGTGACCCGCATCGGGCCCTTCACCGCCGGCGTCCTCATCTGCGCCGACATTCAGTTCCCGGAGCTCTCCCGGCACCTGGTGAGCCAGGGTGTGGATCTGATCTTCTGCCCGTCCCTGACGTGGAATCGTCGCGGTGTCCACCGGGTCCGCACGGGCTGTCAGGCACGCGCGATCGAGAACCAGCTCTATGTCGTCATGTCGCCGCTGGTCGGATCCAGCGGCCTCCCGCTCGATGCGCCGATGTACGCGACCGGTCGCGCGATCATCACGACTCCCGTGGACCGGACCGTCGGCATCAACGACGGAATCCTGGCCGAGGCCGACGGCGCGGAGGAGCAGATCGTGGTTGCGGAGCTCGACCTCGACCTGATCGAGGCCTCCCGCGCCGCTCCTGAGGCACCCGGACTGGCTCTGCGCCGCCTCGACCTCTTCGAGAAGCTCCGCGCCTCCGCCACTGCATGACCAAGCCAACAAACGTCCTGGAGGAACTCGCCGTGACCGGTGTGACCGTCACCAAGCCCAGCTATTCAGCCGCCGAGGATCGCGACTTCGGGCCCGCGAAGATCGAGCACCGGACTGCCGGTACCGCTCTTTCGAAGCTGGGGACCTACTTCATGGTGTTCCAGGAGGACTTCTACAGCGACCCGTGGCAGCTCCAGTACGAGGAGTCGATCTTCGTGATCAAGGGCCAGCTCCGGATCCGGGAGGGGGACAAGGTCACCGTGGGCGATCCCGGGGACCTGGTCGTCCTGCCCAAGGGCGTCATCGTGGAGTACGGCGGCGACATCGGCACCGAGGTCGTCCTCTCCATCACGCCGGTGAACTGGCGCGACGAGATCTGACGCCGGCGGACGAACGGTGCGTGAGGATGATCCGGGTCGCGACCCTGGGGAACTGGTTGTCGACCAGCTGACGTCGGCGGGCCTTGAGGTCGACAACTCCGGGCACCGGCTGGCCGCCTACTCCTACGACGCATCCAACTACCGGGTGCGACCTCTGGCGGTGGTCTTCCCGCGATCGGTCGACGACGTCGTCGCGGTCCTGGCGGTCTGCCGGGGGACGCGCACGCCTGTGGTCAGCCGCGGTGGCGGTACGTCGATGGCGGGCAACGCGATCGGGCCCGGAGTGGTGCTCGACTTCTCCCGTCACATGCATCGCATCCTCACCGTCGACGAGGGAGCCGGTACGGCCGATGTCGAGCCAGGCGTGGTCCTCGCCGCGCTGAGCAGAGAGGCCGAGGCGGTCACGGGAGGACGTCTGACCTTCGCGCCCGACCCGTCCTCACGGACACGGGCGACGGTCGGCGGGGCGGTGGGCAACGACGCGTGCGGCAATCACTCGGTCAGGTACGGCCGCATGTCCGACCACGTCGTCGAGCTCGACCTGGTGACCTCGGACGGATCACGGCTGACGGCAGCCGCAGGCGGACTGCGCCCGACCGACCCCGCGGACCGATCGTCCGCCGAACGCGCCAACAAGCTCAACGTTCGACTCGCGACGATCGCGCGCTCGAACCTGGCGACCTTCCGGACAGAGCTCGGACGCCTCTCTCGTCAGGTCTCCGGCTACCACCTCGCGAACCTCCTGCCCGAGAACGGCTTCGACGTTGCTCGCGCCCTGGCGGGCTCGGAAGGGACCTGCGCGGTGGTCGTGGGTGCCCGCGTCCGCGTCGTTCCGAAGCCGCTCTCTGCGCTCCTGGTCGTCCTCGGCTACGACGACGTGGTCGACGCCGCTCGCGACGTCGAGACGATCCTCGAGTTCGACCCCGCTGCTGTCGAAGGGATCGACGAGGAGATCGTCGCGACCATGCGGCTGCGCCGAGGCCCTGATGCGGTCGTCGGACTGCCAGCCGGATCGGCCTTCCTGTACGTCGAGCTCGACGGCGAGCATCCCGACCAGGTCGCGTCGCATGCTGAGGCCCTGCTCGCCAGGTTGGGCGGATCCGGTCGGCTTCGCGAAGGTCGCCTCATCACCGACCAAGCCGAGCGGACCGCGCTGTGGCGGGTCCGGGAGGACGGCGCCGGTCTGAGCTACCGCCCGTCCAGCGGCGGCGAGTCGTGGCCGGGGTGGGAGGACTCGGCGGTCGCGGTCGCCGATCTGGCCGACTACCTGACCGACTTCCGCGAGCTGCTTTCAGCACACGGCCTGACGGGCATCATGTACGGCCACTTCGGCGCCGGGTGCATGCACATCAGGGTGACCTACGACCTTCGCTCCGAGCGTGGGCGCCAGGTCTTTCGTACCTTCACACGAGAGGCCGCAACGCTCGTCGTGCGGCACGGCGGCACCCTGTCCGGCGAGCATGGTGACGGGCGCGCTCGGTCGGAGCTGCTCCCGATCATGTACTCGTCCCAAGCGATGGCGGCCTTCGAGGAGTTCCGGCTGGCGTGGGACCCCGTGGGGATCCTCAACCCGGGCTCCATCACGGCTCCCGATGCCTTTGACGACAACCTAGCGCTCGCCGGCGTCCCCGATCGGGAGTGGCGGACCAGCTTTGCGCTCCACCCCGTCGAGGCCGCAGCGGCCGGGGTCGATCCCTGGGTCCATGCCGTCCAGTCCTGCATCGGTGTCGGAAGGTGCCGGACCGAGACGGGGGGCGTGATGTGCCCCAGCTTCCGGGCGACCGGCGACGAGCGTGATTCGACCCGGGGGCGTGCGCGCGTGCTTCAGGAGATGGTGCGATCCGCTCCGACGCAGCGCGACGGTTGGGCCTCGGAGGACGTGCGGGAGGCGCTCGATCTCTGCCTTGCCTGCAAGGCGTGCTCAAGTGACTGTCCCGCCGGCGTCGACATGGCGACGTACAAGGCAGAGTTCTTCTCCCGCTACTACCGGCGCCGCCTGCGACCGATCGCGCACTTCACGCTGGGCTGGTTGCCCTTCTGGTTGAAGATCACTGGTCGGGTCCCGGGCTTCGTGAACCTCGTGCTCGCTTCACCCCTGGGTCGCTTCATCGCCTTCGCCGGTGGAGTCACGACACGGCGTGCGCTGCCCCGGTTCGCTTCGCGGCGTGCCGTCGAGCGCCAGCTCGAGACAGCCGGATCCTCCGTCGGCACCCCTGAAGTGGTCCTGCTCGTCGACTCCTTCACCAAGGGCTTCCGCCCCGAGGTGGCGGGGGCGGCGGCGCGCGTCGCCGCTGCCACTGGTCGCGCGATCACGTGCGAGACGGAAGCGTGCTGTGGCCTGCCGTGGATCTCGACCGGCCAGCTCAAACGTGCGAAGAAGGTCATGCGACGGGCCGTACACCGACTGGACGACAGCGGTGATGCGCCGATCGTCGTCATCGAGCCCAGCTGCGCTGCGGCCTTCAAGAAGGATGTGCCCGAGCTCCTGGGCACCGATGCGGCGGAGCGGGTCGCCGCCAGGATCCAGAGCTTCGCCGAGGCCGCCGGCGCGTGGACGAGCGACGGGTGGACCCCCGGGCCGCTGCCTGCCGCGGTCACCCTGCAGACCCACTGCCACGAATACTCGACCTTCGGGGCCGCTGTCCAACGCAAGGCACTCACCGCGCTCGGCGTCGAGGAGGTCCGTGAGGCGACGGGCTGTTGCGGTGTCGCCGGCAACTTCGGGTTCGAGGCCGAGCACTACGAGCTCTCCATGTCGGTCGCGGAGCAGGCGCTCGCACCGGCGTTGCGATCGACAGCGGCCGACGTGCCGGTCCTCACCGACGGCTTCAGCTGCTCGATGCAGGTCAAGCAGGTGGATCCCTCCCGCTCCGGGCTGCACCTTGCCGAACTGATCGATCGCGCAATGACGTCGTCGGCGATGCCCGAGACTGACGCCCGTTGAGTCCTGCCGCGGCGAACGCCTGAGCGCCGGGCCTGAGGGGCTGGCCAACCGGCGGCGCACTGGCGAACGCCCAATGCCCCTGCAGCGGAATGGTAGATGCACCAGTGCACCGGCCGCAGGGGCTCAACAGACTGATCCCGTCCAGGAGCGCAACCCGGCGCAGGACACGGCCGACAAGGACGGGCGCGATGACCTCAACGACTCAGCCAGCCAACGACCAGGGAACCGGGCCGCGCCTGCGGGGCAACCTCGGGACGCTGGAGCTGTTCTTCAGCATCATGGCCTACAACGCGCCACTGGTGGTCGTGGTCGGCATCATCCCGATCATGCTCGTCGCGGGCAACGGCGTCGGTACGCCGCTCGTCTTCATCATCTCGGGAATCATCCTCGCCGCTTTCGCGGACGGATTCATCCGCATGTCGAAGGCACTGCCGCGGCCCGGAGCGTTCTACTCGTTCATCACCGCCGGCCTCGGCCGCGAGGTCGGCCTCGGTTCCGGCTTCACCATGCTGGTGGCGTACTTCTGCGTTGCTTCCGGGACCGTCGCCTTCGGTGGCATCGTGCTGGGCGCGCTCGTGACCGACACCCTTCACGGTCCAAGCGCGCCCTGGTACGTGTGGGGTGCGGTGTTCTGGGGACTGACCGCCGTGCTCGGTTATCTCCGCATCGACCTGTCCGCCAAGATCACCACGTTGCTGCTGTTCGGCGAGCTTGTCGTGGTGGCGGTGTACGACACCGCCGTCATCCTCCACGGTGGCGGTCCAGACGACCTGAGCGCTGCCCCTTTCTCACCGGCGCACCTGTTCGACGGATCCTTCGCGATCGGCATCCTCTTCGCCATGGGCATGTTCGGTGGCTTCGAGGTGGCCGTTCTCTTCCGGGACGAAGTTCGTGACCCGCGCCGCGCGATTCCGCGCGCCACGTTTGGCGTCATCGCAGCGGCCGGTGTCCTCTACAGCGTGACCTCCTGGCTTTTCATCGACTCGCTCGGCGTGGGCAACGCGGTTGCTTCGGTGCTTGCTGATCCCGAAGGAGTCATGCACGCGAGCATCTCCGAGTTCGCTGGCCGGTTCACAACGGATGCCGCAAATGTCTTGGTCAACACAAGCGCGTTCGCCGTCCTCCTGACCGCGCACAACGTCGCCTCGCGCTACGTGTTCAACCTCAGCGCGGACGGCATCCTTCCGCGAGCGCTCTCGGGCGTGCACCAGCGCCACGGGTCCCCCCACGCCGCATCCTTGGCGATGAGCGTGGCGACGGCAGTCATCTTCGTGCCGATCGTGGTGCTCGATGTCGAGCCTCTCGCCTTTTACGCCGCGATCCTCGGTATCGCTTCCGTCGCGACGCTGGCGGTCTTCTTTGCAGCAACCTCGCGGTGATGCGCTACATGCGTTCGAGCGACACTCAGGAGACCACTTGGCGCCGTACCGTGATCCCGGTGCTGGCGGCGATTGGGCTCGGCGCAAGTCTGGTCCTGGGCATCGTGAACTTCAATCTGCTGACCGGCGGTTCTCAGACGCTGTCGAACGCACTGCTCGTCGTCATCGGGGGAATCTTCGTTGCCGGCGTACTGACGGCCGCCGCCCTCAAGCGTCTCCAGCCGAGCGTCTACCAGCGCATCGGTCGGCAGTAGACCGCCGTCCGTCAGACTTGAGCAATCACCCGGAACCTAAGGGAGTCGAGAGTTCATGAGGTCGCGACACCTGACCCACTTCGGGATGCTCGAGGCGGAGACCGACGGAAGGTCCCTGCGAGACGTCACCGGCTGGTCGGGCGATCCCGATCCCCGAGCCATCATCGGCAATGTGGGCACCAGCCAGCACCACGCCTCCCGCATCGCTCGTCCCGCGATTCGCGAGGGATGGCTGCGCAACGGCCCCGGGGGCGCGGGACGCGGGGACGAGCCGTTCATCGAGGTCGGCTGGGACGAGGCTCTGGACCTCCTGGCCGCCGAGCTGTGCCGTGTGTACACCGCGAGCGGTCCATCGGCCGTGTACGGCGGGTCGTACGGATGGTCGAGTGCCGGCAGGTTCCACCATGGGCAGAGCCAGCTCCACAGGTTCCTGAACTGCCTCGGCGGCTACGTCTCAGCCGTCGGCGACTACAGCTACGGGACGTCGGGAGCCCNGATCGCGGAGCACACGGAGCTGTTCGTCTCCTTCGGAGGGTTGTCGGAGAAGAACTCTGCTGTCGGGCCCGGAGGGATCGCCAAGCACGGGACGCGTGAAGGTGTTCGCCGGGCGCGAGAGGCCGGATGCCGCTTCGTGGACATCAGTCCCATCCGAGATGATGCTTTCGCCGAGGCCGGCACTGACTGGATCGCGCCCCGGCCGGGTTCCGACGCCGCGCTCATGCTCGCCATCGCCCATGTGCTCGACGTGGAGTCACTCGCCGACCGCGCGTTCCTCGACCGTTGCACGGTGGGCTACGAACGCTTCATCGCCTATGTCCGCGGTGAGGTGGACGGGACGCCGAAGTCGCCGGAGTGGGCATCGGCCCTCACCGAGGTTCCCGCGAGGACGATCGAGGAGCTGGCACGCGCAATGGCGCGGTCGCGGACCATGATCAACCTCAGCTGGTCGATGCAGCGTCAGGACCACGGGGAGCAGCCGATCTGGCTCGGGGTCACGCTGGCCGCGATGCTCGGTCAGGTCGGTC
>NZ_LMIT01000010.1:567789-728347 GCF_001428825.1 Nocardioides sp. Root240 | reverse complement strand
GATGGGTCCGCCCTCCCTTCCGCAAGGCCGCAACCCGGAGCGTTCCTTCATCCCGGTCGCCCGCATCTCGGACATGCTCCTCCACCCCGGTGAGGTCATCGACTTCAACGGCCAGCAGATCACGCTGCCCAGGATCGACCTCGTCTACTGGGTCGGTGGCAATCCCTTCCATCACCACCAGGATCTCGCCAAGCTCCGGGGGGCGTTCAAGCGACCGTCCACCGTCGTGGTGCACGAACAGTTCTGGACGAGCACCGCGCGCCACGCCGACATCGTCCTTCCGGCCACGATGAGCATCGAGCGGGACGACTACGGCTCGGGGCGCAACGACCCGTTCTTCTTCCCGATGCCGGCATTGACCGAGCCCGCTGGTGAGGCCCGGGACGACTACGCCATCTTCGCCGGTCTCGAAGGGCGCCTGGAGATCGACGACTGCTTCAGTGAGGGCCGGACCACGAGGCAATGGCTCCACCACCTGTACGACGGCTGGGCCGAACGCATGGCGGTCGGCGGCCACCCGGTTCCCGGCTTCGAGGAGTTCTGGACCTCGGACCACCTGGAGATCCCTGTCGAGGACCCTCGGCAGATCCTCCACTCCGCTTTCCGTGCCGACCCCGTCAGCAACCCGCTGGCGACGCCCTCGGGCCTCATTGAGATCTTCTCCGCCACCATCGACGCCTTCGGGTACGACGACTGCCCGGGGCATCCGGTCTGGCTGGAACCGCGGGAATGGCTCGGCACCCATGACCCAGCTCATCCCCTGCACCTGATCTCGAACCAGCCGAAGACGCGGCTGCACAGTCAGCTGGACGTTGGGCAGACCAGCCAGCAGAGCAAGGTCAACGGCCGCGAGCCCGCGCGCATGAATCCGGCCGATGCGGAGGCCCGCGGCCTGCGGACCGGGGACACCATCCTGCTCCGCAACGACCGCGGCACCTGCCTCGCGGGCCTCGTGGTCTCCGAGGAAATCCGTCCCGGCATCGTCCAACTCGCCACCGGGGCGTGGTACGACCCCGATCCCGACGACCCGTCGTTCTGCCGCCACGGGAACCCCAACGTCCTGACGGCCGACCTGCCTTCGTCGCTGCTCTCCCAGGGCACGACCGCGCAGCACACGCTCATCGAGGTCGAGCGATGGGACGGCCCACTGCCTGCGCTCACCGTCGATCGGCCGCCTGCGCTGCTCCCACGGCACTCGGTCTCGGGTACCTGACCAACGGATGACCGCCACGTTCGGGAGGTTCACTATGGAGCTGGAATGCGGGTTCGGGCCAGAGTGGGCCCACGCCGCGGGCAGCGGTCGTGCCGCCAGCGCCAAGGGCGCACCGTTCCCGACCCGGAGAGGGCTTCGATGAAGCACGACAACTACGACTACATCATCGTCGGGGGCGGGTCCGCCGGCTGCGTGCTGGCGAACAGGCTCACGGCCGACGGGAACAATCGGGTCCTCGTCCTCGAGGCGGGCCACCGATACTCACGCTACGACTTCCCGGTCCGCGTCCCGGCCGCCTTCCTGTTCGTGATGGGCAACCGGTTCTACGACTGGTGCTACGAGTCCGAGCCCGAGCCCGGTCTTGGGAACCGTAGGATCGCCCACTACCGGGGCAAGCTCATGGGCGGCTGCAGCTGCATCAACGGCATGTTCTTCCAGCGCGCGNCCCTGCCGTACTTCAAGAAGATCGAGCGGTTCGCCGGAACCGACCCGACGGGGATCTACCGCGGCCGATCCGGCCCGATCCCGGTGCATCGCCACACCGTCGAGAACCCGTTGTTCGACGCCCTGTTCGAGGCCGCGGCGCAGGCCGGACACGAGATCGTCGATGACGTGAACGGCTACCGCCAGGAGGGCTTCGCGCCCTTCGACTCCAACATCGAGAATGGCGAGCGGTACGACGCCGCGCGCACCTACATCGATCCCATCCGGGACCGTCCCAATCTCGATGTCGTGACGGGTGCCCTCGTCACGCGGGTGGTCTTCGACGGGACGCGGGCGATCGGCGTCGAGCTCGCCTCACGTCGGGACGGGCGCCGGGTCGTCAACGGTGCCGAGGTCATCCTCTGCGGCGGCGCCTTCAACTCACCGCAGCTCCTCCAGCTCTCCGGCGTCGGAAACGCCGGCGAGCTCCGAACGCTCGGCATCGACGTCGTCCACGACCTGCCGGGTGTGGGGGAGAACATGCAGGACCACCTCGAGGCGTTCGTCATGTACGCCTGTACCCAGCCCGTGTCGATGGCGGGCATCCTCCGCAAGCGAACCTACCCGGGCACGGGACTCAAGTGGCTGACCCGCCGCACGGGCCCGGCAGCCACCAATCACTTCGAGGCGGGCGGCTTCGTCCGTTCCCACCCCGACGCGCCGATGCCGAACCAGATGCTGACGATGCTCCCCCTGGGCGTCCGCAACGACGGCACGCCCGCGCCGACTCCCCACTCGTACCAGATCAATCTGGGTCCCCAGCAGCCCGAGTCCAAGGGACACGTGAAGCTGCGTACGAACGACCCGTCCAAGGCGCCGGCCCTCACGTTCAACTACCTGTCGACCGAACGCGACCGTCGCGACTGGGTCGAGGGCGTCCGCATCACCCGCGAGCTGCTGAACCAGCCGGCCTTCGCCAAGTACAACGGCGGCGAGCTCTCCCCGGGACCTGCGGCGGCGACCGACAAGGAGATCCTCGACTGGGTGGCCCGCGATGCTGAGACCACCTACCACCCCTGCGGCACCTGCAAGATGGGCACCGACGACGACGCCGTCGTGGACCCGGAGACCATGCGGGTCCGTGGTGTCGAGGGACTGCGGGTCGTGGACGCGTCGGTGATGCCGACGATCCCGAACGCCAACCTCTACGCGCCCGTCATGATGATCGCGGAGCGAGCGGCTGACCTGATCCTCGGCAACGAGCCACTGGCGCCCGAGCATGCCGACTTCTACCGACACGTGCCGGTGAGCTGAGCAGTCTTTGGCGATCCACCAACGCCTGAGCCGCTCGTCTGCGCCGGCTCCAATGCCGAAGTCGCGCTCGTCGCCCAGACTGGGAGACCTGGCACGACTTCGTCCCTGCCCCGAAGCCGTCGATTCACACACGAATGGAGATCAGCATGACCACCGTTGTCGAGAGTGGACAGACCGCATCCAGCTGGCTGGCCGGTGCCGGGGACACGGACGTGTCGGTGGTGATCAACCCCGTGACCGAGAAGCCCATCGCGACCTACCGCAACGCATCCGTTGCAGACGTCGACGAGGCCGTCCAGCGCGCCGTGGCCGCCAAGCGTGCGTGGGGGAACACCCCGCCCGTCGAGCGGGCGGAGCTGCTGCTGAAGATCGCGGACGCGGTCGAGGCGGAGGCCGAGGAGTTCGCGCTCCTCGAGTGCGAGAACGTCGGCAAGCCCATCACGCACGCGCGTGACGAGATGCCTTGGGCCTGGGACGTGATCCGGTTCAGCGCAGGCGCGGCTCGGCTCTCGCACGCCCCTGCGGCCGGAGAGTACGCGAACGGCAGTACCTCCTGGCTGCGACGCGAGCCGCTCGGTGTCATCGGACTGATCACTCCGTGGAACTACCCCCTGCTCATGGCGGCCTGGAAGCTGGCGCCGGCGATCGCCGCCGGCAACACCGTGGTCATCAAGCCCTCGGAGCTCACCCCGCAGACCACGATCAAGCTCGTCGAGCTGATGAACCGGTTCCTGCCCGACGGCGTGGTCAACCTGGTGCTGGGCGACAGCCGCGCCGGGCGCGCGATCGTCGAGCACCCCGCGATCCGCATGGTGGCCCTGACCGGTGACGTGTCGACCGGCAAGACCGTCGCCGCGCTGGCAGCTGCCACGCTCAAGCACACCAGCCTCGAGCTCGGGGGCAAGGCGCCGATCGTGGTCTTTGCCGACAGCCCCGTCGCCCAGACCGCCCGTGACCTGGTCGAGTTCGGCTTCGCCAACAGCGGCCAGGACTGCACCGCGGCCTGTCGCATCATCGTCGAGGACGCGGCGTACGACGAGTTCGTCGAGGCCTACTGCGCCGAGGTCGCCAAGATCAAGGTCGGTGACGCCGATGACCCGGCGACCACCATGGGACCGGTGATCTCGGAGCGCCAGCTCGAGCGGATCGAGGGCTTCGTCGAGCGGGCACGCGGCTACGGCGCCGTCATCCGCACGGGCGGCGAACGCCTCCCGCGAGCAGGGTGGTACTACGCGCCGACCGTGGTCACCGACATCGACCAGAGCTCGGAGATCATCCAGCGGGAGGTGTTCGGTCCCGTCGTCACCATCCAGCGCGGCCGTGACGACGACGAGATGCTGGAGATGGCGAACGGCGTCGACTACGGCCTCTCGGCCAGCGTGTGGACCACCAACCTCGCCCGGACGCTGCGCTTCACGCGCGAGCTCGACTTCGGCACCGTGTGGGTGAACCAGCAGATCTTCACCGCCTCCGAGATGCCCTTCGGCGGGTTCCGCGACTCCGGCTACGGCAAGGAGCTCTCCGGCCACGGCCTCGACGAGTACTCGCAGTTCAAGCACGTCATGGTCAAGCCCGAGCTCGCGCCCTAGTCGTCCCGGATCGCAGAACACAGGAGATCTCGTGCAGACCCAAGCAGCCGTTCCCACGCTCATGCGCGCGGTGGTGCTCACCGGGCACGGTGGCATCGACCGACTGGTGCGCCGTGACGACGTACCCACCCCGACGCCCGGCCCCGGCGAGGTGCTGGTCCGCGTCGGGGCCTGCGGGCTCAACAACACCGACATCAACACGAGGACCGGTTGGTACGACCGCAAGGTCGAGTCCAGCGTGACCGAGGAGCTCGGTCTGCACGGTCGCGACGACGACGCGGCGTCGTCGTGGAACAAGGCCACAGTCGCCTTTCCGCGGATCCAGGGCGCCGCGGTCGCCGGGCACGTCGCCGCGGTCGGTCCCCGCGTCGCGCCGGAGCGCGTCGGGGAGCGGGTCCTCGTTGACCCGTGCGTCCGTGACCCGCGGCTCCCGCTGCGTGCCCAGCTCGTGGAGTACCTCGGCAGCGAGCGTGATGGCGGCTTCGCCGAGTTCGTCGCCGTGCCCGCGACCAACGCGCACCGCATCACCACGTCGCTGACTGACGCCGAGCTCGCCACCTTCCCCTGCTCCTACGACACGGCCGAGGAGATGCTGGTCCGTGCCGACCTCCGTGAAGGCGAGACGCTCCTCGTCACCGGAGCGGCCGGCGGTGTCGGAACGGCGCTCATCCAGCTGGCGCTGGTCCGCGGCTCCCGGATCGTCGCCGTTGCCAGTGAGTCGAAGCGGGAGCGCCTGCTCGCGCTGGGGGCGCACCTCTTCGTGCCGCGCGACAGTGCCGATCTCCAGGGATCGGTCGAGGCGCTGGTGGGGGAGCAGGCCGTCGACGTGGTCGCCGATGTCGTCGGGGGCCCGCTGTTCGGGCCCATCCTGAAGGTGCTGCGTCGCGGCGGCCGCTACACGACGTCGGGCGCGATTGGGGGCCCGACGACGGCGATGGACCTGCGCGACCTGATCTACAAGGACCTCGAGATGCACGGCATCACCAACCCGACGGCGGACACCTTCGGTCGCCTCGCGGAGTTGATCGAGGGGGGTCGACTCAAGCCCATGCTCGAAGCGTCGTATCCGCTGGCCGAGCTCAGCGCGGCACAGGAGCAGCTGCTCAAGCGCACCCACGTCGGAAAGCTTGTCGTGGTCCCGTGACCTGACGAGCCGAGCCGGCGTCCTCGACGGCCGCGCTCGAGCAGCCCCGCCAACCGAGGAGAACCCCAGTGCGTCTAGGCATGATTCTCAGTCATACCGACGACTTCGAAGAGACCGCAGACCTGCTTCAGGATTATGAGAAGGCAGGCCTCCAGCTCGCCGCGGTCGGGGAGTCCTACTCGTTCGACGCGGTGAGCCGGCTCGGCTTCCTCGCTGCGCGCACGAAGACGGTCGAGATCGCCTCGGCCATCCTGCAGGTCTATTCCCGTACTCCTGCGCTGCTGGCGATGACCGCCGCAGGGCTGGACCACGTTTCGAACGGCCGCTTCACGCTCGGCATCGGCGCGTCCGGGCCGCAGGTCGTCGAGGGCTTCCACGGCGTTCCGTACGACGCTCCACTGGGACGCAGCCGGGAGGTGGTCGAGGTCTGCCGGAAGGTGTGGCGCCGCGAGCCACTGGAGCATGAGGGCAAGCACTACCGGATTCCCCTTCCGCCTGAGCAGGGCACGGGGCTCGGCAAGCCGCTGAAGCTCATCAACCATCCCGTGCGGGAACGGATCCCGATCTCGATCGCGGCCCTGGGGCCAGCCAATGTCGCCCTGGTCGCCGAGTTGGCGGAATCGTGGCAGCCCCTGTTCTTCCATCCCCAGCATGCCGGCACCGCTTGGGGGGAGGCGCTCGACAAGGGCTTCGCGAAACGCGATCCCGAGCTCGGGCCCCTCGACATCATGCTGCAGCTGTCGTTCGCCGTCGCCGAGCCGACCGAGGAGGTGCTACGCCCGATTCGTGAGCAGCTGGCCCTGTACATCGGCGGCATGGGTGCACGGGACAAGAACTTCTACAACCAGCTCGCACGGCGCTACGGCTACGACTCGGAGGCCACCGAGATCCAGGAGCTCTACCTGGCCGGGCGCAAGCAGGACGCCGCCAAGGCGGTCCCCGACGACCTGGTGCGCGCGGTCTCGCTGGTCGGCACGGAGGAGGACATCGCTGATCAGGTGAAGGAGTTCGCCGCGGCCGGGGTCACAACTCTCCTGCTCAAGCCGCTCGCCGTGGACCCCAGTCGGAGGGTCAGTGACGTGGCGACGCTGTCGACGATCCTTCGGCGGTGAGGTCTCGGAGACAGCCGTGGCCGAGACCGGTACGGATCGTGCCGTCGGAGACGAGGACGAGTTCGCCTGCCCGGCCAATCGACACCAGAGCGCGGCTTTGCTCGGAGAGTCTGGATGCGGGACCTCGGCGACGCACATCGTCTGGATTCGAGCCAGGTCAGGAAGGACGCCACGGCCGTTCGCAGCACCTGAACACCCAGGGTTGGCGGGTCAGCCCCGGAGAATCCGATCGAAGATGGGTTTCACTGATGGCAACGTCAGCGGCTCTCCGCTGACGAGTGAACGCACCACCAGTCCGTCGAGGGCCATCGAGAGCGCCTGGGCCGTGACGGAGTCGGTATGGCGCGCGACCGCTCGCGGAAGTGTCTCGTCCCACATGAGGCTCAGCTGTCGCAGGGCCGGCCGCCGGAGTGCCGCGATGTACAACTCGTACTCGACGACAGCTTGGGCGCGAGCCTCACCGGTCGTCCGTACGGCGAAATCACCCAGTGCCGATGCGAGGTCGGTTGTCGGGGCGAGGGAGGCCTCCCATTCCGCCACGCTCACGTCCCAACGTCGCTTGGCGTGCTCGACTGCTGCGAGCAGAAGGTCGTCCCGCGAACTGAAATGGTAGGTCGTCGAACCCAGGGGGACGCCCGCTGACGCGGCGACAGCGCGGTGGGTGAGCTTGTCGACGCCGTGCCTGGCAACGATGTCGACCGCGGCTGCGGCGATCCGGTCACGGCGCTCGGGGTCGGCAACACCTTTGGGCATGTGGGCCATCTTGGGTCATCGCCCTGTCATTGCCTAACAGGCGGTGAGCACCCAGTACCCACAGGGCAACGCGACGCGTCACGCGCGTTGGTCACGTCCGTTGGGGCGTTCTAGAGGTCCAGGACGAGGCGTTCGCTTCGTGCCCTGGACACACAGATCATCATGCAGTCGTTCCTCTTCCGCTCGTCTTCGTCCAGGACCGAGTCGCGGTGGTCGGGGATCCCCTCGAGCACCGCGACTTCGCAGGTGCCGCAGACACCCTCTCGGCACGACGACTCGACGTTCACCCCGGCGGCGCGTACGGCATCGAGGATGCTGTGATCCGAAGGAACGCTGACCTGGCGGTTGCTGCGTGCGAGCACGACTTGGAATTCCTCGGCGCCCCCGGAGTCCCACGCGATCCTCGGGGAGAACCGCTCCAGGCGGAGTGCTCCCGGCGGCCAGTTGACGGCGTGGGCCTCGACGGCGGCCAAGAGGGGCTCTGGGCCACAGCAGTAGATCAGCGTGTCGTCGCGGGGGTGCCCCAGAATGACGGCGAGGTCCAGAATGCCGGTTTCGTCCTCGGGCGAGTACCTGACCTTGTCGCCGTAGCGTTGCAACTGCTCGACGAACGCCATGGAGCCTCTGGTTCTGCCTCCGTATTCCAATAACCAATGAGCGCCGGCTTCCTCAGCGTGGGCGAGCATGGGCAGCAGAGGGGTGATTCCGATTCCCCCTGCCACGAAGATGTAGCGCGAGGCCTCCAGCAGTGGAAAGTGGTTGCGCGGACCGCGAAGGTGGACCGTGTCGCCGACGTCGAGAACCTCATGGATGTGCCAGGAAGTTCCTCCGCCGCCCGGATCGAGAAGGACCCCAATCCGGTAGGTGTCGCGGTCCGACGGATCGCCGCAGAGTGAGTACTGGCGGGTCGGCAGATCCGGGATGTCCAGGTCGACGTGACTGCCAGGCGTCCACGAAGGGAGTCGT
The DNA here is from genome assembly GCF_001428825.1 of Nocardioides sp. Root240. GTDB lineage: Bacteria > Actinomycetota > Actinomycetes > Propionibacteriales > Nocardioidaceae > Nocardioides. Next base: position 719,833 of record NZ_LMIT01000010.1, on the reverse strand, counting down.
GCGCCGCTCACGGCGCTCAACGTGAGGACGGCCACGCCGGTCGCGGCACGCGTCTTTCCCACCACGACGACGTCGCCGTCGAAGGCTGGTCCGGCCATCGAGATCAGCGGACCTCGGATGGTTGTCTGTGTGTTCATTGCCCCTCTACCTGCGGATGAGAGCGGTGGTGCCGAAGTCGTCCGTCGCGGTAGCGCGAGCCAGCAAGGAACACTACGGGCGGGTTGATCGGCGCCGATGGGCTGTGGTGCTCAGGGAAGGGGCGCGATCTCATCGGCGAGGTCCGGGAACTTGGAGATCATCTGCTGCTCGTACCACCGGTAGAAACCAGCGTTGTACCCCTGGTACCTGCGGTTCAGTGGACCCGACCGGTAGACCGGGTTGGCCATCCCTCGATGAACGCTCTCGCACAGGTCTCGGTCCTGCAGCATGGTGGTGTTCCAGAACTCCTTGACCGTTTCTTCGTCGTAGTCTTCGCCAGCGACTGCGTCCTGGTGGACGAACCAGTACTGGCGCAGTTCGGTGGCGCCCGGCGCGATCGGGACAGGAACGAAAAGCCAGGCGTGGTCCTCGGCGGCGACCAATGCAATCCCGGGTTCCCAATGGATCGCGCGGCACTGGGCCGCAGGTTGTCCGTCCAGCCGCTGCAGCGCCTTCTTGCTGACGCTCTTGTTCCCGAAGGAGACCTGCGGCACGGGGAAGGGAAAGGTGAAGACATCGAGCCCGGCGGCTCGCTCGGCGGCGAAGCTGTCAAAGCTCTCCTCGTCGTCAATGAACTGCCAATCCAGGAGTTCGGACAGTTCGGGGTGACTGACGGCGCAGTGGTAGCACTCCATGTTGTTGTCGACCACGATCTTCCAGTTCGCCGCAATCGCATGGGAGGAGGTCGCGGCCAGCTTCATCGAGCTCAGGTCGTATCCACCTGCATCCGCTCCCCGGAGCCTCTCGGCGAGTGAGGGAGGCGGCGTGTCGGCGAAGCAGACGAAGATGATCCCGTTCCACGATTCGACGTGCGCCGCGCGCAAGCCGTAGGAGCCGCTGTCGAAGTCGGCATGCATGTGACGAGAGTTCAGCAGCGCGCCGTCGGAGACATCGAAGGTCCACTGGTGGTAGGGACACACGACATTCCTGCTTCGGGAGTCGCCGCTCGGGCCATCGCACAACTGAGCCCCCCGGTGGGGGCACACGTTGTGGTACGCGCGGAGGGCGCCGTCCTTGGCGCGTCGGACGACGACCTCGGCATCGCCCACGCGAAAGGTGATGTACCCGTACTTGCCGTGCTTGTCGAGTTCGTCGACGTGGCCGGCGACAAGCCAGTTCGAGTGGAAGATCGCGGCGAGGTCACGTTCGAACCACTCTTCGCCGCGAAAGAGACGGGCAGGCGGCCCTGTGTACTCGTCGGCTGGCGAGCGGCGCGCGCGGGCTTCTACTGACATGGGAATCTCCCTGTTCGGGTCGCGCCGGCGGAGTGCGGCGGCATCGAATGTACATTTGTACATTCGATGCTATGGCGCCGCTCGATGTCGGTCAAGAGGCCCATGTGGACGGGCGGTGCTCGATCTCCTCGCCGCGCTGCTCGAGTCCTCCCGGCTCGACGGTCATCCGCGGTGCGCACCGTGCCCTGCGGCAGATCGGTCTCGGAGGAAGTCGCGTCGGCGCCGGACCTTCAGTTGCGCTTGGAACTCGACGGGCGACCCGGGGCAGCGTGTGCGCACCCCACTTGACGTCGGTTGGGCCCGAGCGCCTTAAGCGACCATCACCGACCCAGATCGAGTTACAGACCGAGGGCCCACCCGGTTCTGCTACGCCAAGCGCGTCTACTTCAAGGATCTCTCCGGTCGGATCTCTGACGCTGCGGTCATCGCAGTTATTCTCGGGGAGACAGGACGCCGCATCATGAGCGCATTCCCGGTGGATCTCGACACCATCTACTACTGCAAGGGCACCCGACTGTTTGACCGACGTCCGCTCCAGCGTGACGAGCCGCTTGCCAAGCGTTGAAGCGGTTTGGGAACGCACGTTCCTGCAGGTGATTGCCGAGTGGGCAGCACCGGTAGTCGACCCCGACGATGGCGACACGTTGCGTTTCATCATGGGGGGAAGGTCATCGCTATCGAGTTCGGCACCCGAGAATGGTTCGACCTCGTCGCCGATCTATACGTTCGCTCGATTCGCGCTGGCGAACTGGAGCTCGACAATGTCGAGTTGCGCGACGACCTTTGGGCCGACGAGTTGTACCACCTCTTCTTCAGCGGTGCTCCTTGCATTGCGATTCGCAACGGCGAACTCGTAGCGCTCACTGAGAAATACGGTCCTGCATGGGCGCCCCCGAAACCGTGGTCTCGTAATCGCAGCGAGACGGGGTACTGGTCGGCCGATCTGGACTAGCCCGATCGGGCGTGCTGCACGGATAGGTGACAGCTTGAGGTGACCTACTGTGTCCGCCTTGGAGGTCGCCCAGGAGCGTCGTTGGTGGTGGCGGGTGCCCGGCTCATTCTCGGCTCAATTGACCCTCGGTGAGGCGAAGCTGCGGCTCACCGCGACCGGCTCCGACTGGGGACGACGGGTCGGCGGGAGGGGCTCTGACCTGCTACTTTGGCGACACGAAGGTGTCGGCCGTAGGCGTGCCAAGTCGGCACCAGTGACCCCGCCAGAGCCCTACGGATCAGAAGGTTTGGGGTTCGAATCCCTACAGGCGCGCAGGACTCCTCGCAGGTCAGGCCCGGGAACCCGGGCCTGACCTGCTGTCATTTTCGGACCCGCGTGGCAACGCAGAGCGCTTCCCGCCTTCTCCTCGGGGCCTGCGGCGGAGTTTCCTTGCAGCTCAGGAACCAGGGGCCTCGCGATCCCGCTCTGCAACACGACGGCCCGCCCAACACCTCGGGTCAGGCTCCGATCCGGGTGCTCGGCGGACGGTCGGGTACGGCTCGGGGACGGCGGAGTGGGGCTGCAGACTCGGTTCCGCTGAGGTCTTCGGGGTCGAGAGAACTGCCCCGAAGACCGCCCGACCAGCCGAGGAGGTCCGGGGCCGAGCATGTTCGCGGCGCGCGTCGGCAGGAGGAGCTGGCCCCTGCGGCAGTCAGTAGTGCGGGGCGTCGTGGAGCAGCCTGTCGACGGCGGTGCGGAGGCTCTGATGGCTGAGCTGGCCCGAGGTGGAGATCTCGGTGACGTGTGCAGCGATGTCGCGGAGCTTCACGTTCCTGTTCCGGGACCACCAGCGCAGCATCGCGAACGCCTGCTCCGCGTCGAGGCCATAGGCCATCATCAGGCAGCCTTTGGCCTGCTCGATGGTCGCGCGATGCTCGGCCGAGGCGGCGACCGCGCCACGGGCTTCCTCACTCGTGGCCCGTGCGAAGTCGTGGGTGAGGTCGACGTAGTAGCCATCGAGCTGGGTGACCGGAACCTCCGTGGTGGTGTCGCAGACGCCGCCTTCGCACACCAGGACGACGCGTCGTTCGCGGCCGTCGGCGGCATGGAGGCGGTAACAGACGCTGAACGGCTCACCGGTGAGGGTCGCCTGGGTCAGCACGCGTTCGACGCGATCGCGGTCCTCGGGGTGTTTGCAGTCCAGCACGTACGCCGTTGTCGGTTCGACGGCGCCCGGTTCCACTCCGTGGATGCGGAAGACCTCGTCGTCCCACTTCCATCTCTCCGTGGTCACGTCGTAGGCGAAGCGACCGACCCGTGGCGTGTCTGGCTGCTCGGCCACTCTCCCCCCTACTGCTCGCCCAACGCTGCATCGGCGGCTCCGGGAGCAACACTGCCGTCCTACGCATGAAAGCACTCCCATCACAACAGCGGAAGGGCTGGAGCCCCGGTGCCTTCGTCAAGGCGGAAGCTCCGAAGCGAGTGAGACTCCTGTGGCCCGTCATCCTTCGACGGCAACGACCCCGATGGGTGCCCGCTGTGCGCGAAGATGGCGGCGGAGGGGACGCGATGAGCACACGCCAGTTCGGCATCGAGGAGGAACTGCTCCTGGTTGACGGGTCCGGCGCGCCCGCGCCACGCGCGTCCGACCTGCTCGCCCGCTGCGCTGGTGCCGACGTTCTTGCGGGCACCGTGCTGGAGCAGGAGTTCTTCCAGGCGCAGGTGGAGGTGGTGACGCCTCCGCTCCGCCGACTCGCCGACGGGGAAGCCCACCTGCGATCGGGCCGTGATGCGCTGGCGCGTGCGGGAGCCCACCTCGACGTCAGCCCGCTGGCGGTGGCGACCCCGGTCCTCGTGGCGTCGCCCGGCCCGCACGTCGCGCAGGATCGGTTCGCGCGCATCGCGAGACACTACGCCGGGCTCGGTGGTGAGTCCCTCATGCGCGCGCTGCACGTGCACGTCGAGGTCGTCGACCGGGGTGAGGGAATCGCGGTGCTGGACCGGGTGCGCCCCTGGTTGCCGTTGCTGGTGGCGCTCAGCGCCAACTCGCCGTTCTGGCACGGGCGCGACATGGGGTTCTCGTCGTGGCGCTCCCAGCTGTGGCGGATGTGGCCGAGCAGCGGACCACACGAGGTGTTCGGCGACGTGGCCGAGTACGACGCCCTCATCCTGCGGCTCCTGCGCGACCAGGCCATCTTGGATGTGGGCCTGCTCAACCTCGAGGTGAGGCTGTCGGCGCGGTATCCGACCGTGGAATTCCGCGTCGCTGACGTGTGCACCTCGCTCGAGGACACCTTGGTGGTGGCTGCCTTGGCGCGGGGACTCACCGAGACGGCTGCCCGGGAGGCTCGCGAGGGCGTCGCGCCGGCGCCGTGGCGCGTTGACGGCCTGCGCAGCGCCGGGTGGCGGGCCGGACGCTTCGGTGTGAGCGATCGTCTCGTCGACCCCCGCAGCGGCCTGCCGGTGGCGGCCGCGGCCGCGTTCGCGACCCTGCTCGACCACGTGGGGGACGCGCTCGATGACGCAGGCGACCTCGCCCGCGTCACCACGGGGGTGGAGCGGATCGTCCGAGATGGCGGCGGTGCCGGTCGCCAACGCCGCGCTGCCGGTGCCGATGGTGACCTCAACGCAGTCGTCGACGACCTCCGAGTGCGCAAGCTCGAAGGCTGATGACCGCCGCGAAGAAACCGCGACCATCCTGCGAGGGTGAGGCGTGATCGTCCTCGCGACGGCCGGTCATACTGGGTCACGGCCTCACCCTCGTCCTGCTGCTCCCGCCCCACGTCTCCACCCGTCAAGGACCGACATGGCATCGACTCCCTCCGCTGCTGAAGAGGTGCGTCTCGGCCTGGGGTACGCCGAGCTCGCGCTGCTCAACGGCGAGGCGGTCGACGCCACGGCCCAGGCCAGCACCCACCTTGCTCGCGCGGAGGAGCTCGGCGCGGCGGACCTGGTGGCGCGGGGCAACCTGGTGCTGGCCCGCTGCCTGGAGGCGACCGGTCGGCTGGACGAGGCGATCCCCCGGTTCGAGGCGGCCCTCGCAGAGGCGAGTGGCACGGCGTCGCTCGTGGTCGCGACGGCCCTGTCCCGGTGCCACCGCACGGTGGGCGACCTGGCGCGTGCGGTCGAGGTGGGGGACCGGATGCGGGAGCGGATCGCCGCGGAGGAGCTGGGGCGCACCGACGAGAGCATCCAGCTGTCGATGACCGTCGTGATGGCCCACGTCGAGCGCGGCGACCTCGACATCGCTGCCCGGCTGTGCGCCGAGGCGGTCGCGGTGGCCGAGTCGACGGGATCGCCGGTGGCGCGTGGATCGGCGTACTGGAACACCAGCGTGGTGCACTCGCAGCGAGGTGAGGTCGAGTCGGCGATCGACCACGCCCAACGGGCGCTCGCGCTGCTGGGAGAGACGGCGGATGCGCGCAACCTGGCCCGGTTGCGCCTCGAGGTCGGGCGCCTCCACCTGCACCTGCCGGAGCCTCGGCCGGAGGAGGCGGTGCATCACGTGGAGCGGGCCCGGACCGAGCTGGCCGGCTCGCAGGCCAGCACCGGGGAGATCGCCCACGCTGACACGGTGCTGTCCGGCGCCGTACTGATGACCGGCGACCCCGAACGGGCGGTTCTTCTCGCCGAGGCGGCCGTCGCGGGAGCATCGCCCGAGGCGCCGCTCGAGGTCGCCGAGGCCCACCTGGCGCACGGACGTGCCCTCGCCGCGCTGGGGGACGAGGGGGCGGCGCGGTCGGCATTCGGCCGGGTCGTCGCGCTGCTCCACGAGGTGGAGCAGAGGAACCGCTTCGTCGCGCAGGACTGGGTCGAGCTCGCCGCGCAGTTCGAGGCGCTCGGCGACCTCCCGGCCGCGGTGCACGCGCTGCGCCAGGCCTGTCTCGCCTCCGGCCTGCAGCCGAGCCCGCACGGGCAGGCCGTCGAACGTGGGGCGCGCCGGGCACCCTGACGGGTCGAGCCCAGCCGTTGCTTCGGCGCCGCCGGTACGCTCGGACCGACGGCGCGGCCGAAGGGGGCGAGATGCTGCTGTTCGAGAGCACCGAGCTCGCTCGCACCGAGGAGTTCCTCAACGCCCACTACGGCCCGATGCGGGTCGGGAGCACGACCGCCCGTCCGAGCGCGCGGATCGCCCGCAGCGCGTCCGCGCAGATCAGCATCGACCGGGTCGACTTCGGGTTCGACCTCTCCTACGACGTGGACCCGCTCGACCGGATCGCGCTGTGCGACATCACGAGTGGCACCCTCGCGGGGCACGCCCCGGACGGGAGCGCGGCGGAGACCTTCGGCCAGGGCGAGCTGTTCTCGCTGTCGCCGGTCGGCCGGCCCTACGGCGGCACGGTCGACCACGCCAGCTACACGGTCACATTGATCGACCCGAGTCTCCTGGGCGACGTGGCCTCCCCGGGCACGGACGAGCCGGTGCGGCTGGTCGGTCACCGGCCCGTCGACGCGGCTGCGGCGCGGCGCCTGCGGGCCGCGATCGACCACCTCGACGAGATGGTGCTGTCCGACCCGGTCGCCTCGAGCAGTCCGCTGGTCCTCGGCGCGGTCAACCGGTACGTCGCCGCGCAGGTCCTCGCCGCGTTCCCCACCACCGCGGCCGTGGACCGGGTGGCCGACAGCCGCGACGCCCACCCGGCGACCCTGCGCCGTGCCCTCGAGCACATCGAGACCCACGCCCACCTCGACCTCACGCCCGCGGAGATCGCCGCCGCTGCGCACGTCAGCATCCGCGCGCTGCAGCTCGCCTTCCGTCGCCACCTCGGGACGACGCCGATGGGCCACCTCCGCACGGTCCGCCTGGCCCGCGTGCGCCGCGACCTCGAGGCGGCGGACCCGGCAGAGGCCAGTGTCGCCCAGGTGGCCGCCCGTTGGGGCTTCAGTCACCAGGGGCACTTCGGTCAGGCCTACCGCTCGGCGTACGGCGAGACGCCCGGCGCCACGCTGCGCCGGTCCTGAGCCCCTGACCTGGGCGCCACCCTGCGCGCACGGGACAGCCACCTCGGCGCTGAGCGGATACCGCGCGGGCGTCGCGCTCCGTAGCGTCGGTATGTGCCCGACAACGCCCCCTCGCCGCAGGACGTCGCTCGACTCCTGGCGCGGCGCAGCGTGCCGGCCGCCGACGCCGGGGTGACCCGCCAGCTGGAGTGCCTCGCGTGCGACCGGTTCACCGACCACGCGCCAGGGCCGGCGACGTACGACCGCGACGGCCACCTCCTGGTCCAGTGGTGGCGCTGCCTCGCGTGTCGGGAGGCCAGCACCGTCGGCTGATTCGGCCGGGTGTGGTCACCGGGTCGGCGGGTACTTCGGGGTTCCCCAACGATCCGGGAGCGTGATTCGTCGTGGACGACGAGGTGTTGACCGGCTACCTGCAGCACCACTGGGCGGGCTCGACGGCAGGCGTCGCCGCCTTCCGGCGCGTGGGACGCAACCTCCCCGACACGCAGGCAGCGGCGGAGATCCGCGACCTCGCGGGCGAGGTCGCGGCCGATCGCGAGGCCCTCCGGGTGATGATGCGTCGGGTCGGGACGAGACCCAGCGTGATCGGTACGACGCTCGCGCGTGCCGGCGAGCTGCTGGGCCGGCTGAAGCCGAACGGGAGCCTGGTGCACCGGACGCCGCTGACCGACGTCGTCGAGCTGGAGACGCTCCGGCTCGCGGTGACGGGCAAGCGGGCCGGCTTCGAGGTGCTCCGGGCCGCCGCGGACGACGACCAGCGCCTGGATCCCTTCGCGCTGGACCGGCTGCTGGCGCGGGCCGACGAGCACCTGCGCACCCTCGAGCGGCTGCACGTCACCGTCTCCCGCGATCGTCTGGTCGGCCACCCCTCCTAGAATCCCCGCGTGCGGATCGTGTCGGTGAACGCCTGGGGCGGAGCCCGGTACGACGACCTCGCGGCGTGGTTGCCGACCACCGGCGCCGACGTGGTCTGCCTGCAGGAGGTGACCCGGACGCCGGACCTCGGCGGCTGGACCCGCTTCGAGGACGAGGCCCGGGTGCTGCCGCAGCGCGCCGACCTGATGGCCGACGTCGAGGCGGCGCTGCCCGCGCACGACGGCTGGTTCACCGTCAGCGACTCCGGCCCGGTGACCGACGACGCGGGTGCGGTGCACCGGCAGCACTTCGGGCTCGGGATGCTCACCGGTCCCACGACCCTCGTGGTCGCGGCGCGGGCGGCGTACGTCCACGGCCGGTACGCCGACCACGGCGACGCCTGGCCCGCCAGCAACCGGCCGCGTGCGGCCCAGGTGGCGCGCTTCGAGCAGGACGGGCGGTTCCTGACGCTCGGGCACCTGCACGGCCTGCGCGACGACACGGGCAAGGGCGACAGCCCCGCCCGGCGCGCCCAGGCGGAGCGGCTGGCCGAGCTGGTCGAGGACGTCCGGGAGCCCGGCGACCTCGTGGTCGTCTGCGGCGACCTCAACCTGCTGCCCGACAGCGAGACCTTCGCGGTGCTGGCGGGGATCGGGCTCACCGACCTCGTCGGGACGGCGGACACGCGGACCAGCAGCTACCCCAAGCCGGTCCGGCACGCGAGCTACCTGCTGGTCTCGGATCCCGCGGCGGTGCGGGACTTCCGGATCATCGCGGAGCCCGAGGTCTCCGACCACCGCGCGCTGCAGGTCGACCTGTAGCCCCGGCCAGCCGGAGGGCCAGGTCGGCGTAGTAGTCCCCGATCTCCTCGGGCGTCCACTCGCCGTCCTCGCGGTACCAGCGGGCGATGTCGATCCCCATCGAGGCGAGCGCGGTCGCGGCCAGGGCGGGGCTGGGGGTGTCGAAGGCACCGGCCTCGACGCCGGCGGCGACGAGGGCCCGCAGCTCGCGGTCGATGCCGGTGCGCAGCTCGTCGATCTCCGCGCGGTGCTCGGCGCTGAGGGCGGCGAGCTCGTAGTTGAGGACCCGGGCCACGGTGTGGTGCTGGACGTGGAACATCGCGAACGCGCGGCCCACGGCGGCGACCTGGCCCACCGGGTCGGTCGCGGAGGCCCGGGCGTCGCGGACGGTGGCGAGCGCCTGCTCGTGGCCCTCGCGCGAGATCAGGAAGAGCAGCTCCTCCTTGGACTTGTGGTGCACGTACATCGCCGCCGGGCTCATCCCCGCGGCGCCGGCGATGTCGCGGGTCGTGGTGCCGTGGAAGCCCTTCTCGGCGAAGGCCGCGACCGCTGCCTCGAGCAGGCGCGCGCGGGTCGCCTCGGCGCGGGACGGTGCGGCCACGGTCGCCTCCTCGGGTGCTTGACGGGATCGGGGTACGGCGGGCACAGTAGACGCTACCAAACTAAGCAAGCGCTTAGTTATTCTACGAGGAGACGCAGATGAGCAGCAGGTTCGAGGGCAGGACCGCGATCGTGACCGGCGCCAGCCGCGGCATCGGCCTGGCCATCGCCCAGCGCCTGGTCGACGACGGGGCCCGGGTCGTCATCACCGGCCGCAAGGAGCTCGCCCTTGCCGAGGCCGTCGCCGAGCTCGGCGGTCCGGACGTCGCTCTCGGCGTGGCCGGCCACGCCGGCGACGCCGACCATCAGGCCGAGGTCGTCGAGCGCGCGATCACGACCTTCGGCAGCGCCGACCTGCTCGTCAACAACACCGGCATCAACCCGGCGTACGGCCCGTTGATGGAGATGGACCTCGACGTCGCCCGCAAGATCGTCGACGTCAACTGCGTCGCCGCGGTCTCGTGGGTGCAGCAGGCCCACCGGCAGTGGATGGGCGAGCACGGCGGCGCCGTCGTCAACGTCGCGTCCGTCGCCGGCCGGCGGCCCGCGCCCGGCATCGCCTTCTACGGCGCCAGCAAGGCCATGTTGATCCACCTCACCGAGGAGCTCGCCGTCGAGCTCGGACCGGACATCCGGGTCAACGCGGTCGCGCCGGCCGTGGTGAAGACGAAGTTCGCCACGGCGCTCTACGAGGGCCGCGAGGAGGAGGTCGCTGCGGCGTACCCGCTCCGGCGGCTCGGGGTGCCCGACGACATCGGCAGCGTCGTCGCCTTCCTGCTCAGCGAGGACGCTGCCTGGATGACCGGGCAGACGCTGGTCGTCGACGGAGGCGTGCTGCTCGGCGGTGGCGTGTGAGCGCTCACCAGCTGCCCGGGCTGGACCTGGACCGCCTGGCGGCCTGGCTTCCGGGCGCCGCACCGGACGCGGGTGCGGAGCTCGGGGCCGAGCTGATCGCCGGCGGCAAGTCCAACCTGACCTACGTCCTGACGGACGGCACTCACGAGTGGATCCTGCGCCGCCCGCCGCTGGGCCACGTGCTCGCGACCGCACACGACATGGGTCGCGAGTTCCGGGTGATGTCGGCGCTCCAGGGCACAGCGGTCCCCGTGCCGCGCACCGACGCCTTCTGCGAGGACACCGACGTGCTGGGCGCGCCGTTCTACCTGATGGAGCGGTGCGCCGGTACGCCGTACCGGGACGCCGCCGAGCTGGTGGAGCTCGGTCCGGAGCGGACCCGCGCCATCTCGGTCGAGCTGGTCGACGTGCTCACCGCGCTGCACCGGATCGACCCGGCCGAGGTCGGGCTCGCCGACTTCGGCCGCCCCGCGGGCTACCTCGGTCGCCAGGTCGCGCGCTGGAAGAAGCAGCTCGAGGCGTCGTACACCCGCGACCTGCCCGCGGCCGATGAGCTGCACGCGCTGCTGGCCGCCGACGTGCCCCCCGAGTCCGCGACCGGGATCGTGCACGGCGACTACCGCCTCGACAACGTGCTGATCGACGCGGACGACCGGGCGACCGCCGTGCTCGACTGGGAGATGGCGACGCTCGGCGACCCGCTCTCGGACCTCGCCCTGATGCTGACCTACCACCGCCTCGGCGCCGGCGCCGCGGGTGCCGTCGTCACCGACGCGGCGCTCGCCCCGGGCTTCCTGGGCGAGGACGAGATCGTCGCGGCGTACGCCGCCGGCAGCGATCGCGACCTGTCCCGCTTCGGCTGGTACCTCGGTCTGGCGGCCTTCAAGCTGGCCGCCATCCTCGAGGGCATCCACTGCCGTCACCTGGCCGGCCAGACGGTCGGCGAGGGCTTCGCCGGGATCGGCGAGGCCATCCATCCCCTGCTCGACGCCGGTCTGAGCGCCATCAAGGAGAACTGAGCCATGGACTTTGCCTTCGACGCACGCACCGAGGGACTGCGGGAGAACCTGCTGGACCTCATGGAGAGCCACGTGCTCCCGGCCGAGCAGGTCTTCCACGAGCAGCTCGGCGAGCTGGACGACCGGTGGGCGTGGGACTCGACGCCGGTGATGAAGGAGCTGCGTGCCGAGGCCCGCAGCCGCGGCCTGTGGAACCTCTTCCTGCCCGGTGAGCACGCCGACGTCGAGGGGGCCGGCCTGACCAACGTGCAGTACGCCGCGCTCGCCGAGATCTCCGGGCGCAGCATCCACCTCGCCCCGGCCATGATGAACTGCGCGGCGCCGGACACCGGCAACATGGAGGTGCTGCACATGTTCGGCACCCCCGAGCAGAAGGCGCAGTGGCTGGAGCCGCTCCTGAACGGTGACATCCGGTCGGCGTTCGCGATGACCGAGCCGGACGTCGCGTCCTCGGACGCGACCAACATCGAGCTGAGCATCGTGCGGGACGGGGACGAGTACGTCCTCAACGGCCGCAAGTGGTGGATCACCGGTGCGATGAACCCGAACTGCCAGATCTTCATCGTGATGGGAAAAACGGACCCGACGGCCGACCGGCACCGCCAGCAGTCGATGGTGCTGGTCCCGCGGGACACCCCCGGTCTGGAGGTGCTGCGCGGCATGGAGGTCTACGGCTACGACGACCACGAGCACGGTGGCCACGCGGAGCTGCGCTTCACCGACGTACGGGTGCCCGTGAGCAACCTGATCGGTGAGGAGGGCGGTGGCTTCGGCGTCGCGCAGGCCCGTCTGGGCCCGGGCCGGATCCACCACTGCATGCGTTCGATCGGCATCGCCGAGCGTGCCATCGAGATGATGTGTGAGCGCTCGCAGGAGCGGGTCGCGTTCGGTCGTCCGATCGCGGACCAGGGCACGGTGCGGACCTGGATCGCGGAGTCGCGGGTCAAGCTCGAGCAGCTGCGACTGCTGGTGCTGAAGACGGCCTGGTTGATGGACACGGTGGGCAACAAGGGCGCGCACACCGAGATCCAGGCGATCAAGATCGCGACTCCCGAGACGGTCCAGTGGATCCTCGACAAGGCGATCCAGGTGCACGGCGCGGGTGGGCTGTCGCAGGACTTCCCGTTGGCCAACATGTACGCCGGCATCCGCACCCTGCGCTTCGCCGACGGCCCGGACGAGGTCCACAAGAACGCGCTCGCCAAGGCCGAGCTCAGCCGGCAGGCCGCCCGCCGCGGGTGACGGCTCGGACCCGCTCATGATGCTGGGACTGGAGCCCGGCACCGGACCCACCCAAGCGGAGCACACCAGAAATCGTTCCTGGCCGGGACCGCGAGCCCCCCAGCTCCGCGGTCCCGGCCAGTCCCGACCACGCTCCCGTCGTGGTGGCCTCGTGCGTCCTAGCGGCTGGCCTCCAGGACCGTGCGCGTGGACTGGCGCTGCAGCATCCGCGAGGCGCGCTGGATGCGCAGCAGCATCGCCGCGGACGGCGTGACCGTGCCGCGGACGTAGGTGGACAGGCGCGAGGGCGAGGTGCCGATCCGTGAGGCGAACTCCCGCTGGGACGCGCCGCTCAGCGCCACGAGGTGCCGGATCTCGCGGGCGACCTGGTCGCGCTCGCGCTCGCGGCACCACTCCTGGCACTGCTCGATCGAGCTGGCGATCGCCGCCAGGGCGGAGGGCCGGTCGGACGCGCGGCCGAGGTCGAGGAGCAGGTCGGCGTACGGGCCCCACGGGCTGGCGGCGATCGGGCCGAGGTGCGAGCGCCAGTCGGCGATCGTGCCGTGGTCGATCAGGCGGTGCAGCTCGGCGACCGAGGTGATCGGGGCAGCGGCGCGCTCGGGGTCGAGGTCCTCGAAGACCAGGTTCTGGGCGATGACGGCGCAGGTGGTGGCGACGTCCTCGTCGTTGTCGCTCGCGGTGGTGTCGCCGCCCAGGCGGGACGCGAGATCCCAGGTCACCAGCCGGCGTACGGCGGTCGTGGTCCACGGCATCGAGGCGTCGCGCTCGAGCGCGATGCTCGCGCGGTGCTGCAGGCGGGCCAGGCGCGGCTGGCCGAGCTGGGTCGCGAGCTCGACGGTCGCGGCGTAGTCGGTCGGCTCGTCGAACACGATGAGCGCGACGAGGTTGGCGAGCACCGCGCAGCGGGCGGTGGACCGCGGGTCGTTGCGGTTCTGGTCGAGGACCCGGACGAACTGGTCCCACACCTCGCGCTTGTCGGCGGGCACCCGGTCGGCGCGGTCCAGCGTCGCGAACAGGATCCGGCGCAGCGTCGTACCCGCCTGGACGGGCACGGGGTGGCCGGCGAACTGGCTGCGCAGCTCCGGCGTGGGCGTCGGGGACGCGGCAGGCTGCGACGGGGTGAGGGTGCGCGTGGTGCTGGGCATGCGGTGTCCTTGGGGTCGGTCCGGGTGGCGCAGGTGCCGTCCCGAGAGCGGCACCTGCACCCACCAAGACGCGGGGGCGCACGGAACATCACGCGGTTTTCAGATTTGGTTGCAAAGTTTTTTCGCGATCCCCGAAGTCTTGCTCCGAGACCTACGATCGAACGGGTCGTTGTGTGCCCGGAGCGACCACGAGCCGACGAGAGGATCACCCGTGACCGCGGAGGGAGTGCTGCCGGCCGAGCCGGACTTCGACCAGCTCTACCGCGACCACGTCGACGACGCGCGGAAGCTGGCGACGATCCTGGTCGGCGCCGAGCAGGCCGAGGAGCTCGTCGCCGAGTCCTTCGCCCGGGTGCTGGCGCAGCTGCGCGCGGGCCGCGGGCCGCGCGACAACTTCCGTGCCTACCTCCACGTCACCATCCGCAACGGCTTCCGCGACTCGCTGCGCGGACCGCGCGAGGCGCCGGTCTCCGACCAGCCGTGGCTCCTCGACGACGCCCAGCCCTCGGCCGAGGAGCTCGTCGAGGACCTCGAGGACAACACCGCCTCCCTCGCCTTCGCGACCCTGCCCGAGACGTGGCAGAAGGTGCTCTGGCACGTCGAGGTCGAGGGCCGCAAGCCGGGCGAGGTGGCCGACCTGCTCGGCATGCGCGCCGGCGCCGTCTCCTCGCTCGCGCACCGCGCCCGTGAGGGCCTGCGCCGCGCCTACCTCGACCAGCACGTCGTCGCGACCACCGCCGTCGCCGACTGCAACTGGACCCGTCAGCGGCTCAGCCAGTACGTCCGCGGCGACCTCGGCTCCCGTGCCGAGGAGAAGGTCGCCGACCACATCGGCTCCTGCGAGGAGTGCCTGGCGGCGTACCTCCAGGTCGAGCGGGTCAACCGCAAGCTCGCCGCCTGGATCTTCCCGGTCGTCCTCCTCGGAGCGCTGCCGGCCTCCGGCAAGGGGCTGGCATGGCTCGTCGGGCTGTCGGGTGTGGCCGGCGTCGGCACGGCCGGCGCATCGCCCGGAGGAGCGGGTGGCGCCGGCGGGAGCTCGGGTACGTCGGGCACGGCCGCCGTCGCGGCCGCCGCAGCCGTCGCGGTCGGGGTCGCCGGGCTCGCCACCTGGGTGGTCCGCGCGCAGCACACCGAGCCGACCTCCGCGGACACCCGCACCAGCCAGGAGCCGACGGCCGACGACCCGGTCGAGGCCGCTCCTCCCGCCGACCCCCCACCCGACCCGGTCGTGCGCAGGCCGCAGGTCAAGCCGGTGGCCGAGCATGTCCCGGTCGTCCCGGTCGAGCCGACCAACGCGCCGGCCCGGCCCCGGCCGCATGCGCCGAGGCCGGTGGTCGTCGAGGCCGTGGCGCCCCGCGCCCGCGCCGTTGCCGGGTGTGGCACGTGGGGGAGCCTCGACCTGCCGAGCACGCGCGGCGTGAGCTACGCCCGCACCGCCGGCGACGGGAGGGCGGGGACCTGGACGGTCGAGGCGACGGCCCGGTCGGGCTACGTCCTGCGGTCCGGCTCGCGTCGTACCTTCACGGGGGACCTGGGTGGCTTCGTCCCCTGCGCGACCCTCACCTCGGTCACCTCCACCGCCCACCCGCACCCGGTGTGGGGCCACTGGGACCTCGTCGTCGACGCCGAGGCGCAGCCCGGTGCGGACCGCCGGCTGTCGGCGACCTTCGCCTTCGACCAGGACGTGATCGTTGGCAAGCGCGACATCGACGGCGCCGGCTGGACCTGCCACACCGCGGACGGCACGCCCGTCGGCCTCAAGCTCGAGATCGTCCTCGGTCCCGGAGCCTCCGGCCCGCTCGTGTGCGACTACGACTACACCGGCACCGAGCCGCCGCAGCTGACCGTGCACGCCGTCGGCATCGACGAGGGCTTCCAGAAGGTCGCGCCCACCGGGACGCTCACCCTCCGCTCGGACGACGAGGTCGTCGGCTCACGTCGCTTCGGCTAATCACCGCCGTCCCCCACGAACCGTGGGAGATGGCACCACGAACCGTGGCAGATGGCACCACGAACCGTGGGAGATGGCACCACGAAGTGTGGACGGTGGTTGCCAGGAGCCACACCNCACTTGGCACGGTTCGTGGTGCCACTTGGCACGGTTCGTGGTGCCACTTGGCACGGTTCGTGGGTCAGGCGGGCCCGTCGGGCACACCGTGGGCGGAAGAGCGGGCCCGCTTCGCCATCCGGTTGATCCGCAGCAGCATCGCCGCGGACGGCGTGACGCTGCCGGTGACGTACGTCGAGAGCCGGGACGGCGACGTACCGACCAGCGACGCGAACTCACGTTGGGTCAGGCCGGTGCCGGCGATGGTGGCGCGGATGTGGTCGGCGACGGCGCGCCGCTCGTCCTCCTCGGCGATCCGGCGGGCCATGCCGGCCAGGGCCTGGATGCCCTGGAACTCCCCGGGGCGCTCGTCGGGGTCGAGCAGCGAGAGGTGGTGCTCGGTCCGGCCGGCCCACGGCTCGGAGAGCGCGGCGGCCACCATCCGGCGCCACAGCCCGGCGTCGCCGCCGCGGAAGACCTCGAGCAGCGCCTCCTCCGTCGTCAGGGTGGGCAGCGGCCGGTCGTCCTCGCCGTCGTCGACCATCAGCAGCCGCAGCGCGGCGCCGGCGCACAGCTCGCGCAGGTCAGGGTCGTCGTGGGTCAGGCTGCCGGGGGTCCGGGAGGGCTTGCCCCAGGCGCGCTCCCCGAGGGTGCGCACCAGCTGGGTGACCAGCGGGCGTCCCGGCACGGGGTCGATGGCGGCGAGCACCTCGTCCTGGAGCGACGCCGTCTGGTTGCTGCCGATCTCCTGGTCGAGACGCTGCAGGTCGCGGACGTCCGCGTCGTCGTCGAAGTGGATCAGGGAGAGGGCGTTGGCGAGGATGCTGCGGCGCACGGCGTGCGGACGACCCTCCCGCGGCCGGATCGCGGCCTGGGCGTCGTACCAGTGCTGTCGGGCGGCATCACCGATCCCGACGCGCGCCTCGAGGCGCGCCACCATCCCCCACATCTGCCCTGCACGCCCTGTCTCGGGAGGCAGGCCGTCCGCGACCCCCAATGCAACGGACATGCCTGCGGCGACGCAACGCCAGTCCCACCTGCCGGGGCGTCGCTGATCCGCTGGGGACGATGGTAGGCGGACTCCGTGTCACAGGCACGGGGTGAACGCGTGCCGTATCGGATGCGAGAACGGGTCAGGAACGGCGTCGCCAGCCGCGCTTGCGGTGCGGCTCGTCGTCGCTGTCGTGGTCCGGCGACACGGCGGGGGCACTCGAGCTCCCGGGGGTGTACGGCGTGATCGGGGCGTTCGCCGGGATGCCCGGAGCAGGGGTGGTGCCCCCGAGGCTGCTGAGCAGGTCCTCGGCGGTGGGCGCGGGGGCGGCCGGTGCCGTGGGAGCGGCCGGGGCGGGTGCCGGCTGCGGCGGGCTCCAGACGTGGGTCGGCTCGCGGGTCGGCTCGCGGGTCGGCTCGGGGGCGGCGGTCTGGGTTGCCGGCTGCGCAGCCGCGGGCTCGGCCGGCGGCGGCGTGACGAAGGTGGGTCGCGCCTCGACGGCGGCGGGCTCGTCGTCGGCGCGGGTCACCCCGCGGTCCGAGGCCCGCAGGCTGTCGGTCGCGGCCTCGACGCCGTGGAGCACGCGGGTACGGATCTCGTCCATCCGGGCGGTGTGGCGGTTGGCCTCGGCGAAGAGCTCCTCCTGCGCGGTACGGCGGATCCGCTCCAGCTCGGCGTTGAGCCGGTCGCGCTCGGCGCCGGCCTCGCGACGCAGCCGCTGGGCCTCCAGGACGTCGTTCTCGCCCGCCTTGATGATCTCGGCCGCCTCGGCGCGGGCGCGCTCGAGGATGGTGGACGCCTCGGTCTCGGCCGCCGTGCGCTTCTCGTCGAGGCTGCGCTGCGCGTCGGCGTGCAGGTTCTCGGCCGCGCGCAGGGCCTCCTCGATGATCCGCGACGCCTGGCTGGTGGCCTCGCGCCGCTCACTGAGCGCTGCCGCGGCGGCCTCCTCGGCCTCGCGGCGCAGCGCGATCACGTCCTGGAAGTGCTGGGCCGACGGGGCGGGGGTGGTGCCGCGCTCCGGCTCGTCGTACGACGACGGGGCCGGGGCTGGCTCCCTGTCCGCGGCAGGGCTCTCGTCGTCGGCGGACGCATCGGCGGCCGGCACGGCCGGGTGGTCCATGGTGGCGTCGGTCCACGAGTCCTCGGCCGGCTCCGGCGCAGGCTCCTCGGCCGGCTCGGGCGGCGCGAAGGCGCCGTCGAGGGCCTCGTTGGGCTCGTAGACGCCGGACAGCGGGTCGTTCGGGGCCTCGTCGCGTCGGCCGAGATCCGGCCGGAGGTCGTCGTCCACGGAGCCCTCGTCGCCCCAGATGCGTCCGTTGTCGCCGGCCATGTCCATCGTTCCCCTCGTCAGGTCAGGCACCCGTCGCCCGTCGTACCGCGGGCTGCAGCCGATCTTCACACACGTCCGGTCGGGATGGGACGGCCGATCCACGGAGGAGACGGCCGGGCCGGTCAGATGCCCGCGTTGAGCCGTTGCTCCTCGCGGTCCAGCAACGCCTCGGCCTGCGCGTAGGTCTCGCTCGTGTACGCCCCGATCGAGCGCTCGGACAGCAGCGCCTCCCGCATCGTGTCGAGGTAGAGGCGCTGGACCAGCAGCGACTTCTCCCGCAGGCCGGGCTTCTGCTGGCGCAGCTGCTGGATGGTGCCGAGCAGGATCGGCAGGAAGCGGCGCTCCAGCGACTCCGCGAGCGCCGGGTCGATCGGCTCGCCGTCGACCACCAGCTCGCCGATCGGGCCGAGCTGCGCGACGGTGTCGTCGCGCAGCTGCTGCATCAGCGTGAAGAACTCGCCGCGCTGCTTCGCCGGGCTGACCGGCCGCAGGCCCAGGCGCCGGATCAGCGGCGGCAGGGTGAGCCCGAACAGCAGGAGCGAGGCCACCGCGACCAGGCAGGCGACGACGACCAGCGTCGAGCGGCCCTCGGCGTCCACGTCGATCGTCTGTACGGCGGCCAGCGTGACCACGCCGCGCATCCCGGACCACGCGAGCACGAGCCCCGCCCGGCCGGTCAGCGGCTCGCGCTGCTCGAACGCGATGTCGGCGCTGGCCCGGGCGAGCCGGCGCCTGGCCATGCTGACCCGCTGGATCTCCTGCGTGCTCGACGGCGTGAGGCCCTCGATCCTCTCCTCGAACTGGCCCAGCCGCTCCCGCACCCGGTCCGCGCGCTCCTCCCGGCGCAGCCGGTCCATCAGCAGGGGACCCGCCACCCCGACGAACCGCAGCCCGACCAGGAGCAGCAGCACCACGAGGACCATCGCCGCGATCCGGCTGTCGGACGTCGTACCCCGGGCCTCGGCGAGGAGACGCGGCAGCTCGAAGCCGAGGACGATGAAGACGGCGTTCTCGAGCAGGAAGCTGATGGTCGCCCAGTTGGTGCGCTCCATCTGGCGGTGACGCGCGGAGAACCTCTTGCCGGCCTGGTGGCCCGTGACCAGGCCCGCGACCACGACCGCGAGCACGCCGGAGGCGTGCACCTCCTCCGCAGGGACGAACGCGAGGAAGGGCACGGCGAACGAGATCGACGTGTTGAGCACCGGGTCGGCCAGCCGGTGCCGGACCAGCACGGTGAGCCAGCCGACCGCCGTACCGACGAGGAGGGCGCCGACCACCGCCCAGGCGAAGTCGCCGACCGCGTGGCCGAGGCTGAAGGTGCCCGCCGACGCGGCGACCAGCGCCGAGCGCAGCACCACCAGCGCCGACGCGTCGTTGACCAGGCTCTCGCCCTCGAGCACCGTCATCACCCGCGGGGGCAGGCCCATCCGCCGTCCGATCGCCGTCGCGGCCACCGCGTCGGTCGGGCTGACGACCGCCCCGAGCGCGATCGCCAGGGCCAGCGGTACGTCGAAGAGCAGGTGCACGACGTACCCGACCCCGAGCGCGCCGACCACCACGATCACCAGCGCCAGCCAGCTGATCAGTCCGAGGTTGCGCCGGAGGTCGAGCACCGGCAGTCGCACCGCCGACGCGTACAGCAACGGCGGAAGCACGCCCGCGAGGATCAGGTCCGGCTCGACGTGCAGGTCCGGCACGCCCGGCAGGTAGCTCGCCCCGACGCCGAACGCGATCAGCAGCAGCGGCGTCGCGACGCCCGTGCGGCGGGAGAAGGCGACAGCGATGATCGAGATGACCAGGCCGACACCGGCGATGTAGAGGTACTCGTGCTCCACCCCGGCAGTCTAGGAACCCCCGTCACACCAGCTGGTCGAGCGCGATCTCCAGGGCCGTCGCGGCGAGCAGGGTCGGGTGGGGGGACCGCTCGTGGCACCGCTCGAGCGCGGCCCGGATGGTGCGCGACACGTCGCCGAGGATCAGCTCGTCGGAGACCTCGCCGATGCCCTCCATCAGCAGCGTGAACGTGCGGGCCATGCCGCAGTTCGCGATGAAGTCGGGGATCACGGCGACGTGCTGGTCGGCGAACTCGTAGGTCGGGCCGTAGAAGATCTCCGGGTCGGCGAACGGCACGTTGGCGCCGGCGGAGATCAGCTCGAGGCCGGCGGAGACGAGGCGCTTCACGTGCTCGACGGTGACCAGGCGGGAGGCCGCGCAGGGCAGGAAGATCTCGGCGCCCATGTCCCAGATCGCGTCGTCGAGCTCGGCGAAGGGGATCACGTTCTCGGCGCGCAGGGCGTTGCCGTCCTTGCCGACGAAGAGGGCGTGCACCTCCTCGGGCGTGAAGCCGTCGGCGTTCATCAGGCCGCCGTCGCGGTCGATGATGCCGACGATCCGGGCCCCGGCGAGGGAGAGGTAGTAGGCCGCCGCGGAGCCGACGTTGCCCCAGCCCTGCACGATGACCCGCTTGCCGGCGAGGCTCTGGCCGAGCGCGGCGCCGTAGACGCCGTAGTAGTGGACGACCGACTCGGCGACGCCCCAGCCGGTGACCATGTCGGCGATCGTGTACTTCGCCTCGCGGTCCGGCGTGTAGCGCGGGTCCTCGACGACCTTCGAGACGCCGAGGCGCAGCATGCCGACGCGCTGCACCAGCTCGCGCTCGTCAGCGGCGAAGTGGCCGTTGACGATGCCCTCCTGCGGGTGCCACAGGCCGTAGCGCTCGGTCATCGGGATCACGTCGTGCAGCTCGTCGACGTTGAGGTCGCCACCGGTGCCGTAGTAGGTCTTCAGCAGTGGGGTGACCGCCTTGAACCAGCGCGCCAGGACACCGTCGCGGCGCGGGTCGTTGGGGTCGAAGTCGATACCCGACTTGGCGCCGCCGATGGCCGGCCCGGACACCGTGAACTTCACCTCCATGGTCTTCGCCAGCGACTCGACCTCGTTGCGGTCCAGGCCCGCGCGCATCCGGGTGCCGCCGCCGGCAGCGCCGCCGCGCAGCGAGTTGATGACGGCCCAGCCCTTGGCCTCGGTCTCGGCGTCGTGCCACTCGAAGACGATCTCGGGTGCCTTGGCCTCGAAGCGGTCGAGGAGGTTCTTCATGTCGGTTCCTTGGGTCGTCGTGGTCATGCGCGTGCCTTCGTGATGCGGCCGCGGCACTCGCCGAAGCCGATGCGGGTGCCGTCGGCGCCGGGGGCCGTGGCGCGGAGGACGACCTCGTCGCCGTCCTCGAGGAAGCCCTCGCCGCGCTCGATGAACGAGCCCACCTGGTCCTTGGCGGGCCCGGAGATGGTGCCGGAGGCGAACAGGTCGCCGGTCCGGGTCGGTGCGCCGTTGACCGTCAGGTGGGCGAGCATCTGGGCGGGCGACCAGTACAGGGAGGAGTACGGCGGTCGGCTGACCACCGTGCCGTTCCACTCCACCTCGAGGTCGATGTCCAGGCCCCAGGGACGGTCGAGGGCGAGGTACGGCAGCACGGCGGGCTCCTGCGTCGGCGTGTCCACGCGGGCGGCGTCGAGCGCGGCCAGCGGCACGACCCACGGCGAGATCGTCGAGGCGAAGGACTTGCCCAGGTGCGGGCCGAGCGGGACGTACTCCCAGGCCTGGATGTCGCGCGCCGACCAGTCGTTGAACAGCACGACGCCGAACAGGTGCTGGTCCGCGTCGGCGCCGGCGATCGGCGTACCCATCTCGTTGCCGACGCCGACCACGAAGCCGAGCTCGGCCTCGATGTCGAGGCGGGTGCTCGGGCCGAAGGTCGGGACCTCCGCGTCCGGGGCCTTGCGCTGGCCGCAGGGGCGCACCACGTCGGTGCCGGACACGACGACCGAACCGGCGCGGCCGGTGTAGCTGACCGGCAGGTGCTTCCAGTTCGGGAGCAGCGGGTCCGGGTTGTCGGGGCGGAACAGCCGGCCGAGGTTCGACGCGTGGTGCTCCGAGGCGTAGAAGTCGACGTAGTCGGCGACCTCGAAGGGCAGGTGCAGGGTCACGTCGTCGATCGCGTGCACGCCGTCGGCGGGCAGCCCGTCGGCGAGCGCGGCGGTGATCGCGGCGCGCACCTCGTCCCAGCGCTGCCGGCCCTGCGCCATGAACGCGTTCAGGGTCGGCCGGGCGAAGACCGCGTCGTCGGGGTCGCCCAGCAGCGTCGCCAGGTCGACGACGTGGTCGCCGAGCCGCGTCGCGCAGCGGGCGGGCGAGCCGTCGACGGAGTAGACGCCGTAGGGCAGGTTGGTGAGCCCGAACAGCTCGTTCATCGAGATGCCTCCAGGAGTCGGCCGAGAGCGGTCAGCTCGTCGACGGGGTCGGTGATCGAGCAGGTGCCGATCGAGCCGAGCAGGCTGCCGGTGGTGGCCGGGAGCCGGTCGGCGTCGCGGATCGCGAGCAGGGCGGCGACGTCCTCGACGCCGGCCCCGGCCTCGGCCGCCGCGGTGGCGGCGAGCAGGTTGAGGAAGCCGTGCTGCTCGAAGCCGGTCTCCGGGTCGGTGTTGCGCAGCGCGTGGTGCAGCCCCGCGGTCGCCTTGAACGGCACGCCCGCCCGGGTCAGGGCGACCACGGCTGCGGCCAGTTCGGCCTCGTCGGGGTAGAGGTCCGCGCGCACCCCGCCGGTCCGCAGCTTCGCCCGGTACGACGACCCGGCCAGATCGGCGATGACGGCGTCACGGCGCTCGTCGCGGGGGATCTCGACGAAAACGGGAGTTTCACCGGCCGGCCGGTGAAACTCACGCTTGGACGACGAAGCTTCCTCGTCCAAGCGTGAGTTTCGTCGTCCAAGCTCGGCCAGGACCGCGTCCGCGGGCAGGTCGGAGGGCAACGTCACCTCGACGGCGACGACCCGGATGCCGGGCACGTCCCAGGCCAGGACCGTCGCGAGCTGGTCGAGCGGGGCGACGACGGCCACGTCGAGCGGGCCCTCGTCGACGAGGTCGTCGAGAGCCGCGGCGGGTACGACGAGCGGACCGACCAGGTCGGCGTACCAGCTCGCGCGGTGGGCGCGGTGCGCGACGACGGCCTCGGCCAGCGGCAGGTTGCCCGGCGGGAAGACCGCGGCGTCGTCGAGGAGCAGCGGGACTGCCGCGGGGTGGTTCACTGCTGCCCCCGGACCCACGACGTCACGTAGACCCCGTCGTCGCACGCCTGCCCGGCCTCGCCGAGCTCGAGCGGCCGGAAGGTGTCGACCATGACGGCGAGCTCGTCGAAGAACTCCACGCCGATCGACTTCTCGTAGGCGCCCGGCTGCGGTCCGTGCGCGTGGCCGCCCGGGTGGAGGCTGATCGAGCCCTGCCCGATGCCGGATCCCTTGCGGGCCTCGTAGTCGCCACCGACGTAGAACATGACCTCGTCGGAGTCGACGTTCGAGTGGTAGTAGGGCACCGGGATCGACAGCGGGTGGTAGTCGACCTTGCGGGGCACGAAGTTGCAGATCACGAAGTTGTGGCCCTCGAAGACCTGGTGCACCGGCGGCGGCTGGTGGACCCGGCCGGTGATCGGTTCGAAGTCCGCGATGTTGAAGACGTAGGGGTAGAGGCAGCCGTCCCAGCCGACGACGTCGAACGGGTGGTCGGGGACCACGTGGACCGTGCCCGCGATACCGCCCGGACCGGGGCCGCGGTGCTTGATGAACACCTCGACCGGTCCCTCGTCGTCCGCCAGGAGGGGCTCGGACGGCGTGCGCAGGTCGCGCTCGCAGTACGGCGCGTGCTCGAGCAGCTGCCCGAAGCGGGACAGGTAGCGCTTGGGCGG
The DNA here is from genome assembly GCF_001428825.1 of Nocardioides sp. Root240. Taxonomy (GTDB): domain Bacteria; phylum Actinomycetota; class Actinomycetes; order Propionibacteriales; family Nocardioidaceae; genus Nocardioides. The sequence continues at coordinate 695,890 of NZ_LMIT01000010.1, read as the reverse complement.
CGTGATGTGGCTGTTGGCCTCGACCACGTAGAGCCGCAGCGGCTCGCGCCCGGTCGGCACCCAGCGGTGCGTGGTCGCTCGCGGCAGCACGACGTAGTCGCCCTCGCCGACCTCGAGTGCGCCGAAGACGGTCTCCACGATCGCGGTGCCGGACTCGACGTAGACGCACTCGTCGCCGATGCCGTTGCGGTAGAGCGGGGAGGTCCTGCCGCACACGGCGTACGAGATCCGGACGTCGCCGTTGCCGAGTACCAGCCGGCGCCCGGTGACCGCGTCGGTCTCCTTCCACGCCTCGCCGGCGAACAGCTCGTGGAGCCGGAGGTGGCGCGGGACCAGCGGGTGGTTGGGGGTCGTGGCCAGGTCGGGCAGGTCCCACACCCGGGCCTCGACGACCGCCGACGGGATCGTGCGGTGGTAGAGCAGGGAGGAGTCGGACGAGAACCCCTCCTCGCCCATCAGCTCCTCGAAGTGGAGCGTGCCGTCCTCGGCGCGGTGCTGCGTGTGCCGCTTCGGCGGCACGAAACCGATCCGCTGGTAGTGGGCCATCAGAAGTTGCCCCGTCGCTCCTGCTCGCGCTCGATCGCCTCGAACAGCGCCTTGAAGTTGCCCTTGCCGAAGCCGAGCGAGCCGTGCCGCTCGATGAGCTCGAAGAAGACGGTCGGCCGGTCGCCGAGCGGCTTGGTGAAGATCTGCAGGAGGTAGCCGTCCTCGTCGCGGTCGACCAGGATGCCGCGCTTCTGCAGCTCCTCGACCGGTACGCGGACCTCGCCGATACGCGCGCGCAGCTCGGGGTCCTCGTAGTAGGAGTCCGGCGTCGCGAGGAACTCGACGCCCTCGGCGCGCAGGCGGTCGACGGTGTCGAGGATGTCGTTGGTGGCGAGCGCGAGGTGCTGCGCGCCGGGGCCGTCGTAGAACTCGAGGTACTCGTCGATCTGCGACCTCTTCTTCGCGATCGCCGGCTCGTTGAGCGGGAACTTCACGCGGTGGTTGCCGTTGGCCACGACCTTCGACATCAGCGCGGAGTAGTCGGTCGCGATGTCGTCGCCGATGAACTCGGCCATGTTCGTGAAGCCCATGACCTTGCGGTAGAACTCCACCCACTCGTCCATCCGGCCCAGCTCGACGTTGCCGACGATGTGGTCGAGGGCCTGGAACAGCCGCTTCGGCGCACCCTCGCGCTTGCGGAAGGTCGACGTGCGGGCGACGTAGCCGGGGAGGTACGGGCCGTCGTACCGGCTGCGGTCGACGAGGCTGTGGCGGGTGTCGCCGTACGTCGCGATGGCGGCGATCCGCACGGTGCCGTGCTCGTCGGTGACGTCGTGCGGCTCCTCGAGGACCGTGGCGCCGACCGAGCGCGCGTGCTCGATGCACTTGTCGACGTCGGGCACCTCGAGCGCGATGTCGACGATGCCGTCGCCGTGCTTGCGGTGGTGGTCGAGGATCGGGCTGCTCGGGTCGACGCCGCCCTTGAGGACGAAGCGCACCGCGCCGCTCTTGAGCACGAAGGCCACGTGGTCGCGGTTGCCGGTCTCGGGGCCGGAGTAGGCGACCAGCTCCATGCCGAACGCGGAGACGAAGAAGTGGGCGGACTGGGTGGCATTGCCGACCGCCCAGACGGCAGCGTCCCAGCCGGTCACCGGGAACGGGTCCTCGCGGTCGTCGTACTCGACGAGTCCGACGAGCTGCTTCAACGTGTCGAGGTCGAGCTCGGCGAGCCGCTCCTCGCTGGTCAGGGTCTCCTGGAGGGACATGTGAGGAGCACAACAGGAGCGGCCGGGGCCGCACAACCTGTCCATCTCGAGGTAGGCAGAACGGCCAGTTCTGCCTAGTTGGTACGCCGATCAACTGGCCGGATTGACTAGCATCGAGACATGGACGGTCCGCTCACCCTCGACCAGGTCGACATCGCCCTGCTCACCGCCCTCACCGAGCACCCCCGAGCAGGCGACCTGGAGCTCTCGCGGGTCACGCAGGTCGCCCGAGCGACGGTGCAGAGCCGGCTGCGGCGGCTGGTCGAGGCCGGGGTCATCGCCGACTGGGACCCGACCCTCGACGTCGCGGCCGCGGGCTACGAGGTGCAGGCCTACGTGACCCTGGAGATCTCGCAGGGGGCGCTCGACGAGGTGACCCGCGACCTGGCCGCGATCCCCCAGGTCCTCGAGGCCTACGTCACCACCGGCTCGTACGACGTGCTGTGCCGCGTCGCGACCCGTTCGCACCCCGAGCTGCAGGCCACCCTGGTCCGGATCGACCAGTCCTCGTCGGTGGTGCGCTCGACGAGCGTGATGGTGCTGTCGGTGCTGATCGCGCCCCGGGTGCTGCCGCTGCTCGCGAGCGCGGAGCCGGCTCCGAGTCGCCGCGCCCCGGCGTACCGCGGCTGAGCCTGCGCTGCGAGGGGCGTCGGAAAACGTGAGAGCCGCCGCAAGTGTCTCGGGTCACCTGCGGCGGCGTGAGCAAGGATCGCAGACGAGCGCACCCCGTGTCAGTAGCGGCGAAAGTAAAATCTCCGGCTCCACGGCAGCGCAATTCTTTGATCGATCCAACGAACCGGGCCCCCGGAGCGGCGTGATCTCGGGGGGTGGCGCCGATGTGCGTCAACTCAAAACGGGTGTCATGGTGACTGTCACGCGGACGACGGTGTCCACGGATCTAGTGATTCGAACCCCGGAAATTCCCGGGTGGGCTGTGGGGTAGCGTGCCCACACCTTTTACCAAGGACCGAAAGGCTGGCGAAGCAAATGGTTGATGTGGAGCGGACGCTCGACGAGGCGGGTCTCACCAACCCCCACGTCCGTGAGTACGTCGCACACTGGGCCAACATCACGGGTGCCGAGCGCATCGAGGTCGTGTCCGCGGCCGACGACGCGCGCCTCGTCCAGGAGTCCCTGGACGCGGGAGAGCTGCTGCCCGCCGGCGAGGGTCTCTACTACTCGCGGTCCTACTTCAAGGACACCGCGCGCGCCGAGGAGCGCACCATCGTCGCGACCTCCAACGAGGCCGACAAGGGCATCTACAACAACTGGAAGCCCGCCGCGGAGATGAAGCCGAAGCTCGTCGAGCTGATGACCGGCGCCTCCGTGGGCAAGACGATGTACGTCATCCCCTACCTCATGTCGCCGCAGGGCTCCCCGGTGGAGAAGTTCGCCGCTGGTGTCGAGCTGACCGACAACCGCAACGTCGTGCTCCAGATGATCCGCATGGCGCGGGTCGGCGTCGAGTACATCAACGACCTGGGCGACTCCTTCGTCAAGGCCGTGCACGTCACCGGCGACCTGGAGAACCTCGGCCAGGGCACCCCGGACGACAAGCGCTACTTCGTGACCGTCGCCGACGAGCGCACGATCCTGCACTTCGGATCGTCCTACGGCGGCAACGCGCTGCTCGGCAAGATCGCCCACGGCCTGCGCCAGGGTGCCTACGACGGCTGGAAGAACGGCTTCCTCGTGGAGCAGTTCATGCTGCTCGGCATCACCGACAAGCAGACCGGCAAGAAGTACAACATCTGCGGTGGCTTCCCGTCGGCCTCGGGCAAGACGAACCTCGCGATGACGCTGGCTCCCGACGCCCTCGGTGACCGCTACTACGTCGAGTTCTACGGTGACGACATCGCGTGGATCTGGGTCGGCGACGACGGCAAGCTCTACGGCATGAACCCGGAGAACGGTGTCTTCGGTGTCGCCAAGGACACCAACGAGAAGACCAACCCGACCGCGATCGACTCGATCGTCCCGGGCACCGGCGCGATCTTCACCAACGTCGCGTACAACACCAAGACCCAGGAGGTCTGGTGGGAGGGCAAGAGCGACAAGCCGACCGACCTCGACGGCTGGGAGGACTGGAAGGGCGACGTCATCGCCGACCGGGCCCCGGAGAACGCCGACGACCCGTGGGCGCACCCGAACAGCCGCTTCACCACCACGCTGGCCAACGTCCCGAACGTGGCGAAGGACTTCGAGGACCCGAAGGGCGTCGAGATCCACGGCATCATCTTCGGTGGTCGCACCCGTGACCGCGAGCCGCTGATCCGCGCGATCCGCGACGTCGCCGAGGGCGTCTACGACGGCCTCACGCTGGGTGCCGAGGCGACCGCCGCGGCCGACGGCCTCGAGGGCGTGCTCCGCTACGACCCGATGTCGATGCGTCCGTTCATGTCGTACTCCGAGGCCGACTACGCCGCGCACTGGCTCGAGGTCATCGGCCGTGCGACGACCAAGCCGATCTTCGCGCACGTCAACTGGTTCCAGCGCGGCGAGGACGGCCGCTTCCTGTGGCCCGGCTACCGCGAGAACCTCCGTCCGCTCAACTGGCTGATGGAGTTCCTCAACGGCGAGGTCGAGGGTGTCGAGACGCCCGTCGGCGTGCTCCCGAAGCGCGAGGAGCTCAACCTCGAGGGCCTCGACGAGCAGGCCCTGGCCGACCTCGACACGCTGCTCTCGATCGACATCCCGCGCTGGCAGCAGGAGATGGGCTTCCGCGAGAAGCACCTCGCCCAGTTCGACGGCCTGCCCGAGGAGATCTGGGAGGCGCACCGCCGCGTCGCCCAGGCGCTCGACAACGCCTGATCCTTCGCAGTGCCCCGGCTCAAAGAGTCGGGGCACTGCGCTTTTTGGGCCCTAGGCTGCGGACCATGCGCGCCGTCGTCTGCCACCAGGCCGAGCTCACCGTCCAGGACCTGCCCGACCTGACCCCGTCCGCGGGCCAGCTCCTCCTCTCCGTGGAGAGGTGCGGGATCTGCGGCTCCGACCTGCACGCGCGGACCCACTGCGACGAGACCGCGGCCGACGTCGCCGAGCTCGGGTACGACGCCTTCATGCGCTCCACCGACCACGTCGTGATGGGCCACGAGTTCGTCGGCACCGTCCTCGACCACGGCTCGCGCACCTCGCGCCGCCAGTTCCCCGTCGGCAGCCGGGTCGTGGCGCTGCCGGTCCTCAAGGCCGGCGACTCGGTGCACCTGACCGGCCTGAGCGAGCAGGCCTCCGGCGGGTACGCCGAGCAGGTGCTCGTCACCGCCTCGATGACCATGCGCGTCCCCGACGCCCTCGACGCCGACGCCGCCGCGCTCACCGAGCCGATGGCGGTCGCCCTGCACGCCGTACGACGGGGGGAGGTCGGGGCCCGCGACACCGCCGTGGTGATCGGCTGCGGCCCGATCGGCCTCGCGGTCATCGCGATGCTCAAGGCCACCGGCGTACGGCATGTCATCGCGAGCGACTTCTCGCCGGGGCGTCGTACCCTCGCCGAGCAGATGGGTGCCGACGTCGTCGTCGACCCCGCCGTCGACTCCCCGTGGGCCTCCTTCGCCGAGTCGAAGCGCTACCTCACCGAGGCGATCGCGCTCGCCGAGCTCGGCATCGACGCGATGGACAAGCTGCGCGCCGTCCCCCTGCTGCCGTGGGCGCACGTGATGCGGGCCGCCGACAAGCTGGGCGCGACGCCGCGCGGGCCGGTGGTGTTCGAGTGCGTCGGCGTCCCCGGCATGATCGAGCACGTCGTCGCCAACGCGCCGCTGCTGACCCGGGTCGTCGTGGTCGGCGTGTGCATGGGGCAGGACTCGTTCCGCCCGTCGATGGCGATCAACAAGGAGGTCGACCTCCGCTTCGCCTTCGCCTACGACCCGAGCGAGTTCCACCAGACGCTGCAGTGGATCGCGTCGGGCAAGGTCGACGTCCGGCCGCTGATCACCGGGACGGTCGGGCTGGACGGGGTGGCGGGCGCGTTCACCGACCTCGCGGACCCCGAGCGGCACGCGAAGATCCTGGTCGACCCGGCGCTCCCGGCACGCTGACCTCGGGGGGGGTGGACGACGAAACTCATGCTTGGACGACGAAGCTTCATCGTCCAAGCATGAGTTTCACCGGCCGGCCGGTGAAACTCACTCGACCGCCTCAGCCGGCCGCGATCGCCCGCCCCGCGGCCCGTCCCGAGAAGATGCAGCCGCCGAGGAAGGTGCCCTCGAGCGCGTTGTAGCCGTGCACCCCGCCGCCGCCGAAGCCGGCGACCTCGCCGGCGGCGTACAACCCGGGGAGGACCGATCCGTCGGCCTGCACGACCCGGCTGTCGAGGTCGGTCTCGATGCCGCCGAGGGTCTTGCGGCTCAGGATGTTCAGCCGTACGGCGATCAGCGGGCCGTGCGCGGGGTCGAGGATCTTGTGGGGCTTGGCGACGCGCATGATCTTGCCGGTGCGGTCCTTGCGGCCGTTGTGAATCGCCATCACCTGGGCGTCCTTGCAGAACGGGTTGTCGACCTGGCGGTCGCGGTCCTCGATCTGCTTGCGGAGCAGGCCGGCGTCGAGCACCCGCCCGCCACGCGCGATCGTGTTCATCCCCGCCACCAGCTCGTCGAACGAGGTCGCCACCACGAAGTCGGAGCCGTGCTCCTTGAACGCCTCGACCGGGCTGGTGGCGCCCTTGCCGAGCCGCTCCTTGAGCATCATCTTGATGTCCTTCTCGGTCCAGTCGGGGTTCTGCTCCGAGCCGGAGAGGGCGAACTCCTTCTCGATGATCGACTGGGTCAGCACGAACCACGAGTAGTCCGCGCCCGTGGCGAGGATCTGCTTCATCGAGCCGATCGAGTCCGCGCCGGGGACGCCGGACATGCCGGTCAGTCGGTGGCCGTCGGCGTCGAACCACATCGACGACGGCCCGGGCAGGATGCGGATGGCGTGGTCGGGCCAGACCGGGTCCCAGTTGTGGATCCCCTCGACGTAGGCCCACATCCGGTCCTTGTTGACCAGGTTCGCGCCGGCGGCCTCGGAGATGGCGAGCATGCGTCCGTCCACGTGCGCGGGTACGCCGGCGATCATGTGCTCCGGCGCGGGTCCGACCCGTTCGGTGGGCCAGTTGGCGCGCATCAGCTCGAAGTTGTGGCCGATGCCGCCCGAGCTCACCACCACCGCGGGAGCCCGGTGGGAGAAGGAGGAGACCACCTCGCGCGACGACTTCTCCCCGCGGGGCAGGTCGGAGGGCGCCAGCACCGAGCCGCTCACGCCGACGCACACGCCGTCCTCGACGACCAGCTCGTCGACCTGGTGCCGGAAGGCGAAGCGCACCAGCCCGGCGGCCTCCGCCGCCTCCACCGGCTCGAGGAAGACGCGCACGACCTCGGGGCCGGTGCCCCAGGTCAGGTGGAAGCGGGGGACCGAGTTGCCGTGGCCGCTGGCGGAGCCGTCGCCGCGCTCGGCCCAGCCGACGAAGGTGAGCGACTTGAGGCCCAGACCGCGCAGGTAGTCGCGCTTCTCTCCTGCCGCGAAGTCGACGTAGGCCCTGGCCCACCGGCTGCCCCAGTGGTCCTCGCCCCGGTCGGGGCCCTCGTCGTCGGGGTCCTCGCCGAGCCGGTCGAAGCCGGCCGAGCCCTGCCAGTCCTGCCACGCGAGCTCGGGGGAGTCCTTGATGCCCATCCGGCGCTGCTCGGGGGAGTCGACGAAGAACAGGCCGCCGAGGGACCAGAACGCCTGGCCGCCGAGGTTGGCGCGGTTCTCCTGGTCGAGGACGAGCACCTTCTTGCCGGCACGGGTCGCCTCGTAGGTCGCCACGAGCCCGGCGAGGCCGGCCCCCACGACGATCGCGTCCGGCTGGAAGGTGGGGTCGACGGCGTTCTCCTCGGTCACGGCGTGAGCCTGCCACACGGTTCCAGCCGAGGCTTGTAACTCGGTGTTGCGGAGTACTGCCACGGACTCCTGACCGGTCACGAGTCCGTGGCAGAACCTGCGAACACCGAGTTACAAGTCCGGCGTGGCCCGCGCCACAGTTCCTTGCCAGTGGCAAGGAACCGGTTCTAGTTTGCTGTGATGAGCAGTGACGCCGGCGGGGACACCGGCAGCAAGGTGGCGCGCTACGCCCGCTTCGTCGTACGACGGGCAGCGTGGGTCGTGGGTGCCTGGCTGGCCTTCACGGTCGTGATGAACGTGGCCGTGCCGCAGCTGGAGGTGATCGCCGGCCAGGACTCCTCGCCGATGGTGCCCGACGACGCGCCCTCGATGGTCGCGGTCAAGGCGATGGACGAGGCGTTCGGCAACGGCGGTGCGGAGAGCTTCATCGTCGTCGCGATGGAGCGCACCGCCGGGCTCACGGCGAAGGACCGGACCTACGCCGAGTCGCTGGTCGACGAGCTCGGCAGGGACAAGGACGACGTCGTGTTCGTCCAGGACATCCGGCGCCCCGAGCTGCGCAAGGCGCTCACCAGCACCGACGGCCAGGCGCGCTACCTGCTCGTCGGCATCACCGGCGCGACGGGTGCGCCGGCGTCGATGCGGCAGGTGACCGCGGTCCGCGAGATCGCGCGGGACCACGCGCCGGACGGGCTGACCGTGGAGGTCACCGGCCCGACCGCGACGGTCGTCGACCTCACGACCGAGACCGAGCACAGCGTCGTGCGGATCACGGTCGTGACCATCGGGCTGATCGCGCTCATCCTGTTCCTGATCTACCGCGCGGTCGCGGTGCCGCTCATCGTGCTCGGTGTCGTCGGGCTCGGCCTCGGCGTCGGCCGTGCGGTCGTCGCGTGGTGCGGCATGCAGGACTTCTTCGCGGTCTCCACGTTCAGCGGCTCCTTCCTCACCGCGATCGTGCTCGGGGCCGGCACGGACTACGCCGTCTTCCTGGTCGCGCGCTACCACGAGCAGCGCCGGCTCGGCGTCGAGCCGACGCGGGCGGCGGCGATCGCCGCGACCCGCGTGGGCGGTGTGATCGCCGGCTCCGCGGTCACGGTGGTGCTCGCGACGCTGTGCATGGTGTTCGCCGACCTCGGCTTCTTCAACACCACCGGTCCGGCGGTCGCGGTCAGCATCGCCGTCAACCTGGTGCTCAGCCTGACCCTCACCCCCGCGCTCCTCGCGCTCGCCGGCCGCCGCGGCTGGGCCGAGCCGCGTGCGTCCAGGGCTGCTGGTGCGTGGCAGCGGATCGCCGGCCTCGTCGCCGCCCACCCGGTCCGGATGCTCACCGCGTCCCTGCTCCCGCTCGCCGCGCTGGCCGCGCTCTTCCCGCTGACCGACCTGTCGTACGACATCCGCGACCCGCTGCCGGACACCGCGGAGAGCAACCAGGGCTACGAGCTCCTCGCCCGGCACTTCCCGGTCAACGAGGTGCTGCCCGACTACGTCGTCATCCAGGCCGACCACGACCTCCGCAACACCAGGGACCTCGCCGTCATCGAGCGTGCCGCCGCTGCCGCCGAGCAGCACGAGGGCGTCGCCCTGGTCCGGACCGTGACCCGGCCGACCGGCGAGCCGATCACGCAGGCATCCCTCGCCTACCAGTCCGGGGTCGTCGGCGACCAGCTCGGAAAGGCGCGGCGCAAGGTCGCCCAGGGCTCGGGCGGTGCGCAGCAGCTCGCGGACGGAGCCGGCCAGCTCGACGACGGCGCGGCCCAGCTCGCCGACGGTGCCGGCCAGGCGGTCGACGGAGCGGACCGGATCGCCGCTGCCAGCACCCGCCTCTCGGACGGCATGACCACGCTCCTCGACGGCGCCGACGCGGCCGTCGCCGGGGCCGGCGGGCTGCGCGGCGGTGCGGCCGACCTCGCCGACGGCCTGACCACGGCGGCCGACCAGGTGCAGGTCGCGGTCGACAGCCTCGGCCTCGTGTACGACGCCTTGGCCACCAAGTCGCTGACGTGCGGCCTCGACCCGGCGTGCCGCCGGGCCCGGGCCGGCCTCAAGCAGATCTGGGAGGCCGAGCGCGACCAGCTGCTCCCGGGCCTGCGGGAGGCCGCGCGGGGGGCGCGCTCCCTCGCCGCCGGCACCGGCGACCTCCGCGCCGGGCTGCGCCAGCTGCGTGACGGACTGGCGCAGGCCCGCGGCGGCACCGAGCAGCTCGCCGCGGGACAACGCACCTTCGCCGACAAGTTGGGAGAGCTGTCCGGCGGGGCCGACCAGCTCGCGAGCGGGGCCGACCAGCTCCGCGGCGGGACCGACGAGGTCGCCGCCTCGCTGCCCGAGTTCGAGGAGGGGCTCGCGGCCGCCGTACGGCACCTGCGGACGACCAGCCGTGAGGCCGGCGACCCCGGCGCGGGCGGCTTCTACCTGCCGCCGACCGCGCTCGCGAACGAGTCCTTCGCGACCGCCAGCCGGCTGTTCGTCTCCGACGACGGGCGCACCGCGCGGATCGCGGTCCTCGGCAGCACCGACGCCTTCGGGCCGGCCGCGGCCGAGCGCTCGCAGGAGGTGCTCGACATCATCGACACCTCGTTCAACGGCACCCGGCTCGAGGACGCGACCGTCTCGGTGACGGGCATGGCCGCGACCAACAACGACCTGCGCCATTACTCGGTCTCCGACCTCGAGGTGATCGCCACCGGCGCCCTGGTCGCGGTCTTCCTCGTCCTGCTCCTGCTGCTGCGCAGCCCGGTCGCGGCGTTCGCGCTGATGGCCACGGTGGTGCTGTCGTACGGCGCCGCGATCGGCCTGTCCGTGCTGGTCTGGCAGTACGGCCTGGGCATCCAGCTCGACTGGACCGTGGCCGCGATCGCGTTCGTGATCCTCGTGGCGGTCGGCGCCGACTACAACCTGCTGCTGACCAAGCGCATGCACGAGGAGGCGCCCGACGGCTCGGCGTCCGGCATCGCGCGGGCGACCGCGGCGACCGGCGGCGTGATCACCTCGGCCGGCGTGATCTTCGCGGTCAGCATGATGGCGCTGCTCGCCGGCCGGGTCACCACGATCGGCCAGGTCGGCTTCACCATCGCCGTCGGCCTGCTGCTCGACACCTTCGTCGTCCGCTCGCTGCTGGTCCCGGCGCTCGCGACGCTGCTCGGTCCGCGGCTCTGGTGGCCGCAGAAGCCTGCGCCGGGGGCCGTCCCGGAGGCGGTTCCGGCACAATCGCAGGCATGAGACAGGCCGACCTCCGCCAGCGCCTGCTCCGCGCCGCCGAGCAGGAGATCGCGACCAGCGGCCCCGCGAAGGCGAGCCTGCGCGGCATCGCCCGACGGGTCGGCGTCTCCCACCAGGCCACCGCGCACCACTTCGACGACCGCGCCGGGTTGTTCACCGCGCTCGCCGTCGAGGGCTTCGAGCTGTTGCTCGAGGAGACGGTCGCCGCGATCGAGGCCGTCGGCACCGAGGGCATCGCGTCCGGCTCCCAGGTCGCGGCCTCCGGGGCGGCGTACGTCGCCTTCGCGATGCGCCACCCCACGATGTTCGACGTGATGTTCCGGCCCGAGCTGCTGCACGTCGACGACCCCCGCCTGGTCGACGTACGCCGCCTCCACCGCGAGCTCCTCGTGCAGATCATCGCCACCGCCCAGGCGGAGGGGTGGGGCACCGCCGTACCGACCGAGGAGCTGGCGACCGTCGGTTGGGCGACCGTGCACGGACTCGCCGTCCTGCAGCGCGACGCCCAGCTCGTCGAGGTCATGCCCGAGATCGACCCCGGGCTCCTGCAGCGGGTGGCGCGGTCGCTCGACGCGCTGGCCTGAGCAGCTTGTAACTCGGTGTTCGGGGATACCTCCACGGTCTCCTGACCGGTCAGGAGACCGTGGTAGTGCACCCGAACACCGAGTTACAAGCGCGGGACGGCCAGCCGGGTCGTCGTCGTCCGCCCCCGCAGCGTGGTCTCCCCGTGCTCCACCCAGTGCTCCGCCTCCGGGGACCCGTCGGCTCGCGCCGCCTCGACCGAGTCCCAGGCCGCGAGCACGCAGCCGGGGACGTCCTTGGCGAGGTCGGTGAGCCGGGCGGCGGAGTTCACGGCGTCGCCGATGACGGTGTACTCGTAGCGCTGCTCGTGGCCGACGTTGCCGGCGACCACCTGTCCGGTCGCGACGCCGATGCCGGCACCGACCTCGGGCACCTCGACGGCCAGTCGGGCCGCCATCGCGCGCGCCGCCTCGAGCGCCGCTGACGCGTGGTCGGCGTGCTCGACGGGGGCGCCGAAGATGGCGAGGACCGCGTCGCCGATGAACTTGTTGACCAGGCCGTGGTGGCGGTCGACCTCGTCGACGACGACGCCGAAGAACCGGTTGAGCACGGCGACGACCTGGGTCGGGCCGTGCTCGGTGGCGTACGTCGTGGAGCCGACCAGGTCGACGAAGAGCACCGAGCAGGTGCGGGTCTCGCCGCCGAGCTCGATCTCGCCTGCTCCCAGCGCGGCGGCGGCCGCGGCCACCTCCTGGCCGACGTGCCGGCCGAACAGGTCGCGGATCTGCTCGCGCTCCTGGAGCCCGGAGACCATGTCGTTGAAGCCGCTCTGCAGCTGGCCGAGCTCGGTGCCGTCGTAGACGACGACGTCGGTGTCGAGGTCGCCGCGCTCGACGGCACGCATCGCGTCGCGCACGGAGATGATCGGCGCGACCACCGAGCGGGCGTTGAGGTCGGTGAGCAGGAAGCCGAAGACCAGCACGACCCCGCAGACGACGATCGTGACGACGGCGAGCTGGTTCAAGGTGGCGTCGTTGCGCGGGGTCAGGGCGAGGATCGCGGTGATCAGCAGCCCGACGGTCGGGGCGCCGGTGCCGAGCCACCAGAAGATCGCCTGCCGGGGGCCGACGCCGGCGCCGCGCAGCCGACCCGTGACGCGGACGTCGCTGAGGGCGCGCGCCGCCACCGGACGCAGGGCGAACTCGGTCAACAGGTAGGCCACCCCGGCGACGATCACCGTGGTGATACCGACGGTGAGGCCGGTGCCCAGTGCCCGGCTCGGCTGCAGCACGACGCTCAGCACCGTGAACAGGACGGTCCCGGTGGTCCACAGCACCAGCTGCATGGTGGTGAGCCAGAACGGCACCCGCAGCGCGCGCTCGCGCTGGGTCCGGTCGGGGTCGACGGTGGGGTCGGTCGCCCAGCGCAGCGCGCCCAGGGAGGTGGTGGTGCCCCACGCCGTACCGACCGCGACCGCGACCGCGACGTACACCGGCACCGCGATCGCCAGCGCGACCACCATCGCGTCGGTCGGCGGCGGCGAGGGGATGACCCAGATGCTGATCGCGAAGACCAGAACGACGCCGATCACGTTGGTGATGATCAGCAGGAAGGTCAGCAGCAGCTGGATCCGGATCCGCAGCCCCCGCGGGGACTGGTCGCGCGGGCCGAGCAGCCGCGAGCCGAACGGGCTGCGCCGGGCAGCGGTGGTCGTCGGCATGGCCGAAGCGTAGTGCTGGTTGGCCACCTCTGATTGGATCGTCGCCATGACCGGTACCCCCACCGCGACCTTCACCGAGGGCGAGATCGCCGACGCCTACGCGGCCTTCCACGAGAAGGTCGCGGTGATGGCGACGACCGGCGACTGGACCGGGTACGCCGACCTGTTCACCCCCGACGCGGAGTACGTCGAGCACGCGATGGGCACCTTCCGCGGCCGCGACGAGATCCGCGCGTGGGCGGTGCGGACCATGACGTCGTACCCGGGACGGGTGATGACGGGCTTCCCGATCAGCTGGCAGGTCGTCGACGCCGACGCGGGCCGGCTGGTCTGCGAGGTGCTCAACCCGATGCCCGATCCCGGCGACGGGACGATGCTGACCGAGCCCAACATCACGATCATGACCTACGCCGGCGACGGTCTGTTCTCGCGCGAGGAAGACGTCTACAACCCGCTGCGCTTCCACGCGATGGCCCAGCGGTGGGCCCGGATCGCGGCCGCCCACGGCAACGCCGACGAGGACGTCCTCGCCTGGCTCGACCGGTTCGGGGGCGGGCGGTGACCGGCGCCGCGAAGCGGCTGCTCCTGGAGATCGTCGGATGGACGCTGCTGCTCGCCGGCATCGCCGCGATGGTGCTTCCCGGGCCCGGCCTGCTGCTGATGGCTGCCGGGCTGGCGGTGCTCTCCCAGCAGTACACGTGGGCGGAGCGGCTGCTCGACCCGGTGCTGCTGCGGGCCCTTCGGGCGGCGGCCGAGGGCGTCGAGACCTGGCCGCGCATCGTCGGCTCGACCATCGGCGCGCTCGCGCTCGGCGGCTTCGGAGCGCTCTGGATCGTCAAGCCCGACGTGCCGTCGTGGTGGCCGGTCGCAGACAAGTGGTGGCTGGTCGGCGGTCCGTGGACGGGCGTCACCCTGATCCTGTCGTCGCTGATCGCGCTCGGCCTCCTCGTCTACTCCTACCGCCGCTTCCACGGGAAGCCCGAGGCGCGCGCCGCCCTGGAGTCGAAGATCGACGAGGCCGACGACGACGCCCACGAGCAGCGCAACCGGATGCGCCACAAGGAGGGGTGACCGTGCCCGACGGCAGCGACGGCCGCACCATGCGGGAGCGGATGGACGCCGGCGAGATGTACCTCGCCGACGACCCCGAGCTGGTCGAGGCCTACCTCCGTGCCCAGGAGCTGACCGAGGCCTACAACGCGACCGGTGTCCGCGAGCGGGAGCGTCGCACGTCGCTGCTGCGCGAGCTGCTCGGCGCGATCGGCGAGGACACGGCGATCCGTCCGCCCTTCCACGTCGACTACGGCACCCAGATCCGGATCGGTGCGCGCTGCTTCGCCAACTTCGGCCTCGTCGCGCTCGACGTCGCGGCCATCACCATCGGCGACGACGTGCAGCTCGGCCCGAACGTCCAGCTGCTGACGCCGATCCACCCGCTGGAGGCCGGGCCGCGCCGCGACAAGTGGGAGGCCGCGAAGCCGATCACGATCGGCGACAACGTCTGGCTCGGGGGCGGCGTGATCGTGTGTCCCGGCGTCACCATCGGTGCGGACACGGTGGTCGGCGCGGGCGCGGTGGTGACCAAGGACCTGCCCGCCGGCGTGCTCGCCCTCGGCAACCCGGCCCGGGTGGTGCGTTCCCTTGACTGAGGTCTCGCTGCTGGCCGCGCTGGAGGCCCGGAAGCAGGCCCGCAGCCGGCCGGGCGAGCGCACCGACGGTCTCCGGATCGCGCTGGCCGTCGAGGGCGGCGGCAACCGGGCGGCGTACTCCGCCGGGATGGCGCTGGCGATCGACGAGGCTGGCCTGACCGACGCCTTCGACGACGTCTACGGCACGTCCGGCGGCGCGCTCAACGCCGCCTGGCTGCTGACCGGCGAGGCGCAACGGTGGATGCGCAGCTGGGCCTGGCCCGAGGTCGCGGCCGCCCGGATCACCGACCCGCGGCGGATGCTGCGTGGCGGTCCCGTCGTCGACCTGCGCCGGCTGGTGCACCACGTCTACGAGTCGATCACCCCGATGGACTTCGAGGCGATCCTCGCCAACCCGATCGGCTTCCACCCGATGGCGACCGACGCCCGCACCGGCACCGGCGTCGACCTGGCGCCCTTCGTCACCGACCGCGACAGCCTGCAGACCGCGCTGCGCGCCTCCTCCTGCCTGCCGCTGCTCGCCGGTCGGCCGGTGCGGCTCGGCGGCCGGACCTACGTCGACGGCGGCCTCTCCGAGGGCGTGCCCTACCGCCGGGCGCTCGCCGATGGCGCCACCCATGTACTGGTGCTGCGGACCCGGCGTGCCGACCAGCACGCCGCGCCGCCGTCGCGGGTGGAGCGGATCCTGCTGGCGCCGTACTTCCTGCGGCACGGGTGGAAGGCGGGCCGCGCCCACGTCGACCGCCACCAGACCTACACCGCCGACGACCTCCACCTCGCAGAGGCGAGCGCCGCGCCGATCGCCACCCTGGTCGAGGTGCGCCCGCCGCTCGGCTCGCCGGAGATCAGCCGGCTGAGCGGCGACCTGCCGTCGATCGCGGACGCGATCGAGCGGGGGAGGG
Organism: Nocardioides sp. Root240; assembly: GCF_001428825.1. Classification (GTDB taxonomy): domain Bacteria; phylum Actinomycetota; class Actinomycetes; order Propionibacteriales; family Nocardioidaceae; genus Nocardioides. The sequence continues at coordinate 680,268 of NZ_LMIT01000010.1, read as the reverse complement.
TCACGATGAACTCCGCACTGGGCCGGGACGAATCGGTCGGACCCCGCGACTAACGTCGCCTCCGCCATGACCCTCCACCTGCACCGCGCCGCCCGTACCGACGTCCTCGCCGACGAGCTCGGTGCGCTGCTGGCGACCCCACCCGACGACCCGTTCGCCAGCGAGGTCGTCGTGGTGCCGGCGCGCGGCGTGGAGCGGTGGCTGACCCAGCGCCTGTCCCACCACCTCGGCACCGGACCGCGCGGGGGCGACGGGGTCTGCGCGGGCGTCGACTTCCTGCAGCCGGCGTCGCTGGTCGGACTGCTGCTCGACCGGTCGGCCGACGACCCGTGGCACCCCGACCGGCTGGTCTGGCCGCTGCTGGCGACGATCGACGCGAGCCTCGGCGAGCCCTGGTGCGCGACCCTGGCGACCCACCTGGGCCACGGTCAGCCGGGTGACGAGGGCGAGCTGCGCCGGAGCCGCCGGTGGTCGGTGGCGCGGCGGCTGGCGGAGCTCTTCTCGTCGTACGCCGTCCAGAGACCCGCGCTCGTCACCGACTGGCGCGAGGGCCGCGACACCGACGGCTGCGGTGCGCCGCTGGCCGACGACCTGCTGTGGGAGGCCGAGCTGTGGCGGCGGCTGCTCGCCCGGATGGCCGCGGCGGGCCACGACGAGGCGCCGGACCAGCGGCACCTCCGCGTCTGCCGCGCGCTCCGCGAGGGTGAGCTCGCCGGGCTCGACCTGCCCGACCGGCTCTCGCTGTTCGGGCACACCCGGCTGCCGCAGACCGAGATCGACCTGCTGGCCGCGCTCGGCGTGCACCGTGACGTCCACCTCTGGCTGGCGCAGCCCTCGGCCGCCCTCTGGGACGCCGTGAGCGCTGCGGGGGCCGAGGTCCGGCCGCGCTCCGAGGCCGACGCCGAGGTCGCTGCCCACCCGCTGCTCGCCTCGCTCGGGCGCGACGCCCGCGAGCTGGCGACCGTGCTCGGCGCGCGGATCGCGGCAGGGGAGGCGGTCGACGCCGGCGCCGCGCCCGACCCGGACGCCCCCGACACCCTGCTCGGCTGGCTGCAGGGCGACCTGCGGGCCAATGCCGCGCCATCGGCGACGGTCCGTGCCGGGCGCGTGCTCGGCCCGCGCGACCGCAGCGTCCAGGTGCACGCCTGCCACGGCGCCGCCCGCCAGGTCGACGTGCTGCGCGAGGTGCTGGTCGGCCTGCTCGAGGACGACCCGACCCTCGAGCCGCGCGACATCCTGGTGATGTGCCCCGACATCGAGACCTTCGCGCCGCTGGTCTCCGCGGGCTTCGGCCTCGGTGAGCTGATCGCCGATGACGGCTCCGACGACACCCTGCACCCCGCCCACCGGCTCCGCGTGCGGCTGGCCGACCGGGCCACCAGCAGCACCAACCCGCTGCTGTCGGTCGCCGTCGCCCTCGTCGAGCTGGCCGGCGGTCGCGCCACGGCCTCGCAGGTGATCGACCTGCTGTCGCGGCCGGTGTGCCGGCGGCGGTTCGGGTTCGCCGACGACGACCTCGCGCGGATCACCCGCTGGGTCGCGGAGGCGGGCGTGCGGTGGGGCATCGACGGCACCCAGCGCGCGGCCTACGCGATGGACGCCTTCCCCCACAACACGTGGAGCGCCGGCCTGGACCGGTTGCTGCTCGGCGTCGCGATGAGCGGCGACGAGCACCGCAACCTCGGTCGCGGCCTGCCGGTCGACGACATCGCGAGCGGCGAGATCGAGCTCGTCGGTCGGCTCAGCGAGGCCGTCACCCGCCTCGGGGACTGCCTGGCCGCGCTCGACACCGCGCAGGCCGCGGGCGACTGGTTCGAGGCCGTCGCCGACGGGGTGCGCGACCTGTGCGAGGTCGACGCCGACGACGCGTGGCAGCTGCCGCAGTTCGAGCGCGAGCTCGCCCGGGCCCGGGCGAGTGCCGAGCAGAGCGCGCCCGAGGTACCCCTGCGGTTGGCCGACGTGCGTGCCCTCCTGCAGGCCCGCCTGGCCGGCCGGCCGACGCGCGCCAACTTCCGCACCGGCATGCTCACGGTCAGCACGATGGTCCCGATGCGGTCGGTCCCGCACCGCGTGGTCTGCCTGGTCGGCCTCGACGACGGCGTCTTCCCGCGCACGAGCGGCATCGACGGCGACGACGTGCTCGCCCGCGGCCCGCTGGTCGGCGAGCGCGACCGGCGGGGCGAGGACCGGCAGCTGCTGCTCGACGCGGTGCTCGCCGCTGGTGAGCGGCTGGTGATCACCTACACCGGCGCGACCGAGCACACCGGAGCGGAACGGCCGCCCGCCGTACCCCTGGGGGAGCTGGTCGACGCGCTCGACCGCACGGCTTCCGGTCCGGTGCGCGACAGCGTGGTGGTCCGCCACCCGCTGCAGTCCTACGACGTGCGCAACCACCGTGCGGGCGACCTCGGCACCGACGGGCCGTTCAGCTTCGACCGCGCCTCGCTGGCGGGTGCGAGGGCGTCGGTCCGCGAGCGCACACCGGTCCCGGCCTTCCTCGACGGCGGCCTGCCCCCGGCGCCGCGGCGCGACGTGACCCTGGCCGAGCTGGTGGCGTTCGTGCACAAGCCGGCGCGGACCTTCCTGCGCACCCGGCTCGACGTCGCGACACCGTTCGAGCCCGACCAGGTCGCCGATGCGATCCCGGTGACGCTCAACGGGCTCGAGGTCTGGCAGATCGGCGACCGCCTCCTGCGCGCGGTGCTCGCGGCCGACGATCCCGGCGCCACTGCTCAGGCGGTGATGACCGCCGAGCAGCTGCGCGGCTCACTGCCGCCCTTCGACCTCGGCCGCGGCCAGCTGGAGAAGGTCGTGCGCGAGTGCCAGGACCTGTTCACGCGCAGTGCCGCGCTGCGCACGGGCACCCCGCGCACGATCGACGTCGACGTCGACCTCGGGGGCGGACGCCGGCTGACCGGCACGGTGCCGCGGGTCCACGGCAACCAGGTCGTCTCGTTGTCGTACTCCCGCCTCAAGCCCAAGCAGCGCCTCGCCTCCTGGCTCGACGTGCTGGCGCTGAGCGCGGCCCACCCCGACGAGAGCTGGACCGGCCACGCCGTCGCGCGGGCGAAGGCCGGTCCCCAGCGCTCGCTCGTCGGTCCGCTCGACCACCGTGCCCACGACTGGCTGCGCTCGATCGTCGACCTCTACGACGCCGGGCTGGCCCGGCCGCTGCCGATGCCCCTCGACACCGCGCACGCCTGGGCCGACGCCCGCGCCAAGGAGCTGCACGGCATGGACATCGACCCCGCCGAGGCCGCAGCGAAGGCGTGGACCACCGATCCCTACAACGACTGGGGCATCAAGGGCGAGGACGACGAGCCCGCGCACCGCCGCATCTGGGGCCCGGACGCGCCCGTCGACGTACTGCTCGACGCCGGCCTGCCCGAGCTCGCCTGGCAGCTCTGGGAGCCCCTGCTCACCGGCGCCGAGAAGGTGGCTTCCCTGTGAATCCCTTCGACATCCGCGGCCCGCTGCCCACCGGCACGACCCTGCTCGAGGCGAGCGCCGGGACCGGCAAGACCTGGACCATCGGCGCCCTCGTCACCCGCTACGTCGCCGAGGAAGGTGTGCCGCTCGAGCAGCTCCTCGTGGTGACCTTCGGCCGCGCGGCCTCGCAGGAGCTGCGCGAGCAGGTACGCCGCCAGCTGGTCGAGGCCGAGGAGGCGCTCGCGCCGGACGCCGTCGTCACGGCGGAGGCGAGCGAGGTCATCGCCCTGCTCGTCGACTGCTCGCCCGGCGAGCGGATGCTGCGCCACCGCCGGGTGGTCCAGGCGCTGGCCGACTTCGACGCCGCGACGATCGCGACGATCCACCAGTTCTGCTCGTTGGTGCTGGAGTCGCTCGGCGTCGCCGGCGACACCGACGCCCGCGCCCGCCTGGTCGAGGACCTCGACGACATGCTGGTCGAGGTCGTCGACGACCTCTACCTCCGCGCCTTCGCCCACGGGACCGGCGGTGGCCCGGCCTTCTCGCACGCCGACGCCCTCGCCATCGCCCGGGCCGCGGTCAACGATCCGCAGGCCCGCCTCGAGCCGGCCGATCTGCCGCGCGAGCACCCCGCGGGTCGGCGGGTGTCCTTCGCCACCGCGGTGCGCAAGGAGATGACGCGCCGCAAGCGCCGACTCGGCGTGCTGTCCTACGACGACCTGCTCAGCCAGCTCGCCGACGCGCTCGAGGCCGAGGACTCGCCCGCCCGGGCCCGGATGCGCGGGCGCTGGAGCATCGTGCTGGTCGACGAGTTCCAGGACACCGACCCGGTCCAGTGGCAGGTGTTCGACCGGGCGTTCAGTGGCCACGCGACGATGGTGCTGATCGGCGACCCCAAGCAGGCGATCTACGCCTTCCGCGGGGGCGACGTCACGACCTACCTCACCGCGGCGGCGACCGCCACCACCCAGCAGACACTCGGTGTCAACCGGCGCAGCGATGCCGGCCTGCTCGACGGATTCCAGGCGCTGCTGCGCGGCGCCGAGCTGGGCGACCCGCAGATCGTGGTCCACGACGTGACGGCCCACCACCAGGAGTCGCGGCTGGTCGGGGCGCCGAGGCCGGCGCCCTTCCGGATCCGGGTGGTGCGCCGCGAGACCTTCGGCAAGGGCGGCTCCTCGGCGTTGCCGGTCGGCAAGGTCCGGCCGCACGTCGCCCAGGACCTCGCCCACGACATCCGCGAGCTGGTCACCAGCGACGCCACCTTCGAGGGGCGCCCGCTCGAGCCCAGCGACATCGCGGTGATCTGCTACCGCCATGCCGACCTCGCGGCCGCCCGCGCGGCGCTGCTCGCTGTCGGCGTCCCTGCGGTGATCGCGGGCGGCGGCAGCGTGTTCGCCACGCCGGCCGCGGCCGAGTGGCTCTCGCTGCTGGAGGCGCTCGAGCAGCCGCACCGCACCCCGCGCGTCCACGCGGCTGCGCTCACCTGCTTCCTCGGCTACGACGCCGCGAGCCTCGACGCGGGCGGCGACGACCTCACCGACGACCTCGGCGACCGGCTGAGGTCGTGGTCGGAGGCGCTGGCCCGACGCGGTGTCGCCGCGGTCGTCGAGGCGGCGAGCTCGGGCGGGATGCCCGCCCGGATGCTGTCGCTCGTCGGCGGCGAGCGGACCCTGACCGACGTCCGCCACATCGGCGAGGTGCTCCACGAGGTCGCCCAGCGTGAGCAGATGGGCGCGGTGGCGCTGCTGGCCTGGCTGCGCGAGCAGGTCGTCGAGGCCCGCGACGGCCGCGGCGCCGAGCGGACCCGCCGCCTCGACTCCGACGCGGCCGCCGTCCAGCTGGTGACGATCCACGCCAGCAAGGGCCTGCAGTACCCCGTCGTCTACGTGCCCGCGCTCGCCGACCGCCACGTCGGCAAGCCGACCCGTCCGCTCTTCCACGACGCCGACGGGCGTCGCTGCCTCGACGTCGGCGGCTCGGGTCCCGAGTGGGGCGACCACTGCCGCCGCTGGGCCGAGGAGGAGGCCGGCGAGTGGCTGCGCCTGCTCTACGTCGCCCTGACCCGCGCGCAGAGTCAGGTCGTTGCCTGGTGGGCGCCGACCCGCAACGCCGAGGCCTCGCCGCTCCACCGGCTGCTGCTGCGTCGGCCCCTCCCCGGCAGTGCGGGCCTCGAGCCCACGGTCCCGCCGAACCCGGGCCTGCCCGACGAGGACAGCGCCACCGCGCTGTTCAGCGCGTGGCGCGACCGGGGTGGCCCGCAGCCCGAGATGGCCGTCCCCGCCGACCACGCCGGCGGGCTCCTCCCCCGCGAACTGCCCGACCTGGCAGCCCGCACGTTCACGCGGTCGGTCGACGTGGAGTGGCGGCGCACGTCGTACTCCGCGCTGAGCAAGGTCGACGTCGTCGCCCACGGCCAGCCCGGGGTCGCGAGCGAGCCCGAGCTCGGGGTCAAGGACGACGAGGACGTCGCGGTGGTCGAGGTGCGGGCGGCGCGCGAGCCGAGCCCCGCGTCCACCGTCGCGTCGCCGATGGCCGACCTCCCCGTCGGCGCCACCTTCGGGTCCCTGGTCCACGCCGTCCTCGAGCACGCCGACCCCGCGGCCGCCGACCTGCGCGCCGAGCTGCTCGCGCACATCGACGACCAGCTGACGTGGTGGCCGGTCGACCTCGATCCCGAGGTGCTCGCCGACGCCCTCGTCGCGGTGCTCGACTCGCCGCTCGGTCCGCTGATGGGTGACGCCACGCTGCGTCGCGTGGGTGGTCGCGACCGGCTCTGCGAGCTCGACTTCGAGCTGCCGCTCGCCGGGGGCGACGACTGGGACCCGCACGACGAGGCGGTCCTGCTCGGCGACATCGCCACGCTGCTCCACCGCCACCTGCCCGAGGGCGACCCGGTCCGCGCGTACGCCGAGTCGCTCGCCAACCCGCTGCTCGGCGGCCAGGTGCTGCGTGGCTACCTCACCGGCTCGGTCGACGTCGTGCTCCGCGTGCGTTCCGAGACCGGCGATCCGAGGTACGTGATCGTCGACTACAAGACCAACTGGCTCGGCCCGATGGACGAGCCGCTCACCGCCGCGTCCTACGACACCGCCGCGCTCCACGACGCGATGGGGCACTCCGACTACCCGCTGCAGGCGCTGCTGTACGCCGTCGTGCTGCACCGTTTCCTGCGCTGGCGCCAGCCGGGCTACGACCCCGAGGTCCACTTCGGCGGCGTCGCCTACCTCTACCTGCGCGGCATGTGCGGACCGGACACCCCGGTCGTCGACGGCTCGCCCGCGGGCATCTTCAGCTGGCGCCCGCCGGCCGCGCTGGTGACCGAGCTGTCGGACCTCCTCGACGGGATGAAGCCGTGACCGATCTCTTCGAGGCCACCTCCCCGCACGACCCGCGCGTCGCCCGCGGTGCGTCGGGCCTGCTCGCGACCTTCAACGCCGCGGGGCTGGTCGACGCGGCCGACGTCCGCGTCGCCGAGCGGGTTGCCGACCTCGGCGGCGAGACCGACGACCGGGTCCGGCTGGCCGTCGCGCTCGCCGTCCGCTCGGTCCGGGGCGGCTCCGTCGGGCTCGACCTCGACGCGCTGCCCGACCTCGCCGACCTGGGCATCGACGCCTCCTGGCCGGCCCTCGAGGAGTGGTCGGCCGCCCTCGCGGCGTCGCCGCTGCTGCGCGAGGGCGTCGTCCACCACGAGCTCGGCCTGGTCTACCTCGACCGCTACCACCGCCTCGAGCGGCAGGTCGCCGACGACCTCGGCGGCCGGATCAGCCATCGGGGGCATCTCGGCCCGCCGCCGGTCGACGAGGCCGTCCTCGCGGCGACCCTCGAACGGGTCAGCGGCGAGCACCTCAGCCGGGAGCAGGCCGCGGCCGTCGAGCACGCCGCCCGCCACCGCACGACCGTCCTCACCGGCGGCCCCGGCACCGGCAAGACCACCACCGTCGCCCGGATCGTGCTGGCGCTGGCCGACCAGTTCGCCCCGCTCCACGACCGCCGGATGTCGATCGCCCTGGCTGCTCCGACCGGCAAGGCCGCGACCCGGCTGCAGGAGGCCGTGGCCCGGGAGCTGGCGGAGCTGGACGCGCTGGGCGACGGCGCCGGGCAGATCGCGATCCCCGAGTCGATGACCCTGCACCGCCTGCTCGGGTGGCGGCCCGACAACTCCACCCGGTTCCGCCACGACCGGTCCAACCGGCTCAAGCACGACCTGATCGTGGTGGACGAGGCGTCGATGGTCGACCTGACCATGATGGCCCGGCTGCTCGAGGCGGTCCGTCCCGAGACCCGGCTGGTCCTCGTGGGCGACCCCCGCCAGCTCACCTCGGTCGGCGCCGGCGCGGTGCTCTCCGACCTGGTCGCCGGCTTCGCCGGCCACCCTGACTCACCCGTCGTCGCGCTGACCGAGAACCACCGCTCCACCGAGGAGATCAAGGCGCTCGCCGCCGCCCTGCGTGACGACGGGCCGGACGCCGCTGACCGCGTCCTCGAGGTGCTGCGGGCCGGCACCGACGAGGTCGACTACGTCGAGACCGACAATCCGGTGGAGGCGCTCCGCGGCCCGGTGACCGGCGCGGCACTCGCCGTACGGAATGCCGCCGTCGACGCCGGACCGCCCGAGGCCCTCGCCGCGCTCGAGCGGTTCCGGCTGCTCTGCGCCCACCGCGAGGGGCCCTACGGCGTCCGCGCGTGGAACCGGCACGCCGAGCAGTGGCTCGCCGCCGAGCTGGGCGCCCCGCTCGGCTCCGCCTGGTACGCCGGCCGGCCGCTGCTGGTCACCACCAACGACTACGCGCTCGACGTCTACAACGGCGAGACCGGCGTGGTGGTCCCCGACGCCGCCGGCCGGGCCCGTGCATGGATCGCCGGTGCCGGTGCGCCCCGCCCGTTCGCGCCCGGCCGCCTCGGCGCGATCGAGACGATGCACGCGATGACGATCCACAAGAGCCAGGGCAGCCAGGCCGAGCGGATCGCGGTGCTGCTCCCCGACGCGGACTCGCGGCTGCTGACGCGCGAGCTGTTCTACACCGCGGTGACCCGTGCCGAGGAGCACGTCACGGTCGTGGGCTCGGCCGCCGCCGTACGAGCAGCGGTGGAGACGACGGCCCAACGTGCGACCGGCCTGCGCCAGCGACTCGCACCCTCCTGACGACTCGCCGGCTCAACCGGTGGGCCCGCAACGAGCCGGAAACCCGCGCGGGTTAGTGTCGAGTTCATGCCGTTCCTGCTTCGAGTGCTGCTGCCCGACGTCCCCGGTTCGCTGGGTCGCGTCGCCACGGCGATCGGTATGGCGGGCGGCGACATCGAGGCGATCGAGATCGTCGAGAAGCGCGAGGACGGCACCGCGGTCGACGATGTCCTGCTCGAGGTGGCGCAGGGCATGATGCCCGACTCGGTGGTCTCGGCGTGCAGCGCGCTCGAGGGCGTCGAGGTGCTCTGGATCAGCCGCTACCCCGCGGGCGGCAACCTCGTCATGGACCTCGAGGCCGTCGAGGAGCTCACCGCCTCGCCCGAGCAGGCGTTCGACAAGCTGATCGATCTGCTGCCCGCGACCTTCCGCGTCGACTGGGCCGCGCGCGTGCACCGCGCCAAGGGCGTCGTCTACGGCACCAGCGCCGCTCCCGAGGAGATCGAGTTCGTCGAGATCGAGAGCCCGGTGCGGCTGGAGATGCCCGAGGACGAGGTGACCCTCTACGCCGCCAGCCGCCTCGACGGCAACGAGATCGTCGTCATCGGCCGCCGCGGCGGACCGGAGTTCGCCGACTCCGAGATCGCCCGGCTCGGCCACCTCTGCGGCCTCGCCGTGACCATCGCCAACAGCTGATCCGGCGAATCTCCCGACGTAACGTCATAGGCTCCGTGGGCTGGAGCCCACGGAGCCTATGACGCAAGATCCGTCAAGCCTCGATCGGCTCCAGCAGGAACACCGGGATCTCGCGGTCCGTCTTCTCCTGGTACGACGCGTAGGTCGGCCAGGTGGCGACTGCGTGGTCCCACCACTGCTGCCGCTCCTCGCCCTGCGCGATCCGCGCCCGGTAGGGCTTGGCCACCGGCCCGTCCTGCAGGTCCACCTCGGGGTGGGCGACGAAGTTGGCGTACCAGCTGGGGTTGTCGGGCGCGCCGCCCTTCGACGCGATCGCGACGTACACGCCGTCCTTCTCGACCCGCATGACGGGGTTCTTGCGGAGCTTGCCGGACTTCGAGCCGACGCTCGTGATCACGACGATCGGGTCGTTGCTGCCGCGGAGGGTGTTGGCCTCCTGGCCGCCCGATGCCTCGTACGCCGCGACCTGGTCGCGGACCCACTGCTGGCTGCTCGGCTCGTACTCACCTTGAAGAGTCATGTCCTCCACAAGAGCACGCCGGCGGCGGCTATTCCAGCGCGGCGTCGATCGACCGCTCGATGGAGGACTTCGTGCGCGCCCCGGCGAGCTGCAGCACGGGTGCCCCGTCGCGGAACAGGATCATCGTCGGCAACCCGAGCACCCGGTGCTCCGCGGCCCGCAGCGGCTCGAGGTCCTGGTTGATCCGCACGACCCGCAGCGCCTCGCCCCGCTCGTCGTCCAGCTTCTCCAGCACCGGGGCCAACTGGCGGCACGGTCCGCACCACTCGGCCCACCACTCGACCAGCACGGGTACGTCGGAACCGAGCACCTCCGCCTCGAAGTCGGCGTCGGTGATCTCTTGCAGCGTCATGGCTTCTCCTGGTGGGTGGTGGTCGGGTAGCTCTCGGCGTCGTCGAGCAGTCCCGAGAGCTCGCCGCGGAGCTTGCTCAGCTCCTCGATGCGCCGGTCGATCTCGGCGATCCGCAGTCGGTAGGCGTCCAGCGACGCCGGGCACACGTCGGCCCGGTCGTTGCCCGCTCGCAGGCACTCGACGAACGGCACCGTCTCGTCGGCCGTGAGCCCGAGGGACAGCAGCGCCCGGATCTCGCGGACGACGAGGACGTCGCCGTCGTCGTACTCCCGGTAGCCGTTGGCCGCCCGCTCGGGCGTGATCAGCCCGCGCGACTCGTAGTAGCGCACCGCCTTCACGCTGACGCCGGCCCGTTCGGCGAGGTCCTTGATGAGCACGGGTCCGACGGTAGACCTTGACCCTGGGGTCAAGGTCAAGTGCGGGACCGGCGAGGGGCTAGCGTTCGGTGCCATGAGTGCGATCGAGGGCGTGAGCGAGACGTTCGACGCGAGCCAGTGGGACGTCGTCCCCGGGTTCGAGGACCTGACCGACCTGACCTATCACCGCGCGAAGGCGCACGGCACGGTCCGGATCGCCTTCGACCGGCCCGACGTCCTCAACGCCTTCCGCCCGCACACGGTCGACGAGCTGCTGCGCACCCTCGAGCATGCGCGCCAGTCCGCCGACGTCGGCTGCGTCCTGTTGACCGGCAACGGCCCGAGCGCGAAGAACGGCAAGCGGTCCTTCTGCACCGGCGGCGACCAGCGCATCCGCGGTCGTGCCGGCTACCAGTACGAGGACAAGTCCATCGGCGCCGACGACACCGGCGCCGAGGAACCGAGCGCAATCGACAAGGCCCGTCTCGCCCGGCTCCACATCCTCGAGTGCCAGCGGCTGATCCGCTTCATGCCCAAGATCGTCATCTGCGTCGTCCCCGGCTGGGCGGCCGGCGGCGGCCACAGCCTCTTCGTCACCTGCGACCTCGCCCTCGCCTCCACCGAGCACGCCCGCTTCAAGCAGACCGACGCCGACGTGGGCTCCTTCGACGGTGGCTACGGCTCGGCGTACCTCGCCCGCCAGGTCGGCCAGAAGTTCGCCCGCGAGATCTTCTTCCTCGGCCAGGAGTACTCCGCCGACGACGCGGTCCGCATGGGCGCCGCCAACCGCTCCGTTCCCCACGCCGAGCTCGAGGCCACCGCCCTCGAGTGGGGCCGCCTGATCAACGGCAAGAGCCCCACCGCCCAGCGCATGCTCAAGTACTCGTTCAACCTGCTCGACGACGGCCTCGTCGGCCAGCAGCTCTTCGCCGGCGAGACCACGCGGCTCGCGTACATGACCGACGAGGCCCAGGAGGGACGCGACCAGTTCCTCGAGAAGCGCGAGCCGGACTGGTCGCCGTACCCCTGGTACTACTGAATCGGCCTGCTTCCGCAGGTCAGAGCGTTGCGGGCCCTCTCTGGTCCGCAAATAGTCCGCAAGATTCGAGAGAGGTCCCGCGACGGTGCCCTCGGCGGGGCTCGCTGCGGACTGCCCCAGGGCCTGCTTCATGAGGTCTGCGGCCGCGGCGCGGGTGCGGTCCTCGGCGGTCGGCCACAGGTGGCTGTAGGTGTTGAGCGTGGTTGTCGCGGTCGAGTGGCCGAGCGCCCGCTGCACCGTCACGACGTCGCAGCCGGCTGCGATCAGCCCGAGGCGTAGAAGTGCCGGAGGTCGTGGAGCCGGACTCGGGTGAGCCGCGCCGCCGAGCGGGTGGCTCGCCATCGCCAGTGGATGGCGTTGTCGTAGAGCGGCTCGTCGCCCACGGTGGACGAAGGCGGCGCCGTCGGTCGGGACGACCTTGTCGGGCCGGGCCTGGGCCCACGCACGCCGGTCCCAGGACCGGCGTAACGCGGGGCCGGGCTCCTGGCCGGGATGCTCGCTACGCCACTGCGTTTCATAGCGATCGACGTGTCGGCCGATCTGCGCGGCCCGATGGGAGAACCCAGCCGCGAACGGGGTGAGCTGTTCGACCTCACCGGTCTCGGGGGCGAGGGTGTACCCGTACGCGGCGAGTGTGCGGCGGAAGTCGGGGTCGCACATGACGGCGGCATGCCCGATCCCGTTGATCGCCCCGATCGAGTCCACGACCCCAACCGAGTGCAGACCCCGCCACCGACCGTGGGCGAAGACGCGAGCGTTGAGGTGGAGGTGGAGGTGACGGTGCGGGTCCCCAGCGCGGGAGGTGTAGTGCCGCACCACCGCAGCTTCGAGTCGTTCGACGGGGACCTGGACCTGCAGGCCGCGAGGGCCGACGCGGGTGGTGGAGTGCGCGGCGAGCCAGCCGATTATCTCGACCGCCGCGCGGTTGGACGGCGTCGTAGGCGTCCGCGATCTCGGGGTGGAGGGACGCGGCGAGGGACCAGGTCTTGGGTCCGTTGACGACGACCTCGACGAACCGCAGCCCCTTCTCGTCGGTCCGCAGGCGGCCTTTCGCGCCACCGAGGGTGTCGTAGCCCGCGACCCACGCCTCGTAGGCGTCCCCGTCCAGCGTCCCCCCGTCGGTCACCGGGCTCCCGGGGCAGGCGACGTACAACTGCGCGATCCCGGATCCTTCTGCCAGGTAGTAGTCATCAGCACGGGACCGGTCCGCCTCGACGTAGTTCCGGGCTTCTTTGGCGCAGCCGCGGTAGAACTTCACGCCACCGTGCACGGTCCGGTTCACCGCCCGTCACTACTCGTCAATCACCCCGAAAACGGCGCGCGGTCCGTCTCAGGGAGACGGACCGAACTACGAACCTTCGTAGCATGCGTGCCGCTCGAATGACGTGGCTACGGGCTACGCCCGGACCAGCGGTTTCAAGAGTCGTCAACCGGCGGTACGACGGGGCCCTTGGAGAGCGGGCCGTGAACACTGTTGGGCTGGGTCGTGCCGAAGCTGGCAGCTGACCTACGGGAAAGCGCTCGCACCCAGCGGCGAGCGGTGCCTTGAGGTCGACGTGTTCGGTCCATCGGTGCGTTCGGCAAGGAGTTGCGGTCAAAGCGCGACACCTACCCAATCCCTTGTAGCCGATCGGCCATCATGGCGCTTGGCGGGTGCACGCCGGCGGGTTGGTCTGTCGTGTACAGGGCACGACGAGGCGCGTATTGGAGTACGACAGACCATCCCGGAACGGTGACGACGCGTCGCAGGGCCTCAACCCGAAGGAGGTCGCTGCCACCGCGGCTGGTGGCGGCGATTCGTCTTGCCTCCTGACAGGAGTGACCCCTACATATCAGTCGAGCGCGTAGACCTCGGTGACCACGGCCTGCAGTCTCGTTCCGCTTGATGCCGTTTCGAGTGACTGCTCTTCCGGAAAGGTGAAGGTGCCGTCAGTCAGTGTCATGGTCTCGATGACAGGGCCGTCTTCCCCGCCACGGATCTCGTAGGTGATCTCCCATGATCCGGTCGATGCATCTTGGGTTCCCACGTAGTTCGGGTCGGCTTGAACAGTTACGAGGCATCCTGCCGAGCCGAAGCACTCTTTCGAACGGGTACGCAGGGCGATCTTGATGTTCTTGGGTGCGATGGCGACGCCGTCGCTGAGGGCGGGCTCGTCCGCGCCCTCGCCTGGCGGCTGGTCGGCGAGGAGGGCGTCGACTTGCGCTTCGGCGTCGCTGACTTGGTCGCTCAGCGTGTTGATCTCTTCGTGTGCGCTATCGAGATCGCGGCCTGCCGCTTCAAGTTTCTCGGTTTGGCTTTCGTATTGGTCGCTGGAGGTGGGGTCCACGCTGATCCGACCAACTAGGAACGCGAGACCGACGGCCGCAGCAGCCGAGAGAACAGCTCCTGTAGCGATCAGGGCCTTTGATGCACGAATCCTGCCACGCTTGGGTGGGCCAGAGAGTGGCGGTCCTAAGGATGGAGGTCCGGAAGGCGGCGGGCCATCGGGCGGGCTCGAAAGAGGTTGTGTCATGTCATCGCTCGGCTTTCTATGTCAGCAGTTGCAGAACGCGCTGAAGTTCAGACAGTGCGTCGTTGGAAGGGAGACGTACAGCGTCGGGACGCCCACTCGCCGCAGGATTTCGCTGGCTTCGTGACCTCGCAGGTGCCACTAGGTCAGATGGTTCGACGGAGCTCGTCGAACAATGACTGTTCGGTCTGGTCGAGTTGGAGGGACTTGACGTCGAGTCGTCGAATCTCAGCAAGGACGGCGTCGATCCCGGAGCCAGCCGGAGGCAGGTGAGGTCGTAGTTTGTCGACGAGGCTTGGGGGCATCCCGAACTCGTCAAGGAGGGCGACGTGGGCTGGAAGGAACATCGACTCGCAGGCTGCGACATACGGCGAGTAGTTGGCGCGTCGGGCAATACCGCGCTGCGGGAGCACGTGGTTGACCACTCGTTGCAGGCAAGACAAGAGGCGGGGCATGTCGAACCCGACCCACTGGCGTAGAAAACCGAGCACTTCTTCAACGGCCGCGTCTGGATCGTCGCGAGTCGTAGAGCTCGTGCCGCTGAGCTCATTGTTCACCAGCTGTCGAACGTCGCCTTGTGTCGTCTGTGCCAGCCGAAGACGGAACGTTAGCTGCCGCGCACTTGAGACCCCGTTCTCGCGTCCTCTGATGGGTCTTAGGTGAGTCACGATCAGTTGGCAGCATGCGAGCAGCTCTTCCCATGTTGGGTAGCCGTTCCATGCCAGCAGAACTGCCTCGCTGGGCGCCATCCGTGCGATTTCACGAGCAAGCGCGAGTTGGCGTTCGGGATCAATGCCTCGACTCTCGCGGAGTACGGCCAGCGGAAGTGTCGCATTGGCCAGCATCCCCTCAAGGCGCCGCTTTGACTCCTCAGTGAGTTCCTCGTCGCTGAGCTGTATGAGAAGGCTCAAAGGGGTGTCGGAAGCCTGGTTGTACACAGGGACGTCGACTATTGGCAGTTCCTCCGCGGGTGGTTCACGGAAGACGATGACCTCGCCCACGAAATGCTGACGCATCCGACCCGATCGACCGGCGATATTGGAGTAGGTGAAGTAGTCGATGTTTCTGTTCTTGATCTTGTGGTCGAACACGACGACGTTCTTCGCTGAAGTGTTCACTCCTTCGATCATGGTGGAGGTGCAGACGAAGAACTGCAGGATGCCGCTGTTGAACGCCCCGACCGTGTACTGCCCGAGCCAGCGCGGCAGCCGGGCGTGATGGATGCCGACCCCGTTCGTCAAGGCGCGGGCAACCAGCCAGTCTGGGTGATACTCCTCGGCTACCCATGTAGCGACTGGTGCCATTTCTGGGCTCTGGTCGCCTAGACCTGCCGTCAGGAGGGCCTCAGCGACCTTCCTGGTTTTCTCGGGGGAGCTGCAGAAGATCAGAGTCGGTCCCTCGAGCTCGCGGCACACTTCGACGAGCGCGGCAATCTCGTCGCCTCGAGCGGGCTTGGGCATGACCCGCAGGTTCGACACGACCGTCTTGAAGTCGGTCGATGTGAACGTCGCAGTGAACTGAGCTGGCAGGGCGGCCGCGAGGTCACGCACGTTGGGTCCCGCCATGTAGAAGGCGCGGCTGTGCGTCATCAGGCGATGTAGCGCGTGGTTGAGAAGTACGGGCCTGTTCTCCTCGTTGCGGCTGTCGAGCTTGTAGAACTCGTCAATCATGAAGAGGTCGAGGCGCGGCAACTCCGCGACGTCCAGCAGGCGTTCCTGGGTCATCACCAGAATGTTGCGCTCATCGAGCGTCTGGGATGGGTGTGTGATCACCTTGTAGGTGTCGCGGAGACGTGACAGACGTTTCCGGGTCTCATCGATGAGCGCCAGCGTTGGCACCACGACGGCGATATTTTCGAAACGGCCTGACGCGGCCACGGCATCGAGCACCAAGCTCTTGCCGAAGCTTGTGGGCGCGCTGAGGATGATGCTTTCACCGTCAAGGATCCGTCGGTAGATGTCGGCCTGGACTCGGTGCAGGACGACGTCGTTGTCATAGTCCAGCGGACGATGGAGCTCGTAGAGGAGCGCGTCTGCCGTGGTTGCCGTGTCGTCAACGCCGGCCATGTACGGATAGAGCCCGTATCGGGCCAACAGACTGTTGATCATCGCTTCGAGCGGCTCAAAGAGTTCGCGTCTGTCGAGGACCCGGATCAGTGATTCGCGGCCGTCGGCTTCTCGGCCGTTGTACATGGCTGCAATGGCGCGCAGGATTCTGAATTGATCGGCGGGCTTGACCGATTCTTGAGTCAGATGATTTCGGATCTCAACTGGGGTCATTGGGTGGCTCGCTGGATGCTCTTCAAGCGGGTGTGGAGTTCCGTGACGAGCGCCTTCTTTTGATGGAGAGGTACGAGGATGAGTCGGATCAGTACACCGGTCGGAATGCCCTCGGCGAACGTGGAAAGGCCGTCTCTGATCTCCTTCTCGAAGTCCTCGGCGTACCGACTTGCCGTGCTCTTGCCTCGGTCGGTCGCCGTCGAGAGCTGCACGATTCGATCGGCGACGACTGGGCTGTCGTAGGTGAGCAGCACGGGAATGACAATCCGGTCGAATACGTCGTCTAGGGAGGTGTTTTCGTGAAGCAGCAGCTTTAGACGGTCGCCATGAGGCCATGCCGGGTCGATCTTGCCGGTAATGGCAGCGAACTCGCGCCGGAGGTAGTTGCCGTCCGTGTGCTGATGCAACTCTGCCTTGACCGCGGAGACGGCACTGCTGCGGTTGTCGTAGAATTTGACTTCGCCGAGCCAAAGCTCAAGGTCGTCCGATGATGCGACGACGTGAACTGCATCGAACCCCTTCACGACATGGTTGTCGTTGTCCTGGAAGTAGATCTTGCTGATGGCGGGGATTGTGCTAAAAACCTCTCGCAGCACCAGGTGCAGAAGAACCTCGCCGAACTCGCCCCGCTTTTCGTACTTGTCTGTTGAGTACAGGCTTCGCACGGCTCGGCCAAGCATCTCCACGGCTGTGTCGCCGTCAAGGTGCTGCAGTTCGGAGTACGTGAGGGCGAACTCGGGGATGGCCTTCACGATGCTGCGCGCCAAATGCTCGAGGCGCCACGTTCCGTCCTCGTACCCTGCGCACAACCCGGTTACTGAGGGTGAGCACGCGAAGTCGTGGACCAAGACGCTCAGGGTGGTGGAAGCGTCACCCATCTCGATGTCCGAGCGCTGAAACCTGTGCTAGGCACGATGGGGCGAGCTTCTCGGCGTTGTCGTGTCGTTGGGCGGCTGTGTCGGCGGTCCAGGCCCCGTCGAGAATGCCCGCATAGTTCTGCATGACAGGCTCGCGCGTGCGTCGCCCGCTGGTCAGCTTGTGTGGCAAGTCGGCACACACCAACGGCACCCGTCGCTACGAGAGTAAGTGCGCTTTGCAGCTGTGACAGCGGCGCCACAATTGGCGTGGTAACCGAGGTCAACCTGGTTCACCTCCGACGGAAGGCAACCCTGCGCCCGACCGATCGCAACGTCGTGGACTTCGTGGTCGCCGGTCGACGGTTGGCTGTTCTTGTTGACGCAGTAATAGGGCACGGAAGCTCCTCTGTTTAGTGCAACTCGGTCGACCGAGCGGGCGAATGCGACAGTCGAAGACGTCTCTGAAAATGGACTAGCGATGCGGGACGAACGAGGTCGCGCAAGTTCTCGTGCGTCCGTTCTTGGTGACGGTGACGTTGACTCGGACGCGGTAGCCGGGGGTGGCGCCGGAGATGTAGTAGCCGACGTTGGCGCGGCCGGCGGAGTTGGCGGTCCGTGGCTTGGTGGTGTTGGTGGTCTTGTAGTGCGCGACAGTGCGGACCTTGGCGTACGCCGCGGTGCGTACGCGCACTGTGACGTTGCTGTACTGCTTCGGTGTCGAGTCCGACATGGATGCTCGACAGACCAGGGCGTTGGCCTCGGCGGGGGCGACGGCCGCGAGCATAGGGCCGAGGACGAGAGCGGCGCTGATCAGCGCGATGCGCAAGCGCAGGGTGTGCAGCATGGGTTGCTTTCTTCGTAGGGGGACAGGTGCGTCGCGACCAGACGGCTTAGTGGTCAGGTTTGTGACTCGGCAAGGAACGGCCGGTCGGCCGTGGGGCGAGCGGCCCGCACTGCTCGTAGCGCCGACGACCGACACGGTGAACGTTCGGACCGCAGCCCCGCCAAGGGGTCGTGCCTTCGCAAGCGACCACGTTCAGGGAGCCTCGACTCCCGCGCCTGGAGGGGCGCCGTGTTGCGTCGACCCGTATGCCTGAGGTTGCACGCAATTCGATCGCCCACCGACCGATTGCGCAGCGTTGGCGGAGTGTTTCCGCGCGCCCTCGGGCCGGGCGCTGACTGAGCGCGGTTCAGCGCGTCTCGGGCGATACCCACAGCCGGTCACCTCCAGATCCAACATTCGTTGGTTGGCAACAGTGTAGTGCCTATACCTGTCCGCTTGGAGAGGCGATCGCGGGATGGCGCGCCGTGCGTCTCCGGGCGCCACCGGGCGCCTCATTGGCAACTCTAGTTAACAAAACGAGCGATTCGCATACGAACCGCTCGCGCAAGCTTCCTAAATATGTCTGCACATCTGTCCGGATGTGTCTGACATCGAAGGAGCTTTGCCATGTTCTCGAAGAAGGTTGCTGTTCGCCTGGGTGCTCTCATTCTCGTCGCCGTGACCGGCGTCGGTGTGACGGTTGCCGAAGGGCCGGGGGCTGCGGGTGGTGTCCGGGCCGACCACGGCCTGTGCTGCTGACGGTTTGCCGGCACCGGGCTCGCCGACCTCGGGTGCGGTGATGCGCGCGCTCGCGTCGGGGACACAGTTTCCCGGCGCGGGCAGCCGCTTGTGCAGGAAGGGAATGCAAACGGCGCTGCGAAGTGGTCGGCTCGGAGACCCGGGTGTCGGGGTCGTTGGTTCTGCGGCAGAGCGGGTGGGTGCTCCGCCGTCTGGTTGGGAGCGGTGTGTCGCTCGCGGAGCGGCGAACTTGAGTCCGGGTCCGGTGGGCGGGTCCGCTGTCAGATGGAGCTGGCGGTGGTGGTGTTGGCCAGCGGCCTCAGTCCGGTCGATGCGCCCGCTGAGCGGAAGGCCTGGACGGCGCCGTCGGTGTCGCCGACCTGCGTGAGGAGCTCGGCCAGTTCGAACCAGAGTTGTGCAGCGCCTCGGTCGGTGCCTGCGCCGGTCAGGAGGTGGACCCCTTCTCGGAATCGGCGCCGTGCTTCGTCTTGGTCGCCTGCCTCGAAGGCTATGCGTCCATGCAGGACGGTCCATTGTGCCTCGAGCAACGGCGCCTTCTCCGGCTTGGACTGCTCGAGCTTGGCCAGGCTGATCCTGCTGGCGTCGATGTCGCCGAGGATGAACTGGGCTCGTGCTGTGAGCAGGTGCATGAACGCGATGTCCCATGCGGATCCGCCGGACCAGGCCAGCTCTTGTTCGAGGTTGTTGAGGATCTCGAGCGCAGCGATGGGGTCGGGCGGGTCCTGCATGAGGTGAAGGTTGGCCAGCTCGGTGCGCAGCTTGGCGAGGTTGCGCCCATCGTCGCTCAACTCGAACATAGCCAGCGCCTTGCGGGCAAGCCCCAGGGCGGCCTCGGTCTGTCCGCGGCTCGCCTCGATCGCGCTGGCGTTCCAGTAGGCCGACGCCTTGCCCATGATCGAGTTGTACTGCTCGGCGACCTCGATGGCCCTCCGGCAGGTTCGCATTGCGACCGTCGGGTCACCCCGCAGCAGATGGGCACCGGCGACGGTCACGGTCAGTTGGATCGCCTCGGTGAGCCCATCGATCTCAAGGTCACGGATGATGCTGGCTGCTCGATCGCCGACCGCGACAGCCCGCGTGAAGTCCCCGGCATCGCGGTAGCAACGACACAGCGCAATCAGGGACTTCAACCACGTCGCATCCGGGGTGGGCGAGGCCGTCAGGTCCTCGAGCAAGATGATCGCGCCATCGAGGTCACCGACCCCTTCCAGCGCACCGGCTCTGATCTGGCGAGCTGCCTTCAGCAGGTGAGGCACCTTCTCTGTCGCCGGGTTGGCGAGGACATCATCGATCGCGGCCAGGGCGCCTTGAGGGTTTCCGGACACTAGGGCGAGTTCCGCGTGGTCGACGGCGAGCTGCAACTCCATCTGCTCATCGCGGGTGACCTCGAGCAGGACGTCCTCGAGAGTCACCCCCATCCTCGTCACCATCCGCTCCAGCAGGCCCGCCTCCGGGCGCCGCTGGCCGTCCTCGATCCGCGAGAGGTAGGCAGGAGTGATGTCCTCTGCCGCCACCTGGGCCTGGGTCATGCCCGCTGCGACTCGCGCAGTTCGCAGTCGCCGGCCCAGCGCCGCGGGGTCGATCGTGCGGCTCAGTTCAGCCAGGTGAAGGTCCACATGTCCCATTGTGCCTCTCCCTCATTCCTGGACGGAGTCGTTGCTGGATACCGGCGCCGTCGCCGGCTTCTGCGTTCGGCCGGTTCCGTCTTATGGGGATCAAGTCAGTGCTTCAGCTCGCGTCTGAATTGAGCGCAGGGCGGTCAAGCCGTTGCGCGCATCGAGGATCGTCAATGCCGCTGTCGTGAGTTCCATTGCAGCAGGGGTCGCTCCCCCCGTCATTGACTCTGCCGCGGCAGCTCGGAGGTACCTGCTCGCATCTGCGTCGACCGGCAGGTGAGCGGAGGCGGCAAGTCCGTCCCGGCAGATTTGGCTGGCGCGGTGGAAGCGCCCTTGCTGGCATTGCGCCTCTGCTTTCACTGCGGCCAGCCACAAGGATTCTCCGAGGCCTTCAACTCCCAAGGTGCTGATCAGCCGCTCGGCTAGGTCGATCACCTTCATGGCTCGAGCAGGCGCGTCAAGCGCGCAATGACAGCGGCCCAGCAGGATCAATGCTCGCACCGCGTTGAGGTCATTGCTGTCGACGAGTGGCTCGGTGACACTGACCGCTGACTCGTGATCACCGAGCGCCAGCAGCGCCTCGGCGCGGACGCGAACGGCCGATGCCCGCAGGGCGCCATCCTCGCCAGCATCCAGCCGGCCGAGGACTCCGGCTGCCACCTCCTCGGCTCGAGCGTACTCGCCGATCGCCACTAGCACCGCAGCCTCTTCCACCCGCAACGCTCGAGTGCGCGCTTCGTTGAGGGAATGGGTGGCCAGCAGTTCGGCCGCCGTGGTGTGCAGACGTCCAGCGATCCTCTCGAGCAGGGGAGCGGCCAACCTCCGCTGCCCGCGCTCGACGCGCGAAAGATAGGCAGCAGTCACCTCGCCCGCTGCGACCTCAGCTTGGGTCATCCCCGCCGCCAAGCGTGCAGCGCGGATCCTTCGCCCAATGTCCTCTGCTGCAACGGCCCGACTCAACGCAGCGTGGTGGCTATCCATGACTGCAGTTTGAGGGTCACCAAGCGTTGGATGTCTAAATTTGTCCGAAAGATGTGCCAAGAATGATCTACAGTCTGCGTGGCGGCGTGGGACGGCCACCGTCACGACAAGGGAGATCGCAATGGACCGACGGTTGGCTGGCAAGGCGGGACTTCCCAGCTTCAGGGCAATAGCGACCTCGCTGCTCACCGCCCTTGCGCTTGTCGGAGCGACGGCGTCGCAGATTCCGTTCGCGGCTGGCGCGACCGACACATCCGTCAGACCCGAGCCCTCCGCGGCCTTGGGCTCCACCGACGGCAGCACTGAACTCGACGAGGCAGCACGCACGGGCAACCCCGTGATAGTCGACGAGTGGACGACGGAAACGACCAAGATCTCCGCCCTGCCATCCGGCAACTTTCGAGCGACCATCGCCACTTCTCCAGTGCGCGAACGCGAGGGCAGCCAGTGGATTGAACTCGACCCAACGCTTACAGAGCGCTCCGACGGCATGGTGGAGCCCGCGCACGCGATCGGCGACATCCGTCTCTCCGGCGGCGGTGACGCCAACTCCGTTCTGGCGACGATCGGCCACGACGGCGTGTCCGCGCTTATCCGGACACCGTTCGATCTGCCGGCCCCGACACTGCACGGCGACACGGCCGTTTACGGCGAGGTCTTGCCAGGCGTTGACCTCGTGACCGCCTCGACCACCACTGGATTCACCTTCAACTGGGTGGTCAAAGACCGCGCCGCCGCCGACGACCCTCGCGTACGCAAACTCAGCCTGCCTGTCGAACTCACGGGACTCACCGCCCACCCTGAACGAGGCGGCTATTCATTCGTGGACAGCGACGGCCTGTCCCGATTCTGGACCCCGACACCGACCATGTGGGACTCCTCCGGTGCGGAGTTGATCAACACCACCACCGGCGAGTCTGACGTGACACCACTCGCGGCTGTCGAGCAAGGCCCAGACATGGAAGACCAGATCAGCGGTGTCGCGACCTCGATCGCGAAGGGCCACATGACCCTCACGCCCGACACGACGCTGCTCGACTCTCCCGACACCATCTTTCCGGTCGTCATCGACCCTGCGATGACCTACGACAAGACCCGCAACGGCTGGACCGCCGTGTGGAACAACTTCCCAACGAAGTCGTTCTGGCAGACCGATCACTCGTTGGGTGCCGGGTACGAAGGCTTCGAACAGAACAAGATCGTGCGGTCCTACTTCCGATTCGACACCACCGGGATCCGCGGCAAAAAGATCATTGCTGCCGAACTCAATGTTCGTCAGATCCACGCGGCATCGTGTCAGGCACGACCTACAGATGCTTACCGCACTGGTGCCATCGGGACCGGCACGACGTGGAACAACCAACCCGCCCGCTATACGCAGCAAGGCTCAAACAGCTCGACAGCTGGCTGCGGTACCGGAACGGCAATGGTCGGGTGGAACGTGACGAACGGTGCGACCACCTTGGCTGATGCCAACTCGGCGACCGGCACCTTCATGCTCCGGGCCCGAGACGAGAGCGACAGGATCGCCTGGAAACAGTTCGACGATGCCGGCGCCGAGCTCTCTGTCACCTACGTCAGCAAGCCAGTAGTCCCGGCTGGCGTCACGCTAAAGACTTCCAGTGCAAGCGTTCCTTGTGGCACCTCGAGCGCACCAGCGATCGTCGGATCAACGTCCATCACGATGGCCGTCAGGGTCACGAGCGCAGATGGTGCGTCCGCGTCGCTGCGGGGCGTCTTCAGGCGCCGCGACGTGACTGCCGGAACCGATCTCGCTGACATCGCCGGAACACTCGTTGCCAGCGGCGGGACTTCGACCTCTACCTGGAGCGTCCAGAACGGTCGCACCTACCGGTTCTTCGCTAAGAACCGCGTCTACTGGTCGTACAGCGGCACTCAGTACTACCTGGACTCAGCGTGGAACACGACCTCGCTGTGCTACTTCAAGGTCGACACCACTCGTCCCGACCCGCCGACCGTTGACACCAGCTCCTTTGCTGAGTGCCTCAGCCCAGATGCGACGACTGAGTGCAGTCCGGTCGGCCAAGCCGGTGTGCCAGGTTCGTTCAGCATCGACACGCCGTCGACGGACGCCAAGTGGTACTACTGGAGCCTCAACGGCGGTGCCACATCGTCACCAGTGTCCGCAACCGGTGGTGCCGCAGCGGACATCACCGTCACGCCGACGGCACTTCTGAACACGCTGAAGGTGTGGACGGTCGACGGTGCTGGCAACCAAAGCCTCGAGAAGTTCTTCTCGTTCAAGGTCAACCGCCGAAGCCCGAGCGTTCGGTGGAACTTCGACGCCCCAGGCGATCTTGGCGCCGACAGCAGTCAGACGCAGGCCGCGCCCCTGACCGTGGCCACCGGAGCGTCCGCCGCACCCTTGGGCCGCGTGGGCAGCGCACTGTCCCACAGCGGCAACACCCCGTCCACGTCGCCGATCACGGGAACGAGCGGAGTGTCTGCGACCGCAGCATTCACGATCAGTGCCTGGGTACGCGTCGAGGCAGCAGCTCAAGGCACGACAACGACGCTTATCTCCGCGAACTACAGCGAAGGCAACGTGTTCGAGTTCGGCTACGAACCCGCAACGAACAAGTGGACGGCGGGGAGGCGCAACGCCACCAGCGTTTCCTTGGTCGGATCCGCCACGGCGGTCCCACGCGTGTGGACACATCTGGCTGCGACCTACAACCCGACCACCAAGACCCTCGCGATGTTCGTCAACGGCCGCTCCGTGGGCACGGTTGTGTACCCGTCCGCTGCGTGGGTCAGCTCTACGTGGAGGCTGGGTTGCGGCTACGTCGGCGGCACTCCCACGGGTTGCGGAACCGCGTTGCTCGACGACATCAATCTGTTCCCCTCGACCCTGGGAACCGACGAGATCCAGGACCTGGCTGACCCCGTACCGGACGACAGCCTGAGCCCCATCGTGACGCCTGCCGCTGCTTGGTCCATGGACGACGCCGACGACGCCACCTTGGCGGCCGAGACCTGCTATGCCGCCAACTTGGCCCTCACCGATCTGCCGACACCGCGATTCGGCGCCACCGCCGATGGAATCTTCCGGGCGCTCCAGCTCCCGGGTGCGTCAACGCAACAGGCCAAGGTGAGCCGACCGGTCGTCGACGCCACTGGCTCGTTCACCATCGCAGCAAACGTACGTCCGACCGACCCATCGATCTCCATGGTCATCGCACAACAGCGCGGCGTAAACCGCGAGTCCTGGACTCTCGCCTACAAGGCCATTTCCGGAGGTGGCGGTCGCTGGGTCTTCCATCGAACCGTCTCGGACGCTTCGGGGACGAGCGTCGTTGAGGTTCGATCCCCGATCGTTCCCGACGCATCTGAAGAGCTCAACGTCGTCATCGGAACCTATGACCGGAAGACCGACCACATCGGCCTCTTCGTCAACGGCTTCAGCTTTACCCAAGGTGAAGATCCCTTGGTCGACGAAGTCCAGGAGATG
The DNA here is from genome assembly GCF_001428825.1 of Nocardioides sp. Root240. Lineage (GTDB taxonomy): Bacteria > Actinomycetota > Actinomycetes > Propionibacteriales > Nocardioidaceae > Nocardioides. The sequence goes on along the minus strand of NZ_LMIT01000010.1, from coordinate 655,454 downwards.
CCGTACAGCACGCCGTGGGCAGCTCGCGGCGACTTCCAAGTCGGCAACGGAACCCTCAGCGGGACCACGGCGGCCTTCAAGGGCGAGATCGAGCGGATCGACGTCTTCGCCGGCGCCTTCGACGAACTCCACGCCCTCACCTACGACAACGGGATCTGGCAATGAAGAACACCTCTCGGGCTATCATCTGGCGGCGCCTGTGGGCGATGATCGCGACCCTCGCACTCGCGATCACGCTGATTGGCGTAACGCAGGCTGACAGCACCGCTGCCAAGCCGCGCCCCGGCCGCCCAGAAGTCGAGAAGGCGGACGCCACTTCGACGCAGGACGTCGCCCGCAGACGCCTGCCTGCCAAGTCATCACAGCACAAGGCTTCCAGCCGCCGGTCGCAAACCATTGCGAACCGGCCCGTTGCCTGGCCGAACTCCGCAGAAGGTGCCGTCGGTGGCACTCACGGATCATCTGTGAAGCTCGGCCCGGTCACCATCGAAGCGGAGCCCGACACGGGCGAGCGGACAATTCGCGTGATCGATCGAGACGTTACTGACCGCGCCGGCGTCGACGGAGTGCTCGTCGAAGTCGGCGGCGTTCCGACCTCCGAGGTCACATCGGCCAAGCCGTCGTCGACAAAGATCGAGATCGACCTCCGCGGGTTCGAGCACGCATATGGAGCGGACTGGCCAAACAGACTCCAGGCAAGGGCCTACCCCGCCTGTCTCCTTACCACGCCCAAGCGCCCCGCATGCCAGGTCTCCACTCCCGTGGAGTCTCAGGTCGACACCGATGCACACGCCATCACAGCGACCCTCGCTGACAGTCAGGCACGCCAAACCACCGTGGTCGCCCTCGCAGCCACCGCGGCATCGACGTCAGGAACGGGTGACTTCAGCGCCACGCCGCTCGCTCAGAGCGCCACGTGGAGCGCCGGCGGGTCCTCCGGCAACTTCGCCTGGAACTATCCGATCCGGGCCATCCCCGCGAACAACGGCCCGGCCCCCACCCTCGCGCTCAACTACTCCTCTCAAACGGTGGATGGACGGACCGCCGCCAGTAACAACCAAGCCTCCCAGCTCGGCGAGGGCTGGGACGCCGGCAACTCCTACATCGAGCGCGGATACGTAACTTGCAAGGACGACGGCGTCGCCGGAAAGTACGATCTCTGCTGGAAGTCCGACAACGCCCAGATCGTCCTCAATGGACAGAGCGCAGAGCTGATCAAGCGAAGTGACGGCACCTGGCGGCTGAGCAACGACGACGGGTCGCGCGTCCGACGCCTGACGAGCACCGCGGTCGGCAACCAGGACAACGACAAGGAGTACTGGGAGCTCACCTCGTCGGATGGCACGAAGTACTACTTCGGCCGCACGGCCATCCCCGACCAGACCGGCGATCCGCAGTCCGTTTGGTGGGTGCCGGTTAATGGCAACAACTCAGGCGAGCCGTGCTACAGCTCGGGCACCACATACGCGACCCGCTTCTGCAAGCAGGCGTGGCGCTGGAACCTCGACTACATCGTCGACCCCCACGGCAACGCCATGTCCTATTGGTACACGGCTGAGGCCAACTACTACGCGAAAAACCAGGTCGCATCCCCCGGAACGCAGTACATCCGCGGCGGCCGCCTGACCCGCATCGACTACGGCCTCCGCGCCGGCTCGACCGCCGCTGCACCCTTTCAGGTCGCATTCACCGGCTCACTGCGATGCTTGGCAACAACTGGTTGTGACACCTACTCCAAGGCCAAGTGGCCAGACACGCCCTACGACCAGATCTGTGTAGGCACAGCTGCCTGCACCGGCAAGTTCGCCCCCACCTTCTTCACCCGCTACCGCCTGAGCAAGATCACCACCAAGATCCGCAAGAGCGCCGCCTACTCCGACGTCGAATCCTGGAGTTTCGCGCACGAGTTCCTCAACTCGGGCGACGTCTCCGACGGGACGCTCTGGCTTGCCGGCATCACCCACGCCGGCCTGGTCGGAGGGACCGTCACTGACCCCGAGGTGACCTTCGGCTCCGTACAGCTGACGAACCGCGTCAACACCGTCGCCGACGGAATCTCCAGCCTTCCGCGCTACCGCGTACGGACCATCACCAGCGAGACCGGAGCCGTCACCACGGTCAACTACAGCGACCCCCAATGCGTGGCGGGCAACCTGCCGACGCCCGACAGCAACACCATGCGTTGCTATCCACAGAAGTGGACGCCTGAGGGCAACACGTCGCCTCGAACCGACTGGTTCCACAAGTACGTCGTCGCCAGCGTTTCAACAGCCGATACGACGGGTCTGGCGCCTGCCGTGCAGACCTACTACACCTACGCCGGCGGCGCCGCTTGGGCCTACAACGACAACAAGATCATCCCGGACGGCTACCGAACCTGGTCGCAATGGCGCGGGTTCCAAGAAGTCACGACCGTAGTCGGAGATCCCAGCGACACCGTCGAGCGACCGAAGACCACCACGACATACTTCCAAGGAATGTCAGGGGACAAACAGTCTTCCGGAGTACCACGTACGGCATCGGTGACAGCAAGTGATGGAACCTCTGTCACAGACGAGCGAGCCTTGGCCGGACGTCCCCTCGAAATCATCAAGTACACCAAGGAAGGTGGCACGGCTCACCAGGGCATCATCACCATTCCATGGGTCAAGGCGACGGCAGGCGGCGGTCTCAAGGCCGCATGGTTCGTCGGCGACGCCGAGACGCGGGCGCGGTCCATTCTCGCGAACGGCCAGTGGCGACGTCGGACGGTGACACGAGAGTTCGACGGCAATACCGGCCAGGTCACCCGCGTCTCCGACTCCGGCGATCTCTCAACCGGAAACGACCAAACATGCACGGCCACGAGCTACGCAGACACGCAGTCGACGTCTGGGGCATGGTTCGTCGGGTTCCCCGCACGGGTCGTCCGCAGCGAAGGACTTTGTGACAGTTCCGCACTCGACCCCACCGAGTCGACGGTGCTCTCCGACGACCGAACTAGCTACGACGGCCTGACCGTCGGCACCGCCCCAACCAAGGGCCTCCCAACCAAGACCGAGCGACTTGCGGAATTTGTGTCGGCTGCTCCGACCTATCAAGTCACAGCAGTGAACGAATACGACGCCTTCGGCCGCCCGAAGTCTGTAACCCGGCCGAGCGCCCAAGGCACCTCCTCAACCATCAAGAACACCGTTGCCTACACGATGTCGGCTGATGGAACCCTCGCGACGACCGTCAACACCCAGGACGCCGGAGGCAAGGCCTTCGCTACCACTACTAGCAACGCGCCGGAATGGGGGGTTGCGACCAAAATCGTTGATCCCAACAACAAGTCGACAGACATCGCCTACGACCCCAGCGGGCGCGTGGCCTCGGTCTGGCTCACCAACCGCGCGCGAACCGCTACGCCGAGCCTTAAGTACACCTATACGTTGTCGAAGATGTCCGCGTCGTCGGTGAAGACCAGCACTCTGACAGCTGACGGGCAAGCCTACGTCGACAGCTTCGAGGTCTACGACGCCTTGCTCCGGCCCCGCCAAGAGCAGGACCCCACCCCCGCTGGCGGCCGAATCATCTCCGGTGCCACCTATGACTCGCGCGGCCAACAGAATCAGGCCATCGCAGACGTGTATGCCTCCGGTGCGCCATCGGGCGGCTTGGTGGAATTCCCCGACGGAGCGGTGCCACAGCTGACCAAACTCACCTTCGACGGGCTGGGCCGAAACACGAAGAGCACCCTCTACACGAACAACACACAACGATGGTCCACTACAACGACCTACGACGGTTCCGACGTAACCAAGACGATTCCGCCCAACGGCGCCCCGCCGACCACCGTGGTTGTCGACGTGCGCGGCCGCACGATCAGGTCAGTCGAGCATGGCACTCCGGACCTCACGACCAACTACACCTATGACCTCAACGACCATCTAGTCGGTCTGGCGTCACCCGCGGGCAGCTCGACCTACCGATTCGACCTGCGTGGACGCAAGATCGAGGCGACCGACCCGGACACCGGTTCCACGACCACTGTCTATACCGACTCAGACAAGGTCCTCAGTACCACCGACGCTCGCGGTAAATCCCTCTACAACACCTACGACAATTTGGATCGGATGACCGGCCAATACGCCGCAACCACCGCCGACTCGAGCAAGCTCGTCAAAGCGTGGACCTACGACACCGTCGCCAAGGGGTATCCCTCTAGCCAGACTCGCTACATCGGAGGCCTGACGGGCGACCGCATCGAAACCAAGGTCGTGTCCTACACCGCGGCGTACCAGCCGTCGGAAACCAAGATGACCTTGACTGGCGCGGCAGGGTCCAGCCGGTTCGCCGGCTTGCCGACAGTGCTGAGCCGAAACCTGGTCTACAACGTGGATCAGTCCGTCGCCGTCAACTACCTGCCACGAGTCACGGTTGGATCCACAACCATCTTGTCGACGGAACCGCTGGCCTATGAATACGACTCTCTCGGCCTGGTGGAGCAGATCCGCGGACTGACCGGCTTCATTCAAGATGTCACCTACGACCAGCTGCGTCAGCCTCAGCAAGTCGTCGCTGGCCGCGGGGCGGGCTATCAGCTCTACTCGACGCGCGAATACGACGAAGGAACCAATCGGCTCGCCCGCGCCGCCGTCACCAGCAATCTTTCGAGTGCGGGCATTGCCGACCCTCACTACAGCTACGACGATGCCGGGAACCCGACCCGGGTCAGCGACTCCGTCACGGAGGACACCCAGTGTTTCCGCTACGACGACCATCGTCGCCTGTCTGAGGCGTGGACACCGGACGGTGGAGACTGCGCCGCGGCATCCAGCTCGTCGCCCCTGGGAGGGCCGGCGCCGTTTCGTCAGACGTGGTCGTTCAAGAACAGCGGCCTGCGAGAAACCCAGACGACCACAAGCCCCGCCGGCACGGTGCAGGACAACTACGAGTACCCATCCAGCAGCGATCCCCATCGGAACTTTGCCTCGAGCGTGACCCGCACCGCAGGCGGAACCAATTTCACTCTCGCGTACTCGCCTGATCAGTCGGGGAACACGCTCAGCCGCCCCGACGCTGCGGGCACAGCTCAGACTCTCGAATGGGACAATGAAGGCAACCTGACGAAGATCACCGACGCCGACGGCCATGAAACCACCTACGTGTACGGCGTAGACGACGTCTTGCTCGTGCGCGAGTCGAGTACGGAACGGACGTTGTTCGCCGGCGACACCGAGGTCACGTACAGCAAGAGCGGCAACGTAACCACTGCGAAGCGGCTTTATTCGTCAGGGCTGGGAATCTTGGGTGTGCGTCATGGTGACGACCCTGGCGACCTCACGTTGCAGATTGCAGATCCGCAAGGGACGGCGAGCATCTCGCTTGACGCCACTACGTTGCAGCCGCGGTACAGGTTCCAGACTCCCTATGGCGAACGGCGAGGTGCAGAGCCCGCGGTATGGCCTGACACCCGGGGGTTCTTGAACAAGCCAGCCGACGCAGATACGGGTTTGGTTAGCGTGGGAGCCAGAGAGTATGACCCGTCCGGCGGGCGTTTCATCTCCGCAGATCCTCTCCTGATCGCGGACGACCCGGCACAAACCCTCGGCTACAGCTACGCGAACAACAACCCTATGACGCTTGCAGACGCCTCAGGCTTGGCTTCGGTCTGCATCTTGGAAGGGACCTGCAACTACACCTCCAATCCCGCCGGCGGGGCACCGATTGTGACAGGACCGAAGGATTCGACCCCTTCGTCCAGTCCTGCACCCAGTGGGTCAAGCCGAGGCACGTCGTCCAGCAAGTCTGGGTCGGGTAGCCAGCAGGAGAAGCGCGGTGGAATTCTGTCGGGACCAGACGCATACTCCAACCTGATCATCGGCCTCAGCGGTCTCGCGATTGAGTACTCGTTCGAGCATGCGAGGTCGAACCTTGAGAACAAGCACATCGGCCCACGCATCTTGGCGCTCAACCTGCTGTTCCTGGGTGGAAGCGGCAGCGAGGAGAAGAGAGCCCTTCGGGAAAGTGGCCGAGCCCTCGCCGTTAGTTTGGGTTATGGGAATGGTCGCAACGAAAAGGCAAATATTGCGGCAGACGTCTCCAAATTCCGAAAAGCGGTAAAGGTGCTCGGTATAGCGGGGGTCCTTTACGGCACCTACGACACCGGCAAGGAAGAATGGGAAGGTAATAGTGACAAGGACACCGGCGAACGCACGGGGCGGACTGTCATCTCCACCACCAGCAAGGTAGCGTTCGGCACTGGATTTGCCGCTGTCGGAGGAACTATTTGCAGCCCGGGCGTCGTTCTCTCAGCTCTGTGCGCGACGGGTGGCGCTCTCGTGGGCGAAAAGGTCGGCGGAGCCGTGGGGAATCTCATCAACTTTATCGCCTTCGGCGACTGAGATTGGAGACGAAATCGTGCTACAAGCTGCAGCATCGGGCCCGCCGGTGACGTGGGCAGAGGTCATCCTGATAGCGGGCGCGCCGGTGGCGCTCGGCATCATTGCGATCTGGCGTATTCGTTCCGGGTGGGGAGGACGGTCGTCCAGGTTGGTCCAAGGCGCGCCTTGGAGCGAGTTCGTGGTGAGTCTGGTCTACGCGGTGATGCCGTTCACTGCCGGCATGTTCCTGATGGCCCTTGGCGGCGGACTGGGCGCACGGTTGTCTTACGAAACGGGAGCTGGGTGGGTCCGTATTGCCGGACTGGTGACGGTTGTCGTTGGCTTGGCGTGCATGGGTTGGGGGGTGAAGGAGTTCAGGTCGCCGAGCAGTTGGCGCAGTCGGCCTGAATGGTTGAGGGAGTATGAGGCCCGAGCGAGGCGTTGAGCGGCGCGACGGGGACGGATGTCAACGCGATCTGTGCGGCGGCTGGGTGGGCGACGGTCTCAACTACCTGTTCTTTGGGGACTGAGCGAGTCAGGAAGAACTGAATGCAAACCCAAGTATCTGCGCCACCTTTAGCGTGGCTTGAGGTGGCCCTGACCTTCCTGCCAGCTGCGGCGTGCCTCGCTGCGGCATGGCGCGTCCGTTCCGGCTGGGGTGGACGAGCGTCCCAACTAACGCAAGGCTCTCCTTGGAGTGAGTTTCTTGTGAAGGTCGTATTCACGGCCATGCCGTTCGCCATAGCGGCCTTCTTCGTGGCGCTCGGGGGCGGGTTGTGTGCCCGGCTGGCGTACGACACCGGAGCCGAGTGGATCCGTATCGCCGGGCTGATCGCCTTCGCGGTTGGTTTCGTTTGCTTCGCCTGGGGACTCAAGGAGTTCCGATCGCCCAGTCGTTGGCGTCCCAGGCCAGAGTGGCTGCGGGAGTACGAAGCCCGAGCGAGGCGTTGAGCAACGCGACCGCGACGGATGTCAACGTGACTTGCGTTCGCTGCTCGTGAATCGATCTGCTGCGCCGCCCATCGGCACGCGTTGCGGGAAGATCTCGATCCGCGAGCGGTCGTTGGATCTCCCTTGCCGTTGCGTAGTCGGTTTCGCCGAGTTCAACGAAAGCTCGCGATTGACTGCGCGGTAGCCGTCACCAGCGCGGACGAGATTCTGCCGCGACCGGAAAGAGAGCCCAATGAAGAACCCTCTCGACCAAGCAATTCAGCGGTGGATCACTCCTGTGTTGGTGGATGCCGGTTTCACGCGAAAAGGACGCAAGTTCTCTATCGAAGCCCCCGACGGCAGTACGGGCGAGATCGAGGTTGTCCGATCCTTACAAGGAAGGCACGAGGCCGAGTTCCAAGTCGACTTCTTCGTCTCACCCAGAGTCTGGGCTGAGTACCAGTTGTGCGCGAACGGTATACAGGGCGCTCACCTTTGGTTTGAGCGACTACGTGGCGTCGGCGACGGCACACCGTGGGACTCACAGTGGTCGTTTGACGTCGCTGACGAGCGAGCCGGTGCGCGACTACGAGAAGCAATCGAGCAGAAGCTCTTGGAGCAGCTGCCCTTGCTTGATCAGGCCAATCTGCTGAACTACAGCCGTAAACCGCGCAGCGAGGCCCGTGGCGTCACCGCCCGTCGCGAGGTGGTGGTGCCTGCGCTTCTAGCGGCGCAAGGTCCGTCAATCGAACTGGACGAGATGCTGGCAGGGCTCGGAAACGACCCGGAGCGGCGTGAGGCCGACGAGAAGTTCGTTGCCTTCATTCGCGAATGGCTCGCAGAGAACTACAGGTGAGGTTGTGATCTGGTGGGTATGACTTCTGGGTTCGTTCTGTTCGCGGCCGTGGATCCAGAGGCGCTGACGCTTTTGGGAGAGGTTGAGGACGCGGAGAGGATCGGAGCAGGGCACGTCGTGTGGTGGTCGGCTTTGGTCGACGAGGACCTGTTCTGGGCGCGCGAAGAGATCCTGAGGAGGATCGTCGAGGCCACAGGGCGGCCGGCACTGCTGGGGCTTACGTTGGACAGTGACTTCCTCGGCGTCGTCGGTCGGACTGTCGAGGGCTCACTTTGGGACGGCGTCGTTGACCGGGAGGCTGCCGAGGACTATCGCGAGGAGGGTCTCGCCGAGGAGTATGACGTGGTCGTTCCGGAGTTCGCTGCACCGGAGGTCGCCGTCCGTGAGGCCATCGCCTGGGCCGAAGCCGCCGGGCTCTCAGCGGATCGCTCAGCCTTGGAGGCAATGTTTTCCGAGCATGAGTGGGAGAAGCCTGCCGATCAGTACTGGATGGATCTCCTCTCCGCAGTTGGTCTCGGAGGGTGAAGCCTCGTGCGCCCCAATGGGTGCGCCGTGACTCGGGCGACTACGAATCGCACGTGTCGAGCCCACGCACTCTGATTTTTGACGTAGGGGAGCAGGCTTGCAAACCGCAGGTTCGACGCCACCGCTGACCTGGGTCGAGGTCGCCTTGGTAACCCTCGTGCCAGCGGTCCTTGGGGTCGCAGCGATGTGGCGTGTCCGATCCGGGAGGGGGAGGACGTTCGTCCCGCTTGGTGCCGGGTGCGCCTTGGAGCGAGTTCTTGGCGCGGCTCGTCTTTGCGGTGATGCCGTTTACCGTCGGAATGGGTCTGATGGCGCTAGGCAGTGCGCTGGGCGCCCGGTTGTACTACGAGACAGGCGCTGGGTGGATTCGTATTAGCGCGCTGGTGATCGTGGCGGCCGGTTTGGCGTGCATGGTCTGGGGAGCGAAGGAATTTCGATCGCCCAGCCATTGGCGCCGCGGGCCGCAGTGGCTGAGCGAGTACGAGCAACGGTTGAAACGCCCGCGGCGTAGCCGATGATTGCTGTCTCAAATAATGTCGCAGTCCTTTCTGCACGATGGGGTGCTGTGTCCCGAAAGCCGCTGTCCGCAGCACCGACGTTGAGGAGTTCGCAATCCCCGCGGGCGCGACCCCGGACGGTCGACCGCACACCAGATAGCGGCGCTTCCGCCGCCTTAGACCGCACCGGCTCCGAGCCATCCCTCAGGAGGCGAGGGCCCGAATCACCATCTCCCACACCTGCTCGATGCGGTCCGCCGAGATCCTCGACGGTCGCGTCCGGAGCCAGTCGGCCAATCGGTCGCCGTGCACGAAGATGCACCGATCTTCGGTCACGCCCTGGGGGAAGTCCGCCCACAAGACCATGACAGGCATGACCCAGACGTTAAGGCGTGATGCGGCTAGAACCCGGTCGTGTGTTTCCTTTGCCAGGGCCATCGCATGTCCTGCTCCGGGGTGGGTGTACCCGAGCGCCGGGTTGTCGAACCGCTGGACGGTGACCCGGCCGTCGCTGACGGTGACAGTGCCGCTGAGCCGTTTTGAGTCGAGGAGGAACACCCCGCCCCGTCCGACGACGAGGTGGTCGATGTTGCCGTGGTGGGCGGATAGGTCGTGTGTCACCATCCATCCTTCGGCTTCGAGCGGTGCGAGGGCAGCAGCGGTCGCTTCTTCGCCCCAAGCGCCGGTCTGCCAGTTCTCGATCCACCCCGGTGGGCTCATGCGGGCAAACAGGTTGAAGCAGAAGGCCGCGCCGCCGAACACGCCGGCGATCCAGGCGAGGGACGGCCAGACGGTGGCGATGGCGAAGGAGCCGGCGATCACCGAGCCGCAGACCGCCCCGAGAGCCAAGAAGACTTTGCGGTTGCGTCGTCGCCATGATCGGGTCAGGGCGTCGTACTGCGCCTGACTGGAGCCTCCAGGCTTCCCCTTGGATGAGGACATGTCATGAGCATCGCGAAAACACTACGGCGCGCGAGGCAGAACGAAGAAGGATCGCCGCGGCGACTCTCGACTGGCGGAGCTTGAACAGGTGCAGGCAGTCCGCAGAAAGTCCGCACGACGTTGGGTAACGGCCGTAGGTCGCAGCAACGACAAGCAGCACCGATGCTTCGTTTGTGCAGGTCAGAAGGACTTTTCAAGCAATGGCACGCATTAGTCGCCGACACCCAGGAAGCCCTCGAATCCTCCCCCTGGTACTACTGAATCGTCGCGTTTGCGCAGGTCAGGGGCCTGTGGGGCCTCGTGCGTGGCAGGCGCGTGGCATGAATCGCGATCGATGATCGCGTCGAGAGCTCGCGGACCTGTCCTTCGGTGACAGACTCCGGGGATGGAGATCTCGTCGGTTGGCGACGGCTTCGCCGACGTCCGACTCGCCCGTGCTGAGGTGCTCGCGATCCGGAATATCTCCGAGCGCGCTGGGATGGTTCCGTTCGAGCTGCGTGGGCCGCACGAGATCTTCGAGCGGCTCGCGTCGCACTTCGGCGCGCTCGCTGAGTCTCTAGCCAGGTCTTCGTTGGTCACGGGCCGCTCGACCTACGTCGAGCCTGGGCAAGCCACTTCTCGCGACGAGTTCGGCGAGTTCGTTCTGGGAGTACTGGCGGACTTCGACGAGTCGGGCGACATCGAGTGGGAGAACAACACGCTTGGTCGCTTCTTGGACGGACTCAGCGCGTTCGCGCTCGCCCGCGTCAACGGCCGCTCGGACGACGATCAGGAGCAGCCATCCTGGAAGTTGTTCGCGGAGCTGATTGCCGCCGCGACCGGATACGAGTAGCGCGGCCCGCTAGCGTCGGTCCCTGTGAATGTGACGCCGACTCGCCGGCACCGAGGTTTGGTGCTCTGGGGCCCGTTCGAGGACGTGGACGCTGCCGATCTGGATCGTGTTGAAGACCAGATCGGTGAGCGCCTTCCCGACGACTTCAGAGCCTTTCTCCTCGTGGCCCACGGGGGAACGTTGCCGTACGCGGTCCGGCTGCCGCCCGGGGACGAGGCAGGCCACCTGATCGAGTTCAGCAGCTTCGCCGGCCTGCGTGGCGACTGGAGCCTCTCCCGTCGCTGGGCCGACTTCCCGGCCACTTTCATGGCGGACCACCTCCCGCACGGACTGCTGGAAGTCGCGAATGACGGTGGAGGTTCGTGCCTGTACGTCGACCTTCGACCTGGCACGCGCGGCAAGGTCTGGGCCTTCGTCCACGGGCTCCCGGAGTGGACGGGTCTGAACCGCACGAACATGGGAGGCGAGGTCGCTGAGAGCTGGGACGCCTACCTCGACCTGCTCACGATCGACGAGGACTACGCCCGCGACGTCTGGGAGGAAGCCGTTTCGAGTCCCGACGCATCGTGGATGACTGCGGTGACAGCGTGGCTGGACTCGGCCCTGCCGAACTGGCGTTCTCGCGGCTGGGCTCGACTCAAATCCTGACCGGGATCGAGCCACGGTGACCGGCGCCCAAGATCAGGCCGGCGCTGACGCCCGAGGGGCGAGGGAGCACATCCACGGAGGCGTGGACGGTGCGCGCTTGGTAGGGCTCGTCGGTCGGCGCATTGCACGCGCGAGGTGCTGACCCTGGTGGCATGATCCCGTCATGTTCGGACGACGCCGACGCGAGCAGGCCCGGTCCACGAGCGAGTCCGTTGGGGCGGCCGGTCCCGACAACCCGGACGTCGTGCTGGCCCAGACGATCGCACGGCACTTCGAGGGTGCCGAGGTCAGCGGCAGCGCGGCGGCGATCGGGCTCGGTGGGGTCATCATCGACTGCCGGGTCGACCAGCTCGTCCCGACGAACGGGCAGGTGGCTGCCTCCCTGTTCTTCAACATCTCGGGCGGCGCACTCGGGACGGCGCCGATCTTCGCCTCCAGCAGCGGGTACGGCACGTCCGACCTCGAGGCGATCGTCGAGGGCGGTTGCGCCTGGTCGTGCTCATTCGGGCCTGTGCTGAGATCGGCGCTGGCCGACGAACCGGAGCCCGACGTCGACACCTTCGACGTCGCGCTCGACGGCCGGCCCTTCCGGGCGCACGTGGCCGCCCTCAACCGGTTGATGGGTACGCCCGGCATCGGGGAGCCGGGCGACGTCATCCGTCGGACGCGGGAGGCGCTGGTCGGTGACGACCGCTGGCTCACGCGCAAAGTCCTCGATTCGGGCACGCTGCCGCTCGTTTCGACGGCCACCGCCACCGTGCTGAGCGCCTTCGTCATGGAGCTCTCGGACCATCGAACCGTCGAGGTGAAGGTCAACGGACGAGAGTGGGTGGCGAGCAACCTCGATGCGTTCGCCGGCCCTCACGTGGGGGCTGAGGGGACGGCGACCCTCATGCGCGAGCTCGCCGTGCTGGTGCCGCAGGGAGGTCGCGTGGCCCGGTCGGTCCCGTTCCGGCGCGACAGCCTGCAGCGCACCCTCGACGGCTTCGAACCCGCGACGGCCGAGCCCTGGCGGGCCGACGGTTGGCAGGGGTGGTCGGCACATCGTGGTGCGCTCGGGCGGCCGCTGGACGTTGCCGAGGTCCGTGCGCTGGAGGCGGCCGCAGGTCAGCTGCCACCGGACTACAGGGCCTTCTTGGTGGACGTCGCCGGCAGCGGCGCGGGGCCGGGCTACGGCCTGATCCGGCCGGCGGTCGTCGGTGACGGGGTGATACCCCTTGCCCATGCCGGGTGCGGGGTCACCTGGATCCTGCGCCTCGACCCGGACCATCGCGGGGAGGTGTGGGTCGACGCGGCGGGAGCGGACGAGACCTTCACGCAGGTCGCACCCACCTTCTCCGAGTGGTACGACGACTGGCTGGAATCGGCACTGCGCGGTGGCGTGTGGAGCCAGTGGGACAACTCGGCCTGTGCGACGACGGGCGTCCTGAACCAGCTGATCACATCGCTCGACGAGCGGGGTGAGCTGGGGCCGCGGCCGATCAACCTGCAGGGCCGGATCGGCCCGGGCGGCATCGCGCTCTCGCTGGGGGCGGGCTACCTGCCAGAGGGCAGCGCCGGCGATCCGTGCCACCCGTGTGTCGCCCTGGCGTCGCGGTTCGGCCTCGGCCCAGCGATCTTCAGCCCCGGGGTGCTTCTCCAGCGTTAGCGCGAACCGCCCGCGACCGGACGCCCCGGGAATCCGGTGGCCCCACCCGGCGTTCGACCCCTACCGTGATCACCATGTTCGCCGCCCGCACCTCGCTCCCGACAGCAGTCCTGTCGATCGCAGCGCCGTGCGCCGACGCGGCGAACGTCGTGCTGGCCGGCGCGCGACGCTGACCCTCCTCCCGCCCCAGCGGGACCGAAGGAGGAGGGTCGTCCCTCTCTCCGGTCCCGGGCGGGCGGCGCTGGCATGCCGCCGCGCACCGTCGTACGCCAACGACTCACTCACAGGAAGCAACACCCATGGCCAAGAGCCAGTTCGTGCGGACCAAGCCGCACCTCAACATCGGGACGATGGGTCACGTCGACCACGGCAAGACCACGCTGACGGCTGCGATCACCAAGGTGCTCGCGGACGCCGACCCGACCCAGAACACCTTCGTCGCCTTCGACGGGATCGACCGGGCGCCGGAGGAGGTCCAGCGCGGGATCACCATCAACATCGCGCACGTCGAGTACGAGACGGCGACGCGTCACTACGCGCACGTCGACATGCCCGGCCACGCCGACTACGTGAAGAACATGATCACCGGCGCCGCCCAGGTAGACGCCGCGATCCTGGTCGTGTCGGCGCAGGACGGCGCCATGCCGCAGACGCGGGAGCACGTGCTCCTCGCCCAGCGGGTCGGCGTGCCGTACCTCGTGGTGGCGATCAACAAGTCCGACGCGGTCGAGGACGACGAGCTGCTCGACCTCGTGGAGCTCGAGGTCCGTGACCTGCTCGGGGAGTACGGCTTCCCCGGGGATGAGCTGCCGGTGGTGCGGGTGTCCGCGCTGAAGGCGCTCGAGGGCGACCCGCGCTGGACGCAGTCGATCGCCGACCTCTTGCAGGCCGTCGACGACTACGTGCCGGTGCCCGAGCGCGAGCTGGGCGAGCCGTTCCTGATGCCCATCGAGAACGTGCTCACCATCAGCGGTCGCGGCACTGTCGTGACCGGTGCCGTCGAGCGGGGTTCGCTCCGCGTCGGCGACGCCGTCGAGGTGGTCGGGCTCGGGCCCACGGTGGCCAGCGTGGCGACCGGCCTGGAGACGTTCGGCAAGACGCTGGACGAGGTCCGCGCCGGTGACAACGCGGCGGTGCTGCTGCGCGGCATCCGCCGGGAGGACGTACGACGGGGCCAGGTCCTCGTCGTACCGGGCTCGGTGCGGCCGCACGCGCGGTTCACGGCCAACCTCCACGCGCTCAGCACCGCGGAGGGCGGGCGGCACACGCCGTTCGCCGCCGACTACCGCCCGCAGTTCTACTTCCGGACCACCGACGTGTCCGGAGGCATCGACCTGGGGGACGTCGAGCTGGTGCTGCCGGGCGACACGGTCGAGGTGACCGTCGAGCTCGGCAAGGCGGTCGCGATGGAGGCCGGCCTGGGGTTCGCCGTCCGTGAGGGCGGTCGTACCGTCGCCGCCGGCACCGTGACGGGCCTGCTCGACTGAAAGGACCACTGCGCCCGGTCGGCGAGAGATCGCGGACCGGGCGCAGTGCCGCGCTGAGCAGCGTGTGCCCAGTACGTGCCCCCAGCTCGTGGTGTCGGTCAGGTCAGGACCAGGACGAGTGCGGCTGCGATGGCGAGCACGACGAGGACGAGGGCCAGTCCTGCCGTCTCGTCGGCATCGCTGGGGCCGGGATGGTGGTCCTGCACGGTCATGGCGTCTTCCCCCTTTGTCGCCGGCGGCCTGCCGGCACGCCGGTGGTACCCCCGGGGCGATCGGTCATTCTCAGGTGACGGTTCCGAGGGAGGCGGTATGACCGGACGGGCCAGGGGTACCGGGCACGAGCCTCGCCAGGAAGCGGCGGGCTTGTTCGATCGCGCCGCTCGCGGCGCACCGACCCGAGGAGAGTCGTCATGTCGCAGGTCGTCGAGAAGGCGCGCGAAGAGGATCGAGCCGCAGTCCACCACTTCATCCGGCTCATGGGGCACGCCCCGACCGACGAGGAGCTCACCGCCTTCCGGCAGCGGCCGGTCGACACCGAGCGGGCCCGTCGTCGCACGATGGGCCTCCGGCCCCGGGCGGCCCGCCTGCTGGTCCGGCTGTGATCGCCCAGCAGGTGCGTCAGCCGTGCACCTTCCACGAGGCGCAGCGCATCCTCGAGCACCTCGAGTCGTCGATGGCGTGCGCCGGTGGGGTCGGTACGTCGGCCGCCGCGCCGTTCCTGAGCGGTGGCGAGGCGTCGTACCCGGAGCCCCCGGACTGACCGGAGTGCCGCCGGGAGCCGCGCGTCAGGCCGGGATCAGCGTGGGCAGCTGTCCGCGCGAGCGCACGCCGAGCTTGTCGTAGACCTTGCCGAGGTGGCCCTCGACCGTCTTCTCGCTGATGAACAGCTGCTCGGCGATGGCCCGCCCGTGACCGCGACGCGGCCTGGGCGGACACCGGCGGCGAGGAGCTCGCCGTGCGCCTGGGCGGCGAGGCGGTTGGAGCCGGAGTGGACGGCGAGCACGCCGGCCCGCCCAACTGGGAGGGCGAGTCCTCGAGGACGGCGACCGCCTCCTCGAGGATCGGTACGGCGTCGGCGGGTGTGGTCGCGGCAGCGGCCCGCAGTGTGATGCCGATGGGCCGCGGGGCGCCGTACCTGCGGGCGAGGCGGAACTCCTCGTCGACGAGCGGGACGGTTTCGTCGTGGCGACGGAGCGCGCGCAGCGACAGGGCCGCGGCGGTGCGCCAGGGGATCACCGCGGGGTTGATCGCGTCCCACGACGTGGGGCCGTCCCTTCCCCGGACACCTCCACCGATTCGGTGCACGCGGATCGCCCGGAAGGCCGGGCGGTCCGTCACTCCGCTGACCGGGGGATGGAACCGCCCTCGTCGTCCCAGACGCTGTAGTCGAGCAGCAGACCGCGCTGGTCCCGCTCCGTCCACGGATGGGCGGGCGTGGTGATCAGCGCCAGCAGCGCCGTCGCGTCCTGCGTGTTGCGCTCGTCGGCGGCGCGCTCCATCAGGGCGAGTGCCGCGCGCTGGTCGGTCGCGCTGGGGACGACGAGGACGTGGAGTCGCTCGCCGGTCGAGAGGACGAGGACCATGACATGGGTGTCGTCGTGCGGGAACCAGCCGACCTTGACCGGACCCCGGCCGACGCTGACCTTCCGCGGGTAGGTCCCGGTCCCGTCCGCGCTCCACGGCAGGTCCCAGTCCGGCGGGGAGAACAGGAGCCGGGCGATCCGGCCGATCCCGTCGGGGAAGTGGTCGACGAGGTCTGCGCACTCGACCTGGAGGTCACGCGACTGCGGCCACCAGGCGCCGTCGAGCGGATGCAGTCGCGATCCGTGGTGGGCGGCCAGGCGCAGCGGGGCGCGCTGAGCGGGCTGGCGGGTGACGGTGGTGGTCGACGTCGTCATGACGTCCCCTTCCGTGCTGTCCTGCGTGCCGGACGGGCCCGCGTAGCAGCGTGGTCGTCCTCCACGCTACTCCCCTGGCCCTGATCCACCTCAGGTGCTGGCGGACCCCACGCGCCGCAGGTGCCTGAGGCCCGCGGAGTAGGACGCGTACGCCGAGCACTCGGCGTAGGGAATGTGGTTCCTCGCGCAGAAGTCGCGGACCACCGGCTGGGCGTGGCGCAGGTTCGCCCTCGGCATGCTGGGGAACAGGTGGTGCTCGATCTGGTAGTTCAGGCCGCCCAGGACCGCGTCGGTCCACCACCCGCCGCGGACGTCCCGGGAGGTGAGGACCTGACGCAGCAACGGGTCCCGGGCCTGGTCGGCGACGAGGACCGGCATCCCCTTGTGCCCCGGCGCGAAGGACGCGCCGAGGTACAGGCCCTGCAGGCCCTTGTGGAGCGCCAGGAACACCAGGGCCTGGCCCCAGGTCAACGTCGTGACCAGCAGCAGCGCGTAGCCGAGGAGATGGGTCGCCAGCAGGGTCAGCTCCGCGAGGCGCCATCGTGCGCCCGGGCGCAGTAGCGCGCGGACGCTGGACACGTGCAGGTTGACCGCTTCGAGCGTCAGGAGGGGAACGAACAGGGCGGCCTGGTGCCGGGTCCACCACGCGGCCGCCCCACGGCGGCTGCGTGCCTGGTCGGCATCCCACACGAGCGCTCCGACGGCCACGTCGGGATCGCGCGCCAGGTCGTTGGGGTGGGCGTGGTGGGCGTTGTGCTTACCCACCCACCAGCTGTAGCTCAGGCCGCTGAGGAGGTTGCCGGCCAGCAGGCCCAGGGCCCGGCTGCGTACGGCGCTGCGGGCCACCTGGCGATGCCCGATGTCATGGCCGAGGAAGCTGGTCTGGGTGGTGATCACCGCCATGGCGGGCGCGAGCGCCACCAGCCACCAGGCGTCGGGCCGGAGCAGCATCGTCGTGACGACGGCCGCGAGTGCCGTGACCAGCACGACGGCCTGAGCGGCGTACGGTCCGGGGCGCCGACGCAGCAGGCCCCGCTCACGGACCTCCCGGACCAGCTCTGCGTAGGCGCCGGTCGGCGGCTGCGGTGCCTCCGGGCCGGGCGCGGGGAGGAAGGGAGCTGTTCGAGTGGCCATCGGCCACCGCCTCGGGGAGCTGCATCGTGGATCGTGGGTGGGTCCCACCGATTGCAGTCCTGTCGACACTACCCCCGCCCACCCCATGCGCGGACGCGCGCGGGCCGAGTGGGCCCCGGTCCGTGGTGGACCCGTGACCCCCGTCACCCGTCCGGCGGGTAGCCTCCGGTCGTGCCCCAGATCGTCGTCCTGACCGGTGCCGGCATCTCCGCCGAGAGCGGGGTGCCGACCTTCCGCGACGCCGACGGCCTCTGGGAGGGCCACCGGGTCGAGGACGTCGCGACGCCCGAGGGCTTCGAGCGCGACCGGGCGACGGTCCAGCGCTTCTACGACGAGCGCCGGGCCGCGCTGCGCGGCGTCGAGCCGAACCCGGCCCACCGGGCGCTGGCCGAGCTCGAGGAGACGCTCGGCGACGCCCTCCTCGTCGTCACCCAGAACATCGACGACCTCCACGAACGCGCCGGATCGCAACGGGTCGTGCACATGCACGGGGAGCTGTTGAAGGCGCTGTGCCGCTCGTGCGGGATCGCCTCGCCGTGGGAGGGCACGCTGCTCGACGAGCCGGCCTGCCCGGGATGCGGCGAGCCCGACCTGCGGCCCGACGTGGTGTGGTTCGGCGAGGTGCCCTACGAGATGGACCGGATCACCGACGCCCTGACCGAGGCGAGCCACTTCGTCTCCATCGGTACGTCGGGCGCGGTCTACCCCGCCGCGGGCTTCGTCCAGCACGCCCGCCGGCACGGCGCCCGTACCCTCGAGCTCAACCTCGAGCCGAGCGAGGGCACCCACTTCTTCCACGAGGCGCGGCACGGCCGCGCGGGCGACCTGGTGCCGGTCTGGGCCCGCGAGGTCCTCTGGACCTGAGGCGGATGACGGCCCGGTCCTTGTACGGTTCCGTCATGCGCTCAGCACTCTCGATCCTCGCCGTTCCCGTCCTCGCCCTCGGCCTCAGCGCCTGCGGCGACGACGACAAGAAGGCCTCGGACTCCAGCAAGGACGACGCGAAGTCGTACTCGGACAGCTCGATCGACACCATCGCCGACGACGTCGACAAGGCCATGAAGGGCCTCGAGGCGGTGCACCTGTCGGGCAACGTCGACGACGACGGCCGGACGATCCTGATGGACGTCACCGTCAGCAAGGGTGACTGCGAGGGGCACCTGGAGATCAAGGGCCAGGGCTCGATGGACATCATCTCCGTCGACGGCGCCTCCTACTTCAAGGCCGACGACGCCTTCTGGAAGAGCCAGGCCGGCGAGCAGGCCTCGATGATCACCGGCATGATCGGTGACAAGTGGGCCACCGACTCGACCGACGACGAGGGCTTCGCGGAGCTCTGCGACCTCGACAAGCTCCTGTCCGACATGGACTCCGGCGACGTCACCGACGACAACTCCAAGGTCACCGGCACGGAGAAGGTCAACGGCGTCGACACGGTCTCGGTGTCGTTCACGTCCGACGACGGCAACCCCGGCACGGCGTACGTCGCCGCCACCGACCCGCACTACTTCGTGCGCATCGACGTCCCCAAGGAGGGCTCGATGACGTTCAGCGACTTCGACAAGCCGCTCGACGTCCAGAAGCCTGCGGACGACGAGGTCGTCGACCTGGGCACCCTCGGCAGCTGATCTGCTCTTGACGGATCTTGCGTCATAGGCTCCGTGGGCTCCAGCCCACGGAGCCTATGACGTCAGCGGCGGACTACCGCGCCGCGAGCTCCTCGTCGAGGATCACGGTGAGCCGCTCCCGGTCCTCGTCCAGCCCGAGCGGCCCCAGCCAGTCCAGCAGCGTCGCACGGAACAGCTGCCCCGACTCGATCACCCGCGGGTCGCAGTGGCCGGTGGACTCGAGCGTGACCACGCCGTAGAGCGCCGACCACGAGCGCATGTAGATCCACAGCAGCCCGCGGTCCTCGGTCGGGATGTGCTCGGCCTTCGCCGGGATCAGCGGGTCGAGCACGGCGTCGCGGATCACCGGCACCAGCTCGTCGAGCGCCGGGAACGGGAAGCGGCGCTGCTCCCAGATCTGCCAGAGCAGGTCGGTGAAGTAGTGCCCCGAGGTGGACACGGTGAGCAGCTCGCGCCGCTGGGTGTCGGCCTCGGCGATGGGGTTCGCGAAGACCAGCGCGAACTCGCGCGGCTTCGTCAGGGCCCAGTTGCGGAAGCGCACGCAGGCGACGGTCAGCCGGGCCGCGGGGTCGTCCTCGGGGAACCTCTCGGCTGCCGCCGCCCACTCCGCCGTGGCCGCCTTGTCGAGCTCGAAGGCGACCAGGTCGACCAGCTGCTGGTAGTTCGCGACGTACCGGTACAGCGCGGGCGCGGTCATCCCCATCCGTCCCGCGACGGCGCGCAGGGACAGGTCGGCGCCCTCGGCGAGCAGCTGGGCGGAGACGGTCACGATCTCGTCGTACGTCGCCTCCCGCTGGCGTTCGCGTCGGGTGGCGGGCGCGCGCACAGGGCCCACGGAACTCCTTCGAGAGTGCGACTGCCCGAGACGTCCGAGCACTTGACGGGTTAAGTTTACACCGTTTACCGTGAATGGTGTTAACGAAACTGACGGAGTTTCACTGACTGCTGGAGGAACCGCCATGATCGAGCGATGGGGCGCCCTGGTCGTACGACGGGCCGTCGTCGTCCTGCTGGTCGGTCTCGGCCTGACCGCCGCGGCGGCGATCGCGGGCATCGGCCTGGAGGACAAGCTGGACGCGGGCGGCTTCGACGACCCCAGCAGCCAGTCGGCACGGGAGCTCGCGGACGAGCGCGCCACCTTCGGCAACCGCTCCGTCGACGCGATCGTGATCTTCTCGAGCAAGGATGCCAAGGTGACCGACCCGGGCTTCCGGGC
Source organism: Nocardioides sp. Root240 (assembly GCF_001428825.1). GTDB lineage: Bacteria > Actinomycetota > Actinomycetes > Propionibacteriales > Nocardioidaceae > Nocardioides. The sequence continues at coordinate 634,866 of NZ_LMIT01000010.1, read as the reverse complement.
CGAGGTCGAGCGCGCGATGGCCGACGTGCCGGACGGCACCATCCAGTCCGCGCAGACCTGGTACGACGTCCAGGACCCCTCGATGCTGAGCAAGGACGGCCACGCGACGGCGGTCTACGTCTCCTTCGAGGGCGAGACCCAGGACGACTTCGCCGACGCCTTCGAGCGGATGGAGCCGGTCGTCGAGGAGAGCTCGCTCGACGTCGACCTCGCCGGTCCCTACGCCGTCTACGTCGACGTCAACGAGGAGACCAAGGCCGACCTCCTGCGCGCCGAGCTCGTCTCGATGCCGATCGTGCTGCTGCTCTCGCTGGTCATCTTCCGCAGCGTGGTCGCCGCGCTCATGCCGCTGCTGGTCGGCCTGGTCGCCGTGGTCGGCGCCCGCGCGACGATCGCCGGCCTCAACGAGCTGGTCAACGTCTCGATCTTCGCCCCCAACATCATCACCCTGCTCGGGCTGGGCCTCGCGATCGACTACGCCCTCTTCGTGGTCTCCCGCTTCCGTGAGGAGATCGCGCGCACGCCCGACGACACCCGCCAGGCACTGGTCCGCACGATGGCGACGGCCGGCCGCACGGTGGCCTTCTCCGCGCTGACGGTCGCGGCGGCGATGAGCTCCCTGCTGGTGTTCCCGCAGACCTTCCTCAAGTCCATCGGGTACGGCGGCATCGCGGCCGTGCTGATCGCGATGGTCGCCGCTCTGACGGTCCTGCCCGCCACGCTGGCGCTGCTCGGCAAGCGCATCGACTCGCTCCGGATCCCGTTCCTGCAGCGCGCCGGCGGGGTCGAGAGCGACCACGGCGCGTGGGCCCGGCTGGCCCGCGCGGTGATGCGCCGCCCGGTCATGGTCGCGCTCGGCGTGGTCGCCCTGCTGCTCGTCGTCGCCTCGCCCTTCCTCGGCGTGAAGTGGGGCAGCGTCGACTACCGCGTCCTGCCCGACGACACCCCGTCGCACCAGGCCTCCGAGCGCCTCAACACCGAGTTCGGTGGCGAGCGGTCGACGGCCAACGTGCTGGTGAAGGGCGCGGACGAGACCGCGCTGGCGTCGTACACCCGGTCGCTGGAGGGTGTCGACGGCGTCGTCGACGTCCGTCCGGTGGCCTCCGAGGGCGACACCACGCTGCTGCGCGCGGCGTGGGAGGGCAACAGCCAGTCGTCCGCGTCGCAGCAGGTCGTCCGCGACCTGCGCGCCGTCGACGCCCCCGACGGGGCGGAGGCGCTCGTCGGAGGCCTGACCGCGGACACCGTCGACCTCGCCGAGTCCGTCGGCGACCACCTGCCGCTGATGGGCCTGATCGTGGTCGGCGTGATGCTGGTGCTGCTGTTCCTGGCCTTCGGCTCGGTGGTGCTGCCGCTGAAGGCGGTGCTGATGAACGCCTTCTCGATCACCGCCTCCTTCGGCGTGGTGACGTGGATCTTCAGCGACGGCCACCTGGCCGACCTGCTCGGCTTCACCCCGCAGGGCTTCCTCGACCTGACCAACCCGATCGTGATGCTGGCGGTGCTGTTCGGCCTGTCGATGGACTACGAGGTCTTCCTGCTCTCCCGGGTCCGCGAGCAGTGGGACGCCACCGGCGACAACGACCTCGCCGTCCAGACCGGTGTCCAGAAGACCGGCCGGATCATCACCAGCGCCGCCCTCCTGCTGGGTGTCGTCATCGGCGCCTTCAGCCTCAGCGGCGTGGTGTTCATGAAGATGCTCGGCCTCGGCATGCTGGTCGCGATCCTGGTCGACGCGACCGTCGTACGGGCCCTCCTGGTGCCCGCGACGATGAAGCTGCTGGGGCGCTGGAACTGGTGGGCGCCCGCTCCGCTGGCCCGCTGGTGGGAGCGCTACGGCTTCCGGGAGGGGGCCGACGAGGACCCCGCCCCCGTCGACAGGGTTCCCGCCGGAGTCTGAGAAGGGGTCGCAATCTCTCGATTCCACCCGAACGACCCTTGTCAGGTGGACATACTGCTCTCGTGGGGACAGTGATCAGGGTCGGCGCCATCGATGACCATCCGGTGGTGCTCTCCGGTGTGGGCGCGGCGCTGACCCAGTTCGCCCCCGACCTGCAGCTCGTCGCGATCGCGGACTCGGCCGACGCGCTGATCGCCGCGGCACCCGACGGGCTCGACGTCGTCCTGCTCGACCTGCACATGCCGGGCCAGGCGGCGGCCGAGGAGTCCGTCGCCAAGCTGGTCGACAAGGGCATGGTCGTGCTGCTGTTCACGGCGGAGGAGAAGCCCGTCCCGGTACGACGGGCGATCGCCGCCGGCGCCGCGGGACTCGTGCTGAAGGTCGACCCCGTCGAGCAGATCGCCCGGTCGATCCGCGAGGCACTGGCCGGCGAGCTCGCGTGCTCGGGCCAGGTGGCCGCCGCGCTGCTCACCGACGCGTCGTTGTCGACCCGGCTGTCGGAGCGGCAGATCGAGATCCTCCAGGCGGTGAGCACCGGGCTGCCGTACCGGCTCGTCGCCCGCCAGCTCGGCATCAGCGAGGTCACCGTCCGCGAGCACCTGTCGCGCGCGGCCAAGGCCTACCGCGAGGGCGGCGTCGACATCGGCAACGTGCACGGGCTCATCAGCCGCGCACGGGCTGACGGCCACCTCGACGAATGAGGGTGGCGAGGTCGGGCGGGCCGGAGAGCACGCTCGCCTCGGGCTCGGCCGTCACCTGCCACGCCACCGGCAGCAGGCGCGGCAGTCGTTCGGCGACCTCCGGCGCCGGCCCCGGGACGGCCACGATCGTGACCTCCTCGGAGGTCCCGGAGATCGTCACCTCCTGGATGCCGGTGCCGCGCACCGCCCCCAGCGCGGCCGCGAGGGTCCGGGTCGCCGGTGGCGACTCGGCGAGGATGGTGTGAACGCGAACACCGGCTCGCCGCAGCATGTCGAGCTCGGTGCGCAGCGCCTCGTGGCCGGGCCCCGGCAGGTAGAGGCAGTCGCGGACGGCCTGGGCCAGCCGGGTCGGTGACGGCTCGGTCGGCGCGTCCGGGGCGCCCACCGCGCGCAGCGCGACGACCACGGGGCGCAGGGTCGGCCCGAGCGCGGACAGCACCGCCGCCGCCCGCGCGGTGACCTCGGGGGCGGCCGGCTCGGTGAGCACGCGTCCCGCACGGCGGCAGACCGAGACGATGACCGCGACGAACATCGCGTTGAGCGGCTGCACGAACAGGATGTGCGGCAGGTCGGCGGCCGGCGCTCCGACGTCGAGCGCCACCAACGTGATCACGACGGCGTTCGGCAGCAGGAGGAGCAGCACCATCCGGACCGAGACCACCCAGGCCAGCGCGAGCGCCGGCAGCGTGCTGAACTCGATGATCCAGGACTCCGCACCTCCCATCCCCTCGGCGGACACCGACGGCAGTGTGAGCGCCAACACCCCGGGCGGTACGACGGCGACGACCAGCAGCACCACCGGGTGCACCGGTCCCCGGGACATCGCCACGGTCAGCACCAGCACCATCGCCACGATGAGCGCGGCCCCGGCGTAGAGCCACGGCTGCGGAGGGATGTCGAGCGTCAGCAGCGCGGCCGTCGCGAGGTAGCCGGCGGCCAGCACCGCGCACGCGTGCCGGGCCACCCGGCCCGGGTCGATCACCGCGGCGCGGATCAGGCGGTCGTGCTCGGGGGCGAGGCCCAGCAGGCGGGACACGATCCGCGCCCGCCACACCAGCTCGACCACGGTGCCGCTGGCAATGCCGTCGACGCGCGCGGTGCCGCCGATCGACTCGACCCGGCCGATGATCGCGACCCGCATGCCGACCCCGGGCTTGCCGGAGAAGCCGGTGCCGGGGTCCTCGATCCGGATGCGCAGGCCGGTCGGGCGTCGCACGACGGTGAGGGTGGCGTGGCGCTGGCCGCTGTGCCGGGCCACGTTCCGCAGCGCCTCGGTGGCGGCACCGACCATCGCCTCGCGGACCGCCTCGGGCAGGTGCGTGCGAGGGCCCTTGACCACGACCTCGACGTCGAGCATCTCCCGGCCGGCCGCGGCGCGCAGGGCGGCCACCACGTCCGACACGTCCTCGCCGTGGGAGGGCCCGGTCAGCCGGGCCAGCGCCGAGGCGGCCGCGCTGCGGGTGTCGGGCGAGCCCGGCATGCTGCCGACGGCCAGCAGGGTGGGGACCAGGTCGTCGTGCAGGAAGGCGGCGGTGTCCAGCTCCGCGACCGACAGGTGGGCGCGGTGCACCTCGCGGTTGGTCGCGATGACCTCCTCGGCCCGCGCCGACGCCCGCCGCATCTGGGTGACCAGGTAGAGCGCCGCGAACGCGGTGCCGCAGATCAGCACCACCTCCTGGGCGCCGTACCGCAGGCCCTCGGTGTCACCCGTCGCCCAGCGCAGCCCGACGAAGAGCCCGGCCAGCAGCAGCATCGGTACGACGGCGCGGTGCCGCCGTACGGCGATCACCATGAGCATCGGCTCGACCAGGTGGATGATCGGCGAGTCAGCGGCACCCGACAGCGGCACGTGGTCGCGTGGCATGAGCGATCCACCGACCAGCGCGACCGTGCACAGGAAGACGTCGAAGCCGGTCGGCACGCTCGCGAGGCAGCGCACCGCCGCCGTACCCACACACCCGATGACGAGTCCCGCGAGCAGCAGCTCGACCGGGTCGGACCGGTCCCAGCTGCCGAACTGGGCCGCGAACACCAGCGTCTTGGTGAGGATCACCATGCCGATGGACAGGTGCAGGCCTCGTTCGACGGAGGCGCCGAACGAGCGCGCGACCGGTCTCCGTGGCCCCATTCCAGCGAATCTAGAGGCAAATGCCCGGCGGCGCGGGAGTTCGGTCACACCAGGCGGAAGGTCCTCGATTTCACTGGTTCCACGCAGCCGGTCAGGTCACGACAATGGGGCACGGACCGCACCGTGGGGGAAGTGGTCCGTTGCGAGAGGTGCGCCGCGCCCGCCGATCGCCGCCGGAGAACGTGGACGACTGACCGGGGACCGGTCTGGGGGGTCTCACCCGGTGGCCTCGGGCCCGGCGCCCCTCTCCTCTCCTCGGCCCGCGTGTCAGGCGTTCTCCTTGCGGAAGACCGCCGTCCCCCACCAGACCGCGAGCCCGAACAGCACGAACGTCCAACCGACGCCCCACAGCATGGAGCCGTCGAAGTCGCCGAAGAACGCCCCGCGGACCGCGTCGACGACGTGCTTGATCGGCATGAAGTCGCTCAGCCGCTCGAGCCAGCCCGCGCCGAAGCTCATCGGGAGCAGGATGCCGCTGAGCAGCAGGACCGGCATCATCACGACGTTGATGACCGGCGCCATCACGTCCTCGCTCTTGACCGTGAGGGCGAGCGCGTTGGACGCCGCGGCGCAGGCGCCGCCGAGAAGCAGGGTGAGCGCGACACCGACCACGATGCCGCCGATCGAGGCGTCCATGCCGAGCACCAGGCCGAGCACGACGAGGATGACCGCCTGCACGAACAGCTGCAGCAGGTCGCGGTAGAGCCGGCCGAACAGCAGCGCCGAGCGGTGGGCCGGGGTGACCCGCTCCGCCTCGATGACGCCCTCGCGCCACTCGCCGATCAGCGAGAAGCCGGCGAAGAAGGCGCCGAAGATGCCGAGCTGCACCAGCATGCCGGGGACGAACCACGTGTACTGGTTGCCCCCGAGCTGGGCGATGACCGGCTTGAGCAGCGGCCCGAACAGCAGCAGGTAGAGGACCGGCTGCAGCATCCCGATGATCACCCACGCGGGGTTGCGCAGGTTCATCCGCAGCTGGCGGTTGAAGACGATCCACGACTCGCGGAGGAACGTGGTCACGGTCAGGCTCCTTCGGTCGTCGTGCGCGCGGTGTCGGCGGTGTCGGCGATGTCGGCGGGGGCGGCAGCGGCCTCGGCCGCCGCCTCCGCGTCGCGCAGGGACCGGCCGGTGAGGGTGAGGAAGACGTCGTCGAGCGTGGGCCGGACGACCTCGATCGACTCGAGCGCGACGCCGGAGCCGTCCAGGTCGCGGAGCAGGCCGGGCACGGCCTTGCCGGCACGGGCCACCCGGCCGCGGACGTGGTGGCCGTCGACCTCGACGTCCTGGCTGATCGAGGCGAGCTTGTCGCGGGCGACCGCGACCTGCTCGTCGGTGGTCACCTCGAGGTCGACCAGGTCGCCGGCGACGGCGGCCTTGAGGTTGTCGGCGGTGTCGCTGGCCACGATCGTGCCCTGGTCGATGATCACGATCCGGTCGGCGAGCGCGTCGGCCTCGTCGAGGTAGTGCGTGGTCAGGAAGACCGTCGCACCCTCCTTGGACCGCAGGTCCGCGATGTGCTGCCACAGGTTGATCCGCGCCTGTGGGTCGAGGCCGGTCGTCGGCTCGTCGAGGAACACCAGTGACGGTGAGTGGATCAGTGCCATCGCGATGTCGAGGCGGCGCTTCTGCCCGCCCGACATGTTCTTCGGCATCCGCTTCCAGAGTCCGTCGAGCTGGAGCTTGTCGAACAGCTCGTGTCCCTTGGCGACGGCGGCCTTCTTCGACATCCCGTAGAGCATCCCGTGGTCGACGACCTCGTCACCGGCGTAGGCGCCGGAGAAGGTCGAGCCGACCTGGGAGCAGTAGCCGATGCTGCGTCGTACGTCGACGGGCTGGGTCGCGACGTCGAAGCCTGCGACCGTGGCAGTGCCCGCCGTCGGCCTGAGCAGGGTGGTCAGCATGCGCAGCGTGGTCGTCTTGCCCGCGCCGTTGGGCCCGAGGAAGCCGACCACCTCGCCCTCCGCGACGTCGAGGTCGACGCCACGGACCGCGGGCACCTCGCGCTTCTGCTTGCCCTGCCCGGTGTGGAAGGTCTGCACGAGTCCTCGTGCTCGGATCATGTCGGTCTCCCTGTGGTCAAGGTTGAACAGCGCCAGTATTCAAACTTGAACACGGCGTTGTCAAACGCATCTCGGCCCCGCGGAGTACGACAGCACCGGCCGCCGACATTCATCGGTCCGGTGGGCGCGGGTCAGCGACCGAGCAGCGTCCGGTAGCGCTCGCGGTCGGCGTTCATCTGCCAGCCGGGGTCGTCGGCGGGCGGGACCCACGTGCTGCTGTCGAGGCGGAGGCTGCCGGACTTCATCAGCTCGATCGTCTCGCGCAGCCAGGCCAGCTCGGCCACGGCCAGGTCCAGCCAGAGGACGACGCCCCGCAGCGCGTGCGGCGGCGCCTCCGCGGGGCCGCCGGGGTCGGCGAGGCGGGCGACGAGCTGCTCGAGGGCCACGCGTCGTCGTACCAGGGAACGGAGGGCGTGCTCGTGGGGCACCAGCGGCAGCAGGCCGAAGGCGGCGCTGAAGCCCTTCCGGTCGACCACCCCGACGTCCTCGAGCCCCGCGGTCACCAGGCGCTCGAGCTCGGCCCGGCCGGACTCGGTCAGCTCGTAGACCGCGACCTCGCGGCCGCCGTCCTCGAGGTCGTGGCGGACCAGCCGGCCCTGCCGGGTCAGGGTGGCGAGGCCGTTGTAGATCGAGCCCGGCTGCAGGTTGGCCCAGTCGTCGACGCTCCACGACAGCAGCTCGCGGCGGATCTGGTAGCCGTTGACCGGCTCGAAGAGCGCGACGGCACCCAGCAGCAGCATGCGGGTGTCGTGGGCGGCCATGGCCGGATCCTACGAGCCGAGCGCGGTGGCCAGCTCGTCCCGGCCGACGCCCAGCTTGCGGTACGCGCGGGACAGGTGAACCTCGACGGTCTTCGTCGTGACGAACAGCCGTTGCGCGATGTCGCGGTTCCGCAGGCCGCCGGCCGCGAGCTCGCAGACCCGTCGCTCGGCCGATGTGAGCGCTGCCACCCCGGTCACGTCGATCCGCGCGACCCGGCCGCCGGCGAGGGCGAGCTCGGCGCTCGCGCGCTCGGTGAGGGCGTGCGCCCCGAGCCGGTGCGCGAGCTCCCGGCCGATCCGCAGCTGCTCGCGTCCCTCCGCCCGCTGTCCGGTACGACGTAGTGCCGAGCCGAGTGCGACCCGGGACCGTGCCTCCTGCAGGCGCGCCTCCGAGGCCTCGAGGACGGCGACGGAGCGGCGCAGGTCGTCGAGGCCCCCCGCGCCCGCGATCTCGCCGATCGTCCGCAGCGCGTGACCGAGCACGCCCGCGGCCGCCTTCCGCTCGGCCACCTCGAGACCGTCCCGGGCCACTGCCCACGCCTCGTCGACCCGGCCCAGGGCCCAGAGACTCTCGGCGGTCGGCGCGCGCCAGTCGCACCACGTGGGGGAGTCCATGTCGAGCGCTGCCAGTCGCTCGGCGCAGGCCTCGAACGAGGCCAGTGCCTCGTCGTGGCGGCCGGCCGCGGCCCGGACCAGGCCGCGGGCCCGGAGCAGGTGGATGCCGGTCGCGTTGGAGGGGTCCTTCGCCACCGCGTCCGGGACGTCGTCGACGGCCGCCTCCGCCTCGGCCTGCAGGCCCTGGGCGAGCAGTCCCTCCGCCCGTCCGGCCGCCGCGAGCAGCCGCAGCACCTGGCCGCCGGGGACGACATCGGCCTGCAGCAGTGCCTCGTCGAAGTCGGTGAGGCTGTCGTCGACGCGTCCGGCCCACAGGTGCGCCCAGCCGCGGGTGACCGACGCGGCGGCGTACAGCGGCACGGAGCCCTCACGGGCGGCGTGCTCGAGCCCGCGGGCGCAGAGGTCGGCCGTGGCCGCGTACGCGCCGGAGCAGGCGAGGTGGGTCCGGGCGATCGTCCAGTCGAACGGGCTCGCCGTCTGCTCGGGTGTCAGGCCGTCGCCGATCGCGCGGCGGGCCAGCTCGCCGGCCTCGGCGATGGGTGCGCTGGAAGCGTTCGACACCGACGCCTGCTGGATGAGGAGCAGCCGTTCGCCGGGGGTGTCGCCGGCGAGGTGGCCGTGGGCGGCGAGCCGGGCACGCGCGTCGGCCACCGCAGCCGGGACCGTGAGCGCGGCGGCCACCAGCATCGCCTCGGTCACCAGGCGCAGGTCCCCGTGCTCGGGGCCGAGGCCCTCGAGGGCGTCCGCGAGGAGGGGCACGGTGCGGTCGTAGAAGCCGGCCACGTGGTAGGCCGCCGCGAGGGCCAGCCCGCACTGCGCCCGCAGGACGGGGTCGGACACGCCCTGGCCCGCCCGTTCCAGCGTGATCACGGCCGCCGGGTCGCCGGCGTGCAGCTCCGNCCCGAGGGCGACCAGCAGGGCGGGCAGGTCCGCGGCGGGCGGCGGCTCTGCGACCGCCCGCCGCAGCAGGTCGACGGCCACGTGTGGTGCGCCCTGGCCGAAGGCGGTCAGCGCCGCCGTGTGGAGCAGGCCGACGGCCCAGGCGTCGCCGACGCCCTCGACCTCGAGCAGGTGGCCCGCCGCGGCGTGCACGTCCTCCTCAGCCAGGATCCGTGCGGCCCGACGGTGCAGCCGGTCGCGTGCGGCCGGCGCGGTGCTGGTGCTGACCGCGGACCGCAGCAGCGCGTGCCGGAAGGCGAGTGGCCCGTCCGTGGCGAGCAGGCCCGCGTCGCGCAGGGCGTCGGCCGCGTCCCCGGCGGAGGCGACGTCCAGGTCCGCCAGCGCCGCGGCGGTCCGCAGCGGTGCGGAGTCCAGGGCGGCGAGCGCTCGCGCCAGGGACTGCTCCGCGGGCGGGAGGGCGCTGAGGCGCTGGATCACGGTGTCCACGACCGAGCCGGGGACGAGGGTGCGCACGGCATCGGCGGTCGTCGTACCGGGGCGGGCGGCGAGGAGGTCGCCGAGGGCCACCACCAGGAACGGGTTGCCGCCGGTCACTTCTGCGCAGGCGGCAACCACGGCGTCGTCGGCCTCGGCGCCCCAGCGCTCGGCGAGGCAGGCCCGCACGCCGTTCGGGCTGAGCGGCGCGACGTCGAGTCGTACGGCGCGGGTGTCCGCCAGCACCGCGGCCAGCGCCGGCCGCCGGCGGTCCGGCAGCACGTCGCGGGCCGCCACGACCTGCAGCACCGGCAGGTCCTCGAGCCGGGCGAGCAGGTGCTGCAGGAACAGCAGTGACGCGTCGTCGGCCCAGTGCGCGTCGTCGACGGCGAGGACGAGCGGCCCCTCGGCGGTGAGCCCGTCGAGCAGCCAGTACAGGCTGTTGAGCATCACCGACTGGTCGACGGGCTCCGCCCCCGGCCGGTGCAGCACCAGGTCGACCGCGGGACGGGCAGCCCCGTGCGCGATCGCCTCCAGCTGCGCCGTCGTCAGGCCGGCCAGTGCGCGCGAGAACAGCTGCCGGACGACGCCGTACGGCGCGTGCGCCTCGAGCTCTCCCGCGGTCGCCCACAGCACGCGCACCGGCCCGGTGTCCTCGAGGATCGCTCCCAGCAGGGCGGTCTTCCCCGCCCCGGCGGGCGCGACCAGGCAGAGCGCGCCGCCCGTGCCCGCGCGCAGCCCGGCGACCCGGGACCGCGCGGTGGCCAGGCTCGTCTCCCTCTCGACGAGTCGGTGCTCCGTCACGGGAACACGCTAGTGATTCCGTGGCCATCGGTCTCGGGAATGCCCCGCCCGGACCGGCAGTTGCAGGGACACGTGACCTCCCCGACCGCTGCGCCCATCACCCGTGCCAGCGTCGGGCTGCGGAGCGACCGTGGTCCGATCCTCGCCTCGGTGATGCTCAGCACCGCCCTGGTCGCGATCGACACGACGATCCTCGCGACCGCCGTGCCCGCGGTGGTGGAGGACCTCGGCGGGTTCACCCAGTTCCCGTGGCTGTTCTCGACGTACCTGCTGGCGCAGGCGGTGACCACGCCGATCTACGGCAAGCTCGCCGACGTCTTCGGCCGCAAGCCGCTGATGCTGCTCGGGATCGGGCTGTTCGTGCTCGGGTCGGTGTTGTGCGCGCTCTCATGGAGCATGACCGCGTTGATCGTGTTCCGGGCCGTCCAAGGCCTCGGCGCCGGGGCGATCCAGCCGGCGGGCGTGACGATCATGGGCGACATCTACTCCGTCGCGGAGCGCGCCGTCGCGCAGAGCTACGTCGCGGGCGTGTGGGCGACGGCCGCCGTCGTCGGTCCGACGTTGGGCGGGATCTTCTCCGAGCAGCTGTCGTGGCGCTGGATCTTCTGGATCAACGTGCCGTTGGGAGCGCTCGCAGCCGTCGTCCTGGCCCGGCGCTTCCACGAGACGGCGGCCGGTGACGCCCGCGCTGCCCAGACCGAGCGGCGGCCGATCGACGTGACCGGCGCGGTGCTGCTCGCCGGGGCCGCCGTCCTCCTGCTGCTCGGCCTGCTCGAGGGCGGCCTCCGCTGGGCCTGGTGGTCGCCCGCCGGCGTCGGCATCTTCGCCGCGGCGGCGGTCCTGCTGGCCGCCTTCGTCGCCGTCGAGCAGCGCGTGGCGGACCCGGTGCTGCCCCTGTGGGTGTTCCGCCACCGGGTCCTGAACTCCGCCAATGTGGGCGCTCTCATCGTCGGCATGCTGATGCTCGGCGTGACGTCGTACGTCCCCGTCTACGCCCAGCGCGTCCTCGGCGCCGGGGCGGTCGTCGCCGGCCTCGCCGTCGCGGCGCTGGCCATCGGCTGGCCGATCGCCGCGAGCACGGCCGGCCGGGTCTACGTCCGCTGGGGCTTCCGCCCCTGCCTGCTCGCGGGCTCCCTGTTCGGGCTCGCCGGCACCACGATCATCGCGCTCGTCGGTCCCGGCAGCCCGGTCTGGCTCATGGCGCTCGGCTGCCTGGTGCTCGGCCTGGGGCTGGGGTACGTCGCCAGCCCGGGCATCGTCGCGGCCCAGTCCGCGGTGCCGTGGCACCACCGCGGCGTCGCCACCGCCACGAACATGTTCGCGCGCTCGGTGGGCAGCGCGATCGGCGTCGCGCTGTTCGGTGCGGTCGCCAACGGCGTCGTCGCGTCCCGTCTCGGCGGTGGGCACCACGCGGGCGACGCCGACCTGGACGCGCTGCCGGTCGCCGTCCTGGACCCGGCGCTGCACGCCGTGTTCGTCGGAGTCCTGATCGCCTCGCTGGCGCTCGTCGTCGCCGGCCTGGTGATGCCGAGGAAGTTCGAGCCGGCCGCGGCCTGAGAGCGCTCACACCGCGGCGCGGCGACCAACGCCGCGGCGGGTTTTCTTGTGCGCGACGACAACGACCGCGCATGTGACCCGCGAGTAGAGTCCGCGTCATGAAGCGTGAGATCTACGACGAGGACCACGAGGCTTTCCGCGCATCCGTCAAGGAGTTCGTGGACCGATCCGTGCTGCCGCACACCGAGGAGCACATCAAGGCCAAGGCGCTGCCGCGCGAGTTCTGGCTCGACGCCGGCAAGCAGGGCCTGCTCGGCCTGTGCATCCCCGAGGAGTACGGCGGCGCCGACGCCGGCGACTTCCGGTTCAACGCGGTGCTGCAGGAGGAGCTGGCCAAGGTCGGCGCCGCGTACCCCACCTGCCACGGCATCCACGCCGACATCACGGCGCCGTACATCGTCGAGCTCGGCACCGAGGAGCAGAAGCAGCGCTGGCTCCCGGGCGTCGCGTCCGGCGAGATCGTGCTCGGCATCGGCATGACCGAGCCCGGCGGCGGCTCGGACCTCGCCGCGCTGAAGACCACGGCCGTGCGTGACGGTGACTCGTGGGTCATCAACGGCTCCAAGACCTTCATCACCAACGGCTACTCGGGCGACCTGTTCGTCACCGCTGTGCGGACCGACCCCGAGAAGGGTCCGAAGGGCATCACCCTGTTCGGCATCGAGGCGACCGCCGAGGGCTTCTCGCGTGGCCGCAAGCTCGACAAGGTCGGCATGGAGGAGTCGGACACCGCCGAGCTGTTCTTCGAGAACGTCCGGCTCACCGACGCCGAGATCATCGGCGAGCTCAACATGGGCTTCATCCACATGATGCAGAAGCTCCCGCAGGAGCGCCTGGGCTGTGCGGTCGCCAACATCGCCCACGCCAAGCAGATCCTCGAGGAGACGATCCAGTACGCCAAGGAGCGCCAGGCCTTCGGCGCCCCGATCGGCACCTTCCAGCACAACAAGTTCCTGCTGGCCGACCTGGTCACCCGCATCGAGGCGGCCGAGGCGTACATCGACAAGTGCGTCCTCAACCACTCGCAGAAGACGCTCACCGCGATCGACGCGGCCAAGGCGAAGTGGTTCTCCTCGCAGGTGCAGTCGGAGGTCCTCGACCACTGCGTGCAGCTCCACGGCGGCTACGGCTTCATGAACGAGTACCGCGTCGCCCGCGCCTGGCGCGACGCCCGCGTCACGAAGATCTGGGCCGGCTCCAACGAGATCATGAAGGAGCTCATCGGCCGCGACCTCGGCCTCTGAGTCACCTTCTCGAACCAAGCGCAGGGATCCCCGCCTAGGCGGGGATCCCTGCGCTTGGTGACGGTTGCAACCGTCACCAACCGCAAGAAACCGTCAGCGACCCCCCCGGGCAGATCAGCCCGTCGTCGACCGTCGTACGACGAGCTCGGGCTCGAGCACGATGTCCCGGACCTGCGCGGCGGGGTCCTCCATCGCCCCCAGCAACAGGTCGGTGGCGACCGAGCCCATCTCCTCGCGCGGCTGGCGCACCGAGCTGAGCGGGATGGCGGCGGACGCGGCGAAGTCGATGTCGTCGTAGCCGAGGATGGCGACGTCGTCGGGCACCCGGACCCCGGCGAGGGTGAGTGCCTGGAGCACCCCGAGTGCGACCAGGTCGTTGGCCGCGAAGATCGCGTCCGGCCGCTCCCGCGCCGGCAGTGCCAGCAGGGACTCCGCGCCCCGGCGGCCGGCATCGGCGTCCATGGTGCCGGTCTCGACGAAGCGCAGCACGGTGCCGGGGTGCTCGGCGACGACCGCCTCGGCGCCGCGGAGACGGTGCTTGATCTGGGTCAGGCCCTGGGGGCCGCCGATGAACGCGATGCGCCTGCGGCCGGCCTCGATCAGGTGGGTGGCGGCGATCCGGCCGCCGCGGACGTCGTCGACGGCGACGGAGGAGAACTCCCGTGATCCGGTACGACGATCGACGACCACGACCGCCGTACCCCGCTCGCGCAGGCGGCGCAGCCGGGGCAGCACCTTGCCGACGGGGGAGATGAGCAGCCCGCTGACGCGCTGCTCCTCGAACAGGTCGAGGTAGGTCGACTCGCGGCCGGCGTCCTGGCCGGAGCTGCCGAGGATGAGCGGGCGCCCGTGCTCGCCGAGGCGCAGCTCGACACCGCGGGCGACGTCGGTGAAGAAGGGGTTGCGGACGTCGAGGACGACCATGCCGACGGCGCGGTTGGTGCCGGCGCGCAGCTGGCGGGCGGCGTCGTTGCGGATGAAGCCGAGGTCGCCGATCACCTGCTGGACGTGGGCGAGGGTGGCGGGGGAGACCTTGTCGGGCCGGTTGAGGACGTTGGAGACCGTGCCGACCGAGACGCCGGCCGCGGACGCGACGTCCTTGACCGAGACGCTGCGCCCCTGCTCGCCCGATCGGGCGTTCGCGATGGTGGACACCTGTCCCTCCTTCCGTGTGGAGTCACCCTAGTGCCGCGTCCCAGGAGTTCTTGGGCGCTTCGCGCACCCACAGCACGCACCTCGCGGCGTTGCCGACGCTTGCGAGACGACCTGGTGTGGCTGCGCGCCGGCGCCTTGCGATGCACGCACCATGCGCACGCCAACCATCCAACAACTCCTGGGACACGACACTAGGACCGCAGGGCACCCGAACCTGTGGATTTGATTCGTTTCAAGAAAGTTTCGGTGGATGTCTTGACGCTTGTGACGGCAGTCACCTACCGTCCTGCTATCCGCTATTGAAACCTTTCAATCGCCGATGTCAAGAGCTTGAGGAGTGAGATGACGACAGCAACCGGCACCGAGGGGCGCACCGCGCCGACCCTCGAGCTGCGAAGCGTCGCGAAGTCCTTCGGCGCCGTCGCGGCGCTGCGTTCCGGCACGCTCGAGGTGGCGCCGGGCTCGATCCACGCGCTGGTCGGCGAGAACGGCGCGGGCAAGTCGACCCTGGTCAAGATCGTCGCCGGCGTGCACCGCCGCGACTCGGGCGTCTTCCGCCTGCTGGGCGAGGACGTCGACTTCGGCTCGACCGCCGACTCCAAGTCCGCCGGCGTCGCCGTGATCTACCAGGAGCCGACCCTCTTCCCGGACCTGTCTGTCGCCGAGAACATCTTCATGGGCCGGCACCCGCTGGGCCGTGGCCGCCGCATCGACCGCACCCGGATGTACGACGAGTCGAACGCCCTGTTCGCCCGCCTCGGCGTCACGATCGACCCGCGCCGGGTCGCCAACGGACTCTCCATCGCCGACCAGCAGCTCATCGAGATCGCCAAGGCCATCTCGCTCGACGCCAAGCTGCTCGTGATGGACGAGCCCACCGCGGCCCTCAGCGGCAACGAGGTCGCGCGGCTCTTCGCCGTCGCCCGCAGCCTGCGCGACGAGGGTCGCGCGCTGGTCTTCATCTCGCACCGCTTCGACGAGGTCTTCGACCTCTGCGACACGGTGACCGTGATGCGCGACGGTGCCTACGTCTCCACCCACCTCGTCGCCGAGACCACCGAGGCCGAGATCGTCTCGAGGATGGTCGGCCGCGAGGTCGCCGAGCTCTTCCCGAAGACGCCGGCCGCGATCGGCGACGTCGTCCTCGACATCCAGGGCCTCGGGTCCACGGGCGAGTTCCACGACATCTCCTTCCAGGTCCGCGCCGGCGAGATCGTCGGCCTGGCGGGCCTCGTGGGCGCCGGCCGCAGCGAGATCGCCCGGGCCGTCTTCGGCGTCGACGGGTACGACGAGGGCCGGGTCACGCTCCACGGCAAGGCCGTCCCGAAGAAGCAGCCCCGCGCCGCGATCCGTGCCGGCATGGCCTTCGTCCCCGAGGACCGCCGCCAGCAGGGCCTGGTCATCGAGGGCTCGGTCGCCCGGAACATCGCCTCGGTCATCCGCGGCGGACTGGCCAAGGGCGGCCTGCTGACCGCCGCCGCCGAGAACAAGGCCTCCGCGCCCTGGGCCTCCCGGCTGCAGGTGAAGACCAGCGCCCTCGACATGCGCGCCGCCACGATGAGCGGCGGCAACCAGCAGAAGGTCGTCATCGCCAAGTGGCTCGCGACCGACCCGAAGCTGCTGATCATCGACGAGCCGACCCGCGGCATCGACGTCGGCACCAAGGCCGAGGTCCACCGCCTGCTGTCCGACCTGGCCGGCCAGGGCCTCGCGATCTTGATGATCTCCTCCGAGCTGCCCGAGGTGCTCGGGATGGCCGACCGCGTCCTGGTCGTGTGCGAGGGCCGGCTCACCGCCGACATCGCCCGCGAGGACGCCACCCCCGAGAACGTCATGGCCGCCGCGACCCGGTCGGCCCCGACCGCCCCGCCCACCAAGGAGCCGGTCTCATGAGCACCGCCACCCTCCACCCGTCGCAGGAGAGCGCCGCCACCCGCGTCGTGCAGACCCTGCTCCGCTCGCGCGAGCTGGCCATCGTCATCGTGCTGGCGCTGATCCTGGTCGTCGCCACCACGCGCCGCAGCTCCTTCGTGTTCAGCGCGGACGGCTGGCGCGACACGCTGCTGGCACCGTCGATCCTGCTGCTGCTCGCGGTCGGCCAGATGGTCGTCGTGGTCACCCGCAACGTCGACCTGTCCGTCGGCTCCACGCTCGGCATCACGGCCTACGCCACCGGCAAGATCTTCGTGAGCAACCCCGAGACCTCGGTCCTCGTGGTCTTCGCCGCCGGCCTCGCGCTCGGCGCCGTGGTCGGCGCGCTCAACGGCCTGCTCGTCACCGTCTTCAAGGTGCCGGCGCTCGTGATCACGCTCGGCACGATGTACGTCCTGCGTGGTGCGCTGACCCACGAGGTCGGCAGCGACCGGATGACGGCCGGCGACTACCCGGCCCACTTCGAGAAGCTGGGCAACCAGCAGGTGCTGACGATCCCGGTGCTGACGATCATCGCGCTGGTCGTGGTCGCCCTGGTCGGCTACTACCTCCACACCGCCCGCGGTGGTCGCGAGCTCTACGCGATCGGGTCCGACCCCGACGCCGCCGACCTCTACGGCCTGCCGTCCGGCCGCCGCGTCCTCGGCGCGTTCGTCCTCTGCGGTGCGCTCGCCGGCCTGGCCGGGGTGTTCTCGGCCGCGCGCTACGCCACCGCGTTCTCCGGGACCGGCTCCGGCATCGAGCTCCAGGCCGTCGCCGCCGTCGTCATCGGCGGGGTCGCCATCTTCGGCGGCAGCGGCACCGTCTGGGGCGCGGCCATCGGCGCCTTCCTGCTCGTCACCATCAACCGGGCGCTCCCGATCCTCGGCATCAGCGAGTTCTGGCAGGGCGCCGTCGTCGGGGCGCTGATCATCGGCTCGATCGTTCTGGACCGCGTGCTGAGCATCCGACGTACGCACAAGCTCGTGGAAGCGAGGGACCACGCATGAGCACGGCCACTGCCACGGAGGCCCGCACCTACCCGGCGTACTCCCGCAACCTCGCCGCCCGCCTGCTGCTCAACCGGGAGGCCGCGGTGATCGTCGGCCTGGTCGCCGTCTACCTCTACGCGATGGGCAACGTGCCCTTCTTCGACGGCCCGCTGACGATCTTCAACCTCAGCAAGGAGTACGCGCCGATCCTGCTGATGGCGCTGCCCATGACGCTGATCATCATCACCGGCGAGATCGACCTCTCCGTCGCCAGCACGCTCGGTGCGAGCGCTGCCATCACCGGCGTCCTCGTCGTCGAGCACGACCTCTCGCTGCCCCTGGCCGCGTTGGTCGCGATCCTCGTCGGTGCCCTGCTGGGAGCGCTCAACGGCTTCTTCGTCGCCTACGTCGGGCTGCCGTCGCTGGCCGTCACGATCGGCAGCCTCGCGCTCTACCGCGGTCTCGCCGAGGGCCTGATCCAGGACAAGCGGATCTCCGGTTTCCCGGAGGGCTGGCAGGACTGGCCCACCGAGCGGATCGGCACGTCGCAGTACCCCAACATCCTGATCCCGATCGCGGTCCTGGTCGTGCTCTTCGCGCTGCTGCTGCACTTCACCAGCTTCGGCCGGGGCGTCTTCGAGATCGGCCTGAGCGACGAGGCCGCGCACTTCTCCGGCGTCAACGTAGCGCGGACGAAACTGGTCCTGTTCACGCTCAGCGGCGCGGTCGCCGCCTTCGCCGGCGTCTACGTCGCGCTGAAGTCGAACTCCGTGGCCACCGACACCGGCAACGGCTTCGAGCTCAAGGTCATCGCGGGCGTGCTGCTCGGCGGTGTCTCCATCTTCGGCGGCCGCGGGGCCCTGCACGGCGTCGTCGCCGGCGTGCTCCTCATCGCCGTTCTCAACTCGGCGCTCCAGCTCGACGGCCAGGGCTCCGAGGTCATCCAGATCATCATCGGCCTCCTGCTGGTCGGCTCGGTGATCGCCTCCAACTTCCTGCCGCGTATCCGGGCCTTGATCCCGCGGCGGGCTGCGGCCTCCACGACCGCACCACAGACGCCGGCAACCGGCGACGAAACCCGAAAGGTAAGTCAATGAGGATCAACTCCAAGCGGTTTGCCGCCGGCGCCGCGCTGGCGCTGGTCGCCTCCCTCGGCCTCGCCGCCTGCGGTAGCGACGACAACGGCTCGGGCGGCGGCGACGGTGGCGACATCACCGTGACCTTCCTCCCCAAGAACCTGGGCAACCCCTACTTCGACACCAGCGACGCCGGTGGCGAGAAGGCGGTCAAGGAGTTCGGTGGCACCTACGACGAGGTCGGCCCCGACACGGCCGGTCCCGACGCGCAGGTCAGCTTCATCGACACCGCCGCCGCCCAGGGCATCAAGGGCCTCGTCGTCTCGGCCAACGACCCGACGGCGCTCTGCGACTCGCTGGACGCTGCTCGCGACGCCGGCACGAAGGTCGTCACCTTCGACTCCGACACCGACGCCGAGTGCCGCGACCTGTTCATCAACCAGGCCACGTCCGAGGGCATCGCCAAGGTCCAGGTCGACATGATCGCCGAGCAGATCGGTGACGCCGGCGAGATCGCGATCCTCTCCGCCGCGGCCAACGCGACCAACCAGAACGCCTGGATCAAGCTGATGGAGGAGGAGCTCAAGAGCCACCCGGACATCAAGCTCGTCGACACCGTCTACGGCGACGACGACGACCAGACGTCGTTCGACAAGACCGCCGCGCTGCTCGCCGACCACCCGAACCTGAAGGGCATCATCTCGCCCACCACGGTCGGCATCTCCGCCGCTGCGCGCTACCTCTCGACCTCGAAGTCGAAGGGCAAGGTCTTCCTGACCGGTCTCGGCACCCCGAACCAGATGCGTGACTACGTCAAGGACGGCACCGTCAAGGAGTTCGCGCTCTGGAACCCGGCCGACCTGGGCTACCTCGCGGCGTACGCCACCAAGGCGCTCGTCGACGGCGACATCACCGGCGCCGAGGGCGACAAGTTCACCGCCGGCGACCTCGGTGAGTTCACCGTCGGCGAGAACGGCTCCGTCCTGCTGGGCGACCCGTACCGCTTCAACGCCGAGAACATCGACGACTTCGACTTCTGATCGGTCAGGTCCGAGCGAAGCGAGGACCTGAATAGCCGATCAGGTTGAGGAGGGACCGGCAGGCCCGAACGAAGTGAGGGCCAGCCGGATCCCGTCTCGAAACCCAGTCGTCAGCGCCGCGGATCCGTCCGCACCACTCCACCAATCACCACTCGCAGGAACAGGAAGGAGGCTCACCCATGCCCCGCTACTGCTTCAGTCTCCAGGTCCGTCCTGACCGGATGGAGGAGTACGCCGAGCGCCACCGTGCCGTCTGGCCGGACATGCTCGCCGCACTCGAGGAGACGGGCTGGCGCAACTACTCCCTGTTCCTGCGGGAGGACGGGCTGCTGATCGGGTACGTCGAGTCCGACGACCTGGTCGCCGCCCAGGCAGCCATGGCCGCCACCGAGGTCAACGCCCGGTGGCAGGCCGAGATGGCGCCGTACTTCACCCAGCTCGAGGGCGCACCCGACGAGGGTTTCGTCGCCCTCAACGAGGTCTTCCACCTCGACGACCAGCTCGCTCGCGTCTCTTCCGAAGGCAACTGATCATGACAAGCCAGACTGGCTTCGCCGCCATCGCGGCCCGGCTCGAGGGCCAGGCCATCGAGCTCCCCTCCTGGGCGTTCGGCAACTCCGGCACCCGCTTCAAGGTCTTCGGCAGCGCGGGGACCCCGCGCTCGGTCGAGGAGAAGATCGCCGACGCCGCCACCGTGCACCGGTTCACCGGCCTCGCGCCGAAGGTCGCCCTCCACATCCCGTGGGACGAGGTCGACGACTACGCCGCGCTCCGCGCCTACGCCGGCGAGCAGGGCGTCGAGCTCGGGACCATCAACTCCAACACCTTCCAGGACGACGACTACAAGTTCGGCGCCCTGACCCATGTCGACCCGAAGGTCCGCCAGAAGGCCATCGACCACCACTTCGAGTGCATCGACATCATGCACGCGACCGGTTCGCGCGACCTGAAGATCTGGCTCGCCGAGGGCAGCAACTACCCCGGCCAGGCCGACCTCCGCGGCCGCCAGGACCGGCTGGCCGAGTCGCTGTCCGCGATCTACGACCGGATCGGCGAGGAGCAGCGGCTCGTCCTCGAGTACAAGTTCTTCGAGCCGGCGTTCTACCACACCGACGTCCCGGACTGGGGTACGTCGTACGCCCAGGTGAGCGCCCTCGGCGAGCGGGCCGTGGTCTGCCTCGACACCGGCCACCACGCGCCCGGCACCAACATCGAGTTCATCGTGATGCAGCTGCTGCGCCTGGGGAAGCTCGGCTCGTTCGACTTCAACTCGCGCTTCTACGCCGACGACGACCTGATCGTCGGCGCGGCCGACCCGTTCCAGCTGTTCCGCATCGTCTTCGAGGTGATCCGCGGCGGCGGCTACGGCCCCGACAGCGACGTCGCGTTCATGCTCGACCAGTGCCACAACGTCGAGGACAAGATCCCCGGCCAGATCCGCTCCGTGCTGAACGTGCAGGAGATGACCGCGCGAGCGCTGCTCGTCGACCGTGAGGCGCTCGACGCCGCGCAGTCGTCCGGAGACGTGCTCGGCGCCAACGCCGTGTTCATGGACGCCTTCTACACCGACGTGCGCGGCGACCTCGCCGCGTGGCGCGAGGAGCGCGGACTGCCCGGCGACCCGATGAAGGCGTACGCCGAGTCCGGCTACCAGGCGCAGATCGAGGCCGCCCGTGTCGGCGGCACCCAGCTCTCGTGGAACTGAGGAAGATGATGACGAACCCCGCCGCTGCCGCGCTGATCGCGCGCTCCAACCGCCTCGGCGCCGACCCCAAGAACACCAACTACGCGGGCGGCAACACCTCGGCGAAGGGCACCGAGACCGACCCGGTCACCGGTGAGCCCGTCGAGCTCCTCTGGGTCAAGGGATCCGGTGGCGACCTCGGCACCCTGCAGGAGTCCGGCCTCGCCGTGCTCCGCCTCGACCGGATGCGCAGCCTGGTCGACGTCTACCCGGGCGTCGAGCGCGAGGACGAGATGGTCGCCGCGTTCGACTACTGCCTGCACGGCAAGGGCGGCGCCGCGCCGTCGATCGACACCGCCATGCACGGCCTCGTCGACGCCGCGCACGTCGACCACCTGCACCCCGACTCCGGCATCGCGATCGCGACCGCCGCCGACGGCGAGGCGCTGACCAAGGAGATCTACGGCGACAAGGTCGTCTGGGTCCCGTGGCGCCGGCCCGGCTTCCAGCTCGGCCTCGACATCGCCGAGATCAAGGCCCAGAACCCGCAGTCCATCGGCTGCATCCTCGGTGGCCACGGCATCACCGCGTGGGGCGAGACCAGCGAGGAGGCCGAGGCCAACTCGCTGTGGATCATCGACACCGCCGCCGCCCACGTCGCCGCGCACAGCAAGGCCGAGCCGTTCGGTCCCGCCCTCGACGGGTACGCCGCCCTGCCGGACGCCGAGCGCCGGGCCCGTGCCGCCGCGCTGGCCCCGACGATCCGCGGCATCGCCAGTGCGGACCGCCCGATGGTCGGCCACTTCACCGATGCCGACGTCGTCCTCGACTTCCTCGCCAGCAGCGAGCACCCGCGCCTGGCCGCGCTCGGCACGTCGTGCCCGGACCACTTCCTGCGCACCAAGGTGAAGCCGCTGGTGCTCGACCTTCCTCCGAGCGCCTCCGTCGAGGACAGCATCGCGCGCCTGCACGAGCTGGCCGTGGCCTACCGCGAGGACTACCAGGGCTACTACGACCGCAACGCCGTCGCGGACTCGCCCGCGATCCGCGGCAAGGACCCGCTCATCGTGCTGGTGCCGGGCGTCGGCATGTTCAGTTTCGGCAAGGACAAGCAGACCGCCCGCGTGGCCGGTGAGTTCTACGTCAACGCGATCAACGTGATGCGCGGCGCCGAGGGCCTCTCGACCTACGCCCCGATCGACGAGGCGGAGAAGTTCCGCATCGAGTACTGGGCGCTCGAGGAGGCCAAGCTCCAGCGGATGCCGAAGCCGAAGCCGCTCGCGACCCGGGTCGCGTTCGTCACCGGCGCTGCGTCCGGCATCGGCAAGGCCACCGCGGCCAAGCTCGCCGCCGAGGGCGCGTGCGTCGTCATCGCCGACCTGTCGCTGGAGAAGGCGCAGGAGGCCGCGTCGGACATTGCTGGTTCTCTGGGAAGCGGCGCCGACGTCGCCGTCGGCGTCCAGGTCGACGTCAGCGACGAGGCCGCGGTCCAGGCCGCCGTCGACGCCGCGGTCCTCGCCTTCGGCGGGGTCGACCTGGTCGTCAACAACGCCGGTCTCTCGCTCTCGCGCTCGCTGCTCGAGACCACCGAGAAGGACTGGGACCTCCAGCACGACGTGATGGCGAAGGGCTCCTTCCTCGTCGCCAAGGCGACCGCGAAGGTGATGATCGAGCAGCAGATGGGCGGCGACATCGTCTACATCTCCAGCAAGAACTCGATCTTCGCCGGTCCCAACAACGTCGCGTACGGCGCCGCGAAGGCCGACCAGGCCCACCAGGTCCGGCTGCTCGCGGCCGAGCTCGGCGAGCACGGCATCAAGGTCAACGGCGTGAACCCCGACGGCGTGGTCGCCGGCTCCGGCATCTTCGCCAGCGGCTGGGGCGCCAACCGCGCCGCGGTCTACGGCGTCGAGGAGAAGGACCTGGGCAAGTTCTACGCCCAGCGCACGATCCTCAAGCGTGAGGTGCTGCCGGAGAACATCGCCAACGCCGTCTTCGTGCTCTGCACCGACGAGCTGTCCCACACCACCGGCCTGCACATCCCGGTCGACGCCGGGGTGGCCGCCGCCTTCCTGCGATGAGCGGCGCGGTCCGGGTCGCCGCCGTCGACCTCGGCGCGACCTCCGGTCGGGTCATGTCCGGCCGGATCAGCGGCGAGCGCGTCGAGATCAACGAGATGCACCGCTTCCCCAACGGGGCGGTGCGGGTGCGGGGCTCGCTGTTCTGGGACGTCCTCGGCATCCACCGCGAGGTGCTCCGGGGCATCGGCGAGGTGGCCCGGACCGGACCGCTGCACGGCGTCGGGATCGACTCGTGGGCGATCGACCACGGCCTGCTCGACCGCGACGGCCAGCTCCTCGGCCAGGTCTTCAGCCACCGGGACGCCCGCGTCGACGGCGTCGCCGACAAGGTCGTCGCGGAGGTCGGTGCGGCCGCTCTCTACGGCACCACCGGCATCCAGCAGCTGCCGTTCAACACGCTCTACCAGCTGGTCGCCGCCCGCGGCTCGGCCGCGCTCGAGTCGGCGGAGACGATGCTGCTGCTGCCCGACCTGCTCGGGTACTGGCTCACCGGCGTGGTCGGTGCCGAGCGCACCAACGCCTCGACCACCCAGCTGTACGACGTCCGCTCGGGCACCTGGGCGGTCGACCTGTGCCGGGAGCTCGGGCTCCCCTGGGGGATCCTCCCTCCCCTGCGGGATCCCGGCTCCCTGCTCGGGCCGCTGCTGCCCGACGTCGCCCACGAGCTCGGCGTCGCGGCCGACGTACCCGTGGTCGCGGTCGGCTCGCACGACACCGCCTCGGCGGTCGTCGGTGTCCCGGCCGAGGCGAAGGACTTCGCCTACATCTCCTCCGGCACCTGGTCCCTGGTCGGCCTCGAGCTCGACCAGCCGGTGCTGACCGAGGAGGCGCGGCTCGCCGACTTCACCAACGAGATCGGCGTCGACGGCACGGTCCGCTTCCTCAAGAACGTGATGGGCCTCTGGGTCCTCTCGGAGTCACTGCGCTCGTGGAGCGAGCGGCGCTACAAGGACGTCGAGCTGCGCTCGCTGATCGCGGCCGCGTCGGAGTTCGAGCCGCTGCGCACGGTGGTCGACATCAACGACCCGCGGCTGCTGTTCCCCAGCACCGCCGCCGACCCCATGCCCGAGCGGATCGCCGCGCTGGCCGCCGAGGCGGGCGAGGTCGTCCCGCACTCGCCCGTCGCGATCACCCGCTGCATCGTCGACAGCCTCGCGGTCGCCTACCGCCGCCACGTCCGCTCGGCCGCTGCCCTCGCTGGTACGTCGCCCGAGGTGGTCCACGTGGTCGGCGGCGGGTCGCAGAACGAGGTCCTCTGTCAGCTCACCGCCGACGCGTGCGGGCTGCCGGTCCTCGCCGGCCCGGTCGAGGCCGCCGCCCTCGGCAACGTCCTCGTCCAGGGCCGTGCGCTGGGGGCCGACCTGCCCGACCTGCCGGCGATGCGCGACCTCGTCCGGCGTTCGTACGACGTGCGCCGCTTCGAGCCGCGCGACGGGATCGACTGGGACGCCGCGGAGGCCCGCGCCCTCCGCTGAACCCGCTCCTTCCACCCCTCCCACCTCGCCCGGAAGGCCCACCATGACCGACCTCCCCGCTCCCCGCCTCAACCGCCGCGCCCTCTTCGGCGCCGCTGCCGCCACCCTCGGCACGGCCGCCGTCGTGGGTGCCGCCGGCACCGCCGCGGTCGTCCCCGCCGCCCAGGCCGCGCCCGGATCGGCCGGCCTGCCCGACGACCTGGTGAAGGCCTTCCGCAAGCCGGGCGCCGCCACGGCCGCTGGCTTCCGCTGGTGGTGGCCGCACGGTCTGGTCGACCCGGTCGAGATCGCCCGCGAGGTCGACCAGGTCGCCGACGCCGGATTCGGCGTGCTCGAGGTGGCCGACGTGACGCACAGCCTGCGTGCCCGCGACATCGACATCGACGTCGCCACCAGCGGGTGGGGCACGGCGCCCTGGGTGGCCGGCGTCAAGGCGGCCCTCGCCCAGGCGGCGAAGCGCGGCGTGCGCGTCGACCTCACCGTCGGCCCGTCCTGGCCCGCCGCGGTCCCGACGATCACGCCCGACGACGACGCCGCCTGCACCGAGCTGGTGCACGGCCAGGCCGTCCTCGCCGCCGGTGCGACGTACGACGCCGCGCTGCCCGAGCCGGTCGTCGAGCCCGCGTCCGCGGTGACCCGCGCCGAGCTGGTCACGGTGCAGGCGCACCGGGTGACGGGCTACGTGAAGGACAGCAAGGGCGTCGTCACCAGCACCATCCTCGACCCGGCGTCGTACACCGACCTGGGCGACCACGTGGGAGGGGCCGACGGCGAGCACCTCACCTGGACCGCGCCCGCCGAGCCGGCGGATGCCACCTGGGTGCTGCTCGCCACCTGGCAGCGGGGCTCGGGCCAGGAGCCCGAGGCCGGCCCGCACACCTCGCCGCGGGCCTACGTCGTCGACCACTTCAGCAGCCGGGGCGCCCAGAAGGTCATCGACCTGTGGCAGGACCGGATCCTGGACGGCGAGCTGCGCGCGCTGCTCCGGGCTGCCGGCGGGTACCTCTTCGAGGACTCCCTGGAGATCGAGACCGAGGCGACCATCTGGACCCGCGACTTCCTCGACGTGTTCGAGGCCAGGCACGGCTACGACCTGCGCCCGTTCCTCCCGTTCGTGCTGGAGAAGAAGGAGAAGTACCAGTTCTCGCTGGCCGCGGCGAACCCCGCGACCGCCGACAACCTGCGCACCAACGAGGTCCGCGACGACTACAACATCGTCCTGTCCGACCTCTACCGCGACGAGCACCTCCGCCCGATGCAGGAGTTCGCCCGCACCCTCGGCATGGGGATCCGGATCCAGCCCTACGGGCTGGAGACCGACACCATGCAGCACTCCGCCGTCGTCGACGTACCGGAGACCGAGTCGCTCGGGTTCAAGAACCTCGACGACTACCGGATCATGGCCTCGGGCCGCGACCTGGCCGGTCACAAGGTGCTGTCCTGCGAGGCGATCTGCTACAACGGCGCCGCCTACAACACGACCTGGGGCGCCAACACCGTCAGCCCGACCGCGCAGAACCAGGCGCTCTTCACGATCAACAGCATCTATGCCGCGGGCGTCAACCACCTGCAGGTGCACGGCTTCCCCTACGCCCAGGCGCCGGACGTCACCTGGCCGGGCTTCGCCGCCTTCTCGCCGTACTACAACAACGCGATCGGCTTCGGCGAGGCGTGGGGGCCGCGCACCCCGCAGTGGGAGCACGTGCCCGGCATCGCGGCGTACCTCGCCCGGACCCAGCTGGTCCTGCAGACCGGTGCGCCCAAGTACGACGTCGCGTTCTGGCGGCACAAGGGCTGGGCCTCGACCGGCATCGGCCCGCAGTGGATCACCAACAACGGCACCAAGCTCGGCTGGTCGCACTCCTTCGTCAGCGCCTCGCTGCTCGCGCTCGACGGCGTCGACTTCGCCCGGGGCCGGCTCGCGCCCGACGGACCGGCCTACAAGGCCGTCGTCGTCGGCCCGGACTCGTTGCGGAGCAACGCGGTGACGATGGACATCGACGGGGCGAGGCGGCTGCTGGCGCTCGGTCGCAAGGGCCTGCCGATCGTCCTGATCGGCGACTGGTCGCAGGTGACGCCCGTCGGAAGGGACGACGCGGCGGCGACGACCGAGGTGCGCGCCCTCGTCGCACAGATCGCCGCGCTGCCGACCACCCGCACGGTCGTCGAGGCCGAGGTCGGCAACGCCCTCGCGGCGCTCGGCGTGGTCCGCGACGTCGAGCACGCCGACTCCACCGTGATGCACGTGCGCCGGGTGACCGGCGACGTCGACCTCTACTACCTGGCCAACGCCCGGCACGCCGAGAACCGGCGACTCAACGCCGTCAACCAGGACCTGTGGCTCACCGCCACCGACCGCGACGCCGTGCCGTGGCTGCTCGACGCGTGGACCGGCGAGGTCACTCGCATCGCCGCCTTCGAACGCTCCGGCGACCGGGTCCGCGTCCGCGTCGACCTGGTCCCCGGGCAGTCGACCGTGGTCGCGCTGGCCGCCCCGGGCAAGGGCGTCGCCCGCGCGGTGCTGCCCGTCGCGACGGCCGGCCAGACCGTCGTGGCCCGGGGGGCGAACGCCGCCCTGCGCACCACGACCGCCGGCACCTTCGAGCTCACCCGGACCGACGGGCGCACGGCCAGGGTCAGCGTCGCGCGGGTCCGGCAGCCCGTCGTACCGGCGGCGTGGAGCCTGGAGCTCGAGGACTGGAAGCCCGCGAACCCGGCCGACCCGAAGGACCTGGCGACGGCCAAGGAAGTCGTCACCCTCGACCTCCCGTCGCCGCAGGCGTGGTCGAAGGTCAGCGGCCTCGAGGACGTCTCCGGCATCGGTCGCTACCGCACGACCGTCGACCTCGGCGCGGACTGGACCGGCGACGACGGCGCCTACCTGGAGCTCGGCGAGGTCAACGACACCTTCCGGGTCCGGGTCAACGGCGAGCTGCTGCCGCCGTGCGACCCGATGGACGCGGTCGTCGACCTCGGCCACGCCCTGGTGCCCGGTGCGAACGTGATCGAGGTGGAGGTGGCCTCGACACTGCTCAACCGGCTCCGCACCGTGACCCCGTCGGTCTACGGCGTCGCGACCCGGCAGAGCTACGGCCTGGTCGGCCCGGTGCGGCTGGTGCCCTACGTGGAGACGGTGGTCCCGAACTGATGGACCCGCTGCCGGACGAGGCGAGGATGATGGCCTAGTGGTCCTCTCTGGAAGTCCTGCGGGTGCTCTGCACCTCGGGCACGCACCTGGCGGCGTTGGCGTCGCTCGTGGGACGACGAGGTACGACTTCGCTCCGCCGCCTTGCCATGCACGCACCCGAGGCACGGAGCACCTACGCACGACTTCCAGAGAGGACCACTGATGCGCGTCGCACTGATGGTCACCTGCGTCAACGACGCGATGTT
This sequence comes from Nocardioides sp. Root240, assembly GCF_001428825.1. Classification (GTDB taxonomy): domain Bacteria; phylum Actinomycetota; class Actinomycetes; order Propionibacteriales; family Nocardioidaceae; genus Nocardioides. The sequence continues at coordinate 606,915 of NZ_LMIT01000010.1, read as the reverse complement.
CCCGGGCACGGGGCAGGCCGTCGTGCGACTGCTGCGCCGGCTCGGTGTCGAGGTCGACTTCCCGCAGGCGCAGACCTGCTGCGGGCAGCCGATGGTCAACACCGGCTACCTCGACGAGGCGGTCCCGGCGGTGCGGTCCTTCGTCCGAGCCTTCGAGGGGTACGACGCGATCGTCACCCCGTCCGGCTCCTGCGCCGGCTCGGCGCGCCACCAGCACCAGCTGGTCGCCGCGCGGTCCGGTGACGCGGGACTGGCCGCCGCGGTCGCGGAGACCTCGCCGCGGACCCACGAGCTCACGGAGTTCATCGTCGACGTGCTCGGCCGCACCGACGTGGGTGCCTACTTCCCGCACTCGGTGACCTACCACCCGACCTGCCACTCGCTGCGGATGCTCGGCGTCGGCGACCGTCCGCGGCAGCTGCTCGAGAACGTCCGCGGGCTGCGGCTCGTCGACCTGCCGAAGGCCGAGGAGTGCTGCGGTTTCGGCGGCACCTTCGCGCTGAAGAACTCCGACACCTCCGTGGCGATGGGCTCCGACAAGGCGCGCCACGTCCGCGAGACCGGCGCAGAGGTCCTCGTCGCCGGTGACAACTCGTGCCTGATGCACATCGGCGGCGTACTCGACCGGGGGCGCTCGGGCGTCCGGGTCATGCACCTCGCCGAGATCCTGGCCTCGACGGAGGAGCAACCGGCATGAGCACTCCCCACACGTTCGTCGGGATGCCGAGATTCCCGGAGGCGGCCCGTGCCGCGCTCGCCGACACGCAGCTGCGCCACAACCTCGCCCACGCGACGGGTGTGATCCGCGGCAAGCGGGCCGCGGTCGTCGCCGAGGTCGAGAACTGGGAGGAGCTGCGCCTCGCCGGTGCGGCCGTCAAGGAGCGGGCCCTGCTCGGCCTCGACGCCCAGCTCGTGCAGCTGGAGGAGTCGCTGACGGCCCGCGGTGCCGTCGTCCACTGGGCCCGCGACGCCGAGGAGGCCAACCGGATCGTCATCGACGTCGCCCGTGCCCACGCGGTCGACGAGGTCGTGAAGGTCAAGTCGATGGTCACGCAGGAGATCGGCCTCAACGAGGCCCTCGAGGCGTCGGGCATCGCGGCGTGGGAGACCGACCTCGCGGAGCTGATCGTCCAGCTCGGCGGAGACCTGCCCAGCCATATCCTGGTGCCGGCGATCCACCGCAACCGTGCGGAGATCCGCGACGTCTTCCGCCGCCGCATGGGCCAGGTCGGCCGGCCCGCGCCCGACGACCTGACCGACGAGCCGGCGGTCCTCGCCGGGGCCGCGCGCGAGCACCTGCGCGAGAAGTTCCTGCGCGCGAGGATGGCCGTGTCCGGCGCGAACTTCGCCGTCGCCGACTCCGGCACCCTCGTGGTCGTCGAGTCCGAGGGCAACGGCCGGATGTGCCTGACGCTGCCCGAGGTGCTGGTCAGCATCGTCGGCATCGAGAAGGTCGTCCCCACGTGGGCCGAGCTCGACCCGTTGCTCCGCCTGCTGCCGCGCTCCTCGACCGGCGAGCGGATGAACCCCTACACCTCCACCTGGACCGGCATCACGCCCGGCGACGGGCCGCAGGAGGTGCACGTCGTGCTGCTCGACAACGGCCGCACCCGCGCCCTCGCCGACGAGGTGGGCCGGCAGGCGCTGCGCTGCATCCGCTGCTCGGCCTGCCTCAACGTGTGCCCGGTCTACGAGCGCACCGGCGGGCACGCCTACGGATCGGTCTACCCGGGCCCGATCGGCGCGATCCTCAACCCGCTGCTCAAGGGCACGGGTGACCCGCAGACCGACTCGCTGCCGTACGCCTCCTCGCTCTGCGGCGCCTGCTTCGAGGCCTGCCCGGTCCGCATCGACATCCCCGAGGTGCTGGTGCACCTGCGCTCGAAGGTCGTCGACAGCCACCGCGACGACCGGGTCCCGAAGCCGGAGGCGGTCGCCTTCCGCGGCGCCGCCTGGGCGTTCGCCGACGCGCGCCGGCTCGACCGCGCCGAGCGACTCTCCTCCGTGGCGGGGCGGGTCCTGCGCCGGCGAGGCCGGACGTCGCTCGGACGGCTGCCCGGTCCGGGTGGTGCCTGGACCGACGCCCGGGACCTGCCGGTCCCGCCGGCCGAGTCCTTCCGGGACTGGTGGAAGCGCACGGACGGAGGGCGTTGCGATGGGTGAGGTGCGAGCGCCGCGAGCCTCCGCCAGGGACGAGATCCTCGGTCGGGTCCGGTCCGCCCTGCAGGGCGTCGAGCCCGTCACGACCCCCGTCGTCGCGCCGCCCGGTGCGGCCGCCCCCGCCTCCGTCGGCCTGGTCGACCACTTCGCGGAGCGGGTCGCCGACTACCGTGCCGTCGTCGTGCACTGCCCGCCCGACGGGCTCGCCGCGGCCGTTGCTGCCGCCCTCCCCGAGGGCGCCCGCGTCGTCGTGCCCGACGGACTGCCGGACGCCGTCCTCGCCGGCATCACCGCTCCGGTGCGGGACGCCGGGCTCTCGGCCGCCGAGCTCGACGCCGTCGACGCCGTCGTCACCTGCTGCCGGGTCGGCATCGCGGAGACCGGCACCATCGTGCTCGACCACGAGCCCGACCAGGGGCGTCGCGCGCTCACGCTGGTGCCGGACCGCCACGTCTGCGTCGTGTACGCCGACCAGGTCGTCGCGGACGTACCCGACGCCTTCCCGCTGCTCGACCCCCGTCGTCCGCTGACCTGGGTCAGCGGCCCCAGCGCGACCTCGGACATCGAGCTCGACCGGGTCGAGGGCGTCCACGGGCCCCGCCACCTGCACGTGATCGTGGTGGACGAGCCGGCATGAGCTGTCGGCGCGCGACCTGCTCGGACGCCCACTGGGTGCCCGAGTCGGTCGACGTCGAGATCCTGCGCCTCACTGCCGCCGGCCTGACCATCGAGGTCGTCGGCCGCCGGCTCGACCTGTCCGAGCGCACCGTGCGTCGCCGGCTCCGTGCCCTCGCCGACGAGGTCGGCGTGGACACGTCGATCGAGGTGGTCGTGCACGCCGTCCGGACGGGCGTCATCTGACACCGTCCCGGAATCCCCCTCGCATGAGGATCCGTCGATCGGGGATCATGGTCGTGTGAGCGCTGACATGGATGCAGGAACGGCAGGGGAGGCGATCGGGCCCCACGACGACGAGCCCCACCAGGAAGGGCTGAACAACCGGCTCAACTGGTTGCGGGCCGGAGTGCTCGGGGCCAACGACGGCATCGTGTCGACGGCCGGCATCGTGCTCGGCGTCGCCGGTGCGACGACCGACCGCACGGCCATCCTGATCGCGGGCATCGCCGGCCTCGCCGCGGGCGCGATGAGCATGGGGGCGGGCGAGTACGTCTCCGTCAGCACCCAGCGTGACTCCGAGGAGGCGCTGCTGGCCAAGGAGCGGCGCGAGCTGCGCGAGGACCCGGAGGACGAGCTCGCGGAGCTGGCCGGCCTCTACGTCGACAAGGGGCTCGAGCCCGACCTCGCCCTCGAGGTCGCCAAGCAGCTGACCGAGAAGGACGCCCTCGCGGCCCACGCCGAGGTCGAGCTCGGCATCGACCCCGACGACCTGACGAACCCGTGGAATGCCGCCTTCGCGTCGATGTTGTCGTTCACACTCGGCGCCCTGCTGCCGCTGCTGACGATCCTGCTCGCGTCGCAGGACCTCCGCGTCGCGGTCACCGTCACCGCGGTCGTCGCCGCGCTGGCGCTCACCGGCTGGGCGAGCGCCCGGTTCGGCTACGGCTCGCCGCGGATGGCGGTGCTGCGCAACGTCCTCGGCGGGCTGCTCGCGATGGCGGTCACCCACGGCATCGGCCAGCTGGTCGGCACCCAGGTCTGATGCGCGTCTTCGCGGCCGTCGTGCCGCCCGCTGACGCCGTCGAGCACCTCGATGCCTTCCTCGAGCCGCGGCGCGCGGCCGGGGAGTTCCGCTGGACCCGACCCGAGCAGCTGCACGTCACGCTCGCGTTCATGGCCCAGGTCGCCGAGCTCCGCGTCGACGACTACGTCGACCGCCTTGCCGAGTCCCTCGACGACCTCCCCTCCGCGGAGCTCTCCCTGGCCGGCGCGGTGGTGTTCCCGAACGTGGCCGAGGGGCGGGTCCTCGCCACCGGCGTGACCGGTGCCGACGTGCTGGCCACGGCGTCGGTCCGGGCGCGCAACGCCGCGGTCGTCTGCGGGATCGAGGTCGACGGCCAGCGCTTCCGGCCGCACGTCACCGTCGCGCGCACCGGCGGCCGGCCGACCGAGATGACCAGCTGGGTGCGCCTCCTCGACACCTACGCCGGCCCCGCGTGGCCGCTGCGGTCCGTCGAGGTGATCGCGTCCCACCTCGGTGAGGGCCCCCGGCGCTCGCCGCGCTACGAGACGCTCGCGGAGATCGTCCTCTCCTGACACGCCGAAGGGCCGGCCCCGCAGCAGCGGAGCCGGCCCTTCGTCGTACGAACGTCAGCCGAGGGCGCGAACGATGTCCTCGACCCGGTCCTTCGCGTCACCGAACAGCATCTGGCTGTTCTCGCGGAAGAACAGCGGGTTCTGGACACCGGCGTAGCCGGCGGCCATCGACCGCTTGAAGACGATGACGTCCTTGGCGTTCCAGACCTCGAGCACCGGCATGCCGGCGATCGGGGAGGTCGGGTCCTCGGATGCGGCCGGGTTGACCGTGTCGTTGGCGCCGATGACCAGGACGACGTCGGTCTCCGGGAAGTCGTCGTTGATCTCGTCCATCTCGAGCACGATGTCGTAGGGCACCTTGGCCTCGGCGAGCAGCACGTTCATGTGGCCCGGGAGGCGACCCGCGACGGGGTGGATGCCGAAGCGGACGTCGATGCCCTTGGCCCGCAGCTTCGCGGTCAGGTCGGCGACGGGGTACTGCGCCTGCGCCACGGCCATGCCATAGCCCGGCGTGATGACCACCGAGCTGGCGTTGGACAGCAGCTCGGCGACGGCGTCGGCCTGGATCTCGCGGTGCTCGCCGTAGTCCTTGTCGTCGCCCGCGGGGGCGGCGATGCCGAAGCCACCAGCGATGACGGAGATGAACGAGCGGTTCATCGCCTTGCACATGATGTAGGACAGGTAGGCACCGGAGGACCCGACGAGGGCGCCGGTCACGATCAGCAGGTCGTTGTTGAGCAGGAAGCCCGACGCGGCCGCGGCCCAACCGGAGTACGAGTTGAGCATCGACACGACGACGGGCATGTCGCCGCCACCGATCGAGGCGACCAGGTGCCAGCCGAGCGCGAGCGCCAGCAGGGTGATGACACCGAGCAGGATGTCGGCCGAGGTGTTGTCGTAGGTGTCCATCGAGACGTAGACGCCCGTGAGGATCGCGAACAGCACCAGCGAGCCGACGTTGATGAAGTTCTTGCCCGGCAGCATCAGCGGGGCGGAGTTCATCCTCGCCGAGAGCTTGAGGTTGGCGACGATCGAGCCGGTGAAGGTGACCGCACCGATGAAGATGCCGATCGCGACCTCGGCCTCGTGGATGTTCACGAGGCTGTCCATCGACTCGTGCGAGCCCAGGACGTGGCCGTTCCAGCCGATCGCGACGGCCGCGAGACCGACGAACGAGTGCAGCATCGCGATGAGCTCGGGCATGCCCGTCATCTCGACGATCTTCGCGCGCCACAGGCCGATCGCACCGCCGACGCCGACCGCGGCCAGCATCAGGATGATGACGAGGGCGCGGTTGTCGAGGAACTCGCTGACGTCGATGACGCCGACGATGGTGGCGACGAGCGCGACGGCCATGCCGACGATGCCGAAGGTCAGGCCGCTCTTCGCGGTCTCGTGCTTCGACAGGCCCGCCAGCGACAGGATGAACAGCAGGGCAGCGACGATGTACGCCGCGCCGGTGATGGAGTCGATGTCCATGGATCAGGCTCCCTTGCTGAACATTGCGAGCATGCGGCGGGTGACCGCGAAGCCGCCGAACACGTTGATGGAGGCGAGCAGGATCGCCACCAACGACAGCCCCAGCACGAGGTCGTCGCCAGCCGCGACCTGCAGCAGCGCGCCCACGACCACGACGCCGGAGATGGCGTTGGTGACCGACATCAGCGGCGTGTGCAGCGCGTGCGCGACCTTGCCGATGACGTAGTAGCCGATCACGATCGACAGCATCAGCACGGTGAAGTGCCGACGCAGCTCGTCGGTCGGGGCGAGGGCGTTGACCAGCCAGAACAGGCCGATCGCACCGAGCACCAGGCCGACCTTGGTGCCCGCGGACATCGGAGCCTTCGGCTCCGCGGCCGCGGCGGCAGCCGGGGCAGCGGCGGCCGGGGCGGCCGAGACCTGCACGGCCGGCGGCGGCCAGGTGATCTGGGCCGACTCGCTCCTCCCGTCGACGACGGTGATGCCGCGCTGGACGACGTCCTCGAAGTCGAGGCCGAGGTTGCCGTCCTTCTCCGGGGTCAGCAGCTTGAGCAGGTTGACGATGTTCGTGCCGTAGAGCTGCGACGTCTGGGCCGCGAGGCGGCCGGCGAGGTCGGTGTAGCCGAGGATCGTCACGCCGTTGTCGGTGACGACCTTCTGGTCGGCCACGGTGCCGGCGGCGTTGCCGCCGTTGGCGGCCGCCATGTCGACGATGACCGAGCCGTTCCTCATGCCGGCCACGGTCTCCGCGGTGAGCAGCGACGGGGCCGGGCGTCCCGGGATCAGCGCGGTGGTGATGACGATGTCGGCGGCACGCGCCTCCTCGTCGTACATCGCGGCGGTCGCGGCGACCTGGGCCTCGGACATCTCCTTGGCGTAGCCGTCGGAGGAGACCTCCTGCTCCATGTCGACGTGGACGAACTGCGCGCCCATCGACTCGACCTGCTCGGCGACCTCGGGGCGTACGTCGAACGCGCGCACGATGGCGCCCATCGCGGACGCCGCACCGATCGCGGCGAGTCCGGCGACACCGGCACCCACGACGAAGACGCGCGCCGGCGGGATCTTGCCGGCAGCGGTGACCTGGCCGGTGAACATGCGGCCGAACTCGTGGGCCGACTCGACGACGGCGCGGTAGCCGGCGACGTTCGCCATCGAGGACAGCACGTCCATCGACTGCGCGCGCGAGATCCGCGGGACGGCGTCCATCGCGAGGGCGGTGACGCCCTGCGCCTGGAGCTTCTCGAGCAGCTCGGGGCTGCGGCCAGGAGCCATCATCGAGATGATCGTGGCGCCCTGCCGGAGGCGCCCGATCTCCTCGTCGGACGGGGCGTTGACCTTGACGACGACGTCGGCGGCCCACACCTCCTCCGGCGTACCAACGCGCACGCCGGCCTCCATGAAGGCGCTGTCGGGCTGGTCGGCGTGGACGCCGGCACCCGACTCGACGATCACGTCGTAACCGAGGTTGGTCAGTTGGGATACGGTCTTGGCGGTTGCCGCTACCAGGGTCTCGCCCGGTTTCGACTCGCGCGGGATGCCGATGAGCATCGAGCCTCCAGCGTTGGTGGACAAAACAAGGTGCCCGGACGTGGGCACAGCGCTGGTCAAACTACACAGACCTCACCGGTTCACGGACCCCGTCTTATGTGTGACGTACGTCTACGTCGCCGATCCTTGTCGCCCGTGAACGTTCCAATTCGGTCCCTGGTTCCCCGCAGCGGACCGGCTCGGGGCCGGGGTTCAGCCGGCGACGCCGTAGAGCCGGTCGCCCGCGTCGCCCAGGCCCGGGACGATGTAGCCCTTCTCGTTGAGTCGCTCGTCCATCGCCGCCGTGACGACCGTCACGGGGATGTCGAGGTCGGCGAGGTCCTGCTCCAGCCGCGCGCAGCCCTCGGGCGCGGCGAGCAGGCAGACGGCGGTGATGTGGTCGGCGCCGCGGTCGACGAGGAAGCGGATCGCCGCGGCGAGGGTGCCGCCGGTCGCGAGCATCGGGTCGACGACGTAGCACTGCCGGCCGGTGAGGTCCTCGGGCAGCCGCTCGGCGTAGGTCACCGCCTCGAGCGTCTCCTCGTTGCGGACCATGCCGAGGAAGCCGACCTCGGCCGTCGGGAGCAGCCGCATCATGCCGTCGAGCATGCCGAGCCCCGCCCGCAGGATGGGGACGACGAGCGGCCGCGGCGACGCGAGCCGGACCCCGGTCGTCGGCGCGACCGGCGTGACGATGTCGCACTCCTCGACACGCACGTCGCGGGTCGCCTCGTAGGCCAGCAGGGTGACCAGCTCGTCCGCGAGGGAGCGGAAGGTGGGCGAGTCCGTCTCCTGGTTGCGGAGGACGGTCAGCTTGTGGGCGACGAGGGGGTGGTCCACGACCAGGGTGCGCATGGCAGAACCTTAGAGGTTGCGCCTGCGGTGACGCCTGCTGGCGAAACCTCGGGCGGTGTGCGGAGGGGCGGTCGCAATTCCTCTGGCCCCGTGGGGGTTCCCGTGTCACGCTTGACGCATGTCCGCAGCCGGCCCCACCACCGAATCGGTCGACTTCGCCCTCGCCGCCTACCGCGAGGAGGGCGTGTGGCAGGTCGCCGAGCTGACGCCCGACCACGCCACCGACGTCGAGACGCTCGTCTCCGCGCTGCGCCGGTTCCCCGGTGACGGCGGTGTCGTCGGCCTGGTCGCGGTCGAGGAGGACTTCTTCGTCGTGGTCCGCGTCTCCGGCCAGCAGACCCGCGTGATGCTCTCCGACATCAGCGCCGCCACCGAGTGGGAGCTGGCCGCGGAGGTCGTCGACCACCTCGGCCTGCCCGTGGTCGACGACGAGGACGACCCCGAGCCCGCCGGCGACCTCGAGCTGCTCAGCGACCTCGGGGTGGACGCGATGTTCCTCGCCGAGATCCTCGACGACGACGAGCTGTACCCCGACGAGATGCTCTCCGAGATCGCCCGCGGGATGGGCTTCGGTGAGCTCTTCGACGACGTGGTCGGCCTGACCTCCGCGTGAGCGCGGAGACCCGCTGGCTTCCCGCGATGCGGGAGGCGCTCGAGCACGCCCGCGAGGCAGGTCGCCTCGGCGACGTACCGATCGGGGCGGTGGTGCTCGACGAGGAGTTTCGCGTCATCGCCACCGGCCGCAACGTCCGGGAGCAGGACGGCGACCCCGTCGGCCACGCCGAGGTCGTGGCGCTGCGCGCCGCCGCGCACGTCCGCGGCGAGTGGCGGCTGACCGGCTGCACCCTCGTCGTGACCCTCGAGCCGTGCACCATGTGCGCCGGCGCCGCCGTCCAGTCGCGGGTGGACCGCGTCGTCTTCGGGGCCTACGACGAGAAGGCGGGGGCCGTGGGGTCCCTGTGGGACGTCGTCCGCGATCGTCGGCTGAACCACCGGCCCGAGGTCCTCGCGGGCGTGCTGGCCGACGACTCGGTGGCGCTGCTCGACGCCTTCTTCGCCACCCATCGGCGATAGTCCGGGGCGACCCGGGACCACCGCGGCGGGGCCGATGAGTACGCCGCCCGGCGCTGGTCGGTACCTGACATGACGACCCTCGATCTCGGACCTGCCACCTCGACCCTGGCCGACCTGGTCGCCTCGGTGACCGACGCGCAGCTCGTCCTGCCGACGCCCTGCACGGAGTACACCGTCGGCGACCTCGTCGAGCACGTCGGCGGCCTCGCCGTCGCCTTCGTCGGCGCCGCCCGCAAGGAGCCGGCGCCCGGGTCGGCGCAGGGTGGCAGCGGGGACGCGTCCCGCCTGGAGCCGGGCTGGCGCGAGCGGACCACCGCGAGCCTGGCCGAGCTGGCCGAGGCCTGGCGCTCCCCGGCGGCGTACGACGGCATGACCGCCGCCGGCGGTGTCGACCTGCCGGGCCCGGTCGCCGCCGCGGTCGCGCTCAACGAGGTCGTCGTGCACGGCTGGGACCTCGCCACCGCGCTCGGGGTGCCCTACGAGGTCACCGACGCGGACGTCGAGGCCTGCCTGGGCTTCGCCCGGCCGTTCTCGACGCCGGAGGCCGCGGCCGGCCGGGCGCCTGCGTTCGGAGACCCGCTGCCCGTCCCGGAGGGCGCGCCGCCGCTGGTCGAGCTGCTCGCCCTGCTGGGCCGTCGCGCCGGGTCGCCCTCATCGGCCGGGACGGGCGCAAGTTAAAGAAATCGTCGAAGTCCAGCGGCGAGCGACCCGGCGGGTGCAGCGTCAGGTGTCCCCCAACACCCGATCCCCCCTCGGAGGTCCCACCATGTCTGACTCCTCACGCCGGCGTACCGGCCTGTCCCCCTTTGCCGTCGCCGCGGTCGCCGTCGGCATGCTCGCGGTCGGCACCGGCGGCGCCGTCGCCGGCGGTCTGATCACCGGCGCCAAGATCAAGGACGGCACCGTCACCGGCGCCGACATCCGCAACAACAGCCTCACTGCGGCCGACCTGCTCGACGAGAGCCGCGCCTGGGGCAAGACGAGTACCACCCCGAAGGGCCCGTTCACCGCCACCGAGTGGACGCCGATCGTCAGCCGGGCCGTCTCCGTGCCCCGCGCGGGCTACCTGCAGGTGACCGGTGACCTGTACGCCGAGGACCTGGCGAGCGGCGCGGGCCTGGGCAGCCTCTTCTACACGATCAAGGTCGACGGCAAGATCATCAACACCGGTGACTACCGGCGCCTGCAGTACGGCAGCGAGAACAGCGAGAACCACGGTGAGAACGGCTCCGCGACGGTGACGGTGAAGGTGGCCAAGGGTTCCCACACGATCTCGCTGGTGGCCAAGGAGACCGGAGCCGGCAGCTACACCTACGGCGGCAGCATCAACGCGCTGTACGCGCCGACCGGCAGTGCCGCGGTGACCTACGTGCTGCCGAGGTCGACCGCCCGGACGGCCAACCGCTGAGCCCGGCGTCGTACCGGGCGCACCGCCCGGTACGACGCGGCGGCGGTCAGCGGAGGGCGGCAGCCTCTGCAGCGAGCTTGCTGATCCGCTCCCAGTCGCCGGACGCGACCGCGTCGGCGGGCGTCAGCCACGAGCCACCGACGCAGCCCACGTTGGGCAGGGCGAGGTAGCCGGGCGCCGAGGCGGGGGTGATGCCGCCGGTCGGGCAGAAGCGGGCCTGGGGGAGGGGACCCGCCACCGACTTCAGGTACGGCGCCCCGCCGGCCGCCTCGGCCGGGAAGAACTTCATCTCCGTGAGTCCCGCGTCGAGCACCGTCATCACCTCGGACACGGTGGACGTGCCGGGGAGGAAGGGCACGCCGGTCTCGAGCATCGCCTCGAGCAGCGCCGGCGTGGTGCCGGGGGAGACGAGGAAGCGTGCGCCCGCCTCGACCGCGGCCGCGGCCTGCGCGGGGGTGGTGATCGTGCCCGCGCCGAGCACGATCTCCGGCACCTCGGCGGCGATGGCGCGCAGCGCGTCCAGGGCGACGGCGGTGCGCAGGGTCAGCTCGATCGCGGGCAGCCCGCCGTCGACCAGTGCCCGGGCCAGCGGCACCGCGGTGGCGAGGTCGTCGATCACGACGACCGGCATGACGGGGACGACGTCGAGGACGGAACCGACGGCCCCGACGGGCTCAGGAGCGGACAAGGGGTGCCTCCAGGTCGGCAGCAGCGGCGGGCATCGGGAAGATGGACGCGCCCTCGTCGGCGGGGCCGACGGTCGCGCGGAAGGCGGCGAACAGCTCGCGGCCGGTGCCGGCCCAGGCCGCGCCGGAGGGGGCGGCGCCGGTGGGCTCGCGGTGGGCGAGGTCGGCCTCGATGCTCAGCGTGCCGGCGTCGGCGTCGAGCGTGACCAGATCGCCGTCGCGGACCCGCGCGAGCGCACCGCCGAGCGCGGCCTCGGGGGTCACGTGGATCGCCGCGGGGACCTTGCCCGACGCGCCGGACATCCGGCCGTCGGTCACGATCGCGACCTTCTGGCCGCGGTCCTGCAGGACGCCGAGCGCCGGCGTGAGCTTGTGGAGCTCGGGCATCCCGTTGGCGGCCGGACCCTGGTAGCGGATCACCGCGACCAGGTCGATCCCGTCGAGCTTGCCGTCCGCGAACGCGAGCAGGAAGTCGTGCTGGTCGTCGAACACCATGGCCGGCGCGGACACGAAGCGGTGCTCGGGCGCGACCGCCGAGGTCTTCACGACGCCGGTGCCGAGCGGACCGCGCACGACCTTGACCCCGCCGTCCGCGGAGAACGGGTCGGTGGCCGGACGCAGGACGTCGAGGTCGAGGCTCTGCGCCGGACCGGGCCGCCAGGTCAGCTCACCGTCGATGAGCACCGGCTCCTCGGTGTAGCGGCGCAGGCCGTGCCCGACGATCGTCTCGACGTCCTCGTGCAGCAGCCCGGCGTCGAGCAGGGTGCGGACGAGGTAGCCGATGCCGCCGGCGGCGTGGAAGTGGTTCACGTCGGCGGCGCCGTTCGGGTACACCCGCGCCAGCAGGGGTACGACGGCCGACAGGTCCGCCAGGTCGTCCCAGGTCAGCAGGACGCCGGCGGCGCGGGCGATCGCGACCAGGTGCAGTGTGTGGTTGGTCGACCCACCGCTCGCGAGCAGCGCGACGCAGGCGTTGAGGATGACCTTCTCGTCGACCATCTCGCCGAGCGCCGGGCTGGCGTCGTACTGCTGGGTGCGGCGCACGGCGACGGCCGCGGCCTCGCGGGTGAGCGCGTCGCGCAGCGGGTTGTCGGGGTTGACGAAGGACGAGCCCGGCAGGTGCAGGCCCATCACCTCCATCAGCAGCTGGTTGGAGTTGGCGGTGCCGTAGAAGGTGCACGTGCCCTTCGAGTGGTACGACGCCGACTCGGCCTCGAGCAGCTCCTCACGGCCGACCTTGCCCTCGGCGAAGAGCTGCCGGACGCGGGCCTTCTCCTTGTTGGGCAGACCCGAGGCCATCGGCCCGGCGGGCACCCACACGGCCGGGAGGTGGCCGAACGAGAGCGCTCCGATCAGCAGGCCGGGAACGATCTTGTCGCAGACGCCGAGCAGCAGCGCGCCGTCGAACATGTCGTGGGAGAGGGCGATCGCGGTCGACATCGCGATCACGTCGCGGCTGTAGAGCGAGAGCTGCATGCCGTCGCGGCCCTGCGTCACGCCGTCGCACATCGCCGGCACCCCGCCGGCGACCTGCGCCAGCCCGCCGGCGCGGATGACCGCGTCCTTGAGGACCGGCGGGTACTCGCCGTAGGGCTGGTGGGCCGAGAGCATGTCGTTGTAGCTGGTGACGATCGCGAGGTTCGGCTTCTGGCCGCGGGCCAGCTCGACCTTCTCGGGGCCCTCGGACGCGGCGAAGCCGTGCGCCAGGTTGGCGCACGCGAGGCGGCCGCGCGCGGGTCCGCGCGTGGCCGCCTCACGCACACGAGCGAGGTACGCCGTACGGGTCGCGGCGCTGCGCTCGGTCAGCCGACGGGTCACGTCGGCGAGAACGGGGTGGAGGGGGATCTCAGGCATCGGTGCTCTCCTGCCAGGTGCGGCCCTCGCGCGTGATCAACTTCGTCGCGGCGGCGGGGCCAGGGGTTCCGGGGTGGTAGCGGACCGGCTCGACGCCGGCCTCGTCCCACCGGTCGAGGATCGGCTCGACCCACGCCCACGCGGCCTCGACCTCGTCGCGGCGCATGAAAAGGGTCGGGATGCCGCGCATGACGTCCATCAGCAGGCGCTCGTAGGCGTCGGGGCTGCGCTCGTCGAAGGCGTCGGCGTAGCTGAGGTCGAGCGAGGCGGGGTGCAGGCGGATGCCGCCCGGGCCGGGGTGCTTGGCGGTCAGGTGCAGCTGCATGCCCTCGTCGGGCTGCATCCGGACGGTGAGCCGGTTGGGCGTGGTGACGCCCTCGCTGTGCGGGAACATCGCGTGCGGCGGCTCCTTGAAGACGATCTCGATCGTCGACTCCTTGCGGGCGAGCCGCTTGCCGGTGCGCAGGTAGAAGGGCACGCCGGCCCAGCGCCAGTTCTGGACCTCGGCGCGCAGGGCCACGAAGGTCTCGGTCGTGCTGGGGTGGCCGATCTCCTCGCCGTACGACGTGTACTGGCCGCGCACGGTGAACCGGTCCACGTCCGCCCCGGTCAGCGGTGTGAGCGCTCGCAGGACCTTGAGCTTCTCGTCGCGGACGGGGTCGCCGCCGACGTACGTCGGCGGCTCCATCGCGACCAGGCAGAGCATCTGCAGCAGGTGGTTCTGCACCATGTCGCGCATCGCGCCGGCCTGGTCGTAGTAGCCGCCGCGACCGCCGACACCGAGCGTCTCGGACACGGTGATCTGCACGTGGTCGACCCAGCGGGAGTTCCAGATCGGCTCGAGGAAGGTGTTGGCGAACCGCGTGACGAGCAGGTTCTGCACGCTCTCCTTCCCGAGGTAGTGGTCGATCCGGTAGATCTGCCGCTCCTCGAACACCCGGCCGACGGCGTCGTTGACGACCCGCGAGGACGCGAGGTCGGAGCCGATCGGCTTCTCGAGGACCACGCGGCTCTCCGCGTCGACGAGACCGAGGTCGTCGAGCCGGTCGCAGATCGGGCCGAACAGCTCGGAGGCGACGGCGAGGTAGAAGACGCGGGTGGAGTCGTGGGCCTCGGCACGCGCGAGGCGGTCCGGGTGGTCCTTGAGCAGGCCGTGGAGCCGGTGCCAGTCCTCGCCGGACCGGGCGTCGAGGGCGAGGTGGTGGAGGCGGCTGGTCAGCCGGTGCACGGCGCCGGCCTCGAGGTGGTCCTCGGGCACGTGCTCGAACAGCGCGTGGGTGACCAGGTCGCGGTAGGCGGCGTCGTCCAGGTCGTGGCGGGAGACGCCGACGATCCGGGTGTCGGGGTGCAGCTGGCGCTGCCGCTCGCGCTCGTAGAGGCCCGGCAGCAGCTTGCGGAGGGCGAGGTCGCCCGTGCCGCCGAAGACGGTGAAGTCGCAGGCCGGGAGAGCCAGGTCGGGAATGTTCGCGCTCACAACGAGAACGGTAGTGCGTAACCCTGTTCTTCGGAAGCCCTGCTTAGGTACTTTTCGGACTGAAGTGGCGGGGCTTAGACTCCGCGTCATGGTCGACGTGCGGGTTCCCCCTGTGGTGCGGGAGTCCGCGACCGCCGGCGACCTCCTGGCGCTGCTCCGCAGCGGGCGCGCCTCCACCCGCGCCGACCTGCGCACGCTGACCGGGCTGTCGCGCACCGCGGTGGTGGCCCGTGTGAACGCCCTCACCGAGGGTGGCCTGCTCCTGCTCGGTGCCGAGCTCGCCTCCACCGGCGGCCGCCCACCCGGCAGCCTCGTGTTCAACACCGACGCCGGCATCGTGCTCGCCGCCGCGATCGGGCGCTCGCGCTCCCAGGTCGCGGTCTTCGACCTCGGTGGCACCGAGCTGTCGTCGTCGGCGGTCGACCACGAGATCGGTGCCGGGCCCGACGAGGTGATGCCCGGCGTGGCCGAGCACCTGCGCGCACTGATGAGCCCCGACCTGCCGCCCGTGCTGGGGATCGGCATCTCGCTGCCCGGTGTCGTCGACCCCGGCCGCGGCGTCAGCGTCGACACCCCGGTGATGGCGGGCTGGGACGGGGTGCCGCTGGCGCCGTACCTCGAGGGGGTGGCGGACGCCCCGCTCCTCCTCGCCAACGACGCCGACACCATGGCCCGCTCGGAGTTCCTCGGCCACGCGAAGGAGATCCGCGACCTGCTCGTCGTCAAGGCGTCGACCGGCATCGGTCTCGGCGTGCTCGCCGACGGACGGATCGTCAGCGGCGCCCGCGGGGGTGCGGGCGACCTCGGCCACACCAAGGTCCCCGAGGCGGCCGGGCGGCCGTGCCGTTGCGGCGACGTCGGCTGCCTGGAGACCCTCGCCGCCGGCTGGGCGCTCGTCGCGCGGCTGCGCGAGGAGGGCCGAACGGTCGACCACATCCGCGACCTCGTCGCCCAGGCGCTGAGTGGCGACCCCGAGGCCAAGCACATGCTGCGCGAGAGTGGCCGCCAGGTCGGCGAGCTGCTCGCGGTCGCGATCAACCTGCTCAACCCGCGCGCGGTCGTGCTCGGCGGGGACATGGCCGGTGCCTACGACGTCTACGCCGCCGGTGTGCGCGAGGCCGTCTACGCCCGTGCCTCCGCGCTCGCGACACGTGAGCTGCAGTTCCTCCCGGCGACGTACGGCGACAAGGCGGGCCTCGTGGGCTGCGCCGCCCTCGCGCTCGAGGCCGTCCTCAGCCCCGCCGCCGTCGACAGCCGGCTGGCGTCCCGTTCCCGCGCCTGACGGCGCGGACACCCCCACTGGAAGGACCCATGGAACAGCGAACCTTCGGCCGCACCGGCCGCGCGGCCTCCGTCGTCGGACTCGGCACCTGGCAGCTCGGCGCCGACTGGGGCGACGTCAGCGAGGCCGACGCCCGCGCGGTGCTCGAGGCCTCTGCCGAGGCCGGCGTGACCTTCTACGACACGGCCGACGTCTACGGCGACGGCCGCAGCGAGCAGATCGTCGGCCGCTTCCTCGCCGACCACGCCGATGACGAGGGGGCCGGCTTCACCGCCGTCACCAAGATGGGCCGCCGGGCCGAGCAGGTGCCCGCGAGCTACGTGCTCGACAACTTCCGCGCCTGGCTCGACCGCTCGCGCCGCAACCTCGGAGTCGACACGATCGACCTGGTGCAGCTGCACTGCCCGCCGTCGGAGGTCATCGACGACGACGCGACCTACGACGCGCTGGACACGCTCGTCGCCGACGGCGTGATCGCGGCGTACGGCGTCAGCGTCGAGACGTGCGCCCAGGCGCTGTCCGCGATCGCGCGCCCGGGCGTGCAGTCCGTGCAGATCATCCTCAACGCCTTCCGCCTCAAGCCGCTCGACGAGGTGCTCCCCGCCGCTGCGGCCGCCGAGACGGCGATCATCGCGCGGGTCCCGCTGGCGTCCGGCCTCCTGTCGGGCCGGTACGACGAGTCGACCGTCTTCGCCGCCGACGACCACCGCAGCTACAACCGCGACGGCAGCGCCTTCGACGTGGGTGAGACCTTCTCAGGGGTCGACTACCGCACCGGGATCGCGGCGGCCGCGGACTTCACGCGGCTCGTGGACGCCACCTTCGGTGGCGACGTCACGCCGGCCCAGGCCGCGATCGCGTGGTGCTGGCAGCAGCCCGGCGTCACCACGGTCATCCCCGGCGCGCGCAGCGTCGCGCAGGCGGAGGCCAACGCGGCCGCGGGCCTGGTCGGTGCGCTGCCGGCGGACTTCCTCGACGGCGTGCGGGCGATCTACGACCGCGACCTCCGTGAGGCGATCCACCCGCGCTGGTGACGATCCACCCGGCATGATGGCCGGGATGGACCTGAGGGTGGGGATCTGCGAGGACGATCCGGCGCTGCGCCGGGCGCTCCGCAGCGCCCTCGGGTATGCGGGACACGAGGCTGTGATCGCTCACACCGGGGCCGAGGCGCTGCGCCTGTTCGGTGCGGCGGCCGACCTCGACGTGATCGTCATGGACGTCGGGCTGCCCGACGCCGACGGACGCGACGTGTGCCAGGCGCTGAAGGCGCAGGGCCAGGCGGCACCGGTGCTCTTCCTGACCGCGCTCGGCGCGGTCCACGACCGGCTGGCCGGCTTCAGCGCGGGCGGGGACGACTACGTCGCGAAGCCGTTCGACGTGAAGGAGCTGCTCGCCCGGATCGCGGTGCTCGGTCGCCGCGGTCGCCAGCTCGCGGTCCAGCGCGACGACAGCGGCCTGGTGCTGGACCCCGCGACGCACACCTTGCGCACCGACGGCGGTGAGGTGCCGTTGTCGCCGACCGAGTTCCGGATGCTGGCGGCCGTCGCGGCACGCCCCGGGGAGGTGGTGCGGCGCGCCGCGGTCGTCGCCGCGGCCTGGCCGGACGGCGCGATGGTGAGCGACAACACCGTGGACTCGTTGATGCGCCGGGTGCGCGCCAAGCTCGTCGAGGCGGACGCCCCGGCGTCGGTCGAGACGGTGCGCGGCGTGGGCTACCGGCTGGGACTCCGCACGGACGCCCCGTCGTGACCGGGGGACTGCCCGCACGTGGCGGCTCCTTCCGCACGCAGCTGGTCGTGCTCACCGCCGCGGTGACCGCGCTGGCCGCCGTGGTGCTGACGATCGTCGTCCAGCTGGTCCTCGAGCGCGCCACGACGCACAGCCTCGACACGGTGCTGGAGGACCGCACCGAGGCCGTGATCGGGTCGGCGTCCGCCGGCCCGGGCGGCTCGCTCGTCGTGCCCGAGGAGCGGCTCGACGCCGGTGTCGCGGTCTACGACGTCACCGGTCGCCTCGCAGCGGGCAGTCCGCCGGCCTCCCAGCGCGATGCCTACGCGGACCTGTCGACGACCCGGAGGGTCCGAACGGTGGAGCGGACTGGGGACGGGGACGAGTCGCGGATCCGGGCGGAGCCCTTCACGACGTCCGACGGTGCCGCAGGTGTGGTGGTGGTGACGGAGCGGCAGGCGCCGTACGAACGGGGCGAGCGGCTGGCGGTGCTGGTCTGCGTCGGTGCCGGCGGGCTGATGGTCCTGCTGGCGGCAGGACTCGCGTTCTGGGTGAGCCGGCGGGCGCTGGCTCCCGTCGTCGCGATGACGCGGGCCGCCGACGACTGGAGCGAGCACGACCTGGCATCGCGCTTCGATCCCGGCCCCGGTCGCAACGAGCTGGCTTCCCTGGGCCGCACCCTCGACCGGTTGCTGGGACGCGTCGCGCATGCGATCCGGTCCGAGCAGCGCCTCACGTCCGAGCTCGCCCACGAGCTCCGCACGCCGCTGACCGCCGTCCAGCTCAATGCCGACCTGCTGCTGCTCGACCCCGGACTGTCCGCCGCGGGCCGGGAGAAGGCGGAGGAGATCGCCGGTGCCGCGCGCCGGATGGGTGCCGCCATCGAGAGCCTGCTCGAGCTCGCCCGGACCGCGTCGGCCTCGGCGCTGTCGGGTTCCTGCCGGCTGGTCGACGCGATCGGCGAGGCACTCGGATCCCCGGACGGGACGGCGGTCGAGGTCGACGTCGACCCGGAGCTCCGGCTGCTGCTCCCGGTCGGCCTGGCCGCGCGCGCCCTCGGTCCGGTGCTCGACAACGCCCGCGCGGTCGCCGGGCGCGTGGTGGTGTCGGCGGCGCCGTACCGGACCGGGTTCGTGGCGGTACGCGTCGACGACGACGGCCCGGGCATCGGGGCCGACGACCGGGAGCGCGTCTTCGAGCCCGGTCGTACGACGGGCGACGGCGCCGGCCTCGGGCTGCCGCTCTCGCGCCGGATCGCCCGCAGCACGGGTGGCGACGTGACCGTCGCCGACGGCCCGCTCAGCACCCGCGTCGAGATCGTGCTCCCCACCCCGTAGCGGGCATGGTCAGGTCCCTGTCAGGTTCGCCAGCCGATCCTCGGACCCATGACGACCTCTCCGACTCCGCAGCGCCGCGCGCTGCCGCGGCAGCTGCTCAACAAGGTGCCCGAGGTCACCGTCTGGTTCTGGATCATCAAGATCCTGTGCACGACCGTCGGTGAGAGCTTCGCGGACTACGTCAACGAGACACTCGGCTTCGGCCTGGTCCCCACCGCGGTGCTGTTCACCGTCGTGTTCGCGGTGGTGCTGGGTGTCCAGATGCGCCTGCGCGCCTACGTCCCGGCGGTGTACTGGCTGACGGTGGTGGTGGTCAGCGTGACGGGCACGCTCTACACCGACATCCTGACCGACCAGCTCGGCGTGCCGCTCTGGATCAGCACCACGGTGTTCGCAGCGCTGCTCGCCGCGGTGTTCGGCGCCTGGTACGCCCGCGAGCGGACCCTTTCGATCCACAGCATCGTGACCACCCCGCGCGAGGCCTGGTACTGGCTCGCCGTCCTGGTGACCTTCGCCCTCGGCACGGCCACGGGTGACTGGACCCTCGAGCTGACCGGTTGGGCGCCCGGCCAGTCCGTGCTGTTGCCGCTCACCCTGATCGCGGTCGTGGCCGCCGTGTGGCGGTACGGCGCCGACCCGGTCCTCGCCTTCTGGCTGGCCTACATCCTGACTCGCCCGCTCGGCGCCAACATCGGCGACTGGCTCGCCTCTCCCTCCGACGAGCAGGGCCTCGGGCTCGGCACGCTCGGTACCAGCCTGCTCTTCCTCGGCGCGATCCTCGCGGCCGTGGTCTACCTGTCGGTCTCCCGCGCCGACGTGATCACCGAGGAGACCGCGACCACCACGGTGTCGACGGGCACGCCGCGCCGCGAGCGGGTCTCGCTGGCGGTCCTCGCCGCGACCGCGATCGCGACCTTCGGCCTGCTCACCTGGGCGAACGCGCAGCCGCACACCGACGCCCTGGCTGCCGAGGAGGGGGCCGCGCCGACCTGCTCGGACAGCGGCAACCCCGACATCTCGGCATTCCCGGCCGGTGACGTGGCGAGCTTCCGCACGATCTCGAAGGACACCCGCGCCCTCGTCGGGGCCGGCGACCAGGCCGGGGCGGCATCCCGCGCGACCGACCTCGAGACGGCGTGGGACGACGCGGAGTCGCGCCTGGTCGCGAAGGACTGCGTCACCTGGACCTACGTCGACCACGAGATCGACGCCGTCCTCAGCGCCGTCCGCGCGCCGTCGCCGGACCAGCAGGAGGAGTCCGGCGCTCTCGACCACCTGCTCGGGGCGCTCGGATGAGCCTCGACCGGCTCGACCGGCTCGGTCGTCCCGCGTCGGAGTGGGCGGTCGACCACGGGCTGGTGCCCTTCCTGCACGCGGTCGAGGTCGTCCTCGGACAGCGCCCGCTCGTCGCCTGCGCGGCCGTCGTGGCGGCGGTGCTCCTGGCGCTCCGCGTGCGGCGTGCCGCGGCGTTGGTAGCGCTCACCACCCCCGCGACGGTCGTGCTCACCAGCGCGCTGAAGACGCTCGTGGATCGCCCGCGGCCGCCGTGGCAGGTGACCGCGCACCTGCTGCACAGTCCGGCATTCCCGTCCGGCCACACGTCCGGCACCACGGCACTGGTCCTCTCCCTCGTGCTCGCGACGGCCGCGGTGGCCCGGCAGCGGGGGTGGCGGCCGCTCGTGGTCCGCGTCGCTTCGGTGGCTGCTGTCCTGGTCGTCGCCCTGGTGGGCGCGGACCGTGTCCTGCTCGGCCGGCACTACCCGAGCGACGTCCTGGGAGGCCTGCTCGTGGGCGGCGCGGTCGCGTGGGGCGCGGCTGTCCTTCTCGGGACCGGCAGGCGTGCCGATCAGCGCAGGGTGGCCAGGGCTGCCGCCGCGAGGACGGCGAGGAGCGCGGCCAGCGACAGCGCGGCGAACCAGATCGCGTGGACCCGGACCCCGTTGCCGGTGGACCGGTGAGCACCGGTCGCCTCCGACGGGCCCGCCGCCCTGACGACGGCCCGGGCGAGCGCCACGGGAGGGGTGAGGTGCTTCCGGACGGGCCGGGCGGCTGCGTTGGGTTCCATGGCGTCACTCCACTGCTGTAGGTGTCGCGCCCGCGGTGGGCGTACCAGTGATTCGGAGCCGACGCCGCGAACGCTCGGTCTGCACCCGGCGGCAACTGGCCGGGCCCGGGCCAGCAACGAAGAAGGACGTCATGCGAACCGGTCGCCCGAGCGACCACTTCGCATGACGTCCTCAAGACGCGCCAGGTGGGACGACCTAGCGGCGGACCTTCACGCGCAGGAGCGCCGAACCTCCTGCGACCGAGGACGAGCCGCCGTACGACGCGCGGATCGTGTGGTTTCCCCTCGCCAGCCGCAGCGTCACCGTCGCGACGCCGGCTCGCAGGGTCGGCACGGACACCCGGCGGCCGTCGACCAGCACGGTGACCCTGCCGGTCGCGGTGGTGCCGGCGGGCACGGAGGTGACCGTGATCCGCAGGACCAGTCGCTGGCGGGCCTTCGGGGTCATGTCGGACAGCCTGAGCCGCACGCCCGCGCCGGCCCTGGCCACCGCCCTGGTCGGGAGCGACGTCGCCGTGCCGGTCGGCCCGGTGGCGGGCTTCGCGGTCACCTCGACGGACAGCCGGTGGCCGGCGTCGACCCCACGGGCGACGTACGCCGCCGAGGTGGCTCCCGCGATCACCGTGCCGTCGCGCAGCCAGCGGTAGGTGAAGCCCAGGCCGGCCCGGTCCCACGTCCCGGTCGAGGCGGTCAGCCTGCGACCGACCTGCGCGGTGCCGGTGATCGCCGGCTTCACCGTGTTGACCGGCGCGACCACCGGGGGCTCCGGATCCTCGAGCGGGTCGACGCTGGTGAGGGTCGGGGTGACCGTCTGCATCAGGCCGTCCTCACCGAAGGTGAGCCGGTCGATCGTGGTCTCCCGGTGGGTTCCGTCGCCGCCAGGGATCGCAAAGCGGTGGTAGGCGATGTACCAGTCGTCCGTGCCGGGCACGTTCACGATCGAGCTGTGGCCGGTGCCGAGGATGCCCTGCGACGCGTCCTTCTGCAGGATGACGCCGCGGTAGGTCCACGGGCCGTCGATGCTGGTGGCGGTCGCGTAGCCGACCCGGTACTCCGTCGAGCCGGTGTCGTCGATCGAGTACGTCAGGTGGTAGGTCCCGTCGCGGTAGTTGACGAACGAGCCCTCGCGGAAGCTGGTCAGCCCGCTGATCGCGTGGATCGTGTCCGGCTTGATGGACAGCATGTCGTCGGACAGCTCGGCGTACACCGGTGATCCGTTGCCCCAGAACAGGTAGAACTTGCCGGTCGCCGGGTCCTCGAAGGCTGCCGGGTCGATGGCCTGGCCGGAGGTGACCGACTCGTTGTTCAGGATCATCGCGGTCGGTTGGGCCGTGAACGGACCCTTCGGGCTGTCCGCGACCGCGACACCGATCGTCTTGCGGTTGTAGGTCGGGTTGTGGCCGGAGAAGTAGAAGTAGAACTTCCCGTTCCGCTCGATGATCGTCGGCGCCCACGCGTTGCCCGAGGCCCACGGCACGTTGCCGTTGGCGCCGTCGAGGGTGAGGAAGGGCTGCTGTGAGCGCTCCCAATCGACCAGGTCCGTCGACGTCCAGACGTAGAAGTCCTTGCCTCCCCAGCCGGCGACGCCGTCGGTGGTGGCGTAGAGGTAGTAGACCCCGTCGAAGACCGCGATGTTCGGGTCGGCGTAGAGGCCCGGCAGGACCGGCGACCTCATCTCCACCGCGCGCACGGTCCAGGTCCGCGTCGCACCGCCCGGAGCCGTCACCGTGACGGTGCGTGGCGTGGCGTAGTCGGCGGGACCCTCGACGTCGAGGGTCGAGCCGGCCTTCACGTCGTACGTCGGGTCGAGGGCCGTGCGGTCGGTGCCGGGCGTGACCGGCAGGGTCACCGTGGAGCTGGCCGCGTCGATGATCGCGGGGACCTTGAGGGAGTCGAGGGTGACGCCCAGGATCGCGGTCGGGTCGGCCGCCAGGTCGCGCACCTCGGAGCCCGTGAGGGCCCGGTTGTAGAGCCGGAAGTCCCGCACCCTGCCCTTGAGGTACTTGTCGGCGGTGTAGACCGAGCGGCCGATGTAGTTGGCCGTCGTGCGCCCGTCGCCGATGTCGCCGGGCTTGATGGTGACGCCGGTCTTCGTGCCGACCTTCACCCCGTCGAGGTACAGCGTCGCGGTGCCGTCCTGCAGCGTGTAGGTGAGCGTCTTCCACGCGCCGCGGCCCAGGGCGGAGCCGGCGGTCACCGTCTGCTCGGTCGTCCAGCTGCCGCTCGCGATCGAGGTCCGGTACGCGTTGTTGCCCGTCGTGAACAGGTAGCCGTTGCCGGTGCCCGAGCCGTCGGTGTTGCCGAGGCCCCAGACGAAGTACGGCGTGGGCTGCGTCGGGTCGACCCAGACCTCGGTCGACACGGTGATCGCGCCGAGGCCGGCCATGATGTTGTCGGGCAGCTTCACGTGGCCGTTGGTGCCACCGAGGGTCAGCCCGCCGTCGGCCCACGTCGTGTCGCCGGAGACGGTGCCGTCGTACCCGTGGCCGGAGGAGTCCGCGGCCGTCGTGCCGGTGGTCTCGTCGAGTGCGTAGTGCGCGACCAGGCCGTCCGCGTTCGCCTCGACCGGGGTCGGCGGGGCGGGCAGGTCGGCGCGCAGGCTGTCGAGCTCGGCCTGGGTCACCGGGATCACCGTGCCGTGGCGCGGGCTGCCGGGGAGGTCGTAGGTCGCCGGGACCTGCCAGTCGGGAGCATCGAGGTCGTCGGTGCCGAGCGGGATGTAGCCACGGCCGCCGTACTCGTCGACGAAGAGGTAGTAGGCGCTGCCCGAGGTGTCACCCGGGTTGGCCTTGAAGATCGAGGGGCCCTCGACCGCGGAGGTGCCGGCGTTCTTGCCGATGCAGGAGTCCTGCATGGTCCAGGCCGGGTTGCCCGGCAGGTCGACGGCGGTCAGCTCGTCCGCGGTCTCCTGGATGATGTCGGAGCAGCCGGTGCCGCCCCCGCCCTCGTCCTTGGTGAACCGGTAGTAGTGGCCGTCGTCCTTGATGACCGTGGAGTCGATGCGGGACTCGCCGCGGTCCTGCCAGATCCTGGCCTCGCTGAAGGTCACGAAGTCGCGGGTCGTCGCGTAGAGCATCCGGTTGTAGGTGCTGCCGGTGTGGTTGGTGTCGCTCTCGGCGTAGAGCTTCGAGGCCCAGAAGACCACGAACTGGTCGAGGTCCTCGTCCCAGTAGGCCTCGGGTGCCCAGGTGTTGCCGGCGGTCGGCGGGGAGACGAGCACGTGCCGCTGCGCGGACCAGCTCTTCAGGTCGGTCGACTCCCAGACCTCGAGGTAGCGGCTGCCGGTGCGCTGTGAGCGGTCCCAGTCCCCGTTGCGGCCGATCGAGAGGTCGGTGGCGATGAGGTAGAACCGGTCGCCCTCGGGGGAGCGGATCAGGAACGGGTCGCGCAGGCCCATCTCGCCCATCGTGGACTCGAGCGCGGGCTGGCCGCCGTTGAGCTCGTCCCACTTGAGCGCGTTGTTGCCGCGACTGGCCGCGAAGTAGATCTTCTCGCCGGCGATCGAGTTGCCGGTGAAGTAGCTGAACGCGTAGCCGGTGTACGGCGCTGCCGCCGGCAGCTCCCGCACGGTCAGCTCGATCGCGCGGGTCGCCGTGGCGGAGCCGACGGTGACGGTCGCGGTCAGGGTGACGGTGGTGTCGCCGGCACCGTGCGCCGGGCGGTGGACCACGCCGTCGGGCGCCACCACGGCGGGCTGGTTGCTCGCCCACGTGACGGTGGCGGCGTTGCTGCCGGTGGTCGGCAGGGTCAGGCTGCCGCGGACGTCGTCCGGGTGGACCAGGGCGATCGCTGCCGCGGCTGCCTCGGCCTTCGCCTGGTCGCTGTCGTCAGGGGTCACGGTCGCGATGAACGTGCGGGTGGCCGTCTCACCGCCCCGTGTCAGGGTGGCGGTCAGCGTCACCTCGGCCGGTCCCTCGCCGGCGCCGGGACGGGTGACCGCGCCGTTGGTGGCGATCACACTGGTGTCGGAGGAGGCCCACGCAATGGTCGAGCCGAAGGCACCGGCGGTCGGCAGCGTCAGGTTGCCGGACACGGCGGACAGGTCGCCGAGGCTCAGGCCGGCCTGGTCGGACGCGACCCGGTTGGCGTCGGTGAGCGAGATCTGGGCGACCTCCCCGGCCGTCAGCGCACGGTCGTAGATGCGGAAGTTGCGGATCTTGCCCTTGAGGCTGTTGTCGGTGTCGTAGCTGGACTCACCGAGCAGGTTCTTCACGGTCGTGCCCCCGCCGAGATCGCCCGGCTTCACCGTCACGGCGGTGTTCTGGCCGACCTGGACGCCGTCCTCGAAGAGGGTGCCCGTCGTGCCGGTCTGGGTGTAGGTCACCGACTTCCACACGCCGCGCGCCAGGTTGCCCCCGCTGGCGCGGGACGTGACCTTCTCGCCCGACCAGTTGCCCGTGGTGATGCCCGCACGGAAGGCGTTGCCACTGGCGAACAGGTAGCCCGTCCCGGTGCTGGACGTCGCCGCGTTGCCGAGGCCCCAGAGGAAGAAGGGCGTGGCCTGGCTCGACTCGACGAGGACGTCGAGGTGGACGGTGATCGCGTCGAGCCCGTTGACGACGTTGTTGGGCAGCTTCACGTGGTCGTTGACGCCGTCGAGCGTGAGCGATCCGTCAGCCCAGGTGCCGTCGACGAGCGTGCCGTCACGACCGTGCCCGGAGCTGTCGGTGACGGTCGAGCCGCTGACCTGGTCGAGGTCGTAGCGGAGCACCAGGCCGTCGGTCACGTCGGCGGCGGCGGCCGGTCGGGCCATCGGGACGAGCAGGAGCAGCGACCCGATCAGGGCCAGTGCCAGCAGGGCGGGAAGACGGCGCAGGGCCGTCGATGGGTGGGGCATCGTTCCTCCGTGTGTGAGCGCTAACACAGGAGTGTGACTGCGGTCACGGACGCCGTCAACCCCGTCTCACAGGCGCGACAAAGGTCGAGGAAAGTCCGAGCGAGACTCTTGACGCGGCACGGATGTTAGCGCTAACAATCTCTCTGTGTCGCCCGTCACATCACCCCAGCCCCGCCCCGGCCGCCGTCGCAGGACCGCCGCTCGGCGTCCCCTCGAGTCCCTCCCCGCCTGCTGCGCGCCGCGCTGCACGCACGCTGGCTGCGTTGCCGTCGCTCGCGAGACGCCCAGTCTGGCCACGCGCCGGCGCCTTGGCATCGCACGCGCATCGCGACGCTCGCGACGGCGGGGCGGAACCCGAGCGGCCGCCGCCTCCCTCTCCCTCCTCGCCGGCCTGCTGGCGAGCACTGCCGGACTCGGCCTCACCCCCGCGCCGGCCTCGGCCGCGGACACGGTGACGTGGTCCGACGCGTTCGACGGAAGCGCCCTGGGTGGACGTTGGGACGTCGTCAATCCGGAGCCCGCCGCGCTCTCGGTCAGCGCCGGCGCCCTGCACCTCAGCGGGCAGCCCGGCGACACGTGGCAGAGCAACAACACCGCGAAGAACGTCGTCATGCTCGACGTCCCGGCCGGTGACTTCACCGCGACGGCGAAGCTCTCGGCGCCGGTCACGAAGGTCTACCAGGGTGCCGGCCTGATCGCCTGGCAGGACATGGACAACTACGTCCGCGCCGGCCTCACCTACGTCGGCTCGCTCTCGCCGTCCGGCATCGCGGTCGAGACCGACCGCGAGTCCGGTGCGACCTTCGGTGCGGTGGCGTTCGCCGACCGGCCGGCGTCGACGGGCGAGACCCTTCGCCTGCAGCGCACCGGCGACACCATCACGACCAGCTACCTCGACGGGGCGAGCTGGGTCGTCGCCGCGACCACCACGGTCTCCTTCGACACCACGCAGGTGGGCCTCTACGCCCTTGCTGCCCAGGACGGGACCACGACCGAGGCGGCGTTCGACTCCTTCGAGATCACCCACGCGCGGGGCGCCGACGTGGCGCCGGCCGGCAGCTTCACGCTGCAGGCGGACCACGCGTCGCCGTACCTGGTGCGGGACGGCGACGCCCTCGCGCTCTCGGCCGACCAGCCCACGTCGAGCATGCGCCTGCAGGCGACCGACCTCGGCGGCGGAGCGCTCGGCCTGGTGACGGGCGCGGGCGCGGTCGTCGTCGTGGGCGGTGAGCTCACCGTCGGCGACGGCGCCGCAGACCCGACGCCGCTGCGGATCACCGACGCGGGCGGCGGCAAGGTCGTCGTACGCATCGACGGTGCGGCGGACGGCGCCGACCACGTCGCGGTCGACGGCGATGGCCACCTCGTGGCCGGCAGCGAGGCCGACGCGGTGCGCTTCGTCCTGACAGAGGTCGAGGACACCACGGCGACCCTCGACATCGACGCGGACGGGTCGGGCGCCGAGCTGAACCCCGACATGTTCGGCATCTTCTTCGAGGACATCAACTACGCCGCGGACGGCGGCATCTACGCCGAGCTGGTGCGCAACCGCTCGTTCGAGTTCAACAGCACCGACAACGGGTCCTACAACGCGATGACCGCGTGGAGCCTGGCGAACCGCAGCGGCGGCGCGTCCAGCGCGGCCGTCGTCGACGACGGCGGCCGCCTCAACGCCATGAACCGCAACTACCTCCGGCTGGTGGCCGCGGCCGCCGGTGACGGCGTGGTCAACGCGGGCTTCGACGGCGTCGCCGTCAGGAGCGGTGACCTGTACGACGCCTCGGTCTGGGTGCGCACCACGACGGCCCAGTCGCTCACCGTCCGCCTCGAGAGCGCGGACGGCGCGACCGCGCTGGGCTCCGGCTCGGTGCAGGTCGCCGGCAACGACACCTGGCAGCAGGTGCAGGTGCCGATCACCGCCTCCGCGACGAGCAACAACGCCCGGATCGCCGTCCTGGCGGGCGCTGCGTCGACGCTGGCGGTCGACATGGTCTCCGTGATGCCGCGCGACACCTGGGTCGGCCCGGTCAACGGCCGCACCGTGCTGCGCAAGGACCTCGCCGAGCGGGTCGCCGCGATGGATCCCGGCTTCGTCCGCTTCCCCGGCGGCTGCGTCACCAACGTGGGCACGTTCAAGTCCTACGAGGAGAGCGGCTACGTCGACCGGCAGCGCACGTACCAGTGGAAGGAGACCATCGGTCCGGTCGAGGAACGCCCGACCAACAAGAACTTCTGGGGCTACAACCAGACCTACGGCATCGGCTACCTCGAGTACTTCGAGCTCGCCGAGGACCTCGGTGCCGAGCCGCTGCCGGTCCTGTCGGTCGGCGCCAACGGCTGCGGCAGCACCATCCCCGAGATGAGGGACCAGGCGTCGATCGACCGCTGGGTCCAGGACACCGTCGACCTCATCGAGTTCGCCAACGGCAGCGTCGACACCGAGTGGGGCGCGGTCCGCGCCGGCCTCGGCCACCCCGCACCCTTCGACCTCGAGATGATCGGCCTCGGCAACGAGGAGAACACGACGACCTTCGAGGCGAACTTCCCGAAGTTCAAGGCGGCCGTCGAGGCGGCGTACCCGGACATCACGATCATCTCGAACTCGGGCCCCGACGACACCGGCACGCGCTTCGACACCCTGTGGAGCTTCAACCGCGCGCAGAAGGTCGACCTCGTCGACGAGCACTACTACAACGCGCCGTCGTGGTTCACCGACAACACCCACCGGTACGACGACTACGACCGCGAGGGCCCGGGCGTCTTCCTCGGTGAGTACGCCAGCCAGGGGAACACCTTCAACAACGCGCTCGTCGAGGCGGCCTACATGACGGGCCTCCAGCGCAACGGCGACGTCGTGCGGCTGGCGTCGTACGCGCCGCTGCTCGCGAACGAGAACCACGTGCAGTGGTCGCCGGACGCGATCTGGTTCGACAACGACGAGTCGTGGGAGTCGGCCGACTGGCAGGTGCAGAAGATGTTCGGCAACAACGTGGGCGACCGCGTCGTCCCGAGCACCTTCGACGGCTCCGTGAACGACCCTCAGGACGTGAAGGGCGGCGTCTTCCTGTCGACCTGGAACACCAGCGCGGCCTACGACAACGTGTCGGTCACGAACGACGCGACCGGCGAGACGCTGTTCAGCGACAACTTCTCCGACGCCTCGAAGTGGTCCTCCCAGGCCGGCTCCTGGGCGGTGAGCGGTGGTCGCTACGTGCAGTCCTCGACCAGCACGACCGACGCCCGCTCGATCATCACGGGTGCCTACGACAAGGGCTGGAGCAACTACACGCTCGAGCTCGACGCGACCAAGCTGTCCGGCGCCGAGGGCTTCCTCGTCGGCTTCGGTGCGACCGGCGCCAACAACTTCTACTGGTGGAACATCGGCGGCTGGGGCAACAGTCGCTCCGTCCTCCAGCGGGCCGACGGCGGCAGCGCGAGCGAGGTCGTCGCGCTCGAGGGTGACAGCGTCACCACCGGTACGACGTACCACCTCAAGATCGAGGTCGACGGCACGACGATCCGGCTCTACCAGGACGGTGTGCTGAAGCTGACCTACGACCAGGTCGACACCAGCGAGCAGCTGTTCCAGGTGGTCACCAAGGACGACGCCACCGGCGACCTCGTCGCCAAGGTGGTCAACACTGCCACCAGCCCGGTCCGGACGCAGGTCCACGTGGCCGACGCCGGCATCGAGCCCACCGGCACGGTGACCACGCTGAGCGCGCCGTCGCTCGGCTCGACCAACACGAAGGCCAACCCCCAGCTGATCTGGCCGAAGGCGCGGCAGGTCTCCGGACTCTCGAGCGACTTCGAGTACGAGTTCCCGGCCTCCTCGGTCACCTTCCTCCGGATGCACACCACCGACGCGGTCCCGCCTGTTGTCGACGACCTGTCGGTATCCGGTGGCGGTGTCCGCGGCTGGTACCGCGACCCCGCGTCCGTGCACGTCGCGGCGAGCGACAACCGTGGTGTCGACCATCTCGAGTGGTCGCTCGACGGCGGTGCGTGGCACGAGGTCGACGGCGACGAGGCGGACGTCGAGGTCGCCGGCGACGGCAGCCACGAGCTCGCGGTCCGTGCGGTCGACACCTCCGGCAATGTCGGCGAGGTCCGCCCGCTGACCGTCGGCGTCGACGCGGCGGCCCCGGTCACCAAGGCGTCCTTCTCCACGGCCGCGCGCAGTGTGACGCTGACGGCCGTCGACTCCGGGGCCGGTGTGGCCGAGGGCGGCACGGAGTACCGCCTCGACGGTGCTGCCTGGTCGTCGTACGACCAGCCGGTCGTCGCCGACGGAGCCGCGCACGTGCTGGAGTTCCGCTCCACCGACGTGTTCGGCAACGCCGAGGACGCCGGTCGCCTCGACATCCCCGCGGTCGGCGCCCTGGAGGCCTCGACCACCGCGGCCACCGTCGCCTCGTCGACGGTCCGGCTCGGCGCCACCGTGTCGGTGCGGGTCAGCGTGTCCGGGGCCGGTACGACGCCGACCGGTCCGGTCGTGCTGCGCCGGGGGAGCACGCTGCTCGCCAGCGCGACCCTGGCGTCGGGCCGGGCCACGCTGAAGGTCGCGACCTCCAAGCTGGGCCGGGGCTCCCACATGCTGACGGTCGAGTACGCCGGCGACGCCGCACACACGGGTTCGTCCGACACCGTCGCGATCACCGTCGTGAAGGCGTCCTCGACGACCGGCCTGTCGGTGACGAAGGCCGCGACGCGGATGCCCCTGGTGACCGTGCGGGTCCAGGCCGCCGTACCGGTGGCGGGGACGGTGGCCGTGCTCGTCCAGCGCGGCGGCCGCACCGTCCTGACCCGGACCGTGCGCCTGTCCGGCGGTCGCGGGCAGGTGCGCCTGCCCCGCCTCCCGAAGGGCAGCCACGTCGTGGTCGCCCGCTACGCCGGCTCGACGACCGTTGACCCGTCCACGACGCGCACCACGGTGCGGATCCCGTGAGGACCAGCAGCATGAACCTGACGACAACCCACCCGATCCGGCGGCTCGTGGTCGCCGGGCTGGCCGCCGCCGTGGGCCTCGCGGCGGCGGCCACCGGGCCCGCACCCGTCGCGCACGCCGAGGACACAGGGCTCGACACCGGCCTGATCGGTTGGTGGAAGCTGGACGAGGCCAGCGGCACGGTCGCCGCCGACTCGTCCGGCCACGGTCGCAACGGCACGGTCAACGGCACGGCAGCATGGAACGCGGGGGAGGGCTTCACGTTCTCCGGTGGGTCCAACAGCTCGGGCAGCTACATCAAGCTGCCCGACAACCTGCTGGCCGGCGTCGACGACCTGACCGTCGACTTCGACGTCTGGGTCGACCCGACGCTGTCGGGCAACTGGTTCATGTACAACCTCGGCAACTCGGCGGTCTTCCCGAACGGCACGGGCTACCTGTTCACGACCAACGACTCGAGCGGGCGCTACCGCTCGACGATCGCCGAGGCCGCCTACTCCAGCGAGCAGAGCACGTCCCGGCCGACCAAGCTGCAGGCGGGCGTGTGGAAGCACGTGACCTACACGATCACGGGCGGCGTCGTCGGTGCGCCGGGCTCGGCGAGGCTCTACGAGGACGGCGTCCTGGTGGCCTCCAACACCAACCTGACGACCAAGCCGTCGCTGCTCGGGACGCCCGACGGCACGACCACCCTCAACCAGCTCGGCCGCTCGGCATACGCCGGCGACCTGTCCTTCAAGGGCAGGCTGCGCGACTTCCGGCTCTACGACAGGGTCCTGACCGCCACCGAGTCGGCCGAGCTGGCCGGCGACGTGGTCGACCCGGTGATCGACGCCGACGCCGCCGCGCTGACCCTCGGCGACACCAGCGCCGTGGTCGGCAACCTGGCGCTGCCGGCGGCCGGCGCGTCCACCACCACGTCGGTCACCTGGAGCAGCAGCGACCCGGCGCGCGTCAGCACCAGCGGCGTCGTCGCCCGCCCTGCGTACGGCAGCCCCTCCGCGGCCGTCACCCTGACCGCCACGATCGTGCGGGGCGCCGAGACACGGACCCGGACGTTCGACGTCACCGTGCTCCCCGAGGAGCTCGACGACGCGGGCAAGGCGCAGGAGGCCGTCGCAGCCGTGGCGCTGGTCCACGCCGACGACGTCCGCGGCAACCTGACCCTGCCGACCTCGGGCCTACACGGATCGACCCTGTCGTGGGCGTCGTACGCTCCTGGCGTGGTGACGCCGACGGGCGAGGTCACGCGCCCGGCGTACGGCGGGACGGCGGTCGACGTGACGCTGACCGTGACCGCTCACAAGGGCGTGGCGACCGCGACGCGTGACGTCGTCGTGCGGGTCCAGCCCGCACCGGAGGCACCGGACTACGAGGGCTACGCGTTCGCGTACTTCGCCGGTGAGAGCACTGATGACGGCGAGAAGATCTACCTCGGCGCGAGCCGTGGCAACGACCCGCTCGACTACGACGAGCTCAACGACGGCGCTCCCGTGCTGGCGTCGACCTTCGGTGAGAAGGGCCTGCGCGACCCGTTCGTGATCCGCTCGCACGAGGGGGACCGCTTCTACCTGCTCGCCACGGACCTCAAGATCTACGGCGGTGGTGACTTCGGCACCGCACAGGAGACCGGCAGCAAGTACCTCGAGGTCTGGGAGTCGACCGACCTCGTGCACTGGGGAAACCAGCGCCACGTGAAGGTGTCGTCCGACTTCGCCGGCAACACCTGGGCGCCGGAGGCCTTCTACGACGAGGCGGCCGGCGAGTACGTCGTGTACTGGGCCTCCGCCCTGTACCCGACCACCGACTCCTCGGGCCGCGACATCGGTACGCAGTACCAGCAGATGATGTACGCGACCACCCGCGACTTCGTGACCTTCTCCGCGCCCCAGCCCTGGATCAACGTCAAGCGCGGCGCGGGCAAGGGCATGATCGACGCGACGATCGTCAAGGACGGCAGCACCTTCTACCGGCTGGTGAAGGACGAGGCCTACATGATCCCGCGCCAGGAGCGGTCCACGGACCTCCGTGCAACCGTGACCGGCTCGCTGCCGACCACCAGCTCGACGCCCGGTTGGCAGCTCGTCAAGGAGAAGGTCGGCTACGGCCAGGCCAACCCCTGGGGTGGCACGTTCACCGGCGGTGAGGGCCCGACGGTGTTCCGCGACAACGAGGACCCGGACCGCTGGTACCTCTTCATCGACCAGCCGAGCTACCACGGTGGCCAGGGCTATCTCGCCTTCACCACCGACGACATCGCATCGGGCAGCTGGACCTCGGTCCCCACGGCCGACCTGCCGAGCAGCCCGCGCCACGGCACCGTCCTGCCGGTCACCCAGGCCGAGCTCGACACCCTGCGCGCCGGCTACCAGCCGGAGCTGCTGGTCGAGTCGGTCGACGATGTGAACGCCACCACCCGCGTGGGCACGGCTCCGACGCTGCCCGCCAAGGTCTCCGCGACCTTCGGGGACGGCTCGACCGGCCAGGTCGCCGTCGAGTGGGACGCGATCGCCCCGGCGTCGTACGGCGTCGCCGGGACGTTCACCGTCAACGGCACCGTCGCCAGCGGTTCCGCCGACCACCCGGTCGCCACCGTGACCGTCACCGACGCGGCCGACCCGGTCGTGGCGGTCTCGTCCGCGGCCGACGGCGACGACGGCTGGTGGGTCTCCTCGCCGGCCGCCGTGTCGGTCACCGCCACCGACGACACGGGCGTCGACAGCGTCGACTACTCGGTCGACGGCGGGTCCTGGGTGTCGGTCGACGAGACCACGGCGTCCTTCCCCGTGACCGGCGACGGCGTCCACGAGGTCCGCGCCCGCGCCCACGACGTCACCGGGAACACCTCGGCGGTCGTGACCGGCTCGGTCAAGGTCGACACCGAGGCGCCGGTCAGCCGCGCCTCCCGGGTGGGCCGCACGGTCACCGTGCGGGCGGCCGACGCCACGTCCGGAGTGGGCGCCGTCCAGTACCGCCTCGACGGTGGGACCTGGGCGACGTACGCCGCCCCGTTCGCCGTCGGCGACGACGCGGTCGACATCGAGTACCGCGCGGTCGACCGGGCCGGCTCCGAGGAGCAGGCCAACACGCTGGTCGTGCCGGCGCTCGGCGACGAGCTGTCGCCGACCGCGGTGGTGGCGCTCGCCGCGGCGGACAAGCTCGCCTTCGGAACCGACCTGCCGATCTCGGTGCGGGTCAGCACGCCCGACGGGGTGGCGACCGGAAGCGTCCGGGCGATCGCCGGCGGCACCGTGCTCGCCTCGGCCAACCTGGCCGACGGGCGGGCCCGGATCGTCGTCGACACGGGCCGTCTCTCCGGCCTCGGCGCCCACACGATCGTCATCCGGTACGACGGCGACGCGACCCACCGCGTCGGCGAGGACCAGGTGCCGGTCACCCTGACCCGGGCGAGGTCCTCGACGAGCCTGGTGCTCAAGGCGCCTGACCGCGCGGGCCGCGGTGCGGTGGCGACCGTCCGGGTCGCGACCAGCCCGTCCGGCGTCGCTGTGGGCAAGCTCGGCCTGGTCCTCAGCCGCGCTGGCAAGGTGGTCCGGCGGGCGAGCGTGGTGGTGCCGGCGAGCGGCAGGGTGACCTGGCGACTGCCGAGGCTGGCCCGGGGCACCTGGTCGGTCCAGGCGACGACGGCGTCGTCCCCGGTGGCTGCGGGCTCCGGTGCGAAGCGGGTGGTGACCGTCCGGTAGTCACACAGGTTGTGTGAGCGCTCAACAAGTTTCCGCCGTGGCGGCTGGCCGCTGATCCAGGGTCGCGTCCCGGAAGTTCTTGGATGGTTGGCGTGCGCACGGTGCGTGCATCGCAAGGCGCCGGCGCGCAGCCATACCGGGTCGTCTCGCAAGCGTCGGCAACGCCGCGAGGTGCGTGCTGTGTGTGCGCGAAGCGCCCAGAACTGCCGGGACGCGGCACTAGGGTGGCCGCCATGGCGGTGGAGCGCGGGCAGCGGGACAACGGGAAGCGGCGTTCGCCGAGCATGGCGGACGTCGCCGCGCTGGCCGGTGTCTCGCACCAGACGGTGTCGCGGGTGCTCAACGACTCGCCGCTCGTCCGCGAGGACACCCGCACGCGGGTCAACGCGGCGATCCGGGAGCTCGGTTACCGCCGCAACGCAGCCGCGCGTCTGCTGGTGACCAACCGCTCCGGCCGGATCGGCATGGTGTCGGCGCACCTGGCGCTCTACGGCCCGAGCATGATCGCGGAGGCCGTCCAGGAGGCCGGCCGCGAGGCCGGCTACGACGTCGCCGTGGTCGGGGTCCTGGACCTCACCGAGGAGGCGCTGCAGCGCGCGGTCGACCGGTTGCTCGACCAGGCCGTCGAGGCCCTCGTCGTCGCCGTCGCCCACCGCGACGCGCACCATCTCGTGCGCGGCCTGTCCCTGCCGATCCCCGTCGTGCTCGCCCAGGGCGTCAGCCCCGGTGAGGCGATGGCTGCGGGCATCGACCAGGTCGCCGGCGCCCGGCTGGCGACCGACCACCTGCTCGACCTCGGGCACCACGCCGTCGCCCACGTCAGCGGTCCGCGCGACTGGACCGAGGCCGAGCAGCGCCGTGAGGGCTGGCGCCAGGCCCACGAGGCGCGCGGCCTGCTGCCCGGGCCGGAGCTGCCCGGCGACTGGTCGGCGGCCAGTGGCTACGACGCCGGCCAGCGACTCGCGAAGGACCGCGACCTCTCGGCGATCTTCGTCGCCAACGACTCGATGGCGCTCGGCGTCCTCAGGGCGCTGCACGAGGCCGCCCGGGCCGTGCCCAACGACGTCAGCGTCGTGGGCTTCGACAACGTGCCGGAGGGTGGCTACTACTGGCCGGCGTTGACCACCGTGGCCCAGGACTTCCCCGAGCTGGGGCGGCGTGCCGTCGAGCTCGCGGTCCGTGCACTCGGCGGCGAGGACCGTCCGGCGGCCGAGCTCGCGCAGCCGGTGATGCTCGTGCGCGGATCGACGGGCAAGAACCGCACGCGCTGACGAGCGGCTGGATGTTAGCGTTAACATCGTGACGGAGAATGCCTCGCCCGTGGTCGTCGTCGGCCGCGCCCCCGGCCCGGAGCTGCACCTGCTCCCGGTCGGTGCCACCATCCAGCGCCTGGTCGTGACCGGCGGCGACGGCGTGCGCCGCGACGTCGCCCTCGGCCTCGCCGACGGGGACGCCGTGCGCGCCTCGACCGACTACATCGGCAGCGTCGTGGGCCGCTACGCCAACCGCATCGCGCACGGTCGCTGGTCGCTCGACGGAGCCGACCACCAGGTGCCGGAGAACGATCGTGGCCACCACCTGCACGGTGGTCCCGCCGGGTTCCACACGCGCACGTGGGACGTCGTCGCGCAGGCCGAGGACGCCGTGACCTTCCAGCTGGTGAGCCCCGACGGCGACGCGGGGTACCCGGGCGAGCTGACCGTGCGGGCGTCGTACCGGGTGGAGGGGGAGGGCGTCCACCTCGAGCTGACCGCCACCACCACCGCCGCGACGGTCGTCAACCTGACCAGCCACGTGTACCTCAACCTGCACGGCACCGGCACCATCGACGACCACCTGCTGCACGTCGACGCGTCGCGCTACACCCCTGTGGACGCCGCC
This sequence comes from Nocardioides sp. Root240, assembly GCF_001428825.1. Lineage (GTDB taxonomy): Bacteria > Actinomycetota > Actinomycetes > Propionibacteriales > Nocardioidaceae > Nocardioides. The sequence goes on along the minus strand of NZ_LMIT01000010.1, from coordinate 570,399 downwards.
GCGATCCCCGTCGGCGAGCACGCACCCGTCGACGGGACGCCGTTCGACCTCCGGCACCCGACCCCCCTCGGTGACCCGATCCGCACCCGTCACCCCCAGGTCGTCGACGCCCGCGGCATCGACCACAACCTCGTCCTCGACGGCGAGGGCTGGCGCCGCGTCGCCGTCCTCGACGGCCCCGCCACCCGGACCCGGATGGAGCTCTGGTCCGACCAGCCCGGCCTGCAGGTCTACACCGGCAACTTCCTCGCCGGCACCTCCCTCGACCGCACCGGCCGCCTGCTCCGCCAGGGCGACGGCCTCTGTCTCGAGCCCCAGCTCGCCCCCGACTCCCCGAACCACGTCCCCGGCCCCGACTGGCCCTCCGCCGTCCTCCGACCCGGCGACACCTACGTCAACCGCATGGCCTGGCTCTTCTCCGCCCTCCCCTGACCGCCGAAACGGNNGGCAGTTCTGCTGGCACCTCGACGTGCACCCACTAACACTTGGACGCGCACGAACTAACACTTCGGCGTGCACGAACTAACACTTCGGCGGCGTCAGAGGGCGGCGTCGAGGGTCCCCGAGGGCAGGCGGAAGGCCCGCTCGAGCCGGGTGCGCATCCGGGCGCTGGGGACGACTCGGCCGGACTCCCAGGTGCGGACCGCGGCGGTGCTGCACGCGCACCGGTCGGCGAGCTGGCCCTGGGTGAGGCCCGCCCACTCGCGGAGGGTCCGGATCACGGCCGGCAGGTCGCCGGGGCGCCAGCGGCCGCGGTCGAGCAGGTGGGGCGGCTCGGTGCCGGCGGCGCGGGCGACGTGGGACACCGGGACGCCGTACGTGCGGGAGAGGTGGCGCAGCGCTGCGAGCGGGGGACTGCCCGCGCCGCGCTCCCAGGCGCCGAGGGCATGGCGGTCGACGCCGGCCGCCGCCGCCGCGCGGGCCTGGCTGAGCCGGGCGCGGTGGCGCAGCCGACGCAACGGGCTCATCGGCAGGTCGGGGCGGCCGATCCCGGTCGCGGGCGCCGCCAGGCGGGCGACGAGCGTCTCGGCGGACAGGCCGAGGACCTCGGCGAGGCCCTCGATGCGGGCGGCCGGGATCCGGGCCCGGCCGGCCTCCCAGTTGTAGACCGTCGAGACGGGCAGGTCGAGCCGGCGCGCGATTCCCGCGGCCGTTGCGCCGGCCCGCCACCTCAGGTCGCGCAGCGCCTGCCCCCGGTGCCCGACCTCCGTGGCCGGGGCGGGGACGGAGGAGCGTGCGTCGTCGAAGAACCCGGCCACCCGTGCGGGCTCGAGCTCGAGCACCCGTGCGAGGGCGTGGATGTGGACCGGTCCGGGCAGCCGCTCGCGTCGTTCCCAGCGCAGGATCGACATCGGGTGGACCCCGATCTCCTCGGCGAGGTCGGTGGCCCGGAGGCCGCGGCGGGCGCGCTCGGTGCGCAGCAGCGTGGTCACGGTGGTGCCTTTCGGGGGACGTCCTTCGAGATCCGGTGGGGTTTCCGTGGGTTCGAAGGTGAGCGTTCACATTTCTTTGGATTCGTGGTCCTGAACCTCTTGACGCCACAGAATGTTAGCGCTCACACTCTTCACCAGTGACACCGGTCACAGGGCGGACAAGCCCGACGGACTGTGGAGGAATACCCAGTGGTGAAGAAGACCGTGACCGCCGCCAGCGCGGTCCTCATGTGTGCAGCGGCGCTCGCCGCGTGCGGCAGCGACGACTCCGGTTCCAAGGGGAGTGACGACGGCAAGATCGTGATGGGCTTCGCCCAGGTGGGTGCTGAGAGCGGTTGGCGGACCGCGAACACCGACTCGATCAAGGCGTCGGCCAAGGCAGCGGGCATCGAGCTGAAGTTCTCCGATGCCCAGCAGAAGCAGGAGAACCAGATCCAGGCGATCCGGTCCTACATCCAGCAGAAGGTGGACGTCATCGCGTTCAGCCCGGTCGTCGAGACCGGCTGGGACGCCGTCCTGCAGGAGGCCAAGGCCGCGAACATCCCGGTCATCCTGACCGACCGCGCCGTGGACAGCGAGGACACCTCGCTCTACAAGACCTTCCTCGGCTCGGACTTCGTGGAGGAGGGCAAGAAGGCCGGCGAGTGGCTGGTCGAGAACGCGGCCGACGCCGACGTCGACGGTGACGGTGACATCAACGTCGTCCAGCTCGAGGGCACCACCGGCGCAGCTCCGGCGATCGACCGTGCGGAGGGCTTCGCCGACGCGATCAAGTCCGACTCGAAGATCGCGATCAGCAAGTCGCAGACCGGCGACTTCACGCGCGACGGCGGCAAGCAGGTCATGGAGTCGTTCCTCAACTCGGAGAAGGGCATCGACGTCGTCTTCGCCCACAACGACGACATGGGCCTGGGTGCCATCGAGGCGATCGAGGCCGCGGGCCTCGAGCCCGGCAAGGACATCAAGATCATCACGGTCGACGCCGTGAAGGACGGGATGACCGCGCTGTCCGAGGGCAAGATCAACTTCATCGTCGAGTGCAACCCGCTCCTCGGCGACCAGCTGATGGACCTGGCCAAGAAGGTCATCGACGGCGAAGAGGTCCCGGCCCGCGTCGTGACGGAGGAGACCACCTTCGACCAGGAGCAGGCCACCGCAGTCCTCGCCGACCGCAAGT
>NZ_LMIT01000010.1:529821-567779 GCF_001428825.1 Nocardioides sp. Root240 | reverse complement strand
GGTCCGTCGCCACCGCGACGGACCCGCCGGCTCGGGAATCCCAGCAACACAGCAACGAACAAGCCACAAGCTGACAACAGCTGCGACGAGCAGCGGGAGACAGACGATGACGACGATGCACGAGGAGCGACCGGTGACCACGACGACGCAGCCCACCGGCGGCGTACCGGCGGCGGAGACCCCCGAGCCGGTGATCGAGATGCGCGACATCTCCATCACCTTCGGCAGCGTGCGCGCCCTCGACGGCGTCTCGCTGCGGCTGCTGCCCGGCGAGGTGCACGCCCTGATGGGCGAGAACGGCGCCGGCAAGTCCACCCTGATCAAGGCACTCACCGGTGTCTACACGATCGACTCCGGCACGATCCTGGTCGGCGGCGAGGAGCACCAGTTCTCCACGCCGGCCGCGGCCCAGGCCGCCGGCATCAGCACGGTGTACCAGGAGGTCAACCTGGTCCCGAACCTCAGCGTCGCCGAGAACATGCTGCTCGGCCGCGAGCCCCGCTTCCTCGGGGGCATCAACGTCCGCGCGATGAACCGCAGGGCCCGCGCGACCCTCGAGCGCCTCGGCCTCGACGTCGACCCGCGCTCGATCCTCGGCGACCACCCGATCGCGATCCAGCAGCTGGTCGCCATCGCCCGCGCCGTCGACGTCGACGCCCGCGTCGTGATCCTCGACGAGCCCACCTCGAGCCTCGACGCCGACGAGGTGGAGAAGCTGTTCGAGGTGATGCGCCGGCTGCGCGACAACGGCGTGGCCATCGTCTTCGTCTCCCACTTCCTCGACCAGATCTACGAGATCGCCGACCGCATGACCATCCTGCGCAACGGCCGCCTGGTCGAGGAGCGCATGGTCGCCGACACCACCCAGCTCGAGCTCGTGCAGCTGATGATCGGCCGTGAGCTCGAGGTCCTCGACCGGCTCGACCGCGCGCAGACCCGCGTCCACGAGCGGAGCACGCCCGTCCTGCAGGCGGTCGGCCTGAGCCGCAAGGGCTCCCTCGAGGCCACCGACCTCTGCCTGTACGACGGCGAGGTGGTCGGCGTCGCCGGCCTCCTCGGCTCCGGACGGACCGAGCTGGCCCGCCTCCTCTTCGGCGCCGACACGGCGGACCACGGGTCGCTCGAGATCCGTTCGGCCAAGCGCCGCCTGCGCAGCCCCCGTCACGCGATCGACCGCAAGATCGCCTTCTCCAGCGAGGACCGCAAGGCGGAGGGCGTGATCGCCGACCTCAGCGTCGCCGACAACATGCTGCTCGCGCTGCAGGCCTCGCGCGGCTGGCTCCGCCCGATCCCGCAGGCGACACGCACCCAGCTGGTCGACGAGTACATCAAGGCCCTCGACATCCGGCCGGCCGACCCGAACGCGCTGATGCGCAACCTGTCCGGCGGCAACCAGCAGAAGGTGCTGCTCGCCCGCTGGCTGATCACCGAGCCCGAGCTGCTGATCCTCGACGAGCCCACCCGCGGCATCGACATCGGCGCCAAGGCGCAGATCCAGGCCAAGGTCGCCGAGCTGGCCCAGAAGGGCATGTCGGTCGTGTTCATCTCCGCCGAGCTCGAGGAGGTGCTCCGCCTCAGCGACCGCCTGGTGGTGATGCGCGACCGCCGCAAGATCGACGAACGCCCCAACGACGACGTCTCCGTGAGCGACGTCCTCGAGATCATCGCCGGCCAGAGCGCCGCGGGGGCCCGCACCGACGAGGAGTCCGCTCGTGACTGACACCCTGACGCCGCCTCCCGCGGCGCCCGCCCCCGAGCGGCCGGAGCCGACGCGCCCCGGCGTCGTGAGCCGCTTCGTCGGCAGCACCCTGCTCTGGCCGATCCTGGCGCTCCTCCTGCTGCTGGTCGTCAACGTGGTCGCGACGCCGAGCTTCCTCAACGTGCGGATCCAGGACGGCCACCTCTACGGCAACGTCATCGACATCGCCCGCAACAGTGCGCCGGTCCTGCTGGTCGCGCTCGGCATGACGCTGATCATCGCGACCCGCGGCATCGACCTCTCGGTCGGCGCCATCGCGGCCATCGCCGGCGCCGTGGCCTGCACCCGTCTCGTCGGCGCCGCCGACGAGGGTGCCGTCACGACGGCGATCATGGCCTGCACCTGGGCCCTTGCCGTCTGCGTGCTGCTCGGCCTGTGGAACGGCTTCCTCGTCTCCGTGCTGGGGATCCAGCCGATCATCGCGACACTCGTGCTGATGGTCGCCGGCCGCGGCCTCGCCATGCTGGTGACCGACGGCCAGATCACTACGGTCCACAACGAGACGTTCAGCGACCTGGCCACCGGTTACGTGCTCGGGCTCCCGATCGCGTCGTTGATCGCGGTCGGCATGGTCGTCGCGGCCGCGGTCCTCACCCGTCGTACGGCGCTCGGCATGCTGATCGAGGCCGTCGGCATCAACCCGGAGGCCAGTCGGCTGGCGGGTGTGCGCGCTCGCACGATCATCTGGACGGTCTACGTCTTCGGTGCCTTCTGTGCCGGCCTGGCCGGCCTGATCATCGCCGCCAACACCAACTCCGTGAACGCGAACAGCCTCGGCCTCTGGATCGAGCTCGACGCGATCCTCGCCGTGGTGATCGGGGGAACCGCCCTCACCGGCGGCAAGTTCTCCCTCGCCGGCACCCTCGTGGGCGCGCTCTTCATCACCACGCTGGCCCGGACCATCCCCAACGTCGGCATCCCGTCGGAGGCCAACTACCTGTTCAAGGCAGTGGTGGTCGTCGCGGTCTGCCTCCTCCAGTCGCCCCGGGCCCGTGCCGCCCTGCGGGTACGACGCCCCGCCGTCTCGAAGGGAAACCCGGTATGAGCGCCGCAGTCGCCACCGTCGGCACCACCTCGTTGTGGGACCGGATCCGCACCTACTCCCCGCCGCCGCGCTTCCTCCCGCTGATCGTCACGATCGCCCTGTTCGCCGGCATGTTCGGCGCGGGCAGCGTCCGCTACGAGAACTTCGGGGACCCCCAGGTCTTCCTGAGCCTGATGATCAACAACGCGCACCTGATCGTGCTCGCGGTCGGCATGACCTTCGTGATCCTCACCGGCGGCATCGACCTCTCGGTCGGCTCGGTCGTCGCGATGTCGACCATGATCCTGGCGAAGACGCTGCAGTCGGGCTGGTCCCTGCCGGCCGCGATCCTGGCGGTGCTGGTGATCGCCACGCTGCTCGGCACCGTGATGGGCCTGCTCATCCACTACTTCGACATCCAGCCGTTCATCGCCACCCTCGCGGGCCTCTTCCTCGCCCGCGGCGTCGCCTACCTGATCAGCATCGAGTCGATCCCGATCACCAACGAGACGTTCATGAAGTGGGCCTACGAGCCGCTGACGCTCTGGTCGACGTACTGGATCCGGTGGTCGGTCGTGGTCGCGCTGGTGACCGTGGCGGTCGCGGCGTACGTCCTGGCCTTCACCCGCTTCGGCCGCACGGTCTACGCCATCGGCGGCAACGAGTCCTCGGCGATGCTGATGGGCCTGCGCGTCGCCGTGGTCAAGGTCGGCGTGTACGCCGTCAGCGGGTTCTGTGCCGGTCTGGGCGGCCTGTTGTTCGCGCTCAACACACCGTCGGGCAACAGCCTGCACGCGGTCGGCATGGAGCTCGACGCGATCGCCGCGGCGGTCATCGGCGGCATCCTGCTCAGTGGCGGCCGGGGCTACGTCGTCGGCGCTCTCGTCGGCGTCCTGGTCCTCGGCGTGATCCAGACCTTCATCACCTTCGACGGCACCCTGACCTCCTGGTGGACCCGGATCGCCATCGGCGTCCTGCTCCTGGTCTTCGTGGTCATCCAGCGACTGATGACTCGGCGGCAACCGTGATCTCCCCCGCGAAGTTCTTCTCCTCCGCTTCGCTCCCCCGAACAACTTCGCGGGGGCCCCGAGATGAGTGAGGCACCCCGCAGGATCCCCGTGATGGCGGACGTCGCGCGTCTCGCCGGCGTCTCCCACCAGACCGTCTCGCGCGTGGTCAACGGCCAGACCAACCTCCGGCCGGAGACCCGTGAGCGGGTGCTGCGGGCGATCGACCAGCTCGGCTACCGGCCCAACACGGCCGCACGCAGCCTGGTCACCCGCAGGTCCGGGACGATCGGCGTGATCGGCTCCCGCAGCGGCTTCTGGGGCCCGAGCACCGTGCACCGCGCGATCCAGGCCGCCGGCCGGGACGCCGGCTACTTCGTCAGCTCGGTCAACGTGCAGATGCTCACCCGCGACGAGTACGTCGACGCGATCGACCACCTGCGTGACCAGCACGTCGAGGGCATCATCCTCATCGCCGCCAACGACGGCGCGGTCGACGCGGCCCGGGCCCACGCGGGCCGCGGCGTCCCCGTCGTCGTGGTGGAGGGCGACGAGGCCAAGGCGGAGTGGACGGTCGGTGTCGACCAGGTCGTCGGCGCCGAGATCGGGACCCGTCACCTGATCGAGCTCGGCCACGAGCGGATCCTGCACGTGTCCGGCCCGTCGGCGTGGGCCGAGGCCCGCGCCCGTCTGGCGGGCTACCGCAACGCGATGTACGCCGCCGGACTGCCGCCGCTGCTGCAGGTCGAGGGCGACTGGTCGGCCCGGAGCGGCTTCGAGGCCGGTCGCCAGATCGCCGAGCGGGACGACGTGACCGCGGTCTTCTGCGCCAACGACCAGATGGCGCTGGGACTGCTCCGGTCGCTCACCGAGGCGGGCCGTTCGGTCCCGCACGACATCAGCGTCGTCGGCTTCGACGACATCCCCGAGGCGGCGTACCTCATCCCGCCCCTCACCACGGTGCGCCAGGACTTCGACGCGGTCGGACGACGTGCGATCCAGATCCTGCGGTCGGCCCTGACCGACGAGCCCGCTCCCGAGCGGCTGATCGAGCCGGAGCTGGTCGTACGCGCCAGTACCGGTTCTCCCCGAGCACGAGACCAACGAGACGAACAAGACGAACGAGAAGGAGCGCGAGCCTGATGAGCGCGGGCCAGGAGCAGTACACGATCGGCGTCGACTACGGGACCCTCTCGGGTCGCGCGGTCGTGGTCCGGGTGTCCGACGGAGCGGAGCTCGGATCGGCGGTGCACGCCTACGAGCACGCCGTCGTCGACGACACCCTGCCCGGCACGGGCGAGGCACTGCCGCCGGAATGGGCGCTGCAGGTGCCCGAGGACTACCGCCAGGTGCTCCGGATCGCCGTACCTGCGGCGATCTCGGCCGCGAGCATCGATCCCGCGCAGGTCATCGGCATCGCCACCGACTTCACCGCGTGCACGATGGTCCCGACCCTCGAGGACGGAACGCCGCTCTGCGAGCTCCCCGAGCTCGCCGGCCGCCCGCACGCCTTCGTGAAGCTGTGGAAGCACCACGCGGCGCAGCCGCACGCCGACCGGATCAACCAGCTCGCGGCCGAGCGCCGCGAGGACTGGCTGCCCCGGTACGGCGGCCTCATCTCCTCGGAGTGGGAGTTCGCGAAGGGCCTCCAGCTGTTCGAGGAGGACCGTGAGGTCTACGACCGCATGCGGCACTGGGTCGAGGCCGCGGACTGGATCGTCTGGCAGCTGTGCGGCAGCTACGTCCGCAACGCCTGCTCCGCCGGCTACAAGGGGATCCTGCAGGACGGCGCCTACCCGTCGACCGACTTCCTCGAGGCCCTCGCGCCCGGCTTCGGCGGCTTCGTGGCCGACAAGCTGGAGCACCCGATCGGCGAGCTCGGCGCGATCGCCGGCCGGCTCACCGCCGAGGCCGCCGCCTGGACCGGCCTGCCCGAGGGCATCGCCGTCGCGGTCGGCAACGTCGACGCGCACGTCACTGCCCCGGCCGCGCAGGCCGTCGACCCCGGCCAGATGGTCGCGATCATGGGCACGTCCACCTGCCACGTGATGAGCGCCGACGTGCTCCGCGAGGTCCCCGGCATGTGCGGCGTCGTCGACGGCGGCATCATCGCCGGTCGCTGGGGCTACGAGGCCGGGCAGAGCGGTGTCGGCGACATCTTCGGCTGGTTCGTCGACAACGCTGTCCCGGCGTCGTACGCCGAGAGCGCCGCAGCTGCGGGGGAATCGGTGCACGAGCACCTCACCCGGCTGGCGTCGCAGCAGGCGATCGGCGAGCACGGCCTGGTCGCGCTCGACTGGCACAGCGGCAACCGCTCGGTGCTGGTCGACCACGAGCTCTCGGGCCTCGTGGTGGGCCTGACCCTCGCCACCAGGCCGGAGGACGTCTACCGCGCGCTGCTCGAGGCGACCGCCTTCGGCACCCGCGTCATCGTCGAGACCTTCCGCGACAGCGGCGTCCCCGTCGAGGAGTTCGTGGTCGCGGGCGGCCTGCAGAAGAACGCGCTGCTGATGCAGATCTACTCCGACGTGACCCGGCTGCCGCTGTCGATCATCGACTCCGACCAGGGCCCTGCGCTGGGCTCGGCGATCCACGCCGCCGTCGCGGCCGGTGCCTATCCCGACGTACCCACGGCGGCGAAGGCGATGGGCAAGGTCCGCAAGGCCGTCTACGTCCCCGACGAGACGCGCGCGCAGGCCTACGACCGGCTGTTCGTGGAGTACCGCGACCTGCACGACCACTTCGGCCGCGGCGTCACTGCCATGCGGCGGCTCAAGGCGATCCGGCGCGAGGCCGTCGCGGGCAAGGAGAACGACCGATGAGCGTCGTCGCCGACGTCGACCAGACCATCCGCCGGGTCCGGCGCGAGGTGGCGGCCCTGCACGCCGAGCTGCCGAAGTACGGCCTCGTCGTCTGGACCGCCGGCAACGTGTCCGCGCGCGTGCCCGGGCAGGACCTGCTGGTCATCAAGCCGAGCGGGGTGTCGTACGACGACCTGACCCCCGAGAACATGGTGGTCTGCGACCTCGACGGCCGCGTCGTGGAGGGCGAGCACGCGCCGTCGTCCGACACCGAGGCCCAGGCCTACGTCTACCGCCACCTGCCGGAGGTCGGCGGCGTGGTGCACACGCACTCGCCGTACGCCGTGGCCTGGGCAGCGCGCGGCGAGGCGATCCCGTGCGTGACCACGATGTGCGCCGACGAGTTCGGCGGGGAGATCCCGGTCGGACCGTTCGCGATCATCGGCGACGACTCGATCGGCCGCGGCATCGTCGAGACCCTCGGCGAGAGCCGCTCGCCCGCCGTGCTGATGCAGAACCACGGCGTCTTCACCGTCGGCCCGACCGCCAAGGCGGCGGTCAAGGCGGCCGTCATGTGCGAGGACGTCGCCCGATCCGTGCACCTCTCGCGCCAGCTCGGCCAGCCGATCCCGATCGCGCAGCCCAGCGTGGACGCGCTCTACGACCGCTACCAGAACGTCTACGGCCAGCGCTGACGCCGGCCGGCCAACACCACCATGACGCCCTCGGGGGCGCCTGAACCAAGGAGCACCACGTGACCACCAACGCCAGCACTGCCTCCGCCACCGAGCAGGAGGTCTGGTTCCTCACCGGCAGCCAGTCCCTGTACGGGCCGGAGACCCTGCAGCAGGTTGCCGACCAGTCGCGCGCCATCGCCGACCGGCTCGCCGAGCTGTCCGACCTGCCGGTGAGCGTGGTGTGGAAGCCGGTCCTGCTCGACGCGGGCGCGATCCACCGCCAGGTGCTCGAGGCCAACCTCGACCCGAGCTGTGTCGGCCTGATCGCGTGGATGCACACGTTCTCACCGGCGAAGATGTGGATCGCCGGGCTCGACGCCCTGCAGAAGCCGCTGCTCCACCTGCACACGCAGGCCGGCGTCGCGCTGCCGTGGTCCACCATCGACATGGACTTCATGAACCTCAACCAGGCCGCCCACGGCGACCGGGAGTTCGGCTACATCCAGTCCCGGCTCGGCGTCCCCCGCAAGACCGTCGCCGGCCACGTCGAGAACCCGGTCGTGCGGCGACGGATCGAGGAGTGGGCCCGTGCCGCCCGCGGCCGCGCCGAGCTGCGCCAGCTCAAGCTCGCCCGCTTCGGCGACAACATGCGCGACGTCGCGGTGACCGAGGGTGACAAGGTCGAGGCGCAGCTGCGCTTCGGCGTCTCCGTCAACACCTACGGCGTCAACGACCTCGTCGCGGTCGTCGACCAGGTGGCCGACGCCGACATCGACAAGCTGGTCGCGGAGTACGCCGACCTCTACGCCATCGCGCCCGAGCTGCTCCCGGGCGGCGAGCGCCACGAGTCGCTCCGCTACGGCGCGCGGATCGAGGCCGGCCTGCGGACCTTCCTCGAGGAGGGCGCCTTCGGTGCGTTCACCACGAACTTCGAGGACCTCGGCGGGCTCCGGCAGCTGCCGGGTCTCGCCGTGCAGCGGCTGATGGCCGACGGCTACGGCTTCGGCGGCGAGGGCGACTGGAAGACGTCGGTCCTGCTGCGGGCCACCAAGGTGATGGCCGAGGGCCTGCCGGGCGGCACGTCCTTCATGGAGGACTACACGTACCACCTGGTTCCCGGCGAGGAGAAGATCCTCGGCGCCCACATGCTCGAGGTCTGCCCGACGCTCACCGAGGACCGGGCGTCGCTCGAGATCCACCCGCTGTCGATCGGGGGCCGCGAGGACCCGGTCCGCCTCCGGTTCACCGCCGACCCCGGCACCGCCGTCGTCGCGGGCCTCTCGGACCTGGGCGGGCGGTTCCGGCTGACCGTCAACGAGATCGACGTCGTCGAGCCCGACGAGGCCCTGCCGCAGCTGCCCGTCGCCTGCGCCGTCTGGGAGCCGCGGCCCTCGCTGGCGACCTCCGCGGAGGCCTGGCTGATGGCCGGCGCCCCGCACCACACGGTGCTGTCGAAGGCGGTCGGCATCGAGGTGCTCGCCGACTTCGCCGAGATGAACGGCGTGGAGATCGCGGTCATCGACGCGGACACGACGCCGCGCGGGTTCCAGCGCGAGCTGCGCTGGAGCGCGGCCTACCACCGCCTCGCCGAGGGCATCTGATCGGTCATTGGATCGATCCAATAGACTCACCGGGGGTCGCTCAGCCCGCCAGCCGGCGGCCCCCGGTGTATCCACCCCTTCCCCTCCAGGAGCCCCTGCCATGACCGGCCTGCTCGACCGCCCCGACCCCGTCATCGACCAGGCCGCCGGTGCTGCGCTGCCGCGTGGGCGCCGCGCGAAGATCGTGTGCACGCTCGGTCCCGCCACGGCCTCCGAGCGCCGGATCCGCGCCCTGGTCGACGCCGGCATGGATGTCGCCCGGCTCAACATGAGCCACGGCACCCACGCCGACCACTCCGAGGTCTACCGCCGCGTCCGGGAGGCGTCCGAGGCCACCGGTCACGCGGTCGCCGTGCTCGCGGACCTGCAGGGCCCGAAGATCCGGCTGCGCCGGTTCTCCTCGCCGGCCGTGCTGCGCCGCGGCCAGCGGTGGACGATCACCACCCGCGAGGTCGACGGCAACGGCGAGATCTGTGCGACGTCGTACGCCGGCCTGCCGGGCGACGTGCGTCCGGGCGACCCGATCCTGATCGACGACGGCAAGGTCCGCCTCCGTGTGGTCGAGGTCAGCGAGACCGACGTGGTGACGGAGGTGCTGGTCGGTGGCCCGGTGAGCGATCACAAGGGCATCAACCTCCCGGGCGTCGCGGTCTCCGTGCCGGCGCTGTCCGAGAAGGACGCCGAGGACCTGCGCTTCGCCCTGCACCTGGGCGCCGACGTGATCGCTCTCAGCTTCGTCCGCAACGCCTCGGACGCCGCCGACGTGCGCGCGATCATGGCCGAGGAGGGCATCGAGGTCCCGGTCATCGCCAAGATCGAGAAGCCCCAGGCGGTGGAGAACCTCGATGACATCGTGCGCGCCTTCGACGGTGTGATGGTGGCGCGCGGAGACCTCGGGGTCGAGTGCCCGCTCGAGGAGGTCCCCTTCCTGCAGAAGCAGATCATCGTCGCGGCCCGCCGCAACGCTCGCCCGGTGATCGTGGCGACCCAGATGCTGGAGTCGATGATCACCAGCCCCGCACCCACCCGTGCGGAGACCAGCGACGTCGCCAACGCCGTCCTCGACGGCGCCGACGCGGTGATGCTCTCCGGCGAGACCAGTGTGGGTGCCCACCCCATCACCACGGTCGAGACGATGGCGCGGATCGTCGCGGCCACCGAGCGCAGCGCGCTGGACGAGCAGCACTTCGGCCGCTTCGACCGCATCGAGTTCGACCCGCACACCCGCGGCGGCGTGATCACGAAGGCTGCCGAGGAGGTCGCCGAGCGCATGGGTGCCGCCTACGTCGTCGCGTTCACCCAGTCCGGTGACTCGGCTCGCCGGGTCGCCCGCCTGCGCAGCCGGATCCCGGTGCTGGCGTTCACGCCCGACCTGAAGGTCCGCTCCCAGCTCGCGCTGAGCTGGGGTGTCGAGACCTTCCTGACCGCCCCGCCGGTCGACACCGACCACATGGTCGCCCAGGTGGACGAGGAGCTGCTGCGCAGCGGCCGGGTGCGTGAGGGCGACCTCGTGGTCATCGTCGCCGGCAGCCCGCTGGGCGTCCCCGGCTCCACGAACGCGCTCTGGATCCACCGCATCGGTCAGCGCTGAGTCCGGCCGGCGTGTCCGGACGGCACGATGAAGCCGCGATCGGCCGGCTGCTCCTTGGTGACGGCGTCGACCTCCCGGCTTCTGCGTGAAGGACGACGGCTTTCGCTCGCGGTGAGCGTTCACATTCCGCCATCGCCCTCTTCTGGGCCAATTCTCAGCGGCTTCCGTACAACCTCTTGACGGGGAATGTTAGCGCTAACAATACTGTGACGGCCATCACCCCCGAGCAGTGGAGTGCCCATGTCCTCGACCGTCCCGGCCCTGCGTCGCCTGCCCGGCGCTGCCGTCGCCCTCCTCGTGCTGACCGCGGTGTTCGCGCTCCCGGCGCCGGCCGCGCGCGCCGCGACCGTGCTCGACGACCCGGCGCTGCTGCTGGCCTTCGAGGACAACCTTGCCGACACCAGCGGTGCCCAGCAGCCCGTGAGCGCTCACAAGGTCGGCGCGGGGGACCCGTCGTACTCCTTCGTCGACGGCGTCACCAGCGGCTCCAGGGCGCTGCAGCTGACCAGTGGCACCTACCTCGACCTCGGGTCGGACGTGGCGCTGCAGCCGGCCGCGCTGACGCTGTCCTTCTGGCTGAAGCCGTCGACGGCGATGTCCGGCGAGCAGGTGATCACCTGGAACAAGCAGGCCTACAACTCCGACGGGTGGTACCTCTCCTCCGAGAGCAACACCTCCCCGCTCGCGCTGTCCGTCGGCCCCAGCTCCTCCCAGCCCTACAAGCTGCGCGTCGCGTCGACCGACCGGGCGGCCTTCTTCCCGGCCGGCCAGTGGACGCACGTCGTGGTGTCCTACGACAGTGCGACCAGGACCGCCCGGTTCTACCGCAACGGCGTCAAGATCGCCTCCCAGGTCGCCTCGGCGGCCGGAGGTACGTCGACCGGTGTCATCACCGGCAGCGCGTCGCTCCCGAAGACGATCGGCTTCAACGGGCCGCAGTACAACGGCGCCTTCCTGACCAGCGCGCTCGACCAGTACGGCCTGTACGCCGGCGTCGCCTCGACCGACGACGTCGTCACCCTCTACGAGCAGGGCGGCGGCAGCCTCGACAAGTCCGCGCTGGCGCAGGCCGCGGCCGACGACATCAACGTGCCCGCGACCGCCAGTGTCGGCCTGGCGCTCCCGACCGAGGGCGCCAACGGCGCGAGCATCGGCTGGGAGTCCAGCGACCCCGACGTGATCAGCCCATCCGGTGAGGTCACCCAGCCCGACTCCGGTGCCGACGACGCCGAGGTGACGCTGACCGCGACGATCCGCTTCGCGGACGGTGCGCCGGTCACCCGCACCTTCACGGTGACGGTGCCCGCGCCCCGCGAGGTGCTCGAGGACAGTGGCGTGGTCGACGTCCGCGTGGACGACGCCTACCTCGACAACGCGGCGGCCAAGGAGCAGGAGTACCTCACCAGCCTGGACTCCGGGAAGTTCCTGTACTGGTTCTACAGGACGGCCGGCCTGACGCCGCCGACCGCCAGCGGGTACGGCGGCTGGGAGGACGGCAGCGTGGGTGGCAACTTCCGCGGGCACGCCTTCGGCCACTACATGTCCGCCCTCGCGATGTCGTGGGCCAGCACCACCGACGCCGACACCAAGGTGGCGCTGCGGGCCGAGATCGACCAGGCCGTCGCAGGCCTCGGCGACGTCCAGGCGTCGTACGCCGGGACGGCGAAGGCGGGCTACATCGGACCCTTCCGCCCCACCGCGCTGGACGCGGTCGAGGGTCGCGGCACGTCGGACGACGCCGTGATCGTGCCGTACTACAACCTGCACAAGGTGCTGGCCGGCCTGCTCGACATCGACAAGTACGTCGGTGGTGCGACAGGTGACCAGGCGCTCCAGGTCGCGGAGGCCTTCGGCGAGTACCTCTACGGCCGGGTGTCCACACTGAGCGACACGACGGTGATGCTGCGCACCGAGTACGGCGGCATGAACGACGCGCTCTACGAGCTCTACGCCCGCAGCGGTGGCAACGCTCACTTCAAGAAGGCAGCGGAGGCCTTCGACGAGGTCAGCCTGTTCCGCCAGCTCGCCAACGGCGAGGACCCGCTCTCGGGCAAGCACGCCAACACCACGATCCCGAAGCTGATCGGTGCCCTGCGCCGGTACACGGTCCTCACGCAGCACCCCGACCTCTACGCGCAGCTCACGGAGCAGGAGAAGGCGGACCTGCCGATGTACCTGCAGGCTGCCCAGAACTTCTGGCAGGTCGTGGTCGACGACCACACCTACGCCACCGGCTCGAACAGCCAGGCCGAGCACTTCCACGACCCGGAGTCGCTCTACGAGTTCGCCACGCAGAAGGGCTCGACGGGCAACGCGGAGACCAGCGAGACCTGCAACGAGTACAACATGCTCAAGCTGTCGCGCGAGCTGTTCAAGCTGAGCCAGGACGTGAAGTACGCCGACTACTACGAGAACACCTTCCTCAACCACATCGTGTCCTCGCAGAACCCGGACACGGGCATGACGACGTACTTCCAGGCGATGGCGCCGGGCTACTACAAGCTCTACTCGCTGCCCTACACGCTGTTCTGGTGCTGCACCGGCACGGGCATGGAGAACTTCTCCAAGCTCGGTGACTCGATCTACTTCATGGGCGCGGGCAGCGTCTGGGTCAACATGTTCTTCAGCTCGCGCTTCACGGACGACGAGACGAATCTCGCGGTCACCCAGGAGGCTGAGCTGCCGACGAGCGACACGGTCACCTTCCGGATCGCCGCCGCCGACGGGGGAGTGGTCGCGCCGGATGCCGAGCTCCGGCTGCGCGTGCCCGACTGGGTCGACGGTGCGCCCGCGCTGACGATCAACGGCACGTCGAGCGAGCCCACGGTCGACCACGGGTACGTCGTGCTGACCGGCCTCGCCGCGGGCGACGTCATCACCTACCGGCTGCCGATGAAGGTCCAGGTCATCGAGACGCCCGACAACGCGGACTTCTTCGCCTTCAAGTACGGCCCGACCGTGCTCAGCGCCGGCCTCGGGACGAAGGACCTCGACAAGTACAACCCGGTCGGCATCCTCGTCCGTGTGCCGGCCCTCGACACCGAGGCCCAGCAGATCATCACCGTCGACGCGGACTCGGTCGCGGCCTGGAAGGCCGACATCGCGCAGAACCTGGTGCGCGTCGCCGACTCGGCCGACGGCCAGGTCCGGTTCGAGCTCCGCAACACCGTCGACGGTGGCGACCTGGTCTTCACGCCGCACTACCGGCGCCACGGTGAGCGCTATGGCCTCTACTTCAGCTACGAGACCAGGGACTCGGCTGCCGCCCAGCAGCGGATCCTCGACGCCAAGAAGCTGCTGCGTGAGGACGAGGTCGTCATCGACAGCCTCGACAGCTTCGACAACAACAACTTCGAGAACGCCAAGAACCTCAAGGCGTCGTCGACGTCGTCGGTCGGAACGTTCAACGGCCGGCAGTTCCGGCACGCCCCGGGCCCGGACGGCTGGTTCAGCTACGACCTCGTCGTCGACCCGTCCCAGCCGCGGAACTACCTGCGTGCGCGGTACTACTCGGGAGACGCCGGGCGCTCGTTCGACGTCTACCTCAACGACGTGAAGCTCAAGACGCAGGCCATCACGACGGCTGCGGGCACCAACGTGTTCTACCTGCAGAGCGACGAGATCCCGCGCGCCCACCTCGACGACCCGCGCTGGAAGGTCGACAGCAGCGGCAACCCCGTGCTCGACGGGCAGGGCGACAAGATCCCGGTCGTGACGGTGCGCTTCCAGTCGACGGGCGGGTACGCCGGCGGGGTGTTCGGGGTGGCCACCACGGGCCCGCAGGAGTACGACGACGACGCCCGCCTCTCCGCGCTGTCGGCCGACACCGGTGAGCTCGCCCCGGCCTTCGACCCCGACGTCGCGGACTACACCCTGACCGTCGCGCCGGGGACGACCGAGGTCGGCCTCGACCTCGACCCGCGGGTGCCGAGCGGGCTGGTGAAGGTCGACGGCGTGCTGGTCGACGACACCGTCGCGCGGGTCGTGGACCTCGACGCCGACGGGGACACCACCGTCCAGGTCACGTCGTTCGCGCAGGACCACACGACCTCGAGGGGCTACACCGTCCACGTCGTCGAGGGTGACGGACCGGCACCGGTCGCGACCGTGAAGCCCGCCGTCACGGGGGTTCCCCAGCTGGGCCGCACGTTGCAGGCCAGCACCGGCACCTGGGACGTGGCGGGTGTGACGCTGTCACGGCAGTGGCTGGCGAACGGCTCGCCGATTGCCGGAGCCACCGGGGCGTCGTACCAGCTGCGGAAGGGTGATGTCGGCAAGCGGATCTCGGTGCGTGTGAGCGCAACCATCGACGGCCGCAAGCCGGGCAGCGCGGACAGCACACCCACCGCGGCGGTACGACGCGGGAGCTCGCAGCTGACCGTCAGGACGTCGCGCGCGGTCGTGGCCAAGCGAGGCTCCGTGGTCGTCGCGGCCCGGGTGTCCGCGACCGGCGTGGTCGCGACCGGCCGGGTCGCCGTCCTCGACAACGGCCGGCTGGTCGCGCGCCCCATCCTGGTCAACGGGGTCGCGAAGGTGACCCTGCGGCTGGCGCGGGCCGGGCGCCACACGATCGTCGTGTCCTACGCGGGCACGTCGTGGCTGGCACCGAGCCGCGGCACCGCGGTGGTCCGGGTGCGCTGAACCGCCCACCGGGTGAGGTCGCGCACCAGGAGCGCGACCTCACGGGCGATCACGACGAGGCCCCGGCGTACTCCTCGTCGGTCAGCAGCCGCGACCGGATGAGGAAGCGAACACCGTGCGGCGCCTCCAGGGAGAAGCCGGCGCCGCGGCCCGGGACGACGTCGATGGTGAGGTGCGTGTGCGACCAGTACTCGAACTGCGCCTTCGACATCCACACCGGAACCGCGCGGTCCAGGCCGACGTCGAGGTCGCCGAGGTGGACGTCGGCACCGCCCAGCAGGAACTCGCCGTCCGGGTAGCACATCGGCGCCGAACCGTCGCAGCAGCCGCCGGACTGGTGGAACATCAGCGGGCCGTGCGCCTCGGTGAGGCTGCGGAGCAGCTCCGCAGCCTCACCGGTGACCGCCACACGATCCATCAGAAGAAGCCGAGCGCGTCCGGGCTGTAGGACACGAGCAGGTTCTTGGTCTGCTGGTAGTGGTCGAGCATCATCTTGTGGTTCTCACGGCCGATGCCGGACTGCTTGTAGCCGCCGAACGCCGCCCCGGCGGGGTAGAGGTGGTAGCAGTTGGTCCAGACCCGGCCGGCCTGGATCTCGCGGCCGGCGCGGTAGGCCTGGGCGCCGTCGCGGGTCCACACGCCGGCACCGAGGCCGTAGAGCGTGTCGTTGGCGACCTTGAGCGCGTCGGCCTCCTCGTCGAAGCCGGTAAGCGAGACGACTGGGCCGAAGATCTCCTCCTGGAAGATCCGCATCGAGTTGTCGCCCTCGAACACCGTGGGGGTCACGTAGTAGCCCTCGGCGAGGTCGCCGTCGAGGATCGCGCGCTCACCGCCGGTGAGCAGCTTGGCGCCCTCCTCCTTGCCGATCTCGATGTACGACAGGATCTTCTCGAGCTGGTCGTTGGAGGCCTGCGCGCCGATCATCGTGGTGTCGTCGAGCGGGTTGCCCTGCTTGACCTGCTCGACACGCTTCACGGC
This sequence comes from Nocardioides sp. Root240, assembly GCF_001428825.1. Taxonomy (GTDB): domain Bacteria; phylum Actinomycetota; class Actinomycetes; order Propionibacteriales; family Nocardioidaceae; genus Nocardioides. The sequence goes on along the minus strand of NZ_LMIT01000010.1, from coordinate 551,700 downwards.
GTCGTGGACGAAGTCGGAGTAGATGCTGCGCTGCACGAGGGCGCGCGAGGGGCAGGTGCAGACCTCGCCCTGGTTGAGCGCGAACATCGTGAAGCCCTCGAGTGCCTTGTCGTAGAACGCGTCGCGCTCGTCGGCGACCGACTCGAAGAAGATGTTGGGGCTCTTGCCGCCGAGCTCGAGGGTCACCGGGATGATGTTCTGGCTGGCGTACTGCATGATCAGCCGGCCGGTCGTGGTCTCGCCGGTGAAGGCGACCTTCGCGACGCGGGACGACGACGCGAGCGGCTTGCCGGCCTCGACGCCGAAGCCGTTGACCACGTTGACGACACCGGCCGGGAGCAGGTCGCCGATCAGCTCCATCAGCTTGAGGATGGACCACGGGGTCTGCTCGGCGGGCTTGAGGACGACTGCGTTGCCGGCGGCCAGCGCCGGGGCGAGCTTCCAGACTGCCATCAGGATCGGGAAGTTCCACGGGATGATCTGGCCGACGACGCCCAGCGGCTCGTGGAAGTGGTAGGCCACCGTGGTCTCGTCGAGCTCGCCCGCCGAGCCCTCCTGCGCCCGCAGCACGCCGGCGAAGTAGCGGAAGTGGTCGACGGCGAGAGGGATGTCGGCGGCGAGGGTCTCGCGGACCGGCTTGCCGTTCTCCCAGGTCTCGGCGACGGCGATCTCGGTGAGGTGCGCCTCCATCACGTCGGCGATCTTGTTCAGGATGTTGGCGCGAACAGTGGCCGACGCCTTCCCCCAGGCGGGGGCGGCGGCGTGTGCGGCGTCGAGCGCGGCCTCGATGTCCTCCTCGGTGCCGCGGCCGACCTCGGTGAACGGCTTGCCGTTGACCGGCGAGATGTTCTCGAAGTACCCGCCCTTGATCGGGTCGACCCACTGACCGCCGATGTAGTGGCCGTAGCGGCTCGCGACGGTGACGAGGGAGTCGGGCTGTCCGGGTGCTGCGTAGACGGTCATGGGATGCTCCAGGTGTCGGTGGATCCGTCCGTGTGACGGCGATCACGACGCTAGGAGTCGCAACGTTGCAGGTTCGTTGCCCCGCAGGTCGAGAAGACCTGACGGCTACATCAACTCCCTGTCCAGGCGGGCGATCTGGCCCTCGACGAGGGCGCGCATCGGCGAGGTGGCCGGGACGGTCGCCCGCTGGGCCAGCCACATGTCGTAGTCGTCGCGGCCCCACCCGGAGCGGGTCCACGCCGACATCAGCTCGGGCGCGCGGGAGCGCAGCAGGGCCTGGCGCAGGGACGCCGCCAAACCCTCCCGGAGCCGTACGACGCCGGGCGCCGTCGAGCGGGGCAGGACCGGGCCGCCGTACCCCTGCATGGCGGCGTGGAGGTCGCCCGCGGCCAGCTGCGCCTCGACGGCGAGCCAGTCGCCGGTGACGGGCGCGGTCAACCGGTACGGGCGCGAGGCGAGCAGCTCGTCGCCCAGCAACCCCCGCAGGCGGTTGAGCTCGGCGCGCAGCGTGGACGTGCCGCCGTCCTCCTCGTAGAGCAGCACGGCCAGCTCGTCGCCGGTGAGGCCGGCGGGGGAGGCGGCCAGCAGCGCGACGATCTCGCTGTGGCGCCGGGTCAGTCGCAGCCGGGTGAGCTTGCCGCGGCCGTCGTCGACGGTCACCAGCGCCTCGTTGTGGCCGAGCAGCTCGAGCAGGAGGCGCAAACCGGTGGGGCGGTCCGCCACGGGCGGACGTGGCAGGTGACGGGCCAGCTCGGCCTCCGCGAGGCGCGCGGCCGCTCGTACCATCGCCATGGTCTGCGGCACCACGATCTCGTCGCCACCGGTGACGTCGAGGACGCCGAGCACCTGGCTGGTGCTGGGGTCGTGGATGGGCGTCGCGGCACAGCTCCACGGCCGGACGGAGGAGCGGAAGTGCTCGTCGCGGGTGATGAACGCGTCGCGGCCGGTGGCCAGGGCGAGGCCGGGGGCATTGGTGCCGGCGAGGCGCTCGTCCCAGTTGCTGCCCTCGACGAAGCCGATCCGCTCGGCCCGGCGCAGGTTCTCGGTGTCGCCGCAGACCCACAGCAGCGTGCCCTCGGCGTCCGCGAGCGCCATGACCGCGCCGCAGTCGCGGACCTCCCGGCCGAGCACGTCGTCGAGCAGCGGGAACACCCGCGCCAGCGGATGGGCCTCGCGCTGCCCGGCCAGGTCCGGCGCGTCGAGCGTCACCGGCGCCTCGCGCTGGCCGACATCGACGCCCGCGGCCGCCGAACGCTCCCAGGAGGCAGCGATCTCCGCCCGCATGCGGTGCAGCGCGGGCTCCTGCGTCATGAGTCCAGTAGACAACGTCGTCCCCCGTGTGACCAGCATCTCTCGTGCCTCCGACGATGCCGACGCAACGTTGCAACGACGTTGCAACGGATCTCGTCCGAGACCGGCCCGGTCCGTCCACCGCCCGCTCGGCGTACGTCGCCCGCCGTACCGGCCCGATTTCGGCCGCCCGTCACCCTCCGGTAATCTCTCCCGCGGTGACGTGTCCGAGCGGCCTAAGGAGAACGCCTCGAAAGCGTTTGTGGGCGCAAGTCCACCGAGGGTTCAAATCCCTCCGTCACCGCCACTGATCGGACCGGGTCCTCGACCCGGTCCGATCTGGTTTTGCCGGCTCAGCCGCCGACGGCGTCCCAGCCGACGGCGTCGACCCCGAGCTCGGTCATCCGCTCCTGGTAACGGCTGTGGGCCAGCTTGGCCTCGCCGAAGCGCCGGGCGTCGCGCAGCGCGGCGATCAGGGCGAGGTGGTCCGGCTCGTCGTACGGGTCGCCGCTGAGGAGCCGGGTCAACCAAGGAACGGCGGCGGCCGGCGTGCCGCGGCCGGCGTGCAGGACGGCGATGGCGCGCACGACCTCGCGCGCGACGGCGTCGAGCTCCTGGCGCAGCTCGTCGGCCCACTCGGCGTCCTCGCCCTCGGCGAAGGGGCCGGTGTAGAGGGATGCGGCCGCTTCCAGTGCTGCCAGCGCGTGCTCGCCGGCAGGGCCCGCCGGGCTGTTGGGGACCTGGCCGAGCGCGGACCGGGCCGCCGACCGGAACTCCTCGACGTCGTGCTCGACGTGCTCGGCGACCAGCACCAACCGGCCGCCGTCGGACCGCAGGAAGTGGTCGGCGGGGTGCCGGCGGTCGGGGTCGAGCGCGGTTCGCAGGTGGGACAGGGCGACCGACAGCCGGTTGCTGACGTCGCGGGCGTCGGGCCACAGCAGCTGGGCGAGCTGGGCACGGGTCAGTCCGGCGGAGCCGTGGGCGGCGATCAGGCGCAGCACCTCGTGCGCCTTGCGCGAGGGCCACTCGCCGCTGCCGATCGGGATCCCGTCGCGCAGCACGACGAAGCCGCCCAGCGAGTGCACGCGGACGGGGGCGGCAGTGGTGCCGGCGCCGACGACGTGCAGCTGCCCTGCGATCCGGCTGGCGTCGGCGACCACGCCGTGGGCGCGCAGCTGCTGGACCGCCAGCCGACGCTCGAGCGGATCGCGACGGAGGTGCGCGGTGACGAGGCGGTGGACCGCGACCCGGATCGGGTCGCCGATGCGCTGGCGCAGCTGCCCGGCCTCGTGCAGGCGCGGGTCGTCGGCGCTGGTGCCGTCGAGCAGGCAGAGGAGCTCGAGGGCCTCGGCGGTCCGGGTGAGGTCGTTGACGCGGCCGGCCTCGACGACGGCGAGCTCGGCCTGCGCGCGGGCGGCGTCCGGGGCACCGGTGCACAGGTGGACCCAGGCGGCGGCGGTCAGGCTCGCCGCTCCGCGAACGGCGATCGGCTCGCGCTCCACCCGGGCGACCAGGGCCGCCGCTCCCGAGGGGTCCTCGAGCGCGGTGACCAGCGCCAGCCCGGAGAGCGAGGGGACCAGGGTCTGGGCGTCGCCCTCGATCTCGGCCGCCGCGACCGCGTGACGGTACGACGCAGCGGCCTGCGTCGCGAGGCCGAGCGTGGCCTGGATGTCCCCGACCAGCTGCCAGGAGCTGCCCGAGTTGGGGGAGCCCGCCGAGGCGTAGAACGCACGGGCCTGGTGGGCGGAGGCGAGGGCCTCGTCCAGGCGGCCGAGGGTCATCAGGGCCTCGGCGAGGTTGTGCCGCAGCAGTGCCAGCCCCGACTGGTGCCCAGTGCGTAGGTTCACCTGCTGGCCGGCGATCGCCAGTGCCACCGCGGCCTCGGGGGCACCCTCCTCGAGGGACCGGGAGGCCAGGTTGTTCAGCACGCGCTCCAGCGTCAGGTCGTCACCGGTGCGCTGCGCCCAGGCCTTGGCCCGCTCGTAGTACCAGAAGTTGGCGTCGCGGTCGCCGTCGGCGGCGGAGAGCAGCGCGAGCGCGACGTCGACGAAGCCCTGCGCGGCACCGTTCGCCTCGGCATCGAGCGCACCCGCCTCCTCGGCGTACCCGCGTGCTGCTGCGTGGTCGCCGCGGTTCCAGGCGATCGACGCGCGGATGGCGGTCAGGCGCGCGCGGTCGGCCGGGTCCGCCGCCGGGTCCGCCCGTTCGGCGACCGCGGCAGCGTCGCGCAGGTGGCCGAGGTGGTGCAGGCCGTACGTGGCGCGCCACGCCAGCCAGCCGGGGACCGGCTCGGGCGCCGGGACCAGCCGGTCGAGCAGCGCGGTCCAGTGCTCACGCAGCAGGAGCGCGGTCAGCTCGGGCGCCCGCCGGCGGGCCGACGCCAGCGGATCGGCGGCCTCGACCAGCTCGGTCAGGAGTGCGTCGGCGGCGACGCGGGGTGAGTGCACCAGCGCGACGGGCGACTCGGCGCCCAGCCCGAGGAGAGGCACACTCACGCGGCCATGGTAGGGCGCCACGACCGGGCGAAAGGTGTTTTTAAGGCGGCTCGTCGAGGCTGTGCGACGTCCTGAGGGACGGGCCAGTGGGGGCTCGTCCCTCACCCCCCCGACCAGCGCCGTCCCCCACGGCGTACCGAAGGAGAACAAACCATGCGTTCCAAGATCGCGACCTTCCTCACCGTCATCGGTGCGGTGACGGTCCTCGTCCTCGCCGCCAACACCGCCGCCATCGCGGCGACCGGCAAGGGCTTCCTGCTCGGCAAGGCCAACAGCGCCGACCGGCTCACCAGCATCGCCCGCACCACGAACGGTCCGGTGCTGTCGGTGAAGACCAGGACGAGCACCGCTGCCCCGTTCGCCGTGAACGGCAAGGGCCGGGTCACCAACCTGAACGCCGACAAGGTCGACGGCAAGGACGCCAGCGTCCTCGGCACCCGCGCCTGGGTCTGGGCCTACGCCGGCTCCTCGACCGCGTCGTCGGGCCACACCTACACCCTGCCCAACCTGCCCGCCGGCACCTACCTCTTCAACTACGAGGTCTGGCTCGGGCCGGGCTCCTACAACGGCGCCGGTGACCTCGACTGCTACCTGAACCGCGGCTCCCTCTACGGTGCCGAGGCTGGCGCCCCCGGCAGCGGCACGTTCGGCACCGGCGTCACGGGCTCCGCGACGATGACGCTGCCGGCTGCCGCCAACGTCAACCTGATCTGCCGGGTCTCGTCGGGGACCTCGACGTGGTCGTTCAGCCAGAACCAGCCGCTGCGCATCACCGCGGTCCCGGTCACGGCGCTGACCCTCAAGGGCATGCCGTCGGCGAAGACGGTCGCCCGCGTCAAGTGACAACCGTCCGCCCGGCCCGCGCGTCGTAGTCGCGTGGAGCAAACGGTGCCGGAGCGACGGGTCAGCCGCCGCCGCCTTCTGTGGGGAAGCGCGGCGGCGGCTGCTGTCGGTGGAGCCGGTCTGGCCGGCGTGGAGCTCGAGGTGCTCCCGGGGAAGGCCTCGCTCTACCACCACCTGGGGCACGACGGCCCGGACGGCCTCGTACCGGACGTGGAGCCGGGGCGGGTGGTCCGCGGGGCGTTCGTGTCGCGAGCGCGGGGGACGGACGTCGGCTGGGCGCTGGCGCGGCCGCCCGGTGTCGATCCCGACGAGCGGCTGCCGGTCGTCGTCGCGCTGCACGGACGACGGCAGGACCACACGAGTGCCTTCCGCCGAGACCGGCTGGCGCTGGACCGGTTCATGGCAGCGCTCACATCGGACGGCGTACCGCCGTTCGCGGTGGCCAGCGTCGACGGGGGCGAGACGTACTGGCACGACCGCGCGAGCGGGGACCGGGCGCAGACGATGGTGGTCGAGGAGCTCCTGCCGCTGCTCGAGAAGCAGGGTGTCAGCACCGCCCGGATCGGGTTCGTGGGCTGGTCCATGGGCGGCTTCGGGGCACTGCACCTGGCTGCGGCGCTCGGGCCGGAGCGGATCGCGGCGGTGGCGGCGATGTCACCCGCCCTCTGGCACCGGTACGACGACACGGCGCCCGGCGCGTACGACGACGCCGCTGACTTCGAGCAGGTCACCGTGATGGGCCGGCAGGAACGGCTGGCCGGCATCGGGGTCCGGGTGGACTGCGGGATGGGCGACCCGTTCTACGCCACGACGCGCGACTACGTGGAGGGCTTCCCGGAGCGGCAGCAACCGGCGGGCGGCTTCGAGCTGGGCGACCACGACAGCGGGTACTGGCGGCGGATCGCGCCGGACGTGCTGCGCTTCCTGGGCGGCGCCCTCACCTGACGGCGGGGTCAGTGACGGGAGGACCTCGGGGAGGGCTTGGGCGCCGTCTCGGGACCGAGGCACACCGCGACCAGCTCACCCGCGATCTTGCCGCTGAAGACGTCCCAGCCACGGTCGAAGGTGACCAGCTCGGTGTCGCCCTCGGGGGTGCGCACGATGGCCTTGCTCGGGATGACGGTGCGGTCGAAGCCGGTGAAGGAGCACCGGTTCATCTGCATCATGTCCTCGAGCGGGCCGGACGACATGCCGAGGCGTTCGGACGGCGCCGTGGGCTGCGGCTCGGCGATCACGCCGATGGCTCCGAAGCCGACGAGCAGGGTCAGCCCGGCCACGGTCGTCGCCGTACGGACCGAGTGGACCGCCGCGCGCAACCAGGCCGCGGGAGCAGCACGATCTGACATCAGCTTCCCCCCTGGTTGCTCCGTGGTCGGTGGTCGTCCCGTTGTCGAACTCAACGACCCGGGGCGCCCGGAGTCACGACCGCCGGGTGTGATCTGCGCCGACCCCGTCACCGTTCGGGCGTGGCAACGGGCAGGATGGGCCCATGACCTGGTTCGAGTCACCGACCGACGTCGCCGCCCGGCTGGAGGCTGCCGGCTACCTCGCCGACGCGGCGACGGCGACCACCACCTTCCTCGCCGGCGCGCTCGAGAAGCCGCTCCTGCTGGAGGGCCCGGCGGGGGTCGGCAAGACCGAGCTGGCGAAGGCCGTCTCGCGGGCGACGGGCGCGGAGCTGGTGCGGCTGCAGTGCTACGAGGGCCTCGACGAGGCTCGCGCGCTCTACGAGTGGAACTACAAGAAGCAGCTCCTGCGCATCCAGGCCGCCAACGCCGCCAGCAGTAGCGGGCAGGACTGGAACGCCACGCACGACGACATCTTCACCGAGGAGTTCCTCCTCACCCGGCCGCTGCTGACGGCGATCCGGCGCGACGAGCCGACGGTCCTGCTCATCGACGAGGTCGACAAGACCGACATCGAGGTCGAGGGCCTGCTGCTCGAGGTCCTCAGCGACTTCCAGGTCACCATCCCCGAGCTCGGCACCGTCGCGGCGCTACGGCGCCCGTACGTCGTCCTGACCTCGAACGCGAGCCGCGAGCTGTCCGAGGCCGTCAAGCGACGTTGCCTCTACCTCCACATCGACTACCCCGACGCGGCCCGCGAGCGGCAGATCCTGCAGCAGCAGGTGCCCGGCCTCGACGACCGGATCGCCCAGCAGGTCGTGGAGACGGTCGCGCGGATGCGGGAGCTGGAGCTGAAGAAGGCGCCGTCGATCGCGGAGTCCGTCGACTGGGCGCGCACGCTGATCGCGCTCGAGATCCGCGACCTCGACGCCGCCGCGATCGCCCGCACCCTCGGCGCGGTGCTCAAGCACCAGTCCGACCACGACCGCGCGACCAAGGAGCTCAAGCTCAACCGGGCTGGATGATCCGATGAACGCCGACCGCTCCGGACTGCTCGACCGCCACCTCGCCTTCGTCGAGGCGCTGCGGGGCGCGGGCCTGTCCGTGTCCCTCGCCGAGGACCTCGACGCGGTCGCGGCGCTCTCGGCGTTGAAGTGGTCCGACCGCGCGACGGTGCGCGACGCCTTCGCGGCGACCATGGTCAAGAAGCAGGCGCAGCGCACGACCTTCGACGCCCTCTTCGACGTCTACTTCCCGGCGATGGTGGGTGACGGCGCGGCCGCGCAGGCCGCCGACGGTCTCCCCGCCCAGGGCGAGGGCGGCGCCGTCAAGGACAACGCCGCCGCCCTCGGCGACTTCCGCGAGCGGCTGGCCGAGATGCTGCAGGCCGGCGAGATCGACGAGGCCGAGCTGCGCCGGATGGCCGCCGAGATGGTCGGCACCTTCGGCGCGATGCCCGGCCGCGGCCCGGGCCTCTCGTCGTGGTCGGCGTACACCGCACTGCAGCGCGTCGCCCCGCAGGAGCTCGTCGACAAGCTGGTCCAGGGCCTGATGACCGACGACGTCGGCGAGGAGGAGGCGCGGCGCCGCGCCCACCGCCGCATCGGCGAGTTCACGGGGATGGTCGAGGACGACGCCCGCCGGCGGATCGCCGAGGAGAAGGGGCCCGACCACGTCGCCGAGGTCGCGATCCGGCCCAGCATCGACAAGCTCGCCTTCATGGCGGCCCGGCGCTCCGACCTCGACGAGATGCGCAAGGAGATCTTCCCGCTCGCCCGGCGCCTCGCGACCCGGCTCGCGAAGGAGCAGCACTCACGCCATGCCCGGACGGCGCCGCTCGACTTCCGTCGTACCGTGCGGGCCTCGATCGCGACCGGTGGCGTCCCGATCACCACGCACCACCGGCCCAAGCGCCCGCACCGCTCGGACCTCGTCGTGCTCTGCGACGTCAGCGGATCGGTGGCGAACTTCGCTCAGTTCACGCTGCTGTTCGTCTTCGCGCTGCGCGAGGTGTTCCAGAGCATGCGCGCGTTCACCTTCATCGACCACGTGCACGAGGTCACCGGCCACTTCCGGCCCGGCGCCGACCCGGTCGACGTCCTCGCCGACCTGGCGGCGTCCGCCTCGCACGCCGCGCTGTGGGGGCGGACCAACTACGGCCGCGCGTTCACCAAGTTCGACGAGAACTTCTTCGACGCGCTCACCCCGAAGACCACGCTGCTGATCCTCGGCGACGCCCGCTCCAACTACAGCGACCTGCACGAGGACACCCTGCGCCGGCTGACCGGCGCGGTGAAGCGCTCGTTCTGGCTCAACCCCGAGCACGAGCGCAACTGGGGCACCGGCGACTCCGCCGCCCCCACCTACGGCGAGATCGTGCCGATGATCGAGTGCCGGAACCTCGTTCAGCTCCAGGAGTTCGTGCACGACCTCGCCTGGTGAGGTCGAAATGAGTTTCACCGGCCGGCCGGTGAAACTCACGCTTGGACGATGAAANNNCGTCCAAGCGTGAGTTTCGTCGTCCAAGCACGGGAGAAACACCGGCCGGCCGGTGAAACTCCCGCGAGCTCAGGAGCTGAACTCGAGCGCCTTGTCCTCGACGGGCTTGCGGAACACCAGCACGTCCTTGAAGTAGTTCATCTTCAGCCGCCACGGGAACTGCGAGCCCTGCTTGGGCAGCGCGTTGATCGACCGCATGACGTAGCCGGCCTCGAAGTCGAGGAAGGGCTCCTCGGTGACGGAGGGATCGCGGACGGGGACGACCGTGCGGGTGCCGGTGCGGTCCATGTGCTGAAGCACCTTCACGACGTACTCGCACACCAGGTCGGCCTTCAGCGTCCACGACGCGTTGGTGTAGCCGATGATGAACGCGAAGTTCGGGATCCCGCTGAGCATCAGGCCCTTGTAGGCCATGGTGTCGGACGGCGAGATGACCTGGCCGTCGACGCCGAGGGTGGCGCCGCCGAAGATCTGCAGGTTGAGGCCGGTGGCGGTGATGACGATGTCGGCCTCGAGCTCCTTGCCGGACTTCAGCAGGATGCCCTTCGGCGTGAACGTGTCGATGTGGTCGGTGACGATGTCGACGCTGTGCTGGCGCAGGGCCTTGAACAGGTCGCCGCCGGGCACGGCGCACAGGCGCTGGTCCCACGGGTCGTACGGCGGCTTGAAGTGCTCGTCGAACTTCACGTCGTCGGGCAGCTGGCGCTCGAGCAGCTTGCGCAGCAGCGCGCGCGACTCCTTGGGCCGGGCCTGGCAGAACTCGTAGAACGCGATCCGGCTCGTCAGGTAGCGGGTGCGGACCAGCTTCTGCGCGAGCTTGTCGGGCAGCCGCTTGTACATCTCGGCCGACACCTTGTCGTAGGTCGGCTGGCTGATGATGTACGTCGGCGTGCGCTGCAGCATCGTCACGTGGCCGGCACCGGAGTTGGCCAGCGCCGGGATCAGCGTCACCGCGGTCGCGCCGGAGCCGATCACGACGATCCGCTTGCCGTCGTAGTCGAGGTCCTCGGGCCAGTGCTGCGGGTGGATCAGCTGGCCCTCGTAGTCGCCGACGCCGGGGAAGTCGGGGGTGAAGCCCTCGTCGTACCGGTAGTAGCCGGAGGTCGACCACAGGAAGTTCGAGGTGAGCTGGAGGGTCTCGCCGGTGTCGGTGCGCTCGACGGTCACGGTCCAGCGGGCGTCCTCGGTGGAGAACTCCGCGTGCACCAGCTTGTGGTGGTAGCGGATGTGCTCGTCGATGCCGTGCTCGGCCGCCGCCTCCTTGAGGTAGGCGAGGATGTCGGGCCCGTCGACGATCGCCTTGGTGCCCTTCCACGGCTTCCAGCCGAAGCCGAGCGTGTGCATGTCGGAGTCGGACCGGATGCCGGGGTAGCGGAACAGGTCCCAGGTGCCGCCGAGCGAGTCGCGCATCTCGAGGAGGGCGTAGGTCTTGCCGGGCAGCGACGTGGTGACGTGGTAGGCCGCATCGATGCCCGAGAGGCCGGCGCCGACGATGAGGACGTCGAGGTGCTCAGTGGGGACGGAGTCGGTCATGGTGCTTCCTTCAGGTTGAGGAGCTGCTCGACGGGGACGTCGGGCACCTCGATGTTGCGGCTGGCGACGAGGCCCTCGATCTGCAGCCAGGTCACCTCGGCGAGCAGGTCGATGAACGCGGGGGCGGCGGGGCGGAGCTCGTCGCGCGAGCTCCAGTTGCGGACGGCGGCCATCACGCCGCCGACGAGGAGGAACACCCAGGGCGTGAGGGCGTCGCGGTCGTCCTCGGTGACGTCGGCGTCGAGCAGGGCGAGGATGCCGCCGATCAGGATCTCGATCTGCTCGGCGAACTGGCCGATCGCGTCGTCCAGGGGACGCTCGGTGGTGCCGTTGACCTGGTGCTCGGCGAAGCGCATCAGAGCGATGTTGTCGGTGGCCCACGTGACGTAGGCCCCGATCACGCGGTGCACGATCTCCTGGATCGTGCCCTCCAGCGTGATCGTCGACAGCAGCACCTCGCCCGCCTGAAGGCAGACCTCGCGCTGGATCGCCAGGTCGAGGTCGACCCGGTCCTCGAAGTAGCGGTAGAGCACGGTCCGGTGCACCGAGGCCTCATCGGCGATCTGCTGCACGCTGAGCTCGTCGCCGGGGGCCAGGTCGCGGTTCAGGACGACGATCGCGGCGTCGATGACGGCCTGCCGGCGGGCAGCGTTGTGCTCCTGCCAGCGCCGCTTGCGACCGTCGGTGTTGTCGCGCTTCGCCGTCCCCATGGCGACACCCCCTCGGATGCTCACGAGCTGCTCACCAGCCGCTCAAGATGTGAGCGACACCGTACGCCGAAGCAGGCCGCGGCGGCGTGCGACGGGCGGTGCCGCGGCGATCGCGCGCTGCAGCGAGGCGTCGGAGATCTTGACGCGGGGACGTCCGGCGGCGGCACCCTGCTCGCGCTCGGCCGCATCGATGCGCTGCCAGCCGCCGAGGTCGGTCGACTCGGGCAGCCGCTCGCGGACGAGGGCGGCTGCGTCCGCGAGGGCTCCCGTCGGCTCGGGGAGGCCGTGGTCGAGGTCGTCGAGGATGGTCTCGACGGTCTCCTGGGCGCAGGTCTTGTTGGTGCCGATGAAGCCGACCGGACCGCGCTTGATCCAGCCGACGACGTAGACGCCCGGCTCGACGCGGCCCTGGTGGTTCGGAACCGTCGCCGTGCGCTCGTCGAAGGGAAGGTCGGCGACGGGCAGGCCGCGGTGGCCGACGGAGCGGACGACGAGACCGGCGTCGAGCACGAAGGTGTCGTCGGTCGTCTCGGCGCGCACGGCGCCGTCGTCACCCGTCACGAGTCGGTTGCGTGCGACGCGGACACCGGTGACCCGGCCGTCCTCGCCGAGCACCTCGACGGGGGAGACGGCGAAGGCCAGCACGATCCGCCGCTTCGCGGACGTCGGGTCGACAGGACGCGCGGCGAGGTCGCGCAGCAGCTGGCTGCGCTGGTCGTCGCCGGTGAGCAGTGCGGGGTCGCAGTCGACGACGACGTCGACGTCGTCGAGGGCCGCCAGGCCGATCAGCTCGGGCACGGTGAACGCCGCCTGGGCGGGGCCACGGCGACCGAGCACGACGACCTCGCGGACCTCGCTGCCGCGGAGCCGGTCGAGGGCTCCGGGCGCCAGGTCGGTGCGCTCGAGCACCTCGGTGGGCCGGGTCAGGATCCGCGCCACGTCGAGCGCGACGTTGCCGTTGCCGACCACGACGGCCCGTTCGTGCGCGAGCGGGACCTCGAGGTCCTGCTGGTCGGGGTGGCCGTTGTACCAGCCCACGAGGGCGGTCGCCGGCACGGAGCCCACGAGCTTCTCGCCGGGGATGTCGAGGGCGCGGTCCGCGGACGCGCCGACGGCGTACACCACAGCGTGGTAGCTGCGGCGCAGGTCGGCGAGCGTCAGCTCGTCACCGACGGCGGCCCCCAAGAAGTAACGGAAGCGCGGCTGCCGCTCGATCGCCTCGAACAGCCGGGTGACCAGCTTGGTCGACGCGTGGTCCGGGGCGACGCCGTGCCGCACTAGGCCGTACGGCGTGCGCAGCCGGTCGTAGACGTCGACACCCTCGACCTCGGGGTGCTTCAGCAGCTCGTCGGCCGTGTAGAGGCCGGCCGGGCCGGCGCCGATGACGGCGACGCGGAACGGGCCGGTGCGGGTGAGCCGGCGCTGCTGCGGGACCAGCGCGACCGGGGTGCGGTCGGCGTGCGGGAAGGCGTCGTAGTAGGCAGCGTTGAGGTCGATGAACGGCAGCTGCTTCGTGGTGAGGGCAGCGTCCGGGACCATCGCGCCCACCGGGCAGGCCGTGGCGCAGGCACCGCAGCCGACGCAGGCGGTCGCGTCGACGTAGACCATCTCGGTGGTGCCGAAGCCCGGCTCGCCGGGGGCGGGGTGGATGCAGTTGACCGGGCAGGCGACGACGCACGAGGCGTCGGCACAGCACGACTGCGTGACGACGTAGGCCATGTCAGCGCGTCAGACCGCGGCGGACTTCGGCTCGCTGCGGAAGCGCGACGACGGGCCGTCGATGCCCAGCAGGCGCCACACCTGGCGGGAGACCTTGTTCATCAGGCCCAGCTCGTCGGCGAGCATGCGGACGTCGCCGAAGGTGTCGCGCAGCAGCTTCGAGGACTTGTCGGACTTCCAGTAGACCTCGCGCATGACCGACTTCGGGATGCCCAGGTCCTTCTGCATCTGCTTGGTCGGCTTCATGATCACGTCGCACAGGGCGCGCATGATGATCGGGTAGGCCAGCGAGAGGCCGAAGCGCTGGATCGTGCCGTAGTCCTTGGAGCGCTCGACGAGGTAGGAGTGCGCGAAGCCGATGTGGCGCGCCTCCTCGGCGACGTGGATCTGCATCACGCGCTCGACGATCGGGTGCAGCTCGTGGCCCGAGCGGAGCACGGACTTCTGCAGGTAGTCGATCGGCTCCTCGCCGGCGAGGATGCCGAAGAAGAAGATGTTGGGCAGCGGGCCGCCGGCCAGGCACAGGAAGGGCGCGATCTTCACGAACCACTTCGGGCCGCCCTGGACGTCGACGCCGATCCGGTTCACACCCTCCTGGAACATCTGGGTGTGGTGACACTCCTCGGTCACCTCGTGCGTGGAGTAGCGGAACTCCGCACGGTTGTTCGGCATGGCGATCAGGTGGCTCATCACGCCACCGATCAGCACCTGCTCGAACTGCAGGCCGACCTTCATGATGTTGGCGAGGCGGTACTGGCCGATCTCGATCTGGCGCTCCAGCGGGAGCGACTTGTACCAGTCCGTGCCGCCGAGCGAGTCGACCTCCGGAAGCACCCAGCGCGGGTCGTTCGGGACGACCTCGAACTCCGGGCTGTCCCACGCGATGTCGAGGAATGCGTCGAAGTGCTGGTGCACCGAGGCCTCGGAGAGCACCCGGAGGGTCTCCTGGTAGCTCAGTCCCTCGGTCCCTGGGGTGGTCTCGGGGAGGGTCTCGGCGGTGCGGTCGGCGGTGGCGGTCATCGTTCCTCGATCCGTTTCATCATCGAAAGCGGGAGCATGCACTGAGTTAGCGCAACAACATGTTGCATACATTGACCCCGGTTTTGTCAAGGAACTCGTTCCTTTTCCGGGCACGCCGACGGCCGTCCCCCGCGGAGGACGTGACATGGATCGCACGACGTCCCCAGCGGGACCGGTCGGACGGTCAGGGTCAGGCGGTCGAGCGCAGGAAGCCCTGCGCACGCCAGCGGTCGAGCGCGGCCACCAGGTCGGGGTGGTCGGCCCGGTCCGCGGCCCGGCCGCCGGCGACGAGCGCGGGTACGTCGGGGTCGGTGCCCGCGTCGTAGACGACGGTGAGGCGGTTGGCCGTGGCGGCGTTGATCAGCGAGCCGAGCAGGGCGACCGGGTCGCTGCGGTCCTCGAGCGAGAGCACCTGCACGTCGGCGGGGAGCACGGGCAGCTGGGCGGACGGGGCGCTCGCGGTGACGACCTGGTCGACGACGAAGCCGGGGAGGTCGCGCCGGGTGGCGATCTCGATGGCGGCGGCACCGCCGCTGCCCCGGCCGACCAGCATCACGCGGGCCTCGCCGTCCTCGGTCGCGGCGGCCGCGGCCAGGGCCTCGACGACCGCGGTGGCGTGGCCGGACGAGTCGCCACCCGCGACCAGGCGCAGCCGGCCGGCGCTCGGGGTGGGTGCCGCGCCGCCGGAGAGGAAGGCGAGCAGGCGGCCCGGGCCGACGCGGTGGATGCGCACGGGCTCGGTGTCGTCGCTGCCGGCCAGCAGGGTCATCAGGTCGGCGAGGCCGCTCGGCGCCTCGGCCGCGTCACTCACGTCCCCGCCGACGGGCGGGGTCGCGGAGGCGGCGTCGTCGGGCAGGTCGACAGCGACGTCGCGCAGGGCGGCGCCCCAGTCGTCGCCGAGCGGTACGACGCCCGCGGCACGCAGCCCGCCGGCCCGTGCGGGCCGTCCGCTCTCGCCGGAGAGGACGCCCGCGGTCAGCAGCCCGCGCATCTGGAGGCTGTCGAGGAGCCCGCCACCGGTGGTGACGTGCTCCATCAGCTCGGGGTTCGCCTCGGCCAGCTCGTTGAGGTAGGCCGCGACGCCGTCGCGGTCGAGCGCATCGGTCTCGATCAGGCCGGCCGCGACGATCGCACCGCCGAGGGAGACCTGGGGGGCGAGGTAGCCGATCGCCTTGCCGGCGATGGAGCCGAGGGTCTCGTAGGCCGCCGCCTGGAGCTCGTCGATCCAGCGGTAGGTCAGCACCGTCGCGCGCAGCACCAGCGCGTCGGCGTCCAGCTCGATCGACCGGCTGAGCAGGCCGTCCTTGCCGGTGGTCGCGGCGCGCAGCTCCTCCTCGGCGGTCGCCCACGTGGTGGGGGAGAGCGGCGTGGAGGCGACGACCTCGGGGTCGGTCAGCACGTCGCGGCCGAGCTTGGCCCACTCCCGCATCTGCGCGCCCGCGTCGTCGAAGAGGTCGGCCAGGCGCAGCATCTGGTCGTACTTGTCGGCCAGGTCGGCCGCCTGGACGGCGCTCAGCGGCTCCTCTGCCTGCGGGGCGGTCATCGCACGCCCTCCAGCACCGGTGCCAGCCCGGTGGCCAGGTCGTCCGGTGCGACGGCACGGATCTCGAGGCGCGGCACGCCGTCCTCGCGGTGCGGCCGCAGGGCGCGCCAGCCGTCGGCGAGCAGCGTCCACGAGACCACGCCCGCGGTGTCGATCCTCGCGCCGGAGACGTCGGCTACGAGGGCCCGCAGGCGGCCCTGGGCCTCGCTCGCGAGCGCGTTCAGCACGCGGGCGACGGCATCGTCGGCGAGCACGCCCCCCGGCCCTCGTACGGCGCCGGCGTGGCGGCGCGCGAGGACCGGCAGCAGGTCGCCGCGACCGAGCCGGGTCGCCTCGGCGGCCGCGTCGGCGAGCTCGAAGGGCAGGTCGACGTACGCCGGGACGGCGGAGGTGCCCAGCTCGAGGTCCTCGCTGATCGCGGCGACACGGGCCAGCTCGCCGGGCCAGGCGTCGGTGGCGAACCAGCCGAGCTCGAAGACGATGCCGTCGACGGTCGCCAGCGAGGCGACGGCGGTGGCGTCCTGGCGGTGCCAGACCTTGGCCTGCACGCCGGCCATCCGCAGGTCGATGTCGAGGGCCGTGCGGGGCGAGGCGAGCAGCCCGATCGCGCCGGCCAGGCCGGGGTCGAGCACGCCGTCGGAGAGCAGCCCGCGGCGCGTGAGGGCGTCGGCGCCGTCGTGGAGCGCGACCACGACGGAGCGGTAGGACTGGTCGTCGGTCGTGGCCGGGCTCGAGCCGAGGCGCGACTGCATCGTGTCGGCCTCGGTCGGCGGCGCGACCTCGAACGGCAGCGGGGCGTCGCCGGCGAGGTGGGCGGCGTGCTGCAGTTCGGCGAGGGTGAGCCCGATCCGGCGGGGCGCGGCGTCGAGCGGGTGCTGCGGACGGACCTCGTCGCGGACGGCGACGGCGGTCAGGTCGATGGTCGGCACGCGTCAGCTCTCCAGACCGGGGAGGTCGATCGCGAGCCAGTCGCGGTGGCCGGCCGGCGGCGGCACGAAGGCCGCGAGCTGCTCGTCGACCGGGTCGGGCAGGACCTGCGGGCCCTCGCCGGTCTCGTTGCGGGCGGCGATCGCTGCGATCCGCCCGCGCGCGTCGGTCACCAGCGCGGTGACCCGGGCCTGTCGCTGGACGATCTCCTCGGCGGTGCCGTCGACGGCCTCCGCGTGGTCGGCGAGCGCGTCGGCAGCGGCGACGTGCCGGTCGGCGGCGGTGCGCAGGTGGCGGGCCCGCTCGACGACCCGCTCGCGCATCGCCTGGCCGGCACGGCCGCCCCAGCCGAGGCCGTCGACCCGCGCCACCAGCTCGTCGGCCAGCATGCGTACGTCGGCGCCCTGGTCGCGCAATGCGGAGACCCGACGCCGGATGAGCTCGGTGTCGCCGTACATGAGTCGCGCCCTTCCCACTTGTCGCGTGATCAAACCTGTGCGTGACCGGTACTGGTCAGAGCGCGCCGTCCAGCCGGTCGAGCGCGCGCACGATGTCGTCGGTCGATCCGGCGAAGCTGAAGCGCAGGAAGTGGCCGCCGTCGACGGTGTCGAAGTCGATGCCGGTCGCCACGGCGACACCGGTGCGGGCGAGCAGGTCGCGCGCGTAGGCCATCGAGTCCCGGGTCAGGTGGGCCACATCGGCGTAGGCGTAGAACGCGCCGTCGGCGGGCGCCAGCTCGGTGATGCCGAGCCGGGGCAGTCCCTCGAGCAGGAGCTCGCGGTTGTGGGCGTAGCGCTGCACGTGCCCGTCGAGCTCGGCGTACGACGCCTCCTCGAAGGCCGCCAGCGCGGCGTGCTGGGCCAGCACGGGCGGGCAGATGCTGAAGTTGCCGGTCAGGATGTCGACAGGGCGTCGCAGGCGCTCGGGGGAGAGCATCCAGCCGAGCCGCCAGCCGGTCATCGAGAAGTACTTCGAGAACGAGCCGAACACGACCGCCTCGCGCGAGGTCTCCCAGGCGCAGCTGGCGCGGGCGCCGGCGTACTGGATGCCGTGGTAGATCTCGTCGGAGACCAGCTGGACGCGGTTCTCCTCGCACCAGCGGGCGATCGTGGCGAGCTCCTCGGGCTGGAGCATCGTGCCGGTCGGGTTGGCAGGGCTGGCGACCACGAGGCCGTCGAGCGGCTGCCGCGCGTGCGCCTCCGCGAGCTGGTCGACCGTCGGCTGGAACCGGGTCTCGGCGCCGGTCGGGATCTCGACGACCTCGCACCCGAGCGCGGCGAGGACGTTGCGGTAGCAGGGGTAGCCCGGGCGCGCGATCGCCACGCGGGCGCCGGCGTCGAAGGCCGCGAGGAAGGCCAGCAGGAAGCCGCCGCTGGAGCCGGTCGTCAGCACGACGTCGTCCGCCGTCACGTCGATGCCGTAGCGCCGGCGGTGGTGCCCGGCGATCGCCTCCCGCAGCTCGGGGATCCCGATCGCCGTCGTGTAGCCGAGCGGGTCGCCGGTCCCGAGCAGGCGGATCGCCTCGGCGGTGACCGGCGCCGGTGCGCCGGTGCTCGGCTGGCCCGCGACCAGGTTGAGCAGGTCGCCGTGGGTGCGCTGCCTCTCCGCTGCCCCCGCGAGCAGGTCCATGACGTGGAACGGCGGGACGTTCGCCCGCAGGGCGGCGGTGAAGCGGTCGGTCACGGGACCAACCTAGGTGCGCCGGAAATGAGTTTCACCGGCCGGCCGGTGAAACTCCCGCCGCGTGCCGTCCCGCCCGGCGGCCGAAGAACGAGCCCTCGCCGAGCTGGGTGCCCGAGCAGTAGCCGTTGCCGTCCTGGGCGATGTTCGCGGCGCAGGCACCGGCGGCGTACAGGCCGGGGACGACCGAGCCGTCGGTGCGCCGGACCTCGCCGTCGACCGTGGTCGCCATGCCGCCGATGGTGAAGCCGGCGTAGAGCGCGACACCGAGCGAGAGATCGAGGACCGCCCAGGGGCCGGCGGTCTGCGGGGCGATCCAGTCGGGGTGCTTGTGGAGCTCGGGGTCCTCGCCGCGCGCCGCGAACTCGTTGTAGCGGGTGACCGTCTCGACCAGCACGCCCGCGGGCATCCCGAGGCCGGCCTCCATCTCCTCGAGGGTCTCGAAGCCGTCCTTGAGCGGGACCAGCGGCATGTGGTCCTCGCCGAGGTGCTCGCTGTCGACGATGAGGTACGCGACCGCGTCGTCCTCCTTCAGCACGTGGTACGACGTCCGCGCGTGGTAGCTGTCCTCCGCGACGAAGCGGCGGCCGTGCTTGTTGACGATGATCCCCTTGCACCGCGACGACGGCGGGTAGAAGGGCGCGGTGATGAAGGGTTCCTCCATGTTCTCCAGGGCCGCGCCGACGGACTCGCCGAGCCGGATGCCCAGCCCGTCGTCGTACGTCGACCCGAGGGTGAACAGGTTGACCCCCAGTGCGGGCGTGTAGCGGGCGACCATGTCGGCGTTCATGACGAACCCGCCGGCCGCGACGACGACGGAGCCGGCGCGGATGACGCCGGTCCTGTCGAAGGACTTCCACGCCAGGCCGACCACGGCACCGGTCATCGGGTCACCGTCGACCACCAGGTTGGTGGCGCCGGTCTCGTAGCGGACCTCGACGCCCTCCTTCTCGACCTGGTCGCGCAGCAGGTCCATCACGATCCGGGTGCCCTCGGTGTCGCCGGGGACGGGGACCTTGTGGCCGCGCGGGGCCGGGGTGACCTCGTCGCGGTAGGGCCAGACCTTCTCGTTGCCCGTGAACATCAGGCCCTCGGTGCCGGGCTGGATGACGGCCTTGCCGGGGAAGTACGAGCGCTCGAACTGGAACCCGAGCTCCTCGAGCCAGTCGAAGTGGGCGACCGATCCCTCGCAGTACGCGCGGATCTTCTCCGGGTCGGGGTCCTTGGTCGACGCCATGAGGTAGCCGATCATCGCCTCGACGGAGTCCTCGTGACCGGTGGCCTGCTGCACCGCCGTACCGCCGCCGAGGTAGAAGTGCCCGCCCGACATCGACGAGGTGCCGCCGTGGACGGCGGCCTTCTCCAGCAGCAGGACCCGGGCGCCGGAGCGCGCGGCCTCGAGCGCGGCGCAACCGCCCGCGATGCCGAAGCCCACCACGACGACGTCGAAGGACTCCGCGTCGTGGGGGAGCTCGCTCGCGGGGAGGGCGGCGGGAATGGCCAGGCCGGCCGGAAGGTTCGAGTCAGCAGTCACGGGACAAATCTAGAACACGTTCTACCGATAGACTAGGGCCCCGCCACCCGACGAGAGCCGAGTGACAACCGCATGACCTTCGACGTCCACCAGCTCGATTCCTTCCTGCTGATCGGCGCCGCGGTCACGTTCCTCGCGGTGCTGGCGGTCCGGATGTCCTCCGGCGCGGGTCTGCCGAGTCTTCTCGTCTACCTGCTGATGGGCGTCGCGCTCGGTGAGGCGGGCGCCGGGATCGGCTTCGAGGACGCCCAGCTCGCGCACGCGATCGGGTTTGGTGCGCTGGCCGTGATCCTCGCCGAGGGTGGTCTCACGACCAACTGGCGCGACGCGCGCCCGGCCATGCGGATGGGGCTCTCCCTCGCCACCCTCGGCGTGGTCGTCTCGATCGGTGTGATGGCCGTGGGCGCCCACTTCGTGCTCGGGCTGTCATGGGAGCTCGCCATCCTCCTCGGCGCGGTCTGCTCGCCGACCGACGCCGCCGCGGTGTTCTCCGTGCTGCGCGTCGTCCCCCTGCCGAAGCGGATCACCGGCGCGCTCGAGGCCGAGTCCGGTCTCAACGACGCCCCGACGGTCGTCCTGGTGACCCTCATCGCGTCGGGCGCCGTCGGCGAGCACGGCTGGCTCGGCGCCACCGGGATCGTCGTCTACGAGCTGGTCGCCGGTGTCCTCTTCGGCCTCGCCGCGGGCTTCGGCGGCGCATGGATCATGCGCCGCGCCGCACTCCCGTCGTCCGGCCTCTACCCGATCGCGGTCCTGTGCCTGACCTTCATCGCCTACGGCACCGCGGCCGCCGTCCACGCGAGCGGCTTCGCCGCCGTGTACGTCGCCGCGCTGGTCCTCGGCAACACCGACCTCCCGCACCGCGCCACCACCCGCTCGTTCGTCGAGGGGCTGGCCTGGCTGGCGCAGATCGGGCTGTTCGTGATGCTCGGCCTGCTGCTCTCGCCGGAGCGGATCACCTGGGGGACGATCGGCACCGCGGTCGTCACCGGCACCCTGCTCACCGTGCTCGCCCGACCGCTGTCGGTCCTCGCCAGCGCGGTGGTCAGACCCATGCCGTGGAACGAGCTCGGCTTCCTCTCCTGGGCCGGGCTCCGCGGCGCGGTGCCCATCGTCCTCACCACGATTCCGCTGGCCGAGGGCGTCGACGGCGCCACCCGGCTCTTCGACATCGTCTTCGTGCTGGTCATCCTCGACACGGTGATCACCGCCCCGACCCTGCCCTGGGTGGCGCGGGTGCTGCGGGTGACCCGACGCTCGGAGCCACGCGGCTTCGACCTCGAGGCCGCCCCCCTGGAGAAGGTCGCGGCAGACCTGCTGCAGGTCACGATCAGCCCGGTCTCGCGCCTGCACGGCGTGGAGATCGGTGAGCTGAGGCTCCCCGTGGGGGCCAACGTCTCGATGATCGTCCGCGACGGACAGGCGATGGTGCCCGAGCGTCGTACCGTCCTCCGGCACGGTGACGACCTGCTCGTCGTCACCCCTCGCAAGCTGCGCGAGGCCACGGAGCAGCGGCTGCGCCAGGTCAGCGAGGGCGGCCGGCTCGCGCAGTGGCTGGAGGAGGATGTTTGATGGCGCTCGCTTCGCTCGCGCATGTCGGGCCCCCTTCGATCGCGTGATCTTCCCTCGCTGCGCTCGCTCCCTCGTTCCTCGGTCGCTCGCTCCACTCAGTCCAGATCACGCGAGGGCGCCCGACGGCATTCCGGCCCACCTGATGGGCGAACGCATCGGGTGGGGGCTGATCTCGTCGCGCCGCCCCNCCGTTTCTGGACGGAGG
>NZ_LMIT01000010.1:318884-529800 GCF_001428825.1 Nocardioides sp. Root240 | reverse complement strand
GAGCGAGCGGGGGAGGAAGAAACGGCGTTGGCAGGCGGCGCGACATGCGAGCGCAGCGAGCCATCAAACATCCGGGTTTGAGCTGAGCGGCGGCGTACAGACGTAGGCGTCCTTCTTGGCGGTCACCGTCGGGTGGCCCTTCCTGACGCCGTTGAACCGCTTGCCGACCACGATCGTCATGCCCGGGTAGCCGGACGGCTGGTCGACGATCTCCACCCCCCGCCCCAGGTACGACGCCAGCAGCACCGCAGCCGGGTCGTCGGGGTCGTCCGCCCACACCTGCGCGGACACCGGTCCGGTGTTGGTCGGGGCGTTGCCGGTCTTGCCGGCGCCGAAGCCGAAGCCGACCAGCTTGTCCATCGTCTTGCCGGCCAGGCCGTTGGCGCCGCCGGCGTTGAGGACGGTCACCATCACCTGCGGGGGTGCGACGTCGTCACCGGCCGAGATCAGCGTCTCGGTGCACGGGGCGGCCTCGACCTTCTCCGGGAACGGCTCGGTCACGCGGGACCACGCCCACGCCACGCCGGCCAGGAACACCACTGCCAGCACGGCGAGGGTCATCGCCGAGCGGCTGCCGTCCCTGACGTCGAGACCGTCCATCGTCGTCAGCCTTCCATCCGGATCACGCGGGCGTGGAGGACGTTGCGCTGCTGCAGGGCCGCGCGCAGGGCGCGGTGCAGCCCGTCCTCCAGGTAGTACTCACCCCTCCACAACACCACGTGGGCGAAGAGGTCACCGTAGAAGGTCGAGTCCTCGTCGAGCAGCGACGTCAGCTGCAGCGTGTCCTTGGTCGTCACCAGCTCGTCGAGGCGGACCTGGCGCGGGGGGACGGCGGCCCAGCCCTTGGAGGTGAGTCCGTGATCGGGGTAGGGACGCCCGATCCCCACACGCTTGAAGATCACGGCTTCGGAGTCTACGGGTCTGACCTGCGACACCATGTTCGGCTTAGAGTTCCGGACATGACGCAGGAGCAGACGCCCGGAGAGACGCCCGCACCCGAGACCCCCGCCGCCGAGGCAGCGCCTGCCGCCGAGGCAGTACCCGCCGCCACGAATCCCGTCGAGGAGGCCGTCGCCCCCGGCTACGCGTTCGAGGGTCCCGCCCTCGAGCTCGGCGGCCTGATGGTGGGCCCCGACCAGCTGAGCGGCAGCACGATCCGGATCCCGCTCGGGATGCTCAACCGGCACGGCCTGGTGGCCGGCGCGACCGGAACGGGCAAGACCAAGACCCTCCAGCTGCTCGCCGAGCAGCTCAGCGCGAACGGCGTCCCGGTCTTCGCCGCCGACATCAAGGGCGACCTGTCCGGCATCGCCACCGCCGGCGAGGCCAACGACAAGCTGCTCGCGCGCACGAAGTCGGTGGGCCAGGACTGGAAGGCGACCGCGTTCCCGGTCGAGTACTACGCGCTCGGTGGCCAGGGCACCGGCATCCCGGTCCGGGTGACGGTGACGTCCTTCGGCCCGATCCTGCTCAGCCGGGTCCTCGGCCTCAACGACACCCAGGAGTCCAGCCTGGGCCTGGTCTTCCACTACGCCGACAAGCAGGGCCTGCCGCTGCTCGACCTCCAGGACCTGCGCGCCGTCGTCCAGCACCTGACGAGCGAGGAGGGCAAGGCCGACCTGAAGGAGCTCGGGGGACTGTCCGCCGCGACCGCGGGCGTGATCCTGCGCGAGCTGATCGCGTTCGCCGACCAGGGCGCCGAGGCGTTCTTCGGGGAGCCGGAGTTCGACTCCGCCGACCTCCTCCAGCAGGCGCCCGACGGCCGCGGCCTGGTCAGCCTGGTCGAGCTGCCGAACCTGCAGGACCGGCCGGCGATCTTCTCGACCTTCCTGACGTGGCTGCTCGCGGACCTCTTCCACGACCTGCCCGAGGTGGGCGACGTGGACAAGCCGAAGCTGGTGTTCTTCTTCGACGAGGCCCACCTGCTGTTCAAGGACGCCTCGAAGCCGTTCCTGGAGTCGATCGCCCAGACGGTGCGGCTGATCCGGTCGAAGGGCGTCGGCGTCTTCTTCGTGACGCAGAGCCCGACCGACGTGCCCGACGACGTGCTGGCGCAGCTCGGCTCCCGCGTCCAGCACCAGCTCCGCGCGCACACGCCCAACGACGCGAAGGCGCTCAAGGCCACCGTCAACACCTACCCGAAGAGCGCGTACGCCGACCTCGGCGAGGTCATCACGACGCTCGGCATCGGCGAGGCGATCGTGACGGTGATGGGCGAGAAGGGCGCGCCGACCCCGGTGGCCTGGACGCGGCTGCGGGCTCCCGAGTCGCTGATGGCGCCGAGCAGTGCCGAGTCGATGGAGGCGACCGTCAAGGCCAGCCCGCGCTACGCGAGGTACGCCGAGGTCGTCGACCGCGAGTCCGCCCGGGAGATCCTCGCCAAGAAGCTCGAGGACGGTGCCGCGGCCGCCGAGAAGGCGAAGGCCGAGGAGGAGGCCGCCGACAAGCCGGCCGCGAAGAAGGCGGAGGCGAGGAGGAAGGACGACGGCGGTGGCGCCGGCGAGATCGTCAAGGACGTCGTGAAGTCGTCGGCGTTCAAGCAGTTCATGCGCACCGCCGCGGCCGAGATCGCCCGCGGCATGTTCGGCACCGCGCGCCGCCGGCGCTGAAGAACGGCGGGGACGTCATGCGAAGCGGTCGCCGGAGCGACCGGTTCGCATGACGTCCCTTGCGGCGGTCGGGGGGTGGGGGATCGAGGGTCAGGCGGTCCAGCGGACGGCGTCGTCGACGAAGTCGGCGAGCGAGTTCACTCCGCGCAGGTCGCTGCGCTGGTCCATCAGCCGGGTGAGGTTCTGGGCGTGACGGTCGCGGAGGGCGGCCCGGCGGGCAACGGCGCGAGCAACGGCATCAGTCTCGACGGCGTCGGCAGGGTTCGTGCCGACGCTCTCGAGGTGACGGCCGGTCTGGGTCTCAGGGGAGGTCGTCTTCTTCATGTCCTCCACTGTGCGCCCGTGAGGTTTCGGCAATCCGGCCCATCGGTTACGAATTGGTGTCACAGCCTGTGACACCCATGACAGTGCTCGAGGCGGGGCCTCGCACGGTGCCTGGGCGGGTCAGTCCGCGAGCGTGTCGTGGGCCTCGACCATGGCCGGTCCGTACCAGGTCAGCAGCCGCCCCGACACCAGCCTCGTCGGCACCTTCGTGAAGGCCTCGGGCCCGTCGTCCTCGGTGAACACGTACGGCTCGTCGGGCAGCAGCACCAGGTCGACGTCGTCCCGGTCGATCGCGCCCAGCGGCACGGTCGGGTACCGGTCGGGGCCGTCGTCGAAGGCGTTCACCCAGCCGAGCCGGCGGAGCAGGTCGCCGGTGTAGGTGCGCGGCCCGACGACCAGCCAGGGGTCCCGCCAGACCGGGACGACGGCCCGGCCACGTGCCTCCGGGACCGGGCCCGACCACCGGGACCGCGCCGCCTCCAGCCATGTCGGCCGGGCGAGACCGAGCGCCTCGTCGTACAGGCGGTCGAGGGAGTCGAGTGCCTGCGGGACCGTCTCGATGTCGGTCACCCAGACCGCCACCCCGGCGTCGCGCAGCCGGCGTACGTCGAGCTCGCGGTTCTCCTCCTTGTTGGCGACCACGAGGTCGGGCTCGAGCGCGCGGAGGGCGGCCAGGTCGGGGTTCTTGGTGCCCCGGACACGGGTGACGTCGAGGTCGGCCGGGTGGGTGCACCAGTCCGTGGCGCCGACCAGGCGGTCGGGGACGTCGGTCGCCAGCGCCTCGGTGATGGAGGGCACGAGGGACACGATCCGGCGGGCCGGAGCGGTCAGCGGGACCGGGTGTCCGAGGTCGTCGGCAAGGGGTCGCCCGACCGATGTGTGGTGATGGTTCGTTCGGGTCATCTCATTCCGGGCTTCCATGTATGGCCGAGATCACTCCGGCTGGGCAAGGATCTCCCCTGAAACTTGTTGCCGTCGCTCAGGAGAGCCCCGTCGGGGCCGGGCGTCGGGGACCCCGGGGGGAAGGTTCCATCATGCTGCGTCTTCGTCTGCTGTGCGCCGTCGGTGCGATCACGGCATCCGTCACTGCGCTCGCGCCGGTCGCGACCGCGCCCACGTCGGCCGCGCCGCCCAAGCAGCAGGCCTGCGGCGGCGAGCGCCTCGCCAAGCCGGGCGGCGGCCGCTACACCTGCTCGTTCGAGGACAACTTCGACGGCAGCGCGCTCGACCGCACCAAGTGGATGGTCCAGGACACCTCGGTGACCGGCGTCCCGGTGGGCCAGAACGAGGGCTGCTACGTCGACGACCCGGACAACGTGTCCGTCGGGTCCGGCGTGCTCCGGCTGACCGTCCGCAAGGAGTCGGCCCCGTTCGTGTGCCAGAGCCCGTACGGCGCCTTCACCACCGACATCAGCGCGGCGACCGTCGTCGGGTACGGCAAGTTCAGCCAGACCTACGGCCGCTTCGAGTTCCGGGCCAGGATGCCCGAGACCACCATCCAGGGCATCCACTCCGCCCTGTGGCTCTACCCGCAGCAGCACACCTACGGCGCCTGGCCGGCCTCGGGCGAGATCGACGTCGCCGAGTGGTTCAGCGGCGACCCCGGGAAGGTCTACCCGTCGGTCCACTACACCGGCGAGAACCCGCTGCAGAGCACCGGCTTCAACTGCCCCGTGGCCGGCGCGAGCAGCCAGTTCCACGACTACGCGGTGGAGTGGACGTCGACCTCGATGCGCTTCCTCTACGACGACCGGGTCTGCTTCGAGCACTCGTGGCTCGACGCCTCCCCGCTCGCCGGCTCGGCTCCGTTCGACCAGCCGTTCTACCTCGTGATGACCCAGGTGTTCGGCGGCGGCTGGAACAGCGTCGTCGCGGACACGCCCACCTCGGCGACCATGAGCGTCGACTGGGTGCGCGTCTGGCGTTGACCCGTGACGGCCCCGTCCGGTGACGGACGGGGCCTTCGCGCGCCCGCCCTATGATCGCTGGGTGAGTGCGATCTTCGGGTGGTCGGTCATGGCGCTGGTGTTCGTCGACGAGCTGCTGGCGGTCGCCGCCTTCGGCGTCTGGGGAGGGCACCACGACCCGCAGTGGCTGCTCGTCTGGCTGCTGCCCCTCGTCGCGATGACGGTGTGGTTCCTGTTCGCCTCGCCCAAGGCGAGGTACGGCGGCACCGTCGTACGACCCGTCGCCAAGGTCGTCGTGTTCGGCCTGGCCTGCGTGGCGCTGGCCGATGCCGGTCACGGGGACTGGGCGCTCGCGCTGCTGGTGTTCTCGGTCGTGGTGAACGGCCTGGCGCTGCTGCCGAGCATCCGGGTTCTCGTCGAGGAGCAGCAGCTCTAGCCGCCCCCGCCGTCGCGGGTCAGCGCAGGGCGAGCGAGCCGGACAGCACCGGCTCCCAGCCGATCGCGGCGTGCTCGGCGACCAGCCGGTCGAGGCCGGCGGCGATGTCGGCCGGCCACGGCGCCGTCCTTCGGTCGGCGATCTGCACGCAGAGGAAGATCTCCTCGAAGACGCAGGCGACCCGCTGGTTGGTGTCGTCGAGGACGTAGACCACGGCGTGCGCGGCGCGGTCCGAGCGCCCGAGGATGCGCACGCGGACCGACATCTCGTCGCCGGTCTTGAGCTCGTGCTGGTAGGTCAGGTGGTGCTCGGCCGACAGGCACGCGAACCCGCTGATCATGGGCCAGTTGAACGGGATGCCGATCTGGTGGAGCGACTCGTCGAGGCCCTCGCTGCCGATGCCCAGGTAGTGCCGGACGTTGAGGAAGCCGTTGCTGTCCTCGAACGCGTTCGGCACCGGCTGGACGGCGTAGGCGGGGAGGGTGACGAGCTGGTCGTACGTCGGCTGCGTGCTCATGTCCGGACCCTACTAAGAGCCGGCCGTTGATTGCCGTCACCGCCACACGCCGGCGTAGGATGGGACCAACAGATCCACTCGTGTATCTACCTCGCGCCGGCTCGACCGGCGGTCCAAGGCGGCACCAGACCGCAGGACCTCCGAGGACATGACCGATCACTCCCCGTCGCTGCTCCGCGCGACCGGCCCGACGTACTTCCCGATCGCGCTCGTGGCGCGACTGCCCTACGCCATGATGGTCGTGGGCGTGCTGACCCTGGTGGTCGCCGGCCGCGACTCGCTCGCCTTCGGTGGCCTCAGCTCCGCCATGGTCGGCGTGGGTGCCGCCTGCTTCGGCCCGCTGCTGGGCGCGGCCGCCGACCGGTTCGGCCAGCGGCCCGTGCTGCTCGTCGCCGGTGTGGCGTCGACCGCGGCGCTGGGCCTGATGGCCTGGGTGGTCTACAGCCCGCTGCCCGGTGCGGCCGTCCTCGCCGTCGCCTTCGTGGTGGGCGCGAGCGCGCCGCAGATCGCACCGATGTCGCGCAGCCGGCTGGTCGAGATCATCGCCGCCCGCATCGCCCCGGCCCGCCGCGAGCGGACCTTCGACGCGACCATGGCCTACGAGTCGGCCGCCGACGAGATGGTCTTCATCGTCGGTCCCTTCCTCGTCGGCCTGCTCGGCACCGCCGTCGACCCGTGGGCCCCGGTCGCCGCAGCCGCCGTCGTCACGCTGGTCTTCGTCTCGGCCTTCGCGGTCCACCCCACCTCGGTCGACGTCCGCTCCACCCGGGGTACGGCGGTCGAGACCGCCCCCGCGTCCGACCTCGCCCGTCCGGCGCTCGTCGTCGTGGTCGCCGGCATCCTCGGCGTCGGCCTCTTCTTCGGCTCGATGCTCACCTCGCTGACCGCGTTCATGGGCGAGCACGGCAACCCCGAGGCCGCCGGCCTGGTCTACGGCGTGATGGGCATCGGCTCCGCCGCCTTCGCGCTCGGCGTCGCCCTCCTCCCGTCGCGGTTCACGCTGCGGGCCCGCTGGCTGGTCTTCGCCGGCGTGCTGGTGGCCGGCACCGCGGTGCTGCCGTTCGTCGGATCGGTCGCGCAGATGGCGCTGCTGCTGCTGGTGGTCGGCACGGGCGTCGGGCCGACCATGGTCACCCAGTACAGCCTGGGTGCCCTGCGCAGCCCGGCCGGCCGCTCGGCCACCGTGATGACGATGCTCGGCTCGGCCGTGATCGTCGGCCAGGCCACCGCCTCGGTGGTGACCGGCACCCTGGCCGACCGCTTCGGGACCGACGCCGCGCTCGTCGTACCGCTGGTGGCGGCGGTGCTGGTGCTGGCAGCGGGGGTGGCCAATTGGCTGCTCACGCCCACGCCGGCCGGGGGGTCGACCGCGGTCGCCGACGACCGGGGCGTGCTGGTCGGCTGACTAGCCGCGGTTGCTCGCGGCCCGGCGCTGGAGCAGCGCGCGTTCACCCTCGTTGCGGGTACGGCGGGCCGCCTCGTCGAACTGCTCAGCTGCCTCCGCCTGCCGGCCGGCCCGCTCGAGCAGGTCGCCGCGGACGCTCGGGACGAGCGGGGAGTCGCGCAGGGCTCCGGGGTCGATCGCGTCGAGGACCGCGAGCCCGGCCGCCGGGCCTGCGGCACGACCGTGGGCGACGGCGCGGTTCACCTCGACGACCGGGCCCGGCGCGGCGGCGGCCAGGACGTCGTAGAGGCGGGCGATGCGGGTCCAGTCGGTGTCCTTCGCACTCGCGGACCGGGCGTGGACGGCGGCGATCGCCGCCTGGAGGTAGTAGCGGCCGACGGGCAGGCCGCGGGAGGCGAGCTCCTCGGCGCGGGTGAGCGCGGCGAGGCCGCGGCGCACGAGCAGCTGGTCCCAGCGGTCGCGGTCCTGGTCGTCGAGCAGCACCGGCTCGCCGTCGGCGTCGGTGCGGGCCGGGATCCGTGAGCCCTGCAGCTCGAGCAGCGCCTGCAGCCCGTGGACCTCGGGCTCCTCGGGCGCGATCCCGGCCAGCAGGCGAGCGAGGCGGATGCCCTCCTGGGCGAGGTCGGGCCGGGTCCAGTCGTCGCCCGCGGTGGCGACGTAGCCCTCGGTGAAGACGAGGTAGACCACCGCCATCACGTCGTCGAGGCGGCGGGTGCGCTCGTCGCCGGTCGGCAGCTCGAGCTCCGCGCCGGCCTCGGCGAGGGTCTTCTTGGCGCGCGAGATGCGCTGGCCCATCGTGGTGCTGGGCACGAGGAAGCCGCGTGCGATCTCGTCGGTGGTCAGTCCGCCGACCAGGCGCAGGGTGAGCGCGGCACGGGACTCGGGCGTCAGCGCCGGGTGGCAGCAGAGGAAGACCAGTCGCAGGACGTCGTCCTCGATGTGGTCGACCTGGGCGTCCAGGTCGGGCATCGTGCTCACCTCCCTCGCGGCGTGGCCGAGCTCGTCGGTCTTGCGGCGCAGCGTCTCGGCGCGCCGGAACGTGTCGACGGCGCGCCGCTTGGCGGTCGTCATCAGCCAGGCCGCCGGGTTCTCGGGGACGCCGGACGTCGGCCAGTGCTCCAGGGCGGCGACCAGCGCGTCCTGGGCGAGGTCCTCCGCGAGCTCCACGTCCCGGGTCATCCGGGCGAGCGCGCCGACGAGGCGGGCCGACTCGAGGCGCCAGGTGGCGGTGATCGCGTCGGCGGTGGTGGCGTCGGCCATGCGGCCAGCCTAGGGCTGGCCGCACGGCACACGACGCGTGGTGAGCCGGTCGGTCAGGCGTCGGCCGGCGTCGGCGGCTCGTCGG
The DNA here is from genome assembly GCF_001428825.1 of Nocardioides sp. Root240. Classification (GTDB taxonomy): domain Bacteria; phylum Actinomycetota; class Actinomycetes; order Propionibacteriales; family Nocardioidaceae; genus Nocardioides. The sequence continues at coordinate 521,257 of NZ_LMIT01000010.1, read as the reverse complement.
GGACCTGGCGCAGCGTGGCGACCATCGTGCACTCGGGCCAGTGCTTGGCGTGGAGCTGCGCGAACTCCTCCTGCCCGGCGATGGCCTCCTCGAGGCTGTCGTACTGCAGCAGCGCCCAGCCGCCCACGGCCTCCCGCGCCTCGGCGTACGGGCCGTCGACGCGGGTGACCTCACCGGTACGGACGACGAAGTTCACGGCGTCCTCGAGGCCGAACAGGCCGCCCCCGTCGAGGAAGTGACCCTGCTGGGCCTGCTCGCCGATGTAGACGTCCATCGCGTCGAACAGCGCCTGCGGCGGCATGCCCTGTCCCTCTTCCATCCGCACGAAACCCATGAAACGCGGCATCTTGATCAGTCCTTCTCGGTCGTAGGTGGGTGACTTACGAACCTACGTCGAACGACCGCGGACGCTTTCGACATGCGCCTCGAAAGTTTTCTCAGACGTTGCGGCGGTACTGCCCGCCGACCTCGAAGAAGGCCTCGGTGACCTGGCCCAGCGAGCACACCCGCGCAGCGTCCATGAGGACGGCGAAGACGTTCTCACCGCTGGTGGCGGCCTCCTTGAGCCGGGCGATCGCCGCCGCGGCCTCGTCGGTGTGGCGGCCCTGGAAGTCGCGCACGCGGGCGAGCTGGGAGTCCTTCTCCTCCGTCGTCGCGCGGGCGAGCTCGATCTCGTCGGGGGTGCCGTCGCCGGCCGCGGGGTTGCGGAAGGTGTTGACGCCGATGATCGGCAGCGTGCCGTCGTGCTTCTTGTGCTCGTAGAGCATCGACTCGTCCTGGATCCGGCCGCGCTGGTAGCCGGTCTCCATCGCGCCGAGGACGCCGCCGCGCTCCGAGATCCGGTCGAACTCCAGCAGGACCGCCTCCTCGACCAGGTCGGTGAGCTGGTCGATGACGAACGAACCCTGCAGCGGGTTCTCGTTCATCGCCAGCCCCCACTCGCGGTTGATGATCAGCTGGATCGCGAGGGCGCGCCGCACCGACTCGGTCGACGGGGTGGTGACGGCCTCGTCGTAGGCGTTGGTGTGCAGGGAGTTCGCGTTGTCGTAGATCGCGATGAGCGCCTGCAGGGTGGTGCGGATGTCGTTGAAGTCCATCTCCTGCGCGTGCAGGGAGCGGCCCGACGTCTGCACGTGGTACTTCAGCTTCTGCGAGCGCTCGTTGGCGCCGTACTTGTCCCGCATCGCGACGGCCCAGATCCGGCGCGCGACGCGACCGATGACGGAGTACTCGGGGTCCATGCCGTTGGAGAAGAAGAACGACAGGTTGGGCGCGAAGTCGTCGATCGCCATGCCGCGGGCGAGGTACGACTCGACGTAGGTGAACCCGTTGGCCAGCGTGAACGCGAGCTGGCTGATGGGGTTCGCCCCCGCCTCGGCGATGTGGTAGCCCGAGATGGACACCGAGTAGAAGTTGCGCACCTGCTGCTGGATGAACCACTCCTGGATGTCGGCCATGCAGCGCAGCGAGAACTCGGTGGAGAACAGGCAGGTGTTCTGGCCCTGGTCCTCCTTGAGGATGTCGGCCTGCACGGTGCCGCGCACGGTCTTCAGGGCCTCGGCCGGATCGATGCCGCGCTCCTTGGCCTGGTCGATGACGGTGTTCAGGAAGAACGCCAGCACCGTGGGCGCCGGGCCGTTGATCGTCATCGAGACCGACGTGGTCGGGGAGAGGAGGTCGAAGCCGTCGTAGAGCGCCTTCATGTCCTCGAGAGTGGCGACGGAGACGCCCGAGGTGCCGATCTTGCCGTAGATGTCGGGGCGCTCGTCAGGGTCGCGGCCGTAGAGGGTGACCGAGTCGAACGCGGTCGACAGCCGGGTGGCGGGCTGTCCCTCGGAGAGCAGCTTGAAGCGCTTGTTGGTCCGGAACGGGTCGCCCTCGCCCGCGAACATGCGGGCCGGGTCCTCGTCCGCGCGCTTGAACGGGAAGACCCCGGCGGTGAAGGGGAACCTGCCCGGCAGGTTCTCCCGGCGCCAGAAGCGGACCAGCTCGCCCTGGTCGTCGTAGCGAGGTACGGCGACGCGCGGCACGTGGTTGCCGGACAGCGAGACCCGCCCGTTGGCGCGGGTGTCCTCGTCGTACGACGCCACGACGGCGGGCCACTCGCTCAGCTGGTCGCGCACGTCCAGCGGCAGGTCGTCGTTGGCGCGGGCGGCGGCGGCCGCGAGGTCCTCGATCTCGTCGAGCTCCTCGGCCACGGCGGTGAAGCGCTGCGCACGGCGTACCTTGGCGACGAGCAGCTCGGTGTCGGCGTGGTAGCCGCGCACGGTGTGCGCGATCTCCGCGAGGTAGCGCACCCGCTCGCCGGGCAGCACCTGCTGGATCCGGGTCGACTGCTTGCCCTCCACCGCGGCGAGCAGGCCCTCGTCGGCGACGAGTCCCTTGTCGACGAGGAGGCCGCGCAGGAACTGGTAGAGCGCCGTCACGCCGTCGTCGTCGAAGGTCGCGGCCGAGGTGCCGAAGACGGGCATGTCCGAGGGCTGCTTGCCGAACGCCTCGCGGTTGCGGACCATCTGGCGGCCGACGTCGCGCAGCGCGTCAGCGGCGCCGCGGCGCTCGAACTTGTTGATCGCCACGGCGTCGGCGAAGTCGAGCATGTCGATCTTCTCCAGCTGCGAGGCGGCGCCGAACTCGGGTGTCATCACGTAGAGCGAGGTGTCGACGAAGGGGACGATCGCGGCGTCGCCCTGCCCGATGCCCGGCGTCTCGACGATGACGAGGTCGAAGCCGGCCGACCTGATGACGTCCAGCACGTCGGTGAGGTGCTCGGGGACCTCGTGCGCGCCTCGGGTGGCGAGGCTGCGGAAGTAGACGCGGTCGCGGTCCAGGCCCGGGCCGTTGAGGTCCAGGCTGTTCATCCGGATCCGGTCGCCGAGCAGCGCGCCGCCGCCCTTGCGCCGGGTGGGGTCGACGGCGAGCACCGCGACCCGGATCTTGTCCTGCTGGTCGGTGCGCAGGCGTCGTACCAGCTCGTCGGTGAGGCTGGACTTGCCCGAGCCGCCGGTGCCGGTGATGCCGAGCACGGGCACGTGCCGCTCCGCGGCGGCGCTGCGCAGCCGCTCGAGCAGGGCGTCGTCGAGCTTGCCGAGCTCGGCGCCGGTGATGGCCCGGGCGAGCGCGGTGCGGTCGCCGCTGAGCACCTGGTCGGCGGTGACGCTCCCCGTCTCCCACAGGTCGACGTCGCAGTCCTTCACCACCGTGTTCACCATGCCGGGCAGGCCGAGGCGCTGGCCGTCCTCGGGGGAGAAGATGGTGACGCCGGACTTGCGGAGGCGGTCGATCTCGTCGTGGACGATCACGCCCCCGCCGCCGCCGACGACGCGGATGTGACCCGCGCCGCGCTCGCGGAGGAGCTCGGTGAGGTACTCGAAGTACTCCACGTGCCCGCCCTGGTACGACGACACCGCGATGCCCTGGACGTCCTCCTCGATCGCCGCCTCGACCACCTCGGCCACGGAGCGGTTGTGCCCGAGGTGGATGACCTCGCAGCCCTGGCTCTGGAAGATCCGCCGCATGATGTTGATCGATGCGTCGTGACCGTCGAAGAGGCTCGACGCGGTGACCAGGCGGACCGGGTGCTCGGGGACGTGCAGGGCGGTGTCGGACATGCGGGGATCCTCCGCGGCGTTCGGAAGTGCTCGGACCTCCGATAGTAGGACGTCCTAGTAAATATGGGAAGTGCCTGCCGCCGTCCGCGTGGCCGATGTCATAGGGTCGCCCCATGCCCGACCCGCGCCTGCCCTTCGACCCGATCGATCGTGCGGGCGACCTGTGGGAGCAGCACTTCGGCGACGCGACGTCGATGCGCCTGGCCACGTCGGTGATGCGCGTGCAGCAGCTGATGATCGGCGCCCTCGACGGCGCCCTGAAGCCCTTCGGGCTGACCTTCTCCCGCTACGAGGTGCTCGTGCTGCTGCTGTTCAGCAAGCGCGGCGAGCTGCCGCTCAGCAAGATCGGCGAGCGGCTCATGGTGCACCCCACCTCGGTCACCAGCGCGATCGACCGACTGGAGGCGCAGGGCTTCGTGGAGCGCGTCCCGGACGAGGACGACCGGCGTCGTACCCTCGCCCGGCTGACGGCGACCGGCCGCAGCACGGTGAAGAAGGCCACCGCCGCGGTCGAGGGGATCGACTTCGCGATCACCGGCCTCACCGACCGGCAGCAGGGCGACGCCTACCAATTGCTGCGGAAGGTGCGGCGGTCGTCGGGGGACTTCCCGGACTGACGTCGGCTCCTGCTGGGCTCCGCCCGCACCGGGTGCGGGCGGAGCCCAGCAGGAGAAGCGGGATCAGCCGTAGGTGTAGAAGCCGCGGCCGGACTTGCGGCCGAGCAGGCGCGCCTCGACCATCCGCGCGAGGAGCGGCGGGGCGGCGTACAGCGGCTCCTTGAACTCCTCGTAGAGCGACTCGGCGACGGCCTTGACGGTGTCGAGGCCGATCAGGTCGGCGAGGGCGAGCGGGCCCTGGGGGTGGGCGGCGCCCTGGACGAGGCCCTGGTCGATGTCCTCGGCGGAGGCGAAGCCGGACTCGAACATCCGGATCGCGGAGAGGATGAACGGGATCAGCAGGGCGTTGACGACGAAGCCCGCGCGGTCCTGGCAGTCGATGGCGTGCTTGCCGAGGTCGTCCTGGACGAAGGCGCGGGCGCGCTCGGTGGTCGCCTCGTCGGTCATCAGCGAGGGGACCAGCTCGACGAGCGAGAGCACGGGGACCGGGTTGAAGAAGTGGACGCCGAGCACGTGGGTGGGGCGGCTGGTGGCGACCGCGAGCTTCATGATCGGGATCGAGGAGGTGTTCGAGGCGAGGATCGCGTCGGGGGAGGTGACGATCTCGTCGAGCTGCCGGAAGAGGCCCGTCTTGGCCTGCTCGTCCTCGACGATCGCCTCGACGACGAGGTCGCGGTCGGCGAGGGCGGTAAGGTCGTCGACGACGCGGATCCGGGCGAGCACCTCGTCGGCGGAGGTGATCTTGCCGCGGCTCTCCGCGCGCTTGAGGGAGGCCTCCAGTCGGGCGCGGGCGGCGTCGGCGGCCGCGGGGGAGGACTCGGCGACGATGACGTCCTTGCCGGCGCGGGCGCTCACCTCGGCGATGCCTGACCCCATCAGGCCGCCGCCGACCACGCCGACCCGTTCGATGTTCGTCATCTGTGTTCTCCTCTACCGCAATTACTAGGACGTCCTAGCAATCTACGACCTGCGTCAACCGCCCTCCACGACCGACCCCACAAAGAACCCGCGCGTCCTTTGTCAGTCGGGTACGACGGCCGCGAGCTGCGCGACGAGGGCGTCGGCCGTGCGCTCGACCATGTCCAGCACGCCTCGGAAGCCGGCGTCGCCCCCGTAGTACGGGTCGGGTACGTCGCCCGGGCCCGCCGGGTCGAAGTCGCGGAACAGGCGCAGCCGCTGCGGCCCGGCGCCGGCGAGGGCACCCAGGGCGCGCAGGTCGCGCAGGTTCTCCTGGTCCATCGCGAGGACGAGGTCGTGCTGGTCGAGCCAGTCGGGCAGGACCTGCTGGGCGCGGTGACGGCTGGCGTCGTACCCCTCGGAGGTGAGGAGTGCGGCGGCCCGGCGGTCCATCCGGTCGCCGGCGTGCCAGTCGCCGGTGCCGGCGCTGAGCACCTCGACCCGGTCGTCGAGCCCGGCGTCGGCGACGCGGGCCTGGAGGACGACGTCGGCCATGGGGGATCGGCAGATGTTGCCGAGGCACACGACGGACACGACGTAGCGCCCCGGGGAGCGGGGCGCGGGGACGGAGGCGGTCATCAGTCCTCGACGCCGACGATCGCGTCGAGGAACCAGGTCGTGACGCTGATGATGATCGCACCCCACACGGCCGGCCAGAAGCCCTCGACGTGGAAGCCGAGGTCGGCCTGGTCGGCGAGCCACGCGGTGAACCGCAGCAGCAACGCGTTCAGCACGATCAGGAAGAGCCCGAGCGTCACCAGGATGAACGGGATCGACAGCAGGGTGAGCACCGGCTTCACCCACGCGGTGATGCCGCACGAGATCAGCGCGACCACGAGGAGCGGCACGATCTTGTCGTCGATCTCGGCGCGGCCCTCGGTGGCGCCCTTGAACCAGATCCCGTCGATCAGCCCGGCGGCGAGCGCCAGCGACGCGGCGGTGATCCCCCAGCGGGAGAGGAAGGCGATCATGGCCCCAGTCTGGCAGGTCGCCGGGTACGTCGAGGAGGTCGCGCAGCGACCGCGACGAGACGCCTTGCACGGGCTGCAGGCGGGTTCCGCCACGCAACGGGCTCGGGTCTCGTGACGCGCCACGACCTCGCTTGCTCCGCTGCGCGAGCTCGCCGGCGCTCCTCGACCTTCGGCCTGCATCCGCACCTTCGCTCCGCTCAGGTGCGGCGGCCTCACTCCAGCCCGAGCGCCTCGATGACCTCGACCTCGGCGTCGTCGATGTGCTTGCGCAGGAAGGCGGCGGCGCCGCCGGGACCGTCGATGTCGCCGGCCTCGAGCAGGGCGACCAGACCCTCGTGGGCCTCGGCCTCGTCGTGGGCGTTGCGGTGCAGGCGGTCGACCTGGGCGAGGGCGAGCTTGAGCTCGTCCATCAGCGCCTCGGCCATCTGCACCAGCCGCGGGCTGCCGGTCAGCTCCACGAGCGAGACGTGGAAGGAGAGGTGGCGCTCATTGAGCTCCTCGTACGACGCCTCACCACCCCGGACCGCGGCCGTGTAGGCGTCGAGCGTGTCCCGGACCCGCTGTCGCCGCGCCGGATCGGCGACGGTCCAGGCGTGGACGCCGGCGCCCTCGAGGACCCACCGGGCGCGACACACGTCGCGCACCGAGTCGGCGCGCGGGGTCGCGACGGCGACGCCGCGGTGCGGCTCGCGGGTGGCCAGGCCCTCGGCGACGAGCACGGTCAGGGCCTCGCGCACGGTCGGCCGGGACACGCCCAGCGACTCGGCGAGCGCGATCTCGCGCAGCGGCGTGCCGCTCTCCAGCTCACCCTCGAACACTGCCCGCCGCAGCTCCGCGGCGACCCGGGAGACCGTCGAGGCGTGCTCGACGCCCAGGGCGGAGAACGCCTTCCGGGCAGCGGGTACGGCGGACATGGGTGCCATTGTGCCGCGTGCGGCCGCACCGGCGAGGCGGTGCGGCGCGGGATGGATACGGTGGGGGGCGCCCCCCACGCATCACCACCCCAGGAGAAAAGGTGCCCGAACCCACTCCCAGCCAGCTCCAGGTCGGAGGAGGCAAGGGCCTGCGGATCGCGATCGGTGTGCTCGGCGCGCTGGTGGCGGTGGCCGTCGTGGTCGTCGGCATCCTCCTGGTGACCCAGCGTGGTGATGACGACAAGTCGGGGACGACGACCGACGACGCGACGTCCTCGGTGACCGAGGAGAGCGACGGCAGCGCAGCGCCGACCCTCGACACCCCCACGATCGACCCGTCGGACTTCCCCTCGATCGACCCGTCGGACTTCCCCTCGATCAACCCGTCCGACTTCCCCGACCTGCCGGGCAACGGGACCGAGATCCCGCCGAGCGAGCTGTTCTCCGGCATGCCGACCGACCCCTCGAAGATCGAGGACTGGTTCTCCGACTACCTGGAGCAGATGCAATGAGCGACCCGAACCAGCCGTACGGCGCCGTCCCGCCTCCCTCGTACCCGCCGCCGCCCCCGGGTCCCCCGCCGGCCTTCCCGCCGCCCGGCTTCCCGCCGGGTGGCCCCCCGAGCGGCCCGCCGGGCTTCCCGCCGCCGGGCGGTCCCTCCGGACGCGGCAAGGGACTGCTGATCGCCCTCGGCATCCTCGGCGCGCTCGCGCTGGTCGGGGTCGTCGTCGGCCTCGTCCTGCTGCTGACGGGCGACGACGACGGTGACGACGACGCGGACGGGCGCGACACGACCAGCGAGAGCACCTCGCCCAGCGACGACACCGGCACCGACGAGCCCACCGACGAGCCCACCGAACCGACCGACGCCACCGACTCCACGGACGCCACCGACGCATCCACCACGGACGCCCCGTCGCCGCAGGGCAGCAGCACGGCCGACGCCGTCGCCGACGACCCCGAGGCGGTGGTCGAGGCGTTCATGAACTCGGTGTTCAGCGGCGACTGCGCGACCGCCGAGGACCTGGTCACCGAGGCGTACCTCGAGAAGGAGGGGAACTGCGACCCCGACGACATCCCCACCGGCTTCGAGGACCAGGTCGACTACGCGGTCGGCAAGGCGACGATCACCGGCTCGACCGCGAAGGTGCCGGTGCAGATCATCTTCGGCGGCGACAAGGAGTCGTCGACGGTGAGCCTGGTGCAGGAGGACGGGCACTGGCGGATCAGCCAGGCCGGATGACGCTCTGCTCGTCAGGCCCTCGCTCCGCTCGGGCATGTCGCCCCGCCTCGAAAAGCCGTTTCTTCCTCCCCCGCTCACTCGTTCCTCGTTCGCTCCTCCGTGCAGAAACGGCGGGCGGCGCGACGAGCAGCCCGGGGGTCGTGACCTCGCCGAAACCTGCGATGCGGTGCGGGTCCCTAGGCTGACCCCATGTCGATCAAGGTCGCGCTGGAGCATCGCACGACGTACGACTTCGCCCACCCGGTCGCCGTCGGGCCGCACGTCGTGCGACTGCGGCCGGCCCCGCACTGCCGTACGCCGATCGAGGCCTACACGCTGAAGGTCGAGCCGGCCGGGCACTTCGTCAACTGGCAGCAGGACCCGTTCGGCAACTGGCTGGCCCGGCTGGTCTTCCCCGAGAAGGTGAAGACCCTCGACATCACGGTCGGGCTGGTGGCCGACCTGATGGTGATCAACCCGTTCGACTTCTTCATCGAGGAGTACGCCGAGCGCGTCCCGTTCGCCTACGACGAGCACCTCGCCGCGGACCTCGCGCCGTACCTGCGCCCGGTCGCCGACTCGGAGGCGACCGGCGCCTGGCGCGAGGGCCTGCCGCCGCTGCCGGAGGACGGCGTCGCGACCGTGCAGTTCCTCGCCGAGCTCAACTCCGCGGTGCACCGTGACGTGGCGTACTCGGTGCGGATGGAGCCGGGCGTCCAGACGCCGGACCACACCCTCGCCAGCGGGATCGGGTCGTGCCGCGACTCGGCGTGGCTGCTCGTCAGCCTGCTGCGCCAGTACGGCCTGGCCGCCCGCTTCGTCTCGGGCTACCTCGTCCAGCTGGCGTCCGACGCGTTCGCGACCGAGGGCCTCGACGGCCCGACCGGCCCGACCGAGGACTTCACCGACCTGCACGCGTGGGCGGAGGTCTTCCTGCCCGGTGCCGGGTGGGTCGGGATGGACCCGACCAGCGCGCTCTTCGCGGGCGAGGGACACATCCCGCTCTCGGCCACGCCGCACCCGAGCTCCGCCGCGCCGATCGAGGGCGCCACCGACCCCGTCGAGGTGACCTTCGGGTTCAGCAACACCGTCACCCGGGTGCACGAGGACCCGCGGGTCACGGCGCCGTACACGGCGTCGCAGTGGGCCCGCATCGACGAGCTCGGCGCGGCGGTCGACAAGCGGCTCGAGGCCGGCGACGTGCGGCTGACGATGGGCGGCGAGCCCACCTTCGTCTCGCTCGAGGACTCCTCGACGCCCGAGTGGAGCACCGACGCCGACGGTCCCGAGAAGCGCCGGCTGGCGACCGAGCTCGCGGACCGCCTTCGTACCCGGTACGCCGAGGGCGGCGTCGTGCACCGCGGCCAGGGCAAGTGGTACCCCGGCGAGCCGCTGCCCCGGTGGGCGATCGGGCTGCAGTGGCGCGCCGACGGTGAGCCGCTGTGGGCGGACCCGGCGCTGCTCGCCGACCCGTGGGCGCCCGGGGCCGCGACCGGCGCCGCCGCCGAGGCCGTCGGCGCCGAGGTGGCCCGTCTCCTCGGCCTCCCCGGCGACCAGCTGCGGCCGGCCTTCGAGGACCCCTTCGCCGCGCTGGTCGCCCACGTCGCCCAGCCCGACGGCGACCGGCCGACGGCCGGTGAGAGCGATGCCACCGAGGACCTGGTCGCCCGCCTGGACGCCGACGTCACCGAGCCGACCGGCTGGGTGTTACCGCTCACAACGGGCGAGACCGGCTGGACCAGCCCCGACTGGCGGTTCCGCCGCGGCCGGCTGGTCCTCAGCCCCGGTACCAGCGCCGTCGGGCTCCGGCTGCCGCTGGACTCGATCGACTGGACCGACCCGGAGGCGCCCGCCCAGCCGTCGTACCTCGAGGCGGGGGAGTCCGTCGTCCCCGGCATCCCGCCGGTCGCCCTCGCGACGGCCGAGGGTGCCGACCGGACGGCGCTCGCCTTCGAGGAGCGCGACGGGCACGTCCACGTCTTCCTGCCGCCGACCACCCGCTTCGAGGACTACGCCGACCTGCTCCACGTCGTCGAGACCGCCGCCGCGGGCACGGCCACGACGGTCGTGCTCGAGGGCTACCAGCCGCCGCCCGACCCGCGGCTCGTGCAGCTGTCGGTCACGCCCGACCCCGGCGTCATCGAGGTCAACGTGCAGCCGACCCGGTCCTGGGCCGAGCAGCGCGACCTGACGACCGCGCTCTACTCCGAGGCCCGGCGGGTGAAGCTGTCGACCGAGAAGTTCGACCTCGACGGCCTCCACACCGGCACCGGCGGCGGCAACCACCTCACCCTCGGCGGGCACCAGCCGGTCGACAGCCCGCTGCTGCGCCGGCCGGACCTGCTGGTCAGCCTGGTGACCTACTGGCAGCGCCACCCGTCGCTGTCGTACCTCTTCTCCGGCCGCTTCATCGGCCCGACCAGCCAGGCACCGCGCTTCGACGAGGGCCGGCCGGAGTCGGTCTACGAGATGGAGATCGCCTGCGCCGAGGTGCTGCGGACGGCCGCCGAGGGCGAGCCGCGCCCGTGGCTGGTCGACCGCGCGCTGCGCCACCTGCTGACCGACCTCACCGGAAACACCCACCGCGCCGAGTTCTGCATCGACAAGCTCTACAGCCCGGACTCGACCCGCGGCCGGCTCGGGCTCCTGGAGCTGCGCGGCTTCGAGATGCCGCCGCACCCGCAGATGGCGCTGGTCCAGGCGCTGCTCGTGCGCAGCCTGGTCGCGATGTTCTGGGACCGGCCGATCGACCCGTCGACCGCGCCCCTGGTGCGCTGGGGCACCCGGCTGCACGAGGACTTCCTGCTCCCGCAGGGCGCGATCGCCGACATCCACGAGGTCGTCGCCGACCTCGTCGCGGCGGGCATCGACTTCGATCCCGCGTGGCTGGCGCCGTTCACGGAGTTCCGGTTCCCGCGGATCGGCTTCGCCGACGTCGCCGGCAGCATCAGCCTGGAGCTGCGCCAGGGCGTCGAGCCGTGGCACGTCCTCGGCGAGGAGGCGACCGGCTCCGGCACGGCGCGCTACGTCGACTCCTCGGTCGAGCGGATCCAGGTGACGGTGCGTGGAATCGATCCTGACCGCCACCTCGTCACATGTCAGGGTGTTCCCGTGCCGCTGACCGCCGTCGACCCCGGACCCGTCCCCACGGGCCACTACGGCGGCGTGCGCTACAAGGCCTGGGCGCCGTGGTCGGCGCTGCACCCGTCGATCCCGGTCGACTCGCCGTTGACCTTCGACGTCGTCGACGTGGCCGCCGGTGTGAGCCTGGGTGGGGCGACGTACCACGTCGTGCACCCGGGCGGCCGCACCTACGACCACCCGCCGGTCAACGCCCAGGAGGCCGAGGCCCGCCGTGCCGCGCGCTTCGAGCCGCGCCGCCACACGGCCGGCCCGATCGACGTCGCCGTGCTGCGCCGGCTGGCGCGCGAGGTCGCGTCGACCGAGTACCCCCACACCCTGGACCTGCGGCGCGTGGCGTCGAGGACGCCGCGGAGCGGCCCGTGACCGTTCTGCGGGACTACGCCGCGGGACTCACCCAGCCGACCCTGGCCGGGTCCGGGAACGGTGGCGGTGACGCCGAGGTCACGAGCCGGTACGACGAGGTGGTCGGCCCGGACGGCTCGTTGCGCGCGCCCTGGAAGCGGCTCGCGGAGGTCGCGACCCGGATCGACGCCGACGACATGCGGCGCGTCGCCGACGAGATCGCGCGCTTCCTCGAGGACGACGGCGTCACCTACTCCCGGCCCGGCGAGCGACCCACCCGCTGGCGGCTCGACCCGGTCCCGCTGATCGTCGACGCCCCCTCGTGGCGGCAGCTCGAGGTCGGCCTGGCCCAGCGCGCCGAGCTCCTCAACGCCGTCCTCGCCGACCTGTACGGCGAGCAGACCCTGCTGGCCGAGGGCATCGTGCCGCCGGCGGTCGTGCTCGGGCACCGTGGCTTCACGCGGATCATGGCCCGGCAGTCGTCGGTCGACCCCCGGCCGCTCGTGCTGTCCGCGACCGACCTGGGCCGCGACGCCGACGGCACCTGGCGCGTGCTCGGTGACCGCACCCAGGCGCCGTCGGGCCTCGGCTACGCGCTGGAGAACCGCCGCGTGCTCAGCCGGGTCATGCCGGAGCTCTACCGCGAGGCCGACCTGCACCGGATGGCGCCGTACCTGTGGGCGCTGCGGTCGGCGCTGCTGCAGTCGGCGACCGGCGACCTGCCCGACCCGCGCGTCGTGGTGCTCAGCCCGGGGCTGCACTCGGAGACCTACTACGACCAGGCCGCGATCGCCTCGAACCTCGGCTTCCCCCTCGTCCAGGGCAGCGACCTGACCGTGCGCGACGGCTGGGTGCTGATGAAGACGCCGCAGCGCCTGGAGCGCGTCGACGTGATCCTGCGTCGGGTCGACGCGGCGTGGAGCGACCCGCTGGAGCTGCGCGGCGACTCGCAGCTGGGCGTCTCGGGTCTCGCGGAGGCCGTGCGGCGCGGCCGGGTCCGCGTGGTCAACGGGCTGGGCTCGGGCGTCCTCGAGAACCCCGGCCTGCTGCCCTTCCTGCCCGCCGCCTGCGAGCACCTGCTGGGTGAGCCGCTGCGGCTGGAGTCGGTGCCGACCTGGTGGTGCGGCGACCCCGACGGGCTGGACCACGTGCTCGACCACCTCGACGAGGTCGTGGTGCGCTCCATCGACGGCTCCGACCTGACCCTCACCGGCGCCTCGCCCGAGCGGATCCGGCTCACGGTCGCCGCGCGGCCGCACGCCTTCGTCGGCCAGCAGCGGATGCAGCTCTCGCAGTCGCCGACCTGGCGCGGGCGCACCGCGCGGCCCGCCGACGTGCTGCTGAGAGCGTTCACACTGCGCTACGGCTCGGCGTACCGGCCGCTGCTCGGCGGCCTCGCCACCGCCCGCGACGGCGACCGGACGGTCGCGAGCAAGGACGTCTGGGTCCTCAAGGACGACACCTCGCAGCCCGACCAGGGGCTGACCGACGTGCTGCCGATGACGGCCGTGCGCTCGCTGCCGGCGACCGTGCCGCGCGTGCTCGACGACATGTTCTGGTTCGGGCGCTACTCCGAGCGTGCCGAGGACATGCTCCGGCTGGTGCTCGCGGCGCACGTGCTGGTCGCGGACTACCGCACCCGTCCGCGCACGACCGGTGGCGTGAGCTCCGACGTGCTGATGTCGGCCGTGCACCGCCTCTCCGGCCGTGCGTACGACGACGACGAGGACGACCTGCGCTCGGTGCTCCTCGACCCGGACCGCGCCGGCTCGGCCGCCCACTCGCTCGACGGACTGCGCGACGCGCTGACCGGCGTGCGCGACCAGATGTCGACCGACGCCTGGCGCGCGATGGGCTCGGTCGACCGTGCCACCGCCGTCCTCGAGGGGTCGCACCACAGCCACCAGGTCGCCGAGTCGGCCGGCCGGATGCTCACCGCCGTGCTGGCGCTGCAGGGCGTGACGGCGAGCATGATCCGCGACGCCGGCTGGCACATGGCCGCTGCCGGGCGCTACCTCGAGCGCAGCCTGCAGGTCTGCCACCTGCTCCGGCTCACCACCGAGCGCCGCGGGCTCGACGTCGACCGCGAGGTCCTGGCCGCCGTGCTGACCGCGGCGGAGAGCTCGGTCACCCACCGCCGCCGCTACCGCGACTACGTCCGCCCGGCCGGCGTCCTCGACCTGCTGCTGATGGACCCGGAGAACCCGCGCTCGCTGGTGTTCGCTCTCCACCGCCTGCACGAGCACCTCGCCGGCCAGGTCGCCTCGACCGGCTCGACCCGGCCCGAGCGGCTGCTCGACGACCTGATCGCCGAGGTCGAGGGCACCGACGTCTCCGCGCTGGTCGCCATCGGCGGTGTCGAGCGCCCGCACCTGGTGGTCTTCCTCGACGACGTCACCGCGCAGCTGGAGCGGATCGCCGAGGCCGTCCGCGACCTGCACTTCGCGACCGGACCGCGCCCGCGCAGCTTCGGCGTGCTCCCAGACCTGACCGAGGCGACGACATGACGCGCTACCGGGTCGAGCACCGCACGACCTACACCTACGACGACGACGTCACCGACAGCTACGGCATCGGCCACCTCGTCCCGCGCTCGCTGCCGTGGCAGCAGGTGACCGGCTACGACGTGCGGGTCGACCCCGAGCCGGGCGACCTCAGCCGCGATGCCGACTACTACGGCAACACGGTCACCTACTTCCAGGTGACCAGCCCGCACAGCCAGCTGGTCGTCGTCGGCAGCGGCGAGGTCGACGTCGTACCGCCGGCGGTCGACGAGGAGGCCGCCGCGCGACCGTGGGAGTCGGTGCGCCCGCTGCTGTCACCGGCCGCCCCCGGCGCGTGGAGGGCCACCGACTTCGCGCTGCCGAGCGCCGCGGTCCCCGTGCACGGCGGCGCGCGCGACTACGCCGCCGACTCGCTCACCCCGGGCCGGCCGGTCGGCGAGGCGGTCACCGACCTGGTGCACCGCATCCACGCCGACTTCGACTACGACGCGACCGCCACGACGGTCACCTCGACGGTCTCGGAGATCCTCGCCAAGCGCGCCGGCGTGTGCCAGGACTTCGCCCACTTCACGCTCTCCGCGCTGCGTGCCCACGGCCTCGCCGCGCGCTACGTCAGCGGCTACCTCGCCACCGAGCCGCCGCCCGGCAAGGAGCGCGTGGTGGGCGCCGACGCCTCGCACGCGTGGGTCGCGGTCTGGCTCGGCGACGACGAGTGGCTCGCCCTCGACCCGACCAACGACCAGTGGCAGAACGACCGCTACGTCACCCTCGCGTGGGGCCGCGACTACGGCGACGTCCCTCCCCTCAAGGGCGTGATCTTCACCGAGGCCAAGAAGTCCCAGCTCGCCGTCTCCGTCGACGTGGCGCCGATCTGATGGTCCCCGCTCGACCCGACCGGAAGGAAACCTGATGCGCGCGTTCACCTGCCGGATCTGTGACAGCCCGCTCTTCTTCGAGAACTCCGTCTGCGTCTCCTGCGGCACGGCGCTCGGCTTCTCCCGCACCGAGCGTGACCTCGTCCCGCTCGACGCCGACGGCCGGTACGTCGACCAGGCCGGCCTGGTCTGGCACGTGTGCGCGAACCTCAACCTCTCGGGCTGCACCTGGCTGGCGCCGATCGAGGGGGGCCAGTGCTCGGCGTGCGACCTGACCCGCACCCGGCCGGCGGCCGAGGACCTCGAGGGCATGGCGCAGTTCCCCGCCGCCGAGGCGGCCAAGCGGCACCTCGTCGTCGAGCTCGACTCGCTCGGGTTCGACCTCGACGGGTTGGTCTTCGACATGCTGTCGAGCGTCGACGAGAACGTCGTGATCGGGCACGCGGACGGCGTGATCACCATCGACCTGGCCGAGTCCGACGACGCGCGGCGGGAGCGGATCCGTGAGGAGCTCGGCGAGCCGTACCGCACGCTGCTCGGCCACCTGCGCCACGAGGTCGGCCACTTCCTCCAGTCCCGGCTGGTCACCGAGGCGCACCCGGACCGGCTGGCCCGCTGCCGCGAGCTCTTCGGTGACGAGACCGCCGACTACCAGGCCGCGATCGACCGCCACTACGCCGGGGGCCCGCCGGCGGGCTGGGAGGGGTGGGCGATCACGACCTACGCCACCATGCACCCGTTCGAGGACTTCGCGGAGACCTTCGCGCACTACCTGCACATCAACGACACCTGCGAGACAGCAGCCGCCTACGGCCTGGTGACGGTCGACGTCGCCGCGTTCAGCGTCTTCCGCGACCTGGTGCGGGCCGTGTGGGTCCCGCTGTCGGTGGCGCTCAACCAGATCAACCGCTCGATGGGCAAGGACGACGTGTACCCCTTCGTGATCCCCGCCCCGGTGCTGGACAAGCTCGACTTCGTCGCCGGCCTGGCCGGCGCCGGACCGGCTGCAGGTACGTCGTGAGCCGTCGTCGTACCGTCGTCGGGATCGTGCTGCTGCTCGCCGTCGCCGTGGTCGGCGGTGCCGTGGCGCTCGTGCTGGCGAACCGGGGCCCCGGACCGGACGAGGTCGCCGAGGAGTTCCTGACCGCGCAGTGGACCGGCGACTGGACGACCGAGTGCGAGCTCGCGACCGAGGACTGGCAGCACGTCCTCTTCGAGGGTCACCCGTTCGCGGACTGCGACGCCTTCGCCGACTCCGCCGCGAAGGCCAACGCCGACAACCCCTTCCTCGACTACGCCGACGACACCGACGTGGACGTCAGCGTCCAGGTGCGTTCCGACGAGGACGACGTGGCGCGGGTCGAGTACGTCGTCGAGTTCCGCTACCACGGCGAGGACCGGACCGGGTTCGACGCCCTGTGGCAGGGCGGCAGCGCCGCCGACCGCGGCACCCTGCAGCTCGCGCGGGTCGACGGCGACTGGCGGGTCGCGGCTGCCGACGACGTCTAGAGCCGGTAGGAATGCCCCATGTCGCACGTGATCGAGCCGCCGCCCGCGCCCCACGACGAGGAGCGCTGACGCGACGACGATGAGGACCTTCTCCGCCTTCCTGCTGGTCGTCGTGGCGACGATCCTGGCGCCGTTCGTGATCGCGACGACGTGGGTGACCGCGCGCGTCGACGACCGCCAGGAGTACGTCGACACGGTCGCCCCGCTCGCCGAGGACCCCGCGGTCCGCACCGTCATGGCCGACTCCGCCTCGGCTGCGGCGGTCGCCGCGCTGCAGCAGTACGTCCCGATCCAGCTGCCGGCCGCCGTCGGCGAGTGGGCGCGGGAGGCCGCCCGGACGGTCGTCGAGAGCCCCGCCTTCCCGGACTACTGGCGCGAGACCAACACCGACCTGCACGACGACGTGATCGCGATCCTCGAGGACCCGGACGCCTCGCGGTCCGGCTACCTCACCGTCGACGGGTCGCGGGTCGTCGCCCTGGTGCTGGCCGAACTGGCGGGGCGCGGCATCCCGATCGCCGTGCTGCCCAGGATCCCGCTGCAGGTCCCGGTCGTGGAGCGGGCGAAGATCGTGGACGCCGGGCCGGCGTACCGCGCGGCGCACGGTCCGGCCCGGGCCCTGCCGTTCCTGTGGGCAGGCATGGTGGCGGCTGCGGTGCTGCTCGCCTCGGGGTGGCGCGGCCGGATCCGCACGCTCGGCCTCGCGGCGCTCGGCGGTGCGCTCGGTGCCGTGGTCGTGATGGTCGCCGTCGGACCGCTCACCGACGCCGCCGTCGACAAGGCGCAGACCCGCGACCAGGACCTGGTCCGGGTCATGCTCGACACCGTGCTCAGCTCGCTGTCGCCGTACGCCCGGGGCTTCCTCGTCGCCGTACCGGTGGGCATCGTGCTGGTCGCCGGGTCGCTCTGGCGATCTTCCCGAGAGCAGGAGCCGGACCCGCGAGTATCGTGGGATCAGTGATCCGGCACACGGTCACCCACCCGAGTGGCTAGAGTCGGGCCGCCTGCCCACTTGTTCCCCCACCCGTGCAGCGGCGAACCCGGTTGCCACGGACCCACCAGGAGTGGCGATGACCGACGCTGTCTTCGGACCGGCCCCCGGCGCCGACGAACCCGAGCTGGTCCAGCTCCTGACGCCCGAGGGCGAGCGGGTCCACCCCGCCGCCTTCGACACGGACTTCACCGCCGACCAGCTGCGCGGCTTCCACCGCGACATGGTGCTGGTCCGCCGCGTCGACAACGAGGCCACCGCGCTGCAGCGGCACGGCGAGCTCGGCCTGTGGCCCCAACTGCTCGGCCAGGAGGCGGCCCAGATCGGCGCCGGCCGGGCGATGCGGCCCCAGGACTTCGCCTTCCCGACCTACCGCGAGCACGGCGTCGCCTGGACCCGCGGCATCGACCCGGTCCGCCTGCTCGGCCTGTTCCGCGGCACCGACCAGGGCGGCTGGGACCCGCAGGACCACAACTTCGGGCTCTACTCGATCGTGGTCGGCGCGCACTCGCTGCACGCCACCGGCTACGCCATGGGCGTCCAGCGCGACGGCCTTGTCGGCACCGGCGACCCCGAGCGCGACACGGCCGTCGTCGCCTGCTTCGGCGACGGGGCGACCTCGCAGGGCGACGTCAACGAGTCGTTCGTCTTCGCGGCGTCCTACAACGCGCCGGTCGTGTTCTTCTGCCAGAACAACCAGTGGGCGATCTCGGAGCCGCTGGAGCGCCAGACGCGGATCCCGCTCTACCGCCGGGCCCAGGGCTTCGGCTTCCCGGGAGTCCGCGTCGACGGCAACGACGTGCTGGCGACCTACGCCGTGGTGCAGGCGGCGCTGCAGCGGGCCCGCGACGGCCAGGGCCCGACCTTCGTCGAGGCCTACACCTACCGGATGGGCGCACACACCACCACCGACGACCCGACCCGCTACCGGCGCGGTGGCGACGTCGAGGCGTGGAAGGCCAAGGACCCGATCGCGCGGCTCGAGACCCACCTGCGCAACGAAGGCCTGGTCGACGACGCCTACCTCGCCGCGATCGCGGCCGAGGCCGACGCGCTCGGCGAGCGGATGCGCCGCGAGTGCAAGGAGCTCCCGGAGCCCGTCGCCCACGACATCTTCGACCTGGTCCACGTCGAGCAGACGCCCGAGCTCGCGGCCCAGCAGGCGGCGTACGACGCCCACGCCGCATCCTTCGAGGAGGTGCTCTGATGGTGACGATGACCGTGGCCAAGGCGCTCAACGCCGGCCTGCGCAAGGCGCTCGAGGACGACGAGAAGGTCCTCGTGATGGGCGAGGACGTCGGCACGCTCGGCGGCGTCTTCCGGATCACCGACGGCCTGCAGAAGGACTTCGGCGACGACCGGATCATCGACACCCCGCTCGCCGAGTCGGGCATCGTCGGCACCGCCGTCGGCCTGGCCCTGCGCGGCTACCGGCCCGTGGTCGAGATCCAGTTCGACGGCTTCGTCTACCCCGCCTACGACCAGATCGTGTGCCAGGTGGCCCGCTTCCACTTCCGCAGCCAGGGGCGGGTGAAGGTGCCGATGGTCATCCGGATCCCGTACGGCGGCGGCATCGGCGCCGTCGAGCACCACAGCGAGTCGCCCGAGGCGCAGTTCGTCCACACGCCCGGCCTCAAGGTGGTCACCTGCTCCAACCCGGCCGACGCCTACGGCATGCTCCAGCAGGCCATCGCCGCCGACGACCCGGTGATCTTCCTCGAGCCCAAGCGGCTCTACCACTCGACGAAGGGCGAGGTCGACGAGAGCGCCCCGCTGCCGCCGCTGTGGCACTCGCGCGTCGTACGTCCCGGCTCCGACGTCACCCTGGTCGGCTACGGCCCGACGATGTCGACCTGCCTCGACGTCGCCGCCGTGGCCGAGGAGGAGGGCCGCTCGATCGAGGTGATCGACCTGCGCACGCTCTCGCCGCTCGACCTGGCGCCCGTCATCGAGTCGGTACGACGCACCGGTCGCCTCGTCGTGGTCCACGAGGCCCACCAGACGCTCGGCCTCGGCGCCGAGGTCGCCGCCCGGGTGACCGAGGAGTGCTTCCACTCGCTCGAGGCGCCGGTCCTGAGGGTCGGCGGCTACGACACGCCCTACCCGGCCGCCCGGATCGAGGAGGCCTGGTTGCCCGACCTCGACCGGGTGCTCGACGCCGTCGACCGCACCTTCGGCTACTGAGAGGACCTGGTCATGACGGGTGTGAACGAGTTCAAGCTCCCCGACGTCGGCGAGGGCCTCACCGAGGCCGAGATCGTCGCGTGGCGGGTCAAGGAGGGCGACGTGGTCGCCGTCAACGACGTGGTCGTCGAGATCGAGACCGCCAAGTCGCTCGTCGAGCTGCCCTCGCCCTATGCCGGCGTGGTGCTGGGCCTGCTGGCCAAGGAGGGCGAGACCGTCCAGGTCGGCACCCCGATCATCCGGATCGGCGACCCGTCGGCCGCTCCTGCTGGTCCCGAGGTGATCGATACGAACGTGCCGCCGGTCGGCGACGTGACCCTGGTCGGCTACGGGCCGCGCCAGCGCACGCTCAAGCGGCGCGCGCGCAAGGCGGCCCCCTCGGCGGTCGAGGAGGTCGCGCCGCGGCCGTCACGGGACCCCGGCCGCGGCGACACCCGCGCCCTCGCCAAACCGCTGGTCCGCCGGCTCGCCCGCGACCTCGGCATCGACCTGGCCGCCCTGACCCCGACCGGGCCGAAGGGGACGGTGAGCAAGGAGGACGTGCTGGCCGCCGTCGGCACCTTCGCGCCCGTCGTACCGTCCGCCGTCGTGGCGCCGCCCACCGGCCGCGAGACCCGCGAGCCGATCAAGGGCGTCCGCAAGCAGATGGCCGCCGCCATGGTCGCGTCCGCCTCGGCCGCACCCCACGCGACCACGTGGACGACGATCGACGCCACCGCGACGGTCGAGCTGGTCGCGCGTCTCAAGGAGCGACGCGAGCTCGCGGGCGTCAAGGTCAGCCCGCTGCTGATCGCCGCACGCGCCTGCGTCCTGGCCCTCGGTCGCAACCCGCTGGTGAACTCCACCTGGGACGAGGCCGCCCAGGAGGTGGTCATCAAGCACTACGTCAACCTCGGCATCGCCGCCGCCACCCCGCGCGGCCTGGTCGTCCCCAACATCAAGGACGCCCAGGCCCTGCCCCTCGCCGACCTGGCCCACGAGCTCGAGGTGCTCACCTCGACCGCGCGCGAGGGACGCACCCAGCCCCACGACCTCGCCGGCGGGTCGTTCACGATCTCCAACATCGGCGTGTTCGGGGTCGACGGTGGGACGCCGATCATCAACCCCGGCGAGTCCGCGATCCTCTGCCTCGGCGCGATCAAGCCCCAGCCGTGGGTGGTCGGCGGCCAGGTCGTCCCACGTCACGTGATGACCCTGTCGCTGTCCTTCGACCACCGCCACATCGACGGCGCGACCGGCACGCAGTTCCTCGCCGACGTCGCGGGGATGATCAACGACCCGGGGACGGCGCTGCTGTTCTGAGTCCGGCGCGGCTGCGCTTGACGGCGTACATCGCGGCGTCGGCGCGCTCGAAGGCGTCGGCGACCGTGGCCGTGCCGGGCCCCGTCCAGGCGTGACCCAGCGACGCGCGGACGCCCTCGCCGGCCAACGCCTCGACGAAGCGCGCGTAGTGCCGATCGAGGTCGGTGACCGGCACGTTGTTGGTGAGGATCGCGAACTCGTCGCCGCCGTAGCGGGCCACCCTGTCCTGGCGTCCCGCCGCGGCGCGCAGTCCGCGACCGGCCCGGCGGATCAGCTCGTCGCCGGCCGCGTGGCCGGCGGTGTCGTTGACGAGCTTCAGGCCGTCGAGGTCGACGACCGCCACGGCGACCAGGTCGCCGAAGGCGTCGATGCGGCGCTGGGCGTCGTCGACGAACAGGTCCCAGCCCCGCCGGCTCGTCAGCCCGGTCAGCGCGTCGGTGTCCGACTGCGCCGCGGCGACCTGCGCCGCCCGCACCTCGCGGTCGGCCGCCCTCGACACCACCAGCTGGGTCGAGAGGAGGCCGCTGAGCATCTCGACCAGGACCGGGTCGACGGCGTCGGCGTCCGCGAGGGGCGTGTCGCCCACACCGCAGAGGATCCCGAAGAGCTCCCCGTTCTCGTCGGCGATGGGGTACCCGACGTAGGCGCGGACGTCCTGCGCCGCGGGGAGCGGGGCGTAGTCCGGGTCCGCGGCGCTGTCCACGACGACGTGGGCTGCACCGGTGGTCATCCGGCGGCAGAAGCTGTCCTGCCAGTCCACGCGCTGGCCGGTCGTGATGAGCTCGCTGTCCCGCACGTGGACGTGGACCTGCTCACCGCCCGCGACCCGCGAGACGGACCAGGTCTCCAGCGGGGTGGCGCGGCTCAGGTAGTCGACGACCCTCCGCGCTGCCGCGGTGAACGCGTCGGCGCCGTACGCCGCCTCGCCCACCGGGCCCGCCCACTCCATGCCACCCTGTTCGGCCGTGCGGACCGAGAGCTGAGCGCCGGCTGGGGATGACCGGACGCGAGCGGTCGCCGAGCAGGTAGAACGGGGTGGTGCCGCTGCCACCCGACCCCGACGAGCTCGGTCCCTACCGGATCGAGCGACGCCTCGGGCAGGGCGGCATGGGCACTGTGTACGACGCCGTCGACACCACGCTCGACCGCCACGTCGCGCTCAAGCTGATCACCCCGGAGCGGGCTGACGACCCGGACTTCCGGCTGCGCTTCGGGCGAGAGGCCCGCGCCCAGGCGGCGCTGGACTCGCCGCACGTGGTGCAGGTGTTCGCGCACGGCGAGGTCGGCGGTCGGCTCTACATCGCCAGCCAGCTGGTGCCCGACGGCGACCTCGGCGGCTGGCTCCGGCGCGGGGCGCTCCCGGCGGACCTGGCGGTGCGGGTGGTGGCGCAGGTCGCGGACGGTCTGGCCGAGGCGCACCGGGTGGGCGTGGTGCACCGCGACGTGAAGCCGTCGAACGTGCTGCTCCGCAAGCGGGGGCCCGATGTCGTCGCCCTGCTCGCCGACTTCGGCATCGCCGACCGGATCGGAGGGGCAGCGCCGGCCGAGGACGTGCAGGCGCTCGCGCGGTTGCTCGAGACGGTGCTGCCCGGGCGTCGTACCCGGACCGTGCGGCGGGTCCTCCACGCAGCGCTGGCCGGCGAGCCGTCGGCCGCGGAGGTCCGCGACGCGCTCGCCGCCTGAGGCCGCCCGCGGTCGCGGCTTGTAACTCGGTGTCCGGTACCACTGCCATGGTGTCCTGACCGGTCAGGAGTCCGTGGCAGTGGCACGGACACCGAGTTACAAGCGGGCTCAGTGCTGCGCCCGGGCGCAGGTCCGCCGCGCCAGCTCGGCCAGCGCGGCCGGGAAGATCGACGCCGGAGGCGTGACCAGGCCGGCGCCCACCTGCCCGACACCGGCGACCTTGCCGGCCATGCCGGTGTTGATCTGGGGGAGGATGCCGGTCCGGCAGACCGCGGAGACGTCGATGCCGGTGGCGGCGCCGGCGAAGTCGAGCACCGGGATCGGCCAGCGGTCGTTCTCGCCGATGGTGATCTCGCGCATCCGGCGCGAGGTGGCGAGGGCGTCGGGCACGGTGCCGCCGACGAAGCGGACGATGGCGGGGGCGGCGGCCATGGCGAAGCCGCCGATGCCGGCGGTCTCGGTGATGGCGGAGTCGCCGATGTCGGGGTTCGCGTCGTCGGGACCGTAGTCGCCGAGGAAGAGGCCGTCGGCGAGCTGGGCGGGGCCCGTGAACCACTGGTCGCCGGTGCCGGAGACCTGGATGCCGAAGTCGGTGCCGTTGCGGGCCATCGCCACGACCATCGTCGAGCCGGGGATGTCGCGCCCGGCGTCGAGGGCCAGCTTGCAGGCGGGCATCGCGACGTTGAGGAAGAAGTGGTCGTTGCCGCCGATGAAGGCGAACGCCTCGGCGACCTCCTCGGAGGATCGCGAGGAGCGAACCAGCGACGGGGCCAGGTCGCGCAGCAGCATCAGGGTGCCGGCGCGGTTGCGGTTGTGGGCCTCGTCGCCCATCTGCAGCATCTGGCCGAGGATCGCGGTCGCGTCGATCGGCCCGGCCGCCGCCACGGCCTCGCCGAGCAGGGGGCCGAGCACGTCGCGCATCCAGCGCAGCCGGGTCAGCACGTCGGGGGAGTAGGCGCCGTAGCGCAGCACCTTGCCGAGGCCCTCGTTGAGCGAGCAGAAGGTACGCCGCCCGGTGGCCGGGTCCTCGAGGACGAACATCCACATCGACGGCGACACGACGCCCGCCATCGGCCCGACCGCACCGTGGTGGTGGCAGGGGTCGAGGGACACCGACGACCCAGCCGCGAACAGCGCCGCCGCGTCCTCCGGGTCCTCGACCAGCCCCTCGAAGGCCGCCGCGCCCATCAACGCGCCGCGCATCGGGCCCGACGCGCGCGACCACTCGATCGGCGGTCCGGCGTGCAGGAACTGTCCCTTCTCGAGGCCGAGCAGCTCGGACGCCGGCGCGACGCCGACGAGCATCGCCTGCACGTCGAGCATCCGCGAGACGGCGAGGGCGTTGGCGTCGCGGCGCAGCGGGTCGGCGGCGACCGTGGCGAGGTCGTCCGTCGTACCGTCCATCGGCGGCGCCCAGGCGACCCGCTCGACCGGGACGGCCTGGGCGTCGACGGCGGCGGCGAACATGTCCGCGCCGACGGCGGCGACGGCAGTGGGGGGCAGGCTGGGCAGCAGGGCGCTCATCGGGCTCCTCCGGTGACGAGGGCGACCGCGCGCCGGGTGGCGGCGGCGTTGGACAGGTGGACCTCCGCGCCGGCCGCGGCCAGCGCCTCCGCCTGACGGGCCAGGCCCTGCTGGTCGGCGGAGGTGCCGACACACGCCACCACGACGGGTACCTCGCGCGCGGCCCGCGCCGCGCGGACGGCCGGCGCGAGACCCGCGGCCGGGTCGTCCTCCGCCCCGTGGCCGAGGACCACGTCCAACAGGATCACTGCGGTGTCGGGGTCCGCGGCGACCTTCGCGAGGTGCTCGAGGCGCAGCGTCGGGTCGATCATGGGGTGTGCCCGGCCGCGGGTGAGGCCGTCGTCGCCGAAGTCGATCATCAGGTGCCCCGGCGCGAGCAGGCTGCTGTCGAGCGCGAGCTCCGGCGACAGCGGGATGTTGCTCCGCACGTCGCCGAGCGTGGCGGCCGCGAGCAGCATCGCCTCGTCGCAGAGGGTACCGCCGACGAAGAGCCCGCGCAGCGCGCTCCCGCCGGCCGACGAGGCCGGGGTGCCCCACGACGGCCACTCCGGTACGGCGACGCCGAGGTCGCCCAGGAGCGCCTCGACCTGCGTGGTCAGGTCCGGCTGGCCGGCGCCGAGCAGGGCGAAGCGGACGGGCGTGGACAGCCCGGCGGCGTACTTCTCCACCGCCGTCGCCACCTCGGGCGCCGGCGGTTTGGAGACGACGAGGACGTGGTCGACGGACGGGTCGGCGTCGAGCCGCGCCAGCGCGGTCATGGTCGAGATGCCGCCGATCGCCGACGAGAGGTCGCGACCGCCCACGCCGAGCGCCGCCGCGACGCCGACGCCCGCGGCGTCGAGCAGCGCGAGGACCTGCTGGCAGCCGGTGCCGGAGGCGGCCACGATGCCGACGTTGCCGGGGGTCACCGCGTTGGCGAAGCCGAGGCCGAGGCCGCCGACGACGGCGGTGCCGCAGTCCGGTCCCATGACCAGCAGTCCGCGGTCACGGGCGATCCGCTTGAGGGCGAGCTCCTGCTCGACCGGCACGTTGTCGCTGAACACCATCACGTCGCAACCGGCGTCGAGCGCGTCCATCGCCTCGACGAGCGCCGACGCGCCGGGCACGGACACCAGGGCGAGGCCCCCGCCGGACCGACGCAGCGCGGAGGCCGTGGTCCGGGGTGGCACGGTGACCTGGCCGCCGCCGGAGGAGCCCTTCCGGACGGCGGCGAGGGCGGCGTCCACCGCGGCCAGTGCGGCACTGAGAGCGTTCTCATCGTCGAGCCGCAGCGCGACGACCATGTCGTTCGCCGACGCCGCCGGGACGTCGAAGCCCATCCCGGCGAGCACCTCCAGGTTGAGCTCGGTCGCCATCGCGACCTGGGCGGCGGCGACGCCGGGCGTGGCCGCCACGTCGCGGCTCACCTGCAGCAGGGCGACGCTGTCGGCGTACGCACCGGGACGGATCTCGACGTGCTCGACGGTCATCGAGGGCTCCTCTCGAGGAGTGGGGTGGTGGTCAGGGACAGCGCGGCGCCGAGGAGCATCCCGGCGCCGGAGGTGTGGCCGACCGAGAGGAGCTCGGTGACGGCGTGGGTGAGTTCGCGGCCGGTGTCGGCGGCGAGGAGGACGGCGCGGAACTGGGGGATCGACGCCCCGGCGACCGCGTCGGCGAGCAGGGTCGCGGACAGGTCGGTCGTGCGGCCGAGGTGGCCCAGCACCGCCGTCCCGACGGCGTGGACCGGGCGGCCCGCGGCGCGCGTGGTGACCAGCCAGCCGGCCAGCACGTCGTCGCCGACGGGCGTCAGCCCGTCGCCCCGCCCCACCAGCTCCGGTACGGCGGCGGCCGAGCCGGATGTGAGCGCTACCAGCGCTGCGGCGGGCAGCTGGCTGCGCACCACGTCCAGGCCCGGCAGCACTGCGGCGAGCTGCCGTCCCGCGAGCCGCGGGTCGCCCATCGGCGGCGTGGTGGTCGCGACCAGCCGGTCGACGCCGACCGCCAGCCCGCCGAGCAGCAGACGTCCGTCGTGCACGGTGACCCGCTCGCCGACCATGACCTCGGGCAGCTCGGCGAGGGTGGTGGCGATCGCGCAGGGCACGTGGACGGCCTGCCGGGTCACGATCCCGACGACGCGGTTGCCGGGCCCCTCGCCGAACCGGACGTAGGCCGCCGAGGCGGAGGAGTGCAGCACCCGCCCGCTCGCAGGGCCCGTCGCGAGCAGCCGTCGCAGCGTCGGCGACCCGGCGCCGGGCACCCGGACAGGGGCCGCTGTCGAGCGGGGAGAGGGATCCGGCACTTGTCGGACGCTAACGGCTGAGTATCGTCCATCGAATGGTGAGCATTGCCAACGTCAGGTCGAAACTCGGGCAAGAGTTGATAGCCACCCCGGTGCCCTCCGTCTCCGACGATGGCTCCATGGATGTGGAGCAGCTGGCCGAGGCGCTGGCCCAGCTGGTGCTGGCCGACGCCGACCTCGACGAGCTGGTCGCCGCGATCGGCAAGGCGCTGCGGGCGCACGTCGCGGTCACCACCACCGACGGCCGCGAGCGTGCCGCGCTGATCGACGACGCCATGCGCGAGCGCCTCAAGGAGGCCTCGCTCACCGACGAGACCGGTCGACTCCGCGTCGAGTGGATCGGTGAGTGGTACGGCCGCGAGAACCAGCCGGTCACCGGCGCCCGCGTCCACCGACTCGCCCTGACCGCGCCCAACCAGGCGCTCGGCCACCTGGTCGCCGTCGTCGAGCGTGACCTCACCGACGTCGAGCTCGCCGCCCTCCAGCGGGCGGCGACCGCGATCGCGCTGTGGGTCACCCGCGAGCAGGCGGTCTCGGCCGTGGAGAACAAGTACCGCGGCGACTTCCTGCGCGACGTCTTCCTCGGCCGGGCCGGGGCGGAGGAGTTCGTGCGCGAGCACGTCGTCGGCTTCGGGTGGGACCTCGGTGGACCGATGGTGGTGCTCGCCGCGCAGATCGACCCGCAGCCGTCGTACCAGCCAGCGGCGTCGGTCGAGGACCGCCGGCACTGGCAGGAGCGCTTCGCGAACGCCTGGCGCCAGGTGGCCGCGGGCATCGACAAGGGGATCCCGATCGCCGACTTCGGCTCCGAGGTCGTGGCCGTGCTGCCGGCCGCCGACCCCGACGCGACCGCCGAGCTGGTACGACGCCTCGTGCACGCCGTCGCGGGTGACAAGGGCGGCGGACGACGCCCGTTCACCGCCGGCGTCGGCCGGGTGACGGGCGGCCCCGCCGGCCTCCCCGACAGCTACGCCCAGGCGCGCCGCGCGGTCGACGTCGGCCGCCGCTTCCGGGGTGGCAGCACGACCACCTGGTTCGACGAGCTCGGTCTGCACCGGCTGATCGCGATGGTCCCCGACGTCGCGGAGCTGCGTGCCTTCGCCTACGACGTGCTCGGCGAGCTCGCCGAGTCCACCGAGGAGGCGGCCACCCTGCGCGAGACCCTCCAGGTGCTGCTGAACACCAACTTCAACGTGGCCGAGGCCGCGCGCACGCAGTTCTTCCACTACAACACGATGCGCTACCGGGTGGGCAAGCTCGAGCGTCTGCTCGGCCCGGTCGCGTCCGACCAGAACCTCCGGCTCGACGTCGCTGTTGCGCTCAAGGTCCTCGAAGTCGTCACCCGATGATCCGGGATGTCGCTCCTGTGAACGGGGACGGAATCGCGGGCAACATGCGACAGCACTTCCTCGGGATCCTTTGGCGAAAGTGGCCAGTGAGGTGTGATCTGGGCCTCAATAGGTTGGTGCCCCTCGGAGCCCCTGATGCGACCCGCTCGTGGCCGCCGGACTAGGAGGGACAACAGATGTCGATGTTCAAGTGGGAGGTCGTGAACCCGGCTCCCGGTGAGCCGGTCGCACCGAACCAGCGACTCCCGTGGGGGCGCACGATCGGCCTCGGTGCGCAGCACGTCGTCGCGATGTTCGGCGCGACCTTCGTCTTCCCGATCGTGATGGGCCTGGACGCCAACCTGGCGATCATGTTCTCGGGCATCTGCACGATCGGCTTCCTGCTGATCTGCAGCAACAAGGTGCCCAGCTACCTCGGCACCAGCGCCTCCTTCGTCGCCGGCGTGGCGGCGATCCGCACCCAGGGCGGCGACTCCGCCGACGTCACCGGCGCGATCCTCGTCGCCGGCCTCGTGCTGGCTGCGGTCGGCGTGCTGGTGCACTTCGCGGGCGCCGGACTGATCCACAAGATCCTGCCGCCCGCTGTCACCGGCGCGGTCGTCATGCTGATCGGCTTCAACCTGGCTCCCGTCGTGGCGAAGGTGTACTGGCCGCAGGACCAGTGGGTCGCCCTCGCCACCGCCGCGTTCATGGTTTGTGCGGCCGTGCTGCTGCCGGGCTTCTGGTCGCGGATCGCGGTCTTCCTCGCACTGGTCTTCGGGTTCGTGATCTCGTGGATCTTCGACGCGGTCTTCGGCACCATCAACTCTGTCGTCCCGGCGCTCGGCGCGACGGCGACCGACCACGACCGCACCTGGGGTTGGGACGCCGTCGGCGACGCCAAGTGGATCGGCTTCCCGCACGGCACACTGACCGACGGTGTCTCGGTCGTCCACGGCCCGAGCTTCTCGCTGACCTTCATCCTCCTGGTCCTCCCCGGTGTGATCGCGCTCATCGCCGAGAACACCGGCCACGTCAAGGCGGTCGCCGAGATGACCGGCGAGAACCTCGACCCCTACATGGGCCGCGCGATCGGCGCCGACGGCCTCGCCACCGCGTTCGCCAGCGCCTTCGGCGGTTCTCCGACGACGACGTACGCCGAGAACATCGGCGTCATGGGGGCGACCAAGGTCTACTCCACCGCGGCCTACTACGTCGCGGGCGCAGTCGCGATCCTGCTGGGTCTCTGCCCGAAGTTCGGTGCGATCGTCAACGCCACCCCCGGCGGCGTCCTCGGCGGCATCACGGTCGTGCTCTACGGCATGATCGGCCTCGTCGGCGCGAAGATCTGGGTCGAGAACAACGTCGACTTCGGCAACCCGGTGAACATGGTCGGCCTCGCCGGCGGACTGATCGCCGGCATCGGTGGAGTGGAGCTCACCTTCAGCGACGACTTCAAGCTCGGCGGCATCGCCCTCGGCACCATCGTCGTGATCGTCTTCTTCCACGCCGTGAAGGGACGCTCGGAGACCGCGACGTCGGGAGAGGTGACCAAGAGGCTGTGAAGCCCGCACCGTTCGACTACGTCCGGCCGGGGTCCCTGGGGGAAGCCCTCCAGGCCCTGGCCGGGCACCCGGAGGCCAAGGTCCTCGCCGGCGGCCAGAGCCTGGTGCCGCTGCTGTCGATGCGGCTGGCCGCCCCGGCGGTGCTGGTCGACATCAACGGCCTGCCCGACCTGGACCACGTCCGGGCCGACGCCGACGGAGTCCGGATCGGCGCCCTCGCCCGGCACGCGCAGGTCCTGCGCGACCCGGACGTCGCGCGGGTCCAGCCGCTCGTGCCGCTGGCCCTGGCCGACGTCGCGCACGCCACGATCCGCAACCGCGGTACGACGGTCGGCTCGCTCGTCCACGCCGACGCCGCGGCCGAGATGCCGATGGTGCTGCGCCTGCTCGACGGCTCGGTCGACGTGGTCGGACCGCAGGGCCGGCGCACCATCGCCGCCGACGACCTGTACGTCGGGCCGCTCGAGTCGAGCCTGCACCACGACGAGATCGCGGTGGAGGCCTTCTTCCCGGCCCTGGCGGGCGGGAGCGGGGTCGCGTTCGAGGAGATCGCGCGACGCCACGGTGACTACGCGATGTGCGGCGTCGCGGCGGTCGTCGCCGTCGAGGACGGTCGCGTCGTCAGCGCCCGGGCGGGCTACCTCTCGGTGTCCGACGTCCCCGCGGTGGTCGACCTGACCGAGGCGCTCGACGGGGAGACCACACCGGCAGCACTCGCCCGCGCGGCCGACGCCGCGCTCGCCGTACTGGAGCCGGAGACCGACATCCACGCCACGGCCGACTACCGCGCGCACCTGGCCCGGGTGCTCACCGCGCGGGTCGTCACCGCGGCCCACCAGCACGCCCGCCAGCACGCCCGTCAGGAGCAGTCGTGACCGAAGAGATCCACCGCATCCGGCTCCGCGTCAACGGGGTCGAGCACGAGGTGGCGGTCCCGGCCCGGCGGCTGCTGTCCGACGCGCTGCGCCACGACCTCGGCCTGACCGGCACCCACGTCGGCTGCGAGCACGGCGTCTGCGGCGCCTGCACGATCCTCGTCGACGGGGCCCCCATGCGCAGCTGCCTGACGTTCGCCGTCTCCGCGGCCGGCAGCGAGCTCACCACCGTCGAGGGCCTGGCCCGGCCCGACGGCTCGCTCGGCCCGGTCCAGCAGGCCTTCCGCGAGTGCCACGGCCTGCAGTGCGGCTTCTGCACGCCGGGCTTCCTGACCACGATCACCGCCGGCCTCGCCGAGAACCCCGACCCCACCGAGGACGAGGCCCGCGACATGGTCGCCGGCAACCTGTGCCGCTGCACGGGCTACCAGAACATCGTCAAGGCGGTCTGCCGCGCGGCCGAGATCGCCCGCGAGGACAGGGATTCGGCATGAACCACCCCACGAAGTTCTTCTCCTCCGCTTCGCTCCCCCGAACAACTTCGCGGGGACCCCGATGAGCGCCAAGCTCGTCGGCGCCAAGGTCCAGCGCGTCGAGGACGACCGCTTCGTCCGTGGCAACGGACGCTACGTCGACGACGTCGCCCCCGACGCCCTGCACGCCGCGGTCCTGCGCAGCCCGCACGCCCACGCCCGGATCCTGTCGATCGACGTCGACGCCGTCCTCGACCTCGACGGCGTGCACGCGGTCTGGACCCACGAGGACCTCGAGGGCGCGATGGCGGAGCCGCTGCCGCTGCTGATCCCGCACCCGACCCTGACCCACGGCCGCACGCAGTACGCGCTCGCGAAGGACGAGGTCAACCACGTCGGCGAGGCGATCGCGTTCGTCGTCGCCACGGACCGGTACGTCGCCGAGGACGCCCTCGCACGGATCGTCGTCGACTACGAGCTGCTCCCCGCCGTGGTCGGCATCGAGGCCGCGCGCGCTGCGGACCTGCTCGTGCACGAGGACGTGCCCGGCAACGTCGCCGCCACGACCGAGCAGTCCAACGGCGACGCCCCGGCGGCCATCGCGGCCGCGCCGCACCGCCTCGCGCTCGACCTGCAGATCGAGCGCAGCGCCTGCATGCCGATGGAGGGCCGCGGCGTCGTCGCCCGCTGGGACCCCGACCAGGGCCGGCTGCAGGTGTGGTCGTCGACGCAGACCTCGACCGGTGTCCGCGCCGCGGTCGCCGCCAAGCTCGGCCTCGACCTCGGCCAGGTCGACGTGATCACCCCCGACGTCGGCGGCGGCTTCGGCGTCAAGATCGTGCACCCGTGGCCCGAGGAGCTGCTCGTCCCGCTCGCCGCGCAGCGGCTCGGCCGTGCCGTGAAGTTCACCGAGGACCGGCGCGAGCACTTCATCTCCTCCGCGCACGAGCGTGCCCAGGTGCACCACGTCGAGGTCGGCTTCGACGACGACGGCCGCGTGCTCGGGCTGGACGTCCGGTTCTGGCACGACCACGGCGCCTACACGCCGTACGGCCTGATCGTCCCGATCATCACCTCGACCCAGCTGCTCGGTCCCTACAAGCCGGGCGCCTACCGGGTCCGCTTCGACTCGCTCTACACGAACACGGTGATCGTGACTCCGTACCGTGGCGCGGGCCGGCCGCAGGGCTGCTTCGTCATGGAGCGGACCATGGACGCGATCGCCGCCGAGCTCGGCATGGACCGGGCGGAGGTGCGGGCCGCGAACTTCATCCAGCCCGACGAGTTCCCCTACGACCACGGGCTGATCTTCCAGGACGGCCGCGAGCTCGAGTACGACTCCGGCGACTACCCGGCGATGCTCGAGAAGATCAAGGAGCTCGTCGACTGGGACGGCTTCCCGGCCTTCCGCGAGCAGCAGGCGGCGCTCGGCAAGCGGGTCGGCCTCGGCCTCGCCTGCTACGTCGAGGGCACCGGCGTGGGCCCCTACGAGGGCGCCCACGTGCACATCGAGACGTCGGGCAAGGTGAAGGTCGCGACCGGCCTCACCACCCAGGGCCAGGGCCACCAGACGGCGTTCGCGCAGATCGTGGCCGACGAGCTCGGGGTGCGCTTCGAGGACGTCGAGATCACCACGGGCGACACCCGCCGGATGCCGTACGCCGTGGGCACCTTCGCCTCCCGTGCGGCCGTGATGAGCGGCTCCGCGATCCACCTCGCCGCCAAGCGGACGAAGGAGAAGGCGCTGCGGATCGCGGCCGACGCGCTCGAGGCCGACGTGGAGGACCTCGAGATCGTCGACGGCGTCGTCAGCGTCAAGGGCACCGAGAGCTCGATCCCGCTCGGCACGATCGCCGTCCTGTCGAACCCGCTGCGCTACGCCTTCGACGAGGCGTCCAAGGCCGCCACCCAGTTCAACGTCGGCGACCCGGACAAGCCGCCGGTCGCCGAGGACGACGAGCCGGGCCTGGAGGGCAAGGACTTCTACTCGCCGCCGCGCTCGACCTTCGCGTCCGGCATGCACGCCGTCATCGTCGAGACCGACGTCGACACCGCCGAGATCCGGATCCTCAAGTACGCCGTGGTCCACGACTGCGGGCACCTGATCAACCCGATGATCGTCGAGGGCCAGATCCACGGCGGCGTCGCGCAGGGCGTCGGCGGCGCGCTCTACGAACGGATGGCCTACGACGAGTCCGGTCAGCTGCTCAACGCCTCGTTCATGGACTTCCTCATGCCGTACGTCACCGAGGTGCCGACCAGCATCGAGATCGACCACCTCGAGACGCCCTCCCCGCTCAACCCGCTCGGCATCAAGGGCGCCGGCGAGGCCGGCGTGATCCCCGGGTCCGCCGCCTTCGCCGCGGCCATCGAGGACGCCGAGCGGGCGGTGTCGCCGACCTTCGGCATCACCGCCATGCCCATCTCGCCGTCGGAGCTGTTCGCGCTCCGTGCGGCCCACGTCCCCCACGCCCAGGAGCCGAAGTGAAGATCTCCGGTGAGAACGCCATCGCCGCCCCCGTCGCCCAGGTCTGGGAGGCGATCCTCGACCCGCGCGTGCTGGTCGCGACGATCCCCGGCTGCGAGCAGCTCGAGGCGACCGGCACGAACGCCTACGCGATGACCGTCAGCGCCGGAGTCGCCGCGATCCGCGGCACCTACTCGGGCTCGTGCGTCCTCGAGGACCTCCGCGAGGGCGAGGGTCTGACGATGCGGCTCAAGGGCGCCGGTGCGCCGGGCACGATCGACGCGACCGTGCTGGTCACCTTCAAGGACGACGGGGGCCGGACGGTGCTGTCGTACGACGCCGACGCGGTCGTCGGCGGCATGATCGGTGGCGTCGGCCAGCGGATGCTCACCAGTGTCTCGCGCCGGATGGCCGCCGAGTTCTTCGGCAACGTCGAGGGCGTCATCGCCCACGGCCTGCCTGTCGCCGCGCCGGTCGAGGCCTCGGTGTCCGCCGAGGGCACGCCGGTCTACTCCGCGGCGCCGAAGTCCTCCCGTGGCGCTGCCGTCGGCGGTGACTCCTTCCTCGCCGGCGTCGTGGTCGGCGGTGGGCTGGTCCTCGCCGGCGTCGTGGTCGGCGCGGTGCTGGGCCGTCGTCGATGAATCACCCCGCGACCGTCTCCCTCACCCCGGACTCCAGCGCGCGCGACCAGGCGGCCGCCGTACGGAGCCGGCAGATCTCGGCCCGCGAGCTGCTCGACCTGCACCTCGAGCGGATCGCGGAGCGCAACCCGCAGCTCAACGCGATCGTCTCGCTCGACGAGGAGCGGGCCCGCGAGGGTGCGGCCGCGGCCGACGAGGCGCTGGCCCGTGGCGAGCAGGTCGGTCCGCTGCACGGCCTGCCGTTCGCGTTCAAGGACACCCACCAGGTCGGCGGCTGGCGCACGACCTGGGGCTCGCCCCTTTACGCCGACCACGTCCCCGATCGCGACGAACTGATCGTCGAGCGGGTCCGCGCCGCTGGTGCCGTCACGATCGGCAAGACCAACGTGCCGGAGTTCGCGGCCGGGTCGCACACCTTCAACACGGTCTTCGGCACCACGCTGAACCCGGTCGACCCCACCCGGTCCGCCGGCGGCTCGAGCGGGGGAGCGGCCTGCGCCCTCGCATCCG
Organism: Nocardioides sp. Root240; assembly: GCF_001428825.1. Classification (GTDB taxonomy): domain Bacteria; phylum Actinomycetota; class Actinomycetes; order Propionibacteriales; family Nocardioidaceae; genus Nocardioides. The sequence goes on along the minus strand of NZ_LMIT01000010.1, from coordinate 486,773 downwards.
GCATGGTGCCCCTCGCCGACGGCTCCGACATGGGCGGCTCGCTGCGCAACCCCGCGTCCTTCTGCGGCGTCGTCGGCCTGCGCCCGAGCCTGGGCCGCGTGCCCGAGTGGCCGCAGCTCAACCACTGGGAGACCACCTCCGTCGGTGGCCCGATGGCCCGCAACGTCGGCGACCTCGCCCTGCTGCTCTCGGTCCTGGCCGGGCCCGACCCGCGTGCTCCCCAAGCCCTCGGGGATCCCGGGGCGGTCTTCGCCGGCCCGGCGCCCGCCGACCTGCGCGGCCTCCGCGTGGGGCTCTCCGTCGACCTCGGGGCTGCGTTCGAGGTGGACCACGAGGTGGCCCGGGTGGTGGAGGAGGCAGGCCGGGCGCTGGCCGCCGCGGGCGCGGTGGTGCGGTCGTCGTACCCGGACCTGGGGTTGGCCGACGACACCTTCCGCACCCTCCGCGCCTGGCACTTCCAGGCCCGCCTGGGCCCCCTGCTCGCTGAGCACCCCACGTCCTTCAAGGCCTCCCTCGCCGACAACATCCGCGCCGGTGCGTCGCTGACCGGTGCCGACGTCGCCCGCGCATACGCCCAGCGCACCGCGCTGAGCGAGACCATGCGCGCCTTCTTCACCGACCACGACCTGCTCGTGCTGCCGGTCTCCCAGGTGCCGCCGTTCCCGGCGGACCAGGAGTTCCCGACCACCATCAACGGCCGGCCGATGGCGTCGTACCTGGACTGGATGAGGTCGGCGTACTTCATCACGGTCACCGGCTGCCCGGCCATCTCCGTCCCCGCCGGTACGACGGCCGACGGCCTCCCCGTCGGCGTCCAGCTGGTCGCTCCCCACGGCGCCGACCTCCGCCTGCTGCAGGTCGCCCGCGCCTTCGAGTGGCTCCGCGCCTGACCGGTCCCCAGCTGGCCGCGCGGGAGTTTTGTCGTCCCAGCATGAGTTTCACCGGCCGGCCGGTGAAACTCACGCTTGGACGACGAAGTTTCCTCGTCCCAGCATGAGTTTTGTCGTCCAAGGTCGGGAGAATCACCGGCCGGCCGGTGAAACTCCCATCGCGCCGGCGGGCAACATCTGCCCGCGATCCTCTCCCTGATCGGCAGATGATGCCGTCGTCGCACCCCGCGCAGGTTCACTTGAATGTGAGTCATGACAGCGAGGCGGATCAGGATCGGCATCGACACCGGCGGCACGTTCACCGACGTCGTCGCCTTCGACGAGGACAGCGGTGAGGTCGTCACGACCAAGACCCCGAGCACGCCGGGCAACCCGGCCGACGGGTTCCTGGCCGGCATCGACAAGGTGCTGGAGATCGCGGGCGCGCAGTTCGACGACGTGGTCGCGGTCAGCCACGGTACGACGGTCGCGACCAACCAGCTCCTCGAGGGCAAGGTCGACGCGCTCGGCTTCATCACCACGGCCGGCTACGAGGCGATGCTCGAGATCGCCCGGCAGTCGGTGCCGGACGGCTACGGCAACTCGTACTTCTGGGTGAAGCCGGACCGGATCGTCCCGCGCGACCTGGTGCAGGGCGTCGGCGGCCGGCTCGACTTCACCGGCGCGGAGATCCGCCCGTTCGACGAGGACGGCGCCCGCCGGGTCGCGCGCTGGTTCAGGGCCAAGGGGATCGACACCCTCGGTGTCTGCTTCCTTCACGCCTACGCCAACCCCGCGCACGAGGAGCGGATGCGCGCGATCCTCGCCGAGGAGCACCCGGACGCCGTCGTCTCGATCTCCAGCGAGGTGCTGCGCGAGTACCGCGAGTACGAGCGGTCGATGACCACGCTCGTCGACGCGGCCGTCAAGCCCAAGCTCAGCCGCTACGTCACCAACATCAAGGACCGCCTGGCCACGCAGAGCGGCCGGACCGTCCCGTTCTACGTGATGAAGTCCAACGGCGGCGTGCTCTCGGCCGACGAGGTCGTGCACCAGCCGATCACCACCGTCCTGTCCGGCCCCGCCGCCGGCGCGCTCGGCGCCGCGCTGATCGCGAAGGTCGCCGGCTTCGACAAGGTGCTCACCTCCGACGGCGGCGGTACGTCGACCGACGTGTCCGTCGTCATCGACGGCGACCCGACGCTGACCACCGAGGGCAGCGTCGGCGTGTACCCGTCGAAGATCCCGATGATCGACGTCGTCACCGTCGGGGCCGGTGGCGGCTCGATCGCGTGGCTCTCGCCCGAGGGCACGCTCAAGGTCGGCCCCCACTCGGCCGGTGCCGACCCGGGCCCGATCTGCTACCGCAAGGGCGGGGCCGAGGTCACCATCACCGACGCGCACGTCTTCCTCGGCCGGATCCCCCCGCACCTGCTCGGCGGAGAGATCCCGCTCGACGTCGACGCGGCCAGCGCGGCGATCCAGCAGCTCGCCGGCAAGCTCGGCATCACCGCCGAGGCGTGCGCCACCGGCATCCTCGAGATCTCCGCGTGGAACCAGGCCAACGCGCTGCGTCAGGTCACCGTCAAGCGCGGCCTCGACGTCCGCGACTTCACGCTCACCACCTTCGGCGGCTCCGGCTCCCTGCTGCTGTGCCGGCTGATGGACATCCTCAACGTGCCGACCGTGCTGGTCCCGCCCAACCCCGGCAACGTGTCCGCCTTCGGCCTGCTGACCGTCGACGTGAAGAACGACTACGTCCAGACCCACGTCGCCCTGCAGGAGAACCTCGACCCGGCCGACCTCCAGCACGATTACGACGCCCTGACCGAGCGCGCCGCCGCGGCGCTCACGAAGGAGGGATTCGCCGAGGCCGACCACGCGTTCGTGCGGACCGCCGACGTGCGCTACTTCGGCCAGGCGTTCGAGGTCCGGGTCGGCGTACCGGACGGGCCGGTCACGACCGAGACCCTGACGACGGTCGCCGACCGCTTCCACGCCGAGCACCGGGTGCTCTACGGCTACGACTTCTCCGGCGACCCGTCGCAGCAGGTGGAGGTGGTGAACCTCCGCGTGTCCGGCATCGGCCCGATCAAGCGTCCCGAGATCCTGCGTGCCGACGCACCCAGGCCGGCGCCGCAACCGACCGGCACCCGGTCGGTCTGCTTCGACGCCGAGGCCGGGTACGTCGAGACGCCGATCTTCTGGCGTCCCGACCTGCCGGCGGGGCAGGTCCTCACCGGCCCGGTGGTCATCGAGGAGTTCGGCTCCACCGTGCCCGTCCACCCCGGCTTCACCGCGCGGGTCGACGACTTCGCCAACATCATCGTGACGCGCACCCAGCAGACCGAGGAGAGCTGACATGTGCCTGAGCTGCCAGACCGTCCACAACGGTTCCGCTCCCGCCGCCCACCACCACGACGCGGACACCGGTTCGCGCCGGGCGCCGACCCAGTTCCCGTTCGGGACGCTTACCGCTGACGCCGGCCGCAGCGCCGACCCGGTGCTGGTCGAGATCGTGCAGGGCTCGCTCGCCGCCGTCGAGCACGAGGTGGAGACCGCGATCGCGCGGACCTCGCGCAGCCCGATGATCCGCGACGCCCACGACTTCCGCGCCGGCATCCACGACCGCCTGCTGCGCAAGCTCACCGGGCGCTCGTACTCCGCCCTGGTCCACCCGGTCGCCCGCGACTTCCCGATCGAGGAGATGCAGGAGGGCGACGTCTTCTTCCACAACGACGTCTACCTCTCCGAGGGCGGCATCGGTCACCTTCCCGACCTCTGCGTCACGGTCCCCGTGTTCGCCGGGCCGGAGGGGAAGCGGCGCGTCGTCGCGTTCATCCAGGCCTTCGGCCACCACGACGACATCGGGGGTGCGGTGCCCGGGTCGATGCCCTCGCACGCGACCAGCGTGTTCGAGGAGGGCCTCGCCGTACCACCCATCAAGCTGTGGGACGCCGGCGTCCCCAACCGCGCCGCGCTGACGATCATGACCCGCAACTCGCGGATGCCCGAGTCGCTCGCCGCCGACCTCGACGCCGAGTGCTCGGCCTGCCTGATGGGCGCGCGCCGGCTCGGCGAGCTGTTCGACCGCTACGGCACCGAGACCGTCGAGTCCTGCTTCGACGCGATCATCGACCGGTCCACCGAGACCTACCGGCGCGAGATCCTCGCCAAGATCCCGGTCGGCACCTGGACCTGGGAGGACTACGCCGAGCACGACGGCGTCGACGAGCCCCAGCTGCACACCCAGCGGATCACGCTGACCCGCACGGCTGCCGACGACCCCGAGGGGGAGCGGCTGGTCCTCGACTTCGCCGGCACCGGCCCGCAGGCCAAGGGGCCGATCAACCACTGCGGCGACTACTCCGACGGGGTCTTCCTCAAGAAGTGGCTGGCGCCCATCCTGCGCAACCTCGCCGACACCCCCGAGCGGATGGCCGAGCTCGACGTCAACGAGGGCGTCGTCCCCCTCATCGACATGCGCTTCCCGCCGCCGGGAACCCTGCTCACGCCGGTGTTCCCCGCGCCGACCAACGCCCGCACCTTCGTGATCCTGCGCCTGCTCGGCGTGCTCGCCGGGGTGCTCGCCAAGGCCGTCGACGGCCGGATGCCCGCCGACCAGGAGACGATCCGCTACACCGGCGTCTACGGCGAGGACCTCGAGGGCCGGTCGTACCTCATGCGCGAGGTGCTCGGCGGGGGCTCCGGCGGCCGCTACTACGCCGACGGCGAGGACACCATCCACGTCGTACCGGACTCGCGGAACCTTCCGACGGAGTTCACCGAGTCCCGCTTCCCGTTCGTCGTGGAGTCGCTCGGCCTCGCCCTCGACTCGGGCGGCGCCGGCCAGTTCCGCGGCGGCCTCGGCTACGAGAAGCACATCCGGATGCTCAAGGACGCGCACTTCATGTCCATCGCGGACCGCTCGATCCTCGCCTGCTGGGGCGTCAAGGGCGGCAAGGCGGGGCGGCCCTTCCAGGTCACCATCGACCCCGGCGGCCCCAACGAGCGCGACGTCGACGCCCTCGCCGACGCCGAGCCGGTCGTCGCGGGGGAGACGATCCGGATCCGCACCACCGGCGGTGGCGGCTGGGGCAACCCGCTCGAGCGCGACCCCGCCCTCGTCGTGCGCGACGTGGTGTGGCGCAAGGTCTCGCCGGAGGCGGCGCTCGCCGACTACGGCGTGGTCCTCACCGGGGAGCTGGCCGACGACCCTTCGACAGGCTCAGGACAGGCCGAGCTCGGGTACGACGCCGCGGCCACCGCCTCCGAGCGGGCCTCCCGTCCCGTACCCGCCGCCGACGACGCCTTCTTCGACCGCGGTCCCGGCTACGGCACCCTCTCCGGGGGAGCCTCGGCCGCGGCGGTCGACCTGCTCGGCGTCTGACGCCGCGCTCCGGAGGACCCGTTCGATGGAGGTCGCGATCCTCGGTGGATCCGGCAAGACCGGCCGTGCCGTCGGTGCGGCCCTGGCCCGGGTGGGCGTGGCGACACGCCCCCTGGGCCGGGCCGCGTTCGCCGACCTGCCCTCGTCGCTGTCGGCTGCACTCGCCGGTGCCGACGCGGTCCACGTGATCGCGCCGAACCTTCACCCCGACGAGCCCGGGCTCGTCGCCGCGGCGCTGGCCGCCGCCCGTGCCGCGGGCATCGCTCGCGTCACCTACCACTCGGTCGCCTCGCCGTACGTCCCCGCCATGCCGCACCACCTGGGCAAGGCCGTCGCGGAGGACCTGGTCCGCCGCTCCGGCCTCGACTGGACCCTGCTCCAGCCGTGCGCCTACGCCCAGAACCTCCTCCCCGCGGCGCGTGCCGCCGCGACCACCGGCCACCTCGACGTGCCCTATGCCGTCGACCGGCCCTTCGGCCTGGTCGACCTCGACGACGTCGCCGAGGCGACGGCCGTGGTGCTGACCCGGCCCGGCCACGCCGGCGCGACGTACGAGCTCGGTGGACCTGCGCTCGTCACCGTCGCCGAGCTCGCCGCTGCCCTCGGTGCCACCGCACGTCGCATCGAGCCGGCCGCCGACGAGCACCCGTGGCTGCGCGCGATGTTCGCCTACTACGACGACCACGGCCTGCCCACCGGCGGCGTCCCGCTCGCCGCCCTGCTCGGCCGCTCGCCCCGCCCGGCCGCCGACGTGCTGGCTGGCAGGAGTTGCCAGCCCTGCCCGCCCGCGTTGGCTGTTCCCGACGATGAACGGCCGTGATCCGGCTCACTAGGTTCGCTGCATGAGAATCCTCCTGGCGCTGGGCGGCAACGCGATGACGTCGCCCGACGGCAAGGCCCGGCCCGAGGACCAGATCGCCGCGGCCACCGAGGCCATGGTGGCCGTCGCGGACCTCGTCGCCGAGGGCGTCGACGTCGTGATCACCCACGGCAACGGCCCCCAGGTCGGCAACCTGCTGGTGAAGAACGAGCTCGCCGCGCAGGTCGTCCCGCCCGTCCCGCTGGACTGGTGCGGCGCACAGACCCAGGGCACCCTCGGCGACATCTTGATGAACGCCCTCGACGGCGCCCTTGCGGCCCGGGGCATCTCCCGGCCCACGGCAGCCCTGGTCACCCGGACCCTGGTCGACGGCGCGGACCCGGCGTTCGCCCGGCCGAGCAAGCCGGTCGGGCGCTACCTCTCCGCCGACGAGGCGCAGACCATGATCGAGCACGGCGAGACCTGGGAGGACCGCGGCGAGCGCGGTTGGCGCCGCGTCGTCGCCTCACCCGAGCCGCTCGAGGTGCTCGACGCCCCCGCGGTCGTCGCCCTCGTCGACGCCGGCTTCGTCGTGATCGCCAACGGCGGCGGGGGGATCCCGACGGTGCGGCACCTCGACGGCACCCTCGCCGGCGTCGAGGCGGTCATCGACAAGGACCTCGGTGCCGCCCTGCTGGCGCGCGCCGTCGAGGTCGACCTGCTCGTGATCGCCACCGACGTGGCCCACGCCGTCCTGGGGTTCGGTACGCCGGACGCCCACGACATCGGCGAGGTCGACCTCGACCAGATGCGGGCCTACGCCGACGCGGGCCACTTCGCCGGCGGCTCCATGGGCCCGAAGGTCGACGCCGTGTGCCGGTTCGTCGAGCAGTCCGGACGCCGCGGCGTCATCACTGATCTGCACTCCATCGTCGCGGCCGCCTCCGGGCGCGTCGGGACGATCGTCACCCCCAACCGAAAGGAAGCCTGACCATGCCCGCAGCCATCGAGGTCCGCAAGGTCCCGATCCACTCCGTCGCGGACGCCTCCGAGCTGGCCACGCTGATCGACGACGGCGTCCTCGCCGCCGACCGGGTGATCGCGATCATCGGCAAGACCGAGGGGAACGGCGGCGTCAACGACTACACCCGGATCATCGCCGACCGGGCCTTCCGCGAGGTGCTGGTCGCGAAGGGCGCGCCCGCGGACCAGGTCAAGCAGGTCCCGATCGTGTGGTCCGGCGGCACCGACGGCGTGATCAGCCCCCACGCGACGATCTTCGCGACGGTCGACGTACCCGAGGACGACCCGAGCCGCGCCGAGCAGCGCCTCACCGTGGGCTTCGCGATGAGCGAGCCGATCCTGCCCGAGGAGATCGGGTACGTCGCGATGATCGAGAAGGTCGCCGCCGGGGTGAAGGTCGCCATGGAGCGTGCCGGCATCACCGACCCCTCCGACGTGCACTACGTGCAGACCAAGACCCCGCTGCTCACCATCCACACCATCCGGGACGCCCACAGCCGCGGCCAGCAGGTCTGGACCGAGCACACCCACGAGTCGATGGACCTCTCCAACGGTGTCACCGGCCTCGGCATCGCCGTCGCCCTCGGCGAGATCGAGATGCCCACCGACGCCGACGTGATGAAGAACCGCGACCTCTACTCCTCGGTCGCCTCCTGCTCGTCGGGCGTCGAGCTCGACCAGGCCCAGATCGTCGTCGTCGGCAACGCCGCCGGCGTCGGCGGCCGCTACCGCATCGGCCACTCGGTCATGAAGGACGCCCTCGACCAGGACGGCATCTGGGAGGCCATCAGGTCCGCCGGCCTCGACCTGCCCGAGCGTCCCCGCACCGCCGACCTCGACGGCCGCCTGGTCAACGTCTTCCTCAAGTGCGAGGTCTCCCAGGACGGTCAGGTCCGCGGCCGCCGCAACGCGATGCTCGACGACTCCGACGTGCACTGGCACCGCCAGATCAAGTCCTGCGTCGGCGGCGTCACCGCGGCCGTCACCGGCGACCCGGCCGTCTTCGTCTCCGTCTCCGCTGCCCACCAGGGTCCGGACGGTGGCGGCCCGGTCGCCGCAATCGTCGACCTGGGCTGACTCCCGACCGCCTGTCCGAGGGGCCCGACCGTGCGAGGCGTCGGGCCCCTCGGCGCGCCTGGACGGGCAGGGGAGGTGACCGCGGACAGTAGCGTGGCGGCGTGCTCCCGGACCCGACCCCGCGTCTCCGCTTCCGCGAGATGACCGAGGCCGACCTGCCGGCCGTCTCGACGCTCGACCTCGGTGGGTCGCGCGGGCCGGAGGGCTGGATCCAGTGGCAACGCGACAACTACGCCGAGCACGGCTTCGGCCTGTGGATCGTCGAGACCCACGACGGCGTGTTCGTCGGCGACTGCGGGCTCACGATGCAGGAGGTCGAGGGCGACTGGTACGTCGAGGCGGGCTGGCACGTGCACGCGTCCCTCCGCCGGAAGGGCTACGCCACCGAGGCCGCCGCTGCAGTCCGCGACGCCGCTCGGGCGGCGGGGATCGCCCACCTGGTCGCGATCATCCGCCCGGACAACCTCGCCTCCCAGGGCGTCGCGCGCGGGATCGGCCTCGCGCTCGAGCGCGAGGTGGTCAAGTCCGGCGGACCTGCGCTCGTGTTCGGCGCCGACCTCACGCGCTGAGGTCGGCCGCCAGCCACTCCCGCACGGACTCGTTGTGCTGCCCCAGCGTCGGGGGAGCGACGTGCTCGGCCCGCCCGCCGGCGTACGCGTTGTCGTCGAAGCGCAGCGCCGGGCCGGGCAGGCGCACCGGGCCGAGCGTCGCGTGCTCGACCTCGAGGACCAGGCCCTGCGACAGCGTCTGGTCCCACGTGTAGACCTCCTCGAGCGAGCGCACCCTCCCCGCCGGTACGCCGGCGCGGTCGAGCCGGTGCAGCGCCTCCTCGGCCGACAGGTCGGCGAGCAGCGAGTCGACCAGGGCGATCACCTCGGCACGGTTCGCGACCCGCTCGGGGTTGCTCGCCAGGCCCGGGCGGTCGGCGTCGAGGCCGAACTCCGCGCAGAACGCCTGCCAGAGCTTCTCCGACCCGCACGCGATCTGCACCGGCCCGGTCGCGGTCTGCCACATGCCGTAGGGCGCGATCGACGGGTGGTGCCCACCGGCCAGGCCGGGGACCTCGCCGGCGACGGTCCACTTGGTGCCCTGGAAGGCGTGCACGCCGACCATGCCGGCCAGCAGCGAGGTGTGCACGACGCGGCCGCGGCCGGTGCGCTCGCGCTCGTAGAGGGCGGCCACCACGCCGTAGGCACCGTTCATGCCGGCCAGCAGGTCCGCGATCGGTACGCCGACCTTGGTCGGCTCCGCGATGCCGGTGAGCGACATCAGCCCGCCCTCGCCCTGCGCGATCTGGTCGAAGCCGGAGCGGTGCGCCTCCGGGCCGTCGTGCCCGAAGCCGGTGATCTGCAGGACGACCAGCCGCGGGTTGAGCTCGTGCAGCCGCGACACGGGGAAGCCGAGCCGGTCGAGCACGCCGACGCGGAAGTTCTCCATCAGCACGTCGGCGCGCGTGATCAGCTGCGCCAGCACCTCCTGGTCGGCCGGGTCCTTGAGGTCGAGGGTGATCGACTCCTTGTTGCGGTTCGCCGAGAGGAAGTACGTCGACTCCCGGCTCCCCTCCTCCGGTACGGCGAACGGCGGCCCCCAGCCGCGCGTGTCGTCCCCGCCCGGGCTCTCCACCTTGATCACCCGCGCGCCGAGGTCGCCGAGCATCATCGCGGCGTGCGGTCCCGCGAGCGCCCGGGTCAGGTCGAGGACGAGCACATCGGCCAGTGGTGCAGACATGTCGGCGACGCTAGGCCGCGCGCCGCCGGCGGCGACATGGCAGCAGTTGCCAACGCCGCCACCTGCGGTCTGTGCCGTCGATCAGCCGCCGATCAGCCGCCGATCAGCCGTCGGCGAGCCGGATCAGGCCGACGATCGTCGCGACGTACAACGCCCCGTCAGGGCCGAGGTAGATCGCGGCGTAGTGGTTGTTCCACTGGATGCCGGTGCCGGTCAGCCGGCTCCACGCGGTCTCGCCGGTCCGGATGTCGATCGCGGTGACGTACCAGGCGTCGAGCAGGTCCTTGCGCGGCGGCTTCGAATACACGTAGACGAGGCCGTTGCCGAGCGAGGCCTTCGGCACCGACGTCGGCGCGACCGTGGAGTTCGTCCACGCGACGTGGCAGCCGTCGTCGTCGATCATCACCCGCGAGACGCCGGGGGTCGTGGACCTCCCGAGCAGCGTGGAGGTGATGCCGGCGTACCCGTAGTTGTTCTCGATGATCAGCGAGTTGCCCGCCGCCACGAGGCTGTTCTCGGTCGTGCTGGCCCCGGACTGCAGCACCGGCACCGAGCAGTGCTCGCGCTCGCCGGCCGGGACGCCGCGCCGCCGGTCGTAGACGATGACGTGGCTCTGCGGCTCGGCATTGTCGGCGATGCCGATCCAGCGCTCGCCGATCAGCGTGGGCGAGGTGCCGGAGCCCTGCGAGAGCATGCCCGGCTTCACCGTCGTGCCGCGGTCGTAGGGGATCGCCCACGTGATCTCGGGCGTCCCGTCCGCGGCCGCGTCGAGGCGGTAGGCCTGGTGCGTCGAGACGAAGTAGACGCCGCCGGTCTCGTCGGTGGAGACCGAGTTGAAGATGCCCTCGCCCTCCGGCAGCTCCAGCTTCCTCACGACGCCGGTGGCACGGTCGAGCGTGCCGACGGTGCCGTCCTGGCTGAACCACCAGACCCTGCCCGACCAGTCGACGCCGGTCGCGACGAGGCAGTCGTCCGCGCCCAGGTACGACGCCAGCGGCCACCTGCGGCCCTTGGTCAGCCTGCCGTCCACGCCGACGACGACCTCGGCGATCGACGAGTCGGTCGTCGTCGCGAACGCGTGGTCCTCGGCGTCGAGGAAGAAGTAGGTCCCGCCGCACAGGTCGGTGAACGGGTTCGCGGCCTTGCTGAAGTCGCGCGCCGACACCTGCAGCTGCGAGATCGCGCGCAGCGTCACCGGGTCGATGACCATCATCGTGAAGCCCTCGAGACCCCCGCACAGCCCGACGATCCGGTCGTGCGAGTCGAAGCCCATCGTCGCGCACTCCCGGATGCCGTACGACGCCGTCCGCATCGTCAGCGCCCGCCCGGTCGGCCCCGCGACGGTGTAGGCGTCGGAGCTGTACGCGTCGTTGTGCATGCTGCTGCGACCGTTCGGTGCGAGCCACGGGTTCTGCGGCACCGGCGGCGCCTCCAGCGGCTGCGCCGTGACCGGAGCGCCGGTGAACCGCGGCACGAGCAGGTCGGTCGGCAGCGGCGGGATCGGCAGCCCCGGGATCGTCGGCAGCGCGGGCAGCGCGGGCAGCCCGGGCAGCGCGAAGCCGTCGTCGGCGTGCACGGGTGCGGCGGGCGAGCCGAGGGCCAGGGCGAGGATGCCGACAGCAGCGGCAGCGGCCAGGGAGCGGGGGCGCATCCCCGGAGACTAGAACGTGTTCCAGTGCGGGGGAAGGGGTGCGAGGCAAAGCCTCAGTCGCGTGCCGGCGTCTGCTTGCCCAGCAACCACGCGTCGAAGAAGTCCGACAGCTCCTCGCCGGTCTCCTGCTCGATCCAGTCCCAGTACTCCTCGCGGTCGGCCGTGCCGTTCTCCTGCGCCGCCGGCCACTCCCGCAGCACCCGGAAGAAGGCGTCGTCGCCGATCCGCTCGCGCAGCTCCTGCCACATCAGCGCCGGCCCGTAGTAGATGTTCCCGTCACCGAACTGCGCCGGGTCGAAGGCCGCGGGCGGCCCGGCGGCCTCGCGGAGCTGGACCTCGAAGGCCGCCCACTGGTCCATCTTGTCCTCGATCGTGATGCCCTCCTGCTCGGCCTCCCACATGCCCTGCAGGTACATCGCCATGCCCTCGTTCATCCACACGTCCGACCAGTCGGCGGGGGTGACCGTGTCGCCGTACCAGTGGTGCGCGGCCTCGTGCACCATCACGGCCGGCGACAGCGAGTAGTCGGTGTCGCCGAGGGTGACCATCGTCTGGGTCTCCATGCCGCTGTCGTTGTCGACGACCACCACGCCGAAGGAGTCGAACGGGTACGGACCGAGCACCTTCTCCAGCCAGTCGATCGCCGCCGGCGCCGTGCTGGTGCCCCCGGGCAGCGCCTTCCCGCCGGCGGGCGCCCAGACCTGGATCGGCACGCCGCTCGCCGACTTCAGGTCGGTGTGCTGGTAGTCGGCGAACGCCACCGTCACCAGGTACGACGCCGCCGGCTCCGCGAGGTGCCACCGGTTGGTCGTCTGCCCGCTCCGCGTGGTCGTCCTCCGCAGCACGCCGTTCGCGACGCCCGACCAGGGCGAGGGCACGGTGAGGGTGAAGTCGTAGAGCGCCTTGTCGGACGGCTGGTCGTTGACGGCGTACCAGGTGAAGGCGCCGTAGGGCTCCTGCAGGGTCCACGTCTCGTGGTCGCCGGTGACGCTCCAGCCGACGCCCTGGGTGAAGTCGGAGCGGGTGCTCGGGGCGGGCGCGGGCGCGGGCGTGCCGGCGTAGGTGAGGCCGAGCTCGTACTGCTCGTCCGCCTCGATCGGGTGCTCGACGGTCAGGTGGGTCCCGGCGACCGTGTGCTCGACCGGCTGGCCGTCGACGGTGAGCTCGGAGATCGCGAGCTGCTCGTTGAAGTCGAGCGGGATGGTCGCGGAGTCGCCGGTGGCACGGAAGGTCAGCACCTCGCGGCCGGTGAGCCGGTCCTTCGCGGGATCCCAGGTGAGGCCGAGGTCGTAGTGCAGCGCGTCGACCAACGGGTCACCGATGTCGGGGTAGACCGAGTCCTCGCGGGTCTCGCTGCGCGCGATCGCGAGGTCGCCGGCCCCGGTATCCGAGGGGGTGCCGGACGGCGTCGACGTCGGCGCCGCGGTGGGCGCCTGGCCGGACGGGACGCGATGGCTGCCACACGCCGCGAGCGCGAGCGCGGGCAGCAGGACGAGCGCGCCGGTACGCAGGCGTGCCCCACCAGCAGTGCGGTTCATCGAGGGTCCCTTCCCGGATCGTGCCGCCATCATGCCGGTGCCCCGGGTGTTTGGTGGCCGGGGTGCGGGGAACGAGTCGCCGCGTGCACCTCCGCTTCCTCGTCGTGGCCCTCGCCCTCTCGCTCGGCACTGCCGGGTGCGGTGAGGACCCCGACGTGGACCGGACCGGCGACGACCCGACCACGGTCGCCACGTCCGGCTCGCCGACGGCCGATCCCACGACGGCGTGCGCGGAGCTGATCCCGGACACCGCGCTCACCTCGCTCGGCTGGACCGCGTCGGCCGCTGCCGGCGAGCAGGCCGGTCGGTGCGAGCGGTCCGCGGGCTCCAGCGTGGTCACCGTGGGTGCCGTCGGCACCGGCCGTGACCGGTACGACGAGCGCTGCGCCCTGCTGCCCCGGGACAACGCGCCCGAGCCGGAGGTCGACCCCGACTGGATCGGCACCGACGTCACCGCGTGCGTGCGGGCCTTCCCGACCGGCGCCGACACGGGCGTGGCCAAGGCCGTGCTGCTCACGGACGACGACCGCGTCGTCGAGATCCAGCTCGCTGCCGACGTACCGACCCCGGGGGAGCGGCTGCGCGCCGGCCTCGCGGCGTTGGCGAGCAGCGCCGAGGCGACCTACTGAACATGTGTCGCCCCTCCCTCCACCCATCCACACCTCTCATCCCGGAAGCAGGACGATGACCTACGCCAACGAAACCGGTGGCACCGGCGACGAGCCCACGGGCGCGGTCACGGTGACCGTGGACGCCACCGACCGGGTCCGCCAGGTCGAGGTCCGCGAGCGCGACTCGGTGCACGACCCGGCCGCGCTCGCCGCGGCCGTCGAGCACGCCTACCGGGCCGCGGTGATGGACCGCCTCGAGGCGCTCTATCCCGACCGCGGCCTCGACCCCGACCGCCGGATCGCCGGTCTCGACGGGCACCCTCCGATCCGCACCGTCGAGAACCGCCAGGGCCAGCACGTCGCCCGGCCGCGCGCGCCGCGTTCGACGGCGCTGCTGGAGCGCCGCTTCAGCCCGACCGAGGGCATCTCCGCCAACGAGTGCGTCACGGTGACCCTCGCCCTCGCCAGCTCGTGGGGACCGGTCGTCGCCGATCCCGGCTGGCTCGCCAATGCCCGCCCCTCCAACGTCGGCGATGCGATCACGCAGGCCTTCGCCGACGCCTACCGAAAGCGAGACGAGCGATGACCGACCGCGGTTCCTTCTACGTCAAGAGCCAGACGCTCCGGGCCGCCGCGACCATGTGGTCGACGGCCGCGAGCGACATGGCCAGCGCGCACACCGAGATCCTCCCCGGCGTCGGGCACGGCAACGACTTCGGCGTGCTCGCGGGCTCGTCGGGCGTGGCCACCAGCTACGACAACTGGAGCAACGACATGCTCGCCGCCGTCGACAAGGCCAAGGGGAACTTCACCTACCTCGACGCCGCCCTGACCAGCACCGCCAACGACTACGACGGAGTGGACTCCACGGTGAAGACCGAGTTCGCCGTCCTCGACAGGATGATCGAGCCGTGAGTGACCCCACCACCTTCGCCGACCTGCTGGAGCAGTTCAACGAGAAGTACGTCCAGTTCCAGGAGGACTACTGGGAGGCGGTCAACAAGATCGCCAACATGCTGAACGACGGACTGAGCTCGTTCGGCAAGTTCCTCTCCGACATCAACCCCTTCGACGGCAACGTGCTGTCGAAGGCCATCGACAAGTGGAACGCCGAGATCTTCCCGGCCCTGGTGAAGGGCATGGAGGACATCGTCGAGAAGGTCCAGCAGGCCATCAACGACCTCGCCGGCAACCCGGGCAAGCTGCAGATCTACGCCGAGAACTACGTCACCGCGCAGGCGATGATCTTCAAGCAGCGCAACGACGCCGAGATCGCCAGCGACATCGACGCCGCCTGGGGCGGTGACGCGGCCCGCAAGTACGCCACCGTCGCCACCGTGCAGGTCTCCAACCTGGAGAAGCTCGGCGAGGCGCTCGAGGAGGGCGGCAAGCTCACCAGCGCCGCGGCGCTGAAGATCCTCGAGCTCTGGCGCAAGCTGATCTACGAGTTCGCGTCGAGCTACACCGACATCCTGGAGATCCTGGCCAGTGCCACCGATGCGTCGAAGGTGATCTCCTTCGAGGTGCCGACCGCGCTCGAGGCCGCCGCGAAGGTCTGGCAGAAGGTCGTCGACATCGGCGACATCCTGCTGGAGTTCTTCACCAACCAGGCCACCGTCGACACGATCAACTGGCTGGCCCTGCAGGGCACCTCGGGCGGCCTGGCCGGCAACGAGTGGCCCAGCATCTCCGAGGGTGCCAGCGACACCATCAACGACCCGGGCGCCTGGGCGGTCAAGTAGTCCGTCGGGCGGCCCGGTCCCAAAACCTGACCGCTATTCACTTTCCTGCGTCACTCGTGCCACCCTGAGTCGTTGCAGGGGTGACCGGGGTCACCTCGAGGTGCCCCGAGAAGCGGAGGTGGGTCGTGGCGCAGGAGTCCCGGACGGAGCAGGGTCTGGTCCGTCGGATCGGTGTGGCCGGCGCGGTGGCGGCCGTCCTCGTGGGGGTCGCCGTCTCGCTGCCCACCGGCGGCGGTGGTGTCACCAGCCTCGCCGCGGCCGTCGAGCAGCAGAAGTCGGCGCAGGGCATCCCGCACGACGACGCGCTCCTGGCTCCCCACAACCACAACGACCCGGCGACGAAGAACGACGTCTCCCGCGGCCTGGCCGTCGGCGAGGAGGCCGTCGACCCGACCACCGCCGCCGAGCGCACCGCGGCCGAGGCCTACGTCGACGAGCAGCGCGCACTGCCCGACCCGAACCTCGTGCACGTCGCCGCCTACCCGGCCCGGACCGCCGTCCCGGCGGACCGCTACGCGATGGCCGGCGGCTGCTACGCGCTGACCGGCGCGGGCAAGGCCTTCGGCCCCTACTACTTCAAGGCGACCCGCCTCGGCGGCTACCTGCTGCACACGCCGCAGGGCGAGCTCGCCGTCCAGGGCACCGGCGTCGGCGTCGCCGCCAAGCCGAGCGCGGCCGCCGACTGGACCGCGACCAAGGTCGTCGGCGGCTTCCGCTTCGACGTCGGCCTCGGCAAGGCCCTCACCGTCGTCGCCGGCAAGCTCACCAAGGGTGCCGGTACGACGTTCTCGCTGCGGACCGCGACCGGCTGCCCGTCGTACCCGGAGGCCGACATCAACGTCACCGGTGACCCGTTCGCCGGCGAGACCACCTACCAGGAGGTGCGCGGCTTCGTCGACGCGCACACGCACGGGATGGCGTTCGAGTTCCTCGGCGGCAAGGTCCACTGCGGCCGCCCGTGGCACGCGTACGGCGCGCCGTACGCGCTCGTCGACTGCCCCGACCACACCTTCACGCAGGGCAAGGGCGCGCTGCTCGAGTCGGTGCTGTCGGGCGAGGCGTCGCACGACCCGGTCGGCTGGCCGACCTTCAAGGACTGGCCGGCGCCGGAGTCGCTGACCCACGAGGGCACCTACTACCGCTGGCTGGAGCGCGCGTGGCGCGGCGGCCAGCGGGTGTTCGTCAACCTGCTCGTCGAGAACAACAAGCTCTGCCAGCTCTACCCGCTGAAGCGGAACTCCTGCGACGACATGACCTCGATCCGGCTGCAGGCCAAGGACATGCGGATCATGCAGGACTACATCGACGCGCAGTTCGGTGGACCGGGCAAGGGCTTCTACCGGATCGTGAAGGACCCGTTCGAGGCGCGCCGCGTCATCAACAGCGGCAAGATGGCCGTGGTCATGGGGATCGAGACCTCGATCCCGTTCGGCTGCACGTACAAGAAGCTGCTCGGCAAGGACTTCCCCGCCTGCACCACGGCCGAGATCGACGCCAACCTCGACGAGATGAGGGCGCTCGGCGTGCGCCAGATGGAGCTCGTCAACAAGTTCGACAACGCCCTCGCCGGCGTCGCCGGTGACGCCGGTGCGATCGGCCCGCTGGTCAACACGGCGAACTTCCTCGAGACCGGCTCCTTCTGGGCGATGGAGCACTGCGAGCCTGCCGACGGGGAGTCTGCCGACAACCCGCAGATCGCCGTGCTCCCCGACCTCGACGCCGACCAGCAGGACGCCCTCTTCGGTGCCGTCGGCAAGATCCTCGGCCTGCTGCCCGCAACCCCGCTCTACGGCCCGCCCGCGCACTGCAACAAGCGCGGCCTGACCGAGCTCGGCGTCCACACGATCAAGGGCATGGCGCAGCGGAACATGATCTTCGACCCCGACCACCTCTCCGTGAAGGCGCGGGCCGCCTCGATGGACGTGATCGAGGACCTCGCCTACCCGGGCGTGATCTCGAGCCACTCGTGGTCGACGCCGGACACCTACCCGCGGATCTACAAGGCCGGCGGCTTCATCACGCCGTACGCCGGCGACTCGACCGGCTTCGTCGCGAAGTGGCGTCGCCACCTGGGCTGGGCGGACTCGCGCTACTACTTCGGGTTCGGCTTCGGTGCCGACATCAACGGCCTCGGTGCGCAGGGCAACCCCCGTGGTGCCGACGTCGCCAACCCGGTGACCTACCCGTTCACCGGCCTCGGCGGCGTGACGATCGACAAGCAGCAGGCGGGCCAGCGCACCTGGGACATCAACGTCGACGGCGTCGCGCAGTACGGCCTCTACCCCGACTGGGTGGAGGACCTGCGCAGGATCGCCGACGCGCAGAACGCCGGCGACGGCGAGAAGATCGTCGACGACATGGCTCGCGGCGCCGAGGCCTACCTGCAGATGTGGGAGCGCTCGTACGGCGTGCGCGCGGACTCGTGCCGCAACGCCGACCTGCGCAAGAGCGTCAGCGAGGTGCAGGGCCTGGTGCGGACCGGGATGACGACCGAGGCCGTGCTGCGGGCGGTCGGCCAGCCGTTCGAGCGGCTCGGGACGACGTACTCCTTCTGCGCGCGGACCGCCACCCGCGCCAAGGTGCCGGTTCGGGTGAGCTTCACGAGCGCCGGGAAGGTCAGCGGGCTGGCCTTCTCCTGAGGACTGCTGAGGCATTCGTCACGCTCCGCAGGAAGTTACCTGCCGGTAGTATGCGGGCGTCAGCCGCGCCTGTCCCGGCGTTGGTAAGGCTAGCCTTTGGTTCGCCGTAGCCGACGTTGGCCCTAGGCTCGGCCCGCGTACCCGTGCGTGCCCTGATCCTGCAGACGAGTGGAGTTGTCGCCAATGCAGACCATTGCGATCGTCGTTTCGCTGACCATCTCGGTGGTGGCCATCGCCCTCACCGCCCGCGCTGTCGCGGCGATGCTCGGCGTGATCCGCAAGGGCCAGCCGGCCCCCGGCCGCACCGGCAACCCGGTCGGCCGCACGGTCACGATGCTCAAGGAGACCTTCCTCCACACGCGCATGCTGCAGTGGACGTGGGTCGGCGCGCTGCACTGGTTCGCGTTCGCAGCCTTCCTCTTCCTCTCGACCGCGGTCGCGGCGGCGTTCCCGCAGCTGTTCGACCCCGAGTGGACGATCCCGATCATCGGCAAGTGGGCCGTCTACGAGTGGACCGCCGAGATCCTCGGCCTGCTCGGCTCCCTCGCGATCCTCCCGCTGATCTACTACCGCCTCTCGCACCAGCCGCGGAAGCTCGGCCGCAGGAGCCGCTTCTTCGGCTCGACGCAGTGGCAGGCCTTCTTCGTCGAGGCGATGGTGCTCCTCGAGAGCTCCGCGATCCTCTTCATCCGCGGCGCCGAGCACAATTTGGCTCGGGCCCACGGCGTCGAGAACCCTGAGTCATTGGGGCATGCCACGGGCGCGCACTTCCCGATCTCGCAGTACGTCGGCAACCTCTACCCGAGTGGCCACGACTCGATCGGCTCGCTCGAGAACATCATCTTCTTCATCGCGATGTTCAAGATCACCTCCGCGATGATCTGGCTCATCGTCATCTCCACGAACCTGACGATGGGTGTCGCCTGGCACCGCTTCACGGCGTGGTTCAACATCTGGTTCAAGCGTGAGGAGTCCGGCCGCACCGCTCTCGGCGCGGTCAAGCCGCTGACCTCCGGCGGCAAGCCGATCACGCTCGACGACGTCGACGACCTCGACGAGGAAGCCGTCCTGGGCGCCGGCTCCATCTGGGACTTCTCCTGGAAGGACATCCTCGACTTCACGACCTGCACCGAGTGCGGCCGTTGCCAGTCGCAGTGCCCCGCCTGGAACACCGAGAAGCCGCTCTCGCCCAAGCTGATGATGATGGCGATGCGCGAGGAGGCGTACGCCGTCGCCGGCGGCGCCGAGCCGCGTGCCCTCGTCGGCAAGACCGACCGCGAGCAGTCCGACGGCGTCCTCGACTACTTCTACAACCCCGAGGGCGGTGACTTCGTCATCGACGAGGACGCCCTGTGGGGGTGCACCAACTGTGGTGCCTGCGTCCAGCAGTGCCCGGTGGACATCGAGCACGTCGACCACTTCGTCGACATGCGTCGCTACCAGGTCCTCGTCGAGTCGAACTTCCCGTCCGAGCTCAACGGCCTCTTCAAGGGCCTCGAGAACAAGGGCAACCCGTGGAACATGTCCGCCACGGCGCGCCTCGACTGGGCGAAGGACCTGCCCTTCGAGGTCAAGGTCGTCGGCGACCAGATCGAGGACCTCGAGTCCGTCGACTGGCTGTTCTGGGTCGGCTGCGCCGGTGCCTACGAGGACCGGGCCAAGAAGACGACCCGCGCCGTCGCGGAGCTCCTCGACCTGGCCGGCGTCAGCTTCGGCGTACTCGGCAACGGCGAGACCTGCACCGGTGACTCGGCCCGCCGCGCCGGCAACGAGTTCGTGTTCCAGGGCCTGGCCCAGCAGAACATCGAGACGCTCAACGACGCCAAGGCCAAGAAGGTCGTCTCGACCTGCCCGCACTGCATGAACACCCTCAAGAACGAGTACCGCCAGCTCGGTCTCGAGCTCGAGGTCATCCACCACACGCAGCTGCTCAACCGCCTGGTGCGCGAGGGCAAGCTGACCCCGGTGGCCACGGGTGCCGGGGCGCACGCCCGCAAGGTCACCTACCACGACCCCTGCTTCCTGGGCCGCCACAACCAGGTCTACACGCCGCCGCGCGACCTCCTCGAGATCCTGCCCGGCGCCGAGTTCGCCGAGATGGAGCGCAACAAGGAGAAGTCCTTCTGCTGCGGCGCCGGTGGTGCCCGCATGTGGATGGAGGAGACCATCGGTGAGCGGATCAACCTGAACCGCACCGCCGAGGCCGTCGGCACCGGCGCCGACCAGGTCGCCGTGGGTTGCCCCTTCTGCCGCGTGATGATCTCCGACGGCCTGACCAAGATGCAGGCCGACGGCGAGGCGCGCGAGGAGGTCGAGGTCCTCGACGTCGCGCAGATGCTGCTCGCGTCGGTCAAGGGCGAGCAGGCCACCAAGCTCAAGCCGGGCGAGGGCACGCCGCTGCAGCCGAAGGCTGCCGCACCTGCTGCCGCTCCTGCTGCGCCGACCGAGAAGCAGTCGGTGGAGACCAAGGCCGAGCCCGAGGCCGGCGACGTCACCATCAGCGACGACACGGTCGTGGCCACCGAGGACGTCGGCCCGGCCGCGAAGGCGTCCGGTGGCTCGTCGATGTTCGACGACCCGGGCTCGATGTTCGACACCCCTGCCCCGGCTGCTCCCGCCGAGGAGAAGCCCGCGGCTCCGGCCGGTGGCGGCTCGCTCTTCGACGACTCCAGCTCGCTGTTCGACTCCGCTCCCGCGGCGCCGGCAGAGAAGCCCGCTGAGAAGTCGGCCGAGAAGCCGGCTGAGAAGCCGGCGGGTGGCGGCTCGCTGTTCGACGACGGCGGCTCGCTGTTCGACACGCCCGCGCCCGCTGCTCCGGCTGCTCCGGCGGAGGAGAAGCCGGCCGCCGCGCCCGCTGCTGCCGAGGCCAAGCCGGCCGCGGACCTGGGCGCTGGTGGCTCGCTGTTCGACCTCGCCCCGGCCGAGGAGGCGCCCGCTGCTGCTCCCGCTGCGGAGGCAGCCGAGGCGCCGAAGGCGGAGGCTCCTGCCCCCGCCCCGGCTGCGCCGGCCGCTCCGGAACCGTCGGTCGACCTGAACGCCGGCGGCTCGCTGTTCGACATCGCCACCCCCGATGCGAAGCAGGCGGGGAGCGAAGCGACCGACGCCAAGCCCGTGACTCCCGAGCCCGCCGCCGCGGCCCCCGCCCCGGCCGCTGCCCCGGAGCCGGCCGCCGAGCCCGAGCCCGAGCCCGTGACTCCCGAGCCCGCTCCGGTCGCTGAGACGTCCGCGGCTGCCCCGGCGTCCTCGAGCTCCACCGCCAGCGCGCCGAAGACGGATGTCGACATCAACGCCATGGGCTCGCTGTTCGACATCGCGGCCCCCGAGGCCGCTGCGGTCGAGCGTCCTGCTGCTGCTGCAGCGCCGGAGCCCGTCGCGGCACCGGTCGAGGAGGCCCCGGCCGCCGAACCCGAGCCGGTCGCGGTCGAGGAGCCCGTCGCGGCGCCGGAGCCCGAGGCTGAGCTGGAGCCGGAGCCGGAGCCGGAGCCGGAGGCCGAGGCCGAGCCGACCGCCGCCCCTGCGGCCGCCGCCCCGGCCCAGCCCGCGTCGTACTCCGGCGAGGCCCACCAGCCCCGCACGGACGTCGACATCAACGCGGCGGAGTCCCTGTTCGACCTCTGAGGGATCGAGGGTTGCTGACCCTTCCCTGCGGTTGCTGACGGTTGCAACAGTCAGCAACCGCAGGAATCCCCGCCGGAGCGGGGATTCCTGCACCACTGACCCACCCACCTCCTTTCGAGGGGTGTGACGGCGGTCACCGGCGCGGCACGATGGACCCATGACCGAGCTGTCGTACGCCGCCGGAGAGACCACGACGCCCCTGCTGGACGAGACCATCGGCGCTCGCCTGGAGCACACCGTCGGGCTGTGGCCCGACCGCGAGGCGCTGGTCGAGGTGGCGAGCGGGCGCCGGTGGACCTGGCGGGAGTTCGACCACGCGGTCGACCAGGTCGCGCGCGGGCTGATCGCCAGCGGCATCGCGCAGGGCGACCGGGTCGGCATGTGGGCGCCGAACTGCGCCGAGTGGACGATCGTCCAGTTAGCCGCGGCCAAGGCCGGTGCCGTGCTGGTCAACGTCAATCCGTCGTACCGGACCCACGAGCTCGCCTACGCCGTCAACCAGTCCGGCCTGCGCCTGCTGTTGACCGTCACGAGCTTCAGGACCAGCGACTACCGCGGCATGGTCGAGGAGGTCACGTCGAAGGGTGAGGTGCCCGGCCTCGAGCGGACCGTCTACGTCGACACCGACGACTGGCAGGCCCTCGTCGCCGCCGGCGAGCAGCTCCCGGCCGACGCGCTCACCGAGCGTCAGCGCGCCCTGCTGCCGGACGACCCGATCAACATCCAGTACACGAGCGGCACCACCGGCTTCCCCAAGGGCGCCACGCTGAGCCACCGCAACATCCTCAACAACGGCTACTTCGTGACCGAGCTGATCGGGTTCAGCGAGCAGGACCGGCTCTGCATCCCGGTGCCCTTCTACCACTGCTTCGGCATGGTGATGGCCAACCTCGGCTGCATCACCCACGGTGCCACGATGGTGATCCCGGCGCCCGGCTTCGACCCGGCGATCACGCTGCAGGCCATCGAGGACGAGCGGTGCACGGCGGTGTACGGCGTGCCGACGATGTTCATCGCGATGCAGAACGCCCCCGACTTCGCCGGTCACGACCTGTCCACCCTGCGCACCGGCATCATGGCCGGCTCGATCTGCCCGGTCGAGGTGATGAAGCGCTGCATCGACGACATGCACATGGCCGAGGTGTCGATCGCGTACGGCATGACCGAGACCAGCCCCGTGAGCTGCCAGACCCGCGCGGACGACGACCTCGACCGCCGTACCTCCACCATCGGGCGGGCCGCGCCCCACGTCGAGATCAAGATCGTCGACCCGGCGACGGGGGAGACGGTGCCGCGAGGCGAGCCGGGTGAGTTCTGCACCCGCGGCTACTCGGTGATGCTCGGCTACTGGAACGACGAGGCGAAGACCGCCGAGGCGATCGACGCCGACGGCTGGATGCACACCGGCGACCTCGCCGTGATGCGCGAGGACGGCTACTGCAACATCGTCGGCCGGATCAAGGACATGGTGATCCGCGGCGGCGAGAACATCTACCCGCGCGAGATCGAGGAGTTCCTCTACACCCATCCCGACGTCGAGGACGTGCAGGTCGTCGGCGTCCCCGACGAGAAGTACGGCGAGGAGCTGTGTGCCTGGGTGCGGATGCGCGCCGGCGCGCCGGCGCTCGACGCGGAGGGCGTGAAGGCGTTCGCGACCGGGAAGCTCGCGCACTACAAGATCCCGCGCTACGTCCTCGTGGTCGAGGAGTTCCCGATGACGGTGACCGGCAAGGTCCGCAAGGTGGAGATGCGCGAGCGGTCCACGGAGCTCCTCGGCCTGGGCTGACGCCGCGAGGCGTCACCGTGACGCCACATCTCCTTGACATGACGTCATCGTGACGTCATAGTGATGTCCATGGACCTCACGCCGTACGTCGACAGCCTCCGCCGCGACCTCCTGGCCGCTGCCGACAGCGCCGGCCCGGAGGCGCGGCAGAGCGCCGAGCGGCTCGGCTACGCGCTCGATCCCGCCGTCCGGCTGGCCGTGATGGAGGCGATCAGCCAGGCCGCCTCCGAGATCACCGCGGCGATGTCCAGCGGCAGCGTCGACGTCCGGCTCGACGGCCGCGACCTCGACTTCGTCGTCGAGGAGGGCCTTCCGGACGCCCCGGCGGCACCCGCCGCGTCGACCGTCCCGCTTCCCCCGGCTCCGTCCGCCGCGGAGGACGAGGGCCTGGCCCGGGTCAGCCTGCGGCTGCCCGAGTCCCTGAAGACCCGCGCGGACGATGCTGCCGCGCAGGCGGGCCAGTCGCTCAACACCTGGCTGGTCAACCTGATCCGGAGCGCCACCAGCGAGCGCGCCGTCCACGTCGACGTCGACCTGTCGAGCGTCCCGTTCGGCGGCGACTTCCCCTTCAGCAGCGGCCGGCCCGGCAACCGCCGGATGACCGGCTGGCTCTGAGCCCACCCCCTCCAAGGAGCACCCCATGAACGGCGAACCCCTCGTCCGTACCTTCGACACCCCCGCCCCCGTCCAGCTGTACGTCGAGAACGGCGCTGGTCGCATCGTCGTCGTCGCGACCGACACCGCCATCACGCACGTCCGCGTCGCCGGCCTCCGCGCCGACGAGGCGACCGTGACCCACGACCGCGACCGGATCAGCGTGATCGCGCCCAAGTGGCGCGGGGGACTCTTCCGTGGCGACCAGTCGCTCGACATGGAGATCGAGGTGCCGACCGGCAGCAGCTTCGTCGCCAAGAGCGGCAGCGCCGACATCGACGTCACCGGTGAGGTCGCCGCGACCAAGGTGAAGGCGGGCTCCGGGCAGGTGCGCCTCGAGTGCATCGGCGAGAGCGCCGTGGTCGACACCGGCTCCGGCGACGTCGCGATCGGCGCCGTCGCCGGCGCGCTCAAGGTCCGCAGCGGGTCCGGCGACGTCGTCCTGGACTCGGCGGCCGGGACTACCTCGATCTCCAGCGGGTCGGGCGACATCCGGATCGGCCACGCGCTGAGCCCGGTCGTCGTCAAGACCGGCTCGGGCGACCTCGAGGTGCTCCGGTCGGAGGACGACATCGCCAGCACCACCGGCTCCGGACGGGTCGCGATCCGCAGCGCGCGTCGCGGCCGGATCAGTGCCAAGGGAGCATCGGGCGACATCGTCGTCGGCGTCCCCGCCGGAACGCCGGTCTGGACCGACATCACGTCGATCTCCGGACGGATCAGCTCGACCCTGCCGTCCACCGGCCAGCCGGAGCCGGGCGTCGACCACGTGGAGATCCGTGCCACCACCGTCTCGGGCGACGTCGCCCTCGTCCCCGCCTGATTGCCCTCGCTCCGCTCGGCCGGCCGCGCCGCCTGCAACGCCGTTTCTTCCTCCCCCGCTCGCTCATCCCTCGCTCGCTCCTCCGTCCAGAAACGGCGGGCGGCGCGACGTGCGGCGGAAACCTACGCGGGGGACCCAACGAAAGGAGTCCGTGATGTTCGAGATGCTCCACGAGCAACGCAGCCGCCAGGACGTCGACGAGCGGATCCGCCGGGCCGCGCGCCAGCGCGTGGTCGCCCGGGCCAAGGCGGCCCGGGGCCGTCGTACGCCGCTCGCCCTCTTCTGAGGACCTTCGCAAGAACCGGTTCTGGTACGCCGTGACGGACGGCGTATCTCCCTCGTTGCTCCTCGTGGACCCGCAGGGGTCCGCGAGGAGGGAGAACCCGCATGAAGGTCCGTCTGCCGCGCCCCGTGGCCGCCCTGGCCGGGGCGGTGCTCGCCGCCGCGACCCTGGTCCCGGCCGCCCCGCCCGCCCAGGCCGCACCCGCGGCCACCGCCGCACCTGCTGCGACCGCCTCCGTCCCGACCGCCGTGGCGGCCGCCGCGGGCGGCTGGACGCCCCGCGGCGAGCAGTACTCCCAGACCGTGACCACCCGCGACCTGGCGATCACGATGGACGACGGCGTCATCCTGCGCGGCGACCTGCAGCGGCCGGCGACGGCCGACGGCAAGCCGGTCACCACCCGGCTGCCGGTGATCGTGACGATCACCGCCTACAACAAGCTGGTGCTCTCCGCCGGCGGTGGTGCGGTGCTCGCGGGCGCAGACCCGGGGTACCTCGTCAAGCGCGGCTACGCCCAGCTCACCGTCGATGCCCGCGGCACGGGCACGTCGCAGGGCCAGTGGGCCGCGTTCAGCGCCCGGGAGGGCAAGGACGCGGGCGCGATCGTCGACTGGGCTGCCCGCCAGCCGTGGAGCAACGGCAAGGTCGGCATGACCGGCGCGTCGTACATGGGCATCTCGCAGCTCCTCGCCGCTGCCCAGCAGCCCGCCGGCCTCAAGGCGATCTTCCCGCAGGTGCCGGCAGCGGACGTCTACCGCGATGTGGTCGCCTCCGGCGGCCAGATCGACGTCGGCTTCATCCCGCTGTGGCTGGGCCTGGTCACGGTCACCGGCGTGATTCCGCCGGCGTACGGCCTTCAGGAGCCGGCGGCCGGCTTCAAGATGGCGACCGACCACCTGATGGGCGGGCTCGGGTTCACGCTGCCGCTCGCGGTGCAGGCGCTGCTCGGCGGCAGCCCGGCCTACGACGGCCCGTTCTACCGTGAGCGCTCGCCGATCACGACGATCAACAAGGTGAAGGTCCCGACGTTCTTCGTCGGCGGTGAGTACGACCTCTTCCAGCGCGGCACCCCGCTCGACTTCGAGGCGCTGCAGAGGAACGGCGTCCCGACGAAGTTCATCCTCGGCCCGTGGGACCACCTGCAGGGCTCGTCCGGCGCCGAGGTGGCGAAGGCCGGCTACGGCACGCTCGCCGAGCTGCAGCTGCGCTGGTTCGACCACTACATCAAGGGCCGCGACGGCCAGCTCGCCAGCATCGCGCCGCTGACCTACTACGAGCAGGGCACCGGGAAGTGGGTGCGCAAGGCGAAGTGGATCGACAGCGACCTGTCGGCCCGCGTCTACAAGCTGTCCGGCAGCTCGGCGGTCGGTGGCCGCACCGGCGGGCTCGTCACCGGTACGCCGGCAGCTGGCTCCTCGATCGTCCCGCCGATCCCCGTCACCGGCCTGTGCACCCGCTCGGCCAACCAGTGGACCGCGGGTGTGGCGAACATGCTGCTGAAGGACTTCCCGTGCTTCACCAACAACAAGCTCAACGACTACGGCGGCCTGACCTTCGACACCCCGCCGGTCACCAGGGCGGTGCGCCTCCAGGGCCCGGTCAACGCGCGGCTCTACGTCTCCACGCCGACCGGTGACGGCATGCTCTCGGTCGCGATCGAGGACGTCGCGCCCGATGGGAGCGTTCACAGGATCACCGGCGGTTGGCAGGTCATCTCCCACCGCACGCTCGACACGGCGAGGTCGCGCTACCTCGACGGGAAGCTGCTCCAGCCGTACCACCCGTTCACCAAGGCGACCCAGTCCAAGCTGCCTTCGGGACAGGTGGCACCCGTCGACGTCGAGGTGTTCCCGACCGGCGCCGCGATCCAGCCGGGACATCGGCTGCGGATCGCCGTGCAGGCGTTCGACGTCCCGCACCTGCTCTCGCCGCTCACCGACCTGCTCTCCCAGCTGGTGCCGGTGACGGTGCGGACCGGGACGGCCTACCCGTCGTCGATCACGCTGGCCGTGCGCCCCTGATCAGGAGCGCATCGAGACGCCCTCGCGCCAGTAGCCCATGAAGGCGACCTGCTTGCGGTCGAGGCCGAGGTCGTTGACCAGCTTGCGCCGCAGGCCGGTCACGACCTTGGACTCGCCCGCGATCCAGGCGTAGAGGCCGGCGTACGGCGTCCCCTCGGTCGGTACGGCGGTCGCCTCGGCCACCTGCTCGCCGGACGACGAGTACACCGGGGTCTCCCAAAGGTCCGGGTCGATCTCGTCGTCGGACACCGTGATCGCCTCGGTGTGAGCGCTCCCCGTCAGGTGGGCGAGGACCGCCGCGTGCAGCTCCTCGCCGCGTGCGCCGCCGTTGCGGGGGATCCAGGTGAGCTGGACGCCCGGCGGCGCGGCCACGTCGTCGAGGACGTCCGCGTCGAGGGGCACCTCGAGGAAGGCCGCGCCCCGGGCGTCGGCGGGCAGGTCCCGCAGCACGCCGCGGATCGCGGGCGCGGCGGTCTCGTCGCCGACGAGGAGCAGCCTGCTCGCGTTGCCGGGGGACCACTCGATCCCCCCGAACTCGTGGCCGCGCCGCGGCGCCATCACGACGAGCCGCTGGCCGGCGCGAGCCTGCAGCGCCCACGTGTTGCCGGCGCCGTCGAGCGGGTCGTCGGCGCCCCGGTGGTCGGTCTCGTGCACCACGATGTCGACGACCAGACGGGTGTCGGTGCCGGTGCCGACCACGTCGCGGACCGTGTAGGTCCGCATCGAGCCGCGCTGGTCCTCGGGGATCTCCATCCAGGTGGTCCACCAGGACTCGTCGGCGTCCGCGAACGACGGCAGCTCGCCGGCGGCGTTGGGGAAGACGATCTTGATCCGCTGGTCGAGCACGGGCCCCGGCGTACCGAACTCCGCGAGCTCGTCGCCGCCCAGCTCGATGCGGACGAAGGACGGCGTGACCCGTTCGACCCGCACCACCTCGAGCTCGCTCAGGAGCATGGGCAGGGTCGCGACGTACTCGTTCTGCTCGACGGTCATGAGGTCAGGCTAACCTAACTGCAGGAATCCCCGCCTAGGCGGGGATTCCCGCGGTTGATGACGGTTGCAACCGTCAACAACCGCAGGAACCCGTCAGCAACCTGTCAGATCGACGTGCGGTGGAAGCTCTGGAACGACCGCGACGGCGTCGGACCACGCTGGCCCTGGTAGCGGGAGCCGTACTTCTCGGATCCGTACGGGTGCTCGCTCGGCGAGGTCAGCCGGAAGAAGCAGAACTGGCCGATCTTCATGCCGGGGTACAGCTTGATCGGCAGCGTCGCGACGTTCGCCAGCTCGAGCGTGACGTGGCCGGAGAACCCGGGGTCGACGAAGCCCGCGGTGGCGTGGGTGAGCAGCCCGAGCCGGCCGAGCGAGGACTTGCCCTCGACGCGCGCGGCGATGTCGTCGGGCAGGGTCACGACCTCGTACGTCGACCCGAGCACGAACTCGCCCGGGTGCAGGATGAACGGCTCGTCGCCCTCCGGCTCGACGACACGGGTCAGGTCGGACTGGTCCGCCGCCGGGTCGATCGAGGGGTACTTGTGGTTGTCGAAGACCCGGAAGAACCGGTCCAGCCGCACGTCGATCGACGACGGCTGCATCATCGCGGGGTCGTAGGGCTCCAGAGCGATCCGTCCGCGGTCGATCTCTGCTGTGATGTCCCTGTCGCTGAGCAGCACGGTCGGCACACTACCGTCAGGAGCCCCGATGGCAGACGAGCAACAGCAGGTGGACCAGCGCGCGCTCGCCGTGGCGCTCTTCAACGGGACGTGGGCGCTGCTCGACAAGGCAGGCCGGACCGACGACGAGACCGACCGGATGCTGCACATGGCGCACGCCTCCCGCTTCCACTGGGACGCTGTCGGCACCGACGAGAACCGCGCCGGCGGGGAGTGGCAGTGCTCGCGGGTGTACGTCGAGCTCGGCCGCCCGGAGCCGGCGCTGCACCACGCTCGCCGCTGCCTCGCGTACGCCGCCCGTCCCGGGGTTGCCGCATGGATGCGGGCCTCCGCCGAGGAGGCGCTCGCCCGCGCGCTGCTGCTCGCCGACGACCGGCCGGGCGCCCTCGCTGCCCGCGACCGCGGCCTGGCGCTGCTCGCGACGGAGCAGGACGAGGAGGACCGCGAGATCATCGCCGCCGACCTCGCGTCCCTGCCCCTCTGACGCGCCGTTCGACCCGCCGCGCACAATGGATCGGTGACCTTCAGCAAGTACGTCGCGCTCGGCGACTCCTTCACCGAAGGGGTCGGTGACCCCGACCCGGCACGTCCCAACGGCCTGCGCGGCTGGGCCGACCGCACCGCCGAGGCGCTGGCCGCCGACGCCCGTGCCGCCGGCGTCGACTTCGGCTACGCGAACCTCGCGATCCGTGGCCGCAAGCTCCCCGCGATCATCGACGAGCAGGTCGACGCCGGCCTCGCGCTCGGCCCCGACCTCGTCACCATCCACGGCGGCGGCAACGACGTGCTGCGGCCCAAGGTCGACCTCGACGACCTCGCGGCGTCGTACGACGAGGCGATCGGGCGGATCGCGGGCAGCGGCGCGCACGTCGTGGTCTTCACCATCGCCGACACCGGCAACAGCGGCATGATGAAGGTGATCCGCGGCCGGACCGCGATCTTCAACGAGTGGGTCCGCGAGATCGCCGAGAAGCACGGCGCCACGCTCGTCGACATGTGGCGGATGCGCGGCTGGACCGTCGCTGAGGTGATGGACGAGGACCGCCTCCACCTCAACGCCGTCGGCCACCAGTCGATCGCCATCGCCGCGCTGGACGCCCTGGGCGTGGCCCACGACCTGCAGCCGCTGCCGCCGGTCGTCGTACCGGTCCTGAGCGCGCGGGAGCAGCGCGCCGCCGACCTCGCCTGGGCCCGCTCCCACCTGGCCCCCTGGGTCCAGCGCCGGGTCACCGGCCGGTCGTCGGGCGACGGGGTGGAGCCGAAGCGTCCGGCGCTCGCACCCATCGGGTAGCATCCTCCACGCTCCGGGCAACCGGGGTCGTGCGGATGTAGCTCAGTTGGTAGAGCGTCAGCTTCCCAAGCTGAATGTCGCGAGTTCGAACCTCGTCATCCGCTCCACGCCTTGGTCTTGCTCAGGCCCTCGGACGACGCCCGCGCAGGAAGTACGCCGCCGGCAGGACGCCTGCAGAGTTCACCAGCGCCAGAGCCGCTCCCCAGCGACGCTTCGAGCCGCGCACCTCGTCGTCGGGCCGTCGCTGGAGGTCGATCAGCGCGGCCGCCCGCAGGACGCCGTCGACGGCTCCCGCCACCAGGATCGCCTTGCGGGCTCGGGGGTCCAGGGCGCTCCATCGCTTCTTCGCCATGCGACCAGTATTCGCCACAGGCCGGGAGACCCCTTGCCGAAAGGCCGTCCGGGACGGTCTCATGACGCCATGGCCGTCTCGGAGCCGTCCCCCTTCCAGTTCGTCCCGCGTCCCACGCACGGTGTCGGCCTGGCCGTCGCGCAGGTCCTCCTGCTCGCCGGCAGCCTGCTCGCGGGCTACGGCATCGGCTGCACCGTCATCGACGCCAACGAGGACGCCCCGGCGTCGTACGTCGCCGGCGACGACATCGGGATCGCCACCATCGGCGGCTGCATCATCGCCGTGGTCGGCCTCGTCATGTGGTCGTTCATGGTCGACAGCCACCCGCTCGCCGTCGGCCAGCTCCACTCCTGGGGCACGTCGCTGCCCGCCGGTGCGTTCGGCCTGCTGATCGCCACCTCCCACCTCGGCGCCGGCGACACCTATGCCCTGGTCGCCATCGGCCTCGCCCTCGCCGGTGCGGTAGCGATGGTGCTCGGCTACGTCGCCGTCTCCCGGCGGCGTCGCCGCTACCGCCACGAGCTCGACCTGATCGCGCGCGGCACCGCCGTACCTGCGACGGTGCTCGACTCCGGCCTCGACCCCGACGACTTCGAGGAGGCGTCGAACGTGATCACCACGGTCACCTTCCGCTTCGTGATCGGCGACCACGCCTACCGGCTGCACCGGAGGATGACGATCCCGCAGCACGGACTCGTGCTCGAGGGGCAGCGCACGACGGTCTGGTACGACCCGGCGGACCCGACGGACGACCGGGCGATGGTGGTGGCGATGCAGCACGCACTGCGGTGGAACGTGCCGGTCCCGCGCGTGGCCGAGGTGCCGCCGGTCACAGCTCCTGACATGGAGAGCGGCCACCGAGGCCCCGGTGACCGCGCGCGCCGGCCGTGACGTCCGGCGACACCGACGGACCGCCCGTCCGTCGTCCCAGCGACCGCTCCGGGCGTTCCTCGTCCCCTAGGATCCTCCCGTCGCCACGTCACTCGGGATGACACGCTCACCGCTCGCCATGGAGGTCTGGAGTTGTCCCGGGAAGAACTGAGCCCACCACTCCACAACCCGTGGGACGGCGTCGTGGCGAGGTTTCAGGAGCTTCGCCAGAGCGCAGGGAATCCGTCGTACGAAGTGATAGCGCAGCGCATCACGGAGTCGCGCGAAGGTGCGGGGGTGAGTCCCCACGCGGCCCGTGCGGCCAGGTCGACCGTGTACGACTCGCTCCGTCCGGGACGGGCCCGGCTCAACGTGGACTTCCTGTACGAGATCGCCGAGGCTCTGGGCGGGACGGTGGCGGACGTCGACCAGTGGGTTCGTGACGCGCACAGGGCGCCGGCGGACGAGCTGGCGGCTGCTCCTCCGACGCTGCGGCAGGCCCTCGTCCTCGCGACGGCCTGCATCGCTGCGAACCTGGTGGGCCGCGTCATGGTGGATGTGCTCCACCTTCCGATCTACCTCGACATGGTGGGCACGGCGATCGCCGCTGTCGCGCTCGGGCCATGGCGAGGCGCGGCGGTCGGCGCGACCACGAATGTCGTCGGGGCCGTCGGCAGCGGCTGGGTGTCGATCCCGTTCGCGTTGGTCAACGTCGCCGGCGCGCTGGTCTGGGGCTACGGCGCCCGTCGTCTTCGGATGGTCCGGACGTTGCCGCGCTTCCTCCTGCTCAACGTCCTCGTCGCGACGACCTGCACGCTGGTGGCGGTCCCCATCCTGGTCGTCGTCTTCGGGGGCTCGGTGGGGCAGGGCCAGGACTTCATCACGCAGACGTTCCTCGATCTCGGCAACGGCCTGGTTGCCGCGGTCGGGTTCTCGAACCTCGTCACGTCGATGGGGGACAAGGTGATCAGCGGGTTCATCGCACTCGTCGTGATCAGCTCGCTGCCCGCCGCCTTCCGCGTCGGTGTCGAGTGGGTCCGCATTCCGTAGGGAACGGCCGGCGTGGTGTCCGGGGTTCGTCCGGAAACGGTCCGACGCCGTCTCCGGAGGACCTCTTCGCAGGAGGATCACGCTCATGAAGAGCTCCAGAGGTCTCGTGGCGATCATGGGGGTCGCTTGTTCCCTCGTCCTCGCCTTCGCAGCCAGCGCCGCCGCCGATGCTGGCCCGACGGACACGGTGCTGGCGTCCTACGCCGCGTCCGTGGCCCACGACGGTGCCGGTGACGCCACTTCGTCCCCCCTCGTCTCCTTGACGGGCCTCGCCGTGAACGGTGACACCATGACCGTGGGGTACCACGCCGAGGGCATCGCGGCCTTTCCCGAAGGTGGCTACGGCATCCAATTCAGCTGGGATGGCTGCCAGGGCGGCTTCAACCGCGAGATCGTCGCGAAGTCCGGCACCTTCGACGGGTCGTTCACCGTGACGGCCAGCTTCGTCGGCTCGAACTGGACGATCGACGCCTTCTACGACGACCAGGCCTCGACGGCCTTCCTGGCGGCGTCCCTCGACGCGAGGCTGCAGTTCCCCTGCGAGCCCGCCGTGAACACGACCAGCTTCACCATCGGGGAGGTGCCGCCGACCCCCGACGCGCTGCAGAACACGGCGCCGCCCACCGTCGTCGGAACGCCCCGGGTGGGAGTCAGGCTGACCGCGTCGCCCGGCATGTGGAGCCCGTCGGGCGCGACCTTCGCCTACCAGTGGCTCGCGGACGGCTCGGCGATCGTGGGGGCGACCGCGGCGACGTACACGCCGACGTCAGGCGTGAAGGGCAGGCGGATCAGCGTTCGGGCCACTGCGTCGAAGGTCGGTCTCGCATCGGCTTCGGCGACATCGGCGAAGACGGCGCTGGTGGCCGCAGGCATCGTGACGAACAGGTCCTTGCCCACCATCGCGGGGACGAAGCGGGTCGGATATCGGCTGACGGCCTCCGTCGGTAGCTGGTCGCCGACTGGCTTGACCTACAGGTATCAGTGGTTCAAGGCAACGGCTGCGATCACCGGCGCGACGGGCAGGACCTACAAGCTCCCGGCAGGCGTGAGAGGCAAGAGGATCCGGGTGCGGATCACCGCTGCCCGGACGGGTTACGCGAGCGCCGCGAGGTACTCGGCGTTCACGGTGCCGATCAAGTAGCGAGCGAGCGGTCACCCTTCATGTCCACCGTGAACGCCGCCTCGCGTGCAGGCACGAGGTCGAGGCTGATCCTGACGTCCTTGCTGGCGGGGGTCTCGTTGTTGACCGGCCTGCTCCCGGCGGCCTGGGCTGCGCCCTCGGACCCACCCGTCCTCGTCAGGACGTGGGGCGGCTCCGGCGCGGGGGAGGGGCAGTTCGACTTCCCCTACGGGATCGCGGTGGGTGGCGCCTCGGACGTCTACGTCGCGGACACGGGCAACCACCGGATCCAGCGGTTCACCGCCGAGGGCGAGTTCGTGGGCCAGTGGGGCGGCACCGACCTGCTGCCCGCGCCTGTCGCCGTGGCCACGGACGAGACCGGGTACGTCTACGTCGTCGACTACTACCTGGGAGTGCTCAAGTTCACCGCCAGCGGCGCATCCGTGGCTTCGTGGGGGAGTCACGGCTCGGCCGAAGGCCAGCTGAGCGGCGCGCTGGGCATCGCCGTGGCGCCCGACGGGAGCGTCTACGTCGCCGATTCCGACAACGACCGCGTGCAGAAGTTCACGAGCTCCGGGGTGTTCCTGGCCGGGTGGGGTTCCGCCGGTTCCGCTGACGGTCAGTTCAGCTCGCCCTCCGGCATCGCGGTCGACACCAGCGGGAAGGTCTACGTCGTCGACACGTTCAACAACCGGGTGCAGAAGTTCACGAGCTCCGGTGGATTCCTCGCCCGGTGGAACGTCGAGGGAGACCTCGACGGTGGAACCGTCGTGCCGCACGGGGCCGCGGTGGACGCCGCCGGCAACCTGTACGTCGCCGATGCCTTTAGCTCTCGCATCCAGCAGTTCTCCATCACGGGCACGCTCGTGAGCACGTGGACCGTCCCGAACGGGACCACCACGACGGCGCCCTTCGGAGTTGCGGTGGATGCGACCGGCGGCATCTATGTCAGCGACTTCCACGGTCACGTGCAGAAGTTCGTGGCGCGTGACTCCGTCATCGTCAACACGGTGCCGCCGGCGATCGTCGGCACGCCCTCCGTCGGCGCCCAGGTCGCGAGCACGTCCGGTTCCTGGGATCCGGCACCGACGACCTTCGCCTATCAATGGGTCGTCGACGGGACGGTGATCGCCGGGGCGACCGCCTCGACCTACACACCCGGGCCCGCCGACGCAGGGCGAGCTCTGACGGTCTGGGTCCAGGCGCGGAAGGACGGCCGAGAACCGCGCTGGGCACCCTCGGCATCGAAGGTCGTCCAAGCCGGTGTGGTCTCCAACGTCGAGCTCCCCACCATCGCGGGTGCAGCCGAGCCGGGCGGCACGCTCACTGCTGCCGCCGGTTCGTGGACGCCGTCAGGCACGTCGCCGACGTACCAGTGGTTGAGGAACGGGGGTGCGATCAGCGGGGCGACCGCCAACTCCCACACCCTGGTTGCCGGCGATGTGGGCACGACCGTGAGCGTGCGGGTCACCGCATCGAAGGCGGGCTTCGCCCCTGCTTCGGCGACGTCGTCCGGGGTCGTCGTCTCGGAGCAGGGCGGGCTGCCGATGACGGCGCTCTCGCAACCGAAGGTCAGTGGGACGCCGCGGGTGGGAGTCCGGCTGAGCGCTTCCCCCGGCACCTGGAACCCCGCCGGCAGCTACGCCTACCAATGGCAGGCGAACGGTTCGGCGATCAGCGGAGCGACCGGCTCGACGTACACGCCGACCGCTGGCGTGAGGGGGATGCGGATCAGCGTGCGGGTGACGGCATCGAAGGGCGGGTACGCCACCGGTACCGCGACGTCGGCTCAGACCGGTGCCGTGGCAGCGGGCATCCTCACCAACAGTGCTGCTCCGTCCGTCACCGGCACTCGGCACGTGGGCCACGTTCTCACCGCCAACCGCGGCACCTGGACCCCCGGCGGGCTGACCTACCGCTACCAGTGGTTCCGGGGCAGTACGGCGATCAAGGGGGCCACCGCGCGGACCCTCAAGCTTCCTGCGTCGACCCGCGGCCACAAGATCCGGGTCAGGGTCACCGCGGCGAGAGCCGGGTACACGAGCCTGGCTCGCTACTCGGCGTACACGGTGGCGATCCGCTGACGGGTCGTAGGCTCGCGCCGTGGAGTTCTCCGGTTTCCCCGTCGCCGCCCTCGACTTCTACGACGACCTCGAGGTCGACAACACCAAGTCCTTCTGGGACGCCCACAAGGCCACCTACGACAACGCGGTGAAGGCGCCGATGGTCGCGCTCACCGACGCGCTGGCGCAGGAGTTCGGCGCCGCGAAGGTGTTCCGGCCCTACCGCGACGTCCGTTTCGCCAAGGACAAGACGCCCTACAAGACCCACCAGGGCGCCTTCGTCGGGGTCGCTGCCGCGACCGGTTGGTACGTCGAGGTGGCCGCGCCCGGCGTACGGGTCGGTGGGGGGATCTACGAGGCCGGCGGTGAGCGGCTGGCCGCGTTGCGGGAGGCGATGGCCGATGACAAGACGGGCAAGGCGCTGCAGCGGATCCTGCGCGACCTCGAGAAGGGTGGCTTCGAGGTGGCGGGGGAGCGGCTCAAGACGGTGCCGCGCGGCTACGACAAGGAGCACCCGCGCATCGACCTGCTGCGCATGAAGACGGTGCTGGGCATGCGGTCGTACGGGTTCGAGCCGTTCGTGCACACCGCCGAGCTGCTCGACAAGGTGCGGGAGGACTGGCGGCGGCTGCGGCCTCTGGTCAACTGGATCGAGACCGCGACGACCCCCTAGGGAAACGCGTGAATCAGCCGACGCGCGCCAAGAAGGCCCCGAGGTTCGCCTGCAGCCGCTCGACCTGCTGCTCCATCGGGAGTGACTCGGGCAGGCGGCCCATGTCGGTCTTCTTCCGGCCGCGGACGTAGAGCGAGCACTGCAGGTCGGCGCAGATGTAGGTGCCGACGGAGTTGCCGTTCTGGCCGGACTTCCCGGCACGCGGCGCGACCAGCAGGGCGACCCCGCCGGCGGAGTGCGGGGTCAGGCAGAGGCTGCAGAGGTTCTTGCGGGGGACGTTGCCGCCGGCGTCGGAGGCGCGCAGCACCACGCCGTACGGCGCGCCGTCGTGCTCCGCCACGAGGTAGCCCCGGGTGCGCGACTGCGGGTCACGCCAGCCGAGGAAGTCGAGGTCGTCCCACGGCTGGTCGGCGAGGTCGCGAGGGACGTTCAGCCGCTTGGCCTCGCCCTTGGAGCAGTTCACGAAGGACGCACGGATCTCTTGCTCGGTCAGGGGGCTCACGTCGATCCACCCTACGAACCCGCGCCACCCGTTTTGATGACGGAGCCGCGACGGAGCCGCGAACGGCCGGTCAGCCGGCGGCGGTGAAGCTCGCCATCGTCCGGTCCGGCTCCCAGAACGCCTTCATCGACTTCACGCGGCCCTCGTCGTCGACGACGTAGACCATGATCAGGTCGGTCGTGGTGTGCGAGCCGTCGGCGAAGGACGTCTTGATCCGGCCGATGTTGGCGCAGGTGTTGCTGCCCGGGTTCGCGAAGGAATCGTTGATCTGGAACTCGAAGGTGTCGATCGGGGCGATGGCCTTCTCCCAGAACGCGGCGATGCCGGCGTGCCCGTGGTGGCCCTTGCCCTCCGGGTCGAACATCGACGGGCCGACCGGGTCCTCGAGGACGGCGTCCTCGGCGTACACGGTCAGCCACTCGGCGAGGTCGCCCTTCGCGACGGCGGAGTACGAGCGCTGCGAGGCGGCGCGGGCCGGGTGCGGATCGTTCGCGGCGTTCCAGACGATCGCGTCGGAGGTGATCATGGGGCCAGCGTAGGGCGAATCTAGAACAGGTTCTAGTGGCTGATGTCACCGAGCAGCACGCCCGCCGGTCACCGACGGTTCACGGAGCGCTCATCGGCCGCTGTCACCGTGCGAGCATGGCCAAGAAGCTCAAGGCGTGGATCCACGTCGGCATGCCGGGCACCGGCGACGTGATCGAACCCGCGCTCGCCCACCACCACGAGGCACTCGTCGAGCTCGGCGTGGCCTCGCTCGCCCACGCGCCGGCGGAGAGCTTCCGTGCCGCCGTCGAGATGACCCGTGCCCACAAGGACTGGGGCCTCAAGCGCGCGGACGTCGAGGGCCAGTGGACCCGCCTGGTGCGCCGTGCGCAGCGGACGAGGTCCGACCTCGTCTTCAGCCAGCCGCTCCTCGCCCACGCCGCGCCCGAGCAGGTGGCGTTGCTGGTCGACGGACTCGCGGGCTACCAGGTCCACGTCGTCGTCACGACCGGCATCGACGACGAGACCGCCACGCTCGGTCGCTGGGCGTCCGCTGTCCGCAAGCCCGAGCGCCTGCACGTCATCGAGACCGACGGCAGGGAGCCCAGGGACGTCTGGAAGACGTTCGGCAAGCTCGTCGGGTTCGGGACGGCGTCGCTGCGCCTCGACACGGTCCCGAACGCCACCGGGCCGGTGCAGTCGCTCCCCGACGCGCTGCGCGAGCTCGAGCGTCTCGCCCGCCGCAACGCCTCCCTCGAGGTCCGGCTCGAGGAGCTCGACCGCAAGCGCCGAAAGCTCAAGCGCAGGCTCGGCCAGGTCGCCTGACCCTCCTGGCTCAGCTGACCGTGATGGTCAACGGACTGCTGTTGGCGCTCACATAGCCGGCCACGTCGCTGACCGTCAGCGTCCAGGTGCCGCTCGCCTTCGGGTAGACCTTCGCCGTGAAGGTCCCGCTCGTCGTCGTGGTGACGGACGAGACCACGGTCGTGGTGCTGCTGCCGGTCGCCCGGAAGGTGACCTTGACCTTGATCGCCGGGGCGGGGGAGGTGGCGCCTGACCAGGTCCGCGACACCGAGCCCGAGAGCGTGACCGACCCGCCGGCAGCGACCGTCGAGGACGACGCGGACGCCGTCACCGCCGTGCTCCAGGACACCGCGGTGACCGCTCCGACGTCGACCTTGGCTGCGGGCTGGCCGGAGGCGCCGGCGTAGGAGACCGAGAGGGTGCCGCTCACCTTGAGCGCGACCGCGATGCTGAACGTCCCGTCCGCCTTGGTCGAGGCGGCGCCCACCTTGACGGCCGTGCCGCCCGCGGGGGTGACGTAGACGCTGACCGACTTGCTCGCGAGCGGTGACGTGGTCCCGCCGGCGTCGCGGCGCAAGGTGCCCGTCACCGTGACGGTCTGCCCGTACGCCACCGACGTCTTGTCGACGGCACCCGTGATCAGGGTGTCCGGTACGTCGACGGTGATCGTGCCGGCGGTGGCCGCCCCGCCCGTGTAGGACGTGCCGGCGGTGAGGGCCACGCTGATCGTCCCGTTGGCCGTCGGCTTCGCCGCGAAGGAGTACGACCCGTCGGCAGCCGTCTTCACGGTGCCGAGGCTGAGCCCCTTGCCGGCGTCGGTGGTCAGCCGGACCGCGAGGCTGACGCCCGACGGGACCACGGTGGCCGCGCCGCTGGTGGCGCTCAGGTCGCCCGTCACGGCGACGGTGTCGCCGTACCAGACCCGGTCGGCGGCGAGCTCGGCCGTGAGCGACGTCGTGCACGTCGCCGGTGCGGCGACGAGAGTCGCGGGGCCGGCGGCGGCGTACACGTTCCCGGCGGCGGTCCGGCCGCGGTAGGTCGTCGAGACCGTCGCGGTCTGCGGCTGGGTCGCGACACCGGTCGCCCCGGTGACGGGTGAGCCGGCGCTGGCCGGGGCGGTCATGGTCGTGGTCTGCTTGGTCAGCGCCGTGGCCAGGCCCTTGACCGGCCGGCCGCTCGCGGTGTCGAGGACCGTCGCGTTCAACGGGAAGGCCGCGCCGGTGCACACGCCGGCCGTGCCGCCATCGGCCGGGGACTGTCCGGCCGCGCCCAGCGCGATGCTCACCGCGCGGGTCGTGCCGGTGGCGAAGGTCAGCGGGCTGGTGACCGCCTTCGTCGCACCCGTCGAGTCGGTCACGGTCGCCGTCACGGTGGTCGCGGTCGAGGAGGTCGCGCTGCAGGTGACCTCGGTCTGGACCTCGGTCGGCGTGCTGAACGAGCAGTCCGCCTTTGGCGACTTCCACTGCACGCTCGCGACGGTGCGGCCGGTGGGCAGCGCCGGGGTCACCGAGGCCTGGGTCGCCAGACCGGGGACGGCGGGGTTGTTGACCGCGATGGTCGCTCCGAGCACGGTGGGCGCGCCCGGCGTACCGCCTCCGGAGCCGTTGCCGCCGCCGATCAGGAAGCGCGAGTCCGCGGCGTTCCAGTGGCCGTCGAGCCAGCTCCCCGGGTCGGGGTACGTCGAGTAGTAGTCGTCGTTGTTGCAGTCGAAGAGGTACTCGCGCTCCGCCGGGCAGACCTGCTGCATCGCGAAGCCGCCGCCGTCGGCGTAGCACATGGTGTCCGACTCGTCCCAGCAGTGACCGGCGCGGGTGCCGTGCGGCGCGGTGCTCATGACGCCGCCGTAGGTGTGCAGCAGCTCGTGCGCCTCGACCGAGTGCTGCGTGGCACCGTCGCCGAAGCCCCAGCAGCCGGAGTCGACCCGGGCGTACTGCGCGTAGCTGCCGTTGTTCGGGTTGCCCTGGCTGTCGCTGTCGTTGGGGTACATCGACGCGATCCCGCACAGCACGGTCGCGTCGGTCCACATCAGGTACTTGCGGCTCGGCTCGGTGTAGCCGAGCGCCTGGATGGCCGCGATGGAGGAGTTGAAGGAGGCGAGCGAGCCCGCGGGCACGGTCACGTTGAGGACCTTCGCGACGCAGCTGCCGCCGGACGCCTCGGTGACGTACCGGACGTGTCGCACGCCGCCGGTCAGCGCCGCGGACCGGTTCACGACGTCGTCGACGCCCGCGGCCCACAGCTGGAAGCTGGCCTGCAGTGCGGAGAAGCGGTTGGTCCTGCCCGCCTCGACCACGTACATCGCCTGGGTGCGGTAGCCGGCGCTGCCGTCGCCCTCGCAGGTCACGGCCGGGCTCGTCGCGGCCGCCTGTGCCGGTGCGGGTACGCCGAGCTCCTGGGCCGCGGCGTACGCCTCCGCCCCGCCGCCGTCGCGCTCCTTGAGCTCGGCGGTCGGGACCGGTTCCGTCACGTCGACGCCCGGCGGCGCCTCGTCGGCGTGCTCGCACGCACCGGGCAGCACCCAGTCGAGCCCGTCACCGCTCGGGCAGCGCGCTTCCTGCAGCGGCGCGTCCGAGAAGTGCGTGAGGGCGGACGGTACGACGAAAGCGAGTCCCAGGGCGAAGGACACGATGAGGCGGCGCATGCCTGCCGGATCGGTGGCTCACCGGTGCGGCTGAGCCGTTGCCCCCAGAGTCAGGAGGGGGTCCCAACCGTCGAGGCGGAAAGCATCTNNNGAGCGAGCGAGGAACGAGCGAGCGGGGGAGGAAGAAACGGCGTTGGCAGGCGGCGCGACATGCCGGAGCGCAGCGACGGCCAAACGACTCAGTGCGGGGCCCAGGCGTCCTCGTCGACGGTGAGCGCCTTGACGGACTCGGGCAGCGAGCCGTCGGCGAGCTGCTGGATCGAGACGTTCTCGAACACCTCGCGCAGCGCGCGGCGGGCGGCGATCCAGACGTGCTGGAGCACCTCGGCGGACTCGTTGTAGTTCACGGCCTCCGGGCGCAGGCCGTAGACGGAGACCAGGGGGCCGTCGACCGCGCGGATCACGTCGGCGACCGAGACCGTGCCGGCCTCGCGGGCCATCCGCCAGCCGCCGGACTGGCCGCGCTGCGACATCACGATGCCGGCGCGGCGGAGGTCGGCGAGGATCGCCTGGAGGAAGCCGTGGGGGATGTCCTGCAGCCGGCCCAGCTCCTCCGCGCTCACGGCGCGGCCGTCGGAGCGCCCCGTCATCGCGATCAGGGCGCGCAGGGCGTAGTCGGACTTGGCGGAGACGCGCATGGGTCAAGTGTCTCAGATTGCTCGATCGATTCAGTCGACCTACGTGCTCTGGTGCCGAATGGGGTGTGAGCCATTCGATCGGGGGTTCTGCTTGCAGGCAGTTAGCACCGCCCGTATCATGGAAGTTACTGGCGAGTAGCCGCCATCAGACACAGCATTCCGATCCTGGAAACGGTGGGAACAGTGAGCCACTACAAGAGCAACCTGCGCGACATCGAGTTCAACCTCTTCGAGCTCTTCAACGTGCAGCAGTACCTCGGCACCGGCCTCTACGAGGAGATGGACGCGGACACCGCCCGCGAGATCCTCTCCGAGGTCGAGCGCATCGCCCGCGAGGACCTCGCGGCCTCCTTCGTCGACTCCGACCGCAACCCGCCGGTCTTCGACCCGAAGACGAACACCG
The DNA here is from genome assembly GCF_001428825.1 of Nocardioides sp. Root240. Lineage (GTDB taxonomy): Bacteria > Actinomycetota > Actinomycetes > Propionibacteriales > Nocardioidaceae > Nocardioides. The sequence continues at coordinate 444,955 of NZ_LMIT01000010.1, read as the reverse complement.
CGCCCGTCCCGGCGTCGTTCAAGAAGTCCTACGACACCTGGATGGAGTCCGGCTTCTGGGGCCTGGGCCTGCCGGAGGAGATCGGCGGCACGACCGCTCCGCCGTCGCTGGTGTGGGCCTCGGGCGAGATGGTGCTCGGTGCGCAGGCGCCGATCTGGATGTACTGCACCGGCCCCTCGATGGGCTCGGTCGTCTTCAAGAACGCCAACGGCGTCGCGCGCGACGTCCGGATCGCCGAGATCATGGTCGAGCGCCTCTGGGGCGCCACCATGGTGCTGACCGAGCCCGACGCGGGCTCCGACGTGGGTGCGGGCAAGACCTTCGCCACCCCGAACGAGGACGGCTCCTGGAACATCTCCGGCGTCAAGCGCTTCATCACCAGCGCCGAGTCGGACCTGCAGGAGAACATCATGCACCTGGTCCTCGCCCGCCCGAAGGGCGTCGAGGGCGTCGGTGGGCCGGGCACGAAGGGCCTCTCGCTCTTCCTCGTCCCGAAGTACCACTTCGACCACCAGACCGGTGAGCTGACCGGCGAGCGCAACGGCGTCTACGTCACCAACGTCGAGCACAAGATGGGCATCAAGGTGTCCAACACCTGCGAGCTCACCTTCGGCGACCCGCAGGTCGGCGGCGGCGAGCCCGCCCAGGGCTGGCTGCTCGGCGAGGTGCACGACGGCATCCGCCAGATGTTCGACGTCATCGAGAACGCCCGCATGATGGTCGGCACGAAGGCCATCGCGACGCTCTCCACGGGCTACCTCAACGCCCTCGAGTACGCCAAGGAGCGCGTCCAGGGTTCCGACCTGACGCAGGCCTCCGACAAGGCGGCGCCGCGCGTCACCATCACGCACCACCCCGACGTGCGCCGCTCGCTGATGACCCAGAAGTCCTTCGCCGAGGCGATGCGCTCGCTGGTCATCTACACCTCGACGTGGCAGGACCAGGTCCAGATCGCCAAGGCCGCCGGCGAGAAGAACGAGCTGGCCGAGGCGGTCAACGACCTGCTGCTGCCGATCGTCAAGGGCTACGGCTCGGAGCGCTCGTGGGTCCTGCTGGGCACCGAGTCGCTGCAGACCTTCGGTGGTTCGGGCTTCCTGCAGGAGTACCCGATCGAGCAGTACGTCCGCGACGCGAAGATCGACACCCTCTACGAGGGCACCACCGCGATCCAGGGCCAGGACTTCTTCTTCCGCAAGATCGTCAAGGACCAGGGCAAGGCGCTGGGCCACCTCGCCGCGGAGATCAAGTCGTTCATCGAGTCCGAGGCGGGCAACGGCCGGCTCAAGAACGAGCGCGAGCTCCTCGCGAACGCGCTCGCGGACGCCGAGGCGATCGTCGGCCTGATGATCAACGACCTCATGTCCGCCCAGGACGAGATCAAGAACATCTACAAGGTCGGCCTCAACACCACCCGCGTGCTGATGGCGCTGGGCGACGTCGTGTGCGCCTGGCTGCTGCTCCGCGGCGCCGAGGTCGCGCTGGCCGAGCTCGACGGCGGCTCGGGTGCCGACACGGCCTTCTACGAGGGCAAGGTCGCCGCGGCCCAGTGGTTCGCGCAGCTCAACCTGCCGCGCCTCTCGGCCGAGCTGAAGATCGCCCAGGGCACGAGCCTGGACGTGATGGAGCTCGACGAGGCCGCGTTCTGATCCCCTGATCAGTCGCAGCTGGTGCAGTACGACGGCCGCCCCGGTCCACCGGGGCGGCCGTCGGCATCTCCCGGGGTTGTCCGTGACAAGTGGTCATCCCCGGAAGCTCCACGGGTGTCCTGTGCCCCGGGTGCGCACCTCGCGGCGTTGCCGACGCTTGCTGGACGACAGGTATGGCTGCGCGCCGGAGCCTTGCGATGCACGCACCCGGAACACAGGCCATCCCCGTACAACTTCCGGGGATGACCACTAGCATCGGCGACGTGAGCGATGGCGAGCTGCTGGGCCGGTACGTCGACGCGTGGTGGAGCTCCGTGCAGGACTTCGTCGCGCTGCTGGAGGAGCTGGGGCCGGACGACTGGGCGCGGCCCACCGACCTGGCCGGCTGGGACGTGAAGGCGGTCGCCTCCCACACCGCGCACCTCGAGTCGCTGCTGGCCGGCGGCCCCGACGAGCAGGCCGACATCGGCGACGCTCCGCACGCAACCAGCCCGATGAGCCAGTTCACCGAGATCGGCGTGGTGACGCGGCGCGACCGCGAGCCGGCGTCGATCGTCGACGAGCTCCGGACCCGCACCGCCGAGCGGTACGCCGCACTGCAGGCCGCGCCGCCGACGGACCCCGGCGCGACGGCGCACGGGATCTTCGGCCTGATCGGGTGGAACACCCGGACCCTGCTGCGCAACCGGCCGCTCGACGTGTGGATGCACGAGCAGGACGTACGCCGCGCTGTCGGCCGCCCGGGCGGCATGGACTCCGCCGGCGCCCAGCACACCGCCGACTACCTCGTCGAGGCGTTCGGCTTCGTCGTCGGCAAGCGCGTCTCCCCTCCCGCCGGAACGACGGCGGTGCTCGAGGTCGCGGGCAGCGACCCCTTCGCGGTCGGGATCGGCGAGGACGGCCGCGGCCGGCGCCTCGACGTCGCACCGGCCGACCCCGACGTACGCCTGACGATGGACCGGGAGACGTTCATCGTCCTCGCGGGCGGCCGCCGGCCCGCCGTACCGGGGGCGGTGCGGATCTCCGGCGACCAGGACCTCGGTCAGCGCATCGCCGACCGGCTCGCCACCACCCCCTGAGGACGACCATGAAGTGGAATGTCGCCGACCTGCCGGACCAGACGGGCCGCACAGTCATCGTCACCGGCCCGACGCTCGGGGGCCTCGGGCACCACACCGCGCTGGAGCTGGCCCGCCGGGGCGCCCGCGTGGTGCTCGCCGGGCGCAACCCGGCGAAGGTCGAGGAGACCGTCGTCGCGATCCGCAAGGAGGTGCCGGAGGCCACCCTCGAGGCCCTGCACCTCGACCTCGCGAGCCTCGCGTCGGTGCGCGCCGCGGCTGCCGCGGCCGAGCAGATCGGTTCGATCGACGTCCTGGTCAACAACGCCGGGGTGATGGGCACGCCGTACTCGCGCACGGCCGACGGGCTCGAGATCCAGATGGCGACCAACCACTTCGGCCCCTTCCTGCTCACCGGCCTGCTGCTGCCGCAGCTCGTGCAGAGCGGCGACGGGCGCGTGGTCAACGTGGCGTCGCTGTTCCACACCTTCGCGGGGAAGGCGCCGCTCGGGAACCCGCGCGAGCAGTCGGGGCGCTACCACCGGTGGAAGGTCTACGGACAGACCAAGCTCGCCAACCTCTACGCCACCGCCGAGCTCGACCGGCGACTCACCGAGGCCGACCTCCCGGTGCGGGCGCTCGCCGCGCACCCCGGCTTCGCCGGCACCCACCTCGCGGCGAACGGCCAGTACGGACGCTCGTCCGGTGGCATCGCCACGATCCTCGACGCCGGCATCAAGGCGGTGTCGCAGTCCGCGGCGGCCGGTGCCTGGCCGTCGCTGATGGCGGCGACCGCGGACCTGCCCGGCAACACCTTCGTCGGACCGAGCGGCCCCCGGCAGATGATCGGACCGCCGCGGATCGTCGGCCGGAGCAGGCTGGCCCGCAACGAGGAAGCGGCCCGGAAGCTGTGGGAGATCAGCGAGGAGACCGTCGACCTGCAGTACCCCTGAGCGTTGAACGCAGGCTGACCGTCACCGGTTCAGGCAAAGGTTCGGGCGATCCGAGGACGATCGCGCAGCGGCCCGCCTAGTCTCACCCGCGTGGACCCCGACGGCAGCCGGCTGGACGCGGCTGCCGAGCACCTGCAGCTGCCGGCACGCGACCTCGTGGCGAGTCCCCCGGAGGACTACCTGCTCGCCGAGGTCGACCCGGAGCTGGTGGTCGAGCTCGGCTGGGTCGCCTGCGAGCTGACGGTCGACGGGAGGCTCGTCGTCGCGACGTCCGTGCCGGCCGTGGAGGAGCTGCTCGCCGAGGTGGAGGAGCGCTTCCCCGGGCGCAGGATCGAGTTCGTCGCGTGCACCCGCCGCGACCTGGACGCGGTCGCGCTGGCGGCGCTGCGGCTGCGGCAGCCCCGTGGCGCGGCGCAACCGCCCCCCGCCGACCTGGTCCGGCCGCTGCACTACGCGCTCGTCGCCGTGCTGGGCGCGGCAGCACTGGTGGCGGCCTTCTTCGTACCGCTCGAGGTGCTGGCGGTCGTCGTCCTCTGCTTCGCGCTGGTGTTCCTCCTGGGCGCTGCGTCGCAGTCGGTGGGGAGCTACTCAGGACTGACGCCGGTCGTCGCGGCGGGTGAGGGCGACGGCGACGACACGCTGCTGCCGGCCTACACCGTGCTGCTGCCGGCCGCCGACGAGGCATCGGTACGCGACGCCCTCGCCGACCTCGGCCGCCTCGACTACCCGCCCGACCGGCTGGACGCGCTGCTGCTGGTGCCTGCCGACGATGCCACGACCGCGGCCGGCGTACGACGGGCGGCTCCGCCGGAGTGGGTGCGGGTCGTCCCCGTCCCCGCCGAGCGGTACGACGACCCGGTGGCCTCGCTCGACCACGGCCTCGCGCTGGCGCGGGGCCGCTACGTCGTCGCCTTCGCGGCCGACGAGCGACCGGCCGCCGACCAGCTCCGGCGCGCGGTCGCGGCGTTCGAGGCGGACCTGGACGCGGGCCTCTCGGCCGGACCGGGGGCGGTGCCGCTCGTCGGCCTGCGCGCCGCCCGCCGCGCCGATGCCGCCGGGAGGTCCGGCTTCGCGCGGATGACGGCGGTCGACGAGGCGCTCGACCTCGGCGGGCTCACCGAGGAGCGGGTGCCCACCTCCACGCACTTCAACATGCGGCTGCTGCGTCGCCACGGGGGCTTCGCGCTGGCGAGCAGCGACCTGCCCGCCGGGGTGCGGATCGAACCCTTCGACTCGATCTCGGTGCGTGCCGCGGATCCCGGCCCGATCCGGTGGACGCACGACCGGGCCGAGGCGTGGGTGCGGGCGGTCCGGAGGGCGCGCGCGACGGGCCACCCCGTCGTCGTACGGGAGGTGCTGATCCCGCTCACCTTCCTGGCCTACCCCGTCGCCGTCGTGGGCGCACTGGTCGCCGCTGTGCGCGGCACCGGCGCCGACGGTGCCCTCGCGCAGCAGATCGCGTGGCTCGGGATGGGCGAGGCGGCGATCGTGCTCGGCGGCGCGGTCGTGGTGGCCGCGGTCGCGGTCGCGCGGCGCCGGGGGCGGGTGGCGGCGCTCTACGCCCTCGCCCTGCCGGCACACTGGCTGCTCCACGCCGTCGCGGCCTGGGTCGCGGTCGCGGCGCTCGTTGTCAGGACGGCCTCGCCGCGACGAGCAGGCTGACCGCGCCGGCGCAGTGGGCGACGACGGTCAGCCAGAGGATGGTCACGAACGGCTGCTTGCGGGTCTTGTGGCGGAACAGCCGGCGCCCCACGAGCGCGCCCGGCCAACCGCCGAGCAGGGCGACCAGGTGCAGGGTCGACTCGCGCGTGCGCCAGGTGCCGCGCTGCGCGGCGCGCTTGTCGGCGCGGTAGAGGAACAGCGCCACGAGACTGAGGACGACGGACGCCGTCGCGAGGGCGAGCAGGACGTCGCCGCGTTCGATCACCACGGTGCGCAGCGTTTCACGTCGCCTGAGCGGAAGGTAAAGGTTGCTCGCCGAGCGAGGGAATCAGGACCGCGACGCCGTATCGTCGGTGACGGGGTCATGCGTGGAACCGATTGCCGACCGGCTTGTCGACGAAGGACTTGTGGACCGTGACCAGGTGGACTGGGCGGTCGAGCGACAGCGCCAGCGCGGCGGCCAGGTCGGCCAGCACCTGATCGACGCCGGGCTGATCAGCGCCGAGGACTTCCACGCCGCCCTGGCCCGCGCGTGGCGGCACGGACGGCGCGACCTCGTCGCCGCGCCACCGCACCCGGCGCTGCTCGCCGAGATCGACGTCGAGCGGGCCGTCGAGCTGGGCTGGCTGGCCTGCGAGCTGACCGACGACGGACGCGTGGTCGTCGCGTCGGCCGTACCGCCGACGGAGGACCTCGTGGTCGAGGTGCTGGAGGTGTTCCCGGACCGCGAGGTCGGGTTCGTCGCGTGCACGCAGCACGACCTCGACCGGGTCGCGCTCGACGTACGGCTGAACCGGATCGGGGACAGGGCGTCAGGCTCCGTCCCGGGGCCGGTGCGGCCCGTCCACTGGTGCCTGGCCGTCGCAGGGGCCCTCCTCGCCGCGGTCGGGGCCCTGGTCCTCCCGCTCGGGGCGCTCGGTGTGGTGCTGCTCGTGGCGTCGGTGGTCTTCCTCGTCGGCGGGGTGATCCAGGCGGCGACCGGCTACACGCTGCTGGCCGAGGACGCCCGCACGGCCCACCGGCTGCCCGAGGGCTCGCCCGGCGACGAGGAGGCGGACCGCGACCTGCCGCTGTACACGGTGATCGTGCGGGTCGGTGGCGGCGCGGCCGGGCTCGAGGAGCTGTTCGACAACTTCCGTGCGGTCGACTACCCCCGTGAGCGGACCGACGCGATCCTGGTCGTCGCGCGCGGCGACACCGCGACGGTCGGCGCGCTGCGTGGCACGAACCCCCGCGGCTGGGTGCGGGTGGCGCGGGTGCCCGACGCGGACTTCCTCGACGTGGTGCGGGCCTGCGACCACGCCCTCGCTCTCGCCCGCGGCCGCTACGTCGTCGCCTACGACCAGGACGAGCGCCCCGCGCCGGACCAGTTGCGCCGCGCCGTCGCGGTCTTCGAGGCGGACCTGGCCGCGCGGCTCGAGGGCCGCCTCGCCCCGTCCCCGCTCGTCGGGCTGCGCGTGGAGCGGACCGTCTCGCCCGGTGGGCCCGGAGCGGACGTCGTCCTCCACGTCGCCGGCGCCGGCGGTCCGCTGCGCTCCTCCGACGTCACGTCCGTGCACTTCAACATGCGCCTGCTCCGCCGGTACGGCGGCTTCGGCCTGCTGCTCGACCGCCGCGGGCGGTCCGCGGCCGGCGAGCCGCCGCTGCGGGTCGAGACCCTGGACTCGTGGTCGACCCGGGCCGCCCAGGCACGGGACCGCCACTGGATGGCCCACCGCGCCGACGTACTGGAACGCGAGCTGGCAGAGACGGTCGCGACCCTGCGGAGGGGGAGCCCTTCGTGGCCGGCCTTGCGCGAGATCGTGGCCGGGACCGGCTCGGTCGCGCTCGTCCTGTCGTACCCGGTCGTGCTCGGTGGTGGCCTCGTCGCCGCCCTGCGCAGCACCGTGCTGGACGGATCGCTCGCCGAGCGGGCTGCCCGGGTCGCCCTGGGCGAGGTGGCGCTCGTGGTGGCGATCGCGACGGTCGTGGCCGCGAGCGTGCTCGTGCGGCGCCGCGGCTGGCGCGCCGGCCTCGACGCCGTCGCCCTGCCCGCCCTGTGGGTGCTCGACGGGTTCGCGGCCTGGGCCGCCGTCCACGCCCTCCTCCACCGTGCGGTGGCCCGGCGCGGCTAGGTCGTCAGGCGGCTGCCTGCACCGAGCCCGGCATCACGGTCGGCGAGCAGGCGCACGTGTCGCTGCACGCGAGGTAGGTGTGCGCGGCGTGCCCGCAGACCGGGCACGGCAGGTCGTGGCTGAGGTGCTGCTGGTGGCTGGTGTTGGTCCACATCGCCCTGTCTCCTTCGTGTCGCTGGGTGCTCTCACTAGGACCACGAACGACATCGGCCAGATACGACAGATGTGGAGGTTTTTCCTGCGGGTGGGGCCGATCGGTCAGCGACCGCGGGGGCCGTAGACCGCCTCGGCCTTCTTGAACGCCGCCTCGCGGGCGGCCTTCGTGTTCCGGGCGGCCAGCAGGTAGGCCTGCTCGACCCGCTCCCGGGCGAAGGTACGACGGGGCGAGGACGCCCACGTGTCGTTGAACAGCCGCTTGGCGGCCGCGACGGCGTCGGGCGACTTCTGCGAGAGCTCGTTCGCGAGGCGCAGCGCTCCCGCGAGCGGGTCGTTGTCGAGCCGGGTGACGAGGCCCAGCTCCAACGCGCGGCTGCCGTCGAAGACCTCGGCGGTCATCGTGAGCAGCTTGGCCTGGTCGATGCCGACGAGCTCCTTGAGGGCCTGGATGCCGGACATGTCGGGGATCAGGCCCCACTTGCCCTCGAGCACCGACCAGCGGGAGTCGGGGGTGGCGATGCGGAAGTCGGCGGCCAGCGCGATCTGGAGGCCGCCGCCGAGGCAGTGGCCGTGGACCGCGGCGATGACCGGGACCGGGATCCGGCGGAAGGCCCACGGGGCCTCCTGGAAGGTGTTGGTGCCGCGCAGGGGGCGCGGGAGGAACGCCTTCGCGATGCCGGCGGGGTTGCGCATCACGGAGGCGAAGTCGAGGCCCGCGCAGAACGCGTCGCCTTCGCCGCTGACGATCACCGCGCGCAGCGTCTTGTCGCGGCGCAGGCGCTGGGCCGTGCTGACGAGGTCCTCGAGGGTCTCGAGGGTCAGCGCGTTGAGCTTGTCCGGACGGTCCAGCCGGACGTGGGCGATGCCGTCGGTGATCGTGCAGCTCACGGTGCTCATGGGCCCATGCTACCCGTCAGTAACCACCTAACGTCATAGGTTCCGTGGGCTGGAGCCCACGGTGCCTATGACGTTAGGTCGGGCGGAGTCCGCTCAGGCGGCCTGGGCGAGCTCCTGCTTGCGCGCCGCGCTGTCGAGCAGGCGCTGCATGACGCGGCGCTTGCGCTTGTCGGCGGTCGTCATGGCGTAGAGCAGCTTGAGCTGGCTGGGCAGGTTCTTGGCGTTGGTCGTGGCGAGCCAGCCGTTGGGGAAGGACAGGCGGACGACCTTGTGCCAGGCACTGGCGACCTGCGGCACGAACGGCCGGGTGAGGTAGGTGAGCTCGTACTTCTCGAACACGGCCCGCACCTTGGGGGCCACCTCGGCGTACCGGTTGCTGGGCAGGTCGGGGAAGAGGTGGTGCTCGATCTGGTGCGACAGGTTGCCGCTCATGATGTGCATGGCGGTCGAGCCGGAGAAGTTGGCCGAGCCGAGCATCTGGCGCAGGTACCACTCGCCACGGGTCTCGTTGGCGGGGATCGCCTTGAGCTCGAAGGTCTCGACGCCCTCCGGGAAGTGGCCGCACATGATGACCGAGTGCGACCAGATGTTGCGCACCAGGTTGGCGGTGAAGTTGGCCGCCAGGGCCGGGAGGAACGAGCCGGTCGGGATCGCGAGGGCCGGGTTGACGACGTAGTCCTTGGTGGCCTGCTTGCGGATCTTGGTCAGCGTGCCCTTGAGGTTGGCCTTGAACGCCTCGCTGCGCTTCTCCTTGGGGACCCGCAGGTTGCGACCCAGCTCGAGGTCGTAGGCGGCGATGCCGTACTCGAAGAAGCAGGCGTTGATGAAGTTCCACATCGGCTGCGCGAGGAAGAACGGGTGCCAGCGCTGCTCCTCGTCGACGCGCATGATGCCGTAGCCGAGGTCGTTGTCCTTGCCGACGATGTTGGTGTGCGCGTGGTGGACCTGGTTGTGCGAGTGCTTCCAGGCGTCCGACGGCGTCGCGTTGTCCCACTCCCACGTGGTCGAGTGGATCTTCGGGTCACGCATCCAGTCCCACTGGCCGTGCATGACGTTGTGGCCGATCTCCATGTTCTCGAGGATCTTCGCGACGCTCAGGCCGACGGTGCCGACGACCCACGCCGGCGGGAAGATGCTGGCGAGCAGCACGGCGCGGCTGCCGAGCTCCAGCTTGCGCTGCACGTCGACGACCTTGCGGATGTACGCCGCGTCGCGCTCGCCGCGCGAGTCGAGGACCTCCTGGCGGATGGCGTCGAGCTCGGCGCCGAGTGCCTCGATCTGCTCGGGGGAGAGGTGGGCGATCGGGTTGCTGGGCTTCTGCGTGATGGTGGTCATCGTCAGCCTTTCGGGGGTGGGGGAGGTCAGTGGTCGATGTGGCAGTCGCCGGCGGCGGCGCTGATGCACGTCTGGATCGGGACGCCGTCGGGGTGCGTCTCGCCGGGGACGGCGACGGTGAGCTCGCCGTTGCGCAGGTCGCGCACGGCGCCGGACTTCATCGGGAGGACGCAGCCCATGCAGATGCCGATGCGGCAGCCGCTCGGCATCAGCACCCCGGCGGACTCGGCGGCGTCGAGGATCGGCGTGGCGCCGTCGACCTCGACCGTCGTGCCGGACGGGCCGGTGAAGCTGATCGTGCCGCCCTCGGCGCCGGTGGCCACGACGGTCGGGCGGAAGCGCTCGGTGTGGAGGGTCAGGCGGCGCTCGTCGTAGAACGCCTCGAGGGTGTCGAGCAGGCCGGCGGGGCCGCAGGCGTACGCCGTGCGCTCGGCCAGGTCGGGGACCTCGGCCTCGAGGTCGCTCATGGTGAGCAGGCCGTCGGTGTCGGTGTGCCGCTCGACCAGACGCAGGCGGCCGGCGTCGGCGTGGGCGCGCAGCTCGGGGCCGAAGATGACCTCGTCGCGCTTCATCGCCGAGTGGACCAGCACGATGTCGTAGGCCGCGCGGGCCTCGTCCTCGTTGCGGGAGTAGAGGTTGCGCAGCATGCCGATCACCGGCGTGATGCCGGAACCGGCGGTGACGAGGAGCAGCTTGTGCTTCGCGCCGTTGGCCGGCGGCGTCAGGACGAAGTCGCCCTCGGCCTGCGCGAGCTGCACCATCTGGCCGACCTTGGCGGTGCGGACGAGGTGCTGCGACACGGCGCCGCCGGGGATCGCCTTGACGGTGATCGAGATCCGGCCGTCGCGGCGCGGGCCGTGGGTGAGCGAGTAGGTGCGCCACAGGCGCACGCCGTCGACGTCGACGCCGACGCGGACGTACTGGCCGGGGATGTGCCCGGCCCAGTCGCGGCCCGGCTTGATGACGATGGTCGCGGCGTCGGCGGTCTCGGCGTCGACCGCGACGATCCGGCCCTGGAGGCCCGTCGCGGCGGGACGCAGCGGCGCGAAGTGGTCGAGCAGGTCGTCGACGCTCAGCGGCGTGACCGCCGCGTCGAGGAGGTTGCGCAGCCCGCCCGTCAGGCGCCCGGTACGGGGACGTGCAGTCGTGGTGCTCACAACATCAAGACTCCCAACATCTGCCGCTAAACTCATGACCACAGCCGGTGAATCTTCGGACTGCTTTTGTTCGCCAGGAGTAAAAGAGGGCGGTATGCCGCGTCGAGTGTTGCGCCGACCACGGTCGGACGAGAGCGTCCTGCTCCCTCACGAGACCGTCGTCGCGATCCGGAGCGAGCTGGCCGCCGTCGCCGACGACGTCGTCGACCAGATCATCCGCGAGGTGCCGCCCTACGAGGACGCCTTCAGCGGACCCATGGGCGAGACCATCCGCGGCGCCGTGCAGGTGGCGCTCGGCGGCTTCCTCTCCCTGATCAGCGACCGCCGCGGCCCCGACGCCCTGGCACCGCGTTCCTCGGCCGTCGACGGGGCCTACCAGCTGGGGCGCGGCGAGGTGCGGAGCGGGCGTACGACGGACGCCCTCCTGTCGGCGTACCGGATCGGGGCACGGGTCTCCTGGCAGCACCTGTCCGCCAAGGCCGTCGAGCAGGGCATCGGCCCAGCGACCATGGCGTCCTTCGCCGAGCTGGTCTTCGCCTACATCGACGAGCTGTCCGCGGCCTCGGTCGCCGGGCACCGCGACGAGTCGGCCACCGAGGGGCGGCTGCGGCAGCGGATGGCCGAGCGGCTGGCCCGCCACCTGATCACCGGTGCCCCCGAGGCCACCCTGCTCGCGTCCGCCGAGCGCGCCGAGTGGACGCCGCCGACGACGCTGACCGCCGTGATCGTCCCCGAGTCCCAGGCCGGCTCCCTGCTCCGCGCCCTGCGGCGGGGAACCCTGCTCACCGCCGATCTGCCCGATCTCGACGGCGCCGCCCTGCTGATGGTGCCCGACGCCCACGACCGCGGGCGCGCGGTGCTCCTGCGCGCCGTGCGTGACCGGGAGGCGCTGGTCGGTCCGCCGCGCCCCTGGCTCGACGTCCGCGAGTCCTACGACCGGGTCGTCCGTGCGCGGGCCCTCGGCCTCACCGGCGACACCGAGCAGCACCTGCCACGCCTGGTGCTGACGGCCGACCCGGAGGCGCTGGCGGACCTGCGGGCCGTCGTCCTGGCGCCGTTGGCCGAGCTCCGCCCGGCCGCCGCGGAGAAGCTGCGCGAGACGCTGCGCGCCTGGCTGCTCCACCAGGGCCGGCGCGACGACGTGGCCGCGGCACTGTTCGTGCACCCGCAGACGATCAGGTACCGCATGACCCAGCTGAGGGAGCTCTACGGCGACCGGTTGGAGGACCCCGATACCGTGCTGGCGCTGACGCTCGCACTGGGGATGGAGGAGGACGGGTCGTGACCAAGCCTGGATCCGTGGCCGAGCGCTGGCTCCTTGCAGCGGTGGTCGGCGTGGTCGCCGCGACCACCGTCGGCTGCGGGGACGACAACCCCCCGACCGTCGACCCGACCCCGTCGGCCGGCACGTCGATCGGCCCCGGCAGCCGGTACGTCGCCCTCGGCGACTCCTACGCCGCCGGCCCCGAGCTCGGTGTGGACACCGGTTCGACCGGCTGCGCCCAGACCGCCGGCAACTACGCCCACCTGCTCGCCGAGCAGCTGGAGCTCGACCTCGTGGACGTGAGCTGCGGAGGTGCCGACTCCTCCGCGCTGACCGAGGAGCACAAGCCCGTCAACGGCCCGGCCGTCCCGCCGCAGCTGGACGCGGTCACCTCCGACACCCGGCTCGTCACGCTCACGATCGGCGGCAACGACCGCCAGATCTTCAACCGGCTCGTCACCACCTGCATCGGGCTCGGCGTGAAGGACCCCGACGGGGCGCCGTGCACGGAGCTGGTCAAGGAGTTCGACGTACCGCTGAAGGACCAGATCGAGATGATCGCCGACCGGATCGACGATGCCGTCGCGGAGATCGCCGAGCGGGCGCCGCGAGCGCGGGTCGTCGTGATCGGCTACCCGCAGGTCTTCCCCGCCCGGGGCACCTGCGACCAGCTCGCCCTGGCCAAGGGCGACTACCCGCTCGCCCACGCCATCGTGGAGCAGATGGTGCGGGCCCAGCGCGACGGCGCGAAGCGCGGCGGCGCGGAGTTCCTCGACCTCACCGACGTGATGGCCGGCCACGACATGTGCTCGAAGGATCCGTGGATCGCGGGCGCAGCGCCCGAGCGCGACGCGCTGCCGTACCACCCGTACGCGGAGGAGCAGGACGCCGTCGCGGACCTGCTGGAGAAGCTGGTTTCTAGCCCGCGAGGAAGCTGAACCGCACCTCGCGCACCTCGTTGTCGACGTTCAGGTCGACCAGGCAGATGCTCTGCCAGGTGCCGAGGGCGAGCCGGCCACCGAGCACCGGCACGGTCGCGTACGGCGGCACGAGCGCCGGCATCACGTGCGAGCGGCCGTGGCCGGGCGAGCCGTGCCGGTGGCGCCAGCGGTCGTCGGCGGGGAGGAGGTCGGCGAGGGCGGCCAGGAGGTCGTCGTCGCTGCCCGCGCCGGTCTCGAGGATCGCGATGCCCGCGGTGGCGTGCGGGACGAAGACGTGCAGCAGGCCGTCGGCGCGGTCGGCGACGTACGCCTCGCAGTCGCGGGTCAGGTCGAGGACGGCCTCGCGGTCGCCGGTGCGGTAGGTGCGGGTCTCGCTGTCCACCCCGCCATCCTGTCAGCGTCGCGCGGCGGCGCAAGCGATGCACGTGCGCGCAGCGGGGCGGACGTCGAGGCGCTCGGGCGAGATCGGGAGCCCGCACGCCTCGCAGGCGCCGTAGGTCCCGGCGGCGAGCCTGGCGAGGGCGGCGTCGAGCTCGAGGAGCTGGTGCCGGGCGAGCCGGGCGACGGCGTCGACCTGGGCGCGCTCGAAGGCGATCGTCGCGCCCTCGGGGTCGTGCTCGTCGTCGGCGTTGGTGTCGCGGGAGGCGGCGACGATCGCGTCGTGGTCGCAGCTCAGGTCCGCCAGCCGCTGCAGGGCGGCGTCGCGCTCGGCGTCGAGCCGTGCTCGTACGTCGTCCTGCTCCATCACTCCATGGTGCAGGAATCCCCGCTCCGGCGGGGATTCCTGCGGTTGGTGACGGTTGCAACCGTCATCAACCGCAGGAACAGGTCACGAACCCCCGTCAGGCCAGGGCCTGGATCGCGTCGTGGATCGAGAGCGTGCGCTCGGCGGACTCGACGTGGAGGTTCTCCACCATCTTGCCGTTGTAGGTGACCACGCCGGAGCCCTTGCCGTCCTCCCACGCCTGGATCAGGCCGCGGGCGTCCTCGACGGCCTGCTCGCTCGGGGCGAAGCCGGTGTTCGCGCCCTCGACCTGGCCGGGGTGGATCAGGGTCTTGCCGTCGAAGCCCATCTGGCGGCCCTGCTCGACCTCGGCGAGGAAGCCGTCGATGTTCTTCACGTCGTTGTAGACGCCGTCGATGATCACGATGCCGGCGGCGCGGGCCGCGAGGAGGGCGAGGCCGAGGCCGGTGATCACGGGCTGGCGGCCGGGGACGTGCTCGGCGTACAGCTCCTTGACGAGGTCGTTGGTGCCCATCACGAAGCCGGTGAGCCGCTCGGAAGCGGTCGCGATCGACAGCGCGTTGAGCATGCCGATCGGGGTCTCGACCATGGCCCACAGGGTGGTCCTCGCGGGGGCGCCGGCCGCCTCGAGGGCCGCGACCAGGGTCCGGACCTCGTCGGCGGAGTTCACCTTCGGGACCAGTACGACGTCGGGACCGGCCGCGGCGGCGGCCTTGATGTCGTCGTCGTGCCACTCGGTGCCGATGCCGTTGACCCGGATGACCAGGTGGCGGCGGCCGTACTCACCGGACTGCACGGCGGCAGCGGCGCAGGCGCGGGCGGCGACCTTGGCGTCGGGGGCGACGGCGTCCTCGAGGTCGAAGATGATCGCGTCGGCGGGCAGCGTCTTGGCCTTCTCCAGCGCCCGCTCGTTCGAGCTGGGCATGTAGAGGACGGAGCGCAGCGGCTTGAACTCGGTCATTGGTCAGGCCTCCGGGGTGGGGATGGCGTCGTACGTCGCCTTCAGGTCGGGGTCGATCTCGGCCAGCTTCTCGGCCAGCTCGACGAGCACGAGGCACTGCTTGAGGGACGCGTCGTCCTCCATCTTGCCGTCGATCATGACCGCGCCGGTGCCGTCGCCCATCGCGGCGACCACACGACGGGCGTGGGCGATGTCCTCGACGCTGGGGGAGAAGACGCGGTTGGCGATCTTGATCTGGACCGGGTGCAGCGACCAGGTGCCGACGCAGCCGAGGAGGAAGGCGTTGCGGAACTGGTCCTCGCAGGCCACCGTGTCCTTGATGTCGCCGAACGGGCCGTAGTACGGGTAGATGCCGTGCGTCGCGCAGGCGTCGACCATCTTCGCGATCGTGTAGTGCCACAGGTCCTGCTGAAAGATCGCACGCGGCGCGTCGACGATCGGCAGGCCGTCGTCGCCGCGCGGCGCGTCCTCACGGACGAGGTAGCCGGGGTGGCCACCGCCGACGCGGGTGGTCTTCATCTTGCGGTCGGCCGCGAGGTCGGCCGGGCCGAGCGAGAGGCCCTGCATGCGCGGGGACGCGCCGCAGATCTCCTCGACGTTGGCCACGCCGCGCGCGGTCTCGAGGATGGCGTGGATCAGGATCGGCCGGGTGATGCCGGCCTTCGCCTCGAGCTGGGCGAGGATCCGGTCGACGTAGTGGATGTCCTCGGCGCCCTGCACCTTCGGGACCATGATCACGTCGAGCTTGTCGCCGATCGCGGGCACCAGCGTGGTGAGGTCGTCGAGCACCCAGGGGCTGTCGAGCGAGTTGATCCGCGTCCACAGCTGGGTCGGGCCGAAGTCGGTGGCCTGCGCGATGCGCACGAGGCCCTCGCGGGCGGCGACCTTGTTGTCGGCCTTCACGGCGTCCTCGAGGTTGCCGAGCAGCACGTCGACGGTGCCGACCATGTCGGGGATCTTGGCGGCCATCTTCTCGTTCGACGGGTCGAAGAAGTGGATGGCACGGCTGGGCCGGGCGGGGATCTCGCGCAGCGGGGCCGGGGCTCCGACGGCGAGCGGGCGGAAGAAGTCCTTGGCGCTCTTGTGACTCACGCTTGCTGAACCTACCCGTGAGTCACCCGCTACGGGTATGACGGATGTCTCGCCGAGACGACCTCCCGGTCGTACCGTGGCCGGGTGACGCCGGACGAGGTCGATGCCTTCGCGCGCTCGCTGCCCGGGTGCAAGCGCAAGGGCACTGCCACCCACCCCGCCTGGTACGTCGACGACCGGCTCGTCGCACGCCTGGTGGACGCGGGCGAGCTCGTGGTCCGCGCCGGCTTCGACGAGCGGGAGCGGATGGTGGCCGAGCACCCGGAGACCTTCGGCGTACCGCCGCGGTACGAGCGGCACCTCAAGGTGCAGGTGCTGCTCAGCGGCGACGGCGCAGCCATCCGCGCAGCGATCCGCGGCGCGTGGGAGCTGCAGCGTCGGTGACGGCCTGCGCGGCTCGCCAGGCCGCCCGGCGTGCCTCGGCCCGCTCGCGCCAGGCCGCGACGGTCGCGTCGACGTCGCGCGGCATCGTGATGAGCGGCGGCCCGTCGACCGGCGTGTAGCGCGCCCGGATCACCCGCGCGTTGAAGTCCTCGACGAACGCGCGGACCTCGCGCTCGGAGCCCATCGCGTCGAGCTCGCCGTCGAGTGAGGCGTCGTCCTTGCGCAGCTGGAGTGCGGGCGGCAGCACCGTGATCTGCTCGCGCTCGACGAGGCGCTTCACCCACCAGTCGGGGTCGTGGGTGGCGCCCAGGCCCTCGATCGGCTTGCCGGCGCCGGGGAGGTCGTCGAACTCGCCGCGCTCCATCGCCTGGCGGACCTGGAGGTCGACCCAGGTCTGCTGCTGCTCGATGCGGGCGCGGGCAGCCTTCTGCTCCGCGGCCCGCCGCTGCGCGGCCTCGGCCGCGGGGTCCTCGTGCTGCTGCTCCGACATCGCGCTCACCTCGCCCTTCGACGATAGTCCCGGCCGAAAAGCGTGCTCGAACCGTTCGATCGAACGCTTCGAGCAGGAGATCGGAGCAGACGGACGGGCGCTGACGGCAGCTACCGCGCCGGGCGCAGGAAGTCGGCGATCAGGGGTGCGAGCGTGTCCGCGCTCGTGACCAGACCGAGGTGCCCGTCGGGGTAGACGTGCAGGGTCGCGTGCGGGAGCAGCCGCGTCATGATCCGCGCGTTCACGAGCGGGATGATCGGGTCGTCGTCGCCGGCGAGGACGAGCGTCGGCTGCCGGATCAGGGGCAGCGCCGGGAGGCTGGACCAACCGGCTCCGGCGAGCAGCTGGAGGAGGTACCCGCGACGGGACCCGACCCGCGAGTGCGCGTGCATCAGGCGTCGTACGTCGTCGGGGCGGTCGCGCATCTGGCCGCCGTACAGCTCGGCGGCGACCTGGACGGCGTACTCCGCGTCGCGGTAGCGCTGCGGCGTCACCATCTTGCGCAGCACCCGCGGCGGGGCGGGCACCATCAGCGACCCGGTCGCGGTGCTGACGAGCACGAGGCGGCGGCAGCGGCGCGGCTGCTGGAAGGCGATCTGCTGCGCGAGCCCGCCGCCCCAGGAGATGCCGAGGACGTCGTACTGGTCGAAGCCGAGCTGGGTCATCATCCTGCCGATGCCGACCGTCAGCAGTGCGAAGTTGTAGGGCACCTTCGGGTCCGGCGACCCACCCACGCCGGGTACGTCGAAGCGGACCACCCCGATGCGCGGGTCGAGCGCGTCGACGAACGGCTGGAGCAGGTCCAGGCTGGCGCCGATCCCGTTGCACAGCAGCAGCGGGGGACCGGGCTCGGTGCCGGGGCGCACCGCCGCGCGGACCTGGTGCCCCAGGACGGTGACGTGGCGCAGTTCCAAGGCCGGTGTCCTCACTTGTCGAAGACGTACGTGCCGGGGGCGTCGGCCAGGGGCCGGAGGCGGGTCGAGCCCATCTCCTTCGGGGCCGGCTTGAGCTCGCCGGTGCGAGTGTCGAGCCACTGCGAGACGTCGTTCCACCACGAGCCCTGGTGGGTCTCGGCGCCCTTCAGCCACTCCTTCGCGTCGCTGCCGTGGTCGTCGTTGGTGTGGAAGGTCGCCTTGGGGTTGCCGGGCGGGTTCACGAGCGCCGCGATGTGACCGCTCGTCGAGAGGATGAACCGGGTGTTGCCGCCGAAGAGCTGCGTCGTCCGGTAGCAGTTCTCCCAGGGCGTGATGTGGTCGGCGATCCCGGCGACGACGTAGCTGTCGACGGTGACCTTGCCGAGGTCGATCGGCTGGCCCAGCACGGTCAGCGCGCCGGCGCGGGTGAGCTGGTTCGCGACGGCCATGTCGACGAAGTCGGCGTGCAGGCCGGCCGACATCCGCGTCGTGTCGGCGTTCCAGAACAGGATGTCGAAGGCAGGCGGCTTCTTGCCGAGCAGGTAGTTGTTGACCCAGTAGTTCCAGATCAGGTCGCTGGGCCGCAGCCACGCGAACACCTCGGTGAGCGAGCGGCCGTCGAGGAAGCCCTTCTGCGCCGAGCGGGCCTTGGCGAGCGAGGCCATCCGCGGGTCGCTCAGCGCGGAGACCGTGCCGGAGTCGTGGTTGTCGATCACGGTGACCGCGAGGACGATGCCGGCGAGCCGGTCCTGGCGACCGATCCCGGCGAGGTACGCCGCCGTGATGCTCGCCAGGATGCCGCCGGAGCAGATGCCGGCCAGCATCGTGGTGGGGCTGCCCGTGATCTCCTCGACCGCGTCGAGCGCCTCGAGGATCGAGCCGACGTAGGTGTCGAAGTTCCACGCCTTGTGGCGGGCGTCGGGGTTGCGCCAGGAGATGACGAACATCTGGCGGTTGCTCTGGGTGCTGTACTCCACCAGGCTCCGGCCGGGGGAAAGGTCGATCGCGTAGAACTTGTTGATCGTCGGCGGGACGATCATGACGGGGACCTCGTGGACCTCGTCGGACTGCGGGACGTACTGGATCAGCTCCAGCACGTCGTTGCGGAAGACCACCGAGCCGGGCGTCGCGGCGATGTTCTCGCCGAGCGTGAAGCCGGAGGTGTCGACCATCTCGGGCACGCGCGGCGACGAGGCGAGGTCCTTGACGAGCTGGGTGCCGCCGCGGACCAGGCTCAGCCCGGCGGTGTCGATGACCGCCTTCGCGGACGCCGGGTTCACCAGCGGCACGTTGCTCGGCGCCAGCGCCTCGACCACGTTCTCGACCAGGAAGCGGACCCGCTTGCGGTCGCGCGGGTCGAGGTCGGCGTCCACGACGAGCTGGTCGACGGTGCGGCCCGTGGCGAGGTAGACCTGCACCAGCCGGCGCAGCAGCGGGTTCTCGGTCCAGCCGGTGTCGGTGAAGCGGCGGTCGCCGCGCTGCGGCGTCACGTCCGACGTACCGGCGACCACCTTGGCGGCCTCGCCGGCCAGCGCGCCCAGGCGGCGGGCGGTCGTCCGGGGCTGGCGGGCGAGCGACACGGCCCACCGGGCAGTGGACATGTCGGGCAGGAAGCGGCGGACGGGACCGAGGGCGGCGTCGACGAGGAGTACGTCGAGCGGAGCGGCGGCGTCGGCCAGGCTGGTGGTGGTCGAGAAGCTCATGCTCCAAGGGTGGTCGGGGAGGCAGGGGCAGCGCTTCGGCTGTCGGCACCGACTTTCCCGGCGCTCCTGTGTGCGCCTGCACAACGCGCGTCCTACTGTCAGTCCTGTGGACGGACCGGACGTGAACCCCGAGGTGCGCAAGCTCAGCGCCCGGCTGCTCCCCGAGGTCGACGCCCTCGGGGCGGCCATGGCCGAGCGGATCCGCTCCGAGATACCGGTCTACGACGACGGCGACGCGGTCTCGCACCAGGAGCTGGTCGCGTCGTGCACGGTCAACGCCCGCTACATCCTCGGCAACCTCGCCGGCGAGGTCTCGGCGGAGGAGACACCGACCCAGACCGGTTCCACGCGGGCCGAGCAGGGCGTCCCGTACGCCGTCGTGCTCCAGGCCTTCCGGGTCGGTTCCCGGTTCATCTGGGAGGTCCTCGTCGACCGTGCCGAGCCCGAGGACCGCGGCCTGCTCCTGCTCGCCGCGGCCGACATCTGGGCGGTCAGCGACCAGCTCGCGGCCGACGTGACCGATGCCTACCGCCGTACCCTCGCCGACCGCGCGCGCCGCGACGGCCAGATGCGCGCCGTGCTGGTCGGCTCGCTGCTCGACGGCGACGCCGACGCCACGACCTACGTCGGCGAGACCGCCGGCATGCTCGACCTGGGCCGCGCCACGGAGTACGTCGTGGTCTCCGCCGAGTCGCCGTCGCCGGGCGAGGAGGGGGTCGCCGACGTCGAGCGGGTGCTGCGTCGTTCCAACATCCGCTCCGCCTGGCGGCTCGACCACGACCACCAGGAGGGTGTGGTCGCGCTGCGGCTCGGCTTCGGCGTCGACCAGCTCATGGCGGTGCTCGACGGCCTGGCCCGCGCGCGGGTCGGGGTGAGCACCGTGGTCGGGCGGCTCGACGAGGTCCAGGAGGCGCGTCGCCAGGCGCGGGTGGCCTGTGCCGCGGTGTCCCCGGGGACCGTGGCGGTCGGGCGCTTCGGGGCCGACCCGCTCGCCGTGCTCCTGGCCAGCAGCCCGGACCAGGCGCGGGCGCTCGTCGACGCGGTCCTCGCGCCGGTCCTCGCGCTCCCGCCCGACGACCGGGCGGTGGTGATCGACACCGCGCGGGCCTGGCTGGCCGCCGGCGGCTCGACGTCCGCCGCCGCACGCGAGCTGCACGTGCACCGCAACACGGTGCGCTACCGCGTCCGCCGGCTCGAGGAGGTCACCGGGCGTGACCTGGCCCGGCCGGTCGACGCGGCGGAGCTGTACGTCGCGCTGGAGTGCGTCCGGATCCTCGGGCTGGCCTGACGCGGCTGTCCGCGGCTACAGGGAGACGTCGGCGCGGCGGCTGTCGCACTGCGGCCTGCCGTGGGGCTCGCGGGAGAACTGCTCGTCGTACAGGCGCTTGTAGAGGCCGCCGGCCGCGATCAGCTGGTGGTGCGTGCCCTGCTCGACGATCCGGCCGTCCTCGAGGCCGAAGATGACGTCGGCGGACTGGATGGTCGAGAGCCGGTGGGCGATCGCGATGGTGGTGCGCGAGCGCGTGGCCCGCTCGAGTGCCTCCTGGACGAGCCGCTCGGTCTCGTTGTCGAGCGCCGAGGTGGCCTCGTCGAGGATCAGGATCGCCGGGTCCTTGAGCAGCACGCGCGCGATCGCGAGGCGCTGCTTCTCGCCGCCCGAGAGCCGGTAGCCGCGCTCGCCGGTGATCGTCTCGTAGCCCTCGGGGAAGCCCATGATCCGGTCGTGGATGTTGGCGTCGCGGGCCGCCTGCTCGATCTGCTCGGCGGTCGCGTCGGGGCGTGCGTAGGCGATGTTGTCGCGGATCGTGCCGTGGAACAGGTACGGCTCCTGGGTGACCATCCCGACCGCGTCCGCGAGCGAGGACAGGGTGAGGTCGCGGACGTCGTGGCCGTCGATCAGCACGGCGCCCTCGGTGACGTCGTAGAACCGCGGGACGAGGTACGTCGCCGTGGTCTTGCCGCTGCCCGAGGGGCCCACGATCGCGGCCAGCTGGCCGGGCTCCACGACGAGCGAGACCTCCTCGAGCGCCCAGCCCGAGGTCTCCGGGCGGTCGGTGTCGTCGCCGATACGGATGCCGCTGTCGCCGAACCGGTCGCCGGCCGGCGAACCGGACAGGGCGCGCGGCTCGGGGTAGCGGAAGGACACCTCGCGCAGCTCGACGCGCCCGCGCAGCTGCGCCGGGTCGAGCGCGACCGCCCCCGGGCGCTCGGTGATCGCGGGCTGGAGGTCGAGGTACTCGAAGATCCGGCGGAACAGCGCCAGGGAGGTCTGCACGTCGAGGGTGACCCGCATCAGCTGCAGCAACGGCATCTGCAGCCGGCTCTGCAGGGTGGTGAAGGCGACCAGCGTGCCCGCGGTCATCGTGTCCTCACCGAGCGGCGTGCCGCCGGTGATGAGCCAGCCGCTGAACAGGTAGAGGAAGGCCGGCGTGATCGCGAAGAAGGTCTGCACGACCGCGAAGAACGTGCGCCCGGTCATCGCCTGCTCGACCTGCAGCCGGGTCTGGCGGCGGTTGGCGCCGCGGTACCGCGCCACCTCGGAGTCGCCGCGGTTGAACGCCTTCGACAGCAGGATCCCGCTCACCGACAGGGCTTCCTCGGTGATGGCGGTCATGTCGGAGAGCGACTCCTGGGTGCGCCGCGCCAGCCGCTGTCGCACCCGCCCGACCCGCATCTGCATCAGCACGAACAGCGGCATCACGAAGAGCGTGATCAGCGTGAGCTGCCACGACAGCACCACCATCGACACGATCGCCGCACCGACGGTCACGGTGTTCTGCAGGATCGTCGACGCGGTGTCGGTGAGCACCGTGCGCACGCCCGCCACGTCGTTGGCCAGGCGGGACTGGATCGCCCCCGTCTTGGTGGCCGTGAAGAACGCCAGCTCCATCTTCTGCAGGTGCTCGAACAGGTCGCCGCGCAGGTCGGCCATCGCCGAGTTGCCGACGGTCGAGGTCAGCCACACCTGGAAGATGCCGATCAGCGCCACCACGACCGGGATCGCGCACAGGCCCCCGACCAGCCAGGCGAGCAGGCCGAGGTCGGGCTCGCTCCCGTCGAGCGGGAACAACGCGTTGTCGAACACCGCCCGGGTCAGGAAGGGACCGACGGCGGAGAGCGACGCCGCGACGACGACCGCGACCAGGACCAGGGCGATCTGCACGCGGTAGGGACGCAGCAGCCGCGCGATCCGGGGCAGGACCGGCTCGCGCTGCGCGAGGTCCTCACTGGTGAGGTGGGTGACCACCGCGCTGGGCCTCATGCGTGCGTCTCCGTCCGTGGGGTCCAGCCGTTGCCCCAACGGCCGCGGTGGGCGGTCTCCTGCCAGGGGGTGCGCCGCCGCCGGCTGGCGGAGCCGCGGGCGCCCGTCGTGGCGTCGGCGGGGTGGCCGATCGTGATCGCCCCGATCGGGTGCGGCGCCTCCTCGGCGCCGGTGTCGACGAGGCCGAGCTGCGCCTTCACGGCGTCGACGCGGTCGGGGACCAGGCCGAAGAAGCAGGCGCCCAGCCCCGCGTCGGTCACCGACTGCAGGACGAGCAGCGACGCCATGGCGGTGTCGAGGTGCCAGTACGGCATCGCCCACCGGCCCTCGTCGTGGTCCTGCAGGCCCGCCCGGGCCTTGTCGGGCTCGGCGTAGCGGTCGAGGTACGCCGACCGGCGGCTGCACGGCACGACGACCACGGGCGCCGCCATCATCCCGGCGAGCCAGCGGTCCGGCGTGCCGCCCTCGGCGGCCGCATCGGTCTGCGCGGCCCAGAACCCGCGGACGGCCTCGGGGGTGTCGAGGACGACGAACGCCCAGCCCTGGGAGAACCCGGCGCTCGGCGCCCGGGTGGCGTGGTCGAGCGCCCGCTCGACCACGGCGGGGTCGACCGGGTCGGAGGCGTAGGCGCGCGTCATCCGGCGCCGTCGTACCACCTCTGCGAACTCCACCCGACCTCCTCTGCGACCACCGCACTATCCCACCTGGCACCGGGGCCTGAGGTAGCTGAGGCAGGGATGGCGCAGAGATAGGGAGGTTGCCCGATGTGGGGCCCTACCTCAGAGGCCCATTCTCGATGACATGAGCAACGACTTCTTCATCTCCGCCGAGAACGACTACCGCCGCCAGCGGGCGGTCCGGGGCGTGGCCGCCAGCCGCGCCGGCCGCACGCGGTCCTCCTGGCTGCGTCGCGTCGCCGCGACCGACCCGGCCGTCGAGCGCCGCTCCCGCTGATCCCCCACCGATATTGACTGCCACCTTGTCGGCGGGCACCAGCATGATGGTGCCCGTGGCCGCACACAGCAGCCTGACCATGGTCGGGCGCGACTCCGAGCTCGCCGAGGCGATCGGGGTGCTCGACGACGCCGTGAGCGCGGCCGCGTCGGGCACCCCGCAACGGGTCGTGCTGCTGTCCGGCGACGCCGGGGTGGGCAAGACGCGCCTGCTCCGGGCGCTGCGCGACCACGCCCTCGACGAGGGCTGGCAGGTGCTCGCCGGCCACTGCCTCGACTTCGCCGACAGCGCGCTGCCCTACCTCCCGTTCAGCGAGGTGCTCGGCCGCATCGGCGCCGACCACCCCGACCTGGTCGAGGCGGTCGCCGCGGTGCACCCTGCCCTGACGCGGCTGCAGCCGGGGCGTCGTACCCGGGGTGCGGGGGAGGAGAAGGGCGACGGTCCCGGTCACACCACCGACCGCGGTGACATCTTCGTCGCCGTCCACGCGCTGCTCGATGCGGCCGCGACCGAGGACCCGGTGCTGCTCGTCGTCGAGGACCTGCACTGGGCCGACCAGTCGACCCGCGACATGCTGGGCTTCCTGTTCACACGGGCGTTCGCGCGCCCGGTGGCGATCGTGGCGTCGTACCGCTCCGACGACCTGCACCGCCGCCACCCGCTGCGCCGGCAGGTCGCCGAGTGGTCGCGGCTCCCGCAGGTCGGGCGGCTGGCCCTCAGCCCGCTGACCGAGGACGCCGTCCGAGCGCTCGTGCACGAGCTCGCGCCCGAGGGACTGCGGGAGGGATCGGTCCGCCGCATCGTCGAGCGCGCCGAGGGCAATGCCTTCTTCGTCGAGGAGCTGGTGGCGTCCAGCTCGTGCGACGACGGCGACGTGCCCGGCGACCTGGCGGACCTGCTGCTCGTCCGCCTCGACCGCCTGGGCGAGGAGGCCCGCCACGTCGTCCGCGTCGCCAGCGTCGCCGGGCGCCGGGTGAGCCACGAGCTGCTCGCCGCGACCGCCGACGTACCCGCTGCCGCGCTCGACGCCGGCGTACGCCAGGCCGTCGAGATGAACGTCCTCGAGGTGCGCGGCGACCGCTACAACTTCCGTCATGCCCTGCTCGGCGAGGCGATTTACGACGACCTGCTCCCCGGCGAGCGGGTCCGGCTGCACGCCCGCTTCGTCGCCGCGCTCGACGAGGGCGCGGCTCGTGGCACCGCTGCCGAGCTGGCCCTCCACGCCCGCCGTGCCAACGACCTCGACCGGGCCGTCACCGCCAGCATCGAGGCCGGCGACGAGGCGATGGCCGTCGGCGGGCCCGACGAGGCCGCCGACCACTACCAGCAGGCGCTCGAGCTGCTCGAGGCCGGCGACCGCGCCGAGCGCCTCGGCGTCGACCACTCCAAGGTCGTCGTCAAGACCGCGACCGCGCTGACCACCGGCGGCAACGCCGTCCGCTCCGGCCAGCTGCTCGGCGCCCAGCTCGCCCGGCTGGGCCCGACCGCCCCGGCCGCCGCCCGCTCACGCCTGCTCAGCGCCTGGGCCGAGGTCCTCTGGATCACCGAGACCGACCTCGACCCGGTCGCCCTGTCGGCCGAGGCGGTCGCCCTCGCGCCGGAGGGAGAGAGCCCGCTGCGCGCCAAGGTGCTCGCCGCGCACGCCCGGATCCTCGGCAGCCACGAGCAGGAGGACGAGGCCGAGTCCTACGCCACCGAGGCCCTCGCCCTCGCCGAGCGGCTCGCCATGCCCGAGCTGGCCTCCGACATCCGCACCACCCTCAGCGGGTTGCGCGTCAAGACCGTCGCCGGCACCGAGCAGGACGCGCTGCGCAGCGCGCTCGAGAAGGCGGTCGGCAGCGCGGCCCGGGCCGGTGCCTTCCAGGCCGAGCTCCGCGGCCGCTGGCTGCTGGGTCGCTCCTACCAGGACACCGCCGACTGGGAGCAGTCCGCACGCTGGTTCCGCTCCGCGATGGAGCAGGGCGAGCGGGCCGGCCTGCTCTGGGCGCCGTTCAGCATCGAGTCGCGCTGGCAGCTGACCTGGATCAGCTACATCCTCGGCGACTGGGACGACGTGCTCGAGCTGATGACCGCGATCGACGGCCAGACCGGTCCGGCCATCCCCCGGGGCATCGTCGAGCCGGCGCGGCTGGCCGTGCTCTCGGCCCGGGGTGAGGACGTGCTCGACCGGCTGCTCCCGCTGCGCACCCTCTGGGAGGACGAGGGCGGCATCGCCGTCCACAGCGCCGGCGTCGAGATCGAGGCGCACTCCGCCCGAGCCGATGCCACGGCCGCCCTGGCCGTCTACGACGACGTCATCGAGGTGCTGACGCGGATCTGGCACGACCACTTCGGCGCACGGGTCCGGCTCGCCGCCCAGGTCCTCGGCGCGATCGCCCAGGCCCTGCCCCGGGCGAGCGCCGCCGACCGCCGCACGCTCGCCGAGCGCGCCGACCGGCTCCGTGCCGACGGCGACGCGGTGCTCGCGTGGTTCCGTGAACGAGGAAGCCCGTGGGGACCCGAGGGCCGGATGTGGGCCGATCGCCTGGTCGCCGAGCACCTGCGGGTGCGCTGGCTCGCGGGAGTCGCCGGAGGTGCCGCCGGATCCCGCGAGGAACTCCTCGCCGCCTGGCAGGCCGCGGCCGACTCCGCCGCGAAGTTCGGCCACGTCCCCGAGCAGGCCCGGGTGCGTGCCTCCCACGCGCAGCTGCTGCGCCTGGCCGGAGAGACCGCCCGCGCCCGCGAGGAGTCCGACGCCGCCCGAGCCATCGCCGAGCGGCTCGGCGCCCCCGGCCTGGTCGCCGACCTGCTGGCCGACGGCGGAGGCGCCCGCCCCACGGCCGCTGCCGCGCCCGGCCTGCCCGCCCTGACCGCGCGCGAGCTGGAGATCCTCGCCCTCGTCGCGGAGGGTCGCTCCAACGGCGAGATCGGCAAGCAGCTCTTCATCAGCACGAAGACCGTGAGCGTCCACGTCTCCAACATCCTCGGCAAGCTCGGCGCCGCCAGCCGCACGGAGGCGGCGGCGATCGCGCACCGCGAGGATCTCCTACCGTAGGCGGACGTCGGCTCGCCGTACGCGGCGTAGCGTCGGCCGGGTGACGATCGAGGCGGACCGCACAGCGGTCGAGGACGACACCCGTGACCTCACCCTGCGCCGGTTCCGGCGCAGCAGCGTGGTCGGCGGCCGGGACCTCCCACCCGTGTCGATGGACGCGCTGCCGCCGGGACCCCGCTGGCCCGCCCTGCTGCAGACCGTCGCGCTGATGCGCTTCCGGCACCAGTTCCACCCCTGGCTCCACCGCAGGTACGGCGACGCCTACACCGTGAACCTCGTGCCCGGCGGTCGCCCGCTGGTGCTCTTCACCCGGCCCGAGGTGACCAAGGAGATCTTCGCGGCCGACCCCGAGGTCTTCCACGCCGGCAAGGGCAACGCGGTGCTCGGGCCGATCATGGGCGAGCACTCGCTGCTGCTGCAGGACTCGGTCGAGCACCACCGCGCCCGCAAGCTCCTCATGCCCGCCTTCCTCGGGCACGCGCTGCGGGGCTACCGCGGCATGGTCGCCGAGGTCGCGGCGAGCGAGGTCGACGGCTGGACCGAGGGCGAGTCCTTCCGCGCGCTGGAGCGGATGAACGACCTGACCCTGGAGGTGATCCTCCGCGTCGTCTTCGGCGTCACCGACCAGACGCGGCTCGCGAAGCTCCGGCCGGCCGTCAACCAGACCGTCGAGATCAACCCCGCGATCCTGCTCGGCTGGGCCTACCCGCGGCTGCAGAAGCTCGGGCCCTGGCGGCGCACGATCGAGAACCAGGTCGACCTCGACCGCCTGATGTACGCCGAGATCCGTGAGCGGCGCGAGGCCACCGACCTCGCGGACCGCACCGACGTCCTCTCGAGGCTGCTGGCGGCGCACGACCCCGAGGACCCGCAGAGCGGCCTGGACGACACCGAGCTGCGCGACCAGCTGGTGACGCTGCTGCTGGCCGGTCACGAGACCACCGCCTCGGCGCTGTCGTGGGCGCTGGTCGAGGTGGGCCGCAGCCCGGACCTGCTCGCCCGCACGCAGCGAGCGGCCGACGAGGGCGACGACGCGTGGCTGGAGGCGGTCCTCAAGGAGTCAATGCGGCTGCACCCGATCATCCCGATGGTGGTGCGCACCCTGATGAAGCCGTCCACCGTCGGAGGCTGGGACCTCCCTGCCGGCACGACGGTCGGGCCGTCGATCATCATGAGCCACCAGCAGGAGTCGAACTTCGCCGACCCGGAGGTCTTCCGCCCCGAGCGCTTCCTCGGCGACGACGTGCCGCCGCTCAACGTCTGGATCCCGTTCGGTGGCGGCGTGCGCCGCTGCATCGGCGCCGGATTCTCGCTCATGGAGGGCGTCGAGGTGCTCCGCGAGGTCTTCGGCCGGTACGACGTCGAGGCCGTCGGCACCGACGTGCCCAAGGTCCGCAACATCACCAGCGTCCCCCGTCGCGGGGCGCGGATCCGCGTGCGGAGGCGTTGACGCCGGGGGTGATGTCCACGGTGGCGGCGACGTCCTCGAACAGGTCGCAGTAGTCCTCGTAGTCGACGCGGGCGACGCTGCCCGTGAGCGTCACCCGGCTGTCGTCGAGGTGCCAGGTCCAGCGTTCGCCGACGACCTCGCACCCGCTCACGCGGTGGGCGAAGCGGAGGTACTCCACCCACCACCTGCCGTCGAGGTCGAAGGCGTCCTCGTCCTCGGTCTCGGCGCCGTCGGGCAGCGTGCCGGCGCCGGGACCCGCCCGCAGCACGAGCGTGGGCACGAACCCGCCCGGAGGGACGACGGGTGAGCGAGCCTCCACGACGACGCCCCGGTCGGGGTCGGTCCGGGTGGGCCAGTGGCGGGGGAGGGCGATGCCGACCTCGTGGCGGGCGGCGAGGGGGAGGAGGTTCATGCCGGGTAGCGTGCGCGGCACCTCCGACATCGGGAAGCCCCGGGCCGAGAGCCTGTGGATGACCGCGTGGACTCCGTGCGGATTCGCGTCGGACGGGTGCTCGGGCCTCGATGATCCACAGGGTCCGCAGCCCGTCGGACCGACTTGTCGGTGCCCGCACCTAGCGTCGTCGACATGGCAATCGCACGCAATCCCCACGTCGTCCTCGACTGTCCGGACACCACGCTACTGGCCGAGTTCTACGGCGCCCTGCTCGGCTGGGCGCCCAAGCTCGACCCGGACGGGAGCTGGGCCACCGTCTCCGACGGTCAGCGCCACCTGCACTTCCAGCGGGTCGACGACTACCGACCACCGCAGTGGCCCGGACAGGAGCTGCCGCAGCAGTTCCACCTCGACTTCGACGTCGACGACCTCGACGAGGGAGAGGCCGGAGCGCTCGGGCTGGGCGCGACGAAGCACCCGCACCAGCCCGGGACGACCTTCCGGGTCTACCTCGACCCGGCCGGCCACCCGTTCTGCCTCTGTCAGGCCTGATCCCCGTTCTCGTCCGCGACCCGAGCGCCGGGGCGCGTCAGCGGGTGAAGGACTCCCGCACCTCGTCCTCGGTGATGCCGTAGTCCGCCAGGTCGTACTTGTGCGACGGGCGGCGCGGGCCGTTGCGCGACTCCTCGTCGAGCTGGCGGACGGCGTCCTGCGCCGCGTCGCTCCACTCGAGGCCGAAGGCGTCGTAGATCGCGCCGACGGTGCCGACCGGGTCGGTGACGAAGTCGCGGTAGTCGACGTCGAAGAACTGGCTCTCGTCGTACTTGGCCCGGGCCTGCCAGAAGGCGTGCCACTGGCGGGTGAGGTGGCCGAGCTGGTCGCGACCGAGGGTCTCGCCCACGAAGGTCGTCGAGTGGCCGGCGGTGGCCTCGGCCGACAGGGAGCACGCCGACGCGACCGAGGTGACCGGCTCGCGCTGGGTCATCACGACGAGGGCGTCGGGGTAGACCGTCATGAGCGCGTCGAGTGCGATCAGGTGCGAGGGGTTCTTGAGCACCCAGCGCTGGTCCTGGTCGTTGAGGCCGATCAGCTGCAGGTTCTGGCGGTGCCGCTCGTAGGCGTCGGTCCAGTCCTGGGTGGCCAGCCAACGGGAGTACTCCGGCACGTGCGCCAGCGACTCGAAGCCGATCGACTTGCCGGTCTGGCGCAGGACCCGCCAGCACTCCTCGGGCTCGGTGGCGTCGGAGTAGTGGATGCCCATGAACTCCGGGTTGGTGATGTGGTGCTCCTTGAAGGCGCCCTGCATCGCGTTGAAGATCGGGTCGTCCTCCCAGGTCTCGCGCGGGGGCCGGGGCTGGGGGAACTCCGTGAGCCACATCTCGAGGCCCTGGTGGCCCGGGTCCGCGCAGAGCAGGCGACTCAGGGCCGTCGTCCCCGTGCGGGGCAGGCCGAGCACGAAGATCGGCCGCTCGATGCGGACGTCGGCGTGCTGCGGGAACTCCGCGAAGCGCGCCTGGGTCAGCTGGCGCGCGACGAGGGCGCTCTTGACCTGCGAGCGCATGAAGTAGTTGCCCACACCGGTCAGGCCGGCGGTGGGCGCGGCGAGGTCCTCGACCAGGACGCGGAAGGCCTCCTCGTGGCCGGGGGCGTCCGCGAAGCCGAAGTCGGTCAGGCCGGTGGTCCGGGTGGCGGCGTCGCAGATGTCCTCGAAGGTGCCGATGTCGGCGCGCTGGCGGGCCTCACTCATGGACGGACCTCCTGGTGAGCGGCGTCCTGCGTGTGCGGCCGCAAGGCGCCGCCGCGAAGGCGACCTTGGGGCGAAGCGGTCGTCGAGCGGCGGCAACGCCGCGGACGCTCCGCAGGGCGCCGCTCAGGCATGGAACTCGCCGCAGTCGACGTTCAACATCTGGCCGGTCACCGCCGACGCCAGGTCCGAGGCGAGGAAGAGCGCGGCGCGCGCCACCTCGTCCGGCGTGGCCAGGCGCTTGAGGTCGGTGGGGTCCGCCTTCTCGGCGTACACCTCCTCGTGGGTCCGGCCGGACTCCTGGGCGATCCAGTCGAAGTACGCCTTGTTGACGTCCTCGTAGATGTAGGACGGCGCGACGCTGTTGACCCGGATGCCGCGGGGGCCGAGCTCGGTGGCCAGCGACTGGGCGAGGTGCTCGAGGGTGCCCTTCGACAGCTTGTAGCCGGAGTACTCCGGCTGGCTGCTGTAGATCACGCACGAGTTGACCATGATGACCGAGCCGCCGACCTTGTCCTCGCTCTGCGCCAGGGAGTCGGCGAACAGGGCCGAGAGGCGCAGCGGCGCGAAGACGTTGGTCTCGTTGGCGCTGCGCAGGCCCTCGAGGGAGAGGGTGCTGATCGGGTCCATCGGCGGGATGCCGAAGGCGTTGTTGATGAGGCAGTCGACGCGGCCGAACTCTGCGAGCGTCGCCTCGACCAGCGCCTTGCGCTGGTCCTCGTCGGTGATGTCGGTCGGCACGACGAGCGCCCGGCGGCCGTAGGAGCGCACCACCTCGGCCATCTTCTCGAGGCGCTTGGGCGTGCGGCTCACGAGCACCAGGTCGGCACCCATCTTCGCGGCCTCCTCGCCGAGCGAGCGGCCGAGGCCGGGGCCGACGCCGGACAGCACGATGACCTTGTCGGTCAGCAGATCCACCATGGGGTCAGACTAGAACGTGTTTCAGTTTTGGGGAAGGGGGTCGTGGTGAGCCGTTGCCGGAATAGTTCCGCGCCGGCTCGGTTGCGATGGGGGTGAGCACTCCCCGTATCGACCTCAACGACCAGACCTCCATCCCCCAGTTCGGCCTCGGCGTGTGGCAGGTGGCGCCGGCGGAGACCGAACGCGTGGTGTCCGACGCCTTCGAGATCGGCTACCGCCACATCGACACGGCGCAGATGTACGGCAACGAGGAGGGCGTGGGTGCGGCGATCGCCGCCTCGGGCCTCGCGCGCGAGGATGTCTACGTCACCACGAAGGTCAACAACAACCGGCACCGTCCGGCGGACGCGAAGGACTCGGCGCGGGTCTCGCTGGAGAAGCTCGGCCTCGACCGGGTGGACCTGCTGCTGATCCACTGGCCGCTGCCGACGCAGTACGACGGCGACTTCGTCTCGACCTGGGAGGCGCTGCTCGAGCTGCGCGAGGAGGGCCTGGCCACGTCGGTCGGCGTCTCCAACTTCCAGCCGGAGCACCTCGACCGCGTGGTCGCGGCCACCGGCGTCGTACCGGTGGTGAACCAGGTCGAGGTGCATCCGTACTTCGCCAACGAGGCGGCCCGGGCCGCGACGGCGCGCCACGGTGCGGTCGTCGAGGCGTGGTCGCCGCTGGGCCAGGGCGGCGGCGAGCTGACCGACCCGGCCGTGACCGCGCTCGCGGAGCGGTACGGCAGGACGCCGGCCCAGGTGCTGCTGCGCTGGGCGCTGGACCGCGGGGACGTGGTGTTCCCGAAGTCGATGAGCAAGGCCCGGTTGGCGGAGAACTTCGAGGTCTTCGACTTCGCGCTCACCGCTGACGAGGTCGCGGCGCTGGCCGCGCTCGACAGGGGCGAGTCCGGGCGGCAGGGCCCGAACCCGGACACCTTCGACTGGATCCCCGCCTGACGCGACCCTGACCGGCCGCGGCCCGGCTAGGAGATCATCCGGCGAGCGATCGCCCGCTGGCGCGCGGTGATGCGTGCGGCGTACTCCTCCGCGGTCAGACCGACGAGGTCGGGAAGCCGCTTGGCCACCTCGGCCACGGGGACGACCTCGACCGTGGGTCCGTCCGCGGCCGACAGGGCGCGGGTCAGCTGCTGCCAGCGCAGCATGATCGGGCCGGTGCGGTGGCCGGTGGTCTCGAGCCAGTTGGCGGCGGGAGCCGGCGCGCCGTCGAGCAGGGCCGGCGGGCGCTCGGAGATGACGAACCTCATGACCGCGTCCGGGTCGGCGACGGCCTGGGCCTTGGTCAGCGAGGTCTGGTGCGTCTCGTAGTCGGTGGAGGCGTACCAGTCGGAGCCGATCTGGATGGCCTGGTAGGTGCAGTCGTCGCAGTGCGGGACCGACACGATCATGGCCTCGTCGTCGGCGAGCTCGTAGTGGCCGATCGACGAGAACTGGGACGAGAGCCCGCCGGGCGTGGAGGCCGGCGCGGTCAGGGTGTTGACCGGCTCCTTGTACTGGAAGAAGTGGGGGAAGGCGAACCAGGTCTGGATCGAGCTGGTCAGCGACCGGGCGGCGACCTCGTACTTCTTGCGCAGCAGCTCCTCGGTCAGCGGCTTGCGGGCCCGGCCGAGGGTGTCGGTGCGCTCGATGGTGAGCGTGCCGCGCGCCTCGGTGTCCCAGTCGTTGAAGACCTCGCGCACGATGAGCGTCTTGGCACCCGGCTCGGCGACGTAGGTGAACTCGAAGGACCCGTCCGCGTCGATCGAGAGCTCGCGGTCGTCGAAGGCCATCAGCGAGGTCGCCGCCGAGTCGGCGCTGTACATGCCGCCCATCACCTGGAACGACAGGTCGGCGGACGTGCCGCGGCGGCCGCGGACGACATACGAGACGCCCTCGCGCAGGTAGGCGTTGAGGTAGACCGCGTCCGGGTTGTCGAGCCCCTGGCGTGAGAACTGGTGGGTGGGGTTGATGAAGACCGGCTGCTCGAGGTCGTAGTCGAACGCGGTCTGCATCGCCATCCGGATCCGCCCGGCGAGGTAGTCGTAGCCCTCGAGGCGGTCCGCCTCGGTCCGGATGAACGGCGCGTTGGCGATCAGCTCCTCGGCCTCCGCGATGGCGGCCTGGAGCGGGGCGGTCAGCCCGAGGGCGGCGGACATCAGGAGACCTTCGCGATGATGTTCTCGGCGTACTGCTCGAGGTGCTTGACCTTGGTCTCGAGCGGCTCGGTGTCGGGGCCCTTGATGTAGGGCACCCGGAAGCCGACGATGCAGTCGGTGACGCCCTTGTCCTCGAGGCGCTTCACGCCGTCGACGGTGTAGGCGTCGTACGAGATCACGTGGACCTCGAACTCGTCGGGGCCGCGGGTGTCGCCCTCCTCGGCGCGGATCTCCGCGAGGCGGGTCAGCAACCGGTCGAGCTCCTCGCCGTCGCCGCCGGCGTGCATCCAGCCGTCGCCCTTGCGGACGGCGCGCCGCAGCGCGGCGTCGGAGTGGCCGCCGACGAGCAGCGGGATCTTCTCGGTCGGGGCAGGGCACTGCTGCAGCGGCTCGATGTCGAAGAACTCGCCCTGGTAGCCGAAGAAGGTCGGCTCGTCGCCGGGCTGGGTCAGGCCGCGCAGGATGTCCATGCACTCGTCCATCCGCTTGCCGCGCTTCTCCCACGCGACGCCGAGCGCGGCGAAGTCCTCGGGCCACGGCGACAGGCCCACGCCCAGGCCGAGGCGGTTGCCCGACAGGAACGCGAGCGACGAGGCCTGCTTGGCGACGAGGACCGGCGGGCGGATGGGGAGCTTGAGCACGAACGGCGTGAGCCGGATCTTCTCGGTCACCGCGAACAGGTGCGCGCACAGGATGAAGGTCTCGATGAACTCCTTCCCGAGCAGGAACTCGCGGTCCCCGGTGTCGGTGTAGGGGTACTTCGAGTCGGACTCCTGGGGGTAGATCAGGCTGTCCGCGATGGTCATGGACGTGTAGCCGGCGGCCTCGCAGGCCTGGGCGAGCGGGGCGTAGTAGCTGGCCTGGGTCATGCCCTCGGCGAAGGAGAAGCGCATTGCGCCACACTAGAACCTGTTCTAGAAATCTGCCAGAGTGAGTCCCATGGCAGCCACCAAGCCGAAGCCCGACGGGCTCGACAAGCCGATCGTCGCGAAGATCATCAAGTACGGCGCCAAGGCGAACGTCGCGGTCTACCGGCTCACGAACGGCCGGATCGGCGCGAAGTGGCGCATCGGTGCGGGCTGGAGGAAGCCGGTCCCGGTGCTGCTGCTCGACCACGTCGGCCGCAGGTCGGGCACGCGGTTCACCACGCCGCTGCTCTACCTCGCCGACGGCAGGGACCTGGTCGTCGTGGCCTCCCAGGGCGGCCTGCCGAAGAACCCGCAGTGGTTCCACAACCTCGTCGCGACGCCGGACACCACGGTCGCCGTACCGGGGGAGCGGAGCCGGCCCGTCCACGCCCGGGTCGCCTCTCCCGAGGAGCGGGCGGCGCTGTGGCCGCGGCTGGTCGACATCTACGCCGACTTCGACAACTACCAGGCCTGGACCGACCGGGAGATCCCGGTCGTCGTCCTCGAGCCCCGCTGACGACGACCGACACGACCCAGGAGCACCCGTGGACCTGCAGGAGTTGAGCGACCGCGCCGAGATCGCGGACGCGATCACCCGGTACACGCTCGCGGTGGACGAGGGCGACTTCGACCGCCTCGACACCGTCTTCACGCCCGACGCGCACATCGACTACACCGAGAGCGGTGGCGTCGCCGACACCTTTCCGGTCGTCAAGGCGTGGCTGGCCGAGGCACTGCCGGGCTTCTCGACGCACCGCATCCACATGCTCGGCCAGATCGCCTTCGAGTTCGCGGACGGGCGCGACGAGGCTGCCGTCACGGCGTACTTCCACAACCCGATGCGGATCGCCGACGGGCGCGGGGGCGAGCGGGTGGTCGAGGTGGGCGGCCTGTACCGGCACACGTTCGTGCGCACCGAGGAGGGCTGGCGCTCGCGGAAGCTGCACGAGCAGGTCGTCTGGACGCGCGGTTTCTGATTTCTTCCAGTGACCCGGACAATGGACGGGTGACCGACCCCAACGAGCCCCGCGTCGACCGCCCCGTGCTCAACGGGCTGGTGGCGCTCGTCGCCGTGGGTCTGGGCGTCGGCCTGATCCTGGCCCTGGTCGCGATGGTCGGTACGAAGATGCTGGGCATCGACGGCGCGGACGCCTCGGCCGGCAACGGGTCGACGGTGCGTGACTCGATGTACCTCCCGACCCCCGTCGAGACCGTCGGGTCCAGCGGCCCGCTCATCACGCTGCACACCGAGGACCCGGACGACGTGGCCACCGAGGGCACCGACGGCGCGACCGAGCCGCTCGAGAGCGAGACCACCGAGGAGACCGACACCGCCTCGCCGAAGGCGGGCGAGATCTCCCTCCAGGCGGTCGACACGACGGTCAGCTCGGGCGAGCGGATCTACTTCAGCGGCGTCTACCCCGGCGGTGAGGGCGCGATCCTGTGGCTTCAGCGCTGGCAGGACGGCTCCTGGGCCGACTTCCCGGCGAGCGTCGGCGTCACCAACGGCACCTTCTCGAGCTACATCTTCACCGGCGTCAGCGGGCTCAACCGGTTCCGCGTGATCGACCGCGACAACGGCACGGTCAGCAACGAGATCCGGGTGACGGTCGGCTGAGCCGTCTGGCTCGCTGCGCTCGCATGCCGCGCCGCCCGACCACCGTTTCCTGCAGTTGGCAGGTCGGGGGACCGGCGTGACGATGGATCATGGGCGATCGACCGACGTCCGACCTCGAGCTCGACCTGTGGGTGCAGATCCAGGCCGGTGACTTCGACGGCGCCTTCGCCGGCGCCACCCGCTTGCTGATGGTCAGCGACGACCCGGTCCAGTGCGGCCGGGTCGAGGCCGCGATCGGGCTGATGATGCAGCGCACCGGGCTGATGGCCGACTCCCGCGACCAGTTCGCGCGGGCGCTCGCGCTCGTCGGCGACTCCCCGCCCGACCGGGCCGTCGTGCTTGCGGTCGCCTCCTTGTCGAGCGTGCTCTCCGGGGACCTCGACCGGGCCGAGGTGGACGCCCGCGAGGCGATCGAGCTCGCGGGGGAGCAGGGGCTCGACTTCGCCGTCCGGCAGGCGCGGACCACGCTCGCCGCGGTGCACCTGGGGCGCGGTCGGCTGGAGGAGGCGCTGGCGTGCGCGGAGGCTGCGGCGGCGTACGACGACGCGGGGATCGGGCAGGCGGAGTACCGCTCGACGGCGTACGTCCTGCTCGCCATGGTCCTCGCCGAGCTCGACCGGATGGACGAGGCGCACACCACGATCGCCGAGGGCATCCGGATCGCGCACGAGGAGGGCGACACCGGCCAGGTCGCGTGGTACCTCGCCTCCCAGGCGATGCTGCACTTCATCGACGGCAGCTGGGAGGCCGCGCGCGACGAGGCGCGCCGCTCGCTGGCGCGGGCCGAGCACACCGGTGCCCTCGCCGCTCGCCCCTTGGCCTGGGGGATCGCCGCCTGCGTCGAGGGCCTGCGCGGCAACGTCGGCGACGCCCGGGTGCTGATCGCGAAGGCCCGCTCGCACCGGCTCGGGCCGGGTGGCGGGCTCGGCGAGGAGTGGGTCGCGCTGGCGGTCGCGGCGACGACCGACGACCCCCGGGAGCGGTACGACGCCCTGTGCGAGGCCTGGTTCCGGCTCCGGGGCATGCCGAGCTTCCTGGCCTGGAAGGTGTTCGCGCACCCGCTCGTCGTCCTCGCCCTCCAGCGTGGCGACCGCGCGGTGGCCGAGGCGGTGAGCGCGCGGGTCGGGGAGGCCGCCTCCGCCTCGGGTACGACGAGTGCCCGGGCCACCGCCCTGTGCTGTGCCGCCGCGATCTCCGGCTCGTCGGAGGCGCTGGACGCCGGCCTCGACCTGCTGCGCAGGTCCGGCCGGCCGCTGCCGCTCGCCTTCGGCTGCGTCGCGGCGGCGCGCACCACGCCCGACCCGGTACGACGGATGGACGCCCTCCGCGAGGCCGCGGCCGTGTTCCACCGGCTCGGTGCCACGACGTGGAGCGCCGTCGTCACCCGCGACCTGGTCCGGGTCGCAGTCGAACCGGCGCTGGCGCGACGGGCCGGGCCCTGGCACCTGCTGACACCCGGCGAGCAGCGGGTGGTGCGGCTGGCAGTGGAAGGGCTCACCAACCCGCTGATCGCCGAACGGCTCGGGGTCTCCCCGCGGACCGTGCAGGCGCAGCTGGCCTCGGCCTGCCGCAAGTGCGACGTCACCGGGCGGGTCCAGCTCGCCGGCCTTTTCGCCTGACTCCTCGGGCGATCGGCCGGGCGGCTCCCCCGCCCGGCGACGACGGGTCGGTGGATCAGCGGATCAGTGCAGCAGCTCCTGGACCGGGTGGGCGGCGGCCGACGGGCCGGTGACCCACTCGAGCGCCGAGCGGACCCGCGACATCCGCGGCAGCGCGCCCGGCAGGGGCACCCCGTCGAGGATGACGGCGACGGCGTGCGAGGCCGCGGCGCCCGACGTACCGGGGGTGGCGAGGCCGACGGCGCAGGCCAGGCGGAGGTACTCGCGCTCGACCAGCGCCGCGCCGAGCGGTCCGCGGGAGGCGTGCAGGATCAGGGGGTAGAGGGACGGCTCGCGGCGCATGGCCGCCCGGTGCGCCTCGCGCAGCGTCTCCGCGCTGTCGTTCTCCTCGCCGACCTCGAGCGCGAAGTCGACGCAGCCGCCGATCAGGGTCGTCCAGTGCTGGACCAGCGCCCGGACCAGGTCGTCGCGGTCGGGGAAGGCGGCGTGCAGGTCGGGGTCCGCCTCGTCGATCCGTCCGGAGTCGATGACCCTGCGCAGCACGCCGTGCCGGCGGTGGAGCTCCTGCCAGCGCTGCTGGGTCTCGGAGAGAGGGCCGGGGCGGGTGGATCGCTTCATGGGAGCTCCTGCGGTGGAAGAGGTGGACCCGAGAACCGACGACCCCGAGGCTCCCTCGCCGGGACGGGTCGCGGCATCCGCCGACTGGCGGAGAAAACTCAGTCCAGGCCGTGCTGGTGGAGCAGTGCGGACAGCTGCACGCGCGAGGAGATCCGCAACTTGGCGTAGATGTGCGACGTGTGGGTCTGCACCGTGCGGGGCGACACGAACAGCTCCGCGCCGATCTGCCGGTTCGACAAGCCCTTCGCCACCAGGACGGCGATGTCGCGCTCGGCAGCCGTCAGCAGCTCCCACCCCGGTACGACGGCCGGCCGCCCCGGCGCGGGCGGTGGGCTGGCCAGCTGCACCATCCGCTGGCCCGCGTAGGCCAGCCAGGGGGTGGCGCGCAGGCCGTGGAAGGCCCCGGCGGACTCGTGCAGGACGCTGCGGGAGCGCTCGTCGTCCCCGGCGGCGTGGAGGAGCAGGGCCGCCTCGAGGCAGGC
Source organism: Nocardioides sp. Root240 (assembly GCF_001428825.1). Lineage (GTDB taxonomy): Bacteria > Actinomycetota > Actinomycetes > Propionibacteriales > Nocardioidaceae > Nocardioides. The sequence continues at coordinate 406,342 of NZ_LMIT01000010.1, read as the reverse complement.
CGACGCGAACGCGAAGGGACGCCCCGACGGGCGCAGCGCGTCGACCGCGGCGACCGCGACGTCCGGGTCCGCGTCGAGGATCGCGCGGCACCGCAGCGCCGCCCCGAGGGCCGAGCCGACGTCGTCCGCGAGCACCGCCCCGGCCTCGGCCTGCTGCGTCACCTCGGTCGCGAGGTCGCGGTCGCCGTGGCGCACGGCCTGGTGCACGACGGCGGGTGCGAGCGCCCGCCAGCTCAGGAAGTACGGCGTGCGCCGGGTGTGCAGCCAGCCCTCGACCAGCGACTCGTACGAGGCCGCGGGATGCTCCGCCATCGCCGCCCGGGCCATCGCCAGCCACTCCTCGCCGGGCATCCCCACGGCGATCAGCGTGCCCTCGTGCGGCGCGACGAGCGTGGCAGCCGTGGTCACGTTGCCGCGGATCGCCTCGACGAGGCCGAGGATGCCGCGTGCCAGCGGCCGGGCGATCAGGGTGCCGGTGCGGTCGGCGGACTCGAGCGCCGCGCGGAGGTCCTCGCTGGCGTCGTCCCAGCGCCCGGAGAGGAAGCGGGCCAGGCCGCGCATGGAGTGGAACCAGGTCAGCTGGCCCGCGTTCGCCGCGGCGAGGCCCGTGGTGAAGGTGTCCTCCGCGTCGGCGAACCGGTCCAGCTCGACGAGCGCCAGCCCGAGGTAGAGGTGCGACATCGGCGCCCCGCCGCTGCTCTCCCGCTGGGCGGCCTGCAGCCGGACGCCCTCGCGGGTCAGCCGCAGCGCGTCCGCCGGCCGGCCCTCGGCCATCGCCACGGCCGCCAGGGTGTTGAGCGCCTCGCACGCCGCGAACCTGTTGGCGTGGCGCTCGCCCAGGCGCCTGGCCTGCTCGCCCTCCCGGGCGGCGCCGGCCAGGTCGCCCAGCAGGAAGCGGGAGCCTGCCTCGTCGGCGACGTACGACGCCTGGAGGCGCGGTTGGGTGCGGGTCAGCTCGGCCGCCCGCGCGAACCGGTCGCGGGACTCGGCGATCCGCCCGACCCGCTGGAGGACCAGGCCGAGCGCGGCATGGGCCTCGGCGCGACCGGCCGGGTCGTCGAGCGAGGACAGCAGCAGCTGGGCGTCGGTGGCCGCGGCGTTCAGCTCGCCGCGGCTGATCCGGTCCCACATGGCATGGCTGCGGGACACCTGTTCGGGGCTCATCGCCCACCCCCCTTGCGGGGTCAGGTGGCACCCCCGCCCTTCGATCGTAGGTCGGTCGGGTGGTGCCGGACATGATCACAAAGGAGGGTGCGCCGTCGGGGAACAACCCGGCATCGACGTCCGTTGCACCGTATGTCAGACTTGAGTCCATCCGGCTCAACTAACTTGAATCACGAGCTGAAGCACAGCACAGACAACGGAGGAAACACACATGGCACGAGCTGTCGGCATCGACCTCGGTACGACGAACAGCGTCGTCGCGGTCCTCGAGGGCGGCGAGCCCACGGTCATCGCGAACGCGGAGGGCGCGCGGACCACTCCGTCGGTCGTCGCCTTCGCGAAGAGCGGTGAGGTGCTCGTCGGCGAGGTCGCGAAGCGCCAGGCGGTCACGAACGTCGACCGCACCATCCGGTCCGTCAAGCGCCACATGGGCACGGACTGGACGACCCACATCGGCGACCCCGTCGACAAGGACTTCACGCCGCAGCAGATCTCGGCGTTCATCCTGCAGAAGCTCAAGCGCGACGCGGAGGCCTACCTCGGCGAGACCGTCACCAACGCGGTGATCACGGTCCCGGCGTACTTCTCCGACGCGCAGCGCCAGGCGACCAAGGAGGCCGGCGAGATCGCGGGCCTCAAGGTCGACCGCATCGTCAACGAGCCGACCGCTGCCGCGCTGGCCTACGGCCTCGACAAGGGCGACGACCAGACGATCCTCGTCTACGACCTCGGTGGCGGCACGTTCGACGTGTCCCTGCTCGAGATCGGTGAGGGCGTCGTCGAGGTCAAGGCCACCAGCGGTGACAACCACCTCGGTGGTGACGACTGGGACAACGCGATCGTCGAGTGGATGGTCAAGAAGTTCAAGGACGCCAACGGCGTCGACCTCTCGGCCGACAAGATCGCCGCGCAGCGCCTCCAGGAGGCCGCGGAGAAGGCCAAGATCGAGCTGTCGTCGTCCAGCGACACCACGGTCCACCTGCCCTACATCACCCACGGCGAGAACGGCCCGCTGCACTTCGAGGAGCGGCTCACCCGCTCCGAGTTCCAGCGGCTCACGGCCGACCTGCTCGAGCGCACGAAGGCGCCCTTCCAGAACGTCCTCAAGGACGGCGGCGTCGCGCTCTCCGCGATCGACCACGTGGTCCTCGTCGGCGGCTCGACCCGCATGCCCGCGGTGACCGAGCTGGTCAAGGAGATGCTCGGTGGCAAGGAGCCCAACAAGGGCGTCAACCCGGACGAGGTCGTCGCCGTCGGCGCCGCCCTGCAGGCCGGTGTCCTCGCCGGTGAGGTCAAGGACGTGCTGCTCCTCGACGTCACCCCGCTCTCCCTCGGCATCGAGACCAAGGGCGGCGTGATGACCACCCTGATCGAGCGCAACACCACGATCCCGACCAAGCGGTCCGAGATCTTCACGACCGCCGACGACAACCAGCCGTCGGTCGAGATCAAGGTCGCCCAGGGCGAGCGCCAGATGTGGTCGCAGAACCAGGGCCTCGGCAACTTCGAGCTGACCGGCCTCCCGCCGGCCCCGCGCGGCGTGCCGAAGATCGAGGTCACCTTCGACATCGACGCCAACGGCATCGTCCACGTCTCCGCCAAGGACCAGGCGTCCGGCCGCGAGCAGTCGATGACGATCTCCGGCGGCAGCGCGCTGTCCAAGGACGACATCGACCGCATGGTCAAGGAGGCCGAGCAGTACGCCGAGGAGGACGCCAAGCGTCGCGAGGCCGTCGAGGTCCGCAACCAGGGCGACCAGCTCGTCTACACGACCGAGAAGTTCCTGGCCGACAACGGCGACAAGATCCCGGACGACGTCAAGGCCGAGGTGACCGGTGACGTCGAGGAGCTCAAGGCCGTCCTCGCGGACGCCGAGGCCGACGCCGACACGCTGTCCGCCGCCATCAGCAAGCTGGGCGAGTCCAGCCAGAAGATGGGCGCCGCGATGTACGCCGCGGCCGAGGCCGACTCCGCTGCCGCGGGCGGCTCGACCGGCGCCACCGGCGAGTCCGACGACGACGTCGTCGAGGCCGAGATCGTCGACGAGGACACCGAGGGCGACGCCAAGTGACCGAGGACAACCTCAACCCGGAGGAGGGGGAGCTGCAGGAGACTGCAGCTCCCTCGCCCGAGGGCGACGAGGCCCCGGCGGCCGACGCTGCCGAGGGCGCGGCGAGCCTCGAGGTTCCGGAGGCCGAGGCCGACGAGCTGACCGTCACGAAGATGGAGCTCGAGGAGCGCACCCTCGACCTGCAGCGCAACCAGGCGGAGTTCGTCAACTACAAGCGACGGGTCGAGCGGGACCGCGAGCTCCTCAAGGAGAACGCAAGGTACGCCGTCCTCACACCGATCATCGACGTGCTCGACACCATCGACCGGGCGCGCGAGCACGAGCCGCTCGAGGGTGGCTTCAAGGCCACGGCCGAGCAGCTCGAGCGCGTGGTCGCCGGGCTGGGCCTGGTGAAGTTCGGCGAGGTCGGCGACGCGTTCGACCCCACGGTGCACGAGGCGCTCTCGCACATCGGCACGGACGCCGAGGTCGAGGTGACCACCTGCAAGGTGATCGCCAAGGCCGGCTACAAGATCGGCGACCGGGTCGTGCGCGCAGCGCAGGTGCTGGTGGTCGACCCGGCTTGACGACCCACCACGACAACACGACGGAAGGGAAGGGAGGTGCGCGATGAGTGACGACGGCATCCGGTCCGACTGGGCCAGCAAGGACTTCTACAAGGAGCTCGGCGTCGCGAAGTCCGCGTCGCAGGACGACATCAAGAAGGCCTACCGCAAGCTCGCGCGTGCCAACCACCCCGACTCGCACCCCGACGACACCGCCAAGCACGAGAAGTTCAAGGCGGTGGCGGAGGCCTACGACGTCATCGGTGACGCCGACAAGCGCAAGAAGTACGACCAGGCGCGCGAGATGTTCAGCCGCGGTGGCTTCCCGGCGGGTGGCGGCTTCGGTGGTGGCGGTGGCTACGGCGGCAGCGTGAACGTCGAGGACCTGCTGCGCGACCGCGCCGGTGGCGGCGGGGGTGGCTTCGGCGACCTCTTCGGCGACCTGTTCGGTGGCGGCTTCTCCGCCGGCCGGCGGGCGCCGCGCCCGGTCCGGGGCACCGACCTCGAGACGACGGCGACCATCGGGTTCACCGAGTCGCTCGAGGGCGTCACGGTGTCGCTGCGGATCAGCTCCGAGGGTGCCTGCGCGACCTGTCGCGGCACCGGTGGCAAGCCGGGCACCAAGCCGCACGCCTGCCCGGTGTGCGAGGGGACCGGCATGGTCACCGCCTCGGTCGGTGGCGCGTTCTCGATGAACGAGACCTGCCCCGCCTGCGGCGGACGCCAGCTGGTCTACGACGACCCGTGCCCGACCTGCCACGGCAGCGGGCTGGGCCAGGCGACGCGGACGATCCAGGCCAAGATCCCCGCGGGGGTCAAGGACGGCCAGCGGATCCGGCTGCGTGGCAAGGGCGCCGCGGGCGAGAACGGCGGCCCGGCCGGTGACCTCTACGTCACCGTCAAGGTCACCCAGCACCGCGTGTTCGGCCGCAAGGGCAACGACCTCACGGTCGACGTACCCGTGTCCTTCGCCGAGCTCGCGCTCGGTGCCGAGATCAAGGTCCCCACCATGGGCGGTTCGCCCGTCACGCTGCGGGTTCCCGCCGGTACGCCGAACGGGCGCACCTTCCGGGTCCGTGGCAAGGGTGCCGCCAAGGCCGACGGCGCGCGGGGCGACCTGCTCGCCACGGTCGAGGTGCAGGTCCCGGCGACGCTCGACGCTGCCGCGAAGGCGGCGCTCGAGGCCTACGCCGAGGCCACCGCTCCGGCCAACGCCGCGCTCCGCGCCGGCCTGTACGAGGACGCATCCTGATGGCCGTCCGCCCACCGCAGGGTCCGCCCGCTGACGACGATTCAGTCTTCGTCATCAGCGTGGCGGCCCAGCTCAGCGGCCTGCACCCGCAGACGCTGCGCACCTACGAGCGGGTCGGGCTGATCACGCCCGGACGCACGGGCGGGGGCGGGCGGCGCTACTCCTACCGCGACATCGAGCGGCTCCGCGAGATCGCCGAGCTGACCGCGTCCGGCATCGGGATCGAGGGCGTCAGGCGCATCCTCGACCTCGAGAACACCGTGTCCGCGCTGCGCTCCCGCAACGCCGAGCTGGCCGCCGAGCTGGACGCCGCCCACGAGGCGCTGCGCCAGGCCCTGACCGCCCGCCCGGCCCCGCCGACCCGCCTCCCGGCCCTGCCCCAGCCGCCCGCCGGCCAGTCGATCGTGGTCTGGCGTCGTCCCTCCTGACCCACGAAGCCTGGCTCAGGGCACCACGAACCGTGCCTCGTGGCACGACGAAGTGTGGGAAGTGGCAGTTCGAGGCGTGAGTCCTGGCGCCGAGCCGAGCCACAAGCCACGGCTCGTGGTGCCACGAGGCACGGTTCGTGGTGCCACGAGGCACGGTTCGTGGGTCAGCGGGGGTAGGTGCCCTGGCGGGCCTCGGTCCAGCAGGAGCGGTCGTCGATGCCGTCGGGAGTCGAGTTCGGGGTGCCGTTGGCGTTGAAGCCGATCGTGTCCTTGAAGGGCAGCACCTTGATCGACAGGTTCGGCAGGGTGATGTTGCCGGTGACCTGGGCCTGCCAGAGCTGGCCGTAGACATTCGTCAGCGAGCCGCGGGTGGCGTCGATGCCCGTGTAGCCCTGGCCGTTCACGTGGCCGCCGTTGCCGGTCGCGCCGTAGACCTGCGGGCCCGTGGTGCCGGGGCCGAACCAGCCGCCGTCGTAGGTCGAGGGGACGCCGAACGGGTTGGCGAGGTACGGCGCCGCGCCGGGCGCCGTCGTCAGGTCGGTCGTGGCCTGGCCGATCTGGGTGCTGCCCTGGAGGTTGATGCCGGCGCCGCGCAGCGCGGTGACGTCGAGCGCCGCATTGGCCGCCCGCGTCTCGAGGCCGGTGCCGCCGTCGCCGGCGGTCAGCTTCACCGTGTACTTGATGCCGCCGAGCACGGTCTCCGTCTTCGACACGCACAACCCGTTCAGGCTGGCCGTCGCGAAGCCGGCGCGGAGCAGGTTCTTCCACGTCCCGTTGCCCAACCGGACCGGCGCCATCCCGAACGCCGCGTCGTCGGCGGTGATCTGCGACGAGGAGAAGGTGGCGTTGCCGTCCTGGATCACCAGGGTCGTGTCGAAGCCGAGCGCCTGGTGCCAGGTGAGTGTCGCGAGCCCGGTGAGGGCGCCGAGTCCGGCGGCGAGCGCGCCCACCATCCGCCCCCAGCGGGTACCCGTCCCCGTCGAGATCGATGCAGCCATCAGCCCACCGAGATCGTGGTGTCGGGCAGCTGGATCGAGTTGAGCGGGTTGCCCGAGCCGTCGACCGGCAGCTGCGTGTACGGGTCCGACGGGTTCTGGCGGTGCGTGACCAGGTAGTAGAAGTCCAGGTTCACCCCGAGCAGCGTGTAGTTCTCGCCGCCGCCGAGCCACTGCGCGAGGCCGCCGGCGAAGTCCTCCGCGCTCAGCTCGCAGGTGCCGCCGATGCCGAGGAAGCCGCCGCGCGCGGTCCCGCCGACCAGCCCGCACGCCAGGTGCGTGGCCGTCGGCAGCTGCGCGACGGGCACCGTGAACGAGCTGCTCGCCGTCGCCAGCACCTCGGTCCACACCCCTGCTCCGCCGATGGTGATCGCCTGGTCCGGGTCGATCGTCAGCCGGTACGGCGCCGCCGGCTTCGGCGACGGAGCGTCCCCGCTGTCGGCGTACAGCTGGATGTCGGTCGTGCCGCTCGCGGGGCACGCGCCCACGGGCGTGGTGTCGCCGGTGCAGAACTGCAGGCCGCTGAAGGCCACCTGGTAGAGGTCGGTGCGCGAGCCGGCGGCGGCGTAGTAGACGGTGCCGGGGAACTTCCGCCCGTAGGCCGTCCGGATCTGCCCGATCGCCGTGCCGGGGTCGGACGTCGCGACGTTGCCGGACTGCAGGTGCCAACGCACCCCCGCCAGGCACGGGTACATCCGGCCGGCCGCGTTGAAGTCGCCCGCGCCGTTGTCGAGCTGCACGTCCTGACGCCGCTGCTGCGGGTTCGTGCTGCCGGGCTGGTCGCAGGCGAACGGCTGGTAGGCGCCGTTCTGCGCCTGCCCGTGCGCGCCGTCGTCGACGCGCGGCAGCAGCACCGCGGCGCTCGCGAGCACCAGCACCGCCGCCAGCACCAGCAGCCGCTGGCGTCGTACCGTCAGCCTCACGACGCGGGTACGACGGCGCGACGGCGCCCGCCGCGGGAACGCCGGGGGGTCTTCTCGCCCCAGGCCCACACCATCGAGCCGCCGAGGATGCCGAGCACCGAGCCGAGCAGGTAGCCGCCCAGGTTGGCCGCGACGAAGGCCGCGAGCGCGAGCAGCACCGCCAGCACGCCGAGCAGCCCGCGGTAGTGCGGCGCGAACCACGCGACCAGCCCGAAGAGGACCAGCCCGCCGCCGAGGATGTAGCCGGACGAGTAGCTCCACCCGCCGCTGACGGCGAGCACGAACGAGAAGAACATCGACCGCACGATCCACGCGCCGGCGAGGATGCACCACAGCCCGCCCCAGAACGGACGGGTCCGGCGGAACGCGCGGAACCACAGCCACCCGGCCACGACAGCCGCGCGCATCAGCCGGCCGCCTGGCTCGGGCAGTCGGCCTGCGTCTTGTGGCCCTTGACCACCTTGATCTTGAGATTCGGCAAGGTGATCGCTCCCTGCAGGTTGATGCCGTAGGTGTCGCCGCCGAGGCCGCCGACGTTGATCCGGTCGACGGTCAGCCCGAAGTCGCCGGGGTCCGGCTGGGTCTGCCCGCCGGGCCAGGTGATGCCGGCCGTGGTGTCGACCGTGTCGGCGCTCTGGCCGAGGTTCATGCCGCTGATCAGGTTCCCGAAGCCGTTCAGCGAGCGGGAGTTGATGAACAGGTTGCTGGCGGTGATGTGGTTGCCGCCGGTGAGCAGGCCGTCGGCGTCGTAGGTCAGCGGGTTGCCGGCTCCGTCGGTGGTGGTGTTGGCGCCGGTGGCGAAGCTGCTCCGCACGGGTACGCCGGCGAGGATCATCAGCGTCACCTCGCCGACCACCGGCACGTTCTCGTGCGCGATCGCGCAGAGGCCGGCCAGCTTGGCCGAGCGGATGCCGAGCTCGGCGACGCCGTTGTCCTCACCGGTCGACGTGTCGTTGGTGGACAGGAAGCCCGCGGCCTGCGCGCCCTGCAGGTAGTTCGAGTAGAGCTGGAACTCCTGGTTGGCGGTCGTGAAGTTCACCGCGAGCACGTTGCTGCTGACGAGCTGGAACATCGCGACGAGCGCCCCGAGCCCGCCGGCGAGCGGCACCAGCGCTCGCCGACGGGTGCCTCGGTGGACCTCGGCCCGATCGACCATCGCCGTCGAGCGCGTGGCCGCGGCTCGTCGTACCCGGTCGAGGACGTCGGCGCGACCGCGACGGCCCGTCATCGGGCGGCTCGCCGCGCGGCGCGCGCGGCGTCGCGCTCGGCGAAGCGGGCGAGCTGCTTGTCGGTGTACGGCGTCCACGCGAACACCAGTCCGGCGCCGGTGATGCCGAGCACCATGCCGATCAGCCAGCCGCCGAGGTTGGCGAGCGGCAGCGAGGCGACGGCGAGCATCATCGCGACGATCGCGGGGAAGTGCCGCTGCGCGGGCAGGACGAGGGCGGTCAGCGCCGCCGCGGCCATGCCGCCCGCGAGCAGCAGCGGGGTGATGCTGCGGACGCCGACGGTCGTGTAGAACTCGAAGGTCCCGCCGAGCAGCGGGCGGGCGACGAACCACGCGCCGCCCAGCAGGATCAGCGATCCCCAGAACGGCCGGGTACGACGGAAGGTCGTGAAGCGCCGCCGGATCCGGCTCAGCCGTCCGGTCGGGGTGTCGATGGAGACGACGGGGACGTCGGTGGGTGCGGAGAGGTCCGCGGAGATGTCGGTCATGCGAGGTCCTAGCGAAGAAGGCGGGACCTCGTGGGGGCGCGCCGGCACGCCCCCACGAGGGAAGTGCTGGGAGCAGGGCCGGGCTGATCAGGCGCCGGCCGGGGAGCGCGGCGTCAGTTGCCGAGCGCGACCGAGAGCGACAGGTTGTCCAGCGCGAGGCTGTCCAGCGTGATCGCGTAGGCGACCGCGTTGACGTTCGGCAGGTCCGCCGAGGCGCTCGTCAGCGCGAAGCCGTCGGCGACGTAGCCGCTGTCGGTCGTGGTGTTGTCGAAGCCCGCCTCGGACTGCGCGACACCGATGGTGGTGTTGCCCAGCGTCGCACCGTTGGGGGTGTTCAGCGTCTTCGCATTCAGGCCCACGGAGCCGAGGGCGATCGTCGTGTCCGTCGAGGTCACCTCGAGGTGCGCCCCGATGCCGAGCAGCGGCAGTGTGACGTTCGGGGTGACGACCTCGATACCGCTCGCGTTGGTGTTCGACCCGGTCTCGGCGTACAGCGTCGCCTGGTCTCCTCCCGCCACGTCGGCGGAGCCGGTGCGGGCCTTCAGCCCGTCACTGGTGATCCGGTCACTGTTGAGGGTGAACCCGTCGGCCGACGACAGCACGGCGCCGACCATTCCCTGCAGCATCGCCACGCCGAGACCGGCGGCCAGCACGGATGCCGGCACGGTGACTGCTGCGAACCGGCCCAGACGGGTCCGGCCCATTCCTTCGATCTTCTTCAACTTTCCTCCCAAAGGGCATCCACCGATCCCTCCCGAACCGGTGTGGACTGCTGGCCGCATCCCCATGCCCTTGGCCAAGCGTGACGGAGTGTGACACACATCGCAGGGTGTGCGCGACACCCCGTCACGGAATTTCTTCTCAGGTGGGCGGGGTGCCTGCCGAAGGAGTTCCGATCACGTACCGTTCGCGCCGTGACCCATCGTGCGGACCGGAGGCCGTGGCTGCGCACCGCCCTCGGCGTGCTCGCGCTCGTGCTCTTCTTCGCCGCGATCCTCGTCGTGATCGCGGTCCTGGCCTTCTCGGTCAAGGTCTCCGGGCACAGCATGGACCCGACCCTGGCCGACGGCGACCGGTTGCTGGTCAACCCCTTCGGCAGCGACGACGTGCACCGCTTCGACATCGTCGAGACCACGCTCGGCGACCGCGAGATCCCGCTGGTGAAGCGGGTGATCGGCATGCCGGGCGACCGGATCCGGGCCACCGCCGACACCGACCCGCCCGTCGTACGCATCAAGCCGGCGGGGGAGGACGAGGAGTACGTCGTCGACAACCCCGCGTGGTCCGGCCGGGTCGGCGAGAAGACCGGTCCCTGCTGCGCCGAGGACGGTACGTCGGGCACGCCCGGGCAGCAGGCCGGCGGCGAGCTCGGCTGGGTCACCGTGCCCGAGGGCCACTACTGGGTCGTCGGCGACAACTGGGGCGGATCCGACGACTCGCGCACCTTCGGCTTCGTCGCGGCCGACCAGGTCGAGGCGCGGATCTCGTTCCGAGTGCAGCCGTTCGGAGACCTCGGACGGCTCCGGCACGAGGTGCGACTGGTTGCTGCGACACCGTGACCTGAGATCACGGTGACTGTTACCACAAGAGGCACTAACCTCAGCCCGTCGGGACCGTCCGGTGGCACTGGGGCACGACGGTACTCACGGGACGAGAGGTGCGCGTGGACGCGGTACTGGACTGGCTCAGCCACTGGGTCGACCACGTGGACTGGTTCGCCTTCGTGTCGATCCCGTTCTTCACCGGGATCATCGGCTGGCTGATCAACTGGTCCGGCCTGTGGATGCTGTTCAAGCCGATCGGGTTCCACGGCTTCCGGGTCCCCGGCCTGCGCGAGATCGCAGGCGTCCTGCCGCGCAAGCTCCAGGAGATCCCGGGCTGGATGGACGGCGGTCTCGGCTGGCAGGGCATCGTCCCCGCGCGGGCCGCGAAGATGGGCAGCATCGCCGTGGACAAGGTGATCGCGAAGCTCGGCACGCCTGCCGAGTTCTACGCCCAGCTCGAGCCCGACCAGATCGCCGAGCACATCGTCAACGTCTTCCGCCCGGACCTCCCCTCGCTGGTCGACGAGGTCATGATGCGGGAGCACCCGCGCCTGTGGCGCGACCTGCCGAACCCGGTCCGCCAGGCCGTCATCGACCGCGTGCAGGCCCAGCTGCCCGGCGTCGTCAAGACGATCACCGACGAGATCGGTGTGCACATCAACCAGCTGCTCGACCCGAAGATCATGGTCATCGACCACTTCCGGAAGAACCCCGAGCTCGTCGTCCGGGTGTTCAAGGACGTCGGTCAGCGCGAGCTCAACCTGATGGTGCTCTTCGGCTTCATCTTCGGCTTCCTGCTCGGCATCCCGGTCGCGATCATCGACCAGACCTGGCACGTCGAGACCGGCAACCCGGCGCCCTGGTACCTCCTGCCGTCGCTCGGCATCGTCGTCGGCTGGATCACCAACCTGCTGGGCATGTGGCTGATCTTCGACCCGCCGGAGGAGAAGCGGATCCTCGGCATCAAGGTGCAGGGCCTGTTCCTGCGCCGCCAGGCGGAGTGTGCCGAGGTCTACGCCCGGATCATCGCCGACGACGTGATCACGCTGGAGCGGATCGGCGACTTCCTGATGGACGGGCCGCGCGGCGACCGCACCCGCCAGATGATCGCCACGGCGATGCGGCCCGCGATCGACAAGGCCGCCGGCCCGTTGCGCGGCGCGGTCAACGTCGCGCTCGGGGGCAGGAGGTACGACAGCATCAAGGACTCCTTCGCCCAGGAGGCCGTCGGCCGGACGATCACGCCCTTCCGGGACGCGGAGTTCAGCCGCAAGCAGTCGGAGAAGATTCGCGTGCTGATCGCCCGGCGTACCAAGGAGCTCCCGCCGAAGGACTTCGTGGAGATGATGCGCTCGGCCATCAAGGAGGACGAGTGGATGCTCTACGCCCACGGCGCGATCATGGGTGCTGCGGGCGGGTTCCTGCACCTGGGCATCTTCAACTGGGGCTGGATCCCCGGGTTCCCGCCGTGACCACGACGACGATCGCGACGACCACCGGAAGGCTGGCATGACTGAGGACCTCGACAAGGACGGGCTCCCGCGGCTCCCCGCGCTGACCCGGCCTGCCGTCGCCGAGTCGCTGCCCGGCCTGGCCCGGGTGGCCGGCTCGGCCGCGATGCACACCGCCAGCTGGGGCGTCCGTACGACGACCCGCAACTGGCTGCGCGTCGGCAAGGCGGTGACCAGCCGCGACGAGGCAGTGTCCCTGATCCGTGACGTCGGCTCCTACGTCAACGCCCTCGGCGAGGTCGCCCGGCAGGTCTCCGGCGGCGTGCCCGTCGCCGAGGCGCTGACCCGTGCCGGCGAGTCGCTCGGCGCCACGTCCGAGCGCCCCGTCCCGATCGCGAGCCCGGTCGTGGACGGCCACGTCGTCGCCAGCCGGCCGCAGACCCTGCGCGAGCGCGGCAACGAGCTGCTCGAGAAGTCCCGCGACGTGTGGAGCAAGGACGACCGCCACCCGGCGTTCGACCGGATCCTCGACGAGCTCGCGCCCGACGAGGCGCGGATCCTGGTGATGCTGCTGCGCAACGGTCCGCAGCCGAGCGTCGACATCCGCACCGGCGGCCCGATCGGCATGGTCAGCAGCCAGCTGGTGGCGCCGGGCCTGAACATGGTCGGCCCCCGGGCCGGCCTGCGCTACCTGGAGCAGGTGCCGTCGTACCTGAACAACCTGTTCCGCCTCGGCCTGGTGTGGTTCTCGCGCGAGGCCGTCCACGACCACATGGAGTACCAGGTTCTCGAGGCCCAGCCCGATGTGCTGGCGGCGCTGCACTCGGTGAAGTTCGCCAAGGTCGTGCGGCGCAGCATCCACCTCACCCCGTTCGGTGAGGAGTTCTGCAAGCTCGCCCTCGTCGACGAGACGGTCGCCACGAGTCCTGACCTGCCCGAGCACGAGGCGCCGCCGGAGATCGACGCCTGAGCTGCGGTCCTCTTCGCGCGGGTTCTCGTCGGGGTGGCTCCTGGGGCGGCCGCCCGGCTGCTTCTGGCTTGTTGCGTGTCGGTGACCCCCTGGATTGGTCACGGACCGCAGAAAACACGGCCGGATCTCTGCGGTTCGTGCCCACTCGAGGGTGTCACCACGCGCCATCACCCAAGCCGGCCGCAACCCGGCTGCGGGACCCGACCACCACCCGACTCGCCCCGCCGCTGCCTTGGAGAACGCCACCATCGACTGACCTGCAGCGTCGCGCCCTGGATCCTGCAGAAGACCGCGGGCGCTTCCCGGGATGCCGGAAATTCTCGAAGTTGAGTGGAACAGACTCAACTTTGGGGACGTTGGACCTAGTGACCGGTCGGAGAATTCCGGCCACGATGGACCCACTGACCCAAGGAGTCGCCACATGTGCGAGCGCAGCGAGCGCATCGACAAGCGCAGTCCCCTCCGTGCCTCGTGCGCGCCCGGAGCGAAGCGAGGACGCGCATGAGTAACTTCGGGGCCGACAAGTTCACCACGCGTGCGCGCGAGGCGATCGAGGCCGCGCAGCTCTCCGCCACCACGGCGGGCAACACCTCCGTCGAGCCGGTGCACCTGCTCGTCGCCCTGCTGCTCCAGGAGGACGGCGTTGCCGCCAACCTCGTGGCGAAGGCGGGTGTCGACGTGTCCGGGCTGGTGCACGCCGCCGCCGCGGCGCGGGACGCGCTCCCGCGGGCCAGCGGCGCCACGGTCCAGCAGCCGGCCGGGTCGGCCGCGCTGACCCGCGTGCTCGGGTCGGCGATGGAGCTCGCCCAGTCGATGAAGGACGAGTACATCGCGACCGAGCACCTGCTCATCGGGCTCGCGACCGTCGAGTCGTCCGCGCAGAAGGTGCTGACCGACGCGGGGCTGAGCGCCGACGGGCTGCGGGAGTCGCTGACGGCCGTCCGCGGCAACCGGCGGGTCACGTCGCAGGACGCGGAGTCGACGTACGAGGCGCTGGAGAAGTACTCCGTCGACCTCACCGCCGCCGCGGAGGAGGGCAAGCTCGACCCGGTCATCGGCCGCGACCAGGAGATCCGCCGGGTGATCCAGGTGCTGAGCCGCCGCACCAAGAACAACCCGGTGCTGATCGGTGAGCCGGGCGTCGGCAAGACCGCCGTCGTCGAGGGCCTCGCGCAGCGCGTGGTCGCGGGCGACGTACCGGACTCGCTGAAGGGCAAGCGGGTGCTCAGCCTGGACCTGATGGGCATGGTCGCGGGTGCGAAGTACCGCGGCGAGTTCGAGGAGCGGCTCAAGGCCGTCCTCGACGAGATCAAGCAGTCCGAGGGCCAGGTCATCACCTTCATCGACGAGCTGCACACCGTCGTCGGTGCGGGCGCCGGCGGCGACAGCCAGATGGATGCCGGCAACATGCTCAAGCCGATGCTGGCGCGCGGTGAGCTGCACATGATCGGTGCCACCACGCTCGACGAGTACCGCGAGTCGATCGAGAAGGACCCCGCGCTGGAGCGCCGCTTCCAGCAGGTCTTCGTCGGCGAGCCGTCGGTCGAGGACACCATCCAGATCCTGCGCGGCATCCAGGAGAAGTACGAAGCGCACCATGGGGTGCGGATCACCGACGCCGCGCTGGTCGCCGCCGCGACCCTGTCCGACCGCTACATCACCGGCCGCCAGCTGCCCGACAAGGCGATCGACCTCGTCGACGAGGCGGCGTCCCGGCTGCGGATGGAGATCGAGTCCTCCCCGGAGGAGATCGACCAGCTCCGCCGCCAGGTCGACCGGCTCAAGATGGAGGAGTTCGCGCTCGCCAAGGAGAGCGACGACGCCTCGCGGGAGCGGCTGGAGGTGCTGCGCGCCGACCTCGCCGACAAGGAGGAGTCGCTGCGCGGGCTCGAGGTCCGCTGGGAGCGGGAGAAGTCCGAGCTCGAGGGCGAGGGCGCGCTGCGCCGGCAGCTCGACCAGCTGCGGAGCGAGGCCGAGCGGCTGCAGCGCGAGGGCGACCTCGGCGGTGCGAGCGCGATCCTCTACGGCCAGATCCCCGCACTGGAGCAGCAGATCAAGGCGGTCGAGGCCGCCGAGGACTCCGTCGCGACCGGCGACAAGCTGGTCGGCGAGGAGGTCGGTTCGACCCAGATCGCCGAGGTCGTCGAGGCCTGGACCGGCATCCCCACCGGGCGTCTGCTCCAGGGCGAGACCGCGAAGCTGCTCGAGATGGAGCAGGTCATCGGGGCCCGCCTGATCGGGCAGCACGAGGCGGTGCGCGCGGTCTCCGACGCCGTACGACGCGCGCGGGCCGGCATCTCCGACCCCAACCGGCCGACCGGGTCCTTCCTGTTCCTCGGTCCGACGGGTGTCGGCAAGACCGAGCTCGCCAAGTCGCTGGCCGACTTCCTGTTCGACGACGAGCGCGCGATCGTGCGCATCGACATGAGCGAGTACGCCGAGAAGCACTCCGTCGCGCGGCTCGTCGGTGCCCCTCCGGGCTACGTCGGGTACGACGAGGGCGGCCAGCTCACCGAGGCGGTCCGCCGGCGTCCGTACTCCGTCGTCCTGCTCGACGAGGTCGAGAAGGCGCACCCGGAGGTCTTCGACATCCTGCTGCAGGTGCTCGACGACGGGCGGCTCACCGACGGCCAGGGCCGCACGGTCGACTTCCGCAACACGATCCTGATCCTCACCTCCAACCTGGGCTCGCAGTTCCTCGTGGACCCCGCGCTGTCGCCGGAGGTGCAGAAGGAGTCGGTGCTGGGAGTGGTGCGCCAGTCGTTCAAGCCGGAGTTCCTCAACCGGCTCGACGAGATCGTCACCTTCGACGCGCTCACCCGCGACGACCTGGCGCACATCGTCGAGCTGTTGCTCCGCTCGCTCGAGTCGCGGCTCGCCGCGCGCCGGATCTCGCTGGCGGTGACGCCGGCCGCGCGCGCCTGGCTGGCGGACATCGGCTACGACCCGGCCTACGGCGCCCGGCCGCTGCGCCGGCTGATCCAGACCGCGATCGGCGACCCGCTCGCCCGGCTGTTGATCGCCGGCGAGGTCACCGACGGTGGCTCCGTCACCGTCGACCGGGGGGACGACGGGTTGGTGCTGGCGGTCTGACGCGCGGGTGCTGCAGGAATCCCCGCTCAGGCGGGGATTCCTGCGGTTGTCGGCCGTTGCAACGGCCGACAACCGCAAGGAAAGGCCACGAACCCCGACGCTGGGGCGGTCTGGTGGAATGGGGTCATGAATCAGCCCCAGCCCCGACCGCCCCAGGCGACCCTCGCCGGCGTGCTGATCATCGGCGGGTCGATCGTGCTGATCCTGTCCGCCTGGCAGCGCATCTCGACCCTCCACACGCTCGAGGTCCAGCAGGGCCTCGAGCGGTGGCTCTCGGCCAACAACCTCGACATGTCGGTCGACACCCTGGTCGGCGTGCTGCGCGTGCTCTGCCTGACCGGAGCAGGTGCCGCGGCCGCGGCCGCGATCCTCGGGTACCAGGTGTTCCAGCGCTCGCCGAGCGCCCGCATCGTGCTCTCCGTGCTGGCGCCCCTGCTCCTCCTGGCGGCCCTCGCGACGGAGGTCGTCATCGCCATCATGGCCGTGTTCGGCATCGCCCTGCTCTGGGCCCAGCCCACCCGCGACTGGTACGCCGGGCGACCGTGGGCCCAGCGCTACGACGCCCGTCGTGCGGCACGGGTCGCGGACCTGCGTTCCGGCAGCCCGACCCTCCCGCCCGCTCCCGGGCAGCAGCCGTCCCAGCCGCCCGCTCCCGGCCAGGCGCCGCAGCTGCCGCCGATGGCCCCCGTGCCGGGGTTCCGGCTCCCGGACCGCCGCCTCGCCGTCGTACGACGCCCGGGCGCGCTGGTCGCGGCCTGCCTCCTGACCTGGGTGCTCTCGACGGTGGTGTCCGTCGGGCTGGTGCTCGTGGGGGTGGTCCTGGCGGCCAACCGCGACGAGTTCTTCGCCGACCTCAAGGACCAGCAGCCGGACCTGGTGGCCTCCAGCGAGCTGACCGCCGACACGCTGGTCGTCTACTTCTCCGTCATGGTCGTCGCACTGGTGCTGTGGGCGCTGTTCGCCATCGTGCTCGCGGTGGTCGCCTTCCTCGGGCAGAACTGGGCGCGGATCACGCTCGCCGTCTCCGGCGTCTGCGCCGCCCTCCTGAGCCTGGTCATGGCGCTCAGCGGTCCGCCGCTGGTGGTCGTCACGCTGACCCTCGCGACGGGCACCTGGCTGCTGCTGCGGCCCGAGGTGTCGCAGTGGTACCGGACCAGGCGCTGACGGTCAGGCCGTGAGGTCGGCGGCTGCCAGCCGTCGGACCGCCTCGGCGATCACCTCGGGCCGCTTGCAGAACGCCCACCGGACCAGGTGCCGGCCGGCGCCGGGCGCGTCCGGGGCGTCGTAGAACACCTCCGACGGGATCGCCACCACCCCCGCCCGCCCGGGCAGCGCCCGGCAGAAGTCGCCGCCGCTCGCCCAGCCGAGGTCGGTGACGTCGGTCGT
The DNA here is from genome assembly GCF_001428825.1 of Nocardioides sp. Root240. Taxonomy (GTDB): domain Bacteria; phylum Actinomycetota; class Actinomycetes; order Propionibacteriales; family Nocardioidaceae; genus Nocardioides. Next base: position 388,804 of record NZ_LMIT01000010.1, on the reverse strand, counting down.
GGCGAAGTAGGTCCCCTGGGGCGAGTACGTCGTCAGCCCGGCCGCGCGCAGGCCGCCGACCAGCTCGTCACGCCGCTCCCGCAGCGAGGCCGCGAGGCGGGCCGGGAAGTCGGGCTGGTGGTCGAGCGCGTGCGCGACCGCGGGCTGCAGGGGCGCCCCGGAGGTGAACGTCAGCCACTGCTTCGCCGCGGTCACGGCCGCGACGAGCTCGCCCGGCCCGGTCGCCCAGCCGACCTTCCAGCCGGTCACGGAGTACGACTTGCCCGCGCTGGAGAGGGTCAGCGTGCGCTCGGCCATGCCCGGCAGGGTCGAGATCGGCACGTGCTGACCGTCGAGGGCGAGGTGCTCGTAGACCTCGTCGGTGACGACCAGCAGGTCGTGCTCCTGCGCCACCCGCGCGACGGCGGCGAGCTCGTCGGCGTCGAGCACCCGGCCGGTCGGGTTGTGCGGGGTGTTGAGCAGGATCAGCTTGGTCCGCGGCGAGACCGCGGCAGCGAGCTCGTCGGGGTCGAGCCGGAAGTCCGGCGCCCGCAGCGTCACCGGGCGCCGTACGCCGCCGGCGAAGTCGATGATCGCGGTGTACGAGTCGTAGTACGGCTCCAGCACGACCACCTCGTCGCCCGGGTCGACCAGGCCCAGCAGTGCCCCCGCGATCGCCTCGGTGCACCCGGTCGTCACCACGACCTGCCGGTCGGGGTCGAGCTCGATGCCGTAGTGCCGCTGCTGGTGGCGGGCGATCGCCTGCCGCAGCGCGGGGATCCCGATCCCGGGCGCGTACTGGTTGGCACCGCCGTGCAGGGCAGCGACCGCGGCGTCGAGCAGCTCGACCGGGCCGTCGGTGTCGGGGAACCCCTGCCCGAGGTTGACCGCACCGGTACGGACGGCGAGCGCGGACATCTCGGCGAAGATCGTCTCGCCCATGCCGGCGACGCGACGGGCTGCGGAAGGCACGGCCCCGACCCTAGGGCATGTCAGGCAACGCCTGGCGGCCCTGAAGCCGCCCGGCACATGCCCAGCCCGGTGTTGTTGGGGTCGAACCCTGACGCACCGGCGCGCGGACCTGTCGAGACTGGCCCGGTGAGCCGGAGACTCCTGACCTTCCTCGCTGCCCTGGCGGCGGTCCTCGCGCCGTCCCTGGTGCTCGTCGCGGGTGCGGCGACGCCGGCCCGCGCGGCCGGGACCGGCTCGATCACCGGCACGGTCACCGTCCCCGCCGGCTACGACGTCCAGGTGGTCCAGGTGGTCGTGGTGTCGGCGAGCGATCCGGCGTACCACCGGGTCGCGACCGACTGGACCGAACCGGACGGCAGCTTCGCCGTCACCGGCCTGCCCACCGGCAGCTACTACGTCGGCTACGGCACGTCGTGGTCGGACATGAACACCTGCGACGGGCGGGACCGCTGGTGGTCCGGGCCGGGCGCGGCGCCGGCCGGCGTGTGTGCGTACGACGGCGGGATCGGCGCCCTGACCATCACCGGGGCGACGGCGCTGTCGGTGACGGACGGGGCCGCCACCGACCTGGAGTCCGTGCCGCTGCTGACGAGCTTCCCGACGTACCCGTACACGGGGAAGGTCGCCGCGCCGGCCGGGCACACCACCGCGGGCGTGGTGGCCGAGTTGTGGCGCGAGGACGGCGGTGCCTGGTATCCGCAGGTCCCCGGCGGCTGGTACCGGGTCGCCGGCGTGCCCGCGCAGACCCTCGACGCGACGGGCACGTTCGAGTTCGACCTGATCTCCCCGCCGTGGGAGCACAGGTACGCCGTGCGCTTCGTCGACGAGACCGGCCACGGCTACGCCTTCTCGTTCGCGACCGGCGGCCTGAGCAGCGCCGTCGGCGGCGCGGGCGGGACCGCCTTCGGTGCCGGGTCCATCGGCCTGCTCGACCTGGGCTACCGGGTCGGGGCGGGCCACGACGCCGGCACGTACTCCTTCGGGTTCGAGGTGGGACACGCGAGCGGCGGGGTGACGTTGACCGGCGCCCCGGAGTGGGGCCGCACGCTGACGGCGCACAGCGACGTGGTCTGGTCGGACCCGACCGTGCGGACGCGCTTCCAGTGGTACCGCAACGGGGTCGCGGTCGACGGTGCCACCGCGCCGACGTACGTGCTGAACGGGATGGACGACGGCTGGGAGGTCGGGATCTCCGTCCGGGCGGTGCCGGCGCCGGGCTGGGCGTACAACGGTGCGCCCATCGACTCGCCGACGGTCGTCGTCGAGAACACCACGCCGCTGGCCGTGGCGCCGCCGACCGTGACCGGCACGGTCGCCGTCGGGCGAAGGCTCACCGCCACCGCCGGTTCCTGGCGGCCGACGGCGCCGACGTACTCCCACACCTGGCGGTGGTTCCGCGGAGCGACGCCGATCCCCGGCGCCACGTCGGCGACCTACGTCGTCACGCCGGCCGACCTCGGCGCCCGGCTCCGGGTCGAGGTCACGGCCGATCACCCGACGTGGTTCACCGGTCCCGGCACCTCGCTGTCCTCGCAGACCCCGGTCGTGGTGCCGGGCACGATCCCGGCCGCCTGGATCACCCGGTGGCCGGTGCGGTCCGGCACGCCCCGCGTGGGGCGGACCGTGGGAGTGACCGCGCCGGCCTACTCCGCCGACGGCAGGGCACACCGGCTCCGCGCCACCTACCGGTGGTACGTCGGCGGTCGGGCCGTCGCGGGCGCGACCACGCGGCAGCTGGTGCTCAGGCGGGCGTGGCGGGGCCGGACAGTGGCGGTGCGGGTGGCCGTGGGCACGCCCGGCTACCGGGCGACGTACCGGACCCTGTCGTTCGGACGGGTGCGGTCGCACTAGCCTGAAACCCGTGACGACCACGGACACCGCCCTCGCCGCCGACATCGACGCCACCTGCCGCCTGACGGGTGAGTTCACCCTCCGGTCCGGCCAGGTGAGCAACGAGTACTTCGACAAGTACCTCTTCGAGGCGGACCCGCAGCTGCTCGCGCGGGTGGCCCGGGAGGTCGCGCAGCTGTTGCCGGGCGACGCCGAGCTGCTCGGCGGCCTGGAGATGGGCGGCATCCCGATCGCCACGGCGGTGAGCCAGCTCGTCGGCATCCCGGTCGTGTTCGTGCGCAAGAAGGCCAAGGAGTACGGCACCGCCAAGCTGGCCGAGGGCCCGTTGTTCGACGGCAGGCGGATCGTGCTGATCGAGGACGTGATCACCACCGGCGGTGCGGTGCGCGACGCGACGAACGCGCTGCGCGCGGGTGGTGCGATCGTCGACACCGTCGTCTGCGCGATCGACCGCAGCCCGGCCGGCGAGAACCCGCTGGCCGACGTGTCGCTCGAGGTGCGCGCGGTGCTGACCAAGGCCGAGCTCGACGCGGCCCGGGCGGCCGCGCAGGCCTGAGCCCTTCCGCGGTGGTTTCTCCACAGGCCGATGCGCTCCGCCTGCGGCCCGCGGGGAACCGACGTACCTTCGCCTCGACCGATCCTTCGGGAAGGGGCACCATGGACACCGTGAACACCTGGACTGCAGCCATCCTCGGCGTCGCCGTCGTGGTGGCGACGGGTGTGGCCACGCTGCGCTGGCTGGTGACAACGCTGACCCGCCAGATGCGCACCATCGCGCAGGAGGTCGTGACGGACGCCGTCGGCGCGAGTGAGCAGCGGCTCTCAGCCCGGCTGGTCGCGATGGACGTTCGTTTCGACGCGATGGACGGCCGTTTCGACGCGATGGACGGCCGTTTCGACGCGATGGACGGCCGTTTCGACGCCCTCGACCGCCGCTTCGACGCCCTCGACGACAAGGTCCACCACGGCACGGAGATGACCGACCTGCGACTGTCCCACCTCGAGGCCGACATGACCCTCGTCAAGCAGCACCTGCTCGGCTCGACGGCTGCCTGAGCTACTCCTCGGCCGGCGGCCCCGCGATCGCGATGTCGTTCGCGGCCGCCCACTGGGCCAGGTCCTGCTTCTCGATCGCGGCGGCCATCAGGTCGGGGAACTGGTCGGGCGTGCACGCGAACGCCGGGACCCCGATGGCCGACAGCGCGGCGGCATGCTCGACGTCGTACGACGGCGCGCCCGAGTCGCTGAGGGCGAGCAGGGCGACCATGACCGCGCCCGACGAGGTGATCGCGTGGGCGCGGCGCAGCATCTCCTCGGCGATCCCGCCCTCGTAGAGGTCGCTGATCAGCACCAGCACGGTCTCCTCCGGCCGCTCGATCAGCGACTGGCAGTAGGCGAGGGCGCGGTTGATGTCGGTGCCGCCGCCGAGCTGGACGCCGAAGAGCACGTCGACGGGGTCCTCGATCTCGTCGGTCAGGTCGACGACCTCGGTGTCGAAGGCGACCAGCCGCGTCGACACCGCGCGCAAGGACGCGAGCACGGCACCGAAGACGCTGGAGTGGACCACCGACTCGGCCATCGAGCCGGACTGGTCGATGCACAAGATGATGTGGCGCTGGGTCTGGCGGCTGCGGCGGGCGTTGCCCAGCAGCCGCTCCGGGACGACGGTCCGGTGGTCGGGGAGGTAGTGCTTGAGGTTCGCGCCGATGGTGCGCCGCCAGTCGATCTCGTGGTGGCGCGGGCGACGGGTGCGGGCCGCGCGGTCGACGGCGCCGGTGATCGCCTGGACCGTCCTGCTCCGCAGCCGCTGCTCGAGCTGGTCGGTGACGGCGCGGACCACGGCGCGCGCGGTGGCCCGGCTGTGCTCGGGGATCACCCGGTTGAGGCCGACCAGCGTCGTCACCAGGTTGAGGTCGGGCTGGACCGCCGCCATCGTCTCGGGCTCGAGGAGCAGCTGGTGGAGGCCGAGCCGGTCCATCGCGTCGGCCTGCATCACCTGCACGACCGAGGACGGGAAGTAGGTCCGGATGTCGCCGAGCCAGCGGTTCACGCTCGGCGCGGACGTGCCGAGGCCGGCGGTCCGCGGGCCGGAGCCCTTGCCGCGGTTGCCCCTGCCCTGGCCGTCGTACAGCTGGGCGAGGGCGCGGTCGCGGACCAGGTCCTCGGCCGAGAGCGGTACGTCGGCCGGGTCGGCCTCGTCGCCGCCGAGCACCAGTCGCCAACGGGTCGGGAGGTCGCGGTCGGTCATCGGGTCACCTCCAGGCCGAGCAGGCCCGCCACGCGCAGCGCGGCGGCACGGCCCGCGGCCAGGTCGAGGTCGCGCGCCGCGTCGACGTGCTCGCTGCCGAGGTGCCGGACGCGGGTCGCGACCTGGCGGCGCTCGGCGGGCGCGAACCGGGAGAAGGTACGACGCAGCAACGGCAGCAGGTCCTCGAACACCGACTCGTCCACCTCGCCCAGCCAGGTGTCGACCAGGGCGAGGAGTGTCGGGTCGTGGAGGAGCAGCACGGCCTCGCCGTCGAGGAAACCGTCGAGCCAGGCGGCGGCGTGGGTGGGGGAGGAGCCGCGGGAGAGCTGGCGGCTGAGTCGCTCGGCCGCGCGCCCGGAGGTCAGGTGGCCGCCGTCGAGCAGGATCCGGTTGACCCGGCCCGCGACCGCGCCGTGGATCCGGTCGTCGGCGGCGACCCCGGCGAGGGCCTCGCGCCAGCGGTCCCGGCCGACGCCGACGAGCGCGATGCCGCGCTGGGCCGCGTCGATCGAGGCTCGCAGCGCGGCCGCGGCGTCGTCGTCGAGGGCGGCACAGGCCGAGCGGAGCTCGACGCACGCGCGGACCACGACGGTCTGCAGCACCTCCCGGACCCGGCCGACGTCGGCCCTGCGGACGTCGCCGTAGCGCTGGGTGCGGGCCAGGGGCTCGACCGCGTCGAGCAGCGAGCGGGTGTCGTGCTGGTGGGCGGTCGCCGCGGCGAGGCTGTCGACGACGGTCGCGAGCGCGCCCGGCAGGTCGGCGACGAGCGCCTGCTCGACCAGCCTGCCGAGGGTCGCCAGGTCCTTCGCCTCGGCCGCCGCCTCGCGGACCCGCGCCTCGGCCGCCCCCACGACGGTCGTGCCGAGCAGCCCGGCCTCGATCAGCGCGACGGCGAACTCCGGCTGCCACTCGAGGTCCCAGGCCTCCTTGAACGTGCCGGTCGTGCGGCCGGCATCGCCCGGGACCCCCCACGGGATGCCGAGCAGGGTCAGGCGGTGGAGCAGCAGGGAGCGCCCGAGCTGAGCCTCCTTGCGCAGGTCGAGCGTGACGGAGGTCGGGGTCGGCGACGGCTTCATCCGGAGCGAGCGCTGGGTGCGCGCGAGGTCCTCGGCGAGCGGCACCAGCGGCACCCCGTCGGGCACCTGGCCGAGCTCCTCGCCGATCACCAGCCGCCGCTGCACCAGCACCAGCGGTACGGCGGAGCCGCCGCACAGCACCGTCTGGCTGGCGTCCATCAGCTCGTCGAGGCCCGCGCTGGGCCGCCCGCGGACCGCGGCGAGGGCCTCGGCCAGCAGCACCGCCTCGACGACGGTCGCCGGCGCCGCGTCGAGCCCGTCGTCGCGCAGTGCCCGGGCGACCCGGGTCAACCAGCCGGGCACCACGTCGTCGGGCCGGCCCTCGGCCCAGCAGGCGAAGAGGTGCTGGTACCAGCCCGGTGAGGTGACGCCGGCGCCGTACCCGCTCGCGTAGGCCAGCCGGCCCGCGGTCCACGGCGCCCAGGTCGCGGTGACCTTCACCTTCGGCAGCCCGGCGAGCAGCTTGTTGTCGGCGGACTGCGAAGGGAAGGTCGCTGGGTCGAGGACGGGCGCGTGGTAGGCGCCGCACACGACCGCGACCCGCTCGTGGCCGTCCTTGACCACCGCGCGGATCACCTTGCGCATCGCCGCTTCGCGGCGCAGGTTGTCGGCGCTGACCGGAGCCGCGGCACGGGCCTGCGTCATCGCCTCGCGGAGCAGGGCGAACCTCGCCAGGGACGACGGGGCGCGATGCTCGACCGCGTCCTCCCACCAGCGCTCCGGGTCGTCGTACCCGGCGGTGGTGGCGAGGAGCGTGATCGGGTCGGTGCGCTCCGGCTCCGCCTCCGCGTCGTCGCCCTCCGCCGGAGCCAGCGCGTTGGCGGCCGGCAGGTCGGCGAAGCGCACGGGTACGTCGTGCTCGACCGCCCAGCGCAGGGCCACCCACTCCGGGGAGAAGGCTGCCATCGGGTAGAACGCGGCGCGCCACGGCTCGGCGGTGACATAGGCCAGGCCGGCCACCGGCGGCACGAGGCCCTCGTCGACGTACGCCGTCAACGCGTCGAGCTCGGGTGGCCCCTCGATCACCACGGCCGTCGGCGCGAGCTCGTCGAGCGCGCCGGCGACCGAACGCGCCGAGCCCGGGCCGTGGTGACGGATGCCGAGGACCTCAACGCGCGGCGTCGGTGCCGGCGAGGCGCTCAGGTCAGCTCCCGGCAGGCGCGGTAGAGGTCGGCCCACTCGGGGCGGTCCTTCACGACGGTCTCGAGGTACTCCTGCCACACGATGACGTCCTGCACCGGGTCCTTCACGACCGCGCCGGTGAGGCTGGCCGCGAGGTCCTCGGCGCGGACCGTGCCGTCGCCGAAGTGGGCGGCCAGCGCGACGCCGTTGGTCATCACCGAGATCGCCTCGGCGGTCGAGAGCGTGCTCGTCGGCGACTTCACGGTCGTGCGCTGGTTGAGGGTCATCCCGCCGCGCAGCTCGCGGAAGATCGTCACCACCCGCTCGATCTCCGGTGTGGCGGCGAGCTCCTCGGGCAGCTCGAGGCCGCGGCCGATCGAGGACACCCGGGTGCGGACGATCTCGACCTCCTCCTCGAGGGTGTCGGGCAGCGGCAGCACCAGGGTGTTGAACCGTCGCTTGAGCGCCGACGACAGCTCGTTGACGCCCTTGTCGCGGTTGTTGGCGGTGGCGATGACGTTGAAGCCGCGACGGGCCTGGACCTCGTCGTCGAGCTCGGGCAGCGGCAGCGTCTTCTCGGACAGGATCGAGATCAGCGCGTCCTGGACGTCGGCCGGGATGCGCGTCAGCTCCTCGACCCGCACCAGCGCGCCGGTCTCCATCGCGCGCATCACCGGGCTCGGCACCAGGGCGGCGCGCGAGGGTCCCTCGGCGAGCAGTCGGGCGTAGTTCCAGGCGAAGCGCAGCGACTCCTCGGGCGTCCCGGCGGTGCCCTGCACGACGAGCGTCGAGCTCCCGCTGATCGCCGCCGCGAGGTGCTCGCTCACCCAGGACTTCGCGGTGCCGGGGACGCCGAGCAGCAGCAGTGCCCGGTCGGTCGCCAGCGACGCGACCGCGATCTCCATCAGGCGCCGCGCGCCGACGTACTTGGGGGTGATGACGGTGCCGTCGTCGAGCGTCCCGCCGAGGAGGTAGGTCGTGACGGCCCACGGCGAGAGCCGCCACTGCGGCGGGCGCGGTCGGTCGTCGGCGACCGCCAGGGCGGCGAGCTCGTGGGCGTACTCGTCCTCCGCGTGCAGCCGCAGCACCCCGTCGGGGCTGGGCGCGGTGCCGGTGGGTTCGGTCAGGGTCATCGGAAGGCCTCCGTGATCGCGGGCAGGAAGGAGAGGTACTGGTCGAGGTCGGCGGGCAGCGAGCCCCACCGGTGGTCGGCGCGGGCCCAGGCGGACACCGCCGGCCGGACGGACGGGTCGAGGGCCTCGGCCAGCGGCGCCAGCCATGCCGACCCGGCGACGCCGGCCGGCGGCGTGTGCCGCAGGACGTCGACGACGCCGGCGCTCAGTGCGGGGCTCCAGCGGGTCCGGACGTGCTGGAGGACCGCGCCGACGCCGGCCGGGGTGCGGTGGCCGCGGAGCAGGCGCAGCGCGGCGTCGTCCTGCTCGGCAGGAGGAAGTACGCCGAGCAGGTCGGGCGCATCCGCCACCGCGGCCTGTGCCCACGCGGTGTCATGGCGTGCCCGGACGGCCCGCAGCACACCCGCCCGTGCCGCCGGCTGGGTGATGAGCGGCCAGGTGTGGGCGGGGTCCTTGCCGGTCACGTCGGTCCAGATCGCCAGCGGGGCGCCGGCGCAGATCAGCTCGAGCCAGCGCTCGCGCTGCGAACCGGCGCGGGTGGTGCTCAGCCCGTCGCGCACGCCGGCGGCGTCCGGCTGCGTCGGCAGCTCGACCTCGAGGCTCCTCCGCAGGCGGCCCGCCGACGAGACCAGCGGGCGCAGCCGCTCGGCCATCCGCTGCGCCCGGGCGGACCCGGGGCGGGCGTCGAGCAGCAGGCAGGCCTGGCGTCGTACCTTGTCGGAGCGCTCGTCGAGGGCTGCCTCCAGCACCTCGGCCGGGGCGCCGTCGAGGCGGTCGAGGCGCTCGGCAGCGGGGAGGGCCTGCCACGCCTCGAGCGTCAGCACGTCGGCGGCCACCGGCGCGAGCGCGGTCCCCGTCTCCACGCCCCACGCCCAGTCGGCGCGCAGTCCGGCTAGCCAGCGGCCGCGCTCGCCGAGGACCGGCCGGATCGCGTGCTGGAGCTCGGTCTGCTGGCCGGCGAGGGCGAGCAGGCGGGGGAGGGCGACGTGCGGGACCCGGAGGCCGCGCGCGGTCGCCGCGTCGAGCCAGTGCCGGAGTGCGAGCGGTCGCAGCCGCGCCGCCACCGGGGGCTGGTCGAGCAGCAGCGCGAGCAGCTGGACCGACCGCACCGGCGCCTCCGGCTGGGTCTCGGGCGGCGCCACCGGCGTCGTCGCGACGACGGTCGGCGGCGGGCGGCCACCGGCCCGGAGCAGGGCTCCGCCGACGGCCGCAGCGTCGAGCAGCGCGGTCTCGGGCGACCCGTCACCGCGGGCCTCGACGCCGAGGTCGGCCGGGAGCGGGGGTGGCTCGCGGCGGGCCGTGCCGAGCAGCGCGGCAGCGGTCGCCTGCTGCCACCACGTCGAGGTCGTCATCAGGCCACCACCGTCACCGAGAGCAGCCGGAACCCGCGCTCCTCGAGCTCGCCGAAGACGTCGGTCACGGCGCCGCCCGTGCGGGCGAGGGCGTCCCACGGGTCGGCGCCGAGCAGCGCGACCGTCGTACCGTCCTCGTCGACCAGGGCTGCGGTGGCTCCTTCGGCCGGGGGAACGATGCGCCCACGGACCACCGCCGGCGTGCGCACCGCCCACGGGTTGCGCAACCACAGCTGCGCCAAGGTGGCCCGGGCGTCGGCGAGCGACCCGCCCTCCGGCAGCGCGGCGTCGACCGAGACCCGGGCGGGCGCGGCGTCGAAGCGTGCACGCGGCGGCGCCGAGCCGGGGTACCGCGTCACGGGCACGTCGAGGACGCTGCCGTCGAGCTGGGCCACCGGCAGCGGGTTCGGTCCGCCCGCGAAGTCGAGCACCAGCAACGTCTCGCCGGTGCCCGGTGAGCGCAGCCACGTGCGCTGCTCCTTGAGCCGGCCGGTCTCCTCGCGGTGCGCGCCGAGCACCTGCCAGGTCCCTGCCGCGGCCGGCGTCGACGCGTCCGGGACAGCGGCGGCAGCGGCCGCCAGGTCGTCGGCCGTCCAGGACCAGCCGAGGTAGGTCCGCAGGTCACCTCGGGTCGCGGGCTCGAGGTCGTCCCACCGCCGCCACGCCTGCACCGCCAGCCACCAGCGTCCCATCTCGGACAGCAGGTGGTCGGACCAGTCGTCGCGGCTGCTCACCGCCGACGACATGTCGCGCAGCCGCTCGGCCAGGCCCGGCACCTGCCCGTCGACCAGCCGGGCGGCCGCGGCGTCCCACCAGGCCCACGGCTGGCGGCGTGCGGCCGCCGTACCGGTGGCGGCGAGGTCGGCCAGCCACTGCGCGAAGTCGTCGAGCGCGGCGCTCATCGTCGCCCGGCGCTCCGCGATCCGGCGGGCCCGGGCCTCGGGATCCACCGGCGCCCGCGCGGCCTCGACCGCGGCCCCCGCCGCCCGCTCCGCCCGGGTCGCCGCCCAGTCGCCCGCGAAGTCGGCCGGCTCGGCGACGTCGGCCACCGCGCCGTCGGAGCGCACCCAGAGCAGGAGCAGCGCCAGCGCGTGCTTGCAGGGGAACTTCCGGCTCGGGCAGCTGCACCGGTAGGCAGGCCCGGCGAGGTCGATCGACACCTGGTAGGGCGTCCGGCCGCTGCCCTGGCAACGGCCCCACACCAGCGTCTCGCTGCTGCCGGTCTCGGACCACGGACCCGGCACCGCGAGCTTGCGCGCGGCCGTCAGGGACGACGCGTCCGGCGCGGCCTTCTCGACGGCGGCCAGGGTCCAGCGGGGCATGGTGCGCCCATCATGCTCGATGGGTCCGAGCCAAGGACCCGGGGTTGCTGACGTCCTCCTGCGGTTGCTGATGGTTGCAACCGTCAGCAAGCGCAGGAATCCCCGCCGGAGCGGGGATTCCTGCAGCCGCCGAAGAGGTCACTCCGCGGGCGCACCCGCGATGTTGACGAGCCAGTCGACGCCGTACTTGTCGCGCAGCATGCCGAAGCTGTCGCCCCACGGGGCCTGCTCGAGCGGCTGCATCACCGTGGCGCCCTCGGACAGGCCTGCCCACCAGGCGCGGAGCGTGTCGCCGTCCTCGTTCGGGCCGCTGATGCTGACCTGCTGGGTCTGCGGCTCGCCGGGCACGTGCTTGGGGTGGTCGGCGCCCATGAGGAGCACGGAGTCGGACACCGACAGGGCCGCGTGCATGACCCAGTCGGCCTCTCCGTCGGCCTCGGCGGCGGCCGCCGCGGTGCCGCCCATGTCGGCGAAGGTCATCACGTTGAGCTCGCCGCCCAGGACGGACTGGTAGAACTCCATGGCCTCGCGGGCCTGGCCGCGCCAGTTGATGTAGGGGTTCAGGTTGATGCTCACGACGGTCTCCTCGGTCGGGGTGGCAGGACGTCTGACGAACCTAGTGACCACCGCCGACAGCGGGACTCATCGCTCCTCGACGAGCGCCTTCTTGCCCTTCGCGCCGGGACGCTTGTGCCGCCACCACTCCCACGCCAGCGGGATCGCGGAGAACGCGAGGATGGCGAGGGTGACGTAGTCGATGTTCTCGCCGAGCGCCGGGATCGCCGCGCCCAGGAAGTAGCCGAGCAACGTGATCGAGACGACCCACAGCACGGCACCGACGGCGCTCCACGTGAAGAAGCGGCGGCGCTCCATCATCGTCACCCCGGCGACCACGGTGATGTAGGTGCGCACGAACGGAACGAACCGGCCGATCACGAGCGCCTTGTTGCCGTGCTTGTCGAAGAAGGCGCTGGTGTTGTCGAAGTACTTCTTCTTGAGGATCCGTCCCTCGCGCTCGTAGAGCGCGGGACCGACCTTGCGCCCGATCTCGTAGCCGGCGACGTTGCCCGCGAAGGCCGCGACGATCAGCAGCACGATCGCGATCAGCAGCTCGACCGGCTCGTTGGAGATGCCGACGACGGAGTAGCCGGTGGTGTTGCTCCCCGCGATGAACAGCCCGAGCGCGAACAGCAGGGTGTCACCGGGCAGGAACGGGAAGAAGAGGCCGCACTCCACGAACACCATGGCCAGTGCCAGCCAGATGAAGGTGGTGCCGTATTCGTGCTGCAGCCACTCGGGGTCGAGCCACTTGATGCCCAGCAGCATCGGCACCACGAACGGGGTCGCCACCAGCGAGTTCACGCGGTCACGCTACCTGTCGGTGCCTACCCGCGTGACGGTTAGGGTGCGATCCGTGGACGAGGAGTCGCGGGCGCCGTACGACCCGATGCCGCACGGTCCGCCCGAGGTGGGCGTCGGGCCGTGGCCGGGAGCGTGGCCCGAGGGACCCGGCAGCGAGGTGTACGACGCCGCGCTGCTGCGCGAGGGCGATCGCCGCAACGTGGTCGACCGGTACCGCTACTGGTCGATGGAGGCGATCGTCGCCGACCTCGACCAGCGCCGCCACGGCTTCCACGTCGCCATCGAGAACTGGCAGCACGACTTCAACATCGGCACCATCGTGCGCTCCGCGAACGCCTTCCTCGCCGCCGAGGTGCACATCGTCGGCAACCGCCGCTGGAACCGCCGCGGCGCGATGGTCACCGACCGCTACCAGCACGTCCGGCACCACCCGACGGTCGCGGAGCTGCACTCCTACCTCGCCGAGCGGGCGGTCCCGCTGCTCGGCATCGACAACCTGCCCGGCTCCGCCCACCTGGAGACCATGCAGATCCCGCGCGAGGTCTGCTTCCTGTTCGGCCAGGAGGGGCCCGGGCTGTCCGAGGCCGCGCGCGAGGCCTGCGACGGCACCTTCTCGATCGCGCAGTTCGGCTCGACGCGCTCCATCAACGCATCGGCCGCGGCCGCCATCGCGATGCACTCCTGGGTGCGTCAGCACGCCGACCTGGGCAGCGACGAGGCCTGGCGGGGCTGAACGGTCGGGCTCAGGCGTCGGCGGCGGCCAGCCGCTCCCGCAGCGCGCTGAGCGCTCGCGACGTGTGGCTCTTGACCGTGCCCTCGGAGATCCCGAGCTCGGCCGCGGTCTCGGCGACCGAGAGGTCCAGCCAGTGCCGCAGCAGCACCGTCGCCCGCTGCTGGGCGGGCAGGGTCTGCAGGGCGGCGACGAGCGAGGTGCGGTCCTCGACACTCAGCCGGGCCGGTGCTGCCGCCTCCGGCAGCACGTCGGTCGGGCGCTCGCGGCTCGCCGGACGCCGGGACGCGTCGATGGCCGCGTTCAGCAGGATCTTGCGGGCGTAGGCGTCCTCGCTGCCCGAGCGCGCGACGCGCGGCCAGGCGACGTACAGCTTCACCAGCGTGGTCTGCACCAGGTCGTCCGCGCGGTGCCAGTCGCCGCACATGCCGTAGGCGATGCGCCGGAGCTGGTCGCGGCGGGAGGTCGCGAACTCGACGTACGCCGCCTCGCGGCTCGGGCGCCTCACCGCAGGCCCTCGCTGCCGCCCTGGTCGTTGGTGGCGTACTGGTCGCGGGCGTAGGAGATGAACGCGTCGAGCGTGGTGATCCGGTCGTCCTTGCGGTACGGGATCGCCTCGGTGGCACCGTCGGGGGTCTGCCGCACGGCGAGGAACCAGGTGGCGTCGCTGCGCCTCACCTCGGCTGCCGCCGTGAACTCGCCGGGTGCCGCGAAGCGCTCCCCGAACCCCGGGTCCGCCCGCTGCTCACCGATCTCCACGCCGGCCTTCGGGTGCAACCGGGAGCGGTCGTCGAAGCTGACCCACGACCTGTCGCCGGTGGCGCCCCCGTCGCCGCGGGTCAGCTGCTGCTCGGCCCACTCGTCGAGGCTGAGGCCGTCGACGGGCAGGGGCGTCCAACCGACCTTGCTGTCGGCCGTCTCGCCGTAGGCGTAGTACTCGCGACCGTCGAGGCGGAGGTGGAAGACCTCAGCGACCTGGCCGCCGCTCGCGGTGAACTGCGCTCGCTCGATGACCTGGGCGCCGGTGGCGGGCTCGACGGACCCGTCGAGATGGATGTCGACCGGCACGACGCCGTCGGCGGGGTCGGTCGTGGTCGCCGTCGCCGTGGGGGAGGTGGGGGGCTGCTGGGTCACGTCCTGCCCGGTGCGGGGGTCGTCGCCGCCGACGACGAGCGCTGCGGCGCCGCCGATCACCACGACGGTGGCCAGGACCCCGGCTGCGGTCGCGAGCCGGCGCCGTCGCAGCGCCCTCCGGCCGGCGGCCACGCTCCGCCCGATGTCGACCCCGGTCCCCGGTGCCGCGGACAGCTCGCGGTCGAGTCGTTCGATGATGTCCTGCACGTCGCACCTTCCGAGGGTCTGGGTCGATCGTCACTCATGAGGGGATACGCAGGTCACCGCCGCGGCGTTGTCACGGTAGGTTGAGAAAAGTCGACCCGCACCCGCACCGCCGCAGGAGCTCACCAGCATGCCCATCGCCACTCCCGAGAAGTACGCCGAGATGCTCGACGCCGCCAAGGCCGGCGCCTTCGCGTTCCCCGCGATCAACGTCTCCTCGTCCCAGACGCTCAACGCCGCCCTCAAGGGCTTCGCGGACGCCGGGTCGGACGGCATCATCCAGATCTCGACGGGCGGTGCGGAGTACCTCTCCGGGCCGACCGTGAAGGACATGGTCACCGGCTCGGTCGCCTTCGCGGCGTACGCCGCCGAGGTCGCGAAGAGCTACCCGGTCAACATCGCGCTGCACACCGACCACTGCCCCAAGGACAAGCTCGACGGCTTCGTCCGCCCGCTGCTCGACATCTCCGCCGAGCGCGTGGCGCGAGGCGAGCTGCCGCTGTTCCAGTCGCACATGTGGGACGGCTCCGCCGTACCGCTCGACGAGAACCTGCAGATCGCCGAGGAGCTGCTCGCGAAGGCGAAGGCCGCGCGGATCATCCTCGAGATCGAGGTCGGCGTCGTCGGCGGCGAGGAGGACGGCGTCGACGGTGGCATGGGCGAGCACCTGTACACCACGCCCGAGGACGCGCTGGCGACCGTGCGCGCGCTCGGCGTCGGCGAGAACGGCCGCTACCTGACCGCCCTCACCTTCGGCAACGTCCACGGCGTCTACAAGCCGGGCAACGTCAAGCTCCGTCCCGAGATCCTGCGCGACGCGCAGGCCGCGGTCGTCGCCGAGCTCGGCCTGCCCGAGGGCTCCAAGCCGTTCGACCTGGTCTTCCACGGCGGCTCCGGCTCGACGGCCGAGGAGATCGGCGCGGCCGTCGACTTCGGTGTCGTGAAGATGAACGTCGACACCGACACCCAGTACGCCTTCACCCGTCCGGTGGCAGCGCACATGTTCTCCAACTACGACGGCGTCCTGAAGGTCGACGGCGAGGTCGGCAACAAGAAGGCCTACGACCCGCGTGCCTGGGGCAAGGCCGCCGAGGCGGGCATGGCCGCGCGCGTCGTCGAGGCCTGCCAGAACCTCCGGTCGGCCGGCACCACCGTCGGCTGACATGCCGGACGTCGAGGGAACCCGGCTGCCGACTGCGGCGGACGTCGACCGGGCGGCCGGACTGCTCGGGTCCGTCATCCCGCCGACCCCGCTGCAGCGTGCCGACCGGCTCTCCGCCCTCACCGGGCTCGACGTCTGGCTGAAGCGGGAGGACCTCACGCCGGTCCGCTCGTACAAGGCCCGGGGGGCCTACACCGTGCTCGCCGGCCTCACCGACGAGGAGCGCTCCCGCGGGGTGACCTGCGCGAGCGCCGGCAACCACGCGCAGGGCGTCGCCTTCGCGTGCGCCCGCGCCGGCGTGCGCGCGACGATCTTCCTGCCGCGGGTCACGCCGCGCCAGAAGCGCGACCGCGTGGCTGCCCTCGGCGGCGACATGGTCGAGGTGGTCATCGCCGGGGAGGCCTACGACGACGCCGCGGTCGCCGCGGCAGACTTCGCCGCGGCCTCCGGAGCGACCTCCATCCCCGCCTTCGACCACCCGGGGATCATCGCCGGCCAGGGCACCGTGGCCGCCGAGATCCTCGACCAGTCGGCCGCGCTCGGCTGGCAGCCCGACGCCCTGGTGCTGCCCGTCGGCGGCGCCGGGCTGATCGCCGGCTGCCTCACCGTGCTCGCCGAGCGACTGCCGGGTGTCTGCGTGGTCGCGGCCGAGCCGTCCGGCGCCGCGTCGCTCGCCGCGGCGCTCCAGTCCGGGGGGCCGGTCGAGCTGGCCTCGGTCGACCCGTTCGTCGACGGGGCGTCCGTACGACGGGTCGGCGACCTCACCTACGCCGCCGTCGCCGGTGCACGGTCCTCGGTGTCCCTCTCGCTCGCGTCGGTGCCCGAGGGCCTGATCTGCGTGGAGATGCTCGACCTCTACCAGGCGGACGGCATCATCGCCGAGCCCGCCGGCGCGCTCGCCGCCTCGGCGCTGCGCCTCGACGAGGTCCGGGCCCACCTCGCCCCCGGGAGCCGGGTCGTGGTCGTGGTCTCCGGCGGCAACAACGACGTGTCCCGGTACGCCGACATCGTCGAGCGGGCGCTGGTCTTCGAGGGCCTCAAGCACTACTTCCTCATCGAGTTCCCGCAGGAGCCCGGCGCGCTGCGCCGCTTCCTCGACGACGTGCTGGGCCCCGACGACGACATCACCCTGTTCGAGTACACCAAGCGCAACAACCGCGAGACCGGGCCGGCCCTGGTCGGTGTGGAGATGCGGCACCGCGACGACCTCGCCGGCCTGCTGGCCCGGATGGAGGCCTCGCGCCTGACCGTCGAGAAGGTGCCTCCCAACAGCCCGCTGTTCGGGCTGCTCCTTTCGTGACCGACGACCCTGGACGACGAAACTCACGCCTGGACGACGAAGCTTCGTCGTCCAGGCATGAGTTTCACCGGCCGGCCGGTGAAACTCCCGTCGCCGCGGTCCCCGACAGCCCGCTGCCGTCGTACCTCGGCGGCGTGCAGGGGCTGCGCACCGTCGCGGCGCTGCTGGTCGCGATCTACCACATCTGGTTCCACCGGGTGTCCGGCGGCGTGGACGTCTTCTTCGTGGTGGCGGGGTACTTCGCCGCCAAGTCGCTGCTGCGGATGCGGACCGCCGCGTCGACGCGCGAGCGGGTGGCGCTGGTGGTGGCCTACTGGATGCGCACCCTGCGGCGGATCACGCCGTCGGCCGTCGTCGTCATCACCGGCACCGTCGTGGCGGGGATGCTCTTCCTCCCGGAGAGCACCTGGGAGTACACGCTCCCGCACGGCTTCGCGGCGCTCCTCCACCACGAGAACCAGCAGCTCATCGCCTCCGGCGCCGACTACCTGCAGCAGGACATCGCGCCCTCGCCGTTCCAGCAGTTCTGGGCGCTCTCGCTGCAGGTGCAGATCTACCTGACCCTTCCCGTCGTGCTCCTGCTCGCGACGTCGCTCGCGGCATGGTTGGGCCGGCGCGGCACGCACGCGACGACCGTGGCCCTCCTCGTCGTGCTGCTCGCCTCCTTCGCCTTCTCGGTCTGGTACACCGCGGTGGACCAGCCGGCGGCGTACTTCAGCACCTTCACGCGGTACTGGGAGCTCGTCGCGGGTGCGGTGCTCTTCCTCGTGATGAGGCGCGGCCTGGCCGACAAGGTGGTCGCCAACGCGCTCGGATGGGTCGGTCTCGGCGTGCTCGTCGTCCTCGGCGCGACACTCGACGTCTCGACGCTGTTCCCCGGCTGGGTGGCGCTGGTGCCCGTGACGGCCGCGGTGCTGATCATGGTGAGCAGCGCGAGCGGTGCCGCACCCGTGGTGCTGAGCAGGGGACCGCTGGCCTGGTTCGGCCACGCCTCCTTCGCGTTCTACCTGTGGCACTGGCCGATCCTGGTGACCTATCGGGGCTGGTCCGGGCACGACCCGGGCGTCCGGGGCGGCCTCGCGATCCTCGTCCTGTCGGCGGTCCTCGCCCACGTGACGACCCGGTTCGTCGAGACGCCCGTGCGTGAGTGGAAGCGGCTCCAGGGCTCCGCCGTCGCCACCCTCGTCGTGGTGGCCCTGCTGGTCGCCCCGGCGTACGCCGCCCTGTCGTACTGGCAGCACGTGCTCGACGAGCGGCAGGACGCCGCCCGGGCGCGCGCCGAGCGGGCGGCGGCCGGCGGCGACCTCAGCGACCTCGGCGCCGACGAGCTGGTGCCGGCACCCTCCGCCGCCCGCCTCGACCTCGTCGACGTCTACGACAACGGGTGCCACCAGGTCGCGGACCGGGCCGAGGTCATCGTCTGCGAGTCGGGCGTGCCCGACGGCAGCCGCACCATCGTGGTCGTCGGCGGCTCGCACTCGGCACAGTGGATCGACGTGGTCCGTCGGGCGGCCGTGGGGCTCGACGCCCGGGTCCTGACGATGACGAAGAGCGGCTGCCTGTTCGCCGACATCGACGCCCTCGGCTTCGAGCTGCTGCCGTCCTGCTCGGAGTGGGCGGCGCGTGCGCTCGACAAGGTGCTCGCCCTCGAGCCGGACCTGGTGGTGACGACGGCGAGCCGCCAGATCGGCGACCACGACGAGGTGCTCCCGGCGTACCGCACCTACTTCGAGGCCCTCGACGCCGCCGGCATCCCGGTCCTCGGCATCCGCGACAACCCGCGCTTCCCCTTCGACCCGCCCGTGTGCGTCGAGACGAAGGGGATCGACGCGTGCGCCCGGCCGCGGAGCAGGTTCTACGCCGACGACGAGCCGCGCGGCCTCGCCGGCCTCGAGCAGCTCGAGCACTTCGCGTACGTCGACGTCGCCGACCTGCTGTGCCCGGACGACGTCTGCCCGGTGGTGCAGGGGCACGTGCTGGTCTACCGCGACCCGCACCACATGACCCGCACCTGGACGCTCCGCAAGGGCGGCCCGGTCGAGCAGGCGGTCATCGACCAGCTCGACCGGACCGATCGGTGAACGCCGAGGCTCAGTGGCCGCCGTACCCTGCGTGCTTCGGCGCCTCGTAGAACATCACCGCGACCAGGCCGACGGCGTACATCGCCGCGGGCAACCACAGCGAGTCCTGCATCGCCCTGCTGAACAGCTCGGCGGCGTGGGGATCGGCGATCTTGGCCGCACCCGCGTCGCCGTGGGCCGCGGCCCCGGGGAGGAAGTGGGCGAGCCGGCTGTCCATCAGCACCGCGATCGCCGCCGCACCGAGCACGGAGCCGACCTGGCGGGTGGCGTTGTAGACGCCCGCGCCGGCGCCCGCGAGCTGCATCGGCAGGTTGCGGTTGGCGGTCGCCGCGGTCGGTGCCCAGATGGCCGCGTTTCCGATGCCGATGATCGCCATCGCGAGACCGATCTCCCAGATCGCGACGTCGGGCTCGAGGCGCCACAGCAGCAGCAGGAAGCCGACCAGGCTGATGCCGAAGCCGGCCCCGGTCACCGAGCGCGGGTGCACCCGGTCGGTGAGCTTGCCGATCGGCTGGGCGAGGAAGATCGACATCACGGCCATGGGCAGCATCAGCAGCGCCGCCTCGGTCGGGCTGTAGCCGCGCACCGCCTGGGCGAAGAGCATCAGCGGGAAGCCGAAGGCCGCCGCGATCGAGCCCATGCACGCGATCGCCACGTTGGACACCGAGAAGTTGCGGTCCTTGAACAGGCTCAGCGGGACCAGCGGCTCGGCACGGTTGAGGCGCTGCCAGACGACGAAGACGACGAAGAGCACCAGGCCGCCGGTGATCATCGCGATGATCCAGCCGGCCCAGTCCTCCTGGTGTCCCTCCTGGATGCCGAAGCAGAGCAGGAACATGGCGGCCCCGGACAGCGCGACGCCGAGCCAGTCGAAGCGGTGGGCGTGCGTGGGCAGCGCCGGCACCAGGCGCCACGCCATCGTGAAGGCGATGATGCCGAACGGGATGTTGACGAAGAAGATCCACTCCCAGCCGAGGCCGTCGGTGAGCAGGCCGCCGAGGATCGGGCCGACCACCATCGCCACGCCGGCGGTCGCGCCCCACACGGCCATCGCGCTGCCACGGGAGGCCGGCGGGAAGATCCTGGTGATGATCGCCATGGTCTGCGGCGTCATCATCGACGCGCCGAAGCCCTGCACCACGCGCGCCAGGATCAGCGCCTCGACGGTGCTCGTCAGCCCGCACCACAGGGAGGCGAGCGTGAAGACGGTCAGGCCGACGAGGTACAGGTTCTTCGACCCGAACCGGTCTCCGAGGCGTCCCATGATCAGCACGGGCACGGCATAGGCGAGCATGTAGCCGCTGGTGACCCAGACGACGTCGTTCACCGACGCGTCGAGGTCCTCGATGATCGTCGGCGTCGCGACGGTCACGATGGTCAGGTCGACCAGGATCATGAAGAACCCGATGACCAGGGCCCACAGGGCCGGCCACGGGTTGCTGACCTCGGTCTGGGTCGAGGTGGGGGGTGCGCTCTGGGTCACGAAGCGAGTCAACACCCTCCCGCCGACATCGTGTTCCCCGATGGGGACAATGGGGCCATGAGCCTCACCCCCGGCGCCGACCTGATGGCCGGCCCCCCGCCCACCCACCTGCCCGTCGACCCGGCTGCCGAGCTGCTCGCCGCTGGCGAGACGCCCGCCGCCGTCGTACGACGCCTGCCGGCCTCACCGCTCGCCTGGGCGACCCTGGCCGAGCAGGCCCGCGACGGTGGCGCCGACGACGTGACGGTCTACGCCTACTCCCGCGTCGGCTACCACCGCTCGCTCGACCTGCTGCGCCGCAACGGCTGGAAGGGCAACGGCCCGGTGCCGTGGGAGCACGAGCCCAACCGTGGCTTCCTGCGTGCCCTCGGCCTGCTCGCGATCTCGGCGCGCGCCATCGGCGAGACCGACGAGTGGGAGCGTTGCTCGGCGTTCCTGCGCGACTCCAGCCCGACGGCGTACGACGAGCTGCTCGGCTGAGGCCGCTCGCCGGCGCCGGTCGGCGCTGGTCAGCGCCGGGCGGCCCGCCGCAGCGGGTCGATCACCAGCGTCGCGACCACGGCGCCCAGCGACGGCAGCCAGATCTTCACCTCAGCCCCGCAGGCTGAAGTAGACGGCGATCAGCACCAGCAGGATGCCGAGCACCGCGGCGATCGGCAGGTCCGTCGCCCGGTGGGCGCGGTGGGCACGGGTGGCCGTGGGTCGCTCCGCGGGCGGGAGCGGCTCCGTCGCACGGTGCTTGTGGGTGAGCGAAGAGGTGGTCATGGTGATCTCCTTGTCCGAGACGTACACCTGTCCGGACGCAGCGCGTGGTCGTTCATCACGCGATTTCGGAGATTTGTTTGCCCGTCGCGCCGTACGGGAGGTACCCGCCGGCGCCGCCGTCAGCCCTGGGGCGTGAGCAGCGCGCGCACCTTCTCCGGGCCGAGGGCCGCGAAGAGGGTGGGCAGCCGGGGGCCGCGCTCGGCGGCGACCAGCAGCTCGTAGAGCAGCTTGAAGAAGGCCTTCTGGTCGGCCTTGACCTCGTCGGTCGGGGCGTCCTCGAGGGCCAGGCCGCGGGCGAGCTTCGGCACGCCGTAGATCAGCGTGGTCAGCTCGTCGCTGTCGGCGAAGGAGTCGGGCAGCCGGTCGAGCAGCTGGCGCAGCCACAGCTCCTCGTCCTCGCCGAGGCCGGCCAGCCGCGCGGCGTCGGCCTCCTCGCGCACGGTCGTGCGGTCCTCGGGGTCGACGTAGGCGGTGATCCAGGTGGCGGCCTTGGTCAGGCGCGGCTCGAGGTCGGCCTCGGTCGCACCGACCGTGCGGGCGGTGATCTCGCGGGAGCCGGCCGTGACGTCGGCGACCGACGACAGCATCCGGAACGGTACGACGACCGACGGCGTCGGCAGCGCGCCCGCGGTCGAGGTCGCCGAGGCCCGCTCCCACGCCAGCACGGCGGCGTCGCGCTTCTCCGGGATCGCGGCCTTCTTCGTCAGTGCGTCCCACTCGTCGTAGAGGCGCAGCACCTCCTGGCCGAAGTCGACGTTGAACGCCTGCTTCGGCTGCCGGCGGACGTAGAGCCAGCGCAGGATCGGCGCTTCCAGGATGCGCAGCGCCTCGGCCGCGGTCGGCACGCCGCCCTTGGACGAGGACATCTTGGGCATGCCGGCGACGCCGACGAAGGAGTAGCCCACGAACGACGGCGCGGTGCCGCCGAAGATCGGGCCGACGATCTCCTTGCCGACCGTGTACGACGACCCGGGCGTCGCGTGGTCGACGCCGCCCGGCTCGAAGTGGACGCCCTCGAAGGTCCAGCGCATGGGCCAGTCGACCTTCCAGACCAGCTTGCCCTCGTCCTGGGTGGCGACGTTGGTGACGAAGGACTCGCCGCAGGTGTCGCAGGTGTAGGCGAGGTCGGTGGTCTCGTCGTCGTACGACGTGAGGGTGACCGTGTCGCGACCGCAGCCGCGGCAGTAGGGCTTGTAGGGGAAACGCGCGAGGTCCTCGCTGGCGCCGTGGCCCGCGTCCTCCTCGGCCGTGGACTCCTCGCCCTCGGCGCCCTCCCCGTCGACCGACTCCGACTTCTTGGTGCGGAACCGGGACATCACGGTCTCGATCTCGCCGCGCTTGCGGATCGCGGTGAGGATCTGCTCGCGGTAGGTGCCGGCGCGGTATATCTCGGTCTGGTTGACCTCGACCATGTCGCAGCCGAGGTCGGCGAGCGCGGCCCGCAGCGGGGCCTTGTAGCGCTCGCCCCAGTTGGCGAACTCGCCCGTCGGGTCGGGGACGGCGGACAGCGGGCGGCCGATGTGCTCGTTCCAGGCGGTGTCGACGCCGGCCGGGACCTTGCGGAACCGGTCGTAGTCGTCCCAGCTCTGCAGGTGGCGCACGTTGATGCCGCGGCGGCGGATCTCCTCGGCCACGAAGTGCACGGTCAGGAACTCGCGCAGGTTGCCGAGGTGGATCGGCCCGGACGGGCTGATGCCGGAGGCGCACGTGACGAGGTCGGGCAGCGTGCCGCCGTTGACCTGCTCGGCGTGCCGCAGCGCCAGGTCGGCGGTCCGGGTCACCCAGTCGGCGGGGTCCTGCTGGTTCTGCTGTCCTCGTGCCACGAGGCGCAAGCCTAGTGGGGTTTCAGCGAGGCACGATCATCGTGTACGCCGCCGGGAGCACCCGCCACGTGCGCGCGGACACCGGGCCCTCGATCTCCCCGTCGCTGTTGCAGTCGAACGGCGTACCGGCGACCCGCACCGTGCTGCCGCGCACGATCACCACGTCGTCGTGCTCGCCGTGCCGTGCGAAGGGCAGCCGGAGGGCGTAGCCGAGCTTCGCCAGCGGCTTCACCGGCGTCGCGACGAGCACGTCGACCAGCCCGTCGTGCGGCTCGGCGTCCGGTGTCAGCTCGGTGCCGCCGCCGACCGAGGCGCCGTTGCCGACCGCCACCATCAGCACCCGCTGGTCGAGGTCGGCCACCACCTCGTCGTCCACCTCGACCCGCAGCCGCAGGGTCGGCGGGTTGAGCGCGGTCTGCAGCGCGCCGATCGGGTAGCCGACCTTGCCCAGCCGCTCCTTCCACCGCGCGCCCGCCTTGCCGGCCTCGGCGCCGGCGCCCAGGTGCACGCTGTTGACGGTGACCTGCCCGTCCTCGTCGACGACCAGGTCGGTCGGCCGGGCGGTCCCGTCGACCACGACCTGCGCGGCCTCGGCGGCGTCGAGCGGCAGGCCCAGCGTCCGGGCGAAGTCGTTGCCGGTGCCGAGCGGGATCAGCGCGAGCGTCCGGCCGGCGAGCTCGCCGCGCGTGTGCAGCGCCTGGACCACTGCGTGGATGCTCCCGTCGCCGCCGGCCACCACGACCGTGCGCTCACCCGCGCCGGCCAGCACGTCGTCGAGCTCCTCGGGCGAGGAGGTCCCGCGGACCTCGACCTCGGTCCGCTCCCGAAGCACGGCGAGCGCCGCGTCGACGGCCTCCTGGTCCGCCGTACCGGCGTCGCTGTTGGTGATCAGCAGCAGTTTCGTGGCCACGCGCCCACCCTATTGATTGGCAGAACTTGCCGACGTGGCCGCGCGGGACGCGTGGTTGGATTCCGAGCCATGAGCACGCCCCGCCGCTGGACCGCCCGCGAGCTGATCGACCTGGTCCTGGACGACGGCTCCTACGAGTCGTGGGACCGCCCGGTCGACATCAGCGGGCACGCCGAGGCCTACCAGGCCGAGCTGCGGGCGGCGGCCGAGAGGGCCGGCACCGACGAGTCCGTGCTGACCGGGCGGGGCACCGTGCGCGGCCGCCCGGTGGCCTTCGTGGTCAACGAGTTCGGCTTCCTCGCCGGCTCGATCGGCATCGCCGCCGCGAACCGGATCGCCGCCGCCGTACGACGCGCCACCGTCGAGGGCCTGCCGGTCCTCGCGAGCACCTCCTCGGGCGGCACCCGGATGCAGGAGGGCACCCGGGCCTTCGTCCAGATGGTCGAGATCTCGCGCGCCCTCATGGAGCACCGTGCCGCCGGGCTGCCGTACCTCGTCCACCTGCGCCACCCCACCACCGGCGGCGTCTACGCGTCGTGGGGCTCGCTCGGCCACGTCACCGTCGCCGAGCCCGGCGCCCTCGTCGGCTTCCTCGGCCCGAAGGTCTACGAGGCGCTCAACGGCCGGCCGTTCCCCGAGGGGGTGCAGCTGGCGGAGAACCTGGCCGCGAAGGGCGTGATCGATGCCGTCGTACCCGCGGAGGAGCTGCCGGCGCTCGTCGACCACGCCCTCGGCGTCCTCGTCGCGCCGGCCTCGGCGGGCTCGCTCGAGCGTCGTACGCCGGTCGTGCCGGGCACGACCCTCGACCACCCGGTCTGGGAGGACATCGAGGCGACCCGTGCCCCGGGGCGGGTGGGGGTCCGCGACCTCCTGCGGTACGGCGCCAGCAGCACCCTGCGGCTCAAGGGCACCGACGAGGGCGAGCGCGACGACTCGGTCCTGATCGCGCTCACCCGGCTCGACGGGCAGCCCTGCGTGCTGGTCGGCCAGGACCGCTCCCGCCAGACGCCCGCGACCCCGATGGGGCCGGGCGCGCTGCGCGAGGCCCGGCGCGCGATGGAGCTGGCCTCCGAGCTCGGCATGCCGCTCGTGACCGTCGTCGACACCCCCGGCGCCGAGCTCTCGCAGGCCGCCGAGGAGGGCGCGATGGCCGGCGAGATCGCCCGCTGCATCGCCGGCCTGGTCACGATGACCGTCCCGACGGTCTCGGTCATCCTCGGCCAGGGCTGCGGCGGCGGCGCGCTCGCGCTGCTGCCCGCGCGGACCGTGCTCGCGACCGAGCGCGCGTGGCTCTCGCCGCTGCCTCCCGAGGGGGCCAGCGTGATCGTCCACGGCGACCCGTCCCGGGCCGCGCAGATGGCGGCCGAGCAGAAGGTCGGCGCGCTCGACCTGCTCGCCTCGGGCGACGTCCACGGCGTCGTACCCGAGGTCGAGGGGGACACCCCCGAGACCCTCGCCCGCGCCGTGGTCGCCGAGATCGCGGCGCGGCTCAAATGAGTTTCACCGGCCGGCCGGTGAAACTCACGCTTGGACGACGAAGNNNCGTCCAAGCGTGAGTTTCGTCGTCCAAGCACGGGAGAAACACCGGCCGGCCGGTGAAACTCCCAGAATTAGCTGACGACCATGTCCTCGCCGGACCAGAACGCCCGCATGCTGAGGATCCTGCCGTCGTCGTCGAAGGTCATCACGTCGATCGGTGCGAGCGTGTAGGTCTGGTCGCCTGCCTTGGTGACCAGCTCGAAGGCGAACGCCGCCTCGTTGCCCGCGACCCGCACGTGCAGCAGCTTCGCGGACTGCTCGAGGCCGTCGAGCGCGCCGTAGAACTCCGCGATCGACTCGCGGGTGGTGCGCACGTCGGTGCCGACCGGGTCCTCGACGGTGGCGCCGTCGGCGTAGAGCGCGACGACGTCGGCGGACGCGCCGGTGGCGACGAGGTCGACGTACTGCTGGATGGTCTCGAGGATCTTCTCGCGGCTGGCGCCCACTGCTGCTCCTGAAAGTAGAACGTGTTCCTGTTTCGCTGAATCTAGTCCTTTCGTCGCGATTTGGTAACGTTGCGCCGCAAGAGAGCCCCGGTCCTTGCCGGGGCTTCTTGCTTGACCGACACCAGTGAAGACAAGTGGTGCGTTGAGCAGCCGACCCGGTGCGCCGGGGCGGAGGGACTCCGTCCGTGCGAAGGAGCAACCGAGATGCCTGCAATCGTGATCGTCGGAGCCCAGTGGGGCGACGAGGGCAAGGGCAAGGCGACCGACCACCTGGGCAGCCAGGTCGACTACGTCGTCAAGTTCAACGGCGGCAACAACGCCGGCCACACCGTCGTCATCGGCGACGAGAAGTACGCCCTCCACCTGCTGCCGAGCGGCATCCTCACGGCGGGCTGCACCCCCGTCATCGGCAACGGCGTCGTCGTCGACATCGACGTGCTCTTCCACGAGATCGACGGCCTCGAGTCGCGCGACATCGACACCTCCGCGCTCAAGCTGAGCGCCAACGCGCACGTCATCGCCGACTACAACCGCACGATCGACAAGGTGACCGAGCGCTTCCTCGGGTCCCGCAAGATCGGTACGACGGGCCGGGGCATCGGGCCGACGTACGCCGACAAGATGAACCGCATCGGCATCCGGGTCCAGGACCTGTTCGACGAGAAGATCCTCGCCCAGAAGGTCGAGGGCGCCCTCGAGCTCAAGGGCCAGATCCTCACCAAGATCTACAACCGCCGCGCGCCGTCGGTGCAGCAGACCGTCGAGGAGCTGCGCGGGCACGCGGAGCGGCTGGCGCCGTACGTCTGCGACACCGGGCTGCTGCTCAACGAGGCGCTCGACCGCGGCGACGTCGTGCTGATGGAGGCCGGCCAGGCCACGCTGCTCGACGTCGACCACGGCACGTACCCCTTCGTCACCTCCAGCAGCGCGGTCTCCGCCGGCGCCTGCACCGGCACCGGCATCCCGCCGACCCGGATCGACCAGGTCATCGCGATCGCGAAGGCCTACACCACCCGTGTCGGCGAGGGTCCGTTCCCGACCGAGCTGCACGACGAGAACGGTGAGTTCCTCCGCAAGGCCGGCTGGGAGTACGGCACCACCACCGGCCGCCCGCGTCGTTGCGGCTGGATGGACACCGTGATCACCCGCTACGCCGCGCGCGTCAACGGTGTCACCGACTTCGTGCTCACCAAGCTCGACACCCTCACCGGCCTGGCCGAGCTGCCCGTCTGTGTCGCCTACGACGTCGACGGCGTGCGCCACGACGAGATGCCGGTCAACCAGACCGACTTCCACCACGCCGTGCCGATCTACGAGAACCTCCCCGGCTGGACCGAGGACCTCTCCGGCTGCCGCAGCTTCGAGGAGCTGCCGAAGGCCGCCCAGGAGTACGTCGAGTTCGTCGAGGCGCGCTCCGGGGCGAGGATCTCGGTCGTCGGTGTGGGTCCCGAGCGCGAGCAGGCCGTCGTCCGGCACCCGCTGCGCTGAGCCGGACCGGCTCGGCCGGACTGGTGCGCCACGTCCTCGAAAACGAGGACGTATGGAATCCTGCCGCCCGGGCACCTCGCGACGGACGTGTGGGACGTCCGGGGACAAGTAGGGGGTCAGGTGGCACACCTGCCGACGGTGGTGATCGTCGACGACTCGGCTGAGTTGCGGGCGATCGTCGGAGCCCGCCTGCGGGCCTCCGGGCTGTTCGACGTGGTCGGCGAGGGCGGCGACGGTGGGCAGGCGTTGCTCCTGGCCCATGAGCACCAGCCGACCCTGATGCTCCTCGACACCTCGATGCCCGTCCTCGACGGGCTCGAGTGCCTGCCCCTGGTGCTGGCCGTGTCACCCGACACGAAGGTCGTGGTCTTCACCGGCTTCGAGAGCCGCGACCTCGCGGACCGGGCCCGGCACCTCGGTGCGGCCGACTTCGTCGAGAAGTCGGCCCCGCTCGAGGTGCTGGTCGAACGACTGTGGGCCCAGGTTCCCTTGGAGGCCCAACGCGCCGGGGAGGTCGGCGGCCGGGCCGGGCGGCCGCGGGGCGGCCTGCGGCTCGCGCAGGACCAGGACGATGCCCGGTTGCGGGAGCAGGCCACGCTCGACGAGCACCTCGAGCGCTACCGCGAGGTGTTCGACCAGGCGGCCATCGGGATGGCCACGATGACCCTCAACGGCAGCATCGTGCGCGCCAACCGCGCCCTCGTGGACATGGTGCAGCGGCCGGGGCTCGACCTCGTCGGCCTCGACTACGGCGTGCTCACCCGCCAGCACGGCGACCACCTCGACGAGGCGCTGGCGCGGATCACCGAGGGCGACGAGGACCTGGTCGCCTTCGAGCACCCGATCGACGGCGACGGCGTCGTGCACACGGTCCGGGTGACGCTGACCCCGATCCGGGACTCGAAGGGTGCGGCGCTCTACGTCTTCGCCCAGGTCCAGGACGTCTCGGCCGAGGTCGAGCTGCGGCGCAGCGAGGAGGTGTTCCGCCAGCTGGTCACGGCCGTGAAGGACTACGCGATCTTCATGCTCGACGTCGACGGGACGGTGGCCAGCTGGAACGCCGGCGCCCAGAACATCAAGGGCTACCCCGCCGCCGAGATCGTCGGACGCCACTTCCGGGTGTTCTACCCCCAGGAGGAGCAGGACGCGAAGCATCCCGAGCACAACCTGGAGCTGGCGCTCCGCGACGGGGTGTACGCCGAGGAGGGCTGGCGGATCCGGCGTGACGGCAGCGTCTTCTGGGCCGGGGTCGTCATCACGGCGATCCACGACGACGCCGGCCGGCACCGGGGCTTCGCGAAGATCACCCGCGACCAGAGTGAGCAGCGTGCCCACGAGGAGGAGCGCCGCCGGGCCCTGGAGCAGCAGGCCCACCTGCTGGCGGTGACGGCCCACGAGCTGCGCACCCCTGCTGCGGTGGTCGAGGGCGCTGTCGGCCTGCTGCGCGCGACCGGCGGCGCGGAGGATCCGGAGACGGCTGGCATCCTCGACGCGATGTCCTCGACGGTACTGCGACTGCAGCGCCTGGCGACCGACCTGCGCACCGCGTTCGACGTCCAGACGGAGGCACTCGCGCTCGCCCCGGAGCGGATGGAGCTGCGGTCCGCGCTGTCCGCCGCTGCCGATCGGGCCCATGCAGCCCACGGGGGCGCGCGGATCCAGGTGCGCGTCGACCAGGAGGTCGAGGTGGTCGCGGATGCGAGTCGACTGGGCCAGGCGCTCGACAACCTGCTCGACAACGCTCTGCGCCACGGCCGTGCGCCGGTCCTGCTGGCGGGTCACCGCACCGGCGACGGGGTCCGCATCGTCGTCAGCGACGCTGGTCACGGCGTCGAGCCGCGGCTGGTGGACCGGCTCTTCGAGCGGTTCGCGCACGCCGGGCCCAGCGCCGGCACCGGTCTGGGTCTCTACCTCGTGCGCGAGATCGTCCGGCTGCACGGGGGAGAGGCCCGGTACGTGCCCGGTGACGACGACAACCGGCCCGCCTTCGTGCTGGAGCTCCCGGCGACCCCGCAGATCCCACGGTCCTGACGCGGTGACCGCCGGCTCAGTCGATCCCGGCGACCCGACGGGCGGTGGCCCGGAAGTCGGCGGCGACGTCCGCGCCGTCGAGGTAGCTGCCCACCAGCATCGCGTCGCGCAGCAGCACGAGTGATGCCGCCGTCGCGGCCGGGTCGTCGACCCCGGCGGCGGTCGCCAGCTCCGTGAGGGTGGCGCGGAACCAGTCCCGGTGGCGTCGTACGACGCCGCGGACGGGCCCGTCCGCATCGGGGAACTCCGCGCTCGCGTTGATGAACGGGCACCCGCGCGTGTGCAGGCGCGTGGCGTCCTCGGCGACGCCGTCGATGACCAGCGCCAGCAGGTCGCGCGGCGACGCGTCGCTCGTCGCGGCCTGCTCCGCAGCCGCCGCGAAGAGGCCGCGGATCATCGCGTCCTCGTGCTCCAGGTAGGCGACGACGAGCGCCTCCTTGCCGGGGAAGTGGCGGTACATCGTGGCGCGGGTGACCGCGGCCTCGGCGAGCACCCGGTCGACGCCGACGCCGTTGATCCCCTCCTCGTAGAACAGCCGTGTCGCCGTGCTCAGCAGGCGCTCGCGGGGCTCGGAGACCTTGGTGACGTCGGGCACGGAGTCGATCCTACGAATTCCCCTCTTGACGGAATGCATCGCGATCCTCCAGAGTTGGGGCCATGAGAAGAACGAACGTTCTTTCTACATCCTACAGGAGGACATCATGAACACCAGTGCAAAGGCGACCAGCACCGTCACCGCCCGCGAGGCCGCCGAGGTCGAGGCCGCCAACACGTCGGGCCGGCAGCCCGTCGTGCTCGTCCACGGGCTCTGGCTGCTCCACAGCAGCTGGGACGCCTGGAAGGCCTACGTCGAGGAGCGCGGGTACGCCGCCGTCGCCGTCGACTGGCCCCACGACGAGGCCGGCTTCGAGGCCGCGCACGCCAACGCCGGCTCTCTCGCCGGTACCTCGGTCCGCGACGTCGCGGACCACGTCCAGGAGGTCATCGAGCGCCTCGACCGGAAGCCGATCGTGATCGGCCACTCCTTCGGCGGCCTGCTCGTCCAGATCCTCGCCGGGCGCGGCCTGGCCGCCGGCACCGTGGCGATCGACCCCGCCCCGAGCCAGGGCGTGCTGCCGCTGCCGTACTCCTCGCTCAAGGCGGCCCTCCCGGTGCTGGGCAACCCGCTGAACCACGGCCGCACCGTCACCCTGACCTTCGACGAGTTCCGCTACGGCTTCGCCAACGCCGTCCCCGAGCAGGAGGCCCGCGAGCTCTACGACACCGTGCACACCCCGGCACCGGGTCGCCCGCTCTTCCAGGCGGCGACCGCGAACGTCAACCCGTGGGCGCGGACCAAGGCCGCCAAGAAGAACGCCGACCGCGGCCCGATGCTGGTCGTGACCGGCGAGAAGGACAACATCGTCCCCTTCGCCATGGCCAACGCTGCCTACAAGTTGCAGCGCAGGAACCGGCACCACGCGACCGAGCTCGTCGAGATCCCCGGCGTCGGGCACTCGCTCGTGATCGACAGCCACTGGCGTGAGGTCGCCGACGCTGCGCTGGACTTCCTGGCGCGCCACGGACTGGGCGCCTGACCCGACCGAGCGGCGAATAGGATCGACCCCCGTGAAGACCCTCGTCATCGGCACCGGCGGCCGCGAGCACGCGCTCGCTCTCGCGCTCTCCCGCGACCCCTCGGTGACGGAGGTGCACGCAGCCCCCGGGAACCCGGGCATCGGCGCCTTCGCGACGCTCCACGAGGTCGACCTGATGGACGGCGCCGCGGTCGCCGCGCTCGCCACCACGGTCGGCGCCGACCTGGTCGTCGTCGGTCCCGAGGCCCCGCTGGTCGCGGGCGTCGCCGACGCCGTCCGGTCCGCGGGCACGCCGGTCTTCGGACCGTCCCGGGCCGCTGCGCAGCTCGAGGGATCCAAGGCGTTCTCCAAGGAGGTCATGGCTGCCGCCGGCGTACCGACCGCCGGGTCGCGCACCTGCCGCACCGCCGAGGAGGTCGCCGCCGCGCTCGACGAGTTCGGGGCGCCCTACGTCGTCAAGGACGACGCGCTCGCCGCCGGCAAGGGCGTCGTGGTCACCCGCGACCGCGCCGAGGCCGAGGCCCACGCGGCGGCCTGCGGCACCGTCGTGATCGAGGAGTTCCTCGACGGACCGGAGGTCTCCCTCTTCGCCGTCTGTGACGGCACCACGGCGTACCCGCTCCAGCCCGCCCAGGACTTCAAGCGGATCTTCGACGGCGGCCGCGGCCCGAACACGGGCGGCATGGGCTCGTACTCGCCGCTCGCCTGGGCGCCCGCCGACCTCGCCGCCACCGTGATGGAGCAGGTCGTCCAGCCCACGCTCGACGAGATGGTGCGCCGCGGCGCGCCGTTCGTCGGCTGCCTCTACGTCGGGCTCGCCCTGACCGCCACCGGTCCGCGGGTCATCGAGTTCAACTGCCGCTTCGGCGACCCGGACATCCAGCCGGTCCTCGCCGTGCTCGAGTCGCCGCTCGGCGAGCTGCTGGCGGCCGCGGCGGGTGGTCGGCTGGCCGAGGTCGAGGCGCCGCGCTTCCGCGACGCCGCCTCGGTCACGGTCGTGCTCGCCTCGGCGGGCTACCCCGAGTCCTCGTCGAAGGGCGACGTGATCACCGGCGTCGGTGCGGCCAACGGCGTCAACGACGTCGACGTCATCCACGCCGGCACCGCCCTCGTCGACGACCAGCTGGTCACCGCCGGTGGCCGGGTGCTCGCCGTCCGCGCCGTCGGCTACGACGTCGCCGACGCCCGCGCCCGCGCCTACGCCGCCGCCGACCTGATCACCTTCGAGGGCCTCCAGCGCCGCTCCGACATCGCCGCCGAGCCGCTCGGCGTCGTCGAGGGCGCCTCGCTGACCGAGGACTAGAGGGGTGACGATCACCCTGCGGGCCGCCACGGACGGCGACCTGGACGCCGTCGCGGCGATCTATGCCCGCGAGGTCCGCGAGGGCACCGCGACCTTCGACCTCACGCCGCCGCCGCGCTCCAAGTGGGAGAAGCTGCTGGCCTCGCTCCACCCCGGCGACCACTTCCTCGTCGCGGTCGACGACGAGACCGATGACGAGACCAATCACGAGACCGACGCCGCCGTGCTCGGCTTCGCCTACTCCTCCGCCTTCCGCGAGAAGGGCGCCTACGACGCCACCCGCGAGGTGACGATCTACCTCGACCCGTCCGCCGCCGGCCGCGGCCTCGGCCGCGCGCTCTACGGCGAGCTGCTCGCCCGGTTGACCGCGAGTGGCGTCCGCGTCGCGCTGGCCTGCATCTCGCTGCCGAATGACGCGAGCGAGGGACTCCACCGCGCCTGCGGCTTCGAGCGACAGGGCGTCCTGCACCAGGTCGGCCGGAAGTTCGACCGCTGGATCGACGTCGTGTGGTGGGAGCGCCTCCTCCAGGACTGACCTGGACGGACGCGACCGGACTCCGTCACTGCCCGAGATTCAGTTGTCCGGCGCTCACTCGGCGCCCTCGACCACCTCCAGCGCGTGCTTCGTACGACGGTCGAGGTTCAGCAGTCGCAGGGCCGACATGACGTCCGGCGCCTCGATCACCCGCATCCCGTCGATGTCGCGGTCGCGGGCCGGCCCCCGCTGCCCCTGCGCCTGGCCCGGATCGGCCGGGACCACGGCCATCTGGAACCCGAGCCGTGCGGCCTCGGCCAGCCGCAGGCGCAGGTCCCGGACCCGGCGCAGCTCGCCGGAGAGCCCGATCTCGCCCATCGCGACCACGCCGGCAGGGGGCGCGCTGACGAAGGTCGAGGAGGCCAGCGCCACCGCGACTGCCAGGTCGCTGCCGGGATCGGTGAGCCGGGCACCGCCGACCGTCGAGGCGAACACGTCGTGCTGGTGGAGCTTGATGCCGCAGTGCTGTTGGAGCACGGCGAGGATCATCGCGAGCCGGGAGCCGTCGAGCCCTGACGTCGTACGGCGAGGCCGCTCCGCCGGCGAGAGCGTCACCAGCGCCTGCACCTCGGCCAGCAGGGGACGTCGGCCCTCCATCGTGACCGCGACGCAGGTGCCGGGCACCCGGCCGTGGTGGCGCTCGGTGAAGATGCCGGTGGGGTCGTCGACGGCACGGATGCCCTCGGGACCGAGGTCGAAGCAGCCGACCTCGTCGACGGGGCCGAAGCGGTTCTTGACGGCGCGGACCATGCGGAACCGGGAGTCGCGCGAGCCCTCGAAGTGGAGCACCACGTCGACGAGGTGCTCGAGCACCCGCGGACCGGCGATCCCGCCGTCCTTGGTGACGTGGCCGATCATCACGACGGTGATGTCGCGGGCCTTCGCCATCCGCACCAGCGCCTGCGCGACCTCCTTGACCTGCGTGACACCGCCGGGGACGCCGTCGACGTCGGCGGCACCGATGGTCTGCACCGAGTCGACGACCACCATCTGCGGCCGGACCTGGTCGATGTGCGTGAGCACGGCACCGAGGTCGGTCTCGGCGGCGAGGTAGAGCTCGTCGTGGATGCCGCCGGTGCGGTCGGCCCGCAGCCGGACCTGGGCGGCCGACTCCTCGCCGGTGACGTAGAGGGTGCGCTGCTGGCGCTGCGCCGTGCGCGCCGCGACCTCGAGCAGCAATGTCGACTTGCCGACTCCCGGCTCGCCCGCGAGGAGCACGGCCGCGCCGGGCACCAGCCCGCCGCCGAGGACCCGGTCGAGCTCGGGCACTCCGGAGGCGACGTGGACGGCGTGGTCGGCCGGGACCTGCCCGATCGGGATGGCCTGGCGGGTGACGGCGGAGGCCGTCGTGCGGCTGGTGCTGACCGCTGCCGCGACCGGCACCTCGGTCACCGACCCCCAGGCCTGGCACTCGCCACAGCGGCCGACCCACTTGGCAGTGGTCCAGCCGCACTCCGCACAGCGGTAGTTCGAACGTGTTTTCGAAGCCATGCCCCGAAGGTAGAGCAAGGCTCCGACTCTTCGAACCCTGCCACGCCCACGTGCGAGGATCGGCCTGTGGAGAACCCTCGCCCGCCGGCCACCCTGGCCGACGTCGCCGAGCGCGCCGGCGTCTCGCGCCAGACCGTCTCCAACGCGATCAACAACCCCGACCTGCTGCGTCCGGAGACGCTCGTCCGGGTCCAGGACGCGATCGACGCCCTGGGCTACACCCCCAACCACGCCGCCCGCCACCTGCGGACCCGCTCCTCGCGGCTGGTCGGCCTCCGGCTGACGCCGGCGCAGGAGTTCACGGCCAACATGGCGATGGACCGGTTCGTGCGTGCGCTGGTGGAGGCCGCCCGCGAGGTCGGCTACCACGTGCTCCTCTTCTCCGGCGGTCCCGTCGCCGAGGGCGACGTCCCCGACCCCCTCGGCGGGTACGACGACCTGCTCCGCTCGACCGCGGTCGACGCCTTCGTGGTGACCGACACCTACCTGGGCAACCCGCAGACCGTCGAGCTCGCACGCCGCCGTGCTCCGTTCGTGGCCTTCGGGCGGCCGTGGGACGACCCGGACGCGACCCACCCGTGGGTCGACGTCGACGGCTCGTCCGGCGTCGCGGCGGCCACCACCCACGTGCGCGGGCAGGGCCACGAGCGGATCGCCTGGCTCGGCTGGGAGCCGGGATCGCGGATCGGCGAGGACCGTCGCGCGGGCTGGTTCCGCGCGATGGCCGCCCACGGACTGCCGACGGCCGGGCTCGAGGCGGCCGTGGCGGACTCGGTCGACGCCGGGCGTGCCGCGGCCGGCGTACTGCTCGACAACGGCGCGACGGCCTTCGTGTGCGCGTCCGACACGCTCGCGGTGGGCGCCCTGCACGCCCTGGGGGACCGGGGCATCGCACCGGGCCGGGACGTCGCCGTGGTCGGCTTCGACGACTCGCAGGTCGCTCAGGTGATGGGCCTGACCTCGGTGCGCCAGCCGCTCGAGCAGGTCGCCGTCGAGCTGGTCGGCGCGTTGACCGACCTGCTGTCGGCGGCCGAGCACCCGGACGCGGAGGTGCTCCTGACGCCGAGCCTGGAGGTCAGAAGGTCTTCGACCAGAGGTTGACCGCGTAGTCGACCTCGACGCCCTCGTGGTGGCGCAGCACCTCGTCGGCGACCTCCGGCGCGAGCTCGATCCGGACGACGGCCTCGAGGTCGGCCCGTGACGCGAACCGCCAGCCCATGTCCACCCGGTCGAGCGTCCAGCCCCGGAGGCTCCAGAACCGCTCGATCTCGGCGGGCGGGTCGAGGTGCGGGTAGCCGCGCCGGAACCACGCGCCGAAGGTCGAGCGTGAGCCGTCGTTGTCGATGATCAGCGCGGTGCCGCCGGGGCGCAGGACCCGGTCGAGCTCGACGAGGCCGGGCTCGCAGCCACGTCCGAAGAAGTAGGCCCAGCGGACGTGGACCACGTCGACGGAGGAGTCCGGCAGCGGGATCGCCTGCGCCGTACCCGCCAGCACCTCGGCCCGGTCGGAGACGGCACGGGTGCGCAGCCGGCGCCGCGCCAGCCGGACCAGTCCGTCGTGCGGCTCGACGCCGATGACCTTCGCCGCCGTCTCGGCGAAGCGCGGCAGGTGGAAGCCCGTGCCGCAGCCGAGGTCGAGCACGACCCGGTCGGTCCAGTCGGCGCGGGCCGCCATCGCGTCCCAGAGCCGGCCGTCGGGATCGGCGGCGCGGTTCTCGAGCTCGTACGTCGCGGTGTGGTGCCAGATGTTCGGGCTGGGGATGGTCCCCCTGGGGTGCGTCATGGC
This sequence comes from Nocardioides sp. Root240, assembly GCF_001428825.1. Taxonomy (GTDB): domain Bacteria; phylum Actinomycetota; class Actinomycetes; order Propionibacteriales; family Nocardioidaceae; genus Nocardioides. The sequence goes on along the minus strand of NZ_LMIT01000010.1, from coordinate 352,599 downwards.
CGCATCCCGACGTCGTGCCGGTGGGCCGCGGACGTACGCCGGGCGGGTGCTCGTCGGGCGCCCCGCGCGGTCTGGACTGAGCGGAGCGAGCGAGGAACGAGCGAGCGCAGCGAGGGAAGACCGCGCGTCAAAAGGGCGCGCGACATGCGAGCGGAGCGAGCCAAATCAGATACGGACGATGCCGTTCGGGGTCAGCACCTGCGCGGCGAGGATGCCCGGCGTACCGTGCGGGGCGACCCACTCGACCTTGACGTCCTCGAGCGGCGCCTCGACGGTCTCGCCGAGCCACTCGCTGACCCGCTGCGGGTCGCCGGCGATCTCGATGCCGGCGAGGGAGACGGTGCCGTCGCCACCCTGCGAGGGGTGCAGGTCGGCGGGGACGTCCCACTGGAGGAAGAACGGGAGCTGCGGGTCGGCGATCAGGCCGTTGATGCCGATCTGCTGCCAGCGCAGCTCGGTGCCGTCGGGGCGGTGCCGCGAGCCGGGGACCGCGGAGCGGCCGAGGCGCTGCTCGACGACCGAGATGTCGGGGACCGCCACGGCCCAGCCGAGCCAGCCGCCGCCGAGGGCGGAGCGGGCCTTGACGGCCTGGCCGAAGGGGGCCTTGTCCGACGCCGGGTGGTCGAGCGCCTCGACGACCTCGATGTAGGTGTGGTCGGTGAGCGGGAGGATCATGTTGCGAGTGCCGAAGCGGGGGTGGACACCGCCGTCGGTGAAGTCGCGCCCGAGCGCTGACCCGAGCCGGGCGGCCGTGCTCGCGAGTCCGTCGGGTCCTGCCGCGTAGGAGAGGTGGTCCAGGCGCATGTCAGACATTCTGAACATGTCCTGAGAAGAAGGGTGAATCGGGGTCGGTTCCTCTTGACGTCGAGAGGTCAGCGCGGGTCGGCCGGGTGCAGCGCGAGCGCCGACCGCGAGCGCAGGTGCGCCTCACAGCGACGGACCAGCTCGTCGTACCCCTCACGGCCCATCAGGGCGACCAGCTCGGCCTCGTTGGTGACGTAGACCGGCTCGACGCCGACGTGCGCGTCGGTGTTGCCGGAGCAGTACCAGTCGAGGTCGTGGCCGCCCGGACCCCAGCCGCGGCGGTCGTACTCGGTGATCGTCACCTCGGTGTACGACGTGCCGTCCATCCGCTCGACCTCGCGGAAGGTACGACGGATGGGCAGCTGCCAGCACACGTCCGGCTTGGTCTCGAGCGGGTTGCGGCCCTGCTCGAGGGCGAGCCCGTGGAGCGCGCAGCCGGCACCCGCGGCGAAGTCGGCACGGTTCGCGAACACGCACGAACGCTGCCCGCCGACCTCGTGCATGCGCGTCTTCCGCTCGCCGTCCTCGTCCTTCTCGACCCAGTCGCGGCGCTTCACGGGCCGGCCGGGGTGGTGCTGCCAGTGCTCGGGAGTGAGCTGGAGGACGAACGACTCGACCCGGCGCTCGTCCTCCTTGTCGGCGAAGTGGGCGCCCAGGGTGCAGCAGCCGACGTCGGGGGAGTCGGCGTAGATGCCGGCGCAGCCGCTGCCGAAGATGCAGGTGTACGACGACGTGAGCCACGTCAGGTCGCAGCGCAGGACCTCGGTCTCGTCGGCGGGGTTGACGAACTCGACCCACGCACGGGGGAAATCAAGCGAGACCTCTGGCACCGCTCAAATCTAGATGCTCCCTGCTCGTCGCACCCGCAGGCACGAGTACGGTGGACGCATGCGCCTGGGCGTCCTGGACATCGGCTCCAACACCGGTCACCTGCTCGTGGTCGACGCCCATGGCGGGGCCGCGCCGCTGCCCGCCTTCTCCTACAAGGAGCCGTTGCGTCTCGCCGAGCACCTCGACGACGCCGGCGACGTGTCGCCGACGGGCATCGACGCGCTGACCGCCTTCACCGCGCAGGCCCTGCGGGTCGCGGAGGAGAAGGGCTGCGAGGAGATGCTCCCGTTCGCGACCTCCGCGGTCCGCGACGCCGGCAACTCCGAGGAGGTGCTGGCCCACGTCGAGCGCGAGACGGGCGTGCGCATCGAGGTGCTGCCGGGTGAGGACGAGGCGCGGCTGACCTTCCTCGCCGTACGACGGTGGTTCGGCTGGTCGGCCGGCCGGCTGGCCGTGTTCGACATCGGCGGCGGCTCGCTCGAGATCGCGGCCGGCTCCGACGAGCGTCCCGACGTCGCCTGGTCGCTTCCGCTGGGTGCGGCGCGGCTGGCCCGCGCGGACTTCGCGGAGCGCCCGGACGAGGAGCGGCTGCGCCAGATCCGGCGCCGGATCCGGGCCGACATCGCCCGCGACGCGGGCCACCTCCTCCGCGCCGGTACGACGCACCGCGCGGCCGCCACGTCGAAGACCTTCCGGTCGCTCGCCCGGATATGCGGCGCTGCGCCGTCCGGCGAGGGCCAGCTCGTCCCCCGGAGCCTGCCGCTCGCGGAGCTGCGGCAGTGGATCCCGAAGCTCGTCGTCATGACGCCCGAGGAGCTCGCCGAGCTGCCCGGCGTCTCGCCGAGCCGGACCCACCAGATCGTGCCGGGTGCGCTCGTCGCCGAGGCCTGCATGGACATCTTCGACCTCTCCGAGCTCGAGGTCTGCCCCTGGGCGCTGCGCGAGGGCGTGATCCTCGAGCGCCTCGACAAGATCAGCGTGACCGACGAGCCATGACCCGCATGACCCGGCCGCGGGTCGGGCTGTCGACCAGCTCGGTCTACCCCGAGTCGACGGCGCACGCCTTCGGGTACGCCGCCCGGGTCGGCTACGAGGCCGTCGAGGTGATGGTCGGCATCGACGCCCTCTCCCAGGAGCACGACGCGGTCCGGGAGCTGTCCGAGCACCACGGACTGCCGGTGAGCGCGATCCACGCGCCCTGCCTGCTGTTCACGCAGCGGGTCTGGGGCGTGGAGCCGTGGGGCAAGCTCGAGAGGTCCGCGGAGATGGCGCGCGAGGTCGGGGCCGGCGTGGTCGTGGTGCATCCGCCGTTCCGCTGGCAGAAGGAGTACGCCCGCGACTTCGTCAACGGGATCGCTGCCCTCGAGGAGTCCTCGGGCATCGCGTTCGCGGTCGAGAACATGTACCCGTGGCGGGCCTCGCGCCGCAAGCTCGAGATGTACCTCCCGGGCTGGGATCCCTCCGACGAGCCCTACGCCAACACCACGATCGACCTGTCCCACGCGTCGATCGCGCGCTCCGACCCGGTCGCGATGGCTGAGCGGCTCGGCCCGCGGCTGCGCCACATCCACCTCACCGACGGCACCGACTCCGCCAAGGACGAGCACCTCGTGCCCGGTCGCGGCGACGTCGGCGCGGCCGCCTTCCTCCGGCACCTCGCGCAAACCGGCTTCGCCGGCGAGGTCGTGCTCGAGATCAACACCCGGCGCTGCACCTCCCGCGAGGAGCGCGAGGCCGACCTGCGGGAGTCGCTGGAGTTCGCGATCGAGCACCTGACGTCCGCTCCGGTCGCCGAGTCGTGACCGCCCCTGCCCGCGGCCGCCGGCGCGGCAGCCCCGACACCCGCGCCGCGATCCTCGCCGCCGCCCGGGAGCGCTTCGCCGTCGCCGGCTTCGGCGGTACGACGATCCGCGCGGTGGCGGGTGCTGCGGGCGTCGACCCAGCGCTGGTCCACCACTACTTCGGCTCCAAGGACGACCTCTTCGTCGCGGCGCTGGAGCTCCCCGTCGACCCGCGGGCGGTGCTGGCCGAGCAGGTCGTGGGCCCACTCGAGGGCGCCGGCGAGCGGTTGCTGCGCGCGCTGCTCTCCGTGTGGGACGACCCCGCGACGCAGCCCGCGCTCCTGGCCATGGTGCGGCGGCTGGTCGAGCCGGGCGGGGACGCGCTGTTCCGTGAGGGCTTCCTGCCGGTCGTCCTCCTCCCGCTGGGGCAGGCGCTCGGCGTCGCCGAGCCGGAGCGCCGGATGCCGCTCGTCGCGAGCCAGGTCATCGGGATCATCCTGCTGCGCTACGTCGTCCGGGCCGACGCGCTGGTGAGCCTCGACGCCGACCAGGTGGTGGCGACCTACGCCGCCGTGCTGGACGGTTTCCTGGCCGGCCCCTTGCCCTGAGTGGCGACGAGGCGCATTATTCAACACATGATGAATTCCGTGGTCGTCGTCGACGCACTGCGGGTCGTGCGCGGCGGCCGTGAGGTGCTGGTCGGGCTCGACCTCGAGATCGGGCCCGGCGTGACCGGCCTGCTCGGGCCGTCCGGCTGCGGCAAGTCCACGCTGCTGCGCAGCGTGGTCGGCGTGCAGCGCACCGCCGGCGGCAGCGTCACCGTGCTCGGCGTACCGGCCGGGACCACGCCGTTGCGCGACCGGGTGGGCTACCAGACCCAGTCCTCCAGCGTGTACGACGACCTGACCGTCGCCGAGAACCTGCGCTTCTTCGCCCGTGTCCTGGGCGGTCCGCCCGGCTCGGTCGACGAGGCCGTCGCCGCCGTCGACCTCGCCGGGCACCGGGACCAGGTGGTCGGCCGGCTCAGCGGCGGCCAGCGCTCGCGCGTCGGTCTGGCCGTCGCACTGCTCGGCCGGCCGGACCTGCTGGTGCTCGACGAGCCGACGGTGGGCCTCGACCCGGTGCTGCGCCGCGACCTGTGGGCGCTCTTCCACCGCATCGCCGCGGACGGCACGGCGGTGCTCGTGTCCAGCCACGTGATGGACGAGGCCGAGCGCTGCGACCAGCTGCTGCTGATGCGCGAGGGCCGGATCATCGCCCAGGGCACCCCCGCCGCCATCAAGGCGCAGGCCGGGGTCGACGACGTCGAGGGTGCCTTCCTCGCCCTCGTCGACACCGCCGGGGGCGAGGCCGCATGATCACCCCGCGAGTGACGCTCGCGATCGCCGCCCGCGTGCTGACCCAGCTGCGCCGCGACCACCGCACGCTGGCGATGCTGCTGGTCCTGCCGTGCCTGCTCCAGGCCCTGCTCTGGTGGATCTTCGAGTCCACGCCGCTGGTGTTCGACCGGATCGGTCCGGCCCTGCTGGCGATCTTCCCGTTCTTCGTGATGTTCCTCGTCACCAGCATCACCACTCTCCGTGAGCGCTCCAGCGGCACCCTGGAGCGGCTGTTCACGCTGCCGATGGGCCGACTCGACTTCCTCGCCGGCTACGCCCTCGCCTTCGGTGCCGTCGCCGCCGTCCAGGCCGCCTTCGCCGCGACCGTGGCGGTCACCCTGCTCGACCTCGACCTCAACGGACCGGCGGTGCTGCTCGGCGTCGTCGGGGTCGCCGACGCCGTGCTCGGTACGGCACTGGGCCTGTTCGTCTCCGCGTTCGCGCGCACCGAGTTCCAGGCGGTCCAGTTCCTGCCCGCGATCGTCGTCCCCCAGATCCTGCTCTGCGGCCTGCTCGTGCCGCTCGAGCGCCTGCCCGGCGTGCTGGAGGCCGTCGCGCACGTGCTGCCGCTGACCTGGGCCGTCGACGCCATGCAGGAGCTGGCGACCACCAGTGCCACCGGGCAGGTGTGGCGCGACATCGGCGTCGTCGCCGGCTTCGCGGCGGCCGCCCTGACGCTCGGAGCGGCGACGCTGCAGCGTCGTACCGACTGAGCTGGATGCCCAGAACCCCCGTAGATTGGGGGTATGGGACCGGGTCGGGGTGCATTCCACGCGCTCTCACGCGGCAGCATGAGACTGGTCGTCTCTGCGCTCCCGTTCCCGCCCGCCCTCGTCCGGGGGTACGTCGCCGGCGTGACCGTGCGCGATGCGATCGCCGCCGTCGAGCACCTCGCGGCCGAGCGGATCGATGCGACCGTCGAGCACCTCGCCCCCGAACCGGCCGACGAGGCGCAGGCGATCGCGGCCGCGCAGGCCTACCGCGTGCTCCTCGACCGGATCGCCGACGCCGGGCTCGGCCCGCGCGCGGAGGTGTCGGTCAAGCTCGGGACGATCGGGCTGCGCCTGCCCGACGGCGAGAAGATCGCCCTCGAGAACGCTCGCAAGATCTGCCGCGCCGCCGTCTCCGCCGGCACGACGGTCACCCTCGACATGGAGGAGCACGCGTCGGTCGACGCGACGCTCGCCGTCCTGGCGGCCCTGCGCCTCGACTTCCCCGAGACCGGCGTCGCGCTGCAGGCCCGCCTGCGTCGTACCGAGTCGGACTGCCGGCGCCTCGCCCACGAGGGCAGCAGGGTGCGCCTGTGCAAGGGCTCCTACGACGCGTCCGGCGACGTCGCCTTCACCGACCCCGGCGACATCGACCGCGCCTTCGTCCGCTGCCTCAAGATCCTCTTCGGTGGCGACGGCCATCCGATGGTCGCCACCCACGACCCGCGCCTCATCGAGATCACGAGCGCCCTGGCCAGCCGCTACGGCCGCGCGCCCGGCACCTACGAGTTCCAGCTGCAGTACGGCGTGCGCGCGGCCGAGGGCCGTCGGCTGGCAGCCAGCGGCGAGCGCGTGCGGGTGGCCGTGCCCTACGGCGAGCACTGGTACGACTACCTCGTGCGGCGAGTGGCGGAGCGTCCCCGCGACCTGTCACTCTTCCTGACGTCCCTGGTGTCGAAGAAGTGAGTGAGCAGCCGGCATGACCAAGCGCACCGCCGTCATCGGCGCCGGCGTGATGGGGGAGACCCTCCTCGCCGGCCTGATCCGTACCGGCCGCAGTGGTGACGACCTCGTCGTCGTCGAGAAGCGCGCGGAGCGCGCCACCGAGCTGGCGGGCAGGTACGGCGTCCCCGTGGTCGCCGACGTGGTCCGCGCCGGCGACGCCGACACCGTGCTGCTGGTGGTCAAGCCGCAGGACATGGCCGACCTGCTCCGCGAGCTCGCGCCCGCGCTGCGCCCCGGCCACCTGCTGGTCTCGTTGGCAGCCGGCATCACCACCGCGTTCATCGAGTCGCTCGTGCCCGAGGGCGTCGGCGTCGTCCGGGTCATGCCGAACACGCCCGCCCTCGTCGACGAGGGGATGGCGGCGGTCTCGCCCGGCACCTACTGCGACGAGGCCCAGCTCGCCGAGGCCGAGGAGCTGATGGCGTCGGTCGGCCACGTCGTCCGCGTGCCGGAGAAGCAGCAGGACGCGGTCACCGCGATCAGCGGCTCGGGCCCGGCGTACGTCTTCCTCGTCGTCGAGGCGATGATCGAGGCCGGCGTCCACCTCGGTCTGCCGCGCACCGTCGCCCACGAGCTCGCCGTCCAGACGGTCCTCGGCTCCGCGACGATGCTCCGCCAGACCAACGAGCACCCGGCCGTGCTCCGCGAGCAGGTCACCTCGCCCGGCGGGACGACAGCCGCGGCGCTCCGCGAGCTCGAGGTCCACGGCCTGCGGGCCGCCTTCCTCGCCGCCCTCGAGGCTGCGCGCAACCGCTCCGCCGAGCTCGGCAGCTGACGTCCGGGCTCAGGCCGCGCTGACCCAGCGCAGCTCGGCCAGCCCGCGCACGGTCGGCACCTGCGCGTCGCGCTGGCGCCCGTAGCGGTCCAGCAGGCGCGCCTGCAGGCCGGCATCGCGGGCCCCGACCACGTCGTGGCGCAGCGAGTCGCCGACCATGAGCGTGTGCGCGGGCTCGGCGCCCAGGCGCGCGCACGCGGTGAGGTAGGAGCGCGGGTCCGGCTTGGCGGCGGGCAGCGAGGACGACGCGAACACGGGTACGTCGGACCGCAGCAGCCCGGTGCGCCGCAGCTTCTCGGTCTGGATCGCCTGGTCGCCGTTGGTGAGGATCCCGACCGGCAGTCCGGCCCGCACGGCCCGCTCGATCGTGGCCGCCGCGTCGTGGAAGGCCCGCCAGGCGGCCTGGTAGCAGCCGAGGAAGCCGGCGAAGACGTCGTCGGCCAGCGCGTCGTCGGCGAGGTCCCAGCCGGGCAGGAACTCGCGGATCCGCACCCGCCGCTGCTCGGTGTGGGTCAGCTCCCGGCGCTGGGCGCGCTCGTAGTGGCGTGCCTCGAGCACGAACCACCGCTCGACGAGCTCCTCCAGCTCGGCCGGCGAGCTCGCCAGCCCGAGCCCGGCGAGCCACGAGCGCAGGCCACGATCGGCCGCGCCGCGGTGGTCCACGAGCGTGTCGTCCAGGTCGAGGAGCAGGGCCTGGATCGTCATGGCGAGCAGTCTGCCAGCGACCGCCGACACCGCCACGGACGGATGACAACGGTGTAGTTCGCGACGCTTCTGAATCCGGAAGTCAAGCCGACGCGCCGCGCCTCAAAAGTTTCACTGGTCAAACTCTTCCCCACGAGTCACATCCGGCCCTATTCTCACGCAGAGGCGTCCGCAGGGTTCACAGCTGGGGAAGGCGGTGACGGACGCGCAGAAAGCGTGGTTTGTCATGACTCCTCCTTCGCGCGAGCGCACCGAGTCCCTCCCAGATCCCAAGTTCCTCACGATCGCCGAGGTCGCGACGGTCATGAGGGTCTCCAAGATGACCGTCTACCGCCTGGTCCACGGCGGCGAGCTGCCCGCCGTCCGCGTCGGTCGCTCCTTCCGGGTGACCGAGGAGGACGTCAACGAGTACCTCCGCAAGTCCTTCTACTCCGCTGGCTGAGACCGGCTGGTCCGGGCTGGGTCCCGGCTGAGGTTCTGCAGGAATCCCCGCCTAGGTGGGGATTCCTGCGGTTGTTGACGGTTGCAACGGTCATCAACCGCAGGCATCCCCGCCGGAGCGGGGATTCCTGCAACGCTCAGGGCGGCAGCCTGCACCTCCCGGCGTGATGCGATCTTCATCCCATCGCAGCCGCTGATTCACAGCGCCCACGCCGGGCCCGATAGGCTGGCCCGGTGCTCCGGGGTCTGCCCGGGGCGTCGTTTGTACGGCGGGCGGGTCTCGTCCGTCCTCTGGAGAGGTTCCACGTGGGTTCTGTCATCAAGAAGCGTCGCAAGCGCATGGCGAAGAAGAAGCACCGCAAGCTGCTGAAGAAGACGCGCGTTCAGCGTCGCAAGCTCGGCAAGTAAGCCTGAGCCTGCCGTCGCCGGTGCGCGGGTGCGCACCGGCCAGACCCTGAGGAGTCAGTGGTATGGGCGTCGGTCGCACGGTCCTGGTCACGGGTGTCTCCCGTGACCTCGGGAGGACCTTCGCGCGCACCCTGGCCACCGACCCCGGGGTCAACCGTGTCATCGGCGTCGACGTGATGCCGCCTCGTGGCGACCTCGGCGACGTCACCTTCGTGCGTGCGGACATCCGCAACCCGGTGATCGCCAAGGTGATCGCCAAGGAGGACGTCGACACGGTCGTCCACATGAGCGTCATCGCCACGCCCGGCTCCGCCGGCGCGCGCGGCACGATGAAGGAGCTCAACGTCATCGGCTCCATGCAGCTGCTCGCTGCGTGCCAGAAGGCCGAGACGGTGCGCCAGCTAGTCGTGAAGTCCTCGACGACCGCCTACGGCGCCAGCAGTCGCGACCCCGCGATGTTCACCGAGGACATGGAGCCTCGCCGGCCCCCGCGCAGCGGGTACGCCAAGGACGTCAACGAGGTCGAGCGGTACGTGCGTGGCTTCGCCCGCCGCCGCCCCGACGTGACCGTCACCCTGCTGCGCTGCGCCAACGTGATCGGCCCGCGCGTGGTCAGCCCGCTGGCGTCGTACTTCCGCCTGCCGGTGATCCCCACCGTGCTGGGCTTCGACCCGCGCCTGCAGTTCCTGCACGAGACCGACCTGAACCGGGTGCTGCGGCACGCCGTGCTCAGCGACGTCGCCGGCACGTTCAACGTCGCCGGTGACGGTCTCCTCATGCTCTCCCAGGCGCTGCGCCGGATGGGTCGCACCAGCGTCCCGCTGCCTGGCCCGGCGTTCGGTGGGGTCGGCTCGGTGCTCAAGTCGGCGCGGATGGCCGACCTGTCGCCCGAGCTCGTCGCCTTCCTGACCTACGGTCGCGGGGTCGACACCACCCGGATGCGCACCGAGCTCGGGTTCGAGCCGTCGTACTCCACGGCAGCAGCCTTCGCCGAGTTCGTCGGCACCCTGCCGCCCGGCGGTCGTCGCGCGGAGCGTGTGCTCGCGTCGCTGGCCGACCGCCTGCCCCCGGTCGACGAGGACCGTCCCGCCCAGCTCACCGTTGCCGGAGGCAAGGATGGCTGACGCCGAGATCATCCCGATCGGTACCCGCGGCCGCCCCGGCCGCGGCACCGGAACCCGCCCGTCGTCGGCGGCGCGCGGCCTGGCTCCCAAGGCCGGCGCTGCGCGCAAGCCGGCCAAGGCCGACGCGACGCCGACGCCCGAGAAGCCCGCGTCGCCTGCCGCCACGCCGGACGCGCCCGCCGCGACGCCGCAGGCCCCCGCGGCCCGGAAGGCTGCCCCGGCGAAGAAGCCGGCTGCCGCGAAGCCGGCCGCGACCAAGCCGGAACCGGTCATCCGGATGGCCGAGGCCGCCCCGGTGATCGAGACCGCCTCGCTTCTCGACGGCCTCGGTGACAGTGCTTCGGCGGTCCCCGCGGCCCGCACCGAGGAGCGTGGCCTCAGCCCGCTCGCCGGCATCCCGGTGGGCGACTGGCTGGCGGCGTTCCAGCACGCCGCGCGCGAGCTTTTCGGCGACCAGTGGGAGCCGCAGCTGGCCCGCTTCCTGGCGTTCCTGCGCCGCCGCCTGACCGGTGACTACACCGTCGACGAGTACGGCTTCGACCCCGAGGTCACCGAGCGGTTCTTCATGGCCGCGCTGCGCCCGATCGCGCAGAAGTGGTTCCGTGTCGAGGTCCGGGGCATCGAGAACATCCCGACCGAGGGCGGCGCCCTGGTCGTGTCCAACCACTCGGGCACGATCCCGGTCGACGGCCTGATGACGATGGTCTCGATCCACGACCAGTCCGGCCGCTACCTCCGCCCGCTCGGCGCGGACCTGGTCTTCCGGCTCCCGCTCGTGGGCTCGATCGCCCGCAAGGGCGGCGCCACGCTCGCGTGCAACGAGGACGCCGAGCGCATGCTGCGCGGCGGCGAGCTCGTCGGCGTGTGGCCCGAGGGCTTCAAGGGCATCGGCAAGCCGTTCTCCGAGCGCTACAAGCTGCAGCGCTTCGGCCGCGGCGGCTTCGTGTCGGCCGCGCTGCGCACCGGCGTCCCGATCATCCCGCTGTCGGTCGTCGGCGCCGAGGAGATCTACCCGCTGGTCGGCAACATCCCGTCGCTGGCCCGCCTGATCGGCGTCCCCTACATCCCGATCACGCCCTTCTTCCCGCTGCTCGGCCCCCTGGGCCTGATCCCGCTGCCCTCGAAGTGGCTGCTGGAGTTCGGCGAGCCGATCCGCACCGACGAGTACGACGCCGGCGCGGCCGAGGACCCGATGCTGGTCTTCAACGTGACCGACCAGGTCCGCGAGACCATCCAGCAGACGCTCTACAGCCTGCTGATGCAGCGCGAGTCCGTCTTCAAGTAGGCGGCCCGGCGCGCTTGTAACTCGGTGTTCGAGCGACTGGCACGGACTCCTGACCGGTCAGGAGTCCGTGGAAGTACCTCCGGACACCGAGTTACAAGCCCGGTGCCGGGGGTTTCAACTCACTTGAGCAGGCCGCCGAGGCCGTTGAGCAGGCCGCTGACGCCGTCGACGAGCGCACCGGTGACGGTGGTGTCCTTCGTCGTGTCGGTCGTCGGCTTGTCGGTCGGCTTGACCGGCAGGATCTTGGTGATGCCGTCGACGGCTTCCTTGATGGGGTTCTCGCTCGGCGCGTCGGAGGCGTCGGTCGGGGCGTCGCTCGGGTCGACCGCGGCCTTCGTCGGCTTGTCGCTCGGCTTGGCCTGTGGGACCTCGGTGGCCGCGGCCTGGTCGAGGACCGGGCCGTTGAGGAGCGCCTTGACCTGTTCGATGGCGTAGTCCGGCAGCTGGGTGATGTCGCCACCGTCGCAGCTCGGGCACAGCTCCCACGCGGCCACGTCGACCTGGTGCACCGTCTGGGTGGCGGTGATCAGCGGCGCACGGACCTCGTCGGGAATGATGCCGCCGAGCGTGTCGAGCACGCCCATGCTCTGCGCCGCGAACTCGCGCAGCTCCGTGATCTGGTCGGCCTTGCCGGTCACGCTGTAGTCGTCGAGCGCGAGCTCGGACGCCTGCTTGGTCTGGTCGGTGAAGTCCTGCAGGGTCGAGGCGATGACGTCGGCGTCGGCGTCCTTCGCGGTGAGCTCCTGGACCTCCTGCAGGCGGGACTGCGCGTGCGAGAGCAGCGAGTCGGCCTTCGAGCCGCCGTCGGACTGCAGGTTGGTCTGTGCGTTCTCGATCGCCCGCTTGACGGGGTAGAGGACGTCTCCCGGGAGGGCGTCCTGCGCGGCCATCGCCATCGAGCCGGTCGCCGAGACCACGGCGAAGCCGCCGACGAGCGCGGCGATACGACGCTCACGCGAGCCGCGACGCTGACGGGGGGTGAGCCGGGCAGCCAGGTCGCTCTCGACGCGGGCGGGCTCACGCTGGGCCGCGGCGACGAGCTGGGTGCGCAGGGAGGCGACGAACTCGGGACGGGCCGGAGCGGGCTCGACGGATCGCAGGGCAGCGACGAGCTCGAGCAGCTCGGCGTGCGTCCCGGCGTCGTCGGCGCGTCCGGAGACCAGCGCGTCGAACTCCTCCGCGCCTCGCGCCCAACCGTTCCCGCGCATCACAACGACCGTCCTCGTGCCTCGGGGGCCACAGTGACCCCGATGTCCTTACAGACATCCAACGACAGCGGACCGGTCGTGGTTACGGTGCGGATGGCCACAACGGCATGGTTCGAATTGACCAGGGGCCTGATCATCGCAGGCCCTCCGGCATCAGCTTGGCGAGGTTGCGCACGCCGCGGAGCTGGAGCTGCTTGATCGCGCCGTCGCTGCGGCCGAGGGCAGCGGCGGTCTCGGCGATGCTCATGCCCTGCAGGAAGCGCATGATCAGGCAGTCGCGCTGCTCGTTGGGCAGCTGGGTCAGCGCCTCGAGCAGGATCTCGTTGGTCAGGCTCGCGAGGACGGCGTTCTCCGGGCCCTCGGTCGAGTCGTCGTGCTGACCCATGTCCTCGGTGGTCAGCTCGAGGCGGGTGCGGCCGGCCTTGAAGTGGTCGGTCGCGAGGTTGCGGGCGATGGTCATCAGCCAGGCGCCGAAGTCCTTGCCCTGCCACCGGAACGACGGCATGTTGCGCAGTGCGCGGAAGAAGGTCTCCGAGCACAGGTCCTCGGCCACCACGACCGAGCGGGTGCGGTAGTAGAGGAAGCGGTAGACCGACGGCTGGTAGTGGTCGTAGAGCATCCCGAACGCCTCGGCGTCACCGCCGCGGGCGAGCTCGACGAGGCCGATCAGCCGCTCGCGCTCCTCGGGGGAGTCCTCCGACGAGGTGGCCAGCGTGGCATCGCCGTACGACGTCGAGCCGGGGCCGCGGTCGAAGGAGTCCTCGCTCTCGACGTGGGCCTCGCTGAGCAGCCAGGAGTCGGTACGACGGGCGGGCCGCGAGCTGGCCGCAGCGCCCGCGAAGGCGTAGGCCGGGGACGGCTCGAGGGTGAGCGCGGCAGCGACAGCGGCGCGAAGGGCCTCCAGCCCGCGCGCGACGTCACTCCGTTCCCAGGTCATACCCGGTCCCTCCCTCGTACCCCCGAACGGGATCCTACGGCGGATCCTGTCGCAGTGGTACTGGAACGCGATAACCGAACGGTTGCGATCCGACCACCCGTACGGGTCAGACGTGGCGCCTGAACTGCCGTCGAACGAGGGCTCCGGCGACGGCTGCCCCGGTGGCCGCCGAGCCCACCACCAGGCCGGCCCGGGCCGCCTTGCGGCCGGTGCGGTAGTCGCGGATCCGCCAGCCGTGGGCACGGGCGTGGGCACGCAGCTTCGGGTCGGGGTTGATCGCGCACGGGTCGCCGACCAGCCCGAGCATGGGCAGGTCGTTGGCCGAGTCGCTGTAGGCCGAGCAGGCGGCGAGGTCGAGTCCCTCGCGCTCCGCCAGCGCCTGGACCGCGACGGCCTTGGCCGGGCCGTGGAGCATGTCGCCGACCAGCCGGCCGGTGTAGACGCCGTCGACGTGCTCCGCGACGGTGCCGAGCGCGCCGGTGAGGCCGAGCCGCCGGGCGATCAGGCTCGCGATCTCGATGGGTGCGGCCGTGACGAGCCAGACCCGCTGGCCCTGGTCGAGGTGCATCTGGGCGAGGGCGCGGGTGCCGGGCCAGATTCGGTGGGCCATCGCCTCGTCGAAGATCTCCTCGCCGATCTCCTTCAGCTCGGCGACGGTGTGCCCGGCGATGAAGGCCAGGCCCGCGCTCTGCGCCTCCGCGACGTGCTCGGGGTCCTCGACGCCGGCGATCCGGAAGTAGGCCTGCTTCCACGCGGCGCCGATCAGGTCCCTCGTCGTGAAGAAGTCGCGGCGGTAGAGGCCCTTGGCGAGGTGGAAGATGCTCGCGCCCTGCATGACGGTGTTGTCGACGTCGAAGAAGGCCGCGGCGTGCGGGTCCGCGGGCTGGGCCAGCGCGGTCTCGACCTCGGCCGCAGCGGCGGCTGCCTCCCCGGCGAGCTTCGAGCGCTGCTGGAGGTTCAGACGGCGAGGCCGGTCGGCCGAGGCACCCATGGGTGGAGTCTAGGGATTCACCGCGCAGACCGGGTCCGGGTCCCGCGCTTCGTGCGTAGGATCGCCCTCATGCCGTTTTCCGACGCTGCCAGCGCTCCGGACGTGGCTGCGCTGGTCCGCGCCGCCGCACTGGACCTGCCGGAACGGCTCGCGGTCGTCGAGGCCGGGGGTCGCGGCCTGACCTGGTCGGGGCTCGACGACGAGGCCGCGCGCGTCGCCTCCGGGCTCGGTACGACGGGCGTCGTGGCCGGCCACCGCGTCATGCTCGTGCTCGGCAACCGGATCGAGTTCGTCACGTCCTATCTCGGCATCCTGCGCGCGCAGGCGGTCGCCGTACCGGTCAACCCCGGTTCGACGGTCACCGAGCTGGCCGCGATGCTGGTCGACTCCGGCGCCCGGACCGTGGTCGTCGACGCCGACACCGTCGAGGTCGTCCGTGCCGCGGTGGCGAGCACGGAGGTGGTGGCGGCCGCCCGCGACGAGGGCCGCCCCGTGCCGCGGCTCGTGGTCGTCGGCGCCGCGGCGGCCCCCACCGAGACGTCGTACGACGACCTGCGGGCCACCGACGTCCGCCCGGTCCCGCCGCTGCCGGACCCCGAGAAGCTCGCCGTCCTGCTCTACACGAGTGGCACGTCCGGTCGTCCGCGCGCCGCGATGCTCACCCACCGTGCGCTGCTCGCCAACGTCGAGCAGGTCGCGACGGTCAGCCCGCCGATGATCCACACCGACGACGTCGTGCTCGGCGTGCTGCCGCTGTTCCACGTCTACGGCCTCGGTGCCGTGCTCGGCGGTGTCATCCGGCACCGCGCCAAGTTGGTCCTGACCGACCGCTTCGACCCCGAGGGCACCCTCGACCTGATCGAGGACGAGGCGTGCAGCGTGGTCCCCGTCGCGCCGCCGGTCTTCGCCGCCTGGCGGCACGTCGACGCACTCGCCGAGCGGCTGGGCCCGGTGCGGATGATCCTGTCCGGGTCGGCGCCGCTGTCGGCCGAGGTGGTCGAGGAGTTCACCGCGCTCGCCGAGGTGCCGGTCCACCAGGGCTACGGCCTCACCGAGGCTGCTCCGGTGGTGACCAGCACGCTGCTGTCCGCGTCGGCGAAGCCCGGCTCGGTGGGCGCCGCGCTCGAGGGCATCGACCTGCGCCTCGTCGACGACGACGGCCACCCGCTCGCGGGCGCCGAGGCCGACGACGCGGGCGAGATCCAGATCCGCGGCCGCAACCTGTTCAGCGGCTACTGGCCCGACGGTTCCGACGGCCCGGGGGACGACGGCTGGTGGTCCACCGGCGACGTCGGCTTCCTCGACCGGGACGGCGACCTCTTCCTCGTCGACCGCGTCAAGGAGCTCGTGATCGTCTCCGGCTTCAACGTCTACCCGAGCGAGGTGGAGGCCGTGCTGGGCGAGGTCGCCGGGGTGCGCCAGGTCGCCGTCCTCGGCACACCCGACGAGCGGACCGGCGAGGCGGTCGTCGCGTACGTCGTGCCGGCCGACCCGGGCGCGCCTGCCGACGAGCTGGTGGCGGCGGTGCACGCCACGGCCGGGGAGCGGCTGGCGGCGTACAAGAGGCCGACGCGGGTCGACGTGGTCGAGGCGCTGCCGCGCACGGTGACCGGCAAGATCCGCAAGGGCATGCTGCGCGGCCACGAGCGGCGCAAGGCGCTGGGGCTGCTCGAGTGAGCGGGACGACGGCCCGGGTGACCCTCTACGGCCGGCCCGGCTGCCACCTGTGCGACGACGCGCGGGCGGTCATCGAGGCGGTCTGCGCCGAGCTGGGCGAGAGCTACGTCGAGATCTCCATCGACGACGACCCGGAGCTCGGCGACCGCTTCGCCCACGAGATCCCGGTGACCTTCGTCGACGGCAGGCAGCACGACTTCTGGCGGGTGTCCCCGGACCGGCTGCGCCGCGCCCTCACGGAGTAGGGCACGCCCCGCGCCGCCTCGCCGACTATCCTCGGCGGATCATGCTTCCGCTCCTCCGCCCGCGACAGCGTCGGATCGGCATCGCGGCCGGTGCTCTGGTCGCGCTCGTGCTGCTCCTGCTGAGCCACTCGTTCGGCCGCGCCGTCCCCACGAACAACTACCGCCCGCTGATCACGACCGACGCGATCGCCAGCGGCTGCTACCCGCTGCCCGGCGACGCGCAGCTCGACCTCGCCTACCAGGTGCGCTGGGACGAGGACGTCGCCACGGCGTCGGGGGAGCGGCGCATCCTGCGCGGGCAGTACGACCTCGTGGACCGCGACGAGGCGCAGCGCCGGCTGGTGGCCTCCTTCGCAGCGGTCGGCTTCCACGAGGACGCCGGTGACGCCTCCTCCGACGCCGGTACGACGACGATGAGCAAGGGCGCGGAGCACATCACGATCACGGTCACCGAGCTGCCCGACACCAGCGCCGAGACCCTGGTCCGCGGCGACTTCGTCCTCGACCTGCCGGTCGTCGCGCTGGCGCGTCCCGACGACCCCGTCTGCACCTTCCCGTCGTCCACGAAGCGCTGGTCCGACGCGGGCTACGAGAAGCGGAGCCCGAACCGATGACCCGCCTGTTCGCCGCCGCCCAGGCGCTCCAGACCCGCCTCCCGCGCCCCGAGATCCTGCTCGGGTGGCTCGTGGTCGCGCACGTCGTGCTCAAGCTGCTGATCTACCCCATGGTCATGCACGCCCCGCCGGTGGGCGACGAGTCGGCGTACCTCAACGGGGGGCGGGCGATGTCCAACCTCCTGCGCGACACCTTCTCCTTCACCTCGCCGGACTCGGCGGAGCTGGAGCGCAACGTCGTCGCGTCCGGCTGGTTCATGCCGGGCATGCCGGTGCTGACGGCGCCGGTCTATCTGCTCTTCCCGGACGCGCCGATCTGGCTGGTCCGCGGCTACATCGGCCTGGTGACGCTGATCCTCTTCATGGTCGTGCTGCGCTCGGTGACGCGGCGGATCGGTCCCGGCTGGGCGTGCGTGCTGGCCGTCGTCCCCGGCCTGATCCCGAGCTACGTCGTCTTCACGTACGGCGCCTGGGGCGACCTCTGCGCGGGCCTGGTCCTGGTGCTGCTGCTCGTGCACCTCGTGGAGATGTTCCGGGGCCTGCGCCGCGGTGACGCGCCCTCGCTGAAGGAGGGCCTGGTCCTGGGCCTGCTGGCGATCGCGGTCCTCTACCTGCGCTCCAGCACGGCCATCCTGCTCGCCGGTCTCGGCGCGGCCACGCTGCTGACCGCCGTCCTCCTGCTGCGCGGTCGCGTCCGGGTGCGGGCGCTCGGCTCGGCGGTGCTGGCCGGCGTCGTCTTCGTGCTGCTCCTCGCCCCGTGGTCGTACTTCGCCTCCGACGCCCTCGGCGGCCGGGTGATCACGACGACGACGGTGCCGACGGTCATGGCCAACACCTTCGGCGAGCGCAGCGAGATCTGCTTCGGCCGGTGCGACCCCGACAGCACGCAGTGGTTCCGGCCGCTGCGCTACGCCCGCGAGGTCGGCCGATCGACCGACACCAGCGAGGTCGAGGTCCTCAAGGTGATGTCGGACTACGCGCTGCGCGACCTCTCCAAGGCGCACTACCTCGACCAGGTGGTGCACAACCTCGGCGCGTACGCCCTGCAGCCCAACAACTTCACCGGCTACCTCGCGCCGCCCGAGGGGCGCGGCCTGCTCGGCCGGACCGCGGAGACGACCGCCGACACGATCACGTGGCTGATGTACGCGCCGCTGATCCTGATCGGCGCGCTCTCGCTGCTGTTCCAGGTGTGCCGCAGCCTCGAGGCGCGGGTGCTCGACATCCTCACCAAGCTCTCGCTCGGTGCCCTGCTGGTGCAGCCCTTCGTGCACATCGCTGGCGCGCGCTACTGGACCACCGCCGGCCCGGTGTTCGCCATCGCGGCGTTCTCCCTGCTGCGCGAGCGCCAGCTCGCCGCCGGCGGCGCCCCGCCGCCACCCGACGGCGTGGCCACGGCGACGGACGCCACCATCGTGCGCTGGCTGGGGCGGGTGCAGGTGCTGCTCAGCGTCGCGACCGGCGCGGTGGTGGTCGTCCTGCTCTCCGCCGTTGTCCTCTAGCGATGGCCTAGGGTTCGGCCTCATGGAAGAGCGCTCGGCCGGCCCCCGCCGGATCGCCTACGTCCTCCCCGTCTACAACGAGGAGGAGAACATCGCGGTCTTCCACGCTGCGCTCGTCGAGGCCGCCGCCCAACGGCCGGACCTGGCCTTCGAGTTCGTCTACGTCGACGACGGCAGCCGCGACGCGTCGCTGGAGCGGCTGGTCGAGCTCCGCGCCCAGGACTCCCGCGTGACCGTCGTCCAGTTCTCCCGCAACTTCGGCCACCAGCTCGCCGTGACCGCCGGCATCGACCTGGTCGCCGAGGCCGGCAGCGCCGACGCGGTGATCGTCATGGACACCGACCTGCAGGACCCGCCCCGGGTGAGCCTGGAGATGATCGAGCGCTGGGAGCAGGGCGTCGAGGTCGTCTACGCGCAGCGGCGTACCCGCAAGGACACGCCGTTCAAGCGCGCCACGGCCTGGGGCTTCTACTGGGCGCTCGACCGGCTCGCATCGATCGAGATCCCGCGCAACGTCGGCGACTTCCGGCTGATGGACGCCAAGGTCGTCGCCGAGGTCGCGCGCTACCGCGAGCACGACCGCTTCCTGCGCGGCATCGTCGCCCACGTCGGCTTCCGTCAGGAGGCGCTGCTCTTCGACCGTGACGAGCGGTTCGCGGGGGAGACCGGCTACCCGTTCAAGAAGATGCTCAGCTTCGCCGCCAGCGGCATCCTCGGCTTCTCCACGACGCCGCTGAAGATGATCTCCCGGCTCGGCTACGCCATCTCGCTGCTCAGCGTGCTGCTGGCCTGCTACGTCCTGTTCATCCGCGTGTTCAAGCCCGACGAGTCGGTCCCCGGTTGGGCCTTCCTCGGCGTCGGCATGTTCATGCTCAGCGGCATCCAGCTCGTGATGATGGGCGTGATCGGCAGCTACCTCGGCCGCGTGTACGTCGAGACGCAGGACCGGCCGCTGTACACCCTGGCCATGGTGGCCCGGGACCGACGCGAGTGACCGCGTGAGCAACCGCACCGCGGTCCTGCGCTTCGCCGCGGTCGGGGTCTGCAACACCCTGATCGACCTGGTGCTCTTCGTGCTGCTGCGTGACCACCTCGGCATCACCGGCGCGAACTTCGTCTCCAGCACGTCCGGGATGGTCTTCAGCTTCGTCGTCAACGGGCTCTTCACGTTCCAGGCCGACAAGCTGACGCTGCGTCACGCGGCGCTCTTCGTGGCGACCAACGGCGTCGTGATGTGGGTCGCCCAGCCGTTGCTCATCCACGGCTGGCTGTGGGTGCTCGAGCGCGGCCCGGAGGTCGCCGTCGGACCGATGTCCGCGGCCGACGTCCACCTCGCCGGGGCGAAGCTGGCCTCCATCGCCTGCTGCCTCGTGCTCAACTTCTTCGCCTACCGGTACGTCGTGTGGCCGGTCGAGCACCCGGGCGAGGAGAGGCCTGCCTGACCACCGGCCCGGGACCCGGTGTGACGTAGGTCGAGTTGCGCTCTCGCCGGTTTTGTTCTCACGTTCACAAACTCCTACAGTGATCGAGTCGCGCCCCACTGAGCAGCTGGGTGCGGCTGGAAAGTGGAGCTGTGACCGCACGGAGTTCGACGGATGCCAACCGGGTCATTCCGGAGGCCACGGTCGCCCGCCTGCCCGTCTACCTGCGGGCGCTGACGGCCCTGGCCGACAGTGGCATCCGCACCTGTTCGAGCGAGGATCTCGCGTCCGCCGCTGGCGTCAACAGCGCCAAGCTGCGCAAGGACCTGTCCTACCTCGGCAGCTACGGCACCCGCGGCGTCGGCTACGACGTCGACTACCTCCGCTACCAGATCGCCCGTGAGATCGGCGTCACCCAGGACTGGCCCGTCGTCATCGTCGGCATCGGCAACCTGGGGCACGCGCTCGCCAACTTCTCCGGCTTCCGCAGCCGCGGCTTCCGCATCGTCGCGCTGCTCGACGCCGACCCCGAGCTGGTCGGCCAGACCGTCGCGGGGGTGCAGGTCCAGCCCTTCGACGAGCTCGAGGAGACGGTCCGCAACCACGACGTCGCCATCGGCGTCATCGCGACGCCGGCGGTCGCCGCGCAGGACGTCGCCGACCGGATGGTCGCGATCGGCATCACCAGCATCCTGAACTTCGCGCCGGCCGTGCTGGCCGTCCCCGAGGGTGTCGACGTCCGCAAGGTCGACCTCTCCATCGAGCTGCAGATCCTCGCCTACCACGAGCAGCGCAAGGCCAACGGTGCCGAGCCCGGACCGGCCGCTGCCGCAACCGCCGACGGAGGTGCCGCATGAGCGTGCTGGTCGTGGGGATCTCCCACAATTCGGCGCCGATGTCGCTGCTCGAGCGCGTCGCACTCGACGAGGACGGCGTCCACAAGCTGGTGGCCGACGCCGCGTCGTGCGAGCACGTCACCGAGGCGACGGTCATCGCGACCTGCAACCGCCTCGAGATCTACACCGAGGTCGAGCGCTTCCACGGCAGCATCGAGCAGATCTCCCGGCTCCTCGTCGAGCAGGCCGGCGAGACGACCGAGGCGATGCTCCCGCACCTCTACGTCCACTACGACGACGGCGCGATCTCGCACCTCTTCCAGGTCGCCGCGGGCCTCGACTCGATGGCGGTCGGCGAGGGCCAGATCCTCGGCCAGACCCGCGAGGCGCTGCGCCGCGGCCAGGAGCTCGGCACCGTCGGCCCCGCGCTCAACCTGCTCTTCCAGCAGGCCCTGCGCGTCGGCAAGCGCACCCGCGCCGAGACCGACATCGATCAGGTCGCTCCGACCCTGGTCAGCGCCGCGCTCGGCGAGACGACGAAGGCGGTCGGCCCGGTCCAGGGCCAGTACGTCGTCGTGGTCGGCGCCGGCGCGATGGCCGGCCTGGCCACCGCGACCGTGAGCCGCCTCGGCGCCGGCACGCTGAGCGTCGTCAACCGCTCGGTCGAGCGGGGGGAGTGGCTGGCGTCGCAGTACGACGCCCAGGCCGTCCCGCTCGAGGAGCTGGCCACCGAGCTCGGCCGGGCCGACCTCGTCATCTCCTGCACCGGCTCCGCCGGCTCGATCATCGACGCCGCCCAGCTGGCCGCTGCCCGCGCCGGCAACGACAAGCCGGTCGCGCTGATCGACCTCGCGCTGCCGCACGACATCGACCGCGACGTGCGCGCGCTCGAGTCCGTGACCCTGGTCGGCCTCGCCGAGCTCGCCGAGGTGCTGCAGGACAGCGCCACCGGCCAGGAGGTGCTCGAGGTCCGCCGGATCCTCGGCGAGGAGGTCACCGCCTTCCTCGCCGCGCGCCGCCAGGCCAGCGTCACCCCGACCGTCGTCGCGCTCCGCTCGATGGCCACCAACGTGGTCGACGCCGAGATGAGCCGCCTCGAGGCCCGCCTGCCCGACCTCGACGCGGCCACCCGCGAGGAGATCCGGCACGCCGTGCGCCGGGTCGCCGACAAACTGCTCCACGAGCCCACCGTGCGCGTCAAGGAGCTCGCCAACGAGCAGGGCGCCGTCTCCTACGCCGCCGCGCTCGCCGAGCTCTTCGCCCTCGACCCCGAGGCCGTCGACGCCGTCACCCGCCCGATCGGTGTCGAGGAGGCCGGCTCATGACCGCGCCCACGACCCTGAGGATCGGCACGCGCCGCAGTGCCCTCGCGACCACGCAGTCCGGCCACGTCGCCACCGCCATCACCGAGCGCACCGGCGTCGAGACCGTGCTGGTCGAGATCACGACCGACGGCGACCGCAGCCAGGCCGCGGGCACCCCGCTCACCGGGGCGCCCTCGACCGGTGTCTTCGTCAGCGCGCTGCGCGACGCGCTGCTGGCCGGCGAGGTCGACGTGGCCGTGCACTCGCTGAAGGACCTCCCCACCTACGCCACCGAGGGGATCGCGCTGGCCGCCGTACCTGTCCGGGAGGACCCGCGCGACGTGATCGTCGCCCGCGACGGGCTCACCCTCGGCGAGCTGCCCCCGGGCAGCCGGCTCGGCACCGGCTCCCCGCGCCGCGTCGCGCAGATCGAGGCGCTCGGCCTCGGCCTCGAGATCGCCGGCGTCCGTGGCAACGTCGACACCCGCATCGGCAAGGTCCGCTCCGGCGAGTTCGACGCCGTGGTGCTCGCCCGCGCCGGTCTGGCCCGGCTCGAGCGTGCCGACGAGGCCACCGAGGTGCTCGACCCGTTGCAGGTGCTCCCGGCCCCCGGCCAGGGCGCGCTCGCCATCGAGTGCCGTGCCGACGACGCCGCCACCCTCGCCCTCCTCGCCCGGCTCGACGACGCGGGCACCCGTGCGGCGGTCAGCGCCGAGCGCACCGTCATGGCCCGGCTCGAGGGCGGCTGTGCCGCCCCGATCGGTGCCCTCGCCGAGATCGCCGAGGGCGACGACGGCCCCGAGATCTGGCTCCGCGCGGTCGTCCTCTCCGAGGACGGCGCGCTCTCCGTCCGCCGCTCGGCCTCCGCGGCGCTCGGCGACGACCCGGCCGACTGGCCGGCCGCCGCCACCACGCTCGGCGAGGCCCTGGCCGCCGAGATGCTCGAGGACGGTGCCGCAGAACTCGTCGGTCCGTCACTCCCCGGACCTGCTTCCCACCCATCCGCACGACCTGCAGAGGTGCTCAACCCATGACGCGAGCCACGACAGCCCAGGCTGCCCCGACTCCCGCCCCCCAGGCCAAGCCCGGCGGTGTTGCCTTCGTCGGCACCGGCCCCGGTGACCCGGACCTGCTGACCGTGCGTGCCGTCCGGCTCATCGAGGACGCCGACGTGGTCATCACCGAGGAGCCCGGCCACGCCGACATGGTCCAGGTGGTGCGCGCCCGGGCCGCGGCGACCGGTGAGGAGACCTCCGACGAGGTCGAGTTCATCGACGGCGGCTTCGGCGAGGACGGCCAGCCGCTCACCCACGCCGCCCGCGCGAAGGTCGTCGTGAAGCAGGCCAAGCGCGGCGTGCGTGTCGTCCGCCTGCTGGGTGGCGACCCGTTCCTCTACGCCTCGGGCCCCGAGGAGGCGCAGGCGGTCGCCAAGGCCGGCCTCGGCTTCGAGGTCGTCCCGGGCGTCTCCTCGGTGGGCGCGGTCCCGGCGTACGCCGGCATCCCGCTGACCACCAAGGACCACCGCGAGGTGGCCGTGGTGACGTGCGGCGACAAGGTCGACTGGACCCGTTACGCCGACACCCCGACCCTGGTGCTGCTCTCGGCGGTCGGCCAGATCGGCGACATCGCCAAGCAGCTGATCGCCACCGGCCGGTCGCCGCAGACCCCGGTCGCGATGACCCGTGTCGGCACGACGACTGAGCAGCAGACGATCACCTCGACCCTCGAGCGGATCGCGGCCGACGTGCGCGCCGCCCGGATCACCCCGCCGGCGATCACGGTCATCGGCTCGGTCGTCGACCTGCGCGAGAAGCTGTCGTGGTTCGAGACCAAGCCGCTGTTCGGCTGGCGCGTGCTGGTGCCTCGCACCAAGGAGCAGTCCGCCTCGCTGTCGAACCGTCTGCGCGAGTTCGGCGGCGTGCCGGAGGAGGTCCCGACCATCTCGGTCGAGCCGCCGCGCAACCCGCAGCAGATGGACAAGGCCGTCCGCGGCCTCGTCGAGGGCCGCTACGAGTGGATCGCCTTCACCTCGGTCAACGCCGTCAAGGCGGTGCGCGAGAAGTTCGAGGAGTACGGCCTCGACGCCCGTGCCTTCTCGGGCCTGAAGATCGCCGCGGTCGGCGACAAGACCGCCGCCGCGATCGCCGCCTGGGGCCTGCGTGCCGACCTGGTGCCGTCGGGTGAGCAGTCCGCCGCCGGCCTGCTCGAGGACTGGCCGGAGTACGACGAGCAGCTCGACCCGATCAACCGGGTCTTCCTGCCGCGCGCCGACATCGCGACCGAGAACCTCGTCGCTGGCCTGATCGACCTCGGCTGGGAGTGCGACGACGTCACGGCGTACCGCACCGTCCGGGCCGCCCCGCCGCCGGCGCCGACGCGCGACGCGATCAAGACCGGCAAGTTCGACGCGGTCGTGTTCACGTCGTCCTCGACGGTGCGCAACCTGGTCGGCATCGCCGGCAAGCCGCACCCGTCGACGGTGATCGCGGTCATCGGCCCGGCCACCGCCAAGACGGCCCAGGAGCACGGCCTGCGCGTCGACGTGATCGCCCCGCAGCCCGACGTCGACCTGCTCGTCGAGGCGCTCGCCGGCTTCGGTTCCGAGCGCCGCGCCGCGATGGTCGAGAACGGCGAGCCGGTCACCAAGCCGAGCGACCGCAAGCCGTCGGCCCGCCGCCGCAAGGCCTGAGGACCTGCTNNNGCCTGTGACCCCGGTGTTCCGGGGGCGCAGGCACACGACCTGTTTTTGAGGGTGGGAGAATCGATCGCATGACCGACTTCGAGCGTCCCGTCGTCCGCCCCCGCCGCCTGCGCACCACCGCGGCGATGCGGGACCTGGTCGCCGAGACCTCGCTGCGGCCGGCCCAGCTGGTGCTGCCGCTGTTCGTGCGCGAGGGCGCCACCGAGCCACTCCCGATCGGCTCGATGCCGGGCGTCGTCCAGCACACCCGCGACACGCTCCGCAAGGCCGTCGCCGAGGCCGCCGAGGCCGGCCTTCGCGGCGTGATGCTCTTCGGGATCCCTGAGCACAAGGACGCCGCCGGCTCCGGCGCCACGGACCCCGACGGCATCCTGACCGTCGCCATCCGTGACGTGGTCAGCGAGGTCGGCGACGCGCTCGTCGTGATGAGCGACCTGTGCCTCGACGAGTTCACCGACCACGGCCACTGCGGCGTGCTGGCCGCCGACGGCACGGTCGACAACGACGCCACCCTCGCGCGGTACGCCGACATGGCCGTCCTGCACGCCGAGGCCGGCGTCGGCATGGTCGGACCCAGCGGCATGATGGACGGCCAGGTCGCCGTGGTCCGCGACGCCCTCGACGAGGCCGGCCACACCACGACCGGGATCCTGGCGTACTCCTCCAAGTACGCCTCCGCCTTCTACGGCCCCTTCCGCGAGGCCGTCGACAGCTCGCTGCAGGGCGACCGGCGTACCTACCAGCAGGACGGCCGCAACGCCCGCGAGGGCGTCCGCGAGGCGCTGCTCGACATCGACGAGGGCGCCGACATCGTGATGGTGAAGCCCGCGCTCGCCTACCTCGACGTGCTGCGCCGGGTGGCCGATGCCGCCGGCGAGCTCGGCGTACCTGTCGCGGCGTACAACATCTCGGGTGAGTACTCCATGCTCGAGGCCGCCGCCGCCCACGGCTGGATCGACCGCGAGCCCGCCATCCTCGAGACCCTCACCTCGATCCACCGCGCCGGCGCCGACGTGATCCTCACCTACTGGGCCACCGAGGCCGCCCGCCTCCTGCGCTGACGAACTGCGCCTCGTGGCACCACGAGCCGTGCCTCGTGGCACCACGAAGTGGGCCTCGTGGCACCTCGGGGTGGGGGCCGCGTCGTCGGCCCGCCACGACACGCACCTCGCGCTTCCGTTCCTCGCACNNTGCCATCACGCACGGTTCGTGGTGCCATCACGCACGGTTCGTGGTGCCATCACGCACGGTTCGGGGAGAAAAATGACGAGAGCCCCGGGCCTGGGGGAAGGCCGGGGCTCTCGCGGGTCGTGCTGGGGGCTACTTGCCGAGTCCGTAGCTCAGGAGGCAGTTCAGGAGCTGCACCGTCTGCGTGAGCTTCGGGTACGTCGCCTGGCACTTGGTCTGCGCCTCGCTCTTGGTCAGCGGGCCGAGGAGGCCGCTGATCAGGTTCGAGGTCACGGTGCCCACGCCGGTGTCGACCTTGTCGACGGTGTCCTTGACCGCAGCCGGGACGTCGGGGACGTTCGGGACCGTCGGAGTGCCGCCGTCGCCACCGCCGCCGGGGGTGCCGCCGGGGGTCCCGCCGTCGCCACCACCGGGGGTGTCGGTGCCGCCGCCACCCGGGGTGTCGGTGCCGCCGCCGGACGTGCCGCCGGTGGAGCCGCCCGTGTGGCCGTTGTGGCCCTTCGTGCCCTTCGGGCCGCCGACGTTGAAGCTCGGCGGCTCGGGGACGACGTAGCCCGCGGCGGTCGAGTTGTTCGGCACCGAGGTGAAGTCGCCCTCGAGGTAGGCGTTCATGATCTTGAGGACCAGGTCGACGTAGGCGTCGCTGTGGTTGTAGCGGTAGACCGCGGCACGCTGGCCGGCCACCGTGGACAGGTCGCCGTCGCCGGAGCAGAGGTAGACCG
Organism: Nocardioides sp. Root240; assembly: GCF_001428825.1. GTDB lineage: Bacteria > Actinomycetota > Actinomycetes > Propionibacteriales > Nocardioidaceae > Nocardioides. The sequence continues at coordinate 326,005 of NZ_LMIT01000010.1, read as the reverse complement.
CGGCGGCGAGCGCAGCGTCGTCGATGTCCTGCGGGTTGCGGGCGGCGTCGTCGTCGGCGTCCACGCCGACGACCTGCCAGGTCGACGGGATGAACTGCATCGGGCCGACGGCGCGGTCCCACTGGGTGTCGTTGTCGTAGACGCCCGCGTCGGTGTCGGAGACGGCCTTGGTGTTCTTCTTGCCGTTGAGCGGGATGCCGTAGATGCCCGGAGTCGCCACGCCGTCGTCGTTGAGGACGTTGCCGCCGAAGCGGCCGTGGTCGGACTCGACGCGACCGATCGCGGCGATCAGCTGCCAGGTGATCTTGCAGCTCTTGTCAGCGGAGTTGATGACCGTCTCGGCGCGCTGGTAGGCCGCCAGGGCCGCCGCCGGGATGGCGTTGGTCGACGCCGCGTTGACGATGCCTGCCGTGTTTCCGTCGAGGCCCTCCACCTCGGACGGGTCGGAGAGGCTCGCGGGGTCCTCGATCTCTTCCTCGGGCACGCTCGTGTCGTCGGTGACCCGACCCGGGCTGTCGGCCGCGATGACCGGGGCCGACACGCCGCCGATACCAGCGACCGAAGCGGTCCAGGCTGCCGACAGCAGTGCCAGCGGAATGATGGTGGCGGCGCGCTGCAGCCGCCCCAGACGCTTCCTCGACATGTCCCGTCTCTCTCCCCTTGGCCATTGCTGGCCGTCTCGCGTGGGCCGCTCCCTCTAAGCCCCCACCTGTGCGTCGGCCGAGAACTTCCGGCCCCCGGTGATGGAGGCCACGACGGCGCGACACCTGGAGAACGAATCGTGACACACCGAAGTTATGGGTGTCACATGATCCGGCCCACAATGCGGGCGCCGTGGTATGTGCACGCGGCACAAAGACGCCGGATGTGACATCACCCCCTGGCGGACCGCCACGTGCTCAGGTGCCTCTCAGGAAGCGACGGCGATGTCGGGGGGCCGGGGGCGATCGGTGACAATGGCGCGGTGCCCGACCTCGTGACCTCCGGCTCCGACGAGCTGTTCGCCCGGGCCCGCGCCGTGACCCCGGGAGGGGTCAACTCACCGGTCCGGGCCTTCAACGCCGTCGGCGGGACGCCCCGCTTCATCCGCTCCGCCACCGGCCCGTGGCTGACCGACGTCGACGGCAACCGGTACGTCGACCTGGTCTGCTCGTGGGGACCGATGCTCCTGGGCCACGGCCACCCCGCGGTGGTCGAGGCGATCTCGGAGGCGGTGTCGCGCGGTACGTCGTACGGCACGCCCACCGAGGGCGAGGTCGCCCTGGTCGAGGCGATCGTCGCGCGCACCCCGGTCGAGCGGCTGCGCCTGGTGTCCTCGGGCACCGAGGCGACCATGTCGGCGATCCGCCTCGCCCGCGGGTTCACCGGTCGCGACGTCGTCGTGAAGTTCGCCGGCTGCTACCACGGCCACGTCGACTCGCTGCTCGCCGCGGCCGGGTCCGGGCTGACCACCTTCTCCATCCCCGGTACGCCGGGCGTGCCCGCCAGCTCCACCGAGCTGACCCTGGTGCTGCCGTACAACGACCGCGAGGCGGTCGCCGCGGTCTTCGCCGAGCACGGCGACCGGATCGCGTGCCTGATCACCGAGGCCGCCCCCGGCAACATGGGCGTCGTCCCGCCGGCGCCGGGCTTCAACCAGTTCCTCGCCGAGACGTGCCGCGCCCACGGCGCGCTGTTCGTCAGCGACGAGGTGATGACCGGCTTCCGTGTCTCGAGGGCCGGCCAGTGGGGCACCGACGGTGCGGTGGAGGGCTGGGTCCCGGACCTGATGACCTTCGGCAAGGTGATGGGGGGCGGGCTGCCCGCCGCGGCCTTCGGTGGCCGCGCCGACGTGATGGGCCACCTCGCGCCGGAGGGCCCCGTCTACCAGGCCGGCACCCTCTCGGGGAACCCGGTCGCCACGGCGGCCGGCCTCGCGACGCTGACCCACGCGACCGACGAGGTGTACGCCCGCCTCGACGTCGTCGCCGACGCGCTGCGCGCCGGGGTGGCCGAGACGTTCGCCGCCGCCGGCCTGCCGCACGTGATCCAGTCGACCGGCTCCATGTTCTCGGTGTTCCTCACCGACGAGCCGGTCAGCAACTACGCCGAGGCGCAGCGCACGGACGTGCCGGCGTACGCCGCCTTCTTCCACTCCATGCTCGACCAGGGCGTGCACCTGCCGCCGTCGGCGTACGAGTCGTGGTTCGTCTCGTCCTCCCACGACGACCGGGCCGTCCAGCAGGTCCTCGACGCCCTTCCGGCGGCCGCCCGCGCCGCCGCCGAGGTTTCGAGGCTCGCTGGCGCTCGCACCTCAACCACCGAGAAGGCTGACGAATGAGCACCCCCGACACGATCGTCCACCTGGTCCGCCACGGCGAGGTCCACAACCCGCAGGGCATCCTCTACGGCCGCCGCGACGGCTTCCACCTGTCGGTGCGTGGCCGGGCGATGGCCGACCGGGTCGCGGAGGCGATGAAGGGCAACGACATCACGCTGATCCGCTCCTCGCCGCTCGAGCGCGCGCAGGAGACGGCGGCCCCGCTCGCCGCCGCGCTGGGGCTCGAGGTCGGCCTCGAGCCACGCGTCCTCGAGTCGCAGAACCGGTTCGAGGGCCTGACCTTCGGCAAGGGCAACAACGCGCTGCGCAACCCGCTGCTCTGGCGCCACCTCTACAACCCGTTCCGTCCGTCGTGGGGTGAGCCCTACAAGGCGATCGTCGAGCGGATGATGGCGGCCGTCCACGACGCCCGCCGCGACGCGGCCGGCCACGAGGCGGTGCTCGTCTCCCACCAGCTGCCGATCTGGACGACCCGGCTCGCGGCGGAGAAGCGCTCGTTCCTCCACGACCCGCGCAAGCGGCAGTGCACGCTGTGCTCGATCACCTCCTTCGGCTTCGCCGGTGAGGACCTGGTCGAGATCTCGTACGCCGAGCCGGCGATCGACCTGATCCCGACCGGCGACATCGCGGCTCCGTTCTCGGCCGGCGACGCCCCGGAGGAGAACAAGCCCGAGGGGACCCCGCCAGCATGAGACGTCCCGCCCGCGCGCTGGCAGGACTGGCCGGCGTCCTGCTGCTGGCCAGCGCCTGCTCCGACGTGGGCGGCACCGGCGACCTCGAGTACGTCGGCGGTGAGGGCAACGTCGTCACCGTCGCGACGAGCGACCGGCAGGACCCCGTCGACATCTCCGGTACGACGGTGCAGGGCGAGCCGCTCGACGTCGCCGACCTGCGCGGCAAGGTCGTCGTCCTCAACGTGTGGTGGTCGGGCTGCGGCCCGTGCCGCAAGGAGATGCCGATGCTCGTGGACGCGGAGGAGGAGCTCGGCAAGGAGGAGGTCGCCTTCGTGGGCATCAACATCCGCGACCTCGCGCCCGAGAACGCCGCCACCTTCGAGAAGGACCGCGGCGTCGACTACCCCTCGCTCTACGACCCCGGCAGCGAGACGCTGCTCGCGCTCGGCGAGTACGCGCCGCCGTCCATGCCGGCCACGATCTTCCTGGACCAGCAGGGCCGGGTCGCGGCCCTGATCAACGGTCCGGTCCCGTCGCGGACCACGCTGACCTCCGTCGTCGAGGACATCCTCGCGGAGAACGATTCCTGATGGGGGAGTGGTTCCAGGAGCAGGCGGCCGCCGGTTCGCTCGGCCTGGCGATCCCGGTCGCGGCGATCGCGGGCCTGGTCTCCTTCTTCTCCCCGTGCGTGCTGCCGCTGCTGCCGGGCTACCTCTCCTACGCCACCGGCCTGTCCGGCGCCGACCTCGCCGCGGGTAAGGCGAGCAACCGCCGCGGCCGGATGCTGCTGGGCTCGGTGCTGTTCGTGCTCGGGTTCGCGATCGTCTTCGTCTTCTACGGCACCGCCTTCGGTTCGCTCGGCACGTCCCTGCGCCGCTGGCAGGACGAGCTCCAGCTGGCGCTCGGCGCGGTGCTGATCGTGCTCGGCCTGGTCTTCGCCGGCGCGCTGTCGCTCTTCCAGCGCGACCTGCGCATCCACAAGATCCCCGCGGTCGGCCTCGGGGCCGCGCCGCTGATCGGCGCGCTCTTCGCGATCGGATGGACGCCCTGCGTCGGCCCGACCTTCGGCGTCATCCTCAACCTGACCTACGCCGACGGCGCGACCGCGACCCGCGGCGCGATCCTCGCGCTCTGCTACGCCCTCGGCCTCGGGCTGCCCTTCATCGTGGTCGCGCTGGCCTACAACCGGCTCTCCCGCGCCCTCGGTTGGGTGCGACGCCACCAGGTCCTCATCATGCGCATCGGCGGCGCCTTCCTGGTCCTCATCGGCGTGCTGATGGTCACCGGCTGGTGGGACCACATCGTGCAGTGGATGCAGCTCCACCTCGTCGACACCTTCCAGGTGTCGGTGTGAGCGACCAGGACCGCCGGCCCGGCGAGCTGACGGCGCGCGAGCTGCTGCGCTGGCTGTGGCGCCAGGTCACCTCGATGCGCACCGCGCTGATGCTGCTCCTGCTGCTCGCGCTCGCGGCGATCCCGGGCTCGGTCATCCCGCAGGCGGGCGTCGACGCGCTGAAGGTGACCAAGTGGAAGGACGAGCACCCGAAGCTGACCCCGGTCTACGAGAAGCTCGACCTCTTCTCCGTCTACTCCTCGCCGTGGTTCTCCGCGATCTACCTGCTGCTCGTGCTCTCGCTCGTCGGCTGCATCGTGCCGCGCCTGTTCGTCTACTATCGGGCCCTGCGCGCGCAGCCGCCCGTCGCGCCGAGGAACCTGACGCGGATGCCCGTGCAGGCGTCGTACCGGACCGAGCTGTCGGTCGACGAGGTGCTCGACCGTGCGCGCAGTGTGCTCGGCAAGCGGCACCGGCTGCGCGCGGCGAGCGCCGGCGACGACTACGTCGCGGCCGAGCGGGGCTACCTGCGCGAGGCCGGGAACCTGCTCTTCCACCTGTCGGTGCTCGTCGTGCTGGCCGGCTTCGCCGTCGGCGGGCTGTGGGGCTACCAGGGCGGCGTGATCATCACCGAGGGCAGCACGTTCAGCAACAACCTCACGCAGTACGACGACTTCAAGCCCGGCGGTCTGTTCACCACGAAGCAGATGAAGGACTTCCGCTTCACCGTCGACGAGTTCGACGTCGAGTGGATCAAGAAGGGGCCCAAGACCGGCCAGGCCCGCAAGTTCGAGGCCCACCTGAGCTACCACGCGTCGCAGGACGCCCCCGAGAAGCACTACGACCTCCGGGTCAACCACCCGCTCGAGATCGACGGCACCGACGTCTTCCTCATCGGGCACGGGTACGCGCCGGTCGTCACCGTGCGCGACGGCACGGGCAAGATCACCTACACCGGACCGACGCCCTTCCTGCCGCAGGACGCCAGCTTCCTCTCCTTCGGCGTGATCAAGCCGCCGTCGACCAATCCGCAGATCGGCCTGGAGGGGCTGTTCTACCCGACGTTCGACTTCCGCAACGGCAACCCGGTCACCGTCTTCGGCGAGGACCTCAACCCGACCCTGTCGATGCTCGCCTACACCGGCGACCTCGGCTACGACTCGGGGCGCTCGCAGTCGGTCTACGTGCTCGACAAGATGAACGCCAAGCAGATCGAGAAGGACGGCAAGCCGGTCCGCGTCGACCTGCAGATCGGCGACACCTTCGAGCTGCCCGACGGCCTGGGCTCGGTCACCTTCGACCGCGTCGACCCCTGGATCCGGGTCCAGATCAGCCAGACGCCCGGGAAGGGCGTCGCCCTGGTCGGCGTCATCATGGCGCTGGTCGGTCTGTGCGCCTCGCTCTTCCTCCGCCCCCGCCGCGTGTGGGTGCGGGCGATCCCCGGCACAATGGACGGCAGTGGCGAGACGCTTGTCGAGCTCGCCGTACTCGATCGGTCCGGCAACGGTGAGATGGACGAGGTCCTCTCCACGCTGCTCGGCCAGCTCAAGGAGGACCCACGATGACCGACGCCAACTGGGAGGCGCTGAGCAACCAGACGGTCGCGGCCGCGGGGGTCCTCTACTTCCTCGCGCTCCTCGTCCACCTCGCCGAGTGGGCCGCGCTGCGCCAGCCGGCGGTCGCCGGCGACCTGGTCACGGCGGGCGGCGGCGACACCGTCGCCGAGGGTGGGTACGTCGGCACCGCCACCCCGGCCGCACCTGCCGGCGCTGGCGAGGACTCGCCGCGGGTCGCCTTCCTCGGCCGGCTCGGCCTGATGCTGACCTGCCTGGCCGCCGCCTTCCACTTCGTGGCGCTCGTCGGGCGCGGCATGGCCGCGGACCCGAACCGGGTGCCGTGGGGCAACATGTACGAGTTCACGCTGACCGGCTCGTTCATCGTGGCGGCGCTCTACCTCGCGCTCTACCGCCGCTTCCGCCTCGGCTGGATGGGCCCGCTCGTCGTCGGCTTCGTGATCACCGTGCTGATGGTCGCGGTCATCTGGCTGCACGACGCGGTCGCGCCCCTGTCCGAGGCGCTGAACTCGCCGTGGCTGGTCATCCACGTGGTGTCCGCCGCGACCGCGACCGGCGCGTTCACGCTCGGCGGCATCGCCTCGATCATGTACCTCGTCCGGATGCGCGCCGAGCGCCGCGCAGCCGCCGCCGGCCGTCCGCTCGGCCGCTGGCTGGCCCGCGTGCCGCAGCTCGACGCCCTCGACCGGCTCGCCTACCGCGTGCACGCCTTCGCGTTCCCGGTGTGGACCTTCGCGGTCCTCATCACCGGCCCGATCTGGGCCCACGAGGCCTGGTCGCGCTACTGGAACTGGGACCCGAAGGAGGTGTGGGCGTTCATCACCTGGGTCGTGTACGCCGGCTACCTCCACGCCCGCGCGACCGCCGGCTGGAAGGGCCGCCGCGCCGCCATGCTGGCGCTGGTCGGCGTCGCCACCTTGTGGTTCAACTTCATCGGGATCAACTACTTCTCGACGTCGAGCCAGCACTCGTACGCCGGCCTCGAGCGGCCCGCGTTCCTCGACCAGCGCTGACTCCGCGCTGACTCCGGGGCCGTGGCTCCTGGGGCGGCCGCGCGTCAGCCGACCGACCCCCGGCGTCAAGGACGTCGCTGCGCTCCGCCGCTTCGCGGCGCCTNGCGGCGCGGTTGTCGGCGCGGACTTCGTCCGCGCCGCCGCTGACGCGGCCGCCCGGCCCGTGTTGATCGGCGGCCAGTCGGAGACCCCCACGAGTGGTCACAA
>NZ_LMIT01000010.1:257722-318855 GCF_001428825.1 Nocardioides sp. Root240 | reverse complement strand
TGTGCCCACTCGAGGGGGTGTGCGCGAGCGCCGGACCGCCACCCGACCGGCGGACCCAGCCACTCACCCACCCCCCACGCCACCGCAACCGTGAAGGCAGCCAGCACCTACCTGACCCACGGATCTGTCAGGAGAGCCAGAATCGACCGGAATCTGTGGTTCTCGCCCACTCGAGGCGTTGTCCCGAGTGGGAAGGGTCAGGCGTCGGGGTTGTCCGGCGGCTTCGGCTGGCGCCGCTCCTTGCGTCGCTGCCAGTCGAGGTCGCGCAGGAACGACTCGTCGTCGTCGGGCGCGACCGGCCGGGCGGGCGGCTGCGGCCGCGAGGGCCGGCGCGGCGCGGACTGGCCGCCGAGCCCGCGGTCCTGCATCCAGCGGATCGCCAGGTAGGTGGCGGCCGCGAAGACGAGGACGACGAGCAGGAGCTTCACGCCTCCAGCGTAGAGCGGGACTGGTGATCGGCCACGGGTCCCCGGGTCTCGATCCGGCAACGGTCCGGCCTACCCTTGCGGGGTGAAGGAGTTCTGGATCTACACCGCCCTGCGCGTCGGACTGTTCGTCGGCGCGTTCTGCATCGTGTTCGGGGTGTGGTTCCTCGTCGCCGACTCCGTCAACGTGCTGATCGTGCTGATCATCGCGTTCCTGGTGAGCGGGTTCGCGTCGTACGTCATCCTCGAGCGCCAGCGCAGCGCGCTCGCCGTGAAGGTCGAGGAGCGCGCCGGCCGGATCACCGAGAAGTACGAGGAGATGCGGTCCAAGGAGGACGAGGACTGAGGAGTCCTCAGGCGCCGGCGATCACCAGTCCGGCGCCGGCCAGCACGGCCCAGCCCAGCTCGGCGATGCCGGTCTGCTGGAGGACCGGGATCAGCGCCGGACCGCCCGCGCCGCCGAGCACGATCCGCGCGGCCTTCGTGGCCGGCAGCAGGAAGCCGAGGCCGAGCAGCGCCCACCACGACGTGAGCGCGGCGAGCACGACGACCGCGACCGCGGACAGGGCGACGAGCACGGCGTAGAAGGCCCGGGTACGACGGTCGCCGAGGCGCACCGCGAGGGTGATCTTGCCGGCGACCTCGTCGGTGGGGATGTCGCGCAGGTTGTTGGCGACGAGGATCGCGCAGGCGAGCGCACCGACACCGCAGCCGGCGGCGACGGACGCCCAGCCGATCTCGCCCCACGCCTCGGTCTGGACCCACGTCGTGCCGACGACGGCGACGAGGCCGAAGAACACGAAGACCATGACCTCGCCGAGGCCGAGGTAGCCGTAGGGCTTCGAGCCGCCGGTGTAGTACCAGGCGGCCAGCACGCTGAGCGCACCGACGGCGACCAGCCACCACGACGTCGCGGCGGCCAGGCCGAGACCCGCGACGGCGGCGACGCCGAAGGACAGGAAGGCCGCGCGCTTCACGGCGCCGGGGGTGGCCAGGCCGGAGCCGACCAGGCGCAGCGGGCCGACCCGCTCGTCGTCGGTGCCGCGGATGCCGTCGGAGTAGTCGTTGGCGTAGTTGACGCCGACCTGTAGGGCCAGGCTCACGACGAGTGCGAGCAACGCCTTCCACCAGACGCCCTGGTCGGCGTACACCGCCACGGCGGTGCCGACGAGGACCGGGGCGACGGCCGCCGGCAGGGTGCGGAGTCGGGCGCCGGCAATCCAGTGCTTCGCGGTGGCCATCCGTGGATTCAAGCAGGCTCGGGGGCTGCCACACCCACCCGGGTCAGGTGTCGCTCCGCGGCCCGCGCCGCCGGGTGGATCAGGACGGCGGCCACCAGCACGATCGCGGCGATCACCAGCCAGCCCTGCGCCCCCCAGTGCATCGCGAGGAAGGTGTAGAGCGCCGGCGCCCAGACGGTGCCGAGGGTGTAGCCGAGCTGGGAGACGCCCTGGTACTCGCCGCGGCGGGCGGGGTCGGAGAGCTCGGCCTGCAGGCCCCACTCGCCCGCGGACTGGTAGAGCTCGGCGCCGGTCACCGTCACGTGGCCGACCCAGACCAGCACGATCGTCACCCAGCCGACGGTGTCGTGGGTGACCAGCACGATCCCGCACGACAGCACGAAGAAGAACGCGCCGCGGCGCTGCGCCTTCAGTGAGTCCGCGACGGTCGTGATGCCGCGCGCGGCCGCCACCTGCAGCAGCACGGCCATCACCGTGTTGGTGCCGAACAGCCAGGCCAGCAGGACGCGGGGCGCGTCGGTCTCCTCGACCAGCCACAGCGGGATCACCACGTTGAGCAGGACCTGGTGGGTGCCCAGGATGCCGCCGAGGATCGCCATGGCGACGTACCCCTTGTTGCGCAGGGCGCTCCGGCTGTCGCCTCCCCCTCCGTCGAGCACAGTCTCCAGCGCGGCCTCGAGCGGCGCCTCCTCGACGTGGTGGACGGCCGAGGGCAGCCGGGAGACCAGCACCGCGTTGAGGACGAGGAGGGCGGCGGTCGCGAGGGGGACCGCCCGGATCACGTCGTCGCTGTTGGTCGCCAGCGCGATGCCGGCGAGCAGCGCGCCGAGGGTGTAGCCCACGTTGCGGGCCGCGCGGAAGTAGGCGTTGGACGAGACCCGCTCCTCGCGCGGGAAGATGTCGAAGCGGTAGGCGTTGCGCGCGGACCGGCTCGCCGTCGCCACCAGCTCGAGCACGACGAGCATCGCCACGAAGGTCGCGAACCCGCCCACCGCGAGCCAGGCGAGGTAGAGCAGCGCCTCGACCAGCGACGACAGCGCCCACACCCGCTTGGCGCCGAACCGGTCGCTCAGCTTGCCGAGCGGGACGGCGAGCACGAACGTGACCGCGCCCGCGATCGACAGCCCGAGGCCCACCTGGGCGGCGGAGAGGCCGACGATCTGGGTGAAGAACACCGCGCTGCCGGTGAGGAAGACCCCGTCGCCGAACGCCGAGAGCACCGACTGCGCCGAGAGGCGCCGGACGAGGGGGGTGGGTCCGGCGAGGCGGGCGATCTTGTCCGGGAGGTGTCTCGACATCGAGAGGGACGGTACGACGGGAGATCAGCCGGTGTCGAACCGATTTCCTGCCTTGGCGACCAGCCACGCGAAGACCGCCGGTCCTGTGGGGTCGTGGGGCGAGTCGTTCCAGTGGAGCTCGGGGTGCCACTGGACGCCGAGCGCCGTGACGGACGGATCGGTGGGCTCGATCGCCTCGATCACGCCGTCGTCCGTCCAGGCCGTCGGCACCCAGTGCGGCCCCGGTGTGGCGGCGGCCTGCTGGTGCAGCGCCGAGGTGGTCGTGGCCGCTCCCAGCAGCGACCGGATGGTCGATCCGGGCGCCGTCGTGACGAGGTGTCCTCTTCCCGGGTGCACGTGGTCGAGGCCGCCGCGCAGGGTGCCGCCGAAGGCGACCACGAGGACCTGCAGCCCGCGGCACACACCGAGGACCGGGAGCCCGGCCGCGATCGCCGTCCGGGCCAGCGCGACCTCGTCGGCGTCCCGCGCCGGGTCCGCACCGAGGTCGTCGCCGCCGGTGAGCACCACGCCGTCGAGCAGGTCCAGGAGGTCGGGTCCCGTGCCGGGTGGCACCACGACCGGTCTGCCGCCGCACGCGGTGATGGCGTCGGCGTACCAGGCCGGGGTGCCGTGCACCGGGAGCTCGCCGAAGGTCCTCGGGACCAGCTGCCGGTGGCCCGCGACGCCGATGACCGGCTTCACATCGCCACGAGGGCCGTGACGCCGAGCGCGATCCCGGCGGCGTAGGTGACCATCGCCCCCGAGTCCCGGACCGGGCCGTGCGCGGCGAGGGTCTTCGACGACAACATCCCGTACGCGTGGAGGAGGCGTGCGGCCGCGGCGGCGATCGCGAGGGCGTCGAGCCACCAGCCCTCGGTCAGCGTCGAGCAGACGACGAGCAGGACGACGAGGGTGGGGACGTACTCGGCGGCGTTGCCGTGGGCCCGTTGCGCGATGAGCAGGCGGTCGGCGGGGTCGGTCGGCATCTGCGGGCCACCGTTGGCGCCGCGCATCGCGCGGTGGCGGGTGACATTGGCGCCGAGGACAAACAGCAGGATGGCCATGAGGGCGATGCAGGTGATCACGGTGGTGCTCATGAGGGGACCTTCGCTTTCGGGAGTGGAGCGGTCGGGTGGGACAGGTGGAGCAGTCGGCGCAGGTAGGTGCCACTGAGGTCGGTGCCGAGCAGGGCGTCGGCCTTGGCCGTACCGCCGGGGCAGGTCACGTTGACCTCGATCAGGCGGCCGTCGATCACGTCGAGGCCGGCCATCGCGATGCCGTGGCGGCGCAGCAGGGGAGCGACGGCGGCGACGATGCGGCGGTCGGCGTCGTCGACCTCGGCACGCGCGCAGGGGGCGCCGATCCGGAAGTCGTCCGGGTCGGGACGACGCAGGACCGCGCCGACGACCTCGCCGTCGAGCAGGAACAGTCGCTTGTTCCCCTCCCGGACGGCGGGCAGGTACGCCTGCACGATCACGTGCCGCCGCCCCGCGAGGGTCGCCGACTCGGCCAGCGCGCGGGCGGCTCCGTCGTCGCGCAGCAGCCACACGTCGAGCCCACCGAAGCCGTCGAGCGGCTTCACGACGGCACTGCCGTGCGCGGTGACGAAGCGTCGTACCTCGGCGGGATCGGGGGTGACCAGGGTCGCCGGGCAGAGCTCGGGGAAGTGCAGCGCGACGAGCTTCTCGTGCAGTGCGCGGACGCCCTCGGGGCGGTTGACGACGCGGGTGCCGGCGGACTCGACGAGGTCGAGGAGGTACGTCGTGTGCAGGTACCGCCCGTCGACCGGCGGGTCGATGCGGAGCAGCACCAGCTGCGTGTCGGCGGCGACGTCGATCTCCTGGGGCCGGCCCGGGCGTGACCAGGGCGTGCTCACGAGCCAGCGGTGGTCGGCGCCGCGCGCCCGCGGCCCGAGGGTGACCGGTGTGGCCCGGGCCCGGACCCGGCCGCCGACGACGGAGAGGTCCTCGGGGGTGCAGGTGCGGACCGCGACGCCGAGGTCCTGAGCGGCCGCGACCAGGCCGACCGTCGCATCGATCGCCGGGTCGAGGGTGGCCCACGGGTCGGCCACGACGAGGACGCTCACCGGGGTCCCCGCGACGTCGTCGGCTGGAGGAGCGCAGCGGGGGAGGGCGAGAACCTCGTGGGGCGGTTCATGCTGCGGCCTCGAGATCGGTGAAGTGCCGGCCGAGGAGGGCCAGGCCGCGCTCGGCGTCGCCGGTGCCGGCCGCCGCCGCGGCCCAGTGCTCGGCGAGCCGGTGCTGCTCGCCGGCGAGCGACGCGAGGGCGGTACGACGACGCGCGTCGTCGTACAGGAGGCCGGCGAGCGCCTCGAGCAGCGCACCGACGCGGTCGGTGGGCTGGGCATCGGGGAAGCGGACCTCGAGGTAGCTGCCGCGCGGCCGGACCGGCGGGAAGAGCGTCGTGAGGTGGTCCTCGGCGCCGTCGACCAGCCGGGTGGCGCTCGCCGCGAAGGCGGCGTACGCGGCGACCGGGTCGTCGCCGTGGAGCAGCCGGTCGTCGAACGCGGTCCGGCCCGGGTCGAGCGCGAGCCAGGTGGTCAGCCGGCCGGTGGGACCGGCGCTGCGGGCCGTGGCCGCGGCGATGAACGGCGCGGCGAGGTGGAGCAGCCGCCACTGCTCCAGGCCCGCCAGGCCGGGCCACCAGTCGAGGCACGGCTGGGTGGAGGCGGTGGCACGCATCATCCGGCGACCGGCGGGCCCGATCGTGTCGAGGTGGCGCTCCATGGCGTCGTAGCGCGGGGTGCGGAGGTAGCGCGGCGTGGCCGGGTCGACCGCCCGGACCGGGACCGACGAGAGCACGATGCCGGCGCCCTGGACGTCGGCCGCCAGGGCGCGGGTGACGCTGACGAGCTGGTCGCCGGCGTCGTGGGCGGAGGCAGCGCACGGGAGGCTGAGCTCGACCTGGCCACCGGGCTCGAAGGCGACCCACGGCTCGTAGGGCTGCCCGGCGATCGCGCGTCGTACCCGGTCGGGGTGGACGCTGCCGCCGTTGAAGAAGTCGACCGCGAAGAGCTCCTGCTCGACCGCGACCCGGGTCGTGCGGCTGCCGCCGGGGAGGCAGGGGCGGAAGAGTCGGGCGACCTGCGGGCGGATCGTTCGTGCGTCCATGGCTTCTCCTGATAACGTAAGGATGCCTGTCGATTATTGGAAGGTAACCTGTCAATGTCAAGAGCTGCTGCGGCATCGGATCCCGAGCGACCGCACTTCGAGCCGTTCATCGCGCTGGTGGACAAGGCCGCGCGGGTGCTGCGGATCGACATGCTGCGACACGCCCACCGGTCCGGCTACACCGAGATCGGCGACGCCCACAACGCCGTGTTCGCGACCCTGCCACCGGAAGGGGCCCGGGCCGCCGACATGGCGGCGCGCTCAGGGATCACCCGGCAGTCGATGGGCGAGGTGGTGCGCGACATGGCGCGACTCGGGATGGTCGAGATGGTCCCGGACCCGACCGACCGGCGCGCCAAGATCGTGCGCTACACCGACTACGGCAAGACGGTCGCCCAGACCGGCTTCGACCACATCCTCGCGGTCGAGGAGACCCTCCGCGAGGAGTTCGGTGAGGACGACCTCGCCACCACCCGCCGGGTCCTGCTGCGGGTCAGGGAGCTGCTGGCTCCGGCTCCGGAGTGACCGGGAAGTGGCGGTCGCGGAAGCGGGTCGCCATGCCGAGCGACGGGCCGGTCAGCACGGTCGCCCCGGTGACGATCGCGGCGATGACCAGCCAGCCGGCCTCGCCCTGCTCCATCGCGAGGTAGGTGAACAGCGCCGGCGCCCACATCGACCCCATCGCGCGACTGACGTCGGCGACGCCCTGGTACTCCCCGCGTCGCCTCGGGTCCATCAGCTCGGCCTGGAACGACCAGCTCGCCCCTGAGATGAACAGCTCGGCGCCGGTCACGGTGACGTGGCCGAGCCACACGAGCAGCACCGTCACCAGCCCGACCGTCGAGTGGGTCCACAGCGTGATCAGGCACGACACCACGAAGAAGCCGGTCGAGATCCAGACGTAGCGCAGGGCGTCGCGCAGGTCCTTGACCCCCTTGGAGGTGTACGCCGGCAGGAAGATGCACAGCACGGTGTTGGTCCCGAACAGCCAGGCCAGCAGCACGTGCGGGGCGTCGGTGGCCTCCACCAGCCACAGCGGGATCACGACGTTGAGCAGGGTCTGGTTGGTCCAGAGCACGCCGAGGCAGAAGGTGACCAGGACCCAGCCCGGGTTGCGCAACGGCCCGGGCCCGGTGGGCCGTTCGCGGGCCTCGCCGCTCGCCACGCGGAGGTCGTGCGGTGCCGCGGGGAGACGGGCGATCCAGAACCCGTTGAACCCCATCAGCACCGCCGCGAACAGCGGCGACCAACGGATCACGTCGAGGCTGTCGGTGGCCAGGGCGACGCCGCCGATGATCGCCCCGAGGGTGAAGCCCAGGTTGAGCGCGGAGTACAGGTAGGCCTGGGTCTCGACCCGCTCCTTGGGGGGGAGCACGTCGACGACGTAGGCCTGGTAGCTGGAGTGGCCCGCCGACCCGAAGAGGGCGAAGAACATGCCGACGGCGACGTACTCCTCGAACGAACCGACGAACGGCAGGACCGCGAAGCACGCGGCGCGGCCCCACGTCGTCGCGGACCACACCCGCTTCGGTCCGAGCCGGTCGACCAGCCTCCCGGCGGGGTAGGCCATCAGGAACTCGGCGACGTTGACGATCGTCAGCGCCAGCCCGACCCGGCTGGCCGACATCCCGACCACCTGGGTGAGGAACACCGCGCTGCCCGTGTTGAAGGCCCCCTCGCCGGTGGAGAAGAGGACCGACTGGGTCGCGAGGCGCCGCGACATCGGGGTGGGTGGGACCAGGCGTCGCCAGAACCTCTGCTTCGTCGCTTCGGCCGAGATGCTCATCGTCGGACATCTTCTCCGTGGGTCTAGGGTCTTGTCGCGTGGATTTCTGGGCGCCCGGCGGTTCCGCCGCTGAAGTCGTCGGACAGGCGCGCGCCTGGCTGGACGGACCCGACGACGTGCCACTTCTCATCGCGACCTCGGGATCGACGGGTACGCCGAAGCGGGTGGTCCTCTCCCGCGCCGCGGTGCTCGCCTCGGTCCGGGCGTCGGCGGCGCGCCTGGGCGCGAACGGTCCGTGGGTGCTGGCGCTCCCCCCGACCTATGTCGCCGGCGTGCAGGTGATCGTCCGCTCGCTCGTCGCCGGACACGACCCGGTGCTGCTCGAGCGGGACCCTTCGACGGGCTCAGGACGAGGCGGCTGGCCGGAGGGCGCCGGCTGGTTCGTCTCGCTCGTGCCGACCCAGCTGCGCCGGATGCTGGCCGCGCCCGACGACCTGGCGGCCTTGCGCAACGCTCACACCGTGCTGCTCGGCGGTGGCCCGATCGGCGAGGAGCTGCGGGCGCAGGCGGCCGAGGCGGGGGTGCACGTCGTGGCGACCTACGGCTCGGCCGAGACCGCCGGCGGCTGTGTCTACGACGGCCTGCCGCTCGACGGCGTCGCGGTCGCGCTCGGTGAGGGCGGCCGGGTCCGGATCGCCGGCCCCACCCTCTTCACCCGGTACGACGGCCAGCCGGACCTGACGCGCGAGGTGCTCGTCGACGGGTGGTTCCTCACCTCCGACGCCGGCCGGATCGACGAGGACGGACGACTGGCCCTCATCGGCCGGCTCGACGACGTCATCGTCACGGGCGGGCTCAACGTGCCGGGGCCGGCGGTGGCCGAGCGGCTGCGGTCGCACCCGGCGATCCGGGAGGCCGAGGTGCTCGGCGTACCGGATGCGGAGTGGGGCAACCGGGTGGTCGCGTTCGTGGTGCCCGCGGACGCGGGGATCGTCGACGAGCTCCGGGACTGGGTCGCCGAGGAGCACCCGCGTGCCTGGGCCCCGCGGCAGTGGGTCGTGCTCGACGAGATCCCACTGCTGCCCAACGGCAAGCCGGACCGCCAGGCCCTGCGAGCGCTCACATGAGGGTCCTCTCGATCCCGATGCGCACCCGGTTCCGCGGGATCACCGTCCGCGAGGTCGCGCTGCTCGCGGGACCGAACGGGTGGGGGGAGTGGAGCCCCTTCCTGGAGTACCCGCCGGAGGTCGCCGAGCCGTGGCTGCGGTGCGCGGAGGAGGCGATGGCGGGCGACTGGCCGGCCCCGGTCCGGTCGAGCGTCCCGGTCAACGTCACCGTCCCGGCCGTCGATCCCGAGCGGGCGCACGCGATCGTGCTGGCCGGCGGCTGTCGCACCGCGAAGGTCAAGGTCGCCGAGCCCGGCCAGACGACCGCCGACGACGAGGCCCGGCTGGAGGCGGTCCGTGACGCACTCGGCCCCGACGGCCACGTGCGGGTGGATGCCAACGGCGGCTGGTCGGTCGACGAGGCCGTCGCCGCGATCGGCCTGCTGGACCGGGCGGCCGGCGGGCTGGAGTACGTCGAGCAGCCGACCGCCACCGTCGAGGAGCTCGCGCTTGTCCGGCGCCGCGTGGCCGTGCCGATCGCCGCGGACGAGTCGATCCGCCGCGCCGAGGACCCCTACCGCGTACGCGACCTCGAGGCCGCCGACATCGCGGTGCTCAAGGTGCAGCCGCTCGGAGGCGTGCGCGCGTGCCTCGAGATCGCCGAGCGGATCGGCCTGCCCGTCGTCGTGTCCAGCGCGCTGGAGACCTCCGTCGGCATCGCTGCCGGGGTCGCGCTCGCGGCCGCACTGCCGTCGCTGCCCCACGCGTGCGGCCTCGCGACGGTGCAGCTGCTGACGGCCGACGTGGCGACCTCACCGCTGCTGCCGGTCGACGGAGCGCTGCCCGTGGGGGCGGTCGCGGTCGACGTACCTGCGATGGAGGTGTTGGCCGCGGCCCCGGACCGCGTCGCGCACTGGGAGGCCCGGCTCGCCGCGGTCCGCGCGGTGCGCGAGGATCGTCGGTCATGAGCCCCGACGACCCCGGAAGCGCAGCGGCCCTCGCCGAGGCCTGTGTGGCGTGGCTGGTCCGAGCCGGCGTGACCGACGTCGTCGCCGCTCCCGGCTCGCGCAACGCCCCGCTGCTGTACGCCGTCTGGGCGGCCGCGCAGTCCGGCGGACCGCGCCTGCACACCCGGATCGACGAGCGCACGGCCGGCTTCCTCGCCCTCGGCCTGACCAAGTCCGGGGCGCGCGCAGCCGTGGTCACCACGTCCGGCACGGCGGTCGCGAACCTCCACCCCGCCGTCCTCGAGGCCTGCCACTCCGGCATCCCGCTCGTGGTCGTCTCCGCGGACCGGCCGGCCCGGCTGCGCGGCACCGGCGCCAACCAGACCACCGACCAGGTCGGCATCTTCAGCCCGTTCGTGACCACCCACGACGTCGTGTCGCTCGCCGACCTCGCCGCGGTCGTGGCCCCCGACGACGCGCCGACCCACCTCAACCTCCAGCTCGACGCGCCCCTCGTCCCCACGGCCCCCGCTGCGCTCGTCCCTGCCCACCAGCACCGAGACCGGCCGAACTCTCGTGCACTTCGCCCGGGACCACCGTCCACGACGCTGGAGCCGGGGCCCCGGACGGTCGTGGTGGCCGGCGACGACGCCGGCCCGCGCGCCCGGCAGCTGGCGGAGGCCGCCGGCTGGCCCCTCCTGGCCGAGCCGAGCAGCGGCGCCCGCACCGGCGAGCTCGCGCTGCGGACCTACCGCCTCCTGCTCGGCACCGAGCTCGGTGGGCGGATCGAGCGAGTGGTGGTGTTCGGGCGGCCGACCCTGTCGCGGCCGGTCACCCGGTTGATCGAACGCAGCGACGTGGAGGTGCTCGTCGTACCGTGCCCGGGGGTGTGGCCGCCCGCCCCGCCGGGCTCGACCCGCATCGACGGCGCGTGGTGGGAGGGCGACGAGCCCGACGACCCCGCCTGGCTCGAGGAGTGGCGCGCCGCCGACCGCGCGCTGGCCCGCCGGATCGACCGGTTCCTCGCGGAGCAGCCCACCCTCACGCCGTACGACGTCGCGGCGGCCACGCACGCGGCGCTCCCCGCCGGGGGCCTGCTCGTCGTCGGCGCCTCGAGCCCGATCCGCGACCTCGACCTCGTGGCTCGCCCGACCCCGGTCGGCAGCCGCCGGAAGGTGATCGCGAACCGGGGCCTCGCCGGGATCGACGGCACGATCAGCACCGCCATCGGCGCGGCACTCGGCCGCAGGGACTCGACGCGGAACCTCGCCCTGATGGGCGACCTGACCTTCCTGCACGACCAGACCGCCCTGGTGCTGGGGCCGGAGGAGGCGCGGCCGGACCTGACGATCGTCGTCCCGAACGACGACGGCGGCGCGATCTTCTCGATGCTCGAGCAGGGCGCGCCCGAGCACGCCGCCTCCTTCGAGCGGCTCTTCGGGACCCCGCACGGCACCGATCTCGGGAGCCTCTGCGCGGCGGCGCGGATCCCGCACCTGCGGGTCACCTCGCGGCCCGAGCTCGACCAGGCACTGGCCTCGCCGAACGGCGGGATCGAGGTCGTCGAGGCGGTCGTGAGCCGGACCGACCGCCGCCAGCTGGACGCACGAATCCGCGAACTCACGACCGAACCGGGAGAACAAGTGCCCCGGGCCTGAGGTCCGGCACGCCATTCCGCGCCCCAGGCACGCACATCGCGGCGTTGGGGACGCTCGGAAGACGGCCCGGTCTGCCGTCGCGACCCCGCCTTGCGCTGCACGCGTCTGGAGCACGGACTAACGCACCCGACCTCAGGTCCGGGACACTGGCCGGGTGGAGATCGCGTTCCTGCTCGTCGCCATCGCGGTCGTCGTCCTGACGGTGACCGCCCTGTCCGAGCGGGTGGAGATCCCCGCGCCCCTGACCCTGGTGGTGGTCGGCGTCGCGGCGTCGTACGTCCCCGGCGTGCCGGAGCTGCGCCTCGAGCCCGAGGTGGTGCTGCTCGGCCTGCTGCCGCCGCTGCTCTACTCGGCGTCGGTCAACACCTCGCTGGTCGACTTCAACGCCAACCGCGGGCCGATCCTGCTGCTGTCGGTGGGCCTGGTCGCGTTCACCACGGTCGGCGTCGGGGTGGTCGTCAAGCTCGTGATCCCCGACCTGCACTGGGCCCTCGCCCTCGCGATCGGCGCCGTCGTCGCACCGCCCGACGCCGTGGCGGCCACCGCGATCGGACGCCGGATCGGCCTGCCACGACGCGTGGTCACCATCCTCGAGGGCGAGTCCCTGCTCAACGACGCGACGGCACTGGTGGCGTTGCGAACCGCCCTCGCGGCATCTGCGGTCGCGTGGGAGGTCGGCCTCGAGTTCGTCGTCGCTGCCGGCGGCGGCGCGGCCATCGGCGGCGTCGTGTTCGTCGTCGTCGGGTTCATCCGCAAGAAGGTCACCGACCCGCTGCTCGACACCGCGATCTCGCTGGTGATCCCGTTCGCGGCGTACATCGTGGCGGAGGAGATCCACGCCTCCGGCGTGGTCGCGGTCGTGGTCGCGGGCCTGCTGCTCGGACACGTCGCGCCGATCCTGCAGACCGCACCGTCGCGGATCGCGGAGCGCACCAACTGGCGCACGATCGCCTACGTCCTCGAGAACACGGTCTTCCTGCTCATCGGCCTGCAGGCCGATTGGCTGCTCGCCGAGGTCGGCGACAGCGAGTTCGGCGCCGGCCGGATCGCGCTCGCGTGCGTCGCCGCGCTCGCGACCTGTGTCGTGCTGCGGCTGGCCTGGGTGTTCGCCGCGAGCGGCCTGCTGCTGCGGCGCTCCTCCAGCCAGCGCACCGAGGAGCCGGTGCTGTGGCGCAGCTCGTTCCTGATCGGCTGGGCGGGGATGCGCGGTGTGGTCACCCTCGCCGCGGCGTTCACGGTCCCCGAGGACACCGCGCACCGCGAGGTGCTGCTGGTCATCGCGTTCGCGGTCGTCGCCGGCACCCTGCTCGGCCAGGGCATGACGCTGCCGCTGCTCGCCCGCAGGCTCGACGTCGAGGGCCCCGACCCGCAGGACGACGCGCTCGCGCGCGCCACCCTGCTCCAGCAGGCCGCGAAGAAGGGCCTGATCCGGCTCAACGAGCTCGCCGAGGACTGCGACGACCCGCACCAGGTGAAGGCGCTGATCATCCAGCGCATCGAGCAGCGCAACTTCGCGGCGTGGGAGCGGCTCGGCACCACCGAGGGTCAGGAGAGCCCGAGCGACCTCTACTCGCGCTGGCGTGGCGAGATGATCGAGGCCGAGCGACGCCGGGTGCTCGAGATCCGGTCGACCGGCGCCGTACCGTCGGAGATCGTCAGCGAGGTGCTGGCGATGCTCGACGTCGAGGAGTCGATGCTCGACGCCGCCGACGCGGCCCGCGCCGAGCTGCGCACCTCGAGCCGGATGCAGCGCCTCGACGGCTGCGAGGACCTCGCGACGATCCCGCTGCTCGACCCGCCGCCCACGCTCGCCTGCGCCGCCTGCCTCGCCGACGGCACCGCCTGGGTGGCACTGCGGATGTGCCTGTCGTGCGGCAACGTCGGCTGCTGCGACTCCTCGGTCGGACGCCACGCCACCGCCCACTTCCGCGCGACCCAGCACCCGGTGATGCGCTCGGTCGAGCCCGACGAGGACTGGCGCTGGTGCTACGTCCACCACCAGACCGGCTGACCTGACGTTCCCGTACGACGCGTACGACGCCCGGATACGGTGGTCGCATGCGCCTGACCAAGTTCGGCCACGCCGCCGTACGGATCGAGCACGACGGGACCACCCTGGTCCTCGACCCCGGCATGTGGAGCCAGCGCGAGTGCGTCGACGGCGTCGACGCCGTGCTGATCACCCACGAGCACCCCGACCACTTCGACGTCGAGCACCTGCGCGCCACCGACGCGCCGATCTTCACGATCGCCGCGGTGGCCGCGCAGATCCGTGACGCGGCGCCCGACGTCGCCGAGCGGGTCACCGTGGTCGGACCCGACGAGGCCTGGGCGATCGGGGACATCGGGGTGCGCGCGATCGGCGAGCTGCACGCCGTGATCCACCCGGACCTGCCGCGCTTCCACAACAGCGGCTACCTGCTCTCCCTCGGCGAGCAGACCGTCTTCCACCCGGGCGACGCGCTGACCGTGCCGGGCCGGCCGGTCGACGTCCTGCTCGCACCGGTGTGCGCGCCCTGGATGCGCGCCTCCGAGGGCATCGACTTCGCGCGCGCCGTCGGGGCCCCGCGCAATGTCGCCATCCACGACCGGGTCTACTCCGGTGAGGGCCTCGGGATCGTCGACGGGCAGTTCGGGCGGCTGCTCGGGGCGCGCGGCCTCGACTACGTGCGCTTGCCCGACGGCTCCGACCTCTGACGCCACGTCTCGTCCAGCAGCCCCGGTCCGCGGGCTCTCAGGTTGACCGGGCATCATGGCCGAATGCCGATCGCACGCTCGACCTTCGCCGGTGTCGCCACCGGTGCCGTCCTCCTCGCCGGTGCCGTCGGGTTCGGCGTCGGCCTGCCCAAGGTCGTCGACGAGCCGGACAAGGCCTCGGCCACGGACCTGCCCGCACTGCCGGACCGCCTCGACGACCGCTTCGTCGCGCTCGCCGCGCTGACCACCGAGGACACCGGCGGCACCTCGTCCGCCGAGGAGCTCAAGACGGTCGCCGACGGCGCCCTGAAGAGCGAGTCCGAGGCCTCCAGCAACCTCGCCGCCATGTACGACGGCGCGGTCGCCCGCTCCTACATCGACGCCAAGGCACTCGCCGGCGCCGCCCAGTCGCAGGCCCGTCCGGCGCAGTTCGCCGTGACCGTCGTCCCCGGTGACGCCGGCCTGGTGATCCCCAGCGGCCCGTTCCCGATCGAGCAGTCCGGCACCCACTACGAGCTCAAGGAGCTCGACGGGCGCCGCTGCTCGCTCATCTGGTCCGAGCCGCTCGACCCCACGACCGGCGCCCCGACCGGCGCGGAGCCCGACGGCTCCAACTACCAGGTCGAGTGCCGCGCCGAGCGCGACGGCCTCACCTACGACCTCTACAGCAGTGGGCTCAAGCCCGAGGAGGCCGTGCAGTACCTCGACCTGGTCCTCGAGAAGACCGCCTCGGACGACTGAGCCGCGCGGGACGTCCTACGGGGCGACTCAGCTCCAGTAGATGACGACCTTGTCGCCGACGACGACCTGGTCGAAGAGCCACGCGACGGCCTCGTGGTCGCGGACGTTGACGCACCCGTGGGACGCCCCGTTGTAGCCGCGTGCCGCGAAGTCGGGCGAGTAGTGCACCGCCTGGCCGCGGCTGAAGAACATCGCGAACGGCATCGGCGTGTGGTAGATCGACGACACGTGGTCGCGGCTCTTGCGCTCGATCGAGAACACGCCCTCACGGGTCGGCAGCTCGGCGGAGCCGAAGCGCACGTCCACCGTCTTGCGGACGTCGCCGTCGACCACCCAGCGCAGGGTGCGGCTGGACTTGTCGATGCACAGCACGCGACCGGTGGTGCAGCGCGGGTCGAGCGGACCGGGCACGTTCCCACCGTCACCCGGAGGCGGCTGGTTGGTCAGCTCGGCCTTGCTCGGCTCGCGGGTCATCTCGTGCAGCCGGTCCAGGGTGCGCTGGTCGACCACGCCGGTCGCCTCGAAGCCGCGCTTGGCCTGGAACCCACGCACCGCCTCGGCCGTGACGTCGCCGTAGTTGTCGGTCACGTCGCCGCTGAACCAGTCGATCTGCTTGAGCCGGGCCTGCAGGTCGCGGACCTCGGGACCCTTGTCGCCGGGGGAGAGCAGTGCCGGGCCGGCCGGCGGGGGGCCAGGCTCCTGGGTCGGGTCCGGCTCGTCGGAGGGCGTCGGGTCGGGGATGCCCTGCGACGAGGAGGGCTCGTCGTCCGGCGTACCTGACGGGTCGGTCGCCGGTTCGTCCGCGGGCGTGCCCGACGGCGTCGGGTCCGCCCCCTTGCCGTCGCGGACGCCGCCGCGCTGGTCGTGCGGCGCCGCGGAGGTCTTCGACGAGCCCTCCCACGGCAGGGCCTGCCCGCGCACGGCGTAGCCGACGCCGTACGCGAGGACGGAGCAGAGCGCCGCGAGCACGGTGACGAGCGTGAGCCGGCGAGCGAGGCGTGCCTTGGTGTTCATGCCCTTGTAGACGCCACGACCGCCCACTTGGTTGCGTACGAGTTCGACTCCGCGCGCCCCTCCGTCCAGAAACGGCGGTCGGCGCGACCACGGTGACCCCCGGCTGCGCGCCGACGCCCGGCGACTAGGCTGCGGCGGTGCCCCGCGCAGAGCTCGACAAGCAGCCCGCCGACGTCCGACGCATGTTCGACGCCGTCGCGAAGCGCTACGACCTGACCAACGACATCCTCTCGTTCGGCCAGGACCGGCGCTGGCGCAAGGAGGTGCTCGCGGCCGTCGACCCGTCGTACGGCGACCGGGTGCTCGACCTCGCTGCCGGCACCGGTACGTCGAGCCAGCCCTTCCGCGACGCGGGCGCGACCGTCATCCCGTGCGACTTCTCCGTCGGCATGCTGCAGGTCGGCAAGCAGCAGCTCCCGCACCTGCCGTTCACGGCCGGCGACGGCACGAAGCTGCCGTTCCGCGACGACACCTTCGATGCGGTCACCATCTCCTTCGGCCTGCGCAACATCGTGGACCCGCTGGCGGGTCTCGCCGAGATGCGCCGCGTCACCAAGCCGGGTGGGCGCCTGGTGGTCTGCGAGTTCAGCCACCCGACGTGGAAGCCGTGGCGCACGGTCTACATCGAGTACCTCATGAAGGCGCTCCCGCCCGTGGCCCGCGCGGTCTCCTCCGCGCCCGACGCCTACGTCTACCTCGCCGAGTCCATCCGCGCCTGGCCCGACCAGGCCGGCCTCGCCGCGATGATCGGCGACGCGGGCTGGACCGGCGCCGAGTGGCGCAACCTCTCGGGCGGCATCGTCACCCTGCACCGCGCCACCGCCTGAGCCCCGCATGTCCGGCGACCGCGTCACCTGGACCCCGACCGCGTCCGAGCTCGAGCAGCTGACCCGCGCCGGCACCCGCCTGTCCTGGCGTCTCGTCGGCCTGCCCGTGCTGCTGATCATGGTCGTGCTCGGCAGCCTCATCGGCACCCTGCGCGGGTGGGCCCCGCTCGGCTTCGTCCTGCTGCTCGTCATCGGCCTGCTCGCCTCGGGCTGGTCGTGGTTCCGCGGCGGTCGTGCGGCCGCGCGCGAGTTCGCGACGTCGTACCCGGTCGGGACCGAGGTCAGCGCCGAGGTCGACGACTCCCGCCTGGTGCTGCACACCGCCACCGGCGACGTCGATCTCCCCTGGCTCCGCCTCCGCCGCCCCCGCCCCGGACCCGACCTGCTCGCCGTCCGCGACCTCGTCGGCGGCAAGTGGCTGATGATCCCGCGCCAGCTCTTCCCCGACCCCTGGCTCGACCGCATCGGGCCCCGGCCCGGGACGCCCTCGGCGCCCTCCTGATTTTCGCAACCCTCTCATGCGCTAAATCCGCAGGTCAGACCCCCTTTGCGGTGGATCCGACCCCCCTGTGCGCGCCCGCGAAGGGAGTGGCAGGATGTGTGCCACGCCACTAGTGATTCTGTTCACAAGATCACGAGAGGGAGGCTCAATGGAGCTCTACACACCGGTCCTGGTGCTCGCCGCTCTCGCCGCGTTGTTCGCGGTCGGCTCGGTCGCGATGAGCACGATGGTGGGCCCGCGCCGCTACAACCGCGCGAAGATGGACTCCTACGAGTGCGGCATCGAGCCGACGCCCCAGGCCCTCAGCGGCCGCTTCCCGGTGAAGTACTACATCACCGCGATGCTCTTCATCGTCTTCGACATCGAGATCATCTTCCTCTACCCGTGGGCCATGCAGCTGGACAACATGGCGTGGTTCGGGCTGGTCGAGATGGTGCTCTTCATCGCCACTGTGTTCGTCGCCTACGCCTACGTGTGGCGCCGCGGCGGCCTCGACTGGGACTGAGAAGGAACGAGAACCCATGGGTATCGAGGAGAAGCTCCCCGAGGGAGTCCTGCTCAGCACGGTCGAGGGACTGGCCGGCTACATGCGCAAGGCCAGCTTCTGGCCCGCGACCTTCGGCCTGGCCTGCTGCGCCATCGAGATGATGACGAGCGGCGGCCCGAAGTACGACCTCGCGCGCTTCGGCATGGAGGTCTTCCGGGCCAGCCCGCGCCAGGCCGACCTGATGATCGTGGCGGGCCGGGTGAGCCAGAAGATGGCGCCGGTCCTGCGCCAGATCTACGACCAGATGGCCGAGCCCAAGTGGGTGCTCGCGATGGGCGTGTGCGCCAGCAGCGGCGGCATGTTCAACAACTACGCGATCGTCCAGGGCGTCGACCACGTCGTCCCCGTCGACATGTACCTCCCGGGCTGCCCGCCGCGGCCGGAGATGCTGATCGACGCGATCCTCAAGCTCCACGACAAGGTCCAGCACGACACCCCCTTCGGCAAGAACCGCGAGGCGCAGATCCGCGAGCTCGAGGCCGAGGCGCTGATCGCGCTGCCCACCGGTGACCAGCGAGGACTTCTCCGATGAGCGACGACAAGCCCGCCGGCCCCGCGAAGGCCGTCGAGCAGCCGGCGACCGAGCAGTCGCCCGAGAACGCCCCCGAGGCGCTCGGTGAGCCCGGCGTCGAGGTGCGCGCCGTGGGCGAGCGCCAGGGCATGTTCGGCGTCAAGGGCTCCGGCGACACCAGCGGGTACGGCGGACTGGTCGCCCCGGTGGTCCTCCCCGGTGCCGCGCAGCGCCCGTACGGAGGCTGGTTCGACACCGTCGCCGACAAGCTCGACCCGCTCGTCGAGCAGGTCGTGATCCACCGTGGCGAGATCACCTTCCACGTGCACCGCGACCACCTGGTCGCGGCGATGAGGCTGATCCGCGACGACCCGGCGCTGCGCTTCGAGTTCCTCTCGGGTGTCAACGGCGTGCACTACCCGGGTGACGCCGGGCGCGAGCTGCACGCGGTCTACCACCTGGCGTCGTTCACCTGGAACCGGCGCATCCGCGTGGAGACCAGCGCTCCCGACAGCGACCCGCACATCCCGTCGATGGTGCCGATCTATCCCGCGGCCGACTGGCACGAGCGCGAGACCTGGGACATGTTCGGCCTCCAGTTCGACGGGCACCCGGCGCTGACCCGGATCCTCATGCCCGACGACTGGCCGGGTCACCCGCAGCGCAAGGACTACCCCCTGGGTGGCATCCCCGTCGAGTACAAGGGCGCCACCGTCCCGCCGCCGGACCAGCGGAGGTCTTACAACTGATGAATCACCCCACTCGATTCTTCACTCCCCCGCTTCGCTCGGCGACGCTCCATCGATCGGGGACCCCGGCATGAGCACCGACTTCTACGCCGACCCGGCGGACACCTCTGACGGCAAGGTCTTCACGGTCTCCGGCCAGGACTGGGGCGACATCGCGTCCGGCCTCGGCGAGGGCGACGCGGCCGAGCGGGTCGTGGTCAACATGGGGCCGCAGCACCCGTCCACGCACGGCGTGCTCCGGCTGATCCTCGAGATCGAGGGTGAGACGGTCACCGAGGCCCGCTGCGGCATCGGCTACCTCCACACCGGCATCGAGAAGAACATGGAGTACCGCACCTGGACGCAGGGCGTCACGTTCTGCACCCGGATGGACTACCTCTCGCCGTTCTACAACGAGATGACCTACGTCCTGGGCGTCGAGCGGCTGCTCGACATCGAGGACGACATCCCCGAGAAGGCCCAGGTCATGCGGGTCCTGCTCATGGAGCTCAACCGGATCTCCTCCCACCTGGTCTGCATCGCGACCGGCGGCATGGAGATCGGCGCGCTGACCGTGATGACGATCGGCTTCCGTGAGCGCGAGCTCGTGCTCGACCTGTTCGAGCTGATCACCGGCCTGCGGATGAACCATGCGTTCATCCGCCCCGGCGGCGTCGCGCAGGACATGCCTCCGGGCGCGCTCGACCAGATCCGCGACTTCGTCGCGCTGATGAAGAAGCGCCTCCCGGAGTACGCCGCGCTCTGCAACGCGAACCCGATCTTCAAGGCCCGCCTGGAGAACGTCGGCCACCTCGACCTCGAGGGCTGCATGGCGCTCGGCCTCACCGGCCCGGTCCTGCGCAGCACCGGCTACGGCTTCGACCTGCGCAAGGCGCAGCCCTACTGCGGCTACGAGACCTATGACTTCGACGTGCAGACGTGGGACACCGCCGACTCCTACGGCCGGTTCCGCGTGCGCCTCAACGAGATGTGGGAGTCGCTGCGGATCATCGAGCAGGCCGCCGACCGGCTGGCGAAGCTCGAAGGCGCCCCGGTCATGGTCGCCGACAAGAAGGTCGCCTGGCCCAGCCAGCTGTCCATCGGCAGCGACGGCATGGGCAACAGCCTCGACCACATCCGTCACATCATGGGCGAGTCGATGGAGGCCCTCATCCACCACTTCAAGCTGGTGACCGAGGGCTTCCGCGTACCGGCCGGACAGGCCTACGTGCCGGTCGAGTCGCCGCGCGGGGAGCTGGGCGCGCACGTCGTCTCCGACGGCGGCACCCGTCCCTTCCGGGCGCACTTCCGCGACCCGTCGTTCAACAACCTCCAGGCGATGGGCGTCATGAGCGAAGGCGGCCAGATCGCCGACGTCATCGTCGCCATCGCGAGCATCGACCCCGTGATGGGAGGCGTCGACCGATGAGCGCTGCGCCACTGGACGACAAGACGCTCGGCGAGCTCCGCGAGATCGCTGCCCGCTACCCCGAGGCCCGCTCCGGCCTGCTGCCGATGCTGCACCTCGTGCAGTCGGTGCAGGGCCGGATCACCCCGGAGGGGGTCGAGGCCTGCGCCGCGATCCTCGACATCAGCCCGGCCGAGGTCAACGGCGTCGCGACCTTCTACACGATGTACAAGAAGCACGGCGTCGGCGACTACCACGTCGGCGTCTGCACCAACACGCTCTGCGCGGTGATGGGTGGCGACGAGATCTTCAGCCGCCTCAAGCAGCACCTCGACATCGGCAACGACGAGGTCGCGGCCCAGCGCCAGGGCGACTCCCGGACGGTCAGCCTCGAGCACATCGAGTGCAACGCCGCCTGCGACTACGCCCCGGTCGTGATGGTCAACTGGGAGTTCATGGACAACCAGACCCCCGAGTCGGCGGTCCAGGTGGTCGAGGCGCTGCGCGCCGGCCACGACGTCAGCTCCACCCGCGGGCCCAAGCTGTGCACCTGGCGCGAGGCCGAGCGGGTGCTCGCCGGCTTCCCCGACGGGCGCGTCGACGAGGGGCCGACGGCGGGCGAGGCCAGCCTCGCCGGCCTGAGGATCGCGCGCGAGCGCGGCTGGACGGCTCCCGACCCGGCGGCGACGCCCGCCGTCGAGGCAGCTCAGAAGGCGGAGGGCACCGATGGCTGACACGCTGACCCCGGTCCTCACGGACACGTGGGACGCCGAGCAGGGCTGGAAGCTGGCGACGTACGCCGCCCGGGGCGGGTACGCCGCCCTCGACACCGCCTTCGCGATGAGCCCCGACGACGTGATCACCGCCGTCAAGGACAGTGGCCTGCGCGGCCGCGGCGGCGCCGGCTTCCCGACCGGCATGAAGTGGTCCTTCATCCCGCAGGACAACCCCAAGCCCAAGTACCTCGTCGTCAACGCCGACGAGTCGGAGCCGGGCACCTGCAAGGACATCCCGCTGATGATGGGCAACCCGCACGTCCTCGTCGAGGGCGTGATCATCAGCTCCTACGCCATCCGTGCCAACAAGGCGTTCATCTACATCCGCGGCGAGGTCGTCCAGGTCATCCGCCGGGTCCAGGCCGCGGTCGCCGAGGCCTATGCCGCCGGCCACCTCGGCAAGGACATCCACGGCTCCGGCTACGACCTCGACGTCGTCGTCCACGCCGGCGCCGGCGCCTACATCTGCGGCGAGGAGACGGCCCTGCTCGAGGGCCTCGAGGGCCGTCGCGGCCAGCCGCGCCTGCGCCCGCCGTTCCCGGCCGTCGCCGGTCTCTACGCCAGCCCGACGGTGATCAACAACGTCGAGTCGATCGCCTCGGTCCCCGCCATCGTCCAGAACGGCGCTGCGTGGTTCGCCTCGATGGGCACCGAGAAGTCCAAGGGGCACGGCATCTTCTCGCTGTCGGGCCACGTGCAGAAGCCGGGGCAGTACGAAGCGCCCCTCGGCATCACGCTGCGCGAGCTGCTCGACCTCGCGGGCGGCATCCGCGAGGGCCACCAGCTGAAGTTCTGGACGCCCGGCGGCTCCAGCACCCCGTTGCTCACGGCCGAGCACCTCGACGTACCGCTCGACTTCGAGGGCGTCGGCGGCGTCGGCTCGATGCTCGGCACCCGCGCCCTGCAGCTGTTCGACGAGACCGTCTGCGTCGTGCGCGCGGTGCTGCGCTGGACCGAGTTCTACAAGCACGAGTCCTGCGGCAAGTGCACCCCGTGCCGCGAGGGCACGTGGTGGCTGGTGCAGGCCCTCACCCGGCTCGAGAACGGCGAGGGCACCGAGGCCGACCTCGACCAGCTGCTCGACCAGTGCGACAACATCCTGGGCCGCTCCTTCTGCGCCCTCGGTGACGGCGCGACGAGCCCGGTCTCCAGCTCGATCCAGCACTTCCGCGACGAGTACCTCGCCCACCTCGAGCACGGCGGCTGCCCGTTCGACCCCGCGAAGTCCACGGCCTGGGCCGGGCAGGAGGTGACCGCATGAGCGAGAAGACCGTCGAGAAGACCGACCTGGTCACGCTCACGATCGACGGCGTCCAGGTCAGCGTCCCCAAGGACACCCTGGTCATCCGTGCCGCCGAGCAGATCGGCGTGCAGGTGCCGCGGTTCTGCGACCACCCGCTGCTCGCACCGGTCGGTGCCTGCCGGCAGTGCCTGGTCGACGTACCGGACGCGGGCAACGGGCGCGGCTTCCCGAAGCCGCAGGCCTCGTGCACGCTGCCGGTCGCGGAGGGCATGGTCGTCAGCACCCAGGTCACCAGCCCGGTCGCCGACAAGGCGCAGCAGGGCGTGATGGAGCTGCTGCTGATCAACCACCCGCTCGACTGCCCGGTCTGCGACAAGGGCGGCGAGTGCCCCCTGCAGAACCAGGCGATGTCCAACGGGCGCGGGGAGTCGCGCTTCTCCGACGACCGCAACCGCGGCGTGAAGCGCACCTTCCCCAAGCCGATCAACCTGTCGCCGACGGTGCTCCTCGACCGCGAGCGCTGCATCGTGTGCCAGCGCTGCACGCGCTTCGCCGAGGAGATCGCCGGTGACCCGTTCATCGCGCTCGTCGAGCGCGGTGCCCAGCAGCAGATCGGCATCGCCGAGGACGCGCCCTTCCTGTCGTACTTCTCCGGCAACGTCATCCAGATCTGCCCGGTCGGCGCGCTCACCTCGGAGCAGTACCGCTTCCGCTCGCGACCGTTCGACCTGGTCTCCTCGCCCGGCATCGCCGAGCACGACGCGTGCGGCTCGGCCATCCGCGTCGACCACCGCCGCGGCAAGGTGCTGCGCCGCCAGGCCGGCAACGACCCGGCGGTCAACGAGGAGTGGATCAGCGACAAGGACCGGTTCGCCTTCGCCTACACGCAGGCCGACGACCGGCTCGGGTACCCGCAGGTCCGTGACACCGATGGCAGCCTCCGTCCCGCGTCGTGGCCCGAGGCGTTCGTCGTGGCCGCGCGCGGCCTCGCCGCCGCGACGGCCGCCGGCGGTGTCGGCGTGCTCACCGGTGGCCGGCTGAGCGTCGAGGACGCCTACGCCTACGCCAAGTTCGCCCGCGTCGCGCTCGGCACCAACGACATCGACTTCCGCGCGCGTCCGCTCTCCGCGGAGGAGACCGGGTTCCTGGCCGCGCACGTCGTGCTGACCGGTCCCGCCGGCGGCGCGGTGACCTACGACGACCTCGAGTCGGCCGCGAAGGTCGTCCTCGTCGGGCTCGAGACCGAGGACGAGGCCGCGGCGATCTTCCTGCGCCTGCGCAAGTCGGTCCTGGCCGGTGGCACCGAGGTGATCGGCCTGGCGCCGTACAGCACCCGGGGGCTCGGCAAGCTCTCCGCGCGCGTGGTCCCGACCGCCCCAGGTGACGAGCCGGCCGCACTCCGTGCGCTGGCCGGTGAGCTCGACGCGGGCAGCGTGCTGCTCGTCGGCGAGCGCCTGGCGACGGTCCCGGGAGCGCTCACCGCCGCCGCCGAGGTGGCCGCGAGCAGCGGCGCCCGGCTCGCCTGGGTCCCGCGCCGTGCGGGCGACCGGGGCGCGATCGAGGCCGGCTGCCTGCCGACCCTGCTGCCCGGCGGTCGCCCGGTCGCCGACGCCGGCGCCCGGGTCGACGTCGCCGCCGCGTGGGGCGTGGCCGCGCTCCCCGAGGCCGCGGGCCGCGACGCCGACGCGATCGTCGCCGCGCTGGCCGGGCGCGAGCTCGGCGGCCTGGTGGTCGCGGGCGTCGACCCCGACGACACGACCGACCCGGCACTGACTCGCGCCGCGGTCGCTGCGGCCTCCTTCGTGGTGGCCTTCGACGTGCGTCGCACCGAGGTCACCGACGCGGCCGACGTGGTGTTCCCCGTCGCGCCCACCTCCGAGAAGTCGGGCAGCTTCGTCAACTGGGAGGGCCGGGTCCGCTCGTGGGAGGCCGCCCTGCACCAGCCGGCGTCGCTGCCCGAGCTGCGCGCCCTCTCCGGCATCGCCGACGAGCTCGCCCGCCTCGGTCAGGGGAGTCCCCTGGGCTTCCGCACCGTGGACGAGGCCCGCGCCGAGATGGGCCAGCTCGGCCCCTGGGACGGGGAGCGGAGTGCACCGCCGGTCGAGGAGGTCGCCCAGCGACCGTCTCGGGACCCCGGGACCCTCGCACTGTCGACCTGGAAGCAGCTGCTCGACAACGGCTCGCTCCAGGACGGCGACAAGTACCTCAAGGCGACGGCTCGCACGCCGGTCGCCCTCGTCACCCGGCAGGTCTACGACGCCCACGGGCCCACCGTCACGCTGACCGGTGACCGCGGGGCGATCACGCTGCCGGCCGAGATCGCCGACGACCTCGTCGACGGCGTGGTCTGGGTGCCGGCCAACTCGGTCGGCAACGGGGTGCTGGCGGACCTCGCCTCGCCCGGCAGCACGGTCACGATCAGTGGTGCGGAAGGGGTGCACGGATGAGCGAGTCGCTCGGTGCCTTCGGCAACGATCCCTGGTGGATCATCGGCATCAAGACCCTCCTGGTCTTCCTGGTGCTGGTGCTCCTGACGCTGTTCAACATCTGGTGGGAGCGCCGGGTCGTGGCCCGGATGCAGCACCGGATCGGACCCAACGTGCACGGCCCGTTCGGCCTGCTGCAGTCGTTGGCCGACGGCGTGAAGCTGGCCTTCAAGGAGGACCTGATCCCGAAGGCCGCCGACAAGGTGGTCTTCGTGCTCGCGCCGGTCATCTGCGTGGTCCCCGCCTTCGTGACCTTCAGCGTCATCCCCTTCGGACCCGAGGTCAGCCTGTTCGGCGAGAAGACGCCGCTGCAGCTGACCGACATGCCGGTGGCGGTGCTGTTCGTGATGGCGATCGCCTCGATCGGCATCTACGGCATCGTCCTCGGCGGCTGGTCCAGCGGCTCGACGTACTCCCTGCTGGGTGGCCTGCGCTCGAGCGCGCAGATGATCTCCTACGAGGTCGCGATGGGCCTGGCCCTCGTCGCCGTCTTCATGTACGCGGGCTCCATGTCCACCAGCGAGATCGTGGCCGCGCAGGACGACCTGTGGTTCGGGCTGATCCTGCTGCCGTCGTTCGTCATCTACGCGATCGCGATGGTCGGCGAGACCAACCGTGCGCCCTTCGACCTCCCCGAGGCCGAGGGTGAGCTGGTCGGCGGCTTCCACACCGAGTACTCCAGCCTGAAGTTCGCGCTCTTCTTCCTCGCCGAGTACATCAACATGGCGACCGTCTCCGCGCTCGCGACGACGCTCTTCCTCGGCGGCTGGCACGCGCCCTTCTGGATCGACGAGTTCTGGGCCGGCGCCAACCAGGGCTACTGGCCGGTGCTGTGGTTCTTCGGCAAGGTCCTGTTCTTCATCTTCGTCTTCATCTGGCTGCGCGGATCGTTGCCGCGTCTGCGCTACGACCAGTTCATGGCCTTCGGCTGGAAGCGGCTGATCCCGATCTCGCTGGTCTGGATCATCGCGGTCGCCACGATGCGGGTGGCCCGCAACGAGGGCGCCTTCGACGACGGCTTCAGCAGCAACCCACAGTTCTGGATGATCGCGATCGGCGTGGTCCTCGTGGTGCTGCTCGTGACCTTCCTGATCCCCGAGAGGACCGCCGAGGCCGTGACGCCCGTCGTCCACGCACCCCGACCGGGAGGCTTCCCGGTCCCGCCGATGCCGACCGGCGGTGCGGTCCGCGGAGCCGCGGCGCCGCTGGTGTTCCGCTCCGACACAGCCGTCCAGACCGATGCAGGGGTGAGCAATGGCTGACCAGCCGGGCCAGAAGGGCCCGTCTCTCAAGGAGCAGCTCTGGGACCCGGTCGCCGGGTTCGGGGTCACCTTCCGGACGATGTTCCGCAAGGTCGTCACGGAGCAGTACCCCAAGGAGAAGCTGCCCACCGCGCCGCGCTTCCACGGCCGCCACCAGCTCAACCGCTGGCCCGACGGCCTCGAGAAGTGCGTCGGCTGCGAGCTGTGCGCGTGGGCCTGCCCGGCCGACGCGATCTACGTCGAGGGGGCGTCCAACGACGACCGTCTCGACGAGAACGGCGAGTCCGGCCGCTACTCCGCCGGCGAGCGCTACGGCAGCGTCTACCAGATCAACTACCTGCGCTGCATCCTCTGCGGCCTGTGCATCGAGGCGTGCCCGACCCGCGCGCTGACGATGACCAACGAGTACGAGCTGGCCGACGACAGCCGCGCGAGCCTGATCTACGAGAAGTCCGACCTGCTCGCCCCGCTGCTGCCGGGCATGGAGCAGCCGCCGCACGCCCAGCTCCTGGGCAGCGACGAGGACTACTACCGCGGCGACTTCCAGCAGCCGCTGCCGGTTCCGGCGGTGCCGACCGAGGGGGCCGGGCAGTGATCGCCTTCTGGGTCCTCGCGCCGATCATGGTGCTCGCGGCGCTCGGCATCCTGTTCGTCCGCAAGGCCGTGCACGCCGCGCTGCTGCTGGCCGTGGTGATGATCAGCCTCGCGGTGCTCTACGCCGTGCTCGAGGCGCCGTTCCTGTTCGCGGTGCAGATCAT
Source organism: Nocardioides sp. Root240 (assembly GCF_001428825.1). GTDB lineage: Bacteria > Actinomycetota > Actinomycetes > Propionibacteriales > Nocardioidaceae > Nocardioides. The sequence goes on along the minus strand of NZ_LMIT01000010.1, from coordinate 291,844 downwards.
CGTCTACACGGGCGCGATCTTGATGCTCTTCCTGTTCGTGCTGATGCTGGTCGGCGTCGACGCGTCCGACTCGGTCGTCGAGACGATCAAGGGCCAGCGCGCGCTGGCCTGGGGCACCGGCCTCGCGTTCGCCGTGATCATGGTCGTCGGGCTCACCCAGCTGACCTTCGGCAGCGCGGTCGGGCTCGACGAGGCCAACAAGGGCGGCAACGTCCAGGCGCTCGCCAACCTGCTCTTCTCGCGCTACGTCTTCATCTTCGAGGCGACCAGCGCGCTGCTGATCACCGCGGCGGTCGGCGCGATGGTGCTGGCCCACCGCGAGCGGCTCACCCCGCGTCGTACCCAGGCCATGATCGCGGCCGACCGGGTCCGGGCGTACGCCGAGACCGGCGCCCACCTCGGTCCGCTGCCGCCACCGGGTGTCTACGCCCGCCACAACGCGGTCGACACCCCGGCCCTGCTGCCCGACGGCAGCCCGGCGCCGGCCTCGGTCTCCCGCGTGCTCGCGGCCCGCGGCACGATGCAGTCCGCCGGCCTGACCGACATCGAGGCGATCAAGGACCAGCTCGGCGTGGACCCGGTCTCGGCCCCCGCCACGGCCGGCCGGGGTGACGCGACCGGCTCCAGCGAGGAGAACGCAGCCCCGATCGGCTCGGCTGCGCAGGAGGCAACCGATGACTGAGTACGTGGTCCTGAGCGCGATCCTCTTCACGATCGGCTCGATCGGGGTCCTCACCCGGCGCAACGCGATCGTCGTGTTCATGTGCGTCGAGCTGATGCTCAACGCCTGCAACCTGGCGTTCGTCGCCTTCGCCCACCAGCACGGCAACCTCGACGGCCAGGTCGCCGCCTTCTTCGTGATGGTGGTGGCCGCGGCCGAGGTCGTGGTCGGGCTCGCGATCATCATGACCATCTTCCGGACCCGGCGCTCGGCCTCGGTCGACGACGCCAGCCTGCTGAAGTTCTGAGGACGGCCCAGTGAACGCTCTCTCTGCACTCGCGCTCGCCTCCAGCGAGACGCACATCCCGGTGGTCGCCCCCCAGGAGGCCGACGGGATCTTCAACCTGCTCTGGCTGATCATCGCGCTGCCGCTGCTCGGTGCCACCGCGCTGCTGCTGCTCGGCAACCGCCGCACCCAGGCCTACGGCCACTGGGTCGGCCTGGCCACGATCACCGGCTCGTTCGTGCTCAGCCTGGTCTCCTTCCTCACGCTGCTCGGGCGCGACGAGGACGAGCGCCAGGTCGCGAAGCACCTGTGGACCTGGATCGAGGCGGGCCGGCTCGACGTCGGCCTGGACCTGCTCTACGACCCGCTGGCGGCGCTCTTCCTGCTGCTGATCACCGGTGTCGGCGCGCTGATCCACCTCTACTCCGTGGGCTACATGGCCCACGACCCGCGCCGGTCGCGCTTCTTCGCCTACCTCAACCTCTTCGTCGCGGCGATGCTCATGCTGATCCTCTCGGAGAACTACGTGGGCCTCTTCCTCGGCTGGGAGGGCGTCGGCCTGGCGTCGTACCTGCTGATCGGGTTCTGGCAGCACAAGCCCTCCGCGGCGGCCGCGGCCAAGAAGGCCTTCGTCATCAACCGGGTCGGCGACATGGGCCTGGGCCTGGCGATCTTCCTGATGTTCGCCACCTTCGGTACGACGAGCTTCAGCGGCGTCAGCGCGCTGGCGGGCGGCGCCACCGAGACCACCCTCAACTGGATCGGCGTCCTGCTGCTGGTCGGTGCCTGCGGCAAGTCGGCCCAGGTCCCGCTCCAGGCCTGGCTCCTGGACGCGATGGAGGGCCCGACCCCGGTCTCGGCCCTGATCCACGCGGCCACCATGGTCACCGCCGGCGTCTACCTCGTGACCCGCTCGAACTTCATCTTCGAGCTGGCCCCGACCGCGCAGACCGCGGTCGTCATCGTCGCCACGGTCACCCTGCTGTGGGGTGCGATCATCGGTTGCGCCAAGGACGACATCAAGAAGGGCCTGGCCGGCTCCACGATGAGCCAGATCGGCTACATGATGCTCGGCGCCGGCCTCGGCGTCGCGGGCTACGCCTTCGCGATCTTCCACCTGCTCACGCACGGCTTCTTCAAGGCCAACATGTTCCTGGGTGCCGGCTCGGTGATGCACGCGATGGACGACGACGTCGACATGCGCCACTACGGCGCGCTGCAGAAGACACTGCCGATCACCTTCGCCACCTTCGCCCTGGGCTTCCTCGCGATCATCGGCGTCCCGCCCTTCGCCGGCTTCTGGTCGAAGGACAAGATCATCGAGACCGCGCTCGTGGAGAACCCGGTCGTCGGCATCTGCGCGCTGCTCGGCGCGGGCGTCACCGGCTTCTACATGACCCGGATGATGCTGATGACCTTCTTCACCCAGAAGCGGTGGGAGAAGGGCGTCCACCCGCACGAGAGCCCGAAGGTGATGACCATCCCGCTCATCGTGCTGGCCGCGCTGTCGGCGCTCGGCGGGCTGATGCTCGCCGGCAACTGGATCGTCGACTGGCTCAGCCCGGTCGTCGGCCATGCCGAGCACGAGGAGCCGCCGCTGCCGGTCATCGTGATCACGCTGATCACGGTCGCCGTCGTCGCCGCCGGCGTCGCGCTCGCCTGGGTCCTCGTCGGCAAGCAGAAGGTGCCGAACGTCGCCCCGGCCGACGTGTCCTTCGCGACCCGGGCGGCCCGGGCCGACCTCTACGGCGACGCGATCAACGACGCCGTCGTGGTCAACGCCGGCAAGGCGCTGGTCCGTGCCTCGACGGCGGGTGACCGGTCGATCGTCGACGGCCTGTTCACCGGGGGAGCGGTCATCGTGGCCGGCTCCGGTGAGCTGCTGCGCCGCCTGCAGAACGGCTACGTCCGCTCGTACGCGCTCGGCATCCTCGGCGGCGCCGTGCTCCTCGTCCTGACCCTGGTGGTGGTGAACTGATGCTCAGCCTGCTCGTCTGGCTGCCGATCGTCGGAGCTGTCGCGGTGGCCTTCGCGCCCCGCTCGCTCAGCAAGACGCTCGGCCTCGGCATCGCGCTGGCGACGCTGGTCGTCGGCGTCGTCGCCGCCGCGCGCTACGACGTCGACGGTGGTCGCCAGTTCACCGAGACGCGCGAGTGGATCGAGGCGTTCGGGGTGCACTACGCCCTCGGCCTCGACGGCCTCGGCCTGCTGATGGTGCTGCTGACCGTGCTCCTCGTCCCGCTGGTGCTCGGCGCGGAGTGGTTCAAGGCCGACGACCCCGAGGGTGGCGGGGCCCGTGCCTTCGTGGCGTGGGCGCTGGCGCTCGAGGGCCTCTCGCTCGCGGTGTTCTGCGCGACCGACGTCTTCCTGTTCTACGTCGTGTTCGAGGCCACGCTGATCCCGGCGTACTTCCTCGTCGGCAGCTTCGGCCGTGAGGGCCGTGGTCAGGCGGCGCTGAAGTTCCTGATGTTCCAGCTGGCCGGCGGACTCATCCTGCTGGCGTCGGTGATCGGCCTGTACGTCGTGTCGTCCCAGCAGGGCAGCCCGTCGTACCTGCTCTCCGACCTCGAGAAGCTGGACATCGGCACGGAGCCCGGCCGCTGGCTGTTCCTCGGCTTCTTCATCGCGTTCGCGATCAAGGCGCCGCTGTTCCCGGTCCACACCTGGCTGGCCGACACCACGGAGAAGGCGACCCCGGGCACCGGCGTGCTGCTGGTCTGCATCCTCGACAAGATCGGCACCTTCGGGATGCTGCGCTTCTGCCTCGGCATCTTCCCCGAGGCCTCGCAGTGGGCGACGCCGCTGGTGATCACGCTCGCCCTGATCTCGATCGTCTACGGCGCCCTGATCGCCATCGGCCAGGACGACATCTTCCGCCTGATCGGTCTGACCTCGCTCAGCCACTTCGGCCTGATCACGCTGGGCATCTTCACGATGAGCACCCAGGGCGGCACCGGCTCGATCCTCTACATGGTCAACCACGGTCTCGGCACCGCTGCGCTCTTCCTGGTGGCGGGCTACCTCCACGAGCGCCGCGGCACCTCGCTGATCAGCGAGATGGGCGGCATCGAGAAGGTCACGCCGGTCCTGGCCGGCCTGTTCCTCGTGGCCGGCCTGGCCACGCTGGGCCTGCCGGGCCTCTCGCCGTTCGTCAGCGAGTTCCTCGTGCTGCTGGCCGCCTTCGGCTACGCCTGGTACGTCGGCGCGATCGCCATCACCGCCGTGGTGCTGGCCGCGATCTACGTGCTGTGGATGTACCAGCGCACCATGACCGGCCCGACGCCGCCGGAGGTCGAGGGCACCAAGGACCTCGGCCTGCGCGAGATCGCGGCCGTCGCACCGCTGGTCGCGGCGCTGGTGTTCTTCGGCTTCTACCCCGCTCCGTTGACCGACGTCAGCAACCCGACGGTGGGTGACCTGCTCCATGGGCAGGTCGGGGTCGACGACGATCCGCCGACAGTCGACCCGGCACAGGTCGAGCACGACGTGGAGGAGGGGCACTGATGGAGTTCACCAAGCCCGAGCTCGAGTACGCCGAGCTCCTCCCGATCCTGGTCGTCCTCGGCGGCGCCTGCCTCGGGATCCTCCTCGAGGCCTTCGTGCCGCGCGGCGCGCGCCGCCTCCCGCAGGTCGTCGTGGCCCTGGGCTCGCTCGTCGGCGCGCTGGTCAGCACGGTCATCGTCGGCATCGACCTCGACGACCACGCCGGCGCCGCCGGCAGCACCGGCAAGGGCCTGGTCGGGGCGATGGGCAGCGTCGTCGTCGACGGCCCGACCGTCTACCTCTGGGGCCTGCTGCTGGTCTTCGCGATCGGCGGTGTCGCCCTGTTCGCCGAGACCCGGCTGGAGGGCGGGGTCTCCGCCTTCACCGGCCAGGCCGCGGCCCTGCCCGGCACGGACACCGAGCGTGACGCTTCGACCCGTGGGCTCGAGCACACCGAGGTCTACCCGCTGCTGCTCTTCGCCGTCGGCGGCATGCTGCTCTTCCCCGCCTCCGGCGACCTGCTGACGATGTTCGTCGCGCTCGAGGTGCTCTCGCTTCCGCTCTACCTGCTCTGCGGCCTCGCCCGCCGGCGTCGCCTGCTGAGCCAGGAAGCCGCGATGAAGTACTTCCTGCTCGGCGCCTTCGCCTCCGGCTTCTTCCTCTACGGCGCCGCGCTCGTCTACGGCTACGCCGGGTCGGTCAGCTTCGCCGGCATCAACGAGGCGGTCCGCGCGGGTGGGGCCAACCACGGCCTGCTGCTCGCCGGCATCGCGCTGCTCTCGGTCGGCCTGCTCTTCAAGGTCGGTGCCGCGCCCTTCCAGGCCTGGACGCCCGACGTCTACCAGGGTGCGCCCACCGCGGTCACCGCGTTCATGGCGGCCGGCACGAAGGTCGCCGCCTTCGGCGCCCTCCTGCGGCTGCTGTACGTCGCGTTCGGCGGCGAGCGGTGGAGCTGGGTGCCGATGTTGTGGGTCGTCGCGATCGCGTCGATGGTGCTGGGCGCCGCCCTGGCCGTCGTGCAGAACGACGTGAAGCGGATGCTCGCCTACTCCTCCGTCGCGCACACCGGCTTCCTGCTGGTCGGCGTGCTCGGGGTCCAGAGCGCCGACGACCTGGCCAAGGGCCAGTACACCTCGCTCGAGGGCGTGCTCTTCTACCTCACGACCTACGGCTTCGCGATGATCGGCGCATTCGCGCTGGTCACCCTGGTCCGCGACGCAGGCGGCGAGGCCACCCACTACGACCGCTGGGCCGGGCTCGGCAAGCGTTCGCCGCTGGTGGCCGGTGCCTTCGCGTTCTTCCTGCTGTCGATGGCCGGCATCCCGCTGACCGCCGGGTTCATCGGCAAGTGGGCGGTGTTCACGTCGGCCATGTCGGCCGGGGCCTGGCCGATCGTGCTGGTGGCGATCGCGTCGAGCATCGTGGCGATCACCTTCTACGTCCGCCACATCCGCCTGATGTTCTTCACCGAGGCCAACGCCGACGGCGGCGCCGCGGTGACCACGCCCTCGCTGCTCACCTCGGCGACCGTGGTGGTCTGTCTCGCCGCGACCCTCGTCCTCGGCGTGGTTCCGGGCCCAGTTCTCGATCTGGTCACCCATACGGGAGACTTCATCAGGTGACCGCTGCTCCATCCCCGGCCGAACTGGCCCTCCCGATCCTCGACGACGCCCTTGCCGAGCGCCTGCGTGTCCGGATGGCGACCGTGGAGGAGGCCCTCTACGGCCACGCGTCCAGCCGGGCGGCGTACGTCACCGAGGCGGCCCGGCACCTGCTCGCGGCCGGCGGCAAGCGCTTCCGCCCGCTCCTGGTGCTGCTCGCGGCCGAGGCCGGTCCGCGCCCGGACGCCGACGAGGTGCTCACGGCGGCCTGCGTCGTGGAGATCACCCACGTGGGCTCGCTCTACCACGACGACGTCATGGACGAGGCGGACCTGCGCCGCGGCGAGGACTCCGCCAACGCCCGCTACGACAACCTGGTCGCGATCCTCACCGGCGACTGGCTGTTCGCGAAGTCCTCCGAGCTGACCGCGCAGCTGGGGCCGGAGGCCGTGCGGATCCAGGCGGAGACCTTCACCCGCCTGGTCGAGGGCCAGATCCTCGAGACCGTGAAGCCCGGCCCCGACGAGGACGCGCTCGCGCACTACCTCGAGGTCGTCGCCGGCAAGACCGGCTCCCTCATCGCCACCTCGGCCCACTACGGCGCGCTGTTCTCCGGCGCCGCGCCCGAGGTGGTCGCGGCGCTCACGGCGTACGGCGAGCTGGTCGGCACCGCCTTCCAGCTGTCCGACGACATCCTCGACGTGGCCTCGGAGAGCGAGGAGTCGGGCAAGACGCCCGGCACCGACCTCAAGGAGGGCGTGCCGACGCTGCCCGTGCTGATCGCGCGCGCGTCGACCGACCCGGCCGACGCCCGCCTGCTCGAGCTGCTCGACCCCGAGCGAACCGACCTGGCTGCCGACGCCGACCTGCACGCCGAGGCGCTCGACCTGCTCCGCAAGCACCCGGCCATGGGCCAGGCGCAGGACTACGTCGTCGCGCGGGCCCAGGAGGCCAAGAAGCTCCTCGAGGTGCTGCCCGAGGGCTCGGTGCGCACCGCGCTCGAGGCCTTCGCCGACGTGGTGGCGGTCCGCTCCGCCTGACCCCCGCGGGGCCCGGCGGAGCGGCCGCGCCCTCGTCAGTTCGTGAAGAGCTTGCTCACCGCGGGGCCGACGCCACCGGCGTTGACAGGGGCGACGGTGACCTTCAGCGTTCCCTTCGGCAGCGCCCGGCGGGCGATCGCGAGCCGGGTGGCAGTGACCGTGCGCGTGAGCACCGTCGTCGTCCCCTTCCTCACCACGACCCGGTACGACGGCGTCGTCCCGCCCTTGTTGGTCGGGGCCAGCCAGCTGACCGTCTGCGTGGTGGCGGTCCTCGTGACCTTCAGCGAGCGGACCGCGCTCGCCTTCGCGAACAGCGGCTTGTAGACCTCGACCTGCGCGTCGGTGTACTGCGTGCTCCCGAGCTCGATGATCGTCGCGTTGACGACGGACAGCGTGCCTGCGGGCGTCACGCTCGGCGCCAGCGGGATGCGGAGGTCCTGGCGGACCCCCGAGAGCTCGAGGAGCTTGGTGCCGGCCGAGCTGTAGACCTGGAGGAACCCGTAGCGGTCGCCGTGCAGGTCGCCCGCGCCGATGTAGATGCGGCCGCTGCTGTCGGCGGCGATGCCCTCGGCGAGGAAGGACGGCGTCGGGGTGGCGACCCGGATGGTCCGGGCGGGCTTCACGTTCCCGCTCTGGGAGCCGGTGAAGATCGAGATCGACGGTCGTACGCCGGCCGGTGAGGCCGCCAGGCCGTGGCCGGGGAGCGCCGTGATGAAGGGGGTGTCGAATCCGGTCGTGCTGCCGGTGTAGACGAAGCCGCTGTTCGATCCGCCGATGCGCTGGACGGGAGCGGCGTTGCCGTTCGCCCCGGGGGCGAAACGCAGGAACTCGTAGCCGTCGACGCCGTCGATCTTGCTGTCCACGACCCACAGCGACCCGTCCGACGCCCAGGCCGCGGCCGTCGGGCTCTCCAGCTTCGTTGCCGCTCCGGTGATCGTGCGGGTGGCCACGAACGCGCCGCCCGCCTGCGCCGGGTCCATCACGACGGCCCTGGCGCCGCTGCTGTCCGCCCAGGCGAGGCCGCTGCCGGCGAGGTACGTCGGCTGCCCGCTCACCGACATGCCGGTGAACTCCTTGACGACCGTCGGGCGCCCGTTGGAGCCGGGAGCCCACACGCTGATGGGCCCGTAGCCGACGTACAACGTGCCGTCGGGGGCGATCGTGGGCAGGCCGGACAGCTCCGTCCAGCGGATGATCCGGGACGGCGTGACCGCGGTCGTGATGGCCGCCTCGGTCGGCAGGATGCTCGTGGTGATGGCGAGGCCGCCGGCGACGAGGCCGGCGGTGGTGGCCGCGAGGACGCGGCGAAGGGAGGTGCGCATGCGTGTTCCTCTGGTTGGGGGACGAGACACAGACCGAGCTGGCTTCCCGAGGCGCCACCCTCCGCCCGGGGGACCGTCCGAGCGGCAGTCTGCGGGGGACGCTACGCCGCGTGGACCCACGTGTCAGTAGTCCGGACGGAGGGTTGACGGCCCTGCCTTCCACGGGCTCGGCCGAACCGTTCCGGGGCGACCTCGTCAATATCTACTGGACCAGTTAACTTTGAGCACCATGAGCACGCTGACCACCAACCAGGACCTCGACCCGGTCGCCCTGCGCCAGGCGTTCGGGGCGTTCCCGACGGGAGTGGTCGCCCTCGCGGCGGAGGTGGACGGCGTACCCGTGGGGCTGGCCGCCAGCTCGTTCACCTCGGTCAGCCTCGACCCGCCGCTCGTCTCGGTCTCGGTCGCCCGCACGTCGAAGACCTGGCCCGACCTGCGCCGCGCCGGGCGCTACGGCGTCACCGTCCTCGCCGACCACCACGGTGCCGTCTGCCGCCAGCTCTCCGGGCCTGTCGGCGAGCGCTTCGCGGGCATCGACCTGACTGTCGCCGCCGACGGCGCGGTCACCCTCGACGAGGGCCTGGTCCGGTTCGACTGCTCGCTCTACCGCGAGGTCGAGGCCGGTGACCACGTCATCGTGCTGCTCCTGGTCCACGCCGTCGAGCACGGCGCCGAGGACGACGCGGGCCACCCGCTCGTCTTCCATCGCAGCGGCTTCGGCCGCCTCGAGCGGAGCGCCTGACTCCGCCCCCGATCGCCTCGCGCGGCAGCGACGTGCACCCCGTCGCTGCCGCGCGGGGCCCAGGTGCCTGATGGCGCTCGCTTCGCTCGTGCATGTCGCGCCGCGCTGGCCGGCTACACCGCGCAGGCCTCGGCTGCTTCGGCGAGGACCCGCCGGTGGTGGCGCAGGGCCTCGACCGTGAAGATCGTCAGCGCCAGCCAGACCAGCCCGAAGCCCGCCCACCGTCCGGGCGGCATGCGCTCGTCGAGCAGGGTGATGCCGAGGACGAACTGGATCACCGGCGCGAGGTACTGCAGCAGGCCCAGCGTCGTCATCGAGACCCGCGTCGCGGCGGCGCCGAAGCACAGCAGCGGTACGGCGGTCACGACGCCGCTCGCGAGCAGCAGGGCCACGTGGCCCGCACCCTCACCGGTGAAGTGGCCGCGGCCGGCCGCGCCGAGCCAGGTCAGGTAGACGAGTGCGAACGGCGCGATGACGGCCGTCTCGAAGGCGAGGCTCTCGATCGCGCCGGCGCCGGCGGCCTTCTTCGCCAGACCGTAGGTCCCGAAGGAGAAGGCCAGCACCAGGGCGACCACCGGCGGCCGGCCGTAGTCGAGGGTCAGCACGGCGACGGCCACGAAGCCGACAGCGAGGGCCCACCACTGGAGCGGGCGCAGCCGCTCGCCGAGGACCAGCACGCCCATCAGCACCGTGACGAGCGGGTTGATGAAGTACCCGAGCGAGGTCTCCACGACGCGGCCGTTGTTGACGCCGTAGATGTAGGTGCCCCAGTTCGAGGTGATCGTGATCGCGGCGACGACCAGCAGGAGCACGGTCCGCCGGTCGCGGACCAGTGCGCGCAGCGCCGGCCCGCGTCCCAGCACGACGACGAGCAGGCCCATGACGACCACCGACCACACGATCCGGTGGGCCAGGATCTCGACGGCGCCGCTCGGCTCGAGCAGGGGCCAGAAGAGCGGGAAGGCTCCCCACAGGGCGTACGCCGTGACGCCCAGCAGGAAGCCCCGTCGCGCGTCATCCACGCGGCGAGCCTAGACGCCCGGTGACACGGAGTGTCCGTCGAGGAGGTCGAGCAGCCCGAGCCCTTCGCTGGTCGAGTGGCCCGAGCCCCTGGGCGAGGGGCGTATCGAGACCGCCCGCCGCGAGGGCTCGTCGATCTCGATACGCGCGTCGCGCCCTCGTTCCTCGGGCGCGGCGCTACTCGATCTGCCCGGCCGTCCGCGACGCCGCTCGTTCCTCGCGGCGTCGCGGGCCGGTCAGTCGATGGTCCAGGTGTCGCCGCCGTTGATGAGCGCGGTCAGGCGCTCCTCGGCGGTGCCCTTCGACGCGACGGCCTCGGAGGCGACGGCGACCTGGGCGCGCGCCTGGTCGTCGTACGTCGGCCGGTCGACCTGGCGGAAGATGCCGATCGGGCTGCGGTTGAGGTAGCCCGCGTCGGTGAGCCGCGAGATCGCGAACGCCGTGGAGGGGTCCGGGTTCTGGGCGTCGTGGACGATGATCGCGTCGGCCGCGGCGGACGCGGTGTCGACCACCTCGACGCCACCGCCCGCGCCGCGGACCAGGGCCTTGTCGCCGAGGCCGGTGGCCTCGTCCTGCACGCCGAAGGTGATCGGCTGGCCGTGCGTCAGCGGGATCAGGGCGTGGCTGTTGTCGCGGTCCTTGATGGCGTCGAAGGCGCCGTCGTTGAAGATCGGGCAGTTCTGGTAGATCTCGACGAAGGACGTGCCGCGGTGGGCTGCTGCGGCGGCGAGGACCGCGGTGAGGTGCTTGCGGTCGGAGTCGATGGTCCGGGCGACGAAGGAGGCCTCGGCGCCGAGGGCGAGGGAGACCGGGTTGAACGGGTGGTCGACCGAGCCGACGGGGGTGGACTTGGTGACCTTGCCGACCTCGGAGGTGGGGGAGTACTGGCCCTTGGTGAGGCCGTAGATCCGGTTGTTGAACAGCAGGATCGTCATGTTGACGTTGCGGCGCAGGGCGTGGATGAGGTGGTTGCCGCCGATGGACAGCGCGTCGCCGTCACCGGTGACGACCCAGACGGAGAGGTCCTCGCGGGCAGTGGCGATGCCGGTCGCGATCGACGGCGCGCGGCCGTGGATCGAGTGCATGCCGTAGGTGTCGAGGTAGTACGGGAAGCGGGAGCTGCAGCCGATGCCGGAGACGAACACGATGTTCTCGCGGCGCAGGCCGAGGTCGGGCAGGAAGGACTGGACGGCCTTGAGGACGGCGTAGTCGCCGCAGCCCGGGCACCAGCGGACCTCCTGGTCGGAGGAGAAGTCCTTGGCGGTCTGGGTCTCGCCCTCGGCGAGGGTCGGGACCAGGGCGGTGCCGAGGGACGGCATGGGGAGATCGATGGTGCTCATGCGTTCGGAGCCTCCTCGTGGTCGGCAGGAAGGTTGAGGCCGTGCTCGCCGAGGTTGACCTCGCGGCCCTCGGTCTCGCCGACGAGCGCACCGATCGCCTCGGCCAGCTCGGCGGCCTTGAGCGGCAGGCCGTAGACGTGGTTGTAGCCCTGGGCGTCGACGAGGTACTCCGCGCGCAGCATCTTGGAGAGCTGGCCGAGGTTCATCTCGGGGACGAGGACCTTGTCGTAGGACTTCAGGATCTCGCCGAGGTCCTTGGGGAACGGGTTGAGGTGGCGCAGGTGGACCTGCGCGACGTCGTACCCGGCTCGGCGGACGCGACGGCACGCGGCACCGATCGGGCCGTACGTCGAGCCCCAGCCGATGACGAGGACCTTGGCCTGGCCGGACGGGTCGTCGACCTCGAGCGGCGGGAGGGAGTCGGCGATCCGCTGGATCTTCTCCTGGCGGATCCGGACCATCTTGTCGTGGTTGGCCGGGTCGTAGGAGATGTTGCCGTGGCCCTCGCCCTTCTCGAGGCCGCCGATGCGGTGCTCGAGGCCGGGCGTGCCCGGGACGGCCCACGGACGGGCGTACGTCGCCTCGTCGCGCAGGTAGGGCCAGAACTCGGTGTCCTGCTCGCCCTTGGCGTTGGTGACGGTCTTGTTGGGCTCCGTGGCGAAGTTCGCGTCGATCACGGGCAGGTCCTCGACGGACGGGATCGCCCACGGTTCGGAGCCGTTGGCGAGGTAGCCGTCGGAGAGCAGGAAGACCGGGGTGCGGTAGGTGATCGCGATCCGCGCGGCCTCGACCGCGGCGGCGAAGCAGTCACCGGGCGACTGCGGCGCGACGATCGGGACCGGCGCCTCGCCGTTGCGGCCGTACATCGCCTGCAGCAGGTCGGCCTGCTCGGTCTTGGTCGGCAGGCCCGTGGACGGGCCACCACGCTGGACGTTGACGACCACCAGCGGCAGCTCGGTCATCACGGCCAGGCCGATCGCCTCGGACTTGAGCGCGATGCCCGGGCCCGAGGTGGTGGTGATCGCGAGCTGGCCGGCGAAGGAGGCGCCGATCGCGGCACCGATGCCGGCGATCTCGTCCTCGGCCTGCAGCGTGGTCACGCCGAACGCCTTGTGCTTGCTCAGCTCGTGGAGGATGTCCGAGGCCGGGGTGATCGGGTACGAGCCGAGGAACACGGGCAGGTTCGACCGCACGCCCGCAGCGACGAGGCCGTACGACAGTGCCAGGTTGCCGGTGATGTTGCGGTAGGTGCCGCTGGGCATCTTGGCGGGCTTGATCTCGTACTGGACGACGAAGGTCTCGGTCGTCTCGCCGTAGTTCCAACCGGCCTTGAAGGCCGCGATGTTGGCGCCGAGGATGTCGGCGACCTTCGCGAACTTCCGCTCGAGGAAGGTGATGGTCGGCTCGGTCGGGCGCCCGTACATCCACGACAGCAGGCCGAGCGCGAACATGTTCTTCGCGCGGGCGGCGTCCTTGCGGGACAGGCCGAACTCCTTGACGGCCTCGACCGTGATGCCGGTCAGGTCGACGGGCTGGACCTGGAATCCGGCCAGGATGTCGTCGACCTCGCCCAGCTTGTCGAGCGGGTTCGAGGAGTAGCCGGCCTTGTCGAGGTTGCGCTTGGTGAAGTCGTGGGTGTCGACGATGATCGTGGCCCCGCGCGGCAGGTCGCCGAGGTTGGCCTTGAGCGCGGCCGGGTTCATCGCCACCAGGACGTCGGGCCGGTCGCCCGCGGTGAGGATGTCGTGGTCGGCGAAGTGGATCTGGAACGAGCTGACCCCGGGGATGGTGCCCTGGGGGGCACGGATCTCGGCCGGGAAGTTCGGCAGCGTCACCAGGTCGTTGCCGAACACGGCCGACTCCTGGGTGAACCGGTCACCGGTCAGCTGCATGCCGTCACCGGAGTCGCCGGCGAACCGGATGATCACCCGGTCCAGCTGCTTGACCTGCTTCGTCTGGCTCACGTTCGGTCCAACTCTCTCCATGACAGTGTGCGGCGCCTGCTCCGAGCGAGGCCGAGGGCGGGCGCTGCTGATTCTACGGCCAAATCTAGAACGCGTTCCACTTTTGGTGGACACCTGTCCAGTTTCGCCGCGCGGGCCGCTGGGGCCGCGACCTCTCCACGATAGACGGCCGACTGCCGCCGACCCACGCGATGCCGCCAGATGGGCGCCGCGGACCCGGTCCGGCGAGCGTGCGCGCCACGCCGAACGTGGCCTGTGTCTCAAACTGTGTCTAGTAACTCGCCAATGTGTATTATTCCACTCGAATTTAGTGCGACCTTGCAGTGTGCAAGGCGCCACAGAGCAACACGGCAAGAAATGGGTGCATGACATGAAGCGAGTGATCAAGGCTGCGGCCCTGGCGATGACCGGCGCGCTGGCGCTGTCCGCCTGCGCCAGCACCGACGGTGGTAGCGACGACAGCGGCAAGACGATCAACATCGTCGGCTTCGCCGTCCCGGAGGCGGCCAACAAGGCTGCGGCCGAGGAGTTCAACAAGACCGAGGCCGGCAAGGACGTGACGTTCTCCGGTTCCTACGGCGCCTCGGGCGACCAGAGCCGCAAGGTCGTCGACACCAAGGGCAAGGACACCGACTACGTCGTGTTCTCCCTCGAGCCCGACATGACCCGCCTCGTCGACGCCGGTCTGGTCGACGAGAGCTGGAACCAGGGCGAGACCAAGGGCATCGTCTCCAGCTCCGTGGCCGTGATCGCGACCCAGGCCGGCAACCCGCTGGGCATCAAGGACTGGAGCGACCTCACTCGCGACGACGTCAAGATCGTCACCCCCGACCCCGCCAGCTCCGGCTCGGCGAAGTGGAACGTCCTCGCGCTCTACACCTACGCGAAGTCGACCGGTGCCACCGAGGCCGAGGCCGACGCCTTCCTCAAGAAGGTCTTCTCCCGCGTCACCACCTGGGCCGCCAGCGGCCGTGAGGCGACCGAGGCCTTCAAGAAGGGCGTGGGCAACGTCCTGCTGACCTACGAGAACGAGGCCATCCTGGCCAAGCAGAACGGCGAGGACCTCGACTACGTCGTGCCGAACCACACCTTCAAGATCGAGAACCCGGGCGCCGTGCTCAAGGACGCCGCCCCGGTCGCGACCGACTGGCTCGACTTCCTGCTCAGCGACGAGGGCCAGCTGGCCTTCGTGTCGAAGGGCTTCCGCCCGGTGACCGGCGTCGACATCGCCGGTGTCGAGGTGCAGGGTGCCAACGACCCGGCCAACCCGTTCCCGGCCGTGGCCGACCTCAGCACCGCCGCGGACCTCGGCGGCTGGAGCGCCATCAACAAGGAGTGGTTCGGCAAGGACGGCGAGAAGCTCCGCTTCGACAAGCTGTACGCCGAGGCCACGAAGCAGTGACGGACACCCTCGTTCCACCCGCAGGGCCGGCTCCTTCACGGGGCCGGCCCTCGGGCCGTGTCAAGGCCAGCTCGGGGCGCTTCCCGCTGACCGCCTCGTCGGGCATCGGCCTCGGCGTCGCGCTGGTGTGGTTCAGCGTCCTGGTGCTGATCCCGCTCGCCGCCGTCATCGGCGCCGCTGCGGCCGGCGGCTGGGGTGCGTTCTGGGACACCCTGACCGACGCCCAGACCTTCGCCGCGCTCCGGCTGACCGTGGTCGAGGCGCTGCTGGTGACCCTCGCCAACGCGGTGATCGGCACGATCGTGGCGTGGGTGCTGGTCCGCGACCAGTTCTTCGGCAAGCGGCTGCTCGACGTCGTCATCGACATCCCGTTCGCGCTGCCGACGATCGTCGCCGGCCTGATCCTGCTCAGCCTCTGGGGACCGGACAGCCCGGTCGGGGTCAACATCGTGAACACCCGGCAGGGCATCTTCCTGGCCCTGCTCTTCGTGACCCTGCCGTTCGTCGTACGGACCGTCCAGCCGGTGCTCATCGAGCTGGACGCGGACGTCGAGGAGGCCGCGGCGTCGCTGGGCGCCTCGCGGTTCACGACCTTCCGCCGGATCATCCTGCCGAGCCTGGTGCCGGCGATCGCGGCCGGCTCGTCGCTCGGCTTCGCACGCGCCATCAGCGAGTTCGGCTCGCTGGTGCTGATCTCGGGCAACACGCCGTACGAGACCGAGGTCGCCTCGCTGAAGATCCTGAAGTTCCTCGAGGGGGACAACCAGGACGGTGCGGCCGCCGTGGCGGTACTGCTGCTGATCGTGGCGGTGCTGACGATCGTGGCGCTCGACGTCATCTCGCGAAGGGTGGCGCGTCGTGGCTGACACCCGAGAGATCCGGGCCCGCAAGGGACCGGTGACCTACCTCCTGCGGATCTTCGTGATCACCTACCTCGCCGTGCTGGTCATCTGGCCGCTCTACGAGGTCGGCAAGCAGACGTTCGCGCCGACCAAGGAGGGCGCCGAGGGCGGCATCTCCGCGTTCCTCGAGCGGCTCAGCGACCCGTCGGTGAGCTACGCCTTCAACCTCACCGGGACCGTGGCGTTCTGGGCAGTGCTGATCAACACCCTGTTCGGGGTGGGCATCTCGCTGCTCATCGTCCGCTACCAGTTCCCGGGGCGGCGGATCCTCTCCGTGCTCGTCGACCTCCCGATGTCGGTCTCCCCGGTCGTCGTCGGTCTCGCGCTGGTCCTGGCCTACAGCACCGGCAAGGGTTGGTTCGGCGAGGCGCTCGAGGGGGTCGGCATCTTCATCATCGGTACGACGCCCGGCCTGATCATGGCCACCGCGTTCGTGAGCCTCCCACTGGTGATCCGCGAGATCGTGCCCGTCCTCGAGGAGATCGGCACCGACGCCGAGATGGCGGCGAGCAGCCTCGGCGCCAGCGGGTGGCAGACCTTCCGCCGGATCACGCTGCCGAGCATCAAGTGGGCCGTGATCTACGGCGTCGTGCTGTCGATGGCCCGCTCCCTCGGCGAGTTCGGTGCGGTGAAGATCGTCAGCCCCGGCGCCGAGCTCCGTGGCGAGACCGCCACCCTCCTCATCCAGAACCGCTACACCAACTACGAGGAGCCCACGGCGTACGCCGCCGCCTTCGTGCTCGTGCTCGCCTCCGTGCTGGCCCTCGTGGTGGTCTCCCTGATCCGCAAGGAGGATCACTCATGAGCATCGAAGTACGCGGTGTCAACAAGTCGTACGGCGACTTCGTGGCACTGCAGGACATCAACGTCTCCCTGCCCACCGGCCAGCTGACCGCCCTGCTCGGGCCGAGCGGTGGCGGCAAGTCCACCCTGCTGCGGATCATCGCGGGCCTCGAGTCCGCCGACGGCGGCTCGGTCGAGATCGAGGGCACCGACGCGACCCGGCTGCCGCCGCAGAAGCGCAACGTCGGCTTCGTGTTCCAGCACTACGCCGTCTTCAAGCACATGACGGTCGCGAAGAACGTCGCCTTCGGCCTCGAGATCCGCAAGCGTCCCAAGGCCGAGATCAAGGCCAAGGTCGCCGAGCTGCTCGAGCTGGTGCACCTGTCGCAGTTCGCCCACCGGCTGCCCTCGCAGCTCTCGGGCGGCCAGCGCCAGCGCCTCGCGCTGGCCCGCGCCCTGGCGGTCGAGCCGTCGGTCCTGCTGCTCGACGAGCCGTTCGGCGCACTCGACGCGAAGGTCCGCAAGGAGCTGCGCGACTGGCTGCGCCGCCTGCACGACGAGGTCCACGTGACCACGGTCTTCGTGACCCACGACCAGGAGGAGGCCCTCGAGGTCGCCGACGAGATCGTGGTCATCAACGAGGGCCGGATCGAGCAGATCGGCACCCCCGACCAGCTGTACGACGAGCCGGCCAACGACTTCGTCATGGGCTTCCTCGGCGAGGTCACCCAACTCGGCGGCGTCCGCCTCCGTCCGCACGACATCGACCTGTCGACCACCCCCGGCGCGCCCCACGCGCTCGCCGGCGTGATCGTCCGGGCGCTGCGGGTGGGCTTCGAGGTCCGCTTCACCGTCGAGGTCGAGGGCCAGACCGACCCCGCACTCGTCGTGCTGTCCCGCACCCACGCCCGGGCGCTGGACCTCGACGTGGGTGCCAAGGTGTGGTTGCGCCCGACGACGGGCGCGACGTCCGTGCCGGTCATCGGCGCCGGCCTCGGCGTGGCCACGGCCTGAGTCCGCTGCTGCTTGTAACTCGGTGTTCGTACCTACTGCCACGGAGTCCTGACCGGTCAGGACTCCGTGGCAGAACACCCGGACACCGAGTTACAAGCGGTTGACCGTCTTCCCCCTAGGCTGAGCGGGTGAGCTACCTCCGAGCGACCAGGGTCCTGTGCTGGCTGCTCGGGATCGCGCTGGTCGTCTCGGTCGTCCACTACGTCGACAACTATGTCAACTACGACGACTACCCGCTGCCGGCGGACGACGCGACGATCCCGGCGCCCTCGGCCGGCCTGGTCGCCTTCGCCTGGTTCCTGTTCACCGCGTTCGGCGGCATCGGCCTGCTGCTGTGGTTCCGCCGGCACATCACGACTGCTGCGATCTTCCTGACCGGCTACTCGCTCTCGGGCCTGATCGGCATCCTGCACTACACCGTGCCCGGTGCCAGCGACATGGTCTGGTGGCGCCAGACCCACGTCGTCGCCGACATCGTCTGCGGCGCGGCGGTCCTCGGGTTCGCGCTGTGGGCGGCGCGGAACTCCAGCGAGCTCATCCCTCCGGGGTGGAAGCCGTCCACTCCTCAGCGCGACGCTTGAGGCCCTCGGCGTGACGGCGGAAGCCGTCCGCCACCCGGCCCGGCCCGGCGAGCTTCACGAGCGGGCCGGAGAACTCCTCGACGGTGTCGTACGACGTCGGCCCACCTGCCTGCTGCGTGAGCCGCTGGTGGCGCACGCCCCGGACCAGGCCGAGCCTCGACGGCAGGCCCTCGTAGACGTAGGACATGACAGCGGTCGTCGTACCGGTGGCGGGGTCGGTGGTCGGACCGTCGAGCGCCGTGATCCGCTCGGGGGAGCGGGTGCGCCGGCCGTTGGCCCAGACCACGTGCAGCACGATCGGGTTGCCGACGGCCGCCGGCTGCGCGGTGTCGGCGCGCTCGACGAAGGGGTTCCACTCGCCGTACCGCTCCGTGTCGAGCATGACCGCCCAGACCTGGTCGATGGGCGCGTCGATGGTGATGCTGGCCGACGGGTTCATGGCCGCATGATGCCCGATAGCGTCGTGCCATGGTGATCGTCCACGAGACCGCGCCGTCGCGGGTCCTGCTCGGAGCCGGGGCCCGGCACGCCGTACCGGACGAGGTGGCGCGGCTCGGCGCCCGCCGGGTGCTGGTCGCCGCGACCGGCTCCGCCCGGTCCGCCCGCGACGAGGTCTGGGCCGCGCTCGGCGAGCGCGCGGCGGCCCGCTTCGACGGCGCCGTCGTGCACACGCCGGTGGCGGTGACCGACGAGGCGATGGCGGTCGTGGAGGCCTCCGGCGTCGACGCCGTCGTCACCATCGGCGGCGGCTCCGCGATCGGCCTCGGCAAGGCGGTCGTCGCCCGCACCGGCATCCCGCACGTCGCGGTGCCGACCACCTACGCCGGCTCCGAGGTGACGCCCGTCCTCGGCGAGACCCGCGACGGCGTCAAGGAGACCCGCCGCGAGGCGGGCCTGCTCCCCGGCACCGTCGTCTACGACGTCGAGCTCACCCTCGGCATGCCCGTCGGCCTCACGCTCACGAGCGCCGTCAACGCGCTGGCCCACGCGGTCGAGGCGCTGTGGGCGCCGGACGCGACGCCGGTCAGCGACGCGCTCGCGACGGAGGCCTCGCGCCTGCTGCTGTCGTCCTTCCCGGCGGTGCTCGCCTCGCCGGGCGACGTCGCGGGCCGGACCGCGCTGCAGGAGGGCGCCTGGCTCGCCGGCACCTGCCTCGCCACCGTCCGGATGGGCCTGCACCACCAGCTCGCCCACGCCCTCGGCGGCACCTTCGACCTCCCGCACGCCGAGCTCCACACCCTGCTGCTCGCCCACGTGGTCCGCCACAACCTCCCCGCCGCCCCCGCGGCCGCTGCGCGACTGACGGCGATCGCCGGGGGAGACCCCGCCGCGGCGATCGCGACTCTCGCCGCGTCGTACGACGGGCCGCGGCGCCTCCGCGACCTCGGGGTCCCGGCCGACGGCCTGCGGGCCGTCGCCGAGCGGGTGGCCGCGTCGCCGTACCCGAACCCGGGGGCGACGGACGCGGACGCCGTCGAGGCGGTGCTGCGCGCCGCGTGGTGACCGGGTGGGTCAGTCCCTCGGCTGTGGAGAACCGGTCATTGAATCGGCGCGTGCGCCATGATGGAACTCGGGGAGGGAGACGCGATGACTGTTCTCGACATGCCGGCGGCCGTCGACAAGTTCGACGCGCCGCTCTACACCCAGTCCGAGGCTTCGCGCTTCCTCGGGCTGTCGGAGACGACGTTCCGCAACTGGGCACGCGGCTACCGGGTCGTGCGCGCCGGGCGCGAGGTGGTCGGCATTCCCGTGATCACTGCCGTCGCCAAGGAGGGGGCCCGGTCGCCGGACATCCCGTTCGTCGGGCTGGCCGAGGGCTACGCGTTGGCGGCCATCCGACGTTCGGGTGTGCCGCTCCAACGGATTCGCCCCGCTCTGGAGGTGTTGGCCAAGGAGATGGGGCTCCCGCACGCTCTGGCGTCGGACCGGTTGTTCACGGACGGAGCCGAGGTGCTGTTCGACTACGCGGCGACGGCCGACCCGAGCGAGAGCGCAGCAGTGCGCGAGCTGGTCGTCGTCCGGGACGGTCAGCGGGTGTTCGCCGACGCGGTCGAGAGCTACCTCCAACGGATCGTGTTCGGTGACGACGGGTTCGCTCAGGCGCTGCCGCTTCCCGGGTTCAGCCGTGCCGAGGTCGTCGCTGACGTTCGGCGTTCCTTCGGACAACCGATCTTCAGCCGGGGAGGTGCCCGCCTCGAGGACGTGTTGTCGCTGTTCCGGGCGGAGCGCGACCTGAGCGTCGTCGCCGAGGAGTTCGGCATCCCGCGGTCCGACCTGGAGGACGTCCTGGCGACGCTTCTCCCCGTGCACTAGCGGGACCAGGGTTCCGCGACCGTGCCCCGGTTCTTCCTCGATCGGAGCCTGGGCCGGATCGCGGTGCCGCGCGCCCTGCGTGCCGACGGTTGGGATGTCGTCACCCTCGCTGAGCACTACGGCATCCCTCGTGAGGAAGGACGAGCGGATCCGGTATCGCACCGGGGAGAGGGAGGCCCTGATCCGTCACGGTGTGCGTGCCATCTGCCTGACGTCGGGCAATCTCGCCGGCGCGGCGATGGCAGACCTGCTGATCGCGCAGCGAGTCGAGATCGAGACGGCAGCGTCGGGGGAGGGGCCGGCGTTGTTCGTGTTGTCGCAGCAGGGGCTGCGGGAGATCGTCCTCGAATGACCTCTGGGCCTGAGTGCCTCAGTGCGCCCGCTCGGCGTAGGTGTTCGCCAGCTGCGCGATGTCGGCGACGTAGGCGTCGGAGTGGTTGTAGCTGAACACCGCCTGCCGCCAGGCCTCCGGGCTGTCGAGCTCGCCGCTGTGGCAGAGGTAGCGACCCGCGGCAAGGGCCGCGTCGTCGATCTGGTTCGGGTCGGCGATGCCGTCGCCGTTGGCGTCGGCGGCCCAGGTCTCCCAGGTCGACGGGATGAACTGCAGCGGGCCGACGGCGCGGTCCCACCGGGTGTCGCCGTCGAGCGAGCCGCCGTCGGTGTCGTGCACGGACCCGAACGCGCCGCCGTCGAGCGCCGGGCCGCGGATGGCGGGCCTCGGGTAGCCGTCGGTGCCGAGCACCGAGCCGTGGATGGAGCCGTGCGCGGACTCGATGCCGCCGAGCGCGGCGATGGTGTTCCACGCGACCTTGCAGTCGGGCTGCTCGGCCGCGACCTGCAGGTGGGCCCGGGCGTACGCCGACAGCGCCCGCACGGGGATGCTCGTCGCGGCCGACGTCCTCGCGAGCCAGGCGTCGTCCGGGCGGTACGGGTCCGCGACCACGCCGGACTGCCCCTGGGCGCGCCCCACGGTGGCGGCGGCGGTGGGCCCGCCGACCGGCCCGGTGCGGGCCGGCGGCGGCAGGGTGTCGCCCTGGCCGGCGTACGCGACGGCGACGATCAGGCCGGTCAGCACGGCGAGGCCGAGGGTCACCGCCCCGATCGCGACGAGGAAGGCGCGGTCGCGGGTCACGGGTGGGAAGGGGTCAGCGGTAGTTGGTGAACTGCACCGCGAAGTCGTAGTCCTGACCCTTCACGAGCGCCTGGACGGCCTGCAGGTCGTCGCGCTTCTTGGAGGAGATCCGCAGCTCGTCGCCCTGGATCTGCGCCTTGACGCCCTTGGGGCCCTCGTCGCGGATCAGCTTCGAGATCTTCTTGGCGTCCTCGGAGGTGATGCCCTCCTTGAGGGTGATGCCGATCTTGGAGACCTGGCCGGACTGGCGCGGCTCGGAGGCGTCGAGGATCTTGAGCGACTGGTTGCGCTTGATCAGCTTGTCCTGGAACACGCTCAGCACGGCGCTCGCGCGGTCGTCGGCGGAGGCGCTGATCTCGATGGCCTGCTCGCCCTTCCACTCGATGGTGGCGCCGGTGCCCTTGAAGTCGAAGCGGGTGGAGATCTCGCGCGCGGTTTGTCCGAGGGCGTTGTCGACCTCCTGGCGGTCGATCTTGCTGACGATGTCGAAGGAGGAGTCGGCCATGGTGGTCACCTGCGCGTCGTTGAGGTTTTCGGCTGGACGGTACTGCTGCGCTATTGTTTCGCGTCGTCGCCGACCTTCCAACTCAGGAACGTTCCATAGGCAGGGAACGGGTCGGTGACAAGCCCGGCAGATTGCCCGAGCGGCCAAAGGGAGCTGACTGTAAATCAGCCGGCATTGCCTACGTAGGTTCGAATCCTGCATCTGCCACGGGTACGACGAGGGGCCCGGTCCACCAGGACCGGGCCCCTCGGCGCATCTGCGGGTCGGGTGACTCAGAGGCCGTGGTTGGCGACGAACACCCGGTTCGGGTCGGCCACGTCGCGGGCCCGGCACAGCGCGGCCCAGTCCTCGCCGTCGTAGAACCGGCTCGAGTCGACCCGGGTCTCGGTGAAGGTCGGAACCAGGTTCGCGCGCGACCACGCGGAGAGGGCGCGGACCACGCCGAAGGCGGCGGCCCGTCCGGCCACCGCGGCCTGCGGCTCGGGAGCCATCGCGACGCAGAAGAGCGCGTACTCGCCGGGGATCGCCGAGAGCGCACCGCCGCGTGCGTCCGGGCGGGCGAGGGCGCCGCCGAGGTGGCGCAGCTCGGCGGCGAGCAGGCCGGTGCGGGTGCCCGGGCCGACCTGCTCGAGGAAGACCTCGACGCCGGCCGCGTCGAGGGAGCCGAGCACGCTGTGGTCGGCGACCGCGGGCGACGGGCCGGGCGGGTCCATGTGGACCTCGAGCAGGGCGGTGGCCGGGATCCGGCCGAAGGTGTCCATCTCGGGAGCGAGGGCACGGAGCGGTGCGAGCAGTGCGGCCGCGTCGTCGTCGGACTCGAGCACGGCGCCGTCGATGACGACCAGGTCGCGCCCGGACAGGAACGGCGGCAGCTCGGGCAGCGGCGGGAAGCTCATCACCCGCAACGAGGTGGTCGCGCTCTCGGGCGCGGTCCGCGTCCACGCGACCCAGGCGGGGACCACCTCGGGCGCCCGCTCGCGGTCCCAGAGCAGCATGCCGGCGTACACGTCGGCGTGGGGGAGCAGCTCGAGCTCGATCGCCACGACGACGCCGAAGTTGCCGCCGCCCCCGCGGACCGCCCAGAACAGGTCCGGGCTCTCCGTGGCCGACGCGCGCCGCAGCGCGCCCTCGCCGGTCACGATCTCGATGGCGGTCACCGCGTTCGCGGCGAGGCCGTGCTGGCGCCCGTAGAAGGAGAGCCCGCCGCCGAGCACGAACCCGGCGACCGCGACGTCGGGAGCCGAGCCGTGCAGCGCCGTCATGCCGTACGACGACGCCGCCGCGACCACGTCCTGCCAGAGCGTGCCGCCGACGACCCGCGCGGTGCGGGTGTCCGCGTCCACGGTGACGCCCGTGAGCTCGGAGAGCCGGACGATCACGACGCCGCCGAGCTCGAGCTCGCCGAGGGCCGCGGCGCCGTGGCCGGTGCTCTGCGGCGCGACCCGGAGGCCGGCGGCCGCGGCGGCCCGGACGACGTCCTGGACCTGCTCGACGGTGCGGGGCACGGCCACGGCGGCCGGGCGCTGGTCGACGGCGAGGTTCCACGGCGTGCGGGCCGCGTCGTACCCGGCGCTGCCGGGGAGGTGGACCTCGCAACCGGAGGCGAGGCGGGTGAGGGGAGCGATGTCGGGAGTCGTTGTCATGGGGCAAATCTGAGGCTGCCGGAACGGCGCGGACCATCCCACGGGCGCGGGTGAATTTCCGCCGTACGCGGCTGGGATCGAGCCCTCCCCAGAAATGTGGGATACCGCGGACGCGGGGCCTTCGGTCACACTGCTGCCATGGCCCGAGGACTGACCGCTGAGCGTGTGCGCCAGGACGTCGACGTGGTCGCGCGCGCCGGGCTCGACCTCGAGACCTTCCTGGCCGAGGCCGTGGAGTCGGTACGACGAGCGGTCCCGTGGGTGAGCGCCTGCGTCGGTACCCACGACCCCAGCACGGTGATGCTGACGACCGCCCGCAAGTTCGGCGACCTGAGCGAGACCGACAGCCGCGACCACGAGTTCGGCCTGATCGAGTACGGCGACCCCGAGGCGACCTCCTTCATCGAGCTCGCCCGCTCGGACATGTCCGCGGCCAGCGTCCACCTGCTCACGGGCGGGGAGATCGGCCGGTCGCGTCGGATGGCGGACTTCCACCTGCCGAACTTCGGCTACCGCGACGAGCTGCGTGTGACCTACCGCTCCGGCGGGGAGGTCTGGGGCGGCATGGGCCTGTTCCGCGGTTCCGACGACCGTCCGTTCGACGCCGAGGAGGTCGCCTTCATCGCCTCCCTCGCCGCGCCCTTCGCCCGCGGCGTGCGCACCGGTGTCCTCGCCCGCCTCGCCGAGGTGCCCGCCCCCGCCCTCGGGGACGGCGTCACCCCGTCCGGCCCGGCGGTCGTGATCGTGGGCCCCGACAACGCCATCACCCAGCTCACGCCGGCCGCCCAGCACCGGCTGGACGAGATGGCGATGGGTCCGGCCCACGCCGTACCGTCCGTCGTCGCGGGCCTGATCGCGGCCGCCCGTCGCTACGCCCGCGGCGAGTCCCAGGACCCGGCGCGTTGCCGGGTCCGGACGCCCGGCGGCATGTGGTTGGTGCTCCAGGCCGGACCGCTGAGCGCGTTCAACGACCGGGACGGCGACATCGTGCTGACCATCGAGGAGGCGCGACCGCCGGAGATCGTCTCGCTCGTCGTGGCCGCCTTCGGGCTGACCACCCGCGAGCGGGACGTGACCCAGCTGGTGCTGCAGGGCGTGGACACGAAGGAGATCGCGCAGACGTTGCACCTGTCGTCGTACACGGTCCAGGACCACCTCAAGTCGGTCTTCGACAAGGCCGACGTCCGGTCGCGACGCGAGCTGATCGCCAAGGTCTACTTCGACCAGTACGTCCCGCGGCGCGGCCAGGAGGTCGGCGCCTCCGGCTGGTTCAGCGGCTGAGGGCGCGCGGGTCGGCGTACGTCGACGGCCCGCCCCGGGGGGACGGGCCGTCGAGGTCGCGCGGGGTCAGCGCAGGACCGGGAAGCGACGCACGAGCCGCGTCCTCGCCCACGTCGTGCCGAGTCCCCAGGTGTCGCCGGCGAGGGTCAGGGCGAACACGACGACCGCGACCGCACCGATCAGGTGGTCGTCGATCACCGGGTTGTTCTCGAGCGGGAGCGAGGCCAGCCACATCAGCAGGTAGAGCGCGCCGCCGGCGACGGCCGTGACCCGGACGCCGATGCCGAGCGTCAGGGCGATGCCGATGCCGGCGAGGCCGATCATGAACATCCAGTCCGCCCACGCGTCCCCGGCGATGCCGTTGAAGAAGTCGTGCATCGGGTTGTCCGCGGGAACGCCGAAGCTCAGGAAGCCGAACGTCGGGCTGCCGCCGTGGATCCACGCGTCGGGACCGAAGCGGTCGACCGCACCGGTCTCGCTGTTGGCGCCGGTGGCGTAGCCGAGGGCCAGGAGCTTGTCGAGGAACGCCCAGAGGAAGGTGAGCCCGAACCCGATGCGCAGGACGGCGAGACCGCGGCGGGCCGCGCTGTGGGTGATGATGTCGCGCTCGACCATCACGTCGAGCGTGGCGGGCTGGGCGCCGGCCTTGTGCAGGGTGGACATCGCTGCTCCGTTCCGGGGGTTTCGGTTCCCCTCGTTCGTGCCGGGTTGGTCTCACCAGCCTCGTCGCGGAGGTCGTCGGCGAGCAGGGCCACGATGCCGTCGTACGGGGGGACCTTCGTCCCCCTGCTCCCGCGCCTCCGCCTGCTGAGGGTCAGCCCGGGAAGGCCACGACCTCGCCCACGACGCCCACGCCGACCCGGTCGCCCGCCTGCGGAACGGAGTCGGCAGGGGTGCGGGCGGCGACCTCCTCGCCAGAGGCGAGCCGCAGCCGGATGGTGGCGTCGTGGCCGAAGAAGCTGACGTCGACGACCTCGCCCGGCGTACCGGAGCCGTCGGTGCGGATCTGGAGCTGTTCGGAGCGTACGGCGAGCTGGGCCGCCCCGGCGCCCTGACCGGCCGCCACGCGGACCCGGACGACACCGAGGGCGCAGGTGCCGCTGCCCTCGCCGTCGACGGTGCCGGGCAGGAGTGAGGCGTGGCCGAGGAAGGACGCGACGCGCGGGTCGGCGGGCTCGAGGTAGACCGTGGCGGGCGGGGCGACCTGGAGGAACTGGCCGGCGGCCATCACCGCGACCTGGTCGGCGAGCGAGAGGGCCTCGCCTTGGTCGTGCGTCACCAGTACGGCGGCGGCCGAGGCCGCCCGCAGGGCCCGGACGACCGCGCGTCCGGTCTCCTCGCGCAGCCCGGCGTCGAGGGACGAGAAGGGCTCGTCGAGCAGCACCAGGCTGGGCCGCGGGGCGAGCGCGCGGGCGAGCGCGACCCGCTGCTGCTGGCCGCCGGACAGCTCGTGCGGGTAGCGCGATGCGGTCGACGGGTCCAGCTCGACCATCGCGAGCGCCTCCTCGACGACACCGGCGACGGACGCCCCTCGGCGGGTTGCGCGGGGCAGACCGAAGGCGATGTTGCGGGCGACGGTGAGGTGCGGGAAGAGCGCGCCTTCCTGCGGGACGTAGCCCAGGCCGCGACGTCGGGCGGGGACGGTGCGCCCGTCGCCGACCACCGGCGTACCGGCGACGGTGATCGAGCCAGCGCTGGGCTCCACGAAGCCGGCGACGGCACGCAGCAGGGTGGTCTTGCCGCAGCCCGACGAGCCGAGGATCGCGGTCACGCCGGCGGCGACGGTGAGGTCCAGTCCCTGCAGCACGGTCGTGCGGCCGTAGCCGGCGGCGAGTCCGCGGATCTCGAGCGCGGTCATCAACGCCCCCTTGTCGAGAGTCGGGCCAGCAGCCACGTGGACGGGATGGAGAGGACGATCAGGGCCAGGGCGTAGGGCGCGGCGGCGCCGTACTCGATCGAGGAGGCGTCGGACCAGAACTTCGTCGCGAGGGTCTCGGTGCCGATCGGCGACAGCAGCAGGGTCGCGGTCAGCTCGGTCGAGACCGCGAGCGCGACGAGGGCCGCCGCCGACGCCAGACCGGGTAGGACGAGCGGCAACGTCACGCGCCGGGCCACCTCGGGACCGTTGCAGCCCAGGCTGCGCGCGACCTCCTCGAGGCCGGGCGGCACCAGCTCGAACGTGCCGCGGACGCTGACGACCGCGCGCGGCAGGAACAGGATCAGGTAGCCCGCGACCAGCAGCGCGAGGGTCTGGTACAGGTCGGGGACCGCGCGGATCGACACGGTGACCAGCGC
This sequence comes from Nocardioides sp. Root240, assembly GCF_001428825.1. GTDB lineage: Bacteria > Actinomycetota > Actinomycetes > Propionibacteriales > Nocardioidaceae > Nocardioides. The sequence goes on along the minus strand of NZ_LMIT01000010.1, from coordinate 264,534 downwards.
GAGCGCGATCACGATGCCGGGCATCGCGCTGGCGGTGTAGACGCTGCGCTCGATGGTGGTGGTGAGCCATCCGCGGTGGCGGACGGCGAGCCAGACCACCGGGATGGCGGCGACCGTCGTCACCGCGCCGCCGAGCACCGCGAGGAGCAGGGTGTTGCCGAGCGCGCTGGTCAGCTCACCGGTCTCGAGCCCGGTCGACGTACCGCGGACCAGCCACCGCGCCAGCGCGACGAGCGGGACGCCGAGCGACCAGACCACCAGCCCCGCCAGGGCGACGAGCACGACCGGCCGCCTCCGGCCGAGCGGGATCCGGACCATCTCGCGGCTCGCTCCGGCGCCCACCCGCGAGCGCGGCCGGCGCCCGCGCAGCAGCGCCTCGATGCCGAGCAGGAGCAGGCAGAAGGTGACCAGCACGAGCGCCAGCAGGGTGGCGGCCGGGCCGTTGAAGACGGTGGCGTACTGCTGGAGGATCGCGGTCGTCAGGGTCGGGTAGTTGAGGAGCTGGAGGGCGCCGTACTCCGCCAGGAGGTGCAGGCCCACCAGCAGTGCCCCGCCCAGCACCGCCGGGCTGATCGCCGGCAGCGTGACGCGCAGGAAGACCTGCCACGGACCCTTGCCCAGCGCCGTCGCGACCTCCTCCACCGCCGGGTCGAGCCGGCGCAGCGCGGCGACCGTCGGCAGGTGGACGAGCGGGTAGTACGACAGGGTCACGACCATCACCGCGCCCGGGAACGACTGCACCGCGTGGGTCGTGGAGACCCAGCCGAAGCCGTTGACGAACGCGGGTACGGCGAGCGGCGCGCACAGCAGACCGTGCCACCACCCCCGACCCGGTACGTCGGTCCGTTCGACCACCCACGCCCCGGCGACCCCGACGACCACGCTGGTCAGCACCCCCACCACGAGCAGGCGGGAGGTGTTCCAGAGCAGCTCGCCGATCCGGGGTCGCCACAGGAACTCGCCGGCCTCGCCCGGCCCCAGCTCGGCGGTGGTCCACAGGACGTAGCCGAGGGGGACGAGGGCCAGGCCGGCGACGGCCAGGCCGACGAGCAGGAGGGCCGGGGTCGCGCGGGTGGTGCGGGCGGTGGCGGTGCCGATCAGAGGAAGCCGACCTCCGTCATGAGGTCCACGACCTTCTTGGCATCCAGGTCGGACACGTTGACGTCCGGCGGCTGCAGCTCGTCGAACGGCTTGGCCACGCCCTCGAGCTGCACGGCCGGGTTGAGCGGGTACTCCAGCGCGTAGCTGTCGGCCAGGACCTGCTGGCCCTTCTCGTTCACGAGGAACTCGACGAACTTCTCGGCCTCGGTCTTCATGTCGCTGGACGCGAGCACGCCGGCGCCGGAGACGCTGACGAAGGCACCCGGGTCCTGGTTGCCGAAGTAGTACTGGGAGGAGTGGTCGCTGACGTCGCCACTCTCCTTGTGGTCGCGCTCCCAGTAGTAGTGGTAGACGATGCCGACCTCGACCTCGCCCGAGTTCACGGCCTCGAGGACGAGGTTGTTGCCGTCGTAGACCTTGCCGTTGGCCTTGATGCCCTCGAGCCACGCCTTGGTGGTCTGCTCGCCCTCGAGGTCGAGCATCCCGGCGACGATGGCCTGGAAGTCGGCGCCGGTGGGCGAGAACGAGATCCGGCCCTTCCACTCCGGCTTCGCCAGGTCGAGGATCGACGCTGGCAGGTCGGACTCCTCCACCTGGTCGGTGTTGTAGACGAGCGTCGTGGACCGGGCGACGAAGCCGGTCCACAGGCCGCTGCGCGGGCGGTACTGCGCGGGGATGACGTCGAGGATGTCGCTCGGCAGCTTCGAGAACAGCCCGGCGGCCTCGACCTGCGACATGGCGGGGGAGTTCTCGGTCAGGAAGACGTCGGCGGGCGACGCCTTGCCCTCCTGCACCAGCTGGTTGGACAGCTCGAGGTCCTTGCCGTTGCGCAGCTCGACCTCGATGCCGGTCTCCTTGGTGAACTCCGGCGCGAGCTCCTTGAGCAGCTGCTCGTGCTGCGCGTTGTAGATCACCAGCTTCGGTTCGTCGTCGCCGCAGGCGGCCAGGAGCGGGGCGAGGAGGGTGAGGGCGGCGACGCCGAGGCCGGCACGGACGAGCTGCTTCTTCATCGGGCTTCCTGTCGGATGGTGTGGTTCGGAGCGTAGTGGTGGGGTCGGGGCCGCTCGATCAGGCGGGTCCATGAAGGGATCCGCTCGCCGATGCGCCACGCGAGGACGCCGATGGCGAGCGAGGCGAGCAGGCCGCCGAGGGGCCAGCGGTTCTCCAGGTGCGGGTACACCTGCCAGTGGGTCAGGTAGATGTGGAGGGACGCGCTGGCGAGCGTTCCGGTCACGCCGATCAGGGCCCGCGGCCACGGAACCGTCGGCAGCCAGACCAGCGTGAGCACGCCGATCGCGATGATCAGGTCCCGCTGCGTGTCGCCGGTGAAGCCCCACGTGCCGAGCAGCAGCAGGCCGCTCACCAGGGCCCGCTGGGGCACGGTCCGGGCGACCGCAGCGGCCCAGCCGCCCAGGAACAGCCACGCGACGAACACCGACGAGTGGATCACGTCGCCGTCGTACGACGACGCGGTGGCCCAGAAGCGGGGGACGAGCGCGACCGCGGTCAGCCCCACGGCCAGCGCGAAGCGGTGCCGGCGCTCGAGTGCCATCACGCGCGGGACCGAGGTGAGCAGGCCGGCGCCGACGGCGAGCACCAGCGCCACCTCGACGAACCAGAAGTGCCAGGCGGGTTCGGACCAGCGGGCGCCGCCGAGCAGGTCGTTGAGCAGGAACACCGTGCGCCACGGGTAGTCGCCCGTGACGAGGTGGACGGCGCCGATCCAGGCGACGGAGGGGACCGCGATCCGGGCAGCCGCACGCCCGACGCGGCGCAGGCGTTGGCGCGCGTGCTCGTCGGTGAGGTGGAACCGGGCGAAGTTCGCGCCGGCGACGGCGAGCAGCACGTGGGCTCCGCCGACGAGCAGCCAGAGGTTGGTGTGGGAGCCGACGATCATCACGATGGCGAGTGCGCGCAGCGGGATCGTCGTGTCGATGCGCGCGAACCGGCGCTGCCTCGTCGTCCCGGTGGCGGGATCGCCGTCGAGGAGGGCGAGGTCCGCGATGGTGTGCTCCTGCCAGTCCGACGGCAGCCGTCCCAGCCGGCGCTCGAGGCGCAGCGACAGCTCGACGTACGACAACGAGTCGCCGCCGAGGGTCACGAAGGAGTCCTGCGGTCCCACGAGGTCGCGGCCGAGGACCCGGCCGTAGAGGCGCACGAGCGAGCGGACCGGGGAGTCGTGGCCGCCCTCGGCGACGGCCTCCAGACGGGCGACGGCCTGCGTGTCGAGCTTGCCGTTGGGCAGCCGCGGCAGGTCGTCGACGGGCACGACGCGGACGGCATGCGCGGGGAGCCCGGTGTCGACCACGACGGCGGCCGCCACCTCCGCGAGCGCCGGCCCGTCCGCCGCACCCGGAACGGCGACGACGAGCTGCTCGGCGTCGGCGGCCTCCGCGCACCCGGCCTCGTGCCCGCCCAGGGCGAGCAGCGTCTGCACCCGGTCGAGGTCGATGCGCTGCCCGAACAGCTTGGCGAAGCGCGAGCGGCGCCCGACGATCTCGACCAGGCCGTCCGGCCCGATCCGCGCCAGGTCGCCGGTGCGCAGCTCGTCCAGCTCGGGTCCACGCGCGAGGTCGGCGGGCGACTCGGCGTACCCCATCATCACGTTGGGGCCGGCGTAGACCAGCTCGCCGACGCCGGGCTCCGCACCCTCGACGGGGTCGATCCGGAGGCTGCCGCCGGGGATCGCGATGCCGACGGCGTGCGGGTGGGTGGTCGTCAGGTGCGGCGGCAGCCAGGCCATCCGTGCGGTCGCCTCGGTCTGGCCGTACATGACGACCAGCTCCCAGCCCTCGACCCTGCCCTGCTCGGCCAGCGTGCGCACGCGCTCGGGGGACATCCGGCCGCCGGCCTGGGTGACCTGGCGCAGCGTGGGCAGCTCGGGCCAGCCGGCGGCGCCCAGCAGGTCGAAGGTGTAGGGCACGCCGGCGAACGAGGTCACCCCGTGACGGCGGGCGTCGGCCCACAGGGCCGGCTCGGTCACCGACCGGTCGTCGAGGAGGAGCGCTGCGCCCGCCGCGAGGTGGCTGTGCAGCACCGAGAGGCCGTAGCAGTAGTCGAGGGGGAGGGTCGTCAGCGCGAGGTCGCCTGCGCCCAGCCCGAGGTACGACGCGATGGCGGTCGCGTTGCTGGCGAGGTTGTCGGCCGAGAGCCGCACCAGCTTGGGGGAGCCGGTCGAGCCGGACGTGCTCAGCAGCAGCCGCAGGTCGGGGTGGAGCTCCGGCGCGGTGACGCCCGTCGGGCACCAGCCGTGCTCGTCGTACGCCATCGAGGTGGCGTACGCCGCCGCGATCCCCGCGTCGCCGGTGAGGAGGGTGGTGTGGCCGCCGGTCAGGGCGGCCAGCCAGGCGACGACGAACTCGATCGTCGGGGCCGGGGTGAGGCGGACCAGGTGCCGGCTGCCGGCCGGGGTGAGCGCCTCGAGTGCGTCCCGGGAGGAGGCGGCGAGGCGGTCGAGCTCGGCGTAGGTCACCGAGCGGTCGGCGGTCCTGAGGGCGGGGCGGTCACCGTGGCGCGCGAGGTCGGTCGCGAAGCCCGCGACCAACGGTGCACCGACCGTGCCTTCCCCCATGCCCAGCAGGGTAAAGCAAGGCTGGCCTCAGGACGGAAAGCCTGTCCTAAGTGGTGGGCGTGAGGAGGAAGACCGGGATGACCCGGTCGGTCCACTCGACGTACTTGTCGTAGTTGGGCCACACGGTGACCATGTGCCCCCACGCGCGGTCCTTCTCCTCGCCGGTCAGCTCGCGCCAGGTGCAGACGTGGTGGCGGCGGTGGTAGTCGACCTCGACCGTCTCGGCGGCGCGCAGGTTGGCCGACCACACCGGCGGCTTCGGGGCGCCGAACGACGAGCCGGCGATCAGCCATCCGCCCTGCCACGGCACGCAGAGCAGTGGCGTGGAGCGCGGGATCCCGCTCTTGCGGCCCTTCACCGTCAGCAGCAGGCTCGGGAGTCCCGCGAGGCCGACGAGGCTGACCCGGCGCCCGGTGAGGCGCTGCAGGTGCTGGTCGGTCCAGGTGATCTGGGGGAGCAACTTCGGCATCCACGGCTGCGAGCCGAGCTTGATCGCGACCGGCGTGAACAGACCCATGCGCCGAACTGTAGAGGCCCACCCGCACCGTTGCCCCGCCGTTCAACCTCCCGATGCCGGGAGCCCCTACGGTCCGCTTCGTGATCACGCGCGGACTCGTCGGTGGGGTGCTGGTGTTCCTCGGCGGTCTCGTCACCTCCACGTTGCCCCAGTCGACACCCGTGCTGCGCCTGGCGTTCCTCGGCTCGCTGCGCGGCCACGAGGTCGGCCGGATGCTCGGGCTGGTGCTCGTCCTGGCCGGGCTCGGGCTGCTCGCGAGCGCCTGGCTGCAGCTGTGCCGCACCGTCGCGGTCGGCGACCGGGAGACCGGCGACCCGCAGGACGGGGTCGCCCTGGTCCGGTTCGCGTCGGCGGTGTGGTGCGCGCCGCTCGTGCTCGCACCGCCGCTCTTCTCGCGGGACGGCTGGTCCTACGCCGCCCAGGGGATGCTCGCCCGGGTCGGGCTCTCGCCGTACCAGTGGGGGCCGGGTGCGCTGGCCCCCGACAACTTCCTGCCGCTGCCGACCTGGCTCACCGCGCCGCCGATCGTGCAGGCGGTGGACCCGCTGTGGTGGGACACCGCGACGCCGTACGGACCGGTGCCGGTGTTCTTCGGCGCGATGGTCGCCGGCACGACCGGCAACCCGTGGATCCTGGTCGTCGCGCACCGCTGCCTCGCGCTGGTCGGGCTCGCCCTGCTCGCCTGGTCCGTGCCGCGGCTGGCCCACTGGACCGGCGCGAACCCGGCGGTCGCCTCCGCCGTCGTCCTGGTGTCGCCGCTGATGGTCGCCAATGGCGTCGCCGGTCTCCACAACGACCTGCTGATGGTCGGCCTGATGGCCGCCGCCCTCGTCGTCGCCGCCGAGCGCGGCTGGGTGTGGGGCGCGATGCTCGCCGGCGTCGCCGCCGGCGTGAAGGTGCCCGGCGGCCTGGTGTGCGTCGGCATCGCCCTCGTCTCGCTGCCCGTCGGCGCCGCGCTCCTGCCGCGCCTGCGCCGCCTCGCCGCCGTCGCCGCGGTCTCGGTCGGCACGCTGCTCGGCCTCGGCGTGATGACCGGCCTCGGCAACGGCTGGCTGCACGCGCTCACCGTCCCCGGCGAGGTGAACACCCCGCTGTCCGCGACCACCCTCGTCGGCGGCGTGCTCGACTTCCTCGCGCTGCACCTGGGCGTCGGCACCGAGCCCGCCTTCTTCCGCGACCTGGTCCGCGCCCTGGGCCTGCTGGCCGCGCTGGGGATCGGTGCGTGGGTCGCGCTGCGCTGGGACACCGGCTCGCGTCGTACGGCGCTCGCGGGGGTGGCCGCCGCGGGCAGCGCCTTCGTGCTGCTCTCTCCGGTCGTGCATCTCTGGTACTTCCTGATGCTGCCGCCGTTCCTCGCGACCCAGCGGCTCCGCCCGCACCTGATGGGCGCCCTCGTCGGAGTCTCGATGCTGCTCGGCCTCGTCGCCCCCCTCGACTCCTCGCTGCACGGCGCCTACTACGCCATCGTGCTCGGCTCCATGACCGTCGCCCTCCTGCTGCCGGTGCTCCTGCTCACCCGCGGTGCCCGCGAGTCCGTCGCCCGCGTCGTCGCCCCCCTCGCCGCCCTCGACTCCCTCGCCCCCCTCACCCCCGCGGCACCCGCCGAGCTCGAGCCCCTCTGAC
>NZ_LMIT01000010.1:242213-257706 GCF_001428825.1 Nocardioides sp. Root240 | reverse complement strand
GTGCGAAGTGGCACCACGAGCCGTGGGAGATGGCACCACGAGCCGTGGGAGATGGCACCACGAGGTGTGCCTCGCAACTGTGGCCGGCCGTCGATCCTGGCACCTCACCGCGCGTTCGGTAACACCTCGCGATGCCCTCACCAACGCCTCGTCGTGCCACGAGCGACGGTTCGTGGTGCCACTAGCGACGGTTCGTGGTGCCACGAGCGACGGTTCGTGGTGCCATCTCGCACGGTTCGTGGGGTCAGGCGGTGAGGACGCCGACGTGGTCGCCGGCGTGAAGGGCGAGCATCCGGGCGACGGTGCGGTCCCAGCCGAAGCCCTCGGCGCGGTGCCGGGCAGCGCGGCGGACGACGTCCTCGGTCCGGGCGGCCAGGCGCAGGACCGCGTCGGCGAGGGACGACGGGTCGGGGGTGCCCCAGTCGCCCGAGGTGGCGTCGACGAGCTCCCGGGCGCCGCCGCGGTCGGCGGTGACGACGGGGGTGCCACAGGCCAGTGCCTCGAGCACGGCCAGGCCGAAGGTCTCGCCGGGGCAGACCGACAGCGCGACGTCGGCGGCGGCGAGCCGGTCGCGCAGCGCGGCGCGGCCGTCGACGTACCCGTGGAGGTGGACGGGCGCGCCGGCTGCGAGCGCCTCGAGCTCGTCGCGGTGGGGGCCGTCGCCGTACACGTCCATCCGGACCGGTACGCCGCGGCGGTGCAGCTCGACCGCAGTGGCGACCGCGAGGTGCGGGGACTTCTCCCGCGACAGCCGGCCGGCGTGGACCAGCCGCAGCTCGTCGGACCGAGCACCACGGGGCACCGGCCGGAAGGTGTCGAGGTCGACGCCCAGCGGTACCCGTTCGACGGGACATCCTGCGGCCTCCGCGACCGAGCGGAACTCGTCCTCGGCGTACCGCGACGTCACCACCACGGTGTCGAAGGACCGCACGAGCAGCCGGTTCAGCAGCCCGATCGACACCTTCGAGGTGGTGTCGAACCCCGAGCGCATCGCGAACATGTCGCCCATCCGCTCGTGCGACAGCAGCACCGACCGGACGCCGTTGCGCCGCGCCCACCAGGCGACCGGCAGCAGGGTCAGCTTGTCGCTCCACTCGACGCTCGTCGGCTGCCAGCGCTCGAGGACCTCGGTCACCCGCCACGGCTCGACGATCAGCCGGTAGCCCCCGCCGACCCGCGGAGCCCGCACCTGTACGACGTCCCCGAGGTCCGTCGACGTCACGGCATCGACCGGTCCGGGGATCACCAGCAGCCGGTCGGCACCCGCGTCGACGTACCCACGGCCCAGGTGCTCGATCGCGGTCCGCATGCCTCCGGAGGTGGCTCCGACGAAGTTGGCCAGCTGGGCGATGCGCACGGGGCCACCATGGCGACGACGGGTGAACTGATGCCCACCACACGGTTGACGGACGCGGAAGGATGGACCCTGTGAGCAATCCCGAGAAGGACCCCGGCGAGGTGGTGTGCGAGGCCCGGCCCGCGGCAGGGGTGGAGCTGATGACGCCGCGGGAGGTGCCGCTCGGCGGCCCCCGCGCGATGGCGGTACGACGTACTCTCCCGCAACGCCACCGGTCCCTGATCGGCGCGTGGTGCTTCCTCGACCACTACGGCCCCGACCTGGTCAGCGAGAGCGGCGGGATGGAGGTGGCGCCGCACCCGCACACCGGCCTGCAGACGGTCAGCTGGCTGTTCACCGGCGAGATCGAGCACCGCGACAGCGCGGGCAACGTGGCGATGGTCCGCCCGCAGGAGGTCAACCTGATGACCGCCGGGCGCGGCATCAGCCACTCCGAGGTCTCGACGCCGGGGACCACGGTGCTGCACGGCGCGCAGCTGTGGGTCGCGTTGCCGGACGCCGCCCGCGACACCGACCCCGGCTTCCAGCACTACGCGCCGGAGCAGGTCGCTGGGGAGGGCTGGCGCGCCCACGTGTTTCTGGGCTCCCTGCTCGGCGACAGCTCGCCGGTCAGCACCTTCACGCCGTTGCTGGGCGCCGAGCTGGTGCTCGACCCGGGCGCGACCGTGCGGGTGCCGGTCGACCCGGCCTTCGAGCACGGCGTGCTCGTCGACCTCGGCTCGGTCACGGTCGGCGACCTCGACGCGAAGGTCGCGGACCTGGCCTACGTCCCGACCGNNNCTGCCTGGTCGCCGGCGACGAGGGCGCCCGCCTGCTCGTGCTCGGCGGGCCGCCGTTCGGCGAGTCGATCGTGATGTGGTGGAACTTCGTCGGCCGCACCCACGACGAGATCGTGGAGTACCGCGCGGCCTGGCAGGCGCAGATCACCGACCCGGCCACCGGCGAGGTGCTGCCCGACAGCCGTCTCGTCGCGGCGGGGCGCTTCGGCGTCGTACCGGACCAGGCGTTGCGGCCGATCCCGGCCCCGGGCCTGCCCAACGCCCGCCTCAAGGAGCGCCGGTGATCGCTGGCCTGACCTGGTTGGTCGGCTTCCAGCTGCTCGGCGAGCTCGTCGTCCGCGTCACCGACGTGTCGGTGCCGGGGCCGGTCGCGGGGATGATGTTCCTGTTCGTGTACCTCCGTCTCCGCCGGTACGACGACGCCGGCTCGATCGTCCAGGCCGGCACCGCGCTGCTGCGCCACCTCCAGCTCTTCTTCGTGCCGGCGGGCGTCGGCGTCGTGGCGTACCTGTCGGTGCTGGGCCACGACGCGCTCCCCATCGGCGTGGCGATGGTCGGCTCCTGGCTGCTCGGCCTGGTCGCCGTCGGCTGGACCGCGGTCGGCCTCGAGCGGCTCCTCGGGCGGCCCCGCGACGACCTCCCCGGCCACCTCCCCGAGACGGGTACGACGTGAGCGACGCCCTCGACGCGGCCCGCGAGGTCGCGCGCTCACCGCTGGCCCTCCTCGCGGTCACGCTGGCCGGCTACCAGCTCGGCCGGTGGATCCAGCAGCGCTCCGGCGGCCACGCCCTCGCGCAGCCGGTGCTGGTGGCGATCGTGGTGACCGGGCTCGCGATCACGGTGCTCGACGTCGACTACCCGGAGTACCGCTCGGGGGTCGAGCTGATCGCGTTCTGGCTCGGCCCGGCGACCGTCGCGCTCGCCGTACCCCTGCACCGTCAGGCGGACCGGCTCAAGGGCTTCGTCGTGCCGATGCTGGTCGCGGTGGTCGTCGGCGCGGTCGTGTCGATCACGTCCGCGGTGCTGCTCGCGCGGGCGCTCGGGGCCGACGAGGCGCTCGAGAAGACCCTCGCCACCAAGGCCGCCACCACCCCGGTCGCGATCGCACTGACCGACGCCCTCGGCGGCATCCCGCCGCTGGCGGCGGTGTTCGCGATCATCATCGGGATCCTCAGCGCGATCACCGCCCCGGCCGTCCTGGACCTGCTGCGCATCCGCGACCGCCGCGCCCGGGGCCTCGCCGTGGGCGCGGTCTCGCACGGCATCGGTGCCTCGCGGATGCTCCGGGAGGACGAGACCGAGGGCGCCTTCGCGGGCCTCGCGATGGGCCTGTCCGCGCTGGCCATCAGCCTGCTCGTGCCGGTCCTGGCGCTCGTCCTGTTCTGACCCGCGAATTCCGACCGTGGTCGGACGTCGCGGACCGCCACGGGCGGCTAGGTTCCCTGCATGCGCGTGCACAGCTTCTCCGACGATGCCCTCGGCGACCTCGACGCGGTGGGCCTCGCCGAGCACCTCGGTGCCGGCAAGGTCTCGCCCCAGGAGGTGGTCGACGCGGCCATCGCCCGGCTCGGGAAGGTCGACGACTCCCTCAACGCGATGGCCTACGAGGCCTTCCAGCGGGCCCGTTCCGAGGCCCGGGCCTCCCGGCCGGGCAGCTCGTTCCTCGCGGGCGTGCCGACGCTGGTCAAGGACAACGTCGACGTGGCCGGGATGCCGACCCGTTCGGGCACCGACGCGTGGGAGCCGCGTCCGGCGCGGAAGGACGGCGACTTCGCCGCGATGTACCTCGCCACCGGCATGGTCCCCCTCGGCAAGAGCCAGCTGTCGGAGTACGGCTTCAGCGCCTCCGCGGAGCACCCGCGGCTCGGCGCCGTACGCACGCCGTGGGACACCGAGCACACGGCCGGTGCGTCCAGCTCCGGCTCGGCTGCGCTGGTCGCCGCCGGTGTGGTCCCGATCGCCCACGCCAACGACGGTGGCGGCTCGATCCGCATCCCCGCGGCGGTCAACGGTCTGGTCGGCCTCAAGCCGACGCGCGGCCGGCTCGCGCAGGACAAGGTGTTCCGCGACATGCCGATCCGGATCATCTCCGACGGGGTCGTGACCCGCTCGGTGCGCGACACGGCGGCGTTCTACCGCGAGGCGGAGCGGATCCACCGCACCCTCGAGCTGCCGCCGATCGGCGACCTGACCCGCCCCGGCAAGCGCCGGCTCCGGATCGCGCTGAACACCTCCGGCGTCAGCCGTGGTGCCGACGCCGCGACCAAGGCGCTGACCGAGGAGACCGCCGCCCTGCTGGAGGACCTGGGCCACACGGTCACCGAGTCCGACGTGCCCGTCGGGCCGTCGTTCGCCGACGACTTCCTGCTCTACTGGGCGCTCCTGGCGCAGGCGATGCTGGCGCTGGGGCGCCCGACCCACGGCCGCACGTGGGACCGCTCGCGCCACGACAACCTGACCCTCGGCCTGGCGCGCCACGCTCGCCGCAACCTGCACAAGGTGCCTGGTGCGATCACCCGGCTCAAGCGTGCCGCGGCCCAGGCGGAGCTCTACTACGAGCGCTACGACGTCGCGCTGACGCCCACGCTGGCCACCGAGACGCCGAAGGTCGGCCACCTCGACCCGACCCAGTCCTACGACGTGATCATGGACAAGCTGCTCGACTGGGTGGCCTTCACGCCGTGGCAGAACGTCACCGGCGCACCGGCGATCTCCCTGCCCCTCGCGACCACCGCCACCGGGCTCCCGCAGGGGATGATGTTCGGCGCCGCGCCGGGCCACGAGGCCCTCCTGATCGAGCTCGCCTACGAGCTCGAGGAGGCCCGACCCTTCGCCCGGATCCACTGATGGTGGCCCCGATTTCGTGCCGCGCAGGGCCGCGTATATAGTTCTCCGGCGTTGCCCCTTTAGCTCAGTCGGCAGAGCGTCTCCATGGTAAGGAGAAGGTCTACGGTTCGATTCCGTAAAGGGGCTCTGGGAGCAAGGGTCCGCCGATCCGAGCCGGAAACGGTTCGGGGAAGCGGGTGCCCTGACCCCCTGGCGGGGTAGCTCAGGTGGTTAGAGCACACGGCTCATAATCGTGGTGTCGCGGGTTCGAGTCCCGCCCCCGCTACGCCAGATGACGAAGCAGCACAGCAGTACCCCCGAAGACGCATCCAGAAGGACTTCCCGTGGCCAGCAAGAGCTCTGACGTTCGCCCCAAGATCACGCTTGCCTGCGTGGACTGCAAGGAGCGCAACTACATCACGAAGAAGAACCGCCGCAACGACCCCGACCGCATCGAGCTGTCGAAGTTCTGCCCGCGTTGCCGCAAGCACACCGCGCACCGCGAGACCCGCTGAGCCTCAGCGCTCCTCGCGCTCCGACGACCCGCCGCCCTCCGGGGCAGGCGGGTCGTCGTCGTTTCCCGGTACGCCGGGCGCAGCGCTGACTCGCGAGTAGCCGACAGAGGTGACTAGGGTCGAGCCATGCCGATCGACGCCTCCCTGGTCGGACGCGCCTTCCCCGCGACGCAGCCCCACCCGGTGACCGCGGAGGCCGTCCAGGCCTTCACGGCGGCCGTCGGCAGCGCCCCGGACGGGAACGTCCCTCCCACCTTCCCCATCGTCGTGGCCTTCGCTGCGCTCCAGGACTTCCTGGCCGCCGAGCAGGTCGAGCTCTCCCGGATCGTCCACGGCGACCAGCGCTTCCGCTACCAGCGCCCGGTCGCGGTCGGTGACGTCCTCACCGCCCAGCTGACCGTCACCGGCGTCCGGTCGATCGGCGGCAACGACATCGTCAGCACCTCCAGCGAGATCACCGACGCCGACGGCGGCGTGGTCTGCACCGCGACCGCGACCATCGTCCACCGCGGAGGTGCGGCATGAACGACCTGACCCCCGGCGCCGAGCTCGAGACGAAGACCTTCGACGTCACCCGCGCCGACCTCGTTGCCTACGCCCATGCCAGCGGCGACCACAACCCGATCCACCAGGACGAGGAGATCGCCCTCGCCGTGGGCCTTCCCGGCGTGATCGCGCACGGGATGTACACCCTCGCGCTCGTCGGTCGTGCGATCGGCGAGTGGACCGGGGGAGCCGAGGTCGTCGAGATCGGCGCGAAGTTCGTCGCGCCCGTCGTCGTACCCGCTGAGGGGGCGGCGCAGGTCACGGTCGCCGGCACCGTCGGCGAGCGCACCGACGACGGCCTGCTCCCGCTGGCCCTCACGATCACCGTCGACGGCACGAAGGTGCTCGGGGCGCCCAGGGCGACGGTTCGTGCCTGACCCGGCCCTCGCGGACCTCACCACGCTGCGGCTCGGCGGCCCCGCCCGGCGCTACGTCGCGGCTCCGGACGCCGACGCGCTGGTCGCGGCCGTGTCCGAGGCGGACGCCGCGGGCGAGCCCGTGCTGCTGGTCGGCGGGGGCAGCAACCTCGTCGTCGCCGACGAGGGCTTCGCCGGCACGGTCGTCCACCTCACGGGCGGCGGCGTGAGGGTCGAGGACGACGCCTGCGGCGTCACCACCGTGACGGTCGCGGCCGGCGAGCCGTGGGACGACTTCGTCGCGCGGGCCGTGGCCGAGGGCTGGCCGGGCGTCGAGGCGCTCTCCGGCATCCCCGGCACCGCCGGCGCCACCCCGGTCCAGAACGTGGGTGCCTACGGCCAGGAGGTCGCCCAGACCATCGCCCGCGTGCGGGTCTGGGACCGCGTGCTGCGCGGCCAGCGCACCTTCACCGCGGCCGAGTGCCAGTTCGCCTACCGCCACTCCCGCTTCAAGGCCGACCCGGCCCGCCACCTCGTCCTCGACGTCACCTTCGAGCTGCACCCCGGCGAGCTCTCCACGCCGGTGGCCTACGCCGAGCTCGCCCGCACCCTCGGCGTCGAGCCCGGCGGCCGCGCGCCGCTGGCCGACGTGCGCGAGGCCGTCCTGGGCCTGCGTCGCGGCAAGGGCATGGTCCTCGACGCGGCCGACCACGACACGTGGAGCGCGGGCTCGTTCTTCACCAACCCGTTCGTGGAGCCGTCGCGCGTGCCGGAGGGTGCGCCGTCGTACCCGCAGGCGGACGGGTCGGTGAAGACCAGTGCTGCCTGGCTCATCGAGCACGCCGGCTTCGGCAAGGGGCACGGCCTCGACCGCCCGGGCGCCCGGGTCTCGCTGTCGACCAAGCACACGCTCGCGCTGACCAACCGTGGCGGCGCCACGACCGCCGAGCTGCTCGACCTCGCGCGCGAGGTCCGCGACGGCGTGCGGGAGCGGTTCGGCATCACCCTCGTCAACGAGCCGGTGCTCGTCGGCGCCACGCTCTGAGGCGGTCGGCGCCGGGTCCAGCCCTCAGGCGACGCCGTCGAATATCGCGACCAGGAAGATGACGAACGCGGCGACGACCAGCAGCGCGATGACGCCGAGCACGAGACCGACGATGCCCGTCACCAGGCCACCGGTGGCGATGCCCTCGCCGCCGTACCGGCGCGGGTCGGCACGGATCTCGCGACGGGAGCGCACGCCCAGCCAGATGGCGAACGGTGAGCACACACCCGCCAGCAGCGTGACGCCGAGGAAGGGCGTCAGCACGATGCCGACGATGCTGGAGATCCCCAGCACGAGCGAGGTGACCGCCAGCGGGTGCGTCGTCGCGCCCGGGTGGCTCATGTACTGCGGCGGGACCTGGTAGGGCTGCTGTCCGGCCGGAGGTCCGACGGGGTACGGCGCCGGCCCGCCCTGCGGCTGGCCCGCTCCGGGCTCGGGGCTCGCCTGCCCCCACGCGGGCGCGGCGTACTGCTCGAACGCGGGGTCCGGGCCGGACGGGGACGCCAGGGGCGGCTGCTCGCTCATGCCGGTGATCCTCCCATCCGGGAGGTCGGCCGAAACGGGTTCGCGGGGTCAGGCGTCGGGCGCGGCGAGCCACGCGTCGACGTCGGCGAGCGCCCGGTCGCGCAGCTCCCCGGGGGCGCGACTGGCCCGCAGCGACATCCGGGCCAGCTCGGCGAGCTGCTCGTCGGAGAGGTCGTGCGCGGCCCGCATCGTGGCGTACTGGCCGGCCAGCCGCGACCCGAAGAGCAGCGGGTCGTCGGCGCCGAGCGCGATGGTGGCGCCGGCATCGAGCAGCGTCGGCAGCGGCACCGAGGTGAGGTCGGAGTAGACCCCGAGCGCGACGTTGGAGACCGGGCAGACCTCGAGGGCCACGCCCGTGTCGACGATCCGCTTCAGCAGGTCGGCGTCCTCGGCGGCCCGCACGCCGTGGCCCAGCCGACCCGCGTGCAGGGAGTCCAGGCAGGTGCGGATGTGCTCGGGTCCGCGCAGCTCGCCGCCGTGGGGGACCAGCAGCAGGCCGGCCCGCTCGGCGATGGCGAAGGCCCCGGCGAACTCCTGCGTCCGGCCGCGGCGCTCGTCGTTGGAGAGGCCGAAGCCGACGACCCCGCGGTCGACGTACTGGGCCGCCAGCCGGGCGAGGGTCCGGGCGTCGAGCGGGTGCCGCGTCCGGTTGGCCGCGATCACGACCGCCATCCCCAGCCCGGTCCGCGCCGACGCATCGCGCACCGCGTCGAGCACCAGGTCGGTGAATGCGGTGATGCCGCCGAACCGGCCGCCGTACCCGCTCGGGTCGACCTGGATCTCCAGCCAGCGTCCGCCGTCGGCGACGTCGTCCTCGGCGGCCTCGCGGACCAGCCGGCGCACGTCGTCCTCGGTGCGGAGCACGGAGCGGGCCACGTCGTACAGGCGCTGGAAGCGGAACCAGCCCTTCTCGTCGGCCGCGGTCAGCTGCGGCGGCCACTCGGCGACGAGCGCGTCGGGGAGATGGATCCCGTCGCGCTCCGCGAGCTCGAGCAGGGTGGCGTGGCGCATCGATCCGGTGAAGTGCAGGTGGAGGTGCGCCTTCGGCAGAGCATGGAGGTCCCGCACGGCGCCATCGTAGGGCTGCCCGGCTTTGGCCCCGTGTGGGTGGGGTGGGTAGAGTCACCCTCTGGTGGTTCTTCCACATGGTGAGTCGCGCCCTGAATGCTCAGGCGTTGCGAGCCGGAACCCCGAAGGGCACTAGCTCAATTGGCAGAGCATCGGCCTCCAAAGCCGAGGGTTGGGGGTTCAAGTCCCTCGTGCCCTGCAAGAGATGACCACTGAAGTACTGGCGAAAGGGTGAGCAGCGTGTCGGACGCTCCGGCAGTCGGGGGCCGCAAGGACTCCTCCGGCGGCAAGCAGCCCGAGAAGCGCACCGGACCGGTGACCTTCTACCGCCAGGTCGTCGCTGAGCTGCGCAAGGTGGTCTACCCCACCCGCGACCAGCTGGTGACCTACTTCTTCGTGGTCCTCGCCTTCGTGCTCGTGATGATCGCGCTCGTGTCGCTGCTGGACCTCGGTCTCGGCAAGCTCGCGTTCGAGGTCTTCACCGGCGCGGACGACATCTGATCCCCGCCCGCCCGGCGGGTGTCGGTGAAACCAACGGACAACTGATGGAGCAGCGCGTGTCGGAGCAGTACGACTCGGCCCCCGAGATCGACGAGGCGGCCGACCAGGTCGAGGCCGTCGAGGCCGTCGAGGCAGCCGAGGACGACGCCCTCGAGGAGACCGCCCAGGCCGACGAGGCCGAGCAGACGGTCGAGGTCGACGAGACCGTCGACATCGAGGGTGCCGACGAGATCGCCGCTGTCGAGGACGAGTCCGACGAGGACACGGACGACGCGGAGGAGCCCGTCGAGGACGACGCTCCCGCCGCCGCCGACGAGGACCCGCTCGAGGCCTTCCGCCGCGAGCTGTGGGCCAAGCCCGGCGACTGGTTCGTGGTGCACACCTACTCCGGCATGGAGAACCGGGTGAAGCAGAACCTCGAGAACCGGATCCACTCCCTCAACATGGAGGACTACATCCACGAGATCGTGGTCCCCACCGAGGAGGTCGCCGAGATCAAGAACGGCCAGCGCAAGATGGTCAAGCGCACCGTTCTCCCCGGCTACGTCCTGGTCCGCATGGACCTCACCGACGAGTCCTGGGCCGCCGTCCGGCACACGCCCTCGGTCACCGGCTTCGTCGGCCACAGCCACCAGCCCGTGCCGCTGAGCATGGACGAGGTCGAGAAGATGCTGGCCCCGGCCGTCGTCAACGCCGCGGTCGCCGAGGCCGAGGCTGCTGCCGCCGCCGGTTCGGGTGGCGGTGCCGCTTCGACGCCGTCCAAGCGCCCGGTCGAGGTCGCGGACTTCGACGTCAACGACTCGGTCCTGATCGTCGACGGCGCGTTCGCCACGCTGCACGCCACGATCACCGAGATCAACGCCGAGGCCCAGCGGGTCAAGGCCCTGGTCGAGATCTTCGGCCGCGAGACCCCGGTCGAGCTGTCCTTCAGCCAGATCCAGCGGGTCTGAATTTCGCTCCCGCGCCTGCGCGCGGAAGAATGTCTGGGTTCCCCGGCTTCGCGGTCGGGTGACGCAGGTGGCAGAGGCCTTCGTACGGCCTCGTCATGACCACGAGAGAAAGAGATAGAGGAATGCCTCCCAAGAAGAAGATCGCCGCACTGGTCAAGGTGCAGCTGCAGGCTGGCTCGGCCACCCCGGCTCCGCCGGTCGGTACCGCGCTCGGCCCGCACGGCGTCAACATCATGGACTTCTGCAAGGCGTACAACGCCCAGACCGAGTCCATGCGCGGCAACGTCATCCCGGTCGAGATCACGATCTACGAGGACCGGTCGTTCGACTTCATCACGAAGACGCCGCCGGCCGCCGAGCTGATCAAGAAGGCCGCCGGCCTCAAGAAGGGCTCGGGCGTCCCGCACAAGGAGAAGGTCGGCAAGCTGACCAAGGACCAGGTGCGCGAGATCGCCACGACGAAGCTCCCCGACCTCAACGCCAACGACATCGACGCCGCCATGAAGATCGTGGAGGGCACTGCCCGCTCCATGGGCGTCACCATCGACGGCTGAAAAACCGTGGAAGGGCCGCGCTGGCCCGCTGACCACATCTCCTCTTCTAACTAAGGAATCACCATGCAGCGCAGCAAGACCTACCGCGCGGCTGCGGAGACGTTCGACAAGAACGAGCTCTACGCGCCGCTCGCCGCGATCAAGATCGCGAAGACCAGCAGCAAGAAGAAGTTCGACGAGACCGTGGACGTCGTGTTCCGCCTCGGCGTCGACCCCCGCAAGGCCGACCAGATGGTGCGCGGCACCGTCAACCTGCCGCACGGCACCGGCAAGACCGCCCGCGTGCTCGTGTTCGCGGTGGCCGACAAGGCCGAGGCCGCCCGCGAGGCCGGCGCCGACTTCGTCGGTGGCGACGAGCTCATCGACAAGGTGGCCGGCGGCTGGACCGACTTCGACGCCGTCGTCGCGACCCCGGACCTGATGGGCAAGGTCGGCCGCCTCGGCCGCGTACTCGGTCCCCGCGGCCTCATGCCGAACCCCAAGGTCGGCACCGTCACCCCGGACCCGGCCAAGGCCGTCTCCGACATCAAGGGCGGCAAGATCGAGTTCCGCGTCGACCGTCACGCCAACCTGCACTTCATCATCGGCAAGGCCTCCTTCTCCGAGCAGGCGCTCGCCGAGAACTACGCCGCTGCCCTCGAGGAGGTGCTGCGTCTCAAGCCGGCCAGCTCCAAGGGCCGCTACCTGAAGAAGGTCACCGTCTCCACGACCATGGGCCCCGGCGTCCAGGTCGACCCCAACCGCATCAAGAACGTCGCGGTCGAGGACGAGGCCACCGCCTGATCCAGGCACCCAGCCCGTACGCCGAAGCCCCGGTCACCGTGAGGTGACCGGGGCTTCGGCGTGCCCGGGGTTGGTGACGTCTTCCTGCGGTTGGTGACGGTTGCAACCGTCACCAACCGCAGGGATCCCCGCCGGAGCGGGGATCCCTGCACCCGCTCAGGCGCTGAGCTTCTCCAGCGCCGCCAGCTCGACGCAGACCGCGACACCGGCCATCGCGGCCTCGACCTCCTCGAGCACCGGGAACGTCGGCGCGAGGCGGATGTTGCGGTCGCGCGGGTCGTCGCCGTGGGGGAAGGCCGAGCCGGCCGGGGTCAGGGCGATGCCGGCATCCTTGGCGAGGGCGACCACGCGGGTCGCCGTACCGTCGAGGACGTCGAGGTTCACGAAGTAGCCGCCCGTCGGCGCGGTCCACTCGGCGATGCCGAGCCCGGAGAGCCGGCTCGAGAGGGCGTCCTCGACCGCGGCGAACTTCGGCGCGATCAGGTCGCGGTGCTTGCGCATGTGCGCCCGCACGCCGTCGGCGTCGCCGAAGAACTCGACGTGGCGCAGGTGGTTGAGCTTGTCGGGACCGATCGAGGCGAAGCCGAGGCGCTGGAGGTACCAGGCGCGGTTCTCGGGGGAGGCGGCCAGGGCGGCGACGCCGGCGCCCGCGAAGGTGATCTTCGAGGTCGAGGCGAACATGATCGGCCGGTTCGGGTGGCCGGAGGCGGCAGCCAGGCCGAGCACGTCGGCGCTCTTGAGCTCGTCCTCGGTGAGGTGGTGGACGGCGTAGGCGTTGTCCCACAGGATCCGGAAGTCCGGCGCGGCGGTCGGCAGGGCGACCAGCTCGGCAGCGACCTCGGGGGAGCAGACCGACCCGGTCGGGTTGGCGTACGTCGGCACGATCCACATGCCCTTGACGGTCGGGTCGTCGGCGACGAGCGCGCGCACCGCGGCCACGTCGGGCCCGTCGGCGTTCATCGGCACGGTCACCATCTCGATGCCGAGCTCGGCGAGCATGGTGAAGTGCCGGTCGTAGCCCGGCACCGGGCACACGAACTTCACGACCGGCTCCTGCGACCACGGGCGCGGGGAGTCGGGGCCGCCCTTGAGCAGCATCGCGGTGATGACCTGGTACATCATCGTCAGGCTCGAGTTGCCGCCGCAGACGACCGCCGCGAGGTCGACGCCCAGCAGGTCGGCGAAGATCTCGCGGATCTCGACCAGGCCGTCGAGGCCGCCGTAGTTGCGCAGGTCGGTCCCCGACCGGTCCTGGTACGACGTCGGCAGGCCCAGCAGGCCGTTGGACAGGTCGAGCTGGTCGGCCCCCGGCTTGCCGCGGGTCAGGTCGAGCTTCAGGCCGCGGGCCGTGAGGGCGTCGTAGTCGGCGCGCACCGTCGTCAGGCGCGCGGCGAGCTCGTCGGCGGACAGGTCGGACAGGGGCGTCGAGGTGGTCACGGGTACATCGTGCCAAGTCGCGCCAGCGCGCGTACGCCCGGTCTCGTTTCCGGCGCCCGGTTCCGGCAGGCTCAGGCGAGGCGGACGTCGCTGCGCGACCAGAAGGCCCGCATGCTCGTGATCAGGCCGTCCTCGTCGAAGGTCATCACGTCGATCGGCTCGATCACCGAGGTCCGCTCGCCGTCGCCCGACCGGAACCGGAAGTGGAAGGCGGCCTCGTTGCCGGCGACCCGCACGGAGAGCAGCTCGGCGCTGCGCTCGCGGCTGGTCAGGGCGTCGTAGAAGGCGGCGATCTGCCTGCTGCCCTGCAGCACCGTCGAGCCCACCGGGTCTTCGACGGTGGCCCCGGGGGAGTAGAGCGCGGCGACCTGGTCGCCGCTGGTCGCCCGGGCGACGAGGTCGAGGTAGCGGGCAACGGCGGTGGGGATGTCGATCGTCATGGCCGCATCGTCGGCAGGGATGCTCCCCGCCGGGGCGTCGGTCCCGGCCGGCGGGACCGACCCGACGAGGGGCCGAGGAGGGGCCGACGATTTGGCCGGTACGCCGCGCCCGCCGTACGCTCGTCCACGAAACCTTAAGACCGCCGGTTGTCCGGACTACCAGTCCGGACCGAAGGTTCCGTGAGAGCGGACGGCCTGCGCAGGGGATCAGAGCAGCACGATGCAGGTTCTTCCTGCGGAGTCCACGCCCTGAGCGCCTGCGCTCAGGGCGTTCGTCATTCCCGGACGAGTGCGGCGGTCCCCATCCGGAAGGAGACCCATGGCGCGGGCAGACAAGCAGGCCGCCGTCGCGGAGATCGCTGAGTCTTTCAGCGGGTCCGCAGGCGCTGTGCTGACCGAGTACCGCGGTCTCACCGTCAAGGAGCTGCAGAACCTTCGCCGCTCCCTCGGTGCGAACGCCGATTACGCCGTGGTCAAGAACACGCTGGCCAAGCTGGCCGCCTCTGAGGCGGGCATCGAGGGCTTCGACGACCTGCTGACCGGCCCGACCGCGATCGCCTTCATCAAGGGCGACGTCGTCGAGGCGGCCAAGGGTCTGCGTGACTTTGCCAAGGCGAACCCCGCCCTTGTGATCAAGGGTGGCGTTCTCGACGGCGCGCTCCTCGACGCGAAGGAGATCGCCAAGCTGGCCGATCTCGAGTCGCGCGAGGTGCTCCTGGGCAAGCTGGCGGGCGCGATGCTCGCCTCGCTGAGCCAGGCCGTCTACCTCCTCAACGCCCCGCTCGCCCAGGCTGCCCGGCTCGCCGGCGCCCTGGAGGCGAAGGCGCAGGAGGACCCCTCGATCCTCGCAGGTGGTGCTGGTACGCCGGCCGCTGCCGAGGAGACCCCGGCCGCTGAGGAAGCCGCCCCCGCCGAGGAGGTCGAGGCACCCGCTGCCGAGGCCGCCGAGGTCGAGGCTGCCGACGAGGCGACCGAGTCCACCGACGCCTGATCCAGGCCGACGTACACCACCTGAAACCCCGGTCCGCCCGCCTCGACAGCGGGCAGACCACCTGAGAAAGGACACGCCACCATGGCGAAGCTCACCACCGACGAGCTCCTCGACGCGTTCAAGGAGATGACCCTCATCGAGCTCTCCGAGTTCGTGAAGCAGTTCGAGGAGACCTTCGGCGTCACCGCCGCTGCCCCCGTCGCCGTTGCCGCTGCTCCCGCCGCCGGCGGTGCCGCGGGCGGTGCCGACGAGGCCGCTGCCCAGGACGAGTTCGACGTCATCCTCGAGGCCGCTGGTGACAAGAAGATCAACGTCATCAAGGAGGTCCGCGCGCTGACCTCCCTCGGTCTCAAGGAGGCCAAGGACCTCGTCGAGGGCGCCCCGAAGGCGATCCTCGAGAAGGTCAACAAGGAGACGGCTGACAAGGCCAAGGAGGCCCTCGAGGGCGCCGGCGCCTCCGTCACCCTCAAGTGACCCCTCGCTGACACTCGTCAGCACCCGACGACCGGCAGAGCGCACGCGCTCTGCCGGTTGTTCGTTTTCCGCCCGTCCGCCTATCAGGCGGGCGGGCTTTGACGCTAGGGCTACTCGCTAGTACTTTCCGGGTCTCGATAGTCGAGTTGGCGTGACGCGCACCACGGTGACCGCGTAACGTGCGCCACGTGGCTGCGTTGTTCCCTCGCAGCCAGAGCCGGGTCAGCGGACGTAGGAAGAGGTCACCATGGGCGTCGACGTAGCAGTCACGAACCTGACGAAGCAGTTCGGCAAGCAGCTGATCTGGAAGGGCGTGTCGCTCACGCTGCCTGCGGGAGAGATCTCG
>NZ_LMIT01000010.1:242009-242091 GCF_001428825.1 Nocardioides sp. Root240 | reverse complement strand
GGCCGGCCTGGCCCGCGCGCTCGTGCTCGACCCCGAGATCCTGCTGATCGACGAGCCGGACTCCGGTCTCGACCCGGTCCGC
>NZ_LMIT01000010.1:176342-241870 GCF_001428825.1 Nocardioides sp. Root240 | reverse complement strand
CCGCGCCGTAGCCAGCGCGAGCCCGGTGCCTGGTGCCGCGCCAACGGGATCACCCCGCCGCCCGGCTCCTTCACCAAGGAAGCCGAACACGCCAGCGGCTCCCAGCAGCACTGATCGCTGACGGACGCCATCCCCCAATGTCCCTGACGGTTGCCCGGGCACTCCAGCCGGTAGGCACCGCCGGAAAGCTCTTCGCCTTCGCGCTCGACGTGGGCCGAGGCCTGTTCCGACGGCCCTTCCAGACCCGTGAGTTCCTCCAGCAGGCCTGGTTCATCGCCTCGGTCACGATCGTGCCGACGGCGCTGGTCGCCATCCCCTTCGGCGCGGTCATCGCGCTGCAGGTCGGTGGTCTCATCAAGCAGTTCGGTGCGCAGTCCTTCACCGGCTCCGCGTCCGTGCTCGCGGTCGTCCAGCAGGCCGGGCCGATCGCGACCGCACTGCTGATCGCCGGTGCCGGCGGCTCGGCCATCGCGGCCGACCTCGGCGCCCGCAAGATCCGCGAAGAGCTCGACGCGATGATGGTGCTCGGCATCGACCCGATCCAGCGGCTCGTCGTGCCCCGCGTGCTCGCGTGCATGCTCGTCGCGGTGTTCCTCAACGGCATGGTCAGCGTCGTCGGCGTCGGCGGCGGCTACGTCTTCAACGTCATCCTGCAGGACGGTACGCCGGGCGCCTACCTCGCCAGCTTCACCGCGCTGGCCCAGCTGCCGGACCTGTGGATCGGCATGATCAAGGCGCTCGTCTTCGGCCTGATCGCGGCCATCGTCGCCGCCTACAAGGGCATGAACGCCAACGGCGGCCCGAAGGGCGTCGGCGACGCGGTCAACGAGTCCGTCGTCATCACCTTCCTGCTGCTGTTCGTCGTCAACTTCACCTTGAGCACGATCTATCTCCAGGTCGTCCCACCGAAGACAGGTTGAGGCGACGGCGATGGCAGGCATCAAGTCGATCTACGAAAAGCCCGTGAAGGGCCTGGACACCCTCGGTCACGAGCTGTCCTTCTACCTCAAGGTGCTCCTGGCGCTGCCGCGCTCGGTGATGCACTACCCGCGCGAGATCCTGCGCATCCTGGCCGAGGTCACCCTCGGGTCCGGAGCGCTCGCGGTCATCGGCGGCACCGTCGGCGTCATCGCCGGCATGACCTTCTTCACCGGTGCCCAGGTGGGCCTCTCGGGGTACGCCGCGCTCAACCAGCTCGGCACGGCGGCCTTCGCCGGCTTCGTGTCCGCCTACTTCAACACCCGTGAGATCGCCCCGCTGGTCGCCGGCATCGCGCTCGCTGCGACGGTCGGCTGCGGCTTCACCGCCCAGCTCGGCGCCATGCGGATCTCCGAGGAGATCGACGCGGTCGAGGTCATGGCGATCCCGTCGATGCAGTTCCTCGTCACCACCCGCGTCGTGGGCGGCCTGGTCGCGATCGTGCCGCTCTACGTCGTCGGCCTGCTGTCGTCCTACGTCGCCAGTCGGCTCGTGGTCACCCAGTTCTACGGTCAGTCGGCCGGCACCTACGACCACTACTTCAACCAGTTCCTGCCACCGGGCGACGTGCTGTGGTCCTTCGGCAAGGTGCTGGTGTTCGCGGTCGTGGTCATCCTGATCCACTGCTACCACGGCTACACCGCCTCCGGCGGTCCCGCGGGCGTGGGCGTCGCGGTGGGTCGCGCGGTGCGGACCAGCATCGTCGCGATCAACGTGATCGACCTCTTCCTCTCGATGGCCATCTGGGGCGCCTCGACGACCGTCCGGCTGGCGGGGTGACACGCCGATGAACCGCATCCTCGCTGCCCACAAGGCCCTCGGCGTGATCTTCGTCTGCCTGCTGCTGCTCGGCGTCTGGCTGACCTACGCCGTGTTCACGAAGAAGTTCGCCGACTACGACAAGGTCACCCTGACCACGTCGAACGTCGGTCTCCAGCTGCCGTCGCGTGCCGACGTCAAGATCCGTGGCGTCATCGTCGGCGAGGTCCTCGAGGCCCGCTCCGGCGAGGAGAAGGGCGCGGTCCTGACCCTCGGCATCTATCCCGACAAGATCCACGAGATCCCGGCCAACGTGACCGGCTCGATCGTCCCGAAGACGCTCTTCGGCGAGAAGTACGTCTCGCTCGTCGTCCCGCAGACCGGGCCCTCGGGCACGATCCAGGCCGGCGCGGTCATCGACCGCACCCAGGTCGCGACCGAGCTCGAAGAGGTCCTCTCCGACATCTACCCGCTGCTGCGCACGGTCCGCCCCGCCGACCTCAACGCGACCCTGACCGCGCTGGCGACGGCGCTGGAGGGTCGCGGCGAGCAGCTGGGCCAGAACCTCGAGACGGTCGACTCCTACCTCAAGCGCATCAACCCGCAGATCCCGGCGCTGCTCCAGGACCTCAAGCTGACCGCCCAGGTCTCCGACACCTACGCCGACATCCTTCCCGAGGTGGCCCAGATCCTCGACAACACCGTCACGACGACCGGCACGATCGAGGAGCGGGAGGCGGCCCTGACGGCGACCCTGCGCGACATCCGCAGCTTCTCCGACACCGCGCGCTCGTTCCTGGCCGCCAACGAGGACAAGCTGCGCGAGGCCGGCGAGCTGAGCACCGCATCGCTGCGCGCGGTGGCCCGCTACTCCTCGACGATCCCGTGCATGGCCGCGGGCATCGTCAAGGCCCAGGGCCGACTGGCCGACGCCTTCCGTGGCTACGAGCTGCACATCGTCCTCGAGACGCTGCAGGCCCAGCCGCGCAAGTACAACCCGAAGGACGCGCCGATCTTCGGTGACGACCGTGGCCCGAACTGCCTCGGCCTCCCCGACATCCCGTGGAGCCAGGACAACCCCTACCCGCCGCTGCCGCGCCTCAACGACGGCCTCAGCGCGCCCGACGGCAAGGGCAACCTGCGCCCTGCTCCCGGCTACGCCGGCACGCCCGACGACGTCACCGCCCTGCGCGGTGCCCTCGACGCCGAGTACGACGCCGGCACGGACCTCAACGTCCTGCTCGCCGGACCGGCCGCCTCGGGTGGTGGTCGCCGATGATCCGCGGGCTCGACAAGCGCACCAGTGCGGACCTGATCCGCCTGGTCATCTTCATGGTCACCACGGCCCTGGCCACCGGCGTCCTGATCATCACGATCGGCAACCTGTCCTTCGGACCCAAGACCGAGTACGCCGCGCAGTTCGTGGACGCCACGGGCGTCAACAAGGGCGACGACATCCGCATCGCCGGTGTGAAGGTCGGCAGCGTGCAGAAGGTCGAGGTCCTCAACGCCGACCGCGCGCTGGTCACCTTCCAGGTCGACTCCGACACCGTCATCAACGACGCGACCCACGCGACGATCAAGTACCGCAACCTCCTCGGCCAGCGCTACATCTCGTTGACCCAGAGCGGCGACGCGGGCACGAAGCTGAAGGAGGGCGGCCAGATCCCCACTGGTCGGACGAAGCCCGCGCTCGACCTCACGCTCCTCTTCAACGGCTTCAAGCCGCTGTTCGAGGCGCTGTCGCCCGACGACATCAACAAGCTGTCCTACGAGGTCGTCCAGGTGTTCCAGGGCGAGGGCGGCACCCTCGAGGGCCTGCTGTCGAGCACCGCCTCGATCACCCAGACCCTCGCGGACCGCGACCAGGTGATCGGGGACCTGCTGGAGAACCTCGACTACGTGCTCGACCATGTGGCCGACCGGGACCAGCAGCTGACCCGCCTGATCGACAGCTTCCGCAGTCTCGTCGGCGGCCTCAACGAGGACCGTGAGGCGATCTTGTCCTCGCTCGACTCGATCTCCGAGCTGTCCGTGCAGACCGCGTCCCTGGTGACCGACATCAAGGACCCGTTCGTCAAGGACATCAAGGAGCTGCGGGCGGTGACCACGACGCTCGACAAGAACCGCAAGGAGATCGACCGCGCGCTGCAGGTGCTGCCGATCAAGCTGCGCAAGATCGGTCGTACGGCGACGTACGGCTCCTGGTTCAACTTCTACCTCTGCCACTTCACGACGACGATCCTCGTGCCGGGCAAGGGCGCCGACCCGCCGCCGCTGACCATCCCGATCAACGCCCCGCGCTGCTCGCTCGCGAAGGAGGTGGCCCGGTGAAGCCCTTCCGTGAGCGCAACCCGGTCGTCATCGGTGCGGCGAGCATCGCGACGCTCGTGCTGCTGCTGGTCGCCGCGCTGCGTGCCCAGGACCTGCCGTTGATCGGTGGTGGCGACACCTACTACGCCTCGTTCGACGAGGCCGGTGGCCTCAAGGTCAAGGACGAGGTCCGCATCGCCGGTGTGCGCGTGGGCCAGGTGACGTCGATGGACCTCGACGGCAACTCGGTCAAGGTCGGCTTCAAGATCAAGACCGACGCGACCTTCGGCGACCAGACCCACGCCGACATCAAGGTCAAGACGATCCTCGGCTCGATGTTCCTGGCGCTGACGCCGGCAGGCGAGGGCCAGCTCGCCGAGGGCGACACCATCCCCGCCGACCGGACCAGCTCGCCGTTCGACGTCGTCGAGGCGTTCAGCGGCCTGGCCGAGACCTCGGCCGACATCGACACCGACCAGCTCGCGAGCGCGCTCACGACGCTGGCCGACCTCACGCGCAACACCCCCGAGGAGTTCCGCTCCGCCCTCTCCGGCGTCTCGGCGCTCTCCAAGGTGGTGGCCTCGCGCGACGAGGAGATCAACTCGCTCCTCAAGAACCTCAACCGCGTCTCGACGGTGCTCGACTCGCGCGACGAGGACATCGTGGCGCTGATGGGCGACGCCGACACGCTGTTCAAGGCACTGCTGCAGCGCAAGGCGCAGATCCACCGCCTGCTCGAGTCGACGACGACGCTGAGCCAGAAGCTGACCGGGCTGATCCGGGACAGCCGGGCCGACCTCAAGCCGGCCCTGGACCACCTCGACTCGGTCCTGCAGGTCATCAAGAAGAACGAGAACAACCTGGAGGATTCCATCAAGACGATGGCGCCCTTCTACCGGGTGTTCGCCAGCACCCTGGGCAACGGACCGTGGTTCGACACCTACCTGTTCAACCTGCCGCCGGTCCCCGGCGCGGGAGGGGGACAGTGATGAACGACGCGCGCCGCCTGCTGCCCGTCGCGGCCGTCCTCCTGCTCCTCGCCGCCGGCGTGATCTGGATGGTCGGCAGCGGTGGGGGCACGAAGACCGTGACCGCCTACTTCCCGCGCGCCGTGTCGATCTACGAGGGCTCCGACGTCCGCGTGCTCGGCGTGGCGATCGGCCAGGTCGACCAGGTCGTGCCCGAGGGCACCCAGGTCAAGGTCGTGATGACCTACGACGAGGACGTCGACGTCCCGCAGGACGCGCAGGCGGTCATCGTCTCGCCGTCGGTCGTCGGTGACCGCTACGTCCAGCTCACCCCGGCCTTCGAGTCCGGCAAGAAGGTGATGGCCGACAACACGGTCATCAAGGTCCAGCAGACCGCCATCCCACTCGAGCTCGACGACATCTACGCCAGCATCGACAAGCTCACCGTCGCGCTCGGTCCCGAGGGCGCCAACCGCGAGGGCGCGCTGACCGACCTGCTCGAGCAGACCGCCAAGAACTTCGGCGGCCAGGGCGAGGAGTTCCACCAGACGATCGAGGACTTCGGCAAGCTCAGCGAGACCCTCGACAACAACAAGGACGACCTCTTCGAGTCGGCCGCCCAGCTCGAGGGCTTCATCAAGACCCTCGCCGACAACGACGGCACCGTGCGCAGCTTCAACAAGTCGCTCGGCGAGGTGTCCTCGCTGCTCGCCGACGAGCGGCAGGAGCTGTCCACCGCGCTGTCGAACCTCGGTACGGCGCTCGGCGAGGTCGCCACCTTCGTGAAGACCAACCGCGCCGTCCTCGGCCGCAACATCAAGGACGTCAACCGGGTCGCCAAGGTGCTGGTCCGCCAGCGCGAGGCGCTCGACGAGATCCTCGACGCCGGTCCGCTCGCGATCACGAACCTCTACCACACCTACAACCCGAAGGACGCGACGCTCGACACCAACGCGAACATCGGGAACATCCTCCACGAGCTGACCTCGGACCCGAAGTCGGTCCTGTGCACCCTGGTGTCGGCCAACGACCCGAAGGGCGAGCTGTGCGGCCTGATCGGCAAGCTGCTGCCGCGCAATGCTCCGTTCGGCACCGGCTCGAAGTTCGGCCAGCGCACCGACCCGACACTCTTCGGACTGGTGGAGGCGGGCCGATGAAGAGCATCCGCACGCGCGCCCGCGCCGCCGCCGCGCTCCTCGTCGGCATGGTCGTCCTGACCGGCTGCGACTTCGACGTCTACCAGCTGCCGCTGCCCGGCGGCGCCGACACGGGCGACGACCCGATCGAGGTGACGGTCAAGTTCGACGACGTCCTCGACCTGGTGCCCAAGTCGTCGGTCAAGGTCAACGACGTGACCGTCGGCCAGGTGACCGACGTCGAGCTCGACGGCTACCAGGCCGTGGTCAAGCTCAAGCTGCGCAAGGACGTCGACCTGCCGGACCAGCCGGTCGCGACGATCCGCCAGACCAGCCTGCTCGGCGAGAAGTTCGTCTCGCTCGCGGCGCCCGCCCGGGGCGGCTCCGGCCAGCTCTCCGACGGGGACGTGATCGAGGACGGCGGCAAGAACCCCGAGGTCGAGGAGGTGCTCGGCGCACTGAGCCTGGTCCTCAACGGCGGCGGCGTCGCCCAGCTCAAGACCATCGCCTCCGAGCTCAACCTGGCCCTCGACGGCCGGGAGGACTCGGCGAAGTCGGTGCTCACCCAGGTGCGGTCGCTGATGAGCCGGCTCGACGAGCGCAAGGGCGACATCGTCGACGCGATCGAGGCCGTCAACCGCCTCGCCGTCAGCGCGCGGCAGCACCAGGGCAGCATCGACCAGGCGCTCGAGGAGCTGCCGAGCGCCCTCGAGTCGCTCGACCGCCAGCGCGACGACCTGGTCGCGATGCTCGACGGCCTGACCAAGCTGTCCGACGTCGGCGTCCGGGTCATCAACACGACCCAGGCCTCGACGGTGAACTCGCTGCGCTCGCTCGACCCGATCCTCACCCAGGTCGCGAAGGCCGGCGACAACTTCGCCAAGGGCTTCAGCACCTTCCTGACCTACCCGTTCATCGACGAGGCCGTCGGCCGCGACCCGCAGGTCGCCCGCAACCTCCACATGGGCGACTACGTCAACCTGTCCATCGACCTGCAGCTCGACCTGGGCAACCTCCGGCTTCCGGACGTCGCCTGCATCGCGACCAACGCGCTGCCGGACCTCCCGCTCGACCAGCTGGTCGACCTGAAGACGCTGTGCCGCGGTGTCACCACGACGCTGCAGGGCTGCCTGCGCACCCCGCCCGACGTGGCGGCGTGCTCGAAGCTGCCGGGGTACCTGATCGACAACGTCTGCGCGGCGGTCAAGATCCTGTGCGGCGGCGGCCTGAACCTGCCGAAGGTGCGCGGCACCGCGTCGAGCCCGACGGCCTCGGGCAGCCCGCTGTCGAACCTGCTCGGCAGCGTCCTGCAGGGCAACGGCCTCAACCGGGCCGTGCCGGGCAGGACCGATGACGTCAACGAGCTGTGGCGTGCGTTCGACGAGGCCTACGACACCGACCTCGTCTCGATCTACTCCGGACCCCTGCTGGTGTCCGCGACCGAGAGGGGCGCGGACCGGTGATCACCCGTCGTACCAAGATCCAGCTGTTGATCTTCGCCGTCATCACGCTGGTCGGCGTCACCTTCGTCGGTGCGCGCTACGCCCAGCTCGACCGGCTGGTCGTCGACGGCGACTACACCGTGACCGCCCACTACCCGGACTCCGGTGGCATCTTCACCGGCGCCGAGGTCACCTACCGCGGTGTCGGCATCGGCAAGGTCGGCGACCTGGTGCTCACGTCCAAGGGCGTCGACGTCCAGCTCGACATCGACAACAAGTGGGACAAGATCCCGCGCGACACGATCGCGCTCGTCGGCAACCGCTCCGCGGTCGGCGAGCAGTACGTCGAGCTGCAGCCGCAGACCGACGACGGCCCCTTCCTCGTCGAGGGCTCGGAGATCGACGACGTCGCGACGCCGATCGCCACCGAGAAGCTGCTCGGCGACCTGTCGGCCACGGTCTCCAGCGTCGACCGCGACTCCCTCGCCACCACGGTCGAGGAGCTCGGCAAGGCGTTCGCCGGCACCGGCCCCGACCTGCAGAAGATCATCGACACCGGCAACTCGTTCATCGAGACCGCCAACGACAACTTCGACGTCACCACCGCGCTGATCCGCGACAGCAACACGGTGCTGCAGGGCCAGCTGGCCTCGCAGACCTCGCTGCGCACCTTCGCCGACCAGCTGTCGAAGTTCACCGCGTCGCTCGCCGGCTCCGACAAGGACCTGCGCAAGGTCATCGACTCCGGCTCGATCGCAGCGACCCAGCTGCGGACCTTCCTCGAGCAGAACGGCGTCGAGCTCAGCGAGCTGCTGTCCAACCTGGTCACCACCGGCCGGATCGTCGTCAAGCACCTGCCCGGCATCAAGCAGCTGCTCGTGGTCTACCCCTACGCCGTCGCGGCCGGCCAGGTCGTCGTCGGCAAGAGCCCCAACGGGCACTGGGACGCGCACTTCGGCCTGATCCTCAACCCGACGTCGACCCCCTGCTACGACGGCTACCTCAAGAAGCGCCGCAACCCCGAGTCCGAGCGCAGCGACGACCCGGCGATGCCCGACGTGCGCTGCAACGAGCCGATCACCAAGAGCAACCCGCGTGGTCCGCAGAACCTGCGCCGCGTCGCCCCGGGCGGCACGTCGTACGACATCGCGGCGCACTACGACCCGAGGACCGGACTGACCTGGGACGTCCCCGAGGACTCCTCAGGTGCCCCGGGTACGGTGTCCTCTCCGAACCTCGGAGAGGACTCGTGGAAGTGGCTGTACCTCCAACCGATGCTGAGCACGAACCGGTGACGGGCGGCCCCACGGCGGGCCGGCGTTGGGCGGTGCTCGCCCTGCTGGTCGGCGTGCTCGTGGCCGGGCTGACCGTCTCCGCCGCCGTGGTGTTCGGCAACGGCGACGCCTCGGGTGACGAGAGCCGGCTGTCGTCGGTCTTCGACCCGCCGGCGGACCTGGCCCAGGACCGCGAGAAGGTACTCGCCGCCGCGCGGGAGTTCGTCGTGCGGTTCAACTCCTACGGCCCGGCGCTGGTCAAGGACGACTGCAAGATGCCGGAGTACGCCGCGGTCGGCGACCTGATGACCGCCAAGTTCCGCACGATCTTCGCCAACAACGTCGTGATCGCCGAGAGCACCGTGACCCAGACCGGGATCGACCGGGTCGCGAGCGTCGACGGCATCGGCATCTCCGCGATCGACACCGACTCGGCCACCGTCCTGGCCAGCAGCACGGTCGAGCAGTCCTACCCCGACGACAAGGTGCAGCTGGAGCCGCAGAGCTTCCGCTACCAGATCTCGCTCGTCTACCACCAGGGCGCCTGGCTGGTCGACGACCTCGACGACGTCGACGACGGCCTCGCCTCGTTCGGGACGTCGCAGGACAGCCCGCAGCTCCCGCCGCGCGGCTGCCAGAGCGCCACGCCCTCCGAGTCGCCCTCCGGCTCCGCATCCGACGCGCCGTCGGACGCGGCCACCACGCCGTCCTCCTCGCCCTCCGACCAGGCCACGACCGAGGGGAGCACCGCGCCGTGAGTGCCAACCTCTACGACCTCCTCGACGTCGACGAGTCGGCCTCGTCCGACGAGATCCGCGCGTCCTGGAAGGCCGCGGTCGCCGACCTCGACCCGACCGACCGCCGGTTCCGCGCCTACAGCGACGCCGCGAGCGTGCTGCTCGACGACGAGAAGCGCGCTGCCTACGACGCCGAGCTCATCGCGGCCCGCGAGGCCGAGGCCGCCGAGGCCGCCGAAGCGGTGCCTGCTCCGGCACCCACGGCCACGCTCGCCGAGGAGCAGCCGGCTGCCGTGCCCGCGGACGCGCCGGCGCCCGTCGTACCCCGTGCGGCTCCGGTGGGCCCGCCCACCTGGTCGCTCGTCGTCGTGGGCGTCGCCGCACTGGCCGCCCTCGTCCTCGCGGTCGTCCTGCTGCTCCAGCCCGGCGGCAAGCTGTTCTCCGACGACTCTCCGAAGAAGGTCGCCGAGGCCAACGCGCGCTTCGAGAAGGCGGCGCTGTCCGCCGAGGGCGCTGCCGAGCGGATCGTCGGCCCGGTCTTCTCCTACGACTACAAGACCATGGACGCCGACCTGGCCCGCTCCCAGGAGCACCTCGGCACCGACATGGCCGACAAGCGTGCCAAGATCTGGCCGACCCTGCGCGCCGACGCCGAGAAGCAGCAGCTGGTCGTCACGGCGAAGGCCGAGGGCACCGCGCTGACCCGGGTGAGCGCCGACGGTCGCACCGCCACGGTGCTCGTCTTCCTCGTCCAGGAGAGCACGAGCAAGGGCGTGAAGCAGACGCCGCTGCACAACGCGATCTCGCTCGACCTGAAGCTCAAGGACGGCACGTCCGACGACTGGATCATCGAGGACGCCTGCATCCAGGCGGGGTGCAACCGGCCCGAGTGACGGGCCGGCGCCCGGCGGGGCCGCTTGACCTCGGGCACCCCTCGCGAGGATGATCGGCGCACCGGTTCGACGGCTGGAGTGCCGAGCCGCTCCTCGGCTGCGAGAAGTTGCGCAGCCGACATTGTGGAGCGCGCCAGATTCAGGTATCGTGGCTCCTTGCGCCTGCCCTCAGATGCGCTTCGGCCTGCCCGGTGGCCGATGACGTGGTGGGACAGGGCGCTCTCGAAGAGTCGAACCCGTCGAAGGACAACTCTTGGCCGCGCGCACCACCCCCGGTAAGTCCCGCATCTCTTTCGCGAAGATCTCGGAGCCGCTGGCTTTGCCGCAGCTCCTCTCGCTCCAGACCGACAGCTTCGACTGGCTGGTCGGCAACGAGGCCCACAAGGCTCGTATCGAGGCTCGTATCGCCTCTGGTGTGGATGCCACCTTCAAGTCCGGTCTCGAGGAGATCTTCGAGGAGATCTCCCCGATCGAGGACTTCTCCGAGACGATGTCGCTCTCGTTCGAGAACCCCGTCTTCTACGACCCCAAGTACACGGTCGACGAGTGCAAGGAGAAGGACCTCACCTACTCCGCGCCGCTCTACGTCTCGGCCGAGTTCACCAACAACGAGACCGGTGAGATCAAGGGCCAGACGGTCTTCATGGGCGACTTCCCGCTCATGACGCCCAAGGGCACCTTCGTCATCAACGGCACCGAGCGCGTCGTCGTCTCGCAGCTCGTCCGCTCGCCGGGCGTCTACTTCGAGCGCACCGCCGACAAGACGTCCGACAAGGACATCTACACCGCCAAGCTCATCCCGAGCCGCGGTGCCTGGCTCGAGTTCGAGATCGACAAGCGCGACATGGTCGGCGTCCGCCTCGACCGCAAGCGCAAGCAGAACGTCACCGTCCTGCTCAAGGCCCTCCAGGCCATCGCCGAGGACACCGGCGAGGAGTACGACTACGACGCCGTCATGGCCGACCTGCGCCAGTACGAGTCGATCCAGCTGACCGAGGAGAAGGACAACACGTCCGGCCCCGACGACGCGCTGCTCGACATCTACCGCAAGCTGCGCCCGGGCGAGCCGCCGACGCGTGAGGCCGCGCTGACGCTGCTGCGCAACTACTACTTCAACCCCAAGCGCTACGACCTCGCCAAGGTCGGCCGCTACAAGGTCAACAAGAAGCTCGGTCAGCAGGAAGCCTTCGACCAGCAGACGATGACGATCGCCGACATGGTCGCGACGATCAAGTACATCGTCCAGCTGCACAACGGCGACGAGTTCGTCCAGGCCATCGGTGGCGAGGTCCGCAAGGACGGCGACGACAAGGACCTCCCGGTCTCTGCCGACGACATCGACCACTTCGGCAACCGCCGCATGCGCACGGTCGGCGAGCTGATCCAGAACCAGCTCCGCACCGGTCTGGCCCGCATGGAGCGCGTGGTGCGCGAGCGGATGACGACCCAGGACGTCGAGGCCATCACGCCGCAGTCCCTGATCAACATCCGCCCGGTCGTCGCGGCGCTGAAGGAGTTCTTCGGCACCTCGCAGCTGTCGCAGTTCATGGACCAGACCAACCCGATCGCGGGCCTGACGCACAAGCGTCGCCTCTCCGCGCTCGGCCCGGGTGGTCTCTCCCGCGACCGCGCCGGCATGGAGGTCCGTGACGTCCACCCGTCGCACTACGGCCGCATGTGCCCGATCGAGACGCCGGAAGGCCCGAACATCGGTCTGATCGGCTCGCTCGCCTCGTACGGACGGATCAACCCGTTCGGCTTCGTGGAGACGCCCTACCGCAAGGTCGTCAACGGCACGGTCACCGACCAGATCGACTACCTCACCGCCGACGACGAGGACAAGTACGTCATCGCGCAGGCGAATGCCGTCCTGGACAAGAACAACAAGTTCGCCGAGGACCGCGTGCTGGTGCGCCTGCGCCAGGGCGAGGTCTCCGAGATCCCGGGCGACGAGGTCGACTACATGGACGTCTCGCCGCGCCAGATGGTGTCGGTCGCGACGGCCCTGATCCCGTTCCTCGAGCACGACGACGCCAACCGCGCGCTCATGGGCGCCAACATGCAGCGTCAGGCCGTTCCGCTGATCCGCAGCGACAGCCCGATCGTCGGCACCGGCATCGAGTTCCGCGCCGCCGTCGACGCCGGTGACGTCGTGGTCGCCACCGCCGCGGGTGTCGTCAAGTCGGTCTCGGCCGACCTGGTCGAGACCATGAACGACGACGGCAGCTACTCGTCGTACCGCCTGGCCAAGTTCAAGCGCTCCAACCAGGGCACCTGCATCAACCAGCGCCCGCTGGTCGAGGCTGGCGACCGCCTCGAGGTCGGCTCGCCGATCGCCGACGGTCCCTGCACGGACAACGCGGAGATGGCGCTCGGCACCAACCTGCTCGTGGCGTTCATGCCGTGGGAGGGCCACAACTACGAGGACGCCATCATCCTCAGCCAGCGCCTGGTGCAGGAGGACGTCCTCACCTCGATCCACATCGAGGAGCACGAGGTCGACGCCCGCGACACCAAGCTGGGCCCCGAGGAGATCACGCGGGACATCCCGAACGTCTCCGAGGAGATGCTGGCCGACCTCGACGAGCGCGGCATCATCCGCATCGGCGCCGAGGTCCGCGACGGCGACCTGCTCGTCGGCAAGGTCACGCCCAAGGGCGAGACCGAGCTGACCCCTGAGGAGCGCCTGCTCCGCGCGATCTTCGGTGAGAAGGCGCGCGAGGTCCGCGACACCTCGATGAAGGTCCCGCACGGCGAGACCGGCACGGTCATCGGCGTCCGGGTCTTCGACCGCGAGGAGGGCGACGAGCTGCCGCCGGGCGTCAACCAGCTGGTGCGCGTCTACGTCGCGCAGAAGCGGAAGATCTCCGTGGGTGACAAGCTCGCCGGCCGTCACGGCAACAAGGGTGTCATCGCGAAGATCCTGCCCGTCGAGGACATGCCGTTCATGGAGGACGGCACGCCGGTCGACGTCGTGCTCAACCCGCTGGGTGTCCCGCGACGCATGAACATCGGCCAGATCCTCGAGCTGCACCTGGGCTGGCTCGGCAAGCAGGGCTGGCACATCGACGCCGACCTCAAGAACGAGGACTGGGCCAAGCGCCTGACCTCGATCGGTGTCGAGGAGGCCGCGCCGAACACGAAGGTCGCCACGCCGGTCTTCGACGGTGCCCGCGAGGACGAGATCACCGGCCTGCTCGGCCAGACCCTGCCCAACCGCGACGGTGTCCGGATGGTCAAGGAGACCGGCAAGGCGAGCCTGTTCGACGGTCGCTCCGGCGAGCCGTTCAAGGACCCGGTCTCGGTCGGCTACATGTACATCCTCAAGCTCCACCACCTGGTCGACGACAAGATCCACGCGCGTTCGACCGGCCCCTACTCGATGATCACGCAGCAGCCGCTGGGCGGTAAGGCCCAGTTCGGTGGCCAGCGGTTCGGTGAGATGGAGGTGTGGGCGATGGAGGCCTACGGCGCCGCGTACGCCCTCCAGGAGCTGCTGACGATCAAGTCCGACGACGTGCCCGGTCGCGTCAAGGTCTACGAGGCCATCGTGAAGGGCGAGAACATCCCCGACTCGGGTATCCCGGAGTCGTTCAAGGTTCTCGTCAAGGAGATGCAGTCGCTCTGCCTCAACGTGGAGGTCCTGTCGCAGGACGGCACCCCCATCGAGATGCGCGACTCCGACGAGGACGTCTTCCGCGCGGCCGAGGAGCTGGGCATCGACCTCTCCCGCCGCGAGAACCCCTCCGTCGAAGAAGTCTGAGCGTGACGTTCCTTCCCCGGCGCCTCGTGCGCCGGGGGAGGACGGCCCTCAGTCCCCAGCCTCACCTTTCACAGAACTAACGAAGGACAGCAGCCATCGTGCTCGACGTTAACTTCTTCGACCAGCTTCAGATCGGCCTGGCCACCGCGGACGACATCCGCACGTGGAGCCACGGCGAGGTCAAGAAGCCGGAGACCATCAACTACCGCACGCTCAAGCCCGAGCGTGACGGCCTCTTCTGCGAGAAGATCTTCGGTCCCACCCGGGACTGGGAGTGCTACTGCGGCAAGTACAAGCGCGTGCGCTTCAAGGGCATCATCTGCGAGCGCTGCGGCGTCGAGGTGACCCGGTCCAAGGTCCGCCGCGAGCGGATGGGCCACATCGAGCTCGCCGCCCCGGTCACCCACATCTGGTACTTCAAGGGTGTCCCGAGCCGGCTCGGCTACCTGCTCGACCTGGCGCCGAAGGACCTCGAGAAGGTCATCTACTTCGCGGCCTACATGATCACCTCCGTCGACGAGGACGCGCGTCACCGCGACCTGTCCGACCTCGAGGGCAAGATCCAGCTGCAGCGCCAGTCCATCGAGAAGCGCCGCGACGCGGGCCTCGAGGACCGGACCAAGAAGCTCGAGGAGGACCTCGCGGCCCTGGAGGCCGAGGGTGCCAAGGCCGACCAGCGCCGCAAGGTGCGCGACGGTGCCGAGCGCGAGCTCAAGCAGCTGCGTGACCGCGCCCAGCGCGAGCTGGACCGCCTCGACGAGGTCTGGGACACGTTCAAGAGCCTCAAGGTGCAGGACCTCATGGGTGACGAGGTCCTCTACCGCGAGATGAAGAACTGGTTCGGCAAGTACTTCGAGGGCCACATGGGCGCCACGGCGATCCAGAAGCGCCTGCAGGACTTCGACCTCGACGCCGAGGTCGAGAGCCTGCGCGAGACCATCGCGACCGGCAAGGGCCAGCGCAAGGTCCGCGCCCTCAAGCGCCTCAAGGTCGTCGAGGCCTTCCGCAAGACCGGCAACAAGCCGGTCGGCATGGTCCTGGACGCCGTCCCGGTCATCCCGCCGGACCTGCGCCCGATGGTGCAGCTCGACGGTGGCCGCTTCGCGACCTCCGACCTCAACGACCTGTACCGCCGCGTCATCAACCGGAACAACCGCCTCAAGCGGCTGCTCGACCTCGGCGCGCCGGAGATCATCGTCAACAACGAGAAGCGGATGCTCCAGGAGGCCGTCGACTCGCTGTTCGACAACGGCCGCCGTGGCCGTCCGGTGACCGGTCCGGGCAACCGCCCGCTCAAGTCGCTCTCCGACATGCTCAAGGGCAAGCAGGGTCGCTTCCGCCAGAACCTGCTCGGCAAGCGCGTGGACTACTCGGGCCGTTCGGTCATCGTGTCGGGTCCGCAGCTGAAGCTGCACCAGTGCGGTCTGCCCAAGCAGATGGCCCTGGAGCTCTTCAAGCCGTTCGTCATGAAGCGGCTCGTCGACCTGTCGCACGCGCAGAACATCAAGTCCGCCAAGCGGATGGTCGAGCGTCACCGCCCGGTCGTGTGGGACGTCCTCGAAGAGGTCATCACCGAGCACCCGGTGCTGCTCAACCGTGCGCCCACGCTGCACCGCCTCGGCATCCAGGCCTTCGAGCCGCAGCTGATCGAGGGCAAGGCCATCCAGCTCCACCCGCTCGTCTGCACCGCGTTCAACGCGGACTTCGACGGTGACCAGATGGCCGTGCACCTGCCGCTCTCCGCGGAGGCGCAGGCCGAGGCCCGGATCCTGATGCTGTCGACCAACAACATCCTCAAGCCGTCCGACGGCCGCCCGGTCACCATGCCCACCCAGGACATGATCATCGGCCTGTTCTTCCTCACCACCGAGCGTGGTCAGGCGACGGTCGAGGCCGGCGGCGAGACCCGCCTGCGCTCCTTCTCGTCCCCGTCCGAGGCGATCATGGCCTACGACCGAGGCGAGATCACGCTGCAGGACCGGGTCCGGATCAAGCTGACGGACTACGCGTTCGAGGGTGTCGAGGCCGGCGAGCCGGTCCTGCTGGACACCACGCTGGGTCGCACGATCTTCAACGACTCGCTGCCGGCGGACTACCCGTACGTCAACGAGGAGGTCGGCAAGAAGCGCCTCGGCGCCATCGTCAACGACCTCGCGGAGCGCTACCCCAAGGTCGTCGTGGCCGCGTCGCTCGACGCGCTCAAGGACAATGGCTTCCACTGGGCCACCCGCTCGGGTGTGACCGTCTCGATCGACGACGTCATCACGCCGCCGAACAAGATCGAGCTGCTCTCGGTCTACGAGGCCCAGGCCGCGAAGATCCAGAAGCAGTTCGAGCGTGGTCTGGTCACCGACGAGGAGCGCCGCCAGGAGCTCATCGAGATCTGGACCAAGGCCAGCCAGGAGGTCGGCAAGGCGCTGCGGTCGACGTTCGAGGCCAACCCGACCAACCCGATCTACGTGCAGGTGCACTCGGGTGCCTCGGGTAACTTCAACCAGATCAACCAGGTCGGCGCCATGCGAGGCCTGGTGGCGAACCCGAAGGGCGAGATCATCCCGCGGCCGATCAAGGCCAACTTCCGCGAGGGTCTCTCCGTGCTCGAGTACTTCATCTCGACCCACGGTGCCCGCAAGGGTCTGGCCGACACCGCGCTGCGTACCGCCGACTCGGGCTACCTGACCCGTCGTCTGGTGGACGTCTCGCAGGACGTCATCATCCGTGAGGACGACTGTGGCACCGAGCGTGGCCTGCCCAAGGTCATCGGTGTCCGGGGCGAGGACGGCGTGGTCGTCAAGGACGACAACGCCGAGACCGCGGCGTACGCCCGGACCGCTGCCAAGGACATCCCGCACCCGGAGACCGGCGAGATCCTCGCCGGCGCCGGCGACGACCTGGGCGACGTCAAGATCGCCGAGCTCATCGAGGCCGGCATCGAGGAGGTCACGGTCCGCTCGGTCCTGACCTGCGACGCCAAGACCGGTACCTGCGCGAAGTGCTACGGCCGCTCGCTGGCCACCGGCAAGCTCGTCGACATCGGCGAGGCCGTCGGCATCATCGCGGCCCAGTCGATCGGTGAGCCCGGCACGCAGCTGACGATGCGTACCTTCCACACCGGTGGTGTGGCGTCGGCCGACGACATCACGCAGGGTCTGCCCCGCGTCGTCGAGCTCTTCGAGGCCCGTACGCCCAAGGGTGTCTCGCCGATCTCCGAGGCCGCCGGCCGCGTGGAGATCGAGGAGACCGACAAGGCCCGCAAGGTCCTGGTCACCCCGGACGACGGCTCCGAGGTCATCGAGTACGTCGTCAGCCGCCGCTCGGCCCTGCTCGTCGCGGACGGCCAGCACATCGAGGTCGGCCAGATGCTGACCAAGGGCACGCCGGACCCGAAGGAGGTGCTCCGCATCCTCGGTGTCCGCCGGACGCAGCAGCACCTCGTCGACGAGGTCCAGGAGGTCTACCGCAGCCAGGGTGTGTCGATCCACGACAAGCACATCGAGATCATCGTGCGGCAGATGCTGCGCCGGATCACGGTGCTCGAGTCGGGCGAGACCAACCTGCTGCCCTCCGACCTGGTGGACCGCGCCCGGTTCGAGACGGAGAACCGTCGCGTCGTCTCCGAGGGCGGCAAGCCGGCCTCGGGTCGTCCGGAGCTCATGGGCATCACGAAGGCCTCGCTCGCGACCGAGTCGTGGCTCTCGGCGGCCTCCTTCCAGGAGACCACCCGGGTCCTCACCGACGCCGCGATCAACGGCCGCTCCGACAGCCTGCGTGGCCTGAAGGAGAACGTGATCATCGGCAAGCTGATCCCGGCCGGCACCGGTCTGGAGCGCTACCGCAACATCCGTGTCGAGCCGACCGAGGAGGCGCGCGCCGCGGCGTACGCCGTCACGGGCTACGAGTCCTACGACTACGAGTTCGGCAACGCCTCGGGCCAGGCCGTCGCGCTGGACGACTTCGACTTCGGTTCCTACCAGAACTGAGTCGCAGCCTCAGGTTCCGCCCGCTCCTCCCTCCGGGGAGGGGCGGGCGGACCGCATTTCGGACCGTCCCCGGGCGGCTGAGAGGATGACCCCATGACCGCCGCGCCAGCTCTTCGCACCGACGTCCTGGTCGTCGGGGCCGGCCCCGCCGGATCGGCGGCCGCGGCCTGGGCCGCGCGCAGCGGTGCGGACGTGATGCTGGCGGACGCCGCGGTGTTCCCGCGCGACAAGACCTGCGGCGACGGCCTCACGCCACGTGCGATCGGCGAGCTGGAGCGGCTCGGGCTACGGGACTGGGTGCGCTCGCACACGGTCAACCAGGGCCTGCGCGCGCACGGCTTCGGACAGACGCTGCACCTGCCGTGGCCCGGAGGCCACCTCCCCGACTGGGGCAGTGCGGTGGCCCGTACGGAGCTCGACGACCACCTGCGTACGACGGCGCTCGACGCGGGGGCCACGGGGCTCGAGGACGCCCGCGCGGTCGGCGTACGGATGGACGGCGAGCGGGTGGCGGCGGTGGTCCTCAAGGACGGCCGCGAGATCGCCTGCCAGCGACTGGTCGTGGCCGACGGCGTCCGCTCGCCGCTGGGCAAGGTGCTCGGACGGGAGTGGCACCGCGACACCGTCTACGGCGTCGCCGGCCGCTGCTACGTGAAGTCGACCCGGGCCGACGACCCGTGGATCAGCTCGCACCTCGAGCTGCGCGGCGAGCAGAACGAGATCCTGTCCGGCTACGGCTGGATCTTCCCACTGGGCGGGGGCGCGGGCGAGGTCAACCTCGGCGCGGGCACGCTGGCGACCGCCAAGCGGCCGACCGACGTCGCGATCAAGCCGCTGATGAAGCTCTACGCCGACGGCCTCCGCGAGGAGTTCGGCCTCGGCGACGAGCTGCGGATGCCGACCTCGGCACTGCTGCCCATGGGTGGCGCCGTCTCCCATGTCGCGGGCCGCAACTGGGCGCTGATCGGCGATGCCGCCGCCTGCGTGAACCCGCTCAACGGCGAGGGCATCGACTACGGCCTGGAGACCGGCCGCCTGGTCGCCGAGCTGCTCGCCGAGACCCCCGACGTCGACCTCGGCGCGGTGTGGCCGGAGATCCTGCGCGCCCACTACGGCGAGTCCTTCTCGATCGCGCGCCGCCTCGCCGGCCTGGTGACCGTGCCGCGGCTGCTGCCGGCGCTCGGCCCGGTCGGCATGCGCTCCGACCTGCTGATGACCCTCGCGCTGCGCTGGATGGGCAACCTGGTCACCGAGGAGGACCGCGACCGCTCCGCGCGCGTGTGGCGCTGGGCCGGCCGCCGCTCGCTGGCCCGCGACGCCCGCCCGCCCTTCTCCTGATGCCCCGACCGCTGAGTGTCCTGGCCGGCTGATTCGCCGCCCTGCTCGGCGGCCCTGGCACGCACCTCGCGGCGTTGGCCGCGCTCGACAGACGCCCCGGTATGCCCTCGCACGGCCGCCTTGCGATGCACGCACCAGAACCACCGCCCAGGGCACCGCTTCAACCGGACAGGACACTAGGGTGGACAGCGACGACGAGGAGACGGTGATGGGGCAGCGGGTGCAGCGACTGGCGGCGTACGCCGTCATCGTCCGCGGGGACCAGATCCTGCTCTCGCGCCTCTCCGAGAAGGTCACCCGCAAGGAGCTGTGGTCGCTCCCCGGTGGCGGCGTCGACCACGGCGAGGACCCGCGCGACGCGGTGGTGCGCGAGGTCTACGAGGAGACCGGGCTGCACGCCGAGGTCGACGGCACCACCCACGTCTACTCCCTCCACGTCGCCGACTCCTGGCGCCGCGGGCGCCGTGTCGACGCGCACTCGGTGCGGATCGTCTACGAGGGCTGGGTGCCCGCCGACGCGCCCGAGCCGCACGTCACCGAGGTCGACGGGAGCACGGCCGAGGCCGCGTGGAAGCCGATCGCGGACGTGCTCGACGGCACCGTGCCGACGGTCGGGCTCGTGGGGGAGGCGCTGGCGTCGTACCGGATCCGGCAGCGGCAGCGCACGGCGGCCTACGCCTACGTCGTCCGCGACGACGCGATCCTGCTGACCCGCACGTCCGATCTCGCCCCCGACCCGGGCACCTGGCACCTGCCGGGCGGCGGGATCGACCACGGCGAGACGCCGACCGACACCATCCGGCGCGAGCTGTGGGAGGAGTGCGGGCTCGAGGGGGCGGCGACCGAGCTGCTGACCGTGCTCGACCACCACTTCACCGGCACCGCGCCCAACGGCCGCGCCGAGGACTTCCACGCGATCGGGATCATCTACCGCGCCGAGGTGGGGCCGGGGGAGCCGCGCGTCGTCGAGGAGGGCGGTACGACGGACGAGGTCGCCTGGGTGCCGCTCGCCGACGTCGCCGCCGGCCGGCTCAAGGTCTACGGCTCGGTCCGCGCCGCGATCGAGGCCGCCGGGGACACCGTTCAGGCGTGACCCGGCGACCCCGGCCGTGCGGGCTCAGATCCGGGCGCGGTACTTGTAGCGCAGCGTCGCCGAGTGCACCCAGAAGGCGCGCCAGCCGGAGACGGTCGTCGTCACGACGTAGCGAGACCTGCTCGGGCGGGTGCCTGTCTTGCGGATCGTCCCGTTGCAGCAGCGGTCGAGCGAGGAGCGCTCCCCGCTGACCGACCAGTGCAGGTCCCAGGCGCTCGCCGGGATGGCGAAGCCGAAGGACATCCGCGCGTAGCGGCCGCCCCAGCAGTCGAGCTCCGCCGAGCCGTCCTCCCAGGTGATGTAGCAGCTGCCACGGGTCGACGGGGACGCCTGGGCGGCACCGCGGCGCTTGGTGGCGGTCTTCGTCACCACGGCGGTCGCGGCGGTCACGGTCCGGCTGATCGAGCGGGACTCGCCCGCTCCGTTCT
The DNA here is from genome assembly GCF_001428825.1 of Nocardioides sp. Root240. GTDB lineage: Bacteria > Actinomycetota > Actinomycetes > Propionibacteriales > Nocardioidaceae > Nocardioides. The sequence continues at coordinate 220,768 of NZ_LMIT01000010.1, read as the reverse complement.
GTGCCTCGACGGTGATCTTGTAGCGCCCCGCCGGCACCTTGGCGCCGGTGGTCGTCAGGCCGTTCCACTCGACCGACCGCCGACCGCGGTGGAGCCCCCTGGAGAAGATCCGGACGGTACGTCCGGCGGAGTTGCGCACGATCGTGGTGACGTCGGCGTGCTGGTTGAGCGTGATGCTGAACCGGACCCGGTCGCGGTAGCCGTCGCGGACGAGGGGGTAGAAGGTGGTCGGCGACACGACGGGATCGCTGAGCGTCAGGGGCGCCCAGTCGGCGGAGAAGGACCCGATCGTGGCCCATCCGTCGATCTCGTAGGACCACACTTGGACGCGGTAGTCGCCGCCCTCGACGAGGGCCGGGACGTCGAAGCCCTCGACAGTGTCGTAGCCGTAGAGCGAGGTCTCTGCGATCACGCCGCTCGGTCCGGCGACCCGGACGTCGAACCAGTCGCCGGAGCCGCCCAGGTCGAGCTGGACCGGGCCGGTGAAGCCGAGCTCGACCTGGCTGCCGTCGACGGGTGCGACGAGGACGGGGGGCGTCGCGGCGCGGGCCGGACCGGCCACGACGGTCATGCCGGCAGCGGCGCACGCGATCGCGGCAGCGAGGAGGACTAGCCTCCGGATGAGGACTGACATGCTGAGGGACCTCCGGGGTCAGGACTGGTCGAACGGCGCAGACCCTAGCGACGGCGTCCGACGGAACCCGCGCGAGGATGCCCTACGGTGACCGGGTGAGCCTCGAGACCGTCTTCACGTACGCCGCGCCCGCACTCAAGTTCGGCCGGGGAGCCTCCCGCGAGATCGGGTACGACGTCAGCGGGTGGGGTGCGCGCCGCGTCCTGCTGGTGACCGATGCCGGGGTCGCCGCGGCCGGGCACGCCGACGACGTGGCGGACTCGCTGCGGCGCAGCGGTCTGGAGGTCGTCGTCTTCGACGGTGCCCGGGTGGAGCCGACCGACGTCTCGCTCGAGGAGGCGGTCGCGTTCGCCCGGTCCGAGGGGCCGTTCGACGCGGTGGTGGCGGTCGGGGGCGGCTCGTCGATCGACACCGCGAAGGCGGTCGCGCTGCTCGTGACCAACCCCGGCGAGCTCATGGACTACATCAACGCGCCGGTCGGCAGGGCGCGGGCGCCGCAGAACCCGGTGCTGCCGCTGGTCGCGGTGCCCACGACGACGGGGACGGGCAGCGAGTCCACGACGATCTGCGTGATGGACGTGCTCTCGCTCAAGGTGAAGACCGGCATCAGCCACGCGGCGCTCCGGCCGCGGCTCGCGGTGGTCGACCCGGCGCTGTCGGCCACCCAGCCGGCCGGCGTCACCGCCGCGGCGGGCATGGACATCCTGTGCCACGCGCTCGAGAGCTACACCGCCCGCTGGTACGCCGACTTCGACGCCAAGACGCCCGAGCAGCGCGTCCCCTACTGCGGGTCGAACCCGATCGCGGACCTCTGGTCCGAGAAGGCCCTCGGGCTGCTGTCGACCGCCTTCCGCGCGGCCGTGCACCGCGACCCGGCCGACCCGGCGGGCGCCGCCGCGGCCGACGAGATGGCGCTGGCCGCGACCTTCGCGGGCCTCGGGTTCGGCAACGCCGGGGTCCACATCCCGCACGCGAACGCCTACCCGATCGCCGGTCGGGTGCGGGACTTCACGCCCGCCGACTATCCGCAGGACGAGCCGATGGTGCCGCACGGCATGGCCGTCTCGCTGACCGCGCCCGAGGCCTTCCGGTTCACCTACGACGCCGCGCCGGACCGCCACCTGCGGGCCGCCCGTCTCCTCGACCCGACGGCCGGCGGCACCGGGCCCGACGTACTGCCGGACGTGCTGGCGCGGCTGATGCAGGACATCGGCATCCCGAACGGCCTCGGTGCGGTCGGGTACGGCGAGGCCGACGTGGACGACCTGGTCGACGGCGCCCTCAAGCAGCAGCGCCTGCTCGCGACCGCGCCGAAGGAGGTGACCGGTGAGGACCTCGCCGGCATCATCGACGCCTCGCTCGAGCACTGGTGAGCCGGTGGGTCAGGGCAGCCGGACGTCCTGGAGCGCGGTGACGATCCTGCCGACGTAGTAGCCCACGCCGGCGATTCCGGGGTGCACGCCGTCGGTGCCGATGTAGCGGTCCTGGTTGCCGTCCCCCTTCGGATCGCTGATCGAGCCGGTGCCGGTGAGCCACGGGTCGGTGTAGGGGTCGATGAAGGCGATCACGTTGGCGTGCCGCCCGACCATGCTGGCGAGGGCGTCGTTCATCGCGCGGCTCCGATCGCCCCACACCCCGGTCCGGAACAGGCTGAGCGGCTCGATGCCGATCAGCACGACCGGCAGGTCGGGCTTGATCAGCGCGAGGTCGTCGAGGTACTTGTCGACGGCCGCGAGGTGGGCCTCGGGGGAGTACGACGCGGCGAACGCGTCGTTGATCGAGCCGTTGACGAGCAGCAGGTCGAGCGGCGCCCTCTGGACCGCGGCGAGCCGGCGGCTCCACCCGAACGGCCCCGGCCGGAAGCTGCCGTACGTCGGTCCGTTCGACGCCGCCAGGTAGCCGGTGCCGTTCTCGGCCAGGTTCCAGACCCGCCAACCGGTCCGGGTGCCGAGGGTCGGGACCGCGGCACGGCTCCTGCAGGCCGCCTGTGCGCACCGGTCGAACCAGGAGTCCGCCACGACGCCGACGGTCAGTCGCGGCGCGGCTGCGCGGACCACGGCACGCTGCGCGGCGGGCACGTCGACGCCGACGAAGTTGAGGGGGCCTGCGAAGCGGACCCGCGTGGTGCGGCGCGTGGGCAGCTCGATCGCGATCCAGTTCAGGGCATAGGCGGTGTCGGTCGAGCTCCGGGCGAAGAGCGGCCGGGCGCGCACGGGACGATCGTCCAGCCAGACCATCACGTCCTGGACCCGCGTGCCGCGGTAGGCGATGGCGAACCTGCGCGTGGTGATGGTGAAGCTGACGTCGATGTTCTTGAGCGAGGCGTCGGTGCCGTCGTACTCACCGCCGCGGGCCCGGTCGGCCAGGTGCTGGCCCGTCCGCGCGTCGAACAGGGTGCGGTAGGGGACGGGTGCCCCGGCGTGCGTGAAGGCCGACCTCACGTCCCAGCGGGTGCGCCTCAGGTCGGGCCAGCGGGGCGCGGTCCGCCCGATGGTGACGCGGGCCGCGCCGGTCGGCAGTGGCAGGCCGGCGGGGCGCATCAGGTCGCCGAGGCGGGGACCGTCGGTGGACGTCGTCGACGGCGCGGCAGGGGTCGTGGCCGCGGCGGGAACGGCAGGCGCGGTGGCGAGGGCGAGCGTCGTCACGTGGCCCAGCAGCAGGGCGATCATGACCCTTGGCACGACCCTTGGCACGATCCGCACGGTAGCGCTCCCGGCCCGGTCAGGGCAGCCGGACGTCCTTCAGGCCGGCGACGACGCGGCCGACGTAGTAGCTCACCCCGGCGATGCTGGGGTGCACGCCGTCGGTGCCGATGTACTCGTCCTGGTTGCCGTCGCCCTTGGGCTCGCTGATCGACCCGGTGCCGGTGAGCCAGCGGTCGGTCAAGGGGTCGATGAAGGCGATCACGTTGGCGTGCCGACCGACCATGCTGGCGAGGGTGGCGTTCATCGAGCGGCTGCGCTCGTCCCAGATCCCGGTCTGGAAGCGGCCCAGCGGCTCGATGCCGATCAGGACGACCGGCAGGTCGGGCCGGAGGCGGGCGAGGTCGTCGAGGAGCTTGTCGACGGCCGCGCGGTGCGTCTCGGCGGAGTACGACGGCGTGGAGGCGTCGTTGATCGAGCCGTTGACCAGCAGCAGGTCGAGCGGCGCCCTCTCGACCGCGGCCAGCCGGCGGCTCCCGCCGAACGGCCCTGGCTTGAAGCTGCCGTACGTCGGTCCGTTCGACGCCGAGAGGTAGCCGGTGCCGACCTCGGCGAGGTTCCACACCCGCCAACCGGTCTGCGTGCCGAGCGTGGGGACCGCGGCGCGGCTCATGCACACGCTCTGGGCGCAGACGTCGAAGTAGGAGTCCGACAGCACGCCGACGGTGAGGCGCGGGGGAGCTGCCTTGATGACGGCGGCCTCCGCGGCCGGTACGTCGACGCCGACGAAGTTGAGGGGACCGGCGAAGCGCACCCGGGTGGTCGCGCGGGCCGGCAGCTCGATGACGACCCAGTTGGCGGTGTAGGTGGTGTCGTTCGCGCTCTGGGCCACGATCGGCCGGGCGCTGATCGGGCGGTCGTCGAGCCACACCATGGCGTCGTGGGTGCGGGTGGCGCGGTAGGCGATCGCGAACCGGCGCGCGGTGATGGTGAAGGCGACGTCGATGTTCTTGACCGAGGCGTTCGTGCCGTCGTACTCGCCGCCGCGGGTCGGGTCGGCCAGGTCCTGGCCGGTGACCGCGCTGGTCATCGTGAGGAAGGGCTGCGGCGCGCCGGCGTGGGTGAACGCGGTCCGGTCGTCCCAGCGGGTGCGGACGGTGCTGGTCCAGCCCGGAGCCGTCGTGCCGTGGGTGAACTGCACGGCGTCGGCGGGGAGCGGGCTGGCCGTGGCAGGCCTCATCAGGTCGCCGAGCCGTGGCCCCGGCGGGACCGCCGGGACGGTCACGGTCGCGCTGGTGACCTCGACGGGCTCCACGTTCTCGGCCTCGCCCCGCACGCTGACGGCCAGGCCGGCGCCGGCGTCCGCGGCGGTGACGGTGTAGGTCAGCGCGGACGCTCCGGCGATCGCCGTACCGTTGCGGGTCCAGCGGTACGACGTGGTGACCGGCGTCGGCCGCCAGGCGCTGGTGTCCGCGCGCAGCGTCTCCCCGACCGCCGCGCGGCCGACGACGAGTGGTTGCGGTGCGGTGAACGTCCCCCGGGTGATCGGCTGGGTCGGTCGGCTGTCCCGTGCTGTGAAGCTGCCGCCGCTGCCGGCTGGCGGGAAGGCCACGGCCGTCACGGTGATGAGCTGGCCGAGGTCCGCCGCGGTCACCGTGTACGTCGGGCCGCCGGTCGAGGTCTTCACGCCGTTGCGGTTCCACTGCAGGCCGATGAAGGACGGGGTCGGGGCCCAGGTGCCCGTCGTCGCGGTCAGCACGGAGCCCACCGTCAGGGTGCCGGTGACCACCGGAGCGGGCGCGCTCGTCATCGTCGGTGACCCGTCGGCGAAGACGTAGACGTCGAGCCGGTCGGAGGTGGCGGCCGGGGTGACCACGCGGAGGCCAGCGGTGGCGGTGACGCCCATCGCCCCCTTCAGGGGAACGGCGATCGCGAGCGAGCCGTCGGAGAGCACCCGGGCATCGGAGTCCACCCGGGTCCAGGTCGGGCCGACGCTCCAGCGCTCCACGCGGACGTCCGCCGGCGACGGCGCCGTGGTGCCGTCGGCCCGCGCGAGCAGGGTCAGCTCGCCGCCGACCTGCGGGTAGGCAGTCAGGGACCGCACGGTCACGGTGGCGGCAGCGGTCGAGGGCGCCGCCGCGAGGCCGAGCGACGCGGTGCACCCCAGCAGCAGGGCGACCACGGTTCGCAGCAGGGTCCGCACGGCGGACCTCCTTGTCCCCCTCCCCACGAGGCGACAACGTCGTCGGCACTCTAGCCAGCGCCGGAGGGTGACGTGGCAGTTCTGGGCAAATGAGCGGGCCGGGGGCGGGGCCGTAGGATTCGGGCGTGAACCCGCGCCACCGTCGACTGATCATCCCGGCTGCGCTGGTGATCCTCCTGCTCATCGTCCTCGTGGCGGCCCTGTCCAAGTGACCAGCCGCACCGAGACGCTCGACGCGGGCCTGGCCCGGGTCCGCGGGGACCTGCTCGCCGACGACCGCCTGGTGCGGGCGGTCGCGAGCGGCCGGCGTCGTACCGGCGTGCCGCCGTACCGGCGGGTGGAGCTGCGGTGGGTCGACCTCAAGGCCGGACGTCACCTCCAGGTCGTCCGTTACGACGCCACCCAGGCGCACACGTCGAACCACGCCCGGGGCGAGGACGCGGCGGCCGAGGTCGATGGCCTGCTCGCCGAGGCCTACGGCAACTGGACCGTGGAGACCACGACGCAGACCCTGTCGCTGCGGGTCACCAAGAAGGGTGACGCCGCGGTCCACACCGCCGCCCGTGCGGCCGACGAGCCCGTGCCCGAGCGCAGCCACGACCGCGCCAAGGAGCGGATGCTGCCGGAGGACGACCCGCTGTTCGCGGCGCTCGGCCTGGCTGACGCGAAGGGCCGGATCAAGCCGAGCCGGATGGCGAAGTACCGCCAGGTCGAGGACTTCCTGCGCATCCTCGACCGCTCGGTCGCCGACGCACGCGCGCGCGGCCACCTGCGCCGGCCGACCGAATCGGACCCGCTCCGCATCGTCGACCTCGGCTGCGGCAACGGCTACCTCACCTTCGCCGCGCACCGCTTCCTCAGCGAGCAGCGCGGCATCCCGGTCCGGCTGACCGGGGTCGACGTGAAGGAGCAGTCGCGCGACCACAACGCCTCGGTCGCCGCCGGGCTCGGCATCGACGCGCACTTCGTCGCCGGCACGATCGGCGAGGCCGAGCTGCCCGAGCCGCCGGACGTGGTGCTCGCCCTGCACGCGTGCGACACGGCGACCGACGACGCGCTCGCGCGCGCGGTCGGCTGGGAGGCGGCGCTGGTGCTGGCCGCCCCCTGCTGCCACCACGACATCGCGGCCCAGCTGCGCCGCGGCGAGCCGCCGGCGCCGTACACCTCGCTCGTGCGTGACGGCATCCTGCGCGAGCGCTTCGCGGACACCTTGACCGATGCGCTGCGGGCCCTGCTGCTGCGCCAGCGCGGCTACCGCGTCGACGTGATGGAGTTCGTCGACAGCCAGCACACCCCGCGCAACACCCTGCTGCGTGCCGTGCGCACCGGTGGGGCGCAGTCGGCGCAGGAGTACGACGACCTGGTGGCCGCGTGGGGCGTCCGCCCCCGCCTCGGCGAGCTCCTGGGGAAGTGACGCGCATCGAGAAGATCCTGCTCCTCCTGCTGCCCCTGCCCTTCGGCATCGGCTTCCTCACGCCCGGCGTGGCCCAGGAGCCGATCGCGTCGCAGGCCGCCTTCCACTTCACCGATCCCGAGATCGTCGAGTCGAGCGGGCTGGTCGCGCGCGACGGGCTGGTCGTGACCGTCAACGACTCCGGCGACAGCAACCGGGTCTTCACCGTCGACCCGGCCACCGGCGACACCGTCGGCGTGACCCGCTGGCAGGGCGAGGCGACGGACATCGAGGCGCTCGCTCCGGCGTCGGCCGGCCACGTCTGGGTCGGTGACACCGGTGACAACATGGAGGACCGCGACAGCATCCGGGTCACGGAGGTCCCCGTGGGCCGGGGTGACCGTGAGGTGCGCGCCACGACGTACCGGCTGACCTATCCCGACGGCGCCCACGACGCCGAGACCCTGATGACCGATCCGGCGACCGGCCGGCTCTACGTCGTCACCAAGGGCTTCATCGGCCGCGTCTTCGCCGCTCCGGCGAAGCTCGACCCGGACGGCACGAACGAGCTGACGCCGGTCGACGAGGTGCTCGGCATCGCGACCGACGGCGCCTTCCTCCCCGACGGCCGGCACCTCGTGGTCCGCAACTACCACCAGGCCGCGATCTACACCTGGCCCGCACTCGGCCGGGTCGCGCTGATGGACCTGCCTGCCCAGCAGCAGGGCGAGGGGATCGCGGTGCGGGAGGACGGCGAGGTGCTGCTCAGCTCGGAGGGCGCCGAGTCCGACGTGCTGCGGGTGGAGCTCCCGGCCGACGTGCGGGCGGCGCTGGCGGAGGTGCCGGCGGCCGCCGACGAAGCCCCCGACGAAGCCGCCGACGAAGCACCGACGGACGCCTACGAGGACCAGGGCGTGTGGTGGCCGTGGGCCCTCGGCGGAGTGGCGGGCCTGGTGATGGTCGGCGTGCTGCTGCGGTCCCTGCGCCCCCGCTGAGGGGTCTGGTCCGGCCGCCGCGGGATACCGGGGAGCCGTGGCCCGCCTGCGTCGTACCTCACCCGAGCAGCCGGGGTGGACCCGGCGCCGCGCCGGACGGGGCTTCGTGCACCTCGACCAGTCCGGGAGCCCGCTGCCGCCGGAGGACGTGGCCCGTTGCAAGGCGCTGGTGATCCCGCCGGCCTGGCGCGACGTGTGGATCTCCCCGTACCCGAACGGGCACCTGCAGGCCGTCGGCACCGACGACGCCGGACGGCGGCAGTACCTCTACCACCCGGCGTGGGTGGCCCGCCGCAGCGACGAGAAGCACGCGCGGGTGGTCGCGCTCGGACGGCGGCTGCCGCGGGTGCGGGAGGAAGTCCTCGCGGACCTCGGGGAGGACGACCTCGGGACCCGCGCGACCTGTGCGCTCGCGGTGCGGCTGATCGACCTGGGCTGCTTCCGGATCGGCAACGACATCTACGCCGAGGAGTACGGATCGGTGGGACTGACCACCCTGGAGCGCCAGCACGTGCGCCGGTCCGGTGACACGCTGGTCTTCGAGTTCGTCGGCAAGTCCGGCGTCGAGCACCACGTCGAGATCGACGACGAGGTCGCGGTCGGTGCGCTGGAGCGGCGCCGCCGGCGACGGCGTACCGACCAGCGGTTGCTGGACGTGACCGGCGCGGACGTCAACGAGTACCTGCGCGGGATCAGCGGCCTCGACGTCTCGGCGAAGGACTTCCGCACGTGGCACGGCACGGTGCTGGCAGCGGCCGCGCTCGCCGACGGCCCGCCGGCCCCCGAGGTGTCGAAGGCAGCCCGGAAGCGGGCCGTCGCGGCGGCGATGCGTGAGGTGTCCGAGTTCCTCGGCAACACCCCGGCGCTGGCGCGTTCGGCGTACGTCGACCCGCGGGTGGTCGACGCGTACGAGGAGGGACGCACGATCCGGGCGGCCGTCCGTCGTACCTCCGGCGAGGTCGATGCCGACGCCCGCCGCGCGGCGCTGGAGCGGGCGACGCTGCGCCTTGTCGGAGGTCGCTGACAGGATCGGCGCGTGACCGACCACGAGTTCACCGCGGAGCTGTGGCGCTGGACCGCGCGCGACGAGGAGTCCGGCGGTGCGTGGTTCTTCGTCAGCCTGCCCTTCGACGCCTCCGACGACATCGAGGCCCGGCGGGTTCCCGGCAAGGGCTTCGGAAGTGTCCGCATCGAGGTGACGATCGGGTCCTCGACCTGGCGGACCTCGGTGTTCCCGAGCGCCGAGGAGAAGACCTACGTGCTGCCGGTGAAGAAGGCGGTCCGGACCGCCGAGGGGCTCACTGAGGGTGGACCATGCCGGGTCCGCCTCCGTACCGTCGGCTGATGGACATCGAGGTCGTCGAGGGCGACATCACCCAGCAGGACGTGGACGCCGTGGTCAATGCAGCCAACCGGGCGATGCGGGGCGGCGGGGGCGTCGACGGCGCCATCCACCGGGCCGGCGGGCCCGCGGTGCTCGAGGACTGCCGGCGGAGGTTCCCGAACGGCCTGGCCACGGGCGACGCGGGCTGGACGACGGCCGGGCTGCTGCCGGCGCGGTGGGTGATCCACGTGGTCGGCCCCAACCACCACCGCGGCGAGCGGGACCGCTCCCTGCTGACGTCGTGCTACCGCCGCGCACTGGAGGTCGCCGACGAGCTCGGCGCGCGCAGCCTGGCCTTCCCGCTGGTGAGCGCCGGCTCCTACGGCTCGCCCAAGGAGGACGCGGTCGACGCGGCGCTCGAGACGCTGCGCGGCACCCCGACCCACGTGGAGCTGGTGCGGATGGTGGCCTTCGGGCGCCCGGCGTACGACCTCATCGCCGGGCGGCTGTGAGCGGGACTTCGTCCCGATTCCGCTGATCGAACGTCACCGCGCCCGAGGGGGCGTCGTTGGTCCGTCACCGAACCAACCAGGCCCTCACGAAAGGCGCGGACCATGTCGATCGAGCTCACCTCAGCAGCCCTGCTGGCCCTCGTCGCGTTCTTCTGCGCTGCCTGGGTGGCCCGCTCCCACGACGTGGTCGAGGTGCTCCCGCTGGCGGCGAACGTGCCGAGCACCGACGAGTGGCGCTCCGCGGCCCTGCGTCACTTCCACGAGCACAAGGACCTGCAGCGCTCGGTCGCCGAGGCGCTCTCGACGCCCGGTGCGGTCACCGGCGAGGCCCGGCGCGAGCTGATGGTCGCGCTCGGCGCCCCGCGGGTCGACGTCTTCGCCTGACGGATCTGGGCGGGACCGTCGTCACTCCTGTCACAAGATTCACCGGCTGGCCGGTGAATCTGTCGTGCTTGGACGACGAAACTCACGCTTGGACGAGGAAACTTCGTCGTCCAAGCATGAGTTTCACCGGCCGGCCGGTGAAACTCCCGCCAAGCAGGCCCAGCTCAGCCGAGCTGCTCGACGACGTAGTCGATCGAGCGGGTGAGCGCCTCGATGTCGGCCGGGTCGATGGCGGGGTACATCGCGATGCGCAGCTGGTTGCGGCCGAGCTTGCGGTAGGGCTCGGTGTCGACGATGCCGTTGGCACGCAGCACCTTGGCGATCGCCGCGGCGTCGATGGCGTCGTCGAAGTCGATCGTGCCGATGACCAGCGAGCGGTGGCTCGGGTCGGCGACGTACGGGGTCGTGTACGACGTGCGCTCGGCCCAGCCGTAGAGGGCGTCCGAGGACGCGGTGGTCCGCTCGACCATGCCCTTGAGGCCGCCCTGGCCGTTCATCCAGTCCAGCTGCTCGGCCATCAGGAAGAGGGTGGCGACCGAGGGGGTGTTGTAGGTCTGGTTGAGGCGGCTGTTGTCGATGGCCGTCTTGAGGTCGAAGAACGGCGGGATGTAGCGGTCCGACGCGGCGATCCGCTCGGCGCGCTCGATCGCGGCGGGGCTGAAGATGCCGAACCACAGGCCGCCGTCGGAGGCGAAGCACTTCTGCGGGGCGAAGTAGTAGACGTCGCTCTCGGTGAGGTCGACCGGCAGGCCGCCGGCGCCCGACGTGGCGTCGATCAGCACGAGCGCGCCCTCGTCGATGCCCTCGGGGCGCACGACCGGCGCCATCACGGCGGTCGAGGTCTCGTTGTGGGCCCAGCCGTAGACGTCGACACCGGCCTCGGCGACCGCGACGGGCCGCGAGCCCGGGTCGGCCGAGATCACCGACGGCGCGTCCAGCCACGGGGCGGCCTTCACCGACGAGGCGAACTTGCTCGAGAACTCCCCGAACGTCAGGTGCTGCGACTTCTTCTCCACCAGGCCGAACGCCGCGATGTCCCAGAACGCCGTCGCGCCGCCGTTGCCGACCACGATCTCGTAGCCGTCCGGCAGCGTGAACAGGTCGGCGAGGCCCTGCAGCACGCGACCCACCGTGTTCCGCACCGGCGCCTGGCGGTGCGACGTACCCATCAGGGAGTCGCCGGTCGCGGCCAGCGCGTCCAGGTGGCTCGGCTGGATCTTCGAGGGCCCCGCGCCGAAGCGGCCGTCGGCGGGCTTGAGCTCTGCGGGGATCTGGATGTCGGTCACGTGGTCAACCTTCTCATCGAGGGCGAGCAAGGGAGGCTGACGACGTTGTCAGAGATGTCCCTATTGTGACAGGCGTGTTGCCGCCCAGCCCAACCGGTTTCGCCATGCAGGCGCCCCTCGACCTCCGTGCTGTCGGCTACCTCCACCCCGATGCCGTGGCGCTGGTCGCGCGCGTGCAGGGGGAGTACGTCGAGCGCTACGGCTCGCCCGACGAGAGCCCGGTCGACCCGACCGTGTTCGACCCGCCCGAGGGATTGTTCCTGGTCGGGTACGACGGCCCCGTCCCGGTCGCGACCGGTGCCTGGCGGGTCTCGCCCGTCCGGGCCCTGGGCGGGTCGAGCGCGGTCGAGGTGAAGCGGATGTACGTCGTCCCCGAGCACCGCGGGCGGGGCCTCGCCCGGGCGGTGCTGGCCGCGCTGGAGGCGTCGGTGCGGGCGGCCGGGCACGACCTGGTCGTGCTGGAGACGGGGCTCAAGCAGCCGGAGGCGATCGGGCTCTACCTCGCGGAGGGGTACGTCGAGATCGAGGGCTTCGGGTTCTACGCCGGCGAGCCGCTGTCGCGGTGCTTCGGGAAGCGGATCTGAGTCCAAAAACGGGCTGAGCGGCCCCGAGATGGTTGGCCGCTCAGTTCTCCCACGCGGACCATGCCCGGAGCCGCTCAGCGCAAACACGACCGAAGGTAAAGACTTCAGGTCACGTCGCGTCGGCGGACCAGCACCACGCTCAGCGCCACGGCCGCGCCGACGTAGACGGCGACGGTGATCGCGGCGCGGGTGCCCGGGATCGTGTCGAGCACGCCGGGTGTGCCGTCGCCGTTGCCGCCGGCGCCGACGATCGAGCCGATCAGGGAGCCGGCGGCGGTGCCGGGGAGCACCTCGGTCAGGGCGTCGACCCAGGACAGCAGCTGGCCGACACCGCGCAGCAGGTTCTCCACGACCAGGGCCCACACCAGTCCGAGGCCGACGGAGAGGGCCGGACCGCGGGCGAGCGTGCCGAGGGCGAAGCCCAGCAGCGCCCACATCTCCAGGACGAGGAAGCCGGCGCCGAGTGCCTCGACCAGCGAGCCGGCCGACGGGAGTTCGACGGGCTGGCCCTCGGAGACGGTGATCAGCAGCGAGATGCCGAGGTCGAAGACCAGGGTCACCAGCAGGGTCGCGACGACGAAGGTGGTGAGCGCCGCGACGGCGCCGAGGACGGCGCAGCCGCGTCGTACGCCCTGGGAGAAGACGGTCTTCCAGGTGCCCCAGCCGTAGCCGTTGCCGGCGACGAGGGCGCCGAGGACCATCATCAGCGCGCCGCCGAACATCGGCATGCCCTGCAGGAAGACGTCCGGTACGGCGGTCGGCAGCAGCTGAGCGAGCTGCTCGGCCTGGGTGGTGCCCTCGTCGGTGAAGCTCGCGTCGCCCGTCGTGTAGGAGAGGTAGGTGAAGAGGTAGCCGAACATCAGGCTCAGCGCGAGCCAGGCGCCGAGCGTGATCCACACGGCGGGCCAGGCGCGCAGCCGCATCATCTCGGCGCGGGTGCTGCGGACCGTGCTGCGGACCGTGCTGCTGGTGACGGTGGTCAGGGTGCTCATGACGACAGCTCCTTCTCGTGGCCGGAGGTCATCTCGAAGAAGACCTCCTCGAGGCTGCGCTCGGCAGCCGTGATCTCGTGGACGTCGACACCGGCGGCGACCAGCTCCCGGGTCACGCGTGGCGCCGCGTCGGGCGGGAGGGTGAGCTGCATCCCCCCGTCATCGGTACGACGGACCCCCTCGTCGCCGGCGAGGCGCAGGGCGACGGCCAGGGCAGCGTCCTCGGGGGTGGCCCGGACCCGGATCGAGACGCCGCCGCGGAGCTCGGCGACGGTCGACTCGCGCAGCAGCCGGCCGTCGTCGATCACCCCGACGCGGTGGCAGATCTCCTGCACCTCGGCGAGCAGGTGGCTGGAGAGCAGCACGGTCTGGCCGCCGCGGGCGAGGTCGACGACCAGCGCGCGCATGTCCGCCATGCCGGCGGGGTCGAGGCCGTTGGTCGGCTCGTCGAGCACGATCAGCTCGGGGTCGCCCATCAGTGCGGCGGCGACCCCGAGGCGCTGCTTCATCCCGAGCGAGTAGCCCTTGAACCTGTCGTCGCCGCGGCCGGCGAGGTCCACGCGCTCGAGGACCCGCTCGACCTCGGCGTCGGCGAAGCCGCGGTGCCGGGCCAGGGTGCGCAGGTTCGCCCGGCCCGAGAGGTAGGGGAAGAAGCCGGGGCCCTCGATCAGCGCGCCCACCGGGGAGGTGGCGTACGCGGACCCGGAGGTCGGGCGGATCAGGCCCAGCAGCATCCGCAGGGTCGTGGTCTTGCCGGCGCCGTTGGGTCCGAGGAAGCCGTAGACCTCGCCGCGCCGCACGGTCATCGTCACCTTGTCGACGGCGACGCGGTCGCCGTAGACCTTGGTGAGGTTCTCGGTGGAGGCCACCGTGTCCTGTGCGTTCATGGACCCCACCCTGCTGCCGCCGGGGCGATCGCGCGTCCGTCCGCAGGAGGCGCCGGTGTACGCAGGACTGCGTACGCCGGAGGCGCTCGTCGTCGTACGACGGAGGGGTCGTGCTCGCCTAGGTTCGGGGCATGGACACCAACATCTGGCTCGCACGGCGCTGGTGGCTGATCCCCGTCGCGGTGATCGTCGTCGGCGGCTCGGTCGCGGTCAACCTCGGGCACGACGGCAGCGTCGACGCGGGCGTGCTCGGCCGCGTGCTGTCCGTCGTCCTCGCCGCGGGGGCCGCGCTCTCGCTGCTCACGCTGGACCGCTGGCCGGTCGCGCTGGTCGGCACCGGGGCGCTGAGCGGCGGCTACTTCGCGGTCGGCGGCGAGAACGGCCCGATCTTCTTCGCCCTGATCGTGGCCTCCTTCGTGCTCGCCACCCGCCGGCCCTTCCGCAGCTGGTTCCCGCTGCTGCTCGTCGCCGCGGTGCTGATCTGGGCGGGCCTGCTGGTGCGGGGCCTGCGCTGGGACGAGCTGTCGGTGGGGATGTGGCAGTCGATCGGCATCGGCGCGCTGGTCTCGTCGGCCGCCGCGATCGGCACGATGATGCGCGAGGGCCGCGCCGCCTGGGCGGACCGCACGTCGCGCGCGGCCGCCGAGGAGCGGCTCCGGATGGCCCAGGACCTGCACGACGGCGTGGGCCACGGCCTCGCCGTGATCGCGATGCAGGCAGGGGTCGCGCTGCACGTCCTCGACCGCGACCCCGCGGCGGCTCGCACCAGCCTCGAGGCGATCCGGACGACCAGCCGCGAGGCGCTCGACGCGCTGCGCACCGAGCTGGCGACGATCGCGGGGGAGCCCGCGCCGCGCCGGCCCGCCCCGGGGGCGGAGTCGGTCCCCGCGCTGGTGGACCGGGTGCGCTCCGCGGGCCTGCGGATCGAGGTCCTCGGCGACCCGGGGGTGCTCGACCAGGCGGTCGGCGAGACGGCGTACGCCGTGCTCCAGGAGGCGCTCACCAACGTGCTGCGCCACGCCTTCGCGAGCACCGCCACCATCACCTGGGAGCGGGGCGCGGACTCGGTCGCGCTGCGCGTCTCCGACGACGGACGCGGCGGCGCGGTGCAGGATGAGGGCATGGGCATCGGCGGGATGCGGGCACGGGTGGCCGCGATCGGCGGCACCTTCCGCGCGGGCCCAGCGGACGGTGGGGGCTTCGAGGTCACCGCGGTGCTGCCGGCATGAGCCGTCCCGCGCCGATCCGGGTCGCCCTGATCGACGACCAGCCGCTGGTCCGGATGGGCCTGGCGACGCTGGTCGCCGCCGAGCCCGACCTGGAGCTGGCGGGGGAGGCCGGCGACGGGCGCGAGGGCCTGGCACTGCTGCGTCGTACGAAGCCCGACGTGGTCCTCTGTGACATCCGGATGCCCGTGATGGACGGGCTCGCGCTGCTCGCCGAGGTCGCGGCGGACCCTTCGCTCGCCGGGGTGAAGGTCGTCGTGCTGACGACCTTCGAGCTCGACGAGTACGTGTTCGAGGCGTTGCGCAGCGGCGCCAGCGGCTTCCTGCTCAAGGACGCCGAGCCGACCGCGCTGCTCGACGCGGTCCGCGTGGTCGCCGACGGAGGCTCGCTCCTCGCACCGTCGGTCACCCGCCGGGTGATCGACCACTTCGGCGCCAGCCGCGCCGAGAGCCCGCACCCGCGCCTGGGCGACCTCACCGAGCGCGAGCGGGAGATCCTGGGCTGGGTGGCGACCGGGATGTCCAACGCGGAGATCGCCGGGGCGCTGGTGGTCAGCCCGGACACCGTCCGCACGCACGTCAGCCGCGCGATGGTGAAGCTGCAGGCGCGCGACCGCGCGCAGCTGGTGGTGTTCGCTATCGAGTCCGGCCTGCGACGTCCGCCGGGACGCTGAGTCCCGGCAGGTTGTCCTCCGCCGGCACCGGTACGTCGATCACCCGGCGGACCGGGACGTGCCCGCCCCACACACTCGCCTCCACGTCCGACGGCTCGTCGACCGGCCCACCCGAGCGCGCCTTCATCGACGCCTCGTGCAGGGGTACGGCGAGCACCGCCGTGGCGGCCAGCTCCTTGCGGGTGCTGGGCCGCAGGGTGGCGGAGCGGCCGGGGAGCATGTGGTCGACGACCAGGTCGAGCGCGTGCTGCCGCTCGTCGGGGTCGTCGACGAGCCGGGCCGTGCCGATGACGACCGCGGAGCGGTAGTTCATCGAGTGGTGGAAGGCCGAGCGGCCGGCGACCAGGCCGTCGAGCTCGGTGACCGTCACGCACACCGTTCGATCGACCGAGTTGAGCAACCACCGCGCCGCCACGGAGCCGTGCACGTAGAGCGTGCCGCCCTCGTCGGGTCCGTCGGTGTCGACGGCGTAGGCGGTCGGCAGCACGACCGGGTGGCCCCCGGCCTCGATGCCGAGGTGCGCGACCAGGCCGTCGGCGAGCAGCGCCAGCAGCTCGGCGCGGTCGGCGACGGCGCGGTTGCGGCCCCGGTTGATCCGGGTGCGGTCGGTGGGCTGAAGCGGCGCGTCCCCGACCTGGCTCACCACTTCACGCGCCCAGTGCACGCACCTCGCCGCGTTGGCGACGCTGGGAATACGACCCGGTATGCCTGCGCGCCGCCGCCTTGCGCTGCACGCACTCTGAGCACGTGAACAGGCAAACCAGGTCGGGGACACACCGCTTCGGCAACGCTCATGGGTCTATCGTGGGTGACAAGTGGCCTGTGCGCACGGGCCAGTTCTCATCGACTTGAACAGGCCAATTCCGATGCTTCCGGTCCGGCTCGACCGTGCCGATCCCCGTCCGCTCGGCAGCCAGCTCGCGGACCAGATACGCGCGCTGGTGCTGTCCGGTGCGCTCGCGGGCGGCGACCGGATGCCGGCGTCGCGGCGCCTCGCGACCGACCTCGGCGTCTCGCGGTCCGTCGTCGAGCAGGCCTTCGACCAGCTGCTCGCCGAGGGCTGGATCGAGGCCCGCCAGGGCGCGGGCACGTGGGTCGCGGGTGGCCGGTCGGGGGCGCGGTCGCGACCTGCGCGGCGTCGTACCCCTGTCGTGGAGCGGGCCCTGGTCATGCTCGACGCCGGTACGCCGTGGATCGACCCGCGCCACGAGGCGGTCTGGCGCCGGGCCTGGCGCGAGGTCTCGACCGCCACGCCCCCGCGGGGGTACGACGACCCGCGCGGCCTCCCCGAGCTGCGGGCCCTCGTCGCCGAGCGGCTCGGGCGCACGCGCGGCCTGGCCGTCGATGGCGACGCGGTGCGGATCACCAGCGGCACCGGCGCCGGGCTGCGCCACCTGCTCGCGGTGCTGCCGCGCGATCCGGTGGCCGTCGAGGACCCGGGCTACCGCGCGGCCGTCGCGATGGTCCTCGAGTCCGGGCGGTCGGTGCGCGACCTCCCCGCGCTGGAGCCGGTCGCCGACCTCGCGGGCTGCGCGGCGGCGTACGTCACCCCGGCCCACCAGCACCCGCTCGGCCGGGTGATGCCGGCGGCCGACCGGCTGACCCTGCTCGCGACCGCGCGGCGCGACGGGGCGCTGGTGGTGGAGGACGACTACGACTCGGAGTTCCGCTACGACGTCGCGCCGGTGCCCGCGCTGGCCTCCCTCGACCGCGACCGGGTGGCCTACCTGGGCACCGCCTCGAAGTCGATCCTGCCGTCGCTGCGGCTGGGCTGGACCGTCGTACCGGACCGGGTGCTGGACCGCTTCGACGCCCACCGTGCGCTCACCCACGACGCGCCGCCGTGGCCCGTCCAGCGAGCGTTGGTCACCCTCCTCCGCGACGGGTACGTCGACGCGGTCGTCCGCTCCGCGCGCCGGACCTACGCCGAGCGGGCGCCGCGGGTGGTCGCGGCCCTCGAGCCGTACGCCGAGCTCGCGGGGCCGGTCGCCGGCATGTACTCCACGTGGCTGCTCCCGCACGCGCGCGCCGTGCGGGCGCGTGCTGCCGCGGAGGAGGCGGGCTTCCGGGTGAACCTGCTGCGCGACTACTGCCGCACGGCGCGGCTCAGTGGGTTGGTCGTCGGGTTCGGGGGACCGACGGACGACGAGCTCGACCTCGCGCTCGACGCGCTGGTCAGTGGGCTGCGCCGATCTTGACCGGACGCCCCGCGAGGTAGCCGGCGGTGACCTGCACGAACCCGAGGCCGACGAGCAGCGTGCAGGGCAGCGCCCAGCTGTCGGTCGCATCGTGCAGGCTGCCGACGAGGAAGGGACCGCCCGCCGCGAGGAGGTAGCCGACGCTCTGCGCCATCGTGGACAGGGCGGCGGTGTCGACGGAGCTCGTCGTGCGCAGCGCGAAGCAGAGCAGCACGATCGGGAACACCGCACCGCCGGCGCCGAGGAGTGCGGCCCAGAGCCACGCGCCGCCCTCGGGGGCGAGGCCGAGGCCGGCCCAGCCGACCATCGTGAGGACGGTGCAGGCGGCGACGAGGTGGCCCTGCTGGTGCATCCGGCCGGCGAGGCGCGGTGCGAGGAAGAAGAACGGGACGCCCAGGGTGATGCTGACGGCCAGCAGCAGGCCGGCGGTCTCGTCGCTGAAGCCGGCGTCGGCGTACAGGCTCGGGAGCCAGCTCATCATCACGTAGGCGAAGGTCGACTGGGTGCCGAACAGGACGGTGACCGCCCACGCGGTGCGGTTGCGCCACAGCGGCGTACCGCGCTCGGTGGAACGGCGCTCGACGGCGCCCCGGGCGAAGGGCGCCCACGCGACCACGGCGAGGACGGCGACGGCCGCCCACAGGCCGAGGCCGAGGCGCCAGGTGCCCGTGGCGTTGGTGAGCGGGACGGTGAGGGCGGCGCCCGCGGCGGAGCCGAGGGAGAGCACGGCGGTGTAGGCGCCGGTCATCGTGCCGACCTTGCCGGGGAAGTGCTCCTTCACGATCGCGGGGATCAGCACGTTGCCGAGCGCGATGCCGGAGCAGGAGACGAAGGTGCCGACCAGCAGGGCCGGGGTGCCGTCGAGGACGCGCAGCACCAGGCCGAGGGTCAGCACGACGAGGGCGAGCGCGAGCCCGCGGTCGACGCCGAAGCGGCGGGTCACGACCATCGCGGTCGCGCCGACGAGCGCGAAGCAGAGCACCGGCAGCGAGGTCAGGACGCCCTGGGTCGTGGCCGAGACGCCGAGGTCGCCGAGGTGGTCGAGCAGCGCGCCGAGGCTGGTGACGGCGATCCGCAGGTTGAACGCGACCAGCAGCACCGCCACGGTCAGCCCCGCGCCCGCGCGCCGACGCGACTGCGAGGATGGGGTGGTGGCACCGCTGGGGTGTGCGTGGACGACGGCGACCATGGCCCCTAGTATTGCAGACATCGGATGATTGGATGAAAGATGCCGCTAGCCCCTGCTGCCCCCGCCTCCCTGGTCGACCAGGCGATCGACGGCATGCGCACGCTGCTCGCCTCCGGCGAGTGGAGCGTCGGCGACCGCATCCCTCCCGAGCCGGTCCTCGCCGCGTCGCTCGGCGTCAGCCGCAACACCGTGCGTGAGGCCGTCAAGGCCCTCGCCCACGTCGGCGTGCTGGAGGTACGACGCGGCGACGGCACCTACGTCTCGGCGGCCACCGAGGTGCAGGCCCTGATGCGCCGGCAGGCCGAGCGGGTCGACCTCGCCCACCTGCTCGAGGTGCGGCACGCGATCGAGGTACGGGCCGCGTCACTGGCCGCCGGTCGTCGTACCGACGCGGACCTGGCGGTCCTCGACGACCTGACCGCCCAGCGCCGCGCCGCCCTCGATGCCGGCGACGGCGCCGCCTTCGTCACCGCCGACGTCGCCTTCCACGTCGCGGTCGTCGCGGCCGCCCACAACCCGCTGCTCTCCGAGCTCTACGACGGCCTGGCCGAGACCCTGCGCGCCAGCATCGCCGACCCGGCCGACGGGCACGACCCTATGACCGCCGAGCACGACGCGGTCCTGGAGGCGATCCGCCGCGGCGACGCCGACGGTGCGGCCGACGCCAGCACCGAGCTGCTCGACCACGTCGCGAGCTGAGGCCGCGCTGCTGCGCCGGCCGCTGTGCTGGCCGTTGTGCTGGCCGTTGTGCTGGCCGTTGTGCTGACCGCCGACGATGGCGACCAGCGCGATCGCGAACCCGAGCAGCTGGACCGGCCGCAGCGCCTGGTCGAGCACCAGCCAGCCGAGCCCCGCGGCGACCACCGGCGACAGCAGCCCGAGCAGCGCGGTCGAGGTGACCGGCAGCAGGCCGAGGCCGCGGAACCAGACGAGGTACGCCGCCAGCCCGCCCACCACGCCGAGCCACAGGTAGCCACCGGCGGCGGCCGCGTCGATGGTCGCCGGGGCGCCTTCCAGCAGGGCCGTGAGCGGCAGCAGCACCAGTCCGCCGGCGGTGAGCAGCCAGCTGACGAGCACCGGCGAGGAGACGCCCTCCGGGCGGCCCCAGCGTCTCGTCAGCACGATCCCGGCCGCCATCGACAGCGCGGCGGCCGCGCCGGCGAGGAGGCCGGCCGGGTCGAGGTCGGCCTGCGGCGTCAGCACCACCAGCGCGACGCCACCGGCGCCGGCCAGCGCCCAACCGGTGCGGCCGAGCGTCGGTCGCTCACCCAGCACGGGCAGCGCGAGCAGGACCACCAGCAACGGCTGGACGGCTCCGACCGTCGCGGCCACGCCGCCGGGCAGCCGCTCGGCGGCGATGAACAGCAGCGGGAAGAAGAAGCCGATGTTGAGCGCGCCCAGGACGAGCGCGCGCCACCACCACACGCCCTGCGGCAGGACCCGCAGCACGAGGAGCAGCAGCAGGCCGGCAGGCAGGGCGCGCAGCAGGCCGGCGAACAGCGGGTGCCCGGCGGGCAGCAGCTCGGTGGTGACGAGGTACGTCGTGCCCCACACCATGGGGGCGAGGGCCGTGGTGACGGTGGTCCGGGTGGTCATGCGTCCAGCGTCCGCCGTTGCGGTCGATGAGTCCAACACATGCTTTTCATGGGATCGATCGTGATACACGATGGATCTCATGGAGCTGCAGCAGATGCGTTACGTCGTCGCCGTCGCCGAGCTGGGGAGCTTCACCCGGGCTGCCGAGCGGTGCTTCGTCGTCCAGTCCGCGCTCTCCCACCAGGTCGCACGGCTCGAGGAGGAGCTCGGCACCCGGCTCTTCCACCGCACCAGCCGCCAGGTCCGGCTGAGCCCGGCGGGGGAGGCCTTCCTGCCGGTCGCGCGGCAGTGCCTGGACGCCGCGGAGCGCGCGGTCGCCGAGGTCGCCGCCGCGACGGGGGAGATCAGGGGAACGCTGGCCGTCGGCCTGGTCCCGACGGTGGCCGCGATCGACGTCCCGGTGGTGCTCCGCGAGTTCCGCGAGCAACACCCGCAGGTCCGGCTGCGGCTGGAGACCGGCGGCAGCGACGACTTCCTGCGCCAGGTCGCCGAGGGTGCGCTCGACGTCGCCTTCCTCGGGCTGCCCGAGGGGCGCGAGGTGACCGGGGTCGGCTACCAGCTGCTCAGCCGCGACCGGCACCTCGCCGTCCTCGCGCCCGACCACCGGCTCGCCGTACGACGCCGGCTGCGCCTCGCCGACCTGGCCGATGAGCCCTTCGTCGACTTCCCCTCGGGCACCGCGGGCCGCGAGCAGTCGGACCGCGCCTTCGCGGCCGCCGGGCTGGCGCGCGAGGTCGTCTTCGAGGTGATGGACATGCTGCTGATGGCCCGGCTGGTCCGGTCCGGGCTCGCGGTCGGCCTGCTCCCGTCCGGGTACGTCGCGCAGGTACCCGACCTCGTCACGCTGCCCGTGCAGGGCGCGCCCTCGCGGGGCGAGCACGTGATCTGGAGCGGCTTCGGCCCGGCGCCCGCCGCGGCGGCCCTCCTCGCGCAGATCGGGGTGCCCGTGCGCTGACCGTTCAGGTCGCCCGGGGCAGGGCCGATGGGCAGGGATCACGCCATCTGGAGTCCCCGTGCCACGTCCCGTCCTCGTCGTCCTCGTCGCCGCGACCGTCCTGCTCGCCCTCGTCCCCGCCGCCTGGTCCCGCACCAACCCGGTGGAGGACTACGCGACGTACGAGCCCGCCACCGCCTGCCGACGCGTGGCCCAGCCCGGCACCGTGCTGCTCGGCCGCTGGATCGTCCGCGGGTACGGCGGCCGCTTCGGCTCGACCGTCCGGCCCTGTGGCGGCAGTCGGTCGGAGCACCACGAGGGGCGCGCGTTCGACTGGACGGTCGACGTACGACGTCCGGCCGACCGGGCCCGCGTCCGCCGCCTGTTCGCCGACCTGTTCGCCACCGACGCCGCCGGCAACCGGCACGCGCGGGCACGGCGGATGGGGATCATGTACGTCATCTGGAACGACCGGATCTGGTCGGCCTGGAACGGCTTCCGTGCCGAGCCCTACCTCAGCTCCTCCTGCCCCACGCTGCGACGCTGCTCGCGCACCCTGCGGCACCAGGACCACCTGCACGTGTCGATCTCGCGGGCGGGCGCTGCGGGGCTGACCTCCTGGTACGTGCCGCGGATGGAGGCGCGGACGGGTCCGCTGGGGCCGAGGATCTGCTGCGGCTGAAATTCCTTGTTCGGGGTCTCCTTGCGGTGGCTCCGGCGGCCGCGCGGTAGCCGACCGACCCCCGGCGTCAAGGCGCTCGCTGNNGCCTTGACCCCGGGGCCCTGTCGGTCGGCTGGGCGGCGCGGTTGTCGGCGCGGACTTCGTCCGGGCCGCCGCTGACGCGGCCGCCCTGCACGAACGGTTCCTGCTGGGATCGGATGGGGTGCCGATTGGTCACAGACCGCAGAAAAACGGCCGCGAAATCTGCGGTTCGTGCCCACTCGAGGGGGTCTTCGCGCGCCGCCGGACCGCCACCCGACCGGCGGACCCAGCCACGCTCCCAGCCCTCGTCGCTGCCGCTTGAGAACCCCACAACCCGCCACACCGCAGCCCTAGAGGCATCCAGCACGTAACCGACCACGGGCGTGTCAGGAGAGACAGAGGAGTGGCTTCGAAAGCTTCGGCTCCCGCTCCAGCGGAGGACGACCAGCGCGGGCGGAGCGCTGACCGCAGCCCGGTCGCCGGAAATGAGTGAAGGGGGAGCCGCCTTCCGGCAGCTCCCCCTCCCAGGATGGTCCGTCCTACGGACGGATCACCGGCAGCTCACTGTGCCCAGGCGTCGTTCCAGCCCTCGATGTCGCTCGCGGGGCGGGTCGACGGGCCGGTGTAGACGGCCGACGGGCGGATCAGGCGACCGGTCCGCTTCTGCTCGAGGATGTGCGCCGACCAGCCGCCGGTGCGGGCGCAGGTGAACATCGACGTGAACATGTTGGCCGGCACCTCGGCGAAGTCGAGGACGATGGCCGCCCAGAACTCCACGTTGGTCTCGAGCACGCGGTCGGGACGGCGCTCGCGGAGCTCGGTCAGCGCGGCCTGCTCGAGCGCCTCGGCGACCTCGTAGCGGGCGGCGCCCAGCTCCTTGGCGGTCCGACGCAGCACGCGGGCGCGGGGGTCCTCGGCGCGGTAGACGCGGTGGCCGAAGCCCATCAGCCGCTCGCCGGAGTCGAGCAGGCCCTTGACGTACGCACGGGCGTCGCCGGACTTCTCGACCTCCTCGATCATGCCGAGCACGCGGGAGGGGGCACCGCCGTGCAGCGGGCCGCTCATCGCGCCGATGGCGCCCGAGAAGGCAGCCGCGACGTCGGCACCGGTGGAGGTGATGACGCGGGCGGTGAAGGTCGAGGCGTTCATGCCGTGCTCGGCGGCCGAGGACCAGTAGGCGTCGATGGCGTGCGCGTGCTTCGGGTCCGCCTCGCCGCGCCAGCGGATCAGGAACTTCTCCGCCAGCGTCCTGCCCTCGTCGACCAGCCGCTGCGGGACGACGGGGAGGTGGAGGTCGCGGGCAGACTGGCCGGCGTACGAGAGGACCATGACCGCGACGCGGGCGAGGTCCTCGCGGGCCTGCTCGTCGGTGATGTCGTAGGTCTGCCCGAAGCCGAACGCCGGCGCGAGCATCGCGATCGCGGCCTGCACGTCGACCCGGACGTCGCCCGTGTGGACCGGCAGGCTGAACGCCTCGGCGGGCGGCAGGCCCGGGGTGAACGAGCCGTCGATCAGCAGGCCCCAGACGTTCTCGAACGGCACCCGGCCGGCGAGGTCCTCGATGTCGACGCCGCGGTAGCGCAGCGCCGAGCCCTCCTTGTCGGGCTCCGCGATCTGGGTCTCGAAGGCGACGACGCCCTCCAGTCCGTGGTGTACCTCAACCATCGGCGTCTCCTTCTGTGCTTCGGGCGGCACCGCCGGGTCACGGCAGGCCGCGGGCCAACCGCATTCTGCCGCACGACGTAACCAGCGCTACGGCGTCCCCCTGGATGAGCATCTAGGTTGGACGCATGGCGAGTGAGCAGCAGGCGGACCTGGCCGTCCTCCGGCGGGAGTACGGCGACGCGGGGCTCGACGAGACCAGTGCGGACCCGGACCCGTGGGTCCAGTGGCGGCGCTGGTTCGACGACGCCGTCGCGGCCGGGATCCACGAGCCCAACGCGATGGTCGTCGCCACCGTCGACCCCGACGGCGGCCCGTCGTCGCGGACCGTGCTCCTCAAGGGGGTCGGGCCCGACGGCTTCCGGTTCTTCACCAACACCGCCTCGCGCAAGGGCACGGCTCTCGCGGAGGAGCCGGGCTGCGCGCTGCTGTTCCCCTGGCACCCGCTCGAGCGCCAGGTGCGGATCGACGGCGTCGCGGTCCCGCTGGAGGAGGATGACGTCGCGGCGTACTTCGCCTCCCGACCCCGGGGCTCCCAGCTCGGTGCCTGGGCGTCACCGCAGTCGCAGGTGGTGACCGGTCGCGACGAGCTGGACCGGCGCTACCGTGAGGTCGAGGAGCGCTTCGCCGGGCAGGACGTGCCGGTGCCGCCCACGTGGGGCGGGTACCGCGTCGTCCCGGCCCGCTTCGAGTTCTGGCAGGGCCGGCCGGGCCGGATGCACGACCGGCTGCGCTACACCGCCGCCGACGAGGGCTGGGCCATCGACCGACTGGCTCCCTGAGGGCCGCCGCCGTCGCCCGGCGTCTCCTCCGAGTCACGCGACGTCGCGTAGAGCACGCCGACCAGGATCAGCACCGCGATGATCGCGACCAGCAGCAGGGTCTGGTGGCGGTCATCGTGCGAGGCCGCGTTGGCGACCTTGGGCTCCCGCGGCTCCTTCGGTTCCTTGACCTTCGGCGCCTTGACCTTCGGCTCGTCGGCGACGGGCTCGGCCGGCACGTCGGAGGAGTCGCGGCCCCTGCGGCGCCGGACCCGGTCGCTGCCGGCCGGCAGCTCGCCCTCGAGCGGCTCGAACTGCGGGACCGCGAAGCTCGGGGACGCGAAGTCCCGGAACTCGTCGTGCATGCCCCGGACCGGGCTGACCGGCTCGGGCTCGACGACGGCCTCCGGTTCGACGACGGCCTCCGGTTCGACGACAGCCTCGGGCTCCTCGACGGTCTCGGGCTCCTCGACGATCTCGGGCCCGGGCGCGTCGACGGGCTCCGGCTCGACCTCGAGGACGGCCTCGGGCTCCGGGTCCGGCTCGACCGGCTCGATGGCCTCGACGACGGGCTCGGCGACGGACTCCGGCTCGGGCTCCGGGTCGCGCGCGGGCGGGGTGAAGGGCCCGTCCTCGTTGTCGGGGTACCAGGGCGCGGTGAGCGGGTCCGTGAGCGGGTCGAAGCGGGGGATCGAGCGGGTGGGCGTCAGCAGGTCGCGGAACTGCTGGTGCTCGAGGGCCCGGGCCACCGAGCGCTGCGGGGCGTGCTCCTCGACCTCCTCGTCCACCTCGACCTCGGGCACGATCACGGGCTCGGGGTCCGGCGCGACGACCTCGACGGCCGCAGCGACGGGCTCGGCGACCTGCTCGGGGTCGACAGTCTCCGCGACCGGATCCGGCTCGGGCTCCTCGACCTCCTCGACCTCGGGCAGCTCGTCGTCGGGCAGCTCGACCTCGGGCAGCTCGACCTCGGGCAGCCCGTCGGTCGGCCACGACGCGGCGGGCACGGTGTCGAGCACGATCAGCAGTGCCTGCGCGGTCGGCCGGCGGTGGTCGGGGCCGGCGATGGCGCGCATCAGCACCTCCGCCGCGAACGGCGGGAAGCCGGGGGCCACGTCGACCGGTGAGTCCGGCTCACCCTCGCCGGGCGCGACACCGGTCAGTGCGTGGTAGGCGAGTCTCCCGAGGACTGCGGCGTCCGTCTCGCCCAGCTGCTTGAGCAGCGCGATGGCCTGGCGGGCCGGGAGCGGGGCGGGTGCGGCCGCAGCGATGAGCGCGTCCAGCTGGGCGCGCGCGATCGACGGTTCCCCCATGTCCATGCGCGCATGATGCCTCGTCGGCCACCGATTTCGTGGCCGAATCCGATAACCGGTCACCTGCTTCCCGGCAGCTCCAGGCGTGCTCGCACCTCCCGTGCGACCGCCTCCACGGCGGGCTCGGCGGCGATGGTGGCGGCGATCCGCTCCGCCGCCGATCGGTACGACGGCTCGTCGAGCACCCGGCGCAGGGCGTCGGCCAGCCCGTCGGCCCGCGACACCCGGACCGCGACCCCGGCGTCGACCAGCCGTACGGCGTGGTCGTACTGGTCGTAGTCCACCGGCCACACCACGGCGGGCAGTCCAGAGGCGAGGGTGTGGCCGAGCACGCCGGCGCCGCCGTGGTGCACGACCGCGTCGAAGCGGGCCAGGTCGCGCTCGTAGCTGACGTACCCGTGGGCGGTGACGCCCGCCGGCACGGTGAACGCCCCGTCCGAGCCGCCCAGGCTCACGTGCACCCGCACGTCGGCCGGCAGCTCGGCCGCCGCACGACCCGCCGCGTCCAGCAGGGCCTGCTTGTGCCACGGCAGGTGGGTGCCGGCGGTGACCAGCACGTGGCGGTGCCCGGGGGTGAGCGCCGGCTCCGACGCGGTCGAGGGCGGCGTGAACAGGACCGGTCCGACGTACCGGACGGCGTTCGGCAGGTCGCGCGGGTACTCGATCGACGCCGGGGTCAACGCGAAGGTCCGGTCGGCGGAGTAGATCGCCTCCGAGCCGTCGGGTCGGTGGATCGGGCCGAGCCCCACCGTGGTCAGGTCGACGCCCGCCAGCCGCGGGGCGACCCGCTTGAAGCGCCGCACCCACCGGCGCCCCACGGCGTCGCGGGCCCGTCCGAGCGCGGTCCGGCCCGGCCGCCACCCACCGAGGTACGACGGCGGGCCGCTCCGGCCCTCGATGGCGCACGGGGAGGGGTGGGTCGTCCACCACGGCACGCCGATCGCGTCGGCGGCGGGCCCGACGGCACCCATCGTGAAGTCGGCGAGCACGAGGTCGGGCGGTTCCGCCGACCACAGCGCCGCCAGCTCGGCCTGGAAGTCGCGCTGGAGCTCGACGGCCGCGCGGAACTGGCGCAACAACTTCCGCGGGTGGCTCCCGATCCGGTACGGCGGGTTGACCACCGTCTCGATGACCTCGTCCGCACCGGTGAGCAGCGCGACGCCCGTCAACCCGGCCGACTCGGTGACGGCGAGGGCAGCCGCGGTGCTGATCACGCGGACCTCGAGGCCGGGCTCGTCGGCGAGCCGGGCCGCGATGCCGAGGAGTGGGTGGAGGTGGCCGGCCATGGGTGGCGTGACCAGGTCGACGCGCTTCACGCGGCCTCCGCCGCGAGGTCGCGCGCCACCTGCGCGCAGAGCGCGGCCAGCTCGGGGGAGCCCAGGTAGGCGAGGTGTCCCGAGGTGACCTCGACGTCACATCCCCACCACCGCGCGAGGTGGTCGGTGCGGCTGGCGACGCGGATCGTGCGGCAGTGGGGCGGCCGGGTGGCGACAGCGCCGTACGCGACCACGGTGAGGCGGTCGAGCAGGTCCCGGGGGAGGTCGAGGCGGCCCAGCAGGTCGAGGCCGATGGAGCCGGCGAGCACGAGGGTCTGCTCGGCCCGCCGCAGCTGCGACTCGACGGACGACCGGTTCCGCCGGGCCCAGGCGGCGCGCCGCAGCCGGATCCGTACGAAGAGCCCGAGGTGGCGCAGGCTGCCCAGCCACAGCGGGACCGGGCGGTAGGGGCGCAGCGTGGCGTCGTACGGGAAGTTCAGCCGGACCCTGGCGTCGTCGGCGACCGGCAGCGCGTCGAGGAAGGCGTGCTGGACCGGCGAGAGGCCGCAGCTGCGCGGGTCGCTCTGCCCGGTCAGGTGCAGCACCTGGAGCCGCAGGCTGCTCACCGGACGGGGGAGAAGTCGTCGTCGGAGCGCACCCGGTAGGTCCGGGTCCGCCAGCGGATGGTGCGCTGCACGGCGCCGTGCCCGAGGTGGGCCGGCTGCACGAGCTCGGACACCAGCGACACCGCGGGCCGGTGCAGCGGACGCCCGTAGACCCGGCGCTGCACGTGCCGCAGGAGCAGCGCCCGTCCGCACAGGACGGCGAGCAGGAAGGCGGGACGGCGGGTCCGGACGGACCCCACGACGGTCGCCCACAGCAGGTTCGGGTGGGTGCCGTGGAGGACGCTGATCGCGGCGACGGTGCGCAGGGGCTGGCGCCGCAGCAGCAGGTTGGCGAACAGCATCCAGCGGTGCAGCAGCCGGACGTAGGGGCCGGGGCCTGCGACCGTCGTCGTGATCCACTGCGGCGACGCGGTCTGGCAGATCGTCCCGCCGCTGCGCAGCACCGCGCCCGCGACGGCGAGGTCGTCGGTCAGGTTGCGCAGGACCGGCGTGAAGCCGCCGAGCTCGCGCAGGTCGCCGACCCGCATCGCCCAGGTCATCCCGTTGATCGTCACCGGGTCGAGCGTCAGGTAGGTCATCGCCGCGTTGTTGTCGACGAACTGCTCGACCAGCTGCGCCCACACCGTCCCGCCCGGCAGGTACGCCGGCAGCCCGGTCGCCAACGTCGCCCGCTCGAGTCCGGCGAGCAGCGCGCCCAGGCTCTCCCGGGGCAGCCGGGTGTCGTCGTCGAGCACCAGGAACACCTCGTCCGGGGCGGCGGCATCGAGCGCGGGCTGGAGCTTCGCGAGCTTGGGGTTCACGCCGTCGGGGGCGGGCGGGCAGAGCACGACCTCGACCCGGTCGACCGCGCCGATCCGGTCGACCACGCGTTGCGCCTCGGCGTCGTCCTCGTCGACCAGCCAGCAGAAGCGGGCCCCGTCGAGCGAGAGCAGGTTGTCGCGCAGCGCGTCCTCGAGGCCGGGATCGCCCGACAGGATCGGCTGCACCACGACGACCTTCGCGATCGCCTCGTCGGTCGGGGCCGTGGCCGCCGGCGCCCGCGAGGCGGCCCGCAACGTGACGGCGGCCTTGCCGGCCTGCAGGGCGAGGTAGCCGACCCCGGCGAGCGTCGTCAGTCGCCGGCTCACAGGTTCTCCCTCTGCCACGCGACGAAGCGGTCCACGCCCTCGGCGACCGACACCTTCGGCGCGCCGAGGTCGCGCAGCATCAGGTCCGGCACGAAGGTCTTCGACCAGCTCAGCACCCCGACGCCGTACGGCGTGATCGGCGGCTCCCCGGGCAGCCGCAGCAGCCGCCACGTCCGTTCCAGCACGGTCGCCGCGCGCATCGCGGTCGTGAGCGACACCTCCCGCGACGGCGGGTCGAACCCGAGCCGGGCGATCACGTCGAGCAGCATCGCCTGGATCTCGACGGGCTCGGCGTTGGTCAGGTGGTAGACACCGGTCAGCTCGGGCCGACGGGCCAGCTGGAGCAGGTGGTCGGCGAGGTTGTCGACGTAGATGAGGTCGCCGACCGCGGGCTCGGTGCGACCGGTGAGGCGCGGAACGCGGCCGGCCTTCGCCGCGGCGATGATCCGCGGGAAGAGCACGGTGTCCCCGGGGCCGAACACCGCGCGTGGCCGGGCGATCACCCAGGAACCCCCGTAGGTACCGACGATGCGCTCGGACGACGCCTTCGTCCGGGCGTAGTCGTTGGCGAAGTCCGCCGGCAGCGGGGTGTCCTCGGTGAGGTCCAGCTGGTCGCCGTCGCGGTAGAGCACGGAGGACGACGACACGTGCACCAGCCGCGGCTCGCCGAGCCGTGCGCACCAGTCGAGGACGGTCCGGGTGGCGACGACGTTGTCCCGCTCGTAGTCCGCCCGCCTGGCGTACGGCGTCGCGCGGGCCGCGCAGTGGATGACGGCGTCGGGCTGCCAGGGCAGCTCGGGCAGGTCGGCGGCGGCTACCCGGCCGAGGTCGACGCTGGCGTAGTCGTCGCGGTCGAGTCGCCGGCGGCCGATGCCGAACACCTCGTGACCCTCGGCGCGCGCCATCTCCACCAGGCGTCCGCCGACGAAGCCGGACGCACCGGTCACCAACAGCCTCATCGTCGAGCTGCTCACGACACTCTCCTGATCCGTCGTCTCTTCTGGTCCGGCGCCTCGGCCGGCCACGCCATGGGTACGACGACGGGCGGGGCCGCGCGCAGGCGTTCCGCGAGCCGGGTGACCTCCGCCCCGACCCGGGAGATCCCGGCCTGCGCCCCGGTGACGGCGACCCGCCACTCGTCGCCGTGCTGCTCGATCCGGTAGTCGCCGAGCTCGCCGGCCAGCGCGACCGCGTGGCGCAGCACGTCGGGGTAGACGGGCACGTCGCCGAGCAGCAGCACGTCGTCGGCCCGGCCGAGCACGGCCGCGATGCTGCGGCCCGGCCGGCCGCACGGGCACGGGCCGGGCGCCGCGAGCAGCACGTCGTCGAGCCGGTGCCGGACGACGAGCTGGGTGGTGCGGGTGAAGTCGGTGACCACCGGGTGGAAGCGGCGGTGGTCGATCCACTGCGGCTCGACGTGGACGTGGCCCTCGTTGAGGTGCAGCCGGCCGGTGGGGCAGCTCACGGCCAGCAGGCCCTCGGTGGCCTGGTAGATCTGCTCGACGGGACGCCCGAACGCCGCGCGGATCACGGCCTCGTCGTCGGGCTCGAGGGTCTCGGCGACGGAGATGACCTGGATCGGGCGCAGCCCCGCGGGCTTCGCCGCGGCGATCCGGCGCAGCACGCTCGCGGGGGCGACGAGGACGTCGGTGCCGGGCAGGTCGGGCAGGTGGTCCTCGACCGGCTGGGTCAGGTCGTGCCACGAGAAGCGGACCCGGCGGCTGTCGAGCGTCTCGTAGAGGTTGCTGTTGGCGCGCAGGAAGAGCGCGACCCGGAGCGGACGCGATGTGAGCGCTCTCAGGGACGCCGGCGCCATCATCTGGCCGAGCAGGATCCCTGCCCACAGGCGGCTCTCCTCCTCCGACACGAGGAAGACGCCGCGCGTGCCGGTGGTGCCGGACGACAGGCCGACGGTCACCCCGCCCGGCAGCGTGTCGGTGAAGTCGCGGGAGCGCTCGGCCGCCTCCGCGACGGCGAGCGCCTGCTCCAGGCCGATGCCGTAGCGGTTGAACGCGGCGAAGTCCGCGAGCACGGTGCGCTTGTCGACGACCGGGAGCTCGTGCAGCGCGCGCCCGGCGTGGGGTGCGTAGAAGGACGCGCGGGGCAGGTCCTCGCGCAGGAAGCGCTCGAGGGCGCGGGCCCGCGCGGCGTCGTACCGGCGTGGGAGGAGCCAGCGCTCGCGGGCGAACGCGGCGGCCACCGCCGCCTGGGACCCGCCCATCAGCGCTCGGCGTACCAGGCCGCGTGCCCCTCGGGGCAGTGCGCCGGCAGGACGAGCAGGTCGTCGTGGCGGGCGTCGAGCTCGTGGAGCACACCGAGGGTGCGGACCGTGGTGGGCCAGTCGTGCATGACCCCCTTGGCCAGCCGGGACGGTGGCTTGAGGTCCTTGAAGGAGCGCGAGGTCCACGCCGCGTCGCCGACCAGGAGCGCCTGGCGGCCACCCGAGGTGAACAGCAGGCCCAGGTGGCCGGGCATGTGGCCCGGCAGGTCGACCGCGAGCAGGCTGCGGTCGCCGAGCAGGTCCCACGCGGTCAGCGGTCCCACCTGCACGCGCGGGAAGCCGTCGACGGGGTCGAGCCGGTCGCGCAGGTCGTCGGGCAGCAACGCCGGCAGGATCGCGTGCCGGGTGGCGTTGAACCCGCGCAGCGACAGGGCGTGCTCGGCTCCGGCGAGCCCGGCGATGATCCGGGCGCGCGGGTGGTCGAGCAGGCCGCCGACGTGGTCGCCATGGAAGTGCGAGACCACGATCCGCCGGACGTCGGCGGGGTCGATGTCGAGCGCCGCGAGCTGGCGCGGCAGGTGCTCGTGGTCGGGCAGGGAGACCGGCAGGGTGTTGCGGTAAAGCAGCTCCGGCATCCGGCTGGTCGCGTCGAAGAAGTGCTGCGAGTAGCCGGTGTCGAAGAGCGTCCACCCGTGCGTCGGGTGGTGCAGCGCGCCGACGTACGACGGGAACTCGATGATCCGCAGCCGCCCGCCCTGGCGGGCCATCGCCTCCGGGCCCTTGCAGTGGCCGACGCGGAGCCAGTGGAAGGCGACCTCCGGCTGGTCGTTCAGTAGCACAGCACCGCTCCGCCCAGGCTGATCCCGGCGCCGGTGCCCAGCAGCAGCGCACGGTCGCCGCGGCGCAGCCGGCCGCTCTCGATCGCGGCGTGCAGCGCCGAGGGCAGGGACGCCGCGACCTGGTTGCCGTGGTCGGCGTAGATGTCGACGAGGCGCTCGCCGACGCCGAACTGCTGGCGCACCCACTCCAGGCCGTGGTGGCTCGCCTGGTGCGGTACGACGACGGGCAGCTCGTCCATCGTCACACCGGCCTCGTCCAGCAGCCCGTCCACGAACGCCGGCAGGTGGCGGAAGGCCAGCCGGAAGACGGCGCCGCCGTCCATGCGGAAGCGGCCCCAGTCGGCGTACTCGCCCTCGACCCGGTCGGGTGCGTACCGCGAGCCGCCGCCGCGGATCTCGCAGCTGTGCGCGCCCTCGCTGTGGGTCTGGAAGCCCGTCGACAGGACCGCCGAGCCGCCCGTCCCGGCGTGGCCGACGACCGCGGCGGCGGCGCCGTCGCCGAAGATCCCCGATGCACCGAGGTCGCTCCAGTCGAGGCCGACCGACGCGAGGTCGCTGGAGACGATGAGGATCCGCTCGTGGCGTCCGGCGTCGACCAGCGTCGCCGCGAGGTCGAGGGCGACGAGGAAGCTCATGCAGCTGGCGTTGACGTCCCACGCGGGGATCGGGCGGCCGGGCGCCAGCTCCTCGTGCATCAGCGCCGCGTTGCAGGGCAGCGGCTGGTCGGGCGTCGCGCTGGCGCCGATGACCAGGTCGACGTCGTCGAGGTCGATGCCGGCCGCGGCGAGGGCCTTGCGGGCAGCGCGGGCGCCCAGCTCGGCGGCGCTGCCGCGCTCGACGTACCGGACCCGGACGCCGGTCTTCTCCTCCACCGTCCCGGCCGGCAGGCCGAGCCGCCTGTCGAGCTCGGCGCTGGTGAGCGCCTCGTCGGGCACCGCCGCGCCGGTGCCGAGGATGCGGAGCGCGCGTGGCCCCCGAGCGGGCGACTGGGCTGGCATGTTCGGAGGATAGTCGGCGGGGCGAGGGCGAATGAGTTTCACCGGCCGGCCGGTGAAACTCACGCTGGGACGATGAAGCTTCGTCGTCCCAGCGTGAGTTTCGTCGTCCAGGTGCGGGAGAAACACCGGCCGGCCGGTGAAACTCCCGCGCCGCGGGATCCGGTCCGGCTACCGGTCGGCGTCGTCCAGCGCGGTCTTGGTGAGCTGGCGGCCCAGCTCGATGAGCTCCTCGGCCCGGTGGAAGTCGAGGGTGCGCGCGGCGCCGAGCGGAACGGTGACCAACACGTCGGGCGGCAGCGCGGCCAGCCGGTAGCGCGTGATCAGGCTCTGCATCGCGTCGAAGGACAGCGAGACGACCTCGGAGGTCCGTACGTCGGGGCGTACGTCGACGTCGGGCCCGATCTCGGCGGGCGCCTCGGGCGCGGCGATCGGCACCACGTCGGCCAGGTCGGTGTCCTCGTCGACCGCGACGAGACCCTCGTTGCGGCGGAAGCGGCGGCGCAGGTCCGCGGCCCACTCGGCGCGTCGGACCGAGAAGCCGCGGGCGGGGGAGGCCGGCTCGTGGGGCTCGCGCGGGCCCTGCAGCGAGACGGCGACGGTGAAGTCGGCGGCGGCCGCGGCGGTCGGGTCGAGGGGCAGCGGATTGAGCAGACCGCCGTCGACGAGGATCCGGCCGTCGACGACCGCAGGGGTGAAGAGGCCGGGGATCGCGATGGACGCCCGGATCGCGGGGATGAGCGGGCCGCGCTGGAACCACACCTCGCGGCGGGCGACCAGGTCGGTGGCGACCGCGGTGTAGGGGATCGGGAGGTCCTCGATCATCACGTCGCCGACCAGCTCGTCGAGGGTGGTCATCAGCCGCTCGGCCGTCGCGGCGCCCCCGCCGGCCCAGGTCGGGTCGGCCAGGCGCAGCACGCGGCGACCGGTCAGGGTCGAGGCCCAGTCGGCGAACTCGCGGTCCTTGCCGGCAGCGACGAGGCCGCCGACGAGCGCGCCCATCGACGTACCGGACACAGCGACGATCTCGTGGCCGCGGGAGCGGAGCTCCTCGACGGCGCCCAGGTGGGCGTAGCCACGCGCGCCACCGGAGCCGAGGACGAGTGCGACGCGAGCCATGCCTCCATTCTCCGGGGCGGCCGGTCACATAGCCCGCGGGCGGCGGTGTCGTTGTGCTCACATGGCCCCGCGAACCCTCACCAGACTCGTCCTCGTGCTGACGATCGGGACGGCGGGGCTGGTGGCGGCGCCGCACGCCGCACTCGCCGACGACCCGTCACCGGTGGTCGTCCAGCAGCGGTTCACGACGTCCGACGGCGTCGAGCTGCAGACGACGCTGACCAGCACCGGACCGGTCGCCGCGAGGCCGACGGTCGTCGAGTTCTCGCCCTACGGCCGGGGGAGCGAGACCCTCGACGTGAGCGCCGACTACAACTTCCTGCTGGTGCAGGTCCGCGGCACGGGGGACAGCGACGGGTCGTTCGACGCGCTCGGTCCGCGCACCCAGGAGGACGTCGTGGAGGTGCTCGACTGGGCGTGCCACCAGCCGTTCAGCGACGGCCGGCTCGCGCTCAACGGGTTCTCGGCGAGCGCGATCATGCTCTACAACTCCTGGCACCAGGAGCTGCCCTGCGTCGACGCGGCGATCCTCAAGTCGGGCACCTTCGAGCTCTACCGCGACCTGCTCGTCCCCGGCGGCGTCCTCAACCTGCTGCCCGGCGCGGGCGTGCTGGCGCTGATCGGCGCGCCCGCACTCCTCCAGGGCCCGGACCGCCTCCAGCGGGATCCCGCATCCTCGCTCGACGTCGTCGGCGGCCTGTTCACGACCGGCCTGAGCGTCCTCGCGCACCCCACCCTCGACGGGTGGTGGCAGGAGCGGGGGTGGCGCGGAGACGCCAACGACATCCCGGTGCTGATGATCAACGGCTTCTACGACGTGGAGTCGCGCGGTGTGTTCCAGGCCTTCCGGGCGCTGCGCGGGGACGGCGCCCACCTGGTCATGGAGGGCGGCCACGACGGCGTCCCGGCCGGCACCGACGGTGGTGCCGGCGAGGCCGCGGCCTGGCTCGACCACTTCGTCCGCGGCGTCGACAACGGGATCGAGGACAGCCCCCGCGTCTCGTTGACGCTCGCGCAGGGCTCGCGGGCGTCGTACCTGGCCGGGTCGCACGTGACCGTGACGGCCGACGACTGGCCGGTCCCGGGCACGCAGTGGGCGGAGCTGGCCCTCGCGCCGGGCAGGACGCTCACGACGACGCCGCCCGCCACGCGGTCCCTGGCGTCGTACCTGACGCTCCCGTCGTTGCCGACCATGACCGACGTCCCGAACATCGCGCTGCTCGAGGCCGGCGGTGTGAACGCTCTCACCGGCGCGCTGCCGCTGCTCGCGCAGACCAACCTCGCGAGCATCGACGGGCTGACCGGCCAGACCTTCACGACCGCGCCGCTCGCCTCGCCCGCGGACCTTGCCGGTCCGGTCGCCCTCGACGTCACGCTGGCGACCACGACCCCCGGCTCGGCCCTGTGGGCCGTGCTCTCGGACGTCGCGCCCGACGGCACCTCGAACCCGCTCACCGTCGGCCGCCTCTCGACGAGCCACCCCGGCATCGTCGCGGCCCGGTCCCTGGTCGACCAGGAGGGCCGCGTCGTCCAGCCGTACGGCGACTACACCCACGCCTCGCCGGCTGCTCCGGGTGCGTTCCGGCGCTACCAGGTCGAGCTCTGGCCGGTCGGCAACCGCTTCGGCGCGGGCCACCGGATCCGGGTGCAGCTGGTCGGCACGTCGCTGGCCTCGCCGCTCGCGCTGCCCGCCCTGCACACGGTGCGGCTCGGTGGCGCGGACGGCGCGCGGCTGCGGGTGCCGGTGCTGCCGGGGAGTGCGCTCTCGCTCGCTCCGTAAATCACTTGTGAGTGAGTGCTCACTCATTCATACTGGCGACCATGCCACCCCGTGCCGCGCCGTTGTCCCCCGAGGACCGGCGGGAGGCCCTCATCCGGGCCACCCGACCGCTCCTCTACGAGCACGGCACGCGGGTCACGACGAAGCTCATCGCCGAGGCAGCCGGCGTCGCGGAGGGCACGATCTTCCGGGTCTTCGACTCCAAGGACGACCTGATCGACGCGACGATCACCCGGGCCTTCGAGCCCGGTGACGTGCTGACGCGCCTCGACGAGATCGACCCGGCCCTGCCGTTGCGGGACCGGATGCTGGCGATGACGTCGATCCTCCAGCAGCGCTTCCTCGCGATCTTCGAGCTGATGAGGGCGCTGGGGGCGGTGGGGCCGCCGCGGCACCTGCACGACCGACCCGAGATCGCCGACGGCCTCGCCGAGGTACGACGCCGGCTGCTCGCCCTGATCGAGCCCGACGCCCAGCACCTGACGATGCCCCCCGAGCAGGTGCTGCACGTGTGGCGCCTGCTCACGTTCGCCGGCTCCCACCGGGAGATCGCCGACAACGACCTGCTGACCCCCGCCCAGATCGTCGACACCGTGCTGAACGGTGTCGCGAGGAACCCGAACCGGAGCGACGCCTGATGCTCATCCGACTCCTGCGCACCCACCTCGCGCCGTACCGCGGCTGGTTGACCGCGCTCGTGCTGCTGCAGCTCACCTCGACCGTGGCGATGCTCTACCTGCCGCACCTCAACGCCGACATCATCGACAAGGGCATCGCCCGGGGCGACAACGGCTACGTGCTGAGGATCGGCGCCGTCATGCTGGCGATCGCGCTGGTGCAGGCGGCGTGCTCGATGACCTCGGCCTGGTTCGGCGGACAGGCTGCGATGGCCTTCGGGCGCGACGTGCGCAAGCGCGTGTTCGCGCGGATCGGCAGCTTCTCGGCCCGCGAGGTGTCCGGCTTCGGTGCGCCGTCGCTGATCACCCGCGCGACCAACGACGTCCAGCAGGTGCAGATGCTGGCGATGATGACCTGCACGATGGCCGTGACCATCCCGATCATGATGGTCGGCGGCGTGGTCATGGCGATGCGCGAGGACTTCGGCCTCTCGTGGCTGGTCGTGGCCGTCGTCCCCGTCCTCTTCCTCTGCATCGGCATCGTGGTCTCGCAGATGGTGCCGGCGTTCCGCTCGGTCCAGGAGCGCCTCGACGACGTCAACCGGGTCCTGCGCGAGCAGATCACGGGCATCCGCGTG
Organism: Nocardioides sp. Root240; assembly: GCF_001428825.1. GTDB lineage: Bacteria > Actinomycetota > Actinomycetes > Propionibacteriales > Nocardioidaceae > Nocardioides. Next base: position 183,458 of record NZ_LMIT01000010.1, on the reverse strand, counting down.
GTCCGCGCGTTCGTCCGCGAGCCCTACGAGACCAAGCGCTTCGACGACGCCAACGGCGACCTGACGGAGGTCTCGCTGCGGGCGGGCCGATGGATGGCGCTGATGTTCCCGCTCGTGATGGGTGTCTCGAACATCGCCAGCGTGGGCGTGATCTGGTTCGGCGGGCACCGCGTCGACAGCGGCCAGATGGAGGTGGGAGCGCTCACGGCGTTCCTCTCCTACCTGATGCAGATCCTGATGTCGGTGATGATGGGGACCTTCATGCTGATGATGGTGCCGCGCGCCGCCGTGAGCGCCGACCGCATCAGCGAGGTCCTCGCGACCGACACCAGCGTCGTGGCGCCGACCGCCCCGGTCACCGAGGTCCACGTGTCCGGCCACCTCGACCTCGAGGGCGTCGGGCTGACCTATCCGGGCGCGGAGGCGCCCGTCCTCTCGGGCGTGACCTTCTCAGCGCGACCCGGCCAGACGATCGCGCTGATCGGCTCGACCGGCGCCGGCAAGACCACACTGGTGAACCTGGTGCCGCGCCTGCTCGACGCGACCGAGGGCGTCGTCCGCGTCGACGACGTGGACGTGCGCGACCTCGACCCCGAGCTGCTCTGGTCGAAGATCGGCCTGGTGCCGCAGCGGGCCTTCCTGTTCTCCGGCACGATCGCGTCCAACCTGCGCTACGGCAAGCCGGACGCGACCGACGAGGAGCTGTGGGCGGCGCTCGAGATCGCCCAGGGAGCTGACTTCGTCCGCGACATGCCCGACGGTCTCGACACCGCCGTCGCCCAGGGCGGTACGACGGTCTCCGGCGGGCAGCGGCAACGGCTCGCCATCGCCCGGGCCCTGGTACGACGCCCCGAGATCTACCTGTTCGACGACGCCTTCTCGGCGCTGGACGTCGCCACCGACGCCCGGCTGCGAGCGGCGCTGAGGCCGGTGACCCGCGACGCGACGGTGCTCATCGTCGGGCAGCGGATCGCCACCATCCGCGACGCCGACCTGATCCTCGTGCTCGAGGACGGGGAGGTGGTCGGCCAGGGCACCCACGACGAGCTGCTGGCCGGCAACGAGACGTACCGGGAGATCGCCGCGTCGCAGGGCGTGATCGAGGGAGAGGCAGCCTGATGGCCGAGCAGACGGGTCAGCAGAAGGGCACGATGAGGACCACCGAGCGGATCGTCCAGCAGGGCGGTCCGGGACGGGGGCCGATGGGTGGCATGGTCGGCCAGAAGGCCGACGACTTCGGGTCGTCCGGTCGACGCCTGCTCGGGCTGCTCCGGCCCGCGCGCGGCCGCGCGATCGCCGTCCTGGTGCTCGGCATCGGCTCGGTCGCCTCGGTGGCGGTCGGTCCGTACCTCATGGGCAAGGCGACCGACGCGGTCTTCAGCGGCCTCATCGGCGGCCAGATCCGGCCCGGCGTCACGAAGGCCGAGGTGGTCGCCCAGGCAGAGGCCAAGGGTGACGACGGGATGGCCGGCTTCCTGCGCGGCCTCGACTTCGTGCCCGGCCAGGGCGTCGACTTCGACAAGGTCGGCCACATCCTGCTGATCACGCTGATGATCTACGTCGGCGGCCAGGTGCTCGGCTGGTTGCAGGGCTACCTCGTCAACGACATCGTCCAGGCGACGGTGCGGCGGATGCGTACCGACGTCGAGGAGAAGGTCCACCGGCTCCCGCTGTCGTACTTCGACCGCCAGCCCCGCGGCGAGCTCCTCAGCCGGGTCACCAACGACATCGACAACGTCGCGCAGAACCTCCAACAGACGATGAGCCAGCTGCTCACCTCGATCCTGATGGTGGTCGGTGTGCTCGGGATGATGTTCTGGGTCTCGCCCCTGCTGGCGCTGATCGCGCTGGTGTCCGTGCCGATCGCGATGTTCACGACCGGCCGCGTGATGAAGCGGTCGCAGGGCCAGTTCATCAACCAGTGGCGCCAGACCGGCCGGCTCAACGCGCAGGTCGAGGAGTCGATCTCCGGGCACGCGCTGGTCACGGTCTTCGGCCAGCGGGGCACGGTCGAGGCCGAGTTCGACGACGCCAACGAGCAGCTGTACCAGTCGTCGTACCGCGCCCAGTTCATCAGCGGCCTAGTGATGCCGATGATGATGCTGATCGGCAACCTCAACTACGTCGTGATCGCGGTCGTCGGCGGCCTGCGGGTCGCCTCCGGCTCGCTCAGTCTCGGCGAGGTGCAGGCGTTCATCCAGTACTCACGGATGTTCACACAGCCGATCACGCAGATCGCGTCGATGGCGAACCTGCTGCAGTCCGGGGTCGCCTCGGCCGAGCGGGTCTTCGAGCTGCTCGACGCCGAGGAGGAGGTCGATCCGTCGTCGCTCTCGACCGAGCCGGAGCGCTCGACCACGACGCGGGGCGAGGTCGCCTTCGAGCACGTCTCGTTCTCGTACGACGCCGACGAGCCGCTCATCGAGGACCTCTCCCTGGTCGCGCACCCCGGCCAGATGGTCGCCATCGTCGGACCCACCGGTGCCGGCAAGACCACGCTGGTCAACCTGATCATGCGCTTCTACGAGCTCGACGGCGGCCGGATCACGCTCGACGGCGTCGACGTGAAGGAGCTCTCGCGCGCCGAGCTGCGCAGCCGGATCGGCATGGTGCTGCAGGACACCTGGCTCTTCGAGGGCACCATCCGCGACAACATCGCCTACGGCCGTCCGGGCGCGAGCGAGGACGAGATCCGCGAGGCCGCACGGGCGACGTACGTCGACCGGTTCGTGCACTCGCTGCCCGAGGGCTACGACACCCGCGTCGACGACGAGGGCTCGAACCTGTCGGCCGGCGAGCGTCAGCTGATCACCATCGCCCGGGCGTTCCTGGCCCAGCCCGCGCTGCTGATCCTCGACGAGGCGACCTCGTCGGTGGACACGCGCACCGAGCTGCTGCTGCAGCAGGCGATGGCGGCGCTGCGCACCGACCGGACGTCCTTCGTGATCGCCCACCGGCTCTCCACGATCCGCGACGCAGACCTGATCCTCGTCATGGAGCACGGCCGGATCGTCGAGCAGGGCTCGCACGCCGAGCTGCTCGAGCGCGACGGTGCGTTCGCCCGGCTGCACGCCGCGCAGTTCGCGGCCGCCTCGGTCTGACCGGATCAGCAGTCGTACTGGAAGTAGGGCTTGTCGCCGCCGGTTGCCGCGATCGCGATGACCGGAGTGCGGTCGGTGACCTGCGCGGGCGGGACGAGGAGGAGGAAGCCGAGGTACGCGCGGCCGTCCTCCTCGCCCGGCGGGTACACCGACGCGCCGTCCCAGCCGTCGGCGACCGGCTTGGTGAGGCCGGGGAAGGCGGCGCGCAGCTCGCCGTACGTCGAACCAACCTGGATCCCGCCGCGCTCGGTCCGTGGACCGGGGACGCTGACCGTGATCTGGGAGATCCGCCGGCTCCGGTCGTTCAGCACGAGGAAGCCGTCCGGGTTGCCGGTCCAGCGCACCAGCTCGCCGCACAGCGCGGCCCCGTCCTCGAGCTGTCCGGTCGCCCGGCCCTCGGCCAGGGACATGCCGACGCGGACCTTGCCGACCTGCCCGGGGCGGATGGTCACGGGCGTCGGGTACGCCGCCGGCGGGGTCCAGCCCGACGCCGGGTCGGTGGCCGGGTCGGTGGTCGGGTCGGTGGTCGGGTCGGTGGTCGGGTCCGCCGCCGTGCTGGTCGTGACCGGGCTGGTCGCGGCGGTCGTGGGATCCTCGGCGTCGGGTGAGTCGTCGGTGCCGCAAGCGGTCAGCACGGCAGCGAGGGCGAGGGGGACGACGAAGCGGAGCACGGGACCTCCCGAGTCAGGTGCCCGTCACGGTGAGGGGCGTCTGCGGGGTGTGATGCCGGCGGGTGCCGTTTGGTTCGCCGGGGCTCCCTCCGGGCTCAGCGCCGCAGCACCTTCCGGGCCAGCAGGTTGCCGCCGACCTGGATCAGCATCACCATCGCGACCAGCACGAGGATCGCGGCCCACATGACGACCTGGTCGAACTGCCGGAACCCGAAGCGCTGCGCGAACGAGCCCAGGCCGCCGCCCGCGATCACGCCCGCGATCGCCGTCATGTCGACGATGGCGACGAACGCGAAGGTGTAGCCGAGCACGAGCGGGCCGAGCGCCTCGGGGACGAGCACGGTCAGCGTGATCCGGGTCCGGCTGGCGCCCATGGCACGGGCCGCCTCGATGATCCCGGGGTTCACGGTCACCAGGTTCTGCTCCACGATCCGGCTGATGCCGAAGAGCGCGGCGATCGTGATGCCGAAGGTGGCGGCGCGGATGCCGATGCCGGTGCCGACGACGTGGCGCGCGAGCGGCTGCAGCGCGGCGATGAAGATGATGAACGGGATCGGCCGGAAGAAGTTCACGAGCACGTTCAGCACCACCGACACCGGGCGGTTCGCGAAGAGGCCGCCCTTGCGGGTGAGGTGGAGGCCCAGGCCGAGCGCGAGGCCGAGCGCGCCGCCGAGCAGCAGTGCGGTCGAGGCCATCACGACGGTCTCGCCGGCGGCGGACCAGAACTCCGGCTGCAGGTCGAACAGGCGGGTGTCCGATGTGAGCGCTCTCATCGGGCGACCTCCGTCCACGGTACGGCGACCTCGGCCAGGGCCGCGTCGATCGCGGCGTCGTCGCCGTCGAGGGCGAGGGTCAGGTTGCCGAAGCTGTTGCCCTGGATCTCCTCGATGCCGCCGAAGACCAGCTCGAAGGAGACGTCGTGGCGCAGCAGCGTCGCGAAGGCCTCCGACTGGCGGACGGAGGGATCTCGGAAGGCCAGCCGGACCAGGCGACCCGGGTGGGTCGCGCGCAGTGCCGCGACCACGTCGGCCGGCGGCAGGTCGTCCACCACGGTGCCGACGAAGCGCCGGGTCACGGCGTGCTGCGGGTCCGCGAAGACGTCGAGCACGGGGCCGGTCTCGACGACCCGTCCCTGCTCCATCACCGCGACGCGGTGGGCGATGCGTCGTACCGCGTCCATCTCGTGGGTGATCAGCAGGATGGTGGTGCCGAGCTCGCGGTTGACCTTCGCCAGCAGGTCGAGGACGTCGCGGGTGGTCTCGGGGTCGAGCGCGCTGGTGGCCTCGTCCGCGAGCAGCAGCCGCGGGTTCGTCGCGAGCGCGCGGGCGATGCCGACGCGCTGCTTCTGTCCGCCCGAGAGCTCGGTGACGTGGGCGTGCGCCTTGTCGGCGAGGCCGACGAAGTGCAGCAGCTCGGAGATCCGCCGCTGCTGCTCCGCCTTCGGTACGCCGGCCACGGTCAGCGGGAACGCGAGGTTGCCCCAGACCGTGCGCGACTCCATCAGGTTGAACTGCTGGAAGATCATGCCGATGCCCTGGCGCAGCGCGCGCAGGCCGCGCTCGGGGAGGGTCGTCACGTCGACGCCGTCGACGACGACGCGGCCCGACGTGATCGGTTCGAGCGCGTTCACCAGCCGCACCAGCGTGGACTTCCCGGCGCCGGAGTAGCCGATGATCGCGAAGATCTCGCCCTGCTCGACGCGCAGGTCGACCCCGTCCACCGCGCGGTGGACGGGGTCGCCGCGACGAGCGCCCGGGAATTCCTTGACGACGTCGTGCAGCTCGACCAGTGCCATGGTCACTTCTGGTCGCGGATCTGCGCCTCGACCTCGCGCAGGCTCGCCTCGAGGTCGGCCTGGCTGATCGTGACGAACTGCGCCGTGCCGCCGGACGCCTCGTCCGCGCCGTCGAGCACCGCCTGGGTCTGCTGGTAGACCTCGACGAGCTTCTTCAGCACCGGGTTGTCCTTGTCCTCGGCCCGGACGGCGAAGATGTTGACGTAGGGGATCGCCTTGGGGTCGCTCGGGTCGTCGACCGCGATGGCGTCCTCGAACTTCAGGCCGGCGTCCTCGACGAAGTCGTTGTTGATGACGGCGGCGGCCACGTCGGGCAGCGAGGTGGCGGTGAGGTCGGCCTGCAGGGCCTTGACCTTGACCCGTGACGCGGCGGTGTCGACGTCGGCGACGGTCGAGAAGATCGAGCCGCCGTCCTTCAGCTGGATCAGGCCGGCCGACTGGAGGACGAGCAGGCCGCGGGCCTGGTTGGAGTCGTCGTCGGGGACGATCACGGTCTCGCCGTCGGGGATGTCGGCCACGTCGTCGTACTTCTGGGAGTAGAGCCCGAGCGGGTAGATCGCCGTCGAGCCGAGCGGAACGAGGTCGTCGTTGTTGGCGACGTTGTACTCGGCGAGGTAGACGATGTGCTGGAACTGGTTGGCGTCCAGCTCGCCCTCGGCGAGCGCCGGGTTGGGCAGCGGGTACGAGTCGAAGTCGCGGATCTCCAGCTCGATGCCGGCGTCGGCCGCGGCGTCCTCCAGCGTCTTCCAGTACGGGTCGCTGGCGCCGACGGTGCCGAGGACGACCTTCACCGGGTCGTCCTTGGAGAGGTCGGTGGACTTGCCGTCGCCGGTCGCCCGGGGCGTGTCGTCGCCGCGGGTGGCGAGGAAGGCCACCGCACCGATGACGGCGAGCACGAGGACGACCACGCCGATGACCAGTGGGCGGCGGGATCGGGGGGCTTCGATCAGGGGGATCTCGTCGGACATGACTGACTTAATGACACCAAACTGCTCGACATTCCCGGGAGGTACGTCGGCTGGGTCACAACAAGGGTCGATTAATCCGTTGTCTGGCCGCGATCGGCGACCTACCGTTGTCGCACACGGGAAAGGAGGTGGTCCGAAGAATGATTTCTCATCGGATGCGTGAGGTGGCTGCCCGCTAGCAGCCCAGCAGTACGAACCACTTCGGCTGCGTCGCGAAACCACAGCAGCCACCCGACCCGCAGGTGAGCCCGGACCATCCACCGGGCGCGGTCCTCCCGGACCACTCCTGCGGGTCGCTGCTTTTCCGGCACAGGGATGCCGCTGGCCCCGCCGGATCGGCGGGGTGCGGGGCTGGGTGGTCAGGAGTCGGGGGTGACGGTGAAGGTCAGGCCGGTGGGGCGGGTCCACTGGTAGTGGCCGGGGCTGGTGATCTCGTAGTCCCACGCGGAGTGGGTCTTGGCGCGGTGGTGTCGGCGGCAGAGGGGGACGAGGTTGCACGGACACGTGGGTCCGCCCTCACCGTGTGGGGTGGCGTGGTCGAGGTCGCACCTGGCTGCTGGTCTGGTGCAGTGGGGGAACCT
>NZ_LMIT01000010.1:175772-176332 GCF_001428825.1 Nocardioides sp. Root240 | reverse complement strand
CCCGCCGCCGGTGGCGGTCGGGGATCTCGTAGGCGGTGACGGGGATGCAGTCGGCCAGGTCGATCACCGGCCGGACGATGATGCTGGTGCCGGGGGCTTGGAGCCACTCGCGGATCTGCTCGGCGCTGACCGGGGTCCGGGTCTCCTCGCAGCGTCCGACGGGGTTGGCACCGGTGAGGGTGGTGTCGGTGATGTGGAGGTTGAGGGTGACCTTGCGGCCCGTCTCGGTCCGGTCGTCGGTCTCGAGGTCGAGCATCAGGTCACGACGCGCGATCACCCCTGCGGCCTTGGAGCGGCGGACGTCGAGGGACGAGTCGTCGCCGAGCTGGCCCAGGTTGTGGGCTTCGCGGGCGATGGCTTCGTCGAGGTCGCGGCCGTCGGCGGCGTCCAGCAGCCCATCGACGTAGACCTGCCCTTCCGCGGTGACCTCGCCGATGTCGAAGTGCCGCTGGTCCGCGGCCTTCAACCGGTCGGCTTCGGCGCGTTCGGGGTCGAACCGGATGATCGCCTCGGTGACGAGGCGTTCGATGAGCGCCCAGGTGACGTGCCCGACCGCGATG
>NZ_LMIT01000010.1:143003-175675 GCF_001428825.1 Nocardioides sp. Root240 | reverse complement strand
CCTCCGACATCCGGAAACGAGCAGGACCCCCCTGTGGACAGGCGAAAGTTCAGCTCTCTGCACCATCCACAGGGGTCTCGAGACGGTCGCTGCGCGACCTCCTCGACCAACGAAGAACCCCGCGCAGACCGCACCCGATCGCCGGACCCAGCCCCGCTCCCAGCTCCTCGTCGCTGCCGCTTGAGAACCCGACCACCGACCGACCCGAGCCCGTCCGGGGAAGTCCCAGCATCATGGCCAGAGGTTTCGAGGCTCGCTGCGCTCGCACCTCAACCACCGAGCGGGCTCGCCGCTGGCGCTCCTCACACCTCAACCACCGAGCAGGCTCGGTGCCGGCTCAGATCAGGTCGAACAGCTGCCCGCGCCCGCCGGCACCGGGGACGAACGCCTGCGCTATCTCACCCGTGCCCGCGACGCGCAGCTCGCCGTCGCTGTCGTCGGCGAAGGCGACGTCACCGCGGCCGAGGCGGAGGACCTCGTCGCGGCGGTTGGCGAGGGCGACCTCGCCGCCGGTGCACACCAGCAGGCGGGGGCCGGAGGCGGGCAGCGCGACGCCGGCGGGGTCGGCGGGGGAGCTCTGCGTGACGGAGAGGGCGAAGTCGTCGCACGGGGCGAAGACGTCGGTGGAGTAGTTGAAGACGATCGGCTCGACGCGGGCGGCGCGCGAGGTGCCCTCCTCGAGGCAGCGGACCAGGCCGGGGGCGTCGATGTGCTTGGTGGTCAGGCCGGCCCGCAGCACGTTGTCGGAGGAGACCATGACCTCGAGGCACAGGCCGCGGAGGTGGGCGTGGATGATCCCCGTCGCGAGGTACGCCGCCTCGCCGGGCTGCAGCGTCAGCCGGTTCAGCAGCAGCGACACGATGACGCCCACGTCCCCGGGGCAGGCCTCCGCCAGCTCGACGGCCGTCTCGAACGCGCGCTTGACGTCGCGGCCCGCGTCGAGCGCCTTCTGGCAGCCGGCGACGACCTCGGTGACCGCCTCGGGCGACGGGGGCGAGGCGATCAGGCCCTCGATGAGACGGACGATGCCGGTGAAGCCGGTGGTCTCGACGAGGCCGGCCATCAGCTGGTCCGTGAGCGGGTGGTCGAGGGCGTCGAGGATCCGCATGATCTCCGACGTGCGACGCAGGCCGACGAGGGTGTCGAAGGTGGAGAGGGCGTAGACCATCTCGGGCTTCGGGAACGGGTCCTTGAACACGCGGTCCGGGGCGTCCAGCGCGACCCCGGCCGCCTCCTCCTCGGCGAAGCCGGCGGCGGCGCGGGTGGCGTCGGGGTGCACCTGGATCGACAGCGGGCGCTCGGCGGCGAGCACCTTGAGCATGAAGCCGAGCTCGCCGGCGACGTCGGTCAGCAGCTTCTCCTGACCGGAGGCGTCGCTCACCCGCGCCGTGCCGAGCGGGTGCGTGCCGATCCAGACCTCGGCGACCCGGCGGCCGTCGGCCTCCTGGCGCTGGAAGCCGGGGATGGCATGCGTGGAGCCCCAGTCGTAGGACTGCGTGGGGCAGGTGAGCGCGAGCACCGGGTCACTCTAGAGGAGGTGACAACGCCTCACTGGTGCTTGGCGGAGTACGCCGCCTCGGTCGCCGCCTTCGCCGGCCGCCACCAGTCCGCGTGCTCCCGGTACCACCGCACCGTTTCCTCCAGGCCGGCCGCGAGGTCGGCGTACCGCGGCGTCCAGCCGAGCTCGGTCCGCAGCTTCGTGGCGTCGATCGCGTAGCGCAGGTCGTGGCCGGGACGGTCGGCGACGAGCTCGTAGTCGTCCTCGGCACGACCCAGGATCCGCAGCAGCAGGCGGACCACGTCGAGGTTGGAGCGCTCCCCGTCCGCGCCGACCAGGTAGGTCTCGCCGATCCTGCCGCGCTCGAGGATCGCCAGCACCGCCGACGCGTGGTCCGCGGCGTGGATCCAGTCGCGCACGTTCGCTCCCGTGCCGAACACCTTCGGACGTCGGCCCTCGAGCACCTCGGTCACCTGGCGCGGCACGAACTTCTCGACGTGCTGCCACGGCCCGTAGTTGTTGGAGCAGGTCGAGATCGTCGCGCGGACGCCGAAGCTGCGCACCCACGCGCGGACGAGGTGGTCGGCGCCCGCCTTCGAGGCGGAGTAGGGCGACGAGGGGCGGTACGCCGACTCCTCGGTGAACCGGTCCGGGGCGCCGAGCGCGAGCTCGCCGTGGACCTCGTCGGTGGAGACGTGGTGCAGGCGAGCGTCGTGGCGGCGTACCGCCTCGAGGAGGGTGAACGTTCCCACCAGGTTCGTGTGGATGAACGGCGCGGGGTCGTCGAGCGCGTTGTCGTTGTGGGACTCGGCGGCGAGGTGGACGACCGTGTCGTGCGCGGCCACCAGCGGGTCGACGAGGCCGGCGTCGGCGACGTCACCCACGACCAGCTCGAACCGGTCCGACGGTAGGTCCGCCAGGGAGGCGGGGGAGGCGGCGTAGGTCAGCTTGTCGAGGACCGTGACGCGCACGTCGGTGTGCGCCACCAGGTGGTGCACGAGGGCCGAGCCGACGAACCCGGCTCCTCCCGTGACGAGGACGCGTTGCACGTGGAAGAGTCTAGGAAGTATGAGGGGCATCCTGATGGCCGGCGGCACGGGGAGCCGGCTGCGGCCGATCACCCGGGCGATCAGCAAGCAGCTGGTGCCGGTCTACGACAAGCCGATGATCTACTACCCGCTCTCCACGCTGATGCTGGCCGGGATCCGCGAGGTGCTGGTCATCACGACGCCGCACGAGGCCGACCAGCTGCGCCAACTGCTCGGCGACGGCTCGCAGCTGGGGATCACCGTCGACTGGGCGGTGCAGCCCTCTCCGGACGGGCTGGCACAGGCGTTCCTGGTCGGCGAGCACCACCTCGCCGGCGGCAGCGCCGCCCTGGTGCTCGGCGACAACCTCTTCTACGGCGCCGGCCTCGGTGCGTCGCTGCGGCGCTTCCGCGACCTCGACGGGGCGGCGGTGTTCGGGTACCGCGTGGCCGACCCGTCGTCGTACGGCGTCGTGGAGGTCGGTCCCGACGGGATCGCGCTCTCGCTCGAGGAGAAGCCGGAGAAGCCGCGGAGCCGGCTGGCCGTGCCGGGCCTCTACTTCTACGGCGACGACGTCGTCGCGAAGGCGCGGACACTGCGGCCCTCGGCACGCGGCGAGCTGGAGATCACCGACCTCAACCGGCTCTACCTCGACGAGGGCCGGCTCCAGGTCCACGAGCTGCCGCGCGGCTCGGCCTGGCTCGACACCGGCACCTTCGACGACCTCAACGACGCCGGCAACTACGTGCGGGCGCTCGAGGCGCGGCAGGGCACGAAGGTCGGCGCGCCGGAGGAGGTCGCGTGGCGGATGGGCCTGATCGACGACGAGCAGCTGGCGCGGCTGGCCGCGGACCTGCTGCAGAGCGGCTACGGGCAGTACCTGCTCGATCTGCTCGAGGAAGGGACAGGTCAGTAGGCTCGCGGCCATGAAGGTCCTCGTCACCGGCGGCGCCGGCTACCTCGGTTCGATCACCGCGAAGGCCCTGGAGGAGTCCGGGCACGTCCCCGTCGTCCTCGACTCGCTGCTCACCGGCCCGCGCCAGTACGTCGGCGACCGCATCTTCTACGAGGGCGACATCGCCGACCGGGCGCTGCTGCGCCGCATCATCGAGGAGCACCCCGACCTCGACGCCACGATCCACATGGCCGCGCGGATCGTCGTGCCGGAGTCGGTCGCGCTGCCCTACGAGTACTACCGCGACAACGTCGCGAAGTCGCTCGAGATGTTCGACGAGCTGACCACCCTCGGCAAGCCGCGGATCCTGTTCTCCTCGACGGCCTCGCTCTACGCGCTCAAGCCGGCGTTCGAGGTGACCGAGGAGGACCCGGTCGACCCGACCTCGCCCTACGCCCGGACCAAGCGGATGATGGAGATGGTCCTCGAAGACCTCTCGAAGGCGACCGACCTGCGCGCGATCATCCTGCGCTACTTCAACCCCATCGGCGCCGACCCGCAGCTGGAGACCGGCTACCACCTGCGTGACGCCACGCACGTCGTACCGCTGATGGCGCAGACGGCCCTCGGCATCCGTGACACCTTCACGCTGACCGGCACCGACCACCCGACCCGCGACGGCACGGGCATCCGCGACTACATCCACGTCTGGGACCTGGCCCGCGCCCACGTGCGCGCGGTGGAGGAGTTCGACGCGGTGCTGTCGAAGGTCGACGCGACCTTCACCTACATCAACCTCGGCTCGGGCGACGGCGTCACCGTCCGCGAGCTGCTCGCCGCCGTCGAGCGGGTCGTCGGCAAGCCGGTCCCGGTCACCGAGGCGCCCGCGCGTCCGGGCGACGCGGCCGGTGCGTTCGCGAACGCCGACAAGGCGCGCGAGCTGCTCGGCTGGCAGACCGAGCTGTCGCTCGACGAGGCGATCGCGTCGGCGCTGGCATGGGGCGAGAAGCGCGAGGACGTGCTCGGGTACGCATGAACATCCGGTGGGTCGTGCCGGGACTGCTCGCCGCCGTGCTCGCGGCGGGGTGCTCGACGTCGGCCCCCGAAGGCAACGGCACGGCGCCATCGGTGCCCGGCTCCGCGTCCGCGCCCCCGTCGGCGACGCCGGGTCGCGGACCGCTGGCGGGCCGCGTGGTCGTGCTCGACCCCGGCCACCAGCTCGGCAACCGCGCCTTCGGCTCCGAGATCGGCGAGCCCGTCGACGCGGGCGGGTTCACCAAGGAGTGCAACACCACCGGCACCGCCACCCGTGACGGCTTCCCGGAGGCGACCTTCACCTGGCTGGTCGCGCTCGAGGCGCGGCGCGAGCTGGAGCGGCTCGGCGCCCGCGTGGTGCTGACGCGCTCGGCGAACACCGACGACGCGTGGGGGCCGTGCGTCGACGAGCGCGGCCGCCTCGGCAACCCCGGTCAGCCCGGCCCGACGGCGGACCTGCGGATCAGCATCCACGCTGACGGGGTGCTCGCCGACGGCGCGACCGGCTTCCACGTGATCCGCCCGGAGCGGCTCGACGGCTGGACCGACGACATCGCGAAGCCGTCCCGGCGGCTGGCGGTGCTGCTGCGCGACGCGCTGGTGCGCGCCGGCTTCGCCGCGTCGTCGTACCGGGGGCGGGAGGGGATCGACGTCCGGGGCGACCTGGGCACGCTCAACCTGTCCGACGTACCGGCGGTGATGGCGGAGCTCGGCAACATGCGCGACCCGCAGGAGGGCGCGCTGATGGAGAGCAGGGCCGGTCAGCGCCGGTACGCCAGGGCCATCGTCGCCGCCGCCCGGGCGTACCTCGGGGTCAGCGGACCAGGTCGGCAGGGCTGACGATGTTCACGGGCGGCCGGTGCCGGCCGCCCGACGCCTCGAGCCGCTTCTTCTTCCGCCGCGGGCGGCGGGAGTGCCGCTCGATGTGCGGACAGCCTCGAGGGCCGTGCTTCACCAGGCAGCGCAGCTTGCGTCGCCAACGTCCATGACTCATCGCGAAACTCCTGGGGGGAGGGAGCGCCCACACCTTTTTCCCGAGATTTCGACGGTAGCACCGGAGTCGGTCCCTGTGACCAGAACCCTCGCCAAACTTCGTCCAATTCTGGCCGGGTAGGTTGGCGGGCATGGGGATCCACGCCGCCCACTGGGACGACTGGAGCCTCGAGGGACTCCTGGGTCGCAAGGGGGAGCTGGGGCAGCGGGTCTCGCTCGTCGTACCGGCCCGGAACGAGGCGGCCACCGTCGGCGCCGTGGTGAGCCGGGTCCGCGAGGCGCTGGTCGACACCGTGTCGCTCGTCGACGAGATCGTCGTGATCGACAGCGACTCCGTCGACGACACCTACGCCGTCGCCGAGTCGGCGGGAGCGCGGGTGCACCGCGCCGCCGAGATCCGTCCCGACCTGGGCAGCCACCCGGGCAAGGGCGAGGCGATGTGGAAGTCGCTGTTCGTGACGACCGGTGACCTCCTCGTCTTCATGGACGCCGATCTCCACGACTGGGACACCCACTTCGTCCCCGGCCTGCTCGGGCCGCTGCTGCACGCGCCCGAGGTGCAGCTGGTCAAGGGCTTCTACGACCGGCCCGGCGCCGACGGCCCGCTCGAGGGTGGCCGGGTCACCGAGCTCGTCGCCCGCCCCCTGATCGCGCTCCTCTTCCCCGAGCTGGGCCCGCTGGTGCAGCCACTGGCCGGCGAGTGGGCGGTGCGCCGCTCGTGGTTCGCCGGCCTCTCCGTCCCCACCGGGTACGCCGTCGAGCTCGCCGCGCTCGTCGACACGGTCCGCCGCGGCGGACCCTCCGCGATCGCCCAGGTCGGTCTCGGCGTCCGCGCCCACCGGCACCAGGCGTTGCGCGACCTCGGCGGCATGGCGACCCAGATCATCGCGGCCGCGCTCGCCCGCTCCGGGGTCGCCGCTGCCGACGAGGCCGTGCTGCGGCAGTACCTACGCGGGCTCGAGCCGGTCGAGCACGTCGTACCGACCCTCGAGCGCCCGCCGGCGGAGGACCACCTGTGAGGGAGCAGCGATGAAGCTCGGACGCCACGCGTTCGGTGACGACGAGGCGCTGATGATGGCGATCGTCAACCGGACCCCCGACTCGTTCTTCGACAAGGGCGCCACCTGGGCGGAGGATGCCGCCTTCGCGCGCGTCGCCGAGGTGGTCGCGCAGGGTGCGGAGATCGTCGACATCGGGGGCATCAAGGCCGCGCCCGGTGTCGAGATCTCGGCCGCGGAGGAGAAGGCGCGGGTGGTCGACTTCGTCGCGCGCGTCCGCGACTCCTACCCCGGCCTCGTCATCTCGGTCGACACCTGGCGGGCCGAGGTCGGAGCCGCCGTGTGCGCCGCCGGCGCCGACGTCCTCAACGACGCGTGGGGCGGTGCGGACCCCGAACTGGTCGACGTCGCGGCGGAGTACGACGCCGCGATCATCTGCACCCACACCGGCGGCGTCACCCCGCGGACCCGGCCCTACCGGATCGACTACGACGACGTGGTCGCCGCCGCGATCGCCGACACCGTCGCCTACGCCTCGCGGGCACTCTCCGCCGGTGTGGCGAGGGAGTCGATCGTGATCGACCCCGCCCACGACTTCGGCAAGAACACCTTCCACTCCCTCGAGATCACCCGCCGCCTCGACGAGATGGTCGCCACCGGGTGGCCGGTCCTGGTGTCGCTGTCCAACAAGGACTTCGTGGGCGAGACCCTCGGCCGTGAGGTCGGCGACCGCCTGCTCGGCACCCTCGCCGCGACCTCGGTGTGCGCCCTCGCCGGCGCCCGGATCTACCGCGTCCACCAGGTCCCCGAGACGCGCCAGACCGTCGACATGGTCTGGTCCATCGCGGGCCGGCGCCCGCCCCTGCGCGCGATCCGGGGCCTCCAGTGAAGGCGCTCGTCCCGGGCACGCTGGCCCTGCTGCCGTCGTACGCCTCGATCGAGGACCCGGTCGCGCCCCTGCGGGCCGCCTGCCTCGACGCCGTCGGCCGGCTCGGCCCGCGCGTCCGCATCGTCTCCTCCGCCGCCACCGGCGGGTCGGGCGCCCGCGTGGGCGCCGCGCTCGTCGCTGCCGGCGGCGGCACGGTGGTCGAGTCCGGCGAGACGGGCGTCCTCGTGGTCGGCAACGGCTCCGCCACCCGCACCGAGAAGGCGCCCGGACACCTCGACGAGCGTGCGGCCGCCTTCGACGAGGCGCTGCGTGCGTCCTTCGCGGGGGTCGACCTCGAGCTCGCCGAGGAGCTGTGGGCCGACGCCGCCTGCCTCCGGGACCTGCCGCCCCTGGCTGACGCCGAGGTGCTGTACGACGACGCGCCCTACGGCGTGCAGTACTGGGTCGCCGTCTGGGCCTGATCCGCCACACTGGCCGGCATGGAGCTCAAGGTCATGGACCGGCCGGGCTGGCAGGTCGCGGGTGTTGCCGCGGTGGCGTTCGTCGTGCTGCTGTGGGGGATCGAGCTCGTCGACGTCGCCGCGTCGCACCGGCTGGACGGGTGGGGGATCCGGCCGCGGTCGGGGGAGGGCCTGCTGGGGATCCTGGCGGCGCCCTTGCTGCACGGCGGTTGGGGACACCTCGTCGCCAACTCGGTGCCGGCGCTGGTGCTCGGCTTCCTGACCCTCGCGACCGGCCTGGCCAGGGGTCTCGCGGCGACGGCTCTGATCTGGGTCGTCGGCGGGTTCGCGGTCTGGCTCGTCGCGGGCGACCACTCGGTGCACATCGGGGCCTCGGGCCTGATCTTCGGGTGGATCACCTACCTCGCGGTGCAGGGCTTCGTGGACCACCAGCCCGCGGAGATCGCGATCGGGCTCGTCGTCCTCGTCGTGTACGGCGGCGTCCTGTGGGGTGTGCTGCCGGGACAGCCCGGCATCTCCTGGCAGGGCCACCTGTTCGGGGCGATCGCGGGCGTGGTCGCGGCGATCGTGCTCAGTGAGCGCCGTACGGCCCGGCGCTGATCGAGGAGATCGAGCACCGGGCCGCACGAGAAGGAAGCAGCGGGGGAGGGATCAGCCCTTCCACGCACCGCCCAGGAGCAGCAGGGTCTCCGAGGTCGAGGTGACCCCGTGGACGTCCTTGTTCCACGGCATGAAGAACGCACCCGCGCCCATCGCGACGCCGGGGACGGTCTGCTGCCACAGCTCGTTGATCTGCTTCAGCAGGTCGGTGGCCTCGTCGCCGGAAGCCGCCTGCAGCTTGGCGATCAGCGCGTCCATCTCCGGATTGGCGTAGCCGGAGGGGTTCTGCGGGGACTGGCTGTTGAGGTTGGTGGCGAGCCGCGAGTACGGGTCCTCGTCGGGGACGCTCATCGCGGAGACCGCGATGTCGTAGTCGTGCGTGACGTAGATCCGGTTGGTCTGGTCGGCGATGTTGCGCAGCAGGTCGGTCTTCACGGTGAAGCCCGCGGCCTCGAGCATCGCCTGCACGGTCACGGCCTGGGTCTGCGACGCCTGGTCGGACTGCCCGATGTAGGTGAGCGTGCCGTCGTACCCGTCGGCCCTGGCCTCGGCGAGCAGCGACTTGGCCTTCTCGAGGTCGTGGTCGGCGGTGTCGACGTCGGAGAAGTACGGCGCGCTCGGCGAGTAGATGTTGCGGCCGGGGAGGCCGGCGCCACCGTTGACCCGCTCGGCGACGACCTCCGGGTCGATCGCGTAGTTGATCGCCTGGCGGACCCGGACGTCGGAAGCGGCGCGGCCCTCGCGGTTGTTCAGCCAGTACAGGCTCCCCAGGCCGCTCGGCGCCATGATGCCGGCGAAGCCGTCGGTGCGGGCCTTCTCCAGGGTCTGCGGGGCGCGGATGTTGGCGACGTCGACGCTGCCGTCGGTCAGCGACGACAGGCGGTCGGCGTCACTGCCGAGCCACACGAAGCGCACGGAGTCCAGGTGCGGCTTGCCGTTCCAGTAGTCCGCGTTGGCCTTGAGGAGCAGCTCCTCGGCGGGCTTGTAGGAGTCGAGCGCGAACGGGCCCGCGCCGATCGGGGTGAACTTCTCCGGCCCCTTCGCGTACGCCGCCGGCGCCATGATCATGCCCGGCCCGCTGGCCAGCATGTTCGGGAAGGTGATCCACGGCCGGTTGAGCGTGAACACGACCTTGTCGTCGCCCTGCGGCACCATCGCCTTGATGTTCGTGGCGAGCAGGAGCGTGTTGTAGCCGGCGTTCTGCATGTAGTAGCCGATGCTCCCGACGACCGCCTTCGCGTCGAGCGGGGTGCCGTCCGAGAAGGTGACGCCCGGGCGCAGCTCCAGCGTCCAGGTCGTGCTGTCCTCGGTGGTCAGCGACTTCGCCAGCCACGGCTCGAAGGCGTTCGACGGCTGGTCGTAGCGCATCAGCACGTCGTAGACGGCCGCCAGTGCGTTGCCGCCGGCCGCGCCGTTCGGGATGGTCTTCGTCGGGTCGAGGCTGCGCGCCTCGGAGTAGTCGGCGAGGGTCAGCGTGCCACCGTCCTTCGCGGTGCCCTCGTCACCGGTGGCGCCGACGACGCCCGCCGCGTAGATCTCTTCCTTCGTCAGCGACGACGCGTCCAATGTGTCGCTGCTGCCGCCGTCGTTGCCGGCGCAACCGGCGACCAGCAACGTGGTCGCCAGGAGTGCGGTGGCGACGCGAACGGGTCGCGCGATGCGGTTCCTCACTGATCCTCCAAGGGGTAGGTCCGGACGGCCCGAGACCACCGGTGTGTGTCCCGCGTCACGCTAGGAGCGGCGGGTCCCGGCGCCTCGCGACCGATCCCACTCACCGGGAGGTGCGTCCGCGCCGGGCGGAGTCGATCGACCAGCGCCGGTTCGACGACCAGACGAGCGGGCTCGTGCTGCTGAGCGGCGTCGCGTCGCTGGTCGGAGCCGTCGCTTGACTCGGATGATGTTTGTCGTAGTAATCTACGATAAACATCATCTGAGTTTGGAGGCAGTCATGCGGATCGTGATCTTCGGAGCAGGCCTGATCGGGAGCCAGCTCGCGGCGCACCTGGCGGACGGCGGGCACGACGTGGTGGCGCTCGGCCGCGAGGCGGGCATCGACACCACCACCGGCCAGGGCGTGGCCGAGGCGGTCGCCGGCGCCGACGTCGTCGTCGACCTCACCAACTCGCCGTCCTGGGCGGACGACGACGTCCTCGCGTTCTTCCGTGACTCGACCGCGCACCTCGTCGCGGCCGGCGCCGCAGCCGGTGTCGGGCACCACGTGATCCTCTCGATCGTCGGCCTCGACCGGCTGACCGACGCGGGCTACATGCGGGCCAAGCTCGCGCAGGAGGCCGGCGTCGTGGGCGGCGCCGTGCCCTCCACGATCGTGCGGTCGACGCAGTTCTTCGAGTTCGTCCCCGGCATCGCCGACGCGTCCACCGAGGGCGACGTGGTGCGCGCGACGCCCGGCAAGCTGCAGCCGATCGCGTCGAGCGACGTCGTCGCCCACCTCGCCGAGGTGGTCACCGGTGCCCCGGCCAACGGGGTGGTCGAGATCGCGGGGCCCGACGTGCTCGGCATCGACGAGCTCGTCAAGCGCCTGTTCGCCGCCACCGGCGACCCGCGCACGGTCGTCACCGACCCGGCGTCCGGGTACTTCGGGGCCGCGCTCGACGACACCGCCCTGGTCGCGACGCCCGGCGCCGGCGCGTGGATCGCCCCGACGTCGTACGACGCCTGGCTGGCCAGCAAGTAGGGTCCGGCGGTGTGAAGCTGAGTGCCGGGGTCGAGTGGGCCGTCCACTGCTGCGTCGTGCTCAGCCAGGCGCAGCAGCCGGTCCCGGCGGCGCGGCTGGCCGACCTGCACGGTGTGTCCCGGACCTACCTCGCCAAGCACCTGCAGGCCCTCGCCCGGGCCGGGATCGTGCGCCCGGTCGAGGGCCGCGACGGCGGCTACGCCCTGACCCGGCCGGCCGGCGAGATCACCGTGCTCGAGGTGGTCGAGGCGGTCGAGGGGCCCGACCCGGCGTTCCGCTGCACGGAGATCCGCCAGCAGGGCGAGCTGGCGGCTCCGCCGGAGGCGTGCACCCGGCCCTGCGGGGTCGCACGGGTGATGGCAGCCGCGGAGCAGGCCTGGCGCCGCTCGCTCGCGGGGACGAGTGTGGCCGACCTCGCGTCCTCCTTCGACACGACCGCGATGCGGGAGCAGCTCGGCGCGGGCTGACAGGGCGTCTGCGGGGGGCTAGTGGTCACCCCCGTTGATTCGTCGGGGGTATCCGTGCTCACGGTGCGTGCATCGCAAGGCGGCGGCGCGCAGCCATACCGGGTCGTCTCGCAAGCGTCGCCAACGCGGCGAGGTGGGTGCTGTGGGTACGTAGACACCTGGCGAATCAACGGGGGTGACCACTAGGTTCCGGCCATGCTCCGTCGCATCGCCGACCTGACCTGGCGGCGACCCCGGTCGATCCTGCTGGGCGCCCTGCTGTTCGCCGCCGTCGCCGGCTTCTTCGGCCACGACGTCGAGCACCACCTCAAGGCCGCGGGCTTCACCGACCCCGACTCCGAGAGCGAGCGGGCGGCGGAGATCGTGCACGACGCCCTCGGCCACGGCGCCGAGCCGGGGCTCGTCGTGCTCATCCGTTCCAGGGAGGGCGGCGCGCTCGACCTGGCGGACCCGGTGGTGCGGGACGAGGTCGAGCGACTGGCCGAGGCGCTGCGCGGCTCGCGGTACGTCGGCAACGTGCCGGACCCGTTCGAGACCCCCGGCCTGGTCGCCGGCGACCGGGCGTCCGTCGTGCTGCCGGCCCAACTCTCGACGACCGACCTCGAGGACGAGGGCGGCCTCGCCGACGAGTCGGTGCGCGAGCGGGTGCGCTCCGACCTCCTCGACGTCGGGTACGCCGGCTTCGCGCCGGGCTTCAACGAGGTCAACGACCAGACCCGCAAGGACCTGACCCGCGCCGAGCTGATCGCCTTCCCACTGCTCGCGATCCTGCTCCTCGTCGTGTTCCGCAGCGTCGTCGCGGCGATGGTGCCGCTGCTGCTGGGTGTGCTCTCGATCCTCGGCACCCTGCTGGCGCTGCGGATCATGGCCGCGCTGGTCGACACCTCGTTGTTCGCGCTCAACATCGCCACCGCGCTGAGCCTCGGGCTCGCGGTCGACTACGCCCTGCTGCTGGTCCCGCGCCACCGCGAGGAGGTGCAGGTCCACGGCCACACCCTCGAGGCGCACCGCCGTGCGGTCGCGACCGCGGGGCGCGCCAGCCTGTTCTCGGGGCTCACCGTCGCCGCCGCGATGTCGGCGCTGATGCTGATGCCGCAGCGCTTCCTCTACTCGATCGGGGCCGCCGGTGCCGTGGTCGGCGTGCTCTCCGCGGTGATGGCCGTGGTCGTCGTCCCGGCCCTGCTCGCCGCGCTCGGCCCCCGCATCGACCTGTGGTCGGTCCGTCGCGGGCCGGCCCTGGCCGGAACCTCGGACCGTTGGTTCCGCCTGGCCCACGCAGTGATGCGGCGTCCCGTCCTCTTCGCCGTCGGTACGACGGTCCTCCTCCTCGCGCTCGCGGCACCGCTGCTGGCCACGACCCTGACCGGCCCGAGTGCGCAGGCCGTGCCGCCCGGCCAGCAGTCGTACGAGGTGAACCGCTACCTCGAGGACCACTACGGCCGGGCCTTCACCGAGGCCGCCTCACTGGTGGTCACGGGCGAGGTGAGCGATGACGCGCTGGCGTCGTACGCCCGCCGGATCGGGGACGTGCCGGGCGTCGAGGCGGTCCAGCCGTTCGCGCGGGTGGGGGCCGACGTCGCGTCGACGACCGCGGTGCTCGACGCCCCGGCCCTCGACGGTCGCGCCCAGGACGCGATCGAGGGGGTGCGCGGGATCGACGGTCCGGGTGAGCTGCTCGTGTCCGGCAACACCGCACGCTTCATGGACGAGAAGTCCAGCCTCCTCGGGCACGCGCCGCTCGTCGTGGCGCTGATCGTGGCGCTGATCGTCGTGCTGATCTTCCTGCTCACGGGCTCGGTGCTGCTGCCGCTCAAGACCCTGTTGATGAACGCGCTCACCCTCGCTGCCGTCCTCGGCATCCTGGTGATCGTCTTCGAGCGCAAGGTCGGCACCCAGCTGCTCGACTACCCGGGCCCGTACGCCGTCGAGGTGACCAGCCTGGTCTTCCTCTTCGCGGTGACCTTCGCCCTCGCCACCGACTACGCCGTGCTCGTCATGGCGCGGATCAAGGAGCTCCACGACGACGGGCTCCCCAATGAGGAGGCGGTCGCCCAGGGCGTCGCGCGCACCGGCCGGATCATCAGCGCCGCGGCCGTCATGATCGCCGTGGTGTTCCTCGCCTTCGCCGTCAGCCCGGTGTTCTTCATGAAGCAGATCGCGGTCGCGATGGCGCTCGGCGTCCTCATCGACGCGACGATCGTGCGCGCCCTGCTGGTGCCCGCGCTGATGCGTCTGCTGGGTGAGGCGAACTGGTGGGCGCCGGGTCCGTTGCGGCGGTTGCAGCGGCGGATCGGGATCCGCGACGTGTGACCCCCGCCACGTCTCTCCCGTTGGGACAGGTGCTTGCGCCCAGCTAGCACCCGACCTACTCTCGGTATCCGCAACTACTAGTTGCACTTAAAGTCGCACCAGCGTCGGTGCGCGGAATCGAGGTCACCATGCTCGCCCACGAACGCATCGGCTCGGGAGAGCCCCTCGTCCTGGTCCACGGGATCGGGCACCGCCGGCAGGCGTGGTACCCGGTGGTCGACCGGCTGGCCGAGCACCGCGAGGTGATCCTGCTGGACCTGCCCGGCCACGGCGAGTCCCCGGCCCTGGTGCCGGACGGCCGTCCGATCAAGGACCAGCTCCGCGGCATCCTGGAGGACTTCTTCGCCGAGCAGGACCTCGACCGCCCGCACATCGCCGGCAACTCGCTCGGCGGCCGGATCGCCCTCGAGGCGGCGGCCGACGACCTCGTCAGCAGCGCGACGACGCTGGCGCCGGCGGGCTTCTGGCGCGGCAACCTCGACTTCCTCTACATCCGCGCGGTCTTCGTCGCGCTGACCGGCGCCGCGACCCTGCTCGAGCCGATCGCGCCGACCCTGTTGAGGACGGCGCCCGCACGCGCCGCCGCGATGGGCCTGCTCATGACCCACGGGGGTCGCCTCGACGCCGAGCGCGTGCTGGGCGACGTGCACGGCCTGGTGGCCGCGAAGCCCGCCCTGAAGACGATCATCGACGGCGGCGAGCCCTTCGACCGGTCGATCGACCCGTCGATCCCGGTGACCGTGGCCTGGGGCACGCGCGACCTCGTGCTGCTGCCCTACCAGGCCGAGCGCGCCCGCAAGGCGCTGCCGCACGCGACGCACGTGAGCCTGCCGAAGTGCGGCCACGTGCCGATGGTCGACGACGTGGACCTCGTGGTCGACGTGCTGCTCGAGGGCTCGAGCCACCCGCGCCTGGGCCAGGCCCGGTACGACGTGGCCTGAGCGCCTGCCCGCGAGAGCCCACGAACACGTCGAGCGCCCGGACCGTCTGCATCGGTCCGGGCGCTCGTGCGTTCAGGCGGTGAGGCCCCGGGTCACTTGCCGATCTTGGCGAGCTTGCGGGTCTGCTTGCCCAGGTCCTTGACCTGGTCGCGGACGCCCTTGATGTCCTTCTTGGACGGAACGACCGCCTTGGCGGCCTTCTTGCTCCGCTTGCGGGCCTTCTCCTCCACGTCGCCGGCCGTCTCCAGCAGGTCGTCGAGGATGTCCTTGGTGGTGTCGACCAGGCCCGAGAAGTAGTCGGTGACCACGCGGTCGGACTTCTTCCTCGACTTCTTGGCCGGAGCCTTCTTGGCCGGAGCCTTCGTGGCCGGGGCCTTGGTCGCCGGGGCGGTGGCGGCCGGGGCCTTCCTGGCCGGAGCCTTCCGGGCGGGCGCCTTCGTGGCCGGGGCGGTCACTTGGCGACCTTGGCGAGCTTCTGGGTCTGCTTGCTCAGGTCCTTGACCTGGTCGCGGACGCCCTTGATGTCCTTCTTCGACGGAACGACGGCCTTGGTGGCCTTCTTGCCGTTCTTGCGGGCCTTCTTCTCGATCTTGCCCGCGGTCGAGGTGAGGTCGTCGAGGAGGTCCTTGGTGGTGTCGACCAGACCGGTGAGGTAGTTGGTGACCTGCTGGTTCTTGTTCTTCGCCATCGTCCTGCTCCTTGGTGTGAGGTGGTTGTTCCTGCCGATGGCTCAAGATTACGCAGAGCGTAGATTATTACGCAATGCATTGTGGCGCAGGTCACTACGCGCTGCGTCATTCCGCGTCGGCGGCACCGCTGTCCGGCGACGCCTCGTGGGCGTCGATCCGCTCCTGGACGAGCAGCGAGACCGCTGCCGTGAGCTCGGAGATCTGGCTGCGCAGCTCGGCGATCTCCTGCTGCTGCCGCTCGACCTCGTCAGCCTTGCCGTCCGGCTTCGCGGACTTCTTCGCCTTCGTCGCTGCGCCCGACTTCTTCTTGCCGGACTTGGCCTTCTTGGGCTTGGTCGGCTCCTCGGGCTCGGGCGCCGTCGTACCGAGTCCGGTGGCCTCGCCCACCAGCTGCTGGGCGATCTGGCTGGGGGCGCGCAGCAGTCCGGACAGCAGGTCGGCGCCGCCGGAGCCGCCGCGGACGCGGCGGCCGAGCACCTGGGCGAGCACCTCGTCGGTGCGGTCGTCGCCGGAGTCGTGGTCGCGCACGACGAACCGGATGCCCTTGTCGAGCAGGCCGGAGAGGTCGTCGAGGGTGGTGAACTGGCGCAGGTCGGTGTCGTAGAGCTTGCGGTTGGCGTAGCGCTTGATGAGGCGCGGGTCGTCCTTGCCCATGGGGTGTCCTCCTCTTCTGCAGTGCTGCTCATCCTACGCACTGCAGAACGGAGGGGTGGCTCACTTGGCCTTGCGGACCTTGGCGAGCTTCTCGGCCTGCTTGCCGAGGTCCTTGATCTGCTGCTGGAGCGCCTTGACGTCCTTCTTCGACGGTACGACGGCCTTGGCGGCCTTCTTGCCACCCTTCTTGGCCTTCTTCTCGAGGTCGCCGGCGGTGGAGGTGAGGTCGTCGAGCAGGCCCTTGGTGGTGTCCACGAGGCCGCTGACGTAGTTGGTCACCTGCTGGTTGCTGCTCTTCTTGCTGGCCATGGCGGCCTCCTTCTGGGGTGGGTGGTGGCGAGCGGGGCTGCTCACCGGCTGAGGTGCTCGACGAGGAAGACCTGGAGCTCGCCGACGAGGAAGCCGAGGACCGCGCCGACCGCGATCAGGGTCTTCTCGTCGGCCTGGAAGGCCGGGCGCAGCACGCCCTCGAACTGCTCGGGCGTCATCTGCGCCATCTTCTCCGACATCAGTGCCTCGATCTGGAGCCGGTCGTCGAGGTACTCGAAGGAGTTCGACAGCAGGTCCGGGAGGACGGCGACGAACTCCTCGGCGGTGGTCTGCGCCATCGGACCGACCTGCGCGATGTCGAGGCCGACGCCGGCGGCCTGACGCACCGGCCGGCTGACGGCGTTGCTGAAGACGCCGAGCACCGAGCCGAAGGTCAGCTCACCGACGCCGAGCTCCTCGAGCTCGGGTGGGGCGAGTCGGCCGAACTCGCGTCGTACGTGCTTCTCGATGTCGGTCAGCTCGTCGCGCATCGCGTCCTGGATGAGCGGGGCGACGAGGTCGACCATCTTCTGCCGCGACGGACCCGCGAACATGCTGCGGACCACGCGCTCGGAGGTGAGCACGCGGCTGGCGATCAGGGTGCCGTACTCCTGCGAGACCGAGATCCGGTGCTTCAGGAAGAGGCCCTGCCAGGTGATCAGGCCGAAGAGGTACTTCGTCGGCTCCTTCGGGTTGAAGATCAGGCGCAGTGCGGCCCAGTCGGTGAACCAGCCGATGAACAGGCCGAAGACCGGCATGACGAAGGGCGAGTGGGTGGCGGCCCAGAGGGCGGCCTGCAGGAAGCCGATGAAGAAGCCGAACATCAGTCCGCTGCGCCGGATGAACTGGAACTCGAGCTTGCCGACGTCGAGGAACATCGACTCGAGGATGTCGGGGTCTGAGAGGAACTCGGCCGTCACCATCTCCTGCAGGTCGAAGACGTCGTCGATGTTCTTCTGGATCTTCTTGACCAGCTTCGGGACCAGCTCGACAGCCGTGTCCTGGGCCCGCTGCACGACGAGGTCCTGTGCGGGCCCGGGCAGCATCCGCCACATCGCCGGCTGGTACTCCTCCGCGACCAGCGGGACGATCCGCGCGATCTCCTTGCGCAACGGCCGGTCGATGCGCTTGGCCAGCTCCTTGCCGTCGACCTTGCTGACGATGTCCTGCGTCGACACCAGCCGCCCGGTGAGGGTCTCGCAGAGGACCTCGACCATCTGCGCCGCGCGGCGGGGGATGATGCCCTGCCAGCCGAACGGCCGGATGCCCTTGTACTGGTGGGGGCGGAACATCATGCGGATCGCGACCAGCTTGGTGAAGTAGCCGATCAGGCCGGCGACGAACGGCATCGCGGCGTAGATCCACCAGTTCGTCTGGACGTCCTCGACGATCTCCGACCATTCGCGCACGTCTGCGAACCTCCTGCCGCGGCCGCCCCATGAGGCCGATCCGGCGAGTATTGCAGTGACGCGTGTCACAGGTAACTGTTCGGGTCGACAGGCGAGCCGGGTGCGGCTGTGCGTCCGGCACGGTCCCCACCTCGCTAGATTGCGCGAGGTGAGCACTCCCGAGGAAGTCACCGCGCACGTCCGCAAGATGATCCCGATCTTCGAGGCCATGCAGCTCGAGGTCGTCGAGGCCGGCCGCAACACCGTGGCCGCGCGGCTGCCCGCGGCGCCCAACGTCAACCACTTCGGGACGTCGTACGCCGGGTCGCTGTTCTCGGTCGCCGAGGTCCTCGGCGGCGTCTACGCCAGCACGTCCCTCGTGCTCGAGGGGGCGGTCCCGCTGGTGAAGCAGGTGACCATCGACTTCCTGCGGCCGGCGACGACCGACGTGGTGGCCCGCGCGACGCTGACGGACGAGACGATCGAGCGGGTGCTGGCCGAGACCGCCGAGAACGGGAAGTCGAACTTCGACCTCGACACCGAGGTCGTGGACGCCGAGGGCACCGTCGTCGCGCGGACCCGGGGGCTCTACCAGCTGCGCAGGTTCTGACGCCGGTTCCGAGAACCGGGTCCCGACGCCTCAGGACCGAGGTCCCGGTGCCGATGGCCCGGATGTCAGCCGCCCGCTGACCCCCGAAAGGGGATAGCCTGAGCCTGTCAGGGATCGCTGTGGGAGGGGATCGGCCACTGATGGACCTGGAGCTGCCGCCGGAGGCGCGGGCACTGCTGGACGCCATGGTCGCGATCGGGTCCGACCTGGACCTGCGCGGCGTGCTGTCGCGCATCGTCGAGGCCTCGTGCCGGCTCACCGACGCCGAGTACGGCGTGCTGGGCATCGTCGACGACGACGGCCAGTTCACCGACCTGGTGCCCAACGACGCCGTCGCCGACCAGTTCGACAAGATCGGGATGATGCCGAAGGGCCACGGCCTGCTCGGCCTGGTGCCGCGCGAGCGTCGCGCGATCCGGGTCGACCACGTGGCCACGCACCCCGAGTCCCTCGGCGAGTTCCCCCACGCCCACCCGATGATCGACCGCTTCCTCGGGGCGCCGGTGATGGTCGGCGACGAGGCCTTCGGGCACCTCTACCTCGGCAACAAGCGCGGCGGGGCGGAGTTCACCGCGACCGACCAGGCGCTGGTGGAGGCGCTGGCCCGCGCGGCCGGCGTGATGATCGACAACGCGCGCACCTTCGAGCAGGTCGAGTGGCGCCGGCGCTGGGTGGCGAGCACGGCCGAGGTCGGCAGCGACGTGTCCGGCACGCTGCGTGTGCAGGAGGCGCTCGACGAGCTCGCCGTCTCCCTGCGCGACCTGTGCGGCGCGCGTCTGGTGACCTACGTGCGCCGCGACGGCGACCTGATGGAGATCCGGCAGGTGGCCGGCGAGGGCGACGCGGCCGAGGCGGTGGAGCGGCTCGCGGACCAGATTCGCGAGGTCGACGCCACCCGGGCGCCGGTGCGCCTGCCCGTCGGGCCGGGCAGCGCGACGCTCGTCGTCCCCGTGCACACGCGGCTCGCGGGCTCCGGCGTGATCATCGTCGACCAGGCCCACGAGACCCCGTCGCTGCGCGGCATCATGCTCGACCTCGTCGCCGTCACCGCCGTCCAGGTCGGCCTCATCCTCGACCGCGACCAGGCCCTGCGCGACCGCGCCCAGCTGCTCGTCGCCAAGGACCGCGACCGGATCGCCCGCGACCTGCACGACCTCGTCATCCAGCGCCTCTTCGCCACCGGCATGCAGCTCCAGGGCGCCCGCGGCCTCGACGTCGCCGAGCTGCGCACCCGCGTGGACGGCGCGATCACCGAGCTCGACGTGGCGATCAAGGAGCTGCGCGCGGCGATCTTCGAGCTCGGCACCGGTGCGGGGCGTCCTCTGCTCGACGAGGTCCGTTCGCTGCTCGGGGAGTACGCCGTGCTGCTGGGCTTCCAGCCGGTGCTCCGCGTCTCCGGACCCGTCGACCGGGCACTCGTGCCCGAGGCCGGCACCCACGTCCTGATGACCCTGCGTGAGGCGCTGTCGAACGTGATGCGCCATGCCGACGCCACGTCGGTGTCCGTCGAGCTGACCGCGTCGTCGGCCTGGTTCCGGGTCCGCGTCACCGACGACGGCAGGGGCTTCGACCCGAAGCAGCGGTCGAAGGGCCAGGGCACCGGCAACCTGCGTGCCCGCGCCGCCGACCTCGGTGGTCACGTCACCGTGACGTCCGCGCCGGGTGAGGGCACGACCCTCGAGTGGGTCATTCCGGCGGTGGGCTGAGCTCCTCGCCGTCCGGAACGCCGGCGTCCGTCCCGGTGTCCGTCGAGGTGCCGGCGACGAGCGGCCAGACCGCGCGCACCAGCACGGTCGTCGCGGCGACGGCCAGGAACACCGCCACGAAGCGGGCCATCGCCTGGTCCGGGGAGAGCAGCCCCTGGCTCGCCCGGTACGCCGCCGGCGAGGCCACGACCGCGGCTACCAGCACGACCCGGAGGTCCAGCAGGGTGCCCATCACGCACCTGCCGCAGCGAGGGCCGGGTGGACGCCGCCGGCGCCGACCACCCCGACGGAGCGGACCTCACGGGCCGCACCCAGCTCGGAGTAGGCGAGCACCGGGAGCCGGTCGACGGCGGGTGCCACGAGGCGTCGTACCGCGGACCGGATCTGGGGCGCGCACACGAGGACCGGCCGGACCCCGCCGTTCTCGGCGGCCTGCGCGGCCTGGACGAGTCCGAGCAGCACCCGTTGGGCGAGGTCCGGGTCGAGGATGATGACCGCGCCCTGGTCGGTGGGCCGCAGCCCCTCGAGCATCTGCTGCTCGAGCAGCGGCTCGAGGCTGATCGCGTGCAGGGCGCCGTCGACGACGTACGGGCTGGCGAGCGAGGGCTCGAGCGCGGCACGGGCCGCCTCCACCAGGCCGTCGTGGTCCTTGGACGTCGCGGCGCGGACCGACAGCGCCTCGAAGATCGACACCAGGTCGCGGATCGGGATGCGCTCCTCGAGCAGGGAGCGGAGCACGCGCTGCACCTCGCCGAGGGGCAGCTGGACGGGGGTGAGCTCCTCGATCACGACGGGGTGGCTGCGCTTGACGATGTCGGTGAG
Organism: Nocardioides sp. Root240; assembly: GCF_001428825.1. Lineage (GTDB taxonomy): Bacteria > Actinomycetota > Actinomycetes > Propionibacteriales > Nocardioidaceae > Nocardioides. The sequence goes on along the minus strand of NZ_LMIT01000010.1, from coordinate 154,687 downwards.
CAGGCGCACGTCCTCGCGGCCGAGCAGGCGGCTGGCGTGCTGGTGGACGACCTCGGAGAGGTGCGTGGTGACGACCGATGCGCGGTCGACGACGGTGGCGCCGCCGATCTCCGCCTGGTGCCGCAGCTCCGCCGGGATCCACTTCGCCTCGAGCCCGAAGACCGGCTCCTGCGTGGGCGTCCCGGGCAGTGAGCCGAGGAAGTCGCCGATGGCGAGGACGGTGCCGCGGGGTGCTTCGCCGCGGGCGACCTCGGCGCCGAAGAGCGTGATCGCGTAGGTGTTCGGCGGCAGCTCGAGGTTGTCGCGGGTACGCACCGGCGGGATCACGATGCCGAGCTCGCCGGCCACCTTGCGCCGCAACGCCTTCACCCGGTCGAGCAGGTCGCCGCCGGTGCGGGTGTCGACCAGGTCGATCAGGTCGGCCGACAGCTCCAGGCCCAGCGGATCGACGCGGATCTCGGCGACCAGCGCCTCGGGGGAGTCCGGCGAGACGGCGAGCTCGCCCGCCGTACCGGCCTGGTCGGCGGCGGTGGCCGCCGCGACCTCGTCGTCGATCCGGCTGGCGGCGACGAGCATGACGCCGCCGGCCACGAGGAAGGGCAGCTTCGGCAGGCCCGGGATGATGCAGAGCGCCAGCGCGCCGAAGCCCGCGACGCGCAGGGGCATCTTGCGGGCGAAGATCTGGCCGACGATGTCGGAGCCCATGTCGGAGTCGGCGACCGAGCGGGTCACGATCAGGCCGGTCGCGACGCTCAGGAGCAGGGCGGGGACCTGCGAGACCAGGCCGTCGCCGATGGACAGCAGCGAGTAGGTGTTGATCGCGTCGCCGAACGGCATGCCGTACTGCGCGACGCCGATCGCGAAGCCGCCGAGCAGGTTGACCAGGGTGATCACGATCGCGGCGATCGCGTCGCCCTTCACGAACTTCGACGCACCGTCCATCGCACCGTGGAAGTCCGCCTCGGCGTGCACCTCGGCCCGCCGCCGCCGTGCCTCCTCCTCGTCGATGAGGCCCGAGTTGAGGTCCGCGTCGATCGCCATCTGCTTGCCGGGCATCGCGTCGAGCGTGAACCGCGCGCCGACCTCGGCGACGCGGCCGGCACCGTTGGTGATGACGACGAACTGGATGACCAGCAGGATCGAGAACACGATCAGGCCGACGATCAGCGACCCGCCGACGACGAAGTGGCCGAACGTGTCGATCACCTTGCCGGCGTACCCGTCGAGCAGGACGAGCCGGGTCGCGCTGACGTTGAGCGCGAGCCGGAACAGCGTCATCACCAGGATCACCGACGGGAACGCGGCGAACTCCAGCGGCTTGTGGATGAACATCGCGACCATCAGGACGAGCAGCGCGCCGGTGATGTTCATCGCGATGAGCAGGTCGAGCAGCACCGCCGGCAGCGGTACGACGAGCATCACGACGATGAGCACGATGCCGAGCGGCACGCCGAGCTTCGTCAGCGACTTGGGCATGGGCGAGGTCAGCCTCTCGACGGGCCGTCCATGGCGCTGCGAAGTGGCGTCGTCCTGGCGCCGTCCTGCTCATCGGCCGGTTCTCGCCCGGGTTGAGGTGTCGGGGTTGCTGACGTTCTCCTGCGGTTGGTGACGGTTGCAACCGTCAGCAAGCGCGGGAATCCCCGCCTGAGCGGGGATTCATGCACCGCCGGCCACCCGCCGGCGCCGGGCGTGCGCGAGGACCTCGGGCAGCTCGTCGGTACGACGGGGGGTGCGGTGCTCGCCGCCGTACTGGCCGGCGTTGCGGCGGCTGAGCACGAAGGCCAGCACCTGGGCGACCGCGGCCCACAGCTCGCGGGGGATCTCCTGGCCGACCTGGCAGTGGCGGTAGAGGGCGCGGGCGAGCGGGACGTCCTGGACGAGCGGGACCCGCTCCTCGGCGGCGCGCTCGCGGATCTTGGCGGCGATCGCGCCGGCGCCGCGGGCGACGACGCGGGGGGCGCCCCGCTCGGGGTCGTAGCGGAGGGCGACGGCGACGTGGGTCGGGTTGACCAGCAGGACGTCGGCGGTGCCGACGTCGGCGAACATCCGGTTCCGGGCCGCGGCGAGCTGGCGGCTGCGGATGGCGCTCTTGACCATCGGGTCGCCCTCGGCCTGCTTGTGCTCCTGCTTGATCTCGCTGTGGCTCATCCGGATCTGCTTGCCGATCTTGCGGCGCATCATCGCGTAGTCGGCGGCAGCCATCGCCAGCCCGGCCACGGAGACCGTCATCAGCAGGTGCGAGACCTCGGCGGTGGCGTGGGCGATGACGTTGTCGATCGGCAGCAGGCCGCCGACCAGGGGCATGATCGAGCGGATCGCGCCCCAGGCGATCAGTGCCACGACGCTGCTCTTGACCAGCACCTTCACGCCCTCCCACAGGGCGTGCATGCCGAAGGCGCGCTTGGCGCCCTGGATCGGGTTGAGCTTCTTCGGGTCCGGCTTCGCGAGCTTGGGGGAGAGGTAGAAGCCGCCCTGCGCGAGCGCCGAGACCACGCCGACGACGAGCGCCATCGAGCCGAGCAGCACCAGGGTGAGGAAGACGTGGCGGGCAGCATCGCCCAGCAGCGAGAGGGCGAGGGGGACCGACGGGTCCTGCGCGGCGCGCAGGTGCGTGGTCAGCATCGTGCGCAGCGCATCGCCCTCGTGGTCCAGGAGCGGGCCCATCGCGAGGGTGACCATGAACAGCCCGAGCCAGCTGCCGAGCTCGGGCGTGCGCGGGACCTGGCCGTCCTTGCGGGCCTGCTTCTTCCGCTTGGGTGTGGGCTTCTCGGTCTTCTCCTGGTCGCTCATCGCTCACGCCCCCGCCATGGTCGCCATGGCCTCGTTGGCGAGGCCGACGAGGTGCTCGACCGCCTGCGGCAGCATCGGGAAGGACATCCCGAGCAGCAGCAGCGTCAGCCCCACCTTGGCCGGGAACATCACGTTGAGCGCGTTGAGCTGCGGCGCCACCTTCGTCAGCAGTGCGAGCGCGAGGTCGGCGACGAAGAGCACCGCGATCATCGGCAGCGCCATCTGGACGGCGACGGTGAAGAACATCGAGAACGCCGTGACCAGCACGCCCTCCCAGCTCGAGATGTCGGGCATCCCGTTCAGCGGCAGGTAGCGGAAGGTGCTCAGCAGGCCGCCGATCACCAGCAGGTGGCCGCCGGACACGAGCAGCAGCACGGTCGCCAGCATCTGGTGGAAGCGGCCGAAGACGGTGTTCATGTTCATGCCGAGCGGGTCCCACGCGGCCGCCAGCGCGAAGCCGCCGAAGAGGTCGATCAGCGAGCCGGCGGCGCCGACCGCGGCGAACAGCAGCATCGTGACGTAGCCCATCGCGAGGCCGATCAGCGCCTGTGCCGCGGTCGCCGTCATCAGCGCGAACGTCGTCATGGGCAGGTCCTGCTCGGCGAGCACCGGCGTGACGGCCAGGCACAGCCCGAGCGAGAGGATCACCTTCGCCATGGCCGGGATGCCCCGGCTCGAGAACGGCGGTACGACGGCCAGCCACGCCACCACGCGTACCGACGCGAGCAGCAGCGCGATCAGCGATGCGCCGTCGACGGACAGGACCACGACGCCCTAGACCAGGAGGTCCGGCAGCAGCTGGAAGAGCTCGGCGGTGAACGCCATCAGCGTGTGCAGCATCCAGTTCCCGCAGAACAGCAGGGCGACGCCGACGCCGACCAGCTTGGGCACGAAGGCGAGCGTGAACTCCTGGATCTGCGTCATCGACTGGAAGAGCGAGATCGCGAAGCCGATCACGAGCGAGGTCGCGAGGATCGGTGCGGAGAGCTTCAGCGCCACCAGCATCGTCTTGAGGGCGATCTCGATGATCGCGGTGTCGGTCACCCTAACCACTCCCGCCGTACGACGCGACGAGCGACTTGATGACCAACGCCCACCCGTCGACCATCACGAACAGCAGGAGCTTGAACGGCAACGACACCATCACCGGCGGCATCATCATCATGCCGAGGCTCATCAGCGCCCCGCTCACGACGATGTCGATGACGAGGAACGGGATGAAGACGATGAACCCGATGATGAAGGCGTCCTTGAGCTCCGAGAGCACGAAGGCCGGGATCAGCGTCGCGGTCGAGACCTCCTCGCGCTTCTCGGGCAGCTTGCGGTCCGCGACGTTGGTGAGGAGCATCAGCTCCTCGTCGTCGGTGTTGTCGAGCATGAAGCCGCGCAGCGGCTCCATCCCGTCGTGGAAGGCCTGCGAGGTGTTCTTCGCGCCGTCCAGGTAGGGCTGCACGCCGGCGTCGTTGATGTCGCCGAGGACCGGCGCCATGATGAACAGGCTCAGGAAGAGCGCGAGCCCGGCGAGCACCTGGTTGTTCGGTGTCTGCTGCAGGCCCAGCGCGTTGCGGGTCAGGCCGAGCACCACGAGGATCTTCGTGAAGCTGGTGCAGGTCAGCACGATCGCGGGCAGCAGGCTGATCAGCGTCAGCGAGAGGAAGACGACCAGGCTGTTGCTGGGCTTGTCGGTCAGCCCCGTCAGGTCGATCTGCACGCTGCCGCCGCCACCGGGGCCGGTCGGTCCGTTGGGGCCGCCCGGCGCCACCACGGCGAGCGCGAGCTGGTGGACGAGGGTCACGACGCGCGCCGTCCGGTGACGGCGGCGAGGGTCTGCTTCCAGGTGTCGGCCGAGAGGATCGAGCCGGCGAGGGGTCCGGTGGCCGTCGTACGGCGTGGGGCCGGCGCGGCGGTCTCGGCATCGGCGTCGGTGTCGGCGTCGGGAACGACCCCGATCGGGCCGAGGCCGCCGTCCGCGAGCACGTCGAGGCCGACCTCGTCGGGCTCCACCTCGGCGAGCAGGGTGACCTGCTGCTCGGTGGTGCCCAGCACGAGCACCCGGGTGCCGACGGACACGACGGCGACGCCCTGCCCGCGGCCGAGGGCCTGGCGGTGCACGACCTGGATGGCCGCACCCGCGGGGGTCTTGAAGCGACGGTTCACGCAGCGCGCGATCAGCAGGAGCAGCCCGACGACGACGGCGAGCGAGCCCAGCAGCCGGAAGGCCAGGGCCCCGATGCTCGGGTCGGAGGCGGACAGGGCGATCACGGCGGTGCTCAGGCGGTCTTGGCGGCGTCGAGGATCTCGGTGACGCGCAGGCCGAAGTCCTCGTCGACGACGACGACCTCGCCGCGCGCGACGAGCCGGCCGTTGACCAGCAGGTCGGCCGGGCTGCCGGCGGCGCGGTCCAGCTCGAGCACGGCGCCGGGGGTCAGCGCGAGCAGGTCGCGGACCGTCATCCGGGTCCGGCCCAGCTCGACGGTCACCTCCATGTCGACACCGTGGAGCAGCTCCAGCCCCCGTGGTACGACGGGCGCGGGCGCCTGCCCGAACGCCGGGACGAAGGGCTCGTCGATCACCGCGGCGGCCACGGCGTCGGCGGCGGCGGGCGCAGGGTCGGTCTCGGTGATCGGGTCCTTGGCGCCGGCGAGCGTGGCGGCAGGGACCAGCACGGCGGCGGCGATGCCGGTGCCGATCAGCGGCACGGTGCTGAACTCGCCGCCGAGCAGGGCGGCGATGTCGAAGTCGTCGGCCCCGAGGTCGACGGTGGCGGCGCTGCGGGCACGGGCGCCGAGCCGGTGGGCCGCGGCGTCGAGCGCGGGCTGCACGGCGGCGGCGACGTCGAGACCGCCGAGCGGGCTGGACGCGAGCGCGTCCACCAGCTCGTTGCCGACGAGGACCACGACCACACCGGGGACCCCGCCGTCGAGCTCGGCGACGGCGCCACCGGCGAAGGCCGCGGCGACGTGCGGGGAGCCCGGCTGCACCGGCCCGAGGACGAGCGGGCTGACCGAGGGCAGCACGGCGGCAGCGGCCTCCGCGACGGCTTCGGCGAGCGCGGGGGTGGCGTCGGTCATGAGTTCTCCTCGGGCGTGGTGACGATGAGTGCGGCCAGGCGCTGGCCGCGGGCTCCGGGGGTGGCGTGGGCGAAGGTGTTGCCGGCGACGGTGACGTCGAGCGGGGCCGACGCGGGGTGGCTCAGCCGCACGACCGAGCCGGGCTCGAGCGCGGCGAGGACGCCGGGGTCGAGCGTGATCGGCCGGAAGCGCACCGCCACCGAGACGGGAACCCGGTTGAACTGCTCCTGCAGCAGCTGGGCCGACTCGGCGCGCTGGGCGCGCTCGCGGTCGGACATCGCGCCGCTGCCGGAGGCGTTGGTCAGGTGGGGGAGCAGGCCGCTGAACGGCAGGCAGACCGACATCCGGTGTGCCTGCTCGCCGATCTTGAGCTCGAGGGAGACCACGACCATCACGTCGGCAGCGGCCGCGACCTGCGCGAACTGGGGGCTGTACTCGATGCCGGTGATCGTCGGCTCGAGCGCCACGAGGCCCTCGAGCGAGTAGCGCATCTCCCCGAGCAGCCGCTCGACGAGGCCGCTGAAGACCCCGTCCTCGATCTCGGTCAGCGGGCGGTCGGGCTGCTCGTCGGAGCCGGGCCCGCCGAGCATGTGGTCGAGGCAGGACATCGTCGCGAACAGCGGGATCTCCAGCACGCCGGTGCCGGGCATGGGGTCGGCGGAGAACAGCGTCATGTAGGTCGACGGGCCGAGGCTGTCGACGTACTCCGCATAGGTGCGCTGCTCGATCCCGACGAGCGCGACGGTGCAGACGGTGCGCAGCGAACTGGTGAAGACCGTCGTCGCCTGGCGCGCGAAGCCGTCGAAGCCCAGCTGCAGCGTGCGCTGGTGTTCGCGGCTGAGCTGGATCGGTCGACGGAAGTCGTACGGCGTCGGCTCGGTCGTGCGCGGACGGCGCCGGGGCCGTTGCGGAGCGAGGGTCACGCAGCACCCATCGTCGCAGCGGGAGGCCACCTGAGGGGTCGCGGCCGCGGCGAGCGGTCAGGGTCCCGTGACCCGAACGGACTACGCAGGGTCCCGGGGACGGTCCCGGGTGCGGCGGTCGGAGCCGGGCTACTGGGTGACGAACTCGGTGAAGTACACCCCCATCACGTCACCGTGGTACAGGTGGTCGAGCTCGGTCTCCAGCTCGTCCTTGAGGTGCCCGCGGGTCTTGGTGTTGTTGACCTCGCTGACCGAGAGGCCGCTGAACACGGTGATCGCGGCGTCGAGCGCCTTGCTGCCGTCGGCCTCGTGGGCGCTGGTGGTGAGCTGCAGGGCCATGCCCAGGCGGAGGTAGTGGCCGCTCGCGAGGTTGACCTGGATCGCCTCGAGCGGCACCACCTCGCCGGGCTCCGGCTCCTTGGACCCGGACGGCTTGAGGAAGAAGTACCAGCCGGCGCCGGCCGCGATCGCGAGCGCGAGGACGCCGACGATCAGGGTCTTCCCCTTGCCCTTGCCGGGCGGCGACTCGACGGCCGGGGCGGCCTGGTTGGGGGCGATCGTGGTGCTCACGGGAGGTCCTCTCGTCGGAGGGGGGCGGGACGGGCGGCCGCATCGGCGCCGGAGGTGGGGGTGTGCGTGCTGGCGGCACCGACGTCGGGGTCGTCGAGGCCGGCCTCGCGTCGTACCTCGTCGTAGGCGTCGCCCATCAGGGCACGGGTCTCGGCCGGCGCCTGGCTCAGCACGACGATGTCGACGCGCTTGTTGACCTTCTGGGAGCCGGCGCGGGCCGGGTCGACCAGCGGCTTGGTGTGGCCGAACCCGGTGGCGCGCAGACGTCCGGCGCGGATGCCGTGCACCTCCTCGAGCCGGCGCAGTACGTGGGCGGCGCGGGCGAGCGAGAGCTCCCAGTCGGTCGGGTAGAACTTCGGCTTCACCTTCTCCTGGTTGGTGTGGCCGTCGACCTCGATGGGCTCGCTCAGCAGCTTCAGCACGGGGGCGAGGGTGTCGACCACCCGGCGCCCGCGGTCGGTCAGCTCGGCGACGTTCGCGTTGAAGACGACATGCTCCGAGACCAGGCTGACGACGAGCCCGCGGTCGTCGATGGTGGCGCGGACATCCTCGCGCAGGCCCTCCCGGCGCAGGGCGCGGTCGATCTGCTGCCACACCTTCAGGAGCCGGTCGACCTCGGCCTTCGCGTCGCCATACGCGCGCTCGTTGCGGAGCCGGTCGGACTCCTTGAGGATCCTGGTGACCGTCTCGCGCTGGTTCTCGGGGACCTGGGCCAGCAGCATCTGGTACGACGCCTCACCCGGGTCGTTCGCGCCCTTGGCGTTGGAGACCGGGCTGGCCCCGGAGAGGATCGACTGCTCGCGGCCGAAGCCCTCGGCGAGGCCGTCCTTGAGCTGGGCGTACTTCTTCTCGTCGACGGTCGACATCGCGAACATGACGATGAACAGCACCATCAGCAGGGTGACCATGTCGGCGTAGGTGACCAGCCACCGCTCGTCGACGTGGTGCTCGTCGTGCTCGTCGTCGTGGTGGCGCCGGCGGGGCGGGTGCCCCTTCGACTTGGCGGCGGACATCAGGCGGCCTCCTGCTCGGCCGTGCCCGTGGGCAGCAGCGAGCGCAGCTTCTCCGCGACCAGGCGCGGGTTGGCGCCGGACTGGATGGCCGAGACGCCCTCGATCGCCAGCTCCATGCGGGCGCACTCGAGCTCGCCGAGGCGCTTGAGCCGGCTGGCGATCGGCAGCCACACGACGTTGGCGGACATCACGCCCCACAGGGTGGCGACGAAGGCGCCGGCGATCAGGTGGCCGAGCTCCTCGGGGGAGGCGAGGTTCTCCAGCACGTGCACCAGGCCCATGACGGTGCCGATGATGCCGATCGTCGGGGCGTAGCCGCCGGCGTCGCTGAAGAACTTCGCGGCCTGCTTGTCGTCGCGCTTCTTGGCGCGCAGCTCCGCCTCGAGGATGTCCCGGACGTCCTCCGGGTCGGTGCCGTCGATGGCCATGGTGACGCCCTTGACGAGGAACGGGTCGTCGATCTCGCGCAGGCTGTCCTCGAGCGCGAGGAGGCCCTCGCGGCGGGCCCGCTCGGCGAGGGTGACGACCTGGGGGACCAGGGTGTCGGCCGGCTCGACCGCGCCGCTGATCGCGCGCTTGATGTTCTTGATCGCGGCCTTCGCGTCGGCCATCGTGCCGCCGGCCACGGTGACCATGACCGTCGTACCGAGGACGAGGAGCATGGGCGGCAGCAGGATCAGGCTCATCGGGTTGCCGCCCTCGAGCACGTTGGCGACGACGATGATCACCAGGCCGAGGCCGATCCCGACCGGGGTGGCGATGTCCTTCACGGGGTCACTCCTCGCTGGCGGTCGGGGCCGCGCCGGGGCGAGCCGCGGTCGGGCAGGGGAACGGCGGAGAGCCGGGTCGCCCGGGCCCGTACCGGCGGCAGCGTGGCCGCGTCGGGCAGGGCGGCGCGGGCGACGATGGAGGCGCGGTAGTCGACCACCGCGGCCAGCACCTCGTCGAGGGACTCGGACACGAGGTACTTCGTGCCGTCCACGAGGGTCACCACGGTGTCGGGCGTGCAGTCCACGCGTTCGACGAGGTCAGCGTTCAGCAGGAACGTGGTCCCCGACAGTCGGGTCAACGAGATCACCGCGGCACCTCCGTGTGCGTGGTTCGTGCGGTCGTGCCGTCCGTGGCACTCCGCCGCTCCCATCGGCCGTCCCCCGTCGTACCTGACGTTTTGGTCGTGTCCACCGGCGTGTCGCGACAGATTCGTCAGGGACGACGGGAGCGGGATGGTCAGCGCTTGATGTTGACGAGCTCCTCGAGCACCTGGTCGCTCGTGGTGATGACGCGCGAGCTGGCCTGGAAGCCGCGCTGCGCGAGGATCAGGTTGGTGAACTCGGCCGACAGGTCGACGTTCGACATCTCCAGTGCCCCGGCCTGGATCTGGCCACGCTGGCCCTGGCCGGCGATGCCGAGCTGGACCGCGCCCGAGTTGGCGGACTCGCGGAAGGTCGTGTCACCGATCTTCTCCAGGCCCATCGGGTTGGTGAAGTCGGCCACGGCGAGCTGGCAGATGTCGCGCTGCACGCCGTCGGAGAAGACACCGCGGACCTTGCCGTCGGCACCGATCGAGTACGACGTGAGCTCGGTCCCGGGCGGCAGGGTGCCGTCGATCAGGTGGAGGTCGACGTCGATCGGCCCGCCCGTGGGCAGGCCGGCGCCGTCGAGCGCGTAGCCCTGGACGCGCATGCCGCTCGGTGCGACGAGCACGCCGGTCTGGTCGAAGGTGAACGCTCCGGCGCGGGTGTAGACGTTCTCGGCGCCGTCGCGGAGCACGAAGAAGCCGTCGCCGTTCAGCATCACGTCGGTCGTCCGGCCGGTCAGCTGTGCCGAGCCCTGGCCGAAGTTGGTCGAGGTCGCCGCGAGCTGGACACCCAGGCCGATCTGGATCGGGTTGGTGCCGCCGCGCTCGGCGTTGCCGCCCGAGGCCGCGGTCAGCATCTGGCTGAGCGTGTCGGAGAAGACGGTGGTGCTCGCCTTGAAGCCCGTGGTGTTGGCGTTGGCGATGTTGTTGCCGGTCACGTCGAGCATGGTCTGGTTGACGCGGAGGCCGGAGATGCCGGCGAAGAGCGAACGAAGCATGGTGGTTCTCCTTCTCGGTTGAGCTGGGTCGATCGGGTGGATCAGGCGGTGGTGGGCGGCTTGATGGTGGGGGCGTCGCCGACGCTGACGACGTCGGTGATGGCGACCTGCTGGCCGTCGACGCTGAGCACCGGACCGGTGCCCATGTAGGTCGTCCCCTGGACGGTGCCGCTCTGCTCGACGCCGTCCTTGTCGTACCAGCGCACGGTCTGGCCGATCATCGACGTGGCGCCGAAGGCCAGCTGGGTGCTGATGAGCATCGCGTTCTGGTCCGAGATGGCCTCGAGCTTCTCCAACGACGTGAACTGAGCCGTCTGCGCGAGCATCTGCGAGGAGTCCGTGGGGTTCATCGGGTCCTGGTACTTCATCTGCGTGACCATGAGCTCGAGGAACATGTTCTTGTCGGCGCTCGTGGCGGTCGACGTGGTCGACCCGGTGCTGGCGTGGCCGGTGACGCCGTACGTGACGGCCTCGGTGGATCCGACGGACATGGGTGCCTCCTCAGACAGTGCGGTCGAGACGACCGGTGGCAGGGACGGGGACGTGGTCGACGGGGTACGCGGAGGGCCGCGGCTGGTGCTGGCGGGGCTGGTCCCGCGCGGGCTGCTCGCGGGCGGACTGCCCGTCGTGGCGGGCCTGCGGGTCCGAGCGGGACTGCGCGTCGGGGCCGGTCTGGAACCCGGGCTGTCCGCTGGCCGTCGGCAGGACCGGCTGCGGTGCGGTGCTCGAGGCCGGCCCGGTGACCGTGGGCAGTGCGGCCGCGAACGGGTCGCGCACGCTGACCCGCGCCTCGGCCCCGGTGCGCTCCAGCAGCCGCTGCAGCTCAGGGGCGCCGCCGGCCAGGGCCCGGTGCACGGCGGCGCCGTCGACCCCGTCGACCCCGGCACCGCCGGCCAGCCGGACGTGCACGGAGCCGTCGCGGACCACCAGCGTCACCCGGACCTCCCCGAGCTGCTCGGGCTGGAGGGTGAGCGTGATCCGGTGGGTGCCGTTGCCGGCGGTGGACGCGAGCCGGGTGACCTCCGGGAACACCTGCTGCACCACGGCCTTGCCCACCGCCTCGGGCGTCAGGTCGAGGACGGGTGCGGCGGTGGCCGTGGGTCCGAGGGCGGGCAGGCCGGGCAGGCCGGGCGGGCCGGGCGACGGGGGCGGGGCCTGCGTCGGGTCCGGCGCCGGCGCCGACTTCTCGGTGGTCGAGGTGTGAGGAGCGCCGTCGACGACCTCCCCGGTGGTTGAGATGT
>NZ_LMIT01000010.1:92048-142997 GCF_001428825.1 Nocardioides sp. Root240 | reverse complement strand
GAGGAGCGCCAGCGACGACCTCCCCGGTGGTTGNNNAGGTGCGAGGAGCGCCAGCGACGACCTCCCCGGTGGTTGAGGTGCGAGGAGCGCCAGCGACGAGCCTCGAAACCTCTGGCCGTGGTGCTGGAACTGTGCTGGGCACAGCGGATGCATCGGGCCCGGGGGTTTCGAGGCTCGGCGCCGGGGCGCCTCGCACCTCAACCACCGGGAGGGGCGCGGGTGCCGGGGCGCCTCGCACCTCAACCGCCGGGAGGGGCGCGGGTGCCGGGGCACCTCCCACCTCAACCATGGGAGCTGTCGGGAGGGCCGGGACGACGAGCGAGCCCGCGAGCGCGGCCGCGAGGGCCTCGCCGAAGGCGGCGCCGACGTCGCCGGCGGGGACCTCGCCCGGCGTACCCCCGTCGGGGGCGGCCGGCGTCGGGATGCCGGGGAGGAAGGGTGTGATGGTCATGCTGGGTTTAGCTCCTCACCATCGCCATGATGTTGCGGACGTAGTTCTGGGTCTCCCGGTACGGCGGGATGCCGTCGTAGCGGGAGACGGCGCCGGGGCCGGCGTTGTAGGCCGCCAGGGCCAGCTCGGGGGTGCCGAACTTGTCGAGCAGCGACCGCAGCAGGCGCGCGCCGCCGTCGATGGCCTGGGCCGGGTCGAAGGAGTTCGTGACGCCGAGGCTGCGGGCGGTGCCGGGCATCAGCTGCATCAGGCCCTGCGCGCCGGCGGGGCTGACGGCCTTCGGGTCGAAGCCGGACTCCTGCTTCGCGACCGCGGCGAGCAGCTCGCCGGGGACCCCCGTCCGGGCCGCGGCGCGGTTGATCAGGTCGGCGTACGGCGTCGAGGAGCCCACGCGGGCTGCGATGCCGCCCGTCGTGCCGCCGACACCGGAGGCCGCGGCATCGGTGCGCAGCACGCGGCGGATGATGTCCGGGTCGGAGGGGACGTCGACGATGCGGACGTTCAGGCCGGTGCGGGGCGCCTCGATCATCTTGCCGTCGCCGATGTAGATGGCGATGTGGTCGGCGCCGTTGTTGCGGCTGGAGTTGTCCCACGCGAGCAGGTCGCCGGGCTGGGCCTGGGCGAGGCTCGCGACCGGCGTGCCGGACCGCGCCTGGTCGGCCGAGACGCGCGGCAGCTCGTAGCCCAGGGCCTTGTAGACCTGCTGCACGAGGCCGGAGCAGTCGACGCCCCTCTCCTTGCTGGTGCCGCCCCAGACGTAGGGGAGGCCGAGGTACTTCTTGGCCTCGGCGACCACGTCCTGGCCGGTGATGCCGTTCGCGTCGCCTGCGGCGCCGGTCGCCGTGGCGAGGGCCGTGGAGAAGTCGGCCGACGCCGACGTGGTCGCGGAGGTCGTGGTGAACCGCGCCAGCTGGGCCTGGATCGAGGCGATCCGGGCGGTGACGTTGTCGATGCTCATGGTGTGTCCTCCGAGCGGCCACGGGACCAGCGCTGGGCGGCGAGGTCGTCGGCCTCGCGGGCCTCCCGCCTCCCCGCCTCGGTACGACGCCGCAGGGCTCGTCGCTCGAGGAGCAGCTCCACGGCCGCGAGGCGCGCGCGGTCCGCGCCCCAGCGGGTGCGGGCCTCGGCGCTGACCACCTCGGCGCTCGCCAGCTCGGTCCGGGCCTCGCGGGCGAGGACGCCGACGTTCGCGAGTGCGGTCCGCTGCGCGACCAGCGCGCTGGTCGTCGACACCGCGTCGACACCGGCGGACTCGAGGGTGGCCGAGAGCCCGGTGAGCCGGGTCGCGAGCGCGGCCTCCTCGGCCAGCACGTGCTGCAGGCCGATCCGGCTGTCGGTCTCGCGGACGCCACGGACCCGCGCCACGGCGGCCAGGCCGCGGTCCTCGCGGTGCACCCGGGCGCTCATGACGCGACCAGCCCGGCGAGGCGGTCCCACGTGTCCGTGGTCGGGGTGAGCTCGTCCATGTCCTGCTGCAGGAAGGCCTCGATGCGCGGCAGCCGGGCGAGCGCGGCGTCGGCGTGCTCGTCGGCGCCGGCGACGTACGCCCCGATCTCGACGAGCTCGCGGACGGAGCGGTGGGCGGCGAGCATCCGGCGCAGCCGGGCGGCGTCGCCCTGCTGGTCGAGGGTGGTCACGGCGCGGTGCACGCGGGAGATCGACTCGAGCACGTCGATGGCCGGGAAGTGTCCGGCGGTGGCGAGCTCGCGGCTCAGCACGACGTGGCCGTCGAGGATCGAGCGGGCGGTGTCGCCGATCGGGTCCTGGAGGTCGTCGCCCTCGACGAGGACGGTGTAGAGACCGGTGATCGAGCCGTGCGCGGACGTGCCGGCGCGCTCGAGGAGACGGGGGAGCAGGCCGAAGACGCTGGGTGGGTAGCCGCGGGTCGCGGGCGGCTCGCCGGCGGAGAGGCCGATCTCGCGCTGGGCCATGGCGACACGGGTGAGCGAGTCCATCATCAGCAGCACGTCGCGGCCGGAGTCGCGGAACCACTCGGCGATCCGGGTCGCCGTGAACGCTGCGCGCAGCCGCTCGACCGCGGGTGCGTCCGAGGTCGCCACGACGACGACGGAGCGGGCCAGGCCCTCCGGCCCGAGGTCGCCGTCGATGAACTCGCGGACCTCGCGGCCGCGCTCGCCGACGAGGGCGATCACGTTGACCTCCGCGTCGGTCCCGCGGGCGATCATCGAGAGCAACGACGACTTGCCGACGCCGGAGCCCGCCATGATGCCGAGCCGCTGGCCGCGGCCCGCGGGCACCAGCGCGTCGAGGGCGCGGACGCCGAGACCGAGCGGCTCGGTGATGCGCGGGCGCGACAGCGCGTCCGGGGCGGACAGCTCGGTGGAGACGGCCTCGAGGCCGTCGAGCGGCGGACCGCCGTCGACCGGGCGGCCGAGGCCGTCCAGCACGCGGCCCCGCAGGGCGTCGCCGACCCGGACCTGCAGTGGTCCGCCGGTCGTGTGGACGTGGTCGCCGACGCGGACGCCGGTCGTCGTACCGAGGGGCAGGCAGATGGCGGCTCCGTCGCGCAGGGCGGCGACCTCGGCCAGCAGCGGGCCGGCCGTCGTCCGGACCTCGAGCAGGTCGCCCGCGGCGGCCTCCGGCAGGCCGCGCACCTCGAGGTGCAGGCCGACCAGCTCGGTGACGGTGCCCAGGTGCAGCGGCCGCGCGGCGTCGACGGCGCGGTCCAGGACGGCGCTGGAGATCCTCATGCGAGCACCTCGCGGACCCGGGCCATGGCCGTGTCGATGCGCAGGTCGGTGACCGACCCGTCGGGTGCCTCGACGAGCGCGTCCGCCGGGCCGAGCGCGGCGTCCGGGACGACCTCGAGGCCACGGTCGGCGAGGTCGCGCACGGCGGCGTCGCCGACGACCGACGGGTGCAGGCGGACGCGGCCGACCGGGACCGGCGGCAGCACCTGGAGCACGCGGACGACGACATCGGCCGCGGTCGCGGACGCCGCCCGGGCACCCACGATCTCGGCGGTGAGCGCCAGCGCGACCTCGGTCGCCTGCTCCTCGATCGCTGCAGCCAGGCCGTCGAGCAACCCCCTGACCTGCTCGGCGGCCCGGCCCAGCGCGTCCACGGCCGCGGCGTGCTCCGCCTCGCGGCGGGCCTCCGCGGCGGCGTGGTGGCCGATCCGGTCGGCCTCCTCGGCGGCCGCCTGCTCGGCAGCCGCCCGACGTCCCTCGGCCCAGCCCACGGCGTACCCCTGGGCGCGGGCGGCCTCCCGTGCCTTGGCGGCGAGGCCGTCGAGCATGGACTCGGTCACCGGGTCGCCGAGCACGGAGGAGCCGCCGAGACGGGTCCAGTTCGCGACCCGCAGCTCTGCCAGGGAGTTCTGCAACGTGACGGGCTCGGGTTTCGAGACGCGCGGTTCCGTCCTCGTTCCTCGGACGGACGCGCCCTCAACCCCTTCGGCCGACGCGCTGTGCGAGCGAGCTCGCACAGCGCTGCCCTCAGACGACGAACTCATCGTCGTTCCCTCGCCGGACCATGATCTGGCCCTGCTCCTCGAGCTGGCGGATGGTGCGGATGACGCCCTGCTGGGCCTCCTCGACCTGTGCGAGTCGGACGGCGCCGAGCAGCTCGACCTCGTCGATGAGGTTCTCCGCCGCACGCTCCGACAGGTTGCTGGTGATCTTGGTGCGCACCGACTCGCTGACGCCCTTGAGGGCGAGGGCGAGGTCGGCGGTGTCGACCTGGCGCAGCACCTGCTGCACCGAGCGGTCGTCGAGGCCGACGATGTCCTCGAACATGAACATCCGGCTCTTGACCTCGTCGGCCAGCGACGGGTCGAGGCCCTCGAGGCCCTCGACGATCTGCCGTTCCGTCGGGCGGTCCGACCGGTTGATGATGTTGACCAGTGGGTCGACACCACCGACGCGCGAGACCTCGGCGGGCTGCAGCATCGACGACAGCTTCCGCTCGAGGATCGCCTCGACGGTCCGGACGATCTCGGGCGAGGTGCGGTCCATGACGGCGATCCGGTGGGCGACCACGGCCTGCTGGTGGGCGGGCAGACCGCTCAGCAGCAGGGACGCCTTGTCGGCGGCCATGTGGGCGAGCACGAGCGCGATCACCTGCGGGTGCTCGTCGGCGATGAATCCCCGCAGCTGCGCGGGATCCGCGCGGTGCAGGAACTGGAAGGGCATCTGGACGGCGGCCGCGTGCAGCCGCTCCATGATCTCCTTCGCGCGCTCCGGGCCGAGGGACTGCTCGAGCAGCTGCTGCGCGAACCCGAAGCCGCCCTGGGTGACGTGCGCGTGCGCCGTCGCCAGGTCGTGGAACTCGCTGAGCACCTGGTTGGTCTCGTCGGCCGTCACGGCGTCGAGTCGGGCGATCTCGGCGGAGATGGCCTCGACCTCGGCGTCGGACAGGTGCGACATGACCTGCGCGGCGCGGTCCTTGCCGAGCTGGATGAGGAGCACGGCGGCCTTGCGGACACCGAGCTGGACGATCGCGGACGTCGGTCCCGCGGCGAGCATGGCCGTCACTTCCCCATCACTTCCTGGGCTCCACGAGCCAGCCGCGCAGCAGCGCGGCGACGTCGTCGGGCTGGCGCTCGACGAGGGCGATCAGGTCCTCGCGCATCGAGTCGGACTCGTCGTCCTCGGCCGCATCGAGGGCCGCCAGGGCGGGGGACTCGAGCACCGGCGCGCGGTTGGCCGCGTCGAGGCGGAGCTGCTCGACGACGTACGACGTCGCCTGGTCGCGGGCCTTCGCCCGGCGCCGGGCCTGCCACCACCCGATCAGCACGAGGAGGAGCACGCCGCCGCCGATCGCGCCGTTGCGGATCAGCGCGTTCTTGCGGTCCGCGGCCTCGGCCGCCTTGGCTGCCGCGATCTCGGCGGCGTTGGCCTCGGCGACGCTCTTGTCGAAGGGCAGCACCGCGACCTCGATCGTGTCGCCGCGCTGCGGGTCGATGCCGGCCGCGCTGGCGATCTGGTCCTTGACGACCTCGGGCTGGATGTCCGCCGCGGCGGTGGCGTCGAGGGTCACCGCGATGTGCAGCGACTTCACGCCGCCCGGGGCCGACTCGCGACGCTCCACGACCTCGTCGAGCGCGTTGTCGCGGGTCTCGGAGTTGTTCTCGTAGGTGCCGTCGCCGTTGGCGCCGGCCGTCGGGTCCATCTGCCCGTCGGGGCCGACCACGCCGCCGGCCTGGCTGTTGGGGTTGGTGCCCGAGTACTTCTCCGACGTCTTCGTCTGCGACTTCGGCGGGTTCTTCTTCTCGTTGCTGTAGGACCGGCTGTCCGTGGTCGACTTGTCGAAGTCGAGGTCGGCCGTGACGGTCGTCGTCGAGTTGCCGGGACCCACCCAGGTGTCGAGCGCGGTCTTGATCTTGTCGCGCATCGAGTTCTGGAAGGCCTCGACCTGCTTGGCCCGCGTGGAGGCTGCGCCGGTGGTGCCGTCCGCGCTGTCCGCGGTCAGCAGCTTGCCGGCCGCGTCGCTGATCGTGACGTTCTTCGGGTCCAGGCCGTCGATGCTGCGCGCGACCAGGCTGACCATCGACTGGACCTGCTCGTCGTCCAGCTCGGCACCCGGGGTGGTGTCGATCAGCACGGACGCGGTGGTGGGCTCCTGCTCGTCGCTGAAGACCTTCGCCTCCGGCATCGCGAGGTGCACGATCGCCGTATTGACGCCGTCCATCGCCTCGAGGGTCTTGGCGACCTCACCCTCCATCGCGCGCTTGAAGTTGGTGTTCTCCTGCGACTCGGAGGTGGACAGGCCCTGGTCCTTGAGGACTTCGTAGCCGCCGGTGCCCGAGTTGCCCGGCAGGCCCTTGCCCTGCAGCTTCACGCGGCTGGCGTAGACGTCGTTGCGCGGCACCATGACGGTGCTGCCGCCGTCGGCGAGCTCGTACGAGACGCCCTCGGCGTCGAGCTCGTCCACGATCGCGCTGGCGTCCTCGCCGGAGAGGTTCGAGTAGAGCGGGGCGTAGGTGGGCGCCGAGACCCAACGGAAGACGAGGAAGGCGGCGAGGAGCAGGGCCGCCGTACCGACGACGGCGACGGCCTTCTGCCCCGCGGTGAAGGCCGCGAAGGTGTCCCGGGTCCGGGTGAGTGCGAGGTTCAGTCGTTGCTGCATCGATCAGCCCTCAGACCTGCATCCGCATGATCTCGTTGAACGCCTCGACCGCCTTGTTGCGCAGCGCCACCGTGAGCTGGCTGGCGACCGACGCCTCGCTCGCGGCGATCGTGTAGTCGTGGATGTTCTCGAGCTTGCCCGTCGCGGCCTGGACGGCGAGGCCGTCGGCCTTGTCGGTCAGGCCCTCGAGCCGGTCGAGGCCGTCGAGGACCATCGAGCCGAACTCGGTGTCGGTGCCGGCCGGCGCCTGGACAGCGGTCGACGGCGAGAGCGCCATGGCCGGGTTGACCGCGGCCGAGCCGGCCACGGTCGGGAACTGGAGGGGCGAGATGTCCATCAGCGGTTCCCGATCTGCAGGGCCGCGGTGTAGGTGTCCTGCGCGGTCTTGGTCACCTGGACCGAGGCCTGGTAGCCGCGCTGGGCCATGACCAGCTGGCTCATCTGCGAGGACATGTCCGTGTCCGGGAGCCGCACGTAGCCGTCCTCGTCCGCCAGCGGGTGGTCCGGCGAGCTGACGACGCGACCCTCGGCCGCGGACTGGGCGAAGCCGTCGACGTCCACGCCGCCGTCGCCGCGTGCGCCGAACACGACGTACGTCGCGCGGAACGCCTCGTCGTCGGTCGAGCGGACCGTGTTGACGTTGGCGATGTTGTCGGCGAGAGCGTCCAGCCACACCTGGTGGGCGCCGAGGGCGGTGTTCGCGATCCGCAGGGTGTCGAAGGCGCCCACTAGAAGGCACCGCCCATCGTGCTCAGCCGGGAGCTGCGGTCGCTGATCGCGCGGCCCATGATCTGGTACTGGTACTGCGTCTGGATCGCCGCGATCGACTCCTTGCGGAGGTCGACGTTGTTGTCGTTGGCACCGACCGGGGTCTCCGTCGCCTCGACCGTCGCACCGATGGCTCCGGGGCCCGAGGTCATCGCGCCGCCACGCTCGATGGCGCGCTCCAGCGCGGACTCGAACTCGACACTCCGCGCCCGGAAGCCGGGGGTGTCGACGTTGGCGATGTTGTCCGCGATCACGTTCTGTCGCGTGGACAGTCCGTTGATCGCCGTGTGCAACACGAACCCGACTGCGTCGGACGCTGCGAAGGACACGAAACGACCTCTTCGGCAAAGTCACCGACCCAGGGGTCGGTGAAGCATCGGTGCCGGTCCGTCGGCGGGGATGAGCAATCCGTCGCTCACGAGGCCCGATCGGTCCGGGTCCGTCCCACCTGAGGACCGGGTGGTGGGACTTGGTCCCGAATAGTCCGTCCGTTCGTCAGCGGGCCCTGGTGGTACGGCGGGCCAGCCACCGCTGGTCGCCCCCGTCGCGGACCATCACGTCCGACACCTTCAGGCGGCCGAGCACCGGCAGGCCGAGCCGGCGTCGTACCCGGAAGTCGAGGACGTAGAGGCGGTAGACCATCCGGATCGCCACCCGGTTGCCCAGGCGGTCGAGCAGCCGCAACCCGCGGAGCGCCCGGTCGAACCAGCGCTGGTCCTGCGTGGACCACGTCCAGCCCATCAGCGCGCGGAACTCCGGCGGCAGGTTGCCGCGCGTCAGGAAGTGGTAGGTCCGCCCGGCCACCCGGCTGAGCAGCCGTCCCGGCAGGCCCCAGGCCTCGGCGAGGAAGCTGAGGTCGGCGAGCGACTCGAAGTCGCGCCGTACCTCCTCGGAGATCGACAGCCGCGGCACCATCCCCGCCCAGTACGCCTCGAACGCGGCCCAGTCGGCCGGCCAGTCCGCAGCGCGGACGTTGACGCCGGTCGCCAGCGGCTGCGCCGCCCGGGTGAGCACGTCGAGCTGGTCGCGCTCGAGCGGGCCGTGGAGCAGCGTGTACTGGTCGAGGTAGAAGCGGAACAGGCAGGCCGCCACCCACAGCTGCAGGTCCGCCGCGTTGCCGCTGTAGCGGACCGGGCTGTCCGGGGTGGAGTGCACGTGCCGGTGGACCTCCGCCACGGCCTCGCGCATCGCCGTACGGTCGTCGTCGTCGCCCATCACCGCGAGCGCGAGGTACTGCCCCGTCGTCCGACCGCGCTTCACCGGGTGGCGGCGCGGGCTGCCCGAGGTCACCCGGCTCTCGCTGACGCCCTCGCCGACCGCCGGCAGCGAGAGCTGCATGATGATGTTGGCGACCCCGCTGGTGTTGCCCAGGGACGTGACGGTGCCGGCCAGGGTGGTGGGAGCCTTCCTCGGCACGGCGGGGATCCGATCTGTCAACGGCTGTGTACAGATGGGACGTTAGTGGCGCGGCCCGGGTGGGTCAAGGAATCTCGCCCCGTCCGGTGGTTGAGGTGTGAGGCGCGCCAGCGCCGAGCCTCGAAGCCTCTGGCCGCGCTGCTGGGACTGGCTGTGCTGCTGGTTCACGCCGCAGGGGCTCCTGGGGCGGCCGCGCNTCGCTTCGCTCGCCCGCTGCGCGGCGCCTTCGGCGGCCTTGACCCCGGGCCCCGGCCGGTCGGCTGGGCGGCGCGGTTGGCGGCACGGACTTCGTCCGCGCCGCCGCTGACGCGGCCGCCCGGCTCGTGTGGGTCTGTTGCGTGTTGGTGACCCCTCGTTTGGTCACAGACCGCAGAGAAATCGGCCGAAAATCTGCGGTCTGTGCCCACTCGAGGGGGTCACGACGCCGAGCCGCAGCCGGCCGGGTCTGTTCAGTGCGTGGTGACCTTGACCGGCAGCGTCTTGATGCCGTTGACGAAGTTGCTGCGGACCCGGCGGACCTCGCCGTTCAGCTCGATCGACGCGAGGCGGGGGATCAGCTCCTCGAACATCAGCCGGATCTCCATGCGGGCCAGGTTGTTGCCCATGCACAGGTGCGGGCTGCCCTTGCCGAAGGTGACGTGGTCGATGTCCCGGCGGGTGACGTCGAAGGCGTAGGGGTCGTCGAAGACGTCCTCGTCGCGGTTGCCGGAGGCGAACCACATGACCACCTTCTCGCCCTCCTTGATCGTCTGGCCGCCGAGCTCGACGTCGCGGGTGGCGGTGCGACGGAAGTGGTAGACCGGGGAGGCCCACCGGAGGAACTCCTCGACGGCGTCGGGGATGAGCGACGGGTCCGCCTGCAGCTTGGCGAGCTGCTCGGGGTGCTCGAGCAGGGCGAGCATCGAGTGCGTGATGGTGTGCCGGGTGGTCTCGTTGCCGGCGACGACGAGGAGCAGGAAGTACGAGTCGTACTCCGAGGCCGACATGGCCTGTCCGTCCTCGGGGATCTTGTTGACGAGCTGGCTGACCAGGTCGGTGCCGTCGCCGCCCTTGCGGATCGCGGCGAGCTCGCGGCCGTAGTCGAAGACCTCCTGCGAGACGGGGGAGCGGAACGGCAGGTGCTTGTACTGCTCGCTCGCGGCGTCGGAGATCAGGATCTTCGCGTGCTCGGGGTCCGAGAAGCCGATGATCTCGTTGCCCCAGTCGATCAGCTGCCCCGTCCTCTCCTGCGGTACGTCGAGCAGGCGGGCGAGCACCTGGATCGGGAAGTCCGCGCTGACGTCCTCGACGAAGTCGAACTCGCCCTTGGCGAGGGCCGCGTCGACGGTCGTGCGGGTGATGTCGCGGAGGAGGGCCTCGTAGTTGCGCATCAGGTTGGGGCGGCTGAACTCGCGGGAGATCAGCTTGCGCAGGGCGCGGTGGCGCAGGCCGTCCATCTCGAGGATGGAGCGGCGGGCCTCGCGCAGGTCCTCGTCGACCTCCTCGAGGTTGACGAAGCCGGTCGACGTGTAGGTCTCGGGGTCCTTGTCGACCTCGCAGATGTCGGCGTGCCGGGTGACCGCCCAGAATCCGCTGCCGCCGTCGGTCTCGCGCTGCCAGTGGACAGGGGACTCCTTGCGCAGGGTGTCGAGCATGCCCCATGCCTCGGGGCCGGCGAAGCGGTCGAGATCGACCAGGTCGACGTCCTCGAGGGGGACGTACGGCGGCTTGTCCACGGCTTCTCTCCATCCGTTCTGTGCGTTGCTGGGCAGCGCGTCTCCAGAGATCGTTCGGATCCGAACAATATCTCCCGAGAAGTTTGCGCGCAAGGGTGGTCTTTCGGTTCCAGGGTGGCTATCGTACGGATCCGAACGATCTTTCTCCCGACCTGAAGCTGAGGCCCGATGAACAACACGAAGGGGTTCTTCTACCCCCGGACCGCGACCGGTCAGTCCTCCGTGATCCCGTCGCCGCCGTGGTACTACTCCGGTGACCTCCTGACGGTCGAGTACCGCACCGACCCGGGCCGTGTCGCCGAGCTCCTCCCCGAGCCGCTCGAGCTCGCGCCCGAGGACCCGGGCGCGGTCGCGCTGATCTGGGCGGACTGGCAGTCCTGCTCCGGCTCGCGCGAGGAGTTGCTCGACCCGGTGCGGTCGCAGTACAAGGAGGCCTTCGTCGTCGTCCGCTGTGCCTACGAGGGCGTGACCTACTCCCGCTGCGTCCACATCTGGGTCGACAAGGACTTCGCGATCGCCCGCGGCATCCACCAGGGCTACCCGAAGAAGCTCGGCTCGATGTGGCAGACCCGCCCGCACCCGTTCAGCCAGGGCGCGCCGCAGGTCGCCGCCGGCGGTGTCTTCGGCGCCACGCTGGCCGCCGGCGACCGCCGCCTCGCGCAGGCCGTGCTGACCCTCAAGGAGGAGTCGCCGACCAACGGCTTCGTCAACGGCCACCCGATGGCGCACCACCGCGTCTACCCGGGCATCGCGAGGAACAGCCCCGACGCATACGGCGAGCTCATCGCCTCCGGCGGCGCGTCCTTCGAGGGCGGCCCGACCTGGACCGGTGACGTCGAGGTCGAGCTCTTCGAGTCCCCGACCGAGGAGCTGCACCGCCTGCCGGTGCAAGAGGTCATCGGTGGCTACTACCGCCAGGTCGGCGTCGTCTGGGACGGCGGCTCGACGCTCGCCACCAACACCGACGGCACCTGGGAGCCCGCGCGATGAGCGCCGACCGCCCGGAGCACATCGCCCTCGTCGAGGGCGTCGAGGTCGACACCCGCCACTGGATCGGTGGCCAGCGGGTCGCCTCTGCCGACACCTTCGTCGACATCTCGCCGATCGACGAGTCGGTCCTCGCCCACGTCCACGCAGGGACGACGACCGAGGTCGACGCTGCGGTCGCCGCTGCCCGTGCGGCCTTCCCCGCGTGGGCCGCGCTGTCGGTCAAGGAGCGCAGCGACATCCTGCGCGCCGTCGCCGACGGGATCGAGGCGCGCGTCGAGGATCTCTCCCTGGTCGAGACGCGCGACAACGGATCGCTGATCCGCAGCCACCGCCGGGGCGTGATGCCCCGCGTGGCCATGAACTTCCGCGCCTTCGCCGACTTCGCCGAGCACCAGCTGGGCCACCCCGACATGGAGGTGCCCGGCCGCGGCCACCGCGAGCGGATCTCCTACGACCCGGCCGGCGTGGTCGCCGTCATCACGCCGTGGAACGCGCCGCTGATGCTCGCCAGCTGGCGGATCGGCCCGGCCCTCGCCGCGGGCAACACCGTCGTCGTCAAGCCGCCGGAGTGGGCGCCGCTGACGGCGAGCCTGCTCGCCGACATCATGCACGAGGCCGGCGTACCGGCGGGCGTCTTCAACGTCGTCCAGGGCACCGGCGCCGACGCGGGTGCGCCGCTGACCGCGCACCCGGGCATCAACCGGCTCGCCTTCACCGGCTCGGTCCCGACCGCCGGTG
This sequence comes from Nocardioides sp. Root240, assembly GCF_001428825.1. GTDB lineage: Bacteria > Actinomycetota > Actinomycetes > Propionibacteriales > Nocardioidaceae > Nocardioides. The sequence goes on along the minus strand of NZ_LMIT01000010.1, from coordinate 130,829 downwards.
TGATCGCCAAGGCCGCCGCCACCAACATCGTGCCGCTGTCCTACGAGCTCGGCGGCAAGTCGCCGCTCCTCGTCTTCGAGGACGCCGACCTTGACCTCGCCGTCGAGATCGCGGTCGAGCAGTTCGACAACGCGGGCCAGGTCTGCCTCAAGGCCGCGCGGATGTACGTCCACACGAGCCTGGCCGAGGAGTTCACCCGCCGCGTCGTCGAGGGCGCCTCGCAGCTGGTCCAGGGCGACCCCCGCGACGAGTCGACCGACGTCTCGGCGCTGGTCGCACGGCGCCACTTCGAGCAGGTCTCCGGCTTCGTCGAGCGGGCCGTCGCCGACGGTGCCCGCCCGCTGCTGGGCGGTGGCCCCAACCGGGAGCTGGGCGGCCTCTACTACCGGCCGACGATCCTCGTGGACGCCCGCGACGACTCGGAGATCATGACCGAGGAGGTCTTCGGTCCGGTCGTCACGATCAGCACGTTCGAGACCGAGGAGGAGGCGGTCGCCAAGGCCAACGACACCCCCTTCGGGCTCGCCGCGACGATCGTCACCGGCGACAGGGACCGCGCCGAGCGGGTGTCCGCGGCGCTCGACGCCGGCACGGTGTGGGTCAACTGCTTCTTCGTGCGCGACCTCAACGCCCCCTTCGGCGGCAACGGCAAGTCGGGCATCGGTCGTGAGGGCGGCATCTGGTCCTTCGACTTCTACACCGACATCAAGAACAGCGTGTTCTCCCCGACCGGCTGGACGAGTGGAGGTGACTCCTGATGGGTGAGGTCGTCGGCGCGGGCCTGGTCGCGCACGTCCCCACGATCGTGCTGCCGGAGGAGATCCGGCGCGAGCTCAACGACGGTCCGGACACCACGCTCGTGTCCGGCCTGCAGCAGCTGCGGCGCGAGGTCTTCGACGTGCTCGACTACGACACGGTCGTGGTCCTCGACTCGCACTGGGCGACCACCGTCGAGTGGGTCGTCACCGGGCAGGAGCGCCGCTCCGGGCTGTTCACCTCCGAGGAGCTGCCGCGCGGCATGAGCCAGCGGCCCTACGACTTCGCCGGTGACCCCGAGCTGGCCGCGCTGATCGCCGGCAAGGCCGCGGACCACAGCACCTGGATCACCTCCATCGAGGACGACCACCTGCCGATCTTCTACGCGACGACCAACGTGTGGGAGTACCTCGGCCAGGGCCTGCCCGAGAAGAGGTGGATCTCCATCGGCGTGTGCCAGACCGCCGACGGGGAGGACGCGTTGCGCCTGGGCCGCGCGCTCGGTGCCGCGATCGCGGAGTCGGACCGCAAGGTGCTGCTGGTCGCCTCCGGTGCCATGTCCCACACCTTCTGGCCGCTGCGCCGGCTGCGCGACCACGAGGCCTCGGGTGTCGAGCACATCTTCACGCCGGAGGCCGCGGCCGCCGACGCGGAGCGGATCGGCTGGTTCAAGCAGGGCGACCACGCGCGCGTGCTCGACACGATGGACGAGTTCTACCGCTTCAAGCCGGAGGCCCGGTTCCAGCACTACCTGATGATGATGGGCGCTCTCGGCGAGGGCGACTGCACCGCTCCCGGCCGCCAGTACGGCGAGTACGAGAACTCCATCGGCACCGGACAGGTGCACCTCTGGTTCGACCGCCCGGAGGGCGGCTTCCCCGCTCCCCGCCCCACCCCCACCGACCCCGACTACGTCCGCCAGATGAGCGGTTCCGGTGCCGACGTGCCGGCCGCCGGCTGACCCGCCGAGAGGAAACACCTGACATGACCACCGAGTACCGCCGCATCCTCCTCGACGGCAACGCCGTCGACGTCCGCCGCGAGGGCGAGACCCTCGTCGCCGGGGACGGCCGCACGGTCGCCATCGCCGACGCGGTCCACCTGCCGCCGGTCACCCCGAGCAAGATCGTGTGCGTCCACCTGAACTACTCCTCGCGCGTCGAGGAGATGCTGACCACGCTGCCGCCGGCGCCGACGTACTTCCACAAGCCGGTCTCCGCGCTCAATGCGCACGACTCGGCCGTCGTGCGGCCGCAGGGCTGCAAGTGGCTCAACTACGAGGGCGAGATCGCGATCGTCATCGGCAGGACGGCGCGCAACATCTCGCCGGAGGAGGCGGGGGACTACATCCGCGGCTACTCCGTCGGCAACGACTACGGCCTCCACGACTTCCGCGACACCGACTCCGGCTCGATGCTGCGCGTCAAGGGCGCCGACACGCTGTGCCCGATCGGCCCCGGCATCGTCGAGGGCTGGGACTTCCGCGACAAGCAGATCCGCACGATCGTCAACGGCGAGGTCCGCCAGGACGGCAACACCCGCGAGATGAAGTGGGACATGCACTACCTCGTCGCCGACATCGCGCGCACGATCACGTTGCACCCGGGCGACATCCTGCTGTCCGGTACGCCGGCCATCTCGCGCACGGTCCACCCCGGCGACGTGGTCGAGGTCGAGGTCGAGGGCCTGGGCACCCTGCGCAACCACATCGTCGAGGGCCCCACGCCGATCCGCAGCGACGTCGGCGCACAGCCGACCGAGAGCGAGGAGGTCCTCTCGACGGCTCAGGGTGGCGACTGGGAGTTCCGCGGCATCCGCAAGCCCGACCTGTCCAACACCCACTGAGGACCTTCGCCGTGCCCGCACCCCGGATGCTGATGATCCTCAGCGAGAACTGGACCCTCACCGACGGCCGCAACCTGGGCGACCTGGTCACCTGGGCCCGGATCGCCGAGGACACCGGCTTCGACTCGGTGATGATCTCCGAGCACGTCGTCCTCGGTCCCGACGCCAGCGACAAGGGTGTGATGGGCAACCCGCGTGACTACGCGGCGCCCGGCAACCAGGACCCGCTCATGCCCTGGCCGAACTCGCTCATGCTGTTCTCCGCGATCGCCAGCGTCACCGAGCGGATCCGCCTGGTCGGTGCGGCGGTCCTCGCGCCGCTGCGCCACCCGCTGCTGCTCGCCCGCGAGCTCGGCACGCTGGACCTGATCTCGGAGGGCCGGCTGGTCGTCCAGCCGAACGTGAGCTGGAGCAAGGACGAGTACGCCGCCATGGGCGTGCCCTTCCGTGAGCGCGGCAAGATCCTCAGCGAGCAGCTCGAGGTGATGAAGCTCGTGTTCGAGCAGTCGCCGGCCACCCACCACGGCCACTACTTCGACTTCGAGGACATCTACCTCGAGCCGAAGGCGTTCCGGCCCGAGGGTCCGCGGATGTGGTTCGGCGGGCAGAAGGCGCACGGCGCTGTCGTCGAGCGGATCGTGAAGTACGGCCACGGCTTCCACCCGTTCGGCCGTCCGACCGAGGAGGACCTGCGGGTCATCCGCGAGGCGATGGCCGAGGCCGGGCGCGACATGGCGGAGCTCGAGATGGTCGGCGGCGTGCGCTACTCCTTCCCGGACGACCACTCGCCGGCGGACCTCGCGGAGTCGATGGACTCGATCCCCGAGCAGCTCGAGCAGGGCTTCACCACCATCTGCATCAAGCCGTCGATGTACATCGACGACCAGTCCGGGATGGAGACGTTCTGCAAGGACGTCATGAAGCGGGCGGAGGCGATGGGCTGATGGGCAGGCGCCTGCTCCTGATCGGCCACGACTACCTCGCTGCCGGCGGCATCGAGGAGCGCTTCGTCCAGCGCGGGTACGACGTCGAGCGGGTCCAGGTCGTCCCGCCCGACCGCTTCGAGGACCCCGGTGTGGACGCCGACCTCCCGGACCCGCGCGACTACGACGCGCTGCTGGTGCTCGGTGCGCGGTGGAGCGTCTACAGCGACGAGGTCGCCTCCTGGGTGAAGCCGGAGCTGGAGCTGCTGCACACGGCCGACGAGGCCGGCGTACCCGTCCTCGGGATCTGCTTCGGCGGCCAGATGCTCGCCCAGGCCCATGGGGGCGAGGTCGTGGCTTCGCCGGCTCCGGAGATCGGCCCGCACGTGGTCGCCGGGGTGCCGGCGGTGGCCGGGGTCTGGACGCAGTGGCACTACGACAAGTTCGTGCCGCCGGCGGACGCGACGGTCGTCGGGGTCAGCGCCGCGGCGCCGCAGGCGTTCGTGCTGCGGCGCAACCTCGCCGTCCAGTTCCACCCGGAGGTGGACGAGGAGAGCGTCCGCGGGTGGGTCGAGGACGGCGGTGCGCAGATGGCGCGCGACCGCGGGCTCGACCCCGAGGTGCTGCTGGAGCACGTGGCGTCCCTCGACGCCGACGTACGGGTCCGGGCGGGCGCGCTCGTCGACTACTTCCTCGACGACGTCGCGGCCGACCGGTGAGCGGCAAGGTCGTCCTCGTCACCGGTGGCGGCACCGGCATCGGCGCCGCGATCGCCCGCCTGCTCGCCGGCAACGGCGACCGGGTCGTGATCTGCGGCCGGCGCGAGGCGCCGCTGCGCGCGGTGGCCGAGGAGACGGGCGCCCACGTCGTCGTCGCCGACGTCAGCGAGAACGCTGGTGTGGAGCAGGTCGTCGCGGAAACGGTCGCCACCTTCGGCCGGCTCGACGGGCTCGTCGTCAACCACGGGATCATCCACGTCGGCCGGGTCGACGAGGTCACCCCCGAGCAGTGGGACGACACGATCCGGGTCAACCTCACCTCGCCCTTCCTGCTGGTGCGGGCCGCGCTGCCGCACCTCCTCGCCGCACGCGGCGCGGTGGTCAGCGTGTCGTCCGTCGCCGCCCTGCGCGCCAGCGACGGGATGGCCGCCTACTCCGCCAGCAAGGCCGGCCTCCTGCTGCTCACCCAGTCGCTCGCCGTCGACCACGGCCGCGACGGGCTGCGCGCCAACGCGATCTGCCCGGGCTGGACCGCCACCGAGATGGGCGACATGGAGATGGCCGAGCTCGGGGCGGAGCGCGGCCTCTCCACCGAGGACGCCTACCGCCTCGCCACGGCCGTCGTCCCCCAGCGCCGGGCCGCCCAGCCCGCCGAGATCGCCGCCACCGTCGCGTGGCTGCTGTCCGACGCGGCGTCGTACGTCAACGGCGTCGTGCTGCCCGTCGACGGCGGTTCCTGCATCGTCGACCCCGGCACCCTCGCCCTCGACCCCCGCGTCTCGATCGACCTCTCCGAGGAGCCCTCATGAGCAAGTACGCCGTCCGCAACCCCGCCACCGGGCAGGTCGTCGAGACCTTCCCGTCCGCGACCGACGAGGAGGTGGCCGCCGCGGTCGCCTCGGCCGCGTCGGCGTACGCCGAGTGGGGCCGTACGTCGACCGTGGCCGAGCGCGCCGCGCTGGTCCGCCGGGTCGCCGAGCTGCACCGCGAGCGGGCCGGCGAGCTCGCCAAGGCGATCAATGAGGAGATGGGCAAGGCGCTGGGCGCCGCCGAGGGCGAGGTGCTCTTCTCGGCCGACATCTACCAGTACTACTCCGATCGCGCGGAGCAGTTCCTCGCCGATCAGGAGATCGAGCTGCTGGGCGGCAGCGGTCGCGCGCTGCTGCGCCGCCAGCCGGTCGGCGCGCTGCTCGGGATCATGCCGTGGAACTACCCGGTCTACCAGGTCGCCCGCTTCGCGGCGCCGAACCTGGTCACGGGCAACACGATCGTCCTCAAGCACGCGGCGCAGTGCCCGCGCTCGGCGGCACTGCAGGCCGCGATCTTCCGCGACGCCGGGCTGCCGGAGGGCGCCTTCGTCAACGTCTACGCGACCAACGACCAGATCGCCGACGTGATCGCGGATCCCCGCATCCAGGGCGTCTCCCTGACCGGCTCGGAGCGGGCCGGCTCGATCGTCGGCGAGATCGCCGGGCGCCACCTCAAGAAGTGCGTGCTCGAGCTCGGCGGCGCGGACCCGTTCGTGCTGCTCTCGACCGACGACCTCGACGCCGCCGTCGACGACGCGCTGTCCGCGCGCACCGGCAACGTCGGCCAGGCCTGCAACGGCGCCAAGCGCTTCGTCGTCGTCGACGAGCTCTACGACGACTTCGTGGCCGCGCTGCACCAGCGGGTCTCTGCCGCCGCCGTTGCGGCGCCGCTGTCCTCGCTCGCCGCCGCCGAGGGCCTTGCCGCCCAGGTCGACGCCGCGGTCGCCGCGGGCGCGCACCTGGTCGCCTCGGGCGAGCGGGACGGCGCCTTCCACCCGGTCGGCGTGCTCACCGACGTGGCACCGGACAACCCGGCGTACCACCAGGAGTTCTTCGGCCCGGTCGCCATGGTCTTCCGCGCGAGCGACGAGGCCGACGCGATCCGGATCGCCAACGACACGCCGTACGGCCTCGGGTCGTACGTCTACACGACCGACCCGGAGCAGGCCGACCGCGTCGCCAGCGCCCTGGAGGTCGGCATGGTCTTCGTCAACGGCGTCGGCCTCGAGGCCGTGGAGCTGCCCTTCGGCGGCGTCCGGCTGTCCGGCTACGGGCGCGAGCTCGGCAGCCTGGGCATCGAGGAGTTCGTCAACAAGAAGATGATCCGGATCGCATGAGCACCTCTCGTCACACCGTCGCCGTGATCGGTGGCACCGGCCCGCAGGGCAAGGGCCTGGGCTACCGGTTCGCGCGTCACGGCCACGACATCGTCCTGGGCTCGCGTGCTGCTGGGAAGGCGTCGGCTGTCGCCGACGAGGTGAACGCTCGCCTCGTCTCGGTTGCCGGTGCGGGCACGGCTCGTGGTGCCGCGAACGCCGACGCGGTCGCGTCGGCGGACGTGGTGCTGCTGGCGGTGCCGTACGACGGCCACGACGAGCTGGTCGCGTCCCTGCAGCTGGCGGGCAAGACGGTCATCTCGTGCGTGAACCCGCTGGCGTTCGACAAGCGCGGCGCCCACGGTCGGGTGGTCAACGGTGGCGAGGGCTCGGCCGCGGAGTCGGCCCAGGCGCTGCAGCCGGAGGCCGTGGTGGTGGGGGCGTTCCACAACGTCGCCGCCCCCGCGTTGTGGGGCGATGAGGAGTTCCTCGACGAGGACGTGATCGTGGTGGGTGACTCGGTCGAGGGCAAGCAGGTCGCGATCGACCTCGCCGCCTCCGTCACGGGTCGTCCGGGTGTCGACGGCGGCAAGCTCCGCCTGGCCCGTGTCCTCGAGCCGTTCACTGCGGTGCTGATCTCGATCAACCGGAAGTACAAGACCCACTCGGGCATCCGGGTCACCGGCCTCGACCACTGACCCCCGCGCCGCTGCCGCGCTTGTAACTCGGTGTTCGTGACTACTGCCACAGGGTCCTGACCGGTCAGGACCCCGTGGCAGTGCACCCGAACACCGAGTTACAAGCGGTTCGGCGGTTCAGCTCCAGTCGACGCTGAAGTACTGGGTCTCCTGGTACTCCTCGATGCCCTCGTGGGCACCCTCGCGGCCGATGCCGCTCTGCTTCACGCCACCGAACGGCGCGGCCGGGTCGGAGACCAGGCCGCGGTTGATGCCGATCATGCCGGCGTCGACCTGCTCGGCGAGCTGGAGCGCGCGCTTCAGCTCGCCCGCGTAGAGGTACGCCGCCAGGCCCATCTCGCTGTCGTTGACCAGCGCGAGCAGCTCGGCCTCGTCGGTCCAGGTGATGATCGGCGCCACGGGGGCGAAGATCTCCTCGCGCACCAGGCGCGCGTCGGGCGCGACACCGGTGACGACGGTCGGCGGGAAGAAGTGGCCGCTCAGCTCGGCGGGCACCTCGGCCCGCGCCACCACCCGGGCGCCCGAGGCGACGGCGTCCTCGACGAGCGAGGTCACCCGGTCGACGGCGCGGCCGTCGATGAGCGGGCCGATCTCCGTCGACGCGTCCGCACCCCGGCCGACCCGCAGGGCGGTGACCCGTGCGGACAGGGCGGCGGTGAACTCCTCGGCGACCGAGGCGTGCACGTAGAACCGGTTGGCGGCCGTGCAGGCCTGCCCGCCGCCGCGGAACTTCGCGATCATCGCGCCGTCCACCGCGGCCGCCACGTCGGCGTCCTCGGTGACGATGAAGGGGGCGTTGCCGCCGAGCTCCATCGACGCGTTGAGCACGCGGTCCGCGGCCTGGCGCAGCAGGTGACGGCCGACGCCGGTCGAGCCGGTGAAGGACACCTTGCGCACGCGCGGGTCCGCCAGCCAGGTGCTGACGACCGCCTCCGGCTCCGTGGTCGGTACGACGTTGACGACACCCGCCGGGACGCCGGCCTCGGCCAGCAGCCGGGCCACCGCGAAGGCGGTCAGCGGCGTCTCCGCGGCGGGCTTGAGGACGACCGTGCAGCCGGCGGCCAGCGCCGGCGCGATCTTGCGGGTCGCCATCGCGGCGGGGAAGTTCCACGGCGTGATGAGCGCCGCGACGCCCACCGGGCGACGCGTCACGACGGTGCGGACGCCGCCGGCCGGGGCACTGCCGTAGCTGCCGTCGATGCGGACCGCCTCCTCGGCGAACCAGCGGAAGAACTCGGCGGCGTACCCGACCTCGGCGCGCGCGTCGGCGGCGGACTTGCCGTTCTCGGCGCAGATGAGGGCCGCGAGCTCCTCGAGGTCGCGGTGCATCAGCTCGAACGTCCGGTGCAGCACGACGGAGCGCTGGCGCGGGCTGGTCGCGGCCCACTCCGCAGCGGCCGCCGCCGCGGCGTCGACCGCGGCGGTCGCCTGGGCGGCGCCGCCGTTGCCGACCGCGGCGAGGACCCGCTTGTCGGCGGGGTCGTCGACGTCGTAGGTGCCGAGCTCACCGGCGAGCCACTCGCCGCCGACGAGGACACCGGCCTCGGGGGCGAGGCGGGCGATGATCTGGTCGAGGGATGTCACGGGTAGAGGCCTCTCTGGTGGTGGGCGTGGGCGACGCGCTCGACGGCGATGCAGGTCGCCGCCTCGCGGAGGGTGATGCCTTCGGAGGTGGCGCGCTCGTGGACGCGCTGCCACGCCAGCTGCATGCGGGTGGCGAGGCGCTCGTTCACCTCGTCCTCGGTCCACCAGTACGCCTGGTTGGCCTGCACCCACTCGAAGTAGGAGACGACGACGCCGCCGGCGTTCGCCAGGATGTCCGGTACGACGAGCACGCCGCGGTCCGCGAGGACCTGGTCGGCGTCCGTGCTGGTGGGTCCGTTGGCGCCCTCGACGACGGCCCTGGCGCGGATCCGGTCGGCGTTGCCGGCGTGGATCACGCCCTCGACCGCCGCGGGGACGAGCAGGTCGACCTCGAGCTCGAGCAGGTCGGCGTTGTCGATCGGGTCCGCGAAGCCCACGACGCTGCCGGTCACGTCGACGTGCGCGCAGAGCGCGGGCACGTCGAGACCGGCGGGGTCGTGCACGCCGCCGTACTGGTCGCTGGCGGCGACCACCCGGACGCCGGCCTCCGCGAGCAGCTCGGCCGCACCGCGACCGACCTTGCCGAAGCCCTGCACCGCGGCGGTCGTCGCGGCCGGCGCCAGGCCGAGCGTGTCGAGCGCGGCCAGGGCGACCTCGACCACGCCGCGCGAGGTCGCCATCGCGCGGCCGAGCGAGCCGCCGAGGCTGATCGGCTTGCCGGTCACCACGCCGAGGACGGTGTGGCCCACGCTCACCGAGTGGGTGTCCATGATCCAGGCCATGGTCTTCTCGTCGGTGCCGATGTCGGGGGCGGGGATGTCCCGCGAGGGGCCGATGATCGGGCCGATCTCGCTGGCGTAGCGGCGGGTGACCCGCTGCAGCTCGTCCTCGCTGTAGTTGCGCGGGTCGATGCGTACGCCGCCCTTCGCGCCGCCGTAGGGCACGTCGAGCAGGGCGCACTTCCACGTCATCCACATCGCCAGCGCGCGGACCTCGTCGAGGTCCACCTCGGGGCTGTAGCGCAGGCCGCCCTTGGCGGGGCCGCGGGAGAAGTTGTGCTGCACGCGGTGACCGGTCAGCACCTCGACCTCGCCGCTGTCGCGGCGCAGCGGGATGCTCACGGTCATCTCGCGACGCGGGGTGGCCAGCATGGCGTACGTGCCGGCGTCCAGGCCGAGCCGGTCGCAGGCCGCACGCAGCTGGCGCAGCGCGTCGCCGAGCGGGTTCGAGTCGACCTCGGTGCGCGGGGGAGCGACGTCGATGCTCACTTCGCGACCGCCGGGACCGCGGCGAGGGCAGCCTCGATGACGTCGAAGGCCTCGTCCAGCTGCGCGTCGGTGATCGACAGCGGCGGGAGGAAGCGGAGCACGTTGCCGTAGGTGCCGCAGGTCAGCACGATGACGCCCTCGGCGTGCGAGCGGGTCGCGATCTCCTTGGCCAGCGCGGGGTCCGGCGTCGTCGTCCCGGCCTCGACCAGCTCGACGGCGACCATGGCGCCGCGGCCCCGGACGTCGCCGATCCGGCCGTCCGTCGTACCGATGGCGCGCAGGCGGGTGGTGATCCGCTCCTCGATGGCGCGGGCCCGCTCGACCAGGCCGTCCTGCTCGATCGTCTCGATGACGGCGAGCGCGGCCGCGCAAGCGATCGGGTTGCCGCCGTACGTGCCGCCGAGGCCGCCGGGGTGGACCGCGTCCATCAGCTCGGCGCGGCCGGTGACCGCCGACAGCGGGAGACCGCCGGCGATGCCCTTGGCCGTCACGATGAGGTCCGGTACGACGCCCTCGTGGTCGCAGGCGAACAGCGCACCGGTGCGGGCGAAACCGCTCTGCACCTCGTCCGCCACGAACACCACGCCGTTGGCACGGCACCAGGCGACCAGCGCCGGCAGGAAGCCGTCGGCCGGGACGATGAAGCCGCCCTCGCCCTGGATCGGCTCGATCACGACGGCGGCGAGGTTCTCCGCGCCGACCTGCTTCTCGATGACGTCGATCGCGTGGGCCGCGGCGGTCGCGCCGTCGAGGCCACCGTCGCGGTACGGGTAGGACAGGGGAGCGCGGTAGACCTCGCTGGCGAACGGCCCGAAGCCGTGCTTGTAGGGCATGTTCTTGGCCGTCATCGCCATCGTGAGGTTGGTGCGACCGTGGTAGGCGTGGTCGAAGACGACCACCGCGTCGCGACCCGTCGCGTGGCGGGCGATCTTCACGGCGTTCTCGACGGCCTCGGCGCCGGAGTTGAAGAGCACCGAGCGCTTCTCGTGGTCGCCGGGGGTGAGCCGGTTGAGGTGCTCGGCGACGGCGACGTACCCCTCGTAGGGCGTGACCATGAAGCAGGTGTGCGTGAAGTCGGCGACCTGCTGCTGCACGGCGGCCACGACGCGGGGCTCGCTGGCGCCGACGGTCGTCACGGCGATGCCGGAGCCGAGGTCGATCAGGATGTTGCCGTCGACGTCCTCGAGCAGGCCGCCGCCGGCGTGCGCCGCGAACACGGGCAGCGTCGTACCGACGCCGTTCGCGACGGCGGAGGTCTTGCGCTCCATCAGCGCGCGCGAACGCGGGCCGGGCAGCGGGGTGAGGAGGCGGCGGGCCTGGGTGGGGGTGGTGGTGTCGGTGCTCACCAGCCCATGGTCAGCCTTGCCCCTGCATGTCGTCCAATGCCTGTTGGTTCACATTTCCATGTTCTCGCAGCATATGATGCTGGGTGTGGACCTCCGGCTGCTCACGACCTTCAGCACGGTGGTCGAGCTGGGCTCGGTGAGCGCCGCTGCCGACGCCCTGCACGTCACCCAGCCTGCGCTCTCCCGCCAGCTCCAGCAGCTCGAGCGGCAGGTCGGCGTCGCCCTCTTCCACCGTCACCACCGCCGGCTCAACCTGACCTCGGCGGGCCACTCGTTCCTGGCCGCCGCACGCGACGTGCTGTCCGCCGCCGAGGCCGCACGCTCGCTCGCCGAGGCGCTCGCGGCGGGCCGGCTCGAACGGATCCGCGCCGCCGCACCCGTCACCACGCTGACCGACGTGGTCGCTCCCTTCCTCGCCACGCTGTCCACCGACGACCCGCTGATCACGGTCGAGGAGGCGACGGGCGCCGAGGCCGTCGAGGGCCTGGGCGACCGGCTCGACCTGGCCGTGCTCGCGACCCCGCCCCCGCGCCACCTCGCCAGCGCCGTCGTCGCCGAGCTGCCGGTGTGGGCCTACGCGCGGGCCGGGCACGCGGTGGCCGGGCGCTCGTCCGTCTCGGTGGCGGACCTCGCGGCGTACCCGTTGCTCACGCTCGACCCGACCGCGGGATCGCGCAGCCGCCTCGACGAGGCGCTGGTCCGCGCCGGCGCGGCGCCGCTCGAGGTGGTGGAGTGCGCGAGCCCGCAGGTCGCGCTGGCCCTCGCCGCGTCGGGCCGCGGGGTCGCGGTCCTCTCCGACGACCCGCGGTTCGACCTGGTGCCGACGCCCGTCCTCGACGGACGCTCACTGCTGCGGCTCACGCTGTACGCCGCCTGGCACCCGCGCCACCACGCGGCGCCCGAGCTGGCGGCCGTCGCGGAGCGGTTGGCCGAGTTCTGCCGGGAGCGCTACCCGCTGGTCGCGGTGTGAGGCGCTTGCCCGACACGCCCTAGCGGCCGACGAAGTCGGCCAGCCCGACGCCGTGCGTCGTCGCGACCAGCTCGGCGGCCTTCTCGCCGATCATGATCGCGGCGGCGTTGGTGTTGCCGCTCACCACGTTCGGCATCACGCTCGCGTCGGCGACGCGCAGCCCGTCGACACCGAGCACGCGCAGCTCCGGGTCGACGACCGAGCCGATCCGGCAGGTGCTGGTGAGGTGGTAGACCGTGAACGAGTAGTGCCGCGCGAGGTCCTCGATGAGCGCGTCGCTGGGCTCGGCGCCGGGGGTGTGGCCGTGGCGCTCGGCGAGGGCCGCCGGGACGTGCACGTCGCCGATCTCGTGGCGGGTGCGGAGCTGCTCGACGATCGCGAGCGCGCGGCGCACGGTCGCGATCATCACGGCCATGTCGTGCGGGTCGTCGTAGTAGTTCATCTGGATGTCCGGCGCGGCCAGGGGGTCGGAGCTCGCCAGCCGGATCGCGCCCTCGCTGTGCGGCTGCACCGGGTTGGGCAGCACGATCATGCTCTCGGCCATCGGCGAGAGGACCGTCTCGGGATCCGCGAAGTACTCCTCGGGTGCGACCCGGAGGCAACCGCGCCAGATGTCGGCGTTGTAGCCGCACGCGAACAGGCCGATCTGCGCGTCGTGGGTGTGGGGGTCGCCGAGCCCGGTGGAGAACCACGCGCTGGCGTCGTAGAGCGAGGACGACGCCAGGCCGGTGCCGGTGGTGAACCACTCGACGAGCTGGCGCTCCGCCTCCGCGCGCAGCACGGCGAGCTCCGGCGGCAGCGCGGCGTCCTCGGCGGGGTCCGCGGGCAGCGGGCCGGCCGGGGCGCGCAGCGCGTCCGGGCCCATCGCCACGCCTATCGCGGCCATCGAGACGCCGAGGCCGGGCGCCGGGAACATCACGCCCAGCTGCAGGTGGTCCTTGAGGTGCCGGCCGACCTCGGGCGCGTCGAGCAGGCACTCGATGCCGTACGACGCCAGGTGCTCGCGCTCGCCGATGCCCGACAGCATCAGCAGCTGCGGCGAGCCGACGGCCCCGGCGCAGACCAGCACCTCCTTGCGTGCGGTGATGGTCTGCCGCGTGCCGTCGTCGCCGATCAGCTCGACGCCGGTCGCCCGCAGCGCGCCGGCCTCGCCCTCGAGGACGATCCGGGTCGCGTGGCCGTGGGTCACGATCGACAGGTTGGGGCGCTGCTCGACCTCGCCCTCCAGGAAGGCGTGGTAGGTGCTGGCGCGCCTGCCGTCGCGCGTCGTCGTCTGCAGCAGCGAGACCACGCCGTCGGGACCGCCCCGGTCGTGACCGTTGTAGTCGCCCTCGGGGATGCCGGCCGCGACCGCCGCGTCGACGAACGCGCGCGCTCCGGGCAGCACCGGCTGGCGGACCGAGACCCCGAGCGGGCCGTCGGTCCCGTGGGCCGCCGCGTCGACGGGGATCGCGTCGCTGGGCACGAGGCCCTCGCTCTTGCGGAAGTAGGGGAGCACGTCGTCGTACCCCCACCCGGTGGCGCCGCCGGCCGCCCACGCGTCGAAGTCGCCGGGGTGGCCGCGCACGTAGGCCATGTAGTTCATGCCCGAGGAGCCGCCGAGCATCTTGCCGCGCGGGACCATCATCCGGCCCTCGGCGAGCCCGCGCCCGGCGCCGCCGGCGTGGGCGGTGAACATCCAGTCGGTGTCCTTGTCGAGCTGGACGGCGGGAGCCGCCGCCGGCATCAGCTCGGCCGCGGGTGGGTGGCCGCCCGCCTCGATCAGCACCACCTGGACGGCCGGGTCCTCGGACAGCCGCGCGGCCACGACCGCACCTGCCGAACCCGCACCGACGACGACGAAGTCAGCAGCCGTGCCCATGCGTGGAACGTAACAGCGCGAGGGGGCCGCTGGATACGGTCGCGGGGCCGCCGAAAGCGCTGGACCTACTGGCGCGCGGCCCGGCGCAGCTCGCCCGGAGAGACCCCGAACCGCTTCTTGAACATCCGGCTGAAGTGGGCCGGGTCGGTGATGCCCCACCGCTCCGCCACGTGCGCGACGGGCTCCTCGACCGCCGCGTCGAGCAGGTCGCGGTGGACGGCCTGGAGACGCTGCTCCCGCACGTAGCCGGCGACCGTCGCGTCGTCGTTGGCGAAGAGGCGGTGCAGGTAGCTGAGGGAGATGCTGCACGCCGCCGCGACATCGGCCGGGGTCAGCCCCGGGTCGCCGAGGTTGCGGGCGATGAAGGACTTCGCCAGCGAGAGGTTGACCGCCGGCGGGTTCCCGCCGAGGCCGGCCTCGGACAGCAGGGCGACGTACATGCTCACCATCGCCTGCTGCAGGGCGAGCTGCTGCGCGGCATCGGCGTCCGAGGTGGCGCGTGTCAGCGAGCAGAGGAAGGGTGCCACGGCCGCGGCGACGCCCCCGGTCGTGGGCAGCGCGCGGGCCGTCCACTGGCGCTGCACCCGCTCGGGGACGGGCAGCAGCCGCTTGGGCAGCAGGCAGATCGTGAACTGGAAGTCGTCGTCGGTGCGGAACCGGAACGGGCGCGTGCTGTCGTAGAGCAGCAGGTCGCCGGCGCGCACGGCAGCCGTGCGGTCGTCCTGCTCCACCAGCGTCTCGCCATGGTCCATGTGGAGCAGGTGCAGCACCTCGGGGTCGGTCTCGGCGATGTCGGCGCCGCGTCGCTCGAACCGGTGGCGGGTCGCGCGCATCCGGCGCATGCGGATCTCCGCCACGTTGCCGCCGGCGACCCGGCCCCGGAGCAGGTCGCCGTCCGGCTCGACCGCGAGGGGGACGAACTGGTCGCACACGCTGTTGCGCCAGTACTCCGCCCGTTCCGTGGCCGGCCGGTCCGCGGCACTGATCTCGAACCACCCCGACATGGGTCAACAGTGAGCGCGCTCCCAGCGGTGGTCAAGGCCCTACCCCCTTTTGTGACCGTCGTCGTGCACCTGGGTCGCCTTGCCTTGACCCTCCGTATCCAGAACGCCCGCACGGCCGCCGATCCGTTGACCCGGCCCCCGCCGGGGGCGTTCGCTCTGCCGCCAGGACCGATGCAGCACCCAAGACGAAGCGGAGGAATGCCATGGACCTGCCGTCCCGAGCGGCGATCGATGAGCTGGCGAGCGAGCTGGGGCTCGGCATCCCGGCCGGAGACGTGGACTTCTACCACGCCGCGGCCACCGGACTGCTGGGCTCGTGGGCCGTCGTCGACGAGCTGTACGACGCCGAGGTGGCCCCCGTCGTCCCCGAGCGGACCTGGAGCGAGCCGACCGGCAACGGGCTCGGCGCGTGGTACGTCACCACCGAGCTGACCGGCGCCGCCGACGGCCCGCTCTCGGGCCGGCGCGTGGCGATCAAGGACAACATCGCCGTCGCCGGCGTGCCGATGATGAACGGCTCCGAGACGGTGAGGGGGTTCGTCCCGGCCGTCGACGCGACCGTGGTCACCCGCCTCCTCGACGCCGGCGCCACCATCGCCGGCAAGTCCGTGTGCGAGGACCTCTGCTTCTCGGGTGCCTCGCACACCTCGAAGTCCGGGCCCGTGCGCAATCCGTGGGACCTCGACCGCACCAGCGGCGGTTCCTCCAGCGGCAGCGCGGCGCTCGTGGCCGCCGGCGAGGTCGACCTCGCGATCGGCGGTGACCAGGGCGGCTCGATCCGGATCCCGGCCGCCTTCTGCGGCGTCGTCGGCCACAAGCCGACCTTCGGCCTCGTGCCGTACACGGGCGCCTTCCCGATCGAGCAGTCCATCGACCACCTCGGTCCGATCGCGCCGACCGTCGCCGACGCGGCCGCGATGCTGGGCGTGATCGCCGGCGCCGATGGCCGCGACCCGCGCCAGCCCAGGGGGATCTCCGGCGACGACTACGTCGCCGGCCTCGACCGCCTCGACGGTGGGCTGCGGATCGGTGTCGTGACCGAGGGCTTCGACCAGGCCAACTCCGACCCGGGTGTCAACGCGGTCGTCCGTTCCGCCATCGAGCGGCTGACCGCCGCCGGTCACGTCGCCGAGGAGGTGGCCGTCCCGTGGCACAAGCACGGTGCCGCGCTGTGGGACGTCATCTCGGTGGAGGGCGCCACCTGGCAGATGATCCAGGGCAATGCCTACGGCCTGAACTGGAAGGGCGCCTACGACCCTGACCAGATGGCGTTCTACGGCGAGCGCTGGCGCCGCGACCCGGCGGCCTTCTCCGAGACGGTCAAGCTGGTCGCGCTCGGTGGCACCTGGGCGTTGCGCAACGGCTACGGCGCCGCCTACGGCAAGGCCCGCAACCTCGAGCACGTCCTCGCTGCCGCGTACGACGACGTGCTGGCGTCGTACGACGTGCTGGTCATGCCGACCCTGCCCATCACGGCCAGCCTCATCCCGGCGTCGGACGCCGGGGTCGAGGAGGTCGTCACCCGCGCGCTGGAGATGGTCTCCAACACGGCGCCCTTCGACGTCACCGGCCATCCGGCCTGCAGCATCCCGGCCGGGCTGTCCGGCGACCTGCCCGTCGGCCTGATGGTCGTCGGCCGGATGTTCGACGACGCCGGCGTGCTGCGCGCGGCCCACAGCTTCGAGCAGACGCTCGGAACCTTCACCGCACCCCACCACCAGAAGGAGCTCACCGCATGAACGGAGTCTTCGACCTCGCCGGCACCGATGGGATCGGACCCGTCGTCGTCCCCGACGAGGAACCCGTCTTCCGCGCCGACTGGGAGCGCGCGGTCTTCCCGATGTTCGCGATGTGCTTCCGCGCCGGCTTCTTCGGCGTGGACCAGTTCCGCCACGGCATCGAACTGATCGACCCGGCGGTCTACCTGAAGTCGCCCTACTACGAGCACTGGGTGCACACCGTCGAACACTTCGGTGAGCAGCTCGGCAAGCTCGACATGGCCGAGCTGGACCGTCGTACGGCGCACTACCTCGCGAACCCGGACGCCCCGCTTCCCGAGCACGCGGACGACCCGGAGCTGCTGGCCTTCGTCGAGGCCGTCGTGCCGTCGGGTGCCACGGCCAAGCGCGACGTCGAGAGGGCAGCGCGGTTCCGCGTCGGCGACGTGGTGCGGGTGGACCGGAGCGCTCCGAAGGGCCACACCCGTCGGGCCCGCTACGTCCGCGGGGCGGTCGGCGAGATCGTGCTCGCGCACGGTGTCTTCATCTATCCCGACACCGCCGGCAACGGCCTCGGCGAGCAGCCCGAGCACGTCTACACCGTGAAGTTCAGCGCCGAGGAGCTCTGGGGTGCCGAGCACGCAGAGCCCAACCAGTCCGTCTACTTCGACGTCTGGGACCCCTACCTGGACCTCGTCACCACCAGCACCGAAGGAGTCCCCGCATGAGCAGCACCGTTCGCACCCCGGAGGAGATCGCGGCACGCGTCAAGGCGCTCGAGTCGATGCTCATCGAGTCCGGCGTGATGACCACCCAGGCGATCGACCGGATGGTCGAGATCTACGAGAACGAGGTCGGTCCGCAGCTCGGCGCGCAGGTCGTCGTCCGCGCCTGGACCGACCCGGCTTTCAAGGCCCGCCTCGTTGCGGACGCCAGCGAGGCCTGCAAGGAGCTGGGCATCAGCGGCCTGCAGGGCGAGGACATGGTCGTCGTGGAGAACACCGAGGCGGTGCACAACGTCATCGTCTGCACCCTGTGCTCCTGCTACCCGTGGCCGGTGCTCGGCCTCCCGCCGAACTGGTACAAGGACCCCCAGTACCGCGCCGCGATCACCCGCGAGCCGCGCAAGGTGCTGCGCGAGTCCTTCGGCTTCACCGTCCCCGACGACGTCGAGGTCCGGGTCTGGGACTCCAGCAGCGAGATGCGCTACTGGGTCCTGCCGCAGCGGCCCGCCGGCACCGAGGGCTGGAGCGACGAGCAGCTCCTCGCCCTGGTCACCCGCGACGCCATGATCGGCGTCGGCCCGGTCGGGGCGGTGGCCTGATGCTCCCGGCGCCGTACGCCGACCCGGTGGACCAGGTCGCGGCGCGCGACCGGATCACCGACCTGGTCTGCGACCTGCCGGAGGCCAGCCCGGAGCAGCTCTCCTTCGAACACCCCTGGGAGATCCGGGCGTTCGCGATGGCGGTCTCCGCCCACCGCGAGCTGGGGTTCGACTGGACTGCCTTCCAGCAGGCGCTGATCACCTCGATCAGCGGCTGGGAGGAGCGCACCGGGACCAGCGACCGCGGCTGGTCGTACTACGAGCACTGGCTCGCGGCGCTCGAGTCGGTGCTCGCCGACCTCGGCCTGCTCAGCACCGACGAGCTCGGCCGCCAGACCCGCGACGTGCTCGCCGTCCCGGCGAACCGCAACCACCACGAGGCACACACCGAGCCGATCGCCGTCGACCCGGCCCGCCGCACCCACCACTGATCGGAGTACGTCATGGCACACACCACTCTCGTCCCGGGCCGCTACGCGGCCCCCACCGCCGGGCTCGCGCTCGCCCTCGTCGCCCTGCTCGGCGTGCTGTTCCTCCTGCAGGAGAACGGCCTGCTGCTCTCCGCCGACGCGGCGTCGTACCTGCACGAGGTCACCCACGACGCACGGCACGCCCTCGGCGTGCCGTGCCACTGAGCGAGGCGGACGATGTCCGCCCCGACCCTCGGCCGCACCGTCGGCGACGGCGCCCTCGCGGGTGCCGTCGCGGGAGGTCTCGGCGCGGCGGCGATGTACTGGCTGGTCGAGCCCTCGATCCGGGCGGCCATCGCCATCGAGGAGGCCGGTGCCGCCCATGAGCACGGTTCCGGAACGGCGCACGAGCACGGGTCCGAGGCCCTGGTGTCGCGTCCCGAACAGGTCGTCGCGGGGCTGGTGACCGTGCTCGTCGTCGGTGTCCTCATCGGCATCGCGTTCGCGCTCACGCACCGCTTCCTCGCGTCCCGCCTGCCGGGACGCACCCCGGCCGCGAGCACCATGGTCCTCGCGGGCCTGGGCTTCCTCACCTTCACCGTCGCGCCGGCGATGGTGGTGCCCGCCAACCCACCTGCGGTCGGCGACCCCGCCACCGTCGACCTGCGCACGGCCACCTATCTCGGGACGATCGTCTGCGCGGTCGCCCTGGCTGCGCTGGTGACCGGCGTCGCGCGCGCCGGCTCGCTGACCCCCGGGACCCGTGCGGTGGCCGCGGCGGTGCTCGGTGTGGTCGGCGCCGCCGTGCTCGTCGCTGTCCTTCCCCACGCCGCGGACCCGGTGCCGGCGAACGTGCCGGCCGACCTGATCTGGCGCTTCCGGGTCGCGTCGCTGGCCCAGATCGGCCTGATGTGGCTGGCCCTGGGTGCCACCTGCGCCTGGCTCGGCCAGCCCCGCACCACCGTGCCGACACGCGCCGCGCACCTCGTCGGGGCCTGAGCGCCGTGGCCGGCGACCGCGGGCCGCGGGTCCGGATGTGCCGGGGCTGCTGCTGCGGCACCCGGCGCAAGCACCCCGACGTCGACCACGACGCCATCGCCCTGGCCCTCGGGGAGGAGCTCGGTGAGGATGCCGAGCTCCTCGCGGTCGACTGCCTCTGGGCCTGCGACCTGTCCAACGTCGTGGTCGTCAACCCGTCCCCCGCGGCCCGGACCGGCGGCGCCCGCCCCGCCTGGGTCACCGAGGTCAACACCGTCGACCGGGCTCGAGTCGTCGCGCACTGGGTCCGCGCCGGCGGTCCGGGTGTCGCCCCCGTGCCCGCCGATCTCGGCGAGGTGCACACCGCAGCCGGCCTGCGCCGGATCAGCAACGCCGCCTGGTGACCGGCAGCCAACCAACCCCTTGTGAACCCCAGGAGGAACCATGGAATCCGCGATCGACACCCACCTGAAGTGCCCCCGCACGCTCTCGCGCCGGGTGCCCGACGACTACCAGCCGCCCTTCCCGATGTGGGTGGCCCGCGCCGACGCGTCGTTGCAGCAGGTCGTGATGGCCTACCTCGGCGTCCAGTACGACGACCCCGAGCGCCGGGGCGATGCGCTGGCCGCGCTGCGCACGATCGTCGGCACCTTCGACGGCCCCGACGGGCCGGTCCACCACGACCTCACCCACCACGTCGACAACCGGGACCACCACAACCTGATGGTCGTCGCCTACTGGGCGGACCCGGCGGCGTACGGCCGTTGGCTGCGCTCGGAGGCCGTCGCCGGTTGGTGGGAGTCGGACGACCGCCTGCACGACGGCCTCGGCCACTTCCGCGAGGTCGTCGCTCCACGGGTCGACCAGTTCGAGACGCTGTACGCCTTCCAGGAGCAGCTGCCCGGCGTCGGCGCCGTGATGGGCGGCATCAGTGGCGACATCAACGAGCACGGGTACTGGGGCTCGATGCGCGAGCGGTTCCCGATCTCGCAGACCGACTGGATGCAGTCGAACGGCGGACTGACCGTGGTCGAAGGGGACCCGGCCGCCGGTGGGCGGGTGGTCGTCCGCGGCCACGACAACATCGCCCTCATCCGCTCCGGCCAGGAGTGGATCGAGGCCGGCGAGGAGGAGCGCTCGCTCTACCTCGACGAGATCCAGCCGACGCTCGAGGCGGGCATGGACTTCCTGCGGGACAACGGCGAATCGGTGGGTTGCTACAGCAACCGCTACGTCCACAGCATCGACCTCGACGGCAACCCGATCGACGAGAGCTACAACATCGGCCACTGGAGCTCGCTCGACAAGCTCGAGCGCTGGGCCGAGTCGCACCCCACGCACCTGCGCATCTTCACGACCTTCTTCCGGGTCGCCGAGGGTCTCGACAAGCTGCGCCTCTACCACGAGGTCTCGGTGTCGAGCGGTTCCGAGCAGCTCTTCGAGTACGTCAACTGCCACCCCGGCACCGGCATGCTGCGTGACGCCCGCGTCGCGTCGAACGCCTGACCTGGCGTATCCCGTTCGCCCCGGGCCGGAGGTCCTTCGTCCTCCGGCCCGGGGATCCACCTTCGATCGGGGGTGCCCAACAGGCCTCCGGGAAGCGAGCCTTCGACCATGAGCATCACGACCTCCGTCTCGACCGAGCTGCGCGCCACGCGCGACCGCCTGCTGGTCCTGCGCACCGACCTCCCCGCGGCCGTGGAGGAGTTCCGCTGGCCCGACGTGGGACCGACGTTCAACTTCGTCCACGACTGGTTCGACGCGTTCGCCCGCGACAGCGACCGGCCCGGCCTGGTGATCGTCGAGGAGGACGGCGCGCGGGCGTCGTACACGTTCGGGGAGCTGGTCACCCGATCGGAGCAGGTCGCGAACCACCTCGCCGCGCAGGGCGTCCGTGCCGGTGACAGCGTCGTGGTGATGCTCGGCAACCAGGTCGAGCTGTGGGAGTCGATGCTCGCGCTGATCCGGCTGGGCGCGGTGATCATGCCGACCACGACGGCGGTCGGACCGGCCGAGCTGGTCGACCGGCTGGCGCGGGGCGACGCCCGTGCCGTGGTCGTCAACGCCGCCGACGCGGTGAAGTTCGACGAGGTGCCGGGTGACTACCTCCGGGTGGCGGTCGGTGAGGCCCCTGCCGGCTGGATCCGGTACGCCGCCGCCTTCGAGACGCCGGCTGCTCCGGTGCCGCACCCGGGCAACGCCAGCGACGACCGGCTGCTGCTCTACTTCACCTCGGGCACCACGTCGCGGCCGAAGCTGGTGGAGCACACGCACACGTCGTACCCGGTGGGTCACCTGTCGACGATGTACTGGCTGGGCCTGCAGCCCGGCGACGTGCACCTGAACATCTCCAGCCCCGGCTGGGCGAAGCACGCCTGGTCGAACTTCTTCGCGCCGTGGCTGGCCGAGGCCACGGTGTTCGTCTACAACTACGCGCGCTTCGACGCCTCCGCCCTGCTCGGGCAGATCCGGACCGAGGGCGTGACCACGTTCTGTGCGCCGCCGACGGTCTGGCGGATGCTCATCAACGCCGACCTGTCCGGTGGGAAGGGTGCGCTGCGCGAGGCGATCGCGGCCGGCGAGCCCCTCAACCCCGAGGTGATCAGCCAGGTCGAGAGGCACTGGGGCCTGACGATCCGCGACGGGTTCGGGCAGACCGAGATGACGGCCGCGATCGCGAACCCGCCAGGGCGACCCGTGAAGTCCGGTTCGATGGGCCGTCCGCTCCCCGGTGTGCCGGTCGTGCTGGTCGACCCGCTCGAGGGCACCGTCGTCGACGGTGTCGGTGAGGGCGAGATCTGCCTCGACCTCGCCGTCCGTGACGGCGCCGGCCCGCTGACGCTGATGACCGGCTACCAGGGTGATCCGGACAAGAACGCCGAGGCGATGGCCGGTGGTTTCTACCACACCGGTGACGTCGCGTCCCGCGACGAGGACGGCTGCATCACCTACATCGGGCGCACCGACGACGTGTTCAAGGCCTCGGACTACAAGGTGAGCCCGTTCGAGCTGGAGTCCGTGCTGATCGAGCACCCGGCGGTCGCGGAGGCCGCGGTCGTGCCGGCGCCCGACGCGGTGCGGCTGGCCGTCCCGAAGGCCTACGTCGCCCTGGTGGACGGGTACGCGCCGACCGCGGAGACGGCGGAGTCGATCCTGCGCCACGCGCGTGAGCACCTGGCCCCGTACCTCCGGGTACGACGGCTCGAGTTCTTCGAGCTGCCGAAGACGATCTCCGGGAAGATCCGCCGGGTCGAGCTGCGCCGACGGGAGACGGAGGTCGAGGGCAACCGGCCGACGGGCGAGTACCGCGACGAGGACTTCCCTGCCCTGAAGGGCTGAGGCCGGGGTCGACGAGATCCGCCGCCGTCAGGCCATGGACCTGACGGCGAGCAGGGGTCGCAGTGCCGCCGCCGTCGCCTCGGCGGCCTCGGTCGGCAGGCCGGGACGGGAGCACACGTGCAACCGGATCGGCTCGGGGGTCGGCAGGTCGTCGCGCCGGACCAGGCCCTCGGGCGTCTGACCGAGCGTGGCCATCAGGGCGACGCCGAGACCGGCGCCGACGGCTGCCTGGACCCCGGCCAGCTGGATCGCCTCGGCGCCGATGACCGCGGGAACCCCGTGCGCGGCGAGCGTCTCGAGGGCTCGGCTGCGCAGCGTGCACGGGCTGTCGAAGGCGACGACCGGCACCGGCGCGGGGGCGACCGGCGGCGCCCACGTGGGGGAGGAGTACCAGGCCAGGTCGAGGTCGCCGACCACGAGCGCGTCGGGGTCGTTGGTGTTGAGCATCAGCGCGAGGTCGACCGACCCGGCCGCGAGCCCCTCGCGCAGGCGGGTGCCGCGGTCGATGCGGAACCGGAACCGGGACCCTGCGGCATCGAGGGCGGCCGCGAGCGCCGGCAGGAGCTGGGCGGCGGCGTGCTCGGTCGAGCCGATCGTGATCTGCGGGACCTCCTCGACGGCGAAGGCCCGCAGGGTGTCGTCGTGCGCGGCGAGGATTTGCCGGGCGTGGCCGACCAGGCGCTCGCCGCCCGCGGTGAAGCGCGACCCGCGCCCGTGCTTCTCGACGAGCTTGGTGCCGACCGCGCCCTCGAGACGTCGTACGTGCTGGCTCACCGCGCCCTGGCTCAGGTGCAGGTGGTCGGCGGCGCGCTGGAAACCGCCGCAGTCCGCGACGGCGACGAGGCTGCGCAGCGGGGCAATGTCCAGAATCTTGGTCATGTAACCAGAGTAATCCCTGATCGATCACGCCGCGTGATCGGTTCGGATCATGAAGCCTCGTTGGATCTCTCACTCAAACCAGAGTAATTTTGTAGACAAACATCGGAACGAGTGAGGGAGCGAGCCGTCCATGGCCTCGACGCGGCAGATCCACCTGGGTGCGGTGCCCTACGGCACGGGTGGTCCGGGCAGCCACACGCTGTGGCTCGACCCCGAGATCCCGGGCGATGCGAGCGTGAGCATCGCGTGGTTCATCGAGATCGCGCAGCTGGCCGAGCGGGGGCGCTTCGACCTCGTCTTCATCGTCGACAGCCAGTTCATCACGCCGTACTCGCCGCCCCACTACCTCAACCGGCTCGAGCCGCTGACCCTGCTCAGCGCGCTCGCCACCCAGACCAGCCGGATCGGGCTGGTGGGCACCGCGACGACGAGCTTCAACAGCCCCTTCAACCTGGTACGACGCCTCGGCTCCCTCGACCTGATCAGCGGCGGTCGCGCGGGCTGGAACGTGGTCACCACCGGCGACGCCGGGACCGCGACCAACTACGGGCTCGAGGAGCACTACGACTACGACACCCGCTACGGCCGGGCGCAGGAGTTCGTCGAGCTCGCCCGCGCGCTGTGGGACTCCTACGAGGACGACGCCTTCGTCCGCGACCGGGAGAGCGGCGTCTTCCTCGATCGCACCAAGCAGCACGTCCTCGACCACGAGGGCGAGCACTTCAAGGTCCGCGGCCCGCTCAACCTGGTCCGCTCGCCGCAGGGCCACCCGGTCGTCTTCCAGGCCGGCGACTCCGACCAGGGCCGCGACCTCGGCGCCAGCGTGGGGGAGGGGATCTTCACCCACGCGCCCGACATCCCTGCCGGCCAGGCGTTCTACGACGACCTCAAGACCCGCGCCCGCACGAAGTTCGGCCGCAACCCCGACGAGCTCGTGATCATGCCCGGCATCAAGGTCGTCGTCGGCGACACCGACGAGGAGGCCCGCGAGATCGAGGCCTTCAACAACGACCGCGACCACACCTTCGAGGCCGCGCTCGAGGAGTTCGGCCGCCCGTTCGGCTGGCACGACTTCACCCAGTACGACCTCGACGCGCCCTTCCCGGCCGAGACCCTCGAGCACGGGCGCCGCTCGTTCTTCACCCAGGCCAAGGCCGTCACCGAGCGTGCCGTCGAGAACGGCTGGACGCTGCGCCAGACCGTCGAGGCGACACGCTACTTCCGCAAGAGCGAGTTCGTCGGCTCCGCCGCCACCGTCGCCGACAAGCTCGTCGAGTGGTGGGAGGCCCGCGCCTGCGACGGCTTCAACGTCGGCGTCGACCACCCGGCCAACTTCCGTCGCTTCGTCGACGAGGTCGTGCCGATCCTCCAGGAGCGCGGCGTGTTCCGCGCCGACTACGAAGCGACCACCCTGCGGGGACATCTCGGGCTCCCCGTCCCGGTCAACCGTCACACCGCGGCCCGCGCCGCGGCGGTGACCCCCTAGAGCTCCGGGCGCCCGGTCGCACCCACCGGGCGCTCGGACACCCGTCGTACCCATCCACCCGAGAACACCGCACGAAAGAGACCTCGATGTCCCTCCGTACCCGCCAGCCCGCCACGAACCTCAACCGCCGTGCCTTCCTGGGCGCCAGCCTCGGCGCCGGCCTGATCCTGGCGCTCGAGGCCTGCGGCGGCACGTCGACCGGCACCGGTTCCGGCGGCGGCGCCGGCACCATCAAGTGGGCCTGGCAGCTGCCGACCACCTGGGACCCGGTCACCTCCTCGGCCGGCTCCGACGTGCAGATGCTGGCGCTCGCCTACGACCCGATCACGGCGCTGGACCAGCAGGGCAACGCCATCCCGTGGCTCGCCGAGTCCTGGAAGTACGACGCGTCGGGCAAGAAGGTCACCTTCACCCTGCGCGCGGGCCTGAAGTTCAGCGACGGCAGCCCGCTGGACGCCACCGCCGTCGCGAAGTCGATCGAGCGCGGCCGCACCCAGTCCGGCTCGCTCATCGCGCCGCAGATGAAGACGATCAAGAAGGTCACGGCCTCCGGCGCCCGCGACGTCGTGGTGGAGCTGAGCGAGGTCGACTACCAGTACCCGTTGCTCTTCGCCGGCAAGACCGGCATGGTCGTCAACCCGGCGGTGTTCGAGAAGGACGCAGCGTCGCTGGCCACCCAGCCCGCCGGCTCGGGCCCCTTCCAGGTCACCAAGTACGTCCAGAACGACCACGCGTCGGCGAAGAAGAACCCGAATTTCTTCGCGGCCGACGAGATCAAGGTCGACAACTTCGAGCTGTACCCGCAGGCGGACCCGGCGACCGTGGTCGCCGCCGTGCAGTCCGGCCAGTACAACCTGGCCCGGCTCGGCGGTGCGCAGGTCCAGCAGGCCAAGGACGCCGGGCTGGACGTGCAGGTCCTCGAGTCGATGTTCGTCAGCGTGCTCGACGTCCACGCGGGCAAGGCACCGTGGAACGACCCTGCCGTCGTCGAGGCGCTCAAGTTCGCCATCGACCGCGAGAAGATCAAGGAGGTCGCCAACTTCGGCATCGGTGACGTCAACTACCAGCCCTTCCCGCCCGGGTACGTCGGCTACAACCCCGAGCTCGCGGACATCTACGCCCACGACCCGGACAAGGCGCGCCAGCTGCTCGCCGACGCCGGCTACACCAAGCCGGTCCCGGCCGTGCTGACCAGCTCGGGCTTCGCCCCGGCCGCGGTCGAGCTGATCCAGGCCCAGCTCAAGGAGGTGGGCATCGACGCGAGGATCGAGAACATCCCGGGCACCCAGCACACCCAGCTCGTCTACATCGAGCGCGCCAAGGCCCTGACCTACGACGGCTTCGCGGGCCGCGAGTCGCCGGTGCAGGCCTTCCAGGTGCTCTTCGGCGCCGAGGGGCTCATGAACCCGGCGCGGCAGACCAACGCCAAGCTCGAGGCGCAGCTGAAGAAGGTCAAGGAGACGCCGACCGACGACCCGTCGTACCCGGCGCTGCTCCAGGAGGCGACGAGGATCGCGGTCACGAGCTTCCCCAACACCTTCCTCTACCTGACGCCGTCGATCATCGCCCGCAAGGGCGTCTCCGAGCTGCCGAAGTCGCCGAGCCTGCGTCGCTTCGAGGGGGTGTCGACCTCGTGAGCATCGCCGCACCCGCCTCGCCGGCGACCGGCGCGGCCACTGCCGTCGGCGGCGCCGGCGGGGCGGTCGCGGCCGCCGTACGACGCACGCTTCCGTGGCTGCGCTCGCTGGCCGGCATCGTGGCCGTCACGGTCACCGTGCTCCTGCTGGCGTCCGTGATCACCTTCGCCCTCGGTGCGCTGAGCGACAGCAACCCTGCCGCCGCCGCGCTCGGGGAGACCGCGACGCAGGAGGACATCGACCGGCTCAACCACGAGTTCGGCCTCGACCGCTCGCTCGTCGCGCAGTACTTCAGCTGGGTCGGGCACGCGCTGACCGGCGACCTCGGTCGCTCCTGGTTCACGACGATCCCGGTCACCGACAGCATCCGCACCGCGCTGCCGGTCGACCTGTCGATCGCCGCCCTCGCGCTGGTGCTGGCGATCCTGATCGGCGGCGGTGCCGGCATCGGCGCCGCGCTGAGCAACGGCGGTGTGTTCGACCGCGTGGTCACGCTGGTGTGCTCCCTGCTGGGGACGCTGCCGCCGTTCGTGATCGGCATGGCGCTGATCGTCGTCTTCGCCGTCAAGCTGCAGGTGCTGCCGGCCGGCGGCTACGTGCCGATCGGCCAGGACCCGCTGGAGTGGCTGCGCTTCTCGATCCTGCCCGGCCTCGCCCTGAGCCTCGACGTCGCCGCGTCGATCGCCCGCCAGCTGCGCACGTCGCTCACCGGGGAGCTGCGCGAGAACTACGCGATCGGGGCCGAGATGCGGGGCTTCGGCCGCCGTCGGGTCCTGTTCGGGCACGTGCTGCGCAATGCCGCCGGCCCGACCCTCGCGGTGATCGGCCTCGCCATCCCGCTCATCATCGGCGGTGCCGTGATGACCGAGAAGCTCTTCGGGCTCCCCGGCGTCGCGCAGCTCGCCCTGCAGTCCGCCGAGCGCGGCGACGTACCGGTCGTGCTGGGGACGCTGCTCGTCACCGCCGTCGTCGTGGTCGCCGCCAGCCTGGTGATCAACGTGCTCCAGACCCTGCTCAACCCGGTCGCCCGCCGCGGCGACGGCACGACCGTAGGAGCCGCGTCATGACCCACCCCACGACGATCCTCGCCCTGTGGCGGGTGCCCAGCGCCCGTTTCGCCCTGCTGGTCCTGGCCGGCGTCGGCTTCCTCGCCCTGTTCGGCGGAGCCCTGGCGCCCCACGACCCGCTGCAGCAGTACACCGACCGCGTCCTGCAGGGGCCGAGCGCGGACCACCTGCTCGGCACCGACTACGTCGGGCGCGACGTGCTCAGCCGCCTGATGGAGGGCACCCGGCTCTCCGTGGTCGGTGCGGTCGAGGCGGTCGCCATCGGCGGCCTGCTCGGCGTCCCGGCCGGCCTGGTCTCGGCGTGGCTCGGGCCGCGCCTGGAGTGGGTGACGCTGCGGATCAGCGACACCCTCGTCGTGCTGCCGTTCACCGTCTTCGCGATCGCCGTCGCCGGCACCCTCGGCAACGGCCTGCAGCAGGCGATGGTCGCGATCGGCGTGCTGATCAGCCCGATCTTCTACCGCGT
Source organism: Nocardioides sp. Root240 (assembly GCF_001428825.1). Taxonomy (GTDB): domain Bacteria; phylum Actinomycetota; class Actinomycetes; order Propionibacteriales; family Nocardioidaceae; genus Nocardioides. Next base: position 102,426 of record NZ_LMIT01000010.1, on the reverse strand, counting down.
CACGAGGGCCGCGACGCTGGGCCTGCGCAAGGTCCAGTACGTCGAGGCGGCCGAGCTGATGGGGGCCACCGAGTGGTGGACGCTGCGCAAGCACATCTGGAGCAAGGTGCTCCCGAACGTGGCCGTCACCGCCGCCCACGTCACCGGGTCCGCGCTGCTGGTCGTCGCCTCGCTCGCCTTCCTCGGCCTCGGCGTGACGCCGCCCGCGCCGACGTGGGGCGGGATGCTCTCATCCGACCTCGGCTACCTCGCGCAGCAGCCCTGGGCGCCGGTGTACCCCGCCGTGCTGATGATGGCGACCGTCGGGTCCCTGAACCTGCTCGCCGACGCGATCCGCGACGCCACCGGCGCGACCGCATCGCCCCGGCGCCGTCCCCGCCCGTCCCCCTCCACCTCCGTCCGAGAGGAGCGACCCGATGTCGTCCCAGCCTGAGAACACGCTCCGGGTCAACGACCTGCAGGTCTCCGTGGCGGACGGCCTGGTCGCCGTCCAGGACGTCTCGTTCGCCATCCGCCGCGGCGAGTCCGTCGGGCTGGTCGGCGAGTCCGGCAGCGGCAAGACCCTCACCTGCCGGGCCGTGCTCGGCCTGCTGCCCGCGACCGGTCGCGTCGACGCCGGCCGGATCGTGCTCGGGGACGGTGCGGACGAGGTGGAGCTCACCGGCGCCCGTCGCTCGACGTGGGACCGCGTCCGCGCGGCGCGGGTGGGTGCGGTGTTCCAGGACCCGGCGTCGTACCTCAACCCGTCGCTGACGGTCGGCCACCAGCTCGCCGAGCAGCTGCGGATCAAGACCGGTCTCTCGCGGCGCGCGGCGCACGAGCGCTCGGTCGAGCTGTTCGCCGAGGTCGGCCTGCACGACCCGGCGGGCGTCTTCCACCAGTACCCGCACCAGCTGTCCGGCGGCATGCTGCAGCGCGTCCTGATCGCGATCGCGGTCTCGTGCGAGCCGGAGCTGCTCATCGCCGACGAGGCGACGACCGCGCTCGACGTCGTGATCCAGGCCGAGATCCTCGCCCTGCTGCGGCGCCTGCGCGAGACCCACGGACTGTCGCTGCTGCTGGTCACCCACGACCTCGCCGTGGTCGCCGAGAGCTGCGACCGCATCCTGGTGATGTACGGCGGACAGGTGGTCGAGAGCGGCCCGACGGAGGAGGTGCTGCGCAACCCGCAGCACCCCTACACGCGGGCGTTGATGGGTGTCGCGACGATCGGCAGCTGGCACCGCCGGCGCCTCGACGTGATCCCCGGCCAGCCGCCGGCCGCCGGCGAGGACATGCCCGGCTGCCGGTTCGCGCCGCGCTGCGCGCAGGCGAGCGCGTCCTGCACGGCCGGCCCGGTGCCGGTCGCCGACCTCGGGGCCGGCCGCACCAGCCGGTGCGTGCTGACGACCGCGACGACCGCCACGACCGCCACGACCGCTACGACCGGACAGAAGGTGCCGGCATGACCACCGCCCACGAGCTGCCCGTGCCCCTGCTGAGCGTGCGCGGCCTGTCGGTGTCCTACGCGGCGCCGCGCAAGGGCACCCACCTCGGCACGGGCGCGGCCCTGGCCGAGGCCGACCTCGACGTACGACCGGGGGAGATCGTCGGCATCGTCGGCGAGACCGGGTCGGGGAAGACCACGCTCGCCCGCGCCACCGTCGGCCTCGTCGCCCCGGCAGCCGGCACGATCGCGTTCGCCGGCTCGGACGTCGGCGGCCTGCGCGGCCGCGCCCGCAGGGCCTTTCGTCGCTCGGGCCAGGTGCAGCTGGTCTTCCAGGACCCGCTGCGCTCGCTCGACCCGGACCTGACCATCGGCGAGATCGTCCGCGAGCCGCTGGACATCGCCGGCACGCTGAGCCGTGCGGAGCGCCAGGAGCGGGTGGTCGAGTCGCTGCGGCTGGTCGGGCTCGACCCCGACGCCGTCCTCGCCCGCCACCCGCGCCAGCTCTCCGGCGGTCAGCGGCAGCGCGCCTCGCTGGCCCGCGCGATCAGCACCCGGCCGCGCCTGCTGTTCTGCGACGAGCCCGTGTCCGCGCTCGACGTGTCCAACCGCAACCTCGTGCTCAACCTGCTCGACCAGCTGCGCCGCGACCTCGACCTCGCGGTCGTGATCATCGCCCACGACCTGAGCTCCCTGGCCGGGATCGCCGACCGGGTCGCGGTGTTCTACCGCGGCCGGATCGTCGAGCAGGGCCCGATCCGCGACGTACTCGAGGACCCGGCCCACCCCTACACGGCCCTGCTCACCGCGTCGGCGCCGAGCATCGGCGACGAGGACCGGCTGCGACCCGACCAGCTCAAGCCTGCGCCGGATGCGCCGGCGTGGCCCGCCGACCTCGGCTGTGGGTTCGCGCACCGGTGCCCGTTCGTCCACGACGCGTGCGCCGACCAGCCGCGCCCGGCTCCGCTCCCGCACGCCCCTGCCCGGCAGGCCGCCTGCCACGTCGCGACGACCTGGCGCGAGCGCCTCGCCCCACCCCACCCCCACAAGGAGTCCGCATGACCCACGACGCCCGCTACCACGACGTCGAGATCCTCGGCATGATCGGCACGGCCGACGCCTCCGAGATCCGTCCCGGCAACGCCGCCGTCGTCGACCCCGACTACACCGCCCGCTTCGCGAGGGCGCACGAGGACGGCGGCTTCGACCGTGTCCTGATCGGCTACGGCTCGGGCTGGGCCGAGGGCAGCCAGGTCGCGGCGTACGCCGCCGCGCACACCGAGCGCCTCGGCCTGCTCGTCGCGCACCGCCCCGGCGTGGTCCACCCGACGCTGGCGGCGCGGACCTTCACGACGCTCGACCAGTTCAGCAAGGGCCGCGTGGCGCTGAACATCGTCACCGGCAGCAGCGACGTCGAGCAGCGCCGCGAGGGCGACTACCTGCCGCACGACGAGCGCTACGACCGCACCGACGAGTACCTCCAGGTCCTGCGCGCGGCGTGGGACACGAAGGGACCGCGCGACTTCGAGGGCCGCTACTACCGCTTCGAGGGCGCCACCCCGCAGGTCTTCCCGCACCACGACCGGCACCTGGAGCTCTTCTTCGGCGGCAGCTCCCCGGCGGCGTACGTCGTCGGGGGCAGGCACGCCGACACCTACATGCTGTGGGGGGAGCCGCTGAAGGAGACCGGCGAGCAGGTCGCCACCGTCGCCGCCAGTGCCGCCGCGGCCGGCCGGCCGGAGCGACCGAGGATCTCGGTGTCCTTCCGGCCGATCCTCGGCGCGACCGACGAGGCCGCGTGGGAGCGGGCGCACGGCATCCTCGACACGATCAACGGCGCCGTCGGGGCGGCGTTCAAGCAGAAGGTCGGCCAGATGCACCCGCAGGGCCGGGCGCCCGAGAACGCCGGCTCCCAGCGGCTGCTGGCCGTCGCCGAGAAGGGCGAGCTGCACGACCGCTGCCTGTGGACCCCGACGGCACAGGCCGTTGGCGGCGGCGGGAACTCGACCGCCCTCGTCGGGTCGCCGGAGACCGTCGCGGCCGCGATCCTCGACTACGTCGAGATCGGCGTCGACACCGTGCTGATCCGCGGCTACGACCCGTTGCAGGACGCCATCGACTACGGCCGCGACCTGCTGCCGCTGGTCCGCCAGGAGCTCGCCCACCGCGCCGCCACCCGACGTACCGAGACGGCGGCTGTCTAGTGTGCCGTCCCGGATGCCGTCGGCTGGTGGGCGTGCTCAGGGTGCGTGCATCGCAAGGCGCCGGCACGCAGCCATACCGGGCCGTCTTGCAAGTGGCGGCAACGCCGCGAGGTGCGTGCCATGTGTGCGCGCAGCGTCCGATGGCGTCCGGGACGGTGCACTAGCCGTGCGTCCGTTGGAAGGAGTGCGGGTCGTCGAGCTGGCGCATGTCGCCGCGGGGCCGTTCGCGGGCATGCTGCTCGCGGACCTCGGCGCCGACGTGGTCAAGGTCGAGCCGCCGACGGGTGACCAGATGCGAGCCTGGCCGCCCTTCGCCGACGATGGCGAGGAGCGGTTCAGCCACAACTTCGCCTCGGTCAACCGCAACAAGCGCTCGGTGGTCGCCGACCTCAAGGACCCGGACGACCTGGCGCGCGTGCAGCAGCTCGTCGCGGCGGCCGACGTGGTCGTCGAGAACTACCGGCCGGGCGTGCTCGATCGCCTCGGCCTCGGGTACGACGCCGTGCGTGTCGGCCACCCGGGCCTGGTCTACTGCTCGATCTCGGGCTACGGGCTGTCCAGCCCGTACGTCAACGACGGCGCCTACGACGTCGTGATCCAGGGGATGTCCGGGCTGATGAGCGTCACCGGCGAGGCCGCCGGCGGACCGGTCAAGGCGGGCGTGCCGGTCGGCGACTTCACGGCCGGGCTCTACGCGGCGTACACGATCGCTGCGTTGCTGCCCCAGGTCCGGGGGAGCGGGACGTCGGTGCGGGTCGACTGCCCGATGCTCGACTGCCTGCTCGGGGTCTCCGCGCTGCAGACCAGCGAGTACTGGGGATCCGGCGTCGAGCCGCGACGGCTCGGCACCGCGCACCCGCGCAATGCGCCCTACCAGGGATTCACCGCCGCGGACGGGGACTTCACGGTGGCCGCGGGCAACGACCGGCTCTGGGCGGCGGTCGCCGAGGTCGTCGGGGCACCGGACCTGGTGCAGGACCCCCGGTTCCGCACGCAGCTCGACCGCGTACACCACCAGCACGAGCTCGAGGGACTGCTGCAGGAGCGGTTCGCCGAGGAGAAGCGCGACCACTGGCTGACCGCGCTGCGCGAGCGTGGCGTGCCGTGCGGTCCGGTCAACACCTTCGGCGAGGTCCTCGCTGACCCGCACGTCGAGGCCACCGGCCTGGTCGGCACGCTCGACGTACCGGTCGCGGGCCCGACGCCGACCGTGCTCTTCCCGGTCCGGGTCGAGGGACTCTCGCCGCGGTTGGACCGTGGGGCGCCACGCCTCGGCGCCGACGACGCCGTGCACGACGAGTGGGCGGCGGCCCGATGAGCGTCCGTGTCGAGCGCGGCGACGTCTGGACGGTCACCCTGGACCGCCCCGACCGCGCCAACGCGCTGTCCGCCGCGCTGGTCGAGGCGCTGCACGGCGTGCTCGACGAGGCCACCACGGCGCCACCCGAGGCGCTGGTGCTCCGCGGCAACGCGCGGCACTTCGCGGCCGGCTTCGACCTCGGCGGGCTCGACACGGAGACCGACGCCTCGCTGGCGTCGCGCTTCCTGCGCATCGGACTGCTGCTGGAACGGCTGGTCGCGGCGCCGTACCCGACCGTCGCGGTGGCGGAGGGTGCCGCGGTCGGTGCGGGGGCCGATCTCGTGCTCGCCTGCGACCACCGGCTGGTGGACCCCTCGGTCACCCTGCGCTTCCCCGGCTCCGCGTTCGGCGTCGCGCTCGGCACCGTGCGCCGGGCCGAGATGGGGCCCGACCTGACCACCGGCGTGCCGGCCGCGTTGCCCGACGTGCTGCGCGCGCCCCACCCGCCCCGCCCACCCCACGACAGCGACGCCGAGCTCGCGGCCCTGGCCCGCTCGGTCGCCGTACCCGGTCTTCGGGACCGGATCGCCGCCTACCGGGCGACCCTGACGAAGGAGAACGCATGACCCAGCAGCAGATCGTCCCCGTCGAGACCGACGTCCCGGAGCTCGCCGCCTTCGCCGAGCGGGTGGCGGGGCTGATCGCGGACGGCATCGACGAGCAGGCACTCACCGCGGCGGTCCGCGACGACCTGGAGGCGACCCTCGCCGCCGGCTTCGCGCTGCCGGCCGACAAGACCGTGCCGGACCCGCAGCGCTACGTGATGTACCCACTGCACGTCGCCGCCGACGGCTCCTTCTCGATCGCCAGCGCGGTCTGGAACGTCGGCCAGGGCACGCCCGTGCACGGCCACGAGACGTGGGGCGTGGTCGGGATCCACAGTGGCACCGAGGTCGAGACCCGCTTCGCCAAGCCGACCGTGCCCGACGTGCCGCTGGTCGAGGAGGGCACCGACGAGTGGACCACCGGCCAGGTGACCGTCTGCTGCACCACCGACGACGACGTCCACCAGGTCCGCTGCGGCGGTGACGTGCCGGTCGTCGGCATCCACGTCTACGGCGCCGACATCGGCACCCTGCCGCGCCGTTCCTACGACCCCGACACCGGCGCCGTCCACTGGTTCACGTCCACGTGGGCACGTCCGGCCGCTGAGAAGGAGAGCCACCGATGACCGTGACTGCCTGGGACGAGCCCGCCGGCGGTACGCCGCGCGGCACCCTGGTCGTGCTGCCCGGACGGGGCGAGACCCCCGCGTCGTACGAGCGCTTCGGGCGCCGGCTGTCCGCGGACGCCTGGCGCGTGCGCCTGGTGCCCGTCGACCTCGACGACCTCGACGCGGCCCACGAGCAGGTCGAGAAGCTGCTCGCCGACGAGTCGCTCCCGGCGCCGAAGGTGCTGGTCGGCACCGACTCCGGCGCGGCCCTCGCCGCGCTGCTCGCGCCGTCCCTGCCGGTCGACGGCGTGGTCGTGGCCGGCGTCGCCCTGCCCGGCTCGGCCGGTGTCGGCTCGTGGGAGGACGAGGTCGAGGCCCGCACCGCCTGCCCCGTCCACCGCCGCGTGATCGGCGAGGACGCCGGCTTCGCCCGCGGCGGCCTCAACCTGCCGCTGCCGTGGGCGTCCGTGGCGCCCGAGGGCCCGGGCAAGCCGGTGCTCGTGCTGCACGGCTCCGCCGACCCGGTGACCGCGCCCACCGACGCCCTCGCCCTCTACGACGGCGTGCCCGACGTCCGTGTCCGGCTGGTCAACGGCGGCCGCCACGACGTCCTCAACGACGCCTCCCACCGGTCCGTCGCCGCGACCATCGTGCTCTTCCTCGAGTCGCTCAAGCTGGGACCCGAGCTGCCCGACGTGGTCAGCGAGCCGGCCACGAGCGGTGCTCGATGACCGTCCTCGCGACCAACCAGGACCTCGACCCGGCCCGGCTCCGCCAGGCCTTCGGCGTCTTCCCCAGCGGCGTCGTGGCCGTCGCGGCCGAGGTCGGCGGCCGTCCGCTCGGCCTGGCCGCCAGCTCCTTCACCTCGGTGAGCCTCGATCCGCCGCTCGTGTCGATCAACCTCGCGGCGACGTCGAAGACCTGGCCCGACCTGCGCGCCGCCCCGCACCTCGGCGTCACCGTGCTCGCCGACCACCACGACGTGGTCTGCCGCCAGCTGGCCGGTCCCGTCGACAGCCGCTTCGACGGCGTACCGCTGACGACGACGCCGGAGGGCGCGGTCCTGGTGGCCGACGGCCTCGCGCAGTTCGACTGCACGATCTACCGCGAGGTGGAGGCCGGCGACCACGTGCTGGTGCTGCTCGAGCTGCACGCGGTCGCCCACGTCGACCACGCGAGCACCCAGACCCCGCTGGTGTTCCACCGCAGCGGGTTCGGCCGGGTGCGGCCGCTGCACGCGGCGCCGTAGCTCAGCGGGTCGTGCCGTACGGCGCGTGGTCGACCACGTGGTCGCGCAACCGTGCCGCCGCGGGCGCCAGCGGCCGGTCGGTGCGCCAGGTCAGGCCGATCGTCCGCCGGGCGCGGGCCTGCGTGATCCGCAGGCTGATCGTCCCCGATAGGCCGGCCTGCGCCTCGGGCACGATCGCGAACCCCAGGCCCGCGGCGACGAGACCCTCGATGGTGACCAGGTCGGCGCTCTCGAAGGACACCTTCGGCGCGACGCCCGCGTCGGCGAGCAGCCCGTCGACGAGGACCCGGTGGCCGAAGCCGGCCGGTGTCGTCACGAGTTCGTCGTCGGCGAGGTCGGACAGCGCGACCTGCTTGCGCTGGTGGAGCCGGTGGTTGCGGCCCACGATCACCACGAGGCGCTCCTCCTGCAGGGGTGCCCAGGCGAAGTCGCCCTCCGGGCGGGTGGAGGTGATCGCCAGCTCGGCGGCCCCGCTGCGCAGGTCGCGCAGGATGTCGTGGCCCGGCTCCTGCGTCAGCTCGACGCGGACCAGCGGCGCCAGCTCGTGGAAGCTCCGGAGCACCTGCGGGACCAGCGAGGTCGCCATCGAGTCGAGGAAGGCCAGTCGTACGACGCCCCGGTCCGGGTCGCGTCGTACCGCCAGCTCGCGCTCCAGCTGCTGGTGACGCGCGAGCACCTCGCGCGCCGACTCGACGACCAGCTCTCCGTCGGGCGTGGTGATGATGCCTGTCGGCACCCGTTCGAACAGCCGCACGCCGAGCTCGTCCTCGACCCGGGCCAGCGCGCGCGACAGGGTCGGCTGGCTGACGCCCAGGACCGCCGCCGTGTCCGTGACGTGCCCGGTGTCGGCGAGCGCCACGATCCAGTCGAGGTCGCGGATCAGCACGCCCGCCATCATACGTTTGACGTATGGGATTCCGCCGTTGGAGGCATTGGACGTATGACCTGCGCCGGCGGACCCTCGTCGGGTGAGCATCAGCGAGAGGGCCGGGGCGCCGGTCGTCGACGGGCACGCACCGGGGAGTGCCGGCTACCGGCGCGTGATGGCGGCGATGTTCGCCGCGGGCCTCGGGACGTTCGTGCTGCTCTACGCCACCCAGGCCCTGCTGCCCGAGCTGCACACGACCTTCGGAGTCAGCCCGGCCCAGGCCACGCTGAGCGTGTCGCTCACCACCGCCGGCCTCGCCCTCGGCCTGCTCGTCGCCGGTCCCGCCTCCGAGGTCCTCGGCCGCACGCCGCTGGTCGTGGGCTCCGTCTGGCTGGCCACCGCGGTCGCCTGGCTGTGTCCGTTCGCCTGGTCGTGGTCCTCCTTCCTGGCCCTGCGGCTGGTCGAGGGGCTGGCCCTCGCCGGGCTGCCGGCGGTCGCGACGGCGTACCTCCGCGAGGAGCTGCAGCCCTCCGCCGTCGCCCGCGCCACCGGCCTCTACATCGGCGGTACGGCGATCGGCGGCATGGCCGGCCGCCTCGTCACCGCGCCCGTCGCCGACGTCGCTGGGTGGCGGTGGGCGATGGCCGCGGCGGCCGCGCTCGCGCTGCTGTGCGCCCTGGCGGTCACCGTCTGGCTGCCGCCCTCACGTCGCTTCACCCCACGCCCGCACGACCGCGCCCGCTTCCTCGCCATGTCGGGCATCGCCCTCCGCGACCCGGCCCTGCGCAGCCTGTACCTCCTCGGCGCCTGCTCGGTCGGGACGCTCGTCGCGGTCTTCAACGCCCTCGGCTTCCGGCTGACCTCGTCGCCGTACCACCTCAGCCTGGGTGCGATCAGCCTGCTGTACCTCGTCTACCCGCTCGGCACCGTCAGCTCGTCGGTGTCGGGCGCGCTCGCCGACCGTTTCGGCCGGCGCTCGGTGCTGCCGTTCGGCTGCCTGCTCTCCGTCCTCGGCGTGCTCTGCACCCTGCTGCCGTCGTTGCCGGCGGTCGTCGTCGGGCTGGCCTGCCTGACGGCGGGCTTCTTCGTGATGCACGGGCTCGCCAGCAGCTGGGTCGCCGTGCGCGCCCACCTCGCCGGGGCGAGCTCGAGCCAGGCCGCGGCGTTCTACCTCTGCTCCTACTACGTCGGCTCGTCGGTCTTCGGGTCCCTCGGCGGCACCGCCTGGTCCGCAGGGGGGTGGGGCGGCGTCGGCGTGCTGGCACTGGTGCTGCTCGGGGTGGCCGGCGCCGCGGTCGCGAGGTTGTGCCGGACGCCGAACCTGACCGTGCCCCACCCGGTCTGAACCCCCGGAGCGTGGGTAACGCCGCTCCAGGCGACTCGGACCCAGGGTCGCTGCGTTCCTCCCAGCGACAGGTGCACGACCCCATGACCGAGCTGCTCCCCGCTCCCGCCACCCCCCTGACCGTGGCCTTCGGCCCGCTGGACATCACCTACGACGAACGCGTGCTCACGCCGCGCCCGTGGACCACGCTGCAGTCGTACTGGGCGCACGAGCTCCTCGACACCGCGCCGCCCGGCCCCGTGCTCGAGCTGTGCAGCGGGGTCGGCCACATCGGCCTGCTCGCGATCCACGGCACCGACCGCCGGCTCGTCTGCGTCGACGTGGACCCGGTCGCCTGCGGCTACGTCCTCGAGAACGCGGAGGCCGCCGGGCTGAGCGCCCGCGTCGAGGTGCACGACGTCGCCCTGTCGGCGTACGACGCCGACCACACCTTCGGCCTGATCATCGCCGACCCGCCGTGGGTCCTCACCGAGCACGTCGCCTGCTTCCCCGCCGACCCGGTCCTCGCGATCGACGGTGGAACCGACGGCCTCGCCATCGCCCGCGAGTGCCTCGCCGTGATCGACCGGCTCCTCGCCCCCGACGGCGCCGCCCTGCTGCAGCTGGGCTCCGTCGCCCAGACCGGAGCGCTCGGCGACGAGCTGCCCGAGGGGCTGCGGGCCGCCGAGGTGCGGGCCGAGCCCGGGCACGGGCTGGTCGTGAAGCTGGTCCGCCCCTGACCCGTCCAGCGGGCGAGGTCTGAGGAGCGCCAGCGACGAGCCTGCTCGGTGGTT
>NZ_LMIT01000010.1:429-91901 GCF_001428825.1 Nocardioides sp. Root240 | reverse complement strand
GGTCGCGGACCTGACCCACTCCCTGACCGCCGAAGCAGCGGCCTACGTGGACCACCAGCTCGCGATCGCGGTCGGGCACGTGACCTGGGCGCTCATCGAACGCCTCGTCACCGAGGCGGTGATCCGGTTCGATCCCGAACGCGCCGAGGCGGAGCGTCAGAAGGCTGCTGATCAGCGGCACTTCGACATCGGCGAGGTCACCGCGGAAGGGCANNNGGCGATCGCACGCGAAGCCCACAACCTGGGTCAGCTCGGTGACGACTCGTCGCTCGACGTCCGCCGCTCCAAGGCCGCAGGGGTGATTGCCCGTCGTGACCTGATGCTCGACCTTGACATCGACGACCGGACCGAGCCGGGCCGCAAGGTCACGCTCAACCTCCACATCACCGACACCACTCTGACCGGTGCCAACCCGGTCGGACGCTGCGAGGAGACCCGGACCCCGGTCAGCGCCGAGCAGATCCGCGAGTGGCTCCAAGCCCCCGGCACCTCGATCATCGTCCGGCCGGTGGTCGACATCGCCGACTGCATCCCCGTGACCGCCTACGAGATCCCCGACCGTNCGGGTCGAGCTCCGCGACCANNCACCTGCCGCTTCCCCCACTGCACCCGCCCAGCGAAGCGCTGCGACCTCGACCACGCCACCCCGCACAACAAGGGCGGGCCGACGTGTCCGTGCAACCTCGTCCCCCTCTGCCGCCGGCACCACAGGGCCAAGACGCATTCCGCGTGGGACTACGTGATCACCAGCCCCGGCCAGTACGAGTGGACGAGCCCGACCGGCCTGATCTTCACCGTCGGCCCCGACCGATAGCGACCGAGCCCCGCACCCCGCCCATCCGGCGGGGCCAGCGGCATGTCCTGCCTAGGATCGTCCCGTGACCGCCGACCAGCTGTGGATCTCGAGCGTCCCCAGGTTCGGTGTCGTCCGCACCGTCATCGTGGATGGCTCCTTCGCGGCACGCTTCGACGACCTGAACGGTGACGGTCGGGAGATCGAGTTGAGCTTCTTCCGCTTCGACGCCGGCCAGTGGGAGGAGACGGCCAGCCTGGACGACACGAGGATGCCCGAGATCGGTGGGCGGCCGATCGTCCTCGCGTCCGGTTGGGATGCTCATGCCGTCGGACGCGGTCGTCCGGGACAGCGGTGGCAGCTGGAGTGGATCGACGGCACCCGCCTGGTGCAGGCCGACCCGGACGGGTGGTGGATCGCGTTCGCGGAGCACGACCTCACCCATGGACGGTTTCCGGAGCCCCGGGCTCCGGCCCGCCGACTGATCCCGGTCAGTCGCGCAGCCGGAACCCCGGGTGGTCCGCCCCGAGCAACCACTCCTCGGTGATGTGGATCCCCGTGATCCGCTCGAGAAGCGTCCATGACGCGGGCCACGTGTCGTACTCGAGGTCGAGGCCCTTCTCCTCCGGCAGAGGCTTCGACTTCTTGAAGTCCTGTCCCAGCATCGGTTCGAAGCTGCGGACCACCCTTCCTCTCCGCGCGACGAGGATGTGCGTGTCGGCGTTGATGCTGCTGGCGAACGAGGCTGCCACGCCCTCGCGGCTCAGCGCGCGGACGTACCGGTCGGGAAGATATCCGTAGGTGAACAGCACGACGCCGCGCTCGTGCTCGGCCACGATCACGCGGTCGTAGTCGTCCCACGTCGGCGAGCCGCGGACCGGATCGAGAATGCGGATGGCCTGCTCGTAGGTCATGCCGGGGATGGAGACAACCTGGTAGGCCTCGGGCGCGTACTCGCCCTCCGTCCACGCGTACGGGCGGTCGGGGTCCTTCGGCTCGCCGCCGGGAGGGGTGAAGGGAAGCAGAGCGTTGAGGTCGGAAAGGCTGTCCGGGTCGAGTCGCCAGCCGTCGGACTCGGACATCGTGTAGTCCGGCTGGCCCGACGACACCAGCATTGAGATCGATCCTGAGGCTCCGCACGGCTGGACGGGGGCGTAGTAGTCGTCGCTCATTCCCCGGACGTACAGCGGGACCTCGACCGTCTTCGACCGACCCGGGGCGATGAGTGAGGAGGGGCCCGTCGCGTAGCCGCTGGTCATCGGCTCCGCACAGTCCAGGCCGAGCATCGGGAGGGCGATGCGTTTCTGACCGACGTTCTTGACCCGCATCGTCGTGGTGACCCAGGGTCCGTCCTTGTCGCTGCCGACCTCCTTGACGGTCACCCGGACCCGGAGCCCGCCGACATCGATCGGCTCACCCAGCGGACGCAGGTCGCTTTCGCCCGCGGTGGCGTTCGACGACGGCTCCGGGTCGGCCTTTTGTCCGTCGTCGCACGCCGTCAGGCCCGCCACGACGACCGCCAGCACCGGCAGGACCCGAGACCACCTCATGGCCGCCGACCGTAGCCGCCGACCACCCCCGCCCGGACCCGAACGCCGACAATCGGGACCTCCGACCCGCGCGCAACCATCCGCCAACCTTCCCTCCCTAGCGTGAGCCAGGTCACAGGTCCCCTCAGCCCCAGGGAGCGTCATGGCCCGGATCAGCCTCTCCGTCGACGGTCAGCAGGTGACCGACGACGTCGAACCTCGCACGTTGCTCGTCCAGTACCTGCGCGAGCAGCTCGGCAAGACCGGCACCGTCGTCGGTTGCGACACCAGCAACTGCGGCGCGTGCACGGTCCACCTCAACGGTCGCAGCGTGAAGTCCTGCAACGTGCTGGCGGTGCAGGTGGACGGCGCCGAGGTCACCACGATCGAGGGCCTGGCCGGCGAGGACGGCAGCCTGCACCCGGTGCAGGAGGCCTTCCGTGAGTGCCACGGGCTGCAGTGCGGGTACTGCACGCCGGGCATGGTCATGCAGGCCGTCGACCTCCTCAACGAGAACCCCAGTCCGTCCGAGGAGGCCATCCGGCTCGGCCTCGAGGGCAACCTGTGCCGGTGCACCGGCTACCACAACATCGTGCGTGCCGTTCAGCACGCAGCCGGCACGACCACCGGTACGACGGAGGGGGCGTCCGCATGACCGCCACCCAGGAGCCCGCGGCCCAGCAGGAGATCGGGCGGGACCGCCGGCGCAAGGAGGACCAGCGGCTGATCACCGGCCGCACGCGCTGGACCGACAACATCACGTTGCCGGGGATGCTGCACCTCGCGATGGTGCGCAGCCCGTTCCCGCACGCCCGCATCACGAACATCGACACGGCCGCCGCGAAGGCCGCGACCAACGTGGTCGCCGTCTACACCGGCGCCGACCTCGGCGAGGGCCAGGGCGCGTGCATCAACGCCTGGCCCGTGGTGACCGACCAGGTCACGCCGGCGCACCTGCCGATGCCGATCGACCGGGTGGCCTTCGCGGGCGAGACGGTCGCGGTCGTCGTGGCCCGGTCCGCGGCCGCGGCGCGCGACGCCGCCGAGCTCGTGGAGGTCGACTACGAGGAGCTGCCGGCCGCGCTCGACCTCAAGGAGGCCGCGGCGGCGCACGAGAACGGGGGAGCGATCGCGCACCCCGATCTCGGCACCAACGTCAGCGCGGTCTGGCGCTTCGACTCGGCGGAGGCCGGGACGGGCGGCGACGTCGAGCAGGCGATCGCGGAGGCCCGTGAGAACGGCATCGTGATCGAGCGGGAGTACCGCCAGCAGCGGTTGATCCCGGCGTTCATGGAGCCGCGCAGCACCGTCGTGGACCCGACCGGCGAGCAGATCACGGTCTGGTCGGCGACCCAGGTACCCCACATCCTGCGCTTCGCGATGGCGGCCACGACCGGCGTACCCGAGTCCAAGATCCGGGTGATCGCGCCCGACGTCGGCGGCGGCTTCGGCGGCAAGCTGCAGCAGACACCGGAGGAGATGATCACCTTCGCGGTGGCGCGCCGGCTCGGCAAGCCGGTGAAGTTCACCGAGACGCGCAGCGAGTCCCTCCTCACCGCGCACCACGGCCGCGACCAGTGGCAGCGGCTCACCCTCGCGGCGACGAAGGAGGGCCGGGTCACCGGCCTCAAGGTCGACCTGCTCGCCGACCTCGGTGCCTACGTCGCGATCGTCGGCGGCGGCGTGCCGGTGCTCGGGGCGTTCATGTTCAACGCGATCTACAAGTTCCCGGCCTACCAGTTCCAGACCACCAACGTGCTCACCAACAAGACCTGGACCGACGCCTACCGCGGCGCCGGCCGGCCCGAGGCGACCTTCGCCATCGAGCGGCTGATGGACGAGCTGGCCAACGAGCTGGGGAAGGACCCGCTCGAGGTCCGGGAGCTGAACTGGATCACCCACGAGGAGTTCCCGTTCACCACGGTCGCCGGCCTCGAGTACGACTCGGGCAACTACGAGGCGGCCACCGCGCGCGCCAAGGAGATGTTCGGGTACGACGCCCTGCGCGCCGAGCAGGCCGAGCGCCGCGCCCGGGGCGACAAGGTCCAGCTCGGCCTGGGCGTCTCGACCTTCACCGAGATGTGCGGCCTCGCGCCGTCCCGCGTCCTCGGCAGCCTCAACTACGGTGCCGGCGGATGGGAGCACGCCGAGGTCCGGATGCTCGCCACCGGCAAGGTCGAGGTCGTGACGGGGGCGTCCGCCCACGGGCAGGGCCACGAGACGGCGTTCAGCCAGATCGCGGCCGACCGGCTCGGCGTCCCGTTCGAGGACGTAGAGGTCCTGCACGGAGACACGCAGATCTCCCACAAGGGCCTGGACACCTACGGGTCCCGCAGTCTGGTCGTCGGCGGTGAGGCCCTGGTGCGGGCCCTCGACAAGGTCATCGACAAGGCACGGCCGGTCGCGGCCCACCTGCTCGAGGCGGCCGCCGACGACCTCGAGTTCAGCGGCGGCCGGTTCACCGTCAAGGGGACCGACCAGGGGATGGCGATCCAGGAGATCGCCACGGCCGTCTTCGCCGCGCACAACCTCCCCGACGGGATGGAGCCCTCGCTCGACTCCGAGGCGACGTACGACCCCGTCAACTTCAACTACCCGCACGGCACGCACCTGTGCGCCGTCGAGGTCGACACCGAGACCGGACAGGTGAAGCTGCGCAAGTACGTCTGCTGCGACGACATCGGTGTGGTCATCAACCCGCTCATCGTCGCGGGGCAGGTGCACGGCGGCCTGGTGCAGGGCATCGCCCAGGCGCTGTGGGAGGAGGCCGTGTACGACGAGAACGGCACCTTGGTCACGGGCTCCTTCGTCGACTACCTGCTGCCGACGGCGGCCGACACGATCAGCTTCGAGATCGACCACACCACCTCGCCCTCGACGACGAACTCGCTCGGGACGAAGGGCGTCGGCGAGGCCGGCACCATCGCCTCGACGCCGGCCGTGGTGAACGCGGTCGTCGACGCGCTGCGTCCGTACGGCGTCCACGACGTGGCGATGCCGTGCACCCCCGAGCGCGTGTGGCGCGCGATCAACGAGGGCTCGCCCGGCGGCGAGACCACGGAGGCGGCGATGCCCCACTTCGACGAGACGGAAGGAGGGGTCCAGTGATCCCCGCAGCCTTCGAGTACGTCGCCCCGACCTCGGTCGAGGAGGCGCTGGCCGCGCTCGCCGAGCACGGTGACGACGCCAAGATCATCGCGGGCGGGCAGAGCCTGCTGCCCGTGCTGAGGATGCGCCTCAACGCACCCGAGTGGGTGATCGACCTCGGACGCATCGACAGCCTCCGCGGCGTCCGTGACGAGGGCGACCACCTCGTCATCGGCGCGATGACCACCCACCACGACGTCGGCCAGGACCCGCTCGTGCACGAGCACGCCCTGCTGATCAGCAAGGCGATCACGCACCTCGCCGACGCCCAGGTCCGGCACCGCGGCACCTTCGGGGGCGCCCTCGCGCACGCCGACCCCGCAGGCGATCTCGGGGCGCCTGCGCGGGCCCTCGGCGCGACCTTCGTCGCGCAGGGTCCGGGTGGCAGCCGGGAGATCAGCGCCGAGGACTTCTTCGTCGACCTCTTCGAGACAGCCCTGTCCGACGACGAGATCCTGACGGCGGTGAAGGTGCCGAAGTACGACGGCTGGGGGGCGACGTACGAGAAGTTCGTCCGGATCGCGCACCAGTGGCCGATCGTGGCGGTGGCGGCGACGGTGCGGATGGACGGCGACACCATCGCCGAGGCGCGGATCGGGCTCACCAACATGGGCTCCACGCCGCTGCGGGCGCAGGCGGCCGAGCAGGCGCTGGTCGGGCAGCCCGCGACCGAGGAGGGCGTGGCCGCGGCCGCCGCCCTCGCGGCCGAGGGCACGAACCCGCCGAGCGACCTCAACGGCGACGCCGACTACCGGCGCCACCTCGCCACGGTCCTGACCCGGCGCGCCGTGCTCTCGGCGGCCGGCAGGGGCTGAGGCACGCGTGGACCTCACCCACTCCTTCACCGTCCCGACGTCGGTCGAGGCGACCTGGGCGCACTTCCAGGACATCGGCGCGCTCGCCGAGTGCTTCCCCGGCGCCCAGGTCACCGCGGTCGGCGAGGACGCCGACGGCCGCCCGACCTTCGAGGGCACCTGCAAGGTCAAGCTCGGCCCGATCGCCCTCGTGTACGCCGGCGCGGGCTCCTTCACCGAGAGCGACGAGGCCGCGCACCGGTTCGTCGTCGACGCGAAGGGGCGCGACAAGCGGGGCAACGGCACGGCGGGCGCCAAGGTCACCGTGACCATGGCGGCCGCCGACGCCGGCTCCACGAGGGTGGAGGTGCTGACCGACCTGGCCATCACCGGCAAGCCCGCGCAGTTCGGCCGGGGCGTCATGCAGGACGTCTCCGACAAGCTGCTCGGCCAGTTCGTCGCCTGCCTCGAGCAGCGCCTCGCCGCCGAGGCCGGGCCCGCCGACCAGTCGTCACCACCAGAATCGTCCGTCTCGTCCGCCGGATCGGACGATCCTGCTGGTGACGACCGCCCTCCGCCGTCCCGTCCGGCCCCGCAGGCGCCCCCGAAGCAGGCGGACGACGCGCTCGACCTGGGCTCGGCGGTGCTGCCGGTGCTGCTCAAGAGCTACGGCAAGCAGGTCGCCGTGGCGGTGCTCGCGCTGCTCACCCTGCGCGCCCTTCTCCGGAGGAAGTGCCGGAGGTAGGCACGCTCACCACGACTCGGGCCGCGTGTAGTCCTGGTCGTCGTAGAGCCGCTGCTCGTCCTTGCGCCGGTCGCGGCCCTGTTCGTTGTTGCGCTCGAGCCGCTGCTGGCGTGGGTCCTCGCCCTCGTCCTCGGGCTTCTCGCCCTCGGACTGCGGGGACTGCTGCTGCGGCGGCGCGGTCTGGTCCTGCTGCTGCTTGCCCTGCTGGACCTTGTCGCGCAGGCGGCCGTCGACCGCGGCCGCGTCGTCGGTCTGCTCCTTGCCGCGCCCGGAGTCCGTGGGGCACTCGCCGGCCGCGAGGACGTCGATGCCGGCCTGCCACGACTCGATCGCTCCGTCGAGGTCCTCGTCGGCCTGGCGCTGGTCGCCGACGGCCTCGTGCGCGAGGGCGAGGTTGATCCGCACGGTGCACTCGTCGCGCTGTGGGACGTCCTCCAGGGCGTCCTCGTAGGACTCGATCGCCCGGTCGTAGAGCCCGTCGCCGTGGTAGCCGGTGCCCTCGTCGAAGGGCGCGATCCACGGCTCGAACCAGTTCAGGTCGCGGGTGTCGAAGAACTCCGCGGCCGAACCGTCGTAGTCGCCGAGCTCGAACGCGTCGCGGCCCGCGGCGTTGTGCTGCAGCATCAGGCCGACCTTCACGGCGTACCCCAGCACGAGCAGGGCCGGCAGCAGGCCGCCGACCAGCAGGGCGCGACGGAGGCGGGCGCGGGGATTCACGGGCGACCTCCCTCGCGGGGCAGGAGCGCGTCCTGCGAGCGCCACACCGCGCGCCAGCCGTCGCGGAGCTCGGCGAGGACCAGCCCGAGCAGCAGCAGGCCGAACAGCCAGGTCAGGTCGTGCGCGGCCGGCGGTCCGTCGCCGCGCTCGCCGTCGACGTACGACGCGTCGAAGGTGTCGACCACCTCGTCCATGCCGCCGGGACCGGTGCGGTGCACGAAGTCGACGTCGAGCTCGCCGGCGATGTCCTCGAGCCGGCCGAGGTCGGCGCGGGAGACGGCGTCCTCCCCGGTGGCGGGGTCGCGGACCCAGGAGCCGCCGCCCTCGTCGTCCTCGGGCATCCTCGCCCCGTCGGTGGTGCCGTAGCCGAGGACCACGCCGCCGACGACGAGGTCGGCGACCGGGCCGAAGGAGGCGTCATCGGTGTCGGTGCCGGTGTCCTCGCCGTCGCCGACGTAGACGACGACCCGACGGCGCTCGGGCCGGCGCTCGGCCGCGCGCTCCAGGACCTCGAGCGCCTGCGCGGCCGGCCGGCCGGCGCTGGAGCCGTCGCCCTCCAGCGGGAGCTCGAGGTCGATCGTGTCGACCGCGGCCTCGTACGCCGAGGTGTCGGAGGTGAACGGCAGCACCAGCCGGCTCTCGGCGCCGAAGGCGATCATCGCGAAGCGCGCGCCCGGCAGGTCGTCGGCGAGGGCGTCGAGGTCGTCGCGCACGCCCTCGATCCGGGGCTTCGTGCCGGCGTAGTCGAGCGCGGCCATCGACCGGGTCCGGTCGACCACGACGAGCAGGTCGATGTCGGACAGCTGCGTGGGGACGTCGGCCTCGCCGAAGCCGGGGCGCAGCAGCACGATCACGAAGGTCACCGCGATCGCGATCCGTCGTACGACGAGCGGGCCGGGCCTCACGACGCCTCCTCCTCGCGCCGGTCCCGCACGGCGAGCAGGCCCTGCGCGAGCCAGACCACGCCGAGGCCGCCGACGCCAATGCCGGCGAGGACGGTGCCGAGGCGGGGCCGGTCGAGCACCTGGACGACGGGCGGCCGCTCGATCTCGCTGGTGTCGAGGTCGCCGATCGCCTTGATCACGCCGGCCGCGCTGCCGTCGTCGCCGAGCATCGAGAACGTGCCGCCCGTGCTGGTCGCCGCGTCCGAGAACAGGCGCGCGGCGCTCGGCCGGTCGCCCGTCGTTGGCGGGGCGATGGCGTGCACCACCACGTTCGCCTCGCGCGCGAGCTCGGCCGCGGCGGGCAGGTCGTAGACGCCCTGACCGATGGGCTCGTTGTCGGAGGCCAGCACGATCGCGCGGCTGCGGTCCTCGTCGCGGCGGTCGAAGCGCTGCACGCAGGAGGCCAGCCCGTCGCCGAGCTGCGACTGGATGTCCCAGTCGATGACCGTGCCGGCGGTGTAGACGGAGTAGGCCTCGGAGTAGACGCCGCCGGCGCCGAAGGCGTCCTCGGCCTCGCCGAGCTGCTCGAGGACGTAGTCGTAGTCGTCGGTCAGCGGGAAGACCGTGATGGCGACGCCACTCCAGATGGTCAGCCCGACCCGCTCGCCGCGCAGCCCGCCGACGATCGTGCGGAACTCACGCACGACCTCGGCGTCCACCTCGGCCATCGAGCCGGACGAGTCGAGGCACAGCATGATGTCGCGCGTCCGGTCCTCCTGCGCGTGTGTCTGCCGCTCCTGCACCCGCCCGCCCAGCACGATCGCGCCGGCGCAGGCCACCAGCGCGGCGACGGTCAGGCAGGTGCCGAGGACGACCTGGCGCCGGACCAGGGCCCGGTAGCGGGGGAGCGCGCGCAGTCGCGCGGCGTGGGCGACGTACGACGCCCCCGCAGCGGTACGACGCCCGCGGGACCTCGTCCACCAGACCATCAGTCCCACGACCAGCAGCACCAGCACCGGCACCAGCCACGGCCACCGGAAGCCGGTCTCGCCCCCGTTCCAGGTCAGCTCCACGAGCCCACCAGCCTCCGCGACGCCGCGGCCGCCTCGTCGAAGCGGGCAGCCGGGTCGTCGGCGTCGGGCGCGAACTCGGGCGGGTACATCAGCTCCAGCGCGTCGACCAGCTCCTGCGGCGCGCGATCACGGAAGTCGGCCAGCGCCATGGTGCGCGCGGGCAACGTGGTGACGGCGGCGACGTAGGAGCGGACCAGGTCGCTCAGCCGCTGGTGGCCCTCGCGCGGGTCGACCGTGCCGCCGTGCACCTGCGCGACGAGAGCGTCGATCCGGGCGAGGTGGTCACGGCGCACGTTGAGCACGTCCACGTCGCGGCGCTCGACGACAGGCGGTCGCGGCGGCCGGGTGAGCCACCACGAGGCGGCGTAGTAGACGACGACGAGCGCGACGAGGACGACCGCGATCCACAGCCAGCGCTCGGCGTAGGCGACCGGTCCGGAGAACTCCGCGGGCATCCCCGGGACGTCGGCGCGCGGCTCAGCGACGGCGCGCATGGCGCTGCCTCTCGAGCAGGCGGAAGACCGCCGCGACGGCCGAGTCGGTGTCGTGCACCCGCTCGTGGACCACGCCGAGCTGGTCGAGCCGGCGGCGCAGCGAGGCCTCCTCCGCGCCGACCAGCGCGGCGAGCTCACGCCGCAGCTGCCGGTCGTGGCGCAGCCAGCCGGGCACCTCGGCGGCGGTGTCGACGTCGACGAGCCGCCGCTCGGCCACGGCCGGCAGGGTCGGGTCGAGGTCGCCGATCGTCAGCAGCAGCACCTCGTGCTGGACGGTCAGCCGGCGCAGCAGGTCGGCGGCCTCGTCGGGCACGGACGTGTCGTCGCAGACGATGACCAGGATGGTGCGCCGGTGGACCGTGCGGGCGACGTAGCGCAGCAGTGCGGTCAGGTCGGCGGCCGACCCGTCGGGACGGATCGCGTCGTGGATGCCCCCGAGCAGGCGCTCGAGGTGCAGCTCGCCGCCGCGGGGCCGCTCGGCGTGCTGCTCGGCGGCGTCACCGCGGACCAGGCTGACGAGGTCGCCGTGCCGGACGGCGAGCAGGCCCATCAGGCCGCTGACGAAGACGGCGAGCTCGCGCTTGCCCACGGCGGCGTCGTTCATCGCCGCCATGCTGCGCCCGGTCGAGACGCACAGCAGCACGGTGTGCTTGCGCTCGGCGACGTACCTCTTGACCAGGAGCTGGCGGCCGCGGGCCGAGGCCTTCCAGTCGATGTCCTTCACGTCGTCGCCGCGGACGTACTCCCGCAGGTCGTTGAAGTCGATGCCCCGGCCGACGTGGAGCGCGGCGTACTCGCCCTCGAGCAGACCCCGCACCTTGCGGTGGGCGTGGATCGAGAGGCGGGTCTTGATCCGGGTCAGGTGGGCGGGCATGGCGGTACGTCGGTCAGGGGGTCGGGATCGCGCGGAAGACCGCGTCGACGATCGTCTCGGTGCGGACCCGGTCGGCCAGCGCCTCGAAGCTGAGGTGGATGCGGTGGCGCAGCACGCTGTGCCGCAGCTCGCGCACGTCCTCGGGGATGACGTAGTGGCGGCCCTGGACGACCGCCATGGCGCGGGCGGCCTGGAAGAACGCGATCGAGCCGCGCGGGCTCGCCCCGATCTCGACGTAGTTGCCCAGCTCGGGGCCGAGCAGGCTGGTGACGTCGCGGGTCGCGCGGACCACGGCGGTGATGTAGCGGCGGATCGCCGGGTCGACGTACACCCGGCGGACCAGGCCCTGCAGGTCGACCACCTCGGCGGTCGTGGCCGCGGCGGCGACGTCGGTCATGTGCTGGCCGAGGGTGCCGTCGTCGATCCGCTCGAGGACGACCAGCTCGTCGTCCTCACTGGGGTAGTCGACGATCTCCTTGAGCAGGAAGCGGTCCATCTGCGCGTGTGGGAGGACGTAGGTGCCCTCCTCCTCGATGGGGTTCTGGGTGGCCAGCACCATGAACGGGTCGGGCAGCGGGTGGATCGCCCCGGCGATCGAGGTCTGCCGCTCCTGCATCGCCTCGAGCAGCGCGGACTGGGTCTTCGCGCTGGCCCGGTTGATCTCGTCGAGCAGCACGAAGTTGGCGTGCACCGGCCCGAGCTGGGTCTCGAACTCGTGGCGGCGGGGGTCGTAGACCTGGGTCCCGATGATGTCGCTCGGCAGCAGGTCGGGGGTGCACTGGATGCGCGCGAAGCGGGCGTCCACGGCCTGTGCGAGGGTCGATGCCGCCAGCGTCTTGGCGAGCCCGGGCACGCTCTCGAGGAGCACGTGCCCCTCGGCGAGCAGGGTGACCAGCAGCGCCGTGCGCACGTTGTGCTGGCCGACGACCCGGCTCGAGAAGGCGTCCGAGACCAGGCTGATCCGCTCCGTCGCCCGGACCAGCTCGTCCTGGGTGAGCGGAACCGTGGAGTCGACGGGCGCGCGGCGGAGCTCGGTCATGGCGCCAACCTACCGAGGGTCCGGATGCCGCAGTCCCGAACCGGTCAGCGGTCGAGCAGCCGGGCGCGGAGCGCGTCGTCGCGGCGCAGCCGGGCGAGGTCGCGCTCGCGGCGCTCGGCCACCACCGCCATCAGCACCAGCTCCGGCGGCGCGTTCGGCGGCGGGGCGGGAGCGACGTGCGGCAGCACGTCGGCCAGCAGCGCCCGCCCGACCCGCTCCCGCGACGCCGGGTCCAGCGTGGGGAGCCGTCCCAGGAACTGGCGTACGGCGAGCGCGGTGCCCGTCGGTAGCGCGGTCAGGTCGGCCCGCTTCGCCCACCCGGCCAGCGGCTGCGGCATCGCGGGCGGCGGGGGGAGCCGGAGCGGCACGCGGTCGCGGACGACGTACGTGCCGGCGGCGTAGTCGCCGAGCCGCTTGCCCTTCGAGCTCAGCAGCACCGAGAAGAACGCAGGCGCCCCGCTGAAGGCATAGATCTCCACGACCGCGATCAGCGAGCGGACCAGCGCGTGGTGGAACGAGATCGCCCCGCCGTCGTCGCGCACCGTGCGCAGCCCGACCGCGAGCTTGCCGACCGATCGCCCGCGGGTCAGCGTCTCGACCGTCGTCGGGACCACGACCAGCGCCAGCATCGTCGCCAGCACGATGCCCGCCCCGAACGCCGCCTCGTCGCCGAGGGAGATGCCGAGCACCGCGAACAGGACGTAGAGGACGACGAAGGACACGATCGTGATGACGACGTCGAGCAGCCCACTGGCCAGGCGCAGCCCGAGCGAGGCCGCCGGCAGGTCGAGCGCGACCCCCTCGCCGGTGACGAGGTCATCGGCGGTGACGGTGGCGAAGTCGGACATGGTGACAATCTAGGCGCCGGCCACACGCACGCGCCGGGTCGGCCCGGATCTCGTCGCGCCGCGTTGGCAGGCGGCGCGACATGCCCGAGCGCAGCGAGGGCCTAGATTGACACCGTGCCCCGGATCGATCTCGACGCCTACGTGGCGGCCCACTCGCACTCGTGGGCCCGCCTCGAGCAGCTGGTGCGCCAGCGGCGCCGCAACGGCGCCGAGGCCGACGAGCTCGTCGACCGCTACCAGCAGGTGGCCACCCACCTCTCCGTGGTCCGTACGTCGGCGCCCGACGGCCAGCTCGTGGCCTACCTCTCCTCGCTGCTCGCCCGGGCGCGCATCTCCATGCTGGCGGCGCGGGTCCCCAGCTGGCGCGGCGTCGTCCACTTCTTCACCGACCGCTTCCCGGCCGCGCTCTTCCAGCTGCGCTGGTGGTGGCTGGGCTGCGTGGCCGGCAACGTCGTGGTCACCGGCGTGATGATGGCCTGGCTGGCGCAGCACCCCGAGGTCGAGCAGAACCTGCTCGACCCGCAGGCCGTCGACCAGCTCGTCAACAGCGACTTCGAGAGCTACTACAGCGAGAACGCCGCGAGCGCCTTCGCCACCCACGTCTGGCTCAACAACACGTGGGTCTCCGGCCTCTGCATCGCGCTGGGCATCCTCGGCCTGCCCGTGCTGTGGCTGCTCTTCCAGAACGTCCTCAACCTCGCGATCATCGGCTCGATCATGGAGCGCCACGACCGCGCCGAGGTGTTCTGGGGCCTGATCCTCCCGCACGGCCTCCTCGAGCTGACGTGCGTCTTCGTCGCCGGCGGCGTCGGCCTGCGCCTGTTCTGGTCGTGGATCGAGCCGGGCGGCGTCTCCCGTGCCACGGCCCTCGCCCGGGCCGGTCGTACGGCGGTCACGGTCGCCCTGGGGCTCGGCGTCGTGCTCGCGATCAGCGGCATCATCGAGGCCTTCGTGACGCCCTCCCCGCTGCCGACCTGGGCGCGGATCGGGATCGGCATCGTCGCCGAGGTCGCCTTCCTCGCCTACGTGTTCGTCGTCGGCCGGGCGGCCGCGTCGCGGGGCCAGACCGGCGACATCGGGGCCGAGCTTCTCGAGGACCGGGTCGCGACCCAGGCCTGACCCGGTCCGCCCCTCAGAGCAGCCCCTGCGCCTTCAGGTGCAGGTAGTGGTCCGCGAGGGCTGGCGGCAGCTGGGCGGCGTCCGCGTCGACGACGTCGACGCCCAGCCGGGCCAGCACCTCCCGCATCCGGGTACGGCGGGCCAGCTCGTGCTCGGCGGCCGCGGCGGCGTAGACGGTGTCGGCGGTGGGGCGCTCGGTGGCGGAGACGTCGGCGAGCCGGCCGAGCTCGGGGTCGCGCACGGACGCGACGACGACCCGGTGGTGCCGCACGAGGGTCGGGAGGACGGGGAGCAGGCCGTCGGCGATGGCGCTCGGCTCGAGCGCGGTCAGCAGGACGACGAGCGCGCGCTGGCGACCGAAGCCCTGGACGGCGCCGGCGAGCGTGTCCCAGTCGGCCTCGACGAGGGCCGGCTCGAGGTCGGCCATCTGCTCCTGGAGCCGGGCGGCGACGTCGCGGACGCCGTGCACCCGCTGGCGCGCGCGGACGCGGCGGTCACCGGCGAGGAAGTCGATCCGGTCGCCCGCGCGGGCGGCGAGCGAGCCGAGCAGGAGGGCGGCGTCCATGGCGGCGTCGAGGCGGGGCATGCCGTCCTCCGCGTCGTCGCCGGGGAACCGGGCGACCCGGCCGGCCGAGGTGCGTGAGGTGTCGAGCACGAGCACCACGCGGCGGTCGCGCTCGGGCTGCCAGGTGCGCACCACGACGTGTGGCGTGCGGGCCGAGGCACGCCAGTCGATCGAGCGCACGTCGTCGCCGCGCACGTACTCGCGCAACGAGTCGAACTCCGTGCCCTGCCCGCGCACCCGGATCGCGGCGCGGCCGTCCAGGTCGCGCAGCCGGGCCAGTCGCGACGGCAGGTGCTTGCGGGACTCGAAGGGCGGGAGCGCCCGCACCGTCCCCGGTACGTCGTAGGTCCGCTGCCGCGCGGCCAGGCCCAGTGGCCCCCAGGCCCGCACGGTCACGCCGGCGGCCCGGAGGTCACCGCGCCGTCGGGGGAGCAGCGGTGTGGTCAGGCGCTGCGGCTCGCCGGCGCGGAGGCGGAGCCGGTGGCGGTTGGCGCTCGCGCCGGCCGAGGGCTGCCAGGCGTCGCGCACCTGCACCCGCGCGCCGCGGGCCGCGGTCAGCACCAGCCCGCCGGTCGCCGGGTCGCCGAGCCGGACGGTGCCGGGCTGGCGCCGCTCGATGCCGACGCTCGAGGGCACCGGAGCCAGGAGGACGTCGATGCCGACCATGACCAGCACGCCGAGCAGCCACAGCAGCACCGTGCTGCCCTCGGGACGCAGCACGACCGCCGCCAGCCCCAGCAGGAGCAGCAGCGGCACGCGCCCGGAGATCGCCATCAGCAGCAGCGCCTCACCGCGGGACCGGCACCGAGGCGATGGCCGAGGCCAGCACCTGGGCGACGTCGACGCCCTCGAGCTCGGCCTCGGGACGCAGTCCGAGCCGGTGCACGAGCGCGGCCTGGGCGAGCGCCTTGACGTCGTCGGGCGTCACGAAGTCGCGCCCCGACAGCCACGCCCACGCCCGGGCCGCGCGCAGCAGCGCGGTCGCGCCGCGGGGGCTGACGCCGAGCGAGAGGCTGGGGGACTGGCGGGTCGCGCGGGCGATGTCGACGATGTAGGCCGCCACCTCGGGCGAGACCTGCACGGTCTTCGCGGCGGCTTGCGCGGCCTCGATGTCGGCGCCGCTCGCCACGGCGGTGACCCCGGCGCCGGCGACGTCGCGCGGGTCGAAGCCGGCGGCGTGCCGGGTCAGGATGGTCACCTCGTCGTCGCGCGGCGGGACGGGCAGCACCACCTTGAGCAGGAAGCGGTCCAGCTGCGCCTCGGGCAGCGGGTAGGTGCCCTCGAACTCGACCGGGTTCTGGGTGGCCGCGACGAGGAAGGGCCGGGGGAGCGGGCGGGTCACGCCGTCGGCGGACACCTGGCCCTCCTCCATCGCCTCCAGCAGCGCGGACTGCGTCTTCGGGGGCGTCCGGTTGATCTCGTCGGCGAGCAGCAGGTTGGTGAAGATCGGCCCCTCGCGGAAGGACAGCTCGCCCGCGCTCGAGTCGATCACCAGCGAGCCGGTGATGTCGCCGGGCATCAGGTCCGGCGTGAACTGCACCCGCCGCGTCTGCACCGACAGGCTCGAGGCCAGGGTGCGCACCAGCAGCGTCTTGGCCGTGCCCGGCACGCCCTCCATCAGCACGTGGCCGCCGCAGAGCAGCGCGACGAGCAGGCCGGACACGGCGGCGTCCTGGCCGACGACGGCCTTGGCGACCTCCTGCCGTACGGCGAGCAGCCGCTCGCGCAGCGCGCCGTCACCGGCCGGGGGTGGTGGGGGCGGGGTTCCGTACGTCATCTCGGTCATCCTCGTCGTACCTCTCTCCTGAGACGGGCGAGCTCCTGGGCGAGCCGGACCAGGTCCTGGTCGCTCGTGGGCGGGATCGTGTCGTCGAGCAGCGCGGCGACACGCTCGACGGGTCGGTCGGTGTGCGCGGCGACCACCTCGACCACCTCGGCGACCTCGGCACGGCGGTCCAGCCCGAGCCGGGCGGCGAGATCGGTGCGGGCCGCGCGGCGCAGGGCGGTGGCGGCGTGGCCGTGGTCGCCGCTGCGGCGGTACATCCGGCCGCGGCTGCGGGCGGTCTCGACGGCACGGACGACGACCGGCAGCGGCTCGGTCGACAGCGGCCCCAGCCGTCGGACCCGCCACAGCAGCAGGCCGAGGCCCGCGAGCAGCGCCAGCCACAGGCCCGGCTCGATCCACCGCGGGATCAGCGAGGACAGCGCGACTGCCTCGTCGGAGGTCGCGTCGGCGGGGTCGGGGACGTACCAGACCAGTCGCCTGCCGGCGCCCGCCAGCCGCAGCCCCACGGCGGCGTTGTCGCCACGCAGCACCTGGTCGTTGCTCAGTGCCTCACCGGCTCCGAAGAGTACGATGTCGGCGGTCCGCGACTCGACCAGCACGGCGCCGTCGTCCCGCCCGAAGCAGCGGGCACCGTCGAGGGTGCGGTCGTCGGCGCGGTAGACGGTCATCCGGTCGGCGGCGACCCGCAGTCCGTCGACGTCGATCCCGGCCGGCCCCTCGCCCCCCTCGCAGCGCGCGTCGAGCTCGTCGGGGTAGACGGTGAGCGCGCCGAGGTCGCTGTCGACCTCCTGCACCACCCGGTACGACGGCTCGACCAGCACCAGCCGTCCCGGCCGCGCATGCCGGCGCAGCCGGTCGAGCGTGCCGGGGGAGAGGTCGTCGGTCGAGGTCACCAGCACCGTGGTGCCCCCGTCGACCTCCGCCTCCTCGAGGTCGTCGGCCGAGCGGACGATCGTGACGTCGACGCCCTGGCCGTCGAGCACCTCGGCCAGCGCCTGCGCGCCCTCCGGGCCGGGATTGCGGGGGTCCAGCGTCGTCGGGTACTCCTCGCTGCCCGCGGTCGTCCACACGGCCACGACGAGCGCGGCGACGACACCGAGGACGAGCAGCCAGCCGGTCCGCGACGGGGTCCGGCTCATCGGCGCACCGCCCGGCCCGCGAGGGCGTCGTCGAGGGCGAGCAGCTCGAGGGCCTGCTCGCGGGTGGCCACGCGCTCGCCGTACAGGGTCTGGTCGAAGAGGTCGGCGCCGTGGTGGATGGCGACCGCGTGCGCCAGGAACTCAGCGGCCAGGGCCCGGGCCAGCTCGTGCGCGGTGGCCTGCGGGACGTCCTCGATCCGGTCCCGTTCGACCTGGCGCACGGCCACGGCGCGGAACGCGTCGACCAGGGCGGTCGACGCGTCGCCGGAGGCCAGCGCGGCCTCGGCCCGGGCCCGCAGCTCGCCGGCGGTGATGACCTCGTCGGTGAGGGCGGCGGTGCCGGGGCGCTGCGCGGTCGCCGTACGACGGGCGCGGGAGACGAGCAGCGCGATCGCCGCCACCAGCGCGAGGACCACGACGATCGCGATCGCGGTGGACAACGGCCCCGAGGCGGACGCGCCGTCGACGGTGTCGTCGATCAGCCGCTCGAGCCAGTCCTGCAGCCGTTCGAGGATGTTGGCGTCGTAGTACTTGGGGTCCGCGAGCTCACGGCGCAGCAGGCGCCGGGCCTCGTCGCCGCTGGGGTCCAGCGGCGGGTCGAGGCTCCCGGCGAGCAGGGCAGCGGGGAGCGGGCTCATGCGCCGACGATCCCCGCCTCCCGCAGCAGCTCGACGTCGAGCGCCTCCTTGCGGATGCGCTGGTCGAGGTACTGCAGCGAGGTCACGCCGGCCTGGAAGGGCGCGGTGAAGGCGTTCTGCACCACCAGCGCGACCGCCTGGGTCACCACCAGGATGAGGAAGCCGTAGTCGCTGGACAGGAACATCGCGATCTGGCCCACGAACGAGATCGGCGTCGAGAGGATGCTGCCGCCGATGGAGGCGATGATCACGGTCAGCAAGGCGATGCCGAAGGTGCGCCAGAACTGGCCCCGGGTCAGCCGCCAGCCGCGCCCGATCGCGCCGAACACCCCGACCGGCTCCAGCATCAGGGTCGGGACGGCGAGGTAGAAGACCTTGATCCAGGTCCACACGCACAGGGCAATGAACGCCGGCACCGTGACCAGCCCCCACAGCACCACGGCCAGGGTGGGGGCGTCCGCAGCGACCAGCACGATCCACAGCAGGACGTAGACGGTCATCACGCCGACGTAGGTGACGGTCGTCAGCAGGCCCAGCCCGATCAACCGCCAGCGCTTGCCGAGGGTGGCCGCCCACGCCTGGCCGAGGTCGAGCCGGTGGCCGACCGCGGCCGCCCGCGCGACGTGCACGACCATGCCGGTCACCAGGGTGAGGCCGATGAAGGACAGCACGTAGGCCAGCAGCAGCGAGCCCCCCGAGGCCAGGAACGCCAGCGCCTCGCCCACCCCTGCGTCGGAGGAAACCTCGCCGTTCTCGTCGAGTGCGAGCCCGACCGTGCCCGTCAGCACCGCGGTGATGACGATCGGGACCAGCATCGCGACCGCGGTGACGAGAACCGCGGCGCCGACCGTGGCCTTCGGGTTGAACCGGATGATGCGGAACGCGCCGTCGTACATGTCGCCGAGGCGCAGTGGCCGCAGCGGGAAGGCGCCGGGCCGGTGGGCCGCGCCGAGCGCCAGGCCGCGGCGTGGACCCGGCCCCGACGTCGGGTACGGCGCCCAGCTCGTCGGCTGCGGCACGGGCGGGCCCGGCGGGGCGTGCGGGACAGGGGAGCCGGGAGGGACGTGCGGGGAGGGGGTCCACGAGGTGCCCTGGTCGGGCGGTGGCGCACCGGGCGGCGGGTACATCTGCGAGCCGTCGCTCATGGTTCTCCTCGTGGATCGGGGGTGCGCCCATCCTTGCATCCGGGTCCGCGGCCAACCGGGGGAACGGGCGGTCTCCGGGGGAGGCCTCGTGAATTTGTTGCGCCCGGGGAACTCTGCCAAGATGTTCCGGTTGCTCCGACGTGATGCGTCGGGGTGCACCACACCTTGACTACTGAATCGTGTCTCCCACGCGGAGCAGGCGGATCCGGACCTCCGGAGCCGACCGGCACCGCGGCGAGCGTGCCCGGTGGTCGACGTTGGTCGCACCGCGCCAAGACACGAAGCAGCCGAGAACAACAGCTCCACTTCCCCCAGGGGAGACGTGTGTGCCCGCAACATGGCGCGACACGCCCGACCTCGGGGGTCGGAGCTGGCCCACAGGAACGAGCCGACACGGCACGGTCGTACGACGAGTAAGGACGAGAGAGACCTATGGCGGGACAGAAGATCCGCATCAGGCTCAAGGCCTATGACCACGAGGTGATCGACACCTCGGCGCGCAAGATCGTTGACACGGTCACCCGGACGGGTGCGAAGGTCGCTGGCCCGGTGCCGCTGCCGACGGAGAAGAACGTCTTCTGCGTCATCCGCTCGCCCCACAAGTACAAGGACTCGCGCGAGCACTTCGAGATGCGTACGCACAAGCGCCTCATCGACATCATCGACCCCACGCCGAAGACCGTCGACAGCCTCATGCGCCTCGACCTGCCGGCCGGTGTCGACATCGAGATCAAGCTCTGAGTGCAAGGGAGCTGCTGACATGACTATCGAACGCAACGTCAAGGGCCTGCTCGGCACCAAGCTCGGCATGACCCAGCTGTGGGACGAGAACAACCGCATCGTCCCCGTGACCGTGGTCGCCGCGAGCACCAACGTCGTCACCCAGGTCCGCCAGCCCGAGCCGGACGGCTACAACGCCATCCAGATCGGCTACGGCGAGATCGAGGGCCGCAAGGTCACCAAGCCGCAGGCGGGCCACTTCGCCAAGGCGGGCACCACGCCCCGCCGCCACGTGGTCGAGATCCGCACCGCTGACGCCTCCGAGTACACCGTTGGCCAGGAGCTGGCCGTCGACACGTTCGAGGCCGGCCAGGCCATCGACGTGACCGGCACCAGCAAGGGCAAGGGTTTCGCCGGTGTCATGAAGCGTCACGGCTTCGCCGGTGTGAGCGCCTCGCACGGTGCCCACCGCAACCACCGCAAGCCCGGCTCGATCGGCGCCTGCGCCACCCCGGGTCGCGTCTTCAAGGGTCTGCGCATGGCGGGCCGCATGGGTTCCGACACCGTGACGACCCAGAACGTCACCGTCCACGCCGTCGACGTCGAGAAGGGCCTGGTCCTGATCAAGGGCGCCGTTCCCGGCCCCAAGGGCGGCCTCGTCGTCCTGCGCACGGCTGCGAAGAAGGGCTGATCGAGATGGCCAAGACTGTTTCCGTCGACTTCCCTGCCGCGATCTTCGACGTGGAGGTCAGCGTCCCGCTGATCCACCAGGTCGTCGTCGCCCAGCAGGCCGCTGCTCGCCAGGGCACCCACGCGACCAAGCGTCGCGGCGAGGTCCGTGGTGGCGGCAAGAAGCCCTACAAGCAGAAGGGCACCGGCCGCGCCCGCCAGGGCTCGACCCGCGCGCCGCAGTTCGCCGGCGGTGGCGTCGTCCACGGCCCGCAGCCGCGTGACTACTCGCAGCGCACCCCCAAGAAGATGAAGGCCGCCGCCCTCCGCGGTGCCCTCACCGACCGGGCCCGCAGCGAGCGGATCCACGTGATCGAGGGCCTCGTCGCCGGCGACAAGCCGTCGACCAAGGCCGCGCTCGCGTCCCTGTTCGAGCTGACCACCCGCCGCAAGTTCCTCGTCGTGCTCGAGCGCACCGACAGCGTCACCTGGCTCTCGCTGCGCAACGCGCCCGAGGTGCACATCGTGGCCGTCGACCAGCTCAACACCTACGACGTGCTCGCGAGCGACGACGTGGTGTTCAGCAAGGCCGCGTTCGACCTGTTCGTCGCTGGTGGCAACACCGGCGCCCAGGAGGAGAGCAACTGATGAGCACCCTGCACAAGGACCCGCGCGACATCCTGCTCGCGCCGGTCGTGTCGGAGAAGAGCTACAGCCTTCTCGACAACAACAAGTACACGTTCCTGGTGCGCCCGGACGCCAACAAGACCGAGATCAAGATCGCGGTCGAGAAGGTCTTCGGCGTGAAGGTCACCTCGGTGAACACCCTCAACCGCACGGGCAAGGTCCGCCGGACCAAGAACGGTCTCGGCAAGCGCAAGGACACCAAGCGCGCGATCGTCAGCCTGGCCGAGGGTCACCGCATCGACATCTTCGGAGGTCAGGCCTGATGGCTATCCGCAAGTACAAGCCGACCACCCCGGGCCGTCGTGGCTCGTCGGTGGCCGACTTCGCCGAGATCACCCGGACCACGCCGGAGAAGTCGCTGACGCGCCCGCTGCCCAAGAAGGGCGGTCGCAACAACCAGGGCCGGATCACCACCCGGCACCACGGTGGCGGTCACAAGCGTGCCTACCGGATCATCGACTTCCGTCGCTACGACAAGGACGGCGTGCCGGCCAAGGTCGCGCACATCGAGTACGACCCGAACCGCACCGCGCGCATCGCGCTGCTGCACTACGCCGACGGCGAGAAGCGCTACATCGTGGCGCCGAAGGACCTGACGCAGGGCATGCGGGTCGAGTCGGGCGTCGGTGCCGACATCAAGCCGGGCAACAACCTGCCGCTGCGCAACATCCCCGTCGGTACGACGATCCACTGCGTGGAGCTCCGTCCCGGTGGCGGCGCCAAGATGGCCCGCTCGGCCGGCAACAGCGCGCAGCTGGTCGCCCGTGAGGGCAGCCGCGCCACGCTGCGCCTGCCGTCCGGCGAGATGCGCTACGTCGACGTGCGCTGCCGCGCCACCGTCGGCGAGGTGGGCAACGCCGAGCAGTCGAACATCAACTGGGGCAAGGCCGGCCGCATGCGCTGGAAGGGCAAGCGCCCGACCGTCCGTGGTGTCGTCATGAACCCGGTCGACCACCCGCACGGTGGTGGTGAGGGCAAGACGTCCGGTGGTCGCCACCCCGTCTCGCCGTGGGGCAAGCCCGAGGGCCGTACGCGCAAGCGCAAGGCCAGCGACTCCCAGATCATCCGACGCCGCAAGTCCGGCAAGAACAAGCGCTGAAGGAACGTCAGAGATGCCTCGCAGCCTGAAGAAGGGCCCCTTCATCGACGGCCACCTTCTCAAGAAGGTGGACGCCGAGAACGACAAGGGCACCCACAACGTCATCAAGACCTGGTCGCGTCGGTCCATGATCATCCCCTCGATGATCGGCCACACGATTGCCGTCCACGACGGTCGCAAGCACGTCCCGGTCTTCATCTCCGACTCGATGGTCGGCCACAAGCTCGGTGAGTTCGCTCCGACGCGCACCTACCGCGGCCACGTCAAGGAAGACCGGAAGGGACGCCGTCGATGAGCACCACTGAGCGTCACCGCACCAGCGCGCGTCGCGAGTCGATCCTGGGCGACGAGCCCGGCGCCTTCGCGACCGCCCGCTTCGTGCGGATCACCCCGATGAAGGCGCGCCGCGTCGTCGACCTGGTCCGCGGCCTGCCCGCCGACGAGGCGCTGACGCTGCTGCAGTTCGCGCCGCAGTCCGCGTCCGAGACCGTCGCCAAGGTGCTCGCCAGCGCCGTGGCGAACGCCGGGACCACCGAGGGCCTCGCCACCGGTGACCTGGTCGTCTCGATCGCGCGGGTCGACGAGGGCCCGACGATGAAGCGTTGGCGTCCGCGTGCGCAGGGCCGGGCCACCCGGATCAACAAGCGCACCAGCCACATCACCATCGCGGTCCAGCCGGCCGACGTCGTCGCGAAGAAGGGCAAGAAGTAATGGGTCAGAAGATCAACCCGAACGGCTTCCGCCTCGGCATCTCGACCGACCACAAGTCGCGTTGGTACGCCGACAAGCTGTACAAGTCCTACGTCGGCGAGGACGTCGCGATCCGCAAGCTGCTCAGCAAGGGCATGGAGCGGGCCGGCATCGCCAAGGTCGAGATCGAGCGCACCCGTGACCGGGTCCGCGTCGACATCCACACCGCGCGTCCGGGCATCGTCATCGGTCGCCGTGGCGCCGAGGCCGACCGGATCCGTGGCGAGCTCGAGAAGCTCACCGGCAAGCAGGTCCAGCTGAACATCCTCGAGGTCAAGAACCCCGAGATCGACGCGCAGCTGGTCGCCCAGGGCGTTGCCGAGCAGCTGTCGGGCCGCGTGCAGTTCCGCCGCGCGATGCGCAAGGCCATGCAGACCTCGATGCGTTCCGGTGCCAAGGGCATCCGGATCCAGTGCTCGGGCCGCCTCAACGGCGCCGAGATGTCGCGCACCGAGTTCTACCGCGAGGGCCGCGTCCCGCTGCACACGCTGCGTGCCGACATCGACTACGGCTTCTACGAGGCCCGCACGACCTTCGGCCGCATCGGCGTGAAGGTCTGGATCTACAAGGGCGAGGTCGCCGGCACCCGTGCCGAGCGCCAGGCCCAGGCTGCTGCCCGCGCCGGCGTCCCCGGCCGCGGTGGCAGTGGCCGTCCCAGCCGCGGTGGCGACCGACCGACCCGTGGGTCGCGCGGTGACCGCCCGAACCGCTCCGACCGCACCGAGGCCCCGGCCGAGGCTGCTGCCCCCGAGGCCGCCGCGGTGGAGCCGAGCACCGGAACGGAGTCCTGACCCATGTTGATGCCGCGTCGCGTCAAGCACCGCAAGCAGCACCACCCGAAGCGTCGGGGTGCTGCCAAGGGTGGTACGTCGCTCGCGTTCGGTGACTTCGGTATCCAGGCTGTTGAGGGTCACTACGTGACCAACCGCCAGATCGAGTCGGCCCGTATCGCGATGACCCGCCACATCAAGCGTGGCGGAAAGGTCTGGATCAACATCTACCCGGACCGCCCCCTCACCAAGAAGCCCGCTGAGACCCGCATGGGTTCCGGTAAGGGTTCCCCCGAGTGGTGGGTCGCCAACGTCAAGCCCGGCCGCGTCATGTTCGAGCTGTCCGGTGTGCCGGAGGACGTGGCCCGCGAGGCCATGCGCCGTGCGATCCACAAGCTGCCCATGAAGTGCCGTTTCATCACGCGAGAGGCTGGTGAGTTCTGATGGCGAACGTCATCCGCGCCCACGAGCTGGACGAGCTCAACGCCGTCGACCTCGAGTCCAAGCTGCGCGAGGCCAAGGAGGAGCTGTTCAACCTGCGCTTCCAGGCGGCCACCGGCCAGCTGGAGAGCCACGGTCGGCTCCGCACGGTCAAGAAGGACATTGCCCGGATCTACACCGTGGTGCGCGAGCGTGAGCTCGGCATTCGCACGGCGCCGGGATCGGAAGAGGAGAACTGATGAGCGAGTCCGTCAACGAGACCGCGCGCAACGCCCGCAAGACCCGCGAGGGTCTGGTCGTCAGCGACAAGATGGACAAGACCGTGGTCGTGTCCGTCGAGGACCGCGTCAAGCACGCGCTCTACGGCAAGGTCATGCGCCGCAACACGCGGCTCAAGGCCCACGACGAGCAGAACGACTGCGGCGTCGGCGACCGTGTCCTCATCATGGAGACCCGCCCGCTCTCGGCCACCAAGCGCTGGCGCGTGGTGGAGATCCTCGAGCGCGCCAAGTAACTCTGCCCTTTTATTGGCAGTTCGGCCAGGCTCCGGCCCCGTGAGGGCCTGAGAACCGGCACGACAACCAGGAGATATCGATGATTCAGCAGGAGTCGCGACTCAAGGTCGCCGACAACACCGGTGCCAAGGAGATCCTTTGCATCCGCGTGCTCGGCGGCTCCGGTCGTCGCTACGCCGGGATCGGCGACGTCATCGTCGCCACCGTGAAGGACGCCATCCCCGGTGGCAACGTGAAGAAGGGTGACGTCGTCAAGGCGGTCGTCGTGCGCACCGTGAAGGAGCGCCGTCGTCCCGACGGTTCGTACATCCGCTTCGACGAGAACGCCGCCGTGATCCTCAAGAACGACGGCGAGCCGCGTGGCACGCGCATCTTCGGCCCGGTGGGCCGCGAGCTGCGCGAGAAGAAGTTCATGAAGATCATCTCGCTCGCACCGGAGGTGCTGTGATGGCTGTCCGCAAGAAGTCGGAGCAGGACCGCAAGCGTCCGCACCTCCACGTCAAGAAGGGCGACACCGTCAAGGTCATCGCCGGCAAGGACAAGGGTGCCGAGGGCAAGATCATCAAGGTGCTCCGCGAGGAGCAGCGGGTGATCGTCGAGGGCGTCAACCGGATCAAGAAGCACACCAAGGTCGTCGACCAGGGCGGTCGCGCCGGCACCACCGGCGGCATCATCACCACCGAGGCGCCGATCCACGTGTCCAACGTGATGCTGGTCGAGGGTGACGGCGTCACCCGCACCGGCAACAAGCGGGTCGAGGTCACCAAGCGTCGCCCCGACGGCTCGGAGTACACCTCGACGCGCAGCGTCCGTATCTCCCGCAAGACCGGGAAGGAAATCTGATGACCGAGAGCACCATCGAGAAGGTCACGCCCCGGCTCAAGACGAAGTACCGCGAGGAGATCCTCCCGGCGCTGCGGACCGAGTTCGAGATCGCCAACGTCATGCAGGTTCCCGGCGTCGTCAAGGTCGTCGTGAACATGGGTGTCGGCGAGGCCGCGCGTGACTCGAAGCTGATCGAGGGCGCGATCCGCGACCTCACCGCGATCACCGGCCAGAAGCCGGCCGTCACCAAGGCTCGCAAGTCCATCGCTCAGTTCAAGCTGCGCGAGGGCATGCCGATCGGCACGCACGTCACGCTGCGCGGCGACCGGATGTGGGAGTTCCTGGACCGCCTGCTGTCGCTCGCGCTGCCGCGCATCCGCGACTTCCGTGGCCTGTCGCCGAAGCAGTTCGACGGCCGCGGCAACTACACCTTCGGTCTGACCGAGCAGGTCATGTTCCACGAGATCGACCAGGACAAGGTCGACCGTCAGCGGGGCATGGACATCACCATCGTGACCACTGCGACCAACGACGAGCAGGGGCGCGCGCTGCTGAAGCAGCTCGGCTTCCCGTTCAAGGAGAACTGACATGGCGAAGACCGCTCTGAAGGTCAAGGCTGCTCGCAAGCCGAAGTTCGCGGTTCGCGGTTACACCCGCTGCCAGCGCTGCGGCCGTCCGAAGGCCGTCTACCGCAAGTTCGGCCTGTGCCGGATCTGCCTCCGCGAGATGGCGCACCGGGGCGAGCTGCCCGGCGTGACCAAGTCGAGCTGGTAACCCACCACGTAGCAGGTCGCACCGCCACCGCGCGGAGCGAAACCACTTCGAGAAAGAACACACATCATGACGATGACTGACCCGATCGCAGACATGCTCACGCGTCTGCGCAACGCCAACCAGGCGTACCACGATGCGGTGACCATGCCGTACAGCAAGCTCAAGGAGGGTGTGGCCGAGATCCTCAAGCAGGAGGGCTACATCACCTCCTACGGGGTCGCGGACAACGAGAACGGCGTCGGCAAGCTGCTGACCGTCACCCTCAAGTACGGCCGCAACCGCGAGCGCTCCATTGCCGGCGTCCGCCGGATCAGCAAGCCCGGCCTCCGGGTCTACGCCAAGCACACGGGTCTCCCGAAGGTGCTCGGCGGCCTCGGCGTCGCGATCATCTCGACGAGCCAGGGTCTGCTGACCGACCGCCAGGCCAACCAGAAGGGCGTGGGTGGGGAAGTCCTCGCCTACGTCTGGTGACAAGGGAAGGAAGCAGAAGAACATGTCGCGCATCGGCAAGCTCCCCGTCCCGGTCCCCGCGGGCGTCGACGTCCAGGTGGACGGCCCGCTCGTCACGGTGAAGGGCCCCAAGGGCACCCTGAGCCACTCCGTGATCTCCCCGATCACGGTCGAGAAGGGCGAGGGCGTCCTCGACGTCAAGCGCCCCGACGACGAGCGGTTGTCCAAGGCCTACCACGGCCTGTCCCGGACGCTCATCAACAACATGGTCGTCGGTGTCACCGACGGCTACGAGAAGAAGCTCGAGATCGTGGGCGTCGGTTACCGCGTCCTCTCGAAGGGCCCGACCCAGCTGGAGTTCCAGCTCGGCTACTCGCACGTGATCATCTTCGATGCCCCCGAGGGCATCACGTTCACGGTCGAGAGCCCGACCAAGCTGAGCGTCGTTGGAATCGACAAGCAGCTGGTCGGCGAGGTCGCCGCCAACATCCGCAAGCTCCGCAAGCCCGAGCCCTACAAGGGCAAGGGCGTCCGGTACGCCGGCGAGCATGTCCGCCGCAAGGTCGGAAAGGCTGGTAAGTGACCATGGCGATCACCCTCAAGCACAAGCGCAACCTCTCGGCTCGCGCTAGCTCCAAGCTGCGCCGCCAGGTTCGTGGCCGCAAGAAGATCTCCGGCACCGCCGCGCGTCCGCGCCTGGTGGTCACCCGGTCGACGAAGCACATCACCGCCCAGGTCGTCGACGACCTGATCGGCAAGACCCTGGTGTCGGCCTCGACCCTCGAGGGCGACCTGCGCGCCTTCGACGGCGACAAGACCGCCAAGGCCAAGAAGGTCGGCGAGCTCGTTGCCGCCCGTGCCAAGGAGCAGGGCGTCGAGACCGTTGTCTTCGACCGCTCGGGCAACAAGTATCACGGTCGCATCGCGGCCCTGGCAGATGGCGCCCGCGAGGGCGGCCTGACCTTCTGACCGCGAACAGGACTGAGGAGAAATCATGAGCGGACCCCAGCGCGGACAGCGTTCGGGCGGCGACCGTGGTGGCCGTGGCGGCCGCGACGGCGGCCGTGGCGGCGCCGAGAAGAGCCAGTACGTCGAGCGCGTCGTTGCCATCAACCGCGTCGCCAAGGTCGTGAAGGGTGGTCGTCGCTTCAGCTTCACCGCCCTCGTGATCGTGGGCGACGGTGACGGTCTGGTCGGCGTCGGCTACGGCAAGGCCAAGGAAGTTCCCGCGGCGATCGCCAAGGGTGTCGAGGAGGCGAAGAAGAACTTCTTCCGCGTCCCCCGCATCCAGGGCACGATCCCGCACCCGGTGACGGGCGAGAAGGCTGC
Organism: Nocardioides sp. Root240; assembly: GCF_001428825.1. Taxonomy (GTDB): domain Bacteria; phylum Actinomycetota; class Actinomycetes; order Propionibacteriales; family Nocardioidaceae; genus Nocardioides. The sequence goes on along the minus strand of NZ_LMIT01000010.1, from coordinate 63,543 downwards.
CGGCGTGGTGTTCCTGCGCCCGGCCGCCCCCGGTACCGGTGTCATCGCCGGTGGTCCGGTGCGCGCCGTCCTGGAGTGCGCCGGCATCCACGACGTCCTCAGCAAGTCGCTGGGCTCGTCGAACCAGATCAACATCGTGCACGCAACCGTCGAGGCCCTCCGCATGCTGGAGATGCCCGAGACCGTCGCCGCGCGTCGTGGTCTGCCGGTGGAGCACGTCGCCCCGGCGGCGCTGCTGAAGGCCCAGGCCGAGGGCGAGGCCGCTGCGGTCGCCGCCAAGGCCGCTGCCCCTGCGGCGGTGAACGGCTGATGGCACAGCTCAAGGTCCAGCAGACCAAGTCGAAGATCGGCACGAAGGCCAACCAGCGCGAGACCCTGCGCACGCTGGGCCTCAAGCGGATCGGCGACGTCGTCATCAAGGAGGACCGTCCCGAGATCCGGGGCATGGTCCACACCGTCCGTCACCTGGTGACGGTCGAGGTCGTCGGAGGCGAGTGACCATGACTCTCAAGCTGCACCACCTGCGCCCGGCTCCGGGCGCCAAGACCGCCAAGACCCGCGTGGGTCGTGGTGAGGGCTCCAAGGGCAAGACCGCCGGTCGTGGTACGAAGGGCACCAAGGCCCGCTACCAGGTCCCGGTCGCGTTCGAGGGTGGCCAGATGCCGCTGCACATGCGGCTCCCGAAGCTCAAGGGCTTCAAGAACCCCTTCAAGGTGACCTTCCAGGTCGTCAACCTCGACCGGATCAGCGCGCTGTTCCCCGAGGGTGGCGACGTGACCCCGGAGACGCTGGTCGCCAAGGGCGCCGTCCGCAAGGGCGAGCCCGTCAAGGTGCTCGGCCAGGGTGACCTGACGGTCAAGGTGTCGGTGAGCGCGCAGGCGTTCTCCGCATCGGCCAAGGAGAAGATCGAGGGCGCCGGCGGGACCGTAACGGTCCTGTGACGGCGCTGCGAGGGGCGCGTCGGCCCCGGGTGACACCCGGGTCCCGCCGCGCCCCTCGTGTCGTCTCCCCACCTGCTCCTCGGCGTGCTCGCCGTACCCCGTGAGGGGGCTGTGGCCGCCCTGTTAGGCTTCCCGCTGGCCACAAGGCCAGCGATGAGAGAAGAGGACCCGAGTGCTCACCGCGTTCGTGAACGCCTTCCGGACCCCGGACCTGCGGCGCAAGCTGCTTTTCGTCCTGTTGATCATCGTGATCTTCCGGGCCGGTTCGCAGATCCCCGCCCCCGGTGTGAACGTCTCCAACGTGGAGAAGTGCATCGACATCGTCAAGGACGGCGAGAACGCCGGGCTCTACAGCCTGGTGAACCTGTTCTCCGGCGGTGCGCTCCTGCAGCTGACGATCTTCGCGCTCGGCATCATGCCGTACATCACCGCGAGCATCATCCTGCAGCTGCTCGTGGTCGTGATCCCGCGTCTGGAGGCCCTCAAGAAGGAGGGCCAGGCCGGTCAGACGAAGATCACGCAGTACACGCGGTACCTCACGCTCGGCCTCGCCGTGCTCCAGGCGACGGGCATCGTCGCGCTGGCACGCACCGGCAACCTGCTGCAGGGCTGTGAAGAGCCACTGCTGCACAGCGACAACACCAAGACCTTCCTGGTCATGGTCGTGACCATGACCGCCGGCACGGCCGTGATCATGTGGCTCGGCGAGCTGATCACCGAGCGCGGCGTCGGCAACGGCATGTCGATCCTGATCTTCACCCAGGTCGTCGCGACCTTCCCGATCTCCCTGTGGCAGGTCAAGATCACCCAGGGCTGGTGGACCTTCGGGATGGTGATCGCCATCGGCCTCGTGCTGATCGCCGCGGTCATCTTCATCGAGCAGGCGCAGCGCCGCATCCCGGTGCAGTACGCCCGCCGCATGGTCGGCCGCAAGATGTTCGGCGGCAGCTCGACCTACATCCCGCTCAAGGTCAACCAGGCCGGCATCATCCCGGTCATCTTCGCCTCCTCGCTGCTCTACCTGCCGGCGATGGCGGTGCAGTTCAACCAGAATGCGCAGTCGTCCAACAAGTTCATCGACTGGATCAACGAGTACCTCGTCGACCAGAGCCACCCGGTGCACATGGCGGCCTACTTCCTGCTCATCATCTTCTTCACCTACTTCTACGTGTCGATCACCTTCAACCCGCAAGAGGTGGCAGACAACATGAAGAAGTACGGCGGCTTCATCCCCGGGATCCGGGCAGGCAAGCCGACCCAGGACTACCTGTCCTACGTCCTGTCCCGCATCACGCTGCCGGGCTCGCTCTACCTGGGTCTCATCGCCATCATCCCGCTGATCGCCTTCGTGCTGATCGATGCCAACCAGAACTTCCCCTTCGGCGGCACGTCCATCCTGATCATGGTCGGTGTGGCGCTCGATACGGTGAAGCAGATCGAGAGCCAGCTCCAGCAGCGCAACTATGAAGGATTCTTGCGTTGAGGCTTCTGATCATGGGCCCGCCGGGCGCCGGCAAGGGCACCCAGGCAACGGCCGTCGCCGCCCACTTCGCCATCCCGGCGATCTCCACCGGTGACATCTTCCGTGCCAACGTCGGCCAGGGCACGCCCCTGGGCGTCGAGGCGAAGCGCTACATGGACGCGGGCGAGTACGTCCCGGACGAGGTCACCAACAAGATGGTGCGCGGCCGGATCGCGGAGCCCGACGCCGAGGCCGGATTCCTCCTCGACGGCTACCCGCGCACCCTGGCGCAGGTCACCGAGCTCGACGGCATGATCGACGCGACGGGCCACCGGCTCGACGCCGTCCTCGTCCTCACCGTGGACCAGGAGGCCCTCCTGGGCCGCCTGCTCAAGCGGGCCGAGATCGAGGGTCGCGCCGACGACACCGAGGACGTCATCCGACGCCGCCTCGAGGTCTACTCCGCCGAGACCGAGCCGCTGATCGCGGTCTACGCCGAGCGGGGCCTCGTGGTCTCCGTCGACGGCATGGGCGAGATCGACGAGGTCCAGCAGCGGATCTTCGAAGCGCTCGACGACATCCCGCAGAGCTGACCGGCCAGACTTGTTCTTCGACCAGCACCGGATCGAGATCAAGACGCCGGAGCAGGTACGCCTGATGCGTGCGGCCGGCCTCGTGGTCGGCCGCACGCTCACGCGTCTGCGCGACGCCGTGCGTCCGGGCGTCAGCACGGGCGAGCTCGACGCGCTCGCCGAGCAGAGCATCCGCGAGCAGGGCGGCGTCCCGTCCTTCCTGGGGTACGGCGAGCCGCCGTTCCCCGCCAGCATCTGTGCCTCGGTCAACGACGAGGTCGTCCACGGCATCCCCGGTCACCGGGTGCTGGCGGAGGGCGACGTGATCTCCATCGACTGCGGGGCCATCGTCGAGGGCTGGCACGGTGACGCCGCGATCACGGTGGCCGTGGGCGCCGTGCCTGTCGATGTGCAGGAGCTGATGCGGGTCACCGAGGAGTCGCTCTGGCGCGGTCTCGCCGCGGCCCGGATCGGCGGCCGCGTGGGCGACATCTCGTACGCCGTCGAGTCGTTCGTCCGCGGCGCGGGCGACTACGGCATCGTCGACGGCTACACCGGCCACGGCATCGGCTCGGAGATGCACATGGAGCCCGACGTCCCCAACGAGGGTCGCCCCGGCCGCGGCCCGCGCCTCAAGCGCGGCACGGCGCTCGCGGTCGAGCCGATGATCAGCCTCGGCACCGCCGACACGGTCGTCGCCGACGACGACTGGACGGTCATCACCGCAGACCGCTCCTGGGCCGCCCACTACGAGCACACCTTCGCGCTGACCGACGCCGGCGTGTGGGTGCTCACCGCCGAGGACGGCGGTCGCGCGCGGCTCGAGGCCCTCGGTGTTCCGTACGGTGGCGAGGACTAGTCTGAGCTCATGGCGCAGCGACCGATCACTCCCGCTGCGCTGACCGAGCGGCCCATGCTGTTCGCCTCCGGCGAGCAGGCCTACGTCGCCGCGCAGGTCCTCGACACCCGCTTCACCCCCGACGGCGCCGACCCCGGCTGGGCCGACGAGGTCGTCGCGTCCCTGGGTGCGGGGGAGCGGGCGATGTGCGCGCTGTCCTTCGCGGCGGGTGCGCCGGGCCTGGCCCACCGCGTCGTCGGCTCCGAGCACGCGCTCCAGCGCTTCGAGCAGGGCCCGGACGTCGACCGCAGCTACGACGTCACCGAGTTCCCCACGCCCGACGAGTACGCCGCGATGGTCCGCACCGCGCTGGAGAGGATCGCGACCGGTGCGCTCCACAAGGTGGTGCTGGGCCGCTGCCTCGACGTGGTCAGCGAGCCCCCGCTCGTGCCGGCCGAGATCATCGACCGGCTGCTGACGACCCGCCCGGGCCGCTACGTGTTCAGCGTGCCGCTCGTGTCCGGGTCGGCCGACGGCACCGCGCCTGACGACGGCCCGATCCTGGTCGGTGCCAGCCCTGAGCTGCTGGTCCGGCGCGAGGGCCTGGAGATCTCCTGCACCCCGCTGGCCGGCTCGGTGCCGCGCTCCGCCGACCCCGACGAGGACGCCCGCCGAGCCGCGGGCCTCCAGGAGTCCGGCAAGGACCTCGCCGAGCACGCCTTCGTCGTCGAGGCGATCGTGCACGCGCTCAAGGAGGTCTGCGTCGAGATCGAGTACCCCGCGACCCCCGAGCTGCTGTCCACCGACACGGTCTGGCACCTCGCCACCCCGATCCACGCCCGGCTCGCTGCCGGGGCCGACGGCCCGAGCGCGCTGCGCCTGGCCCAGCTGCTGCACCCGACCCCGGCGGTCGGGGGAGTGCCGACCGCCGCGGCCAACGCCGTGATCGCCGACCTCGAGGGCGATCTCCGCGACTGGTTCGCGGGCTGCGTCGGCTGGGTCGACGCCGATGGCGACGGCGAGTTCGCCGTCACCATCCGCGCGGCGGTGATGGACGGTCCCCGGCTCCGGCTGTTCGCCGGCGCGGGCATCGTGGCCGGTTCGGATCCCGCGTCCGAGGTGCGCGAGACCGGCGCCAAGCTCGCGACGATGGCCCGGGTGACCGGGCTCCCGTGACGGACCCGCGCGCAGCGTCGTACCGCGGGCCGATTCGACCGCGGGGAGACGTGCGTGGAAGGATGATGCGCACCAGGGGGGAGTACTCCTTCGCTGCGGGCTCGTCATCACGATCGGACGTCGTCGTCCGATCCGGTCCCGTAGGTCGCCCGGCAGGGCGGCGGAAGAGACCTCGGGCGAACTTCCGACCGCTCACACCTGACCCTGGAAGAGGTACGTGTCCATGGACGTGACCACCCTCGAATGGACCATCACGATCGCAGCGACGGTGGCCGTGCTGCTGTTCGACGTCGTCGTGATCGCCCGCGACCCGCACGAGCCCACGATGAAGGAGTGCGCCGTCGCGCTCTGCTTCTACGTCGGCGCGGCGCTGGCGTTCGGGGCCTTCATCTGGCTGCACCACGGCCACGACTACGGCATCGAGTTCTACACCGGCTGGTTGACGGAGTACTCGCTGTCGATCGACAACCTCTTCGTCTTCATCATCTTGATGTCGGCGCTCAAGGTGCCCCGCAAGTACCAGCAGGAGGCGCTGCTCGTCGGCATCGTGCTCGCGCTGGTGTTCCGCGGCATCTTCATCGCCCTCGGCTACGCCCTCATCGAGAACTTCAGCTGGGTCTTCTACATCTTCGGCGCGTTCCTGGTCTACACGGCGGTGAAGCTGGTCAAGTCCTACGGCGGCCACGACGACGAGCACCCCGAGGACAACGCGATCGTCTCCTTCGCGCGCAAGCGGATGCGGGTCGGCGAGGCCTACCACGGCCTCAAGCTCTGGTACGTCGAGAACGGCGTGCGCTTCGTGTCGCCGATCGTCATCGTGATCATCGCGCTCGGTGTCACCGACATCCTCTTCGCGCTCGACTCGATCCCGGCGATCTTCGGCATCACCCAGGAGCCGTACCTCGTCTTCACGGCCAACGTGTTCGCGCTGATGGGCCTGCGCCAGCTCTACTTCCTGCTCGGCGGCCTGCTGCAGAAGCTGGTCTACCTCTCGCTCGGCCTGGCCTTCATCCTCGCCTTCATCGGCGTGAAGCTGGTTCTGCACGCCCTGCACGAGAACGAGCTGCCGTTCATCAACGACGGTCACGGCGTCCATGGCGCCCCGGAGATCTCCTCGCTGTTCAGCCTCGGCGTGATCATCGTGACCCTCGTGGTCACGGCGGTCGCGAGCCTGGTGCGGGCCGGCAAGGTCGACGACCACGTCCCCGACCACGCGGTCGCGACCCGCGAGCAGGGCGACGTCGACGACACGCAGGGTCCCGACTGGCGCTGACGGGAATGCTGGGCGGGGTCGCGGCATTGGACTGGGGATGCCTTCCTCTCCTGCTGACGACCTCGCCCTGTCCGTCCTCGACCTCGTCCCGGTCCGCAGCGACCAGGGCACCGGCGACGCGATCGCGGCGTCGGTCGAGCTGGCCCGCACGGCCGACCGCCTCGGCTACCGGCGGTTCTGGGTCGCCGAGCACCACAACATGCCGGCGGTCGCCGCGACGAACCCACCGGTCCTGATCGGCCTGTTCGCGGGCGCGACCGAGCGGATCCGCGTCGGGTCCGGGGGAGTGATGCTCCCCAACCACGCGCCCCTGGTCGTCGCCGAGCAGTTCGCGCTGCTCGAGGCGGCCTTCCCCGGGCGGATCGACCTCGGCATCGGGCGCGCGCCCGGCACCGACCCGGTCACCAGCTGGGCCCTGCGCCACGGCGCCGGTGGGGTGGACGACGAGGCCGTGTCCCACTTCCCCGAGTACGTCGACAACGTGCTCGCCATGATGGAGCCGGCCGGTGTCGGCCTGGCCCTGCGCGGCGGCCAGCACGTCCTGAGGGCGACCCCGGTGGCGCGCTCGGTGCCACAGATCTGGCTGCTCGGCTCGTCCGACTACTCCGCCCGGCTCGCGGCGGCCAAGGGCATGCCCTACGTCTTCGCCCACCACTTCTCCGGCTCCGGGACGGCGGAGGCCCTCGAGCTGTACCGCACGACCTTCCAGCCCTCGCCCGAGTTGGACGCGCCGCGGACCTTCCTCACGGTCAACGCCTCGGTGGCCGACACCGCGGAGGAGGCCCAGCGCCGGGCGCTCCCTCAGCTGCTGCAGATGCTCGCGCTGCGCACCGGCCAGCCGCTCGTCGCCCAGCGCACGGTCGAGGACGCCGAGACGATCGTCGACGCCGGCCTGCCGGAGGCGCACCGAAGCGTCATCGAGGCGATGCGCCGGCGATGGGTCATCGGCGACGCGGCGACGGCCCGGACCGAGCTGCGGAGCCTCGCGGCATCGTACGGCGTGGACGAGGTCATGGTGAACCCGGTCGGCGGCGCCTTCCGCGGCACCGATCCCCGGACGTCGCCCGCGCGGGTGCGGACCCTCGAGCTCCTCGCCGACTGACCTGCCCTGCCCCCCGACGGCCTCGCGGTTTCGAGACGCGTCGTCGCGGCCTCGTTCCTCGGCCGCGGTCGCCCTCAACCCGCTCGGCCCCACGTCGACGACCTCGTGCCTCGGTCGCCGACGGCCTCGCGGATTGGGAGTTTGTGAACCCCGCGCCATAGACTGGCGTGTCGGTCCAACGTGGGTTTCGTGTGTGGTGCACGCGCCCCCGAGGTCCACTCCGCCGCGGCACGTCCGCGGGGGAGAGGTTCCCGGCCCGGCCGGTAGACAACATCCCCTACGCAGATTGTGAGACATGGCGAAGAAAGAAGGCGTCATCGAGATGGAGGGCTCCGTCGTGGAGGCCCTTCCGAACGCCATGTTCCGCGTCGAGCTGAGCAATGGCCACAAGGTCCTTGCTCACATCAGCGGCAAGATGCGACAGCACTACATCCGGATCCTCCCCGAGGACCGCGTGGTGGTGGAGCTCTCGCCCTACGACCTGTCGCGCGGACGGATCGTCTACCGCTACAAGTGAGCCCACCGGCTCACTTCCGCCACCTAGCAAGAAAGGGCTGACATGAAGGTCAACCCGAGCGTGAAGCCGATCTGTGACAAGTGCAAGGTGATTCGTCGCCACGGCCGCGTCATGGTCATCTGCGAGAACCCGCGCCACAAGCAGCGCCAGGGCTGAGTCCCCGCCGCCACAACTGAATACGACGACAACGCGATAGCTAGGCGGGACACACCCGCTGATCACCTCCGGAGCGGATGGCCGGAGCTGCTCTCAGACAGGGCAGACGCATCGCGACCAGACCACCGTGAATCCCAAGGAGACAGCCAGACATGGCACGCCTCGTCGGAGTCGACCTGCCGCGCGACAAGCGCATCGAGATCGCTCTTACCTACATCTACGGCATCGGCCGTACCACGGCCCAGCAGCTGCTGGCCGAGACCGGGGTCAACCCCAACCTCCGCGTCCACGAGCTGGGCGATGAGGAGCTGGTCAAGCTTCGCGACCAGATCGAAGCCAACAACATCAAGATCGAGGGTGACCTCCGTCGCGAGGTCCAGGCTGACATCCGTCGCAAGATCGAGATCGGCAGCTACCAGGGTCGCCGCCACCGCATGGGCCTTCCGGTCCGCGGTCAGCGCACCAAGACCAACGCTCGTACCCGCAAGGGCCCGAAGCGCACGGTTGCCGGCAAGAAGAAGGCCAAGTGATCGGTTCGCTCACGCGAACCCACTGACCTCACGACCAGCTCTTACTTAGGAGAAAGCGAATGCCTCCCAAGGCTCGCGCGGCAGCCAAGAAGGTGCGCCGCAAGGAGAAGAAGAACGTCGCTCAGGGCGAGGCCCACATCAAGAGCACGTTCAACAACACGATCGTCACGATCACCGACCCCACTGGTGCGGTGATCTCGTGGGCCTCTGCCGGCACCGTCGGCTTCAAGGGCTCCCGCAAGTCCACCCCGTACGCCGCTCAGATGGCCGCCGAGGCCGCGGGCCGTCGGGCGATGGATCACGGCATGAAGAAGATCGACGTCTTCGTCAAGGGCCCGGGCTCGGGCCGCGAGACGGCGATCCGCTCGCTGGGTGCCATCGGCCTCGAGGTCGGCACCATCCAGGACGTGACCCCGGCACCCCACAACGGTTGCCGCCCGCCCAAGCGCCGCCGCGTCTGACGCGCACGACAAGACTTAGAGGAGAACCGACATGGCCCGTTACACCGGACCCCTGACCAAGAAGTCGCGCCGTCTCGGCGTCGACCTCGTCGGCGGCGACGCTGCCTTCGAGAAGCGCCCCTACCCGCCCGGCCAGCACGGCCGCGCGCGGATCAAGGAGAGCGAGTACCGCAACCAGCTGCAGGAGAAGCAGAAGGCCCGCTTCACCTACGGCATCCTGGAGAAGCAGTTCCACAAGTACTACGTGGAGGCCGCGCGTCGCCAGGGCAAGACGGGTGACAACCTGCTCCAGCTCCTGGAGTGCCGCCTCGACAACGTGGTCTACCGCGCCGGCTTCGCCCGGACCCGCCGCCACGCGCGCCAGCTGGTGAACCACGGTCACTTCCTGGTCAACGGCAAGAAGGTCGACATCCCGTCCTTCCAGGTCACCCAGTACGACATCATCGACGTGCGCGAGAAGTCGCTCGAGATGACGCCGTTCATCGTGGCCCGCGAGACCCACGGCGAGCGGATCGTCCCGGCGTGGCTCGAGGCGCTCCCGAACCGCATGCGGGTGCTGGTGCACTCCGTCCCGGTGCGCGAGCAGATCGACATGCCGATCCAGGAGCAGCTCATCGTGGAGTACTACTCCAAGAAGTGATCGCGAGCCCGTCCCGGCCAGCCTCCCCAGGGAGGACGCCGGGGCGGGCAGCGTCACCCCGCAAGCCCTCTTCTCCTATTCCGCACCAACTCTGGGTCCTCATATAGCGGTCGGCCCGGAAAGGAAAGAAACAAGTGCTCATCGCACAGCGCCCCAGCCTCTCGGAGGAGACCGTCGACCAGTTCCGGTCGCGCTTCGTCATCGAGCCGCTCGAGCCCGGCTTCGGCTACACGCTCGGCAACTCGCTGCGTCGTACCCTCCTGTCCTCGATCCCCGGTGCCTCGGTCACGAGCATCAAGATCGACGGCGTCCTCCACGAGTTCTCCACGATCGACGGTGTCAAGGAAGACGTCACCGAGATCATCCTCAACCTCAAGGGCCTCGTCGTCTCCTCCGAGCACGACGAGCCGGTCACCATGTACCTGCGCAAGTCGGGTGCCGGTGACGTCACGGGTGCCGACATCGCGCCGCCGGCCGGCGTCGAGGTCCACAACCCCGACCTGAAGATCGCCACCCTGGGCGACAACGGCAAGCTCGAGCTCGAGCTCGTCGTCGAGCGTGGCCGCGGCTACGTCTCGGCCGTCCAGAACAAGGGTGCCGACAACGAGATCGGCCGGATCCCGGTCGACTCCATCTACAGCCCGGTGCTGAAGGTGACCTACAAGGTCGAGGCCACCCGTGTCGAGCAGCGCACCGACTTCGACAAGCTCGTCATCGACGTCGAGACCAAGCCGTCGATCCTGCCCCGCGACGCCATCGCGTCCGCCGGCAAGACGCTGGTCGAGCTCTTCGGCCTGGCCCGTGAGCTCAACGTCGAGGCCGAGGGCATCGACATCGGCCCGTCGCCCGTCGACGAGCAGCTCGCTGCCGACCTCGCCCTCCCGGTCGAGGACCTGCAGCTGACCGTCCGGTCCTACAACTGCCTCAAGCGCGAGGGCATCCACACCGTGGGTGAGCTCATCAGCCGCTCCGAGCAGGACCTGCTGGACATCCGCAACTTCGGTGCGAAGTCCATCGACGAGGTCAAGGCCAAGCTGCACGAGATGGGTCTGTCCCTCAAGGACAGCGCCCCGGGCTTCGACCCCTCGGCTGCCCTCGCCAACTACTCCGACGACGAGGACGACGACGAGTCGTTCGTCGAGGACGAGCAGTTCTGATCCGTCCCCTCGGGACATCAACCTCCGGTACCTGACACGGCCGGACCCACTCCCGGTACCTGACACGGCCGGGGAGAAACGAGAGAAGCAATGCCCAAGCCCAAGAAGGGTCCCCGCCTCGGCGGTGGCGCCGCGCACCAGCGCCTCATCCTGTCGAACCTGGCCACCGCGCTCTTCGAGCACGGCCGGATCACGACGACCGAGGCCAAGGCGCGCACGCTGCGTCCGTACGCCGAGAAGCTGATCACCAAGGCGAAGAAGGCCCACGCCGGCGAGAACCCGCTGCACCAGCGTCGCGAGGTCCTCAAGGACATCCGTGACAAGGGCGTCGTGCACACCCTCTTCACGGACATCGCGCCGGTGTTCGCCGAGCGTCCGGGTGGCTACACCCGGATCACCAAGATCGGTCCGCGCCAGGGCGACAACGCCCCCATGGCCGTCATCGAGCTGGTGACCGAGGCGTTCACGCCGTCCGCCCCGAAGGCCAAGCCGGCCACCGAGGCCGCTCCGGCTCCGGTGGAGGAGGCCCCCGAGTCCGAGGTCGTCGAGACCGGGGTCGAGGAGACCGAGGCTGCTGAGGTCGAGGCCCCCGAGGCCGAGGCCGAGGTCGCCGAGGAGGCTGCTGACGAGGCGCCCGCCGAGGAGTCCGCCGAGGACGCCGACAAGGCCTGAGCTCACGCTCGTCGACGGCCCGTCACCCGCGAGGGTGGCGGGCCGTCGTGCTTTTTGGGTCGCCGGCCAGTTGCTTGTAACTCGGTGTTCGGAACCTCTGGCACGGAGTCCTGACCGGTCAGGACTCCGTGGTGGTGCCTCCGAACACCGAGTTACAAGCGCGCGGACGCCCGGGGATGGGTGGGGGCTCGGCCGCGCGGCTCAGGCAGGCACGGCGCGGGAGGCGGTGGCGCGACAGGCCAGCACGCCGACCACGACGGGGGCGATCCAGAGCGCGTAGAGCAGGACCGGGAGCTGGAGCCCGCCGGGCGGGAACGACGGACCGTCGTAGTAGGGGTCGGCAGCGACGTTGCACCACACCCGGAGCACGAGGTCGCACAGCACGACGAGGGCGAGGAACAGGCCGGACACCTCGACAGGCTGCCACAGCGGCGGGCGCGGCGTGGTCGTTCCGGCAGCACGCCCGCGAACTCGGCTGACCGGTCCACCGTCCGTAGACTGGAGCCATGACGATCGACCTGGGGAGCCCCCGCCTGCTCGAGGACAGCGAGCGCGAGGTGCTGCTCGCGGCCCCGCGGGGCTACTGCGCCGGCGTCGACCGCGCGGTGGTGACGGTGGAGCAGGCGCTCGACCTGTACGGCTCGCCGGTCTACGTGCGCAAGCAGATCGTCCACAACAAGCACGTCGTGGCCAACCTCGAGGCCCGGGGCGCGATCTTCGTCGAGGAGCTCGACGAGGTCCCGGCCGGTGCCCGGGTGGTGTTCTCGGCGCACGGCGTCTCGCCGGCCGTGGTCAACGAGGCCGCCGAGCGTCACCTCAAGACGATCGACGCGACCTGCCCGCTGGTGACCAAGGTGCACCGTGAGGCGGTCCGGTTCGCCGCCGACGGCTACACCATCCTGCTGATCGGGCACGCGGGTCACGAGGAGGTCGAGGGTACGGCGGGCGAGGCCCCCGAGCAGACCGTCCTGGTCGAGCACCCCGACGACGTCGCCACGCTGGAGTTCGCGCCCGACGCGAAGCTCGCGTGGCTCTCGCAGACGACGCTGAGCGTCGACGAGACGATGGAGACGGTGCGCCGGCTGCGGGCGAAGTTCCCGCAGCTCGAGGACCCGCCCAGCGACGACATCTGCTACGCCACCCAGAACCGCCAGGTCGCGGTCAAGGAGATCGGCGCGTCCGCCGACCTGGTGATCGTGGTCGGCTCGGCCAACTCGTCCAACTCGGTCCGCCTCGTCGAGGTGGCGCTGGAGGCGGGCGCGAAGGCGTCGTACCGCATCGACGACGTCTCGGAGCTCGACGAGGCCTGGCTCGACGGGGCCTCGACCGTCAGCGTGACGTCGGGTGCCTCGGTGCCGGACCACCTCGTGACCGAGGTGCTGGCCTACCTCGCCGAGCGCGGGTACCCCGACGCCCGAGCCGTCCAGACGGCCGAGGAGACGCTCGCGTTCTCGCTGCCCAAGGAGCTGCACCGCGACCTCAAGGCCGCCGGCCGCAGCACCAAGACCGCCGTCCGGCTCTGAGGCCCTGATGGCCCGCTACCTCGACGTCCACCCGGACAACCCGCAGCCCCGACTGCTCCAGCAGATCGTCGAGGCGCTCAACGACGACGCGCTGATCGCCTACCCGACCGACTCCGGCTACGCGCTCGGCTGCCGGATCGGCAACCGCGATGGCCGCGACCGGATCCTGCGGATCCGCGGGCTCGACGACAAGCACCACTTCACCCTGGTCTGCCGCGACTTCTCGCAGCTGGGCCAGATGGTCCACGTCGACAACTCGGCGTTCCGGGCCATCCGTGCCGCGACGCCGGGGCCCTACACCTTCATCCTGCCGGCGATGCCGGAGGTGCCGAAGCGGCTGCTGCACCCGAAGAAGAAGACCGTCGGCGTCCGCATCCCCGACCACGTCTTCGTGCAGGCGCTGCTCGAGGAGCTCGGTGAGCCGCTGCTGACCTCGACCCTGATCCTCCCCGGCGAGACCGAGCCGCGCACCATGGGCTGGGAGATCAAGGAGGACCTCGACCACGAGGTCGACATCGTCGTCGAGGCGGGGGAGACCCCGGCCGAGCCGACGACCGTGGTCGACTGGTCCGACGGTGCGCCGGAGGTCATCCGGCGCGGTGCCGGCGACCCCGACCGCTTCTGACCCTCCTGCTGACGCCGAGCGTCAGCGCGGGTGCCGCGCGACGAACTGGCGTCGTACGACGAGCAGGGCCAGGCACGCGGCGTACCCCAGGGCCAGCGCGACCGCGTGCCCGGACAGCCCCGACACGGTGGCCTGGACGACACCGTCGGTCGGGTCGGCGACGCTCTCCGGCTGGCTGATCGCCAGCAGCAGCACGACGACGAACATCGCCAGCGGCGGGAACACCCCGACGGGGAAGAAGTCGCTGGCGCGGACGGTCAGCGCGACGCCGACGCACAGGGTCACGAAGACCAGGTCGTAGAACAGGCCGAGGCCCTCGGAGAGCAGCAGGTCCAGCACGGCCGCGGTGATCAGCAGCGCCGACGCGAGCCGGAGCGCGCCGCCGACGGGGCGCGTGCCGGCCTCCCACAGGGTGGGGGTCCGGAGCGGCGCGGTGGTCACACCTCCACGCTAGGTCGTCGTCGTGGCGGTACGTCGGATTTCGGGCCGCTCAGGAGCCGAGCCGTTGCCCGGTCGCGGTGTCGAAGAGGTGGGCCGCGCCCGTGGGCACGGCGAGGTGGAGGACGTCCTCGGGGGTGACCTGCCCGCGCTCGGGGACCCGCACGGCGACGGGGACCTCGCGATCCCCGAGCTGCGCGCTGCCGTGGGCGAAGCCCTCCGAGCCGAGCTCCTCCACGAGGTGCACGCGCACGGGGAGGCCCTCGCCGGGACCGACCAGGCGCCATGCCTCCGGGCGGACGCCGACCGTGACCTGCGGGGGGAGCGGGGCGCTCGTCGTACCGTCGAGGGGGAGGGTGTGGTCGCCGAGGTGCACGCCCCGGTCGTCGACGCGGGCCTCGAGCAGGTTCATCTGCGGGGAGCCGATGAAGCCGGCGACGAAGAGGTTGGCGGGCCGGTCGTAGAGGGCGAGCGGGGTGTCGACCTGCTGGATCTCGCCGCCGTTCATCACCGCGACCCGGTCGCCCATCGTCATCGCCTCGACCTGGTCGTGGGTGACGTAGACGGTGGTGACGCCGAGCTTGCGCTGCAGCTGGGCGATGTCGCTGCGGGTCTGCACGCGCATCTTGGCGTCGAGGTTCGACAGCGGCTCGTCCATGCAGAAGACCTGTGGCTCGCGCACGATCGCGCGGCCCATCGCGACCCGCTGCCGCTGGCCGCCCGAGAGCGCCCTGGGCTTGCGGTCGAGCAGCTCGGTCAGCCCGAGCAGGGCCGCGGCCTCGTCGACCCTGCGCTCGCGCTCCTCGCGGGGGACCTTGGCCATCTTCAGCGCGAAGCCGAGGTTCTCGCGCACCGACTTGTGCGGGTAGAGGGCGTAGGACTGGAAGACCATCGCGATGTCGCGGTCCTTCGGCGCGAGCGTGGTGACGTCGCGCTCGCCGATCAGGATCCGGCCCGAGTCGACGTCCTCGAGGCCCGCGAGCATGCGCAGGGTGGTGGTCTTGCCGCACCCCGAGGGTCCGACGAGGACGAGGAACTCGCCGTCCTCGACCACCAGGTCGATGCCGGGCACGGCGGGCGCGTCGGCGCCGTCGTACCAGCGCTGGGCTGCCTCGAAGGTGATGCGGGCCATGAGCTGCTCCTGCGTCGGAATTGTGACCTGGGTCGCACGGAATGCTTGCACCTTATATGTAAGTATGGTGAACTAACAAACATGTCCTGGCGCAGCCCCACCGATCGGGCCCCTCGAGACCGGATCAAGCTCCGGCGGGCCGACTCGCGTCGGCACCACCGCGCGATGCTCCTGCAGGAGCTCTTCGCGGAGGGGCCCGCGAGCCGTGCCGACCTCGCGCGCAGCAGCGGCCTGACCCGGGTCACGGTGTCCGACCTGGTCGCCGAGCTGATGGCCGAGGGCCTGCTCGAGGAGCTCGGTGCCCCGGCCGAGAGCCGGGTCGGGAAGCCGCCGACACTGGTCGGGCTGGTGCCGGACGCCAAGCACGTCGTGGCCATCGACCTGTCCGTCGACGACCACGTCGTCGGCGCGGTGCTGACCCTCGCCGGCTCGGTCGTCGAGCGCGAGGCGCGTCCGCTCGAGGGACGACGCGGCGCCGAGGCGACCGCGTTGGTCGAGGAGATCGCGGCCGACCTGGTCCGCCGCAGCACCCGTCCGCTGCTCGGCGTCGCGGTCGCGACGCCGGGTGTCGTCAGCGCCGACGGCGTCGTCCTCGACGCTCCCAACCTGGGCTGGCACGACGTACCGCTGGCGGAGGTGCTGGGCGCCACGCTCGACCTGCCCGTCTACGTCGCCAACGACGCGAACACCGCCGTGATGGGGGAGTACACCTTCGGCGGCGGCGGCGAGGGCGGCCTGCTGCTGCTCCGCCTCAGTACCGGTGTCGGCGCCGGCCTGGTGCTCGGCGGCGCGGTGCTCCACGGCAGCGGCGGCGCGGCCGGCGAGATCGGGCACGTCCAGGTGGACCCCGACGGCGAGACCTGCGCCTGCGGCCGCCCCGGCTGCCTGGAGACCTACGTCGCCGTACCCCGGCTGCGGCGGCGGATCGCGGACGGCGACCTCGCCGCCGTGCTCCGCGACGCCGGCGAGCGGCTCGGCCAGGCGCTCGCGCCGGTCGTCGCCACCCTCAACCTCGGCGAGGTCGTGCTGAGCGGACCGGCGGACCTCGTCGGGCCGCTGGCCGAGCACGCCGAGGCCACCGTGCGGGACCGGGTCATGCCGGTCTCCTCCGCCGGCTTCGCCGTCCGGGTCTCGACCCTCGGCGACGACGGCGTCCTGGTCGGCGCCACCGGCGTCGTGCTCTCGGGCGAGCTCGGCGTCTCCTGACGCCGTCATCACCACCCCCCCAGAACCCCCAGCAAGAAATGATCGAAGGGAACGAAGCGGTGCGAATTCAGAAGACTCTGGCGATCGCGGCCACGACCGCCCTGCTGGCCGTGACCAGCGCGTGCGGCTCCGAGGACGACGGCGGCGACTCCAAGGGCGGCGGACCCGAGAAGGCCGACCTGGTCGTCTGGCTCAACGGCGCCGACACGCCGCAGCCGGCACGCGACTGGCTCAAGAAGACCTTCGAGGACCAGAACCCCGGCTCCACGCTGACCATCGAGCAGCAGGAGTGGGAGGGTCTCGTCGAGCGGCTCACCACCGCGCTCACCTCGGCGGACCAGACCCCCGACGTGGTCGAGGTCGGCAACACCCAAGCCCCGACGTTCACCACGGTCGGCGCGTTCAGCGACCTGACCGGCGACCTGGCCGACCTCGGCGGCGACGACCTGCTGCCCGGCTTCGTCGACGGCGCCACGGTCGACGGCAAGACCTTCGCCGTGCCGTACTACGCCGGCTCGACGTACGTCTTCTACCGCAAGGACCTGTTCGAGGACGCCGGCATCACCGCCGTCCCGACGAGCATGACCGAGTTCGTCGACGCCGCCACCAAGCTCAAGCAGAAGAGCGGCAAGGCCGACTTCTCCGGCTACTGGCTGCCCGGCAAGGACTGGCGCGACGGCGCCGCCCTGCTGTGGGACGCGGGTGGCGACTTCGCCGCCCCGGACGGTGACGGCTGGAAGGGGACGCTCTCGACCCCTGAGTCGATCGCCGGCCTGACCGCCTTCCAGGACCTGTACGACGCCGCGTCGGGCGCGCCTGCCGACGCCAACGAGGCCGACCCGGTCACCCCGTTCTGCGCGGGCAAGATCGGCATGATGTCCCGCCCGGGGTGGGTCTACGGCATGCTCACCGACCCGAAGAGCGGCTGCCCGAAGCTCGCCGAGAAGGTCGGCGTCTTCGCGCTGCCGGGCTCGAACGGCGGCCCGGCGCCGGTGCTGCTCGGCGGCTCCGACATCGCCATCTCGGCGAAGTCGCCCAACCAGGACCTGTCGCGCAAGGTGCTCGAGCTGATGGTCAGCGAGGACTACCAGAAGATCCTCGCCGAGGCCGGCCTCACGCCTGCCCGGGAGTCCTTCGCCAGCATGCTCGGCGACGACGAGTTCGCGCAGGCGACCGTCGAGGCCGCCTCGAACGCCAAGCTCACCCCGGCCGCGGCCGCGTGGGCCACGGTGGAGGGCAAGTTCGTGCTCGAGGACCTCTACAGCGAGATCGCGCAGGGCGGCGACGTCGCCGAGCTCGCGGCCGAGGCGGACGACACCATCACGGCCGAGCTGAACTGATCGCGCCGAGCTGACCCGCGGGTCACACTGAGCACGACGCCCGGTCGGTCCGAGACCGGCCGGGCGTCGTACCGGAGAAGAGGAGACGACGTGGCACGCGGCACCGCGCGCCGGAGCCATCTGCCCCTCGGGCTGGTGCTGCCGGCGGCGCTCGCCCTCGGCCTGGCCCTGGGCTACCCGCTGGTGCGACAGGTGGTCCTGTCGCTGCAGGAGTTCGGGCTGGCCCAGCAGTTCGGGCAGGCGCCGGAGTGGATCGGGCTCGGCAACTACCGGGAGCTGCTCGGCAACGGCGAGCTGTGGCCGGTGGTCCTGCGCACCGTCGCCTTCTGCTTCGTCAACGCGGGGCTGACGTTCGCGATCGGCCTCGGCCTGGCGCTGCTGATGACCCGGATGAGCAAGGTGACCCGGGTCCTCACGCAGTGCGGGCTGCTGCTGGCGTGGGCGATGCCCGTGGTCGCGGCGATGACGGTCTGGCAGTTCCTCTTCGACACCGAGTACGGCGTCGTGAACTGGCTCCTGACCGCGCTCGGCGGCGACTTCGACGGCCACAGCTGGCTGCTCGACCCGTGGTCCTTCTTCCTCGTCGCCACCTTGGTGGTGGTCTGGATGAGCGTCCCGTTCGTCGCCTTCACGTTGTACGCCGCACTGACCCAGGTCCCCGAGGACGTGGTCGAGGCCGCGCAGATCGACGGCGCCGGCCCGCGGCAGCGGTTCGTGCACGTCGTGCTGCCCTCGATCCGCCCGGTGCTGCTGGTCGTGGTGCTGCTGCAGGTGATCTGGGACCTGCGCGTCTTCACCCAGATCTACACGCTCCAGAAGGCCGGCGGGGTCAGCAAGGACACCAACCTGCTCGGCACCTACGTCTACACGCTCGGCATCAAGGGCGGCGACTTCGGGATGGCCGCGTCGGCCGCGATGTTCATGCTGCTGCTGACCGTCGTGCTCACCGCGCCGTACGTCCGGATGATGCTCCGGCAGGAGAGGGACGCCTGATGGCCCGCCGTACGTCACTGCCGGTCCGCATCGGTGCGGACCTGGTCGGGATCGTGGTCTTCCTCGCCTGCGTGTTCCCGGTCTACTGGATGGTCAGCCGGTCGTTCCTGCCGCGCAACCGGATCAAGGGCGAGGATCCGGTGTTCGTGCCGACCGGCGGCACCCTCGACAACTACCGGCGGGTGTTCTCCGACGGCTCGTTCACCGACGCCCTGGTGACCAGCCTGACGGTCACCCTGCTCACCGTCGGGGTGGCGCTGCTGTTCGCCTTCCTGGCGGCGGTCGCGGTCAGCAGGTTCCGCTTCCGCGGGCGTCGTACCTTCATCCTGACGCTGCTCGTGATCCAGATGATCCCGGCCGAGGCGCTGTTCATCAGCCAGTACAAGATGCTCGACGGGATGAGCCTGCTCAACTCCGTGATCGGCCTGACGATCGTCTACGTCGCCAGCGTGCTCCCGTTCACCGTGTGGACCCTGCGCGGGTTCGTCGACGGGGTGCCGCGCGAGCTCGAGGAGGCGGCCATGATGGACGGCTGCTCGCGCACCGGCGCCTTCTTCAAGGTGACCCTGCCGCTGCTCGCGCCCGGCCTCGTGGCGACCGGCGTGTTCGCCTTCATCCAGGCGTGGAACGAGTTCACGCTCGCCGTCGTGGTGATGACCGACCCGGACAAGAAGACCCTGCCCGTGTGGCTCGTCGCGTTCACCGACTCGCGCAGCCGCGGCGTCGACTGGGGCGCGATCATGGCGTCGTCGACGCTGATCACGATCCCGGTGATCATCTTCTTCCTCGTGGTCCAGCGCCGGATGGTCTCCGGCATCACCGCGGGCGCGGTGAAGGGATGACCGGGGCGCTGGAGGAGCTGGCGCTGCGGGTGCAGCTGGGGTCCTTCGCGGGCCCCACGCTGCCGCCGGACTGGGCGGAGCTGCTGGAGGAGGGTCTCGGCGGGGTGTGCCTGTTCGGCTCGAACCTCACCGGCTCGCTCGCCGACGCTGCCGCGCTGGTCGCGGCGGTGCGCTCGCACCGGGCCGAGGCGCTGGTCGCCACCGACGAGGAGGGCGGCGACGTGACGCGGCTGCACAGCCGCGAGGCGAGCCCGGTCCCCGGACCCGCGGTGCTCGGCGCGGTCGACGACCTCGCCCTGACCTCGGGCGTCGGCGCGCTGGTCGGCGCCGAGCTCGCCTCCGTCGGGATCGACCTCGACCTCGGCCCGGTCGCCGACGTGAACTGCAACCCCGACAACCCGGTGATCGGCACCCGCAGCTTCGGCGCCTCGCCCTCGCTGGTGGCGGCCCACGTCGCGGCCTGGGTCACCGGCCTGCAGGCGCAGGGCGTCGCGGCCTGCGTGAAGCACTTCCCCGGCCACGGCGACACCGCGCAGGACAGCCACCTCACCCTGCCGTACGTCGACGCTCCGCTCTCGACCCTGAGGGCCCGCGAGCTGGTGCCCTTCGCCGCTGCCGTGGCGGCCGGCGCCGCCTCGGTGATGACCTCGCACCTCGTGGTCCCGGCGCTCGACCCCGACCTGCCTGCCACGCTGAGCGCCCCGGTGCTGGCGCTGCTCCGCGACGAGCTCGGGTACGACGGCGTGATCGTCAGCGACGCGCTCGACATGGCCGGCGCGTCCGGCGCCCGCTCGATCCCGTCGGCGGCCGTGGCCGCCCTCGCCGCCGGCGTCGACCTGGTCTGCACCGGTCCGGACAAGCAGTCCCGGCTCGTGCGTGACATCCAGGCCGCGATCGTCGCCGCCGTCCACTCCGGCGAGCTCCCGCTGGCCCGCCTCGCCGACGCCGCGTCCCGGGTCGACCAGCTCCCACGAACGGTGGCTCGTGGCACCACGAAGTCCGGCTCGTGGCACCTCGACACCCGGGAGATGGTCGCCGCCGCCCGCCGGGCCTGCCTCGTCGAGGGCCCGCTCCCGGACCTGCGCGGTGCGGTGGTCGTGAGCATCGGGACCGAGGCGAACATCGCCGTCGGCCAGGGTAGGTGGGGACTGCTGCCGGACGTCGTCGTGGCGGAGGGCGACGTCCTTCCGGACGGCCCCGTCGTCGTACAGGTCCGGGACGCGCACCGCCGGCCGGGCGTCGCGGCGATGCTCGCCGCGGCCCCTGGCCCGGTGGTCGTCGTGGAGTGGGGCTGGCCCGGCCCGCGCACCGGGTGGGCGGAGACCTCGCACGCCCGGGTGTGCACGCGGGGCAACAGCGGACCGTCGATCGCGGCCGTGGAGGAGATCGTGCGAGAGGCGGGTTGGCAGCGGTGACCGGGTTGCTCGTGGGGCTGGACATCGGCGCCACCAAGATCCTCGGGGTGGTGGCACGACCCGACGGCGAGGTGCTGGCGCAGGTGCGGACCGGCAGCCCGGCCGGAGGTACGGGCGTCGTGGCCGCGGCCGCGGAGGTCGTCGCCCGGCTGCGGGCCGAGTCGGGTCAGCCGCTCGACGGCGTCGTCGGAGTCGGGATCCCCGGCCTCGTCGACACCGCGCACGGCACCGTGCGGCACGCGGTCAACCTCGGCGTCGACGACGGCTTCCCCTTCAGCGCGCGCCTCGGCGAGGCCACCGGGCTGCGGGTCGTGCTGGACAACGACGCGAACGCCGCGGCACTGGGTGCGGCCACGCTGATCGGCCAGGACGACCTCGTCTACCTCAGCATCGGCACCGGTCTCGCCGCGGCGACCGTCCTCGACGGGGTGCTGCGCCGCGGCGCCCGCAACGCCGCCGGCGAGATCGGCCACATCCCCGTCGACCCGGGCGGGACCGCCTGCGAGTGCGGACAGGTCGGCTGCCTCGAGACGGTGGCCTCGGGCTCGGCCCTCGCGGCCCTGTGGCCCTCGCCCGACCGGCCCCCGGCACAGGCGCTCTTCGACGCCGCGGCTGCGGGCGACCCGGCCGCCGCGGCGGTGCGTGACCGCTTCGCCGCCCACGTGGCCGACGCCGTACGCCTGGTCGCGCTCACGGTCGACCCCGAGGTCGTCGTGCTCGGCGGCGGCGTGGCCCACGTGGGGGAGCGGCTGCGGGTCGCGGTCGCGCACGCGCTCGCGGAGCAGGCCACCGGGTCGCCGTTCCTGGCCTCGCTCGACCTCGCCGGCCGGGTGCGGCTGGTGCCGCAGGACGTGCCGGTCGCCGCGCTCGGCGCCGCCCTGCTGGGGAGCCGGGATGGCTGACCTCCATGTCGTCGGCGGTTCCGTCGACGTCGCCGTCGTCGCCGGCCAGGTCGCTGCCTCGCCCGCGCCCCGCTCCCCGTCGTACGACGCCAGCGGGCTCCACGTCCTGCCCGGCTTCCTCGACCTGCAGGTCAACGGCGCCGCCGGCATCGACCTGACCCTCGAGCCCTCGCGGCTCTGGGAGGTCGCGGCGGCGCTGCCGAGGTTCGGCGTCACGGCGTTCCTGCCGACCGTGATCACCTCGTCGCCGGATGCCCGGGCGGAGGCGCTCGCCGTCCTGGCCGCGGGGCCGCCGACGGGCTGGGCCGGCGCCGTACCGATGGGGTGGCACTTCGAGGGCCCGATGATCGCCGCGGCCCGCAAGGGCGCGCACCCGGTGTCGTGGCTGTGCGTGCCCTCGCCGTCGTTGGTGGAGGGCTGGTCGCGCGACGCGGGTGTCGCGATGGTGACCCTGGCGCCCGAGCTGCCGGAGGCCCTGGGGGTCGTCGACCAGCTGGTCGAACGAGGCGTGGTCGTGGCCGTCGGGCACACCGAGGCCACCGCCGCCGAGGTGACGGCAGCGGTCGAGCGCGGCGCCCGTGCCGTGACCCACCTCGGCAACGCGATGCCTGCCCTCGCGGGCCGGATGCCCGGTCCCGTGGGCGCCGCCCTGTCCGACGAGCGCCTGACCGCCGGCGTGATCGCGGACGGGCACCACCTCCACCCGGCCACGCTTGCTGCGTACTGGCGCGCGCTCGGCACCGACCGCTTCCTCGCCGTCACCGACTGCACCGCCGCCCTCGGCATGCCCGACGGACCCGCCCGGCTCGGCGACCAGTCGGTCGTCGTCGCCGACGGCACGGTCCGTCTCACCGACGGCACCCTCGCCGGTTCCGCCGCCGACCTCGCCCAGTGCCTGCGCGTGCTCCGCGCCGCCACCGGCTGCTCGCTCGCGTCGGCGGCGGCGGGCTGCACCTCCGTCCCCGCCGCGCTGCTCGGGGATCCGGCCCGAGGACACCTCGGCACCGGCGCCCGCGGCGACCTCACCCTCGTCGACGACGACCTCAGCGTCGTCGCCACCGTCGTCGGCGGCCAGCTGCTGCACGGGGGCTCGTGATGGAGGTCGTCCCGCTCCGGTCCGGGTCCGAGGTCGCCGCTCTCGCGGCCGACGTCGTCGAGGCCGTGGTCCGCTCGGCGGCCTCGCCGGTGCTGGGGCTGGCGACGGGCTCGACCCCGCTGCCGACGTACCGGGAGCTGGTGCGGCGCCACGAGGCGGGCGTCGGGCCGTCGTACGACGGGGTGCGGTGCTTCAACCTCGACGAGTACGTCGGCCTTCCCGCCGGCCATCCCGAGAGCTACCGCGCCACGATCGCGCGCGAGCTCACCGACGCCCTCGGCATCCCCGCCGACCGGGTCCACGGCCCCGACCCCACGCCGGAGGGCCTGCCGACCGCCGGCTCACGGTACGAGGACGCCCTCGTCGCCGCCGGCGGCGTCGACGTGCAGGTCCTCGGCATCGGCACCGACGGCCACCTCGCCTTCAACGAGCCCGGCTCCTCCCTGGGCTCCCTGACCCGGCTGAAGACGCTGACCGACGAGACCCGCCACGACAACGCCCGTTTCTTCGGCTCGATCGACGAGGTCCCGCGGCACGTGCTCACCCAGGGCCTCGCCACCATCCTGCGGGCGCGGCACCTGCTGCTGCTCGCCACGGGCTCGGCGAAGGCGGACGCGCTGGGTGCCGCGGTCGAGGGGCCGCTCACTGCCTCCTGCCCGGCGTCGGTGCTGCAGCTGCACCCGCACGTCACCGTGCTGTGTGACCCGGGGGCTGCGGAGGGTCTGGTGCGGAGGGAGCACTACCGGGCGGTGTACGACGCGAAGCCGGCCTGGCAGGGTCTGTGAGACGTGGGTCGTTCGGAACGCTCGCAACCGTCGGACAACTTGTAGCTGGATCCTGTCGCCGTGGCTCCTGCGGGCGGCCGCGCGGTAGCCGACCGACCCCCGGCGTCAAGGCGCTCGCTGCGCTCGCCCGCTGCGCGGCGGCCTTCGGCCGGCCTTGACCCCGGGGCCTNNGGCGGCGCGGTTGTCGGCGCGGACTTCGTCCGCGCCGCCGCTGACGCGGCCGCCCGGCCCGTGATGGTCCGTTGCGCGCGATGACCCCCTCGAGTGGTCACAAACCGCAGAAAAATCGGCCGGAAATCTGCGGTCTTTGACCATTCGAGGGGGTCAACTCGCACCGCCGGACAGCCACCCGACCGGCGGACCCGTCCGGTTCGCTACGCCCTCAGTCCGCGAGGTCGACCACCACCGGCGCGTGGTCCGAAGGCGCACCGGAGAACACCGACGGGTCCCGCTCCTCGCGGTCGATGAAGGCTCCCGTCACCCGCTCGGCGAAGGACGACGAGCCGAGCACGAAGTCGATCTTCAGCCCGCGGTCGCGCTCGAACCGCTGCCGGTAGTAGTCCCAGTAGGTGTAGCCGGGAGCGAAGGCGCGCGTCACCTCGGACCACCCGTCGTCGAGGAACGCCTGGAAGGCGGCGCGCTCGGCGGGGGTGACATGGGTGGAGTTCTTGAACTGCGCCACGTCGAAGACGTCGTCGTCGGTGGGGCAGATGTTCCAGTCGCCGACCAGCGCGGTCGGGGTGTCCAGCCAGGCACCGGCGGCGGTCTGCAGCCGGGCGAGCCAGTCCAGCTTGTAGGTGTAGTGCGGGTCGTCGGGCTTGCGGCCGTTCGGGATGTAGAGGCTCCACACCCGGACCCCGCCGCAGGTCGCGCCGAGCGCGCGGGCCTCGACGACGGAGGAGTCGCCCCAGCCGGGCTGGTCGGGGAAGCCGACGGTCACGTCGTCCAGCCCGACGCGGCTGATGAGGGCGACGCCGTTCCACTGGTCGAGGCCGTGGGCCGCGATCTCGTAGCCGCGGGCCTGCAGGCCCATCAACGGCAGCTGCTCCTCGCGGGCCTTGGTCTCCTGGACGGCGAGGACGTCGATCTCGTGCCGGTCGAGGAAGGCTTCGACGCGGTCGATCCGCGTGCGGAGGGAGTTGACGTTCCAGGTGGCCAGTCGCACGCGGCAACCCTAGTCTCAGATCAGGTGAACCCAGCACGCGGTTCCGTCGTATCCCCGGGCAGGGAGGTGCGGATGAGCGAGGACCCAGCCACGGCGATGCAGGTGCTGTACGACGAGCACGCATCGGCTCTGTGGGGCTTCTGCCTGCACCTGACCTCCAACGACCGGGCGCGTGCGGAGGACGTCGCGCAGGAGACGATGCTGCGTGCCTGGCGCAATGCCGCCGTCCTCACCGAGTCGCGCGGCTCGGTGCGCTCGTGGCTGTTCACCGTCGCGCGCAACATCGTGATCGACGAGTGGCGCGCGCAGCGCGGTCACCGTGAGTTCGCGTCCGCCGAGCCTCCGCTCCAGGAGGCGAGCGACGACCGCACCGACGAGCTGCTGCTGTCGTGGGTCGTCGCGGATGCGTTGCGGCAGCTGTCGGCGGAGCACCGGGCGGTGCTCGTCGAGTGCTACTACCGCGGCCGCTCGGTGGCGGAGGCCGCCCGGCGCCTCGACGTACCGGAAGGAACCGTGAAGTCCCGCACCCACTACGCGCTGCGCGCACTGCGACTGATCCTGGAGGAGACGGGGGTGGCGTCATGACGTGCGAGTTCGCGCACCACGACGGGGTCTACGTCCTGGGGGCGATGGCCGCCGGCGAACGGGCGGAGTACGAGCGGCACCTCTCCGGCTGCGACGACTGCTCGCGCGCCCTGCGCGACCTGGCCGGGATCCCGGGGCTGCTGGCCCGGGTGGACGGCGACGTCGTCGAGCAGCTCGGACGCACCGAGCCGGTGCCGCCGACGCTGCTGCCCTCGATGGTCGCCGAGGCCCGGCGCTCGCGCGGTCGGCGCCGTCTGCTGAGGGTCTCGGTCGCGGCGGCCGCGGCGGTGCTGCTCGCGTTCGCCGCCCTCAGGATCGGTACGACGCTCGGTGACGACGAGCCGGCGCCGCCCGAGCTCGCCGCGGCACAGCGGATGGACGGCCTCGGCACGGGTTCCTCGGGCTGGGTCTCGCTCACCGCGCGCCCGTGGGGGACGCGGATCGACCTGACCTGCACCTACGAGGGGCCGGTGTCCGGTACGGCGACGTACGTCCTCGTCGTGCGCGCCGCCGACGGCCACACCGAGCAGGTCGGCACCTGGCAGACCGCGCCGAGCAAGGAGGTCGCGCTGACGATGGCCGCGTCGCTGGCCCCCGAGGACATCGCGTCGGTCGAGGTGCAGACCGCGTCGGGCTACTCAGTGCTTCGCGTCGACCCGTGACCTGAGCGAGGTGAGCCAGCCCTCGGCGGAAGCGGCCGCGGCGGCGACCAGCACCGCCCCGGCCTCGGAGACCGCGGCCACCCAGGCGTACCAGCTGTCCCACGTCGTGTGGATGCCGTAGAGGCCGGCCGTCGTGGAGATGACGAAGGCCGCGAGCGTGGTCGCGC
This sequence comes from Nocardioides sp. Root240, assembly GCF_001428825.1. GTDB lineage: Bacteria > Actinomycetota > Actinomycetes > Propionibacteriales > Nocardioidaceae > Nocardioides. Next base: position 37,170 of record NZ_LMIT01000010.1, on the reverse strand, counting down.
CCAGCCCGGCCAGCAGGAGCAGCGGGACCCAGCTGCGCCAGGCCACCAGCAGCACCGCGATCACCGCGCCGGCGACGACGTTGACCAGGAAGAGCTGGCCGACGGTGCCCTGGTCGCGCACGCCGTCGAACCACAGGTAGAGGTGGACCGCTGCCGTCACCACGGCCGCCAGGGCACCCACGCCACGCATCACCATCGCGCACTCCGATCCTCGATTGCCGAAACGCCTCTCGAAAGGGAGTACGAGGAGCGCGGCCACCTGGTTCAGCGGGCGGGTCCGAAGGCGGTCAGGATCCGGTCGCGCATCGCGTCCATCCGCGTGACGGGCGCGTCCGGACCGGGCAGCACGCCGGGCTGCCAGCCCCAGTCCTCGATCCGCCGGATCACGTCGGGGTCCTGCGCGATGACCGAGATCGGTACGTCGTGGCCGGCATGCCGTCCGGTGACGAACGAGTGCGGCTGGTGGTCGCCGACGACGATCACGACGCGGTCCCGGTCGGGGTAGGTCGTCAGGAACGAGACGAGCGTCCGCCACGTGTAGCGCACCGAGGCGGCGTAGTTGCGTTGCGCGGCCTCGGGGTCGCGGTGCCCGTCGACCGCCTCGGCGCCGCGGTCGGGCATGCCGTCGAACCCGGATCCGTCGCCGACGGCCGTCCACGGCACCGGCTCCGGGACCGGCGCCCAGGGATGGTGGCTGGAGACCAGGTCGACCTCGGCGAAGACCCGCGGCCGGGCACCGGGTGTGAGCTCGGTGCGGCGGAGGTGGTCGAGCGTGAACTGGTCGGGCATCGAGGCGTAGCCGAAGCGCGGTCCGCGGTAGCCGACGTTGCGGGAGTCGTAGAGCTGGTCGAAGCGGTAGTACGCCGCGCCCTCGGGCCAGTCGCGGGTGTTGGCGGGGACGTCGAGGACGGTGCGCCACCCGGCGACATCGAACGCGCGGGTCAGGCTGAGCCGGTCGCTGGCGAGGAGCTGGCCGTAGCGGCGCTCGCCGTTCGCCCACGCGCCCGACTGGAAGGTGCCGTGGGCGAGCCAGCTGCCGGCACCGAAGGTGGGGGAGGTGAGGAAGGCGCTGCGGGACCGGTAGCCGGCGGCTGCCAGGTCCCGGTTGCCCTGCTCGACCACCTGCACGACCGACGGCGCGAACCAGCTGTCCTCCAGCGCGACCCGGCCGTAGCTCTCGAACCAGACCAGCAGCACGTCCTTGCCCCGCAGGCCCCGCAGCAGCTGGTCGCCGGGGGTGTCGGCGAAGGGGTCGGCCCGGAGCTCGCGGGCGAAGACGCCGGTGTCGTGGCGGTCGGCCCGCACCTGGTCGACGGTGTCGACGACGAGCCCGGCGGAGCCGGCGGCGGCGACCCCGTGGACCGGTCCGCCGGCGACGGCGCACAGCACCCACACCGTGCCGATCGCCAGCAGGGCGCGCCAGGTGGTGCGTCGTTGCCCGGCGGCCGCGTGGGCGACCCGTGCCGCGGACCACGTCAGCGCCACGGCCAGGACGACGACCACGGCGACCGCACCGCCGAGCGCGAGGACCGCGACCGGCAGGCCCTCGGTGTCGCGCACCACCTCGAAGCCCTTCGGCAGGTACGACCAGTCGCCGAGCACGTGGAAGGACCGGCCCAGGTAGAGGTCGAAGCCGAGACCGAGGCCCCTCAGCACGGCGAGCACGGTGACTGCGAGCCCGACCGCCACGGCGGCCACGCGGCGGCCACGCGCCGGGAGGACGACCGCCAGGGCGGCCAGCGCGATGCCCTCGAGCGGGATCCGGGCGAAGTCGGCGGGGCTGACCCCGTCGGCGACCCGGGGTGGGGCGAGCGCGAGCCAGAGGACCGCGGCAGCGGCGAGGGTGAGCTGACGGGGCGTCGGAGCGGTGGTGCCGGCGGGCAGCGGGGCGTCCTCGGCGTCGTACCGGTGCCGCCACTGCCAGACCACGTCGTGGCCGAACGACTCCACGAGCAGCAGCAGCGCGAGGGCCAGGGCGAGCTGCGCGGTCGACGGGGGGAGCAGGGTCGAGGCCGCGACCGTCAGCACGACGCCCTGGACGGCGGCGACCACCTTGGCCCAGTAGCGCGGCGGCGTGGGCCGGCGCAGCCAGGGAAGGGCGCGCGCGGCGAGGACGTAGGCGTAGCGCATCGCGCCGATCGCGAGGACCCACCACCCGAGCCTGGGCGCCACGTGCACGCTGAGGACGGCGATCAGGAAGGCGTCGGTCTCCATGTCGAAGCGGGCGCCGAAAGCGCTCACGGTGCCGGTACGGCGCGCGACGAACCCGTCGACCGCGTCCAGCGCCAGCGCCACGACGCTCCCACCCACCAGGACCGCCGTCAGCCGGCCGTCGAGGGGCGTGACCAACCCGCGCACGGTCAGCGCGGCGACCCCGCAGGCGAGCACAGCGCGCACCGCGGTCACGCGGTCGGCCGGCCCGAGGTGAACCCGATCCATCGCACCTCCGTGTCCTTGGTCGTAAAGACTGGTACGACGGAGCCAGGACCTGGGTTCAACGCAGGTGAAGGGAGTTCGCCGTGGTCGACGCACGGGCCTACTGGGTCGTCGAGCCGGGACGGGGCGAGATCCGGCCGCTCGCCCTCCCCGAGCCGGGTGCCGGCGAGGTGCTCGTGCGGGCGCTGCACTCCGGGATCAGCCGGGGCACCGAGTCGCTGGTCCACGCCGGCCGGGTCCCCGCCAGCCAGCACGCCACCATGCGCGCGCCCTTCCAGGAGGGCGACTTCCCGGGGCCGGTGAAGTACGGCTACCTCGGCGTCGGCGTCGTCGAGCAGGGGCCTGACGACCTCCGGGGACGCACCGTCTTCTGCCTGCACCCCCACCAGAGCGCCTACGTCGTGCCGGCGACCGCAGTCCTGCCGGTGCCCGACGGCGTCCCGGCCGCGCGGGCCGTGCTCGCCGGCACGGTCGAGACCGCGGTGAACGCGCTCTGGGACGCGCCGCCCCTGCTCGGCGACCACGTCGTCGTGGTCGGCGCCGGCCTCGTCGGCTGCTGCGTCGCGCGGCTGGCCGCGGGCGTGCCCGGAGTGAGGGTGACGCTCGTCGACACCGATCCCGGCCGGTCCGAGGTGGCCGCCGCGCTCGGTGCCGGCTTCGCCGGCGCCGACGAGCACCCGGGCCGCAGTGACCTCGTCGTGCACGCGAGCGCGACCGAGGCCGGGCTGCGTCGCGCCCTCGAGCTGGTCGAGCCGGAGGGCACGGTGCTCGACCTGTCCTGGTACGGCGACCGGCCGGTCGCCGTACCGCTGGGGGAGGCGTTCCACTCCGGTCGGCTGACCCTGCGCAGCAGCCAGGTGGGGGCGGTCGCGCCCGCCCGCCGGGCCACGCGCAGCCACCGCGACCGGCTGACGCTGGCGCTCGAGCTGCTCCGCGACCCCGCCTTCGACGTGCTGCTCACCGGGTCCTCGCCGTTCGGCGAGCTGCCCGCGGTGATGGCGCGGATCGCGTCCGGCGACCTGCCGGGCCTGTGCCACACGATCGACTACTCCGAGGAGAGCTGATGTTCCGCGTGACCGTCCGCGACCACATCATGGTCGCGCACAGCCTGCAGGGCGAGGTGTTCGGACCGGCGCAACGGCTGCACGGCGCCACCTTCGTCGTCGACGCGACCTTCGCCGGTCCCGCGCTCGACGCCGACGGCATCCTCGTGGACATCGGCCGGGCGACGGAGGTCCTGCACGAGGTGCTCGGCCGGCTGCACTACCGCAATCTCGACGAGCTCGACGAGCTCGACGAGCTCGATGAGCTGGACAGGCAGAACACCTCGACCGAGGTGCTCGCACGGTGGGTGGCCGACCGGCTGGCGGCCCGCGCGAGCGACGGCGACCTCGGCCCGGGCGGCCGGGACCTCACCGGGATCCAGGTCACGCTGCACGAGTCGCACGTCGCGTGGGCCAGCTACGAGCGGGTGCTGTGACACTGCACCTCCTCGTCCCCGAGCGCATCGACGACCCGCGGCGTCCCAGCGGCGGGAACGTCTACGACCGCCGGCTCGCCGCGGGTCTCGCTGGGCGGGGGTGGCCGGTGCGGGAGCACCGGGTCGGCGAGGCGGGGCCGGGGGAGGTGCTGGCCGGGCTGCCCCACGGCGTGCTCGTGCTGGTCGACGGTCTGGTCGCCTCGACCAGCCCGGACCTCGTGGCCGCGAGCGGCCGGCTGCGCATCGCGGTGCTCCTGCACATGCCGGGCTCCGGTCCGTACGAGCCGGCCGTGCTGGGCGCCGTGCACGCGGTGGTGACGACCAGTGAGTGGGCGCGCCGCTGGGTCCTCGACACGGTGGGAGTGCCCGCGGAGCAGGTGCACGTGGCGGTGCCGGGCGTGGACGCCGGGGTGACTGCCACCGGCTCTGCTGGGGGGACCCGGCTCCTCACGGTCGGGCCGATCGTCCCCGCCAAGGGGTACGACGACCTGCTGGTCGCGCTCGCCGGGCTCCGCGACCTCGAATGGCACAGCCGGTGGGTGGGCGCGCCCGACCTGGCGCCGTCGTACGCGGACACCCTGCGCGAGCGGGCCCGGCAGCTCGGCGTCGACGACCGGATCGAGCTGACCGGCCCACTGTCGCCGGATGACCTCGACGCGGTCCGCGCGGCCAGCGACCTGGTCGTGGCGCCGTCGCGACGGGAGTCCTGGGGCATGGCCCTCGCCGAGGGCCTGGCCCGCGGGCTGCCCGCGGTGGCGACCGACGTCGGTGGGCATCCCGAGGCGCTCGGCACGGCGGACGACGACTCGCTGCCGGGGGCACTGGTGCCGCTCGACGACCCCGTCGCCCTGGCCGGCGCCGTGCGGACCTGGCTGACCGACGGCGACCTGCGGGAGCGGTGGCGGCGGGCCGCAGCCGAGCGCGCGGCGCGGCTGGGGACCTGGGCGGAGACCGCCGAACGGGTCGCAGGCGTGCTGAACCGGATCGCTCCCACCCCCGTACGTACGGGTGAGGGATAGGAGTCAGCCATCGACGGGACGACGCGCTGGGCGAGGATCCGGCTGGTCGCGGGTGCCGCGATCCTGGTCGTGCTCGTGCTGCGCCTGGGCGCGCGGCCGTTCCTCGACGGGCTGGCCCGTACCGATCCCCGGGCGATCGCCTTCGCCCTGGCCGTCACCGCGCTCACGACGGCCTGCTGCGCCCGCCGCTGGAGCCTGGTCGCCGACGGGCTCGGCGTCGGGCTCCCGTTCGCCGCGGCCTACCGCACCTGCTACCGCGCCCAGGTGCTCAATGCCACGCTCCCGGGCGGTGTGGCCGGCGACCTGCACCGCGGCTACCGGCACGGCCGCGACACCGGCGCCCTCGGCCGCGGGCTGCGATCGGTCGTCTGGGACCGGGCGAGCGGGCAGGCCGTGCAGGTGGCGCTGGCCGCGGCCGCCGTACCGCTGCTGCCGGGAGCATTGCGCGGCTGGGTCCTCGGTGCGCTGGCGGTCATCGTCCTCGGTGCCGGGATCGTGCTCGTTGCGTTCCCGGCCGTGCGCCGGGAGGCCGTCGCGGCCCTCGGGCGCGGGTGGCCCGAGGTGGTCCTGCTGTCCGCGGTCGCTGCCGGCGGGCACGTCGCGGTCTTCGTCGTCGCCGCCCGGACCGCCGGCGTCGGCGGACCGATGTCGCGACTGGTCGCCCTCGCGCTGCTCGTCCTGCTGGCCTCGGCGATCCCCCTGGGCATCGCCGGGTGGGGCCCGCGGGAGGGCGCTGCCGCGGGGGCGTTCGCCAGTGCCGGGCTCGGCGCCACCGTGGGCGTCGAGGTCGCGGTCGTCTACGGCGTCCTGTCGCTCGCGGCGACGCTGCCGGGCCTGCTGGTGCTGCGGAGCCCGCGGGCGTCGTACCCGGTCCGGACGGCGAGGGGAGGACCGGCATGGGTGAGCGGCCCTACGTCCTCCTGAGCTGCTGCATGTCGCTCGACGGTTTCCTCGACAGCGCGGGGGAGGAGCGGCTCCTGCTGTCCAACGACGACGACTTCGACCGCGTCGACGAGGTGCGGGCCGGCTGCGACGCGATCCTCGTGGGCGCGGCCACGGTCCGCAAGGACGACCCCAGGCTGCTGGTCCGCTCCGCCGAACGACGTCGGAGCCGGGTGGCCGCGGGGCTCCCCGACGGCCCGGTGAAGGTGACGCTCAGCTCGCGCGGCGACCTCTCGCCGGAGGCCCGCTTCTTCGCGCTGGGCGACGGCGAGAAGCTCGTCTACTGCCCCGATGCCACCGTCGGCGAGCTCGAGAGCCGCGTGGGCTCGGTGGCCAAGGTGGTCGGGCTCGGCGCCGAGGTGCGGATGGCCGACCTGGTCGCCGACCTCGGCTCGCGCGGCGTACGACGCCTGATGGTCGAGGGCGGCGGCACGGTGCACACGCAGTTCCTCACAGCAGGGGTCGCCGACGAGCTGCACCTCGTGGTGGCGCCGTTCTTCGTCGGCGACTCCCGGGCGCGGCGGTTCGTCGGCGACGGCGGCTTCCCGTGGCACGCCGGCCGGCGCGCGACGCTGCTGGAGAGCCGGTCGATCGGCGACGTGGCCCTGCTGCGCTACGCGCTGTCCGACCGCTGCCCGGGCTGACCCTCCCCTGGGTGGCTCACATTCGTGCAGCCGCGGACCCTGCGCCTTTCTGAACCGGAAGAACTCTTGTCGTGCAGGCACTGTGCGGGTTTCGATGTGCCCGATCGACTCACTGGCGAAAGGTTCTTGGATGTTGTCTTCTCGGATCAGCAGGATTTCCTTGGGTGTCGCGTGCCTGGCCGCGGCCTTCGCCGGCGCCACCGTCTCGGCGTCCGCCGCTGACGGTGACACCGCGGGCGCGCCGACGTACAAGGAGTTCGAGGCCTCGACGTACGTCGACGTCGACGGCGCCTTCGTCGTCAACGGCGACGAGGTGGTCTCGTCCAAGGGCGAGCTGAAGAAGTTCTACGAGCGGCTCGTCGGCCCGGAGAGCACCCCCGTCGACGGCCTGATCGTCAACACGGTCGGCGGCGCGGACGACCGGTGGAGCGCGTCGCAGGTCGCCAACCTGACCTACTGCGTGAGCACCAAGTTCGGCACCCGCCACGACGACATCGTCGCCGCCATGACCGCCGGCGCCGGACTGTGGGAGGCGGCCTCGTCGAAGGTGAACTTCGTGTACGTGCCCGCCCAGGACGGCAAGTGCACGACCCGCAACAACAGCATCCTGTTCTCGGTCGAGCCGACCAGCACCACGCAGTACATCGCCCGCGCGTTCTTCCCGAGCACCCCGAAGCGCCAGCGCAACGTCCTGGTCGACGACTCGATCTGGACCTCGGGCAACTGGGAGCCGGGCGACATCCTCGGCCACGAGCTGGGCCACACGCTCGGCTTCCGCCACGAGCACACGCGCCCCGAGTCCGGCACCTGCTTCGAGGACAACAACTGGCGCCCGCTGACGCCCTACGACTCGGCGTCGATCATGCACTACCCGCAGTGCAACGGCAGCTCGAGCGACCTGGAGTTCCAGGCGTCCGACGCCGCCGGGGTCCGGGCGCTCTACGGATCCTGACGCCGATCTGATCCAGCACGACGAGGGGGCCCGGACGGAGATTCGGGTCCCCTCGTCGTACCCCCATAGAATCGCGCCCCGTGGCACTCACCATCGGCATCGTCGGTCTCCCCAACGCAGGCAAGTCGACGCTCTTCAACGCGTTGACCAAGAACGACGTCCTCGCGGCGAACTACCCGTTCGCCACCATCGAGCCCAATGTGGGCGTGGTGGGCGTGCCCGACCCGCGCCTCGGCAAGCTCGCCGAGGTCTTCGGCTCCGAGCGGCAGCTTCCCGCGACCGTCGAGTTCGTCGACATCGCCGGCATCGTCCGGGGCGCCTCGCAGGGTGAGGGCCTCGGCAACAAGTTCCTCGCCCACATCCGCGAGTCCGCCGCGATCTGCCAGGTGACCCGCGTCTTCCGCGACGAGGACGTCACCCACGTCGACGGCGAGGTCAACCCCGGCAATGACATCTCCACCATCCAGACCGAGCTGATCCTCGCCGACCTGGAGACGGTCGAGAAGGCCGTCGTACGGCTGGAGAAGGAGGCGCGCAAGAACAAGGAGCTCGCCGCCAACCTCGAGGCCGCCAAGGAGGCCAAGGAGGCGCTGGAGTCCGGTACGCCGATCATCGCCACCTCGATCGACCGCCTCCTCCTGCGCGAGCTCTCGCTCCTCACGGCCAAGCCCTTCATCTACGTCTTCAACTGCGACGCCGACGAGCTCCAGGACGACGCCCTGAAGGCGAGGATGAGCGAGCTCGTCGCTCCCGCCGAGGCGATCTTCCTCGACGCCAAGTTCGAGTCCGAGCTGATCGAGCTCGACGACGAGGAGGCCGCCGAGTTCCTCGCCGAGGCCGGCGTCACCGAGCCCGGCCTCGAGGTCCTGGCCCGCGTCGGCTTCGACACCCTCGGCCTCCAGACCTACCTCACGGCCGGCCCCAAGGAGTCGCGCGCGTGGACCATCCCCAAGGGCGCCACCGCCCCCGAGGCCGCCGGTGTCATCCACACCGACTTCCAGAAGGGCTTCATCAAGGCCGAGGTCGTCTCCTTCGACGACCTGATGGACGCGGGCTCCATGGCCAAGGCCAAGGAGGCCGGGAAGGTCCGGATGGAGGGCAAGGACTACGTCATGGCCGATGGTGACGTGGTGGAGTTCCGCTTCAACGTCTGACCCCACGCTATTTCCGCAGGTCAGAGGGGGTATGCGGCTCGATCACGGCCGCTCTGCCCTCGCAGTGCCCTCAGCAGAACGGTTGATTTCAGCAACCAGTGCCGCCGCCGCGTCCCTCACGCGGTCCTCGGCCCCGCAGGCATCACGACAGGTAGTCCGGGTCCGGCACGGGTGCCCGGTCCACGAACCCGAGCGCGAGCACTCTCTGCCCGTTGTTCCGTACGGGCCGCGCGCTGAAACGTGAGTCAGGGTCGCGCCAAGACACGCCCCCGTTCTGTTCGACGACCCGGGTCCATGGGCTCTTGCTCATCAAGATGCGCATGCCTCCGCGCACGTCCCAGGTTGCCGACGCAAGGTACAGGTAGGGACCTGGTTTCCCCATCGACTCGCAGCCACCCCGGTAGGCCGTCTCGAGTTCGTAGTCGGTGCCTTCCATGAGATCAGCGGCAGCGTCCTTGAGCTCGTAGAACAGCGCCGCCTCCATGTCGTCGCACGTGGTTGCCGCGGGACGGTCGCTTTCGCTGCATCCGGTGATCGCGAACACGGCTGCTGCGGCGACGGCGACAGCCGTGCTTCCTCGCGCCCGGGGCGTTCGAGGGTTGCTAGCCATCGGCGTCGAGGGATCCCGGTGCGCCGGTGAATCCGAGGTCCTCGGCATGCTCGACAACTGCCTCCCAGCCTTCCTGGATGGCGGCGATCTCATCGGCGTTGCGGTCGGCGAAGTCGTTGACCGCGTCGAGCACGTCCTCGATGTGGTCGTTATAGACCTCGCCACGGCACCGCCAGTCCGCGGCTTCCAGGAACTCTTCTAGCTCGAGGAAGGCCGTCCATTCCTTCGACGGCTCGGCACCGGCGTGGTCGGGGAGCTGCGTCGCGGCGGGCAATGACTGCTGGAGGATGACCTCCCAGGTGTCGCCGGTGAAGCCGGGCTTCTCGACGACCTGAGCCAAGCAGGAGTTGTAGCCGTCGAACCGCTCAGCAATATCGTTGCCATATTGAGGCGTGTCGGCGACTGCTGCGGAGCTGAGGTTGGCGGCAATGCTGGCTGTCACTGCAACCAGACAGAACTGCCGAGCCCGGGATGATCCACCTCGGGCTGTCTCAAGAGTCATAGTGAGGAGGATCGCGGTGGTGGCCTCCTAGCGGGACGCAGGCGGACCGATTTCCCCAACTGTGGGGATCGGCTTTCCTTGTGGGCTCCGCCTCGAACAACGCCTGCGATCCGGTCGGCCTCGGCCTCGAGCCAAGCCCGATTGCGCCCTATCGCTCCAGGATGCTCGGCTCGCAACACGCCCCGCGTCCGATCCTCAAGCGGGGCGAACAAGACCCCTTCCTGTCAGCGCTGGCGCGTCCTATTCGAGATTGGCGACGCGGGGCTCGATGCCGGCGATCAGAGGCGCGTCCTCAGGCTCCGGCGAGCCCGGCCAGGCCGTCGAGGACCCGCGCGAGGCCGAACCGCCAGGCGAAGTCCGGGTCGCGCGTCCCCTGCTGCGCCTCGCCGGCGGCCGCGCCGACCTGCTGGGCGAGACCGAACTCCCCGCCCAGGTACGACGCCAGCCGCACCCCCCACTCCGGCCAGTGCGCCGCGAGCTCACCTGCCCCGGCGGTGGGCACGGCGGCTCGTGCGCTCGCCCGGACGAAGTCGAGCACGAAGGTCAGGGCGGCGTCCTGCGTCACCGCGTCGAGATCGAGCGGGGTGAGCGCACGGAGCTCGTGGTCGTACTTGGCGATCGTGCCGGGCCCGAGTGCGGTCCGCTCGTCAGCGACGTCGAGGAGCCAGGTGTGGCGGGCGAGGAGCGCGCGGTTGGCGTCGGCGACCGCGCGGACCCGCGACCGCCACCCCTGGCGACCGAAGGCGGGGAGCTCGACCGTGGCGTGGGCCGCGTCGGCCATGAGCACGAGGAGGTCGTCGCGGCTGTTGACGTGGGTGTAGACGGACATCGTCGACACGTCGAGCTCGGCGGCGAGGGTGCGGATCGTCACCGCTGCCAGGCCGTGTGCGTCCGCGAGGCGGGTCGCGGTGGCCACGACGTCACCGGTCGCGACCCGGGCGCGCGGTCCGCGGCGGCCGCCCGCGGGGGCGTCGGGGTGGTCCCGCCAGAGCAGGTCGATCAGCGGACGTGGCATCTCGGCTCCATGCGGGAATCTTTTCATGACACTGTACGTTGTACGGCGTACAGAGTTGTTCCATCGAAAGGATCCCATGGGAATCACGTCAGCTGCCGTCTCGCTCAACGTCCCGGACGTCGCCGCGTCGGCCGCCTTCGCCACCGACCACCTCGGCTTCACGGAGGCCATGGCGGCCGAGGGCTTCGTGTCACTCGGGCACCCGTCCGTCCCGCTGCACGTCATCTTCCTGAGCACCGGGCTGCCCACCTTCAAGCCCCAGGAGATCGCCGGGTCGGCCGGCCAGGGCACCCTCCTGGTGTTCGAGGTCGACGACATCGACACCGAGTTCGCGCGGATCAGCGCTGGCGGTGCGCGGGTCGTGACCCCACCCGAGACCGAGCCGTGGGGCGAGCGCTACTGCCAGTTCGCCGATCCCAACGGCATCGTGTGGCAGCTGGTGCAGTGGGTGTCCGCGCCGGCCTGAGCCGTACGGGACTGGACTAGGGTCGCGTCGTGACCGTGACCATCGACGCGCTCGTCGTCGCCGACCAGCCCGAGGCCTGGCAGGCCGCGGGCTTCGCGGTCGGCGACGACGGCCGTTGCCGGATCGGCAGCGTGGCCGTGCGTCTGGTCGGCGGTGAGCAGGGCAAGGGTGTCATCGGCTGGAGCCTGCGGGGGATCCCGGCGGACCGGACCGACGTGGACGGCGTACCGACGACCCTGTCGACCGCGCCGCCCCCGTCCGCCGAGCCTCCGCTTCATCCCAACGGGACGACCCACGTCGACCACGTCGTGCTGCTCTCGCCGGACCTCGACCGCACGACGACCGCCCTCGCGGACCTCGGCCTGGAGGCACGACGGGAGCGGGACGGCGAGCTCTGGGGAGCGCCGATGCGGCAGGTCTTCTACCGGCTCGGTGACGTGATCCTCGAGCTCGTCGGTGCGCCCGGCGTCGCCGGGGAGGGGCCGGCGACGCTCTGGGGCGTCACCTACGCGGTCGCCGACATCGACGCCACCGCCGAGCTGCTCGGCGAGCGGACCTCGCGCGTCAAGGACGCTGTCCAGCCCGGGCGCCGGATCACGACACTGCGTCACCGCGAGCTCGGGATGTCGGTGCGCACGGCGTTCATATCGCCGCACGTCCGGGCCTGAGGCGCGTTCAGCCCAGGGCCAGCTTCACGGCGACCACGACCATCGTCGCGGCGACCGCGAGCTCCAGCACCTGCCACGCTCGCGGCCGGGCGAGCAGGGGAGCCAGCAGCCGCGCGCCGAAGCCGATGCCGGTGAACCACAGCACGCTGCCCAGCGCAGCCCCCGCGCCGAACCACCACCGGCCGGCCGTCGCGCCGCCGTCGTGCACGGCGGCGACGGACCCGATGAGGAGCACGGTGTCGAGGTAGACGTGCGGGTTGAGCCAGGTGAGTGCGAGCGTCCTGCCGACCACCCGTCCGCGCGTCTCGCCTCCCGGCGCGCTCGCCGGGTCGAGGGACTCGGGCCGGAAGGCACGCCGGACCGACGAGGCGGCGTACCCGAGCAGGAAGGCGACGCCCAGCCACCGGACCACGTCGATGACCCCGTCCGCGCGGTCGACCAGCGTGCCGACACCAGCGACGCCCGCCGCGATCAACACCGCGTCGGACAGGGCGCACACGAGCACCACCGGGCCGATGTGGGCGCGACGCAGTCCTTGGCGCAGCACGAAGGCGTTCTGCGCGCCGATGGCGACGATGAGGGACAGGGACGTCAGCAGACCTGCGACGGTGGGGGCGAGCACGGCCACGACCGTACGGTCGCCCAGTGGTGCAGGCCAGCGAATGTTCCTGAAGAAGATGAAGCACCACTTAACATGCTCGAGTGCGCTTCGACCCCGCCCAGCTCGAGACCCTCGTCGCGATCTCCGAGGAGGGCACCTTCGAGGCGGCGGCGCGCCGCCTCCACGTGACGCCGAGCGCGGTCAGCCAGCGGATCAGGGCGCTCGAGCGGGCCGCCGNCCCGCCGCGGTGACCACGGCGGGCGAGCCCCTGGTCCGGCTCGGCCGCCAGCTGCGGCTCCTCGCCGCCGAGGCGGCGGCCACGCTGGGCGGGGAGGACGTGGTGGAGCTGCCGGTCGCGGTCAACGCGGACTCGCTCGCCACCTGGCTGCGGCCGGTCCTGAGCGCCGTGGCGCGGACGCCCGGCGTCGCGCTGCGGCTGCGGGTCGAGGACCAGGCCTACTCCGACGACCTGCTCCGGCGCGGTGAGGTGCTGGCCGCGATCACGGGCGAGCCGGATGCCGTGCAGGGCTGCGCGGTGGTCCCCCTGGGCCGGGTCCGGTACACGCCGGCGGCTGCGCCGTGGCTGGTCGACGCCCACCGCCGGGGGCGCTCCGTCGACTGGCAGCGCCTCCCCATGGTGGTCTTCAACGAGAAGGACCACCTCCAGGACGAGGTGCTCGCGGCCCGTCGGGCGACGCGACCGCCCGTGGTCCACCGGGTGCCGAGCACCGCCGACTTCCACGAGGCCGTGCGCGCCGGACTCGGCTGGGGGATGGTCATGGATCCCCAGCTGGAGCCGGACCTGGCCGCGGGCGACCTGGTCCGGCTGCCCGGGGCACGTCCGGTCGACGTCCCGCTGTACTGGCAGCGCTGGCGTCTCGACAGCCCGGTCCTGGCCGCCTTCACCGACGCGGTGCTGACCGCGGCCGCGCAGTGCCTGCGTCCCCTAGCCTGACCCCATGACGTTGGACCTCTTCGCCGGCCTTCCCGTCACCGACCACGACCGCGCGGTCGACTGGTACACCCGCCTGCTCGGGGAGCCGCCGTCCTTTCTGCCCAACGACGTCGAGGCGGTCTGGGAGCTGGCCGACCACCGGTACGTGTTCACCGAGGTGCTGGCCGAGCACGCCGGGCACGCTCGTACGACGCTCTTCGTCGACGACCTCGAGACATGGATCCAGGCCATCGCCGACCGCGGGATCGAGCCGGCCTCCGACGAGACCTACGACAACGGGGTGCGCAAGGTGACCTACCGGGACCCCGACGGCAACGAGATCGGGTTCGGCGGGGAGTCGGCCGCCGCGTAGCTCACGGCTCCCACAGGTCGAGGGTCACCGCGACGACCGTGCCGTCGTCGACGAACAGGTCGACGCTGAACCAGTCCAGGCAGCTGTCGATCGTCCCGGCTGCGGGCTGCAGCACGACGCGGTGCAGGCTCTCGAGGCCGGGCGGTGCCGGGACCGGCGGGCCCGCGCAGTGCGGCTGGGGGCCCACCTCCACGTCCACGCGCGCGCCGTCGAGGTGCTCCAGGGCGTTGAACGGGCCGACGTAGCCCCGGAACTGTGCCGCGTCGATCGACCATCCGGCGCGTGCGGCGAGCTGGTCGCGGGCCCGGGGCGGCTCGAGGCGCCGGGCGAGCCCCAGCGCGACCTCGGGGGCGAAGGGCACCTGGGCGAGCGTCTCCGGACCGGGGTCCTTCGACAGCGCCTCCAGGGCGCGGGCGAGAGCCAGGTCCTCCTCGGTGGGCTGGGCGGCTGCCGATGCCGACACCGAGCCCGACACCGAACCCGACAGCGAGGGTGACGACGGCGGGGCCGTGGACGGCTCGTCCCCGGCCGTGGTCGAGGTCGTCCCGCATCCCGTCACCAGCACGACGACCGCCGTCGCGGTCACGATCGTTGCCTTCATCTCGGGCCTCCTCGCGAAGGAGGACGCGCGAGCGACGGGTCCGGTTGTCAGGCGGAGCGCGAGGACCGCGCGTGCGCCTCGCGGACCAGCTCGACCACCGACTGCCCGAGTCGGGTCAGGCCGATCCGGGTCTGCTGGTCGATCCACATCGCGACGTCGAGCGCGTCGGTGGCGAGCCGGCGCAGCTGGTCGACATCGAGCTCGCCGGCGTCGCCGACCTCCTCGGACAAGGTGGCGGTGAACACCGGCTCCGGGCCGTCCAGGCACCACGTGCGGAGCAGGCCGAAGCGGGGTCCCTCGTGCAGCCAGGCGCCCTGGTCGTCGTACTCGTGCTCGGCGGCGGTGGTCACGCACCACGGCGGGCAGAGGGGCTCCATCCCCCTCCACTCGGCAGCCGGTACGACGAGCTGAGCAATCGGGTCGCGCGGGAGGCGAGCACTGGCGGATACTGCCTGCATGCCGTCGACCAGTCAGCTCGCCGCCTTCGCCGTGGCCTCGATCCTGTTCATCCAGGTCCCGGGTCCGAGCCTGCTCTTCACGATCGGCCGCGCGCTGACCGTCGGGCGTCGCGACGCGCTGCTGTCGGTCGTCGGCAACGCCCTCGGGCTGGTCGGTCAGGTCGTGCTGGTCGCGGTCGGTCTCGGCGCCGTCGTGGCCGCGTCGGCGACCGCGTTCACGGTGCTCAAGCTCCTCGGCGCCGGCTATGTCGTCTACCTCGGCATCCAGGCGATCCGGCACCGCGCCGACGCGCGGACCGCGATGGAGGCGGCCGGACTGACGGGCGGCGCGGCGGAGACCGGCTGGGTGTCGGTGCGCACGGGCTTCCTCGTGGGTGCCACCAACCCGAAGACGATCGTCTTCTTCGTCGCCTTCCTGCCGCAGTTCATCGACGACGGTGCCGCGGCGGGGCCGCAGCTGGTGCTGCTCGGCCTGCTCTTCGGCGTGATGGCGGTCTGCTCGGACGCGTGCTGGGCGTTGCTGGCCAGCCGGGCACGCGACTGGTTCGCGCGCAAGCCGCAGCGCCTCGACGGCCTCGGCGCCGCCGGTGGCGTGATGATGGTCGGTCTCGGCGCGGCGTTGGTGACCACCAACAACCACTGAGGTTTCGAGGCTCGCTGGCGCTCGCACCTCAACCACCGAGGTGGCGTAACGGCGGCTGGTGACCGGTCGTTCACCACGTGTGAAGCACGTCACAACTGCGCTCGCTGCGCTCCTCGCGTCCGCCGGCCTGCTCGTCCCCGCGTCGCCGGCCCACGCCGCCGACCCGTTCACGACGACGACCCTCCACTTCAAGGTCGCCGTCGGCCCGACCGGCAGCACGGCGTGCGACGTCGTCGGCGACGTCTACGTCCCGGCGGCGGCGAGCAGCGCCAGCCGGGTGCCGGCCGTGCTGACGACCAACGGCTTCGGCGGGTCCAAGGACGACCAGGCGACGTTCGCCAGGACCCTCGCCAGCCGCGGCTACGTCGTGCTGTCCTACTCCGGCCTCGGCTTCGGCGGTTCGAGCTGCGTGATCACGCTCGACGACCCCGACTACGACGGCAAGGCCGCCAGCCAGCTGGTCAGCTACCTCGGTGGACGGGGCGGCATCGCGTTCCTCGACAAGGAGCACACCCAGCCCGCGCCGGTGCTCGACGTCGTGCAGAAGGACGCGCACGACCACAAGGGCGTCGCGCGTACCGACGACCCACGGGTCGGCACGTTCGGCGGATCCTACGGCGGCGGCTTCCAGTTCGCCGTCGCCTCGGTCGACGCGCGGGTCGACGCGATCGTCCCGCTGATCACCTGGAACGACCTGAGCTACAGCCTCGACCCCAACAACACCGCTCAGGCCACCGGCGTCTCGAGCGCGACGCCCGGTGCGGCCAAGCTGTTGTGGGCGCTGGGCTTCTCCGTGACCGGCGTGCTCGGCGAGCTCCAGAACCAGCAGGTCCCGCCGGACGCGCTGCCGTGCCCGAACTTCGCGGCCTTCGTGTGCCCGGCGCTCGTCACGGCCGGGGCCACCGGCTTCCTGCTCCCGTCCCAGGTCGCCTCGCTGCGGCACGCCTCCGTGGCGTCGTACGTCGGCAGGGTGCGGGTCCCGACGCTGCTCATCCAGGGCGAGCGCGACACGCTCTTCAACCTCAACGAGGCGACAGCGACCTACCGCGCGCTGCAGGCGCAGGGCACCGAGACCAAGATGATCTGGATGCTGGGCGGCCACTCCGGCGACGGTGCGCCCGGCGAGGTCACCTGGGCGGACCCGGCGTCGGGCTACGTCAGCGGCCGTGTGCTGGGCTGGTTCGAGCGCTACCTGCGGGGCGGCACCGGCAGCACCGGTCCCGAGTTCGCCTACTTCCGCGACTGGGTGTCCTACGCCGGCAACGCCGCGCCGGCCTACGCCACGTCGACGTCCTTCCCGGTCGGGGTACGACGGACGTGGCGCCTGTCGGGCAAGGGCGACCTCGTCACCGGCCTGACGCCGACCGCGGCAGGCTCGCAGTCGCTCGTCACGACGGCCGCCGGGCTGCCGACGCGCCTGGACGAGATGGACGTGTTCGGCAGCTACTTCGGTCCGGTCGGCTCGCTGGTCACCGACCTGCCCGGCACCGCGGTGGGCTGGTCGACGCCCGCCCTCACGGCCCCGGTCCGGGTGGCCGGCTCGCCGACCGTCACGCTGCGGGTGGGCGCTCCGAGTGCCGCGCTGACGCAGGCCACCTGCCCCGCGGGCCAGCTGGTGCTCTTCGTCAAGGTCGCCGACGTGGCGCCCGACGGCACGGCCCGGCTGATCAACGGGCTGGAGGCGCCGGTGCGAATCCCCGACGTGACGAAGGCGTTCACCGTGCAGGTGCCCGCGATCGTGCACGAGTTCGCGGCCGGCCACCGGATCCGGCTGGTGGTGGCGGGCGGCTCGGTCAACTACCGCGGGGGACTGGCGCCGACGCCGGTGACCATCGCGTCGGGATCGGCGCAGACGCTCAGCCTCCCGGTCGTTCCGTGAGCATCCCCATGCGCGCCAGCACGACGTTCTCGAGCAGCTGCACGAGGTTGTAGAGGAGCAGCGTGATCGCGGTGATGATCGCGACCGAGGCCCATAGGTCGTCGAACTTCGCCGCGGCGCTGAACTTCTGGATCGAGCCGCCGATGCCCTTGCCGGTCGAGAGCCACTCGGCCAGCAGTGCGCCGGTGACCGCACCCGGCACCGACACCCGGGCGGCGGCGAAGAGCGACGGCAGGGCGCCGGGGAGCGCGACCTTGCGCAGGGCGGTCGCATTGCCGCCACCGTAGACGCGGACCAGGTCGAGGCTCTCCGGACTGGCCCGGCCGAGGCCGAACAGGGCGGACGCGAGGGCGGGGAAGAGCACCACGATGGTGCCGATGACCGCCACCGAGGCGGTCGTTCCGCGGCCGGTGATCAGGATGATGACCGGCGAGATCGACACCAGGGGCACGCTGCGCAGGAGCAGCGCGAGCGGGAGCACGCCGGCCTCGACCGTCTTCGACAGCGAGAAGGCGACGGCCAGCACGACGGCGATCCCCAGCCCGACGGCGAAGCCGAGGCCGGCGTCGCGCAGGGTCTGCAGCGTGAGCGGGCGCAGCGCGTCGCGGTGGTCGGCGGCCAACCGGCCCGGCGCGGCGCCGGCCTCGTCGACGAAGAGGAACCGGAAGACGTCAAGCGGCCCCTTGGCGACGTACGGCGAGACGCCGGCGAGGCTGACGACGGCCTGCCACAGTGCGAGCACCACCAGCACGGTCACCAGCGCGTTGATGAGCGACCGGCCGATCGCGCGCGTCATGACGCGCTCCGACCCGACACCCACGGCGTGGCCAGGCGGGCGAGGAGCCCGAAGGCGGCGTACCCGACGAGGGCCACGAGTGCGCAGAGCAGGAAGACGGCCCACACGCGCACCGAGTCGAGCTGGCCCTGGAGGCGGATCAGGGTGATGCCGACGCTGCGGTCGGTTGCGCCCATGTACTCGCCGAGCACGGCGCCCAGCAGCGACGTGGGCACGGCGACCTGCAGGGCGTTGAGGATCGCCGGCAGCGCGGCGACCAGGCGGACCTTGAACAGCTGGCGGACCCGGCCGCCGCCGAAGACCCGCACCACGTCGAGGCTGGCCGGGTCGGCTGCCTTGAGGCCGAGCAGGGCCCCGACGACCGTCGTGAAGAAGACCGACAGTGCGGCCAGGAAGATCGCGGTCCTCGACGGGTCGCCCGGCCGGACCGCGCCGCCGAGCGCGACGATCGCGATGCCGCCGACGGCGACCAGCGGCAGGCAGTAGGTCACGACGGCGACCTGGACCACGACCGGCTCGATCCGTGGTGCGACCAGCACGGTCGCGGCCAGCAGCAGGGCCAGTCCGTTGCCCCACAGGAAGCCGACCGCCGCCTCGTGGACGGTGACCGAGAAGAAGTCCCAGTACGCCGAGAAGCCGTCGTCGAGGATCTGGCGCACCACGGCGAGCGGCGAGGGCACGGGGTCGTACGTCGTCCCGGCGTCGGGGCGGAAGGCCAGGGCGGAGAACAGCCACCACGCCACGACCAGGCCGGCCGTGCCGAGCACGGATGCGGCCCAGGCCGGGATCCGCCGGTCCGGCCTCACGACTCGGCGCCCGCGCGGCCGTCGGCGCCGAAGAGCAGCTCCGAGGCCCGGTCGACGAGCGCGTGGAACTCCGGGGTGCGCATCATCTCCGGCGTGCGCGGGCGCGGCAGGTCGACGTCGATGATCGCCTTGATCCGCCCGGGGCGCGGCGACATCACCGCGACCTGGTCGGACAGGAAGATCGCCTCCGAGATGCCGTGGGTGACCAGCAGGGTGGTCGCCGGCTTCTCGGTCCAGATCCGCAGCAGCTCGAGGTTGAGGTTCTGCCGCGTCATGTCGTCGAGCGCCCCGAACGGCTCGTCGAGCAGCAGGACCGACGGCTTGAGCGCCAGCGCCCGGGCGATGGAGACCCGCTGCCGCATGCCGCCGGAGAGCTGGGCGGGCTTGGCGTCCTCGAACCCGCGGAGGCCGACCAGTGCGATCAGCTCGTCGACGTACCCCTTGTCGACGTCGCGCCCGGCCACCTCGAAGGGCAGCCGGATGTTCTTGGTGACGCTGCGCCACGGGAGCAGCGCGTGGTCCTGGAAGGCGATGCCCAGCTCGCTGTCGCGGCGCAGCTCGACAGGGGTGCGGCCGTCGACCTGGGCCGTTCCCGACGACGGGTGCTCCAGGTCCGCGAGGATGCGCAGGATCGTCGACTTCCCGCACCCCGAGGGACCGAGCAGGGCCAGGAACGAGCCCTGCTCGGTGTGGAGGTCGACGCCCTCCAGGGCGGGTACGACGCGGTGCCGTCCCGCCCTGAAGGTCTTCGTGAGTCCGGAGACGTGGATGCCGGTGCCCATCGTCAGGGGAGGTAGGCCTTGAGCTCGGGCTGCTCCTCGTAGATCTCGTCGATGATGCTGGTGTCGAAGAGGTCGTCGACGCTCACCTCCCAGCCGGCGGCCTTCAGCGAGGCGACGGTCTGCGCCTTGAGCTCGTCGGTGATCGTGAACAGACCGTTGGCCTCGGTGTCCGGCGTGGAGATCAACAGCTTCTCCGCCTCCAGCCCCTTGCCGGTCTTCTCCGGGTCGAGCGCACCGAAGGTGGCCTCGAGGCCGTCGGCGTTGTCGGAGGCGGCCTTGTTGTAGAACTTCGTGATCAGGCCGACCGTGTCCTCGGTCGAGTTCTTGAAGACGTCGGTCCAGCCCTTGATCTCGGCGACCAGGAAGTCCTTGAGGAGGCCCCGGTTCTCGGCGAGGTACTGGTCGGTGACGCTGAAGGTCTCCGCGACGTAGGGCACGCCGTTGTCGGCGTACGGCAGGTTGGTGACCTCGTGGCCGGCCAGCTCGACGGTGATGGCCTCGTTGGTCAGGTAGGCCATGAAGCCGTCGACCTTGCCCTCCATGAGCGGCGTCGGGTCGAAGTCGACCGGGACCACCTCGACCTCGTCCTTGGAGATGCCGTTGGCGTTGAGGATCGCCTCGAAGACGCTGGCGTTGGAGTCCTGGACGCCGATCTTCTTGCCCTTGAGGTCCTCGGGCGTGGTGATGTCGGCGCCGTCCTTGAGCGAGAGGATCGTGAACGGGTTCTTCTGGAAGGTCGCGCCGATGATCTTCAGCGGGGCGTCCTCGTTGGCGATGGCGGCGCCGATCGACGCGGCGTCACTGAGGGCGACCTGGACGGTGCCGCTCAGCAGCTTCGCGACGCCCGTGTCGGGGCCGGAGACGCCGTTGACGCCCGCGAACCCGGCGTCGTCGTAGTAGCCCTTGTCGTCGGCGTAGAACTCGCCGGCGAACTCCTCGTTCTTGATCCAGGAGTACTGCACGCTGATGGTGCCGTGGTCGGCGCCGGCAGTGCCGCTGCCGTCCTCGGCGTCGTCGCTGCCGCAGGCGGCGAGGCCCAGCAGGCCGACGGCGGTGGCCAGGCCGGCGGCGGCGAGGCGCAGGCCGCGGCGGCGGGAACGGGCGGACGGGTGGGTCATCTGGTCTCCTGTGAGCTGATGTCAGGGCCTCCGAGACGCAACGGCAGTTGCTGTGCGGCGACGCTATGAGACGCGCGTTTCAGGTCCGGGTCGGCTGGTTTCGGCCTCGTTAATTCCGCTGAGTCGCTCCCGGACGGGCCGTCGACAGGCCTACGGTGGCGGTGATGAGCACCGATGCCGAGGTCACCGTGAACGGATCCGTGCGGCCGCTCGCCGGCGCACCGCCGGAGGCGAACGCGCTCGACTGGCTGCGCTCGATCGGCCTGACCGGCGCCAAGGAGGGGTGCGCCGAGGGCGAGTGCGGCGCCTGCTCGGTGCTGGTCGCCCGCCCCGGGGTCGACGCAACGACCGAGTGGACGGCGCTCAACGCCTGCCTGCTGCCCGCCGCCGCGCTCGCCGGCCAGGAGGTGGTCACTTCCGAGGGCCTCGCGCCCGACGGTGGCCTGCACCCGGTGCAGGAGGAGCTGGCGGTGCGCGGGGGATCGCAGTGCGGCTACTGCACGCCGGGCTTCGTCTGCAGCATGGCCGCCGAGTTCTACCGGCCCGGCCGGACCTCCTTCGACCCCCACGCTCTTCCGGGAACCTGTGCCGCTGCACGGGCTACCGGCCCATCCTGGAGGCAGCGCAGGCGCTCGGCCCCCCGGCGGCGGAGGACCCGCTGCTGCGTCGTACGACGGCCGCCGCACCGCCCGCCGCCCCGGTCCGTGATCGCGGCTGGGCACGGCCGGCGAGCCTGGGCGAGGCGCTGGAGCTCCTCGGCGAGTCCGGCGCCGTGGCGATCGCGGGGTCGACGGACCTCGGCGTCGAGGCGAACCTGCGGGGATCACGACCGGCACTGCGCGTGGCGATCGACCAGCTCCCGGAGCTGCGCTCCCTGTCGGTGGCGCAGGACGTCGTCGAGATCGGCGCGGCGCTCAGCCTGAGTGAGGTCGAGCGACGGCTGGAGGGCCGGATCCCCTTGCTGGACGCGGTGTTCCCGCAGTTCGCGTCGCGACTGATCAGGAACGGTGCCACCATCGGCGGCAACCTCGGCACCGGCTCGCCGATCGGCGACCTCGCGCCGGCCCTGCTCGCGCTCGACGCGTCGGTCGTGCTCGTCTCGACCGCGGGGGAGCGGGTCGTGCCGCTCGTCGACTACTTCACCGGCTACCGCGCCAGCGTCCGTGCGCCGGGCGAGCTGATCGCGCGGATCCGGGTCCCGCTGCCGCTCGCCGGCACGACCGCCTTCCACAAGATCGCCAAGCGACGGTACGACGACATCTCCTCCGTCGCGGTCGCCTTCGCCGTCGAGGTCGTGGCCGGGCGGGTCGAGCGGGCGGCGATCGGGCTCGGCGGCGTGGCGGCCACACCGGTCCGGGCGCCCGAGGCCGAGGCCCTGCTCGTCGGAGCCGACTGGACCGCGGACGGCGTCGCCGCGGCCGCCGCGGCGCTCGCGGCGACCGGCACGCCGATCGACGACCACCGGGCCAGTGCGGCCTACCGGCGGGCGATGCTCGGCCAGGCGCTGCCGCGGCTCGTGGCGGAGAGGCCCGGTGGGTGAGGTGCGAGCACCCGTGAGCCCCGGAACCTCCGGCACCGTCGGGCAGCCCCGCGCCCACGAGGCCGCGGCCCTGCACGTCACCGGCCGCGCGCTCTACACCGACGACGTCGCGCTGCGCACGCCCGGCGTCCTGCACGCCCACCCGGTGGGATCGCCCCACGCGCACGCCCGGCTGCGCAGCCTGGACCCGCGGCCGGCGTACGACGTGCCGGGGGTGGTGCGGGTCCTGACCGCCGCCGACGTACCAGGGGTCAACGACGCGGGCACCAAGCACGACGAGCCCTTGTTCCCGGCCGAGGCCATGTTCCACGGGCACGCGGTGGCGTGGGTGCTGGGCGAGTCGCTCGAGGCCGCCCGGCTCGGGGCGGCCGCGGTCGTTGCCGAGTGGGACGAGCTGCCGTCGGTCCTGACGCTGACCGAGGCGATCGAGCAGGAGGCCTTCCAGGGCGCCCGTCCGCGGCTCGAGCGCGGTGAGGTCGAGGAGGGCTTCGCCGCGAGCGCGCACGTGTTCGAGGGCTCGTTCGAGATGGCGGGCCAGGAGCACTTCTACCTCGAGACCCACGCCTCCCTCGCGCACGTCGACGACGACGGCCAGGTGAACGTGTCGTGCAGCACCCAGCACCCCACCGAGACGCAGGAGATCGTCGCCCACGTGCTCGGCCTCGCGAGCCACCAGGTGACCGTGCAGTGCCTGCGGATGGGTGGCGGGTTCGGTGGCAAGGAGATGCAGCCGCACGGCTTCGCGGCGATCGCGGCGCTCGGCGCGACGCTGACCGGACGGCCGGTCCGGCTGCGGCTGACCCGCCAGCAGGACATGACGATGACCGGCAAGAGGCACGGCTTCCACGCGGCGTGGGAGGTCGGCTTCGACGCCGACGGTCGTCTGCAGGCCCTGCGGGCCACGCTGACCTCCGACGGTGGTTGGAGCCTCGACCTGTCCGAGCCGGTGCTCTCGCGCGCGCTGTGCCACGTCGACAACGCCTACTGGATCCCGCACGTGCTCGTCGACGGCCGGATCGCGCAGACCCACAAGACCTCGCAGACGGCCTTCCGCGGGTTCGGCGGGCCCCAGGGGATGCTCGTGGTCGAGGACGTCCTCGGTCGCTGCGCCCCCCTGCTCGGGTTGGCGCCGGAGGAGCTGCGGCGGCGCAACTTCTACGTCGAGGGCCAGGCCACGCCGTACGGGCAGCCGGTGCGGCACGCCGAGCGGCTCGACCGGGCCTGGCAGCAGGTGCTGACCACGTCGTCGTACGCCGAGCGGCGGGCGGCCATCGCGGCCGGCAACGCCCAGGACCCCCACCGCAAGCGGGGTCTGGCGATCACGCCGGTGAAGTTCGGCATCTCCTTCAACTTCACCGCGTTCAACCAGGCGGGTGCGCTGGTGCACGTCTACAAGGACGGCTCGGTGCTGATCAACCACGGCGGCACCGAGATGGGCCAGGGCCTGCACACCAAGATGCTGCAGGTCGCGGCGACCGCACTCGGCCTGCCGATCGAGCGGGTGCGCCTGGCGCCGACGCGCACCGACAAGGTGCCGAACACCTCCGCCACCGCGGCCAGCTCGGGCGCCGACCTCAACGGCGCGGCGGTCAAGGACGCCTGCGGGCAGATCCTCGCGCGGCTGGTGCCGGTCCGCGCCGAGCTCGGGCGAGCCGCGTCCTGGGAGGACGTCGTCCGCAAGGCCTACTTCGACCGGATCCAGCTCTGGGCCGCGGGCTACTACCGCACCGAGGGCCTGTCGTGGGACGCCGCGGCGATGCGGGGCAACCCGTTCAAGTACTTCGCCTACGGCGTCGCCGCCGCCGAGGTCGAGGTCGACGGGTTCACCGGCGGCTACGAGGTGACCCGGGTCGACATCGTCCACGACGTCGGCGACAGCCTCTCGCCGCTGATCGACCTCGGCCAGATCGAGGGCGGCTTCGTGCAGGGACTGGGCTGGCTCACCCTCGAGGACCTGCGCTGGGACACCTCGTCCGGGCCGACACGAGGGCGCCTCGCCACCCAGGCCGCGTCGACGTACAAGCTGCCGAGCCTCTCGGAGATGCCGGCCGACCTCAGGGTCGCCCTGCTCGACCGCGCCACCGAGGACGGCGCGGTCTACGGCTCGAAGGCGGTGGGGGAGCCGCCGCTGATGCTGGCGTTCTCGGTGCGCGAGGCGCTGCGGGACGCGGTCGCCGCGTTCGGCCCCGCCGGCCGGTCCGTCGAGCTCGCCTCGCCGGCGACGCCCGAGGCCGTCTGGTGGGCGATCGAGGAGGCGCGACGCTGATGGACTGGTTGCGTGCACTCCTCTCCTGCCGGGAGCAGCGGGTCGCGGCGGTGCTGGTGACCGTGGCCGACGTGCGCGGCCACGCACCCCGCGCCGCTGGTGCCAAGCTCGTCGTCTCCGCGGACGCGGTCTGGGGCAGCGTCGGGGGCGGCAACCTCGAGGAGTCAGCGGTACGACGGGCGCGCGCCCTGATCGAGGCGGGGCTCGCCGACGCCGCCGCCGTGACCGAGCGGCACGACCTGTCCGACCGGGCCCCGGCCGAGCACGGCGTGCAGTGCTGCGGCGGCGAGGTCACCCTGCTCTACGAGCCGCAGCCGGTGCGCCCGGCGATCGCGATCTTCGGCCTGGGCCACGTCGGCCTCGAGCTGGCCCTGCTGCTCAGCCGCCACGACCTCGACCTGCACCTGGTCGACTCCCGGGCCGACCAGCTCGCCCCCGAACGGCTGGCGTCGGTGCTGACCGGCCCGGCCGACGTGCACGTGCACCGGGAGCCGGTGCTGCCCGAGCTGGCCATCGCGCTGCTGCCGCCCGGGGTGGAGGCGCTGGTGCTGACCCACGACCACGCCGAGGACCTGGCGCTGCTCGACGCGCTGCTGCGCTCCGACGTACCGGCGTCGATCGGGCTGATCGGGTCGAGCGCGAAGTGGACGCGCTTCCGTGCGCGGCTCGCCGAGCTCGGCCACGACGCCTCCGCCGTCGACCGGGTGCGCACGCCCATCGGCGACCCGGCCGTCACCGGCAAGGAGCCCGCGCGGATCGCGCTGGCGGTGGCCCTCGAGCTGCTCGGCCGCCAGGGTGCGTTCAGGCGGGGATGACCTCGAGCAGGCCGAGGTCGGCGAGCACGTCGAAGTCGTGGTCCTGGGTCACCACGGGCAGGTCGTGGGCGAGCGCGACCGACGCGATCCACAGGTCGTTGACCTTCATGGCGCGGCCCGCGTCGCGCAGCTCGATCCGCAGTCTCGCCCAGTGGCGGGCGGCGGCGGCATCGACGGGGAGCAGCTCGTAGGACGCGGCGAACTCGACCGTGGCGAGACGGTCGCTCCGGGTGCGCAGGTCGGTGGCGGCCAGCACGCCGGCCTGCAGCTCGGCGTAGGTGATCGCCGAGAGGTGGCCGCGGTCGGGCAGCGCGTCGAGCACGAGGGAACGGCCGGTCTCGACGGCGACGAAGACGCTGGTGTCGAGGAGCGCGGCAGCAGTCACCGCAGCGGGTCCAGGTCGTCGGTCGTGCCGCCGCTGATCTCCTCGAGGAGGTCTGCGAGCGCCGGGTCGGCCCGGCGCTGCTCGAGGAAGCGCACCAGGTCGCTGCGCAGGACGTAGTCGGGACGGAGCCGGCTCGGCGGGTGGAGCTCGGCCACGACCTCGCCGTGGACGGTGACCGCGACGGGACTGCCCGCGCCGACCTCGGCGAGCACCGTCGCCGTGTGGTTGCGCAGGTCGCGTGAGGCCACCGTCTTCATGGGTGCAAGTGTAGCAACCTGCACACACCTCGCTCAGTAGGCCGTGCGGTCCTCGTGCGCCAGCCACGCGTCGAAGGGCGCGGGCGCCGAGGGCAGGCGCACGTTCGCGACCGCCATCGCCCACTCCGACCGGGGTGTGGAGAACAGCTCGTAGAACTCGCGGTCGTCGAACCCGCCGCGGGCGGCGTCGTCGCGGTCGGCGGCGTACACGACCCGGTCGATGCGGGCCCACAGTGCGGCGGACAGGCAGAGCGGGCAGGGTTCGCAGGACGTGTAGAGGGTGCAGCCGGCGAGGCTGAAGTCGCCGACCTCCGCACACGCGGCGCGGATCGTGACGACCTCGGCGTGGGCGGTCGGGTCGAGGTCGCGGGTGACCCGGTTCTGGCCGGTGGCGAGACGGACGCCGTCGCGCACGATGACCGCGCCGAAGGGACCGCCGCCGTCGGCGACGTTCGCGGTCGCGAGGTCCACGGCCTCGGCCAGCCAGACGTTGTCGTCGTTCACTCGACTTCTCCCAGTCGTTCGTAGGTCTCGGTGATGGCGCGGACCCGGGCGGGACCGTGGCGCCGGCAGGCGGCGAGCACGCTGTCGGCGAGCAGCCCGACGAGGGCCATCGGGGCGGCGTAGCTGTCGAACGCGAGGGTGCTCTGAAGGGGGCACTCGACCCAGACCGTGGCCCGCGCGGCGTGGGCGACGGCGCTCGGGTCGCCGAGCAGGACGACGGCCGCGCCGGTGTCGCGCGCCGCCTCCAGGAAGGGCCCGAGGTGGGGTGGGCGGCGGCGGAAGGCGACCACGACGACCACGTCGTCGGGGCCCAGTCCCACCAGCTCCTCGCCGATCGCCTGGCCCGGGACGGGCGCGATTCCTACGTCGTCGCGCGCCTGCGCGAGCTGTTCGCGCAGGTGCAGCGCGACGGGGTAGCTGTTGCGCCAGCCGACGACGAGGACCCGGTGCGCGAGCGCGACCAGGCCCGCGACCTCCGGCAGCCGCGGGTGCTCCAGTGCGCGCTGGATCGCGGCCTGCTCGGCCGCGACGAGGGTCGCGACATCGGGGGCGCCCTCGACGCGCCGGGGCTCGCCCGCGCCCCGCAGCCCGCGCAGGTGCTCGCGGACCTGGTCGAAGTCGGCGAAGCCGAGGCTGCGGAACAGCCGGCTCATGGTCGCCCGCGAGACGCCGGCGAGCTCGGCGAGCTCCGCGGCCCGGTACGTCGCCAGGTCGTCCAGGTGCTCGAGCAGGGTCGCGGCCGCGCGCCGCTCCTGCGGGCCCAGCTCGTCGTGATGGGCGGCGATCCGCTCGTCGATCCTCATGGCCGCGCCTCGTCGTACCGCCGCGCGACCTCGAGCACGGCCTGCTCGAAGGCGTCGAGCCCCCGCGCCACGTCGACCTCGCGGACGCTCTCGTCGGGGTGGTGGCTGATGCCGTCGTGGCAGCGGAGGAAGAGCATCCCGATCCCGGTGATCGCGGCGATCGCCATCGCGTCGTGCCCGGCCCGGCTCCACAGGCCCATCGGGTGGTCGTCGCCGGTGGTCCGGATGCCGGCGACGACGGCCTCGCTGAGCCAGGCGGCGCACGGAGCGGCCGGCGCCCGGTGCGTCTCCACGAGGTCGAGGCGCAGGTCGCGGCGGACACAGATCGCCCGCAGCTCCTGCTCGATCTCGTCCCACGAGCGGTCCCGCTCGGGATCCGTGGCGGCCCGCAGGTCGAGGCTGAGGTCGGCCCGCCCGGCGATCACGTTGACCGCGCCGGGCTGCACCTCGATCCGGCCGACCGTCGCGATCGTGCCGGCCGCGCGGGCCAGCCGCTCGACGGCGACGATCATCTCGGCGGCACCGAGCAGCGCATCCCTCCGGCGTTCGTACGGCGTCCCACCGGCGTGCCGCGCCTCCCCGGTCACCGACAGGCGGAACCTGCGGGCGCCCGCGATGGTCGTGACATGGCCCAGGGACGCATCGGCGGCCTCGAGGTAGGGGCCCTGCTCGATGTGCGCCTCGAGGTAGCCGACCAGCTCGTCGGGCCGGCGCGCGGCGTCGCCGACCCGGCGCGGGTCGAGGCCGAACTCGAGGAAGGCCTGGTGCAGTGTCACGTCGTCGCGGTCGCGCAGGTCCCACCACGCCTCGTCCCACGTGCCGGCGACGGCCTGGCTGCCGAGCAGGGCCTTCCCGAACCGGGCGCCCTCCTCGTCGCTGAACCCGATCACCTCCAGCGCGAACGGGAGCGTCACGTGCTGCAGTCGCTCGGCCACGGCGATCGCCATCAGCACGCCGAGCATCCCGTCGAAGCTGCCCGCGTCGGGGACCGTGTCGAGGTGGGATCCCAGCAGCAGGGCGGGCATCCCGGGCGAGGAGCCCTCACGGCGGCCGCAGATGTTGCCGGCCGCGTCCTGCCACACGTGCAGCCCGGCCGCCTTCATCCACCGACCGGCCAGGGCGTTGGCCTGCCGGTGCTCGGGGGTGAGGTGGGTGCGCTCCAGCCAGGTGGGGGAGGCGGAGATCGCGTCGAGCTCGCCGCACCGCGCGAGGACGACGTCGGCGGTGCTCATCGGTAGACCGCCAGCGCGGCCTCGACACCGCCGCCGGCCGGGACCGCGACGCCCGAGGACCGCAGCACCTGCTCGAGGGCGGCGAGGGTCGTCAGGACCGCGTCCTTGCGGGCGTTGAAGCCCATCGTGCCGATCCGCCAGACCTTCCCGTGGAGCGGGCCGAAGGACGTGCCGATCTCGATCCCGAAGTCGTCGAGCATCCGGCCGCGCACCGCGTCGCCGCCGGCCGCGCCCAGCGCCTCGGGGATCTCCACGGCGACGACGTTGTTCATCTTGTGCGCGAGGTCGCCGAACACGCCGAGGCCCAGGCCCTGGACGCCCTCGAGCATCGCGCGGCCGTGCAGCGCGTGCCGCTCGACGGCCGCGTCGATGCCTTCGGCAGCCAGCAGGCGCGCGCACTCGCGGGCGGCGTACAGCATCGAGGTGGCCTCGGTGTGGTGGTTGAGCCGGCGCGGGCCCCAGTAGTCCATCAGCATGGCGAGGTCGAGGTAGTTGCTGCCGATCACCCGGCCGCGCGCCTCGTCGGAGGCCTCGCGGATGCCCGCCTCCACGTGCCGCCGGCCGTTGACGATCTCGACCGCGCGGGGCGAGAGGGTGATCGGCGCCGATCCCGACGGACCGCCCAGGCACTTCTGCAGTCCCGCGGTCGCGATGTCCAGGCGCCACGAGTCCGCCCGGAACTCGTTGCCGCCGAGGGACGCGGTGGCGTCGCAGTAGAGGAGGACGTCGTGCTCGCGGCAGAGTGCGCCGATCTCCGCCAGCGGTTGGCACATGGTCGTGGAGGTGTCGCCCTGCACGCACGCGAGCACCTTCGGCCGGACCTCCTCGATCGCGGCAGCGACCTGCTCCGGCGCGAACACCCGGCCCCAGGGGACCTCGATCGTGTGCACCTCCGCCCCGCACCGCCCGGCGATCTCGGCGAGCAGGTGGCCGAAGCGCCCGAACACCGGCACCAGCACGCGATCGCCCGGCTCGACCAGCGACACGAGTGCGGCCTCGATCCCGGCCCGGGCCGTGCCGTCGACCAGGAAGGTCTGCTCGTTGCCGGTGGCGAAGACCTCGCGGTAGAGCGCCATCGTCTCGTTCATGGTGGTGGTCATGAACGGGTCGAACTGGCCCACCAGCGGCGCCGCCATCGCCCGCAGCACGCGGGGGTCGACGCTGATCGGGCCCGGCCCCATCAGCAGCCGCGGCGGAGGTGCGATCTCGTCGATGCTCATCGTGTCCTCTCCAGCAGGGCGCCGCGTCGCGCCCCGTCCGTCCCGCCCACCAGCTCGCCCCGCAGCAGGGTGTGGGTCACCGATCCCGCCAGCGTCCGCCCGTCGTACGCCGACAGCGGGTTGCGGTGCGCGAGTCGACGGGCGTCCACGACCATCGGCACCGTGGGGTCGTGGACGGCGAGGTCGGCGTCCGCGCCGACCGCGATCCGCCCCTTCCGGTCGAGCCCGACCAGGTCGGCGGTCCCGGTCGCCATCCACCCGGCGACCCGCTCGATGCCGATCCCGCGCCGGGCAGCCTCGTCGGCGACCGCCGCGAATCCCACCTGCAGGCCGGAGATCCCGCCCCAGGCCTGCTGGAGCTCGCCGTCGCCGGCGGCCTTCATCGCCGGTGTCGTGGGGGAGTGGTCGCTCACGACGACGTCGATCACGTCGTCGACGAGCGCGTCCCACAACGCAGCGCGGTTGCCCTCGTCGCGGATGGGCGGGCAGCACTTGAACTCCGGGGCGGCGTCGGGGATCTGCTCGGCGGCGAGGCAGAGGTAGTGCGGGCAGGTCTCGACGGTCACCGGCAGACCCTCGGCCCGCGCACCGGCGAGCAGGTCGAGCGCACGCGCGCTCGAGAGGTGCAGCACGTGGACCCGGCAGCCCGTCTCGCGGGCACCGTCGATCAGCCGGCGGATCGCCGTGGTCTCGGCCTCGTCGGGGCGGCTGAGCACGAAGTCGGCGTACGCCCGGCTCGGGCGGTGCGGCGCCGCGTCGAGCACCGCGGCGTCCTCCGCGTGCACGATCAGCAGGCCGTCGAAGGAGGCGACCTCCGCGAGCGCGGCGCGCAGCTGCTCCGGGTCGAGCGCAGGGAACTCGTCGACCCCGCTCGGGGAGAGGAAGCACTTGAAGCCGAACACGCCGGCCTCCCACAGCCGCTCCAGGGAGCCGAGGCTGTCGGGCACCGCGCCGCCCCAGAAGCCCACGTCCACGGTGCACTGCGGCGCGGCCGCGGACCGCTTGAGGTCGAGCGCTTCCAGCGAGGTCGTCGGCGGCAGCGAGTTCAGCGGCATGTCGACCAGCGTGGTCACGCCGCCCAGCGCCGCCGCCAGGGTCGCCGACGCGAAGCCCTCCCACTCCGTGCGGCCCGGCTCGTTGACGTGGACGTGGGTGTCCACCACCCCCGGCAGCAGGTACGACGAGTCGGGCAGCGCCAGCTCGGCGCCAGCGTCGTAGGGCCCGATCGCGGCGATCCGCCCGTCCTCGACGGTCAGCGTCGCGGCCCGGAGCTCCCCGTCGACCAGCGTGCGCCGCGCGGAGACGGACCGGATCATGCGATCCCGGTCCACGCGCGGGGCTCGGCAGGGACGTCGGAGCGCGAGATCGTCGCGGAGATCAGGCCGTAGGGGCGGTCGGCGGCGACGTAGACCTCGCCGGGGTTGTCGAGCCCGAAGGGCTGGAGGTCGACGAGGAAGTGGTGCTTGTTGGGGCAGGCGATCCGGATCTCGACGACCTCCGGGCAGGCGTCGAGCGCGGCCTCGCCCATCGCGTGGATCGTCTGCTGCAGCGCGAGGCTGTGGGTGCTTGCGAAGGCGCCGGCGATCGCGTCCTGCACGGTCGCGTGGAGGGTGTCCCAGTCGGCGTCGGTGACGGCGTAGCGCCAGGTCGCGGTGACGCTGGTGGCGAGGATCCGCTCGTCGGTCTCGGCGAGCGTCGTGAAGCGGTCGCGGGGGAAGCCGTGGAACTCGCTGCCCGTCGTCTTGAGCACCACGAGGTCGGCCGTGCCGGCCAGCACGAAGGTCTCGTCACCGTCGGTCTGCACCCACGCAGTGCGGGTCGCGACGCCGGTGCGGACGAAGGAGTGGCCGTTCTGCGGCAGCCGCTGCCACGGCTGCTCCTCGGCGTGGAACCAGGTGCCGGTCACCCACGGCTGGCGGCGCCAGTGGTCGGCGAGGGCGAGCAGGAAGGCCTCGGGTGTCGTGACGCCGTGCTCGCGGGCCAGCGCGAACACCGTGTTCTTCTGGGTGTCCGTGGCGTGCACCTGGGTGTTGTCGCCGTCGGTGTAGGCCGTCGCGAAGTCGCCGCGCAGCTGCGTGGTCACGTTGAGGTCGTGCAGCACGTGCAGGCCGTCGGTGCGGTCCACCTTCACCAGCCGGCACTCCGCCTTGCCGTGCTGCAGGTCCGAGAGTCGGTAGGTCATCAGGATCCCCGGTAGGTCGTGTACGAGAACGGACTCAGCAGCAGCGCGACGTGGTGGTGCTCGCCCTCGACCGCGGTGAAGGCCACCGACACCTCGGGGTGGAAGGTGGCCCGGTCCTGCGCGGCGAACCACGCGCCGGTCGCGAACGTCAGCCGGTGGTCGCCGGGGGCCAGCTCGGCGTCGTACCGGATCCGGCCGTCGGGATCCGTCACCCCCTCCGCCACCGGTACGCCGGCCGCGGTGCCCAGCACGACGGCGATCCCCGCCGCCGGGCGCCCCAGGACCGCGTCGAGCACGTGGGTCGAGACGGTCGTCATCGCAGGACTCCTTCGTCGACGCCGACCAGGTCGGCCAGGCGCAGCAACGCGATCTCGCCCAGCTGCTGGCGGGTGACCTCGAGCTCGGTCGCCGGGTCGTTGCCCAGCCGCTGCTCCAGCAGGGCGAGCAGCTCCTCGCCGCTGCGGCCCTTGGCGCGGACGAGGTAGATCCGCCCGAAGCGCTCCTCGTAGGCGGCGTTGCCGGCGCGCAACCGCTCGGCCAGGTCGAGGTCGCCGGCGTCCACACCCGCCTGCTCGCTGCGCGACGCCGCGGCGCTCGCGCCCCCGCCGACCGGCCGCTCGCCGATCCGCGGGTGGTCCGCGAGTGCCGCCTCGACGTCGGCCGGGGCCCACCCCACCACCTGGGCCCGACCGACGTCGAGGAGGTCCTGCGCCGTGACGTAGGGGCGTCCCGCGGCGAGCGTGCTCACCCACGAGTCGATCGCCACGCAGGTTCGCAGCAGCGCCGCCGCCTCGGCATCGGGCAACCCGTTGAACTCGTCGATCAGCACGTCCGCCTCCCCGTCACGAGGTTGAAACTAGATCCTCCTCGTGAAGGCTGCGCGAAACAATCGTTTCAGGCGGATCAATTCGTGAGCGTGGCCGCGATCTGCAGCAGGTCGTGGTCGCGGCCACGCCCGGCGAGCAGCGAGGCGCCGCAGGGGAGGCCGGCGGCGGTCCGCAGCGGCACCGTCACCGCGGGCAGACCGCCGATCGCGGCGAGGCAGGTCAGGGTGAGCGTCGCCTCGCGAACCGACTGGAGTCGCTCCGAGAGACCCGGACCGAGTTCCGGAGCGACCGTCGGCGTCGCGGGCAGGACCACGATCCGGTCGCCGACGAGCTCGTCGAGGGCGTCCCGTGCTCCGGCGAGGACGGTGCGCGCGGCGTCGGCCTCGTCGGCGGTGACCCGGCTGGCCCGCTCGAAGCGGGCGCGCACGTCGGCGCCGAGCGTGTCCATCCGGGAGCCGAGCCACGCGCCGTGCGCCTGCCAGGCCTCCCACGCCTGCACGGTGGTGAAGGCGTCGCGCCACGGGTCCAGGTCCTCCACCGGCCACGTGACGGGCACGGCCAGGCCGGGCTGCCACGCCGCCACCGCCGCCGCGACGTCGACGTGGGCGAGCTCCAGCAGGCCCGGCACGGTGACGAACCGCCGGTCGGCGTCCGTGGCCGTGCCGGGGACGAGCACCCCGCCCACCCGCGCCAGCAGCCCGGCGTCGCGGGTCATCCACCCGACGGTGTCGAAGCTCGGGGCCAGCGGCAGCACGCCCTCCCGGGACACCGCGCCGTGCGTCGTACGGATCCCGAACAGGCCCTGGTACGACGCCGGCACGCGGATCGACCCGGCGGTGTCGGTGCCCAGGCCGATCGTCGCCTCGCCCAGCGACACCGCGGTCGCCGAGCCGGACGAGGAGCCTCCGCTGACCCGGCCGGGCGCGGCGGGGTTGGGCGGGGCGCCGTAGTGGGCGTTGGTGCCGGAGAGCGAGTACGCGAACTCCTCGGTCTGGGTGATCCCGCGCAGGTCGGCGCCCGCGTCGAGCAGCGCCGCGACGACCTCGGCATCGGTGTCGGCGGGCGCCGCCGCGGCCAGCCGGGCGGGGTTGCCGGCCCCGGTCGAGAGCCCCGCGACGGCGTACAGGTCCTTGACCGCGAGCGTCTCGCCGACCAGCGGACCGACCCCCGCCCCGTTGAGCAGCGGGTCGCCCCGGAGCTGCCAGACCCGCTCGTCCCACGGACTCACGGCTGCCTCGGGAAGTCGCTCTTGCGGATCCGCGCGTGCACGCCCTTCACGACGTCGACCACCTGCGAGACGTCGAAGTCGGTGGCGGCGCTGAGGTAGGCGTAGGCCAGGTGCGGGGCCATGCCGTAGCGCGCGCCGAGCAGCGCGATCGCCGCCCGCACGCAGTTCTGGACCGCGACGTCGAGGTCGGGGTCCAGGCCGGTCGGCACCAGGTGCTCGCGGGTCTCCGCCAGCGGTCCGGCGAGCTCGCCGAACCGGTGGACGGCGTCCTCGCGCGGCACCACGTCGAGCCGGACGGTCGCCCGCAGCGATGCCTCCATCGCGGTCAGCGACACCTCGCCGCCACCCTGGGCGAAGTGGGGGTCGCCGACGTAGGCGAGCGCGCCGTCGACCTGCACGGGCAGGTAGAGGGTGGCTCCGGCGGTCAGCAGGTTGATGTCGAGGTTGCCACCGTGGGCGCCGGGCGGCACGGAGTGCGCGCGCTCCGGTGTCGCGGTCGCCACCCCCATCACGCCGAGGAAGGGGGCCAGCGGGAAGGAGACCACCGGCTCGCCGCCGTCCCGGAGCGGCATCAGGCCGCGGGTGCCGTCGTCGGACACCGCCGCGAAGACGGACACGGTGTCCCCGCCCGCCGGCAGCTCGCCGGCGAGGGCGCCCTTGCCGTGGCGGTTCGACACGACGCCGTACGGGACGCGGGGGAGGGCCTCGACCAGGGTCATCGCGAGCAGGTCCCCGCGACGAGCGCCCTCGACGTGGATCGGCCGGGACACCAGGTGGGGGCCGTCGACGCCGAAGGCGTGCGGCAGGTCCGAGGCGGCGATCGCGACGGCGTCGTCGAGCACCTCCCCGGCGGGCACCCCGTGGCGGGCGAAGAAGGCCCGGGGGTCGCGGCCCTGGTCCTCCAGCAGGCCCTCGTGGCTCACCGTGTCGAACGTGACCTCCGTGCCCGGCGTGACGCCGAGGAGGGGTACGTCGCCCGCGCACGGCAGCCGTCCCCAGAGCAGGGTGGCCGGCTCCGCCGGGAGGTAGGCCTCCGCGCGGATCGGGCCGACGCCGGGCTGCAGGATCACGCGCGCAGCCTAGGAGCGCCATGAGACGGCAATGTTTCGTCGCGGTCAGCGGCGCAGGCTCGACCGCTTCATCGCGAACACCCAGCGCCGCCGCGGGTGCTCGGTGACCGACCAGAAGGAGTCGGTCTCGGGCCAGTGCACGAGGTCCTCCGGTCCGATCGGCGTTGCCCAGAACAGCTCGCGGAAGTCGCCCGGCGTACCGACGAACATCGAGCCGGGGAGCACCGGCGTCCGCGAGGCGGTCGCGTAGTAGACGCCGTCGACGACCGCGACGCCCTGCATCCGCGCCTTCCCACGCTCGTCGATCTCGGGCACGAAGCGGCCGTCCTCCCCACCGACGAGCAGGTGGGTGGCGGGGTCGAGGGCGAAGCGCGCGAGGCGACGGGTCTGCTTCGGGGAGCCGTACTCCCCGACGACCAGTGCCGGCTCGGCCCCGCTGCGGTCGATGGTGAAGAAGGAGAAGCGCAGTCGCGACGTACCCTCCTCGCTCGCGCCGCGGTAGACGAAGCGCACCGGCAGGACGTACCGGTGCCCCCACGTCTCGTACGACGACCCGGCCGGCACGCGCATCAGGTCCTCCAGGCGGCAGGTGTAGAGGCCCTTGCCGGTGCCGCCGACGTGCAGGTAGCCGCCGTGCCACACGATCCCGCCGGCGTGCACCTTCAGCGGCCCGAACCCCGGCACCCCGTCCTTCACCGTCGGCGTCACCAGCAGCACGTGGCCGTACTTCCGCCGCTCGACGTCGACGATGCTGATCCGCGACCCGGCGCCCTTCCTCGAGTACCACGACGTCGCGAGCACGTCGTGCCCGTGCCGCTCGCGGAAGCCCGTCTCGGCCGACGTCGTGATGCCCTGCGGCATCCACGTCGGGTCGCGCCGGTCGTGGCCCTCCCACGTGTAGGCCTGCGAGACCTTCCGGCCCAGCAGCCGCGGGCTCGGCGCGAAGGTACGCCGCAGCCGGCCCGTCAGGTCGGCGACCATCCCGTCGACGCCGACCCGCCCACCCCCGTCGGCGGCGAGCGCCGCCGCGAGCGCATCGATCTCCGCGCCGTTCTCGGCGGTGCGCGTCAGGTGCAGTCCGACCACGGCGGTCACGCTAGCCGAGTCCGCCGGCGGACCTGCGTCATCATGGTGCGGTGAGGGGCATCTTCTTCGACGAGGACCAGGCGCGCTCGGCTGCGGAGACACTGGTGCGCGGCGGCTACGCCGCCGAGGTGGTCCGCGAGCGGCTCGCCGGCGAGGACGACGACGAGGACCACCCGTGGGCCGTGGTCACCGACGCCCCGGAGATCCAGCTCGACATGCTCGTCGAGCAGTACGACGGCTGGCTGGACTACGAGGACGAGGAGCCCGCGGCACCGCCGCTGGTGCTTCCGCTGCCC
Organism: Nocardioides sp. Root240; assembly: GCF_001428825.1. Lineage (GTDB taxonomy): Bacteria > Actinomycetota > Actinomycetes > Propionibacteriales > Nocardioidaceae > Nocardioides. The sequence continues at coordinate 580 of NZ_LMIT01000010.1, read as the reverse complement.
GACCAGCCGAAGCGGATCAAGCGTCCGTCCGACGGTGGTTGAGGCCGCGCCTCCCGCTGGTTGAGGTGCGAGGCGCGCCAGCGCCGAGCCTCGAAACCTCTGTTGTCGGTGCTGGGACTCCTCCTTCGGGTTCCGTTGGTCGCGGGGTCGG
>NZ_LMIT01000010.1:0-357 GCF_001428825.1 Nocardioides sp. Root240 | reverse complement strand
GTGCCCGTCCGGCGTGGTGGGCCGAGGCTGGTCCACCCCGGTGGTGAGGGCACCCCCGGCATCAGCGACCTGGCGTTGGACGAGATCGCCATCGCCCGCTGCGAAGGTGTGGGTGCGACCCGACGGGCTCTCGCTGATGCGCTCGACCTGCGGCACCGGCTCCCGCTCGTGTGGGCCCGTGCCCAGAAGCTCGAGTGTGAGACCTGGGTGGTCCGCCGGGTCGCGGCCCTGTCGCGGAAGCTGACCCGTGACCAGGTCCGGATCGTGGATGTCGCGGTCGCTGCAGCGTTGGGTCAGGCGCCGAACCGGATCCTCGCGATCGCCGAGGCCAAGATCATCGAAGCCGACACCACCACC
>NZ_LMIT01000009.1:276828-412598 GCF_001428825.1 Nocardioides sp. Root240 | reverse complement strand
ACTGGGCCAACAACACCGTCACCGACTACGTTGAAACACCCGTCCCGACCGGGGCTGGTTCCACGTAACCGAGCCTCCACGAAACCCGGGGCGATTCACACCCTCGTCCAACAGCAGCTCCGCGACATCGGAGGCAACCTGGGCAAGGGCGGACTCGCCGCCGCCGAAGGCGCCAATGCCGTCAGCCGCCTCCAACGCGTCGACCGCAACGCCATCCTCAACCCACGTCAGATCAGCACCTTTCAAACGCTGTTCAACGCCATCGACGAGCGCATCGCCGACATCGTCATCGAAGGCCTCCACCGCGGCGCCTTCGTCGAACGAGTCGCGCTCCCCCGCGTCCTCGACGGCAGCGCGCGGATGATCCATCCCGTCAGGGAACGCTTCGCGGTCGCGACCAGCAACAGCGCCCTCGCCGTCGTCCGCACCGTCCACCTCCACCTCCGCCACGGCCAACCTCACGCGGTCGTCTCCCGGCCGGACGAGTCGAGGGCGCGCCTTCATGCCGCGTTGATTCAGCGGCCAACGCGTCCCGCCGATGGCCCGAGCCTTTGAGGGACGGCAACGCCGCCTCGGGTCTGTTCCCCGAGCCAGCTGGTCAACATCGCGACGCCGAGCAGGTTCAACTTGATCCCATCCCACATCAGGATCAACACGGCGCCGTACAGCGCGGCCGGAGCCCCGGAAGAGATCGCCACCTGCACGAGATGTCCGAATGTGATCAACCCGAGCCCAAGGGCCATGGCTGCGGCGACACCTGGAAGTCGCCGCTGCGAGCGCCGAAGCTGACGGACAATTCGACTGGTCGGCGCGTGCTGGATGACGCGCTGGTGGATTGGCGCGACCACCCCGGCAAGAATGAAAGCGAACACCAAGAACATGGCGAATCCTCCGATCTGAGATTTCCTCATCGGTACCTCAGGGGTCTCCCGCCCGCTGCAGCGCCGACGTACGGCTGTGAACGGTCGGCGGCCTGACGAGCGACCTGGACAGGATCTGGATTGCTTCGAGGCGTCCTGACTCGTGGCGCACCATCTCGCTGCATGCGGTCTCTACCGGTCGTCAGGGTCGTGCTCAGGGGCGAGAGCCTCGAGGATCTGGGCCGTCATCGGGTTCACCTGATCGTCGGGCTGGATGTAGTGCTCCTTGGTGATGTCCGACGAGCTGTGGCCCAGCAGCTCGGCCGCCAGCTCCGCTCCGCCGGCGCGGTCCACGATGGTGGCGACGGTGCGCCGGAAGGAGTGCGGCGTGACGCCATCGATTCCTGCGGCCTCGAGGACAGCTCGGAGTCGACGCCGGACGTTGTTCGTCGTCAGCGGCGTGCCGTTGCGTGTGAAGAAGATCAGGTGGTCGTCGCTCTCGTCCTTGAGAACCTTCAGCCGCTTCTTGAGTACCGCAGTGACGTACGACGGCACGGCGATCGTGCGCCGGGACGCCCTGGTCTTTGGATGCTCCTGCCGATGCGTTGCTCCGCCTCGTGGTGAGACGATCGTGCCGCAGATCTTGACCGTCGCCGGTGTGACCGTGACGTCGACATCGCACTTGCGGATGGCCAGGACCTCGCCGATGCGAGCCGACGTACCGAGCATGACCTCGATGATGTCCTCGAGCTGGCCGTCCGGCGGCGGGCCGGAGAGCCCGGACCCGCGGCGCCATGACCGGGCCGCGGCACGAACGTCTGCCACCTCGCCAAGCGTGAGCGCGACCGCCTCCGACGGCGGCTTCTTCATCCGCTTGATGTCACGAACGGGGTTCTTCGCGATGGCCTCGTACCGAACCGCCAAGCCGAGGGCCAGGTTGAGGACCGTCTTCGCCTGCTTGGCGTAGCTGTAGCTCCGGCGCGAAGCGAGCGTCTTCAGATAGGTCTCGACGCGGGCAACGGTGATCTCGCGCAAAAGGAAGTGCTCGAAGGCGGGGAGCACGATCTGGCGCATGTTGCGCTCGTAGAGAGCGCGGGTGCTAGCCGCGAGAGCGTTCTCGAGGTCGAGGTCGTCGAGCCACATCGTCACCAGGTCCCCGAAGGAGCTGTCAGCAGTGAGAGAGTGACCGCGGGAACTGAACTGCGGGCGAGTAGCCAACTTCTGCTTCAGACGGTGCTCGGCGTCCGTCCGGCTGACGCCGACGACCTCGACCTGGCGGCGCTGACCGTCGACATCCCGGAAGCGGGTACGCGCGCGAACCTTGCCGGGCGCTAGAACGCTGTAGTGGATGTCGCCGAAGGTGCCGACCGGAGTCCGTGGCCGGCTCATCGGATCACGCCTCGTTCGACGCTGGATCGGACTGGCGGTCGCGGTGACTGTCGAGCCAGTGCCTGACGTCGGTCACCGCGTACTTGAGGTGCCGGCCGACCCGGATCGCGCACGGGCCGCGGCCCGTCTGCCTCCAGTCGTACACGGTCTTGACCGGCACGCCGAGGTAGCTCGCGAGCTCCTCGACGCCCAGAAGCTGGTCGAGGCCAGCGGGGCTGCTCTGGTTCGGCGAGTGAGTGGTCATGCCCGATAGGTACGCGGGCCCCGGCGGACCAGCGAGCAGCGGTCGGCACGGACCAGCAGCCGAAGTCCGAGATCACGCGGCTGGCACCGCGTGCGGATCGAAAGTGCGGAGTTTCTGCGGAGTTGATCAAATCCCAAAAAGCTTTCAGGCGTGGGATCCGCTGGATCCCACGCCTGAACTTTGTAGCGGGGGCAGGATTTGAACCTGCGACCTCTGGAAGCCTTAAGGGCTTTCCAGTGCACTACCGACAAGTCTCGGAAACTACCGAATTCCTCGGTTTCTAGAGGGATTCGTCCTCGCTTCCAGTCTCAGGCTACCCGAGAGGTTCCGCCAAACGCCGATCGTTTCTGGACCGTAGATGGACATAGATCGAATGGCCCCATGGGATTCGTCCGCGAACCACCACCCGCCCCGGCGAGCTCTCGCCGATGGCTGACAGTTCTCGCCCGGCTTACAGACCTCTCTTGCCCAAGTAGCGAAGGACTTCGGCGTCTCGCCGTCGTGCCTGAAGCGGTGGATCACGATCGATGACCGCAAGTCCGCGAACCCCTCACCTGCCGCCCGGGCCGCGAATGAGTCCGACGCGCTGCGTGAAGCGAACAAGCGGATCAAGCTCCTCGAGCAAGAGAACGAGGTCCTTCGCCGCGCAGCGGCGTATCTCTCGCAGGCGAACCTGCCGGGAAAATGATGTACCCGCTCGTTCGTGAGCTGGCCGCCGACGGGATCCCCGCCGCGGTGACGTGTCGGGTGCTCAAGATCGCCCGCCCGCCCTACTACCGCTGGCTGACGAGCCCGGTCACCGACGCTGACCTGGTCGCGGCCTACCGCGCGAACGTCCTGTTCGACGCACATCGTGATGACCCTGAGTTCGGCTACCGGTTCCTGGTCGATGAGGCACGCGAAGCTGGCGAGTCGATGGCGGAGCGAACCGCTTGGCGGATCTGCTCGGAGTTGGGTTGGTGGTCGGCGTTCGGGAAGAAGCGCGGCACGAACGGCAAGAAGCCCGGCCCACCGGTCCACGACGACCTCTGCGCCGTCACCGATGACAAGGGCAGGGTCCGCCACGTGTTCAGCGCCGATGCGCCGAACGAGCTGTGGCTCTCGGACATCACCGAGCACTGGACCGGTGAAGGCAAGCTCTACGTCTGCGCGATCAAGGACGTCTACTCGAATCGGATCGTGGGCTACTCGATCGACTCACGGATGAAGTCGCGGCTCGCGGTTGCTGCGCTGAATCACGCTGTCGCTCGTCGCGGCGATGTGGCCGGGTATGTTCTGCACACCGACCGAGGGTCGCAATTTCGCAGTCGGAAATTCGTCCATGCGATCAACCGCCACGCGATGGTCGGCTCGATGGGCAGGGTCGGCGCCGCTGGCGATAACGCGGCCATGGAGTCGTTCTTCTCGCTGCTGCAGAAGAACGTCCTGGACCGCCGCACATGGGCGACCCGCGATGAGCTGCGGATTGCGATCGTCAGGTGGATCGAGAGGACCTACCACCGCCGCCGAAGGCAAGCTGGTCTCGGACGTTTGACCCCGATCGAATACGAGCTGATCATGGCCCCAACCGCCACCCAGGCGGCCTAACCCCAACTGTGGGGCACGTCAACCTGTCACCAGTTCGTGCAGCAGACCCAGGAACGGCGACTGATCGTTGGCGCCCGGGTCAGGTGCAAAATGCGAGCGAACGGGCCCGGGCACACTTGCCTTGCATCTCGACCCCGAGAACTCATTCGGGAGGTGCGTTGGAGACGCCCGGCCGGCCGACAGGCGGTTCAAGGACCTCGAATGCCGCCGCGGCGAGTTGCGCGGCCGGGTGCCGCAGCGCACCACCGCGTCACTGCTGTTGCTCAGACGTTGTAGGCCAGGATCTCCTCTGCCGCGCGTTGGCCCGACGAGATTGCACCGTCCATGTAGCCGTTCCAGACCGTTGCAGTCTCGGCGCCCGCCCAGTGAATCCGGCCCACCGGGGCGGCCAGTGCGTGGCCGTAGGCGGTCCAGGCACCAGCCGCAAGACGGCCTCCGTAGCAACCGCGAGTGAACTCCTCGGCGTTCCAGTCCTGTTCAATGATGTCGAAGGGCTCCGCTGCTTTCGGGCCGAAGTAGTCGACCAGCGCTGTCAGGACGAGGTCGCGCCTGCCGTCCGCGTCGAGCTGCTCGGCCCTGCGGGCGAAGTCGCCCTCGATGAAGCCGACGATGACGCCGCAGGATGCGTCCTCGGGGCTGTTGTCGAAAACGACATTGAAAGCGTGGTCAAGGCTCTGGACCTGCCCGTTGAGCCCGTCCTCCCGCCAGAAGGGGGTGTCATATCCGACTTGGAACTTGATGACCGAGCCCGCCGGCATCTGCTGCGTCAACGCGTCGCGACCGACGGGCAGGGCCGGCACGTAGCGCATTCGGCCGGCCAAGGTCTGAGGGACCGCGACGATGGCGTGCTGAGCGGTGACGGACCCGGTCTCGTGCTCGACCGTGACGCCGGTGTCGTCCTGGCGGATCGTCCGCACGACGCTGTTCAGCCGCACGCGGTCGCCGAGATCCTCCGCCATGCGTTCCGAGATCAGGTGTGTTCCTCCCCTGACGCGCTGCTCTTGTGCGCCCCCCGTCGTGCTGATCAGAACAGTCCAACTGGTGCCGGACTTGACGTAGAACAGAAAGTGCAGAAGCGATAACTCGGGCGATTCGGCCGAGAACACAGCCGGGATCATCATCGCAACGTAGCGCCGAGCCAGCGCGTCATCGGTGTTCTGTCGCACCCAGGCGTCGAAGGTCTGGCGATCGAGCGCAGCGGCGTCGGGGGTGTCCCACGCTGCATCGATGGAGACGGTCTGCGCGAGCTCCTCGATGAGAGTGAACAAGCGATTGATCTCGGCGGCGGATTCCGGAGGGAGTCCCCAGACGCCCTCGGTGTTGAAACGTTGCAACTCCCCATCGACGTACAGGGCCGAGTCGCCGGAGTCGTAGGTGTCGAACAGTTCCAGGCCGAGCTCGGCGATCAGCGACTTGGCAACGTCCTGGCTCTCCCCGATCCATTGGCCACCGAGTTCCACCTCGGTGCCGTTGGACAATCTGCCGCCCATGTTGCGGCCCGCAACGCGGTCTCGCGCTTCGAGCACCACGACGCTCTTTCCTGCGGCCACCAACCTGCGAGCGGCTGAGAGGCCGGCGAGACCCGCACCGACGACAACGACGTCTACTTCGCTCATGAATTGTCCATTTCTCAACCGAGCCAGCTGTATGACTGGGCTCGAAGGTACGCCGCAAACCTAACCTTTGCAAGAGTGCACTTCGATCGAAGCATGCTCTCGATTGTCGCGTCTGTGCAAGCCCCTCCAGCTGGGCGGAGGAGCCGTTCCCACCGCTCGGCGGCGGCTTGGCGATAACGCGAAGAAGGAGCCGCAAACTTCGTGCATCGCCCGTAGATCACGCGTTCGGTCCGAGTGGACCATCGGTCAATCATCGGTGCTGCCCAGTTCCAGGGTTTCGCGTCGATCTCACCAGACACGAGCGCAGGAGAGGGCCGTCGGATGAAGCGCGACATATACAACGAGGACCACGAAGACTTCAGGAAGTCGGTACGAGGCTTCCTGGAGCGGTCGGTCATCCCGAACCTCGACAAGTACATCGAGGACCGCGCGTTCACGCGTGAACTCTGGCTCGAAGCGGGTGCCCAGGGACTCCTGGGCCTGCTGATTCCGGAGGAGTTCGGGGGTGCCGAGGCCAACGACTACAGATTCACTGCGATCGTCAATGAGGAGTTCTCTGCAGTCAATGCTGCCCTGGCCAGTTGCTGGGGCATCCACGCCGACACGGTCACGCCGTACCTGATGGCGCTCCTGACCGACACGCAGCGCAAGCGGTGGCTACCCGGGGTGGCGTCCGGCGAGATCTGGTGTGCCATCGGCATGACGGAGCCCAGCGGGGGATCCGACCTCGCTGCGTTGAAGACGACTGCCGTCCGCGACGGCGACTCATGGATCATCAACGGCTCGAAGACGTTCATCACGAACGGCTACTCGGCTGACCTCATCGTGGTCGCCGCCCGGACGTCGCCGGAAAAGAAGGCACGTGGCATCACACTCTTCGCGGTCGCATCCGACGTCGAGGGCTTTTCGCGCGGACGCAAGCTCGACAAGGTCGGCCAGGAGGAGGCGGACACGGCCGAACTCTTCTTCGAGAACGTTCGTGTCACTGACGACGAGGTCATCGGCGAGGTCGACGGGGGCTTCATCCACATGATGCAGCACCTCCCGCAGGAGCGACTCAGCTCGGCCGTGGGCAATCTGTCCCACGCCAAACAGATCCTGCTCGAGACGCTGGAGTACACCAAGGAACGTCAGGCATTTGGTCAGCCGATCGGGGCCTTCCAGCACAACAAATTCCTTCTCGCGCAGATGTTCACGCAGGTCGACGTCGCTCAAGCGTTCGTGGACAAGTGCGTCCAGGCCCACGCGGACGGCGAACTGACTGCGATCGACGCTGCCAAGGCAAAGTGGTGGACCTCGCAGACGCAATCGGAAGTCCTTGACCACTGCGTGCAGCTGCACGGTGGATATGGCTTCATGAATGAGTACCGAGTCGCGCGAGCGTGGCGCGACGCTCGAGTGACTCGCATCTGGGCGGGCTCGAACGAAATCATGAAGGAACTGATCGGGCGGGACCTCGGCCTCTGACATTCTCGGCACGGGCCCAACTCCGTTCACCGCATCTCTCCATCTAGGAAAATGACACTTACATGAAGTTGGAAACTGACTACCTCGTGGTCGGCGCCGGCGCATCCGGCATGGCGTTCGTCGATGCGCTCGTCGATCAGTCCTCGGCTGACGTCATCATGGTCGACCGCCGCCATCGCCCCGGTGGCCACTGGCATGACGCCTACCCGTTCGTCAGGTTGCACCAGCCCGCGGCGTGCTACGGGGTGTCTTCCACCGATCTCGGTGCTGACCGCATTGATGCGCGGGGAAACAACGCCGGCATGTATGAGCTGTCCTCGGCCGCAGAGATCTGCAGCTACTTCGCAGAGGTCATGGAACGGGTCCTCCTGCCGTCCGGTCGGGTGAGGTTCATGCCCATGAGCGAGTACCGAACGACGGCGACAGGCGAGCATGTCGTGACGTCCCTGCTGAACGGCGAGGAGGTGGAGATCGTCGTACGTCGCAAGATCGTCGACGCCACCTACATCGAGCCAACGATCCCTTCCACTCACAAGCCGGCCTTTGACGTTGATCCTGGAGTGAGGGTCATTCCGCCGAATGACCTGGTCAAGGTACGCACGACTTCGGCAGGGTTCACCATCCTCGGAGCCGGCAAGACGGCCATGGACACCTGCACGTGGTTGCTCGAGAAAGGAGTCGACAAGGAGTCCATCACCTGGATCAGGTCCCGCGACGTGTGGTCGATCAACCGGTCCTGGACGCAGCCCCTCGACCTGGTGGAATCGCGCGCGAGGTTCAGTGCCGCGTGGCTGGAAGCCGCTGCTGTCGCGGCTACGGGAACTGAGATGGCCCTCAAGCTCGAAGAGATGGGCGTCTTTCTGCGTTTGGACCGTGACGTCGTGCCTAGTGCCTTCCGGGGTGCGACCATCAGTGAGTCCGAGATCGAGAGCCTCCGGTCCATCACGAACGTGGTGCGCGCCGGTCGGGTGACTCGCGTTCGCGAAGACGGCGTTGACATGGTCGACGGCACCATCAATCTGCCGCGAGACCAGGTGTTCGTCGACTGCACCGCGTCGGGCCTCCGGACCCTTGAGGTTCGGCGTGTGTTCGAGCCGGACCGGATCACCTTGCAGTATGTGACGCCCGGGTACGCCTGCTGGAGCGCAGCGACCTTGGCGGTGATCGAGGCCAACGTCCAGGACGACGATGACAAGGAGTACCTGGCCCTTCCCGTGGTCTACACCGGAGACGTCAAGGACCTGCTGTCCTTCAGCCGCGATCAAATGGTCAGTGCGCGGCGCCGTGGCGAGGTCGCGGCGATCCGTGCATGGTCCGGCGCGACGCGGCTCAATCCCTCGAGAGGTCTGCGGGAGCGGGTGGCCGACCCGCAGGTCAAGGCCGCGCTCGATGCTGCACGCGAGTGGATGGAGCCAGCGATGAGAAACGTCGAAGAGCGTGTAGGACCAGTCGAGCAACTCGTCTGACCCTCGAACCGACAGCCGCATCCGGACCTCCCGCCGGATGTGGCTGTTGAGGTTCTCTCCCACTGGGTCGCCGGCCGGACCCGCCTTCCCGGACTCGGTACAACCTTCGAACTTTCTTCGCCTCATGCAACGTGGTCGAGTTCGGGTACAAACATCAGCTTTCGGAGGCAGACATGAGCGACGTGGATTTCGAGCAGTTCTTCAACGCGGTTCCTGCGAACTACCTGGTCTACGACCTGGACTGGAACATCGTGGCCGTCACCGACGCCACGCTTGGCGACACCTTGACCCGCTCAGAGGTCATCGGACGCAATCAGTTCGACGTCTTTCCCGACAATCCCGATGCGCCGCAAGGCTCAGGTCGCACGGCAATGGAGGATGCACTGCAACGGGTCGTTGACGAGGGCGTGGGACATGAGATGCCGGTGACGCGCTACGACATCGCTGACGCGAGCGGTGCCTTCCAGACGCGGTACTTCAAACCGGTCAATGAGCCCGTCTTCGACAGCGCGGGCATCGTCACACACGTCATTCACGGCGTCGTGGACGTCACCGAGACCCATGACCCGAGCGGCTTCTCGCCAGCCTGAGATTTCACCGCACACGCGGCGTTAGTCGTCGGAACGGAGGTACTCTCGTGACCTGACGGCAACGAGACTCCGGAGCCTCCATGACCTTAGAAGAACTGGGTTCGCGACAGTTGGCGGATGGTCCTTTTGTCAACGCTGACTACTGCGAAGTCTCCACGGCCACGCGCTTGCTTGGGGACCGCTGGTCGCTGCTGGTCGTCAGGGAGCTCTTCGTGGGGAACACTCGCTTCACGGAGATCCAGGAGGCCTTGCCAGGCTTGTCGCGGGGTCTGCTTGCGTCGCGTCTCGGATATCTCACCCGCTTGGGCATTGTCGATCGCCGAGTCGCTGACGGTACCGATCTCCGTGCCAAGTACTCGTACGCGTTGAGCGACTCAGGCAAGGCGCTTGGGCCGGTGCTGACAGCGTTGGGCGACTGGGCGGCGAAATGGAAACCGCCGACTGCCACGAACGTGGGCGGCGAGGCAATGCTCGACCTGGAGCAGCTTCGCGAGAGTTTCGATCCGTCCGCTATGCCGGCCGATCGGATGCAGATCCAGTTCCTGCTGTCCGATTCGGATGCGGCATGGCTGCGTGCCGATCGCACCGGGGTCCGTGCGTGCCGCGGCGTCAACGAGGGAAGTCCGGACCTTGTGGTGCGGACATCATTGTCGACCCTCAACGGCCTTTACTGGGGCCAGAGCACCTGTCGTGAGGCCATTGCCCGTCATGACATCTCTTTCGACGGTCCGATGGCGTACGCGCAGGCGTTTTCGGGGTGGTTCGCCAACCGTCCGGCAGTCCGTGGAGTTGAGTCAGATGGACCGGACCGGTCCGAGGGTGGGGACGCAGAAAAGGTTCACTTCTAGAACTATCCGCATGGGGTGTGCTGCAGATTACATACGAGCATGACTTCCACATCCTCTGCTGATGTTCCGATCACCCTGATCGGTGGCCCGACCACGCTGATCGAATACGCTGGTCTCAGGATCCTCACTGATCCCACCTTCGATGAACCGCAGTCCTACGGTGAGGACGTGACGGGCTACGAGGGTTACACCCTCGTCAAGACCCAGTCGCCGGCCATGACGGCGGACGAAGTGGGCAAGATCGATGTGGTCCTGGCGTCGCACGAGCACTTCGACAACCTTGACCTCCTCGGTCGGCAATTTTCTGCGGGTGTCGAGCACGTCTACACGACCGATGAGGTTGCCGGGATCGTTGATGGAGCGGAAGCCCTCGCCGACTGGGAATCGCGGAAGGTGACCTCCCCGACGGGGCAGGTCGTGACCTTCACCGCGGTGCCAGCTCACCACGGCCCGGAAGGCATCTGGCAGGCGATCGGCCCGGTGATTGGATTCGTAATCGAGTCCCCGGGCGAGAAGACCATCTACTTCTCTGGCGACAATTCTGATGTGGACATCGTCCGTGAGGTTGCAGATCGATACCCAGACATCGAGATCGCAATTCTCAACGTCGGCGGACCCAAGTTCGTTGAGATGCTGGGAGATCACTACATCACCTTCAGCGACGAGACGGCGACTGACGCAACTGAAGTCCTCGCGAACGCGACAATCATTCCCGTACACGCGGACTCGTGGGGTCACTTCACTCAGACGACAGCGAGCATGAAGGCCGCCGCCACGTTGCGGGGCGTCAGCGACCGTGTGGTCGCCCTGGCGCCCGGGCAATCGACAACAGCCTGAACAGATCTCTGGTCCGCAGGTAGTTGCTGGTGTCTGACGAAAGGGTGGGACTCTCATGGCGGTGACGCCGACCCAAGTGGCCGACGGTGTGCACGTTGGCCCCCTGTTCCCGCGAAACATGTTCAACACCGTGATCCTGGAAGGTTCGAGCGGCGACGTCGTCGTCGATGCCGGCCCGCCCTGGTCCGGCCGCCGGCTCGCCCGGTTCCTGCAGGGTCGTGATGTCATCGAGCACGTGGTGACCCACGCTCACGGCGATCACGTCGGATCGTCGGCATGGCTGTGCAACCACACCGGTGCATCCTTGGCCATGAGCGAGATCGAGGCCGACGACTTCGAACATGGCAGCATCAACTATCACGCCAACCGCCTTGGCAAGTACCTGGTTGCGCCCATGGGCCGCAAGCGGCGCACGGTGGATCGGCGGCTGAAGGAGGGCGACACAGTCGCGGGGTTCCAGGTCCTCGCACAACCTGGCCACAGCCCGGGTCTGCTCGCATTCTGGCGCGAGAGTGATCGGACGCTGATCGTCGGTGACGGGCCCATCAACCTGTCCGCCGACCCGACCAGCCCGCGGTGGCTGCACCTGCCCAGGAAGCTTCACCATGACCCCACTGAGGCAGTCGCCTCTCGGTGGCGCATGACTGATCTCGAGCCAGACCTGATCGTCTCCACGCACGGCTATCCGGTCAGGGGACTTGACCGTTGGGTCGAAGGTATTCGCACCGTGGCTCACTGACTGTCGGGCGCGGAAGGCGCTCCGTCGTGTGGTTGCCGTCACTTGTGGCGTAGTGAGAAACGCTGTCGGTACGACGTCGGCGTGGTCGAGTAGGCCGCGACGAAGTTCTGGCGAAAGGTCACGACGCTGCTGAACCCGCACCTTTCCGCGATGCGGGAAACGGGCCATTCGGTGGCCTCGAGAAGCCGTCGCGCCTCGTCGAGGCGTTGGGTGAGGACCCAGCGCGCGGGAGTGGTACCGGTGACCTCGCTGAACCTGCGGTTGAAGTTGCGTCGGCTCATGCGGGCATGATCTGCGAGGTCGTCGACCAAGAGCCGCTGGTCAAGCTTGGCCAGGGCCCAGTCGATGGTGGGTCCGAGGTCCCCGACGCCGCCGGGCTCGGCCATCGGACGGGCGACGTACTGGGCCTGGTCGCCGTCGCGATGGGGTGCGACCACGAGGTTGCGGGCCACAGCGGTAGCAGCAGCGGATCCGAGGTGTGTGCGGACTATGTGTAGGCAGGCATCGATGGCGGAGGCGGTGCCGGCGGAGGTGAGGACGTCGCCGTGGTCGACGTACAGCGCAGATGAACTCACCCGCACCGCTCGACGCCGCTCTGCTAGTTGCTCAATTGCGCCCCAGTGAGTCACTGCGTCGCGGCCGTCGAGCAGTCCGCTGTCGACGACGGGGAAGGCACCCAGACACAGCCCGGCGACCCGACTCCCCCGCGCCTGTGCTTTGCGGACCTCTTGGGCGAGGTGGTCGGGGAGTGGTGGCAGGTCGCTGGGCCACGACGGAAAAATCACGAGGTCCGCATCCGCGATCGCCTCTGGTCCGGCGAGGTTCTCGATCAGCGGGCCCTCGGCAGTCCGGATCCCTCGGCCTTCCGCGCTCCAAACCGTGGGTTTCCAGCCCGTGGCGAGCCCTTGCCGGTCGACCTCTCCGAAGACGAGCAAGGGTGCGGCAAGGTGGAACATCGTGATGCCGTCGAAGGCATGAACAGCGATCCGCATGTGGCCTGATCTCATCGAAGAATGTCATCTGTGCCACTCACAGTAGCGGTCGTGCGCAAGCGAAAGTGAAAGGACACCATCGATCGAAGGAGAACCCATGACCGAGCCGCGACGCGCTCTGATCGTCATCGACGTCCAGCAGGAGTACTTCGACGGGATCTTGCAGATCCAGGCCCCGCCCCGCGAAAAGACATTGGCCAATGTGGTGACGGCCCTTGATGCCGCCGAGGAGCACCAGTTGCCCGTCGTCGTGGTCCAGCACCAACTGCCTGAGGGTGCACCGATCTTCGCTGTCGGCAGCGACAGCTGGTCGTTGCACCCCGAGATCGAAAAGCGGCTCCAGCCCTCGTGGAAGCGCGTCACGAAGCACAAGGGAAGCGTCTTCGCTGGCACGGACGTCGCCGCGTGGCTGGCCGAGCAAGGCGTCGACACCGTCACTCTCGTCGGCTACATGACCAACAACTGCGACCTGGCCACTGCCGTGGGAGCCGAAGAGGTCGGCCTGGCCGCTGAGGTTCTCTCCGACGCCAGCGGCGCGATTCATCTGGCCAACGAGATCGGCAAGGTCTCAGCCGATGTACTGCACCAGAGCCTTCTTGTCCTGCTCCACTCGAACTTTGCTGCCGTCGCCACCACCCGGGACTGGGTCCATGCGCTCGTCGCAGGGGAAGTCCTGCCCAAGAGTGACCTCGGCACATCGGCGATGCAGGGCCGCGCCGCATTCGCTGGGTGATGTAGGGCGGGCTTCTAGCCGGACCGCTCCGGGCGCCCAGGTCATCGAGCAGGCGATCATCATGGTCTGGCCGCCGCGGCCGCCGCCGCCACCGTGTGGCGGTGGCGGCGGCGGTGGCACTTCAGTTTCAGGCGTGAATCGGGAGGCTGTGGTCGGGGACCCGTGCGAGGTTCACCGCTGCAGCATCGATCGCAGCCGACTGGTGCGCGACCAACCCAAGACCTTCGGTCGAGGCCCAACCCTGGTAGGGGTCGACCACGCCGGTCGTGATGCCGGAGAGCTCCTCCATGACGGCGAGGCCGTAGAACGGGACCGTCCAACGGGAGTAGCCCCCCTCGTGCAGGAACACGAGCCGTCCCTCACAGAGTTCATCCGCGAGGGCCATCAGCTTGCGTGTCAGTTCGCGATAGCCCTCAGAGTGCATCTGCATCCGGCCCATGGGATCCATGTGGCCGGCGTCGAAGCCACTCGGGATGATGATGAAGTCGGGCCGGAACTTCCGAAGGGCCGGGATGACCACTCGGTCGTAGACCTCGTGATACGCCGCAGAGGAGCAGCCAGCCGGAAGCGGGATGTTGAGGTTCGCTCCTTCGCCCTCGCCGGCGCCGATCTGCTCCACGAAGCCGTTGTCCGGCGGGAAGAGACGCTCCTGGTGAATCGAGATGGTCAACGCCCTGGGCTCCTCGTACAGCGCGGCCTGGGTGCCGTTGCCGTGGTGGACGTCCCAGTCGACGAGGGCCACGCGCCCCACACCGAGCTCATCAAGGAGGTGGCGCGTGGCGATGGCCGCATTCGAGAAGACGCAGAAGCCCATGGAGTTCTCCGGCTCGGCATGGTGCCCAGCCGGACGGAGCAGCGCGTACGCGTTGTCGACGTCACCCTTCATGACCGCCTCAACGGCGGCGATCGCTCCCCCTGCGGCGAGCGACGCGATCTCGAAGGTGCCATGGGGGATCGGAGAGAAGATCCCGGGCTCGCCGCCCATCGGCTGCTCAGACGCCGCCCGGGTCGCGTCGATCATCTCCTGGGTGTGGACGCGGCCGAGCTCCGCGTCACTCGCGTTGCGCGGCGTGACACGGGTGAGCTGATCGAGCAGTCCGCTCACGTCGAGCAGGTTGCGGAACCTGCGCACAACCTCCAAGTCGTAGACGTGCGTGTCGGGCTGGATCGTCATGCCGTCCGGGTGAACGAAACCCGCGTCGTTTCCCAAGTCGAACCAGGCGTACTTCTCGTGCCATACAAAGCCGGTGCGTCGTGCCATCAGGTGTGCCTTCTTTCATGGAGGAGAAGCAGAACTGTCTGGAGATCAGTTCACGGCCTACGGGCCCGCCCTGTGACACGGGCCACTTGCCTTCCACTGATGATGAGACGGAGGCGATCAGGCGGGATACAGGCAGAGCGCAAAATCCATCGAAGACTCTGCGGGATTCCACAGACCAGCTTGGGCGCTACCGGTCCGCAACCATCCATCTGAACCGCGGATGCCGCCTCACGCGGAGCTCTCTTTGGTGATTTCGAGCAACGACCAAGGGGATCTTCTCGGATTCTCGTTACCCGCACCTGCCCGGCCTTCTGCAGCATCAACGGGACAGGTGCCCACACCATTCTGCGGTCGCCCGGCCAGTAGACCTGTCGCGATGAGCTTTGCCAATGACGAGCGAAGGAATGAACGATGACTGATATCGGCGAGATTGCCAAAAGATTCTTCGAGGCCTGCGAGGCGGGCGGCGGGTGGGAGGACTGCGAGCAGTACTGCCATCCAGACGCCACGTTCCGCGCCCAAGCGGCCGCGCTGGAGGGCGTCGACAGCCTCCCGGCCTACACCGAGTGGATGAAGGGATTCTTCACCCCCGTGCCCGACGGGGATGCGGAAATCAGTTCGCTCGGCGTGGACGCCGCGCGAAACAAGGTGTTGGTCTACGGAGTCTTCCGCGGCACACACACCGGCGAAGGCGGTCCGGCCGCGCCGACCGGAAAGACGCTGGAGACGGACTCGGTCTATGAGATGACCTTCGACGGTGGAAAGATCCGCCACATCACGAAGATCTGGAACGACATGGCCTCGATGCAACAGCTTGGATGGGTCTGACAAAGCCCCCCAGATCTGGGCGTCGACCCCAAAGCGCCCCGATTGCACGGCCCTGCTGTTTGAGTCCAGGAGGATGTGCAGCATCCGGATGAAGTCGATCGGGAACGGACGTCCAAGGGACCGCATGTGACAGAGCACGGGGCGAGTACCCGAAGCTAGTTGTACCCGGCCAGGACGTTGGTAGCGGCGAGCCTGGTTGAACGAACGAGAACCTCCGAATGGGATGTGGCTTGTCTAAGGCCCACGCCAACCCGGAGGTTCTCGTGTCCCACGGTAGTGCCCGGCTGACCGTTCATGGTCGGCGACTGATCGTCCAACGCCACCAGGCCGGCTGGCCTCAAGCTCATATCGCTGCTGCGATGGGCGTGTCCCGCAAGTGCGTGAAGACCTGGGTCGACCGGTTCGCCGCCGAGGGCGAGGCCGGCCTGCTGACCCGCTCGTCACGACCGCACAGCATGCCGTCCAAGACCAGCGATGAGGTCGAACTGAAGGTGCTGGCGGCCCGCGCCGAACACCGTGATGGTCCCGATGTACTCGGCCCGAAGGTCCGAGTGCGGACGGTGTCGCGGATCCTGCGCCGCCACGGCGTGGCTTACCTGCGAGAGCTGGACCCGATCACAGGAGAAGTGATCCGCTCCTCGAAGCAGACCGCGGTCCGCTACGAGCGCGACCGGCCCGCCGAACTGGTCCACATGGACGTCAAGAAGCTCGGCAAGATCCCCGACGGCGGGGGCTGGAAGGCCCACGGCCGGAAGGTGGGCTCAACCGCCGTTCGTAAACAGACCAGAGTGGGCTACGACTACGTCCACTCCCTCGTCGATGACCACTCCGACTGGCCTACTCCGAGATCCTCCTCGACGAGAAGGGCCCGACCTGCGCGGCGTTCCTGCAGCGCGCAATCGCCTACTTCGCCGCTCACGGCATCGCACAGATCGAGCGGCTGATGACCGACAACGCCTGGGCATACCGCTACTCGCTGCGCGACGTCTGTGCCGAGCACGGCATCGCACAGCAGCCGGATGCTCGACGGGGAAGGGTTCTGGGACCGGAACGACAACCTGTTCGGCTGGACGGCTCTGCTCGGCGAGAGGCGGGGCGGTCCGGACGTGTCGTCCTACGCTGCGCCTGCGCGCGCAGAAGACCTCGCGGGTCTCCCACGCACCTTCATCGACGTCGGGTCCGTGGAGACATTGACGAGGTACTGCCTACGCTGGCAGGCTTTCGGAGGCCGGCGTGCTCGTTGATCTCCACATGTGGGGAGGCGCATTCCACGCATCCGACGCACTGGGCGCGTCCGCCGCGATCTCCCGGGCGACTGGGGCTGCCCGGGATGAGTTCATCCGTCGGGCGCTCGATGCCTGAACCACCTCTTACCTGACGACTGGATGCAGCTCGTCGCCCAGCGATCAAGACACAGGTGCCCAGGTCCGATGGACCTGGGCACCTGCTTTTGGTCGCGTGTCATCCGACCTCGGCGCGCTGACCCGTCGCCGAGCGTCCCAGCCGGAACCGGTACAGCACCGCACCCAGCACGAACGCGGCGGGCATCGCGCCGATCATGATCGCGTTCGGCAGAAACTCCGTGTAGCCGCTGAGGAGGCTGAAGTTGTTCGCCATCAGATACAGAGCGATGGCCAGGCCGATGAACCCCAGCAGCGGTGCGACGACCACCCGGACAACGCCGTGTCCCCGTCGGTCGGAAAGGAAGAACATCACGACCGAGATCGAGCACAGCGCCTGCGCGGCCACCACGCCAATGACGCCCGAGGCATAGAGCCAGGTGCCGAGCTCCAGAAACGGATCAAGACCGACGATCATCGCAAGGGCGACCACCACAAAAGTGATGACGCTCAGGACCGCGCTGGCGCAGTGGGGCGACGCCATCCGCGGGTGGGTACGTGCCAGAGCCTGAGGAAGCATGCCGCTTCGACCCAGCGAGAACATGTAGCGAGTGCACGCGTTATGGAAGGCAATGATGGTCGCCAAGAAACTGGTCACGATGAGGAGCCGAAGAGCGGTCACGAGTGCCCCGCCGACGAACGCGTCCGCCTGAGCAAACACCATGTCGAGGAAGCCGTCGCCCTGTGCCTCGGCGAGCGCACCCTTCGTACCGAAGCCGTAGATGACGACCCAGAAGCTGACCGCATAGAAAACAGCCAGAAAGCCGACCGCAATGTACGTCGCCCGCGGGATGGTGCGCTCCGGCTTCGCGGCCTCCTCAGAGTAGATGGCCGTGCCCTCCACACCGATGTAGGCGCCGAACGCAAGGAGGAAAAGCGTGCCCGTGCCACTCGCGAAGAAGACATTGTCTGGCGACAAAGGGGCGGCGCTGGGCGACTCGGGGCCGCCCTGGGCCAGCACGGCGACGATGAGCACGAGGATGACTGCCACTTCGAGGGTCACCAGGACCATGAGCACCTTGGCGCCAACGTCCACCTGGCAGTAGCCGACGATCGCCACGACCGCTGCGGCGACCAATGAGCAGACCTGCCACGGCACGTCAATGTCGAACACGGCGCCGAGCGACCCCTGCGCGAAGACTCCGATGTAGCCCACGAACCCGATGACACAGACTCCGTAGGCGGCCATCGTCATCATCGCGGCGCCCGCGCCGGCCGTCGGGCCAAGCCCGCGAGTCACATAGGCGTAGAACGCTCCGGCCTCCGTCACGTGCTTGGACATGGCGGTGAAGCCTGCTGCGAAGAGCAGCAGCACCACGCCCGTCGCCAGCATCACGCCCGGTGCGCCGAGGCCACCGACCCGCAGGGACAGCGGGCCGGTGCTGAGCACGATCGTCAGCGGAGACGCTGCAGCGATCACGAAGAAGACGATCTGCGCGGTCCCCAGCGTGCCGCCGGCCAGGCGACCCACGCCGGCGGTCGGGCTGCCGTCCGCAGCAGTGGTATCGAGTGACTCTGTTGCCATGATGCTCCTCGGAGGGGATTCGACCTGTGTGGTTTGGACCACATCTACGACTGACCGATGGTCCAGCCAGATCGCTCATCAGCGCCAAGGGGATTGCGCGAACTTTCCGCCGAACCTTTCTCGTTATCACCAAGTCACCGGTAGACGAGTGGCGCAATGCTCGGTCAACCCGGTTTCGGGCCGCCGCATCCCTACACTGCACGTATTACCCACCTCAGCAGGAGATGCCGAACGATGCCTTCAGACACTTCGGACGAGCTCGGCATGCGAGAGCGGAAGAAGCAGGACTCGATGGCCCGGCTGCGCGCAGCGGCCAAGGAACTCATGTGGGCGCAGGGGTACGAGACCGTGACGACCAAGTCCATCGCCGCGCGCGCAGACATGGGCGAGGCGACATTGTTTCGCTACGTCCCGTCGAAGCTGGACCTGTTCCTCTCTGTCTACGGAGAGGAGTTCGGACACGTCGTCGACCAGTGCATTCGCGCGCACTCCGAACTCCGCGTCGAGCAACTCCGCCGAACTGAAGACCACATCCAGCAGATCATCGAATGCTATGACCTGCTCGCTTCTCTCTATACGCGCTACCCCGAACTTGCGTTCACCTTCGTCAAGGAGTCATTCGGGTCTTCCACCAATGTCGGTCGGAGTGGACTGGAGTACGCCGACCGGTGGTTCGAGCTGCTTGAGTCGATCCTCCAACATGGACGAGCGACCTCCGTGCTCGACCTCGAGGACATCCCCGCAGTAGTGCAGAACTGCCACGCGATCTACGTCCACGAAGTGCTGCGGTCTCGGGCGCGCGACCTACCGGCGAGCGACATGCCCAACCGGCTACGCCACCGCCTGGAACTGTCACTCCACCACCTCTCCAAGGGCGGCATGTAACTCCAGCACCGAGACGTATCCAGGGCAGGAAATTGCGCTCATTTGCGCGGTCCGGCGACCCCTGGCAAAGACGGACGCCCGGGCGGTTCCCTTGACTACTCCGTGGACGCACGTCCGGACCTTCCCAATTTTCGCCCGCCATGAAAGAATGAGAGTCCACTTCGAACGAAGTGATCTACTACTTTTGGTTCACCTGGAGATGACATGGCCAAACGAATCGGGCTCAACGCCTTCAACATGACGGCAGCCGGGCACCAGAGCTCTGGCATGTGGAGGCATCCCGAGAGCCAGGCTCATCGCTACAAGGACCTCGACTACTGGCTCGATCTCGCCAAGACCTTGGAGCGAGGTCGGTTTGACGCGCTGTTTCTCGCGGACGTTTTGGGGCCTTATGACGTGCACGGCGGCTCCGTCGACACCGCACTTCTCAACGGCATGCAGATCCCGGCCAACGACCCGTTCCAGTACATCTCCGCAATGGCCTCGGTCACTTCCAACCTAGGATTCGCA
Source organism: Nocardioides sp. Root240 (assembly GCF_001428825.1). Taxonomy (GTDB): domain Bacteria; phylum Actinomycetota; class Actinomycetes; order Propionibacteriales; family Nocardioidaceae; genus Nocardioides. Next base: position 392,821 of record NZ_LMIT01000009.1, on the reverse strand, counting down.
GTCACCGGATCAGCCACCTTCGAGCACCCGTACCCGTTCGCCAGACGGATGAGCACCCTCGATCACCTCACGAAGGGGCGCATCGGTTGGAACGTCGTCACGTCCTACCTGGCCAGTGCCTCCCGCAACTTCGGGACCGAACCGCTGGGCCACGACGATCGCTACGAGCTGGCCGAGGAGTTCATGACAGTCACGTACAAACTGTGGGAACAATCGTGGGAAGACGATGCTGTCGAGCTCGACAAGGAGCGAGGAGTCTTCGTCAACCCCAGCAAGGTCCACCCCATTCGTCACAAGGGCCGCTTCTTTGATGTGGACGGCTTCAACATGTCCGAGCCTTCTCCGCAGCGCACGCCGACCATCTTCCAGGCGGGTGCCTCATCACGTGGACGTCAGTTCGCGGCGGAGCACGGCGAGGGACTGTTCGTCAACGTGCTCAACTCCAACCTCAGCAAGGTGATCACCGACGACATCCGAACTCAGGCTGAAGCCGCTGGCCGTCAGCGGAACGACGTGAAGATCTTCACCATCCTGACCGCCGTCGTCGCAGACTCCGACGCAGAGGCCGAGCGCAAGTACAAGGATTATCAGCAGTATGCGTCGCCCGAAGGAGCAATGGCGCTGTTCGGTGGCTTCTCCGGCGTCGACCTATCGCAGTTCGACCCGAACACACCGCTGGAGGCGATGGACACCAACGCGATCCAGACCGTCCTCAACCTCTTCACCAAGTTGGACCCGTCACGCAGGTGGACACCGGCAGATATCGCGAATCACATGAGTATTGGCGGCATAGAGCCGGTTCTGGTCGGCAGCCCAGAGACGGTCGCCGACGAGATCGAGCGATGGATCGATGAGGGAGACCTCGACGGCATCAACCTGTCCTACGCCGTCACTCCCCACGACATCGAGGCGTTCGTCGACACCGTTGTCCCGGAACTGCAGAAGCGTGGCCGCGTATGGAACGAGTACGAGGGGGAAACCCTGCGCGAGTACATCGCCGGCCCGGGCAACACTCGATTGTCCTCGACACACCCCGGCTATCGAGCGGTCAGCAAGACGCCCGCCTGAGACGGTCCTCTTCACAACTGAAACGGCCGCTGGTGCTCGAGCAGTCTCGAGCGCCAGCGGCCGTTTCGTCGGAGTCGTCAGTCGATCAGCATCCTGGGTCGACAGCCACTGGCTCGTAGTGCGGCTCATGGTGGTTGCGGTTGGCGGGCATGTCGAGCACTTCGCGGACCCGCTCCTCAAGCAAATCGACGTCAACAAGGTCGTTGTCAACCATGACGGCTTGGATCGCGTCGAGCCAGTGCTCGTGGTAGGACCATGCCGCGTCGCCAACCTCTCCCGCTCCTTCCCAACCCTTGATCGACGCGATCAGCGCGCTTTGAAAGTCCGACCACGGGTACTGTCCCGATTTGTGCGCTGCGATGGCGAGCGCGAAGGCGCGCAACTGCCACGGCTCGTCAAACGCCAGGTCGTTGGACAAGAGCGGGAGGTTCTGCACGAGGGCCTTGACCTCCTCCCCCGGACCGACACTGTCCGGCTGACCGTTCGAGTCCCTCATGGCGTCACCTGGACAGATCCGACGCCAATCATGGAGTCGCGGCTGACCAGTGCTGCGAGCTGCTGCTCGTCCCAGCCGTCGGTACCGCTTGGACGTTCAGGCAGGACCCAGTATCGAAGCTCCGAACTTGAGTCCCAGACACGAATCTCCCTGGTTTCATCGATCACATAGCCGAACTCCTCGGCCAACAGCTTGCGCGGCTCGCGTATCATGCGGGAGCGATACTGAGGATCCTTGTACCAATTCGGAGGCGGTCCAAGCACTGGCCACGGATAGCACGAGCACAAGGTACAGACGATCGCATGATGAACCTCTGGGGTCGCTTCGAGCACCACCATGTGCTCACCTTGCATGCCGCCGATGCCGAGCTCGCCGCACGCGGCAGGGGCATCTTCCAGCAAACGTGCCTTGAACTCCGGATCCACCCAGGCCTTGGCCACCACTCGGGCACCAAGTTGAGGACCCACCTCGTTCTCGTAGATCTCGGCGTAGTGGTCGATCATCTCGGTGGTGACCAAGCCCTGCTCGATCATCATCGATTCCAAGGCCTTGACGCGAGCGGCGATCTCCTCCGACGTACGCCCGGTCCTGCTCATGCGGTTGCTCCTTCGCGATGCTCTATCGCGTCGATGTAGGGATCCCAGGCGTCGAACGTCGAGGACGTATTGCTCTCGGCGTGGAGTTCACCCCACAACTCGGCACCGTCGAACTGAACCGTGTAAAGGTGCTGGGGGCTCTCCCCCAGTTCATTGCCCGAATGATCGGGATAGACAAATGAGCCGCGGTACGCGACGACCGTGCCTGCCTTTCCTCGTACGTACCTTGCCAAGCGCGTGTGCCCGTGCGGTGCGAAGCTGCGCATCCGCACCACGTCGCCCACCTCGAAGCGCTTCGGTTCGTCAGTGGGTCGGGTCGCTGGCGAGCCTCCCGCCACCACCGCATCGACGAACTCGATCAGTGCTGGGTTCGGCTCGTGCACAGGGAGGCTCTTTTCCGGATCGTCCAGGTATTCCTGGGTGCGGCGGTCGAGCTCGTCGGCGTCGATGTGGCCCTTGGCGACGCCGTGGCGCTCGAAGGTCGCGAGCCAATGCTCGTAGTACGACGACGTCAGGTAGTGCACGGGGTCCATCAGCTCGATGCCATGCCTGAAGGAGTCGATGTTGAACCATCCCCCGGCGAAGCATCCCAACTGCAGGCCGAAGACGATCCTCTCCCACTCCTCGTGGAACACCGGCTCGGAAGGCGTCGGGCCGACCGCGCCGAATCCATCGGTCCCTCCCAGGTCAAACACGCCGTTCATGCCGTCTCCTTGTTGGTTGGCGGACTCTGGAAGCCTCCGAGCTCACGTTCGGCTGCCTGAGCCACTCGCAGGACGGTGGCATCGTCAAACTGCTTGCCCACCACCATCATGCCCACCGGGAGCCCATCGAGCATCCCTGCCGGAACCGAGCAGGCAGGGTGACCTGTGACATCGAACGCCGATGTGTTGACTAGTTGCTCAGAACCGCGGGCCAAGAGCTCAAGGACGGACGCGTCCGGCCCCGGCAAAGGCGTCGCTGACACAGGCGACGTCGGCATGACCAGGACGTCATACCGGCTCAGCGCTTCGTCGTAGGCTGCTGCCAGCGTGCGCTCGAGGTTGCGTGCCATCGCGTAGTGACGTCCGAAGTCGACGTCTCGCGCGTACCGCCCGCTGAGCATCGCCAACTTGACCCCCTCGGGGAACTGGTCCGGGGAGCGGCGCCACTGCGCACCGTAGAAGGCGATCAGGTCCTCGTCGTACCGGCCCTTCCAGTTCGCTCCGAACGCGTTGCCCTCGACGAGCTGTGTCAGCCCGCCTTCGCAGGCAATTACGGCGAAGAGAGCAGGTGCCATGAGGTGCCAAGGAATCGACACCTCCTCGACGAGAAGTCCCGCCGATGTCAGTCGCCGTACGCCGGCGCGCACAGTCTCGTCTACCGCCGGGTCGGAGTCGGGATGCCCGAAACCCTCCGTCACCACGCCGACACGAAGCCCCCGGCTCCCCCTCCGCAGCTCGGATTCGTAGTCAATCCGCTCCCAGGCTCGCGGCTGGCGTGGGTCCAGACCGTCGGGACCTGCGATCACCGTGAGCATTCGCGCCGCCTCGACCACAGTGCGGGCGGTCGGCCCGAGGTGGTCGACGGACTGCTCCACCGGCATGGCTCCGGTGTACGGGACGAGACCCCACGTGGGTTTGTGACCCACGAGTCCCAGCCAAGCGGCAGGGATGCGGATCGAACCGCCCTGGTCGCCCGAGATCGCCAGGTCGGCCCCGCCCGTCGCGACCAGGACTCCGCTGCCACTGGACGAACCCCCAGAAGATCTCGTGGGGTCCCACGGATTGCGCACCGCACCAGTCCTGCTCGAGTGCGACCCCCCCGACATGCAGAGGTCCTCACACACCGACTTGCCCGTGATAATCGCACCAGCGTCTAGAAGTCTCGAGACGACGGTGGCGTCGCGTGAGGGAGTGAAGCCCTCGAGTGTGGCGGAACCGTTCATCATGGGTACGCCAGCAACACTGGTGTTGTCCTTGACTGCGACCCGGACGCCTGCGAGTGGACCTTCGGCCCGTTCCTGGATCTCCGTCGTGACATACCACGCGCCCCACGGGTTGTCCTTGGAAGCTGGCTTGTTCCACACCCGGTCGGGCGGCGGCGACGCGATCTTCTCGTGGGCGGCCTCGACGGCGTCCCAGGCATCGAGGGCGCCATGCGTGGCAATGCGGTACTGCTCCATGTCGGACGTCGACATGGTCAGCCCGTAGTTCGCGGCGATCGCCTGGAGAGCAGAACTATCGGGGCGGTTGATCGGCATCGGTGCTCGCTTCGCAGTCAAGGAGTTGAGGATGTGTCCAAGGGGTCGGTGCGCGCCCGGGGTGCTGAATCGCCACAGTCAGTGACCTCCATCACCCGATGCTCTCTCATCGTTGCCCCGTCCGTCACCGACCGATACAGGCAACCTCCAGAGATTGCTGCTGCCCGTTCTCGCTATCCCCAAAGCGACGTGCCGGGCGGATGCACAGGCGGTTGACCAACATTGCCGGGGCCTGGCGAGTCGGCGTACGGGCGCAACTACGGACTTCCCAAACCAAGGCGCGGAAAGTCCTCGCCTTCCCCAACGACTCGGAAGATCCGCTGTGGCCAAACTCACGGCAACCACCAATGCGCGAGTCCGTGCTACTCGCATGAAGGAGAATGATCATGACAACTGCCTCTGGCGACATCGCCAGCCGTATCAGCCGGGGCGCGGTGGGGACGTCTCCCGCCCGCCGACGAGGTCTCGTCCTGCTCAGCGCCAGCATGCTCGCCCTGGCCCTGACGGCCTGCGGTGGCGCCGGAGACGACGGCGGTGGGACCGCCGAGACCTCGGCCTCGGTCATTGCAGAAGCCAAGGCAGCTGTGGCAAAGAACCGCGAGGGCACCGATCGGGCGCTGCCGATCAGCGCACCCAAGCCCCAAGCGGGCCAGAACGTCTGGCTGATCTCGTGCAGTCAGGCAGGTGAGGGCTGCTCGGCGCCCGCCGAAGGGGCCGAGGAAGCCGCCGCCGTCGTCGGCTGGGACCTGACCATCGTGGACGGCAAGGGACGTCCCGACGTCTTCGCGAGTGCCATTCGCTCAGCTGTTGCTGACGACGCCGACGGCATCATTCTCGATGCCATCGACTGCATTGCCGCCAAGAGCGCACTGCAAGACGCCAGAAAGGCGGGCACCAAGATCTTCGCCTTCTACGCCTTCGACTGCAATGACCCAATTCTGAAGGACCAGAGCGAACCGCTCTTCGACGCCGAACTCAGCTTCGGCAACGGTGTGTCGTTCATCGACTACGTCGAGAAGGTGCAGTCGCGCAGTGCCGCCGACTACATCATCGCCCAGACCGAGGGCAAGGCAAAGATCATCGAGTTCACCGAGGACGACCTCGTGATCACTCAGCACCTCAAGAAGGGCTTCGAGGATCGCATCAAGGACTGCGAGGGCTGCGAGATCGTCAAGAAGGTCCCCTTCAACCTCGATGACTTCGTGACCGGCAAGCTGGGCGGCAAGGCCGAGGCTGCTCTCACCCAGAACCCGGACGCCAACGTCCTCTACTCCCCGTACGACTCCGCTCTGACCGTCGGTATCGCTCAGGCAGTCGTGGCATCGGGCCGCAACGACGACATCCTGGTCACGGGCAACGAGGGGCTCACGCCCAACATCGGTTTCACCCAAGACAACAAGGGCCAGGACTTCATCACCGGACTTCCTGCCCGTTGGGTCGGCTGGGCCGCAATCGACAGCATGAACCGTCTCCTGCAGGGCGAGCCGCAGGTCGACCAGGGCATGGGACTCCAGAACATCGACGAGAACGGCCCGTTCCCCACGCAGACCACCTTCTACGACGGGAACATGAACCCGGACGGCACCCCGAAGCAGGACTACGCCGCCAACTTCAAGAAGATCTGGGACGTTTCTTGACCATGATCACCGGTGGTGCGCAGGACGTCGTCCTGTGCACCACCGGGCTCAGCAAGACCTTCGCCGGGACCACTGTCCTGCAGGACGCCCACCTGGAGGTCAAGCGCGGGGAGATCCACGCCCTCCTCGGCGGCAACGGATCAGGCAAGTCCACCCTTATCAAGGTCCTCGCCGGCGTCTACGGAGCCGACTCCGGCGGGCGCATCGCCGTTCAAGGCGTTTCTGCACCCGCCGACGAATGGTCGCCGGCCATGGCTCGCAACGCAGGTCTCCACTTCGTCCACCAGGACCCGGCTGTTTTCGGGCCTCTCACTGTCGCGGAAAATCTCGCGATCGGTAGAGGATTCATCCAAGCTGTTGGCGGCCGCATCAACTGGCCAGCCAACCGGCGTCGAGCAGCGAAGATCCTTGAGAGGTTCTCGATCGATGTCTCGCCTGAGGCGCTCGTTGCGAACCTTCGTCCTGCCGAGCGCACGATGTTGTCGATCGCCCGGGCACTGCAGGACCAGGAGGGCGCGCACGACGGCGTGTTGGTGCTCGACGAACCGACGGCGTCACTGCCCGCTTGGGAGGTCGACATCCTGCTGGCCGCACTTCGCAAGTACGCGGCAGCCGGGCAGACCATCCTGTACGTCAGCCACAGGCTCCCCGAGATCCTCGAACTGGCCGACCGTGTCACGGTCCTTCGGGATGGGATCCAGGTCGCCACGCGGGACATCGCCGAACTGGACGAACGGAGCCTCGTCGAGCTCATCGCTGGCCGAGACCTCGAGCGAGTCTTCCCCGACCGTCCAGCGACAGTGTCCGAGGAGATCGCCCTGTCGGTGCGCGGACTCGTCGCAGGGCCGCTGCGAGGAGTCGATCTCGACCTTCGGCGTGGCGAGGTGCTCGGTGTCGCCGGCCTGCTCGGCTCCGGCCGGACGACATTGCTTCGCGCCCTCTTCGGAGACATCAACATCGAATCGGGCCAACTGACGCTGGAAGGTGCTCCCTTTAGGCCACGGAGACCTGCATCCGCAATGAGGGCCGGCGTTGCAATGGTCCCCGAGGATCGCGGCGCCGAGGGCCTGTTTGGTTCGCTCTCGGTCCGGGAGAACCTGTCGGCGGCCGTCGTGCCCCGGTACTGGTCCCTTGGCCGCCTGCAGCACGGTCGCGAACGTAGTGATGCCAGCGCCTTGGTCGGCGCTTACGCCGTGCGTCCGGCCAGCGATGCTGCCGTGGCCGGCACGCTCTCAGGCGGAAACCAGCAGAAGGTCGTCATGGCTCGGTGGTTGCGCCGCGACCCCGTAGTACTCCTGCTCGACGAGCCGACCCAGGGCGTGGATGTTCAAGCCCGCTCGGAGATCTATGAACACGTACGTCGAGCAGTCGCCAAGGGCTCCTCGGTGCTGCTCGTCACCTCCGACTTCGAAGAACTGGCTCACCTGTCCGACCGGGTCGTGGTGCTGCGCGACGGCCGCGTTGCTGCCGAGGCACGCGGAGGCGACCTCGACCCGCAACGACTGACAGAACTGTCCTACATATCCGAGGAGACCAGCGCATGACCACCACGACCCAACCTGATGCCCACCACGCAGAACCACTGGTGTCGCCTAAGCGCGGCCGACCGGACCCAGCGGTCCTGCTGGAGAAGTACGCCCTCGCTGGCATGTTCATCTTGCTCTGCGTGGTCTTCGCAAACATGAGTTCGACGGCGGAGACCTTCCCCACCGTGGCGAACATCAAGAACGTGCTGGGCGGCGAGTCCGTCATCGCGATTGCCGCATTGGCGTCCATCTTGCCGCTCACCTGCGGACAGTTCGACTTGTCGGTGGGTGCCGTGATCGGCCTGTCGTCGATCGTGGGCGCCAGTGCCGTTGCTACGCACGACCTTCCCGTGGCGGTCGCTGTCCTTGCGGGTGTCCTTGCGGGCTCACTCGTCGGCGCCTTCAACGGATGGCTCGTTGCCTATCGCGGCGTCAATGCGCTCATCGCGACGTTGGGTACGTCGACGCTTGTTGCCGGACTCGTCAGTCTATACACGGACAATCAGATCATCAGCGTCGGCATTCCCGAGAGCTTGACGAACCTGGGGGCCGGAGACCTGCTCGGAATTCCCCGGCCGGTGTACGCGATCGCCATCGTGGCGCTGTTCGTCTACTACCTGTTGCGCCACACACCCTACGGGCGCTATCTGGCGTCGGTCGGTGCCAGCCCGTCGTCAGCCCGGTTGGTCGGCTTGAACGTGCCTCGCATGATCCTTTCCAGTTTCGTGCTGTCTGGGGCCCTGTCCGGGATCGCAGGCATCCTCCTGCTCGCTCGAGCAGGTACGGCCAACCCGCAGGTTGGCCCCGGATTCACCCTTGCGGCGCTGTCGGCGGCCTTCCTGGGCGCAACCGCGATCCGACCGGGGACGTTCAACGTGCCGGGAACGCTGCTCGGCGTCCTGTTCGTCGCCATCAGTGTGAACGGACTTGTCCTGGCAGGCACCGCCGACTGGGTGGAGCCGACATTCAACGGAGTAGCACTGCTCGTGGCGGTGACATTGTCCACTGCCATCGCCCGGCGACGGGCCGGCCAGACCTGAGTTCGCTCCCGTTGTCGCGCAGAACAAGATCCGGCATGACGGAAGGGCGACTCACCATGACCAACCTCTCATCGTCCGCAGTGCACTCCGCCGCCATGCGGGGCGCCAGCGGGCTCGTCCGCGGCGTTCCAATCCCACGTCCTGTTTCGCGCGGGCGCGAACCCGCGTCGCCGACGGCCGTCCGCGCATGACCATCAACAGGTCAACCGCGGTGGATCGCGACCGTTGTCTGGTCACGGTCTGCCGTGGGTGTTGTTGCGGTGATGCCGGTCGCCATCCGGGCGTCGACCACGCCGCGCATTTCGACGAGTTGATGCGCGGTCTTGGCAACAGCGCCGACGTGCGGGTGACCAACTGCCTGCTGGTGTGCGGGGAATCCAACGTCGTCGTGGTTTCGCCGACCCAGTCCGCACGAGTGGAATGCGGGGCAAGACCAATCTGGCTCGGTCGGGTGCTGGACTCGCTGACAGTCGCCTCAATCGTCCGCTGGGTCAAGGCCGGCGGGCCCGGAAGAGCCGATCTGCCCAGTGACCTGGCGACAATCGCCACGGAACCCTTCACAGACCTGGTGCCCTAGGGGTCAGAGATGAGCGAAGACCCCAAGCCAATGATCGGACTGTTTGATGTTCGTTCCGTAGTCGCATTCGGAGCGGTCGTCGTCCGCGAGATCATCGAATGGGTCCGCAGTCCACGAAAGCCCGAGCACACGAAGTAGGCCGACCGGGCTTGGGTTCCCCCAGGCCCGGTCGGCCTATCCACAGCGAACTTCTATTGGCCCCTCATTGCCGGCGCTGTTAGCCGCGAGGTTCAACGCACCGTTCGGATGAGCTTCTTGTTGACGAACTCATCGATGCCCAGCGGTCCGAGCTCACGCCCGTAGCCTGACCGCTTCACCCCTCCGAACGGCAACTCCGCTCCGGTTGCGTAGACGCCGTTGATGATGACCATGCCGGCGTCGATCTGTTCGGCCACGCGCCGAGCCTGCTCGCGATCAGTCGTGAACACATACGACCCCAGCCCGTAAGGGGTGTCGTTGGCCACAACAATGGCCTCGTCTTCGCTGCCGACCTTGAACACCATCGCGACAGGACCAAACAGCTCTTCTTGGGAGGTCGCGGAACCGACCTCGATCCCGGTCAGCACGCTGGTGGGGTACCAAGCGCCCTGGCGTTCGCTATCCGCAGCCAGTTGTGCCCCCTGTGCGACGGCATCGTTCACCTGCTGCTCAAGCCGTTCAGCGGCTGCCTGTGACGACAGCGGCACCGCTGGGGCACCAACCATCCGCGCGGTGAACTTCTCGACGAACTCGTCGTAGATGCTCTCGTGCACGATGACGCGCTTGCCAGCGTTGCAGGCCTGCCCAGCGTTGCCGGCCACCCGGGCCTGGGCTGCGTCCTCGACCGTGGCATCCATGTCATCGGTGCTGAGCACGATCACCGGATCAGATCCCCCGAGCTCGAGGACCACCTTCTTGAGGTGTCGCCCGGCGATCTCTGCAACTGCGGAGCCGGCGCGCTCCGAGCCGGTCAGCGAAACTCCCTGAACCCGCGAGTCGGCGATGATCGTCTCGACCTGGGCGTTCGTCGCGTAGACGTTGACGTAGGCGCCAGGCGGGAACCCGGCATCGCGGAACACTGTCTCCAGGAAGCTGGCGGACTCCGGGCATTGCGGGGCGTGTTTCAGTAGGACCGTGTTGCCCGCTGCCAGGTGAGGGGCGGCGAAGCGAGCGACCTGATAGGCCGGGAAGTTCCACGGCATGATTCCCAGGAGGACACCGAGCGGCTCGCGGCGCAGCAGCGCAGTACCTTCGCCGCCCATCAAGGGTAGGTCCTGATCAGCCAGGAACGCCGCTGCGTTGTCCGCGTAGTAGGCATAGATCGATGCGCTGAAATCGATCTCGAACAGGGCGCTCTCGACAGCCTTGCCCATCTCCCGGGAAATGATCGCGGCGAACTGATCGCGGCGCTCAACATGCAGCGTCGCTACCTTCCGCAGCAGTTCCGCCCGCTCGACCACAGATCCGTGCCGGCCCCAAGAGCGAAATGCTTCGTTCGCTGAGCCGACAGCGCGGGAAATCTCCTCGTCCGTGTGGGTCGGGTACTCCGACACCAGCCTGCCATCACTCGGGTCGATGACGGCGTACTTAACATCACTCATGACGTCTGTGCTCCAAACTCTCGCCGCCGTGTGAGCGGGCTGTGGTGGATCTGATGAAAGGGGGATCGATCGGCTGATCCCTGATGGTCGATCCTCGGCATCATCACCCCGGTCGCCGGACCGGCGACACAGCGCTGACGCAAAGATCGCGGCCGATGTTCTCGATTTGCGCAAGTCAGCGGGGCGGTGCACTCACCGGTCGAGAATCGCCCTGCTGGCTGCTGCCGCGGTCGCGCAGAGCGCATCGGCTCTGCCACGCAGCTCGTCTGACGTCACGCGGTCCCCCCTCCCCCACATCGTCAGCATGTACGCCACTCGCCCGTTGGCGTCGAACACCGGCGCACTCAAGGACCGGAGCTCCACATCGTCGAGATCCCCGAGTTGGTTGTAGTGGTCGAGCGCCTTGAAGAACGCGTCTCGCATGGACGTTGTCGAGACATCCGGGTCGCCGGCATTGATCCGCGTCGCGACCAGTTCCAGGTGTGCTCCAGCCTGGTGCCCGAGCGCCACGGCATAGCCCCGCTCGCGCACGAGATCAGGGACTCGGCGCAGGACGTCAACCTGCTCGCTGTCCAGTGAATCAGCCACGGACCGGACCCACGCTTCCCTCAGTGCAGAGTCTCCCCACGCCGCGAAGCAACTTCCGATCGGAGGCATGAATGGCAGCCGTTGGCCGACCCGGGTCGGGGCGACCGCGATGTCGGTCCGACCGGCAGATGCCGCCAGTACCATCTCGTCGTTGACCAGAACGATCGCAGTGACCTCCGTGTCGAACCCGTTCGCCAGCGACTCCATGTGCGGACGGCCCAGGTCGATCTCGCCCAGATGGCTTAGCAGTTCGGTATCCCCCGAGGCCAGCGAGAGCGGGGTGAACGACCCATACCCTCCCCTGAAGAACAGCAGTGGCTGGTCAGGGGAACCGTGGTCCAGGTCCAGGACTCGACCGAGGACGATGTCGTGATCACCCCCCGGATACACCTGTTCGGTGACGCAATCGATCCAGACCACCGCTCCGTCGATCACCGGGTTGCCGGCTGGCGACTCGCGCAGGTCGAACCCCGCGAACTTGTCGGTCTTCCGCATCGCGACGGCCCGGCAAAGGTCCTCCTGACCGGACCCGAGAACGTTGATGCAGAAAGCATCCCCGCTCTCACGGAGCGCTCGCCATGACGACGACGACTGGCTCGGCAAGAAGGCCACCAACGGCGGGTCCAGGGACACCGAGGTGAACGATCCTACGGTCATCCCGATGGGCTCTCCCGCCGCGTCGACAGCGGTCACGACGACAACTCCCGTCGGGTATTGCCCCAGCACTTCTCGGAAGCGTGCCGGGTCGACCTGTGACGTGTCTCCGAACATGACGACCCTCTCGCTGCAACGGTTAATCGTGAGTGCACTTTGTTTGAGAGCATACTCTCATGATTGCGGCCGTCACACCTAGAAAAGGAGTGACGGGTGACGCCTTAGCCGCAATCCACGACCGGGGCTGCACCCGCCACCACTCGCCAAGGGGCTACTTTCGACCAGCCTCCGGAGTATCAGCACCTACCAGGTGGACCGTGTTGCCGAAAACCTCTTCGCCACGCCCCATCTCGGCGTGCGACCGCGCGACATCAGCGAAACTGAGAACCCGGCCGAGAACTGGATCGATCTTCTCTGCGCGCACGAGGTCGTTGTACGCGTAGGCCTGGGCGTCGTTGGTGCCGTGCGAACCTTGCAGGCGCTTCTGGCGCGTCCAGTGGTATCGAAGGTCAACCATGGCGTCGAAGCCGGTGGTGCCGGCGCAGATCACGACCATGCCGCCGGGCTGGCAGAGGAAGATCGAGGTTGGGACGGTCGCTGCGCCCGGGTGCTCGAACACAATGGCCGGTTCCTCGCGACCGCCCGCGATCTCCCAGAAGTCCTTGCCGAACTGGCGGGCACCCGCGGTCCATGTCTTCTGACCGTCCTTGTCATCGACGAGCGGCGGGACGCCCCAGTGGCTGTACTTACGACGATCGAGGTAGCCGATGGCGCCATACTTCATCGCGTAGGCGCCCCGGTCATCGCCGGACACGACTGCGATGGCGCGACCGCCGGCCGCCTTGACCAGCTGGCTGGCCTGCGTTCCGAGCCCGCCGGAACCGCCCCAGACCAGGACCAGATCACCGTCCCGGACGGTATTGCCCTCCCAGCCCAACAGCATCCGGTACGCCGTGGTGCCGACCAGAGTGGGAGCTGCGGCCTCGGCCCAGGACAGGTGATCCGCCTTCGGCATCAACTGGTGCGACTGCACGCGAGCGAACTGGCCGAAGGAACCGTAGTTGGTGTCGTAACCCCAGATCTTCGCGCTGGGAGCAATCATCTGATCGCGTCCTGCGGCGATCCACGGGTCATCGGCGTCCCACACACCGGGGTGCACCACGACCTCGTCACCCACGGCCCAGTTGGCTACGCCCTCGCCGACGGCGTAGACAATGCCCGACGCGTCGGATCCGCCGATGTGGAAGTCCTCGGGCTCTCCTCGCCGCTGACGAGTAGCGACCTGGTCGACCGGGTAGCCGCGCGCAGCCCACACGTTGTTGTAGTTGACGCCGGCCGCCATGACCGCGACGAGCACCTCTCCCGGCCCGATCCGCGGTGTCTGGACCACCTCTGGAACGAAGGCCGACGCCGGGTCACCGTAGCGGTCCTGCCGCACGACCTGGGCGGACATCTTCTCCGGGACAACACCCAACGGGGGAAGCGTTCCGATGTCCACGGCCGAAGCGCCGGGAGTGCTTACTGGTATGCGCTGGTCATCTGCAACCATGTCGAACCTCTCTCATCTGCACCGTCTGGGCGCGTCCTGAACTGTGACCGTCCGAGTTTGTCGGCCCTGAGTGCCCCGGTTCGACGGGCAGGACGAGGACATTGCGCCGCACCTGTGTCGAAAATCCCGAAGCCCGGGGACGGGCCGCGACACTCAGGCTCGCGCGGATCTGGCGCGATCGGCGACAACCATCGCCACCGCCCCTACAGCGGGGCCGACGGCCAGGACCATGAGGGCGGTACGCCACGAGAAGTGATCAACCAATTGCGGGATGACGGCCAACGTCACCATCGTCGTGATGTAGCCGAGAGCCAGCTGAAGGGAGATCGCGCCGCCGACATAGTCGGGGTCCGCGCTCTCCGCGACCATGGCGGAGAATTGGGCTGAGTCGGCGATGACCCAGAACCCCCAGAAAGCGCAGACACCGAGGACGAGCCCGAGCGGCGCCGTGGTGTAGGTCCCCGCCAGGAGCAGAGCCGAGCCGCCCGAGCACACGAGGCTGATCAGAGCAGCGCGCGGTCTTCCCCATCTGTCTCCCATCACGCCTCCCAGCAGGCATCCGGCCGCGCCGACGCCGATGCAGATGAAGGCGAGCAGAGCACCGAAGCTCTCTGCGTCGGAGCGAGATGCCACGGCAGGCAGCGCCACGATGAAGGAGCCTACAAACGCCCACATGGCGTAGAGCTCCCACATGTGTCCGACGTAGCCGACGTTGGCCAGAGCCACATCCCGGTTGCGGATCGACCTCAGCCCGCCGCCGAGGCTGAAAGGGCGACGCGGGAAGGGATAGGGTCCCGAGCCTCGAATGAGCAGCACCACGAGGCCACCGGCGATGGCCAGCACACTGGTGGTTCCGATCACCAGGCGCCAGTCGACGCCACCACCCGTGGCTCTCACCAGGTGCGGTAGGGCCGAGCCCAGCGTGAGGGCGCCGATCATGACGCTCAGGGCCTTGCCTCGTCCGCGGAGGAACCAGGTCGACACCTCCTTGACCGCCGGCGGATACACGGCCGCAAGGAACATTCCGGTGGCGACACGCAGAGGCAACGCCGAGGCAAGGCCGTCGCAGATCAGGAGGCCCGCGTTGCACAGACCTGCGCCGAGGCCGCCGACGGAGATCAGCGTCCGAGTGGGGATGGCGTCGACGACGCCCGTGGCGGCAGACACCAACGCGCCGACGACGAATCCCAGTTGGACCGCGATTGTGAGCGCCGAGGTGCCGCCAGCACCGAGACCCCAGTCGTCCTTCAACTGCGGGACCACGAACGTTGCGGAGAACCAGGCGCTCATCGACAACAGCGTGCTCAACGCAATCAGCGCCACCGCCGTGATCGGTCGACTGGTCACCGAGGACGTCGGCAGGCCGTACAATCCTACGTGCCCGCCCGTGGTTGAGTCGTTGGCGATCGGCGGCGTCACCGTCAGCCTCTGGTGATGCTCGTCAAGTGCGACGAGAGAGCCTCGTCAAGCTGGTCCTGCAGGCCTTCGGGGCTGTCGGGGTAAGCGGCGGGCCGTTTGTCGAGAAAGGAAGCGACGCCCTCTGCGCCATCGGGAAGCTCGCGAATAACGCCGGCCAGTTTCGGCTCGAGCGTGAGGCCAGCGTCGAGCCCGTGAGACATAGTCGCCCTCAGCCCTGTCTTGATGGCCCTGATCACCGCTGGCGACACCTCCGCGACCTGTTTCGCGAGCCGAATTGCCTCGTCAAGGGTGTCGGCGGGCTCACAGACGGTGGTGACGAACTGGGAGGCGAGTGCCTCGTGGGCGTCGATGGGCTGCGCCGTCGCCAACATCTTGAATGCCGTCGGGTAGGTCACAACGCTGAGCAGTCGGCTGAGCTGCCCGCCGACGGGGACCAGGCCAATCTTGGCCCCAACGGCACAGAACCGGGCGTTGCTCCCGGCAACCCGCAGGTCGCAGTTGAGAGCAAGGATGAAACCAGCCGCGTAGGCGTTGCCGTTGACTGCCGCGATGACCGGGGTTCCGAGAAGCGGCGGAGTGGTAAAAGCAGCGTTGGCAACAGGATCACCAGCTGTTTCGGGGTTCTCCATGACCTCTGCGAGATCGTGCCCCGAGGAGAACGACGAGGTTCCGGCACCCGTCACGACGATGCATCGGACCGCCGAATCGGCGTCCGCCTCGTGCAGCAGGTCGAGAAGGCGAGCAGTCATCTTGCTATCGAAAGCGTTGCGCTTTGGAGCGTTGTCGATGGTCAGAATGCGAACAGGACCGTCGTTGCGCACAAGGACGGTGGCTGCAGATGCGGGTGCGGTCGCGGTCATGCTGGTCCAAGAACTCTCAAGTTGGCCAGGGCCCCCGATGGGCCCTGGGGTGCGGCGAAGCGGATCACGTCTGCCTCGAACAAGGCGCAAGGTGATCGTCTCGACGCGGTAACATCACATGGCGATATTGACGCCCTCGCCATGTGATCTCTCGTCGAAGTTCGAAGACTTTCTCGGCGAACTTCGGGGTTTCCTCAATGCCTGTTCTGCTGATCGATGGAGGGAGGTGCGGAATGATTGACCCAGCCCGCGGAGCCCGGGTGACTGCGCCGGTGAGCGCCGACGGCCGGCTATTGGTGGAGAGACTTCTCCGTCGACGTCGTAATCTCGCTGACCTCATCGTCGCGGACGTCAAGAGCGACGTCCTTGACTACGGGAGCCTGGGAGCCCTCACGGTTTCTGGTGACGTCATGGAGACCGCTCTACTGACCGTGACCGACCTGCTCGAGAGCCTGCTCGACGAGGATCCGGAAGGATCTCGCCACCTCGAAAACATCCAGCGCAGCGCGTCTCGACGAGTGCATCAGGACGTCAGTCTCACCTCACTGCTTCAGAGCTACCGCATCTGGGGCGCGCGGATCTGGCAAGCAGTGCTGGACGAGGCGGGTGACGACCCGGTCATGCGCGAGGCGGCACTGGGCCTGGTCAGCCGCATCTTCTCCTACGTCGACAGGGTGTCGATCACCCTGGCGCAGGTCTACGCCGAGGAATCCGCGGGTGCGTATCGAGCCCGCGATGTGCTGCGCAGTGACCTCCTCGAGAGCCTGCTGCTCGGACAGGTTCTCTCGGATCGCGCGCGCGTTGAGATCGCACGCCTGAACCCCACATCCGACAGCAAACTGGCGGTGGCCGTCATCAAGCCCGGTGAAACCCCGCCTGAGCAGGCACGGTCGGAGACGATCAAGATCTTGCAAGCCTGTCGACAGAACATGACGCCGCAGGCGAAAGTGCTACTCGGTGTTCGCGACGGCGACGTGATCTGCCTCGTTCGAATCGGCAACGCGGCCGAACTGCAGCGCCTCCACGCAACTGCCCACAAGATTGCCGAGGAGAACCCGCAATGGCGGGTGTCGGTCGGACGCCCTCACGACGGAGTCGCAGGAATCCAGCGCTCCTTCCGCGAGGCTCAGGAAGCGGCGGCCGTTGCTGCTTCGCTGCGTCCCCGTGGCGGAGCGATTCTGTTTTCCGAGGTCATCCTTGATCGCATCCTGGTCCGTAGCGACTACGCCGAGGACCTCTTGGAAGAAGCCCTCGGTCCACTGTTGGCATACGACGCCGAGCACGAGGCCGATCTCGTGAATACCCTGCGCTCGTACGTGGCCAACGACATGAACATGACGCGGACTGCCAAGGACCTGATGGTAAATCCCAACACCGTCGCCTACCGCATCAAGCGAGTCGGTCAACTCACAGGCCAGGACCCCACCACGTCAGCGGGCATCGTGACGCTGGCCGTCGCGCTCAGGTTGATGGAGAGCTGAGTTCGCGCCGAAAGGCATCACAGGGCGTCCATGTCAGACATGGACGCCCTGCTCGCCACTGTTCTCGTTTCAGGAGAGCCGCTCGATCACCATGGCCATCCCCTGACCGCCGCCAACGCACATCGTTTCAAGCCCGAACTGCTTGTCGTGCCACTGCAACGAGTTGATAAGGGTGCCCGTGATGCGGGCACCCGTCATACCGAACGGGTGACCCACGGCGATCGCTCCGCCGTTGACGTTGAGCCTGTCCTCGTCGATCTTGAGCTCTCGGGCCGAGGCAATGACCTGCGCGGCGAACGCCTCGTTGATCTCAACGAGGTCGATGTCGTTCATCGTCATTCCTGCCCGGGCGAGCGCGAGCCGGGAGGCGTCGACAGGTCCGAGCCCCATGATCTCTGGGGACAGTCCCGACACACCAGTGCTGACGATGCGGGCCAACGGAGTGAGACCGAGATCCTTGGCCTTCGTGTCCGACATGATGACGATCGCGGCAGCACCGTCGTTGAGGGAGCAACAGTTGCCCGCTGTGACGGACCCGTCGGGTCGAAATACCGGCTTGAGCCCCGCGAGGGTTTCTGTCGTCACCCCACGACGGGGACCGTCGTCGGCGCTCACCACGGTGCCGTCAGGGAGCGTCACGGGGGTGATCTCGCGAGCCCAGAAGCCCGAGTCGATGGCGGCGACGGCGCGGTTCTGACTTCGCGCTGCAAACGCGTCCTGGTCCTCGCGAGACACGCCCTTGAACTGCGCCACGTTCTCGGCGGTCAGCCCCATCGACATGTAGGCATCGGGCAACAGGCCCTCTGCGCGGGGCTCGCTCCACATCGGCCCGCCAGCCGCAGCGGCGGCTGTACGCGCCTGCGCCGCGGCGAACAACGGGTTCTCCGAGCCGGCCGGTCCGTCGGCCCAGCCTTCCTGATAGCGGCTGATCGTCTCCACTCCGCCGGAAATGTAGACGTCGCCCTCGCCGGCCTTGATGGCATGCAGCGCCATGCGTGTGGTCTGGACACTCGCCGCGCAGTAACGATTGACGGTCACGCCAGCAAGGTGGTCGAGTCCGGCGAGGACCCCGACCGTGCGCCCGATGTTGAACCCAGCCTCACCCGACGGCTGCCCCACTCCCAGCATGAGGTCCTCGATGTCCACCGGGTCCAGCTCAGGCACCTTGGCGAGAGCTGCGTGAATCATCTGCACGGTCAGGTCATCAGGACGCATGTCCTTGAGGGATCCCTTGAATGCGCGACCGATCGGCGAGCGAGCGAGCGAGACAATGACGGCTTCAGGCATGATGGCTCCTTCAGGAGGTAGGTTAGCGAGCGCCCAGTAATGTGCTGCTACTGTGCGCTGCGCGAGCACTTTCGTCAACCAACGAATACGGAGACCTCCGTCACGATCGCGCACTCCCGCATCACAACCGGCCAACCACAATGGACCCCCCATGCGAAATTCACCGAAGCCTTCCTTCGACGACGTCCGTGCGCTCTGCGCCATTGCTGAGGGGCACGTCGCACCAGATCTGACCGACGGCAACGGACACATGAACGTGCGCCACATCTATGCCCTCGGCGTCACGGGAGCTGACCTGCTGTCCGAACAGGTAGGCATCGATGACGAGTACCGCTCCAGCCGCAGGATGGGGACGTTCGCCGCTGAGCACCACATCGGATTCTTTGCTGAGCTGCACGAGAGAGACCTCTTCTCGGTCCACCCCGTCTGGATCGATCGCTCAGAACGAGCAGCGCACGTCCTCGTTTTCGTCCTGAACCAGACGACACGGGCGCTCTCGTCGATTCTTGAGCTCGTCGTGGTGAACGTGGACCTGGAGAGTCGGTCCGCCGTTGCACTTCCGCCCGACGTCGCAGCGCAGATCGATCGAGGCATCGCAGTATCACGGTCGATCTCCTGGCCTCTTCCGACCTCTGGAGCAATGAGTGTTCGCCGGTGAAATACGTATGATCGGGCTTGACCTCGTCACCCTCCGGAGATCTGGGGTCCAGCGAGACATGACCAAGAGCGCGAGCATCGGCGCCAGTTCCGCTCGCGCGACACGAGGGAAGGGCCAATGACCGCATCGGCAGAGCCGTCTCGGACCGAGGTCACGAAACAGCGAATCCTGGAGTCCGCGACAAAAGCCTTTGCGGAGCGAGGCTTTCACGGCACCTCGACCCGGGACATCACGACCGCCGCCGGCACCAGTTCCGCCGCGCTCTACGTGCACCACAAGTCCAAGGAAGAGTTGCTCTTCCTGATCTCGAAGGCTGGCCACGAGACCACTTTGGCGCTCATGCTGGAAGGCCGGGGATCGTCAGGCGATCCTGCCGAACAACTGCATACCGTAGTCAGGGACTTCATCGCCGATCACGCACGCAACCACACCCGCGCACGGATCGTGAACTACGAGATGGCCGCGCTCGATCCGGAGCACCTGGAAGAGATCACGGCCCTTCGCCATCGCATCGACGTGGAATTGATCGATCTGATCGCCGCGGGTATCAAGGCAGGAACCTTCGACATCCCGGACCCTCGGATCGCTGCGTCCGCAATCCTGTCCCTCGGCATAGACCTTGCACGGTGGTTCAGCGACGACTTCAGACTGAGCCCTGAAGAGTTGGGTGAGGAATACGCGGAATTGGCTCTACGCATCGTTCGCGCACGCGGGCACTGAGGCAGTTCCTGTTCATCCCGGGAGTCAAGCCAGCATGGATACGGTCTCGACCACACAAACCGGCTTGTCGCCGCCCTCTCGTTCCAAGATGACCAACGCGTTGACCTTGTGCCCGCCGCCCGCGGGCACGACCGAGAGCAGTTCGACTCCCGCCCGCACCTTGGAGTCCACAGGGACTGGCGCCGGGAATCGAAGCTTCTCTGCTCCGTAGTTGACACCCATCTTGACGCCCTTGACGTCATAGATTTCCCAGATCAGTTGCGGGACCAGGGACAGCGTCAAGTACCCATGCGCGATGGTCGTACCGAACGGACCCGTCGACGCCTCAACCGGATCGACGTGGATCCACTGGTGGTCACCGGTCGCTCGCGCGAAGGTATTGATCTGCTCTTGGGTAATGGTGTGCCATTCGGAGTAGCCCAGATGGGTTCCGACGGCCTGCTGGAGGTGAGCGATGTCCTCGAACGTCCTCATGAAACCGGCCCCCCAGCGACGTAAAGCACCTGTCCCGACACGAAGCCTGCCGCTTCACTGGCGAAGAATGACGCGGCGTGTGCGATGTCCGCCGGACAGCCAGTCCGCCCGACCGGGATCTGTGCGGCGATCTCCGCCTTGAAGTTCTCGAATGAGACACCCATGCGCTCCGCCGTGGCGACCGTCATCTCCGTCTCGATGAATCCCGGGGCGATGGCATTGGCAGTCACACCGAATTTGCCCAGCTCGTTGGCCAGTGTCTTGGTGAAACCCTGGATGCCGGCCTTTGCGGCGGCGTAGTTCGCCTGACCCCGATTGCCTACGGCTGAGGCACTCGAGAGGTTGATGATCCGACCAAAGCCAGCTTTCGTCATGTGCGCCTGGGCGGTCCGGCTCATCAGGAACGCGCCGCGCAGATGCACGTTCATCACGGCATCCCAGTCCTCCACGCTCATCCGGAACAGCAGATTGTCGCGGATGATGCCGGCGTTGTTGACAAGCACCGTCGGGGCACCGAGCTCGCCCACCACTCGATCGACGGCATGCAGCACAGCGGATTCGTCGGCCACATCGGCACCGATTGCCATTGATCGTCCACCGGCCGCCTTGATGCTGTCGGCGACGCCAATGCAGGCTGACTCGTCGAGGTCCAGGACCGCAACTGCCATCCCGTCTGAGGCGAGTCTGCGGGCAACGGCGGCGCCGATGCCGCGGGCGGCACCGGTCACGATCGCGATGCGGTTGTAGTCCATGTGGCACTCCCTGAGGTTGGTTCTGTCGAGCGCGTCTGACCGCTGTCAGTTCGCGGCGGCGACAGCAGTTACTAATCGCTCGCTAACCCAGCGACGGTAACGTCCGCTGCGCTCGGCGGTCAAACCTCGAACGGACTGAACAGGGCGCGCTGTCCGGCCGACCGCTCTCGGCGCAGCTCGGACGCGAAGAGGCGCTGGAGATATCCGCATGGAAGCGGCGACTCTTTGCGCAATTCCTGTGCCTGCGGTGGCGCGTCGCTATGCATCATGGCTGCGAACAATGGTCACCAGGCCCGGATAGCGGGCCTGATTTCCTCACCCAATCTGCTCTTTGAGTCGCTGCCAAAAGCACATGTCCTGGCCACGCTGACGTGGTCAGGCGCAATTTCTCGAGCTCCCCGAATCTGACAAGGAATGATCTGGATGACAAACGTGGTGCGCAACATCTGGGAGCATGCCGAGTCCACTCCCGAGCACATCGCTCTCCGTGTGGACGACCAGGCATGGAGCTATGCGGAGTTGCAGGCCAACGTCGCTCGCGCGGCATTGGGACTCAAGGACCGCGGGGTCAACCGCGGCGACCGAGTGCTCATGGTTGTTCCTTCGAGTGCTGAGTTCGTCTTTGTCTACTACGGCATCCTGTCGATCGGAGCCACGGCCGTGACTGTGAACACGCTCTGTACGGCCCCTGAGATTGAGTACTACCTCAGCGACGCTCAATGCACCCTTGCCGTCGGCTATGACGACACTTCCGATGCCCTCTCCGTCGCGGCAGCAAGAGTGACCACGCCCACCTGGATCCTGAGTCCTGGCTCCGTAGCCAGGGACGTGACGGATGAAACTGGCGGCCTCCCTGAGTACGTCGACCTGGACGACAGCGACTCTGCCGCGATTCTCTACACGTCCGGGACAACGGGTCGTCCCAAAGGAGCAGTGCTCAGCCATCGCAACCTGATCTCAACGGCACAGGCAGCATCGATTGGGCTGGAAGTCGGGCCGGATGACCGTATGGGCACGGCGTTGCCGCTCTTCCACGTATTCGGCCAGGTCTCGGCGATGGGTGCTATCCACTACGTCGGCGGCGGCCTCTCCCTACTTCGTCGATTCGACGCCGAGGCAATGCTCAAGCTTGCCGTGTCCCACCGGCTCACGGCGATGGCCGGCGTGCCGACGATGTGGAACGAGATGCTCCACGCAGAGACTTCGTACACTCCCGCCGATCTCGCCGGCTTGCGGCTGTGCCTGTGCGGCGGGGCACCGCTTCCTACCGCGGTGAAGGACGCGTTCCTCGCGAGGTTCGGCGCTCACATGGTCGACGGATACGGCTTGACCGAGACGTCGGCCGCCGCGACGTGTGGTTCTGTTCACCATCAGACCAAAGAGGGCAGCGTGGGGCGCGCGGTGCATGGGACTCGTATCGCGATCCTCGACAACGACTTGCAGCCTGCCCCTCTCGGTGAGGTAGGACAGGTGGCCGTGGATGGACCTGGCGTGATGCGTGAGTACTGGAAGCGCCCGGAAGCGACTGCCAGCGTGCGTAGCGGACCGTGGTTCCTCACCGGGGACCTGGGCACCATGGATGCCGACGGCGATCTGTGGATCGTGGGCCGACTGAAGGACTTGATCATCCGAGGTGGCTACAACGTGTACCCGACCGAGATCGAGGATGTCCTCTACAGACACCCCTCGATCTTGGAGTGTGCTGTCGTCGGCGTACCTGACGACCGACTTGGCGAAGAGGTCGCGGCGGTACTGGTGCCGCAGCAGGGATCGGACATCGACCTGGTTGAGCTGCGTGAGTGGCTCGCCGAGCGTCTCGCCGCATACAAAGTTCCGCGAATCTTCCAGCTGAGCGAAGGGCTGCCGAAGGGCACGACCGGGAAGATCCTCAAACGTGAGATTGACCAGCAGGATCTGCTCAGCGACGGGGTGCGGCCACCAAAGCCAGCCAGGACCTGAGCGTCCGGCACGACGCCCACTACCTCTACCTACCCGACGAACAGCGATGCAACGCAGCCCTGCACCGAAACCGAAGGAATTCACATGAGCACGCTCGGAATCAGTGATGGAGCCGCAGCCTGGGCGCTCGATCTCGAACATGCACTCACCACTCGGAGCGCGGACGCGCTCTTGGGCCTGTTCGCAGAACAGTCCGACCTCCGCGACAACGGAGCACTCACCTGGGACTTCCGTCAGTTCCATGGCCGGGACGCCGTCGTGTCGATGTTGCTGAGCGTGCTCGACGAGATCCAGCCAACCGGCTTCTCGGTCTCCTCAGCGTGGCCGGAACCGCAGGTGGTCGGCGAAGGGGACGACGCCATGGTGGAGGCCTTCTTCGACTTCGACACGAAGTCCGGGAGAGCTGTGGCGCTCATCAACGCGACACCGGACGAGACGTCCGCGTATGGATTTGCCGTGCGGGCCATGTACACGCGCCTTGAGGAATTGAAGGATGTCCGCGCACCCGACCGGCACCCCCGCGGCAACGGCTTCACGCCTTCCTATCGTGGGCAGACGTTCGGAGAGCACGACCGTCGGCGCCGCGACTGGGCCGAGGGCAGTCCGGAAGTGCTGATCGTGGGTGGTGGACAAGCGGGGCTGGTGGCAGCCGCTCACCTGGCGAAGGTCGGAGTCGATGCCCTCATCATCGACAAGAACGAGCGAGTCGGCGACAACTGGCGACTTCGCTATGACTCACTCTGCCTGCACAACACCGTCGAGATGAACGCGTTCCCGTTCCTGTCCTATCCACCTCACTATCCCGAGTTCCTTCCCAAGGACGTCATGGGCGACTGGTTGGAGACCTACGCGCGCTACCTCAACCTGAATGTGTGGAACTCGGCCGAGTTCCTCGGCGCCAAGTACGCCGACGAGGACGGGCTCTGGGCGGCGACCGTTCAGCGATCGGACGGCAGCGAGCGCGTTCTTCATCCACAGCACATCATCCTCGCCACCGGCGGCATTGGCGGACGTCCATCAGTGCCCACGCTTCCGGGCTTGTCGTCGTTCCGCGGGCAGGTGATCCACTCTTCGGCTTACACGAAGGCAGCGGACTTCGACGTACGCAAGGCGGTGGTCGTCGGCACCGCGACCAGCGCGCACGACATCGCACTCGACCTGTACGAGAACGGCGTCGAAGTGACGATGGTGCAGCGAGGTCCAGTGGTGGTGAACCAGGTCGAGACGGCCAATCTCGTGTACGCCGAACATCTCGACCCGACGATTCCGACCGATCTGGTCGACCTCCGCGACGGGATGACTCAGGTCAGGCCGATCCGAGAAGCCGGATTGCGGCAGTATCACTCGTTCGCGAAGAGTCTTGACTCGGATCTGCTGAAGGGCCTCGAAGGAGCCGGGATGCGGATCGGGGACGGATTCGACGGCCAGGGTTGGCCCGATCTGTTTCAGCGCACCGGAGGTGGGTTCTACCTGAACAAGGGTGCCTCCGACGTGATCATCGCCGGAGGAATCAAGATTCTGCCCTTCGATCGCGTTGTCGAGTTCGCGGAGGCTGGTGCCGATCTCGACGACGGCACGACGTTGGACGCCGACATCGTCATCCTTGCAACCGGGTATCAGAATCGACAGGTTGAGGTCGCAGATCAGTTCGGCGCCGAGGTCGCTGAACGTGTTGGAGAGATCGCACGTTGGGACGAAGAAGGAGAATGGTCGGCGATGTGGGGTCAAACCGGCCAGCGAGGCTTGTGGATCAACGGCGGGGCCATCTTGCAGATCCGGCCAGCTACCCGGTTGATGGCGCTGCTCGTCAAGGCTGATCTAGACGGCCGGATCCCGGAGTCGTTCCGCCGCCGCCCAAAGTCGGCATCGGACAGCGGACTGACCTCGAAGAACGCACCGCAGGCATCACGATGAATGATCTCTTCATCGCTGGACAGTGGGTGCCGGGATCCGCTGGGGAATTCGACGTAGAGAACCCGGCGAGCCGCGAGGTCATCGCACAGGTGTCCGACGGCGGACCCGACGACGCGACCTCAGCAGTGGATGCAGCCGCTGCTGCCCTCTCCGCGTGGAGCCGCACTGCCCCGCGCGAACGCTCCGAAGTGCTGCGTCGGATGTACGAACTGATGATCCGCGACCGCGACAGCCTCGCCGCGATGATCTCTTTGGAAAACGGAAAGTCGTTGTCTGACGCAACAAGCGAGGTCACCTACGCCGCGGAGTTCTTCCGCTGGTTCGCCGAAGAGGCCGTTCGAACCACCGGTGACTACGGTGTGTCCCCCGCAGGTGGCACGCGCACGGTCGTGACACACAAACCCGTCGGTGTCGCCGCGCTCGTGACTCCGTGGAACTTTCCTGCAGCGATGGCGACACGCAAGATTGCGCCGGCCCTCGCAGCCGGGTGCACCGTCGTCCTCAAACCTGCGTCAGAGACACCGCTGACGGCGCTCGCCGTGACCCGACTCCTGATCGAGGCCGGGCTGCCAGATGGGGTGGTCAATGTCGTACCGACGACCGACGCGCCGTCAGTTGTGACGACATGGATGAATGACCCGCGCGTCCGCAAGATCTCCTTCACCGGGTCGACCGGCATCGGACGGCTGCTGCTGAAGCAGGCGGCCGAACGTGTCGTCAACTCATCGATGGAGTTGGGCGGCAACGCGCCGCTCGTGGTGACCGAGGACGCCGACATCGACGCTGCGGTCGCTGGCACCATGGTCGCAAAATTCCGGGGCGCAGGACAGGCCTGCACCGCCGCAAACCGCCTGTACATCCATGCCGACATCGCCGACGAGTTCTCCACCAAGCTCGGTGCTGCTGTCGAGTCGCTGACGGTAGGCCCGGCAGCGGAGGGGTCCCAGATCGGGCCGCTCATCTCGGCCAAGGCAGTCGATGGCATCAAGGCGCTCGTCGAGTCCGCCGTCGCGGCTGGCGCACGAGTCACACATCAGGCGTCGATTCCCAACAGCAAGGGTTTCTACTATGCGCCCACCGTGCTACAGGACGTTCCGGCCGACGCCGACGTCGTCATGAACGAGATCTTCGGCCCAGTCGCACCAATCGTGACCTGGACAGACGAGGCGCAGATGCTGCGACTCGTCAACGCGTCCGAGTTCGGTCTTGCGGCGTACGTCTTTGCGGGCGATCTCCAGCGCGCGATGCGAATCGGGGAGGCCATCGACGCCGGGATGGTCGGCATCAACCGAGGGATCGTCTCCGACCCCTCGGCGCCGTTCGGCGGTATGAAGCAGTCCGGCCTCGGCCGTGAAGGCGCCCGCGCCGGGCTCGAGGAGTTCACGGAAACTCAGTTCCTCAGCATCGACTGGCCGGGCTGAGCTTCGCGTCACCGGTTCATCCACCTATCGACAGTCCGGCGTCTCAAGCAGGCACACCCTGCCGGTGGCCTCATTGCCGGCATCCACACGCCTTCGTGGCAGAGCGCGCCGCCGGGCGGCTCACACCGCAGCGAACCGACTGAACATCCGTGGCTACGGAGCGACTGCCGGTCCTGCGGCCGCGCTCTCACAAGCTCACGTCGGCCAGCCACTGTTGGACACTTCGGGGCATGATTCCGAGCAGCGACTGCGCTGAGCGCCCCGGAGCGATGGCAGCGTGCGCGAGTGAGCCCAGGTACTCGTACAGGCCTACGACACCTGTGGACGCCGGGCCAAGCAGTGGCTTGATGATCTCCCCGAAGGCCGCTGGCGTGAGTGCCTGATAAGCGACGTCGTGGCCGAGCCGCGTGCCGAACGCTCCAGCCAGGTCAGCTCCGAGAATCGCTGGATCGTGGCCGACCTCCACGACGCCAGGGACCTCGCGGCGCGCGAACAGTTCAGCGACGACGTCGGCCACGTCGAGGTGGGAAGCCCAGGACACGGGAAAGTCTGCCCGCAGCGGGTAGGGCAAGGAGCCGCGCTCGCGTGCCGATGCGACGACCGGTGGCATCAGCAGGTTCTCCAGGAACAGCCGAGGAGCCACGACCACGTGGTCCAGTCCGGTTTCCTCGAGTCCGTTGATCAGGGTCGAGACCCCCGCTGACGTGCTCTGCCCGGCACCCCCTTCGGGCACGACGACGCTACCGCTCGTGGAGAACACCACCCGGGCCGGTCGCACCTCCCCCAGCGCTGCAACGACGCTTCTTGCGAAGGCTTCTCTGTCAGCCTCGCTTGCCATCGGCAAGTGCACAAAGACACCGTCTGCTCCGCGGTAGGCCTCGGCCAACTGCTCAACCGAAGACGCATCTACGGCCCGCACACGTGCTCCGTTAACGACGGCATCCTGCCTGCGGGTGAGTGCGACGACGGGCTTGCCCACTGCGGTGAGAGCGGCGACGACGGGTCCACCTTGGGCGCCGGTAGCGCCATGAATCACATAGGTCATGAGCCATTAGTACAAGCACTGCACCAGTTACATCAACTGCACTAATGGGCTATCGTCACAATGTGACGAACTCGAGCCTTCCCGAGTGCGGGGTTGCGCGCTTTCTGGCCTTGGTCAACGGACCCTGGGCCACACTCGTGGTCCGCGAACTCCTTCCCGGGCCGCTCCGATTCACCGAGTTGCGTGCTGCCCTGCCCGGCATCAGCCCGCACACGCTGACCAGCCGTCTTCGCCAGTTCGAGGCCTACGGCATAGTGACTCGTACCTCGTACCCCGAGATCCCGCCCCGCGTGGTGTACCAGCTGACTCCCCACGGCGAGCGGCTACGCGATGTCCTCGACACCATGAGCGCGTGGGCGATGTCGATCGAGATAGCCGACGCGAGCGATGACGACCAGGCTGCAGCGCCACAGGCTCAGTAGCTGCTGGAACTCCTTCCGGGCGAAGAAGCCTGTGCCACAACCGAACTGCCCGATGGGACTGCGTTGCTCCGACCATGACTGGGCGGCCATCCGGACGCGGGAGCCGCCTATGGAGCCGAGATGACCGACCCGCCGCCAACTAGGTGCGCCCCACCGCGGTCGGTCCGACCGAGGCATGACGCGTCACGGACCGCGCCCAACGCTCGCTGACGATCCATCCATTGGGTCTCGCTGACCAATCCCGCACCAACAGGCACGACCGAGGTGATGTTGTAGCGGTCGCGGTAGGCAGCGACTGTGATCGCCGCACCGAGCCATTCGTCTCGGCCCCACGGACGGCTTGGCAGCTCCGCCAAGCACCGAACCCAGGCATCCCCCGAACAGATCGCCATGTCTGCAAGCATCCGCGCGCGAGATTCGATCAGCTCCTTACGCTGATCGAGCGCCTGACGATCCTTGATGCTCATCACACCCAGCGGCTCGGGGATGAGTCCGGCGATCAGTCTCGGGTGAAGTCGGCAACCTCGTGGAGAAGACGAGGCGACGCGGTCCGTGCGATGGCGGAGTACAGCCGCGATGTCGTCGGCGTCATCGAGGCCGTGCTGTCGGACGATACGGGGCACCAGGGCTTCCAGGTCGTGGTGGTAGGCCTCGGCTCTGCGGAGTGCGGAGGTGAGGGGTCCGAAAGCGGCAGACTCAACAGCAGCCGATAGCTGGTCGGCTGTCAGCCCGGATCGGTTGAGCAAGTCGACGAAGCGGTCCCGCTGTGCATCGGCGGCAATGGTCTCGAGTTCTGCGGCGAGGCGGGCGATGCCGCCGTGGATGGCGTACTCGGCTTCCATCGTCTGGTGGGCGGACAAGCTGGCGCCGCTGTGTTGGAGCACTCCGAACAGCACGGTGCGCGCCGTGACGTCCTCGAGTTCCGGAGTCGAGTGACTGTCGTCCGGTTGGTCGAGGGCGACGTACGCAATGTTCGAGTCTCGGCCGCGACTCATCGAGACGTAGAGGTTCTCCCGGGTTGTCGTCGGCGTAACAACGACATGCGAGGTGTCGACGGTGATGCCCTGGGCGCGGTGGGCTGTGACGGCGTACCCGAGGTCGAGGTGGTGCTCGACGTACTCCGCCGGCAGGACGCTGCTCCCCCGGCGGCGCAGGTCGAGACGATTGACGGCCACGGACCCGTCTCGTCGGATGTCGGTGATGCGCCAGCGGTCTCCGTTCATCACCCATCCCCGGGCCGTAGTTTCGATGGTGCGATCGTTTCGTCGAGTGATCACGACATCGCCCACCGACGCCCGACTCCCGCCGGTGAGGTGGACTTCTCGGCCGTTGACAGCACCGTCGACGAGCAGGCGCTCGGCGCGGGCTCGTTCGTTGAGTGCTTGTACGGCGCGCGCGGACTCGGCCACGAGCAGGCTCGCCACACCGGAGTTGGTGTCTGCGCGCCAGGCTTCGTAGGCGGCGTCGAGCATGTCGTCGGTCATGCCTTCGCGGATTCGGTCCTGTCGGGCGTAGGTCGACATGACTTCGGCCTCCCCGCGGCGTAGGGCGAGGGAGGCGTGCTTCTCCCATTTGTTCTTGAACCGGTGAATCTCGGTCAACTCGGGGGCGTCGGTACGGCGGTCAACCAGCAGGGCGAACGCGCCGCCGGCGTCGATGGACTGGAGTTGGTGGGGGTCGCCGACGAGCAGCAACTTCGCGCCGGCGCCGGCGGCGATGCCGCTGATTCGGTCGAGGCTGGTTGTGCCGGCCAAGGTGGCCTCATCGATGATCACCAGTTGCCCGGGGCGGAGTTGGGTGCGGCCGTGGTCGTACTCGTACAGCCATTTGGCGGTGTTGTCGCATGCGATTCTGAGGTCGTCCGCCAGGGCCTGCGCAGCGGTGGCCGACGGTGCGAGACCCACGACACTCCCCCTGCCGTGCTCGTGGACCCACGCCGATCGAAGCGCATGCATGGTCGTGGTCTTGCCCGCCCCGGCCGGGCCGACCAACAAGTCGACCAGGCGCCCGGAGTCGGTGATGCTCTCCAAGGCTGTGCGCTGTTCGGCGCTGAGCGCCCCATGGGCATCGCGGATGGCGCGCATGACGACGGATGGCGGCACCGACGGTGCGGTGGTCTTTTCGGAGCGGTCGAGGAGCCGGGTCTCGGCTTCGATCACTGCGGTCGAGGAGTACTTCACCGAGTGCCGTGGCCGGAAGATACTGGTCCCGTCCTCGCGCTGGAACCGAACCGGACTGATCGCCAACTCCGGAGGCGTCAGCGCCACGGATTGGAACTGTGCCGCGTCGACCACCATCGCCACCACCGCCTCCCGTTCTGCGGTGCTGGCAAAGCGCATGTCCATCGTCTGCTTCGAGACCTCGGCCAGCAGATTCCAGTGGCTCCAGACCGAGCGCTTGACGCTCACCGCAGTGACAACGTCTGCGCCGATTGCTTCGATTGCCGCGAGGGGGACGTCGTCCACGTTGAGTGACCCGGCGGCGTTATCGAGCAGAGTCGCTGCCCACGACGTGGGCTCCAACCCGAGATGCGCAGCCGCTCGCTGGCGCCATTGTGCTGTGAGGTCCGCCAGGGACCGGGTTTCCTTCGGTGGCCGGGTGGCGAGGGTGGCTTGGGCGCGAAGCTCGACGATCGTCTTCGCCGAGGGCATCCGGCCGTGCCGGGCGACGTACTCGGCGATGAGTTCGTCCTTCCTCAGTTCGATCTCACGGGTACGGCTCGAGAACTCGGCGATCAGCTCGTCACTGACGCCGACGATCTCCCACTGCGGGTTCCGGTCCGCGCCACGTTGACGCAGCTCCCACTCGACACCGAGGTCGCGTGTCAGGCGGTCGGCGAGCAGGGCGTTGTAGTGCGCGGAGAGTCCGGTGACAGAGGCGAAGACCGGGCGGCCGTCCAGGCTGCGCCACTGTCCGTCGCGCAGAGTGAGGACCTTGTTCGACAAGACGAGGTGGGTGTGGAGTTGCGGGTCACCTGCCCGGGAGTCGTAGTGGTCGTACGCGACGGCCGCGACACCAGCGACACCGACCTGGGCGACCGCCCCATCGCGGTCCGCGAGCCCCGCTCTCGTGGCGGCGACCTCGCGCTCGAAGTACGCAAGGACGTCGCTCACGGCTGCGTGGTGGGCGTTGACGATCCGTTCCTGGGTCGCCGCGTCGGCGACGCCCCACAGGACCGAGACCGACTTCGGCACGCTGAAGGTCAGGTCGAAGCCGGCGACCGCATTCCGGCTCCCTGCTTTGGTTTCCTCGGCTTCGATGCGGCTCGTCTCGGCCGCACAGTCCTCCTGAGTCATCTCCGGGTCCAGCCCAGCGACGCGTTCCTCGATCCGGGCGGAAAGCTTCTTGTACGTCGGATAGGCAAGTCCCAATTGGTCTCCGGTCACCGGGTCCCGGCCCATCCCGATCAACAAGGCCAGTTGCGCTTCGCTCACTTGCATGCCCGGGTGCAGACGGCCGTCCCCGAACGCTGCCAGGCCGGAACCCATCCAGCGGCCGGGCGGCGTACCCGTCTCGGCGTAGTAGCGGGTGAGCGGCGTCGACATGGCGCGGTCGCCGTCGCCGGCCACGACGCTGCGCAGCAGGTACTGGTAGCCCGTGCCTGCCGACATGCGGCGCATCGAGACCGTCACGGCCGTTTCCGTTCCACAGACCCTCAGGTACGCACCTTCATCCACAGGCCAACCTGAAGTGGACATGGGGCTGTACACCTCGAGGTGCAATACGTGTGGGATCGAGAAAGGGTTGGGGTGCCGGGGCAGGGACAGGGATGTGGAGTGGGGTGACGTGGAGGCGGGAGCGGGAGCGGCGAGGGCAGCCGGGGAGGAGTGAGGAGGGCGAGGAGGGATGGCGCGTCAGTTGCGCTGCAGCGGCTCTTCAGAGCCGTCAGCCTTGACCGCCAGAGACCGGCATGCGTCCGCGAACAGTGGCGCCAACGACTCGCGCCACTCGCGGAGGTCAACAGCCAAGGTCTGCCAAGTGATCGACCGATTGATCTCGTCGTACTGGTGAATGATGAAGTTCCGGTTCGCCACCGCGATCGCCCATTCCACGCCGGCGGGCGCCAGGACGCCCAGCTTCGACAAGCGGTTGGCGGCCTCGCCGAGCTTCATCATCAGCGAGTCGCCGGCCTCCTGCAGGAGCGCATCGGCCAGGTAGGCGTCCCGGCCACGCTCGACAATCTCGACGACCCGCTCGAACCACGCTTCGATGTGGGCGAGTTCCTTGGCGGCCTTGCGGTCCATCACAGCAGCACCGCCTCGCGACGGATGTCGTCGTCGAGACCGGACTTCAGACCGCCGTACTCGACCAGGTCGATCTCACGCCCCAGCACCTTCTCCAGGAGCTGCCGGAACCGGATGAAGTCGAACGAGGAGACTTTTGCAGGCGCCTCCACGATCAGGTCGATGTCAGAGTCCTCGCGGGCCTGCCGTCGGGCGACCGAACCGAAGACCGCCAACCGCGAATACCCGTGCTCCTCCGCGAGGGAACGAAGGATCGGTGCCCCCGCGTCGAGCAGGACCTCCGGGTGGACCTCGCCCAGATGGCGCGCGAACTTGAGCTGCTGGCTGACGGCCGGCTGAGTGATGCCGAGGGCCTCGGCGATCTGCCGTTGCGACATTCCCGTAGCGAGCGCGCGAAGCGCGAGGACGCGGCGCAGGCGGGCGACGTCCTCGTCACGTTGCGCTCCAAGGTACTCGCCCAGCAGTGTCATAAGGCAACCTTATCAAGCGACTGCGCTGACTCCGCCAGCCGAGTGCCAACCCGACCTCGGCGGTGCCGCGCCCGACGCGGCACCGTGGATCTACTGCTGCGTTGCAGGCTGTGCGCCCGGTGCACAGCCGGAGATTCAGGCGTGGTCACGGTGCCGGACAGTGTCCGGCACCGGAGAGTGCCACGCCGCGAACCGGCAGGGGCACGATGGCGGCAGAGGCACGGGTCCGAGAAGACACGCCTCCACCGTGCGCTCGCGCTCGGCTGCCTGTCAAGTGCCAACTCTCGGCACCCGCAGTACTCCAAGGCAACCCGAGGTGATCGGCAACAACCAGCAGGGGTCGAGTGCAGCACCATGGCGGACCGGACGGCGTGACGGGCCTGATCCCCCTAGCGCGAACTCCAGCGCGCACTCCAGGTGGGCGGTGAGATGTCATCGGATCCGAGCAACACTGCGACGCCACGGAGGGTGCCAGGCTCCGGCCTCATCCTTCTGCCCCATCGCGGGGCGCGAGGGCTTCAAGGATGTCGGCAGTCACCGGATTCACCTTCTCGCTAGGTTCGATGTAGTGCGCTTTGGTGATGTCCGAAGAGGTGTGACCGAGGAGTTCAGCCGCAAGGTCTGCGCCGCCGGCACGGTCGACAACAGTCGCGACGGTGCGTCGGAAGGAATGTGGGGTCACGCCCTCGATTCCGGCGTCGTCCATGACCGCACGGAGGCGCCGGCGGACATTGTTGGTCGTCAACGGTGTCCCGGTACGGCTGAAGAAGATCAGGTGCTCGGGCTCCTCGGGCGCGAGACCTTCCAGTCGTCTCCGCAGGACCGCGGCGGTGAACGACGGGACTGCGACGGTACGTGAGGACGTCTTGGTCTTGGGGTGCGGCTGCCGGTGTGTGGGCCCACCTGAGGGCGAGACGATCGTTCCGCTGATCCGGACCGTTGCGGGCGACACGGTGACGTCGACGTCGCACTTGCGGATCGCGAGCACCTCACCGATCCGAGCCGATGTGCCGAGCATGACCTCGATGATCTGCTCCAGCTGGCCATCGGGCGGGGGCCCCGCGAATCCCGGGCCGCGTCGCCAACTGCGTGCCGCAATGCGGATCTGTTCCACCTGGGCCAGGGTGAGTGCCATCGCCTGAGTGGGTGGCTTGCGCATCTGCGCGATGTCCCGCACTGGGTTCTTGGACAGTGCGTCGTAGCGGACCGCGAGCCCGAAGGCCAGACTCAGCACCGTTCTGGCCTGCTTCGCCATGCTGTGACTCTGTGCCGTGGCCAGCGTCTTGATGTAGCGATCCACCTTGCTCACCGTGATCTCGCGCAGGGTGTAATCCGCGAACGCGGGCAGAACCAGTTGACGCATGTTGCGCTCGTACAACGCGCGCGTGCTGGGAGCCAGTCTCGCTTCGGCGTCCAGGTCGCTGAGCCATACCTTTACCAGGCGCGTGAAGGAACTGTCGCCGCTCAGCTCGCCCGCGGATCGGTAGGTGGGCCGTTGGGCTACCGCCTTCTTGAGGTTGCGTACGGCCTCGGATCGGGATGCTCCCGTGGCCGACACCCGCCGGACCTTCCCGTCGTCGTCTCGATAGCGGGTGCGGGCACGGAACCCGCCGCCCGTTGTGGGGGCGAAGGAGATCTCCCCGAAGGTGCCGATCGGGGTCCGCGGCCTAGCCACGGCGGATCACGCCCCGCTTGACGTGATGCCCGGTTGCTGTTCGCGCTGGCTGGCCAGCCAGTCGTGGACGTCGCCGACGAAGAACCGCAACTGGCGGCCGACGCGGACCGCACAGGGCCCCTTGCCGGTCAGTCGCCAGTCGTACAGGGTCTTGATCGGGACGTGGAGGTACTCGGAGAGTTCCTCGAGGCTCATCAGGGGCTCCAGGCCGCCCGGAGTCGTAGTTGCTGTTTCTGGTGCACTGGTGGTCTTCATACCCATCAGGTGCGCAGACGAGTCCGAACCGATCGGCAGTCATCCGGATGGCTCGGATGCCGAGATCGCGATCTGTCCTTCCGCCCGTATTCGGACAGGGTTTGTGGACAGTTTCTGGACACTGGATCAAGTCTCAAATGCTTTCAGGCTCGGAATCCGTAGATTCCGAGCCTGAATTTTGTAGCGGGGGCAGGATTTGAACCTGCGACCTCTGGGTTATGAGCCCAGCGAGCTACCGAGCTGCTCCACCCCGCGTCGCTGAACCCAACGTTACGGCATCGCCCCATCCGCACCAAATCCGGGGGTGCACCCGCGAAAGAACGCACGATCCTCCGGGTCCCCCGGCCTCAGGCCCGGGGCACGGGTGCGGTCCAGCCGCGCTGCAGCGCGAGCAACCGCCACACGATCGTCACCGCTGCCGCGGGACCAACGATCACCTGCGCGGCCACGTCGAGCTCGGCGCCGGTGGACGCGACGGCCGCACCTGCCAGGGCCGGGATCGCGTAGAGCTCGCCCTTGCGGAAGATCACCGGGACCCGGCCGACGAGCAGGTCGCGGATGATGCCACCGCCCACGCCGGTGACCATGCCGAGGGCCGCGCCCGGCACCGGCCCCAGCCCGTACTCGTGGGCCTTCAACGCGCCCGCCACGCAGAACAGTCCCAGCCCGAAGGCGTCGAAGACGTTGATCACGCGCTCCAGGCGACCGACCGCCGGGTGCCAGTAGAAGGTGACCAGGCCCCCGAGGACGGGCACCAGCAGGTACCACCAGTCCTTCACCGCCGGCGGCGGCACCGCACCGATGACCACGTCGCGGATCACGCCGCCGCCCAGCCCGGTGGCCATCGCCAGCACGGTCACGCCGACGATGTCGAGCTGGTTGCGCACGGCGACCAGCCCACCGGAGATCGCGAAGACGAAGATCCCCACGAGGTCGAGGGTGAGGAGCACGCGGGCCTCCTGCTCGGACTACTGCTTCTTGTCGGTCGCGTTCTTGTCGGTCGCGGTCTTGTCCTCGGCCGCAGCCTTGTCGCGCTTGTCCGCGAGCTTGACCGCATCCTCGATGGCGGCCTGCGCCTCGTCGAGCTTCTTGGCCCAGTTCACGGTGTCGCCGTCCTTCTGGAAGCCCTCGGCCTCCTTGAAGGCCGCGTCCGCGGTGCGCAGTGCCTCGGCGATCTGCTGGTCCAGCGTGCCGGACGGTTCCGGGTCGCCGTCGCCCTGGCCCGGACCGGGCGGCGTGGAGTCGCCGTCGTCGATCGTCACGTCGAGGGCGTCGGCCAGTGCCTTGGCCAGGTTGGTGCCGATGCCGACCTTGTCGCCGTACTTGACGATGACGTACTGCAGGATCGGGAAGCTGCCCGCACCGGTGGTGCGCACGACGTAGATCGGCTCGATGTAGACGAGGCCGCCGGCCACCGGCAGGGTCAGCAGGTTGCCGTAACGCGGCGGGGTGTCCTGCTGCGCGTTGAGGTCGAGCAGGGTGTCGCGGACGGAGTCCTCCTGCTTCATCTCGTTGACCACCTGACCCGGGCCCTGCGCGTTCTGGTCGCTCATCTCGAGCAGCCGGAGCTTGCCGAAGCTCGACGTCGTCGCGTCCGAGTTCACCTGGAGGTACGACGCGAGGGAGCCCTTGCGGTAGGGCACGAACACCGACGTCAGCGACCAGTCGCTGTCGACGCTCTCGCCCTCACCAGTGGCGAAGAGCCGGTACGGCGGCTGGAACACTTGGCGCGCGGAGTTCGGGTCCTCGGGCACCTCCCACCGGTTGTTGCCGGAGTAGAAGTCGCCCGCGTTCGTCACGTGGTAGCGCGCGAGCTGGTAGCGCTGGACCTTGAACAGGTCCTCGGGGTAGCGGATGTGCTCGAGCAGGTCCTCGCTGATCTCCGACTTCGGCTGGACCGAGTCGGGGAAGACCTTCATCCACGTCTTGAGGATCGGGTCGCTCTCGTCCCACTCGTAGAGGGTCACCGTGCCGTCGTAGGCGTCGACCGTCGCCTTGACCGCCGAGCGCATGTAGTTGATCTCGTCGGTGGGGATCGTCTGGATGCCGAGCGTCTCCTGCTGGAGGGAGTCGTCGGTCATCGACTCGAACGAGTCGCGCTGCGCGTTCGGGTAGCGGTCCGTCGTGGTGTAGCCGTCGAGGATCCACACGATCTTGCCGTCGACGACCGAGGGATAGGGGTCGCTGTCGACCGTCAGCCACGGTGCGACCTTCTCGACCCGCTCGATGGGCTCGCGGTTGTAGAGGACCTTCGAGTTGTCGTTGACCCGACCCGAGAGCAGGAAGTTCGGCTCGCCGAACTTGATCGCGTACATCAGCTGGTTGAAGGTGCCGCCGATCGGCACACCACCCTTGCCGTCGTACGTCGTGCGCTCGTCCTGGCCCTGGCTGCCGACGTTGGCGAGACCCAGCTCGACGTTGTTGGCGTCCTTGCTCGACTTGCCGACGATGGAGTAGCTCGGGCTGAGTTCACCGAAGTAGATGCGCGTCTCGAACTTCTCCGCCGTGCTGAGGTCGGTGCGGCCGTTGGTGCCGCTGCCGATCCCCTCGGCCCACTTGATGCGGCCGTTCTGCTCGTCGTCCGCGATCTGGTTGGCGTACGCCGCGATCAGGCCCTCGCCGTGGGTGTAGACGGTGTGCAGGTTGGACCAGTTCTGGTCGCCCGTCGGGATGCCGGACTGGTCGAGCTCGCGCGCGCCGAGCACGAGCGGCACGTCCTTGCCGCCGATTGCGTATCGGTCGACGTCGAGCACCTTCGGCACGCTGTAGTAGGACCGCACCTGCTGCCGCTGCTGGAAGGTGTCGCGCACCTGCAGCGGGTCGACGACCGGCGCGTTCGCGAGCTGGCGCAGGACGGCCTGCGCCTGCGCTGCATCGGTGGCCGAGTCGCCCGAGTACGGCGCCGTCTCGACGTCGCTGAGGCCGTAGGCCTCCCGCGTGGCGTCGATGTTCTTCTGCAGGTACGGGTTCTCCTTGTCGGCCTCGGACGGGTCGACCTGGACGTTCTGCACGATGGCCGGCCAGATCATGCCGAGCAGGACCGCCGACAGGGCGAGCAGTGCGAGACCGACCGAGGGCAGCTGCCAGGTCCGGCGCCAGACGTTGAGGAAGAAGAGGACCGCGCAGATCAGCGCGACGCCGACGAGGATGTTGCGCGCGGGGAGCAGCGCGTTCTCGGCGGTGTAGTTCATGCCGGTGAAGAGCCGGTGGTCGTCGGCGACCAGGTCGTAGCGGTCGAGGTAGTAGTCGACCGACTTGGCCAGCACGAAGATGCCGAGCAGCACCGAGAGCTGGACCTGGGCTGCTCCGGAGAGGCGGTCGTGCGCCTGCTGGAGCCGGATGCCGCCGTACAGGTAGTGGACGACGGCGGTGCCGATCAGGGCCACCACGGTGGCAGCCATCACGAAGTCGACCACGAAGTTCCACCACGGCAGGCGGAAGACGTAGAAGCTGATGTCCTTGCCGAAGTAGGCGTCCTGCTTGCCGAAGCTCTGGGCGTTGAGCCAGAGCTGGAAGGTGCGCCACTGGCCGACGGCCGACGTACCAGCGAAGATGCCGACGACGACCGCGACGCCGGCGAGCAGCCAGCCGCGGATCGGGGTGACCGCGTCGCGGTAGCGCTCGACGCTCGCGTCGCCGGGGGCCATGCGGAACAGCGGGCGGAAGCGGAAGGCGAGGTGCATGTTGACCGCGACCGCGCCGGCCATCAGCGCGCCGAAGGCGACGAACAGCCCGATCCGGGTCCACAGCATGGTGGTGAACACCTCGCCGTAGCCGACCTCCTTGTACCAGAGCCGGTCGGTGTAGATCGACGCGAACGCGGTCAGCAGGAAGAAGCCGACGACGAGGACGACGCCGGTGATGACGAGCGCGCGGGCGCGCCGTCCGGGACGCTCGGGGGCGGGACGCTCGGCGTCCTCGTCGAACAGGTCACTCATCGTTGTCCTCCGCGTCGTCCAGCGTGCCACGCAACAGCTCGATCAGGCCGGGTACGAGGTCCGGCCCGCCCATCACGGCCATGTCCTCGTCCTGGCTGCGCATGCGCAGGGCGCAGTACGCCGCACCGTGCCGCGTGACGCCGGCGACGATGCGTACCTCCTCGGCGTCCGGGTGCTCCCGGGCGAACTCCAGTGCCGCGGCGGGATCCTCGGGGACCTGGCCGTCGGCCGCCGGCGGCAGCACGAGGCGCTCGACCACGGCGGCGCACCCGGCGACCTCGACGGGCCACACGATGTCGGGCAGCACCTCCTCGAGCTGCCGCCCGTGGGGCAGCTCCTCCTGCTCGACCGGGGTCAGCGAGCCGCGCTCGATCGGCTGGTCGAGGCCCAGCTGCGCGGCCAGCGCCGGCTCCTGGGCGACCAGCTCAGCGGTGTCGACGAGCGCATAGAGGCGGGCCGGCTGGTCCCAGCCTGCCCGGGAGTGGTGCCCCTCCAGCTCCAGCACGGCGGCCGCCAGGGCCGGGTCGACGTCCAGCTCGTAGTCCATGGGGCTCGTTTCGTGCTCGGTGCAGCAGGTGCAGGTGGTCAGCAGGTCGGAAGCTTGGCGTCGTGGTCGCCGGCCCACTTCTCGAGGGCCTGCCGCGCCTCGTGCATGGTGGTGGCCTTGACCAGGCGCAGGTCCGGGTCGAGCCCGGCGACGTCGGCGCAGTTGTCCTTGGGCACGAAGAAGAGCTCCGCGCCGGCCTTCTCGGCCCCCGCGATCTTCTGCGCGATGCCGCCGATCGGGCCGACCCGGCCGTCGGGGGCGAGCTCGCCGGTGCCGGCGACGGTCGCGCCGCCCGTCAGCGAGCCCGGGGTCAGGGTGTCGTAGATCGCCAACGAGAACATCAGCCCGGCGCTCGGTCCGCCGACCGACGGGTCCACGTGGAGCTGGATGTCGAAGGGGAACTCGTAGCCCAGGCCCGGCGTGATGCCGATCAGCGGCACCTTCTTGCCGTCGACCTCGCCCATCTTCGGCTTGATCCGGACCGTGAGCTCGTCGTCGCCGCGCTGGATGCGCAGCTCCACGAGGCTGAGGTCCTTGTGCTTCTGGACGGCCCTGACGAGCTGCTCGGCGTCGGTGACCGGCTCGCCGTCGACCTCCTTGAGGATGTCGCGCACCAGCAGCTTGTCGACCGAGGCGCCTTCGGGGCGCACGTAGGCGACCTGGAGGGCGGTCGGGACCTCGATGCCCATCTCCTGCAGGGCGACGGCCTTGGCCGTGTCCTGCGACGTGGTCATCTGGACCGCGCCCTCGGCCTCCTCGTCCTCCGCCGACTGCTTCGGCGGGTGCACGACGTCGTAGGGCACGACGGCCTTGTCGGGGTCGAGCCAGCGGGCGAGCGCGTCGCCGAGGGTGAGCTTGTCGCCGTTGGACGAGGCGATCACGGTGGTGAACCGGAGCTCGCCCTTGTCGTAGTAGGCCTTGTGCCCGTCGACCTGGATGATCTCGGCCCGGTTGGCGTCCGTGGCGAGCATGTCGAAGGTCGGGCCGGGGCTGTAGGAGGCGTACGGCAGCGGCACCGCCAGGGCGACACCCCCGAGGATCAGCGCCAGGGGTCCCGCGATGCACACGGCGATCAGGCGCTGGCTCATGGCGCCTACCTTCTCAGACGGCGCCAACGTCGCGGCGCCAGAGGGGGTCAGGACGCGCGGCGGTCGCGCGCGGAGGTCTCGGAGGCGGGCTCCTTCACGACCACCGACTCCTCGACAACTGACTCCTCGACCACCGGTTCCTCCACGGCAGCAGGCACCACGACCGGGCGTGCCTTCGACGGCCGGAGCGCGATGCCGGTGGACCGGTCCCGCTCACGCGGTGGGACGGCGTACCCGGGCCGGGTGCGCTGCTCGCGGGAGAGCGCCTCGCCGAGGCGTCGGGCCGCGGTCTCGCGGTCGACCTGGCCCCGGCCCTCACGGCCCCACCAGCCGACCCACAGCATCGCGACCGCAGTCGCGATGCCGGCGGGCAACAGCCAGAAGAGGACCTCCACCCGAAAAGCCTAGGTCGCCGGACCCAGCGGATCCGACAGGACACGCGGGTCAGGGACTCCCGACCCACTCGTCACTGCCGTCGACGAAGCGCTGGTGCTTCCAGATCGGTACCTCGGCCTTGAGGGTGTCGATCAGTGCCCGGCTGGCCTCGAAGGACGAGCCGCGGTGCCCCGCGGTGGTGGCGACGACGACGGCGAGGTCGCCGATCTCCAGGTCGCCGACCCGGTGCACGGCGGCGACCCCGGTGACGTCGTACTCCCCTGCCACGCGGTCGCACACCTCCTGCAACCGGCCGAGCGCGCTGGGATGGGCGGAGTACGACAGGCCGGTCACCCCCTGGCCGTGGTCGTGGTCGCGGACCCGGCCGACGAAGAGCACGAGGCCGCCTGCGGTGCCGTCCTCGAGGCTGTCGAGCACGTCGGCGACCGACAGCGGCTCCTCGGAGATCGCGACCAGGCGTACGGCGGGGTGGGGCATGGGGTCAGCCTAAGGGTCCGTTCAGGGGTCTCCCCCACACCCCCGGTTGGCGATCAGGCGTAAATTCGTGGTCATGAGCAACGATCCGGGCAACCCGGGCGACGACCAGCCGAACCCGTTCAAGGGCACGCCCTTCGAGCAGCTCTTCGGAGCACTCGGTGGCGGGGTGCCGGGCGGCGCCAGCCCGTTCGGACCGGGCGGCCAGATGGCGTTCTTCCAGCAGCTCCAGTCGCTGATGCAGCCCTACGACGGCCCGCTCAACTGGAACGCGGCAGGCGACATCGCCCGCAAGCAGGTCGCCCAGGAGCAGGACCCCTCGCCGACCGGCCGCGACCACGACCGGGTCGCCGACTCGGTCCGGCTCGCCGACCACTGGCTCGACGCGACGACCGGCTTCCCGTCGGGCGTCAGCACCACCGCCGCCTGGTCGCGCGCGGAGTGGCTCGTCGAGACCCAGCCGGTGTGGAAGGTCCTCGTCGAGCCCGTCGCCGCGCGCTCGGTGACCAGCCTGTCGAGCGGACTCCCCGAGGAGATGAAGGCCGCCGCCGGCCCGCTGGTCGGCATCATCGGCCAGGCCGTCGGCGGGATGCTGGCGATGCAGATCGGCCAGGGCCTCGGTGCCCTGGCCGGCGACGTGCTCACCGCCTCCGACATCGGTCTGCCCCTCGGCGCCGCCGGCAAGGCCGCCCTGGTGATGAGCAACGTGCGCGCGTTCGCCGAGGGTCTCGACGTCACCGAGGACGACGTCGTCCTCTACCTCGCCCTGCGCGAGGCCGCCCACCAGCGGCTGTTCGCCCACGTGCCGTGGCTGCGCGAGCACCTGATCGGCGCGGTGACCGACTACGCCCGTGGCCTCGAGATCAACGCCCAGCAGATCCAGGACCAGGTCCAGGAGCAGCTGCGCGGCATCGACCCGACCAACCTCGAGTCGATGCAGGGCCTGCTCGAGGGCGGCATGTTCGAGCCGCCGCAGACCGAGGCGCAGACCGCCGCCCTGTCGCGGCTCGAGATCGCGCTCGCGCTCGTCGAGGGCTGGGTCGACGAGGTCGTCGGCCAGGCCACCGAGGAGCGGATGCCCGCCGCCGCCAAGCTCCGCGAGGCCGTACGACGCCGCCGCGCCGCCGGCGGTCCGGCCGAGCAGACCTTCGCCGCTCTCGTCGGCCTCGAGCTGCGCCCGCGCCGGCTCCGCGACGCCTCCACCCTGTGGGGTGGCCTGCGCGCCCGCTCCGGCGCCGAGGCGCGCGACGGCGTGTGGATGCACCCCGACCTGCTGCCGACCGCGGCCGACCTCGACGACCCGCTGTCCTTCCGTGCCGAGGCCACGACGCCCGAGGAGCTGAGCGAGGACGAGTTCGACGCCGAGCTGCGCCGGCTGCTCGACGGCCCGGCGGCCTCCGCTGACGACACCGACGAGCCCGACGAGCCCGACGCCGAGTGAGCGGCCTGCACACGGACGCCCTGCGCGTCCTGGCCGACTGGCGCGCGCCCGACGCCGCGGAGGAGGCGCTCCGGGTGCGCTACGTCCGGCACCTGGAGTCCACGCCGGACGGGATGTGGCGGGCGTCGTACCCGGACCACGTCACGGCGGGCACCCTCGTCATCGACGCGACCGGCGACAACGTGCTACTCAACCTGCACCGCAAGGCCGGGCGCTGGTTCCACTTCGGCGGCCACGCCGAGGAGGCTGACGCGACCCTCGCCGCCGTCGCGCTGCGCGAGGCGCACGAGGAGAGCGGGCTGACCGCGCTCGCCTTCCACCCGGAGCCGGTGCAGCTCGACCTCCACACGGTGCCCTTCTGCGGCGACCGGGGCGGCGTCAACCACCTCGATGTCCGCTACGTCGCCGCCGCACCGGCCGCGGCCGAGGCCGTCGTCAGCGACGAGTCCCTGGCCGTGCGCTGGTGGCCGGTCGACGCCCTGCCCGAGCTCGAGCCGGCCATGCACGCGCTGATCGCCCGGGCGCGGGAGATCCTCCTCTAGTCGAGGTCTAGTCGACCGCGTCACCGGCGGGGTAGACCTCGTGCGAGGGCGGCCGCGGCATCCGGGCCGCGTCCGACCAGCCGGCGAGGTAGCCCTTGGCCCGCTCGGTCGCCGGGTAGTGCGCCACCCAGCCCCAGAACTTCTCGTCGTGCTGCGGCTCGATCAGGTGGGCCAGCTCGTGCACGATCACGTAGTCGACGACCCACTCCGGCATCCGCTGCAGCCGCTCGGACAGCCGGATCGTGCGGTCGCGCGGCGTACACGAACCCCACCGCGAGCGCTGGTTGCCGACCCAGCGCACCGACTCCGGCACCGCCAGTCCGCCGAGGTAGGCGTCACTGAGCTCCTGCGCGCGAGCCATCAGGTCGGCGTCGTCCCACTTGCGGGGGGCGGCGCGCATCTCCTTGCGCTCGATGCGGGCGACCATCTTGGACACCCACGCCCGCTCCTCGTCACCGGTGAGGTTGTCGGGGACGAGCACGATGATCTTGGCGCCGTCGCGGTAGGCGGAGACCGTACGACGGCGCTTGTCGGACCGTCGTACCTCGACCCGCGGCCTGCTCCGCGCTCCCATGGGCCGACCCTAGCCGTCATCGTGTCGGTGGTGGCGTAGCGAGCGACACGAGCGTGCCCCTCTCGTGGCGCGCAGCAGCCAGCACCGGCAGGAATGACGGCTCAGGGCGTGGCCCAGTCGAGGAGGCGCTCAACAGGCCACGTGTTGACGATCCGGTCCGGGTCGATGCCGGCGGTCTCGGCGCGCTCGCAGCCGAGCAGGGGGTAGTCCAGCTGGCCCGGCGCGTGCGCGTCGCTGTCGATCGAGAACACGCAGCCGATGTCGCGCGCCAGGTCGAGCAGCTTCGTCGGTGGGTCGCGGCGCTCGGGCCGCGAGTTGATCTCGACCGCCACACCCTCCTCGGCGCACGCCTCGAACACCGCTCGCGCGTCGAAGCGCGACTGCGCCCGTGTGCCCCGGTTGCCGGTCACCAGACGCCCGGTGCAGTGGCCGAGCACGTTGGTGTACGGGTTCCGCACGGCGGCGACCATCCGCTTCGTCATCTGCTCGGGGTCCATCGCCAGCTTCGAGTGCACGCTCGCGACCCGTG
Source organism: Nocardioides sp. Root240 (assembly GCF_001428825.1). GTDB lineage: Bacteria > Actinomycetota > Actinomycetes > Propionibacteriales > Nocardioidaceae > Nocardioides. The sequence goes on along the minus strand of NZ_LMIT01000009.1, from coordinate 348,683 downwards.
CGTCGAGCCGCTCGAGCATCCGGTCGGTCTGGTCCAGCCGGCCGTCGTCGAGGATGTCGACCTCGATGCCCTTGAGCAGCCGGAACCCGTCGCCGAGGTGCTCGTTGACGGCGTCGATCACGTCGAGCTGGCGGGTCAGCCGCTCCGCGGACAGGCCGCGGGCGACCTTGAGCCGCGGCGAATGGTCGGTGAGCAGCAGGTAGTCGTGGCCCAACTCCATCGCCGTCATCGCCATCTCCTCGATGGGCGAGCCGCCGTCGGACCAGTCCGAGTGCGAGTGCAGGTCGCCGCGCAGCCGGGCGCGCAGTGCGGTGCCGGCGCCGCCGGCGGTCTGCGGGCCGCCGTACTGCTCCTCGGCCTCGGCGAGCTTCTCGGGCAGCTGCCCCTCGACCGCCTGGCTGATCACCCGCGCCGTGCTCGCGCCGACACCGGACAGCTGGGTCAGCGTGCCGGCGCGCGCCCGCTCGGCGACCTCGTCGGACGACAGCGGCAGGATCGCGGCGGCGGCGCCACGGTAGGCCTTGACCTTGTAGCTGTCGGCGCGGCCGCGCTCCAGCAGGAACGCGATCCGGCGCAGCGCGGCGACCGGCGTCCCGTCGTAGCCCTGCTCCTCCATGTGACCCCGATCACCCTTCGATTGCCGCTCGACTATTTGTTGTCCACAGGCGGTGGAAGAACCTGTGGGCAGTGTTTCCGCAGGTCATCCGACCGTACGACGCCAGAAAAGCCCGCTCTCACCGCGGATCGTCCACACCGAACTCACCGATCCTCCCCCACCATCCACCGCTGACGCCGTTCATCCACAGCTGTGTCCACAGCGTCGTCCACAGGCTCCCCCGGCGCTGGATTGACCGGAGTCGCCACGCCTCCCTAGCGTCTGCTTCGACGAGGCCCCCGGGCCGCAGTCCCTCGCTCGCAAGGGGAAGGCAAGCGAGGGGTCCTGCGAACCGGGGGCCTCGCCACGTCTGCGGCTCCCGGTGCGCGCTCAGCGCCCACGGAAGACCGGCGGCCGCTTCTCCTGCGCCGCACGGATGCCCTCGAGCAGGTCCTCGGTGGCCAGGGTGACCGGCTGGGCCAGGCCCTCCCACTCGAGCGCCGTCTCGATGCTCGCGTGCCCGCGCTGCAGCGCCCGCTTGGTCAGCTTCGTCGCGATCGGCGCGGCTCCGGCGATGTCGGCGGCGACCGCCAGCGCCTGCGCGCGGAAGTCGGCAGGCTCCATCACCCGCGACACCAGGCCCAGCCCGAGCGCCTCCTCGGCGTCGACCAGACGTCCGGTCAGGAACAGGTCCCGTGCCGCCGCGGGGCCGACCGTGTCGGGCAGCAGGTAGGTGCCGGCCATGCCCGGGTGGATCCCCAGCTTCGTGAACGGCACGCCCATCCGGGCTCCGCGCGCGGCGTACCGGATGTCACAGGCCAGCGCCATGCACAGCCCCGCCCCGATCGCCGCGCCGTTGATGGCGGCGATCGTCGGGACCTCCAGGCGCCGGATCGACAGCCAGGCCCGGTAGAAAGGCAGCATCCGGTTGCGCAGGTCGTCGACCGTCGCGTCCGGCTCCGAGGCCAGCCACGACAGGTTGCCGCCCGAGCAGAAGGCCTTGCCCTCGCCCGTCACCACGACGGCCCGGACGGAGGGGTCCGCGGCCAGGTGGTCGACCGCCGCGACCCACGACGCGGTCATCTCGTCGCTCATCGCGTTGCGCAGGTCCGGCTGGTCCAGCACGAGCAGCGCGACCCCCTCCGAGGGCCGCTCGAGACGCAGATGGGTCAGTTCCGGCGGTCGAGGTGAATTCAGAGCCGTTTCAGACATGCGGGGCACGCTACTGCGCCTGCTGGGCGGCGTGGCGTAGGGTCGGGGCGGTTCTGGAGTCGGACTCCGGACCCCGACGGGCTTCCCCCAAAGACCCCCGTCGCGACGACCAACGATGAAACATGGCAAGGAGGCCGTCATGGCGGAGACCTGGAGCGGCGAGTTCTACTGCGTGAAGTGCAAGGCCAAGCGTGAGGCCACGGGCGAGGTCAAGGTCAACGAGAAGGGCACCCGGATGGCCAAGGCCGTCTGCCCCGAGTGCGGCACGAACCTCAACCGCATCCTCGGCAAGGCCTGATTTCTCGGCCTTAGACCGATTCGTCGCGGGCGGTACCACCCACCGGTGGTGCCGCCCGCGGCACTTTTTCGCCGACGACCACGTCTGTGGATGAGCCGACCCGCTTGATCGCGCCCGGTGCCACGCTGCTGTCATGCCGTCCGCCCTCGGGAAGCGTCGCCTCACCCTTCGCCCCGGTACCCCTGTCCTGGCCCGCTCCCCCGGCGTGCTCCAGGTCGGCCTCGACGAGCCCGGCGTCCGGGTCCCGGACGAACCGGCCGTCCGCAGCCTGCTGAGCGCGTTGGGCGCCGGCCGTGGCGTCACGGAGCCGCTGGACGAGCTCGACCCGGAGTCCGCGGGGCTGCTCGAGCGGCTGCGCGCAGCAGGGCTCGTGGTCGTCGTACCGGACGGGGAGGGCGTGGCCGACCCCGCCGACGTGCTGCTGCGCGCCCAGTTCGGCCCCGACGCGGTACGACGCCGCGCGGCGCGCGCCCGCGCCGTGGTCGCCGTGCGGGCCGCTCCCGCGGCCGAGCCCGTGCTCGGCCCGCTCCTGGAGCGCGCCGGCCTGCGGCGTACGGCGGGCCCGGACGTGGAGGACGCCACCGTCCACCTCGTCGTCGGCAACGGCCCCGTCGACAGGGAGCGTCTCGACCCGCTGGTCCGGGCCTCGCTGCCCCACCTCGTGGTCAGCGGGGCGGCCGGCGGGCGCCGACTCGGCCCGTTCGTGGACCCGGGCCGCACGGCCTGCCTGCGCTGCGTGGACGCCCACGAGGCGCTCCACGACGCCCGTCGACCCCTCCTGGTCGCCCAGGCGGCCCGGGCGGCCGCCGAGACGCCGCCGCCGGTCGACCCGGTGCTCGACCTGCTCGTCCTCGCCTGGGCGGTGCGCGACCTGACCCGCTTCGTCGAGGGCGACCTGCCCAGCACGTGGTCCACGACGTACGACGTCGGCCCCGCACTCGGCCCGGACCGGGTTCGGTGGGGCCGGCACCCCGACTGCGGCTGCGCCTGGGACGACGCGGCCACGCTGTTCGGCTGACGCCGGGCTACCACCACTCGCTGTCGAGCTTGGCCTCCATCGACCGCAGGTGGGCCCGCGAGCACTCGTCGCAGTAGCGGCGAACCCGGCCACGCTCGAACGCCGTCGTCCACGTCACCGGCGGCTCCTCACCGTCGGCGCGGCGACCGCAGAAGTCACAGGACACGGGCATGGGCCCAGCGTAGGAGCCACGAGCGCCCGCCGGGCCTTCGTGGCTGGGTCGTGGCTGGGTCGTGGCTGGGTCGTGACCGAAAAGTTGCGAAGGGGCCGGACCCGACGGTGGTCGGTTCCGGCCCCTTCTTGTCACCCGCGATCAGGTGCTCCCAGAGGAGGTCCTCCAGGACGTTCTGTCTCGCTGTCAGGCAGGGTCCCGTGGCAGGGGGACCCGGTCTGGGTCAGAGAGCGCGAGCGAGGGCGAGACGAGCCTGCTGCGCAGCACGCTCGGCCTTGCGGCTCAAGCGGCGGGCGCGAGCCACGCGGGTGGCATCGCGCAGCTGCTGCGCCTCTCCCAGGCGCGCGGCCATCTGCGCGCGCGCCATGTCTTCGTTCAGCATGTTGTACATCGTGAATTCCTTTGGTCGTCTGGTCTGGTTGATCACTCGGTGATCGATGGGTGGAGCAGTCGTTTCCTAGGCCGCGGTCACGGTGGCGTCCTTGCGCGGCCGGCCCCGGGGCCGCTTGCGCGGGATCACCACGCCGGCCAGGAACAGCTCGCCACCCCACACGCCCCACGGCTCGCGCCGGTCGAGGGCGCCGGACAGGCACATCTCCTGCACCGGGCACGCCTGGCACAGCGCCTTGGCGGACTCGACGTCCGACGGGGACTCGGCGAACCACAGCTCCGCGTCGTTCAGCCGGCACGGCAGCAGCTCGTCCAGCGTCGGCTCGAGAACACTGGTCGTCATCTGCTTTCACCTCCTCTTCAATGACCTGATCGCGTTGGTCGGTTTCCTTGAGGGATCTGCGACTTCGCGGTTCTCAGGTCCTGAGAAACACAAAGGCCGCGGATCCCGGTCTTTCGGGTTCCGCGGCCTGGAGGCTGCCGAGCTGATGTTGGTCAGTTCGGATGACTCCAGGCTGGTGAACCCGGGACGTAGGCGGACGTGATGCCGCGGTGTCCCATGCCGGTGAGGGCGCGCTCCCGCTTGACGGGCGTCACGTCATTGGCCACAGCAGCCTCGCCAGCGGCGAAGGGTGCAAAGGCGGCAGACGCCGGGACGGCCGGACGCACGGCAATGCCCTGGACCTCGAGGGTCGCGAGAGCAGAGGTGGCGCAGTCGAGCGGGCTCAGCGAGATCTGCCAGACGTTGACGTCGGTCAGCGGGATCATCGTGATGTTCTCCATGGGGGCCACCTCCTCAGGTGCGTGAATGGCGCCAGCCTTGCCAGGGCTGTGATGCGCAGCGGTTGATTGCCTGACGACCGTAACGGCCGCGTATCAGGCGACGCAAATCATTTATTGCGGTTTTTTCAAGGTTTTTCTGAAACCAGCGCGAGGACCGCCTCGCCGTACCGCTCGATCTTGTTCGGACCGACCCCGTTGACCTTCGCCAGCGCCTTGATCGAGGTGGGCTTCTGCTCGGCGATCAGCTCGAGCGTGGCGTCGGTGAACACGACGTACGCCGGCAGCGGCTTGCCGTCCTCCCCCGCCTCCTTGGCGGTCTCGAGGCGCCATGCCTTGAGTCGGTCGAAGAGCGCCTCGTCGTAGCGGACGGGGTGGTGCGCGCAGCGCCCCCGCTTCTTCTCCGCGGCAGAGCTCAGCGGCTGGAGGCAGTCGCGGCAGCGGGCGACCTTCGTGCGCCCCCGGGTCGCCTGCGGCTGTTGGGACGCAGGCAGCATCGGGACGAGGAAGCGCGAGGGCTGACGGCGTGGTGCCTGGCCCGGGTTGCGGGCCGCCGCCCACGAGACCATCAGCTCCTTGCGGGCGCGGGTCATGCCGACGTAGAGCAGCCGGCGCTCCTCCTCGACCGCCCCCGGAGGCGCACCCTCCTGGCTGGCATAGGTGATCGGCACCGTGCCGTCCTGCACGCCGCAGCAGAACACGGCGTCCCACTCCAACCCCTTGGCGGCGTGGAAGGTCGCCAGGGTGACACCGTCGGCCGTCGGGGCGTGCTGCTCGGCGGCACGGCGGTCGAGGTCGTCGACGAAGGTGCCGACCGAGGCCTCGATGCCCCGCTCGGTCGCGAAGTCCTCGGCCTGGTCGACGAGCGCCTGGAAGGACTCCCAGCGGTCGCGGGCCTGGCCGCGGGCCGTCGGAGGCTCGGTCGTCCACCCCATCCCGCTGAGCACGTCGCGCACGACCGTCACCCACGGGTGGCCGTCGGCCTCCCCGGAGCGGGCTGCGCCGCGCAGCCGGGTCACCGCCTCCCGCACCTCGCGGCGCTCGAAGAAGCGGGCCGCGCCCCGGATGACGTAGGGGATGGCGCGGTCGGTGAGCGCGTCCTCGAAGGTCTCGGACTGGGCGTTGATCCGGAAGAGCACGGCCATCTCGCCGTAGGGCGTGCCGGCGCGGTGCAGCCGGGCGATCCGGTCGGCCACGGTGCGCGCCTCGGCGACCTCGTCGGGCTCGCCGACGTAGCGCACCGCGGAGCCCGCGGCGTGCTGGGAGCGGAGCTCGACGCCCGCGCTCGCCGTGCCGGCCAGGAGCCGGTTGGCGTCGCCGACCACCTGCGGCGTCGAGCGGTAGTTGCGCACCAGCTCGATCGACGTCGTGCCGGGGTAGCGCTTCGGGAAGTCGCGGAGGTAGCCCGCGTCGGCGCCCGCGAAGGAGTAGATCGTCTGCGCCGGGTCGCCGACGACGCACAGCTCGTCGCGTCCTCCGAGCCACAGGTCGAGCAGCGCCGACTGCAGCGGCGAGACGTCCTGGAACTCGTCGACGACGAACCACTTGTACTGCCGGCGCACCTGCGCCGCGACCCGCTCGTCGGTCGCGAGCACGCCGGCCGTCAGCAGCAGCACGTCCTCCATGTCCATCCGGCCCTGGGCGCGCTTGACGTCCTCGTAGGAGGCGAACACCCGCGCGACGGTCTCCGGCGTCTGGTCGGCGACGGCCCGGCCCTTGCCGGGCGCGAGCCGGGCGTAGTCGTCGGGACCGACGTTGCTGACCTTGGCCCACTCGATCTCGGAGGCGAGGTCGCGCAGCAGCGCCTGGTCGGTGCGCACGCCGATCGCGCGGCAGGCCGCCGCCATCATGCCGAGCTTGGACTCGGTCAGCTCGGGCAGCTCGGTGCCGTGCACGTGGGGCCAGAAGTAGCGCAGCTGACGCAGGGCGGCGCTGTGGAAGGTCCGTGCCTGCACCCCCGGCGCGCCGAGCTGGCGCAACCGCTGACGCAGCTCACCAGCCGCGCGCGTCGTGAAGGTCACGGCCAGCACCTCGGTCGGGGCGTAGACGCCCGCGAGCACACCGTGGGCGATGCGGTGCGTGATCGCGCGGGTCTTGCCCGTGCCGGCACCGGCCAGCACCCGCACCGGTCCCCGCAGCGTCTCCGCCACCTGCCGCTGCTCGGGGTCGAGCGCGGACAGGAGCCGTTCGATCGAGTCGGCGTCGGCCATCGGGTGCCACGGCTCCTTCACGGGTCGGTCAAGCAGGACGTACCGACCCTAGACGGGGGCAGCGACACATCCGCAGGGTCTCCCCGTGGCTTGTGGACAGGCTTCGCCCCGCGCTGCGGCGTTGGGGGGAATGCGGGTCGCGGTGGGTACGTTGGAGCCACGTCAACCAGTTTTCGACAAGTGAGGTCGTCCGATGTCCGACGCACGGTTCGTCATGTACACCACTCCGTGGTGTGGCTACTGCCACCGGCTGAAGAGCCAGCTGGACCGTGAGGGCATCGCCTACGACGTCGTCGACATCGAGCAGCAGCCCGAGGCCGCGGCCATCGTCGAGTCCGCCAACAACGGCAACCAGACCGTGCCCACGCTGGTCTACAGCGACGGCACGGCGCAGACGAACCCGAGCGTCGTGCAGGTCAAGGCCAAACTGGAGCAGCTCAGCGCCTGAGCGGCGCGGTCCTCACCAGCTGCCGGGGAGCGTCCCGCCGTACCAGTGCTCGATCAGCGAGCGGCTGATGGACACGCCCCCGGGGAGCACCAGGGAGCCCTCCTCGGCGCCGGCACGCATCTGCTCGCGCGTGAACCACTGCGCCTCCTCGACGTCCGCGTCGTCGAGGACGATGTCCTCCGAGACGGCGCGGCCGTGGAACCCGAGCATCAGGCTCGAGGGCAACGGCCACGGCTGGTTGCCGAAGTAGGTCACCTCGCCGACGGCCACGCCGGTCTCCTCGAGCACCTCGCGGCGCACGGCGTCCTCGAGCGTCTCCCCCGGCTCGCAGAACCCGGCGAGCGTGCTGAACCTGCCCTGCGGCCAGGTGGCGCCGCGCCCGAGCAGGCAGCGCTCCTCCGCAGACCCCGGCTCCCCCGCCGAGATGAGCATGATCACGGCCGGGTCCGACCGCGGGAACTGCGGCTTGCCGCAGTCGGTGCACACCAGCTCGTGGCCGGCGGCCCGCGGCGTCAGGGCGCCGCCGCAGCGCGGGCAGAACCGGTGCGCCCACAACCACTCCGCCAGACCGATCGCGTGGAACACCAGCGGTGCCTGCGCGGCGGCGTCGCCGCCGAGGTACGGCAGCAGGCCACGCAGCGGCAGCCAGCGCTCCGGCTCGGTCCTGGCGAGGGCGCCGTCGATGACCACCGCCCACCAGGTCGTGCCGTCGCGGTCGCCGAGGAGCAGCCGTACGCCGTCCGGCGCGTCCGCCGACGGCACCCACTCCAGGCCGTCGGGTCCGGGCCGCACCAGGGTCCCGGCGATCACGAGGACCCGGCTCGCCGGATCCTCCCAGCGTTGCTGCAACCAATCCTCGTCGGTCCGGAGCAACCCGCGCCGGTCGTGGGGATCGGCGACGAGCGAGAGGTGCGGAAACGTCACGCAGCGAGCCTAGTCGCGCCCCCCACCCCTCGGCCCGCGGCGCTACCGTGAGCCATGGACGCCAGCACGCTCCGCTCCGCACAGGCACCGCTCAAGGACCGCTACCGCACCGACCCGGCGACGGCGCGGATCCCCACCGGGGCGACCGGCGACTACCGCGATCCCGAGGTCACCGCCACCATCGACGGCTTCGCCGGCCCGGTCCGCGCCGGCCTCCACCTCGCGGCCGGCGGCGACGGTCAGGACGCGTGCTCGGCGGACCTGCTGCTGCAGGCGTTGCTGGGCTGCGCCGGCGTGACCCTGCGCGCCGTCGCGACGGCCATGGGCATCGAGGTCCGGTCGGCCGCGCTGCGCGCCGACGGCTGGTGGGACGCCCGCGGCACGCTCGGTGTCGACCGTGCCGCACCGGTCGGCGTGCAGGACGTGGTCGTGACGGTCACCCTCGACACCGATGCCGACGACGCCGCCCTGGACCGGCTCGCGACGGCGACGGAGCGGTACTGCGTGGTCGGCCGGTCGCTCGCTGTACCGCCCCGGATCAGCGTGGTCCGTCGCTGAGCAGCGCCTCGATGCCGGCCCGGTCGGGCAGGTCGTCGTGGACGACGAGGTCGCCGGTCCGCACGTAGTGGAAGGCCGCACGCACCCGGTCGAGCGGTACGTCGTGCAGCTCGGCCCACGCGAGTCGGTAGAGCGCCAGCTGGAGCGGGTCGGCGTCCTGGCGACGGTTGGTCTTCCAGTCCACCACCAGGAACGAGCCGTCGTCCTCGGTGTAGACCGCGTCGATCCGTCCGCGCACGACCTGCCGGGCGCCACTCGGTCCGGTCAGCACCAGCGCGAAGGGCGTCTCGACGCCCGTCGGCTCGCGCGACCCGAACGGGCCCGCCTCGAACTGCGTGATCAGCTCCTGGAGGTCGCTGTCGTCGTCGATGCCGGCATCGCCGCGACCCTCGAGCTCGTCGGGCTCGAACAGCCCCTGCTGCCCGAACCGGGTCTCGACCCACGCGTGGAAGCGCGTGCCGAACCGGGCGGCGGGCGCGGGCTGGCGCGGCATCGGCCGGGCCAGGTCGCGCGCGAACGACTCGGGGTCGTCGCGCAGGCGGCCCAGCGCGGTCGCCGACAGGGACGACGGCAGCGGCACCTCCACCCGCTGGGACCGGTCGGACCGGGCCTCGGCGAGCAGCCGCTCGATCTCCGCGTCCCAGTCCGCGACCCGAGCCGCTTCGACGAGGTCGAGGGCGAGGTCGTCGTCGCCGGCCGCAGGGTCGGCCGCACGTACCCGCAGGGCGGCCTCGAGCCGGCGGGCGGTCTCGGCTCCCACGCCCTCGACCGGCCACGGCCGCGACGGGTCGACCGCGTCGAACGGGTTGGCGGCGCCCTTCTCGGGCTTGTCGAGCCAGTCGACCGGCTCCCCCCAGCCGTCGCACAGCTCGCGGATCGCCACCTGGAAGGACGACGGTCCGTAGGGGCTCTTGCGCGTCCCCCACAGGAAGGACGTGACCCACAGGTCGTGCTCCGGACGGGTGAAGGCGACGTAGCCCAGGCGCAGCTCCTCCTCGGCCTCGTGCGCGCGTGTGTCCGCGCGGTAGGCGTCCAGCGCAGCCTTGTCGTGGCCGGCGAGCTGCGGCAGGTCGTCGGCGTCACCCCGCAGCGGGGCGGGCAGCACGCTGGGCGAGGAGCACCACAACGACCGGCCCTGGGTGCTGGGGAACCGCCCCTCGCCGACGCCCACGCAGAAGACCGTGGCCCACTCGAGGCCCTTCGAGCGGTGGACCGTCAGCAGCTTGACTGAGTCAGCACCCGACGGCGTCGCGACCTCGAGCCCGTTGCCGGCCTCGTCCTCGGCCGTCAACCACGCGATCAGGGCAGGAAGCGTCACATCGCCGTCGACGGCCTGGAAGTCGGCGACCGCCTTGACGAAGAGGTCGAGGTTCTCGCGCCGGGCTGCGGCGGCCTTGCTCATCGACGACGCCAGCTCGACGTCGACGCCCGTGACGTCGACGATGCGCCGGACCAGGTCGAGCAGCGGCTCACCCACCGCCGACCGCAGCAGGCGCAGCTCGTCGCGCAGCAGGGCGAAGCGCTCCAGCGCCTCCGGGGAGTACGGCGCCGTGCCCGGGTCGGCGAGGGCGTCGTCGAGGCACGGGATCTCGGCCGGGTCGATGCCGTCGGCGATGGCGACGAGCTGGTCGTGGACGGTCGCCGCGGCGTCATCACGCCCACCACGACCGGCGAGCTCGAAGGCCCGCAGGCCCAGCAGGCGCAGGTCGCGCGGCCCGATGGCCCACCGCGGTCCGGCCAGCAGGCTGAGCAGCGACTCGTTGTCGGTCACGTCCTGGACGAGCTTGAGCGTCGCCACCACGGTCGCGATCTCCGGCAGCCGCACCAGGCCGGACAGGCCCACGATCTCGACCGGGATGTCGGCCCCGGTGAGCGCGTCGAACACGGCCTCGCCGTGCTGGTTGTCGCGGCTGAGCACGGCGATCTTGGCCCAGGGCGTCCCGGCGTCGTGGGTGGCCTGCACCTCGCCGGCCAGCCAGGCGAGCTCGTCGAGGTGGGTGTCGAACACCTTGACCCGCACGGATCCCGGCTTGCTCGAGCCGTGCCGGAGGACGGCGACCTTGTCGCCGTACGTGGCCATGAGCGGCTGCGCGAGCGTGTTGGCCACGTCGAGGATGCGGGTGTCGGAGCGGCGGTTGACGGTCAGCGGCAGCACTGGAACGGCCGCTCCGCCGGCTGCCGGGAAGACCTCGGGGAAGTTGATGATGTTGGAGACCGAGGCACCCCGCCAGCCGTAGATCGCCTGGTTCGGGTCGCCCACGGCCATCACCGCGTGGCCCTCCCCGAACAGCCGGGCGAGCAGGGTCGCCTGGGCGACCGACGTGTCCTGGTACTCGTCGAGCAGCACGACCTTGAACCGCTCGCGCTCCAGCCGGCCGACCTCGGGCTGCGCGACCGCGAGCCGCGCCGCCAGCGCGATCTGGTCGCTGAAGTCCATCAGGCCCAGGTCCGCCTTCAGGTTCCGGTACGACGCCACGAGGCCCATCAGCTCGGCCCGGCGGTCGATCACGTCGATCGCCTTCTGGCTCGCCTCGACGTAGGTCTTGCGGTTCTTGCCGGCCTGCTCCTCGGCGACGGCCCGCTCGAAGGACTTGCGTTCCGCGGCGTCGAACGCGAGCACGTCGTCGGGTCCGACCAGGTGCTCGCTCATGGATCCGTCGAGCGCGAGCAGGTTCTGGATCACGGTCGGCGGGTGGTCGGACAGCTTCTCGACGGCGCCGTCGTAGCGGTCGACCGCGCGCGCACCGAGCTGGTAGCGCGCGGCGTCGGTGATCACCCGGGTGTCGGGCTCGTGGCCGATCCGCAGGCCGTGGTCGGTGAGCAGCCCGGCGGCGTAGGCGTTGTAGGTCGCGACGGTCGGCTCGAGGACCTCCTCACCGTCGACCGCCGGCTTGAGGTCGAGCACGCCGGCCGCGGTCAGCGCCGCACGGACCCGCTGGCGCAGCTCGGCCGCTGCCTTCGTCGTGAAGGTCAGGCCGAGGATCTCCTCGGGCCGCACCTGCCCGGTGAGCACCAGGTGGACCACCCGAGCCGCCATGAGCGTCGTCTTGCCGGACCCGGCGCCCGCGATCACGACCACCGGCGACAGCGGCGCCGTGATCGCGGTCCACTGCTCGGGGCTGGGCGGGAACTCCGCCTTCATCAGCCGCTGCAGGTCCTCGGGGGTGTTGATCGCCTGGTTCATCGCTCGACCACCGATCCGGGGCTCTTGACGGGGCAGAGGGGCACGAAGCCGCAGTCGCGGCAGTGGTCGCCGGCCACCGCGGGGAAGGTCTCCTCCCGCAACAGGTGGGCGACCTGGGTGATCCGGCTGCGCAACGCCGCGCGCTCGGGACCGTCGTCGGCGTGCGGGTCCTGCTCCTGACGGGTGGCATCGACCGAGCCGTCCTCGAGGCCGAGCTGGATCAGCTCGGCTCCCCCGCTGGTCAGTCCGGTGAGGCCGGCCTCGGGGTCGTCGAGGGCGCCGGCGTCCACGGCGTACTGGTAGAGCGCGAGCTGGACGTGGTCGCGCACCGCAGGACCGCTCGGCTTCCCGCGGCCGGTCTTGAGATCGACCACGACGACGCGTCCGTCGCCGTCGACCTCGACGCGGTCGGCGTACCCGTTGATGCGCACGGGTGTGCCGTCGTCCATCGTCACCACGGTCGCGAAGCGCGCCTCCGTGGCGATCAGCCGCCGCGGGTTGCGCTCGTGCCAGGTGAGGAACCGGGCGAGGGCGGCGCGGACGCGCTTGTACTCGCGGTCCTTCGACCACGGCGTCCGGAAGTCGAGGCGGTCCCACACGTGGTCGACCTCGCCCATCAGGATGTCGAGCCGGCCGTCGACGCTGCCGTCGGCCACCCGCTCGGCGAGGGCGTGCACGAGCTGGCCGAGGTTGGCCGACTGGTGCGAGCGGGCCACGCCGCCGGCCTCGCGCTCGAGGAACCAGCGGGTGGGGCAGGCCGCGATCGCGTCGAGCACGGTCGCAGAGATCGGCACCGGCTTGTCGAGCTCGCGGATCGGCTCCTCGGACCGGCTGGCCGCACGCGTGCCCCACCAGCTCGCGGGGTCGGCCGCCGGAATCAGCTGCCGGCGGCCGGCTCGCTCGCCGGAGAGCCGGGAGAGCCGCCGCGCCGCGGCCGTGCGGAGTGCCTCGGGAGCCTCCGGGTCCGCGACGGTACGACGCAGCTCCGCGACGAGACCCGCCAGGGAGAGCGGCCGGGGCGGTCGGCCCGACACCGCGACGATGTGGTCGCGGTCGGGCACCAGCTCCTCCAGGAAGCGCGACGGCTGCTCGCCGTCGTCGTCCGGCGAGGCAACGGCGGTCACGACGAGCCGCTCCTGCGCACGCGTGCAGGCGACGTAGAACAGGCGACGCTCCTCGGCCAGCAGCTCGCGCGGCGTCACCGCCGGCACCACGACACCCGGCCCGATCCGGTCGGCCTGCAGGAGGCTCGCGCGCCGGCGCAGGTCGGGCCAGCCGCCGTCCTGGACGTGGGCCACCACCACCAGTCGCCACTCCAGGCCCTTGCTCCGGTGCGCGGTCAGCAGCCGCACGGCTGCACCCCGAGCGCCGCGGTCAGCGAGGGTGTCGGCCGGGATCTCCTGCTGGACCAGGCTCGCGAGGAAGGGCACCACCGCGAGGTGCTCGCGCTTCTCGCCCACCCGCGCGGCGAGGTCGAACAGGGCACAGATCGCGTCGAGGTCGCGGTGGGCACGGCGCGCCGCGCCGCCTCCTGCCTCGACCGATCGCCGCAGTCGCTGCGGCCAGGCCGTGCCGGACCACAGGGTCCAGAGCAGCTCCTCGGCGCTCGCCCCGCCGTCGGCAGCGGTCCGCGCGCCGGCCAGGAGCTGCGCCACCCCTCGGGCGCGGTCGGCCTCGGTCCCGGACAGACCCTCGAGGTGGGTCGCGTCGACGACCGCGAGCCGGACCAGCTCGCGCGAGCTCCGCGGCGTGCCGCCGGTCTCCTGGCAGGCGTCCTTCTCGCGGGCCCGCAGCTGGCGCGCGAGCCGACGCACGTCGCCCGCGTCGAGTCCGCCCAGCGGCCCGGTGAGCAGCGCCTCGGCGCGCCCGGGGTCGACGTACCCGACGTCGGTGTGGTCGGTGTTGTCGAGGTTGACGACGGCCCGCATCGCCTCGAGGAGCGGCAGCACCGCCGGGTCGCGGACGAGCGGGACCTCGTCGCTGGCCACCTCGACCGGCACCCCGGCCGCGCCGAGCGCACGCCGCAGCGGACCGATGCTCGCCCGACCGGAGCGCACCAGCACCGCCATCTCGTCCCAGCCGACACCGTCCTCGAGGTGGGCACGTCGCAGGATGTCGGCGAGGTGGTCGGCCTCGGCGCGGTCGGTGTCGTAGGTGAGCACCTCGACCTTGCCGTCGCCGTGCGGACCCGGCGCACACTGCGGCGCCAGGAAGGACTCGCGGGCCGCTTCGGGGATCGTGCCCGGAAGGCCGATCCGGCCGGCCACCCGCTGCGAGGCGATCAGGATCCGCGGGCCGAAGCGCCGCGTCGTCCGCAGCGCCACGACGTCGGCCGGAGTCCCGTCGCTGCGGGGGAACTGCGTCGGGAACTCCAGGATCCCGCGGACCTCGGCACCACGGAACGCGTAGATCGACTGGTGCGGGTCTCCCACGGCCACCAGGTCGCGCCCGTCGCCGGCGATCGCGCGCAGCAGCGCGACCTGCCCGGGGTCGGTGTCCTGGTACTCGTCCACGAAGACGTGCCGGAAGCGCTCGCGGAGCTCGGCGCGGTGGACCTCGGCCTCGATGCGGGCCCGCCGGATCAGGTCGGCGTAGTCGGTGGCGCCGAGGCTGTCGAGCGAGTCGAGGTACTGCTCGAGGAAGAGCCCGGCGGCGACGAACTCGTCGATGCCCTCGGCCTCCCCCAGCGCCCGCAGCTCCTCGCCGTCCATGCCTTTCTCCCGCGCGCGGCCCAGCACGGCGTGCACCTCGCGAGCGAAGCCGCGGGTCTGCGTCGCCTGCCGGAACCGGTCGGGCCAGGTCACCGACTCGGGGTGGTCGGCCAACAGCTCACGGAGCACCACGTCCTGCTCCGGCGCGGACAGCAGCCGCAGCGGCGCTTCGTAGAGCTCGGCCGGGGCGTACTTGCGCACCAGCGCGTAGGCGAAGGAGTGGAAGGTCGAGCTGAGCTGGTGACCGGTCGTGCGCCCGAGCCGCGCACTGACCCGGTCGCGCAGCTGGTCGGCCGCCTTGCGCGAGAAGGTCAGCGCCAGCACCTGGTCGGGGCGCGCGCCGCGCCGCTCGACGCGGTCAACGACGGCCTCGACGAGGGTGGTCGTCTTGCCGGTGCCCGGACCGGCCAGCACCAGCAGCGGGCCGCCCTCGTGCTCGACGACGCGACGCTGGTGCTCGTCCAGCTCCGGGGCAGGACCGGGCGCTCGTCCCGCCTTGAGGACGTACGTCGGGTGTCCGGTCTCCTGCTCCACGGGCGCCACTCAACCACCCCCGCCCGACACAACCACCGGCCGGTCGGGGCGTGCACTCAGCCTGTCTTCACGCGAGCTCGAAATCCTCGAAGTCGAAGCCCGGCGACACCAGGCAGCTGACCAGGGCATCGGTCTCCGCGACCAGCGTCCGCTGCCACACGCCGGCCGGCACCCGTCCCTGCGGCTCGTCCGCCCCGACGACGACCTGCCTCGCGGCAGCCGGGTCCGGCGCCGGACCGTCGCCCCCGAGCTCGACGGTCACCGTCCCCAGGTGCGCGAGCCAGATCTCGTCCGAGCGCACCCGGTGCCACGCCGACGACTCGCCCGCCGGCAGCAGGAAGTGGATCAGCGTCGCCGTCGGCCGCACCCGCCCGTCCGGGAGCGTCACCGTCGTCGGCGCCGCCCACGTCTGCCGGTACCACCCACCCTCGGGATGCGGAGCGAGGTCGTGGCGTACGGCGAGAGGCGGTCGGTCCATGCCCCCAGTCTGCCGCCGTCCTCCACAGGCTGACCTACAACCTGGGGAGAACCCGCTCGGTCCTGTGGACGAGCGACGGTGGACTTGTGGACGACACGCCGACGATCGGTGGATGAGCGGAAACCCCCGAAAAACCTGGCGAAAAGCCCTTGTCAGCACGGGAGCGACGGGCGTAGAACTTCTCCCACGCACTCCTCCGGGAGAGCGGGATCCGCCGGAAGGCGAGGATCCAGACGGCCATGACGGAGCCCTTCAGGGCGAGGTCGAGGCGGCCCTTCGGGACGCCGGCCGCACGAGCCGGGTGACGAGGCGCGTGGGATCCGAGCAGCGGGCGGGTGGACCGGGAGCGTCACCAGTACTGGTCACCCCGAAGGGCCCTTGTGACTCATACTCACGAGGGCCCTTCACCTTTTTCCCGCGCTGCCGCTGAGTACCCGTACTCACCCGTACCTGAGTGTCCGCACGATCCCGGACGAGCACGCGCACTGAGGAAATGGACGCATGCGCTACGCCGACCCGTCCCTGTGCCCCGACTGCCGCTCCGCGCTGCCGTCCGGCATCTCCGTCTGCCCGAGCTGCGACCTCCTGGTCCGGCACCCGCTGGCCGTGCACCTGTTCCGCACCCTGCAGCGCGCCGACGCCCTCGTCGGCGAGCTGCGCACCGCGAGCGATGCCTTCCACGACCACCCGGCTGCCGCCAGCGCCGCGTCCACCTCGGCGACCGCGACCGCCACCCTCGGCGGCCCGCTGGTCGCACCCGGCGTCCCGGCCGCGCCGACCCAGGCGGTGCCGGCCGGCCCGACGCCGCCCCTCCCGCCCTACCCCGGTACGGCGGCGCCGATGCCCGAGCGCGGCGGCGTCGCCTTCGCGTCCGTCCCCAAGATCCTCCTCGGCCTCGGCGCCTTCTGCCTCCTCGTCGCCGCGGTCATCTTCCTCGCGGTCTCCTGGTCGGCCCTCGGCGTCGGCGGCCGCACCGCGGTCCTCGGCGGTCTCACCTTGACGGCCGGCGCGTCGGCCCTGCTGCTGCACCGCTCGGGCCTGCGCGTCGCCGGGGAGTCGCTGATCGTGGTGGCGCTCGGGATGCTCGCGCTCGACGTGTTCGGCGCCGGAGCAGCCGGTTGGCTCGGCGGCAACGGGGACGTCACGACGCTCGTCGCGGGCCTGACCGTCGCCGTCGCCGCCTCCTTGACCGCGCTGGTCCGGGTCGGCGGCCAGCCGCGTCTCGTCGCTCCGCAGGTCATCGCGGGCATCGGTCTCCTCGTCGCGTACACCGGTGCCATCGACGTCACCGACCACCGCCTCGTCGCTGGTCACCTCGTCACCGCCACTGCGATCGGCGCCGTCCTCCTCGGCCGCACGACCGGCCTCGTCCCGCTGCAGTGGTCGGTCACCGTGGCCGGCGCCGTCGCGTGGCTCGGCTCCGCCTCGGTCGCGACGAGCTCCGCACTGCTTCACCCCGACCTCCACCAGCTGTGGGTCGACGGCTCGGGGTGGTCGCTGCTCGTCACGGCCGCCGCGATGCTCGTCCCTGGCCTCGTCGTCCGCGACCAGCGTCTCGCCCTGGCCGGCGCGAGCTGCGCCGCCATGGTCGTGACGCTCGTGCTCACCCTCCCGAGCGTCGACACCGACGCCACCACCTTCGGCCTCGTCGCCCTCGGTACGACGGCCACCTGGGTCGCCGCGCTCGCCGTCCTGCCCCGCGTGGCCCGTCCGGTCGCCGTGGCGCCCTCTGCGCTCGGCAGCCTCGTCCTCGGCGGCCTCGCACTCACCACCGCCGCAGTGGCGTTCGCCCGCTGGGCCGACGCGTCCACGGCCTTCGCCCGCACGCTCGACGTCACGATCGGCGGCACCGACCCGGTCACGGAGCCGCTGCTCCTCGTCCCGTCGCTGCTGGTCCCGCTCGCCTTCCTCGCGCTGGTCGCGAGCAACCGCAGCCGCGCCGCGCTCCTCGAGTGGGCCGAGGCCGGCGGCGTGCTCGCGGGCCTCGGCGTCGCCGCCACCCTCACCTCGTACGACGTCCAGCTCGCCGCGCCCGTCGCGGCCCTCATCCTGACGGCGGCGCTCAGCACCGCCGTGTCCCTGCGCTCCACCGGCGCACGCGCCTCCGGACACGCCGTTGCCGGGCTCGCCGTGGCTGGCGGAGCGACGCTGGCCGCCGTGCCGAGCGCGCCGATAGCGGCGCTGGTCGGCGCAGTCGGCACCGTCGTCGCGCTGGCCCTGGCCACGCTCGGCCGCACCGACGTCGCCCGGGTCACCGGCCGGCTCACCGCCCCGCCGCTGCTCGGCCTCGCGGTCGCTGCCCTCGTGCATGCCGTCGACGGCGGTGCTGCGTGGGTCGCCGTCCCCGTGCTGCTCGCCGTGGGCGTGCTGGCGGTCGTCCTGCCGCGCCTCGAGCTCGAGGTCGCCGCTGTCCTCGTCGCGGCCTTCGCGTTCCCGGTCTCGCTCGGCACCGCGTCCGACCCGGGCGGCCTGACGGCGCTGTGGCTGACGGTCGCGGGCTTCCTCGCCTGCGCGAGCGCACTGGTCAACGAGTCGCGCCGGCACCTGGTGTGGCTGGGTGGCGCGCTGCTGGTCCTGGCGAGCTGGGTACGCCTGGCGGACCTCGACGTGCACGCTCCGGAGCCGTACACACTGCCGCTGGCCGTGGTCCTCGTGGCGCTGGGCCTGGCGTGGATGCACCGCTCCCCCGACACCGGCACGACCGAGGCCCTGCTGCCGGGTCTGCTGCTCGGCACCGTCCCGTCGCTGCTGTGGGTCGCCGGCGACCCGGTCTCGCTGCGGGCGCTCGTGCTCGGCGCCGCGTGCCTCGCCCTCACCGTCGCCGGTGCGGCGCTGCGGTGGAGCGCACCGCTGGTCATCGGCGCGAGCGTCGGCGCGACGATCGTGCTGCGCGAGCTCGGGCCCTACGCCGGCGACTTCCCGAAGTGGGTCTGGATCGGCCTCGCGGGCGCGCTGCTGACCGTCGTCGGCATCACCTGGGAGCGACGTCTGCTCGAGGTCCGCAGCGCGGTCGGCCTGCTGGGTCGGCTCCGGTGACGAGCGGCTCGGGGCGACCTGCTAGACATCAGGACATGGCTACCACTGCACTCGGCGGAAACCCCGTCCACACCGTCGGCGAGCTCCCCGCCGTCGGCGCCCCCGCGCCCGCCTTCGACCTCGTCGGATCCGACTTCGCGGAGGTGTCCCTCCCGCAGGGCACCCGCGCCGTCCTGAACATCTTCCCCAGCGTCGACACCGGCGTGTGCGCGGCCAGCGTGCGCAAGTTCAACGAGCTCGCCGCCGGCCTCGACAACACCACCGTCATCAACGTCTCGCAGGACCTGCCGTTCGCCCAGGCCCGCTTCTGCGGCGCCGAGGGCATCGAGAACGTCACCACCGCGTCGGCGTTCCGCACCACCTTCGGTGAGGACTACGGCGTCAAGCTCGTCGACGGCAAGTTCGAGGGCCTGCTCGCCCGCTCGGTCGTCGTGGTCGACGCCGACGGGTCGGTCCTGCACACCGAGCTCGTGCCCGAGATCGCCCAGGAGCCCGACTACGACGCGGCCATCGCCGCGCTCGGCTGATCGACTGAACGTCGGGGCTCGAGCCTCCGGGCTCAGTCCCCCGTCGCCGGGTCCCAGAAGGCCCGCGACATGTCGAGGCCGCCGCTCGTCCGCAGCGGCGTGCCCTCGGCGAGGTAGTTCTCCCGCGCCCGGTCGCCGTGGCTGTCGGGGAGCGTGCCGTCGGCACGCACCACCCGCCACCACGGCACCGGAGCGCCGTAGCGCGCCATGACGGACCCGATCTGACGAGGTCCTCCCCCGGCCACTGCCGCGAGCGCGCCGTAGGTCGTCACCCGGCCCTCCGGGACCTGCTCGACCAGCTCGAGCACCGACTCGACGTACCCCTCGTCCACGAGGACATCCAACACCCGGGCGTCGACAGCCCCGGAAGACGCCGAGAGCCCCGTCCGGTCGGACGGGGCTCTCAGGTGCTCCCTCGTGTGGCAAACGCCTGTGGAAAGCCGGTGCGCGGGCCCGGCGTGTCACCGGGGCCGCGATGCCCTGATCAACGAGGACACCGCGTCGCGGTTACGGGCGTTGCTGGTGGGACGGGATCAGTACGACGGCTGGCTCGGGTCGATCTGGTTGACCCACGCCACCACGCCACCGCCGACGTGGACGGCGTCGTCGTAGCCGGCGCCCTTCACGATGGCGAGGCACTCGGCCGAGCGGACGCCGCTCTTGCAGTGCAGGACGACCTGCTTGCCGGAGTCGACCGGCGGGAGCTGCGAGAGCGCGGTGCCGTTGAGGAAGTCGCCCTTGGGGATCAGGACGGCGCCAGGGATGTGGTTGATCTCGACCTCGGCGGGCTCACGCACGTCGATGAGGACGAAGTCGCGGCTGCCCTCCTCCTTCTCCTTGATCATGGAGGCGAGCTGGGTCACCGAGATGGTCGCGTCGACGGCGGCGTCGGCGGCCTCCTCGGAGATCGCACCGCAGAAGGTCTCGTAGTCGATGAGACCGGTGACGGTCGGGTTCTCGCCGCACAGCGCGCAGTTGGGGTCCTTGCGGACCTTCAGCTTGCGCCACTCGAGCTCGAGGGCGTCGTAGATGACCAGCTTGCCGATGGCCGGCTCGCCGGCGCCGATCAGCAGCTTGATCGCCTCGTTGACCTGGATCGAGCCGATGGACGCGCACAGCACGCCCAGCACGCCGCCCTCGGCGCACGAGGGGACCATGCCCGGCGGCGGCGGCTCGGGGTAGAGGCAGCGGTAGCACGGGGCGTCGTCGGCCATGGTGGGCGCGAAGACCGAGGCCTGGCCGTCGAAGCGGTAGATCGAGCCCCAGACGTAGGGGATGCCGAGGAAGTACGCCGCGTCGTTGACCATGTAGCGGGTCGCGAAGTTGTCGGTGCCGTCGACGATGAGGTCGTAGCCCTTGAACACGTCGAAGACGTTGTCGTTGTCGAGGCGCTCCTCGTGGAGGACCACGTTGACCAGCGGGTTGATCTCGAGGATCGACTCCTTGGCCGAGAGGCCCTTCGACTTGCCCAGGTCGGACATGCCGTGGATGACCTGGCGCTGCAGGTTGGACTCGTCGACCTCGTCGAACTCGGCGATGCCGAGCGTGCCGACACCGGCAGCGGCGAGGTAGAGCAGTGCGGGGCTGCCGAGGCCGCCCGCACCGATGACCAGGACCTTGGCGTTCTTCAGGCGCTTCTGGCCGTCCATCGCGACGTCGGGGATGATCAGGTGCCGGCTGTAGCGGCGGACCTCGTCGATGGTCAGCTCGGCGGCCGGCTCCACCAGCGCGGGAAAGCTCACGGGGTTCAGCTCCTCGGTTGAACAGTGCGGAACGGGGATGTCCCGGCCCCAACGCCGTGGCGCGGCCGGGTGTTCCCCTGCCCCTCCATCGTCCCTGCCCGGTCCAAGCCACGGACACCACGTCCCACCGTCTGGACGCGTGTCCCGCACGGGACACCGCTCGGCTGCCGCGGGCTACTGGAGAGTAGGCTCACACCCGTGGTGATCGAGCAGTTCGACCTGGACGGATCGCGGCCGCGCGGCGTACGGCTTCCGCGTCGCGAGCGGCGTGCCCAGCTGCTGGCGGCTGCCCTCGAGGTGTTCGTCGCGCAGGGCTACCACGCTGCCGCGATGGACGACATCGCCGAGCGCGCGGGCGTCTCGAAGCCGGTGCTCTACCAGCACTTCCCCGGCAAGCTCGAGCTCTACCTCGCGATCCTCGACGCCGCGTGCGACGCGATCATCGACAACTGCCGCAAGGCGCTCGACTCGACCCACGACAACAAGCAGCGCGTGGCGGCGACCATCGACGCCTTCTACGCCTACGTCGGCCACGACACCGGCGCGTTCCGGCTCGTGTTCGAGTCCGACCTGACCAACGAGCCGGCCGTGCGCGGGCACATCGACCGGGTCACCACCGAGTGCGCCGACCTGATCGCCTCGGTCATCGCCGAGGACACCTCGCTGCCGCCGGCCGCCTCGCAGCTGCTCGCCGTGGCGCTCGTGGGCATGGCCCAGGTCAGCGCCCGGTTCTGGACGACCGACACCGACGGCGGCCTCGCCGGGCTCACCCGCGACCAGGCGACCACCCTCGTGTCGGGCCTGGCGTGGCGCGGCATCGGTGGCTACCCGAGGACCGACGAGCAGGCCTGACCTCCTTCGTGACCGCCTGCTGACTAGGCTGGGTCGCGTGAACGGCTCCGCAGGTGCGGGCCGTCCCCCGGAACGAGGAGAATGACATGACCGTCGAGGTCAAGATCGGTGTGCAGCAGACCGCCCGCGAGCTCGTGATCGAGACCGAGAACACCAGCGAGGGCGTCGCCACCCTGGTGTCCGAGGCGCTCGCGTCCGACGGCGTGCTGACGCTCACCGACACCAAGGGCAAGGTCACCGTCGTGCCCGTCGCCAAGCTGGCCTACGTCGAGATCGGCCGCAGCACGTCCGGTCAGGTCGGCTTCCGCTCGTAGCCTTCGAGCTCGCTCGTAGGCTAGGAGCGAAAGAAGTCGGTGGTTGAGGTGCCGGCTGAGCTTGCGAAGCCGCCTCGAAACCCCCGCAGCTGATCCAGGGCGGCGAAGGCCGGAAAGGAGGACACGTGCTCCAGTTCCGCTTCGCCGCGTCGAGCGAGACCGGCCCCGTCCGAGAGCACAACGAGGACTCCGGCTTCGCCGGTCCCTACCTGCTCTGCGTCGCCGACGGCGTCGGCGGTGCGGCCGCGGGTGAGATCGCGTCCGCGACCACGACGTACGTCGTCAGCGCGCGGTCCCTCGCGCACCCGGGCTTCGAGCCCGAGCGGCTGCTGCGCGCCGCGGTCGCCGAGGCGCACACCCAGCTCGTCGCCGGCGTCGCCGCCGACCCGGCTCGCCGCGGGATGGCGACCACGCTGACCGCGGTCCTCACCGACGGGGTCCACACCTCGCTCGCCCAGGTGGGCGACTCGCGGGCCTACCTGCTCCGCGACGGGCGCCTGGTGCAGCTGTCGCACGACCAGACACTGGTCCAGTCCCTGGTCGACGCCGGGCGGCTCACACCCGCGGAGGCAGCCGCGTCGCCGTACCGGAACGTCGTGCTGCAGGCCGTCGACGGTGAGCACGAGCCGGAGCCCGTGCTGCAGCCGCTCGACCTGCGCCCGGGCGACCGTCTGCTGCTGTGCAGCGACGGGATGAGCGACGTGCTCTCCCCCGCGACCGTGCACCTGCTGCTCGGCATCGACTCGCTCGGCGCCGCCGCCGAGCGGCTGGTCCGCGCCGCGATCGACAGCGGCACCCGCGACAACGTCACCGTGGTGGTCGCCGACGTGGTCGACGCCCCCGCCGTGGTCGGCAACGGGAGGGTGCTCGGCGCGGGCATCGACCTGGCCCACGTGGTCGACCCGGTCGCCGTACGCCCGCTGCGCTCGGCCTGAGCCTGCCGACGGACCGGCCGACAGGACCGGCCGAAAGGACCGGGCGGAGGTCGGCGGCGAGTCCTACACTGGACGCGTGAGCACGAAGCGGGTCTACGAGTACGCGCGCCTCTGGGTGCCGCTCTACGACGCCGCTGCGCTCGCCGTCACCCGCCCGGTCTACCTGATCGAGGCCGCCGACGGGTTCGAGGGGATCGCTGCGGAGAAGAACACCACGCTGATGGGGCTGTTCAACGAGCTCGGCCGCCACGGCTGGCGGATCGAGGGCACGGCGCTGCGGATCGACCACCCGTCACCGGAGTTCCAGATGCTCATCGACGTCACCCTCGACGAGGCCGACCACGCCGTCTCGCCCGACGAGGTGGCCCACGCGGTCGGCACCGGCGGCGACCCGGCCGGGGCCGTGACGGAGTTCGACGTCTACGCCATGCGCCGGCGCCTCTGAGCAACCGCGACCGAGGGACGAGGTCGCGACCGCGCGTCGAAGTCCGAGTCCGTCACGCGAACAGATCCCCCCACTCCTCGACGCGCGCGAGCGCCTCGGCCATCGAGAACTGGTCGAGCCCGAGCGGGTCCTCCGCGCCCTCGGCGACCTCGTCCCACGTGACCGGGGTGGCGACCTGCGGGCGCGGCGTCCCCCGCAGGGAGTACGGCGCCACGGTCGTCTTGGAGCCGGCGTTCTGCGACCAGTCGAGGAACACCTTGCCGCGGCGCCGGGCCTTGGTCATGGTCGCCGTGACGAGGTGGCCGTGGGCGGCCTGCAGCTCCTCGGCGATCTCCTTCGCGAGCGCGCTGGTCTCGTCGGGGGGGAGCGGCTCGGCGAGCGGTGCGTAGAGGTGCAGGCCCTTGCTCCCGCTGGTGACGGGCAGCGCGTCGAGGCCGCGCTCGGCGAGTGCGTCGCGGGCCAGCAGGGCGACGCCGCAGCACTCGTGCAGGCCGGCGCCCTCGCCCGGGTCGAGGTCGATCACGATGCGGTCGGCGCCGACCGGCTCGCCGTCGTCGTCGACGGTCCACTGGTGGACGTGCAGCTCGAGGGCAGCGAGGTTGACGGCCCAGACGAGGGTGGCGAGCTGGTCGATGATCGGGAAGCGGAGCGTGTCGCCGTGGCGGCTGGTGCCCCGGCTGCCGGTCGTCGGCACGTCGGCGGTGCGCACCCAGGAGGGTGTGCCGGCGGGTGCGTTCTTCTCGAAGAAACTCTTGTCGCCCACGCCGTGCGGCCAGCGGATCCGGGTGACCGGGCGCCCCGCCAGGTGCGGGAGCAGGACGGGGGCGACGCGGGCGTAGTAGTCGAGGACCTCGCCCTTCGTCGTACCGGTGGCGGGGTAGAGCACCTTCTCGAGGTTGGTGAGGCGCAGGGTGCGACCCTCGACGTCGACGTGCACCTCGGTCTGGGGGTGCTCGGGCTTCTTCGGCATCAGGTCGTGTCTCCCCTTCCTTGGTGGATGCCCGGGTCGTCCAGTGCGTGCGATGGCAAGGCGCCGGCGCGCGGGCATGCTGGGCGCACGTCGAGCGTCGGCAACGCCGCCAGGGTGCGTGCTGGGCGACGTGGGCGCCGCCAGGGAAGGGGAGACACGACCTAGAGCTCCTCGGGGGTGAGGTCGGTCCGCACACCCTGGTACGACGGCTGGCGGAGCCGCTCGTAGCCGAGCCCGTGGGTGTCGATGTCGACGACCACGACCGGCTCGACCCAGGTGGTGCCCTCTGCGTCCACGCGCGGCACCTCGTCGGCGAACGGGCTGGCCGCAGTGGTGAGCCCGGCCAGCAGCTCGGTGAGCGAGCGGGACTGCTTCGGGCCGATGCCGCTGCCGACCCGGCCGCGGTACATCAGCCCGTCCGGCGTCGGCTCCCCCACCAGGAGCGCGGCCAGCCGGTCGCGGGTGCCGGTCTGCGGACGCCAGCCGCCGATCACGAAGGACCCGCGGTGGCGGTGGGGGAACTTCAGCCAGTGCGGGGTGCGCTGCCCGGGCCGGTACGTCGAGTCGACCCGCTTGCTGACGATCCCCTCGAGCCCCTGCGCCCGCGTGGCCTCGAGGAGCATCGCTCCGTCGTCGTACTCGGCCGGGACCTGCCACCCGGAGCGGCCGAGTACGAGCTCGCCCAGCCGGCGCCGGCGCTCGTGGAGCGGGAGCCCGCAGAGGTCCTCGCCGTCGAGGCGGAGCAGGTCGAAGACCATGTACGTCGCCGGGACCCGTGCGGCGAGGCGGGCCACGGTGGCTGTCTTGCGGACGTGCATCCGGTCGGCGAGGACGCGGAAGTCGGGCACGCCACGCTCGTTGA
This sequence comes from Nocardioides sp. Root240, assembly GCF_001428825.1. Classification (GTDB taxonomy): domain Bacteria; phylum Actinomycetota; class Actinomycetes; order Propionibacteriales; family Nocardioidaceae; genus Nocardioides. The sequence goes on along the minus strand of NZ_LMIT01000009.1, from coordinate 323,488 downwards.
GGGCGATGATCTCGCCGTCGACCACCGTGTCGTCGCCGACGTCGGGCGGGGTCGAGAGGTCGGGCCACGCAGCCGTGATCCGGTTGGCGTTGCGGCTGGTCATGGTGACGGTGCCGGCGGCGATCCGGGTCAGTGCCCGGACGCCGTCCCACTTCACCTCGTGGCGCCAGTCGTCGCCCGGCGGGACGTGCGTGCCGTGCGTGGCGAGCATCGGCAGCAGGTCGGGCACGGCGTCCATCATGCCGTTTCGACGCGGTCGACGACGTGCTCGGCGATGGCCAGGCTGGAGGTCGCAGCCGGCGACGGGGCGTTGCGGACGACGGTGACGCCCCCGAGGTGGTCGATGCGGAAGTCGTCGACCAGGGTGCCGTCGCGCTCCAGCGCCTGGGCCCGGATGCCGAAGCCGGCACGGACCACGTCGTCGGGACCGATGGCCGGGACGTAGCGCTGGGCGCTGCGGAGGTAGGCACGCACGGACAGCGAGCCGCGGACCTCGTCCACGCCGGTGCGCCAGTGCTGTCGCGCCATCCGCCAGAAGCCCGGCCAGGCGGCGGTGCTCGCGAGGTCGGCGACGCTCACGGCGCAGCGGTCGTAGCGGTCGCGGTGCGGTGCGAGCACGGCGTTCGGGCCGACCTCGAGCGCTCCGGTGACACGGCGGGTGAAGTGGACGCCGAGGAAGGGGTAGCGCGGGTCGGGCACCGGGTAGACCATCCCGCGCACGAGGTCCTGCAGCTCTCGCCGCACGGCGAGGTACTCCCCGCGGAAGGGCACGATCCGCGGGTCGGCTCCCCCGCCGGCCAGCCGGGCGAGCCGGTCGGACTGGAGCCCGCCGCACACGACGAGCCGGTCGACGTCGTACGACGTCCCGGGGGTCCGCACGCGTACCCGGCCGCCGGCGGGGTCGATGGCCGTGACCGGGGAGGAGAGGTGCACCGCGCCGCCGGCGGCGACGACGTCGGCGGCGAGCTGCCGCGCGACGGCGACGTAGTCGGTGATGGCGGTGTGCGGCGAGTGCAGCGCCGCCAGGCCGACGGCGTGCGGCTCGACCTCGGACAGGCCGGCGGCGTCGAGGCGGCGCAGGCCGGGGACGCCGTTCTCATGGGCGGTCCGCTCGAGCGCCTCGAACCGGCCCAGCTCGTCGGGGTCGACGGCGACGACGACCTTGCCGCACTCGTCGTAGGGCAGGGCGTGCTCGGCGCAGTAGTCGCGGAGCAGCAGCCGGCCGCGGGTGCACAGCTCGGCCTTGAGGCTGCCGGGACGGTAGTAGATGCCGGCGTGGACCACGCCCGAGTTGTGACCCGTCTGGTGGGCAGCGACCCGGTCCTCCTTCTCCAGGACGACGACGCGGGTGCCCGGTCTGCGCAGCGTGAGCTCGCGGCCGACGGCGAGGCCGACGATGCCCGCGCCCACGATCGCGATGGTCTGCTCCACGGGTCCATCGTGGCAGCGCGGTGTCGGCGGCTCGGCGTAGGCTGGCCGCATGCGAGCGATCTGGAAGGGTGCCGTCTCGTTCGGCCTCGTCAGCGTGCCGGTCAAGCTCTACAGCGCGACCGAGAGCCATGACGTGTCCTTCCGCCAGGTCCACGCCAAGGACGGCGGCCGGATCAAGTACCAGCGGGTGTGCGCCATCGATGGCGAGGAGGTGCCCTACTCCGACATCGCCAAGGGCTTCGAGACCGAGGACGGCGAGATGGTCGTCCTCACCGACGACGACATGGCCAACCTGCCGACGACGTCCTCGCGCGAGATCGCGGTGGAGAAGTTCGTGCCCGCCGAGCAGATCGACCCGCTGCTGTTCGAGAAGAGCTACTACCTCGAGCCCGAGGGCACCGGTGCCAAGCCCTACGCCCTGCTGCGCCAGGCGCTGCTGGAGTCGAAGCGGATGGCGGTCGTGACCGTCGCGCTGCGTCAGCGCACCACCACCGCGGTGCTGCGGGTGCGCGAGACCGAGGCTGGTGACGTGATCGTGCTGCAGACGATGATGTGGCCCGACGAGATCCGGCAGCCCGACTTCACCGTCGAGGCCGGCGACGTGAAGCCCGCTGAGGTGAAGATGGCGCAGATGCTCATCGAGACCCTCTCCGGCGACTTCGACGCCTCCGAGTTCGAGGACGACTACGCCGACGCGGTCAACGCCGTCGTGAAGGCCAAGATCGAGGGCGGCGAGGTGCAGCGCACCGAGACCTCGGCGAAGACCGGCGGCGAGGTGGTCGACCTGCTGGCCGCGCTGCAGCGCTCGGTCGAGGCCGCCAAGACCAGCCGTGGCGAGGCGGAGCCCGAGAAGCCGGCCAGCAAGAAGGCGCCCGCCAAGAAGGCGCCGGCGAAGAAGGCCGCCGCCAAGAAGGCCACGCCGGCGAAGAAGGCCGCAGCCAAGAAGACGACGACCAAGAAGGCCGCTGCCAAGAAGGCGAGCTAGGCGTTCCCTAGGGCGNACATCGTCGCTCCGCCGCCTTGCCAGATCGGCCGCAAACGCCGCTCGCGACGGCGCCGACTTGGGAGACACGCCCTAGCCGACCGCCGCCTCGGCGGCGGTGATCAGCTCCTTCACGGGGTCGATCGACCGGATCCGGCCGCTCAGCACCGACGAGCCGCCCTGGTCGGGCAGCAGCGCGGTGGGGATGCCGATCAGCTCGCCGTCGTTGTTGATCGCCATGCCGCCCGAGTTGCCGGGGGCGATCCGGGCGTCGGTGTCGAGCTCGGAGCGCGGGCCGAGGGTGCCGTCGTTGATGACGGTCGACACCACGCCGGTGGTGACGGTGATCGAGTCCTCCGAGCGCGCGATCGCGGGGAACCCGAGGACGGTGACGTCGTCACCGGCGCGCAGCGCGTCGGAGTCGCCCATCGGCACGGTCGGCAGGCTCAGGTCGCCGCCGAGCGGGCTGCCGTCGGCACGGGCGTAGACTTGGATGACGGCGACGTCGAGGTAGCCGTCGGCCTCCACCACCCGGGCCCGGTACGCCGCCGGCGAGTTCGTGTCCGTCCGGCCGTCGGTGAGGTGGATCAGCAGGAAGTCGGGGTCGCGCAGGTCGAGGCCGACGTACTGCTCGGCCAGGCCCGGGGACTCCGGGGCCGCGACATGGGCGTTGGTCAGGATCAGCCCGTCCGCACGGATGATGGATCCCGAGCCGCCGTAGCTGACGGGTTGGTCGGCGAGGTCGACGGTGTCGGCCGTGATCTTCACGGCCGCTGCCTTGGCGGAGTCGAGCTCGTCGTTGGTGAGCGTGTCCATCGAGCTCGGTCCGCCGGATGACGAACGCTCGCCCGCGGTCGTGCTGCTGTCGTCGTCGCGGAGGACCAGCCAGGCGGCGCCGAGCAGGCCGCCGACGAGCAGCAGACCGGCGGCGACCGCACCAACCACGACGAGCCGGCGCCCCCAGCGGCGGCGGGCGATCCGGCGCTCCTCCTCGGCAGCCGAGAGGATCGGCACGAGCGTCAGCTCGGTCCCGGCGACCGGGTGGCCGAGCCGGAGGGAGACCCGCTCGTCGAACGGGCGGCGGTCGACCCGGCGACCGTCGAGCCAGGTGCCCTCGCTGGAGAGGTTCGTCCAGGTCCAGCCGCCGGGGTGCGCGTCGATCCGGCCGTGCACGCGGGAGCACGCCGGATCGCCGATCACGACCGTGCAGTCGCTGCGGCGGCCCACGGTGATCTGCGCCGGGTGGCGGAAGCGGTGCTCGCGGCCCTCCGCGACGAGCAGCAGGTCGGGACCGCTGCGCACCGGCGGCGGTCCGACCTGGCCCGGAACCGACGGGGGCGCTGCCGCGAGGATCTGGGTCGCCTCGTTGCCGGCCATCACCGGTGCCGCCGCAGGCGGGGCGACCGGCCGGTCCGGGACGGGCGCCGACGCCGACGCCGACGCCGGCGCGGGAGGCGGTGGCGGGGCGACGGGCGGAGCCGGCGGAGCGGGCGGAGCGGCGAGGACCTCGTCGTACTGGTCGGCGGGGATGATCACCAGCTCGGCGCCGGGCGCGGGCGGACCGCAGCGGACGGTGATCCGTTGCTCGATGCCGTACTCGGTGATCCGCTCGCCGTCGACGTAGGTGCCGAAGTTGCTGCCCGCGTCGACGAGCACCCAGAGGCCCCCGACGAGGCGGATCTCGGCGTGCTGGCGCGACACGGAGCCGGCGGTGAGCACCACGTCCGCCTCGATCGCGCGCCCGATCCGGTACGACGTCTTGCCGTCGAGCCTGAGGACGCGACCGTCCAGCTCCGCGACAAGACCGACCATGGGCGCAACCCTACTGGCGCACAGGCCGGCTCACGGCGTTCCCTCGCGATGCTCAGGCGAGGAGGCCCCGGACCACCCGCAGCCCGACCGACACCTTCGCGATGTCGCTCGGCTCGTCGGTGCAGACCGCGGTGAGCGCACCGATCGCCTGGTCGACGACACCACCCGCGTTGTCCTCCCACGCCGCCACCCGTCGCGACGCGAACGCACGAGCGTCCTCGTCGGGCTCGGGGGCCAGGTCGGAGGTCGCGGCGAGCACCTCGCCGGTCAGCTGCGCGTGGACGGCGTGCAGGTCGTCACGGAGCGCGGCGCGCGCCATGGTCTGCCACTGGTCGGCGCGCGGCAGGTCGACGATCCGCTGCTGGAGCGCCGAGACGCCCAGCCGCTCCCCGAGCGCGAAGTGCACCCGGGCCACGTCGGCCGGCGGCAGGTCCGCGGCCTCGGCGATCTCGGTGACGTTGAGCAACGTGTAGGCCACGTCGAAGGAGGCGACCCGCGAGGCGAGGTCGGCCGGCACGTCCTGCGCCTCCAGCGACGCGCGCCGGGCCTCGTACGACGCCAGCTCGGCGCCGGTGAGCAGGTGCGGCAGCTCCAGCATGGCGTCCTGCACGCGGGTCGCGAAGAACTCGACGTTGCCCTGGCTGTCGAGCGGGGGCCGCCGGTTGGTGACCAGCCAGCGCGACGCGCGCTCGACGAGGGTGCGCATCTCGACGCGCATCCGGGTCTGCAGGCCCGCGTCCAGCACGTTGTCGTACTGCTCCAGCTCACGGCGCACGTCGAGCGAGCCGAAGATCTCCCGCGCGACGAAGTTCGCGCGGGTCAGCTCGGCCGGGCTCGCACCGGTCTCCCCCGCCAGGCGCGGCCAGTAGGTCATGCCGGCGCCGTTGACCAGGTCGTTGACGACCTGCGTCACGATGATCTCGCGACGCAGCGGGTGGGCGGCGATCTGGTCGAGGAAGCCGTCCTGGACCGGCTTGGGGAAGTACGACCGCAGGTCCAGGGTGAGGTACGGGTCGTCCGGCAGGTCCGAGGCCAGCAGCTCCTCGGCGAGCACGATCTTCGTGTACGCCATCAGCACCGCCAGCTCCGGCTGGGTGAGGGCGCCCCCCGCCTCGATCCGCCGCTTGACCTCGCGGGTCGGCGGCAGTGCCTCCAGCGCGCGGTCGAGCAGGCCCTCGGTCTCGAGGTGACGCATCCACTGCTCGTGGACGTGCAGCAGGGACGGCGCGTTCTTCGCGGCGTTGGCGAGGGCGAGGTTCTGCTCGTAGTTGTCGCGCAGCACCAGATCGGCGACCTCGTCGGTCATCGAGGCCAGCAGCTCGTTGCGCTGCTTGCCGGTCAGGTCGCCGTCGCGCACGACCCGGTCGAGGAGCACCTTGAGGTTGACCTCGTGGTCGGAGGTGTCCACACCGGCCGAGTTGTCGATGAAGTCGGTGTTGATGCGGCCCCCGGTCACGGCGTACTCGATGCGGCCGCGCTGGGTGCAACCGAGGTTGCCGCCCTCGCCGACGCAGCGCACGCGCAGCTCGCCGCCGTTGACCCGGATCGCGTCGTTGGCCTTGTCACCGGCGTCCGCGTCGGTCTCGGTCTCCGCCTTGACGTAGGTGCCGATGCCGCCGTTCCAGAGCAGGTCCACCGGTGCCAGCAGGATCGCGCGCATCAGCTCGGCCGGCGTCATGCGCGCGACGTCGCCGGCGATGCCGAGCGCCTCGCGCACACGGGCGTTGACCGGGATCGACTTCGCGCTGCGCGGGAAGATGCCGCCGCCCTCCGAGATCAGCGAGCGGTCGTAGTCCTGCCAGCTCGAGCGGGGCAGCGCGAAGAGCCGCTGGCGCTCGGCGTACGACGCCGCGGCGTCGGGATCGGGGTCGATGAAGATGTCGCGGTGGTCGAACGCGGCCACGAGCCGGATGTGCTCGGAGCAGAGCATGCCGTTGCCGAACACGTCGCCGGACATGTCGCCGATGCCGACGACGGTGAAGTCCTCGTTCTGGCAGTCGACGCCCATCTCGCGGAAGTGGCGTCGTACCGACACCCAGGCGCCCTTGGCCGTGATGCCCATCGCCTTGTGGTCGTAGCCGACCGAGCCGCCGCTGGCGAAGGCGTCGCCCAGCCAGAACCCGTAGTCGGCCGCGACGCCGTTGGCGATGTCGGAGAAGGTCGCGGTGCCCTTGTCGGCGGCCACGACGAGGTAGGAGTCGTCGGCGTCGTGGCGCACCACGCTCGGCGGCGGCACCGTCTCGCCGCCGACCAGGTTGTCGGTGACGTCGAGCAGGCCGCGGATGAAGGTCTTGTAGCAGGCCACGCCCTCGGCCAGCCACGCCTCGCGGTCGCTCGGCTCGGGGAGCTGCTTGGCGTAGAAGCCGCCCTTGGCGCCGACCGGCACGATGACGGTGTTCTTGACCATCTGCGCCTTCACGAGGCCGAGGATCTCGGTGCGGAAGTCGTCACGGCGGTCGGACCAGCGCAGCCCACCGCGGGCGACCGCGCCGAAGCGCAGGTGCACGCCCTCGACGCGGGGGCTGTAGACGAAGATCTCGAACTTCGGCCGGGGCTCCGGCAGGTCCGGGATGGCGGACGGCTCGAGCTTGAGCGACAGGTACTGCTTCGGGGTTTCGAGGCTCGTCGCTGGCGCTCCTCGCACCTCAACCACCGAGTTTTCCCGTTCGACCTGGAAGTAGTTGGTGCGCAGCGTCGCCCGGATGTGGGTGAGGTACGACCTCAGGATCCGGTCGTGGTCGAGGCTCGCGACGTCGTCGAGAGCGGTGCGGATCCGCTCGACGAGGCCGGCCTCGCGCTCCTCGCGCCCGTCGCTCGCCGTCGGGTCGAACCGGGCCTCGAACAGCAGCACCAGCAGCCCGGCCAGCTCGACGTTGTCGACCAGTGCCTGCTCGATCGAGTCGAGGGCGAACGGGCTGTTGCCCTGGCGCATGTACTTCGCGTACGCCCGCAGCACCATCGCCTGGCGCCAGGTCAGCTGTGCCCGCAGGACCAGGCGGTTGAAGCCGTCGACCTCCGTGTAGCCGTCCCAGATCGCGCGCAGCGTGTCGGCGAACAGCTCCCGCGCGTGGTCGGGCAGGGCCTCGCCGTAGCGCAGGCCGAAGTCGTAGATGTGGGTACGACGCTCGAGGCCCATCAGGCCGTAGGGCCGCTCGTCGACGACCTCGACCCCCATCGAGGACAGCATCGGCAGCACGGCGCTCAGCGACAGCGGCTCGCCGACGCGGAACATCTTGAGCCGGGCCTCGCCGTCGGCGGCGTCGATGTCGGCGTACAGCGCCTGGTCGCGGCCCTCCTCGCCGTGGATGCCCTCGATCCGGCCGAGGTCGACGGCCGCGGTCCGCGGGCTGAAGTCCTCCTTGTAGGCCTCGGGGAAGGCGTCGACGTAGCGGCGGCCGAGCAGCGCGCCGACCTCCTCGCCGTACTCGGCGATGACGGCCTGCAGGAAGTCCTCCTGCCACGAGCGCGACGCCTCGACGAGACGGCGCTCGAGGTCGGCGGTGTCGATGTCGTCGGGGACCAGCTCGCCCTTGGGCAGGTGGACGACGAAGTGCACCCGCGCGGTCGTCGACTCGTTGATGCTGACGTTGAACTCGACGTCGTCGGGGCCGATCCGGCCGCGACCGATCTGGTCGACGAGGATCTGCACGAAACGCTGCCGGACACCGGTGTTGTAGCGGTCGCGCGGAAGGTAGACGAGCACGGAGAGGTAGCGCGCGTAGGTGTCGCGCCGGATGAAGAGCCGGACGGCGCGGCGCTCGCGCGCCTGCATCGCGGCCTCGACGATCGGCGACAGCTCGTCGACCGGCGTGTGGAAGAGCTCGTCGCGCGGGTAGGTCTCGAGGGTGTCGAGCAGCGCGGCGCCGTCGTGGCTGCGCCCGTCGAAGCCGCTGCGGTGCAGCACCTCGGCGACCTTCTCCCGCAGCAGCGGGATCTGCAGGAGCGACTCGGTGTAGGCCGCGCTCGACAACAGGCCCAGGAAGCGGCGCTCCCCCACCACCTCGCCGTCGTCGCCGAAGGTCTTCACGCTGACGTAGTCGAGGTACGCCGGGCGGTGCACCGTCGAGCGGGAGTTGGCCTTGGCCAGCACCAGCAGGGTCTTCTCGCGCGCCTTCGCCTTCACGGCGTCGGGCAGGCGGCTGAACGCGACCGAGGAGTCGACCTCGTCGGGCTTCTCGCGCAGGATGCCGAGGCCGGTGCCGGCGACAGGGCGGAGCACGTCCTCGACGTCACCCGAGCCGTCGGCGCCGGGGACCTCGACCTTCTCGAGCACGTACTCGCGGTAGCCGAGGAAGGTGAAGTGCTCGTCGGCCAGCCAGCCCAGCAGCTCCCGCGCCCGTCGTACCTCTTCGGGGTCGAGGGGCGGCGGGCTCGCGGAGAGGCCCTCGATGAGGTCGCTCACCTGGGCCTGCATGCCGGACCAGTCCTCGACCGCCGCACGGACGTCGGCAAGGACCCGCAGGCACGCGGCCGCGACCCGCTCGGGGTGGTCGTCGCCGTCGGCCTCGCTGCCGAGACGGCTGATCTCGATGTGCATCCACGACTCGCGGACCGCACCCTCGGGCGCGGTGACCGCACCGGACGCGACCGGCTCGACCGACAGCAGATGACCGCCGTCGTCGCGCCGGACGTCGAAGGTCGGGTGGATGACGGTGCGCACGTCGTGGACGAGCCCGGCGAGGAGCATCGTCAGGGAGTCGACGAGGAAGGGCATGTCGTCGCCCACGACCTCGACGACCGAGTGGCCCGCGGCGGACCAGCCGTGCTCGGCGACCGTCGGGGTGAACACCCGGACCTTCGGCTGGCCGGGCCGGCGCTCCTGGGCGAGGTGGTGGTGCGAGGCGAACGCGCCGTAGACGTCGACGTCGCTGCGCGCGGCCAGCTCCTCGGTGGCGACGTGCCGGTAGTAGGCCGGCAGCATGACCGGCAGCGCATCACGCGGCGGCCCACCGGACCCCTTCGGCGTCCCGGCCGCCGCGGCGGCCTGCTCGAAGATTCGGTCACGGTCGGCCCCCGGGGCCGAGGGCGGCAGCGTCGTCGTTGACACGTCTCGACACTAGGACCCCGGTGGTGCGACCCACAACCGGGGTCGGCGCCGCACCGTCTCGCATCCGAGACGTGTCGACGGATCGGGGCCCTCACCGCTTGACCACCGCTGCGCGTCACCGTCCGCGCGTGGACACCTGTGCGACATGATGTCGCCATGAGGTTCCGACGCGAGCTGTCCTACGAGGCAGCGCCCGCCGACGTGTTCGCGATGCTCGCGGACCCGGCGTTCCGCGAGAAGGTCGCCGCCGCCCAGGACGTGGTCTCGGTCGACGTGACCATCACGCCGCAGGGCGAGGGGTTCACGATGGTCAGCGACCAGGTCCAGCGGACCGCCGGGCTGCCCGCGATCGCGAAGAAGATCGCCGGCGACACCACCCAGGCGATCATCCGCGAGGAGTGGTCCGACGCCACCGCGGGGACCATCGAGATCACCGCGCCGGGCAAGCCGACGAAGATGGTCGGCACCATCCGGCTCAGCGCGGCGGGCGCCGGGACGTCGTACGTCCAGGAGCTCGAGGTGGGCGTCAAGGTCCCGCTCATCGCGGGGAAGCTCGAGAAGATCATGGCCGACAACATCGACGAGGGCCTGTCCGTGGAGCACACCACGGGCATCGCCTGGCTGAGGGGAGAGCGCTGAGCATGGCAACACGTCTGGTGCACGAGATGGTGTACGACGCATCGCTGATCGAGGTCGCGGGGATGCTCTCCGACCCGGAGTTCCGGCAGGAGGTGTGCCGCAACCAGCGCGCCACCGCCTACACCGCCGAGATCGAGGGCGACGCCAACGAGAAGGCCGTCCGGGTCGAGATGACCCAGCCGACCGACCGGGTGCCGTCGTTCGCGAAGAAGATCGTCGGCGACACCGTCACGATCGTGCAGACCGAGGCCTGGTCCAGCGCCTCGCACGCCGACATCCACGTGACCATCCCCGGCAAGCCCGGCGAGATGAAGGGCACGGCCGTGCTCCTCGAGAAGGACGGCGTCACCACCGAGACCGTCACCCTCGACATCACCGTCAAGATCCCGCTCGTCGCGGGCAAGGTGGAGCAGCTGCTGGCCAAGCTGCTCGGCAGCGCGCTGCGCGCCGAGGAGCGCACCGGGAAGGCGTGGCTCGCCCGCTAGGAGACTGCTGAACAAGACGGGCGAGCGCGAGCGACGCTGGGTGCGTGCGGTCGCCAGAGCGGCGAGGACAGGCGTGACGGGTCACGTCAACCGAGCCGAACGCCGCGAACGCTCCACCCGGCGTCGCGTAGCCGCGCGGATTGTTCAGCAGCCTCCTGGTCCCTGGCGCTCAGGTCGTCAGTCGAGGCCCGGTTCTCCGTCGGAGGGCCGGGCCTCGTCGTTCCCGGGAGCCACGCGAGCGGCCTCCTGGCGCTCCTCCTCGAGCTCGGCCCGGCGCCGGATCATGATCACGATGCCGAGCACGACGAACGGGCCGAAGGCCAGCGCGATGGTGGCGACCTGCTCGGCGGGGTGCAGGGCGCCCATGTGCAACGGGATCACGGCACCATCGTCCCACGGATCGCGGGATCAGCTGTTCTTGCCACCCGGCCTGGGCCTCGGGTTGCGACGGCCGCGGGGCGCGCGCTCGCGCGTGGCCGACGACAGCTCGAGCAGCTCCTCGAGGGCCTCGCGCACGCAGACGCCGAGCAGGTCGGCGTCGGGGATCCAGTCGCGGTCGGCGGTGATGCCGTAGAAGACCCCGCCGTCGTAGGACGTCACGCTGATGGCGAGCGGGTGGCCCTCGGTGAGCGGCGGGACGGGGTAGCTGGCGAGCATGCGGGCGCCGGCGGCGTAGAGCGGCGCCTGCGGGCCGGGGACGTTGGTGACCGAGAGCTGGTAGCCGCGGCGCAGCTCGGCGGCGGCGACCCGCGAGCCGATGGCGTGGAAGGTCGTGGGGGCGAAACCCGCGATGCCGGCGAGGCGGTTGGCGGCGACGCTGCGGCCGGTGTCCTTGTGGGCCTGGAACGAGTACGACACCTGGTGCAGGCGCACGACCGGGCTGGTCTCGCCGATCGGCAGGTCGACGAAGTGGGCGGCGATCTGGCTGCCGAGCGAGGTGGCCTCGAGCTCCTCGTCGATCACCGAGACGGGGACGACGGCGCGGACCTGCCGCATGCCGCCCATCGACTCGGCGCGAGTCATCAGCCAGGCCCGGAGGGCGCCGGTGACGGTGGCCAGGATCACGTCGTTGACCGTGCCGCCGTGGGCCTGGCGGACCTTGCGGTAGTCGGACAGCCGGGTCTCGACGGTGACGACGCGACGCTGCTGCGAGAGCGGTCCGCTGATCACGCCACGACGCTTGGGACGGCGGCCCGTGGCCGCGGCGAGGAACGACCGCGCCTTGCCGCTGCGGCGGTCAGCCTCGCGGGCGACGGCGCGGGACCCGGTGCGCACGGTGTCGAGGAGCACGCCGGGGTCGGTGAGGTTCTCGCGGACGGCGCCGCCGAGCAGACGCGCCGGGTTGGGCGAGCGGCGCGGGACCCAGTCGTCAGGGTCGAGCTCGCGCGCCTCGGGCTGCAGATCGAGCAGCAGCTGGCCGAGGTCGACGGTGTGGACGCCGTCGACGAGAGCCTGGTGGGTCTTGGAGAGCAGCGCGACCCGGCCTCCCTCGAGGCCCTCGACGAAGTAGATCTCCCACAGGGGGCGGGTCCGGTCGAGCGGGCGCGACACGATGCGTGAGACGAGCTCGAGGAGCTGCGCCGACGTACCGGGGCGGGGCAGGGCGGAGCGGCGGACGTGGAAGCCGAGGTCGAAGTTCTCGTCGTCGACCCACACCGGGTTGGCCAGGTGGCCGGGCACGGTCTGCAGGCGCTGGCGGTAGCGCGGGACGAATGCGATCCGGTCGCGGATCAGCGCGACCAGCTGGGCGTGGTCGAAGGCACCCTCGCCCTCACCGGGATCGAAGATCTCGATGGTGGCGTTGTGCAGCGGCGTCTCCGGCGTCTCCTCAGCGAGGAACGTCAGGTCGCGAGGACGGACCCGATCCACCACGTCGTACTCCACTCTGCACGGACCCCCGAAGGCCTACGACGCCCGGCCCCATCCGGACGTGTTGGGGTCACCGTGAGATTCTGGCAGAGAACCGGGAGCCGGACCCACTTCGTCCACGAGTGTCGCTCCCCGACGAGGAGGACAGATGCGCCTGCGCGCTGTCGGCGCCGTGCTCACCGGCGTCGCACTGCTGACGACCGTCACCGCCTGTGGCGGTGACGAGAAGTCCGGATCCGACGACAAGGTCGTCACGATCGACATCACGATCAAGGACGGCAAGGTCACCCCCAGCGGCGACCGCGTCGACGTCAAGGTCGACCAGGGTGTCGACCTGGTCGTGACCGCCGACGAGCCCGGCGAGCTGCACATCCACTCCGAGCCGGAGCAGCAGCTCGACTACGACGCCGGTACGACGACGCTCCCGATCTCGATCAACCGCCCGGGTGTGGTCGCGGTCGAGTCGCACGAGCTGGACCAGGTCATCGTCCAGCTCGAGGTCCGTTGATCGCCGCCGCGATCGAGGGCACCGTCGAGGCCCACGGCATCGGCGGCCAGGCGGATCTCCCGATCTCGCTCGGCCTCGCGGTGTCGGGTGCCGTCGCGGCCCTCGTCGTCTCCTTCACCGTCCTGATCGTGGCGTGGCGCAACCCGCGCTACGACGGCCGACCGCTCGCCGGGCGCCCGGTCTGGCCGTGGCTCGACCGACTGGTCTCCTCGACCGGCTGGAAGGTGGCCCTGCGTGGGATCGGCGTGCTGCTGGCGGCGTACACGATCGCCGTCGCGGTCGCCGGCCAGGACAACCTGACCAACCCGTTCTTCGGGATCTTCTACGTGTGGTGGTGGGTCGGGCTCGTCTTCGCCTCAGCACTGCTCGGTCCGGTGTGGCGGGCGATCAGCCCGGTGCGCACGCTCAACGCCCTCATCGCGCGGGTCGCGGGCAGCGACCCCGACGCCGGCCTGACGGCGTACCCCGATCGGCTGGGCTACTGGCCCGCCGCCATCGGCCTCTACGCCTTCGTCTGGATGGAGCTGGCGTACAAGTACCCCACCGAGCTCGGCTCGGTCCGCTTCTGGTGCGCCGTGTACGTCGGCGTGATGCTCGTCGGCGGTGCGATCTTCGGCAACCGGTTCTACGAGCGGGCCGACCCCTTCGAGGTCTACTCCTCGATGATCGCCAAGCTCTCGCCGTGGGCCCGCGACGAGGAGGGGCGCCTCGTGCTGCGCAGCCCGCTCGCGAACCTCTCCACGGTGCCCACGCTGCCGGGCCTGGTGGCTGTCGTCGGCGTTCTCTTCGGCAGCACCGCCTTCGACTCCTTCCGCGAGTCGACGTTCTGGGTGAAGACCTACCAGGACGCCAGCATCAGCAAGGTCTACCTCGACAACGTCGCCCTGCTGGTGTTCGTGCTCGTCGCGGGCGGCCTGTTCAGCCTCGCCAGCATGCTCACGCCGTCCGGGGGCGAGATCTCCCGGCGCGAGCTGCCGCGGCACTACGCCCACTCGATCGTGCCGATCGTCCTCGGCTACATCGTCGCCCACTACCTGACGCTCTTCATCGACGTCGGCACGCAGACCCTCGCCCGCGCCAGCGACCCGTTCGGCAAGGGCTGGGACATCCTCGGTACGGCGGCCGTGGAGCCGTCGTACTGGTTCTCGTACCACGCCACGACGCTCGCCACCGTCAAGGTGCTCGCCGTGGTGATCGGTCACGTCGTGGCTGCCGTGGCGGCCCACGACCGGGCACTGGCCCTGCTGCCGAAGCGGGACCAGGTGACCGGCCAGCTGCCGCTGCTGTTCGTCATGGTGACGTTCACGGCGGGCGGCCTGATGCTCCTGTTCAGCGCCTGACGCCGGTCGGCGGGCGGGCCATCGCGTCCACGAGCCTGCCGACCGCCCGGGTCAGCGGCGACTCCCCCGACTCGACCACCAGGCGTCCGGCGACCAGCGCCCGGTCGACGGCCGGTTGGTCGTCGGGGAGGAAGTGCACGTCGCGGGCACCGAAGCCGCCGAGCATCGCGACCACGTCGGCCTCGCGCCAGCCCAGTGTGGGCCGCATCCGGTTGACCACCACCCGCGGCGGGTCCGGGAGCAGCTCGTGGACGTCGGTGACGGCGCGGGCGAGGCGCGCCAGGCCGACGGGATCCGCCCCGCCGACGACGACCACCTCGTCGGCGGCCTCCAGGGCCTCGCGGGTGAGGTCGTTGCGGGCCGGGCGGCCGAGGTCGGTGGCGACGTCGGGCTCGACGCTGAAGCCGGTGTCGACGACGACCTGGCCGTGCTGGCGGGCGTGCTCGACGAGCGCGGTGAGGGTGCCGGGGCGGACCTCGGTCCAGCGGTCCGGCCGCGGTAGGCCGGTGATCACGCTCAGGCGGTCGGAGATCCGGCGCTGGACGGTGGCGAAGCGTTGCTCGACCGTCCCGGCGGCGACGAGACGGGCGGCGGCGAGCAGGCCGGAGACCTCGTCGAGGATGCCGAGCTGCTGGGCGACCGCGCCGCCGTAGGGATCGGCGTCCACGAGCAGCGTGCTCAGCCCGCGGCGCGCCAGCTCGGCCGCGATGCCGGCCGCGAGCGTGGTGCGGCCGGGTGCGCCGCCCGGGCCCCAGACGGCGATCACGCGCCCCGGCGTCAGGCCGGCTGGCCCGGGTGGCTCCGCGAGGACCTCCTCGGACGGGGACCCCGTCGGTGACGGTGCGGACGGCACGGCGGACGGCACGGCGGTCGGCACGGCGCTGTCGGCCGGCAGCGCGACCACCAGGCGGGCGAGGTCGTCGATGCGGGCCTCGTCGATGACCGTGACCAGGCCGGCGCGGGCGGCGCGCGGCTGGGCGGGCCCGGAGTCCGGGGAGACGCCGACCACGCGGACGTCGTGGCGGGCCAGCTCGTCGACGACCGTACGGTCGAGGCCGGCGAGTTCGACAGCGAGCACGGCGACGTCGGCCTGGCCGGTGCTCGCGGCGGCGAGGAGGTCGGCGACGTCGACGCAGCGCTTGAGCAGGACCGTGCCGGGGTGGGACTGCAGCGCCGACAGCGCGCGACCCTCCCACGCGGCACCGGTCGAGACCAGCAGGACGACGGTGGGCGGGTTGCTCATGAGCGCTGGAGGATCCGGATGACCGGGTCGCCGAGGCCGCTCAGCAGCTGCTCGAAGGCGGCCGCGCGCTCGTCGTCGACCGCGACCACGACCTGACGGGTGCCGGAGACGGCGAAGGTGTCGTCGTAGCCCGGCGCCGCGACGACGGTCACACCGCTCAGGGCCGGCCCGTCCGTGCCGGCCGTGGCGTCGTCGTCCCGCGCCCGGTCCCTGTCGGCGGTCCCGTCACTGATCCAGACGTCGACGACCGAGCCGGCGGCCACGTCGGGCGGCACCCGTTGCGGGTCGACGGCGAGCGGCACCTGGAGCACGTCGGTGCGCTCGGCGTCGCCCACCGCGGACCGCGCGAGGAGCTCGCCCGCACCCACGGCACGCGTCAGGACCAGGCCGTCCGGCACCGGCTGGTCGGCCGGGAAGTAGCGGTCGAGGACGTCGCCGTCACCGAAGCGGACGCGCTCCACGGCGAGGTCGGCCGCGACGACCGGTGTGCCGCTCCCCCGGTCGTCGACGACGGCCCAGACCGCCACCGTGTCGTCGGCGGCCGCCAGCAGGCGGGCACCGAGCACGACCGAGCCGGCGACGAGGAGTACGCCGAGCCACAACCTGGGGTCACGCCAGCCGGGCCGGGCCACGCGAGTGGCCGGGGGCGGGGCAGGCGTGCCCGGAGAGTTCCCGAGATCTCTGGACACGGGCACATCATGCCCCCGACCCCCGTCGGGGTCACCCGGTCGTCCACAGGCCCACTCGTCCACAGGAGGGGCGTGCCGTGTCGGGCATCGTTGCCGCGGGTGCGACGATGGGGCCATGGCCGACAACTCGAGGTTCCTCACCCTCGCCGACGTCGCCGAGGTGCTCAACACGTCGAGCGCCCAGGTCTACGCGCTGGTCCGCCGCGGCGAGCTGCCCGCGATCAAGGTCGGCGGCCGCGGCCAGTGGCGGGTCGAGCGGTCGCGGCTCGAGGACTACATCGCCGAGCAGTACCGCCAGACCGAGCAGTACGTCGCCGAGCACCCCTTCGTCGACACCGACGCCGACTGAGGAGTTCCGCAGGCGTCAGCCGTCCTCGCCGTCGAGAGTGACCTTGACCTTGCGCTGCTCCGAGCCGCGCTCGATGGTGAACTCGATCGACTGACCGGGCTGGAAGGTCCGGATCGCGACGATCAGCGAGATGCCGTCGGCGACCCGGGAGCCGTTGACGTGCGTGATCAGGTCGCCCTTGCGCAGTCCCGCGGCCTTGGCCGGGCTGTCGGGGAGGATCTCGTCGAGCACCGCACCGTCACCGGTCGGGATGCCACCGGTCTTCACCTTCGCGCCGATGACGGGGTACTGCGCCTTGCCGGACTTGAGGATCTGGTCGGCGGTGACCCGGACCTGCTCGACCGGGATCGCGAACCCGACGCCGATGTTGCCGGCCTCCTTGTCGACCGAGCCGCCGCCGGCGGTGGCGATGGCGGAGTTGACGCCGATGACCTCGCCCTTCTGGTTGACGAGCGGGCCGCCGGAGTTGCCGGGGTTGATCGCCGCGTCGGTCTGCACGGCGTCGATGTACGAGGACTCGGAGGCCGTGGCCCCCGTGGTCACCGGGCGGTGGAGGTAGCTGACGATGCCCGAGGTGACCGTGTCGGCCAGGCTCAGCGGCGAGCCGATGGCGACGACGGGCTCGCCGACCTGGAGCTTGCGCGAGTAGCCCAGCTTGGCGGGCGTGAGCTTGTCGTGCTTCTCCACGTAGAGGATCGCGAGGTCGTAGACCGGGCTGCGGCCGACCACCTCGGCGTCGTAGCGGTTGCGGTCGTGGTCGATGACGACGATCGGGCCGTTGTCCTTCGCGGCCTCGGCGACGACGTGGTTGTTGGTCACGATGTGGCCGTCGGCGTCCATCACCCAGCCGGAGCCGGTGGCGCCGGCGGCCTCGCCGTTGTACTCCGCGAGGATCTGGACGGTGCTGGGCAGGACGGCCTTGGCGACGGCCGCGACCGAGCCGGGGGCGGCGAGCGGCGCGGACTGCTCGAGGTCGACGTCGGAGAGGCCGCCGTCGGCGTACCCGGACCCGGAGGTGTCGTCACCGGCGACCTTGTCGTAGCCCAGCGCGCCCAGGAAGCCGCCGCCGAGACCGACGACGAGCGCCACGAGGACGACGAGGGACAGCCGCTTGGCAACGCCGGCGCCCTCGGCGGACGGACGGCGCACGGTGAGGTCCGCCGGCTGGGGCGGGACCGGCGGTGCGGGCGGCATCAGCGACGGCGCCATCGGTGCGGTCAGCTGGTCGCTCGGAAGCACGGCCGTGGGCTCGGGTGCGACGGGCGCCACCGCCGCCGGCGCGGGGGCGTCAGGGAGCCGATCGGCCCCCGGAGCGGGCGGCGCCCACTGCGAGACCGGCTCGAAGGCTTCGGTGGGCTCCCGGTCGGCGTCGTGCTCGTCGTTCACCCGCCCATCATGGCCGATCGCCCCTGAGGGCTCGGGTCAGGGCCGCTTGCGGAAGATCGGCACCGACTGCCCGGGACCGCCGGACGAGGGCGTCGAGACCGGCGTCGGCGTGGCGGGCACCGAGCTGTTGTTGATCTGGGTGACCGGTGGGCGACGGTCTGCGGGCGGGGTGGAGCCGGACGTGAAGCCGAGAGCGACCACCCCGAGGATGGCGGCGCCGACGGCGCTGCCGCCCAGCATCACGGCTCCGGTACGACGACCGGCGTGGCCCGTCGCGGGAGTGCCGGCCAGCAGCGCGTCCCCCGGCGGCATGCTCATCAACGAGCCCTTGAGGCCCGAGGGGACCTCCCGCTCGCCCGAGCAGAGGCCGGCGAGCCGGGTCTTGACCCAGCCCTCCCGCTCGACGAGGTCGCGGCAGGCGTGGCAGGCGTAGACGTGCGCCCAGGCCTCCTCGGCGTCCTTGGCCGAGAGCTGGCCGTCGAGCAGGGCGCTGACGCGGGTGCCGAGGTGACCGATCACGGGGCGCCCACCGGGGTCACGGGCCCGGCGTACTGGGTGCGGCCGGCCGTCGGGGCGCGGTGGGCGAGCGCGGTGCGGAGCAGGCCGCGGCCACGGTGGATCCGCGAGCGCACCGTGCCCAGCTTGGCGCCGAGGATCTCGGCGATCTCCTCGTAGCTGAGGCCCTCGATGTCGCAGAGGACGACGGCGGCTCGGAAGTCGGGCGGGAGGGACGCGAGCGCGGCCTCGACGTCGTCGTCGAAGGTCTGGTCGGCGTACGCCAGCTCGGGGGCGGGCGAGGCGCTGGCGATCCGCGCGGCGCGCTCGTCGGAGAGGGCATCGAACCGGATCCGCTGCTTGCGGCGGGCCTGGTCGAGGAAGAGGTTGGTGGTGATCCGGTGCAGCCAGCCCTCGAACGTGCCGGGCGTGTAGGTGTGCAGCGAGCGGAAGACGCGCACGAAGACCTCCTGGGTGAGGTCCTCGGCGTCGTGGCGGTTGCCCGTCAGGCGCAGGGCCAGACGGTAGACACGGTCGGAGTGCTCCTCGACGATGCTCTCCCAGGAAAGGTCCTGGGGCTGGGGATCGACGGGCTCCTTCATCGTGGCCTTCTTCCGCTGGATCAGTGCCAAGGGTCTCCTGGCTCCTCTCACCGTAGGGGTCGGTCCTGAGCGTTCCCTGTGAACAACCCCAACGAACGGCATGGACCCGGTGTTCCCCGCCTCCGACGTCCCGGGACCCTCAGGTCCTAGGCTGGGACCGTGGCTCCGACACCGATCGACTCGACCAGCTGGACCTTCGCCGACACCTACGTCGACGAGGACGACGTCCTGGCCGCGGCCCGGGCACGCGCGGCAGAGGTCGGCGTGACGCCGATCGGCGCCGGCTCCGGCGCCACGCTGCGCTTCCTCGCCTCGGTGCTCGAGGCCCGCGCGGTCGTCGAGATCGGCACCGGCACCGGCGTCTCCGGCGTGTGGATGCTGCGCGGGATGCGTCCCGACGGCGTGCTGACCACCGTCGACGTCGAGGCCGAGCACCAGCGGCTGGCCCGCGAGTCCTTCAAGGACGCCGGCGTCGCCCCGCAGCGGGTGCGCACGATCGCGGGCTCCGCGCTCGACGTGCTGCCGCGGCTGACGGACGGGCACTACGACATCGTGTTCGCCGACGGCGACAAGCGCGAGTACGGCGCCTACCTGTCCGAGGCCCTGCGGCTGCTGCGCCCCGGCGGCGTGGTCGCGTTCGACAACGCCCTCTGGCACGGCCGGGTCGCCGACCCCGCCCAGCGCGACGAGGAGACCGTCGCCGTCCGCGATCTCGTGCAGCAGGTCGCCGCGGCCGAGGGCCTGGTGCCCGTGCTGCTGCCCGTCGGGGACGGGATGCTGCTCGCCAAGAAGGAATGGGTTCCCGAGTCAGACTGACCCGACCGGCTCGGGCGTCCCGAGCCAGGTCAGCAGCAGGCGCGCCCCGAAGCCCGAGGGACCGACGGTCCACTCGTGCCACTCCTTCTCGACGTCGCCGACGGAGGCGATGTCGAGGTGCGCCCAGCGGACGTCGCCGACGAAGTGCTGCAGGAACAGCGCGGCCGTGATCGCGCCGGCACCGCCGGGGTCGTTGCTGGCGTCGGCGACCTTCGAGGCGAGCTTGTCCTCGTAGCCGGCGTACAGCGGGAAGCGCCACAGCGGCTCCCCCGCCCGGTCGCCGGCGTCGCGCAGCACGTCGGCGAGGGCGTCGTCGTTGGCGAACAGGCCGCCGACCTGCTGGCCGAGCGCGACCTTGACCGCACCCGTGAGGGTCGCGACGTCGACGAGCACGGCCGGGTCGAGCTCGGCGACGGCGTAGGCCAGGGCGTCGGCGAGGACCAGGCGGCCCTCGGCGTCGGTGTTGCCGACCTCGGTCGTGCGACCGCCCCAGTGGGTGATCACGTCACCGGGGCGCAGCGCGCTGCCGGAGATGGCGTTCTCGGCGGCGGCGACCAGGCCGACCACCCGCACGGGGCAGTCGACGTCGGCGAGCGCGGCCATGGTCGCGAGGACGACGGCGCCACCGGTCATGTCGCGCTTCATCGAGCCCATCGATGCGGCGGGCTTGATGGACAGGCCGCCGGTGTCGAAGGTGATGCCCTTGCCGACCAGCACCACGAGCGGGAGCTTCTTCGCCGCACGGGCCGAGACGCCGGCGGGCGTGTAGTCGAGGCGGATCAGGCGCGGCGGGGTCGCGGACGCGGCGCCGACGGCGAGGATGCCGCCGAAGCCGTCCTTCGCGAGCTGCTGCTCGTCCCAGACCTCGATGCCGAGGCCGGACGCGGCGGCGACGTCGGCCGCCTGCTCGGCCAGCCAGGCCGGGTTCTTGAGGTTGGACGGGACCGTGGCGAGCAGTCGGGAGCGCCAGCCGGCACCGCCGAGGGCGACGGCGCGCTCGAGGACGCCACGGTCAGCGGTCACGGTCGGGCCGGCGAGGACGACGCGCCGCGGCGGCTCGTGCTGCGGGCCCTTCGAGCGCCAGTGGAACTCGAAGCCGCCCAGCATGGTGCCGACCACGAACGCCTCGAGCGCGTCGTCGGCGTCGGGGTGGACCGTCGGGATCGACGTCGCCACCGCGCCGCGGTCACGGGCGGCCCGCGCGAGCGCGGCACCGGCCCGGCGCAGGTCGATGATCTGCGCGGCTCCGACCCCGACCAGCAGCACGACGCGCAGGTCGGGGTTCGTCGCCGAGCCCTCCGGGACGGGTACGACGGCGACCTCCGCCGTCGCGCCGGTCAGCCCGTGCACCTCGGCGATGCCCACCAGGTCGAGGCCCAGCTCGTCAGCGAGCTCGGCAGCACCGGGTCCGAGCAGCACCGGCTCGCCGTCGTCGCCGGGCAGCACCGGGAGGGCGACGACATCGACGCCCTTGATGGCACCCGGGAGCAGCTCGCTCAACGCGAACTCGGGAGGGTTGACCTGTCCCGGGAGCACCGGGGCCGGTCGGGTGGAGCGGGGTGAGGTCACCCGACGACGTTCTTGAGCGCTTCGCCGAGCGCGGAAGCCTCCTCGGCGTTGAGCTCGACCACGAGCCGGCCACCGCCCTCGAGCGGGACGCGCATGACGATGCCGCGACCCTCCTTGGTGACCTCGAGCGGACCGTCGCCGGTCCGAGGCTTCATCGCCGCCATGCGGCACCCCTCTTCCACTACCTCAGCGTGCTGTCGGACGCCCTGTGCACCCGACTGTGCGCCGGACCATTATCGCCCATGCCACACGATGCTTGCAGCGACCCTCGGTGTTTCGACCGCTCAGGGCCTCCATGGCTCACACGCGCTCGGCGGCGAGAGTCGCATCGAGGTACGCCGCGATGCTGTCGCCCTCGTCACCCTCGTAGCGAGCGCGGGCCCGACCGATGGGGTTCTCCAGCGCGCCCGAGGGCATCACCACCACGGGAACCGGCGCGTGGTCCGGGTGCTCCACCCAGCGCGCTCCCGGGACGGTGCGGACGATGATCTCGCCGACGTACGCGCCGGCGGCCCAGACGTCCTCGTTGTCGGCGGCGTCGCTGCGGTCGGGGCGGCGCGACCACTGGTCGAGGAAGGACTCGACCTGGTCGACGCTCTCGGTCGAGAAGTCGAGGATGTCGGTGCCGGCGGGGTGCGCCAGCGCCCACTCCTCGGCCGTGGTGCGCACGGCAGCGCCGGGCTCCGCGAGCTCCGGCTGGGCCACCGCGTCGGCCGGGCGCCCGGCCTCCATCTCGGACGCGAGGCGCGCGAGCAGGGCGTCGACCTCGGACATCCGGTAGCCGCGGAGGGCCAGGGAGAAGCGGACCTTGCGCAGGTCGCCGGCGCCGACCGGACGGTGGGCGGGCACGAGGGCGTCCGGCCGGTCGTCGTAGGACGGCACCATCGGCTCGCCGTGCCCGGCCGCCAGCATCGCGACCCCGCCCATGGCGAGCACGACGAGGACCGCGAACACCCACATCATCGGATCGGACACCGCTGCCTCACTGGTGCCGCTCGCGGGCCGCGACCATGAGCGCGACGGCCTCGTCGACGTCGTCGGTCAGGGTGAGCATGTCGAGGTCGGTCTGCTTGATGCGCGCGTCCTCGAGCATCGAGCCCTGCATCCAGTCGATCAGTCCCTGCCAGTGCTCGACGCCCATCAAGACGATCGGGAACTGCGTGATCTTGAGCGTCTGGGCGAGCGTCATGGCCTCGAACAGCTCGTCGAGGGTGCCGAGGCCGCCGGGCAGCACGACGTAGCCCTGGGAGTACTTCACGAACATCATCTTGCGGACGAAGAAGTACCGGAAGTTGAGCCCGAAGCCGACGTAGTCGTTGAGCTTGGCCTCCCACGGCAGCTCGATGCCCAGGCCGATGCTCTCGCCGCCGGCCTCCATCGCGCCCTTGTTGGCGGCCTCCATCGCGCCCGGGCCACCGCCGGTGATGACCGCGAAGCCGGCCCCGGCCAGGGCCGCACCGACGCGCACGCCGATGTCGTACGCCGGGTGCGTGGCCGGGATCCGCGCGGACCCGAACACCGAGATCGCCGGACCCACCTCCGCGAGGTCGTTGAAGCCCTCGACGAACTCGGCCTGGATCTTCAGCACCCGCCAGGTGTCGGTGTGGACCCAGCCGCCGTCGCCGCGGCTGTCGAGCAGCCGCTGGTCGGTGGTGGAGCCCTCCGGGCGTCCCTTGCTGGGTCGGGGGCCGGGACTGCTGCGCCTCGTCATGAGTGCTCCTCCGTGTCGTCGGACTGGCCCAGCAGCCACGCCCGCAGCTGCTGCTCACACCGCTCGATCTGCGCGGTCTCCACGTGCTCGTCCTGCTTGTGGGCCAGCATCGGGTCACCCGGACCGTAGTTGACCGCCGGCACGCCGAGCACCGTGAACCGGGCGACGTCCGTCCACCCGAACTTCGGGTTCACGTCACCTCCGACCGCGTCGATGAAGGCCTGGGCGGCCGGGCGCTCCAGACCCGGCAGGGCGCCCGGCGCGGAGTCGGTCAGCGTGATCGCGAAGCCGTCGAAGAACTCCTCGACGAACGCGAGGGCGTCGGCCTCCGAGCGATCCGGCGCGAAGCGGAAGTTGACCGTGACCACGCACTCGTCGGGGATCACGTTGCCCGCGACTCCCCCGCGGATCCCGACCGCGTTGAGACCCTCGTGGTACTCGAGGCCGTCGATGACCGGCTTGCGGGCGACGTACCCGTTGAGGCGGGCCAGCACCTCGGCCGCCCCGTGGATGGCGTTCACGCCGCGCCAGCTGCGGGCCGAGTGGGCGCGCTCGCCCGTCGTGCGCACGTCGACGCGGAGCGTGCCCTGGCAGCCCGCCTCGACGCCGGCGTTCGACGGCTCCATCAGGATCGCGAAGTCGGCCTGCAGCAGCTCGGGGTCGGACTCCCCCAGCAGGCGCAGCCCGTTGTAGGCCGAGTCGATCTCCTCGGCCTCGTAGAGCACGTAGGTCACGTCGTGCACCGGCTCGGTGACGGTGGCCGCGAGCTTGAGGATGACCGCGTCGCCGCCCTTCATGTCGCAGGTGCCGAGGCCGTGCAGGATCCCGGCGGCCTCGTCGAGCCGGCTCGGCATGTTGTCGTTGACCGGCACCGTGTCGAGGTGGCCGGCGATCACGACCCGGCTGGGCCGGCCGAGGTCGGTGCGCGCGACGATCGTGTGGCCACGGCGGGTGAGCGTGAGGTGCGGCAGAGCCTGCAGGGCGGCCTCGACCGCGTCGGCGATCTCCTGCTCGTCACGGCTCACGGACTCGATGTCGACGAGCTGGCGGGTCAGGGTGACGACGTCGGCGTGGAGGTCGATGGCGGGCACGGGTGCTAGTCAACCAGCCGTGCCGTGACGGCCGGCGCAGCCCCGCGGGCCGGGCGCCGGGTCAGTGGAAGATGCGGCTGGTCACCTGCGCCAGTGCGACGACCTCGCCGTCGAGGTCGCGGACGACGACCTGGCTGTGCGTCGCCGACCGGGTACGACGCAGCACCGTCGCCGTGGCGGTGAGGTCGGAGCCGGCCGCGCCGGCGTACGAGACGTCGAGCTGGGTGGTGGCGCCGCCCGTGGCGGCGTCGCCCGGGGTGAGGCCGGAGGCTGAGGCCGCGGCGCCCGCGACGTCGACCAGCGTGGCGACCACCCCGCCGTGCAGGACGCCGGGGACGGTGGTCAGGTCGTGGCGGAAGGCCAGGCGGAGGGTGACCTCCTCGGGCGCGGCCGCGACCACCTCGATGCCGAGGGCGCGGGTGACCGGGGAACCGGCCAGGACATCGTCGATCCAGGTACGGGCGAGCGTGTGCATGCGTCCATGGTCAGGAGAAGCAGGCCGGCCGGCCATGACCTCGGGGGTCATGACCGGCCGGCCGGGATGCGCAGGCGGCTCAGGCGATGGCGAGCAGCAGGGCCGCCTTCTCGCCGTCACCGACGACGACCTCGGTCGCGCCGGACGGGGTCTGCTCCCCCACGGAGTACGACGTCGCGAGCGTCTCGCCAGCGATGAGCCCCTCGTGGGCGCGGGCCGCGGCGAGGACCGCCGGCGTACCGCCGACCACGAGCTCGATCCGGTCGGTCACCTCGAGCCCGGAGTCGCGGCGCAGCTGCTGGACCGCCCGGACCAGGTCACGGGCGACGCCCTCCTCGGCCAGCTCCGGCGTGACCACGGTGTCGAGGACGACGAAGCCGCCCGACGGGAGCATGGCGGTGGCGACGCCCTCCGCAGCGTCACCGACGACCGTCTCCAGGGCGTACTCGCCCTCGACCAGGGCCAGCCCACCGGCAGTCACGACGCCGTCGGCGGAGACCGACCAGTCGCCGGACTTGGAGCCCTTGATCGCGAGCTGGACGTCCTTGCCGAGGCGCGGGCCGGCAGCGCGGGCGTTGACGGTGAGCTTCTGCTCGACGCCGTAGCCGGCGGCCTCGTCGGAGTCCGCGGCCAGCAGGCGCACCGCCTTGACGTTGAGCTCGTCGGCGACGATTGCCGAGAAGGGCTCGAGGGCGGCCGGGTCGGCCACCACGACGGTCAGACCAGCCAGCGGCAGGCGGTTGCGCAGCTTGGCGGCCTTGCGCAGCGCGGACGTCGACGAGCAGACCTCGCGGACCTGGTCCATCGCGGCGACGAGCGAGTCGTCCGCGGGGAGCGCGGACACGTCCGGCCAGTCGGCGAGGTGGACCGAGCGACCGCCGGTCAGGCCGCGCCAGATCTCCTCGGTCGTCAGCGGCAGCAGCGGCGCGATGGCCCGGCAGACGACGTCGAGCACGGCGGCCAGGGTCTCGAAGGCCTCCGGCTTGCCCTCCCAGAACCGCTCGCGCGAGCGCCGGACGTACCAGTTGGTCAGCACGTCGAGGAAGGTCCGGGTGGTCTCGCAGGCGTCCGCGATGGCGTAGTCGTCGAGCTCGGAGGTGAGCTTCTCGACGTACTGGCGCGTCTTGGCGAGGAGGTACCGGTCCAGGGGGTCGGTGGAGTCCGTGCGCCCCGCGGCGTCGTACTGCTCGGCGTTGGCGTAGAGCGAGAAGAAGTACCAGGTGTTCCAGAGCGGGATCATCACCTGGCGCACGGCGTCGCGGATGCCCTGCTCGGTCACCACGAGGTTGCCGCCGCGCAGGATCGGGCTCGCCATGAGGAACCAGCGCATCGCGTCGGCGCCGTCGCGGTCGAACACCTCGGCCACGTCGGGGTAGTTGCGCAGCGACTTCGACATCTTGTTGCCGTCGGAGCCGAGCACGATGCCGTGGCTGATGCACGAGGAGAACGCCGGCTTGTCGAAGAGCGCGGTCGCCAGGATGTGCAGCGTGTAGAACCAGCCGCGGGTCTGGCCGATGTACTCGACGATGAAGTCGGCCGGGAAGTGCTGCTCGAACCACTCGGCGTTCTCGAACGGGTAGTGCACCTGCCCGAACGACATCGAGCCGGAGTCGAACCACACGTCCAGCACGTCGGAGACGCGGCGCATCGTCGACTGCCCGGTCGGGTCGTCCGGGTTCGGGCGGGTCAGCTCGTCGACCCACGGACGGTGCAGGTCCGGGAGGCCCTGCGCGTTGAGCGGCAGGCGGCCGAAGTCGCGCTCGATCTCCTCGAACGAGCCGTAGACGTCGATCCGCGGGTACTCCTCGCTGTCCGACTTCCACACCGGCACGGGCGAGCCCCAGAAGCGGTTGCGGGTGATCGACCAGTCGCGGGCGTTGTCGACCCACTTGCCGAACTGGCCGTCCTTGATGTGCTCCGGCACCCAGCGGATGTCCTGGTTGAGCTCGGCCATCCGCTGCTTGATCGCGGTGACCTCGACGAACCAGCTGCTCACGCCCTTGTAGATCAGGGGCTCGCGGCAGCGCCAGCAGTGCGGGTACGAGTGGTCGTAGGTCTCGCGACGGAAGAGGACCGTGCCGGGCGTGACCGCGCCTCCGGTGTTCTTGAGGTCGTCGATGATCTGGAGGTTCGCGTCGAAGACCAGCATGCCGGCGTACTCGGCGACGGGGTGGGTGAACCGGCCGTCCTTGCCGACCGGCATGACCGGCTCGATGCCCTCGCGGTCGGTGACCTCCTTGTCGACCTCACCGAAGGCGCCGGCGCTGTGCACCAGGCCGGAGCCGTCGGTCGTCGTGACGGCCTCGTCGGCGGCGACAACGCGGAAGGCGTTCTCGTGGCCGGCGTAGTAGGAGAACGGCGGCGCGTAGGTCAGCCCCAGCAGGTCGGAGCCCTTGCCCCGCCACGCGATCGTCGGCTCGTCGCCGAGCTCGCGGGCGTACGCCGCCAGCCGGGCCTCGGCGAGCACGAGCCGCTGTCCCTCGTGCTCCGCCACGACGTAGTCGATGTCGGAGCCCACCATGACGGCGAGGTTGCTGGGCAGGGTCCACGGCGTCGTGGTCCAGATCAGCAGCTTCGCGCCCACGAGGTCGCCCGCCCGCTCGTTGGCACCGGTGATCTCGAAGCCGACCGTGACGGCCGGGTCCTGGCGCATCTGGTAGACGTCGTCGTCCATCCGCAGCTCGTGGTTCGAGAGCGGCGTCTCGTCGTTCCAGCAGTACGGCAGGACGCGGAAGCCCTCGTAGACCAGGCCCTTGTCGAACAGGCTCTTGAAGGCCCACAGCACCGACTCCATGAACTCGGGGTTCATGGTCTTGTAGTCGTTGTCGAAGTCGACCCAGCGGGCCTGGCGGGTGACGTAGTCGCGCCACTCGCCGGTGTACTTGAGCACCGACGCCCGGCAGGCGTCGTTGAACTTGTCGATGCCCATCTCGACGATCTCGTCGGTGGTCTTGATGCCGTTGAGGCGCATCGCCTCGAGCTCGGCCGGCAGGCCGTGGGTGTCCCAGCCGAAGCGGCGCTCCACGCGCTTGCCGCGCATCGTCTGGTAGCGCGGCACGATGTCCTTGACGTAGCCCGTCAGCAGGTGGCCGTAGTGCGGCAGGCCGTTGGCGAACGGCGGGCCGTCGTAGAAGACGAACTCGTTCTCGCCTCCTGCGCCGGGGTCGCGCTGCTCGACCGACGCCCGGAAGGTGTCGTCCTCGGCCCAGTAGGCCAGGATCCGCTCCTCGATCTCCGGGAAGCGCGGGGAGCCGGGCACGGCGGCTGCCGGTCGGGAGTCGGTGGTGGGGTCGGTGCTGACCTTCGGATAGGTCATCGGCCTGTGGTCTCCTGCGTCGTCGGTCCTGACACGAGGACGACGTCTGCCGCGGTACCACCTCGCTTGCCGCCCCCGACCTCGGGACGACCGCTCCTTACGGCTGTGACGGGCCTGCCCGCCGGGTTCTACTTGCCCCCTGCCGGTGCACGAGGCTTTCTTCCCGGAGCTCGCCGCTGATGACGGCTCGAACGCTGTGGTCCAAGGGTACGGCGCACCCGCCCCGACCACGAAACGGGAGCCCGCTGGGGCTCCCGTTCCGCTGGGTCGCTAGCGACAGGCGCCGGACGCCGTGGCGCCGACGGTCCAGGCCGCCATCTTGTAGCCCTGGCCGGGCTTGAGGCCGCCCTGGGTGGCCGCCGCGCCGATCTGGGCGGCGGTGCGGGTGCCCGTGTGCACCCGCACGTAGATCTCGTCGTTGCCGATCGCGTCCTCGTTGCAGGGCCAGCCCTTGATGTCGAAGGTGTAGGTCCCGGAGTTCGGGATCTCCTTCCAGCCCCACTTGATCGTGTCGTCGAAGGAAACGTCGTCACCGACCAGGTCGAAGACCACCTCGCGCATCGGCGTCGTGCCGAACTTCATCGTGGTCGTGCACGTCACGACGAGCTTGAAGTTGGCCTTGCCGTCGACGACCGACGGCTTCGGGACGCTCCACGAGCACCCGTTCTGCGTCGCCGCCGAGGCCGGTGCCGCGCTCAGCGCACCGACCGAGCCCACCACCAGCGCCACCGCGGCCGCTCGTCCCACCGTGCGCTTCGTCCGGCGCGAGAAAAAGGTCCCCATGTCTCCACCTCTGTTGCAGTGTTTCCGTCTCGAGTTCCGCCGTTCCCGGGCTCCGGCACGGCGCACGCTAGCGACTCCGCGCCACCCGGAGGAAGGAGATCCGACACTTGCTGTCGGAGCCGCTCGAGGTACGGCTGACCGACGTGCACCTACGGTGAGGCCATGACCGGCGAGCTGGCGAACTACCGCGACTACCTCTCCCACTACCGCGAGACACTCGAGCGCAAGTGCGCCGGCCTCACCCCCGAGCAGCTCGCCAGCCGCTCGGTGCCGCCGAGTTCGATGAGCCTGCTCGGGCTGGTGCGCCACCTGGCGCGGGTCGAGCACTTCTGGTTCCAGCGGGCGCTGGTGGAGGTCGACGGTGATCGCCTGCACGACGACGACGGCGACGCCGGCTTCGCCCAGGTCGAGCCGACCGAGGAGGCCGTGAGCCTCGCATGGGCGTCGTGGCGCGAGCAGGTCGCGCTGGCCGACCAGTGGCTCGACTCGGTCACCGACGAGGGCATGGGCCAGGTGGTCACCTTCCGGAGCGGCACCGACACGGCGAGCGTGCGCGACATCCTGGTCCACATGGTCGAGGAGTACGCCCGGCACTGCGGCCACGCCGACCTGCTGCGCGAGTGCATCGACGGCGCCACCGGCGAGTGACCACGGCCACGTCGTGCGCTCGCCGGTCCTCCGGCACGATGGACCGGTGAGCCACCTCCTCGACGACGCGGTCGCGTCCGAGCCCCTCGGCAACGGCGTGCACCGCGTCCAGGTCACCGCCGACTGGAACACCGCCAACCAGACGCCCAACGGCGGCTACGTCCTGGCCCTGCTGCAGCACGCGGTGCTGCAGGAGTCGGCCCACCCCGACGCGCTCAGCATCTCGATCACCTACTTCCGGCCCGCGCTGCCGGGCCCGGCCGACATCCGGGTCCGCGAGGTGCGCAAGGGCCGCCGCGTCTCGACCTACGACGCGGTGCTGGTCCAGGGCGAGAAGGAGGTCGCGCACGCGGTCGTCAGCACGCACGACTGGGACGCCGCGGGGACCACGGAGCACACGCCGCACACGGCGCCCGCCGTACCCCGGCCGGAGGAGTGTGCGGACGCGAGCGTGCTGATCCCCGGCGGCATGGTGCCGATCCTCGACCGCTACAGCTACCGCGCGCCGGTCGTGGCCGGTTGGCTGCGGGGCGAGCCGAGCGGCGTCACCGAGTCGATCTGCTGGATCCGCGCGGTCGACGGGCGGCCCGTCGACGCGCTGCTCGCGGGCGCGATGACCGACGCCTTCCCGCCGGTGACCGCCGAGATCGGGCACCTCGCCTCGGCGACGATCCAGCTGACCGTCCACTACCGCCGCCGTCCCGAGACCGTCTGGGCACTGGGCCACGTGACCACCCGCCACGTCATCGCGGGCTACCACGACGAGGACGTCGAGCTCTGGGACGAGCAGGGCCGCCTGATCGCGCAGAGCCGCCAGCTGGCGATCCTCGCCGAGGGCTGACGCGGCGGCTCGCAGGCGTCACGGGGTCGTAAGGTTTGCGGCCCCTCTGCGGCCTCCACAGCTCCTACTGTCGACGACGCCCACCGGCATCGACAGAGGAGAACCCCCATGCGGATCCGCAACCTGACCAGCGTCGTCCTCCTGACCGCGGCGCTCACGCTGAGCGCGTGCGGCAGCGACGACGGCGACACGTCCAGCACCGCCGAGAGCTCGACCGGGGCGACGACCAGCCCGTCGACCGGCACCAGCGCCGACACCGACACCAGCACCGACACCAGCACCGGCGAACGGACCGGCACGTTCGAGGGACTCAACGGCAAGTCGGTGGCGGGAACCGTGACCGTGACGGCCGACGCGGTCAGCCTCGCCGGCTTCTCCTCCGACGAGGGGCCCGACCTCCACGTCTACCTCACCAACGGCACCGACGAGGCGGCCGTGAGCGCCGGCAAGGAGGTCGACGCCATCGCGTACGACGAGGCGTCGCAGTCCTTCACGCTGGACGGCATCGACCCCGGGTCGTACACCGACGTGGTGATCCACTGCGACAAGGCCAAGGCCGTCTTCGGCGCCGCGCCGCTCGCCTGACATGCCCGCCGCCCTCCGGACGTGGGTGGTGCCGGTCCTCGCCGGCGCCGCCCGCGTCGCCCTCGGCGGGCTCTGGCTCAACGAGGGGATCACCAAGTACCGGGCCGGGTTCGGCAGCGCCGACATCCACCTGGTGGCCGACGGCGCCGCGGCCAACACCCGGGTGCCCGACTACTTCGCCGCCTTCGCCGAGCACGTGCTGGGACCGCAGGCCGAGCTGTTCGGCTTCCTGATGCCGCTGCTCGAGACGGCGTTGGGCCTCGGCCTGATCGCCGGCGTGCTGACGCTGCCGGCGGCCGTCAACTCCACGCTGGCGCTGCTGTCGTACTGGAGCGCGGACCAGCTGATCGACCAGTACCCGGTCATGCTCGGGCTGTCCGTGCTCGTCGTCGCCGTCCCGGCGCAGGCCGGTCGCTTCTCCGTGACGTCGCTGGCCCTCCGGGTGGTGCCGTCGCTGCGCCGCCGGACCGACGCGTCGTGGCGCCGGTGGCTGTGACACCGCCGGTCGAGGCGCACCCTAGGATGGACCACCGTGACTGCCGCATGGGGCTTCGGCCTGACGACGTACGCCGCCGACGGTGAGACCGTCCTCGATACCTGGTTCCCCGCTCCGGCGCTGGGCGACAAGCCCGCCGACGCGCAGGCGCCCGCCGACCTGGTCGCGCTCGAGGGCGCCGACGAGGCACGCAACGTCACCCGCAAGGTCAACCTCGTCGAGATCGCCGACCTGGGGGCCGCGCCGGCCGACACCGTCGAGCTGTGGCTGCGCCTGCACCTGCTCTCGCACTGCCTCGTCGCGCCGCACGGGCAGAACCTCGAGGGCATCTTCGGCCTGCTCACCAACGTCGTGTGGACCTCCGCCGGTCCGTGCGCCGTCGACGGCTTCGAGCTGACCCGCGCCCGGCTGCAGGCCGCCGGCCAGCACGTCACCGTGTACGGCGTCGACAAGTTCCCCCGCCTGGTGGACTACGTGATCCCGGCGGGCGTACGCATCGCCGACGCCGACCGGGTGCGCCTGGGCGCGCACCTCGCCGCCGGCACGACCGTCATGCACGAGGGCTTCGTGAACTTCAACGCCGGCACGCTCGGCACGTCGATGGTCGAGGGCCGGATCTCGGCCGGCGTCGTCGTCGGTGACGGCTCCGACGTCGGGGGCGGCGCCTCGATCATGGGCACCCTGTCGGGCGGCGGCAAGCAGGTCATCTCGGTGGGCCGGCGTTGCCTGCTCGGTGCCAACGCGGGCATCGGCATCTCGCTCGGCGACGACTGCGTCGTCGAGGCCGGCTGCTACGTCACCGCCGGCACCAAGGTCACCGTGGTCGAGCCCGGCAAGGACGCCCGCGTCATCAAGGCCGCCGAGCTGTCCGGAGCCAGCAACGTGCTGTTCCGCCGCAACTCCGTGTCGGGCGCCATCGAGGCCGTTCCGTGGCAGGGCGAGGGCATCGCCCTCAACGCGGCGCTGCACGCCAACTGACGCAGCTGCGTTTTTCCCGACCTCGGACACTGGGTGACGTGAAGCGGTACGCCACCACGGTCGTCGTGGGCCTCGCCGTCGCGGCGACGGTCGCGGCGGTCGGGATCGCCGTGCTCAAGGCCACCGACGCCATCGTCGGCGGCCCGAGCGGCGACTGCACCGCCACCGTGTCCGGTGCGACGGTCGAGGTCAGCGCCGAGCAGGCCGAGAACGCCGCCCTGATCGCCTCGATCGCGGTGCGCCGCGGCATGCCCGCGCGAGCGGCGTCGATCGCGCTCGCCACGGCGTACCAGGAGTCGAAGCTGGAGAACATCGACTACGGCGACCGCGACTCCCTCGGGCTGTTCCAGCAGCGGCCCTCGCAGGGCTGGGGCACGCGCGAGCAGATCCTCGACCCGGTCCACGCCACCAACGCCTTCTACGACGCGCTCGCGAAGGTCGACGGCTACGAGAACATGGAGATCACCGTCGCCGCGCAGCACGTGCAGCGCTCGGCCTTCCCGGACGCGTACGCCGACCACGAGGAGGACGGGCGCGCCCTGGCCTCGTCCCTGACCGGCTTCTCCCCCGCCAGCTTCAGCTGCGACCTCGACGGCGGCGCGCCCTCGGCCGACACCGAGCTCACCGGCACCGGCCTCACCCCGCGCGCCGACGCGACCCGCAAGGAGCTGCTCGAGGCCTTCGGGCGGCTCTCCCTCGGCGGCTTCGACGCCGACGGTGTCAACAGCGGCCACATGGAGGGCTCGGCCCACTACGACGGCCGCGCCATCGACGTGTTCGTTCGGCCGATCAACGCCACCAACAAGGTCAAGGGTTGGGCCATCGCCCACTGGTCGGTCGCCAACGCCGCCCGCCTCGACATCCGCACGGTCATCTTCGACGACCGGATCTGGACCGCCGGCCGTGACGGCTGGCGCGACTACGACCCGCCGTCGTCGTCCGGCGACATCAAGATCCTCGAGCACCGCGACCACGTCCACGTCGACGTCTTCAGGTGACGATCTCCCACGCCAGCGGGGCGATCGGGTCCGGCACGTAGCTGCAGCAGGTGCCGGTGCGCACCGCGCGGTCGAGGTGACCGCCCAGCTCGGGATGGGCCTCCGCGATCCGGGCCAGCGCGTAGCGCAGCGACCGGGTGACGCTGGTGCGGGCCCGCTCCGCCGTGCCGCCGACCACCCGGTGCCGGCCCCCGAGACCGAGGGCGCCGCTGAGCTCGGCGAGCAGGTACTCCCGGTCCCGCTCCGCCAGCTCCCGCCGGGCCTCGTCATGGTCGCGCTCGGCCTCGGCGAGGTCGTCCTCGACCTCCACCAGCCGCCGCCGGTACGACGCCCGCGCCTCCTCGTCCAGCACCGGCAGCCCGCTCTCGACCACGCCCGCACCGGCCAGGTCGAGCGCCGTCACCTCCCGGCCGGGGGAGGCCAGGAGCGCGGCCAGGAGGTGCACGCCCTTGAGGTCGGGGAGCCACGCCTCGGTGCCACCGTGGGCGATCCGCCAGCGGTCGCCCTCCTTGACCAGCGAGGCGCTCCGGTGGGCCGTCGCGGCCGGGGTGAGCTGCTCGCCGAGCAGCGCGGCCACCTCCGCGGCACGACCGGGCGCCCCGAACCTCACGAACCCGTCGGCCGCCGCCTCCCACTCCAGCCGGGCCAGGTCGGCCTCGCCGAGGGCGTGGTGGGCGGCGCCGAGCACGACCCGGGCGCCTGCGGCGTCGTACGGGGCGTCGAGGTCGGTCCACGTCGCGACGGCGGCGGTCGCGGCACCGATCGCCGTCGCCGGGTCGTCCGCGAGCAACGCGGCACGCGCCTGCGCGAGGGCGACCTCGGCGGCCAGGGACTGGCTCGGGTAGGTGGCCTGGATCCGCGCCAGCTCGTCGGCGGCCTGCTCCGCCTCCGTGCGGTCTCCCGACGCGGCGGCGATCTCGGACCGGGCGGCCAGCAACGGCACCAGGCGCAGGTCGCCGAAGGGCGGGCGCTCCTTCCACGGCACGTCGCTGGGGTGGGCGATCTCGTTGCGGATCATCGCGGCGGCGCCGGTGAGGTCGCCGCGCGCGAGCCGGAGCAGGGCGAGGCCCGGCTGCGGGGACCAGGCGCGCTGGTGGGCCTCGCGGAAGGCCTCCTCCGCCCCGGTGAGGTCACCCCGGCGCAGCCGGATCGTGCCCAGCTCGACCAGCGGCCAGCCCAGCTCACGGCGCAGCCACGGCCGCAGCTCGTCGCACGCGGCGAGCGCCTCGTCCTCGGCGACGTCGGCCGGCCCGGAGATCCGGAGCAGCTCCGCGCGGTGCACGCGGCAACGGCCGTGGGTCGCGCCGAACGCCGGGCCCTCGCGCCAGCGATCCATCACCTCGGTCCACTCACGCGCCCGGTCGTGGCGGCCCAGCCACTGCGCCGCGCAGATCAGCTCGCAGTAGACGTTGCCGGTCGTCAGCGGGTCGAAGCGGCCGGCGCCGAGGTCCACCGCGAGCTCGTCGAGCAGCGCGAACCCGCCGTCCAGGTCGCCGGCGTGCAACGCGAGCCGGGCCACCGCCACCCGACCCAGCCCGCGCGCGGGGTCCACGCCGAAGCGCTCCCCCAGCTCCACGGCCTCCCGCGCCGGCGCGAGCGCCGCGGCCGGGTCGCCCGAGAGGAAGCGCTCGTAGGTCGTGATGACCGCGAGCAGCGCGTGCACCGGGCCCGGCTCGGCGTCGGCCACCAGCCGGCGCGCCCGCGCCACCCAGCCACGCACCGGCGCCATCAGCCCGGTCTCGCAGAGCAGGTTCAGCGCGACCAGCGCGGCGGCCCGGGCCGCGGCCTCGTCGCGCCCGGCGACCAGCTCGGCGTCGTACACGGCCTCCCAGGCGGCGACCGAGCCCTCGAGGTCACCGGCGGCGTACCGCTCCAGTGCCTGCCTCTCGAGGTCCTCGGGGCTCACTGTCGCATTGTGACACCGGTTGTCACGCCTCAGGGGTGAACAGCTCCCGAGGAGAGGAAACGCCATGCACGCCACCACCACCGACCTCCCGGTCAAGATGAACGCCCTCGGCGCCGTCGCCCGCCACCAGGGTGAGTTCGGCACCGCCTACGGCACCCTCGCCGCCGAGCACCTGGTCCTCGCGACCGGCGTCGACGTCGCTCCCCTGCTCGCCGGCCTCGACGACGGCCTCTGCTTCGCCGCCCACTGGGGCTACGTCGTGCGCGGCGTCGTGGTCGTGACCTACGGCGACGGCAGCACCGAGCGCTGCACGGCCGGCGAGGTCGTCCACTGGCCCGCAGGCCACACCGTGCGGGTCGAGGAGGAGGCCGAGCTCGTCATGTTCAGCCCGGCCGCCGAGCACCTGGCGGTGATGAACCACATGCTCGGGGTGCTCGCGACGATCCCGGCGTAGCCGCCCGGCGTCGGCGGCTTGTAACTCGGTGTTCGGGTGCACTGCCACGGTGTCGTGACCGGTCAGGACACCGTGGTGGACGCACGGACACCGAGTTACAAGCGAGCGAGCTGAGTGGTCACGCCGGTGGTCAGGCCGTCAGGCGCGCGACCGCGGCGTCGATCCGCTCGTCGGTCGCGGTCAGCGCGATCCGCACGTGGTGCGAGCCGGCGGCGCCGTAGAACGCCCCGGGCGCGACCAGGATGCCCAGCTCGGCGAGCTCGGCGACGAGCTCCCAGGCGCCGGGACCGTCGGGGCCCTTGGTCGTCCAGAGGTAGAGCGAGGCCTCGGAGTGGTCGATCGTGTAGCCCGAGGCCTCGAGCGCCGCGCGGAGCCTGGTGCGACGGGCGAGGTAGCGCTCGTGCTGCTCCTTGACGTGCGCCTCGTCGCCGAGCACGGCGGCCATCGCGTGCTGGGCGGGGCCGGGCATGATCAGGCCGAGGTTCTTGCGGACGGCGAGCAGCTCCGCGATCACCGCGCGGTCGCCGGCGACGAAGCCGCAGCGGTAGCCGGCGAGGTTCGAGCGCTTCGACAGCGAGTGGACGACGAGGATGCCCTCGGAGGAGCCGCCGCAGATGTCGGGGTGCAGGACGGAGTAGGCCTCACCCTCCCAGACGCAGTCGAGGTAGCACTCGTCGGAGACGAGCAGCACGCCCCGCTCGCGGCACCAGTCGACGACCTTCTTGAGGTGCTCCTTGGGGAGCACCCGGCCCGACGGATTCGAGGGCGAGTTGATCCAGAGCAGCGTCGGCGTCTCGGGACCGAAGGTGGTCAGGGAGTCCGTGGCGACGGCCTGGGCGCCGACCAGCGCGGCCCCGACCTCGTACGTCGGGTAGGCCAGCTCGGGGTAGCCGATCACGTCGCCGGGGCCGAGCCCGAGGAAGGTCGGCAGCGAGGCGATGAACTCCTTGGACCCGATCAGCGGCAGCACCTGGTCGGTGCCGATGCCGGTGGCGCCGTGCGTGCCGGCGAGCCAGTCGACGACGGCCTGGCGGACCTCGGGGGTGCCGACGGTGAGCGGGTAGCCGGGCGAGTCCGCTGCCTCCGCCAGGGCGCGGCGCGCGACCTCGGGGGTGGGGTCGACCGGCGTACCGATCGACAGGTCCACGATCCCGTCAGCGTGCGCGCGCGCCGTGGCGGCGTACTGCGTCAGCTTGTCCCACGGGAAGTCGGGCAGCCGACCCGAGACGGGTTTCGAGGCCTCCACCATCGCAGGAAGGACTCAGTGGTCCTGGTTCTGCGGGTCGAGCGCAGCGACGAACTCGGCGTCCTTGTCGATCTCGCCCATCTTGGCGGCACCGCCGGGCGAGCCGAGGTCGTCGAAGAACTTGACGTTGGCGTCGTAGTAGTCCTTCCACTCCTCCGGAACGTCGTCCTCGTAGAAGATCGCCTCGACCGGGCAGACCGGCTCGCAGGCACCGCAGTCGACGCACTCGTCGGGGTGGATGTAGAGCATCCGCTTGCCCTCGTAGATGCAGTCGACCGGGCACTCGTCGACGCACGCACGGTCCTTAACATCGACGCACGGCTGCGAGATGATGTAGGTCATCGGTTCCTCCTGGACCAGGACTTCAACTGGGGCTTGGCATGCCGACACGACGGCGCCCGATAACGAAGGGGTTTCGTGTCGAGGGGCAGCCTAGTATCCCGATCGTGTCCGACGCTCGCAGACCCCCCGAAGATGGACACCGTCCCGGCCAGCACCTGCTCGGTCCCCACGTCGTGGGCCAGCGCGTCGTCGTCCGGCGACTGGTGCACGGCGAGACCGGTCCGACCGGCGGCCCCGCCTTCACCGACGTCCTCGGCGTCTGCACGTCGTGGGCCGACGGCCGCTGCGTCGTGCAGCCCGAGTCCGGCGAGCCGGTGGCGATCCCGGTCACCGACATCGTCTCCGGCAAGCCGGTCCCGCCGCGGCCGTCGGTGCGCCAGCGGGTCGGCGTGCGCGAGGCGGAGGCCCGCACCGGCGCGCTCTGGCCCGACCTCGAGCGCCTGCCCCTCGGCGAGTGGGAGCTGCGCTGCCAGCCCTCCGGGGCGACGGTGCTCCGCAAGCGCGCCAACTCCTGCCTGGCGATCGGCGACCCCGGCGTACCGCTGGCCGAGGCGGCCGCGCAGGTGCGGGAGTTCTACGCCGCCCGCTCGCGCGACCCGCTCATCCAGCTGGAGGCCGGCTCCGACGTCGAGGCCGGGCTGCAGGAACTCGGCTGGCAACCGCTCGGGTACGGCGAGTCCGAGCTGCGCCTCGCCGCGGTCTCGAGGGTCCGGCGGGCCCTCCCCCGCCAGCGACACGCGCCCGAGCTGGCCGTCACCGGCGCCCGCGCCCTCGCCACGATCGGCACCGGCTGCGACCCGCTCGCCGAGGCCCAGGCCACGATCGACGGCGACTGGCTCGGCATCTACGGCCTGACCGTCGATCCCGGCCACCGCCGGCGCGGGCTCGCGACCGACGTCCTCTCCGAGCTCCTGGAGTGGGGCGCCGAGCAGGGTGCGCTCACGGTGTGGCTGCACGTCGAGACCGCCAACGACGCCGGACTCGCGTTCTGGGACGCGCTCGGGTTCACACCCCACCACACCTGCCGCTACTACGCGCCGGGGCCGGTCCACTGACGTAGCCTCCGGACATGGAGAGCAATCCCGCGAGCGAGTCCCGGCACGGCACGCGAGGCCCCGGCCGGTTCGAGGTGTTCGTCGACGCCATCAACCACCGGATCAGCAGGGCGCCCTTCTTCGGCGTCATCGTCGTGGCGCTGGCGTTGTGGGGGCTGAGCAAGCCGCTGTGGGCCAGCACGACCAAGTGGGAGCTCGGGCTGCACACGGGATCCTCGATCCTGTCCCTGCTGCTCCTCGTGCTGCTCGAGAACGCCGGGCGGCGCGGCGAGGAGGCGTCGCAGGAGAAGCTCAACGTGATCGCCGAGGCGCTCTCGGACCTGATGGCCCACCAGCCCGACGAGTCCGGCGAGCTCGGTGCGTCGGTGCGGCGGCTGCGCGAGGCCGTCGGCCTCGAGGAGCGCCACTGACCCGGCGGGGTCAGTCCGTGCGGCCCAGCTCCGTGAGCGCCTCGCCCGTCAGCCGGTACGTCGACCACTCCTGCATCGGGCAGGCGCCGAGGCTCTCGTAGAACTCGATCGACGGCGTGTTCCAGTCGAGCACCGCCCACTCCACGCGGCGGTAGCCGCGGTCGACGGCGATCCGGGCGAGCGCGGCCAGCAGCGCCTTGCCCAGGCCGGTGCCGCGGGCCTGCGGGTCGACGTACAGGTCCTCGAGGTAGATACCCGGCACGCCGGTCCACGTCGAGTACGTGCGGAACCACAGCGCCATGCCGACGACCGGGCCGCCGGGCGCGGACTCCGCGACCAGCACGTTGGCGACCGGGTCGTCGCCGAACACCCAGCGCTGGAGGTCGTCCTCCGTGGTCTCGACCGCGTCGGGCTCGCGCTCGTAGTCGGCGAGCCCACGGATCAGCCGGAGGACGTCGGGGACGTCCTCCGGCCTCGCGTGCCGGACACCGGCCGGCAGGCCCGGGCCTGCGTCAGCCACGCGCCAGGAAGCTCAGCAGGTCGTGGCGGGTCAGCACGCCGACCGGCTTGCCGTCCTCGTGCACGAGCACTGCGTCCGCCGACTCCAGCAGGGGTACGGCGGCGGTGGCCTCCTCGGTCGAGCCGATCGTCGGCAGCGCGGCCGACATGTGGTCCTCGACCGCGTCGCTGAGCCGGGCCTTGCCCGTGAACAGCGCATCGAGCAGCGCCCGCTCGGAGACGGAGCCCGCGACCTCGGCGGCCACGATCGGCGGCTCCGCGCGGACGACGGGCATCTGCGAGACGCCGTACTCCTGCAGGATGCCGACCGCCTCGGCGATGGTCTCGTTGGGGTGCGTGTGGACCAGCGCGGGCAGCCCGCCGGTCTTGTGGCTCAGGACCTCCCCGATCGACCGGGTCGGCTGCGCCTGTCCGTTGCTGAAGCCGTACTGGGCCAGCCAGTCGTCGTTGAAGACCTTGCTGAGGTAGCCGCGGCCCGAGTCGGGCAGCAGGACCACGATCACGGCGTCGTTGCGCCCCTCGGCAGCGAGCTCCTGCGCGAGCTGGCGCGCGGCGTAGGCGGCCATGCCGGAGGAACCGCCGACGAGCATCGCCTCCTCGCGGGCCAGGCGGCGGGTGAAGGCGAACGAGTCGGCGTCGGAGACCTCGATGATCCGGTCCGCGATCTCGCGGTCGTAGGTCTCGGGCCAGAAGTCCTCGCCGACGCCCTCGACGAGGTAGGGGCGGCCGGTGCCGCCGGAGTAGACCGAGCCGGCCGGGTCGGCGCCGACGACCTGGACCTCGGCGTTCTGCTCCTTGAGGTAGCGACCGATGCCGGAGATCGTGCCGCCGGTGCCGACACCCGCGACGAAGTGGGTGATCCGGCCCTCGGTCTGGCGCCAGAGCTCGGGTCCGGTCTCCTCGTAGTGCGAGCGCGGGTTGTGCGGGTTGGAGTACTGGTCGGGCTTCCACGCGCCCGGCTGGCTGGCGAGGCGGTCGGACACGTTGTAGTAGGAGTCGGGGTGCTCGGGGGCGACGGCCGTCGGGCAGACGACCACCTCGGCGCCGTAGGCCTTGAGGACGTTGCGCTTGTCCTCGCTCACCTTGTCAGGGCACACGAAGA
Organism: Nocardioides sp. Root240; assembly: GCF_001428825.1. Classification (GTDB taxonomy): domain Bacteria; phylum Actinomycetota; class Actinomycetes; order Propionibacteriales; family Nocardioidaceae; genus Nocardioides. The sequence continues at coordinate 283,270 of NZ_LMIT01000009.1, read as the reverse complement.
TGCAGTGGTAGCCCTTCTGCTGGGCCACCATCGCCAGCCCGACGCCGGTGTTGCCGGACGTGGGCTCCACGATCGTGCCGCCGGGCTTGAGGGCGCCGGACTCCTCGGCGGCCTCGATCATCCGGGTGGCGATCCGGTCCTTCACCGAACCGCCGGGGTTGAGGTACTCCACCTTGGCCAGCACCAACGGTCCGTCGGCTGGCAGGTCGAGGGAACGGTTGAGCCGGACCAGCGGGGTGTTGCCGATCAGCTCCAGCAGGGACTCGACGTACTCCATGCGGACACCGTATCGGTGGATCCGTAGAGTTGCCGCCGTGAGCAAGGCGTCCGCAGCCCGCAAGCTCGCTTCCGCCGCGCTCTACGGCGGGGGCGGGCTCTCCGCGCTGGGCGCAGGCCTCTACGGCGTGCTGACCGCCGAGGCCCGGCTGGCGCGCAAGACGATCGGCCCCGCTCGCGAGGAGCCGCCGCCGGACGCCACCGGCTGGTACGGCCGCGGCCGACCCGGTCCGGCGATCCGGATCGCCTTGCTCGGCGACTCCAGCGCGGCCGGCTACGGCGCCGAGCGCGTCGAGGAGACACCCGGTGCGCTGATCGCCTCGGCGATCGCGGAGCACGCCGACCGCCGCGTCTACCTGCGCGAGTTCTGCGTCGTCGGCGCGAAGTCGTCCGACCTCGCATCGCAGGTCGAGCGCGCACTGCCGATCGAGCCCGAGGCCGTGGTCATCCTGATCGGCGGCAACGACGTCACCCACACGATGCGGCCCTCGCAGTCGGTGCGCTACCTCTCCGAGGGCGTACGACGCCTGATGGGCTCCGGCGCGAAGGTCGTCGTCGGCACCTGCCCCGACCTCGGCACCATCCAGCCCATCGCTCCCCCACTGCGCCAGGTCGCGCGCTCGTGGTCGCGCCGGCTCGCCGCCGCGCAGACCATCGCGGTGATCGAGGAGGGCGGCCGGACCGTGTCGCTCGGCGACGTCCTGGGCCCGGAGTTCGCGGCCGCGCCCGCGCTGCTGTTCGGCCCCGACCAGTTCCACCCCTCCGCCGAGGGCTACCGCCGCCTCGCCGACGTGCTGATCCCCTCCGTGCTCGCCGCGCTCGAGCAGGCGCCGGCCGAGGAGGTCGGGCTGGAGGCCTTCCGCGGCGAGGGCGTGCTGCCCGTCACCCGTGCGGCCGTCCAGGCCGTCAAGGAGCCCGGCACCGAGCTCGACGGCACCGAGATCGCCGGCCGTCGCGCCGGCGTACGCGGCCTGTGGGTCGAGCTGCGCCACCGCCGCAGCCGCCAGCACGTCCCGGGCGAGGCGCCTGCCGAGCACGAGAGCGTCCCGGCCGCGGACTGACCCGCTCCGGAGGCCGACTCCTGCGACGTCTCCATGAGTCGCGTCGCGGATTCTCCGCACCACGCTGCGGTTGGTCCGGTGGTGACGTTCGCGCCGGGGGTCGGTCGGCTACGCGCGGCCGCCGGAGCCACCGCGACAGGTGTGCCACGAGAGCAGCAGGAGGGCCGGAAAAACCGAACGACCCCGGCCCACCGAGGTGGGCCGGGGCCGTCGTACGACAGGGATCAGTCCTGCTGGAGGATCGCGAGGATCCGGAGCAGGTTGGTGTAGATCCAGACCAGGCTGACGAGCAGGCCGAACGAGGCCCGCCACGACTCGCGCTCCGGCAGGCCGTTGGCGATGCCCTGCTCGACGAAGTCGAAGTCGAGGATCAGCATGAACACACCGAGCACCAGGCCGCCGACCGCGAACAGCAGGCCGAGCTTGCCGTCGCCGAACAGGCCGACGCCGTTGCCGAAGAGGCCGAGGACGACCTCCATCAGGCTGAGCGCGACCATGCCGAACATCGCAGCGATGACGAAGGTGCGGAACTTCTGGCCGACCTTGATGTCGAAGAACTTGTAGGCCGCGAGCGTGCCACCGAAGGCGGCGAAGGTGCCGACGACCGCCTGGACGACGATGCCGCCCATGCCGGAGGCGTCCGAGCCGTAGGCAGCGTCGTAGAACTTGCTCAGGCCACCGAGCGCGACACCCTCGGCCAGGGCGAACGCCATGACCAGGGCGGGGCTGATGACCCGCTTGAACGAGTTGACCAGCGACAGGATGAACGCCGCGCCGGCACCGACGATCATGATGCCCGAGAGGGTGCTGATCGCCTCGGTGCTGTCGATGTCGGGGGTGAGGAACCACGTCGCCGCGGCGGCGACGATCGTGATGCCGAGCGTGATCGCGGTCGACTGGACGACGGAGTCGATCGTCATCCGGCCGCTCTGCTGGACGGGGGCGGGCGGGGCCGGGTAGCCCGGCTGGCCGCCGTACTGGGGCTGGCCGAACTGCTGGTAGGCGCCGGCACCGCTCCGGGTGAACTCCTCGGAGCGCCGGAACACCGGGTTGTTGCTCTGCATGATCTCCTCCGCACAGCGATAGGTCGAGGACCCCAGTCTAGGGGCCTGATGCTGATGGAACGCCCGGTGCTGGCGAATGGTTCCCGGAATTCAGCGGGCGGAGATGCGCACCCCCACCTCCTGCCCGGGTACGTCGGGCCGCACCTCGATCCGGCCGTCCGTGCCGGGCGCCCACGAGCCGCCGGTGACCGCGACGTCGTACCCGTGCGGGTAGTGGAGCGGGCTGACGAAGATCTCGGTCGGGGCGTCGACGGCGTTCGAGCGGTAGCGGTAGGAGAAGGCGCCGGTGGTCGCGTCGAAGTCCATCGCGAGGGGCGTTCCGGCCGTGGCCTGGGCGTAGGTGCGGACCAGGACGCGCAGCTTGTCGGCCTTGACCGAGCCGAGGTCGGAGTCGTCGTGGAACATCCCCTGCGCGTCGTCGGCGGTGGTCGGGTCCTGCCACTGCTTGTAGGCCCAGTGCGTCCAGCCCATCAGGTTGCGGTCGGCGACCGCCGCGTCGATCTCGACGGCGCGGAGGTTGTCGGTCGCGCCCCACTCGCTCATCATCGGCGCGGCGCTGATCCGCGCGGCCTGCGCGAGCGCGGTGGTCGTGCGCTCCTGGCTGAACTTCCAGCAGTTCTCGACGTTGCCGAACGGCAGGCCCTGCGACTCGAGGAAGACGTCCTGGCAGTAGTTGTGCCACGAGTAGCCGAGCTGCTGCTCCCCCGCCATCGGCTCGAGGTACGTCGGCACCGGGCGCCCGGCCGCCAGCTGCTGCGGCTCCCACCACACGACGTTCTCGCCGTCGACCGCACGGATGGCGCGGGTGACCTTCTCGTAGGCCGGCTGCAGCTCCTTGACGTAGCTGTTCTGGCAGCCGCCGGTGAAGCAGGCGAGCCACTCCAGACCCATCCAGGGTTCGTTGATCAGGTCGTAGCCCATCAGGTACGGCTGGTCCCTCCACCAGCCGGCGGCGACCTGCCAGGCCGACGCCCAGTGGTCGATGCCGCGGTGGCGGTTGGCCCAGAACTCGTCGAAGACCAGCGAGTTCTCGGGGGTCCAGTAGCCCATCGGGAAGGGCAGGTTGACGGGCGGCAGCAGCCCGAGGACCAGCGGCCGGTGCAGCGCCCAGTCCGGCACGCCCTCGCCGCCGTACGTCTCGTGGAACTGGTCCTGGTGCATGTCGAGCTGCATCCAGATGCCCTTGTCGGCGAGCAGGTCCATCACCCGTTGCCACCCGGTGCGGTACGACGGGTCGCCCACCCCCGGTGCGTCCGGCGTGATCCCCGCCCACAGCGTGCCGAGCCGGACGCCGTTGAAGCCGTGCTGCTCCAGCCAGTCGGCGTCGGCGGCGGTGAAGCCCTCCGCGGTCGCGGGTGGGACGTACGGGTCGAGCTTCCAGACCAGGTTGAACCCGTGCACGATCACGACCCGGCCCTGCTCGTCGACGAGCCAACGCCCCTGCTTGCGCAGCTGGGGCGTGTCGTCGTCGGTGGGCGCCGCGCTCGCCGACGCGGCCGTCGCGGTCAGGCCGAGGGCCGCGAGGAGCACGGCGGCGACCAACAGGGCGGCACGGCACAGCGAACTAGAACGTGTTGCAGGGAGCACGTCCGGCACGGTACGCGACGGGAGTGACCTCCGTCACCCCTCGCCGCAGCGGGCGCGGGTCAGCGACGGCGCAGCCGGACCACCGTGTCCCGCACGGCGAGCGGCCCGTCGACCGTCTCCTGCACCCGGTCCGGGGTGTCCGCGACCTCGACCTCCCACTCCGAGTCGGGCTGGTCCGCGCCCAGGGTCGCGAGCACCCGGTCCGGCTCGAACAGCAGGCCGGGACCGTGGTCGTGCCGTGCGCCGGTGGCGACGTCCTCGGGGTGGTGGGCGGTGACGAGCAGCCGGCCACCCGGCGCGACCGCGGCAGCGATCCCGCGGTAGATCGCACCGAAGTCGTCGACCGGCACGTGCAGGAAGCTCACCGTGACCAGGTCGAACGTGTGCCGGCCGGCGGGCCGCGGGTCGGCGAGGGCGTCGTAGAACCCGAGCCGCAGGCGGTCGTCGACACCCTCCTGCTCGGCGTGGGCGGCGACCTTCGCGAGGGCGACCTGCGAGACGTCGACCGCCGTCACCCGCCAGCCCTGCTTGGCCAGCCAGATCGCGTCGCCGCCCTCGCCGCAGGCCACGTCGAGCGCGGTACCGGGCTCGAGGTCGGCGACCTGCTCGACCAGCCGCTGGTTGGGCCGGCCGCTCCACACGCGGTCACTGCCGCCGTAGCGCTCGTCCCAGAAGCCGGCGGTCAGTGCCTCGCGGAGTGTCTCGACGGACAGGTGGTCGTGGTCGTGGTCGTGACGTTGCATGGGTCCACTGTGGCGGTTCAGGTCGACCTGAAGTCAACTGCTGCCGTGAGCAGCGCGTCTCCGCCGTGGGCAGCAACCGCTGGTCCGCCGTCGTACGGCGACGCATCGTGGCGCCATGACCGATGACCAACGCCCACGGATGTTCGACGACCGCCGTCGGCGCGAGCTCCACCAGCAACGCGTGCTCGTGCTCGACGGCGCGCTCGACGACGACAACGGCCTCGTCCTGGCCACCCAGCTCCTGGGCCTCGCCGCCGAGGACCCGGCCTCCGAGATCGCCCTGTGGATCCACTCACCCGGCGGCTCGGTGCCGGCGATGCTCGCCATCCGCGACGTGATGCGGCTGGTGCCCTGCGACGTCTCCACCCTCGCGCTCGGCATCGCCTGCAGCGCTGGGCAGTTCCTGCTGTCGTCCGGTACGCCGGGCAAGCGCCGGGCCCTCCCCCACGCCCGGATCCTGATGCACCAGGGCTCCGCCGGGATCGGCGGCACCGCGGCCGACGTCGAGCTGCAGGCCGAGGATCTTCGGCACATGCGCGACACCGTGCTCGGCCTGATCGCCGAGGACACCGGCCAGCCGATCGAGCGGGTCTTCGAGGACTCGCTGCGCGACCGCTGGTACACCGCGACCGAGGCCCTCGAGTACGGCTTCGTCGACGAGGTGGTCGACTCCTTCCACGCCGTGGCGACGACGGTGCGTCGTACCGTCGGTCTCGGCACGTTCGCAGCGGGTGCACGATGAGCAGCTACACGATCCCCAACGTCATCGCCCAGCACCCGCGCGGCGAGCGGGTCATGGACGTCTACTCGCACCTGCTGACCGAGCGCGTCGTCTACCTCGGCACCGCGATCGACGCCGGCGTCGCGAACGCCCTCGTCGCGCAGCTGCTCTTCCTCGAGGCCGACAACCCCGACCGCGACATCCAGCTCTACATCAACTGCGAGGGCGGCGACCCGAGCGCGATGCTCGCCGTCCACGACACGCTGCAGTACATCCGGCCGCAGGTCGCCACCACCTGCGTCGGCCAGGCCGTCGCCGTCGGAGCGGTGCTCCTCGCCGCCGGCGCCCCCGGCAAGCGATCGGCGCTCCCCCACGCCCGGGTCGTGCTCCACCAGCCCGCGGCCAGCGGCCGCGGTCCGATCCCCGACCTGATCCTCCAGGCCGACGAGGTGGTCCGGGTGCGCGCCGACATCGAGCGGATCCTGTCGCGGCACACGGGGCAGGACGTCGCCAGGCTGCGCGCGGACACCGACCACGACCGGGTGTTCACCGCGGCCGCGGCGCGCGAGTACGGGCTGATCGACCAGGTGATCGAGGAGCGTCCCGCGCTCGCGTGATGCCGCGGGTCGGGCAGCCGTCCGGGTCCTCGTCCCCCTTCGAGTGGGCAGGAACCGCAGACATCCCGGCTCTTGTGGTGCATCGGTGGGCCGCGCTCCGGGTCACCGGCGCGATGTTGCGTCGGTCGGTGGTGGGGTTCGCAGGCGGCAGCGACCGGACGAGTCGGGTCGTGGGTCGGGTCCGGCGGCCGGGTTGCGGCCGGCTTGGGGTGGTGGCGCGTGGTGGTGCGTGGTGACCCCCTCGAGTGGGCACGAACCGCAGATTCCGGGCCGGTTTTTCTGCGGTCTGTGACCAAACGACGGGGGTCACCAACGCCCAACAGGCCAGAACGAGCCGGGCGGCCGCGTCAGCGGCGGCGCGGACGAAGTCCGT
>NZ_LMIT01000009.1:258464-276811 GCF_001428825.1 Nocardioides sp. Root240 | reverse complement strand
CGCAGCGACGTCCTTGACGCCGGGGGTCGGTCGGCTACCGCGCGGCCGCCCCAGGAGCCCCCGAAACAGCGTCGCTTAGGCGGCGAGGGCGAGCGCGGTCGAGACCGGGCGCAGCGCCGGCGCCGGGCGCACGACGTACAGCTCCTCGGCGACGCGCGAGGTGAGGTCCAGCAGCGAGGTGCCGAGCGCGCCGGCGACGGCCGCGATCATCTCGCTGCTGGGCTCCTTGATGCCGCGCTCGATCTCGGAGAGGTACTGCGGCGAGATGCCCGCCCGCTGCGCGGTCTCGGTCAGCGTCTCGCCCCGCTCGCGCCGCATCCGGCGCAGCTGCCGGCCCAGCAGGTCCCGCCAGAGCGGCTCGGTGTCGTCCCGGTCCTCAGCCATGCCTCATCGTAGGTCGGCCCGGGCGCGCTCCGGCGGGGTCGCGGGAGAGTTCTGCTGTGGGCAGAAGAGGTGCGGGCGGTGGGATTCGAACCCACACGTTCGACAGGACTTTTAAGGTCCCCGGCTCGCCATTGGCCTACGCCCGCTTGCGATTGCGACTCCGACAGGTCGGAGTCTGAGCGTGACAGTTGGGACACAGCAGCTCCAAGTTGGCAAGAACGTTGTTGCACGAGTTGCCGTCCCTGTGCTCGAGCTCCAACGGCATCGGCTGCCCCATCCACTCCGTACCTCCGCACTTGTTGCACTGCGCCACGAAGATCTCTTCGCGAACCAGACGCATCTTGAGGTTGGAGGAGCTGATCGGGAACCTGTTGGACAGATAGTCGTCGATGGGTCGCCGTGGCCCCCTCACGATCCCCTTGCTCCAGGCCTGGCCACCGAAGTGCGACGTGTCGAGCCCGGACGCGGCGATCGCACCGCGAACCGTGGCCAGCGACAAGGACGACCGGACGGCGGCTTCCAGCTCCTCGTCGCTCCAGCGTCGCTTCCGTCCCGGCACGGCAGGCACTGTGCCTGCCACGGCCGTCGCACGCCGTCAACAGTTCACAGGTACGTCTGCCGGGGGTGGATCGCGTGCGCCCCGGCCACCCGGTCGAGGAACAGGAACCCGTCGGTGTGGTCGATCTCGTGCTGCAGTGCCCGCGCCTCGAAGGCGTCGGTGGCGAACACGACCTCCTCGCCCGTGCCCGGGAGGAAGCCGCGGACGGTGAGCCGGGAGGCGCGCTTCACGTCGCCGGTGAAGTCCGGGACGCTCATGCAGCCCTCGCGGGCCCTCTCGTTGCGGCTCGACTCGACGACCTCGGCGTTGCAGAGGACGAAGGTGCCGTGGAGGGTGCGCGACTTCGGGTGCTCGGTGACGTCGACGCAGAAGACGCGGACGCCGACGCCGACCTGGTTGGCGGCCAGGCCCACGCAACCGGGGCTGACGCGCATCGTGGCGACGAGGTCGGCGGCGAGCTGGACGGTCTCCGCGGACGTCGGGTCGACGTCGTCGCCGCGGGCGGACAGGACGCCGGCGGGGGCGCGGACGACGTCGAGGACGCGGCCCTCGACGCCGAGCTCCGCCTCGGTCCAGGCCGCGAGGCGGGCGCTCCCCTGCTCGGGGCTCACCGCGTCGGTCACAGCTCGTCGGCCTCGACCGGGCGCAGCGTCGCGGTGACGCCGACCCGCTCCGCGGCGGCACGGATGCCGGCCTCGACCGCGGCGACGTCGGACCCGACGGGCAGGTCGAGCTCGGCGACGAGCAGGTAGAGCTCCCCCGCCAGACGGGTGGTGAGGTCGGTGATGTTGCCCCCGGCCGAGGCCACCTGGCCGACGACCTCGGAGACGATGCCGGGACGGTCGCCACCGTGGACGGTGAGCACCCACGCCGTACCACCGGCACCGGAGGCGGCACCCTCGGCGACCGGGCGGACCGACACGTCGAGGTCGCCACCGACGGCGAGCGGGGCGAGGGCGGACTCGACCGCGGAGCCCTCGACGGCGCCGCGGCAGAGCAGCATCATCGCGAAGTGCCCGCGCAGCAGGGTCATCGTCGAGTCCTCGATGTTGAGGCCCAGCCCGGCGAGGCCCGCCGTGGTCTCGGCGATGATGCCGGGGCGGTCGTGGCCGAGGACGGTGACGGCATACAGGTCGTTGCTCACGGGGCCATCATCCCAGCCAGGGTCCGGGCGCGGAGGAAGACCTCGTCGGTCATCGGCTCGGTGAGCCGACCGGTGAAGGTGTTGTGGGGACTGGGGTGGAAGCAGCCCAGCACCACGAGTTCGGTACGCCGAGCACCCGGCGCCGGCTGCAGACGGACCTCGGCGCCGTGTCCGAAGCGCGGGCGGGGTCGCGGGACCGACCAGCCGGCGCTGCCCAACGCGTGCAGCGCGGCCGACCAGCCGATCGCACCGAGGGTGACGACGACCCGCACCGACGGCGCCAGGACCGCCAGCTCGTCGTCCAGCCACGGCGCGCAGGTCGCGCGCTCCTCGGGCGTCGGCTTGTTGGCGGGCGGTGCGCAGCGGACCGGCGCCGCCATCCGGACGCCGGTGAGCTCGAGGCCGTCGTCGCGCGCGACGCTCGTCGGCTGGTTGGCCAGACCGACACGGAAGAGCGAGGCGAACAGCCAGTCGCCCGAGCGGTCGCCGGTGAACATCCGGCCGGTCCGGTTCGAGCCGTGCGCGGCCGGCGCCAGCCCGATGACCAGGATCCGTGCGTCGGGCGGGCCGAAGCCGGGGACGGGACGTGCCCAGTAGTCCTCGTCGGCGTACGCCGCCCGCTTCTCGCGCGCGGCCTGCTCCCGCCAGGCGACCAGCCGCGGGCACTTGCGGCAGCGGACGATGCGCGCGTCCAGCCGCGCCATCGCCTCCGCCGGGTCCGTCATCGCAGCAGCGACCAGGCGATCCCGTCGAGGATGTCGGTCTCCGCGACCGTCACGGTGGGGACGGCGAGGTCGCCCAGCACCCTCGAGACGATCAGTGCGCCCGCGTCGATCACGTCGGCGCGACCGGGGTGCATCCAGCCGAGGCCCCGGCGCTGCTCGACGGTCATGCCCAGCAGCCGGCCCACCAGCCGCTGGACGTCGGCGACGGCGAGCTCGCGACCGTGGATCAGGGTCCGGTCGTAGACGGGGAGGTCGAGGACGCCCGCCGCCATCGTGGTGTTGGTGCCGGCGACGAGGATCACCGTCGCGGCCGCCGCCGGATCGACCGGGCAGTCGGCGAGCGCGGCGTCGATGTCGGTGACGATCGCAGCGATCTCGACGACGTCCACCGGGTCGTGCCTCACGTGCCGCTCGTGCAGCCGCACGGAGCCGATGTCCATCGAGTGCGCGGCGGTGGGGCCCGTCGCGGGGTCGCCGAGGATGAGCTCGGTCGAGCCGCCGCCGATGTCGACGACCAGCACCGGACCGGCGACGTGGTGGCCGATGCCGCGCACGGCGCCGTCGAAGGCCAGCCGGGCCTCCTCCTCGCCCGACAGCACCTCGGGCGCGATGCCCAGCCGGGCGACGACGCCCTCGGCGAACTCGGCCGCATTGCCGGCGTCGCGGGTCGCGGACGTGGCGCAGAAGCGGATCCGCTCCGCCCCGGCCTCGCGGATGATGCCGGCGAACTCGTCGATCGCGGCGAACGCCCGGTCGAGCGCCTCGGTGGCCAGCAGCCCGGTCGCATCGACGCCCTGGCCGAGCCGGATCATCCGGCTCTCCCGTCGTACCCCGTCGGGGTCGGCGGCCGGGTTGCCGACGAGCAGCTTGATCGTGTTGGTGCCGCAGTCGATCGCGGCGATGGTCGCGTCGGTCACCGTCTGGTCGGCGCTCACTCGCCGTCGACGGCTTCGTCGACCGTGACGCAGGGACCCTTCTCCCACCACGGCCCGAGCATCTCCAGCACCTCGTCGCCGAGCGGGTTCACGCCCGGTCCGGCGGCGAGCGCGTGGCCCGCGAGGACGTGGAGGCACTTGACGCGGTCGGGCATCCCGCCCGCCGAGATGCCCTCGATCTCGGGGACCTCGAAGCCGCCGGCCTCGGCCAGCGCCGTGCGGTCGGCGAGGTAGGCCTCGTGCGCGGCGCGGTACTTCGCGGCCAGCTCGGGATCGGTGCCGAGCCGGTCCTGCATCTCCTTCATGACGTGCGTGCCCTCGAGCGTGCCGATGCGCGAGCTCGCGCGCGGGCAGGTGAGGTAGTACGTCGTGGGGAAGGGCGTGCCGTTGGGCAGCCGCGGCTCGGTCGTCACCACGTCGGGGTTGCCGCACGGGCAGCGGTGCCCGATCGCGGCGACACCGCGCATCGGCCGGCCGAGCTGCGCGGCCATGACCGCCTCGTCCGTCTCGCGCTGGGTCGTCACTCGTCAGCGTCCTTCAGGTCTTCCTTGGGCGCCTGGATCTCGTCCTTGGGCGCCGGCACCTTCGTCGGCGGGTCGCCCGCCACCTTCATCGAGGCCCACGCGTCGACGTACCAGGCCTGGTCGTCGGGGTCCGCCACGGTCGACGGGTCACCGAGCTCGGCCGAGGCGTCGAGCGGCTGGCCGTCCTTGCCGACGGTCACGAACGGCGTCTCGCCCTTGGGGACGTAGCCGAACCGGGCGCGGGCCTGCTGGCGGACGTACTCCTCGTCCTGCCAGCGCTCCTTCTCCCGCCTGAGGTCGCCGATGTTGGCCTCGCGCTGGTCGATCTGCTCCTGCAGCGCGTCGATCTGGCCGCGCTGCTGCAGGTAGGCCCGCAGCGAGGAGGCGTACGACACGGCGAGCACCGCGAGCACCAGCACCAGGATCGCGGCCCGGCCGGTCAGCCGGGACTTGCGCTCGTGCTCGGCGCGGGCGCGGACCAGGGCGGCCTCACGGTCGCGGGCCGCCTGCTTGCGCTCGGCCTTCAGGCGCTCGGCGTACCGCGGCCCCGACCGCCCCGATGCGGGGCGGCCGGGCTTGCGGGACGTACGGCGCTCGTCGGCCACGGTCAGGCTCCGTCAGCCCTTGTACCGGGGGAAGGCAGCCGCGCCGGCGTAGCGGGCGGCGTCGCCCAGCTCGTCCTCGATGCGCAGCAGCTGGTTGTACTTCGCGACCCGCTCGGACCGCGCCGGGGCGCCGGTCTTGATCTGGCCGCAGTTGGTCGCGACCGCGAGGTCGGCGATCGTGGTGTCCTCGGTCTCGCCCGAGCGGTGGCTCATCATGCAGCGGTAGCCGTTGCGGTGCGCGAGCTCGACGGAGTCGAGGGTCTCGGTGAGCGAGCCGATCTGGTTGACCTTCACCAGCAGCGCGTTGGCCTGGCCGCCCTCGATGCCGCGCTGCAGGCGCTCCACGTTGGTCACGAACAGGTCGTCGCCGACCAGCTGGGTCTTGTCACCGAGCGCGTCGGTGATGGCCTTCCAGCCGTCCCAGTCGTCCTCGTTGAGCGGGTCCTCGATGCTGACGATCGGGTAGTTGGCGACGAGGTCGGCGTAGTAGGCGATCATCTCGTCGGCCGACTTCGTGGCGCCCTCGAAGGCGTAGCCACCCTCCTCGAAGAACTCCGACGCGGCGACGTCGAGGGCCAGGACGACGTCCTTGCCGAGCTCGTAGCCGGCCTTGGCGACCGCCTCGCCGATCAGGTCGAGGGCGGCGCGGTTGGACTCGAGGTTGGGCGCGAAGCCACCCTCGTCGCCCAGGCCGGTGGCCAGGCCCTTGTCCTTCAGCACCGACTTGAGGGCGTGGTAGACCTCGGCACCGACGCGCAGCGCCTCGCGGAAGGTCGGGGCGCCGATCGGCGCGATCATGAACTCCTGGATGTCGACGTTGGAGTCCGCGTGCGACCCGCCGTTGAGGATGTTCATCATCGGGACCGGCAGCAGGTGGGCGTTGGGGCCACCGACGTAGCGGTAGAGCGGGAGGTCGGCCGAGTCGGCCGCGGCGCGGGCGACGGCCAGCGAGACGCCGAGGATGGCGTTGGCGCCGACCTTGGCCTTGTTGGGCGTGCCGTCGGCCTCGAGCAGCGTCTGGTCGATCAGGCGCTGGTCGGCGGCGTCGAGGCCCTCGATCGCCGGGCCGAGCACCTGGATGACGGCCGTGACGGCCTGCTGGACGCCCTTGCCGACGTAGCGGTCGCCGCCGTCGCGCAGCTCGACCGCCTCGAAGGCACCGGTGGACGCGCCACTGGGCACGGCGGCCCGGGCGAACGATCCGTCTTCGAGGAGGACCTCGACCTCGACAGTGGGGTTGCCGCGGGAGTCGAGGATCTCGCGAGCGCCGACGGCTTCGATGGCTGCCACTTCAGATGTGCCTTCCGGTACGGGGGACGTCGCGCACCAGACTAGTGGTCGTGCGGGACGGTTCCGGGCAGCGCCCACCGCGCGTTCCCGGGCGTGTGGCACGCGCTACCGCCACACTTGTCCGGTGACCACCTCCGAGAGCGCAGGCTCCTCGCGCCGCCCCCGACGGGTGTACGGCGCCGGGCACGAGCCCGAGGCGCGCGACTCCCTCGCCAACGAGCGGACCTTCCTGGCCTGGGTCCGCACGTCGCTCGCCCTCGTCGCGGGCGCCGTGGCGGTCAGCTCCCCCGCACTGGAGTTCTCGGTCGCCGCGCGGCTGCTGCTGTCGCTCGGCCTGGTCTCGGTGGCCGGGGTCGCCCTCGGTGTCGGCTGGCACCGGTGGACGCGCACCGAGACGGCCCTGCGGACCAACAGCGACCTGCCGGGCTTCACCGGCGGGATCGTGGTGCTCGCAGCCATCGGGCTACTGATGGCAGGTGCGCTCGTCTCCACGCTGGTCGGACACTGACCGCGCCGTCACTTCAGGCGTCGAGCCCGACGCCGAACACGGCGCCGAACAGGCGCTCGCAGCGCTCGCTCATCGCCTCGGGCGAGACATCGGGGTGCGCGCACCACCAGGTGACCAGCGAGGCGAAGACGCTGCTCCAGACCGACGTCATCGCGTCGAGGTCGAGCTGGTCGTCGTCGCCGGCGATCGTGAGCAGCTCGCCCACGCCCTCGCGGGCGAGCTCCTCGAGGCGGCGACGGTAGGCACCGATCAGGTCCCCCAGGCCGTCGACGTCGGGAGCGGTCGGGTCGTTGGCGACGGCCCACGCCCAGGGCCGGTCGTCGAGCACGTGGAAGACGCCGTCCAGGGTGACGAGTGCCCGCTGCAGCCCGACGGCGCCGAGCTGCGCGGACCGCTCGATCTCGCCGACCAGCAGCTCGGAGGCGACGCGTAGGCAGCGCTCGAACAGCCCCTCCTTGGAGCCGAAGTAGTTGTAGATCAGCGGCTTGGAGATGCCCGCCGCCCGCGCGACGTCGGCCACCGAGGTCGCCGCGAAGCCCTGCGCCCCGAACACGCGGCCCGCGGCCTCCAGGATCTGCTCCTCGCGGTCGGCGCGCGCCACGCCCTTGGTGCCCGAGCGTCGTACCGAGGTCATGGGGATCACCCTAGCGCTTGAATTGACCGCGTGGTAACTTACCCACGAGTCAATTCAAGGAGATGCCATGCACGACCTGCTCGACCCGATGAAGAACCCGGTGACCTACGCGATCCCGTTCTTCCTCCTGACGATCCTGATCGAGCTGGCGGCCCTGCGGTGGCTCGACCACGAGGACGACCCGAAGCCGCCGACCGGCTACCTCGGCAAGGACACCCGCACCAGCCTCACGATGGGACTGGTCTCGCTGGTGTTCACGCTCGCGTTCAAGGTGGGGTCGTTCCTCGTCTACTCGCTCGTCTTCGTGCACTTCGCGCCCTTCCACCTGCCGACCGACGCGTGGTGGTACTGGCCGGCCGTCGTCGTCGCGGTCGACCTCGGCTTCTACGGCTCGCACCGCTTCGTCCACCGGGTCAACGTCGGGTGGGCGGCCCACCAGGCCCACCACTCCAGCGAGTACATGAACTTCGGCACCGCGCTGCGGCAGAAGTGGAACCCCTGGTTCGAGTTCTTCTTCTGGCTGCCGCTGCCCTTCCTCGGCTTCTCCCCCTGGACGATCTACGTCGCGTTCGGCGTCAACCTGGTCTTCCAGTTCTTCGTGCACACCGAGACGATCGGCAAGCTGCCGCGGCCCATCGAGCTGGTGTTCAACACGCCCTCCCACCACCGCGTGCACCACGGCTCCGACCCGGAGTACCTCGACAAGAACTACGCCGGGATGCTGATCATCTGGGACCGGATGTTCGGCACCTTCCAGCCCGAGCTGCACCGCCCGACCTACGGCCTCACCAAGAAGGTCGAGACCTACAACCTGCTCGCGCTGCAGTACGGCGACTACGCGCAGATCACCCGCAACGTGCGCAGCGCGACGAGCTGGCGCGAGCGTGCGGGCTACCTGTTCGGGCCGCCCGGGTGGGAGCCGACGCGCGACCCGGCGAGGCTCAGCGCAGCAGGTGCTGACTGAGGTCGCCGGTCAGGTCGGCGCGCATCGTGCGGCTCTCGAACCACCACCGGCCGCGCGTGCGCCGGAAGGTGTCGCGGTAGCGCCCGACGATGATGGCCTGGAGCGGCAGCTCGTCGGTGGCCTGGAAGACGGTGTACGTCGAGGCGGCGCTCGCCGTCCCGGCACGGCTGTCGACGTCGACGCCCACGTTGGTGGTGACGTGCCGTGTGCGCGGCGTGCCGTCGTCGTACATCCGGACGAGGGAGCGGTAGAACGCCTCGACGGCCTCGCTCCCCTCGGCCAGGGTCACCGGGCCGTCGGGCGTCTCGCCGCAGACCCGGCCGTCGCGGAACAGGTCACCGACGGCCGCGAGGTCCCCCGCGTCGACCGCGTCGGCGTAGGAGTAGAGCAGGCGCTCGATCTCTCGGGCGTCGTCCGCGGAGCCCACGGCGCGCTCAGGCGTCCAGCCCGAGTTCGCCCATCCGGGCCATGTGCCGCTCGGTGAGCCGGGTGAACATCCGGCCGAGGGCGGCGAGGTCGAGCCCCGGGCGGTCGACACCGCCGGCGAGCAGTGCGGTGAGCGCGTCGCGGTCGGCCGCGACCCGCTGGGCCTGCGTGAGCGCCTCCCCCATCAGCCGGCGGCCCCAGAGCGCGAGGCGACCGCCGAGGCGGGGGTCCTTCACGATCGCGGCCCGCACGCGGTCGACGACGAAGGCGGCATGGGTGCCCTCCTCCATCGAGGTGATCACCAGGTCGCGGGTGTCAGGGTCGAGGTAGGCCGCGATCTCCCGGTAGAAGTCGTTGGCCAGCCCGTCGCCGACGTACGCCTTGACGAGGCCTTCGTACCAGTCGGCCGGAGCGGTGTGGCGGTGGAACTCGTCGAGCGGCTCGCGGAAGGGCTCCATCGCGGCGAACGGGTCGACGCCGAAGGAGCGGATCCGGTCGGACAGCGCGTGCACCTTGGTCAGCTCGATGCTCGCCATCGAGGCGAGGTCGACCTTGTCGGCCAGGCTGGGAGCCAGCTTGGCGTCCTCCGCGAGGCGCTCGAAGGCCGAGATCTCGCCGTAGGCGATGGCGGCGAGGAGGTCGACGACCGCCTCCCGGTAGGCCGGGTCGGCGTCAGCGGTCAGGGGGGTCGCATCGGCGGATTCAGCCATGCCCGCAGGCTACAAGTAGAATGATGGGTGGCGAGAGCCAGTCCGACTCCCCGTTGATGACGGACCGGCACCGCCCGGGCAACCTGCCCACGTATGTGCGCGGCTGAGTGTGAATCGGCCGCTTTGATTCTGGCGCCTGCCGAAACGGCCGACGACACTCATGAAAGCGAACAGAACACTGACTTCCAACGACACCACCGCTGCGTCCACCGAGACCGCTCCGGGACCGACCTTCCGCGACCTCGGCGTGATGCCGCTGATCTGCGACGCCCTCGACCGGGCGGGCATCACCCACCCCTTCGCCATCCAGGAGATGACGCTGTCGGTCGCCCTCATGGGCACCGACCTCATCGGCCAGGCCCGCACGGGCACCGGCAAGACCCTGGCCTTCGGCATCCCCGTCATCCAGCGCAGCGTCGCGCCCAGCGACCCCGACTACGCCGAGATCCCGCAGGGCAAGCCGCAGGCCCTGATCGTCGCACCGACCCGCGAGCTCGCGCTCCAGGTCTCCAGTGACATCGAGATCGCCAGCCGCGACCGCGGGCTGCGCGTCCTGACGATCTACGGCGGCGTCGGCTACGACACGCAGATCGAGGCCCTCGAGACCGGCGTCGACATCGTCATCGGCACGCCCGGTCGCCTGATCGACCTCGCGAACCGCAAGGTCCTCGACCTCTCCCACGTGCACGCACTGGTCCTCGACGAGGCCGACGAGATGCTCGACCTGGGCTTCCTGCCCGACGTCGAGAAGCTGCTGCGACTCACTCCCGAGACCCGCCAGACGATGCTGTTCTCGGCGACCATGCCGGCCGCCATCGTCTCGCTGGCCCGCATCCACATGCGGCACCCGATGAACATCCGCGCGGAGTCGTCGTACGAGAACGCCACCGTGCCGGCCACCGCTCAGTTCATCTACCTCGCGCACGACCTCGACAAGCCGGAGATCATCGGCCGCGTGCTGCAGGCCGAGGACGCCGACAAGGTCGTCGTCTTCACCCGCACCAAGCGGCAGGCCCAGCGTGTCGCCGACGACCTCGTGGAGCGCGGCTTCAAGGCCAGCCCGCTGCACGGCGACATGGCCCAGGTCGCGCGCGAGAAGGCGATGACGAAGTTCCGCGAGGACAAGATCCGGGTGCTCGTCGCCACCGATGTCGCCGCCCGCGGCATCGACGTCTCCGGCGTCAGCCACGTCATCAACTACACCTGCCCCGAGGACGACAAGACCTACGTCCACCGGATCGGCCGCACCGGCCGCGCCGGCGCCTCGGGCATCGCGATCACGCTGGTCGACGCGACCGACGTGCACCGCTGGAAGATGATCAACAAGGCGCTCGACCTGCCCTTCGACGAGCCGCTCGAGACCTACTCGACGTCCGAGCACCTCTTCCACGACCAGGGCATCGCCCCGGGCACCAAGGGCCGCATCGTCCCGCCCGCCCCGCCGGCTCCCAAGGCCGACCGTGGCGAGCGTGGCGAGCGTGGCGAGCGTGGCGAGCGCTCCGGCGACCGCGAGCGTCGCTCCGGCGGCGACCGCAACCGCACCCGGACGCGCACCCGCACCCGTTCCGGCCAGCCGGTCGAGGGCGAGGCCACGGCCGCCGCTCCGGCCGAGGACGCCACGTCGCCCGCGGGCGAGGGCTCCGAGCGCCCCGCCGGCGCCAGCCGCAACCGCCGTCGTCGCCGTCGCCCGGCCGGCGGCGGCCAGACCGGTCAGCAGAGCGGCGCCGCGGAGACGCAGACCGCCTGAGCAACGTCCCGGATCGGCGGGGATCGGACCAACCTGGTTGGTCCGATCCTCGCCGATCGGCGTTTTCCTGGCTCTCGTGACGCATCCGTGGGTCGCCCTCCGGGATGGCCGGCGCGCTGCTGCGTCGGTCGGTGATGGGGTTCGCAGGCGGCAGCGACGGGGCGAGTCGGGTGGTGGGTCGGGTCCGGCGGCCGGGTTGCGGCCGGCTTGGGGGTGGTGGCGCGGACGAGGTCCGCGCCGACAACCGCGCCGACAACCGCGCCGCCGAGCCGACCGACAGGGCCCCGGGGTCAAGGACGCCAGAAGGGCCCTTCCCGGCGCCCGTCAGGCGGTGACGACGACCGTCGTACCGATCGGCGCGAACTCCCACAGCGCGATCGCGTTGCCCCGCTCCTGGCGGATGCACCCGTGCGAGCGGGGCGTGCCGAGCTGGGCGAGGGTCTGGACGGGCTTGCCGTCGTCGACGGGGATGGTGTGGAAGCCGATCGCGGCGCCGCCCGTGCCCTGGGTGAAGCGGACGAAGTACTCCATCGTGCCGGAGTCGTCGATGCCGATGGCGTTCCGGCTGCGGGAGTAGACCGCGTAGGTGCCCTCGAAGAGGTTGTCGGTGAGGCTGCCGGACACGAGGTAGGTGCGGACCACCTTGCCGGCGGCGTCGACGAGCCACACGCGCTGGCGGCCCTCGCTGAACACGACCCGCCGGCCCTTGCCCGAGGCGGGCGGGAGGCTGGTCGACCCGCTGACGGCGGCGACCTGGCTGCGGCCGTCGGCGTCAGCGAGGGGGCTCGGGGTCGTCGTACGGGCGTCGGTGCGGGTGCCTGTCGGGGTGTCGGTGGGGGAACCGGCGGGCGCCTGGGTGGTGGTGCGGGACACCGAGGCCGCAGCCCCGGCGCCGTCAGGCCCGGAGGGCAGCAGGCCGAAGCCGCCAGCGACCGCGACCGCGGTCACCGAGAGCGCGGCACCGAAGGCAGCGATCCGGCCGTAGCGGGGCCGGACCCGGGCGGCCCTCCGCTTGCCGGCGACCGGTGCCCGGTGCCGGCCCTGCGGACCTGCTCGGTGTGCGCCCACGACTCAGCGCGCCGCCCGGTCGATCAGGGCACCGGCCACCTCACGGTAGGCCTGCGCGCCCTTGCTGTTGCGGCTGGTCGCGAGGATCGAGCGGCCGGCTGCGGGAGCCTCGGCGAACTTGATCGTCTTCGGGATCGGCGGCTCGACGACCTCGAGGTCGTAGGTCTCCGAGATCGTGTCGAGCACGGCGCGCGCATGGTTGGTGCGGCCGTCGTAGAGGGTCGGGAGCACCCCCCAGACGGCGAGGTCGCGGTTGGTGAAGCGGCGGACGTCGTGCACCGTGTCGAGCAGCTGGCCGACACCGCGGTGCGAGAGCGTCTCGCACTGCAGTGGGATCAGCACACCGTCGGCCGCGGTCAGCGCGGCGACGGTGAGGACGCCGAGCGAGGGCGGGCAGTCGAGGAGCACCCAGTCGTAGTGGGTGCCGGCGGCGGCGAGGTCCTCCATCACACCGCGGAGCACGTGCTCGCGGCCGGTGCGGGTGAGCAGGTCGGCCTCGGCGCGGGCCAGCTCGATGGTCGCGGGGAGCAGGTCGACGCCGTCCTCGGTCGCGATGATGACCTCGTCGACCGCCGTGCCCTTGGTCAGCACGTGGTGGACCGAGAGCTCGAGGTCCTCGGGGTCGATGCCCAGCGAGAACGTCAGGCAGGCCTGCGGGTCGAGGTCCACCAGCAGCACGGACTGGCCGCGCTCGGCGAGGGCCGCACCGATGGACGCCACGGACGTCGTCTTGGCCACGCCACCCTTCTGGTTGGCGACAGCGAGGACGGTGGAGCGGGGGGCCTGCGCGTTCATCAAGGGACATCATGCCGGACGATGCCCCGTCTGGTGTTGACTGGCGCCATGTCGACCGCACTCGTCACCGGCGCCACCGCCGGCATCGGCCTGGAGTTCGCCCGGCAGCTCGCCGCCCGGGGCGACGACTTGGTGCTCGTCGCGCGGGACACCGCGCGCCTGGAGTCGGTCGCGGCGGACCTGCGGACGTCGTACCGGGTCGGGGTGGAGGTGCTCCCCGCCGACCTCACCGACGCAGCCCAGCTGGCGACCGTCGAGGCCCGCCTCGCCGACCGCGCACGGCCGGTCGACCTGGTGGTCAACAACGCCGGCTTCGGGCTCAAGGAGCGCTTCCTCGACAACCCGGTCGACGTCGAGCAGGCCCAGCAGGACGTGCTCGTCCGCGCCGTGCTGCGGCTCACCCACGCGGCCCTCGGCGGCATGGTCGAGCGCGGCCACGGCGGCGTGATCAACGTGTCGAGCGTGGCGGCCTTCCTGCCGCGCGGCACCTACAGCGCGGCGAAGGCATGGGTGAACTCGTTCAGCGCGTGGGCCCACAACGAGTACGCCGGGCAGGGCGTCACCGTGATGGCGCTGTGCCCCGGCTTCGTGAGGACCGAGTTCCACGAGCGGCTCGGCGTCGACCGCGACTCCTCTGCCCCCAAGCCGCTGTGGCTGGAGGCGGACCGGCTGGTGCGCGAGGCCCTCGCCGACTTCGACAAGGGCCGGGCGATGTCGATCCCGTCGAAGCGCTACAAGGCGATCGTGGCCGCCAGCCGGGTCGTCCCGCGCTCGGGGCTCCAGCGGCTGCAGTCCCTGGGCCGCAAGTAGCCGCAGGCCGCCTCGGTAGTCACCCCAATCCGCGCGCGAGTGGTGCTCAGCGCGTGCGCTGGCAAGGCGGAGGAGGGAGGCGGCCTTTGAGCGAAGCGGGCCGTCGACCGACGACAACGCCGCCAGCGTGCGTGCTGAGCGCCACTCGCGCGCGGATTCAGCCCTCGCCGGCGATGAAAGCTCGGACGGCGTCGGCGACGAGCTGCACCGCGATGGCGGAGAGCAGCAGGCCGGCGATGCGGGTGACGAGCAGGACGCCGCTCTCGCGGATCACCTTGAGGATCGGCAGCGAGTAGCGCATCGCGGCCCACAGGGCGAGGTGCACGGCGATGATGCCGAGCGCGACCGAGATGCCGCTGGCCCAGCTGTCGATGTCCTGGACGAACAGCATGGTGGCGACGATCGCGCCGGGGCCCGCGAGCAGCGGCGTACCGAGGGGGACGAGGGCGATGTTGGCGTCGCCGTTGGCGACGTGCTCCTGCTCGTTGCCGGTCAGCAGCTCGAGCGCGACGAGCAGCAGCAGGAGGCCTCCGGCGCACTGGAGCGCGGGCAGCGAGATGTGCAGGTAGTTGAAGATCTGCTGGCCGAAGAAGGCGAACAGCGTGATCACCAGGAAGGACACCGCGACGGCCTGCCACGCGGCGCGGCGGGCGGTGGCGGGGCTGCGGCCGGCGGTGAGCGACAGGAAGATCGGGACGGTACCGACCGGGTCCATGATGACGAAGAGGGTCACGAAGACCTCGACGAGCAGCACGTGCTCGACCATGTTCAGACCGCCTTTCCGACGAGCGGGGTGGGTGAGCCGAGGGACGCGGCGAGGTCGAGGATCCGGCGCAGCTGCGCGGGCGCGGTGGTCTCGCAGCCGAGGTCGTGGCCGGTCTTGCCGGTGCCGTGGTGGTCGCTGGAGCCGGTGACGACCAGGTCGAGGCGTTCGGCGATCCCGCGCAGCCGGTCGCGGGCGTGGGCGTCGTGGTCGAGGTGGTCGACCTCGAGCCCGGCCAGCCCGGCCTCCTTCAGCGCGACGATCCCCGGCTCGTCCAGCACATGCGCCGAGCCGCGGCCCCACGGGTGGGCGATCACGGGCACTCCCCCGGCGCCGCGCACCAGCGCGATCATGGCGACGAGGTCGGCGGCGTACCGGTCGACGTACGCCGGCCCGCCCTCGGAGAGGTACTGCGCGAACGCCTGGTCGCGGTCACGGACGACGCCGAGACGCACCAGCAGGTCGGCCACGTGGGGCCGGCCGGTGATCTCGCTGTCGCCGGCCGACTCGCGCAGAGCCTCCTCGGTCGCGGGGATGCCGAGGTCGCGCAGCCGCTCGAGCATGCCCGGCACGCGGTCCTCACGGCCCGCGACGATGCGGTCCAGCTCGGCCTGCAGCGCAGCGTCGGCCGGGTCCGGCAGGTAGGCGAGCAGGTGGACCCCGGCGTCGCGGAAGCGGGTGCTGACCTCGATGCCGCGCACCAGCCCGATCCCGGCCTCCTCGGCGGCCGCGGCCGCCTCGTCCCAGCCGAGGGTGGTGTCGTGGTCGGTCAGCGCGACGACGTCCAGCCCGGCCCGCGCAGCGGCCTGCACGAGGTCGCGCGGCGACGCGGTGCCGTCGCTGACGCGCGAGTGGGTGTGGAGGTCGATCGTCACTGGACGAGACTAGTGCCGCGGATTGTCTGACAACGATCCCGAGGCGCGGTGAGCGTCGTCACCACCGACCGGTACGGCGACGTCAGAGCTCGGCGAGCACGACGACCCGATCCCCCACCTCGACGACGAGCGACTCCGACTTCGGCGGGTTCACCACCACCCCGATGCGCGACCCCGGTTCGGCGAGGCCCGGCGAGGCGAACCCGATCGCGGTCTCGCCACGGCGCGCCGCCGCCGCGACGACGGTGGCCCAGGCGATCTCGCGGCCCGGGGCGACGTACCACTCGGCGGGGCGCAGGTAGATCTCGCTGCCGTCGGAGTCGAGCAGGTCGGCCAGCACCGGCTCGATCCTCGAGTCCTCGGACAGCTGGGTGACGATCAGGCTGACGATCTCGCCGCTGACGACGACGTCGTCGATGTCCGCGACCTGCGCGAGCGCGCGGTTGCGGTCGTCGATCATCTCGCTGACGACCGGCGTACTGCTGTCCGAGCGAGCCAGGATGTCGCGGACGTGGAGCAGGGTGATGAGGGTGGTCGCGTCGGCGGCCTCGGCCTCGAGGTGGTCGGAGTAGCAGAGCACCAGCACCTGGTCGGCCTCGGGAGAGACGTGCTGGTCGAGCACCGCCCGCTGGGTCGTGCTGGCCTCGACCACGGTCACGGCCAGGTTCACGGTGGCCGGTGCCACCGGCTCCCCGTACGACGACAGCACGGTCAACGTCGATCCCGGCGCCGCGTAGCGGTCGAGCTCGGTGATCACGACGGGCGCACGCTCGTTCCACCCGATCAGCACCGCGTGGGTGGCGTGCGCCTCCTCGACGTGGGGCGCGGCGAAGGCGTCCTCGGCCACCGTGGCCGTGGAGCGCGGGGCCCGTGCGAGGACCGAGTCGTCCTCGGCGACGACGACCAGTGCCTGCTCGCCGATGACCGTCTCTGGCGCCGGGTTGAGGATCGCGTCGACGCCGTCGCTCAGCCCGATCACCGACACGTTCTCGTAGTGCAGCAGCGCGTCGGCGTACGTCGAGCCAGCGAGGCCGTGCTGCTCGAGGAAGTAGATCTCGTCGCCGTCGTAGTCGAACAGCTCGCGGTAGACCGCGGCGGCGCCGGACTGGCGCGAGGTCTGCACGACCAGCTTGGCGACGGTCTCGCGGATGTCGAGGAGCGAGGTGCGGCCGGGGTGGTCGCGGCCGATCAGGCGGGCGACCTCGAGGTTCGCCGGGTCGCGCAGCTGCGCGACGACCCGAGGGCCGTCCGCACCGCCGTCGGCACTGCGCAGCGCGAGGAGGGTCTTGATGACCTCGCGGTCGGGCTCGAATTCCGGGTCCGGGCCGCCGGTGGGGCTCGGCGAGAGCACCACGACGGAGCGGGCACTGGCCGGGCTGACGAGCGCGAGGTCACCGACGTCCGACGGCGAGCCGGACCGGACGACGACGCGGGTGCCGCGCAGGTCGGGGACCTTCGACCGGATCTCGTCCTCGATGTCGACCTTGTCGCCCGGCGCGAGGATCGCGATGACCGGCTTGCGACGGCTCTCGTTGGCGATGGTCAGCTCGCTGATGACGGTGAACACCGAGTCGGACCAGCCGAGGATGACGGTGTGGTCCGACTCCAGCACGACCGAGCGGCCGCGCCGCAGGTCGGCGATCCGGGCATCGATGCCGGCCGCGATGACACCGATCAGTGCGCTGACGATGAACAGGCCGGCGATGGTCAGTACCAGCATCGCGATCAGGAACCACCACGAGCCCGTGTCGCCCGCGACGGTCCCCGGGTCGAGCGCGTGCATCAGTGCCTGGAAGGACTCGTCCCAGAAGCCGAGGCGGTCGTCCCGCAGTCCCAGCACCAGATTGACGACCGCGAAGAACAGCACCAGCACCACCGTCACGGCGAAGAGCCAGGCGACCAGCGCCGGCGTACCGCGCGCCATGGTGTTGTCGAAGGCGTAGCGCAGCCGGGCGGCCCAGCCGACGCCGGTGCCGGCGGCCTGCCCGGTGCCGGTCGTGCGCTGTCCGATGGCCTGGGCGGTCCTGCGGCGCAGGGTCTGGCCGGTGCGTCCCATCTGGTCGCCTCCTCGAGTCAGAGGCGATCGTGGACCATCGGAAACGATGGTCGTGGCGGAACGCGGAAGATTTCACACGAACCGGGACCTCACCAGGACGGCGCAGCGCCCCCGAACGGCAGCGCGACCAGGCCCGGGCCGGTGGCCGAGACGTCGCGCAGGATCCAGTCGTCGCGCAGCAGCAGGATCGCCGAGGCGGGGCGCAGGACCAGCCAGAGCCAGCGTCCGGCCGCCTCGCCGGCGAGGACGGAGCGGTCCCACTCCCCCGGCGACGCGCTGATAGAGACCGGCCAGAGGCCGACGGGGTACTGGTCGACGCGGACCCGGACGGGAGCGGGGCCCTCGCCGATCTCGTGGCCGGGGTCGATGCGGTCGGCGCCGTCCTCGGTGGGCAGGCCGGCGATGCGGGCGCCGAGGCCGGTACCGGGCTCCTCGCTGACGACCATCACGTCGACGGGACCGTCGAGCTGGCTGGAGCCGGAGACGCAGGTCATCGTGGCGCGGGCGGCGCCGGTGGCCGTGGCGACGGCAGCGAAGTCGGTGACGCTCCAGCCGGGGCCGAGCGGCCAGGGCAGGTACGTCGGGAACGCGTCGACCCGCCGGAGGTGGCTCGCGAAGGCGTCGTACGACGACCCGACGGGACGCCACAGCGGGACGACGACGCCGTGCTCGGGGCACGACCAGGAGCCGTCACCGACCTCGGCGACGGGCGCGGGGCAACGGGGGCACTCGACCCGGACGGGCTGCGCCTCGGGTCCCTGCTCCTCGCTCGACATGTCCGCCACCGTGCTGCGCTATCCGGGGTTCGTCAAGTACCTCAGGGCA
>NZ_LMIT01000009.1:171474-258444 GCF_001428825.1 Nocardioides sp. Root240 | reverse complement strand
TGTCTCCCAAGTCCCCGCCTGCTGCGCGACGTTTCCGACTCGATCTGGCTGCGTTGGCGTCGCTCGAAGGGCGAACGAGCNACATCGTCGCTCCGCCGCCTTGCCAGATCGGCCGCAAACGCCGCTCGCGACGGCGCCGACTTGAGAGACATGCCCTACGCGTTCCACCGCAGGAGGACAGGCGTCTCCCGCTCGTGGCCCAGCACCGAGACGGTCGAGGTGTCGAGCCGGAACAGCCGGCCCTCGGAGGGCGGCAGGCCCAGCCAGCGGGCGGTGAGCACCCGCAGCACGTGTCCGTGGGCGAACACCAGGACCGGGCCGGGGGCCGCCAGCACCCGCGCGACGACGCGGTCGCAGCGCGCCGCCACCTCGTCGGCCGTCTCGCCGCCGGGAGCGCCGTGGGTCCACAGCGTCCAGCCGGGGACCTGCTCGCGGATGGACGCGGTGGTGCGCCCCTCGTAGTCGCCGTAGCGCCACTCGACGAGGTCGTCGCAGACCTCGGCATCGGGGAAGCCGGCGAGCTCGGCGGTGTGCCGGGCGCGGCGCAGCGGGCTGGTCAGCACCTCGGCGTACGCCGACGGGTCGATCCGGGCCGCGACGTCGTGCGCGCCCTGCTCGCCCTCCGGCAGGAGCGGGAGGTCGGTGGTCGAGGTGTGCTGCCCGGACACGCTCCACTCCGTGGCGCCGTGGCGGACGAGGGTCACGGAGTCGGCCATGCCCCAATCCTGCCAGCCTGCCCACCCGCGGCAGCGGGCGGTGGCAGGATCCGGGCATGGTCCCGATCGCCCGCCGCCGCCTGGCCGTCGCGGCCGCCTTCGCCACCCAGGGCTTCGTCTTCATCGGTCTGACCACCCGCCTGCCCGACATCAAGGACCGGTGGGACCTCGGCGAGCTCGGCATCTCGGGGGTGCTGCTGGGGATCGTGCTCCTCGCCGGCCTCGGCTCGGTGGTGGCCGAGCGCCTGGCCCCGCGGACGTCGAGCGCGCACCTGCTGCGCGCGGGCCTGGTCGCGGTGGGCGCCGGGGCGGCGTTGATGCTCGCGGCGCCGGCCTGGGCGGCGTACCTCCTCGGGGTCGGCGTGTACGGCGTCGCGCTCGGCGTCGTGGACGCCGCGACCAACATGCAGGCGGTCGCCATCGAGCGGCAGTACGGCCGCCCGATCCTCCCGAGCTTCCACGGCGGCTGGACGCTGGGCGGCCTGCTCGGCGCCGGCACCACCCTCGCGATGGCGGACCTCGACCTCGGCTGGTCGGCGCTGATCGGGGTCGTCGCGGTCGCGATGGCGGGCGCCGGGTTCCTGCCGCGCGAGCAGAGCGCGGCCTTCGACCACGCGGCCGGCGGCGAGCTGCCGGGCGTCCCGTGGCGCCCGATCCTGATGGTCGGCCTCGGGATGGTCGTGTTCTACATGGTCGACACCGCCGCCCAGACCTGGGGCGCGGTCTACATCGACGAGGTGCTCGACGCCCCGTCCCGCTGGGTGGCGCTCGCGACCCTCCCCTACCTCGTCGCCAGCCTGCTCGTGCGGCTGGCGGGCGACCACCTCGTCCAGCGGTACGGCGCCGTCCCGGTCCTGCGCGTGGGCGCGGTCGTCGCCTCGGCGGGCCTCGTCGTGGTGACGGTGGCGCCGACGTGGCCGGTCGCGGTGCTCGGCTTCACGATCGTCGGCACCGGCATCTCGGTCGTGGCTCCGCTGAGCTTCTCCGCCGCGGCGCGGATCGCCGGTGGCTCGGTCGAGCGGGTGGACGCGGTGATCGCGCGCTTCAACCAGTTCAACTACGTCGGCGGCCTGCTCGGCGCGGTGCTCACCGGCGTGGTCGGGCAGGACGAGCTGCGCTACGGCTTCGTGGTCCCGACGGTGCTCGTGCTGACGTTGCTGCCGCTGGCGCGGTGGTTCGCGAGCGCGGCCGCGACGCGCGACGCCGAGGTCAGCCCAGGTACGCCGTCAGTGCGTCCCTGAGCCCGATCCGGGCCTCGTCGACGTCGACGTAGCCACCGAGGTCGCCCTCGGCGAAGAGCCCGCGCAGCGCGCCCGGGAGCAGGTGGCGCACCCGCATCAGCTTGCCCGCCTCGATGCCGAGCCCGGCGAAGGACCGCTCGCACAGCGCGGCCCACTCCTCGTCCCAGCGCGCGATCGCCTGCGCGGTGCGGGGGAAGCCCTCCTCCAGCTGTTCGCGGCGGTGCGGCAGCCCGGCCCGCAGCTGGTAGAACGCCACCGCGCTGGGCAGCTGCACGGCCCGCCACATCAGGTCGACGACGGCGTCCACGCGCTCGGTGATGCCGGGGTGCGTGGGCACCGGGATCGCGGCGAAACCGGCCTGCCCCGCGATGTGCTCGAGGACCGCGGCCCACAGGCCGTCGGCATCGCCGAACTGGTGCTGGATCGTGCCCCAGGTGGCGCCGGCGCGGCGGGCGACGGCGTTCGCGCTGACCGCGTCAGGGCCGCCCTCGGCGAGGCAGTGGACCGCCTCGCGCAGCAGCAGCTTGCGGGTCTCGCGACCACGCCGGTTGAGGCGGGTGCCCTTGGCGCTCATCACGGTGCCGGGCGGTGACTCCGTCGAGACGTCCACACCCGGCATCATTTCACCCCCGTCCGGGGCGGCAGACCCGGCACGCGGTGAGGTGGGCGTTCGCCTCACCGACCGGGGCCAGGTCGTCACGGTGGGCGATCAGCGCGCAGTCGCGGCGGTGCATCGTCGTACCGCCTCCGGCGACGACGGGGATCGCACCCAGGTCGACGCCCTGCGCGTCCGTGGTGGCTCCGGTCGCGGAGACCTCGGCGAGCAGCAACAGGGTGTCGGCCAGCCGCTTCGACGACTCGCGGCCGTCGGCGGCGATCCGCGCCAGCCACGCGCCGAAGTAGAGGAAGCCGCCGCAGAAGGTCAGGCCGAGGCCGAGGAGGCCACCGGAGACGAGGTAGGACAGCTGGTCGTACTGGTAGGGCGTGTTCGCGGCGCCGTACCAGCCGAGCACGATGACCACGAGGCCGAGCGGGAGCAGGATCGCGCCGACCCAGAACAGCACGACCTGCAGCAGCGCGGCGTTGTCGTTCTTCAGCGGCGCGATGCCGGAGCGGGACTGGCCGGCCCGCGGCATGGTGCCGAGGCTGCCGGTGCGGGCGCCGCTGGCTGGGGTCGAGGAGGCAGTCATGGCGTGTGGCCCTTTCGATCAGGCTTTGCGGAGGTCGGGGAGGCCGCTTTCGAGGCCGTGGGCACAGGGAGCGCCGGCGCCGAGCGCGGCGACGCCGAGCCGGCGGAACCAGCTGCCCGCGACGGCCGCGAGGGCGAAGGCCGCGATCAGGAGCATCCCCGGGATGGAGTAGAGGTCGGGCAGTCCGGAGCTGGCCGGGGCCGCGTCGACGAGGTCGGTGACCGGCGTACCGGCGGCGGGCGTCGGGGCGGCGCCGGCCGGGGTCGGCGCGCCCGCGACGGGCGGTACGCCGACCGAACCCTGCGCCGGCTTGGGCGAGGAGGCCACCGGCGGGGTCACCGTTCCGGGCGTCACCGGGGTGATCGAGATCGGCGGCACCGTGTCGGCCGTGGCGCGGGCGATGCCGAGCGTCAGCACGATCTTCGGCGACAGCGACCCGAGCCCGGAGAGCACGCCCTTGAGCGTGGCCGCCTGGCCGGGCAGGTCGGGGATCAGCTTGGTGATCGAGCTCAGGGGCAGCGCCTTGAGGAGCGGCGAGAGCAGCTTGGTCTCGATGATGACCTTCAGGGCCGCGGACTCGCTGGTGGCCTGGTCGCCCTCGACCGTGCGGACCGGCTTCGGCACCACGAACGTGATGCCGAGCTGCTGGAGCGCGTCGGCCGGCAGGTCTGAAAGGCCCGGGATCGGCGTGGTCTTGCCCGAGACGATCGCGCCGTCGGGACCGATGCCGAACTCCTGGCCGGCGATCACCATCTTGCCGTAGACGGCCTTGCCGCTCGCCTTGGCGGTCTTGCCGTCGGTGGTCACCTTGGCGACCGTCTCGACGCCACCGAGCGTGATCAGGCCGCCGAGCAGCCGGACCTCGCCGAGCGTGGCGCGGGAGGCCGCGTTGACGGGGCCCTTCGTGGCGTCCATCCTGCTGACCGACACGTAGCCGTCGACGTCGGCGATCATGCCCAGCGGGTTGCCCGGGGCCGATGCCTTCTTCGCGCCGCCCAGGAGGCCCTGGAGCTGGTTGGCCAGGTCGCCGAGCGGGTTGCCCGTCGTACCGCCTCCGGTGCCTTCGTCGGCGTCCGGCCCGAGCACCACGCCGTCGGGGGTGAAGCCGGTCTCGGCGATCGCGGTGCGGTCGCCGGACGTGGTCTGCTGGATGGACCCGGGGATCTTGTTGTCCTTCTGGGTCGGGGTGTCGCCGGGGTACTGCGAGTTGACCTGGACGGGGTACCCGTTGGCGGTGAGCGGCGTCGGGGGCAGGCCGAGCTGCTCGGCGAAGGTCTTGAGGCCCTCGCCGACCGGGTCGCCGGGCCAGAACAGGCTGGAGCGACCGGTCGACATGCCGGAGTCGGCCTTCACCTTGCTGTAGCCCATGTCGAACTCGAGCTGCGCGATCCCGGCGTCGACCGGGATCGGCAGGCTCGGCTCGTAGACCTCGATGCGGATCGGCGTCGACCACGCGGTGGTGGTGAAGCCGCCGTAGGCGGGTGCGCCGTCCTCGGCCTGCGCCGCCTGACCTGTCAGCCCCGGGGCGCCGGTCAGCGGCAGGGTCGAGGCGAGGATCCCGCCGGTGATCAGGAGTCGGGTACGACGAGTCGTGCGGGTCATGCTGCCCCTCCCAGGATGACGTCGGCCATGGTGTCGAGGATCTCGCCGGGCTCACCGGTGGCCACGATGCGACCGCCGGACATGACGGCCGCATAGTCGGAGACCCGCAGCGCGGTGCGGGCGAACTGCTCGATGCAGAGGATGGAGACGCCGGACTCGGCGATCCGGGCGACGGTGTCGTAGAGCTCCTCGACGATCAGCGGCGCCAGGCCCATCGAGAGCTCGTCGAGCAGCAGCAGCGCCGGGTCGGACGCGAGCGCCCGCGACATCGCCAGCATCTGCTGCTCGCCGCCGGACATCGTGCCGGCGAGCTGGTTGCGCCGCTCGTGCAGCCGCGGGAAGTAGCTGTAGGCGGTCTCCAGGATCGCCGCGGTCGGTACGCCGGCGTACGACATCAGGCGCAGGTTCTCCTCGACCGTGAGGTTCGGGAAGACCGACCGGCCCTCGGGGACCGTGCAGAGGCCGACGCGCGCGAGGTCGTCGGACTTGGCGTTGCGCACGTGCACGCCGGCGAGGTGGATGTCGCCCGACGTGGCCTCCTTCTGGCCGCTGATCACCTTGACCAGGGTGGACTTGCCGGCGCCGTTGGGGCCGAGGAGCGCCATGACCGCGCCCTTCGGGACCGACAGGTCGACGCCGCGGAGGACCTCGATGCGCCCGTAGGCGGCGTGCAGGTCGACGACGTCGAGGATGGGGACGCTCACGACACGGCTCCCATCTCGGAGGTGTGGTCGCCCTCGTGGTCGGTCTCGGCGTACCCGAGGTAGGCGCGCTGGACCGCCGGGTCCGTGCGCACCGCGGCGGGCGTCCCGGACGCGATGATCTGGCCGAAGTCGAGGACGTGGATGTCGTCGCAGACGGCCATCACCAGGTCCATGTCGTGCTCGACCATGAGGATCGCCGCGCCCTCGGCGGCGAGGTCCTTGAGGAGCTCGCCGAAGGCGTCGGTCTCGGTCTCGTCGAGGCCGGAGGACGGCTCGTCGAGCAGCAGCAGCTGCGGGTTGCAGGCCAGCGCCCGCGCGAGCTCGAGCAGGCGCGCGGTGCCGGTCGGCACCGAGTCGGCGCGCTCGTCGGCGTACTCGGCGATCCCCACACGATCGAGGAGGACGTCGATCTCGAGCGACGTGCGACCGGAGGGCCGCACCCACGCGAGCGGGCCGCCGTGGATGTCGTGGGCGACCCGGACGTTGTCGCGGACGCTCAGTGAGCCGAACGCCTCCAGGCGCTGGAAGGTGCGGCCGATGCCGTGCTTGGCGCGCTTGTGGACCGGCCAGCGGGAGACGTCGCGGTCGCGGTAGCGCACCCGGCCCGACGTCGGGCGCTGCAGGCCGGTGATCACGTTGAAGCAGGTGGTCTTGCCCGCACCGTTGGGACCGATCAGGCCGGTGATCTGCCCGCGCTCGGCCGTGAAGTTGGCCCGGTTGACCGCGGTGACGCCGCCGAACTTCACGACGACGTCGTCGACCTCGAGCAGTGCACCCATCTCAGCTGACCCCCTGGTTCATCGGCCCGGTCATCGGCTCGGTCACGGCCTCGTCGACCCGGTCGATCGAGTGCGCGGGCGCAGGACGCCCGGGCTTGAGCAGCCCGTCGAGGCGCAACCGGAACTGCTGCTCCCACTGCGGGAGCAGGCGTCCGGTGCCCAGCCGGCCGAGCTTGAAGAGGTGGTTCGCGATCCCGTTCGGGTCGCGGCCCAGGAGCACGGCGCCGAAGCCGAGGACGGCGAACAGCAGGCCGGCCAGCGACGGCGCCGACGACTGCCACACCGGCAGCAGCATCAGCGCGGTGCCGCCGAGCATCGCGCCCGTGACCGAGGTGACGCCGAAGACGACCGCGAGCAGGAGCACCAGCAGCGACTGGAAGTAGAGGAAGTCGGCCGCACCGACCGTGCCGCGCAGGCCGGCGAACAGGCCGCCCGCGAGGCCCGCCATGCCGGCCGACAGGGAGAACAGGCCGACGCGGAACCAGCGCAGGTCGAGGCCGAGCGTGCCGCAGCCCGACGGGCTGTCGCGCATCGCGATCAGCAGCCGCCCGAGCGCACCACGGCGCAGCCACAGCAGGAACAGGCCCATCAGCACGAAGGACAGCACCATGAACCAGACGTAGGACCGGTCACTCCCGATCCGCACCCCGAGGATCGAGAGCCGCTCGGTCGCCAGCACGCCGTTGAACTTGAAGGCGTACTCGGCCTGGAAGATCATCTTGTCCATCAGCACCGCGAAGGCGAGCGTCGACAGGGCGAGGTAGAGCCCGGTCAGCCGCAACACCGGGAGCGCCACGAGGGCGCCCACGCCGGCCGCGATCAGTCCGGCCATCGCGAGACCGAACAGGTTCGGCTCGTCGAGCTTGGCGTAGGCCAGCGCGCCCACGCCGGCGAAGGTGAACTGGGCCAGGGACACGTGGCCGCCGTAGCCGGTGAGGAGGACGAGGGACAGCATCACCATCGCGTACGTCGCCGCGACCCCGATCAGCAGCACGTCGGACCGCGACACCAGCGAGATCAGCACGAAGGCGAACGCGAGCAGCACGCCCCCGGAGCCCGCCGCGCGGGTCATCGAGGGCACGGGCGCGGCGATGATGCCCTTGACCTGGCCGATGCGCAGCTGCGCCTGCGGCATGATCACGACGATCGCGAAGAGGAAGAGGGCCGGGATGACCGGGCGGATCGTCGACCAGAAGCCGTCGGTCGGCAGGTAGGCCACTGCCCACGACTCGAGGACGCCCAGGCCCATCGCGCCGGCGAAGGTCAGCGGCAGGCTCTTGAGGCGTCCGAGCATCGCGGCGGCGTAGGCGTTGATGACCAGCAGCGTCAGCGAGAAGTAGTCGAGGCCGACGACCGGCGTCAGCAGGATGCCGCCGAGGGCCGCGAGCGACATGCCGATCGCCCACGCCAGCGCGGCGACCGTGTCGGGACGTCCGCCGAACAGCTTGAGCAGGTCCGGGTTGTCGACCGAGGCCCGCATCGCCGTACCGATCCGGGTGCGGTTGAGCAGGAGGTAGAGGCCGAGCGCGACGATGATCGAGCAGACGATCGTGATCACCTGGTGCGCGGTGATGTAGGTGTCGCCGAGCTGCCAGCCCGTCTCCGGGTAGAACGGGAGCAGCACGCGCGGCTGGGGCTTCCAGATCTGCTGGGCGAGGCCGATCAGGCCGACCAGGAGGCCGACCGTGACGACCAGGGCGACCGAGACCGGTCCCTCACCGAGGCCGCGGGTGACGAAGCGCTGGATGAACCAGCCGATCGCCGGGGCCACCACGCCGAGCACCAGGATCAGCGAGACCACCGTGGGCAGGCCCTGGCGCTGGGTGAAGTCCCAGAACGTGAAGGCCAGCACCATGCCGAAGGCACCGTGGGCGATGTTGAAGACCCGCGTCGTGGTGTAGGTCAGCACCAGCCCCGAGGCCATGATCGCGTAGGCCGCGCCCGTGAACAGGCCCAGCAGCGTGAAGGCGAACAGGGAGCTCATCGTCGACCTCTCAGCCGCCGATGCCGGAGTTGACGACCCGGCCGCACATGTAGTTGCCCGGCGAGACCTGCTGCCACTTGCCGCCCTTGTACTGGGCGACCTTCAGGCAGGGCGGGGTGTTCGCCGTCCCCAGGTTCATCGGGGTGTGCGCACCGTTGCCGGACCAGCTCGTCGTGCTGCGCACCGCCTGCACCAGCGAGGCGCGGTCGAGCTTGCCGCCGAGGGCGACCGCCTTCTCGACGAACAGGCGGGTGGCCGACCAGGCGTAGAGGCCGTAGTAGTTCGGGACCGCGCCCGGCTTCACCTGCTGGAGGTAGGACAGGTAGAGCTGGATCTCGGCGTTGTTGCGGTTCTCGAACAGGTCGTTGGCCGAGTAGATGTAGACGTTGTCGGCGAGGCTGCCGGCCTGCTGGAGGTAGCGGGCGTCGTAGATCGTCGGGTCCTGGAGGAAGAAGTCCGGCTTGAAGCCCTGCTGCTGCATGGCCTGCTGGAGCTTCACGGTGTTCTGGTACGGACCCTGGTAGGCCACGGCCTTGATGCCCTTGTCCTTCATCTGCTGGACGTAGGGCGCGAAGTTGAACTCGGCCACGTCGATGCCCTGCAGGTACTTCACGTCCCAGCCGGCACCCTTCTCGTAGCCCGCCGCCATGCTCTTGGCGTTGACCGGGGCCGCGCCGGCGTTGATGTAGAGGACGGCTGCGTTCTTGACCGCGCTCGGGTACTTCGAGCCGAGCCACTTGGCCGCCGAGTCGGGGATCAGGTTCGTCCGGATCGAGTACGCCGCGAAGCAGGTCTTGCACGCCTGGCGCTCCGGGTTCACCGTGACCGCGCGGAGGTCGGGGAGACCGCAGCTGTTGGCCGTGCCGGCACCGCCGCTGTCGAAGGCGGACATCGAGCCGACCGCCGCGAACGCGTTGTCGCACGCCTTGACGTAGCCCTGCTGGTCGGCACCGGCGTCGGCGCGGCTGTCGAGGTTGACCAGCTCGAGCTTGCGGCCGCAGATCGTGTTGGAGGCGTTGAAGTACTCGATGTACGCGCGGGTCGCCTGCTGGGCCGACTCGAAGATGCCCGGCACCGGGCCGGAGATGTCGGAGATGTTGGCGAGGGTGATCGTCTTGTCGGTGATCCCCTTCTGGTTCTTGAAGCCCGCGCACGAGCCGGCCTTCACACCGCCCGACGCGGAGCCCTTGGTGCCGCCACCACCCGTGCCGCCGCCACCACCGCCGCCGCTGCCGCCGGAGCCACTGCCTCCGGCGCCGCCGTTGACTGCGGGACCACCGGTCGCACCGGCGTCACCGCCGGACGCACCGGGGTCGCCCGTACCGGCGTCACCGAGGTCGCCGGAGCCGGCGTCGCCACCGAGCGACGAGCCGTTGCCCGTGCCTCCGGAGCTGTTGCCGCCGCCGCTGGCGTCAGCGACGGTGTCCGGGTCGAGGCGGGAGCCGCAGGCGGCGAGGACGAGGACGAGCGAGGACGCGCCGATCAGGCGCGCGAGACGTACCAGAGACAAGACCCAATCCCTTCGGGGAGCTCTGCTGGGATTCACTGCCGGGACGAAGTCTCGATGAGACCTCTATCAGACTAACGGCGCCGTGTGACCCGGGTCACGCCCTTCGGAGGAAAAACTGAAACGTGTTCCACCTCGGTGTCCTCGCTCCTCGTGGAACCCGGCACCGCTCCCCCACGTCACAGGCATCATGAGGCCCATGTCAATCCCGCGCCCCGTCGTCCGCACGCTCCTCGCCCCGGCGCTCACCGCCGTGCTCGCCCTCGGCCTGTCCGCCTGCAGCCACGAGGACGACGCCACGGCCAGCGACCCGACCGGCACCGACCCGTCGCCGACCGTGACCGACGACGGCGCGCCCACGTGGCCGACCTTCGCGCCGGCTGACTACACCTACCGCCTCGAGGTGATGTGCTTCTGCCCGATGACCGGTCCGGTCGAGGTGACCGTCGCCGACGGTGAGGTCGTCTCGGCGACCGGCCTCCGCAACCCCGGCAAGGGCAGGCCGGCCCCCGAGTTCCTGCGCCTGACGATCAACGACGTGATCGCCAAGGCCAACGACCCGAGCGTCGCCAAGGCCGACGTGACCTGGCCCGACGGCCAGGACCACCCGAGCCGCGTCGCGATCGACCAGATCGAGAACGCGGTCGACGACGAGGTGACCTACGTGATCAGGGACGTGCGCGTCAGCGCGGGATGAGCGCCCAGTAGTCGAGGTCGAGCAGCACGCCCGGCGCGTACTTCCCGTCGTCGCCTCGCAGCGTCATCGACGCGTCGCGGCCCTTGGTCGCAACCAGGCGCAGCCGCAGCGCACCGACACCGGGTGCGGCCGTCTCGGCCTTGTCGAGGACCTCGGACCAGGCGTAGACCGTGTCGCCCGCGAACGCCGGGGCCGTGTGGGCGCCGGCGTTGATGGCGGCGACCAGCTGAGCGTTGGCGAGGCCGTTGAAGGACAGGGCGCGGGCCATCGAGATGATGTGGCCGCCGTAGACCAGGTTGCGGCCGTCGGGGCGGGCCTCGACGTTGAAGTGCACCTTGGCGGTGTTCTGCCACAGGCGGGTGGCCTGCTGGTGCTCGGACGCGGTCAGCGTGACCCCGTCGACGTGGTCGATCTTCTCGCCGACCTCGTAGTCGTCGAAGCGGTGCGCCTCGCCGGCCGCGGCGAAGTCGTACGCCGTGAAGTCGAGCCCGGCGGGCAGGACCAGGTCGGACGGGTCCACCACCGCCGCCAGGTCCGGTACGACGGCCTCGGGTGCCGCCGCGTCGGCGTCCCGCTTGTGGACCATCACCCAGCGGGCCCACTCCAGCGCGACCTCGCCGCGCTGGTTGGTCGCGGTGGAGCGGACGTAGACGACGCCGCTCTTGCCGTTGGAGTTCTGCTTGAGGCCGATCACCTCGGAGGTGGTCGCAAGGGTGTCGCCGGGCACGACGGGCTGGTGGAACCGGCACTCGGCGTACCCGAGGTTGGCGACGGCGTTCAGCGAGACGTCGGGCACGGTCTTGCCGAACGCGATGTGGAAGGCGATCAGCTCCTCGACCGGGTGCCCCGTCCCATCGGGTTCCGTGAGGCCGACGGACGCGGCGAAGGACGCTGACGACGGCACGGCGAACCGGGTCGGGTACAGCGAGCCGTAGACCGCTCGGTCACCCTCGGTGACGGTGCGCGGCGTCGCGTGGACGATCCGCTGGCCGACGGTGAAGTCCTCGAAGAAGTTGCCCGCGTTCGTCTTGGTCACGAGGGGTCATTCTGTCAGGTCGGCGATCAGTTTCCGCCAGACGTCGGCGACGTGATCGATGTCGTATTGACGCGAGTCGCGCAGCGCCTGCTCCCCCAGCCGGTCGCGCAGCTCCTTGCTGCTCATCAGCTCGCGCAACGCCGCGGCGAGAGCCGGTACGTCACCGTCCGGGACCAGGCGCCCGTTGCCCTCGTCGACCAGCTCGCCCGGCCCACGGGGGCAGTCGAAGGTGACCACCGGGGTGCCCTGGCTCAGCGCCTCGATGATGGTCATCGGCAGGCCCTCGTGGTGCGACGACATGGCGAAGACCTCGGCCCTCCCCAGCTCGCCCGGCATGTCGTCGGAGTTGCCGGCGAGGCTCACCGTGGTCGAGCCGGAGGCGTCGATGTGCCTCTGGAGCTCGTCCTCGAGCTGCCCCTGGCCGAGGATGCGGCACCGCCAGTCCGGGAACTCGTCGGCGATGCTCGCCCAGGCGGCGATCAGCCGGTCGAAGCCCTTGACCGGCGCCAGCCGGCCGGCGGCGACGACCGTGTTGCTGTCCCGCACCGGCCGCTCGGCCGGCCCGCGCCACGGGATCGCGTTGCGGATCACGTCGATCCGCGCGCCCGCGAAGTCACCCCGGTAGTCGCGCTGGTCGGCCTCGGTGAGGACCACGAACGCCGCGAGGCCGGGCATCGCCCGCGCGATCTTCCGGCTGCCCTGGCCGGGCTTCTGACGCGCGGGGTAGTTGAAGTGGTCCCAGCCGATCCGGACCACGCCGGGGTCGGTCAGCTCGACCCCCACCACGTGCAGCACCGGACGCGTCGACACCAGGACGTCGCCCGGCCGCAGCCGGCCGAGTGCCGTCGTGAGCGCGGCGTCGGTCAGCGCGTTGAGGTACTTGTCCTTCACCACCGCGCTCGGCTGGAACGCGAGGGCGCGCTGCTTGCGCGGGAGGGCGTCCCGGCGCCGGAAGGCCACGGGGATCAGGCTGTCGACGCGGATCCGCCGGTCGACCGCGAACGCGTGGGAGCCACCGCCGTAGACACTGATGATCTCGACCCGGTGGGTCGACACGAGCGCTCCGGCGATGTTGAGCACCGCCCGGGAGACACCACTGCGTCCATGGATGCCCATCACCAGGAAGACCACCCGCGGCCGGGGGTCGTCGTCGCGAAGGGAGCGGGTGAACGCGGCACGCAGCCGCGTCGGGGTGCGACGACTCATGGCGCCCATGAATACCCGATAAGGTGCGGGCCGTGCGGGATTCGACCAAAAGTTCTTCTGTGATGCTCTCCGTGGTCGTCCCCTGCTACAACGAGGAGGCCGTGGTCGACTCGCTGGTGACGGTCCTCAAGGACGTGCTGCCCCGCGTGGCGACCTCCTTCGAGGTGCTGCTCGTCGACGACGGCAGCCGCGACCGGACGCTCGAGCGACTGCGTGAGATCAACGCCGACGACCCCCGGTTCCGCTACCTCGCGCTGAGCCGCAACTTCGGCAAGGAGTCGGCGATGCTCGCCGGGCTGAGCCAGGCCCGTGGCGATGCCGTCGCGATCCTCGACGCCGACCTCCAGCACCCGCCGGAGCTGCTGGCCCAGATGCTCCCGCTCCTGGCCGACGGCAAGGACCAGGTGATCGCTCGTCGTACCCGCACCGGGGACAAGCCGGTGCGCACGATGTTCTCCAAGGCCTACTACCGCATCTTCAACCGGCTCATCGACGTCACGCTCGAGGACGGCGCCGGCGACTTCCGCGTGCTCAGCCGACGTGCGGTGCGCGCACTGCTCGCGGTCGGCGAGTACAACCGCTTCTCCAAGGGCCTGTTCTCCTGGATCGGCTTCGACACCGCCGTGGTCGACTACGAGAACGTCGCCCGCGCCGGCGGCGAGACCAAGTGGAGCATGCGCAGCCTGGTCAACTACGGCATCGACGGCGTGGTGTCCTTCAACTCCCGGCCGCTGCGGCTCGCGATCTACTTCGGGGCGTTCATCTCGCTGGTGGCCTTCCTCTACGCCCTCTGGGTGCTCGGCGACGCGATCATCAACGGCAACCAGGCGCCCGGGTACGTCACCACGATCTGCACGGTCGTCGGCTTCGGCGGCGTGCAGATGATCCTGCTGGGCGTGATCGGCGAGTACCTCGGCCGGATCTACCTGGAGACCAAGAACCGTCCCCACTTCCTCCTCAAGGAGAGCAGCGAGGGCCCGGACCTGACGCCGGTCGCCGTGCTGCTCGGCCAGGAGCACGAGCAGTTCATCACTCCCCCAGCGAACGAGGATCGCGCGTGATCAAGCGCCTTGCCTGGCCGTCGGCCGTTGTCATCGTCACGACGCTCTGCGGCCTGATCCCCCTGCTCGGGAGCCGCGACGTCTACCTGCGCGGTGACTCGGCGGCCCAGTTCGCGCCGACCTGGTGGTACTTCGGCACCACGGTCCGCGACAGCGGCCTCCCGATCGGGATGGACCCCAACGCCTTCGCCGGAGGCAACTACCCGGCCGAGGCCCTGTTCGGCATCTGGAACCCGGTCAACATGCTGATCTGGCTGGTCGTCTCCGGCTTCGGCAGCCTGCTGGTCTCGGTCGTGCTCGTGAAGGTCGCGATCATGGTGATGATCGCGCTCGGCGCCTACCTCGTCGCCCGCGAGTACGACGCCGCGCCGTGGGCGGCCGCTGCCGTCGCGACGGCGCTGCCGTTCTCCGGCTTCACGCTGTGGTGGGACGCCGGCTCCTGGCCGGCGGGGCTCGCTGCGTTCGCCTACGCCCCCTGGGTGTGGTGGGCCTTCCGCCGTACCCTGCGCGGGGCGATGAACCCCTGGTGGGCGTTCGTCGTCGGCGCACTCGCCATCACCCAGGGCAATCCCTACGGCACGCTGGCCGTGGTCATCGTCGGCGGCGGCCTGGTCGTCGAGGGCCTGGTCACGCGCAACCTCCCCGGCGTGCGCCGCCTGGTGCTGACCGGCGGCTGCGTCGCCGCCCTGCTCCCGCTGGTCTACCTGCCGCTGGTGCGCGCCTCCGAGCTCGCTGCCCGCGCCGACGGCCCGATGTTCGGCAACAACGGCAAGCTGCGCCCCGAGCTCGGCGACCTGCTCGGCATGAGCAGCCCGACGTTCGTGCCGTCGATCATCTCGATCACCGGCCCGACCCAGGTGCCCGTCGCCTACTTCTGCTGGTTCGTGCTGCCCCTGCTCCCCTGGTTGCAGTACCGCGTGCTGCGCGAGCGGTCCCGCGAGCTCACCGGTATCGGGGTGATCGGGCTGGTCTACCTCGCCGCGACCCTCGGCCCGTCGAACCTGTGGCTGTTCCGTTGGCCGCTGCGGCTGATCGAGTACTCCTACCTCGCTCTCGGCGTCGCCCTCGCGGTCGTGCTCAGCAAGGGCCTGGCGCGTGATCGCTGGCGGGCCCGGTCGATCGGCACCGGTGCGATCGTCGCGGCGCTGGCCTTCCAGACCTGGGCGGAGCACCCGACCCGCGTGGTGGCCTCGGTTGCTGGGATCGGCCTCCTCGCGGCCCTGAGCGCGGCCCTCGTGGTCGTGCACCGCCGCTCCACCACGTCGACGGCGCTGGTCGCCGCCGTGCTGATCGGCGGCACCGCCCTCACCCTGGGCCTGCAGGCCCGGGTCTACGAGGAGAACAACGGCGCGCGGCTCTACCACGTGCCCACGGACGTCTCGGCCCTGCAGGAGCGCTTCGGCGACCTCGACGGCCGGGTCATGCAGTTCGCCGACCTGCGCCCGCTGCAGGAGAAGGCCCAGCGCACCGGCAACGACCGCAAGCTGCGCGCCGCCTGGGACAACTTCCTCCCCGGCAGCATGTACCGCGTCGCCGGCGTCGACGCCGTCAACAACTACACCGGCATGGGCTTCGTGCCCTTCGAGAAGACGCTGTGCCTGCACTACGAGGGCTTCACGCGCCCGTGCGGCTACCAGCGCGTCTGGGAGCCGGTCACCGCCGGCGGTCCCCCGCTCGCGGATCTTCTGAAGCTGCAGACCATGGTCGTGCAGCCCAAGCAGGCCATCGGCGTGCTGCGCGGCCCCGGGTGGACCCAGCGCGAGGACGGCAAGCGCATCGTGCTGGTGCGCGACGCCCCGCTCCCCTGGCCCGACAGCGAGCTGAGCTGGGCCACCCCCGGCGTCGACGTCGCCTCTGCACAGCGCGACGGCCTGTCCGAGACCGTGCGCCTGAAGGCGGCCGAGGGTGGGGAGCTGACCTTCGCCCGCCTCGCGTGGCCCGGCTACTCGGCCACGCTCGACGGCAAGGAGCTCGAGGTCGGTCGTGACGACGCCGGGCTGCTGACCGTGGCCGTGCCGCGCGGCGCCGACGGCACCGTCGAGGTCACCTACGACCGGCCCGGACGCGCGATCTCCACGCTCGGCGTCGGCGTCGGTGTCCTGGGCGCCCTGCTGCTGGGTGCCGCGGACGTCGTCGTGCGCCGGCGGCGCCGGGCCGCCGCCCCGCAGCCGCAGACCGCCGACCCCCTGAATTGAACGATCCGGCGGTTCCCGAGGGAACCGCCGGATCGTCGGGACGACAGGGGTCGTCAGAGCTTGTAGTCCTTGAGCAGGGACCGGCCGATGATCATCTTCTGGATGTCGGAGGTGCCCTCGCCGATGAGCATGAACTTGACCTCGCGCATCAGGCGCTCGATCTCGTACTCCTTGGAGTAGCCGTAGCCGCCGTGGATCCGGAAGGAGTCCTCGACGACCTCGTTGGCGTACTCCGAGGCGACCATCTTGGCCATGCCGGCCTCGACGTCCATCCGCGCACCGGTGTCCTTCAACCGGGCGGCGCGCACCATCATGGTGTGCGCGACCTCGACCTTGGTCGCCATCTCCGCGATCCGGAACAGCACCGCCTGGTGCTCCGCGATGACCTTGCCGAACGTCTTGCGCTGCTGGGCGTAGGCCACACCGAGCTCGAAACCACGCCACGCCAGGCCGCACGCACGGGCAGCCACGTTGACCCGGCCGACCTCGACGCCGTCCATCATCTGGAAGAAGCCCTTGCCGGGCTCACCACCCAGGATCTGGTCCGCGGCGATCTGGTGGCCCTCGAGGATGAGCTCGGTCGTCTCGACACCCTTGTAGCCCATCTTGTCGATCTTGCCGGGCACGGTGACGCCCTGGGCGGTCTCCCCGAACCCGGCCTCCTTCTCGACGAGGAAGGTGGTCATGTTCTTGTAGACCGACTCCGCACCCTCATCGGTCTTGGTCAGCAGCGCGACCAGGGTCGAGGTCGCGCCGTTGGTCAGCCACATCTTCTGACCCGTGATCGAGTACGAGCCGTCGTCCTGCTTGGTCGCCTTCGTCGACACCGCGGAGACGTCGGAGCCCAGGCCGGGCTCGGACATCGAGAACGCGCCCCGGACCTCGCCGGTCGCCATCCGGGGCAGGTACTTGGCCTTCTGCTCCTCCGTGCCGTGCTGCATCAACAGGTAGGCGACGATGAAGTGGGTGTTGATGACACCCGAGACGCTCATCCAGCCGCGGGCGATCTCCTCGACCACCAGGGCGTAGGTCAGCAGCGACTCACCGAGGCCGCCGAACTCCTCGGGGATGGTCAGGCCGAACACCCCGAGCTCCTTGAGCCCGTCGATGATGTCCTGCGGGTACTCGTCAGCGTGCTCGAGCTCCTGCGCGACCGGAATGATCTGCTCGTCCACGAAGACACGAACGGCCTTCAGGATCTCGGACTGGTCCTCACTGAGGCCTTCGGTCTGGCAAAGCCGGGTCATCTGCGTTCCCTTTCGCTGGTGGTCCGCGTGGAACTGTACCGGCGAGTAGGCACGCTGGCGCCGCCCTCTCGGG
Source organism: Nocardioides sp. Root240 (assembly GCF_001428825.1). GTDB lineage: Bacteria > Actinomycetota > Actinomycetes > Propionibacteriales > Nocardioidaceae > Nocardioides. Next base: position 241,206 of record NZ_LMIT01000009.1, on the reverse strand, counting down.
CGCTGAGCACCCGGAGTGAGGCAGGTCACCGACCAGCCCGCCGACCACGCACCGGCGGGGTTCAGACCGAGTGGTTCAGAGCGAGCGGCCCGCGGCCCGGAGGAACGGGACGAAGAGCCGGTCGTAGCTCGGCTTGTCGATCGTGACCGTCGCCCGGGTGACCCGGGTATAGGACTCCCGGGTGAGCGCCCGGTTGGCGTCGATCCGCAGTGCGCGGATCCCGCCGCTCGCGCTCACCATCGAGCTCGCCGCCGGCAGGCCGTTCTCGAACCACGCACGCTGGTGGGCGACCCACGACTTCGCCCTGACCCGGGTGCCCAGCAGCTTCACCAGTCGCTTCTCGACCGCCGACATCCGGAGGCCGGAGGTCAGCAGCTGCACGTGGACGCCGCGCTGGCGCGCCTTGATGATGGCCTGCTCGATCCCCGGGAGGTCGAGGCGACGCGAGGCGAGGTGGACCACGGCGCCCTCGGGAGCGAGGTTGATCGACTTGATCACCAGGAACGCGATCGCCCGCGGCGAGGTCGTCGGGTTGGAGCGGACCGTCCCCGGCGTGAACGCCGCGGCGCTCGTGCCGGTCAGCTTGACGTCGGCGCCCAGCAGGCGGTGGTCGGAGTTCAGCTCCTGCACCCACGCCCGGTCGACGGCGAACTGGCTGACCGAGGACAGCAGGACGTAGTCGATGGTGGAGCCACGGTAGTCACCGGTCGACAGCGCCGTGCCCGTGACGTCGTAGACGGGCGCCATGTCCAGGCTGGCCATCAGGCTGCGCGGGTAGTCGGTCCGCGACTTGTAGTTGACGTTGAGGTCGCCGCCGACGAGCACCGGCCCGTGCGCCCGCAGGGTCTTCACGAGCTGCCCGAGCCTCTTGAGCGAGGGCTCGATCAGGTCGACGGTGTACCCGGACCGCGGCGCGAAGTGCGTGGACACGACCGAGATGCGCTCACCGAGGTTGCTCTGGAGGGACACCCAGTTCGCGTAGCGGATGCCGCGCTCGAACTCGTTGCTCGGCTGCACCCGCCGCTTGTTGCTGATCAGCCAGGTTCCCTGCGCGACCATGTTCCAGCGTGCCGTGTTCCAGACCACCGGGGTCTCGCCGGTGAAGTTGCCGGGCGTGCGCCACATCGCGTAGCCGTCGCGGACCAGCCAGGAGTCGGGCCGATAGGTGACCTCGTTGAACGTGATGAAGTCCGGCTTCTGCGCGTAGGCCCGGGCGATGTCGGCCTTCGTCTCGGCGGTGGCCATCCGGGACTTGATGTTGGCCTGCACGATCCGGATCGGGGCGGAGGTCGGGACGTCCGAGCGAAGGGCCGACGTGTCCGTCGCCGCGAGGCGGACCCCCGGCGCCGGGAGCAGCACCAGGGCGAGTCCCAGAGCCGTCACTGCGGCCAGGAGCGTCCCTCGGACGGCTCGGGTGGTGGATCGCAAGGAAGACATCGGGCCACTCCAGGAGGCTTCGTAACACTGGTGCTCAGGAATCACACCAGTCGCATCGACCCCGTGGCAAGGCCGCCTGAGTAACTACAAGCTTGTAGTTCTCCGGGGGCCGTTCACGGCTCGCCCGAGCCGGCGCCCGACCTACTCCCGCGGGCCCTCGGAGCCGCGCACGCGGCGCTCCAGGAGCGGCACCAGCTGCTGCTCCAGCTGCCCGAGGAGCTCGTGGAGACCGGCACCCAGGACGGCGTTCTCGCGGACCGCCGTCTCCAGCTCGTCCACGCGCGCCCGCTGGCGCCGGACCCGCAGGAGGCCGGTGACCTCCGCGGCGTGGCGGGCCCGCGAGCGGAGCTGCTCGGCGGGGCTCACAACGACTCCGCGCGGTACTTCCGCAGCGCCGCGACCGTCACGGTGCCGTCCTGCACGTCGGCAGGCAGGAGCAGCTCGGTCACGACGTCCTGCAGCATCGCGACCCGCTGGTGCAGCGCACGGCCGGCCGCGACCTCGGCCTCGAGCTCCTCGATCCGCTCGCGCAGCCGGTCGTCGGCCCGGTCGACCGCGGGCGACGTGACGCGGGTGGCGATGCGGCGCAGCCGGCCGCCGGCCGGGGCTTCCGCGGCCGGCGTACCGGCGCGGCGCGGCGAGGCGGTCGCGTCGGAGCGCCAGGCGAGCAACAGGGCGAGCAGCGCGTCGAGTGCCGCCTCGAGCACCTCGGCGTCGGCGACGTCGCCGGAGAGCCGCCCCGTCGGCCGCGTCGCGCGCAGGTCCTCGAGGTCACCGTGGATCACGTGGCCGGAGGCCGCCAGGGCCGCGATGGCCGCCTCGGCGCGTTCGGTCGCCTCCGCGAACTGCCGGTCGGTCATGCCCAGCGGCTCGTCGTCGCGCTGGGCGATGACGCGGTGCGCGAGCGTGTCACGGAGCCAACGGGCGCGCTCGCGGCTGTTGTCGAGGGGCGCCCCGAGCCGCGAGTTGACGCGACGCAGGAGCTCGGCGCCGACGGCGCCCAGGGACTCGTTGACGCGCGGCAGGGCGAGGTCGACGTCGATCCCGTCGATGCCGCAGGCCGCGGCGAACCGACGCCACAGCTCCGTCGGGTCGCCGGCGCTCCGCGGCACCGTCACGACGTGGACCCGGTCAGCAGCCAGCCCCGCGCCCCAGCGCTCGGCGACGCTGGTCGGGTCGGTGGTCCGCCAGCCCCACTCGCTGCGCGGCGCCTCCGCCTTCGGCGGCTGCCACTCCTCGAGCGGCGTGGTGAGGCCGAACTTCAGCCGCTCCTGCCAGGCCGACGGCACCGACCGTGCCAGGTCCCGCGAGGTGATGACGACGTGGACGTCGATTCCCTCCAGGTCGGCGATGGCCGCGGCAGCCTGCTCGGCCGAGGCGGCCGAGAACAGCTCGTAGCTCAGGATCGCGGTGTCGCCCTGCCAGTCACGGATCTCGCGCACCAGCCGACCCCACTGGTCCTGGCGGTCGGCGGGCAGCTTCTCCCACCGCGGGTCCTGCCGGACCTGGAGAGCGGCCTGGACACGGCTGCCCTGGTTGCGGCCGACGACGAGGACGCCGGCGTCGGCGAGCTTCCTCCGGTTGCCGTCCAGGATGCGCTGCAGGTAGGTCGTGCCGGACTTCGGCGAGCCGACGTGCAGGTAGACGGTGCGGGTCATGCTGGGTGTCCCCCTCGTGCCGGGATGTCGATCGTCATGCGCCAGGTGGCGGGTGGCAACACGCTGCGGGCCTCGATGGTGCGCTCGGCCTCGGCGGTGCCGTCCTCCGATCGGACCACTCCCCCGATCGCCTGCGCGGCACGTCGGGCGTCCTCGGGACCGGTCGGCCAGACCCGGCCACCGAGCTCCTCGCCGCGTCGTCCGATCGACGGTCGGGACCAGGCTTGCGACTCGAGGTGGATGGTGCCGCCGCGCCGCAGGGCCATCGCCGCCAACGCCCAGAACTGGTCGCGACCGACGGGTGCGAGCGCCTCGAGCAGCTGGCGGGCGTACACCGCCTGCTCGCCCTCGTGGCGCGAGACCAGGGCCCCGCGGGACATCACGTCGCGCAGGTCGTAGAAGTTCAGCGTCACGCGGGACAAGCCGGCCACCTCGGGCCACGCACGGCGGGCCGGCAGGGCGTAGTCGAAGGCGACGGTCTGGAACCCGCTCCCGGCGAAGTGGAGGGCGTCGTCGCCTGCGCCGGTGCCGATGTCGAGCACGCGGGTGCCCGGCGCGAGTCGCGCCGCGACGTCCTGGGCGAACGCGGAGGGGCCGGGCCGCCGGCTCGCGCCCTCCCGGTTGAAGGCCTGCCACTCCCGGCGCTGACGCCAGAACTTGCCGAACCAGCCGTCGAAGCGCTGCTCGACCTCGGGGCCCGGCTGGTGCCGGAAGGACGGGTCGGGGACCCGCCAGTTGGGCCCGTAGGAGATCTCGAGGATCTTCGCGTGGTCCGCGGGCGCCGGAAGGGTGCGGCCCTCGAACTCCATCGGCTTCAGCGGGAGCAGCTCGTCACGCGCCACGGGAGTGCGCACCGTCGCGGTCTCGTAGAAGTTCCCGTCGAAGAAGAACGTCGTGTAGACGTCGATGCCGGCGCCGGCGCCGTCCGGGGTGTCGAGCTGGACGGTGAGGAAGCTCCCGGTCCGCATCTGCAGGCGCATCCCCGCGGCGCGCAGGGCGCGGGCGATCTCCCAGAGCTCGCGCTGCATCTGCGCCGGGGTGGCCTTCTCCGAGAGGTAGCACAGGTCGACGTCGGAGTCGTGGCCGATGCCCTTGCCCTGCCGAGCGGCCCCCAGCAGCGTGCCGAAGGAGATCCAGGCACGGACACCGCAGACGTTCTCGAGGACGTCGATGATCCGCAGCGACTCGTCGGCCAGCAGGCCGAGCAGGCCCTCGGGCCGGGTGTCGAAGGGACGCTGCAGGAGCCCCCACTTGTCGACGATCAGCGGTAGGCCGTGCTGGTCACGCATCGTGACCGGCGAGTCGTCGTCCGTGAACACGACGCGATTGGCGAAGAGGGTCTTCCCCTCGGCGGTGACGACACGGACGTCGGACCAGCCGTTCAGGAAGGGCCGCAACCGCTTCGGCCAGGACACGTCCGTCTTGCCCGGCTTCTCCGCGGAGAACGACCAACCGCGGTGGTCGCCGAAGAACACGTCCGCCGACCCGGTGAACGCCGCGGGGAAGTGCACCCCCGCGGCGTCGACCCGGACGGCCCCGCTCGTCAGAGGCCGTTCTCCTTCATGAGGGAGTACGGGTCGACCGGCACGAAGCGGCCTTCGACGGAGCTCGTGCTGATGGGCGCCAGGTTGACCGGACCCCAGCGGGCCGGTCGGTGGGTGAACAGGAAGTCGGTCCACTTGACGTAGGCGTTGGTGATGGCCCAGCTGCGGAACTCACCCACGACCTCGTCGCTCGCGAGCGGAACCGCACTCCAGTTGGCGCTGCCGTTGTAGGTCACGTTGGCGTTGGTGACGCCCTCGTAGACACCGCGGATCGCCAGCGACTTCATGTGGATGTAGATGTCGTAGACGCCGTTGCGGTCGCGGTCGTAGGCGAGCTGCAGCTTGGGCACGCCATTGGCCTTGAGCAGGGCGTGGACGTTGTTGCCCATGAGGGCGTACACGATGCGGATGTTGCAGCCGGCCCGCTTCAGCTGGACGACCTTCTGCGCGAGCCGGATGCCGCGGTCACCGTGGATCGCGGTCTGCATCACGCGGATCTGGGTGCGGCCGTTCGTGCCGCGAGCCGTCGAGCCCTTGCACCTGATCTTGTTCAGGCGCGCCATGTCCGGGTCGGGAACGGCGTTGGGGACGGCTCCGCGGTACGGGTAGAAGTCCACCGACTGGGTCGGGCTGAACGGGGCGCGGATGAAGGCCTTCGAGTACTGGTTCTTGTCCAGGACCATCTGCCTGAAGACGGTCTGGAAGGTCCTGTAGATCTTCTCGTTGTTGACCCAGGTGTAGAGGTCGTTCCACTGGTCGTTCGCGGCCACGTCGGTGGCGTTGTTGGAGCCGAACATGGTGACGAACTTGCGCTGCTGGACCCGGCTGAACAGGTAGAACTTCGAGTGCGGGATGCCGCGTGCGCCTCGGCACGAGCCCGCGCAGAGCCTCAGGAAGCTCTGGTACTTGCGGTCCTCGACGCCGCGCACGGCGCGGGCGATGTCGGCGGCCTCGGGGTTGGGGTGCTCACGGGACCAGTTGGACTTGTCCATGATGATCTGGACCGCGACGCCACGGCGGTGAGCCCGGATGATCGCCTGCGACCAGGAGCGACCGCGCACGTTCCAGGCGGCCATCTGGACCAGGTCGCCGCGCCGCGTGCTGTCGATGCTCCTGAGGATGTGGGCCCGGATGCTGGAGACCCGCCGTCCACCGCGGTTGTAGGGCTCGTTGAAGCGCAGGCCCGGGGAGGGGTTGTAGACGACCGGCGCGCGCTCGGTGCGCGTGGCGGTCCGGTCGGAGGTCGTCGTCTCCGTCGTGTCCGGCACCCGAGCGGCAGCCGAGGCCGTGGTGAGCGTGGCGGCGGGGGCCGCTGCTTCCGCTCCGGGAAGGCTCCCGAGACCGAGGACGACGGCGAAGGCCGTCATCCAGATGATCACGCCGGTCGCGACTCGCCGCATCAGAGAACTCCCTAGGTCGATGGGCCGCTCGTCATCCCTGTGGTGATGGGAAGACAACTGGAACAGCCCGAGAAATCAGCGGCCATCGTAACCTCACGGGAGGCAATAGCCTGCTTCGACGTCCTGCGCCGCGACACCGGATCCGGTGGTGTGGTCCGGCGTGTCCGGTCAGCCCGTGCAGCTGGCGAGCAGGTCGAGGTAGACGTCGTTGTGGTTGCGATTGGGCTCTGCCCGCACGATCCGGCCCCCGACGATCGCGTAGAGGTCGTCACCGTGCTGGGCGACCTTGCGGTTGACACAACCGATCAGGCTCTTCGACACCGCGCCGTCCGGCTCGAGGCAGCCGGCGTACGGGCTGGCGAGCACCTCGCCCTCGACCCAGAGGTCGGCGCAGGCCGGCAGGTCCGGCGGCGTGCTGGTGGGTGCGGCCGGCTCGGAGGTGTCGGGCGCACCTGTCGGCGATGCGCTCGTCGGCTCGTCACGGGCGGTCGGCTCCGAGTCGTCGCCGCACGCGGCCAGCGCCGGAAGAGCGGCGAGCAGGGCGATCGGGAGCACGAAGCGGTGCGGCAGGCGAGCCATGGCCGCATGCTAGGGCATGGACGGCGTGGGCCGACCACGAAACACGAGAGGTGCCGGACTAGGGCGCAGCCTTGTCGACGACCGCGGCGTCGGCGTACACGAGGTAGTGGTCGCTCATGCCCTGCGCCCGCGTCGTGCCGTCCTGGACGTAGCCGGAGAAGTCGACCTCGTCGCCTCCGGTGCCGAGGATCCAGTCGATCCGCTGCGGACCGCCGGGCGGCCGGCAGCCACTGGGGCTGCCGCTGCCGCCGTTGGCCGAGATCATGCCGGCCCGCGTGGCGAACTTGCAGAAGACGGTGGTCTTCTCGTTGAGGTCGCCCATCAGCAGGACGGGGTGCCCCGTCGCGCGGAGCCGGTTGACCAGGTCGATCTGGATCTCCGCCGAGGCGTTGCGCTCGCTCTGGCGACCGTTGGGCGAGTTGTGGGTGACGATCACCCAGAACTGCGCGCCGGTCGTGCGGTCGCGGAGGAGGACGTAGGGGATCGGCACGCTGCGGATGCCGTTGAACGTGTGGGACGAACCGCCGTTGTCGACCATCGTGAACCGGTCGGTGCGCCACATGATCTGGACGCGGTAGCCGTCGCGGCCCAGGGCGTCCTGGGGCCACATCTGCATCGCGGGGAGGTTGTTGATGAGGACCGAGCGCTGGTCGCGCTGGACCTCCTGCATCCCGACGATCTGGACGCCCCGGTCGCGCAGCAGCGCCGCCTCGCGCGCCGCGCGGTTCAAGCCGTTGCGGACGTGGTTGCTGCCCAGGATGTTGAGCGAGGCGACCCGGAAGGTCGTCGCCCGCACCTTGCTCCGGCGCACGATGGCCTCGACGTCGTCGACCAGCGCGTTGACCTTGCGCTCCTCGAGGCGGCTGCTCGACTGCATCGGCCGCTTGCCCGTCGCCGACTCGCCCTCGCCGATCTCGCCCGGCTCCGGGGTGTCGTAGCGGCCGTCGTCAGCGACGGTGCCCTGGGCGAGGCTGCCCCGGTCGGTCTCGGACGCCGTGGCGCCGGCCACGTCGGCCCCGACCGCGGTGAGCGGGTGGTTGGTCCACGTGACGACAGCGATCACCGCGAGCCCGGCCACGACGGCCAGGACGGCGACGACGACCTCAGAGGCGGTGACGGCGTGCCGGACACGCCCGCGCCGCTGATGATCTCCCACGCTCGCCTACCTCCCGGATTCCCATCGACAAGCGTCGGGCGAATCGAAGGGCATCACTCTAACCTGCGTTGCAGGTCACACCAATCCGACGGGTAGCGTGGCCCAACGTGAGCACCACCCCTACCCGCGTGTTCGCGGCCAGGCTGGTCGGACTCCCGATCTTCGACCCCCAGGGCGACCAGGTCGGGAAGGTCCGCGACCTCGTCGTCGCCATGCGGGGCGAGGGCACCCAGCCGCGGGTGCTGGGCATGGTGGTCGAGGTCTTCGGCCGGCGCCGGATCTTCGTGCCGATGACCCGGGTGACCAACATCGACAGCGGCCACGTGTACTCGACAGGGCTGCTGAACATGCGCCGCTTCGAGCAGCGCTCCACCGAGACCCTGGTCATCGGCCAGATGCTCGACCGCACCGTCACCATCAAGGGGTCGGGCGTCACCGGGTCGGTCTACGACGTCGCGATGGAGCCTGCCCGCAACCGCGACTGGGTGCTCAGCCGGGTCGCCGTGCGGGAGCCGTCGAAGGGTTTTCGCCGCCGCGGGCAGACCCACGTGGTCGAGTGGCGCGACGTGGTCGGCCTGACCCGGGTCGACGAGGCCCAGGGTGCGACCCACCTGATCGCGGCCCTCAACGAGATGCGACCCGCCGATGCGGCGAGCATCCTGCACGACCTGCCGCCCGAGCGTCGTACCGCCGTCGCGCTGGCGCTCGACGACGAGCGCCTCGCCGACGTCCTCGAGGAGATGCCCGAGGACGACCAGGTCGAGATCCTCAAGGGCCTGGACTCCGAGCGCGCGGCCGACGTGCTCGAGGAGATGTCCCCCGACGACGCGGCGGACCTGGTGCGCGACCTGCCGCCGGAGACCGCCGAGATCCTGCTCGAGCTGATGGAGCCCGAGGAGGCCGAGGACGTCCGGCGCCTGATGTCGTACGTCGAGGACACGGCCGGCGGCATGATGACCTCCGAGCCCGTGATCCTCGGCCCGGACGCCACCGTCGCCGACGCGCTCGCGCACGTGCGCAACCCCGAGCTCACGCCCGCGGCCGCCGCACTGGTCTACGTCTGCCGGCCGCCGCTCGAGACACCCACCGGCAAGCTGCTCGGCGTCGCCCACATCCAGCGGCTGCTGCGCGAGCCGCCCTCCAGCCTGGTCGCCGGAGCGCTCGACGACTCCCTCGAGCCGCTGCGGCCGGAGTCGACGCTCGAGGAGGTCGCCGCCCACCTGGCGACCTACAACCTCGTCGCGGCGCCCGTCGTCGACGAGGACCGGCGCCTGGTCGGCGCGGTCACGGTCGACGACCTCCTCGACCACATGCTGCCCGCGAACTGGCGCGAGCGCGCCCGCAACCGGGGTCCGCGATGAGCACGCCCCGCCGTACCGGCGAGCGCCTCGACACCCCCCGCGAGGAGAGCCGGCAGCTGATCCGGCGGCCCACGTTCAACAAGGACGCCTTCGGCGTCTTCGCCGAGCAGTTCGCGCGGTTCATGGGCACCGCGACCTTCCTGATCTACATGACGCTCTTCGTCGTCGTCTGGATCGGCTGGAACCTCGCCGCGCCCGACGACCTGCGCTGGGACGACTACCCGTTCATCTTCCTGACCCTGATGCTGAGCCTGCAGGCGTCGTACGCCGCCCCGCTGATCCTGCTCGCGCAGAACCGCCAGGAGGCCCGCGACCGCGTCGTCGCCGAGCAGGACCGCCAGGCCGATGCGCGGGCGCACGCCGACATGGAGTTCCTCGCTCGCGAGATGGCCTCGCTCCGGATGGCGGTCGGCGAGGTCGCCACCCGCGACTACATCCGCTCGGAGCTGCGCTCGCTGCTCTCGGAGCTCGACGACCGCGCCGAGGAGCGCGAGGAGGACCGTGCGGCGTCTCACGAGGACGCCGACGACAGGTCGCAGCCGCCCACTGCCTAAACTGCGTAGTTGTGAGCAGCACGCAGCAGTCGCCCTCCGTCGAGCAGGTCATGACGGCCCTGAGCCGGGTCAACGACCCGGAGATCAAGCGGCCCATCACCGAGCTCGGCATGGTCGACAGCGTCGACATCGCCCCCGGCGACGGCGGCTCGGTCGTCTCCGTCAAGGCGCTGCTGACCGTCGCCGGCTGCCCGCTCAAGGACACCATCACCCGCGACGTCACCGCGGCCGTCACCGCGGTGCCCGGCGTGACCGCCGTCAACGTCGAGCTCGGCGTCATGTCCGCCGAGCAGCGCTCCGGCCTGCACGAGACGCTCCGCGGCGGCCAGGCCGAGCGCGAGATCCCGTTCGCGAAGCCGGGCTCGCTGACCAAGGTCTTCGCGATCGCGTCCGGCAAGGGCGGCGTCGGCAAGTCCTCGGTGACCGTCAACCTCGCGCTCGCGCTGGCGAAGGCCGGGCGCAAGGTCGGCATCGTCGACGCCGACATCTACGGCCACTCGGTCCCGGCGATGCTCGGCGTCGCCGACTCGCGCCCGACCCAGGTCGATGACCTGATCATGCCGGTCCCGACCGCGTCGGGCGTGTCCGTGATCTCGATCGGCATGCTCAAGCCGCGCCGCGACCAGGTCGTCGCCTGGCGCGGACCGATGCTCGACCGGGCGCTGGTCCAGATGCTCGCCGACGTCTACTGGGGCGATCTCGACGTCCTCCTGCTCGACCTGCCGCCGGGCACCGGCGACGTCGCGATCTCACTGGGCCAGCACCTCCCCGGCGCCGAGGTGGTCGTGGTGACCACCCCGCAGGAGGCCGCCGCCGAGGTCGCCGAGCGCGCCGGCACGATGGCCTCGATGATGCACCAGCGCGTGGTCGGCGTCGTCGAGAACATGAGCTACCTCCCCTGCCCCCACTGCACCGAGGAGGGCAAGGACCACCGCCTGGAGATCTTCGGCTCCGGCGGCGGCGACCGGGTCGCGGCGACGCTGTCGCAGCGCTTCGGCTACGACGTCCCCGTGCTCGGGAGCATCCCCCTCGACGTCTCGCTCCGCGAGGGCGGCGACGTGGGCAAGCCGATCGTCGAGTCCGACCCGACGTCCGCGGCCGCCACGGCTCTGTCCGGGATCGCGGACCGGCTCGACGGTCGCGGCCGCGGGCTGGCCGGCCTCCAGCTCGGCCTCACGCCGACCAGCAAGTTCTGATCGGCACACGGACCGGCACGGGCGAGACAGGGGTCGACGATGTTCGGAATCGGGTTCGGTGAGCTGACGGTCATCGTGGTCCTCGCCGTGCTCGTGTTCGGGCCCGACAAGCTCCCCGACCTCGCCCGCCAGGCCGGCCGATTCATGCGCCAGCTGCGCGGTTTCGCCAACCAGGCCCGTGACGAGCTGCGCTCCGAGCTCGGCCCGGAGTTCGCCGACCTCGAGCTCGCCGACCTCGACCCGCGCGCGATCGTGCGCAAGCACATCGCCGAGGCGATGGCCGAGCTCGACGACCTCGACGACGCCGCCCGCGCCGAGGAGTCGCGGCACGTCCAGGAGCCGCTCGCCGCGGGCGAGTGGGCGCCGTACGACGTCGACGCGACCTGACGCGGACTGACGTCAGCGTGGCGTCAAAGTGTTGCGGTTTGGGACCAAACCGCAACAATTCGGGCCCGCGGGCTGCAGTTCGTGCCCAATCGACGGCGTCGCTCAGGCGCGGGACTGGGCCGCGGCGAGGGCGGTGAAGGCGACCAGCACGGTTCGCCGGTCCTCCCCCTCGACGAGCTCGCAGAAGTCGGCGCCCACGCGGCGCAGCACGCCGTCGTGACGGGTGCCGTCGACCAGGCGGAGGACGCACTCCTCCCCCGCCTCGGCGATCCGGCGCAGTGCCGAGCCGAGGCTGAGCCGGGTCAGCGGTGACCAGGCCACCTCGGGGACGGAGCGCACCGAGGCGCCCTCGATGCTCCTGATCGCGGCGGTGTGGACGACCCAGTCGTGGTCGCCGGAGGACAGCAGCAGCCAGCCCTCGGCGACTCGCTGCACCGTCCCCGGTACGACGCCCACCCCGCTGATGCCGAGCGCGACCGTCGTGCCGACGCTGGCCATCATCCGGCTGGCGAGGGTGACCTGCTGGTACTCGGCACGGCTCCGGTCGGCGACCTCGGCCGTCCGCTCGGCCGCGTGCAGGGCGCTCGCCTGCTCCTCGAGGTCGTCGAAGAGCGCGAACAGCTCGTCCTCCCAACCCATGGCGCCCACCTTCGCACGGGGCCGCACGCCACCCCCGGGCGGGGCCTGTGGAGGACGCCTTGACGCGCCCATCGAATGCACGCATCCTGAGGCAAACAGAAGCAAACGCAAAGGTTCGGGATGAATCACGCTGCTGCGGCTGTCCGGCGACGGGCGGCTCTGCTCTGGCTCGCCGTGACGGCGACCGCGCTCGGGCCGGTCGTGCTCGCCGGCCCTGCTGCCCTCGCCCTGGTCCGCGAGCCGGCCGGCGCCTTCGCCGACCTGCTGGTGCAGTCGTGCGCGGCCGCTGCCCTCGTGGCCACGGCCCTGCTCTGGCTGACCACCGCCGACGTGGCCTGCCGCCAGCTCCGCACGCCCGGGTCCTGTCGGCGCCGGGTCGGCCCGGTCCGCGCAGCCCTGCTGGCGGCGTGCGGGGTGGCGGTGGTCGTCGGGCCCGCGAGGGCGAGCACCGACACCGCCGGGAGCCCACCCTCGCTGGCCGGACTGCCGCTGCCGGACCGGCCGACCGGGAGCGGCGGCTCCGACCGTGCTCCGACCTCGTCGCGGACCGTCGACGTGCGGGCCGGCGACAGCCTGTGGTCGGTCGCCGAGCGCGCACTCGGCCCGGGCGCCCCGGCGGCGGACGTCGCCTCGTACTGGCGCCGCGTCCTGATCCACAACGCCGACGCCGTCGGCCCCGACCCCGACCTGGTCCGTCCCGGCCTGCGCCTCGAGCTGCCACCCCACTCCACCCCGTCCTGACCCCACGACAGGAGCCCCACCATGTCCGCTGCCACCACCGAGTACGTCGGCGTCCGCCTCGCCGTCCCCGTCGCACCCACCCAGGGCACGCTCGCCCTTGCCCTGCTCCCCCGCCAGGGGCCACCCGCGGCCCCGCCGCGCACCACCCGCCCGGGAGCCGCCGTGGTGCCGATCGACCGCCGGCTGCGCCGCACCATCGAGGAGTGGGCGTACCGGTTCACCCAGGCGGCGGTCGAGATCGTCGGCGGCGACCGACCCGTGTCCCAGCTGGTGCGCTGGACCACGCCCGAGGTGTACGCCGACCTGCGCCTGCGCGCCCACCTGGTGGCGCGCGCCGGCGGACACCAGCCCGGCCTGGCCCGGGTGCAGGCGGTGCGACCACGGGTGCAGAGCGTGCACAGCTGCTTCGTGACCGACGACATCGTCGAGTGCGGGGTCCACGTCCGCCACGGCGAGCGCTCGCGCGCGGTGGCCGTCCGCTTCGAGCGGTCCGGACAGCGCTGGATCTGCACCGCGCTCGACTTCTCGTGAGGCTTCTTCCGGCGCGATGCCGCCGGGCCAGCAGGTGTTCGCGAATCTGACCCTTGTTCAGATGTGACCCCGGTCACTATGTTCCGTCCATGATCCGAGCACTCGCGGCCACCCTGGCTGCCGTCGGCGCGACCCTGGTCGCCCCGCTCACCGCGTCCCCCGCCCACGCCGACGGCCCCGGCGCCGGCTTCCCCTGGGTCGTCTCCGTCGGCGACTCCTACATCTCCGGGGAGGCGGGCCGCTGGGCCGGGTCCTCCAACAGCAGCAGCGCCCGAGCCGACGCCCTCGGCTCGACGGCCTACTACGACAACGCGAGCGGCACCGGCGAGGCGATCGACCGCTGCCACCGCTCGAAGAGCGCCGAGATCCACATCGGCGGCGGCGTGGGCAGCCTCAACCTCGCCTGCTCGGGCGCCAAGACGGCGACCGCGACCGGCTCGGAGTTCAAGCCGGGCCTCGACTTCTACAGCGGCACCGAGGGCGTCGGCCAGGCCGGCGCGCTGCAGACCTTCGCCGGCACCCACAACGTACGCATGGTCGTGGTCTCGATCGGCGGCAACGACTTCAACTTCGCCGGCGTCGTGCAGCAGTGCGTCCAGGACTTCCTGCTCTCGCCGTCGTGGTGGAAGGACTACTGCAACGACGACAGCAGCGTCACCAGCAACTTCACCAGCGGCAACGTCGCAACGGTGAAGTCCCGGATCGCCGGCGCGCTGACCAACCTCCGCACCGCGATGCGCAACGCCGGGTACGCCGACACCCAGTGGACGATGCTCGTCCAGACCTACCCGTCGCCGATCCCGAACACGCTGCGTTACAGCCAGAGCGGGTACACCCGCCAGAACACGGGCGGTTGCGGCTTCTGGGACGCCGACGCGGCCTGGGCCAACAACACCGCGCTGCCGACGATCAACAACACCGTCACCGGGGCGATCGGCCAGGCCGGGATCACCAACAGCAAGGTCCTCAACCTCTCCTCGACGTTCACCGGCCGTCGTCTGTGCGAGTCCGGCGTCGGCCTCTACGAGGAGGTCGGCATCGCCAACTGGACCTCGGCCGGTGCCGTCGACCGGACCGAGTGGGTCAACCAGATCCGCACCGTCACCACCGCGGGCGACAGTCCCTACTACATCCAGGAGTCGCTGCACCCGAACTACTGGGGCCAGCTGGCGGTCCGCAGCTGCGTGCGCCAGGCCTACAACGGCGGCACGCCGAAGGGCGGCGCCTGCGTCCGCAGCGCCACCGGGCTGCTCAACGGCGAGCCCCGCATGACGCTGCAGTAGTCGCACGACGCACGACGCCCCCTCCCGGGAGACCGGGACGGGGCGTCGTCGTTGCTGGGCCGATCAGCCGCGCAGGGCGACTCCGGTGGGACCGCCGGGGGCGCCGTGGCAGCGCTTGTACTTCTTGCCCGAGCCGCAGGGGCACAGCGCGTTGCGGCCGATGTCGGAGAACTCGTCGTCGGCGTTGCTCGCGGCGCCCGCACCGCGGACCTCCTCGTGCCCCGTCTCGTCGGGAGCGGAGTAGGCGAGCTGCTGCGGCTGCTTCGGGCGGTCGAGGCCCTTGGCGGTCACCTTCGGCGTGGCCTTCGGCTCGGTGTCGAGGCCGGCGGAGATCTTGTCGAGGCTCAGCCCGCCCTCGACGACGCCGACCGGCGGCTCCGCGAAGGCGCCCTCGTGCATCGGGCCCGCGTGGGCGCTGCCGTCGGCGTGGTAGTGGATCTCCTCCTCCTCCTCGACCTGGACCTCCAGGTTGAAGAGGAAGCCGACGGTCTCCTCCTTGATGCCGTCCATCATGGCGGCGAACATGTCGAAGCCCTCGCGCTGGTACTCCACCAGCGGGTCGCGCTGGGAGTACGCACGGAGGTAGATGCCCTCGCGGAGGTAGTCCATCTCGTAGAGGTGCTCACGCCACTTGCGGTCGAGCACGGAGAGAAGGACGCGGCGCTCGAGCTCGCGGGCGACCTCCTCGCCGACCTCCTCCTCGCGGCGGTCGTATGCCGCGTGGGCGTCCGCCTTCAGCGCGTCGATCAGGTCCTGCTTGTGGAGCGCGGCCTGCGAGCCGGCGTCCTCGGCGAGGTCCTTCCAGGAGATCGAGACCGGCCAGAACTGCTTGAGGTCGGTCCAGAGCTGGTCGAGGTCCCACTCCTCCGAGAACTCGTCGAGCGAGCCGGTGACGGTGCCGGTGACGACGTCGTCGATGAACTCGCGGACCTGGGACTCCAGGTCGACGCCCTCGAGGACCTCGCGACGCTCGCCGTAAATGACCTTGCGCTGGCGGTCCATCACGTCGTCGTACTTGAGGACGTTCTTGCGGGACTCGAAGTTCTGCGACTCGACCTGGCCCTGCGCATTGGCGATGGCGTTGGTGACCCGCTTGTTCTCGATCGGGACGTCGTCCGGGATCTTGAGCAGCAGCAGGACGCGGTCGACCCAGTCGGACTTGAACAGGCGCATCAGCTCGTCCTGGAGGGACAGGTAGAAGCGGCTCTCGCCCGGGTCGCCCTGACGGCCGGAACGACCGCGGAGCTGGTTGTCGATGCGGCGCGACTCGTGACGCTCGGTGCCGATGACGTAGAGGCCGCCGAGGTCCTTGACCTCGTCGTGCTCCTTCTCGACCTGCTTCTTGATCTTCTCGATCATCGCGGGCCAGGCGGCGTCGTACTCGTCGGCGGTCTCACCGGAGGGCTCGAGGCCCTGCTTGCGCAGCTCGGCGTCGGCGAGGAACTCGACCGAGCCACCGAGCATGATGTCGGTGCCTCGACCGGCCATGTTGGTGGCGACCGTGACCGCGCCCTTGTGGCCGGCCATCGCGACGATCTTCGCCTCCTCGGCGTGGACCTTCGCGTTGAGGACGGAGTGCGGGACGCCCTTCTTCTTCAGGGCGTTGGAGAGGTACTCGGACTTCTCGACCGAGACCGTGCCGACCAGCACCGGCTGGCCCTTGTGGTGGCGCTCGACGATGTCGTCGACGACGGCGTCGTACTTGGCCTCCTCGGTGCGGTAGACGAGGTCGGGCTGGTCCTTGCGCAGCATCGGCTTGTTGGTCGGGATCGGGACCACGCCGAGGCCGTAGATCTTGTCGAACTCGGAGGCCTCGGTCAGCGCCGTACCGGTCATGCCGGAGAGCTTGTCGTAGAGGCGGAAGTAGTTCTGCAGGGTGACGGTGGCGAGGGTCTGGTACTCCTCGCGGACCTTCACGCCCTCCTTGGCCTCGATGGCCTGGTGAAGACCGTCGTTGTAGCGGCGCCCCGCGAGCATGCGGCCGGTGTGCTCGTCGACGATGAGCACCTCGCCCTCCATGACGACGTACTCCTTGTCGTTGCGGAACAGCTCCTTGGCCTTGATGGAGTTGTGCAGGAACGAGATGAGCGGGGTGTTGGCCGACTCGTAGAGGTTCTCGATGCCGAGGTGGTCCTCGACCCGGGTGATGCCCTCCTCGAGGACCGAGATCGTGCGCTTCTTCTCGTCGACCTCGTAGTCGACGTCCCTGGTCAGCTTCTGCGCGATCTTGGCGAACTCGCCGTACCACTTGACCTCGTCCTGGGTCGGACCGCTGATGATCAGCGGGGTCCGGGCCTCGTCGATGAGGATCGAGTCGACCTCGTCGACGACGGCGAAGTTGTGGCCGCGCTGCACGCACTCCTCGAGCGAGGAGGCCATGTTGTCGCGGAGGTAGTCGAAGCCGAGCTCGTTGTTGGTGCCGTAGGTGATGTCGCAGGCGTAGGCCACGCGGCGCTCGGCCGGGCGCATGCTCGGGAGGATCACACCGACGGACAGGCCGAGGAAGTGGTGGACCCGGCCCATCATCTCGGACTGGAACTTGGCGAGGTAGTCGTTGACCGTGACGACGTGGACGCCCTTGCCCTCGAGGGCGTTGAGGTACGCCGGCAGCGTCGAGACGAGGGTCTTGCCCTCACCGGTCTTCATCTCGGCGATGTTGCCGAGGTGGAGCGCGGTGCCGCCCATCACCTGGACGTCGAAGTGGCGCTGGCCGAGCACGCGGCGCGCGGCCTCACGGACCGTGGCGAACGCCTCGGGCATGATGTCGTCGAGGGTCTCGCCGTCCGCGAGGCGCTTGCGGAACTCGTCCGTCATGCCCCGCAGCTCGTCGTCCGACATCGCCTTGAAGTCGTCCTCGATGGCGTTGACCGCCTTGGCGATGCCCTCGAGCTGGCGGAGGATCTTGCCCTCTCCGATGCGGAGGAGCTTGTCGATGATCACAGGCACGGCGCCACTCTACCGAGGCGGTACTACTCCCCCGATTCGCGGAGGCGGTCGTACTGCTCGAAGGCCGCCGCGCGCTCCCGCTCGATCTTGCGCCCGAGGCCGTACGCCGACCCCCACAGCAGGGCGAACAGGCCGCCGACGAAGAACATCATGGGCGCCAGGAAGCCGAGCCCGACCGCTCCGACCTGTACGGCGTGCCCGAGCCGGTAGCCCGACTCCCGGCGCAGCATCCCCGCGGCCACCACGGCGACGACCGCCAGGCCCAGGCCCAGCGACAGGGCCAGCGCCGGGCCGACGTCGGAGATCGTGATCATCACCGGGATCGACAGCGCCACGGCGATCGCCTCAAGGGTGAGCACCGCAGCGCACATGCCGCGCCGCGGAGACTTCTCGCGCTCGGGGTCGACCGGGACCTCGTGCTCGGCGCTCACTTGAGGCCTCCCAGCAGCACCCGGGCCTCACCCACCGTGACGACCGAGCCGGTGACCAGCACCGCGCCCGAGCTGAGGGCGTCGCTGCCGGCGGACTCGGCGAGGCCGGCCGCCTCGTCGATCGCGTCCGCGAGGCGGGGGACGACGCTCACGCGATCCTCGCCGAAGACCTCGCGGGCCACCTCGGCCAGCTGGTCGGCGGGCATCGCCCGGTCGGCGGAGTTCTGGGTGACCACGATCTGCGAGAGGACCGGCTCGAAGGCCGCGAGCAGGCCCTCGGCGTCCTTGTCCCCCATCACGCCGATCACGCCGATGAGCGGGTCGAACTGGAAGGAGTCCTCCAGTGCCGCCGCAGCCGCGGCGGCGCCGTGCGGGTTGTGGGCGGCATCGAGCACGATCGTGGGGCTGCGCCGCACGACCTCGAGCCGCCCGGGCGAGGTGATCTCGGCGAACGCACCGCGGACCACGTCGTCGCCCAGCGGCTCGTCGCCGCCGATGAACGCCTCGACAGCGGCGAGGGCGGTGGCGGCGTTCTGCGCCTGGTGGGCACCGTAGAGCGGGAGGAAGAGGTCGTCGTACCGGCCCCGGAGGCCCTGGAGCGTGACGACCTGGCCGCCGACGGCGGCGGCCCGGGCGACGACGTTGAACTCGAGGCCCTCGCGGGCGACGGTCGCGCCGACCTCGGCCGCCCGCGCGAGCAGGACGGTCGCGGCCTCGGCGCTCTGCTGGGCCAGGACGGCGACCGAGCCGGGCTTGATGATGCCGGCCTTCTCCCGTGCGATCTCGGCGGTCGTGCCGCCGAGGTAGTTGGCGTGGTCCACGGCGATCGGCGTCACCACGGCGACGTCGGCGTCGAGGACGTTGGTGGCGTCCCAGGAGCCGCCCATGCCGACCTCGACGACCGCGACCTCGACGGGGGCGTCGGCGAAGGCCGCGTAGGCCATGCCGACGACGGCCTCGAAGAAGCTCAGCGGGTGGGCCTCGGCCTGGTCGACCAGGTGCATGTAGGGCGCGACGTCGTTGAACGCGCGCACGAACGCCTCGTCGTCGAGCGGCTCGCCGTCGACGCTGATCCGCTCGCTCATCTTCTCGACGTGCGGGCTGGTGAACCGGCCGGTCCGCAGGTCGAGGGCACGCAGCAGCGCGTCGATCATCCGCGAGGTCGACGTCTTGCCGTTGGTGCCGGTCAGGTGGATCGAGCGGAAGGAGCGCTGCGGGTCGCCGAGCAGCTCGGTGAAGGCGCGGATCCGGTCGAGCGAGGGTTCGAGCCGGGTCTCGGGCCATCGGGACAGCAGGGCGTCCTCCGCCTCGGCGAAGGTCTGGGCTGGACGCGCAACAGGCTCACTCATGGCGTCGTTGAGTCTAGGGTGTGCGCCGGGGAGGGAGTGAAAGCATGAGGGGTCGCCGCCTTGCGGGGGTGCTGGCCGCGTTGGCGCTGGCAGCGTCGGCGTGCGGCGGTGGGGCCGGTGGTACGCCGGACGCGGCGCCGGGCACGTCCGAGGCGCCGCTGATCCCCGAGCCCACCGCGGTCCCGACGGTGCTGCCGAGCGACGTCCTGGCCGGCGAGATGCAGGACCTCGCCCGGCTGGCCGAGCGGATGGCGCAGAAGCTGCCGCAGCAGAAGCGCCCGGAGCCGGTCGCGGTCACCGGTGGCAGCGCGGAGTGGCGCCCCGGCGTCGCCTACCGCGGCTACTTCGCCGACCCGGACATCGTCCGTGCCCGCGGGCGCTGGTACGCCTACGCGACCAACACCTCCCACCTGCGTCTTCCCACCTTGGTCTCGCAGGACCTGCGCACCTGGACCCCGCTGACCGACGGCTCCGGCCGCCGCGTCGACCCGCTGCAGCCGGCGGGCTGGGTGCGCGGCCGGGGCGAGGGCCGGGAGCTGTGGGCGCCCGGGGTCGGCAGGGTCGGCGACGGCTGGACCGCGGCGTACGCCGCGCCGGCCGGCACCAGCGGCGGCCAGCGGCACAACTGCATCGGCCTGGCCCGCGGCTCCTCCCCCACCGGCCCGTTCCGCCCCGTGGGCGAGCCGCTCTGCTACGGCCAGGCCCAGCTCGGCGTGATCGACCCGGACGTCTTCGTCGACAGCACCGGCGTCCCGTGGCTGCTGTGGAAGTTCTCCGGGATCGTCCACCAGCGCCCGGCGGGCCTGTTCATCCGCCAGCTCAGCCGCGACGGCGCCGGCTTCCAGCCCGGCTCCGAGACCCGCGAGCTGCTCACCCTCGACCGGGCGTGGGAGGGCGACACGATCGAGAACCCGAGCATGGTGCAGTTCCGCGGCGTGACCTACCTCTTCTACTCGGGCAACTCCTGGGAGCGGGCCGACTACGCGACCGGGTACGCCATCTGCGCCGGGCCTGAGGGCCCCTGCGTGCGGCAGAACCACGGCGACCCGCTGCTCTCGACCGCCACGACCGGACGGCTGGGCCCCGGCGGCGCGTCCGCCTTCGTCGACGGGTTGTCGCTGCGGCTGGTCTACCACGCCTGGGACCGGGTCGGGCGGCAGCGGCTGATGCACGTCGCGGGACTGTGGCAGCGCGACGACGGGACGCTGGAGATCGTCGACCCCGGCTGACCACTACCCCTTGCCGCGCTCCACGAGCATCCGCATCCAGCCGGCCACCTGCCGCATGGTCGGCTCCGCGGCGTCGAAGACCGAGGTGTGCCTCCAGTAGCCGTGGACCTGGCCGACGTACCGGGTGCCGACGACCTCGACGCCCGCCTCGGCGAGCAGCAGGACGAGGTGCTCGCCCTCGTCGCGCAGCGGGTCGTGCTCGGCGGTCGTGACGAGGGTCGGCGGCAGCAGGCCGAGCCGGTCGGAGAGCAAGGGGGCCAGGTCCGGGTCGGTGAGGTCGGCCGGGGATGACGCGTACTGCTCCCAGTACCAGGCGGCCTCGCTCGGGTCGAAGCCGTCGGCCGCAGTCCGGTAGGAGTCGAAGGCGGCGGTCGGGTCGAGGAAGGGGTAGACCAGCGCGACGCCGGCGAAGCGGTCCGGGTCGCGCAGCGCCGCGACGAGGGCGAGGTTGCCGCCGGCACTGTCCCCGTGGACGAACAGCGGCAGGCCGGCCAGCTCCGGCTGGGTCGCGACCCACGCCGCCGCGGCCGTGACGTCGTCGGGCGCCGCCGGGAACGGGTGCTCGGGTGGGCGGCGGTAGTCGACGCTGAGCACCGCGGCGCCCGCGACCAGCGCGAACCGACGGACGGCCGCGTCGTGGACCTCCACGTCGTTGAGGACGAAGCCGCCTCCGTGCGCGTGGACGACCACGGCGTCGTACCCGGCCGGGAGGTAGAGCCGGGCCGGCACGCCACCTGCGTCGACGTCGCGCACCTCGGCGACCGGCAGACGCTCCTGCCGAACCGCCTCGTCGCGGTCACGGGCACGCTCCGCCGCGATGTCGTACGACGGGTCGGTGACGGGCAGCGCGCCGGCGGCGTTCTCGATTGCGCGCCGGGCCTGGGGGTGGAGGGCCATGGCCGCGACCCTAGCCAGCGTCAGAAGATGTCGAGTTGGACGGTGTCGACGACCGGCTCGTAGCCGAGGCCTTGGTAGAGCGCGTTGGACGTCGGGTTGGCCTGGTCGGTGAACAGGATCGCGCGGCCGCCGTCCGCCTGGATGCGGCGCGAGACCTCGGCGACCGCGGCACCGGCCCAGCCGCGCCCGCGCTCGTCCTTCGGCGTGTAGACCGGGCCGATCCGGGTCACGCCGTAGGCCGGCGGGTTGGCCCCGGTGAGGTGCACCGGACGGTCCTCGTCGTCGACCCAGAACCAGAGCACCCCCTCGTCCAGCTTGCGCAGCACGTCGCCGATCCCGAACGACGCCCCCTCGTTGAGGTGCCCGGCCTCGCGGCCCGCCTGCTCGTCGGCGTCCCGGAAGAACTGGTGGATCCAGGCCAGGGCGAGCCGCGCCTCCTCCGACCGCACCTCACGGAGCCGCCCCCGCACCGGCCGCGGGGGCACGAGGGTGCCGAGCTCGAACAGGCGGTGGTGCAGGTGGACCCGGGTCTGCCGCCCGGTCCGCTCCGCGACCCGGGCCGAGAACACATCGGTCGCCGGCCGCAGCCCGTTCGTGCCGTCGATGGCGATCCCCCGCGCCAGCGCCGCGTCGGCGAGCGCGACCGCCGCGCCGTCCTCCATCCCCATCAGGTACGGCGGCCACGGCTCGAAGGGCGCGGTGCGCATCGCGGCGCCGACGATCTCGCCGGCGGCACCGGTCACCAGTGCGAACCAGCAGTCCGGCATGCCCGCCGGCGGCCCGTGCTCGGCGGTCCGCCGAGCCATGGTCGACAGGACGGTCCCCACCACCGGGTCGGCGGCGAGGTACTCCCCGGCCCGGTCGAGGAAGGTGCCGGCGTCCTCGGTGAACCAGACGTCGTGGGTGCTACCCATCAGCGGGACTCGAACGCCAGCCGCCCGGCCAGCACGGCGAAGCTCGCGGCGAAGGCCTTGCGCATCCGGTCGACCACCTTGGGTCGCGAGAGGACCTGGTCGCGCACCGCCGCGGCGCAGGCGCCGTAGGCAGCGAAGACCACGAAGGTCATCGCCATGAACACCGCGCTCAGGCCGAGCATCGCGGGCACCGCGCCGGAACCGGCGGGCACGAACTGCGGCAGGAAGGCGAAGAAGAAGATGGTCAGCTTCGGGTTGAGCAGGTTGAGCGTGATGCCGGAGACCAGGACGGCCCGCGCGGAGCCCGTCTCGGCGGCATCCTCGTCGACCGTGAGGGCGCCGCGGTCGCGCCAGGTCGACCACGCCATGAAGAGCAGGTAGGCGACGCCGGCGTACTTGAGGACGGCGAAGGCGACGCCGCTCGCGTGGAGGAGCGCGGCGAGACCGGTGACCGCAGCGACCAGGTGCGGGATCGTGCCGAGCGTGCCGGCGAAGGCGGCCAGGATCGCGGCGCGGGTGCCGCGGGTCAGGCCGGCGGCGATGGCGTAGAGCGCGCCGGTGCCGGGCGTCGCGACGATCACCAGCGAGGTCAGGAGGAACGCGGTGCTCATGCCCGAGCAGGCTACCGGCCGGGCTCCAGCCCGGCATCCGGTTTCCTGGCCGTCGCCCGCACCAGGTCGACCGACTCGCCCGACTCCCCGCCAGAACCTTCGGCTGGCGAGGTCGACCAGAGGCGTCGTCGAGGTCAGGCCTCGAGCCGGGCGAGCTCCTCGTCGATGACCGACGGGTCGAGCTTGGTGAACACCGGGGTCGGCTTCGCCACCGGCGTCCCGACCGCGATCGCGTGCCGGCTCCACGACGGGAAGCCCGCGTAGTCGCCGGTGATGATCGGGTACGACCGAGTGGCGTCGTCGAGGTCGGCGACCTCCTCGACCACCGGCATCGGCGCGACCGCGCCCGTGCCGCCGAAGGCCTTGTCGACCTCGTTGGCCGAGAACGGCAGGAACGGGCTGAGCACGAGGTTGAGGTCGGCGACGCACTGGGCCATCACGTGCAGGACCGTGCCCAGGCGGGCCGGGTCCTCCTTGATCTTCCACGGCTCGGTGTCGGAGACGTACTTGTTGACCTCGGCCACCGCGCGCATCGCCTCACCGATCGCCTGCTTCTGGCGGTGTCGGCCGATCAGGTCGCCGACGACGTCGAAGGCGGCCTCCGTGGCATCGAGGACCGCCTGGTCCTCGGCCGTCAGCTCGCCGGCGGCCGGGATCTCGCCGAAGTTCTTGGCGATCAGGGTGGCGGTGCGGTTGACGAGGTTGCCCCAGCCGGCCACCAGCTCGTCGTTGGTACGGCGGACGAACTCCGCCCACGTGAAGTCGGAGTCCTGGCTCTCCGGGCCTGCGGCGGCCACGAAGTAGCGGAAGGCGTCCGGCTGGTAGCGCGAGAGCAGTTCGTGGACGTAGATCACGATCTTCTTCGACGAGGAGAACTTCTTGCCCTCCATCGTCAGGAACTCACTGGACACCACCTCGGTCGGCAGGTTGAGCTCGCCGTACTCGCGCGGGGAGCCGCCCTTGTCGCCCTTGCCGGCGTAGGCCAGCAGCTCCGCCGGCCAGATCTGCGAGTGGAAGGTGATGTTGTCCTTGCCCATGAAGTAGTAGGACAGGGCCTCAGGGTCGTTCCACCAGTCGCGCCACGCGTCGGGGTTGCCCGTGCGGCGGGCCCACTCGATCGAGGCCGAGAGGTAGCCGATGACCGCGTCGAACCAGACGTAGAGCTTCTTCGTCGGGTTGTCGCGCCACCCGTCGAGCGGGACGGCGATGCCCCAGTCGATGTCGCGCGTCATGGCGCGGGGGCGGATCTCCTCGAGGATGTTCTGGGAGAACCGGATGACGTTGGGCCGCCAGAGGCCGGTCGCCTCGCGGTCGTCGAGCCACGCCTGCAGCGCCTCTGCCAGTGCCGGGAGGTCGAGGAAGAAGTGCTGGGTCTCGATGAACTCGGGGGTCTCGCCGTTGATCCGCGAGCGCGGGTTCTTCAGGTCCTGGGGGTCCAGCTGCTTGCCGCAGTTGTCGCACTGGTCGCCGCGCGCACCGTCGTACCCGCAGTTGGGGCAGGTGCCCTCGATGTAGCGGTCGGGCAGGGTGCGCCCGGTCGAGGGCGAGACGGCGCCGAAGGTCGTCTGCTCGACGAAGTAGCCGTTCTCGTAGACCCCCAGGAAGAGCTCCTGGACGACGGCGTGGTGGTTGCGGGTCGTGGTGCGCGTGTAGAGGTCATAGGTGATCCCCAGCGCGACGAGGTCCTCGACGATCAGCCGGTGGTTCTTGTCGGCGAGCTCCTGCGGGGTCATCCCCGCCTCGTCCGCGGCGATGAGGATCGGCGTGCCGTGCTCGTCGGAGCCCGAGACCATCAGGACGTCGTTGCCCGCCATCCGCTGGTACCGACTGAACACGTCGGAGGGCACACCGAAACCGGCCACGTGGCCGATGTGGCGCGGGCCGTTGGCGTACGGCCAGGCGACAGCGGAGAGGACATGCGTCATGGGAAGGATCCTATTGACCCGGCCTTCCCGCTGCCGACCCAGTTCCGTCAGGAGAAGTCGAGGTCCCCGGTGCGCGAGCGCTTCAGCTCGTAGAAGTAGGGGAAGGACGCGACCGCGGCCGTGCCGTCCCAGAGCCGTCCGGCGTCCTCGCCGCGCGGGATCTTCGAGAGCACCGGGCCGAAGAAGGCGGTGCCGTTGACGTGGATCGTGGGCGTGCCGACGTCGTCGCCGACCGCGTCCATGCCCTCGTGGTGCGAGCGCGCCACGGCGTCGTCGTACGACGGGTCGGTCGCCGCCTCGATCAGGGTGGGGTCGAGGCCGGTCTCCTCGAGCACCTCGGCGATCAGCGCGAGGCCGCCGTCGGGCTGCTCGTGCAGCTTGCGGCCCTCGAGGTGGATCCGCTGGCCGAAGGCGTCGTACATCGGACGCAGGACCTTGTCGCCGTACTGCTGCTGGGCGGCGACCAGCACCCGCACCGGGCCCCACGCGGGCGCCAGCATCTCGCGGTAGGCGTCCGGGATGTCGCGGTCCTTGTTGAGGTAGGCCAGCGACATCACGTGCCAGTGCACCTCGATGTCACGGACCTCCTCGACCTCGAGGATCCAGCGGGACGTGATCCAGGCGAACGGGCAGAGCGGGTCGAACCAGAGGTCGGCGCGGTTGGGCGTGGGGGTCGTCATGCAGACTGCAACCGCGCCCGCCCGCGCAGCATTCCTCAGATCAGCGAACCCTCACCGTCGTCGTCCGCAGGGCTGTGGGGACGATGGCGTTGCCGAGGAAGCGGACGGCGACGTTCCAGACGCCCGGCGTGCGCGCCACCTTCACCGACGCCTTGCCGTCGACCAGGGTGACCGTGCGCATCCAGCTGCCGATGCCGATCCGGACACGTCCCGTGACCGGCGCCATTCCCCGGGCCGTGACATCGACGTTGACGATCGCCTTGCCTCCACGCGAGGCGGCGCCGACCTGGATCCAGGCGCGGCTGCGCACGGGGCCGTTCGTCGTGGCCGTCGAGCTCAGCGGAACGTAGTTCTTGCGCGTCAGGTTGACCTGGACCGAGATCCGGGAGGCGACGTCGTCGTCCCCGAGCCGGTACGTCGGCGCCACCGCACCTTCGATCGGGACGCCGTCGCGCAGCCACTGGTACGACGGCGTGGCGTCCGCCGGCGTGAAGACCCCCGAGCGGACCGTGAGCGTCTCCCCGATGGTCCGTCTCCCGAGCACCGCGAACGCGCGGCTGGTCTCGATCGTGCCGACCATGACCTTGCCCGCGACCACGCGCGGACCGCTGGCGGCGGTGTAGCCGGCGCGGCGGGCGACGGCGACCACGCTGATCTCGCGCCCGACGAGGTCCTGCGTCAGTGTCAGCGTCTCGGTGGCGTTGACGATCCGCTTGCCGTCGGCGTACCAGCGCCAGGCCATCGCCTGCGGCTCCGGGCTCCAGGTGCCGGGCTGCGCGGTCAGCACGTCGTCGACGAAGAGGGTCCCGTCGACGGTCGGCGTCGCCTGGAGGGCGAAGGTGCCGGGGACGACCGCGGCCGTCGGAGCCGACACCTGGGTCGCCGGGGTGAAGCCGGACCGGGCCGCCTGCACCTTGACGGTGATCTTCTTCTCGCGGTCCGCGCCCTTCGGCACGTAGGTCCTGGTCCGCACCCCGGTCGTCCTGCCGTCGGCGAACCACTCGTAGGTGTAGCTGGTCGGCGCGCCGACCCACGTGCCGTTGGACGTGGTCAGCGTCTGGCCCACGGCGGGCTTGCCGGTGATCGCCGGCGCGGCCTTCGGGGTCAGGGTCTTGTCGACGAAGTGGATGAAGCCGGTCGGCCACCGACCGCTGTCCTTGGTGATCCGGCGCCAGTGGAAGGTGCCGCCCCAGCTGTCCATCGAGATGATGATCTCGGTCGGGGAGACGACCTTCTCGACGTACCCGACGTGTCCGGCCGAGCCGCTGCCGTTGCTGTAGCGCCCCCACCAGGCGACGGCTCCGACGTTGGGGACCTGGTCGGTGATGTTCTTCATCTGCAAGCCCCACTCGCTCGCATTGCCACCCCCGACCCAGGGACGCGTGGTCGACATGCCGGCCTTGATCATCCGGTAGGCGACGTAGTTGGTGCAGTTGTGGCCCGAGTACATGTTCCAGTACATCCGGCCGCTCACGGCGCCGTACCCGGCGTCGGAGTAGCCGGCGCTGTTGCACCCGCTCCAACCACTGCAGAGATCGGTGACCCCTGCCGATCGGGTCATCGGTGCCTCGACGCGAACCGCGATGCCGACCGCGACCAGGAGGGTCGCGAACAGGGCGCTGGCGGCGACGGACGTCCCCCAGCGCATGACCACGGTCCGGTTGCGCATGACGAACACCATCGGGCACACGAGCCCCAGAACGCAACAAAAACCCCGAAAAACTCACGGTTCACTGGCGTGTCGCGTTGACTTTCGGAAGTTACACCGTTGTCATTCGCCCTCGCTGCCGCGAGTTGTCAGACAATGTGCCCCTGGTGCAAGGATGGGCGCCATGCCCGGCACCAACCTCACCCGCGACGAGGCGGCCACCCGCGCCGCCCTCGTCGACGTGATCTCGTACGTCATCGACCTCGACCTCAGCGACGCGACCCGCGCCGGCGTCGAGACCTTCGGATCGACCACCACACTGACCTTCACCTGTCGCCAGCCCGGCGCGAGCACGTTCGCCGACCTGGTCGACGCGACGATCCACGAGATCACGCTCAACGGCGTCGCGCTCGACCCCGCCACGGCGTACGCCGACAGCCGCATCGCGCTGCCCGACCTCCAGGCCGACAACGTCCTGGTCGTCCGCGCCGACTGCACCTACTCCCACACCGGCGAGGGCCTGCACCACTTCGTCGACCCGGCTGACGACCGGGTCTACCTCTACTCGCAGTTCGAGGTGCCGGACGCCCGCCGCGTCTACACCACCTTCGAGCAGCCCGACCTCAAGGCGCCGTTCACGTTCAACGTGACCGCTCCCGCGCACTGGAAGGTCGTCTCGAACGCCGCCACCCCCGAGCCGACGCCGGTGAGCGACGGCGTGGCGCTATGGGCCTTCCCCGCGACCAAGCCCATGTCGACGTACATCACCGCGGTGGTCGCGGGCGACTACTACGAGGTCCAGGACGTCTACGAGGGCACGTACGGCACGATCCCGCTCGGCCACTACTCCCGCCAGTCGCTCAAGGAGTACCTCGAGCGCGACCGCGAGGAGATCGTCACCCTGACCAAGCAGGGCTTTGAGTTCTTCGAGGACGCCTTCGGCTACCCCTACCCGTTCGGCAAGTACGACCAGCTCTACGTGCCGGAGTACAACATGGGCGCGATGGAGAACGCCGGCTGCGTGACCCTGCGCGACGAGTACCTCCCCCGCTCCCGCCAGCCGCGCTCGTTCTACGAGTTCCGCGCCTCGGTGATCCTGCACGAGATGGCCCACATGTGGTTCGGCGACCTCGTGACCATGAAGTGGTGGGACGACCTGTGGCTCAACGAGTCGTTCGCGGAGTGGGCCTGCTACCACGCCGAGGCGCTCGCGACGTCGTACGACGACGCCTGGACGGGCTTCACCAACGCCCGCAAGCAGACCGGCTACCGCGCCGACTCGCTGCCCTCGACGCACCCGATCGCCGCCGACAACTTCGACCTGCACGCGGTCGAGGTCAACTTCGACATGATCACCTACGCCAAGGGCGCGTCGGTGCTCAAGCAGCTCGTCGCGTGGGTCGGTCTCGACCCGTTCCTGGCCGGGCTCAAGCAGTACTTCCACGACCACGAGTTCTCGAACACCGAGTTCTCCGACCTGCTGACCGCGCTCGAGAAGGCCTCCGGCCGCGAGCTCACCGGCTGGGCGCAGGAGTGGCTGCAGACGGCCGGCACCAACACCCTCTCCCCCGCCTTCGAGCTGACCCCGGAGGGCACCTACGCCTCGTTCGCGATCAACCAGACCGCGCCCGCGGAGCACCCGACGCTGCGGCGGCACCGGGTCGGCGTCGGCTTCTACAACACCGCGGAGGGCCGTCTGGTCCGCACCGACTACGTCGAGGTCGACGTGGAGGGCGCTCGCACCGAGCTCGCCGAGCTGGTCGGCAGGGCCCAGCCCGAGCTGCTGCTGCTCAACGACAACGACCTGGCCTTCGCCAAGATCCGCCTCGACGAGCGCTCCCGCGCGACCGCGGTGGCCCGCCTCTCCGACGTGGACGACTCGCTCGCCCGCGCGCTGATCTGGAGCGCCGCCTGGGACATGACCCGCGACGCCGAGCTCGCCGCGACCGACTACGTCGAGCTGGTACTCGGCAACATCGGCCAGGAGACCGACGCCTGGGGCGTCAGCCGGATCCCGGTGTACGCCGCCCAGGCGGTCACGCTCTACAGCAACCCCGCGGCCCGGCCGGCCCTCGCGGCCCGCTGGGAGCAGGGCCTGCGGGCACTGCTGGAGTCGGCTGCCCCGGGCACCGACCACCAGCTCACCTTCGCCCGCGCGTTCGCCTCGGCGGCGCGCAGCGACGAGGCCGTGGCCGAGGTCGAGGCGCTCCTCGACGGCTCGCTGGTCCTCGAGGGCCTGGCCATCGACCAGGACCTGCGGTGGGGCCTGCTGACCGCCCTGGCGCGCGTCGGGCGCGCCGACGACACCCGGATCGACGCCGAGCTGGCCCAGGACAACACCATCTCCGGCCAGGAGAAGTCCGCTGCCGCACGGGCCGCGATGGGCACCCCCGAGGCCAAGGAGCGCGCCTGGACCCAGGCGCTCCTCGACCCGTCGGTCCCCAACGAGACCCAGCGCAGCGTCGTCCTCGCCTTCTGGCAGGCCGGCCAGGAGGACGTCCTCGCGCCGTACGTCGCGACGTACCTCGACGAGGTCGCCGGCACCTGGGAGCGGCTGGGCGCCCACAAGGCGTCGGTCGCGCTGGAGTTCATCTTCCCGCGCCTGATCGCCACGCAGACCACGCTCGACACCGTCGACGCCTGGCTGGCGGCGAACGCCGACAGCACCAACCCGGGCGCGCTGCGCTACGTGCGCGAGGGACGGGCCGACGTCGCCCGCGCGCTGGCCGCCCAGGCTGCCGACGCGAGGTAGTCCTGAGGTACTCCTCCGGGGACCGCAACGGCCCGGCACCCCTCGGGGTGCCGGGCCGTTCGCGTGGTCCAGGTGGTGCGCGCAGCGCTCAGTCGCGGGCGAGCTCCCCGAGCAGCTCGATGCCGCGGCTGAGGCCGCCGGCGAGGTCGCCCTTGGCGAAGCGCTCGGTCATTGCGGCGACGGCCTGCGCCGACTCGTCGTCGGTGAGCCGCTCACGGACGTGACCGCCGGTGACGATCTCGACGAGGCGCCGGTCGGGGTCGACCATCACCAGCACGCTGCGCGCGGGCAGGACCAGCGTGTTGTGGAGGCTGGTCGCGAACTCCCGCGGCTCGCCGGAGGCGGCGCCGACGAAGACCGAGATCTCCGCACGGCAGGCCTGCTCGGCGTTGCGGATGGTGACGTCGAGCGCGGCGCGCTCGGTCGCGTTGAGGGCAGTGGTGCTCATGGTCGCGGACTACCAGCTGCCGCCGGCGCCGCCGGCCCTGGAGTCCTCGGAGTCCGGCGCGGCCAGCTCGCCGGCGGCCTTGCGCGGGCCGCCGAGCCACTGGTTCTCGGGCTCGAGGGCGTTGGGGCTCAGGTCGGCACCGCGCGCGAGCGCCGGGGCGACGTAGAGCAGCGTGATGACCACGAACACCAGCAGCGGGATGCCGCCCAGGACGAGGAACGCGTGCAGCACGTCGACGTCCGGCTTCGGCTCCCAGCTGCCCGGACGGGGCTCGGGGGTGTCGGCGGAGGCCGCACCTGCGCCGGCCACGACGAGCAGCGCGCTCACCCCGAGGAGGGAGCACAGGGTGAGGAGACGTCGAACAACAGTGCTGGTCACGGGAGGAGGATATCCGCACCGGGCCGTCCGGGGGCAGGAGGTGGCCGCGAACCGGTCACCGGCGGTTTGGGAGACTGTCCGGATGCTTTCGCTCCTCCTCACAGCAAGCGACGCGGTCAGCCCCTGCGCCGACGGCGAGCAGGTGTGCGAGCTGACCTGGGACGTCAGCGGCAACCGCCGGCTCGCGGAGTGGTCCGACGTGCTGATCGGCAAGCCGCTGGCCGTCATCGGCCTGGTCCTGCTCGGCCTCGTGGCCCGCTGGCTGCTGCACCGCGTCGTCGACCGGATCGCCCACCGCGCCGAGCACGGCGTGCTGCCCGAGCGGGTCGAGTCCGCCGTGGCCGCGCGCCGCAAGCAGCGGGCGGCCACCATGGCCGGGCTGCTCAAGAGCATCATCACGTTCGTCCTCTTCGCCGTCATCGGCACGATGGTGCTCAGCGAGATCGGCGTCGACATCGCCCCGATCATCGCCAGCGCCGGCATCATCGGCATCGCGCTCGGCTTCGGCGCCCAGTCGCTGGTCAAGGACTTCCTCGCCGGCATCTTCGTCTTCATCGAGGACCAGTACGGCGTGGGCGACGTGGTCGACGTCGGAGAGGCCAACGGCACCGTCGAGGCCGTCACGCTGCGGATGACGCGGCTGCGCGACATCAACGGCACCGTCTGGTACGTCCCCAACGGCGAGATCGTCCGGGTCGGCAACAAGAGCCAGAACTGGTCGCGCGCGGTGGTCGACGTCGGTGTCGGGTACGGCGAGGACCTGGCCCGCGTGCAGCGGGTCCTGCGCGAGGTCGCCCACGACCTGTGGGAGGACGAGGAGTTCAACGGCCTGATCATCGAGGAGCCCGAGGTCACCGGCGTGGAGATGCTCGCGCCCGACTCGGTGACGATCCGGGTGATGGTGAAGACCGCCCCGCTGGAGCAGTGGGCGGTCGCCCGGGCGCTGCGCCAGCGGATCAAGGCCCGCTTCGACCACGAGGGCATCGAGATCCCGTTCCAGCAGCGGGTCGTGTGGCACCGCGAGGACAAGCGGGCCCATGACGCCCCTCCCCCGCCGGCCGCCACGGGCGACGAGGGATGATGGCTGCGTGACCACCCCGACGGGCGACGAGACCACCTTCTTCGAGGAGATCGGCGGCCTGGAGACCTTCCGGCGCATCGTGGCGAGGTTCTACGAGGGCGTCGCGCAGGACGAGGTGCTGCGGCCGATGTATCCCGAGGAGGACCTCGGCCCGGCCGAGGAGCGCTTCCTGCTGTTCCTCGTCCAGTACTGGGGCGGCCCGACGACGTACTCCGAGCAGCGCGGCCACCCGCGGTTGCGGATGCGACACGCGCCCTTCTCGGTCGACACCGACGCGCGGGACCGCTGGCTCGGCCACTTCCGGGCCGGGCTGGACAGCGTGGAGCTCACTCCCGAGCAGGACGCGCAGTTCTGGGCGTACGTCACGCACGCCGCGAACTTCATGATCAACACCCCGGGCTGAAGTTTTTTCGGCCACGATGTAACGGCACGCCGACCCCGTGACAGGTACAGCACGAGGGGACACCCTCCCCGTCGTGCCCGGGCCCGGTCACGACGGATCGAACTCGAGAGAGAACTGATGACCCGTCCGGACTGGATCGAGACGCTGCGTGCCGAGGTGCGCCCCGCTGATCCGGATCCGGTGCTGCTCGCGCAGCTGACGCAGCTGAGCTCCGGCTCGACCGCGCCGGCCACGCGACCGGGTCGGTCGGCTGGTGCACGGCTTGCGATTGTGCTGGGGGGTGCGATCGCCGTCGGAGCGACCTCGTGGGCAGCGGGCGCCCTGCCCGGAACGGAGTCCCCGTTCCGCCCGGAGGAGCGCGTGACGCAACAGCCGACCGACCCACAACCCGGGGAGGTCCGAACCCCATCTTCGGACGCCCCGGCGTCACCCGGCGAGCCCGATCCGTCGGGCTCGGCGGGTGACGGGACCGACGGGCCGCCCTCGCCGGCCGGCCCGACCTCCGGCTCGCACGCCCCGTCCGGCGCTCCCTCGTCGGTGCCGCCGCGAGGCGATCCACCCGGACAGGTGGAGCTGCCGGAGCTCCCGACACTGCCGAATCTTCCCGACGTCCCGACGGTTCCCGAACCGTCGGGACTCGGTCACGTTCTGAGCCCGAGCGTGCCGGCCGTGCCCAGCCTCGGCACACCTCGTGCGCCCTCTGCTACCGACAGCGACAGCGGCACCCGCCGCTCCCCCCGGCCGCAGGAAGCGTTGGTGGCCCAGGCGCAGTGACGACGGACGATGACGTCGTCGCCGCGGCCAAGCGGGGCGACCCCGATGCATGGCGTGAGCTCTACCGGGCCCACGCCTCCCGGCTTGTCGTCTGGCTGCGCGGTCGCCCCTGTGGCGACGAGGGCCCCGAGGACATCGCGTCCGGCGCCTGGCTGGTGGCCGCCGAGAAGGTCGCCGGGTTCACCGGGACGAGCGACGAGTTCGCCGGCTGGCTGTTCGGCATCGCACGCAACCTGTCGTCGAACGCGCAGCGCCGAGCCGCACGACGCGACCGCATCTCGCTCGGCGACGACGAGCGCACCGCGCCCGGCCCCGAGCACGAGACCGGCGCCGACGACTGGGCCCGGCGCCTGCTCCGCACCCTTCCCGAGCGCGAGCGGGACGTCGTCACCTGCCGTGAGGTGCTGGACATGGACGTGCCGACGACCGCGTCCGCACTGGGGATCAGCGCGGTCGCCGTGCGCGTGGCGCACCACCGGGCGCTCAAGCGACTGCGCCAGGAAATGGAGCGCGAAAAGATTTCCGAGCGGATGTAACACCCCGGTCCGCTGGCTACATGTACCCCGTGAAGGCAGTCCCCTTCTGGGGTGGGGACTGACGTCAGCACCACCGATCAGACAGAGACGAGACATGTCGAACCACCGGACCGAACGGCTCCGCGTCGCCGCGCCGACGCTCGAGCCCGATCCGGTGTTCCTCGGCGTCCTCACCGAGCTCGGTGCGAGCTCGCGTGCGGCCGCCCCCTCGACGGCTCGGTCGGCTGGACTCCGCATGATCGTCGCGACCGCCTCCGTAGGCGTGATCGCGACGGCGACCTGGGCGGCGGGCGCTCCGATCGGGAGGGACACCCCACTGTCCCCCACCGACAGCCCGACCCAGGTGGAGCCCTCCGGACCGCCGAGCCCCGGAAACGTCGGAACCCCACAACCCGACGTTTCCACCTCGCCCGGCAGCCCCCTGTCCCCGGGGCTGCCGGGCAAGTCCACTTCCCGTTCCGACCGTGCGGGCGACGCCCCGCGCCACGGACGGCAGGACGACCGCCCGGGCAAGCACAAGGGCGACGACAAGGGTCACAAGCTCGGCCACGACGACGACCAGGGCGGCACCCGCGACGACGACGCGCCCGGCAACGACCAGCGGCGCCCCGGCCCCGACGACGACAGCCAGCAGGGTGGTCCCGAGGGCGAGGGCCCGGAGGCCAAGGTCGACCCGTCGGGCGACCGCAACGGCTCCGCCGCGCTCCTGCCCTCGACCGACGACCGTGGCAACAGCGGCCACGGCCAGGGCAGCGGCTCCGCCGGCGACCGTGGCCAGGGTCGCGGACACAGAAGGTAAAGAAATCCGTCCGGATCTCACCCCTTTCGGACCGTTCTGAGGTGACAATGGTCGCCGGAGGTCCGCACAGACGCAGGGCGCCGTCGGCAGGCGAGTAGGGGTGGAAGACGTCAGTGCGCGACGACGACGATCGGGTCGCCGCCGCCAAGCGCGGTGAGCCACAGGCGTGGCGCGAGCTGTACCGCGCCCACGCCGGCCGACTCGTGCTCTGGCTCGAGGCGCGGGCGCCCGCCGGCACCGAGTCCCCCGAGGACCTGGCCGCCGCGGCCTGGCTGGTCGCGGCCGAGCGGATCGCCGACTTCCACGGCGACACGGCCGATTTCGGCGGGTGGATCTTCGGCATCGCCCGCAACCACGGCGCCAACGCCTGGCGGCGCTCGACCACCCGCGCCAAGGGCGACGACCTGCTCGGCGCCGAGCTCCCCCGCTCGGTCCCCGGCCCGGAGTGGGAGCTGATCGCGGACGAGTGGGTCCAGCAGGCCCTGGCCGTGCTGCCACCGCGCGAGCGCGACGTGATCGCCTGCCTCGAGGTGCTCGACCTCGACGTCCAGGCGACCGCGCAGGTGCTCGGCATGACGGCGGTCGCGGTCCGGGTGGCCCGGCACCGTGCCCTGCGCCGGCTGCGGTCGAAGCTCGCCGAGCCGGCTGCGGCGGGTCCCGTCGGCGCGACCGAGTGACCATTTGTAGAACACGTTCTACTCTGGGTGCATGACCCTCACCGTGTCCGACGAGGCCCGGGTCCGCACCCTGGTCCTGGACCGTCCCGACGCCCTCAACGCCTTCAACGAGGCCCTGTACGACGCCACCGCGGACGCCCTCCTCGACGCCGCCGCCGACCCGTCGGTCGCCGTCGTGCTGCTGACCGGCTCGGGGCGCGCGTTCAGCGCCGGGACCGACCTGCTCGAGATGCACCGGATGGCCACCGACCCGAGCTTCGAGCGGGGCAAGCACGGCTTCATCGGCCTGATCGACGCACTGGTCGACTTCCCCAAGCCGCTCGTCGTCGCGGTCAACGGGCTGGGGCTGGGCATCGGCGCCACGATCCTCGGCTTCGCCGACCTGGGGTTCATGTCGACAGCGGCGAAGCTGAAGTGCCCGTTCACGTCGCTCGGCGTCGCACCCGAGGCGGCGTCGTCGTACCTCTTCCCGGCGTTGGTGGGCCGGCAGAACGCCGCGTGGGCGCTGCTGTCGGCCGAGTGGATCTCGGCCGAGCAGGCCCGGGAGATGGGCCTGGTCTGGCGGGTGTGCGCGCCCGAGGAGCTGCTCGCCACCGCACGCGAGCACGCCACCCTGCTGGCGCAGCGCCCGATCTCGTCGCTGGTGGCGGTGAAGCGGACCATGACCGAGCCGCACCGCACCGCGATCCGCGAGGCGCGCGACCGCGAGAACGCTGCCTTCGCCGAGCTGATGGGCGGGCCCGCCAACCTGGAGGCGCTCAGCGCCTTCGCCGAGGGCCGCGCCCCCGACTTCACCGGACTGTGACTCGGTCCAGGATTCGGTCCGGGGTCAGGCCGATTCCGCCAGCGATCCACCGAGCGCCGCGATGATCGCCTCGCGATAGCCCGGAGGCGGCGTGACCGACGTCTGGGTCGCCGCGTCGAAGAACACCAGCACGTTGCGCGAGCGGGCCAGGACCTGCTCGCCGTCGACGATCTCGGCGTCGATGACCATCGACTTGTTGCCCATGCGGGTGACGACCGACCAGCTGTCGTACGGCGTCGCGCGCAGGGTGATCGGGGCGACGTACTCCATGTCGGTCTGCGCGACGACGACGTTGATGCGCGGGAACTCCCGCAGCGCCTCGCGCAACCGGCCGAAGACCGCGATCCGCGACTCCTGGAAGTACTCGAAGTACATGACGTTGTTGACGTGGCGGTAGATGTCGAGGTCGGAGAAGCGCACGTGCACCGGGAAGTGCGCGGCCGGGTCGTCGCGCGGGACGTCGA
This sequence comes from Nocardioides sp. Root240, assembly GCF_001428825.1. Lineage (GTDB taxonomy): Bacteria > Actinomycetota > Actinomycetes > Propionibacteriales > Nocardioidaceae > Nocardioides. The sequence goes on along the minus strand of NZ_LMIT01000009.1, from coordinate 204,993 downwards.
CCTGCACCGGGCGGCAGCGCTCCCCCAGCTCGGCGTACGGTGCCAGGGCCGTGCGCTCGGCGTCGCTGATCCGGCGCGGCGCACCCGTCTCGATCATGAACGGCGCCAGCACGGTCCGGGCGCGGACGTAGACCACCCGCCCGCCGTCCTCGGTGTCGTGGAAGATCTCGTGGTCGAGCGTGAAGCTTCCGGCGCGGATCTCGGTCACCCACGACTCGATCGACACCGCGGTGCTGCGGAAGAGCAGCGGCGCCAGGAAGGTGACCTGGTGGCGCACCACGACGTAGCCGCCCTCGGGCCGCTCGACACCGGCCGCGTTCAGGCAGGCCCGCAGCAGGGCGCTGCGCGCCTCCTGGAGGTAGTCGACGTACCGGACGTTGTTGACGTGACCGAGCATGTCGACGTCGGCCCAGCGCAGGGGGCATTCATAACGGTGCCGCACGACGAGCATGGTTCCACGCCCCGGGCCCGCGGCGGTCCACCGACCACGTCCTGAGGAGCGGGACTGTGGCGTCCGCCACCACTGCAACCTGTTCCACTCCTTGCCTACTAGTCTGTGCTGGTTCCGAAACCCCGCTCACCGAGGAGTGCCCATGCCTGAGGCCGTCATCGTTTCCGCTGCCCGTACGCCGATCGGGCGCGCCAACAAGGGGTCGCTGAAGGACTTCCGCCCCGACGACCTCACCGCGTTCATCGCGCAGGCCGCCCTCGACAAGGTCCCCGCCCTGGACCCGAAGGACGTCGACGACTTCTACCTCGGTGTCGGCCTGCCCGGCGGCGAGGCCGGCAACAACATGGCCCGCATCGTCACGACGCTGATGGGCACCGAGATCCCCGGCGCCACGATCACCCGCTACTGCTCCTCGTCGGTGCAGACCTCGCGGATGGCCTTCCACGCGATCAAGGCGGGCGAGGGCGACGTGTTCATCTCCGCCGGCGTCGAGACGGTGTCGCGCTTCCAGTTCGGCACGTCCGACCACATCCCGAACACCAAGAACCCGCTCTTCGCCGACGCCCAGCAGCGCACCGAGAAGTACGCCGAGGGCGGCCAGGTCTGGCACGACCCGCGCGAGGACGGCCTGCTGCCGGACATCTACATCGCGATGGGCCAGACCGCTGAGAACGTCGCGAGCATCCGCGGCCTCAAGCGCGAGGACCTCGACGCCTTCGGCGCCCGCTCGCAGAACCTCGCCGAGAAGGCCATCAACGACGGCTTCTGGGAGCGCGAGATCACCCCGGTGACCCTCGCCGACGGCACGGTCGTCTCGAAGGACGACGGCCCGCGCGCGGGCGTCACCTACGAGGCCCTCTCGCAGCTGCAGCCGGTCTTCCGCCCCGACGGTGTCGTCACCGCGGGCAACTGCTGCGCCCTCAACGACGGCGCCGCCGCGGTCGTCATCATGTCCGACACCAAGGCCGCCGAGCTGGGCCTGACCCCGCTCGCCCGCATCGTGTCGACCGGCGTCTCCGGCCTCTCCCCCGAGATCATGGGCCTCGGCCCGGTCGAGGCGACCCGCAACGCGCTCAAGTACGCCAACATGACCATCGACGACATCGACCTCGCCGAGATCAACGAGGCCTTCGCCGCGCAGGTGCTGCCCTCCGCCGAGGACCTCGGCATCCCGATCGAGAAGCTCAACGTCAACGGCGGCGCGATCGCCGTCGGTCACCCCTTCGGCATGACCGGCGCGCGCCTGCAGAACACGCTGATCAACTCGCTGCAGTGGCACGACAAGTCCACCGGCCTGATCACCATGTGCGTCGGTGGCGGCCAGGGCATGGCGATGATCCTGGAGCGCCTCAGCTGAGCTGAGCGCACTCTGTCTGTCGGCGGCGGGCCGTACGTTTCGGTGCAGGAGCATCGACGTGCGGCCCGCGGCCGTTCTCGATGCCGCTGACTTCCACCACCACCTCCGTGCTGAGCGGGCACCCGCGCGTCCTGATGCGCCACGACCTCCGGTGAGGGGTCACCGGAACGCCGCCGGACACGTCCTAGACTGAGGCGATGAGCACCGCGGAGCCACGCTGGCTCGACCAGGAGCAGCAGCGCGCTTGGCGGTCGTTCCTGCTCGGCACCACGCTGTTGCTGGACCGGATCGACGAGGACCTCCGCCGCGACCACGGCCTCTCCGCCGTCGAGTACGAGATCCTCGTGCGGCTCTCCGAGGCCGAGGGCCGGATGCGGATGGCGCAGCTGGCGGCCTCGCTCGCCCACAGCCGCAGCCGCGTGACGCACACGGTGAAGCGGATGGAGAACGCCGGGCTCGTCGAGCGCACCGGCTCCCCCGAGGACGGCCGCGGCGTGGTCTGCCGGCTCACTGACAAGGGCAGTGCGACGCTCCGTACCGCGGCGCCCAGCCACGTCGAGACGGTCCGCCAGTCGCTGATCGACCTCGTCGACCCGTGCGACCTGCAGGCCCTGGACCGCGTGATGAACGCGGTGTGCGACCAGCTGATCGCGGACCACCCGGAGCGCGAGCTGCGCTGAGCCTCTGCCCCGGGGCCGAGGAGCGCCCGCCATGCGCAGGGCAGCGAGCGCCCCGACGGCTCAGTCGCGCGTGAGGCGGCGGTGGGTGACGCGGTGGGGACGGGCGGCCTCGAGGCCGAGGCGCTCGATCTTGTTCTCCTCGTAGGAGGCGAAGTTGCCCTCGAACCAGAACCACTCACCCTCGCTGTCCTCGGTGCCCTCCCAGGCGAGGATGTGGGTGGCGATGCGGTCGAGGAACCACCGGTCGTGGGAGGTGACCACGGCGCAGCCCGGGAAGTCGAGCAGGGCGTCCTCGAGCGAGGACAGCGTCTCGACGTCGAGGTCGTTGGTGGGCTCGTCGAGCAGCAGCATGTTGCCGCCCTGCTTGAGGGTCAGCGCGAGGTTGAGGCGGTTGCGCTCACCACCGGAGAGGACGCCGGCCTTCTTCTGCTGGTCGGGGCCCTTGAAGCCGAACGAGGCGACGTAGGCGCGACTGTTCATCTCGAAGTTGGCGACCTTGATGAAGTCCAGGCCGTCGGAGACGACCTCCCAGACGTTCTTGTTGGGGTCGATGCCGCCACGGCTCTGGTCGACGTAGGAGATCTTGACCGTCTGGCCGACCGTGAGCTTGCCGGAGTCGGGCTGCTCGCCACCGGTGATCATGCGGAACAGCGTGGTCTTGCCGACGCCGTTGGGGCCGACGACACCGACGATGCCCGCGCGCGGCAGCGTGAACGAGATGTCGTCCCACAGGACGCGGCCCTCGAAGCCCTTGGTGAGGTGCTCGGCCTCGAGGACGATGTCACCGAGGCGCGGGCCCGGCGGGATGTTGATGTCGGCGGCGTCGATCTTGCGGGCCTTGTCGGCCTCGGCAGCCATCTCCTCGTAGCGCGCAAGACGCGACTTGGACTTGGTCTGGCGCGCCTTGGCGTTGGAGCGCACCCACTCCAGCTCCTTCTCCAGCATCTTGGCGCGCTTGGCGTCCTTGGCGCCCTCGACCTTGAGGCGCTCCTTCTTGGTCTCGAGGTACGTCGAGTAGTTGCCCTCGTAGCCGTGGATCGAGCCGCGGTCGACCTCGGCGATCCACTCGGCGACGTTGTCGAGGAAGTACCGGTCGTGGGTGACGGCCAGGACGGCGCCGGGGTAGCTCTTGAGGTGGCCCTCGAGCCACTGGACCGACTCGGCGTCCAGGTGGTTGGTGGGCTCGTCGAGGAGCAGCAGGTCGGGCTGCTGGAGGAGCAGCTTGCACAGTGCGACACGGCGACGCTCACCACCGGAGAGGTTGTCGACGAGCGCGTCCGACGGCGGGCACCGCAGGGCGTCCATCGCCTGCTCGAGGCGGCTGTCGAGGTCCCAGGCGTTGATGTTGTCGAGCTCGGTCTGCAGCTCGCCGGTCTCGGCCATCAGGGCGTCCTGGTCGGCGTCGGGGTCGCCCATCTCCATGTAGGCGTCCTCGAGGCGCTTCATCTTCGCCTTGATGTCGGCGACGGCCTCCTCGACGTTCTCCAGGACCGTCTTGCCCTCGGTCAGCGGCGGCTCCTGCTGGAGCATGCCGACCGTGGCGTCGGGGTCGCGCACGATGTCGCCGTTGTTGGGCACGTCGAGCCCGGCCATCAGCTTGAGCAGCGACGACTTGCCCATGCCGTTCGGGCCGACGACACCGATCTTCGCCCCGTGGAGGAACGAGAGGGTCACGTTGTCGAGGACGACCTTGTCGCCATGGGCCTTGCGAACGTTGCGCAGGGAGAGGACGTATTCAGCCACCCCCCAAGCCTAGAGCCACCGGTGGATGCCGTTGCGAGCGGCTCCTGGCGGGTGCGATCGCAAGGCGCGGACGCGACGGCGGTCTGGGCGCACCGTCGAGCGGCCGCAACGCCGCGAGCGTGCCTGCCAGGGGCCGCGCAGTAGGTAGCCATCGGTGGGTCTGGGCTTGTTACGCAGCGGCCACGGCACCGCCGTGGCCGGGGTCGGCCGCCGAGCCGCTCGCGGCAGGGGCCTTGACGAAGCTCGCCGTGCCGCGGTTGAGGTCGTGGCCGATGCTGAACGCCTCGATCTCGGTCGCGACCACCTCGACGCCGGCCTTGTTGACGTAGGTGCGGTGGTTGAGCCGGCCGTGGACGATCACCGCGTCGCCCTGCCGCAGCGACTCAGCCCCGTGGGCGGCCAGCCGGCGCCAGGCGCTCACGCCGTACCACTGGGTCTCGCTGTCGACCCAGGCCCCCGTGGTGCGGTTGAAGTGGCTCGGGGTGCAGCCGACCCGGAAGTTCAGCACCGGCACGCCACTGACCTCGCGGGCCATCGGCACGCCCGCGATCCAGCCGTGCACCGTCACGATCGTCTCGTTGGCCATCGGTCCTCCTCATCTCGTGCCGGTCGCCCCTGCGGCCGGTCGAGGACCAGTGCACGCGACAGGGCCGACGCAGCACGACGAGCGCGGTCCGGCCTGGGGACAGCGGACAGGCGGATCCCCGGGTGTGGAGACGCGGTGGCCGCCCCTGCGCCCCGAGGGGCGCAGGAGGCAGCAGGGAGAGGTCAGGCGCGGGCCGTGGCGATGCCGCGGCGGAAGGCGGCGTACGCGGCGAGCTCCTTGCTCACCGGCTGGGTCACCTCGGCCTCGACGACCTGGTGGACCACCGCACGCAGCCGTTCGTCGGCCTCCTCGGCGCGCGTGCGCGCGAGGCCGCCGACCAGGGAGCGGCCGACGACGGCGAGCACCAGCCCGAGGACCAGCCCGGCGACGGCGAGCACCGCCGGCAGCGGGAAGCCGGCGACCTGGGTGAGGTCGTCCGTCGTACCGCGCACGGCGGCGTAGCCCCACCAGCCGAGACCGCCGACGAGGGCGATCAGGAGCAGCCAGTGCAGCAGGCGCACCAGGTTGAGCCAGAACGGGAGCCGGCCGCCGAGGTCGACCTTGCCGAGCTCACGGTCGAGCTTGTCGGCGACCTCGGCCAGGCGGCCGGTGGCGGCGGCGCGGACCGTCGGCGCCCAGCCGGCACCGACGCCCTCGCTCGCCTCGTCGGCGAGGGCACGCACCGAGGTGTCGACGGTGGCCCGGTCGACGGGCGCGACCTGGGGGGCGGCGTCGAGCGCGGCGACCTCCGGGTCGGCCCGGCCGGCGAGCAGCAGCGGCGGCCAGGCGACCGCGCTGCGGGCGCGGGAGCCCAGCGTGCGCTCGATGCCGTCGACCACGGCCGAGATGCCGGCGGCGTCGGCCACCCGGCCCTCGAGGTCGTCGTAGCGCTGCGCCGGCAGCTCGCGAGCGGGCGTGCTTCCCGCGGCACCCTCGAGCCGGCCCGCAGCGGCGGCGATGTCGGCCTCGACGCGGGCGGTCGTGCTGTGCTTGTCCTTGACCCGACGCTGGATCTCGGCACGGAGCTCGGCCATGCCGATGCCCTCCTTGGCCGAGATCGCCAGCACGGGTACGTCGGGCAGGCCGTCCTCGGCCAGCAGCCGGCGGACGTCGTCGACCATCGCCTGTCGACGCTCGGCCGGGACCGTGTCGATGTGGTTCAGGGCCACCAGCATCACGCCCTGGTGGGTCGCCAGCGGCTTGAAGTAGCGGTCGTGGACCGCGGCGTCGGCGTACTTCTGCGGGTCCAGGATCCAGACCATCAGGTCGGCGACCGCGACGAGGCGGTCGACCTCGAGGTGGTGGGCGACCTCGGTCGAGTCGTGGTCGGGCAGGTCCAGCAGCACGACGCCGTCGAACGAGCTGTCCTCGCGGCGGCTGTCGAGCATCGAGTCGCGCATGGTCTGGTGGCGCGGCGGGATGCCGATCCAGTCGAGCAGCTCCTCGGCGCCCTGGCTCCCCCACACCACCGCAGTGGCCCAGGAGGTCGTGGGCCGGCGGATGCCGACCGAGGAGAGCTCGAGACCGGTGAGCGCGTTGTAGGTCGACGACTTGCCGGAGCCGGTCGCGCCGGCGATCGCGACGACCGTGTGCCGCGCCGAGAGCTTCAGGCGGCCCGTCGCGCGGTCCGCCGCGGCGGCCACCTCGTCGAGGATCGCGTCGGGCACCCGGCCACGCGCCGCGGTGACCGCGTCGCCGAGGCCGGAGAGCCGGTCACCGACCGGGGTGCCTCGCGTCGCGAGGTCGCCCAGGTCGGGAGCTGCCGTCTCGAGAGCGTCCGTCACAGGTGTCCACCCGTTCCCTTCTTGGCCGCGGCGAACCGCAGGTCGTCCACACGCCGCGCCGCCTGGCGCAGCTGGTCGGCCGCATCGGGCTTCAGCTCCCACTGCGCCGCCGGCGCGAGGTAGCGAGCCCGTTCGGCGCCCATCAGTGCCGTCAACCGCCGGGTCAGCGTGCCGCGGGCCTGGTCGATCACCCGCGTGGTCGCGGCGTCGCCGAGGATCGTCTCGAGCAGGGAGCGCCCGAGGCGCACCGACTCGGCGGCCTGGCCGCGCGGCTGGTCACCGGCCAGCGCCACGACGGCGAGGGTCACCGAGAGTCCCCGGACGCCGAGCGCCAGGAAGCGCGCGCTGTGCCGGGCGTCGCCGGCCTCGTGGCGCACGAACTCCTGGAGCTCGTCGAGCCAGCCGCGGACCTCCTGCTCGGTGCGCGAGCGCAGCCCGCGCCCGGCCCGGGTGAGGTCGTCGGTCGTCGAGGCGAGCAGCGCCTCGCCGTACTCCTGCGTGCGCCACTCGCGCGAGGCCGTCTCGGCGGCGCGCTCGGCGTGGTCGGCGACGAGTGCCTCGAGGGCCATCTCGACGGCGAGCGCGACGCGCTCGGCCTGCTGCGGCTTGCCCTTGATCGCATTGACGAGGCGCTCGCGGACGAAGCCGACCTTGGCCTCGAGCGAGCGGACCAGCTCGCCGCTGCCGACGAACTCCTGCCAGCGCGCGAGCAGGTCGCCGCGCAGCAGCGTGCCGTCGGCACCGGCCGCGACGAGCGCGGCCTCGGTGTCGTCGTAGACCTTGTCGGCGGCGGCCAGCAGGCCGCCGACCGCACCCACCTGCAGGGCGGCGGCGTCGGCGATCGGGAACGCCTTGCGGGTCACCGTGCGCACCGCGCCGGCGACCGTCTGGTTGACCACGTCGCGGCGGGCGGCAGCGTCGGCGGCGAGCGCCTCGAGCCAGGCCCGGATCTCCCCGGCGTACGACGCCGGCAGCAGCCCGTCGTCGGTGACCGTGCCCTGGGCGACCGCGAAGAGCGGGCTGTCCTTGAGGCCACGGGCCGCCATCATGCGGGCGAGGTGGACCGAGACCGTCTGCACGTCCTCGGCAGGGGTGCGGCTGAGGACCAGCGCGACGGCGGTGTTGCGGTCGACGGCGACCTTCAGGTGGTCCCACGGGACCTGGTCGGAGTAGCGCGCGGCCGAGGTCACGAAGAGCCAGAGGTCGGCAGCGGCCAGCAGCTGCGTCGCCAGCTCGCGGTTGCGCTCGTCGACGGAGTCGACGTCGGGCGCGTCGAGGATCGCCAGGCCACGCGGGACCTGGGCGCTCGCGACGAGCTGGATCGCGGACTGGTCGTTGGTGGCCTGGCTGACCCGCGAGAGCTCGGGGAGCAGCCGGTCGGCGCCGAACCAGCGCACGTCGTCCGGGTGGTGCACCAGGACGGGCGAGCGGGTCGTCGGGCGGAGCAGGCCGGGCGTGGTGACCTTGTGGCCGACGATCGTGTTGACGAGGGTCGACTTGCCGGCGCCGGTGGAGCCACCGACGACCACCAGCATCGGCGCCTCGATCTCGGTCAGCCGCGGGATGATGTAGTCCTCGAGCTGCTCGATGATGTGGTCGCGGCCCACGCGCAGCGCACTCACGCCGGGCAGGTCGAGCGGCAGCGGAGCCGCCTTGAGGGAGCCGTGCAGGCGCACCACCTCGGTCAGCATCCGGCCGCCGAGGCCGTCACCGCCGAGGTCGGCATCCGTGAGGATCTGGTGTCCGGGGGTCATCGCTGGGGTACCACCTGTCCGGGGAACGCGATCCGAGGCCGGGCTGCCTGGATGCGACCGAGAAAGTCCTGTCCACGCGCCTGCCAGTCACGCGGTGCGGTGCCGCGCAGCAGACGGTGGTGCAGGTAGCCGAGCTCGATGGCCGCCTGCTGGTAGTCGCGCATCGCACGCTCGGCGGCGGGTCCGCCCTGGCGCCGCGCATGCCGGCGCGCCGCACGACGCGCCCGCAGGTCGACGACCCAGCCGATGTCGGTGGCCGGGAGCAGGCCGCGGTCGGCGGCATCGGTGAGCGCCATCCGCAGCACGTGCGCCTCGGTCTCGCGTGCCCACCACGCCAGCGCGACCATCCCGATGAAGGCCGGGGCCATGATCACGACGTAGACGACGGCGAAGCCGCCGAGGCCGAAGACCGAGGAGCCGTTCCAGATACCGTGTGCCAGCACGGCGAGGAGGTACCCACCGACCGGCGCGATCCAACGCACCGCGCGGCTGCGGCTCGCGACGGCCAGGCCGATGCCGACACCGGTGAACGCGGTGAAGAGCGGGTGGGCGAACGGGCTGAAGAGGCAGCGCATCACGAACGTGCCGGTCACCGCCTCGACGCCGCCCGGGCCCACGCCGTCGGTGCCGTTCCAGGCCGCGACGAGGTAGAGGATGTTCTCGGTGAACGCGAAGCCGACGCCGACCATGCCGGCGTAGACGATGCCGTCGAGGATGCCGTCGACCTCGGCCCGGCGCCACCAGAGCAGCAGCACGAGGAAGAGGCCCTTGCTGGCCTCCTCGACGACCGGGGCCGCGACCGCCAGCGAGGCGTTGTCCGTGATCGGTACGACGAGCCCGCCGACACCCTGGATGACCAGCGCCGCCATGGTCGCCACGAAGGCGCCCCAGGCCAGCCCGGAGACCAGCAGGATTCGCGGCTCCGGCTCGTAGCGGTCCAGCCAGAGGTACGCCGCCAGCACCGGCCCCACGGGCAGTGCCGCCAGGCCCGTGGCGAGCAGCGTGGCACCGGGCGCACCCGACAGGGCGAGCACGAGCAGGGTCAGCAGTGCCCCGACCGTCACCGCCACGGTCACGACGACCGTGAAGGCAACGCTGTTACGAGGGCCCGCTGACATGTGCGGAAGCCTATCGGGAGGCGTCCGTCAACCCCTGATCGGCAAACTCCGCGCCCGGCGTACAGTGAGAAAGGTGACCGAGGACACCCCCCAGAGCACCCCGACCGCGCCCGCCGCACAGCTCAAGACCGAGCAGCACGACCCGGCGGTTCCCGAAGCCTACGCCGCCTTCATGCGCACCGGCTGGGACGACCGACCGAGCCACGTCGAGCGGCACCCGCTCGCCGACCGGGCAGCCGACCGCAGGCGCCGCCTCGCCGAGGCCTTCCCCGGCGAGCGCCTCGTGCTGCCGGGCGGCGGCTACAAGGTGCGCGCCTACGACACCGACTACCGCTTCCGGCCCGACACGGCCCACACGTACTTCTCCGGCAACCAGACCTCCGACGCGGTCCTGGTCGTCGAGCCCGACGGCTCGTCGGTGCTGTACGCCCGGCCGCGCTCGGGCCGCGAGAGCGACGAGTTCTTCCGTGACCGCCAGTACGGCGCCCTGTGGGCCGGCAAGCGTCCCTCGTCCGAGGAGCTGGAGGCAGCCCTCGGCATCGAGGTGCGTCACGTCGACGACCTCGCGGCCGCGCTCGCCGGCGGCACCAAGACCCGCGTCCACCGCTCCGTCTCCGCGAGCGTCGACGGTCTCGTCACCGCCGACGAGGCCCGCGACGCCGAGCTGGCCCGCGTGCTCTCCGAGATGCGCCTGGTCAAGGACGACTGGGAGGTGGCCCAGCTCCAGTCCGCGATCGACGCGACCACGCTGGGCTTCGAGGACTGCGTGCGCGAGTGGGACCGCGTCATCGAGCACGGCGAGCGCTGGCTCGAGGGCACCTTCTTCCGCCGTGCGCGGACGATGGGCAACGACATCGGCTACGACTCGATCGTCGCCAACGGCGCGCACGCCACGACCCTGCACTGGATCGAGAACTCCGGCGCCGTCACGCCGGGCGAGCTGATCCTGCTCGACATGGGCGTCGAGAACGCCCACCTCTACACCGCCGACATCACCCGCACCCTGCCGGTGTCGGGCACCTTCACCTCGCTGCAGCGCGACCTCTACACGCTGGTCCTGCAGGCGCAGGACGCCGCGCTCGCCGCGCTGCGCCCGGGCGCGAAGTTCCTGGCCGGCCACGAGGCCGCGATGGTCGTGCTGGCCCACGGGCTCGGCGACCTGGGCCTGCTGCCGGTGTCGGTCGACGAGGCCCTGTCCCCCGACTCGAAGGTCTACGCCCGCTGGACCCTGCACGGGGTCAGCCACATGCTCGGCATGGACGTCCACGACTGCGGCCACGCGGCGCCGGAGGCCTACCGCGACGCCGACCTGGTCGAGGGCATGGTACTCACCGTCGAGCCCGGCCTCTACTTCCAGGCCGACGACCTGCTGGTCCCCGAGGAGCTGCGCGGGGTCGGCATCCGCATCGAGGACGACGTCCTGGTGACGGCCGACGGCGTGCAGAACCTGTCGGCGGCGCTCCCGCGCACGCCGGACGCCATCGAGGAGTGGATGGCGTCGCTGCGCTGACGCACGCGCTCCTCGGGGGTTCCGCGCCGGACCGCTGCGGTTGGTCGGGTGCTGGGATCCGCAGGCGGCAGTGACGGGGCGAGGCTTGGGGCGGCGGCAGACCGACACGGGCCGCGCGGCGGCCCCGGGACTCACCCCAGCAGAACTCGGTCTCAGACCAGGTCGAGGGTCCCGAGGTCGCGGACGGCCGCGCACGAGCGCGCGGTCATCACCGCGAACATGCGGTCACCGCGCTCGGTGCGCGCGCCGTACGCCTGGCCGAACACCGCCACCAGGGGCACCTGGAGCTGCGCGAAGCGGTAGTCGTCCCAACACTCCTCGAGCGAGTACGCCGCGACCCCGTGCCCGACCAGCGCCGCGTGGTACGCCGCCACGAGCTCCCGCTCCGCGGCGCGACGCGCGTCGGGGTCGAGGCTGGTCGCGATCGCGTACGCGAGGTCCCGGGCGGGCAGCGCGAGGCTGAGCGTCTGCCAGTCGACGGCCACCACGCCGGGGCCGCCGCCGGGCGGGAAGAGCAGGTTGTCGAGGCGGTAGTCGCCGTGGACCAGCCCGAACCGCTCGGCGCGGGCCAGTGCCCACCGCTCGATCACGTCGGGGACGGCGCGCACGGTCGCCTCGTCCCCGGGAGCGAGCAGGCCGGCGAGGTTCGAGAGGAAGAGGTCGGCGGCCGGGCCGAACAGCTCGGCCATCAGCGCCGCGTCGTCGGGGCCGTTGAGGGCGAGTCCCTCGATGGCGAGCAGGGTCGGGTCGCACCAGCGCGGGCCGTGCAGCCCGGCGAGGTTGACGACCGCGTCGCGGACCTGGTCGACCGTGCAGCCGGCGATCTGGTCGCCCTGCTCGGCGGGCGCGAGGTCCTCGAGCAGCAGCACGAAGTCGCCACCCTCGGCGGCCATGTCGGCGTAGTAGGGCTGCGGCGCGCGCACGGCGAGCGTCGGCAGGATCTCGCGGTAGAAGCGGAGCTCGGTGCGGTACGGATTCGCGAGCAGTGCGCGTGCCGCAGGGTCGGCGGCCGGCAGCTTGGCGAGCACGGTCGCGGGCAGGTGCGGGTCGCCGGTCAGGGTCAGCCGGAAGCAGGTGCCGATCTGCCCGGTGCCGACCGGGCGGGCGGTGACCGTGTCGACCCGGCGGCCGAGCGCGGAGCTCAACCAGGCCGGGGTGAGCTCGTCGACCTCGGCGACCAGTGGCGCGCTCATCGTCGTACCCGGCCGGGGTTCGCGGGCAGCGCGTCGAGCGCGGGGTCGCGCACCTGCGCCCACGCCCGTACGACGCCCGCGAGCTCCGCCGGCGTCGCGCCGTGGAGCACCACCGAGTCCGCGCCGGCGTCGAGCTGGTCCCGGACCCGGCGCGCGCACTGCTCCGCGCTGCCGGTCGCCGACGCCGCGAGCCATGCGGCGGGCAACACCTCCTCGCGCAGCCGGGTCAGCTCGTCGACGGTGCCGATGGCGTCGAAGGCGCCGGGGTAGCCCTGCACCAGCGGGTGCTCGCGGAAGCGGGTGAGGTCGTCGAGGGACCAGCCGTTGGCGCGGACCAGCACCTCGCCGTACCCCTGGAGGTAGGTCGCCAACCGGCCGACCAGCTTGCGCAGCCGGGCCTCCTCGGCGATCGCGTCGTCGACGGTCGCCAGCACCGACCAGACCCGGACCGACGCCGGATCGCGTCCGGCATCCTCGGCGGCACGACGGATCGTGGCGACCGAGCGGGCCAGGGTCTCGTCGGACAGGAAGGTGTGCAGCACGACGCCGTCGGCGACCCGGCCGGCGAGGCGCAGCGAGTTGTCGCCGATCGCCATCATCAGCACCGGGATGTCCTCGTCGAAGTCACGGTCCTGCGAGAGGTACGGGTACTCCCCCGCCGGGCCGGAGTGGCCGAACGCCTCGCCGTGCCAGAGCCGGCGGTAGATCGAGATCGCGTCGGCCATCTGCGCGCCGGTGACCCGCGGCAGGCCCATCACGTCGAAGAGCAGGTCGAACCCGCGGCCCAGGCCGAGGGCGTAGCGGCCGCCACTGAGCCGGTGCAGCGTGGTCGCCATCGTGGCGGTGACCAGCGGGTGCCGCGTGTTGTGGTTGGTCGCCGCCGTCGCGATGCCGAGCCGCTCCGTCGCGGCCGCGGCGGCTCCGGCGAGCACGCCGGCGTCCTTGACGTTGAAGCGCTCCGACAGGAAGAGGGCGCCGATGCCGAGGTCCTCGGCGAGGCGTGCCTCGTCGAGCAGGTCGCGGGGCGAGGAGGTGTGGCCGGCGAGTCCGTAGCAGCCGATCTCAGGGAACACCGAGGCAGCATGACACCCGACTGGACACCTGTCCAGGGTTGTGGTCGTTGAGTTCAGCGGCTTGCGACTTCCGAGTAACCCCCGAAGCGGAGTTGACTGGAGGCGTGCCCTCCAAGACCGCCACCGCCTCGTCGTACTCGATCACCATGCGTCTGCACACCACCGTCGACCACGGCGTGGTCGGCGAGGTCGCGACCGCCATCGCCGGCGCGGGCGGGATGGTCACCGCCATCGACGTCGCGGAGTCCAGCAGCAACCGGCTCACCGTCGACGTCACCTGCTCCGCCGCCGACGCCGAGCACGCGGCCGAGCTGCAGACCGCGGTCGCGGCGGTCGAGGGCGTCGAGGTGCACAAGGTCTCCGACCGGACCTTCCTGATCCACCTCGGCGGCAAGATCGAGGTCGCCTCCAAGGTTCCGCTCAAGACCCGCGACGACATGTCGCTGGCGTACACGCCCGGCGTCGGGCGGGTCTCGATGGCGATCTACGAGAACCCCGACGACGTACGACGCCTGACCATCAAGGGCAACACGGTCGCCGTCGTCACGGACGGGTCGGCAGTGCTCGGCCTGGGCAACATCGGTCCCGGTGCGGCCCTGCCGGTGATGGAGGGCAAGGCGGCGCTGTTCAAGCGGTTCGGCGAGATCGACGCGTGGCCGATCTGCCTCGACACCCAGGACACCGACGAGATCGTGCGCGCGGTCGAGCTGATCGCCCCCGGCTTCGGCGGCATCAACCTCGAGGACATCGCCGCGCCGCGCTGCTTCGAGATCGAGGCCCGGCTGCGCGAGCGGCTCGACATCCCGGTCTTCCACGACGACCAGCACGGCACCGCGATCGTCGTCCTCGCCGCCCTCACCAACGCACTGCGCGTGGTCAAGAAGGAGATCGGCGCGGCGCGCGTCGTGGTCTCCGGTGCCGGCGCGGCCGGTACGGCGATCGTGAAGCTGCTGATCGCCGCCGGCGTCCAGGACGTCGTCGTGGTCGACCGCGCCGGGGCACTGGTCGCCGGCGACACCGTCCTGTCGGAGGCACACACCGAGCTCGCCGGCCTGACCAACCGCGACCTCCGCAGCGGCGGCCTGCAGGACGTGCTGGTCGGCGCCGACGTCTTCATCGGGGTCAGCGCGCCCGGCGTCCTCAAGCCCGAGTGGATCTCGACCATGGCCGCCGACCCGGTCGTCTTCGCACTCGCCAACCCCGACCCGGAGGTGGACCCGGCCCAGGCCGCGAAGTACGCCGCCGTGGTCGCCTCCGGCCGCTCGGACTTCCCGAACCAGATCAACAACGTGCTCGCCTTCCCCGGCGTCTTCCGGGGACTGCTCGACGCGCGGGCCACCGAGGTGACCGTCGAGATGTGCCTGCGGGCCGCGGACGCGATCGCGCACGTCGTGCGCGACGACGAGCTCAACGCCAGCTTCATCATGCCCTCGGTGTTCCACCCCGAGGTGCACCATGCGGTCGCGGCCGCGATCGCCCACAAGCCGGAGTGAGCAGGCTCAGCGCTCGCTGACGACGGCGGGTCGGTCCACCCCGTGGGCCGGCCCGCCGTCGTCGTCCTGCAGCGTGGCGGCGGTCGAGACGGTCAGGCCGCCGAGGAGGAAGCCGATCACGCCGGCGGCGAGGGTGCTCGTGTTCATCAGTGGTGCTCCGTCCCGTGCTGGTGCTGCTCGTGACCACCGGGGTCGCCGTGGTGGGCATGGTGGAGGGCGTGGCCCTTGCCGCGGTCGATGAGGTGGCGGTTGACCGGGAAGGCGGCGACGAAGGCCGCCGAGAGCGCCACGATCATGCCGATCCAGAAGACCGGGTCGACCAGGCCGGCGTCCATCGCGCCGGGGATCACGGCCATCACCGCGTTGTCGACGACCTCCATCACGATGATCGAGACCGTGTCGGCCGCGAGGACCAGCCTCAGCGCCCGGCCCAGCGACATCCCCGCGCCGACCAGTGGCAGCGACGACAGCAGGTAGCCGAACACGAAGGCCAGGCCGATCGCGAGCACGATCGTCTGCCCGCTCGACAGGCCGATCGTCGTACCGATCATCAGACCGGCGATCTCACCGATCGCGCAGCCGGTGAGGCAGTGCAGGGTGGCGCTGGCAGCGAGCGCGTTCCGGGGGTTCATGGTGACGGGAACGATACCCCCTATGGGTATATTCCGGCCTCGCCCCCGATGGTCGGGAGACGAGGCCGGCGACGGACGACGCGCGTCAGTCCGCCGAGACGGGGGCGAGCTGGCCCGAGAGGTTCGGGTCGGTGTTCTCGGCGAGGTAGGCCTGGACCCTCTCGTCAAAGAAGACCTCCTTCAGCTTCGCGACCTGCGGGTCGTCGAGGTACGCCGTGCCGACGACCAGCTGTCCGGCGAACTCCTTCGGGGCGTCCGGCTCGAAGATCCGGTACTTGTCCGGGGTGCCCGCGTCGACGAAGGACATGTTGTAGTCGATGACCGCGTCGACCGAGTCGAGCGTGCGCGGGCCGGCGCCGTACTCGATGTAGGTGAACTTGTACCCGCCGATGTTGTCGGCGATGTCCTGCTCGGTGGCGGCCCACGGGTCCACGCCGTCCTTGAAGGTCAGCTTGCCGGCACGCTCGAGGATCCACAGCGCCTGCGCGGTGTTGGCCGGGTCGTTGAGCAGCGCGACCGTGGCGCCCTTCGGGAGCTCGTCGAGCGAGGCGTACTTCGTGGAGTAGACGGAGTACGACCACTGGAAGACCTCACCGAGGGCGGTGAGGTCCATGCCGGTGGAGTCGGTGACCTGCTTCAGCCAGTGCTTGTGCTGGTAGATGTTGGCGATGTACTGGCCGTCGGCGGTGGCCTGGTCGAGCTGGTTGCCGTCCTCGATGCCGACGCCCTTGATGGTCACGCCGTGGTCAGGGGCGATCTCCTCGTTCAGGTAGTCGAGGAAGGCCTTCTCCGAGGCGCTGCTGGCCTGGTAGGCGATCTGGAAGTCGTTGCCGAAGTGGCTGCCCTCGACCGCCTTCTCGTCGGAGCCGGTGAGCTTGAGGACGAGGAAGAGGGCGAGGGCCAGCACGACGACCCCGGCCGCGACGGGCCAGAGCCACTTCCGGCCGGATCCGCCGAGGTCGATGGCATCGCGACCGGCGTCGGCCTCGCGCTTGCCGGGCTGCTGGGTGGTGGACATGACTGTTCCTTTCGAGGTCTGCGCAGACGCAGGGAGGGATGGGGAGGGACTTGGCCCGTATTCACCGAATACAGGCTCAGCGGGACAGCGCCCGGACGACGCGGTCGCCGGAGAACTGGATGAGCTGGACGAGCACGACCAGCAGCACGATGCAGGCGATCATGATGTTGTCGTCGAAGCGCCGGTAGCCGTAGTTGACCGCGAGGTAGCCGACGCCGCCGGAGCCGATGGCGCCGGCGATCGCGGAGTACTCGATCATCGCGATGACATTGAGGGTGAGGCCGGCAGCCAGCCCCGGCATCGCCTCACGCAGCTGGATGGACGTGATGATCTGGGACCTGCTGCTGCCGCCCGCGAGGCCGACGTCGAGCAGGTCGCGTGGCACCTCGCGCACGGCGTTCTCGGTCAGCCGGGCGAAGAACGCGATGCCGGCGATCGACATCGGGATCAGCGCGGCCTTGAAGCCGATCGTGGTCCCGAAGACGAGCTTGGTCACCGGGATCACCGCCGCCATCAGCACCAGGAAGGGCAGCGACCGCCCGAGGTTGGCGATCCAGCTGATCGACACGTGCACGGCGCGGTTCGGGAAGAGCCCCAGCGGCGAGGTGTTGAAGATCAGCAGGCCGAGCGGACCGCCCAGGGCGACGACGATGGCCATGACCACGGCGACCATGCGGAAGGTCTCGCCGAGCGCAGGCACCATCAGGTCCGGCACGTCGGGCCACGGCGTGCCGAGCAGCGCGATCATGCGGCGCCCTCCGCCGCGACGTTCGCCCCCGTCGCCACCGCGCGGAGCACCGCCCGGTCGACCGGCTCGGCGACGACGCCGTACCGGGTGAGGACCTCGACCACGCGGCGGTCGTCGAGCTGGGGATCGAGGCCGACGGTGAGTCGGCCGACGCGATGGTCACCCGCCGCCTCGACGAGCGCGGCGAGCACGGCGACGTCCGTGTCGAGCTCGCGGCCGGCCTGCGCCAGCCACACCGGTGAGACCTCGGGGCCCTCGTAGCGGACCGCCCAGGCCCGCAGCTGCTCGTCCACGGCGACGGGAGGCATCGGCAGCAGGGCGCGCGAGAGTGGCGAGTTGGACCGTCGTACGACGTCGGAGACCGTCCCCTGCTCGACGATCCGTCCGTGGTCGAGCTGCGCGACGAGGTCCGCGACGGAACGCACCACGTCCATCTCGTGGGTGATCACGAGGATCGTGACACCGAGGTCGTCCCGCAGCTCGGCGAGCAGGTCGAGGATGGACAGGGTCGTCTCCGGGTCGAGCCCGGAGGTGGCCTCGTCCGAGAGCAGCACGGCCGGCTGGAGCGCGAGGCCGCGGGCGATCCCGATCCGCTGGCGCTGGCCGCCGGACAGCTGGGAGGGGTAGTGGTTGGCCCGGTGCAGCATGCCGACGCGTTCCAGCAGCTCGGCCACGCGCCGTCGTACCTCCTGGTCAGGCAGGCCGGCGTGGCGCATCGGCAGCGCGACGTTCTGCGCGGCGGTCAGCCGCCGCAGCAGGTTGGCCGACTGGAACACGGTGCCGATCTGGCGGCGCGCCTCGCGCAGGTCGCGGCGCGAGAGCCGGGTCAGGTCCTGCCCGTTGACCGCGATGGTGCCGCTCGTCGGACGCTCGAGCAGGTTGATGCACCGGGCGAGCGTGCTCTTCCCGGCCCCGCTCGGGCCGACCACCGCGGCGATCCGGCCCTCGTCGACGGTCAGGTCGATGCCGTCGAGCACGGTCGTGCTCCCGTAGGACTTCGTGAGTCCGGCGATCTCGATCATCCGGCGCCCCCTTGCCGTCAATAAATGTTTCTCGACTGACTTTATGGACATATTGCCGTCGCGCCAGAGATCCAGGTCACCTCTCGGCGACGGAGTGGCCGATCCCCCGATCAGCGCGGCCTTGCAGCCGGGGGCTTCAGCGCGCGGCGATGCCGTCGTACATGACCGCGCGGATCGCGGCGCTCAGCCGCGCCTGCCGCTCGGGCGACGGATCGCGGAGCGCCGCGAGGACGGAGCCGAGGATCATGCCGTTGATGGCCTGGGCGGTGGACTCGACGTCGAGGTCGGCACGGAGGTAGCCGTGGTGGACACCGTGCTCGAGGTAGGCGGCGGTCAGCGGTGCCGTCGCGGCGAAGAGGTCGAGCATCCGCTCGCGCATGGCGTCGTCGATGCCGGCGGCGGAGAGCAGCAGCTGCGGGACGCGGGGATCCTCGCTGAAGATGCGGGCCAGGCCGGCGCCGATCCGCTCGGACTGCGCGCGGTAGTCGTCGAGGGTGCTGACGGCGTCGGGGGCGTTCTCGGCGCCGAGGGTCGCGACGATGCGCTCGACCAGGTCGTCGATGACGTGCTCGACGATGTCGCGCTTGTTCTCGAAGTAGCGGTAGAAGGTGCCGTGGCCGATGCCCAGTCGCGCGGCGATGTCGGCGATCCCCGTCGCGTGGTAGCCCTGCTCGGCGAAGCAGGTGAAGGCGGCGTCGATGATCTCGCGCCGGGTCTCGGCCTTGCGCCGCTCGAGGCGACTGGGTCCAGCCTCCACTGTCGTCACGGTCACGAGCCTATTGCAGGGCGCAGGAAATGACGATACGTTCCGAAACTGACACGCCATTCCGTTTTGACCTCAGGGGGGCCCGTGGGACGCGCGCTGGTGATCGGGTGCGGAGGCACCCTGGGCTTCGCCTGGACGGCTGCCGTCCTCGCCGAGCTGGAGCGGCAGGGCTGGGACCCGCGGACCGCCGAGGTCCTCATCGGTACGTCGGCCGGCGCCGAGCTGGTCGCCCTGCTGGGCTCCGGCGTGCGCGCCTGCGCCATCGACGCCGCGTCCGACCGCCGGGTCGCCGCGCACCTCTCCTCCCCCGATGCCCCGGGCAGGCTGCCGGGCCTTCCGCGGCCGTGGTGGCCCGGGCTCGGCCTGACCCGCGCCGCCGTACGACGCCGGGTGGACGTGCTGGCCGGACTCGCCGGGCTGCTGCCGCGCGGCGGTGGCAACCCGCACTGGCTGGTCGAGCTCGGCGACGCGCTCGAGACCCGCAGCGGCTGGACCAAGCACCCCGCGACCTGGTTGGTCGCCGCGGACGCCCGCACGGGTGAGCGGGTCGCGCTCGGTCACCCGGACGCGCCGACCACCACGCTCGGTACCGCGATCGCGGCCAGCTGGGCGATACCCGGCTGGTTCCCGCCGGTCGCCGTCGACGGCCGCCAGCTGCTCGACGGCGGGACGGTCTCCCCCACGTCCGCCGACCTCCTGCTGCCCGAGGTCGCGGCCGGTCGCGTCGACGAGGTCGTGGTCGTGG
The DNA here is from genome assembly GCF_001428825.1 of Nocardioides sp. Root240. GTDB lineage: Bacteria > Actinomycetota > Actinomycetes > Propionibacteriales > Nocardioidaceae > Nocardioides. The sequence goes on along the minus strand of NZ_LMIT01000009.1, from coordinate 185,320 downwards.
CGCCGATGTCGAGCCACGGCGGCGCCCCCGCGAAGGGCGCGGCGCGGATCGAGCGCCTGCTGCGCCACCCGATGACCCGCCGGGTCGACCACGAGGTCGCCGCGCTGCGCGCTGCCGGCGCGCGGGTCTCCCGGATCGAGCCCACCCGCGCCGACCTCGGCGCGATGGGCGCCAACTTCATGGACGCCGACCGCCTCGACGACGTGCGCACCACCGCCCGCAGGAGCGCACCGTCCCTCGTCTCCCGCCGCCTCAAGACCCTGGAGCCCACCCGATGATCCTGTCGACGGACCGACCCACCCGCATCGACCTCGGTGGCGCCCACGTCGTCATCACCGGCGGTGCCCGCGGCATCGGTCGCGCGACCGCGGAGGCCTTCCTCGCGCGGGGCGCCACGGTGTCCATCGGCGACCTCGACCTCGCCGCGGCCACCGCCACCGCCGAGGAGATCGGCGCGAGCGGCCACCACGTCGACGTGGCCGACGCGGCGTCGTACGACGCCTTCGTGAGCGCCGCCGAGGCCGAGCACGGCCCGGTCGACGTCCTGGTCAACAACGCCGGCGTGATGCCGAGCGGCGCCTTCCTCGAGCAGACCCCGGCGACCGACCGGCTGACCATGGAGGTCAACGTCCAGGGCGTGATCAACGGCCTGCGCCGCGTGCTGCCCGGCATGGTCGAGCGCCGTCGCGGCCACGTCGTCAACATCGCCTCGCTCGCGGGCAAGTTCCCCGTGCCGGGGCTCGCGGTCTACAACGCGAGCAAGTTCGCCGTCGTCGGCCTCACCGCCGCGACCCGCCTGGAGATGGCGCCGCACGGGGTGACGCTGACCGCGGTCCTGCCGTCGGCCGTCGACACCGACCTCGCGTCCGGCTTCGACATGAGGCCGATCCCGAAGGTGAAGCCCAGCGACATCGCCGACGCCGTCGTCGGCTCGGTGCGCCATCGCGCGGCCGAGATCGCCGTCCCCCGGTACGTCGGCGCGATCGCCGCCGGCACCCACCTCGTACCGGTCCCCGTGATGGACCGGGTGCGCAAGGTGGTGAAGGGCGACCGGGCCCTCCACCCCGACACGGCCGCGCGGGCGGCGTACACGGCGCGGCTCGACGAGGCCGCCCACACCCACGCCAGCAACGATCGGAGCAACGCATGAGCACGCACGTCCACGACGCCGTCATCGTCGGCGCAGGCTTCGGCGGCATGGGCGCCGCGATCCAGCTCCAGCGCCTCGGGTACGACGACCTGGTCATCCTCGAGCGCGAGGACGACCTCGGCGGCACCTGGCACGTCAACCGCTACCCCGGCCTGGCCGTCGACATCCCGTCGACGACCTACTCCTACTCCTTCGAGCCGAACCCGCACTGGTCACGGCTGTTCGCCCCCGGCGCCGAGCTCAAGCAGTACGCCGAGCACGTCGCCGACAAGTACGACCTGCGCCGCCGGATGCGCTTCGACACCGTCGTCGACGGCGCCCGCTGGGACGAGGAGACGTCGACCTGGCACGTCGCGATCGAGGGCGGCGAGACCGTCGTCGGCCGCTTCCTGGTCACCGCGACCGGCTTCCTCTCCCAGCCGAGGCTGCCCGACATCGCGGGCGTCGAGGACTTCGCCGGCACGGTCATGCACACCACCCGCTGGGACGACGACGTGGACCTGCAGGGCAAGCGGATCGGCATCATCGGCACCGGTGCGACCGCCGTCCAGCTGATCCCCGAGCTCGCGAAGGTGGCCGACCACCTGACGGTCTACCAACGCACGCCGATCTACGTCAGCCCGAAGCTGGACGGACCGGTGCCGGGCATCGTGCGCGGGGCGTTCGCGAGGGTGCCACTGACGCAGAAGGCTGCCCGGTTGGCCGGGACATCGATTCTCGAGCTGCTGATGGTCGCCGGCGTCCTGCACTTCAAGGACCTGCCGGCCGCCAACCAGCTCGGCAAGCGGGTCTGCGAGGCCCACCTGCGGCGCCAGGTCAAGGACCCGGAGCTGCGCGCCAAGCTCACTCCCGACTACGACTTCGGGTGCAAGCGGCCGACGTTCAGCAACACCTACTTCCCGACCTTCACCAAGCCGCACGTCGATCTCGAGACCACCACGATCGACCACGTCGACGCCGGCGGCATCGTCACTGTCGACGGCTACCGCGCGGACCTCGACGTGCTCGTGCTGGCGACCGGCTTCAACCTGTGGGACGTGAACTTCCCGGCCATCGAGGTGATCGGCCGCGAGGGCCGCGACCTGGGCAAGTGGTGGCGCGAGACCCGGTTCAGCGCCTACGAGGGCATCGCGGTGCCGCGGTTCCCGAACTTCTTCTCCCTCAACAGCCCCTACTCCTACTCGGGCCTGTCCTACTTCACGACCATCGAGACCCAGATGGCCCACATGGCCCGGCTGCTCGAGGGGATGGAGAAGAAGGGTGCCGGCGTCTTCGAGGTCACCGAGCGCGCGAACACCGAGTTCCTCGACCGGATGACCGGACTGCTCGGGAACTCGGTGTTCAACGCTGGCCAGTGCGCGACGGCCCGCAGCTACTACTTCAACCAGCACGGCGAGGCGGTGCTGCTGCGGCCGACCTCGACCCTCTCGGCCCACCGCGAGGCGGTGCGGTTCCCGCTGGACGACTACGAGTTCCGCACCGCCTGAGGGTTGGGGCCACCTCCCTAAGGAGGTAGCCGGATTGCCGCTGTGATCGCGGTCACCTACCGTGGTGAGCATGACAGCTGAGCTCCTCCCGGAGGCGCCCTACGACGGCGCCCGGCTGTTGCGAACGCTGGCAGACTTCCGCGCCGTCGGCCGCAGCGACGTCGCCTTCGGTGGACCGGTCGTGAGCGCCGGGACCGCCCTCGACATCACCAGTCTGCACGGAGCGAACACCCGCTCACTGCAGGGCCTCCGGGTCCGCAGCAGCTACGGCCTGGGCGGCAAGGCGCTGATGATCGGACGCCCCGTCTCGGTCACCAACTACTACGACGCGCGCGGCATCACCCACCAGTACGACGGCCCGGTGCGCGCCGAGCAGCTCGAGACGGTGACCGCCCTGCCGATCGTGGTCGACCGCGTCCCGCGGATGGTCGTCTACCTCGCCCACCGCACGCAGGTGGTGCTCGGCGACGTCTGGTACGACTCCTTCCTGCCCCTGGTCCGCAAGGTGGAGCGCGACATCGCCGTCGACGACGAGGTCCGCCGCCGGCTGACGGCGCTCGCCGCACCTCCCGCCACGCCCGCACCCGCCGTCCAGCTGACGCGCGCCGACCTCCGCGACATCTCCGACGAGCTCGCCGACCTGGCCGCCCTGGTGCAGGACGACGCGCTGCGGCAGCGCCTCGAGGAGGTGCGGCACCGGGTCGACGAGGGGCGTGAGCCCACGCCCGCGCAGCCCCGTACGCAGCCGCCGACCGGCCTCGCCGCACGCGAGGTCGACGTCCTGGCGCACGTGGCCCTCGGCCAGAGCAACCGCCAGGTCGCGGAGTCGCTCGGGCTCGTCGAGAGCACGGTGAAGTCCTACCTGAAGAACGCGATGCGCAAGCTGCACGCGACCAACCGCGTGCACGCGGTGCGCCTGGCCCGCGAGGCCGGCGTCATCGACTGAGCCGGCCCCGCGGACGGTGCGTCAGCGGTAGGCGACCGGGTCGACGACCTGGCGCAGGTTGTCGTCCATCGGGGTGGCGCCACCGCACGAGAGCGGCGTCTCGTAGGAGAAGCAGGTGTTGCCGTAGAAGCGGCGGCTGGCGTTGGCCATGGTGACCTCGACGCTGAGGACCGTGCGGGTCGAGAAGGGCACGCGGACGACGCCGCCACCCGTCGAGCTCAGCGCGACGTTGATCGTCTTCACCGCGCCGCTGCGGTAGAACACGCGGACGATCGCGGCCGATCCCCGCACGCGGTCGGCCATGTTGAGCGTCAGCTTGAGCTTCCAGCTGCGGGCGGTCGTGCGCGACGGGACGTAGCGAACGGTGGCCGAGGTCAGGTGGTCGAGCGTGCGGGCCGTGGCCGGCGCGTTGGGACGGGAGGCACGGACGACGACGCTGCTCGCCACTGCCTTCGGGTAGGCGGCGCCCTCGCGGTAGAAGCTGCGCGGCGACCGGTTGGCCATCGCGAAGCGGCTGTACTGCGTGGTCAGGTTGGTGCCACGCTCGGCCAGGGCCTGCGCCACCGCTGAGATCGAGTAGTAGTCAGGGCCACCGACGGCACCGTCGGCCAGCTCCCACATCCTGCGCACGAGGGACGGCAGGCCGCCCGACTTCCCCGGGAAGCGCTCGGTCAGGTAGCGGAAGAACAGCCACGTGCCGTAGTGGTAGCCGCCGCCGAAGAGGTCGAGCGAGCGGCCCGGCGCGCGCAGCTGGCTGGTCCAGAGGTACTGGCGGTTGTCGTTGACGGCGGTGTACATCTCGTCCTCGACCCAGGCCGCGGTGCCCTCCATGAACCAGCCGTCCTCGAGGAAGTCGTAGGCGAACTGGACGGCATGGAAGAACTCGTGGGCGACGGTGACCTTCAGGTTGTTGGTCGGGTTGCCCGGGAACTGCGACGTCGAGAAGTCGTTGTCGAGGCCGCAGTAGGCGGAGACGTCGAACCCGACGGCGCCGGGTGTGGAGATCTTCGGGTCGTCGGAGTCGCAGTAGCCGTAGAGGCCCTCGGAACCGCTGTCCTCGAGGTAGACGTCTGTCCGGGCGTCACCACCCGAGGTGCCGTCGCCCAGCGGCGCCCGGTAGCCCGCAGCCTGGTACTTGGCCCGCACCTGGTCCACCGTGGTCAGGGCCAACTGGGCGAACTGCGGCGTGGCGACGCCGGTCGCCCAGCGCACGCAGGTGGTCGCGCTGCACAGCACCTGGTCGGTCGCGGGGCGCGCCAGGATCGCGGCGGCACGCGCCTGGTCGGCGCGGCCCAGGTCGCGCAGCGCGACGCGCAGGTCACGCCGGGCGATCGTGTACGACGCCTTCTCCGCCTCGCTCGCCGTACCGTCGGCGATCTTCTCGACCCGATCCAGCGCGGCGTTCGCGCGGACCCGCCGCTCGTCGCGCGCGACGGAGGAGGTGAGGACCTTCTGCTTGCCGTCGTCGTCTGCCGAGGCACTCGGTACGACGACGATCGGGACGACGGCGGCGAGCAGCGCCGCTGCGGCGACGACGCCGCGGGAGAGTCGGGACGGTGCAACCACGAGACAAACCTCTTCCGAGCTGGGGGATCGCGGCCCAGCCTCTCAGGCGGGCCTGGTCACGGCAGCATTTCCCCAGACTTCCCGGGTCGAACCTCAGCCGCCGGTGGCGTTCGGGTCGCGCCAGGCCCGCTCGAACGGCAACCGCCAGGCGTAGGGCGCGATCAGCTGGTGGATCTGGTTGGGGCCCCAGCTGCCCTGGCGGTAGGGCCGCACGATCGGCGGGTTCTCGAGCAGCGGCGCGGAGACCTCCCAGAGCCGCTCGATGCCCTCGGCGGAGTTGAACAGGGTCTGGTCGCCGCGCGCGGCGTCGTAGATGAGGCGTTCGTAGGCCTCGAGCACGGAGCCGGCCCAGGTCGTGTCGCCCATCGCGAACTGCATCGAGAGCTTGTCCAGCTTCATGCCGGGCCCGGGGCGCTTGCCGTAGAAGGACAGCGACATCTTGGCCTTGTCGGCGAGGTCGAAGGTGAGGTGGTCGGGGCCGTGGTCGCCGACGCCCGAGTTGGCCGGGAACATCGACTTCGGGGGCTCCTTGAAGGCGATCGAGATGATCCGCGCCCCCTCGGCCATCCGCTTGCCGGTGCGCAGGTAGAAGGGCACGCCGGCCCAGCGCCAGTTGTCGATGAAGCACTTGAGCGCGATGAAGGTCTCGGTCTCCGACTCGCGCGCGACGCCCGGGATGTCGCGGTAGCCCTGGTACTGCCCGCGCACCACGTCGGCCGGGTCGATCGGCAGCATCGACCGGAAGACCTTGTCCTTCTCCTCCCGGATCGCGTCCGGGGCGAGCGAGGTCGGCGGCTCCATCGCGGTGAAGGCGAGCACCTGGAAGAGGTGGGTGACGACCATGTCCTTGTAGGCCCCGGTCGACTCGTAGAAGTTGGCCCGCTGGTCGAGGCCGAGCTCCTCGGGCACGTCGATCTGGACGTGGTCGATGTTGTTGCGGTGCCAGATCGGCTCGAACAGGCCGTTGGCGAACCGGAACGCGAGGATGTTCTGCGCGGCCTCCTTCCCGAGGAAGTGGTCGATCCGGTAGATCTGCGACTCGTCGAAGGTCTTGTGCAGCTCGGCGTTGAGGGCCTTCGCGGAGGCGAGGTCGACACCGAAGGGCTTCTCCATGATGATCCGGCTGCCCTCGACCAGCTCGGCGTCGTCGAGCGTCTTGACCACCGAGAGCGCCGCCTTCGGCGGGACGCTCAGGTAGTGCAGGCGGATCCGGTCGCCCTCGAGCGTGGACTCGGCCTTCTCGACCGCGGCCCGCAGCCCGGCCGCGCCCTCGGCCCCGGGCGCCCAGTGCAGGAGCGGCGCGAACTCGGGCCAGGCATCCATGTCGCCGTCGTCGCCCGAGAACTCCTTGACCGCCTCGTGCACGAACGCGACGAAGGACTCGGTCGTGTGCTCGTCGAGCGACGTACCGACGATCTGGAGCTGGGGCAGCAAGCCGGTCTCGAAGAGATGGAGCAGTCCCGGCAACAGCTTGCGCCGAGCGAGGTCCCCCGTCGCCCCGAACAGGACCACCGTCACCGGCTTCTGGGTCTTCGGTGCCATGTCGTCCACACTGCCTCCTCGGTGTTACCTCCACGATAACGAGAGGCGTCCGTCCCGGTCGCCGGGTAAAGATTCGACGCGCCCGGGAACCCGGCGCACGGCTCGGACCTCGTGGGTGCATGAGACACACCACCTTCCTCCGGACCTCGGTCGCGCTCGTGGCGGCCACGGCCCTCCTCGGCGCCTGCTCCGACGACGCAGATGACGACAAGGCGGCCGACCAGCCGTCCACCAGCCCCGCCACCGGCCCGACCACGAGCCCGGTCGCCGACGACGACCTTCCCGACGGCGTTCGGGCGCTCCCCGCGCGCGCCGCCGGCAAGGACTTCGTCGACTTGACCGCCGGCCGCTACCGGATCGACCTCGGCGAGGGGCTCTCGTTCGACGTTGACCTGCCCGAGGGCACCTCCGCCCACGACGACGGCCTGTTCCTCGCCTCCGGCTCGGCCGTGCTGAAGGTCGAGCTCGCCGGCAGGGAGTACGGCGCGCCGCGCGACCCGTGCGCGGGCGGCATCCTCCCCTCCGGTGCCGGCGTCGACGCCCTGGTCGACGACCTGGCCGGCGTGCCCGTCTACGAGGTCTCGGAGCCGGAGCCCGTCTCGCTCGGCGGAGCGGACGGCTTCTACCTCGAGGCCAACAGCCCCGAGGCCTACGACGCCTCCGGCTGCAGCAGCATGGGCTCGCTCCAGCTCCCCAGCAACCCCGACACCGCGGTCAGCGCGCCTCCGCCGTACGACGGACGCTGGTGGGTCCTCGACGTCCACGGCCAGCGCGTGGTCGTCCAGCAGAACTGCTGGGACTGCTCGGCCGCCCAGCTCGACGCCGCGCGCCCGATCCCCTCGACGCTCGCCTTCACAGCCGCGCCGTGATGCGGGACGGTTGATCCGGATGACGGGGGCGCTCATTGACGGCAGGCGCGAGGTGCACGACCTCGACGCGCTGTACGCAGCGTCGTACCGACGGCTGGTGGTCCAGATGTACGCCCTCTGCGGCGACCTCGCCGACGCCGAGGACGCGGTGCAGGAGGCCTTCATCACCGCGCTCCGGAAGCGGCGCACCCTCCAGTCCGTGCTCAACCCCGAGGCGTGGATCCGGACCGTCGCGCTCCGCCGGCTGCACGGCGGGTGGCGCCACCGTGCCGTCGTACGACACCACCAGGCCCTCGACCGTGGGCCGGCCCCGGTCGCCGAGATCGGGCCCGAGCACGTCGCTCTCGTGTCCGCCCTGGCCCAGCTCGACGTCGGTCAGCGCGAGGTGGTGGTGCTCCACCACCTCGCCGACCGGACGGTCGACGAGATCGCGACGACCTCGGGCTCCCGGCCGGCACCGTCAAGTCCCGGCTGGGCAGGGGACGCCAGCGGCTCGCCGAGCTGCTGGCCGACTCGGAGCAGGCCACCGAGAGGGAGGAACCGAGCCATGGCTGACTGGGACGGGCTGAGGGAGTTGGCGCACGACGTCACGCCACCGGACTTCGCCTCGCTCGAGCACACCGCGCGACGTCGGCAGCACCGGGCGCGGGGGCTGGTCGGCGCGCTCGCTGCGGTCGTCCTCGTCGCCGGCGGCATCGGGATCGCCACGCACGGCGACGGGCGCGACGACTCCCAGCCCGTCAAGGAGCCCACCCGTTCGCCGAGCGACCTGCCCGAGGGGGTGCACGCCCTGCCCGCCGCGCCCGCCGGCGAGGACTTCGTCGACGTGCCCGCCGGCCGCTACCGGATCGACCTGGGCGAGGACATCTCCTACGACGTCGACCTGCCCGACGGCTCCTCGGCCCACGACGACGGACTCTTCCTCTCCAGCGCCGCGGTGGTGCTCAAGGTCGAGCTCGCGGGGGACGACTACGGCGTGCCGCGCGACCCCTGCGCCGGGGGGATCGTCCCGGTCGGGCCGGGCGTCGACGCCCTCGTCGCCGCGATGGCCGCGCTCCCCGTCTTCGAGGTCTCCGCCCCGGAGCCCGTCCGCCTGGGCGGCGCGAGCGGCTACTACCTGGAGGCCGACGTCCCACGGGCCTACGACGCCTCCCGCTGCAGCGGGGACGGCGCGGTCCAGCTCCCCGGACGTACCGCCACGGTCGTCGGCGCGCCGCCGCCGTACCACGGCCGGTGGTGGGTGCTCGACGTCGGCGGCCACCGCGTCGTCGTCCAGCAGAACTGCTGGGACTGCACCCGCGCCACCCTCCAGCGCGCCGCCAACGACCCGCGGAGCGTGACGTTCACGTCGACGCGGTGACCCGCTGGCGCAACCCGTCGAGGACCAGCCCGAGCGCGACGTTGAAGTCGTCCGCGTCGTCGTGCTCGTGGGCCAGGACCAGCCGGACGAGCGTCCGCGCGCCGACGCGGGCGAGGTCGTCGTCCACGCCCCCACGGGCCAGCGCGTCGCGCAGCGGCTGCTCCAGGGCCTCGCCGTCGGCGCGGTGGACCTGTGTGATCAGCAGGGCGCCGTCGCGGTGGCGGGCCATCGCGCTGCGCAGGCCCAGGCACAGCAGCTGCACCTCCGCGTCCCAGGCGAGGATCTCGGCGGGGCGCCGGCCGCGACGCAGGATCTCGTCCGCGATCGCGGCGTACAGCGCGTCCTTGCTCGCGAAGTGGTGGTAGAGCGCGCCGGGCTGGACACCGAGGTCGGCGGCGAGCTTGCGCATGGTCAACCCGTCGATGCCGCCCGCGTCGAGGAGCTCGATCGCCCGCTCGAGGACGTCCGTACGTCGGTAGCCCATCTGGCGCGTCCCCCCGATCCCCGTTACCCTTCAACTGAACAGTGTTCAACTTACCGCACCAGGAGTGCCCATGACCACGAACTTCGACGCGCTCGCCACCCGCATCCTCGAGGGCGGCGCGGCGACCGAGGCCGACGCACTCGCCGTCCTGCAGGCGCCCGACTCCGAGCTGATGTTCCTCGTCGCCGCCGCCGGCCGCCTGCGCCGCGAGCACTTCGGCAACACGGTCAAGGTCAACTACCTGGTCAACCTCAAGTCCGGCCTGTGCCCCGAGAACTGCAACTACTGCAGCCAGGCGATGGGCTCCGAGGCGCCGATCCTCAAGTACTCCTACCTCTCGAAGGAGGAGACCCTCAAGCAGGCCGGGGCCGGTCTGCGCGGCGGCGCGACCCGCGTCTGCATGGTGTCCTCCGGCCGCGGCCCCTCGGACCGCGACATCGACAAGGTCGTCGAGATGACCGAGGCCCTCAAGGACGAGTACGACGGCGTCGAGGTCTGTGCCTGCCTCGGCCTGCTCAAGGACGGCCAGGCCGAGCGGCTCAAGGGCGCCGGTGTCGATGCCTACAACCACAACATCAACACCGCCGAGTCCAACCACGACAACATCGTCCAGACGCACACCTACGCCGACCGCGTCGACACCATCGGCAAGGCCAAGTCGGCCGGCCTGTCCCCCTGCTCCGGCCTGATCGCCGGACTCGGCGAGACCGACGAGCAGCTCGTCGAGGCCCTCTTCGCCCTGAAGGCGCTGGAGTCCGACTCGATCCCGGTGAACTTCCTGATGCCGTTCGACGGCACGCCGTACGAGAACACCTGGGAGCTCTCCCCCACCCGCTGCGTGAAGATCCTGACGATGGCGCGCTTCGTGTGCCCCGACAAGGAGATCCGCATCGCCGGCGGCCGCGAGATGCACCTGCGGACCCTGCAGGCCACCGCGCTGCACGTCGCGAACTCGATCTTCCTCGGCGACTACCTCACCTCCGAGGGCCAGGACGCGCTCGCCGACCTGCACATGCTGCGCGACAACGGCTTCTCGATCCTGGGCCTCGACGACGCCGGCTTCGCCGAGCTGATCGCGACCCACGAGGCCAACGCCGCGACCGTGCACCGCGCGCACGCGACCACGCCGTGCGGCTCCTCGGCCGGCTCCGGCTGCGGCGACGGCTGCGGTGGCTGCTCGGTCGCCGCGGCGCCTGCCGAGGCGGCGCCCGCCGAGAAGCCGGTCATCCGCTCCCGCGGCGCCGGGACCGAAGTCGCTGCCAACGCCTGAGGCCATGACCACCGCGCCGGCCGACGTGCTCGCCTTCGACCGCGAGCACCTCTGGCACCCGTACACGTCGATGACCGAGCCCACCCCGGTGCGGCTCGTCACCGGCGCGTCCGGCGCGCGTCTCACCCTCGGCGGTGGGTACGACGGCCGCGAGGTCGTCGACGGCATGTCCTCCTGGTGGTCGGCGATCCACGGCTACCGGCACCCGGTGCTCGACGCAGCCCTGCGTGACCAGGCCGCGGAGTTCTCGCACGTCATGTTCGGCGGCCTGACCCACGCCCCCGCGGTGGAGCTCGGCCGTCGACTCCTCTCGGTCACGCCCGAGCCGCTGGAGCGGGTGTTCCTCGCCGACTCCGGCTCGGTGTCGGTCGAGGTCGCGATGAAGATGGTGCTGCAGTACCAGCGCGGCGTCGGCCGCCCCGACCGCACCCGGATGCTCACCGTGCTCGGCGGCTACCACGGCGACACCTTCGACTGCATGAGCGTGACCGACCCGGTCGGCGGGATGCACGCGATGTGGCAGGGGCTGCTCCCCCAGCAGGTCTTCGCACCGCAGCCTCCCTCGGCCCTCGCCCCGGAGGACGAGGTCGCCCAGTGGGCGACGACGCTGCGGCACATCGCCGACCAGCACCACCACGAGCTCGCGGGCATCATCGTCGAGCCGCTGCTCCAGGGCGCGGGCGGCATGTGGCCCTACCCCGCAGCCTGCCTGAAGGTGCTGCGCGAGGTCGCCGACGAGCACGGCCTCCTGCTCGTCTTCGACGAGATCGCGACCGGCTTCGGCCGCACCGGCCACCTGTTCGTCAGCGACCTGGTGACCCCCGACATCCTCTGCGTCGGCAAGGCGCTGACGGGCGGCTACCTCACGCTCGCGGCGGTCCTGACCACCGACGCCGTCGCCCGCGGGATCTCCGCCAGCGAGGCCGGGGTCGTCATGCACGGTCCGACCTTCATGGGGAACCCCTTGGCCTGCGCCGTCGCGAGCGCGTCGATCGACGTGCTGCTGGCTGGCGACTGGAGCGCGACCGTCGGGCACATCGGCTCCCGGCTGGCCACCGGCCTGGCGCCGCTGCGCGACCTGCCGGGCGTGCGCGACGTACGCACCCTCGGCGCCGTCGGCGTCGTGCAGCTCGACCACGACGTCGACGTCGTGGCGGCCACCGACGCGGCCATCGAGGCGGGCGTGTGGCTGCGGCCCTTCCGGGACCTGGTCTACGCGATGCCGCCGTACGTCATCAGTGACGACGAGCTCGACACGCTCGTCGCAGGAATCGGAGCGGCGGTGAGGGCCGGATGAGCGCCTGGCAGGACTGGCTCGCGGACGAGGCGAGCAAGCGTGAGGAGGCCGGGTTGACCCGGCGGCTGCGCGAGCGGCCGGCCGACGACCCGACGACCGACCTCGCCGGCAACGACTACCTCGGGCTCGCCCGCGACCCCGCCGTACGGCAGGCGGCCGCGGACGCCGCGCTGCAGTGGGGCTCCGGGGCCAGCGCCTCACGCCTGGTCAGCGGCACCTTCGCGCTGCACGGCGAGCTCGAGAACGAGCTCGCCGACTACCTCGAGCAGCCCTCCGCACTGGTCTTCTCGACCGGCTACCACGCCAACCTCGCGATCGTGACCGCTCTCGCCGACCGCACCGTCCGGGTCCTCTCCGACGCGCACATCCACGCCTCGCTGGTCGATGCGGTCCGCCTCTCGCGGGCTGCGTTGACGGTGGTTCCGCACAGCGACGTGGACGCGGTGCACGCCGGCCTCGTCGCCGCCCACGACGCGGGCGAGCGGGCGATGGTGCTCGTCGAGTCGGTCTACTCCGTGCTCGGCGACGCGGCGCCGCTGGTGGAACTGGCCGCCCTCTGCGAGGAGTACGACGCCCTGCTGGTCGTCGACGAGGCGCACGGCGTCGGCGTCCACGGCCCCGGCCTGGTCACCACGCTGGGCCTGGCCGGCCTGCCTCACGTCGTGGTCACCGCGACCCTCTCGAAGTCGCTCGGCAGCCAGGGCGGGGCCGTGCTCGGCCCGACGGCGCTGCGCGAGCACCTGGTCAACCGGGCCCGGCCGTTCATCTTCGACACCGGGCTCGCGCCGGCGCCGACCGCGGGCGCGCTCGCCGCGCTGCGCGAGATCCGCCGTCGTCCCGAGCTGGGTGCGACCGTACGGTCGCGGGTCGCCGCGCTGGCCGACGTGCTCGGCGTGGTCGCCCCCGCGGGCGCGGTGCTGTCAGTGCCGATGTCCTCGCCGCAGGCCGCCGTCGCGGCCCAGGCCGCCGCGCTCGAGGCCGGCCTGCGAGTCGGCTGCTTCCGCCCGCCGTCGGTCCCGGACGGCATCTCGCGCCTGCGCATCACGGTCACGGCCGGCGTACCTGCCGACGACTGGGCGCGCGCCGTCGACACCCTCGTGGAGCTGGTCAAGGAGCACCAGTGACCCGGGTCGTCGTGGTCACCGGCACCGACACCGGCGTCGGGAAGACCGTCGCCACCGCTGCCCTCGCCGCCCGCGCCGCGGCTGCCGGCGAGCGGGTGCTCGTCGTGAAGCCGGTGCAGACCGGCATCGGCGGCACCGAACCCGACACCCCGGACGTCGACACCGTGCGGTCGCTCGCCGGCGTGGAGACCGTGCAGTTCGTCGCGCTCGACGAGCCGCTCGCCCCCGACACCGCCGCCCGCCGCCAGGGGGTCGCGATCCCGACCGTCCGTGAGCACGTCGCCCGGATCCGCGAGCTGGTCGCCGGGGCGTCGTACGACGTCGTGCTGGTCGAGGGCGCCGGCGGCCTCCTCGTGCGCCTCGACGCCGAGGGCGGCACCCTGCTCGACCTCGCCCGCGACCTGACCTTCACGCTGCGCCGCCGGGGCGCCGACGACGTCGTCTCCTCGCCCGTCGAGGTCGTCGTCGTGACCCGCGCCGGCCTCGGCACCCTCAACCACACCGAGCTCACCTGCACGGCGCTGCGCGCGGTCCAGGTCGAGCCCGCCGGCCTCGTCATCGGCTCCTGGCCGTCGTCGCCCGGCCTCGCCGAGACCTGCAACCGCGAGGACCTCCCCCGCGTCACCGGCGTACCCGTCCTCGCCGTGCTCCCCGAAGGCGCCGGCTCCCTGTCCGGCGACGACTTCCGCACCGCCGCCCCCACCTGGTTCCCCTGACCCACGAACCGTCGGAGATGGCACCACGAACCGTG
>NZ_LMIT01000009.1:92109-171426 GCF_001428825.1 Nocardioides sp. Root240 | reverse complement strand
TCGGAGATGGCACCACGAACCGTCGGAGATGGCACCACGAACCGTCGGAGATGGCACCACGAAGCGTGGGAGATGGCAACCCGAGACCTCGGTTCGTGGTGCCACGAGCCACGGTTCGTGGTGCCACGAGCCACGGTTCGTGGTGCCACGAGGCACGGTTCGTGCTGCCACGAGCCACGGTTCGGGATGCCACGAGGCACGGTTCGTGGTGCCACGAGGCACGGTTCGCGGGTCACCAGAGGGGTGGGCGGCGGTCCTTCCACGGCAGCGCGGCCTCGACCTGGGCGGCGAGGGAGAGCAGCAGCTCCTCCTCGGCGGGGCGGGCGGCGAGCATCATGCCGATCGGGAGGCCGGCGGCCGAGTGGTGGAGGGGCAGCGAGATCGCGGGCATGCCGGTGACATTCCACGCCGAGGTCCACGGGGTGAAGCGCTTCTGCGCCTCGAAGTCGGCGGCCGGGTCGGCGTCGTCGCGGATCGCGCCGACCGGCAGCGGGACGGTGGCGAGGGTCGGCGTCAGCACGATGTCGTACGGCGCCAGCGCCACCAGCGCCTCGCCGGCGAAGCGTCGCAGCTGACCGATGGCGAGACCGAACTCGGGCCCGGACACCGCGGCCCCGCGCTCCCCCAGCCACCGGGTGAGCGGACGGACCAGCTGAGCCTGGGCATCGCTCAGCGGGACCGTCGACATGGCCGTCAGCACCGCCCAGCAGGTCTCGAACACCGGCACCGCCTCGGGCGGGATGGGCACCGGGACGTCCTCGACGACGTGGCCGAGCGAGGACAGCAGCCGGGTGGTGGCCTCGTAGGCCGCCAGCACCTCGGGGTCGACCGCGACGTCGGCGATGACGGGGGTGTCGAAGCAGGCGATCCGCAGCCGTCCGGGGTCGCGCCGTGCCGCGGCCAGGAACGGGCCGCTCGGCGCCGGTGCCCACGACGGATCCCCGGCGCGGCGCCCGGCGAGCACGTCGAGCAGGGCGGCCGCGTCGGCGACCGTCCGCGCCATCGACCCCGAGGTGGCGAGGCCGACCGGATCGCCGTACATCGGGAAGCCGCTGATCCGCCCCCGCGTCGGCTTGAGGCCGACCAGGCCGCAGCACGCGGCCGGGATCCGGATCGAGCCACCGCCGTCGGAGCCCTGGGCGACCGGCACCAGCCCGGCGGCGACCGCCGCGGCCGCGCCGCCCGACGAACCACCCGCCATCCGGGTCACGTCCCACGGCGTCACCGCGGGCGGGCGTCCCTCGGGCTCGGTGTAGCAGGGTGAGCCGAACTCGGGCGTGCTGGACTTGCCGAGGCTGACCATGCCCGCCTCCTCGATGGCGAGCGTGACGCCGTCGGACACCTCGGGCACGTAGCCGGCGAACGCGGGCGACCCGAACTCGGTCGGCACGCCGCGGGTGAGGTTGAGGTCCTTGATCGCCGTCGGTACGCCGGCCAGCGGCGAGGCACCGTCACCGACCGGCCCGACGGCGGCCACCTCACGGGCCCGGCGCCGCGCGGCGTCCGGGTCGAGAAAGGCGAACGCGCCGTCGACGTACTCCCGAGGGAGACGCGCGGCGCGTTCGAGGTAGTGCTCGGTGAGCTCGACGGGGCTGGTCTCGCCGGAGCGGACCAGCTCGCCCTGCTCGAGGGCGGTCAGGTCGTGCAGTTCGGCCACGACCCGACCGTAGCCCCTCGCGGGTCGGCCAGGTCAGGCAGCCGAGACCGCCGGGGTGAAGTCGACGAGGGTGCCCAGGGCGGCGAGCAGCTTGGTGCGGACCTCGGGGTCCGTGGTCGGGTCGACCTCGACGGCCGGCTGCGAGACGGTGACGTCCTCGACGACGATCGCACCGGCGATGCCCGCGGAACGAGCCGTGTCGCCGTGGGCCCACTTGCCGCCGTACGGCGTCGGGGTGGCGCCGATGACGCCGAACGGCTTGCCGACGATGGCACCGGCGCCGTACGGGCGCGAGATCCAGTCGATGGCGTTGTTGAGCACGGCCGGCATGGTGCCGTTGTACTCGGGGGTGACGGCGAGGACGCGGTCGGCGGACGCGACGCGGTCACGCAGCGCGGTGGCCGCGGCGGGCGCGGACGCACCGTCGAGGTCCTCGTTGTAGAACGGGACCTCGCCCAGGCCGTCGATGATGTCGAGCTCGACACCAGCGGGGGCCTCGGCCTTGAGGATCTCGGCCAGCTTGCGGTTGAGGGAGTCGGCACGGAGGCTGCCGACGAGGACGGCGACGCGGGTGGTGGTGTCAGTCATGACGGTCGAAACGGACCGCGGTCCGTTTCCATTCCCGACCTCGAAGAAGTTTTTTCCCGAGCGGGCGTCGGTGCCTCCACCTAGGCTCGGAGCACCATGTCGAAGGACCTCCCCCTGCTCGCGGCCGAGCCCACCGAGCGCAGTGACGCCGCGCGCAACCGGCGGGCCCTGCTCGACGCGGCGGCCGACCTGATGGGCGGGTGCGGCGTCGCTGCGTTGACCATGGACGCGGTGGCGACGAGGGCGGGCGTCGGCAAGGGCACGGTGTTTCGTCGCTTCGGCAGCCGCGAGGGCCTGATGGCCTCGCTGCTCAACCACCGCGAGGAGGAGTGGCAGGCCGGCGTGATCAGCGGTCCCCCGCCGCTGGGGCCCGGCGCGCCGCCGATGGACCGGTTGATCGCGTTCGGCGCGTCCCGGCTCCGGCTGCACCTCGACCAGGCCGCGCTGATCGAGGCCGCCGGCCGCACGTGGGGCGAGAACCACGCCGTGCTCGGGTTCGCGAGCATGCACGTGCGCCTGCTCCTGGGCCAGCTCGGTGTGCCCGGCAACCTCAACTACCTCGCCACCGCCCTGATCGCCCCGCTCTCCGTGCCGGTGCTGCGCCAGCAGATCGACCACGGGGGCATGTCCGAGGACCAGGTGCTCGCCGGCTGGACCGAGCTCGTGCACCGCATCGTGGAGGGAACCCCTTGACCGACCTGTACCCACCGCTCCCCGACGGGCAGGTGCAGTGGGTCGAGCCGCCGCGCCGCGGCCGCCACAAGACGATCGCCCTGCTCGTCGCGGGCCTGCTGCTGGTCGGCTCCGCCGTCGCCTTCGGCGTGTGGTGGATGCAGCGCGGCCCCGACTACCCCGACGCGTGGGACTCGCGGGTCGTGCCGTACGTCGAGGTGGTCGAGAAGCAGCGCGGGCTCGAGTTCGAGCACCCCGTCCACGTCGACTTCCTCACCGACGAGGAGTTCGACCAGGAGGTCACCTCCGACGACTCCGAGCTGACCGACGAGGACCGCGAGGAGATCCGGCAGACCGAGGCCATGATGCGCGCGCTCGGCCTGCTCGACGCCGACGTCGACCTGCTGAAGGCCAGCAACGACCTCGCCGCCGGCGGGGTCATCGGGCTCTACGACTATGAGGACAAGCGGATCCGGATGCGGGGCACCGAGCTCACGCCGGCCGTCCGCTCGACGCTCGTCCACGAGCTCACCCACGTGCTCCAGGACCAGCACTTCGACCTCGAGGAGAAGTCGGAGGAGCACGAGGCCGACGACGACAGCAGCGCCGCCGCCATGTGGCAGGCGATCGTCGAGGGCGACGCCAGCCGGGTCGAGGACGACTGGGCCAGGACGCTCCCGGCCGCCGAGCGCAAGGCTCTCGCCCGGGAGCAGGCGAAGGAGTCGCGGCAGGCGCGCAAGGACCTCGCCAAGGTGCCCGCGTTCCTGACCACGCTGACGAGCTCGCCGTACGTCATGGGCGACGCACTGCTCGCGCTGGCGATCCAGCTCGACGGCAAGGGTGCGGTCGACTCGCTGTTCACCAGCCCGCCGACCAGCGAGGAGGGCCTGGTCGACCCGTGGATCGCGGTCGCCGACCGGCAGGCCGCGTGGCCCGTCGACGAGCCCGACGTCCCCGAGGGGGCGAAGGAATTCGACTCCGGCACCTTCGGCTCCCCGTCCTGGCTCTACGTCCTCGCCGAGCGGATCCCCCCGAAGGTCGCGCTCACCGCCGCCGACGGCTGGGGCGGTGACGCCTACGTCGCCTACGAGCAGGCCGGGCGCACCTGCGTGCGGATCGACTACGTCGGCGACAGCCGTCGTGACGTCACCGAGCTGAGGGGCGCGCTGCGCGCCTGGGTGGCCGGCAGCCCTCGCGGTACGTCGAAGGTCACCCAGCAGGGCACGGGACTCCGGCTGGAGTCCTGCGACCCCGGCAAGCGGGCCCGCCGCGGCACCGGCGGCTCGGAGGACGCGCTGCAGCTGGCCCTCACCCGCGCCCAGGTCGCGGTCCAGGTCCTGCCGACGGCGGGCCTGCAGAAGTCGTTCGTGCGCTGCTACGCCGACGCGGCCGTCCACGAGCTGTCCCTCGCCGAGCTGGCCGCCGACAAGGCCCCGCCCGGCCTCCAGGCCCGCCTCGAGCGACTGGCCCGCGGCTGCGCCTGACCGTCCGAGAGGCTCAGACCACGTGGTGGCGGCGCAGGCCGTAGGTCAGCCCGTCGACCAGGGCCTCCCACGACGCCTCGATCACGTTGGCGCCGACGCCGACGGTGACCCAGCTGGACTCACCGTCGCTGGTCTCGATCAGCACACGGGTGATCGCGTCGGTGCCGTGCCCCTGGTCGAGGATGCGGACCTTGAAGTCGATCAGCTCGAACTTCGCGATCTCGGGGTAGGCCTGCACGATCGCCGAGCGCAGCGCCTGGTCGAGCGCGTTGACCGGGCCGTTGCCCTCGCCGGTGACGACGTAGCGGACGTCGGCGGCCTTGAGCTTCACCGTGGCCTCGGAGACAGCCTCCTCCCCCGGCTGGGCGTGGGTGAGCGTCTCGGTGATCACCCGCCAGCTCTCGACCTCGAAGTACGACGGCCGCAGGCCCTCGGCCTCCTCGACGAGCATCAGCTCGAAGGAGGCGTCCGCGGCCTCGAAGGTGTAGCCGCGGGCCTCCATCTCCTTGACCCGGGCGGTGACCCGGTTGACCACGTCGGGCGACTCGGAGAGGTCGAAGCCGAGCTCCTTGCCCTTCAGCTCGATCGAAGCGCGGCCGGCCATCTCGGAGACCAGCAGGCGCATGTCGTTGCCGACGCCCGCGGGGTCCATGTGCTGGTAGAGGTCGGGGTCGACCTTGATCGCGCTCGCGTGCAGGCCGGCCTTGTGGGCGAAGGCGGACGTGCCGACATAGGGCTGGCGCGCGGCGGGCGGCACGTTGGTCACCTCGGCGACGGCGTGCGCGATCCGGGTCGCCTCGGTCAGCAGACCGGGCGGCAGCACCTGGCGGTCCAGCTTGAGCTCGAGGTTGGCGACCACGTTGACCAGGTCGGCGTTGCCGGTGCGCTCGCCGTAGCCGTTGATGCAGCCCTGGATGTGGGTGGCGCCCGCGTCGACGGCCGCGAGCGTGTTCGCGACAGCGAGGCCGGTGTCGTTGTGGCAGTGGATGCCGACGCGGACCTGGGCGTTCTCGATCACGTCGTGCACCACGTCGGAGACCCAGCCCGGCAGCATGCCGCCGTTGGTGTCGCAGAGCGCGATCACCTCGGCCCCGGCGTCGTACGCCGTGCGGAGGACCTCGAGCGCGTAGGACCGGTCGAGCCGGTAGCCGTCGAAGAAGTGCTCGGCGTCGAGGAAGACCTGCTGGCCCTCGGCGCGCAGGTGGCTGACGGTGTCGCGGACCATCGCGAGGTTCTCCTCGAGCGTGGTCCGCAACGCCTTCTCGACGTGCCCGACGTGCGACTTGGCCACCAGGGTGACGACGCCGGCGCCGCTCTCCCGCAGCCCCGCGACCTGCGGGTCGTCGGCGGCGCGGACGCCGGCCTTGCGGGTCGCACCGAAGGCGGTCAGGCGCGCGTGCTTGAGGTCGAGCTCGCGGGCAGCGCGCCGGAAGAACTCGGTGTCCTTCGGGTTCGCTCCCGGCCAGCCGCCCTCGATGTAGCCGACGCCGAGGCCGTCGAGGTGCCGCGCGATCGCGAGCTTGTCGGCGACGGTCGGGTTGAGGCCCTCCTGCTGCATACCGTCACGCAGGGTGGTGTCGTAGACGTGGAAGGCACCGTGGAGGTCGAGCTGCTCGTTCATGGGGCAGCCAGTCTTTCACGGCCGGAGGGACCGGAGGGTCAGAGTCCGAAAGGGCCGCTCGTCCACGGCACCCAGGCCACGCCGCGGCCCGCCACGAGTACGCCGAGCACCGCGGCGACCGCGAGCAGGCCGGCACAGGTGAACAGCCACGGCAGGGTCTGGCGGCACGCCGGGTACAGCACCCGCGCCACCGGCGACCGGAACCGGCTGCCGCCGGGACCCGACCACAGCGCGACGCCGAGCGTGGCGCCGCACGCCATCAGCGTGCTGGGGACGTCGAGCGCGAGGGCGTAGCAGATCAGCCCGGCCGCGATCCCGAGCCCGGCGCTCCACGTCACCAGGACGAGCGTGCCGGTCGTCGCGCGGAGCAGGTGCCACGGGCTGGTCACGGCCCAGCGCAGGCCGTCGTACCACTTGGCCCCGCGGACGGTACGACGCTGCGCCACCGCCGAGGTCGCCAGCGAGCCGGCGCGCAGCAGCCACACCGCGAGCACCACGACGAGCGTGGCGACCCAGGGCGCGACGGCGAACCCGGCGCCCAGGGCGATCGCGCCGGCACCGATCGCGGCCCACCGGCGCAGTCGCTCCGGGAGCGGCGCCTGCGGCTGTGCGGCGAAGGGGTCGTCGGGGTCGAAGCCGTGCGCCTGGTCCCACTCCTGCTCGATGCGCTGCATCGCGTCGGGCTGCGGCACCGTCGGCTCGGGGTGCTCACGCAGCGTGGGGCCCGGCAGCGGGGAGACGACGGGGATCGACGGCGGCGGGGGCGGTGGAGGCGGCGGTGTCGCACCGGCCGGCTCGACCACGGCCGGCTCGACCACGGTCGGCGGACTCATCGACGGCACCACCGGCGGGCCGGGCTGGCCGGCCTGGCCGGCCAGGGCGAGCGGCAGGGTGAAGTCGTCGTCCTCGGGGACCTGCGGCGCGAACAGCCCGCCCGGCGGCGGCACCTGCGGCAGCTCGGGCCGCGTGCTCAGCGGTCGCAGCCAGGTCAGCAGCTCCTCGAGGAGCGGCCGCTCCAGCGGGTCGGGGTCGAGGCAAGCCGCGATCACCTCGGCCATCGGCCGCTCGATGCCGGACAGGTCGTGCTGGCCACGGCGGGTGCGGTCCATGATCGCCATCGCGGGGCCGCGGCCGTAGGGCGCACGGCCGGTGGCGGCATAGGCGACGGTGGCCGCCCACGCGTGCACGTCGGCGGCCGGGGTGGCCTCGTCGCCGTACAGGATCTCGGGGGCGAGGTAGCCCGGCGTACCGAGCAGCCAGCCGGTCTGGGTGAGCCGGACGTCGTCGGCGACCCGGGCGAGCCCGAAGTCGATCAGGATCGGCGTCCGACCCTCCATCAGCACGTTGCCGGGCTTCACGTCGCGGTGCAGGACGCCGACCGCGTGCACCGCGGCGAGGCCCTCGGCGAGGCAGCCGGCCAGCCAGTGCAGGTCCGGCCCCTCGACCGGGCCCTCGGTGCTGACGTGCTCGTGGAGCGAGAGGCCCGGGACGTAGCGGGTGACGACGTACGGCACGTCGGCCCACGGGTCGGCGGCCAGCATCTCGGCGACCCACGGGCTGCGGATCCGGGTGAGCGAGCTGACCTCGCGAGCGAGACGGCCGCGGGCCTCGGCGTCACCGACGATCTGCGGGCGGAGCACCTTGAGCGCCACCCGGCGGCCGTCGGACCCGCGGGCCAGGTGGACGATGCCCATGCCGCCCTCGCCCAGGCGGGTGAGCAGCGTGTAGTCCCCCACCCGCGCGGGTTCGCTGCTCTCGGGCCTCGTCGTCACGGCTAGGAGGCTACCCGCGCGGGCGGGGTGGGTTCAGCGGACGCGCGGCCGAGCCAGGGTGAGGGCTCCCACGAAGACCGCGATCAGGCCGAGGAAGAGGATGCCGACGCCGGCGAGCGGGATGTCGGCGCCGTCGGACGACAGGCTCAGCAGGTAGAGCTCGGCACCGGCGACGGCGACTCCCCCGGCAGCGGTCACGACGGCGGCAGCCGGCCGGGCACCGCCGCGGCGGACGGCTCCGGCGACCGCGACGGCGAGGACGACCGCGACGGCCGCGGTGACGGCGGCGGTGACACGGTCACCGCTGCGCGGCAGTGCGATCACGGCGGCGAAGGAGCCGACGACGAGGACGGCGAGGAGACGGGCGGACAGGATCAGGTTCTGGGTGGTCATGGCCGAAGGATCGTGCCGGTCAGGAGGAGGCAGGAGGGTACGGGTACTCAGTCCGGTGCACAGTCCGGGCGTCGAGCTCGGCGAGCAGCCTCCTCGGCGCGACCCGGCGGTACGACGCATCAGCCAGCTCCGCGATCTCCGACCAGTCGAGCGCCGGGTCGTCGAGGTCGATCGCGCGGCCGCCGTAGGGGCCGTAGTAGGCGGGCACGAAGAAGCGCTCGTCGGCGTCGATCGCCGGCAGGTCGACGGCATCGGGCGTGAAGATGAAGGCGCTCGGCACCATCCGGTGCTCCCCCGGCCTGATCCTCTGGCGTCGGTCGCTGCGCTCCCCGCCGGCTGACGCCAGGCTCCCGCCGAAGGCCGCGAAGATCTTGCCCGCCCGGAAGGTGGGCCGCCCGTGGCTGATCCGCTCCTCCGCGCCCGGCAGCGCCAGGCAGATCCGGCGCAGCTCGGCCAGCCCCGGGTCGTCGTCGGTGAACATGATCGGGTGCGCCATGGCAGCCAGTGAAGCACTTCTCGCGGACGTTCTCGGATCACTTCCACTCAACGCTGGCGAGGACCGCGTCGATGAGGTCATGGGCAGCGGCGTCGTTGCGCGGCAGGTCGAAGTGGATCGCGACGTGCGTGCCGGCGTTGATCGCTGCGACGACGTAGTAGTAGCCGTGGTCGTCGTCCGCGGCCAGGACCACGACCTCCTGGCCGGCGACCGTCCGGTTGGCTTCCCGCCGCGCGGTCGGCCGGACGTCCTTCAGCGACGCGAGCCCCAGTCTCGCCGCTTCGGCAAGGTCGTCGATGGTCGCGCCGGCGCCACCGATGTTGATCTGGGAGACCCGGTCGTCGGGAGGTGCGAGGAAGCCCACCGTGCCGCCGTAGTCCACCTCCCAGGGGTCGCCTGCGGGGAGCCGGAAGGAGATGTGGTCGTCGGACATCTGCTTGCCCGTCGCCGGTGCGACGCCACCGATCCCCTCGTCCGAGGGGCTGCCGGCCTCCGACGACGCGGCCGGCGTCGGGTCCCCGGTGTCCGGCTCCGCCCGGTCGTCCGACGAGCATGCGGTCGACGCCAGAGCAGCGGCGAGCACCACCGCCACGCAGTACCTGCGAGATCTCACCCGAGGCTCCTCTCTCCAGTCCGTGCCCGGAGCCTGACCCTCCGCCGCCGGCCGCAAACGACGATGCCCAGGTTTCCCGTCGATCCCTAGACTCACGCGTGTGCCGATCCTCCTGACGCTGCTCGACGGCGTGCGCTGGGACGGCACCCCGGTCACGGGTGACCGGCCGCAGGCGCTGCTCGCCGCACTGGCCGACGCGGGGCGCACCCTCGGCACCGACCGACTGGTCGACCTGGTCTGGGGCGAGGACGAGCCGGCGAACCCCGGCAAGGCGCTGCAGGTGCTGGTGTCGCGGGTCCGTTCGACCGTCGGCGCGAGCGCGCTGGTGACCGACGGCGACGGCTACCGGCTCGCGGTCCCCGCCGAGCGGGTCGACGCCCTCCAGCTGCGTCGCAGCGCGCGGGCGGCGCGGGAGACGCTCGCCGACGACCCGGCGGTGGCGCTGCGCCACGCCGAGACCGCGCTGGCGCTCGCCCCGGCCGGGGTGCCCGACCCGGCGGCCGGCCCCCTCGCCGAGGTACGACGCCGCGCCGACCACGACCTCCGCGACGCCGCCGTCGTGCGGGCCCGCGCCCTGGCCCGGTCGGGACGCCACGGCGAGGCACTGCCCGGGCTGGAGCAGGCGGCCCTGGAGGCGCCCGACGACGAGCCCCTCCTCGTGGACCTGCTGCGCGCCGAGGCCGCGGTGCGGGGCGCGGCGGTGGCGCTCGAGCGCTTCGAGGCACACCGGACCGAGCTGCGCGACCGGCTCGGCAGCGACCCGGGCCCCGACCTGCAGCGGGTGCACCGCGAGCTGCTCGCGATGGACAGCCCGGTGCGCGAGGGCCTGCGCTACGCGGCCGGTCCGCTGCTGGGCCGCGACGCCGACCTGCGCACCGTCGAGGGCCTGCTCACCGCGGCCCGGGTGGTGTCGGTCGTCGGTCCCGGCGGCCTCGGCAAGACGACGCTCGCGCACACGGTCGCCGGCGCCGCCACCCAGCCGGTCGTGCACTTCGTCGAGCTCGTGGGCGTCACCGCGCCCGAGGACCTCGTCGGCGAGGTCGGCTCGGCGCTCGGCGTCCGTGACTCGGTGAGCGGGCGTCGTACCCTCACGCCGGAGCAGCGGGCCGACGTCCGGGCGCGGATCGCGCAGCAGCTCGACCAGGCGCCGACACTGCTCGTGCTCGACAACTGCGAGCACGTCGTGGAGGCGGTGGCCGACCTGGTCGCCTTCCTCGTCGCGACCACCCGCGAGCTGCGCGTGCTGACGACGACCCGTGCGCCGCTGGCGATCGCGGCCGAGCGGGTCCACCTGCTCCCCCACCTGGGCACCGAGGACGCCGTCGACCTGTTCCGCACCCGCGCCGAGGCCGCGCGGCCCGGCGTACGGCTCGACGAGGACGCCGTGCGCGACGTCGTACGACGCCTCGACGGCCTGCCGCTCGCGATCGAGCTCGCGGCGGCGAAGGTGCGCGTGATGGCGCCGGCGGAGATCGCGCGGCGGCTCGACGACCGGTTCGCGCTGCTCCGCGGCGGCGACCGCAGCGCACCCGACCGGCACCGCACGCTGCTCGCGGTGATCGACTGGTCGTGGAACCTGCTCGCCGAGCGGGAGCGTCGGGCCCTGCGCTACCTCGCGGCGTTCCACGACGGGTTCACCCTGGAGGCTGCCGGCGCACTGCTGGGTGACGACGCGCTGGAGACGGTCGAGGACCTCGTCGAGCAGTCGCTCCTGGCCGTCACCGACACCGACCACGGCACCCGCTTCCGGATGCTGGAGACGGTCCGCGAGTTCGGTCGCCTCCAGCGCGAGACGGCCGGCGAGTCCGACAAGGTCGCCCGCGCGCTGCAGGAGTGGGCGGTCGACCTCGCCCTGCGCGAGGGTCGACGGCTGTTCTCGACCGACCAGATCGAGGCGATGGACCACCTCCGCGAGGAGGAGACCAACCTCGCCGACGTCCTGCGGGAGGCGCTCACGGCCGGCGAGCAGGACGCCGTGGCCACCCTGTTCGGGACGCTCGGCGGCTACTGGTCGATCAGCGGCGACCACTTCCGCAGCATGACCGTCGCGCCTGCGGTCGCGACGGCACTGGAGGGGTGGGACGTCCCCCCGGCACTCGTCGACACCGCGCGCTCCGCGCTCTGCATCACCCTGTTCAGCGTCCGGTTCACCGGGTCCGCGGGCGCCGAGCAGCTCACTGGCCAGCTCGAGGCGCTCGGTGCGGGCACCGACCATCCGGCCCTCGCGGCGCTCGTGCGCGTCACCCTCGCCCAGACCGACGGCATCGCCACCGACCTGACCCACCTGCTCGACGACCCCGACCCGTGGGTGCGCTGCCTGGCCCTGCAGTGGGCAGCCCACCAGTGGGAGAACAACGGGGACCCCTACGGCGCGGTCGACGCCCTCCACCGGGCGCTGCCGCTCGTCCGCTCCGACGAGGGCCCGTGGCGGCGGGCGATGATCGACGCCCAGCTCGCCGAGCTGCACGCCCAGCTCGGCGACGCCGCGCGAGCGGCCGAGCACGCCCTGCTGGCGCTGCCGGTCCTCGAGCGCCTCGGCGCCGTCGACGACGCCGTCCAGAACCGGGCGATCGTGGCGACCGCGACGATGATCGGCGGGGACCTCACGACAGCGGCCGCGCAGGTGGCCGAGCTCGCCGCCCTGGCGCCGACGGGCATGCCCGGCGGCGACGTCGCGATCCTGCGCACCCGCGCGGAGCTGGCCCTGATCACGGGAGAGGTCGCCGAGGGCCTGCGGCTGCACCGGGTGGCGGCCGAGGCGACCCGCGCCATGCGGATGCCGGGCTCGGAGGACGTGACGACGCCGTGGGCGATCTCCGGCGAGGCCGCAGCGGTGTCGGCGTACGCCCTGCACGGGCACGGCGACGAGGGCCGCGACCTGCGCGACGCGTTGTCGGCCCGGGCACTCGACGCCCTCGACCCGGAGCGGCCCTTCATGGACTACCCCGTCGGCGGCCTCGTGCTGTTCGGGCTGGGCCTGTGGGCACTGGTGCGCTCCGACGGTCCCGCCGCCGACGCCGTCCGGGTGCTGGTGCTGGCGGAGCGCTTCTCCTACTACCGCTTCGCCCCCACGATGCAGTGGGAGACCGCCCGTGCGCTGTGCGACGAGCGGGCGCCCGGCGTGCTCGAGGCCGTCCAGGCGGAGTACGGCGAACGGCGCGGACCCGACCTGGTGGTCGAGGCCCGCGCCGCCGTGACGCGCGTGCTGTGAGCCGGTCTCACATCTTGCGGGAGTAGCTCCGCACGGCCAGCGGCGCGAAGATCGCGACGACGACGGTGCAGCCGAGCAGCGCCCAGCCGACCTCGCCGGTGAGGTTGCCGTCGTTCATGAGGTCGCGGACCGCGGTGACGACGTGCGAGACCGGGTTGATCTTCACGAACGCCTCCAGCCAACCCGGCAGCGTCTCCATCGGGACGAAGGCGTTGGACAGGAAGGTCAGCGGGAACATGATCATCATGCCGATGCCCTGGACCGCCTGGGCCGAGCGGGCGACGGTGCCGAGCCAGCAGAAGATCCACGACAGCGCCCAGCCGGCGAAGATCGTCAGCGCCCAGCCGGCCAGGACGCCGAGGACACCGCCGCCGGGTCGGTAGCCCATCGCGAGGCCGACCAGGATCGTGATGGTCGCGGCCGTGCCGTACCGGATCAGGTCGGCGAGCATCGGCCCGGCCAGCGGCGCGATCCGCGCGATCGGCAACGACTTGAAGCGGTCGAAGACGCCCTTGTCCATGTCCTCGCGCATCTGCGTGCCGGTCGCCATCGAGGCGGTGAGCGCGGTCTGGGCGAGGATGCCGGGGATGATCAGCGGCAGGTAGTCGGCCACCGAGCCGGAGATCGCGCCGCCGAAGATGTAGGCGAACATCGCCGTGAACAGGATCGGCTGCAGGGTCACGTCGAAGAACTGCTCCGGGTTGCGGCGCATCTTCTTGGTGGCCCGCCAGGCCATCGCCAGGCTCTGGTGGACGGTGTCGCGCAGCGACGGGCGCGCCGGGAGGACCCGGTCGGCGTCGGTCACGCTCGTGGTGCCGGGCGCGGTGTCAGGGAGCAGGGTGGTCATCTCAGGCCACCTCCTTGTTCTCGTCGTCGGCGTGGTGGCCGGTGAGGGTCAGGAAGACCTCGTCGAGGGTCGGCTGGCGCACGGCCGCGGTGGTGATGTCGACCTCGCCCTGGCGCAGCGCGATCAGTACGTCGGCCGCCCGGTTGGCGTCGGTGAGCGCGATGGTGAGCCCACCGGCCTCCGGGGTCAGGACCGGCTGCTCGCCGAGCACCTGCTCGACGATCGCCGCCGCGCGGGCGGTCTGGTCGCGGTCCGCGACGCGCAGGTGCAGTGTCGAGCTGCCGACGCTCGCCTTGAGCTGGTCGGGCGTGCCCTCCGCGACCTTGCGCCCACGGTCGATGACCGCGATCCGGTCGGCCAGCTGGTCCGCCTCGTCGAGGTACTGGGTGGTCAGCAGGATCGTCGACCCCTGCGCCACCAGCTCCCGGATGGTGTCCCACATCTGCCCGCGCGTCCGCGGGTCCAGGCCCGTCGTCGGCTCGTCGAGGAAGATGAGCGGCGGTCGCGCGATGAGCGACGCAGCGAGGTCGAGCCGGCGTCGCATGCCGCCGGAGAAGTTCTTGATCTGGCGGTCCGCCGCCTCCTCGAGCCCGAAGCGCCCGAGCAGGTCGGCCGCCGTACGACGGGCCTGGGGGGTGCGCTGCCCGAGCAGGCGGGCGAAGAGGATGAGGTTCTCGGCGCCGGTCAGGTTCTCGTCGACCGACGCGTACTGGCCGGTGACCCCGACCAGCTGGCGGATCCGGTGCGGCTCGCGTCGTACGTCGACCCCGAAGACCTCCGCCTCGCCGCCGTCGATCGGCAGCAGCGTGGCGAGCATCTTGAGGGTCGTGGTCTTGCCGGCGCCGTTGGGACCGAGGACGCCGAAGATCTCGCCGCGGCGGACCTCGAGGTCGATGCCGTCGACGGCGCGGAAGGCACCGAAGGTCTTCACCAGGCCGTGGGCCTGCACTGCGTTCGTGGCAGTCATCGTTGCTCCTTCTCGCCGGGGATCGACCCGGCTGGTGGGAGGAGCATCCGGCGCAGCGGTTTCACCGCGGTTTCAAGGTGCCTTCTGGCGCTCGCCCGGTGGTTGAGGTGCGGCGCCCCGGCGCCGAGCCTCGAAACCTCCGGGCCCGACGCACCCGACGGCGCCGGCACAGTCCCAGCACCACGGCCCGAGGTTTCGAGGCTCCTCGCTGGCGCTCGTCGCACCTCAACCAGCGGGTGGAGAGCTCAGACGATCTGCTTCATCCAGCCGAAGGTGTCCTCGTTGCGGCCGAGCTGGACACCGACGAGGGCGTCGCGGATCCGCATGGTGAGGTCCTGGCTGGCGGGCGCGGGGGCCTCCCCGCCGTCGTACTTCAGCGAGCCGACGGGGGTGACGACCGCGGCGGTGCCGCAGGCGAAGATCTCGGTGATCCGGCCGCTGGTGACGCCGTCGCGCCACTCGTCGATGCCGAACTTCCGCTCGGTGACCTGGTGGCCCATCTTGCCGGCGAGCTCGATGATCGAGGCGCGGGTGATGCCCTCGAGGATGGTGCCGGTCTCGGGGGTGACGATGGAGCCGTCGTCGAAGACGAAGTACATGTTCATGCCGCCGAGCTCCTCGACGTACTTCCCCTCCTGCGCGTCGAGGAAGACGACCTGGTCGCAGCCCTGGGCGTAGGCCTCCTGCTGCGCGACGAGGGACGAGGCGTAGTTGCCGCCGGTCTTGGCAGCACCCATGCCGCCGCGGCCGGCGCGGGTGTAGTCCTCGCTCAGCCACAGCGTGACCGGCTTGATGCCACCCTTGAAGTAGGCACCGGCGGGGCTGGTGATCACCATGAACGTGACGTGCTGGGCGGGCCGCACCCCGAGGAACTGCTCGGAGGCGAACATGAAGGGCCGGATGTAGAGGCTCTTCTCGCCGCCGTCCGGGTTGCCCGGAACCCAGCGGGCGTCGACCTTGACCAGCTCCTCGACGGCCTGAACGAAGTCGGGGACCTCGAGCACGGGCAGGGCGAGGCGGTGGCTGGAGCGCTTCATCCGCTCCGCGTTGGCCTCCGGCCGGAACAGCCAGAGCGAGTCGTCGGCGTGGCGGTAGGCCTTCATGCCCTCGAAGGTCTCCTGCGCGTAGTGCAGGACCGCCGCGGCGGGGTCGAGGGTGATCGGGCCGTACGGCGTGATGCGGGCGTCGTACCAGCCCTTCTCCGGCGTCCACTCGACGGTGAACATGTGGTCGGAGAAGTGGGAGCCGAAGCCGGGGTTGGACAGGATCTCTGCCAGCCGAGCGTCGTCGGTCGGGTGCGCAGAGAGCGTGGTGGTGATCTGCATGGTCATCAGGTTAGTCCTCGTTAACGCGGGTCGGGAATGGGCCGTCTGCCCGCGTGCGGAGGAATCTCCGATGCAGGCTCAGCCGGCTACTCGTGCGGCGATCGCGTCGCCCACCTCGGGGGTACGACGCTGCGTCCCCGGCTCGCGCGCCTCGAGGTCCGCGAGGACCGCGGTCTCGATGCGGGCCGCCGCCTCGGGGTGGCCGAGGTGGTCGAGCAGGAGCGCGCCGGAGAGGATCGCGGCGGTCGGGTCGGCGATGAGCTGGCCGGCGATGTCGGGCGCCGAGCCGTGGACCGGCTCGAACATCGACGGCGCGGTGCGGTCGGGGTTCACGTTGCCGGACGCGGCCAGGCCGATGCCGCCGGTGATCGCGGCGGCCAGGTCGGTGACGATGTCGCCGAACAGGTTGTCGGTGACGATGACGTCGAAGCGCTGCGGGTCGGTCGTCAGGTAGATCATGACGGCGTCGATGTGGCTGTAGTCGGTCGTGACGTCGGGGAACTCCTTCGCCACCTCCTGGAACAGCCGCCACCAGACGGAGCCGGCGTTGACCAGCACGTTGGTCTTGTGGACCAGGGTGAGCTTCTTGCGCGGGCGCTTCTGGGCGCGGGCGAAGGCGTCGCGGATGACCCGCTCCACGCCGAACGCGGTGTTGACCGACACCTCGGTGGCGACCTCGGCCGGCGTACCGACGCGCAGCGCGCCGCCGTTGCCGGTGTAGGGGCCCTCGGTGCCCTCACGGACGACCACGAAGTCGATCTCGCCCTTGCCGAGCACCGCGTCGGACAGCGGCGCGACCGAGCCCGGGTACAGGCGCGAGGGACGCAGGTTGACGTAGTGGTCGAGCTCGAATCGCAGCTTGAGCAGCAGGCCTCGCTCGAGGATGCCCGGCGGCAGGTTCGGGTCGTTCGGCTTGCCGCCGACGGCACCGAGCAGGATCGCGTCCTGGCCGCGGATCTCCTCCAGCACGCTCTCCGGGAGCACCTCGCCGGTGGCGAGGTAGCGCTCGGCACCCAGGTCGTACTGCGTCCGCGCGAACTTCAGCTCGGCGGGCGCAGCGACCTCGAGGACCTTGAGCGCCTCGGCGGTGACCTCGGGACCGATCCCGTCTCCGGGGATGACGGCGAGGTCGACCTGTCCGGTCGCGGGCGTGAAGGGGGTGGCGGTCATGGCGAAAACGTTAGTTGTCGTCCGGGAAGGCGTCGTCCCCGTCTCGCAGGGCAGTCCCGTAGGCCGGCGTCTCGAGGGCGTCGAGGTGGTACGGGTGCTCGGGGTCGTGCTTGGCCGGACCCCACTCCTGGGCGTCGCGGTACTGGCTGGGGCGCGTCGTGGTGGTGAACATCGCTGGGTTCTCCGTCTGAGCTGGTGAGTGGCTGAGTGACACTGAGATGACGTGGAAGGACTGCGGTCGGTCCTGGCCTCTCCCACCGCGGCGGGTGGGGCGTCAGCTCGTGGTTCTCACAAGAGCTCGACTACGACTGTCATGCGGATCGCGCGATGTGGGGCCGGTGGGCCCGCCGCGGTGCGATCGGAGATGCGCCAGGACTTCAGTTGGATCGAGAAGCCCGACGCGGTATCGGGAAACGCCGCAATCACCGCGGCGAGGTGGCCTCTCTCAGGCCCCGCCGCGGCGCACGATTACGAGAAGAGCGCTCCGCATGATGGAAGCACTCTAGGCGATCAGGGACGCGTTGTCCCGGGAAGTTCCACGATGCGGGCGTGTCGGAGCACGAACTCGCCCTCCAGGGTGGCCACGATGCGAGATTCCCGTCCCGCTCCTTGAACGCGGGGTGAAACTCGTTGCATGAGCGCGCCCCCCGACCTGCCCGACGTGGTCACCCGTGCGTTCGACGTGTCCCGACGCGCCGGCTACGTCTCCTTCTGCCGCAACGAGACCGGACGCCTGCTGGCGATGCTCGCGGCGACGCGCGAGGGCACGATGGCGGAGTTCGGCACCGGGTGCGGTGTCGGTACGGCGTGGCTGCGCTCCGGCGTGCGCAACGACAAGGCCCGGATCCTCACGGCCGAGCTGCAGCCCCGGCTCGCCGCGGCCGCGACCGAGATCTTCGTCGACGACCCGCTGGTCGACGTCCTGGAGGCGGACTGGTCGACGCTGATGGACAAGGGCCCGTTCTCGCTGCTCTTCCTCGACTCGGGTGACCCGTCCGCCGTACGGGTGGACAAGCTCGCCGACCTCGTCGAGCCCGGCGGCATCGTGGTCCTCGACGACTTCGTGCCGTGCGAGATGTGGCCGCCGATCACCGGCGGCCGGGTCGACACCCTCCGCGAGGAGTGGCTCACCGACGAGCGGTTCACCACCGTCGAGGTGATGGTGGCGTCCGACGCGTCCGCGATCGTCGCCACCCGCCGCTGACGCTGGAGGAGTTTCACCGGCCGGCCGGTGAAACTGGCGCGCGGGCGCTCAGCCCTCGCCGGCCGCCTTCCGCTCGTCGTTGGCGACGTTGCGGGCGCTCGTCGAACGACCGAGCGCGCGGACCTCGGCGTCCATGCGCGGCAGCAGGTCCGGCACCAGGCGCAGGATCGGGATGTTGCCGACGGCGGAGTTGATGACGTTGCGGTTGAGGCCGGCGCCGCGGACCCAGCCCGGGCAGTAGACGTGGCGCTGGCGCTTGTCGACACCCTTCACGAACGCCTTGACGCAGGAGTCCACGTCGGTGGTCTTGTTGAGCGGCGGCGGCAGCTTGCTGAGCAGCTCCTGGAAGGTCGGCAGGTCGCTCTTCGCGTCCTGGACCAGCGGGGTGTCGATCCACGACATGTGCGCGCAACCGACGGCGATGCCACGGTGGGCGACCTCGAGCCGCAGGGCGTTGGCGAGGTGCTCGACGCCCGCCTTGCTGGCGTTGTAGGCCGCCAGGCCCGGCGCGGCGGCGAAGGCCGCGAGCGAGGACACCACCAGCAGGTACCCCTTGGTCTTCTCCAGCTCGGGGATCGCGGCGCGGGCGGTGTTGAAGACGCCGGTGATGTTGATGTCGAGGGTGCGCTGGAAGGCGGCCGGGTCGATCGCCATGACCGAGCCGTAGCTGGCGATGCCGGCGTTCGCGAGGACGACGTCGAGCCGGCCGAAGCGCTCGACCGCCGTCGCCACGGCGGCCTCCATCGCGGGCAGGTTCGTCACGTCGGCGACGACGCCCTCGCACGCGTCGGCACCGATCGCCGCGACCGCCTCCTCGAGAGCGGGGCTGTCGAGGTCGGTCAGGACCAGCTTCGCGCCCTTGCCGGCCAGCGCCTTCGCCGTCTCGAGCCCGATGCCGCGGGCGCCGCCGGTGATGAGGATGACCTGGTCCTTGATCGCCATGGGGCGATCGTGCCAGATCCGGACGATGTGGACGACGCCTGGTAACAGGTGGTGCGTCACACCTCGCCGGGCTGCGCCTTCCGGATCACGATCCGCGTCCACGCACCGAGGTAGACCCGGTCGTCGGGGCCGATCTCGCGCTTCTCCCCCGGCGGCACCGGCGTCTTCGGCAGCGGGCCGAGGGCCGAGCCGAGGTAGGAGCCGTTGGACGAGCCCAGGTCCTCGACCCACCAGCGGGTGCCGTCGGTCGTCAGCTGGCAGTGGCGCCGGCTGATGCCGTTGTCGGCGCCGAGGTCGATGTCCGGGTGGATGCCGCGACTGCGCGAGGTGCGGCCGACGAGGATCGACGTCGTCCGCAGGGGTACGACGACCGGCACGCCCGCGGAGGGCAGCGGGTCGATGGACTCCTGGTCGGCGTACCAGTCCGGGTCGATCCAGACCTCGGCCACCCACCCGTCGGTGAGTGGCGGCGCGACCGGCGTGGCCGGTGCGACCGGGCCGGTGGCCGCTGGTGAGGCACCGGCGTCCGCGGCAGCACCGCTGGACGGCGCGCCGAGGTCGAGCACGGACTCGATGGTCGGCGGGGTGACCGGGCGCGGCATCGAGCCGGTGGTGAAGTCGTAGCCGCAGGCCTCGCAGAACAGCGCGTTGGGCGGGTTGCTCGCCTGGCAGTTCGGGCACGCCGTCGTCGCCGGGGCGGGCTCGGCGGCCGGCGGGTCGGCCGGTGCGGGCGCGTCGGCGGCGGGCGCAGGCGTCGAGGAGCCGGCCGGGATGGGCAGGCCGCAGACGTCGCAGTAGTCGTCGGACGCCGAGTCGTGCCCGGACGGGCACACGCTGCTCATGTGGGCTCCTTGCGGATCCGGGTGGTCTTGGTGGAGGCGGTGTCGAGGGCCATCTCGTCGGCCTTCTCGACCGCCCGCTTGAGCCGGACGGTGCCGGTCTCCTCGTTCTCGACGTCGACGACCTTCTTGAGCTTGCTGGTCGCCTCGTCGTTGCCGGTCTCGGCGGCGAGCTGGACGGCGCGACCGAGCTTGGTGGTCGCGGTCGCCTCGTCGCCGGAGGCCTTCGCGGCCAGGCCCTCCTGGATCATCTGCGCGAGCTCGGCCTGCCCCGTGTAGTGGGCGACCTGCTGGTCGATCCGGGTGGTCAGCTCGGAGTTGCTCGACCAGGTCGCCTTGACCAGGCCCTGCGTGACGACGTCGGCGCCGAGCGCGAGCTGGACCCGCGCGGCGAGCTGCTCCTGGCCGATCGCCTTGGCCGGGACGCGGATCGCGATGTGGTAGTCGCGGGACTCGTCGGCCCACGCACCGGTCGGGTAGTCGCCGGTGAGCGGGTTGACCGGCGTACGACGGCTGGTCAGGTCCTCCACGGTCGGCGACACCTGGCGCACGAACAGCACCTCGGCGCCCTGCGGCGTCCACACCCGCAGCGAGGCGTCGGCGACACCGCGGGACATGGCCTTGCGCATGATCTCCTGGAACTGCGCCTTCATCTCGGCGGGGCTCGGGATGATGTCGACGGTGCCGAGCAGGGCCTGCGCGATCCGGCGGATCTCGGCGACCTGCCAGTCGGTGCCGGCGCCGCGGCAGTCGGCCTGGAAGTAGCCGGTGGCGCGGTTGATCGACTCGTCGAGTCGGCCGGGGCGCTCGCGGTTCTCGCCGTCGGTCAGCAGCAGCACGTGGCGCTGGGTGATCTCCGGGACCGACGCGAAGAGCTGGCCGGCCAGGTCGAGCCACGTGCTGATCGCCGTACCGCCGCTGCCGACGAAGCGGCTGATCGCGTCGGACGCGGCCTGACGGCTGGCGGTGTCCATCCGGACCATGCCCGGGCCGCTGGAGACCTGCGGGAAGGCCAGCATCGCGCGGTCGGCGCCGGCGATCACGGCGAACCAGGTGCCGTCGACGATCTCGGCGAGCGCGGCCTGGGCGGCGTCCTTGGCAGCGGCCATCGTCGGGGCGGCCATCGAGCCCGAGGTGTCGACGATGATGATCTCGCCCGCGTCGCCCGATCCGGACTGGCCGGCCGTGCCGGCGCCCGTGCAGGTGACGGTCACGATCGCGTTGACGTCGGTCCCGCCGTCGGGCAGGAACTCGTTCTGGTAGACGCTCGCGCTGAACTCAGCCATTGCTCGGCTCTCCTCCTGGGACGCCCGCACCCGTCGGGGTCCCGTCGTTGGCACTGTCATTCTGCCCGAGGTCCACCCGGGCCACCGCTGCGGTGATGTTGTCGTGGCCGCCCGACGCATTGGCGAAGGCGACCAGGGCCAGCGCGAGCGCGAGCGGCTCGGACGTGCCCGCGCCACGCACCTGCGCGGCGATCGCCTCGGGCGTCGAGGCGTAGTTCCACAGGCCGTCCGAGCAGGCCAGCAGCCAGCCCGGCTCGGAGACCTCGAGGCTGCCGACCGTCGGCACGAAGTCCTCGGAGTCGCGGCCCAGCCACTTGGTGATCGCGTGCGCCTGCGGCCCGTTCTCGGCCACCTCGCGCGCGACCCCGGTGGCGATCTGCGACTGCGCGACAGAGTCGTCGGTCGTGAGCTGGACGGGCTCGCCGGCATCCGGGATCCAGTACGAGCGCGAGTCGCCGATGTTGGCCCAGGTGATCCGGTTGCCCTCGAGCACGGCCGTGGTGAAGGTGGCCGACGCCGGGTTCGGGGAGTCCGGGTCGGTCACCGCGATGATCGCGGTGTTGGCCGCGGCGGCGGCGTTCGCGAAGACCCTGGAGACGGCGGCGGTGCGGCTCTCCGGCGTACCCATGCCGGCCGGCAGGGGCACCCGCAGCACCTCGCGGGCGGCGCGGGCGCCGGCGAGCGAGGCGACGTCGGAGTCGATGGAGTTCGAGACGCCGTCCAGCACCACGAGCACGGCGCGGGTACCGGCCTCCGGGCTGGCGAGCAGCGCCATCGCGTCCTCGTTGCGGTTCTTCTTCAGTGCCTTGTCGCAGACGCCGGCGACCCACGGCGCCGGTTGCTCCTCGAAGTGGTCGCGCTCGCTGGGCGCCTTCGTGCCGCAGGCCAGGCAGTAGAGGTCGGGCCCGACCTCTCCCCCGCACTCGGCGCAGGGACGACGTCCGGGGGTGGGCACCGGGTCCGGCAGGGTGCCGGCGGGCTTGCGGGTCGGCGCGCTGATCGGCGCGTCACCGAGCGGGTGGTCGGTGGCGGCGGCCGCGGCGGCCGGGACCGGGGCGGGGCCCGGGGCGGGCGTGGTCTCGGCGGCGCCGAGCTGCGCCCCGCAGCCCTCGCAGAACCGGGCTCCCTCGGCGACCGCCGATCCGCAGGACGGACAGGTCACGTGAGGCTCCAGTTCCGGACGGCGTTGGCCTGGTTGACCAGGGTCACCCGCTCCTTGAGGTCGATCGCGTCGCGCGCCAGCATCCGCAGCGCGTTCTCGAGCCCGTCGCGCACACCGATCTCGGTGGCCGCGACCGAACCGATCCGGGCGCCGTCGGGCAGCTTGGGGCCGCTGGTGACGACCGGCAGCGCCTCGCTGAGGATCCGCACCGTGTAGCGCTGGCGAGTCTGGCCGTCGACGCTGGAGGACTCGATGGTGCGCATCGCCTGGTCGAGCA
The DNA here is from genome assembly GCF_001428825.1 of Nocardioides sp. Root240. GTDB lineage: Bacteria > Actinomycetota > Actinomycetes > Propionibacteriales > Nocardioidaceae > Nocardioides. The sequence goes on along the minus strand of NZ_LMIT01000009.1, from coordinate 148,900 downwards.
CCGTCAGGTCGCGGACGCCACCGGAGAGCAGCACCTCGGCCCGCTGTTGACGGCTCTCGGTGTAGCCGCGGCTGGTGTTCGGGACCAGGTCGAGCGCGGCGACCGCACCGACCACGTCCTTGCGCTCCGCGCGCACCCGGGCCATGCCGAAGGCCGCCGGCGGGACGTAGGCCGCATCCGTCGACGCGCACACCTGGTAGAGCCCCTCCGCAACCTCGGGCAGCTGGCCGCGCTCGCAGGCGAAGGCCAGCGCCAGCTTGGGCGCGAGCTCGCCGGGCACCTGCTGGTAGACCGCGTTGAACGACGCCTTCGCCGTCTCCCAGTCCTGGGCCTGGACGGCCGCGAGGCCCTCGATCCACAGCGCCCGCCACTCCCACGGGTCGTCGCCGAGCAGCGACTGCGCGTGCGCCTTGGCCGTCACCGGGTCGCCGAGGTCGAGCGCCGCCGCGGCGCGGGCGAGCCACACCTCGGCACTGTCCTCGGGGGCCTGCTGGAGGTCCGCGAGCCGCTTCTTCGGGTCGTCGGAGCCGATGGAGGACAGCCAGGCGTACTGAGGGTCCGTCGTGTCCTGCCGCAGCTTGGGCAGCTGACTCCACTCGGTGATCGGGCGGGCCGTCGCCGGCGACTCGAACAGGACCGAGGCCGCCGACGTGGTCGCCGTACCCTGGCGCTTGCGGGCGACCACCTCGCGCAGCACGCCGAGGACCTGCGAGCGCATCTCGTCGACGGAGGCGAACCGGTCGGCCGGGTCGGGCGCGCAGCACTTGGCGATCAGCTGGTAGAGCGAGTCGTTCTGCTGGAACAGCGGGGTCGCGTCGACCGGCGGCAGGCTGTGCAGGTAGGTGCCCTGGTAGCCGCGGAACTCCATCGTGAGGACGACGAGCGTGCGGCCGATCGTGTAGATGTCGGAGGCGAGCGACGGGCCGATCTCGGCGACCTCGGGTGCCTGGTAGCCGACCGTGCCGTAGATCGCCGACTCGTCGTCGTCGATGCGGCGCACGCCGCCGAGGTCGATCAGCTTCATCGCGTCGCCGACCTGGATCATGTTGTCGGGCTTGAAGTCGCAGTAGACCAGGCCGAGGTCGTGGAGGTACTGGAAGGCCGGCAGCAGCTCGAGGATGTAGGCCAGTGCCTGGTCCACCGGGAGCGGGTCGTACTCGCCGTTGTTGGCCGACATCCGCTGCTTGAGGATCTGCTTGAGGGACTTGCCGCCGACGTACTCCATGACGATGTAGCCCGCGCCCTCGTGGGTCACGAAGTTGTAGATCTCGACGATCAGCGGGTGCTCGACCTGGGCGAGGAACTGCTGCTCCGCGATCGCCGCGGCCAGCGCGTCGGGGTCGCCGGAGTTGAGCAGGCCCTTGAGCACGACCCAGCGGTTGGAGACGTTGCGGTCGCGGGCGAGATAGATCCAGCCGAGACCACCGTGCGCGAGGGCGCCGGCCACCTCGTACTGGCCCGCGACGAGGTCGCCCTGCACCAGCTTCGGGGTGAAGGAGAACTGCTGGCCGCAGTTGGGGCAGAAGCCCTCGCTGCGCCCGGGCTGGCCGTTGATGCTGCGACCGACGGCGTTGCCGCACTTCGAGCAGCTGCGCTTGTCCTCGGGGACCTGCGGGTCGGCCATGATCGCCTTCGCCGCGTCGACCGGCGGCGCGGGCGGGACGACGGTGAGGCCGGCGCCGAGGCGGGCCGAGCGCATCCGCTGCGACCCGGTGCGGGTACGACGCGTGGCGTAGCTGCCCGTCGTACCGGCCCGCTTGGAGCCGATCGCCGCCGACTGCACCCGGCTCGCCGCGGTCGCGGACGTGCCCTCACGGCCCGAGAGGGGCTGGGACTCGGCGATGGCGGCGGCCTCGGCGACACGGGCACCGGGCAGTGCGGGCGATCCGCAGACGTCGCAGTACCCGTCGAGGATCTTGCCGCTGCAGCCGGGCTGCGGGCAGGCGTCGCCGTTGACCGCCGGGGCGCGCTTGGACGTGCTGGCGGCGGAGACGCCGGCGGGCATGCTGGCCGCGGGGGTGGCGGGCGCCGCGGGAGCCGCTGGCTGGGCCGGGGCGTCGCCGGGCATGCCGCAGACGTCGCAGTACCCGTCGAGGATGCTGCCGGTGCAGCCGGGCTGGGTGCAGGCGGGTCCGCTCACTTCGTCTCCTTGGTCGAGGACAACCAGGTCTGGTAGGTCGTGACGAGCTGCCGCGCCACCACCATCGGGCAGGGCCGGCGCTCGAGCAGCGCACGGGCGGCGCGCTCGCTCTCGGCGAGGTCGGGGTGGCCGGCGACACCGGAGGCGCGGGCCTTGGTGACGTAACCGTCGAGCAGGCCGACCAGCTGCGTGTGCTCCTCGAGCGCCGCGGAGTAGGCGTGCTGCGCGACCTCCATCGCCTGGGACACACGGTCGAGGCGCTGGAGGTAGGGCTCGATCTCGTCGGGCGTCACCGGCACCGGGCCGAGCAGGTCGACGTCGGGCACGGCGTACCGGGGCGCAGGGTCGACGGTGTCCACGCAGGTCTGCGCCAGCTTGGCCAGCGCGGCCTCGCGGGCCTCCAGGTCGGCCCGCAGCTCGCGTGCCGAGAGGACCTTGCTGCGGGCGTCACGGCGCCGCGCGTTGCCGACGATCAGGTCGCGCTCGAAGGTCGTCGCCTCGGTCTCGAGGGGACCGAGCATCCCGCCGACGTCACCGCCGCGCTCGGCCTTCGCCGTCAGCGCCTCGAGCCTGCTCATCAGCCCGGCCAGCGTGGCGATCGCGGCGTCGCGGCTGTTGGCCGGCTCCAGGCCGACCTGGTCGCGGATCCGCTCCAGCTGCGCCCGCAGGTCGCGGATCCGCGCCGCCGACCGATCGGCGTCCGGGGCCAGCGAGAGCCGGGTGCGCAGCTGCCCGGTGAGCGCATCGCACAACCGGCCCGCCTCCGGCAGCGAAACCGCCAGCCCGCCCGGCAGCTCCGTCGCGCCGTCGAGCCGGCCCCAGACCAGCGCCGAGATCCGCTCCCGCTCCTGCTGGAGCACCCGGCCGCCGTCCCATGTCGCGAAGACGAGCTGGTAGCGGTCGGAGATCGCCTTCCACAGCGCCAGCGCGAGCGACATGTCGCCGGCCAGCTCTCCCCCGCGGCCCGCCCCGAGCGCGGCCCGGTCGAGCTCGTCGAGCTCGGAGCGTCGTACCCGGAGCCAGGTGTCGAGCTCTCCGAGGTAGGTCTGGATCGCCGCAGGGTCCAGCGCGTCCCCGAGCTTGCCGGGGGCGGTGGGGGACGTGGCGGTGGCTTGTTGCACGGTCACCGGCGGCCGTACGTCGGGGCGGGGGCAGTGGCGTTGCCGAGGTAGGGCTTGAGCCACTTGTCGTAGGACTTCTGCCACTCGCCGTTGCTGCGGCGCTGCTCGAGGACGGAGTTGACGAAGGCGATGAGGTCCTTGTCGCCCTTGTTGGCGCCGATGCCGTAGGGCTCGTCGGTCAGCTTCTGCTGGTCCGGCACGACCGCGTACGGGTCCTGCGCCGCCAAGCCGGCGAGGACCGTGTCGTCGCCGGTGATGGCGTCGACCTCACCCTGCTGGAACTTCACGAGGCAGCCGGTGTGGTTCGCCGCCGGGACCGCCTCGACATCGGGTTGGATCTCCTTGATGTTGTCGATGCTCGTCGAGCCTGCCGGCGCACACACGTCCTTGCCCGCCAGAGAAGCCACCCCCCTCTTCTCGAAGTCGCCGACGTCGTCCTTACGGACCAGCACCTTCTGCGTGGCGTTGTAGTACACGGCCGAGAAGCCGATCTGGGTCCAGCGCGTGCAGTTCATCGTGTAGTTGCGGGCGACGAGGTCGATCTCCTGCTCGTGCGCTTCGCCGTCGGTCTTCGCACCGAGCAGCGTGGGACGGTCTGCTGCACTGATGACGCGCAGCTGGAGCTTCACACCGAGGGCGTCGGCGACGGCCTTGGCGACGTCGATGTCGAAGCCCTGGATCCGGCTGTCGTCGAAGGGGTTGGCCCAGCCGAGCTGATAGGTGTCCGCGGAGACACCGACGACCAGCCGGTCGGGGTTGAGGAGCTCGCGGCGCGCCGCTGCCGCGTCGTTGCTCGGTTGATACGACTGGGTCGCGTTGTCGCACTCCACGGGCTTGATCGCGGACCCGGACGTCGTCGCGGGTGCCTTCGCTTCGGGCACCACAGTCGCGTCATAGCCGCAGGCACTCATGAACAGGCCTCCCGCGACCATGACCCCGACCATGGCACGGGACAGGCGGACAGACTTCACGAGAACTCCCTCCGTCGCTCGCCGATACCTCGGGAGACGAACAGTGCGGCCCCTATGCCGAGCAGCAGGCTGAAGATGCTGATGGCGAGCGCCACGTCACGACCGCTGCGCAGGTCGTGCCCAACGTGGCCGCTCGCTGCCTTCACGATCTGGTCCGAGGCCTTGTCGAAGTCGTCCAGCGGCTTCGACGACCCGCTGGCGGCGGATGTCGTGGCGAGATCGCGTGCCTTCTCCCAGTTCCCGCCGTCGTCGAGCTTGCGGATCTCTCGGTAGACCGCGACGTAGTCGTTCCAGGACTCACCGGTGTCGCGACGCAGCGAACGCTCGACGTTCGTCGCCGACCCCTCCCACTCCTCCAGGTACACCGCACCGGAGCCGCGCTTGATCAGCGCGAGGCTCTCGTTCGCCTTGGCGTCATTGGCAGCCGTGCGGGCCTTCGCCTGCGAGATGGCAAGGGCCAGGTCGCCGTCGCGGAGGGTGTCGTTCGAGCTGTCGCGGATCCAGGCGCCGACGACTCCGATGACCGTGACGACCAACACGATTGCAGCCGCGACGGCGATTCCCTTGTTGAGCCGTCGACGGAAGTGCTGGGCGAGCTGCTGGTTGAGCCACAAGAGACCAGCGAGCGCGAGCAGCCCGATCAGCAGCAGCCAGAAGGGGTGCTGACCGTCCATCGAGCCCTCGGCGCGCTCGGTATTGGCCTTGACGAGTGCGCTGAGGATAGGGGTCGCGTCCGCACGCAGCTGCGTGCTTGCGCCGCTGAGGTACTCCGCACCGACGGGGAATCCCTGACGGTTGTTGCTCCGCGCGTCGGCCACCGCTCTCGTGTAGTCGCCCACCGCGACGTTGAGCTCCCCGAGCACCTCGCGGTCCGCCGGCTGGGCGTCAGCAGCGTTCGTGATCTCCCGCAGGACAGTGTTGATCTCCTCGTCGTACGTCGCGCGCTGCTTCTCCAAGCCGCCCACCAGGAAGGCGTTCGTGGCGAGGGCGTCGGCCCGCAGGAGCGACGACTGGATCTCCTGCACCCGTTGGAGCTGCTTGGTGTCCTCGGCCGCGCGGCCGTCGGACTGCCAGCCGAGGAACTGCACGAACGCGCTCAGCAGCCCGAACACGATCGCGACGCTCATCCCGATCAGCTGCCAGCGGTTCAGCAGGCCAGGAGTGTCGACGTGGCCGGTTCCGGCGCGGGTCGCTGTCGCAGGAGCGGCCGGCGCGGGCGCGGCGGCCGGGGGCGGTGGGGCCGCCTGGGGGCTGGCGGTCTGGCTCATTCCGACTCCTCCTCGGGGGCGGCGACAAAGGGGTCGACCGGCTCGGCCGGTGGGGCATCCGCGGGCGGGACGACCTCACCCTCCGCGGCAGCGGGCGCGGCGGGCTGGTCGTTGGGGTCGACGACCAGGTCCGCGGGCTCGAGGGTGCGCAGCTGCTCGAGGGTGGGCTCGGCGACGTCGCGCAGCCGCCAGGCGTGGCGGCCGATGGCGGCCTCCATCAGGTTCCGGACGAACCGGGCGTTGCCGAAGGACGGCCCGCGCTCGGTGCCGGCGAGGATCTCGCGCAGGCGGGCGAGGACCGGCTCGCCGGCGTCGTAGTCGGCGCCGCCGACCATCGAGGCGAAGATGTCGGCGAGCTCGTCGTCGGTGTAGTCGGAGAAGTCGATGGTGGTGCGGAAGCGGCTCTCCAGGCCCGGGTTCTCCGAGATGAAGATGGCCATCGGGAGGGGGTACCCGGCGACGATGACGACGAGGTCCTCGCGCTTGTCCTCCATCTCCTTCACCAGGGTGTCGATGGCCTCCTTGCCGTACTGGTCGCCGGAGAGCGAGTACGCCTCGTCGATGAACAGCACGCCGCCCTCGGCGGACGCCACGACCTCGGCGGTCTTGGCCGCGGTCTGGCCGAGGTAGCCCGCCACCAGCTCGGACCGGTCGACCTCGATCAGCTGGCCCTTGGTGAGGAGGCCGAGCGCGCGGTAGATCCCGGCGACCAAGCGGGCGACGGTGGTCTTGCCGGTGCCCGGGTTGCCGTTGAAGACGAGGTGTCGGGTGATGGTCGGGCTCTCGAGGCCGGCCTTCTTCCGCAGCCCCTCCACCCGCAGTACGGCGGCCTGGCGGTGGATCTCACCCTTGACGTTGGCGAGACCGACCAGGGCGTCGAGCTCGGCCAGCAGCTCCTCGACCGTCTTCGTCGGCTCGGGGTCCTTCGCGGGCTCGGCCGCGGGCGTCTCCGGTTCGGCGGCCTGGGTGCGCGGCGCTTCGGAGGTTTCGAGGCTCGGCGCCGGGGCGCCTCGCACCTCAACCACCGAGGGGTCGGCTCCGCCGATGGCGCTGAGCTGGCGGCGCACCTGCTCCCCGACGCGGCGCACCTGGTCGAGCATCTCGTCGCCGAGGCCCGGTACCGGCTGGCGCACCGGCAGGTCGAAGGCGCCCGGTCCCCCGCCGGGCGGGGTCAGGCCGGCCGCTCCGCCGCCGAGCTGGGCGGTGGTCACGGTGGTGGCGGCCCCGAGGGCCTCGGGGCCGGGCTCGCCGAGGCGGGCGCCGGCGAGGGCGACGTCGGCGAGCGCGCCGGCGTACCCGGCCGAAGCAGCGGACTTCGCCAGGAGGAGCTGGGCCATCAGCGGCGTCGGGCCGGCACGGAACCGGTTGCCGCGCTTGGCCGCGAGCTGGTGCTCCTCGGCGGAGACCGCACGCCCGGTCTGCTCGGACCAGGTGACGAACGCACCGCGGGAACGCTCGGAGACGGTGGCCGCGACGGCCTCGCCCTCGGCCCGTGCGGCAGCCTCGTCGAGGCCCGCGTCGCGGGCGAGGGCCACCAGGGCGTCGAGCGCCTCGGCAAGGGTGCTCATGGCGCTCCCAGGGTCAGGTCGGGGCCACCGGTCGAGGAGTGGCCGAACTTGGCGTCGAGGAACCGGCTGTGCGCGATCAGGGCCTGCGCGTCGGCACGGTTGGCGGCATCGAGGATCTTGTCCATCGTCAGGCCCAGCAGCTCGAGCGCCTCGATGAGGATCAGCAGGGCGGTCTTGCGGCCGTCGATCGGCCGCGTGTCCGCCCAGTCACGCGGCAGGCGGAGGTACGACTGCAGTGCCTCGGGCAGGTAGTCGGTGGCCGTGGCGACGACCGAGTAGCTCTCCTCGCTGCCGAGCCCGAGCTGGCTCAGCCGCGGCAGGGTCTGGTTGATCGTGCGGGCGATCCGTTCGACGCGCGCGATCACCACCGGCGGTGCGTTGTTGCTGGTGAGCATGGCGTGGACCTGGTTGAGGGCAGCACGGATGTCCTGCTCGGTCGGCGCCGCCGGTACGACGTACGCCTGCTCCTGCGCGCCACCGTCCCTCCGGCCGCGCCACCACGTCTTCAGCCCCACCCGAAACGCGTCCTGTCCCCTGCGTCTCCCCGTCAGCCGATGTCGAGCGTGCCGGCGGCGTTGCGCGCGTCGTGCTGCTGGACCCGGTCGAGGTAGGCCTTCGACTTCTGCACCTCGTTCTCGAGCACGCCGATCGTGGTCGACATGTTGTCGAGGGCCTTGAGCTTGAACTCGTCGATCGAGTCCATCGTGGCGTAGATGTTGGCGAACGCGGCCTGGAGCTGCTCGATGCCGATCGTCGAGGACGCGGCCTGCTCCTGGATCGCCGCGGAGTTCTCCTTGAGCATCTCCGAGGTGCGCTGGATCATCGTCGAGGTCGTCGAGTTCAGCGCCGTGATCTGGTCGAGGACCAGCTTCTGGTTGTTCAGCGCCTGGGCGACGATGACCGCGGTCCGCAGCGCGGAGATGGTCGTCGTGGTCGCGCGGTCGACGCCCTTGATGAGCTCGATGTTGTTCTTGATGATGATGTCGATCGCGAGGTACGCCTGGATCGACACCGCGAGCTGGGTGAGCAGGTCCTGGTGCTTCTGGCGCACGTAGAACAGCACGTCCTGCGACAGGGTCTTGGCGGTCTCGGGGTCGCTCAGCTCGAGCTCGGCGATCTTGGCCGACAGCTTCGCGTCGAGCTTCTCGGCGACGTAGATGTACTGGTTGAGGCGGCCCATGACGGACCAGAGGTTGGTCTTCTCGAGGTTGAGCGCCACGTTGTCGCGGGTCAGCTCGTCCTGGCCGCTGCGCAGGGAGTGCAGGATGCCGTTGAGCTGGCTCTGGGAGGACTGGTACTTGCGGAAGTAGTCCTCGACCTTGTCGTTGAAGGGCAGCTTGTCCCACCACTTCTTGACGCCGGTGGCCTGGCCCGGGTCGAGGTCCTCGACCGTACGACGCAGCGCGAGCAGCGTCTTGCCGACGTCGGAGCCTTCGGCGATGCCGCCCTGCTTGAGCGCGTTGACGGGCTTGTCGAGCATCCGGTTGGACGTCTCCGCGGCCTTGCGGATGTCGGCGTCGCCCATGGTGCGGACGTTCTCGGCCTGCGCGGAGAACTCCGGGCTGCCGGCCTTGGCCGCGGTGAGCGAGGTGAGGAAGTTGTCGACCTTCGCGTCGAGCTCGGGCACCATCGCCGCGTCGACCTGGGGCGCCATCTTGGGCGCCTGGGTCTCGACCACCACGGCCGGCGCCTCGGGCGCGGTGAGCTGGATGACGGGCTCGGGGGGTGCGAGCGGGCTGGGCTCGGGGGCCGAAGCAGCGGGGGTGGCCTGGGAACCGTCGGTGGTCATGGGCCCGAGCCTATCCAGCGAACCCACCCTTCATGCAGGCTCAGCGCAGAAGTTCAGGGTCGGTCTCAGGGATGCCACCGACCTGCCCGAGGTCGACCAGGAACCACGGCATCATCCACTGGGCGATCGGGCCGATGGTCAACGCGTAGGCGACGGTGCCGATGCCGAGGGTCCCGCCGAGCAGCAGCCCGATCACGACGACGGTGACCTCGAGGCCGGTGCGGACCAACCGGATCGAGAGTCCGGTACGACGGGCCAGCCCGGTCATCAGGCCGTCCCGGGGGCCGCGGCCGAGCTGGGCTCCGATGTAGAGCGCCGTGGCCACACCGCAGAGCACGATGCCGCCGACCATGAGCGGGATCCGCGCGAACAGGCTGTCGGGGGCGTCGAACAGGGCGAGCGTGGCGTCCGCCGAGAAGCCGACGACCAGCGCGTTGGAGACAGTGCCGAGGCCGGGCTTCTCGCGCAGCGGGATCCAGAGCAGCAGCACCAGGAAGCTGAAGATCACGACCGCCTGGCCGAGGGTGATCGGCACGTGCTTCGTCACACCGGAGTGGAGCACGTCCCACGGGGCCAGCCCGATGGCACCGAGCACCATCAGGGCCAGGCTGACGCCGTAGGCCACGAGGCCGACGTACAGCTGGACGAGGCGGCGGGGCAGCTTGCCGGCGCGGAGCTGGGTGATCGGCCCGAGGTCGGCGAGCTGGACGGTCGTGGTGCTCATGCATCCAGCGTGGCGGAGATTGGACTGTCGCCAAATAGCCAATCATGGGAGAGTGGCCTGCATGGTGCAGGCCACTCTGGCGGCGGGACGACTCGCCACCCTCGTCGACGGGTTCGACCGCTCCCCCGCGTACGTCGGCCTGGCCGACGCGTTGCGCGAGCTGATCGGCGACGGACGGATCGGGTACGGCACCCGGCTGCCGAGCGAGCGGGACCTGACCGAGGCGCTCGGCGTCTCGCGCACGACGGTCACCCGGGCCTACGCACTGCTGCGCGAGACGGCGTACGCCGAGGCACGGCAGGGCTCGGGGACGTTCACCCGGCTGCCCGGCGGCCGGATCCGTGCGCTCGACCGCGCCCTGTGGCCCAGCGACGTCGGCAACGGCGTGATCGACCTGGTCTGCGCGGCCGCGACGGCGCCGCCGGGCATCGCCGCGCTGTACGCCGAGGCCGCGGCCGAGCTGCCCGCCCACCTCGGCAGCCACGGCTACTTCCCCGCCGGCATGCCCGCACTGCAGGCCGCCATCGCCGCGACGTACGACGCCCGCGGGCTCCCGACCGACCCCGACCAGGTCGTCGTGACCCCCGGCGCGCTCGCGGCGACCGCCGTGATCGGGACCGCCCTGGCCGGGCCCCGCGACCGGGTGCTGATGGAGTCGCCGACGTACCCGAACGCGGTGCAGGCCCTGCGCAGCGGCGGCGGCCGGCTCGCGACCATCACCCTCGACCCGAGCGGTTGGGACCTCGACGCGGTCGGCAGCGCGCTCGCGCGGCACCGGCCGCGGCTGGTCCACGTGATGCCGGACTTCCACAACCCGACCGGGCTGGTGATGACGGACAAGGAGCGCGCGAGCTACGCCCGGCTGCTCGCCCGGCACGACGCGACCGCCGTCGTCGACGAGGCGCACCACCTCCTGCACCTGGACGACGTGGCGCCGGTGCGGCCGTTCGCGTCGTACAGCAAGGACGCGATCTGCGTCGGCAGCGCCAGCAAGAGCGTGTGGGGAGGTTTGCGGCTGGGCTGGATCCGCGCGCCGCACGCCCTCGTCGACCGGCTCACCCGCGCGCGCGTCGGCCTCGACCTCGGCGCGCCGGTGCTCGAGCAGCTGGTGCTGACCCGTCTCCTCACGACCGGGTACGACGACCTGGTCGAGGTGCAGCGACGACGTCTCCGCGAGCAGCGCGACGCGCTCGTCGGGGCACTGCACGAGCGGCTGCCCGACTGGACCTTCCGCGTCCCCTCCGGCGGGATGGCGCTGTGGTGCCACCTGCCGGCGGCCGGCGCGACCGCGTTGTCCACCGAGGCCGAGCGGCACGGCGTGCTGCTCGCGCCGGGGCCGTCGTTCGCTCCCGAGGGTGGGCTGGACCGCTACGTCCGGCTGCCGTACGCGATCGCGGCGGCCGAGCTGGTCGAGGCGGTCGACCGGATCGCCGACGCGTGGGCCGTGGTCACCTCGGGGCGGGGTGGTTCGCCCGCGCCGACGTCCGGGAGCGAGCCGGTGCTGGTGGCCTGAGGGCCGGGGGTTGTTGACGTCTTCCTGCGGTTGGTGACCCTTGCAACCGTCATCAAGCGCAGGAATCCCCGCCTAGGCGGGGAATCCCGCAGCAGCAATCAGTCCAGGTCGACCGCGCGGATCGAGGTGGCCTCGATGGCGGCCTCGATCTCGGCGAGGGTCTCGGCGGGGATGGCGGAGTCGACGGACAGCGCGACCAGCGCCTCGCCGCCCTTGGTCTCGCGGGAGACCTGCATGCTGGCGATGTTGACCTGCGCCTGGCCGAGGACCTGGCCGACGGTGCCGACCATGCCGGGGCGGTCGACGTAGGTGAACAGGGCGAGGTGGTCGGTGGGCTCGATGTCGATGTCGTAGCCGTTGACCTCGACCAGCCGCTCGCGCTGGTGGATGCCGACGAGGGTGCCGGACACCGAGACCTGCGAACCGTCGGCGAGCGTGCCGCGCAGGGTGATCAGGTTGCGGTGGTCGGGGCTCTCGCTCTCGGTGACCAGGCGGACGGCGACGCCGCGCTCGGCCGCGAGGAGCGGGGCGTTGACGTAGGACACCTGGTCCTCGACGACGCCGCTGAAGACGCCCTTGAGGGCGGCGAGCTCGAGCACCGTGACGTCGTGCTCGGCGATCTCGCCGCGGACCTCGACGTCGAGGCTCTGGGCGACCTCGCCGGCGACGCCGGTGAAGATCTGGCCGAGCTTCTCGGTCAGTGCGATGCCGGGGCGCACGTCCTCGGCGATCACGCCGCCCTGGACGTTGACGGCGTCGGGGACCAGCTCTCCGGACAGCGCGAGGCGCACGGACTTCGCGACGGCGATGCCGGCCTTCTCCTGCGCCTCGTCGGTCGAGGCACCGAGGTGCGGGGTGGCCACGACGTTCTCCAGCTCGAAGAGCGGGCTGTCGGTGCACGGCTCCTTGGCGAAGACGTCGAGGCCGGCGCCGCCGATGCGGCCGGTCTTGAGGGCGTCGTAGAGCGCGTCCTCGTCGACGATGCCGCCGCGGGCGGCGTTGACCAGCACCAGCTGCGGCTTGGCCCGGGCGAGCTGCTCGGCGCCGATCAGGCCCACGGTCTCGGCGGTCTTGGGCAGGTGGACCGACATGAAGTCGGACTCGGCCATGAGGGTGTCGAGGTCGACCAGGCGCACGCCCATCTGCGCCGCGCGGCCGGGCTGGACGTAGGGGTCGTAGGCGATCACGGACATGCCGAAGGCGGCGAGGCGCTGGGCGACCAGGACGCCGATCCGGCCGAGGCCGACGATGCCGACGGTCTTCTCGAACAGCTCGATGCCGGTGTACTTCGACCGCTTCCACTCACCGTTGCGCAGCGCGGCGTGCGCCGGGGAGACGTGGCGGGCGGCGGCGAGCATCAGCGCGACGGCGAGCTCGGCGGCGGACACGATGTTCGACGTCGGCGCGTTGACGACCATCACGCCGGACTGGGTGGCGGCCTTCACGTCCACGTTGTCGAGGCCGACACCGGCGCGCGCGACGACCTTGAGCCGCTTGGCGGCGGCCAGCGCCTCGGCGTCCACCTTGGTCGCGGAGCGGACCAGGATCGCGTCGACGTCGGCGATCGCCGGCAGCAGCTCGCCGCGGTCGGCGCCGTTGCAGTGGCGGATCTCGAAGTCCGGCCCGAGCGCCTCGACGGTGGCGGGGCTGAGCTCTTCGGCGATGAGGACGACGGGGCGATCGGTCACAGCGGAGTCCTTCACGGGAACGTGCGGCAGGGACGTGCACGACGCTGTGCGCGCTCGCCACAGTACCCCCAGGGGAACCGTGTTTCTAACACGTGAACGCGGAGTGGGCAGGCCCTCCGAGGGCCCCGCCGTCAGGCGAAGAGCGCCTGGCCGACGTACTCGCCCTCAGCCACGCCGGGCGGTACGGCGAAGAGCGCCTGGCCGGTGAAGCGGAGGTACTCCATGAGTGCGTCCTGCTTCGACATCGCCCGCTGGAGCGGGATGAAGTGGGTGCGTGGGTCACGAAGGTAGGCGATGAAGAACAGGCCCGCGTCGAGGCCCCCGACGTCGTTGCTGCCGTCGACGAAGTTGTAGCCGCGGCGCAGGATCCGGACGCCGTCGTTGGTGTCGGGGTGCACCACCCGCACGTGCGCGTCGACGGGGATGATCGGCCCCGCACTCCCCGACATGTCGAAGTCGGGGTCCGTGAACTCCTCACCGCCGGACAGCGGTGCGCCGGTGCCCTTGGTGCGACCGATGAACTGCTCCTGGCCCTCGAGCGGCTGGCGGTCCCAGACCTCGATGGTCATGTTGATCCGGCGGGTGACGAGGTACGAGCCGCCGGCCAGCCAGGCCGCCTTCGAGTCGTCGTCGGCGCCGACCCAGACGTGCTGGTCGAGCGCGTCGGCCTCCTCCGCCTTGATGTTGGCGGTGCCGTCCTTGAAGCCGAACAGGTTGCGTGGCGTCGACTGGCTGGTGGAAGTGGTCGACGTGCGGCCGAAGCCGAGCTGCGACCAGCGCACGGTCGTCGTACCGAAGCCGATGCGGACCAGGTTCCGGATCGCGTGGACGGCGACCTGCGGGTCGTCGGCACAGGCCTGGATGCAGAGGTCGCCCTCGCTGCGCGCGGGGTCGAGGACGTCCGCGGAGAACGTCGGCAGCGCCTCGAGTGCCTCCGGGCGACGGTCGGCGAGGCCGAAGCGGTCCTTGCCGTCGGCGTCGACGAACAGTCCCGGTCCGAAGCCGAAGGTGATGGTGAGCCCGCTCGGCGCGAGGTCGAGCGCCTCACCGGTGTCGTCCGGCGGCGCGTTGACCGGTCCGTCGACCGCGCCGACCGGACCGGCGGAGCCGCCCTGGGTCATCCGGGCCGCGGCCTCGGTCCACGCCTTCAACAGCGCGACGAGCTCGTCGCGGTCGTCGGTGACGACGTCGAGCGCGACGAAGTGCAGGCGGTCCTGGGCGGGCGTGACGATGCCCGCCTGCCGCACCCCGTGGAAGGGGTACGACGCCAGCGGGCCCGCCACTGGGGCCGTCTCCGGCGCGGTGACCCGACCGGCCACGAACGCGCCGGCGACCCCCGCGGCGGCAGCGCCACCGCCGAGGAGACCGCGCCGGCTGACCCGCGCCGGACCGCCCGCGCTCAGGAGGTCACCGCCGCGGTGAGCTGCGACAGCGGCTCGGAGAGCGCGTTGACGGCGTCGGTCATCTTCTTCTTGTCCTCGGCGGTCAGCTCGCCGTACAGGACGAAGCCGTCGCCGTCGCGGTAGCCGTCGAGCAGCTCGTCGAGCGCCTTGAACTTGGTGGCCAGCTCCTCGGAGAGGACGGCGTCCTTGGCCTCGAGCAGGGGCTGCACACCCTCGAAGGCGACGCGGGCACCGTCGACGTTGGCCTGGAAGTCCCAGAGGTCGGTGTGCGACCAGGCCTCCTCCTCGCCGGTGATCTTGCCGTTCGCGACCTCCTCGAGCAGGCCGATGGACCCGTTGGCGATCGCGTCGATCGGGTAGGTCAGGGCGTCGGTGCCGGTCGCCCGGATCCGGCCATCGAGCTCGGTCGTGTTGGCGAGCAGGTCGTCGCCGTAGGTCGCGCGCTCCTTGGCGGTCAGCGCCCGGTAGCCGGCCTCGGCGTCCTGCGGCCAGAGGTCCTTCTCGATCCGGTGCCAGCCGGTCCACTTCTCACCGGCGGCGAAGTCGACGTCGGCCTCGCGGGCGTCGGTCTTCGGATCGAGGTCGCCGAACGACTCGGCGACGGTCTCGATCCGCTCCCAGTGCTCACGGGCCTGCGGGTAGAGCGCGCGGGCCTCGTCGTCCTTGCCGTCCTCGTAGAGCTGGACGAACTGCTTGGTCTTCTCCAGCAGCTGCGCCGACTGGTCCTGGACGTAGGCGCGGTAGTTGGCCTGCGCCTGGTCGATGAGCTCCTGGTCGGAGGCGCTCACCTCCTGCTCGTCGTCGGAGTGCGCGACGGCGAACTTCGCGCGGATCCCCTCGCCGACCATGCCCGGCTTGCAGGCCGTGAAGTAGTCGCCCTCGGGGACGTTGACGGTGAGCTTCTTGGTCAGGTTCGGGCCGATGTTCTCGACCTCGCCGACGATCCGGAGCCCGTCGCTGCCGAGCAGGTAGAACTCCGTCACGTCGGAACCGGCGTTGGTGACGTTGAAGGTCAGCGTGCCGGACGGCGCCTCGACGGCGGACAGCTCACAGGCGTCGTCGCTCGAGGTGACCGTGAGCGCGCGCGAGTCGCCGCCCTTGCCGGGGTCGTCGGTCGCGTTCTCGGTGCAGGCCGCGAGGGCAGGGACGGCGGCGAGGGCCGCCACGGAGGCGAGGATCATCGTGCGCATGGTGGTTCGGTTCTCCTGGGGAGGGGGTCAGGCCGACGCGGGCGTCGTACGGGGTCGGGAGAGACGGGTGCGGAACAGGAAGAGCGCGCCGACCGGCACGACGTAGAGGACCCAGGCGAGGGCCTCCAGCCAGGTCGTGGCCGGCGAGAAGTTGAAGACGCCCTTGAGGAGGGTGCCGTACCAGGAGGACGGCGGGATGGCGTCGGAGACGTCGAAGGCCAGGTCGTGCAGGCCCGGGAGGATGCCGGCCTCCTGCAGGTCGTGGAAGCCGTACGCGAGCACCCCGCCGGCGACGACGATCAGGAAGGCGCCGGTCCAGGTGAAGAAGACGCTCAGGTTGAGCCGGACCGCGCCCCGGTAGATGAGGTACCCGAGGACGACGGCGACGAGGATGCCCAGCAGGGCGCCCACGAGCGGCTCCCAGGTCGGGGTCACCGAGCCGACGCTCTCGCGGGTGCCTGCCTGGGTGGCGGCCCACAGGAAGAGCGCGGTCTCCAGGCCCTCGCGACCGACCGCGAGCATCGCGACGAGGGCGAGCGACCAGCGGCCCGCGTCGGCGGCCCGGTCGATCTGGCCGCGCAGGTCGGCGCCGAGCCCGCGAGCAGCCGTTGACATCCAGAAGATCATCCAGGTGACGAAGGCGACCGCGACCAGCGACAGCGTGCCCCCGATCGCCTCCTGCGCCTCGAAGGTCAGGCCACGTGGCCCGAAGGTGGGCGCGGCGCCGAAGGCCAAGGCGATCCCGACGGCCAGCGCGACGCCGGCCCAGATCCGCGGCAGCAGCTCGCGGCGGTCGGACTTCACGAGGTAGGCCACCAGGATGCTGACGACGAGCGCGGCCTCGAGGCCTTCGCGCAGTCCGATCAGGAAGTTGGCGAGCACGATCGGCCAATGTACGCGGGTTCGCTTAGGCTTTCCTAAATCGGGTCCATTTTCCGGAAGGCCAGAGCGGCGTAAGGTCCGTCCATGGGGAAGGGGTCGCGTGACCTCGCACGACCGGGACTCCTCGTCGCAGGGCTCCTGGTCCTCCTGCTGTGCGTGCTGGCGACCGCCTCCGGCGAGGGCGTGACGTGGACCGGGTTCGAGCGGGACTCCCCCACGTCAACCGGCGACGCCGACCGGCCCGACGACGAGGTCGAGCAGGTCGACGACGTGCGCGACGAGCCGGCGTCGAGCAGCGACCGGTCCGGCGGGCCGACGGGCCTGCTGCTCCCGGGGCGGGCGTTCGCGGCCGCGTTCGTGGTGGCCGCGCTGCTCCTCGTGCTGGCCGTGCTGCTCCGCCTACGACTCTCGTTGCGGACCAACCGGCCGCGCGAGGGCCGCGTCCTCTCCGGCTTCGATCCCGCGGCGCCGGCCCTCGCCGCGGTCGAGGACGAGACCGCGCTCGCGGGCGCCCTCGCCGACGGGCTCGCCGGGCTCGGCACCGGCTCGGCACGCAACAGCATCGTGGCGGCCTGGCTGCGGCTGGAGGCGGCCGCCGAGTCGGAGCGCTTCCACCGGGATCCCGCCGACACCCCGACCGAGTTCGTGACGCGGGTGCTGGCGTCGTACCCGGTGGACGGGGACGCCATCGACCGGCTGGCCGCGCTCTACCGGGAGGCACGCTTCTCCGAGCACCCGCTCGGCGAGCCGCAGCGCGACGAGGCGGCCGCCTGCCTGGGCACGCTGCTGGCCGGGCTGCCCGCGAGGAGCCGGCCATGACCCTCGCCCTGCTGGCCGCCATCGGGTGCACGGGTGCAGTGCTCGCCCTCGTGCTGGTCCTCGCGGGCGCCGTACCGACGTTGGTGTGGCCGGACGAGGAGCCGCTGCACGTGCGCGACGACCGGGCGCACGACCTCGAGTTGACGCACCTGACCCGGCTGGTCGGCGCGCAGGACCCCACGGCGCTGCACCGCGAGGTGGTGCGGATCGTGGACGAGCTGCTGGGCACCACCGCAGTGCTGGCCGGACCCGCGGGGCTCGACCCGCGGGCCGCCCTTCCCGAGGAGGTACGACGCTTCGTGGACCACCCGCCCCTGGACTCCCCCGACCGCTACCGCCGCCGGCTCGCCGACGTGCTCGACCGGCTGGAGCGGCTGTGACCTCCCCGGCCGACGCCGCCGAGCTGGCCCAGCGGGTCCTCGACGAGGTCGAGACCGCCGTCGTCGGCAAGCGCCCGTCGCTGACCCTGGTGCTCAGCGCGATCGTGGCCGGCGGCCACGTGCTGCTCGAGGACTTCCCCGGCCTCGGCAAGACGCTCGCGGCCCGCTCCTTCGCGCAGGCGCTCGGGCTCGACTTCAAGCGGGCGCAGTTCACGCCCGACCTGCTGCCCTCGGACCTCACGGGGTCCTTCCTCTACGACCAGCGCGAGGCGGCGTTCACCTTCCGCCCGGGGCCGCTGTTCACCGGGCTGCTGCTGGCCGACGAGATCAACCGCACGCCACCGAAGACGCAGGCCGCGCTGCTCGAGGCGATGCAGGAGCGGCAGGTGACCGTCGAGGGCGAGACCTTCCCGCTCGCCGCGCCCTTCCACGTGCTCGCGACCGCCAACCCGGTCGAGTACGAGGGCACCTATCCCCTGCCCGAGGCGCAGCTCGACCGCTTCCTGCTGCGCGTCGAGCTCGGCTACCCCGACGCGGACGAGGAGTGGGAGGTGCTGCGCCGCCGAATGGCCCGGGGGCGCGAAGAGGTCACCGTGCGGCAGGTCGTCGACGCGGACGGGCTGCTCGCGATCCAGCAGGCCGTCGAGTCCGTGAGCGTCGACCCCGACGTCGGCCGGTACTGCGTCGCGCTCGCCGCCGCGACCCGCAGCCACCACCACACCTTGGTCGGCTCCTCGCCGCGCGGCGGGCTGGCGCTGCTGCTGGTCGCCCGGGCGTACGCCGTCGTCGCCGGCCGCGACTTCGTCACCCCCGAGGACGTGAAGGCGGTCGCGGTCCCCGCCCTGGCGCACCGGATCACGATCCGCCCCGAGCTGTGGATGAGCGACGTGACCGGGCGCTCCGTGGTCGAGTCGGTGCTCGGGCACGTGCCGGCGCCGACCGCGCGGGAGCGGCGGTGAGCGGCTGGCACCCGACCCACGCCCACCTCCGGGCGGTGGTCGCGGGGTTCGGGCTGCTGGTGGCCGGGCTGGTGCTCGGTCGTGTCGACGCGATCGTGCTGGCGACGCCGTTGCTGCTCGTGGCGCTGGCGGGCGCGCAGTCGCGGCCCTCCGTCGTACCCGTGCTGGAGGGGCCGCAGGGGGCGCTCGCCGTCCACGAGGGCGAGGACGTGGTGTGGAGCGCGACGATCTCCGGCCTGCCTGCCGGCGGGTCGGTGGCCGCGCTGCACCCCGGCCAGCGCTGGCTGGAGGTCGAGCCCGAGACCGGCCAGGTCGTGGCGGCCGATGACGGCCTCGCCACCACCTCGATCGGCCTGCGGCCCACTCGCTGGGGGTGGCGGACGCTGGGCGCCCCCGCCGTCACCGGGTACGACGCCTGGGCGGCCTGGCGCTGGGTGGCCGACCGGCCGCAGCCGCTCCGGCTGACGGTCCTGCCGTCGACGGAGCAGCCCGACACCACGGCTCCCGCGCCGCACCCCTACGGCCTGGTCGGCCAGGAGCGGGCGGTCCGGCTGGGCGAGGGCACCGAGCTGGCGAAGGTGCGCCCGTTCGAGCCCGGCGACCGGCTCCGGCGGATCCACTGGCCGACCTCGGCGCGCACCGGGACCCTGCACGTGACCGCCACCCACGCCGACGAGGACGCGCACGTTGTGCTGCTCCTCGACGCGGTCAACGACGTCGGCTCGAGCGGCGGACTGGTGGGCGAGCGCAGCAGCATGGACCTCGCCGTCCGGGCGGCCGCGGTCCTGGCCGAGCACTTCCTGCGCCGCGGCGACCGGGTCGGGCTGCGGGTGTTCGGCGACTGGCGGGTCAGCTTCCTGCCGTCCTCGTCGGGGCGCCACCAGCTGCGGCGGCTGCTCAACGTGCTGTCGGTCGTCGAGCCGGGGACGGCCCGTGGCGAGGACGCGCTCGCCGCGCGGCAGGGCCTCGGCGCCGGCACCCTCGCGATCCTGCTCTCGCCGCTCGTCGAGCCGGCGTCGACCCAGCAGGTCGCGATGCTGACCAGCGCCGGCATCGAGGTGATCGTCGTCGACACGCTGCCGGCGGAGCTGGTCACCGGCGACCGCGGCCGATCGCCCGAGGAGCAGCTCGCCTGGCGGCTGCGCATGCTCCAGCGCCGCCTCGAGCGCGACCGGATGGCCTCGCTCGGCATCCCGGTCGTCACCTGGACCGGACCGCACAGCATCGACAAGGTGCTCCGCGACCTCGCCCGGCGCTCCGCAACCCCACGGCTGGTACGACGATGACCGGGCCCGTCCTCACCGTCCGGGACCGCGGCGGCCAGCGGGTCGCGACCCTCTCGCTGGGCGGCCTCGCCCGCCGGGCCGGGATCGTCGGCGCCGCCCTGGTGGTGGACCTCGCCGTGCTGTCCAGCGCTCCGGGGACGCCGTGGTGGCCGGGCATCGTGGTCCTCACCCTGGCCCTGGTCGCCGCCGAGGTGCCCGACTCGCAGGCGCCCCTGCTCACGCTCGCCGTCGCCGCCGGGTGGTGGCTGGCGGCGGTGCCGTGGCCCGCCCCGTCGCCGGGGCGGGTGCTGCTCGTCGCGCTCGCCCTGCTCGTGCTGCACGCGACGACGGCCGTGGCCGCGATCGGACCGCCGGGGCGAGTCGCCGAGGCGCGCGTCGTCCGCGCGGCGGCAGGCCGCGCGGCACTCGTCGGCACGGGCACGACCGGGATCGGGGCGCTCGCGCTCGCGGCGGACGGTCGCGTCGTCGTACCGGGGGCGGTGGGGGTGGCCCTGCTCGCGGTGGCCGGCCTGGCGTGGGCCGCGACCAGGCCGACCAGGCAGTGAGACCGGCGCGATTCGGCCCCGTGGCGCCGAGCTGAACCACTAGGGTCGGACCACCGGAGCTTCCCTGGCCGAAGGAGTCAATGGCATGCGGGTTTTCACCACGTTCGAGGAGGTCGCCGAGGCGGCCGGCACCGAGCTGGGCACCAGCGACTGGGTCACGATCGACCAGCGTCGCGTCAACCAGTTCGCCGACGCGACGGGCGACCACCAGTGGATCCACGTCGACATCGAGCGCGCCAAGGAAGGCCCGTTCGGCGGCACGATCGCCCACGGCTACCTCACGCTGTCGCTCGTCCCGTGGCTCGGCAGCCAGATCTTCACGCTGCGCACCCCCGGCGCGAAGCTGAACTACGGCGTCAACAAGGTCCGCTTCCCCACGCCCCTTCTCGTCGGCAAGCGGATCCGCCTGCACGTGAAGATGGGCGACGTGGTCGACATCCCCAGCGGCAAGCAGCTCACCGTGCAGCACACGGTCGAGATCGAGGGCGAGTCCAAGCCCGCCTGTGTCGCTGAGACCGTCGTCCTGCTGCTGCCCGGCGCCTGAGAGGTTGATGACGTTCTCTGGCGGTTAGTGGCCGTTGCAACCGTCAACAAGCGCAGGAATCCCCGCCGGAGCGGGGATCCCTGCAGCAACCCAGGTCAGCCCTCGCGGCTCGACCAGGCCTGCGCGAGCGCCTGCTCGAACAGCTCGGTGGGCTGCGCGCCGGAGATGCCGAAGCGGCCGTCGATGACGAAGAACGGGACGCCGGAGGAGCCGTAGGCCTGCGCCTGCGCGACGTCGGCCATCACGTCGTCGCGGTACTCCGTGCTCGCCAGCACCTCCTCGACCCGGCCGGCGTCGAGACCGGCCTCGGCGGCCGCCTTGCGCAGCACGTCGTGGTCGCCGAGCGACTCGCCGCGGGTGAAGTACGCCGCCAGCACCTGCTCCATGAGCTCGTGCTGCAGGCCCTCGGCCTTGGCGAGGTGGAGCAGCCGGTGCGCGGTGAGGGTGCGCGCGTGCAGCGCGTCGGCGTGGGAGAAGGTCAGGCCCTCGGCGGCCGCGACCTCGTCGGCGCGGGCCATCATGGCGCGGGTGCCCGCCTCGTCGGCGCCGAACTTGCGGCCCAGCACGGTCACGGTCGACTCGGTGCCGACCTCCGGGGCGAAGGGGTCGAGCTCGTAGGAGCGGTAGACGACCTCCACGTCGTCGCCGTGCTCGAACCCGGCGATCGCCTTCTCGAGGCGTCGCTTGCCGATGTAGCACCACGGACAGACGACGTCGGCCCAGATCTCGATACGCACGAGGGCCACAACACGACGTACCCCTGAATGCTTCCCCCACCGACCCCGAGGGATCTCGGGGTCGGGTCAGGGGCGGGTCAAGGGATCTGCCCGAAGCGCGAGGACCCCACCGGCGGCGAGGCTTCTGCCCATGATCAACGTCGAGTCCCTCACCAAGAGCTACGGCAGCTTCACTGCCGTCGACAACGTGTCGTTCACCGCCGCGCCGGGCCGGGTCACCGGCTTCCTCGGCCCGAACGGCGCCGGCAAGTCGACCACCATGCGGGTCATGGTCGGGCTGACCGCCCCGGGCAGCGGCGAGGTCCGCGTCCTGGGCCGCCGGTTCCGCGACCTGCCCGACCCGGGCCGCGAGGTCGGCGTCCTCCTGGACGCCTCCGCGCAGCACGCCGGCCGCACCGGCCGCGAGATCCTGACCATCGCCGCACTCACGATGGGCCTGCCCCGTACCCGCGTCGACGAGATGCTCGAGCGCGTCAGCCTCACGCCGGACGAGGCCAGCCGCCGCGTCCGCAACTACTCCCTCGGCATGCGCCAGCGCCTCGGCATCGGTACGGCGCTGCTCGGCGACCCCGAGGTCCTCATCCTCGACGAGCCGGCCAACGGCCTCGACCCGGCCGGCATCCGCTGGATGCGCGACCTGCTCCGCGAGTTCGCCGACCAGGGCGGCACCGTGCTGCTCTCGTCGCACCTGCTCCACGAGATCGAGGTCATCGCCGACGACATCGTCGTCATCGGCAACGGCCGGATCGTCGCCCAGGGCACCAAGGACGAACTGCTCGCCGGTGCCGGCACCCTGGTCCGCGCCGGCGACGGTACGTCGCTCGCGTCGGCCCTCACCGCCGCCGGGATCACCGCGCGGCCCACCTCCGGCGGCGCCGTGCTCGCCGAGGCCGACCTGACCCGCGTGGGGCAGGCGGCCTTCGCCGCCGGCATCGCCGTCACCGAGCTGCGCGCCGCCGACGGCGCCGGCCTGGAGGAGATGTTCCTCGCGCTCACCGCCGAGAGCCAGCGCGAGTCCGTCAGCCACACCACCCCGAGCACCGAAGGAGCTGCGGCATGAGCACCGCCACCCTCGTCCCCACCCCGGCGGCCGCCGTACCGGAGACCACGCGGACGCGTCCGGCACCGGCCCCGATCCCGTTCCGCCGCGTCCTGCAGGTCGAGCTGCGCAAGATGTTCGACACCCGCACCGGCTTCTGGCTGATGGCCAGCATCGTGATCGCCTCGGTGATCGCGACCGTGCTCACGATCATCCTCGGCAACCGCGACGACCTCAGCTTCGACGCCTTCGCCGCCGCGGTCGGCAGCCCGATGTCGATCGTGCTGCCCGTGATCGGCGTGCTCGCCGTGACCAGCGAGTGGAGCCAGCGCACCGCGCTGACCACCTTCACCCTGGTCCCGAGCCGGCCCCGCGTGCTGGCCGCCAAGCTGGTCGACGCCGTCGTGATCGGGGCGATCTCGATGCTGGTCGCCCTCGGCATCGGCGCGGTCGGCAACCTGGTCACCGCGATGATCACCGGCAACGACGCGGTGTGGAACATCTCCGCCGGCACCTTCGCGCAGATCGTCCTCGCCAACGAGCTCGGCATGCTGCTCGGCTTCGCGCTGGGCCTGCTGTTCCGCAACTCGCCCGCCGCGATCGTCGGCTACTTCGTGATCATCATGGTGCTGCCCGGCCTGTCCGGCGCGCTCGCCGCCGCGCAGCCGTGGTGGTCCGACAACGCCGGCTGGTTCGAGCTCAACGACACCCGCTACCTGCTCTTCGACGGCAGCCTGACCAGCACGGACTGGGCCCAGCTGGGGGTCACCTCGATCCTGTGGATCGTGCTGCCGCTGCTCGCCGGCCTGCGGCTGGTGCTGCGGTCCGAGGTGAAGTAGCACCGGTTCGTGGGCCACTCCACGCGCTAACGTCATGGTCTCCGTGGGCTCCAGCCCACGGAGACCATGACGTTGCGGAGGTCTTCCGTGGAGCTCACCTCGGCCTGGTGGTTCTGGGCCCTGCTGTCGGCGGTGTTCGCCGCGTTGACCGCGGTCTTCGCCAAGGTGGGCGTGAAGGACATCGACTCCGACGTCGCGACCTTCGTGCGCACGATCGTCATCCTCCTCACCCTGGGCCTGATCCTGCTGGCCCTCGGCAAGCTCCACTCCCCCGGCGAGGTCGGCGGCCGCACCTGGCTCTTCCTCGTGCTCTCCGGCCTGGCGACCGGCGCGTCGTGGATCTGCTACTTCCGCGCGCTCAAGCTCGGCGACGCCTCGCTCGTCGCACCGGTCGACAAGCTCAGCGTCGTCCTGGTGGCGGTCTTCGGCGTCACCCTGCTCGGCGAGCGGCTGTCGGTCCTGCAGTGGCTCGGCGTCGCGCTGGTCGGCGCCGGCGCGGTGCTGCTCGTCGTCAGTGGGTGAACAGGCAGAAGGTGTGGCCGGCCGGGTCGGCGTAGACCCGCAGCGGCTCCTCCGGGTCGTCGGACCGGTCGAGCCGCAGCACGGCACCGAGCGCCAGCGCGCGCTCGTGGTTGTGGTCGAGGTCGGCGCGGCCGTCGACCTGGAGGTCGAGGTGGGCCTGCTGCGGGACCTCCGCGGTCGGCCAGGTCGTCGGCGGCAGCTCGGCGACCTCCTGGAACGCGATCCGCTCGCCCGACGGACCGATGATCGCGCGCCAGTCGGTGAGCTCGTCGACGTCGACGCCCGGCGGGTAGGACCAGCCGAGGAGCTCGCGGTAGAACTCCGCGAGCCGGGGCACGTCGGTGGTGTCGAGCACGACGCTGCGCAGTCGAGGGTTTCCCATGCCCGCCCAGTGCCCCGCAGGGTCGACGGCAGCCTCCGGGCGACCGGGGTCAGCGGGTGAGGTCGGGCTCGAAGGCCGGCAGCAGGTCGGCGAGCGGTACGTCGAGCACCTGGCTCAGCGAGAGCAGCGTGAACAGCTGGGGGTTCATCGGCGTCCCCGGACGCGACTCGCCCTTCTCGTACTTCTGGTAGGTGAACCCGGCGATGCCGGCGAGGTGCGCGACCCGCTCCTGGCTGATGCCCTTGGCGTGCCGGGCGCGCTGCAGGTTCACGCCGAGCTCGCGCGCGTACGAGGTCCAGCTGTCATCGACCCGCTTGTCCGCCACGGGCTCATCATCCGAAGATGGGCATCTCCCGGCGACCATACTGGTATGGCTTTCGCCGCAACGGCGGGCTGTGGACGAAGGGGTCGCGAGGGCGCCGAAGCGTCGGATGCGGGTCCTAGGGTCCGGAGGGCAGAGCGAGAGACCTTGGGAGGCGCCGCATGTCAGGAGCCGACGACACCGCGCGGCCGGCCCCCGTGCGGCCGTCCTGGCAGGCCGCCCCCTGCCCACCCTGGTGCGCCCGCGAGCACACCGAGGACGACCACCCCGAGGACCGCTACCACCAGAGCGAGCCGTCGATCGTCGCCGCGGTGGCAGGCGCCGGCGACGTCGTCCCCCTGCCGTCCTCGCTGCGGCCGGTCAGCCTCGCCGTGCGGGCAGGTCGGTACGCCGACGACGAGCTGACCTGGCTCGTCGTCGAGCCGCTCGAGGCCCGAGCGCCACGAATGGTGCTGACCCGGGAGGCGGCAGCGGCGCTGCTGCGCGGGTTGCAGGAGCAGCTGACGGGGCTGGAGGCCGACGACTGAGGCCGGAATGCCGAACGCCCCCGGATCCAGTGGATCCGGGGGCGAACGTACGACGGGGGTCAGCGCGCGGCCGAGCCCTCGGTGTAGTCGTCGTCCTGCTGCTTCCACGAGAAGTGGCCGCGCAGGGTCTTGCCGACGGCCTCGATCGGGTGCGCCGCACCCTTCGCGCGCAGCTCGAGGAACTCCGGCGCGCCGGCGTCCTGGTCGGCGATGAAGCGCTCGGCGAAGGCGCCGGACTGGATGTCGGCGAGGACGGCCTGCATGTTGGCCTTGACCGACGGGTCGATGACGCGCGGCCCGGAGACGTAGTCGCCGTACTCAGCAGTGTCGGAGACCGACCAGCGCTGCTTGGCGATGCCGCCCTCCCACATGAGGTCCACGATCAGCTTGAGCTCGTGGAGCACCTCGAAGTAGGCGATCTCGCCCTGGTAGCCCGCCTCGGTGAGGGTCTCGTAGCCGTACTGGATCAGCTGCGAGACGCCGCCGCAGAGGACGGCCTGCTCACCGAACAGGTCGGTCTCGGTCTCCTCGGTGAAGGTGGTCTTGATGACGCCGGCGCGGGTGCCGCCGATGCCCTTGGCGTAGGACTTCGCGAGGTCCCAGGCCTTGCCGGAGGCGTCCTGCTCCACGGCGATGATGTCCGGGATGCCGCGGCCGGCGACGTACTCGCGGCGCACCGTGTGGCCGGGGGCCTTCGGGGCGACCATGATCACGTCGACGCCCTCAGGCGCCTTGATGTAGCCGAAGCGGATGTTGAAGCCGTGACCGAAGACGAGGGTGTCGCCGGCGGCGAGGTGCGGCTCGATGTCCTCGGCGTAGATCGTGCGCTGGAACTGGTCGGGCGCGAGGATGACGATGACGTCGGCCTCCTCGACCGCCTCGGCGACGGGCAGGACCTTGAGGCCCTCCTCCTCCGCCTTCGCGATGCTCTTCGAGCCGGGGCGCAGGCCGACGCGGACGTCGACGCCGGAGTCGCGGAGGTTGAGCGCGTGGGCGTGGCCCTGGCTGCCGTAACCGATGACCGCGACGTTCTTGCCCTGGATGAGGGACAGGTCGGCGTCGTCGTCGTAGAAAATCTCAGCCACTGGGGCCATCTCCTTGCTGGGTTGGGATGTTGGGATGTCAGGCGTTGGCGGCGGGCGGCACCGGTACGGCGACGGGCTTGCCACGCTCCGAGATGGAGCGTGAGCCGCGACCGATGGCGACCATGCCGGACTGCACGAGCTCACGGATCCCGAAGGGCTCCAGCACGCGCAGGAAGTCGTTGATCTTGTCGGCGTTGCCGACCACCTGCATGGTGATCGCATCGCCGGCGACGTCGATGACCTTCGCACGGAACAGCTGCACGATGTCGAGGACCTGGCTGCGGTTCTCGGCGGTGGCGCCGACCTTGACCAGGATCAGCTCGCGGGTGACCGACGCGGTCGGGTCGAGCTCGACGATCTTGATGACCTCGACCAGCTTGTTGAGCTGCTTGGTGACCTGCTCGAGCGGCGAGGAGTCGACGTTGACGACGATCGTCATCCGCGAGATCTCCTCGTGCTCGGTCGGGCCGACCGCGAGCGACTCGATGTTGAAGCCGCGACGGCTGAAGAGCGCGGAGATGCGCGCCAGGACGCCGGGCTTGTCCTCGACGAGGACCGACAGGGTGTGCTTGGCCATCAGAGGTCGTCCTCGTCGAACTGGGGCGCGAGGTCGCGCGCGTACTTGATGTCGTCGTTGCTCGTGCCGGCGGCGACCATCGGCCACACCATGGCGTCACGGTGGACCCGGAAGTCGACGACGACGGGGACGTCGTTGATCTCCATCGCCTTCTGGATCGTGGCGTCGACGTCGTCGGGCGACTCGCAGGCCAGACCCACACAGCCGTAGGCGTCGGCGAGCTTCACGAAGTCGGGGATGCGCTTGGAGTGCAGGTCGGTGTTGGAGTAGCGGCTGTTGTAGAACAGCGTCTGCCACTGGCGCACCATGCCGAGCGACTCGTTGTTGATGATCGCGACCTTGATCGGGATGTCGTTGATCGCGCAGGTGGCGAGCTCCTGGTTGGTCATCTGGAAGCAACCGTCGCCGTCGACCGCCCACACCGTCTGGTCGGGCATCGCGACCTTGGCGCCCATCGCGCCGGGGACGGCGAAGCCCATGGTGCCGAGGCCGCCGGAGTTGATCCAGGTGTTGGGGCGCTCGTAGCCCACGAAGTGCGCGGCCCACATCTGGTGCTGGCCGACACCCGCGGTGTAGATCGTGTTCGGACCGGAGATCGCGCCGAGGCGCTCGATGACGTACTGCGGCGCGAGGCCGCCGTCGGCCGGCTTGTCGTAGCCGAGCGGGTACTTCTTCTTCACGCCGGCGCAGAACGCCACCCACGCCTCGTAGTCGCCGGTGTTGCCGGCCTGCTCCTCGGTGCGCAGGGTCGTGATCAGGTCGACCAGCACCTCGCGGACGTCACCCACGATCGGGACGTCGGCGTAGCGGTTCTTGCCGATCTCGGCCGGGTCGATGTCGGCGTGGATGACCTTCGCGTCGGGCGCGAACGAGTCCAGGTTGCCGGTGACGCGGTCGTCGAAGCGGGCGCCGAGGCTGATCAGCAGGTCGCTCTTCTGCAGCGCCGCGACGGCCGCGACGGTGCCGTGCATGCCGGGCATGCCGAGGTGCTGCGGGTGGCTGTCGGGGAACGCGCCGCGCGCCATCAGGGTCGTGACCACCGGGATGCCGGTGAGCTCGGCGAGGGCCGCGAGCTCCTTGGAGGCGCCCGAGCGGATGGTGCCGCCGCCGACGTACAGGACCGGGCGGCGCGACTCGAGGATCAGGCGCGCGGCCTCGCGGATCTGCTTGGCGTGCGGGCGGGTCACGGGCCGGTAGCCCGGCAGGCTGATCTCGCTCGGCCAGTGGAAGCTGGTGTTCGACTGCAGGGCCGACTTGGTGACGTCGACGAGCACCGGGCCCGGACGACCGGTCGAGGCGATGTGGAAGGCCTCGGCGATCTTGGTGGGGATCTCGGCGGGGTCGGTCACCAGGAAGTTGTGCTTGGTGATCGGCATCGTGATGCCGCGGATGTCCGCCTCCTGGAAGGCGTCCGTCCCGATCAGCGAGGCACCGACCTGGCCGGTGATCGCGACCATCGGCACGGAGTCCATGTGCGCGTCGGCCAGCGGGGTGACCAGGTTGGTCGCGCCCGGGCCCGAGGTCGCCATGCAGACGCCGACGCGGCCGGAGGCCGAGGCGTAGCCCTGCGCGGCGTGGCCGGCGCCCTGCTCGTGGCGCACGAGGATGTGGCGGATGCTGCTGTCCATCAGCGGGTCGTACGCCGGGAGGATCGCCCCACCCGGGATGCCGAAGATGTCCGTGACACCGGCCGCCTCCAGCGAACGAACCAGGCTCTGCGCCCCGGTGATCGTCTCGCCGGAGCCCTGCTGCTCAGTCATCCGACTCATTCCTGTCTGTGCTGCTCGCTGGCGTGGGCCATGCGGGGGTCTGGTTCGTCGTACAAACAAAAACCCCTCAGTTGCTGAGGCAACGAGGGGCGGGACGCGTCAACTGACGAGGTCAGTCGGCGCGCCCGGTGCGTACGAGAAGCTGGTCAAGCATGGGCCCACCGTACGCCGTGCCCGGTCGTGCCGTCGAATAAGTGTCGCACCACGTCCCACATGGCAAGACGGCCGTCTCATGGGACGGCTGCTCGACGGAGCTCGGCGAGCGGCTCGTCGAGGCCGTCGAGCGCCTCGCCGGCGAGCTGCACCGCGTGGTCGACGAGCCGGTCGTCCGGGTCGCCCGCGCGCCGGACGTGGTCGGCCAGCAACAGCGCGTCGCGGTGGTCGCCCAGCGCGCCCTGGATCCGCTGGCCCAGCCTGCCGGCCCGCACGACGGCGTCGTCGGTGAGCACGTCGGCCACCGCGTCGGCGGTGTGGCGCAGCCGGCGGGCGGCCCTGCGGAGGTCGTGGCGCGCCTCCTCACTCCCGTCCGCCGCGGCGTCCGCCCGGGCGAGGACGCGGCGGACCTGGCGCCGCACGGCCTTCGCGGCGACGTCCTCGGCAGGACGCCTCGCCCGCTCGGCCAGCACCGGCGCCTCCGCCCAGCCGGCCAGGAGCGCGTCGAGGCGTACGGCGTCCGGGCCGGTGTGCCACACGACGAGGGTCGCGTGGGCGCGGGCGTGCGCCTCCCGGAGAGGTACGACGAGCCGCCCGTCGAGGTGCTCGAGCCCCAGCGCCGTCAGCGCGCGGGCCGTGTCGTCGGCGCGGACCTCGAGGTCGCGGCACTCCCCCAGCAGGCCGCCGTACGACGCCAGGGCCGCCCCCACGGTGGAGGCGGCCTCGGTGTCGAAGCAGCGGCGGAAGGCGGCCAGCAGGTTCCGCTGGCGGCGTACCGTCGTGCGGAGCTGGTGGACGGCGTCCGGCTCGTCGGCCAGCGCGGCCGACCGGCGCGAGATGGTCTGGTCGGCAAGGTCCGCGAGCACCGCGGAGAGCATCTCGCCGGCGGTGGTCACGGACCCATCCTCCCACCGGCGTGGGCGGCGTCGGTCAGCGCAGCGCGGCCAGCACGATCGAGACCTGGAGCGGCATCGCGCGGCCCCAGTCACCGTCGAGGGCCGTCACCGGGATGTCGTTGCGGGCGAGCGCGGTCGTGTCGGCGTTGCGCCGGGTCTCCGCGGCGGGCGCACCGGCGACCAGGCGGTAGGTGCCGCCGGTGGCCGGGACGTCGTCGAGGAAGGTCAGGCCGAGGTCGCTGCTGAGGCCGATGTCCGCACGGACCGGCTTGCCGAGCGTCTCGCCGGGGCCGACGAACGGGTGGTTCACGTTGAGCGCCAGGTCGTGAGTGAGCGCGTTGCGCTGGCGCAGCGTCGTGATCAGCTTCACCGCGAAGTCGGCGGTGGCGCGGAACGGGACGTTCGGGATCTGGGCGAGGTCGCGCGGCACCTCGGCGCTGAACGCGATGGCCGGGACGTCGTACTCGTGGGCGGTGACGACCGCGCCCACCGTGCCCGAGTGGTTGACGGTGGCGCCGATGTTCTGGCCGAAGTTGGTGCCGGACAGCACGAGGTCCGGGCCGTCGGCCCAGAAGTTCTTCGCGAACCGGCTCAGGGCGATGTTGACCGCGTCGGCCGGCGAGCCCGAGGGCGTACTGGACGTGCACGGCGCGGCGGCGACGCAGACGCCGAAGACGGCGCCCGCCGTCGAGGTGGCGCCGCAGTCACCGGCGTACGCCGCCGGCGGGGTCACCGCCTGCACGGTCATCGCGACCGGGCTGAAGCCGGGGCTGGTCATCCGCGCGCCCGCACCGCTCTGCTGCGACCACGGCGCGACGACGAGGACGTCCGCGCCGGCGTTGCACAGGGCCCGGCGCAGCTCGTAGAGGCCCTTGCCGTCGGTGCCGAAGCCGGCATCGAGCCCGCGGGCGCTGTCGTCGTTGGTGAGCAGCACCTCGAGGCCGGCGAGTGCCGGAGCGGCGGCTGCCGTCGCCGCGGACACCTCGGGACGCGGGGCCGGGGCGGCCGAGCCGGGGGCGGCGAAGACCGCGCCGGCGAAGCCGGCGGCGAGCGCGACGCCGATGGCGGCGACACGGCCTGGGAGCGGGGGCAGGGACGGAACACGCATGACGACTCCTCGACAGAGATCCGTGGATGGGGATGCACCGGAATGGAACGCGTTCTAGATTCGTGGTGCGCGTCACACGACGTCCAAGACCCGTTCGGCATGGAGGCCGGTTGAACATCCAGCAGCTGCGGTACGTCGTCGCCACCGCCGAGCACGGCAGCATGACCGCCGCCGCGGCCGCTGTGCCCGTGGCCCAGCCCGCGCTGAGCCGCGCGGTCCGCCAGCTCGAGCGCGAGCTCGGCACGACGCTGTTCGCCCGCTCCGGCCGCGGCGTCGCGCTCACCGCCGACGGCGAGACCTTCGTACGCGGCGCTCGGCGGGTGCTGGTCAGCATCGACGCCCTCCGGTCGGCCGCGACCGCCACCGACCCGGCCGCGCCGCTGGTCATCGCCGCCTCCCCGACCCTGCAGGCCGCGATGGCGATCCCGATCCTCGCGGGGCTGCGCGAGCACGGCGTCGTCGTACCGACCCGGTTGGTGGGGTGCGTGTCCTCCACGGAGGTCGTCGACCTGGTCGCCACCGGCCGCGCCGACCTCGGCATCTGCGACAGTGCCGTGACGACCGACCTGACCCTCGTCGACATCGGGCGGGCCGAGGTGCGCCTCTACTCCCCCGCTGCCGTCGACCTCCCCGACCCGGTCCGGATCGCCGACCTCACCGGACTCCCCCTGGTGCTCCCCACCGCCGGCACCCCGCGCCGCGCGGCACTCGACGCCTTCTTCGCCGCCCAGGGCGCCGTGCCGGAGGTCGCCGTCGAGACCGACGAGCGCAACGCCTGGCTCGCCGCGGTCACCCACGGCCTCGCGTCCTGCATCTGGCACAGCGTCGACCGGTCGCCAGCACCCCTCCCCGGCGTGGTCGCGCGGAGCTTCGACCCTCCGATGCACCGTGACCTGGCCGCCGTCCACCGGGCGGGGAGCGGGTCGCCGGCACTCGTTCCGCTGCTGGACGTCCTGCGGCAGGTGGGGGCGCTGGTGGGGTGAGGCCTCAGCCCTCGGGCAGCACGATCGCCGTCAACCCCGGATCCGGGTTGAACGCGACCTCCCAGCGGTAGCCGTCGGGGTCGGCGAAGTAGCCGGAGTAGCCGCCCCAGTCACGCTCCACCCCGTCCTGCACGTGCGGCGCACCCGCCGCCCGGGCGGTTGCGAGCACGTCGTCGACGCCCTCGGGCGTGGGCAGGTTGTGGGCGATGGTGAGCGGGGCGACGCCGGGGCCGGTCATGGCGGGGCCGACCTCGGCCTCGAAGTGGGTGCGCTCCCAGAGGGAGAGGACGAGGGCGGGACCGGCGCGGAACATCAGCACCTCCCCGGGTACGTCGAGCTCGGGCGACCAGCCGAGGCCGTCGACGTAGAAGCGGCGAGTGGCGTCGAGGTCGGCGACGGCGAGCGTGATGAAGCTGATCCTCTGGTCCATGAGGCCACCCTCGCACCGCCCACCGACAGGCGCGGGCAGTGACTGCCGTCACATCCGATCGTTGTGCCGACGTGACCCCCCTCCGGAGCGCGGCCGCGGCCGCGCTGCTCGCCCTGACCGCCCCTGCCCTCACCGTGCTGGCCGACGGCCCGACCGCGCGGGCCACGACGGTGGTGACGCCCACCTACGAGGAGTACGTCGCGCTCGGTGACTCGTGGTCGGCGGACGTCGTGTTCTTCGACAAGGACGGGCTCCCGGACTCCAGGTACGTGCCGGTCGACTGCGCGCAGTCGCACAGCAACTACCCGAAGCTGGTGGCGAAGCAGCTCGGCGTCCGCACCTTCCGCGACGCGACGTGCGGATCGGCGACGACGGACCACTTCACCCAGCCGCAGGAGCTGCCGCTCGGGGGCGTGAACCCGCCCCAGTTCAACCGCCTGACCCGTACGACGGACCTGGTCACGGTCGGCATCGGCGGCAACGACGCGGGCGTGGCCGCCGGTGCGTTGTCGTGCATCTCGGCGCTGCCGATCGGGATCCCGGCGCCGAGGCTGCCGCTGCCGGACGTCCTGCCGCTCGTCGACATCGCACAGTTGCCGCTGGGCGCGTGCAAGGAGCGGTTCACGGCGGGCGGGACCGACCGGCTCGCGCAGGCCGTCGCACGCTCCGAGATCAAGGTGGTGCGGGCGCTGCAGGAGATCCGCCGGCGCTCGCCGAAGGCGCGGATCCTGCTGGTCAACTACCTCGACGCCATCCCGGCCAAGGGGTGCTGGCCGATCGTCCCGATCACGAACCCCGACATGGCCTACCTGCACGGCGTCTTCGTCGAGCTCAACGCGATGCTGGCCCGCGCGGCGAGGCGGGGCGGCGCCGAGCTCGTCGACACCCACCCGCTCAGCACCGGCCACCACGTCTGCACCGGGCCCCGCACCCGGTACGTCGAGGGCCTGGGCGTGCTCTCGGTCAACGACCTGGCGGTCGCCGTCCCCGCCCACCCCAACGCCGCCGGGGCCAGGTCGCAGGCGAGGTCGGTGCTGCAGCAGCTGCGGACACCGGCGGGCTGAGCGCGCTCAGTCGGACGACGCGGCCGCCGGGAGCACCGGGGCCGGGGCGACCTGCGCCTGGGACCCGCGGACCTTCCGCCGCCGCCAGACGACGAGCAGGAAGCCGAGGGAGACGGCGATCGCGGGGGCCGTGAGCAGGGTCGCGAACCAGGCATCGACCGTTGCGAACGGCAGGTCGAGCAAGCCCCACACCACCAGTGCGGTCGGCACGGTCGACACGAGGCCCAGACTGGCCACGCGCCACTCCTCCGCCGCCACCTCGGCACCGGCACGACGCGCCCCGACCAGGTTGACGACCGCGATCGCCAGGGCGGCGACCAGGCCCACCAGGCCGGTCGTCGTGACCCGGTCGAGCCCGTCGAGCTCTTCGTCGTACCGGACCACGAGGACGGGTGCGGCGGCAGCGGCCAGGACCAGCACGGACAGGTCGAGGCGGCGTCCGGGCAGCGCCGGGATCGCCGGGTCACGTCGCCGGCGCCGGTCCTGGGCGCGGGCGGCGAGGAAGGCACCGACGGGAGCCCAGGTGCTCAGGAAGGCGGCACCGGCGAGGTTCGTCTCGAGCTGCGTCGTGTCCGGCCAGGCGTTGCCCAGGACGAGGTAGCCGACCCGCAGCAGCGGCGCCGTCAGCAGGAGCGCGAACGCGTAGGCCATCAACGCCTGGTGCATGGCGAGCTGGTGCCGTCGCGCGGCGGCCACGCCGAGCACGGTGGCCGTCGCCGTCCCGAACGCGAGGGCCCAGAGCTGGACGTGGAACGCCGGGCCGTCGTAGGTGCGGTCGGGACCGACGGCGAGGAGGTACACCGCGGCACCGGCCATCCCGACCAGCGCCAGCCCCGCGGCGACCCGGCCGATCACGCGGTGCCGCGCCAGGTTGCGGCGCAGCCGTGCCGAGAACTGCACGGCGAACAGGACGATGGCGATCCCGCCGGTGGTGGTGTGGAACAGCATCGTCAGCCGGTTGTCGGCGTACTCGCCCCCGCTCACGGTGTGGATGGACCCCGGGCCGTAGGCCTCGTCGTGGTCGACGACGGCGGCGAACGTGTGGTCCCACAACCCGGGGGCGCCCGGGTCGAAGAAGCGCCACGTGAACTCGACCGCCATCGGGCCGTAGAGGACGGCGAGGGCCGTGATGGCCACCCAGCCGACCACCGAGGCCCGCCTCCACCTGCTGAGCTCCACGCGTCCCCACTCTCCTATAACGTTTGTTATAACCAGTGTGATGGATACTGGTGGACATGTCGAGCGATGTGAGGCCTCT
The DNA here is from genome assembly GCF_001428825.1 of Nocardioides sp. Root240. Lineage (GTDB taxonomy): Bacteria > Actinomycetota > Actinomycetes > Propionibacteriales > Nocardioidaceae > Nocardioides. The sequence continues at coordinate 114,419 of NZ_LMIT01000009.1, read as the reverse complement.
CACCGGCGTCCCGATGCGCCAACGGCTGACAGCGGCTGCCGCCCAACTCGTCGCGGCAGGAGAGGCGGCGTCCCTCAGCACGCGCCGGGTCGCCGCAGTCGCAGGCACCTCCACGATGTCGGTCTACACCCACTTCGGGTCGATGGAGGCGCTCGTGAGGGCGGTCGTCGAGGAGGGCTTCGCCCGCCTGGAGGCCCACCTGGCTGCCGTCGAGCCGACCGCGGACCCGGTGCACGACCTGGCTCGGCAGACGGCGGCGTACGTCGCCCACGCCCGGGAGAACCCCGAGCTGTACGCCGTCATGTTCGCGACCGCGCCGCTCGCCGGCTATCGGCCCGCGACACCGGAGGAGCTGCACCTCGGCCGACACGAGACCCTCGACCGAGTGGGAGCCAGCATCGAGCGCGCCGTCGAAGCCGGACGCTTCGAGTCACAGCACGGATCCGCGCCGGTCTTCCGCTGGTGGACCATCGTCCACGGCTACGTCCTGCTGGAGGGCGTGGGCTACCTGGCCCGCGAACGCGGCCCCGGACGCGTCCTCGGCCCGTTGCTCGTGGACTTCCTCGTCGGGCAGGGAGATGCGCGGGCCCGGGCCGGGCGCTCCGTCTCCGGCGTCCTCACCTGAAGCAGGTGCCTCAGCGGGCGAGGTGGTCGCGCAGGCTCGTCAGCTGGGCGCCGGCGTCGTCGAAGTTCGCCGGGTCCAGCCACCGCTCGTGCGCCGACCGGACCGCCGGCCACTCGCCGTCGGTCACCGAGAACCAGTCGGTGTCGCGGTTGCGTCCCTGGGTGACCATGTGGTTGCGGAACCGGCCCTCCTCCACGAAGCCGAGGCGCTGCGCGGCGCGCCGCGACGGCTCGTTGAGGCTGTCGCACTTCCACTCGAAGCGGCGGTAGCCGAGGTCGTCGAAGGCGTACCGCATCAGCAGGTGGATCGCCTCCGTCGCGGCACGGGTGCGCTGCAGGGACCTGCCGAGGAGCACGCCCGCGACCTCGATCTGGCCGTGCGCCGGCTCGATGCGCAGGTACGACGCGATGCCGGTCGCCTTTCCGGCCCGCTCCCCCTCGAGCGGCACCAGCGCGAAGGTCACCATGTCGTCGGCGTCGACGTGGGCGGCCAGGTGCATCCACAGGTCCGCCAGGGAGGTCGGCCGCGGGACCGGCCGGTAGGTCCACAGGTCGTCGTCGTCCGGACCGCACGTGGCGGCGAACAGGTCGGCGTAGTGGGCCGACGAGAGGGGGCGCAGCTCGACGTACCGCCCCGTGAGCACGATCGGCTCCGGCCAGGGTCGCGGCTCCCAGCCGGGGACCTCGTCACCGACCGCCTGGCCGAACGCGTTGGTCACCACCGGGCGCGCACCCGTGCGTCGATCTCGGAGCTGACCGGGTCGTCGGCGGATCGCACGAACACGGCCGTCAGCGAGCCGCCGTCCGCGAGCAGCCGGTCCCGCAGGACGCGCCAGTCCGCGAGGTTCGGGTGCTCGACGGCCGTGCACGCCTCAGCGGGCGCGAGCGCGGTGATCGCCTCGTCGAGCTGCTGCGGTGTCATCTCGAGGGTCGCCGTGGAGCCGTCGTGCTTGAGCACGGTGGCCAGGACGACGGCGGGCAGGGCGTGGACGCCGCCCGGCCGGTTGACCAGGCCCGGCTCACCGTCGAGCGCGAGCCCGAAGGACACCGGGAAGCGCCACCCGTCGACCTGCTCGGCCAGCCGGTCCCGGATCGCCCGCAGCCCCTCGACCGTCGACCACTCGCCCAGCGGGTCGAAGTCGAAGGCCGGCAGGCCGTCGATGCTGGTGCGGTTCTTGCGGCGGCGGTAGTCGGCGGAACCCTCGACACCCTTGCGGTCGAAGTACGGCTGCAGCAGCTCCCGCTCGCCGACGTACTCCATGACGGGCACGCCGAAGCCGCACGAGTCCGAGATCCGCTCGATCTCGACGACGATCACGGCGCGGGCACCGGGCAGGTCGACGAAGAGCGGCTCGAGCAGGAGGTACTCGTCGTCGTACCGGGTGACGACGCGGCCGCGACCGTGGAAGCGGACGATGTTGGGAGCGCCGTCGAACGCACAGAACATGACCGTCACCCGGCCGTTCTCGCGCAGGTGGGCGATGGTCTCGCTCCCGCTGCCGGAGGTGTCGAGCCAGGCGAAGGTGTGCTCGTCGAGCATCCGGAAGGTGCCGGGGATGCCGCGGGGCGACAGGTTGACGTGCCCGTCCGCCGCCAGCGGCGAGGTCGCGACGAAGAAGACCTTCTGGCTCTCGACGAACTCGCGCAGGCGGCCCGCGACGCGGGCGTGGATCTTCATTGCCCGGACCCTAGGAGGTGACCGCGCCGAGGGCGGCGGACTGGACGGTCCTGGCGTACTTGCCCAGCACCCCGCGGGTGTACTTGGGCGGCAGCGGCTCCCAGCCGACCTTGCGCGCCTCGAGCTCGGCCTCGTCGACGGCCAGCTCGAGCGTGCGGTTGGCGACGTCGAGGGTGATCCGGTCACCGTCGCGGACGAAGGCGATCGGGCCGCCGTCGACGGCCTCGGGCGCGATGTGGCCCACGCACAGGCCGGTCGTGCCGCCGGAGAAGCGGCCGTCGGTGACCAGCACGACGTCCTTGCCGAGGCCGGCGCCCTTGATCGCGCCGGTGATGGCGAGCATCTCCCGCATGCCGGGGCCGCCCTTCGGGCCCTCGTAGCGGATCACCACGACGTCGCCGGACACGATGCGGCCCTCCTCCAGCGCGTCCATGGCCGCCCGCTCGCCGTCGAAGACCCGGGCGGTGCCGGTGTAGACCGAGTCGTCGAAGCCGGCGCTCTTGACGACCGCGCCCTCGGGCGCGAGCGAGCCCTTGAGGATGGTCAGCCCGCCACTCTTGTGGATCGGGGCGTCGAGCGGGCGGATGACCGTGCCGTCGACGGCCGGCGGTGCGAGCTCGTCGAGGTTCTCGGCCATCGTCCTGCCCGTGACGGTGAGGCAGTCGCCGTGCATGAGGCCGGCGTCGAGCAGGGCGCGCATGACCATCGGGATGCCGCCGATCTTGTCGATGTCGTTCATGACGTACCTGCCGAACGGCTTCATGTCGGCCAGGTGCGGCACCTTGTCACCGATCCGGTTGAAGTCGTCGAGGCTCAGCTCGACCTCGGCCTCGTTGGCGATCGCCAGCAGGTGCAGCACGGCGTTGGTCGAGCCGCCGAGGGCCATCACGACCGCGATGGCGTTCTCGAAGGCCTCGCGCGTCATGATCTGACGCGCGGTGATGCCCTTGCGCAGCAGGTTGACCACGGCCTCGCCGGAGCGGTGCGCGAAGCCGTCGCGACGGCGGTCCACCGCCGGCGGGGCGGCGCTCCCCGGCAGCGACATGCCGAGGGCCTCGCCCACCGAGGCCATGGTGTTGGCGGTGTACATGCCGCCGCAGGCGCCCTCGCCCGGACAGATCGCCCGCTCGATGCGGTCGACCTCCTCGCGGGTGATCTTGCCGGCCAGGCACGCACCCACGGCCTCGAACGCATCGATGATCGTGACGTCGCGACCGTCGACCTGGCCGGGCATGATCGAGCCGGCGTAGAGGAAGACGCTGGCGAGGTCGAGGCGCGCGGCCGCCATCAGCATGCCCGGCAGGGACTTGTCGCAGCCCGCGAGCAGCACGGAGCCGTCGAGGCGCTCGGCGTTCATCACGACCTCGACCGAGTCGGCGATGACCTCCCGCGAGACCAGCGAGAAGTGCATCCCCTCGTGGCCCATCGAGATGCCGTCGGAGACCGAGATGGTGCCGAACTCGAGCGGGTAGCCGCCGCCCGCGTGCACGCCGTTCTTGACCGCCTTGGCGAGCCGGTCGAGCGACAGGTTGCAGGGGGTGATCTCGTTCCAGCTCGACGCGACGCCGATCTGCGGCTTGGCGAAGTCCTCGTCACCCATGCCGACCGCGCGGAGCATGCCACGGGCCGCGGCCTTCTCCAGGCCGTCGGTGACGTCGCGCGAACGGGGCTTGATGTCGGGGGCGTCGCTCATGCCCCAAGGTTAGGCGTCGATCAGTCCGGGACGCGCCGGTAGGCACCGTCGGAGGCCGCGGTGGCCATCGACGCGTACGCGCGCAGCGCGGCCGAGACCGGACGCTGGCGGTCGAGCGGCGTGTAGGGCTTGTCGCGCTTCTCCTGCAGGAGCCTGCGCTCGAAGAGCGTGTGCTCGTCGACGTCGAGGTGGATCGTACGGTTCGGGATGTCGATCGAGATCGGGTCACCGTCCTCGACGAGCGCGATCACGCCGCCGCCCGCCGCCTCGGGCGAGATGTGGCCGATGGACAGCCCGCTCGTACCGCCGGAGAAGCGGCCGTCGGTGATCAGCGCGCACTTCTGGCCCAGGCCGCGGCCCTTGAGGAAGGCGGTCGGGTACAGCATCTCCTGCATGCCCGGGCCGCCCTTGGGACCTTCGTAGCGGATGACCACCACGTGCCCCTCCTCCACCTTCTTCCCGAGGATCCCCTCGACCGCGGCGTCCTGCGACTCGAAGACGATCGCCGTGCCGTGGAAGACCAGCGCGTCGTCCGGGACGCCGGCCGACTTCACGACGCAGCCGTCGGCGGCGATGTTGCCGGTGAGGATCGCCAGGCCGCCGTCGGCGGAGTAGGCGTGCTCGAAGTCGCGGATGCAACCCTCGGCCGCGTCGGTGTCGAGGGTGCCCCAGCGGTTCTCGGTCGAGAACGGCTCCGTCGTCCGCACGCCGCCGGGCGCGGCCTGGAAGAGCTCCAGCGCCTCGGCCGACGGGCTCTCGCCACGGATGTCCCACGCGCCGAGCCACTCGTCGAGGTTCGGGGAGTGGACCGAGCGCACGCCCTCCTTGAGGGCCCCGCCGCGACGCAGCTCGCCGAGCAGGGCGGGGATGCCACCGGCGCGGTGGACGTCCTCCATGTGGAACTTCGGGGAGTTCGGCGCGACCTTGGCCAGGCAGGGCACCCGACGCGAGATCGCGTCGATGTCGTGCACGTCGAAGTCGAGCTCGGCCTCGCGCGCGGCGGCCAGCAGGTGCAGCACCGTGTTGGTCGAGCCACCCATCGCGACGTCGAGCGCGACGGCGTTCTCGAAGGCGTCGCGGTTGGCGATGTTGCGCGGCAGGACCGACTCGTCGTCGTTGTCGTAGTAGGCCCGGCACAGGTCCATGACGACCCGGCCGGCCTCCTCGAAGAGTGCGCGGCGCTTGGCGTGCGTGGCGAGGGTCGAGCCGTTGCCCGGCAGGGACAGGCCGATCGCCTCGGTCAGGCAGTTCATCGAGTTGGCCGTGAACATGCCCGAGCACGAGCCGCAGGTCGGGCAGGCCGAGCGCTCGATCGTGTCGAGCTGCTCGTCGCTGACGGCCTCGTTGGCGGAGGCCACCATCGCATCGACGAGGTCGAGCTTGCTGTGCACGATGCCCTCGATGGCGGTCGTCTTGCCGGCCTCCATCGGGCCGCCGGAGACGAAGACGACCGGGATGTTGAGCCGCAGCGCGGCCAGCAGCATGCCCGGGGTGATCTTGTCGCAGTTGGAGATGCACACGATCGCGTCGGCGCAGTGCGCCTGGACCATGTACTCGACCGCGTCCGCGATCAGCTCGCGGCTCGGCAGCGAATAGAGCATGCCGCCGTGGCCCATCGCGATGCCGTCGTCGACGGCGATCGTGTTGAACTCCTTGGCCACACCGCCGGACGCCACGACCGACTCCGCCACGATCTTGCCGAGGTCACGCAGGTGGACGTGTCCGGGGACGAACTCCGTGAACGAGTTCGCGATGGCGATGATCGGCTTGCCGAAGTCCGAGTCGGTCATGCCGGTGGCGCGCCACAGGGCACGCGCGCCGGCCATGTTGCGGCCCGACGTGGAGGTCGCGGAGCGGAGGGTGGGCATGGCTCAAGGCTACGCCTCGGCGTCGGACGGGAGTTTCACCGGCCGACCGGTGGAACTGGCGGACCTGGACGACGAAACTCACGCCTGGACGAGGAAACTTCGTCGTCCCAGCGTGAGTTTCACCGGCCGGCCGGTGAAACTCACGCAGCCTCGGCTGCCGCCTTGAGCGAGGCCAGTCCCTTCGTGAAATCCTTGCCGATCGCCTTGTCGAAGAACAGCTTGCCCATCACCGCGAACGCGAGGTTGCGCTGACCGGCCATCGTCCAGGCGACCTTCGTGCCGGCACCGGCCGGGGCGAGGTCGAACGTGACGACGTTCTGAGCCTTGAAGGGCTTGAGGAACTCGAGGTCGACGACCACCTGCTCGGGGGTGATCGAGGTGAAGGTCATCCGACCCTCCCCGGCCTTGCTGTTGCCGGCCCAGGCGTACGACGCCCCGACGCCGGCGCCGTCGTAGGTGCGCTGCAGGTCGGGGTCGAGGCCCTCCCACGGGGACCACTTGATCCACTCGTGGAAGTCGGCGACAAGGGCGTGGACCGTCGGGGCGGGCGCGTCGATCGTGGTCTCGTGGGTCTGGGAGAAGGCGGGCACGACAGGACCCTGTCAGAAGGTGCCGGCTTTGACCGACATCACGTCGGGCAGGTCGGCGGCGATCTGGCGCCACGTCTCGCCGTCGTCGGCCGACGCCCAGACCGAGCCGTTGCGGGCGCCGAAGTAGAGGCCGGCCGGGTCCTGGGAGTCGACGCAGAGGGCGTCGCGCATCACGCCGACGTAGAACGCGTCCGGCAGCCCGTCGCCGTACGGCGTCCACGACTCCCCCGCGTCGTCGGAGCGCCAGACCCGGGGCTTCGCGTCGGGCGGGTAGCGGCGATCGCCGCCGCCGAGCGGGAAGACCCAGATCGTGTCGGGCCGGTGCGGGTGGACCACGATCGGGAAGCCGAAGTCACTCGGGAGGTCGTCGCCGATCGAGGTCCAGGAGCCGCCCTCGTCGTCGGAGCGGTAGACGCCGCCGTGGTTCTGCGCGTAGAGCCGCTCGGGGCGCGAGGGGTGCCGGGTGACCTTGTGGACGCACTGCCCGAACTCGGGGTAGCGCTGGTCCTCAGGCAGGAAGTCGGCGCGGATGCCCTGGTTGCGCGGCTCCCACGAGGCGCCGCCGTCGGTCGTGCGGTAGACGCCGCCGGTCGAGATGGCGACGGTCATCGACGCCGGGTCGGTCGGGTGCGGGAGCACGGTGTGGAAGGCCTGGCCGCCGAAGCCCGCGCCCCACTCGGTGCGGTGCGGGTGGTTCCACAGGCCCTCCTCGAGCGCGAAGCTCGACCCGCCGTCGCGCGAGGTGAAGACCGCGCCCGGCTCGGTGCCGGCGTGCAGCACGCCGGGCTCGGAGCCGGGGACGACCTGCCAGATCCGCTCGACGGTCGCGCCCGCGCCCTCGGGGAACCGGATCGCACCGTTGGGTGTCTCCTGCCAGGTCGCGCCGAGGTCGTCGGACCACCGCAGCTGCGGCCCGAGCCAGCTGGAGGAGGCGCCGGCGAAGAGCCGGGGCGAGGCGCCCCGGGTGTCGACGAGACAGGAGTAGACCTCCTCCATGTCGTGGTGGGGCCCGGTGAACTCCCAGTCGGCCCGGTCGTCCGAACGGCCCACCCACAGGCCCTTGCGTGTCCCGACCATGACGATCGTCGTCATCCCTGCCTCCTGTGTCGTCGCCTCTCCCCACTCTGACCCCGACCACCGACAAAAGTCATCGGCCCCGGAGGGCGGTCCCGGAAAACTGCAAGGTTCGCCGGCCGCGTCGCTCCTACCCCCACAGAGCACCTCCCCCTCTCGAAAGGTTCCACGATGCGCACCCGACTTCTCGGACTCTCCGCCGCCGCCCTCGTCGCCGGCACCCTCACCGTCGGCGTACCGGCCGCGCCCACCCACGCCGTCGCGTGGAAGGCGGTGACCGAGGTCCCGTTCCCCGCCGGCACGGTCACCGAGGTCGAGGTCGTCTCGACCGGCGACGGCGACGCCGTCGCCGCGGCGATCATCGACGGCGCCGTGCGGGCCTACACCGCGGTCGACGGCGTCTGGACCAGCTCCGCGCTGGTGCGCGGCAAGGTCGGCACCGGCGCCACGCACCTGGTCCTCGCCAGCAACCAGAAGGGCGACAACGCCATCGGCTGGATCGAGGACGTCAACGGCGACGACCGGCTGCGGGTCTCGCGTCAGAGCTCGCCGACCACCTGGTCCGGCCACCTGCTCGGCCCGATGACGCCGGCCGGTGTGGACGTCGCGGGCAACCCCCAGCTCGCGGTCTCCGGCGACGGTCTGGTCATCTCGGCGGCCACCGTCGACGGCGGCGACACCGACCACGCGCTCGTCGTCACCGAGTGGGCGAAGGGCGGCGGGTCGCCGGGCGCACCGAAGACCATCTCCCCGGCCGACGCGTGGAACCCCGCGCTCGACGTGAACTCCAAGGGCGAGGCGCTGCTCGCCTACCAGTACACCGGCCTCGTCGACGACGTCCTCACGGTGAGCCGTCGGACGCCCGGGAAGGGCTGGAGCCTCGGCGACAGCACGTCCAACTCCGGCGACATCGCCGCGGCACCCGACGTGGCGATCGCGGAGAACGGCCAGGGCCAGGTCATCTACGGCGTCGTCGCGGCCGAGGCCTACCTCGCCGAGACCAGCCGGGTGCTCACCAACGGCACCGCGCTGGACGGCACGATCCTGTCGAGCACGCCCGAGTTCATCTCCGAGCCCACCGTCGCCATGGACGCCGACGGCACCGCCCTGTTCGCCTGGATCGCGGACAAGGACGGCACGACCTCGGTCCGCTACGCGTCGGCCGCCCCGGGAGCCGACCCGGGCACCCCGCAGACGCTCACGGGAACGCTGCCGGACGCGGAGCGCCCGATCGCGCGGATCGACGGCGCACTCCGCGTGATCCAGCACAGCGGCAACGGCAAGGTCACCACCCACCAGCGGTCGTCGGCGGTCCAGCCGTTCAGCCCCGCGACGACCGGCACCGGCTACGCGCTCGACTCCGCCCTGGACCTCGACCAGCACGGCAACGCGATCATGGCCGGGATCCAGTCCAACACGGTCCAGGCCCGCTTCCTCGACGCCGGCTCCCCGCAGCTCGCACTGACCAAGCCCGGTGCGGCCAACAACGTCTCCCTCGCCGTCCCGCTCGCGTGGTCGGCCGCCGACGCCCTGTCCGGCCTCCAGCCGGGCACCGACCTCTACCTGCGCAGCGCCGCCTGGAACCAGTCCGCCTTCTCGGCCCCGGCCGTCATCGTGAACGATGCGCCCGGCTCCACGGCGTCGTACGTCGCCGTACCTGGTCGGACCTACTGCTTCCAGGCCCGCGTGCTCGACACCGTCGGCAACGGGTCGACGTCCACGCAGCGCTGCACGACCGTCCCGCTCGACGACAAGGCGCTCGCCGGCAAGGGCTGGACGCGCCAGACCCACGCCGGCCAGTTCAAGAGCACCTGGACCACCACGACGAAGAAGAACCGCGTGCTGACCCGCACGGGCATCAAGGCCAAGCGCCTCGCCCTCGTCGTCCAGCGCGTCCCCAGNAAGGCCGCCAACCGGGTCGTGCTCCCGATCGTCACCTGGAAGCAGGTCCGCAGCGGCACGCTCGCGATCAAGGTCACCAGCGCCGACGGCCGCCCGGTCCGCATCGACGGCCTGGTCGTCGCGAAGTGACCTCTGGAGGACCGCAGGAAACTGCAAGGTCCTCCGCCCCCGCGACTCCTACCTGCAGAACCACACCCCGTACCTCAGCGAAAGGCACCACGATGCGCACCCAGCTCCTCGGACTCACGACCGCGGCCCTCGCCGTCGGCACCCTCTCCCTCGGACTCTCCTCGCCGGCGCAGGCCGGCGGCGGGATCGACGGCGGCAACATCAGCACCTCCGGCGACGTACCGAACTCGGTCGACGTGGCCGCCTACGGCGACGGCGACGCCCTCGCTGCCTGGGCCCGCCCCGTGCCCGGCGGCACCAAGGTGTATGCCGCCATCGCCACCAACGGCGTCTGGGGAGCACCCAAGGCGGTCACCGCCGCCGCGGTCACCAGCGCCCACGACGTCCAGGCCGTGGCCGACGACGCCGGCGACCTCGCCGTCGTCTGGAACCAGACCACCGGCGGCGAGCACAAGGTCCGCGGGTCCCGCTACCTCGCCAACGGCACCTGGGACGGATCCACCCTGCTCAGCCCGTCGACCGACATCACCACCGTGTCCGACATCGACGCCGAGATGGACGGCGCCGGCCGGGTCCACGTCGCCTACAAGGCGATCCACGCGGCCACACCCCGGGTCCGGACCGCTTTCTGGCGCAAGGGCGCGGCGCCGGTCCTCGGCGAGTTCCCCAACTGGACCCGCAACCCGTCGATCGCCGTGAACTCGGCCGGCCAGGTGCTGATGTCCTACTCCGACACCAACGACGTCCTGGTGACCCGGCGCACCGCCACGGTGGGCTGGCTCGGACCGAAGGTCGTCGCATGGCCTGACACGGTCGCCTGGGAGTCGAAGGCGGTCGTGGCGGACGACGGCAAGGGCGCCGTGATCATCGGCGGCTGGGACGGCGCGAACTACCGCGCGGTCGTGGCACGGGTCGGCGCCACCGGCACCCTCGGCGCACCGAAGCTCGTCTCGGGCGCCGGCGTCGAGGCGAGCCACCGCGACCTGGCGATGAGCCCCAACGGCACGCTGCAGGCGACCTGGAGCTCCTTCGAGGGTGCTCCCAACGGCAACGTGATCCGGGTGGCCACCGCCAAGCCGGGGGCGGACTTCGCCGGCGCAGGGCTCGCCGAGACCGGCATGGACTCCGTCCAGGACAACGTCGGTCTCATCTCCGACCGTGGCCTCCAGGTCATCACCCACAAGGACGACAACCTGTTGACCCTGCGCCACCGGAGCAACCCGATCCTCGTCTTCGGCAGCTACGACGCCGGCCCGACCAACGGCGCCTTCGCCGCCGACATGGATCGCAACGGTGACGTCGTCGCCGTGGGCGTCGTCGAGAACGGCTTCTCCTCCTTCGTCAGGGCAAGCTGGTACGACATGAGCGGCCCCGTCTCGAAGGTGACCGCACCCGGCGCCCAGGTCGTGGCCCGGCAGCTCGACGTGAAGTGGAGCGCGGTCGACGCGCTGATGGGCACCAAGAGCACCGACGTCATCGTCCGCTCGGCCCTCTGGAACAGCACCACCTTCAACACCCCGGCGGTCGTCGGCGACGACCTCGCCGCCAGCCCGCTCCACCTGTCGGTCGGCACCGGCCGCACGTACTGCTTCGAGGTGCAGTCGGTCGACAAGGCGAACACCCTCGGGCTGCGCTCGCCGCTGCGGTGCACCACGATCCCGCTCGACGACAAGGCGCTCGCCGGCAAGGGCTGGACGCGCCAGACCCACGCCGGCCAGTTCAACAACACGTGGACCACCACGACGAAGAAGAACCGCGTGCTGACCCGCACGGGCATCAAGGCCAAGCGCCTCGCCCTCGTCGTCCAGCGCGTCCCGAANAAGGCCGCCAACCGGGTCGTGCTCCCGATCGTCACCTGGAAGCAGGTCCGCAGCGGCACGCTCCGGATCAAGGTCACCAGCGCCGACGGCCGCCCGGTCCGCATCGACGGCTTGGTCGTCGCGAAGTAGCGCGACCCGGCCGCTCCCACCCGAACCGTCGGTCCCTTGTGGGGAGGGACCGGCGGTTCGGTGCGTCCCACCCCCGGCCCCTACGGTGTCCGGGTGACCCACGACCACCGCAGGCCCGCGCTGGGTACGGCCGTCGGCCTGGTCCTGCTGGGCATCGCGTCAGTGCAGCTCGGCGCCGGTTTCGCCAAGCTGCTGTTCGACGACATCGAGCCCAACGGCGTGGTGTGGCTGCGACTCGCCACGAGCGCCGTCGTCCTGCTGCTCTGGGTGCGGCCCCGGCTGACCGGGCGCACCCGTGCCGACTGGCTCGTCGTCGCCCGGTACGGCGCCTGCCTCGGCACCATGAACTGGGCGATCTACCAGTCGTTCTCACGGATCCCGATCGGCGTCGCGGTCACCATCGAGTTCATCGGCCCGCTCGTGCTCGCCGCCGTCGGCTTCCGCCGCCCGCGCGACCTGGCCTGGGTGGCGCTGGCCGCGGTCGGCGTCCTCCTCCTCGGGTTCGAACGCGGCCACCTCGACGCCGCGGGCGTGGGCTTCGCGCTGCTGGCCGGCGCCGCCTGGGCCGGCTACATCGTGTCCAGCGCTGCCACCGGCGAGCACTGGCCCGGCATCGACGGGCTCGCGGTCGCCGCGCTGATCGCCGTCCTGATGCTCTCGCCGCTGCTGGTCACCGTCGACGGCTCCGCCCTGGTGGACCGCCGCGTCCTGCTGATCGGCGCCGCGGTCGGCCTGCTCAGCTCGGTCGTGCCCTACACCGCCGAGCTGGTCGCGCTCCGCACCGTGCCCGCCGCGACCTTCGGCGTGCTGATGAGCCTCGAGCCGGCCGCGGCCGCACTCGCCGGCCTCGCCGTGGTCGGCGAGGACCTGGCCGCGGTGCAGTGGGCGGCGATCGGCTGCGTCGTCGTCGCCAGCGTCGGGGCGACCCGCGCCACCCGGACCCCCATTCACCCAGATGTCACCTCGGAGTGACCCGGTGCACACTCCGGGCTCGCTAGGTTGAGGACTCCCCCAGCCGCCCTCGGAGGCGATCAGATGTCCCCCTTCCCCCTTCTCCAGTCGGTCCAGGCGTGGGCCGACCAGACCCAGCAGCAGGTGCAGCAGCGGGCTCGGCGCAACGCGATGCTGGCCCTGACGGAGTGCACCCAGCGCCGCGCCGAGCGCGAGGACGTCGAGGCGTTCTTCGCCGAGCGGGCCGCCGAGCCGGCCGTGACCCGCGACACGACCGTCTCGCTCCACGCCTGACCCGACGCCGTACGACGCCCGGGTCGGGCACAATCGGCCCATGGCGACCCCTGCTCCCCGCCCCGAGCAGCGTGTCCGGACGGCCTCCCTGGCGTTCCGCGACATCCTGTCGGACGACGGCACGCACGTCCGGGCCTGGACGAACGACCCCGACGGGGTCATCGACGGCCCGACGGTGGTGCTCTGCAACGGCCTCGGCACGAACCCCTACCTGTGGCCGTGGCTGCTCGACCCGGAGTGCGGCGTCCGCATCGTGTCGTGGAACCACCGCGGCGTCGGCGGCTCGGAGCGCCCGCACGACCGCAAGCACGTCGAGATCGAGCACTTCGTCCAGGACGGCCTGTCGGTCATGGACCACTTCGGCATCGACCACGCGGTCCTGATGGGCTGGTCGATGGGGGTCAACACCGCCTTCGAGCTGACCTACCGCCACCCCGAGCGGGTCCGCGGCATCTTCGCGATGTGCGGCGTCCCCGGCGACACCTTCGCCACCATGCTCGCCCCGCTGCACCTGCCCCGCTTCGTGGCGCGGGCGATCACGGTCAACGCCTGCCGCATCGCCCAGTTCTCCGGCCCCCTGACCAACCCGGTCGCCCGCCGGATCCCGATGGGCCCCCGCACCGTCAAGCTGCTCGGCCGCACCGGCTTCATGTTCCCCGTCCCCGACCCGGACGCGGCCGCCGTGGGCCTGCAGGAGTTCCTCACCACGCCGGTCGACTGGTACGCCCGGCTGGCGATCGGCACCTCCCGCCACCCGCGGGTCCGGCTCAGCCAGATCCACGTCCCCACGATGTTCGTCTCGGCGACGTACGACGTGCTGGCCGGCGCCCGCGACATGGCCAGCGCCTCGCGCCGGCTCAGCGACCGCGGCATGGAGTCGGAGTACGTCGAGCTCAAGGGCTCGCACTTCGTCCAGCTGGAGCAGCCCGAGCGGGTCCACCAGCTGCTGCTCGACTTCCTCGAAGGCATCGAGGCCACCGCGTGAGGCGGCTGGCCCCGGCCGCAGCGCTGCTCGCGCTCGGCCTGGTCGTCACCGCCTGCAGCCAGGGCGGCAATGTCACCGACATCGACGTGTCCGGTACGGCGAGCGCGGCCCCCACCGGCACCGTCCAGGACGGGAAGCTCACCTTCGCCGTCGACGGCGTCCCCGACGTGGTCGCCACGATCGCGACCGGGCTCGCGACGCCGTGGGGCATCGACTTCCTCCCCGACGGCCGGGCGATCGTGACCGAGCGCGACTCGGCGCGGGTGCTGCTGGTGACCTCGCCCGACGTGTCCGACGGCCCGACGAAGGAGCAGGGCGAGGTCGTCGAGATCGGGCAGATCCCCGAGACCGACCCGCGTGGCGAGGCCGGCCTGTTGGGCGTCGCGGTCTCCCCGACGTTCGCTGCCGACGGGCTCGTCTACTTCTACGTCTGCACCTCGCAGGACAACCGCGTCGTGCGCGCCCGCTTCGACGGCAAGTTGCTCGAGCCGTCCGAGCCGATCCTGACCGGCATCCCGACCGGCACGATCCACGACGGCGGCCGCCTCGCGTTCGGCCCCGACGGCTTCCTCTACGTCAGCACCGGCGAGGGCGGCAACGACGCGCTCGCCCAGAAGAAGAAGTCGCTGGCCGGCAAGATCCTGCGGATCACCAGCGAGGGCAAGCCCGCCCCCGACAACCCGTTCAAGACCGTCGTCTGGTCGTGGGGCCACCGCAACGTGCAGGGCCTCGCCTTCGACACCGACGGCTCGCTGTGGGCCTCGGAGTTCGGGAACAAGAAGTCCGACGAGCTCAACCGGATCCTTCCGGGCGAGAACTACGGCTGGCCGCGGGTCGAGGGCACCGGCGGACCGAAGAGGTTCACCCAGCCCCAGCTGACCTGGAAGCCCGCCGAGGCATCACCGTCGGGCCTCACCTACGCCGGCGGCTACCTCTGGATGGCCGCCCTGCGCGGCGAGCGGCTGTGGCGGATCAAGGTCGCCGGCGGCCAGGCGAGCGACCCGGCGGCGTACTTCGAGGGCGAGAAGGCCGGCGACGCCGGCGAGTACGGGCGCCTGCGCACCGTCGCCCGCGCCCCTGACGGCCGTCTGTGGCTGACCACCAGCAACGAGGACGGCCGCGGGAACGCGGGCCCGGACGACGACCGGATCCTGCTCGTCGAACCCTAGGCCGCCCTGTTCACCTCCAGGACCGAGGCCTGCAGGAACGAACCGCCGGGCATCTTCGCGCGGGCGTAGAGCTGGACGTACGCGCAGCTCGCCACGTTCTTGACCGTGACCGTCAGGTTCCGCTTGCCGAGCTTCGCCAACGGCGGGCTCAAGTAGGTTCCGGCGAGGGCGGCCGCAGTCACGTCGAGGGCGCCGTCCTTGACGGTGACGACCTGACCACAGGCGTAGGAGTTGTCGAGCCGGAATCCGATGCTCGCCGAGGGAGCCGTCGAGTTCTGCAGGGTCACCGTGAAGGTCGCCACCTGGGTTCCGCTGATCGTCGGCGCCGTCACGATCTGGTTGGTGCGCCCCGGTCCACCGACCGCCAGCTGGCTCCCGTTCTTGAGGAACAGGTCCGCGGACGTCGCCCCGGCGAGCAGGGCCGGCTCCTCGGCCACCAGGAAGACGCTGTCGATGAAGGCCCCGTCGGTCGCGTACAGGTTGACGGTGGAGTAGTGCTCGTAGGCATCGGTCCCGACCGGGATCGGGATCTTGACGGTCAGGGTCTGATTGCCCCCTGGCGGGAGCGCCTTCGTGTAGTAGCCGTCGGGGCTGCTCGCCAACGGCTTGAGGAGCAGCGTGCCGTCGTACAGCTGTGCCTGCGCACCGGCCCAGTCCTGGATGTCGATGCGGTACTGCGCCAGCGTGGTCCCGGTGTTGCGGACCTGGAAGGTGTAGGCCAACACCGCCCCTTCCTTGCCGGCGAGGCTGACGGCGTGGCCGGCGGTGTAGGCGGACCCGTTGGGACCCTTCACGACCAGCGCGGCCGAGTGGCTGGCGGCGTGGGCGGCCGGAACCACGACGAGGGACGCAGCCAGCACGGCCACGATCCCGGACAGAAGGGCGACGAGCGTCGCCCCGACCTTCTTCCGAACCTGCATCTGGACCCCCGGGGAGCTCGGGTGCGGCCACCACCATGATGGCCCGCGACCCTTCGGACGCTAGCCCTCCGCATCCGCCTCGACATGGCCCGAATTGACCACCGGGGCACGTGTGATCCGTGCCTTGCGCGAGGCGCGGCGCAGCGTCGTCAGCACCGCCGGCCCGAGCAGCGCGACGGCGAGCGCATTGGTGATCGCGCGGCCGGTGTCCCAGCCGCCGGTCGAGGTCAGCAGCGTGTAGACGAGGAAGTGGTGCAGGTTCTCGAGCACCGGCGCGCCCGGCACGTACGACAGCTCGGTCGAGTCCTGGCCCGGCACCTGCACGCCGGCGATGAACGGCCAGCCCTGGAGGTTCATCAGCAGCCCGTAGAGGTACGCCGACAGCACGCCGTAGACGGCGAGCACCACGATCTCGGCGCGCCCGGTGAACCGGCGCGGCAGCAGTCCGGCGCCCATCCCGACCCAGGCCGCGACGAGCATCTGGAAGGGCAGCCACGGGCCGACGCCCGCGGTCATCAGGGCGGAGGCGAAGAGCGAGGTGCAGCCGAGCACGAAGCCGAAGCCGGCGCCGAACACCCGGCCGCCGAGGATCAGCAGGAAGAAGACCAGCTCGAGCCCCGCCGTACCGGCGCTGAGCAGGCGGAGCACCGCGTTGACCGCGCTGAGGACGCCGAGCAGGGCCAGCACCCGCGCGTCCATGCCGCCCTCGCTGAGCTCGGCCGCGACGACGGCGAGGATCAGCGGCAGCAGGGCGAGGAAGAGGAACGGCGGGTCGACGCGCTCGGCGGTCGGGTCGACGTCGAGGAGCAGCGGCCAGGCGAGCATGAGCAGGCCGATGACCGACACGATCACGAGGACCAGCCGCGAGCGCGGAGCAAGGGGTACGGCGATGCCGTCGGTCACGACCGGTCCCCCGCGGGTGGGGCGGCGTCGAGGGCGGCGGCGACGTCGGCGACGGTGAGCCAGCCGCGGCCGAGCACCTTGGTGACCTGGGGCGCGAACGCCGGCGACTCGGCGACCGCGGCGGCGACCGGCCCGTGCGAGACGACCTCGCCCTCGGCCAGCACGACGAGCTCGTCGGCGACCTGCGCGACGAACTCCACGTCGTGGGTCGCGACCAGCACCGCGCGCTCCGCGCCGGGCTCCGTGGCGAGCTCGCGCACCACCTCCGCGAGCGCGTGCTTCGCCGGGTAGTCGAGGCCGCGGGTCGGCTCGTCGAGCAGCAGGACCGGGGGGCGTGCGGTGAGCACGATCGCGACGGCGAGCGCGAGCCGCTGTCCCTCGGACAGGTCGCGCGGGTGCGTCTCCGGCACGATGCCGGGGGCGAGCCGCTCGAGCAGGCCGGCGCAGGTGCCGCCGCCGGCGCGGGCCGACTGGTCGGCGGCCGCGCACTCCTCGGCCACGGTCTCGAGGTAGAGCAGGTCGGCCGGGCTCTGCGGCACCAGCCCGGTCGTCGTACGACGCTGCTCGGGCCTCAGGTCCGACGGGCTGCTGCCGGCGATCCGGACGGTCCCGCTCGCCGGGGTGTGCCGGCCCTGCAGGGTCCACAGCAGGGTGGACTTGCCGGCGCCGTTGCGGCCCATCAGCGCGGTCACCGTGCCGGGCCGCAGGGCCAGGTCGACCTCGCGCAGCACCGGCGTCCGGCCGTGGCTGACCACGAGGCGGCGTACGTCGACGACGGGCTCATGGGCCTGGGGAGCGAGACGTCGGGGTGCGGCCGGCAGCCGCTCCAGCAGCGCCGGTGCCCGGCGGCGGGCGTCGCGCACGGTCAGCGGCAGCGGGTCCCAGCCGGCGAGCCGGCCGAGCTCGACCAGCGGCGGCGCGGTCGGGGCGTCGCGCAGGACCTCGGCAGGGTCACCGATCCGGATCGTCCCCGGCCGCTCCGGGTCGCCGCCGAGGACGCAGAGCCGGTCGGCGAAGGGCACGACGCGCTCGAGCCGGTGCTCCGCGAGCAGCACCGAGACGCCGAGGTCGTGGACCAGCCGGGTGAGCGTGGCGAGCACGTCCTCGGCGGCCGTCGGGTCGAGGGCGGAGGTGGGCTCGTCGAGCACGAGCAGCCGCGGGTGCGTGGTCAGCACCGCGCCGATCGCGACCCGCTGCTGCTGCCCACCGGACAGGGTGCGCAGGTCACGGTGGCGCAGCTCGGCGATCCCGAGCAGGTCGAGGGTCTCCTCGACGCGGCGGCGCATGGTGGCCGGCGCGAGGCCGAGCTGCTCCATGCCGAACGCCAGCTCCTCCTCGACGGTGTCGGTGACGAACCACGCGGGCGGGTTCTGGCCGACGTACCCGACGGCGTGGGCGCGCTCGCGCGCCGGGAGGTCGATCACGCTGGTGCCGTCGAGCTCGACCTCGCCGTGCAGCACGCCGCCGGTGAAGCCGGGGACCAGGCCGGCGACGACGCCGAGCAGGGTGGACTTGCCGACGCCGGTGGGGCCGGCGAGGACCACCAGCTCACCGGCCTCGATCCGCAGGTCGATGCCGTCGAGGACGCGGGTCCGGTCGTCGTACCCGAACCGGAGGGCGCGCAGCTCCATCATGCGAGCGCCACCTGCTCCCGGCTCCGGGCCGTCAGCGGCGGCGGCGCGACCCACACGGGTACGACGGCGACGAGCACCGCCGCGAGCGCGGGCAAGGTGACCGTCGGCACCGCGAGGACACCGGGGTGGGCGACGTCGAGGTCCCACCTGTTCACGGCCCAGAGCCCGAACCCGCAGGCGACGCCGGACAGCGCGACCACGACCTCCGGCACGCGCCAGCGGTCCGGCCGGTAGCGGGTGCGGTCGACCCGGCGCCCCGCCGACACGAAGCCGGCGAGCGCGACGGCGGTGCCGACAGCGAGCATCGGCAGCGCGAGGAGGCGGGGCGCGGTGGCGTCGAGGACGGCGTACACCCCCACGGCGACGCCGATCAGCCCGGCGATCATCAGCGTCCCGGTCGTGCGGCGCTGGACCGGGGTCGCGTCGCCGCTGCGGCCGTAGCCGCGCGCGTCCATGCCGGCGGCGAGGGCGAGGGACCGGTCGAAGGCGTCCTCGAGCACGGGCACCAGCAGCCGCTGCACGCCCCGCACCCGGCGGAGCCGGCCCTCGGGGCCGCCCCGCAGCTGCTGCGCCGCGCGCACCCGGACCGCGCTGTCGGCGAGCTGCGGCAGCACGTTGATCGCGACGGTCATCGCCGTACCGATCTCGTAGAGGGCGGGAGGCAGCGACTTCATCAGTCGCTTCGGGTTGGCCAGTGCGTTCGCGGCGCCGACCGCGATCAGCAGCGTGGACAGCCGGAAGCCCTCGTAGGTCGCGGCGAGCAGCTCCTCGCGCGTGAACGGCCCGAGCAGCTCGATGCCTGCGACCCAGTCGGGCAGGCCGATCGTGGGCAGGGTGAAGAGCACGTGGCCCGGCGCGTTGCCGCCGAGCAGGATGCGGAACAGGATCCGCACCGCGACCAGCACCACCCCGAGCCAGACGTAGAGCCGGAACGAGCGGGCCCACGGCTGGTCCGTGCGGCAGGTCAGCACGGTCAGCGTGATGGAGCCGAGCAGCAGGGCGAGCAGGAACGGGTTCGTCGTGAACGACGCGCCGACCGCCAGGCCGAGCGCCCACACCCACCACGCGACGGGGTGCAGGTCCCGCGGGATCCTCATCCGCCCCGCCCGCTCAGCCGAGCCGACGCCGGATCAGGGGTACGGCGCCCGCGGCCCCGAGCACGCCGACACCCAGACCGACCGCGGCCCAGGTCGGGATCGGGCCGCCCTCGTCGTCGGTGTGGGCCACGTCGTCGGACTCCGGACCGGCGGTGATCTCGTCCGCTTGCGGAAGGTCGGTCCCACCGGTGTCGGTCGGCTCGGCCGCGGCCGTCTCCGTCGCGGGAGAGCTGGCGCTCACCGAGGCGGCGTCGGTCCCGGACGCGGTGGCGCTGGCCGACGGCGAGCCCGACACGCTGCTGCTCGGGTTCGCGGTGCTGTGCGACTCCGACGGCGTGTGCTTGCCGCCCGAGGGCTGCTGATGCGTGGGCGTGACCGACGGACTCGGCTGGGAGGTCGGCGTGGGCGAGGGCGTGGACACCCGCGGCGTCGGGACGACGTCCGGTGGCACCGCCCTGCCGCTGCCCTGGTACCACGCGAAGGCGACGTAGCCACCCTCCGGCACCTGGAGGCTGGACACGCCACGGGAGGAGTAGACCCACTTGCCCGACCTGCCGTCGGACCACCACAGGCTCCAGTACGACGACGCCTGGGTGCAGTCGCCGTCGTCCGGCCGACCGTTGATCTTGCAGACGAAGCCGCCCATACCGGTGCCGGTCGCGTACTCCAGCGTGTAGCCAGCCTGGGCGAAGTCGTCGACGGCCTTGCCTCCGCCGGTGCTGCAGCCGGACGTGATCTCGCCGCCGAGCTGGTTCGGGTCGACGAACACGGTCACGCCCGTCGAGCCCGGGCAACCGGCCGCGAGGGCCGGGCCGGACAACGCGGGCGACAGGACCAGGCCGGCGCCCGCGACGAGTGCCGCGGCCACCGACCAGAGGATCCTGCGCGGGCCGGTCACCGGACCCGGAAGGTCGTCGTGCCGGTGCGGTTGACGAACTGGCCGACGACGACCACCTTGGCCGTCCCGGCCCGGCGCGGCGCGGTCAGTCGGGCGACATAGGTCCCGGCCGAGGTGGCCTTGCCGACGACCCGGACGCCGCCGACGGTGACGGTGACCTTCTCGCCGGGTGCGAGGCGGCTGACGGTGATCGCGACGGTCGTCCCTCGTCGAGCGGACAGGGGGGCCTTGACTGCGAGCTTCGTGGCGGCGAGCACCTTGAGCGTCGTGGTCCTCGTGACACCGAGCGTCGTGAGCGTGAGGGTGCGGGTCGCCGTACCGGCGGGCGCCTTGATCGTGACCGCGCCCGGGCCGGTCTTCTTCACCGGGGTCGCGCCGCCCGACACGCAGGCCGGCTGCGTCGCACGCAGGCCAGCGACCTTGACGGCGACGTTGGCGCCGGCGGCGACGTAGCTCGTCGTGGCAGACACCGTCGGTGCGCTCCGCGGCAGGTAGGCGAGGCCGACCAGGGCCTGAGCGGTCGCCGGCGCGGTCTGGTCGAGGTCGTCGTCGCCGATGCCGCCGGCGAGGGTCGCGTCGTCGTAGGCGATGGCGCCGGCGTGGGTCGGGGTGACGCCGCACCGCGGCAGGGCCACGACCTGGTGCTCGGCGATCCACGTCGCCGCCGCGGCGGCCTCGGCCGGGTGGCCGGCCTCCGCGAACGCGTGCGCGGCCGCGCCGGTGCTGTTGGCGTTGACGCCGAGGTACGGGTCCTCGATGCCCCCGCCGACCTGGACCGACTTGAGGTACGCGACACCGGCCTCCATGGCCGTGTGGACGCGGGTGTTCCACGACCAGGTCGCCAGCGCCTGCACCGCCCACGAGGTGATGTCGGGGTTGCTCGTCCCGTCGCCGAAGCCCCAGCCGGCGGCGTCACCGGTCTCGCGCTGGCCGACCAGGAAGTCCCGGGCCTTCTCGGCCTCGTCACTGCCCAGCTGGGTGAGCGCGAGCACGGCCCACACCTGGTTGCCGGCATAGTCGATGTTGCCGAGCTGGCCCGTCGTGTCGTCGACCTGCGCCTCGAGCGCTGTCTCGAGGTCGAGCACGCTGTCGCCCGCCGCCTTCGGGTCACCGCCGGTCACGGCGTAGAAGTACGCCGCCTGCGCAAGCTTGCCGGCGTTCGCGGGAGCGGCCGGGTCACCGACGTAGGAAGCGACCGTCGCGTCCACGCCGTCGACGATCTTGGTCAGCGCCGCCGACGGCGCCTGACCCGTCTGCACGAGGCCGACGCCGAAGTCGAGGTTCGCGGCGTAGAAGAAGCCGTTCACGCCCCCGCCGGGGATCAACCCGTCGTCACCGATGACCCCGGCAAGCCAGTTGGCGGCGGCC
Source organism: Nocardioides sp. Root240 (assembly GCF_001428825.1). GTDB lineage: Bacteria > Actinomycetota > Actinomycetes > Propionibacteriales > Nocardioidaceae > Nocardioides. Next base: position 92,693 of record NZ_LMIT01000009.1, on the reverse strand, counting down.
GCAGCCTCGGGCGCCGGAGTGTCGGCGGCGTGGGCCACCGGCGCCGGAACGGCCAGACCGAGGCCGGAGGCCACGAGGACTCCACCGGCAACGAGGACGGAAGCGCGACGGGCGCGCGTACGGAGGGACATGATTTCCTTCCCGCTGCAGCAACGCGGGAACGGCATCGCCGACCCGCTGCTCTCCACGACAGCGTGTGTGTCAGGACGTGCGCAGCAGGTGCTCCGGCTCACCACCCCGAGGCGGCCTACGGTTGCGGGTCAGCGCCGGAATTCGACCGGCTTCCCCCACCACGAACGTGGTCTGTGAACTATCCCCCGCAGCCTACCTTCCCGCGCCGGATCCACCGCCTCCGCGGATCGCGGGCGGACGACATGCCGCTGGCCCCGCCGGATCGGCGGGGTGCGGGGCTCGGTCTCTATCGGTCGGGGGTGACGGTGAAGGTCAGGCCGGTGGGGCTGGTCCACTGGTAGTGGCCGGGGCTGGTGATCTCGTAGTCCCAGGCGGAATGGGTCTTGGCGCGGTGATGGCGCCGGCAGAGGGGGACGAGGTTGCACGGGCAGGTCGGGCCGCCCTCACCGTGT
>NZ_LMIT01000009.1:91693-92102 GCF_001428825.1 Nocardioides sp. Root240 | reverse complement strand
GCAGCGCTTCGCTGGGCGGGTGCAGTGGGGGAAGCGGCAGGTGTGGTCGCGGAGCTCGACCCGGCGCCGGTGGCGGTCGGGGATCTCGTAGGCGGTCACGGGGATGCAGTCGGCCAGGTCGATCACCGGCCGCACGATGACGCTCGTGCCGGGGGCCTGGAGCCACTCGCGGATCTGCTCGGCGCTGACCGGGGTCCGGGTCTCCTCGCAGCGTCCGACCGGGTTGGCACCGGTCAGGGTGGTGTCGGTGATGTGGAGGTTGAGCGTGACCTTGCGGCCCGGCTCGGTCCGGTCGTCGATGTCAAGGTCGAGCATCAGGTCACGACGCGCGATCACCCCTGCGGCCTTGGAGCGGCGGACGTCGAGCGACGAGTCGTCGCCGAGCTGACCCAGGTTGTGGGCTTCGCGT
>NZ_LMIT01000009.1:91162-91682 GCF_001428825.1 Nocardioides sp. Root240 | reverse complement strand
TCATCGAGGTCACGGCCATCGGCGGCGTCNCAGCAGCCCATCGACGTAGACCAGCCCTTCCGCGGTGACCTCGCCGATGTCGAAGTGCCGCTGGTCGGCTGCCTTCTGGCGGTCGGCCTCGGCGCGTTCGGGGTCGAACCGGATGATCGCCTCGGTGACGAGGCGTTCGATCAACGCCCACGTCACGTGCCCGACGGCGATCGCGAGCTGGTGATCCACGTAGGCCGCTGCTTCGGCGGTCAGGGAGTGGGTCAGGTCGGCGACCCGTTCGGCCCGCCACGGCTCCACCCGCCCTGCCACCACCTGAGCGAAGGTCTCGGGCAGACGCCACGCGCACTCCAGGACCCGACCGACGTACGCGCGCCCGCCGTCCGGGGTGCGGCCCAGGACCGCGATCAGCTCCATCAACCCGAACTCCGACACCAACGGTGCACCCGGCCCGGCGATCGGGACACCCGTGTCGAGGTAGGAGCCTTCCGCGATCGTCGCCGCCCCCTCGAGCGAGTCGACGACGTTGACC
>NZ_LMIT01000009.1:91015-91096 GCF_001428825.1 Nocardioides sp. Root240 | reverse complement strand
CCTCCGACATCCGGAAACGAGCAGGACCTGCCTGTGGACAGGCGAAAGTCCAGTTCTCTGCACCATCCGCAGGGGTCTCGT
>NZ_LMIT01000009.1:69237-90970 GCF_001428825.1 Nocardioides sp. Root240 | reverse complement strand
AGCCCCTCGGGGAAGTTCCAGCACCACGGCCAGAGGTTTCGAGGCTCGCTGCGCTCGCACCTCGACCACCGAGCAGGCTCAACCACCGGGGGGCTGCGCAACCTCCTCGACAACGGCTGACAACTTTCCCGGCCGCCCGTGCATCTCCCCATGGCAAGCACTCCTCTCGGAAAGGAAGACCCATGAAGCGACTCCCTCACACCCTGGCCGCCCTCGCTGCCGTGGCCCTCACCGCAGCGACCGTGACCGGCCCGGCGGCGAGTGCCGCCCCGGCAGCGACGACCCAGGCCGCCGCCCCGACGTACACCGGGCGCGTGGTCTCGGCCACCGGGCTGGCGCAGCGCGTCGCGCCCAGCACGCACGTCAGCACCACCAGCACCGCGTTCCGTCGCGGCGCCGTGCTGATCCTCGACTGCCAGCTCAACGGCACGGCCGTGGGCGGCAACCAGCGTTGGTACAAGGTCCACGGGCGCGACGCCTGGGTCTCGGCCCGGTACGTCGCCAACGTCGGCGCCGCGCCGGTCGCCTGCACCGCGGGCGACTGGGCCTACGAGGTCCGGGTGGGCACCAACGTCCGCCAGGGCCCGAGCACGCTCGACACGAAGGTCGGCTCGTTCGCGGCCGGCACCGAGGTGGGGACGCGGTGGCGCACCGCCCGGGGTCAGGCCGTCAACGGCAACCGCAACTGGGTGGCGGTCGAGACGCCCAGCGGCAACCGGGGCTGGGTCTCGGTGACCAACCTCCGGCTCGTCGGCTGACGAGCCGGAGGCACGCGGTCAGGCCAGCTTCTCGAGGATCAGCTCGCGCACGCGGGCGGCGTCGGCCTGGCCGCGGGTCGCCTTCATGACCGCACCGATCACGGCGCCGGCCGCGGCGTGGTTGCCCCCGCGGATCTTCTCGGCGATGTCGGGCTGGGCGGCGAGCGCGTCGTCGATCGCGGCGATCAGCGGGCCGTCGTCCGAGACGAGCGCGAGGCCGCGCTTCTCGATGACGTCGGCGGCGCTGCCCTCGCCGGCGATCAGGCCGTCGAAGACCTGGCGGGCGAGCTTGTCGTTGATCGTCTTCGCGTCGACCAGCGCCTGCACCTCGGCGACCTGGGCCGGCGTGACGCCGACCTCGGCCAGCTCGACGCCGGCGTCGTTGGCGCGGCGCAGCAGGTCGGCGACCCACCACTTGCGGGCGGACTGCGGAGAGGTGCCCGCGGCCACGGTCGCCTCGATCAGCGGCAACGCACCGGACGCCCACACGTCGCGCATCTCGAGGTCGGAGAAGCCGTACTCCTCCTGGAGGCGCGCCCGCCTGGTGGCCGGGTTCTCCGGCAGCGTCGCGCGCAGCTCCTCGACCCACTCGCGACTGGGCGCGACGGGCACGAGGTCGGGCTCGGGGAAGTAGCGGTAGTCCTCGGCGTCGGACTTCTCGCGGCCCGAGGACGTGCTGCCGTCGTTCTCGTGGAAGTGCCGGGTCTCCTGCAGCACCGAGCCACCGGCGGACAGGATGCCCGCGTGACGCGACATCTCGTAGCGCACCGCGCGCTCGACCGAGCGCAGCGAGTTGACGTTCTTGGTCTCCGAGCGGGTGCCGAGCACGCCCGAACCCTTCGGCGCCAGCGAGAGGTTCACGTCGGCGCGGATCGAGCCCTGGTCCATCCGGGCGTCGGAGACGCCGAGGGCGACGATCAGGTCGCGGATCGCCGAGACGTAGGCCTTCGCGACGAGCGGCGCCTTCTCCCCCGCGCCGAGGATCGGCTTGGTCACGATCTCGATCAGGGGGATGCCGGCGCGGTTGTAGTCGACCAGCGAGTAGTCGGCGCCGTGGATCCGGCCGTCGGTGCCGCCGACGTGGGACGACTTGCCGGTGTCCTCCTCCATGTGGGCGCGCTCGATCTCGACCCGGAAGGTCTCGCCCTCCACATCCACGTCGAGGTAGCCCTCGAAGGCGATCGGCTCGTCGTACTGCGAGGTCTGGAAGTTCTTCGGCATGTCCGGGTAGAAGTAGTTCTTCCGGGCGAAGCGGCACCACTCGGCGATCTCGCAGTTGAGCGCGAGCCCGATCCGGATGGCCGACTCCACGGCCTTGCCGTTGACCACCGGCATCGCGCCGGGCAGGCCCAGGCAGGTCGGGCAGACCTGCGTGTTGGGCTCGCCGCCGAACGTCGCCGGGCAGCCGCAGAACATCTTGGTGTTGGTGTTCAGCTCGACGTGGATCTCGAGGCCGAGAGCGGGGTCGTACGCCGCCACGACCTCGTCGAACGGGACCAGCGTGTCGCTCATCGTCCACCCTCCAGGTTCGGAGCCTTGGCAAGGATCGGGCCACCCCAGCGGGTGGTCAGCGCGGCCTCGACGGCCGCCCCGACACGGTAGAGGCGCTCGTCGGCCAGGGCCGGCGCCAGCACCTGGAAGCCGACCGGGAGGCCGTCCTCGTCGGCGAGGCCCGCGGGGACCGAGATGCCGGGGACGCCCGCCAGGTTGGCCGGGATCGTGGCCAGGTCCTGGAGGTACATCGCCAGCGGGTCGTCGAGCTTGTCGCCCAGCGCGAAGGCGGTCGTCGGCGAGGTCGGGGAGACCAGCACGTCGACGTTCTCGAACGCGGCCGCGAAGTCGCGCGAGATCAGCGTGCGCACCTTCTGGGCCTGGCCGTAGTAGGCGTCGTAGTAGCCGCTCGACAGGGCGTAGGTGCCGATCATGATGCGGCGCTTGACCTCGTCGCCGAAGCCCGCGTCGCGGGTGGCCTTCATGACCGCCTCGGCGCTCGGGTCGCCCTCGGGGACGACGCGCAGGCCGTAGCGCATGGCGTCGAACTTGGCGAGGTTGGAGGAGCACTCGGCCGGCAGGATGAGGTAGTAGGCCGCCATCGCGTGCACGAAGCTCGGGCACGAGATCTCGGTGACCTCCGCACCCAGCTCCTTGAGCAGGTCGACGGTCTCGGCGAAGCGCTGCATGACGCCGGCCTGCCAGCCGTCGCCGGCCAGCTCCTTGATCACGCCGACACGGAGGCCGGCGAGATCGCCGGTCGCGCCCTGGCGGGCGGCCTCGACGAAGGAGCCGACGGGCGCGTCGACCGACGTCGAGTCGAGCGGGTCGTGGCCGCCGATCAGCTCGTGCAGCAGCGCCGAGTCGAGGACGGTCCGAGTGACCGGGCCGACCTGGTCGAGGCTGTTGGCGAGGGCGACCAGGCCGTAGCGCGAGACGCCGCCGTAGGTCGGCTTCACGCCGACCGTGCCGGTGACGGCGCCGGGCTGGCGGATCGAGCCGCCGGTGTCGGTGCCGAGGGCCAGGGGCGCCTCGAAGGCCGCCACGGCCGCGGCCGAGCCGCCGCCGGAGCCGCCCGGGATCCGGGTCTGGTCCCACGGGTTGCGGGTCGGGCCGTAGGCCGAGTGCTCCGTCGAGGAGCCCATGGCGAACTCGTCCATGTTGGTCTTGCCGAGGATGGGCAGCCCGGCGGCCTTGATGCGGCGGACCACGGTGGCGTCGTAGGGCGGCACCCAGCCCTCGAGGATCTTCGAGCCGCACGTCGTCGGCAGCCCCTGCGTGGCCAGCACGTCCTTGACCGCGATCGGCACGCCGTCGAGCAGGTGGCGGGTCTCCCCCGCGGCTCGGCGGGCGTCGGACTCGGCGGCCTGCGCCAGGGCGCCCTCGGGGTCGACGTGGAGGAAGGCGTGGATGCCGGCCTCGGCGTCGCCGTCGACCGCGGCGATCCGGTCCAGGTGGACCTGGGTCAGCTCGACCGACGTGGTCTCGCCCGCGGCCAGCGCCTCGGCCAGCTCGGCGGCGGTCTTCGTGATCAGCTCGCTCACTGCTCGTCCCCCAGGATCCGCGGCACCCGGAAGCGCTGCTCCTCGGCCTCGGGCGCCCCGGAGAGCGCCTGCTCGGCGGTCAGGCCCGGCACCACGACGTCCTCGCGGAAGACGTTGGTGAGCGGGATCGGGTGCGAGGTCGGCGGTACGTCGTCGCCGGCCACACCGCTGATGGAAGCGACCGCCTCGAGGATCACGTTGAGCTGGGGAGCAAGGTGGTCCAGCTCGGCGTCATCGAGGTCGATCCGGGCGAGGTCGGCCAGGTGGGCCACCTCGTCGCGGGAGATCTGAGCCATGGGGGTCATCCTAGGAGGGCGGTGCCCGTCGGGCGTACGGCAGGGCGGTGCTCGGGTGCGTGCATCGCAAGGCGGCGGCGCGAAGTCAGACCGGGTTGTCTTCCGAGCGTCGCCAACGCGGCGAGGTGCGTGCCCGGGTGCCGCCCTGATGTGCGTCCGGCGGGCACCGCGCTCCTTGGTTCGAGGGGGTCCCTAGAATCCGGCGGGTGCACGCCCCCGTCCCCACGCCGCCGCGGATCCCGCAGCGCGCCCTCGTCGCGGGAACCCCCGGTCCCCTGCTGACCGGCGCCCTCGAGCGCCTCGCCGCGACGCTCGACCTGCCGCTCGTCCCGCTCGACGGCCTGGCCGGCGAGGACCTGGTCCGGCTCGCGGAGTTCGAGGGCTGGGTCACCACCGCGGACCGGTACGACGCCCGCGCGGCCCTGCTCCCCCGGGCCGACCTGGTCGTCGTCGTCCTCACCGAGGAGCCGGGCACGCTGCGCAGCCTGGTGCGTCGTACCGTGCGCCGGATGCGGTCCGAGGTGCCCGAGGTCGACCTCGCCTGGGTCGAGGCGCTCGCGGTCACCCGGCCCACGCTGCCGGTGGTCCGGCTGGTGGGCGCCGAGGCGGTCGACGCCTGGCTGGCGTCNCTGACGGATCGGCGAGAAACCACGTCACGGCAGGCGGCGTAGTTCCGTCGCGCCGCCCGCCGTTTCTGGACGGAGGAGCGAGCGAGGAACGAGCGAGCGGAGGAGGAAGAAACGGCGTCGGCAGGCGGCGCGACATGCGCGAGCGAAGCGAGCGCCAAAGGCACTCAGGTCTGGTGGAGGCGGCGAGCCGCCTCCGCGATGGAGCCGCTGATCGACGGGTAGACCGTGAAGGTGTTGGCGAACTCGTCGGCCGTCAGCCGCTCCGTGACCGCCAGCGTCACCGGGTGGATCAGCTCGGAGGCGCGCGGTCCGACGACCACGCCGCCGAGCAGGCGGCCCGAGCCGGGACTGATGAACAGCTTCACGAAGCCGTCGGTGATGCCCTGCATCTTGGCGCGCGCGTTGGTGGCCAGCGGCTGCAGCACGACCTCCGCGAACACCTCCCCCGCGTCGACCTGCTTCTGGGTCACGCCGACCGTCGCGATCTCGGGCGAGGTGAAGACGTTGGAGCACACGTCGCGCAGGTCCAGCGGCTGCACCGCGTCGCCCAGGAAGTGCCACATCGCGATCCGGCCCTGCATGGCAGCGACCGAGGCGAGCATGAAGACGCCCGTGCAGTCGCCGGCGGCGTACACGCCCCGGGCAGAGGTGCGCGAGACCTTGTCGACCTCGATGAACCCACCGTCGTCGAGGTGGACGCCGGCCTCCTCGAGCCCGAGGTCCGCCGTGTTCGGGACCGATCCGAGCGCGAGGATGCAGTGCGACCCGGTGACCTCGCGGCCGTCGGCCAGGGTGACCGTGACGACGTCGCCGTCGCGCGCGACCGACTGCATCCGGGACTGGCCGAGCACCGTCATGCCGCGCCGTGTGGCGACGTCCTCGAGCACCTGCGCGGCGTCCTGGTCCTCACCCGGCAGCACCCGCTCGCGCGAGGAGACGAGCGTGACCGGGATGCCGAGGGCCTGGTAGGCGCTCGCGAACTCCGCGCCCGTGACGCCCGAGCCGACGACGATCATGTGCTCGGGGACGACGTCGAGGTCGTAGACCTGCTCCCACGTGAGGATCCGCTCTCCGTCGGGCTGGGCGCTGGGGAGGGTGCGCGGCGCGGCGCCGGTGGCGACGAGGATCGCGTCGGCGTCGTACGACGACTCGGTGCCGTCGTCGGCCGTGGCGATCACCCGCGACGGACCGTCGAGCCGGCCCCTTCCGTGGACGACCGTGACACCCTCGCGCGCCAGGCGCAGCTCGATGTCGGAGGACTGTGCGAGCGCGAGCGCCTTGACCCGCTGGTTGACCTTCGCGAGGTCCACCCGCGGACGCTCGACCACGATGCCCAGCTCTCCGGCCTCGGTCAGGTCGGTCATCACCTCGGCCGTGGCGATCAGGGTCTTGCTCGGCACGCAGTCGGTCAGCACTGCGGAGCCACCGATCCCGTCGGAGTCGACGACGACCACCTCGGCACCCAGCTGGGCGGCGACCAGCGCCGACTCGTAGCCACCGGGTCCGCCGCCGACGATCACCACTCGGGTCATGGCGTCATTCTTGCAGTGGGTCCGGACCCGGACGCCAGCGACGGGCGGCGCATGTCCCCCACAGATCCACGCCGCCCGTCTGGGACGAGCATGGTGGCCGCTCCGCGGGGACGGAATGGGGAGAGATCCCCATGGGGACGGCGCTACGGCGCCGTTGTGGTCAATGCCGTCGTGCTGGCCTGACGACTGCCCCTGTCCAGGGGTTGCTCCGCCGTCGCGCTCGAGTCCTCGATCCGGACCGTGAAGGTGCGGGTCTGGCCGAAGCCCGGGCAGTAGCTGCCCATCCGTGTCGCCGACCCGGTGATCGTCCAGCTCTGGGTGAAGCCCTGCGCGAGGATCACGAGCATCGCCGGCTTGCCGTTGGCATCGCCGCGAACCCGCCACTCGAAGCAGGCGCCCTGGACGTGCGCGTCGACGGTCGGCGTACCGAGGGGCCCGAAGGTGGTGGCCGGGTCCGTCGTCGACGCGCTGCAGGACGCCCCTGTCTGCGCGCTCCCGCTGCTGCCGTTGCAGGTCCAGACCATGATGGTCGAGACGTTCCCGTCGACGAGTCCGCCGATCAGGAAGCTGACGTCGGAGGCGCCCGTCGTGCTGACCTGGACGGAGGCGAGGTTGCCGCAGGAGGGCATGCAGTGGATCACGTTCTCGCGCCCGTGGGACGGTCCCACGTCGAAGGTCACCCGTGCCTGTCCGCCGACTCCCGTGGCCACCGCCCGGAGCATGCTGACACCCTCCGGCGGCGCCGCGGCCTCGACGGTGCGCGGCGCCGATGCGGCCGACGTGAACGGGGTGGGCGCGGACCGACCGCTGGTGGCCTCGGCGTTGCGGGCTCGCACGGTGTACGACGTGGTGCTGCCGTCGTTCGGGAGGGTGTCGGAGCACGACGTGCCCGTCGTCCAGCCCGAGCCGCCGCAGATCGTGCGTCCTCCTGCAGCCTCGACGAAGTACTCGACCGGGCCGGGCCCGTTCGGCGCCACGGCAACCCACGCCACCGTGACGTGCTTGACCGTGCCGCCGGCAGCGTCCGCCACGATCGGCTCGTCCAGCAGCGGTACGTCGGGACGCCCGGCGGCCTCGGCGACCACGTTGCGCCTCGGACCGGCTCCGTGCTCGTTGAGCGCCCACACGGCGAGGCTGGTCGGCACGCCGTTGTCCAGCCCGCTTGCCCACGTGGCGGTCGAGGTCGCCGGGAGGGTGCGGCCACCGCCGGGCCAGGCGAGGCGGTAGCCGGTCGCCGGAGTGCCACCTCGCGGCGCCTGCCACGCCAGGAGGACCCGGCCGTCCAGCTGGCGGAGCACCCGCAGCCCGCGGACCGCTCCCGGTCGGCGACCTACAGTCGTCGTGGCCGTCGGTGACGGCGCAGTACCCGAGGTCGTCGGCGTCGGAGCGACCACCGGGGGCGGCGGGACAACCGGCTCCGTGACCGGACCGGCCGGATCGGGGGTCGCAGGCGGGTCGGACACAGAGCCGGCGGTCGGCGTCGGCTCGTCGGTGGCGCTCGTCGAGGTCGAGCCGGCGGTCGGCGCCGACGACGGCTCGCTGTTGTCGTTGCCGTCACTGCAGGCGCCCGCGAGGGCCAGCACGAGGGTCGCGGCCGCTGCTGCGGCGAATCGGCTCACCACGTGAAGTGGTTCGACTCGACGCCGCCGCAGACCACCCAGACCTGCGAGCCGGGCCACCCGTAGTACCAACCCGGCTTGCTGACCCCGTTGCCGAGGTTGTAGGTGTTGGTCCAGTCGGTCTCGTTCGGATTGTTCTGGTGCGCACTGCACGTCACCGGGCCGCTGAAGTTCTCCAGTGTCACCTGCAGGTAGGCGCACGAAGCGCTGAAGCAGCCCGGCATGCCCTGGGCGTTGCCGGTCTTGCCGACGGTGACCTTGGCCGGCGCAGCAGGCGTCGTCGCCGACGTGCTCGCCGAGGCGGCGCTCCGAGGCACGGGCTGTTCGGACGTCACGGACGAGTCGTACACCGAGACGCTGATCGTCCTCGTCTGGCTGTAGCCCACGCACTGCACGCCGGAGCGCGCGAACGCCGCACTCGCGGTGGACGACTCGATCTGTGCGCCGTCCAGGCGGACCACGACGGTCACCTGCTTGCCGGCGACCCCGCCCGACGCCGCCCACTGGATGCACTGCCCCGACGCGTTCAGGGACAGCGTCGGCGTGGGGATCGCTCCGTACGGCGTGGCCGCGTCGCTGGTCCACGTACTGCAGATCGTGGGGTGGGCGGCCAGGCAGGACCGGAGGTCGACCACGGAGGGCTGACCGTCACTGAGCCCACCGAGGGTGTAGGTACGGCCAGAATGACCCTCGGCCGACGCATCCGTGGAGGCGAGGTTCCCGCACGACGGCCGGCACTGCACCTGCTGGGCCATCGGCGCGGACCCGACCGTGAAGGTCACCTTCACCTGGCCGGACGCCGCCGTTCCGACGGCGGAGAGCTGGCCGATCCCCGACGGCCCGGACGCCGCCCGGCAGGTCGTGGAGGTGACAGCACCGGTCAGGTAGCGGCCGACGACCTTGGTCACCGCGCCCTCGACCCTTCCCGTCCGCGGGGAGTACCACTGCAGCCTCATGACCGCCCGGTAGTCGTCACGGAACAGCGGTGGCACGGTGAGCGCCGGCAGCGCGCCGAGGCGGTACGACCGGGTCACGTAGCTGCGTGGCACCAGGACGGCCCTCGTCCGGACCGCGCCCGAGGTGGTCACGTTCGCCCAACCCGCGGGCGTGCGGCCCTGCAGGCGCGCGGTGACCCTGACGCGCTGGGCCTTGTAGGCACGGGCCCAGGCCGACCGCATCCGGACCGAGACGGCCGGCGAGCGGACGCCGACCAGGACGCCTTGGGCCGTCGCACAGGTCGCCGTCGTACCGAAGGCATAGCCGCCTGTCACGCTCTCGGCCCGTGCAGGCGGGCCCGTCACCAGCAGTCCGCTGAGCAGGATCACGAGGACGCCCGCGAGGAGTCGCAGGCATGACGGGCGGAGGGGTACGCGGAGGGGTACGGGGAAGTTCATGGAGCGTCTCCTGGGTTCTTCAGGGCATGCCGGGGAGCAGGTTCGTGCTGGAGTGCGGTCGTCGGGAGCGTCAGCTCGGGTCGGGCTCGGTCCAGGCGACCGTGCCGACGATGGCGTCGAACAGCGTGATCATGTGCTCGGCCTCGTCCACCAGCTGCGTGGTGAACTGCAGGAGTGCCGGGCCGCTGGTGCCCTTCCTGATGAGCCAGTAGGTCACCGAGAGCTCCGCGTCGGCAGCGATGCCTGCGCTCCGCGCGATCGGGCCGGCCAGCTTCTTCGCGACGCGGATGACGGCGTCACCGGCGTCGCCCCACGTCTCGATCTCGGCCACCGGGTCCTTGCGCTGGATCGTCGACGCCAGCGAGTGGGCCGCTACCTGGGCACCGGCCTCGATCGACAGACCGAACGGGACCTCCGGCCAGTAGACGGCGAGGGACGCCGGGATCGGTACGCCGGGCAGCATCTCCAGTGCGAAGTAGAAGTCGCTGGCCTTCGCCTCTCGCGCCTTGCGTCCCGCTTGGAGGACGTACCCCTCGAGCTGGTGCCGGACCTGGGCACGCTCGTCGGATCGGCCCCCGAGCGCCCGCGACAGGGCACGGGCATCCGCTTGCGCCGTCTGCTCGCTGGTGAGGTCGACGTGCCACCAGTCACCGGGCAGCACGAAGCCCAGCCGGGGCGCGAGTTGTGCGTCGGTCACTGCCGCTCCTTCGGAATGAACTGGACGCCTGCGGCGACCGCGGTGACCGACCCGAGCAGGTCGTCGAAACCGAGGAGGTCCGTAGTGCTGACGTCGAGGAGGAGCAACGCATCGACCTGCGGCTGCGCGATGGCGACGAACGCGCGCTCATGGATCACGGCGCCCAGGTTGTCGGTGCTGCGGCCCAGCAGATCGAGGCAGGTGAGCGCCGCACGACCGTCCACCTCCACCCGATTGACCTGACGCGTCAGGATGCCGTCGGGCAACGAGGTCACCGATGCCTGGAGGCGTCGTTCGAGCTCCGACAGATCCGCAGGCATCCGTACGTCGAGCCAGCCGGCTGCCGTGATGCGGGGCGCTCCCTCAACGCTGCCGACGACCGCCAACCAGGCCTGGCGGTCGTGCTCGTGCGCAGCGACGAAGGCGGCGAACCGTGCCTGGTCGCGCTCGAAGAGCTCGCCCCCCTCGGGGAGGGTGCTCCGCCAAGCTCCGCTCTCGACATCGCCGGCGCGGCTCGCCCACCACCCGGGCGGTGGCGTCCAGTCGAGCGTGAAGCCGGTCGTCACCATCCGCCACCGCCGGAGCCGGCGGCGACCACGTGGCGGCTGGCGTGCGGCGACCCGCTCGCCGGGTGTCCGAAGGCATTGCCCACGATCGACTCGGGGTCCACGTTGCTGTAGTCCGTGCCGACCGGGCCCGAGACGTCGTGGGTGGCCAGGTCGTCGGTGGTCCAGACGGTCGACGGATCGAGGATCTCGTTGTCGAAGTAGGCGCCAGCCATACCCGCACCCATGTCCAGCGCGCCGCCCGCCGGGTCGAGGATGGTCATCCCCCCGGTGAAGGCGGACTGGGCCGCGACGCCGTCCGCGCCGTACTTCTCGACATAGGCGTCGCGGTCCAGGAAGTACTCGTAGTAGTCGAGCGTCAGCTTCGGCCCGCCGTGATTCTCCAGGATCGGCTCGCCATGCTTGACGACGAGCCCGAAGACGTCCTTCGCCACACCGAACTTCGACTTCGGGTCGAGGAGCTTCGCGGCGGTCAGGACCAAGCCGCCGACCACCTTGATGTACCGCTCGAGGAACTGGCCGATCGTCTTCTGTCCAGTCAGGACCTGGAAGGTCATCCAGACCAGGGTCGCGGCCTTCAGTATCGCGCCGGCCGCGAAGACGTACGGCATCAGCGGACCGGTGAACGGGGCGATCAGCAGCAGCACGTCCGCCACCGCGTCCAGCACGTCGATCACCGCCTCGACGATGGCGTCGAGGTACTTCTCGCGGAAGCCCTTGAAGTTGTCCCAGAACGAGTCGTTGAGCCCGCTGACCTTGTTGGCGGACTCGATCTGGTTCATCGCGGCGACGGCGGCACGGTCGCGGTCTGCCACGGCGTCGTTGTACAACGCCTCGGCCTGCCCGGCGACCGACTCCTGGTGGCTGAGGTCGGAGTGGGCGCGGCTGATCTGCGCGTCGAGCTCCGCACGCTCGTCCGCCCCGAGCAACGGATTGAACTTCTCCGCCTCGAGACGTGCGACGTGGCCTCGGGCGCTCCAGACGTCGGTCGAGCCGTGCTGGGCGATCGCACGGTCGGCCTGCTTCTGCGCGGCCTCGAGCTTCGGGGCGTACTCGGTGAGGGCCTTACCCGCGAACTGGTAGCGGTACCAGGCATCCACCATGACGTCCGCCATCTCGCCGGCGTTCTTCCGGAGGCCGTCGATGGCGTCGCTCTGGAAGTCGCTGGTGTCGGCGATCCGGTTCAGCGTCTTGGCCGCGGCGAGCATGCGTGCGGCGGCCGAGGTCATCTGGTGCCCCTCGGTCGCGACCGCGTGCGGGTCGCCGGGAAGGGGGGTGAACGAGGTCATCACTTGTCTCCTGGCAGCTCAGCGGCGATCAGGCCGTCGACCTTGGTGAACGTCTTGCCGATGTGGCTCGCCGCCCCCCAGAGCGCGTCGAGGGACTCGATGATCGTCTTGCGCCGGTCGTCCCACTTCCCGGAAAAGTCCTCCACCTTGTGCTGGAGCGCAGGGTGACCGACTGCTGCGGCGGTCCGCTTGCTCACCTGCTCGATCTCGCCGAAGGCGATGCTGGTGTGCAACAGGTCCTTGAACAGCTGGTCCAGGTGATCGAGGTTGATCTGCAGGTCAGCCATGACCCCTCCTCTCGGGCTCGGGTGGCCACCGCGGACGGCGGCCACCCGCGTGTCGGACGTCGGGCGGAGGTTCAGGCCTTGATCGAGTTGGCCAGACCGGTGTCGGTGTCCTGCAGAGCCTGCGCGGCCTGGTCGAGGAAGGACGAGAGCCCCTCGAGCGCGTCGATCGCGGTCTTGGTGCCGGCCTGGAACTGGTCGAACTGGTCGTTGTAGGCGCCCGAGGCCTGGTCGGTCACGAACCCGGACGAGACCAGGTTGTCGACCATCGCACCCAGCTCGTTGAGCTTGTTCGTCATGTCGTCGCGGCCCTGGCGGAGGTGCGCGGCGACGTTGCGGATGTCGTCGTAGGTGACGTTGATGTTGCTCATGGAGATGGTCCTTTCAGGTTTCCGCGACCTTCGCGGGAAGGGGTTCTTGGGGCGGCCCGAGCCCGGTGACGAGAACGTTAGGGCCGGTGCGATCGGGTGGGAATGGAGAGAACTCCCCATGCCCCCGTCGTGACGTCAGGCGATCGGCAGCTGAACCCTCACCGCCCTTCCGCCCTGCACCAGGAAGCCCCGACCGACGGGGAACTCGGAGCGGGACACCCGTGGGAACGAGGTTCGAAGGATGGTGTCGCCCTCGATGGCATCGGGCTGCAGGAGGAGGCCTCGGCGTCCCGCCTTGATCTCTCCGAAGATCGGCCACGAGCTGCCCCACGTACTGGTCTCGGACTCCGCCAGCACGAAGTGGCCGCTGCGGCGGATCGTCTTCACGAGCTCCACGATCGCGGCATCCGCAGGTGTCGACTGGAAGTCCGCCAGGCCCTCGATGACCACGGCCGACGGCGGGTCATCGCTCGCGGCGAGCTCGCCCGACAGCTGCTTGGCGAGATCGACCACCTCGTCGAGCGTGGCCGCAGATGCACTCCACGGCTGTGAGCCGACCAACGCCGACCTCCGGTTCCCGAGGTAGTGGAGCCGCATGTCCGGGCGCGCCCGGCGCAAGGAGCCGACCATCACCGCCAGCGCGTTGGACCGCCCGCTGCCTGGTCCGCCGCCGAGCAGGAAGGTGCCGACGGGATCGAAGCCGATCAGCGTGAGCCCCTCGTCCTCGATGCCGAGGACCGGCAGCGCACCGACGGTCGGCGGCAGATCCGCAGCCGAGTACTCCGTCGGAAGTGAGGCGACCGGGGGCACGTCCGGACGGCCGGTTCCTCGGATGGCGGTGGCCAACGCGGTCACGGCGGCAGACTGGTCGGCCACGTTCCCTGACCCACCGAGGATCGCGATCTGCCCCTCGTAGCCGTCGATCACGGCGCGTCCGGGCGGCGATGCGGGCGAGAGGACGTCGGGCGGCACCTCGAGGATCGTGTACGCCGTCTCGTCCGCCAGCCGGAGGACGACCTTGCGCGGCACGCTGGACGAGACCGAGCCCGGAACGCTGCCGGGGCGGTCGGCGGTGAAGACCACGTGGACGCCGAGCTGCCGGCCCTCGCTCAGGAGCTGGTTGAAGATCGCGTACAGCGGCGCACGCGTCGACCCACCCGCCTCATAGGCCTCGCGGAAGGCCGGGAACCCGTCGACCAGCAGCAGGATCCGGGGCTCGTCGGGCCGTTGGGCCGCGACACGGTACTCGGCGACGGTCCCGGCGTTGACCGCCGGATAGCGCCGGGCACGCTCGTCGAGCTCGGCCTTCAGCTGGCGCAACAGCCTGCCGACCCGTTCGTGGTCGTCACCCGAGATCACCGCGCCGACGTGGGGCAACGCCTCCAGCATCCGCAGTCCTCCGGCGGCGAAGTCGAGAGCGTAGACGTTGACCGGACCACCGCGCGGCGTGACGCCGGCGGCGGCCGCGAGCGTACGCAGCACGACCGACTTGCCGCTGCCTCCCGTGCCGTAGATGGCAAGGTTGCCGTCGCTGTCGGGATAGAAGTACGCCGTGTCCTGGCGCTGCTCCTCGGGCCGATCGACCTCGCCGAGCACCAGTTGCCGATCGTTGCGCGGACCGAGGCGCACCAGATCGCAGATCCGTCCGAGCTCATTGAGCCACGGCCGCCGCGGCTCCGGCACGCCGGCTGCCTGTGCGGCGGCGGCGATCTGGGCGACGAGACGTGCCTGGTCGGTCGGACCGGGGTCGGCCGGCTCCTCGACCTGCTCGTCCGGCGCGCGCCACTCCACCTCGGCGCCGAACCTGAGCTCGTGGACCAGGACCTCGTGCTGGTCCGGCTCGGACCTGGTCCAGCCGCCGGCGTACGCCGACTGGAAGGGCACCAGGCGGCCAGGACCGGTCTTGGCGAGACCGCGGCCCGGGATCGAGGGGTCGAAGCCCGCCGCTTCGACGGTGCCGACCACGTCCGAGCTGTCGGACTCGTCCGCCATGCGCAACGCGACGCGGAGGTTGGTGTTGGCGCGCAGGTTGTCCTTGATCACGCCAGCAGGACGCTGCGTGGCCATGATCAGGTGGATGCCGAGCGACCGTCCACGCTGGGCGATGTCGACGACGCCGTCGACGAAGTCCGGCACGTCGCTGACCAGGGCCGCGAACTCGTCGATGACGAGCACCAGTGCCGGCGGGCACTCGACGTCCCCCCTCTTCTCCAGGTCGATCAGGTCCTTGGCCTTCTTGCGGTTGAGCAGGTGCTCGCGGTGACGCAGCTCGGCCCGCAGGCTGGTCAGCGCGCGTCGTACCAGATGGGGGCTCAGGTCGGTGACCAGTCCGACGCAGTGCGGCAGCTTGACGCAGTCCGCGAAGGCGGCGCCACCCTTGTAGTCGACGAACAGGAAGGTGAGCCGGTCCGGACTGTGCTCCGCGGCCATGCCGAGCACCCATGCCTGCAGGAACTCCGACTTCCCGGCTCCCGTCGTACCACCGACCAGGGCGTGCGGGCCCTGCATCCGGAGATCCAGGTGCATCGCGTCGACACCCGCCTGGCCGACCAGCGCCCGCAGCGTCCGGGTGCGGCGGCTCGGCACGGGTGGCGCACCCGAGCGGTCGTGGATCGAGTCGTTCTGGCGCCACCGGTCGACCACGGCGTGGCTGGCCTCGGCCATCTCCGGCCCGATCAACGTCAGGAGATTGACGGTGCGCGGCAGGTCGCTCGAGTCGGCCACCACGGCTCCCGCGTCGACGAGTGCCGACAGTGAGAGCGCGAATTGGAGGGCTTCCTCACGGGACACACCGTCCGTCACCACGTCGACGACGTCCTGGCCGTGTCGCACGAACCGGACGGCTGCGGAACCGAGCCCCCCGGTCACGTCGAGGTGGGTTCGACACACGGCGGGCAATGCCGCGACCTCCGGCGCGAGCCAGAGCACGACAATGCCTGCTGCAGCTGCCCGCTCTGCGAGCTGGACGACGCGGCCCTGGTCCATCGGGGCGTCGGCGGACACGAGGACGACCACGACCGGCAACGCGGGCTTCGACTGCTCTGCCCCGTCCTCCCCCACGTGGGCACCACCCTGGGTGGCTGCGAGACCCGCCGGGAGTGGCGGGCGAAGGTCGGCCTCGGAGAGCTCGGTGGACCTGCTCCTCCCGGCGACCAGGCCCTCGAGCTCCGAGAGCAGGCGGCTGACGGTCGCGGCCGAGTCCGCAAGCGGGGACGCGGAGAGCGGGCTGTGGGGCGACGAGGTGTGCGGCAACCACTTGAGCCACTCGAACTCGGTCGCGGTCTGGGGCCCGGCCATCGCCGTGACGACCAGCTCGGCCGGCGAGTGCAGGCCCGTGAGCTGGACGAGCATCGCGCGGGCCGCCGCAGCGCCGAGTGCATGACCGCCGACGATCCCCACGGCACCCGCCAGGAGCGGATCCTCGTTGACCGGCACGTCCGACACGAGGTGATGGCGACGCGTCACCTCGTCGAGGCGTTCGGTGAACTCGACCAGTCCGTCATCGATCCTGCCCGCCGGCGCAACCGTGTTGCGGGACTCCACCGCGCCCACGCCCAGGCGCAGGTGCAGGAAGTTCCAGTGCTCACGGCGACGCGTGAACAGCAGGGGGCCGCGTCCCGCCCCCGCGGCGAGGATCTCAGCAACGCTGGGCGCCTCCGCATTGCGGACCTTCTGCTCCCGCGGCCGGTCGGCGTCGAGGGCCTCGTCGAGCGCGGCGAGCTGTCCTTCGAAGCGATCCACCGCCTGCTGGAGCTTCCGCTTGTTGGACTGCCGTCCCATCATGTAGTTGGCGATCATCATCATCGGCGTCATCGCGATGAACAGCAGCGTCACCGGACGCTTGGTCACGGCGTACATGGCCACGCCCATGACCACGGGGGCGATCATCATCAACCACGGGAACGGCTGGTGGTCCAGCTCCTTCGGCACCTCCGGCCGGGCGAACTCGCGTCCGGGGAAGCGCGCTTCCACCTTCGGCGAGCGGTTGAACGGCACCGAGCCGCCCTGGATCCGGCCGCCCAGGTCCGCGGCCGCGAACCGCTCGGTCCGCACGAACGAGAGCACCGTGTCGCCGAGGGTCACCGTCTGCCCGGCCTGCACCGTCAGGCGCGGGACGAGGCCGCCGTCGACCAGCAGACCGTTGGCCGAGTTCTGGTCGACCAGCTCGATGACCGAGCCGATGTCCAGGCGGGCGTGCCGCTTCGACACGAGGCGGTCGCCGAGGACCACGTCGCAGGTGCCGTCACGACCGATGAGGAACGACCCCGCTCCGAGCGGGAACTCCTTGCCCTTGTCAGGTCCGGCCGTCACCTTCACCACGAGGACGGCGTCGGAGCGGGCACCGACCGGCGAGGAGGCCACGCTGACCAGTCGGACCGCGAACCCCGAGGCCACGGGAGCATCGCCGATGGGCCGCTCCGGGTCGAGCGTGGTGAAGTCGTGCCTGCCGCCCGGCGCGACGCTCAGTGTCAGGTCGGCGCCGACGAAGGACGGGCGGACCGGGTCGGCACCCGCGATCGCCAGCGCGACGTCGCCCACCGTGGCAGCCGCGTCGGTCGTCACGACGATGTCGGACGGCCGCTCACCTGCGCGGTCGTAGATCAGCTTGAGCTTCACGCACCCACCTCGGGCTCGGGCGTCGGCAACGGTCGGAAGGAGGTCGGACTGACCGCGGCACGCAGCCGCTGCCAGCGGGTCAACCCGGAGGCGAGCTCGACGCGGATCGCGTCGACCTCGGTCCAGTACGACGCCGCGTCGTCGTCGGTCGGCTCGACGGCACCGAAGACGTGGCGGTCGGCGGACCGGGCCAGGGCGGCCGCGGTCGGCAGCCCGATCTGGGCTGCCTGCTCGCGACGGGTACGTCGCCCGTGCACCAGGTGCCCGACGTCGCGGGCCTGGTCGAGGACCTCGCGCCACGCGGCCGTGAGTCGCGCGCCGGGTGCGCCGCGGGTGCGCCGACGCTTGCGACGGACCGACTTGGCGGTGATGACCGCGCCGAGCAGCAGCGCCACCAACAGGAGCGGCGCGCCGACGTACGTCAGGACGGCGACCAGCCAGGCGGGAAGCGTCAGCCAGCCGTCGTCGCCCTCCTGGTTGCCACGGCGGTTGTCGTCGGTGGCGAGCGGGTCGCCCGCGCTCGACGGCGGCCGCACCGGGGCGGCCGGCGGGATGATCGTGCCGGACTTGAGCTGCTGCTGGGACGGAGGGCTCTGGTCCGGCGGCCTGTTGTAGGGCGGGAGGAACGCGTCGTACGGGAGCTCGCGCCAGGTGCCCGAGCTGTCCTTGACCTCGACCCAGGCATGCACGTCCTTGCCCTTGACGACGCCGCCGTCGGGCACGATCGCCCCCATCACCACCCGGACCGGGAGACCGATCTGCGTTCCGAGGAGTGCGAGCGTGGCGGCGTACTGCTCGTCGTTGCCTGCCGTCTGGCCGTCCGCATCCGCGGTGAAGCCGGAGAGCCGCTTCACCGAGTGCCCGGCCTCGTAGAACGCCTCGCCCTCGGCGCCGCCGTCGGTGTAGTAGCCCTCCTCGTCCATGTGCTTCGCGATCGCCAGGAGCTGTTTCACCCCTTCGCCGTCACCGCCCCAGCGCTGCGCGACCGGCCCGAACGGCGCACCACTGGCGTCGGTCGAGAGCGACTGCCCCGACGGGACCGTGTCCGCCGTCAACCGGTCCTCCTCACCAGCAACGTGCGCGGAGAAGGTGTAGCTGTCGCCGCCGTGCAGGCCCTGGGGCAGCACACCGGTGTCAGTGGCGAGGTTGTAGCGGAAGGACTTCGTCTTCTCGTCCGCCCCGGCACCCTTGAACTCCAGCTCGTCGACCGCACCGGGGGTCGGCACCCAGACACCGTCGTAGTCGTCGGCGAGGGTGACCGTGGCGGTGACCTCGCGCCCGGGGCCCTCGTCGCGGATCGCCGTACCGACGCGCTGGAACTGGCCGTCGGGACCGGTGACGTCGGGCGCTTCGTTGGAGGCACCCCACGCCGTGCCGGTGTAGTCGTCGAGCGCCGCGAAGCGCAGCCGGGTGCCCTCGGGGAGGTCCCCGTCGACACGCATCAGCTCTCGGTCGTAGAGCTTGGCGTCCTTGTCGCCGCCCGGGACCCGGTAGCCCTTCGTGTAGCGGCGGAAGCCCGCGAGGGGAGACGGGTACTGGCCCACGTCGAAGGGCGGCGTGATGTGCGCACGCAGCACCATCCGGTCGTGGGAGTCGGCTCCGGGCAGCATCGGCCCGACCATAGGGGCGGCCGAGGCCGCTGCACCGACCAGGAGCACGGCGGCACCACGACGTCGCCAGGACGGACCGCCCTGGATGACCCGGCGGTTCAGCCGGCCCGCCCGGACCGCGATCCAGGAGACGGAGAGGACGGCGAACACCAGGCCGAGGGTGATCAGCCGGGTCGGCCACTGGATGCCGAGCAGGATGACGGCGGCGAGGTAGGCGACCGGGGCGAGCAGCGGCCAGATCGCGCTGCGGGTGCGGGAGGCCAGGGCCATCCCGCAGGAGCCCGCGACCAGGCCCATCAGGTACGGCAGCGTCAGCAGCGGGCCGCCGTCGATCGGCGCCCGCGTGGTGAGCAGGTCCTTCCAGCCGTGCACCGCCTGGTCCGCCAGCTCGGCGAGCGTGTCGGGCAGCGGGAGCGAGGCGACGACGCCGTCGGCATGGAGCGCGACCGCCCCGCCCAGGAGGAAGAAGGCCGCGACCACGAGCACGGCGAGGACCACGACCGGTCGCGCGAGCAGCGTGGAGAGGTGCGCCAGCAGGATGCCGATGACGAAGCCCGCGCCGGCGGCCAGGAGGAACGTCCAGCCGTTGAACGTGTCCCGGAACCCGTACGACGCCACCAGGCCGAGCAGCAGGATCGCTCCAGCGTCGACGAGGTGCTGACGGTTGCCGAAGGCGCGCGGGCCCGCCGCCTCGGGCGACGTACCCTGGCGGGCGGTGACGGTGGTGCTCATGCGACTCCCCAACGCAGCAGTGCGGGCAGCTGGTCCAGGCGACCGAGGCTCAGCAGGGGCAGGTCCCCCGCCGTGCGCAGGGACGGCGCGAGCTCCGCGTCGACCCGCATCGCGACGGTGGTGACGTCGATCGGGAACTGGTTCGCGGCCCGCTGCAGCTGGACGAAGTCCGTGTGGGGGCCGGCGACCAGGAAGAGCAGGCTGGTGTCCGGGGCGAGCCGCGCGGCCCGCCCGGCCGCGGTGACCAGGTCGTCGCCCTGCTGCTCGGCTCGGGCGCAGACGTCGAGGACGGCCTTGCCACCGACCTTCGACGCCTGGTTCGTCCCGGAGACGAAGGACGCGTCGTACTCGTCGAGCAGGGCGCGGACGAGCAGCGATCCCGCGACGGAGACAGCCGTCTCGTAGTCCTGCTCGGAGCGCCACGACGAGGGGCGGCAGTCGACGACGACGTTGAGGTGGCTGCGCCGGGTGTCCAGGAATTGGCGGACCAGGAGCTTGCCGTGACGTGCCGAGGAGCGCCAGTGGACGTGCCGCAGGTCGTCACCGGGGCTGTACTCGCGCAGCGCGTGGAACGCGAGGTCGCTCATGGAGACGTTGTTCGAGGTGGTGCCCTCCAGGTCGCGAAGCAGGCCCGTACCGAGCGGCTCGAGCTGGACGACCTGGGGGTGGACGAAGATCTCGGTGACCTCGGACCACCCGATGTCGCGGCGGAACAGGCCGACCGGATCGCCCCGCACGCTGGTCGCCGGACCGACGTCGATGACGCCGCGCTTCTCGGTGGGGACGACGAACAGCTCCTCGTGGCTCGCGCCCGGCCGCATCAGCGGGTACGAGAAGGCGACACCGCCCTCCCCCACCGGCAGCTCGAGGACGAACGGGAGCAGCGGCGTCTTCGCGCGGTTGCGCACGTCGAGCGATCCCGCCACCGCGTCACCGACGGTGACACGCGGCGGCTCGACCTCCAGCTGCACCTCGATGTGGGTGCGCCCGATCATGAAGAGCGCCGAGACGGCCAGCAGGACCACGCCCGTGCCGGCCACCACGATCATCTCCTCCCAGCCGAGCCGCCAGCCGAGCAGCCAGGTGACCACGGTCAGGACGAGGACGGCCCTGCCCGCGACCGTGAAGGTGCGCGCGCCGGCGGCCACGCGGGCCGTGACGGGAGCCACGGCCCGTCGTACCCGCTCGGTGCGCTGGCGCACCGCGGCGAGCAACCCGCGGGCTCGCGCCCGGGTTGCGTCTGTCGAGACCGCGGAGGCTCCCCCGCGGCGCGCGCGACGTCCGGCCACGTCAGGCGACGCGTCCGGTCGGCGGCGCGATGTCCTCGAGCAGCGAGCTGATGACCTGCTCGACCGTCACGCCGTTGAACTGCGCCTCCGGGTCGAGCAGGAGGCGGTGCCCGAGGACCGGTACGGCGAGGTCCTTGATGTCGTCGGGGACGAGGTGGTCGCGACCGTCGGCCAGCGCCCACGCCTTGGCGACGCGGACGAAGGCAAGGCAGCCACGGGCGGACAGGCCGAGCTTGACCTGCGGGTGACGGCGCGACTCCTCGGCGAGGTGCGACACGTAGCCGACCACCGCGGGGTCGACGTGGACGCCGTCGGCGAGCTGGCTCATCTGGGCGACCGTCGCAGCCGTGATGATCGGCTCGACCTGCCCGGCCCGGTCGCGGACCTGAGACTCCAGCAGCAGGCGCACCGTCGACTCGTGGTCGGGATAGCCGACCGAGGTCTTCATCAGGAAGCGGTCCAGCTGTGCCTCGGGCAGCCGGTAGGTGCCGGCCTGCTCGATCGGGTTCTGCGTCGCGATCACCATGAACGGGCGCCCCACCGAGTGGGTGGTGCCGTCGACGGTGACCCGCCCCTCCTCCATCACCTCGAGCAGGGCCGACTGGGTCTTCGGCGACGCGCGGTTGATCTCGTCCGCGAGCACGATCGTGTGGAAGATCGGGCCGGGGTGGAACTCGAACGCGCCCTTGTTCTGGTCGTAGACCGTCACGCCGGTGACGTCGGAGGGCAGCAGGTCCGGGGTGAACTGGATGCGCGCGTT
Organism: Nocardioides sp. Root240; assembly: GCF_001428825.1. Classification (GTDB taxonomy): domain Bacteria; phylum Actinomycetota; class Actinomycetes; order Propionibacteriales; family Nocardioidaceae; genus Nocardioides. The sequence continues at coordinate 69,492 of NZ_LMIT01000009.1, read as the reverse complement.
GGAGCCCTGCACGGTGTTGGCCAGTGCTCGGGCGAGCTGCGTCTTGCCGGTGCCCGGGTAGTCCTCCAGCAGGAGGTGTCCCTCGGACAGCAGGCAGGTGAGCGCCAGCTTGATGACGTGCCGCTTGCCGAGCACCGCCTTCTCGATGTTGTCGGCCAAGGTGTTGAACGTCTGGGCGAACCAGGTCGCCTGCTCGTGGGTGATGGTCACTGGGGATCCTCTCGGGTTGGTCGGGATGGGTGAGACAGGCCGCGG
>NZ_LMIT01000009.1:0-69219 GCF_001428825.1 Nocardioides sp. Root240 | reverse complement strand
CCCAGACCTGCGAGCCGGGCCAGCCGTAGTACCAACCGGGCCGGTGCGTTCCGTCGCCGAGGACGTAGGTGTTGGTCCAGTCGGTGTCGTTCGGGTTGTCCTGGTGCGCGCTGCACGTCGCGGAACCGCTGACGTTCTCCAGCGTCACCTGCAGGTAGGCGCACGACGCGCTCGAGCAGCCCGGCTGACCCTTCGCGTCACCGGTCCGGCCCACCGTCACCTTCGCCTCTTGTGTCGACACCGTCGGCGAGCCGCTGGTCGTGCCTGCCGACGGTTCGGCCTTCGGCGACTCGTCGTCCGCGGAGCAGCCGGCGGTGAGCACGGCCAGGGTCGCGGCGACGATCGCAGCACCGCGCGCGGCGGGCACCGTCCTTGCCAATCTCATCATTGGGTTCCTGTTCTCCTGGCTCACCAGGNNCGCAGATCACCCAGACCTGCGAGCCGGGCCAGCCGTAGTACCAACCGGGCCGGTGCGTTCCGTTGCCGAGGACGTAGGTGTTGGTCCAGTCGGTGTCGTTCGGGTTGTTCTGGTGGGCACTGCACCGGACCGAGCCGCTGAAGTTCTCCAGCGTCACCTGCAGGTAGGCGCACGAAGCGCTGGCGCACCCCGGCATGCCCTGGGCGTTGCCGGTCTTGCCCACCGTGACCTTGCGCGGCGGGGGGTCGGTCGTGGCCGAGACCGGACCGGCGGCGCGGTCCGCGCGGTTGTTCGGCTGCTCTGCCGTCTCGCCGCTGTCCTGCAGCTCGACGCGGTAGGACCGGGACTGGCTGTAGCCGAGGCACCTGTTCGGGGAGAGGGAGAGCGGGCCGCGCGACCAGCCCGTGGAGTCGATCACCGAGCCGTTCTCGTACAGCACGAGGCGGGCGTCCTTGCCGTTGCCGTTGCCGCTCGCACTCGGGTAGAGGCACTGTCCGCTCCCGCTGACGCTGATTCCCGGGTTGGACAGCGGACCGTAGGTCACGGTGGTGTCCGAGGTCTTGCCGCTGCAGGCCGAGCCCGTCTGCTCGCTGCCACTGCTGCCGTTGCAGGTCCAGATCGTGACGGTGGTCGTCGAGCCGTTCGAGAGGCCGGGCAGGTCGAAGCTGAGGCCGGACCGCCCGGCGTTGTCGACAGATGTCGCCTGCAGGTTGCCGCACGACGGGGTGCAGTTGATCTGGTTGGTCTTGCCGTGGGACGGCCCGACGTCGAAGGTCACCCTCGCCTGGCCGTCGTTGCCGGTCGCCACCGCCTTCAGGTTGCTGACCCCCTCCGGCGGTGCAGCAGCCTCGACGCTGACGGGCGACGAATCGGCCGACACGTAGTTGCTCTCCGTGCCGCGACCGGCGGTCGCCTCGGCATTGCGCGCCCGGACCGTGTACGACGTCGTCGTGCCGTCGTTCGGCAGGGCATCGGGACACGAGATCGCCTGGGTCCAGCCCGATCCCGGGCACACCTGCTTGCTGCCGTCCTTCGTGACGTAGTACTCCGTCGGTCCCGGACCGTTCGGTGGCACCGCGCTCCAGCTGATCGTCACGGCCTTCTGGTTCTGGTCCGCGGCGTTGGTCAGCCCCGGCTTGTCGAGGACAGGGGCGTCCGGCTTGCCGGCCCCTTCGCCGGTGACCGGACTCTTCGGGCCGGGGCCCTTGCTGTTGACGGCCCAGACCGAGAAGGTCGTGGGTTCACCGTTGGCGGAGACCGGCGCCGGGAAGCTGGTCTTGCCGTGCGTCGAGCGGATGCTGCCGCTCCCCGGCCAGCTGACGTTGTAGTCCTCGATCGCGGAGAAGTTGCCATCAGGCGCCGACCACTCGAGGAGCACCTGCTTGTCGCGCTGCTCGACCACCTTGAGCCCCACGACCTGATCAGGCACGCGGTCCGGTGTGCCCTTCACCGCCTTCGACGGCTCGCTGTCGCCGTACTGGTTGTGGGCGACGACGGTGAAGGTGTACTCGTGTGCGTTCTCGAGGCCGGTGATGGTGCACCGGCTGCTCGGGCAGGTGGTCTTGCCGCCATCGAAGTTCACGGTGTAGCCGCGGATGGCCCCGCCACCCGCGTTCGGCGGCGTCCACAGCAGCTTGACGGCACTGTCGTAGACCTGGCCGTCGGTGCGAAGTCCGGTGACCTGCTCCGGGGCACTCACGACCGACAACCGGACCAGGCCGTCGGCCCGCCGCTCGCCTGACGTCTCACCGTTGTCAGCGAGGCTCACCCGGAAGGTGTACTGACCGTGCTCGCCCTCGGGAGGCGTCAGGCTGACCTTGGTGCCGGAGGAGCTGATCCGCGCCGGCGCCGGCCCGCCCGGCATCTGGACGGGCTTACCGAGCATGACCCAGTCCGCCCTCGAGCCGAACGGTGACCGGCCGTAGGAAGCCACGTCGACGGTGACCGTCTTGCCGGCCTCGCCCTCGAGCGGAATGGCGTTCAAGGACGGCGGCCCGGCCTTGACCACCTTGACGAGCAGGGTCGCCCGTTCGCCCGTGGCGTCCACCGCCGGCTTGCCCTCCACCGAGACCTCGAGAACCCCGGTGGCCTGGCTCCGAGCGCCGACGGCTGCCGTCAGCTCGACGCCGGCGTCGGTGTTGTCGACCTCGACGTCGTCGATCGCCTGGCCGTCCGCCCAGTCGGCGCTGTAGTCGAGCCCGCCCGCCGCCGCGGGCCGTGGGGTCCACACGTGACAGATGGTCGCGATGTCGAGCGCCTTGCTGGCGCCTCCCTCGACGACAGGGATCGTCGCTCGGGGGCAGCTCACCAGCGGGCTGCCGTCGCCGATGGTGACCGGGACGGTGAGCACCGCGACGTGACGGTCCGGGTCGTCGATCCCGGGCTTGTCCGACACCTCGAAGGTCAACGCACCCGGGCCACGCGCCTCCTTGGTCGCGCTGACGCTCAGGTTCTCGTTGTCCGGCGCCCTGGCCGACAGGAGCTCGGCCGGAGCGGCGGCGATGTTCTCGACGATCGTGAGGAACACCTTGTCGCCCTCGGGGTCGGAGACCAGGTCCTCGACCTTGAGGTCCTTCGTCTCGCCCGGGTCGATCTGGATACCGTCGGTGCGGTACTCCTTGCGGAGGTACGGCACGTCGACCCGCTGCGCCGGCACGTAGATGACCGCGGACGCCGTTCCCCCCTGGCCGTCCATCACCCGGAAGGGCACGACCTGCGGGGTCTTCAGCACGCGGAGCGTGACCTTGCCGTCGGCGTCGTCCTTGTCGAAGGTCGCGCTGTCGGAGCCCACCGCATCGAGCAGCACCGGCTCACCCTCGCCGTCGATGTCGTACGCCGACGCGAGCACGTCGACGACCACCTTGTCGGCGTCGTCCTCCAGCTCGGCGTAGGCGTCCTCGACGACCGGCGGGTTGTTGTAACCCTTCTCCGACCGGACCTGCAGCACCGCCGAGGACTCGTCGAGGCCACTACTGACCCGGTAGGCCGCGACAAGCGGCTTCCTGGGGTCCTCCGGCGCCGTGGCCTTGATCAGCCCCGTCTTCAGGTCCGGCTCCACGCCCTCGATCTGCTCGTCGAGGTCGAGAAGCCGAAGGGCGGTGCCCGGCGTGCGGAAGTCGTTGGCCAGCACGTCGATCTGGAGATTGCGTCCGGGCTCCGCGGTGACCACGTCGTTCACGGCGACCGGCTGCTGAGGAGCGCCCGCGGGCGTGACGGCGACGCGAGCGGTGCCGACCGCCGTGTCCCCGCAGGCGTCCTGCACGACGAAGCGGAACTCGTCGGTCCCAGCCGAGCCCGGGAAGGCCTGGTAGACCATCGCGTTCGCACCGACGCTCAGCAGGCGGCCGAGCCGGGGAGCCTGCTCGATGCCGACGACCGACACCGAGTCGCCGTCGGGGTCGTTGCCGACCAGCGGCAGCCGCAGCGTGACCTCGTCGCCCTGGGTCACACGACCCTCGACACCTCGCGGGGTCGGGATCTGGTTGGCCGGCTCCTTGCAGCTCGGCGGCGTGATCTGGACGCGCAACACACCGGATGCCTGCGGGATCGTCAGGTCCGAGGTGTTCTGGGCGACGTAGGTGATCTCGACCGTCGTGGGGCTCTCGATCTCGCTCCCTGCGGGGGCGACGTACCGGACGTTGCGACCACTCACGAAGGCGCGTCCGAGTCCCCGATCGATCGACAGCTCACCGGACGGGACGCCGTCCGTGGCGAGCGTGGCCAACCCGATCGGGTCGCCGCTCGGGGTCGAGTCGTTGTCGAGGACGGGCACCAGGACGGCGTCGCCGGCACGCACGACGACGTCGTCGTCGGTGGTGATCGGGATGTTGTCGTTGGCCGGCAGCGGGTCCTTCTGGGTCACGGCGACCCGGGAGCTGTCGGTCGCGACGCCATTGCTGACGGTGTAGGTGACGGCCTGGGTCTGCGGCACCAGGTCCGGCGACAGTGCGTTGACCCGCAGCCACCGCCCGTCGATCACGGCGACCTGCAGACCGCTGTCGGCGACCGTCGGCTCGGCCGAGAGGACGCTCAGCACCCGTCCCTTCGGGTCGTAGTCGTTGGCCAGGGCGTCGATCACGACCGGCGACGTGCCGTACACCGTCGCCGTGTCCGGCGCCGCGACGGGCTGGTCGCTGTCGGGAGACGCCGGGGTGGCGACGACGTAGATCTTGCCGCTGACGCGGCGCGCCGCGCCGTAGCCGACCGAGTAGCTCAGCTCGAACCGGTCGGCCCGCTTCGGACGGATGGTCACCTTGCCCGACTGCCGATCGGTCTCGACCGTCAGGCCCGGTGTGGTCGCGACGTTGGCCGCCAGCTCCAGGGTCGCGGTCGGCTCGCTCGGATCGGCACCCGGGATGTCGTTGTCGAGGGGCGAGAACGTGATCGTGCCACCCACCTCGCCGGACACCACGTCCGGCTGCGCCTTGGGCGAGAGCACCTCACGGCTCTTGCGGTCGAGCACGCGGACCCGCACGGTGCCGGTCTCCGCGGGTCCTCCGGTCGACACCGTGTACTGCACCTTGGCCATGCCGACGCGGCCGGCCGGCCGGATCCTGATCAGGCCGTCGGAGGTCGCGGACGCGTCGAGGTCCTTGTCCGGCTTGAGCCCGGTGATGTCGACCGAGACGGGGTCGCCGTTGACCTTGTCCCGCCACTCACCGAGCACCGACACCTCGGCGTTGCCCGACGCAGCGATCGGCACGACGACGTCCTTGACGTTGTCGATGCGCGTGGGCGCGACCGCCGCCTCGTTGGGCGAACGGGTGCGAATGGTGACCAGACCGTCATCGGTGGCGTCCTTGCCGCCCGAGCCGTCGTCGATCGTGTAGCTGAAGGTCGGGTTGCCCGTGAAGCCCTGCGGGAGGGTCGCGATCACGGTCTGCCGGTCGGGCGAGATCTTGACGTCCACGCCCTCCTTGTTGGGCTTGCCCACCTTGGTGATGGTCAGCACGCCACCGCCGGAGACCTTGTCGTTGTCGAGCACGTGCAAGACCGTGGCGGTGTCCGCGGCGCGCACGCCCAGGGTGTCGGGATTCGCCTGCGGCGCCCGCCGCACCTGGCGGTCATCGGTCTTGTCGTCGTCGTCCTGGTCATTCTTCCTGTGGGGCTGGTAGGCATCCCAGTTGGCGATCTGGACCGGCTTGGCGGCGTCCACGCTCCACACGGAGCCGTCCTTGACGTCGTTGAGGACGACCTGGTTGCGGTTCACGCGGAACACCAGGTCGGAGTCCGAGCCCACCTCGAAGCCCGTCGGGCCCTGCGGGTCCTTGCCGTCGCAGGCCGCGACGACCGACGCCGCCGTACCGTCGGCCCAGACCGCGAAGCCACACTCCCCCACGACCACGGGGGCGACGACCTGGGAACCCGAGCCGTCGGACACCTTGCGCACGCTGCCGTCGTCCAGCGACACGGCCTGGAGCCCCCCGTCCGTCGCGACGAGCACCTCGTCGGCGTCCGGGCCCGGCTGCTGCAGCTGCACCGTCCTCGCGGCGACGGCGGCCCCGTCGGCGACCTCTGCCACGTGGTCGCCGACCAACACGCGACCGTCCTTGTCGAGGACGACCGGGGTGTCACCGACGGCCGTCACCTGGGCGACTCCTCCCGACGGCTTCGCGAGCTCGACGTCCTCGGTGTCGGTGAAGCCGGTGCCGCTGGGCCGCATCATCTTCGCGTCGCCGGCGCCGGACACGGCGATCACCGCGCCGCCGCGGGTGACCGTGCCGATGGCGTCCGATCCGACCGCGAAGAGCGGCTTGGCGTCCTTGGTGAGGGCGTCCAGGCCGGAGACTCCCTCGTCCTTCGCGATGCGGGTCGCCCGGACCCGCCCGTCAGCCGGGTCCACCGTGGCGAGCGTGCGTCCGGCAAGGGACGGGAGTCCTGCGGCCTCGACCGTGCCGTTGACGACGGCCTTGCCCCCGGCCGCGTCGACCGGCGTCAACTGGGTCCCGACGACGCTGACGACCGCGATGCCGTCCTGGAGGACGTCCGCGTCGTCACCCACGCCCTGCGGGCCACCCGGCACCATCGCGTCGAGCTGCTGGATGGGCTTGTTCTGCCGGGCGATCATGTCCAGGGACTGGTTGGTGACCCACACACCGCCGTCGTTGAGGTCGGCGTGGTGGGTGGTCTGACCCTCGGATCCGATGGCGTACACGAGCAGTCCGCCACCGACAGCGCCGAGCGCGACCCACGAAGCCACGGTGGTCCGGTGCTGCCGGATCCACGCCGTCGAGGCGCGCAACGATGGAGCTCTCACGGATCTACCCCCAGGAAAATGGCAGCAGGCAGGAGCCACCTGTGCCGATCGATCCCGAGAGCAAGCGAGGCTGACGCTAGTGGTCTTTACCTTCGTGTTTGCGCGAAATGGGGAGTTGTCCCCATGGCGGGCGCGCCCCGTCCTCCAAAGGGAGGACAAGGCTTGCTCGGCTTGCCGAGCAGCCCGGCAGGAACCGCCGATCGCCTGACCGACGAACACGCGAGATCGACTGCACGGTCGGTCTCCGCAGTGCCACTATGTGGCCCGACCACGATCATCTCCGCGCTCGGGGCACGGACGAGGAGCACCACTGGACGTCACGATCGAGCTCGGCGCCGCCACGGACGTGGGGCGGGTCCGGCCGCACAACGAGGACGCGTACCTCGCTCGCGAGCACGTTGCGGCCGTCGCCGACGGCATGGGGGGCCACGCTGCCGGTGACGTGGCCAGCGCGCGGGCCATCGAGGCGCTGGAGTCGGTCGTGGAGGGTGAGGGACTGCGCGCCGAGGACATCCAGACCGCTCTCGATCGCGCCAACGAGGCGATCCTCGCCGAGGTCGCCCTGGCGCCCGAGAAGTCCGGCATGGGCACCACCTTGGCCGGCGTCGCCCTCATCCAGTACGGCGGCAGTCCGCACTGGATCGTGTTCAACATCGGCGACTCGCGGGTCTACCGGATCGCCGACGGCCAGGCGCTGCAGCTCACGGTCGACCACTCCGAGGTCGCCGAGCTGATGGCACTGGGACGGATCACCGCCGCGGAGGCGGCCGTGCACCCGCTCCGCAACGTGATCACGCGCTCCCTGGGGACGACGCCGGCACCGCGTGCGGACCTGTGGATCTTCCCGGCCTCGCCGAGCGGAGACACCTTCGTCGCCTGCTCCGACGGCCTGACCAACGAGCTCGACGACACGACGATCGCGACGATCGTCACGGGGGCGCGGGGTCCGGGCGACGCTGCCGCCGAGCTGGTGGCGAGCGCGGTCGACGCCGGTGGGCGCGACAACATCACCGCGGTCGTGGTCCACGGTGTGCCCAAGGACGACGACGAGCCGAGCGCAGCGACCGCTCCCCGTCCCGCCATCGAGGAAGGACGACGATGACCTACGAGGGCAGCTACCGACCCGGCTCCTGGGCAGGTGCCACCACCCCGAACGGCTGGCTCCTGGCGGACCTGGCCGTCACCGACGAGCGCGTCGCTGCCGCGTGGGGGCGGCTGCGCGCGGGCGCCGGCGTCGACGACGTCCTCGACACCCTCCTGGGCCAGGGCCTCGCCACGTTGCCGGGCTTCGCCCTGGTGGTGCACGGACCCGAGGCGCTGCGCGTCGTCGTGCGCCGCGACGCCGTCGTGACCGTGCGCGTCGGCAACGAGGAACGGGTCGTCGAGGCGGGCGGCGGGAGCTGGACCGACATCGAGCTGCCGGTTCCGGTGGACCACATCCAGCTCCGCCACCAGGCGGCGAGCAGTGACGAGACCACCACGGGAGTGCCGGTCGGGCTGGGCATCGCCCAGGCGTCGCGGATCGATCTGTTCGCCATCGAGACCTCGGACGGCGTCGTGACCGCGCCCCCCGCGCCCGAGGTCCCGGACGTCGTCGACACCCCCGGGGTGCCCGACGTCGCGGAGGATCCCGAGCTCCTCGAGGAGCCGGATCCCGCGCCCGTCGAGGTGCCGGACGAGGCCCCCGCCGACGTGCCCGAGCCCGAACCTTCCGGCGCCCCCGACTACTCCGACCTGTTCGCGGGAACCCAGGACAGGGATGCCTTCCTCGCCCGCCTCGCCCGCGACGCCGAGGAGGACGAGTCGGAGGACGATCCTGCCGATCCGGGCTCCGCGACCCTCGCGGCGCTCCTCGAGGCGCCGGGTACGACGGACGACGTGCGGGAGCCGTCGGTGGCCACGGTCGCCCCGCCCAGCGGTACCACCGCGATCTGGACAGGTGACCTTCCCGAGCTGGACCAGCGCCTACCACCCCCGCCGGCATCTCCGCCGTCCGCCGGGGCGCCGCCCGCACCCCCGGCGAGCTCGACGAGCGGCTTGATCGACGGCCTCCCCTGGCTCACCGGTGGGTCCGTCGACGTACCGTCCGCGCCACCGGTCCCCCCGCCGCCGGTGGGACCGCCCCCGTCCAGTCCACCCCCGAGCGCCCCGCCGCCGGTGGGACCGCCCCCGACGGCGTCGTTGCCCGTCAGCGCGCCCCCGTCGGCGTCGGTGCCCCCGCCTCCACCACCCTCCACACCGCCTCCCGCGCCGCCGGCAGCGCCGGCCGCGGCCGATGACGAGTCCGCCGCCCTGACGATGAGCCGCGCCGAGCTGCTGGCCGCCATGGGAGACCACGGCGTCGTCGGCCCGTCGGTGCTGGCCGTGCGCTGCCCGGCCGGTCACCCGACCCCTCCCGAGCAGGACCGCTGCCGCGTCTGCGGGGCCACGGTGGAGGCCGCGCATCCGACCGAGGTGCCCCGGCCCACGCTCGGCCTTCTCCGCAGCGAGGCCGGCGAGACCGTGCAGCTCGACCGCGACGTGGTCTTCGGACGCTCGCCGCAGGCATCCGCAAGCCGGGCGGCCAGTCAGCCGAACCTGGTCAAGATCGCCGACCCCGGCATCAGCCGCAACCACCTGCACGTCGCCCTCGACGGCTGGCAGGTCCTCGTGCGCGACCTCGGCTCGTCGAACGGCACCGAGATCCAGCTCCCTGGCGGTGAGGTCGAGAAGCTCCGGTCCGGCGAGGACTACCTGATCGAGGCGGGCACCGTGCTCACCCTGGCGGGCGACGTGCGCTACACCTTCGAGGTGACCGAGTGACCGCGCTCCGTGAAGGTCCCGACCTGCCGGGAATGCGGTGCATCGAGAAGCTCGGATCCGGCGGTTTCTCCGACGTCTTCCTCTACGAGCAGGACCACCCCCGGCTCAAGGTCGCGGTCAAGCTGCTCAAGTCCGACGTGCTCGACGACAACCAGCGCCGTCAGTTCGCGGCCGAGGCCGACGTCATGGCGGAGCTCGCCGAGCACCCGTTCATCGTCCCGGTCCTCGGCGCGGGTACGGCACCCGACGGCCGTCCGTACCTCGCGATGCGCTACTTCCCTCCGCCGGACCTCGGTGCCCGCGTCGCGAAGGAGCAGATGTCGGTGCCGGACGCACTGCGCACCGGCATCCAGCTGGCCAGCGCGGTCGAGACCGCACACCGCTCGGGCATCATCCACCGCGACATCAAGCCGGCCAACGTCCTCGTCAGCTCCTACGGCGTACCGGCCCTGAGCGACTTCGGCATCGCCGGGCGCGGTGACCGCGCGGAGGACGACGACTCACTCGGCGTCTCGATGCCGTGGTCGCCGCCGGAGGTCCTGACCGGGAAGTCGAACGGCTCGGCCGCGTCCGACGTGTACTCGCTCGCCGCGACGATCTGGCACCTGCTCGTCGGCCGATCGCCCTTCTCCTCCCCCGGCGACAACGGCGAACGCGCCCTGTTCAGCCGGATCCTGCACGGCCGTCCGCCCGCTGTCGGTCGCGCGGACGCACCGACCAGCCTCGACCGGCTGCTCCAGCAGGCGATGGCGAAGGACCCGGCGCACCGCCCCCGCTCGGCACTGGAGTTCGCTCGACACCTCCAGCGCGTCGAGCAGGAGCTGCGGCTCGCGCGCACCGAGATCGTCGTGCTGGAGACGGAGGAATTGCCTCCCGCACCACCGGAGGCGTCCTACGCGCCGCCCGCCACGCCTGCTGGTCCCGTCCCAGCGCAGGTCGTGAGCGACGACGACGGCATCACCATGATGAAGCGACCGGTGATGGTCCGCCCGAGCGCCCCGGCTCCGGCCGTCCCGCCGCCGCCCCCTGCCGCGGCCCCTGCCAGTGAGCTCACCGAGCGCCGCGTGCCTGACGTGGTCCCGTCGACCGCACCGTCGCCGGCTCAGGCCACCGAGATGCGGCCGGCCGTCGTCACCCCGACAGCGCCGGCCGGCCCGACCCCGGCACGCACGCCGGGTCCCCGTCGTGGCCTGGTCCTCGCTGCCGTCGCGGTCGTGGTCCTGGCAGGGGGAATCCTGGCCGCCCTGCTCGCTTCGTCGGGCGACGAGGACCCGTCCGAGCCGACACCGTCCGCCGCCGGCCCGAGCGATCCGGACGACGTGATCGGCGGCGGACTTTCCGACCCGATCGCCACGCCCACGATCACCGTTCGCACAGTGGGCAGCGGGCTGGGCCAGAAGGTCACCTTCGTGGCGCGAGGAGCGGACTCCGACGTCGACTTCCGGTGGACCGCGCAGGCGGACGGCGTCGGCGGCTACGCACCCCAGGACGCGAAGACTGCGCGCCTCGAGCTACCTGTGGCGTTCGGCCCGACGAAGATCTGCGTCCACCTCCAGCTGTCCCGGGACGGATCGTCCGCCGGCCCCTTCGAGAAGTGCTGGACTCCCTGATGACCGCCACCATCGACTTCTGCGGCGAGCGCTACCGCCTCAACGAGGGCGCGCTGGTCGTGATGGGCCGAGAGGGCGACATCGTCATCGACGACAACCCCTATCTCCACCGGCGCTTCCTCGAGTTCTCGCTCGCCGACGACCTGCTCTGGATCGCGAACGTCGGGACGGCCATCACCGCCACGATCGCCGACCAGCACGGCCTGGTGCAGTCGTGGCTCGCCCCCGGAGCACGCGTCCCGCTCGTCTTCCCCCAGACCGTCATCTGGTTCACGGCGGGACCGACGACCTACGAGTTCGACGTGTTCAACCACGAGCCGAAGTTCGTGCAGGTCGCCGACGTCCGCGAGATCGACGGACAGACGACGCTCGGACGGGTCAGCCTGACCCCTGACCAGACACTGCTGCTCGTCGCCCTGGCCGAGGACATCCTGCGTCGCGACCAGCGCGGCGCGGGCGCCATCCCGCCGTCCCGGGCAGCGGCCGAGCGACTCGGCTGGACGATGACCCGCTTCAACCGCAAGATCGACAACGTCTGCGAGAAGTTCACGAAGCTCGGTGTCCGCGGCCTCCACGGCAGCGCGGACCGCACGGCCAGCAACCGCCGGATCCGGCTGGTCGAGTACGTGCTGGCCGCACGGATCATCACCGCCGAGGACCTCAGCATGCTCGACGGCCTGCCGAGCTCCTCCTGACCGGTTCCCGGGCGGCCGTCAGCTCCGCGGGAGGAAGGCGTCCAGGGCCGCCTCGAGCACGCGGTTGGGGGTGGTGCCGTGGGCGAGCGCGAAGCTGGAGACGCGGCGCTGCTGCTCGTCGCTGAGCCGGATGTCGAGGGGCGCCGGCAGCGTCGTGCGCGGCCGGGGTGCGGAGGTCGCGACGGTGGTGCGGCCGCCCCCTTGGCGAGCGCGGCCGAAGCCGCCGAGGGCGATGAGGACGACGCTGCCCAGCACGTCGAGGATGGCGAGGACGCCGAACAGGCGCCAGTAGCCGCCGCCCGGGTCCGCCTCGGCAAGGATCGGGCCGATGGCCAGCAGTGCGACCAGCGCTCCAGTGATGCCGCTGGCCAGGAGCAGGCCCTCCAGGCTCCGCTGCTCACGTCCCGGCCGCAGGACGAGCGCGATGAGGAGGGAGAACTGCGCCGCCGTACCGGCCACGATGGCGCTCACCGCGAAGGTGCGGAGCAGGCCCTCCCAGCCGTCGGAGTCCCACACCGAGTCTCCCCACACCAGCACGAGCGCGGCGACGGTGGCCACGACCGAGGCGGCACCGCCGAGCAGCGCCAGCGGTACCCACCGATGGCCGACCAGCGCCAGCAGGCACAGCACGACGGTCGACTCCACCCCGATGACCACGGTCGTCCCGAGCACCCGGGCCTGGGTGTCGTCGAAGCCGCCGCTCAGCAGAGCCCCGATGCCGAGCACTGCGGCGATGCTGAACGAGCCGATGACGAGGGTGACGACGAGGCGCCGGAGATCCTTCATGGCCCGAGAATTGCGTAGGCGGACCCACGCGCGCGTGAGTCCGCCTACTCAGGAGAACAGGTCGAAGGTCCTGTTCAGAGGTTGATCATGTGGCCGGCGATCCCGTGGATCGCCTCCTTGACGGCCTCGGACAGCGTCGGGTGGGCGAACACGTTGCGGCCCACCTCGTCGGCGGTCAGGTCCCACTTCTGCGCGAGGGTCAGCGCGGGCAGGAGCTCGGTGACGTCGGGGCCGATCATGTGGGCGCCGAGGATCTCGTTGTACTCGGCGTCCGCGACGATCTTCACGAAGCCGACGCCCTCGCCGAGGCCCTGGGCCTTGCCGTTGGCGGAGAAGGGGAAGGTGGCGGTCTTGACGTCGTAGCCCTTGTCCTTGGCCTGCTGCTCGGAGTAGCCGAACGAGCCGATCTGGGGCTGGCAGTACGTCGCGCGCGGGACGAAGTCGTACTCGACCGGCATCGTCTCGGCACCCGACATGGTCTCGGCGGCCACGATGCCCTGCGCCTCGGCGACGTGGGCGAGCATCATCTTGCCGGTGCAGTCGCCGATGGCGTAGACGCCCTCGACGTTGGTACGGCAGAACTCGTCGATCTCGACCGCGCCGCGCTCGGTCAGCTTCACCCCGGCCGCCTCGAGACCGTAGCCCTCGACGCGCGGGGCGAAGCCGAACGCCGCGAGGAACTTGTCGGCCTCCAGCACCTGCTCCTCACCACCCCCGGCGGGCGCGATGCGGACCTTCACGCCGGAGCCGGTGTCCTCGACGCCCTTGACCGCGGTCGAGGTCAGCACCTTGATGCCGAGCTTCTTGTAGTGCTTGGCGAGCTCCTTGGACACGTCGGCGTCCTCGGTCGGGACCATCCGGTCCAGGAACTCCACGATCGTGACGTCGACGCCGAAGTTCTTCATCACGTAGGCGAACTCGACACCGATCGCACCCGACCCGCCGATGACCATCGAGGACGGGACGTTCTCGTCGAGGATCTGCTCCTCGTAGGTGACGATGTTCTTGCCGTTGGGCTCCACACCCGGCACGCTGCGGACCGTCGCGCCGGTCGCGATGATCAGGTTGTCGCAGGTGTACTCCTGGACCGACCCGTCGTTGAGCGCGACCGAGACCGTCTTCGGACCGGTCAGCGTGCCCCAGCCGTCGACCTCGGTGACCTTGTTCTTCTTCATCAGGTAGTGGACGCCCTTGACGATGCCGGCGCTCACCTGGCGCGAGCGCGCGTGCGTGGGGCCGTAGGCCATCGTGGCGTCGCCCTCGATGCCGTACTTGGCCTTCTCGTGCGTCAGCGTGTGCGCGAGCTCGGCGTTCTTCAGCAGCGCCTTCGACGGGATGCACCCGACGTTCAGGCACACACCGCCCCAGTACTTCTTCTCGATCACGGCAACGGACTTGCCGAGCTGGGAGGCACGGATCGCGGCGACATATCCACCGGGACCGGCACCGAGGACGAGGACATCGAAGTGGGTCACGACCCAAGCCTAGTAGGGGGTGTGCTTGTGTCTCACATCACGCTCGGGCAGAGTGCGGGCTACTCATCGGTACGGCGGCACCCGGGGTCGCCGACCACGATCCAGGAGTAGCTCCCACATGTCTCGGATTCTCGGATTCATCGCTGCCTGCGCGCTCGCGCTGGCCGGTCTCGCGGCCGTTCCCACGCCGACCCAGGCGGCCCCGGCGCAGGCAGGGGCAGCCGGTCTGCTCGACGTCATCGTCACCCTCAAGCCCGGCACCGACGCCCGGTCGGCGGCCACGTCGCTGGTGGCACGCCGGGGCGGGACGGTCAGCCACGTCTACTCGCACGCCCTCACCGGCTTCGCCGCCACGCTGACCGACTCGCTGCTCACGGTGCTCCGCGGCGACGCGCGCGTGCAGTCGGTCGAGCTCGACCGCACGGTCCACATCAACGACACCCAGACCCCGACGGGCAGCTGGGGCCAGGACCGCGTCGACCAGCGCAACCTGCCCCTGGACAACGCCTACACCTACGGCGCCACGGGCGCCGGCGTCGACGTGTACGTCGTGGACACCGGCATCCAGACCACGCACCCCGACCTCGGCGGCCGCGCGGTGTCCGGCACGGACACGATCGACAACGACGGCGTCGCCGACGACTGCAACGGCCACGGCACGCACGTCTCCGGCACCATCGGCGGCACGCGGTACGGGCTGGCCAAGGGCGCGCGCCTGATCGGCGTACGGGTCCTGGACTGCAGCGGCTCCGGCTCGAACTCCGCCGTGATCGCCGGCCTCGACTGGGTCGTCGCGAACCACCAGGCAGGCCGGCCCGCCGCGGCCAACATGAGCCTCGGTGGCGGTGCGTCCACCGCGCTCGACGCGGCCGTCCAGCGGGTCATCGCCGACGGCGTCACCATGGCCGTCGCGGCCGGCAACGAGAACGCTGACGCGTGCACCAAGTCGCCGGCCCGGGTGCCCGCGGCGCTGACGGTCGCGGCCAGCGACCGCAACGACGCGCGGGCCAGCTTCTCCAACCGCGGCACGTGCGTCGACCTGTTCGCCCCGGGCGTCGACATCACCTCGGCCTGGCTCAACGGCGGCACCAACACGATCAGCGGTACGTCGATGGCGTCCCCGCACGTCGCCGGCGCCGCGGCGCTCTACCTGCAGACCCACCCCTCCGCCTCGCCAGCCGCCGTCGGTGACGCGATCGTCGCCGCGACCACGAAGGGCAAGGTCACCGGCACGGCGAAGTCCTGCGTGCTGCTGATCATCTGCTCCCCCGCCACCCCGGCGAACCACCTGCTCTACACGGGCGCCTGAGCGCCTCGCCCGTGGGCGGCGTGCGGGGCACTAGCCTGAGCCCGTGACGTCGTACGCCGCCTACGGCACCAACCTCGACCCGATCCGGATGGGCGAGCGGTGCCCCCACTCGCCCCTGCAGACGACGGGCTGGCTGACCGGGTGGCGGCTCACGTTCGGCGGCGAGGAGCACGGCTGGGACGGTGCGCTCGCGACGATCGTGCAGGACCCGTTCGAGCAGGTCTTCGTGGCCGTCTACGACGTCAGCCCGCTCGACGAGCCGAACCTCGACCAGTGGGAGTCGGCCGACTCGGGCCTCTACCGCCGCACGAAGGTCCGGATCTCCACGCTCGCGGGCGAGGTCGTGGCGTGGACCTACGTGCTGGACGCCTACGAGGGCGGGCTGCCCTCGGCGTCGTACCTGGGCGTGATCGCGAACGCCGCGGAGGCCGCCGACGCGCCGGACGACTACGTCCAGGCCCTGCGGCGCCGCGACTGCCGTTCGACCGGCCTGTGACGGGAGCCACCTGCCGGGCGTGACCCCGGCAAACGTGAATCGTTGTCAGGTAATGCGGACGTCCTCTCGTGCTCCCCTGCGCCTGTCCCTCGCGATCGCCACGCTCGGCGCGGCGGCGCTCCCGCTGCTGGTTCCCGACGCGGCGCCGGCCCAGGTGCCCGCTGCGCGCTCGGGCGCGACGGCCACCACGGGCGCCGCCGGTACGACGCTCGCGGGCGGCGTACCCGCGGCCCCGACGACCCTGCCCCGGCGCGCCCCCGGCCTGCGCGACGTGATGTGGGTCGGCAACAACTGGGCCGGAACGGCCAGCATCGTCGACGCGCACGACTTCACCGTCCTCAAGCGCGGGGTCGACCTCGTCCCGGACAAGGCGCAGGAGCTCGCGGACATCCGCAAGGACCTGGTCGCGCAGGCCTACTTCCTGCTCATCCGCTACGGCCCCGGCGAGGGCCACGACCAGTTCGTCGACGACATGTTCACCACGCAGGACGGGCGCTACCTCGCCGTGTCGCGGCCCAGCTTCGCCGACGTGGTGTGGATCGACATCACCAAGGCCACCGCCGGCGCACCCGACTCCATCGTGCGCGAGCAGTCGATGGACGGCCACCGCAGCGACCACATGGCGCTGTCGCCGGACGGGCGCCGCCTGCTCGTCTCGGACTCCACCGCGCGGCAGGTCATCGAGTACTCCATGGTCGACGAGACGCTCACCGACGGCACCGTCGTGAGGATGGGCGACCGCACCCGGACCTTCCCCTCGGGCGAGACGCCGCACGAGAGCAACTACACCCACGACGGCGAGCAGATCTTCCACGCCTCGATCGGGCTGGTCTACACCCCCGGCGACCTGCCGGTCCTCGACGCCCTCAAGGGCGACCGCTGGTTCCAGGTGGTGAAGAACTCCGACTTCTCGATCCTGCGCCGCTGGGGCATCGGCCGCGAGCTCGCCGAGGCCGGCTACCCGAGCATGAGCAGCGCGGTCCGGCCGATGGCCGTCTCGCCCGACGAGCGCTACGTCTACTTCCAGGTCTCGTTCCTCCACGGCTTCGTCGAGTTCGACACCCAGGCGCCCGACCTCAACAACAAGGTCGACTACACCCTCGGCGGCGTCCCGGAGCCGCGCGTCGGCGCGGTGACCCGCCTGGTGCGGCTCCCGAACCGGGTGCCCACGATGCTCCGCGAGCTCTACGTCAACGACTCCGCCCACCACGGGCTGTCGATCAACGAGGACGGCGACACGCTCTGCGTCGCCGGCACCATGGACGACTACGCCGCCCTGGTCGACCGTGCCTCGGGCGACTACACGCTCTTCGACGAGGCCACCACCGGCCACGGCTACCTCAAGCCGTACTGGACCACCGAGGGCCTCGACGACACCTGCTGGATCTCGCTGTCCGGCAGCGACGCCGTCGCCGTCCTCGACACCGACACCGGCAAGGAGCTCGCGTACCGCTCGGTCGGCGACCACCCGCAACGGGTGCGGCACGGCTACGTGCCGGAGACGCTCGTCGCCACGTGGTGACGAGTAGTCTCGCCGCGTGACTGACTCCCCCTCGCCGTACGCCCTGGCCGAAGAGGCCGCCACCCGCCTCGCCGAGCTGACCGGCGTGCCGCGGCACGACGTGGCGCTGGTCCTCGGCTCCGGCTGGCTGCCGGCCGCCGAGGCGCTCGACCCGACGGGCGAGAACACCACCGAGATCTCGGTGACCGACCTGCCCGGCTTCGGCGCGTCCGCGGTCGCCGGCCACTCCGGCAAGGTCCGCTCGATCCGGCTGCCCGGCGGCGACGGCCCTGACGGGTCGGGCGACCGGCACCTGCTGGCCTTCCTCAGCCGCACCCACTACTACGAGGGCAAGGGCGTGTCGGCTGTCGTCCACGGCGTGCGTACGGCGGCCGCGGCCGGCTGCCGCGCGATCGTGCTCACCAACGGGTGCGGCGGCCTCAAGGAGACCTGGACGCCCGGCACCCCCGTGCTGATCAGCGACCACATCAACCTGACCGGCCAGTCCCCCATCGTCGGCGCCAACTTCGTCGACCTGACCGACCTCTACTCCTCCCGCCTGCGCGACCTGTGCCGCGCGGTCGAGCCGACCCTCGACGAGGGCGTCTACGTCCAGTTCACC
Source organism: Nocardioides sp. Root240 (assembly GCF_001428825.1). Lineage (GTDB taxonomy): Bacteria > Actinomycetota > Actinomycetes > Propionibacteriales > Nocardioidaceae > Nocardioides. The sequence continues at coordinate 51,249 of NZ_LMIT01000009.1, read as the reverse complement.
GGCCCCCACTACGAGACGCCGGCCGAGGTCCGCATGGCCGGCATCCTCGGCGGCCACCTGGTCGGCATGAGCACCACGCTCGAGGCGATCGCCGCCCGTGAGGCGGGGATGGAGATCCTCGGCATCAGCCTGGTCACCAACCTCGCCGCCGGCCTGAGCGGCGAGCCGCTCAACCACGCGGAGGTGCTGGAGGCCGGACGCGCCGCGGCGACCCGGATGGGTGCGCTGCTGGGCGAGGTCGTCCCGCGGATCTGAGGCCTGTGGAGACGGCTTTTCGATGACGGGAGTTTCACCGGCCGGCCGGTGATTCTCCCGTGCTTGGACGACGAAACTCACGCTTGGACGACGAAGTTTCGTCGTCCAAGCGTGAGTTTCACCGGCCGGCCGGTGAAACTCACTCCGGCCGAGGCCCAGCTCAGCTGGCGCGGTTCATCGTCCGCACCCCGACCCACAGCCCGAACGCGCCGACCAGCAGCGACGCCCCGAACCCGGCGGCGACGGTGTCGAGCGGGAAGGAGCCGGCGAAGAGGGTGCGCTCGGCGTCGACGAGGTACTTCAGCGGGTTGAGGTCGGACGCGGTCCGCAGCCAGCCGGGGGCGCCGTCGAGCGGGAGCAGGACGCCGGCGAGCAACAGGAGCGGGAAGATCACGGTCTGCTGGACGGTCCAGAAGATCCACGCCTGCTCCTTCGCAGCGATCGCGAGCGCCAGGCTCAGGGCCCCGAGGCCGACGCTGAAGGGCACCAGCACCACCACGCCGGTCAGTACGCCGGCCAGGTGCAGGTCGAACGCGAAGGGCGTCACGACCGCGACGATCAGCGCGGTCTGCAGGACCAGCGGAACCATCTCCCGCAGCGCCTTGCCGATCATCAGCGACGAGCGCCGCACGGGAGAGACCAGCAGGCGCTCGAAGGAGCCGCTGATGATCTCCTCCGACAGGTTGGCGCCCGTGAAGGACGCGCTCATCAGCGCGGTCATCGCCACGATGCCGGGCACGAACCACTGCAGGGCGGAGCCGTCGGGGCTCTCCGGCAGCAGCGGCGCGAACAGGCCGAGGAACACCAGCGGCTGCACCATCGCGAAGAGGACGGAGGCGGGCTGGCGGAGCACCGGCTGGAGCTCGCGGACCAGCACGTTCCAGGTGTCGGCGACCAGGCCGACGGCCCGCCCCTCGACCGGGGTACGACGGCGGACCGGGGCCGCCACGGCAGGGCTCGTCATCTCGATGGTCATGCTGCTGCTCCTTCGGTGGTGGCGTCGGTGGTGGCGTTGCGGTCCTCACGCAGGCTCCGGCCGGTGAGGTTGAGGAAGACGTCGTCGAGGGTCGGACCGGCGACCTCGAGCCGGCCGACGGGCGTACCGGCGGCGGCCAGGTCGGCGACCAACCCGGGGGCGGCGTCGCGGCCGAAGGCAGCACGCAGCTCGACGCGCGAGCCGTCGACGACGACCTGGGCGCCCTCGACCCGGTCGGCCCGCTCGGCGGCGCTCCGGGCGTCCGCCGCAGTGGCGAACTCCATCGCGACCAGGTCCCCGAGCGCGGACTTCAGGGCGGCCGCGGAGTCGTCGGCGATGACCTGGCCGTGGTCGATCACGACCACGCGGCCCGCGAGCGCGTCGGCCTCCTCGAGGTAGTGCGTCGTCAGCACGATGGTCGTGCCGAGGTCGGCGTTGAGGCGGCGTACCTGCTCCTGGAGGTTGACCCGGTTCTGCGGGTCGAGGCCGGTCGAGGGCTCGTCGAGGAAGAGGATCGGCGGCTCCTGGACCAGGCCGATCGCCACGTCGAGGCGACGGCGCTGGCCGCCGGACAGCTGGGCGACCGGTCGGTCCGCGTGCTCGGTGAGGCCGAAGGCGTCGAGCAGCTCGTCGGTCCGGGCCCGCGCGTCGCGGCGGGAAAGCCCGTGCGCCCGCGCCTGGCACATCAGCTCGTCGCGCCCCCGGAACTGGTGGCCGGCGGCGTTGCCCTGGCCGACGTACCCGATCGAGCGGCGAACCGCCGCACGATCGCGGACCACGTCGTGGCCGGCGACCGTCGCGGTGCCCGCGGTCGGCGCGATCAGCGTCGTGAGCATCCGCAGCGTGGTCGACTTGCCGGCGCCGTTGGGACCGAGGAAGGCGACCAGCTCGCCGGCCGCCACCTCCAGGTCGAGCCCGCGGACGGCCTCGATCGTCTGCTTGTTGCGCGTGTAGTGGCGGGTGAGTCCGACGGTGCGGATCACCGGCCCGCTCTTGCTGCTGTTGATCTCCATGAGCACCACGCTAGGGAGCCATTAGGTCAGTTTCTGTCCTGATTGCGAACTAATCTGGACCCCATGAGCACCAGCGCCCGGATGCTGCGCCTCCTCTCCCTCCTCCAGACCCACCGGTTCTGGACCGGCGGCGAGCTGGCGGACCGGCTCGAGGTCAGCGAGCGCACCCTGCGACGCGACGTCGACCGCCTCCGCGACCTCGGCTACGACGTCGACGCGGTCCGCGGCGCGGCCGGCGGCTACCAACTGCGGGCAGGCGGGGCACTGGCCCCGCTGCTGCTCGAGGACGACGAGGCGGTCGCCGTCGCGGTCGGACTGCGCGCGGCCGCGAACGGCGGCGTGCCCGGGTTCGAGGACACCACCCTGCAGGCGCTGACGAAGGTGATCGCGCTGATGCCGCCCCGCCTGCGCCGGCGGATGGGCGCGCTGCAGACACAGACCGAGGGGATGCCGTGGGCGGGCGGCCCGGTGCTCGACCCGGCCGTGCTGACGACCCTCGCGCAGGCGTGCCGCGACGACGAGGTGGTCTCCTTCGCCTACACCGCGGCCGACGGCAGCGCGACGGTCCGACGGGTGGAGCCGCACCGGCTGGTCAACCTCGGGCGGCGCTGGTACCTCGCGGCGTACGACCGGGAGCGCCAGGACTGGCGCTCGTTCCGCGTCGACCGCGTGCAGGGCCCGCCGTCGACGACCGGACAGCGCTTCGGGCCGCGTGAGATCCCGGGCGGCGACGCGGCGGCGTACGTCAGCCAGGGCCTGCGCACCCGGCCCCGGCAGTACCAGGTGGTGGTCACGATGGACGTCCCGGCGGCCACCGCGGAGGCGACGGTCGGTCGCTGGGCGAGCGTCGAAGCGCTCGGCGAGGCGCAGTGCCGGATGACGATGGACACCGACAGCCTCGACTGGCCGGTCCTCGTGCTCGCCGGGCTCGACTGCGACTTCGCGGTCGAGGCGCCGGATGAGCTGTCGACGCTGCTCGCCCGCCTCGGGGATCGCTTCACGGCAGCCGCCCGACAGTCCTGACGGACTGTCAGCAACATCCTTCGTGCAGCGGCGGCGCATCACCGCAGGTCAGAGCGCAAATGGACGATGCGAATTAGGTAAACCTAAGTGCCATGTTAGGGTGCCCTTGCTTCGCACTTCCTGACACTCTGACAGCAAAGAGCACTCCTCGTGGTTCCTCGTTCGCGCCCTCGTCGTGCCGCCGACACCCTCGCGCTGGTCCTGCTCGCGACCGCCCTCACCGGCTGCGGCCCGGTCCTCGACGGCTCGGGCAACGGGCACGGCGACGACGGGCCGGTCACCGAGGTGCCGTCGATCGCCGACGTGACACCGCTGGCCGACCCGCGATCGTGGCAGGGCGAGGTCGACATCAACCTCCCCGAACCCGACATCCGGCCCGTCGAGGAGGACCCGGCGCCGCAGCTCCCCGCGCGCGTGACCGACGTCCAGGGCACGAGGGTCGAGGTCACCGACGTCAGCCGGATCCTCGCGCTCGACGTCTACGGCACGCTCTCCCAGACGGTCTTCGAGCTCGGCCTCGGCGACAACGTCGTCGGCCGCGACGTGTCCTCGGCGTACGCCGAGATCGACGACCGCCCGCTCGTCACCCAGAACGGCCACGAGCTCAACGCCGAGGCGATCCTCGAGCTCGACCCGACCGTGCTCATCACCGACACCTCCCTCGGGCCGTGGGACGTCGTGCTGCAGGTCCGCGAGGCCGGCATCCCGGTCGTGGTGGTCGACGCCGAGCGCAACCTCGACAACCTCGCGCCCCTGACCCAGCAGGTCGCCGACGCGCTCGGCGTGCCCGAGCAGGGCAAGGTGCTGGGCAGGCGGATCGTCGACGAGGCAGCCGCCGTCCGCGCCGAGATCGACCGGGTCGCGCCCAGCGACGTCACCGCCAAGCTGCGCATGGTCTTCCTGTACGTGCGCGGCCAGGCGAACGTCTACTACATGTTCGGCCGGGGCTCCGGCGCGGACGCGCTGATCACCGCGGCCGGTGGCTACGACGTCAGCAGCGAGATCGGCTGGAACGGCATGAAGCCGGTCAACGACGAGGGCCTGATCAAGGCCCAGCCCGACGCGATCTTGATGATGGACAAGGGCCTCGCGTCGGTCGGCGGCATCGACGGGCTGCTCGACCAGTTCCCGGCGCTCGCCCAGACGCCCGCCGGCGAGAACCAGCGCGTGATCACGATGGACGACGCCCAGGTGCTCAGCTACGGACCGCGCACCGCCGACGTCCTCAACGCGCTCGCGATCGCGCTCTACGCGCCCGACAGCCTGGCTGCGAAGGACGCTTCGTGACGGCGGTCCTGCCCGCGGTGGCAGTCGCGCCCGCCGTACCGGTGACGGACGGGCGACGCCGTCGCCGGATCGCCCTCCTGTACGCCGGCCTGGTCCTCGGCCTCGTCGCGACCACCCTCGTGGCCGGCGGATCGGGGCAGCTGCAGATCCCCCTCGACGAGATCCTCGGCTCGATCGCGCACCGCGTCGGCCTCGACGTCGGTCCGATGCCCACGCACCCGCGCGGCGAGTACACCCTGTGGAACGTCCGCTTCTCCCGGATCGCCATGGCCGTCGTGGTCGGCGCCTCGCTCGCCGTCGCGGGCGCGGCCATGCAGGGGGTCTTCGGCAACCCGCTCGCCGAGCCCAGCGTCGTCGGCATCTCCTCCGGCGCGGCCGTCGCCGCCGGCGCGGCCATCGTGTTCGGCCTCCGCTTCGCCGGGGACTGGTCGATCCCGGTGTGCGCCTTCCTCGGCGGCCTGGTCACCACGCTGCTCGTCTATGCGCTTTCCCGCTCCGACGGGCGCACCGAGGTGGTGACGCTCGTGCTGACCGGGATCGCGGTGAACGCCGTCTCGAGCGCGCTGCTCGCGCTGCTGATGTTCCTCGGTGACACCCAGGCCCGTGAGTCGATCGTGTTCTGGCAGCTGGGCAGCCTCAACGGCAGCCGGTGGTCGTACGTCCTGGTGGTCGCCCCGCTCGCCGCCGTCGGCATCGCCGTGGCACTGGCCTGCGCCCGCAGCCTCGACCTGCTCGCCCTCGGCGAGCGCTCCGCGCGCCACCTCGGCGTCAACGTCGAGGCGCTGCGGATCATCCTGATCGTCGTCGTGGCGCTGCTGACCGCGGCCGCGGTCAGCTTCTGCGGGATCGTCGCCTTCGTCGGCCTGGTCGTCCCCCACCTGGTCCGCATGGTGACCGGGCCCGGCCACCGCACGCTCCTGATCGCCTCGGCCCTGGCCGGTGCGCTGGTGCTGATCTGCGCCGACACCGTCGCTCGGACCGCCGTCGCCTACACCGACCTGCCGCTCGGCATGCTCACCTCGCTCGTCGGCGGCCCGTTCTTCTTCTGGCTGCTGCGCCGCACCCGTCGTACGGCGGGAGGCTGGGCATGAACGCCCTGACGACACGCGGGGTCACCCTCAGCTACGGCCACCGTCCGGTGCTGGACGCCGTCGACCTCGACGTACGGCGCCGCGAGGTGCTCGCCCTGGTCGGCCCGAACGGCGCCGGCAAGTCGACCCTGCTCGCGGTGCTCGCCGGCGACGTCGTGCCTGACGAGGGCGTCGTCGAGCTCGACGGCAGGCCGCTGCGCGAGTGGAGGCTGCGCACGATGGCGCGCCGCCGCGCCGTGCTCACCCAGGAGCACCGGATCTCGTTCCCGTTCCCGGCCGCCGACGTGGTGCGGATGGGCCGTGCGCCGTGGCGCGGACTCCCCGAGGAGGACGAGGACGACCGCGTCGTCGCCGAGGCGATGGCGACGACCGACGTCGGGCGCCTGGCCCACCAGCCGTTCAGCCTGCTGTCCGGCGGCGAGAAGGGACGCACCTCCTTCGCCCGCGTGCTCGCCCAGCGGACCGGGATCCTGCTGCTCGACGAGCCCACCGCCGCCCTGGACATCGGCCACCAGGAGGCCGTCCTCGCGAGGGCTCGGGCCGAGGCCGCCGGCGGTGCCGCGGTCGTCGTGGTCCTCCACGACCTGTCGCTCGCGGCCGCGTGGTCCGACCGGGTCGCGCTGCTGCACCACGGCCGGGTGACCGCCGAGGGAACGCCGGCCGCGGTGTTCACCGCCCCGCTGCTGAGCCTGGTCTACGACCACCCGATCGACGTCCTCACCCACCCCGCGACCGGCGAGCTGCTCGTCCTGCCCGACCGTCGCACGCCCCTGTCGCGGGAGGAAACCGCATGACCCGCCGCCTTCTCGCCGTTGCCCTGCTGGCCGGAGGACTCGCCGTCCTGACCCCGACGCCCGCCGCCACCGCCGCGGCGCGGATCTCGGTCACCAACGACCGGGGGACGACGGCGGCCGACCTGGAGTACCGGACGAAGCTGACCATCACCGGGCGCGGCTTCCAGTCGGTCAAGGGCGGCTTCGGCGGCGTGTACCTGATGTTCGGCTGGGTCGACGACCCGCGCGGCGGGTCGTGGAAACCCTCCCGCGGGGGCGTCACCGGTTCGGACTACCGCTACATCCCGGACGCCGAGAACGCCGCCGACAGCCAGGGCTACCTGCGCTTCATCGCCTTCCCGGGCAGCTCGACCGCCACCGAGGCCAACGCCGTGCTGTCCGCATCGGGCGGCTTCACCGTCACCCTCAACATCCCCGGCCCGACCTTCCAGAGCGTCGACCGCAACGGCAGGGTCGTCTCGGTCGACTGCCGCAAGGTGACCTGCGGCGTCATCACGATCGGCGCCCACGGCGTGAAGAACGCAGCCAACGAGACCTTCACACGGGTCCCCTTCACCACCGTGTACGACGCCGCACCCGCCGGACAGGACACGACCACCACCGACGGCACCACCACGGCGGGCAACGGCGCGGCGACCGGCACCGGCACGACGACCGGGACGACCACGACGGGCGCCACGGGTGCGATCGGCACCGGCAGGAAGGCGCGCGCCGGCACCCCGCGGCTGACGACCGACCGGCTGACTGCGAAGGTCGGCAACACCCTCGCCTTCACCGCCACCGGGTTCGCCCCCGGCGAGCAGGTGGTCGGGGTCCTCGACGACGGCGTCGCCGGCATCGGTCCGATGGTGGCCGGGCCCTCGGGGGAGGTCGCGGGCATCCTGCCGCTGCCGGCGACCCTCTCCGCCGGCACCCACGAGCTGCGCCTGACCGGCGCCGCGTCGGGCGGTGCGGCAAGCGAGCGCTTCGCGGTCCGGGCCGTCGACGTGTCCCCCGCCCCGGAGGCCGCACCCGAGGACGACGAACGACCGGGGTCGCGGGTCTTCCTGTTCGTCGCGGCGGGACTGTTCGCGCTCACCCTGCTCGGCCTCGTCCTGCGCCTCGCACGGCGCCGCCGACGCGCCGCCGGATCGACGGGAGCGCTCGCATGAGGGCGCGCTGGCTGCTCCCGGCGCTGGCCGCGCTCCTCACCCTGACCGTCGCGCCACTGGTCCCGGTGGCACCCGCCGTCGCCGAGGACGGGGACACGACCGCCTTCACCGTCGCCGACGCGGTCTTCCGCTGGGGCATCAACGACGAGAGCAACAACAACGCCTTCGCCCCCGGCACCTACAACTTCCCCTCGGCCGGCCGGGCGCCCGACCCCGGCAGCGGCGGACAGGTGCTCGACGACCGGGGCAGGTGGCCGAGCACCGGCGCCACCGCCTGGCAGGCGAGCGCTGGCGAGGTCCGGATCGAGAAGATCACCTCGTCCGGACCGGTCCCGACGACGTACGCCGGCACCAGGACCGGCCCCGACGGGCAGTCCCTCGGGGGCCCGACCGTCGAGGTGTTCAGCAACCACCAGGTCGTCATCAGCGGCGGCACGGGCGAGGTCGACCCCGCCGCCGGCACCGCGACGATCCGGTGGGAGGGCTCGTTCACGGTCTTCTACTACTCCGGGATGACCTTCTTCACGATCACCGACCCGGTCCTCGAGGTCACGCCGACCTCGGCCCGGATCACCGCGAGCGGCTCGGGCTACGCCAGCTCGATGGAGGACACGACGACGTGGCAGGCAGTGCCGGCGACGCCGGTCACCCTCGCCGCCCTGACCGGCGTCGGGACCGACGAGCTCGCCGCCGAGAAGGGCTTCACCGCGGAGACCGCGTACCTCGGTGTCCGGTACGACGCGCCCGCCGGCGGCACCACCCAGGTCCGCACCGGGAGCACCTGGGGCGCCGTGCCGGCGTCGCTGCTGGCCTTCCTCGAGAAGGTCGGCATGGCGTCGTACTGGTACTCCTCCGGCGGCAGCGGCGACCGGTTCAAGGTGACCAAGCCGGTCACGGTGAGCTGGGACGCGAGGACCGCGATCGAGCCGGAGCCGCCCACGGAGACGCCGACGACGCCGACCGGGACGCCCTCGAACCCCGCCGGCGAGGAACCGCCGGCGAGCACGCCCTCCACCGCACCACCCGCGGTGGTGCGGCCGCCGGGGCCGGCCCTGCCGGCCCAGGCCCCCGCCCCGGTCGCGTCCACCGCGACCGCGCAGCCGGCGTCGTACCAGCCGCCGGTGGCGTACGCCCTCGCCTCCTCCCCTGCCGACCCGGACCGGTCCGACCGGTCGGGCCGGCCGTGGGAGTGGGCCCTCGGATTCCTCCTGCTGCTCGGGGCGGTCGGAATCACCCTGTTCGACCCCCTGATGAACCGCCTGAAAGGAACCCGATGAATCCCGTACGTCGGAGCGTCGCCGGCCTCGCCGCCGCCGCGCTCACCGCCACCGGACTCTCCGTGCTGTCCGTCGCGACCGCGCCGTCCGCCCACGCCACGGCCGTGCAGGTCGATGACGCCACCCTCCGCTGGGGCATCAACACCGAGGTCAACAGCGCCTCCTTCGCGCCCGGCACCTGGAACCTGATGTCGGCCGGCAGGATCGGCAACCCCGGTGCCGGCGGCAAGACGCTGACCTCCGGTGACGACGGCGCCACCTGGAGCAACGGTGCGAGCGCCGGCTGGGCCAACCAGTCCGGCAATGTCACCGTCGAGGACCTCCAGGCCGGCGGCGGCTACGCCCCGACGACCTTCCTCGGCACCCGCCAGAACTCCGCCGGCGTCAACGGCACGACCGGCAACGGCATCAACGCCGAGACCCAGCTGGTCTTCCGCCACGGCACCGGCACGGTCGACGCGGACGCCAACACCGCCTCCGTCCAGTGGGACGGCGACGCGACGGTCCTCTTCTACTCGGGGATGACCTTCTTCCACCTCGCGGACCCCGAGCTGACGGTCGCCGCCGACGGCACCGGCACGCTGACCGCGACCGTCGACGGGTACGCCGCCTCGATGGCCGACCCGACGCAGTGGAACGACCTCGCCGACGAGGAGGTCACCCTCGCGACGCTGACCGGTGTCGACGTCGACGAGCTCGGCCTGACCACGACGCCGGCGTACCACGAGGTCGAGTACGACGCCCCCGCCGGCGCCACCGCGCAGAGCCGCACCGGCGTCAACTGGGGCGCCTTCCCGCAGGACTTCGTGGACTTCCAGCAGCTCACGGGCGGCAGCTCGTACTGGTACTCCTCGGGCAGCTCGGCCGACGTCCGCAAGCCCGCGACGCCGCTCCAGGTCACCTTCGACGCCACCCCGCCGGCACCGCCGGCGGTGGAGGTCACCGACACCGTGCTGCTGCCGTCCGGCGCCCACCAGGTGACCGTGACCGGCACCGGCTTCGACCCGGCCCTCGCGACCGGCACCCGGCCCCCGCTGTCGGGCAAGGCCGGCGGCACCTACGTGGTGTTCGGCAAGTTCCCCGAGGCGTGGAAGCCGTCCGCCGGCGTCGCCAGCAGCCTGCGCAAGGTGAGCGCTCAGAAGTGGGCGGTCCTCGCCGCCGACATGGCCACGATCGGCGGCCCCGACGCCGGTGCCATCGAGCTCGCCGCCGACGGCAGCTTCACCACCACGATCGTCGTCGACAAGGCTGCCGCCGACACCGCGGCCGCCGCCGTCGCGACCGCCGTCAACTACGGCATCTACACCTACCCCGGCAGTGGCGCCGCGCAGCCGCTGTACGAGACCTACACGCCGGTCACCTTCGCCGCCGCCGAGGGCACGGCGACCGTCACCGTCGACACCGCCCCGACCCAGGTTGCGGACGGCGCAGCGAAGCTCACCGTCGCGGACGCCGACGGCACGGCCGCCGCCGGTTCGGTCTCGTGGGCCCTCAGCAACGCCGCCGACGTCGAGGTCGCCTCGGGCGACGGCGCGCTGACCGGCGGTGCGGCCCAGGTCGTGCTGCCGAAGCAGGGCGCGGGCGACTACACCCTCACGGCGTCGTACGACGGCGCGGAGAACGGCAACGCCAACATCACGACCGCGATCGCGACCGCTCCGGTCGCGATCGCCAAGGCGACGTCGACCACGGCCGTGCAGGTCACCAAGGTCCCGACCGCGTCGGCGACCGGCGCCGCGACGATCACCGTCGACGGTGCGGTCGACGGCGTCGTACCGACCGGCGACGTCCAGGCACAGCTGCGCTCCTCGACCGGCGCGATCCTCGCGACGACCTCGGCGCAGGTGGACGCGAACGGTCGCGCGACGGTGACCCTGCCGAAGCGGACGGCGGGCACCTACACGCTGGTCGCGACGTACGTCGGTGACGGCAACGTCGCCGGCTCTTCGAAGACCGTCTCGGTCACGGTGGCCAAGGTCGCGGCGACGGTGCGCGGCACCTGGACGCGCAAGCCCACCGGCGCCCGCGCCGGCGGCCTCCGGGTCGTCGTCACGGCGCCCGGCGTGAAGCCGACCGGTCTCGTCACGGTGACCGTCAGGAACGCCCGCGGCAAGGCCGTCCGGACGGTCCGGGTCCGGCTGAACGCGGCCGGTGCGGCCACCGCGGCACTGCCGAGGCTGGCCAAGGGCCGCTACACGGTCAGCGCGGCGTACGCCGGCAACACCCAGGCCACCGCCCGGACGTGGACCCTGCGGTTCACGACCACCCGGCGCTGATCCCGTGAACGGTGCGCGCGACCGGCGGCCCTCCGGGGCACCGGTCGCGCGCGCCGCACCGCCTCCACGACCGCCCACGCGACCTAGAATCGGGACCGTGCCGAAGATCGCTGCCGACACCCTCCCCGCCCACCGCGACCTGGTGCGGCGACGGATCTTCGACGCCTTCGCCCAGCTGATGGACGAGCGCAGCTTCGACGCGATCACGATGGCGCAGATCGCCGGGCGGGCCGGGCTCGGCCGCACCGCGATCTACCACCACTTCAAGGACAAGGAAGCGGTCGTGGTCGCCTTCGCGACCGAGGAGACCCAGCACTACCTGGCCGACCTGCGGCGCGACCTCGAGCTCGTGCCCGACCCGGTCGGTCGGATCCGCGTCTACCTGCGCCACCAGCTGCGCGCCGGCCAGCAGTTCCACACCGGCATGGGCGGGATCCTCTACCACCTCCTCTCCGAGGAGGCGATGGAGAAGATCCACGACCACGTGGCGGCGGTCGAGGCGGTCCTCGAGGACATCCTCGACGAGGGCATCGAGTCGGGCGCCTTCCGGGTCGGCGACCGCAAGGCCGCGATGTCGCTGCTGCACGCCGCACTGGCCACCCGCCAGCTCCCGGTGGGGGCCGTCGAGGAGTTCGTGCTCCGTGGCCTGGGCCACATGGCCTGAACCTTTCCTTAGGTCCACCTAACTTTTTCCCCGTACGGCGTTGACACCGCCGCACCCGTTTCCTGACACTTGGTCAGTAAACTCATCACTCTTCGAGGAGCACCCCCATGTCCGTGGCCACCACCACCCGTGACGCGGCCCCGACGCTGTCCGCAGCGATGCGCGAGGGCTCGCGCGCCGAGCACGAGGCCGCCGAGGGCTCGACCTTCATGGCCGAGCTGCTCGACGGACGGCTCAACGCCACCGCGTACGCCGACCTCCTGCTCCGCCTCCGCCGCGTCTACGCCGCCCTGGAGACCACCCTCACCGAGCAGTCCGCCGACCCGCTCGTGGCCGCGGTCCACGACGCGGCCCTCGAGCGGCTCGCCGCGATCGACGCCGACCTCGCCCACTGGGCCCCCGGCATCGACCCCGAGACCATCGACTCCCCCGCCGCCGCGGCGTACGTCGACCGGATCCGCGCCGGCGCCACCTGGGGCGGCCTGCTGCTCGCCCACCACTACACGCGCTACCTCGGCGACCTGTCCGGCGGCCAGGTCATCGGCCGGGTCCTCCAGCGCACCTTCGACCTCCCCGAGGGCGAGGGCGTGGCGTTCTACGACTTCCCCGGGATCCCGAAGCCGAAGCCCTACAAGGACGCCTACCGCGCCCGCCTCGACGCGCTCGGGCTCTCGGAGGCCGACGTCGAGAGGGTCGTCGACGAGGTCAAGGTCGTGTTCGGGCTCAACCAGGGGTTGTTCGACGAGCTGGGCGACCAGATCGAGCGCTACCGCGCCGCCTGACCCGCCCGCAGGAAGCGTCCGGTACGACGCACGCCCACCACGTCCGTCGGCACACCGCGATCGACCACCAGCTCCCCCGCGACCAGCACGGCGCTGACGGTGGCGTCGTTGCGGTTGACCATCCGCGAGAGGTTGCCGTAGGCCGGGACCGGCGCCTCGACGTACGCGTCGAGCGAGTCGTCGAGGCGGGCCGGGTCGACCACCAGGACGTCGGCGCGGTCGCCGACGCGGAGGTGGCCGGCGTCGAGGCCGTACCAGTCGGCGAGCTCGCCGGTGAGCCGGTGGACGGCGTGCTCGACCGTCATGAACGGCTTGCCGGAGGACTCGGCGTCGTGGACGCGCCGCAGCAGGCGCAGGCCGAAGTTGTAGAACGCCATGTTGCGCAGGTGGGCGCCGGCGTCGGAGAAGCCGAGCTGGACGCCCGGGTCCGAGGTCAGCTTGTCGAGCACCCTCGGGCGGTGGTTGGAGATCGTGGTCCGCCAGCGCAGCTTGTCGCCGTGCTCCAGCACCAGGTCGAGGAAGGCGTCGACCGGGTGCACGCCCCCGCGGTCGACACCGACCTGCCCGAAGGTCTTGCCGATCACCGACGGGTCCGGGCACTCGGTGATGTCGGCGTCGAAGAAGTCGCGGTGCCACACGCGCGGCCCGTACTTGTTGTCGTAGTCCTTGCGGAAGCGGCGCCGGTAGTCCTCGTCCTGCAGCAGCGCGCGCTGCTCCTCGATCCGGTCCGACAGGTGCAACGCCGCGGCACCCGAGCCGAACTCCTCGAAGATGACCAGGGCGATCCCGTCGGCGTACACCTCGAAGGGCACGGGCAGGTGCTGGAAGCGGAGGTCGCCGCCGCACCGGTTCACGGTCCGCGACAGGAACGGGAAGATGTGGGCGACCATCGGGATCGCCTTGATGTCGGCGGCCGACAGCAGGCTGACCTTGAGCGCCGGCTTGCGTCCCCACCCCGCACTGCTGAACGCCATCCGGACCAGGCTCTGCGGACGCCCGACGTCAGGACCGCCCTGGAGCGCCCGACCGCGCGAGCGCAGGATCTTGTTGAGCCGGCGCCGCTCCTTGCCCTTCGCGTACGTCGACGGCAGGGTCCGCGAGCGGCAGGTCTCCCCGTCCAGCTTGTCGAACATGAGCTCCTGCGACGACATCCCGATGAAGCCCTCGTCGAGCGCCTCGACCAGGTCGGCCTCCATCCGGGCCAGCTCGGCGGCGGTCGGCACGACGCCCGGGTCGGTCGAGCGGGACAGCCCCATCCGCGCGGAGCGGATGTCGGAGTGGCCGATGAAGGCGGCGATGTTCGGCCCGAGCGGCAGCGCCTCGAGCGCGGCGACGTACTCCCCCGCGGTGGTCCAGGTCTTGCGGTCCTCGAGCGCCGCGACGACGTACGGCCGCGGGATGGCCTCGACGCGGCCGAACAGGTCACCTGCGTCCTCGGCACCGGCGTGGACGGTCGACAGCGAGCAGGACCCGAGGAAGGTGGTCGTGATGCCGTGCCGCAGCGACTCGGACAGCTCCGGCTGGACGAGCACCTCGACGTCGTAGTGGGTGTGGATGTCGACCATGCCCGGCAGCACCCACTGACCGGCGGCGTCGATCACCCGTGGGCAGCCGGTCTCGTCCAACGGCTCGGGACTCACCGTCGCGACGTGGCCGTCGCTGATCCCGAGGTGGCGTACGGCGGAGGGAGCGCCCGTCCCGTCGAACCACCGGCCGTTCTTCACGATGACGTCGTACATGCCCGCTCCTCGAGGTAGTCGTGGTCCCGCTCGCCGCGCGACCACAGCCGGTCGTCGGTGGTGAGCCCCTGCGCGCGCAGCTCGCGCTTGAGCACCTTGTTGGTCGCCGTGCTCGGCAGCGCGGTGGCGATCCGCACGTGGCGCGGCCACGCCTTCGGGGACAGGTCGGGCTGCCCGGCGAGGAAGTCCGCGAACTCCTCCGGGGAGAGCGCGGCACCGTCGCGCAGCACCAGTGCGCACATGACCTGGTCGCCGACCCGCTCGTCCGCGACGGCGTACACCGCCGCCTGCGAGACGGCCGGATGGCGCAGCAGCAGCTGCTCGACCGGGGCGGCGGCGAGGTTCTCGCCGTCCACCCGCAGCCAGTCGTCGGTCCGGCCGGCGAGGAACACGAAGCCGTCGGCGTCGCGGTAGGCGAGGTCGCCCGACCAGTACATGCCGCCGTCGAGGCGCTCGGCCGTCGCCCGCTCGTCGTTGTAGTAGCCCGCGAAGAAGCCCGCCCCCTGGGTGTTGACCAGCTCGCCGACGGCCTCGTCGAGGTTGGTCACGCGGCCGTCCTCGTCGCGGACGGCGCGCGGGCACTCCTGGCGCGTCACCCGGTCGTAGACCGCGACCCCGTCGAACGGGACGCCGATCGAGCCGTCCGGGGTGTCCTCGGTGCGGGTGATGATGACGGCCGACTCGGTCGACCCGAAGCCGTCCCACACCGAGCACCCGAAGCGGGCCGCGAACTCGCGGATGTCACGGTCGGAGGCCTCGTTGCCGAACGCGAAGCGCAGCGGGTTGTCCGCGTCGTCGGGACGCTCGGGGGTGGCCAGCACGTAGGCGAGCGGCTTGCCGACGTAGTTGAGGTAGGTCGCACCGTAGCGCCGGACGTCGTCGATGAGGTTGCTCGCCGAGAACTCCGCGAGGGCCAGGGCCGCGCCGGAGGCGGCACTCACCGCGAATCCCGCCATCACGGCGTTGCTGTGGAACAGCGGCATCGAGCAGTAGACGACGTCGGTGGCGTCGAGGCCGTACTTGTCGACGAGCACGCTGCCGGCCATCACCACCATGAAGTTGGCGACCTGCACCGCCTTCGGCTCGCCGCTCGTGCCCGAGGTGAAGATGAGCATGAAGGTGTCCATGGTCGAGGCGACCGGGAAGTCTCCGGCCGTCGTGGGCGCCGCGGCGACCTGCTCGCGCCAGGCCGGGCCGTCGGTGTCGACGACGATCGCGCCGCCGAGGTCGAGCCCCTCGAGCAGCGGCAGGTGCGCGGCATCGGTCAGCAGCACCCGGCAGTCCGCCCGTCGTACGTCGGCGGCGAGCGCCGCACCGCGACGGGTCCGGTTGATGCCGACCGTGACGTGTCCGCCGACCGCGCCGGCGGCGATCGCGAACGCCATCTCCGGGGTGTTCGGGAGCAGCGCACCGACGTGCAGCCGCTCGCCGTCGCCGGCGGCCCGACCCGCGAGGGACCGCAGGACGTGGGCACGGGCCGCGCTGCCGGCGACCACCTCGCGCCAGGTCCACGTGTCGTCGCCGTACCGGAGGCCGGGGGTGTCGCGCTCGGCGTGCGCGAGCAGCATGCCCTGGACGGTGTCGGCCACGGCATCAGCCATTGGCGGGCTCCAGCTCGGGCGCCGGCACCGTGACGTGGCGCAGCAGGAAGTGGACCGCGTGCTCGACCGCCGGCTCGTGGAAGGGCTTGCCGGCGAACAGGTCGAAGTGGTCGCCCGGGTAGTGCCGGACCTCGGCCCGGCCGGAGAAGGCGGCCTTCATCGCGGCCTGCAGCGGCGCGCTGCGGTCGAAGTCGGCGACCTGCACCAGCCACGGGACCTCCAGCGTGGCCGCGGCCTTCGCGGGCGCGCGGGTGCCGAGCTCGAGGACGACGTCGGCCGCGATCTCGTTGCGCCAGGTCGGTCCGGCGATCGCAAGGTAGTCCTCGTACGCACCCTCCAGCGTGAGGGCACCGGGCTCGCCGGGGCGCGCGACGACGGGGATCATCGCCGGGCCACGACCCGCCTTGCGTCGTACGGCACTCGCGAGGCCGCGACCCGTCGACGCCAGCAGCTGGGTCGGCGCGTGGTGCTTCGTCGCGAGCCGGGCGGCAGCGAGCCCGTCGACCATGGGAACCACCGAGACGACGGCGGCGACGTCGGGGCGCTCGGCGGCGACGGACACCACGTGTCCCCCGCCGAGCGAGATGCCCCACAGCACGACGCGGGTCGGGTCGACACCGGGCCGCTTCTTCGCCGCGTCGACGGCGGCGTGCAGGTCGGCGACCTGGCCGGCGAGCGAGACGACCTGGCGGGGTGAGCCGTCGCTGGCGCCGAAGCCGCGGTAGTCGAAGGTGACCGCGTGCAGGCCGGCGGCGGCAAATGCCTCGGCGAACGGGAACATGCCGGCGTCCTGCGTGCCGGCGAGGCCGTGCGCGAGGACCACGACGGGCGCGCCGTCCTGCCCGGCGAAGTGGGTCGCGGCGCAGCGCACGCCGGCGGAGGTGAAGTCGAAGGTGGTGGCGTTCATGCCGGGCTCCCGTAGATGCTCTGGATCCAGATGTGGGTGATCGCGTCGATGTGCGCCTCGCGCTCCGGTCCGACGCCCATCGCGTGCCGCTCGACGGCGTGGTCGTTGAGGTCGAGCAGGACGGCGGCGAGGACGTGGGCGTCGGCACCGGGCTGGGCGTGGCCGAGGGCCCGCTCGCGCTCGATCATCTCCGCCGTCATCTCCGCGAACTCCGCACGCCCGGCCTCCCACAGCTCGCGCACGGCGGCGCTGGTGGCGCGCGCCTCGAGGAGCGCGCGATAGGTGTGCGGGGTCCGGTCGACCGAGTCGAAGAGCGTCGTGATGACGTGCCGGATCCGGGCCCGGGGCTCGCCCTCGGCCTTGACCAGCAGGTCGGTCGCGTCGGACGCGTCGTCGTACAGCTCGGCCATCAGCGCGAGGACGGCGGTCGCCTTGCTCTCGAAGTAGAAGTAGAACGCCGAGCGCGTCACGCCCGCCTTGCGGGAGATCTCCGCGACGTTGACCTCCTCGAGCGTCTGCTCGCGGAGCAGCTCGTCGAGGGCCTCGAGCAGCGCCGCGCGGCGCTGGTCGCCGCGGTTGACGCTGCGGCGGTCGACCATCCGCGCCCAGAGGCGCTCGTCGCTCATCGCGCCGCCGCCCCGGCAGCCCGGGCGAGACCGGCAGGGATCTCCTTGACCCGGATGTCGTGCTCGTAGACGAAGTAGTCGAGCTGCTGGGTGTGGCGGGCACTCGGGACCATGTGGCCGGTGTACTTCTGCGTGTCCTCGTCGATCACCCGCTCCATCTCGGCGATCGACGGCGGGGCGTAACGACCCACCAACCAGGCGGCGACCATCCGGGTCTGGCACTCGACGAACGGGAACAGCGTCGGGGTGGCCTGGGCGAAGCCGACGAAGGCGAGGTCGTCGACGCCCGGCATGAAGACCCGCTTGTAGAGCCGGATGTCGTTGTCGGGAGCGCTGATGAACGCGGGGTCGAAGAACGGGAAGGTGATGTTGTAGCCGGTGGCGTGGATGATCACGTCGAAGTCGGCGCTGGTGCCGTCCTCGAAGTGCACGGTCTCGCCGTCGAGGCGCGCGACATTGCCCTTCGGGGTCACGTCGCCGGACTTCAGGCGCAACGGCAGCTCTCCGGACTGCGTGGGGTGCGCCTCGAAGAACTTGTGGTTGGGCGTCGGCAGGCCGTAGAGCGTGGGGTCCGAGGCGGTGAGCACCTGGCCCATCTGCATCAGCTTGCGCTGCCAGGCCAGCGGCAGGTGCGGGCTGGTGCGGTAGTTCATGTCGGCCGCCTTGCCGAACATCAGCTTCGGCACGATCCACGCGCTGCTCCGCGTCGACAGGGTGACCTGGTTGCGCATCGCCTTCTGCGACAGCTCCACGGTGATGTCCGCAGCGCTGTTGCCGATCCCGACGACGAGGATGCGCTTGTCCATCAGGTGCAACGGCGTCCACGGGTCGATGTAGGCGTGCGAGTGGATCACCTCGCCGGTGAACTCGCCCGGGAACTCGGCGAAGCGCGGGTCCCAGTGGTGACCGTTCGCCACGAGGAGCACGTCGAAGGGGCGCGTGCGTCCCGCCTGGTCGGTGATGTCCCAGCCGCCCCCGGTACGGCGCTCGGCCCTGACCACGCCGTTCTCGAACTCGATGCGGCGGCGGATGTCGAAGGCGTCGGCGTACGCGTCGAGGTAGTCCTTGATCTGCGTGTGGTGCGGGAAGTCGGGGTACTCGTCCGGCATCGGGAAGTCCCTGAAGGACAGCTGGTGCTTCGAGGTGTCGATGTGCAGCGACCGGTAGGCGCTGCTGTGCCCGTTCGGGTTCCCGAAGGCCCAGTTGCCACCGACCCGGTCGGACGACTCGAAGGTCGTGAAGTCCACGCCGTAGTCGGCGAGCATCTTGCTCATCGTCAGGCCGCTGATGCCCGCGCCGATCACGGCGACGGTGGGACCACTCATCGGTACTTCCTTTCGTCGGGCCCGCCGGCGAGCCCTTGACACCCACGAAATCGAGTTTCAGGGGGTTGACAGATTCGTGTGTTGCGGGCCACGTTAAGGCTGTCATTTGACACGTGTCAACAGATTCAGACGAATGTCAGGAGTCCCGTGGTGGACAGGTCCCAGCAGGTGGTGGTCGTCATCGGAGGCGCGTCCGGGATCGGGGCGGCCACCGCCCGGGTGCTCGCGGACGCCGGTCACGAGGTGGTCGTCGCCGACCTCCCGGGGACGGCCTGCGACGTACCCGTGGACGTGACCGACGAGGCCTCGGTCGCAGCCCTCCTCGACGGCGTCGTCGCCGACCACGGCACCTTCCACGGCGTCGTCAACTGCGCCGGCGTCAGCACGCTGTCGCGGGTCGTCGACCACGACGCGGCCGAGTGGCGCCGGATCGTCGACGTCTGCCTGACCGGCGCCTTCCTGGTGCTCAAGCACGCCGGCCAGCGGGTCGCCGACGGCGGCTCGCTCGTGTCGCTGTCCTCCCTCAACGCCCGCCAGCCCGGCACCGGTCTCGCGGCGTACTGCGCCTCGAAGGCCGGCCTCGTCGCCCTCACCGAGGTCGCGGCCCTCGAGCTCGGCGCCCGCGGCGTCCGCGTCAACGCGGTCGCCCCCGGCCTGGTCGTCACCCCGCTGACGGCCCCCGCCATGGACATCCCCGGCGTGCGCGAGGACTACCTCGACAACACCGCCCTCGGCCGCTCCGGCGAGCCGACCGAGATCGCCGCCGCGATCCGCTTCCTGCTGTCGGACGACGCCGCGTGGATCACCGGCGAGACCCTCGACATCAACGGCGGCGCACACCTCAAGCGCTACCCCGACCTCGTCGGCCTCGTCGAGAAGGCGTTCTCGTGACCGGCCCGCGCACCGCCATCGTCACCGGCGGCGGCTCCGGCATCGGGGCAGCACTGGTGCGGGCACTGGTCCGCGACGGCGCGTACGTCGTGTGCGCCGACCTCGACCTCGCGGCCGCGTCGTCCGTGGCGGCCGGCGCCTCCGGCCCCGGGCGGGCCGTGGCGCGCGCCGTGGACGTGACGTCGGCCTCCGACGTCCAGACCGCCGTCGACGCGGTCGTCGCCGAGCACGGACGACTGGACCTGATGTTCAACAACGCGGGGATCACCTTCCTCGGCGACACCGAGGACCTGACGCTCGCGCAGTGGAACGCGATCATCGACGTCAACGTCCGCGGCGTCGTGCACGGCGTCCACGCGGCGTACCCGCAGATGATCCGCCAGCGCAGCGGGCACATCGTGAACACCGCGTCGATGGGTGGCCTCATGGCGGCGGGCCTCATGACGTCGTACGTCACCACCAAGCACGCCGTCGTCGGCCTCTCCCTCGCCCTGCGCACCGAGGCCGCCGCCCACGGCGTCGGCGTCACCGTCGTGTGTCCCGCCGCCGTCGACACCCCGATCCTCGACAAGGGCGAGATCGGCCGCTTCAAGGGCCGCGACTTCTACCTCGAGGGCCAGGGCGTCAAGCACCCCGTCGACCCCGACGTGCTCGCCCGCCGCGTCCTCGCGGCGGTCGCCGACGACGAGGCGTACGTCGTCGAGCCGCGCCAGGCTCGGATCGCGTGGCGCCTCGGGCGGCTCTCGCCGACGTTCGTGAACAAGATGGCGACGAAGTTCATCGCGAAGCAGCGGGCGCAGGCCTCCTGAGCCGCTCCCGAACGGCCGCCATTGGTGAGACTGGCTAGCCTCTTTGCCCATGGTCGGTTTCGGGGGCACCGGGGTGATGCTGCTCGGCGTCGTGGCGGCGGCCATCGCCTGCGGCCTGCTCGGCCTTGCCCTCCTCCGCCCGCTCGGCTGGGTGTCGGCGGCGTCGATCGCGGGCTTCCTCTGGGCGGTCGCGGTGATCGGCCTGGTCACCCTGGTCCCGACGTCCGCACACACCGGGATCGTGCCGGCCGAGACCCGGATGACGACCTGCTCGTGGGACATCGGTGGCCCGGCGCCCGACGGGTTCTGGATCTTCGAGTCGGGCCAGCGCACGCTCAACACGGTGCTGTTCGTCCCGGCCGGTGCGCTGCTGGTACTCGCGGTGGCGCGGTGGCGGGCGGGATGGCTGCTCGCGCCGCTCGGCCTGCTCGGGCTGGCGGGCTACTCCGCGCTGATCGAGAAGACCCAGCTGGAGCTCGCGCGGATCGACCGCGCGTGCGACGTCACCGACATCATCGACAACACGACCGGCGCGGTGGTCGGGGCGGTCATCGGGCTGTGCCTGCTGCCTGTCCTGCAGCCGTGGCGGCACCGAGCCCAGCACGGCAGCCGGCCATCATCCGTGCGTGGTTCCAGCTGAGCACCGGCCGCCCGACGTACGACGCCAGCGCCAGCAACCCGCCGACGGTCACCCGCTGCTCGAACGCCAGCCGGGTGCCGCCCGCCTCGGACGTCAGCGTGAACCGCGCGTAGCCGGACAGGTCGCCGCTCAGTGCGACCTCCACGACGGGCGGAGTCCGGCTGACGGCGTCGAGGACGAGGTCGAGCGTGTAGGGCAGCGTGGAGCGGCAGCGCACCCAGGCGGTGTCGGGGCCGAGCTTGGCGACGGCGCGGACCTGCGGCCACCAGCGCGGGTACTGCTCGAGGTCGACCAGGACCTCCGCGACCGCGTCCACGGGAGCCGCGACCAGCCACGTGTCGGTGAACTCGTAGGCACGCACCATCCCTCCATCATGCCCAACCGCGCCGAGCCCTTGACCTGGAGTGCACTCCAGCAGCGACACTGGCCGGGTGACCGGAGTGACCATTGCCGAGGCGGCCGAGACGGTGGGCCTGAGCGCCGACACGTTGCGCTACTACGAGAAGGACGGGCTGCTGCTGCGCCCGGTCCCGCGCTCGTCCAGCGGCCACCGCTCGTACGGCGAGCCGGACCTGCGCTGGATCAAGCTGGTCACCTGCCTGCGGGCCACGGGCATGCCGATCCGTGACGTCCGCAGGTACGCCGCGCTGGTCCGCGACGGCGAGGGCAACGAGGAGGAGCGCCTGGCGCTGCTCCACGCGCACCGCGACAGCGTGCTGCGCGAGCTCGCCGAGGTGACCGCCCACCTGGGCGCGATCGACCACAAGATCGGCATCTACGAGCACAAGCTGGAATTGGTCGAGCAGAGCGCTTGACCTGGAGCGCGCTCCAAGGAGTTGGCTGGTGGTCATGACGATCCCCACCCGCACCCTCGGTACGACGTCCTCCCTGACCGTCTCCACCCTCGGCCTCGGCTGCATGGGCATGTCGGAGTTCTACGGAACCCCCGACGAGGCCGGCGGCATCGCGACCATCCACCGCGCGCTCGACCTCGGCGTCACCTTCCTCGACACCGCGGACATGTACGGCCCGTTCACCAACGAGCGCCTCGTCGGCAAGGCCATCGCCGGTCGCCGCGACGAGGTCCAGCTGGCCACCAAGTTCGGCAACGAGCGGAACCCGGACGGCAGCTGGGTCGGCATCAACGGCCACCCCGACTACGTACGCCGGGCAGCCGATGCCTCGCTCGAGCGGCTCGGCGTCGACCACATCGACCTCTACTACCAGCACCGCGTCGACAAGACGGTCCCGATCGAGGAGACGATCGGGGCGATGAAGGAGCTCGTCGAGGCCGGCAAGGTCCGCCACCTCGGCCTGTCCGAGGCCTCGGCCGCGACGATCCGCCGCGCGCACGCCGTGCACCCGATCACCGCGCTGCAGTCGGAGTACTCGCTCTTCACGCGCGACCTCGAGGACACGATCCTCCCGACGCTGCGCGAGCTCGGCATCGGCCTGGTCCCCTACTCGCCGCTCGGTCGCGGCATGCTCACCGGCGCCGTCCCGACGACGGAGGCTGCCGACGACGCGCGCGCGAGCGGCCGCTTCCCGCGCTTCCAGGGCGACAACCTCGCCGCCAACCTCGCCCTCGTCGACCAGGTCAAGGCGCTGGCGGCCGAGCACGGCTGCACGCCCGGGCAGCTCGCGCTCGCCTGGGTGCTCGCGCAGGGCGACGACGTCGCGCCAATCCCCGGCACGAAACGGGTCCGCTACCTGGAGGAGAACGTCGGCGCCGTCGACGTCGAGCTCAGCGCCGACGACCTGGCCGCACTCGAGGCGGCGATCCCGCGCGACGCCGTCGCCGGGGACCGGTACGGCGACCTGAGCAGCATCGACGCCTGAGGATCCCGAGGAGTCAGCGTGCGGGTGCGATCCGCACCCGCACGTTCTTCATCAACGGCTGGTCGCTCTGCTCGCTGTAGTCGCCGGCGCCGATCAGCACGTTCATCTCGGGCATGTACCCGGCAGCGCTCCCGCGCGGCAGGTCGTACCTGAGAGCGGTGTAGCCCCGCAGCTCGCGTGTCGTGCCGTCCTTGCAGGTCGCCACGATGTCGACGAGCCCACCCTGCCGGATGCCGCGCGCCTTCATGTCGTCCTTGTGCAGGAACACCAGCGTGCGCAGGTTCTTCACCCCGCGGTAGCGGTCGTCGTCGGAGTAGATCGTGGTGTTCCACTGGTCGTGCGAGCGCATCGTCTGCAGCACCAGTACGTCGGCCTCGGCCGGGATCACGTTCGTCAACGGCGCCGCGGAGAACTCCGCACGGCCCGACGGCGTCTGGAACACCAGCTCCCGAGCGGGCTGCTTGAGCCGGAACCCGAGCGGCAGCCGCACGCGGCGGTTGAAGTCCTCGAAGCCGATCAACGCCTTGGCCATCGTGTCGCGGATCCGGTCGTAGTCGTCGACGTACCACTCCCAGGGGGTCGCGCTGCCGGGCAACGACGCCTTCGCCATCCCGGCGATGATCGCCGGCTCGGAGAGCAGGTGCGGTGACGGCGGCTTCCGCTTGCCGCGGGAGAGGTGCACCATGCTCATCGAGTCCTCGACGGAGGTCTCCATGATCCCGTGCTTCTGCTGGTCCTTCTCGGTGCGGGCCAGGCACGGCAGGATCAGCGCCTTGCGGCCGTGGACCAGGTGGCTGCGGTTGAGCTTGGTGCTGACCTGCACCGTCAGCTCACAGTTGCGCAGCCCCGCCGCCGTGTACGGCGTGTCGGGCGCCGCCATCACGAAGTTGCCGCCCATGCCGACGAACACCTTCACCGAGCCGTCGTGCATGGCGGCGATCGTCGACACCGTGTCGAGACCGTGCTCCCGCGGCGCGGTGATGCCGGTCGCGGTGTCGAGGCGGTCGAGGAAGTCGGCCGGCGGCCGGTGGTCGATGCCGCAGGTGCGGTTGCCCTGGACGTTGCTGTGCCCGCGCACCGGAGACGGACCGGCGCCCTCGCGACCGAGGTTGCCGCGCAGCAGCAGGACGTTGACGATCTCGCGGATCGCGTCGGGGCCGTGCTCGTGCTGGGTGACGCCGAGGCACCAGCTGATCAGCGTGCGGTCGGACTCGGAGTAGATCCGCGCCGCCTTGCGGATCTCCTTCTCCTTCAGGCCCGACTGCTCGACGAGCTCGGACCACGGGGTGGCCTCGACCACGGCACGGTAGTCGGAGAAGCCGTGCGTGTAGCGCTCGATGAACTCGACGTCGAGCGCCTTCGGGTCGGTGGCGAACTCCTCGAGCAGCGCCTTCGCCATCCCGCGCATCAGGGCCATGTCGCCGCCGGGGCGGACCTGCAGGTTGAGGGTGCCGGTGCGGGTGGCCTTCATCAGCGCCATGTCGACCATCTCGTGGGGAATGATCGCCTTGCGCGAGGCCGCCTCGATGAGCGGGTTCACGTGCACGATCTGCGCGCCGCGGTCGAAGGCCTCGGTCAGGGCCGTCAGCATCCGCGGCGCGTTCGACGCGGCGTTCACGCCCATGATGAAGAGCGCGTCGGCGGCCTCCCAGTCCTTCAGGTCGGCGGTGCCCTTGCCCGTGCCGAGAGAGGCGTTCAGCGCGCGCCCGGACGCCTCGTGGCACATGTTCGAGCAGTCGGGGAGGTTGTTGGTGCCGAGCTCGCGCGCCCACAGCTGGTAGAGGAAGGTCGCCTCGTTGCCGAGCCGCCCGGAGGTGTAGAAGGACGCCTGGTTCGGGTCGTCGAGCGCCCGCAGCTCGGCGCCGACCAGCGCGAACGCGTCGCCCCAGGTGATCGGGACGTACGTGTCGGTCGCGGCGTCGTAGACCATCGGCTCGGTGAGCCGCCCCTGGTCCTCGAGCTCGAAGTCCGACCAGCCCTCGAGCTCGGTCACCGTGTGCTGCGCGAAGAACGCGCGGTCGACCCGCTTCGACGTCATCTCCCACACGACGTGCTTGATGCCGTTCTCGCAGATGTCGAGCTTGAGGCCCTTGAGGTCGTCGGGCCACGCGCAGCCCGGACAGTCGAAGCCGTCGTTCTCGTGGTTCATCCGGAACATCGCCGCGGTCCCGCGCCCGAACGCGTGCTCCTTCGCGAGCACCTTGTTCACCGAGATCGCGGCACCCCAGCCTGCTGCGGGGTGGTGGTAGTCCTTCTGCGACCAGCTCTCGTCCGCCATGGTGCGAACCTAGCCCGGAAAGCCGGAGCGGCGACAGCACGTCGCGGACAACCGGCGGGGCGACCGTTGGGCACCGTGCACTGGCGCGGACGGCTACCGTGGCCCGGTGACCACGCCTGACACCGACGTCCTGCTCACCCGGGCCCAGTCCTGGCTCGCCGAGGACCCCGACGCGCGGACGAGGGACGAGCTGACCCAGGTGATCGCGGCGGTCGAGGCCGGCGACGCCGACGCCCGGGCCGACCTCGCCGACCGCTTCCGCGGCACCCTCGAGTTCGGCACGGCGGGCCTGCGCGGCGCCCTCGGGGCCGGGCCGAACCGGATGAACCGCGTGGTCGTCATCCGCGCGGCGGCCGGTCTGGCGGCGTACCTGCTGGCGGAGGGCACCGATCCCGGCACCCCCGTCGTCATCGGGTACGACGCCCGCCACAACTCCGACGTCTTCGCCCGCGACACGGCCGAGGTGATGGCCGGCGCCGGCCTGAAGCCGCTGCTGCTGCCCCGGCCGCTGCCGACCCCGCTCCTGGCGTTCGCGATCCGCGAGCTCGGCTGCGCCGCCGGCGTGATGGTCACCGCGAGCCACAACCCGCCGCAGGACAACGGCTACAAGGTCTACCTCGGTGACGGCAGCCAGATCGTGCCGCCGGCCGACTCCGGCATCGCCGCGCAGATCGCCGCCGTCGGCACGCTCTCCTCCGTGCCGCGGGTGCCGCTGGAGAGCACCGGCGGGCGGGTGCTCGACGAGGGCATCATCGACGCCTACCTCGACACGGTCGCGGCCGTGGCCGCCGACGGCCCGCGCGACCTCGCGATCGTCTACACGCCGCTGCACGGCGTCGGCGGCGGTGCGCTGCCGTCGGTGCTGGAGACGGCGGGCTTCACGGCGCCGGCCATCGTGACCGAGCAGGAGCAGCCCGACCCGGACTTCCCGACCGTGGCCTTCCCGAACCCCGAGGAGCCCGGTGCGATCGACCTCGCGGTGGCCCTCGCGGAGCGGACCGGCGCCGACATCGTCGTGGCCAACGACCCCGACGCGGACCGGTGCGCGGCCGCCGTCCCCGGCCCGGACGGGTGGCGGATGCTGCGCGGCGACGAGGTGGGCGCGCTGCTCGCCGACCACCTGCTGAAGGCCGGCCGCGAGGGGGTCTACGCCACGTCGATCGTGTCGTCGTCGCTGCTCGGGACGATGGCGAGGGCCGCCGGCCAGCGGTACGCCGAGACGCTCACCGGCTTCAAGTGGATCGGGCGGCTGCCCGACCTGGCGTTCGGCTACGAGGAGGCGCTCGGCTACTGCGTCGACCCGGCCAACGTCGCCGACAAGGACGGCGTCTCGGCCGCGCTGCTGCTCTGCGAGATCGCCGCCGAGGCCAAGGCGGCCGGCCGCTCCCTGCCCGAGCTGCTCGACGACATCGCGATCGAGCACGGCCTGCACGCCACCGACCAGCTGTCGGTGCGCGTCACCGACCTGTCGCTGATCGCGGCGGCGATGGAGCAGCTGCGCACCGCTCCCCCGGCGACCCTCGGCGGCTCGCCAGTGACGACCGCCGACGACCTGACGAAGGGCTCGGCGGACCTGCCGCCGACCGACGGGCTGCGCTACCGCACCGCCGACGGGAGCCGAGTGGTCGTGCGGCCGAGCGGGACCGAGCCCAAGCTCAAGTGCTACCTCGAGGTCGTCGTACCGGTGGCGGACGGCGACGTCGCCGCCGCCCGGACCATCGCCGCGGAGCGGCTGGCCGGGCTGCGGGCGGACATCGCCGCCGCCGCGGGCATCTGACGGATCAGCTGATCGAGACCCCGTCGATCACGAAGACGAGGGTCTCGTTGGGGGCGATGCCGTTGCCACCCGCGCCGTAGCCCAGGTCCGGCGGGATGACGAGCAGCCGGCGGGTGCCCTTCTGGATGCCGACGAGGCCCTGGTTCCAGCCGGTGATGACCTGCGCCTGGCCCAGCGGCTCGACGACGAAGGTCTGGCCGCGCTCGAAGGAGCTGTCGAGGACCTGCTTGTTGGACCACGTCATCAGGTGGTAGTTCGTCTCGACCGAGTCGCCCTCCTTGGCGGCCGGGCCGCTGCCGGTCACGAGGTCCTTGGTCAGCAGGGTCGCCGGCGGCGTGCAGTCGTCGGGGATCGTGATGGTCGGCGTCGCGCCGAAGTCGCCCGTGACCTCGATGTCGTCGGCCGTGCACTCGCCACCGGTCGAGGCGTCGGGGCTGTTCGACGACGTGCTGTCCTCGGCCTTCTCGTCGCCCGAGTCGCTGCAGGCGCTCATGGCGAGGACGGACAGGGACAGGACGGCAGCGGCGACGAGCCGCACGGGAGTACGCATGACGCGCAGCCTACGAGCCGTCCCCGAGCGTCAGGCGACGAGCAGGGTGACCAGGGTGGCCAGGGCGAGCACCGCCAGGGCGCCGATCTCGGCCCAGGCCCACTCCCGTCGCACCTGACCGGGCTCGGCGACCGCGTCGTGCGGCCGCATCCGGCGCCGTACCTTCTCCTCCACCAGCCAGCCCACGGAGTGCCGGTCGGACGGCGCGTCCGGGCCCACCTTGGCGTCGCGGTTGATGGTGAGCCGGCTGCGTCCGAACCCGCTGCCGACGTACCTCTTCCCGTCGACCTCGACCACCGTCATCTGGTCGATCCGGAACGCCGTGATGCGGGCGAAGGGAACGAACCTGGTGTGGAGCACGTTGCGCAGCTCGAGCTCGTCGCGGTGCAGCGCGATCGACGGCCGCAGCAGGATCGCCCAGACCAGCACGCCGCCGAGCACCAGCGCCGGGAAGGCCCACGGCGCCATGCCGTCATTGTTGCTGACCAGACCCCATCCCAGCAGCAGGACGACCGCGGCCATGCCGACGACACCGGAGATCGTCCCCCCGGACCGGTAGCGCTCCACCTTTGCGACGCCTTCGTTCTCCACGCCGCCAACCCTATGCTGGGCGGATGCCGACCACCGCCCCCACCGATCCCGTACCGGGACTCGCGGCGTACTCCGAAGTGACGGCGAGCGAGGCCTCGCTGCGACGGTTCCTGCACGGCCTGCCCGGCGTCGACCAGGTCGGCGCCGAGGCGCGTGCGGCCGGGCTCGGGACCCGCTCGATCAAGACGACCGCGAAGGCGTGGGCGCTCGACCTCGCCATCCGGATGGTCGACCTCACCACCCTCGAGGGCCAGGACACACCCGGCAAGGTGCGGGCGCTGGCCAACAAGGCGCTGCGGCCCGACCCGGCGGACCCGTCCTGTCCCTCCGTCGCCGCCGTGTGCGTCTACGGCGACCTGGTGGGCGAGGTGAAGGAGATCGTCGGCGACCGGGTCAACGTCGCCGCGGTCGCCACGGCCTTCCCCAGCGGCCGCGCGTCGATGGACATCAAGCTGGCCGACACCCGTGACGCGGTCGCCAACGGTGCGGACGAGATCGACATGGTGATCGACCGGGGCGCCTTCCTGGCCGGCCACTACCTGCAGGTCTTCGAGGAGATCGTCGCGACCCGCGAGGCCTGCGTCCGCCCCGACGGCACGCACGCGCACCTCAAGGTGATCTTCGAGACCGGCGAGCTGCAGACCTACGACAACGTGCGCCGCGCCTCCTGGCTGGCGATGCTCGCCGGCACGGACTTCATCAAGACCTCCACCGGCAAGGTGCAGCCGGCCGCGACCCTTCCGGTCACCCTGGTCATGCTCGAGGCGGTCCGCGACTTCCGCGAGGCCACCAGCGTCCAGATCGGCGTGAAGCCGGCCGGCGGCATCCGCACCGCCAAGGACGCGATCAAGTACCTCGTCATGGTCAACGAGATCGCCGGTGACGACTGGCTCGACCCGGACTGGTTCCGCTTCGGTGCCTCGACGCTGCTCAACGACCTGCTCATGCAGCGCACGAAGATGACCACCGGCCGCTACAGCGGTCCCGACTACTTCACCCTGGACTGATCCCTCATGGCCTTCGAATACGCACCTGCTCCGGAGTCGCGGAGCATCGTCGACATCAAGCCCTCCTACGGCCTGTTCATCGACGGGGAGTTCGTCGACGGCCGCGGGTCGTCGTTCAAGACGATCAACCCGGCCACCGAGGAGACCCTCGCCGAGATCGCCGAGGCGTCCGAGGCCGACGTCGACCTGGCGGTCAGGGCCGCGCGGCGCGCCTTCCGCGGCTGGTCGCGGATGTCCGGCAAGGAGCGGGCGAAGTACCTGTTCCGCATCGCCCGGATCATCCAGGAGCGCGGCCGCGAGCTGGCCGTGCTGGAGTCCATCGACAACGGCAAGCCGATCAAGGAGAGCCGCGACGTCGACGTACCCGTCGTCGCCGCGCACTTCTTCTACTACGCCGGCTGGGCCGACAAGCTGTCGTACGCCGGGCTCGGCCCCGACCCGCAGCCGCTCGGCGTCGCCGGCCAGGTCATCCCGTGGAACTTCCCGCTGCTGATGCTGGCGTGGAAGGTCGCGCCCGCGCTGGCGTGCGGCAACACGGTCGTGCTCAAGCCGGCCGAGACGACGCCGCTGACGGCGCTGCTCTTCGCCGAGATCTGCCAGCAGGCCGACCTCCCGCCAGGCGTGGTCAACATCGTCACCGGCGCCGGCACGACGGGCCAGGCGGTCGTCTCGCACCCCGACGTCGACAAGGTGGCCTTCACCGGCTCGACCGACGTCGGCAAGGCGATCGCCCGCGCGGTCGCCGGCTCGGACAAGAAGGTCACCCTCGAGCTCGGCGGCAAGGCCGCCAACATCGTCTTCGACGACGCTCCCATGGACCAGGCGATCGAGGGCATCGTCGGCGGCATCTTCTTCAACCAAGGCCACGTGTGCTGCGCCGGCTCGCGCCTGCTGGTCCAGGAGTCCGTCGCCGACGAGGTGCTCGCCCGGCTCAAGCGCCGGATGGGCACGCTGCGCGTCGGCGACCCGCTCGACAAGAACACCGACGTCGGCGCGATCAACTCGGCCGAGCAGCTGGCCCGGATCCGCGAGCTGTCGGACATCGGCGAGTCCGAGGGTGCCGAGCGCTGGGCGCCGGAGTGCGCGCTGCCGTCGTCCGGCTTCTGGTTCCCGCCGACCGTCTTCACGGGGGTGACCCAGGCCCACCGGATCGCGCGCGAGGAGGTGTTCGGCCCGGTGCTGTCCGTGCTGACCTTCCGGACGCCGGCCGAGGCCGTCGAGAAGGCCAACAACACGCCGTACGGCCTGTCCGCGGGCGTGTGGACCGAGAAGGGCTCGCGCATCCTGCACATGGCCTCGCAGCTGCGGGCCGGCGTGGTGTGGGCCAACACGTTCAACAAGTTCGACCCGGCCAGCCCCTTCGGCGGCTACAAGGAGTCGGGCTACGGCCGCGAGGGTGGCCGCCAGGGCCTCGCTGCATACCTGAAGGGAGCGGACCTCTGATGGCCCGCATCGACGTGCGCAAGACCTACAAGCTCTACATCGGCGGCGCCTTCCCGCGCTCGGAGTCCGGCTACTCCTACGAGGTCACCGACAGCAAGGGGAAGTTCGTGGCCAACGCCTCGCTCGCGTCCCGCAAGGACGTCCGCGACGCCGTCGTCGCCGCCCGCAAGGCCGCTCCCGGCTGGGCCGGGCGCACCGCCTACAACCGCGGCCAGGTCCTCTACCGGATCGCCGAGGTCATGGAGGACCGCCGCCCGCAGTTCGAGGAGGCCGTGCGCCAGTCCGAGGGCGTCTCCGCCGCCGCTGCCCGCGGCCAGGTGGACGCCGCGGTCGACCGCCTCGTCTGGTACGCCGGCTGGGCCGACAAGCTCGCCCAGGTCATCGGCAACGCCAACCCCGTCGCGGGACCGTTCTTCAACCACACCGCCCCCGAGGCGACGGGCGTCGTGGGCGTGCTCGCCCCGCAGTCGTCCTCACTGCTCGGCCTGGTCTCCGTGGTCGCGCCGGTCATCGTGACCGGCAACGTCGCGGTGGTCGTGTCGTCGTACGCCCGTCCGCTTCCGGCCGTCACCTTCTCGGAGGTGCTCGCCACGTCCGACGTCCCGGGCGGGGTGGTCAACATCCTGACCGGTGACGCCACCGCGCTCGGTCCCTGGCTGGCCGCGCACATGGACGTCAACGCGATCGACCTCGCCGGTGTCGCGGGCTCCCCCGAGCTCGCCACCTCGCTCGAGGTCGCCGCCGCCGACAACCTCAAGCGGGTACGACGCGCGCCCGACGCCGAGCCCGACTGGACCGCCGAGCCCGGTCTCGCCGCGATGACCGCCTTCGTCGAGCAGAAGACGGTCTGGCACCCGATCGGGATCTGACCCACCGGGCAGCGCGGGCTGGGTCCGCTCAGCCACAATGGCGACATGGCCGATCTCCCCCGCAAGGCAGCCGCGCGCACGGCGCGGCTGGCCGCGCTCCCGCTCGGGTACGCCGGCCGCACCGCCGTCGGGTTCGGCAAGCGCCTGGGCGGGGCCCCGGCCGAGGCGGTGATGAGCGAGATCCAGCAGCGCACGGCCGAGCAGCTGTTCCGCACCCTGGGCGAGCTCAAGGGCGGCGCGATGAAGTTCGGGCAGGCGCTGTCGGTGCTCGAGTCGGCGTTGCCGGAGGAGATGGCGGCGCCGTACCGCGAGCAGCTGACCAAGCTCCAGGACTCCGCTCCGCCGATGCCCACCCAGATCGTCCGCGACATCCTCGCCGCCGACCTCGGCGCCGACTGGAAGGAGCGGCTGACCTGGCTCGACGGCGCGCCCACCGCGGCCGCCTCGATCGGGCAGGTCCACGAGGGCCGCTGGCACGACGGCCGGCGGGTCGCGGTGAAGGTGCAGTACCCCAACGCCGGTGACGCGCTGATGGCCGACCTGCGCACCCTGGCCCGCGCGGCGCGCGCGATCGGCCCGCTCATCCCCGGCGTCGACATGAAGCCGCTCGTCGAGGAGGTCCAGGCCCGCGCCCGCGAGGAGCTGGACTACGAGCTCGAGGCAGAGGCGCAGCGGGTGTTCGCGGCGACCTTCCGCGACGACCCCTTCATCGTCGTACCGGACGTCGTGGAGGTGGGTCCCCGGGTGCTGGTCACCGAGTGGCTCGACTCGGCGGGCTCGCTGGCGACGATCATCGCCGGGGGCACGCAGGAGGAGCGCGACCACTACGGCGAGGTCTTCACCCGCTTCCTGTTCTCGGGCCCCGCCCGCACCGGCCTGCTCCACGCCGACCCGCACCCCGGCAACTTCCGCGTGATCCCCAACGCCGACGGCACGCCCGGCCGGATGGGCGTCCTCGACTACGGCGCCGTCGCGCGCCTGCCCGGGCGCGGCCTGCCCGAGCCGATGGGCCGGTTCATCACGCTGTGCGCGGCCGGCGACGGCGACGCGCTCATCGCCGGCCTGCGCGAGGAGGGCTTTCTCAAGGACCGGATCCGCATCGACCCGCAGCTGCTGATGGACTACCTCTCCCCGTTCGTCGACCCGACGCTGGTCGAGCGGTTCCGGTTCAGCCGCGAGTGGATGCGCGAGCAGTTCCAGCGCATCAACAACCCGCGCGACCCCGCCTACACGGTGAGCATCAAGCTCAACCTGCCGCCGTCGTACGTCCTGATCCACCGCACCTGGCTCGGAGGCGTCGGCGTGCTCAGCCAGCTCGAGGCGGAGGCACCGTTCCGGGCGATCATGTCGGAGTTCGTGCCCGGCTTCGCGCCGGCGCGGCTGGAGGACTAGAGACCCGTCGCACCGTCGATGCTCTCGCGGATCAGGTCCGCGTGACCGAGGTGCCGGGCGTACTCCTCCACCAGGTGCAGCAGGATCCAGCGCACCGTCGGCGCTTCCCCGGTACGACGGTGGCCGCGTGCGGCCCGCGCCTCCGGGTCGGTCACGGCGGCGAGCACGGCGTCGGAGCGGGCCACGGCGTCGGCGTGCATCCGCAGCAGCTCCTCCGGGCTGTCGTCCGCAGCGGTGCGCCAGTCCCAGTCGCGGTCGGTGCGCCAGTCGACGGCCTCGAAGGGAGGCGTCGGCGGTTGGTCCAGCAGCACCACGCCGAGCCAGAAGTCCTCGACGTAGGCCAGGTGCTTGAGCATCCCGCCGAGCGTCATGGTCGACGGTGGCAGGGGCTGGGCGAGCTGCGCGGCGTCGAGGCCCGCGACCTGGCGGAGCAGGGTGGCGCGCTGCGCGTCGACGAAGGAGCGCAGATCGGTGAGCTCGCTCATCCCGGGTTGCCGTCCGTCAGGCAGTAGACCCGGCCGACCGGGTCCTCGAGGACGGTCCAGTGCCGGTGCACCGCCCGCACGCGCGCGCCCAGCGCGAGGTGCCGCTCGGTCTCCGCCGAGCGGTCGGTCGTGCCCCAGTCGAGGTGGGCCCGGGCCGGGCCGTCGTCCTCGCCGAGGCGCTGGAGCAGCAGGCCGAGCGGCTGGCCGGCCGGGGGCAGGAGGAAGCGGAAGTCCTCGGTGATCGTCGAGGCGCGCTCCTCCCAGCCGGTCAACGCGTGCCAGAACCCCCACTCCCGCTCGTACGACGCCCGCGGCACGTCGATCGCGACCTGACGGATCCGCGCGGCGCTGCCGTCGGGATGGGTCGTCGGCCGCGGCACCTGCGCCGCGGGATGGTCGACGAAGCAGAACACCAGCCCGGCGGGCGAGGCCATCACGACGTACCCGTGGCGGTCGACGACCTCGACGGCACCGGCCACGACGGCGGCGTCCGCCGCCGCGCGGGGGTCCGCGACGTGCAGGTCGAGGTGGATCCGGTCGTCGCCGGCGTGCAGCCGCTGCACCCGGACGAAGGCGTCACCGTCGGGCGGCAGCAGGGTCGCGAACTCCTCGTGGTCGCCGCGGGGCGGGGACACGGCGTACCCGGTCGCGGCCTGCCAGAACCCGACGCCTGCCTGGTGGTGCGCCGGAGCGCTGTCGAGGAAGGCGGTGACCCAGGAGGGCTTCATCGGGCGTGCGCGGCCGGGCGGTGCAGGACCGCGGCGGTCGCGGTGACCACGACGTCCTCGCCGTCGACCTGCGCCGTGCCGTCGACCAGGAGCGTGTAGCCGTGCCGCTCGCGCGGCGGGAAGACCACGGTGGTGTCGGGGTTCTGGGCGAGGTTGGCGAGCGTCCCGCGGCCCGGCCCGGCGATCCGCAGGCGGCCCTCCGTGTCGGCCTCGGGGTCCACGGTCACGACCTTGACCCGCGAGGAGGCGGTGGTCAGCAGGTAGCCGCTGTCGAAGTCCGTGAGCGCCTGCTGCAGGTCGGCCGGGGCGACGGGGATGCTCATGGGCCGAGCCTACGTGTCCGGAATCCGACCGGCGTGGCGCTAGGCCGTGCTCCAGGTGCGTGCAGCGCAAGGCGGGAGCGCGCGGGCAGACTGGGCGTCCGTCAAGCGATCCCAACGCAGCGCTGTGCGTGCCTGGTGTGCGGAATGGCGTGACGCCGGTCGGGTTCCGGGCACGAAACTCACCACAGGCCGAGCACACCGCCGCCGATCCGGACGATGAACGCGCTCACCACGACGATGAAGAACACCCGGACGAACCGGGCGCCGCGGGCGACGGCGGTGCGCGCGCCGACGTACCCACCGACGAGGTTGCAGGCGCCCATCAGCAGGCCGACGTCCCACAGCACGGCGCCCGACGGGATGAACAGCAGCAGGGCTCCGATGTTGGTGGCGAGGTTCGCCAGGCGGGCCTTGGCGCTCGCCTGCAGGAAGTCGTAGCCGAGCAGGCCGACCAGCGCGAACACGAAGAAGCTGCCGGTGCCGGGGCCGAGCACGCCGTCGTAGAGCCCGATCGCGAAGCCCACCGCCATCGCCGCGACCAGGTGGCGGTGGCCGTCGAAGCGCAGGTCGGTGCCCTCGCCCAGCTCGGGACGAAGCAGGACGTAGGCGCCCACCACGACCAGTGCGACCAGCACGATCGGCTCGAACGCCTCGCGCGGGATGCGGGAGGCGGCGAGCGCGCCCGTGAACGCACCCACCAGCGCGAGCGCCATCAGCGGGAGGAAGGTGCGTGGGTCGGGCCGGATCCGGCGGTAGTAGGTGGCCGAACTGACGGCCGTGCCGCACGCCGAGGCGATCTTGTTGGTGGCGAGCACCTGCACCGGGCTGGCGCCCGGGAGGCCGAGCAGCAGCGCCGGCAGCTGGACCAGTCCCCCGCCACCCACCACCGCGTCCACGAAGCCGGCCGTCGCGGCGGCCAGACCCAGCAGGGCCAGCACCTGGGGCGTCAGGTCGGACACCTGGCCAGCCTGTCAGGTCACCCTGGTCAGGACGACGGCGACTCCCAGGCGACGTCGGCGATGTCGCGGTCGGCGAAGGCGCGCGCCACGTCGTCGGAGGTCTCCAGGCAGTCGGGGTTGCCGAGGTCGAGCTGGACGGCGGCCGGTCCGGCCTCGACCCGGACCTCGACGGCGCCGCGGGTGCCGACCACGACCGCCGGGTTGCCGGGTCGCTCGACCGTCCAGCCCTGCTCCTCCAGCACGCGGGCCGCCGCATCGGTCGCGCCCTGCACGCCGAGCGGGCTCGGCGCGAAGCGCAGGTGCTCGTCGAGCCGTACGCCGCGCGGGGCGTACGACTCGCCGCACCACCGGTGCCTCCGCTTGCCGCCGACGAAGTCGGACCCCAGCGCGGCCGCGACCGCCCGCACCACGCCGTCGCGCGCGGACGACACGTCGTCCTCGAGGGCGGTGACCTTCGCGTCGTCGTCCATGTCTCTCCTGCCTCCGTCACTGGTGTCGCCGCAGGCCACCAGCGCCACGGTCAGCGCGACCAGGACGAGGGTCAGGCCCAGGGCACAGGTCAGCCGGTCCCTCCGGCTCACGGGAACCTCACCAGGCCCTCCGCGAGCCCACGCACACCGCCGACGACGCTGCCGACGACGCCGTCGACGACGTCCTCGCCCCGCTCCCACAGCCACTCGCCGCCGCTGACGGCGCTGGAGCCGACCAGCAGCTGGTCGAGCGTCTGGTAGCTGCCCGGGTGCCGGCCGTCGACCGGGTCGGGGTCGTGCCCGGTGACGATGTCGGTGATGTTGGACAGCGAGGCGTCGTCGAAGTACGACGAGTGGTTGTGGAACAGGTCCTGGACCCGGTAGGAGCCCGGGTCGACCTCGAACCGCTGGCCGCCGAAGGAGTCCTGGGCGGGGTCGTATCCGAGCGGGCCGGGCAGGCCCGGGCCGGAGGCGCCGAGCAGCGTGATCGGGTCGAAGTCGGCCGACCCCACGTGGACGTCGGCGCTCGTCAGTCCGGCGGCCGTGCTGGTCGGTGAGCCCGGGCTGCCCAGCAGCACGAGGTCGTCGACCGGCGCACCGTCGTGGGCGGCGTACGCCGACGTGGTCGCGCCGTAGCTGTGGCCGATCAGCGACAGGTGGGCCGGGGCACCCTCGTCGCTCGCGCGCAGCCCGTCGAGGTAGTCGGCGAGGTCGCGCCCACCGGCCGCCGCCTCGCCAGGCGTCACCACACGGGCGAGGTCGGCGATCTCGCCGGGGCTGAACCCGTCGATGCTCGGGGCGTCGTAGTCGAGCCAGAACCCGACCGCGACCGTGCCGTCGCCCGACCGGCCGGCGGCGTCGTGGAGGGCGTCGACGTTGCCGATCGTGCCGTCGAGGGTGCCGGTCTCCGACAGCGTGCCGGGGACGTAGACGGACACGTGGTCGGCGACGTCGGGGTCGCCGAGGAAGAGCGCGACGCCGCC
This sequence comes from Nocardioides sp. Root240, assembly GCF_001428825.1. Lineage (GTDB taxonomy): Bacteria > Actinomycetota > Actinomycetes > Propionibacteriales > Nocardioidaceae > Nocardioides. Next base: position 14,428 of record NZ_LMIT01000009.1, on the reverse strand, counting down.
GTCACCGGAGTGCTCGTCGGGTTGGTACTGCGTGAGGTGGGCCAGCAGCTCGCCGGTGACCGGGTCGACGTCCTGGCTGTAGTCGTCGAGGACGTCGGCCACCGCGGACGCGTTGGCGAGCCGGTCCCGCTCCTGCTCCGTGAGCGGCTCGTCGGCCTGCTGGGCGGTGAGACCGTCGACGTCGGAGCCGACGGCGGCCCGGTTGGCAGCGTCGCGGTAGCGGACGGGGACGCCGGCCAGGTTGCCCACCAGCGCCGGGAGCTCGGCGATCACGGCCTGCCGCTCGGCCTCGCTCAGCCGGTCCCACCAGCGGCGGACGGCGGCCGGGTCGTCGGCGTCGCTGCCGAGCGTGCGGACCACGACGGCGGGGTCGACCCGGCCGGGATCGGCCGCGGCCACGCGGCCCTCCTCGACGGTGTCGACGGCCGCGAGGGCCGCCACGAACTCGGCCTCCGCGTCGGCGTAGCGGGTGGACCAGGCGGCGATGTCGTCGCGCAGGCGCGTGGACCTTGCCTCGAGTCGGTCGGCCCGCGCCTGCAGCTCGGCGGTGTCGGCCTCGGACGCCGCGGCGACGTCGGCACGGAGGTTGGCGAGGTCGCCGTTGAGGCTCGTGCGGTCGCCGTCGAGGGTCAGGCTCTGCGAGAACAGCCGGGCCAGCCGGTCCTCGAAGTGGCTGGTCGCCAGCACCGCGCGCTCGAGGGCCGCCTCGGTCACGTCGAGTCGCCGGGAGAAGCGGGTCAGCGCGTGGCCCGACGCGTCGGACGCATCGCCCGTGAAGGCGTCGGCGGAGATCGCCTCGGCCCAGGCCTGGACGTCCTTGGCGTTGACCAGAGCGGCGCGCAGGTCGTTCTCGAGCCCGACGGCGCCATCGGGCAGCGAGCCCATCACGGGCAGCGCGGGCACGTCGACGGGGACCACGACGGTGGACATCTCACTCCCCCTCGATCGGCGCGTCGTGGAAGGCGAACGGGAGCAGGGAGCGCAACCGCTCGGCCTCGGCGACGTCGGTCAGCCCGAGGTCGGCATCGAGGTCGGCGAACGCCGCCGAGTGCGACGAGGCCTGGCGCGACAGCACTGCCGTCTCGCCCGACCACACCTCGAGGAAGGTGGTCACGGCCGACTCCACCGTCGTCGAGAGGTTGGCCAGCTCGATGTTGCCGAGGCGGGTGCCGGCACCGGTGAGCTTGTCGTGGGCGTCGTCCCAGGCCTTGCCGGCCTGCGCCAGCACGCCGGGCGGGACGTCGAGCGTCACCCCCATGACCGCACCTCCTCGCGCAGCGCGGACCGCGCGGCGGCACCGACGGCGAGCACCGGTGTCGCGAAGGTCAGCACCGTCGCCCCGGCTCCGGCCTCGGCCCGGACCTCGACCCCCTCGCCGCGTCCGTCGAGCACCGCCACCCCGTCGCGTGCCGACGGCCGCAGCAACCAGCCCTCCCGGCCGAGCACGGCAGCCACCGCCCGCAACAGCTCGGTCCCGCCCGCGGAGCCGAGGCCGCGCAGCGCCTTCTGCAGGACCAGCGCATGTCCCTCGGCCCGGCCGCGCCAGGACACGGTCGGCGCACCGTCGTCATCGACGGAGGCCACCAGCGGCGCGACGAGCCGCCACGCCGCGTGGGCCGACCCGGCGATCGCCCGCAGCTCGTCGGGCGTCGGCCCGGCGTCGTCGGGTGGTGTCACCGCGGGCGGCACCAGGACCACCGTCGCCGCCGGGTGGCGACGGCGCACGACCGACCAGAAGGGGTCGTCGTCGAGAACGGAGGGGTCGACCCGGTCGACGTGGTGGAGCTGCCCGAGATGGTTCATGGAGTCAGGCTGACCGGTCCGGCTGACCCGCAAACCCGGGCGCTGCGTTGTCCACAGCTACCCGACCCAGAACCCCCGGGAGCCGAAGAAGTCGCCGTAGCTGCCGGGTCCGCCGCCGGCGCCGGGGCGCCCACCGCGCCGCGACCCGAGGTACGACCCGACCACCGCGGCACCGAGGTCGCCGGCCTCCGGCGCGACGACCGAGCCGTCGACGCGGCGCGCCATCGAGTCGATGAAGCGGGCCAGGCCGGGGTCCTCGCCCAGCCGGAAGAAGGTGGTGTGGGCACCGATGCGCCGGGCGTTGTCCAGCTCGCGGACGGCGAGCGCGATCGTCATCGGGTGGGGCGGGTAGGAGAAGTAGACGTCCCCGCTCGACTCGAGGTGCGAGGTGGGTTCTCCGTCGGTGACGATCAGCAGCACCGGCTGGGCGTTGGGGTGCTTGCGGAAGTGGCGGTTGGCGAGCAGCAGCGCGTGGTGCAGGTTGGTGCCCTTGGCCCAGCGTGCGTCGAGGGAGGTGAGCTCCTCGATCTTCATGGTCTGGGCGTGGCGGCCGAAGCCGATCAGCTCGAGGCTGTCGCCACGGAAGCGTGAGCCGATGAGGGTGTGCAGGGCGAGCGCGGTCTGCTTCATCGGCACCCAGCGCCCGTCCATCGCCATCGAGAAGGACGTGTCGACGCACAGCGCCACGGCGGCCTGGGTGCGTGCCTCGGTCTCGGCGACCTCGACGTCGTCGATCGACAGCAGACGTTGAGAAAACTCGGTCCCTGAGGAGCCGAGGGACGAGGCGTCTCGAAGGGCACCCGCACGGCGCAGGACGCCGTTGAGGATGGTGCGCGGCAGGTCCCAGGGCTCGGTGTCGCCGAACTCCCAGGCCCGGGTCGCACCGGACAGGTCGCCGGCGGCACCCGCCTGGCGCAGGTCGCGCTGGCCCTGGCGGCCGGACATCTTCTCCGCGACGTCGCGGAGCAGGGCCTTGCCGAGCTGGCGCATCGCCTTCGGGGTCAGCCGGAGCTCGCCGTCGAAGCCGCGCTCCATCGCGCCCGACTCGCGCAGCGCCTGCTCGAGCTCCTTGAGCTTGCGGGCGTCGACCGCGGCCTCGTTGCCGAGCTGGCGGGCGAGCTTGTCGAGGTCGATGTCGTCGAGGCGCGCACCGCCGTACGACTGAGCGATCTGGTCGGCGAGGGCATCGAGGTCGGCGAGGTCCTGCAGCACGCCGGTGCCGTCGCCGAGACCCAGACCCGTGTCGCCCGGGCCGCCACCGAAGTCCTCGGAGCCGCCCCAGTCCTCGCCGGGGCGCAGGGACATCAGGTTCTGGTCGAGCCGGTCGAGCTGCTCCATCAGCGCGGGCGAGCCGAACGCCTGCGCGGACAGCTGCATCAGCTCGGCCCGCTGCTCGGGCGTCATCGAGTTGAGCATCCGTTGCGCGGCCGCGGAGCGCTGGGCCATCGCGTCGAGGAGCTCGTCGATGTCCTGCGGGTCCTCCGGGAAGTGCTGGCCGTGCTGGGCCATGAACTCCTGGAAGTCCTCGGGGGTGTCCTCGCCGCGGGCGTGCTTCTCGAGCAGCTCGTTGAGGTCCGACAGCATCTCGTTGATCGCCTGCCGGTCCTCGTCGGTGGCGTTCTCGAGGGCCTGCTTCATGCCGGAGAAGCGCTGGTCGAGCAGCTCGCGGCCGAGCAGGTCCTTGATCTGCTCGAAGGCCTCGCGCGCCTCGCTCGACTGCCAGTCGTAGTCGTTGAGCTCCGTGACGGCGGCCGCGGGCGAGTCCGGCAGGTTCTGCATCCGCATCTCGCGGAAGGCCCGGTCGCCGTCGTCCATCAGGGCGTCGCGGGCGAGCTGCTTGCGCTCCTCGAGCACGGCCTTCTCCAGCAGCTCGCGCACCTCGTTGAGCGTGCCGTCGAGGTTGTGGCGCTGGAGCAGCTCGCGCCGTCGCTCGGCGACCCGGCGGCCGAGGTCGTCGAGGCCGGCCTGGTCGTCGCCGCCGCGGCGCAGGAACTCCCGCATCGCGCGCTCCGGGCTGTAGCCCGACATCACGTCCTGGCCGATGGCGTCGAGCGCCTCGGCGATGTCCACGGGCGGGGCGAGCGGGTCGCCGCCGTCGTACCTGCGGTAGCGGCTCACTCCCCCTCCCTCCGTACGTCGGCGCCGGCCCGCAGCACGCGTGGGATCTCCGCGACCTCGTCGACCACCTCGAGCAGGAGGCCGAGCGTCTCGGCGGGGGCGGTGGTGTCGACCGCGATGTCGTAGGTGATGCCGGTCGAGGTCCACACGTCGTCGAACCCGCCGTCGGTGGTCACCCGCACCCCTGCGACCGGTACGTCGAGGCGCTGGGCCTCGCGGTAGGTGTCGTTGAGGACGCAGAGCGCCACGGCGAGGTGGAGCAGCTGCGCCCCGTTGGTCGCCGGTCCGGCCAGCACGCCCTCCTCGGTCCACGCGTGCGGAAGCACGACCCCCTCGCCCTCGCGCAGGGTGCCGGATGCGGCGCGGACGCCGAAGGGCGTGGGATCAGCCATAGATCGTCTCGGATCCATCGGAGTCCTTGCCGATCTTGCGGGCGAGGAAGAGGCCCTCCAGGGCCAGCTCGATCGCGGCGGCGCGCTCACCGTCGGTGCGGCCACCGCCCTCGCCGTTCACCCGCTCGCAGACCTGGTCGTACAGCTCGGACTCGCCCAGCACAGGCAGCCCGGTGAGGACGTCGCGGGCGGTGACCGCGCCGCCGGTGGTGATGGTGGCGCCCCCTTCGACCGCGTCGACGAGCAGGGCGAAGTCGAGGCCGCGGAACTTCTCCCGGACCGTCTCGGCGATCGCCGTCCGCAGCAGGTGGGTGAGGATCTCACCCTCGCGACCCTCCTCGCCGGACTCGAACTCGATCTTGCCGCCGAGCACGTCGACCGCGGTCTCGAGGTCGACGACCCGCGCCACGGCACGGTCCTCACCGTGGATGGTCGCGCGACGCAGCGCGGCCGCCGCGATGGTCTCGGCGCCGGCGATCGCGAAGCGGGCCGAGACGCCGGAGCGCTGGTCGACGGCGCTGGACTCGCGCAGGTTGCGGGTGAAGCGGGCGAGCACGTCGACGAGGAAGTCGGGGACGTCGACCTGCTCGGGCAGCAGGTCCGCCTCCTGCCGGATGACCGCGACCTCGGCCGCGAGCTCGCGCGGGTAGTGGGTGCGGATCTCGGCGCCGAAGCGGTCCTTGAGCGGCGTGATGATGCGGCCGCGGTTGGTGTAGTCCTCGGGGTTCGCCGAGGCCACGACGAAGACGTCGAGCGGCAGCCGCAGGACGTAGCCGCGGATCTGGATGTCGCGCTCCTCCATCACGTTGAGCATCGCGACCTGGATCCGCTCGGCGAGGTCGGGCAGCTCGTTGATGGCCACGATGCCGCGGTGGGAGCGCGGGATCAGGCCGAAGTGGATGGTCTCCGGGTCGCCCAGCGACCGGCCCTCGGCGACCTTCATCGGGTCGACGTCGCCGATCAGGTCCGCGACGCTGGTGTCGGGGGTGGCGAGCTTCTCGGCGTACCGCTCGCTGCGGTGGCGCCACGCGACCGGCAGCTCGTCGCCGAGCTCGGCGGCGCGGCGGCGGGAGGCGACCGTGATCGGCTCGTAGGGGTGCTCGCCCAGGTCGGAGCCCTCGATGACCGGCGTCCACTCGTCCATCAGGCCGATCAGGGTGCGCAGCAGGCGGGTCTTGCCCTGCCCGCGCTCGCCGAGCAGGACGACGTCGTGGCCGGCGATGATCGCCCGCTCGAGCTGCGGGATGACGGTGTCCTCGAGGCCGTGCAGTCCGGGCCACGGGTCCTCGCCGCGGGCGAGCAGGTCGAGGAGGTTGGCGCGGAGCTCGGCCCGCAGCGACTTCTGCTGGTGGCCGGAGGCGCGCAGCGCGCCGAGGTCGCCGGGGAGGGATGCAGTCGACGGAGTCGAAGTGGTCACCGTCTCACGCTACTGCGGCACGCAACGGCTGTCCTCGCCCTAGTCTTCGAACGTGGCCATCGTCCTGGGAGTCCTGTGCCTGCTGCTGGCCGTCGTCATCGTGGGCTTCGCCCGCGACCGGGGCCGCCTGCAGCGCCAGCTCGCCGACGCGCAGCACCACATCACGCAGCTCGAGTCCGACCTCGACGCCGCGCTGCGCCCGCCGCCGCCCTCGAACTCCGCCGACCGCGCGGTACGACGCGTGATCCGCGCGGCCAGCAAGGTCCGCGAGCACGGCATCACGGGCCTGATCCAGAGCACCGTCGAGGACCTGCAGAGCTGGGCCAGCGACGACGAGCGCGCCGACATCCTCAACATGGCGGCCTCCGACGGCACGGTCACCCTGTTCTTCTCCGACATCGAGGACTCCACGCCCCTCAACGACCGGCTCGGGGACAGCACCTGGGTGAAGGTGCTCGCCGCCCACGACCGGGTGCTGCGCGCCCAGATCGACAAGTACCGCGGCCAGGTCGTCAAGACCGCCGGCGACGGCTTCATGGTCGCCTTCCGTGACGCCGAGGCCGCCTGCCGCGCCGCCCTGGGCATCCAGCGCGACCTGCCCCGCGACGTCACCCTGCGCCGCTACGGCCCGATCCTGGTGCGGATCGGCATCCACACCGGCCAGGTCGTCGCGCGCGACGGCGACTACTTCGGCCGCAACGTGGCGATGGCCGCGCGGGTGGCCAACCTCGCCCACGGTGGCGAGACGCTGGCCAGCGACGCCGTCCGTGAGGCGCTGGACGACGACGCGGCCGTCGTCCTGGTGGAGCGGGACGCGGTCGAGCTCAAGGGCCTGCCCGGCGAGCACGTGGTGTGGGAGCTCCTCCCGCCGGCCTCCTGACGCCCCGGGCGCTCCGGACAGCCTCCACGCCCCGCTGGACGAGCTCGACGACGACGAAGGCCACGACGACGCAGGCGCCGCCGGCGACGACGTCGACGATGAAGTGGTTGGCCGTGCTGAGGACGGCGAAGACCTGCAGGCTCGGGTAGGCCACGGCGACCACCCGCCACCGGAGGGAGCCGAAGCCCCAGAGCTGGACCGCGCACCACAGCGACCAGCCGAAGTGGAGCGAGGGCAGCGCGGCGTACTGGTTGGTGGCGTCGCCGAGGCCGCGGGGCGCCGAGGCCGCCGATCCCCACCACCCGTAGTCGGCGAAGTGGGCCATCACGTCGATGGTGCCGAGCTCGGGCATCAGCCGCGGCGGGGCCGTCGGCAGCAGCGCGTAGCCGACCAGCGCGATGGCCGATGCGAGCACGAGCGCCCAGTAGCCGCGCCAGTACCTGCGTCCGCCGCGCCGGCGCGACAGGAGCAGGACCGTCGGCGTCATGGCGTAGTGCAGCAGGGCGTAGAAGTAACAGGTCGCCACCGCGAGGACCGGCACGCCCACGATCCACTCGTTGAGCCGGAGCTCCACCGAGGAGAACAGGCCGCCCTCGAACTGCGCGATCTCACGCGCCCGCGCCATGGCGGCGACGGGATCGTCGCCCCAGCCGGCACGAATCACGTTGTACGCGGCGAAGAGACCGACCAGCACACCCATCTCGACCAGGAAGGACCAGATCCGGCGGCTGCGTGAGCGGGCGACCGGCCCGTCCGGACTGGGGGAACTGGGGGGCCGCGGCGCCGGAGGCCGGCTCGCGATCGTCACGGTGGAGCCCACGGCGCTCTCCTCCCCGGGCAGCCACCCCATGCGGCGCCACATGTGCAATGTACATATGTAGAGTACATACGACAACGAGGATGATCGCGAACAGGCACGACGAGGCGAGGGACGGCGAACGACCCGATGGCAGGCAACGAGGCCCTGGAGCAGCGCAGCGAGCAGGCGCGCTCGATCGCGGCCGTGTTCTCCCGCCTGGAGACCCAGCGCCGCGCCTGGGAGCAGCGCACCCCGCTCGGTGTCTCCGAGATGCGGCTGCTGTGGGTGCTGCAGGAGCCCGATGAGTGGACCCTGCGCGACATCGCCGAGCACCTCGGCCTCGAGCAGTCGACCGTCAACCGGCAGGTCAACGCCGCCGTCGCCGCCGGCCTGGTCACCAAGCTGCGCGGCGACGACCAGCCGACGTACCAGTTCCGGGCGTCCGACCAGGGGGCCCGGATGTTCGAGTCCTGCGCCGGACAGATGCTCGACCGCTACCAGGCCGCCCTCGACGAGCTCGGCGACCAGGGCGACCTGTTCGTCGACCTGCTCGACCGGTTCGTCGACCGGCTGCTGGCCGACATGGACGCCTGACGGCGCAGGCGGGTCACACGGAGAGCAGCACCGAGGAGCCGTGGCCGAACAGGCCCTGGTTGGCGGTGATGCCGACCCGGGCGCCCTCGACCTGGCGGCCGGTGGCCTGGCCACGCAGCTGCCAGGTGAGCTCGCAGACCTGGGCGATCGCCTGCGCGGGGACGGCCTCGCCGAAGCAGGCGAGGCCACCGGACGGGTTGACCGGGATCCGGCCGCCGAGGGTGGTGTCGCCGGCACGGAGCAGGACCTCGGCCTCGCCGCGCTTGCACAGCTGCAGGTCCTCGATCCAGTCGAGCTCGAGGGCGGTGGAGAGGTCGTAGACCTCGGCCACGTCGACGTCCTCGGGGCCGATGCCGGCCTCCTCGTAGGCCGCCTGGCCGATGGCCTCCTTGAAGGTGCGCTCCGGCACACCGACGACGGCCGAGGAGTCGGTCGACAGGAGCGGCATGTCGATGACGGTGTTCGGGAAGGTCGGGGTGACCGTCGAGACGGCGGCGACCCGGACCGGGTTCGCGATGCCGTGCTTCCTCGCGTACTCGACGCTGCACAGCACCACCGCGGCGGCACCGTCGGAGGTCGCGCAGATGTCGAGCAGGTGCAGCGGGTCGGACACGACCGGCGAGGCCAGCACGTCCTCGACCGTGGCCTCCTTGCGGAAGCGTGCGTTCGGGTTCGCGAGGCCGTGGCGGGCGTTCTTGACCTTGACCTGCGCGAAGTCCTCGCTGGTGGCGCCGTAGAGGTCCATCCGGCGGCGGGCGTAGAGCGCGAAGTACGCCGGGTTGGTCATGCCGAGCAGCCGGAAGCGCAGCCAGTCCGGGTCGCTCCACCGCTCCCCCGCGTTCGGCGCGAGGAACCCCTTGGGCGTGGTGTCCGCACCGACGACGAGGGCGACCTCGCACAGGCCGGCCATGATCCGGGCGCGGGCGGTGTCGATGGCCTGGGCGCCGGTCGCGCAGGCGGCGTACGACGTCGCGATCCGGGCGCCGTTCCAGCCGAGCGCCTGGGCGAAGGTCGAGCCGGCGACGTAGCCGGCGTAGCCGTTGCGGACGGTCTCGCCGCCGACGACGAGGTCGACGTCGGACCATGCGATGCCGGCGTCCTTCAGTGCCGCGCGGGCGGCGTGCACGCCGTACTCGGTGAAGTTGCGGCCCCACTTGCCCCACGGGTGCATGCCGACCCCGGCGATGGCGACGGTGCTCATGCGGCCACCGGCTTCCAGCGATAGATGGTGCGCTCGCCCGTCTCGTCGACGTTGAGCGTCTCGACGACGAGCTCGACCTCACTGCCGACCCGCAGGTCGGCGACGCCGTAGCCCTGGGCGACCTGGCCGAGGATCACGAGGCCCTCGGGGAGCTCGACCGCGGCCAGCGCGAAGGGCTCGTAGGGGTCGCTCAGCGAGAGGTACGGCGCCGGCGGCTGGTACTGCGCGTCGGTGTAGGACCACACGGTGCCGCGGCGGGAGAGCTCGACGGTGGCGTGCTCCTCGCCGTCGCACGCGGGGTTGCGGCAGAAGAAGGCGGCCGCGCCCGCCTCGCCGGAGACCGGCGGGAAGACGACATTGCTGCAGGCGGTGCACCGGGAGGCCAGCAGGCGTGGCTCCTCACCGGTGGTGAACCAGCCCTCGATGACCGGGGTGGACGTCGTCACGGCGGGGTGCCTCCTGAACTAGAACCTGTTCTAGATCCTAGCAGCGCGGCTGGTACGACACGCGCGCCGGCCCACCGTGCTCGGTCGTCACGCCCCGAGGGCGTCGCCGGCGCCGGAACCGGAACCGATCGGCACCCGCTCGACGACCTCGCTGACCGCGCCGCCGGCGAACCACCGGGTGCGGATCAGCGCGATCTCGTCGAGGGGCCAGGCGCCGACGTCCGCCGGGCGGATCGCGCCGACGAAGGACGCCACCCGGGAGCCCGGCCGCTGGGTGCCCAGCGACGCGACCACCACAGCAGGCTGGAACGAGCGGCGGTCGACGTAGATGTGGATGCGCTCGGCGGCGCGGCCGACCGTGCGGGCGACGTCGGCCAGCACGTCGACGTCGCCGAGCAGGCCGATCGCGACGTCGCCGTCTGGCCGGACCTCGAGGTCCCCCGTCCGCACCACCGGTACGGCCACCGTGGCGAGCTCGTGCGCCACCGCGTCCGCCAACCGCCGGGCGTCATCGGCCAGGACGTTGCCGAGCAGCGCGATGCGGACGTCGAGGTGGTCGCAGTGCTCGGCGCGGACGCCCGGCAGTGCGCCGAGCCGGCCCGCGAGCGTACGCAGCTCCTCGACCACCGTCCCCGGCAGGACGAACGCAGCCCGCAACATCATCGCCATCGCCTCCACGCTGTCGATCGGCAGCGGGAGGTACGGGCTGAGCCGGAATCACTCCTGCTCGGGGTCCTGCTTCGGCGGCGGGCCCGGCTTCTTGCAGACGACCGTGTCGGCCGGCGTGTAGTCGGTGTGGAACTTCTCGGTGTGGTCGATCGCCGACTCGCCGTGCTTGCGGAAGATCCGGGTGACGTCGACCTTGAAGCCCGACGAGCCGGTGTGCGGCTCGCAGTCGGCGGTGGTCAGCGTGCGCGTCGCCGGGGCGACGTAGGCGTAGCGGTCGGACGTCCTCGAGTCGATGTCCCACACCTTGGTGGACCACATCTGGACGGTGACCTTGCCCTGGCGCGAGTAGTCGCTCGGCTCCACCCAGGAGTGGATGAGGATGCCGTGGTCGGTGTCGTTGCGGAAGCGCAGGTCGACCGTCGGCCACGCGACCGTCGCCTCGCGACCGACCGGGTAGCGGTCGATGTAGAACGAGTGCGGCTTGTGCTGGATGTCCTCCAGGCCCGCGAAGAACATCGCGTTGAAGGTGGTCGTCGCCATCTGCGAGACACCGCCGCCGAGGTCGAGCTTCAGGATGCCGTTGCTGATGATGTAGCCCTCGGTGAAGCCGTTCTCGCGGGTGCGCTCACCGACGATGCCGTTGAGCGAGAACTCCTCGCCGGGCTTGAGGATCGTGCCGTCGACCAGCTCGGCAGCGCGGCCGATGTTGGTGTTGCGGTAGTCGGCGTGCGGGTAGGAGGTCGAGAACTCGGACACCTTCTCGACGATGCCGAGGGCCTTGGCGTCCTTCGTCGTGAACTCCGCGTCGGTCACCTGCGCGTCGACCGCACCGCTGCGCTCGGCGCCCGTCTTCGTCAGCAGGCCCTCGAAGACCTGGACGACCTCGGCGGGGTCGAACTCCACGCCGGGCTTCGCCGGGACGATGCGAGGCCTGCCCTTCACGATGCGGACCGTGGCGTCGACCGGCTTGCCGTCGGCGGTCGCGCTGGCGACCAGCTGGGTGAGGATCTTCTCGTCGACGACCGGGACCAGCTCGCCGTCCTGCGGGGCCATCGACAGCGCGGCCGCGAACCGGCGCGGGGGGAGGCGGATCTCATTCTCGCCGAACTCGAGGGTCACCGGGCCGGACATCGCCGGGTCGGCGAAGGCCTCGACCGCCGCGGAGACGTCGTCGGCGTCGATGTCGGGCTGCGCCACGGTGACCTGCAGGTCGACGGATTCCTCACCCGCGAGGAAGGCGTCGGTGATCGCGTCGCGAGCGGCGTCGGCGTCGATCGCCTCGCCGGCCACGGGGGCCACGGTCTGCACGCCGTCGGCGGTGAGCTTCACCTGGCCGTCCTTCGGGGGTGTGCCCAGGCCCCGGGCCGCGTCGGCGAGCTTGGCCCGGAACAGCGCGTCGTCGAAGCGCACGACGGCATCGACGTCATCGCCGCCAGTGAAGTAGCTCCACTGCCGGCCCGGGCTCCAGCTCGACTCGGCACCGGCCGCGTCGAGGGAGGCGTCGTAGTCGACGGCGAGGCCGATGTCGGCCGGCTCGAGCCGCGCCCGGGCCGTGTCGTCGTCGCCGGCGAGGCGGTGCTCGACGGTGATCGCGATCGGGACGTCGCCGCGCGGGCCGAACGTGCGGTCGAGCTTGTCGATCGCGGCGTCACGGGTGAGTCCTCCGACGTCGACGCCGGAGATGCGCGTGCCGCGCGGGACCTTGTCACCGGCCACGGCGTGCGCGGCGGCGTAGCCGCCGCCCACCAGGAGCAGGAGCACGACGACGACCGCCACGACGGCACGCCCGCCGAGGCGCTCCCGCCTGGACCCGTTCCCCGTGTCCTGCGCGACGTCCTCCCACATTCCCACGGGCGCGATCCTAGACAGCCGGTCCGACGGTCCCTGAATCGTCGTCGGGGCCGCGGCGCGGCAGCAGCCCGGCCAGGCCGGCGGCGAGGACCCCGAGCCCGAAGACCAGCAGGACGTAGCCGGAGGCGTCGGTGGCGACGAGGTAGTCCCCTGCCGCGGTCTCGGTCGCCGCCCGCCACAGCAGTCCCATCCACCCCAGCGCGAACGCGAACCGGCCCCACCAGCCCGGCGGCAGGGCGACCAGCGTCGCGACCGTCGTGACCACGCCGAGGACCAGCCCCCACGGGTAGTCGTGGAGCAGCACCGTGCACAGCGCGACGACGCCACCGGCCACGAACAGCAGCACCGCGATCGGGGCGCGCTGCAGCGTCGTCATGTCGTCGTACCGGGTCGGGTCAGGCGGGGATGCCGGCGAAGAGGTCGTTCTCCCAGCCGTTGTCGCCGTCGGCGTTGCCGGGCGTGCCCTGCACGAGGCGGTACTGCTCGAGGCCCCACGCCTGGGCGCCGACGTTGTTGGACAGCGCGAAGAACGGGCCGTCGGTGGTGATCTGGGTGGCGTGCGCCCGCAGCGCGTCGAGCTTGCGCTCGACGTACTCCGTCGCGTCGACCTCGCAGGTGATGTCCGCGTCGGGACGGAACATCGGCGGCAGGTCGCCCTCGGGGTCCATGCCCTCGAAGGTCGTCGTGTCGCCGGCGGCACGCAGGCTCCGCAGGCCCGCACGGATCCGGCTCTCGGAGATGGCGCTCCAGTAGATCTTGGTGATCTCCCAGGCCTCCCCCAGGTCGCGCCGGTACGACGGCGCGGCGGCCAGCTGCGCGCCGTACATCGCGACCCGGTGGGCCTGCACGTGGTCGGGGTGGCCGTAGCCGCCGAACTCGTCGTAGGTCACCAGCACCTGCGGCCGCACCTCGCGGATCACCGCCGCCAGCTGGGTCGCCGCCACGGTCAGGTCGGCGTGCCAGAAGGCGTTCTCGTGGACGTCGTCCGCCGCGACGGCGTGGCCGTCCGCGTGCCACTTCATGCCGGAGTCGCGGTAGGTGCCGAAACCGCCGAGGAAACGGTGGTCCGTGACACCGAGCGCCTTCATCGCCACCTCGAGCTCGCCGCGGCGGTGCTCGCCGAGCCGGTCGTCCTGGTCGGCGGCCAGGTGGGCGAGCTCGGGGACGAGGACCTCGCCCATCTCGCCCGCCGTGCAGGTGACGAGGGTGACGCCGCGACCCTCGGCGACGTACTTGGCCATCGTGGCGCCCTGACCGATCGACTCGTCGTCGGGGTGGGCGTGGACGAGCAACAGCCGGTGGGCCGGGGTGGCGGTCATGATCTCGAGCGTAATGATGGGGTCCATGACGCACACGCCCGGGCGCCTCGCTCTCGCGCTCTGCCTGCTGGCGCCGGGGTGGTCGGGGCTGGCGGCGTGCGGGTTGCTCGACGGCAGCTCGCGGGTCGAGGAGGCGCTCGAGTACCTGCCCGCCGGGGCCACGTCGGTGACCTTCGTGGACCGCGCGGCGCTCGAGGACCGCGACGGCGAGCCCTACGCCGCCCCCTTGACGATCGACGCCCGCGTCGAGTGGGAGGCGTTCGCGACGACCGGCGACGACACCGTCCGGGTGTGGAAGCTCGACGACGACACCGACTTCGAGGCACTCGCGGACGCGCTCAAGAACACCCCCGAAGGCGACGCGGTCCGGCTGGTGCCCGACGAGCGCCTGGCGGTCGCCGGCGACGTCGACACCGCCGTCGCGGTCGCCGGCGACGACGAGGACTCGCTCGCCGACGACGGCAGCTACGCCGACCTGCTCGACGAGGCGCCGGACCAGGACGGGCTGGAGTTCGCGGGGATGACGCTCGAGGCCGGGTGCGGGCCTGCTGCCCTGTTCGTGGTCACCGACGACGTGGTGCGCGCCCACAGCGCGCTGGGACCGGACGCGTCCACCGAGGACACGGCGTTCGCCGACCGTGCGACGGCGTACGCCGGCTGGGTCGCGAGGTCGGGAATCTTCGCCTGCGACTGACCCGTCAGGCGGTGAGGACGTACTTGCCGCCGAGCTCGATGCGCAGGGTGTGGTAGTCGACCTGCGTGATCGACCGGGTGCCCTCGCCGGTGACGAGGCGGTGCAGACCGTGGGGCGTGCGCCAGATCCATCGGTCGGGTCCGAGCTGGTGGACCTCGTAGCCGAGATGTGTCTTGGCCCGATGGGAGTGGCGGGTCAACGGGGTGTCGTTGTGGTCCCCGGTCTGGCCCGGTGGTCCATGTCGG
>NZ_LMIT01000008.1 GCF_001428825.1 Nocardioides sp. Root240 | reverse complement strand
TGTCCGGCGGCGTCCTACTCTCCCACATCCTCTCGGTTGCAGTACCATCGGCGCTGGCAGGCTTAACTTCCGGGTTCGGGATGGGACCGGGTGTTTCCCTGCCGCTATGGCCGCCGTAACTCTATGAACCACGCTCCCGTACGACGATGTCGTACCAGGGACCGGGTTGGTCTCTTGATATGTGTGGACGCGACAGATCATGGATCTGAATGTTGTTCTCGCAACACGAATCGGATTTGTTGATGTGTGTTGGGGGTTTGTTGTGGCAAGTCTTCGGCCTATTAGTACCGGTCGGCTGGGCATTACTGCTGTACACCTCCGGCCTATCAACCCAATAATCTGTTGGGGGCCTTAACCCACAAGGGGTGGGAAACCTCATCTTGAAACGTGCTTCCCGCTTAGATGCGTTCAGCGGTTATCACTTCCGAACGTAGCCAACCAGCCATGCACCTGGCGGTACAACTGGCACACCAGAGGTTCGTCCATCCCGGTCCTCTCGTACTAGGGACAGCCTTTCTCAAGTTTCCTACGCGCGCGGCGGATAGGGACCGAACTGTCTCACGACGTTCTAAACCCAGCTCGCGTGCCGCTTTAATGGGCGAACAGCCCAACCCTTGGGACCTACTCCAGCCCCAGGATGCGACGAGCCGACATCGAGGTGCCAAACCATCCCGTCGATATGGACTCTTGGGGAAGATCAGCCTGTTATCCCCGGGGTACCTTTTATCCGTTGAGCGACGACCCTTCCACTCGGAGTCGCCGGATCACTAGTTCCGACTTTCGTCCCTGCTCGACATGTCTGTCTCACAGTCAAGCTCCCTTGTGCACTTACACTCGAAACCTGATTGCCAACCAGGCTGAGGGAACCTTTGAGCGCCTCCGTTACATTTTGGGAGGCAACCGCCCCAGTTAAACTACCCATCAGGCACTGTCCCTGAACCAGATCATGGCCCGAGGTTAGACATCTAGTACGACCAGAGTGGTATTTCAACGATGACTCCACAACCACTGGCGTGGCCGCTTCACAGTCTCCCACCTATCCTACACAAGCCGAACCAAACACCAATGCCAAACTATAGTAAAGGTCCCGGGGTCTTTCCGTCCTGCCGCGCGTAACGAGCATCTTTACTCGTAGTGCAATTTCGCCGAGTCCATGGTTGAGACAGTAGGAAAGTCGTTACTCCATTCGTGCAGGTCGGAACTTACCCGACAAGGAATTTCGCTACCTTAGGATGGTTATAGTTACCACCGCCGTTTACTGGGGCTTAAATTCTGAGCTTCGACTTGCGTCTAACCCGTCCTCTTAACCTTCCAGCACCGGGCAGGAGTCAGTCCGTATACATCGTCTTACAACTTCGCACGGACCTGTGTTTTTAGTAAACAGTCGCTTTCCCCTGGTCTCTGCGGCCCTTCACGCTTCCCCAGCAAGTGGGTACACGATCCAGGCCCCCCTTCTCCCGAAGTTACGGGGGCATTTTGCCGAGTTCCTTAACCATGGTTGTCTCGATCGCCTCGGTATTCTCTACCTGATCACCTGAGTCGGTTTCGGGTACGGGCGGCTCGTGGCTCGCTAGAGGTTTTTCTCGGCAGCATAGGATCACCCACTTCCCCCCTACGGGGTCGGCATCACATCTCAGGGTCACCGATCAAACGGCCATGTGGCGGATTTGCCTACCACATCCCCTACATGCTTACCCGCCGTCTACCATCGCGGCGGTTGGGCTACCTTCCTGCGTCACCCCATCGCTTGCCTACTACCGGGTCGGATCCCACGCTCCGCCCAGCCCTCTCACCCCGAAGGGATCAATAAGCTGGGTTTCGGGTGGTTAGCATCACCGGGTTCAGCATGGGCGCCACTTCGCCGGTACGGGAATATCAACCCGTTGTCCATCGACTACGCCTGTCGGCCTCGCCTTAGGTCCCGACTTACCCAGGGCAGATTAGCTTGACCCTGGAACCCTTGATCAATCGGCGCACGGGTTTCTCGCCCGTGATTCGCTACTCATGCCTGCATTCTCACTCGTGTCACGTCCAGACCTGGATCACTCCGGCCCTTCACTCGTGACACGACGCTCCCCTACCCATCAGTACCCCTGAACCAAGATCAAGTCCGGCTTGGGTTAAGTACTAATGCCATGGCTTCGGCGGGCGGCTTGAGCCCCGCTACATTGTCGGCGCGGAATCACTTGACCAGTGAGCTATTACGCACTCTTTCAAGGGTGGCTGCTTCCAAGCCAACCTCCTGGTTGTCACTGCGACTCCACATCCTTTTCCACTTAGCCGCCTCTTAGGGGCCTTAGCCGATGGTCTGGGCTGTTTCCCTCTCGACTATGAAGCTTATCCCCCACAGTCTCACTGCCACGCTCTCACTTACCGGCATTCGGAGTTTGGCTAACGTCAGTAACCTGGTCGGGCCCATCGGCTATCCAGTGCTCTACCTCCGGCAAGAAACACGCAACGCTGCACCTAAATGCATTTCGGGGAGAACCAGCTATCACGGAGTTTGATTGGCCTTTCACCCCTATCCACAGGTCATCCCCTCCATTTTCAACTGAAGTGGGTTCGGTCCTCCACGCCGTCTTACCGGCGCTTCAACCTGCCCATGGATAGATCACTCCGCTTCGGGTCTTGATCGTGCGACTCAAACGCCCTATTCGGACTCGCTTTCGCTACGGCTTCCCCACACGGGTTAACCTCGCCACACAACGCAAACTCGCAGGCTCATTCTTCAAAAGGCACGCCGTCACCCTCACAGGCTCCGACGGATTGTAGGCACATGGTTTCAGGTACTATTTCACTCCCCGCCAGGGGTACTTTTCACCTTTCCCTCACGGTACTGGTCCGCTATCGGTCATCGAGAAGTATTTAGGCTTAACGGGTGGTCCCGCCAGATTCACACACCATTTCAGGGGTGGCGTGTTACTTGGGAAATGCTGAACACAGCCGCACACTATCGTCTACGGGGCTATCACCCGCTACGGCACCGCTTTCCAACGGACTTCGACTTCACGAACGGTTTCTTACTGTGCGCCACCCCGGCAGAGACGGCAACAACACTCCCACAACCCCTCAACTGCAACGCCTGCCGGCTATCACACAACTGAGGTTTGGCCTCATCCGATTTCGCTCGCCACTACTCTCGGAATCACTTTTGTTTTCTCTTCCTGCGGGTACTGAGATGTTTCACTTCCCCGCGTTCCCTCCACACACCCTATTTCATTCAGGTGCAGGTAACACGACATGACTCGTGCTGGGTTTCCCCATTCGGACATCCCCGGATCAACGCTCGGTTGCCAACTCCCCAGGGCATTTCGCAGGCTCCCACGTCCTTCATCGGCTCTCGATGCCAAGGCATCCACCATGTGCCCTTAACAACTTGCCCACAACAAACCACCAACACACACAAACAAACCCACACAACGTTTCACCGTCACGCAGACTCGAATGCAGCCCGATGGCTCTCCAGTGGGACAAACCGATTAAGAGAACACACAAAACAATCAATTCGATACGAAACAACACATTCACCCGTCGTCACCAACCCCGACCCATCAAGAGTCGCAGCTGCTACGCGGGTGGATGCTCGCGTCCACTATCAAGAAGTCAAACAACCAGAAGCCGACCAGCGCCCCAGAACAGAAGGGACCAGGCGCGTCTGATGCCTCAGACACCCAACAGCGTGCCATGCGTACACACTCCCCACGACCACAGCCAAACAGCCGAGGCCAAGAAGAGCGAACAATCGTTTGTGTTCCACTAGTGAACACCCCATACGTCAACAACTCATTCGGCTGTCGATCTCGGGTGTGCTCCTTAGAAAGGAGGTGATCCAGCCGCACCTTCCGGTACGGCTACCTTGTTACGACTTCGTCCCAATCGCCAGCCCCACCTTCGACGGCTCCCCCCACAAGGGTTAGGCCACCGGCTTCGGGTGTTGCCGACTTTCGTGACGTGACGGGCGGTGTGTACAAGGCCCGGGAACGTATTCACCGCAGCGTTGCTGATCTGCGATTACTAGCGACTCCGACTTCATGGGGTCGAGTTGCAGACCCCAATCCGAACTGAGACCGGCTTTTTGGGATTCGCTCCCCCTCACGGGATCGCAGCCCTTTGTACCGGCCATTGTAGCATGCGTGAAGCCCTGGACATAAGGGGCATGATGACTTGACGTCATCCCCACCTTCCTCCGAGTTGACCCCGGCAGTCTCCCATGAGTCCCCGGCATAATCCGCTGGCAACATGGAACGAGGGTTGCGCTCGTTGCGGGACTTAACCCAACATCTCACGACACGAGCTGACGACAGCCATGCACCACCTGTACACCAGTATCAAAGAGACCCCCATCTCTGGGGGCTTCCGGTGTATGTCAAACCCAGGTAAGGTTCTTCGCGTTGCATCGAATTAATCCGCATGCTCCGCCGCTTGTGCGGGCCCCCGTCAATTCCTTTGAGTTTTAGCCTTGCGGCCGTACTCCCCAGGCGGGGCGCTTAATGCGTTAGCTACGGCACGGAACCCATGGAATAGGTCCCACACCTAGCGCCCAACGTTTACGGTGTGGACTACCAGGGTATCTAATCCTGTTCGCTCCCCACACTTTCGCTCCTCAGCGTCAGGTAATGCCCAGAGAACCGCCTTCGCCACCGGTGTTCCTCCTGATATCTGCGCATTTCACCGCTACACCAGGAATTCCATTCTCCCCTGCATACCTCTAGTCTGCCCGTATCGGAAGCAAGCAACGAGTTAAGCCCGCTGTTTTCACTCCCGACGCGACAAACCGCCTACGAGCCCTTTACGCCCAATAATTCCGGACAACGCTCGGACCCTACGTATTACCGCGGCTGCTGGCACGTAGTTGGCCGGTCCTTCTTCTGTACCTACCGTCACTTTCGCTTCGTCGGTACTGAAAGAGGTTTACAACCCGAAGGCCGTCATCCCTCACGCGGCGTTGCTGGATCAGGCTTCCGCCCATTGTCCAATATTCCCCACTGCTGCCTCCCGTAGGAGTCTGGGCCGTGTCTCAGTCCCAGTGTGACCGGTCACCCTCTCAGGCCGGCTACCCGTCAAAGCCTTGGTGAGCCATTACCTCACCAACAAGCTGATAGGCCGCGAGCACATCCTGGACCGAAAAACTTTCCACCACCTCAGATGCCTAAAGTGGTCGTATCCGGTATTAATCACCGTTTCCGGTGGCTATCCCAGAGTCCAGGGCAGATTACTCACGTGTTACTCACCCGTTCGCCGCTCGAGTACCCCCGAAGGAGCCTTTCCGCTCGACTTGCATGTGTTAAGCACGCCGCCAGCGTTCGTCCTGAGCCAGGATCAAACTCTCCATAAGAAAATTCTAACCCGACATCTAAACAAACCCTGACAACAAGTTGTCAGAATCATTCATTGCCGAAAACACACATCCCAACCAATCCAAACCCCTCCCAAAGAAGAGATCCATCATGACCGAATGCACACAAACGTCACAAACAATCTATGCATGACACACTGTTGAGTTCTCAAACATCACACGCT
>NZ_LMIT01000007.1 GCF_001428825.1 Nocardioides sp. Root240 | reverse complement strand
TTCGATGCTTCTGACTGATGTGTGGGTCAGGTTCGGCCGGGGAGTGCGGGTCGGTGGCGGCCGAGGCTGAGCATCGCGAGGGCGATGAGTGCGTGTGAGGTGTGGAAGCCGAACGCGATTCTGGTGAGGAGTCGGATTCTGGTGTTGACGCCCTCGACGCGCCCGTTGGACAGGTTGTGCTCGATCGCGGTCAGGATCCGGTCGCGGTAACGGCGGATCTTGCGGGCGAGTTCGACGAACGCGGGAATGCGGCATCGACGTGCCCAGGCCAGCCACCGATCCAGCTCGGGTCTGGCTTGCTCGGGTGGCATCTGAAAGACCAGCCGCAGGGCTTCCTTGAGCAGGTAGGCCCGGTACAGGCGGGGATCAGCGGTCGCGATCCACTCGAGCTTGGCGCGTTGGCGGTCGGTGAGGTTCTCGGGGTTCTTCGACAGTGCGAACCGTGAGCCCTTCAGTCCGCGGGCCAGATCACGTCCGGGCAGCCATTGGCTCCGGCGGGCCCATCCGGTCAGTGTGGGTGGGTCGAACCGGGCGAGTCGTCGGGCGTCTTGCCAGGCGTCGATACGGACCCGTGCCAGTGCCTCGTTGGCCCACTTCACGACGTGGAACGGGTCGATGCCGATCACCACGTTGGGGCAGCAGAGGGTGACTTCTTCCTCGATCCAGGACGCGCCGTCGGCCGAGACATGAGTCAGCTGGGCGCACCGCTCGGGTCCGAGCTCGTCGAAGAACGCGCGCAGTGTGGCTCGGCTGCGTCCTTCGCCGGCCCACACCAGCAGGCCGGTGTCGTGGTCGACGACCACGGTCAGGTACTTCATGTTGCGGCGGTAGGAGATCTCGTCGATCCCGATCCGGCTCAGCCCGTCGAGCCCGTCAGTGGGAGCAGCTGCTTCGGCGGCGTCCCAGACCCGGGCGATGATCGCGCCGACGGTGCGCCACGCGATCCGCATCAACTCCGTGGTGGCCGCTTTCGAGGTCTTCGTGGCCAGCCAGGCCACCTGCGCGTCGAAGGTGTGGGTGTGCCCGGCGTCGTGGGCTGCCCAGGGCACGTGGGCGACCACCACGCCGTGCTGGCGGCATCGCACGCGGGGCGCGTCGGCTTCCAGGAACGTCAGGGTGGTGCCCTGGTCCAGGCTGCGCCACCGGCGCCGTCCCCGACCCGTGTCGTAGCGCGGGCAACGTCGTCGACATCGACCGCACCGGTCCCGCTGCCGTGCCATCGGCCGGACGTCAACGACGAGCACGTCACCGTCGCGGCGGACGTTCTCGATCGCGGTGTGTTCAAGCCCCAACAAGCCACGCCATAGGCTGACGAGTGCCACGCCGTTCTCCTGCCGCCCGGTTTTGTTCCTAGACAGCTCGAAACCTAGACAGGGAGCGGCGTGTGCTCGTCAGGACCCGCTCATCCCACCCACACATGCAGCAGAAGAGCCGAA
>NZ_LMIT01000006.1 GCF_001428825.1 Nocardioides sp. Root240 | reverse complement strand
GTGAATCGCCCCGGGTCTGATGGAGGCTCTCAATCCATGGAGGATGAGAGTCATGGCAGCACCGAGGAAGTACGGCGACGAGTTGCGTGAGCGCGCGACCCGGATGGCAGTAGAGCTCAGGCAGGACCCCGCGACCAGGGCGGGTGCGATCCCGCGAGTGGCGGGCCAGCTCGGCATGCATCCTGAGACCTTGCGCAACTGGGTCCGCCAAGCCGAGATCGACGGCGGGGTTCGTCCGGGCACCACGACCAGCGACGCGCAGCGTCTGGCCGAGCTCGAGCAGGAGGTCCGTGAGCTGCGTCGGGCCAACCACATCTTGAAGACATCGGCGGCTTTCTTCGCGGCGGAGCTCGACCGCCCCACCAGCAGGTAGTGGCCTATATCGACGCTCATCGCCACGACGTGGTCGATGGGCGTGAGGTCGGGGTCGAGCCGATCTGCGCTGTGCTGAAGAACGCCGGCGTGCAGATTGCCCCGAGCAGCTACTACGCCGCCAAGACCAGGCCGTCGTCGGCACGAGCGATCCGTGACGCCGAACTGGTTGAGGACATCAAGGTCGCGCACAAGGCCAACCTGGGTGTCTATGGCGCGAGGAAGGTCCACGCCGAGCTCAACCGCGAAGGCATCACCGTGGCCCGGTGCACCATCGAGCGGCTCATGCGTGCCGAGGGACTGCGTGGCATCCCACGCGAGAAGTCCCGCAAGACCACCATCGGTGACGGTGCTGAGACCGAACGCCCCGAGGATCTGGTGAAGCGGAAGTTCGTCGCGAGCGCACCGAACCAGCTCTGGGTAGCCGACCTGACCTACGTCAGAACGCATGCCGGTTGGACCTACGTCGCGTTCGTCCTGGACGTCTACTCGCGGATGATCGTGGGCTGGCAGGTGTCCACGTCGCTACGCACCGATCTGGCGCTGGATGCCCTCGACATGGGCCTGTGGAACCGGCAGCGAGCCGGCCGCGACGTCACCGGTCTGACGCATCATTCGGACAGGGGCGTTCAATATCGTGCGATTCGATACACCGAGCGGTTGGCCGAGGCGGAGGCCGTCGCATCGGTCGGTTCCAAGGGCGATTCGTATGACAACGCGATGGCCGAAGCGTTGAACTCGCTGTTCAAGGCCGAGTGCATCCGCAACCCGGTCATGCGTCCCAAGGGCGGTTGGAAGAACGTCGGCGATGTCGAGATCGCCGTGGCCGAGTACGTCGACTGGTTCAACCACCGGCGCCTTCACGGAGAGATCGGCCTCGTCCCACCCGCGGAGTTCGAAGCCAGCCACTGGGCCAACAACACCGTCACCGACTACGTTGAAACACCCGTCCCGACCGGGGCTGGTTCCA
>NZ_LMIT01000005.1 GCF_001428825.1 Nocardioides sp. Root240 | reverse complement strand
GCGACCAGGCAGTCTT
The DNA here is from genome assembly GCF_001428825.1 of Nocardioides sp. Root240. Lineage (GTDB taxonomy): Bacteria > Actinomycetota > Actinomycetes > Propionibacteriales > Nocardioidaceae > Nocardioides. Next base: position 1,025 of record NZ_LMIT01000005.1, on the reverse strand, counting down.
GTCATCAAGTCTTCATCAGCTCTGGGCGATCACGTACGGCTCCGGCATGAGGAATGACCCTCGATACACGCCGTCCGACGTGTTCGAGACCTTCCCACGGCCAACGCCAACAGACGAGTTGGATCAGCTCGGGCTGATCCTTGACGCGGAGCGGCGAGGAATTATGCTCCGTCGCGATCTCGGCCTCACCAAGCTCTATAACCTCATTAATGACCCGACCCTTCCGAACACTGCCGACGGCGACATCGCTCGGATGCGAGGGATCCACCGGGAGCTGGACCAAGCAGTGTTGAGCGCCTACGGGTGGGGCGACCTCGGGCTAGAGCACGGCTTTCACGAATACAGGAAGATGGTGAGGTGGACGGTCAGTCCGACGGCCCGGGTGGAGATCCTCGACCGGCTACTCGAGGAGAACCACCGCCGAGCAGCCTCAGAGCCGTCGAGCCGCACGTATGACGGCCGCCACGAAACGGACGATGACGCCGTGACCTTGTTTGATTGAGCTGAGGCGTGCCGGCGTCAGGTGAACAGGGTCCCTTGGTCCGGCGGGACGTTTGCGTGACCCTTCGGCCCGGTCCCACCGGTCGCGGCCCGCGCGTGATTCTCGGCCAAAAGACGATCCAAGAGCTCGGTGCGCGCGTCCGCGCACGGCCCCCACCGCGCGACCTGACGGTACGCGTGGAAACCATGATCCAGGTCGACATCATCCCAGCCATATGTGGCAACGAGCGCCTCATCGATCTCGACATGGATCTCCCTCATCCGGCTGACGTCGGGGTCGTTGTTGATGCCTGAGTCATTGACAAGGTTGTAGAGCTTGGTGAGTCCGAGATCGCGGCGCAGCATGATCTCGCGGCGCTCGTGATCCAACAACCGTCCAGCGGCGTCAAGACGTTCGGTGCGAGGTGGTAGCGGGAACGTCTCGAAGACGTCCGACGGCGTGTACCGGATTCGCGTCTCCAGCGTCGATCCGTAGGTAATGGCCCAGAGTTGATGAAGACTTGATGACAAGACTGCCTGGTCGC
>NZ_LMIT01000004.1 GCF_001428825.1 Nocardioides sp. Root240 | reverse complement strand
CGGCGTGTGCTCGTCAGGACCCGCTCATCCCACCCACACATGCAGCAGAAGAGCCGAAACTTCCTCGTCCAAGCGTGAGTTTCGTCGTCCAAGCACGGGAGAAACACCGGCCGGCCGGTGAAACTCCTCTGTGGAGACGGAGCCTCAGGCAGGCGCGGGCAGCGACCGGCTGATGATCTCCTTCATGATCTCGCTCGTGCCGGCGTAGATCTGTGACACCCGGAGGTCGGCCCAGGCGCGGGCGATCGGGTATTCGTTCATGTAGCCGTAGCCCCCGTGCAGCTGGAGGCACATGTCGGCGACCTTCTGGGCGCGCTCGGAGCACCAGAGCTTGGCCATCGCGACGGTGGGGATGTCGAGCTGCTTCTCGAGGTGGAGCTCGATGCACTCGTCGACGAAGGAGCGGGCGACGCGGGACTCGGTGGCGATCTCGGCCACCTTGAACTTGGTGTTCTGGAAGCCCCAGATCGGGCGGCCGAACGCCTGGCGCTCGTGGACGTAGCGGAGGGTCTCCTCGAAGCACAGCTCCATCGCGGCGACGTTCGAGACGGCGACGATCAGGCGCTCCTGGGGGAGCTGCTCCATCAGCTGGATGAAGCCTTGGCCCTCCTCGGAGCCGAGCAGGTTGGTGACCGGGATCCGCACGTCCTCGAAGAACAGCTCGGAGGTGTCCTGGCCCTTCATGCCGATCTTGTCGAGCACCTTGCCGCGGGCGAAGCCGGGGGTGTCGGTCGGGACGATGACCAGGGAGATGCCGGCGGCGGCCTCCTCCGGGTTGGTCTTCACGACGGTGATGACCATGTCGGCCTGGGCGCCGTTGGTGATGAAGATCTTGGAGCCGTTGACGACGTACTCGTCGCCCTCACGGATCGCCTTGGCCTTGATCGACTGCAGGTCCGAGCCGGTGCCGGGCTCGGTCATCGCGATGGCGCCGACGACCTCACCGCTGGCCATCCTTGGCAACCACTCCAGCTTCTGCTCCTCGGTGCCGTAGTTGAGGATGTAGTGGGCCACGATCCCGTTGTGGAGCGAGGCGCCCCACGAGCTGTCGCCGACCCGGGCCTGCTCCTCGATCAGGATCGCCTCGTGGGCGAACGAGCCGCCCCCGCCGCCGTACTCCTCGGGGACCGACAGGCACAGCAGACCGACCTCGCCGGCCTTGTTCCACAGGTCGCGGTCGACCTGCTTGTTCTCGATGAACCGGTCGACGTTCGGCTTGATCTCCTTCTCGCAGAACGTGCGGGCGAGGTCACGGAAGTCGTCGAGGTCGGTGTTCATCCACGGCGAGCGACGGGGCATCTTCGGTCCTTAAGAGGTCGGGTACGGCGCTGGGTACACCATGTATCAGGCACAGGGTGCCATGCGGACACCTCTGGATACAAGGTGTATCCGCGCGCTAACCTCCCCCTGTGGTGGACGTGGTGAAGTGGGTCGACTCGACCGTGCGCCGGCGCAATGCCAAGGAGGCGCTGGAGAGCGACGCCCGCCGGGCGCAGGTCGTCCAGGCCGCGATCGACGCGATCGAGGAGGGCGGCTCTGCCGTCGGGATGGGCCAGATCGCCGAGCGCGCCGGCATCCCGCGCCCCAACGTCTACCGCCACTTCGCCAGCAAGGAGCAGCTCGACGCCGAGGTCGCGCGCTACGCCGCCACCGAGCTGATCCGCCGGGTCCGGCCCCACTTCGCCCGCGCCGGTACGCCGGCCGAGATCGTCGGCGGCCTGATCGCTCCCTGTGTCGCGTGGGCCGCCGAGCACCCCCACCTGTTCCGGTTCCTCGCGGCGCAGCAGCAGACCAAGGCACTGCACCGCGCGCGGCTCGGCCGCACCCGCCTGCTGAGCGAGATCGTCGACGCTGCCCGTGCCTACCTCCGCGAGACCCCGCTCTCCGCCGACCCGCCCGAGGGCGTCCTGGTCGGCGTGATGGGGATGGTGGACGCGAGCATCATCTGGTGGTTCGACCACCACGACGAGTCGCAGGAGCAGCTCGTCGAGCGGCTGACCCGGCAGGTGACCGCGGTGCTCAGTGACACGCTGGCGCAGTACGGGCTCGTCGTCCCCGACGACATGGTGTTCGACCCCGAGGCCAAGAAGGTCTGAGGCCCAAGGCTCCGACGCAACGTCATAGGCTCCGGGGGCTCAAGCCCACGGAGCCTATGACGCAAGCTCCGTCAAGCCGGGAATAACAGGCGGCGGGGTCGCCTTGCACCTCCATCATTTCAAGTTTGAAATAATGGAGCGACGATGACGACCTGCCTCACCCGCGTCCCCCGGACGACGAACCGCGACGTCCCCGCGATCCTGCGCGCCCCCGCGCCCGTCGCCGCGATCCGCACCCAGGTCGTCGTCCCCCTGCGCTTCCCCGACGGCTACGCCACCACCGCCGACGTGGTCACCTTCGAGGGCCTGGTCGACGGCAAGGAGCACCTGCTGCTCGGGCTCGGCAGCTGGCGCGAGCGCATCGCCGCCCTCCCCGACGGCGGTACGGCGCCGCTGGTCCGCCCGCACAGCGAGTGCCTCACCGGCGACGTCTTCGGCTCGGAGCGCTGCGACTGCGGTCCCCAGCTGCGCGAGGCGGTCGAGCGGATCGCCGACGAGGGCGGGTTCCTGCTCTACCTGCGCCAGGAGGGTCGCGGCATCGGCCTGTACGCCAAGCTCGACGCCTACGCGCTCCAGGACGCCGGCCTCGACACCTACGAGGCCAACCTCGCGCTCGGCCGGGGCGAGGACGAGCGTGACTACCGCGCCGCCGCGCAGATGCTGCGGGCCGTCGGCGCCGACCGGATCCGGCTGCTGAGCAACAACCCCGACAAGGCCGCGCAGCTGGCCGAGCACGGCGTGGGTGTCGACGAGCGGGTGCCGACCGGCGTGCACCTGTCCGAGGCCAACCGCCGTTACCTGACGGTCAAGCGGGACCACACCGCGCACACGCTCGATCTGGGAGAATTGTCCGCGTGACGACGTGGCTCGACGAGGACGAGATGGCGGCCTGGCTGCCCCTCATCCGGATCGTGCACGCCCTCCCGCAGGCGCTCGACAAGTTGCTGCGTGAGGAGGTGGGCATCCCGCACAACTACTACGGGATGCTCGCCACCCTCTCGGCTCAGCCCGACCGCACGCTCACGATGGGCGACCTCGCCCGGCTCACGGCGTCCAGCCCGTCGCGGCTCAGCCACGCGATCGCCGCGCTCGAGCAGCGCGGCTGGGTCGAGCGGCAGCAGTGCGCCGAGGACAAGCGGCGCCAGTTCGTGACGCTCACCGAGGGTGGCGCCGCGATGCTCGAGGAGGTCGCGCCCAGCCACGTCGCGCACGTGCGCGAGCTGATCTTCGACCGGCTCAGCCCCGAGCAGGTCCGCCAGCTCGCCGAGATCGGCCGGGCCCTGGTCGACGACGCGGAGCTGGGCGAGGCCTGAGGGTCAGGCGAACGTCCAGACGAGCAGCTCGGTCGGGATCGCCGCCGTCACGTCGTACGACGGCCGGTCGGCCAGAGCGAAGGCGTCGCCGGCCGAGAGCGGCTCCGCCAGCGAGGAGCGCAGCAGCGCACCGGTCGCCACGAAGGCGTGCACCCGCCCGGCGGACGGCAGCGCCAGCGTCTCGCCCGCTGCCAGCCGGGCCACGTCGAGGGCCGCGCCCGCGACCCCCACGGACAGCGGCCCGCCGGGGCCGACGACCCGCACCCATCCCGCCCCCGGTACGGCGTGCGCCGACGCCTTCGCGTAGTGCGGCGAGCCCTCCGGGTCGTCCGGCGTGAGCCAGACCTGCACGAACCGCGCCGGTCCGTCGTCGCCGGCGACCTCGGAGTGCCGCACGCCCGAACCGGCGCTCAGCACGCCGCACTCGCCCGCGCGCAGCACCGCGGAGCCACCGGCGCCGTCGCGGTGCACGACCGAGCCCGAGACCACCCAGGTGACGATCTCGAGGGCGGCGTGCGGGTGCTCCTCGAAGCCGGTCCCGCGGCCCAGCACGTGGTCGTCGTGGCACACCATCGGACCGAACGAGATCCGCTCGGGGTCCAGGTGCGGACCGAACGAGAAGGCGTGCTGGCTCAGCCGCCCGGCAACACGCTCGGTGAACCGGTCTGTTCCCCTGCGGATCTCTGCGCTCACGTGTCAGATTGTGCCGGTGACCTTTGGCGCACGCGCGGCAGGCCGTCGTCCGGGCACGCACACGGGAGGGTGTACCCGATGGCGGACGAGGTGAGGGACCTGGTCGACCGGTTGCCGACCGGCTTCCGGTTCGGGACGAGCACGGCGTCGTACCAGATCGAGGGCGCGGTGGCCGAGGACGGCCGGGGGCCGTCGGTGTGGGACACGTTCACCTCCGAGCCGGGCCGGATCGTCGACGGGTCGAGCGGCGCCGTGGCGTGCGACCACTACCACCGGTACGCCGAGGACATCGAGCTGATGCGGCGCCTCGGCGCCGACGGCTACCGGTTCTCGATCGCGTGGCCGCGCATCCAGCCGAGCGGCTCCGGGCCGGCGAACGTGAAGGGCCTGGACTTCTACGACCGGCTGGTCGACGGGCTGCTCGCGGCCGGGATCAAGCCGATGGCGACGCTCTTCCACTGGGACCTCCCGCAGGCGCTGGAGGACGACGGCGGCTGGCTCAACCGGATCACCATCGAGCGCTTCGCTGACTACGCCGCGATCGTCGGCGAGCGGCTCGCCGACCGGGTCACCGACTGGGTGCCCGTCAACGAGCCGAACGTGGTGACCTTGATGGGCCACGCGGTCGGGATGCACGCCCCGGGCAAGGCGCTTATGTTCGACGCGCTCCCCGTCGGTCACCACCTGCTGGTCGCCCACGGCCGTGCCGCGATCGCGCTGCGCGCCGCGGGTGCGTCGAGCGTGGGCTGCGCCAACAACCACGCCCCGATCTGGCCGGCCTCCGACGACCCCGCCGACGTCGGTGCGGCGAAGCTCTTCGACGCGCTCTGGAACGCCCACTACCTCGAGGGCATGCTGCTCGGCCGCTACTCCGACGACCTGATGATGCTGCTCGAGGACCACGTCCGCGACGGTGACTTCGCCACGATGCGCCAGCCCCTCGACTTCTACGGCGTCAACTACTACAACCCGATGCGGATCGGTGCGGCCGACGAGACCGCCGAGCTGCCGTTCGAGTTCCGCGACGTGCTGGGCTACCCGCTGACCGACTTCGGCTGGCCCGTCGTACCCGATGCGCTGCGGGAGTGGCTCATCATGTTCCGCGCCCGGCTGCGCGCCGCCGTACCCCCGATCGTGATCACGGAGTCCGGCTGCGCCTACAACATGGGTCCCGACGAGCACGGTGTCGTCGACGACCACGAGCGGGTGGACTACCACGCCGCGCACCTGACGGCCGTCGCCGAGGCCGTCGAGCGGGGCGTCGACGTGCGCGGCTACTACGCCTGGTCACTCATCGACAACTTCGAGTGGGCCGAGGGCTACACGCAGCGCTTCGGGCTCGTCCACGTCGACTACGACACCCAGGTGCGCACGCCCAAGCGCTCCTTCAACTGGTACGCCGACCTGGTCGCCCGCCACAGGGCGGCCCACCCGGTGTGACCGCGCGCCCGCACGGGACACGGGCGACACACGAGCGGAGCGAGCCCAGTGCACACCGGTAGCCTGCGGTCCATGCGCGCGGTCCAGGTCATCACCACCACCGGCCCCGACGACATCGTCGTCACCGACGTACCGGAGCCGGTTCCCGGTCCCGGCGAGGTGCTCGTCGAGGTCCACAGCGTCGGCATCGCCTTCCCGGACCTGCTGCTGAGCAAGGGGATGTACCAGCTGCGCCCGGAGCCGCCGTTCACCCTCGGCGTCGACTTCGCCGGCGTCGTGGTCGCGGGCGAGGGCTTCGAGCCGGGCCAGCGCGTCGCGGGCGTCGGCGGGTACGGCGGGGCGGCCGAGCTGGTCGTCGGCTCGGTGGAGAACGTCTTCCCGATCCCCGACTCGATCACCTTCGACGAGGCCGTCGCGCTCCCCATGAACTACCTGACCGCCCTCTTCGCCCTCGACGAGCGCGGGGGCGTGCAGGCCGGCGACACCGTGCTCGTGCACGGTGCGGCCGGCGGCGTCGGGACCGCCACGATCCAGGTCGCCAAGGCCCTCGGCGCGCGCACCATCGCGGTCGCGAGCACCGAGGAGAAGCGGGCCTACGCCCTCGCCGCCGGCGCCGACGAGGCGATCCCGGTGGAGGGCTTCAAGGACGCCGCGCGCGAGCTCACCGGCGGCAACGGCGTGGACGTCGTCCTCGACGTCGTGGGCGGCTCGCTGTTCACGGACTCCCTGCGGGCGCTGGCCCGCCAGGGTCGGGTGCTCGTCGTCGGCTTCGCCTCCGGCGAGGGCATCCCCGAGGTCAAGGTCAACCGGCTGCTGCTGACCAACACCGACATCCGCGGCGTCGGCTGGGGCGAGTACGCCTTCTCCCACCCGGGCTACATGCGCCAGCAGTGGGCGCAGCTGCTGCCGATGATCGAGTCCGGCACCGTGAAGCCGCCGGTCGGCAAGGTCTACCCGATCGAGGAGTTCGGCCGCGCGCTGGTCGACATGGACGAGCGGGCCACGCTCGGCAAGTCGGTCGTGCGGATCCGCGACTGACCAGCGTGGTTCGAGGCCGGGCTCAGCGGCGGGCCAGGTCGATGGTCCACCACGGCCGCCCGGTCGACGACCTGACCACACCGGCACCGACGTGCACGAACCGGCAGTTGAGCAGGATCTTGCGGTGCAGCGAGCTCTGCATCCACATCGCCACCACCGTGTCGGAGGAGCGCGCTCCGCTGGCGATCACCTCGCCGACCATCGTGGCGCCGGTGTAGCCGGCGGCGCGGATCCGCGCCTGCAGGGTCGACTCGCCGCTCAACCGGTGGCTGAGGACGCCGCGGCGCGCCATGGTGATGCTGTGCCGCCGGGCCGAGGTCCGCAGCGCGGCGTTCAGCTGCAGCGGCCGGCAACCTGCCCGCACCCGGCGGCCGTTGACCGCCTTGAGGACGTCGGACTCCAGGGTGGAGACCACGGTCGTCCGCGGCACCCCCGAGACCGGTACGACGGCGGCCGGGCCGCTCGTCGTGGCTGTCGACAGCGTGCCGGGCAGCACGAGCACGAGGCCGAGCAGGGCAACGGCGAGGGGGGAACCGAGACGCACGCGGCTCATCATGGTGGTCCTGTCAACCATCGTGTCCCCCGTCGCGGATCCGGCGCCCTCAGCGGCGGCCGAAGTCCTGGGTCCAGTACATCCGCCGACCGGTCCACACCACGCCGATGCCGATCTCGCGCAGGCTGCAGTCGGCGATGTTGCGGTGGTGCGAGTAGCTGGCCCACCAGGCGCTCATCACGCGCGGCGCGGTGTTGAATCCGGCGGCGATGTTCTCCGCGACGCGGGTCCACCCGGTGTATCCCGACGCGGTGATCCGGCGCCCGAGGCGCATCTCGCCGGGCAGCTGGTGGGACATGACACCGGCCTGGGCCATCCGGCGCGAGTGGTTGCGGGCGGCCTGGCGCAGGTCGGTGTTGATCCGCAGCGGCCGGCAGCCGGCGAGCGCCCGCTTGGTGTTCGTGAGCAGGACCGCGGCGCTCTCGAGGACGTTGTTGAACACGAGGGTCAGGGACCTGGTCGCGATGGTCGTGCTGGTGGTGGTGCTGGTGGTCGTGCTGGTGCTGGTCGACACGGCCGCGGCGGCCGGAGCCGCCGTACCGACGCCTGATGGGCCGACGAAGATGGCGGCGGCGACGAGCGCGCCGATGACGAATGACTGAATCCCCCGGTTCATGTCATCGATGGTCCGGGACCTGTGCCGGTCGTCACATCGATGCTCCGACCGGCCTTGGATAGTCCGAACGGACTACTGTTACGCCGCTTCCGGACCGTCTCGTCCGGGGGTGCTCACAACCGGTCAGCGCCTGCCGAAGTTCTGGGTCCACCAGAGCTGGCCGCCGTCCAGGGCGACGCCGACGCCGAGGTCGCGGTACCTGCAGTTCAAGATGTTGCGGCGGTGGCTCGGGCTGTTCATCCAGGCCCGGACGACCGACGACGGACCGCTGAACCCGCGGGCGACGTTCTCGGCGACCGAGCTCCAGCCGCGGTAGCCGGCACGGGTGATCCGCCGGCTGAAGTAGGGCTCACCGGGCAGCTGGTGCGACATCAGGTCGTGCGCCGCCATCGTGACGGTGTGACCCCGGGCCGACTTGCGCAGGTAGGTGTTGGCGCGCAGGGTCGGGCAGCCGTGCTTGCGGCGCTCGACGTTGGTCAGCGCGAGCACGCGGTCCTCGAGCAGCCGCTGGATCAGCAGCCGGGTCGGTACGACGTCCTGCACGCTCACGACGCTGCGGGTCACGCCGCTCGGCGCGACGACGGCGGCCTCCGAGGGAGAGCCGGCCATGCCGAGCGCGAGGCCCAGCACCGTGCAGGCCACCAGTCGGAAGATCTTCGTCATGGTGGATCGATCGGGACCGGCCGCCCGCTGCTGAGCATCGCGGGCGAATTCAGGACCCCCGTCCCGAGCGGCCCGACCGACCGGAGGGTCCCGGCCCCATCGACCGCTTCCGCGTCGGGTCTAGGCTCGCCCCGTGAGCATCCTCGATGACGCCCGACCGGGCATGGACCCTGCCATCCGCCCCCAGGACGACCTCTTCGGCCACGTCAACGGCGCCTGGCTGCGCGACGCCGAGATCCCCTCCGACCGGTCCAGCTGGGGCCCCTTCGTCCAGCTCGCCGACCAGGCGGAGGAGGACGTGCGCGCGATCATCACCGAGCTCGCCGCCTCCCCCGACGGCGACGAGGACGCGCGCAAGATCGCCGACCTCTACAACTCCTTCATGGCGACCGACCGGGTCGAGGCCGCCGGGCTCGCGCCCGCCCAGCCGATGATCGACGCGGTCGCCGGCCTGCGCGACGTCCGCGACGTCGCCGCCTTCCTCGGCGAGTTCGAGCGGATCGGCGGCTACGGCCTCTTCGGGTCCTACGTCGACACCGACGACCGCCAGTCCGACCGCTACCTCTTCCACGTGGTGCAGGGCGGTCTCGGCCTGCCCGACGAGTCCTACTACCGCGAGGACAAGTTCGCCGACATCCGCGAGGCGTACGTCGCCTACCTCACCCGCCTGCTGACGCTCGGCGGCCACGTGGATCCCGCCGGCGCCGCGCAGCGGATCCTCGAGCTCGACACCGACCTCGCCAAGGGTCACTGGGAGCGCGCCGAGACCCGCGACGTCCAGAAGACCTACAACCGGCTGACCGCCGACGAGCTCAAGGCGCTGTGCCCCGGGTTCGACTGGGACGCCTACATCACCAACCTGGGCGGCCGGCTCAGCGGCCCGCAGGCGACCATCGCCGAGGTCGTGGTGCGGCAGCCGTCGTACCTCCAGCACCTGTCGGGCGTCCTCGAGGCGACCCCGGTCGAGGCGTGGCGCGACTGGTTCCTCTCGCGCGTGCTGCGGTCCGCGGCGCCGTACCTGTCCGAGGAGTTCGTCCAGACCAACTTCGACTTCTACGGCCGCACCCTGTCGGGCACCCCCGAGCTGCGCGCGCGGTGGAAGCGCGCGGTGTCCTTCGTCGAGGGCGCGATGGGCGAGGCCGTCGGCAAGGAGTACGTCGCGCGGCACTTCCCGCCGACCTCCAAGGCGATGATGGACGACCTGGTCGCCAACCTGCTCGCGGCGTACCGCCAGTCCATCAGCAAGCTCGACTGGATGACCGAGGAGACGAAGCAGCGGGCCTACCAGAAGCTCGACACCTTCCGGCCGAAGATCGGCTACCCGGAGAGGTTCCGCGACTACAGCGCTCTCGTCGTCGTCCCCGACGACCTGGTGGCCAACGCCCAGGCCGCGGCCGGCTTCGAGACCGACCGCCAGCTCGCCAAGATCGGCGCGCCCGTCGACCGCGACGAGTGGTTCATGCTGCCGCAGACGGTCAACGCCTACTACAACCCCGGCACCAACGAGATCTGCTTCCCCGCGGGCATCCTGCAGAAGCCCTTCTTCGCGCCCGACGCGCTCGAGGCGGAGAACTACGGCGGCATCGGCGCGGTCATCGGCCACGAGGTCGGCCACGGCTTCGACGACCAGGGCGCCCAGTACGACGGCGAGGGCAACCTCAACGACTGGTGGACCCCCGACGACAAGGCCGCCTTCGAGGTCAAGTCGAAGGCCCTGATCTCGCAGTACGACGGCTTCGCGCCGCGCAACCTGCCCGACGAGAAGGTCAACGGCGCGCTCACCGTCGGCGAGAACATCGGCGACCTCGGCGGCCTGACCATCGCCCACACCGCCTTCCAGATCGCCCGGGGCGGCAACGCCTCGGTCGAGGACCGCACCAAGCTGTTCTTCAACTGGGCCTACGTGTGGCGCACCAAGCGTCGCCTCGAGCAGGAGCAGCAGTACCTCACCATCGACCCCCACAGCCCGCCGGAGTTCCGCGCCAACATCGTGCGCAACCTCGACGAGTTCCACGAGGTGTTCGGCACCGCCCCCGGCGACGGCCTCTGGCTCGACCCGGAGCAGCGCGTCCGCATCTGGTGAGGAGCAGGAGCTGTGTGGGTGGGAGTGGCCTGGGGGCCACTCCCACCCACACAGATCACACGATGCCCGCCGGGTCAGCCGGCCTTCACGGGAAGATGGCGCAGACCAGGCGAAGGTTGACCGTGTCGCTGGAATCGACGTCGGGACTGTAGGCGGTCACGCCGGTGTTGCTCGTGTCGAGCTGGACCGCACCGCGTGAGTTGGTCATCCATCCCGTGGCGGCGAGGACGCGGTAGCCGGAGGGGCAGCTGGCCGGAGCGGTGTTCCAGCTGCCGCCGATCACGGGTGCCGACGCGAGGATGACCTTGGGGGCCTGGACGCCCCGTGCGGACGTGGCCAGGTCACCGCGACCGACCGTCGCATTCTTGATGTCGGTGCCGGTCAGGCTGCCGTTGGCGATGTCGATGCTGGTGACCGTGCCGTCCTTGATCTGCTTGCCGGTGATCAGGGCGCCGGCGACCGCTCCTCCCGTGCCGGACGCGACGACGATCCCAGTGACGATGGCAATGGTGGCGACATTGGACTTCGTGAACAGGCGCATGGGCCCCACCGTTCCAGCTGGTGAGGGTCCCGTGCGATAGGGATGATGACCAATCAGGGGGTGGCTGGAACACAGATCACGTAGCCACTGACTGCCATGTCGATGGCGCCCGTGTTCCTGCCTTCGACCCGCCAGGCGTCGGCGTACGTGGTCGGTGTGGTGATGGCGCCGGTGGGGACGCCGCCATCGCGGGTGGCCTTGACGGGGACACTCGTCGAGACTGCGGCCGAGGTCTGGTCGAACGCGCCTCCGCCGCCGACCGCCCAACTCCCGTTGGGGCAGTAGACGTTGACGACGGCATTGCCACCTGGAACCGATTCCGCGCCCCGCTCATGGACGATCGTGTAGCCGGCTGACAACGAGGCCGGGGTCCCAGGCGCTCCCGGTGCTCCCGGTGCTCCCGGTGCTCCCGGTGCTCCAGGTGGTCCGGGAACTCCGGCCGGACCGGTCGCGCCTTTCAGGCTGGCCTTGGCCGCGGCCGACAGGTCGGTGGTTCCCAGGCTGCCGTTCTTGACGTCAGCTCCGGTCAGGTTGCCGTTGGCGATGTCGATGCTGGTGACGGTGCCGTCCTTGATCTGCCTGCCGGTGATCATCGCGCCGGCGACGGCACCGCCGGTTCCGGAGACGAGCGCGATCCCGGTGACGATGGCGATGGTGGCGACGTTGGCCCGTGAGAACGCGGCGGCCATCAGCCCGCGTCCGCCATCAGCTTCAGCAGCTTCTCGCTGATCGCGAGCAGCTCGTCCTCGCCCATGCTGGTCGCCTGCGCGAGGTTGAGCGTCGAGATGACGGTGCCGGACAGCACCCCGCCCGCGACGTGGAGGCTCTCGCCGCCGGCGACGGTCCCGATGTCGACGTACGCCGCGTCGCCGAGCCCGGACACGTCGTGGCGGGTCGAGGTGTCCATCGCACCCTTGGAGCCGGACTGGTAGGTCTCGTAGCCGCCCGCACCCTCACCGAGCTCGGTGGCGCCGAGGGTGCCGCTGAGCGCCCGCGGGTCCTCCTGCGAGAACGCGCAGCCGCCGAACGGGTCCGTCTCCAGGGTCACCGAGGCCCCCACTGCCTCGGTGATCTGCTCGGCGGTGAGCAGCTCGCAGTACTTCGGGAGCGCCGCCGGCTCCCCGCCGTCCGAGGACGACGTCGTCGGGCCGGTGCCCCCGTCGCCCTTCGCGTCGGACTCGCCGTCGTCGCCGCACCCGGCGGCCAGCGCGGCCACCAGGGTCAGCCCGGTGATCAGTGCACGCCTCATCGAGGTCCCCTCCCGTCGTACCGGATCAGGACTCTGGTGGCTCCCGGCTCGCGGCGGTAGTAGGGAATCGGTGTAATGCGATTCGCGGAACGCCGCCCGCGGCGGCGTCCCGACGTGGGACCGTCGGTCCATGGCCGCGGGAGAGCTCCTCGACGACGTCCTCGGCCACCTCGCCGCGGGTACGCCGGAGCTGGCGCGCGCCGCATGCCTGGCCGCTGTCGAGGGCGCCGGCCCGGCCGCGCTCGGACTGGCGGCGCTCGCGGACTTCTGGCTCGGTGACTTCGCCGCCGGCACCCGGCACGCCCTCGAGGGCCTGGCCCGTGCCGAGGACGACTGCACCCGCGCGCTGTGCCTGGCCGCGGCGTCGCTCGCGACCGGGGGCGACATCGATGCAGCCCCGGTGGACGGCGACGAGCTGCGCGGGCTGCTCGCCGCCGCCGGCGACCCGTCCTCCCGCTGGTGGTCGGCCGTCCGGTACGTCGCCTCGGAGGCCGCCCTGGTCGGGGCCCGGATCCGCACCGCCGCCGCGATGGACGCCACCGGCCCGCCCGCGGGCGCGGCTTGGCAGGGCCACCCGTTCGCGCCCGTGATGTGGATCTGCCAGGCACGCATCGCCGCCTTCTCCGGGCGGATCGACCCCGCGCAGGCGCTGCTCCCGTCGGTCCGCGCGTCGGTGGTCCCCGACAGCCGGCTCGCCCCGGTCACCGAGGCGGTGGCCGTGCTGGTCCGCGGCAACGCCGGTGATGCCGACGGCATCCGGATCGCGGCCGACATCGCGGCGCGGGTCCCCGACCAGCCGCGCGACTTCCTCGACCGGGGAGCGCTGCTGCTGCTCGCGTTCGGCGCGATCGCGGTCTACGACGTCCGTACCGCGGCGAGCCTGGCGTTCCGCGCGGGCGCCGACGCGGCGCTGAGCCAGTGCACGCTGATCGACCGCGCGCTCTGCTTCGAGATGTTCCTCAACGCCGCGCTGCTCGAGGAGGACGCCGACGCGGTCGGCGCCTGGCTCGAGGCGCTCACCGAGCTCGCCGGTCATCCCTCCACCGCGCCCAGCGTGCGTCGTGCCCGTGCCCGCGTCGCGATCGCCGCGGGCGATTCCGAGACCGCGATCGAGCTGCTCGTACCCAGCATCGAGGCCTGCCTCGCCGACGAGCGCGGCGTCGAGGCCGCCGAGGGACAGATCCTGCTCGGCCGTGCCCGGATCCTCGCCGAGGACCTCGGCACCGCCTCCCGTGAGCTGCGGGCCCTGGTCGCCGACAGCGACCGGGCCGGGTTCGGTGCCGTCCGCCGGGCCGCGACGGCCGCCCTCGCCTCGTCGGGCCGCCGCCTCCCGCCCATCGCCGGCGCCGGCTGGGACGGCCTGTCCGAGCGCGAGGCCGAGGTCGCCCGCGCCGTCCTCCTCGGCCAGGAGGTCGAGGAGATCGCCGCCGCGCTGTTCCTCGCCCCGAGCACCGTGCGTACCCACGTCTCCCGGGTCCTGTGCGCCTTCGGCGTCGCCACCCGGATCGGCCTGCTCGCCGCCGTCGGCGCCACGTCGCCCGCGGACCCCGTCGCACCGCCGGCCCTCAGCCCTCGCCAGTCCGAGGTGGCCGCACTGGTCGCCGCCGGCCGGACGAACCCCCAGATCGCCGAGGCCCTCGGCATCTCGGTCAAGGGCGTGGAGAAGCACGTCGGCGACGTCCTGGCCCGCTGGCACGCGGGGTCCCGGTTCGAGGTCGCCCGGATCTGGTGGTCCCGGGCCTGATCCGTCCCCGACCCCGTGATCTGCCACCGAACGGTGCGGGTGAACCTGCCACACGGCGGGCTCGGGTCTCGCGACGCGGGTCGGTCTCGCTTGCTTCGCTGCGTGCCCGCCCCGCTCCTCGACCTCCCGGCCCCGGGGCCGGGAAAAAAGGTGCAGCCGCCGGAGTCTCGGGTCTCCAGCGGCTGCAAGAGAGACATTAGTGGCCGGGCGACACCCTGTCCCCGGATTCCGAAAAGTTCCCGACCATCGGATCTGTGGACAACCAGGACAAGGAATCCGGCTCTGTCGGGCGGCGCTGGTAGACACGCACCATGACCTCGGACGCCGCCACCACCGCTACCCGCGACCGGGCCGAGGAGCACCTCCGGGCCCTGGTCGGCAACCCCGACGCGCGCCTCTACGACGACCAGTGGGCCGCCATCTCGGCGCTCGTGGTCGACCGCCAGCGCGCCCTCGTCGTCCAGCGCACGGGCTGGGGCAAGTCGGCCGTCTACTTCATCGCGACCCTGCTGCTGCGTGAGCAGGGGAGCGGTCCGACGGTGATCATCTCGCCGCTGCTGGCGCTGATGCGCAACCAGATCGCCGCAGCCGAGCGCGCCGGCATCCGCGCGGTCACGGTCAACTCCACCAACGTCGACCAGTGGGACCAGCTGCACGCCGAGATCCGCGACGGGCAGGTCGACGTCCTGCTGGTCAGCCCCGAACGGCTCAACAACCCCGGCTTCCGCGACGAGGTGCTGCCACGGCTGGCGGCGACCTGTGGACTGCTCGTGGTCGACGAGGCCCACTGCATCTCGGACTGGGGGCACGACTTCCGGCCCGACTACCGCCGCATCCGCACCCTCCTGCAGGACCTCCCCGCCGGCATCCCGGTGCTCGCGACGACGGCCACCGCCAACCAGCGGGTGACCGACGACGTGGCCGAGCAGCTTGGTGCCGACACCCTCGTGCTGCGCGGCAGCCTCGACCGCGCGTCCCTGCGGCTCGGCGTCGTGCGGCTCACGACGGCCGAGCAACGGCTCGCGTGGCTGGCCGACCACCTGGCCGAGCAGCCCGGCAGCGGCATCGTCTACTGCCTGACCGTCGCCGCCACCCAGGAGGTCGCTGACTACCTCCGCAGCCGCGGCCACCAGGTCGCCGCCTACTCCGGCCAGACCGAGCAGACCGAGCGGCTCGCCCTCGAGCAGGCGCTGGTCGACGGCGAGGTCAAGGCGCTGGTCGCCACCAGTGCACTCGGCATGGGCTTCGACGCCTCGCTCGGGTTCGTGGTCAACCTCGGTGCGCCCAACAGCCCGGTGGCCTACTACCAGCAGGTCGGCCGCGCCGGCCGCGGTGCCAACCTGCCTCCCGAGGGCGCATCGGTGGTCCTGCTGCCGGCGCTCGAGGACCGCGACATCTGGGCCTACTTCGCCTCCCTCGCGTTCCCGCGGGAGGAGCTGGTGCGCGAGACGCTCGCCGTGCTCGCCGAGGAGGGCCGCGCGCTGAGCACCGCGGCCATCGAGCCGCGGGTCGACCTGTCCCGCAACCGGCTCGAGACGATGCTCAAGGTGCTCGACGTCGACGGTGCCGTGCGCCGGGTCCGCGGGGGCTGGGAGGCGACCGGCCGGCCGTGGGACTACGACGCCGAGCGCTACGCCCGCGTCAGCGCCGCCCGCGACGCCGAGCAGCGGGCGATGCTCGACTACCTCACCACCGACGAGTGCCGCATGCTCTACCTCCGCCGCCAGCTCGACGACCCCGAGGTGCTCGCCGACCCCGGCTGGCGCTGTGGACGCTGCGACAACTGTGGTGGCCTCGACCTCTCGACCGAGGTCTCCGCCGCCGCCGTGGAGGAGGCAGCCGACCGGATCTCGCGGCCCGGCGTCCCGATCGAGCCGCGCAAGCTCTGGCCCACGGGTCTCGCGGCGATCGGCATCGGCCTCTCGGGCAAGATCAAGCAGCCCGCCGAGGAGGGCCGCGCGATCGCCCGCCTCACCGACCTCGGCCACGGCGCCGCTCTCCGTGGACTGTTCGCGCTCGACCCCGACGGCCGCGCCACCGACGGCCCGGTCCCCGACCCGCTCGCGCGGGCCATGGTGGCGATGCTGCAGGACTGGCAGCCCCAGGTCCACGCGATCGTCGTCGTCGAGTCCGAGCGCCGTCCGCAGCTCACCACCGACCTCGCCTCCGGCCTCTCCCGGTTCCTGGGCGTTCCCGTCGCCGGCCGCTGGGCCGTCGTCGACCCGGGCGTCGGACCGGACCGCGGCGCCACCAACTCCGCCCAGCGGGTCGCCGCCGTGTCCCGCCGCAGCGCACTGCGCCTCGACGCCCCGGACGCCGTCCGCGACGCCCGGGTGCTGCTCGTCGACGACCGCCTGGTGACCGGCTGGACGCTCACCCTCGCCGCGGCCGCGCTCCACGACGCGGGTGCCGCGGGCGTCGTACCCCTGGTGCTGGGCGTCGCAGGCTGACCTTCGGCGGCGAAGCTTGAACTTCCGGCAGACGGGAGTTTCACCGGCCGGCCGGTGAAACTCATGCTTGGACGACGAAGTTTCCTCGTCCAAGCGTGAGTTTCGTCGTCCAGGTACGCCAGTTTCACCGGCCGGCCGGTGAAACTCTCACCCTCGACAGAAAATAGAACAGGTTCTACTCTCGCCGCATGAGCGCACCCCGGTTCGACCGACCCCTCCGCGTGATCCAGTGGACGACCGGCAACATCGGCCGGCGCTCGGCGCACGCGATCCTCAGCCGGCCGGACCTGGAGCTGGTCGGGGTCTACGCCCACGGTGCCGAGAAGGTCGGCAAGGATGCCGCCGAGCTGTGCGACTGGCCCGAGCCGACCGGGGTCCTGGCCACTGACGACATCGCCGCGCTGATCGCGTTGCAGCCGGACGCCTGCTGCTACAACCCGCTCTGGCCGGTCGTCGACGAGCTGGTGGCCCTGCTCGAGAACGGCATCAACGTCTGCACCTCCGCGGCGTGGATCACCGGCGGCAAGCAGACGCCCGAGGACCGCGCCCGGATCGAGAAGGCGTGCGCCCGTGGCAACGCGACCATCTTCGGCAGCGGCGCCCACCCGGGGATGACCAATGTGGTCGCCATGGTGCTCAGCGGGTCGTGCGAGCGGGTCGACGAGATCCGGATCACCGAGTCGGTGGACTGCTCGACCTACGAGTCCGCCGGCACCCAGATCGCGATGGGCTTCTCGCAGGACCCGGACACCCCCGGCCTGGCGGAGTCGGTCCGCCGCGAGAGCGAGGTCTTCGCGGAGTCGGCCGCCATGATGGCCGACGCCCTCGGGGTCCAGCTCGACCGGATGACCTTCGACGTGACGTTCACGCCCGCCACGGGTGACTCCGACCTGGGGTTCATGACGATCCCGGAGGGCACCGTCGCCGGGGTGATGGGCCACCACCGCGGGTGGGTGGGGGACCGCAACGTCGTCAGCGTCGGCTTCAACTGGACCATGGGCAGCCACGTCGAGCCGCCGAAGCCGCTCGCCCACGGCCACGTGATCCAGGTGTTCGGCCTGCCGAACATGCGCACCGTCCTGCACTGCCTGCCGCCGGAGGACTGGACCGAGCCCGGCTTCATGGGCCTCGGCATGATCTACACGGCGATGCCGGTCACGAACGCGGTGCCGTACGTCGTCGCCGCCGACCCCGGCATCGTCACCCTCGCCGACCTGCCGCCGATCACCGGTCGCGTGCTGGCTCGATCCTGAGCCCGCGTCCCTGGGTCCAACCTCCCCGGTTCCGGCCCCGTGCGGGCCTAGATTGACCGCATGAGCGACGACTCCCGCAACACCCCGGAGCAGGGTGGCGACGCGCCCGAGCCGATCGAGCCGCCGCAGGGCGCGATCAGCGACGGTGACGACCAACCCGACGGCGCGCCGTCCGCCGACCCCGGCGAGACCCAGCCGATCCGGTCGGACGCACCGCCTCCGCCGCCCCCGCCGACCCCCGTCCCGGCGGAGCCCGCGCCGCCCGCACAGCCGGCGCCGCCCGCTGATTCGGCGACGACGGCGATCCCGGTGGTCCCGCCGACCCCGGTGGTGGCCGACGACGCGGGTCGGGGTCCCCTCCGTCCCGAGCTCCCGCTGCGGGCGTCCCGCGCGGGCAGCACGGGCGCGATCGTGGCGGTCGGCACCGGCCTGCTCGCGGCGGCCGTCGCGATCGCCGGGTTCCGTGCCCGCAGCGACGGCGACCTGGACTGGTCGAACTACGGCACCGCCCTCGCCGCCACCGCGGCGCTGCTCGCGATCGCGGTCCTCGGCTCGCTGACCGCTCGTGCTGCCGGCGGCCGGGCCCGGGAGGAGATCGTCACCTGGCCGGGCGTGGCGGGCATCCTCTCGACCGCGGTGGTGATCGGGATCGGCATCGACGAGGACGACAACTGGGTGGCGTACCTGATCGGTGGCGTCATGATCGCCCTCGCCGTCGTCGGGTACGTCGCCGCACGGCGCGCCGCGTTCGTGGTCGTCGCCATCTTGGGCCTGGTCCTGATCTACGCCGTCGCGATCGACGACGTCCTGCCCGACAGCGTGGGCGAGGACCACCCCGGCCTCCTCGCGGGCGTGCTGATCACGCTCTTCGTCGTGGTCGTGACCCTGCTCGGCTGGGCGCTGCCGAGCCGAGCCGTCTCCGGTGTCGTGGTGGGCGCGATCGGCCTGATCGGCCTGGTCGGCGTGATGGCGGCGTTCGTCGCCTTCCGCTACCTGGGGATGTTCTTCGGTGCGATGTTCAGCGACGACGAGTTCGGTACGTCGTCCGACGACTCCATGTTCAGCGGAGCCAACGTCGACGTCGGCTTCAAGGAGGCCGACGTCTGGTGGGTCCTCGCGCTCGCCGCGGTGCTGGTCGTGCTCTGGGCGCTCGCCGCGTCACTGACCAACCACTCCGGCTTCACGATCCTCGCGATCGCTGCTCCCGCGATCCTGGTCCCCCTCGCGTCGGCCGCGGTCGCGGCCGAGCACCCGACGGCCTGGGCCGGCGTCCTGGCCGGAGCCGGTGGCGTCGTCCTGCTCGGCGGTGCCTTCCTGGCGCGGCAGCGCGAGCGTCGTACGGCCTCGGAGCTCTCTGTCTGACCCACCCGTTACGGTCACGGGGTGAGCTTCGTTCCTGTCACCGGCCCGGCCAGCTTCCGGGCCGGTGAGCAGGGGGAGGCGCTCATCGAGTTCACCGACGGCGAGCCCGCGCGCCGGCGGGTGGCCCTGCCGGTCCGGGCTGCGCTCCCGGTGCTGAGCCGGGCGCACACGACCGACGGGGCGCACCCCAGCGTCGCCCTGCTGAGCGGGGCCGCGCTGCTCGGGCTGCGTCTGGTCGCCGCCGGCAAGGTCGCGCCGGCGTCCGACGAGCGCCCGGGGTGGCGCGTCGACGGGCTCGACGCCCGCGACCACGACGCCGTACGACGCCTCGCCGCCGCCCGCGCGCACGACGGCCTCGACCTCGAGGCCGCCGACCGCCTGGTCCGCCAGGTCCTCGACGCCGTCGCCGACGCGATGCCCCGCGCGGCCCCGGCGGTCCCCTCCCGCCCGAGCCCGGCTGCGGCCGACGTACTGGACGACAGCGGCCGCGCCCCCGAGGACTTCGCCGACCGGGTCCGCCGCCGCCTCGCCGAGCGCACCGCCCGCGAGCACGAGCAGGCCGCGCGCTCGCGCCGCAGGGCCGCGCTCCCCGAGCTGGTCCGGATCTCGCTGCGCGTCGAGGCCGACGAGGAGGAGCTGGTCGCGGGCTCGGTCCGGGTGGTGCTGCAGGTCCACGACGAGCGCGACCCGCTCCATGTCTGCGACGCCGTGGCGCTGTGGACCGGCACGGAGGAGGAGCACGGGTTCGGGAGCCGGGCGCGGGTGCACGCGAGCATCGCGCTGCGGGCGGCGGCCGACGTGTGGCCGGTGCTCGACCGCTACCTCGCCCTCTCCGTCCCCGACCAGCTCGCCCTCGACGGCGAGGAGATCTCCAGCCTGCTCGCGGCGGTCGGCGACCTCCGTGCGGCCGGTGTCGACGTGCACTGGCCGCGCAGCCTCGGGCCCGAGCTGACCACCCGAGCGGTCCTCGAGCGCCAGCGCGAGAAGGGTGAGAAGGGCGGCAAGGGCGAGCTGCCGCTGCAGGACAGCCCCTTCTCGGCGGAGGGACTGTTCGCGTTCTCGTGGCAGGTGGCGCTCCACGGCGAGCCGCTGACCGACGAGGAGATGGGCGAGCTGGCCCGCGCGGCGAGTCCCGTGATCAAGCTCCGCGGTGCCTGGACGATCGTCGACCCGACGACCGCGCAGCGCGCTCGCAAGCGGCTGATCCGCAAGGCCACCGGAGCGCAGGCGCTGGCGGCGGCGCTCACCGGGACGACTGACCTGCCCGCCCAGGGCGACGACGAGCCGGCGTCCGCGCAGGTGGTCGTCGGGGCGAGCGTGCTCAAGGTCCGCGAGCAGGTGCTCGCCGCGGCGACGCGCGACCCGCTGCCCGAGCCGCCGGGCCTCGAGGCCACCCTGCGCGACTACCAGCGCCACGGCCTGACCTGGCTCGCCGACCTCACCGGCCTCGGCCTCGGCGCCTGCCTGGCCGACGACATGGGCCTGGGCAAGACGATCACCCTGATCGCCCTGCACCTGCACCGCCGCGTCACCGGCGCGTCCCGCGACCAGTCGACCCTCGTCGTGTGCCCGGCGAGCCTGCTGGGCAACTGGGAGGGCGAGATCCGCAGGTTCGCCCCCGGCGTCGAGGTGCGCCGCTTCCACGGCGGCTCCCGGTCGCTCGGCGACCTCGACGGCGGGTTCGTGCTGACGACCTACGGCACCCTGCGCCGCGACGTCGCCACCCTGGCCGGCGTCCCCTGGGACCTCGTCGTCGCCGACGAGGCACAGCACGTCAAGAACTCCCGTACGTCGACCGCACGCGCCCTGCGCCAGCTCCCCACCCGTGCGCGGGTGGCGCTCACCGGCACGCCCGTCGAGAACGAGCTGACCGAGCTCTGGTCGATCCTCGACTGGTGCGTCCCGGGGCTGCTCGGCAGCCGGCTGGCGTTCCGCCGCGCGTGGGCGGCGCCGATCGAGTCGGGCACGGAGCCGACCAAGGCGCGTCAGTTCGCTGACCTGATCGGGCCGTTCCTGCTGCGCCGCCGCAAGTCCGACCCGGGCATCGCCCCGGAGCTGCCGCCCAAGACCGAGACCGACCACCTGCTGGGGCTCACCCGCGAGCAGGTGGTGCTCTACGAAGCGTTCGTCCGCGACTCGATGGAGCGCATCGAGCGCGCCGACCCCGAGTCGCGCCGCGGCCTGGTGCTCGCGCTCCTCACCGGCCTCAAGCAGATCTGCAACCACCCCGCGCAGTTCCTCAAGCAGTCCGGCGCGGTCCGGCTCGCCGGCCGCTCCGAGAAGCTCGAGCTGCTCGACGAGCTGGTCGCGACGGTCCTCGCCGAGGACGGCGCGGTGCTCGTCTTCACCCAGTACGTCGCGATGGCCCGCCTCATCGAGCAGCACCTCACCACCGCCGGCATCCCCCACCAGTTCCTGCACGGCGGCACGCCCGTCGCCGAGCGGGAGGCGATGGTGCGGCGCTTCCAGGACGCCGAGAACGGTGTTCCCGTCTTCCTGCTCTCGCTCAAGGCGGGCGGCACCGGCCTCAACCTGACCCGCGCGGACCACGTCATCCACGTCGACCGCTGGTGGAACCCTGCGGTCGAGGAGCAGGCGACCGACCGGGCCTACCGGATCGGGCAGACCAAGCCGGTCCAGGTGCACCGGATGGTCACCCACGGCACGATCGAGGAGCGGGTCGCCCAGCTGCTGACCCGCAAGCAGCAGCTCGCCGACGCCGTCCTCGGCCGCGGCGATGCGGCGCTCACCGAGCTCAGCAACGAGGAGCTCCGTGACCTGGTGACCCTGCGCCGGCAGGCCCGCGAGTCCGCGGAGGCCCACGATGCCGACGCCGTGGCGGGCGCCTGATGCGCACGACCTTCGCCCGCCGTACCCACCCGCCGCGCGGCGTGCGCACCTGGTGGGGCAAGGCCTGGCAGCGCGCGGTGGAGGAGGCGGCGTACTCGGAGGCCGAGCTGCGCCCCGGCCGGGCCCACGCCCGCCGGGGTGACGTCGGCGGCATCACGGTCGACGGCGGCCAGGTGGTCGCGGCGGTCCGCGACGGCGACGACGCCTGGACGGTCCAGGTCGCGATCCCCGAGCTCGACGAGGTGACGCGGAAGGCCTTCGTCGAGGTCGTCGCCGCCGAGTCCGGCCGGATCGCCGAGCTGCTGGCCGCCAACCTCCCGCACGACCTCGTCGAGCATGCCGAGGAGCTCGGCGTCGAGCTGCTGCCCTACGGCGGCGAGCTGGCCGCGACCTGCACCTGCCCCCACTATCTCGACCCCTGCGCGCACGCGATCGGCGTGCTGGTCCAGCTCGGCTGGCTCGTCGACGAGGACCCGCTCGTGCTGCTGGCCGTCCGCGGCCTCGACCGCGACGCCCTGCTCGCCGAGCTCCACGCCCGCGCCACCGGTACGACGACGGGGCCCGTCGTCGGCGACCTGGTCGACGACGTGGAACTGGTGGTCGACGCCGCGCTGCGGGCGCAGGCGCTCATCGCGGTCTTCGAGAACCCGGACTGAGCACGAACCCTGGCAAGTGCACGCACGAACCGTGGACGATGCACGCACGAACCGTGGACGATGCACGCGCACCACCGAAGGCTGGGGCGCGCAACTGCCACGGTTCGTAGGTGCATTTGCCACGGTTCGTGGCGGCTCAGCGGCCGATGGCGAGCGCGCGCAGCTCGGCCTGGTAGTTCGCGTACGCCGAGCGCATCGCCGCCGCCGGCCAGTCACGCGGCAGCAGCGCGGCCGGCAGCAGCGGGTCGTCGGCGAGGTGCCGCACGACCTGGGCCGCCACCGCCAGCCGGGGCGCCGGCTCGCGGGTCGAGGCGATCGCGTCGAGCAGCAGGCGGCCCTCGGCGGCCCACGCTCGCAGGTCCCACAGCCCGGCCGCGAGCGCGACCGGGTCCTCGTCGGGGGTGGCGGTGAAGGTGCTGAGTACCGCGTCGTCGGCGTACGCCCGCGACCGCCGGAGGTTCGCCGGCCGGGTCCAGACGCCCTCCCGCAGCTCCGCCATCCGGTACGCCGCCAGCCGGTCCCGCAGCGCCGCCCGCTCCGGTCCCGGGCGACCCGCGACGACCACCACCGCGAGCTCCCAGGTGCCGTCCCACGGGGTCTCCGTGTCGAGAACGGCCTCGTCCTGCCGGCGCTGCCGCCGGGCGTGCCGCTCGCCGAGGGCGTACACGGCCGCTTGTCCTGAGCCTGCCGAAGGGTCGCGGCGCAGGTCGCCGGCGGCCACGGCGCGGGTCAGCGCGACGCGGGTCGTCGCGGTCGGGATGCCGAAGTGCTCGCCCGCCCGCACCAGCTCGGCTGCGGACATCCGGTCGGGGTGCGAGCCGAGCAGCAGGCTCAGCACCACGGAGCGCGCCGGGAGCGGAGCGAGGTCGGGCACGGCACCGGATCCTTCCACGCTACACATCTCGACACAACTGTCTCGAAAGATGTAATGTCCGAGCCATGAGTGACGAGGCAGCCTGGTGCCGGCCTGCGCACGAGGGCCCGGACTCCCCCTACCGTGCCGCCGCGGCTCCGGACACGACGGCGCCGGCGTACCGGACCCTGACCTACGAGGTCGACGGCCGCGTCGCGCGGCTGACGTTCAACCGGCCCGAGCAGGGCAACTCGATCACCCCGGACACCCCGGTCGAGCTGGCCGACGCCGTCGAGCGCGCCGACCTCGACCCGCGCGTGCACGTGATCGTCCTCAGTGGCCGCGGCAAGGGCTTCTGCGGCGGCTACGACCTGGCGGCCTCGGCCGAGGGCCTGATGGACGGGCAGATGGCGGGATCCTCCCCGCGGGAGGGGACCGTCCTCGACCCGACCGTCCAGATGCTCAACCACGACCCGGCGGGCACGTGGGACCCAATGGTCGACTACGCCATGATGAGCCGCTTCACCCGCGGCTTCGCGAGCCTGCTGCACGCCAACAAGCCCACCGTCGCGAGCATCCACGGCTTCTGCGTCGCCGGCGGCACCGACATCGCGTTGCACTGCGACCAGATCGTGATCGCGGCCGACGCGAAGATCGGGTACCCGCCCACCCGCGTCTGGGGCGTCCCGTCCGCCGGCCTGTGGGCGCACCGCCTGGGCGACCAGCGCGCCAAGCGGCTGCTGCTGACCGGCGACACGCTCACCGGCCGCGAGGCCGCCGCGTGGGGTCTCGCGATCGAGGCGCCCGAGCCCGAGCAGCTCGCGGTGCGCACCGAGGCACTGGTCCAGCGGATCGCCGCGATGCCGCTCAACCAGCTGGTCATGACCAAGCTCGCGCTCAACTCCGCGCTGCTCGCCCAGGGCGTGCAGAACAGCCAGATGATCAGCACCGTCTTCGACGGCATCTCCCGCCACACCCGCGAGGGCTACGCCTTCCAGCAGCGCGCTGCCGAGGTGGGCTTCCGCCAGGCCGTCCGCGAGCGCGATGCGGCGCCGTACGACGACCACGGCTCGCGCACCAGCAATGTCACCGGAAGGAACGACTGACATGACCACCCACGAGGTCACCAACCAGGTCCCGCCGCTCGTCGGCCACGACACCTCCGCCGACCCCGCGCTGCTCGAGGGCATCGAGCGTGAGGGTGCCGCGTGGGCGCTGCCGGAGATCCGCGAGGTCGGCCGACTCGCTGGCACGCAGGAGGCCATGGACTGGGGCCGGCTCGCCGAGCGCGTCCCGCCGCGCCTGCTCACCCACGACCGCTACGGGCGTCGCGTCGACGAGGTGGAGTACGTGCCGGCGTACCACCAGCTGATGGAGACCGCTGTCTCCCACGGCATCCACGCCGCTCCGTGGGCCGACGACCGGCCCGGCGCGCACGTCGCCCGCGCCGCGAAGTTCTACTCCTGGAACGTCGACGCCGGCCACGGCTGCCCGATCTCGATGACCTACGCCGTCGTCCCGGCCCTGCGCGCGAACCCCGAGCTCGCGGCCCGCTTCGAGCCGCTGCTGACCAACCGCGCCTACGACTTCGGCCTGCGCGACCCCGCGACCAAACGCGGCCTGATCGCCGGCATGTCGATGACCGAGAAGCAGGGCGGCTCGGACGTTCGCGCCAACACGACCACGGCGACGCCGGTCGCGGGCGAGCCCGGTGCGTACCGGATCGTGGGCCACAAGTGGTTCACGTCGGCCCCGATGTCCGACATGTTCCTCACCCTCGCGCAGGCGCCGGGCGGGCTGTCGTGCTTCCTGCTGCCGCGCGTGCTGCCCGGCGGCGACGCCAACACCATCCGCTTCCTGCGGCTCAAGGACAAGCTCGGCAACAAATCCAACGCCTCCTCCGAGATCGAGTACGACGACGCGATCGGCTGGCTCGTCGGTGAGGAGGGCAAGGGCGTCAAGACCATCGTCGAGATGGTCAACATGACCCGCCTCGACTGCGTGATCGGCTCCGCGTCCGGCATGCGCACCGCGCTGGTGCAGGCCGCCCACCACGCGCGCCACCGCGCCGCCTTCGGCAAGCTGCTGATCGACCAGCCGCTGATGCGCAACGTGCTCGCCGACCTCGCCGTCGAGTCCGAGGCCGCCACGACCGCGATGATGCGCCTCGCCGGCGCCAACGACCGCGCCATCCACGGCGACGAGGGCGAGGCCGCGCTGCGCCGGCTCGCGCTGGCCGCCACGAAGTACTACGTCTGCAAGCGTGGCCCGGTCCTCGCCAACGAGGCCCTCGAGTGCCTCGGCGGCAACGGCTACATCGAGGACTTCGACCTGGCCCGCATCTACCGCGAGCTGCCGTTGCTCTCGATCTGGGAGGGCTCCGGCAACGTCGCCGCCCTCGACGCGCTGCGCGCCATCGGGCGCGAGCCCGCGTCGCTCGACGCCTTCTTCACCGAGGCCGAGCTCGCCGTCGGCACCGACACCCGGTACGACGACGCGCTCACCTCGCTCAAGAAGGAGCTCACGAACTTCGACGACATCGAGCTGCGCGCCCGTCGTCTCGTGGAGCAGATCGCCGTGATCTTCCAGGCAGGGCTGCTGATCCGGCACGCCACCCCCGCGGTGGCGGACGCCTTCTGCGCGACGCGCCTCGCCCGCGACTGGGGCAGTGCCTTCGGCACCATGCCGTCCGGGCTGGACCTCACGCCGATCCTCGACCGGACCGAGCCGGGCTTCTGACCTCGTCGTCGTGGCCGCTCCAGGGCCCGCCTAGGCTTCGGCCGTGAGCTCCGACCCGCACGCTTGGCTGATCCCGCTCGAGGGCGTCCCGTCCGGCTTCGCCGGTGCCCGGGACGGGATCGACGTCGTGCTCCGCGACCGCGGTCTGCGTCGTACCAGCCCCGAGCTGACGGGCGAGTCACTGCTCCGCGGTGCCCACGCCAGCGCGGTCCTCGAGGGCTCGACCTCGACGCTCGCCCAGGTCCGCGCCGGCGAGGGCGACGAGATCGCGGCCGACGCGGTCCGCCTCTCCACCGAGCTGCTGTCGCTCGTCCCGGTGCTCCGCCGGCAGCCGCTGCAGGCCTTCGCCCGCCTGCACACCCTCGCCGCGCGCGGGGTGCTGCCCGACGAGCTGCTCGGCCGCCCGCGCGACGGCGAGTCCGCCGCGAGCTTGCGTGCGATCGCCGAGCTCGCCACGGCCCCGACCGAGGCCCCGGCGCTCGCGGTCGCGGCCGTCGTGCACGCCGAGCTGGTGGCCGCCGCACCCTTCGGCTCCCACAACGGCATCGTCGCCCGCGCCGCGGAGCGCCTGCTGCTCGCGGTCAAGGGTGTGGACGAGAAGTCTCTCGTCGTCCCCGAGGCCGCGCACCTCGCCCTGCGCCCGGAGTACGAGTCGAACCTCCGCGGCTGGGCCTCCGGCGGTCCGGCGGGCAGGCACGCGTGGCTGCTGTACGCGACCGAGGCCTACGCCGCCGCTGCCGAGGCCAGCCCGCTCGTCCGCGACGCCGAGTAGCGCCGGCCCCCCGGGTGCTGGCGCTCGACCTGCCCGGTGGCGTGAAGGACCCTGAACATGCAGGTGGCACCCGAGCCTAGAGACGTCTCGGGTGCCACCGCTGACACGTGACCCGTGGCTACCAAGCGTGCACCGTATTGCTGCCCCGGAAGTGTTCCGGGATGCCAGCGCCCTGTTAGGAAGGGTGGATCGCCGCGTGGGTACCGGGGATCACGTGTTGCTCTTGAGTTGTTCCTGATGTCCTTTGTACGCCGCCCGGCGACCACCTTCAAGGCTTGTCTTTTCGAGGCATCCGGGGAACAGTGGCCGGTTGGGACGGGCCGTTCGAGCAGCCCTCAGGGAGTGCTCCGGAAGACCGGCAGGAACGAGATGTCGATCTCGCTCTTCGCCACGGTGTACTCCGCGATTCCCTCGGTCAACCGGGCACTCGGTCCGACCCGCCAACCGACGTCCTTGATGCCGCCGTGCCCGTCACTGGTCAGGTAGATGCCCGACTTGAAACCGAGGTCGAGCGCATTGCCGAGCTTGACCTGTCCCTTCGAGCCGGCGAACACGGTGAACTGGCCGGCGCGGATGTCCCACGTCAGGTCGACGAAGCCCGCCACCCACGGGAACGCCTCGGCGCTGAACGACTGGGTGATCTTGTCGCACCCGACCTTGAGCTTCGAGACGCCCAGCTCCAGGGTGAACGTGGTGGTGCGGAGCAGCTCGGGGCAGGCTCCGTCGGACTCGGGCGTGGGGACGCCGGGCGTCGGCGGGGCGGGGATCGTCTCCACTTTCTCGACGCAGGCCTGCTGCCAGGTGGTCTCGGCGTTGGTGAAGGACAGCGCGGCCTCCACGAGTCGGGAGTAGGCGATCCGCTCCAGCTCGGTCACCTGCAGCAGCACCAGGTCGTGGGCCGCGTCGTCGGCGAGGTTGCTGGCGTACGACGAGACGATCCGGGACGAGTCCGCGACGTACTGCCCGGCCACGGTCTGCGCCTCGCTGAGCAGCCCGCGCCACTGGGTGTGGATGCGACCCAGCTCGGGACGGCACCGGTCGTTGAGCTCCTGCCAGTAGCAGGACTCGCTGTCCGGCGCGCCCTGGCAGGCCGCGGCGGCCTGGTCGGAGAACACGACGATGCTGGCGTCCTGCTCGTGCCCGGGGCCGCCGAAGAAGTCGTCGCGCAGGTCGGCCATCAGCCGGATCTTCGTGTCGAGCCGGCTCTCCAGGTCGTGCAGCGCCGGGGTGTCGAGCGCGATCGAGCTCTGCGCGATCAGCCCGTCGCGCCGATCCAGCTCCGCCGGCTCGAGGAGTCCGGCCGTGCCGTCCAGCCGCTCCTGCAGGGCAGCGCCCCGGTCGAGGGCGGCCTGGATCTCGCCCTGGAAGCCGGCGTCGATGGCCTGGTACGTCGGGGCCAGGTCCACCCCCTGCGACGGGGTCTCCGGCACCACCACCCCGCGCAGCGCTGTCTCTCGCGCGCGGGACAGGTCGAGGTCCGGGGCCGGCCGGTCGGGGGCGGGTGTCGTCGGGTCCTCGGTCGCGGCCTTCGGCTGCTGGGTGCGCTGGCGCGAGCGCCGGGCGTAGCGCCCGGCGAGCGCGTCATGACCGCTGCACGCCTCGATGGCGGCCAGTCCCGCATCGGCCTCGCTGAGCCGGGGCTCGGCCACGCGGGCGGCCTGGAGGTGGGTCCGGGCGGCGGGGAGGCGCCCCGTGAGCACCAGCGCCTCGCCGCGGACCACGAGGGCGTCGTACTGCGGGTTGATGCCCATCGCTCCCCGTCGGAGGTCGAGCGGTGCCGCGCCGTCGAGGAGGGCGAGCGCCTCGTTGGGCCGCCCCATCCCGACCGCGACGGCGGCGGCGTTGACGAGGTGGTTGCCGATGCGCGGCTCGAGGTCGTGGGCGCGGAGCAGCCCGGCGAGGGCGAGGCCGGGGGAGTCCTGGAGCGCGCCGGTGGCCGCGAGGCGCTGCGCCTGGGCCGCGTCGTCCGCGAGGCCGGAGGCGGCCAGCCGGGTGAGCACGTCGGCGCCGCCGGCGGCCCGGAGCATCGCCTTCAGGCGGCTGATCGCCGTCGCCGGAGTCATCCGTACCGCCGGGAAGGTGTGCTGGCACATCGCCTTCAGCCAGGTCACCGACAGGGCGTCCGGGAGCCACGGGCTCGTGTCGGCGTAGGACGGGAGGGCCATCATCCCCGTGCCGGGCGCCGCCGTCACGCGCAGCGAGGTGGTGGCGGCGGTGCAGTTGTCGGTCTCGTTGCCCTCCCGTGCGACGCCCCGGTCGTCGGCGCAGGCGAGCACGCGGTAGCTGCCGGGCGCGGTGCCGACGGGGATGCCGACGGTCGTGGCCAGCACGCTGCTCTGGCGCCTGCTCGCAAGGGACGGCACGGCGCGCGCTCCCAAGAGGAGCACGTCGGCCGGCGCCGACCGGGGGTTGCTGGTCGACGACGCCCGGGCGGTCCGGCTGCTGGTGGTGTTGCGGCTCAGGTAGAAGCGGGTCGTGGTCGAACGCAGCGTCGCCGTGCCGCTGTCGAGCACGCGGTGCCTGATCGTGAGGGCACCACCCTCGGTGACGCTGGAGCTGCTCGCGCTCACGCCCCGCGTGACCGCGTTGGGAAGGCGGACGGCAGCCGCGGCAGCCGCGGCAGGCGGGGCCGGCAGGAGCACGGGGCAGGTGGCAGCGATCGCACTGGCTGCGGCGAGAGCGGTCAGCAGGGAGGAGCGGGAAGACATGCCCGCACTCTCCGGGGCCCGATGTCCCGGCGTCCCGGGTCAGCTGTCCCTCCCTGACGGGACAACGCGGAGTTCAGACCTCGAGAGCGCGGCGGCGCGAACCGATCCAGACCGCGGCGCCGACGGCCACCACACCGCCCACGGCGAGCGCCGCGAGCGTCGGCTTGGGCGGCGGCAGGTGCAGCCGCGACTGCAGCTCGACGGGCCGGTTGAAGACCAGCACCGGCCAGCCCCGGGCGGCTGCGATCTTGCGCAGCTCCTTGTCGGGGTTGACCGCGTGCGGATGGCCCACCGCCTCGAGCATCGGTACGTCGGTCACCGAGTCCGAGTAGCCGTAGCTGTTGGCCAGGTCGTAGCCCTCGGTCTCCGCGAGGGCGCGGATCGCGTTCGCCTTCTCCTCGGCGTAGGCGTAGTAGTCGATCTCGCCGTTGTAGCGCCCGTTCTCGACCTTGAGCCGGGTGGCGACCACCCTGTCCGCCCCGAGCAGCTGGCCGATCGGCTCGACGACCTCGCTGCCCGACGTCGAGACGATCACGACGTCGCGGCCGGCGGCGTGGTGCTCGTCGATCAGGCGGACCGCCTCGTCGTAGACCAGGGGGTCGACGACGTTGTGGAGGGTGTCGGCGACGATCTCGCGGACCGTGGCGACGTCCCAGCCCTGGACGAGCTGCGACATGAACATCCGCATCTTCTCGACCTGGTCGTGGTCGGCGCCGCCGATCATGAAGACGAACTGCGCGTACGCCGAGCGGAGCACCGCGCGCCGGGAGATCAGGCCGCCGGCCTGGAAGGGCTTGCTGAACGCGAGCACGCTCGACTTGGCGATGATCGTCTTGTCGAGGTCGAAGAACGCCGCGGTCAGCGACGTACCCGGTCGGGCCATGTCCTCATCGTAGGTGTCAGGTGTGACGAGAGTGGCCACTTGGTCTCCACAGGTGCCGCGGGTCCCGGGGTTCTCCACCGGGGGCGAGCGCCGCCGCGTGGCTGTGTCGGGGGCGGGAGACAAGGTGCCCATGACCCGACACACAACGCCCGCGCGCCGATCCGTCCCCCGACCCGTCGACGCTCCCGTCCTGGTGGTGACCGCTGATGACTCCCTGCTGGCCGAGCTGCTGCCGCTCGCCGCCGCGGCCGACGTCGCCCCCACTGTCGCCCGCGACCCGCTGACCGCCCTGCGCTCGTGGAACCGGGCGCCGGTCGTCCTCGTCGGCGCCGACCTGGCCGACGAGATGCTCCGCCACGCCCCTGAGCCGCGACCACGCTGCCTGGTGGTGAGCGCCGTGCACGCACCCGACGAGCTGTTCCGCACCACCCTGCGCCTGGGTGCCGAGCAGGTCGTCGAGCTCCCGATCTCGGCCGGATGGCTCGTGGAGCAGCTCGCCGACCTCACCGAGCGCCAACCCGGCCGTGCCCGCGTGATCGGCGTGATCGGCGGCAGCGGGGGAGCCGGCGCCACGACGTTCGCCTGCGCCCTCGGGCAGTGGGCGGCGCGGTCCGGGCCCGCCGTCGTGATCGACTGCGACCCGCAGGGCCCGGGGCTCGACCGGATGCTCGGCGTCGAGCGCCGCGACGGCTTCCGCTGGGACGCGCTGTGCCAGACCACCGGTCGGCTCTCGGCGCGCGCCCTGCGGGAGGCGCTGCCGCGCAGCGGATCGCTCGGCGTCCTGTCGTGGTACGTCGACGGGCGGGTCCAGTCCCTCCAGGCGTTCGCCGCCCGCGAGGCACTGTCGGCCGCCCGCCGCGGCCACGCGGTCGTCGTCGTCGACCTGCCCCGCTCGCCCGACCCGCTGGTCGACGAGATCGCCGCCCGGTGCGACCTGCTGCTCGTCATGACGGTCGCGAGCGTGGTCGGGGTCGCGGGGGCGGCGCGGATGCGCGCGCGGTTCGCGGAGCACGCCGATGCGGCCGTGGTGCTGCGCGGCGAGGCCTTCACCCCGGAGGAGGTCCGCCGTGCGGTCGGTCTGCCCGTGGTCGTCCAGATGCGCGACCAGCGCGGGCTCTCCGAAGCCGTCGACCTCGGACTGGGACCGCTGCGGACGATGCGGGGCCCGTTGGCGAGGGCCGCCGCCCGGATCCTGGGCGACGTCGTGGTGCCGCACGGCGACGAGCAGGCGGCGGCATGAGCCCCGACGACCTCGCGGTGCTGGTCGACGAGGTCCGGCGCCGGCTCTCGTCCTCGCCGGGTGCGCTGACGCCCCACCGGGTGGCCGACGCGCTCCGGGCCGCCGGCCGCCCGGTGGGGGACACGACGGTGCTCGCCGTCTACGAGGGCCTGCGCCGGGAGGTCGTCGGCGCGGGCCCGCTCGACCCGCTGCTGTCGCTGCCGGGCGTCACCGACGTGCTGGTCAACGGGCCCGGCCCGGTCCGCATCGACCGGGGCGCCGGCCTCGAGGACACATCGGTCCGGCTCGGGTCCGAGGAGGAGTGCCGCCGGCTCGCCCAGCGCCTGGTCGCCAGCGGAGGACGCCGCATCGACGACGCGGCCCCATGGGCGGACGTGCGGCTGCCCGACGGCACCCGCTGCCACGCCGTGCTGGCGCCGATCGCCCAGCCCGGCACGGCGATCTCGCTGCGCATCCCGCGCCGCGACGGCTTCTCGCTCGCCGAGCTGCACGCCGCCGGGGCGCTGACCGACGAGGCCCACGAGCTGCTCGGCCAGGTCGTCGCCGCCCGGCTCGCCTTCCTCGTGTCGGGCGGGACCGGCAGCGGCAAGACCACCCTGCTGGCCGCCCTGCTCGGCGAGGTCGATCCCCACGAGCGGATCGTGGTCGTCGAGGACGCCGCCGAGCTCCGGCCCGACCACCCCCTCGTCGTCGGGCTGGAGGCGCGGCCGCCCAACCTCGAGGGAGCCGGGGCCGTGGTGCTCCGCGACCTGGTCCGGCAGGCGCTGCGGATGCGTCCGGACCGGCTGGTGGTCGGGGAGGTCCGCGACGCGGCCGTGGTGGACCTGATGGCGGCCATGAACACCGGTCACGAGGGCGGGTGCGGCACCCTGCACGCGAACTCCGCCTCCGACGTACCTGCCCGGGTGGAGGCGCTCGCGCTCACCGCCGGCCTGGGCCGCGCCGCCGCCCACAGCCAGCTCGCC
Organism: Nocardioides sp. Root240; assembly: GCF_001428825.1. Lineage (GTDB taxonomy): Bacteria > Actinomycetota > Actinomycetes > Propionibacteriales > Nocardioidaceae > Nocardioides. The sequence continues at coordinate 50,129 of NZ_LMIT01000004.1, read as the reverse complement.
TCCGCGGTCGACCTGGTCCTGCACCTCGAGCGCGACCGTGACTCCGGACGCCGCCGGCTCGGCGAGATCGCCGTCCTGGTGCGCGACCCGGTCGGTTGGGTGACGACCGAGGTCGCGGTCGCCTTCACTTCTGACGGGGACCTCGTGACCGGTCCCGGCTCACGGCGGTTGCTCGACCTGCTCGACGGGCGGCGGTCGTGACGGGTTCCGTGCTCGTGGCCGTCGCGGGTACGGCGCTCGCCGCGGCGCTCCTGCTGCCCGGCCCCGCTCCCTCGCCGCGTGCCCGGACAGCCGGCGGGTCCCGTCCGGCGCTTCTGGTGCTGGCGGTGGTCGGGGCGGTGGTGGTGGCCGGTCAGCCGCGCGTCGCGCTCCTGGGGTGCGTCGCGGTGGGGGCGGGCATCGGCGCGCTCCGGCTGGTCCGCCGGCGCGCGGACGGCCGACGGGCCGACGCCCACCGCGCCCGCGCGGTCGAGCTCTGCGACGCCCTCCGGGCCGAGCTCGCCGCCGGCCAAACCGCCGAGCAGGCCCTCGACCGGGCCGCCGAGGAGTGGCCGTTCGTCGCGCCGGCCGCTCGCGCGGCGGCGTCGGGCGGCGACGTACCCGTCGCCCTCCGCGAGCTCGCCACGGAGCCCGGTGCGGCCTCGCTGCGCATCGTCGCCGCCGCGTGGCAGGTCGCCCACCGCACCGGTCACGGCCTGGCCGACGCCCTCGGCCGGGTCGCCGACGACCTGCGCGCGGCCGAGCAGACCCGGCGCATCGTGACCGGCGAGCTCGCCTCGGCCCGCGCGACCGCCCGGCTGCTCGCCGTCCTGCCGGTGCTCGCCCTCGCGATGGGATCGGGGGCCGGCGGGTCGCCCTGGTCCTTCCTGCTCGGTACGCCGGCCGGCCTCGCCTGCCTCGTCGCGGGCCTCGCCCTCGGGTACGCCGGACTGGCCTGGGTCGAGGCGCTCGCCCGCGACGTGGACCGGGTCGACTGATGGCGCTGCTGGTCGCCCTCGCAGCGGCCGGGGCTGTCGTCCTGCTGCTGGGCCCGCCTCCTCCGGCCGCCGCCCCGTCGCCGCCTCCGCCCGTCGCGGCGCCCTCCCCGGACGCCGACGGTGTGCTCCGTCGTGGCCGCTGGTTGTGGGCGGTGCTGGCCGGCGGTGGCGCGGCGGCCTTCCTCGGCGGTGCGCTCGCCCTGCCGGCGGGGGTGGCCGTCGGCGTCGTGGTCGGTGTCGTCGCCGGGCGCCTCGAGCCTGCTGCGGTGCGTCGGCGGCGCGACGAGGTGCGCCGCGACCTCCCGCACGTCGTCACCCTGCTCGCCGCTGCCCTCCGCTCCGGCGTCGCGCCCGTCGAGGCGATCGACCTGGTCTGCCGCGCCCTGCCCGGATCCGCCGCGGACCGTCTGGGCCCGATCGCCGCCCGGCTGCGGCTCGGCGGGGACCCGTCCACGATCTGGGGCGCCCTGGCCTCCGATCCCGAGCTCGCACCGCTCGGGCGCACGCTCGCCCGCGCGCACCGCACCGGTGCCCCGGTCGTCGGCGCCGTCGAACGCCTCGGCGAGGAGCTGGCGCGCCGTGGACGGGCGGAGGTCGAGGACCGTGCTCGCGCGATCGGCGTCCGCGCCGCCGTCCCGCTCGGCGTCTGCCTGCTCCCGTCCTTCCTCGTGCTCGGCATCGTCCCGCTCGCCGTCGCGCTGGCGTCGACGATCACCGGCTGACCCACCGGCCCCCGAACCCGCCACTCCCCGCGCCCCGCCCTGTGGACGACCGCTCTCCGTCCACAGCCCGTCCCCTCGCCCCGCCGGTTCGTCGGCTCCTGGGCGCAACCTCGTCCCCACGGCCGCACCCGCGGCCCCGACCCGAACGGAGATCCCATGTCCCGCCCGCTCCCCTCCCGCCTCCGCCCCGGCTCCGAACGCGGCGTCACGACGGCCGAGTACGCCGTCGCCACTGCCGCGGGCGCCGGCTTCGCCGGGCTGCTGTTCAAGCTGCTCAGTGGCGACTTCGGCGACCACCTGATCAAGACCCTGTTCGACCACGTCCTCGGGCTCCTGGGCCTGCGATGACCTCGCGTCGACGGCGTCGTCCGGGCCAGCGCGGCGCGGTGACGGCCGAGCTGGCGGTGGCCCTACCGCTCCTGCTCGCCGTCACCGCCGGCCTGGTCTGGCTGGTGGCGGTCGCGATCGCGCAGGTCCGCACCGTCGACGCCGCGCGCGAGACCGCCCGCGCCCTCGCCCGCGGCGACGACCCGGCCGCCGCCCTCGCCGTGGGGGAGCGCGTCGCGCCCGACGGCGTCGCGCTCTCGGTCAGCCGGTCCGAGGGCCGGGTCGTCGTCCGCGCGAGCGGCCGCATGTCCGGCCCTGGAGGCCTGTTCTCCGCGATCCCGGGCGCGCCGCTCGACGCCGAGGCCGTCGCCCTCGTCGAGTCGACCGGAGGTGTCCCGTGAGCGGCAGGCCGTCCCGAGGCGCCGCCACCGTCCTCGTGGTCGCCCTCGCCGGCCTGCTCCTCCTCGTGGGCGCCGCGGCCGCGGTGGTCGGCGCGATCGTCGTGGCCCACCGCACTGCCCAGGCCGCTGCCGACCTGTCCGCCCTGGCCGGCGCCGCGACCCTCGCCGAGCACTCCGGGCGGGACCCCTGCGCCACCGCGGCCGAGGTCGCCGCCGCCAATGGCGGCGCCGTGACCTCCTGCAGGGTCGAGGGGCAGGACGTGCTCGTCGAGGTCACCGTGCCCGGCCCTCGCTGGCTGGGCCAGGACCACGACCTCCACGCCGCCGCCCGTGCCGGGCAGGCGTAAAGGTGCTCTTGACATGCAGATCGTAAAGGTTACATTTACATGGAGATCCATGCGTCCGCGCGAAGGCACGACATCGCGGACGACGACATCCGACATGCGTGGGACCACGCCCTGCGGCTGGTCGAGTTCGAGTACGACGGTGAGGACCGGTTGCTCGTGATCGGGCCTGACCGCCACGGGAACCTGCTCGAGCTGGTCTGCGTGCCCGTGGATGAGCCGCTGCGGATCATTCATGCGGACCGACTTCGAGCGAAGCTCCACGACTACCTCAGGTGATGACCATGCGAGCCCAACCCCCGAGAACGGGCATCGAGCTGGACGCTCTCGATCCGGCGACCAGTCCTGGCCGGGATGCCCGGTACTTCCGTCGGATCGTGGCTGCTCGCCGCGGTATCGAGGACGCCGAGGCCGAGCTCCGCGCGGCTGTGCGGGCGGCGAGGGCCGCGGGCGACTCGTGGGCCGTGATCGGCGCCGCACTCGAGACGACCCGACAGGCGGCCTACCAGCGATTCGGGCAGGACTGACCGCGCCCCGCACGGAACATGGGGAACCGCTCCCGATGTCGGGGAGGTGCCTCTCCCGCGAGCGTTGGGTCACCGGCAGCACCCCGCTGCCGGCCCGACCAAGGAGGGCACCATGCCTCGTTTCATCATCGAGCGCGAGATCGCCGGCGCGAAGGACCTGACCGACGAGCAGCTCGCGGACATCGCGCAGACGTCCAACGGCGTCGTCGACTCGCTCGGCGTCCCGTACACCTGGGTGACCAGCTACGTCGCGGGCGACAAGATCTACTGCGTCCACGACGCCGACGACGCCGAGACGATCCTCGAGCACGCGCGGCGGGGCGGCTTCCCGGCCAACAAGGTCACCGTCGTCGCCCACGAGATCGGCCCGCACACCGCGAGCGCCGGAGCACGCGGATGAGGTTGCGGTCCACCGCACGGATGGTCCTGGTCGCGGCGCTGGCAGTGGGGGCCGGCGCCGCGGTCCCGGACGGTGTCGCCGGGGCGGCGGGGAGCAGCACCGATCTCGGGTTCGGCACCACCGGTCGCGTCGTCGTCCCGGCCGGCGCTCGCGCGGTGGTGACGGACCTGGCGGTCCAGGCGGACGGCAAGGTCGTCGGCGTCGGCTATGTCGCGAACGGCAGCATCAACCTCGCCGGACGCTCGCTCAACGAGTCCGACGGTCTCGTCTTCCGCCTCCGGACCGACGGTTCGATCGACACGACCTTCGGCATCCGCCGGCTCGACCTCGGCGGCAGGGAGGAGGCCACGGCCGTGGAGATCCAGCCCGACGGCCGGATCCTGGTGGCGGGCTCCACCAACAGCGGCCCTGACGCCGATGCCGTGGTGTGGCGCCTGCTGTGGTCGGGCGCGCCGGACTCGACCTTCGGCGTCGACGGTGCGCGCACGCTCGACAGCGGTGCGGCCGAGGCGGCGACCGACCTGGCTCTCGCCCGCGACGGGAAGGTCGTCGTGGTCGGGGGAACCTCCGTCGATGGAGGAGAGATGGTGGTCTACCGGCTGACAGCGCACGGGCTGCCCGACTCCTCCTTCAACGGCGACGGTGCCTTCGGGCTGGGCGGCGCGGGCAACGACTACGCCTTCGCGGTGGCGGTCCAGGCCGACGCCAAGGTGGTGGTCACCGGACGCGACGCCGACGCATCGGGTCCCTCGCTGTTCCGTCTCACCGAGGAGGGTCTCCCGGATCCCACCTACGGGATCGGGGGCCAGGCGTCGCTGCCCACGAGCTCCGACGTGGTCTCCGACGTGGTGCCCGCGCCGCGGGGCGGCCTGTACGTCGCGACCCAGGTGAACGACGGGTCGGGCTGGGACGCGGTCGTCCTGCGCATGGAGGCGGGCGGCACGATCGACACCTCCTGGGGCGACGGCATCCGGGGCGCCCGCGTGGCCGAGACCGGCGGTGACGAGGTCATCCGCCGACTGGCCGTGCTCCCCGACGGCAGCGTGGTCGGCGCGGGCGACACCACTGCCGATGCGAACGGCCTGGTGGCCCAGTTCACGGCACAGGGCGGGCCGGACCGGTCCTTCTCGGCCAGCGGGGCGCGCACGTTCTCCGCGGGACTCGAGTTCATCCCGGCCCTCGCCGTGCAGCGCGACGGCAAGATCCTGGTCGGCGGCGACGACGGTGCGGCCGAGTTCCGGCCACTGGTCGTCCGGCTGCGCGGCATCAGCCTGCCGAACCCGACCTGCGCCGGGAAGCACGCCACGATCGTCGGTACGACGGCCGCCGACCGCCTCGTCGGCACCCCTCGCGCCGACGTGATCGTCACCGGTCCCGGCAACGACGTGGTCCGCGGAGCCGGCGGCAACGACGTCGTCTGCGGCGGTGCCGGACGTGACCTGCTCGAGGGCCAGGGTGGCGACGACCGGCTCTACGGCCAGGACGGCGCCGACGCCCTCCGCGGTGGCTACGGCGCCGACCTGCTGGTCGGTGGGCTGGGCGCGGACTCGCTCGCGGGCGGCCCGGGCCGCGACGTCCTGCGGTGACCCGGGGGCAGCGGTGATCCGGCCGGGTAAAGGGGGTGCCGAGTGGTCCACGCTCGGCGCCCCCGGCTCCTATGCTCACGACGTGCGACTGCTCGAGCGCCAGGAGGAGCTGACCGCCGTGCTGGCGGCGCTGGCGGATGCCGCGACCGGCCAGGGCGCGGGGGTCGCGCTCACGGGCGAGAGCGGGGCCGGCAAGTCGACGCTGCTCGAGGCCGCCCTCGGTGAGCCGTCCACGCTCCGGGTGCTCCGCGGCCACTGCGACCCCTTGCGGACCCCGCGCCCGTTGGGCCCGTTCCGTGACCTGTGGACCGCCGGCGACCTGGCGGCACCACCGGCAGGCGCGGACCTGATCCTGCCGGAGCTGTGCGAGCAGGTGTTCCGCGCGCTGGCCGAGGAGCCGACGGTGCTCGCGGTCGAGGACCTGCACTGGGCCGACGGTGCGACCGTCGAGGTGCTGCGCTACCTCGCCCGCCGCGTCGAGGCGCTGCCGCTCGCGCTGCTGGTGACCTACCGCGACGTCGAGGTCGGGCCGCGGCACGCTGCTCGGCCACTGCTCGGCGAGTTCGCCCGCAGCGAGGGCCTGACCACCCTCGCCCTGGCGCCGCTGAGCCGGGAGGGTGTCGCAACGCTCGTCAGCGACACCGGCCTCGACCCCGACCGGGTGCACGCGCTGACCGGCGGCAACCCGTTCTTCGTCGCCGAGGTCGCCAAGGACCCGGGGCGGCCGCTGCCGGGCTCGGTCCGCGACGCGGTCCTGGCGCGCACCGCCGAGATCGACATGCACGACTTCGAGGTCCTCCAGCTGGTCGCGAGCGCGCCCGACCGGCTCGACGACCGGGTGCTGCCGGCGCTCGGCGTCGACCTGCCGACGCTGCGGCGGATCGACCAGACCGCGCTGCTCGTCCGTACACCGGGGGGCATCGTCTTCCGCCACGAGCTCGCCCGGCAGTCGATCGAGAGCACGATCCCGCCCGGCGGCGGGCCGCCCCTGCACGCCCGGCTCCTCGACGCCCTCGAGCGCCTCGAGCCGCGCGAGCCCGCGGTCCTCACCCACCACGCGATCGCGGCGCGCGACGCGGTGCGGGCGGCGCGGTATGCGCGAGAGGCGGCCACGGAGGCGATCCGCGCCGGCGCCCACTCCGACGCGGCGGCCTTCCTCGAGATCGCGCTCGACAACCTCAGCTCCGCACCGGCGGCCGAGCGGGCGGCGCTGCTGCTGGAGCTGTCCTTCCAGCAGTACATGACCAGCCGGCTGCCCGAGGCACTCGCCACGGTGCGGGCGACCTTCCCGCTCTGGCACGAGTCCGGCGACCGGGCGGGGCTGGCCGCGGCCCACCAGGCCGTGGCGATCTACGAGTACTACAGCGCCCGCCGGATCCCGGCCGAGTCGCACGTCGACCAGGCCGCCGAGATCGCGCGCGAGGCGGGCGACGTGCTGCTGTTCGGCGGCGCGCGGGCGACCCGTGCCTACCTCGCCTACTTCCGCGGCGACGTCGACCTCGCCAGCGACTACCTCGCCGAGGCCTCGACCGTCGCGGCGGAGGAGCAGGACGCCGCCCTCGAGCACCGCGCGCGGCTGTTCTCCGCCGCCTCGGCGCTGGCGATCCGTGGCGACGAGGCCCGGGCGGAGCTGGTGGCGAGCACCGAGGCCGCTCGGGCCGCCGGCTACGACGAGCTGGCCTCGACCGGGTACTCCAACACCGCCTACCTCGACGTCGAGCAGGCCAGGTACCGCGCGGCGGAGCGGGTGCTCGAGTCGTCGCTCCCGTTCGCGGCCGAGCGCGACATCCCCATCTGCGGCCACTGGCAGACCGGCGTCCGCTCGCGCCTCAACTTCCAGCAGGGCCACTGGAGCGCCGCCCTCGAGGACGCCGGCACCGTCCTCGACGCGCAGGGCATGCCGCTGGCCACGCTCTGGCCGCTGCTCGTGTCGGGACTGGTGCCGATGCGCCGCGGGGAGCGCTACGACCGCGCGTGGTTCGAGCGCGCGCTCGACCTCGCCGGCCTGCTGCACGAGCCGAACCGCTGGCTCGCGGTCTATGCCGCCCTCGCCGAGCAGGAGTGGACCACCGGGCAGCCCGACGCCCGTCTCGGCCTGCCCGTCGTCGCCGAGCTCCTCGCCGCCAGCGACGCCACCTCGTCATGGTCCGCGGGCGCCCTCGCCGTCTGGCTGACCCGGCTCGGTCGCCCGCCCGCGGAGGTCGTTGCCGTCGCCGAGCCCTACCGGCTCGCGCTCGACGGCCGCCCGCGCGACGCCGCCTCGTGGTGGCACCGGGCGGGGGACCCGTTCGCGGAGGCAATGGCGCTGGCCGACGTACCGGACGAGGAGGAGCGGCTGCGCGCGGTCAAGCAGCTGGACCGCCTCGGCGCGGTGGGTACGGCGGACCGTGTCCGCAGCGACCTGCGCCGCGACGGCGTCGCGGCGGTCCCGCAACGCCCCCGCACCAGCACCCGCGCCAACCCCGCCGGCCTCACCAACCGCCAGCTCGACGTCGCCCGGCTCGCTGCCCGTGGCCTGTCGAACGGCGAGATCGCCAGCCGGCTGTTCATCTCACCGAAGACCGTCGACCACCACGTGTCCGCGGTCCTGGCCAAGCTCGACCTGCCCGGGCGCCGGGCGATCGTGGTGCAGGCCGAGGAGCTCGGGCTCGGCTGACTCCAGGCTGAGGGCCCTACCGCTCGTCGCGTCCGCCCAGGTCGTCGCGGCGATCCGGATCGGCCGCCTCGAGCTTCTCCGAGAGCTCGGCCAGGCGCTTGTGCTCCTTGCGCCGCCTCCAACCCTGCTTGGCGCCGGACTTCATCATCCACAGGCCGAGCACGATCAGCAGCGTCGAGCCCGCGCCCCACAGGACGAGCGTGCCGGGCGCGACGTCCCAGTTGAGGATCTCGGTGGAGCGGTGCTTGTAGTCGACGCTCGCGCCGAAGAAGCTCATCACGAGCCCGACGATGCCGAGGACGAGGACGACGACTCCGAGCAGCAGCATGCCCCGAGGCTACGGCACGTCGACCGGCGCCTCGGCGAGCAACGCGTCGAGCAGCGCGATCGCGCCGTCCTTGTCGAGCGGGTCGTTGCCGTTGCCGCACTTCGGAGACTGGATGCACGAGGGGCAGCCGCTCACGCACTCGCACGCCGCGATGGTCGCCCGGGTCGCGCGGAGCCAGGCGGCCGCCGTACGGAAGCCGCGCTCGGCGAAGCCCGCACCACCGGGGTGCCCGTCGTGGACGAACACGGTCAGCACGCCCGTGTCGGGATGGCGGGCGGTCGACACCCCGCCGATGTCCCAGCGGTCGCAGGTCGCGAACAGCGGCAGCAGGCCGATCGAGCAGTGCTCGGCGGCGTGCGCGGCGCCGGGCAGGTCGGCGGCCTCGAGCCCGGCCCGCTCCAGCATCGGCGCCAGCACCGCGTCGGGAACCGTCCACCAGACCGCCGTGGTGGCGAGGGTCCGGGGCGGCAGGTCGAGGGGTGTCTCGTCGATGACCTCGCCGGTGCGCGCCCTCCGACGCAGGTACGACGTGACCTGGCTCGTCACCTCGACCTGTCCGAAGGACACCCGGCAGGGCCCCCACGTCGCGTGCTCGGCCTCCGCCACGATCGTGATCTCGGTGACGTCGCGGGCCGAGGTGGTGTGGTCGACGTCGGTGCGGTGCATCGTGGCGACGCCCTCCTCCAGGTCGAGGGAGTCGACCAGCCAGGTCTCGCCACGGTGGAGGTAGACGGCGCCGGTGTGGGCGGTGCCGTGGGCCCGGCCGCCGTCGACGGTGCCGACGACCCGGCCGGTGCCGGCCTCGACGAGGGAGACCTGCTGGCCGCCGGTGGAGCGGATGTCGGCGAGGTCGGCGGCGCGGGAGCGCTCGGTCCAGAACCATCCGGCCGGTCGGCGCCGCAGCAGCCCGCGTTCCACCAGCGAGGCCAGCACCTCCCGGGTGCGGGGGCCGAACAACTCGAAGTCCACGACGGTGATCGGCAGCTCCTGCGCGGCCGCACACAGGTGCGGCCCGAGGACGTAGGGGTTGTCGGTGTCGAAGACGGTGCCCTCGACCGGCCGGCCGAGCAGCGCCTCGGGGTGGTGGACGAGGTAGGTGTCGAGCGGGTCGTCGCGCGCGACGAACATCCCGAGCGCGCCGCCGCCGTCGCGCCCGGCCCGGCCGACCTGCTGCCAGAAGGCGGCCCGGGTGCCGGGGTAGCCGGTCACGAGGACCGCGTCGAGCCCACTCACGTCGATGCCCAGCTCGAGCGCGTTGGTCGCGGCCATGCCGAGCAGCCGCCCGCTGCGCAGCGCGTCCTCGAGGTCGCGTCGCTCCTCGGGGAGGTAGCCGCCGCGGTAGGAGTCGACGCGTCCCGCCAGCGACGGGTCGACCTCCGCGACCAGCTCGCCGGCGCGGCGGGCGACCGTCTCGACGCCGTTGCGCGAGCGGACGAAGGCCAGTGTGCGGACGTCCTCTATGACGAGGTCGGCCAGCAGGTCGGCGGTCTCGGCTGTCGCCGGGCGTCGGACGGGAGCACCGTTCTCCCCCTGGTACGACGTCAGCGGCGGCTCCCACATCGCGACCGCGAGCTCGCCGCGCGGCGAGCCGTCAGCGGTCACCGTGGTGACGTCGAGGCCCGTCATCCGGCGTGCGGTCACGTCGGGGTCGGCGACCGTGGCGGACGCCAGGATGAAGGTCGGCGAGGCGCCGTGGGACGCGCACACGCGGCGGAGCCGGCGCAGCACCTGCGCGACGTGGGCCCCGAAGACGCCGCGGTAGTGGTGGCACTCGTCAACCACGACGTAGCGCAGCGACCGGAAGAACGGGGTCCACCGCTCGTGGCCGGGCAGCAGTGAGCGGTGCAGCATGTCGGGGTTGGTGAGCACGTACTCCGCGTGGTCGCGGGTCCACTCCCGCTCCTCCGGCGTGCTGTCGCCGTCGTGGGTCGACGTGCGGACGTCGAGCCCCAGCGCCCGGATCGCCGCCCACTGGTCGTGGGCCAGCGCCTTCGTCGGCGCGAGGTAGAGCACCGACGCCCCGCGCTGCCCGCGCGGGCCGCGGGCCGCGCGGATGTCGGAGAGCGTGGGCAGGAGGTAGGCGAGCGACTTGCCGGACGCCGTACCGGTGGCGACGACGACGTGCTCGCCACGGTGCGCCGCCTCCGCGACCGCGACCTGGTGCGCCCAGGGGCGCCCCACCCCCCGAGCCGTGTACGACGCCAGCAGGGCCGGGTCCGTCCAGTCCGGCCACGCGGCGGTGACCGCGGCCCGGGCCGGCAACTGCTCGAGGTGGGTCAGCCGGTCGGCGCGTCCGGGGAGCGCCGTCAACCGGGCCAGGACCGCCGCCGGGTCGCGCCGCCCCACGGGGGGCAGGGTGCGGGGCTCGGCGGTCATGACCCGATTGTCGCAAGGGGGCCCGACACGGACGCCCGGCACCGGAACTGACGACGGCTGGTGAGCCCTTGGTGCCGTCTTCGTGCGCCGCTCGCACAGGCATGGTTTGATTGACTCCACTGCAGACATAGGTAGACATCCCGGGGTGAGTCGTGAATCTGACACTGTCGACGCGCGAGGTCGGTGGGCGCACCGTCGTTGCCGTGGGTGGAGAGATCGACGTCTACACCGCCCCGAAGCTGCGGGACACGATCACCGAGCTCGTCGCCGCCGGCACCTACCAGCTCGTCATCGACATGCAGGCCGTGGAGTTCCTCGACTCGACCGGCCTCGGTGTCCTCGTCGGCGGCCTGAAGAAGGTCCGCGCCCACGACGGCTCGCTCGAGCTGATCTGCAACGCCGACCGGCTCCTCAAGATCTTTAAGATCACCGGTCTCGCCAAGGTGTTCGTCATCCACGACAGCCCCGAGGCCGCGCTCGCTGTGTGATTTGGCGCTCGCTTCGCTCGCGCATGTCGGGCGCCCCTTCGGCGCGTGGTCTTCCCTCGCTGCGCTCGCTCGTTCCTCGCTCGCTCCGCTCAGTCCAGACCACGCGGGGGCGCCCGACGAGGTGCGTGGGCATCCGGTGCGCGCCTGCGTCCTCCGCTGGTTGAGGTGCGAGGCGCCCCGGCGCCGAGCCTCGAAACCTCTGGCCGTGGTGCTGGGCCCGTTCCCATGCGGTGCAGCGAGCCCATGGACACTGTGAGTCGCGTCACAAGTTCCGTGTGTTCTGCATCACAGCGTGCGTAGACTCCGGGCACGAACTCAGACCTGGGTCCCTTGACCCGCACCTGACTCCCCCAGGAGGCACCTCGCATGCCCCGTCCGTTGCTCGCCGACGTCGAAGTCTCCGGGGGCGACCTCGCCCTCGTGGGGCTTGTCGCCGTCATCGCCCTCGTCTCGCTCGCCATGGCCACGATGTTCCGGGCGGAGGTCCTTCGCGCCGGCGAGGGCACCCCCAACATGCAGCGCATCGCCCTGGCCGTCCAGGAGGGCGCCAACGCCTACCTCACCCGCCAGTTCCGGACCCTGACGGTCTTCGCGGCCATCGCGTTCGTCGTCCTCCTCGCCCTCCCGGCGGACGTGGGCGACGGCGCGAGCGGGCTCCAGTCGGAGTGGTCGGTCCGGATCTTCCGGTCGATCTTCTTCCTCGTGGGAGCCGGCTTCTCCGGAGCCATCGGCTTCCTGGGCATGTCGCTCGCGGTGCGCGCCAACCTGCGCGTGGCCGCGGCGGCCAACGAGCAGGGGCGCGACCCGGCGATGAACATCGGTTTCCGAACCGGCGCGGTGGTCGGCATGGGGACGGTCGGCCTGGGCCTGCTCGGCGCCAGCGTCGTGGTGATGGTCTTCCAGGACGCCTCCCCGAAGGTGCTCGAGGGGTTCGGCTTCGGTGCCGCGCTCCTCGCGATGTTCATGCGGGTCGGCGGTGGCATCTTCACCAAGGCCGCCGACGTCGGTGCGGACCTGGTCGGCAAGGTCGAGCAGAACATCCCCGAGGACGACCCGCGCAACGCCGCCACGATCGCCGACAACGTGGGCGACAACGTCGGCGACTGCGCGGGCATGGCCGCGGACCTCTTCGAGTCGTACGCCGTCACGCTCGTCGCCGCGCTGATCCTCGGCTCGCAGGCGTTCGGCGACAAGGGCCTGGTGTTCCCGCTGATCGTGCCGGCGATCGGGGCGCTGTCGGCGATCGCCGGGGTCTACCTCACCAAGCCGCGTGCCGGCGAGAGCGGCCTGACGACGATCAACCGCTCGTTCTACATCTCCGCCGCCGTGGGTGCGGTCGCCAGCGCGATCGCCGCCTTCGTCTACCTGCCGAGCGAGTGGAGCGACCTGACCGGGGCGACCGGCGAGACCGCCGAGCTCGGCCCGGCGGCCTTCGCGGCCGGCGCGGTCGTGATCGGCATCGTGCTGGCCGCGGCGATCCTCGCCCTGACCGGCTACTTCACCGGCACCGAGCACCGTCCGGTCAAGGACGTCGGCAAGACCTCGCTCACCGGTGCTGCGACCGTCATCCTGTCCGGCCTCTCGGTCGGCTTCGAGTCCGCGGTCTACACCGCGATCGTGATCGGTGCCGCCGTCTTCGGAGCGGCCCTGCTGGCGGGCAGCTCCACCGGTCTCGCCCTGTTCGCGGTGGCCCTCGCCGGCTGCGGCCTGCTCACGACCGTCGGGGTGATCGTCGCGATGGACACCTTCGGTCCGGTCTCCGACAACGCCCAGGGCATCGCGGAGATGTCGGGCGACGTCAGCGAGGAGGGGGCGCGGATCCTCACCGAGCTCGACGCGGTCGGCAACACGACCAAGGCGATCACCAAGGGCATCGCGATCGCCACGGCGGTGCTCGCCGCGAGCGCCCTGTTCGCGTCGTACACGCAGTCCGCGGGTGAGTCGCTCGCCGACATCACCGGCCTGTCGGGCTCCGACGCGGACGCCTTCGCGAGCGCCTTCCTGGTGTTCGACGCCAAGCTGATCGTCGGGGCGCTGCTCGGCGCCAGCGTGGTGTTCCTGTTCTCCGGTCTGGCGATCAACGCCGTCGGCCGGGCCGCGGGCGCCGTGGTGATGGAGGTACGCCGCCAGTTCCGCGACATCCCCGGGATCATGGAGGGCACCGCCCGACCGGAGTACGGCCGCGTCGTCGACATCGTCACCCGCGACTCGCTCCGCGAGCTGTCCACGCCGGGCATCCTCGCGATCCTCAGCCCGATCGCGGTCGGCTTCGGCCTCGGGGTCGGCCCGCTGGCCGGCTTCCTGGTCGGCGCGATCGCGACCGGCACCCTGATGGCGGTCTTCCTCGCCAACGCCGGTGGGGCCTGGGACAACGCCAAGAAGCTCGTCGAGGACGGCCACCACGGCGGCAAGGGCTCGGACGCCCACGCCGCCACGGTCATCGGCGACACCGTCGGCGACCCCTTCAAGGACACCGCCGGACCGGCGATCAACCCGCTGCTCAAGGTGATGAACCTGGTCTCACTGCTGATCGTGGGGGCGGTCGTCAGCCTGTCCTACGGCGACAGCGAGAACGACCTGGTGCGGATCCTGATCGCCCTCGCGGCGGCCTCGGGCATCTTCGCCGCGGTGTACATCTCCAAGCAGCGCTCGTCCTCGATCGGCGACGACGCCCCGGCGCCGTCCCCCGCGGAGTCCGCCTAGTGACGTGCCACTAGCGCCGTGCGGGACCGGCTCGGCAAGACCCTCGCCGCGCTGGCGGTGGCCCTCGTGGTCACCGCCAGCGCGGCGCTCGTCGTTCCGGCCCCCGCCCCCGCGCGGACGGCGACGACGAGCCGGTCCGCGGAGCCGACGTACGTCCAGCAGGTCCGCACGATCGGCCGTTCGGTGCGCGGCCGCGAGATCCGCGCGTGGTACCGCGGCGACCCCGCCGCCACGCGGGTGCTGGTGGTCCTCGGGCAGATGCACGGCGACGAGCCCGCGGGCCGCGAGACCGCGCTGTGGCTGATCCGCAACCTCCGCCCCGCCGCAGGCACCGGGATCTGGGTGCTGCCGACCATGAACCCCGACGGCCGCGTCCGGCACACCCGCAAGAACGCGCACGGCGTCGACCTCAACCGCAACTGGCCCACGAGCGGCTGGACCCGCACCAGCCGCGGCGACCGCTACTACGGCGGCCGTCGCCCGGCCAGCGAGCCGGAGACCCGCGCGATGATGCGCTTCCTGGCCGAGGTCCGGCCCCACTACATCGCCTCGATCCACCAGCCGCTGCGCGGGATCGGCCGCAGCAGCACCGGCCGCGACTGGCAGGCCCGGCTCGCCCGCAACCTCGGCCTGCCGCTCAAGTCGTTCGGCGTCGGCAACCCGTCCGGAACGGTCTCCCCGACGCTGACCGGCTGGTTCAACCAGCGCTACGCGGGCACCGCCACCACGATCGAGTACGGACCGCACCCCACGACCCGCTTCCGCACCGTCCGCGCCGGGCGTGGCATCGCCCGCGCGGCGGGCGTCTTCTGAGGTCGCGGGAGTTTCACCGGCCGGCCGGTGAATCTGTCGCACTTGGACGACGAAACTCACGCTGGGACGACGAAGTTTCGTCGTCCAAGCATGAGTTTCACCGGCCGGCCGGTGAAACTCCCACCGCGTTGCCTACCGTTGACCCCGTGCTGCCCGTCGCCCTCGCCGCCCCGCTCCGCGAAGCCCTCCTCGCCGCCGACTTCACCTACGACGCCGTCAGCGAGCTGCTCGGCCCGGAGGCGCACCAGGCGCTGTCCCGCAACGAGACGACGCCGGGCGTTCGTCGCACGACCGACGGCAGCCCGCTGGCGACGCTGGCCCGCCTGTTCCTGCTCCAGACCGCGGTCCCGGCCGCCGAGGCCGAGCGGGCCCTGCCCGGCCTGGTCGACCGCCTCGTCAACGCCGGCGCGCTCGTCCAGAGCATCGGCGAGGTGGCGGCGCGGCTCGACGTACGGCCCTACGCCACCGAGGACGGCGACCTGTGGGTCGTCAGCGACCTGACGCCGGGGCTCAACGGCCTGCCGACGAGCGTCACCGGCGACTACGTGCTCGGCATCAGCCCGGCATCGTCGAGCCTCGCGCAGCTGACCCTGCGCCACGACGTCGGTACGGCGCTCGACCTCGGCACCGGCTGCGGGGTGCAGGCGTTGCACCTGGCGACCCACAGCGACCGGGTCGTCGCGACCGACGTCAACCAGCGCGCGCTCGCGCTGGCCCGCTTCAACGCCGCGCTCAATGACGTCGGCGGCTTGGTCGACGTGCGCGACGGCTCCTTCTTCGCGCCGGTCGCCGGGGAGCGCTTCGACCTGATCGCGACCAACCCGCCGTTCGTGATCTCGCCGGCGACCGGTGAGCGGCTCGTCTACCGCGACTCGGGCCTGCCCGGCGACCAGGTGGTCGAGCACATCGTCCGCACCGCGCCCGACCACCTCAACGACGGCGGCTGGTGCCAGGTGCTCGCGAACTGGGTCATCGACCGCGACCAGCCGTGGGACGAGCGCCTCGCCGGCTGGCTCCCCGACGACTGCGACGCGCTCGTCGTGCAGCGCGAGGTGCTCGACCCGGCGTCGTACGTCGAGCTGTGGCTCAAGGACGCCGGCCACCACCCGTCGACCGGTGGCGATCCCGCGGGCTACGCGCACCGCTACGACACCTGGCTGTCGTGGCTCGAGGAGCAGCGGATCGGGGGCATCGGCTTCGGCTGGATCAACCTCCGTCGCCGCGCGGACGCCACCCCGGGCGGCCTCGCGCGCGACCTCCTCGAGTGGCCGTACGACGTCGAGCAGCCCATCGCGCCGGCGATCGCGGCCTGGGCGGAGGCCGGCGAGGCGGCCCGCACCGTCGGCCCGGACAGCCACCTCGTGCTGCGCGAGGACGTGCTGCAGGAGACCACCGGGCCGGTCGGCGCCGAGGACCCGTCGACCATCGTGATCCGCCAGCAGCGCGGCTTCCGGCGCGCCCGCCAGGTCGACACGGTGACCGCCGCCGTGGTCGGTGCGAGCGACGGCGACCTGCCGCTCGGACCGCTCGTCGACGCCGTCGGTCAGCTGCTCGAGCGGGACCCCGCGAGCCTGCGCGAGGTCTACCTGCCCGAGCTGGCCGAGCTCGTCGCCGAGGGATTCCTGACGGTCGCGCCGACGGCCGACTAGACCAGTGCCCGGGTCGGGCACACTGTCCCCGTGACGAACGCAGGCTGGTACCCCGACCCCGCGGGGGCGCCGGACACCTACCGCTACTGGGACGGCCACTCGTGGAGCCAGATGACCACGAGCGCGGCGCCTGCCCAGCCCACCTCGCCGCCGCCTGCTCCGGCTCCCGCTCCGGCCCCCGTACCGACGGTCGCGCCGCCGACCGGCCCGCCGCCGCCCCCGCCCTACGCTCCCCAGCAGCAGTGGTCCCCGATGCCGCCGGCCGGCGCGGGTGCCCCCGGAGGTGGTGGACGCGGCAAGGTCGTCGGCATCGCGGTCGCCGCGGTCCTGGTGCTCGCGCTGATCGGCGCGGGCGGCTTCTTCGGGATCCGCGCCCTCACCGGTGACGACGACTCCGCCTCGGACGCCACCGACTCCTCCGCGTCGAGCGACGCCACCGACTCCAGCGACGAGCCCTCCGATCCCTCCGAGGCCGGGGAGCCGGGCGACGGCGGCACCAGCGCGATGCGGCCGACCGCGATCCAGTGCGGCGGCGGCAGCCCGGCGCCGCTGGCCCCGCCCGACGCGAGCGCCCGGGAGATCACCGGCGGCGGACTCACGATGCCGGTCCTCTCCGACTACGCCGTGTCGCCCGAGTCCGCCGCGGTGCACGTCTTCGCCGACGGCGTCCAGGTGCAGTACACCGAGGTGATCGCCAGGAAGTGGATCTCCGAGTACGCCCTCGGCGGGGTCCCGATCGCCAACGGGTTCACCAGCCCCGAGCACGCCGCCGACGTGCTCATGCAGTGCATCGCGGCGGACCCGAACTTCTACAAGGGCTTCTCGGGCCGCAAGGACCTCACGAGCGAGGACGTCACGGTCGACGGGCACCCGGGCTACCGGATCACCGCCGAGCTGCGGGTCTCCGACCCCGCCGTGACCATGGGCGGCGACGACGTCACGGTGATCGTCGTGGACACCGGGAGCGCCGACACCTACGGGTTGTTCCTGGGCGTCGTACCCATCGGGGACGGCGCCCGCGGCGACCAGCTCGAGGCGGCGATCGAGTCCCTCGACGTCCGCTGACACTGCGACAGTCCCGGACCAAAAAGCACCGTCCGACGACGTGTCGCGGTGCTTTTGGCCCGGGACTGTCGCGCGCTGCCGTGGACGCCACCCACAGCGGTACTGGACAGCACGCGCTACCTCTCGGCAGCGCGTGCCGCCCAGCGCCTGCTGCGCGACGCCCAGAGCGGCCGTCCGCGGCGTTGTCGTCGGTCGTCGGGACTCCGTCCCGCCTCCCTCCTCCGCCTTGCGGACCGACCACTCTGGACGCCGCTCGCGACGACGCTGGACAGCACGCGCTACCGTGATCGGCCGTAAGACCGGTTCACCCAGCAGCACGTCCAGTAGAGAAGGTCCCTGTGGCACACAAGTTGGTGATCGTCGAGTCGCCGGCCAAGGCCCGCACCATCGGCGGGTACCTCGGCAGCGGCTATGTCGTCGAGTCGTCCATCGGCCACATCCGCGACCTCCCGAACAACGCCGCGGACACCCCGGCGAAGATCAAGGACAAGCCGTGGGGCCGGCTCGCGATCGACGTGGAGAACGGCTTCGAGCCCTACTACGTCGTCCCGCGCGACAAGAAGAGCCACATCTCCAAGCTCAAGCAGCTCCTGAAGGACGCCGACGAGCTCTACCTCGCCACCGATGAGGACCGCGAGGGGGAGGCCATCGCCTGGCACCTGCTCGACGAGCTGAAGCCGAAGGGCATCCCGGTCCACCGGATGGTCTTCCACGAGATCACCAAGGCCGCGATCCAGGAGGCCGCCGCCAACCCGCGCGAGCTCGACATGGACCTCGTCGAGGCGCAGGAGACCCGCCGTCTCCTCGACCGCCTCTACGGCTACGAGGTCTCGCCGGTGCTGTGGCGCAAGGTGATGTCGGGCCTGTCCGCCGGCCGTGTGCAGTCCGTCGCGACCCGGCTCGTGGTCGACCGCGAGAAGGAGCGGATGGCCTTCCGGGCCGCCTCCTACTGGGACCTCGAGGGCACCTTCGACGCCGGATCCGGGCACGACCAGCGGATGTTCCCGGCCAAGCTGCACACGATCGACGGCACCCGTGTCGCGAGCGGCAGCAACTTCGGCCAGGACGGCCAGCTCAAGGCGAAGTCCGACGTCGTCCACCTGGACCAGCGCCGGGCCGAGGCCCTCGTCTCGGCGCTCTCCGACACGTCGTACGACGTCCGGTCGGTCGAGGCGAAGCCCTACCGCCGCTCGCCGTACGCCCCCTTCCGCACCACCACGCTGCAGCAGGAGGCGAGCCGCAAGCTCGGCATGAGCGCGTCGGTGACGATGAGCGTCGCGCAGCGTCTCTACGAGAACGGCTTCATCACCTACATGCGTACCGACAGCACCACGCTGTCGGGCAGCGCGATCGGCGCGGCGCGGGCCCAGGTCCAGGAGCTGTACGGCGCCGAGTACCTCCCCGACGCGCCCCGCACCTACGCCAGCAAGGTCAAGAACGCCCAGGAGGCGCACGAGGCGATCCGGCCCGCGGGCGACTCGTTCCGCACGCCGGCGCAGACCGGCCTGACCGGCGACCAGTTCCGCCTCTACGAGCTGATCTGGCAGCGCACGGTCGCCTCGCAGATGAAGGACGCCGTCGGCCAGTCGGTCACGATCCGCCTCGGCGGCTCGGCCGCCACGGGAGAGGACGTCGTCTTCTCCGCGTCCGGCCGCGTGATCACCTTCCACGGGTTCCTCAAGGCCTACGTCGAGGGCACCGACGACTCGGCGGCCGCCAAGGACGACCAGGAGACCCGGCTGCCGAACCTGCAGCAGGGCGACCCGGTCCAGGCCGCGTCGCTGACGGCCAACGGTCACGAGACCAAGCCGCCGGCCCGCTACACCGAGGCCACGCTGATCAAGGAGCTCGAGGACCGCGAGATCGGTCGTCCGTCGACGTACGCCTCGATCATCGGGACCATCCTCAACCGCGGCTACGTCTACAAGAAGGGCACTGCGCTGGTGCCCGCCTGGATCGCCTTCTCCGTGGTGCGGCTGCTGACCGAGCACTTCACGCGGCTCATCGACTACGACTTCACCGCCGGCATGGAGACCGTCCTCGACGACATCGCCCGCGGCGACAAGAGCCGGGTCGCCGAGCTGACCGAGTTCTACTACGGCTCGGACCGGCTGGCCGGCCTGCAGCGCCTGGTCACCGAGCTGGGCGACATCGACGCCAAGGAGCTGGCCACCTTCCCGGTGACCGGTCCGGACGGTGCCGAATCGGGCATCGACCTGCGTGTGGGCAAGTACGGCCCCTACCTGGAGGGCCCCGACGACGGCTCCGGCACGCGCGTGCGCGCCAACGTGCCCGACGACCTGCCGCCCGACGAGCTGACCGTCGACAAGGCGAAGGAGCTGCTGGCCAACCCGGCCGGCGAGGAGATCGACCTCGGCGTCCACCCCGAGTCGGGCCTGCAGGTCGTGGCGAAGAACGGCCGCTTCGGTCCCTACGTCACCGAGGTGCTGCCCGAGGACGCGCCCAAGAGCGCGAAGCCGCGCACCGGTTCGCTCTTCAAGTCGATGTCCCTCGACACGATCACCCTGGACGACGCGGTCAAGCTGATCTCGCTGCCCCGCATCGTCGGCGCCGGTGAGGACGGCGAGGAGATCACCGCCCAGAACGGCCGCTACGGGCCGTACCTGAAGAAGGGCACCGACTCCCGCTCGCTCACCAGCGAGGACCAGATCTTCGGCATCACCCTCGACGAGGCACTGAAGATCTACAGCCAGCCCAAGCAGCGCGGTCGCGCGGCCGCGGCGCCGCCGCTCAAGGAGCTCGGCAACGACCCGGTCTCCGGGCAGCCCGTGGTCGTGAAGGCAGGACGCTTCGGCGAGTACGTCACCGACGGCGAGTACAACGCCACCCTGCGCAAGGACGACTCGGTCGAGTCGATCACGATCGAGCGGGCGGCCGAGCTGCTCGCCGAGCGACGCGCGAAGGGCCCGGCGAAGAAGACGGCCAAGAAGGGCGCGAAGAAGGCTCCCGCCAAGAAGGCGGCGGCCAAGAAGACTACGGCCAAGAAGGCGCCGGCGAAGAAGACCGCTGCCAAGAAGGCTGCCAAGAAGTCCTAGCCGGTCCGGCGGTTGAGGTGCGAGGAGCGCCAGCGCCGAGGCGGCCCGGTGGTTGAGGTGCGAGGAGCGCCAGCGACGAGCCTCGAAACCCTCACAAGGTTACCTTGTGAGGGCCCAGTCCGGTGTTCGTTCCGCGCGCGCGGCCGACCCGGCACCGTGGAGACGTGATTCCCCACGGACCCAACTGGTACGCCGCCGTCATGGGCACCGGCATCCTCGCCGTCGTCCTGAGCGACCTCCCGTTCGACCTGCCCGGGGCGTCGTACGCCGCCACCGGGTTCTGGCTGCTCGCCCTGGCCCTGCTGGTGGCGGTCACGGTGGTCGGGTCGCGGGCCGGGCGGCCGTTCGCCCACCTCGGCGACCCCGTCCTCGCCCACTTCTACGGCGCCACCGCGATGGGCCTGATGACGGTGGGCGCGGCGACCGGTGCGGTCGGCGGCCGGTGGCTCGGCCCGGTGGCCCTGCCGCTCGAGGGCGGCCTGTGGGCGGCGGGCACCGTGCTGGGCCTGGCAACCGCGGTGGTGGTGCCGTACTGCGCGATCACGGTGCACGAGGTCGGCGACGAGAGCGCCTTCGGTGGCTGGCTGATGCCCGTCGTCCCGCCGATGGTGAGCGCGGCGACCGGCACCGCCCTGCTCGCGCACCTGCCCGCCGGTGAGTTCCGCGCCACCATGCTCGCGCTGCTGTGCGCGTGCTTCGGGATCGCCTTCCTCGCCACGCTGGTGATCCTGCCGGCCATCTGGCAGCGGGTGCTGCGCCACGGGCCCGGCGTACCGGCGACCGTGCCGACGCTGTGGATCGTGCTCGGCCCGCTCGGGCAGTCGGTCACGGCGGCGTACCACCTCACCGGCGCCGCCCCGCTCACCCTGCCCGGTCAGGACCCGGAGCTCCTCCGGACGCTGTTCCTGGCCTTCGCCCTGCCGGTCTGGGGTTTCGCGCTGCTGTGGCTGGCGCTGGCCGGTGCGCTGACCGTGCGGCAGCTGCGCGCGGGCCTGCCGTTCGCGCCCACCTGGTGGTCGTTCACCTTCCCGGTCGGCACCCTCGTCACCGGTACGACGGCCCTGGCCCACGCGAGCGGACTGGTCCTCTTCTCCGTCGCCACGGCCGGACTGCTGGCGCTGCTGCTGGTCGCGTGGAGCGTGGTGGCCGCCGCGACGACGCGGGCGTTCCTGCCTGCTCGTCCCGCAACCCGACCCGCCCGCGACAACCGTCGGTCCCGTCTCGTAGGTTCGGTCCCGTGACCACGACCCCGGGCCAGTACGCCGACACCGGTGTCTTCGTCTGCTTCGAGGGCGGCGAGGGCGGCGGGAAGTCGACGCAGTCGCGCCTGCTGCGCGACCGCCTGGAGGCCGAGGGCTACGGCGTGGTGCTCACCTTCGAGCCGGGCGACACTCCCGTCGGCAAGGAGATGCGGCGCATCGTCCTGAGCCCCGAGACGGGCGAGTTGGCCCACAAGACGGAGTTCCTGCTCTACCTCGCCGACAAGTCCGAGCACGTCGAGACCCTGGTCCGGCCCGCGCTCGCGCGCGGCGAGGTCGTCGTCACCGACCGCTACGTCGACTCGACCCTCGCCTACCAGGGCGCGGGCCGCGCGCTGGAGGTCGCCGAGCTCGAGCAGGTCGCGCGGTGGGCGACCGGCGACCTGCGACCGCACCTGACCGTCGTCCTCGACGTCGAGCCGTCGGCCGGGCTGGCCCGGTTCGAGGGGCGCGACCGGATCGAGGGGGAGTCGCTGGCGTTCCACCAGCGGGTGCAGCTGGCCTTCCTCGACCTCGCCGCGCAGGACCCCGACCACTACCTCGTCGTCGACGCCCGTGCGTCGATCGAGGAGATCGCCGCGGCCATCGCCGCGCGGGTCGAGCCGCTGCTCGACCGGGCGGTCCGTCGATGACCGGGATCTGGGACACCCTCGTCGGCCAGCGGCCGACCATCGACCTGATGCAGAAGGCCGTCGCCGGCCACGGCATGACCCATGCCTGGCTGTTCACGGGCCCGCCCGGGTCGGGCCGCTCCAACGCCGCGGTGGCGTTCGCGGCGGCGTTGCAGTGCCCCCAGGGCGGCGTCGGGCCCGACTGCCCGGACCGCTGCCACGCCTGCCACACGGTGCTCGCTGGCTCGCACGCCGACGTGAGCCTGATCCGCACGGAGAAGCTCTCGATCGGCGTCGACGAGGTGCGCGACCTGGTCCGCCGTGCCTCGCTGAGCCCGATGGGGGACCGCTGGCAGATCCTCGTCGTCGAGGACGCCGACCGGTTGACCGACCAGGCCTGCAACGCGCTGCTCAAGGCGATCGAGGAGCCCAACGGCCGCACCGTGTGGATGCTCTGCGCGCCGACGGTCGAGGACGTGCTGCCGACCATCAGGTCCCGCTGCCGCCTGGTCACCCTCGCGACGCCGACCACGCAGGAGGTGGCCGGCTTCCTGGTCGCTCGCGGCATCGAGGAGCGCCTGGCGTCGTACGCCGCCCGGGCGAGCCAGGGCCACATCGGCCGGGCCCGCGCGCTCGCCTTCGACGAGGCGGTGCGCACCCGGAGGCAGGAGGTCGTCGCGATCCCGGCGAGGCTGACCAACCTCGGGCGCTGCATGGACGCAGCCGCGCGCCTCTCGGTGACCTCGAAGGAGGAGGCCGACGAGATCACGGCACAGCTCGACGCCAAGGAGAAGACCGACCTCGACACGGCCTACGGCGTCGTCGAGCGCGGCCGTCGTCCGCGGGAGTACGGGCCGGCCCTGGCCGCGCTCGAGAAGGCCCAGCGGACCCGCGCCAAGCGCCGTCACCTCGACATGGTCGACCGCGGCCTGACCGACCTCGTGTCGGTCTACCGCGACGCGATCGCGATCGCCACGGGAGCGCCCGGGGCACTGGTCAACGAGGAGATCCGCGACCAGGTCGAGGAGATCGCGCGGTCCACGACGCCGGAGCTCAACCTGCGCCGGATCGGCTGGATCTTCGCGGCGCGCGAGCAGATGCTCGAGTTCAACGTGCCGGTCGCCTTGGCGCTGGAGTCCATGATGGTGGCGCTGAAGGCGCCGCAACGCTGAGCGCGTGACGCACGACGGAGAGGGACCGGAGTGAGCAAGAAGCTGATCATCGCCGTGAGCGTGATCTGGGCACTGGTGATCGCAGGCGGCCTCGGCATCGGAGTGGTGCTGCTGACCGACGGCGACGACGAGCCCGACGACGCGCCCGACAAGGGCGCGGACGCGAGCCAGGACGTCGAGCCCGGCAGGAGCACGCTCGACGACTACTACGGGCAGGAGCTCACGTGGTCGGCGTGCGGCGACGACGAGTGCGCGTCGCTCGACGTACCCGTCAGCTACCAGGACCTGTCCCTCGGCACGATCAAGCTCGCCGTCGAGCGTGCGGGGGCGACGGGCAAGCGGGTCGGCTCCCTCGTCGTGAACCCGGGGGGTCCCGGCGCCGGCGGCACCTACCTCGCCGAGCAGGCCGACAGCTACTTCGCCTCCGACCTGCGCGCCGCCTTCGACATCGTCGGCTTCGACCCGCGCGGCACCGGCGACTCCTCGCCCGTCGACTGCCTGACCGACGACGAGCTCGACGCCTACATCGCCGCCGACCCCGACCCGGACACCCCCGACGAGGTCGAGCAGGGCGTCGAGAACGCCGAGGAGTTCTGGTCCGGCTGCGAGGCGAAGTCCCCGGCCATGGGTGCCCACGTGAGCACCGTCGAGGCCGCCCGCGACATGGACGTCCTGCGCGCCGCGCTCGGCCAGGACAAGCTCGACTACCTCGGCTTCTCCTACGGCACGCGCCTCGGCGCGACGTACGCCGAGCTCTACCCCGACAAGGTCGGCCGGCTCGTCCTCGACGGCGCCATCGACCCGTCGCTGACCTCGCGCGACGGCGCGCTGAGCCAGGCCGCCGGCTTCGAGACCGCGCTGCGCTCCTACGTCAAGGACTGCGTCGACGGCGGCTCCTGCTTCCTCGGCAGCACCGTCGACGACGGCATCGCGAAGATCAAGGACCTGATCGACTCGATCGACGAGAAGCCGCTCCCGACCACCGACTCCGAGGGTCGTGACCTCACCGTCGGGCTCGCGTTCTACGGCCTGATCACGCCGCTCTACTCCCGCGACAACTGGCCCGCGCTCGACCAGGGCCTCACCCAGGCGCTCGACGGCGATGGCTCCACGCTGCTGCTGCTCGCCGACCTCTACGGCTCGCGCGAGGACGGCAAGTACACCGACAACTCACTCGAGGCGATCAGCGTGATCAACTGCCTCGACGACCCGTGGTCGATCTCCGCCGACGAGGTCCCCGGCCAGTTCGCCGACTTCGAGAAGGCCTCGCCCACCTTCGGGAAGGTCTTCGCCTGGGGGTTGACCGCCTGCCACGGCGACCCGTTCACCTCGACCGACGAGCCGGACCTGGTGATCGACGGTGCGGGGGCCGCGCCGATCGTGGTGCTCGGTACGACGCGCGACCCCGCGACGCCGTACCAGGAGGCGGTGGCGATGGCGAAGCAGCTGGAGTCCGGCGTGCTCGTCAGCCGCGACGGCGACGGGCACACCGCCTACAACAAGGGCAACAGCTGCATCGACGACGCCGTGCACGCCTACCTCATCGACGGCGTGGTGCCCAAGGACGGGTTGAGCTGCTGACGTGTGGGGCGATCGCTGGGGCGTGACGGACGACGAGGTCGTCCGCCGCTACCCCTGCGACGAGCTCGTCCCGGACCCGACGCTGTCGGCCTGGCGGGCGGTGACCGTGGCGGCCGCACCGGAGCGGGTGTGGCCGTGGATCGTCCAGGTCCGGTTGGCGCCGTACTCCTACGACTGGATCGACAACCTCGGCCGCCGCTCCCCGCGCGAGCTCCGCGCCCTGCCGGACCCGGTGCCCGGCGACCCGTTCACCGCCTCCGCCGGACGCCCGCTCGGCCGGGTCCTCGCCGTCGTGCCGGGGGAGCACCTGACGGCGCGGATCATGGGCGCCACGATGACCTACCTGCTGGTGCCGGCCGACGCCGGCCGAACCCGGCTGGTGCTGAAGATCGTGGCCGCCGTACCGCGGTGGCAGGCGCCGCTGATCGCGGTCGGCGACCTGGTGATGGCCCGCCGCCAGCTGCTCAACCTCAAGCGTCTCGCGGAGGGGCGGCCGGACCCACCGGCTCGATGATCGCCTGGATCCGCTGGGTGGCGAGCTCGATCAGCAGCTGCGCGGCGGGCGAGAGCGTGGCACCCGCGCGGTGCACGATCGCCATCGTGTCGTAGACCCGCGGCCGCAGCGACACCCAGCCGGCGTTGGGCGCCAGCCGCGGCAGCAGCTGCAGCGCCGCGCCCTTGTTGACCACCGAGTCCGCGAGACCGCGCCCGACCAGCTCGACGGCCGTCTCGACGTCCTCGACCTCGATCCGCGTGCTGGGGTTGTAGCCCGCCTCGTGGAGCATCCGGCGCAGCACGATGCGCGCGGAGTCGGACTCCCGCCACGTCGTCTCGGGCATCACGATCGACGCCTCCGCGAGCTGCTTCGCCGTCACCGGCGCGGTCAGCCGGCTCGGATCGGCCGAGACGTAGACCAGCTCGTCGCGGGCGATCGGCGTGATCGTCATCCCCTCGCTCGACAGGCCGGCGACGGCGATCATGGCGGCCTCCAGCCGCCCCCGCCGCAGGTTCTCCTGCACGTCCATGGAGTGCTGCCCGATGAGCTCGACGCGGACGCCGGGATAGCGCTCCAGCACGTCGGCGACGAGCCCTGCGCCGCCGTACAGACGGGCGACGCCGAACATCCCGAACCGGATCGTCCCGGTCTCCAGCGACCGGATGCTCGCCACCGCCCGCTGCGCCTCGTCCGCCGCCGCCAGCACCTTCTCGGCGTGCGGTCGGAAGGTGTCCGCGGCCGTCGTCGGTACGACGCCCCGCCCCACCCGCCGGAAGAGCGGCACGCCGAGGTGCTTCTCCAGGTTCCGCACCTGCTCCGACACGCTCGGCTGCGCGTACCCCAGCTCCTCGGCGGCGCCGGTGAGCGAGCGGTGCTCGTAGGTCGACAGGAAGCACGTGAGCTGGTGGAGCGAGAACGAAGCCATAGGGATTCCCTTGAGAAGCGTCAGGAAAGAGAGCCTACCCCTTTGATCCGACGTTTCGGAGAATGGAGGTACACCACGACGCGATGCCCGAGGAGGCCTCCATGTTCACCCACGACTGCCCGTCCTGCGGCCGCCGCGAGCTCATCTTCAACGACCAGGTCACGGCCCTCGAGAACCACCTCGACGGCTTCCTGATCACCTTCACCTGCTGGTGCGGCGCCACCGGCACCCACCTCGAGGAGCGGATCGTCCCCGCCGCCTGACCCTCCGGACCGGGCCGATTCGCGGTCGTCTCGCTCCCGCCGGTATGCTTCCGCGGTCGCCCTCGGGCGGCACGCCGCCTTAGCTCAGTCGGTAGAGCGAGTCACTCGTAATGACTAGGTCGTCGGTTCGATTCCGACAGGCGGCTCCGGCAAGGCCCTCTGACAGCAGCACGCTGCGCGGAGGGCCTTCTGCGTTGGGGCGGGTCTAGGGTCTGGCTCGTGAAGAGAAGCGCGCCACTCGGCGCTCTGGTCGTCGCGTGTCTGCTGGCCGGGTGCGGAGGCGCCGGGACCACCAGCCGGTCGCACGCGACGTCGCCGCCCGCCAGTGCAGGAGTCCCCACCCTCACCACGTCTCCGAGCGGGAGGGCGAGTGACGGCGCCAGGCCGGGGCCGTCGGCGACATCGGCCACGCCGGCTCCGACCGCGGCGCCGCTCACCAGGCCCAGCAAGGTCCTCGTGGTGATCGAGGAGAACCACTCCCGGGACCAGATGCTGGCGCAGATGCCGCACCTGGCCCGCCTGGCCCACCGCTACGGGATGGCGACCCGGTGGAGCGCCCTGGTGCACCCCAGCGAGCCGAACTACCTCGCGATCGTGGGCGGGTCGATGTTCTCGGTCACCGACGACCGCTCGCCGTCACGCAACGCGCCGAAGGTCGGCCCGGCCGACAACGTGTTCGCGCGCGCGATCCGCGCCGGACGTACGGCGCGGACGTACGCCGAGTCGATGCCGTCGCCGTGCGCGCTGGAGAACCACGGCGACTACGCCGTGCGGCACAACCCGTGGACCTACTTCCCCGCAGACCGCCGCAACTGCGCGCGGTTCGACGTCAGCACGCAGCACTTCGCGGACGACGCGCGGTCCAACCGGTTGCCCGACGTGGGCCTGCTCGTCCCCAACCTGGTCCACGACGCGCACGACGGGTCGCTGGCAGCCGCGGACGAGTGGCTCGCCGCCTCGCTCGCGCCGGTGCTGGCCAGCACGGACTTCCGGACGGGGCGCCTGGTGGTCGTCGTCACGGCCGACGAGGACGACCGACACGCGGGCAACACCGTGCTCACGGCCGTTCTCACGCCGTGGCTGCGGCACAAGGTGGTCGACCGTCGGCTCGACCACTACTCCCTCCACCGGTTCATGGCCGAGCTGGTCGGCGTCGACCCGCTGGCCAACGGGGTCGGCGCGCGCGACATGCGCGGCGCCTTCGGGTTGTAGCGCCGGCGTGCGGGTGTGTCGGCCTCGCGCAAGGTCGCGCCTCCCGCGCCGCGACGCTGACCTCCCGCCGTCGGGAGAGGAAATCGTTGGCGGACGCCTGATCGTTGCGTCTACGGTTGCCCGCATGACGACCTGTCGGAGCTCCAGCACCACGGTCCGCGACCTCGCGGACCGTGCGCTGCGCGCTGCCCTCCTTCGCAGCTCGCAGCTGGACTCCACGGAGCCGCTCCTGACGTAGGTCCCGCCCACGGGTCCCGCCAGCAAGGGCCGCTCCAGCCGAGGCACAGCCTCGCCGGGGCGGCCCTTCTGCATGTCGGGGCGGAAACACAACTCAACAGCGGACACATGCGTCGGTCGCACGGCGGCCAGTGCAGCGGGCTGTCGCCCCGTGGCCTTCAGGCATCGCAGGTTCGGGTCCTGCCGGCGCACCCAGGAGGAGCCAGCCGACGGCCGGCGGCGGCAGCCGTTTCGAGGACGGAAGGCCCCATGGGGCGTGCGAGTTCGATCCTCGCCTCCTCCGCCCAGGAAGGTGACGTCGGGGTGGCCCGGCGACCGGTTGCTACCCGGTTCGTGGTCACGGCCATGAGGTTCGACTCCTCCGCCTTCCACGACACAGCAGGGCTCACCTGCCGGAACAGGTAGACGGACCGCGTTGAGGGCGCGGGGTCCTTCGGGACGTGAGGGTTCGACTCCCTCGGTGAGCACAGGCCCGCCTGGCGGAACAGGTAGACGCGCGGCGCTCAGGACGCCGTGTCCTTCGGGACATCCCGGTTCGACTCCGGGGGCGGGCACGCCACAACCCGACCCATCCACACAACCCGCCGTGGTCCAACGGACACGACGCGACGCTACGAACGTCGAGACGGAGGTTCGACTCCTCCCGGTGGGACTCACTCCACGCTCAGGTGCTCCGGTACGACGGACGCCAGCGCCTCGCGGCAGGCCCGGATCGCCGGCGTGCCGGCGATGGCCGAGCGGGTCGCGGTGAACACCGACCTCCGCCGGGGGTCGACGTCGACGACGCGGACGTCGGGCCGGCGTCGTACCCGCATCAGGTCGGGGAGGATCGCGACGGCGTTGCCGCTCTCGATCAGGGCGATCTGGGCCTCGAGGTCGTCGGTCTCGAAGCGGACGTCGGGCTCGAAGCCGGCCTGGCGGCACAGCTGCTCGGCCCAGTGCCGCGACGCGGTGCCGGCGGGCTCCATGGTCCAGGGGAGGTCGGCGGCGTCGGCGACCGAGCGGACCGACGACCACGGATCCCCCGACGGGGGTACGGCGAGCCGGAGCAGGTCGGTCGTGAGGGGCTCGCGGTCGAGGTCGGGGTAGAGGCGGGCGGCGTGGCCGGGGTACTCCTCGGCGACGACGAGGTCGAACTCGCGCATCCAGGTCTCGTAGAGCGCCTGCTCGGGCTCGCGCTGCGACATGGTCACGCGCAGCCGGGGGTGCCGGGCGGCGAGCTCGGTCAGCATCTGCGGCATGAAGGCCGACGCCGCGGACTGGAAGACGGCGACGCGCACGGTGCCGGACGCCCGGTGGTCCTGGGTCGCGACCTCGGAGGCGGCGAGCTCGAGGCGCTGCAGGATCACGGCGGTGTGGTCGACGAGGATCTCGGCGGCGGGGGTCAGCCGAACGCGGCGGCCCGCCTTCTCCAGCAGCGGTACGCCGACCTCGCGCTCCAGCTGCGTCAGCGCCTGCGACACCGACGACGGGCTCTGGTGCAGCGCTTCGGCGACCTCGGCGAGGGTGCCGCGCCGGCTCAGCTCGTGCAGCAGCCGCAGGCGCCGTACGTCGAGCAGGTCGGCCCGGAGATTCATCAGCACGCCTTACGGGATCGATTAAGAATTGATCGCTTTTCCCAAAGGATAGCGGGGGGTGACCATGAGCACATGACCCAGCAGAGCGTCGACACCTCCGTGCTCACCGACGTCGAGGCCCTCGTCCGGCAATGGCTCGACGAGGCCGCCACGCAGCCGGTCGCGCCCGCCGCGCGGCGCCTGGCCGACGTGCTGCGCGACCCCGCCGGGCTCGACTTCACCGTCGGCTTCGTCGACAAGGTGATCCGGCCCGAGGACCTGGCCGTCGCCGCCGCCAACCTGCAGCAGCTCGCGCGCACCGCGCCACGGTTCCTGCCCTGGCACCTGCGCCTGCTGGTCAAGATCGGCGCCGTGCTGTCGGTCGTCGCGCCGGGCATCGTCATCCCGATCGCCCGTCGTGCGCTGCGCCGGATGGTCGGCCACCTCCTGGTCGACGCCACCGACGCGCGTCTGGGCCGCTCCATCGCGCGGATCCGCGAGCGCGGCGTCGACCTCAACATCAACCTCCTCGGCGAGGCCGTGCTCGGCGAGGGAGAGGCCGGCCGCCGGCTCGAGGGCACCCAGCGGCTGCTCGCGCGGCCCGATGTCGACTACGTGTCGATCAAGGTCTCGGCCACCGTCCCGCCGCACAACCCGTGGGCGTTCGACGAGGCCGTCGCGCACATCGAGCAGAGCCTGCTGCCGCTGTTCACGCTGGCGGCCGAGGCGCCGACGCCGAAGTTCATCAACCTCGACATGGAGGAGTACCGCGACCTCGAGCTCACCATCGCGGTCTTCACGCGGCTGCTCGACCGCCCCGAGCTGGAGAAGCTGGAGGCCGGCATCGTGCTGCAGGCCTACCTGCCCGACGCGCTCTCGGCGATGATCCGGCTGCAGGAGTGGGCCGCGGCCCGTCGTACCCGGGGCGGGGCGGGCATCAAGGTCCGCCTGGTCAAGGGCGCCAACCTCCCGATGGAGCACGTCGAGGCGTCCCTGCACGACTGGCCGGTCGCCACCTGGTCGACCAAGCAGGAGTCGGACACCAACTACAAGCGGGTCCTCGACTACGCCCTGCGTCCCGAGCACGTCGCCAACGTCCGGCTCGGCGTCGCCGGCCACAACCTGTTCGACATCGCCTTCGCGTGGACCCTCGCCGGGCGTCGTGGCGTCCGCGACCGCATCGAGTTCGAGATGTTGCTGGGCATGGCCGAGGGCCAGGCCGAGGCCGTACGACGCACCGTCGGCGGGCTCCTGCTCTATGTCCCGGTCGTGCACCCCAAGGACTTCGACGTCGCGATCGCCTACCTCGTGCGCCGTCTCGAGGAGGGCGCCAGCCAGGACAACTTCATGTCCGCGGTCTTCGACCTCCACGACGACCAGCGCCTCTACGACCGCGAGAAGCAGCGCTTCGCCGCCTCGCTCGCCGCCCTCGACGACACGGTCCCGCTGCCGAACCGCCGGCAGGACCGGGCGACCGGTGACCCGTTCGCTGCCGTCGGTACGCCGGGCGGCTTCGCCAACACCCCCGACACCGACCCCGCCCTGCCGGCCAACCGCGCGTGGGGCCGGGCGATCACGCAGCGGGTCGCGACGACCACCGCGGGTGCGGACCTCGTCGCTGAGCACACGGTCCTCGACGCCGGCGTCCTCGACGGCGTGATCGCGACGGCGGTCGCCGCGGGCACCACCTGGGCCGCGCTGACGGGTGCCGAGCGGGCCGCCGTCCTGCGTCGTGCCGCGGGGACCCTCGAGGCCGCGCGCGCCGAGCTGCTCGAGGTGATGGCCGCGGAGTGCGGCAAGACCCTCGACCAGGGCGATCCCGAGGTCTCCGAGGCGATCGACTTCGCCAACTACTACGCCCTGCTGGCCGAGCAGCTCGACGCCGTCGACGGCGCGCAGCACCGGGCGGTCGGCCTCACCGTCGTCACGCCGCCGTGGAACTTCCCGGTCGCGATCCCCGCCGGTTCGGTGCTCTCGGCGCTGGCCGCGGGCAGCCCGGTCGTCGTCAAGCCGGCCACCCAGGCCCAGCGCTCGGGCTCGGTCATGGTGCAGGCGCTGTGGGACGCCGGCGTACCGCGGGACGTGCTGCAGCTGGTCCACCTCGAGGAGAACGACCTCGGCCGTCGCCTCGTCGCCGACCCGCGCGTGGGCCGGTTGATCCTGACCGGCGCCTTCGAGACCGCCTCGCTGTTCCGCGGCTTCCGCCCGGACCTGCCGCTGCTCGCGGAGACCAGCGGCAAGAACGCAATCGTCGTCACCCCGCACGCCGACCTCGACCTCGCGGTCAAGGACCTGGTCACCTCCGCGTTCGGCCACGCCGGCCAGAAGTGCTCGGCCGCATCCCTCGGCATCCTCGTCGGCTCGGTCGCCACCTCGCGCCGCTTCCTCACCCAGCTCGTCGACGCGGTGACCTCGCTCAAGGTCGGCTACCCCTCCGACCCGACCGTCCAGATGGGCCCGGTCATCGAGCCCGCCCAGGGCAAGGTGCTCCGGGCGCTGACCGAGCTCGCGCCTGGCGAGAGCTGGCTGGTCGAGCCGCGCCGGCTCGACGACACCGGCCGGCTCTGGTCGCCCGGCGTGAAGACCGGCGTACGACGCGGCTCCGAGTTCCACCTGACGGAGTACTTCGGCCCGGTGCTCGGCCTGATCGCGGCCGACGACCTCGACGAGGCGATCGCCATCCAGAACCAGGTCGACTACGGCCTCACCGCCGGCCTGCACTCCCTCGACCGTGGCGAGATCGAGCGCTGGATCGACCGCGTCGAGGCCGGCAACGCCTACGTCAACCGCACCACCGTGGGTGCCATCGTGCGCCGCCAGCCGTTCGGCGGCTGGAAGAAGTCCGCCGTCGGTGCCGGCTCCAAGGCGGGCGGCCCGAGCTACCTGATCGGCCTCAGTGACTGGGCCCCGTCGCCCGCCACCGCCGTCGCCCCCCTCGGTACGACGGCCCGCGGCCTCCTCGACGCGGCCCGGAAGCTGTCGCTCGCCGAGGACCGGATCGCCTTCCTGGAGCGGGCGTTCGGCTCCGACGCCCTCGCCTGGCGCGACGAGCTCGGCGTGGCGCGCGACGTCTCCGGCCTGATGGCGGAGAAGAACGTGCTGCGCCACCTGCCGATCCCGGTGACCGTCCGCGACGAGCGGGGCGACACCGCCGACCTGCTCCGCGTCGCCGGCGCCGGCGTCCTCGTCGGCTCGGAGGTCACGGTCTCCACGCCCGCGCCGCTCGAGGCCGCGGTCACGCAGCTGCTCGAGAGGCTGGGCGTCCGGGTCCGCGTCGATGACGACGCCGCCTGGCAGCAGGTCCTGCGCACCCAGCCGCCCGCCCGCGTCCGCCTGCTCGGTGGCAGCCGCGCCGCCTTCGCCGAGCAGAGCGAGGGTCGCGCCGACATCGCGCTCCACGCCCAGCCCGTCCTCGAGGCCGGCCGGATCGAGCTGATGACCTTCCTGCGCGAGCAGGCGGTGGCGGTCACCGCCCACCGCTTCGGCTCGCCGACGCCGCTGGCGGAGGGTCTGTTCGCCTGACGGGACGGCTCCGGCGGCCGCGCCCAGCCGACCGCCCCCTGGCGTCCAGGCGCTCGCTTCGCTCGCCCGCTGCCAGCGAGGTCTCTGGTGCCCGGTCGCTGGTTGAGGTGCGAGCGCCAGCGAGCCTCGAAACCTCTGGCCGTGGTGCTGGGACTGGCTCGGGCTGCTGGATAGTCGTTCGGTGGCTGNTCGCTTCGCTCGCCCGCTGCGCGGCGCCTTCGGCGGCCTTGACCCCGGGCCCCGGCCNTCGGATGGGCGGCGCGGTTGTCGGCGCGGACTTCGTCCGCGCCGCCGCTGACGCGGCCGCCCGACGCGTGTCGGTCTGTTGCGTGTCGGTGACCCGTCGTTTGGGCACAAACCGCAGAGAATTTGCACGAAAACCTGCGGTTTGTGCCCACTCGAGGGGGTCAGCACGCGCCGCCGACCACCGCCCGGCCGCAGCCCGGCCGCCGGACCCGACCCACCACCCGACTCGCCCCGTCGCTGCTGCCTGTGACCGCCACCACCGACCAACCGCAGCAGCGCGCCGACGACCCCGGAGCGCGACCCGCTGCTGGCGCCAAGGTCACCTTTGACTTCAAGTACTTGAAGTTCCTAGCCTCGATGAAGTGACTGCGCAGACCACCGGCCGGACCTTCACCATCAAGGAGGCCGCCGCGCTCTCCGGGCTCCCGGCGAGCACCTTGCGCTACTACGAGTCCATCGGCGTCGTCGCGCCCGTGGGCCGGTCCGCGAGCAGCGGCCACCGGTTCTACACCGAGGACGACGTCGACGTGCTCAGCTGGGTCGCCTGCCTCAACGCGACCGGGATGTCCGTGAAGGACATGAAGGAGTACGTCGCCAACGCCGCCTCCGGTGCGGCCGCGGCGCAGCTGCAGGTCGAGCTGCTGGAGGCGCAGGGCGAGCGGTTGGCCGTCGAGGCCGAGCTGCTCGCCGTACGACGTCGCTACGTGCAGCTGAAGGTCGACTACTGGAAGGCGCGGGCCGCGGGCGACGAGGAGCGCGCGCAGGCCTGGAGCCACGAGGCGCAGTCACTGGCCGACGAGATGAAGAGACTCAAGTGAACACGAAGGAGATCGACTCCATGAGCTACGACCGCACCCACGTCCGGGCCTGGGCCGCCCACGCGAGCACCGACCCGCTGGTGCCCACCGTCATCGAGCGCCGCGAGGTCGGCGCCGACGACGTCCTGATCGAGATCGAGTACGCCGGCATCTGCCACTCCGACATCCACACCGTCCGCGGCGACTGGG
Organism: Nocardioides sp. Root240; assembly: GCF_001428825.1. GTDB lineage: Bacteria > Actinomycetota > Actinomycetes > Propionibacteriales > Nocardioidaceae > Nocardioides. The sequence continues at coordinate 15,624 of NZ_LMIT01000004.1, read as the reverse complement.
GCCCGCAGCCCTACCCGGTCGTCCCCGGCCACGAGATCGTCGGCATCGTCCGCGAGGTCGGCTCGGCCGTGACCCGCCACCGGGTGGGCGACCGCGTCGGCGTCGGCTGCTTCGTGCGCTCCTGCCTGGAGTGCGCCAACTGCCTGCGCGGCGACGAGCAGTTCTGCCTCAAGGGCGGCGTCGGCACCTACGCCGCCACCGACCGCGACGGCACGTCCACGCAGGGCGGCTACTCGACCCACGTCGTCGTGCACGAGCACTTCGCCCTCGTCGTGCCCGACGGGCTGGACCCGGCCGCCGCGGCGCCGCTGCTCTGCGCCGGCATCACGACGTACTCGCCGCTCAAGCGCTGGGGTGCCGGTCCCGGCCGGAAGGTCGCGGTCGTCGGGCTCGGCGGCCTGGGCCACATGGGGGTCAAGATCGCGCACGCGATGGGCGCCGAGGTGACCGTGCTGTCGCAGTCGCTGAAGAAGCAGGAGGACGCCGTCCGGCTCGGCGCGGACCACTACCACGCGACCAGTGACCCGGCGACCTTCGACGTGCTGCGGGGGACCTTCGACCTGGTCCTCAACACGGTCAGCGCGAGCATCGACGTCAACGCCTACCTCGGCCTGCTCGCCGTCGACGGCGCGTTCGTCAACGTCGGCGCGCCGCCGGCGCCCTTCAGCGTCGACGCGATGTCGCTGATCTACGGCCGCCACGCGTTCGCGGGATCCATGATCGGCGGCATCGCCGAGACCCAGGAGATGCTCGACTTCTGCGCCGAGCACGGCCTCGGCGCCGACATCGAGGTGATCGCGGCCGACGGCATCAACGAGGCCTACGAGCGGGTGCTCGCCTCCGACGTGCGCTACCGCTTCGTGATCGACGCCGCGACCATCGCCTGACTCACGCGGGCAGCGTGAACCAGATCGTCGTGCCGCCACCGGGGGCGTCGTCGATCCCGATCCGCCCGCCGTGCGCCTCGACCGCGCGGCGGGCGGTCGCCAGCCCGATGCCCGAGCCCTCGACCGAGGAGTCGCCCCGGGCGTGCAGCACGAAGACCGTGTCGCGACCGGTGGCAGGGATGCCACGGCCGTTGTCGGTGACCGCGACGCGCCACTCGCCGTCGCCTCGGGCGGCGGTGACCGCGACCTCGGGCGCGCGGTCGGGCGGGGTGAACTTCACCGCGTTCGAGACCAGGTTGAGCAGCACGGCGTAGAGCTGGGTCGCGTCGCCGACCACCTGCGGCAGCGGCTCGCGGCGGACCACGGCGGAGCGCCGGCCGATCGCCGGGGCCAGGTCGTCGAGCACGTGGCTGAGCACCTCGTCGAGGGCGACCTCGGTCGGCCGGAGGACGGCGCCGGAGCGGGCGTAGTCGAGGATCGTGCTGATCATGCCGGCCATCCGCTGGCCGGCCTGGTGGGTTGCGCCGACCAGCTCGGCGACCGCCGGGTCGCCGGTCACGGCGGGCTCGTCGGCGAGCAGCTCGGTGTTGGCGAGGATCGCGGTCAGCGGCGAGCGCAGGTCGTGGCTGACCTGCCCGGCGAAGAGCGAGAGCAGCTCGTTGGACCGGGTCAGCTCGTCCTGGGTGCGGGTCAGCTCGACCAGCGACTGCTCCAGCTGGCGGCCGCGCAGCCGCAGCTCCAGCACGTCGACGACCCGCTGCGCGACGACCTGCAGCACGTCGGCCCGCTCGGCGGCGAGCTCGTGCGGCTCACTGTCGAAGACGCAGAGCCGGCCGATCGTCGTACCGTCGGGCGTGATGAGGGGCGCCGAGGCGTAGAACCGCACGGTGTCGATCTCGCCCGAGACGAACGGGTTGGTCGCGAACCGCGGGTCGGCGCTGGCGTCCGGCGCGACGACCGTGCGGGTGTCGTCGAGCACGACGGCGCACATCGAGTCCTCGCGCGAGCAGACCGACGGGTCGATGCCGGCAGCGGCGATCTGGTGCTGGTGGTCGCGGGTGATCAGGTTGATCGCCGAGTTGGGTACGCCGCACACGAGCGCGGCCAGCTCGGCCAGGGCCTGCAGGTCCCGGCCGCCGGGCTCGTCGAGCGCGCGGTAGCGGGCGATGGCCTCGTCGGCGGTGGGGGACGACACGTCCTTCACCCTAGGGCGCGTCTCCCAAGTCCCCGCCTGCTGCGCGACGTTCCCGACTCGATCTGGCCGCGTTGGCGTCGCTCGAAGCGCGATGGAGCACGTCGTCGCTCCGGGGCACCGGTCACGGGTGCACGAGCACGCCGTCGGTCCCCGGCGAGACGAGCAGCGCCTGTCCGGCGCCGGTCACGTGGAGCTCGCCGTTCACGACCACGACCGCGGTGTGCTCGTCGACAGCCCGCACCTCGTCGACCAGGCCTGCGGCCACGGCGGCGATCGCCCGCGTCGTCGTCCCCCACTGCGCCGCGTGCACGTCGATCGCGAAGGGCACCCGGCCCAGCCCGTCGACGACCGTCAGTTCGCCGAGGTCCTCGCTCGCATCCTCCGAGCAGACCTCCCCGCCGTCGAGCAGCCAGCCGCCCACCAGCGCGCGCTCGGCGGCGATGGCGGCGCCGGCGGAGAAGCCGGCGTACGGCAGCGCGGAGAGGGCGGCGGCCTGCGGGACGACGAGCTCGGCGTACAACGGCGTCAGGCCACCGGCGACGAACACGCCGGCCACGCCGTCGAGGTCCTCCGCGCGCAGGGGACGGCCCTGCTCCAGCACCACGTCGCGGATCGCGCCGGCGTCGCCGAGCACGCCGTGCCACCGGTCGAGGTCGACCCCCTCGCCGTCGTCGACCACGACGCAGGCGACCTCGCCGCCGGCGCTCGCTGCGACGAAGGGCTCCAGCAACGCGCGCACCCGGGCCTGGTCGCGGCCGCCTCCCACCAGCACGGTCACCGTCATCGCGTCGTCCTTCCGATCGTGTCGAGCACGGCGACCTGCCGTGCCCACGCCTGTGTCGCCGGGTCGATCACCGCGAAGTGGTCGCCGGGCACCTCCACCAGCTCGGCCGTGGCTCCCGCGGCCCGCGCCCGCTCCACGTACGACGCCGACTGGCTCGGCGGCACGATGTCGTCGTCGGTGCCGTGCACGCACCACACCGGTACGTCGAGGGGGAGCTGTTGCGCCGGGTCGAATCGCGCGTCGGCGGCGGTCGGGGCGTGGCCGAGCAGTGCGCGGGCCGCGCCGCCGCCGAGGCCGTCCGCGTCGGCCGCGCGCAGGTCGAGCACGCCGGCCTGGCTGATCACGTGGGTCACCGGGACCCGCTCGGTCCAGCCGTGCCCGCCGCGGGCAGCCGCCCACGTCGCGAGGTGGCCGCCGGCACTGTGGCCGAGCGTGACGACGGTCGTGAGGTCGAGGTCCAGCTCGGCGAGGTGGTCGATGCCGGCGGCGACGTCGTCGAAGGTCGCAGGGGCGCCGCCGCCGTTGCCGACGCGGCGGTACTCGAGGTTCCACGCCGCCCAGCCGCGGTCGGCCAGGTCACTGGCGAGGGGACCGCCGTACTGCTCGGCGCCGTACTCGGCCTTCCAGAACCCGCCGTGGACCACGACCACGACCCCGCGGGGCTCGCCGTCGGGCAGGAACAGGTCGCCCCACTGGCTGGGGTCCTCGCCGTAGGCGTGGCGGGCGGGTGACGTGCGGCGCATGGGCGGATCCTCCCCGGACTCGGAGCAGGCGGCGAGCCCGGCCCCGGCGGCGCCCAGACCGGCAACGGCGCGCAGGAGGGTCCGACGGTGCATGGGCCGATCCTGCCACCGCGGGCCGACCCGAGCCCTCTCACTCGCCCAGCCCTCCGCTGGTCGAGTAGCCCGAGCCCCTGGGCGAGGGCGTATCGAGACCCCCGTAAGCGACCCACCGGGTCTCGATACGCCTCGAGCCGGTGCCGGAACTGCCTTCACAGTTCCAGCACCGGCTCGCGTGGTCTCGAGACGCGGTAGGCCCTCGCTTGCTTCGCTGCGCGAGCCCCTACCGCTCCTCGACCTGCGGACGCACTCGCCGCCTTCGCAGGCTCAGGCGCCGGCGTCCTTGATCTCGGCGACGACCTCGCCGTTGCCGACCGTGGCGCCGACCTCGGCGCTCAGGCCCGTGATCGTGCCGTCCTTGTGCGCCTTGAGCGGCTGCTCCATCTTCATCGCCTCGAGGACGACGACGACGTCGCCCTTGGCGACCGTCTGGCCCTCCTCGACGGCGACCTTGACGATCGTGCCCTGCATCGGCGAGGTGACGGCGTCACCCGACGCGGCAGCGCCGGCCTTCTTGCCGGCGGACCGCTTGGGCTTCTTGGCCGCGGCGGCCGGACCGGCGGCGATGCCGCCCAGGCCCGCGGGGAGGGTGACCTCGATGCGCTTGCCACCGACCTCGACGACGACGGTCTGCTTCTCGCCGGCCTCCTCGGCCTCGCCCGGGGCGCCGCCGTAGGGGGTGATCTGGTTGTCGAAGTCGGTCTCGATCCACGTCGTGTAGACGTCGAAGGAGCCCTCGCCGCTCGGGTTCGAGGCACCGACCCAGGCCGGGTCGTTGACGATGACCTCGTGGAAGGTGATGGCCGTCGGCATGCCGTCGACCTGGAACTCGCTCAGCGCACGGCGCGAGCGCTCGATCGCCTGGGTCCGGCTGGAGCCGGTGATGATCAGCTTCGCGACGAGCGAGTCGAAGGCACCGGGGACGGTCTCGCCGTTCTCGTAGCCACCGTCGACGCGGACGCCGGGACCCTGCGGCGGGTTCCAGGCGGTCAGCGTGCCGGGCGCCGGCATGAAGTTGTTGCCGCCGTCCTCGGCGTTGATGCGGTACTCGATCGAGTGGCCGCGGATCTCCGGGTCGCCGTAGCCGAGCTCCTCGCCGGCCGCGACGCGGAACATCTCGCGGACCAGGTCGATGCCGGTGACCTCCTCGGACACGCAGTGCTCGACCTGGAGTCGGGTGTTGACCTCGAGGAAGGAGATGGTGCCGTCGGCGGCCACGAGGAACTCGCAGGTACCGGCGCCGACGTAGCCGGCCTCCTTCAGGATCGCCTTCGACGACTCGTAGAGGCGGGCGTTCTGCTCGTCGGTGAGGAAGGGCGCGGGAGCCTCCTCGACCAGCTTCTGGTGGCGACGCTGCAGCGAGCAGTCGCGGGTCGAGATGACCACGACGTTGCCGTGCGAGTCGGCCAGGCACTGGGTCTCGACGTGCCGCGGCTTGTCGAGGAACTTCTCGACCAGGCACTCGCCGCGGCCGAAGGCGGAGATCGCCTCGCGGGTCGCCGACTCGAAGAGCTCGGGGATCTCCTCGAGCGTGCGGGCGACCTTGAGGCCACGGCCACCGCCGCCGAAGACGGCCTTGATGGCGACCGGGAGGCCGTGCTCCTGCGCGAACGCGACGATCTCGTCGGCGGACTCGACCGGGTCCTTGAGGCCCGGGGCGAGCGGGGCGCCGGCTGCCAGGGCGATCTGCTTGGCCTTGGCCTTGTCGCCGAGGCCCTCGATCGCCGCCGGCGACGGGCCGATCCAGATCAGGCCCGCGTCGATCACGGCCTGGGCGAACTGGGCGTTCTCGGCGAGGAAGCCGTAGCCCGGGTGCACCGAGTCGGCGCCGGAGCGCTTCGCGACCTCGATGATCTTCTCGATCACGAGGTAGGAGTCGGCCGGGGTGGAGCCGTTGAGGGAGTACGCCTCGTCGGCGAGGCGCACGAACAGCGCGTTGGCGTCGGGCTCGGCGTACACGGCCACGGACGCGATGCCGGCGTCCTTGGCGGCGCGGATGACCCGGACGGCGATCTCGCCACGGTTGGCGATCAGGACCTTCTTGAGCGACATGGTGTCTTCCTTGGTGGGCGAGATGGTCAGCGGGGCAGTCCGCTGGCGCGCCAGGCGCCGCGGCCGCGGAGGGTCAGGGAGTCAGCGGTACGACGCACGCCACGCGCGGGCGAGGCCCACTCGGAGCGCACCGGCTCGGGCGCCGGAGCACCCTGGCCGAGGGCGGAGAGGACCGCGACGACCGCCGCGAGCTCCTCCGCCGTCGGGTTGCCACCGGTGAGGGTCGGCGCGCTCACAGCGGGATGTTCCCGTGCTTCTTGGGCGGGAGGGTCTCCCGCTTGGTGGCGAGCAGGCGCAGCGCCTTCACGATCTCCGCGCGGGTCTGCGAGGGCTGGATGACGGCGTCGATGTAGCCGCGCTCGGCCGCGATGTAGGGGTTGGCCAGCGTGGTCTCGTACTCGTCGATCAGCTCGGCCCGCTTGGCCTCGACGTCGCCGCCCGCGGCCTCGACGGCCGCGAGGGTCTTGCGGTGCACGATGTTCGCCGCGCCCTGGGCGCCCATCACCGCGATCTGGCCGGTCGGCCAGGACAGGTTGATGTCGGCACCGAGGTGCTTGGAGCCCATGACGTCGTAGGCGCCGCCGTAGGCCTTGCGGGTGATGATCGTGACCAGCGGGACGGTCGCCTCGGCGTAGGCGTAGATCAGCTTGGCGCCGCGGCGGATGATGCCGAGGTGCTCCTGGTCGACGCCGGGCAGGAAGCCGGGGACGTCGACGAAGGTCAGCACCGGGATGTTGAACGCGTCGCAGAAGCGCACGAAGCGCGCGGCCTTCTCGGACGCGTCGATGTCGAGGGTGCCGGCGAACTGCATCGGCTGGTTGGCCACGATGCCGACGGGCTTGCCCTCGATGCGGCCGTAGCCGGTGATGATGTTGGGGGCGAAGAGCGCCTGCACCTCGAGGAAGTCGGCGTCGTCGACGATCGTGGTGATCACGTCGTGCATGTCGTAGGGCTGGTTGGCCGAGTCGGGGATCAGCGTGTCCAGCGCGAGGTCCTCGGCCGACGGCTCGAGGTCGGCGACCTCGTCGTACGACGGGGCGGCGTCGAGGTTGTTCTGCGGCAGGAACGCCAGCAGTGCCTTGACGTACTCGATCGCGTCGTCCTCGTCGGAGGCCATGTAGTGGGCGTTGCCGGACTTGGTGTTGTGGGCCCGGGCGCCGCCGAGCTCCTCCATCGTGACGTCCTCGCCGGTGACCGTCTTGATGACGTCGGGACCGGTGATGAACATCGCCGAGGTCTGGTCGACCATGATCGTGAAGTCGGTGACCGCGGGGGAGTAGACGTGGCCGCCCGCGCAGTTGCCCATGATCAGCGAGATCTGGGGGATCACGCCGGAGGCGTGCACGTTGCGCTTGAAGATCTCGCCGTACAGGCCGAGCGAGACGACGCCCTCCTGGATGCGGGCGCCGGCGCCCTCGTTGATGCCGATGATCGGGGAGCCGGTCTTGATCGCCAGGTCCATGACCTTGGTGATCTTCTCGCCGTAGACCTCGCCGAGCGAGCCGCCGAAGACGGTGAAGTCCTGCGAGAACACGCAGACCTGGCGGCCGTCGACCGTGCCGTAGCCGGTGATCACGCCGTCGCCGTAGGGGCGGGTCTTCTCGAGGCCGAAGGCGGTCGAGCGGTGCCGCGCGAACTCGTCGAGCTCGACGAACGATCCCTCGTCGAAGAGCAGCTCGATGCGCTCGCGGGCGGTCTTGCGCCCCTTCGCGTGCTGCTTCTCCTGGGCCTGGGCCGCCGGTGCGTGGACGGCCTCGTCGGTACGTCGCTCGAGGTCGGCGAGCTTGCCCGCGGTCGTGTGCAGGTCGATCTCGGTCATGAAACTGAGTATCATCCATTGACACTGGGGTTCACAAGAGGGGTGCGGTGTGACGCATTCAACCGACGACGACCGTCGGTCGCCGACCGGCAGGGGCACGGCTGCCGCGATCGTCGACGCTGCCTTCCGGCTGTTCAACGAGGCGGGGTACGACGCCACGAGCGTCGACGACATCGCCGCGGCCGCCGGCGTGAGCCGCAGCTCCTTCTTCCGGCTGTTCGGGTCCAAGGAGAAGGTGATCTTCCCGGACCACGACGCGATCCTCGCCGCGGTCGAGGAGCGGCTGGCCGCCTCGACGCAGAAGAGTGCCATCCTCGCGGTCTCGGACGCGGTGCGCGTCGTGCTCTTCCACTACATCGCTGAGGGGCCGCTGGCGCGTCGGCGCTACCAGCTCACGTCCACGGTCCCCGCGCTGCGCGATCGCGAGCTGATCAGCGGGGCGCGCTACCAGCAGCTGTTCCGGCAGTACATCAGCGCGTGGGGCGACGGCTCCGAGGAGTCCGAGAGCCGCGGCGAGCTGATGGCGGCTGCCGTGGTCGCCGCCCACAACCGCGTCCTGCGCCGCTGGTTGCGCGAGGAGTGCGAGGACCCGCACCTGGAGATCGACGAGGCGATGGCCCAGGTCAACGCGCTCTTCGCTCCGTCCCAGGCCGCGACGCCGGCTGCTCCGGGCGCGATCGTCGTGGTCCGCACCGACCAGGACCTCGCCACGATCGCGGAGCAGCTCCGGTCGCTGTGAAGTTCGGCCGACGATCCTCTCGCCAAGGGGGTCTCCGGGAGGACAGGATGTGGCCCGGCGCACATCCCGCGCCGACCTCCTCGGAAAGGTTCATCCATGCCACAGCACCACCGGCGGTTCCGCGCCGCCGTCCTCACGGTCGCGACGGGCCTCACCCTGGCCGGTCTCTCCGTGTCCGGCACCGGCGCCACCGCGGCCCCCGCGGCCGGCGGCGAGCCGGTCTCGACACCGGTCCCGATCAGCACCCCTGACGGCGTCGTGTCGGCGTACCTCCTCAACGCCAAGCAGGCCAACCCCGGTCAGACCCGGCTGCTCGAGCGCGCGGTCGCCCGCGCGGGCGGCGTCGTGGTCCAGACCTGGCCGCAGATCGGCGTCGTCGTCGCCCACAGCGACAGGGCCGCCTTCCGCGCTAACGTCAAGGTGTACGCCGGCAACGCGCTCGAGTCCGTCGGCGCCACCCGCACCGTGCCGGTGACCGAGGGCACGCCCGAGGGCGTCCAGGCGCCGTGGGGCCCGGGCAGGGGACAGGTCCGCAAGGCGCAGTCGTCGCCCCAGCAGGACGACACCGAGAACACCGTCACGGCCGCGGACCCGCGCGAGAGCGAGCAGTGGGACCTGCAGGTGATCAAGGCGGACCAGGCGCACGCCATCACCGACGGCTCCCGTGACGTCGTCGTCGGCGTCCTGGACTCCGGCATCGACCCCGACCACCCGGACCTGGCCGCCAATATCGACGTGGCCGACTCGGTCAACTGCAGCGACGCCGGGCGCCCCGACACCTCCGCGACCGGCTGGTACCCGACCACCAGCGACCACGGCACCCACGTCGCCGGCACGATCGGCGCCGCGCGCAACGGCGTGGGCATCGTCGGCGTCGCGCCCAACGTGCGGATGGCCGCGGTCAAGGTCGTCAACGACGACGGGTTCATCTACCCGGAGTACGCCGTGTGCGGCTTCGTCTGGGCCGGCACGCACGGCATGGACGTGACCAACAACAGCTACTACGTCGACCCGTTCGAGTTCTACTGCGAGGACCAGCCCGACCAGTACGCCGCCAAGGAGGCCGTGCGCCGCGCGGTCGCCTGGTCGACCGACCAGGGCGTCGTGCACGCCGCGGCCGCGGGCAACTCCGGCCACGACCTGTCCGACAAGTCGTCCTTCCTCGACGAGGGCAGCCCGGACGACGGCACCCCGGTGACGCGCACGCTCAACAGCGGCTGCCAGGACATCCCGACCGAGCTGCCGGGCGTCGTGACCGTGTCCGCGAGCCACCGCGACGACATCCTCGCGTACTTCTCGAACCGCGGCCTGGGCGTCATCGACGTCGCCGCCCCCGGCCGCCGCATCCTCTCGACCATCGTGACGGGCAACGGCTACGGCCTGAAGTCCGGGACCTCGATGGCCTCGCCGCACGTCGCCGGCGTCCTCGCCCTGATGAGGTCGGCGCACCCGGACCTCACGCCGGCGCAGATGGTCGCCAAGCTGCGTGCCGACGCCGACGACCACGCCTGCACGGTCCAGGAGGCCCCGCCGGCCGGCGTCGACCTCGGTGCCCCGTGCGTCGGGACCGACGCCGACAACAGCTACTACGGCGAGGGCATGGTCGACGCCCTCGACGCGGTGCGCTGACCCGTGTAGCCCACCTGTCCTCCGCCGGAGCCCGAGAGCCGTCGTGCTCCCGGCTCCGGTGGAGGCCACCTCGAGGCGTCACCGCGCACCGGGCACACTGGTGCGGTGAGCACCGCGAGCGTCCCCCTGCCGGACGAGGCGCGCGCCCAGGAGATCGGCCAGTTCCTGCTGAACTACAAGTTCGGCCTCGACGAGATGCTGACCAAGATCAACATCCTGCGCGAGGAGCTCGCCTTCCGTGGCACCGGCAACCCGATCGAGCACGTCAGCTCCCGGCTGAAGTCCATCGAGAGCCTGCGCGCCAAGGCCGCCCGCATCGGCTGCCCGCTCGAGCTCGACGCGATCGCCGAGCAGATCACCGACATCGCCGGCGTGCGCATCGTCTGCGCCTTCATCGCCGACGCCTACCAGGTCCTCGACATGCTCACCACGCAGCCGGACGTGACCGTCCGCGTGATCAAGGACTACGTCGCCCGCCCCAAGCCCAACGGCTACCGCAGCCTCCACGCCATCGTCGAGATCCCCGTGTTCCTGTCCGAGGACATGCGCCGGGTCCCGATCGAGCTGCAGATCCGCACCGTCGCCATGGACTTCTGGGCCAGCGTCGAGCACAAGATCTACTACAAGTACGACAAGGACGTGCCCGCGGAGCTGGTCGGTGAGCTCGCCGCTGCGGCGCGCGTGGCCGCCGACCTGGACCAGCGGATGGCGGAGCTGCACCGCACCGTCCACGGCTGACCCGGTCGCCTCAGCCGGCGAGGACCTCTGGTTCGGTCTTCTCCCGCACCTCTTCGAGGGTGACGTCGGGCGCGAGCTCGACGAGGCGCAGCCCGGCCGGGGTGACGTCGAGGACGCACAGGTCGGTGATGATCCGCTGGACCACGCCGCGGCCGGTGAAGGGCAACGAGCACTCGTCGACGATCTTGTAGGAGCCGTCGCGGGCGACGTGCTCCATCAGGACGACGACCTTCCTCGCGCCGTGGACCAGGTCCATCGCGCCGCCCATGCCCTTGACCATCTTGCCGGGGATCATCCAGTTCGCGATGTCGCCGCCGGCGGAGACCTGCATGGCGCCGAGGATGGCGGCGTCGATCTTGCCGGCGCGGATCATCCCGAAGCTGGTGGCGGAGTCGAAGAAGCTCGCGCCCTTGCGGACGGTGACGGTCTCCTTGCCGGCGTTGATCAGGTCGGGGTCGACGGCGTCCTCGGTGGGGTAGGCGCCGAAGCCGAGGATGCCGTTCTCGCTCTGCAGGACCAGCTCGACGTCGTCGGGGACGTAGTTGGGGACCAGCGTGGGGAGGCCGATGCCGAGGTTGACGTAGTCGCCGTCGGCGAGCTCGGCCGCGGCGCGGGCCGCCATCTGCTCACGATTCCATGCCATGTCAGCGGACCGTCCTCTTCTCGATGCGCTTGTCCGCGGCCTGCTCCGGCGTGAGGGGTACGACGCGGTGGACGTAGACACCCGGCAGGTGGACCTGGTCGGGGTCGAGCTCACCGGGCTCGACCAGCTCCTCGACCTCCGCGATCGTGACCTGGCCGGCCATCGCGGCGAGCGGGTTGAAGTTGCGGGCGGACTGGTTGAACACCAGGTTGCCGTGGCGGTCACCCTTCCAGGCGCGGACCAGACCGAAGTCGGAGACGATCGCCTCCTCGAGCACGAACTCCTGCTCGCCCGCCCGGGTCTCGAAGCGCATCACCGGCTTCTGGGGGGACGTCTTGATGACGTTGCCCGCGTCGTCGTACCTCCACGGGAGTCCGCCGTCGGCGACCTGGGTGCCGACGCCGGTGCGCGTGTAGAACCCGGCGATGCCGGAGCCGCCGGCGCGCATCCGCTCGGCGAGCGTGCCCTGGGGGGTGAGCTCGACCTCGAGCTCGCCGGAGAGGTACTGGCGCGCGAACTCCTTGTTCTCCCCGACGTACGACGCCACGACGCGCCGCAGCCGTCGTGCCGCGAGCAGCCGGCCCAGGCCCCAACCGTCGACGCCGGCGTTGTTGGAGACGACCTCGAGGTCGGTGGTGCCCGCGTCGAGGAGGGCCGCGATCAGCACCGAGGGGATGCCGCAGAGCCCGAACCCGCCGACCGTCAGGGTCGCCCCGTCCGGGATGTCCGCCACCGCTTCGGCGGCCGAGGAGATGACCTTGTCCATGGTTCGCACCGTGCTCCAACCGGTCGGCAGCGGTCAACAGATGACCGCAGATCCAGCCGTGATTGCTCGTCTTCCGGGCAGTAGCCACGATCAGCGTTCACTGGGTGGACGCGGACTAGAGTGGCGGCGTGGACAAGGGCGCGAGCGTGGTCGAGAGGGTTGGCACCCTGCTGCGCTCGCTCGCGGCGCGCGAGCCCGACGGCGCCAGTACGACGGGCCTGGCCGCCGCCACGGGGTTGCCGCGACCGACCGCCCACCGCCTGCTCGTCGCCCTGCGCGAGGAGGGCATGGTCGAGCGCGACGAGACCAGCGCCGCCTGGCACCTCGGGCCGGAGTGCTTCCTGCTGGGCGCCGCCGCGACCACCCGCCACGACATCGCGCCGGTCGCGCGCGAGGCGGTGCTGCGGATCGCGCGCGAGACCGGCGAGAGCGCCTACTTCTCGGTCCGGCGCGGTGACGAGACGGTCTGCCTGCTGCGCGAGGACGGCAGCTTCCCGATCCGGTCCCACGTGCTGCACGAGGGCATCCGGTTCCCGCTCGGCGTCGCCTCGGCCGGCCTCGTGATCCTGTCCTTCCTGCCCGACCGCGAGCGCGAGGCCTACCTCTCCCGCGCCCGGCTCGCTGCGCGCCACGGCAGGCAGCACGGGCCGGCAGCCCTGCGGGCGCAGGTCGAGGCCACCCGCGAGCGTGGGTACGCCGTCAACCCGGGCCTCATCGTGACCGGCAGCTGGGGCCTGGGCGCCGCGGTGTTCGACGCGCACGGCGAGCCCCGCTGGGCGCTGAGCATCAACGGCATCGAGTCCCGGCTGGCGCCGCCGCGGCAGGAGGAGCTCGGGCAGCTGCTGCTCCGGGAGGCGCACCAGCTGGGTGCGCGGATGGCCGGCCCGCGCTAGCCGAGGTCGGCGAGGCGCGCGAGCAGGCGCCGCTCCTCGTCGTCGATGAGCGGTACGTCGAGCACGCGCAACCACTCGACGAGCTCCCCGTCGGCCAGCTCGCGGTGCTCGGTCGGCTCGCCGGGACGGCGTACGGTCACCGTGGTGCCGGTGACCGCGACGTGCCGGCCGTCCTCGTGCTTGGTGACCATCAGGCCGCTGCGGAAGTGCGAGGTGGGGAAGGTGCTCGTGTAGTGGTGGCCGATGACGACGTCCACCGGGCGGACGGGCAGCTCGTCGGTCGTGTGGGTGAGCTCCCAGCCGGCCTCGCGCAGCCGGTGGAGGCCCCAGGTGCCGTCGTCGGCACGGACCATCCGGTACGGCCAGCCGCGCTGGTCGGACTCGGCGCCGTCGGCCAGCGGGATCGGGTGGACCAGGCTCATCCCGAAGCCGGGGTCGCACAGCAGCCGCTCCCCGTCGAGCATCACCTCGACGGTCATGTGGGTGCGGCCCTGGACCGTACCGGCGGCGGGGTCGCCGACCCGCCCGAGGTGGCGCCGTACGTCGTACCCGATCCTCTCGAGGGCGGCCGCGAACACGCTCGCGTGCTCGAAGCAGTAGCCACCGCGCCCGCGGTCGACGAACTTGGCGTTGAGGGCGTCCATGCCGACACCGGGGTGCTGGTCGAGCAGCACGTCGACGTTGTCGAACGTGAAGGTCCGCACGTGTGCCTCGTGCAGCGCGTCGAGGGTGGCTCGGTCGGGCGTCGCGCCGGCCGCGGTGAGGCCGAGCCGGGCGAGGTAGCCGTCGAGGTCGAGCCGATCGGTCTGCCAGCCGTCGGTCATGGGCCGAGCGTAGGTGGAGACAGAAACTAGAACACGTTCTATGGTGAGGCACCCGAACCCCAGGAGGAACCATGACCACCGCCCCCGCCCGCGCGCAGCGGTTCACCGACCGTCGCGTCGTCGTCACCGGAGCGGCCGGCGGCGTCGGCCAGGTCGTCGCCGGCCTGTTCCGCGAGGAGGGCGCACGCGTGGTCGCGACCGACGTCGCACCGGCCGACGGCGTCGTACCGTGCGACCTGCGGGACGACTCCGCGCGCGACGGGTTCGTCGCCGACGCGCTCGCCGAGCTCGGCGGCCTCGACGTGCTCTGCAATGTCGCCGGGATCCAGCAGTTCGCCGAGATCGGCAAGCTGACGCCGGACGGACTGCGCCGGCACTTCGACATCAACGCGCTGGCGCCGCTGATGCTGACCCAGGCCTTCGCGGAGGCGCTGGTCGCGAGCAAGGGCAACGTGGTGTCGGTGACGTCGATCTCCGCGGTGATGGGGCAGCCCTACAACGCGCAGTACTGCGCATCGAAGGCGGCACTGCTGCTGGGGATGCGCTCGCTCGCCGTCGAGCTCGGCACCCGCGGCGTGCGGGTCAACTGCGTGTCGCCCGGCGGCATCGCGACGCCGATGATCGAGGCGGCGGCGGCCGGGCTGCCCGCCGACGCGAACTGGGACCTGGTCGCCAAGAGCACCTCGGTGATCCCCGGCTTCATGCCGCCTGTCGACGTCGCCGAGTCGCTGATGTTCCTCGCGTCCGACGCGGCCGCGTCCATCACCGGCGCGAACCTCGTCGTCGACCGCGGCGTCGTCTGGTGACCCGCCGATGAGCATGGACGTCGGGATGACCCTCCCGGTCATGGAGCCGGAGGTCGACCCGGCGCTGCTGCGCGACTGGGCGGAGCGGATCGACGCGGGTCCCTACGGCTCGCTCTGCTTCGGCGAGCGGATCGCCTTCGACAACCCCGACATCCTCACCCTCCTGGGGGCGGTCGCCGCCTGGACGACACGGGTGCGCCTGAGCGCGACGGTCGTCGTCCCGCAGCTGCACGACCCGGTGCACCTCGCCAAGGCGCTCGCCACCGCCGACCGGCTGTGCGGGGGCCGGCTCTCGGTCGGGCTCGGGGTCGGCGGGCGCGAGGAGGACTACCGCGCGGTCGGCGCCGACTGGGGCACCCGCACCATGGCCCAGCTCGCCGAGCGGGCCGGCGTGATGCGCCGGGTCTGGGCCGGCGAGGACGTCACCGGCGCGACCCGTCCCGTCGGACCGCGGCCGCACACCGCCGGTGGGCCGGAGCTGCTGGTCGGCACGCTCGGACGTCGTACGACGGTCCACGCGGCGGCCTGGGCCGACGGCCTCGCGGGCATGTCCCTCGGCGCCGACGTGGCCGAGACGGCGGGCCTGTTCGACCTCGCCCGCTCCGCGTGGGCGGACGCCGGCCGACCGGCGCCGAGGCTGACGACGTCCTTCTGGTTCGCGCTGGCCGAGGCCACCGACGACCCCCGGCGCCAGGTGCACGCGCACCTGCGGCACTACATGAACTGGCTGCCCGTCGAGCTGGTCGACGCCCTCGCGCCGACGGCCGGCTTCGCCGGGACGCTCGACGAGCTGGGCAGGCTGCTCGACCGGTTCGCGGAGATCGGTACGGACGAGGTGCAGCTGATCCCGACCGGCGGAGACCCGCGCCAGGTCGACCTGGTCGCGGACCTGCTCGCCGGTCGCTGAAGCGGGTCTGCATCGGCCCCGCTTCGGAATTCGGCCCGGCGTGAGTTTCACCGGCCGGCCGGTGAAACTCACGTGCTTGGACGAGGAAACTCACGCTTGGACG
>NZ_LMIT01000003.1:37717-79867 GCF_001428825.1 Nocardioides sp. Root240 | reverse complement strand
GCACACAAACGTCACAAACAATCTATGCATGACACACTGTTGAGTTCTCAAACATCACACGCTTCGAAGTTCACCGTTGCCGGATCGTCTTCGTGCTGATGCGCGCCTCGGAACCTTAGTCCTTCGTCCTGGTCTGTACCAAACCCACAAGGCTTGCTTTTCTGACCAGCACTCGGGCTGTAGCTCGAGGCAAGTGGTCGCGGGGCCGGAAACCCTCCGGCTGACCGCCGTCTTGTTTCCCGCCGCACCCGGCGACACAGAGAACATTACGCATCCCCTGCGGAAAGCACAAATCGGAACGACGTGACCCGGGCCACACCGCTCCGACAGGGCGTCTGGAGTGCTCCCGGGAGGCCTGCAGAGGCCTCCCGGGAGCGCTTCGTTCAGTGCACGCGCACGCCTGCGAACCGCTTCTTGCCGCGGCGCAGGACCAGCCACGCGGCGGCGATGAGGTCGCCCGCGGCAGGGACGTGCTCGGGGTCGTCGATGCGCACGTTGTTGACGTAGGCGCCGCCCTCGGACACGGTGCGCCGGGCCTCGCTCCTCGAGGACGCCAGGCCGGTGAGGGCCAGCAGCTCGACGATGTCGGGGATGCCGGCCGAGCCGTCGACGTCCACAGCGCCGGCCTCCCCGAGCGCGGCCTCGAGGGTCGGGCCGGAGAGAGCAGTGATGTCGCCGGTGCCGAACAGTGCCTGGGCGGCCGCCTTGGCGTTCTCCGTCTCCTGGGCTCCGTGGACCAGGGTCGTCACCTCGTCGGCGAGGACCTTCTGCGCCTCGCGCAGGAAGGGCTTCTCCGCGTGCCGGGCCTCGATCGCCTCGATGTCCTCCCGGGAGAGGAAGGTGAAGACGCGCAACAGCTCGCCGACCTTCTCGTCCTCGACGTTGAGCCAGAACTGGTGGAAGGCGTACGGCGGCATCAGCACCGGGTCGAGCCAGAGCGCGCCGCCCTCGGTCTTGCCGTACTTGGTGCCGTCGGCCTTGGTGATCAACGGCGTCGCGAACGCGTGGGCCGTGGCGCCCTCGGCGCGGCGGATCAGGTCGACACCGCCGGTGAGGTTGCCCCACTGGTCGGAGCCACCGAACTGGAGGGTGACGCCGTAGGTCCGGTGCAGGGTCAGGAAGTCCATGGACTGCAGGAGGACGTAGGAGAACTCGGTGTAGCTGATGCCGGACTCGAGCCGGCGCTTCACGGTCTCGCGGGCGAGCATCCGGTTGACCGGGAAGTGCTTGCCGATGTCGCGCAGGAAGTCGATGACCGACAGGCCCTCGGTCCAGTCGTGGTTGTTGACCATCGTGGCAGCGTTCTCGCCCTCGAAGGACAAGAAGGGCTCGATCTGGCCGCGCACGCGGGCGGTCCACTCCTGGACGGTGTCGAGGGAGTTGAGCGTCCGCTCCCCCGAGTCGCGCGGGTCGCCGATCATTCCCGTCGCACCGCCGACGAGGGCGTACGGCGTGTGGCCGGCCCGTTGGAGGCGCATGGCGGTGACGATCTGGACCAGGTTGCCCATGTGGAGGCTCGGCGCGGTCGGGTCGAATCCGACGTAGTACCGGACGCTTCCCTCCGTGAGCGCTGTGCGCAGCGCGTCGCGGTCGGTGGACTCGGCCAGCAGGCCGCGCCACGCGAGGTCGTCGAGGAGGGTGGGGTCGACGGACACGTCGTACCTTTCCGTAGGTGGAGCCGGGACTTTCCCGCATCCAAGAGTGCCGCATCGGCGACCAGCGGATCGAATGGGTTCACGGTGGGGAGCCGTGGGTACCGTGGATGAACCATGGGTGCGCGACGGGTAGCAGGCAGGTACACGCTTCAGCGTGCGATCGGCCACGGCGCCAACGGCTCGGTGTGGCTCGCACACGACGAGGTCCTCGACCGGCCGGTGGCCGTCAAGCGCACCGGCTCGCTGACCGACCCCGACACGGCTGCCGCCCGCGCCGAGCGCGAGGCCCGGCTGGCCGCCCAGCTCTCGCACCCGCACGTCGTGGCGGTCTTCGACCTGGTCACCGACGACGACGCCGCGTGGCTCGTCATGGAGCACGTCGACGGGCCGCCGCTCTCGAAGGTGGTGCAGGAGGCGGGCCCCCTCTCCCCCGACGAAGCCGCTCGCGCACTCGCGCCGGTGGCCGACGCCCTGGTGCAGGCGCACCAGCACGGGATCGTGCACCGCGACGTGAAGCCGTCGAACATCCTCGTACCCGGCGACGGCGGGACGAAGCTGTCGGACTTCGGCATCGCCCGCAGCACCGGCGACGCGACGCTCACCCGGACCGGGCTGGTGACCGGCTCCCCGGCCTACCTCGCACCCGAGGTCGCGGTGGGAGGTGCGGCCACGCCGGCCAGCGACGTCTGGGCGGTCGGCGCGACGCTCGTCCACGTGCTGACCGGGCGGCCGCCGTACCACCGCGACGACGCCGACAATGCTCCGCTCGCCGTCGTCCTCCGGATCGTCAACGAGGATCCTCCCGTCGTGCCGGAGGCCGGCTGGCTCGCTCCGCTGCTCGCGCGGACGATGGCGCGCGACCCCGCCGAGCGGCCGTCGATGGCCGAGGTGCGCGACGCGCTCCGCGGCCGCGCGTGGTCCGCCGAGCAGACGGTGCAGCTCCCGGCCGTACCGGTGCAGGGTCGCGGACGGCGACCCGGCGCACGAGCGGGCGCCGCCGCCGTCGGTGCCGTCGCGGCGCTCGCGGTGATCGCTGCCCTCGCACTCCAGACCAACGACCAGGACACCGGCGGCCCCACCGCCGGACCGCAGACGTCGTCGACCACCCCGGCGGCCGGGCCCCGGGCGCCGAGCGCGGACGAGATGGAGGAGTTCGCGCGGGACTACGTGCGGACCGCGTCGACGGACCCGGCCCGGGGCTACGCGATGCTCACGCCGGCGTACCAGGACGACAGCCCGCGCTACGCCGCCTTCTGGGGGCCGATGAAGCACCCCGAGATCCTCGACGTCAGTGCCGACCCATCGGCGATGACCGTGACGTACACCTACCGCTACCAGCTCTCGCGGGGCGGCAGGCGGACCGAGACGGTGACCCTCGAGCTGGTGCAGGAGGACGGCCGCCTGCTCATCGCCGGCGCCGTGTGAACCCTCTCCATTTCCCCGCTCAGGAGCGTCCGCTCTGGGTAGGGTCGGCGAGGTGAGCGAGTACGACGCCCGGCTGACGGACCGCGTCCGCACGCGCGGCGTCCTCGGCCCGGACGACGCCGCGCGGCTGCTGCTGCCGGTCGCGCAGTCGCTCGCCGACCTCCATGCCGCCGGTACGGCGCACGGAGCGGTCTCCCCCGCCGCCGTCCGCATCGCCTCGGACGGGTCCGCGTCGCTCGTCGACGCCTCGGACGTGCGGCCGGACCCGGCGTACGTCGCGCCCGACCCGAGCGCGGGCCTGCGGGCGGACCCGTGTGCCGACGACGTCTGGGCCCTCGCGGCGGTCCTGGAGTTCGTGACGACGGGCGGCGAGCCCGGCAGCGGCGGCGTGCGCGACACCGGCTGGCTGGCGCCACTGACCGAGCTCGCGCTGGTCGTCGACCCGCGGCAGCGACCGACGATGGCGGACATGGCGGCCTACCTGCAGGCCCAGGTGCCGGCACCCGAGCCGGCGCGACGTCCCTCTCCCGTGGTGCTGGGCGTGGTCGGCGCCGCTGTGATCGTGGTGCTCGGGCTGGTCGGCGCGGCGCTGTTGTTCACGGGCTCGGACGACGACCCGGACCCGGCGGCGAAACCCGACACCCCCTCGCGGCGCACGTCCGACGGGCCACGAGGCTCCGAGGAGCCCGTCGACGACCCGGCCGCGACGGCGTCGGCGGACACGGTGAGCGCGCGCGAACTGGAGGACTTCGCGCGCAGCTACGTCGCGACGGCGAGTCGCGACCCGCAGCGGGGCCTCCGGCTGCTCACGCCGGACTACCAGGCAGCGAGCCCCCGGTACCGCGAGGTGTGGGCGGCGATCGACAGCCCGGTGATCCTCTCGATCACGCCGGACCCGCAGGCGATGACGGTGAGCTACACCTATCGCTACGCACTGCCCGGCGGCGTACGACGGACCGAGGACATCACGCTGCGCCTGGTCCAGCGTGACGGGCGGCTGCTCATCTCCGGCGCGTCGGCGCGCTGACCCGTCGCGGCCCAGCCGCCCGGCTGCCATGCTCGATGCATGGCCGACACCCCCACCACCCTGCAGCCGATCGACGAGGACTGGACGCGGGCACTGTGCATCGTCGCCCATCCGGACGACATGGAGTTCGGTGCGGCCGCGGCCGTCGCTCGCTGGACCGGCCAGGGCAAGAGCGTCGTCTACTGCATGGTCACCAGCGGCGAGGCCGGCATCGACGGGCTGGCACCCGACGAGTGCCGGACGGTGCGCGAGGCCGAGCAGGTCGCGTCCGCTGAGGTCGTCGGCGTCGACGTCGTGGAGTTCCTCGGTCTCCCCGACGGCGTCGTGGAGTACGGCGTGCCGCTGCGGCGCACGCTCGCCGAGGTGGTCCGGCGGCACCGGCCCGAGATCGTGGTGACCGGCAACTTCCGCGACACGTGGGGCGGGCGGAACCTCAACCAAGCCGACCACATCGCGGTCGGGCGTGCGGTGCTCGACGCCGTACGCGACGCGGGCAACCGGTGGGTCTTCGACGAGCAGCTGGCCGGCGACCTCGAACCGTGGGGCGGCGTGCGGGAGGTCTGGGCCTTCGGGTCCCCGGAGTCCACCCACGCCGTCGACACGACCGCGACCTTCGATGCCGGGGTCGAGTCGCTGAAGGCCCACGCGGCGTACATCGACGGGCTGGGCTGGGAGAACTGGGACCCGCGGGAGTTCCTCGAGGGGATGGCGCGGGCGACGGGGACGCGTCTCGGCGTACCGTTCGCGGCGCCGTTCGAGGTGTTCCCGATGGGCTGGGGTGAGTGACGCCGACGTCGTCGGAGTAGGCCGGGTGGGGCTCGAACCCACGACCCAAGGATTATGAGTCCTCTGCTCTGACCGACTGAGCTACCGGCCCCAACGTGCAGACCCTATCCACTCCGGCGGTGGGAGGATGCCGGCCATGGACACGCTGCGCTCGATCGCCCTGTTCCTGGCTGCCGCGGTCGCCGAGATCGGCGGCGCCTGGCTGGTGTGGCAGGGCGTCCGCGAGCACCGGGGGTGGATGTGGATCGGCGCGGGTGTGGTCGCGCTGGGGCTCTACGGGTTCGTCGCGACCCTGCAGCCGGATGCGAACTTCGGACGGATCCTGGCGGCGTACGGCGGCGTGTTCGTCGCCGGCTCGCTGGTGTGGGGCATGGTGGCGGACGGGTTCGAGCCGGACCGGTACGACGTGATCGGTGCGCTCGTCTGCCTCGTGGGCGTCGCGGTGATCATGTACGCGCCGCGGTCGGCCTGACCTCGACGGGCGGCGCCTCCAGCAGCAGCCCGAGCCAGCGCGCGGGGACGTAGCCCCACGCGGCCTGCTCGGCGGGCGTCATGGTCGCGACGCAGCGGCGCCACGACTCGACGCGGGCGAGCCGGGCGAGCTGGAGCGCGGCCGGGAGCGCGGCGCGGAGCGCGGGCAGGGGCGCGAGGTCGCTCCAGACCTCGAGCCCGGCGTCGGCGATCCGCCACAGCCGCGGGTCGTCGTGGGTCGCGCCGAGGGCGCCCTGCGCGATGTAGAGCGGCACCAGCAGGTTGCCGAGGGGCTCGCCGACGACGGCGTCGCCGAAGTCGAAGAAGCGCAGCGTCCCCGCCACGGGTACGACGTTGGCGGCGTGCAGGTCGTTGTGGACCAGCGTGAGCGGCAGGTCCAGCTCCTCCACCCGGTCGGACCAGCGGTCCACGGTCGGCAGCAACCGCTCGAGCCGGTGCGCGACCGCGGGGGCGAGCCGGCGGGGGTCCTCGGGCGCGAGGGCGGCGAGCCGGCCGACCGCGTCGGCGACGTACGTCGAGGCGGCGGAGGGCTCCATGACGGTGAGGCGCGGGTCGAAGCCGCTGTCGGCGACGCGGCGCTGGAGGGCCGCGGACTCGGCGACGACGCTGCACCAGGTCGCGACGTCGCCGCCGCGGCCGAGGTCCTGGAGCGTCGGGCCGAGGTCCTCGGTGAGCAGGAGGTCGCGCACGGGGTCGGCGACCAGCACCGGCACGACCTGGTCGGGGGCGAGCTGCGCGAGGTCGGCGACCAAGCGGGCCTCGTGGGACTGGCCGGGACAGTTCTGCTTGAGGTAGGACGTGCGGCCGCCCGTACGTACTCGCCACACCGCGGACCACGGCTGCCGGCTGACCGCCTCGATCGCGGTCGGCTCACCGACGGCGTCGGCGACGAACGCGCGCAGCCCGGCGAGGAAGTCCTCGTCGGACCACACCGCGCTCGTCCACGTGCTCACCCTCGCAGCGTGACCCACCGCGGGGCCGGACGCCAGCGGGTTTCGCGTCACCGCCCGGGGAAGCCCGCGCCGCTGGGCGGGCCGCCGGCCGGGAAACCTCCTCCGCCACCACCGAAACCACCACCGAAACCGCCACCGAAACCGGTCTGCTGGTCGCTGTCCCCGGTCGGGAGCTCGGCGTCGAGGTCGGCCAGCACGACGACGTCGCCGTCCTCGAGTCCGTCGGTGACCTCGATCTGCGTCGCGCCGACGATGCCGGTCGTGACCCGGACGCGCTGCGCCCGGCCCTCGTCGTCGAGGACCGTTACGGAGCCGTCGTCGACCGCCGACGCGGGGACGACGACCACGTCGTCCGCCGAACCGACGACGACCGTCACCGAGGCGGGCATGCCGTCGGCGAGCTGGAGATCGCGCTCGTCGAGGACGATCTCCACGGCGTACGTCGGGTCCGAGCCGGTCGTCGCGTCGCTGGAGGCGACGTGCTCGACCCGGCTGATCGAGCCCGCCAGGGCCTCGGTCGCCCCCGCGGGGGTCACCGCGACGTCCGTGCCCTGCTCGAGCTGCGCCGCCTGCGTGGCGCCGACGTCGACCGCCACGGTCGTCAGGCCCGGCGCGACCACGGTGGCGACCGTGTCGCCGGCGGCGACGTCGGCGTTCGTCGCGACCGCGAGGGAGACGACCGTTCCGTCCGCGGGGGCCCTGACGACGGCGCCGGCGAGGTCCGCCTTCGCGGCCGCCAGGTCCGCCTCGGCACGGTCGATGGAGGCCTGGTCCTGGGCGAGGGTCGCGGCCGTCACGGTCTGCCCCGCTCCACCGCTGCTGGGCGTCGACGACGACCCGGCCGACGATGCAGCCGATGCAGCCGGGGCGGCCGCCGTGGGCTGGGCGGACGGAGTCGACGAGCCGGACTGCACGGAGCCGAGGGCCTCAGCCAGCGTGCCGCCGAGCGTCTCCAACGCCGCCTGGAGGGCGATCTGCGCTTCGGACGCCGCGGCCTGGGCGGACTGCACGGTGGTGAGCGCCGTGGCGCAGGCCTCGCTGAGGACGGCGGTCGTGCTCGTCGTCGCGGTCGGCTCGGCGCCGTCGGTCGGGCCGTCGGTCGGGCTGCCGGTGGGGCTGCCGGTGGGGGTCTCGGTCGTGCTGGTGACCGGGTCCGCGCACGCCGCCTGTTGGGCGGAGAGCGCCGTACCGGCCGTCGCGAGTGCGTCGCCGGCGGCCGACTGCGCGGCGACGACCGCGTCCTGCTGGGCGTGCAGCGTCCGGACCAGGGCCGCGGTGGCACCGGAGGTGGAACCGGTGCCACCGGTGCTCGGCGTACCGCTGGTCGAGCGGCCGGACGAGCCGGACCCCGAGGACGAGGATGCGGTGGTGGTGACGGCAGCGGTCTGTGCGGCCCGGTCGTCGGCCAGCCGTGCCGTGGCGGTGGCGACGTCGGACCTCGCCCGGTCGACGGCGGCGCGCAGCGAGGCCCGGTCGAGCACGGCGATCACGTCGCCCTCCTCCACCCGGTCGCCCTGCGCGACGCGGACGCGGGCAACGGTCCCGTCGGTGCCGAAGGCCAGGTCCGAGCGGCCGCTGGGCGAGATCACGCCGGAGAGACTGAGCTCCTGCTCGACCGAGCCGGTGGTGGCCGCGACGGTGCGGTAGTCGACGCCGTCGTCGGCCACGGCGCCGTACGCCGCCACCCCGGTCCCGGTGAGGGCCAACGCAGCCAGCGGCAGCGCGACGCGGCGTGAGCGGATCAGCGACCGCACTGGTCGTCCACCTTGTCGCTGACCCGGATGGTCGAGGCGGTCACGGCACCGGTGTCGTCGGCGTCACCCTGGGCCTGCACGCACCGGCCCACGGTCAAGGCGGTGGCGTCGGCGGCGACCTGCTTGCTGTACGTCGTGTCGGCGCCGACGGTGACCGTGACGTCGCCGTCCCGGCCCTCGACGACGAAGCCGGTCGCGGACACCGACGCCACCGTGCCGATGGTGCCGAAGCCGCCGAACCCGCCACGGCCGCCACCCGGAGCGCCCGAGGGCAGGTCGGTCGGGAAGTCGGAGGGCAGGTCGGTCGGGCGCTCGCCGTTTCCTCCAGGACCCCCGCCACCCGGGCCGCCGCCGAGCCCGGCGCTGCAGCCGTCGTCGCCGGAGGTGGAGAGCGCGACCGACGCCGCGGTCACCTCCGTCGGGGCCTCGGTGTCGCTGCCCGCGTCCGTGCCCGTGTCGGCGGTGCGGACGACGACGCACACACCCGCGGTGACGTCGGCGAGCTTCGCCGCCGCCTGGCTGGTGATGGTCGTGTCGTCGGTCCAGGTGACCGCGACCTGGCCCGTCAGCTGGCTCCGGACCTGCAGCACCTTGCCGTCGATCGCGGCGATCTCGCCGAAAGCACCCGGCATCGCGCCGCCCCCGCCGGGGCCGCCGGCGGGTGCACCGGAGGGAGCACCGGAGGCTGCCGACGCCTCGTCACCCGCCGTGGTGGTGTCGTCCGAGCCGCAACCGACGAGGAGGGCGGCGAGCGCGAGGCTGCAGGTGATCGTGCCGACGGGACGGGCGGCGCGGGTGAGGTACGGGAGGGACATGGTTCTCCTGGGGGTCGTCACGGGTGGGTCACTCGCTGCGGAGTGCGTCGATCGGGGTGAGGCGGGCGGCTCGGCTGGCGGGGTAGACCCCGAAGCCGACGCCGAGGGCGAGCGCGGTGGCCAGCGCCGCGGTGGTCGCGAGCGCCGAGATCGCCACGGTCTGGTCGATGAAGTGCGGCAGCACCTGGGCGCCGAGGACACCGACCAGCACGCCGACGACACCGCCGGTCAGTCCGAGCAGCGAGGCCTCGACGAGGAACTGCCGCCGGATCACGCGGGGGGCGGCGCCGAGCGCCTTGCGCAAGCCGATCTCGCGGATCCGCTCGGTGACCGAGACGAGCATGATGTTCATGACGCCGATGCCGCCGACGAGCAGGGAGATCCCTGCAACGCCGCCGAGCAGCACGGTGAAGGTCCGGTTGGTCTCGTTGGCGGTCTCGACCAGGGAGTCCTGTGTCGCGATCGAGAAGTCTGCGTCGGCGCTCGTCACGCCGTGCCGGTTGGCGAGCAGCGCCTGCACCTCCTGGTACGCCGCCGCGAGGGCATCCTCGCTGGCGGCCTCGACGTAGATCGTCGAGACCGTGTCGGCGGTGCTGCCGGTGAGCCGGCTGGCCGTCCCCACGGGTACGACGCCGAGGTCGTCCTCGCTCGTGCCGCTGGACGAGGCACCCGACGAGGTCAGCACACCGATCACGGTGAGCCGGGTGCCGTCGACCGTCACCTGCTGGCCGACCGGGCTCCGGCGGCCGAACAGCTCGGAGGCCGTGTCGGCGCCGACGACCACGACCGGTGCGCCCTGCGCGGCCTCCTCGGCCGTGTAGAACCGGCCGGCCGACAGCTCGCGGCTGCGGACGTCGAGCCACGCGGTCGTCGTACCGACGAGGGAGGTGGTCCAGTTCGTGTCGCCGTTGACGAGCGAGACCGAGCTGGACGTCGTGGGCGCGACGGCAGCGGCGTCGGGGACGACGTCGGGGTCGGCGATGGCCGTCGCGTCGGCGAAGGTCAGCGTCGAGGCCGACCCGAAGCCGCCGCGGACGCCCGAGCTGTCGGTCGTGCTGCCCGGCGAGACGATGAGCAGGTTCGAGCCGAGGGCGTCGATCTGGTCCTCGACCTCCTTCTGCGCGCCCTGGCCGAGGCCGACGGTGAGGATCACCGACGAGATGCCGATGACGATCCCGAGCACGGTCAGCGAGGACCGCAGCCGGTGCGACCTGATCGCCGCGAGTCCGGAGCGGACGGTCTCCCACCAGCTCATCGGGGTCCCACTCCCGTGGTGAGGCGGTCCTCGGTGATCAGGCCGTCGTCGATGACCAGGTTGCGTTCGGCGCGGGCCGCGACATCCGGCTCGTGGGTGATCAGCACGATCGTGCGACCAGCGGCGTGCAGCTCGTCGAAGAGGCCGAGCACGTCGTGGGTCGAGCGCGAGTCCAGGTTGCCGGTCGGCTCGTCGGCGAGCAGCAGTGCCGGCTCGGTGACCAGCGCACGCGCCACCGCGACGCGCTGCTGCTGGCCGCCGGACAGCTCGCCCGGCCGGTGGTCCAGCCGGTCCGCGAGGCCCACCTTCGCCAGGGCCGCGGCGGCCCGGTCGCGACGCTCGGCACGGGACACGCCGGCGTACACCAGCGGGAGCTCGACGTTGCGCAGCGCGGTCATCGACGCCAGCAGGTGGAACTGCTGGAAGACGAAGCCGATGCGGCGGTTGCGGATCGCGGCGAGCGCGGCCTCGTCGAGGCTCGAGGTGTCGTCGCCGGCGAGGACGTAGCAGCCCTCGGTCGGGACGTCGAGGCAGCCGAGGAGGTTCATGAGCGTCGACTTGCCCGACCCGGACGGGCCGATCACGGCGACGTACTCCCCCGCCCGGACGGAGGTGTCGATGCCGCGGAGGGCCTCGAACTCCACGCTGCCGGAACGGTACGTCTTCCGGACGCCGGCGAGCTCGATGATCGTGCTCACTGGCCGCCGCCCGGGAAGCCGCCCTGGCCGCCGCCGGGGAAGCCCCCGCCGTTCTGCATCCGCTCCTGCATCTGCTGCTGGAACTGCTGCATCTCCTCGTCGCCGCCGCTGCCGCCGGGTCCGGAGAAGCCGGGCACCTGCACGACGTCGCCCTCGGCCAGGCCGGAGGTCACCTCCGTGACCATGCCGGACGCCTCGCCGGTCTCGACGTCGACGCGCTCGGTGGCGCCGGTCGTGCTGTCGGTGACCTTCTCGACGTACGTCGTGTCGCCGTCGGTGCGCAGGGCGCGGCTGTCGACGGTGAGCACGTCGGTGCGCCGGCTGATGACGATGGCGAGGTCGGCCGACGTACCGGCGAAGAGGTCGTCGCGCTCCCCCGTCACGGCGATCGTGACCGGGAAGGCCGCGGCGCCGGTGGAGTCGGTCTCGGCGACGAGGCCGACCTCGGCGACCGTGCCGTAGACGGTGTCGTCGATGCCGCTGACCGTGATCTGTGCCTGCAGCCCCTTCTCGACCTTCTCGACGTCGCTGCTCGACACGGTCGCATCGACCACGAAGTGACCGGTCGAGACGACGGTGATGGTGCCCGTCGTCGTGTCGCCGGACGTCGAGGTGGAGCCGGCGCTCGGCTGGCCACTCGAGCCCGAGCCCGCGCTGTCGCCGATCTCGATGCCGACGTCGGTGACCGTGCCGGCGATGGTCGAGCGAAGGACGGCGTCGTCGACGGCGTCCTGCGCCTCGGTGAGGCTGGACTCGGCGGCGAGCACCGAGGCCTCGTCGGCGGCGAGCTGCTCGTCGGACGCGCCGTCGGAGACGTCCTGCGACTGCGCGGTCTCGGCGGCGTCGAGCGCGCTCCGTGCGGCGTCGAGCTCGGCCTGGAGCACGTCGTCGTCGACCCGGGCGAGCCGCTGGCCCTTCTTCACGGTGTCGCCCGGCTCGACGTACACCCTGGTGACGGTGCCGCTCACGTCGAAGGACAGGTCCTCGGTCGTCTGCGCGGCGACCGTGCCGGTGGCGGTGACGGTCTGCTCGAGGGTCTGCGTGGAGACGGTGGCCGTCGTGGCGGCCGCGGCGGCGGGCTCGTCGCCGCGCAGCAGCAACCAGCCGCCGGCGACGCCGGAGGTGACCACGAGTGCGGACAGGACCAGGACCAGTCGTCGGGGACGTCGCCACGGCGGGCGCACCCGGTGGAGCAGCTCTCTCATCACCCGACCGACCCTGTCGGCGGCGACTGTGGCGGTCGTCTGGTCGTCCTGTGAGCGACCTGTGAGACGGGTCCGGACGTGGCACCGGGCCGGGTGGGAACAGGTCCCCACCCGGCCCGGGGCCGGTCGTGTGTCGGATCAGGAGAGCGGCAGCAGCGCCGTCACCTGGTTGAGCAGGGAGCTCACGGTCGGGTTCGCGCTCACCTGGGAGACCACGTCGTCGACCGCCGTGTTGATGGCGTCGGTCAGCTGCTCGGCCGCCGGGGTCGGCTTCGCCAGCGGGTCGAACACCGTGCCGATGCCCACGGGCAGTGGGTTGTTGTAGACGGCGACGCCCGTCCCGAGCAGGAAGTCGACGACCAGGCAACCGGCGAGGACCGGCGTCTCGCTGGCCGACCAAGTGCCCGTCCCGAGGAAGTCCATCGTGCGCGGGTGCGCGGTGTGGATCCCGCTGAGGAACGGAGCGACCCAGACCGGGTAGCCGTTCGGCTCGTCAGCCGCCGTGTCGACACCGATCACCGTGGAGGCGGTGTTGACGAGGGCATCGGAGTTGAACTTGCCCGTGACGTGGTAGAGCGGACCGCCCACGATCGCCCCCAGCGGCCCGACCGCGGGGACCTCGGGCAGCAGGTCCGACTTGGTCACGGTGTAGCCGTTGTTCTCCTTCGGGGTGTACCGGTCGGGCTCCGTCGTCGAGCTCGCGCTGTTGGCGACGCACGCGCCGCCGGTCAGCCGGAGCGAGCTGTAGATGTCGAGCACGATGCCCGCCTGGACCGTGGCGTCGGAGGCGATCTGCACTCCGCCGGGCGAGGTCGACGGGTCGATCTGCAGTCCGTTGAGCAGGCTCAGCGTCAGCCGCTTGTCCTGGGTCCCGACCCGTACCTCGGTGGCGAGGATGGTGGCCAGGTCGATGCCCTGCGCCGCGGCGCCGGCGGAGAGCTGGGCGAGCAGGTCGTGGTAGTACGCGTCGTTCGCCGTACCGAGGGACATCAGGGTGCGGGTGGTGCCGTTGAGGGTCGCGTAGGCGACGAAGGCCTTGGTGTCGAGGTCGAAGACACCCACCAGTCCCTGCTTGTCGACGTCCGAGACCGGGTCCTCGATGAACATCACGCGCGGCGTGCAGCCGGCCGACGGCGTGCACGGCACCGCGTTCGACGGCAGGCAGCTCGACGGGTCGTCGACACAGGCCTGCGGGTCGCTCGGCAGCGCGAAGCTGCCGGGGAGCGCGTAGAACTGCTGGTTGTGGCCGGTCCCGCTGGACGTCTGGTCGCCGGCGATGATCGGCGAGTCCTCGGTGTCGACGGAGTACTGGTACTCCGAGGGGACGACGTTCGCGCGGACGCCGCCCTTGCCGAAGACGTCCTTGAACGTGACCGCCCACGGGCGGTACTCGAAGGTCTTCGTCGTCACGACCGGTCCGGGCGTGACGACCTTGCCGTAGCCGGTGCCCACCGTGTCCGGCGTACCGAAGGCGCAGGCGCCGCTGCCGGTGCGGACGGTGTTGAAGTCGCTGGTCGTGACCGTGTAGATGCCAGCGGGCCGGCCGGCGAGCGAGAGCGTGGCACTCATGCCGTGGTAGGTGTTGCTCGTGAAGTCGCCGCGGTAGTTCGTGTTGCCCGGGGCCGGCTGGGGGTTGAGCGGCTGGTTGGGCGGGGTCGTGAAGAACCCTGCGGTCGTCAGGTTGCGCACCGGCGAGACCTGGGTCAGCACGGCGCTGCCGTCAGGGGCGGTCACCGTGACCTCGGTCCGCGCGGACGCATTGGTGCCGGCCGGGTTGTCGCCCCGGCAGCCACCGAGTGCCATCGCCACGCTCGACGCGGGGGCGAAGTTCTGGCTCGTCAGGCTGCGGGTGAAGGCGAGGGCGGCTCGATCGACGCTGATCGAGATCGAGTCGCCTCGGACGACGGGCGGGTTGCCGGGACCGGCGGCCTCCGTCGGGGACAGGGTCGTCTGGGCCTGGGCCGGCAGGAGTGCCGAACCGGCCGAGACGAGCGTGGTGACCAGCAGCATGGCGCCGAGACGGCGCTTCTGGTGAGGGGTGGGCGCCAACCGTGGGCGTCCGCGATGCTTGGGCATGCACTTCTCCTTGGGAGCAAGTGGCCCCGAGGCCGGGTGAAGTTGCCTTCTGGCGCGGCCAGCATGATGCACGTCACACCCGGCTGAGAAGTGCTCAGCAGGCACATGAATTCACACCCTCCCCACCCGTGACGCGGTGTGGCGAAGCATCGTTGAACCTTGCTCTACGAGCCCTGGGGCGCACTCCCGAGCCGGACCCGGACCACCGTGTCCCCGGGCACACTGGTCAGCGAGACGGAGCCGCCGTGGGCGGCGACGATCGCCTGCACCAGCGCCAGCCCGAGGCCGACGCCGTCCGAGCGGTGCCGCGAGCTGTCGCCCCGGGTGAACCTCTCGAAGGCGGTGCCGACGAGGTCGGCCGGGAAGCCCGGGCCGTCGTCGTGGACGTCGAAGCCGTCGGGGCGGGCGGTGACCGTGACGACGGTGCCGGGCGGCGTGTACTTGCGGGCGTTGCCCAGCAGGTTGGTGACGACCTGGTGCAGCCGGTTCCCGTCGCCGCGGACCTCGATCGGCTCGCCGTCGTCCGGCAGCACGATCCGCCAGCGGTGCTCCGGCGAGACCACGCGGGCGTCGTCCACGGCCTCGAGCAGCAGGCGGGTCAGGTCCACCGACTCGTCGGCGAGCGGGCGCCCGGCGTCGAGCCGGGCGAGCAGCAGCAGGTCCTCGACGAGGGCGGTCATCCGGCCGGCCTCCTCCTGCACCTTGGCCAGCGCGACCGCAGCCGTGCCGGCGTCCCCCTGCCGGCGGGCCAGCTCGGTGTAGCCGGCGATGGTCGTGAGCGGAGTGCGCAGCTCGTGCGAGGCGTCAGCGACGAACTGCCGCACCTGCTGCTCGCTGCGGTGACGCGCGGAGAGCGAGGACTCGACGTGCGCGAGCAGCTGGTTGAGGGCGAGGCCGACCTGGCCGGCCTCGGTGCGCGGGTCGGTGAGACGCTCCGGGACGCGCTCGGTGACGCCGATGTCACCGGAGGCCAGCGGCAGCTCGGCGACGGCGTGAGCGGTCGCGGCGACCTCGGTCAACGGGCGCAGCTGGCGTCGTACGACGGCGGTGCCGGCGAGGGCGGCGGCGGCGATGCCGAGGAGGGCGAGCGCGATCTCCCACCGAACGAGGGACGCCGTCGCATCGTCGACGTCCTCCGTCGGGAGCCCGGCCACGGCGTGCAGCCCGAGACGAGTCTCGCCGGCGACGATGCGGTAGCTGCCGAGCCCCGGGAGGTCGACGGTGGTCGGCGTCGAGGTGGCATGCTCCTTCAGCTCGGCGACCACGTCGGCGGAGAGGGACACCGGGGCGGTCCCCGTGGCCGAGTCCTTGATGACCTCGCCCAGTGCCTGGTCGTCGGTGTAGACGAGCGTGATGCTGCCGACCTCGCCGAAGAACGGCCGGCCGTTCCCCGAGCCGTTGGGGGGCGGTACGACGGGCAGGTCGTCGGCGTCCCGGGGTCTGGTGATGCGGTGCAGGCTGTCGGCCACGTCGCCGTCGAGCCGGTCCGTCAGCCAGGCCCGCATGCCGATCGTGGTCACCGTCCCGACGAGCAGGGAGACGACCGCGACCAGCGCGACGGCCGTGACGACCAGGCGCGAGGCGAGCGAGCGCGGGACGAAGCGCTCCATCCGCCCCATCAGGCCGCCGGCTTCAGCACGTAGCCCGCGCCGCGCATGGTGTGGATCATCGGCTCCCGGCCGGCGTCGATCTTCTTGCGGAGGTAGGAGATGTAGAGCTCGACGACATTGGCCTGGCCGCCGAAGTCGTAGTTCCAGACCCGGTCGAGGATCTGCGCCTTGCTCAGCACCCGGCGCGGGTTGCGCATCAGGTACCGCAACAGCTCGAACTCGGTGTGGGTCAGGCTGATCTCCTCGCCGGCCCGGGTGACCTCGTGGCTGTCCTCGTCGAGCACCAGGTCACCGACGACCAGGGTCGACCGGCTCTGCTCCACGGCCGATCCGGCGCGTCGTACCAGGGCCCGGAGGCGGGCGACGAGCTCCTCGAGGGAGAACGGCTTGGTGACGTAGTCGTCGCCACCGGCGTGCAGCCCCGCGACGCGGTCCTCGACGGCGTCGCGCGCGGTGAGGAAGAGGACCGGCACCGTCGGGTCGTCGGCCCGGACCCGGCGCAGCACCTCCATGCCGTCGTAGTCGGGGAGCATCATGTCGAGGACGATCACGTCGGGCCGCTGGCCGCGGACGGCGGAGACGGCGTCGCCGCCCGTGTGCGCGGTCTCGACGGCCCATCCCTCGTAGCGCAGGGCCATCGCGACCAGCTCGGCGATGTTGACCTCGTCGTCGACGACGAGGGCGCGCAGCGGGGTCCCGTCGGGACGGGTGGCGGTCTCGGTCATGGCTACAGACTGTGCCACCAACCTGTGCCGTTGCTGTGGATCACTTGTGCGGGCGGAAAGGACTTCCATCGCCCGGCCACAGGCTCTCCACAGGCAGGGGGCGGACGCTGGCCGCATGAGCGACAACGAGAATCCAGCCCCGGAGCAGCCGGCACCCGTCCCGCCGGTCGAGCCACCCCCGGCCCCGGAGCCGGCCGCCGGCCCGGTGCCGACGAAGGTGCGGTGGCGCGAGCGTGCGTTCACCCTCCGCTCCGTGGTCGCGGTCGGCCTGGCCGGGGTGATCCTGGGGGCCGGCGCGGGAGTCGGGACGGCGCTCGTCGCCGACGACGACCATGGCGACCGCCCCGACGGTCCCGGGCGGCACTGGCCCGCCGACGGCCCTGGGCGCGGCGGCTTCCCGGGGCGGCCCGGTGACGGCTTCCCGGGCCGTCAGGACGCGCCCGGGCAGCAGGATCAGCAGCAGGACCAGTCCGAGCAGCAGCCCCCGACGAGCTAGGACATGTCCTAGCGGCCCCAGCCGTACGCGGCGTCGATCTGCTTCCAGTACGACGCCGTGTCGGCCGCGTTCTGCGCCGGGTCCGCGGCGAGGACGTCGGGCAGCTGGGGAACGCAGTCCCGGCCCCGGCAGTCCTTGATCCGTGGCCAGAGCGCGTCGAGCGCCCGGCGTACGTCGGCGTAGGCCGGGTCGTCGGCGACATTGGTGTCCTCACGAGGATCGACGACCAGGTCGTAGAGCTCGGTGCCGCCGCCGCGGTAGCGGGTGTAGGAGTACCTGCTCACGCGGATGCCGATCGTCGAGCGCCGGTCCTTGAACAGCGGGTCCTCGCCGCCGAGCGCGGTGTGGATCGCCTCGGTCACGACCGGCGTGCGCCAGCCCTGGTCGCCGTCGAGGAGTGTCGTGAGCCGGCTGGTGCCGTCGGGTCGGTGGGGCGGCCGCGCGTCGGCGAGGTCGAGCAGGGTCGCGGTCAGGTCGACGGTCGAGATCGGGTCGTAGCGCCGGCCGGCCGTCCGCAGGCCCGGACCGGTCATGAGCAGCGGCACCCGCAGCGACGGCTCGTGCGCGCGGACCTTGGTCATGCCCAGGCCGTGCTCGCCGATGATCATGCCGTTGTCGGAGGTGAAGGCGAACACCGTGCGGTCCCACTCCCCCGAGCGCTTCAACTCCGCGACCAGGCGGGCGATGTTGCGGTCCATCACGTAGACCGCCTCGGCCCGGCGCCGGGTGGCGTACAGCAACGCGGCCTTCGCCTCGTCGCCCTCGGGCTGGTAGCGCACCCGCAGCGCCTCCGGCTTGTCGCGGACGTCGGTCTCGACCTGCTCGCCGGTGCGCGCGATGCCGGAGCCGCGGGTGATCCGCCGGTCGAAGCGCCCCCGCACCCAGTCCGGTACGGCGGGCGTCATGAAGTGGAGCAGCTCGCCGTTGTCGTCCCGCACGTCCGTCGGGGTGTCGGGCGCCCGCGGCATGCCGTGGTGCGGGGCGACGTAGTTGACGTACATGAAGAAGGGCTTCGCCCGCCGCGCGAACCGGCGGGCCATGCCGACGGAGATGTCGCCGACGACGTCGGTCTGGTAGACGCCGCGGTGGGAGTTGTCGATGGTCCCGTTCACGTTGAACGGGGTGTCCATGTAGTCGTAGGTGTTGCCGTGGACCGACGAGCCCGCCGGCGGCTCGACCGCCGCGCGCCAGTCGTCCCAGCCGTTGGGCACGTAGGTCAGCGAGGGCTCGCCGGTGACCTTCGAGGTCGCGAGGCCGTAGCGGTTGAGGTACTTGCCGACGAACCCGGTGCGGTAGCCGGCCGTCCGCAGCGACGTGGCGAGGGTGCGTGAGTCGTCGAAGGCGCCGTAGCCGTAGGGCGGGTCGTGCCACCAGACCTTGTGGTTGTGCGCGTACAGCCCGGTCAGGAAGGACGCCCGCGCCGGGCAGCACAGCGGGAACGGCGAGAAGGAGTTCTCGAACGTGACGCCGTGCCGCGCGATCAGCCTGCGCAGGTTGGGCGCGAAGGCGAGGTCGTCGACGCGCATGTCGTCGGCCATGACCAGCACGACATTGGGCTGCTCGGGCATCGCGGGCGACTCGGCGACGACGTCGCTGGTCGCGGCGGTGGCGCTCGGGCCGGGGGCGCGTGGCTCCCGCGGGGGCGCGCTCGTCGTACGGCCCCCGGAGGCGAGGAGGGCCACGAGGAGGCTCACCACCAACGCCACTCCGATGGCCGCGCCCGATGCCTTCAGGACCGTCGTGCGCACGCTTGTGTTCCCTCCCGGGTCGGACCGACCCGTCACCCTACGGTGGAGAAGACGCTCCGGGAGGCAGTTTGGTTGCGTTCGGTGCCGGCGTTCGGTGCCTGCGTTCGGTGGTTGCGCTCAGTCCCAGTGCCAGCGGATGCCGAGCGTCCCGGGGCCGAAGGACGTCGCGGTGCGGCTCACGCTGGCTCCGAAGGTCTCCAGCTCGGTGACCTGCTCCACGCCGTCGATGACGGTGTAGTACTCGCAACGCGCCGGGACGTGGTCGGGGTGGAAGCGGATCCAGAGACTGACCGAGGTCATCCGCCGCACGGCCCAGTAGAAGTAGCAGTTGTCGTCGGGATCGGGCGTCCGGTAGACCACGTCCTGCTCGAGCAACGCGGTCTCCCCGGCGACCAGCGGCCGGTCCAGGAGCATCTCGCCGACGACGATCCCGCGCTCGCGGTCGTGCAGGACCTCACCGAGCCGGTAGCCGCCGAGCGGCGTGATGTCGGGCGCCTCCGCGCCCGGGCGCACGCTCAGGACGGTGGCCCGCCGGTCGGCGTGGGCGTGGATGGACTCGACCACGACGACGTACGTCGAGCGGACCGGTGCGCGATCGGGCCCGAGCTCGTACTTCAACGTCACCTCCCGGTCGATCAGCCGGTCGGAGGGCGAGTGGAAGTCGAGGTCCGCGAGCATCGTGCGGATCCGCTCGTGGTCCTCGCTGAGGTCGGCGAGCAGGTTGGGCGCGACCCGGCGACGCCGCTTCTCCAGCAGCACCTCCAGGGCACCGGGGTCGAGGTGCAGGATCTGCTCGATCTCGGCGAGGGCGCGCAGCGAGCCCTCCTGCTCGGGCTCGCGCTGGCCCGAGCGCCAGTAGCTCAGCGTCGCCAGGCTGACGCGGGTTCCGCGGGCCTGGAGCGAGCGGTGCAGGGAGCCGAGGCTCATCGAGCGAGCGTCGAGTGCCGCACGAAGAGCCTCCCCGAAGACGCCACCCATGCCTCGGACTCTAGCCGTCCACAACGCGGAACGCCGGTGAGTGGACCCAGACCTGTGTCGCCAGGTGCGACACGAGACGCCCTGATGTCATATCCTGCGACATGTGAGCAGCCCAGCTTTCTATGACGAGCTCAGGGCCCTGCGGCTCGAGCGCGTCCTCGACGCGTCGGTCGCGATCATCACCGAGGACGGTTGGGACCGCCTGAGCATGACCAAGGTGGCGCAACGGTCCGGCGTTCCCCGGCAGAGCCTCTACAAGGAGATCGGCACCAAGTCCGAGCTCGGGGAGGCCGTCGTGCACCGTGAGCTCGAGCGCTTCCTGTCCGGCGTCCGCGACAGCATCGCCGACCATCCCGCCTCGGAGGAGGAAGGCCTGGGCGCCGCGGCGCGTTTCGTCCTCGAGCACGGCGAGACGAACGCGGTCCTCAAGGCGATCCTCCGCCCCGGCCACGCCCCGGACCTCCTCGAGCTCATCACCGTCCGCCCGGACACCGTGTTGAACCGGGCCTGCCAGGCTGTCCACGACGCGCTGGACGGCGGCTCCGAGGCGATGGTGGAATCCATGGTCAGGCTCACGATCAGCCACCTGCTGCAACCGACCGTCAGCATCGACGAAGCCGTGCACCGCATCAGGCGGACCATCCGCGGCTTCGACGCTGCCTAGGAGACCGTCGTCGGCACGACGCTCCGCACGCTCCCGCCGCGCGGGTCGTTCACACGTCCAGCACCAGCTTCTCCGACAGCGAGCGCGAGACGCAGAGCATGATCGTGGCGCCTCGCTCGCGCTCGGACCTCGACAGCACGGAGTCACGGTGGTCGGGCGTGCCCTCGAGCACGTCGGCCTCACACGTACCGCAGACACCTTCCATGCAGGACCCGAGCACATTCACCCCGGCGCTCTCCAGCTCGTCGAAGATCGAGGCTCCCTCGGTGACCTTGACAGTCACGCCCGAGCGCGAGCACTCCACGTCGAACGAGTCGAGGGCATCCTCCGGCGCCTCGACCGCCTTGGCGGCGAAGCGCTCGACATGGAGGCTCCCATCAGGCCAGCTCGCACATCCCTCCTCGACCGCGTCGAGGAGCGCACCCGGGCCGCAGCAGTACACCAGGGTGTCCGGCCGCGGGGTGTCGAGCACCGACGCGAGGTCGAGCAGGCCTTCCTCGTCCTCTGGCCAGACCGTGACCCGGTCGTCGCCCTCGAGCTTGTCGAGGAACGCCATGGAGGCACGCGATCGACCTCCGTACAGGAGGCTCCACTCGGCGCCGCGCGACTCGGCCGCCTCGATCATCGCCAGGATCGGCGTGATGCCGATGCCTCCGGCGATGAACTGGTAGCGCGGCGACGGATGGAGTGGGAAGTGGTTGCGCGGTCCCCGCACGCGAACGGTCGAACCCTCTGCCAGCTCGTCGTGGACGTGCACCGACCCGCCGCGGCTGTTCGGGTCACGGAGGACGCCGATCTTCCACGAAGCCCTGTCGGTCGCGCTCCCGCACAGGGAGTACTGCCGCGTCAGCGACGGGTCCAGGACCAGGTCGACGTGGGCGCCGGCGGTCCAGGCAGGAAGCGGTGCACCAGTCGGATCGACGAGGGTGAGCTCGACGATCCCGTCGGCGACCTCGCGACGACCCGCCACTCGAAGGTCACTCTCGGCCTCCGGAGACCTCCTGGCCCGATCCTCGCCGGCGGCGGATCGCCGGGGCTCGTCCACGGGAAGGCGTCGTGACTGCTGGCCGAGCGGGGTGAGGGTGACCATCAGCCTGGTGTAGCCCCGGACGAAGTTCGACTGGAGGTACTCCGGCTCCCCCACGACCTCGATGTCCTCGAACCGCGCCAGCAGCTCCTCCCACAGGATCCGCAGCTGCATCTCGGCCAGACGGGCGCCCATGCAGCGATGGACACCGATCCCGAACGAGAGGTGGCGGCGCCCGTTGGGACGGTCGATGACGAAGTCGTCAGGGTTCTCGAAGGTGCGTTCGTCGCGGTTGGCCGAGGCGTACCACATCACGACCTTGTCGCCCTTGCGGATGAACTGGCCGTTCAGGACGGTGTCGCGGGTGGCGATCCGGCGCATGTAGGCGAGCGGCGTCTGCCAGCGGATGATCTCGTGGACCAGCTTGGGGACCAGCGAGTGGTCCGCCTTGAGCCGCGCGAACTCGTCCGGGAACTGGTTGAGCGCCAGCACGCCACCCGACATCGAGTTGCGCGTGGTGTCGTTGCCACCGACGACCAGGAGGATGAGGTTCCCGAGGAACTCCATCGGCCGGTCGATGAGGTCCTTGGTCTCCTCCGACATCTGCATGAGGGTGATCAGGTCGTAGCCGGGCTTCTCGCCTGCCGCGCGACGGGCCGCCTTGTCATGCCAGAGAGCACTGAAGCTCTTCGCCATGTCGGCTATCCCCCGGTAGGTCTCGTCCATGTCGTTGGACCCGCCGGTGGCCGAAGCACTGGCCGCGGCCAGCTCGGTCCACCGCACGAGGTCGCGGCGCCGCTCGTAGGGGAAGTCGAGCAAGGTGGCCAGCATCCGGGAGGTCAGCTCGACGCTGACCCGGTCGACCCAGTCGAAGGGCTCGTTGACGGGAAGGTCGTCGAGGACCTCCTGCACGCGCGAACGGATCAGTCCCTCCATCTCCTCGAGGTTCTGCGGAGCCACCACGCCCTGGACCGCTTCGCGCTGCTCATCGTGGCGCGGCGGGTCCATCGCGATGAACATCTCGACGTCGAGGCCCTCCGGCGGCGTACCGATGACGATCTGCGGTTCGGCCGAGAACACCTCCCAGTCCTTGTCGACGGTGACGATGTCGTCGTACCGCGTGACCGACCAGAACGGCCCGAACGCGCTGTTGGCCTGGTAGTGCACCGGAGCTTCGTCGCGCAGTCGCTTGAAGTACGACTGCCACTGCCCCTGGCGGAACAGGAACGGGTTGCTCACGTCGATCTCGGTCAGCGCGAGCTGGTCGACGTCAGGAATCCGGTCCTCGGCGAAGACCGGCTGCCGGTCACCCAGCACCCGCCTCTTGGCCTTCTGGAACAGGTGCAGGCCCTGGACCTGCCGCTCCATCGGAACAACTGCCTGCGCCTTGCTGATGACCTGGCCGACAACGCTCATGCCTACAACCGCCTTTGGTAGTTCAGTCGCCTGACAAAACTAAACCATGCGTCTCCGTAAACGACAAGTAGGCAGTTTTTGTCGCAGCCGAGGAGGGATCGCCCCCCACTCGGGCAGCGTCGGTCAGGACACGGGAGGACGCAGCGCGGTCAGAGGCGGACCGAGAAGGACGCCGAGCGCGGCAGCAGCGGACGAGGAGGTCAGCGCCTCGATCACCGGGACCCAACGCAAAGAGCCTCCGGCCTGTTGGCACAGGTCAGAGGCTCTTGTCTTGCTCTTGCTGGCTCCCCCGATTGGACTCGAACCAATAACCCTGCGATTAACAGTCGCATGCTCTGCCAGTTGAGCTACGGGGGAATGCACTGCCGCCCCTGCGGGGCGAGCGGGGAAACACTAGCAAGGTCACGGCGGCGGCCCGAAATCGAGGGGTACGACGAGCCGCCCGGCTCGGGCTCAGGCCGGGCCGGCGTCGCCGATGTCCGCCCGCGCGGAAGCCAGCGCGGCCTGCACCACAGCGTCGACCTCGGGGTCTGCGGGGTCCAGGCCGGCGTCGTACTCGACGAACCAGGCGAGGTCTCCTCGGTGGCCCGGGGCCTGCCGGGCGAGGACCCGCACGGACCTGCGGTCCGCGACCGGGACGTGGCGCTGGAGCGCGATGCTGGCGGTGACCCGCTCCCGGACGAGCTGGAGCAGCCGGCCGGCGTCGTCGAGCTGGACGACGTGGACCGGCCGGGGCTCGCCGAAGCGGCCGACCTCGGTGACGGTGAGGGTGCGCTCGTCCTGGTCCCAGTCGGCGGCGGCGACCTGCTCCCAGGGCAGGCGGTGCGGGAGGTAGAGCGCGTCGCGGGTGCCGCCGACCTCACCGGAGGCGGCGAGGATGCGCTCCCCCGGGCCGACGTCGATCGGCGGACGGCGCGCGAACAGACCCATCGGGCTCACTCGCCCGACCCGATGATCTTCTCGCGCAGCGTGCGGCGGTGCTGCTCGAGTGCGGCGAGCTCGCCGAACATGCGGTTGAACTCCGTCTCGTGCTCGATCGGGTTGGTGCGCTGCAGGCGCGACTTCACCTCGTCGATCCGGCGCAGCGCGGTGAGCTCCTGGAGCCGGAAGAGGTGGGTGGCGACGTAGGAGGCGTCGATCTCCTTGTTGACCGGGATCGGCTCCACGGCGAGCGCGCTGATGGTCGACGAGAGCGCGGCGTCCGTCGCCCCCTCGCGCACCCGGCTGACCCAGCCCGGGTCGTTCTGCCCCGCGGCGACGCCGCCGGCCGCCGCGATCAGCTCCCACACCGCGCGGTAGGTCGGGTGGGTGAAGTCGTTGGCGCCGATGTCGGCGCTCGTGCGGCCGATGATGATCGGCTGCTGCAGCACGAGCTTGAGCGTCTCGCGCTCGATGCCGAACCGCGGGTCACGCAGGTCGGGGAGGCTGCTGCGTGGGGCAGGCGCCTCCGGCGCCGAAGCAGGGGTACGACGGTCGCGGGCCGCGTTCCGGTCGGGCTCGGGCCCGCGTGCCGCTGCCCGTCGTACCTCGGCGCGGGCCTGCTCCATGTCGACGCCGACCATGCCCGCGAGCTCACGGGCGAAGGCATCGACCTTCGACTTGTCGCGCACGCTCGCGACCAGCCGGGCGCCGGCCCGGAGGGCGTCGACGCGACTGTCGGCACGGTCGAGGTCGTAGCGGCCGATGACGTTCTCGAGGACGAAGCGGTAGAGCGGGCGGCGGGTGGCCACCAGCTCGCGGACCGCGGCGTCGCCCTCCTTCATCCGCAGCTCGCACGGGTCCATGCCCTCGGGCGCGACCGCGACGTAGGTCTGCGCGACGAAGCGCTGGTCACCCTCGAAGGTGCGCAGCGCGGCCTTCTGGCCGGCCTCGTCGCCGTCGAAGGTGAAGACCACCTCACTGCGCAGCTCGGCGTGGTCGTCGAGGAAGCGGCGCAGCACCCGCGCGTGCTCGTCACCGAAGGCGGTGCCACAGGTGGCGACGGCCGTCGTGACGCCGGCGAGGTGGCAGGCCATGACGTCGGTGTAGCCCTCGACGATGACCGCCTGCGAGCTGAGCGCGATCGGCTTGCGGGCCAGGTCGATGCCGTAGAGGACCTGGCTCTTCTTGTAGATCGCGGTCTCGCCGGTGTTGAGGTACTTGGCCTCGATCCGGTCGTCGTCGAAGATCCGGCGCGCGCCGAACCCGATGGTGTCGCCGTTGGTCTCCCGGATCGGCCAGAGCAGGCGGCCGCGGAACTTGTCGTAGTGGGAGCGGCCCATCGCGACCAGCCCGGCTGCGATCGCCTCCTCGGAGGTGAACTTCCGCCCGCTCAGGTGCCGCCACAGGGCCTCGCCGTCGCGCGGGGCGAAGCCGATGCCGAAGTGCAGGGCCGCCTGCTGGTCGAAGCCGCGCTCGGCGAGGAACTGCCGTGCCTGCAGCGCATCGGGCGTGCCGAGCTGCTCGGCGTAGAACTGCTGCGCGACGGCGTGGGCCTCGACCAGACGCTGGCGCCGGGGGCCCTTGGGCCGCTCGTCGAAGCCGCTCTGGTCGCGGCGCAGCTGGACGCCGTACTTGTCGGCCATCCGCTCGACCGCCTCGCCGAAGCTGAGGCCGTCGATCTTCATCAGGAAGGTGAAGACGTCGCCGCCTTCCTGGCAGCCGAAGCAGTTGCCGGTGAGGATGTTGTCCTCGAGCGTGAAGGCGTGGCCGTCCTCGACCTCGGCGCAGAACACCTCCTCGACACGGTCGGTCTCCTCGACGGTCTCGACCACCCAGCCGCGTCGTGCGAAGGCCTTGGTCGAAGCGGCGAAGCGGCTCAGGTGGGCGTCGAGCAGGAAGAAGTCCTCCTGCAGGTCCTCGTTGACGAGGTGGACGCGATGGAGCTCGGACGGCTCTGCGCCGAGACCGAGCCGCGTCTGCGTGGTGATGCCGTACGTCGCGATGCCGAGTCGGGTGCACACGGTGCGGAAGAACTCGAGGTCGTCACGGTCGGCGGAGTTCATGATCACGGTGCCGTCCGCGGCGACGCACCCATCGGCCGCGAAGTAGCCCGCCAGCCACCCGTAGAGGTAGGGCACGGACTCGTCCAGTGACGGACGGTCCTTGAAGAACTTCGGCAGGTGGTGGACGAGCAGGTTGCCGTCGCCGCGCTCCGTCGTGTGGCTGTTGGGGAACCACTTGAGCATGGCCTCGTCCTTGGGAGGACAGACCAAGGCCATCGAGCCGGTGCCATTGAGGGTGCCGTCGCCGTAGGTGAAGCCGTGGGCGATCCCGAAGGGGGAGGGTGTCGTGCGACGGATCCGCGAGCGCGGGAACTTGGC
The DNA here is from genome assembly GCF_001428825.1 of Nocardioides sp. Root240. Taxonomy (GTDB): domain Bacteria; phylum Actinomycetota; class Actinomycetes; order Propionibacteriales; family Nocardioidaceae; genus Nocardioides. The sequence continues at coordinate 53,760 of NZ_LMIT01000003.1, read as the reverse complement.
CACCAACCGTGCACCGGGCTTCAGGTCGGTGGTCAGCACCTCCCGAGAGCCCGTCTGCGCCTTGCCCGAACGGATGAACCACCGGTGCCCGTCGGTCGCGTAGAGCTCCTTGCGCTGACGGTTGCGCGTCAAGGTGATCCGGTGAAGACGCTGCACGCCGTACGACTTGAAGGGGGCGTCGATCCAGTCGCCACGAGCTCCCAGGATCCGGTGTGTGCCGCCGTCCAGTTCGCGGATCTCACGCGGGCCGTCCCAGGTGAGCACTCGGGTCTCCCCCGCCAGGCAATGGAAGAACCCGCGGCTCGGCGTCACGTGGAAGGACGGCGACTTCTCGTCGTGGAACGGGCACAGGCCCTTCATCGAGCCGCCGCCGGCGTTGCGGAGGGTGACGTAGCCGGAGACGACGTCGTCGATCTTCACCCGCTCACGGACCGCGGCGATGTCCTCGTCACGGATCCGGCCCACCATGTCGGGAATCCTACTGACGCGGTCGCGAGAGCCGTCAGCGTCCAACCGCAGAGACGGTTTGCCAGAAAAGTCGAGTCGATCGCTAGGCTCAGCGTGACCTAAGTCCCACTTGGGTCGTTCACACCACGGGAGCGGTGTGAAAGCCGGAAAGTGGGAGCACGCCAATGGGCATTCGGGGAGGGACCGGACATGGAGCAGACGTCTGCGCGCTCGCGCACGTCCTTGCTGGTGCCCGTGGTGATCTCCCTGCTCGTGATCGCGGCGCTCTTCCTGGTGTTCCGGGACGCCGAGGAGACCGAGAAGAAGAAGGAGCCGGCCTCCGCCCCCGTCGTCGAGAAGGTCGACCTCAAGCACCTGCCGGCCAGCTCGACCAAGACCGTCATCAAGGCCGCGCCGCGCGACCCGCGTCCCACGAAGGTGCCGAAGGGCACCGTGGTGCACCCGAAGCGGATGCTGGCGCTGTACGACGAGCCGGACGGCACGGCGTTCGCGAAGATCGGCCCGAAGCAGTTCGGCGAGACCTGGCTGCCGGTGATCACGCGCAACAGCGAGTGGGTGCAGGTGATGCTCCCGTCGAAGCCGAACGGCTCGACCGGCTGGCTGCGCACGAGCGACGTCCAGGAGGCGCACAGCCGCTTCCTCGTGAAGGTGCACCTGGGTGCGCGCTCGCTCGAGCTCTACGAGAACAACGAGCAGGTCGGAACCTGGCCCGTCGCGATCGGTGCGCCGGCGACGCCGACGCCGACCGGGCGGACCTTCGTGCTCGGCCAGATCTCGGACGAGAAGCAGCCGTTCTCACCGGTGATCCTGCCGCTGGGCAGCCACAGCGACACGCTCGACTCCTACGGCGGCGGGCCCGGCACCGTCGCCCTGCACGGCTGGACGGACCCCGCGGTCTTCGGCCAGGCCGTCAGCCACGGATGTGTGCGGGTGCCCGATGACGCACTCGCACTGCTCCGCACCATTCCGATCGGTACGCCGGTCCTGGTCGACAAGGCCTGACCGCAACCACGAGACTCGCTCTGCCGACAAGTGATGAAGATGAAGGGAAAACCCATGAAGAAGACAAGGACCCTGGCCTCGGCCGCTGGCGCGGTCGTGCTGGTGACGGGGGCTGCGTCGTTCGCCGTTCTCGGTGGAGGCACCGCCTCCGCCGCGGGCAACCCGTCCTCCGCCTACGGTCTCGAGCTGAGCCTCGCCGGCAACGCCGTCATCGGCGCCGACACGATCCAGGTCGTGTCGACGGACGGAAAGCCGGTCTCGGACGACCTCGTGAACGTGGACGCCCTCAACCCGCTGCTCTCCGGCGGCGTGGTGCAGGTCAGCGCCGAGAACGGCAAGGCCCGCGCGGCCGTCACCGGCCTCGGTGTCGGCGACGGGCTGCTCTCGCAGCTCCCGTCACAGGTCACCGACCAGCTCGGCTCGGCGTGCGAGACGCTGACCGACGCCCTCGACCCGATCACGGGTGCGATCGACGACACCGTCCTCGGTACCGTCCTCGGCCAGCTCGGCGGCGCGCTCGACCAGATCGGCGACGCGACCGACGGCACCCCGCTCGACCTGAGCCTCCTCGGCGCGCTCGACCTGAGCAACCTGTCGACCGACCGCCTCAAGGGCCTGTGCGACGTCCTCGCGGGCGACACGCAGCTGGTCGACCTCGGCTCCGTCATCGCGCAGTGCAACGGTGACACCGGCACGACCGACGTCACCGACGCGAGCGTGCTCGGCGTGAACCTCGACATCCCGACCGAGCCCAACGGCAAGGTCGCCATCGAGGGCCTGGTCGAGATCACCGCCAACGAGCAGATCAAGAACGCCGACGGCACCTTCACCGTCAACGCGCTGCACCTCAACCTGCTGGGCCAGATCGACCTCGTGGTCGCCTCCGCCACCTGCGGCGAGGTCACCAGCGACGGCGGCACGGACCCGACGGACGCCCCGACCCCGACCCCGGTCGAGTCGCACGTCCCGGTCACCGGCTGACCCACCCCGGCATCCGCTTGTCGGCAGCTGACCGGCCGCAACCTCACGGTTGCGGCCGGTCGGTCGTTTTTCACCGGCCCGACGCGTTGCGAGGAACGAGCAACGGGGCGGACAGGCCGGGGACGTCGAGTAGCGCCGCGGCTGAGGAACGAAGCCGCGACGCGCGTATCGAGACCCCGGAGGGTGGTCTCGATACGGGCTCGCCCAGGGGCTCGCCCTACTCGACCAACGACGGGAAACGCTGCGCGACCTCCTCGTCCGACGGAGTCGTCAGCCGACGAGGCGCTGGTGCCAGGCGACCGCGCTGGCGTCGGTGAGCGAGGCGACCTGGTCGATCACGACGCGCATCCGCGCGGCGTCGTCGCCGGCGCGCGCCCAGTCGAGCGCGAACGACCCGTCGAGGTCGCGCCCCTCGGTGCGCAACAGCACCTCCACCAGCTCCGCCAGCAGCTCACGCTGGCGCACCTGCTGGGCGATCCGCGAGGCGTCGCCCATGACGTAGTGCGCGGCCACGCCCTTGAGCACCGTGATCTCCGCCCACGTGTCCGCGGGGACGACGAGGTCCGCGGCGTAGCGGACGAAGGGGCCCTCCGACGCGGCGAAGGTCGCCTGCTGGACCGCGCCGCAGAACCGGCCGATGAGGTCGCTCGTCACGTTCTTCAGGGCGGCGAGACCGGCCCGGCTGCCGTCGTACGACGACCGGGGCCAGCTGCCGACCGCGCGCAGCCGGACGAGGACGTCGTCGAGGACGGCGTCGGTGGCGTCGGGGAGGTACCAGTCGCGGACGGTCTCCCAGACCGCGGCGGTGTCGAGGCGGGTCAGGTCGACCTTGCCGGCGACGACGCCGTCCTCCACGTCGTGGACGGAGTAGGCCACGTCGTCGGCGAGGTCCATCACCTGCGCCTCCACGCACTTGCGGCCGGAGGGCGCGCTGCGGCGCAGCCAGTCGAAGGCGGGGCGGTCGTCGGCGTAGACCCCGAACTTGCCGCCGGCCGAGGCAGGCGCGTCGGCGAGGCTCCACGGGTACTTCGTGCAGGCGTCGAGGGTCGCGCGGGTGAGGTTGAGCCCGACGGACTCCCCCGCCGCGTCGGCGCTCTTCGCCTCGAGCCGGGTCAGCAGCCGCAGGGTCTGGGCGTTGCCCTCGAAGCCGCCGCAGTCGGTCGCGAGCTCCTGGAGGGCCCGCTCCCCGTTGTGCCCGAACGGCGGGTGGCCGAGGTCGTGCGCGAGTGCGGCGGTCTCGGTGATGTCGGGGTGGGTGCCGAGCGCGCGGGACAGGTCGCGCGCGATCTGGGCGACCTCGAGGCTGTGGGTGAGCCGGTTGCGGACGAAGTCGTCGCTCTGCGGACCCACGACCTGGGTCTTGGCCGCCAGCCGGCGGAAGGAAGCGGCGTGGACGACCCGCGCCCGGTCCCGCTCGAACGGCAGCCGCTCCGGCGCCTCGACCCGCTTCGGCGGCTCCGGGACGATCCGCTCGCGCGCGTGCGCGTCGTACCGCCCCTCGACCTGGTCCACGACGCGACCCTATCGGTGTGCCGGCGCGACGGGTGCATGGCCGGAAAGGGCCCGCCCGGCCGTTGCCCGACGGCGACTCGCTCGTTGATCCACCGACGAACCAGCAGCGACGAGCGGAGGCAGCCCATGCACGTCATCGAGCTCGGACAGGCCGCGGCGGTCTTCGCGATCGCCCTCGGACTCAGTACCTGGCGCGTCGTCGTCGCGCCCTCAGCGACGAACAGGGGCACCGACCGGTTGCTGGGCCTGTGCACCGCGATCTCCGCCTGCTGGATGGCGGCGACCTGCCTGGTGCTGGAGACCTCGGCGTTCCAGCTCTGGTGAGGGCGCCGCGGGTGCAGGGCTACGATCGGGACAGGTCGACGTCCTGGTGCACGCCCGCACCCGGCCCGCGGCCACGACGAGAGGCGGCACGATGAGTGTCCGCGAGTTCCCCTATCCCCATCGGCACCCCCAGCCGCTCGGCGCCCTGCGCCTGGAGCTGGCGGACGAGTTCACCGAGGGGCGGCTGGGTGGCCGGTGGACGCCGTACTGTCGCGACCTGACTCGCGAGGCCGCCCACCTGATCGATGCCTTCCCGGCCGACCGGGGCAAGATCGACCGGCTGGTCTACGCCGAGCGCGACTGGGACGCACTCGAGACCAACGAGGTCTTCACGCGGCACGGAAGGATCAAGGTCGGCCTGCTCCCGCCGAGCCGCGGCACGGGGCTGGTGCTGGTGCGCGTGACCGGTGCCGGCATCGTCGCGCTCGGGATCGCCTGGCCGACGGGTCTGGCTTCGCGCCAAGGGTAGGCTGGTCGTGAAGTGCCGGTACCCCGCATCCGTCCGGATGTCAGAACCGGCCGAGAGGCGGACGTCATGGCGACGTCGAACAGCTCCATCTCATCTGCTCCCACCGCGACCGGCGGCCAGCTGCGACTCCGGCTGGCGGCGCCCGACGACCGGAACGCGGTCGACGGGGCGTGGTGGCCCCGGAGCCGCGACCTCGCCGTGGAGCTGGCCGACCTGGTCGACCACTTCCCGCCGGACCGGCCGCGGGTGGCGCGGGCCGTGTTCTCGCCACCCGACTGGGAGCCGGTGGTCCGTCGGGTCCCGGTCGCCCGGGGCTACGTCAAGGTGGGCTCGTTCCCCCGGGACGACACCCACCTGTTGACCCTCGCCCTCTCCGACCGCACTCGGCTGCGCCTGGTCGTCATCCCGCCGGGCTTCACCCAGGAGCAGGGCGAGGAGGCACTGCTCGCCGGATCCACCCCGGGCAACGCCCACTCGGCGTCCGACCTGCTCCACGAGGTCGCCGACCAGCCGGCCGTCGATCCCCAGGGTCACTGGGACGACGGCGGCCTGTCCTGACCGGGTGGCACCGGCGCAGTCAGTACGTCGTGACGTGCACGTGGTCGTAGTGGTTGGCCGTGACCGAGCCGCGGTCGGACATGCCCCGCCAGCCCTCGCCTGACCGCTCCACGGACCAGATCTTCTGCGAGAAGATCACGTAGGCCACACCCAGCGCAGAGGCGTTGGCGCGGACGAACTCCGCGACCTCCCAGCCGCGCGGGCCGGAGACCATGATGTCGACCGCGATGCCCTGGGCGTGCTCGCCGTCGCCGCGGAAGGTGCCGTAGGTGCCGATCTCGGGGAAGTTCGCGCAGACGGCCTCGTGGACCTTCTTGATGTTGGGGCTCACCGCCGCCGGGACGGTGGTGCCGTTGGTGCAGTCGGCGGCGATGCTCAGCGGCTTCTCGTCGCTGAGGTGACCGGTGGTGACCCAGCGGGCCTTGCCGCCGACGACGATCTCGACGCGGTCGGCGTAGCTGCGCCCGGTGATCAGGACCTTCTCGCCGTCGCCGATCTCGCCGACCTTGCGGCCGGCCTTGTCGGGACGGGTCCAGAGGTTCAGGGAGGCGGTGGTCCACCGCTTGCGGTCGGCACCGGCGACCGCCTTCGCGGTGGCCGCAGCCGCGACCATGCGGTCGACGCGCGAGCCGACGGCGTCGGCCGAGCGGTCGGTGCCGCCACGCGAGAGGACCGGGAGGTCGCGGGTCGCGGCGGCCACTGATCCGGCGGGAGCGTTGCCGTCGGTGGCGAGGAGGTCGGGGTCCGGGGCCGGGGAGCTGAGCACCCCGGCGGACACGACCGCACCGGTCGCCAGGACGGCCAGCGAGCCGGCCAGGAGGCCGGCTCGGGGTGTACGTCGCGCGGTTTCCCGCTTGTGGCTGGTGGCCACGCGCTGATCCTTTGCTTCTCGCTTGCAGGTCGTCCGAGAACCCTGACCGAGGCCTGGGCATCGATCGAGTAGAGCACACCCCATCAGTGGTTCACGAATCAACAATCCGCGTCGAGGGGTGAGACGGGTCACCCGCCCGTGGTCTCGTTGACGTCCTCGAGGAGGCCGGATCCGCCCTCGCACAGGCCGTCGGTGTCGTCGAGCCAGCCCTCCGGGAGGACCACCTTGTGACGGGGTGCACCCTGCCTCCCGCGGGGTGCACCGAGCTCGGAGACGGGGAACGGCTCGGTCGGGTCGAGCTCGGCGAGCATCCGGTCGAGGGCTGCGAGCGAGTCGACGAGCCCGAGCGAGCGACGCAGCTCGCCACCCGCGCGAAAGCCCTTGAGGTACCACGTGACGTGCTTGCGGAACTCCTTGCAGCCCCGCTCCTCCCCCATGTGCTCGCACAGCAGCTCGGCATGACGGCGCATCATCGCGGTCACCTCGCCGAGCGTCGGCAGCGTGGTCTCCGCAGGGCCGCCCTCGCCGAACGCCGCCGCGAGGTCGCGGAAGAGCCACGGCCGGCCCAGGCAGCCCCGGCCGACGACGACACCGGCAGCACCGGTCTGCGCCATCATCCGTACGGCGTCGGCGGCCTCCCAGATGTCGCCGTTGCCGAGCACCGGGATGTCCACGTGGTCGACGAGCGCGGCGATGGAGTCCCAGTCGGCCTCGCCGGAGTAGGCCTGCGCGACGGTCCGCCCGTGCAGCGCGATCGCGGCGACGCCCGACTCCTGCGCGATCCGGCCGGCGTCGAGGTAGGTGAGGTGGTCGTCGTCGAGGCCCTTGCGGGTCTTCATGGTCACCGGGACGCCATACGGCGCCGCGGCGGCCACCGCCTCCTCGAGGATCCGCCCGAGCAGGTTGCGCTTCCACGGCAGCGCGCCGCCGCCGCCCTTGCGGGTGACCTTGGGGACCGGGCAGCCGAAGTTGAGGTCGACGTGGGCGACGCCGTACTCCTCGCACAGGATCCTGGTGGCCTGCCCGACGTAGCTCGGGTCGGTGCCGTAGAGCTGCACGGAGCGGACCTTCTCGGCATCGTCGAAGACGAGCATCCGCTTCGTGGTGTCGTCGCCCTCGACCAGGCCGCGGCTGGTGATCATCTCGCAGACGTACAGCCCGGCGCCGTGCTCGGCGCACAGCCGCCGGTAGGCCGCGTTCGTGATGCCGGCCATCGGCGCCAGCACCACGGGGACGGGCACCTCGAGGGAGCCCAGCTGCAGGGCGGTCACGGGGTCGCGGTGGCCGACGCCGTGGCGGTCGCGGTGGCCGACGGGGTCGCGCCGGCGCCCTTCCCGGCGCCCTTCCTGCCACCCTTCCTGCCGGGCTTGACGGGCTTCAGCGGGGTCACCGGGCTCAGCTCGCCGGTCCACGTGATGTCGTCGAGCCCGCCGTAGGGCGGGAAGTCGATGCTGACGAGCGTCTGGGCGGGCGCCACGAAGTAGACCTGGCACAGCTCGGCGCTCGCGCCGTTGGCGAAGACCGCCGGCAGCGCACCGCCGACGCACAGGGGCTGCTGCTGGGCGGTGTAGTAGTTCGGGGCCTCGAGCGTGCTGCCGTCATTGGCGTAGACGACGTTGTCGAGGCGTGCCCCGCCGAGGTCGGTGTCGCCGACGTTGGTGACCTTCACCCGCACGAAGTACGGCGTGCGCGCGGCCGTGGCGTCGTCGACGTTCCAGCCCACGAAGGAGTCCTGGAAGGTGGTCCGCTCGATCCGCTCGACGGTCACGGCGAGCACGCCGATCTGGTCCTGGCGGCGCTGGAAGGCGACCACACCCTCCTCACCGAGGGCGAGCGCGGTGCCGGGCTCGGTCAGCGTCACGCCGTCCGGTACGTCGAGGTACGCCGCCGGCGCGCTCGTCGACTCCGTCGGGCTGGGCGACGTCGACTCCTTGCCGTCCCTGGCGTCCTTGCCGTCGTCCGAGCCGCACCCGGCCAGGCCGGCGGCGACGCAGAGGGCGAGGCCCGCGGCGAGCGCCGGCCGAGCCAGCCGGGTGCGGCCCGTCAGCATCCGACGAGCCGCTCGGCGAAGAAGCCCTTGAGCTTGTCGAGCGAGACGCGCTCCTGGCCCATGGAGTCGCGGTCGCGGACCGTGACCGCCTGGTCGTCGAGGGTGTCGAAGTCGATCGTGACGCAGTACGGCGTACCGATCTCGTCCTGGCGGCGGTAGCGCTTGCCGATGGCGCCGGCGTCGTCGAACTCGATGTTCCACAGCGCCCGCAGCTCGGTCGCGACGGCGCGCGCCTTCGGGGTGAGGTCCTCGTTGCGCGAGAGCGGCAGCACGGCGACCTTGACCGGCGCCAGGCGCGGGTCGAGCCGCAGCACGGTGCGCTTGTCGACGCCCCCCTTGGTGTTGGGCGCCTCGTCCTCGGCGTAGGCGTCGACGAGGAAGGTCATCAGGCTGCGCGAGAGGCCGGCTGCGGGCTCGATGACGTAGGGCACGTAGCGGGCGTTGTTGGCCTGGTCGAAGTACGACAGGTCCTTGCCCGAGTGCTCCGCGTGCGTCGAGAGGTCGAAGTCGGTGCGGTTGGCGATGCCCTCGAGCTCGCCCCACTCGGAGCCGGCGAAGTTGAAGCGGTACTCGATGTCGGTGGTGCCCTTCGAGTAGTGGCTCAGCTTCTCCTTCGCGTGCTCGTAGTGGCGCAGGTTGTCGGGGTTGATGCCGAGGTCGACGTACCAGCGGGTGCGCTCCTCGATCCAGTACCGGTGCCACTCCTCGTCCTCACCCGGCTTGACGAAGAACTCCATCTCCATCTGCTCGAACTCGCGGGTGCGGAAGATGAAGTTGCCGGGCGTGATCTCGTTGCGGAAGCTCTTGCCGATCTGCGCGATGCCGAACGGGGGCTTCATCCGCTGCGAGGTCACCACGTTGGCGAAGTTGAGGAAGATGCCCTGCGCGGTCTCGGGGCGCAGGTAGTGCAGGCCCGACTCGTCCTCGAGGACACCGAGGTGGGTCTTGAGCATGCCGGAGAACTCACGCGGCTCGGTCCACGAGCCACGGGCGCCGCAGTTCGAGCAGGCGACGTCCTTCAGGTCGACGTCGTCGGGGTTCTCGATGCCCTTCTTCTCGGCGTACTGCTCCTGCAGGTGGTCGTAGCGGAAGCGCTTGTGGCACGAGAGGCACTCGGTCAGCGGGTCGTTGAACGTCGCGACGTGGCCGGACGCCTCCCAGGTCTGGCGCGGCAGGATCACGCTGGAGTCGAGGCCGACAACGTCGTCGCGGCTCTGGACCATCGCGCGCCACCACTGGCGCTTGATGTTGTCCTTGAGCTCCACGCCGAGCGGGCCGTAGTCCCAGGCCGAGCGGGTGCCGCCGTAGATCTCCCCGCAGGGGTAGACGAAGCCTCGGCGCTTCGCGAGGGAGACGACGTGGTCGACGGTGGACGGGGGCGGCTTGGCCACGGGGAATCCTTTTATGGGACGAGCCCGGCTGGCTGCCGGGCGTGGTGTGTCTGCGAACTCGCGGGAGCAGGTGCTCAGGTTACGCGAGGCTCCGCGACATTGAGCACTTCGCCGGGCTCCACGACCTCGTAGGCACCGGGTTCGTCGATCGCGCGGCTCAGCACGAGGACGCCGTGGAGCTTGATGTCGTAGGACGAGAGGGCGCGTCGGTAGGCGCCGACGTGGACCCACGTCGTGGTGAGGGTCCACAGGTCCGGGTCGTCGAGGTTGCGCCCGACCCAGCCGGCGACGTACCCGGTCTGGCCGGCGAGGAGCCCGTGCACGAGCTCGAGCTCGGCACGCAGGGAGGCGGGGTCCGCACCCGCGCGGAACCGGTTGACGACGAGCACGGGGCGACTCTACGCAGCCGCGACGCCCTTGACGCAGGACCCCACGCCCCGGACTATGACAGTTGTCATAGCCGTCCGACAGGAGCCTCGATGACCACCACCTGGCAGAAGACCGCCTGCATCCTCTGCGAGTGCAACTGCGGGATCGAGGTGCAGGTCGAGGACCGGCAGCTCCTGCGGATCCGCGGCGACAAGTCCCACCCGAGCTCGGCCGGCTACACCTGCGAGAAGCCGCTGCGGCTGGACCGCTACCAGAACGGCACGCCGCGCCTGACCAGCCCGCTGCGGCGTCGCACGGACGGCAGCTACGAGGAGATCGACTGGGACACCGCGATCTCCGAGATCGCGCAGCGGTTGGCGGCGATCCGCGACGAGCACGGCGGCGACAAGATCTTCTTCTACGGCGGCGGAGGGCAGGGCAACCACCTCGGCGCCGGCTACGGCCAGGCCCTGCAGGCCGCGCTCGGCGTGCGCTACCGCTCGAACGCGCTGGCGCAGGAGAAGACCGGTGAGATGTACGTCGACGGCCGGCTCTACGGCGGCCACACCAAGGGCGACTTCGAGCACGCCGAGGTCGTGGTCTTCATCGGCAAGAACCCGTGGCAGTCCCACTCCTTCCCGCGCGCCCGCCCGGTGCTGAAGGAGATGGCGGCCGACCCGGCACGCACCATGGTCGTCATCGACCCGCGGGTCAGTGAGACCGCCGCGATGGCCGACGTCCACCTGCAGGTGCGGCCCGGCACCGACGCGTGGTGCCTCGCCGCGCTCGGTGCGGTGCTCGTCCAGGAGGACCTGGTCGACCACGACTTCGTGCGCGACCACACCACCGGCGCGGAGCCGGTCCTGGCGGCGTACCGGGAGATCGACGTCGCCGACTTCGCACAACGCTGCGGCGTCGACGAGGAGCTGATCCGCAGCACCGCACGGCGGATCGCCGCCGCGCAGAGCGTGTGCACCTACGAGGACCTCGGCCTCCAGCAGGCGCCGCACAGCACGCTGGGCTCCTACCTCAACAAGATGCTCTGGATCCTCACGGGGAACTTCGCGAAGCAGGGCGCGATGTTCCTGCACTCGATGTTCGCGGCGCTCGCCGGAGGCGGCGGAGGCGGGGGCTCGAAGGTCACGCCGGTGACCGGTGCGCGGATCATCTCCGGGCTGGTGCCGTGCAACTCGATCGCCGAGGAGATCGACACCCACCACCCGGACCGGTTCCGGGCGATGTGGATCGACAGCGTGAACCCCGCGCACTCGCTCGCCGACTCCGCCGGCTTCCGGCGCGCGATGCGCCGGCTCGACCTCAGCGTGGTCATCGACATCGCGATGACCGAGACCGCCCTCGAGGCCGACTACGTCCTGCCGGCGTCGACGCAGTTCGAGAAGTGGGAGTGCACCTTCTTCAACGTCGACTTCCCGGAGAACGTCTTCCACCTGCGGGCGCCGCTGATGGACCCGCTGCCGGGCACCCTGGCCGAGCCGGAGATCTACGCACGCGTGGTCCGTGCGCTCAACGTCGTCGACGAGGCTTCCCTGGAGCCGCTCCGCGTCGCGGCCGAGGCCGGCCTGGCGTCGTACGCCGACGCGTTCTTCGCTGCCGTCGGCGCGGACCCGCGGCTGATGGGCCTGGCCGGGCACGTCCTGTACGAGACCCTCGGGCCCACCCTGGGCGATGCCCGCGGCACGGCCGCCCTGTGGGGCGTCGCGCAGCTGTGCGCGATGAACCAGCCCGGCCCGGTGGCGCGGGCCGGCTTCACCGGCACCGGCTTCGAGCCCGGCAACCAGCTGTTCGAGCGGATCCTGACCGGTGAGGCCGTGGTGTTCACCCGCGACGACCACGAGCAGGCCTGGGACTACGTACGACGCCCCGACCGCCGCTTCACGATCGAGATCCCCGAGCTGGTCGAGCGGCTCCGCGGCCTCGCTGACGAGCCGAGCTCGTGGACGAGCGAGGAGTTCCCGTTCGTCCTGTCCGCGGGCGAACGGCGCGCGTTCACCGCCAACACGATCATCCGCGACCCCTCCTGGCGGCGGCGCGACGCCGGCGGCGCCCTGCGGATCAGCCCGGACGACGCCTGGTCACTGAGCGTGCGGTCGGGCGACTCGGTCCGGGTGGTCACCGAGGCCGGCGCCGCGGTCGCGACGGTCGAGGTCACGGACACGCTGCAGCCCGGGCACGTCTCGCTGCCGAACGGTCTCGGCGTGGCCCACCCGGACGGCACGCCGGGCGTCGCCCCCAACGAGCTGACGTCCCTGCACCACCGCGACGACATCGCCGGCACGCCGTGGCACAAGTACGTGCCCGCTCGCCTGGAAAGGGTGTGAGCGCTCCCATGGCGAGACGCTCACCGCGGGACGCGATGCTCGACAGCGCGATCGCGCTCTTCCGCGAGCGCGGCGTGGCCGCCACCTCGCTGCGCGATGTGGTCGCCCACAGCAAGGCGCCGCGGGGCTCGATCTACCACCACTTCCCCGGCGGCAAGGAGGAGCTGGCCCGCGACGCCACCCGGCGGGCCGGCGACCTCATCTCGTCGCTGATCACCGAGCTGGTCGCCAGCGCGGACCCGGTCGCGACCGTCGACCTGCTCGTCGACCACTGGTCCGGGGTGCTGCTCGGCAGCGACTACGCCGCCGGGTGCCCCATCGCCGCCGCGGCGCTCGCGCCCGACGACGCGGCCGGCGCGCGGGACGCTGCCGGGGCGGCGTTCGGGGAGTGGGAGGAGCTGCTGGCAGGGGCACTCTCCTCGCGCGGCACTCCCCCGCAGGAGGCGGCCGACCGGGCCGCGCTGGTGGTCAGCGCGATCGAGGGCGCCCTGCTGGTGAGCCGCGCCCGGCGTACCGATGCACCGTTGCGGGCCGTCGGACGGGAGCTGGCCTCGCTCCTGGGGTGAGCGCCGACTTGACCGGACGACGACCGCAGTTGAGAATGATTCTCATGCGCTTTGCCTCCGCTGTCGCCGTCCTGTCCACCGCCGCCCTGCTCGCCTCCGGCTGCTCGGCCTTCAGCGAGTCCGGCGGCACGTCGAGCGGCGGCTCCGGACCGACGGTCACGGCGGCGTTCTACCCGCTCGCCTGGCTGACCGAGCGGGTCAGTGAGGGCACCGACACCGACGTCGAGCTGCTGACCAGGCCCGGCTCCGAGCCGCACGACCTCGAGCTCGACGTCGCCAAGACCGCGCAGATCGCGGACGCCGACCTGGTCGTCTACGAGGCGGGCTTCCAGCCGGCGGTCGACGACAGCGTCGCGCAGAACGCGACGGGCGACACGCTCGACGTCGCCGCGCTCGCCGACCTGGTGCCGGTGGACGAGTCCGCCGCGGAGCACGAGGAGCACGCGGACGAGGATGAGCACGACCACGACCACGGCGACCTCGACCCGCACTTCTGGCAGGACCCGCTGCGCGTCGCCGCGGTCAGCGACGCGGTCGCCGGGGAGCTGGCCTCGATCGACGAGAAGAACGCCGACACCTACACGGCCAACGCGGCCGCGCTGCGCAAGCAGCTCGAGGCGCTCGACGCGTCGTACACGACTGGTCTGGCCGACTGCACCCGTGACACGATCGTGGTGTCGCACGACGCGTTCGGCTACCTCGAGAAGTACGGCCTGCACATCGCCCCGATCGTCGGGCTCTCCCCCGACGCCGAGCCGACGGCCGCCGTTCTCGCGCAGCTGCAGGACCTGGTCAAGGAGGAGGGCATCACCACCGTGTTCAGCGAGCCGCTCGAGCCCGCGCTGGGCGATGGCCTGGCGACCGATCTCGGCCTCACCAACGGCGTCCTCGACCCGATCGAGGGCCTGTCCGACGCGGACTCGGACGCGGACTACCTCTCGCTCATGAAGGACAACCTGGTCGCGCTGCAGGCCGCCAACGGCTGCCGATGACCGGCGTCGAACCCGCGGTCGCGGTCCGCAACGGGACGGTCGCCCTCGGCGGCCGGCCGATCCTGCGCGGCATCGACGCGACGGTCCTGCCCGGCGAGTTCGTCGCGCTGATGGGCGCCAACGGCTCCGGCAAGTCCACCCTCGTGCGGGCGATGGTCGGGCTGCGGCCGCTCGTCTCCGGCGAGGTGCGCCTCCACGGCACCCCCCTCGCGTCGTACGACGACTGGCAGCGCGTCGGCTTCGTGCCCCAGCGCGCGACGGCCGCCGCCGGCGTACCCGCGTCCGTCTGGGAGGTCGTGGCCGCGGGCCGGCTCACCCGCCGCCGCCTGCTGCGCCCGCTCTCGCGCGCCGACCGTGCCGCGATCGACGACGCCCTCGAGGTCGTCGGCCTCGCGGACCGGCGCCGCGACGCGGTCAGCACCCTGTCCGGCGGACAGCAGCAGCGGGTGCTGATCGCCCGCGCGCTCGCCGGCGAGCCGGACCTGTTCTTCCTCGACGAGCCCACCGCCGGCGTCGACCTGCCCAACCAGCAGGTGCTCGCCGACACGCTCTCCCAGCTCAAGCAGCGCGGCGCGACGATCGTGCTCGTCGCCCACGAGCTCGGCCCGCTGGCCCGGCTGGTCGACCGCGCCCTGGTGATGCGCGACGGCCGGATCGTCTACGACGGCGCCCCGCTGCGCGACCACGAGGTCCACCAGCCCTGGCTCGGCGAGCCGCACACGCACCACCATCACCACTCCTCCGGCCCGACCGACCACGTGCCCGGTGTGGTCGCGCCCGTCGACGCGCCGGCCGACCGGATCGGGGGCGAGGGCCGATGACCCCCGTCGAGCTGTTCTCCCTGCCGTTCATGCAGCGCGCGCTGATCGCCGCCCTGCTGACCGGCCTCGCCGCGCCCGCGATCGGGACCTTCCTGGTCCAGCGCCGGCTCGCCCTGATGGGTGACGGCATCGGTCACGTCGCCGTCACCGGTGTGGCCCTCGGTCTGCTGACCGGGACGTCGCCGGTGTGGACCGCCGTGGTGATCGCCGTGCTGGGCGCGGTGCTGATCGAGGTGATCCGCGAGCGCGGCCAGACCAACGGCGACGTCGCCCTGGCGCTGCTGTTCTACGGCGGCCTGGCGGGCGGCATCTTCCTCAGCGGCCTCGGCGGCGAGAGCGCGGCCGCGCTGAACCGCTACCTCTTCGGCTCCCTGACGACGCTCTCGGTCAGCGACGTGATCATCACGATGGTGCTGGCGATCGCCGTGATCGGGCTGTGCGTCGGCCTGGCTCCGCAGCTGTTCGCGGTCGCCCAGGACCAGGAGTTCGCCCGCGTCGCCGGCCTGCGGGTCCGCTACTACAACGTGCTCGTCGCGGTCCTCGCCGCGGTGTCGGTGACCGTCGCCATGCGGACCGTCGGCCTGCTGCTGGTCTCCGCCCTGATGGTGGTGCCCGTCGCGACCGCCCAGCAGGTGACCCGGTCCTTCCGGGCCACGATCGTCGCCGCGATGGCCCTCGGCGCCGTGGCGTCGGTCGGCGGCCTCGTGGCCGCCACGTTCGCCTCGTACAAGGCGACGGTGGCGACCGGTCCGACGATCGTGCTCCTGGCCCTGGCCTGCTACGTCGTCGCCTGGCCGATCGGCATCTGGACCCGCCACCGGGCCCGCCTGCGCGAGCCGTTCCCCGCCGGCGAGCTGCCGGAACACGAGGCGTGCTCCGAGCACCCGCACGCGCACGGCCCGGGGTGCGGCCACCTCGCCGTACCGCACGACGACCACGTGGACTACGTCCACGACGGCCACCGCCACGCCGCCCACGGCGCCCACTACGACGAGCATTAGCCCACTGCGGTAGTCCCTGACCAAAGCAACGATTTCGGGCTCTCCTGACACATGCGTGGGTCAGGTAGGTGCTGGCTGCCTTCACGGCTGCGGTGGCGTGGGTGGTGGGGTTCTCAGGCGGCAGCGACGAGCGGGCTGGGGGGGTGGCTGGGTCCGCCGGTCGGGTGGCGGTCCGGCGCTCGCGCACACCCCTCGAGTGGGCACATACCGCAGGTTCTCGGCCGATTTTTCTGCGGTTTGTGCCCACTCGAGGGGGTCATCGCGCGCAACAGACCATCACCCGCGGGGCGGCCGCGTCAGCGGTGGCGCGGACGAAGTCCGCGCCGACC
>NZ_LMIT01000003.1:7655-37707 GCF_001428825.1 Nocardioides sp. Root240 | reverse complement strand
CCGACAGGGCCCCGGGGTCAAGGACGCCCGAAGGGCGCCGCGAAGCGGCGGAGCGCAGCGACGGAGCGCAGCGACGTCCTTGACGCCGGGGGTCGGTCGGCTACCGCGCGGCCGCCTCAGGAGCCACCGCAAGAAGCCCCCGCACGACACCCGACTCACGCACCACCAGCTGAACGTCAGGTGCCCGGGTTCGGCATCGCGCCGCCGTAGCGCCGGTCGCGGCGCGCGTACTCGTCGATCGCCGCCCACAGGTGCCGCCGGTCGACGTCGGGCCAGAGCACGTCGCTGAACACGAACTCGGCGTACGCCGCCTGGTAGAGCATGAAGTTCGAGAGCCGTTGCTCCCCCGACGTCCGCCAGATCAAGTCGGCGTCGGCGAGCTCGGGGACGTAGAGGTACTTGCCGAGCGTGCGCTCGTCGACCCGCTCGGGGTTCACGCGACCGGCGGCCACGTCGCGGGCCAGCCCGCGGGCCGCGTCACCGAGCTCGGAGCGGCCCCCGTAGTTGACGCACATCGTCAGCGTGAGGACGTCGTTGTGCTTCGTCAGCTCCTCGGTGGTGCGGAGCTCGTCGATGACCGACTTCCACAGCTTCGGCGCCCGGCCGGCCCACCGAACCCGGATCCCGCGCTCATGCATCTCCTCGCGCCGGCGTCGGACGACGTCGCGGTTGAAGCCCATCAGGAACTTCACCTCGTCGGGGCTGCGCGACCAGTTCTCGGTCGAGAAGGCATACGCCGAGACCGCCTTCACGCCGATCTCGATGGCCCCCTCGACCACGTCGAACAGGCTGGACTCGCCCTCCTCGTGCCCCCGGGTGCGCGGCAGGCCGCGCTCCTTGGCCCACCGCCCGTTGCCGTCCATGACGATGGCGACGTGGTTCGGCACCAGCTCCGGCGGGAGCGCCGGCGGCCGGACCCCGGAGGGGTGCGGCGTCGGCGGGAGCGGCGCGGCCCGGGGCGGGATCGGCGTGGCGGCGCGGGAGCGTCGGGAGGCACGGGTCACGAGGTGAAGTCTGTCAGGGCCCTCACTGCCGGATCACCCCGGTCGTGGCGGCCGACGACCCACTGAGGAGCCAGCCGTCCGGGTCCTTCGCGGTGACCGTGACGGTGAGCGCCCGGCCCGCGTCGGCCCGCACCACGCGGTAGGTCGCGGCGTGGCTGAGCACCCTCGTGCCTCGACGCCACGTGAACGTGTAGGTCGTTCCGACCTGGCGGTTCCACGTGCCGCGGCCGGCCCGGAGGGTCGCGCCGACGATCCGGCGGCCGGTGATGACCGGGCGCGCGGTCGCCAGCAGGGTGCGGCCGAGCAGGATGTCGATGCCGGTCCGGACCTCGCCCACCCCCAGCGCGATGGGCGTGGCGCTCGCGAAGGAGTAGCGCCGCGACCAGAACTGCCGGATGTAGGGGTACTCGTCGTTGCCGATGAAGCGCGAGCCGGAGGCCTTCACGCGGTAGGCCCCGGGCAGGAGTCCACCGACCTCGTAGGCACCGTTGGAGCTGATCGGAGCGACCGCGACCCGCTCGCCGTCCTCGTCGTACACCTCGACGGTGCCTGCGGCACTGGTGGCACCGACGAGCGCCGGCGCGCCGACGACTCCCTTGATCCTCGCGAGCTTGCGCAGCCGGACCGTGCTCAGGGTCGTCGTCGTGACGGTGCCGTCGACCACGACCGGCGTCACAAAGGGCCGACTCCCCTTGTCGAGGTACCAGCGCAGCATCTCGTACGTCGCCCACTCACCCGGTGCGGGGAGACGGTCGTTGTAGCAGATGCGGTAGCTGCCGGCGGGCAGTCCGGCGAGGGCGTAGCGGCCGTCGGCGTCGGTGTCGACGCAGGCCTGGATGGTGTCGCTCGCCGTCCACGCGCAGACCTCGATCCCGCCGAGCGGGGTGCCGGCGGTGTCGGTCAGGAGCCCGGCGATCGTGGAGCCCAGCTCCCCCGGCGGGGTGGTCGGCTCCAGCGCGAAGTCCACGGTCAGCTCGCCGCCCGCGGTGACCGTGAAGGTTCCGTGCACGCCGGAGTCGTAGTCCTCCGCGCTGGCGCTGGCGACGTAGCTCCCGACGGGGAGAGTGCTCGCCCAGAGTGCCTCGGCGTCGGTGGTCGTGAGTGCCACCGGGTTCGCCTCGTCCGGGAAGCCGTTCCCGTCGTCGTCCTTGTAGACGACGACCGTCGCACCGGCGATCCCGGCTGCCGTGTCCTGGTCCGTGACGTGGCCGGACACGTGGCCGGTCGTCGGCGGCACCCGCTGCAGGTAGGCCTCGACGTTGGTGATCGAACCGCCGGAGGTCACCGTCACTGGCGCCCGACCCGGGTACGACGACCACGTCTCGTACGTCGGGTGCGCCACCTGGATGACGTACTTCCCCGCCGGAACGGTCAGCTCCCACGTGCCGTTGACTGCTGCACTCGTCGTCGCGACCGCGGCGCCGTCCGGCTGGCCGTCCACGTCGGCGTCGGCGTAGATCGAGACCGCAGCACCGGCGAGCGGCGTGTTGGCGAGCGCGTCGGCGGCGAAACCGCTGACGGTGCCCGTACCGGTGCCGTCGTCGATCGGCGTCAGGTCGAGCTGCAGGATCGTCTCCTCCGCGGACACGAGGTGCAGGACCTCGGTCTGCCGCGGCTCGTAGCCCTCGGCCTCGGCGATGCCGACGACGCTGCCCGCCGGCACGAAGACGTCGAAGCTCCCGTCCGTGGCGACGGTGCTGGCGATCGCCGCTCCGTCGGGCATGCCGTTCTCGTCGACGTCGGCGTAGAAGGCGACGTGGGCGCCGGCGAGCAGGTCACTCGTGACCGCGTCGATCACGGTGCCGGTGACCTGCGCGGGAGCGGGGTCGGCGACGGCCGGTGGCAGCGGGCCGAGGACGGCGAGAAGCGACGCGAGCAGGGCGATCAGCGTCGGGAGCAGGGCGGAGCGGAGCTTCATGGGAGGAGCCTTCCCAGGACACGGGGCCCGCGGGAGTCGAGGACCTCGGACTTCGGAAACTAGCCGAGTCTGGTGATCCCGTCCCGTAAACCGACCGGACTGTCACCCGCCGGGTCACCCGGCCGCGGGAGCCGGGGTCAGCGCTCGACGTACGCCAGCGAGCGCAGGCCGCGCTCGAGCTGCCACTGCACGAACGCCGCGACGAGGCCGTTGGCCTCCTTGACGTGGCGCGGTTCGGCGGCCTCGACGACCGGCCAGTTGCCGGCGAGCAGCGCGCCGAGCAGGGTCAGCGTCTCGGCGGCCGGGGTGGCGGAGCCGGGGATGCGACAGGTGGAGCAGAGCACGCCGCCCATCGACGGGTTGAACCAGCGGTGGTTGACCAGCTCGCCGGTCGCGGTCACGGGCGGCCGGCCGCAGTGGGCGCAGTCGACGAAGGCGGGCGTGTAGCCGGCGATGGCGAGCGAGCGCAGCAGGTAGGAGTCCATGACGTGGCCGGGACGCCGGTTGCCCGTGGCCATCGCGTTCAGCGCCCCGAGCAGCAGCGCGAACTGCTGGCGCGCGGGCTCGCGCTCCTCGACGACGAGGCGCTCGGCGGTCTCGAGCATGGCCGTGCCGGCGGTGTAGCGCTCGTAGTCGAGGCCGATCGAGGCGGCGTACGCCCCGCGGGTCTCGGCCTGGGTCACCGTGTCGAGGTTGCGCCCCTCGGCCAGCTGGAGGTCGACGTGGGTGAACGGCTCGAGGCGCGACCCCCACCGGGAGGTCGTACGACGCACGCCCTTCGCCACCGCGCGGATCCGGCCGTTCTCACGGGTCAGCATCGTGATGATGCGGTCCGCCTCACCCAGCTTGTGGGTGCGCAGGACGATCGCCTCGTCACGGTAGAGCGGCACCCTCCCATTCTGCGGGGTGCGGCGTGACGAAACGCGGCGCCACCCCGTTGGAGGGCCATGCGTCGCCTGCTCGCCAGCCTCCTCGCCTGCCTCGCCCTGCTCGGCGCCGTCGTCACCGCGGCCCCGGCCGTCGCCGACACCGGGACGCCGTCGTACGCACCCCTGGACCGGCCCGGGCCACGGCTCTCGGTCCCGGCGGCGACGCTCGCCGGCTCGCTGAGCTGCCACGGCAACCCGAGGACGGGGCCGCGGCCGATCCTGCTCAACCCCGCCACCAGCGTCACGCCCGTCGAGAACTACGCGTGGAACTGGGCGAAGGTGTTCGCGAAGCAGGGCCGCTACTACTGCATGGTGACGATGCCCTTCCACACCTTCGGCGACATCCAGGTCGCGGGCGAGTACCTCGTCAACGCGATCCGCCGCATGCACGCCACCACCGGCCGCAGGATCGCGATCCTCGGCCACAGCCAGGGCGGCATGAACCCGCGCTGGGCGCTGCGCTTCTGGCCCGACACCCGCAGCAAGGTCGCCGAGATGATCGGCATGGCCCCCTCCAACCACGGTACGGCGGTCCTCGCCGGCTGCATCCCGGGCCTGACGAGGTGCGTGCCGGCCGTCTGGCAGCAGAAGGCCGGCTCGGCGTTCACGAAGGCGCTCAACAGCCGCGCGGAGACCTTCGCCGGTATCGACTACACCAACGCGTACACGATGCTCGACGAGGTGGTCGTCCCTCCGCCGTCGTCCGCGCTGACGACCGGCAGCGGCCGGATCGCGAACATCCCGATCCAGTCGGTGTGCGCCCTCGACCCGTACGAGCACGTCACCACCGGCACGGTGAGCCCCGCGATGTACGCCATCGTGATGGACGCGCTGGACCACGACGGCCCGGCCAGCGCCGCGCGGATCGACCGGAAGTGGTGCACCCGCCTCTTCATGCCGGGCATCGACCCCGCCGACGTCGTGGGCTTCGCGCCGATCCTCGCCGCGCTGCCGAACCTCGTCAGCACGGTGCTGCCGGGCATCACGTTCAGCGGCGCGCCGCTGCTCGCCAAGGAGCCGGCCCTGCGCTGCTACGTGTACGCCGCGGGCTGCTGAGGCCGACAGCTCCTACGACGAGCGGGTACGCCGCCCACGCAGCGAGCCGCGCGAGCACTCCCGCGCGAACCGGGTCACCACCAGGTCGAGCCGCTCCGGCCGGCGTCGCCACTCCAGCGGCACCTCGGCGTGCTCGAGCGTGGCGCCGGCGATCTCGCCGGCCAGCTGCTCCGCGTCGCCGACCGGGTGGAACGGGTCGCGCGGGCGGGAGAGGACGAGTGCGCGGGCGGTGATCGCGGAGCGCTCCGTGGCGGAGGGGGCGAGGCGACCGAAGAGCACGCCGTGGATCACGGCGGCGACGGTGCCGGGCTTCTGGTCGAGGGTCTCGCGGGCCAGCCGCACCCACTCCGGGAGGAGGCGCGACGGCAGCGGGCGGGAGGCCAGGCGGACCAGGCGCAGCGGCAGGGGGGCGAAGCGGGCCGCGTACATCACCGGGGCGAGCACGGCGAGCTGCGCAGCCAGCGCGTTGTCGAGGACGGGGCCGTCCAGGAGCAGGCCGGCCACCCGCTCGGGCGCGGCGACCGCGACCTCGAGCGCGACATTGGCGCCGAGCGAGCTGCCGCCGACGACGGCACGGGAGGCGCCGACGTGGTCGAGCAGCGCGACGACCTGGTCCGCGAAGGCCGGCACGGAGTACGACAGCGGGTCGGCCGGACGGTCGGAGCCGCCGTGGCCGAGCGGGTCGAGGACCAGCACGTGCAGGCCGGACGCGGCGAGGGTCCGGGCGGCGTGGTCGTGGACGCTGCGGGGCACGAGCAGCGGCGGGAGGAGCACGACCCAGGCCTCACCGGCGCCGTACTCGGTGAACTCGAGGCGGTCGCGGCCGCGCGCCCCCTCGACGAAGAACTGGCCGACCTGCTCCGAGGCCAGTGCCGCTCGTCCTGCCATGGTGCTTCTCCTCAGTGTGGTGGATCGCCCCGGGTCCCGCGCGCAGACGCTACTGCGCGCGGGACGGAAAGGCCCGGGGCGTCCGCGAAGGTCAGCCGACGGGCGCGATCGGTACAGCGGGGATGGTCGTGGTCCGGGCCCGGTTGGCCGCGCACACGACCGCGCGGAGCGACGCGGTGACGATGTTGTGGTGGATGCCGATGCCCCAGACGATCTCGCCGGCGATCTCGCACTCGACGTACGCCGCCGCGAGGGCGTCGCCGCCGGAGGACAGCGCGTGCTCGGCGTAGTCGAGCACCCGGATGTCGGCGCCGGCCTGGCGCATGCCGTCGACGAAGGCCGCGACCGGGCCGTTGCCCATGCCGGTGAAGGTCTGCTCCTCGCCACGGACGCGGAGCTGGACCTCCTGGCGGTCGTCGCCGCTCTGGTCGGTCGTGGAGGAGAAGGCGACCAGGCTGTAGGGCTCCTCGCGGTCGAGGTACTCCTTGCGGAAGATCGCCCAGATCGCCTCCGGCGTCACCTCGCCGCCCTGGGAGTCGGTGTGCTGCTGGATGACCCGGCTGAACTCGATCTGCGCACGGCGCGGCAGGTCCAGGCTGTGCTCGGCCTTGAGGACGTAGGCGACACCGCCCTTGCCGGACTGGCTGTTGACCCGGATCACGGCCTCGTAGGTGCGGCCGACGTCCTTCGGGTCGATGGGCAGGTACGGCGCCTCCCACGGGACCTCACCGACGGGCTTGCCCTGCTCGGCCGCGATCCGGTCGAGGTCCTCCAGGCCCTTCTTGATGGCGTCCTGGTGGGAGCCCGAGAAGGCGGTGTAGACGAGGTCGCCGGCCCACGGGTGGCGCGGGTGGACGGGCAGCTGCGTGCAGTACTCGACCGTGCGGCGGATCTCGTCGATCTCGGAGAAGTCGACCTGCGGGTCGATGCCCTGGCTGAACAGGTTCATGCCCAGCGTCACCAGGTCGACGTTGCCGGTGCGCTCGCCGTGGCCGAACAGGCAGCCCTCGACCCGGTCCGCGCCGGCCATCAGGGCCAGCTCGGTGGCCGCGACGGCGGTGCCGCGGTCGTTGTGGGGGTGCAGGCTGATGATGCTGTGCGCCCGGCGCGACAGGTTGCGGCCGAAGTACTCGATCTGGTCGGCGTAGGTGTTGGGCGTGGACATCTCGACGGTGGCCGGCAGGTTCAGGATGATCTCGCGACCCTCCTCCGGCTGCCACACGTCGGAGACCCGCTCGCAGACCTCGAGCGCGAAGTCCGTCGGGGTCTGGGTGAAGATCTCGGGGCTGTACTGGTAGCCGAAGTCCGTGCCGGCCAGGAGCTGCTCGGCGTACTTCATGACCCACTCGGTGCCGCGGGTCGCGATCGCGATGCACTCGGCCTCGGTCACGCCGAAGACGACGCGCTGGAACAGCGGGGCGGTCGCGTTGTAGAGGTGGACGGTCGCCTTGTCGGCGCCCTTGAGCGACTCGACGGTGCGCGCGATCAGGTCCTCGCGGGCCTGGGTCAGCACGGAGACCCGTACGTCGTCGGGGATCCGGTCCTCCTCGACCAGCTGGCGCACGAAGTCGAAGTCGGTCTGGCTGGCGGCCGGGAAGCCGACCTCGATCTCCTTGTAGCCCATCTTCACCAGGAGCTCGAACATCTTCATCTTGCGCGAGGGGCTCATCGGGTCGATGAGCGCCTGGTTGCCGTCACGCAGGTCGGTGGAGAGCCACCGCGGCGCGTGCGTGATCTTCTGGTCGGGCCAGGTGCGGTCCGGCACGGTGACCGGCTCGAAGGCGGTGTAGCGGTGGTACGGCATCCCGCTCGCGGTCTGGGCGGGGATGGTGACGCGCTGGTTGTTCATGACTTCCTCGGCTGTTGGTGAAGGGGGCGCCGGGCGCGCGACTCACTCCGCAACGAGGGGGTCCGGCTTTCTCAGACCTCGCTGCGGCCGCTAAGAAGGAGCGCTCGCGTCATGATGTCCATCAGGGTAGCAGCCGATCTCTCCGTAGGCTGGGCGGGTGCCGAGACTGCTCGTCGTCCACCACTCCCCCAGCCGTTCGATGCAGACGCTGCTCGAGCAGGTCCTCGCCGGTGCCGCGGACGAGGACGTGCAGGAGGTCGCACCGGTCGAGGTGGTGGTGCGACCGGCGCTGGAGGCGACCGCGGACGACGTCCTCGCCGCGGACGGCTACGTGCTCGGCACGACCGCGAACTTCGGGTACATGAGCGGGGCGCTCAAGCACTTCTTCGACTCGACCTTCCTCGCGGTCGGTGGCGCGCTCGACCCGAGCGGCGCGCCGGCCGACGGCGCCGGGGCGACCGGCGGTCGGCCGTACGGGCTGTGGCTGCACGGGCGCTACGACCTGACCGGCGCACAGCGGTCGGTGCAGTCGATCGTCGGGGCACTCGGCTGGCGCCAGGGGTACGACGTGGTCGGCGTCCTCGGCGAGGTCGACGACGCCGCGCGCGAGGCCGGCTACGCACTGGGCGCTACTATCGCCGCACTGCTGGCGGGTTGATCGCCGGCCAGTGCCGAGGGGCACCCGGGGGGCCACGGGACGGACGAGAGGGGACAGCGATGCGGCTGCTGCGCGCCGTCGTCGTGCTCGTCCTCGGTTTCCTCGCGGTCGGCTCCCTCGCGGCCTGCGGGTCCGAGCACCAGGGCGCCAACAGCGACCCCGACCAGGTCGACGCGGTCGACGTACCGGTGAGCGGCCTGTGCCGAGACCTGACGCCCGACGACGTGGCCCGGACCGCCAACGCGACCAAGACGATCGACTGCGCGAGCCGGCACACGGCCGAGACCTACGCGACCGGCAGGCTGCCCGAGGAGTTCGACGACGCGGGCTACGACGACGCCGACCTCGGCACCTACGCCTACCGCACGTGCTCGGAGAAGTTCGCCGAGTTCGTCGGCGCCGACGAGAGCCTCGTCCTGCGGACCACCCTGAGCTGGGCCTGGTTCCGGCCGTCGGAGAAGGCGTGGGGCAAGGGTGCTCGCTGGTACCGCTGCGACGTGATCGGCGGGAACACCGCGAGCCGCGAGTACCGTGCCCTCCCCAAGACCGCCCGCGGCATGCTCGGCGGCCGCCCCAACGACAGCTGGCTCAGCTGCGCCAGCGGACCGACGGTGGCCGAGGGCGAGAAGGTGCCCTGCTCGCAGAAGCACGACTGGCGCGCGGTCACGACCGTCAAGCTCGGCCAGCCGACCGACGCCTACCCGGGCGACCGGGTGATGGAGAGCCGGACCCGCTCGTTCTGCGCGAACTCCGTCAAGGCGTGGCTCAACTACCCCTCCGAGTTCGAGTACGGCTTCACGTTCTTCCACCAGGCGGAGTGGAAGGCCGGCATCCGCCGTTCGGTGTGCTGGGCGAAGACCGCGAAATGAACGCTCGCACGCGCAGCCTGCTCGTCGTGCTGACCCTCGGGCTGGCCCTCGTCCTCGCCGCTTGCTCCGACGACGGAGCCCCGAAGCCCGATGCGACCCCCACGGCCCGGCAGAGCTCGGCCCCGGCGCCGCCGGCCTCCCCGAAGCTCGGCGCCTGCTACGAGCTGCCGTTCGAGACCGCGGTCGCGCCGACGTCCGAGATCAAGCCGGTGCCCTGCACGCAGGAGCACACCAGCGAGACGATCGCCGTCGGGCGCATCGACGCCCTCGTCGACGGCCACCTGCTCGCCGTCGACTCCGACCGGGTCCAGGACCAGGTCGCCGCAACGTGCCCGAAGGCGCTCTCGGCGTACGTCGGCGGCAACCGCGAGCTGCTGCGGCTCAGCATGATCCGGCCGGTGTGGTTCACCCCGACCGTCGAGGACTCCGACGCGGGCGCCGACTGGTACCGCTGCGACGCGGTCGTCCTCGCCGGCACCTCCACGCTCGCCGACCTCACCACCGGCATCAAGGGCGTCCTGGGCCGGGCCAAGGGTCGCGACCGCTACGCCATGTGCGGCACCGCTGCGCCGGACGCCAAGAACTTCGAGCGGGTGCTCTGCTCGGCCCGGCACTCCTGGCGTGCCACGGAGGTCGTGACCTTCCAGCAGGGCGCCTATCCCGGTGAGAAGAAGGTGCGCGCCGCCGGCCGGACCCAGTGCGAGGACGCCGGTGCCGACGCCGCCGAGGACCCGCTGAGCTTCGAGTGGGGCTACGAGTGGCCGACCAAGGAGCAGTGGGACATGGGGCAGGACTTCGGCCGCTGCTGGGCGCCGGACTAGTTGGGCGCTCGCTGCGCTCGNNCTCCCCCGCTCGCTCGTACCTCGCTCGCTCCTCCGTCCAGAAACGGCGGGCGGCGCGACGAGAATCAGCCCCACCTCATGCGTCCACGCACCACGTGCCGTGGAACCGCGTCGGGCGCCCCGCGTGATCTGGACTGAGCGGAGCGAGCGACCGAGGAACGAGGGAGCGAGCGCAGCGAGGGAAGATCACGCGATCAAAGGGCGCCCGACATGCGCGAGCGAAGCGAGCGCCAGACAAACTCAGAAACCGAGCTTGCGGAGCTGACGCGGGTCGCGCTGCCAGTCCTTGGCGATCTTCACGTGCAGGTCGAGGTAGACCGGCGTGCCGAGGAGCGCCTCGATCTGCAGGCGGGCCGCGGTGCCGACCTCGCGCAGGCGGGCGCCCTTCTTGCCGATGACGATGCCCTTCTGGGAGTCGCGCTCGACGTACAGGTTCGCGTGGATGTCGAGGAGCGGCTTGTCCTCGGGGCGGCCCTCGCGCAGGCCCATCTCCTCGACGACGACGGCGATGGAGTGCGGGAGCTCGTCGCGGACGCCGTCGAGGGCGGCCTCGCGGATCAGCTCGGCGGCGAGGATCTCCTCGGGGGCGTCGGTGAGGTCGCCGTCGGGGTAGAGCGGCGGGCCCTCGGGCATCAGGCCGACCAGCAGCTGGGCGAGCAGGTCGATCTGGTCGCCGCCGACCGAGGAGACGGGGACGATCTCGGCCCACTCGGTGCCGGTCTCACGGCCCAGCTCGGCGATGTCGAGCAGGTGCTCGCCGATCCGCTCGGGGGTGGCGAGGTCGGTCTTGGTCGCGATCGCGATCTTGACGGTCCTGCGGACCTTGGCGAGCTCGGTGACGAGGAACTTGTCGCCGGGGCCGATCTTCTCGTCGGCTGGGAAGCACACGGCGACGACGTCGACCTCGGCCCAGGTGGTCTTGACCAGGTCGTTGAGCCGCTCGCCGAGCAGGGTGCGGGGGCGGTGCAGGCCGGGGGTGTCGACGAGGACGAGCTGGCCGTCGGGGCGGTGCACGATGCCGCGGACCACCGTCCGCGTGGTCTGCGGCTTGTCGGAGGTGATGACGATCTTCTGGCCGACGATCGCGTTGGTCAGCGTGGACTTGCCGACGTTGGGGCGTCCGACGAAGCAGGCGAACCCGCTGCGGTAGCCCTCGGGCACGTCGCCCAGGTCGAACACCGGGGCAGCCGGCGGGGGCAGCGCGCCGAAGTCCTCGTCGAACTCGTCGTCGAGGTCGTCCTCGACCTCGTCGACCTCGTTCTCGTCGCTCATCGCGTGGCCTCCTGTGCGGCGTCGTAGTCGGCCCAGATCTCCTCGTCGGACTTGCCCGCTGCCTTGCCGGCGCGCCAGATCGGCCCCGGGTCGACGGCGCGGGGCTGGCGCTGGGCGACCGACCGCCAGTAGCCCATCACGTCGTAGTGCGTGCTCGGGAGCTTGCGCTCCCGCATCAGGTGCTTGCGGATCGCGCGCATCTGCGCGGACTCCCCCGCCATCCAGAAGTAGCCGGGGCCCTCGGGGAAGTCGAGGGACTCGACCACCTCGGCCAGCCGGCTCTCACCGTCGGTCGGAAGCCAGGTGACCTCGACGCCGTCGGTGAAGTAGTCCTCGACCCGCGAGTCCGTCGGCACCTCGGCCACGATCCGGGTCGGCAGTGCGCCACCGTGCTCGACGGCGATCCGGGCCATCGCAGGCAGTGCCGTCAGGTCACCGACCAGCAGCAGCCAGCCCGCGTCGACCGGCGGCAGGAACGAGCCCTTCGGCTCGGTGATCGTGACCTGCTGGCCGACCGGGTCGCCGAGCGCCCACTCGGTGACGAGGCCGACCTCGTGGACGACGACGTCGAGCACCAGGCGCGCCCCTTGTCCTGAGCCTGTCGAAGGGACGATCGAACGGACCGTGTAGTAGCGGCTCTGGAACTGCCCGGGCACGACGAGGCCGACCCACTCGTCGGGGATGCCCGTCGACACGAAGCCGGGCACATCGAGCACGAGGCGCACCAGGTGCGGCGTCACCTGCTCACGCGCGACGACGTCGGCGGCGTACTGCTGGGCCCGGGTGCTCACCCGCCAAGGCTAGTGCCCTGTAGCTCAGCTCCCGAAGTCGTGACGCAGCGGGTAGCCGCTCTCGCCCTCGAGGGTCTTGGTCGCGAGCACGTGGTGGAGCTGGATCTCGTTGCGCTCGAACGCGATCCGCGAGCCCGTCATGTAGAGGCCCCAGACCCGGGCGGTGCCCTCGTCGGTCTCGGCGACGCAGGCGTCCCAGTTGTCGGCGAGGTTCTTCGACCAGCCGGCGAGGGTCCTGGCGTAGTGGAGCCGGAAGTTCTCGTGGTGCTGGACCTCGAGGCGCGCGTCCTCGATCGCGGTCACGATCGTGCCCGAGCCGGCGAGCTCGCCGTCGGGGAAGACGTAGCGGTCGATGAAGGCACCCGTGCTCTTGTCGATGTTGTCGTGACGGGTGATGCAGTGGTTGAGCATCCGGCCACCGGGCTTGAGCTTGCCCTCGATGAAGGAGAAGTACGCCGGGTAGTTGGCGATGCCGATGTGCTCGGTCAGCCCGATCGAGCTGACCGCGTCGAACTCGCCCTCCTCGACGTCGCGGTAGTCGCAGTGGCGCACCTCCGCGAGGTGGTCGAGGCGCTGGGCCTTGATCTCCTCCTGCGCCCACGTGGCCTGCTCGCGCGAGAGCGTCACCCCCAGCACCTGGACGCCGTAGTGCTTCGCGGCGTGGCGCACCATGCCTCCCCAGCCACAGCCGATGTCGAGGAGCCGGTCGCCCTCCTTGAGGCCGAGCTTGCGGCAGATCAGGTCGTACTTGTGCTCCTGCGCCTCCTCGAGCGTCGCGTCGGGGGTCGGGTAGACCGCACAGGTGTAGGTCATCGAGGGGCCCAGGACGTGCTCGTAGAAGGCGTTGGACACGTCGTAGTGGTGGTGGATCGCGTCGGCGTCGCGCTCCTGGGAGTGCCGGCCCCACTTGCCGAACGGGCTGCTCAGGGACCGCAGGCCCTCGAGCCGGTGGCGCCACGCGGGCAGGTGCTCCTGCGGCGGCGGGGGCGGCGGGACGAGGTGGCTGATGCCGAGGGCACGGATCACACCGAGCAGCTCGCTCGGCTTCGGGACACCGAAGTCGGTGCTGTCCTTGAGCAGCGAGAACGCGTCGTAGGGATCCCCCGGGTGGACGCCGTGCAGGACCAGGTCGCCGGCGACGTACGCACGGGCGAGGCCGAGGTCGCCCGGCGCGGTCATGATGTAGGAGAGCCCACGCTCGTTGACGAGCTCCAGCCCGTAGGGCTGGTCGAGGGGGCCGGCCTCGCTGCCGTCGTAGGCCTTGAACCAGAGCGGCAGGCCGCCCTTGAAGAGGGACTCGATCGTCGGGGCAATGCCAGGGTGGGTGCCGGTCATCGGCTCTTCACCGCCTTGTCGTAGAGGGTCGTCAGTCGGTCGTCGGGATCGTGCTGCCGCTTCACTGCGGCGAGGTGCGTGGTGTTGTAGAGCGCGTCGAAGGTCGCGCGGTCGTAGAAGGCGTCGGAGTAGAGCGACTTGTGGCCACCCAGCTCGTGGACCTTGGCCTCGATCGCCCGGTTCCTCGGCGCGTTGACGGCGTCCGGGCCGACGTGGACCGTGCCCCAGAAGCCGACGTTGACGTAGAGCCGGCCGGGCGCGAGCGGGTAGACCGGCCAGGCCCGGGTCGCGACGAGCGGGCACAGCCAGACCGGCCGCATGCCGATCTCCTCGTCGAACCAGCGCAGGAACTCGGGCAGCTGCTCGACCGGCACCTCGATGTCCTGGACGACGCGCTCGCGCTCGGGCCGCCCGGCGCGGCGGTCGAGCCGGTCGGCGATCCCGAAGCGACGGTCGAGGTGGAGCAGGCGCATGTAGACGTCGGAGCGACGCAGGCGGCGCGGCCAGAACCGACGGATGCGCGGGTCCTGCGCGCCGAAGGCACCCGAGCACCAGAACCAGTCGGTGTCCCAGCGCCAGAGGTAGTCGTAGGCGGTGAGCCGGTCGCGGTCGCAGCCCTGCAGGGACCGGAAGTAGATGTCCTGGCCGGCGTAGTCGGACGTCGGCCCGGGCTCGTCGGTCCAGCGGGCGAGGGTGAGGACGTGCTCCCCCGGGCCGAAGGAGACACCGTCGAGGCCGTGGACCACCTCGCCGTCGTGCTCCTGGGCGGAGGCGATCTCGGCGAGCGTCTTGGCCATCAGGCCGGCGTCGTCGAAGCGCAGGTGGCGCAGGGCGACGTAGGACGGGACGCGCTCGAGCTTGATGCGCAGCCGGGTGGCGTAGCCCAACGAGCCGTAGGAGTTGGGGAAGGCGTCGAACAGCTCGTCGCCGGGCCGGGTGGTCACCACCTCGCCGGCGCCGGTGAAGACGTCCATCTCCAGCACCGACTCGTGGGGCAGCCCGTTGCGGAAGCTCGTGGACTCGATGCCGAGGCCGGTCACCGCGCCGCCGAGCGTGATCGTCCGCAGCTGCGGGACGACGTGGGGCACCAGGCCGTGAGGGAGGGTCGCGTCGACCAGGTGCTCGTAGGTGCACATGCCCTGCACCTCGGCGACCGGGCCGTCGGGGCCGTCGGGGACGACCTCGATCACGCCGTCGAGCCCCGAGACGTCGAGTCCCGGGGCCGATGTCGCCGCGCGGGCGCGGAACAGGTTGGTGGTGCGCTTCGCGAGCCGGACCGCATCCCCCTCAGGGATGGCGGCATAGGACCTCGCTAGGCGTGCCACCGCCTCGTGGTGCTGGTGCCAGCCTCGATCTGCCACGATCCGAACCTACTCCCGTCCGTCGACACCTTTTCTGGCCAACCCGCCGTCAGAGCCAGCCATTCCCGTCCGCGACGAGCACCGCCTCCGCGCGGTTGCTCGCCCCTGTCTTGCCGATCGCGGCGGACAGGTGGTTGCGCACCGTGCCCTCCGAGAGGAAGAGCCGGCCAGCGATCGCCGCCACCGACGATCCGTCCCGCGCCGCCCGCAGCACGTCGGTCTCGCGGCCGGTCAGGGGCGACTCCCCACTGACCAGGGAGTCCGTCGCGAGCCCCGGGTCGACGACGCGCAGCCCCTGGTGGACCCGTCGTACGGCGTCGGCGAGCTGGGACGCCGGGGTGTCCTTCACGACGAAGCCGGACGCACCGGCCTGCAGCGCGCGGCGCAGGTAGCCCGGCCGGCCGAAGGTGGTCACGACGAGCACCCGGGTGTCCGGACTGGCGCTGCGGACGGCGGCGCAGGCCTCGATCCCGTCCATGCCGGGCATCTCGACGTCCATCAGCACCACGTCCGGCCGCTCGTCGCGGGCCACCGTGACCGCGTCCTCCCCGGTGCCGACCTCGGCGACGACGTCGAGGTCCGGCTCGAGGCCGAGCAGCGCGGAGAGCGCGCCGCGCACGAGCGCCTGGTCGTCGGCGAGCACCAACCGGATCATTCGGCCACCACCGCCAGCGACCAGCCGGGATCGAGGCGGCGGGTGACCAGCCGGGCACCGGCACCGGTCGCGCGCTCCTGCAGGCCGGTCAGGCCCGAGCCCGTCGTACCGGTCACGGTGGGGCCCCGGCCGTCGTCGCGGACCTCGGCCCGGTCGGGCGCGAGCAGTACCTCGCACCTGCGGGCACCCGAGTGGCGGATCACGTTGGTCACTCCCTCGCGGATCGTCCACGCGAACAGCTCGCGCAGCTCGGTCGGTACGTCGTCGGTGCTGTTGGGCAGGCTCGCCTCGATCTCGGCGGCCTCGAGCGCGGTCCGGGCGCGGGCGAGCTCGCCCGGCAGGGTCAGCTCGCGGTAGCCCTCGACGGCTCGTCGTACGTCGGCAAGGGCGTCGCGGCTGAGCCGCTCCAGGTCCGCGAGCTCCGCGCGGGTGCGCTCGGTGTCCACGTCGAGGAGGCGACCCGCGAGCTCGGCCTTGATCGTGATGACCGTCAGCGAGTGGCCGAGGATGTCGTGGAGGTCGCGGGCCAGGCGGGTCCGCTCCTGCTCCGCGGCGAGCTCGGCGCTGGTCTCGTGGGCGCGGATCAGCTCGATGTTGCGGTTCATCATCGAGCGGACGCCGAAGACCGCGAGCGACGCGGCGATGATCGAGAACGCCAGCCAGGGACTGTGCTCCCAGCCCGGCATCGTGATGCCCGTGACGAGCACGCCCGTGGCGAGCGCGGCGACCACCGGGAGGAACACGACCGGCGGGTAGAGCATGACGACGGTGACCGCGAGGTAGACCACACTGGCCGTCCCGACCTGGCCGAGGGCGGCCACCATGACCACCGCCAGGCCCGAGAGGACGGCGGTCCACGCCAGCCTGACCCGCAACGGCGGCAGCTGGACGAGCCGGGCCCGGTCACTGCGCATCGCCACCCACAGGGCCAGGTACGTCGCCGCGAACACCAGCGTCGCGACGAGACCGCACCAGGCGTGCAGGGCCGGCAGGTCGCTCCACGCGGCGCGGACCGGGTCGAGGAGGAACGCCAGCCAGATGGCGGCGAACATCGGCCCGAGCCGCCCCAGCGCGCGGGGCGGCTCGACCTGGCCCGGGGACTCCACGGTCGCCACGTTAGTGGTCACACGCGGGCCGTGTCCTTGCTCATCCGCCAGGCAGCGCCGGCGACGAAGAGCGCGAACCAGGCGACGGCGTTGACCACGGCGTACCAGGGCAGCTCGTGGGTCAGGGGCGAGCGGGCGATCTCGGCGACGCCGTACATGGGGGTCCAGTGGGCGACCTGCCGGACCGTGTCGGCGTACTGGTCGAGCGGGACGAAGACCCCGCCGAGGAAGGACAGGAGGGCCAGGCCCGGGCCGAGGATCTGCATGGCGTTCTCGCCGGGCACGACGTAGCCGACGAAGACCCCCAGGGCCGCGAACGTCAGCGTGCAGAACAGGGTGACGACCGCGCACTCGATCCAGACGTGCGTGGGCATCTGGGCCTTGCCCTGCAGCGCGCCGACGACATTGACCGCGGCGATCGCGAGCGCACCCATGACGAGCGCGACCAGGGCCTTCATGAGGATGTAGACGACCGGGTGGAGGGGCGTGAGCCGGAGCTGCCGGGACCAGCCCAGCGACCGCTCGAGGGCGACCATGGAGCCGCCGGCGGCCGCGGTGAGCGCGGCACCGTAGAGCGCCATGGAGGCGAGGATGTAGGCCGCGACGTTGCCGCTGCCCACCCTCTCCTCCCAGCCGGACTGGCCGCCGAAGGCGAGCAGCATCGCGCCCGGGAACAGCAGGGTGAAGACGATGGTGCGGCGGTTGCGGAGCATCCGGCGCAGCTCGATGGCGAGCACGGTGCCGTTGAAGCCGCCCATCGGCGGCACCCGGCGGGCGGACGGGTCGTACGTCGTGGTCGTGGTCATGCTCATGATGCGTCTCCGGTCAGGCTGAGGAAGGCCTCCTCGAGGCCCTGGGCGGTGATCTCGAGGTCGCGCGCGTCGGTCTCGGTGAGCAGGTGGCGGGCGACGGCGTCGCTGTCCTTGGCCTGCACGATGAGCGTGTCGCCCCGCGTCTCGACGCTGTCGACGCCACCCAGGGCGCCGATCCGCTCGAGGGTGGGCCGATCGGCGCCGGGCAGGTGCGCCCGCAGGGTGCGGCCGCTCGCCAGTGCGCGGATCTCGGGCCCGGTGCCGTCGGCGACGACCTTGCCCTTGCGGACCAGCACGATCCGGTCGGCGTACTGGTCGGCCTCCTCGAGGTAGTGCGTCGCGAACAGCACGGTGCGGCCGGTGGCGAGGTCGGCGCGGATCGCCGACCAGAAGGCGCGGCGGCCCTCGACGTCCATGCCGGTCGTCGGCTCGTCGAGGAGCAGCAGGGCGGGGTCGGACAGCAGGGCCATCGCGAACCGGAGCCGCTGCTGCTCCCCGCCCGAGCACTTGCCGACCCTGCGGTCCGCGATGCCGGCGATGCCGGCCCGCTCCAGCACCTCGTCGACGGGACGGGTGTCGGCGAACAGGCTCGCCGTGTAGGCGACGGTCTCGCGGACGGTGAGGTCCTTGAGCAGGCCGCCGGTCTGCATGACTGCGGCCACCAGGCCGCGGGCGATGGCCCTGCGCGGCTCCATGCCGAGCACCTCGACGGTGCCGGTGGTGGGCCGCGACAGGCCGAGGACCAGGTCGATGGTGGTGGTCTTGCCGGCGCCGTTCGGGCCGAGGAAGGCCACGATCTCGCCGGGGTTGAGCTCGAGGTCGATGCCGCGCACGGCCTCGACCGCGCCGAACGCCTTGGTCACCCCGGACAGCCGGACGGCCGGCGGGTTGGGTCGTGTCGTCATGTCCTCCAGCCTGCTGGCGGGAGGACTCTCCTGCCTCGCCCGGTCGTCACGACCCGGGCATGACATCTGTCAGGGGTGGAGGCGACTCAGGCGGTACGCGTCCCCGCGATCGTGCCGCGCGCATCCCCGACGTGGACGGTGACACCGTCCGCACCGCTGAAGTCACCGAGCACGGCCGCGTCCGGCTCGGTCAGGTCCTGCGCGTCACCGAGCACCACGCACGCCTCGACGCCCGACGACCCTCCGGCAACGGCCATCGCGACGACGGCCTGGACGGCGCTCAGCTGCAGTGACGGGAGGTCGACCGTGGCGGCGGCGTAGGTGCGTCCCTCGGTGTCGCGCACCGCGGCGCCCTCGGCGGCCTGGATGCGCGCGCGGGTGGCACGGGCGAGGGTGACGAGCTTCTTGTCCTCGGTGGAGAGGTCGGTCATGGGGAGATTGTCCCAGCACGGCAGGATGAGCCCATGCCTGCCTACTGGATCAGCAACTACCGAGCCGTGCACGACGAGGCGAAGATGTCGGCGTACGCCGAGCTGGCCGGCCCGGCCCTCATCGCGGCCGGGGCGCGCTTCCTGGCTCGTGGCCTGCCGGAGAAGGTCTACGAGGCCGGGCTGGAGCAGCGCGTCGTCATCATCGAGTTCGACAGCGTCGAGGCGGCGATCGCCGCACACGACTCGGCGGCCTACCAGGAGGCGCTCGTCGCGCTGGGGGACGGCGCCGAGCGCGACCTGCGGATCGTCCCGGGCGTGTAGTCCGGTGCGCCTCAGGCTGGGACGCCCCGACCTCACCCGGTACGACGACCGGTTCGACGTCCCGGCGGCGCGGGGCGCGTTCGGGGCGACCTTCCTCGGGGTGTCGAGCGTGCTGCTCGACGACGGGGAGACCGCCCTCCTGACCGACGGATTCTTCTCGCGGCCGCCGATGGCGAAGGTGCTCCTCGGCAGGCTCAGTCCGGACGAGGCACGGATCGACGCGGTGCTGCGGCGCGCCGGCATCGACCGGTTGGCCGTGGTGGCGCCCGTGCACACGCACTACGACCACGCGATGGACTCCCCCGCCGTCGTACGACGCACGGGCGGCGTGCTCGCGGGCGGCACCTCGAGCGCGAACCTCGGGCGCGGGGCCGGTCTCGCGGAGGACCGCATCCTCACGGTCACCCCGGGCCGGCCGGAGACGTTCGGCGGGTTCACGCTGACGTGGATCGAGTCCGAGCACTGCCCGCCCGACCGCTTCCCGGGCACGATCGACGAGCCGGTGACCCCGCCGGTCAGCACCAAGGCCTACCGGTGCGGCGAGGCGTGGTCGATCCTCGTCGAGCACACCAGCGGCCGGACCGCCCTCGTCCAGGGCAGCGCCGGCTTCCGGCCGGGTGCGCTGGCCGGAAGGACCGCCGACGTGGCCTACCTCGGCGTCGGCCAGCTCGGGCTGCAGGACCAGGCCTACCTGCGGACCTACTGGGCCGAGACGGT
This sequence comes from Nocardioides sp. Root240, assembly GCF_001428825.1. Lineage (GTDB taxonomy): Bacteria > Actinomycetota > Actinomycetes > Propionibacteriales > Nocardioidaceae > Nocardioides. Next base: position 17,988 of record NZ_LMIT01000003.1, on the reverse strand, counting down.
CGAGGCGATCGGTGCCCGGGAGGTCGTCCTGCTGCACTGGGACGACTTCTTCCGGCCCCTCGACGAGCCGTTGCGCGCGCTGCCGTACGCCGGCGACGACCTCGACGTCACGATGCGTGCCTTCGTCGCCCTCGCGGAGCAGCAGGGCGTGGGACTGCACTTCCCCACCGTCTGGCAGCGCGAGGACCCCTGGTCGATCAGTCCTCGCTGAGTGCCGGCGCCGCGGCCACGCGCGAGATCAGCACGGTGCCGATCTTGTTGCGCCGCCCCGCGGCCTGCTCGGCCTCGAAGCGCAGGCCGTGGGCCTCGACGACCGAGCCCGGGATCGGGACCCGGCCCAGGTGCTTGGCGAGCAGCCCGCCGACGGAGTCGACGTCCTCCTCCTCGATGGTGAACCCGAAGAGCTCGTCGAGGTCGTCGACGGGGTAGCGCGAGGACACCCGCACCATGCCGTCGTCCACCCCGCCGATGTGCTCGACCTCGACCTCGGCCTCGTCGAACTCGTCGGTGATCTCGCCGACGATCTCCTCGAGCAGGTCCTCGATCGTGATCAGGCCGGCCGTGCCGCCGTACTCGTCGACGACGATCGCGACGTGCTGGCGGCGGGCCTGCATCTCGCGGAGCAGGTCGTCGACCGGCTTCGACTCGGGCACCCAGTGCACCGGCCGCATCACCTCGTCGACCCGCTGGGTCAGCTCGATCTCGGGGTCCTCGAAGTCGCGGCGCACGACGTCCTTGAGGTAGGCGAAGCCGCGGACGTCGTCGAGGTTCTCGCCGATGACCGGCACCCGGGAGAAGCCGGAGCGCAGGAAGAGCGACTTCGTCTGGCGCAGGTTCTTGTGGGCCTCGACGTAGACGACGTCGCCGCGCGGCACCATCACCTCGCGCACGGTGGTGTCCCCGAGCTCGAAGACGGAGTGGATCATCCGCCGCTCCTCGGCCTCGATCAGCTCGGTGGCCTCGGCGATGTCGACCAGCTCGCGCAGCTCGGTCTCGGTCTGGAACGGACCCTCGCGGAAGCCGCGCCCCGGGGTGATCGCGTTGCCGACGAGGATCAGCAGCCGCGGCACCGGTCCGAGCACGGTGGTCAGCGCCGCCAGCGGCCAGGCCGACCAGATCGCGACGCTCTCGGCGTGCTGGCGCCCGACGGTGCGGGGCGCGACGCCGATCACGACGAAGGAGACGACGAGCATCACGCCGAGCGCCAGGCCGGCGCGGGCCCACCACGACGCGTCGAGCCGCGCGTCGATGTGCAGGGTGACCACGACGATGGCCGCGATCTCGCAGAGCAGCTGCAGCAGCAGTGCGGTGTTGAGGTGGCGGGGGGCGTCATCGAGGACGGCGATCAGGCGCTTCGCACCGCCGCGACCGTCGGCCAGCAGCTCCTGCGCGCGGGCGCGCGAGAAGCCGGCGAGGGCGGCGTCAGCCGCGGCGAAGAGTCCGGCGAGGACGACGAGGAGGGCCGCTACGAGGAGCGGCCACAGACTGTCGGCGATCATGTCGGCTGCGGCCTCAGGAGGCGGCCAGGTGGGCGCGCCACTGGGCGAGCAGCTGGTCCTGCAGCCCGAACATCACCTTGTGCTCCTCGGGCTCGGCGTGGTCGTAGCCGAGCAGGTGCAGGATGCCGTGGGTCGTGAGCAGCTCGAGCTCGGCGAGGGTGCCGTGACCGGCCGTCTCGCCCTGCCGCTCGGCGACGGCGACGCAGAGGACCAGGTCGCCGAGGACGCCCTCCTCGGGCTCCTCGTTGACCAGGCCGGGACGCAGCTCGTCCATCGGGAAGGCGAGCACGTCGGTCGGGCCCTCCTTCTCCATCCACTTCTCGTTGAGCTCGGCGATCGTGGGCTCGTCGACGGCCTTGATGCACAGCTCCGCGAGGGGGTGCACGCGCATCTGGTCCATCACGAAGCGGGCGAGCCGCGAGAAGTGCTTCACGTCGAGCCCGGCGCCGGACTCGTCGATGATCTCGATGCTCACTCCGTGTCGCCCTTCTGGTTGCCGGCCCTGCTGTCGAGCCGGCGGTCCTGGCGCAGCTCGCGCTTGGCTTCCTTCTTCGCGTCGAACTCGTCGTAGGCCGCCACGATCCGCGCCACCAGCTTGTGGCGGACGACGTCGTGGCTGGTCAGCTTGACGAAGGCGAGGTCTTCGACGCCGTCGAGGATGCCCTCGACGATCCGCAGGCCGGACATCGTGCCGGACGGCAGGTCGACCTGCGTCACGTCACCGGTGACCACGATCTTGGAGCCGAAGCCGAGCCGGGTGAGGAACATCTTCATCTGCTCGGGCGTGGTGTTCTGCGCCTCGTCCAGGATGATGAAGGAGTCGTTGAGCGAGCGGCCGCGCATGAACGCCAGCGGCGCGACCTCGATCGTGCCGGCCGCGAGCAGCTTGGGGATCAGCTCGGGGTCGAGCATGTCGTGCAGCGCGTCGTAGAGCGGGCGCAGGTAGGGGTCGATCTTCTCGGTCAGCGTGCCCGGCAGGTAGCCCAGCCGCTCGCCGGCCTCGACCGCCGGCCGGGTCAGGATGATCCGGTTGACCTGCTTGGCCTGCAGCGCCTGGACCGCCTTCGCCATGGCGAGGTAGGTCTTGCCCGTGCCGGCCGGGCCGATGCCGAAGGTGATCGTGTGGTTGTCGATCGTCTCGACGTACCGCTTCTGGTTGAGCGTCTTCGGGCGGATCGACCGGCCACGGTTGCTCAGGATGTTGACCGACAGCACGTCGGCGGGACGCTCGGACGTCGCGGTCTGCGCGCGCAGCATCGCCTCGACGCGCTCGACGACGTCGGGCGTGATGCCCTGGCCGGTGCGCAGCAGCGCGACGAGCTCACCGATGAGCTTCTCGGCGAGGTCGAGCTCGCCGGCCTCACCGCTCAGAGTGACGCGGTTGCCGCGGACGTGGACCTGGACGCCGAAGCGCTTCTCGATGATGCCGAGGTGCTCGTCACCGGGACCGAAGAGCGTGACCATGTCGATGCTGTTCGGCACGACGACGGTGTGCCGGGTGGCGGAGATCGGAGTGGGGGTGGAGTCGGTCATGGATGCCCGGTGACGGGCGGCCTTTCAGTACGACGAACAGGTCGCTTCCATGCTACGGGAGGGACCTCCGCTCGCCCACTCGTTTGCGCCTGCCCGCGGGCGCGGCCCGACCCGGCTCAGCCCGGGGGCCAGTTGAGCGGGCGGCCCGCGATCACGTGGCAGTGCGTGTGGAAGACGGTCTGCTGGGCGCCGGCACCGGTGTTGAAGACGAGGCGGTAGTCGTCGTAGCCCTCGGCAGCGGCGACGGCACGGGCGGTCGCCGGGATCTCGGCGAAGGTCGCGGCGTCGGCGGCGGCGGTCGCGGCGGCGTTCGGCTCGTGGTCGCGCGGGATCACCAGCACGTGCAGCGGCGCCTGCGGGTTGATGTCGCGGAAGGCGAGGGTGCGCTCGCCCTCGTGGACGATCTCTGCCGGGATCTCGCCGGCGACGATCTTGCAGAACAGGCAGTCCGGATCGGTCACTGCGCCACCTTCGCAGATGGAGGGAAAGCCGTGTCAACCGGTCGGCCGGGTGCCGCGTCCAACTAACGTGACGATCCATGCGGTGCTCGGCGCTCCTTCCCTCTCCTCCGGCTTCCCCGCCGGTGCGGAGTGTCCTGCCGTGAGCGACGCCGACACCGCGATCGAGACCCTGTACGTCGCCCACTGGGACCAGCTCGTCCGCCTGTCCGTGCTGCTGGTGCGCGACCAGGGCCAGGCCGAGGAGGTCGTCCAGGACGCCTTCGTGGAGCTGCACCGGCGCTGGGAGCGGATCGACGACCCGGACCGCGCGCCGGCATACCTGCGCCAGACGGTGGTCAACCGGTCGCGCTCCGCGCTGCGCCACCGCGGCGTCGTGCAGCGCCACCTGGCCCGCCAGCACCAGCTCGACGTCGCGCCCGGCGCGGACGAGCCGGTGCTCGCCGACAGCCGCCGCCGCAGCGTGCTCGACGCCCTGCAGCGGCTCCCCCGGCGCCAGCGCGAGGTACTGGCGCTGCGCTACTACCTCGACCTCTCGGAGGCGGAGATCGCCGAGACGCTCGGCATCAGCCGCGGCGCGGTGAAGAGCCACGCCTCGCGCGGCACCGCGGCGCTGCGACCTCTGCTCGCCGCCCACGACCTGAAGGACGGTCAGTGATGTCCCACCCCGACGACGACCTCGACGGCCTCGACGGCGCCCTCGGCCGGCTGCTCGGCGACGCGGTCGCCGACGTCTCCCCGAACGACCGGCTCGGCGAGATCCGGCGTCGTACCCTCCAGCAGCCGCGGCGCGCCCCCCGCCGCTGGCCGCTGGTCGTGCTCGGCGCCGGCGTCACGACCGCCGCGGTCGTCGGTGCGGTCGCCCTGGCCGGCCACCTCGGCCTGCCCGGGGCCGACGAGCCCCCGGTGGCGTCGGGTCCGCGGCAGGCGGCGGTGGCGACGTACTTCGTCGGGGAGACGGCCGCGGGACCCCGGCTGTTCCGGGAGTTCCAGGCGATCTCGCCCAACGACGAGGAGGCGCCGCTGGCGCTCGCCGCGCTGCGGCTGCTGGAGTCCGACGCCGGCCCGCTGGACCCCGACTACACGACCGACTGGTCCGACGGTGCCTTCACCGCGGTGACCGTCACTGACAGCCGGATCGAGGTCCGGCTCGCGGACCGGGTCGACCCGCTTCCCGCCGACCCGGCCGCCCAGCAGGCGGTCTTCACCGTGCAGGCGGCGCTCGGGAGCTCGCTGCCGGTGGCCTTCAGGACGCCGGAGGGCACCCTCCGGGTCGACGGCCAGGAGTCCGTGGGCCGCGACAACGCGCTCCTCGCGCCGGTCAACGTGACCGATCCCGTCGAGGGCCACACCGTCGACGACCTGCTCACCGTGCGCGGCGTCGTCAGCCCGGTCGGCCCCGCGCCCACGACCGTGGCGTGGGAGCTGCACTCACCCGGCGACGCGGTGGTCGTCGCGTCAGGCTCCACACCCGTCGTGACGCGCGCCTGGGAGCAGACCACCTCGATCGCGGACGTCCCGCCGGGCACCTACGAGCTGCGTGTGAGCGTTCCCATGCCCGGCGCGGCACCCGCCACCGACACGCGGACCCTGACGGTCCGTTGACCCACCCCGCGATCACGGAAGGATCGAACCCATGAGCACCCCCCTTCGTCGTACCGCTGCCGTGCTGGCCGGCGCGACGCTCACCCTCGGCCTGCTGGCGGCCTGCGGCGACGACGATCCCCGACCGACCGCGGGCGACCCCGCCACGACCGGTACGACGACCGCGCCCACCGGCGCCACGGACGGGACCGACGCGACCGACGCCCCCACGGACAGCGGCAGCGCGACGCCGGAGTCACCCGACCCCGAGGTCATCCCGGTCTACTACGTCGGCGACGCGCCCCGCGGCGACGTGCTCTTCCGCGAGTTCAGCCAGGCATCCGGTGTCGCCCCGCTCGTCGCCGCGGCCGCCGCGGTGACGGCGGGCGACCCGATCGACCCGGACTACCGCACCTTGTGGCCGGGCGGCCGGTTCGCCGGCGTCGAGCAGACCAGCGACGCGATCGTGGTCGACGTGGCCGACAGGACGTGGCTCCAGCGCGGCCGGCTCGATCGCGCCCAGGCGCGTCTCGCCATCCAGCAGCTCGTGTACACGTTGCAGGGCGTGGCCGGCGAACGACTCCCGGTCCGGGTCACCCTCGACGGCGCGCCGGCCACCACGTTGCTCGGCGTCCCGGTGAGGACCGGCTTCACGGCCGCCCCCGAGCTGGATGTGCTGGCCCTGGTCAACATCACCGAGCCGGCCGAGGGCAGCGCCGTCTCGGGGACGTTCACCGCCACCGGGCGGGCGAGCTCGTTCGAGGCGACCGTCCCGTGGGTGCTCGAGAACGCCGCCGGCAAGGAGGTCCTCCGTGGCTTCTCCAACGCGGAGGGCTGGGTCGACAAGCTCTACCCGTGGGAGACCTCGGTCGATGTGAGCGCTCTCAAGCCCGGTCGGTACACCTTCGTCGCGCGCACCGACGACCCGTCGAACGGCGAGGGCGGCGGCCCGACCGAGGACACCAAGCGGATCACGATCGAGTGAGGTTCTCCAAGCAGCGGCTCAACCGCACCCTGCTCCTGCGCCAGCACCTGCTCGAGCGGGTCGACCGCACGCCGGCTCAGCTGGTCGAGCACCTGGTCGGGCTCCAGGCGCAGGAGCCGATGCCGCCGTACCTGTCCCTGGCGGCGCGACTCACCGCGTTCGACCCCATCGGCCTGAGCAACCAGATCGAGTCGCGGGAGCTCGCCCGGGTGCTGAGCCTGCGCGACACCGTCCACCTCCACCTGCCCGCCGACGCACTGACCCTGCCCGTGTGGGCGGCGCCGGTGCGCGACCGCGAGCTGCGGATGAGCCAGACCATCGGCGCTGCGCGTGAGGTCGACAGGGCGGCGTTCGCAGCGGCGGTGCGCACCGTGCTGGCCGACGGGCCGCTGCCCCAGCGCGCGCTGTCCGCGGCGCTGGCGGAGCGCTTCCCGTCGTACACGGGGGCGCAGCTGGGCAGCGTCGCCCGGGTCACCGAGGTGCTCGTCCAGCTGCCGCCGCGCGGCTGCTGGAAGCCGACCGCCTCCACCGCGGTCGCCTACGACTTCGCCGAGCGCTGGCTCGGTGCCCCGCTCTCGTCGCCGGACGTGCCGGAACTGGTCCGCCGCTACCTGCGCGCCTTCGGTCCCGCGACCGCCGCCGACGTCACCACCTGGTCCGGCATCACCAGGCTGGCGCCGGTCCTCAAGGCGATGGAGGACCTGGTCCGCCACGAGGACGAGGACGGCAAGGTCCTCTACGACGTCGAGGGCTCCCCCGTCGCCGACGAGGACACCCCCGCGCCGGTCCGGATGCTCGGCACCTACGACAACGTCTGGCTCTCCCACGCCGGCCGCGACCGCGTCACCGCCCCCGAACGCCGCAACGCCTGGATGGGCGTCAACGGCGCCCAGTCCAACGCGCTCTTCGTCGACGGCTGGCTCGAGGGCCTGTGGCGCATCGACGACGGCAAGGTCGTGCTGGGCGAGATCCTCCGCCCCCTGACCAAGGCCGAGCAGGCCGGGCTGGACGAGGAGATCGCGCGGGTCGAGGCCCTCCTCGCCCTGTAGCCCGACGAACCGTGCCTCAGGGCACCACGAACCGTGCCTCAGGGCACCACGAACCGTGGATTGTGGCACCACGAACCGTGCCTCAAGGCACCACGAACTGGTTGGTTCTGGCAGGTCGGGGTCTGAGCAGCGTTGGTTCGGTGTTACCGACCCCACCGTTCGTGGTGCCAACACCCACACCTCGTGGTGCCACAAGCCACGGTTCGTGGTGCCACAAGCCACGGTTCGTGGTGCCACAAGTCACGGTTCGTGGGGTCAGGAGCCCCAGCGGGGGGTGCGGGACAGCAGGGCGGCAACGGCGGCGACGCCGGCGGTGGAGGTACGCAGCACCTCGGAGCCGAGGCGGACGGCGACGGCGCCCGACGCCACGAACCGGGCCACCTCCTCGTCGGTGAGGCCGCCCTCGGGGCCGACCACGACGACCAGGTCGCCGTCGGGCGGCAGGGCGAGGGCCGAGATCGGCTCGGTGGCGTCCTCGTGCAGGACGACGGCGACGTCGGCGGAGGCGATCAGCGCGACCACCCCGTCGGTCGAGGCGAGCGGGGCGACCGAGGGGTGCCAAGCGCGGCGGGCCTGCTTGGCGGCCTCGCGAGCGGTGGCCTGCCACTTGGCGAGGGACTTCGCGGCCCGCTCGCCCTTCCAGACCGCGACGCTGCGCGCAGCGGCCCACGGGACGACGGTGGCGACGCCGATCTCGGTCAGCACCTCGACGGCGAGCTCGCCGCGGTCGCCCTTCGGCAGGGCCTGGACGACCGTGACCCGCGGCTGCGGCTCGGGCAGGTCGGCGACCTCGCGGGCGACCACGGTGAAGGACCGCTTGGTGGTCTCGCCGACCTCGCCGGTGACCAGGCGGCCGAGGCCGTCGGTGAGCAGCAGCGCCTCACCCACCCGCAGGCGTCGTACGACGACCGCGTGGTGGGCCTCGTCGCCCTCGACCGTCACCGTGTCACCGGCGCGGATCCCGTCGAGCGAGGGAACGAGGTGCTGCGGGAGCGTCACCAGAGGCTCGGCTCAGTGCGTGGTGAAGGCGTCGCGGAGCCGGCCGAAGACCGACTTGTGGGCCGGTCGCACGTCACCCGTCGGCTGCTCCTCGCCACGGATGGCGGCCAGCTCGCGGAGCAGCTCCTCCTGGCGCGGGTCGAGCCGGGTCGGCGTCTCGACGGCGATGTTGACGATCAGGTCGCCACGTCCGCCGCGCAGGCCGGGCACGCCACGACCCCGCAGCAGCACCTCCTGGCCGGACTGGGTGCCGGCCGGGATCGGCAGGTCGAAGGCGGTCTCCAGACCGGACTCCTCCACGTCGGGGAGGTCGGCCTCGAGGGTCGGCAGCGAGATGGTGGTGCCGAGGGCGCCCGCGGTCATCGGCACCGACACCGTGCAGTGCAGGTCGTTGCCGTGGCGCGAGAAGGTCGGGTGCGGGGCGACCTGGATCTCGACGTAGAGGTCGCCGGCGGGCCCACCGCCGGGACCGACCTCGCCCTGCTCGCTGAGCTGGACGCGGGTGCCGGTGTCGACGCCGGCGGGGATCTTCACGGTCAGGGTACGACGCGAGCGGACCCGCCCGTCGCCGGCGCACTCGCGGCACGGGTCGGGGATGACCGAGCCGAACCCGCGGCAGGCGGCACAGGGGCGCAGCGTGCGGATCTCGCCGAGGAAGGAGCGCTGCACGTGGGCGACCTCGCCGGCTCCGCGGCAGGTCTCGCAGGGCACCGGGTGGCTGCCCGGCGCGGCACCCTCGCCGTCGCAGGCTGTGCAGCGCACGGCGGTGTCGACCTTGAGCTCACGGGCCACGCCGAAGGCCGCCTCGGCGAGGTCGACCTCGATGCGGATCAGGGCGTCCTGCCCGCGGCGCACGCGCGGGCGCGGTCCGCGGCCGCCGCCCCCGCCGCCACCGCCCTGGCCGCCGAAGAAGGCGTCCATGATGTCGGTGAACGAGAACCCGGCCCCCTGGCCGCCGAACCCGCCGAAGGCGTCGCCGCCGCGGTCGAAGGCCGCCCGCTTCTGCGGGTCGGAGAGCACCTCGTAGGCAGCGGTGACCTGCTTGAACCGCTCCTGGCTCTCCTCGTCGGGGTTGACGTCGGGGTGGAGCTGACGGGCCAGCTTGCGGTAGGCCTTCTTGATGGTGTCGGCGTCCGCGTCGCGGGCGACACCGAGCAGCTCGTAGGGGTCCTGGCTCACTTCTCTTCTTCTCAGCTCTCGTCGAGGATGCGGGAGACGTAGCGCGCCACCGCGCGCACCGCCGCCATCGTTCCGGGGTAGTCCATGCGGGTCGGGCCGACGATCCCGAGCGACGCGAGCGCGTCGTCGGGGCCGTAGCCCGTGGCCACGACGCTGGTGGAGGACAGCTCCTCGTAGGGGCCCTCCGCGCCGATGCGCACCGTGACAGCGCCGCCCGTCGTCGCCTCGCCGAGCAGCTTGAGCAGGACGACCTGCTCCTCCAGCGCCTCCAGCATCGGCCGGATCGAGGTGTCGAAGCTGTCGCCGAAGCGGGCCAGGTTGGCCGTGCCGCCGACCACGATCCGCTCGTCGGAGCGGTGGTCGCTCATCGCCTCGACCAGCGACTCGACCACGGCCTGGGTCGCGGACGTCGGCTCGGCGCCGTCCTGTGCACGGACCAGGTCGCCCAGCGCGGTGGCGGCGTCGCCGATGACCTCGCCGGTGGCGGCGAGGTTGATGCGGGAGCGGAGCGCAGCCAGGTCGGCCTCGGTGAGGTCCTCGTCGAGCTCGACGTGGCGCTGCTCCACGCGGCCGGTGCTGAGGATCAGCACCAGCAGCAGGCGGGTCGGGGTCAGCGCGACGACCTCCACGTGGCGCACGGTCGAGCGCGACAGCGTGGGGTACTGGACGACGGCGACCTGGCGGGTCAGCTGCGCGAGCAGGCGGACCGAGCGGTGCACGACGTCGTCGAGGTCGACGGCGCCGTCGAGGAAGCTCGCGATCGCCCGCCGCTCCGCGGTCGTGGTCGGCTTGACCGTGGAGAGCCGGTCGACGAAGAGCCGGTAGCCCTTGTCGGTCGGTACCCGGCCGGCGCTGGTGTGCGGCTGGGCGAGGTAGCCCTCGTCCTCCAGCGCGGCCATGTCGTTGCGGATCGTGGCCGGCGAGACGTCGAGGCGGTGTCGCTCGACCAGCGCCTTGGAGCCGACCGGCTCCTCGGTGGCGACGTAGTCCTCGACGATCGCTCGCAGCACGGCGAGCCTGCGCTCCTCCTGCATGCCCACCTCCTCG
>NZ_LMIT01000003.1:0-7645 GCF_001428825.1 Nocardioides sp. Root240 | reverse complement strand
GAGTGCCAAGCCTACCTGCGCGGCGGGCGAACGGCAGGACCGACGGCACGAGGCTTCCCCCACGTCGTTCGACGAGATAGGTTAGGCTCACCTAATCCCATCGTCGAACCCAGGAGTCCGCCATGTCCCTCGACCCCGGCATCGACGCCGGCCGCGCCGACGTCCACCGGCTGGCGGCCGCCGCCCGGAGCATCCTGGCGTGCCCGGCCGACGTACGGCTGGTGGTCGACGGCATCGACGACGTCACCGAGGGTCTCGAGGACGCGCACCTGGAGATGCAGGACCACGGCGGGCGGCCGGTCTTCGCCTGCCCCGCCGACGCCGCGCTGGCGATCGCCGCGACGGACGGGCGCGGCGCCCTGCTGACCCTGCACAGCGGCCTGGGCCGGGCGGGCTCGCCGGACCGCGACGCCACGCTCACCCTCTCCGGGCGCCTCGAGGCCGCCGGACTCGAGGAGTGCGAGTGCTGCACCGAGGTCAGGATGCGGGTGCTGCTCCACCTCGACTTCGCGCTGCTCGCCCGCGAGGGCGACGGGCCCGACCACGCCCGGATCCGGGTCCCGCTCACGGCGTTCACCTCGCGCGCCCACGACCTCAACCGCGGCTTCCTCCAGCGCTCGACCGAGCACGCCAACCACTGCCACCAGGACGAGCTGCGCCGCGCCGTCGCGACCCGCACCGGCACCCGGCTCGGCGAGGTCGTCGGGGTCCACCTCGCCGACCTGCGGGCCAACGGCGTCGTCCTGCAGTGGGTCGACCCGACCGGCTCCCACGAGGCCGTGCTCGCCTTCCCCCGCGCCGCCCACAGCGCCCAGGACCTCGGCGAGCTGCTGCGCTCGGAGCTGCACGCCGGACTCTGCTGAGCCCGGTCCCGCTACGGTGAGCGGGTGCCGTTCACCGAAGTCGCCGACCGCGTCTGGCAGCTCCGCGTCCCGTCGTACGACGTCAACCTGACCGTCGTCGGCGGCGAGCGCGGGCTCGTCGTGGTCGACACCCTGGCCACCGCGGCCGAGGCGCGCGCCGCCATCAACGCGATCGGCGACCTGCGCGCCGGCTCGGTGGTCGCCGTCGTGAACACGCACGCCCACTTCGACCACGTGCTCGGCAACGCCACCTTCCGCGACCAGTACGACGACCCGCCGGTCCACGCGACCGAGGACGCCGCCGCCGCGACCGACCCCGAGGCCCCGCCTGCCGACCACGTCTTCTCGAGCGCGGCCGTCATCGACCTCGGGGACCGCCAGCTCGAGCTCGTGCACCCCGGCCGCGGCCACACCTCGGGCGACCTCGTCGTCCGGGTCCCCGACGCCGACGTGGTGCTGATCGGCGACCTCGTCGAGGAGTCCGCTCCCCCGTCGCTGGGCTCCGACTCGTACCCCCTCGACTGGCCGCAGACCCTCGACCTCGTGCTCGGGCTGATCACGCCGGGCACGGTCGTCGTCCCCGGTCACGGCGCCGTGGTCGACCGCCGCTTCGTCGAGCAGCAGTGCGACGACCTCAGGGCCGTCGCCGAGACGATCCGCGACCTGGCGACCCGCGGCGTCCCCGAGGACGAGGCGCTCGCCGGCGCCGAGTGGCCCTTCCCCCGCGACGCACTGCACCACGCGATCCCCCGTGGGTACGCGCAATTGCCACGGGCGCGCCGCCAGCTGCCGCTGGTCTGACCCGCCTAAGGTGGTCCGTCGTGGATCGCTACGGGACCGATGTGCTGGCCGGGGACTGGAAGGTCCCGAAGCGGGGTCGGGCGGTGGAGACGCCCGCCGACCCGGGCATCGTGGTCGAGGAGGTCACGACCGACTGGTGCGGCGAGGTGGTCGCCGTCGACCGCGACCTGGACACGGTGACCCTCGAGGACCGGCGCGGCAAGCGTCGCACCTTCCCCCTCGGGCCGGGCTTCCTGCTCGACGGCAAGCCGGTCGTGCTGACCGCCCCGATCACCCAGGCCGGCCCGGTGAGGCCGACCCGTACCGCCAGCGGCTCGATCGCCGTCCACGACGCGAAGGCGCGGGTGGCCCGCGCCAGCAGGATCTTCGTCGAGGGCCGCCACGACGCCGAGCTGGTCGAGAAGGTCTGGGGCGACGACCTGCGGATCGAGGGGGTGGTCGTGGAGTACCTCGGCGGCGTCGACGACCTCGCCGACCACCTGCGCCACTTCAAGCCCGGCCCGAACCGCCGCGTCGGCGTCCTCGTCGACCACCTCGTGGCCGGCTCCAAGGAGAGTCGGATCGCCCAGGGCATCGCGAAGTCGCCCGTCGGCAAGGACGTGCTGATCGTCGGGCACCCGTTCATCGACATCTGGCAGGCCGTCAAGCCCGAGCGCCTCGGGTTCCAGGCCTGGCCGAAGGTCCCCCGCGACATCGACTGGAAGAAGGGCACCTGCCAGCAGCTCGGCTGGCCGCACCGCGACCAGGCCGACATCGCGCGGGCGTGGAAGCACATCCTCGGCGGGGTGCGCGGCTTCCAGGACCTCGACCCGCAGCTGCTGGGGCGGGTCGAGGAGCTGATCGACTTCGTGACTCAGTGATTTGGCCGTCGCTCCGCTCCAGCTGATCGGCGGCTACAACCCCTGCTGGTAGCGGGCGAGGACCTCGTCGACCCGGTCCTGGTCGCGGGCGTCGAGCGGGATCAGCAGTTCGGCGACCACGTCGGTGAGCTCGGCGATGCGGCGGTTGAGCTGACGGCTCTCCTGGGCCTCGGCCTCGAGCACGCGGACCCGCTCGCGCAGGCTGGCGCGGGCGCGGATCCGGTCGACGACCGGGGCGGGGAGTCGGTGCTTGGCCTGCTCGCGCACGCGCGTGCGGAGGTCGTGGGTGCTCATCGGTCGTCCTTCGTGTTCCGTGCGGGCCAGGCGGCCCGGATCCTGCAGATGGCGGGGTCGTCGCCGCCGAGCAGGTCCTCACCCGGTACGACGACCAGCTCCTCGACCACGCCGCCCGCGGCCTCGATCGCGGCCTGCACGCGGGCCGGGTCGACCCGGCGGACCAGGCCCTCGGGGGCGAGCGGGGTCCCGGCGGCACCGTCGGGACCGTCGTGGGTCGCCGAGAACTCCAGGAACAGGCGACCGCCACCGGGGCGCAGGGCCATCCGGGCCAGTCGCCAGAGCTGGTCGAGAGCGGGGTCGTCGAGGCAGCCGATCAGCTGCCGGGCGTAGAGGTGGTGCGGGTCGCGGGCCAACCGGGTGCCGTGCAGGAGGGTCGAGCGGAGCTCGCCCAGGATCAGCTGGTCGGCGTCGACGTCGACGCCGTGGCGCGCCGCCTTGCGGCGGACCATCGTGACGGCTGCGCGCGAGAAGTCGACCGCGCCGGTGCGGTGGCCCCTGCGCGCGAACCAGAGCGCGTCGCGGCCGGTCCCGGTCCCGACGTCGAGCACGGGCAGCTCGCCGAGCTGCGGCGCCACCCAGCGCGCGAAGGGCGAGGGCCCACGCGGCACCGAGCGGACGTCCGGGCCAGTCACGAAGCCGGTCCACAGGCCCATCTCGGCCCGGAAGCCACGCAGCCACCCGTCCAGGCGACGCACGCCGGCCGGCGGGTCGGCGTACCGGAAGGAAGGGTCGGGCGTGCGCCAGTCGAGCCCGTAGAGGAAGGCGAGCATCGCCTCCGGGTCGCGCGGCGCGGGGAACTCGTGGCCGTGCAACTCGATGGTCGAGAACGGCTCGATCGCCGAGCGCGGCAGGTCGCCGCTGCGGTTGCCGAGCTGGAAGAAGGTGTCGCCGACGTGGAAGGCGACGAAGACGTCGATGTGGCACAGCCGGCCGTCGGAGAGCGGCAGCAGCAGCTTGATGTCGCCGCCGGACATGCGCAGCAGGTTCCAGCCGCGGGCCCGCATCGCGCGCGAGATCCGGTAGGACTCGGTGATGATGTCGGCCGGCGAGGTGTGGTCCGACAGGTAGCAGAGGTCGGTGTCGGAGTCGTGCGCGAGCATCCGGCCCTCGCGGATCGCACCGAGCAGGGCGCCGTAGTTGAGGTAGGCCTTGACCCCGGCGTGCTCGCGCAGGTCGTCGATGGCCCGGCGGGTGCCGGCCATGATCTCCTCACGCACCTCCTCCGCTGTCGCCTCGAACGAGCGCGTCAGGTGGCCGACCTTGTCGACGCACAGCCGGTTGCCCGCGCGGTCCACCACCGCCAGCGGACCGTCGCCGGCCCCCAGGCCGACCTCGGCGTCGTAGAGCACCTCGGCACCGGTCGTGTCCGTGACGCGGACCCGGCCACGGCCGGAGAGGTACGGACGCAGCACGCCCGGCCACGGCACCAGCACTCCCCCGAGCTGGCGCACGCCGTCGCGCTCGGGCGTCAGCGACCACACGTAGTGGCCGTCGATCTCGACGAGGAAGGGCCGCGACGCGGCCGGGAGGAGGATGCCGTCGTCGGAGACGACCGTACTCACGAGGCGCCGCGGTGCGCCAGCGCCTTGCGCAGCGCGGTCGAGGAGGTCTGCAGCGTGTAGGGGAAGTAGGTCACCTCGACGCCGAGGGCCGCCATGTCCTGCTCCAGGCGCCGGCCCTTGGCCGTGCCGGCCCAGTCGTCGCCCTTGAAGATCCGGTGGAAGCCCACGTCGCGCCAGGACTCGGTCTTGCTGGCCGTGCGCTCGGCGTAGACGGCGTCCACGATGCCGATCGCGTCGACGATCTCGAGCCGCTCCTCGAGCGGGACGGTCGGCACGATGCCCTTCGTCTCGAGGCAGACCTCGTCGGCGACGACCCCCGCCACCAGCACGTCGCACCACTGGCGCGCCTGCCGCAGCGCGTTGAGGTGACCGATGTGGAACAGGTCGAAGGCACCCGGCACGTAGCCGATCACGGGACCCATCGAAGCCTCCTTCGGGTGGCGCCGACCTTCGGCACTTAAAACTAGTGTATCACTAGAGTTAATGCCGATTGAATCGGCGCCCGGAGGCGCGGGGTCACCGCAGCGGTCGGCCCTCGGAGTCCGTGGGACGACCGGTCAGCAGCAGGATCCCGTCGATCATCGACCAGATGCCCCCGATGCCGCAGGTCACCAGCGAGACGAGCAGCTGAGCGATGCCGGTGCCGGTGTCGCCGATGTAGAACCGGCCGATGCCGAAGGGCAGCAGGATCTGCAGCACGCCCGCGACGACCTTCTGCTTCTCCGAGTACGGGACGCCGGTCACCGGGTCGACGCCCCACGGCGCTGCCGGCGAGAAGCCGTAGCCGGTCGGGCCGGGCGCGCCGTAGGGCTGGTACGGCGAGGGAGCACCCTGGGGCGGCGGGGCGCCGTACGGCGGCGGGGTCGGCTGCCCCTGCGCGGAGGGGTCCTGCGGCTGGTGGGGGTCCTGCCCGGGCGACTGCGGGTAGCTGTCCGACATGGCGCAGAGCCTAGAGGAGTCAGTCCACCGGAGGAGTCAGTCGAGCAGCGTGCGCACCACGGCGTCGGCCAGCAGCCGGCCGCGGCGAGTCAGCACGACCCGGTCGGCCCGGTCCTCGACGAGGTCCTCGGCAACGAGCCGCGGCAGCGCGGAGGTGTCGTCGAGCACCGCGACGTCGAGGCCCTCGCGCAGGCGCACCTCGAGCAGCACCCGCTCCACCTGCCGGGTCTGCTCGTCGAGCACCTCGCGGGCGTGGGCCGGGCTGTGGCCGGCGGCCAGGCGGCCGGCGTAGGCCGCCGGGTGCTTGACGTTCCACCAGCGCACGCCGCCGAGGTGGGAGTGCGCGCCGGGCCCGATCCCCCACCAGCCGGCACCGGCCCAGTAGCCGAGGTTGTGGCGGCAGCGGGCGGCGTCGTCGCGGGCCCAGTTGGAGACCTCGTACCAGCCGAGGCCGGCCGCCGTCAGCCGCTCGTCGGCCTGGACGTACTTGTCGGCGAGGTCGTCCTCGTCGGGCATCGGCAGCTCGCCACGACGCACCCGCCGGGCGAGGGCGGTGCCGTCCTCGACGATGAGGGAGTACGCCGACACGTGGTCGGGGGCGCAGGCCAGGGCCGCGTCGAGGCTGGCCTCCCAGTCCTCGGCGCTCTCCCCCGGCGTGCCGTAGATCAGGTCGAGGCTGATCTGCTCGAAGCCGGCGGCACGCGCTGCCTCGACCACGCGCGGCACCCGCTCGGGGTCGTGCGTGCGGTCCAGCACCGCCAGCACCGAAGGCACGGCGGACTGCATGCCGAAGGAGACCCGGGTGTAGCCGGCCTCCCGCAGCTCGGTGAGGTAGGCGAGATCGACCGAGTCGGGGTTGGCCTCCGTGGTGACCTCGGCGCCCGGCGCCAGCCCGAACTCGTCGTCGATCGCCCGCAGCATCCGGCCGAGGTCGGCGGGCGGCAGCAGGGTCGGCGTACCGCCACCCAGGAAGACGGTATCGACCGACCGCTCCCGCTCACCGAGCACGCGGCGGGCCAGGCGCACCTCGGCGACGGCCTGGTCGGCGTACGACGACCGGGAGACACCGGGACCGAGCTCCTCGGCCGTGTAGGTGTTGAAGTCGCAGTAGCCGCACCGGACCCTGCAGAAGGGCACGTGGACGTAGAACCCGAAGGGAACCTCACCCAGCGCGGCGAGCGCCTGCTCGGGAAGCGATCCGTCGGTCGGGACGGGATCCCCCTCGGGCAATGCGGACGGCACGGGGCCATCCTCTCAGGTCGCCGCCGCGGTCACACCGGGACGTTGAGGGTGACCGTGTAGCCCTCGCTCACCGAGCCGGTCACCTTCGCCAGCTGCAGGGAGTAGCCGTCGCTGAAGATGCCGTCGGAGTCGAGCGCGACCTGCGCGAGGTTGCTGACGCTCTGCTCGTAGCCGTCGGTGGCGTAGACGTCGTTGCACACGTCCTCGGGCAGTGCGAGCTGGGAGGTGCGCAGCTTGTTCTCCGCGCTCGTCGCCTTGGCCAGGCTCTCGTAGACCTCGAAGTGCATGTGCGGCCAGCGACCGGAGTAGCAGGCGGGGAAGATGGTGGTGAAGGTCAGGTTGCCGTCGTCGTCGGCCTCCTGCACGCCGCGCAGGTAGTTCTCGTCGGCGATCTCGTCGTCGTACATCGAGTAGCGGCCCTCGCGGTCGCAGTGCCAGAGGTAGACCGCAGCGCCGGCGAGCGGCGTCACCGTTTCGCCGTTGAGGTCGTAGACCTTGAGCTTCACGGTCGTCGCGACGCCCTCGGCGACGCCCGAGCCCGAGCCGAAGCTGGAGGTGAGATCGCTGCGCACGATGCCCGACTCGGTCAGCACGTTGGGCCCGTTGCTCCCGTCGCCCGGGTAGGGCCCGGCCGTCTCCTCGGGGATCTCGCCCTCGGCGACCTCGACGCCGGCGTCCGCGCCCATCGCCCCACCACCGTCGGGCGGGTTGCCGCCGGGGCCCGGCGCGGCGGCCGTCGTGGAGCTGCTCGGCGTACCGCTGGATGCGGCGGTCGTGTCGTCCGACCCGCAGGCGGTCAGCGCCGCGGCGGCGCCGGCCCCGCCCAGGATGCCGAGCAGCCCACGACGCGCCATGAACTTCGGCAGGTCGTGGGACAGCCCGAGGTCGTGCTCTTCGGTCTCGTCAGCGTGGTGGCTCATGCCCCGAGCCTGCGGTCGTTGCCTGTGCGGTTCCTGTGGGCGGGCTGTCGTCCGCTGACGAGGCGCCAGTTTCACCGGCCGGCCGGTGTTTCTCCCGTGCCTGGACGACAAAACTCACGCTTGGACGACGAAGTTTCGGCTCTTCTGCTGCATGTGTGGGT
>NZ_LMIT01000002.1:553923-864697 GCF_001428825.1 Nocardioides sp. Root240 | reverse complement strand
AGCCTGCCAGCGCCGATGGTACTGCAACCGAGAGGATGTGGGAGAGTAGGACGCCGCCGGACATACATTCGCCAAAGGGCCAGCAGAAATGCTGGCCCTTTGGTGTTTTTGGGGCGTTTTCGCTCTGTCGCGTTGTTTTTCTGGCCGCCGGGTGTCCACAGGCATCGTCCTCGGCGCGGTTCTCCACAGTTGGGCCTGCACCCAACCGAGCTTGTCGGACCCCGGGCGCAGGCTGGTTCCACCAATCTTGGAGGAGGAATCGGATGGAACGGAATGTGGTGCACCTGGCCGGCCGGCTGAGCGGTGAGCCGGAGGTGCGAACCCTGCCCAGTGGTGATGAGCTGTGCGTGTGCCGGATCGTGGTGGCCCGCGACGAGGTGAAGACCCTGCCGTCGGGGCGGCGGACGCCCTCGGTCGACGTGGTGGACCTGGCAGCGTGGGCCTCGCGTCCGCGACGGACGATGGCTGGCTGGCACGACGGCGACGAGGTCGAGATCGAGGGCGCGCTGCGTCGGCGGTTCTTCCGTGCAGGCGAGCGGACGATGTCGCGCGTCGAGGTCGAGGTCAGTGGGTGTCGGGTGACTCGTCGCGCAGGGAGCGGATGAGGACGCCGAGACTGGGCTTGGGCTGGAAGGAGGTGGCCTTCTCGGGCAGCAGCCGGTCGGCCTCGGCGATCTCGAGCACCAGGTCCACGGAGGGGGCGGGCATCAGGACGGAGATCGCGTCGGTGCGGGCACTTCCGAGGGCGTCGTCCACGCTGTGGTGGTAGGCGATCGAGCTGGGCCCGTGAGGGAGCGCGGGAACGATGCGCCGGTGGAGCGTCTCGACGGCGGCCTCGCGCAGGCTGGGATTGAGACTGACGACGGCCCATTGCTTGCCGTCCGTGGCCGCCAGCCTCGTGGCTGACAGGGCAGCGACAGCCTCGGCCTGGGTGTGGTCCTGGTAGCCGAGTCCCACGCTCTGCACGGCGTCGCGCAGGTCGTCGAGCGAGGTGCCGGCGAGAGTGCGGTGGATCGGCCCGAGGAAGAGCGGCGTGGTGTCCTGGTCGACCAGCATGGCGAGGCCGAAATCGGTCGTGGCGGGTCCCGGGGTGTCGGTGGCCAGGCGGCGCTGGAGACGGAGGTACGCGGCGTAGCGGTGGTGGCCGTCGGCGATCAGGGCGCGGCTGTCGGCGAGCTCGGCGGCGATGGCGGCCAGGGTCTCGTCGTCGCGGATGGCCCAGATCCGGTGCTGCTGCTCGCTGCGGTCGGTGAAGGCGTGCTGCGGGGAGCTGCGGGCGACCTCGGCGAGGACGGTGCGCAGACGGTCGGTGCCGCGGTGGACCAGCAGGATGGGGGCCGGGTTGAGCTCCATCTCTGCCATCCGGTCGGCCAGGTCGTCGGCCTGGGCCGGGTGGATGCCCTCGTGCGGGAGGACGGCACGGTCGGCCGGGCGGGTGGCGCGCCGGGAGACGTCCAGGGCGCCGACCAGGCCGCGGACCGTCATCCCGGCCGAGGTGTACTCGTGGAGGTAGAGCGCGGGCGCGGCGTCCTGCCGGACGTAGCCGCGGGCCTGCCAGCGCAGGAGCCGGGCGGAGACGTCCTTGTACGGACGGGCGAAGGCGCGGCCTGTGGTCGGGTTGCCGACCCGGCCGGGGCTGAGCATGAGTCCTCGGAAGGGGACGAGGCGCAGTGGTCCCGCGACGTACGGGGGAGTCACCAGTGCTGCTGCGTCCACTCGGGAATCCTACGGATCGAGGCGAGGAGGTGGCTGGCAAGGTGTACCTGTGTTGCTGACCTCGCTCGTGCCGCTGACCGACGCCTACGACCTGGCGATGCTGGATCTTGATGGTGTGGTCTACATCGGCGCGGACGCCGTGCCGGGCGCGGCGCGGAACATCGCGAACGCGCGAGCGGCGGGGATGCGGGTCGCGTTCATCACCAACAACGCCTCGCGTCCTCCGGAGGCGGTGGCGGCGCACCTGACCGAGCTCGGGGTCGAGGCGCGGGTCGAGGACGTCGTGACCAGCGCGCAGGCGGCGGCTCGGTTGGCTGCCGAGCGGTGGGGGCCGGGGGCCCGGTTGGTGTGCCTGGGTGCTGCCGGGCTCGAGGCGGCACTGGCCGAGGCAGGACTGGTCGCGGTGGGAGCCGAGGACGACGCCGTGGGCGTGGTGACCGGCTACGGGCCGGAGGTGCCGTGGAAGGACGTGATGCGGGTGGCGGTGCGGGTGCGCGCGGGCCTGCCGTGGATCGCGTCGAACACGGACCGGACCATCCCGACGGCATTCGGGGTGGCGCCGGGGCACGGCGTGATGGTGGACATGCTGGAGCGGTTCACCGGCGTGAGGCCGGTGGTGGCCGGCAAGCCGGAGCGCCCCCTGCTCGACGAGACCGTACGACGGGTGGGCGGCTCACGCCCGCTGATGGTCGGGGACCGGCTCGACACCGACATCGAGGGCGCGCGGAACGCCGGCGTGGACTCGCTGCTGGTCCTCACCGGGGTGACCGGGCTGCCCGAGCTGGTGGCGGCGCGCCCGGAGCTGCGGCCGTCGTACCTCGCCGGCGACCTGGGCGGGTTGGTGGGCGCGCACGCGGAGCCGGTCCGTGACGGCGGGGAGTGGCAGCTCGGCGGCTGGCGGGCGCGCGTGGAGCGCGGTGCGCTGAGGGTCGATCGGGCGAGTGGGGACGGATCTTCCGACGACGGGTGGCGGGTCGCGGCCGCGGCGGCCTGGGAGCACCTGGACGCGACCGGAACGGTGGTCGACGTCACCGCGGCCACGCTCCCGACTCCCGGCGCTTCGGCGCGGTAGCCTCGCGGCATGACCGAGGTACCCGTTCCGGCCCCTGTGCCGACCGGCATCGAAGCCGTCGACCGCGTGCTCGACCTCGTCGCGGGCCTGGATGCCCGGCCCCTCGAGGAGCATGCCGCCGTCTTCGAGGAGGCGCACGCCGGCCTCCGGCACACGCTCGACAACCCACCCACGCCGGCCTAGTGCCGCCGCGCAGGCTGCGGCTCGACGCCGAGCTGGTGCGGCGCGGACTGGCGCCGTCCCGTGAGCGGGCGGCCCAGCTGATCGCCGACGGCCGGGTCAAGGTGTCCGGCGCGCTCGCGTCCAAGCCGGCGACGGGCGTGACCACGGACGTCGCGATCGTGGTGCTGGAGGGCGAGAACGGCCCGGACTACGTCTCGCGCGGCGCGCACAAGCTGGCGGGTGCGCTGGCGGTGTTCGGTGCGCAGGGGCTGTCCGTGGAAGGGCGCCGTTGCCTGGACGCAGGAGCGTCGACCGGCGGGTTCACGGACGTCCTGCTGCGGGCGGGCGCGGCCGAGGTGGTCGCGGTGGACGTGGGCTACGGCCAGCTGCACTGGTCGCTGCAGCAGCACGAGCGGGTGCACGTGCACGACCGGACGAACGTACGGACCCTGGAGGCGGAGGCGATCGGGGGACCGGTCGATCTGGTGGTGGGCGACCTGTCGTTCATCTCGCTGACCCTCGTGCTGGACGCCCTGCTCGGGGTGACCCGGCCGGACGGCGACCTCGCGCTGATGGTCAAGCCGCAGTTCGAGGTCGGCAAGGACCGGCTCGGCAAGGGCGGCGTGGTCCGCGACCCCGAGCTGTGGGTCGAGACCGTGCTCGGGGTGGCCCGCGCGGCCGGCGAGCGCGGCTGGGGTGCGCAGGCGGTCACGGTGAGCCCGCTCCCGGGGCCGTCGGGCAACGTGGAGTTCTTCCTGTGGCTGCGCCACGGGCCGCAGGCTGTGGACGACGAGTCCGTCGCGGCGATCGTGCGGCGCGGTACGTCGGACCCGGATGAGAGGGTGGGGCCGTGACCAACCCCGCGACCCTGGACGGCATCCGGCGCGTCCTCGTGCTCGCCCACACGCGGCGGGCCGAGGCTCGCGACGTCGCGCGCGCGTTCGTCAAGGAACTCTCCGGCCACGGCATCGTTGTGCGCCTGCTCCGCTCCGAGGCCGACGAGCTCGAGCTGGACCCGGCGGGCTACTTCCCCGAGGTCGAGCTGACCGACTCCGAGACCGATGCGAGCCGGGGCTGCGAGCTGACGGTGGTGATCGGCGGCGACGGCAGCATCCTGCGGGCAGCGGAGGTGACCCACACCCGGCTGACGCCGGTGCTCGGCGTCAACCTGGGGCACGTCGGCTTCCTGGCGGAGGCCGAGCACGAGGACGTCGCGGCGACCATCGACGCGATCGTGCACCAGCGGTACACGACCGAGGACCGGCTCACGCTCGACGTGCGCGCGTTCGTCGAGGGCGAGCTGGTCTACTCGACGTTCGCCGTCAACGAGGCGAGCGTGGAGAAGGCGGCACGGGAGCGGATGCTCGAGGTCGTCATCGAGATCGACGACCGGCCGTTGTCGCGCTGGGGCTGCGACGGCGTGGTGTGCGCGACGCCGACCGGCTCGACGGCCTACAACTTCAGCGCCGGCGGCCCGGTCGTGTGGCCGCAGGTCGAGGCGCTGTGCATCGTGCCGCTGAGCGCGCACGCGCTGTTCGCGCGTCCCATGGTGGTGGCGCCGTCGTCCACGATCGCCATCGAGGTGCTGGACGGCAACGAGAGCTCCGGCGTCCTGTGGTGCGACGGTCGGCGCAGTGTCGACCTGCCGCCCGGCGCGCGGATCGAGGTCAGCCGCGGGGTGCGGCCGGTGCGTCTGGTCCGGCTCCACGAGGCACCGTTCACCGACCGGCTGGTCGCCAAGTTCGGACTGTCCGTCGAGGGGTGGCGGGGCGCGGCGGAGCTGCGCCGCCAGCTGCGACAGGGCGGTTCCCCCGCGACAGGAGAACGCGAGTGATCGAGGAGCTGCGGATCAGCTCGCTGGGCGTGATCGACGCGTCCGTGCTCGAGCTGGGGCCGGGACTGACCGTGATCACCGGTGAGACCGGTGCCGGCAAGACGATGGTGGTGACCGCGCTCGGCCTGCTGCTGGGTGGGCGCGCCGACAGCGGCGCGGTCCGGGCCGGGGCCAAGCAGGCCCGCGTCGAGGGCCTGATCGCCGCGACAGCCGTCCCGGGTCTCGCAGCGGCGGTCGAGGAGGCCGGCGGCGAGGTCGAGGACGACGGGATCGTGCTGGCGCGCAACGTGAGCGCCGAGGGGCGCTCGCGGGCGTTCGCCGGCGGCGCCTCCGTCCCGGTCGCGACCCTGGCCGAGATCGCCGAGCCGCTGGTGGCGGTCCACGGCCAGTCCGACCAGCACCGGCTGCTCAAGCCCCAGACCCAGCGGCACGCGCTGGACCGGTTCGGGGCGCTCGAGGACCTGCACGCCTCCTACGCCGCGCTCCACGACCAGCTCGTCTCGACCGAGCAGGAGCTGGCCGAGGTGACCGCGACCGCGCGCGAGCGGGCGCGCGAGGCGGACGTGCTGCGCTACGGCGTCGACGAGGTGGCGGCCGTCGCGCCGCAGCCCGGCGAGGATGCCGAGCTCGCATCCGAGGAGGCGCGGCTGGGCCACGCCGACACCCTGCGCGGTGCCGCCGAGCAGGCGCGGGAGGCGCTCTCCAGCGAGCACGGCTCGCCCGACGCGCTGGGTGCGGTCGCGGCCGCGCGCGGCTTGCTCGAGGGTGTGCGCGACCACGACCCTCAGGCCGCGGCGTTGGCCGACCGGGTGGCGGAGGTGAGCTACCTGCTCTCCGACGTGGCCGCGGACGTCGCGTCGTACGCCTCGGGCGTCGACACCGACCCGAGTCGTCTGGCGGCCGTCTCGGAGCGGCGGGCGGCGCTGACCGCGCTGACCCGCAAGTACGGCGAGACCGTCGACGAGGTGCTGGCCTGGGCCGAGACCGCGTCCACCCGACTGCTCGACCTGGACTCGACCGACGAGCGGATCCAGGAGCTCGCTGCGTGGGCGACCCGGCTCCGCGAGCAGCTCGCCGAGGCGGGCGTGGCGCTGAGCCAGGCGCGGGTGGCCGCCGCCGAGAAGCTGTCCGGCGCGGTGAGCGACGAGCTCACCCTGCTCGCGATGCCGCACGCCCGGGTGACGATCCGGGTCTCGCCGCGCGAGGTCGACCCGCCCGCGGATCCCGGGCACCCCCCGGCGGACGTGCTGCGCGTGGGGGAGCGCTGGGTCCGGTTCGGGCGCAGCGGTCTCGACGACGTGGAGTTCCTCCTCGCGGCGAACTCCGGCTCGGAGCCCCGGCCGCTGCACAAGGGCGCGTCGGGCGGTGAGCTCTCGCGGGTGATGCTGGCCGTCGAGGTCTGTCTCGCCGGCACCAGCCCGGTGCCCACCTTCGTCTTCGACGAGGTCGACTCCGGCGTCGGCGGTGCTGCCGCCGTCGAGATCGGCCGCCGCCTCGCCACCCTGGCCGACGACGCCCAGGTGCTGGTCGTGACCCACCTCCCACAGGTCGCCGCGTTCGCGGACCGGCACGTGCTGGTGGAGAAGTCCAGCGACGGCACCGTCACCACCTCGGGCCTGGTCACCCTCGACGACGCGGGGCGCGAGCGCGAGCTCTCCCGCATGCTCGCGGGCCTGGCGGAGTCGGACACGGCCCTCGCGCACGCGCGGGAGCTGCTGGACCTGGCGCGCCGACGTACGGCTTGAGCACCAACTCGTAGTAGGATGGAATCCCGTGAACATGGCTTCCGGTAGCGGCACGAATCGACAGGCAAAGCACCTCTTCGTGACCGGAGGCGTCGCCTCCTCCCTCGGCAAGGGTCTGACTGCCTCCAGCCTCGGTCGCCTGCTCCGCTCGCGCGGCCTGCGGGTCACGATGCAGAAGCTCGACCCGTACCTCAACGTGGACCCCGGCACGATGAACCCGTTCCAGCACGGCGAGGTCTTCGTCACCAACGACGGCGCCGAGACCGACCTCGACATCGGCCACTACGAGCGCTTCCTCGACACCGACCTCAACCAGATCGCGAACGTCACGACCGGTCAGGTCTACTCCTCGGTGATCGCCAAGGAGCGCAAGGGGGAGTACCTCGGCGACACGGTCCAGGTGATCCCGCACATCACCAACGAGATCAAGGACCGCATCCTGGCCATGGGGCGCGGCACCGGCGACGACGCGGTCGACATCGTGATCACCGAGATCGGCGGCACGGTGGGCGACATCGAGTCGCTGCCCTTCCTCGAGGCCGCGCGCCAGGTGCGTCACGACATCGGCCGCGACAACTGCTTCTTCCTGCACGTCTCGCTGGTGCCGTTCATCGGCCCGTCGGGCGAGCTGAAGACCAAGCCGACCCAGCACTCGGTCGCCGCGCTGCGCCAGGTCGGCATCCAGCCCGACGCCGTGGTCTGCCGCGCGGACCGCGAGCTGCCGGAGAGCATCAAGAAGAAGATCTCGCTGATGTGCGACGTCGACCAGGACGCCGTCGTCACCGCGCCCGATGCGCCGTCGATCTACGACATCCCGAAGGTGCTGCACCGCCAGGGCCTCGACGCCTACGTCGTACGACGCCTGAACCTGCCCTTCCGGGACGTCGACTGGACGGTCTGGGACGACCTGCTCCGCCGGGTGCACCACCCGAAGGAGGACGTCACCATCGCGCTGGTCGGCAAGTACATCGACCTGCACGATGCCTACCTGTCGGTCACCGAGGCGCTGCGTGCCGGCGGCTTCGCCCACGAGGCCAAGGTGCACCTGCGCTGGGTCGCCTCCGACGAGTGCGAGACCCCGGCCGGCGCGACCCGCCACCTGTCCGACGTCGACGCCATCTGCGTGCCGGGCGGCTTCGGCATCCGCGGCCTCGAGGGCAAGCTCGGCGCGCTGACCTACGCCCGCGCCCACGGCATCCCGACGCTCGGCCTGTGCCTGGGCCTGCAGTCGATGGTGATCGAGTACGCGCGCACCGAGCTGGGCCTGACCAAGGCCGGTTCGACCGAGTTCGACCCGGACACCCCGGAGCCGGTCATCGCCACGATGGAGGAGCAGAAGTCCATCGTCGACGGCTCCGGTGACCTGGGCGGCACGATGCGGCTGGGCCTGTACCCGGCCACGCTCACGCCGGGCTCGATCGCCGCGGAGGTCTACGGCGCCGAGTCGATCGAGGAGCGGCACCGCCACCGCTACGAGGTCAACAACGCCTACCGTGCGCAGCTGGAGGAGGCCGGCCTGGTCTTCTCCGGCATCAACCCCGACCTCGACCTGGTCGAGTTCGTGGAGCTGCCGCGCGACGTGCACCCCTACTACATCGGCACCCAGGCACACCCCGAGCTGCGCTCGCGGCCGACCCGCCCGCACCCGCTCTTCGCGGGCCTGGTGGGCGCGGCGATCGCCCGGCAGCGCGAGACCCGTCTGGAGATCGACGAGTCCGGCCTGCACCCCGAGCCCGTCGACGAGGACTGAGGGCCTGGTGGTGGGCTCGTGGTGAGCGTCCGGGACGTCCCGGAGTCGTGGCCGGTGGAGGCGTCCACCGACCTGCACCGGGACGCGTGGGTGCTGGCCCTGCGCTCCGACCGGGTACGACGCCCCGGCGACCACGACGAGGAGGCCTTCCGTCGCCTCGTGGTCGAGCACCCCGGCGCTGCGGTGGTCCTCGCCATCGACGAGCAGGACCGGGTGCTGTGCATCCGGCAGTACCGCCACGCCGCCCAGGCCCGTCTGCTCGAGCTGCCGGCGGGCGTGATCGACCACCCCGGCGAGGACCCGGAGCAGGTGGCGCGACGCGAGCTGCGCGAGGAGGCGGCCTTCCGGGCCGAGCGCTGGACGCACCTGCTGTCGACGTACAGCTCGCCGGGGTACTCCGCGGAGAAGATCCACTACTACCTCGCCGAGGGCCTCGCGCCGACGGACCGGGGCGACTTCGTGCTGGAGCACGAGGAGGCGGACCTCGAGCAGCTCTGGGTGCCCTTCGACGAGCTGGTCGACGCGGTGCTGAGCGGTGCCGTGGCCGACGGACCGGTGGTCCAGGTGGTGCTGGCCCTGCAGGTGCGCCGCGAGCGCGAGCGCACACAGGGCCGCTGACCATGTCCGAGCTGGACGCGATCGACGCCGCCATCGTCCGTGAGCTGCAGGACGACGCCCGGCTGGCCAACAACGTGCTGGCCGCCCGGGTCGGCATCGCGCCGTCCACCTGCCACGGCCGGGTCCGGTCGCTGTTCGAGCGCGGCGTGATCCGCGGCGCCCACGCCGAGGTCGACCAGGCGGCCATCGGGCGGCCGCTGCAGGCGATGATCTCGGTCCGGCTCCGCCCGCACGCGCGCGGGGAGCTGAGCGCCTTCGCGCAGATGATGGCCGAGCTCCCCGAGGTGCTCAACGTCTACTTCCTCGCCGGAGCCGACGACTTCCTGGTGCACGTCGCGACCGCGGGCTCGGAGGAGCTGCGCGGCTTCGTGGTCAACCACCTCAGCGGCACCAAGGACGTCGCGATGACCGAGACGAGCCTGATCTTCGAGCACCTACGGGGCCGTCCGGCGGCCGAACCACGTTCGGTGCGACCTGCGCCACAGGCCTGATCGCCGACGATCCGATCCGGAATCGCGCGACGCCTTCGAATAATCGCTGCGCCCTCTAGCGGTGGGCTCGACGGTTCTTCACTATTTCTCCTGACCCGGGAATCCACGTCGGAATGCCGGTGACCAGGAGGGTCCTCCCATGCGCGTCGGTGTGCCGAAGGAAGTCAAGAACCACGAGTACCGGGTGGCGATCACCCCCATCGGCGTGCACGAGCTGGTCGCCCACGGCCACGAGGTCGTCGTCCAGGCGGGCGCGGGCCTCGGCTCGTCGATCGACGACGCCGACTACGTCGCCGCCGGTGCAACGATCGTCGCGACCGCCGAGGAGGCCTGGGGCACCGACGGTGGGGTGGACCTGGTGCTCAAGGTCAAGGAGCCGGTCGCCGAGGAGTACCACCGGATCCGCGAGGGCCAGACCCTCTTCACCTACCTGCACCTGGCCGCCGACAAGCCGCTCACCCAGGAGCTGCTCGCGCGCGAGGTCACCGGTATCGCCTACGAGACCGTGCAGCTGCCGTCCGGCGCGCTGCCGCTGCTGTACCCGATGTCCGAGGTCGCCGGGTGCCTCGCACCGCAGGTCGGCGCGCACTCGCTGATGAAGGCCCAGGGCGGCCGCGGCGTGCTGATGGGCGGCGTCGGTGGGGTCGCCAACGCCAAGGTCGTCATCATCGGGGCCGGGGTCTCCGGCCAGAATGCCGCCAACATCGCGCTCGGCATGGGTGCCGACGTGACGCTGCTCGACACCGACCTCGACAAGCTGCGGATGTCCTTCTGGCGCTACAACAACCGGGTCCACGGCCTCGCGTCGTCGAAGCTCACCCTGGAGCAGCAGGTCATGGAGGCCGACCTGGTGATCGGCGCGGTGCTGATCCCCGGTGCCGCGGCGCCCAAGCTCGTCTCGAACGACCTGGTGTCCCGCATGAAGCCGGGCTCGGTGCTCGTCGACATCGCGGTCGACCAGGGTGGCTGCTTCGAGGACACCCGCCCGACGACGCACGCCGACCCGACGTACCAGGTGCACAACTCGACCTTCTACTGCGTGGCCAACATGCCGGGCGCGGTGCCGAACACGTCGACCTATGCGCTGACCAACGCCACGCTGCCGTACGTGGTGGCGCTTGCCGACAAGGGTTGGCAGGAGGCCTGCCGGGCTGACGCCAGCCTCGCCCTGGGGCTCAACACCCACGCCGGCCGGCTCACCAACGCGCCCGTCGGCGAGGCCGTCGGCATCACGGCGGTGTCGCTCGCGGAGGCGCTGGCCTGACCGGTGCGCCCGTGCCGCTAGCCTGACCGGGTGAGTGGTGCAGGCGCGGTGGACCGGGCGGTCCGGACCTACCTGGACCACCTGACGGTCGAGAAGGGTCTGGCAGCGAACACGCTGACGTCCTACCAGCGTGACCTGCGGCGCTACCGCGAGCACCTCGCGGCCGCCGGGATCGACCGGCTGGACGCCGTCACCGAGTCCACGGTGACCGAGTTCCTGATGCGGTTGCGCGAGGGCGACGCGGACCACCCGCCGCTGAGCGCGTCGTCGGCGGCCCGCACGGTCGTGGCGGTCCGCGGCTTCCACAAGTTCGCGGTCGCGGACGGGCTGGCGCAGCTCGACCCGGCCGCGGCGGTGAAGCCGCCGACCCCGGCGAAGCGGCTTCCCAAGGCGCTCCCACTGTCCGACGTCGAGGCGATCCTCGACGCGGCAGGGGCCCCGGGCACGCCGCTGGCGCTGCGGGACCGGGCGCTGCTCGAGGTGCTCTACGGCACGGGTGCGCGCATCTCCGAGGCCGTCGGGCTCGACGTCGACGACGTGTCGGGACTCGACCTCGACAACGCCGTGCTGCTGCGCGGCAAGGGCGGCAAGGAGCGGCTGGTGCCGGTCGGCTCGTACGCGCGGGCGGCGCTGTCGGCGTACCTCGTGCGGGGTCGGCCCGCGCTCGTCGCCCAGGCGACGCCCGCGCTCTTCCTGAACGCCCGCGGCGGCCGGCTCTCGCGCCAGTCGGCGTGGGCGGTCCTGGTGAAGGCGGCCGAGCGGGCCGGTGTGACCCGCGACGTGTCGCCCCACACGCTGCGCCACTCGTTCGCGACCCACCTGCTCGACGGCGGCGCTGACGTCCGCGTCGTCCAGGAGCTGCTCGGGCACGCGTCGGTCACGACCACGCAGGTCTACACCCTGGTCACGGTCGACAACCTCCGCGAGGTCTTCGCGACCGCCCACCCGAGGGCGCGCGATGCCTGACGCCCAGGACGCGGCCTACGACCGCATCACCCGGTACGCCGAGGAACGCGGCCTCGAGCTCTACCCCCACCAGGAGGAGGCGATTCTCTCCCTGCTGGCCGGCGACAACGTCGTCCTCGCGACGCCGACCGGCTCGGGCAAGTCGCTCGTCGCGATGGCCGCGGCGATGGCGGCGCTCACCGACGACCGGGTGACCTTCTACACCGCGCCGATCAAGGCGCTGGTCAGCGAGAAGTTCTTCGACCTGGTCGAGGTGTTCGGCGCGGCCGACGTCGGCATGCTGACCGGCGACGTCGCGGTCAACGCAGACGCGCCCGTCATCTGCTGCACGGCCGAGGTGCTCGCCAACATCGCGCTGCGCGAGGGCGCCGGCGCCGACGTCGGCATGGTCGTGATGGACGAGTTCCACTTCTACGGCGAGCCCGGCCGCGGCTGGGCGTGGCAGGTACCGCTGATCGAGCTGCCCGAGGCGCAGTTCCTGCTGATGTCCGCGACGCTCGGCGACACCACGGAGCTGGCCGCCGACCTGACCCGCCGCAACGGCCGTGACACCTCGATCGTCGACCAGGCCGAGCGCCCGGTGCCGCTGGACTTCAGCTGGTCGCTCTCGCCGATGGGGGAGAAGCTCGAGGAGCTGGTCACCACCGGCCAGGGCCCGGTCTACGTCGTCCACTTCACCCAGGCCGCCGCGGTCGAGCACGCCGTCTCGCTCCTGAGCGGCCCGGGCCGGCTGGACACGGTGCTCCCGAAGGACCGCAAGGACCAGATCGCCGAGCGGCTCGCCCCGGTGCGCTTCGCCGCCGGCTTCGGCAAGACCCTCAGCAAGCTGCTGCGGCAGGGGATCGGCGTCCACCACGCCGGGATGCTGCCGCGCTACCGCCGCCTCGTCGAGCAGCTCGCCCAGGCCGGCCTGCTGACGGTCATCTGCGGGACGGACACCCTCGGCGTCGGCATCAATGTGCCGATCCGCACGGTGCTGTTCACCGGGCTCGCCAAGTTCGACGGCAGCCGGCAGCGGGTGCTGCGCACGCGCGAGTTCCTCCAGATCGCCGGCCGGGCGGGGCGCGCGGGCTACGACACGGCGGGCTACGTCGTCGTCCAGGCGCCGGAGCACGTCATCGAGAACGAGAAGGCCAAGGCCAAGGCGGCGGCCAAGAACGCTGCCATGAGCGCCGAGAAGCAGGCCAAGCGTGGGTCCAAGGCGCAGCTGAAGAAGCCGCCGCCGGGCACCGTGGTCTGGACCGAGGCGACCTTCGACAAGCTCGTCGAGGGCAGGCCGGAGGCGCTGAAGTCGCAGATGAAGGTCGACAACGCGATGCTCGTCAACGTCCTCTCCCGCGAGGAGGACGCCTTCCCGGTCATGCGGCGGCTGCTGATGGACAACCACGAGGACCGCAGGACCCAGCTCCGGCTGGCCAAGCGTGCGGTCCGGCTGGCCCGCAGCCTGGTCACCTCGGAGGTGCTGACCCGGCTCGACGAGGTCGACCGCTTCGGACGTCGCTACGTGCTGACCGAGGCGCTGCCCGTCGACTTCGCGCTCAACCAGCCGCTGTCGCACTTCGCGCTGGCCGTCCTCGACGTGCTCGACCCCGACAGCGACACCTTCGTGCTCGACGTCGTCTCGGTGGTCGAGGCGACGCTCGAGGCGCCGCGTCCGTTGCTGATGGCCCAGCGCCATGCCGCGCGGGGCGAGGCGATCGCCGCGCTCAAGGCCGACGGCGTCGAGTACGACGAGCGGATGGCCCTGGTCGAGGAGATCACCTGGCCCGAGCCGCTCGCCGACCTGCTCGAGCCGCTCTTCGAGACCTACCGCGAGCGGCACCCCTGGCTCGCCCCCGACGCGCTCGCGCCGAAGTCGGTCGTGCGCGAGATGTGGGAGCAGGGGATGGGCTTCACCGACCTCGTCTCCCGCTACCAGGTGGCCCGCTCCGAGGGCTTGGTGCTGCGCTACCTCACCGACGCCTACCGTGCCCTGCGCCAGACCGTCCCGGCGTCGTACCGCCGCGACGAGCTGGAGCTGCTGGTCGAGTGGCTGGGGGAGACCGTGCGCCAGGTCGACTCCTCGCTGCTCGACGAGTGGGAGGCGCTCGCCGACCCGTCGCACGCGCCGTCGGCCGTGAGCCATCACGAGCCGCCGCCCCCGCCGCGCCCGCTGAGCCAGCAGGGCCGGGTGTTCGACGTGATGGTCCGCAACGCGCTGTGGCGACGCGTGGAGCTGGTCGCGCGCGACGACGTCCCCGCCCTTGCCGCCCTCGACGAGGGTGCGGAGTGGGGCGAGCGTGACTGGGACCAGGCGATCGAGGACTTCTACGACGAGCACGACCGCCTGCTCACCGACGCCGATGCCCGCGGACCGGCGCTGCTGACGGTCGAGAAGGCTCCCGGTCGCTGGATCGCGACCCAGACCCTGCACGACCCGGACGGCAACCACGACTGGGTGATCCGCGCCGAGGTCGACCTCGCGGCCAGCGACGAGGCGGGCGAGGCCGTCGTCCACACCCTGGAGATGGTGAGCCTCACCGGCTGACCGGCGCGCCTCCCGAATGTCGTCGTGTCGACATTGTTGGATGGAAGGGTCCCGGGCTCTGGGGAAGGAGCCCGCAACCACTCCACGACGCAAGGTGAGGGCGATGGTCGGTACCTACGGAGGATCCAGTGCACCCGACATGCCGCCGCGGATGCCGATGCCGGCACCCGCGCGCGAGACGGGCACCGAGGTGCCTCTCGGCACGGAGGATGCGATGACGCTGCAGTTCCCGACCCCGGAGACCCCGATGGTGCGGGTCCCGATCGAGCCGACGGCCGACATCGGCCCGACCGGCCGCCCGATGCCGGTGCTGCCGGACCCGAAGCCGGTGACCGCCCACGGCAACGCGCGGGTGATCTCGATGTGCAACCAGAAGGGTGGCGTCGGCAAGACCACGACGACCATCAACCTGGGTGCGGCGCTGGCCGAGTACGGCCGCAAGGTGCTGCTGGTCGACTTCGACCCGCAGGGCTCGCTGTCGGTCGGTCTCGGGCTGAACCCGCACGAGATGGACATGACCGTCTACAACCTGCTGATGGACCCGGAGACGACGCTCGACGAGGTCGTCGTGCCCTCCGGCGTGCCCGGCATGGACCTGCTGCCGTCCAACATCGACCTGTCGGCGGCCGAGGTGCAGCTTGTGCACGAGGTCGCCCGCGAGCAGACCCTGCAGCGGGTGCTCGCGCCGGCGATGAAGGACTACGACGTCATCCTCATCGACTGCCAGCCGTCCCTCGGCCTGCTGACGGTCAACGCGCTCACCGCCTCCCACGGCGTGATCGTGCCGCTGGAGTGCGAGTACTTCGCGCTGCGCGGGGTCGCGCTGCTGAAGGCCACCATCGACAAGGTCAAGCAGCGCCTCAACCCGACGCTCGAGGTCGACGGCGTGCTCGGCACCATGTACGACGGCCGCACGCTCCACGGCCGCGAGGTCCTCGAGCGCCTCGTGCAGGCCTGGGGCGACAAGGTCTTCCACACGGTGATCCGCCGTACGGTGAAGTTCTCCGACTCGACGGTGGCGGGCGAGCCCATCACGTCGTACGCCTCCAGCTCCACCGGGGCGGAGGCCTACCGTCAGCTGGCCAAGGAGGTGGCGGTTCGGTGCCTCGACGTGTGAGCCTGCCGGCTGCCGACGACCTCTTCCGTGCCACCTCCGAGCCCGCCGTCCGGGCGGTTCCCGACCCGCCGCAGGAGGCCCAGAAGGGCCCGAGCGGGCGGATCCGCCACGACGAGAAGATCACGGTCTACATCACCTCCGACGAGCTGATGGAGCTGGAGCGCGCGCGACTGACGCTGCGCGGCGAGCACGGACTGGCCGTCGACCGGGGCCGGCTCGTCCGCGAGGCGCTGCACCTGGTCCTGGCGGACCTGGAGACGGCAGGAGAGGAATCGCCTCTCGTCAGGCGCCTGCGTGAGTGAGGAGGACGCCCTCGGCGAGGCCGAGAGCGACTCGAAGGGTGGCTTCGAGGTCCACCTGACGAACTTCGAGGGTCCCTTCGACCTGCTGCTGAGCCTGATCTCCAAGCACAAGCTCGACGTCACCGAGATCGCGCTCTCGAAGGTCACCGACGAGTTCATCGCCCACATCAAGCACCTGCCCGACGCGGACCTGGAGGAGACCACCTCCTTCCTGCTCATCGCCTCGACGCTGCTCGACCTCAAGGCCGCCCGGCTGCTGCCCCAGGGCGACGTGGAGGACGAGGAGGACCTGGCCCTGCTCGAGGCGCGCGACCTGCTGTTCGCGCGGCTGCTGCAGTACAAGGCCTACAAGCAGGTCGCCGCGGTCTTCGACGCTCGTCTCCAGGCCGAGTCGCGGCGCTTCCCGCGGGCGGTGGGGCTGGAGGAGCGCTTCGCCGGCCTGCTCCCCGAGGTGCTGATCGGGATCGGCCTCGACGCCTTCGCGGCGCTGGCGGCCCGGGCGATGACGCCCAAGCCCGAGCTGGAGCTGACCCTCCACCACATCCACGCCCCGACGGTCAGCGTGCGCGAGCAGGCGGCGGTCGTGGTCGACCGGCTGCGGCGCAGTGGCACGATGACCTTCCGGGCCCTGTGCGGCGACTCGCCCGACACGCTCACCACCGTCGCGCGCTTCCTCTCCCTGCTGGAGCTGTTCCGCGAGGGCGCGGTGGCGTTCGACCAGGTGACGCCGCTCGGCGAGCTGACCGTGCGGTGGACCGGCGACGAGGCGGTCGACGTGGAGGACCTGATCACCGACGAGTTCGACGGGGCGCCGCTGCCCCCGGAGGAGAGCACCGATGACTGACGAGATCCCGGCCGAGGCACAGCCCCCGGCCGAGGACGTGGGCCCCGCCGAGGAAGTGGCCGACGAGGCGCTCCCGATGCCCCTCGCGCCGCTGCGGCCCTCGCTCGAGGCGGTGCTGATGGTCGCCGACCAGCCGCTCGACCAGATCTCGCTGGCGACCGCCGTGGGCTACCCCGCGCAGGAGGTCGCCGACGCACTGGTCGCCCTCGCCGCCGAGTACGACGAGCAGGAGCGCGGCTTCGAGCTGCGCAACGTCGCGGGCGGCTGGCGCTACTACACGCGCGAGGAGTACGCCGCGGTCGTCGAGGGCTTCGTGCTCGAGGGCCAGCAGGCCCGGCTGACCCAGGCGGCGCTCGAGACGCTCGCAGTCGTCGCCTACCAGCAGCCCGTCTCGCGGGCCCGGGTCTCCGCGGTCCGCGGCGTGAACGTCGACGGCGTGATGCGGACCCTGATCAACCGTGGCCTGGTCGAGGACGCCGGCCAGGACGGCGAGCACGGCGCGACGCTCTACCGCACGACGTCGTACTTCCTGGAGCGGATCGGCATCGTCTCCCTCGACGACCTGCCCGACCTGGCCCCGCACCTGCCCGACCTCGCGGAGATGGAGGAGGAGCTCGCGTCGTCGCAGGCTCCGGAGTCCGCCGCCGCGCCCACCGAGGAGTCGTCCGATGACGCGTGAGATCGCGGTCGACGAGGACGGCCAGATCCGTCTGCAGAAGCTGCTCGCCCAGTCCGGCGTCGCCTCGCGGCGCCGCTGCGAGGAGCTGATGCTCGAGGGCGAGGTCGAGGTCGACGGTGAGGTGGTGACCCGGCTCGGTACGAAGGTCGACCCGCGCACCGCCGTCATCAAGGTCTCGGGCAAACGGCTGCCGCCGGTCTCCGACCACGTCTACCTGGTGCTGAACAAGCCGCGGGGGGTGGTCTCGACGATGTCCGACCCCGAGGGGCGTCGTACCCTGTCGGACTTCGTGGGCGACCGGCCCGAGCGTCTCTTCCACGTCGGACGGCTCGACACCGACACCTCCGGCCTGCTGCTGCTGACCAACGACGGCGACTTCGCCCACCGGATGGCGCACCCGTCGTTCGAGGTGGAGAAGACCTACGTCGCCGAGGTCGCCGGGCGTCTCGCCAAGGGCACCGTCGCCGACCTGCTCGCCGGCGTCACGCTCGACGACGGCCCGGTCGAGGTGCGCCGCGCACGGGTCATCGACACCCGGGCGGAGAAGTCGATCATCGAGCTGGTGATCCACGAGGGCCGCAACCGGATCGTGCGCCGCCTGCTCGAGGAGGTCGGTCACCCGGTGCGCCAGCTGAGCCGCACCAAGTTCGGTCCCATCGAGCTCGGCACGCTCGGCGGCGGCAAGCTGCGCGAGCTGAGCCACGACGAGCTGGGCCAGCTGCTGGAGCTCGTCGGGCTGTAGTCCTACGGTGGATCCGTGGTCCCCCCGGTGCCCGCCGCGCTGCGGAGGTACGTCGTCGCACGGATTCCCTACGACGTCGACTTCGGTGCGCCCGGCGTCCACCGCGGGCTGCCCTCGACGACGCTGACGCTGGTGCTGCCGGTCGACGACCCGCTGCGTGTCTCGTGGGCGGGTCGGCCCGCGTCGATGCACGCGGCGTGGGCGTCGCTGTCGGGGCTGCACACCGAGCCCGCGGCCATCCACCACGACGGCACGCAGCGCGGCGTGCAGCTCGCACTGACCCTCGAGGGCGCGCGGGTGCTGCTCGGGCGGCCGGCGGCGGACCTCTCCGGAGCCCTGACGGACCTGGACGAGGCCGTCGTACCGAAGGGGCTGCGGGAGCTGCCGGAGCGGCTGCACGCCGTACCGACCTGGGCGGCGAGGGTCGCGCTCGTCGACCGGGCGCTCGCGGTGCTCGCCGCGCGGGCGGGGGACCGGGGCCCGCAGGCGGAGGTCGCGCACGCACTGGCCCTGCTCACGGCGGGCACGCGGGTCGAGGCCGCGGCGGCCGAGGTCGGCTACAGCCGCCGGCGGCTCGGCACGTTGGTGCGGGCGGAGTGCGGGCTGACGCCGAAGGCCTACCAGCGCGTCGCCCGCCTCGAGCGGGCGCGGGGCGCGCTCGGGCGGCGGCCGCTGGCGGAGGTCGCCGCCGTCTGCGGGTACGCCGACCAGGCGCACCTCACGCGGGAGTGGACGGCGTTGGCGGGCTGCACGCCGACGACCTGGCTGCGCGAGGAGTTCCCGTTCGTCCAAGACCGCGACGACGACGGGGGAGCAGGCTCGGGGCATGAGCACTGACGAGCACGCTGCGACCGTACGACTCTGGCCCGCCCTGCAGTTCCGCGATGTCGACACCATGTCGGCATGGCTGCGGACGATCGGCTTCGTCGAGCACGCCACCCACCGCGACGAGTCCGGCACGGTGGTCCATGCCGAGTGGCTGTGGCCGGGCGGCGGCGGACTGATGTTCGGAGCGGTCCGCGACGACAGTCCGCTCCAGCCGGCCGGGTGCGGCGCGGTCTACCTGGTGACCGACGACCCGGACGCGGTCTTCGACGCGGCCGTCACCGGCGGTGCGACGGTGGAGCGCGCGATGGTGGACCAGGACTACGGCGGCCGGGGCGGCAGCGTGCGCGACCCGGAGGGCAACCACTGGTCGTTCGGGTCCTACCAGCCGGGCGCGGAGCCGACCGCCTGAGGCGTTGTCCTAACCTTGCGGTCGTGTCCGAGACCACCGCAGCCGGAGCCCTCGTGGGGCCCGTGGAGATCGTCGGTACCGGACTGATCGGTACCTCCATCGCGCTGGCCTGCCGCCGCGCGGGCCTGGAGGTGCTGCTCACCGACACGACGCCGGACCACGTCCGGACCGCGACCGGGCTCGGCGCGGGACGCGCACGGCAGCCCGAGGACGTGCCGCAGCTGGTCGTGGTCGCCGTACCTCCGGACGCGGTGGGGGCCGCCATCACCGCCGCGCTCGACGCCGCCGGCCCCGAGACCGTGGTGACCGACGTCGGCAGCGTGAAGGCGCCGCCGATGGACGCGGTCGCCCGTCACCCCGCCGTCAGCCGGTACGTCGGCAGCCACCCGATGGCCGGCACCGAGCACTCCGGCCCGCTCTCGGCGAACGCCACCCTCTTCGACGGCAGGCCGTGGGCCGTCACGCCCGGGCCGGACGCGACGCCGGCGGCGACCCGCGTGGTCGAGGCGCTGGTGCGGGTCTGCGGCGCGGTGCCCGTGCTGCTCGACCCCGTCGAGCACGACCGCGCCGTCGCGCGGACGTCGCACGTCCCGCACCTGATGGCGTCGCTGGTGGCCGGCACGCTCGCCGCCGCGCCTCCCGAGCACCTCGCACTGTCCGGCACCGGGGTTCGCGACGTGACCCGCGTCGCCGGCGGTGACCCGCGGCTCTACAGCCAGATCATCGGCGGCAACGCCGTCGAGGTGGCCGCGCTGCTGACCGAGGTCCGGGCCCGGCTCGACCTGGTGCTGGAGGCCGTGACCGCCCAGGACCGGGTCGGCCTGGAGTCGCTCCTCGGCCACGGGCAGGCCGGCACCCGCGCCATCCCGGGCAAGCACGGCGCCGCGCCGCAGCCGATGACCGCGGTCCGCGTCGCCCTCCCCGACGAGCCCGGCGGGCTGGCGCGGCTGTTCGCCGACGCAGGCGCGAGCGGTGTCAACATCGAGGACGTGCGGATCGACCACGACCCGGGCCGCCCGGTCGGACTCGTCGAGCTCGACGTGGTCGCGGACCGTGCGGAGCAGCTGCTCGTCGTACTGGAGTCGAAGGGCTGGGACACCCACCGGTAGTCTGCGGGCCGTGAATGAGCAGGTGCAGGTGCCGGTCAACGTCGTCGTCGCAGTCGACGGGACCTCGGGCTCGGGCAAGTCGAGCACCTGCCGGGCCGTGGCCGACCGGCTGGGGCTGCGCTACCTCGACACGGGGGCGCAGTACCGCGCGATGACGTGGTGGATGCTGCGCCAGGGCGTCGACGTGCACGACGCGGACGCCGTCGCCGCGCGTGCCCTCGACCCGGTCATCGTCTCCGGCACCGACCCGCTCGCCCCGGCCATCACGGTCGACGGCACCGACGTCTCCGTCGAGATCCGCAGCGACGAGGTCAACGCCGCGGTCTCGCCGGTCAGCGCCGTGCCCGAGGTGCGGGCGCGACTGGTCGACCTGCAGCGCGAGATCGTCGGTGACGGGGGGATCGTCGTCGAGGGGCGCGACATCGGCTCCGTCGTGTGCCCCGGCGCCGAGGTGAAAGTCTACCTGACCGCCGACCCGTCGGCCCGTGCCGCCCGCCGCGCCCTCGAGAACGGCGGCGCCGACGTCGCCGCCACCGAGGCCTCGCTCCTCGCCCGCGACGAGATCGACTCCGGTCGGGCGGTGGCACCGCTCACCAAGGTCGACGGCGCGGTCCACATCGACTCCACCGACCGCACCCTGGACGAGGTCATCGACATCGTGGTGGGACTGGTGACGGAGAGCGTGTGAGCGCTCACGACGCCGCCCCCCGCTCCGACGGGGTCCCCCCACCCGCCCGCTGGCTCCTGGTCCGCGGGCGTCCGACGTCGCGCTGGCTGATCCGGCGGCGGTACGACGTCCACGTCCACCATCCGGAGCGTTTCCCCGCCAGTGGACCGGTCGTCGTGGCCGGCAACCACGTCGGCTTCGTCGACGGCCCGCTGATGGCGATCTTCGCCCCGCGGCCGGTGCACGCGTTGACCAAGCAGGAGATGTTCAGCGGGGCGCTGGGCTGGTTCCTCCGCCGGGCGGGGCAGGTCCCGCTCGACCGCTTCCACACCGACGTGCGGGCGGTCCGCACGGCGCTGCGCGTGCTGCGCGACGGGCACGCCGTGGGCGTCTTCCCGGAGGGCACCCGCGGGCCCGGCGACCTGGCGGAGTTCCACACGGGGGCGGCGTACCTGGCGCTGGTGACGGGGGCGCCCGTCGTACCGCTGACCTTCCTGGGGACCCGCGAGCCCGGCGGCACGAGCAGCTCGCTGCCGCCGAAGCGGGCCCGGATCGACATCGTGGTCGGTGAGCCGATGGCCGTCGATGCGGTGTCCTGGCCCCGGACGAGGGATCATGTACGTCTGACGTCGGCTGCCCTGCGCGCGCACATGCGCAGCGGGCTCGCCGACGCGCTCGAGGAGACGGGGCGGAGCCTGCCGGGCCCGCTCCCGCAAGGAGATCGTGATGAGTGAAGCTGCCCCGACCGGGGTGGTCCCGGTCCTGGCCGTCGTCGGCCGGCCGAACGTCGGCAAGTCGACCCTGGTCAACCGCATCCTCGGCCGCCGCGAGGCCGTCGTCGAGGACATCCCCGGTGTGA
This sequence comes from Nocardioides sp. Root240, assembly GCF_001428825.1. Classification (GTDB taxonomy): domain Bacteria; phylum Actinomycetota; class Actinomycetes; order Propionibacteriales; family Nocardioidaceae; genus Nocardioides. Next base: position 842,996 of record NZ_LMIT01000002.1, on the reverse strand, counting down.
CCCGCGACCGGGTCTCCTACGACGCGGAGTGGAGCGGACGCGCCTTCACGCTGGTCGACACCGGCGGCTGGGACCCGGACGCCCGCGGCATGGCCGAGCAGATCAGGGCGCAGGCCGAGATCGCGGTGAGCCTCGCCGACGCCGTGATGTTCGTGGTCGACGCGACCGTCGGCATCACCGACGCCGACGAGGCCGTCGTCCGGGTGCTGCGCAAGTCCGGCAAGCCTGTCGTGCTGGCGGCCAACAAGGTCGACGACGAGCGCACCGAGGCGGAGGCCTTCGGTCTGTGGAACCTGGGCCTCGGCGAGCCGATCGTCGTCTCCGCCCTGCACGGCCGCGGCTCGGGCGACCTGCTCGACGCGGTGCTGGCGGTCCTGCCCGAGGCGCCCGAGCGCGAGTACGACGCCCCCGGTGGCCCCCGTCGTATCGCCATCGTCGGTCGGCCCAACGTCGGCAAGTCCTCCTTGCTCAACAAGCTCGCCGGTGAGGACCGGGTCGTCGTCGACAACGTCGCCGGCACCACCGTCGACCCGGTCGACGAGCTGGTCGAGCTCGGCGGCGAGGCCTGGCGCTTCATCGACACCGCGGGCATCCGCAAGCGGGTCAAGGAGGCCTCGGGCCACGAGTACTACGCCTGGCTGCGCACCTCGACCGCCATCGAGCGGGCCGAGGTCTGCGTGCTGGTCCTGGCGGGCAACGAGTCCATCGCCGAGCAGGACATGCGGATCCTGCAGGAGGTGCGCGAGGCCGGCAAGGCGCTCGTCATCGCCTTCAACAAGTGGGACCTCGTCGACGCCGAGCGCCGCTACTACCTCGACCGCGAGATCGAGCGCGACCTCGTGCAGGTGCAGTGGGCGCCGCGGATCAACATCACCGCGATGACCGGGTGGCACATCGACCGCCTCGTCCCCGCGCTGCACCGCGCGATCGAGGGTTGGGAGACCCGGATCTCGACCGGCGCCTTCAACGCCTTCCTCGGCCGCATCGTCGCCGAGCACCCGCACCCGGTGCGCGGCGGCAAGCAGCCGCGCATCCTGTTCGGCAGCCAGGTCCAGAGCGCGCCGCCGGTGTTCAAGCTGTTCACCACCGGCAAGCTCGACCAGGGCTACGAGCGGTTCATCGAGCGCCGGCTCCGCGAGGAGTTCGGGTTCGTCGGTACGCCGATCGAGATCAAGGTGCAGCCGCGGGAGAAGCGCGGGCGTTCGTAGTCGTCGAAGTTGTTGCGGTTTGGTCCCAAACCGCAACAATTCCGCCTCGGGACGTGCAGTTCCTGCCCAATCGGCGGGATCTCCACAGGACGGGGTCCGCCACTTGCTTCGTTCGAACAAATGTTCGAACATGGGTGGGTGAGCATCCGCCCCCTCGAGACCCCTGACCTGGTCGACCCGCGTGCGGTCCTCGACCAGCTGCGCGGTCGGATCCAGGCCCTCGAGGGCGGCCCCACCCGGTTGGCCGTGCCGACCCTGCCGGCCTTCGACGGACTGGTCCGGCTGCGCACCGGCGGGGTTTACGGCGTCGACTCGGCCAGCCTCGGCATGGCGCTGGCAGCGGGGGCCTCGCAGGCCGGGGAGTGGGTCGGCTTCGCCGGGTGGGACGACTTCGGCGTCGAGGCGGCGCACCAGTGGGGCATCGACCTGTCCCGCACCGTCCTGGTGCCCGCGCCCGGTGAGCACTGGCTCGAGGTCACCGCGGCGCTGGTCGACGTGCTCAAGGTGGTGGTGCTGCGACCACCCGGCTCAGTCGACGCGAAGTCGGCGAGCATCCTCGACGCCCGGCTCCGGGCCCGGGCCGGGGTGCTGGTCGTGCAGGGGGACTGGCCACGGTGCGAGGTCCGGCTGGCCACGGAGCGGAGCACCTGGCTGGGCATCGGTGCCGGCAACGGCCGACTGCGCGAGCGGCACGTGGAGCTGGCCGCCCGCGGCGGCGGACGGATGCCGGCGCGCTCCGAGCTGGTGATCGCCGGATGAGGAGCCCCTGATGCGGACCATGGTCGTGTGGTGCCCGGACTGGTCGGTGACCGCGGGACTCCTCGAGCTCGCCGACGCCCGCACCGACGACGACCCGGTCGCCGACGTGAGCGCGCCCGCTGCCGTGCTCGCCAACAACCGGGTGACGGTCTGCAACGCCACCGCCCGGGCCGAGGGGGTACGCCGTGGTCACCGCCGCCGCGACGCCCAGGCGCGCTGCCCCGAGCTGGTGCTGCTGACCGCCAACCCCGACCGTGACGCGCGTTGGTTCGAGCCGGTCCTCAGCGCGGTCGAGGAGGTGCGCCCGGGTGTGGCGCCGCTGCGGCCGGGCCTGCTCGCGCTGCCCGCGCCGGGTCGCTTCTTCGCCCGCGGGGGAATCGGTGGTGAGGAGACCGCCGCGGCGGTGCTGGCCGAGCACCTCGTCGGGGCGGGGGTGTGGGACTGCCGCTTCGGCACGGCCGACGACCTCTACGCCGCCGAGCGGGCCGCCCGGGAGGCCCCGCCCCAGGGCTGCCTGGTGGTGCCGGCCGGCGGGTCCGCGGATTTCCTGCGGGGGCTGCCGGTGACCGCGCTCGCCGACGACGGGCCGGAGGGGGCCGAGCTCTCCGACCTGCTGCGGCGCCTCGGCCTGGTGCTGCTCGGTGACTTCGCGGCGCTCTCGGGCGCCTCGGTCAGCAACCGGTTCGGCAGCTACGGCGTCGAGGTCTGGCGCCGCGTGCAGGGTGAGGAGGTCACCCGGCTCGCCTCGCGGACCCCACCGCCGGAGCTGACCTGCGAGATCTCCTTCGAGCCCCCGCTCGACTCGGCGGAGGCGGTGACCTTCAGCGTCCGGACGACGGCGGAGCGGTTCGTCGCGGGACTGACCGACCGGCAGCTGGTGGCCACCGGGGTGCGGATCGAGGCGGAGTTCGAGGAGGGCGTCTCGGCGCGTACCTGGCTGCACCCACGCTGCTTCACCTCCCGTGACCTCGTCGACCGGGTGCACTGGCAGCTGCAGGCCGGGATGGCGAGCTCCGGGCTGCGCAGCCGGAAGTCGACGGGGGAGACGATCACCTCCGCGGTGGCCCTGGTCCGCTTCCTGCCCGACACCGTCGAGCCGGCCGGCGCCCACGTCGACGGACTGTGGGGCGGTGGGGCCGACGACCAGGTGGTGCGCGGGGTGGCCCGGGTGCAGGCCATGGTCGGCTACGACGCCGTGCGCGTGCCCGTGCGCCAGGGCGGGCGGGCCGCGACCGACCGCCAGGCCCTGGTGCCGTGGGGCGAGCGGCCGGTCGGACTGCGCCCGGTCGACCGGCCGTGGCCGGGCCAGATCCCCGGGCCGGCGCCGAGCCGGGTGTTCGCCGAGGCGCTGGAGGCGGAGGTCGTCGACGAGGCCGGCGTCGCGGTCGCCGTCACCAGCCGCGGCCAGGTGACCGGTGCACCGTGGCGGTTCCGGATCGGACGACGCTGGCATCCGGTCGGTTCGTGGGCCGGTCCGTGGCCGGTCGACGAGTCCTGGTGGCTGGGGGCGGGCTCCGGCGGCCGGGCGGCCCGGTTCCAGGTCGTCGGGGTCGACGGCCGGGCCTGGCTGCTGCGCTGGCAGACGCCGGGGGCGTGGCAGGTGGAGGCGGCCTATGACTGACCCCTGACCCGCCTGCAGCGACCCGTCCCAGAGGCGCCCGTCGGGGGCTACCCTGCAGGGAACGACTCTTGGAGGTACTCGATGGCACGCAGCGGTGGGCCGGCGGACCTGATCTCCCGGAACCTGAGGGCCCTCCACGGCGCGCTGGAGCACAGCGTGACCGTGCAGACCACCAAGCTCCAGGAGCTGATGGACGACATGGTCACCCGCGGCGCGCTCACCCGCACCGAGGCCGACCAGCTGCTCGGACAGCTGCTGAGCTCCAGCAAGGCCTACTCCCAGGCGCTGCTGCAGGTCCTGGACACGATCACCGAGACCGCGACCGCGCCGGTCCGGGCCACCGCGGGACGGATCGCCCAGGCGGTGACCCAGGCGCCCAAGCTGATGCCCGGGCGACGGAGGACGCCTGCGCCGCCCCGGGCTGCGGAGGCGGCTCGGGTGCCGGTCGCCGCCACGGAGGCTCCGGCTGCGAGCAAGCGTCCTCGGCTGACGGTGGTCGACCCCTCGGCGAAGGCCGCCGGCGCCGACGGGCTGCCGGACCTGTCCACGCTGACCGTCGCCCAGGTCAAGGCCCGGATCGCCGGCCTCGACGCCTCCGCGCTGCGCCGGCTGCGGGACCAGGAGGTCGCGGGCAAGAACCGCAAGGGTGTGCTGGCGGAGATCGCCCGGCAGCTCGACTGAGCCTGGTTCCAGGCTGAGCGTCGGTCCTGGTCGTCAGGCTCCAGCCGGCGCGGCGGCGAAACCGTCGTCGGTGAGCACCGGCACGACCTCGTCGGCGTCCAGCTCCGCCGCCGCAGCGACGTCGGCCCCGAACCCGATCGCCACCAGCTCCTGCCCGCTCGCGCAGGCCCGGAGCTCGTGGGCGAGCTGGTCGGCGACGTGGCGGTACGCCGCGACCGCGTGCCGCACTTCGGCGCTGATCGCGACCGGTCCGCGGGCGCCGTCGGACCCGTCGAGCACGCCGAGCAGCCGGTCGAGCAGCCGGTCGAGCACGGCACCCGCTCCCCAGAGGTCCTCGACCGCAGGCCGCAGGCTCCCGTCCGTCCAGCGCTCGCCCGCCGGTACCACGGCCACGGTCGCGCCGGCGGCGACGCGCGGTGCGAGCCAGTCCGCGACGGCGGTGCGGTTCCGGAGGGACGCCCCGACGACGGTCGGTGCCGTGGGGGAGTCGCGCAGGGCCGCGCAGATCGTGGATCCGTTCGGCGAGGGCAGGACCAGGCGGGCGACGTACCGGCTGGCGAGGAGGGTCGCGGGCGAGAGGCTCGGCGGCGGGTCGTCGAGGTGCTGCGCCTCGAACCGGCCCACGGCGAGCACGGCCCTGCGTTCCGCGGCGTAGGCCGCGGCGCGCTCGTCCTTCCAGGGGAAAGGGTGGACCCGTGTGCCGCGGCGCGTCGCGATCGAGAGCGTCGTGGTGAACGACAGCACATCGACCACCACGGCGATGTCGGCCGCGGGAGGTCCGGCGCAGATCGCGGCACCACCGGTCGGTCCCCACTCGAGCCGGATCCGGCTGGCGTGCTGGGTGTGGGCCGGGTCGACGTCCAGGGCGGTGGGGGCGACGGCCATGGCTCGAGGCTAGTGCTCGCCCGTGCCGACGTCAGAGGTACTGGCCCGCGGCCTGCTTCGGCTCGCGCCACCCGCCCTCGCGGGCCTGGTGGAGCAGCGCGGCCGTGGTCACGGCGTCGTCGGTCTCGAGCACGGTGGCGCGGACGAGCTCCTTGAGGTCGGCGCCCGTGGCGCCCTCGGTGGCGCGGGCGACCGCGTCGAGGTCGAGCGCGGTGTCGCACCAGGCGAGGTAGCGGCCGAGGATCGCGCGGCGCCCCTCGACGTTGGGCGCCTCCATCTTGATGACCGTGTCGAAGCGCGACGAGCGGCGCGCGGCCTTGTCGATCTTGCGGTGGTCGTTGGTGGAGGCGATCACGACGACGCCGCTGCGGTCGGCGAGGCCGCCGTCCATCACGTTGAGGAACTCGCGCAATCGGTGCGGGTTCGTCTGGCCACGCTCCCCGGCGATCAGGTCGAGGTCGTCCATCAGGATCAGGCACGGCGACAGGTCGGCGGCCAGGTCGAACAGCTCGGTGAGGAAGTGCTCGGTCACGTAGGTGCCGGGGACCAGCACGGTGGCGGTGCCGGCGAGCTCGTGGGCGACGACGGTGCCGAGCTGGGTCTTGCCGGTGCCGGGCGGGCCGACGAGGAGCAGGCCGGTGCTGGTGCCGAGACCGCGGGCGGCGAGGTCGTCGGCGAGGTCGAGCACGCGGTGCACGCGGCGGTCGATGGTGTGCCACACCGCGTCGTCGAGCTTCAGCAGGTCGCGGGAGGCCTTCGGGGCGCTCCAGCGCTGCAGCTGCAGGCCGGCGTTGGTGGACGTGACCCGGTAGGCGCCGCGCCAGTACGGCGACGCGGTCGTGCGGCAGGTGCGCAGGAAGGACTCGAACACCTCCGGCAGCACCGCCGTGTCCTGTGCCCGGCCGATCAGGTCGACGTCGGGACCGAAGCGGTCGAGGACGACCCGCACCACCAGGGGCACCTCGGCCAGGGTGCCCGCCGGCAGCAGCACCGTCGCCGCCGTGAACGCCCGCACGTCACCCGAGGCGCCGGGGATCGTGGCGGTCAGCGCCGGCGCGGTCGGGACCGCACCGGCGGCCGTGAGTCCCCAGCGCTCCTGCGCGTCGTGCAGCCAGCGCCCCACGGCGTGGGCCGCCGGCGGGTCGGGGGACTCGCTCAGCACCTCCACCGCGTCGGTGGTGACGCCGAGCAGCGAGGCGGCGTGCTCGTAGGCCGTCGGCGTGACGGGCTTCCGACGCGCGAACTCGCGGTCGATCGCGTCGGCCAGCAGGCGCAGGGCAGGCGTCGCTCCCTCCTCGAGGAGGTCGAGCGCGTCGATGTCGGTCATGGTCACCACCTTCGGTCGGTCGTCGGGACGGGCGCTGCGCCCGCGCCGGACGGCGCGAGCACAGTGGGCCAGTGTGCGTCCCGGCAGCACCGACGTGCCAATGGTTATCCAGGGGTCCGACGCATCGGCGAGGCCCTCAGTCCGGCGTCTGGGTACTCTCGCGGCGGGTGCCCTCCGGGTCGTCGGTCCGCTCGTCGGACTCGTCCAGGATCGCCTCGGCCTGGGCCTCGGGGTCGTCGCTCCCGGCGGCGACCTCCTCGGGGAGCAGGTGCGCTCGTTCGGCTGCGCGCTCGGCGTTGCGGCGCTCGTCGTCGGTTCGGTGTCCCATGGGTGGTCGTTACCCGGTCCGGGCCCGGCCAGTCGAACGCCTGGTGCCGGCCCGGGCGGCGTGACAGGCTGGAGCGCATGGCCCGTTACGAGGTCAACCCCGACGCGGTGACGAGGGCGCGCGAGCTGATCGCGGCCCATCAGTACGTGCTCGACAGCGACTGGGGCGAGGTCCAGCCCGACGCCGAGGCCGGCAACCAGCTCCTCGAGCGCCACGGCTGGGCGGCCTACGCGGCGTGGCACCTCGGCCTGACCCAGGGCGCGAACGACGAGACGAAGGCCCGGTACGCGTTCGTCTACGGCGACTACCGTCGCGTGCACCGCTCGGGCCTGATCGCCTGCGTCTACCGCGCGGCCGAGTGGCGCCACAAGGCGGTCGAGCGGGCGGCCTACGACCTCCTGCAGGAGCTCGACCGCACGGCCGGCCTCGACGGCTGACCGGGAGGGCGCTCGGCCGAGGGTGCTACCAGGTGCGGACCCAGACGCAGTGCTCGGAGGCGCGCAGGGTCTGCATGGCCTGCTCCGACAGCGGCTCGGCCGCGTCCGTGACGACGTAGCCGAGGCTGCCTCGGGTCGACAGGTGCTGGCCGACGACGTTGTCGCCGGCGTCGGAGAAGGCGGCGTTCAGGCTGGCGAGAACGCCGGGCACGTTGTGGTGCAGGAAGCCGATCCGGTGGCCGGGCGTGTACGGCCCGGGGAGCACGTCGGGCAGGTTCACCGACAGCGCGGTGCTGCCCTCCAGCGCGAAGCGGGCGAGCTTCTCGGCGACGAATCCGCCGATCTCCTCCTGCGCCTCCTGCGTCGAGCCGCCGATGTGCGGGGTGAGGATGACGTTGTCGAGCCCGCGCAGGACGGACGTGAAGGGGTCGCCCTGGGCCTTCGGCTCGGCCGGGAACACGTCGACCGCAGCGCCCGCGATGTGCCCCGAGAGCAGGTTCTCCCGCAGGGCGTCGTAGTCGACGACCATGCCGCGCGAGGCGTTGATGAACATCGCCCGTCGCTTCATCTGCGCGAACTCCGCGGCACCGAAGAAGCCGGCGTTGCCGGGGCGTCCGTCGACGTGGAGGCTGACCACGTCGGCCTCGGCGAGCAGCTCGCCGAGCGTGCGGACGCGGCGGGCGGTGCCGTGCGCAGGGCGGTCGGCGGCGTCGTAGAAGACGACCTTCATGCCGAGCGCCTCGGCGACGGTCGAGAGCTGGGTGCCGATGTTGCCGTAGCCGACGATGCCGAGGGTGCGGCCGCGGACCTCGTGGCTGCCCTTGGCCGACTTGTCCCAGACGCCCTCGTGCATCCGCTCGGTCTTCTCCGGCAGGCGGCGGGCGAGCGAGATGATCTCGGCGATCACGAGCTCGACGACGCTGCGCGTGTTGGAGTACGGCGCGTTGAAGACACCGATGCCGCGCTCGGCCGCCGCGGCCAGGTCGACCTGGTTGGTGCCGATGCAGAAGCAGCCGACGGCCAGCAGGTCGGGGGCGGCGTCGAGCGCGCGGGCCGTGACGGTGGTGTTGGAGCGGATGCCGAGCAGCTGGACGCCGGGCAGCTCGGCGAGCAACTCCTCCTCGGACAGCGAGCCCGCACGGAGGTCCACGTCGTACCCGCGGCCCTCCAGGTACTCGACAGCGGCCGGGTGGATGTTCTCGAGGAGCAAAGCCTTCACGGGACAACGGTACGGCGCACCGTCGCGCCCTCGTGCACCGGCCGTCGGACGTGGGACGGCCGGCCCCTGGGCTCAGGCGACCCGGTACGGCGGCTCGGGCTCGCGGCCCTGGAACGCCAGGATCGCGGGGTTGACCACACGCCCGTCGCGGATCTCGATCGCGCGGCTCAAGGTCTCGTCAGCGTCCCAGGAGGGGCCGCCCTCGAGGACCCGGCGCACGAACGGGAGGAGGGCGCTGCTGTTGTCCCACGTCGCGGAGTTCCACAGGTACGACGGCGAGTGGTCGACGCCGTAGTAGAGGACGTTGTCGCCGACCAGGAAGGTCGGGTCGTCGAAGCCGGTCGGCCGGGCGAAGGTGAAGCCCATGCCCAGGTCGCACGACACGTCCACGATGAGGCTCCCCGGGCGGAAGGCGGTCAGGTCGTCGTCGGCCAGGTAGATCAGCGGCTGGGCGGTGTCCTGCAGGGTGCAGTTGACGACGATGTCGTTCTCGGCGAGGTAGGCCGGGAGGGGCTCGCGTCCGCGCTCGGTGATCACGTGGCTCGGCTTGCCGGGGTCGGCGTCGTGCTCGAACTGGCGGATCCGCACCGAGTGGATCGGCGATCCCACGGCTGCCACGCCGCGGTTGGTCAGCACCGCGACCTCGTGCACCCCGTGGGCGTTGAGGGCGGTGACGGCTCCGCGAGCGGTCGCGCCGAAACCGATCACCACCGCGCTCAGGCGGCGACCGTAGTCTCCGGTCAGGCCGGCCAGCTGGAGGGCGTGGAGCACCGAGCAGTACCCGGCCAGCTCGTTGTTGCGGTGGAACACGTGCAGTCCCACGCCGCCGTCGTGCGTCCAGTGGTTCATCGCCTCGAAGGCGATCAGGGTCAGTCGCTGGTCGATCGCGACCTGGGTGAGCTCGGCATCCTGGACGCAGTGCGGCCAGCCCCACAGCACCTGTCCGGAGCCCATCGCGGCGACGTCGGAGAGCTGCGGCTTGGGCAGCAGCACCACGTCGGAGTCGGCGAGCAGCTGCTCGCGCGAGGCGAAGCCGGCGACGTGGGGGCGCAAGGAGGCGTCGTCGACGCCGAACCGGGCGCCGTACCCGTGCTCGAGCGTGATCCGCGCCCGGATGTCGGCGTCGACGTGCGCGAGGTGGTCGGGGTGGATGGGCAGCCGGTGCTCGTTCTCCTTGGCTGACGACCCGATGACGCCCAGGCTCGAGAGGGTCACTTCTTGCGGTCCGGGTGGATCTTGTCGGAGAAGGTCTCGCCGGTCTCCTTGGCGCGCTTGTCGGCGCGCTTCTCCTTGATGGACTTCCCGGTCTTCTTGGACATGCTCTGACGAGGCGACTTGTCGCTCATGACGGGATCTCTCTGAGAGGAAGCCTGAATGGCTCCGGCTCATGACACTACGCCTGTCGGTGTGTGGCGGTGCCATCGCGGTGCGGCGATACTGGGGCATGGCCCGCAACCGGACGTTGGCGTGCGTGATGGCACACCCGGACGACGATGCGTACGGCATCGCGGGCACGGTCGCACTGCATGCCGACGAGGCCGACTTCCGGTTCGTGCTCGTGCTCGCCACCCACGGCGAGCTGGCCGACATCCCGGCGGGCGCCTCGTGGACGCGGGAGGACCTGCCCGCGATGCGTCAGGCCGAGGACGAGGCCGCGTGGCGGGCCGTGGGTCGCGTCCCGGACCGCCACGAGTGGCTGGGCCTGCCCGACGGCGGGCTGGCGGACCTACGGTTCGAGGACGTCGTCGACGCCGTGCTGCCGATCCTGGACGAGGAGGACCCGGCGGTCGTGGTGACCTTCGGCCCGGACGGCATCTTCGGCCACCCCGACCACATCACGATCGGTGCGGCGACCGACGAGGCCTTCCGGCGGCTCCGTGCGCCGGGGCGCCGGGGCTTCCAGCGGCTGGTGCACGGCGCCGTACCGCAGTCGGTGTTCGAGCGCTGGAACGCCCAGCGCGCGGAGATGGGGCTGCCCACCTTCGACCCGACGCAGACCTACCACATGCGCGGTGTCCCGGACGAGGAGATCGGGGTCGTCGTCGACTGCGGCTCGGTCGCCCACCGCGTGGTCGCAGGGCTGCAGCAGCACCGGAGCCAGCACCACGTCATGTCCGACGACCCGACCGACACCGAGCAGTGGGCGCGCCGGGTCCGGCGCGAGTCCTATGTCGTCGTGTGGCCTGAGCGGGAGCCCGGGGCGCCGTTGCTGGCCGACCTGTTCGAGGGCCTCGACTGATCTTTTGCTCGAACAGGTGTTCGACTAGCATTCCGGGATGGGATGGAACAACCCGCCCGTCCCGTGGCGGGAGCTGGAGCGACGCCTCTCGGGCCGCGCGCCCGACATGGAGGCGCCGGTCTCGCGTCGCAAGCGGCCGCGCGCGGAGCCCGAGCAGGTCGTCCGTCCCGACGGCGCGCCGCCGTACGCCGAGCTGCACTGCCACACCCACTTCAGCTTCCTCGACGGTGCGAGCAGTCCGGGCGAGCTGGTCAAGGAGGCCACCCGGCTCGGCCTGACCGGGCTCGCGCTGACCGACCACGACGGGTTCGCGGGGGCGCCGCTGTTCGCCGAGGCGGGTCGAGACTACGACCTCCCCACCGTGTACGGCGCCGAGCTCTCCCTCGACCTGACCCGCACCCAGAACGGCGTCCCCGACCCCGAGGGCAGCCACCTGCTGGTCCTGGCGCGTGGGGTCGAGGGCTACCACCGGCTCTCGGGGGCGATCACCGAGGCGGGGCTCCGCGCGCCCGAGAAGGGCAGTCCGGCCCACGACCTCGACGAGCTCGCCGAGCGCGGTCGCGGGCACTGGCTGGTGCTCACCGGCTGCCGCAAGGGCGCGGTGCGGCAGGCGCTGGCCGCCCACGGCCCGCGGGCGGCGGGGGAGCAGGTCGACCTGCTGGTGGACCGGTTCGGGCGCGAGAACGTGGTCGTGGAGGTGATCGCGAGCAGCCAGCCGGGTGCCGACGAGACCAACGAGCTGCTCGCCCGCGTCGCCGACGACCGCCGGCTCCCGGTGGTGGCGACGGGCAACGTCCACCACGCGACCCCGGAGGGGCGGCGGCTGGCGGCGGCGATGGCCGCGATCCGGGCGCGGCGCAGCATCGCTGAGCTGGAGGGCTGGCTCGACCTGTCCGGTGGTGCGCACCTGCGCAGCGGGGAGGAGATGCTCCGGCTCTTCGGTCGCCGGCCGGAGGTGGTGGGACGCTCCGCCGTCCTCGCGGACGAGCTGGCCTTCGACCTGCGCAAGGCCTCGCCGCAGCTCCCGAAGCAGGGGATCCCCGAGGGCCTGACGCCCGGCGAGCACCTGCGCGACCTGGTGGAGCGGGGTTTTGCGAAGCGCTACGCCCACGAGGCCCACGCGGCGAAGGCGCGCGAGCGGATCGAGAACGAGATGAGGGTGATCCTGGAGAAGGACTTCGCCGGCTACTTCGTCATCGTCCACGACATCGTCGCCTTCGCCCGGGACCGGGGAATCCTCTGCCAGGGCCGGGGATCGGCGGCGAGCTCGGCGGTCTGCTACGCCCTCGGCATCACCGCGATCGACTCGGTCTACTTCAACCTGCCCTTCGAGCGGTTCATCTCCCAGCACCGCGAGGAGGAGCCGGACATCGACGTCGACTTCGACTCCGACCGCCGCGAGGAGGTCATCCAGTGGGTCTACGACACCTACGGCCGGCGCAACGCGGCCCAGGTCTGCAACGTGGTCAGCTACCGCCCGCGGATGGCGGTGCGCGACGCGGCCAAGGCGCTCGGGTTCTCGCCCGGTCAGCAGGACGCGTGGTCGAAGTCCATCGACGGCTGGGGGAGCGCGGTGGAGGCCGACCAGGGCATCCCGCCGCAGGTGGTCGCGCTCGCCGAGGAGCTGATGGGCGCGCCCCGCCACCTCGGCATCCACTCCGGCGGGATGGTGCTCACCGAGCGCCCGATCGGGGAGGTCTGCCCGATCGAGAAGGCGCGGATGGACAACCGCACGGTCCTGCAGTGGGACAAGGACGGCTGCGAGTCGATGGGGTTGGTGAAGTTCGACCTGCTCGGCCTCGGCATGCTTGGCGCGCTCGACCACATGATGCAGCTGATCGACGAGCACACCGGCAGGCGCTGGACCCTCGAGAGCATCCCGAAGGAGGAGCCAGAGGTCTACGACATGCTCTGCCGCGCGGACTCCATCGGTGTCTTCCAGGTCGAGTCGAGAGCCCAGATCGGCACCCTCCCGCGGCTCAAGCCGCGCTCCTTCTACGACCTCGCCATCGAGATCGCACTGATCCGTCCCGGCCCGATCCAGGGCGGTGCGGTCCACCCCTACATCCGCCGTGCCACCGGCCGTGAGGCGGTGACCTACGACCACCCGTCCCTCGTCCCGATCCTGGGCCGCACCCTCGGCGTCCCGCTCTTCCAGGAACAGCTGATGCAGATGGCCGTCGCGCTCGGCGACTGCAGCCACGACGACGCCGACCTGCTGCGCCGGGCGATGGGCTCCAAGCGCGGGATCGAGCGGATCGAGAAGGTCAAGGACAAGCTCTACGAGGGCATGGAGGAGAAGGGGATCACCGGTGACCGGGCGGACGCGATCTACGTCAAGATCCTCTCCTTCGCCGGCTTCGGCTTCGCCGAGTCGCACGCGCTCAGCTTCGCGCTGCTGGTCTACGCCTCCTCGTGGTTCAAGCTGCGCTACCCGGCCGCCTTCCTCGCCGGCCTGCTCCGCAACCAGCCGATGGGCTTCTACTCCCCGCAGTCGCTGGTCGCTGACGCCCGCCGCCACGGCGTGACGGTGCTCCCGCCGGACCTCGCGCGCTCGGGGGTGCAGGCGGGGCTCGAGCCGTGTCCGCCGTACGGCAGGGACCGGCACCGGTACGACGACGCGCTGGCCGTGCGCCTGGGCCTCGACGCGGTCAAGGGCATCGGCAAGGACGTGGCCGAGCGGATCGTGGCGGAGCGCGCCGTGGCGCCGTACCCCGACCTCCCGGACCTCTCCCGCCGCGTCGGGCTCACCTCCACCCAGCTGGAGTCGCTGGCCACGGCGGGCGCCTTCGACTCGCTCGGGCTGGACCGGCGGCAGGCGATCTGGATGGCCGGGTACGCCGAGCACGACGGCCAGCTCCCCGGCAGCACCCCCGCCCCGGCCCCGCCCGTGCTGCCCGGCATGAGTCCGATGGAGGTCACCCTCGCCGACCTGTGGGCCACCCGGATCTCCACCGACGTCCACCCGGTCGAGCACTTCCGCGACCAGCTGGCCGCCGCCGGCATCCGGGCGGTGGGCGACCTGAGCACCGCCGAGGCCGGCCGCCGGGTCCACGTCGCCGGCCTGATCACTCACCGCCAGCGCCCCGGCACCGCCAGCGGCATCACCTTCCTCAACCTCGAGGACGAGACCGGCATGCTCAACGTCGTCTGCTCGCCGGGCGTGATGAAGGCCCACCGCCAGGCCGCGCGCAACAAGGTCGCCGTCGTGATCCGCGGCCTCCTCGAGCGCGAGGACGGGGTGACCAACCTGGTGGCCGACCGGATCGAGTCCCTCGACACGGTCCTCCCGGGCACCGGCGCCGCGCTCCAGGCCCGCCAGTCCTCGCGCGACTTCCGGTGAGTCCGGTCGCGACACGACGCGCGGAGAGGGCGATTCGGGGGCAACGGCACTGCTGCGGTAAGGTTCCGACCGCTCCGACTGGCGATCCCGGGCGGAGTGTTCGGGCTGTAGCGCAGCTTGGTAGCGCACCTGACTGGGGGTCAGGGGGTCGCAGGTTCAAATCCTGTCAGCCCGACCGATGTTTACGCAGGTCAGAGCCACTTTGAGAGTCATTCTCAAAGTGGCTCTTGCCGTTCCTGCGCCCTAAATGGACACACTTTGGACACAGGACACACGGCAGGTTCAGGGGTTATCGCCAACTCAGGCAGCCTTGGACACGCTCAGCGGCTCTCAGAGGCACTGGCAGGGTCTCGACGGGCACGGGTGCCACTCGTGGCCTGACAGGCGCTCACGGGCTCTACGCTGAACGGCAGAGACCCCCGGCACAACTCTGCCGGGGGTCTCCTCCGCTGAAAGCGGGCGCGCTCAGAACACTGCCTGAATCAACCCCACGACGAGACCAAAGAAGCAGGCGAGCGCGACAAGCAAGACGGGAAGCAGTATCAGCATGCCGCCGCAGGACATGAGCCCGTTGCCGACGTCATTCCCGGCCATCAGGACACGTCATCCATCGACAACTCGCCGTTGATGACGGGCGGCGGGAGGTCGTCGCATAGCCGGTAGTAGTCCTTGGCAATGGAGACGTTGCTGTCGCCAGGGTTCTCTTCGTACCAAGCCTCAAGTTCGGTGCATGTGTCCCCAGCATCCTTGCCCCCGATTGACGACACCACGGCGATGACGACGAAGACCACCAGCACCGCTAGCGCAAGGCATCCGAGCAGCAGGAGAACTCTGTCGAGGTCGTCGCGCCATGTCCGATGCTTGCGCACATTTTGAGCATCGTCAGTTCTCCCGGCTCCCCCTGTGCCCGCGAGCGAGGCAACAGGAGATTGGCCATAGCGGCACTTCACGGCGGCGACCCTGATGGGCTCCGCACAGAACGGACACGGCCTCATCTCTTCGGGTGCGCCAGTGCTCGTCTCGTTGCTTTCGGACGTCATGCCACGACCCTATAGAGACGTATACGTCACAGGCACAGAACACTCAAACATCTGGTCTCTGGCCGTATGCCGCTCAGCCGGATGGGGTTGGCAAGTGCCCAAGACCCCCGTTCCGCAGGCCGCGCTCACCCTTGGCGAACGAGTCCGTGAGCGCAGGCATGAACTCGGGCTCTCTCAAGAGCGTCTGGCCGAGGGCACCGCACTGCACTGGTCATTCATCGGGCGCATCGAGCGCGGGCAGGCGAACCTGACACTCCGCAACATCTTGCGGTTGGCGGATGCCCTTCAGGTTGACGCTGGCGACCTGCTGCGTGGTCTCCAAGCGGACTGAGGGTTTGTGTCGGACCCCCGCCGTAGTGTCTGTCCTGTTGGCACGCGAGCCACCACACGACCATTGATTATTCAATAGTGGAAACCCACTTTGGGTCTCAGAAACTTCCTGAGATTTTAAAATGTATAAACTGCGACGGCATGCTTGAACCGCAACAAAAACCGCACTACCGGTTCGGATAGTGCGCCCCGTGCCTCAGGCTGCTGATGCGTCGAGTTCAGCCGACACAATCACCGCTTTGACGGTCGATGGGTACCACTTGCTACCGCCCCGAGCCGTAGGCACTCCATCGGCATTCAGGTTTGCCGCAATGGCTGCCAACGTTCGGCCCTCCTGCCGCTCGCTCACAATGCGCTCTGTGACCTCCTGAGGCATCACACGCGGCCTTCCGAGCCGCTTGCCTTGCGCCTTCAACTGCTGCAATGCCGCGCTCGTTCTAGCGCCGATGATGCGCCGCTCGTACTCGGCAAACGAAGCCATGACATTCGCCATGAGAGCCCCGCTAGGCGTTGTGGTGTCAATCGCCATGTCCAGCACCACGAGTTGCCAACCCTCGCGCTCTGCCGTCGCCATGAGGGAGGCAAAGTCCAAGAGCGAGCGGCTGAGCCTGTCCAACTTGCTCACAACGAGAATCCCAGCATCCCCAGCACGGAGAGATTCAAGAGCCTGACCGATGCCAGGACGGACGAGACTCTTGGCGCTGAATCCATCGTCAGTCACGTACTCGATGGAATCCCAACCCCGACGCATTGCCTCAGCGTCAATGACTGCCTTCTGGTCTGCGAGTCCGAGCCCGCTCATGGCTTGTTCCTCAGTCGAGACCCTGAGATACCCAATGACTGCCGTTGATTGGTTCCGCTTTGCCACGTTCTGAGCGTACACAATCCGAACCTTTTATGTAACCGACCCCAAGAATCTTTCATCTTGGGGTCGGTTTGCCTGCTCCACTTTGGCACTCATGCTCTAGAGCGGGGTTGGGTGTGGCCCAGCGTTTACGAAAGCGATTGCAGTTTCACGGGGATTCCGCGCCGTCCAACACCGCGAGCGTCTTCGACGCGTCACCCACGAGTCGATACACCGCGAGAGGGACGACCGAGAATCCGGGTTCTTGAGGAAGGTCGGCCAAGCCAGTGCCGCCGACCGTGTGCAGGAAATTATTGATGAAGCCTGTAAAGCCAGCGCGGTTCACCGAACCATCATCGTTAACCAACGACGGGGCGTCATCGTCTGACAACGGCTCGTGCCCGTAGTGACCGATGGTCCCGACCATGGTCCAGTCCTGTGCCGACACACCGTAGCGAGCGAACAGTACTTCTGTGTCACCGTCCAGGAAACGCTGGCCCTCCTGAAGTCGAGCGGTAACAATGGCGTCCGTTGAGCCTGACGGCAGCATGTTGAGATGCAAGCCCGTGGAAAACATACCTCGGGAAACGCGCACGATTCCCTGCATGTACTCCCGCTCAATCACTGAGCCGCCGTACGTGATTGTGACAGGTGGAACATTGTCTTCCAGTTCTCGGTCCGCTATTGGAATGAGTTCTGGACGCTTGGTTGAACGTTGACCGCCTTGCTGGCCCTTTCGTAGGGGCGGCGGTGCCGCCTTTTCCATGACGCCAAGGTCTACGAGGCCCTGCCAGGTCGTGGCGAAACCAGTCAAGATGGACGTGACGTATCGAGCATCGAAGAGCGCCGCTGGAGCCGTGATTCGGATGAGAGTCCCGGGTGGGTAGCGGTCCCGCATTTGCTCGCCCCAGAGGTCACTATTAGCCGCATCATCAGAAATATCAGTCAGCAGGCCAAGAGATTCCAACGATTGCTCGAGGGTGGGGAACAGAGCGTCACCCATCGATTTCTGAGAGGTCGCATCCGTACCCCAACGTTGCGAATGTTCTGCAAGACCCTTGAAGCCACCGCCCGTAGTCTTCTCGTGATGTGTCTGCTCGGTCGACTCTTCGACGATGCCGTCGTCCAACTGCGCCAGCAGTCCCCGGACCTTGTCCACGTCCACGTACAGGAACTCGCGAAGAATCATGACCTACGTCCTTATGGGGTTGATGTCCAGTCTCGGGGCGATACTACGTCTACGAGCCACCTGCCTTGTGACGATTGCGAGCCCGTCACGAGGCTCGCCCGTGACGGACTCGCCATGCACCCTAGATGCCCACCTCGTTGACGAACTCGTTTAGACCTAGATTCTCGGCCTTCTTCAAATTAAATGTTGCCACGACGGCATCCTTGGATGCTTGGAAGTGTGCTCGGTATCCCATTAGGTCTACGCCTGCCATGACACTTTGAGGATTGCCAACGTGAGGAATGAGATTCAACTGAACCGTGAGGATGGATACCTCATTCCTGTCATTCTTTGTTCCGTAAGTCTCGGTGCACTCGACCTGCTGGCATAGACAGTCGTACCCATCATTGTTGATGCACGAGTGCCCGAGCAAGATTCTCGGGCATACCGTTTGATTGCCAGCGTGAGGTTCGAAGTCCAGGCCCGTGCTGCTCACAACCTTTGTAAACTCACTCACGAGTACCACGGCCTACCTGATTCACGACGCCCGGCAGGTATCTCATTACCTTCGCGGCGTCCATCGGTTCCGTAATATCTAGGCCCATTGCCTGTGCAAGCAGCAGTGCATTTGTCACCTTGATTGCTGCAATCAGCTCATCAATCTTCTCTTCGTTCATATTGTTCAACTCCATTATTTGATACCGCTCATGAGCGGTTTAGGCAGATTGTGCCCATGTTCTTCATCTTCGTACCGGCTGCGCCGGGATGACATTCGGCTAGCGCCTCAGTCATCATGCCTTGAATCCCTCTTCTAATGTTAGAGAAGAGAATCAATCTTTGGCCGTAGGCGCTTGCGCCGCAGGCTTGGGGTTTGGGTCCTCCCATGAAACTTCTTAATCTTTACAAATTGTTGGAATATGGGTGTGAACGGGACAGACCCTCAACGTTATTGTTGATGGGCACCTGACTTCATTCTCTAGAACCCCCGTCAAGCCATGCGGTCAGTGTTCCTGTTCTAGATGTATCGGTTGTTACCCCGGTGCCGTGTCTTGTTCCATTCCCACGGTGACAGTCAGAGAATCCGCTACTAGCCGAACAAGGCCATTCCCTGATGTAGTCGCAAGAGGACTTAGGCTTGCCCCTTGCAATGTGTTGGGTCCAGCGTGCTGGTCAACACTGTCAGGCTTGGGCGACCTCAGAATATGAAAGAAGCCCGTAAGCGGATTCCCCTACGCTTACGGGCTGTCGGTCGCCAATCTTGGTAAACACGGTCCTTCTATTCGATACGTCTATCGAAAGTCTCCGAGCACGACGGGGAATCCCGCTCAATCTAAGTATATCACACTTTCCGTGTGCGATAAACATTCACACCAATTTTTTATTGGTCCCAATGAGTTGTACGTCAGTAACTCATTGGGACCGTGGAAGCCAAGGAGGAACGCGCTACGTTTGTTCTGGCTTCCGCTTATATTATATCACGGTTTGGTTCCCCGGACGCCAAGTGGAAAAAACATCCAGGGAAGAGCGGTGCGGATTGAATCCAGCATTATTGACCGTTTCTCATTCGTTCAATCTCGCTCGCTTCTATTATACCGCTGTCTAATTTCTAAGGATTACGACCAGTATTTCTCATCAGATTATTACCTTTGAGAACTCTAGACTAGAAACTGTAAAGATTATGCCGAATTCTGTCTAGATTATTGCAATCCTTCACGTCTAGTTTTCCTGGTTCTTGGATTGTTCAAGTGCGTTAGCAATGTTCTTGTTCAACATGTCCATGATTCCCGTGTCATCTGTTGGGAAGAACTTGGCGTAGGTGTTGAGTGTGAATGCTGCATCGGTGTGCCCCGCCCATGCCTTAATTCGTGGCAGGTCTACGCCCTGACGAATCCACAGGCTGATTGCCGTGTGTCGGAGGTCGTGCACCCTGCAAGACAACTTGGCCTTGGTCAGAGCCGTTGCAAAGGCACGCCTGTTGAACGTCCGTGGATTGACTTGCGTCCCGTTGGAGGTGGTGAAAACCCATTGCCCGCCAAACCGGCTCTGGTGCTCCTTCAGAGCCTCGGTGACGTGCTGGGGGAGTGGCACCGTCCGATGGGCTGCGCGAGTCTTCGGACGCTCTAGGACCAGTCCCTTGCCGACAACCTCGGTGACGGTGTTGTGAACCGTCGCGGTGCCCTTGAGCAAGTCCACGTCACTCCACCTCAGTGCGGAGGCTTCACCGATGCGGAACCCCGAGTAGGCCAAGAACAGGACCAGAGCCTTGAACCTCGGATTGATTGCCTCTGCCAACTGGTGAATCTCGGCATGGTCGAGAACCACCATGGGGTCACGGTCCACGGTGGGCAGATTGATGCCCACGCATGGCGTCTCTCTGATGTACCGGCCCGCCACAGCCGTTTTCATGGCTGCTGAGAACTCCTTGTAGCAAGCCCTGATGGTTGATGCGCTCACCCTGGCCTCTAGCACCATGGAAGCAATCCAGTCCTGTACTGCTGCCTGTGTGATTCGCTCCAGCGGCCAGTCATCCCAACGGTTGACGTGGTTGTCGTAGAGCGTCTTGGAGGTCGTCAAGGTGACCTGCTTGACGTTCACGCGGCTCTTGACGTGCAGCGGGTAGAACGCCTTAAAGGTGGTCCGAGCTGATACCGGGTCGATGCCTCTGCCAGTGGCCTGCTCGGTCTCCACCTGAGCCTTGAATGTCAGGGCGTCCTGATGCCGTGTGAACGCCTTGCGCCTGCTCTTGCCCTCCACGCGGTACCTGACGTTGTAGGACGCTCCACGCTTCTCAATCGTCGCCATGTGTCCACCATAGGAGTCAAGGGGTCTCTGGACCATCACTTTGGACACACGGTGGACACGGGACGACGGCGCTAGTGCTGTCGGCAGGACATGACGGCTGACCTGCCCGAACTCGTCATGATATCCGAATTAGGGGTCTGACCTGCAAAAACTCTGAGTATCTGTACATTTCTATGCTGCCCTAGAGCAGCACCTAGAATGCGTTCGCACATCTGGGGGTCAGGGGGTCGCAGGTTNCGTGACCTGCGGAGACGCAGATCGCGAGCCACTCGCCATTTCAGGCTGGTCAGGCGGGTCGGTCGTCGACGAGGCGTCGACCGGTGATCTGGGTCGGCTGCACGCGGACGGTCACCGGACGGAGGCCGCGAGCCCACGGCAGCGGGCGCTCGGAGCGGAGGGACGGCAGGTCCTCGCTGTCGACGTAGGCCGACGTGCCGCGGACCAGGACGCTCCAGCCGGTCTGGTGGAAGTCGTCGAGCCGATCGACCTCGAAGGCGACCGTCGCCCCGTCGAGCCAGCGGTGGAGGTCACCGGCCGGCGAGACGCGGAACAACACCGTCGACCCGTCCATCCGGAAGTTGACCGGGAGCGCGACGGGGCCACGGTCGTCGGCGTAGACGATGCGGCCCACCCGGGCCAGGGCGAGCAGCCGGAGGCACTCGGGTCGGGCGAGCTCGTGCAGGTCGGCCTGCTGGAGGTCCTCGTAGGTGTCCATCGTCGTTCTTCCTTCCGTCAGGCAGCGTGGTCGAGCTCGTCGAGGCAGGCGGCGCCGATCATTCGTCCCCAGCGCTCCGCGCGGTCCTCCTCTCCCTCCACCAGCGGACCGCGGGTGCCCTCGACGAGGAAGGCGACCGGGTTGCGGAGCAGGTGGAAGCCGCGCCGACGCAGGAGGCGGGCCGCGGTGACGCCGGCGGCGATGGGCAGGCGGTGCACCCGGGCCGCACGCGTGTCGAAGACCGCGACCCGGCTGGTCCCGAAGCGCTCGGGGCCGATCGTGCGGATCCACTCGCGGGCACCTGTCCCCGCCCGCTCGGGAGCGGCTCCGTGCCGGACGGCGTCGGCGCGGCTGCTCGGCCGGCTCAGGGAGAACGCGTGGGTCGGGGCGCCGAGGAGCAGCAGGTCCACGTCGACGGGACCGGTGGACGCGATCGACGTCACGGGGACGCTGTGCGCCTCGAATCCGGCGCGGTGGAGGCCGCGGACGATCGCCCGGGCGACCTGCGCGGTGTTGTCGAACAGCGACTCGTAGACGACGAGGGCGCTGGGCGCGGCGCGGCTCATGACGGCAGCAGGGTGTTCGGCTCGGGGACGACGGCGACGGTGGTGTGGGCCCGCTCGACCACGGCGGCCGCGATCGACCCGGTCACCAGACGTTCCACGGTGTCCAGGGGGTGTCGTCCGACGACGACCAGGTCCCAGGCCGAGGTGTGTCCGCCGAGGACGTCGTCGACGAGGCCGTGGGTGACGCGCAGCGTGGCCGGGACGTCGGGGTACTTCTCGGCGAAGCCCGCGATCGACTCGGCCAGGAGGAGGTGCGCCTCGTCCTCGGGGCCGAGGTCGACGTCCTCCACGCGGACGTTGCGCAGGCCGGCGACGGCTGCGACGACGTCCCACACGCAGTGGACGGCGGTCAGGGGCTGGGCGTGCAGGGACGCCTGCGCGAAGGCGAAGTCGAGGACCGCGAGTGATGCCTCGGTGCCGTCGACGCCGACGAGGACGCCCTTGCCGTGCAGCCCCTCGACCCGTGGCCGGCACACGACGACGGGGCAGGAGGCGAGACGGCTGACCGTGGCGCTGACCGAGCCGAGCAGCATGCTGCGGACGGCGCCGCGTCCCCGGGACCCCAGGACCATCAGGTGCGCGTCGCGGGACAGGTCGACCAGGGTGCTGCGGGGATCGCCGGCTGCGGACAGGCCGATCACGTCGAGGTCGGGAGCCAGCCCGCGGGCGAGCTGGACGGCTTCGGCATGGGTGCGGTGGGCGCTGGCGCCGTCGGCCGTGACGACCACGAGCGGGCGGCGCTCGAGGTGCGCCTGCTCGGCGGCCCAGGTGATCGCGCGAGCAGCGTGCTTGGAGCCGTCGGCCCCGACGACGATGCTGCCCGGCTGGATGACGGAGGACATGGCACTCAGCCCTCGGCAGCCGGGTCGGCCTGCGGTACGACGGCCACGGTCGTCTGCGACCGCTCGACGACGGTGGTGGCGACGGACCCGGTGACCAGGCGCAGCAGGGAGTCGACCGGGTGCCGGCCGACGACGATCAGGTTCCAGAGGCTGGTGGTGTCGCTGAGGCAGTCCTCGGCCATCCCGCGGGCCAGGCGCAGGTCGACCGGGACCTCGGGGAACTTCGAGGAGATCCCGGCGACGCTCTCCCCGAGCAGGACGCGGTACTCGTCGAGGCCGCTCTCGCGGGGAGAGACCATCACGGGCCCGTGGACGGCGCCGACGCTGTCCCAGACGGCGTGGACGGCGGTCAGCGGCAGGTCCATGAGCGAGGCCTGGTGGAAGGCGAACTCGATCACCGGCAGGGACTCGGGCGTGCCGTCGGCGCCGACGAGGATGCCGCGCTGCGCTTCTCCGGCGCCCCCCTGCGGGCGGCACACGACGACCGGGCATCCGGCGTCGCGGCTCACCGCGGCGCTCACCGAGCCGAGGACCTTGCTGCGGAACACGCCGCGGCCCCGGGAGCCCATCACGACCAGGTGGGCGTTGCGGGAGATCTCCACGAGGACCTGGCGCGGGTCGCCGACGCGCGCGACGCCGGAGACGTCGAGGCCGGGGTGCAGGTGCAGGGCGAGGTCGGCGGCCTCCTGGGCCAGCGCGCGCGCTCCCTCCAGCAGCTGTTGCGGGTTGAACGGGTGCACGGCGCCCGGCCCGATCCAGGCGGACGTCGGCACGTCCGGCGCGTGGACGGTCGTGACGACGCTCAGCGGCCGCCGCTCGAGGAAGGCCTGCTCGGCGGCCCAGTGGACCGCGCGGCCGGCGTGGTCGGAGCCGTCGGCGGCGACGACGATGCTGTTGGCGGGGATCGGGTGCTCACCCGTGGTGTCGATGGCGATCATGGGTCCAGCCTCGTCCGGCGCCGCCGGGCACGGTACGGGCCGATGCCCCGTCCGCTGGGGGACCTTCGGCCCACGGTTCGAGGTGGACGGTCCGGTCGACCAGGTCGAGGCCGGCTGACCCGTGGGTGATCCAGAGCACCGAGCGGTCGCGTGCACCGGCGAGGACCTCGTGGGCGAGGGCCTCGGCGGTGGGGTGGTCGAGGTGCGCCGTCGGCTCGTCCAGCACCAGCACGGGGTGGGCGGCCAGCAAGGAGCGAGCGACCCCGAGACGGGCACGCTCGCCACCGGACAGGTCGCCGTGACCGACGCCGAGCCACGTGTCGAGCCCGTCGGGAAGGCCGTCGAGCCAGCTGCCGAGGTGGGCGCGGCGCACCGCCTCCTCCACCTCGCCGTCGGTGGCGTCGGGCCGGGCCAGGCGGACGTTCTCGGCCACGGTGGTGGCGAAGACGTACGGGTGGTCGTCCACCAGGCCGACCCGGCGTCGTACGTCGTCGGGGGCGAGGTGCGCGAGCAGGGCTCCCCCCAACCGGGCATCCCCGGAGACCGGGTCGAGGAAGCGCATCAGGACCGCGGCCACGGTGCTCTTCCCCGACCCGGAGGGGCCCACCAGGGCCACGCGGTCGCCGGGGGAGAGGTCGAGGGTGATCGGCGCCGTGGTGGGGGCACGCAGTACCCAGCGCGCGGTCACCTCGTCCAGGGTGATCCGGTCGCCGTACGCCGTGGTCCGGCTCGGGAAGTCGGCGACGGCCGGGGGCGTCCGCTCCAGCGTGCGCAGTCGCGCCGCGGCAGCGGCTGTCCGCGCCGCGAGGACGCCGGCGTCCGCGCAGGGTGCGGCGACATCCGCGAGCGCGAGCGGGAGGAGCACGAGCAGCGCCATGACCGGCCCCGACAGGGACCGGTCCGCGACCGGACCGGCCGTCAGCACGGCCATGCCGGCCACGGCCGCCCCGCTGCCGACGAGGACCAGGGTGCGGGCGGCGGCGAGCCACCGGGTGGCGGTCGAGGTGACCGTCCCCATCCGCGCGCTCTCCGCTGCGGCGCGGTCGGCCGTCGCGAGCGCGTGCTGCCACATCCGCAGCTCGCTGCCCACCTGGACCGCCTCGACCACGGTGTCCGACAGACCTGCGCGCAGCTCGACCAGCCGGCGCTCCGCGGAGCGGGCACCGTGGCGCGCCAGGAGGAAGGCGAGGCCACCGGTCGAGGTGGCGGCCGCGACGACGGCTCCGGCCGCCGGCAGGAAGGACCAGGCGACGAGGCTGGCGAGGACGCCGACGAGCCCGAGCTGGATCAGCGGCATGCGGACCCGCAGCTGGCGGTCGACGACGCTGTCGACGTCGTCCACCACCGCGCTGAGCACGTCGCCGCGGCGCCGGCCCAGACCGGCCGGGACGAGGGGGACCAGGGCGTCGTACACCTCGACCCGGCGCCGGGCGAGCAGGCGGAGGGCGGCGTCGTGGGACCAGAGTCGCTCGACGTACCGGAGGAGGGGACGGGCCAGGCCGAACGCGCGGACGCCGACCACCGCGACGAGCAGCGTCAGCACGGCAGGCCGGCTGGAGGCCTGGACGATCAGCCAGCCGGCCGTCGCGGTGAGTGCGACCCCGGATGCGGAGGCGAGGGACCCGAGGACGGTCGCGCCGACCAGGCCGCGCCGCTCGGCCCGCTGGTGCGTGGGTGCCGGTCCGGAGCCGGCGGGCAGGGACGCGGTACGCGGGGCGGCGCCACGAGGTGCCGCTGGCGTCGCTTCAGGTGGTGCGGGCAGCTCGATGCGGTGCTCGGCGAGGTCGACGAGCCGTGGCCGGTGGGCGACGACGACCACACCGCGCCGACGGGCCAGCGCGACGATGGTGTCGGCGATGACCTGCTCGGTCAGCTCGTCGAGGTGGGCGGTGGGCTCGTCGAGCAGGACCCACGGCCGGTCGGACAGCACCACCCGCGCCAGCGCCAGCCGGGCCCGCTCGCCGGCGGAGAGCGTCGTACCGTCCTCGCCGAGCGGCGCGGCGAGACCTCGGGGCAGGGCCAGGACCCGCTCCTCGAGGGCGACCTCGCGCAGGACGGCCCACAGCTGGTCGTCACTCGCGGCGGGCCGGGCGAGCCGGAGGTTGTCAGCGATCGTCCCGGCCACGAACTGCGGCTGCTGCGGGAGCCAGGCCACCTGCGCCTGCCAGGCGGGGCCGCCGACCGGCAGCCCACCGGACGCGATCGTGCCGCTCGCAGCGGGGACCAGGCCGGCGATCGTCGCGAGCAGGGTGGACTTCCCGCACCCGGACGGACCGGTGAGCACCGTGACACCGCGGGCGGGGACCAGGGCCGAGACGTCCCGCACCGCGGGCGTCGCTCGCCCGGGCCAGGTCACGGTGAGGTGGTCGAGCACCAACGGCGTTCCCGAGGGGGCCGCCCGCTCGGTCACGTCGACGGGACCGGCCGCGAGCAGGTCGTGCGCGGCGGTGAAGGTCGCCGCTCCCTCGGCGGCGGCGTGGAACTCGGCTCCGACCCGTCGCAGCGGCCAGTAGGCCTCAGGCGCGAGCAGCAGGACGACGAGCGCGGTGTGCAGGCCCAGGCCGCCGCCTGCCAGCCGGACACCGACGGTCACCGCCACCAGCGCGACCGAGAGGGTGGCGACCAGCTCGAGCACGGCCGAGGAGGCGAAGGCGATGCGCAGGGTGCGCACCGAGGCCCGGCGGTAGCGGTCGGTGACCTCGGCGATCCGGGCCGACTGCGCCCGCGCGCGACGGTGCGCCACCAGGGTCGGCAGGCCGCGCACCACGTCGAGGAAGTGGCCGGAGAGCGAGGCCATGGCCCGCCACTGCTCCTCGGCGCGGTCACGGGTCGCGAGACCGACCAGGGCGCCGAAGACCGGTACGAGGGGGAGCGTAGCGACCACGATCCCGGCGCTGAGCAGGTCCTGGGTGGCGATCACGAGCACCGTGAGGGGAGGCAGCACCGACGCGACGACCACGGCGGGCAGGTACCGGGTCAGGTACGGCTCGGCGGCGGCCACCCCACGGGTCGCCAGGACCGCTTCCTCGCCGGTCCCACTGGTCGCCCCCGCACGGTCGACGTAGGTCCGGACCAGGCGGTGCCGGAGCACCGTGCCGACGGCCGACGCGGCACGCGCGGCGCACAGGTCACCGACCGCGCCGCTCGCCGCCCGCAGGGCGAGCACGGCGACGACGGCGAGCGCCCAGCCGGTGACGTCCTGGCCGCGGAGCACGGCCGTGACCAGCCCGGCGACGACCCAGGCCTGGGCGACCACGACGACGCCCCCGATGACACCGGCGGAGACCACCCCGGCCAGCGCGGCCCGCGCCGGAGCGAGGAAGACGCGCAGGCGCGGGTCGGACGGCCTCATCGGGTGCCTGCGGTCTCGACCGGCGCCGACGGGATGTGGTGCGTGGAGATCCGCTTGCGGAACACCCAGTAGGTCCAGCCCTGGTAGGCGAGGACCAGCGGCGTGAAGACGACGGCGGTCACGGTCATGATCCGCAAGGTGTACGACGTCGCGGCCGCGTTGGTCGTCGTCAGGCTCGCGCCGTCGGCGAGGGTGCTCGGCATGACGTCGGGGAACAGGGCAAGGAAGAGTCCTGCCACCGCCAGCGCGATGGTGACGAAGGTGCCGAGGAAGGCCCAGCCCTCGCGGCCCGCACGCGCGGCCGCGCCGGCGCTGACGAGGGCCGCTGCTGCGAGGACGAAGGCGATGGCAGAGCCGGTCGTCCCCGTCTGCTGCTGGGTCCAGCCCAGGAAGGCGACGGCCAGCACCGCGCTGACCGCCACGGCGGGGACGGCGAGCCGCCGGGCGCGGTGACGGATCTCGCCGTCGGTCTTGAGCGCGATGAAGAGGGCGCCGTGGGTGACGAACAGGGCGAGCGTGGTCAGGCCCCCGAGCAGCGCGTAGGGGTTGAGCAGGTCGAGGAAGCCGCCGGCGTACTCGAGGTCGCTGTCGATCGGGACGCCGCGCAGGATGTTGGCGAAGGCCACGCCCCACAGCACCGACGGGACGAGCGAGCCGAAGAAGATGACGCGGTCCCAGCGCGCCCGCCAAGCCGCATCGGGCCGCTTGGCGCGGTACTCGAACGCCAGCCCGCGCACGATCAGGGCGACGAGGATCATCAGCAGCGGCAGGTAGAACCCGCTGAACAGCGTGGCGTACCACTCCGGGAACGCCGCGAAGGTGGCGCCGCCGGCGACCAGCAGCCAGACCTCGTTGCCGTCCCAGACCGGTCCGATGGTGTTGATCATGACGCGACGCTCGGTGTTGTCGCGGGCGAGGACCGGCAGCAGCAGGCCGACGCCGAAGTCGAAGCCCTCGAGGGTGAAGTAGCCGATCCAGAGGACGGCGATGAGGACGAACCAGACGGTGGTGAGCTCCATGGCGTTGTCTCCTCCGGGCTCAGTAGGCGAAGGCGAGGGGGCGGTCCTCGCCGGTGTCAGCGGGCAGGTCGGGCGGCAGCTCCTCGACGCCCCTGCGGATCCAGGTGAGCATCAGGCGCACCTCGACGACCGCGAGCACCCCGTACACCGCGGTCAGGGTGATCAGCGAGATCCAGGCCTCGGTGGTGGTCAGTCCGGGCGACACCGAGTGCTCGGTCGTCATCAGGCCGAACACGGCCCACGGCTGGCGGCCCATCTCGGTGAAGATCCAGCCGAACGAGTTCGCCAGGAGCGGCAGGAAGGGCAGCGCGATCGCGGCGGCGAGTACCGGGCGTCCCTGCGGCGTACGGCTGCCCCTGGTCGCCCAGAGCACCCATGCCGCGACAGCGACGCCGGCCATGCCGAGGCCGATCATCAGCCGGAAGCTCCAGTAGGTCAGCGGGATCACCGGTGTGTAGTCGCCGGGGGAGTAGTACGCTGCGCCGGGGTCGGCGCCGTAGGTCTCGCGGTACTGCTCGCGCAGGTCGTTGATGCCCTCGACCTCGCCGCCCGGCGTTCCTGTCGCGAGGAAGGACAACAGGCCCGGCACCTTGACCGAGAAGGTCTCGTGCTCACCGTCGAGCGTCCCGAGCTGGAAGACGGAGAAGTCGGCAGGCTGCTCGGTCTCGTAGAGCCCCTCGGCCGCGGCCATCTTCATCGGCTGGACCTCGGTCATGATCTTGCCCTGCACGTCGCCGCTCACGATGACGCCCAGCGCAGCCACCAGCACGATCCACGCACCGGTGCGGACCGCCGGCCGGTGGAGTGCGCGGTCCGCGTCCGTGGTGGCCCGGCGCAGGTGCCACAGGGCGATCCCGACGACGAAGGCGGCGCCCGTCATGTAGGCCGACAGCACCACGTGCGGGAAGGTCACGAGCTGGACCTTGTTGAACAGGACCGCCGCGAAGTCGTTCATCTCCGCGCGGCCGGTGTCGGGGTTGAAGGAGTAGCCCACGGGGTGCTGCATCCAGGAGTTCGCGGCGAGGATGAAGTACGCCGAGAAGAGTGTGCCGATGTGCACCAGCACGATGCAGGCCGCGTGCAGCCGCGGCGAGAGGCGGTCCCAGCCGAAGATCCACAGGCCGAGGAACGTCGACTCGAGGAAGAACGCGAGGAGGCCCTCGATCGCGAGCGGAGCGCCGAAGACGTCACCGACGAAGCGGGAGTAGTCGCTCCAGTTCATGCCGAACTGGAACTCCTGCACGATGCCGGTGACCACGCCGATCGCGAAGTTGATCAGGAAGAGCTTCCCGAAGAACTTCGTCAGCCGCAGCCAGCGCTCGTCCCTCGTCCGCAGCCACGTGATCTCGTAGCCGGCGATGATCGCGGAGAGCCCGATCGTGATCGGGACGAAGAGGAAGTGGTAGACGGTCGTGATGGCGAACTGCCACCGGGCGATGTCGGTCGGGTCCACGGGATGCTCCTGGCAGGGATCGGGAGGGGCGCGAGGGACGGGCGCCCGGTGAGGACCACGCTAGGAATCCCGGAGGGGCCTGCTCCACGGTCCGACTGCCTCGACCGAAGGGACCTTCGGCCCCTCAGCACGCAGCACGGTTCGTCACTGCTCGAGGACGTCGCGCAACGGACGACGCGGCGTCCGCGGGAGTCCGCGCCGGCCGATCGCCTGCCAGCCGACGCGCAGGAGCAGGTGGGGCTCGAACCGGGAGGCCAGCACCGTCCGCGCGATCTCGTGGCGGATGCTCTCGACCTCCATGGGCTGGCTCATCGGGATGACCGACATGCCGGCCCGCGTGGCCTCGAGCCACAGGTCGCTCATGGCCTCGCCGGTCCGCAACCAGCCGGCCACGTCGTCGTGCGGGCCGCCGAGGGCGATCACCCGCTCGCCGCCATGGATGACCAGCCGGGTGTCCTCGAGGATGCCGGGGCGGAACCGGGAACGGGCGTGCAACGGGTCGGGGTCCTCGGGCAGGAGGTCCAACGGGATCCCGTCGGAGCCACCGCGGTCGATCCAGCGGTCCTGCTCCAGCAGCCGGCGCCCCTCCACCTCCAGGAAGCTGATGGCGCGGTTGGCGAGCAGCTCGAGCCGGAACCTGGCGGCGTCGCTCGTCACGGCCTCGGTGAGCACGCCCCAGGCAGCCGCGCGGCGTCCCAGGTCGTCGAGGCGGTCCGCGGGCACCGGCCACGCGGTGAACCTGCGTCGGTCGGTGCAGCGGGTCCGCAGCAGGTCGATGTCGCCGCGCGCGACGGCGTGGTGCGTCGTGCGGGAGATGACGACGCGGGCCAGGACCGTCTCGGGCAGCCCCGCGGGGAGCCGCTCGACGGTGGTGTCCCAGCCGAGGGCACGCGCCGCGAACTGCAGGTGGTGCAGGGCGGCTCCGCAGCTGATCGTCAGGTTCCGGCCGCGCGGGTCCTCGGCGGGCAGTCGGCGTCGCAGGTCGGCGTGCAGCTCGAGGATGCCGTCGTCGTAGCGCCACCGCCAGGGCTGGGTGTTGTGGACACTGGGCGCCAGGCAGGCCAGGGCCACCAGGCGCTCGACCACGGCGGCCGGCGCCTGTTCCGGGCGCGTCCTGAGCTGGTGGTTCATGATGGCGATCCCCTGTCGTCGGTTCCACCTCCAACGTTGAACGCCCATGGAGGGGGGCAGCAGAGCAAAAAGTCCCCAACTCGCAGGAGAGCGGTCCCGTCGTCGCTGTCGCGGACTACCGTGGTCCGGGTGAGTGAGGAAGCTGCCCCGGAGGGCGACCAGCAGATCCGTGTCTACCTGCTCGACGACCACGAGATGATCCGTCGCGGCATCCGTGACCTGCTCGAGAGTGAGGGCGACATCGTCGTCGTCGGCGAGTCCGACTCGGCCGCGGAGGCGACCCGTCGGATCCCTGCCCTGCGTCCCGACGTCGCGATCCTCGACGGTCGGCTCCCGGACGGTTCCGGCATCGACGTGTGCCGGGACGTCCGATCGCAGGATCCGTCGATCAAGGCGCTCATCCTGACGTCCTACGACGACGACGACGCGCTCTTCTCCGCGATCATGGCCGGCGCGGCCGGGTACGTCCTCAAGCAGGTGCGGGGCAACGACCTGCTCGACATCGTCCGGCGGGTGGCAGCAGGGCAGTCGACCCTCGACCCGTCGGTCACCGCGCAGGTGCTCGACCGGATCCGGTCGGGCCCGCCGGTCAACAAGGAGCTGGAGTCGCTGACCGACCAGGAGGGTCGGATCCTCGACCTGATCGGTCAGGGCATGACCAACCGGCAGATCGCCCGGGAGCTCCACCTGGCCGAGAAGACCGTCAAGAACTACGTGTCCTCGATGCTGGCCAAGCTCGGCATGTCCAGCCGCACGCAGGCGGCCATCTACGCCGTCAAGAACCCGCCCCGGCCGAGCTGACGATCCTGCGGCCGGTCACCGAGCGGGGGGTGATGCGCAGCCCGAGCACCCGCGATCCGGTCACCCAGGGGTGCGGTCCGACCGACGGACGCTCCTGGCGCTCGCAGCGGCCGCGCACGAGCACGCTCCAGCCGAGGTGCGCCTCCTGGTCGAGGACGTCCACCTCGAAGCCCACCTCGCGGTTCACGCAGTCGCGTGCCATCAGCGAGTACGGCGTGGTGCGCAGCACCACGTCCCCGTCGTCGACCGCGAAGTTCACGGGCACGACGCAGACACCCTCGACTCCGGACCACGCGATCCGTCCCACGGTGTGGGTGCGGAGGAGGTCCCAACACTCGGTGTCGGACAACACCTGCAACCGGCCTGGCCGGACATCGGACATTGGCATCGGGACCACCTCCGCTTGGGGGACGCTCCCATCGTGGCGGCACCCGGCCCGGTCCGGCAGGTGCCCGGGTCCTGCGGTTCAAGGGTCCTTGTACCCGCGGGAGCGGTAGCGTCTGTCGCGTGGAAGCAGCCGATTCCGGGCAGCCGTTGGCGCTGGGGCAGGTCGAGTTCGAGGACCTGGTCCGCGAGGTGCTCGACCGGATGCACGGTGCGCTGGACCAGCAGGCGCGCCTGCAGCTGCTCCTCGACGCCGTCGTCACGATCTCGGCCGACCTGAGCCTGGACGGAGTGCTGTCGCGGATCGTGGCGATCGCGAGTCGCCTCGTCGATGCGCGCTACGCCGCGCTCGGCGTGCTCAGCGCGGGCCGTCAACGCAGGCTGCGCACCTTCATCCACCACGGCATCTCGGGAGAGCTCGCGGCCGAGATCGGCGAGCTGCCCACCGGGCACGGTCTGCTCGGCCTGATCATCGACAGGCCCGAGCCGCTGCGTCTCCGCGACATCGCGGAGCACCCGGCGTCGTACGGCTTTCCCGACAACCACCCGCCGATGAGCTCCTTCCTCGGCGTCCCGGTGCGCATCCGCGACCGTGTGTTCGGCAACCTCTACCTGACGGAGAAGGCCGGGGGAGGCGACTTCACGACGCAGGACGAGGAGATCGTCGTGGCGCTCGCCGCTGCGGCCGGCGTCGCGATCGAGAACGCCCGGCTCTACGAGGAGACCACGGCTCGCGAGACCTGGGCCCTCGCCACCGCGGCGCTCGGGTCGGCCCTGGCCGACCCCGACCCCGCGGACGACCCGGTCGGCGACCTGGTGGCCCAGGCGCGTGGGCTCGCCGGGGCCGACGCGGCGTGGGTGGAGATCACCTCGGAGGACGGGACCTCCCAGGTGCTGGCACGCTGCGGCGACGGTGGTCTCGCGGACGAGGGGCCGGTGCTGGCAGTGCCGTTCTCGCCGTCGTCGGAGTCGACCGGAAGGCTCTCGCTGGCGTGGTCGCTCGAGCACGAGGACCGCTTCCACGTGCTCGACGCCAAGGCCGTCGCCACGTACGCCGAGCAGGCGACCCTGTCCCTCCAGCTGGCCGAGGCCCGCGAGGAGCACCGCCGGCTCGCGGTCTTCGAGGACCGCGACCGGATCGGGCGCGACCTGCACGACCTCGTCATCCAGCGTCTGTTCGCCGTCGGCCTGGGCCTCCAGGGGGCCACCCGCCTGGTGCAGAAGCCTGAGGTCGCCGCCCGCATCGAGCAGGCCGTCGACGATCTCGATGCCACGATCAAGGACATCCGCCGGGCGATCTTCGGCCTCAGCTCGCTGGAGTCGGCCGGCGACGTCCAGGCGGAGGTCACCAGTCTCGTCGATCGTGCTGCCGCGACGTTGAAGTTCCGGCCCTCCCTCACCTTCGAGGGGCCCGTGCGGACGCTGGTTCCCGACGATGTCGTCCCGGACCTGCTCGCGGTCCTGGCCGAAGGACTCTCCAACGCGAGTCGCCATGCCGGCGCGAGCGCCGTCGAGGTGGTGCTGGAGGCCGGCGACGCGGTCGTGCTCACCGTGCGGGACAACGGACGGGGCATGTCCGCAACCGTGACCGAGAGCGGCCTGGCCAACATCAGGGTCCGCGCGGAGCAGCGCGGAGGGACGTTGGTCGTGCAGTCGCCGCCCGCAGGTGGCACGGCCCTGGTCTGGTCCGTTCCGCGCTGACGGGGCGACCTGTTCTTCGGGACGGAGCCGCTCCCGGCGCCGAGCTCGTCCTCCTGCTCGTCGCCGTCGGCGGCGTGGCCAAGGCGGTGCGCGGGACCAAGGTCCCCGCAGCCACGGGTGCGGCGCCCCTGCCGCCTGTCCGGGACGTCGCCGAGGCTGGACCCACCTTGAAGGAGGAGAGATGACCATCCAGCAACCACCGGTCGTCGTCGGTCACGACGGGACCGACGCGAGCCACGGCGCCCTCCACTTCGCCGTCACCGAGGCCCGCCGTGACGGTGTGCCACTCCGCATCGTGCACGCCATGCCCCTGCCGGCCTCGGCGTTCCTGGACTCGCCCGTTCTCGTCGAGGAGCTCGACGCGGAGCGTGAGCGCATCGAGTCCGAGCTCCGCGCGGTGGCGACGCGGACGGCAGGGGACGTCGAGGTCCAGGTCGTCACGTGCCACGGCACCCCGGCATCGGTGCTGCTGGCGACCGCCGAGGATGCCCGCATCCTGGTCATCGGCAGGGAGCGCCGCACGGGACTGCAACGGCTGATCGGCGGCGCGACCGCCGAAGCCGTTGCGGCGCACGCAGCCTCGCCGGTCGTCGTCGTTCCCGAGGACTGGCGGGCCGACCGTCCCGCGCGGCGTCGGATCGTGGTAGCTCTCAAAGAGCCCGCACACAGCAACGAGCTGCTCGATGTGGCATTCCGACGCGCGGAGCAGTCCGGCGCGGCGTTGCGCGTGGTCCACGCCTGGGACCCGGCGCACGATGCACTCGACGCCCACCTTCCGGACTCCTGGACGCCACGGGCCCTGCTCGTCGACCGGGCTGAAGCGGCGATCACGGGATTGCTCCAGCCCTGGCGTCGGGCGTACCCGTCCGTTCCCGTGGGCGTCGAGGTGCATCCGGTGGATCCTCGCGCCGACCTGCTCGAGGAGACCTCCGCTGCCGACCTCGTCCTGATGCTGCGCGGCACTGCTCCTGTCTTGGGGCCGCACCTCGGAGGGGTGCTGCGCACCGCGCTGCACGCGTCGGACTGTCCAGTACTGGTGGTCCCCGCGACGGGAGAGGCGATGACGCCCTTCGAGCTCGAGCGCGAAGGCGCGCTGCTCCGCTGACGGAGCCCCGACCTGGTCCCGACTGATGAGGAAATCAGGACCTTGGACTCTGTGACGTGACGGCGCCGGCCGTCGATGCTGATCTTGTGACGAGGGGAGCGGCACGGGGGGTGAGGGTGGCGCGGCGCCGTGTGCTGGAGACCGCGGGATTCGCGGCGCTCTACGCCGTGGCGATGTACGCCGGGCGCGAGACGCACCTCCCTCCCTCCCAGCTCGCCCTCGCCTGGCCGGCGGCCGGGGTGGTCATCGTGTGGCTGCTGTCCTGCCCGACCAGGACCAGCCGGGTCGTGGCGATCGGCGTCATCACGGTGGTGAGCGGCCTCATCAACCAGGCGACCGGCGTCGAGTCGGTCGGTGGCTGGCTCTTCGGCCTGGTCAACGCCTCGACCGGACTCGTCGGCGCGTGGGTGCTGCGACGTCGGCGACGCTGGATCCGGCCGCGGGCGGTGGAGTCGGTCGGCGACCTCGGGGACATCGGCCTGGCATCCGTCGCAGGTGCGGCGGTGAGCGCGGTCTCGGGCGGCGTCGTGGCCTGGACCAGGTTCGGCACCGACCTGTGGGACGGCATGGCGCTGATCGGCTTCCGCAACGCGCTGAGTGCGTTCATCGTCGTGGTGGTCCTGCTTGCCGCGCCGGAGCTACGACGTCGGCCCGGCGGACTGACCTTGCGCAGCGCCGGCTGGGCTGCCGGCGCCCTGCTGGTGTCGTCGGCCCTCATGGAGTCGTCGTGGCCGGTGGCATTCACGTTGGTGCCGCCGCTGCTCGTGGTGGCGATGCGCTGCGGCTATGCGGTGACGGCGCTCGTCGTCGGGCTGCAGGGTGTCGCTGTCGTGGCGGCCACGGTGGCCGGACGAGGGCCGTTCTCGGTGGTCGCCGCACCGGAGCAACGGGTCGTGCTCGCGCAGGTCCTGATCCTGGTCCTGGCTCTCGTCGGACTCGTCGTTGCGATCGCTGAACGGGATCGGACCAGGGCGCTGGTGGCGAGCCAGCGTGACCGGGACCGACTGCGCGACCACATGGACGCCGCGCTGGTCGCCAATGCGCACCTCGCCCTGGGCCGCACCGGCGAGGTCTTCGTCATCGACGCGAACACGGCGCTGTGCTCGCTCACCGGTCGACACCGGGAGGACCTGGCCGGGGGCGATCCGGCGTGGTGGCTCGCGCCGTCCTCCGTGCGGTCGCTGGCCGACGGTGTCGACAGCCTCGTCGCCGGTCGGAGCTGCACCTGGCGCGACCGGCTCGAGTTCGCGGCGTCGTACGGTGGCGCGATCGTCGACGCAGCCCTGTCGGTGGTGCCGACCGGCACCGATTCCGCCGAGGTCGAGCTCAACCTGCAGATGATCGACATCACCGCCCAGACCGAGGCCGAGACGCGGCTGGCTGAGCTCGCGCTGCACGATGAGCTCACCGGCCTCCCCAACCGGGCGCTGTGGGCCGACCGCCTGCAGCTGGCACTCTCCGAGGCGGGCCGGACCCGCGAGCTCGTCGGTGTGCTGTACGTCGACGTCGACCACTTCAAGCAGGTCAACGACACGCACGGCCACGACGTCGGCGACGAGCTCCTGCGGGAGATCGCCCGCCGGCTCTCCAGCATCGTGCGCCCGCACGACACCGTGGCCCGGATCGGCGGCGACGAGTTCGTGGTGCTGTGCCCGTCGTTGCCCTCGCGCGAGGACGGCACGCGGTTGGCAGCACGCATCCAACAGGTGATGGCTGCGCCCGTCGACGTCGGCTTCCTCCAGCTCGCGCCCACGGTCAGCACCGGTGTCACCTTCGCCACGGGTGACGACGACCCACGGGTGATCATCCGTCGGGCCGACACTGCCCTGTACGCGGCCAAGGGCGCGGGCCGTGGTCGCTTCGAGGTCTACCGGCCCGACCTGCACGCCGCCCTGGAGCGATCCGCGCGCACCCTCGTCGACCTCGAGCGCGCCTACCGTGACGGTGAGCTGAAGGTGCACTACCAGGTCATCGTCGACGGCACCTCGAGGCGACCGGTCGCGCTGGAGGCCCTGCTGCGCTGGGAACGCCCGGGCGGAGGCATCCTCCTCCCGGATGCCTTCCTCGAGGTGCTCGAGGGCAGCGACCTCATCCACGGTGTGGGGGAGCAGGTGCTGGCCCGGGCGTGTGCCGACGGTGCCGAGCTGCTGCTGCGCGGTCACGGCCTGGCCGTCCACGTCAACGTGAGCGCTCGGGAGCTCTCCCGGCCCGGGCTGCTGGCCGGCGTCCGCCGCGCCCTGGGCGACTCCGGACTGCCGGCAGAGATGCTGGTGCTGGAGATCACCGAGACCCGGCTGGTCACGGTCAACGGCTCGTTGCTGCGCGACCTGCTCGCCCTTCGCGAACTGGGGGTGCGCGTGGCGGTCGACGACTTCGGAACCGGCTACAGCGCACTGACCCACCTCGTCGACCTCCCGGTCGACATGATCAAGCTCGACAAGGGTTTCGTCGCCGAGATGGCCGACAGCCCGAGTGCCCGTGCGGTCAGCACCGGCGTCAGCGCCATGGCGGCCGGACTGGGGATCATGGCTGTCGCCGAGGGGGTCGAGACCGAGGCCCAGGCCGCCCTGCTCGTCTCGATGGGCTACGCCCATCTCCAGGGCTACCTGTTCAGCCGTCCGCGGTCGATGCCGGACCTGCTGGTCGAGCTCCACGGATCCGAGGGGCTCGCCCCTGCAGCGAAGGGAGCGTGATCCGATGACCCGTCTCGGCAGCCAGATGGTCCGCACCGGCCTGCTCGACCCCGCGCAGCTGGAGGCCGCACTGGACCGGCAACGACAGCAGGGTGGCTACCTGGGCCAGCACCTGGTCGACGCCGGGTTCATCACCCGGGAACAGCTCCACGACGGACTGGCCCGGCAGTGGCAGGTCGACCGCCGCGACCTCGATCGTGACCCTCCCCGGGGCGACCTGCTCGAGCGGCACGAGCTCCGGCACGTGATCGAGCTCGGGTGGTTGCCCTGCGAGGTCGTCGGGGGCCGGCACGTGGTGATCGCCACCTCGGTGCCCCCCGGGCCGGACCTCGTCGATGAGGTCGCCGACTTCTTCCCCGGGCTCGCGGTGAGCTTCGTGGCCTGCACCCGACGGGACCTCGACCGCTTCGCGGTCCGGATCGACGGCGCTCCCACCGCGGTCCGCGCGGTGGGCCCACGGCGTCGGCTGTGCCCGCCGGCGCCGGTGCGCGACCTGTTGCTGGGCGGTGCCGCCGTCGTCGTGCTGGGCTGCCTCGTGGGCGCCCCGCCGGACGTGCTGTCCGCTGCGGTCGGCGGCGTCGGGGTCATCTTCCTCGCTCTGGTCGTCGTCCACCTCGGCGGCCTGGTCTGGTGGGCCGCCCGGGCCTCTGCGTCGAGCTCGCCGTCGACGGTGGAGCCGGTCGCGGACGTCCTGCTGCCCGTGTACTCGGTGCTGGTCCCGGTGTCGGGAGGGGCGCCGGTGCTCCAGCAGGTCGTCGCGGACCTGGCGTCCATCGACTACCCGCGCTCGCGCCTCGACATCGTGATGCTCGTGGCTGCCGACGACGCCCCGACGCTCCAGGCGGTCGCGAGCCACGCCCCGCCCTCCTGCGTGCGGGTGGTGCCGCTGGAGCGGCGGGCCTTCGCCGACCCCGTCCTGGCCCTCGACGCCGGTCTCGCCCTCGCCCGCGGCCGGTACGTCGTGAGCGTGCTGCCCGGGGAGGTGCTCGCGCCCGACCAGCTGAGGCTGGCGGTGGAGGCCTTCGAGCTCGACCTCCACGAGAACCTCACCGTCCGGCGAGGTCGCACCCCGTTGGCCGCCCTGCGGGTCGAACGCAGGGAGTGGCGCAACGCTCGCAGCTTCACCTCCGGCCTCGAGATGGTCGAGGAGGCGTGCGGTCTGACCCGCGCCTTCCCGTGGTCGGGACGCGAGTCGGACCTTCGATCAGACCTGACGTCGAGCCACTGCAACACGCGTCTCCTGCGACGCCTGGGTGGGTGGCACGCCGTCGCGACGGGCGGTGGCGGCAGCTCGATGCGGGTCGCGGTGCTGTCCTCGGTGACCCGCTGCCGGCATCGGCCGTCGGTCGGTGACCTGGTCACCCGTCGGGCCGACGAACTGGCGCGGTCGATCCATCTCGCTGTCGAGCGTGCCCGACGGTTCCGGTGGGAGCCGGCTGCGGGGACGCCGCGGCTGGCGGACGTGCTGCTGGGGTTCGTCACACCGATCCTGGTCCTGATGTACCCGGTGGCCGTCGTCGCCGCCGGCTGTCTCCTGCTCCGGTTCGACGAGCTGGACGCAGGCAACCTGCCTCTCGGGCTCTCTGGTCTTGCCGCCGTGACGGTGGCCGTCCTCCTCCTGACTGCGGTCACGGGGATCGGCCTCGCCCGGAGGCGAGGGCGGCGTGCGCTCGGCCATGTGCTGGCTGTGCCGGCCCACTGGCTCGTGCACGCCGTCGCGGCGTGGTACGCCGTACTGGTGCTGCTGCCGTGCCGTCCCCCCATGCGCGGCAGCAGCACCGTCCACGGGGGTGACTGACCGCACGGCAGGGGAGCAGCGGACGTCGGACGAGTGAACGTCGCAGGCTCAGATCGTCAGCACTGATGACCGGCGCTGCGTCGTCACGGTTCGACGACCTCGAGAGTGCGGCCCGTGGGCGGCGGTCCGTCCACGTCCAGCAACCGGCGGTGCAGCTCCTGGGTGAGCGTGTGGATCTGGCGGGTCAGCTCGGTGTTGGTCTTGAGCTCCAGCTCCTGCTCCACGAAGTCGTGGTCGGCCTTCGCACGCTGCACCTCGGCCTGGCGGTTCTGGCCGATCATCACGAAGGTCGACAGGAAGATCGCTTCAAGGGAGACGACGAGGGTCAGCGTCGGCCACGGGCTGCGCTCGGCGACGAGCATCCACGCCACGAATCCGGCCGCGTGGATCCACACGAACGGCATCGATCCCGCGAACGCCGTGATCGCGTCGGCCAGTCGCGCCTGCCAGTCCTCGGCACGACGCTGGAAGTAGCGCTCGACACCGGGGTGGCGGGTAGCACCAGGAACTCGATGGGCGCTCGTTGCAGGTCGCGACATGCTCCCCACGCTAAGGAGGCAGGTCCACGGCACGGCAGGGCCCGAGGGTCGGATGCCGTGAGGCACTTGGTCCCTTCAGCTCAGGGGCGGCGCCCCTACCGTCGGCGGAGACGTCGATGGATGCTCGAGCCGTTCCGACGACACCAAGGACGACTGCAGGAGGACGGCGATGATGTGGAACGACGGTCCCTACCACTTCGGCTCGGCCGCGATGCTGGCGGCGATGGTGCTGTCGTGGGTCGTGGTGGGCGCTGCTGTCTACCTCGGTGTCCGGTGGCTCGGTCGGGACCGGGCCAGCGCGGACCCGCTGCAGATCATCGACGAGCGGCTCGCTCGCGGCGAGATCGACGTCGAGGAGTACGACCGGCTGTGGCAGGCGATCACGGACCGACGGCAGACGGCGCGGCCCCGATGACCCGCCGACGTGAGGACCTTGGGCCCTGTGGCGAGCGGGACGGTGCCGACGACGATCGGGGCGTGACCAGTTACGTGCACTCCTTCGAGGCCCCCGGCACCCCCGACCGCGACCTGCTCGGCGGCAAGGGCGCCGGACTGGCCCGCATGGTCCAGCTCGGCCTGCCCGTCCCGCCGGGCTTCACGATCACCACCGCAGCATGTCGGCACGTCCTCGCGACCGGCGAGCGACCGCCCGGCATGTCGGGTGACGTCGCTCGCCACCTGGCGCAGGTGGAGGAGGAGACCGGGCGCAGGCTCGGCGGCGCCGAGCGGCCCCTGCTCCTCGCCGTGCGCTCCGGTGCGGCACGGTCGATGCCCGGGATGATGGACACCGTCCTCGACGTCGGCCTCAACGACACGACCGTCCACGCGCTGGCCCGGTCGACCGGCGACGAGCGCTTCGCGTGGGACTGCTACCGCCGGCTGGTGCAGATGTTCGGCGAGACCGTGCTGGGCGTGCCGTCGGCGCGTTTCGCCGAGGTCCGTGACGCGGTCGTTGCCGAGCACGCCGCTTCGGACCCGGGCGCCCTCGACGTGACCGGGCTGCAGCTGCTCGTCGAGCGGGGCAACGCCCTCTGCGAGGAGGTCGGAGGACGGGCCCTGCCCCAGGACCCCCACGAGCAGCTCGACCTCGCGATCGACGCCGTCTTCTCCTCGTGGCACGGGGAGCGTGCGCGGCTCTACCGCCGTCGGTTCGCGATCCCCGACGACCTCGGCACGGCGGTCAACGTCCAGGCCATGGTCTTCGGCAACCTCGGGACGGCATCAGGGAGCGGCGTCGCCTTCACCCGCGACCCGGCCACGGGGGAGCTCGGCGACTACGGGGAGTACCTGCCCGACGCCCAGGGCGAGGACGTCGTGTCGGGGGCGAGGACCGCGTTGCCCCTGGCCCGGCTGCGCGAGATCGACGAGGCGTCGCACCGGCGGCTGCGCTCCATCATGGGGACGCTCGAGCGTCACCACCGCGACCTGTGTGACATCGAGTTCACCATCGAGGACGGCCGACTCTGGATCCTGCAGACCCGGGTCGGCCAGCGGAGCCCCGCCGCAGCCTTCCGGATCGCGACCGACCTCGTCGACGAGGGGATGATCACCGAGGACGAGGCGCTGGTGCGCGTCTCCGGTGAGCAGCTCACGCAGCTGATGTTCCCGCAGCTCGACGGCACGTCGGCCGGCCCGGCGGTCGCGACGGGCCTCGCTGCCTCCCCGGGAGCCGCGGCCGGACGGGTCGTGCTCGACACGGCGACCGCGATCACGCTCGCTGCGCGCGGCGAGGACCTCGTGCTCTTCCGCCCCGAGACGAGGGCCGAGGACCTTCCCGGAATGGTCGCCTCGCGCGCCGTCGTGACGGCCCGGGGAGGTCGCACCTCCCACGCTGCCGTCGTCGCCCGCGGCATGGGCCTGCCCGCCGTGTGCGGCGTCGAGGGGCTCGAGATCGACCTGGTCGCCCGCCGCGTCCTCCTCGACGGTCGCCCGCTCTTCGCCGAGGGCGACCTGGTGTCGGTCGACGGTGGGACCGGACGGATCCACCGCGGTCGCCACCGGACCGTGACCTCCGAGGTGACCCGCTCGCTTCAGGGAGAGGAGGTCGCGTCGCCGGTGGCGGCCGCCGTGGGTCGGCTGCTCACGCACGCGGACCGGGTACGACGCCTCGGGATCCGCGCCAACGCGGAGACCGGGCCGGACGTGGCCCGGGCGCTGCGGTTCGGCGCGGAGGGTGTCGGACTGTGCCGCACCGAGCACATGTTCCTGGGTGACCGCCGGACCTACGTCGAGCGCGTCCTCCTCGGTGACGACGCCGAACGCTCGGCCGCCCTGCGTGAGCTGACGGACCTGCAGCGGGAGAGCCTCCGCGTGGTCCTGGCCGCCGCTGGCGGCAGGCCGGTGACCGTCCGGCTCCTGGACGCGCCCGTGCACGAGTTCCTTCCCGACCTCACCGAGCTCGCCGTGCGGGCCGCGGTCGAGCGGGAGCGCGGTCGTCCTGACGCCGCGCTGGAGAAGCGCTGCGCCGCCGTCCGGCTCCATCGTGACGAGAACCCGATGACAGGGCTGCGTGGCGTGCGGCTGTCGATCCTGCGACCCGAGCTCGTGGTCGCCCAGGCCGGGGCCGCCTTCGAGGCGGCGGCCGACCTCCGGGACCGCGGTTGCCCGGTCGACCTCGAGCTCATGGTCCCGCTGGTGAGTGACGCCGAGGAGATCGCCACGGTCGCCCGCTCCGTCCGCGCAGCCGCGGACGACGTGGCAGTGCGCCGCGGGCGGGTGGCCTACCGGCTCGGCGCCATGGTCGAGACTCCCCGCGCCGCCGTCACGGCGGCCCGGATCGCCGAGGAGGCCGACTTCCTCTCCCTGGGCACCAATGACCTGACCCAGCTGACCTGGGGCCTGTCGCGCGACGACGCGGAGCGCAGCTTCCTGCGGCACTACCTCGACGAGGGGGTGCTGACGACGTCGCCGTTCGTGACGATCGACGAGGCCGGCGTGGGGCGGCTGGTGGTCGAAGCACTCCACGAGGCGCGGGCGACCCGCAGTGCGATGCCGATCGGCGTGTGCGGTGAGCATGCCGGCGACCCCGCGTCGATCGCGTTCTTCGCCGATGCCGGTGTCAGCTACCTGTCCTGCTCGCCCTTCCGGGTTCCGGTGGCGCGGCTCGAGGCGGGACGCGCCGCACTGCTCGGCGAGGGCTGTCCGACCGAGCGCTTCGACGAGATCGACGCGCCGCTCCTCGTGACGGCGGGGTGAGCGAGGTGCTGGTGAAGGACATCATGAGCTCGCGGCCGGTGACGGTCCACACGCACGTGCCACTCGGTGCCGCCGCCCGGCTCCTCGCGCACCACGGCATCACCGCCATCCCGGTCGTGGACCAGGAGTCCCGCGTGGTGGGCGTGCTCAGCGAGGCCGACGTGATCGCGCAGACGAGCCTGACGGACCCGGTCGCGTCCGCGATGACCGGCACCGTGGCCCTGGTGCATCCCGAGACGGACGTCGCCGAGCTGCGCCGCATCCTCACGGTCACCCGGGTCAAGAGCGTGCCGGTGGTGGATGCCTCCGACCAGGTGGTCGGGGTGGTCAGCCGCAGCGACCTCGTCCGGGCGTTCGCCCACGACGACGAGACGCTCGAGCAGGACGTCGCGGACGTCCTGGCCCGGGCCCGGGTCGCCGGGTGCCGCGTCCAGGTGCGCAACGGCGTGGTCCACCTGACCATTCCGGATGGTGCCCTCGGCGCAGCCGTCATCGATGACGTGGTCGCCACTCCCGGCGTGGTCGCGGTACGGGTCGGGTGAGCGTCGTGACATCGCTCGAGCGACTCGACCAGGATCAGTGCGCGGGCCTCCTGGCCGCGGGAGTCTACGGCCGGTTGGTGCTGCTCGCCGACGGCCGGCCGGAGATCGTCCCGGTCAACTACACGACGCACGCCGGTGCCGCGTGGGTGCGCACGTCGCCCGGCTCCCTCCTCGACCGGTACGCCGACGGCGCGGCGCTGCTGCTCGAGGTCGACCACGTCGACCACGAACGGGCGCACGGCTGGTCGGTCGTGGCGCGCGGGCGCGGCGAGCGGGTCTCCGACGAGGAGCTGCGTTCCGCCGACCTCCACTTCCCGGGCCCGCCACGATGGGTGCGGCACGACGACGCGGCGTGGGTCCGTCTGCGGTGGGACGAGCTCACGGGCCGTCGTACCGGATCCGGCTGGGACCTGACGCACGGGCTGCCGGTGCGGAGGGCGTCGCGATGACGACGGCCGACGTCCTGCTCAGTGACGGTGCGGTCGCGGAGATCCGTCCCCTGGACCGACGCGACGAGGCGTCCCTGCACGCGCTGCACGAGTCGGTGTCCGACGACTCCCTGCGGCTGCGCTTCTTCAGCTGCGGCCGGCGGGCCGCCCACCTGTACCTCGACCGTCTGCTGGCGTCGAGCGACACCCTGGC
Source organism: Nocardioides sp. Root240 (assembly GCF_001428825.1). Taxonomy (GTDB): domain Bacteria; phylum Actinomycetota; class Actinomycetes; order Propionibacteriales; family Nocardioidaceae; genus Nocardioides. The sequence goes on along the minus strand of NZ_LMIT01000002.1, from coordinate 799,349 downwards.
GCTGGTCGCGTCCGTCGACGGCCAGTTGGTGGCGCTCGCCACGGCCGAGCCCGTCGCGGAGGCGACCTGTGAGGTCGCCTTCCTCGTCGCCGACGAGCTCGCCGGACGCGGCCTCGGCACGCTCCTGCTCGAGCACCTGGCGGCCCGCGCCCGGGACCGGGGAGTGCGCCGGTTCACCGCCCTCGTCCTCGCGGAGAACCACCGGATGCTCGAGGTGTTCGCCGACGCGGGCTTCACCGTGACCCGGTCCACCACCGAGGGCGAGTGCGAGCTGACCATGGACACCGCGGTCACCGCCGCCGTGCAGGAGGCAGCCGACCGGCGGGAGTTCGCCTCCGAGGCGCGGTCGCTGGCCCCCCTGGTGACGCCGCGGTCGGTCGCGGTCTACGGCGCGCGGCGTGACGGGACGGGGATCGGGGCGGCCGTCGTGACGGCGATCCGTCGTGACGGGTTCACCGGCGAGCTCGTCGCCGTGCACCCGCACGCGACGACCGTGCTCGGCGTCCCGGCCCGCACCTCGCTCGGCGACGGCCCGCCCGTGGACCTCGCCGTGATCGCCGTGCCTGTCGTGGGCGTCCTGGACGCACTCGAGGACGCCGCCGTGGGCGGAGCCCGGGTCGCGGTCGTGATCTCGTCGGGCTTCAGCGAGATGGGACCCGAGGGAGCGCGCCTCCAGCGCGAGCTGGGCCGGCTCGCCCGCCACCGCGGGATCCGGCTGGTGGGACCGAACTGTCTCGGCGTGCTGGACAACGCGCCCGACGTGCACCTCAACGCCACCTTCGGGCTGCACGCCCCAGGGTCCGGGGGCCTCGCCGTGGCCAGCCAGTCGGGCGGTGTCGGCATCGCGCTCATGGACCTGCTGGCGCGCGCGGACGTCGGCGTCCGGAGCTTCGTCTCCCTGGGCAACAAGGTGGACGTCTCCGGAAACGACCTCCTCGCCGCCTGGTACGACGACCCCGGCGTGACGTGCGCGGCGCTCTACCTCGAGTCCTTCGGCAACGCTCGCAAGTTCGCGCGCTTCGCCCGCCGCTTCTCCCAGCGCAAGCCGATCGTCGCCATGGTCGGCGGCCGCTCCGTCGGTGGCCGGCGTGCCGGGGCCTCCCACACGGCCGCAGCCGCGACCCCGGCGGTGGGCGTGGCCGCTCTCCTCGCGCAGAGCGGTGTCATCGCGGTCCACGATGCCGAGGAGCTCGCCGACACCGTGACGGTGCTGACGCGCGAGCCGCTGCCGCTCGGCGCCACCGTCGCCGTGCTGAGCAATGCAGGAGGACTCGGTGTGCTGGCGGCCGACGCCGCCCAGGACGCCGGGCTCGACGTCGTCGCGTTCTCCCGACCGCTCCGTGACGAGGTGCAGGCGCTGGTGTCCCAGACCGCGGGTTCCGACAACCCGGTGGACGCCGGCGCCGGCGCTGACGGCGACCGGGTGGCGGCGATCGCCGACGTGGTGCTCGCGTCCGGCGAGGTCGACTCGGTCGTCGTGGTCCTCGTGGCCACCGACACCAACGACGTCGCGGGCGCCCTCGACGCGCTGGCCGGCGTCCGCCGCCGGCACCCGCACCAGCCCGTCGTCGCGGTGGCCCTCGGCGTGGACGACCTGCCGGACCGCGGCGTGACGACCCTGCGCTCGATCGCCGCTGCGGTCGCGGCGCTCGGTCGGGCGAGCACCTACGCCCGCTGGCGTCGTACGCCGGTCGCTCCGGCTCCGGTGGCCGACCCGGAACGGGCGCGTGCTGCCCGCGACGAGGCCTGCGAGCTGATCTCCCGGGGCGGTGCCGGGGGTTGGGTGGCGCCGGACGCGGCGGCCGGCGTGCTGCGCCCGTACGGGCTCGACCTCGCCGGCACGGTGGTCGCACCCGCGGACGCGCCGGGCGTCGCCGAGCAGATCGGCTTCCCCGTCGCGGTCAAGGTCGCGAACGCGGACGTCGTGCACCGCACCGAGCGCCGGCTCGTCGCCACGGGCCTGGTCTCGACCGCGGAGGTGGCGCGGGCGGTCCAGGACCTCGAGCACCGCGTCGGCGTGCCGTGCCGGGTGCTGGTGCAGCCGATGGCCTCCGGCGTGGAGATGGCCCTCGGTGTGGTCCGCGATCCCGTCCTGGGGCCGCTCGTGATGGTGGCGCCCGGCGGCGTCGCCACCGACCTGGCCGACGACCGCGCCTTCCTCGTCCCGCCGTTCGATCCCGGGCAGTTCCTCAGGACGCTCCGTGGCCTACGGTGCTGGCCGCTGCTCGACGGCTTCCGCGGAGCAGCGCCCGTGGACGTCGCCGCGCTCGCCCGCACGGCATCCGCGCTCGGCCAGCTGGCGGTCGAGGTCCCGGAGGTGGCCGAGGTGGACCTGAATCCCGTCATGGTGGCCGAGGACGGCGTCCGGCTCGTCGACGTCAAGGTACGGCTGGCGGCGGGGGAGACGCTGGACCAGCCCCGTCAGCTCCGGCGCTCTGCCGCCGCCGTACCCGACGCCGGGTAGCGCTCGCGACGACGTGCGGAAGCTGGGCCGTGGTCAGCGCATGGTCCGCGCGTCCAGCCCCGCCAGCGCGTCGCCGGCGACCTCCGCGTTGTGGGCGTGAGCCGCGTGGTGCAACCCGAACACCGAGTCGATGCCAGCACGCAGGCCCTGCAGCTCCTCGGCCTGGTTGACCGCCTTCTTGGCGAGCGCCAGGCCGAGGGGAGGCATGGCGCTGATCCGCCCGGCGAGGGCGTGGGTGAAGGAGACGAGCTCGGCCCGGGGGACCACGTGGTTGACCATGCCGAGCTGGTGGGCGCGGTCGGCGGACCAGCGGTCGCCGGTGAAGAGGAGCTCCTTGGCCGCGCGCGGGTTCATCTGCCAGGCATGGGCGAAGTACTCCACGCCGGGGATGCCCATCCGGACGACCGGGTCGGAGAAGAAGGCGTCGTCGCTGGCGACCACGAAGTCGCAGGACCAGGCGAGCATGAGGCCGCCGGCGATGCAGGCGCCCTGGACCATCGCGATGGTCGGCTTGGGAACCTCCCGCCAGCGCCGGCACATGCCGAGGTAGACCTCGGACTCCCGGGCGAGCCGGGAGTCGACGCCCTGGCGGCCGACGTGGTCCCACCAGATGACGGCGCGGCGCTCGAAGGTCTGGTCGGCGTCGCGCTCCGGCGTGCCGATGTCGTGCCCGGCGGAGAAGTGGTCGCCGGCGCCGGCGAGGACGATCACTGTGACCGCGTCGTCGTCGACGGCGCGGGTGAAGGCGTCGTCGAGGGCGTAGGTCATCGCCGAGTTCTGCGCGTTCCGGTACGCCGGCCGGTTCATCGTGATCGTCGCGACCGGGCCGTCGACCCGGTAGTCCACGACCGGTGCGCTCATTGCTCGTCCCCGACCACGGGCAGCGTGCCGTCGAGGACGGCGTCGGCGATGCTGGTGCGCAGGCGGTCGCAGACCGGGGGGAAGCCCAGGACGGCGGAGCCGGGGGACCACGAGGTGCAGGCGGCCTGCGCCTCGTCGGTCCACTGGACCGAGGTCTGGTGCCAGCTGGCCTTGCGGACCAGCACCCGGCCCGCGCACGAGGCGCACGCCACCGGGTGCATCGGGGCGTCGGCCAGCCGGTTGTCCGGCCGCACGCCCATCACGCGTCCTGGGGCTGCAGCGCCGCGGCCTCGGCCGCCTCGGCCGCACGGCGGGCGACGTTCTCGTCGACCTCGCGCTGCCAGGCCTCGATCGGCTTGGCGGTGTCGAGCTCGAACTCGAAGCGGTCGGTCATCTCGGCGCGCACGTCGGCCACGTCGACGTAGAACTGCTCGTACCAGCGACGCACCTGGTAGACCGGGCCGTCCTCCTCGCACAGCAGCGGGTTGTCGATCCGGGTCTTGTTCCGCCAGATCTCGACGTCCTGCTCGAAGCCGAGGCGGACGGTGGCCACCATCTTGGCGGCGAGCGCCTCGGCAGCAGCCGGGTCGTCGTCCTCGACCTCGGGTCGCTGCATGCTGATGCCGTACATGAGGACGAAGGAGTTCTCGTCGATCGGGTAGTGGCAGTTGATCAGCACGGTGCGGGTGTCGCCGTGCTCGTAGTGGTAGATCAGGTCGTCGATCATGAACGACGGCCCGTGGTACGTCGCCACGGACGTGTTGCCCAGCCGCTTGGGCGCCCCGATGGCCACCTCGGCGGGCCGCATGTCGTCCCGGTTGACGCCCTTCTGCAGCTGCGTGGCGGTGTGGCCCTCGAAGGTGTTCTTGAAGTAGGTCGGGAACGCGTGGTGCACGTAGAAGAAGTGCGCCATGTCGACGACGTTGTCGATGATCTCGCGGCAGTTCGTGTCGACCACGGTCTGCGCCCAGGCCCAGTCGGTCCACGTGGGGTCGCTCGGGCCGCCCTCGATGGCCGGGATCGCCTGCTCGGCGATCGGCGGGTTGCCCTCGTGGTCGTGCCAGACGAAGACCATGCCGTCCTGGGTCATCGCGTGCCAGGTGCGGGTTCGTGCGCGCAGCGGGACGCGGCGCGAGTACGGGATCTGCTTGCAGCGGCCGTCGCCGCCCCAGCGCCAGTCGTGGAACGGGCAGGCGACCTCGTCGCCCTTGACGGTGCCCTGCGACAGGTCGCCGCCCATGTGGCGGCAGTAGCCGTCGAGGACCTTCAGCTCGCCCTGGCTGTCGGCCCAGACGACCAGCTTGGTGCCGAACGCCTCGATCGAGTGCGGCTTGCCGTCCTTGAAGTCCTTCTCCAGCCCGATGCAGTGCCAGCCGCGGGCAAAGCGGGTCGGCACCGCCTCGTGCTTGATGTGCCGGACCTCCGTGGTGCCGGTCTGCGCGTCGCTCATCCCAGGGCCTTCTTCCTCAGTCGGTGTGCCGCGACGCTAGGTCTGGCCCGCGGGCCCTCGTGGGGTCGTCCCGCTCAACAGGACTCCCGGACGGACGCCTCTGGACGCGGAGTACCCACCTCTCATGACGAATGGAGAACGGGCGGCCGAGCCGGCCGGACGGATGCAGGGCAGCACGGTGGTCGTGACCGGCGGCGCCCGGGGGATCGGCGCCGCGTGCGCCCGCCTCCTGGTGGCCGACGGGGCGAGCGTCGTGGTCGCGGACGTGCTGGGCGAGGAGGGCCGCGCGCTCGCGGCGGAGCTCGGCCCGCGGGCGTCGTACAGCGAGCTGGACGTGACCAGCGAGGACGCCTGGCAGCGGACGGTGCGCGACGCCGAGGCGACGTACGGCGCCGTGACCGGCCTGGTCAACAACGCCGGCGTGGTGCACGTCGACCCCATCGAGAAGCTCGCCGAGGCCGACTTCCGGCGCGTCGTCGACGTCAACCAGGTCGGGGTCTTCCTCGGCATGAAGTCGGTCATCCCGGCGATGAAGAGGGCGGGCACCGGCTCGATCGTCAACATCTCGTCGATCGGCGGGATCATCGCGTTCTCCAACATCCTCGGCTACACCGCCTCCAAGTGGGCCGTGCGCGGGATGACGAAGACCGCGGCGCAGGAGCTCGGGCCGTTCGGCATCCGGGTCAACTCCGTGCACCCCGGCGTCATCACCACCGAGATGACCCAGGAGTCCGACCGCTCGCAGGGCATGGTGGACAAGCAGCCCCTCGCACGCCAGGGCACGGGCACCGAGATCGCCCAGCTCGTGCGCTTCCTCCTCTCGGACGAGTCGAGCTTCTCGACCGGCTCCGAGTTCGTCGCCGACGGCGGCTACACCACCCACTGAGCAGCACCACCCAGCAGGACCACCGAACAGGAGCAGGACCATGAAGGACTTTCGAGGGCGGGTCGCCGTCGTCACCGGAGCAGGATCCGGGATCGGCCGTGCGCTCGCGGTCGAGCTGGCCAGGGAGGGCGCCCGACTGGCGCTGTCCGGCCGCCGGATCGCCACCGTCGAGGAGACGGCGCAGCTGTGCCGCGAGCTCGGCGCCGAGGCCCGTGCCTACGAGCTCGACGTCTCCGACCGCGACGCCGTGCTCAAGCACGCCGACGAGGTCGTCGCCGACTTCGGCGGCGTCAACCTGGTGATCAACAACGCCGGCGTCTCGCTGACGGCGTCGGTCGAGGAGGTCACCTGGGAGGACCTCCACTGGATCTTCGACATCAACTTCTGGGGCACCGTCCACGGCACCAAGGCGTTCCTGCCGTACCTCATCGCCTCCGGCGACGGCCACATCGCCAACATCTCCAGCATGTTCGGCCTGGTCGCCTGCCCGACGCAGAGCGGATACTCGTCGTCGAAGTTCGCCATGCGTGCCTTCACCGACTCGCTGCGCCAGGAGATGAAGCTCTACGGCCACGCGGTCGGCGTCAGCAGCGTGCACCCGGGCACGATCCTCACCGAGATCGCGCGCAAGGCGCGGGCCGCCGACGGCCGGGACGTCGACGAGCTCGCGTCGAACTTCGAGCGGATGGCCAAGACCTCGCCCGAGACCGCGGCGAAGGTGACCCTCGCGGGCATCCGCAAGGACAGGGCGATGGTCTACATCGGCGGCGACGCGAAGTTCCTCAACGCGCTGCAGCGGGTCAGCGGCTCGGGCTACCAGAAGGTGCTCACCGCGATGTTCCGCAAGGACCTCACCTGATCCTCGCCTGGTCCTCGCCCGATCATCGCCGGTCCTCCTCGGAGGAGTCAGGCGTGGGCGACGGTGTCCTTGAGGAACCCGCGGGCGCCGAGGAAGAGCTCGAGCGACTCGCGGTGCTCCGCGCACGCGAGCCAGATCTTGCGGCGGTCGGGGGTGTGCAGCTTCGGGTTGTTCCACTGCAGCTGCCACACCGCCGGCTCGCGGCAGCCCTTGGCAGAGCAGAGGTCCGGGCCGTCGGGGGCGGTCGATCCGTCAGTCATCGCTGCCGTCCGCGGGAGCGACGCCCGGACCGAGCTGACGCTGGGCATCCCCGCCACCGCCCGTGAGCGGCAGGTCGAGGGAGCGCGAGTCGTTGGCGTTGGCGAGCACGACGGCGACGTACGGCAGGAAGAGCGAGGCCAGGATCAGGAAGGGCCACACCCAGTTCCAGCCGGCCGCGCCGGTGATCGCCGCGCCGATGAAGCACAGCGTGCGGATGGTCATCGCGATGGCGTACTTCTTCTGCCGGCGGGCGATGTCGGCCTGCGGGTCGCTGCCGGCCGTCGTGATCCGGATGGCCTCCGGCTCGGAACGGCCGTGACGCGACGAGGACATGGCCCCAGCCTACGCGCGCCGCGTACGACGAGTGGTCGTCCCCGGACGTTCTCCGGGCGTCCTGCACCCCGGGCACGCACCTCGCGGCGTTGCCGACGCTTGCAAGACGACCCGGTATGGCTGCGCGCCGGCGCCTTGCGATGCACGCACCCGGAGCGCAGGCCACCTACGCAGAACTTCCGGGGACGACCACTAGGCTCAGTCGCATGTCCAACCGCACCTACCGCATCAGTGAGATCGTCGGCACCTCTCCCGACGGCATCGACCAGGCCATCCGCAACGGCGTCGAGCGAGCCGGCCAGACCCTGCGCCACCTCGACTGGTTCGAGGTCCAGCAGGTCCGGGGCCAGGTCAAGGACGGCCAGGTCGAGCACTTCCAGGTCACGATGAAGATCGGCTTCCGCCTGGAGGACGACGAGTAGGAAACACCCCGCACGCTTCCCTTGTGGACCTACGTTGTAGGACCCCTACAAGGGAAGCGGGGGAAGTTGGTGCCCGCCGCCGGCGAGCGGCAGGCACCGGCGCCCGTAGCGTCAGGAGCGTGAACGAACCCCGCTCCGTCCTGGTCACCGGTGGCAACCGCGGCATCGGCCGCGCGATCGCCGAGGCGTTCCTCGCCAACGGCGACAAGGTCGCCGTCACCACCCGCAGCGGTGGCGCGCCCGATGGTGCGCTCGAGCTGAAGGCCGACATCACCGACGCCGCGCAGGTCGAGGCGGCCTTCGCCGCCGCCGAGCAGGCCCACGGCCCCGTCGAGGTGCTCGTCGCCAACGCCGGCATCACCGCCGACACCCTCGTGCTCCGCATGTCGGATGAGGACTGGGACTCGGTCATCGCGACCAACCTCACCGGCTCGTTCCGGTTGGCCAAGCGCGCCGCCAAGGGCATGCTGCGCCAGCGCAAGGGCCGGATCATCTTCATCTCCAGCGTCGTCGGCCTGCTCGGTTCGCCGGGCCAGGTCAACTACGCCGCCTCGAAGGCGGGCCTGGTCGGCATGGCCCGGTCGCTCGCCCGCGAGCTCGGCCCGCGGTCCATCACCGCGAACGTGGTCGCACCCGGGTACGTCGACACCGACATGACCGCCGTGCTCAGTGACGACCAGAAGGAAGCAATCCGCGGCCAGGTCCCGCTCGGACGCTACGCCGACCCGAAGGAGGTCGCCGGCACCGTGCTGTGGCTGGCCGGCCCCGACGCGGCGTACGTCACGGGCGCGGTCATCCCGGTCGACGGCGGACTCGGAATGGGGCACTGATCATGGGCAACGGCATCCTCGCTGGCAAGAACATCCTCGTCGCGGGCGTCACCCTCGACACCTCGATCGGCTTCGCGGTCGCGNCCCGCCGCATCGTGAAGCGGCTTCCCGAGCTGCCGCCGGTCGTCGAGCTCGACGTCACCGACCCCGAGCACCTCGCCGCCCTCCCGGACGCGCTCCGGGAGGCCCTCGGTGAGGACGCCGTGCTGCACGGAGTCGTGCACTCGATCGCCTACGGCAACCCGGAGACGCTGCTCGGTGGCAAGTTCCTCGAGGGCCCGTGGAAGGACGTCGCGCAGGCGGTCGAGGTGTCGGCGTACTCGCTGAAGTCGCTCGCCGTCGCCTGCCGTCCGCTGATGGCGCCCGGCAGCTCGGTCGTTGGCCTCACCTTCGACGCGTCGATCGCGTGGCCGGTCTACGACTGGATGGGCGTCGCCAAGGCGGCCCTGGAGTCGACCAGCCGCTACCTCGCCCGTGACCTCGGTGCGGACGGCATCCGGGTCAACCTCGTCTCGGCCGGCCCGCTGCGCACGCTCGCGGCGAAGGCCATCCCCGGCTTCGGCGACCTCGAGTCGATGTGGACGACGAAGTCGCCCCTCGGCTGGGACAACACCGACCAGGAGCCCACCGCCAAGGCGGTCTGCGCGCTGCTTTCAGACCTGTTCCCCGCCACCACGGGCGAGATCGTCCACGTCGACGGCGGCTTCCACGCCATGGGAGCCTGACCTCCTGCGCCACCACTGCGCCGCGAGGGTCATCAGGGCCCAGACGGCCAGCACGACCGCGATCTCCTCGGCGACGTACCAGGGCCACGGCCCGAGCAGGTCGAGCACCGACGAGCCGGGCTTGCGCACGAGGTAGCCGTAGTTGGTGTCGGCCACGACGTTGAAGGCGTACGTCGCCGCGGCCCAGGTCAGCGTGATGACCACGGCCGCTCGGTAGTCCCGCCAGCGAGGGGCCTTGCGCAGGCCCACGACGAGGTGGACCGCCGCCCACACGATCAGCAGGTGCAGCGCCCAGAACGCGAAGTACCGCGGGTGCGGCAGGTCCTCGTTGAGCGACGGCGTGAGCACGCCCTGGATCGTGAGCGTCAGGCCCCAGAAGTAGGTCAGCGTGACCGGCAGCTGGCGGTGCGTCCACAGCGCCCACGTCGCCGCGATCCACGCCAGGTCGCACAGGTGCAGCGGCAGTGTGACGTCGACGTCGTAGTTCCAGATCAGGTCGACGACCTGGAAGGGCACCGTCACGGCCGGGATAGCGAGGGCGCAGGCACGGCTGAACCGGGTCGGCCCGTCGTCCGAGGCGTGCCGGCGTCCGAGCAGGACCGCAGCCACCAGCCCCACGACGAACACGCCCAGCGGCACGAGGTGCGTCGTGCCGTACGGATCCACGGAACTAGGCTAGAGGGGTGACCACGACCCGGCGGATCGTCATCATCCGGCACGCGAAGGCGGAGCCCTACGGTCCGACCGACGTGGAGCGGGTCCTCGCGGACCGCGGCCGCGTCGAGGGCCGGATGCTCGGTGAGTGGCTCGCCGCCGAGGGCATCACGCCCGACGCCGCCTGGGTCTCCTACGCCGCCCGCACCCGCGAGACGTGGGAGGTCGTCGCCGCCGGCGCCGGCTGGACCCTCGAGCCGGTCTACGACGGCGCCCTCTACGGGACCGACGAGGACGGCGTGCTCGATCTCCTCCAGGGCGCCGCGGACGACGTCAGCACGGCCGTCGTCGTCGGCCACAACCCGACGATGGGGATGCTGGTGCAGCTGCTCGACGACGGTGAGGGAGAGGCGACCGGCTCCGTCGCGCTCGGCAGCTTCCCGACCAGCACGGCCGCCGTGTTCGAGTACGACGGCGACTGGGCCGACCTGTCGGCTACGTCAGCCCGGCTGCGCGCCTTCCACGTGGCCCGGGACTGAGTCGGAGCGCTTCGGCATCGGTCCGACGCGCCCGGACCCGGCGTCGGAACAGTTGCGGTTTGGTCCCAAACCGCAAGAAAACGGGCCCGGGAGCTGCGGTTTGTGACCAATCGGCGAGGTACCGAAAGGCGCTCCGGCCGCGCCCGGAGCCCGGAACCAGCTCAGACCAACGGGGGAGCGGGGGTCACGATGCCGGCTTCGGCGTCGGCGGCCTCGATCTCCTCGCGGCTGATGCCGAGCAGGTACATGATCGTGTCGAGGTAGGGCACGTTGAGCGAGGTGTCGGCCGCCTCCCGTACGACGGGCCGGGCGTTGTAGGCGATCCCCAGTCCCGCGGCGGCGAGCATGTCGAGGTCGTTGGCCCCGTCGCCGATCGCGATCGTCGCGGCCTCGGGCACGCCGAGGTCGGCGGCGAACTCCCGGAGCGCCCGGGCCTTGCCCGCGCGGTCGACGACCTCGCCGACGACCTCGCCGGTGAGCTTGCCGTCGACGATCTCGAGGGTGTTGGCGCGGGCGCGGTGGATGCCGAGGTCGGCCGCGAGGCGGTCGGTGATCTGGCTGAAGCCGCCGGAGACGATCGCGAAGCGGTAGCCGAGGCGGCGCAGGGTCCGGACCATGGTGCGAGCGCCCGGGTTGACCACGATGGCGTCGTAGACCTCGTCGAGGACGGAGGCGTCGAGGCCGGCGAGCAGCTTGACGCGGGCGCGCAGGGACTGCTCGAAGTCGAGCTCGCCGCGCATCGCGCGCTCGGTGACGTCGGCGACCTCGGCGCCGTAGCCGGCGTGCTGGGCGAGCATCTCGATGACCTCGCCCTGGATGAGCGTGGAGTCGACGTCCATCACGATCAGGCGCACGCCGTGGCGCAGGATGTTGGCCGGCTGCACGGCGACGTCGATCGCGTGGCGCGCGGCGTCGGCGGCGAGCAGCGTGCGCAGGCGGTCCGGGGCGGCGCCGGAGACGTGCAGCTCGATGGCGGTGACGGGGTAGCGCGCCATCCGCTCGATCTTGTCGATGTTGCCGCCGCAGTCGGCGATCCGCCCGGCGATCGCGGCCATGGCCGACGCCTTCAGTGGGCCGCCGATGATCGTGACGTGCACCCGGTCCTGGGCACGGGTGCGGTTGTCGCCGGTGCCCGTCTCGATGTCGACGTTCATGCCCAGGGCCTCGACCGTCTCGGTGACGGCCCGGCGCAGCTTCTTGCTGTCGCGCGGGGCGGTCACCAGGACGCCGAGCACCAGCCGGCCGCGCATCAGGATCTGCTCGACGTCGACGACGGCGACACCGGACTGGGCCAGGGTCTCGAGGACGGCGGAGGTCACTCCCGGGCGGTCCGTGCCGGTGACGGTGATCAGCAGCGTGTCAGGGACGTCGTGTGGGGTCATCGCGGCTGCAGGGTATCGGCTCCGGGAGGCCTCACCGTGACGGTGGCCAGCCGTCGGGCGAACACGCGGCGCCCAGTGCGTGCCGTGCGGCCTGCTCGAGCGGCTCGATGGCGGCCCGCCGGGCCATCGCCTCGCCGGCGCTCAGCGCACCCCCGTCGTCGGCCAGGGCGAGCTCCGTGACGTCCCACAGGTGCAGCGCGCGGCCGGCCAGGTCGACGCACAGCGTCGGGGTGCCCTCCGGGGCCGTCAGGGGTACGGCGGTGCGCAGGTCGTGCAGCTCGTCGGCCACCTCGGGCCGCCAGGCCGCCACGTCCAGGTCCGCCAGCAGGTTCGCCGCCGTCAGCAGCCCGGCCCGCAGCGCGCGGTCCGCCTCGCCGAGGTCCGGGGGAGGGCGCCGCACGGCCGGGAGCAGGGTCCACTCGACGGCGCGGCCCACCTGCACGGGCACCAGCGCCCGCTCGGCGCCGAGCAGCAGGGCGACCTGGCCGGCATCGATGGCCGCGGCAGTGAGCTCGCGGGGACCGCGCAGTCCGGCGGGATCGCCGGGCACAGGGAAGGCCGCGGCCACACCGGTCGCGCCACGGTTGCGGGCGTCGGCCAGCTCCAGCAGCACGGGCGAGGACCCGTCGGCACCACCGACGACGTGGGCCACGTCGTCGCCGAGGATGCCGTCGAGGAAGGCGTCGGGACCGATCCGCCCCTGCAACCAGGCCGTACCCCACCACGCGAGCCGGGCAGATGCGGGGAGACCACTCACGGCATCAACCTAGTCGTTAGGGTGGCCTTCATGTCCGCCGTGCTCGAGCTCGCAGAGGTGACCGTACGGCGTGGCCAGGCCACGCTGCTCGACCGCGTGAGCTGGGTGGTCCGCGAGGGGGAGCGGTGGATCCTGCTCGGGTCGAACGGTGCCGGCAAGACCACGCTGATGCAGGTCGCCGCCGCCCAGATGTTCCCGACCACCGGTGCCGTCGGCGTGCTCGGCGAGCTGATCGGGACCGTGGACGTGTTCGAGCTGCGTCCCCGGATCGGTGTCTCCAGCGCCGCGACCGCCGAGCGGATCCCGCGGCAGGAGAAGGTCCGCGACCTGGTCCTCTCGGCGTCGTACGCCGTGCTGGGCCGCTGGCGCGAGGAGTACGACGAGGTCGACCACACCCGTGCCGACGCACTGCTCCGCGAGGTCGGCGTGATGCACCTCGCCGACCGGACCTTCGGCACGCTCAGCGAGGGCGAGCGCAAGCGCGTCCAGATCGCCCGGGCGCTGATGACCGATCCCGAGCTGCTGCTGCTCGACGAGCCTGCCGCGGGCCTCGACCTCGGAGGTCGCGAGGACCTCGTCTCGACGCTGTCCGTGCTGGCCTACGACCCGAAGTCGCCCGCCACGGTGCTGGTCTCGCACCACGTCGAGGAGATCCCGCCGGGCTTCACGCACGTGCTGATGCTGCGCGCGGGCGCCGTCGTCGCGCAGGGCCCGATCGGCTCCACGCTCACGGCCGAGACGCTCTCGGCGACCTTCGGGATGCCCTTGCAGCTCGAGGAGCACGACGGGCGGTTCTCCGCCCGCCGTCAGCGTCGGCACTGAGCCGAGGGCGGGACGGCCAGGGCATGTCTGGCAATGCCCGGCGGCCCTGAAGCCGCCCGGCACGCACGCTGGCGGCGTTGCCGATGCTCGAAAGACACCCAGTCTGCCCGCGCACCGGCGCCTTGCCATCGCACGCACCGGACGACTTCAGCATCCACCCATGCATTGCCAGACATGCCCTAGGGTTCGGCCATGGACTGGCTGCGCGACCACCTCTGGGAGACCTGGCTCGCTGTCGGCATCGCGCTCGCCCTGGCCGAGATGCTGAGCCTCGACCTGTTCCTGCTGATGCTCGCCGGCGGCGCCGTCGCGGGCATGGGTGCCGCCTTCGTGACCGACAGCGTCGTCGTCCAGGTGCTCGTGGCCTCGGCGGCCGCGCTGCTTCTGCTCGTCGGCGTCCGTCCGCCGCTCGTACGACGCCTCCACGGCGGTCCCGACCTGGTGCTCGGCCCGGCCAGCCTGGTCGGCTCGCGCGGCGTCGTCACCGAGGCCGTGGCCGACCACCGTCCCGGCCGGGTGAAGATCGGCGGCGAGAGCTGGTTGGCCGTCTCCGTCGGCAGCGAAGCCGGCATCGAGGTCGGCCGGTCGGTCGAGATCGTGGCGATCTCCGGCGCCACCGCCCACGTCCGGCCGGTGTTCGATTCCCCCTCCACGCCCGAACTCGACTGAAGGAGCCCCCCATGGTCGTGCTGGTCGTCCTCATCCTCCTGCTGCTCTTCGTGATCACCGTCGTCGCGAAGTCGATCCGCGTGGTGCCGCAGGCCTACGCCGGCATCGTCGAGCGCTTCGGCAAGTACAAGGAGACGCTCCCCGCGGGCCTCAACTTCGTGGTGCCGTTCATCGACAAGGTCCACTACATGATCGACCTGCGCGAGCAGGTGGTCAGCTTCCCGCCGCAGGGCGCGATCACCGAGGACAACCTGACGGTCGACATCGACACGGTCATCTTCTTCCAGGTGACCGACCCGATCGCCGCGACCTACGAGATCTCCAACTACATCCAGGCCATCGAACAGCTGACCATGACCACCCTGCGCAACGTCGTGGGTGGCATGGACCTCGAGCAGACCCTCACCAGCCGCGAGTCGATCAACAACGGCCTGTCCGCCGTCCTCGACGAGACCACCGGCCGCTGGGGCATCAAGGTGAAGCGCGTGGAGATCAAGGGCATCGACCCGCCGCCGTCGATCAAGGACGCGATGGAGAAGCAGATGCGGGCCGATCGCGACAAGCGGGCCTTCATCCTCACGGCCGAGGGCCAGCGGCAGTCCGCGATCCTCACCGCGGAGGGCAACAAGCAGGCCGCGATCCTCAACGCCGAGGGCGACCGCGAGGCCCTGATCCTCAAGGCCCAGGCCGACCGCGAGGCCGCGATCCTGCGCGCCCAGGGTGAGGGAGCCGCGATCGAGACCGTCTTCGGCGCGATCCACCAGGGCAACCCCGACCAGAGCCTGCTGGCCTACCAGTACCTCCAGATGCTCCCGCGCATCGCCGAGGGCGACGCCAACAAGGTCTGGATCGTCCCGAGCGAGATCGGCCGCGCCCTCGAGGGCCTCGGCTCGGTGCTCCCGCAGGCCGGCGGTGACGCCGCCGGACCGCGTTGAGCCCGCTCGAGCTCGCCGCCGTCCTGCTCGCCGGCATCGGTGCCGGCACCATCAACGCCGTCGTCGGGTCGGGGACGCTGATCACGTTCCCGACCCTGCTGGCCGTCGGCATCCCTCCGGTCACGGCGAACATGTCCAACAGCCTCGGCCTGGTGCCGGGGTCGGTCGCCGGCGCGATCGGCTACCGCCGCGAGCTCGTCGGGCAGCGGGCGCGCATCGCGCGCCTCCTGGTGTTCTCGACCTCGGGCGGCGTGGTGGGGGCCTTCCTGCTCCTGGTCCTTCCCGCGGACGCGTTCGAGGCCGTGGTGCCGGTGCTGATCCTGCTCGGGGTCGCGCTGGTGGTCCTCCAACCGCGGCTGTCGCGGTACGTCGCGGCGCGAGCGGCCCGGCGTACCGAACCGGGGGAGGCGGCGGCACCTGCGTCGCTCCTCGGGCCGTGGTGGGTCACCCCGGCGGCCTTCGCGACCGGTGTGTACGGCGGCTACTTCGGCGCCGCGCAGGGCGTGATCCTGATGGGCGTTCTCGGCATCGGCATCAACGAGACACTGCAGCGACTCAACGGCGTGAAGAACGTGCTCGTCGCCGTCGTCAACGCCGTCGCGGGCCTGATCTTCGTGGTCGCCGCCGAGCTCGGCCTGTTCGGCACCGACGCCGAGGTCGACTGGCTCGTCGTCGCCGTGATCGCCGTCGGCGCGGTCATCGGCGGCTTCCTCGGCGCGGCCGTGGGCCGCAAGCTCCCGCCGCTCGTGCTGCGCGGGATCATCGTGGTGGTGGGCCTGGTTGCCGTGACCGTCATCCTCGTCTCCTAGGGTGAGGGCACCATGACGAGCACACCGCCGTGGGGCGAGCAGCCCGAGGACCAGGACCCGCAGCAGTACGGCCAGTACCAACCGCCGCAGCAGCCGACACCGGGAGAGCCGGCGTACGGCCAACAGCCTCCCGCGCAGCAGCCGTACGGCCAACAGCCCTACGGCCAGCAGCCGTACGGAGGCTACGGCGGCTACGGGTACGCCGCCCCGCCGCCCACCAACGGCATGGCGATCGCGTCGCTGGTCGTGAGCATCGTCGGCCTGTTCGCGTGCTGCGGTGGGCCGAGCATCGTCGGTGCGATCCTGGGGCACGTCGCGCGCAAGCAGATCAACGAGCGCGGCGAGGCCGGGGCCGGGCTCGCCCTCGCCGGCATCATCGTCGGGTGGATCGCCTTCGCGATCTTCGTGATCGTCGTCGCGTTCTACAGCGTCGTGATCATCGCCGAGGAGACCTGAGCCCGGGACGCCACGTCGGCGCTCGGCCCGCTCGGGAGATCAGCTCCCGCGGTTGCTGACGAGCGCGATGACGCCCGCGCCCACGGCACCCGCCGCGATCGCGACCAGCGCGCCGCCCTGGACCTTCGGCAGGCCGCCGGCCGTCACCTCGAGCGCCCCGCTGGCGACGTCCGCGCCGTCGACGGCGATGCCGACCACGGTCAGGTTGCGGCGCAGCGAGCCCTTCGAGACGAGGGTGACCGCGCCGAGCGCGATCTCGCGGGCGCCGAACATCCGGCCGAAGATGCCGAGGTTCGGGTTGGCCGCGGCGTCGACGCCGAACAGGCGGGCCGTGGTGGAGGGCGCGACGAGCGCGCCGATGCCGATGAGGATGCGGCCGAGGGAGAGTCCGGTGACGGGGTCCATGCCCGAACGCTAGCGGTCACCGAGGACGTAGGCGTCCAACCACAGTCGGATTTCCTCGTAGGCCCTCGCCCGCGGCTCGGCACGGGAGAGGACGACGTCGTGCACCGCGCCGGGGACGGCGACATAGGTGACGTGCCGTCCGACGGCGCTCGCCCAGCGGCGGATCTGCCGCACGTCGAGCACGATGTCGGTCGAGAAGACGTCCTCGGACATGCCCGAGGGAGCGCTGCTGCGGTCCGACGACAGCACCAGCACCGGGGCGGGCACGGACAGGCCCGCCTGCAGGCGCGCGTGGCCCTGCCGGATCGCTCGCAGCCAGCCGAGACGGACCGGGAAGGACTCGACGGGCTTCCAGGTCAGGTCGAAGTCCCACTCGCCCTCGTGGTCGCGGTGCAGGCTGCGGGCGTAGTAGCCGTTCACCTCCCGGCCGAGCACCCGCATCGGCCGGCGCCGTCCGATCTGGTCGAGCAGCACGTTGGCGACCGGCGTACGCACGGCCGGTGGGCCCTGCAGGTCGAGCCACGGCGAGTTGAGCAGGAGGCCGGCGAGCTCGGCCGGCTGGCGCGCATCGGCCCAGAGGGCGACGACGAGGCCGCCGGTGGAGTGGCCGGACAGCACGACGCGGGTGTGGCCGTCGCGGACCGTGATGCGCTCCCACGCGGCGTCGAGGTCGGCGAAGTAGTCGTCGAGGTCGGCGGTGTAGGTCGCCGACTGGTGGGGACGCAGGGAGCGTCCGTACTTGCGCAGGTCGAGGCCGTAGACGTCGTGGTCGCGCTCGAGCCACCACTCGCCGAACTCGGTGTGGAAGAAGTAGTCGGAGAACCCGTGCACGTGCAGCACGGCGTGCTCGGTCGGGGCTTCACCGCGTCGGCTGACCAGGCTCGCGACGACCTCGCCCTCGAAGTCGTCGTCGAGCGGGATCGTCTCGACGAACCACGGCTCACCCAGGATGTCGACGCTGGTCGGCTCGCTCACGATCCCGAGTCTAGGCAGTCCGTGGGCGTAGGCGGGCCCGGTCCGACCAAGGGGGGTTGGCCGGACCGGGCCCGCTGGAAGGCTACCTGCCCTTAGCCTGTCCCGATGCAGGATCACGCCGAATGGGCCCGGCTCCGTGACCGGTTGCTCGCGCGCGGGCGGATGCCGGCGCTGCCCGACGGCTGGTCGCACGAGTCGGCGATGCTCGCCGCCTCCGGACTGGAGTACGGCGGCGACTTCATCGTCAGCGACCTCTCGGCCGATGGCCGGCGACTCCAGATGGTGCTGGTCGACGTGTGCGGCAGCGGTGCGTCGGCCGTGCCGGCCGCGGTGCAGTTCGCCGGGGCGCTGGAGAGCCTGATCGTCGTCGTACCGGACGAGGTGCTGCTGGGCGCTGCCAACACCTACCTCCAGCGCCAGCCCTCCGACGAGAGCATGGCGACCGCGGTGCAGGTGGTGCTGGACCTGGCGACGGGGGAGTACCGCATCCGCAGCGCCGGCCACCCGCCCGCCCTGCGCTGGTCGGCTGGCGACAGCGCCTGGGAGGTCGACAACGCCCGCGGGACCGCGCTCGGCGCGACCGACCACCCCGAGGTGGGGGAGAGTGCCGGCGTCCTCGCGCCCGGCGAGGCGCTGATGTTCTACACCGACGGCGTCGTGGAGTCGCGCTCCGCCGACATCGACGAGGGAATCGCCTGGCTGCAGGAGGTGGCCCGCGAGGCCGCACTCGCGAGCTGGGACGGCGTCGCCGACCGGGTCATCGCGCAGGTCGACCGCGGCGACGACGACCGGGCCGTGCTGGTGGTTCGCCGAGAGCCGGTCGCTGGAATATAGTTGACATGTCACCCGTTGGATCGGGTGACAGCGACCACCACCAGCCAGGAGCGGGATCACCATGCAGATCGGCATCTTCACCGTCGGCGACGTCACCACGGACCCGACCACCGGACGTACTCCGACCGAGTACGAGCGGATCAAGGCGACCGTCGAGATCGCCAAGAAGGCCGAGGAGGTCGGGCTCGACGTGTTCGCGACCGGCGAGCACCACAACCCGCCGTTCATCGCCTCCAACCCGACGGCCACGCTGGCCTACATCGGCGCGCAGACCGAGAACATCATCCTGTCGACCGCCACCACGCTCATCACCACCACCGACCCGGTGCTGATCGCGGAGGACTACGCCAAGATTCAGCACCTCACCGACGGCCGCGTCGACCTGATGATGGGCCGCGGCAACACCGGACCGGTCTACCCGTGGTTCGGCAAGGACATCCGCCAGGGCATCAACCTCGCCATCGAGAACTACGCGCTGCTGCGCCGGCTCTGGACCGAGGACGTCGTGGACTGGGAGGGCCGCTTCCGCACCCCGCTGCAGGGCTACACCTCGACCCCGCGCCCGCTCGACGGCGTCGCGCCGTTCGTGTGGCACGGCTCGATCCGCAGCCCCGAGATCGCCGAGCAGGCGGCGTACTACGGCGACGGCTACTTCCACAACCACATCTTCTGGCCCGCCTCGCACGCCGCCCAGATGGTCAACCTCTACCGCGAGCGCTTCGAGCACTACGGCCACGGCCGCGCGGACCAGGCGATCGTCGGCCTCGGCGGCCAGATCTTCATGAACAGGTCCAGCCAGGAGGCGGTCCGCCGGTTCCGGCCCTACTTCGACAACGCCCCGGTCTACGGCCACGGGCCGTCGCTCGAGGAGTTCACCGAGCACACGCCGCTGACGGTCGGCTCGCCGCAGCAGGTCCTGGAGCGCACCCTCTCCTTCCGGGAGTACGCCGGGCACTACCAGCGCCAGCTGTTCCTGGTCGACCACGCGGGGCTCCCGCTGAAGACGGTGCTCGAGCAGCTGGACCTGCTCGGCGAGATCCTCCCGGAGATGCGGAAGGGCTTCGCCGAGGGGCGGCCCGCCGACATCCCCGACGCGCCCACCCACGCCTCGCTCGTCGCGGCGGCCGGTGGTGCGAAGGACGGCACCGTGCACGCGGAGGACACCATGACCGGGACGACCGACCGTGACGCCGAGACCGAAGCTGTGCTCGTTGAGGGGGCAGAGGCATGACCCAGCGCATCGTCGTCGTCTCGGCGGGACTCTCCGTCCCGTCGTCGACCAAGCTGCTCGCCGACAAGCTCGGCGACGCGGTCGAGCGCGCCGTGGTCGCCCGCGGCCGGGAGGTCGACGTCCAGCACGTCGAGCTCCGGCCGCTGGCCCACCAGCTCGCCGACCACCTGCTGACCGGGTTCGCGACGGGCGAGCTCGCGAACGCCCTCGACCTGGTGAAGGCCGCGGACGCGCTCGTCGTGGTGACGCCGGTGTTCTCGGCGTCGTACTCGGGGTTGTTCAAGACCTTCTTCGACGTCCTCGAGCCGGGTGCGCTCGACGGCACCCCGGTCGTGATCGCCGCGACGGCGGGCACCGCGCGGCACAGCCTCGTGCTGGACCACGCGCTTCGGCCGCTGTTCGCCTACCTGCGGGCGGTTGTCGTACCCACCGGGGTGTTCGCGGCGAGCGAGGACTTCGGCGCCAGCGACGACGGCAGCCTCGACAAGCGGGTGCAGCGCGCGGCCGGCGAGCTGGCCGTCCTGCTCGGGGGTGCGACGGCCGCGGCTCCCGCCCCGGCGCGCCGGAGCGTCGCCGACGAGTTCGCGGCGCCCACTCCGTTCGAGCAGCTGCTCCGCGAGGCCGGTGGCAGCTCGGTGCGCTGACCGCGCGCCGACCGTGACAGTGTCGGTGTCATGATGGCTGCACCTGCCGTCGTGAAGGGAGCATCATGCGCCGCACTGTGTTCGACGAGGACCACGAGTCCTTCCGCAAGACCATCCGCTCGTTCATCGAGGCCGAGGTGGTGCCGCACTACCAGGAGTGGTTCGAGCAGGGCATCGTCCCGCGCGACTTCTACCTGAAGCTCGGCGAGCTCGGTACCTTCGGCATCGAGGTCCCCGAGGAGTACGGCGGCGCCGGCATCGAGTCGTTCAAGTTCGCCGCCGTGCAGTACGAGGAGCTCTCCCGCGCCGGCGTGAGCTTCGGCGGCTCGAGCACGCACGTCGCGCTCTGCCTGCCCTACATCCTCAAGCTGGCCACCGAGGAGCAGAAGCAGCGCTGGCTGCCCGGGTTCGTGACCGGCGAGACGATGTTCGCCATCGCGATGACCGAGCCCGGCACCGGCTCCGACCTCGCCGGCATGACGACCACCGCCAAGCGCGACGGCGACTCGTACGTCCTCAACGGCGCGAAGACCTTCATCACCGGTGGCGTGCACGCCGACCGCGTGATCGTCTGCGCCCGCACCTCGCCGCCGCTGGAGAACAACCGCCGCCACGGCATCTCGCTGTTCGTCGTCGACACGACGTCCGAGGGCTACTCCGTCGGCCGCAAGCTCGACAAGATCGGGCTGCGGACCTCCGACACGGCCGAGCTGGCCTTCGTCGACGTACGGGTCCCGGCGTCCGACCTGCTCGGCGAGGAGGGCGACGGCTTCAGCTACCTCGGCCAGAACCTCCCGCAGGAGCGCCTCGGCATCGCCTTCGGTGCCTACGCCCAGGCTGCGGCAGCGGTGCGGTTCACCCAGCAGTACGTCGAGGAGCGCAAGGTCTTCGGCCAGCCGGTGGCCCACTTCCAGAACACCAAGTTCGAGCTGGCTGCCTGCCAGGCCGAGGTCGACGCCGCCCAGGCCGTCGCCGACCGCGCGCTCGAGGCGCACGACCAGGGCGAGCTCACCGCGGTCGAGGCCGCCTCGGCCAAACTGTTCTGCACCGAGGTCGCCTCCCGCGTGATCGACCGCTGCTTGCAGCTGCACGGCGGCTACGGGTACATGAACGAGTACCCCATCGCCCGCCTGTACGCCGACAACCGCGTCAACCGGATCTACGGCGGCACGTCCGAGGTCATGAAGCTGATCATCGCCAAGTCGATGGGGCTCTGAGGCGCTGCAGGGATCCCCCGCTCAGGCGGGGATTCCTGCGGTTGCTGACGCTTGCAACCGTCAGCAACCGCAGGAAGAGGTCAGCAACCCCGCGGCGATCAGTGCTGGTAGGTCCCGTGGATGATCGCGCGGCCGAGCGTCTTGAACGCCAGGTTGAACGACACCACCGCGGCGGAGGCGTCGG
This sequence comes from Nocardioides sp. Root240, assembly GCF_001428825.1. Classification (GTDB taxonomy): domain Bacteria; phylum Actinomycetota; class Actinomycetes; order Propionibacteriales; family Nocardioidaceae; genus Nocardioides. The sequence continues at coordinate 777,745 of NZ_LMIT01000002.1, read as the reverse complement.
AGTCGACGCCGAGCGTCGCCTCGCGGACCGCGTGCACCACGAAGTAGTAGCGGTGCACCTGGTCGCCCTGCGGCGGCGCGGCGCCCATGAACGCCTTGGGTCCGCCGTCGTTGCGGCACATGAAGGCGTTGCCCGGCAGTGTCGCCCCCTCGGCACCCGCGCCGGTGTCGAGGGAGGTGACGTCGGCGGGCAGGTCGACCAGCACCCAGTGCCAGAAGCCGCTCGGCGTCGGGGCGTCGGGGTCGAAGCAGGTGACGACGTACGACTGTGTGCCCTCGGGGCCGGGCTCCCAGCTCAGCTGCGGCGAGGTGTTGCCGTGCGCGGCGACCTGGTCGTCCTTGAGCGGCTGGCCGTCGGTGATGTCGGCGCTCGTGACGGTGAAAGACGGGACGGCCGGCAGGAGCGGGTACGGGTCCGGGGTGACCGGGCGATCGAGACTCATGTCACCGAACGTAGTCCGCAGGCTGGGCCCGTGTCAGTGGCCCCCCGGCGCATGTCGGGAGAATGTACGACGTGAGTGATTTCCCGCCGTACCCGTCCGGTCTGCGTCTCGAGGGACGCCGCGTCCTCGTCGTGGGCGGTGGGCACGTGGCGCAGCGCCGGGTCCCGCAGCTGATCGCCGTCGGCGCCGACGTGCACGTCGTGTCGCCGGTCGTCACGCCGGCGATCGAGGGCCTGGTCGGCTCGGGGGAGATCACCTGGCACGAGCGTCCGTTCGAGGACGGCGACCTCGCCGGCACCTGGTACGTCATCGCGGTGACCGACGACCGGGCCGTCAACGACCACGTCTCCGAGCTCTGCGAGGAGCAACGCGTCTTCTGCGTCCGCTCCGACGACGCCACGCTCGGCACCGCCTGGACCCCGGCGGTCGGCCGCGAGGCCGGCATCACCGTCGCCGTCGTCGGCAACCGCGACCCGCGGCGCTCGGCGTCGGTCCGTGACGAGATCGTCGCCGGCCTGCGCGACGGCACGATCGCTGCGCCGCACCACCGTGAGAGCCTCCCCGAGCGCACACCGGGCGTCACCCTCGTCGGCGGCGGCCCCGGCGACCCCGAGCTGATCTCGATCGCCGGCCGCAAGGCGCTGATGGCCGCGGACGTCGTCGTGGCCGACCGGCTCGCACCGCGGGAGCTCCTGGGCGACCTGCCGAGCGACGTGGAGCTGGTCGACGTCGCGAAGCTGCCGCGCGGGCGCTCCGCGATGCAGGAGGAGATCAACCGGATCATCGTCGAGCGGGCCCTCGAGGGGAAGCGCGTCGTCCGGTTCAAGGGCGGCGACAACTTCGTCTTCGGCCGCGGCTACGAGGAGATCATCGCCTGCCGCGAGGCAGGCGTCGCGGTCACCGTGATTCCCGGCCTCACCTCGCCCGTGTCGGTGCCGGGCATCGCCGGCATCCCGGTCACCCACCGCGGCGTGACCCACGAGTTCACCGTCGTCTCCGGCCACCTGCCGCCCGGCCACCCCGAGGCGCTGGTCAACTACGACGCACTGGCGAAGATGCAGGGCACCGTCGTGGTCATGATGGGCGTCGAGAACGCCCCGCACATCGCGGCGGCGCTCGTCGCCGGCGGACGGGCGGCCTCGACGCCGGTCGCGGTGATCTGCGACGGCACCATGCCGACCCAGCGCACGGTCCTGGCCACCCTCGGCACCCTGGCCGAGCGGCTCGTCGCCGAGGACGTGAAGCCGCCCGCGATCATCGTCATCGGCGACGTCGTCGCGGTCGCCCACCCGGACGCCTTCCAGGGCTGAGGAACGCCCCGATGGCCGAGCTCGTCGAGATCACCTCCGCCGACGACCCCCGGCTCGCCGACTACCGCGACCTGCGCGACGTCGAGCTCCGCAAGGCCCTCGAGGCCGAGCACGGGCTCTTCCTCGCGGAGGGGGAGAAGGTGGTCCGCCGCGCCCTCGAGGCCGGGTACGACGCCCGCTCGTTCCTCATGGCGCCCCGCTGGCTCGACGGCCTCGCCGACGTCCTCGACCGCTCACCCGCGCCCTGCTACGTCATCTCCGAGGCCCTCGCCGAGGAGGTCACCGGCTTCCACGTCCACCGCGGCGCCCTCGCCTCGCTGCACCGCCGCCCCCTCCCGTCGGTCGACGAGGTGCTGGCGGGTGCCCGCTCGGTGCTGGTGCTCGAGGACCTCGTCGACCACACGAACGTCGGCGCGATCCTCAGGTCGGGAGCCGCGCTCGGCTTCGACGCCGTCCTGCTGGCACCCCGCTGCGCCGACCCGCTCTACCGTCGCTCGATCAAGGTCGCGATGGGTGCCGTGTTCAGCCTGCCCTGGACACGTCTCCCTGACTGGTACGACGCCCTCCCGGACCTGAGCGCCCGTGGATACACGACCGTGGCCCTGACGCTGGCGCCCGACGCCGTACCGATCGAGGAGGCAGTGGCCGGACTCGACAAGGTCGCGCTCGTGCTCGGCTCCGAGGGCCACGGATTGACCTCCCGCTGGGAGCAGACCGCCGACCGCCGCGCCATCATCCCGATGGCCGCGGGCATCGACTCGCTCAACGTGGCCGCCGCGACCGCTGTCGCCTGCTACGTCACCGCCCGCCGCTGACTCCACGGGGCGCCCGGGGCCCATCGGTGTCGCCGGTCGGTCCACAATCTCCGGCTACGGGAGCCCCCTCGATTGGGCACGAACTGCAGCTCGCGGGCCCGGATTTCTGCGGTTTGGGACCAAACCGCAGACGTTTTCGAGTCGGCTGCGCCCGGCTCCCCGACGCCGCAGACCCAGAAATTCCAAGACTTCTCAAAAAAGGACGCGCTGTCGCACTACCGCAACGCGTCGCGGGCGCATAGCCTCCCCTCCATGGCGGATGAGAACACGTTCTACCCGATCCCCGTCCTCGTGTGGGGCACCGGCAACATGGGGCGGGCGTCGATCCGGGCCGTGGTGGCGAACCCCGGCCTGGAGCTGGCGGCCGTCGTCGTCAGCGACGAGGCCAAGGCGGGACGCGACGCGGGCGACCTGGCCGACCTCGGTCGGACGACGGGCGTGCTCGCGACCCGCGACGCGGACGCTGCCCTGGCCACCCTGAAGGGCGGGGGAGCGGTGGCCTACACCGCCTCCGGCGAGCTCCGACCGGAGGAGGCCGCCGTCGACATCGCCCGCGCCCTCGCCGGTGGCGCGGTGGTGGTGTCGCCGTCGGTCTACGCGCTCTACGACCCGCGCAACGCTCCGGCGGAGCTGCGCGAGCCGCTCGAGAAGGCCTGCGCCGAGGGCGGCTCGGCGCTGTTCATGAGCGGCATCGACCCGGGCTGGGGCAATGACCTGCTGCCCGCGCTGGTGAGCGGCCTCGCGTCCGAGGTCGACCAGGTCCGCTGCCAGGAGATCTTCGACTACTCGACGTACGACGCCGAGGACTCGGTCCGCTACATCGTCGGCATGGGACAGCCGATGGACTACGAGCCGATGATGGTCGCGCCCGGCATCCCGTCGATGGTCTGGGGCGGACAGGTCCAGCTGATCGCCCGCGCCCTCGGCGTCGAGGTCGACGAGCTGCGCGAGACCGTCGACCGCCAGGCGCTCGACGCCACCGTCACGACCGCCCTCGGCGACTTCGAGGCCGGCACCCAGGGCGCGCTGCGCTTCGAGGTGCAGGGCATCGTCGACGGTGAGCCGAGGATCGTGATCGAGCACGTCACCCGGATCACCAACGCGTGCGCGCTGGACTGGCCGCTGCCGCCGGACGGTGGTGACGGCGCGCACCGCGTGATCATCGAGGGCCGCCCGCGCATCGAGATCAACGTCGAGGCCACCGACGAGGGCGGCAACCGCGCGGCCGGCGGGAACGCCACCGCCGCCAACCGACTCGTCAACGCCATCCCGTGGCTGCGCACCGCCGCCCCGGGCCTGTACGACGGGCTCGACGTACCCCTGCTGCCGAGCACCTACCTGAGCAAGCAGGTGGGCTGAGGTGTTCATCGAGATCCCCGAGGGCAAGGACCCGATCCTCTACGTGTGGGGCGAGCTGGTGCCCGGCATCGGCCCGGCGGCGTCCGCGATGGCGATGAGCGTCTACGAGCACAGCACCCTCGGCCTGCGCGAGTTCGAGGCCGCCCGGCTGCGCATCGCGCAGATCAACGGCTGCCTCTTCTGCCAGGACTGGCGCACCGAACGCGACGGCAAGAAGGTCGAGGACACCTTCGACCAGGCGGTCCTCGAGTGGCGTACGACGCGCGACTTCGACGAGCGCACCCGGCTCGCGGCGGAGTACGCCGAGCGCTACGCGCTGGACCACCACGGCATCGACGACGGCTTCTGGCAGCGGATGCGCACCCACTACACCGACCGCGAGATCGCCGAGCTGTCGATGTGCCTGGGCTCGTGGCTCGCGTTCGGGCGGCTCAACCGGGTGCTGGGCCTGGATGCGGCGTGCGTCCTGCCCAGCCACATCGGCTGATCGGCTCAGCCGTTCAGCAGCTTGCCGAAGCGGGCGATCGTCTCGTCGATCGCCTGCTGGCAGGCGGGCGCCCACGGGCCCATGTCGAAGAAACCGTGGATCATCCCCGGGTACGTCGTGTGCTCGACCGCCACGCCGGCGGCCGCCAGTCCGTCGGCGTACGCGATGCCCTCGTCGCGCAGCGGGTCGAACTCCGCGGTGCACACGACGGCCGGTGGCTGACCGGCGAGGTTGCCGCGCATCGGGGACAGGCGGGGGTCGAACAGGTCGGTGCCCTCGGGTGCGTAGTGCCCGATGAACCACAGCATGGTGTCCTGCTCGAGGAAGTAGCCCTTGGCGTTGTCGACGCGGGAGGCGTAGTCGCCGAGCACGTCGGTGGCCGGGTAGATCAGCAGCTGCGCTGCCAGGCCGGGGACGTTCTGCGCAGCGACCGCTGACAGGTTGCCGCCGGCGGAGTCGCCCGCCACGGCGAGGACGTCGTTGCCGCCGAGCTCGCCCAGACGACCCTGGACGTCGCGCACCGCAGCGATCGCGTCGAGCGCGGCCGCCGGGAAGGGTGCCTCGGGTGCGAGCCGGTAGTCGACCGAGACGACCACCGCGTTCGCGCCCGCGCTGATCGAGCGGGCCATCGCGTCATGCGTGTCGAGGTCGCCGATGACGAAGCCGCCGCCGTGGAACATCACCACGGTGGGGAGCGGGCCCTCGGCGAGCGGCCGGTAGACCCGGGCCGGGCGCGGGCCGTCCCCGCCGGCGACGGTGGTGTCGGTGACCGACGCGACCTCGGGCAGCGGCACGGGCGGGCGGAAGTCGATGGTCAGCTTCCGGAACCCGTCGCGGGCCTCCGCGGGCTGCAGCTCGTGCATCGGCGTCGCCCCCTCGAGGATCTGGAGCAGCGGGACGAGGTCGGCGTCGACGGGCATGGCCGCACTCTACCGGCAGCGCGTCGGTCGAAAAGGCGTTCAGCGGACCTCACGGATCGCTAGGGTCGCGCCATGCGCGCCCACCTCCGACCGATCGCCGGCCTCTTGATAGCCCTCGCTCTGGTGCTGGGCACGACGAGTGCCTCCAGTGGACAGGGCGCCACTGTCCAGGACGACCCCAGGGACATCGTCTCGGCGACGGTCGCCCACCGCACACAGGCGATCGCGGTCAAGGTCGTGACGCAGTACAGCTACACCACGCTGACCGTGGTGGTGGAGGCGCGCCGCGCAGGCGTCGTACGGCGCTACCGCGCCTTCGTCTTCGACGAGACCTCCGGGTGGAAGGTGATCGGCCCCGCTGGCGGGATCCGTTGCACCGCCGCCCAGCGGGATGCCTACGGCGCGAGCACGGTCACCATCCGCGGCAGCTTCGCGCGCCGTTGCTTCGGCTCGCCCGGTGCGATCCGCTTCCGCGTGGTCTCCGAGGGCGACCCGGGGCTGGACCAGGGTGTGCTCGACCGCACGGCGTGGTCCCGCTGGCTGCGACCGAGCTGATCTGGACGAGCCACCGTCAGGTCGGCCACTCCGCCGGGTACTCGTCCGCCGCGGCATCGTGCTGCTTGCGGAGCTTCTTCATGGACCGCGCCGAGAGCCGGTCACCGAAGACGATGCCGCCCGTGTGGTCGGCCTCGTGCTGCAGGCACTTGGCCAGCAGGCCGTCGCCCTCGAAGCGCACCGGCTGACCGTCGAGCCCGACGCCCTCCACGGCGGCGAAGTCGGGGCGGGCGCAGTCGACGAACGCGCCGGGGTAGGACAGGCAGCCCTCCGGGCTTTCGTCGAGGATCCGGTCCTTGCCCTCGGGCAGCTCCAGGACCGGGTTGCAGACGACGCCGAGGGTGCGTGCGCCGGTCGCGTCGGGGCAGTCGAAGACGAACATCGCGACGTCCTCGCCGATCTGGCAGGCCGCGAGGCCGACGCCGTCGGCGGCGTACATCGTGGCGACCATGTCGGCGGCCAGCGAGCGCAGCGCGTCGTCAAAGACCGTCACCTGCTGCTGCGGGCGGTGCATGACGGGCGTGCCCCAGCGCGTCATCGGCCGGACGTGACCGCCGCGCGGCAGTGGCCCGTAGGGCTCACGCACCACCTCGGCCGGCTCGTCGTCCCCGTTGTCCGTCGTCTTGCCCCACGCCATGGCGACATCCTAGGGAAGCGTCCGGGGCCGGTGCTGCGTGGATCACACGACTGATGTCACCCCGGGTGTAGCGCAATGTGTAACTCACAGTTACATTTAGCGCATGTCCTTGATCAGCAACCTCAAGCCGGGCGGCAAGCACGGGGTTCCGAGCACCGAGAGCCGCGATCCCATCGGCTACCTCGTGGCCGGCCTCAACCGGCTCGCCCAGACCGACCTCCTCGACAAGGTCCGCCTCCGGAAGCCGGCCGAGCAGGCCGTCTTCTCCGTGACCCGGACCGGGTTCAAGACCATGACCAACGCCAGCCGGACCTTCGCGAAGGCCGGCAAGAAGGGTCAGCCGGGCACCCGTCCGGCCCACGCCGCCGCCAGCGGCGTCTTCGACCTCACCCCGGGTGAGGACGAGCAGATGCTGGTCGACGTCGTCACGGAGTTCGCCGACGAGGTCGTCCGTCCCGCCGCGTTCGAGGCCGACAAGGCCTGCACGGCGCCCGACGACCTGCTCAAGGCCAGCCTCGAGATCGGCCTGCCGATCCTGGGCCTGCCGGAGGCCCTCGGCGGCGTGTCCGAGGAGCGCTCGGCGATGGCCGGCACCCTCGTGGCCGAGGCCCTCGCCAAGGGCGACATGGGCCTCGCCGTCGCGACGCTCGCGCCCGGCTCGGTCGCCACCGCGATCGGCCTGTGGGGCACCGACGCCCAGCAGCAGACCTACCTCCCGGCCTTCAGCGCCGAGGACGGCACGGTTCCCGCTGCCGCGCTCGCCCTGAACGAGCCCACCGTTCTGTTCGACGTGCTCAGCCCGTCGACCACCGCCAAGAAGTCCGGCGACGGCTACGTCCTCAACGGCACCAAGAGCCTGGTCGCCCGCGGTGACAGCGCCGAGCTGTTCGTCGTCGGCGCCGATCTCGACGGCAAGCCGGTCCTGTTCCTCGTCGAGTCCTCCACCGAGGGTCTCTCCGTCGAGGGCGACCCGGCCATGGGCGTGCGCGCCGCGTCCATGACCAAGCTCGTCCTCGAGGACGTCAAGGTGTCCGCGGACGCCGTGCTCGGCGAGACCGACGGCTCGACGTACACCGAGTGCGTGCGCCTCTCGCGCCTCGCCTGGTGCGCGCTGGCCATCGGCACCGGCCAGGCCGTGCTCGACTACGTGACGCCCTACGTCAAGGAGCGCGAGGCCTTCGGCGAGCCGATCGCCAACCGCCAGTCGGTGGCCTTCATGGTCGCCAACATCGCGATCGAGCTGCAGGGCATGCGCCTGCTGACCTACCGCGCCGCCTCGCGAGCCGCGGCCGGCAAGGACTTCACCCGCGAGGTCGCCCTGGCCCGCAAGGCCTGCACCGACAAGGGCATGCAGATCGGCCTCGACGGCGTGCAGCTGCTCGGTGGCCACGGCTTCGTCAAGGAGCACCCGGTCGAGCGGTGGTACCGCGACCTGCGTGCCATCGGCATCATGGAAGGAACGGTGCTCGTCTGATGGCGATCAACCTCGAAGTCCCGAAGAAGCACCGCGCCCTGGTCGACCAGGCGCACCAGGTCGCGATGAACATGCTGCGACCGATCTCCCGCAAGTACGACATCGCCGAGCACGAGTACCCCAAGGAGCTCGACATGCTCGCGGCGATGATCGACGGGCTCTCCGAGTCCGGCGCGAGCGAGGGGGCCGGCGCGACCGGCGTCCGTCGCGACGCCGACGACGGGGACAAGAAGGGTGCGGTCAAGAACGGTGCCAACCTCGCCTCGGTGACCTCGGTCGCCGAGATGTGCTGGGGCGACACCGGCCTGCTGCTGTCGATGCCCCGCCAGGGCCTCGGCAACTCGGCGATCGCCTCGGTCGCCAACGACGAGCAGCTCGAGCGCTTCAAGGGCCGCTGGGCGTCGATGGCGATCACCGAGCCGTCCTTCGGCTCGGACTCGGCCGCCATCTCGACCACTGCGGTCCTCGACGGCGACGAGTACGTCATCAACGGCGAGAAGATCTTCGTCACCTCCGGTGAGCGCTCTGACTGCATCGTCGTGTGGGCGACGCTCGACAAGTCCCTCGGCCGCGCGGCGATCAAGTCGTTCGTGGTCGAGAAGGGCACCGAGGGCGTCAAGGTCGAGCGGCTCGAGGAGAAGCTCGGCATCCGGGCCTCCGACACCGCCGTCATCACCTTCACCAACGCCCGCGTGCCGAAGGAGAACCTCCTCGGCTCGCCGGAGATCAACGTCGAGCAGGGCTTCGCCGGCGCGATGGCGACCTTCGACAACACCCGTCCGCTGGTGGCCGCCATGGCCGTCGGCTGCGCCCGGGCGTCGCTCGACCTGACCCGCGACCTCCTCAAGGAGGCTGGCATCGAGGTCGACTACGACAAGCCGGCGATCCTGCAGAGCGCCGCCGCGGCGAAGTTCCTGCAGCTCGAGTCGGACTGGGAGGCGGGCCGCCTGCTCACCCTCCAGGCCGCCTGGATGGCCGACAACCGCAAGCCCAACTCGCTCGAGGCCTCGATGGCCAAGGCGAAGGCGGGCCGCGTGGGCTCCGACGTCACGCTCTCGTGCGTCGAGCTGTGCGCCTCGGTGGGCTACAGCGAGGAGGAGCTGCTCGAGAAGTGGGCGCGCGACTCCAAGATCCTCGACATCTTCGAGGGCACCCAGCAGATTCAGCAGCTCATCGTGGCGCGCCGGATCCTGGGCCTCTCGAGCGCCGAGCTCAAGTGACCTGACGTCACCGCGACGGGTCCGCCTCCTCCGGGAAGCGGACCCGTTCGCATTTCTCCTGCGTGGCGGCGTGACACCCGTGCGCCGTCGTGCGAAGAAGAGCGGGATGCAACCAGGAACCGGCGGGTTCGCCGAGGTGTACGCCGAGCACGTGACGCCCGTGTGGCGCTACGTGCGGCTTCGCGTGCCCGCGGATGCCGATGCGGAGGACGTCACGAGTCAGGTCTTCGAACGCGCCATCCGCTCGTGGAGCGGGTACGACGGCACGCGCGGCTCGGTCGGCGGCTGGCTGATGGGCATCGCGCGGCACACCGTCGCCGACTGGTGGCGCCGCCACGGGCGCGAGCTGCCGACGGACCTCGCCGCGAGCGGACTGGGCGAAGGCGTGGCCGACGACGACCCGGAGGGCGAGGCGCTCCGGCGCCTCGGTGCCGACGAGGTACGTCGCCGGCTCGGGCACCTCACCGCTCGGGAGCGGGAGGCCTTGGCACTGCGGTTCGGCAGCGAGCTCACCTCGCCGCAGATCGCAGAGCTGTTGGGGATCACGCCGAGCGCCGCCCGGATGCTGGTGCACCGAGCGGTCGGCCGGCTCAGGGAGGTGATGGGCGATGAGTGACGACGAGCTCCTCGACGCCGAGATCGCCGCGGTGCTCGGGGGCACCGGGCGGCCCGACGGCGACCCGACGCTCACCTGGCTCGCGGCCTCCGCGCGGACCACGCCGCCGCCGGACCTCGTGGCGCGCATCGGTGCCGGCGTCCGTCGTAGGGCCCAGCGCGACCGGCCCGGCCGGCTGCTGTCCGTGGTGGCTCTGGCGCTGGCTGCGGTGTTCGTGTCGCAGGCGATCGGCAACGTGGTCGCGGGCGACTGGATCGCCGAGAACATCGGTGAGCCGAACGGTCCGCACGCCTACTTCGAGGGCGCCCTCGCGCTGATGGCGGCCGCCGCGTGCGCTGCTGCCGCCGCCGTACGACGGTCGTGGGCGCCGGTCTCGGTGCTCTCCGCCTCACCCTTGGCGGTCAGCCTGGGCCTGCACGGGGTGGGGGAGTTCGGGGTGTTCGCGGCCGGTGCGGTCCTGCACACGACCGAGGGCGTGCTCGGCATCCTGCTGGCGTGGGCATGGTGGCGTGACCGCCGCAGAAGTCGGACGTGACGCCTCGGGGGGCTGCTGCGAAGAAGGAGCGTGAAGGCTCCCACCCCGCTTCGTGCGTTCGGCGCCGCCGTCGCGCTGCCGCAGGCGGTGATCGGCGTCTGGGCGCTGGTCACGCCGCGTGGCTGGTTCGACGACTTCCCGGGCATCGGTCCGGCGCTGGCGGCGGCCGAGCCGCCGTTCAACCAGCACCTGGTCACCGACGCGGCGGCCGGCTTCCTCGCGACCGGGGTGCTGCTGCTCGGCGCCAGCCTGCTCGGTGACGCCGCCGCGATCCGGGTCGCGGCGATCGGCCACCTGCTCTTCAACGTCCCGCACCTCGCCTTCCACGCCGCGAACCCCTCACCACTGCTGCCGGCCCTGAACGACGTCCTCAACGTCGTGCTGATCGGCGCGGAGGTGGCGGCCGGCGTCACCCTGCTCGTCCTCACCACTCACCGAAAGGCCATGGCATGGGCATCCTGAAGCGGATCTGGGTCTACGTCCGGGTGATGCGCAAGGCGCGTCGCCACCGCGGAGACCTCCTCGGCTGGCTGGTACGACGCCCGCAGCTGCTGCTCGCGCAGGGCGGCTACGAGACCTCGCTGCTGCTGATGGGCCGGATGCCCGCCGAGCTGAAGACGCTCGCCGTCGCGAAGACCGCGATGATCGTGAACTGCGAGTACTGCCTCGACATCGGCGCCGAGATCGCGCGCACCGAGGGGATCGCGGAGGAGAAGCTGGTCGCCCTGCTCGAGCCGGACGGCAACCCCGTGCTGACCGACGACGAGCAGCTGGTCGTCGCCTTCGCCGCTGCCGTGTCGGCGTCGCCGGCCGTCGTACCGGATGAGCTCCGGGCCCGGCTGGACGCTCGCTTCTCCCGCGCCCAGCTGGCCGAGCTCGCGGCCGAGGTCGCGTGGGAGAACCAGCGCGCCCGGCTGAACCAGGCGCTGGGGGTGCGGCCCGCCGGATTCTCCGACGGGGCCTTCTGCCTCATCCCCGAGGCTGCTCCGCAGGGCTGAGCAGCTGGGCGCCGGCCACCGGCCGGACCTCGTGGTGGCGCGGGGCGGGCCAGCCGCGGCCGGCGTAGGCGGCATCGATCGCCGCCCTCGCCGTCGCCGTCGCGTCCACGCGGACGAGGGAGATGGCGCAGCCACCGAAGCCGCCTCCGGTCAACCGAGCGCCGAGCGCCCCGGCGCCCAGGGCGGCGTCGACGGTGACGTCGAGCTCGGCGCACGAGACCTCGTAGTCGTCGCGCAGCGAGACGTGGGACGCCGTCAGGAGACGACCGACCTCGGGCCAGTCGTCGGCCCCCACGGCGGCGACCGTGGCGCGGACCCGCTCGTTCTCCGAGTCGATGTGCCGCCACCGGTGCGGGTCGCCGGCCTCCGCCTCGGCGCGTCGCTGGGCGTACCCGCCGTCCCCGTCGGCCAGCGAGTGCCGGACGCCGGTGTCGGTGACCAGGATCGTCAGCCCAGCCCTCGCGAGGTCGAGCGGGACGTTCTCGGCCCGCGGCGCGCCCGGGTCGGCGAAGTCGATGAGCACCCCGTGGCCCTCGGTGGCGAGCAGGCTGGCGAGCTGGTCGACGCCGCCGGTGGGTGCGCCGACGTACTCCGTCTCCGCGCGGCGGCAGGCCTCGGCCAGCGCGAGCCGGCCCGCACGGTCGAGCGGCTCGCCGAGCAGGCCGGCGAGGGCGACCGCGACGGCACACTCGAGCGCCGCCGAGCTCGACAAGCCACCGCCGAGCGGGATGGTGGAGGAGAGCGAAATGTCGAGGCCGGGGAGGGACCAGCCCTGCTCCCGCAGCGACCAGACCACGCCGGCGACGTACGCCGACCAGCCGCTCGTCCGCTCGTCCAGGCGCCCGCTCCAGGGCTCGCCGTGGTCGCTGGTGACGGTCAGGCGATCGTCGTCACGGGCGGTGACCGTGGCCGTGGTGGCGAGCGGGATCGCGAACGGCAGGCAGAGGCCGCGGTTGTAGTCGGTGTGCTCGCCGATCAGGTTGACCCGACCGGGAGCGACAGCGCGCGCGGTGCTCATCGGGCCATCCTGACCTACCTCTAGGGTGACGCCCGTGCCCCGTCACCTCGTCGTGTCCGCCACCGCCGCCGAAGCCGCCCACCTGCCGGCCGGGCTGGAGGTGCTGGTCACCGGGATCGGCAAGACCGCCGCGGCGACCGCCCTCGCCCGCCGACTCGCGGCGGAGTCCTCGCTCGCCGACCTCGTGGTGGTGAACCTCGGCACCGCCGGCGCCCTGCACGACCACGTCGACGGGCTGTTCGAGATCGGCACCGTGCTCAACCACGACATCAACGCCGACGCGATCCGCGCCCTCGGCTACGACCCGCGCGAGCGCCTGGCCATCGGTGCCTCCGAGGTCGTGCTGGCGACCGGGGACGTGTTCGTCACCGACCCCGTCGTCCGCGAACGGCTGTCCGCGCAGGCGCAGCTGGTCGACATGGAGGGCTACGCCGTCGCCTATGTCGCCGCCGAGTTCGGCGTACCGGTCCGGATGATGAAGCACGTCTCCGACAACGCCGACGAGACCGCGCTGGAGTGGGTGGCACTGGTGGACCGCAGCGCGCGGGTGCTGGGGGAGTGGGCCGCGGCCCATCTCTCCTGAGGTCGGCTCGGTCAGTCAGCGGCTGCTGCTGGCGCGCCGACCACGCACGACGCCCACGAAGTCCTGGTGGACCTCGCTGTCCGCGTCGCGTGGCCAGAGCAGGGCGACCGTCGTCGGCTCGAGGTCGACGACCCGGGTCACGACGTCCTTGCGGTGGTGCAGGCGAGCGATCGACATCGGCACGATGACCACCCCGCTGCCCGACGACGCCACCTCGATGGCGTCCTTCTCGGTCATCGGCGGGAACGGCAGCTGCTCGACCTCCGGCGTCCAGCCCGAGTGGTGCGGCAGCACCAGCTGCTCGTCGGCGAGGTCGGCCGGGTCCACGGTGTCCTGATCGTCGACCGCTGCGACGAGGTGCTCGAGCGACGCCACCACGACCGGGAGCTCGTCGTAGAGCCGGACGCAGTGTAGGGGAGTGGGGCGCTCGAGGTCGACGGGGAGCCGTGCGAGGACCATGTCCGCCGTACCCTCGTCGAGGACGGCGCGCTGCTCGCCCTGCTCGATCGGCAGCAGCTGGAGCGGGATGCGCGGGTTCTTCTCGCGCCAGACCTTCGCCCACTTGTCGGGGGTGACTCCCGCCACGAACGCCACGCGCAGCTGATCCATGGACCCAGCCTCCCAGACCGGCCCCGGGTACGACGAAGCCCGGGCGCCGTGGCACCCGGGCTCGTCGTACCGGTGTCGGTCAGGCCTGGGCCATGAGGCCGAACTGCACCGCGCCGGTGTCGTCGAAACCCGCGTCGAGAACCATCGCGTCGAGCTTCTCGGCGGCCGAGTCGTCGAGGTAGACGGTCGCACCGTCCTGCTCGACGACCTGGTCGCCCGCGAGGGGCTGGTCGGTGGCGGTCACGGCGAAGCCGGCCTCCGCCTCGGAGATGCGCAGTCCCGCGGACTCCGCAGCGTCCGGTGTGTCGGTCATCTGCTTGACGATCGTGGCGGCGTTCTCAGTCAGGGTGAGCATGATGTGCCTTCTCGTTCGGTGGTCAGTGACCTCTCCGACCGTTGCACGCGCCCCGGGCCCGTTCAAGGCGCCCGGCGTGTCGCGCCGCCCCCCGGACGCCAACCTGCGTTCGCCGGAAGGGGGTCCCGATGCGACATCGGGAGGCACCCTTTGCTACGGTTTCCCAGCACTCGTCCGGGTGGCGGAATTGGCAGACGCGCTAGCTTGAGGTGCTAGTGCCCGTATTAGGGCGTGGGGGTTCAAGTCCCCCCTCGGACACCAACAGATGGGGCCCCTCCAGCGGAGGGGCCACACTGCATTTCGGGGCCGACCCGGCCGCCGTGTCGGCGTTGTCGTGCCGGGCCCGCGGCCTACCCTCGTCGGGTGGCCGACCTCACCGAACCCTGTCCCAACTGCGACACGATGATGCGGTGGGAGACCTCGCACGAGCGGTGCGACGGGTGCGGCTACATCCGTCCGTGCTGCGAGGGCGCTCCCTGCAACTGAGGTCAGCCGACGAGCGTCGAGGCCAGGCCGAGGAGCGCGCACACGCCGAGGGTCCGCATCGTCGACCACGTGCGCCCCAGGATCAGCGCGAGGGCGACGGCGGTGATCGCGAAGGCGACCGGGTCCGCGGAGGAGAGGACCGGTACGTCGAGCTCGGCCGGGCCGGCGGACACGGTGCGGGAGCGGTCGAAGAGGTTGTGCAGCGCGAAGAAGACCGCGAGGTTGGCGATCACGCCGACCACGGCGGCGGTGATCCCGGTGAGGGCCGCGGTCAGCTGCCGGTTGTTGCGCAGGCGCTCGACGTACGGGGCGCCGAGGAAGATGAACAGGAAGCACGGCACGAAGGTCACCCACGTGACCAGCAGCGACGCGAGGACCGCGGCGACCCACGGGTCCAGTGAGCCGGGGTCGCGGTAGGCGCCGACGAAGGCGACGAACTGCACCACCATGATCAGTGGACCGGGCGTCGTCTCCGCGAGGGCGAGCCCGCGCACCATCTCGCCGGCCTTGAGCCAGCCGAAGACGTTCACGGCCTGGTGCGCGACGTACGACAGCACGGCGTAGGCGCCCCCGAAGGTCACCACGGCGGCGCCGGAGAAGAAGAGGCCCTGGTCGACGAAGACGCTGTCGCGGCCGAAGGTGGCGGCAGCCACTGCGACGGGCGTGAACCACAGGACCAGGCCCAGGACGAGCAGCTTCAGCCCGCGCACCGTCGAGGGCGGGTCGTGGTGCAGCGCGTCGTCGCTGATCAGAGGGGGCGGGCCGTCGGCGGCCGGACCGTGTGCGTTGGCCTCCGTGAACGCGGGGACGCGGCGGCCCACCAGCCACCCGATCACGCCGGCGGCCGCGACGACGGCCGGGAAGGGCACCTTGAACACGGTGAGGGCGACGAACGACGCGACGGCCATGACCACCAGGGCCGGGTGGTGCAGGGCCCGCTTGCCGACGCGGTGCACGGCCTGGACGACGATGGCGATCACCGCGGGCGCCAGCCCGGCGAAGAGTCCCGTGACGAACGTGGTGGAGCCGGCTCCGACGTACAGCGCGGAGAGGGCCAGGAGTGCGAGGACGCCTGGCAGCACGAAGAGGATCCCGGCGACGAGTCCGCCGGCGGTGCCGTTGAGCAGCCACCCGACGTAGATCGCGAGCTGCTGCGCCTCGGGGCCGGGGAGCAGCATGCAGTAGTTCAGGGCGTGCAGGAACCGCTGCTGACCGATCCACCGCTTCTCGTCGACCAGCTTGTGCTGCATGACCGCGATCTGGCCGGCGGGGCCGCCGAAGGTCTGCAGCGAGATGGCGAACCAGGCCCGGGTGGCCTCCCTGAGTGGGATGACGTCGTCGCGGCGTGAACGGGTCGACGTCATGGACGCAGGCTATCGACGGCAGCCGCGCCGATCCGCACCCCCAGGTCCTCGAGCTCGTCGGCCACGTCGGCTGCGATCCAGACCTGGTTGCGTGATCGCGTGGTCAGCGGACGGATGATGCCGGTCTCGTGGAGTCGCCCGATGGCGGCGTAGGTGCTGGACGCAGCTCCGCCCAGATGGGTCTGGGCGTCGTCGGCGGAGAGGACGGGGACGTCGAGGAGGTTCTCGAGCAGACGGGCGGTGGCGCTGCCTCGTCGTGGATAACCGGCGCGCTCCTCCCAGAGTGGCGGCAACGCGACGAGGCGCTCGGCTGTCGTCGCCGACTCGAGGGCGGCGATGGTCGTGCCGCGGGTGAAGGAGGCCAGCAGGGGTGCGACGTCGCCGGCACGGTAGGCGCCGAGGGCGTCGAAGTAGTCCTGCCGGCGCACGACGATCGCCGACGCGAGGGGTACGACGATCCGGGAGGTCGCGCGTCGACGGCGCAGCACCGTGTTGATCAGGGCGCGTCCGATGCGGCCGTTGCCGTCGGTGAAGGGGTGGATCGACTCGAACTGCGCGTGGCTCACGGCTGCCTGGGTGAGGACGGGGACGTCGTCGCGGTTGGCGAAGGTGAGCAGGTCCCGGAGCCCGGGCTCGACCAGTCGGGCGGGCGGCGGGACGTACCAGGCACCACGGGGCGAGTGATCGGAGCCGCCGATCCAGTTCTGCATGTCGCGCAGCCGGCCGGCGTACGGGGCCTCGGAGGGATCGTCGGCCATCAGCACACCGTGCGCGCGCAGGATCCGGTCCAGCAGGATCGGAGAACCGTCGGTGACCGAACTGATCAGGTCGTCGAGCGCCCGGGTGGAGGCGACCATCGAGGTGGCCGACGCATTGGAGCGGTTGCCGTGCAGTGCGCGGGCGTAGTCGTCCATGGAGGCCTCGACCTGCTCGATCTTCGAAGAGGCGACGGACTCGGCGCGGAGGAGGAGTGTCGACAGTGAGGCGAGCTCCCGGCCGTGGGTCGCGTCGAGGACGGCCAAGTGGCGCAGTGCGTTCTCGGCGTCGGCCGCGAGGGCGGGTGGCACCTGGAGATCGAGGTCGGCGATCGGCGGCGGGAGGGAGACCCGGACCTCGCGCAGGGTGCGGTCGTCGATCGTGCCGCCGCGCACGTTCTGGCGCCACGGCTCGACCGCGGTGGCATGGGGCGTGATCGGCACGGGCACGAAGACCTCCCTTCCCGGACGATGGTACCCGTTGCTCCGAGTTGGTAGGCACAAGTCGGAATACGGTGTCGCGCATTCCGAGTTGGCGCCCGCTGGGCATGGGACCGGCCGACCCCGGGCGCGTAGCCCGGAGCCGGCCGGCGTTCAGTGCGGCGGAAGGCTCAGTTCCACAGCGCCGCGTACTTCAGCACACCCCCCGAGCGGTACGCCGACACGGCGACCAGGAGTCGCCCGGCGGCGGTCTGGGTGTTGAACTCCGTCTGGTACTGCGCGGAGGTCAGGTTGTGGCGGGCGACCGTGGCCGGAGCACCGGAGGTGAAGATCGCCGAGAACCGGACCGAGGTGCCGACCAGGTAGGTGTCGAGGTAGACCGGACGGCGCCCGGCGGCGACCTGCTGGTTGTAGACGGTCTGGTAGTCCGCCTCCGCGATGTTGGTCAGCGAGACGAAGCCGCCCACCGCGACCTTCTCGTACATCGCGGTGTACTGGCGAGCCCCGTCGACGTACACGACCGAGATCTGGCGCGGGCGGTAGCCGGCGGCGGTCAGGCTGTTGAACTTCGCCTGGTGGGTCGCCGCGCTGACGCCGTGGTACGCCGTCCAGGCCGGGCCGCTGGTCTTGGTGAAGACCGACGAGTAGCGGACCGCGCCGTCCTGCAGGTAGCTGTCGACGTGGGTCAGGCGGTAGCCGGCGTCGACGTAGCTGGTGAACGAGGCCTGGTACTGCGCGGCCGTCTGGCCGTTGCGCGCGGCCCACGGCAGCCCGCCCTTCGGGCGCCAGATGCTGGCGACGCGGGAGGCGCTGCCGTCCTGGGCCTGCTGGCGCCACACGAGGCGGTAGCCGGCGAGAGCGGTGTCGTTGAACTCCTCCTGCCAGCAGGTGTTGTTCACGCCGTGGCGTGCCCACTGGGTGCCGCCGACGACCACGCGCTGCCAACCGCAGGTGTTGGGGTTGATCAGCTCGCCCTGGCGCAGCGCGGCCTCGCTGCTGTTGGTCAGTGCGGTGAAGCCCGGCGTCGAGGTCGGGGTCGCCTGCATCCGTGCGGTGGCGTGGTGGAAGCGGAGCGGGAGGCCCTGGGCGGTGCCGGCGCTGTCGCTGAAGCCGACCCGGTCGGCGAGGTGCAGGTGCAGGTGTGGACCGGACGAGTTGCCGGAGTTGCCGCTGTAGCCGAGGAACTGGCCCTGCTGGACGAAGATGTTCAGGCCGGTGGCCGCGTTCGCGGGGCACAGGGTGCTGGAGAGGGAGCCCGCCTTGAAGTGGGCGTACAGCGCGACCTCGCCGGTGGCGTGCTCGATGTAGAGGTGGTTGCCCTCGACCTCGGGCTCGGGGGAGAGCACCCCGGGCACGTTGTCCGGCTGGTCCTTGCGGCACTTGCGGATGAAGCCGTCGGCCATCGCGTAGATCGGCGTGCCGAAGGTCCAGTAGTCGGTGTTGGCGTAGGGCTTGGTCGCACCCGGCTTCACGGTGCTGTACGCCGAGCCGTTCCACTTCACGATCTGCAGGTCGTAGGCGAAGCGCTGGTTCTGCACGCCGCGGTGGTGCGACGTGGCGTCGTGGCCGGTGCCGAGCTTCCAGTGGCCGCCGCTGACGGCCGACGCCGGGAAGCGGTAGCCGCCGGACGGCGTCTTGTTGACGTACTCGACCAGCGTCCGTGACACCGTCTTGGAGTCGAAGCCGCTGAAGCCAAGCTTGACCGAGACCGACGCCGGGAGCGGGAAGGCGTTGATCCGGTTGTCGGGCACGACCAGGAAGAGCGTCGAGCCGGACAGGCCGGACTTGGCCATCGTCTTGTTGACGGTCGAGGTCTGGCTACCGATCGAGCTGCCCGGGTAGCTGACCGTGACCGTGGTCAGGGTGAGGTTGCTGGTGGTCGAGGTGTTCGCCACCCGCATGTCCATGTTGAGCCGCCAGCCGGCGGCGTCGCCGGCGTAGCGCGGGGCCACCCGTTCGACGTACAGCTGGCTGGTGCTGTCCGGGTTGACCGGCTGGACCTGGGTGACCGACACCGGGGCGGCGACCGCGTGGGCCGGGGTGGAGGTCAGCGCCGCCTGGAGGGGAGCTGTCAGGAGGGACAGCCCCACCAGGGCCGCCCAGCGGCGCCCCCGGTTGACCGTGCGCCTGCATTCAGTGGACATCGTGATCCTCGCTTCCGGGCACGCGGGCGCGTGCCTCCCGGAGAGGAGCAGCCGGCACCCCGCCCTGATACGACGAGATGGAGAATCCCTCCATGCGACCTCTGGACCCGGGCTCCGTCGTCCGGTTGCGGGCGGCGCCGCTGACCTACGTCCGCCCCGACCCCCGACCCGGTACGACGGCCGAGGTGCCGCCCGGCTTCACCGCCTTCACCCGCTCGGTCGACCTGCGTCGTACCGACCTCGACGGCGCGGCCGCCGACCTGCTCGCCTGGCGCGTCCACGAGCGCGCCGGCCTGCGGGTCCGCGCCTCCGGTCCGGCCGGGGACGGTGCGGTCGTCGAGATACGGCTCGGCCTCGGTCCGGCGTCGGTCCGGATCCCGTGCCGCGTGGTCGCGGTCGTCGACGAGCCGGGCCGGCGCGGGTTCTCCTACGGCACGCTGCCCGGCCACCCGGAATGCGGCGAGGAGGAGTTCCTGCTGGAGCGGCGGGCCGACGGCGGGCTGCGGTTCACGGTGTCGGCGTACTCGCGGCCAGGCAGCCTGCTGGCCCGGGCCGGCGGACCGCTGACCGGGGCGGTGCAGCGGCTGATGACCGCGAGGTACCTGGCCGCTCCCGACCGGCTCCTAGGCTGACGGGATGAGCGACCCCACCGACCAGTCCGCCCGTGCCCTGGCAGCGGCGGAGGCGCTCGGACTGACGTTCACCGTGACGCGTCACGGGCCGGTGCGCTCGCTCGAGGAGGCGGCCGAGGTCCGGGGGATCGAGCCGCGCCAGATCGTCAAGACGATGGTGGTGCGCGTCGCCGAGGGCGACCACCGCTTCGTGCTGGTGCCGGGGGACCGGGAGATCGCGTGGGCGAAGCTGCGCGCCCTGCTCGGGGTGAACCGGCTGTCGATGCCGCCGGCCGACGCCGCGCGGGAGGTGACCGGCTACGTCCGCGGCACGATCACGCCGCTGGGCTCGCTGACGGCGTTGCCGGTGATCGCGGACGAACGGGTGACCGGCGAGATCTCGATCGGCGGCGGTGCGCACGGCGTCGCGCTCACCGTCGACGGCGCCGCCCTCGTCGTCGCGCTGGGAGCGACGGTCGCCGACGTCACCGACCTCGCCGGCTAGAGCGGGGCGTCCGCCCGGTCCAGCGCCGGTATGCCGCCCCGAAGCTCGTCGCCTCGGCGTACCCGAGCTCGCGTGCGACGTCGTCGACGCTCAGGCCCGGACGACGCAGGAGGTCCTCGGCGGCGCCGCGCCGTACCTCGTCCAGCACGGTCCGGTACGACGTGCCGGCGTCCGTCAGGTGCCGGCGCAGCGAGCGCTCGCTGAGCCCGAGGACGCCGGCGACCTCGGCCATCGGGGCTCCGGACGACAGGCGTTGGGCGACCAGGATCCGCACCTCCTCGGCGACGCCGGTGCGACTGCGGCGGCTGGCGACCAGCTCACGGCACAGCGCCTCGGCCATGGCGAAGGCGTGCGGGTTGGCCTGCGGGAGCGGCACGTCGAACCACGACGCGGCGAGCCGCAGCTCCGCCCGGCCGTCGTCGGTCGACAGCACCGGCGTGGGCGCGCCGCCGGCGATCTCGCGCAGCACGGTCGCGATCGCGGTGAGGTCCCGCTCGACGAGGAACGCCCGCACGTCGGCGGGTAGGTCCCGCGGGTCGACGGAGATCACGACATCGTCCCCGTCGAGGCTCGCCGTCGGCACGCAGAAGGTGAAGCTCAGGTCGAGGAAGCGGAAGGTCAGGTTGGCGGCCTCGCCGAGGGTGGCGCTGCTGATCAGGGCGAAGCCGAGGGGGCCGAACGTCGAGGCGTGGTAGCGCGCGCCGACCAGGGCCCCGGTCATCGAGGGGGCGGCGGCGAGCAGGTTCCGCACCACCCGCAGCTCCTGCTGCGCCGTCACCTCGCGGCGGTGGTCGGCGAGGTCACGCGCGCTGAGGCCGCTGCCGCGCAGCAGGTCCGCCACGCCGACCTCCACCGAGGCCCCCGCCGCCACGAGCAGTGCCGTGCCGGCGACCTGGCGCGGGAAGTCCGACGTGCGGGTGACCGGTGGTTCGAACATGGCCGGAATTATGGATCCTCTGGCCGGTGAGCGCTCGATCCGGCGCGCGGTGGTTCCTAGAGTCCTGGCATGCAGCCTTCGGTCATCGTCATCGGCGCCGGGTTCGGCGGCCTCGCGGTCGCCCACCACCTGCGGGCGGCCGGCGTCACGGACATCACGATCCTGGAGCGTGCCGACGACATCGGCGGGGTGTGGCGCGACAACGTCTACCCGGGCGCGGCGTGCGACGTACCGTCGGTGCTCTACTCGTGGTCCTTCGCCCGCAAGGCCGACTGGACGCACCGCTACGCGCGCCAGCCCGAGATCCTCGACTACATCCGCGAGCACGCCGACGCGAGCGGACTGCGCGACCTGGTCCGTACCCACGCCGAGGTGGCCGAGGCGGCCTGGGACGACGACACCCGCGCGTGGACCGTCCGGCTGACCACCGGCGAGGAGCTGACCGCCGACGTCGTCGTCTCCTCCGTCGGGCAGCTGTCGCGCCCGGCGATCCCGAGGATCCCGGGCCTCGACGGCTTCGCCGGGCCGGTCTTCCACTCCGCGACCTGGGACCACGACGTCGACCTCGCGGGCAAGCGGGTCGGTGTGGTCGGTACGGGCGCCAGCGCCATCCAGTTCGTGCCCGCGATCGCCGACCGGGTCGGTGCCCTGACCGTCTTCCAGCGCTCGGCGCCGTACGTCGTCCCGAAGCCGGACGGGGCCTACTCCCCACGCCAGCAGCACCGGTTCGCGAAGCACCCGCGGCTGCACCACCTCACCCGGCGCGGTGTCTTCCACCTCTCCGAGCAGCTCAACCGGACCCTCGACTCCGACGGCCGGCTCGCGGTCGTCCTGCACAAGGCCTGGCAGCTGCAGCTGCGCCGGCAGGTCAAGGACCCCGCGCTACGGGCGAAGCTCGTGCCGGACTACCCGCTGGGCTGCAAGCGCCTGCTCTTCGCCAACGACTGGTACTCCACGCTCGCCCGACCCCACGTCGACGTCGTCGCCGACGTCATCGCCGCGGTCGAGCCCGCGGGGGTGCGCACCGACGACGGCGTGCTGCACGAGCTCGACGTACTGATCCTCGGGACCGGCTTCGCGGCCACCGAGTTCCTCGCGCCGATGGACGTCCGCGGCCGCGGCGGCCGCCGGCTCCGCGACGCGTGGGCCGGGGGCGCCCGCGCCCACCTGGGCATCGCGGTGCCCGACTTCCCGAGCTTCTTCATCCTCTACGGCCCGAACACCAACCTGGGCGGCAGCTCGATCATCGGGATGCTCGAGGCCCAGGCCGGGTACGTCGTCGCCGCCGTCCTCGAAGGTGCCCGCAGGGGCGCCCCGTTGGCGGTGCGCGCCGACCGCGCCGCGGCGTACGACGAGGAGATGCAGCACCGCCTCGGCGACAGCGTCTGGTCGTCCTGCACGAGCTGGTACCGCGAACCCGGTGGCCGGATCACCACCAACTGGCCGGGGACGGTCGCGGAGTACCAGCGCCGTACCGCCGACTTCGACCCGTCCGACTTCGAGCTGGAGGCTGTCCGATGACCCACTACGACGTCCTCGTGATCGGCTCCGGGTTCGGTGGCAGCGTCACCGCGCTCCGGCTGAGCGAGAAGGGCTACGAGGTCGGCGTGCTCGAGGCCGGGCGCCGATTCGCCGACGACGAGCTGCCCACGTCGTCGTGGAAGGTCCGCGACTACGTCTTCAACCCCGCCCTCGGTTGCTACGGCCTGCTCCGGATGACGCTGCTGAAGGACGTGCTCGTGCTCACCGGCGCGGGGGTCGGCGGTGGGTCGCTGGTCTACGCCAACACGCTCTACGAGCCGCCGAAGGCCTTCTTCGAGGATGCCCACTGGGCCGGGATCACCGACTGGGCCGACGAGTTGGCGCCCTACTACGACCAGGCGCGGCGGATGCTCGGCGTCACGCCGTACCCCTGGATGTCGCCGTCGGACCACGTGATGAAGTCGGTCGCCGACGGGCTGGGGGTGGGGGAGACCTTCGGACCGACGGACGTCGGTGTCCTCTTCGGGGAGCGACCGGGGGAGCGCGTCGCCGACCCGTTCTTCGGCGGCGTCGGCCCGGCCCGGACCACCTGTACCGACTGCGGCGCCTGCATGACGGGCTGCCGCGTCGGCGCCAAGAACACCACCGTCAAGAACTACCTCCACCTCGCCGAGCGGGCCGGTGCCGTCGTCCACCCGATGACGACGGTCACCGACGTGCGCCCCCGCCCCGGAGGCGGGTACGACGTCACGACCCGCCGCACGCAGGGCAAGGCCCGCCGCGGTCGGCGCACCTTCACGGCCGACCAAGTGGTGTTCAGCGCCGCGTCCCTCGGCACGCAGCGACTGCTGCACCGGTTGCGCGACGGCGGCAGCCTGCCGCGGATCTCGCCACGGCTGGGCGAGCTGACCCGGACCAACTCGGAGGCGATCCTGGGCGTCCGCGCGCGGGGCGACGAGGTCGACTACTCCCGCGGTGTCGCGATCACCTCGTCCATCCACGTCGACGACCACACCCACGTCGAACCGGTCCGCTACGGCCGGGGCAGCAACCTGCTCGGCCTGCTGATGGCGAGCCTCACGGACGCCCCGGACGACGGGCGCTCGCGCCTGGTCGCCGGGCTGCACGAGATGTGGCGGCACCGCCGCGACCTGCCGCACCTGCACGACCCGCGGCACTGGTCCGAGCAGACGATCGTGCTGCTGGTCATGCAGAGCCTCGACAACTCGCTGACGACGTACCTCCGGCGGCGACCATGGGGCCGCACGCTCACGACCCGTCAGGGCACCGGTGAGGCCAACCCGGTCTGGATCCCGCAGGGCCACGAGGTGGCGCGCCGGGTCGGCGAGGAGATCGACGGCATCCCCGGTGGCACCTGGGCCGACCTGGTCAACATCCCGGCCACCGGTCATCTGATCGGCGGCTGCCCGATCGGGGAGACGGCCGCGGACGGCGTGATCGACCCCTACCACCGCCTCCACGGGTACGACGGGCTGCACGTGATCGACGGCTCGGCGGTCGCCGCCAACCTCGGCGTGAACCCGTCGCTGACGATCACCGCGATGTCCGAGCGCGCGGTCGCGATGTGGCCGAACAAGGGGGAGCCGGACCAGCGGCCGGTCACGGGGAGCGGCTACCGGAGGATCGGGCCGACCGCACCGCGGAGCCCGATGGTGCCGCCGACCGCCCCCGCGGCGTACCGGCTGCCGGTGGTGGCCCCGAGTGACCACTAGCATCCCGGGGTGAGCACCTACGTCTCCTTCGTGGCCTTCGCGGCGCTGCTCGCGATGGCCCCCGGCCCCGACACCTTCCTGACCCTGCGGGCGACGGTGGTCGGCGGCCGGACCCGCGGCCTGGTGACGGCCGCCGGCATCACGGTCGCCTGCGCCGCCCAGGGCGTGCTCGCCGCGACCGGTCTCGGGGCGGTGCTGGCTGCCGCGGAGCCGGTGTTCCTGGCCGTGCGGTGGGCCGGTGTCGCCTACCTGACCTGGCTCGGGTTCACCGCCCTGCGCGACGCGCTGCGACGCGACGGCAGCGTGTGGGCGGTCGGTGACGGTCCCGGCACGGTCCGGCACCGCACCGCGTTCCGGCAGGGCTTCGTCTGCAACATCACCAACCCGAAGGTGCTCGCCTTCAACCTCGCGGTGCTGCCGCAGTTCGTCGGCGAGGGCCAGGGCCTGCCGACGCTGATGGCCTACGCGCTGACCCTGGTCGTGATCGGCTCGTTCGTGCTGGTCGCCGTGGTGTGGGTGGCGAGCAAGGCCGCGCACGCGCTGTCCCGGCCGTCCTTCCGCCGCGGGGTGGACGGCGTCACCGGCGTCGTGATGCTCGGCTTCGCGACGGCGTTGGCGACCGAGGCCTGAGGACGGGCCCCGTCAGGACGGCGGGCGGGTCTCGATGACGGTGCCGTCGAGGGCGAACTCGACGGAGCCGCTCTGCCCGAACTCGTTGCTGACGCTCGCCCGGATCCACTCCGGGGTGGTGTCGTCGGGGTCCGGCTTGGCGATGTAGAGGGAGCAGTCTCCGGGCTCCTCGACCAGCGCGACGGCCTGGTCGCACATGCCGTCGAGCAGGCTGGAGTCGACACGGCTGAGGTCGAAGAGCTCCTCGTCGCCGGTGCCCTTGGTCGACTCGCGGAGGTCGCCGTCCCAGTAGTAGCTGATCTCGCGCTCGTCCGACGGGACGTCCGGCTTGTAGGGCACGTCGATCACGGCGTACTCGGGGTAGACGACGACATTCCTGGCCAGGGTCGACCCGGTCTCCTCCTCGAGCGCGCGGACCATGGCGTCGTAGCCCTTGTCGGTCTGCGGCTGGTTCCCGGGATCGTCGCCGCCGCCGGACAGCACGACGATGAGCGTGGTCGCGACACCCACCACGGCGATGCCGCCGATCGCGAGGCCGACCGGGAACCGGGGCCCGGTACGACGGACCGTCCGCTCGTCGAGCGACCGGACGGGCTTCGGCTGCTGCGGCGGCCGGTAGGCCTGGACCTTCGGCTTCTTGGGCACGTTCGCGCCGGACTCACCATCCGGTGTCGAGTCGGGGGAGTACCGCTTCCAGGTCGGAGCCACGCACCGGAGACTAGTGGGACGCAGGAAGCCACGCACGGGAACCGTGCGGCTCCGTGCCACGATGGGGCACATGGCCGCCACCGCGCACCACGACGTCACCGGGGACGTGGCGGCAGAGGTCGTCGACCTCTGCCGCGACCTCATCCGCATCGACACCTCCAACTACGGCAGCGACGAGGGCCCCGGCGAGCGCAAGGCCGCCGAGCACGTCGCCGGCCTGCTGGACGAGGTCGGCATTGCGGCCGAGGTGGTCGAGACCGCTCCCGGGCGAGCCAACGTGCTCGCCCGCTGGGGCGGTACGGGCGCGTCCGGGCGGCAGGACGCCCTCCTGCTGCACGGCCACCTCGACGTCGTACCGGCGGCGGCGGAGGACTGGCAGGTCGATCCGTTCAGCGGCGAGGTCCAGGACGGCTACGTCTGGGGTCGCGGCGCGGTCGACATGAAGGACTTCGACGCGATGCTGCTCTCGGTCGTGCGAGCGCGGCAGCGGGCCGGTCGCGTGCCGGAGCGCCCGGTCGTCCTCTGCTTCACCGCCGACGAGGAGGCCGGCGGCCACCAGGGCGCGGAGCAGCTGGTGAAGCACCACGCGGACTGGTTCGACGGGTGCACCGAGGCGGTCGGCGAGGTGGGTGGCTTCAGCACCACCGTTCGCGGCCGTCGTCTCTACCTCATCGAGGCCGCCGAGAAGGGCATGGCCTGGATGCGGCTGACCGCCCGCGGCCGCGCCGGTCACGGTTCGATGATCAACGACGACAACGCCGTCACCCGGCTCGCGTCGGCCGTCGCGCGCATCGGCGCCCACGAGTGGCCGGTCCGGCTCACCCCGACCATGCAGACCCTGCTCGCCGCGGTCGCCGAGCTCGTCGGCACCGAGGCCACCCCCGAGAACGCGCCGGCGCTGATCGACGAGTTCGGCGGCGCGGCCCGGATGCTCGGCGCGGTGCTGCGCAACTCGACCAACCCGACGATGCTCGGCGCCGGCTACAAGGTCAACGTGATCCCGACCGAGGCGACCGCCCACGTCGACGGACGCTTCCTGCCGGGCTTCGAGGACGAGTTCTTCGCGACCCTCGCCGAGCTGACCGGCGAGGGCATCGAGATCGACTACGTCT
Organism: Nocardioides sp. Root240; assembly: GCF_001428825.1. GTDB lineage: Bacteria > Actinomycetota > Actinomycetes > Propionibacteriales > Nocardioidaceae > Nocardioides. The sequence goes on along the minus strand of NZ_LMIT01000002.1, from coordinate 750,904 downwards.
CCAACCAGCCGCCCTGGGAGATGCCCTACGACGGCGCCCTGGTCGACGCGATGAGCCGCAGCCTGCTGGCCGAGGACCCCGACGCCCTCGTGGCGCCGTACCTGATGAGCGGGGGGACCGACGCCAAGCACTTCACCAAGCTGGGCATGCGCTCCTACGGCTTCGCCCCGCTCCGGCTGCCCGAGGACCTCGACTTCACCGCGCTCTTCCACGGCGTCGACGAGCGCGTCCCGGTCGAGTCGCTCGAGTTCGGCGCGCGGGTGATGGACCGCTTCCTCGACCAGGTCTGACGCGTCGGAACTGTTGCGGTTTGGTCCCAAACCGCAGAAATCCGGCCCCGAAATCTGCGGTTTGGGACCAAACCGCAGCCCTGACGACCCGGTCAGGCAGTTCGCACGGCGCGGATGATCTTGCGCCGCAGCACCACGCGGCGCCGCCCGTCCGGGCCGATCTGCAGGCGGTCCAGCTCCCAGCCGCCGTGCTCGGCACGCTCGACGAGCAGCTTGGCCACGACGTTGCGCGACAGCGCGCGGTCGAAGGTCACCCGCTCGAACTCCCACTCCACCCCGCGCCCCAGGCCGCGCATCACGCCCGGGCGCAGCATCGAGACGTTCATGCCGCACCTCCTGATACGTCGTCGAGAGCCCCACGGATCTCCGCGGGCAACGTCTTCGCCTCGCTCCCGAGAGCGCCCTTCAGCTGGGCGGCGGTGCGGGCGCCGACCACGGGCGCGGTGACGCCCGGGGAGTCGCGCACCCAGACCAGGGCGACCTCGAGCGGGGTCCAGCCGAGCCCGTCGGCCGCGCGGGCCACGGCCTCGACGATCCCGCGGCTGTGGTCATCGAGGTAGGCCTCGACGAAGCCCGCGAACACCGGCGACGCGGCCCGCGAGTCCGACGGCGTGCCAGTGCGGTACTTGCCCGTCAGCACGCCCCGCCCAAGCGGCGACCACGGCAGCACGCCGAGGCCGAGCGACTCGGCCGCCGGGAGCACCTCGCGCTCGATGCGCCGGTTGACCAGGGAGTACTCCACCTGGGTCGACACCAGGCGCGCCCGTCCGGCGACCTCCTGGAGCGTGGCGGCGCGGGCGGTCTGCCAGCCGTTGTAGTTCGAGATGCCGACGTACGACGCCCGGCCGCTGCTGACCGCGAAGTCGAGCGCGCCGAGCGTCTCCTCGAGCGGGACGTCGTCGGACCAGATGTGGACCTGCCAGAGGTCGACGTGATCGGTGCCGAGCCGGCGCAGCGACGTGTCGAGGCCGCGGAGCAGGGCGCCGCGCGAGGTGTCGGTGACCCGCTCGCCGCCGCGCCGGGAGATCCCCGCCTTGGTCGCCAGCACGACCTCGTCGCGCCGCACGACGTCGCCCAGGAGCGAGCCGATGAGCTCCTCCGAGCGGCCGTCGGTGTACCCGGCGGCGGTGTCGATCGTCGTACCGCCGGCCTCGATGAAGGCCGTGAGCTGGTCACGCGCTTCGTGCTCGTCGGTGTCCTTGCCCCACGTCATGGTGCCCAGGGCCAGCCGCGACACCTGGAGACCGCTGGCGCCGACGTACCGCTGCTGCATGGGGCACAACGTATCCGGCAGGTGGAGCGCTCCGGGGACGGGCACGCCGTAAGCGCCCAACCAAGGTGTCCCTAGACTGCGCGCTTGTGGCGGACTTCCTGCAGGCAGTGTTCCTCGGCATCCTCCAGGGGCTGACGGAGTTCCTTCCGATCTCCAGCAGCGCTCACCTGCGGATCTTCCCCGAGCTGTTCGGCTGGGGAGACCCCGGCGCCGCCTTCACCGCCGTGATCCAGATCGGCACCGAGCTCGCCGTGCTCCTCTACTTCCGCAAGGACATCTGGCGCATCGCCCGCGCCTGGGTGCTCTCGCTCTTCAAGCCGGAGTACCGCGGCGCGCTCGACGCGCGGATGGGCTGGTACATCATCGTCGGCTCCCTGCCGATCGTGATCCTCGGCGTGCTGTTCAAGGACGTCATCGAGCGCGACTTCCGCAACCTCTGGCTGATCGGTACGACGCTCGTCGTGATGGGCATCGTCCTCGGCGTCGCCGACCGGGTCGGCCGCACCGACCGCGCCATCAAGCAGATGACCCTGCGCGACGCCGCCCTCATGGGCGGCGCCCAGGCCCTCGCCCTCGTCCCGGGCGTCTCCCGCTCCGGCGCGACCCTCTCGATGGGCCGCTTCCTCGGCTACGACCGCGAGGCCGCCACCCGCTTCGCCTTCCTCCTCGCCATCCCCGCCGTCGTCGGCGCCGGCGTGTTCGAGCTGAAGGAGATCGCTAACGTCGGCGAGGCCCACGCGGGCGAGGCCGCCTACGGGTGGGGCCCGACGATCACCGCGACGATCGTCTCGTTCCTCGTCGGGTACGCCGCGATCGCTTGGCTGTTGAAGTACGTCTCGACCAGGTCGTACACGCCGTTCGTGGTCTACCGGGTGCTGCTGGGGCTCGGTGTGTTCGTGCTGCTCGGTGTGGGCGCGCTGAACGCCTGAGACGGGCGCGCCGATTGGGCACGAACCGCAGCTCCGGAGCCCGAAATGTTGCGGTTTGGGACCAAACCGCAACACCCCCGGTGTGCGGGAGGAGCTCCCGTCAGAACCAGCCCGACCGCTTGAACAACACCCACAGCCCACCCACGGTGACGATCATCAGCAGCAACGCGAACGGGTAGCCCAGCGTCCAGTCCAGCTCGGGCATGTGGGTGAAGTTCATGCCGTAGACCCCCGCGATCAACGTCGGTACGACGACCAGCGCCGCCCCCGCGGAGATCTTGCGCATGTCGTCGTTCTGCTGGACACCGATGCGGGCCAGGTGGGCGTCGAAGGCGGTCGAGAGCAGGCCGTCGAGGGTGTCGATCTCGTCGGCGGCCTGGGAGAGGTGGTCGCTGACGTCGCGGAAGAAGGGGCCGGCCTCGGCCTCGATGAGGTCGGAGGCTCCGGTGGCGAAGCGGCGCATCGGCTCGCGGAGCGGGAGCACGGCGCGTCGTACCTCGGACAGCTCGCGCTTGAGGATGTAGATGCGGTTGCCGTCGTTTGTGCGCTGCTCGGAGAACACGGAGGCCTCGACCTCGTCGACGTCGACCTGCAGCTCGGCGACCACGGAGGTGTAGCCGTCGACGACGGCGTCGCAGACGGCGTACACGACGGCGGAGGGGCCGTGGTCGAGGACCGCTTGCTTCTGCTCGAGGGCGTGGCGGGCGTCGCTGAGAGCCGAACCGCGGCCGTGGCGGACGGTGATGACGAAGTCCGGGCCGATGAAGACGTTGATCTCGCCGGTCTCGACGGCGTCGTCCTCGTCGACGTACCAGAGCGTCTTGAGGACGAGGAAGAGGCTGTTGTCGTACTTCTCCAGCTTCGGGCGCTGGTGGGCGACGACGGCGTCCTCGACGGCGAGGGGGTGCAGCTCGAAGGCCTCGGCGATCTCGGAGAGCTCGATGTGGCTGGGCTCGTAGAGGCCGACCCACACGAAGTCGTGGTCGCGGCTGGCGGCTTGGCGCAACGCGGAGTAGTCGTGCGGGTAGCAGTCGACCGGGAGGCGGACCCCGTGGCGGTAGACGGCGCTGTCGACGATCACGTCACCACGGTAATCAGCGGGTGACCGCCGCTGCTCTAGGCTCGCCGCCATGGCAACGCTGCTGCTGGTGCGTCACGGGCGGACCACTGCGAACGCCTCCGGGCTGCTCGCGGGACGTACGCCGGGGGTGCTCCTCGATGAGCTCGGCACCGAGCAGGCGGCGCGGGCGGGGGCGCGGATCGCCGCGGTGCCCGTCGTCCGCCTCGTCACCAGTCCACAGGAGCGCTGCAAGCAGACCGCGAAGGCGGTCGCCGACGGCCAGCGCGGTGCCGGCCACCCGGTCACCCGCGCGACGACCGAGAAGGCGCTCGCGGAGTGCGACTACGGCGACTGGCAGGGCCAGGCGATCAAGACGCTCCTCAAGGAGCCGCTCTGGCGCACCGTCCAGCAGCAGCCCTCGGCCGTGACCTTCCCGGGTGGGGAGTCGATGGTGGCCATGCAGCACCGCGCCGTGGCCGCCGTACGACGCCTCGACGCTGCGATCACCGCTGAGCACGGGTCGGACGCGGTCTGGGTCGCGGTGAGCCACGGCGACATCATCAAGTCGGTGCTCGCCGACGCGCTGGGCCTCCACCTCGACCTGTTCCAGCGGATCAACGTCGACCCGGCGTCGATCTCGGTGGTCCGCTACGCCGCCGACCGGCCCTACGTGCTCGCGACCAACACCCACGACGGCGACCTGTCATGGCTGCGGAAGGCGCCGCCGAAGGACGAGGGTGCCGTCGTCGGAGGCGGCTCCGGTCCGGCCTGACCGGTCTGACTAGGCTTGGTGACATGCCGATCGTCCACGGATTCGACCCGCCCGAGCGCTTCGTCGCCGGAACCGTCGGCGAGCCGGGCAGCCGGACCTTCTTCCTCCAGGCCACTGCCGGTGCCCGCATCGTGTCGGTGGCGCTGGAGAAGCAGCAGGTGGCCGCGCTCGCGGAGCGCGTCGACGAGCTGCTCGACGAGGTGATCGCCGACGGCAACACGCAGGGCGTCATTCCCGCGATCGCGCCCTTCGGTCTCGCCGACGACGCGCCCCTGACCCAGCCGATCGAGGAGGAGTTCCGCGCGGGCACGATGACGCTGTCGTGGGACCCCGCCGACGAGCGCGTCGTGATCGAGGTGTTCCCGGTCGGCGAGGAGCCCGCTGAGCTGGCGGACGGCGCCGAGCCCGACGAGATGCTCCTGGTGCGGCTCGAGCCCGGCCAGGCGCGGGCGTTCGTGAAGCGGGCCGAGGCGGTCATCGGTGCCGGACGGCCCTCGTGCCCGTTCTGCGGCCAGCCGATCGACCCCGAGGGCCACCTGTGCGTGCGAGCCAACGGGTTCAAGCGCCGCGACCCATGATCATCAAGGGCCGGATCATGCCGGCCTCGAACGCCACCTTCCTCGCCGACCTCGACGGCACGGAGATCGTCTACAAGCCGGTCTCCGGCGAGCGCCCGCTGTGGGACTTCCCCGACGGCACCCTCGCCGACCGTGAGGTCGCGGCCCACCTGGTCTCCGCCGCCAGCGGCTGGGACATCGTGCCGCGCACGTGGTGGGACGAGGGCCCGCACGGGCCCGGCATGCTCCAGGAGTGGCGCGAGGTCGACCCCGACCAGGATGCGGTCGACCTCGTCCGGTCCGGTACGACGCCGCAGGGCTGGCTCGAGGTCATGGAGGGCCTCGACGACCGCGACCGCCCGGTCACGTTGGTCCACGAGGACACCGCGGCGCTGCGGCGGCTCGCCGTCTTCGACGTCGTCGTCAACAACGCCGACCGCAAGGGCGGCCACGTGCTGGCGATGCCCGACGGCCACCGGCACGGGGTGGACCACGGCATCGCCTTCCACCACGAGCCCAAGCTGCGCACCGTGCTGTGGGGCTGGGCCGGCACCCCGCTGACCGACGAGGAGACCGAGGTCGTGACCCGGCTTCTGGGCGCGATCCGCGGCAGCCTCGGCGACGAGCTGGGGTTCCACCTCACCCAGCACGAGATCGCGGCGCTCGAGCGTCGTACCGAGAGACTGCTGGCAGCCGGCGTTCTCCCCGGCCCCCACGGAGGGTGGCCGCCGATCCCGTGGCCGCCCTTCTGAGGGGCACCAACTAGCATCAGCGCATGCGCGCATGGAACGCCCCGGGGATCCCGGTGCTCCCGGTGACCGGCCCTCCCGTCGTCCTCCACGACACCGCCACGGGCGGTCCCGTCGAGACGACGCCGGACGGTGCGGCGCGCCTGTACGTCTGCGGCATCACGCCCTACGACGCCACGCACATCGGTCACGCCAACACCTACGTCGCCTTCGACCTGCTCAACCGCGCCTGGCGCGCGGCGGGTCACGACGTCCGCTTCGTGCAGAACGTCACCGACGTCGACGACCCGCTGCTCGAGCGCGCCACGAAGGTGGGCGTCGACTGGGTCGAGCTCGCCGAGCGCGAGACCGAACTGTTCCGCAAGGACATGGAGGCGCTGCGCGTGCTGCCGCCGGCGGCGTACATCGGGGCGGTCGAGTCGATCCCGCTGGTCATCGAGCTGATCACCCGGCTCGAGGAGGCCGGCGCGATCTACCGCGTCGAGGACGACCTGTACTTCTCGGTCAGCGCCGACGCCGCCTTCGGCGAGGAGTCCGGCTACGACCGCGACACCATGCTGCGCTTCTTCGGCGAGCGCGGCGGCGACCCGGACCGCGCCGGCAAGAAGGACCCGCTCGACTGCGTCGTGTGGCGCGGTGAGCGCGAGGGCGAGCCGTCCTGGGACAGCCCGTGGGGCAAGGGACGGCCGGGCTGGCACATCGAGTGCGCCGCGATCGCACTCCAGGAGCTCGGTGGCCGCTTCGACGTCCAGGGCGGTGGCAGCGACCTCGTCTTCCCGCACCACGAGATGTGCGCCGGCCACGTGCAGGTCGCGACCGGCGAGCCCTTCGCGCAGGTCTACTCCCACGCCGGGATGGTGGCCTACGACGGCGAGAAGATGTCGAAGTCGCTCGGCAACCTGGTGTTCGTCTCCGCGTTGCGCAACAGCGACATCGACCCGATGGCCATCCGGCTGACGCTTCTGCGCCACCACTACCGCACCGACTGGGAGTGGACCGACGACCAGCTGTGGACCGCGGTCGACGACCTCGCCACCTGGCGCCGCGCCGTCGCTCTCGGTGCCGGCGCTCCCGCCGCCCCGGTGGTCGAGGAGATCCTCGCGGCCCTTGCCGACGACCTCGACGCCCCTCGCGCCACGGCCGCGATCGACGGCTGGGTCGCCGCCACGCTCGGCACCGACGGCCTCGCCGACACCAGCGACGCCGACGCCGCGGTCACGCTCCTGCCGGTGCTCGACGCCGCGCTCGGTCTCACGCTGTAGCCGACGGCTCCTCGGCCGCGGTGGTCACTGCCGGCGGGGCCTCGATTGGGCACGAACTGCAGCCCGCGGGCCCGAATTGTTGCGGTTTGGGACCAAACCGCAACAGTTCCGGCCGACGACAGACGACCGTCAGTCGTCCTCGCCCCGCCGCTTGAGGTACCGCTCGAACTCCCGCGCGATCGCCTCGCCCGACGCCTCGGGCAGGTCGGCGGTGTCACGCGACTCCTCCAGCGAGCGGACGTAGTCGGCGATGTCCTCGTCCTCCTCGGCGAGCTCGTCGACGCCGCGCTCCCACGCCCGCGCCTCCTCGGGGAGGTCGCCGAGCGGGATCGGGGTCTCGAAGAAGTCCTCCAGCCGGCTCAGCAGCGCCAGCGTCGCCTTGGGGCAGGGCGGCTGGGCGACGTAGTGGGGGACGGCGGCCCAGTACGACACGGCGGGCAGGTCGACGGTCGTGCAGGCGTCCTGGAGGACGCCGACGATCCCCGTCGGCCCCTCGTACGTCGACTGCTCGAGGTCGAGCCGCTCCATGAGGTCCGGCTCGGTCGAGGAGCCGGAGACGGGGATCGGGCGGGTGTGGGGGCTGTCGGAGAGCAGCGCGCCGAGGGTCACCAGCATCTCGCCGCCGAGCTGGTCGATGACGTCGAGCAGCTCGGTGCTGAACTGGCGCCACTTCATGTTCGGCTCGATCCCGCGGATCAGGATCACGTCGCGGTCCAGCGCCGGGGGAGAGGCCACGGAGACGTGGGTGCTGGGCCAGGTCAGCTTCCGGAAGCCGTTCTCGTCGATGCCGACGGTGGGCCGGTTGACCTGGAAGTCGTAGAACTCCTCGGGGTCGATCGCGGCGACCACGCGCGCGTCCCAGACCTTCATCAGGTGGTCCACCACGGCCGTCGCCGACTCGGCGGCGTCGTTCCAGCCCTCGAACGCAGCGATGACCACCGGCCGGACGAGTCCGGTGACCGTCTCGATCTCCATCACTTCTCCAGCCTAGTCAGGAAAGCACGAGTAACATGTGCACCAGCCGAGAGGCGTTGCAACGGACCCGCGGTCCGCCACGCTCGGCGAAGCTCCAAGGACGCCTTCCGACACTGGGAGGACCACTCGTGAACGCCTTCGAGCCGCACCTGCGCCCTGACTGCACCGAGGCCCTGACGCGTGCCCTCGCCGAGCGCATCCTGATCATCGACGGCGCCATGGGTACCGCGATCCAGCGCGACCGTCCCGACGAGGCCGGCTACCGCGGTGAGCGCTTCAGGGACTGGCCCAGCGACGTCCAGGGCAACAACGAGCTCCTCACGCTCACGCAGCCCGACATCATCACCGGCATCCACCGCGAGTACCTCGAGGCCGGCGCCGACATCATCGAGACCAACACCTTCAGCGCCAACCGGGTCTCGATGGCCGACTACGACATGGCCGATCTCTCCTACGAGCTCAACTACGAGTCGGCGCGCCTGGCGCGCGAGGCCTGCGACGCGTTCGCGACCCCGGAGAAGCCGCGGTACGTCGCCGGCGCGATCGGCCCCACGACGCGGACCGCGACCATCTCGCCCGACGTCAACGACCCGGGCGCGCGCAACATCACCTACGACCAGCTGGTCGCCGCCTACCTCGAGGCGGCCAACGGCCTGGTCGACGGCGGCTCCGACATCCTCCTGATCGAGACGATCTTCGACTCGCTCAACGCGAAGGCGGCGATCTTCGCCGTCGAGACGCTGTTCGAGGAGCGGGGACGGCGCTGGCCCGTCGTCATCTCGGGCACGATCACCGACGCGTCCGGCCGGACCCTGTCGGGCCAGACCACCGAGGCGTTCTGGAACGCGATGCGGCACGTGAAGCCGGTCGCGGTCGGCCTCAACTGCGCTCTCGGCGCCCCGGAGATGCGGCCCTACCTGGCCGAGATGTCGCGGATCGCGGACACCTACGTGTCGGCGTACCCGAACGCGGGTCTGCCCAACGCCTTCGGCGAGTACGACGAGAGCCCCGAACGGCAGGCGTCGTACATCGCGGAGTTCGCCGAGGCCGGCCTTGTCAACATCGTCGGCGGCTGCTGCGGCACGACGCCCGCCCACATCGCCGAGATCGCCAAGGCGGTCGAGGGCAAGACGCGCCGCCCGGTTGCTGAGGTCGACGTCGCCACCCGCCTGTCCGGCCTGGAGCCGCTCAACATCACCGAGGACTCGCTCTTCGTCAACATCGGCGAGCGCACCAACATCACCGGCTCGGCGCGCTTCCGCAACCTGATCAAGGCCGAGGACTACGACACCGCCCTCTCGGTCGCGCTCCAGCAGGTCGAGGTCGGTGCGCAGGTCATCGACATCAACATGGACGAGGGAATGATCGACGGCGTCGCCGCGATGGACCGGTTCACCCGGCTGATCGCCGCCGAGCCCGACATCAGCCGCGTCCCGGTGATGATCGACTCCTCCAAGTGGGAGGTCATCGAGGCCGGCCTGAAGAACGTCCAGGGCAAGCCGATCGTCAACTCGATCTCCCTCAAGGAGGGCGAGGAGAAGTTCGTCCGCGAGGCCCGCCTGTGCCGCAAGTACGGCGCCGCGGTCGTCGTGATGGCCTTCGACGAGACCGGCCAGGCCGACAACCTCGAGCGTCGCAAGGAGATCTGCGGCCGCGCGTACCGGATCCTGACCGAGGAGGTCGGCTTCCCGGCCGAGGACATCATCTTCGACCCGAACTGCTTCGCGCTGGCCACGGGCATCGAGGAGCACGCCACCTACGGCATCGACTTCATCGAGGCCTGTGCGTGGATCAAGGAGAACCTGCCGGGCGTCCACATCTCCGGTGGCATCTCCAACGTGTCGTTCTCGTTCCGGGGCAACAACCCGGTCCGCGAGGCGATCCACGCCGTCTTCCTGTTCCACGCCATCAAGGCCGGCCTCGACATGGGCATCGTCAACGCCGGCGCCCTGGTCGTCTACGACGAGATCGACCCCGAGCTGCGCGAGCGGATCGAGGACGTCGTCCTCAACCGGCGCGAGGACGCCGCCGAGCGCCTGCTGGAGATCGCGGAGCGCTTCAACACCAAGGGCGAGGAGGTCGACCCGGTCGCCGCCGAGTGGCGCAGCCTGCCGGTGCGCGAACGGATCACGCACGCCCTGGTCAAGGGCATCGACGCCGACGTCGAGGCCGACACCGAGGAGCTGCGCGCCGAGATCGCGGCCGCCGGAGGTCGCCCGATCGAGGTCATCGAGGGCCCGCTGATGGACGGCATGAACGTCGTCGGCGACCTGTTCGGCGCCGGCAAGATGTTCCTGCCCCAGGTCGTGAAGTCGGCGCGCGTGATGAAGAAGGCGGTGGCCTACCTGCTGCCCTTCATCGAGGCCGAGAAGCAGCCCGGTGACGCCGAGTCGACGAACGGCACGATCGTGATGGCGACGGTCAAGGGCGACGTCCACGACATCGGCAAGAACATCGTCGGCGTGGTGCTGCAGTGCAACAACTACACGGTGATCGACCTCGGCGTGATGGTTCCGGCGCAGAAGATCCTCGACGCCGCCAAGGAGCACGGCGCCGACATCATCGGCCTGTCCGGACTCATCACGCCCTCGCTCGACGAGATGGTCAACTTCGCCGCGGAGATGGAGCGCCAGGGCCTGGAGATCCCGCTGCTGATCGGTGGTGCCACGACGTCGCGGGCGCACACGGCGGTCAAGGTCTCGCCGCGTCGTACCGGCCCGGTGGTGTGGGTCAAGGACGCCTCCCGCTCGGTGCCGGTGGCGGCCGCGCTGCTCTCCGACGAGCAGCGTCCCGCGCTGCTCGAGGCGACCGAGGCCGACTACGCCTCTCTCCGCGAGCGGCACGCCCAGAAGCAGGAGCGCCCGACCATCACGCTCGAGAAGGCGCGCGCCAACCGCACGCCCATCGACTGGGAGGGCTACGTCCCGCCGGTCCCGCGCCAGCAGGGCGTGCGGGTCTTCTCCGACTACGACCTGAGTGAGCTGCGCGAGTACATCGACTGGCAGCCCTTCTTCAACGCCTGGGAGATGAAGGGCAAGTTCCCCGACATCCTCAACAACCCTGCCTCCGGTGAGGCGGCACGCAAGCTGTACGACGACGCGCAGGCGATGCTCGACCAGCTCATCAAGGAGAAGTGGCTCACCGCCAACGGGGTGATCGGTTTCTTCCCGGCCAACGCGGTCGGTGACGACATCGAGGTGTACGCCGACGAGTCGCGTACCACCGTCGTCACGACCCTGCGCAACCTGCGCCAGCAGGGCGAGCACCGCGAGGGCATCCCGAACCGGTCCCTGGGCGACTTCGTGGCCCCGAAGGAGAGCGGACTGACCGACTACGTCGGTGGCTTCGCCGTCACCGCGGGGCTCGGCAGCCAGGCGAAGATCATGGAGTTCAAGGCCGATCTCGACGACTACAGCGCCATCCTCCTCGAGGCGCTCGCCGACCGCCTGGCGGAGGCCTTCGCCGAGCGGATGCACGAGCGGGTCCGCAAGGAGTTCTGGGGCTACCAGCCCGACGAGGACCTCGACAACGACGCCCTCATCGGCGAGCGGTACGTCGGCATCCGCCCGGCTCCCGGCTACCCGGCCTGCCCCGAGCACACCGAGAAGGAGACGCTCTTCGCGCTCCTCGACGCCACGGCCGCCACCGGCATCGAGCTCACCGAGTCGATGGCGATGTGGCCCGGCGCCGCGGTCAGCGGCTGGTACTTCTCGCACCCGCAGTCGCAGTACTTCGTCGTGGGCCGGCTCGCGCAGGACCAGGTTGCCGACTACGCCACCCGCAAGGGCTGGACACTGAAGGAGGCCGAGCGCTGGCTGGGCCCGAACCTGGGCTACAACCCGGAGGACTGAGCTCCCGGTCTCCCGCAGCGGCTGTCGGCTCGAACGAGTCGGCAGCCGTTGTGCGTCAGGGGAACAGCGCCCGGATCTCCGCGGTCAGCCAGCGCTCGTAGGCCGCCGGCGACCAGCCCCGGACGGCCACCAGCCGGTGGTAGGTGTCGGTCGCCATCAGCAGCCACAGCCGGTCCTGCGCCTGCTTGCGCGGCACTGTGGGCCGGACCTGGAGCCGCTCGAGGAGGTGGCCGGCCCCGATGTGGCGCTGGTTCTCGACGGCCTCCCACAGCTCGGCGACGGCCGGGTCGGTCCCGGACGCTCCGCGGATGACCTCGTGGACGCCGTGGGCGCGGCCGTTGACGTCAGCGATGTGGCGAGCCGTCAGCGCCACCGCACGGTCGAGGTCGCCGGCCGCCGCGATCGCGGCCACGTCTTCTCGGTCGGTGACCGCTCGAGGCTCGTCGTCACCCGTCATCGCCACGTCGCGGACCACCTTGAGCAGGGTGACCTTGTTGCCGACGGCGGTGAAGACGGTGGGCTTGCTGACGCCGGCGCGAGCGGCGACCTGCTCGATGGTCGTGGCGCCGTACCCCTGCTCGACGAAGAGCTCGCGTGCTGCCCGCAGGACGGCCGCGCGTGACTCCTGCGCCTGCCCGCTGCGCAGCGGCGAGTGGTACGCGCGCTTCTTGACGTCCGCCATGACCGGAGCCTACCGTCGAGTTATTCGTTAGACGATAGGTAAGCCAAATGCAGGAGGAGATCGCGATGAGCCTCGCCTACATCGCCCAGGCGGCCGATCACGACCGCATCGAGTGGATCGGTGGCCACGAGCTCCAGATCCTGCTCGACGGCGACCAGCCCGCCGGCCAGGTGACGGTGGTCCGCAGCAGCCTCGGCGCCGGCTCGGCGGCGCCGCTGCACGTGCACCGCAAGGAGGACGAGATGTTCGTCGTCCTGAAGGGGCACGGCACCTTCTGGGTCGGCGACGCCCGCCACGAGGTGGGGGAGGGCGGTGCCGTCTTCCTGCCGCGGGACGTCCCGCACGCCTACCGCTTCGACGCTCCTGAGGTCGACCTGCTCACGATCTGCACACCCAGCGGCATGGAGGGCTTCTTCCGTGGGGCCGGGCGACGGGTCACCGACCCACGCCCGGACGGCTGGGAGGTGACGATGGAAGCACTCGCCGCGGCCGCGGTCGCGGGTGGGCAGGAGATCCTGGGGCCTCCGCCAGCGTGAGTCGGGCGAGCGTGAGGTACGCCGCGATCATCAGCAGCCCGACGTACACGTCGTTCTCGAACCACCCGAACACGGTCTGCTTCTCGACCGTGAACGTCGTCGGGTAGTAGAAGACGCTCACGCCGAGCAGCATCGCGAGGTAGGCCAGCAGGCTGAGCTGGGCCGTGCGACCTGGCCGGCGGGCCAGCCAGACCGAGCCGAAGCCGACGGCGTAGAACAGCCAGGTCGTGGGGGTCGTCGGCGTGAAGGTCGGGTCCGCGATGCCGGCGAGGTCGGCGTAGACCGTGTGGACGGCCGACAGCGTGAAGGCGGCGGCGAGGACGCGGGGCGTGGCGGGCATCGGTGGCTCCTGGTGCGAGGGCGGCCCGGGTGGTCGCCGTGCTCCTCGATCGTGGGGATCGAGGAACGCGGCGGACAGCCACAGCGGCTGACTGTGGGGGCAGTGTGGGGGTCGCGTGGCTGGGAGCGGTCGGGCCGGCGCGGCGACGCTGGTGGAGTCCCGAGAGACCGACCGAGGAGAACCGATGAACCCCACCACCAGCGCCCTGCAGCAGCGACCGAACGTGCACGAGATGGTTGTCGTCCACCGTGTGTTCCGCAGGGAGCTCACCGCCCTGCCCCGCCTGGTACGACGCGTCGCCGAGGGTGACGCCGCCCGCGCCGGCCTCGTCGCCGAGCACCTCGCGCTGATCCTCGACGGCCTGCACATGCACCACACCGGGGAGGACGCCGTGCTGTGGCCGCTGCTCCACGTGCGGGCCGCGCCGTCGTCGGACCTGGTCGAGACCATGCAGCGCCAGCACGAGGTCGTCGACGGCCGCACCGAGGAGGTACGGACGCTGGCGACCGCGTGGGCGAAGGCCCCGACCGCCCTCGGTGGCGAGCAGGTGGCGCAGCTGGTCGAGGGGCTGGCCACGGCGTTGTTCGAGCACCTCGACCTCGAGGAGCGGGAGATCCTGCCCCTCGTCGCCCGCCACATCACCGTCGAGGAGTGGCAGAGCCTCGGTGAGCACGGCCGCGAAGCGATGAGCTTCAGGCAGCTGCCGCTGATGTTCGGTGCGATCCTCGAGGACGCGGACGCCGACGAGCGTGACCAGATGTTGGCACAGCTGCCCGCCCCGGTGCGGCTGGTGCTGCGGACGATCGGCGCCCGGCAGTACCGCCGCTACATCAACCGCGTGCGAGTCGCGTGACGTCGTCCACCAGCTCGGCGAGCTCGGCCGCCGAGGCAGCGCGCCCTTCCTGCCAGGCCGCCGCGAACGCCTGCTCGCCGAGCTGGGAGCGGGTGGCGGCGAGGTCCTGCTCGGCCAGGTCGCGCGAGACGGGGAACCGCGGGTCGACCGCGTCCGCGACGGACAGCGACGCGGACGCCGCGAGGAGCACGGCGGCTGCCCGCACCTGGCCCAGCCGTACGGCGACACCGGCCATCGCCGGGAGCGAGTAGCTCAGCGGCCAGCTCATTCGCGTGTCCAGCGCTCGGGTGATCGACTCGCCCAGCAGCGTGGCCGTGCCGGCCGTGTCGCCGCGCAGCGTCGTGACCGTGGCACGGCGTGTCAGGCAGGTGGCCAGCGTGAAGTCGTTGCCGAGGTCGCGCGCGATCTCCAGGGCGTCGTCGAGCACGCGGTCGGCTTCGTCGAGGTCGCCCCGGACCAGGGCGAGCTGGCCGAGCGCGACCAGGGTGTGCGCCTCGACCCACGGCAGGTCGGCGCCGGCGGCACGGGCGAGGGCGTCGTCCAGCAGGGCACGGGCATCGTCGACGGCGCCGACGAAGACGGCGGCATGACCGGCGAGGGTGGCTGCCTCCGCGGCGATCCCGGCGTCGCCGACCCGGCGGGCGACCGGCACCGCCGCCGTGGCGGCGGCGCGCATGCCCGCGATGTCGCCGGTGGCGAACAGGAGGCCCATCCGCCCGATCAGCCGGCGTGCCTGGACCGCGTCGGAGCCGACGCCCTCGGCGCCTTCCAGCCACCCGAGGCCCTCGCGGGCGTGTCCCCGCAGTGCGAGGTAGAGCCAGGTGCTGCCGGCGAGCTCGGCTGCGTCGTCGCCACGGCCCAGCTCCAGCAGGCGCAGGTACGCCGAGCGCAGGTTCGCGTGGTCGGCGTCGAGCCGGTCGAGCTCGGCCCGGAGGTCGGGACCGCGGAGCGCGACGTCGGCCGCCAGGGCCCGGGCGTGGAACCAGGCAGCATGGCGGTCGGCCGCCGCGGCGGTCGCGCCCGATGCGAGGAGCCGCTGCCCGGCGTACTGGCGGACGGGTTCGAGCAGGCGGAACCGCGGCGGATCGGTGCGCGGCTCGACGCGTGCGACGAGCGAGTGGTCGACGAGGGTGGCGAGCGGACCCAGGACGTCGTTGGTCCCCGCGACCGCGGCGGCCGCGTCGAGGGTGAAGCTGCCGGAGAACGCGCCCAGCTGGGCGAACATCTCCGCATCGGACGGCGCGACGAGGTCCAGGCTCCAGTCGAGGGCGTCCGCCATCGTGCGCTGGCGGGCGGCGAGGTCCCGAGGACCCTCCGGTGGGCCGTGCTCCTCGAGCCGTGCCAGCAGGCCTGCGGGAGTCAGCAGCCGCGCGCCGGCGGCGGCCAGCTCGAGCGCGAGCGGCAGGCCGTCGAGGCGACGGCAGATCGCCTCGACCACGGGGGCGTTGGCGTCGTCGAGCTCCAGCCGCGCGCCCGCGGCGTTCGCCCGTTCGAGGAAGAGCCGCACGGCCTGGACGGACGACAGGGGACCGAGTCCGACCTCGTGCTCGGCCCGCACCCGAAGCGGGGCCCGGCTGGTGACGAGCACGACGAGGCCGGGGCAGCGGGCGAGCAGGTCCGCGACGTCGACCGCCGCGTCGAGCACCTGCTCGAAGTTGTCGAGGAGCGCGAGCGTACGACGCCCGGTGAGCGCCGCCACCAGCCGTGTCGTGGCGTCGCCGGCGCCCCGCTCCGGAAGGTAGATCGCGGCCGCGAGCTGGGGCAGCACCTCTCGCGGGTCCCGGACCACAGCCAGGTCGACCCCCACGGCCAGGTCGTACGACGGCGCCAGCCGCTCCAGGGTGGCCACCGCCACGCGCGTCTTGCCGACGCCGCCCGGGCCGGTGAGGGTCACCAGCCGTGCTCCGGCTTCGACCCGTTCCGCCATCTCCACCAGGGCGGCTTCACGTCCGATGAGCCGGGTCGGAGGCGCGGTCACGCCACCGCGCCGCCCGTCGTACGCGGGGACGACGGCCGCCGGCGGACGGACCGGGCGCGGCACCGCCGCCGCGAGGGCCGTCCGCTCCCCGTCGGCGAGCCCGAGCGCCTCGGCCAGCGCGCGGACGGTGTGCGGGTAGGGACGCTTGCGTTCGCCGCGCTCGAGGGCGCTGACGGCCTTGACCGAGAGGCCGGCGCGTTCGGCCAGCTCCTCCTGGGTCAGGCTGCGGTCGGTGCGCAGCGCGCGCAGGACGGCGCCGAAGCCGTCGTCGCCCCTCTGCTGCACGGCAGGAACCTAGCCGAGCCTCGCCGGCCGCATGACAGGATTCAGGCGTGAAGCCTGCTGCGGTCCTGTGGGACATGGACGGAACCCTCGTCGACACCGAGCCCTACTGGATGGCGACGGAGACCGCGATCGCCGAGGCGCACGGCGGCACCTGGACCCACGAGGACGCGATGAGCCTGGTCGGCAACGACCTGCTCGTGTCGGGGGAGTACATCAAGGCCAAGCTCGGGCTCGAGCAGTCGCCCGAGGAGGTCGTCGAGATGCTGCTCGACGGTGTCGTCGCGCAGGTCCGGCACTCCGTGCCGTGGTGCGAGGGCTCGCGGGAGCTGTTGCTCGCGCTGCGCAGGGCGGACGTGCCCTGCGGCCTGGTGACCATGTCCTACCAGCGCTTCGTGGCGCCGATCCTCGAGCACCTGCCGCCCGAGACCTTCCGCGTCATCGTGACCGGCGACATGGTCAGCCAGGGCAAGCCGCACCCGGAGGCCTACCTGACGGCCGCGGCCGCGCTGGGCGTCGACCCGGCGGACTGCGTCGCCATCGAGGACTCTCCGACCGGGGCACGCTCGGCGGAGGCCGCCGGCTGCCGGGTGCTCGTCGTACCGAACCACGTGCCGGTGCCGGACGGATCCAACCGGGTCTTCCGGGACACCCTGCACGGGATCACTCCCGAGGACCTCGCCACCCTGTGACCGGACCGGGCACGAGGCCCTCGTCGGCCAGGTGCCGCACGGCGCGGTCGACGGCGCCGAGCTTGCGCCGGGCCTGGGTGAGCACGTCCGACGAGCGGTCGCAGACCGAGGCCAAGCGGGCCTGCTCGCGTCGTACCTCCGCGCCGGTGAGCACGAGCGAGCGCCACGTGGTGGGGTCCTGCTCGAGGTCGCGGCGCTGACGCAGCAGGGCCG
Organism: Nocardioides sp. Root240; assembly: GCF_001428825.1. Lineage (GTDB taxonomy): Bacteria > Actinomycetota > Actinomycetes > Propionibacteriales > Nocardioidaceae > Nocardioides. The sequence goes on along the minus strand of NZ_LMIT01000002.1, from coordinate 733,610 downwards.
CCGCGAGCTGGGTCTCGACGACGGCGAGCACGGTCTCGGCCGACGTCCGGGCCCGGGCCAGTCCCTCCGGGAGTGCGTCGGAGGATGACGTCGCGAACGCCGCGGCGGACAGCAGCTCGCCGAGGATCCCGTCGGGCTCGAACGGGGCGAGCGCGCTGACGGCCGCCGCGGCCCCGCCGACCGGTGCGGCCGCGAAGGTCAACCCGCCAGTGGCGGCGGCCAGTGCGCCGGTGCCCATGTCGAGCGCGGTCCGGGCGACCCACCCCGACGGCCCGCATCCGAGGACCTCATGCGCCTCGGCGAGCGCGGCGTGGACGTCGGTGCCGAGCGCGCTGCCGAGTCCCATCGCCGAGGTCAGGTCGGCCATCGCGGCACGACGCACGTCGAGCGGGACCGCGATCTCGAAGGGACGGATCACGTTGGTGGTGGCCACGAACACCAGGGGTACGACGGCCTCCTCCGCCGACAGGTGGCGCATCGCGCGTGGGCGCGGCGGCGCCGAGTCGGGATCGAGCAGGTCGACGTGGCAGTCGAGCACGGTCTGCGACACCGCGACCCCGTGGTCGCGGTTGCGCGCGACGGCCGCCTCGACGGCGCAGGCCTGCACGGTGCGGATGGCGTCGCGGTGCCGCTGCCTCCGCGATCCGTCGAGCCGGTCGTTGACCAGGTGCGCGTGGAGCAGTGCGACCAGCGCCACGGTCTCGGTCGGGTCGAGCGCGATGTCGGGCCCGCGCTCGGGGACCGCGAGCGCGTGGTCCAGCGACCCGTGCAGCGCGAACCCGACGGCCGTCGCGACCGAGGTGTCGGCGAGGTAGCCCGCCGACGCGTGCGGATCGGCCAGCGCCGATGCCCGGACCCGTCGGTCCAGCAGCCAGGGCACCACGGCCGAGACGCCCCGGTGGGAGGTCACCGGGTCGAGCTCGTTCCAGAAATTCGCCCACCACGAGAGGTTCGCCGGGGGAGCGGCCAGCCGCTTGCGCAACCCGTCGACGTCGAACCGCTCGTGCCCGAGCGGGCTGCCGATCGTGACCATCCCGGCGACCTCGAGCCCGACCGGGAGCCGGCGTACCAGGTCGGCCGCGACCACCGAGCCGAGGCTGTGCCCGACGACGACCAGCCGTCCGGAGCGCGGCAGCCGGTCGAGCACCTTCGTCAACACCTGGGCACGCACCCGCGGCCGGGTGAGGTAGTTGTGGGCCTGGGTGAAGGGCCCGATCGCCATCCCGAGGTCGACGACCTGGTCCGCCCCGACCCAACCGGCACCGGTGTCGTGGCGCCCCAAACGGGCCTCGAGCGCGGCGATGCGGCGTTCGACCGCGCGCCGGTGCGTGCGGGCCGCCGAGCCAGTGAGGTCGTCGATGGTCACCGGCGGCAGCGGCGCCTTGGTGCCGGCCGCGCGCAGCACGTCGGGGTACTTGGGTGCGACCACCGCCACCCCGTCGAGCCCGGGGTACCCCAGCGAGGTCAGGGTCGAGCCCAGGACCCGTTGCCAGTCGTCACCACGGTCGCCGGAACCGACGCCGTGCAGGAACAGCAGGGTGGTCCCGGCCGCCACGGTCGGTCGGCCTCAGTCCTGCACCGGGTACGGCGGAGGCGTGCCGTCGTAGGCCGGGCACAGTGCTTGGTGGGCGCACCACCGGCAACCGGCGCCCTTGCGCGCCTCGAACTCCCGCTTCTCGGTGGCGGTCCGGATCGCGTCCCAGACCGCGAGCACCTTGCGCTCGGTGGCGAGCAGGTCCTGCTCGTCGGGCTCGTAGCGCAGCACCTCGCTGTTGCCGAGGTAGACCAGCTGGAGCATCCGCGGGACCACGCCGCGCATCCGCCACAGCACGAGCGCGTAGAACTTGAGCTGGAAGAGGGCCTTGCCCTCGAACATCTCGCTGGGCGAGGGACCCGTCTTGTAGTCGCAGATCCTGATCGACCCGTCGGGTGCCACGTCGACGCGGTCGATCACGCCGCGCAGCAGCAGCTTGCTGTCGGTGAGCGTCTCGACGTACAGCTCCCGGTCGGCCGGCTCCAGCTGGCGTGGGTCCTCGAGGTCGAAGTAGCGGGCCAGGACGTCGCGGCAGGACTCCAGCCAGGCGGCGATCTCGGGTCCGTCCGCCGGGAACATCTCCGTCACGGCCGGCTCGAGCTCCTGCAGCTCGGTCCAGGCCGGGGCGATCATCGTCTCCGCGACCGACGGGACCCGCTCGCCGGCCGGGAGGTCGAAGAGCTGCTCGAGCACCCGGTGGACGACGGTGCCGCGGACGGCCGCGGGCGAGGCCGGCTCGGGGAGACGGTCGATGCTGCGGAAGCGGTAGAGCAGCGGGCAGTTGAGGAAGTCGCCGACCCGCGAGGGGGACAGCGCGCCGAGCACCTCGACGCCGTCGACGCGGGTGCCGCCGCGCTCGGACGGGTCGGCCGGCTCGAGGCCGGCGGACGGAGGTGCTGAGGTCATGCGGTCGACACTAGGACAGCCCGCCGACAAATGAGGGCGTGTCCGGTCCGGGGATGAGTCGGTCCGAGGGGATCGTGCGCCGAGCGGGGCTCGGAGTGCGAGACCTTGGACCCCCTCATCTAGCCTCGTGGCGTGTCTGGTCCGTCGCCCGCCCCACCCCGGCCCCCCGTGCCCCGAGGCATGTTCCGCATCGGCCGGATCGCGGGCAGCGACGTGCTGGTGTCGACCTCCTGGTTCTTCGTCGCGGCGCTGATCGCCTGGATCATGGGCCCGCGGGTCGACCAGGTGCAGCCCGGCCTGGGTGGCTGGAAGTACGTCGTCGGCCTCGCCTTCGCGATGGCGCTGTACCTCGCGATCCTGCTCCACGAGGCGTCGCACGCCCTGGTCGCGCGGCGCTTCGGCTTCAACGTCGAGTCGATCACCCTGCACTTCCTCGGCGGCGCGACCACGATCGACGGCGAGGCCCGCCGGCCACGCCAGGAGTTCTGGATCGCTGTCGTCGGCCCGATCACCTCGCTCGCGGTCGGCGCGACCGCGCTCGGCCTCTGGTTCGTGGTCCACCCGGGCCTGCTCCGCCTGGTCATCGAGGGTCTGGCCGGTGCCAACCTCGTGATCGGCGTGCTCAACCTGGTGCCCGGCCTGCCGCTCGACGGGGGACGCGTCCTCAAGGCAGGGGTCTGGGCGGCGACCGGCAAGGTCCACGTCGGGACGACCGTCGCGGCCTGGGGCGGCCGGCTGACGGCGGTCGCGGTCGTCCTGTGGGCGGTCCTCAGCGCCGGCACGGGCTCCGTCGTGAATCCCGTCGTGCTCGCCATCGTCGCCGTCTTCCTCTGGACCGGTGCGAGTCAGGCACTCGCCGGCTCCAAGGTCGTCCGCCAGCTCTCCACCGTCGACGCCACTCAGCTGGCCCGGCCCGCGGTCTCGGTCCCCGAGGACCTGCCGCTCGCCGAGGCGCTGCGTCGTGCGGAGGCGGCCGGCGTGACCAGCATCGTCACGACGACGTCCGACGGCCGCCCGGTCGGTGTGGTGTCGGGGGAGGCCGTGCGCGCCGTACCGCCCGAGCGGATGCCGTGGCTCCCCGTCTCCGCCGCCGCCCGCAGCCTTGCCGGCGGTCGGGCGCTGCCGGTCGGGATCGCCGGTGACGACCTGGTCGCCGCGCTGCGCGCCACGCCGGCCAACGAGTACGTGCTGATCGCGGAGGACGGCTCCGTCCACGGCGTCCTCGCGACGGCCGACATCGTCCGTGAGATGCGCAGTCGATAGGCTGCGCCGGTGAGTGAAGCGACCCCCGACGTACCCGAGGACGCCTGGTCCGGCGTGCACCGCGGACCACTGCGCACAGGGGAGTGGGTGCGCCTCGTCGACGGCAAGGGCCGTCGCCACAACTTCGCGCTCGAGCCCGGCAAGAAGTTCTTCTCCAACAAGGGCCACCTCGAGCACGACGAGCTGATCGGCCGCGAGGAGGGCTTCACGGTCACCTCGTCCGCCGGCGGCGAGTACCTCGTGTTCCGCCCGCTGCTCTCCGAGTACGTCGTGTCGATGCCGCGCGGCGCGGCCGTGGTCTACCCCAAGGACTCCGCGCAGATCATCGCGATGGCCGACATCTTCCCGGGCGCCCACGTGGTCGAGGCCGGCGTCGGCTCCGGCGCGCTGACCTGTTCGCTGCTGCGTGCCGTCGGGCCGCACGGCAAGGTGTCGTCGTACGAGCGCCGCGAGGAGTTCGCCGACGTCGCCCGCCGCAACGTCACCCAGTTCTTCGGCGGCGACCACCCCGCCTGGCAGCTCACCCTCGGCGACCTCGCCGAGGCGCTCCCTGCCTCCGGCGAGCGCTGCGACCGGATCATCCTCGACATGCTCGCGCCCTGGGACTGCCTCGACGCTGCCGCCGACGCACTGCTCCCCGGCGGCATCGTCTGCGCCTACGTCGCCACGACCACCCAGCTCTCGAAGTTCGTCGAGGCCGTCCGTTTCCACGGCGGGTTCACCGAGCCGGCGCCGTGGGAGTCGCTCGTGCGCGACTGGCACGTGGAGGGCCTCGCCGTCCGCCCCGGCCACAAGATGATCGGCCACACCGCCTTCCTGGTCACCGCCCGCAGGATGGCCCCCGGCGAGCGCGCGCCCCTCAAGAAGCGCCGCCCCGCTCCCGGTGCCTACGGCCCGGACTACGACGGTCCGCGCCCCCCGGGCGTGCCCGAGCTCGCCACCGACGACTGATCCAAATTCCTGCGGTTTGGTCCCAAACCGCAGGTCTCCACGGCGTGTCGCCTGCGGTTTGGGACCAAACCGCAACCCCTTCCGCCGCAGCCCCTCCGCTCGACCGCAACCGAAACGTTGCATCGAATGCGTGGCGAAGCACTTCCGCGCAACACGCCCGCGAGTAGGGTCGGTGGCAGGAGGTGTGCCATGACGAGCATGGGAGAAGGCACGGGAAGCCACCGCTCTCCGAGTCGTGAGGAGCTCGAGGAGCAGGTCCGTTTCCTCGAGGACGAGATCCACGACCTGCGCCGCCGCACGGCCGAGACGCCCGGCAGCAATGCCCGCTCTCTCGAGATGCGGCTCGCCGACGCCCAGCGCTCGCTGGCGGCGGTGACGGCCCAGAACGAGCGACTGGCGACCACGCTGCGCGACGCGCGGGACCAGATCATGAAGCTCAAGGAGGAGGTCGACCGGCTCGCCCAGCCGCCCGCCGGCTTCGGCACCTTCCTCCAGCGCAACGACGACGACTCGGTCGACGTGTTCACCGGTGGCCGCAAGCTGAGGGTGACGGTCAGCCCGGCGGTCGACCTCGACACCCTGCGCCGCGGCCAGGAGGTCATGCTCAACGAGGCCCTCAACGTGGTGGCCGCGTTCGAGTTCGAGCAGGTCGGCGAGGTCGTGATGCTCAAGGAGGTGCTCGCCGACGGCGAGCGCGTCCTGGTGATCGCCAACGCGGACGAGGAGCGGGTGGTCAAGCTCGCCGAGCCGCTGCTCACCGAGACGCTGCGTGCCGGCGACTCGCTGCTGCTCGACTCCCGCGCGGGTTACGTCTACGAGAAGGTCCCGAAGTCGGAGGTCGAGGAGCTGGTCCTCGAGGAGGTCCCCGACATCACCTACGAGACCATCGGTGGCCTCGGCAACCAGATCGAGATGATCCAGGACGCGGTCGAGCTGCCGTACCTCTACCCCGACCTCTTCACCGAGCACGAGCTGAAGCCGCCGAAGGGCATCCTGCTCTACGGTCCGCCGGGCTGCGGCAAGACCCTCATCGCGAAGGCCGTCGCCAACTCGCTGGCGAAGAAGGTCGCGGCCAAGACCGGTGCCGAGGGGAAGTCCTACTTCCTGAACATCAAGGGTCCCGAGCTGCTCAACAAGTACGTCGGCGAGACCGAGCGCCACATCCGCCTGGTCTTCCAGCGGGCGCGCGAGAAGGCGTCGCAGGGTACGCCGGTCATCGTCTTCTTCGACGAGATGGACTCCCTGTTCCGCACCCGCGGGTCGGGCGTCTCCTCTGACGTCGAGAACACCATCGTCCCGCAGCTGCTCAGTGAGATCGACGGCGTCGAGACGCTGGAGAACGTGCTGGTCATCGGTGCCTCGAACCGTGAGGACATGATCGACCCGGCCATCCTGCGTCCCGGCCGGCTCGACGTGAAGATCAAGATCGAGCGGCCCGACGCCGAGTCGGCCCGCGACATCTTCAGCAAGTACCTCACGACGTCCCTGCCCCTGCACCCCGAGGACGTCGCCGAGTTCGGCGGCGACAAGCAGGCCACCGTGACCGGGATGATCCGGGCGACGGTCGAGCGGATGTACACCGAGACCGAGGAGAACCGCTTCCTCGAGGTGACCTACGCCAACGGTGACAAGGAGGTCCTGTACTTCAAGGACTTCAACTCCGGCGCCATGATCCAGAACATCGTCGACCGGGCGAAGAAGATGGCCATCAAGGACTTCATCGACCACGACCAGAAGGGCCTGCGGGTCTCGCACCTGCTCCAGGCCTGCGTCGACGAGTTCAAGGAGAACGAGGACCTGCCCAACACGACCAACCCCGACGACTGGGCGCGGATCTCGGGCAAGAAGGGTGAGCGGATCGTCTTCATCCGCACGCTCATCACCGGCAAGCAGGGCACCGAGCCGGGCCGGTCGATCGACACGGTCAGCGACACCGGGCAATACCTCTGATCCTTGTCCCCACCTGACAAGGTGGAGGCACCAGCAACCTTTCAACTCCTGAAGGAGCCCCCTGTGGTCAAGAAGCTCGCCCTCGTCGTCCTCGTCGCCCTCGGTGTCACCGCTGCGGTGAAGGTCGCCAAGTCGCGCTGACGTCACGACGTCGTACGTCGGGCGCCGCACCACGCGCTGGTGCGGGGCCCGACTCGTCTCCGGTCGGCGTCAGGCCGCTCGCAGGTAGGCCGCGCGCACCAGGTGGAACACGCCGTAGCAGGCCAGCCCGGCGGCGATCACCAGGATGAGCGCCGGGCCGAGCGGCTCGTCGCGGAAGCGCACGATCGCCTGGTCGAGGCCGAGTTGGCGGCTGTCGTGCTCCAGGGCCGCCCGCGCCACCAGGAACGCCAGGACGGCGAACGCGACGGCGCGGCTCAGGTGGCCGGCGCGCGCCACGACCTGGACGACCCGGCCGACATCACCGGTCCTGCCTCCCGCCTCGAGGTCCTTGCGCCACCGGTCGGTCGCCCCGCGCCAGGCGCTCGTGCCAGCGATCACGAGCAGGACGACCGCGACGGCCAGTACCAGCGCCGGCCCCCACGGCTGGCGCATCACCGCTCCCGTGCTCCCCCCGCCCGAGCCGCCGCCGTCGCCCAGGGCCGTGCGGACCGAGGTGACCCCCAGGGCGCAGAACACGACCGCCCGGCTGGAGGAGCCGATCCGGGCAGCGCCCCGGCGCCAACCGTCCTCGTCGCGGTGCCCGGCGACGGCCTGGCACACCTGCCACAGGGCGAGTGCACCCAGGCCCGCCGCGGAGAGCCACAGCGCGATCGCGCCGAGTGGTTTCTGCGCGATCTCCTCCAGGGCGCCCGAGCCCGAGGCTGAGCCGGCGGGGTGACCGAGCGCCAGCTGAGCGGCGAGCCAGCCGATGAGGACGTAGACGATTCCGTAGACGACGAACCCTGCCCGCGCCATCCCGTCGAGAACCGGGTGGTCGCGCGCCTCCTGGGCAGCCTGCTCCGCTGCATCCCCCGTGGCCGCCATGGTTCCTCCTGTCAGCCTGCACTACCCGCGCGGGGCGGACCCATCCTGAGGACGGAGCCGTAGGCTGGAGGCATGAGCGTGCGCCGAGTGATGGGCACCGAGGTCGAGTACGGCATCTCGGTCCAGGGGCATCCGACCGCCAACCCGATGGTCGCCTCGTCCCAGGTCGTCAACGCGTACGCGACGGCCACCGTCCGGGCGCGGCGGGCCCGCTGGGACTTCGAGGAGGAGTCGCCGCTGCGCGACGCCCGCGGCTTCGACATGGCGCGCCAGATTGCGGACCCGACGCAACTCACCGACGAGGACCTGGGACTCGCGAACGTGATCCTGACCAACGGTGCGCGGCTGTACGTCGACCACGCTCACCCGGAGTACTCCACCCCGGAGGTCGTCTCACCGCTCGACATCGTCCGGTGGGACAAGGCGGGGGAGCAGGTGATGCTCGACGCCGCGCGCCTCGCGCAGAACCTCCCCGGCAATCCGCAGATCGTCCTCTACAAGAACAACACCGACAACAAGGGGGCGTCGTACGGCGCCCACGAGAACTACCTGATGCGGCGCTCGACGTCCTTCGCCGACATCGTCCGGCACCTGACGCCGTTCTTCGTGAGCCGCCAGGTGATCACCGGCGCCGGCCGTGTCGGCAAGGGCCAGGACGGGCGCCACGAGGGCTTCCAGATCAGCCAGCGCGCCGACTTCTTCGAGGTCGAGGTGGGGTTGGAGACCACTCTTAAGCGGCCGATCATCAACACCCGTGACGAGCCGCACGCCGACCCCGAGAAGTACCGCCGCCTGCACGTGATCATCGGCGACGCGAACCTGTCCGAGATCGCGACGTACCTCAAGGTCGGCACGACCTCGCTGGTCCTGGCGATGATCGAGGACCGGTTCATCTCCCGTGACCTGTCGGTCGACATGCCGGTGGCGTCGCTGCGCGCGGTCTCGCACGACCCGACGCTGCGCCACGAGGTGACCCTCGCCGACGGACGCCACCTGACCGGCATCCAGCTCCAGCTGGAGTACCTCGACCTCGCGAAGAAGTACGTCGAGGACCGCTACGGCGCCGATGCCGACCCGCAGACCGTCGACGTGCTCGCCCGCTGGGAGGACGTGCTGAACCGGCTGGAGACCGACCCGATGTCGCTGGCCGACCAGCTCGACTGGGTGGCCAAGCTCAAGCTGCTCGAGCAGTACCGCTCTCGTGACGGCCTGGCCTGGGACGACGCCAAGCTGCAGCTGATCGACTACCAGTACTCCGACATCCGTCCGGAGAAGGGGCTCTACCACCGGTTGGTGAAGGCCGGCCGGATCCAGCGCCTGCTCACCGACGACGAGGTCGACACCGCGATGACCAACCCGCCGGAGGCGACGCGTGCCTACTTCCGGGGTCGCTGCCTGGAGAAGTACGCCTCCGACATCGCCGCCGCGTCCTGGGACTCGGTCATCTTCGACCTGCCCGGCCGCGAGTCGCTGCAGCGAGTACCGACGATCGACCCGCTGCGCGGCACGAAGGCGCACGTCGGCGACCTGATCGACTCGTGCGAGACCGCCGAGCAGCTCGTCCGGGCCCTCAGCCGCTGACGCGGCGGCTGACCAAACCGTGACCTGACAACTCACTCGCGGACAGCCATCGAGTGGATAGGGTTGTGGCATGGCCCAGGAGCAGAAGCAGCCGCGCAAGGCGGACGAGACCGAGGAGACGACCGACGTCGCCACCGAGTCCGACGTCGCGGAGCGCAAGGAGTCGCTCGACGAGGACGTGGACGCGATCCTCGACGAGATCGACGACGTCCTCGAGTCCAACGCCGAGGACTTCGTGAAGTCGTTCATCCAGAAGGGCGGCGAGTAGGCGCCCATGAACGACGCGCGCATCCCGGGTGCCTTCCTGCGCCCGGGCACCTCCTCGTTCAGCGACTTCCTCGCCGAGAACGCCCCTGACCTGCTTCCCGCGCGCCGCTCGCTGCCCGCCGGCAGCGCCGCCGAGCTCGCCCCGCACGGCACCACCATCGTCGCGGCCACCTTCCCGGGCGGCCTGGTGATGGCGGGCGACCGCCGCGCCACGATGGGCAACGTCATCGCCCAGCGCGACATCGAGAAGGTCTTCCCTGCCGACGAGTACTCCGTGGTCGGCATCGCCGGCACCGCCGGCCTCGCGGTCGAGATGGTCCGCCTGTTCCAGGTGGAGCTCGAGCACTACGAGAAGATCGAGGGCACGCTGCTGTCCCTCGACGGCAAGGCGAACCGGCTCTCGGCGCTGATCCGCGCCAACCTCGGGATGGCGATGCAGGGCCTTGCCGTCGTGCCGATGTTCGCGGGCTTCGACCCGGACCGCGGCGTCGGCCGGATCTTCGGCTACGACGTGACCGGCGGCCGCCACGAGGAGAGCGCCTTCTTCACCGTCGGCTCCGGCTCCCTGTTCGCCCGCGGTGCGCTGAAGAAGCTCTATCGCGACGACCTGAGCCAGGACGATGCCGTCCGCGTCTGCCTCCAGGCCCTCTACGACGCCGCCGACGACGACTCGGCGACGGGTGGCCCGGACCTGACCCGCCGGATCTTCCCGGTCGTGTGGGTGGTCACCGCCGACGGCGCGACGCGGATGTCCGAGGACACCCTCGGCGCCCTCGCCGACCAGTTGGTCGGCGCCCGGATGGTGAGGCCCGACGGACCGGTCGCCCCCTTGCCCGGCGGTGGAGAGGAGGCCCAGGCATGAGCACCCCGTTCTACGTCTCGCCCGAGCAGTTGATGAAGGACCGGGCGGACTTCGCCCGCAAGGGCATCGCGCGCGGCCGCTCCCTCGTCGCCGTCCAGTACGCCGACGGCGTCCTGCTGGTCACCGAGAACCCGTCGCAGGCATTGCACAAGGTCTCCGAGCTCTACGACCGGCTCGCCTTCGCCGCGGTCGGCCGCTACAACGAGTTCGAGAACCTGCGCATCGCCGGCGTCCGCCTCGCCGACATGCGTGGCTACTCCTACGACCGCCGGGACGTGACCGGCCGCGGCCTTGCCAACGCCTACGCGCAGACCCTCGGCACGATCTTCTCCTCGGGTGGCGAGAAGCCCTACGAGGTCGAGATCTTCGTCGCCGAGATCGGCGAGACCAGCGCCGACGACCAGATCTACCGCCTCACCTACGAGGGCCGGGTGGCCGACGAGCACGGCTATGCGGTGATGGGCGGCGACGCGGACACGGTGTCGTCGTACCTGAAGGAGAACTACGCCGACGGTGCCGACCTGGCCGGTGCGCTGAAGGTCGCTGTCGCCGCCCTCGGCCACAGCGCCGACGGCGGTCAGGTCCAGGACCGGGTCATCCCGGTCGAGGACCTCGAGGTCGCCGTGCTGGACCGCACGCGCACCCAGCCGCGGAAGTTCCGCCGGATCCTCCCCACCCGCCTCGCCGAGCTGCTCGGCGAGCGCGGACCCGCCGAGGCCGCTCCGGAGACCCACACCTCCGAGACCCCGGCCAACGGCGGCCCCGCCGAACCCCCCGTCGCACCCCCGCTGTAGCCCGTCCGCGCCTGCTCCGGTTTGTTGCGGTTTGGTCCCAAACCGCAACAAACCGAGCCTGCGAACTGCGGTCTTCGCCCAATCGGCAGACTCGTCGCGGGCTCAGGACCCGCCCTTTCCACAGGTCTCCGGATCGGCCTTGCGTGGGCGACGTGTCTCGGCGAACGTTCGGGCATGGAGATCGGGCCCGATGGTGCAATCCGAGGCGAGGTGCGCGCTGTCGGGCACCAACGTGTCCTGCACGGTCTCTACCGGGTGGCGACCCCCGAGCTGAGCCCGTGGGACAACTTCCTGCGCGACCTCGGCGCACTGCGCCTGGTGTTGCCCGACGATGCGGCGTACACCCACGTCACCGCGGCGCGGTTGCGCGGTTGGGACCTGCCGGCGCTACCGGAGAAGACACCGTTCTTCGCCGCCGTGCGAACGGACAACCGGCCGCGACGCCCGGGCCTCATCTGCTCGCGGCTCACCCACGATTCGGACGTGGACCTGGTCCACGGGCTGCGAGTCGACGCGCCGGCGGAGATCCTCCTCCGCGCAGCGCGCGACCTCGGTGAGCTGGACCTCGCGATCATGGTGGAGTCTGCAGTGCGCCTGAATGACGTCGACGAGGACGCGATCCAGGAAGTGCTCTCCTCGAAGCGCCCTGGCACGAGCGTGCTCCGGAGGGCGTGGGAGCGCCGCAATCCAAGGTCGGAGTCTCCAGGCGAGACCATCCTGCACAAGTTCCATCAGGTCATGCAGGTGGCGACCAGGTCACAGGTCGAGATCTTCGACGACGACGGGCTGTTCCTCTGCCGCGCTGACCTGGTGGTCGTGGGTACGACCAGCCTCCACGAGTACGACGGCGAGATCCACCGCGACAAGACGGCGCACCGCCGGGACCTGCGGCGTGAACGAGCCCTGTCGGCCACGCCGTACGTCCGCCGCGGCTTCACGCTCGATGACCTGCTGAACCACCCAGCGACCCTCATGCACGAGTTGGACCGTCTCCTCGACCGTCCCCATCGAACCCAGCGACTTCGAGCGTGGCGAACTCTCATCGGTGACTCGCTCTACTCGGAGTCGGGACGCTCGCGCGTCATGAATCGGTGGTACCGCTCCACCGACTCCACCGATTGGGCACGAACTGCATGAAGTCGGCTCGGAATGTTGCGGTTTGGGACCAAACCGCATCACCCGAGGGCCCGCGTCGCGGGACCGTCGAGAACCTCTCCGTCGGTGCCGAAGCGCGAGCCGTGCAGGGGACAGTCCCACGACTGTTCGGCGTCGTTCCAGGCGAGCACCCCGCCCAGGTGGGTGCACAGGGGGCGCTGGTCGTGGCGGAGCAGGCGCTGGGCGTGCCCGCAGGCCATCTGCCAGCCGACCTCCGCGTTGGCCAGCGCCGCACGGCCGGCGGCGAGTGCCTGGCGTGGGGTCCAGCTGCGGAGGGCGGTGCCCCAGGACGGGGGAGTGCCGTCGAGCAGGTCGGCCGCGAGGAGGAGGGCTGCCGCCGGTGCCGTGCTCAGGCCCCACTTGTCGAAGCCGGTGACGACCTGGATGCGGTGGTCGCCGGGCACGACCGGACCGACGTACGGCAGGCCGGAGGCGGGGGACTGGTCCTGCGCCGACCAGGCTCGACGGACCTCGGCCCCGGCGAAGGTGGTCACTGCCCAGTCGAGCAGCGCGTCGCGGTGGGCGGGCGCGGAGCCGCGGCCGGTCACGTGCCCGGAACCGCCGACCATCAGCAGGTCGGCGCCATCCTCGTGGACCGAGCGCAGGGACCGGACCTCGTCGTCGGCGGACAGGTGCATGCCCTCAGGGATCCACGGAGAGGTGAGCGTGGCGGCGTAGGAGCGCTGGGCCGTCAAACGCGCGAAGAAGAGACCGCGCAGGCCGATCGGCTGGTTGGTGGCGATGACCGCGACGCCGCAGCGGACCTCGCCGTCGGTGAGGCGCAGCCGCACTCCGTCGTCGTGGTGGTCGACGGACCGGACGCGGGCGTGCTCGCGTACGACGCCTCCCGCCGCCTCCACGTCGGCACGCAACGCGCGGACGACGGCCGCCGGGTCGACCTGGAACTGGTCGGCCAGCCGCACCGCGCCGCGCACCGGGAACGGGAGCTCGGTCTCGGCGACCCACCCGACGTCCAGGCCGGCTGCCCGGGCGACCTCCAGCTCCCGGCGCGCGCGACGCTCGCCTGTCTCCGTCACCGCGTAGGTCGTCGCGTCGCGGCCGTCGACCGGCAGGCCGTGCGTCGCGCAGAAGTGCCGCAGCCACGCCTGGCCCTCGCGCCCCGCCTCGACGTAGCGGTGGACCGCCTCCGGAGGGTTGGTCCGGGACGCCCGGGCGAGCTTGGTGCCCTGCAACAGGCTGACCTTTCCGGTGCTGCGCCCGGTGGTCCCGGCCCCGACCTCGCGGGCCTCGAGGACGACGACGGCACGGCCGCCGCGGGCCAGCAGGAGGGCCGTGGTCAGCCCTGCGATGCCGCCGCCGACCACGGCGACGTCGTACGAACGGTCAGACTTCGGTGGCGTGTTCATGCGCGTCCGGTACCCGATGCCGCCGTGGCCAGTAATGTGCCTGTATGGACCGGCGCATCTTCGGTATCGAGAACGAGTACGGCGTCACGTGCACGTTCCGCGGACAGCGCAGGCTCAGCCCGGACGAGGTCGCGCGCTACCTGTTCCGCAAGGTCGTGAGCTGGGGCAGGTCCAGCAACGTCTTCCTGCGCAACGGCGCCCGGCTGTACCTCGACGTGGGCAGCCACCCGGAGTACGCCACGCCCGAGTGCGACGACGTCACCGAGCTGGTGACCCACGACAAGGCGGGGGAGCGGGTCCTCGAGGGTCTGCTGCTCGACGCCGAGCAGCGGCTGCACGACGAGGGCATCGCCGGCGACATCTACCTGTTCAAGAACAACACCGACTCGGCCGGCAACTCCTACGGCTGCCACGAGAACTACCTCGTGAGCCGGGCGGGCGAGTTCAGCCGGCTCGCCGACGTGCTCATCCCGTTCCTGGTGACCCGCCAGATCATCGTCGGTGCCGGCAAGGTCACCCAGACGCCGCGCGGCACCAGCTACGCCGTCAGCCAGCGCGCCGAGCACATCTGGGAGGGCGTCTCCAGTGCGACCACCCGGAGCCGACCGATCATCAACACCCGCGACGAGCCGCACGCCGACGCCGAGAAATACCGCCGTCTCCACGTCATCGTGGGCGACTCCAACATGAGCGAGACGACGACCATGCTCAAGGTCGCCTCCTGCGACCTGGTGCTGCGGATGATCGAGGAGGGCGTGGTGATGCGCGACCTCACGATGGAGAACCCGATCCGGGCCATCCGCGAGATCTCGCACGACGTCACCGGCCGGCGCAAGATCCGCCTCGCCAACGGCCGCGAGGCCAGCGCCCTCGACATCCAGGGCGAGTACCTCACCAAGGCCAGGGACTTCGTCGACCGGCGGGGCATCTCCACCCCGGTCATCGAGCGCTCCCTCGACCTGTGGGAGCGGACCCTGAAGGCCGTCGAGGCCGACGACCTCGGCCTGGTCGACCGCGAGATCGACTGGGTCATCAAGTGGAAGCTGATCGACCGCTACCGCGCCAAGAACGGCCTGCCGATGAGCCACCCCAGGGTCGCGCAGCTGGACCTCGCGTACCACGACATCCACCGCAACCGTGGTCTCTACTACCTCCTCGAGAAGCGCGGGGCCGTCGCGCGGGTCACCAACGACCTCAAGATCTTCGAGGCCAAGTCGGTCCCGCCGCAGAACACCCGCGCCCGCCTGCGCGGTGAGTTCATCCGCAAGGCGCAGGAGCGCCGCCGCGACTTCACCGTCGACTGGGTCCACCTCAAGCTCAACGACCAGGCCCAGCGCACGGTGCTGTGCAAGGACCCCTTCCGGGCCTACGACGAGCGCGTGCAGCGCCTCATCGACGGGATGTGACCCGTCCTCGTCCGCAGCTCAGGGCCTCTGGGTAAGGTTTGCGCGTGCTGATGCGCCTGCGACGTCCTGCGACCCTTCTCGTCACCGCCCTGCTGCCCGCCTCCCTGGGGCTGGCCGCCTGCGGGAGCGACGACTCCGAGCTCAAGGGCTTCGACGCCGTCTCCGTCAGCGGTGACGTCGGCGAGGCCCCCAAGATCGACTGGAAGGGCACGCTGGCCGCCGGCAAGGCGGACACCAAGGTGATCACCGAGGGCGACGGCGACGAGATCGCCAAGGGCGACGTCGTGCTGATGAACTTCACGATCGCCAACGGCTACACGCACAAGATCAACTACACGACGTACCTCGACGACGACGGCAAGGACTACAACGTCGGCGCGCTGGTCAAGGTCGGCGCGGGTGGCGAGCCGCAGAGCGTTGCCGACGTCCTCACCCAGGGCGTGGCCGACGCGATCAAGGCGGGTCAGAAGGTCGGCAGCCGGATCGCCGTCACGGTCGGGAGCGACGACCTCTTCGGCGACTACATCGGCAACGGCACCGTCCAGCAGGCGATGGCGTCGATGGACATCGGCAACGAGGACGGCCTGCTGGTCGTCGCCGACCTGACGGCCAAGGCGGGTCCGGTCGGCGCCGAGCAGGCCGCGCCTGCCTGGGCGCCCAAGATCGTCGAGAAGAGTGGCGTGCCGTCGAGCCTCGACTTCGCCGGCACCCCGGCGCCGACCGGAAAGCTGCTGGTCTCGACCCTGGTCAAGGGCAGCGGTCCGGTCGTGAAGAGCGGCCAGAAGATCCTCGCCAGCTACCTCGGCCAGATCCCGAAGGGCAAGAAGCCCTTCGACGAGAGCTACAGCACCGGCCGTGGCCTGGAGGCCATCATCGGCGGCGCGCAGGCGTCGGTCGTGAAGGGCTGGTCCCAGGGCCTGGTCGGCCTGCCGGTCGGCAGCCGCGTCCTGCTCCAGATCCCGCCGGCGCTGGGCTACGGCAAGAAGGCCCAGGACGGCATCCCGGCCAACTCGACGCTCTACTTCGTCGTCGACATCCTGGACGCCGCTGACGTGAAGCCGGTCGAGGTCCCGACGGAGACGCCGTCGCCGTCGGGCTCGCCGTCCAGCAGCCCGTCCAGCAGCCCGTCCGGCACGCCGTCCTCCACCCCGTCGGAGTAGCCCCGGCAGGGCAGAATCGACCCATGCCCGCACCCAAGAGCGAGCGCCTGCTCAACCTGCTCATCATGCTGCTCGTGCAGCGGCGCCCGATCGCCAAGGAGCGGATCCGCGAGTTGCTGTACCCGGACTCGCGACCGGACGCCTTCGAGAAGATGTTCGAGCGCGACAAGGACGAGTTGCGCAGCCTCGGCGTGCCCGTGGACGTGGCGGCTGTCGACCCGTTGTTCGACGACGAGGTGGGCTACCGCATCCCGCCGGAGGCGTTCGCGCTCCCCGACATCGAGCTGACGCCCGAGGAGGCCGCGGTCGTCGGGCTCGCCTCCCGCGTCTGGCAGCACGCCACGATGGCCCAGGCCACCTCGGACGCCGTCCGCAAGCTGTCGGCCGCGGGCATCGACGTCGACCTCGACGCCCTCGACATCGCCCAGCCGCTGTTGACCGCGGAGGAGCCGGCGTTCGAGACCTGCTGGCTCGCGGTCTGCGAGCGCATGGCGATCGAGTTCGACTACCAGCGTCCCGGCACCGATGCTCCGCGTACCCGCCACGTCCAGCCGTGGGGCGTGGTCCGCTACGCCGGCCGCTGGTACGTCGTCGGCCACGACCGTGAGCGTGACGCCGAGCGGGTGTTCCGGCTCTCGCGCGTGCAGGGCGACGTCCGGCTGGTCGGTCCTCCGGGCGCCTACGAGGTCCCGCCGGACACCGACGTCCGCGCGATCGCGCGCCGGATGGCGCCGCCCACCCCCACCGAGCACGCCGTGCTGCTGGTGCGGGAGGGCGCCGGCCACGGCTTCCGTCGCTCCGCGGCGCGGGTCGAGGTCGGCGTACCAGGTCCCGACGAGGTGTCCCGCTGGGACCGTGTCGAGCTGCTGCGCCCGGCGATGGGCCTGGCTGACGAGGTGCTCGCCCACGGGTCCGACGTGGTGCTCCTCGAGCCCGAACCGGTACGACGCCGCGTCATCGAGCGTCTCGAGCAGGTGGTGGCGTGAGCACCGGAAGGCATGCGGTTTGGTCCCAAACCGCAACAAATCAGCCCCGGGGGATGCAGTTCGTGCCCAGTCGGCGGGGTCGTGGAGGCGTTCGATGAGCCGGCCCGCCCCGGTCGCGTCGGGCGCCCGCGACCAGGTCGCGCGCCTGCTCACCCTGGTGCCCTTCCTCCACCACCGCGACGGCGTCCGTCTCGACGACGCCGCACAGCTGCTCGGCACCAGCTCCGACCAGGTGCTGCGCGACCTCAAGGTGCTGTTCATGTGCGGCCTGCCGGGCGGGTTGCCGGGCGACCTGATCGACGTCGACCTCGACGCGATCCAGACCGAGCAGGGCAGCGCGATCACCGAGGGCGTGATCCGGGTCGAGAACGCCGACTACCTCCAGCGCCCGCTGCGGCTGAGCGCCACCGAGGCATCGGCGATCATCGTGGCGCTGCGGATGCTGCGCGACACCTCGACGGGGGAGACCCGCGCGCTGGTCGGCCGGGTGCTGGAGAAGCTCGAGGGTGCGGTGGCGACGACCGCGGCCGCCCACGTCGACGTCACGCCGTCCCCCCGCGACGTGGAGCAGGTCGCGATCGCCGACCGCACGCGCGAGCTCAACGACGCGGTCGCGGCCGGCAAGCAGGTTCGGCTGACCTACTACGTCCCCTCCCGCGACGAGGAGTCCGACCGGGTCGTCGACCCGCGTGGCGTGGTCAGCCACGGCGTGTTCAGCTACCTCGACGCCTGGTGCCACCGGGCCGAGGGGGAGCGCCTGTTCCGCCTCGACCGGATCACCAAGCTGGAGGTCCTCGACGCCGAGGTGGCGACGGACCCGCAGCCGCCGCGCGACCTCAGCAGCGGGCTGTTCACCGACGTGGAGGGCCCCGACGACGTCGTGGTCACCCTCCGGCTCGCCCCGGAGGCCCGCTGGGCGACCGAGTACTACCCGGTCAAGGACGTCCGGATCGACCCGGACGGTACGGCCGAGGTGGACCTCGTGGTGGTCGACCGCACCTGGCTCACCCGGCTGCTGATGCGGCTGGCGCCGTACGCCGAGGTGGTCCGACCGGCGGGAATCACCGAGGTGTTCATCGCCCGTGCACAGGAGACCCTCAGCCTCTACGACTGAGGAGGGCGTAGCATGGAGTCGTTCCTCATCACCCCATGACGAGAGTTGGTCCCGCCGATGTTTCCCCTGATCGGAATGCCCCAGGGAGCCGAGTGGCTCATCATCCTGGCGATCGTGATCCTGGTCTTCGGAGCAGCCAAGCTTCCCGACCTCGCTCGCGGCACCGGCCAGGCGCTGCGCATCTTCAAGGCCGAGACCAAGGGCCTGCGTGACGACGAGGACGACAAGAAGCCCGCCGCCCCGGCCCAGCCGAGCCAGCTCAACGCTTCCGACGAGATCGCCGAGGGCGAGATCGTCGACGAGCGTCGCGAGAACAACGCCTGACCTTGGCGTTCACGGGACTTCTCAAGCTCTTCGTCGGAAGCCCCGTCCATGCCGTCGGTGACGACGGCCGGATGGCGCTGTCCGATCACCTTCGGGAACTGCGCGCGCGGATCCTCAAGGCCACCTTCGCGGTCGTCGTCGGATTCGTCATCGCGCTCTTCTTCTTCGAACCGATCTTCGAGATCGTCAACGATCCCTACCAACAGGCCCGACAGGCTCTGGGTGAGGACCGCACGGTCGCGACGACGAACGGTGCTGCCGGCGGCTTCCTGCTCTACCTGAAGCTGTGTGGTCTTGCCGCGCTGGTCGGGACGAGCCCGATCTGGCTCTACCAGATCTGGGCCTTCATCCTCCCGGGCCTGCACTCGCAGGAGAAGAAGTGGACGGCGATCTTCGCTGTCATCGCCGGACCGCTGTTCCTGTTCGGGATCGCCCTCGGGTATCTCACCCTCCCAAAGGGACTGGAGATCCTGATCGGCTTCACACCGGGCGATCTCACCAACCTCGTCGAGTTCAACGACTACCTGACGTTCTTCAGCCGCACCCTGCTCGGGTTCGGCATCGCCTTCGAGATCCCGGTCTTCGTCGTGCTGCTCAACATGGCGGGCGTGCTCAAGGGCAAGACACTGGGCGCGCACCGGCCGTGGATGATCATCGGGACCTTCGTCTTCGCTGCGGTCATCACGCCGTCGGGGGACCCGTTCACGATGAGCTTCATGGCCGTGCCGATGGTGATCCTGTTCCTGATCTCCGAGGTCATCGCACGCGGCAACGACCGGCGTCGGGCGAAGAAGGGCGTCAACGCGGGCCTCTCGCCCGACGAGCTCAGCGAGATCTGACTAACCTTCAGCCTGTGCCTCGCGTCGTCGTCCTCACCAACCCGACCTCGGGCAAGGGACGTGCTGCGCGGATGCGTGACGAGGCGCTGCCGCGCTTCCACGGCGCCGGGTGGCAGACGACGTCGCTGACGAGCCGCAGCGCCGAGGAGGCGCTCGACCTCGCTCGGGTGGCGGTGGCCGAGCAGCCCGACGTGCTGGCCGTGTGCGGAGGCGACGGGATGGTCAACATCGCGTTGCAGGCGCTGGCCGGCTCCGGCGTACCGCTGGGCATCCTGCCGGCCGGCACGGGCAACGACTTCGCCCGGTACTTCGACCTGCCGCTGGGTGACGGTGCCGCGGCGGCCGGCCGCATCGTGCACGGTCCGACCCGCACCATCGACCTGGCCCGGATCGGCGAACGCTACTTCGGCGGCGTCCTGGCTGCCGGCTTCGACGCCGTGGTCAACGAGCGCGCCAACCGGATGCGCTGGCCGCGAGGCCAGATGCGCTACAACCTCGCGACCATCGCCGAGCTGCGGACCTTCAAGCCGCTGCGCTACACCCTCGAGCTGGACGGGGTGGAGCGGCAGGTCGAGGCGATGCTGGTCGCGGTCGGCAACGGCCCCTCCTTCGGCGGGGGCCTGCGGATCACGCACGGCGCCGAGCTCGACGACGGCCTGCTGGACCTGGTGCTGATCAAGCCGGTCAGCCGGGTCGAGCTGCTCAAGACCTTCCCCAAGCTGTTCGACGGGAGCCACGTGAACCACCCGCAGTACGAGCATCACCGCGTGCGCCGCGTGAGCGTCGCGGCCCCCGGCATCGTCGGGTACGCCGACGGCGAGCGCTTCGGCCCGCTGCCCCTGACCGTCGAGGTCGTCCCGTCCGCCGTGCGGGTGCGCGCATGAGCGAACAGGAGCCGAGCGCGGCGGAGCGCTACTCGTCGTACCGGCGCGACAAGGGACACCCGGTCTTCCGTGACTTCGCGGCCAGCTTCTCCTTCCCGCTCGACGAGTTCCAGGTCGAGGGCTGCAAGGCGGTCGAGGACGGCGACGGCGTGCTGGTCGCCGCACCGACCGGCGCCGGCAAGACGGTCGTGGGCGAGTTCGCGGTGCACATGGCACTCGAGACCGGCCGCAAGTGCTTCTACACGACGCCGATCAAGGCGCTCTCGAACCAGAAGTACAACGACCTCGTCGACCGGTACGGCGCCGACCGGGTCGGCCTGCTGACCGGCGACACCACGATCAACGGCGAGGCACCGGTCGTCGTGATGACGACCGAGGTGCTGCGCAACATGCTGTACGCGCGCTCCCGCACCCTGGTCGGCCTCGGCTACGTGGTCATGGACGAGGTCCACTACCTCGCCGACCGCTCCCGCGGCGCCGTCTGGGAGGAGGTGATCATCCACCTGCCCGAGTCGGTGTCGGTGGTGTCCCTCTCCGCGACGGTGTCGAACGCCGAGGAGTTCGGCGAGTGGCTCGAGACGGTCCGGGGCTCGACCCGAACGATCGTCGCCGAGCGTCGCCCGGTCCCGCTGTTCCAGCACGTCATGGTCGGCCGCCGCCTGCTCGACCTGTTCGCGTCCTCCGACGTGGACGCCGCCGCCGGGTTCGTCCGCGAGGGCGCTCCCGTCAACGACGAGCTGATGAAGCTGGCCCGTGACGACTGGGCGTCGAGCCGGCTGAAGGACCGTCGGACGCCGAAGGGCGCGCGCGGCCGTCAGGGTTCACCGGGCAGCCGCAACGTCGGCAACGGCCGCCGGATCTGGATCCCCAGCCGGCTCGACGTGATCAGCGAGCTGGAGCGCAAGAACCTCCTCCCGGCGATCGACTTCATCTTCAGCCGCGCCGGCTGCGACGCCGCCGTCCAGCAGTGCCTGGACGCCAATCTCCGGCTGACGACCCCCGAGGAGCGCGACGCCGCGATCGCCTACGTCGAACGCACGCTCGGCGGCCTGCCCTCCGACGACCTGCAGGTGCTCGGCTACCACGACTTCCTCGACGCGGCCTCGCGCGGCGTCGCGGCCCACCACGCCGGGATGCTGCCGGCGTTCAAGGAGTGTGTCGAGGAGCTCTACCTGCGAGGGCTGGTCAAGATGGTCTTCGCGACCGAGACCCTCGCGCTCGGCATCAACATGCCCGCCCGCACGGTGGTCCTGGAGAAGCTGAGCAAGTGGAACGGCGAGACACACGCCGACATCACGCCGGGGGAGTACACCCAGCTCACCGGCCGGGCCGGCCGCCGCGGTCTCGACATCGAGGGCCACGCCGTCGTGCTGTGGCAGCCGGGCATGAACCCGCGCGAGCTCGCCGGGCTGGCGTCCACGCGGACCTACCCGCTCCGCTCGTCGTTCCGGCCGTCGTACAACATGGCGGTCAACCTGGTGCACTCCTACGGCCGGCACCGCGCGCGCGAGCTCCTCGAGCAGTCCTTCGCACAGTTCCAGGCCGACCGCGCGGTCGTCGGCCTCGCCCGCCAACAGCGCAAGGCCGAGGACGCCCTCGCCGGGTACGCCGAGGCCGCGCAGTGCCACCTCGGCGACTTCATGGAGTACGCCGCGCTGCGGCGCCGGGTCTCCGAGCTCGAGAAGTCCTCGAGCAAGGTCCGCCGCGACGACCGCCGCGACGAGGCTGCGGCCTCCCTGGAGAAGCTCCAGCCGGGCGACATCATCGTGGTGCCCACCGGGAAGTTCGCGGGCCCGGCGGTCATCGTCGACCCCGGCCTGTCCGACAAGGGACACCGCCCGCTGGTGATCACCGCCGAGCGGCAGGGCCGACGGCTGGCGATGATGGACTTCCCGACCCCGGTCGAACCGGTCGCCCGGATCCGGCTGCCGCGGAGGATCGACGCCCGCAACCCGCAGCAGCGCAAGGACATCGCCCAGATGATCCGCGAGGCCGTGCGCGGACTGCCGCTGTCGACCACCCGTCCGCGGGCCGAGCGGGCGCCGGTCGACGCCGGGACCGCCCAGCAGATCGCCGCGATCCGTGCCCAGATCCGCGAGCACCCCTGCCACGGCTGCGCCGAACGCGAGGACCACGCCCGGTGGGCCGAGCGCTACGCCAAGCTGGAGAAGGACACCCAGACGCTGGCGCAGCGCATCGAGCGTCGTACCAACACCGTGGCGCGGACCTTCGACCGCGTCTGCGAGGTGCTGGAGGCGCTCGACTACCTTCACGAGGACGAGGTCACCGAGCGCGGCCGCGGCCTGATGCGGATCTATTCCGACCTCGACCTGGTCGCCGCCGAGTCGCTGCGCACCGGTCTGTGGGACGACCTCAGTCCCGTCCAGCTCGGCGCCGTGCTCTCCGCCCTCGTCTACGAGGCCCGTCGCCCCGAGGACGGCCCGCCGAACGTGCCTGGAGGTGCCGTCGCGATCACCATCGACGCCATGACCCGGCTGTGGGGCGAGCTCGAGCGGCTCGAGCGCGAGCACCGGCTCGACTTCCTCCGCAAGCCTGACGGCGGCTTCGCCTGGACGGCCATGCGCTGGGCCGAGGGCCAGGACCTCGACGAGGTGATCACCCGCAACGACCAGACCGCCGGCGACTTCGTGCGCCAGATGAAGCAGCTGATCGACTTCTCCGGCCAGATCGCCGACGCTGCTGCCGGCACGCCGGTGCGCGACACCGCGCGCGAGCTGGTGAAGCTGCTGCGGCGCGGGATCGTCGCGGGCGGCTGAGAAAAGGGCTGCGGTTTGGTCCCAAACCGCAGTTCCTACGGCGTGTCGCCTGCGGTTTGGGACCAATCCGCAGCCTTTTCGGCCGCACGCAGCCGGGCGGCGTACTCCTCACCCCGCGGGGACAGCGCGACGACGGCGCGGCGCTTGTCGGCCGGGTCGATGCGGCGCACGACGATGCCGTGCTCGACGAGCTTGTCCATGTGGCGCGTCAGGCTGGCAGCAGGGACGACGGCGAGGCTCGCGACCGCGCTCATGGCCAGGCCGGGGTCGTCGCCCACCACCGCGACGATGCGCCAGTGGTCCATGGTGAGCCCGTGCTCGTCGAGGATCGGCTGGAGCGCGCGGCGCAGCCGGGCCTCGACCTGGCGGACCTGCACTGCCACGCTCGACGGGTTCACGGCGCTCTCCTCGGTCGGATTCGTCACAATCGCGTGAACGACGCTGCCACGCCGCGGCGTCGGCCCTATCCTAGGCGTCACCACAGAGACTCCGGTTGATCTCCTCGCCCGCAACGTCGCCGGCGGCAGCAGCCCCGGACCGCACGGAGGTCCCCGTGCCCCGCATGCGCCCCGACGCCCGGCAGGACGACGTCCTCCCGGTGGCGTTCGTCGTGCCGCTGCAGGGGCCGACCGGCCTCTACGGGCCGTCCTGCCTGGCGTGCGGCGAGCTCGCGGTGGAACAGCTCAACGCGGGCACCGGGATCACGGGTCGCCGGGTCGAGCTCGTGGTGGTGGATGCGGGGCGCGAGCCCGAGGTGGTCGCGGAGGACGTCGGCCGGCTGGTCGACGCGGGCCGGGTCGAAGCGGTCGCCGGCTGGCACATCTCCGCCGTGCGCCAGGCGATCACCCGGCGCGTCGGCGGACGGGTCGTCTACGCCTTCGGCGCGATGCACGAGGGCGGCGACCCGACACCGGGCGTCTTCATGATCGGCGAGCGCCCGATCAACCAGCTGCTGCCCGCGGCGCACTGGATGCGCGAGGAGCTCGGCGTGGGCCGCTGGGCGATCCTCGGCAACGACTACGTCTTCCCGCGGGTGACCGGCACGACCGCGCGTCTCGCGCTGCAGGGCACGGCATCGGAGGTGGTCAGCGAGACCTACGTGCCGCTGGGCACCAGCGACTTCGCGTCGGTCATCGCCGACCTCGAGCGACAGCCCGTCGACGGGGTGATCATGCTGCTGATGGGCCAGGACGCCGTCCACTTCAACCGCCAGTTCGCCCGCTCCGGCCTGACCGCCGCGCTGCCGCGGCTGAGCCCCGCCGTCGAGGAGAACACCCTGCTCGCCGGGGGTGCGGAGGCCAACGAGGGCCTGTACGCCGCCGCGGCCTACTTCGACGGCATGGACACCGCCGAGAGCTCGGCGCTGGCGCGCGACTACTACGCCCGGTGGGGCCGGTGGGCGCCGGCGCTCAACGCGGTGGGGGAGTCCTGCTACGAGGCCATCTCCTTCCTCGCCCGGGTGGGCGAGGTCTGCGGCTCGCTCAGCGTGGATGCGGCCGCCGCGCTGCCCAGCGGGCACTTCTACTCCAGCCCCCGCGGCCTGATGCGGCTGGACGGCAACCTGCTCGACCAGGACGTGTACGTCGCCGCGGCCGACGGCCTCGGGTTCCGGATCGAGCAGCAGATCGCGCGCGTCCACTGAGGATCACCTGCCCGGGACGCAGACCTGCCGCCACGCGGCGGTGAGCTCTGCGTCGTGGACCTGGTGCCCGAGGCGGCGCCACAGCACGGCGTCCGGGGCGTCGAGGTCGTAGCGGTCCGCGTCGTCGGCCGTCTCGCCGGGCTCCGGCAGCAGGGCGAGCACGCTCGTCAGGACCCGGTGGCCGCCGAGGAGCAGCGGGGCGGAGTCGGCGTCGAGCGGCAGGTCCTCCACCAGGACCGGCTGACCGGCGGGGTCGAGGACGGTGCTCGTCTGGCGCACGGAGCCGGGCTGCTCGCCGTACCGGCCCAGGACCAGCGTCTCGCGCAGGGCCAGCCGGGCGCCGGCGCCGGACCGGACGCGCAGCGAGCGGACGACGTCGGCGCCCTCGGCGACGACGAACGGCTGCCCGGCCCACGTCAGCCTCGCGTCCTGTCCGAGGGCGATCCGGACGTCCCACCGGGCGCTCTCGCCGCGCATGTCGTAGGCGACCGTGCCGCCGGGCTCGACGAGGTCCAGCTCGAGGCCGTCGTCGACGGTCACGTCGACTTCGATCGCGTCACCGGCCAGCAGCAGCGCTCCCTCGGGCACCAGTGCGACCCGCGCCCTGCCCGCGTCGTGCCCGATGACCATCGGACGGAGCGCGGAGGCGGTCGCGTCCGAGCGGCTGACGGCGGTCCGGACCTGGCAGCGCGCGCCGCCGGCTCCGGACGACACGCGGATCCGCGTGCGGCCCAGGCGCTCAGTGGCTGTGAGCATGCTCGTCGGCGTGGAAGTGCGGTGCCATCGGCCCGGGGTCGACCGGCACCAGGTCGCCGTGCTGGTGCGCGGAGCGGACCGCGAGGACCCAGTCGAGCAGCGCGTCGATGCTCTCGCGGTCGTGACGTGACAGCGCGACGACGGGTCGTCCGTCGCGGGCGGCGACGGCGTCGGCGCGCATCTGCACCACGTCCACCCCGACGTACGGCGCCAGGTCGGTCTTGTTCACGACGAGCAGGTCGGCGCGCTCGATGCCCGGGCCACCCTTGCGGGCGACGTCGCCCCCGCCGGCGACGTCGAGCACGAACACCTGCGCGTCGACGAGCGCGGGGGAGAAGGTCGCCGTCAGGTTGTCGCCGCCGGACTCCAGGAGGACCACGTCCAGGTCGGGGTAGTCCTGCTCGAGCGCTTCGACCTCCATCAGGTTGGCGCTGATGTCGTCGCGGATCGCGGTGTGGGGGCAGGCTCCCGTCTCCACGGCGCGGATCCGGTCCTCGGCCAGCACGCCCGCCGAGCGCAGGAACCGGGCGTCCTCGTCGGTGTAGATGTCGTTGGTGACCACGGCCAGGCTCAGCCGAGCCGAGAGCTCACGGCACAGCAGTGCGATCAGCGAGCTCTTGCCGGTGCCGACGGGACCGCAGACGCCCAGGCGCAGGGGTCGCTGGACGTGGTCGTGGGGGTGGTGGTCATGCACGGAACAACCTCCTGGTGGTGCGGGCGTGGGCGTGTGCCCAGGCCTCGATCTGGGGTGCCGCGACGGCGGGAACCTCGCTGGGGTCCTTGATTCCGGCGGTCGCGGCGACGACCTCCTCGACGCCCGGCAGCGCGTCGACCACCCACCCGGTGACGACCGCCGGGTCGAGGGGCAGCAGCTTGAGGGAGGCCGCGCACACGGTCTGCACGTCGTCGTAGGCGACGACTCGCGCGAGGGACTCGGCACCCAGGCCGAGCCCGCCGGCGAGCGCGCCGAGGACGACCGACCGGCTCGGGGCGGGCAGGGGAGCCAGCGGCAGCACCGCGTCGGGCCACAGTCTCGACGCCAGCCGCAGCAGCGCACGGGCCTGCGTGCGCGAAGCCACCCGCACGGCTGGTGTCACGGTCCGCGCCGCCCACGCGGTCTCGACTGCGGCGAGCGGCTCGGCGTCGAGCACCGCCCGGCGGGCGGCGACGGCGGTGCCCGCCTCGACGCGGGTCACGCCCACCAACCTCGCCCTCAGGTACGACGGCACGTCGGCCGCCGACAGCCCTCCCATCACGGCGCCCTCGAGCGTCCCCGACTGGGTGTGCCCCGCGACGGGCAGGCGCGCGTCGGCCAGCAGCATCGCGAGCAGCTCCGGATCGGCCATGCGCGTCTCAGAACATCGCGTAGAGCTGCGCCAGCGGCAGCTCCCCGGCGGGTGCGGCGACGATCCGCTCGCCCTCGACGTCGATGGCGAAGGTCTCCGGGTCGATGTCGATCCGGGGCAGGGCGGTGTTGTTGACCATGTCCGCCTTGGTGAGGGCACGGGTGGGCCGCACGCCCACCAGCCGTCGCCGCAGCCCGAGCCGCTCCTCCAACCCGTCCTCCAGGGCCGCTGGCGACACGAAGCTGACCGCATGCGCGCTGCCGTCGTCGGCGAGGGTCGGCCGCATGAGCACCGGCTGGGGTGTCGGGATGGAGGCGTTGGGGTCCCCGAGCGCCCCCCACACGAGCGCTCCGGACTTCATCACCACCTGCGGCCGGATGCCGAAGAAGCGCGGGTCCCAGAGCACGAGGTCGGCCAGCTTGCCCGGCTCGACCGAGCCGACCTCGTGGTCGATCCCGTGCGCCACCGCGGGGTTGATCGTGTACTTGGCGACGTACCGGCGGGCACGGGCGTTGTCGGCGGGACCGACGGCGAGGTCGCCGTGGGCGCCGTACCGGGCCTTCATCACGTGCGCCACCTGCCAGGTCCGGCAGACCACCTCGCCGATGCGCCCCATGGCCTGCGCGTCGGAGGAGGTGATCGACAGCGCCCCGATGTCGTGGAGCAGGTCCTCGGCCGCGATGGTCGTCGCCCGGATCCGCGACTCGGCGAACGCGAGGTCCTCGGGCACCTGCGGGTTCAGGTGGTGGCAGACCATCAGCATGTCGAGGTGCTCAGCGACCGTGTTCACGGTGTGCGGCAGCGTCGGGTTGGTCGAGCCGGGGATCACGTGCGGCAGCGAGGCCACGGTCAGGATGTCCGGCGCGTGCCCGCCGCCGGCGCCCTCGGCGTGGAAGGCGTGGATGCCGCGGCCCGCGATCGCGCCGATGGTCGACTCGACGTACCCGGCCTCGTTGAGGCTGTCGGAGTGCAGCGCCACCTGGAGGCCGAACTCGTCGGCCGCGCGCAGGGAGGCGTCGATCGCCGCGGGCGTGGACCCCCAGTCCTCGTGGACCTTGTAGCCCGCGGCGCCGCCGAGGGCCTGCTCGGCGAGGCCGCCGGCGCTGACCGTGTTGCCCTTGCCGAAGAGCAGGATGTTGAGCGGTACGGAGTCGAGCGCGCGGTGGACGTTCGCGAGGTGCCACGCGCCGGGCGTGACCGTGGTGGCCTTCGATCCCTCGGACGGTCCGGTGCCGCCACCGGCGATCGTGGTGATGCCGGTGGCGAGCGCCTCGACGAGCTGCGAGCGCGACAGCAGGTGGACGTGCACGTCGATCGCGCCCGCGGTGAGGATCTTGCCCTCGCCGGAGACGACGTCGGTGCCGGGACCGATGACGAGGTCCGGGTGCACGCCGTCGGCGATGTCGGGGTTGCCCGAGCGGCCGAGCGCGACGATCCGGCCGTCGCGGATCCCCACGTCGGCACGCACGATGCCCCAGTGGTCGAGCACGAGCGCGTTCGTGATGACGGTGTCCAGCGCGCCCTCCGCCGACGTGCGCATCGACTGGGCCATCGACTCACGGATCGACTTGCCGCCGCCGAAGACCGCCTCCTCGCCGCCGATCACCCAGTCCTGCTCGACCTCGATCCACAGGTCGGTGTCCCCGAGCCGGACCTGGTCTCCGACCGTCGGTCCGTAGAGGGCGGCGTACGCCGCCCGGCTGATCTCAACCATCGAGGTCGCCCGCTCCCGCTCGCACCTGCAGCCCCGGGACGACACGCGCTCCCCGCAGCGCGACGATCGCCACCTCCTGCGAGGCGCCCGGCTCGAACCGCCGCGACGTGCCGGACGGCACGTCGAGCCGGAAGCCGTGGGCGGCGTCGCGGTCGAAGGCGAGCGCTGCATTGGCGTCCGGCAGGTGCAGGTGGGAGCCGATCTGGACCGGCCGGTCACCGGTGTTGGTCACGACCAGCACCCTTCGCTCGTCGGGGGAGCGGTCCGCGTTGAGGACCACCGTTCCCGGCCCGGGACGGGTGGCGCCCGGGCCGTCGGTCACGATTCCCACTGGTCTTGCACGCTCCTCATGCGATCGGGTGGTGGAGGGTGACGAGCTTGCGCCCGTCCCGGAAGGTGGCCTCGACCTGGACGTCGACGAGCATCTCGGGGACGCCCGTCATGACCTGCTCGCGCCGGAGCACCTCGCGGCCGCGCTCCATGAGCTCGACGACGAGGGCGCCGGCGCGCGCCTCCTCGATCACCCAGCAGGACAGCAGCGCGACGGACTCGGGGTAGTTCAGGAGGACACCCCGGTCCAGGCGGTCGCGGGCGACCATGCCGGCGACGCTCAGCAGCAGCTTCTCCGTGTCGGAGGGGGTCAGGTGCATCGTCGCCCCCTCAGACGGCCATCGCGGCGCGGACGGCGGCGAGGGCCCCCGGGCCGCCCTCGCCGCTGGACGTGACCCGTCCGGACTCGAGGACGTAGTACGAGCCGGTGCTGCGGAGCGCGAAGCCGACGTGCTGCTCGACCAGCAGCACGGACAGGTCGCCCCGTGCCGTCAGTGCGGTGATCACGCCCTCGATCTCGGCCACCACGTTGGGCTGGATGCCCTCGGTCGGCTCGTCGAGGATCAGCAGCCGCGGCTTGGTCAGCAGGGTGCGTGCGATGGCGAGCTGCTGGCGCTGGCCACCGGAGAGCAGGCCGGCGCGGCGGCCGAGGAGGTCGCGCAGCGCCGGGAAGGTGTCGAGCACGCCGTCGATCGCCGAGCGGTCGGTGTCGACGAGCTGCAGGTTCTCCAGCGTCGTCATCTGGGGGAACGACAGCTGCCCCTGGGGGACGTAGCCCAGGCCGCGGGCCACCCGCTTGTTCGGCCGCAGGCGGGTCACGTCCTGGCCGTCGATGAGGACCTGGCCGCTCATCACCGGCAGCAGGCCGACCGCCACTCGCAGCAGGGTCGTCTTGCCCGCGCCGTTGTGGCCCATCACGGCCACGGCACCATCCTGGGGCACCTCCAGTGACACGTTCTCGAGGACCCGGGTCCGGCCGTAGCCGGCGGTCACGTCGCGCAGCTCAAGCATGGCCGGCCTCCTGGCTCGTCTCGGCACCACTCGTCTCGGCACCACTCGTCTCGGCACCACTCGTCTCGGGCGCACCTGCCTCCGCCTGCCGGCCCAGGTAGACCTCCTGGACCCGGGGGTCGGCCTGGATCTCGGCGACGCTTCCCTCCGCGAGCACCTTGCCGGCGTGCATGACCGTCACGACGTCGGCGTAGCTGCGCACGAAGTCCATGTCGTGCTCGATGACGACGATCGTCCGCTCCCGGCCGATGCGGCGCAGCAGCTCACCGGTCTCCTCGCGCTCCTCGGCACTCATGCCCGCGACCGGCTCGTCGAGCAGCATCACGCGGGCGTCCTGGACCAGCAGCATGCCGATCTCGAGCCACTGCTTCTGGCCGTGGGCGAGCACCCCGGCCGGCCGGTCGCGCAGGTGCGAGAGCCCGATGGTCTCGAGCGCCTCCTCGACGTACGACGGCGTGCCGCGGCGGGCGAGCACCATCTTCCACGCCGAGCGGTGGATGCCGCCGGCGATGTCGAGGTTCTGCAGGACCGAGAGGCCCTCGAACACCGTCGCGGTCTGGAAGGTACGACCGATGCCGGCCCGCACGATCCGGTGGGACTTGGTCGCGAGCAGGTCGCGGTGCCGGTAGCGCGCCAGCCCGGTCGCGGGCACCAGGCCGGTGACCGCGTCGACCAGCGTGGTCTTCCCCGCGCCGTTCGGACCGATCAGGAAGTGCAGCTGCCCCTGGAGCAGGGTCAGGTCCACTCCGTCGATGGCCCGGAAGCCGTCGAACTCGACGGTCAGGTCCCGGATCTCGAGGTAGTCGTCGTTCATCGGGTCGCCTCCTGGTGCTGGGGACGGAGCCGCTGGGTGACCTGCGACCACGCGTTGCCGAGGCCGGAGGGGAAGAAGAGGATGACCACGATGAACAGCAGCCCCAGGAAGTAGGTCCACTGGTCCGGGAAGGACTCCGAGAGCGCCGTGCGGCCGTAGCCGACCGCCAACGCGCCGAGCGCCGGGCCGAGCAGCAGCGCCCGGCCGCCGAGGGCGACGCCGGCGATCAGGAAGATCGAGGCCGTGGCGTCGACGTCGCTGGGGGAGATGATCCCGGTGATCGGCGCGAAGAGCGCGCCGCCGATGCTCGCCATGATCGCGGCCACGATGAAGGCCACCAGCTTGATGTTGGCCGGGTCGTGGCCCAGGAAGCGGACCCGCTCCTCGGCGTCGCGCGTGGCGACCAGCAGCTCGCCGAAGCGGCTGCGGTAAAGCTGCCACACGACGACCAGGCAGACCACCAGCACTGCGGCAGCGATCGAGTAGATCATCTTCTTGTTGACCGGGTCGTAGAGGTTGTAGCCGAAGAACAGGGTGAACTGGTTGAGGCCGTTGAACCCGCCGGTCTGCTTGATCGTCGCGATCAGCAGGGTCGCGAAGGCCACCGCCAGCGCCTGGGTCAGGATCGCGAAGTAGGCGCCCTTGACCCGTCTCTTGAAGATCGCCCAGCCCAGGATCGTGGCCGCGACCGCCGGGAGGGCCACGATCGCGAAGAGCGTGAAGGCGCCGCTGCGGAAGGGCTCCCACCAGCCGGGCATCGTGCCGTCGCCGTAGAGGACCATGAAGTCGGGGATCGCGTCCGGACCGCCGGTCGCCATCGCGGCCTCGAGCTTGAGGTGCATCGCCATGGCGTAGCCGCCGAGGCCGAAGAAGACACCCTGGCCCATCACCAGCATGCCGCCGCGCCCCCAG
This sequence comes from Nocardioides sp. Root240, assembly GCF_001428825.1. Classification (GTDB taxonomy): domain Bacteria; phylum Actinomycetota; class Actinomycetes; order Propionibacteriales; family Nocardioidaceae; genus Nocardioides. The sequence continues at coordinate 701,939 of NZ_LMIT01000002.1, read as the reverse complement.
GCCAGGCCGATGCCGACGCCGGCGATCGCCCAGCAGACGTACTTGCCGAGGTTGTTGAGCCGGAACGGGCTGAGGACGGCCGGCGCGACCACGAGCAGGGCGATCGCGACCAGGGCGATGCCGATCAGCGGGCCCCAGGTACGGGCGAGCGGGAGAAGCCGGTTCATGCGAGACCCCTGGTGCGCACGGTGAACAGGCCCTGCGGCCTGAGCTGGAGGAAGACGACGACGAGCGCGAAGGTGAGGACCTGCGCCATGCTCGAGCTGAACCAGTCGGTGAAGAAGGCGGTCACCACCCCGACCGTGAACGCCGCGATGACGGTGCCGCGGAGCTGGCCGAGGCCACCCGCCACCACGACGAGGAACGCCGAGATGATGTAGGTCGTCCCGAGGTTCGGGTTGGTGCCGGAGATCAGCGAGACCGCCACCCCGCCCACCCCGGCGAGCCCGGAGCCGACGAAGAAGGTCACCCGGTCGACCGTGCGCGTCGAGACACCCATCGTCTCCGCGAGGTCCCGGTTCTGGACCGTGGCCCGGATCTGCCGTCCGTAGGAGGTGTACCTCAGCAGCGCCCCCAGCGCGGCCAGCGCGGCCACGGCCAGCAGGATCGTGAACATCTGCCGGTACGGCCAGTGGTAGCCGAAGACGTCGATGTTGCCGTCGAGCCAGCCGGGCGTCTGCACCGGGTCGCCCTGGGCGCCGAACACGTCCTTGGCGAGCTGCTGGAGCAGGAGGCTGACGCCGACGGTGACCAGCAGCGTGTCGAGCGGGCGACGGTACATCCACTGGATGATCGCCACCTCCAGCAGGAGGCCGAGGGCACCGGCCACCAGGAAGGCGGCCGGGAGGGCGACGAGGATCGACAGGTCGGTGTTCGTCACGACCTGCTGGGTCAGGTACGTCGTGTAGGCGCCGGCCATGAGGAACTCGCCGTGCGCCATGTTGATCACGCCCATCTGGCCGAAGGTGAGGGCCAGGCCGAGGGCGGCGATGAGGAGCAGTGCGCCGGTCGCCGTACCGGCGAGCAGCGGGGTGGTGAAGGCGTCCACGTGGGTCTCCTGGGGGAGGCCCGGGGTGCCGTGCTGCGCGAGCACGACACCCCGGGCGGGAGGAACGTTCGGAGGCGAGGCTCAGATCAGCTCGCGCTCGGGTCCCACCACGAGTAGCCCTTGAGGAACGGGTCGGGCTCGATCGGCTCCTCGGACGACCACACCACGTCGAACTGGTTGTCCTTGTTGATCCGGCCGATCAGGCCGGTCTTGGCGATGTGGTGGTTCTCGCCGTCGATCGTGACGGTGCCCTCGGGCGCGTCGAAGCTGACGCCGTCGGCGGAGTCGTTGATCTTGTCGACGTCGAAGGAGTCGGCCTTCTCGACGAGCGCCTTGTAGAGGTACAGCGAGGTGTACGCCGCCTCCATCGGGTCGGACGTCGGCCGGTCGGCGCCGTACTTGGCCTGGAAGGCCTTGATGAAGGTCTCGTTGGCGGGGCTCTTCACCGACTGGAAGTAGTTCCACGCGGCGTACTGGCCGGTGACGTCCTTGCCCATCGCCGGCGCCTCCTCCTCGGCGATGGACACCGAGATGATCGGCGACGTCGCCGGGCTGAGGCCCTGCTCGTAGTAGGCCTTGATGAAGCCGACGTTGGACGAGCCGTTGATCGTGTTGAACACGAAGTCGGGCTTCGCGTCGGCGATCTTGGCGACCTGGGTGGTCCAGTCGTCGTCGTCGAGCGGGACGTACTCCTCGCCGACGATCTTGATGCCGAGCTCCTTGGCGTACTGCTTGATGATCTTGTTCGCCGTCCGCGGGAAGACGTAGTCGGACCCGGCGAGGAAGAGCGTCTTGACGCCCTGGGACTTGAGGAAGTCCATCGCCGGGATGATCTGCTGGTTGGTGGTGGCGCCGCTGTAGTAGATGTTCTTCGAGGCCTCGAGACCCTCGTACTGCACCGGGTAGAACAGCAGGCCGTTGTCAGCCTCGACGACCGGGAGCATCGCCTTGCGGGAGGCGGACGTCCAGCCCCCGAAGACCGCGGCGACGCAGTCGCCGGTCAGCAGCTTCTCGATCTTCTCGGCGAAGATCGCCGGGTCACTGGCGCCGTCCTCGACGACCGGTTCGATCTTCTTGCCGAGGATCCCGCCGGAGGCGTTGATCTCCTCGGCGGCCATGGCGAGCGAGTCGCGGACGGTCTGCTCGCTGATCGCCATCGCCCCGGAGGTGGAGTTCAGGAAACCCAGCTTGATGGTGTCGCCCGAGGTGTCGACGCAGCTCTCGGCTGCGCTCGACTCCCCGGACTTGGATCCGCCACAGGCGCTGAGGCTCAGTGCGGTGGTCAGTGCGAGCGCGGTGCCGGTCGCCAGGCGGGTGCGGGAGTGGAACACAGGGGACAACCCTCTCGGTCATCGCACCCGCCGTCTCGGGAGGCGGGTGCTGGGCCAGGGGGCACGACGTCGGGCCCCGGTGACGATGAACCTAGGAAGGGCTGATTTCGGATTACTACCAAATGGAATGAAGTGGCTGTTACATCAGGGCACGGCCGTGTTACGTCGCCGGTCCGTCCAGTCCGGCCAGCACTCCGGTGAGCCGCGCGACCGGCGTGGCCAGCCCCCACTCCTCGACGAGCCCGGCGAGCCGGTCCGCGTCGGCGGGGGCCTTCGGGAGTGCGAGGTGGTCCCGGGGCAGGTCGATGTCGCGGGCGACGGCCACGACGGTGGGGGCGACGTCGAGGTAGTCGGACGCGTCGCGGATCTTCAGCCGCGGCCCGGGGCCGAGGTCGCTCGAGGGGTCCTCGACGGCGGCACGGATGCCGGCGATGTCGTCGTACTTCTGCAGCAGGGAGGCAGCCGTCTTCTCGCCGACCCCCTTCACGCCGGGCAGTCCGTCGGAGGCGTCGCCGCGCAGGGTGGCGAAGTCGGCGTACTGGCCGGCGCGCACGCCGTACTTCTCCAGGACCCAGGCCTCGTCGACCCGTTCGTGCCGACCGACCCCGCGCCCGACGTACAGGATCCGGACCGCGGCCTCGTCGTCGACGAGCTGGAACAGGTCGCGGTCGCCCGTGACGACGTCGACCGGCATCCCGGCGCCCGTGGCGAGCGTGCCGATCACGTCGTCGGCCTCGTAGCCGGGAGCACCGATGACGGCGATGCCGAAGGCGTCCAGGACTTCGCGGATGATCGGCACCTGCTGCTCGAGCGGGTCGGGGACCTCCTCGACATAGCGTCGGTCGCTTCGCTCCCCGCTGCCTTCGGCGACAGGCGCGCCGGCGACCTCCTCGACGACGCGGTGCGCCTTGTAGGTCGGGATCAGGTCGACGCGCCACTGCGGACGCCAGTCGTCGTCCCAGCAGCAAACCAGGTGCGTCGGCTCGTACTGCTCGGTCAACCGCGAGATGTAGTCGAGCAGGCCGCGCACCGCGTTCACGTTGGTGCCGCCCGGCGACAGGATCTCCGGCGAGCCGAAGAAGGCCCGGAAGTAGAGGCTGGCCGTATCGAGGAGTAGAAGGCGCTCAGTCATCGACGGCAACCCTAATAGGGTGGGCACGTGAGTCAGAGCAGCAATCCAGCGGTCGAGGCGACCGACCGTCAGATCCTGGAGCTCCTGGCCAAGGACGGACGCATGTCCTACACCGATCTCGGGCGGGCCACCGGACTGTCGACCTCGGCCGTGCACCAGCGCGTGAAGCGGCTGGAGCAGCGCGGTCTCATCCTCGGCTACGGCGCCACCGTCAACTACGCCGAGATCGGGTTGCCGCTCACGGCGTTCATCGCGATCCGGCCGATCGACCCCTCGCAGCCCGACGACTGCCCGGACCGTCTCATCGGCATGCCGGAGATCGAGTCGTGCTGGTCGGTGGCGGGCGAGGAGTCCTACATCCTCAAGGTGCGCACCACCTCGCCGGCCGAGATGGAGGGCCTGCTGGGCCGCATCCGGACCGCCGCGAACGTCTCGACGCGCACCACCATCGTGCTCTCGACCTACTACGAGAACCGGCCCGTCTCCGAGCACTGATCGGCGGCTTTTGCACGCCGATCGGCGTGGCGCCGCGCGACACGCCGATGGATCCCGGAATTTTCCCGACTTTTTCGCTCTTGCCGACGGCTCGCTGACCTGCGAGAACGCGGATCTTCGCAGGTCAGGCGCCGGTTGACAGGGTGAGACCGGCTGACCAGAGTACGGACTCGTTCGCTCGTGCAGGTCGTGGCCGGCGGACCGACGTCCGAGTGGCCGTGATGTCGGGGGAGTCGCACCAGCTCCACCCGAAGACGGTTCGCGGAGGTCGGTTCGCTCCTCGAGAGCGGACCGGAAGGGCCCGGGTTCTCCCTAGACAACGTCGCGCGCGTCGGCAGCCGGTCGGATGTCGGGATGGTCCGAAGGCGGGCCCCGGCCCTTCCGAGCCCTGCAAGGTCGGCTGCTCACGAGCGGCCCACTAGGCTCGGTATGTGCTGCAGCGCTCGTTCCTCGCGGTCCTCGGGGGAGTCCTCCTCACCGCGTCCTTCGAGCCGCTGGCCCTGGCGTGGCTGCTGCCCCTCGGCGTCGCCGGCTTCGCGCTGGTGACCGCCGGCCTGTCGGTGCGGCGCGCGGGCGTGGTCGGGCTGGTGTTCGGGATCGCCTTCTACTTCAGCCACATCGAGTGGATGCGCGCCTCCGTGGGCCCGGACGCCTGGGTGGCGCTGTCCGCCGTCGAGGCCGCGTTCTACGGGCTGATGGGCGTGGCGACGCCCCTGCTGCGCCGGCTCCCTCTCTGGCCGGTCTGGATGGCGGCGACGTGGACCACGATGGAGACCGTCCGCAGCGGCTGGCCGTTCAGCGGGATGCCGTGGGGCCGCCTCGCCTTCGCGGCGATCGACACGCCTGCCGCGCCCGCGGTCGCCTACGTCGGCATGACCGGCCTGTCCTTCCTGCTGGCGCTGCTGGGCTTCCTGCTCGCGCAGGCCGTCGAGAAGCGCACCCTCCGCGACACCGGCGCCCTCGTGGGCCTGCTCGCGATCATGGTGGTCCCCGCCGTCTGGCCGATCACCCTCGCCCAGAGCGGTACGGCGACCGTCGCGGTCGTGCAGGGCGACGTACCGGGGCCGGGGAACGACATCCTCTGGGACCCGCGCGGGGTCACCGAGAACCACGTCGACGCCACGGTGAAGCTGGCCGCCGACGTGTCCGCGGGCAAGGTCGCGGCACCCGACTTCGTGCTCTGGCCCGAGAACTCCACGGCCGTGGACCCGTTCGAGGACCTGCCGGTCAACAGCGGGATCAACGAGGCGGTGAGCGCGATCGGCGTCCCGGTCGTCGTCGGCGGGATCGTCGACGAGGGCGAGAAGTACGTGCTCAACCAGGGCATCGTCTGGGACCCGGTGAGCGGCCCGGGCGACCGCTACACCAAGCACCACCCGGTGCCGTACGGCGAGTACATCCCGTTCCGTGACCTCTGGGACCCCAAGTTCGGCCAGCTCGCCCTGATCACCCGCGACATGAAGAGCGGCACCCGCACCGAGCCGCTCCGCGTCGCCGGCCTGCGGGTGTCCGACGCGATCTGCTTCGACGTCGCCTACGACGACGTGATGCCGCCCCAGGTCCGTGACGGCGCCGAGCTGCTGACCGTGCAGACCAGCAACGCGAGCTTCATCTTCACCCACCAGATCGAGCAGCAGTTCGCCATCACGCGGCTGCGTGCCATCGAGGCGGGCCGCTGGCTGACGGTCGCCTCGACCAACGGCCGTAGCGGCGTGATCCGTCCCGACGGCTCGGTGGCTGCCACGGCGGGGATCCGCAGCACCAGCGTCCTCGTCGAGAAGGTCGGGCTGAGCACCGAGCTGACGCCCGCGATGTGGCTGGGGGCGTGGCCGACCCGGTTGTTCACCGGATCGACCCTCGGCGCTCTCGTCGCTGGTGCCATCGCGTACCGTCGAAGGCGAGAGTTTGCCGGGCCCGTGGAAGTCCCGGCGAAGGAGCCCACCGATGCTTGCTGACCACACCCCCGACCTCGGCCGAGTCGTGATGGTCGTCCCGACGTACAACGAGGCGACGAACGTCGCCTGGATCGTCGGCCGCCTGCGTGCTGCGCAGCCCACCCTCGACGTCCTCGTCGTCGACGACGGCTCTCCCGACGGCACCGGCGCGATCGCCGACGAGCTGGCGGCGGCCGACGCGCAGGTCCACGTGCTGCACCGCACGACGAAGGAGGGCCTCGGGGCGGCGTACCTCGCGGGGTTCGCGTGGGCCCTCGAGCGCGGCTACGACGTGATCGGCGAGATGGACGCCGACGGGTCCCACCAGCCCGAGCAGCTCCAGCGCCTGCTGACCGGCCTGCTGGACGCCGACCTGGTGATCGGGTCGCGCTGGGTCCCGGGCGGATCGGTCGTCAACTGGCCGTGGGAGCGTGAGGTGCTCTCGCGCGGTGGCAACTGGTACGTCCGGACGCTGCTCGGCATCCAGGTCCGCGACGCGACCGCCGGCTACCGGCTGTTCCGCCGCACCACGCTGGAGAAGCTGCAGCTGGAGAGCGTCCGCTCGACCGGCTACGTCTTCCAGACCGACCTCGTCAGCCGGACCCTCCGCGCCGGGCTGACCGTGCGCGAGGTGCCGATCGAGTTCGTCGAGCGGGTACGCGGCGAGTCGAAGATGAGTGGGCAGGTCGCCCTGGAGTCGCTCAAGCGGATCACCGCCTGGGGACTGCGTGAGCGCTGGGAGCAGGTCAAGGGCCGCCCCACGGCGCAGAAGGAGCTGGTCCCGAGCCGATGACGTGCGCATGAGGTCCCGATGAGTCGCCGCCGCAGCCGGCGGGCAGCAGTCCTGCTGTTCCTCGCCTTCGTGGTGATGCCCGTCCTGGAGATCTACGTCCTGATCCAGGTCGGGCAGGCGATCGGGCCCTGGTGGACGATCCTGCTGCTCGTGCTCGACAGCATCCTCGGCGCCTGGCTGATCAAGCGCGAGGGACGGCGGGCCTGGCAGGCGCTGCGCACCCGGATCGAGACCGGCCAGATGCCGCACCGCGAGCTCGCGGACGGCGCCCTGGTCGTCCTGGGCGGGGCGTTCATGCTCAGCCCCGGCTTCGTGACCGACGCCCTCGGCATCCTGCTCATCCTGCCGGTGACCCGGCCCGTGTTCCGGGGCCTGCTGACGTCGTACGCCGTCAACCAGGTCGCGAAGCGGGCGACCACCATGCCCGGAAATGGCACTCGCCCCGGACCCGACGTGGTCCAGGGCGAGGTCGTCGACGACTGACCCGTCAGGTCAGGCCTTCGCCGGCTTCTTCTTGCGCGCGTTGGCGCGGTGCAGGTGCGCGGGTCCGATCTCGCCGCCACGCAGCAGCTCGAGCCGCTCGGTCAGGATCTCCTCGAGCTCCTTCTCCGAGCGCCGCTCCAGCAGCATGTCCCAGTGGGTGCGCTGCGGCTTCTCGACCTTGACCTCGCGCTCGATGCCGGCCGTGCTCTCGGCCTCCAGGCCGCAGCGCGGGCACTCCCAGATCGCCGGGACCTCGGCCTCGATGGACATCGTGATCTCGAAGTCGTGGCCCTGGGGACACTTGTAGCCCACCTGCTGCCGAGCCGCGAACTCGATGCCCCGCTCGTCCTCGAACGACTGGCCCCCCAATCGGGCGCCACGCAGTGTTCGCTCAGCCATGAGAACTCCACCTCCCGTGTTTGTCTCTGTCTGACAACGCTACCCGCCGGTAAAAAGTTCCATGCCCGACGATTGCCAGATCAGGTCACAGTGGCAGATCGGCAGCGCGACCACCAGTCGGAGGGGGACGGCCGATCAGATGACCGGGGGAGCGACGTTGCCGGCCTCCCGGATGCCCCGCTCGGTGTCGACGCGGAGGAGCAGCAGCCCGCCGACCACGAAGAACGCGATCAGGGCGAAGATCGCGGGCCGGTAGGAGTCGGTGTACTGGTAGACGAGGCCGAAGGTGAGCGTGCCGAACCAGGACGTCCCGCGGTCCATGGCGTGGTAGAGGCTGAAGTACTCCGCCTCCTTGCCGCGGGGGATGAACAGCGAGAAGTACGAGCGCGCGAGCGCCTGGGTTCCGCCCAGCACGATGCCGATGGCCACGCCGAGCACCAGGAAGGGCACCAGCTGCCCCTTCGGCACGACGAGCGCCACCGTGACGATGCCCATCCAGCCGACCAGGCCGGCCAGGATCACCCGCTTGGCGCCGAAGCGCGCGGCGGCCCGGCCGAAACCGATGGCGCCGAACATCGCGACGACCTGCACCAGCAGGTACGTGCCGAGGACGGTGCCCTCCTCGAAGTCCAGCTCCTCGATGCCGAAGGTGGACGCGGAGGCGATCACGGTCTGGATGCCGTCGTTGAAGAACAGGTAGGCGAGCAGGAAGGTCAGTGCGACGGGGTAGTTGCGCAGGTCCTTCAGGGTGGCCCAGAGCTGGCCGAAGGAGCGCGCGAGGAGACCGCCCTCGACCTCCTCGACGTCGACCGGCTCGTGCCGGCGGATGCCGCGCCACGGGATCACCATGAACGCCGCCCACCACACCGCGGCCGACAGCAGGGACAGCCGCACGGCCATCTCCTTGTCGAGGCCGAGGGCGTCGTGGAAGGTCACGACGGCGAAGTTCACGGCGAGCAGCAGCCCGCCGCCGGCGTACCCGTAGGCCCAGCCGACCGACGACACCCGGTCGCGCTCGTCCTCGCGCGAGATCAGGGGCAGCACGGAGTCGCTGACCACGATGGCGGCGCCGCCGGCGAGGTTGGCGACGATGAACGCGATGCTGCCGAACATCCAGTTCTCGCCGCTCATGAAGAAGAGCGCACCGGCCGCGGTGGCGCCGATCCACGAGAAGGCGACCAGCAGGTCGGGCTTGCGCGCCGTGCGGTCGGCGAGGGCCCCGATGACCGGGTAGAAGAAGACGCTGAGGACGGTCGACAGCGTGATGACGTACGACGGCAGCGAGCCCGGCGCGATCGACAGGCCGAGCAGGTGGATCCGCCCGTGCTCACCGACGGCGTTCTCGGCCACGGAGATCAGGTAGGGCGCGAAGAGCACCCCCGCGACCGTGGTCTGGAACGCCGAGGCGGCCCAGTCGGTGAAGTACCAGGCGCGCTGCTCGCGCGCGTCGTACAGCGGTCTCAGGTCGGCGATCCCCGACTGGTCGCTCATGGCGTCGTCCCTCCCAGCGACCACCACTGGCCGCGTCCCTGGAGCACATCCTTGAGCAGATCGGTCCGATCCGTGAAGAGCCCGTCGACGCCGAGGTCGAGCAGCTCGACCATCTCCGCCGGGTCGTCGATGGTCCACACGTGGACCTGTACCCCGGCGGCATGGGCGCGCCGGACCAGGCCCGGCGTCACGACGACGAGACGCCGGTGCCGGTGGGGCACCTGGAAGGCAGCGAAGCCGCCACCGGCCAGCAGCCGGGCGAGCCGGGCGCTGGGGGAGAGCCGCCACGCGACGACCTGGAGCGGGTCGGCGGCCGTGGGCACCCGGCCGTCGGTGAGCGCGCGGAAGCGGCGGATCCGCTTGCGGGAGAACGAGCCGATCAGCACCCGGTCCCACAGGCCGCGCTCACGCACCAGCTGAGCCAGCGGGGCCACCGCGTCGTCGGACTTGATGTCGATGTTGAAGCGCGCGCCCGGGAAGGCGTCGAGGAGGTCGACCAGTGTCGGGACCTCCTCGCGGCCCCCGATCCGCGCCCGTCGTACGTCGGCCAGGGTGAGCTCACGCACGGCGCCCTGCTGGTCGGTCACCCGGTCCAGCACGTCGTCGTGGAAGGCCAGCAGCACGCCGTCAGCGGTCAGGTGGACGTCGGTCTCGAGGTAGTCGTAGCCCAGCGCCGCGGCGTGCCGGAAGGCCGCCATCGTGTTCTCGAGGCCTTCGATCTCCGGGTGGTAGGCGCCGCCACGGTGCGCGAACGCCAGCACCCGGCCCCGGGGGAGGTAGGGCATCAGATGTCGCGGAAGGTCTCGATCTCGGCCCCCAGCGAGCTCAGCCGCTCAGCGAGGTCCTCGTAGCCGCGGTGGATGACGTAGGTGCTGCGCAGCACCGACGTCCCCTTGCTGGCCAGCATCGCGAGCAGGACGACCACGGCGGGCCGCAGCGCGGGCGGGCAGACGAGCTCGGTGCCGGTCCACGACGTCGGGCCGTCGATCTGGACCCGGTGCGGGTCGAGCAGGGTGACCCGGCCGCCCAGCTTGTTGAGCTCGGTGAGGTAGATCGCGCGGTTGTCGTAGACCCAGTCGTTGAGGTAAGTCGTGCCCTCGGCCACCGCGGCGATCACCGCGAAGAACGGCAGGTTGTCGATGTTGAGACCCGGGAACGGCATCGGGTGGATCTTGTCGCGGGGGGCGACCAGGTCCGAGGAGCGCGTGGTGATGTCGACGAGGCGGGTCCGCCCGTTGGCCGCGAGGTACTCCTCCGAGCGGTCGTAGCGGAAGCCCATCTCCTCGAGCACCGCGAGCTCGATCTCGAGGAACTCGATCGGCGCGCGCTGGATGGTGATCTCGGAGCGGGTCACGATCGCGGCGGCGAGCAGGGACATCGCCTCGATCGGGTCCTCGCTGGGGGAGTAGTCGACGTCGACGTCGATGGACTCGCGCCCGGTGACCGTCAGCGTCGTCGTACCGATGCCCTCGACCTCGACGCCGAGCGCCTGCAGGTAGAAGCAGAGGTCCTGGACCATGTAGTTGGACGAGGCGTTGCGGATCACGGTCGTGCCGGGGTGCAGCGCGGCCGCCATCAGCGCGTTCTCGGTGACCGTGTCGCCGCGCTCGGTGAGCACGATCGGGCGGCCGGGGACGATCGCGCGGTTGGCCTGGGCGTGGTACCAGCCGTCGGTCGCCTTGACCTCGAGGCCGAACGGGCGCAGCGCCGACATGTGCGGCTCGACGGTGCGGGTGCCGAGGTTGCAGCCGCCGGCGTAGGGCAGCTCGAAGCTGTCGACCCGGTGCAGCAGCGGACCGAGGAACATGATGACCGACCGGGTACGACGGGCGGCCTCCTCGTCGATGCGGGTGAGGTCGATCTCCTTGGGCGGGATGATCTCGAGGTCGTTCTCCGCGTTGATCCAGCGGGTCTGCACGCCGAGGCTGTCGAGCACCTCGAGCAGCCGGTTGACCTCCTCGATCCGGGCGACCTTGCGCAGCGTGGTCCGTCCGCGGTTGAGCAGGGAGGCGCACAGCAGCGCCACACCGGCGTTCTTGGACGTCTTGACATCGATGCTGCCCGACAGCGTGGTCGGGCCCTTCACCCGCAGGTGGGTCGGGCCGGCGCCGAGCGCCACGATCTCGGAGTCGAGCGCGGCGCCGATCCGGGCGAGCATCTCGAGCGAGAGGTTCTGGTGCCCCTTCTCGATGCGGTTGATCGCGCTCTGGCTGGTGGCCAGCCGCTCGGCGAGCTGGGCCTGGGTCAGGCCGCGGTGCTTGCGGGCGTCGCGGATCAGGTTTCCGATCCGGCCCTTGTAGTCGTCGTTCGGCTCGTCCGTCGTCATGCTGTCGACGGTAACTCACATATGAGATAACGCCAATGCTCGCGACGGCGCGTCCTGGGAACTCGGGACCCATGGGGCAGGATTCACCGCATGCGCGCAACGACGATCCACGCGGCCCGCGACATCCGTGTCGAGGACGTCGCCGTCCCCACGATCAAGAAGCCCACCGACGCGATCGTGCGCGTCACGGCGGGCTGCATCTGCGGCTCCGACCTGTGGCCCTACCGCGGCGAGAACCCGATCCGCCCCGGCGCCACCATCGGCCACGAGTGCATCGGCGTCGTCGAGGAGGTCGGCAGCGAGGTCCGTGACTTCAAGGCGGGCGACTACGTCGTCGTGCCCTTCTGCCACTGCGACAACACCTGCGCCCACTGCCGGGCGGGGGCGCAGTCCGCCTGCGTGAACCTCGGGATGACCTCCAGCGGCCAGGCCGAGTACGCCCGCGTCAACCAGGCCGACGGCAGCCTCGTCGCGACGGGCGGTACGCCGCCCGACGACCTGCTCGCCTCCGTCCTCGCCCTGACCGACGTGATGCCCACGGGCTGGCACGCGGCCGTCTGCGCCGGGGTCCGTGAGGGCGGCACCGCGGTCGTCGTCGGCGACGGCGCGGTCGGCCTGTGCGGCGTCCTCGCCGCGTCCGTCATGGGCGCCGAGCGGATCATCGCGATGTCGCGCCACGAGCCCCGCCAGGAGATCGCCCGGGCGTTCGGCGCCACCCACGTGGTCGCGGCACGCGGCAAGGAAGGCATCGCCGAGGTCATGGAGATCACCGGCGGCCTCGGCGTCGATGCTGCCCTCGAGTGCGTCGGCACCGACGAGTCGATGAAGACCGCGATCAGCGTCACCCGGCCGATGGGCGGCGTCGGCTTCGTCGGCGTACCGCACGGCGTCGAGCTGCCCGTGCGCACCCTGTTCGAGAAGAACATCGGCCTGCGGGGTGGCATCGCCCCGGTCCGGCACTACCTTCCCGAGCTGCTCGCGCTGGTCCAGGACCGCACCATCGACCCCGGCAAGGTCTTCGACCTGACCCTGCCGCTCGAGGACGCGGCCGAGGGCTACCGCGCGATGGATGAGCGACGCGCCATCAAGGTGATGCTCACCCCGTGACCGCGCCGCAATCAACGTGCGGGCTGTCGGTGGCGGCCCCTAGGTTCTCCCGCATGACCCGTCTCGGCGACGCCGCTTACCTCGACCACATCCGCACCGAGTCCGCCCGCTTCGCGGACGTCCTCGCCACCTGCGACCCGGCCGCCCGGGTCCCGTCCTGCCCGGACTGGGACGCCACCGACCTGCTCTGGCACCTCGCGGAGGTGCAGCACTTCTGGCACCACGTGATCACCCACCGGCCGGCGCCGCCCGAGGACTACGCCGACCCGGTGCGTCCCGCCACGCACGACGAGGTGCTGGCCTTCTTCCGCGCCACCCACGATGCGTTCGTCGAGGCGCTCGCGGCGGCGGACCCGGCCGAGGCCGCGTGGTCGTGGTCGACCGCCGAGGACTCCCAGCGGGTCGGGTTCACCTACCGCCGCCAAGCGCACGAGGCGCTCATCCACCGCCTCGACGCGGAGCTCGCGGCCGGCGTACCGACCGCCCTGGACGCGGCGCTCGCCGCCGACGGCGTCGACGAGGCCCTCGACGTGATGTACGGCGGCCTGCCCGACTGGGGCCGCTTCGAGCCCGAGCCGCTGTACGTCGAGTACCGCGCCACCGACACCGGCGCCTCCGTGTGGACCCAGCTCGGCACGTTCGGCGGCACCGCACCCGACGGCACGGTGCGCTCCGGTGAGCCCGATCAGCACGTCGTCCCGGCGCCCGGGCGTGCGGCCGACGTGGTCGTCACGGGCACGGCCGACCAGCTCGACGGCTGGCTCTGGCACCGCTATGACGACAGCGGCATCACGGTCGAGGGCGCGCCTGAGGTGTGGGCCCGCGCTGCGGCGGTGCTGGGCCAGGCGATCGACTGACGAACCGGGTGGGCGGTGGTCCGCCGGGGGAGACAAGGGTTGCGGTTTGGTCCCAAACCGCAGGAATTCGGGCCCGCGGCATGCAGTTCGTGCCCAATCGTGGGGGTCAGGAATGCACCCCTGGGTGGCTGTCGACGGGCAACTCGGCCGGCACCGTCTGCCGTCCGATGGTCGCGACAGGGCTGCGGTTTGGTCCCAAACCGCAGAAATTCGGGCCGGCGGCTGCAGTTCCTGCCCAATCGGCGAACTAGCGTTACGTGCGGCAGGACTCAGCCGCGGAGCTGGGCCTTCCGCCCGTTCTTGCCCGCGAACCAGACCACGCCGAACAGCGCGCCCACGAGCAGCACGAAGAGCAGGACGGCGGCGACCACGACGAACAGGGCAGTACTCATGAGTAACAGCCTGACATGACGTGCGTCACTTTTCACGCACCGCGTCCACGGTTCGTCGGCGTCGGGCGCGTCAGCACTCGATCACGTTGACGGCGAGGCCGCCCCGCGAGGTCTCCTTGTACTTGGTGTGCATGTCGCGGCCGGTGTCGCGCATGGTCTTGATCGCGCGGTCGAGGGTCACGGTGTGGCGCCCGGTGCCGACGAGGGCGAGGCGGGCGGCGTTGATCGCCTTGACCGAGGCGATCGCGTTGCGCTCGATGCAGGGGATCTGCACCAGTCCGCCGACCGGGTCGCAGGTCAGCCCGAGGTTGTGCTCGATGCCGATCTCGGCGGCGTTCTCGACCTGGTCCGGGGTGCCGCCGAGGACCTCGCAGAAGGCGCCGGCGGCCATCGAGCAGGCCGAGCCGACCTCGCCCTGGCAGCCGACCTCGGCGCCGGAGATCGACGCGTTCTGCTTGAACAGCGCCCCGACCGCGCCGGCGGTGAGCAGGAAGCGGACGATGCCGTCGTCGTCCGCGCCGGGGACGAAGCGGCTGTAGTAATGCAGGACGGCCGGGATGATCCCGGCCGCGCCGTTGGTCGGGGCGGTGACCATGCGGCCACCGGCGGCGTTCTCCTCGTTGACCGCGAGCGCGAACAGGTTGACCCAGTCCATCGCGCGCAGCGGGTCGTCCCCGCCGGTCGCGGCGGTGAGCCGGGCGTGCAGCGCGGGCGCACGGCGAGGGACCTTGAGGCCGCCCGGGAGGACGCCCTCGGCGGCGCAGCCGGCCCGGACGCACTCCTGCATCACCGCCCAGATCTCCAGCAGGCCGGCCCGGACCTCGGCCTCGGTGCGCCACGACAGCTCGTTGGCGAGCATCACGTCGCTGATGCGCAGGCCGGTCTCCGCGCAGGTCCTCAGCAGCTCCTCGGCGCTCGCGAACGGGTAGCGCACCGGCGTCTCGTCGGCCACCACACGGTCCGCGCCGACCGCTGACTCGTCGACGACGAAGCCGCCACCGACGGAGTAGTAGACGCGCTCGCGGAGCAGCGCGCCGTCGGGGGACCAGGCCTCGAAGCGCATGCCGTTGGGGTGACCGGGCAGCGACTTGCGGCGGTGCAGGACCAGGTCGTCGGCGCCGAACGCGACGTCGTGCCGACCGGCGAGCCGCAACCGCCCCGCATCCCGTACGGCGGCCACGCGCTCGTCGTACGTGGCGATGTCGACGGTCGCCGGCTCCTCGCCCTCGAGGCCGAGCACGACGGCCTTCTCGGAGCCGTGGCCGTGCCCGGTGGCGCCGAGCGAGCCGAAGAGCTGTGCCCGGACGCGCGCCACGCTGTCGAGGAGGCCGTCGGTGACCAGTCCCTCGGCGAAGAGCCGGGCCGCGCGCATCGGACCCACCGTGTGCGACGAGGAGGGCCCGATGCCCACGGAGTAGAGGTCGAAGACGCTGAGGGCCACACCCCCAACCTAGACCTTGTCTGACAATCCGGCCCAGAACCGGCCGCCCGGGTCAGCCGAGCGGCATGTAGGACTTGACCGTGTCGGCCAGCCGGATGACCGGGTTCCTCCGGCCGGGGCCGGCCTCGCCGAGCTGGGGCCACGGCGCGAAGACCCGCTCCACGTCGCCGACCACCGGGTCGAGCTCGGGGTAGTGACGCAGGATGACGTCCTTCATCGACGTCTCGTTGACCCAGTCCAGGCCGACCTGCGTGTAGACCTCCGGACGGTAGTCGTCGGTGAAGAAGCGGTCGCTCTTCAGGCGGCGCGAGGCCATCAGGATGAAGATCCGGAAGGCGGTGTCGGAGAACCCGAAGCCCTTCGGCGGCTTCTCGGCCTGCATGCCGATCTGCAGGTCGACCGAGTCGACGTCGCCCTTGTAGATCTCGGCGAGCTCCTTGGCCCAGGCCTTGTTGGGGGTGATGTCGTCGAAGGACCTGCGCCGCGGCATCCGCAGCACCTCGCGGAAGTCGTTGTAGCGCGGGATGCCGCGCTCGCGGTCCCGGACGATGTCGAGGGTGGCGAGGTCGGTGACCTGGCCGTCGACACGGGTGAGCTTGCGCAGCGCGTTGGGGTAGTTCTTCAGGCACACGGCGCCGGCCGAGGCGAGGCCGAAGGAGTACCACATGTCGCCCATCTCCATCCGGTCCATGAAGTCGCGGGTGTAGCGGCCCTGGAGGTCGGTGAAGTCGCGGTGCTCGAGGAACTCGCCGGACTCGAGGGAGTAGAAGTCCCAGTCGTCGGCGATGAGCGGGTGCATCCGGTAGACCGAGACGAACTCCTCGGTCAGCGAGAAGGGCGCGGAGTGGTGGTCGGTCGAGGAGCCGATGATGCCGGAGAGGGCCTCGCTGTCACCGACGCGGCCGATCCGGCTGCGGAAGGTCTCGCCGAGGGCGCCGTACCAGTTGGCGCTCATGCCGATCTGGAGTGCCGGGTGGCGCAGCACGCACGGGGTCCACTCGACCGTGTGGATCTTGGCGATCAGCGCGGAGACGACGAGCACGCCGAGCTCGAAGAGGCGCTGGTCGCTCAGCGACGGGTAGGCCTTCTTCAGCGCGTCACAGACCGCGTTGTGCTCGCGGGAGAACAGCGTGTGCAGCAGGCCGACGCCCACCCAGTAGTTCTCCTTCATGCCCGTGAGGTCGATGCCGGGGATGGTGCTCTTGAGCAGGCGCCCGTCGTCGCCGACCTTGATCTTGCCGTCGACGAAGGTGCGCATCTCGTCCTGGCGCTCACGGCCGCTGCCGTAGATCTGCGAGCCGTCCCACCAGTGCGTCTCCTGGTTCGCGAACACCGGCGCCGGGCAGCCGGACTCGATCTCGCCGCCGTGCATCGGGATCGTCGAGCGGATCCGCATCGGGTTCTCGGGGAACTCGTCGCCATCGCGCAGCGGGATGTCGATGGTGCGGTCCGGGACGCCGTCGCCGTGGAAGAACCAATTGTGGTTCTCGAACTGCAGCCACGCGGCGGCGAGGCCGTTGATGATCCCGGCCGGCTTGAACTCGTCGCGCGCCATCAGCCGCTCGCTGATCATCCGCGGGTCGGGGTCCAGCAGGCGCTTGAGGTCCGGCGTGGTCCGCGCGATCGGCGCGTTGCGGCCGAAGCCGGTGCCCTTGGCGCCCATGTGCTTGCAGCCGAGGTCGTTCCAGGTGCCGTCCGGCGTCCGGGCACGGACCGCTTCCTCCGGCGGCGTCTCCTTCGGGTCCTCGGCGGGCCGGATGTCGTCGGCCTCGAAGAGGTTCTTCGACCGCAGGTCGTCACGCTCGCCGGACAGCGCCTTGAGCTGGAGGATGAGGGAGGGGTTCTGGTGCCACTGGACCATCGGTTCGGCTTCCTTCGGGGGTTCCTGGGAGGGGAGGGCGGGTCAGGGGGTGCGCAGGGCGAAGAACCCGATGCGCTCGAAGCCGCCGTCACCGGTCAGCTTCGGCATCTTGAAGAAGATCTTCCCGAGGTAGACGCCGGGCACGAGTTCGACCAGCTCGTCGCGGATGCTGCGGATCACCAGCGCCGGGTTGTCCGGGATCCCGGCGTAGTCGATGACGAGGACGTCGACATCGGGGTCCTCGACACCCGGCTCGGCGTACGTCGAGAAGTCGAAGGCAGACCTGCCGTCATCGTCGGTGCGCATCGAGTAGAGCGGCCAGAGCAGCTTGCCGACGAGGCTCGAGGACTCGGTCATCCGGTTGTCGCCGCTGCCCGACTCGAGGTCGAAGCGCTTGCCGCGCCACGGCATCCACACGCTGGTGAGCGCCTTCACCGCGGTGTCGAGCACGCGGTTCGTGGTCGTGGCGACGAGGATGCCCTCGGTCGCCCCGTCGAGCGTGGTCGGCGTGGACCCGGCCGCGAACAGTGCATCGAGCACCGGCTCGGTGGACCTGAGGTCCTCACGAGCGGCACCGCGCAGCTCCTCCAGCCAGGTCCACGCCGCGGCGGCCGTCCCCGGACCACCGGTGGCGGCACGCAGGTCGGCAAGCCGCGTGGCGGTGTCCTGGTCGCCCTGTGCTGCCTCTGTCATCGCAACCCCCCAGTCATCGATGGACCTGAGTGCCGGGACACCGGTCCCCATGACCGGGTCCGACCCCGGCGCTCAGTGTGACGAGCACCACGTGGCTCCGTCTATGTGTCCGGCCACACTGATCGTCGGCGAGGACGGTGGTGGCGCACATCACACTCGACACCGATCGGCCCTACGATCTCCTGCATGCGTGTGGACGAGGTGGGGGACGTCGCCGCCCTCGGCCACGCCCTGCTGGCGCGCTCCGACGAGCTCGGTGCAGCGCTCGCCGACGCGGTGCTCGCGCAGGTCCCGTTCTACGCCGCCTCGCCGACCGTTGCCACGGGCGAGCTGCGGGCGAGCTCGGTCGAGCACCTCCGGTTCGTCTTCAGCGCGCTGACCGTCCAGCAGGATCTCGACCTCGTCGCCGCGGAGGAGACCGGGCGCCAGCGTGCGGCGGCCGGCGTGCCGCTGCCGGCCCTGCTGGCGGCGTACCGGGTCGGGTTCCGGCACATCTGGGAGCACGTCGTCGCCGAGTCCCGCGCGGCTGGCGCTGACACCGAGACCCTGCTGGCCGCCACCGAGCACGCCGTGGCCGCTCACGACGCCTTCGCGCACGCGGCCTCCGCCGCCCACGCGGAGACGACGGCTGACCAGCTCGTACGTCATCAGGAGCGCCGCACCGCGCTGGTCGATGCCTTGCTCGGTGGACGCATCGGCGAGCGGGCCGCGGTCTGGGAGCTCGCCGGGATGCTCGGGCTCGGTGTCGGCGGTCCGTACGTCGCCGTCTCCGTCGCCGTACCCACGTTGGGGCAGCCGGCGCTCGAGCACCTCGAGGCCGACCTGCGCGCCCGCGACCTGCCCTCCGTCTGGCTGCTGCGGCCCGACCGCCAGCTCGGCCTGGTGGAGGTACGACGGGCCGACCGCGTCGCCGAGCTGGTCGCCCGGCTGCGCCAGCTGGCCACCACCCCGACCGGGGTCAGCTCACCCTTCGAGGACCTGACCGACGCCCGCGACGCCGTACGGCTGGCCGAGTCCGCGATGGGCAGCGCGCGCACCGGCGCCGGCAACCTGGTCCGGGTCTTCGAGGACTCGCCGCTCGCGCTGGCCGCGACCGGATCGCCGGAGATGCTGCAGCGGGTCGCCCGCACGGTCTTCTCGCGCCTCGACGAGCAACGCACCGGTGACCGGGACCTGCTGCTCGACACGCTCGCGGCCTGGCTCGACGCGGGCGGGTCGACCTCGCACGCGGCCGAGGCGCTCTTCCTGCACCCGAACACGGTGCGCCAGCGGCTGCGGCGGCTCGAGGAGCTGACCGGCCGCTCGATGACGGACCCGCGCCAGGTGGCCGAGCTGTGCCTGGCGCTGGAGGTGCGCCGCCGCTGGAGCGGAGAGCGCACCGCGCCCGACCAACCGATGAGGACCAAGACCGTGGGGGACCGAGATGGGCAAGGCTGAGGACTTTCCGCACGCGTCGGTGATCGAGGGCGTGCGCTTCACTGCGCAGGTCGGCGTGCCGAACGTGATCCAGGGGCTGTTCAAGAAGCGCGAGCTGCCGACCAAGGTGGCCGGGGTGGCACGTGCCGACCTGTTCGCGTTCACGCTCGTGCAGGGCCTGGTCCGCAAGTACGGTCCCGGCCCGTTCTGGGTCCGCGTCGCCACCGACGAGGCGTTGCTGCTCAGCGACCCGGCCGACATCGAGTTCGTCCTCGGCGGCTCGCCGGACCCGTTCGCGTCCGACCCGCCCGCCAAGAAGGCCGGCATGAGCGCCTTCCAGCCCGACGCCCTCACGCTCTCGCGCGGCGACCTGTGGCGCAACCGGCGCGACTTCGCCGAGGCCGTGCTGCAGACCGGGAGGCCACTGCACTCCCTGGCGCTGCGCATGGTGAAGGTGGCCGCGCAGGAGGCTGCGGGACTCGACGGCGAGATCGGGTACGACGACCTCAACACGTCCTTCCAGCGGCTCACCCGTCGCGTGGTCTTCGGGGACGCCGCCGCCGACGACACCGACCTCACGGCGCTGCTCGGCGACCTGATGGCGGCCGGCAACAAGACGCCGGGCAAGCCCGCGAAGGGCTACGACGACCTGGTCGCCCGGATCGCGTCGTACGTCGAGACGGCGGAGAAGGGCTCGCTCGTGTCGCTCGTCGCCGCGGCGCCGCACGACGACGCGACCGACGTACCGGGCCAGCTGATCCACTGGCTGTTCGCGATGGGCGACACCCTGCCGGCCAACCTGGCCCGCGCACTCGCCGTGATCGGCAGCCACCCCGAGGTGCGCACCGAGGTCTACGCCGAGCTCGAGGGCACGGTGCTGACCCGAGCCAAGGAGGTCGCCGGCCTCGACTACCTCGGCGGCGTGATCCTCGAGGCGATGCGGCTGTGGCCGACCACACCCCTCTTCGGCCGGGTGACCACCCGCGACGTCACCTTCCCCGACGGCAAGGTGCTCCCGGAGGGCAGCCAGCTCCTGATCCACAACCTGCACAACCACCGCGACCGCGGCCGGGTGGAGTACGCCGACCGCTGCGCCCCCGGGGAGTGGGCCACCGGTGATGCCGGCTCGTCGTGGGGCTTCAACTTCTTCAGCCACGGCCCGCAGGGCTGCCCCGGCGCCGGAATGTCGGTGTTCCTCGGCCAGGCGTTCCTCGCCGCGCTGCTCACGCGCGCCACCCCGGAGCTGGTCTCGCCGTCGCTCAACCCCTCGAAGCCGCTGCCCTACGGCCTCGACCTGTTCGCGATCAGGATCAAGCTGACAGCCTGATCGCTGTCGCTCGTTCGAGCCTCGCCCCGGATCGGGGTGTCACCTGTCGCGGCCCCCAGACCGTTGCGGTTTGGTCCCAAACCGCAACAAATCGGCGCTGCGGGCTGCGGTTTCTGCCCAAACGATGCGGTCCGCGAAAAGCGCTGGCGCGTGGCCGTCGCGCCTGGGACGTGGTGCGGACGGAGTGACCGGGCCACGGGCTGCGGGGGAACTCGTGTGGGACTCGGCGACCGTCGAGCAACCCCACGATTTGGGCACGAACCGCAGCTCCAGGGCCCGAAATGTTGCGGTTTGGGACCAAACCGCAACACTGCGAGCACGCCGGCAGCCGCCGCTGGACATTCCTCCCGCGGGAGGACGACGATGCCTCCTCCGCTCGGCGAGGATGAGGCCATGAGCGAGTTGAGCGGACGCACCTTCCTCGTCACCGGGGGCAACACCGGGATCGGCAAGGAGACGGTGCGGGACCTGGCCGGACGCGGCGCACGCGTCGTGATCGCGGGCCGGTCGGAGGAGAAGAACCGCGCGGTGATCCGCGAGATCGCGGCGCAGACCGGCAACAACGACCTGGACTGGATCCCGCTCGACCTCGGCGACCTGGACTCGGTGCGTGCCGCGGCAGCGACCTTCCTTGCCGCCGGCGAGCCGCTGCACGTGCTGATCAACAACGCGGGCCTCGCGGGCAAGCGTGGCATGACCGCGAGCGGCTTCGAGCTCGCCTTCGGCACCAACCACGTCGGCACCTTCCTGTTCACCGAGCTGTTGCGCGACCACGTCGTGGCCAGTGGCCCGGGCCGGATCGTCAACGTCGCCAGCACCGGGCACTACCGCGCGAAGGGCATCGACTGGGACGCCGTGCGCAGGCCGTCGGTGACCCGCACCGCCTTCGACGAGTACTGCGTCTCCAAGCTCGCCAACGTGCTGCACGCCCGCGAGCTCGGCCGCCGTCTCGAGGGCACGGACGTCACGACGTACTCCCTCCACCCGGGCGCCATCGCCTCCGACGTGTGGCGTGAGGTCCCGCCGGGGCTGCGCCACGTGATGAAGCTGTTCATGAAGAACACCACCCAGGGCGCACAGACCTCGCTGTACTGCGCGACCTCGCCCGACGTCGCCGGCCAGACCGGCCTCTACTACGACGACCGCAAGGTCAAGCAGCTCTCGCGAGTGGTCACCGACGAGCTCGCCCTCGAGCTGTGGGAGCGGAGCGAGGCGTGGGTGGACGTGGCACGATCTGACGGGTGAGCACCGACCCGGCCCGCGAGCAGTACCTCCAGACGCTGGGGCTGCTGCGCCGGGTCCGGGACCGGATCGACCGCGAGTACGCCCGGCCCCTCGACGTCGAGGCGCTCGCGCGCGACGTGCACCTGTCAGCCGGCCACCTGAGCCGCGAGTTCAAGCGGGCGTACGGCGAGCCGCCGTACTCCTACCTGATGACCCGCCGGATCGAGCGGGCCATGGCGCTGCTGCGGCGCGGTGACCAGTCCGTCACCGACGTCTGCTTCGCGGTCGGCTTCTCCTCGCTCGGCACCTTCAGCACCCGCTTCACCGAGCTGGTCGGGGTGTCGCCGAGCGCCTACCGCGAGGCCGTGGCAGTGGGCGGCGAGGGCCTGCTGGAGCCGCCGTCGTGCGAGACCAAGAAGGTCACCCGCCCGCTGCGCCGCGGGGGCGCGCAGACCTCGCCCGACGCCGCCGACGAGGTGGTCAGGAATCGAGAAGCGCCCCGCTTCGAGGCCCCACTAGCGTGACGGCCATGGACATCAGCATTCAGCACAGCTTCCTCCCGCAGACCGACCCGGACGCCTCGCTGGCGTTCTACCGCGACGTCCTGGGCTTCGAGGTGCTCAACGACGTCGGCTACGGCGACATGCGGTGGATCACCGTCGCGCCCGCCGGCAAGGGCGGCCCCTCGATCGTGCTCGCCCCGCCCGCCGCGGACCCCGGGATCACCGAGGACGAGAAGTCGACCATCGCCGAGATGATGGCCAAGGGCACCTACGCCACGGTCGTCCTGAGCACCTCCGACCTCGACGGGATCTTCGACCGGATCCAGGCCACCGGAGCCGAGGTCATCCAGGAGCCGATCGACCAGCCGTACGGCGTCCGCGACTGCGCGTTCCGCGACCCGGCCGGCAACCACGTCCGCATCAACCAGGCCTGACGACCGACGGAGAGGCAGCACCCGCCGCATGACCACCCCCCACCCGTCCGACAGCCACGACCTCATCCGGGTCCGGGGCGCACGCGAGAACAACCTGAAGGACGTCGATGTCGAGATCCCGAAGCGCCGGCTGACGGTGTTCACCGGGGTCTCCGGCTCCGGCAAGAGCTCGCTGGTGTTCGGCACGATCGCAGCAGAGTCGCGGCGACTGATCGACGAGACCTACTCGACGTTCGTGCAGGGCTTCATGCCCAACCTCCCGCGACCCGACGTCGACGTGCTGGAGGGACTGACCACGGCCATCCTCGTCGACCAGGAGCGGATGGGCGCCAATCCGCGCTCGACGCTGGGCACGGTGACCGACGCGCACGCGATGCTGCGGTCGCTGTTCTCACGCATCGGCGAGCCCTCGATCGGCGGGCCCACCGCGTTCTCCTTCAACATCCCGACGACGACCGTCGGCGGCGCCTCGGTGACCGAGTCGGGGAAGAAGAACGTCATCAAGCAGCAGGTCTACCTCGGTGGCATGTGCCCCCAGTGCGAGGGGCGCGGGACCGTCTCCGACCTGGACCTCTCCGAGATCGTCGACGAGAGCAGGTCGCTCGTCGACGGCGCCATCCTCGTCCCGGGCTACACCGCCGACGGCTGGATGGTCGCGGCCTACAAGGCGGTGCTCCCGCCGGAGAAGCCGGTCGCGAAGTTCACCAAGGCCGAGCGCGACGACTTCCTGTACGCCGAGCCGCGCAAGATCAAGGTCGACAAGATCAACATCACCTACGAGGGCCTGATCCCGAAGATCCGCAAGTCGATGTTCGCCAAGGACGTCGACTCGTTGCAGCCCCACATCCGGGCGTTCGTCGAGCGCGCCGCGGTCTTCGGCACCTGCCCCTCGTGCGACGGCACCCGGCTCAACGAGTCGGCGCGGTCGGTCACGATCAAGGGCCGCAACATCGGGGAGGTGGCCGCCCTGCAGGTCACCGACCTCGCGGAGTGGCTGCGCACCATCGACGAGCCGGGTGTGGCGCCGCTGATCGGCACCCTGCTGCACCTGCTCGACTCGTTCGTCGACATCGGGCTGGGCTACCTCTCCCTGGACCGGCCGTCGGGCACCCTGTCCGGTGGCGAGGCCCAGCGCACCAAGATGGTGCGCCACCTGGGCTCGGCACTGACCGACGTGACCTACGTCTTTGACGAGCCGACCATCGGCCTGCACCCGCACGACATCGAACGGATGAACAAGCTCCTGCTGGAGCTGCGCGACAAGGGCAACACCGTGCTCGTCGTCGAGCACAAGCCGGAGACCATCGCGATCGCCGACCACGTGGTCGACATGGGCCCGGCCGCCGGCAGCGGCGGCGGCGAGGTCGTCTTCGAGGGCACCGTCGACGGGCTGCGGACCTCGGGCACGCGCACGGGGGAGCACCTGTCCTACCGCGCGTCCCTGAAGGACACGGTGCGCGCGCGCAGCGGAGTCCTCGAGGTGCGGGGCGCTGACGAGCACAACCTGCAGAAGGTCGACGTCGACATCCCGCTCGGCGTCCTCACGGTCGTCACGGGCGTGGCGGGCTCCGGCAAGAGCTCGCTCGTCCACGGCTCGGTGGTCGGCCGCGAGGGCGTCGTGGCGATCGACCAGGCGGCGATCAAGGGCTCGCGACGGTCCAACCCGGCGACGTACACCGGTCTGCTCGAGCCGATCCGCAAGGCGTTCGCGAAGGCCAACGACGTGAAGCCGGCGCTGTTCAGCGCCAACTCGGAGGGTGCCTGCCCGACGTGCAAGGGCTCCGGGGTCATCGTGACGGAGCTGGGCTTCATGGACACCGTCTCCACGCCGTGCGAGGACTGCGGCGGCAAGCGGTTCCAGGCGGCGGTGCTCGACTACCGGCTCGGCGGGCTCAACATCGCCGAGGTGCTCGAGCTCCCGGTCGACCGGGCCCTGGAGCTCTTCTCGGCGCCCGACACGAAGGTGCCGGCCGCGGCCGACATCCTCGGCCGCCTCCGCGACGTCGGGCTCGGCTACCTCACCCTCGGCCAACCGCTCAACACGCTTTCGGGCGGCGAGCGGCAGCGGGTCAAGCTGGCGCTGCACCTCAAGGAGAAGGGCGGGGTCTACGTCCTCGACGAGCCGACGACCGGCCTCCACCTCGCCGACGTCGCCAACCTCCTCGGCCTGCTCGACCGCCTGGTCGATGCCGGCAAGACGGTCATCGTGATCGAGCACCACCAGGCCGTCATGGCCCATGCGGACTGGATCATCGACCTCGGTCCGGGCGCGGGCCACGACGGCGGCCGTGTCGTGTTCGAGGGCACTCCCGCCGAGCTGGTGGCGCAGGCGGACACGCTCACCGGCCAGCACCTCGCGGAGTACGTCGGCGGCTGATCCTCAGCGTCGTTCGGCCTCGACGATCCTGACCAGCTCGTCGGCCACGCGCAGCATGGGCTCGCTCGAGTGCTGCGCGAGGCCGACGACCACCGCGCCCTCGACGGCGGCCAGCAGCAGCGTCGCCATGCCGGCGGCGCGCGCCTCGGGCACGCCGACGTGGACCAGCCACGCCTCGACGGCATCGGTCCAGTCAGCGAACGCGCGGCCGGCGAGCTCGCGGGCCACCGGCTCGCTCTCCCCGCCGAGCGCGGCGGCCACGACCGGGCAGCCGGCCGTGTAGCCGCTCGCCTCGGCCTCGGCCCGCCAGACCTCCACGATCAGCGGGATCGCCTCGACGGGCTCGAGGTCGGCGAGTGCGAGCAGTGCGGTCGAGTACTCCTCGACGGCCTCGCGCACGGCGTCCTCCACCATCTCCGAGCGGCCGCCGGGGAAGAAGTGGTAGAGCGATCCCCGCGAGGCGCCCGCCTCCGCGACGACGTCGAGCATGGTGGTGCCCGCGACGCCGCGGCGACGGATCAGCTCGCGCGTGGTGTGGACGATCCGCTCCCGCTTGGCGGGGTCGGGACGGCGGGCCACGGTCAGAGACCGCGGCGACCGACGCGGACGCTGTCGCGACCGTTGCGGACGAGGTACTGCGCCACGTTCAGCGCCGGGTGACGGCGGGGCGCGGGCTCCTTGCCGTCGGCCATCCGCCACATCTGCACGGTGTACGCCGTCAGCTCGGTCAGGCTGTCGATGAGCTTGATGCCGCTGCGCTTGGGGCGGACGTCGCTCTCGGTCGTCGTACCGTCGAGGAGGGCGCCGGGTACGTCCGGCTCGACCGTGAGCGGCCGGCCCAGGCCGACGACGTCGATCGCACCGCTGGCCACGGCGTCCTCCATCGCCTCGGCGGTGCGGAAGCCGCCGGTCAGCATCAGCGGGAGGTCGGGGAGCTCGGCGCGCACGCGCAGCGCGTAGTCGAGGAAGTAGGCCTCCCGCTTGCGGGTGCTCTCCTTGAGCGTCGGGTCGACGCCGAGCATCGCCGCGGAGGAGTAGGTGCCGCCCGAGACCTCGAGCAGGTCGATGCCCTCGGCGGCGAGCGCGTGGACGACCTCGATGGACTCGTCCTCGGAGAACCCGCCGCGCTGGAAGTCGGCGGAGTTGAGCTTGATCGCCATCGTCTTGTCCGTGCCGATCTCCGCCCGGATCGCCCGGGCCACCTCGAGCACGAAGCGGCGGCGCTTCTCCGGCGTACCGCCCCACTCGTCGGTGCGCTGGTTGGCCAGCGGCGAGAGGAACTGGCTGACGAGGTAGCCGTGGGCACCGTGGATCTGGACCCCGTCGAAGCCCGCGCGGACCACATGGCCGGCGGTTGCCGCGAAGCGGGCGATGATGTCCTCGATCTCGGCGCCCGTCAGCGCCCGCGGCTGCGCGAACATGCCCCCGCTCTCCGGCAGGGCGACCGCGGACGGTGCGACCGGCCGCGGGGTCAGCGTGCGCGGGGCCTGGCGGCCCGGGTGGTTGATCTGGGCCCAGGCGACCGCGCCGTTGGCCTTGATGATGTCGGCCCACTCGACGAGGTCGGCGTGCGAACGACCGTCCTCGACGACCACGTTGCCCGGCTCACCGATGGCACGGCGGTCGACCATCACGTTTCCGGTGATGACGAGGCCGGCGCCGCTGTCGGACCACCGGCGGTACAGGGTCTTGATCCGGGTGCCCGGGGTGTGGTCGGGCCGGGAGAGGCTCTCGCTCAGCGCGGCCTTGGCGAGCCGGTTGGGGAGGGCGGTGCCGTGGGGGAGCGGGAACGGCTGCTGGAGTGCGGCGACGGCCGTCGGGGTCTTGGTCATGGCCATAACTATGCAGCACAGCATACTAATTCGCCAGTGCCACGGCTGAGACCTGGCTCACCGCTCCCGCGGCTAGAGCATCGGCGCGTCGTCCAGGCAGAGGATGTTGTCCTCGCTGTCCTTGAACCAGGCGGCGTGCCCCATGCCCTCCATGCTCGCGACCGGCCCGTCCCAGGTCATGCCGGGCATGTCGTAGTGCTCGAAGACCACGCCCTTCTCCTCGAGGTCCTTGGCCTCGGAAGCGACGTCGCTGACGTGGAACTGGGCGATCGTGTGGCCCGCCTTGCCGGCCTGATCGGTCTCGTAGAGGAAGAAGGCGGTGCCTCCGGCCCGGTAGACCAGTCCGCCCGGGTTCTCGTCGGCCGGGGTGAGTCCCAGCTTGTCCTCGTAGAACCGGCGTGCCCGACCGAGGTCGGCTGCCGGGATGTTCGCGGTGACCTGGCTGTCCTGCAGCATGCTGATGCTCCCGTCCGGCCGGCCCGTCGTCGGCCCCGTCTCGCAACCTACGCCTAAGGGGCCCGCGTCCGCCATGCACGGAACCAGGGGAGGAACGGACGACGGCTGTCGGTGCCGAGCGGTAGAACGGCGGGCATGAGCCGACACGTGCAGATCACCTTCGACGCCCACGACCCCCGTGCCCAGTCCCGCTTCTGGAGAGAAGCGCTGGGCTACGTGATCCCCGGTCCGCCCGGCGTCCACCTGGCCGACGGGGCGGACCCGCTGGAGGCGTGGGACGCCTTCCTCGAGGGGATCGGCGTACCGGCGGACCAGCGCAACTCCCGCTCCGCGGCGGAGGACCCCGACGGCGTCGGGCCACGCCTGTTCTTCCAGCAGGTCCCCGAGGAGAAGGTCGCCAAGAACCGCGTCCACCTCGACGTCCGCGCCGCCCCCGGGCTGGCGGGGGAGGAGCGGATGGCCGCGCTGGAGGCCGAGTGCGAGCGACTGGTCGGGCTCGGTGCCCGCCGGGTGGCCCGCTTCGAGCCGGCGCCGCCGATGGGCGCCGGGCACATCGTGATGGCCGATCCCGAGGGCAACGAGTTCTGCCTCGACTGACGATCAGCCCTCGGCGTACAGCTCCTCGATGACGTCGGCGTACTTCTCCGCGATCGGCCGCCGCTTCAGCTTCATCGTCGGCGTCAGCTCGTCGCCGCCCGGCAGCCAGTCGGTCGCGAGGATCCGGTACCGCTTGACCTGCTCGATCCGCGAGAGCCGGGCGTTGGCCTCCTCGACCGCGGTGGCGACCTGCTCCTGGACCTTCGGGTCCTGGGCCAGGGCGGCGGCCGACCCGTCGGGGAGGCCGGCCTGCTCGGCGTAGGCCGCGCAGACGTCCGGGTCGAGCACGAGCAGCGCGACGTTGAAGGGGCGGCGGTCGCCGACCACCACGGCCTGGCCGATCAACGGGTGGGAGGCCTTGACGACCTGCTCGATGTTGGCGGGAGACATGTTCTTGCCGCCGGCGTTGATGATCAGCTCCTTCTTGCGGTCGACGATGGTGACGTAGCCGTCCTCGTCGATCGTGGCGACGTCGCCGGTGTGCAGCCAGCCGTCGGCGTCGATGGTCTCGGCGGTCTTGTCGGGCTGGTTGCGGTAGCCCCGCATCAGCTGGGGCCCGCGCACCAGCAGCTCGCCGTCGTCGGCCAGGCGCACCTCGAGGCCGGGGATCGGCTTGCCGACCGTGCCGATGCGGATGTCCTCGGGCGGGTTGATGATGCCGCAGCAGGAGATCTCCGACATGCCCCACAGCTCGCAGATCGGTACGCCGAGCGCGCCGAAGAACTCCAGCACCTCGGGGGCGATGGGCGCGGCACCGGACACGGAGTAGCGCACGTCGTCGAGGCCGAGCAGCTGACGGACGGCTGTGCGGTGGTCCTCCGGCAGAGCGGCCGGGTCGGTCACGCCCTTCGCCTCGAGCGCAGCCTTGATCTTCTCCCACACCCGCGGCACCCCGCCCCACGCCGTGGGGCGCACCTCGGGCAGCGCGGCGACCACCGCCTTCGGGTCGGCGACGTAGGTCGTCGTCCCGCTGAAGACCATGGGGGAGTAGTGGCCGGCCCAGCGGTCCGCGACGTGCGCCGACGGCAGGTACGACGTCGAGCGCTCGCCGTCGTGGGCGGGGATCACCGCCTGCACGCCACGCAGCTGGGCGAGCATGCTGCCGTGGGTCAGCTCCACGCCCTTCGGCGGCCCGGTGGTGCCCGAGGTGTAGATCAGCGTGAGCACGTCGTCCGGCCCGACCGCGCGCCACGACGCCTCGAAGTCGAAGCCGTCGAGGGTTCGGCTCTCGAGCTCGGCCAGCGTGATCACACCCTCGCCACCGTCGATGCTGACCACGGTCTCGACGCCGGTGCCAGCCGTCAGGACCTGCGGGAGGAACATCTGCTCGGTGACGACGACCTTGTTGCCGGCGTTGCCGAAGAGGTAGGCGATCTGCTCGGGCGAGGAGGTGTTGTAGATCGAGAAGGGCACCGCGCCCAGGTGCAGTGCCGCGGTGTCGACCAGCGCGAACTCCGGGCGGTTGGCCAGCATGATGCCGACGGTGTCCTCGGGACCGACGCCGAGCGAGGCCAGGCCCTCGGCGAGCCGGCGCACCCGTTCGCCGTACTCCTGCCAGGTCAGCTCCTGCTCACCACCCGGGGCGCGCAGCGCGACCTGGCTGCCGCTGCGCGCGACGGAGTTCTGGAAGGCCTCGCAGAGGCTGCTGACGGCGAGCGGGTCGGTCATGCGCAGATGCTGGCAGCGTGACGCGCGTCACGCAACGGATTCGGGGGAGGCGATGGTCGAGGGTCCCGATTTCTCGCGTTCCACCTCCACGGCGAGGACCGACGTGCCTACCATCAGCCGGCCTCATCACCTTCCGATTGCGGAACCCGTCCCATGCGCGTCGTCACCCGCTCGATCCCCCTGCCCGTGCTCGTCAGCTCGGTGCTCGGGCTCGCCCTGCTGGTCGCCCTCGTGGCGGCGCGTCCCGGACGGGAGGTGCCCCTGGACGTACCGTCGGCGGCTCGAGCAACTCCGGTCGTGCCCGTGCTGCCGTGGCAACAGCAGCAACCTCCACCGACGACGCCGAAGGCTCCGGCGGCGCACGCGGTCGCCGCCCACGGCTGGAGCGGATACGCCTTCGACGCCTGCCGTGCGCCCAGCCAGCGCGCCATGGACCGGTGGCGGCGCAGCTCGCCCTTCACCGGGGTCGGCATCTACCTCGGCGGTGTGCACCGGGCCTGTCCGCAACGCCACCTGTCGCGGGCCTGGGTGGCACGCCAGGTCCGCTCGGGGTGGCGGCTGCTCCCGATCTGGGTCGGTCCGCAGGCGTCCTGCACCGGCTACGAGCACCGGATCAGCCAGCGTCCCGGGTTCGCGGGCCGCTACCTCGCGGCCCGCGCCAGGGGAGTGCTGGAGGCTCGCCGCGCCGTCCGGGCTGCCCGCGCGCTCCGCGTGCCGCGCACGCAGGTGATCTTCTACGACATCGAGCCGTTCGACGTCGGTCGCCGTCACTGCCGGAGGTCGTCCCTGGCGTTCCTCGAGGCCTGGACGCGCGAGCTGCACCGGTACGGCCACCGCTCCGGCGTCTACTCGCACGTCAGCTCGGGCATCTCCCTGTTGAGCCGCACGAAGCGCAGCTACGCGCGTCCCGACGTGGTCTGGTACGCCTACGTCGACCGGGTCGGCACCATGCCGGCGAGGTACGTCGGCAGCCCGGCGTTCATGCGCGCCAGCCGGGTCCACCAGTACGCCCTGGACACCCGCGTCGACTTCGGCGGCGTCCGGATGGACATCGACTGGAACTACGTGAGCCTCGGCGCGACCGCGCCCGCCAGCGCGCCCGCCGGCTGCGACCAGCTCGCCGCCCGGGTCCGGGCCCGGCCCGTGGCCAGGGGAGCACGAGGTCCGTTGGTCCGGGTCCTGCAGTGCCTCGTGCTGCCGGGGCGGCCCCATCCGCTGAAGACCTCCGGTCGCTTCGACGAGAGCACCCTGCGCGCCGTGCGCGGCTTCCAGCGCAGGCACGGCCTCGTGGCGACGGCGGCCGTCGACCGCCGCACCTGGACCGCGCTGCTCGCGCGGGGCGCAACCCCGGTGCTCCGAACCGGCGCCCGCGGCGAGTCGGTCCGCCGCCTGCAGCGCAGCCTCAACATGGCGGCCGGCCGCAGGGTCCTGCGGGTGGACGGTGACTACGGACGGACGACCGCGCGGGCGGTGCGTCACTACCGGGCGCGGCTGGGCCTGGGTGCGAAGGGCGTCGCGAACCGCCACGTGTGGCGAGCCCTCGGGCGCGGCGTGGTGCTGCCCGTACGCCGCAGGTAGTGGTCAGCCCACGTCGTCGGTGAGGACCACCAGCTCCTGGGTCGCCCGGGTCATCGCGACGTACCGGTCGACGGCTCCTTCGATCCCGCCGCCGAACGACTGCGGGTCGACGAGCACGACGAGGTCGAACTCGAGCCCCTTGGCGAGCGTCGGCGTCAGCGAGCGCACCCGCTCCGTGCCCCGGTACGACGGGTCGCCGATCACGCACGCCGTGCCCTCGGGGTGCTCGGCCAGCCAGGCGGTGAGCACCGCGTCGCGCTCGGTCGTCGGGAGCCGGCGGACCGCGATGCCGGTGCTGCGGACCGACATCGGCACGTTGGCGTCGGGCAGCGCCTCGAGGATCACGGGTGCCGCCTCGGCCATCACCTCCTCGGGCGTGCGGTAGTTGACGGTCAGCGACGCGATCGAGAGTCGGTCCAGCCCGGCGCGCGCGAGACGCTCCTCCCAGGTCTCCGTGAAGCCGTGGCGTGCCTGGGCCCGGTCGCCCACGACGGTGAAGCTGCGCGACGGACAGCGGTCGACCAGCATCCGCCACTCGGCATCGGTCAGCTCCTGCGCCTCGTCGACGACGACGTGCGCGAACGGCCCGGCGAGGGTGTCGGTGTCGGCAGCCGGCACCCCTCCGGAGCCCGCGAGCGCGCCCTGCAGGTCCGCACCGCGGAGCATCGACATCAGCATCATCTCCGAGTCGTCGTTCGCGACGAGGTGGTCGACGACCCGGTCCATCTCCTCCTTCTCCGCTGCCTGCTCGGCCCGGTGCCGCCGGCGCCGACGGGACGCCTCGGGGTCGCCGAGCCTGCGGTGGGCGGCGTCGAGCAGCGGCAGGTCGGCGGCCGTCCACGGCTGGGGACCGCCGCGCCTCAGCGCGTGGAGCTGGTCGTCGTCGAGCCACGGCGCGCAGCGGCGCAGGTACGCCGGCACCTCCCACAGGTCGCCCACCAGGTCGGCCGGGTCGATGAGCGGCCATGCCCTGCCGAGCACGTCCGCGACCTCGGCGGAGCGGGTGACGGCGCGGCGCACGGTCGCGGGGGAGAGGCCCTCGAGGTCGTCGTACTTGTCGAGGAGGATCTCGACCAGCGCGTCGACGACCTGCTCGCGCCCGTCGTTGTGCGGCGTGCCGGGCTCGACGGCGCCGACGGCCTCGGCCCACTCGGTGCGCCCGATCCACAGGTCGCCGTGGGCGGTCTCGACGTCGACGCCGTCGGTGGGCGGCTCCTCGTAGAGCGCAACCGCCGGCTCGATCGCGTCGACCATGCGGGCGTCCGCCTTGAGCGCGGCCACCGCCGGGTCGGGCTCGGGGTCGAGCTCGCGCCCTCCGGGGACCAGGTCGCGCAGGGTGCAGGTCCGCACGCCCTCCTCGCCCAGGCTGGGGAGCACGTCGCCGACGTACGCGAGGTAGGGCTCGTGCGGCCCCACGAAGAGCACGCCGCCGCGCCCGGAGCCCAGCCGTGGGTCCTCGTAGAGCAGGTACGCCGCACGGTGCAGCGCGACGACCGTCTTGCCCGTGCCGGGGCCGCCGTCGACCACGAGCGCGCCGCGCGAGGGAGCCCGGATGATCGCGTCCTGGTCGGCCTGGATGGTGCCGAGCACGTCGCGCATCCGGGGCGAGCGGCTGGCGCCGAGACTCGCGATGAACGCCGACTGGTCGTCGAGCGCGGCATTGCCCTCGAGCCCGTCGGCCGTGAACACCTCGTCCCAGTAGTCGGTGATCCGGCCGAGCGTCCACCGGTACCGACGCCGGCTGGCCAGTCCCATCGGCTGCGCGTGGGTCGCGGCGAAGAAGGGCTCGGCGGCAGGGGAGCGCCAGTCCACCAGCAGCCGACCTCCGTTCTCGTCGGTCAGGCCGAGCCGTCCGACGTACACGGGGGTGGGGTCGTCCTCGCCGACGATACGGCCCAGGCACAGGTCGAGGGTGAACCGGCGCAGGGTGCGCAGCCGGGAGGTCAGCCGGTGCACCTCGAGGTCGCGGTCCATCGCTGCCTGGCCGTGCCCACCTCCGCGTCGGCGCTGGTCGTCCAGTCGCTCGGTGAGCTCGTCGGTGGTGGCCCGGAGGCTGGCCGCGATCGCGGCGAAGTGTCGTTCGTCGTCCGCCACGAGGGCGGGATCCGCCTTGGCGGAGAGGTGGTCGGGAAGGGAGAACGCCGTCGGCGCAGGGGGCACGTGTCAACTCCGTGGGTCGGGTCCGGAGCGGCGATTCTCGGGCACCACGGGGGCCTTGCGGCAAGCCCCCCTCTCCGCTATACCTTGAAAATGGAAGAGGCCCTGCCAAGACGCGGACGCCGCGTCACGCCGCTCCCGCGGGCGGGGGAGACGTACGCCGACCAGCGTGGTGAGGGCCGTCGGCTGCGCGTCGCGTGGCACACCGAGCGCGATGTCGTCGTGCTGTCGCTGTGGCGCGACAACGTCTGCACCGGCACCTTCCAGCTCACCGCCGCCGATGCCGCCGACCTGGTCGACGTCCTCGGTGCAGGCCGCGACGTCTCGTACGCCGCGGCACTCGGCCAGCGCCGCGCGGTCCGCTGAATCCCGGGACGGCTCCGACCTCCGTCCCTAGAGTGTCGGAGTGATCGAGCTCAAGGGCCTGAACGGCGAGTCCATCGTGTTCGACGGCACGACCGTCGCGAAGTTCCGCCACAACGGACTGGACGAGGCGGCGCGGAACCCGGTGTCGTCGTACCGGGAGGTGCAGGTCAGGCACAAGCCGGGCAAGCGCGGCAAGGAGGGCAGGTACGACGTGATGGTCGTGCTGGCGTCGTTCATGTCGATCTCGGTGGCCGAGGAGGCCAAGGGTCCCCTCGACGAGCTGGTGGCCGCCCTCGAGGCGACCCGCGCCTGACACCCGCCGTCCGCTGCCACACTCGTGGCATGTCGCGACTCCGGCCGGTCGACGAGCCCTTCCACCTGCTGGTGTGCCGGCCGGCCTGAGGTCCGCCTCCCTCAGCGGCTGGGATCCGGAAGGAGCTCCCGGACCTCCTGCGAGCACCGACAGGCGACGGCCAGCTTCGCTGCCCACGCGAGCGCCTCCTCGCGCGAGGCGACCTCGAGCACCACGAAGCCACCGATGACCTCCTTGGTCTCCGGGAACGGGCCGTCGGTCACCACGCCGTCGACGCCCACGATGCTGGCGCGCTGGTCTTCCAGCCCGCCGCCGTAGACCCAGACTCCGGCCGCCCGCGCCTCCTCGGCCACCGCGACGGTGTCGCGCTCGACGTCCGGCAGGTCCTCGTCCGGGAACACCATCCAGCCGGAGTCGAAGGAGATCAGGTACTGCGTCATCACGTGCCTCCCTTGTCGTGGGCAGCATCGAACGGCCGCCCCTGCCTTGTCCACGAACGGGGTCGGCCGGATACGACATGCACGCTCAGCGTCGGGTCGCGAACCTCGTCAGCAGCACGCCGCCGGGAAACGCACGGGTCTCCACGACGTCCAGGTCCACCCAGCTGTCCAGCGCCGTGAAGTACGGCGTGCCGCCGCCGAGGATGACCGGCGCGGTCACCAGCACGTACTCGTCGATCAGCCCGGCGCGCATGGCCGTCGCGGCGAGCGTGGCGCCGGCGATCTCGAGGGGAGCGCCGTCCTCGGCCTTGAGGCGCGTGATCTCGGCGACAGCGTCACCGGTGAAGAGGCGGGCGTTCCAGTCCACGGCGCTGATAGTGGAGGAGAACACCACCTTCGGCATGGCGAGCCAGCGGCCGGCGTACTCGACGTGGGCGGGGGTGGCGCCCGGCTGGTCGGCCGCGGTCGGCCAGTGAGCACTCATCGTCTGCCACAGTCGCCGCCCGTAGAGCGCCAGACCCGTCGCGGCGACCCGGTCGGACCACCACTGGAACAGCTCGTCGCTCGGAGCGCCCCAGCTGAGGTCGTCGCCCGGCGCGGCGACGTAGCCGTCCACGCTGACGTTCATGGCATAGGTCAGTCGCCGCATGGCATCAGACTCGCAGGTCGTCCGGGAAGCCCGTCCAGCGAAGCTCGTCCGGCAGGTGCGACATGTCGTTGAAGACCACCAGGGCCGGCGGCCTGTTGGTGAAGAAGCGGAGCACCGTCAGTGCGGCGTGCCCGTGGTTGAGACCCAGCCACCGCCAGGACGGGGCATCGAGGGCGTGGCGCACCAGCCAGCCGATCGTGAACGCGTGCGTCACGACGAGGTGGTGGCTGTCCGCGTCGCCGTGCTCCGGTCCGGTCAGCACGCGTACGGCGCGGTCCGCCAGCGTGGCCCCGTGGGCGGCTTCGCTGGGGGACACCTCGCCCAGGAACCCGAACACGTGGTCTGCGTGCTCCGGCGCGACCTCGTCGCGGTCCGGCACGCTCGGCACGTAGTCGCCGGCAGCATCGAGCTGCTGGACCCTGACCTGCGGTCCGGCGAGCTGCCCCACCACGACGCGTGCTGTCTCGGCGGCGCGCGGCAATGGCCCGTGCTGGACCGAGTCCAGGGCCACGGCGCAGAGCCGTCGCCCGAGCAGCGCGGCCTGCTCGACGCCCCGGTCCGTCAACCTGCTGCCGTCGCCCACGGGTTCGGCGTGGCGGGCGAGGTACAGGTGGCGCACGGGCATGTCGCATTCGACCACGGACCGCCAAGAACCGGCGGGGAACCCGGGCTACAGATCCGCACTCCAGCTGCGCACGTGCCCGGCGTGCACGACCGCCCACGCGCCGGTGTCGGGATCGACGATCACGGTGACGGACTGGTCCGCCGTGCCCTGGCCTGCCTCCTCGCAGTCGGACCAGTCGCACACGTGCGTGAGGGTGATGTCGTCACCACTCGGCAGGGTGACCCGCAGCTGCAGCTCTCCCTCGGTGCTCCCGGCCTCATGGGCGACCCGCGTCCAGCCGATCCCTCGCGCCGGCACCAGCGTCCCCGAACGAGCCAGCGCCTCCGTGGCGGCGAGCTTGCGGCGTGCTGCCCCGGGAAGCCGCACGCCCGCGACGACTGCGACGGCGGGCGCATCAACGCAGGGCCACGTCGGCGCGGTCAGCAGAAGCGACGTCCGGCGACAGGTGGCCCACGCCGTCGGAGCGTAGTCGCAACCACTCCTCGCAGATCGCCGATAACGGACATTATGTCATGTCGCGGGAGCGGGAGCCCTCTCGGGTACCTGCGGTGGCGCCATGGCCACTCCCCGCGATCCCCGCGATCCCCGCGACCTCGTCAGCGTCCGCTACCTCGTCAGTTCGCTCAGGCTGCTCCTGAGCGGCTCGACGAGCTCGGGTGTCCACGCGACGTCGGCGGATCCCTCAGGATCGCCCGGACGCAGCCGGATCAACCTGCCGGTGCACCCATCCTGCTGGAGGACCCCTCCGGGAACCTGGTGGAGCTCATGCAGCCTCGCGCACCCTGAAAGCACCTGACATAACGTCGACGAGGGCTCCCCGAGCCCAGGTCACCTCGCGTTGCGGATCCGCTCCGCGAGCTCGGCGGGGTCGACGGTGTCGAGGTCGATCTCGAACAGGTCGCGGTTGCGGCGCAGGCGGTCGTCGTCCCAGTTCCACCAGTCGAAGCCGGTGATCACCTCGATCACCGGCTCCGGGTAGCGCCAGCGGATGAACCGCGCGGGCGCACCGGCCACGAACGCGTACGCAGGCACGTCGCGGGTCACGACACTGCCGGCGCCGATGATGGCGCCGTCGCCGACCTGCACACCCGGCAGGATGATCACCGAGTCGCCGATCCACACCGTGTTGCCGATGTTGACGGGCTCCCGCGGCCCGAGGATCGACTTGGCGCCGATCGTGCGGACCTGCAGGTCCTCCTCGATGTTGAGGTAGTTCATGAGGTGGTTGCCGCTGCGCACGATCAGGCGTCCACCGATCGCGCAGTAGCTGCCGATCGTGCACGGCTCCAGGTACGACGGCTCGCTCATCCGCGTGCCCCGGCCGATCACGACGCCGACGTCCACGTGCGACTTCCGGGCCGCGACGATGTCGTCGCGGTAGAACCGCACGCGGTGCTTGGCGTTGACGAGGCGCCGCTTGTTGACGTTGCGGACCGCACGCAGGAACTGGGCGGTGCTGCGCTTCCAGACCCAGCGTGGCTCGGGGGGAACGGTGGGCTCGATCAGGGGGGACGGGGGCGTCACGGGGCCAGAGGCTACCGGGATCCGCCGTCGGCGTCCGGAGGACCCGCGAGGTCAGCGTTCGCTGACCCGGCCGGCCTCGACGTGCAGCTCGCGGGTGGTCGCGACGGCCGCCAGCATCCGCCGGTCGTGCGTCACCAGGAGCAGCGTGCCGGGGTAGGAGGACAGCGCCTCCTCGAGCTGCTCGATCGCCGGGAGGTCGAGGTGGTTGGTGGGCTCGTCGAGGACGAGCAGGTTCACTCCCCTGGCCTGGAGCAGCGCCAGCGCGGCCCGGGTCCTCTCCCCCGGCGACAGCGTCGACGCCGGTCGTACGACGTGGTCGGTCTTGAGCCCGAACTTCGCCAGCAACGTGCGCACCGGCTCGGGCGCCCAGTCCGGCACCTGTGCCTGGAAGGCATCGACCAGCGGTACGTCGCCCTCGAACAGCCGTCGCGCCTGGTCGACCTCGCCCACGACGACGCCGGGCCCGAGGAAGGCCTCGCCGGAGGTCAGCGGCAGCCGGCCGAGCAGGGCGGCGAGCAGGCTCGACTTGCCGGCGCCGTTGGGACCGGTGATGGCGATCTTCTCGGCCCAACCGAGCTCGAGCGAGACCGGTCCGAACGTGAACGCCCCTCGCTGTACGACGGCCTCCCGGAGCGCCGCGGTGACCGCGCCCGAGCGCGGCGCGGCCGCGATCTCGAGCCGGAGCTCCCACTCCTTGCGCGGCTCTTCGACCTCCTCGAGCCGTTCGAGCGCCCGCTCGGACTGGCGCACCTTGGCGGCCTGCTTCTCACTCGACTCGGCACGGAACCGACGCACCGACTTGTCCGGTTCGTTGTTGATGTTGCGCCGCGCGTTGCGGACACCCTGGGCGGCCCAGGCGCGTTGCGTGGAGGCGCGTGCCTGGAGCTGCGCGACCGTGCCGGCGTACTCGTCGTAGGCCTCGCGAGCGTGGCGGCGGGCGATCTCCCGCTCCTGCAGCCACGACTCGTAGCCGCCGCCGTAGACGTTGATGGCGCGCTGGTGCAGGTCGAGCTCGACGATCCGGTTGACCGTGCGGGCGAGGAACTCGCGGTCGTGGCTGACGATCACGGCAGCGACGGACAGGTCCAGCACGAAGCGCTCGAGCCGGGCGAGGCCGTCGAGGTCGAGGTCGTTGGTCGGCTCGTCGAGCAGGAAGACGTCGTAGCGCGAGAGCAGCAGGCTGGCGAGCCCGGCACGAGCCGCCTGACCGCCGGACAGCGACGTCATCGGCTGCACGAGGTCGACGGCCAGCCCGACGTCGGCACAGACCGCCTCGGCCCGCTCGTCGAGGTCCGGCGCGCCGAGGGCGAGCCAGCGGTCCAGCGCCTCGGCGTACGCGTCGTCGGCGCCGGGCTCCTCCGCCTCGAGCTGCGCGGTGGCGTGGTCGAAGGCGGCCTGCGCCGCCGCCACGCCGGTACGACGGGCGAGGAACTCCCGCACCGTCTCCCCCACGCGCCGCTCGGTCTCCTGCGGCAGGTAGCCGATCGTCGCGGAGGCCGGGGCCAGCGTGACGCTGCCGTCCTCCGGGCTCAGCTCTCCTGCGAGCGTGCGCAGCAGGGTGGACTTGCCGGCCCCGTTGGGGCCGACGAGCCCGATCACGTCGCGGGGTGCGACGACGAGGTCGAGGCCGCTGAACAAGGCAGTGGCGCCGTGGCCGGCGGACAGCCCGTCCACCTTCAGGGTCGCACTCACCGCCGACGCCCAACGCGCTCCGGCCGGGTGAGGATCTCCGCCGCCTTCATCCCTCCATCGTCCCAGAGCCCGCGGCGCGTCCCCCGACCAGGAGGCGAAACGCTCAACGACCCAACGCGCGTTCCTGCGCGGGATCGGGTGCGACCGTGCCCAGGGCTACCTCTTCGGTCGACCGGCGGCGGACCTGGTGGCGTGAACCCTCAGAGTCCGTCGACCCGTGGACGCACCTTCTCGACGAGCTCGGCGGCCCAGGCCTCGGGGTCGTCCGACGCCGGCATGGCGGTGGCCAGCGTGACTCCCAACCGGGCGTACTCCTCCATCTCGCTCGCGAACCGGTCCGCCTCGCCGACCGGGTCACCGAACCAGAGGATCGTCTTGCGGATCGCGTCGTAGTCGCGGTCGAGATCGTCGCAGTGCCGCCGCAGCACCTCGAGCTTGCCCGCCACACCCGACACCCCCTCCCCCGTGAAGAGGTTGCACGCGTCGGCGTACCGGGCGACCATTCGCAGCGTCTTGCGCTCGCCCTGGCCACCGATCATCAGCGGCACCCGGCCCCGCACCGGCCGCGGCAGGCAGATCGTCTCGGCGAGCTGGTAGTGCGTGCCCTCGAACGGCCCGTCGTCGTCGCTCCACATCTGCTCGGAGATCCGGATCGTCTCCTCCAGCCGCTCGAAGCGCTCGGCCAGCGGTGGGAACGGTACGCCGAGGCCCGCATGCTCGCGGTCGTACCAGGCGGCGCCGATCCCCAGCCACGCCCGCCCGCGGGAGAGCACGTCGAGGGTGGAGACGATCTTCGCGAGGAGTCCGGGATGGCGGTAGGTCACCCCGGTCACGAGCAGCCCGAGGTCGACGTTCTCCGTGCGGCCGGCGAGGTAGCCGAGCGTCGTGTATCCCTCGAGCATCGGCTCGAAGGGACCGCCGAAGTCGACCATCTGGAAGTAGTGGTCCATCACGGTGACCAGGGAGATGCCTCCTTGGTCGGCGACCCGCACGGTCGCCTCGAGCCGATCGGCGAGCGTGGAGCGCCAGTCGGGGTGGGTGAAGGTCGCGTAGTGGATGCCGAGGTCCATGCCGCCAACCTATGCCGGTCCCGCACAGGGTGTCTGCG
This sequence comes from Nocardioides sp. Root240, assembly GCF_001428825.1. Lineage (GTDB taxonomy): Bacteria > Actinomycetota > Actinomycetes > Propionibacteriales > Nocardioidaceae > Nocardioides. Next base: position 661,870 of record NZ_LMIT01000002.1, on the reverse strand, counting down.
TACGATGCCGCCCATGCGCTCTCGCCTGCTCGCCGGGGTCCCGGCCCTGCTCCTGCTCGCCACCCTGTCCGCCTGCAGCGACGACGGTGACGAGAAGGCGACCGACACCTCGACCGACGCCAGCTCCGACAGCACGGGGACGCCCAGCGACCCCGCCACGACCGAGACCGCCGATGGCGGGGCGCCCGGTTCGGCGTCGTGCACCTACACCCCCGACGGCTCGGGCGGCGACGTCGAGCTGCCGCCGGCCACGGCGGCCTACAGCGGGAAGGTCGGCGCGAAGGTCACGACCTCGATCGGCACGCTGCAGTTCACCCTCGATGCCGACAACGCCCCCTGCACCGTCAACTCGTTCCTGTCCCTGGCCGGCCAGGGCTACTACGACGGCACGTCCTGCCACCGCCTGACCGTGGCAGACGGCTTCAAGGTGCTCCAGTGCGGCGACCCGACCGGCACCGGCGCGGGTGGCCCGGGCTACGCGTACGCCGACGAGCTCAGCGGCTCCGAGACCTACGGCTCGGGCACCCTTGCCATGGCCAACGCAGGTCCCGACACCAACGGCTCGCAGTTCTTCATCGTCTACGGCGACACCGGCCTGCCGCCGAGCTACACCGTCTTCGGCACGGTCGACAAGGCGGGCCTCAAGGCGATCGACGCGGCCGCGGCCGCTGGTGTGACGCCCGCCGGCGCCCAGGACGGCGCGCCCGTCACGCCGGTCAAGATCGAGTCCGTCAAAAAGGACTAGATGAGCAAGTCCAAGGGATCGTGCTCTGAGCGCCGCTCGGCGCCGCGTCGGCAAGGCGTCGGCGCGAAGGCATGCTGGGCGCACGTCGAGCGTCGGCAACGCAGCCGACGTGGATGCTGAGTGGTGCTCAGCGTGCGAGAGCTTGGACTTGCTCATCCAGCCGGCAGGTCGACCCCGGTCAGCTCGACCGAGCGCTCCCACAGTGCGCGGGCGAGCACCTCGTCGTCCGCCTTCGGCGACATCCGCGCGGGCGCCGGCCAGCCCCAGAGCTCGGTGCGCCCGTGCGGACCGATGTAGGTGCCGCCGTCGACGTCGGTCGTCGCGGCGTACACCGTGCAGAGGGCTCCGCGCCACGCCGGCATGCTGACCAGGCGCGAGCCGTGGTGGCCGATCCAGGTGACCACGGGGTGCCCGCTGCCGCTGGTGATGCCGGTCGCGGACGCGCCCGGGTGCGCCGCGACGGCTCGCAGCGGTGAGCCCGAGGCGCGGAGCCGGCGGTCCAGCTCCCGCATGAACAGCAGGTCGGCGAGCTTGGAGTCGCCGTACGCCTGGAAGGGGCGGTAGCCCCGCGTCCTCCAGCCGAGGTCGTCCAGGTCGATCGCGCCGGAGCGGTGCTCGCGCGAGCTGATCACCACCACCCGGTCCGTCAGCAGCGGCACCAGGCCCAGCGTCAGGGCGAAGTGCCCGAGGTAGTTGGTCGCGAAGTGCATCTCGACGCCCTCGGCCGACACGGCGTACGGGACGCCGAGGACACCGGCGTTGTTGATGAGCACGTCGACCGGACGCCCCTCGGCGGCGAGGCCGCTGACGAAGCGGCGCACCGATCCCAGGTCGCTGACGTCGAGCTGGCGGACGACGACCCGGCCCCTGTCGTGCCCCGGGACGGTGCGTGCCGCGGCCTCGGCCTTCTCGACGCTGCGGCAGGCCATCACGACCTCCGCGCCGCGGGAGCCGAGGATCCGGGCGGTCTCGAGGCCGAGCCCCCCGTTGGAGCCGGTGATGACGAATCGCCGCCCCTGCTGGGGAGGCACCTGGGTCCACGGACGCATGGACCGAAGGCTCCCATAGGCTGGCGCGATGAGCAGCGAGAACGTGGTCGTGAGCCTCACCCGCGCCGAGGCCGAGCACCGCGCGGCGGCGCTCACCGTGGCGTCGTACGACGTCGAGCTCGACCTCTCCGTGGCCGACGACGTGTTTGCGTCGCGCACCACGATCAGGTTCGCGAGCACGGCCGCGCACACCTTCGTGGAGGTGAAGCCGCGGGCGCTGCACCGCCTCACCCTCGACGGCGCCGACCTCTCCCCCGACCTGCTCGCGGGAGGCCGGGTGCCGCTCGACCTCTCCGCGGGCGATCACGAGCTCGTCGTCGAGGCGACGATGGGCTTCCGCAACGACGGCGAGGGCCTGCACCGCTCGGTGGACCCGGCCGACGGACGTGCCTACGTCTACGGCATGTCCTTCATGGACGCGGCCCCGTCGGTGTTCGCGTGCTTCGACCAGCCCGACCTCAAGGCCCCGTACACGATGCGGGTGACGGCGCCCGCCGAGTGGCTCGTGCGGGGCAACGCCCCGGCCCGCGAGGTCGGCTCCGAGGGCGCCGTACGACGCTGGGAGCTCGGCCCCACGCCACCTCTGGCGACCTACTTCGTCACCGTGGTCGCCGGTCCCTACCACCTGCTCGACGACGAGCACGACGGCATCGCGCTGGGCCTGAGCTCGCGGCAGAGCCTCGCCCGGACGCTGGACCGCGAGGCCGACGAGCTGTTCACCCTGACCCGGCAGTCCTTCGACGAGCTGCACCGGCTGTTCGGCGTGCGCTACCCGTTCGGCGACTACCACCAGGCGTTCGTGCCCGAGTTCAACGCCGGCGCGATGGAGAACCCGGGCTGCGTGACGATCCGCGACCCGCTGCTGTTCGAGAGCGCCAGCACCCGCGCCGACCGCAGCTTCCGCGCCGCGCTGGTCGCCCACGAGATGGCCCACCAGTGGTTCGGCAACATCGTCACGCCCAAGTGGTGGGACGACCTGTGGCTCAACGAGTCCTTCGCCGAGTACATGGGCTACCGCGTCATCGCCGACGCCACCCAGTACGACGACGCGTGGATCCACCAGTCCTACGCCCGCCGCGTCTGGGGCATCACCGCCGACTCGCGCCCGACGACGCACCCGGTCGCCGGCAACCCGGCCGAGGACGCGCTCTCGGCCCTGCAGAACTTCGACGGCATCTCCTACGCCCGTGGCTCCAACGTGCTGCGGCAGCTCGCCCACCGGCTGGGCGACGAGGCCTTCCTCGGTGGGGTGCGGGAGCACTTCGCACTGCACCGGTTCGGCAACGCGACCATGCACGACCTGTTCGCGAGCTGGGAACGAGCAGCAGGTGGCGCCGCCCTGAGCGGGTTCGTGCAGGACTGGTTGCTGACGCCGGGGCCGGACGTGCTGACGATCGACCGGGCGGCAGGCGTGGTGCGGCGGAGCTCGCCGGCGTCGTACCCGGCTGAGCGGACGCACCTGCTCGACGTCGCCGTCCACCGCGGCGGGGAGTGGGAGGCCGCACCGGCGCGACTCACCTCGGCGGAGACACCGCTCGAGGTCGGCGACTCCCCCGTCCTGCTGGACGCCACCGAGGCGACCTGGGCGGTGTGCCCGCCCGACGCCGTGACGATGGCCGCGCTGCCCGCGCTGCTGCCGGCGATGGCCGACCCGCAGCTGCGCGCGACGACGTGGAACAGCGTCCGGCTGGCGCTCTTCGACGGTGCCGTCACGCCTGCAGAGGTCGCCGACCTGCTCGTCGCGGCGCCGCCCGTGGAGGACACGTCCGACGGCGTCCGCGGCCTGCTCACGTGGACCTTCTCGAACGCGCTGATGGTCGCGCCCGAGGGCACGGCCGAGCGCTACCACGCGGCGGTGCGGGCGAGCCTCGACCGACTCGACGCCGGCTCCGAGCTGCAGCTGTCGGCGTTCCGCGCCGCACTGCTCTCGGCCGGGGACGTGGACCAGCTGGGGCGCTGGGCGGCGGGCGAGGACCTGCCGGACGGCATTGCGCCCGACACGGACCTGCGGTGGAAGGCCCTGCGCCGGCTCGCCGAGATCGGCGGCACCGACCGCGCGGCCCTGGACGCGTTGCTCGCCGCGGACCCGAGTGGCACGGCGACGGTCCACCACGCCCGCGCGGTCGCCTCGCTCCCCACCCCCGAGGCCAAGGCGTTCGCCTGGGCCCGGGCGACCGGCGAGGTGTCGGTCGCCAACTACGAGATCGAGGCGGCGGGCCTCGGCATGTGGCGCCCCGACCAGGTCGGGCTCACCCAGAGGTACGCCGACGACTACTTCGCGCACCTCGACGAGATCGTCGCCGCCCACCAGGGCTGGGTGCAGGGTGTCGTCGTCGCTGCGTTCTTCCCGATCACGCACCTCTCCCCCGCGACGGTGGAGGCCGCCCGGGCCGCCCTCGAGCGCGATCTCCCGGGCGCCGTACGCCGACGCCTGACCGACCACCTCGACGAACTGGAGCGCCGCCTCGCGGTGATCGTTGCTTGATCGCCGGGTGATCGCCGGGTGACCGGCGTGGCCCCGGGCATTGTGTCGGGCCCCGCTGTTTGACTGTCCCCATGGTCGTTCTGCTCGCTCTCCTCGTCGGTCTCCTGCTCGGTGCGGGGGTCGGCTGGCTGGTGCGCCAGGCCACCCTCGTCCCCGCCGAGCCGCCGGCCCCCGCCGAGGACCCGGCGCTGGTGGCCGCGCGCCACGAGCTCGCCCTGGCCGAGCTGCGTCAGCAGGAGGCGGCGGTCCGCTCGGCCATCGAGGCCGACCTCGCCGCCGCGCAGACCAGTGCCGACGAGCTCCGGCAGGCGCTGCAGGCCGCCCGCGAGCAGCACCAGGCGCTCGCCGAGCACCAGCGCCAGGCCCAGCGCGAGCGCGAGCAGGTCCAGCGCGAGCGGGAGAGCGCCGAGGCCGGCCAGACCCAGGTCCTCAAGACGCTGACCCCGGTGGTCGAGCACCTCCGCTCCATGCAGCGCAAGGTCGACGACCTCGAGAAGGCGCGCGTCCAGCAGCACACCGAGCTGGCCACCCAGATCAGGCACACCCAGCGCTCGGTCGAGGACTCCCGCAAGGCCGCCGACACCCTCGCCCAGGTCCTGAAGAACAACGCCGTCCGCGGCGCCTGGGGCGAGACCCAGCTGCGCACGCTGGTCGAGACCGCTGGCCTGCTCAACCGGGTCGACTTCGAGCTGCAGCACACGATGGACGCCGACTCGGGTGCCCGTCGCCCCGACATGGTGATCAACCTGCCGGGCGGCAAGCAGATGGCGATCGACGCCAAGGTGCCCTACAACGCGTTCATGGACGCCCACCGCGAGGGCATCGACCCCGAGGTGCGCCAGCGCCTGCTCGAGGACCACGCCCGCAAGGTGCGCGGCCACGTCGACGTCCTGGCCCGCAAGGGCTACTGGACCGGCCTGACCACGAGCCCGGAGTTCACGGTCGCCTTCATCCCCAACGAGCAGCTCCTCAACGCCGCCCTCGAGGTCGACCCGTCGCTGCAGGAGCACGCCTTCAAGCAGGGCGTCGTGCTGGCCACCCCGACCAACCTCTGGGGCCTGCTCAAGACGGTCGCCTTCACCTGGAAGCAGGAGGCCCTCACCGAGGACGCCCAGGCCCTCTTCGACCTCGGCCAGGTCCTCTACCGCCGCATCCTGAAGATGTCCGAGCACGTCGACAAGCTCGGCCGCTCCCTCCAGCGCAGCGTCAAGGACTACAACGCGTTCACCGGCTCGCTCGAGCGCTCCGTGCTCCCGGCTGCGCGCAAGCTCAACGCCGCCGATCCCCTCGCCTCGATCCCCGCACCCAAGGAGATCGAGGAGTCCCCCAAGGCCCTCACCAGCAGCGAGTTCGCCGCCATCGCCGACCTCGACCGCGACGAGCTCACCTTCGACTTCGACGTCACCGACGCCGACGTCGTCGACGACTCCCAGGCGGGATGAGCAAACCTTTACCATCCGGGGCGGGCGTCGCTCCGAAGCGTGTGTGACAGATCACTCTCGCTCCGGAGGTCACCATGCGCAACGTCTCGCCCAGCTCAGCCCTCGTCGTCGGATTCTCCGCCCTCGCCCTGACCGTGGGCGGTGCCACCTGGGCGACCGCCCAGCAGGGCAACCCCTCGGAGAACGGACGTCCGGGCCAGGAGCGCTGGCTGCTGGTCAACGCCAACGGTGAGATCGAGGCCCAGTCGGGCGGCTTCACCGTCGCCGCGGCCTATCCCACCCTGGCCAACACGTCGACGACCGGCGACAACTCGCTGCGCGCTGCAGGCAACGTCTACATCGACGCGGGCGAGAGCCTCGGTGACAACGGCATCGTCGCCACCATCGCGCTGCAGAACCAGCTCGACCAGAACGGCGACGCGATCACCAACGGCCGAGCCGCAGGTCCGGACGCGAACCCCGAGTTCTCCGGGGAGATCTCCGCCACCGTGTGCGGCCTGGCCGGGGTCGTGGCGTGTGCACCCGGCGGCACCAACAACGACCGTCACTTCGTGGTCAGCCCGCGCAACAGCGACGGCTCGGTGACCCAGGCGGGTGCACGCAAGCGGTTCTACATCGTCGTGACCAGCGACTGACCGCGGCGCCTGCCGTCAGGCACTGCCCTCGACGCCGACCCCGCCGGACAGGTCGACCGTCCGGCGGGAGTTGGCGAGGGAGGTGACGGTGGCGGTGCCGAAGGATCCGTCGCGGTCGAACACCTCAGCTGTTCCGACGGCGATCCCGGCCGACGCCAGGTGGTCCGTGGCCCGCAGCCCGATCGAGATCCCGGTGGCAGCCCGCGTCAGGGCGAGCGAGATGTCGGTGTTGATGTACTCCACCCCACCCGCTCCCCAGTTGGTCACCATGCTCGTCGCGTCCGCGATCGACGCGACGGCCTGGAAGGGTGTGCACGCCTCGCCGAGCACGATCGGTACGGCGATGTGCCACGTCGCGTGGCGTCCGCCGTTCTGGTGCTCGCCGAAGTTGTCCGACCACGGCGCATCGCTGGCGAAGATCGGGACGTGGTGCTCGACGTCGTCCGGCGCGATCTCCCGTGGCGGCGGCGTCGGCCGCGGCTCGGGCGAGGACCACACCGCGCCGGAGGCGTTCTCGGACGGCAGCAGGAAGGTCGCGCTCGCGCGCGCCATGACCTCACCCTCCTGCTCGACGACCGCGTCGACGAGGGTCAGTCGCGGGCCTTCCTTGACGATCGTCGCCCGGGCGCTGGTGGGGGCCATCCGTGCCGGACGGAACAGGTCGACGTGGTACCGCGCGGGCACCAGCTCGGTCCGCCCGGCATCCGCGACGACGGCCTCGAGGGCGCGGGCCAGCAGGCCGCTGACGGCGACACCGTGCATCTGGTCGGCGCGCCACAGGCTCTGTGCCAGGGGCTGGGGCTCGAACAGGTCCCCGTTGCGCCGGAACCAGCAAAACTGGAACGTGTTCTCGTTCATGCACCCATCATGCCGGATGCCCGCCGGGGATGCTCACCCCCGGGGCGTAGGGCGTGCGGGTGTAGACGAACGTGGCGCACTCGAGGCTCGCGACCTCCTGCGCCGGGCCGCGCCGGACGAGCAGTCGTTCGCCGCGGTGGTAGCCCTCCGTGCCGAGCCAGCCGTCGGGGCCGGCGACGAAGCGCTCGTGGAGCTCGGCGGTCCGCAGGTCGCGCGCGACCAGCTCGCCGTCGATCCACTCGAAGCCGAAGCCGGTGTTGCCCCAGAACCACAGCCCGAGCAGGGAGGCGACCTCGCCCGGCACCGGGGACGACGACGGCGTCCACCGCGAAGCGGCCGGCGCCGGCAGCAGTCCGGTCAGCGTCGCGGGCACCAGCTCGGGGCGCAGCCCCGTGGTGGCGTCGGCCAGCGCGACGACGGCGTCGCGGGTGGCACGGTCGACGAACAACGATGCCTGGAATCCGGGCATGGAGCCGGTGTGGCCGATCCAGGTGCGCTCGCCGACCTGCAGCCGGCGCAGCCCCAGCCCGTAGGCGTCGACGTCGTCGTCGGCAGGCGCCGCCATCTCGGCCAGCGTCTCCACCGCGAGCACGTCGGGATGCCCGGCGGCCAGGAAGTCGGCCCAGCGCAGCAGGTCCGCGACCGTGCTCCACAGCTGCCCGGCCGGCGCCATCGCTCCGGTGTCGGCGTGGGGCTCGGCCGTCAGCGTGTGCGCGAAGTGGTCGACGCTGCGGCCGGGGGCGTGGTCCCTCGGAGTCCGGTACGACGTGGCGCTCATGCCCAGCGGGCCGAGCAGCCGCTGCTGCACCACCTCCCACCAGCTCGCACCCCGGAGCCGGGCGACGACCTCGCCGAGGAGCGCGAAGCCGAGGTTGGAGTAGTGGTAGAGCTCCCCCGCCGAGGCCACCCGGCCGGAGCCGTCGTTCGCCGCCATCAGCGCGTCGAACGAGCCGCCCTCGACCCGCTCCCACCACGACCCGGCGGGCTCGCTCTGCAGGCCGCCGGTGTGCGACAGGAGCTGGCGCAGGGTGACCGGGGCGTAGCCGGTCTCCGGCACGAACCGGCCCACGGGATCGGTCAGGTCCAGCCGTCCCTCGTCGCGCAGCTGGAGAACGAGCACCGCGGTGAGGGTCTTGGTGATCGACCCGATCCGGTACGCCGAGCCCACGGACAGCTCGGGCGCGTCCGGCAGCACCGAGACGCACCCGGTCCAGGTGCACGCGCCGCCCAGGGCGACGCCCGCGACGACCGACGGCAGCCGGCCCGCGCCCTGGAGCGCGGCCAGCCGCTCGTCGTACGGGGTGGTCACTCGGCGTAGGCGTCCATCGGCGGGCACGCGCACACCAGGTTGCGGTCGCCGTAGGCCTGGTCGATGCGGGCGACCGGCGGCCAGTACTTGTCGACGGTGATGCCGGCCGGGAAGACCGCCACCTCGCGGGAGTACGCGCGGTCCCACTCGCCGACCAGGGCGCGGGCGGTGTGCGGCGCGTGGTGCAGGGGCGAGGCGTCGACGGCCCACTCCCCCGCCGCCACCTGGTCGATCTCGCCCTTGATCGCGATCATGGCGTCACAGAACCGGTCCAGCTCGGCGAGGTCCTCGGACTCGGTCGGCTCCACCATCAGCGTGCCGGCGACCGGGAACGACATCGTCGGCGCGTGGAAGCCGTAGTCGATGAGTCGCTTCGCGACGTCGTCGACCGAGACGCCCGTCTCCGCGGTGATGCCGCGCAGGTCGAGGATGCACTCGTGGGCGACCAGGCCGGACTCGCCGCGGTAGAGCACCGGGAAGTGCTCGCCGAGGCGGGCCGCGACGTAGTTGGCCGACAGCACCGCGACGGCGGTCGCGCGGGTCAGGCCCTGCGCACCCATCATCCGGATGTAGGCCCACGAGATCGGCAGGATCCCGGCCGAGCCGTACGGCGCCGCGCTGATCGCGCCCGTGCCCGCGCGCCGGTCGGCGTCGGGGTGCAGCGGGTGCGTCGGGAGGTACGGCGCCAGGTGCGCGCGCACCGCGACCGGACCCACGCCGGGACCGCCGCCGCCGTGGGGGATGCAGAAGGTCTTGTGGAGGTTGAGGTGCGAGACGTCGCCGCCGAACTTGCCGGGCTGGGCGTAGCCGAGCAGGGCGTTGAAGTTGGCGCCGTCGACGTAGACCTGGCCGCCGTGCTCGTGGACCAGGTCGCAGAGCTCGGTGATGGTCTCCTCGTAGACGCCGTGCGTCGACGGGTAGGTCACCATGATCGCGGCGAGGGTCTCGGAGTACTGCTCGCACTTCGCGCGCAGGTCGTCGAGGTCGACGGTGCCGTCGTCTCCTGCCTTCACCACGACGACCTTCATGCCGACCATGACCGCCGACGCCGGGTTGGTGCCGTGGGCCGACGACGGGATCAGGCAGACGTCGCGCTGGCCCTGCCCGTTGGCGCGGTGGTAGTTGCGGATCGCGAGCATGCCCGCGAACTCGCCCTGCGCACCGGCGTTCGGCTGGATGGAGACCCGGTCGTAGCCGGTGACCTCGGCGAGCCAGTCCTCGAGCTGCTCGATCATGACGCGGTAGCCGTCGGCATCCGCGGCGGGGACGAACGGGTGGAGGTTGGCGAAGCCGGCGAGCGAGATCGGCTCCATCTCGGTGGTCGCGTTGAGCTTCATCGTGCAGGAGCCGAGCGGGATCATGCCGCGGTCGAGCGCGTAGTCGCGGTTCGACAGCCGCGCCAGGTAGCGCAGCATCGAGGTCTCGTTGTGGTGGGTGTTGAACACCGGGTGGGTCAGGAACTCGGTGGTGCGCTCGAGGTCCTCGGGCAACCCGGCCTCTCCCTCGGCCGACACGGCGCTCACCCCGAAGGCGGCCAGCACGGCGACCAGCGTCGCCTCGCCGGCGGACTCGCCGAACGCGATGCCCACGGTGTCGGAATCGACGAGGCGCAGGTGGACGGACGCCTCCCGGGCCGCGGCGACGACGGCCTCGGCGCGGCCGGGCACCCGGACGTTCAGGGTGTCGAAGAAGCTCTCGTTGACGACCTCGATGCCGGCTGCGGCGAGGGAGGCCGCGGCGCGGCGGGCCAGCCCGTGGATGTCGCCGGCGATCTCCTTGAGGCCCTGCGGGCCGTGGTAGACGGCGTACATGCCGGCGGTCACGGCGAGCAGCACCTGGGCGGTGCAGATGTTGGACGTCGCCTTGTCGCGGCGGATGTGCTGCTCGCGGGTCTGCAGGGCGAGCCGGTAGGCCGGGCGGCCCTCGGCGTCGACCGAGACACCGACCAGGCGACCCGGCAGCTGCCGCTCGAGGCCCTCGCGGACGCTGATGAAGCCGGCGTGCGGACCGCCGTAGAACAGGGGGACGCCGAAGCGCTGCGCCGAGCCGACGACGACGTCGGCACCGAGCGTGCCGGGCGCCTCGAGCAGGGTGAGTGCGAGCAGGTCGGCGGCGACGACGGCCAGGCCGCCGCGCTCGTGGACGGCGTCGATGACGGGTTTGATGTCGGCGATCCGGCCGGAGGCGCCGGGGTACTGGATCAGGACGCCGGACACCTCACCCTCGGGCAGGCCGTCGGTCAGGTCGGCGACGAGGATCTCGACCCCGATGCCCTCGGCGCGGGTGCGGACGACGTCGATGGTCTGCGGGAGCGCATCGGCGTCGATGACGAACGGGCCGGAGGCCTTGCGGTTGGCGCGGAAGGCCAGCGCGACGGCCTCGGCCGCCGCCGTACCCTCGTCGAGGAGGGACGAGCCCGAGGTGGTCAGGCCCGTGAGGTCGGAGACCATCGTCTGGAAGTTGATGAGCGCCTCGAGGCGGCCCTGCGAGATCTCCGGCTGGTAGGGCGTGTAGGCGGTGTACCAGCTCGGGTCCTCGAGCACGTTGCGGCGGATGACCGCGGGCGTCACGGTCGCGTGGTAGCCCAGGCCGATCATCGGCTCGCCCGGCCCGTTCGCGCCGGCAAGGGCGCGCAGCTCTGCAGCGGCGGCCTCCTCGGAGACGGCGTCGGGCAGCGACAGCTCGTCGGCCGAGCGGATGGACTTCGGCACCGCGGCGTCCATCAGGGCGTCGATGGACGCGTAGCCGAGACGGTCGAGCATGGTCTCGACCTGGTCGTTGTCGGGACCGATGTGTCGGTTGACGAAGGGGGCGCTCATCAGCAGGCAGGCTTCCTCGGGGATCGAAAAGGATCGAGCCCTCCCCCTCTGTCGGCGCGTCACTGCGCCTCCAGAGTTGCCTGCTCCGCACGGTCCGGGCGCCTGAGAGGTTCCGGGGAGGAATTGCCCCTTCGGCGCAGGCCCACGTCAGCGACGCGTCCTGACTCTCCCGTGCGGGATGAACAGCGGGTACAGATTACAACGAAAGGCGCGCTCAGCCGGCGTTGCGGGCCGCACGGCGCGCAGCGAGCTCGTCGCCCGAGACGTCCTCGGCCTGCTCGGTCTCGCTGGCGCTCTCACTGGGCAGCTGCGCGAGCGTGCCCTCGATCTCACGCCACACGCCGCCGATGGCGATGCCGAACACGCCCTGACCGCCCTGGAGAAGGTCGATGACCTCGTCATTGCTGGTGCACTCGTAGACCGAGGCGCCGTCGCTCATCAGCGTGACCTGGGTCAGGTCGTCGGTGCCCCGCTCGCGCAGGTGGCTGACGGCGGTGCGGATGTTCTGCAGCGAGATGCCCGCGTCGAGAAGACGCTTGATGATCTTGAGGATCAGGATGTCGCGGAAGCTGTAGAGCCGCTGCGAGCCGGAGCCCTTGGCGCCGCGGACGCTCGGCTCGATCAGGCCGGTGCGAGCCCAGTAGTCGAGCTGGCGGTAGGTGATCCCCGCGGCGTTGCACGCGGTCGGACCGCGGTAGCCGAGGTCACTGGGAAGCGGGGACACGTCGTCGGTGAAGAGCAGACCCTGCTCCTCGGCGACAGCCGTTGCTGCGGCCGTGTCCTGACCGACCTTCTCGGGCTGCTGCTCGTTCACGGGTCCTCCGCAGGATTCAAGGGGCACTGCATTGCACTGCTGTCATTCACGACTTCATCAAGGTACGGCGCCGGTGTCGGGCCGGTCAAAGACGTCACCGGGCGTGTCGTCAAAAACCCTCAGGCTCAACTTGAGGCTGAGGGACTGTCCGTCACTGTCCGGACTCGAAGTCCTCCGGCGACACGTGGTCGAGGAACTCGCGGAAGGCCTCGACCTCGTCCTCCTCCTCGGCCGGCGCGGAGATGCCGGCCTCGGCCAGGACGTCGTCGGAGCAGTAGATCGTCGTACCGGTGCGCAGGGCGAGGGCGATCGAGTCGGACGGCCGCGCGCTCACCTCGACACCGGACGCCAGGACCAGCGTCGCGAAGAACACGCCGTCCTTGACGTCGGTGATCCGGACCTCCGACAGCTCGCTGCCGGTCGCGGCCAGGAGCTCCTTCATCAGGTCATGCGTCAGCGGCCGGGGTGGGACGACACCCTGTTGCGCGAACGCGATCGCCGTGGCCTCCACGGCGCCGATCCAGATCGGCACGTAGCGGTCCCCGGACGTCTCGCGCAGCAGCACGATGGGCTGGTTGGACGGCATCTCCACCCGGACTCCCAGGACATCCACCTCGCGCATGTCCTCAGCCTACTGCGCTGGCGGTCGCCCCCATCGGGGGTGGGCGGCGCGGTCGGCGAAGTTGTTGCGGTTTGGTCCCAAACCGCAACAATTCGGCCTCCGGATCTGCAGTTCCTGCCCAATGGAGGGGCCTCCCAACGCCAGCGGGCGCAGCGGGGTGTGGCCGCAGGATCGACGTCGAAACAGTTGCGGTTTGGTCCCAAACCGCAGAAAACAGGCCGCGGAACCTGCAGTTCCTGCCCAAACGCAGGGATCACGACCGCCCGGCGGTCAGATGCGCCGCAGACCCGCCTTGACCAGCGTCGCGTGCAGACGGACGGAGAGGGCGGCGATCTCGCTGACCTGCTCCTCGGCGCGTGCGGCCGCACCGGCGTCGCGGCCGCGGCGAGGGGTCACGACCTGCTGGATCAGCCCGACCTCGCGGTCGGCGGCGGCACGGAAGCCGCGGAGGTGGCGGGGCTCGATGCCGAAGTCGGCGAGCTCGCTCGCGGTCTGCGCGATCACCAGGGCGTCGGTGTCGTAGTGCCCGGTCGCCGACGGCGTGATGAGGGCGAACTCCTCGAGCTGGGCAAGCAGTGCCTCGTCGATCTCGGCCACCTTGATGAGCTCCTTGCGCGAGAGCCGCAGCTTGTCGGTACGGCGGAAGGACTCCGGTGCGGGCATGCCGTCGGAGCCGATGGCGACCTTGGGCACGGTCGGGACGACCGGCTCGGGTGCGGGCGGCTCGAGGCCGCGCTCCATCGCGTCGAGGTGCTCCCCGATCACCTTCAGCGGGAGGTAGTGGTCGCGCTGCATCCGCAGGATGTAGCGCAGCCGGCCGATGTCGGAGGTGGAGAACTTGCGGTAGCCCGCCGGCGTGCGCTCCGGCTTGATCAGGCCCTCGGACTCGAGGAAGCGGATCTTCGGGATGCTGATGTCCTCGAAGTCCGTGCGCAGCAGGTCGAGGACCTGACCGATGTTGAGCAGCGGCTCCCGCTCGCCGCGGGCGACGGCAGCGACCACGACGTCAGTGGCTCTCGTGACCCGCGAAGAAGACCAGGCGGTACTTGCCGACCTGGACCTCGTCGCTGTCCTTCAGGTGCGCCTTCTCGATGCGGTCGCGGTTGACGTAGGTGCCGTTGAGGCTCCCGGCGTCCTCGACGGTGAAGCTGTCGCCCGCGCGGCGGAAGACGGCGTGGCGGCGCGAGACCGTGACGTCGTCGAGGAAGATGCCGCTCTCGGGGTGGCGCCCCGCGGAGACCTCGTCGGCGTCGAGCAGGAACCTGCTCCCGGCGCCGGGACCCTTCTGCACGACGAGGAGCGCGTGGCCAACGGGCAGCGCGTCGACCGCAGCGGCGTCGACGGCGCTCAGCGCGCGGTCGGACGTCTCGGCCCGGTCGGTCGCACCGGCGCCGAACTGGATGGTCGCGGTCGCGTCGGTGGGTACGGCGGGCACGGTCTGCGTGGCGTCGGGCTCGACGAGCCGGGTGCCGCACTGCGAGCAGAAGCGGGCGTCGTCAGGGTTCTGCCGGCCACAGGCGGTGCAGAACGGCATCTGGAAACTCCTTGGGTCCGGGACGGCTGGTTACGAACGTACCGGATCAGGCGTCGAGCTGGGCCTCGTACGCGGCCGCGTCGAGAAGTCCGTCGACGTCGGCGGGGGTGGCGGGCACGACCTCGAAGAGCCATCCGGCGCCGTAGGGGTCGTTGTTGACCAGCTCGGGGGTGGCGTCGAGCGCTTCGTTGACGGCGACGATCTCGCCGGTGACCGGGGCGTAGACGTCGCTGACGGACTTGGTCGACTCGAGCTCACCGCACGCGTCGCCGGCCGTGACGGCAGCGCCCACCTCGGGCAGCGAGACGTAGACGATGTCGCCGAGGGCGTCCTGGGCGAAGTCCGTGATGCCGACGCGGACCGAGCCCGCGGCCTCGCCGGGCGAGCGCAGCCACTCGTGCTCGACGGTGTACTTGAGATCAGCCGGGTTCGTCATGGCGGCAAGGCTAGGGCATGGCCGCGACATCACGGTGGATGCCCCGACAGCTACTGGCCCTGATCGGGCAGGGCGTAACGCGTCTCGTCGCGATCGGTGACGGCCTCGATGTCGACGGCACGCAGCTGGCGCACGTCGACCTCTCCCCCGTCGTCCTCGATCTGCTTCTTGGGCCCGAGGGTGAAGGAGATCGCGCCGGCGAGGACGTCGGGCTCCCCGATGGCGTCGATGACGTACGGCGCCTCGACCCGCTCGCCGTCGATGAGGAAGCCGCCCTCGGTCTCCTCGATGGAGGTCTGGGCGACGACACGGACCGTGCCGTTGATCGCGATCGCCTCGGCGCCGACGGTGCGCAGGCTCTGGATCGTGTCGAGCATCGTCGACAGGCGGATCCGGCCCTCGTCCTCGGTGATGGTGATCCGCGCGCCCGGGCCGGTGACCGGCACCAGCCCGGCGAGGATCGTCAGGGTGTCGACCTCGGTCTCGGCCTGGTCGAGCGCGGTCTGCCGCTTGGTGGTGTCGTCGCGCAGGTCGGACGCGACGCCCTCGAGCCGGTCGATCTCGGCCTCGGTGCGCTGGCGGGTGCCCGACAGCGCGCTGAACAGGTCGATGAGCTCCTGCTCACGCAGGCCCGAGTAGGTGTCGTCGGTGCCGGCGACGCGGACCTGGGTGACGGCTGCGAAGCCGACCAGCGCCATCAGCAGACCCGCGACGACCTGCCGCCGCGACGGACGCAGCAGTGCTCGCTTGAGCCGGTCGGTCGGTGTCACCTGCGGGCCGGGCGCCGCCGCGGGTGCAGGCGGATCCGGCTCCGGCACCACGTCCGGGTCGGGCTCGGCGGGGTCAGGCATGGAACACGTGCCTCCGGATGGCTGCCACGTTGGTGAAGATCCGGATGCCGAGGACGACGACGACGCCGGTCGAGAGCTGCCCGCCGACGCCGAGGCGGTCGCCGAGGTAGACGATGCCGGCCGCGATCACAACGTTGCTGAGGAAGGAGACGACGAAGACCTTGTCGTCGAAGATCCCGTCGAGGTAGGCGCGCAGTGCGCCGAACACCGCGTCGAGGGCCGCCACGACCGCGATCGGGAGGTACTGCTCGAGGGAGAGGGGCACGTCGGGCTGGAACACCAGGCCCAGTCCGATGCCGACCAGTAGTCCGAGCACCGCGATCACGGGGCGCCACCTCCATCGACCTTGGGGTTGGGTTGGTAGGTCGCCGACCGCAGCACCCGCAGCGAGGCGGGCGCGGCCGGCAGCCGCAGGTCGTCCTCATTCTCCACGTCGTAGGAGAAGCCGAACGTGTTGACCCGCGAGATGAACTGCAGCCCGCTCTGCGTGTCGACGAACCGCGACGACAGCGCGCCCCGGTCACCGACCGCCAGGACCGTGTACGGCGGCGCGATCCCGATCAGGTTGACCTCGATCGCGTCGCCCGAGGTCCGGATGCCGCTCGCCGCCGTCAGGCGCTGGCCGTTGACGGCGATGGCCTCCGCGCCGGCCTCCCAGAGGCCGTTGGCCAGCAGGGCGATGTCGCTGTCGCGGACCTGGTGGTCCTCGTCGGCGTACTGCTCGTTGTCGAGGGTGACCCGGATGCCGTCGCCGCGGACCACCTCGAAGCCCGTCAGCGCGCCGAGGCTGGCGCGGCGGGCCTGCACGTCGCCGTACCGGGAGCCGAGGCTGCGCAGGCGGTCCTCGGCCGCCGTGTTGTCCTTGCGCAGCGCCGCGATCTGGTCCTGGAGGTCGGCGACCGCGCTGCGGCGGGCCTCGATGCGGCCGATCAGCGTGGCCCGGCTGGCGTCGTCGACGTCGGCGTTCGCATTGGTCTGCACCGCCGCGACCGTCACCAGCATCGCGAAGACGGCGACGACGCCCACCACGGCGACCCGCAGCCCGGCGCTCTCTCGCTCGTCCGGGCCGCGCCGTGAGGCGGCGGTCTGGTAGTCCCGGTCCAGCGCCTCCTGGGTGATCAGGGCGAGGAGCGGGGTGCGGGCGCGGTCGACGGGCTCGGTGGACATTGCCTACCGTCCGCCCGAGCGGTTGCGGGGCTCGGTCGTCGCGAGCAGCTTGCGGACCTGCCAGGCGTAGAGCACGCCGGCCCACCAGTAGAGCCCGATCCCCCAGCCGGCGAGCGACCAGCCGAAGACCTTGGCCAGCGTCGCGACGGTGCCGTCGCCGTCGCCGAGGAGGAGCAGCGGGAAGGCGTAGAGCAGGTTGAACGTGGCGGCCTTGCCGAGGAAGTGGACCGGCAGGGCGCTGTAGCCGCGGGTGCGCAGCAGCGGCACGAGGCCCCACAGCAGCAGGTCGCGCAGCGGCAGCGACAGCGCCACCCACCACGGGATGACGTCGCGCAGGGCCAGCCCGACCACGACGGCGAGGATGTAGAGCCGGTCGGCGACGGGGTCGAGCAGGCGGCCGAGCTCGGAGGTCTGGTCGAGCTTGCGGGCCAGCCAGCCGTCGAGGAAGTCGGTGACGCCGGAGACCATCAGCACGACGAGCGCCCAGACGTCGGCCTCGGGGCCGAGGACCAGCCAGAGGAACAGGGGTACGCCGAGCAGGCGCGAGGCGCTGATCGCGTTCGGAACGGTCAGCACCCGATCGGTCGAACGCCCGTTGCGCGTCACCGCCTCACCCACGGACGACACCCTATGACGTCGCCGTGTCATCGGAGTGCGCCGCGTCGCGGATCTCTCCGACGAGCTCCTCGATCACGTCCTCGAGGGCGGCGACCCCGAGCGTCGTGCCGTCCGCCGCGACCACCCTCGCCATGTGCGCGCCGCGGCGCTGGAGCACCTCGAGCGCGTCGTGGAGCAGGGTGTCGGAGCTGACCGTCGCGAAGGGCCGGATCCAGCGGTCGGCGACCGGGCGCTCGCGACGCTCCTCGTCGGGCTCCAGCACGTCCTTGATGTGGAGGTAGCCGACCAGCTCGCCCTCGGCGGTGACCGGGAAGCGGCTGAAGCCGGTCGCGGCACAGAGGGCCTCGACGTCGGCCCCGGTCGAACCGCGGACGACGGTCGACAGCGAGTCGGGGGTCATGGTCACCTCCGCGACCGTCTTCTCGGTGAACCCGAGCGCGCCGGAGAGGCGGTCGTACTCGTCCTCCGCGAGCAGGCCCTCGCCGTGCGACTCCTCGACCAGCGCCGCGACCTCCTCGCGGGTGTAGGTGCTGCCGAGCTCGTCCTTCGGCTCGATCCGCACCAGGCGCAGGATGGCGTTGGCGACCGCGTTGATCGAGACGATCAGTGGGCGCAGCACCAGCACGACGCCGTACATCGGAGGCCCGAGGAGCAGCGCGGCCCGGTCGGGGCCGGCGATGGCGATGTTCTTGGGCACCATCTCGCCGAGCACGACGTGGAGGAAGACCACGATCGTCATCGCGATCACGAAGGCGACCGGGTGCAACCACTCGTCGGGCACGTGCAGCTCGTGGAAGACCGGCTCGATCAGGTGCGCGAGCGCGGGCTCGCCGACGGCACCGAGGCCGAGCGAGCAGACCGTGATGCCGAGCTGGGCGCCCGCCATCATCTGCGAGACCTGCTCCATCGCGGTCAGCGTGATCTTCGCCATCCGCGACCCGGCCTGGGCGCGCGGCTCGATCTGGCTGCGGCGAGCGGAGATCAGCGCGAACTCGGCGCCGACGAAGAAGGCGTTGGCCGCGAGCAGCGCGACGGCGAGCAGGACGCCACCGAAGTCACCCATCGGTCGGGTCCTCCTCGTGCGGCACGTCCTCGACGCGCAGGGTCAGTCGGTCGATGCGCAGGCCGTCCATGTGGTCGACGGTCAGCACCGCCCGGCGGGGCGGCACGTCCTCGTCGTCCCCTACCACCGGCAGCGGTACGACGGCGTGGTCGCCCGTCGACGGGATCCGGCCCAGCACCTTGAGCACCAGTCCGGCCACCGTGTCGTAGTCCTCGTTCTCGGGCAGCTGGACGCCGGTGAGGTCCTCGACCTCGTCGGGACGGAGCAGTCCGGACAGCGACCAGGTGCCGTCGCGGCGCAGGCGCCCGCGGCTCCCCAGCCGGTCGTGCTCGTCGGCGATGTCGCCGACGATCTCCTCGATGACGTCCTCGAGGGTGACGATGCCCGCGTGGTCGCCGTACTCGTCGAGCACGATCGCCATCTGGAAGCCGTCGGCACGCAGCAGCGCGAGCAGCGGGTCGAGGCGCAGCGAGTCCGGCACCACGATCGGCTTGGCCATCAGGTGCTTGACCTTGGTGGTCGCCCGCTCGTGGAGCGGCAGCGCCACGGCGTTCTTGACGTGCACCGTGCCGACGACCGCGTCGGTGTCGTCGAGGACCGGGAAGCGGGAGTTGCCGGTCTCGCGCGCGAGGGCGATGACGGCGCTGGCGCGGTCGTTGATCTCGAGCGAGCGGGTCCGGACCCGTGGGGTCATGATCTCGCCGGCCGTGCGGGTGCCGAACTCCACCGAGCGCTCCATCAGCTCGGCAGTGTCGGCGTCGAGGGTTCCCTCGTCGGCGGAGCGCTGGATCAGCGAGGCCAGCTCGGTGACGCTGCGCGCCGAGCGCAGCTCCTCCTGCGGCTCGATGCCGAAGCGGCGCACGATCGCGTTGGCGCTGCCGTTGAGCACCTTGATCGGGCCGCGGGCCACCGCGGTGAACCCGCGCATCGGGCCCTGGGTCAGGCGTGCGGTGGCGTAGGGCAGCGAGATCGCGACGTTCTTCGGGACCAGCTCGCCGATCAGCATCGTCAAAAGCGTGCTCAGCACCAGGCCCGTCGTCACGGCGATCGGTCCGACGGCGCCCTCGGAGACGCCGGCGTCCTCGAGCGGCCCGCGGAGCAGCTCCGCGATCGCGGGCTCGGCCAGGAAGCCGATGGCCAGGTTGGTGATCGTGATGCCGACCTGCGCCCCTGACAGCTGCGTCGACAGCGCGCGGAGCGCCTTCTGCACGCCGATCGCGGTGGCGTCGCCGGCGGCGGCGTCGCGGTCGACCTGGTTGCGGTCGACGGTGACGAGCGCGAACTCGGCGGCGACGAAGAGCCCGCAGGCCAGGACGAGCAGGATGGCGAGCCCCAGCAAGAGCCAGGCGGTCATCGAGGTCCTTCGTGAGTGGAGCGGGGAGCCACCACCCTAGATGACGTGCTCAACCGTCGCCGCAGCGGCTGAGGGCAGGACGCCGGCCTGCGTCCGCACGTCCCCGGCCGCCGAGACCCAGCCCACCCCGGGCTCGAGCCGCCGGATGGTACGGGCGGGGACACCGCCCACGACCGCGTGGTCCTCGACGGTCCCGCGCACCACCGAGCCCGCTGCGACGACCACGTTCCGGCCGATCGTGGTGCCCGGCAGGATGATCGCGCCGTGCCCGATCCAGGAGCCGGAGCCGATCGACACCGGCTGGTGGGCACCGAACTGCAGGCCGACCGGCACGTCGGGGTCCTGGTAGCCGTGGCTCGCGTCGGAGACGAAGACGTCCTGGCCGAACCACACGTCGTCGCCGATCGTGATGGACTCGTGGGCGGTGATGCAGGCGCGCGAGCCGATGACGCAGCGGTCGCCGATCACCAGGCCGCGCTCGGGCAGCACCTCCTGGGTCGGGCCGTAGCCGACCGAGAGCGTCGAGTACTTCCCGATCAGGGTGTCGGTGCCGACGTGGATCGCCTCCGGGTTGACCACCGTGGCGACCGGGAACGCCAGGCAGCTGCCCCGCCCGAAGTCACCGAACCGATCACCGAGATCGGTCCCGGGCGCGACGTCGCCCACCCGCTCGACCCACTGCCAGGCGGCATGGACGGAACGGTTCAGCAGACGGCGGACGGCAGGCACCGGGCGAGGTTACCGAAACGCAACATCGGGCGGGGGTTCCCAGTTCGTTGGTGTGACACCGCGACCCGTAACATCCGGGAGTGCAGACGTCCCGTGAGCCCCAGGTGATCGCCTACTTCGCTGACGACCCCACGCGGGTCTACCAGCTGTTGCAGTGGCTCCCTGTGCTCGAGCGGCTCGACGCGTCGTACCCGGTCGGGATCCTGACCCGCGACGCCGGCACTCGCGACATCGTCTCCGAGCGGACCACGCTCCCCGTGCTCTTCGCGCCCGGTTTCAACGACCTCGCCGAGCTGTACGACGAGCTGGACGCCAAGGTCGTCCTCTACTGCAACAACTCGATGACCAACTTCAACTCGCTGCTCGACGGCCGGATGATGCACGTCCACATCAACCACGGCGAGAGCGACAAGCACTCGATGGTCAGCAACAACGCGAAGGCCTACGACCGGGTGTTCGTCGCCGGTGAGGCCGCCGTGCAGCGGCACCGGGCAGCGCTGATGGAGCTCGACGAGTGGCGCCTGGTCCGCATCGGCCGGCCGCAGCTCGACCTGCGGCCCGCTCCCCTGCTGCCGCCGACCGAGCGACGCACCGTGCTCTACGCGCCGACCTGGGAGGGCGACGCGGAGTACAACTGCTACACCTCGGTCGACGTCTTCGGCGCCGACATCGTGCGCGCCGTGCTGGCCCTGCCCGACGTGCGCCTGGTCTACAAGCCGCACCCGAAGGTCACCACGAGCCAGATCGCAGCCATCCGCGAGGGCCACCAGGCGATCCTCGACCTGATCGAGCGTGCCGCCGAGCAGGACCCGGCCGCCGGCCATGCCGCCGTGTGGCAGGGCGACATCCTCGCCGTCTTCCCCGGCTGCGACGCGATGATCACCGACGTCTCCTCGGTCGGCCTGGACTGGCTCTACCTGCAGACCGACAAGCCGATCCTGATGACCGACCGCCACGCCGACGCCGAGCGGCTGCGCCAGGAGGTCCCGGTCAGCCGCTGCGCCGACGTCGTCGACGCGGCCAACCTGGCCGGCCTCGGCGAGCTCGTCGCCGACCGGCTCGAGCACGACGAGCACCGCATCGCCCGGGCGGCGATGCGCCACCACTACTTCGACGACAACGGCGTCGGCGACAGCACGGTGCGCTTCGTGGAGGCCATCGGCGAGCTCGTGGAATTGCGGGACCGGCTGCAGGGCGCGAGCCCCGCAGCCGGCTTCGAGGAGTCGGCCTGACCGTCCGGTCAGGCGTCGGGTTCAGCCCGCCAGGGTGCTGACCGGGCTGGTCAGGCTGCCGCCGTACCCGTTGCTCGGCGGGAGGTAGGCGCGGAAGTAGGTCCGCTTGCTGTAGGCCGGCAGCCGCACCGACCACCGGCTGTCGCTGGTGGTCAGGATCGTCTTGTAGGTGCTCCAGGAGCAGGTGCTGCAGGCCGCCTTCTGGATGGTGATCGCCCGGCCGGCGTACGCCGGGGTGACCTTGCCGCCCAGCACGCGCGTGCTGGCGTTCCAGCTAGTGCCCAGGTTGCGACGCACGAGGACGGTCAGCACCGGTGAGACGGACGGCTTGGTGTAGGCGGTCCCCACGTAGTACATCCGGTAGGAAGCGCTCGCGGCCGGCACGAACTTCCAGACCGGCGTGCGGTTGGGGTCGGTGAGCGTCCGGGTGGAGAAGAGGGTCCACCCGCCCGAGCCGATCCGGCGCTGGAGCTTGACGTTGGCGCCGTAGCCGGGCGTCGAGCTGCCGCAGCAGGTGACCCAGCCCTTGAGGGTGACGTACTGGCCGTAGGTCCGCACGGTGGCGTCCTGCGTCAGGTGCGAGATGGTCGCGTCCGCCGCGGCGTGGGCCGGCGCGGCCGGACCGATGACGGCCAGCGAGCCGGCGAGGCAGGCGAGGAGCGTCAGGACGACGCGCGCGAGGTTCTTGTGCTGCATGAGGTGGTGCTCCCGGGATAGGTGGTGCGAGCGTGGCGCTCGAGGCCCTTTCCCCGGTACGGCGCCCACTAACCACCCGAGACGAAAAATGGATCGGCCGCCGGGTGGACCCGGCGGCCGATCGTCAGTCGTCTGCGTGGCTCAGGAGCGCCAGGTCGAGACGTAGTAGTTCGAGAAGCTCTTCACGTAGCCGTTGCTGGCCGCGATGACCGCACGGAAGTGCGTCTTCGTGCGGTAGACCGGCAGGCGCAGCGAGAAGTTGCTCGTCGAGTTGGTGCGGATCGTCTTGTAGGCGCCCCAGCGGCACGACGCGAGCCGCGGACGGGCGCAGGTCGACTTCTGGATCACGATGGCGCGACCGGCGTACTTCGGCGAGACCTTGCCGTAGAAGGTGCGGGTGCTCGAGCGGTAGTTGTCGTGCAGGTTGCGCGCGACGTTCACGCGGTAGCTGCCGCCGGTCGCGGCCCCGAAGCTGTTGGACGCGTCGGAGTAGCCGCTGTAGACGACGCGGTAGCTCGCCGAGTAGGTCGGCGCGAAGGTCCAGCTCGGGTGGAAGTTGGCCGCCAGGTCAGCGGTGTAGATCGTGCTCCAGGCGGTCTGGCCGACGATCTGGCGCTGGACCTGGACCGTCCCGCGGTTGGCGTCGTAGCCGGGCGCCTCGACGAGCCCCACGCCCGCCGTGAGGGTGACCTTGCCGTAGGACGCGCTGCCGTGCTGGACCAGCGTGGTGCTCCGCTGCAGGTACGGCTTGGTGGTGTAGGCCGCGGCGTGCGCTGCGGTCGTGGTGCCGGTGACGAGCGACAGCGTGCTCGCCACCAGGGCGACGGCCAGGATGATGGCCCGTCGGAAGGACTTCACGTGCATGTGGATGGTGCCCCCGGGATGATTTTGGTGAAGGTTCTGCGGCGGTTGCCGCAGACGGAGCGTAACCCTTTCCACAGTGGGTTCTCAGCGAAACCTGCAGTCCTGACGGGCCCTGTGTCGGGGCCTCCTGCAAGGCTGTTCCCATGGCCGACGACACTGCCTCCGTCTACGCCGCCGAGGACCTGCTCGCCGGCTGGCTCGACGAGGCGAGCCGCCATCCGGGACGGCCGTTGCGGATCACCGTCGGCGCTCAGGTGGTCGAGCACGAGCCCGAGACCGAGCCGCGGTTCAGCGACCCGGCGGGCGTCCAGGACTACGTCGACAAGGTCCTCTCCCACCTCGTCGCCACCGGCAGCCGGTACGACGACCGTGACGGCCTCGACCTGGCGGGCGTGCCGGTCGTGGTCCGCTCCCGGCGTGGTCCGCGGCAGGCCCACTACGAGCGGGGCGAGCTGCCGCTGCGCGGAGTCGTCGCGATCCCCCCGCGCGAGGTCGGCGGCGCGTGGTCGCTGCGGGCCGCGGTGGTGCTGCACGAGGTCGCCCACCACCTGGCGGGCGAGGACGGCCACGGCACCGGCTTCCGCACGACCTTCCTGCGGCTGCTCGAGGACATCGGGATGCCGGTGCTGGCCGAGCTGCTCCACACCGCCTACCGGATCTCCGGGCTCGACACCGGCATCGACGGCGAGGACCGCACCCTGCTGCGGATCGGGCGCCTGCTCCGTCAGGCCGAGCGCACGTCCAACACCGCCGAGCGCGACGCCTTCTTCGCCAAGGCGCAGACGCTGGCCACCCGCCACCAGATCGCGCTCGCCGTCGCCCGCGCCTCGGCCCGCAACGAGGAGCAGCGCCAGGACCCGGCGTGGGAGACGGTGCTGATCGGCGAGTCCGGCAAGCGCTCGCTGGCCCGCTACGTCCGGCTGGTGCTCGAGATCGCGCGGGCCAACGACGTCCGGGTGGCGATCTACACCAGCAACACCCGCGTCACCCTCTACGGCTTCCCGTCCGACATCGCGATCGTCAAGGCGCTCTACGCCTCCCTGGTGACGCAGATGGTCGCCGACGGCGACGCCCACCTGCGCTCCGGCGCTCACAAGGCCGACACCCGCCAGGTCTGGAACGCGCGCCGGCGCACGTGGGAGGAGCGGCCGGTGCACGGGTCGACGGCACGCGCGGCGTTCTACGAGGCGTGGGCCGACCACGTCGGCGAGCGGCTCACCCGCGCTCGTGAGGAGGCCCGGGCTGCAGCGATCGCGGCCGAGCCGGGCGTGCCCGACCGTCCGACCTCGACCGAGCTGGCGCTACGGGCCAAGGAGGTCGAGGTCGTCGACTACTTCCGGCACATGCAGCGCGAGCACGGCATCCGCGGCACGTGGAAGGGCGCGGCGGCTGCGGCGCACGCTGCGCCGGGCTCGCACGAGGCGGGTGTCCGTGCGGCCGCGCGGGCCCGGCTGGGCAGCGAGAAGGCGATCAGCCGGGGCTGACGAACGACAGGCGCCACGGCTGGGTACGGAAGACGAGGCGGCTCGTCGTGCCGTCGAGGTTGGCCTTGATGAAGCGGCCGCTGCCGAGCTTGGTCACGAAGGCGCGGACCTGCGGGTCCGCGCTGGAGCGCAGCGCCGGCGGGACCTCGAGCGTGCCGTTGAACATCCGCGGCTGGGTGTCGAGGCCGCGGGCACGGCGGAACTCGCGGATGTTGTCGACCGTGTGCAGGCGCAGGGTGAACGACTCCCCCGTGGTGAGCCGGACACGCACCGTCGAGGGCGTGCAGTAGGTGTTGAAGTCCGCGATGGTGACCGTGCCGCCGGGCACGGTGCCGACGTAGCGGCCGTCCTCGCCCCCGCCGAGGCCGGCCGCAGACGTGTCGCTGGCCGGGTTGTCGAGCACCCGTCCGACCAGCGCCCCACCGGTCGGCGTGAACGACCAGGCGCGAGCACGGATGTCCTTGTGCCAGTAGCCGACCTGTCCTGACCGGCGGCCCTCGACGCGCAGCTGGCGGTGGATCGCGCCCCGCCCGACCTTGTGGATCGAGATCCGGCTGGTGATGGTGCCGGGCACCTTCGGCTGCTCGATCCACGCCGGTGACGGCAGCTGGATGCGCGGCTTCGCGAGCCCGCGCTGGTCGGCGTAGGCGTAGTCGAAGAAGAGCGGGTCGGCGCCGGCGATGTCGAAGTCGTAGAGCCGGGTGAAGAGGTCGCCGTGCGGACCGACGACGAAGATCGTGGAACCGCTGGCCGACATGTTCACGGCCCGGAACCGGCCGCGGTGCGGGCCGCACATCTCGTAGCTCTCGTCCTTGGCCAGCCACGGGTCGAGGTAGGTCAGGCGCTGGCCGCCGTGGCTCAGCGTCCAGATGTGCGAGACCTTGCCGGCACCGACGGCGTGCGCGTTGCCGGCGTCGTCGGGCCAGGTCAGGTCCTCGACCTGCGAGACGACCGACCACGACCAGGTGCTGATCCCGGTCGGGAGCATGCGGCCGGGCCCGGTCCAGAACAGCGGTCCCCAGCGCAGCGACCAGTTGAACTGCTGCGGCGTCCTCAGCGCGCCGTCCATGCCGTAGACCCAGCGGTCGCTGTCGACGGCGATCAGCTCGTCGTCGTCGGCCGAGATGCCGACGAGCCGGCCGGCGAAGCAGGCGGAGGTGACCAGCGGAGCCCACGGCTCGCGGATGCCGGTGACCTCGGTGTTGGAGCGGTACCAGATGTTCCCGGCGGCCAGCACGAACTGGTAGCGCCGGTTGAAGGTCTGGGTGGTGCTGCGGAAGACCACCTGGTCCGGCAGCCCGGCCGGTGCGGCTGAGGGGTCGCCCGCGCGCAGCGGGTTGCCCTCGTCGACACCTTGGCGACCGGTCTCGTCGGCGCGCTCCGGCAGGCCGATGGTGCCGCCGATCAGCTCCGGGCAGCGCAGCATGTCGGTGCGGTCGACCAGCAGCGCCTGCAGGATCCCGGGCACCTGGGCCAGCAGGTCCTGCGGGTCGATGTCCATGTCGCCCTCGGCCCGTGCGGGGCCGGACAGCTGGGGAACCAGCAGGCATATCGCCAGGGTCAGGATCGCGGTCGTACGTCGCAGCATCGGGCCTCCTCGGTCCGACTCATTCAACGGCGCGTCGTCACCCCTCGGAGGTGGAGGTTCCCACAAGTTGGCCCCCAGCATTCTGGAGCGCCGCCCACAGCTCGGCCCGGCCCTGCGGCGTCCGCCAGTCGTCGCCGAGGAGGCGTCCCACCCGGGCGAGCCGGTTGCGCACCGTGTTGGCGTGCACGCCCAGGTCGCGGGCCACCGCGTCGACCTGGCCGTCGCGGGCGAGCCAGGCGCGCAGGGTCGGCTCGAGCTCGTGGCGCGGCTCGGTCGCCAGGGGTGCGAGCCAGCGGGCGTGCAGACGCGCGGCCAGGGCGGGGTCCTCGTGCAGGGGCACCAGCAGGCCGAGTCCTGCCAACGTCGCACTCCCCCGCTGGTCGAACTGGAGTGCGACCCGCGCGGCGCGGGTCGCCTCACGCAGCGCGCCTGGCAGGTCGTCGAGCAGCGCCGGTCCGCCCACGCCGGCGACGAGCTCGCCGGGGACGACGGGCGGGCGCGGCAGCAGCCCGCTCGTCGTACCCCAGACCGCTCCGTGGTTGGCCAGGCGGAGCGCCGGCGTCGCCTCCGGAAGCGGTACGACGGCCCACCAGCGCGCTGCCGGGTCGAGCCCGAGCCGGATCGCCGTGGCGCGGGCCGCGTCGACGTCGCCGGCCGCGAGCTCGGTGAGCAGCCGGTCGTGACGGACGTGCTCCTCGACGTCGTCGACGGCCGCGCCGAGCAGTCCCTCGGCGGCCCACACGGCCACCTGCTCGGCCCACACCCGGGCACGGCGGGAGGCGTCGAGCAACGCATCGGCGCCGGTCCCTGCCCGAGCGGCCCGGTCGAGCACGTCGTCCTCGACCTCGCGAGCGCCGAGCAGCACGGCGGTGACGAGGTCGCCGACCTCGATGCCCGCACCGGCTCCCTGGGCGCCGGTGCCGAGCGCCGCCAGCCGGTCCTCCTCGGTCGGCGCTCCGAACGGGTTGCCGTGGGCGGCCCGTTCCAGGATGCGTGTCATCCCGATCCACACCTCGCTCGAGGGGGTGGTCGCGTAGCTCGGGACGCCGGTCGTCACCGCGCGGCTGACCCGGCGCACGATCTCGTCCCGGTCCGCCCACATCGCGTCGAGGTAGGGACGCATCCGCTGCTCGATGGAGATACCCACAAGCCGCAGGCTCCCACAGTGTCCGGACCACCACCTCGGGAACGTCCGGACGGACCTAGGTTCGGACGTCGTGACGCCCCTGCTCAGTGTGCTCGCCCCGACCGAACCTGCCCGCGAGGCCCTGGCGATGCTGCGCGACCCGTCGAACCTGCACTGGTACGTCGTGACCTTCTTCGGCATCGTGATGTACGTCTACGCCGCCGAGGTCGAGCGTCGGCGCTACGACGTGGTCGCCGCGGGACTGGCCTTCTTCCTGATGGACGTCTTCAACGAGCTCGTGAACTCGGCCTGGTTCCATGCCAGCGACCGGGCTCCGCTGTGGATCGTCACGGGCGACACGGCGTACCTCGTGCTCATCGGCTGGTCGGTCGAGATCATCTTCCTGTTCCTGATCAGTGGCATCGAGTTCGTGAAGTTCCTGCCTGCGGACAGGGGGATGCGGATCCTCGGCGTGCCGAACCGTTGGGTGTTCATCACCTGGTGGTCGTGCGTGTGCGTGTTCGTGGAGGTGCTCCTGCACCGGGCCGGGATCTTCCACTGGTCGTGGTGGTACTGGGACGAGCCCTTCCTGCTGCCGGTCGTGGTGCTCGGCTACGGCACCTTCTTCTGGATCGCAGCGACGGTGTTCGACATGGACAGCCACCGGAAGCGGTTCGCCGTGGTCGGCGCGATGTTCGCCGTGGACGTCGTGCTCGCCGTCGGTCTGGGCTTCGCCGGCTGGCTCTGAGCCCGGCGGAAGCGAGGTGTCCGGTTCTCTGGACGCGCCGCACTTCGGGTCCGACGCTGATCCCATGTTCGACGTGTTCGACCCCGCGCTGGTCGCCGATCCGTACCCGGCGCTCGACCGGTTGCGGACCGCCGCGCCCGTGCACCGCGTCCCCGGGACCGACGTGCACCTGGTGTCCTCGTGGGCGCTGGTGCAGGAGGTGCTGGCCGCGCCCGAGACCTACTCCTCGCACCTGCGCTCGGTCCTGGTCCGCAGGCCGGACGGCACGGCGACGACGCTGCCGATGGACGGCGGCGGCTCGGTCGAGCAGGTGCTCGCGACGGCCGACGACCCGACGCACAAGCTGCACCGCTCGGCCGTGCTCGGCACGATCGGCCGCCGGATCCGGGCGCTCGAGTCGTCCGTGACCGGGCAGGTCGACCGGCTCTGGGACACCCATTTCTCGGGCGACAGCGCCGACTGGGCGGCCGACATGGCCGACCGGCTTCCGCTCGCGCTGGTCGCGGAGCTGATCGGGCTCGCGCCCGAGGACGTGCCGGACCTCTTGCGGTGGGCCTACGACAGCACCGAGATGCTCGGCGGCTGGGTCGACGAGCAGCGGCTCGAGACCACGATCAACGCCTCCTTCGCCCTCCACGACCACCTGGCGCGACGCTTCGACGCCGCGCTCGACCGGCCGGGTGACGACCTGATGGGCGAGCTGGTGCTGGCCTGCCAGCTCGACGAGCTCGAGGTCGGTACGGCGGTGCTGGTGCTGCTGCAGCTGATCGGTGCCGGCGGGGAGTCCACCGCGGGCCTGCTCGGCACGGCGGCGTACCGGTTGGCGACGGACGGGTGCCTGCAGAACCGGCTCCGCAACCAGCCGGACCTGATCGACCCGTTCCTCGACGAGTGCCTGCGCCTGGAGTCGCCCTTCCGCGGGCACTACCGCCACGTCACCGCTCCCACGCGCCTCGGCGACGTGGACCTGCCGGCCGGCAGCACCCTGCTCCTGCTGTGGGGCGCGGCCAACCGCGACCCGGCGCGCTTCGAGGAGCCGGACCTGCTCGACCTCGGCCGCACCGGCGTCCGGCAGCACCTCGCGTTCGGCCGCGGCATCCACTTCTGCGTGGGTTCGGCGCTCGCCCGGCTCGAGGCGACCGTCGCGATCCACGCGCTGCTGACCCGGACCTCGTCGTTCCGGCTCGACGGACCCGCGGACGAGGCGGCGGTGTGGGTGCCGAGCATCTTCGTGCGCCGGCACGCACACCTGCGTCTCGCGTTGAGCCCGGCGTAGGTGTACCTAGCGTGCGCGGCGGTTGGCGCGCCCGGTCGCCCGGGCGACCAGCTCGTCGCCGTGGGTCACCCGCACCACGAACAGGTCCTCCTTCGCCAGCCGCTCCGCGACCTCGGCGGTCGCGAGCAGGGCGTCCCCCGGACGGGCCGGGCGCACGTAGTCGATGTGCACGGCGCTGACCACGCCGGAGTGCTCGTCGTCGTTGGCGGCTGCCGCGAGGGCGATGCCGGCGAGGGAGAACAGGAAGGACCCGTGGGCGGTGCCGTGCGGGTTGAGGTGGTCGTCGGTGACCTGCACCTGCGCCTCGGCCCGGCCGCCGCCGTGCCCGGTGACGTCGATGCCGAGCAGGGCGGCGTAGGCGTCGGTGCGGGGAGCGCTCATCGGGGGCCGTCCACGAAGATGTCGTACTCCAGCTCGCCCGTCCCGCCGTACGACGACAGGTCGGTCACGCCCGCGTCACGGAGCACGTCCACGTCGAGCAGCGTCTGGCCGGTCAGCTCGCGGGAGGGGCGCACGAGCACCTCGATCGCGGCGTCCGCCACGATCTCCGGCGTGCGGGCCTTCGCCATCGCGTCGTCGCCGCCGAGCAGGTTCTGCACCGCGGCAGTGGCGATGAGGGTCTCGGGCCAGAGGCAGTTGGCGGCGACGCCGTCGTCGGCGTACTCCGCGGCCCAGCCCAGGGTCAGCAGGGACATGCCGTACTTCGCCAGCGTGTACGCCGGGTGCTTGCCCAGCCACTCGGGCGACAGGTTGAGCGGCGGGCTGAGCGAGAGGATGTGCGGGTTGGTGCCCTGGCGCAGGTGGGGCAGGCAGGCGCGGGTGAGCAGGTAGGTGCCGCGCAGCTGGATCTGGGTCATCAGGTCGAAGCGCTTGACCGGCAGCTCGGCCGTGCCGTCCAGCGCGATGGCCGAGGCGTTGTTGATGCAGATGTCGATGCCGCCGAAGCGGTCGACCGCGCGGGCCACGGCGTTCTCGACCGAGGCCTCGTCGCGGACGTCGCCTACGACGGCGAGCGCCTGTCCCCCGGCGGCCTCGATCTCGGCGGCGGCGGTGTGGACGGTGCCGGGCAGCCGGGGGTCCGGCAGGTCGGTCTTGGCGAGCAGCACGACGTTCGCGCCCTCGCGGGCGGCGGCCAGGCCGATCGCCAGGCCGATCCCGCGACTGCCGCCGGACATCATCAGGGTGCGTCCGGCGAGGCGTCCGCCGGTGGAGTTCTGCGTCATGACGAAACCGTTACACACGTCGAACAGTCGTGCCAAGAGTGTTAGACATAGGTCACAACACATTCTCGACAGGTGTCGGCACACCGTAAGGTGAGCCCCACCATGCCTCCCGCGACCACCGTCCTCAAGCCCGTCACGACGCGCTCCGCGCTGCTCACCTTGATGCTTGCCGCCGAGGAGTCGACGCTCGCCACCCGCGAGCTGGTCGCCGCGGCCGCGCTGGTCGGCTTCGCCGAGCCGACCGTCCGGGTCGCGCTCTCGCGGATGACGGCCGCCGGCGACGTGGTCCGCGACGACGAGGGCGGCTACGGGCTCTCCGAACGTCTCCTCGAGCGCCAGGGCCGCCAGGAGCGCGCGACCCACCCGCGACGGCGGGACTGGGACGGCACGTGGGAGCTGGTCGTCGTCACCACCGCCGGTCGTACGGCGGCCGACCGCGCCGAGCTGCGCGCCGAGCTCGCCGGGCTCCGGCTCGCCGAGCTCCGCGAAGGGGTGTGGACCCGGCCGGCGAACCTCGAGCTCGACTGGCCCGAGCGGGTCAGCGCCGTGTGCGAGCGGTTCACGGCCGCCCCCGTCGCCGATCCCGCCGAGCTCGCCGCGCGGCTGTGGGACCTCGACGCCTGGGCGAGGTCCGCCCGGCAGCTGCTGGACGCGACGACCACCGAGGACCCGGTGCTCCGCTTCACCGCCTGCGCCACCTCGGGGCGCCACCTGCTCACCGACCCGGTCCTCCCCGCCGAGCTGCTGCCCGACGGGTGGCCCGGCGAGCGGCTGCGCGCCGACCACGTGGCCTACAAGGCATGGATCAACGAGATGCGCCGCTCGCTCGCGGAGGCCGGCGCCCGGTAGCGTCCGTCGGGTGCTGACCGTCGTCGTCGCGTTCACCGCGAACCTGCTGATCGCGGTGGCCAAGAGCGTCGCGGCGGTCGTCACCGGCTCGGCGTCGATGATCGCCGAGGCGGCGCACTCCTGGGCCGACGCCGGCAACGAGGTGTTCCTGCTGATCGGCGAGCGCCGCGCTGCCCGGCCGCCGGACGCCACCCACACGCTGGGCTACGGCCGGGTCGGCTACATCTGGTCGATGTTCGCGGCCTTCGGCCTGTTCACCGTGGGCGCGGCCGTGTCGGTCTGGCACGGCGTGCAGTCGCTGGGCGCCGAGGAGGAGGCGCCGTCGTACACGTGGGCGTACGTCGTGCTCGCCCTGGCCTTCGTCCTCGAGGGCACCTCCTTCCTCCAGGCGCTGCGCGAGGCGCGCACTGCTGCGTCCCGGCGCCGGGTCTCGCCGCTGCGCTACCTCAAGGTCACCTCGAACCCGATGCTGCGCGCCGTCTTCGCCGAGGACCTCGCCGCACTGATCGGGCTGGCGGTCGCCTTCGTCGGCATCCTGCTGCACCAGCTGACGGGCGACCCGGTGTGGGACGCGATCGGCTCGATCGTCGTCGGCGTCCTGCTCGGCGTCGTCGCGCTCATCCTGATCCGGCGCAACATGGACTTCCTGACCGGCGAGACGGTCACGCCGCTGACGCGCGACGTCGCCCTGCGCGCACTGCTCGACCACCCGGAGATCGCGCGGATCAGCTACCTCTACATGGAGTGGGTCGGCGCCGACCGGATCTTCCTCGTCGCGGCGGTCGACCTCGTGGGTGACGCGCCGGAGTCCGACGTGGCCGAGCGACTGGGATCGATCGCCAACGCCCTGCACGACCGGCCGGAGATCGTCCGCGCGGTGCTCACGCTGACGCGGCCCGGCGACGCCACCGACCTGCAGCCCGGCGTACTGCCGGAGTGGTACCGCCCGGCTCCCTGATCCCGAGCAGGTTCAGGCTGCCCGGGCCGGCTCGCTGCGGAACCGGTTGGGGCGGCCCGCGATGCCGAGCCGGCGCCAGATCCGGCGCGAGACCGGGTTCATCAGGCCCAGCTCCTCGGCGAGCATCCGGACGTCGCCGAACATGTCACGCAGGAACTCCCGCGACTCGGGGCTCTCCCACCAGACCTCGCGGACCACCTCGGGCGGGATGCCCATGTCACGGACCGCCTTCTTGCCCGGGACCACGATCGCGTCGCACAGCACCCGCATCAGGACGGGCGTGAGCACGGAGGCGAAGGCCCGGTGGAAGCGGCCCAGGCGCGGGGCGCGGTGCTCGAGGTACTGGTGGGCGAAGCCGATGTGGCGCGCCTCCTCGGCGACGTGGATCTGGCTGATCCGCTCCAGGAGCGGGTGCATGTCCTCGCCGGAGCGGAGCATCACCTTCTGGACGTAGTCGATCGGCTCCTCGCCGCCGAGCACGCCGATGAAGAAGATGAAGGGCAGGTGCTTGGCTGCCAGGGGCAGGAACGGGCCGAGCGCACGGAACAGGGAGTGCGAGCCGGCGACGTCGAGAGCGGTCCGGTTCACGAACTCCTGGAACATCTGCGTGTGGTGGCACTCCTCGGTCGCCTCGTGCGTGGAGTAGCGGAACTCCGGACGGCCGTTGGGGAGGTCGAGGCAGTACATCATCAGGCCGGCGATGAGGACCTGCTCGAACTGCAGGCCGACCTTGACGACGTTGGTCTGGCGGTAGAAGCCGACCTCGATCTGGCGCTCGCGCGGCAGCGAGCGGTACCACTCGGTGCGTCCGAGCGCGTCGACCTTCGGCAGGATCCAGCGCGGATCCAGCGGATCGATCCGGTTCTCCGGCGCGTCCCAGGCGATATCGACGAAGGCGTCGAAGTGGTGGTCGACCGACGCCTCGGAGAGGGTGCGGAGCAGGTCCTGGTAGTCCTGCTGGCTGGTCCCGATGCTGCCCATGCCCGCCAAGTTAGTGCAAACGCCTGTTGCACACAATGGTTGTCTGCAACCGGCGGTAATAGACAAGTCGACCTCTCGTCGACCTGTCCGGAAACGACAGTGGCGAGGGTTCTCAGGCCGTAGCGTGAGCCCGGTGACCCTCGCTGACGCCCTGCCCTCCCCCGAACCCGCTCCCCGCCGCCCGCGCCGCCGCGCCGCCGCGACCGCCGGAGTGGTCGTCGTCGCCGCCGTGGTCGGTGGTGGCGCCTGGGCCTGGCAGGCGTGGAGCTCCCAGGGACCGCAGCCCGCCGAGGCGCTCCCCGCCAACACCCTCGCCTACCTCGCCGTCGACCTCGACCCGCCCGGCGGGCAGAAGGTCGCGGCCTACGACGCGCTCCGCTCGGTTCCCTCGCTCAAGAAGGAGCTCGGGCTCGGGTCCACCGACGACCTGCGCGAGTCGATCGTCGACGCCATCGACTCCGACGGCGGCTGCGACCTGTCGTGGAAGGACGTCAAGAGCTGGGCCGGCGACCGCGGCGCCGTGGCCGTCGTACCGCAGGACGGGCTGCAGGTCGTCGTCGTCCTCCAGGTCTCCGACGCCGACAAGGCGCGCTCCGGGCTCGGCAGGACCGCCGACGACTGCGGGGGCTTCGGCTTCACCGTCGGCGAGAAGTGGGCCGTGCTCGCCGAGGACGACCAGGTCGCGAAGCAGGTCGTCTCCGACACCAAGGGCGCCAACCTCGCCGAGGACGGCACCTTCCAGGAGCTGACCGGCGCGGCCGGCGACCCCGGGGTACTGACCATGTACGCCGCACCGGCGCTCGGCAAGGCGCTGCTGGACGACGAGGACGCCTCCGACGTGCTCGGCTTCTTCTCGTGGTCGCCCGTGACCTCGCTGGACCCGGTGGCCGGGCTGGTGTCGAGCGTGACCTTCCTGAGCGCGTTCGCCACCGACTTCGAGGGCGACGCCGACGGTGACTTCGACGAGGAATTCACGCCCGAGCAGCAGCGCGTGATGGACCTCATGGACGAGTACGAGGACCTCACGCCCACCCAGCAGAAGCAGCTGGACGCGGATATGGCGAAGGCGTTCCACTACGACGAGGTGGGTCCGGAAGGAGATGCCGAGCCCATCGACGAGGATCAGATCGACGACGAGCTCGAGGACCTCTTCCAGGTCCCCGAGAAGGTCCGCAAGCAGGTCGAGAACTTCTCCGGCCTCGGCGGCGTGGCCCGCTTCGACGACGGTGGCCTGGAGCTCGAGATCGTCGCCGATCCCTTCCTGACCGGCTACGAGTCGACGTACGACGCCACGGTCGCGCGCGACGCGGTCGCCGCCCTGCCCGCCGACACGGTGCTCGCGTTCGGCGCCGGCTTCAAGGACGGCTGGGCGAAGCCGATGGTGACCCGTGGCGGGTTCTTCACCTCGGGCTCCACCGACGCCGAGCTGGTCGACGGCTTCCGGGAGGCCACGGGCCTCTCCCCCGAGGACCTCGAGGCTCTCGGCGGCGACTCCGTCGCATTCGCGGCGAAGAAGGGATTCGCCAAGGCGCTCGAGGACGAGGACCTCGCGAAGGTCACGATCGCCGCGCGGGTCACCGGCGACCCGGCGAAGATCGAGGCCGCGCTGGCGAAGCTGGCCGCCCAGGACGACCTGGGTGTGGTGGCCAAGTCGGTGCGCACCGACGACGGAGTCGTGATCGGCCCCAACCCGTCGTACCTCGCGGAGCTGGTGGACCCCGACAGGACGCTCGGCGACCTCGAGCGCTTCCAGGACGCCACCGCCGACGCGGACGACGCCATGGTGATCACCTACGCCGACTTCGACGACAGCTGGCTGCCGATGGTCTCCGAGGGCGACCTGTCGCCGGAGGACGCCGCCGCGTTCGGCACAACGGGCATCTCGGTCACCGAGGACGGTGGGCGGCACCGGCTGGTGGCGCGCGTGACGCTCGACTGACGTCGCGCGGTCTCGGATCCCAGACGCCGGGCCGCTGGGCGGCCTTCACGTCCGCCCTCACATCCGGTGGACTGGACCGCGATGACCACCACGATCACCCGCGCCGCGGACCTGCCGCGCGTTCCCTGGCGCAACGGCCGGGGCCTGACCACCGAGCTCGCCCTCGGCGACCCACCCGACGACTTCGCGTGGCGGGTGAGCCTCGCCGAGGTCGGGCAGAGCGGGGACTTCTCACTGTTCCCGGGCATCGACCGGACGATCGTGCTGGTCGAGGGCGACGGCATGGTGCTGCACCTGCCCGACGGGCCGCAGCCGCTCGCGCGGGACGTGCCCTTCGCCTTCGACGGCGGGCTGCCGGTGACGTGCACCGTCGAGCGGCCGACCCGCGACCTCAACCTGATGACCCGACGCGGTACGACGACCGGCGACATCGAGGTGCGCCAGGTCGCCGGGCCCGTGGAGCTCGCGGCGGACGCCGCGGTGACGGTGATGGTCGTGCTCGACGGGGCGCTCGTCCTCGACGGGTCCGACCTCGGCACCGGTGACGTCGCGGTGCTGACCGGCGCCGGGACCGCGCGCCTCGACGGATCGGCCCGCGTCGCGCTGGTCCGGGTCGTTCAGGCCGGCTGAGCGACCTGCCGCGCCGCGAGGTGGATGCCCGCGATCATGCAGCGGACGGACCCGCCGGCGAGCTCGATCGTCGGCACGTCGATCGGCAGCAGGCGGGTGTGCGCGGAGAGCACCTGCAGCTGACCCGGCGTGAGGCTCGCGTGGGCGCGCGCCGACAGCACGAGGCACGGGCCGTCGGCGCCGGTCAGCTCGATCGTGTTGCCGGCGAACTCGTCGAGCTGGTCGCTGGTGAGCTCGACGACGGTGTGACCGGTCGTGGCGAGGCTGGTGGCGACGGCGTGCCGCTCCCCCGCGTCGGGGATCGAGTCGAGCGCGACCAGGGCGAGCCGCGGGCCGACCGCCATCATCACGTTGGTGTGGTAGATCGGGGCGCCCCGGCCGTCGACGGTCGAGAACACCACCGGCCGGTAGCCGAGGTCCTGGCAGACCATCGCGACGGCTCGGTCGTGGGACCGGAACGAGCGGGCGACGTAGGCCACCCGGTGGTCGTGGTCGAGGACCATCGACCCGGTGCCCTCGAGGTAGAGCGCGTCGTCCTCGAGCACGGAGTAGTCGTGCACGGCGGTGATCCGGAAGGTGCCACGGAGCGCATCGATGATGTCCCGGCGGCGCTCGGTGCGCCGGTTGGGCGAGTACATCGGGTACAGCGCGACCCGGCCGTCGGGGTGCGTCGTGAACCAGTTGTTGGGGAAGACGCTGTCGGGTCGACCGGCCTCCTCGTCCTCGAAGAGGTGCACCCGGATGCCGGCCTCCGTGAGGGTGGCGACCATCGCGGTCACCTCCCAGTAGGCGGCCTCGGCCAGCGCGGACGTCGGCACGACCGGCGTCCGCGGCTGGAAGAGGTTGTCGGCGATCGTCTCCGGGTTGGGGGCGAAGCGGTGCGGACGCACCATCACCACGTCGCGCGGCGCCTGCGCGCTGCCGATCGTGCTCATACGCCCACGACGGCAGCAGCGGTCGCGTACGCGAACAGGTCCTTCGGGTCGGCGGGCTCGGCGACGAGGTCGACGGTGGCGACGTCGGGGTCGGCGCGGACGGCGTCGTAGACGAAGCGCAGGGCACTGAAGTCCTCGACGGCGAAGCCGACGGAGTCGAAGAGCGTCACGTCGGCGGCGCTCTCCCGCCCGGTACGGCGGCCCTGGACGACCTCCCAGAGCTCGGTCACCGGGAAGTCCGGCGCCTGGCGCTGGATCTCGCCCTCGATGCGCGTCTGCGGCGTGTACTCGACGAACACGCGGGACGCGGCGACCGTGCGGGGGTCGAGCTCGGTCTTGCCGGGGCAGTCGCCGCCGATGCAGTTGAGGTGCATGCCCGGCTCCACGGCGTCGTGGGGCAGGACGATCGCGTTGGCCTTGTCGGCCGTGCAGGTGGTGACGATGTCGGCGCCCCGGCAGGCCTCGCGGGCGTCGGACGCGCGGTGGACGTCGAACCCGGCACGGACCGCATTGCGCTCCAGCTTGTCCATGGCAGCGGGGTCGGTGTCCCAGATCCGCAGGCTGTTGATGCCGAGGACCGCGCGGAACGCGAGGGCCTGGAACTCGGCCTGGGCACCGCAGCCGATCATCGCCATGCTCGTGGAGTCCGGGCGGGCGAGGTGGCGTGCGGCCATGGCCGAGGTGGCCGCCGTACGGAGGGCGGTGAGGATGGTCATCTCGGTGAGGAACAGCGGGTAGCCGTTGCCCACGTCGGCGAGCATGCCGAAGGCGGTGACCGTCTGGAAGCCACGCTCGGGGTTCTTGGGGTGGCCGTTGACGTACTTGAAGCCGTAGGTCACGCCGTCGCTGGTCGGCATCAGCTCGAGCACGCCCTCGGGCGAGTGGCTGGCCACGCGCGGGGTCTTGTCGAAGTCCTGCCAACGGGCGAAGTCGGCGTCGATGGCGGTGGTCAGGTCGCGGACGATGTTCTCGACCCCGCGGGCGGTGACCCAGCGGACCATGCCGGGCACGTCGAGGAAGGTGACGTTCATGCGCGCAGTTCCAGGGTGCAGCACTTCGCGCTCCCGCCGGCCTTGATCAGCTCGCTCATGTCGACGCCGATCGGCTGGTAGCCGCGCTCGCGCAGCACCTCCTGCAGGTGGGTGGCGCGGTCGGACATGACCACGTGGACGCCGTCGCTCATCGCGTTGAGGCCGAAGCCGCAGGCGTCCTCCTCGGTCGCGTGGATCGCCCCCGGGAAGAGCTGCTCGATGACCGCACGGCTGGCCTCCGAGAAGGCGCCCGGGTAGTAGGCGACGGTGCGCTCGTCGAGCACCATCAGCGCGGTGTCGAGGTGGTAGAAGCGGGGGTCCACGAGCTCGAGCGCGATGACGGGCACGCCGAAGAACTCGGCCATCTCGGCGTGGGCCTCGCGGGTGGTGCGGGTGCCGGCCGCGGCGAGCAGCACACCGCCGACGGTCAGCACGTCGCCCTCGCCCTCGTTGCGGACGCTGGCCGTGCGGACCTCGCGGTAGCCGGCGGCCTCGAACCAGGCGGCGTAGGCCGCGGTCTCGCCCTGCCGCTCGGCGTGCGTGAAGCGCGAGACCAGCACGCGACCATCGTGCACGACCCCGGCGTTGGCGGCGAACACCATGTCGGGCAGGCCCGGCACCGGCTCCGCGACACGGACGTCGTGGCCCAGGCGCAGGTACGTCGCCCGCAGCTCCTCCCACTGCGCCACGGCCCGCGCGACGTCGACCGGAACGGTCGTGTCCATCCACGGGTTGATGGCGTACTCCACGGCGAAGTGGGTCGGCGGGCACATCAGGATCTCGAGGTGCCGCGGGGGCGCAGCAGTCACAGCAGACGGCATGGGGGTCCTTTCGCAGGTGCCGACAACGCTAGAGTCGTCGTCTGACGCAAGCAATCGCCATGCGTTGCGCACCGGACCTTGGTCTGTTGCGTCGATCGTCACCTGACGCAAGAAACGGAAGCAGGCCGCCATGGATCCGCTCGACCGCCAGATCGTCGACGTCCTGCTCCGCGACGGGCGGGCCACCTTCCAGGAGATCGGCGACGCCGTCGGCCTCTCCGCACCGGCCGCCAAGCGGCGGGTCGACCGGATGCGCGAGCGGGGCGAGATCGCCGGTTTCACCGCGCTGATCGACCCGGCGGCACTGGGCTGGGACACCTCGGCGTACGTCGAGCTGTCCTACCAGGGCAATGTCTCCGCCGACCGGCTCAAGCGGGACCTCGAGGCCTTCCCCGAGGTGATCGGTGCCTGGACCATCACGGGAGACGCGGACGCGCTCGTGCACGTCGTGGCGGCCTCGATGGCCGACCTCGAACGGGTCATCGAGGGCATCCGCGCCGTCGACCAGGTCGACCGGTCGCGCACGGTGGTCGTGATGTCGCGGCTGTTCGAGCGGCCGCTCAACGGGTGATGAAGGCCCGCTCCAGAGCGGCGAAGGCGTGGCACAGTGCCGGGTCCACGGCCTGGGCACCCGACTCGACGTCGAACCACCGGTCCACGTGGGCCCAGTGGTGCGGGTGGACCATGTAGTCGACGACCAGGCCGTCGAGGTCGGCGTACTCCTGCTCCCAGACGAAGGTCCACGGCTCCCCCGCCGTGGCGTCCCAGTCGAGCGGGACCGCCCTGCTGAGCCGCCAGTTGCGGATCGCACCGATGTGCGCGGGCATGGCGAGGGTGTCGCGGGCGAAGGCCTCCGCGGCCGCCGCGTCGACACCGGGCAGGAGGCGGAAGAGCGCGGTGCGCTTCACTCCCCCGGCGAGGTCCGGCTCGCGGGCTCCGGCGCCGACCGTGTCCAGGCCGAGGGCGCTGCGCGACGCGCAGTGGCGCTCGAGCGCCGGGAGCAGGTCGTCGGTCCACAGCGTCGACTTGCGGGCCACCGCGGCCGTCGCGCGGTCGGGGTAGACCAGGTCCCAGGTCACGTGGCCGGCGCCGTAGGCGGGGACGAAGTTGGGGCTGGCGACCGACTGCTCGACCCCCGGCAGGTCGGCAGCCCTCGCGAGGTCGGCGAGGAGGGCGGCGACCTCGGGTTCCCCGGCACCCGGGGGGAGGTACAGCTGGGCGGTCTCCCGCCAGACGGCCGGCGTGGCGGCGTGCGCACCGAGGTCCTCCGGGCTCGGCGGCACCGTCTCCGGTGCCATGCCGTACGTGCGTTCGCGCGCGGTGACGATCGCGTCGACCGCGGCCCAGAACGCCCCGACGGCGGGGTCGTGGGACTGGGCGCGTGCGGTCCAGAAGGCGCCCACGTCGGCGAGCGTCCAGCGCACGTCGAGGGTGACCGGCTGGTCGGCCAGGGCGAGCGGCGGGGCGGCGACCTGCTCGGTGAGGACCAGGCCGCGGGCGGCCGCGCCGTCGGCGTACCCGGCGACGAGGGTGCGCAGCTCCGCGAGGCGGTCCGCGGCCACGACGTAGTGGTCGCGGACGGTGATCGAGGCGTTCACCTCAGAGCTCCGCGACCTTGAGGACGATCTTGCCGCGGGTGTGGCCGGTCTGGATCGCCTCGTGGGCGGTCGCCGCGTCCTGCAGGGCGAACTCCCGGATCTCCGGGAGCCGTACGTCGCCCGCGACCACCAGGTCCGCGATCGTCGCGAGCGCGGGCGCGCAGTCGACGTCGGTCATCATCGAGTAGACCCGCTCGACACCGCGGCCCGCCGCGGCGGCGACCTCGGCAGGGATGTCGCCGTCGTCGACCAGCGTCGGGATGCTCACGAGGGCACCGCCACTGCGGACCAGGTCGAGCCCGTGCGTCAGCGAGCTGGCGCCGGCGGTGTTCACGACCAGGTCCAGACCCTCGGGGGCCCACTCCTTGAGGGTGGCGGTGACGTCGTCGCCCAAGTAGTCGATGACGAGATCGGCTCCGAGCCCGGCGAGGTAGGCCACGTTGGCCGTGCTGCAGGTGGCGGCGACCTGCGCGCCCGCCGCCTTCGCGAACTGGACGGCGAAGCCGCCGAGCCCGCCCGAGCCACCGTGCACGAGGACCTGCTGGCCCGCCTGGACACCGCCGTTGTGCTGGAGTGCCTGCCACGCCGTGAGCGCGGCGACCGGCAGCGCCGCGGCCGACCTGAAGTCCATCGCGTCCGGGATCGGCGCGACGCGGTCGACGTTCGCGACGACGTGCTCCGCGTAGCTGCCCTGCGCGCCCTGGCCGTGGTTGGTGGGCGTGAAGACCCGGTCGCCGACGGCGAACCCGGTGACGCCCTCACCCAGCGCGTCGACCACGCCCGCTGCGTCGAAGCCCAGCACGTACGGGAAGACGTAGGGGCGGAAGGCGGCGAGCATGCCCTGCCGGTTCTTCCAGTCGGCGGGGTTCACGCCGGCGTACGCGACCCGGACGCGGACCTCCCCCGGCGCGGGCTCCGGCGTCGCGATCTCGCCGTACGTGAGGACCTCGGGCCCGCCTGTCTCGTTCATGATCACTGCGTGCATGGCGAGACTGTGGTCGCGGTCACACCCCGATCGGGTGTTGCTCTCGCTGAGCGGGACGAGGAGGTCCGGGCTCAGACGAGCGCATCGTCCACGGGCAGTCCGAACGCCAGCCGGCCGTACCCCGACAGGGCGCGGTCGATGTCGTTGGCGACGTGCACGGAGCCCGCGTGGGCG
The DNA here is from genome assembly GCF_001428825.1 of Nocardioides sp. Root240. Classification (GTDB taxonomy): domain Bacteria; phylum Actinomycetota; class Actinomycetes; order Propionibacteriales; family Nocardioidaceae; genus Nocardioides. The sequence continues at coordinate 620,202 of NZ_LMIT01000002.1, read as the reverse complement.
TCGCGCCAGGCCCGCTCGATCGGGTTCCCGCGGTGCAGCGAGTTGCCGCCGGCGGTCTTGAAGAGCAGGTCGACGGCGTGCAGGGCGCGCTCGGTGCCGAGCACCTGGTCGCGGCGGGTGCGGGCGCGCAGCTCGAGCGGGATCTCCTCCTGCGCGACGGCGTGCGCGACCAGCGCGTCGAGGTTCCGGTCCATCTGCAGGCAGGCGGCGTCGACCTCGGAGGCGGCACGGGCGATGGCCACCTGGGCGAACGGGTCGTCGGCGAAGCGTCCCCCGCTGGTGCTGCCGCGGACCCGCTCGCGCATGTGCAGCAGCCAGGACTCCAGGCAGCCCGTGACGGCCCCGAGGACGGGGGCGGTCACGGCCGTGGCGAAGACCGCCGCGAACGGGATCCGGTAGAGGGCACCGGTGTTCACGTCCTGGCCGGGGGCCAGCAGGGCGGACTGGGCGGCGTGCGGGAGCACGCGGTGGGCCGGGACGAAGGCGTCGGCGACGTGGACGTCGTTGCTGCCGGTGCCGCGCAGGCCGACCACGTCCCAGACGTCGTCGGTGCGGAAGTCGGCGCGGGGCACGAGCACGGTCACGTGCTGGGGCGTGCCGTCGTCACCGGGGAGCACCGCGCCGAGCAGTACCCACGAGGCGTGGTCCACGCCCGAGGAGAAGCTCCAGTGGCCGGTCAGCCGGTAGCCACCGGTCACGGCCTCGAGCCGGCCGACAGGGGCGTACGCCGAGCAGATGATCGTGTCCGGGTCGGGCCCGAACACGTCGTCCTGCGCCTGCTCGGGGAAGAGGGCGACGTGCCAGGGGTGGACCCCCAGCACCGAGGCGACCCATCCGGTCGAGCCGCAGGCCCCGGCGAGGGTGCGCACCACCTCGAAGAACGCGCGCGGGTGGGCCTCGGCCAGCTGGACCGGGTCGAGGACATCTTCTACCTGACCCTCGACCAGGCCTTCTGCTCGCGCGAGGACCTGCGGGCCACGGTCGCCCGTCGTCGTGCCGAGCGCGAGCGGCTGAAGGCGATCACCATGCCCGACATCGTCGTGGGCCACTGGGAGCCCGCGGCCGACGAGCAGGCGCTCGCGGTGGGCGGCTCGGTGTCCGGCCTGGGCGTCTACCCCGGGATCGTCGAGGGCCGGGTCAAGGTGCTCCGCGGTCCCGACGACGACATCGAGCCGGACGACGTTCTCGTCGCCTCGGTCACCGACGTCGGCCACACGGCGATGTTCGCCTACGCCGCCGCCGTCGTCACCGACATCGGTGGCGCGGCCTCGCACGCCGCCATCGTCGCGCGCGAGTTCTGCGTGCCCTGCGTGGTCGACACCAAGCACGCCACGAGCAGCTTCGTCGACGGCCAGCTGGTGCGCGTCGACGGTGCCGCCGGCACCATCACGCTGCTGGAGGACGCCCCGGTCGAGGCGGCCTCGCTCGCCTGAGCGGGGCCGGGTCGCTCAGCCGCCGATGGCCGACATCGGCCGGTCCGGCTGCAGGAAGGTCGGGTCGTCGATGCCGTGCCCGGCCGCCTTGCCGCGCATCGCGGTGAGCCAGCGCTCGGCGAGCTCGTCGTCGGACGCCCCGGCGCGCAGGGCGACCCGCAGGTCGGACTCCGTGCGCGCGAACAGGCAGTTGCGCACCTGGCCGTCGGCGGTGAGCCGCACCCGGTCGCAGTCGCCGCAGAACGGCCGCGTCACCGAGGCGATGACGCCCACGGTGGCGGGACCCCCGTCGACGGTGAACAGCTCGGCCGGCGCGCTGCCCCGCGGCTCGGAGGCCGGGGTGAGGGCGAACGCAGTGGACAGCGAGGCGAGGATCTCGTCGGCCGTCACCATCTCGTCGCGGCTCCAGCCGTGCTGGGCGTCGAGGGGCATCTGCTCGATGAAGCGCAGCTGGTAGCCGCGCTCGATGCACCAGGCCAGGAGCTCCGGGGCGTGGTCGTCGTTGACGCCGCGCAGCAGCACGGCGTTGACCTTCACCGGGCCCAGTCCCGCGGCCTCCGCGGCCGCCAGCCCCTCGACCACGTCGTCGAGCCGGTCGCGCCGGGTCACCTCGTGGAAGGTCTCGCGGCGCACCGTGTCGAGGCTGACGTTGACCCGGTTCAGTCCCGCCTCCGCCAGCGACGCGGCGGTCTTCGCCAGGCCGAGCGCGTTGGTCGTGATCGACATCTCCACGTCGGCGTCCAGATCACGGACCCGGCGCACGATGTCGACCAGTCCGCGGCGGACGAGCGGCTCGCCACCGGTGAAGCGGATCTCCTGCACGCCGAGCCGGCCGACGGCGACGCCGATCAGCCGGACCACCTCGTCGTCGGAGAGCTGCTGGTCGGTCGGCAGCCAGTCGAGGCCCTCGGCGGGCATGCAGTAGGTGCAGCGCAGGTTGCAGCGGTCGGTCAGCGAGACCCTGAGGTCGGTCGCGACGCGTCCGTACTGGTCCATGAGCGGCTGCATGGTCCAAGGATAGGCCGGTGGGTGGTTGGTCCGGGGCTGGTCCTACCGTTGTGGGGTGCGTTCCTGGCTGGCCTCGTGGCGATTCCTGCTGAGCCGCCGGTGGGTGCTCTTCTTCCTGGCGATCATCCTGGTCGGCTACGGCACCTGGTGGCTCGGTGAGTGGCAGTTCGGCCGGCTCCAGGATCGCAAGGAGCGCAACGCCTACGTCGCTGCCAACGAGTTGCGCGACCCGGTCCCGCTGACCGACGTCCTCGCCCCCGGCAAGGACGTCGCCGAGGCGGACGAGTGGAAGCTGGTCAGCGTCACCGGCACCTACGACGTCGAGGACACCGTCGTCGTCCGCTACCGCACCCGCAAGGGCATGCCCGGGGTCGAGGTCGTCGTCCCGCTCGTCACCTCCGACGGCACCGCCGCGATCGTCGACCGCGGCTGGTTCGCCACCGACGACCCCGAGATCGGTCCCGACGACCTCCCCGCTCCGCCGGCCGGCGAGGTGACCGTCACCGGCTGGGTGCGCGCCGACGGGACCGGCGGCAGCACGACGATCACCGGCCGCTCCACGCGCGCCATCAACAGCGGCAGGATCGGCGAGGCCATCGACAGGCCGGTCTTCACCGGCTTCGTCGCGCTGAAGGCCGAGGATCCCGCCGCCGAGACCGCGCTCGAGCCGGTCGAGCTGCCCGAGCTCGGCGAGGGGCCGCACTTCTTCTACGGGCTCCAGTGGTGGTTCTTCGGCGTGCTCGGCGTCGGCGGCTTCGGCTACCTCGCCTGGGACGAGCGCACCCACGGCCGCCGTACCGAACGCCGGCGACCGCGGAAGGGCGGGCCGTTCAGCCGTCAGAGCCCGCGCGACATCCCGCCGTCGACCGGCACCATCACGCCGGACAGGAAGGACGCGGCGGGCGACAGCACGAACGCCGCCACCTGACCGAACTCCTCCGGCCGGCCGTAGCGCCCCAACGGGATCTGGGCGGTCGCCGCCGCCTTCGACGCCGCGGCGTCGCCGGTCGACGCGTCGAGCTCCGCGACCCGCTCGGTGGCGATCCGGCCCGGGAGCAGGCCGTTGACGCGGATGCCCTCCGGACCGAGCTCGTCCGCCAGGGTCTTGGCCACCATCGCGAGGCCGGGACGCAGCCCGTTCGAGATCGCCAGGCCGGGGATCGGCTGGCGCACGCTGGTGGAGAGCACGAAGGCGATCGAGCCGCCGTCCGACAGCTCCGCTGCCACCGTGCGGGCCAACCGGACCGCGCCCAGGAACACCGAGTCGAAGGCCGCGAGCCACTGCTCGTCGGTCATCGCGCTGACCGTGCCGCCCGGCGGCCCGCCGACGCTGATCAGCACCCCGTCGAGCCGGCCCCACCTGTCCAACGCCTCCGCGACGAGCTCGCCGGGGGCCGATGCCGAGGCGTTGTCGGCGACCACGCCGACGGCGCAGCCCGCGCCGCCCACCGCCTCCAGCGACGCCACGGCGGCCTCCACCGACGCGGCCGTCCGGCCCGAGACGACGACGCGCGCGCCGTCGGCGACCAGCACCGTGGCCGTCGCGTGGCCCAGTCCGCGCGTCGCGCCGGTCAGCACGTAGACGTGGTCGCGTACTCCGAGGTCCATCAGGCCGTGTCTCCCCATCCCGGGTGGATGCCCGAGTCGTCCAGTGCGTGCAATGGCAAGGCGCCGGTGCGTGGGCAGACTGGGCGTCTTCCGAGCATAGGCAACGCTGCCATTGTGCGTGCTGGGCGGCTCGGGCGCCGGCAGGGGTGGGGAGACACGGCCTACGGGCTCTCCAGGGTCTCGAGCTCCTCCGCGATCCGGGAGACCGGTACGACGTCCGGGGCTCCCTTCCGCGCGGCGTCCGCCGTGTGGTCGTCGGGCTGGCGCTGGCTCTCGCGCTCGGCCTCCACCCGCTTCAGGTAGTGCTCCAGCTCGCGCTTGGTCTGGTCGACGTCCCACTGCAGGTAGCCGCGCACCAGCTCCGCCACGTGCGGCGCGGCCTGGACGCCCCGGTCGAAGGTCTCGAACGAGATCCGCATCCGGCGGGTCAGGATGTCGTCGAGGTGGCGGGCGCCCTCGTGCGTGACGGCGTACACCGCCTCGGCCTGGAGGTAGTCCTCCGCGCCCGGGAGCGGTTGCCCGAGGTCGGGCTCCGCGGCGATCAGCTGCAGCACCTCCAGCACCAGCGATCCGTAGCGCTCGAGGAGGTGCTCGACGCGGTTGATCGCCAAGCCGGACTGGGCCGCCAGCGTGCGCCGCTGGTTCCACAGCGCGTGGTAGCCGTCGGCCCCGACCAGCGGGATGTTCTCGGTGACGCAGTCGCCGACCTTGCGGCCGAGCACCGTCTCCAGGCCGTGCACCGCCTCGTCGACGGCGTCCGCCGCCATCACCCGGTAGGTCGTGTACTTGCCGCCGGCGACCACGACCAGCCCCGGCACGCTGTGCGCGACCGCGTGCTCGCGCGAGAGCTTGGACGTCGCCTCGGACTCACCGGCCAGCAGCGGGCGGAGACCGGCGAACACGCCCTCGACGTCGTCGCGCGTCAGCGGCACCTCGAGCACGCCGTTGACGTGCTCGAGCAGGTAGTCGATGTCGCTCGAGCTCGCCGCCGGGTGGTCCTTGGACAGCTCCCAGTCGGTGTCGGTCGTGCCGATGATCCAGTGCCTCTTCCACGGGATCACGAAGAGCACCGACTTCTCGGTGCGCAGGATCAGGCCGGTCTCGCCCCGGATCCGGTCCCGCGGTACGACGAGGTGGATGCCCTTGCTGGCGCGCACCTTGAACTGCCCGCGCTCGCGCGCCATCCCCTGGGTCTCGTCGGTCCAGACGCCGGTCGCGTTGATGACCTGCGAGGCCCGGACGTCGAAGCGCTGACCGGTCTCCAGGTCGATGACGCTCGCGCCGACGACCCGCTCACTCTCCTTGATCAGCCCCACGACGCGGGTGCGCGAGGCGACCGCGGCGCCGTAGGTCGCCGCCGTGCGGGCGAGGAACATCGTGTGCCGCGCGTCGTCGACCTGCGCGTCGTAGTAGCGGATCGCGCCGACCAGGGCGTCCTTGCGCAGCGACGGGAACGCCTTGCGGGCGCCGTGGCGGGTGAGGTGGCGGTGCAACGGCATGCCGTCGCCGTAACCGCTGGCCTTGGACATCGCGTCGTAGAGCGCGACCCCCGAGCCGGCGTACCAGCGCTCCCAGCCACGGCCGTTGAGCGGGTAGAGGAAGGGCACGGGGCGCACCAGGTGCGGCGCGAGCCGCTGCATCAGCAGGCCGCGCTCCTTCAGCGCCTCGGCGACCAGCCGGAAGTCCATCATCTCGAGGTAGCGCAGGCCGCCGTGGATCAGCTTCGAGCTGCGGCTCGACGTGCCGGAGGCGAAGTCGCGCGCCTCGACGAGGCCGACGTTCAGGCCACGGGTGGCGGCGTCGAGGGCCGCTCCCGCACCCACGACTCCCCCGCCGATCACGAGGACGTCGAGGTGCTGGCCGGCGAGCTTCTTGAGCGCGCCGGTGCGCGCCCGAGGTGAGAGCGGTGCGGGGTTCATCAGTCGACCTCCACCCAGTCGAGGGTCCGTTGGACTGCCTTCTTCCACTGCGCGTACCCCGCTGTACGCCGTTCGTCGTCCCACTGCGGCTCCCAGCGGGTGTCCTCCTGCCAGTTCTCGCGGAGCTCGTCCGTCGAGGACCAGTAGCCGACCGAGAGCCCGGCGGCGTACGCGGCGCCGAGGGCGGTGGTCTCGGGGACCACCGGCCGGCTCACCGGTACGCCGAGCACGTCGGCCTGGATCTGCATGCAGAGGCCGTTCATGGTCACGCCGCCGTCGACCTTGAGGACCTCCAGCTCGACGCCCGAGTCCGCGCACATCGCCTCGACGACGTCGCGGGACTGGTAGCAGATCGCCTCGAGCGTCGCGCGCGCCACGTGGGCGTTGGTGTTGAAGCGGGAGAGCCCGACGATCGCGCCGCGGGCGTCGGAGCGCCAGTAGGGCGCGAACAGGCCCGAGAACGCCGGGACGAAGTAGACCCCGCCGTTGTCGTCGACCTGGCGGGCGAGGGACTCCGACTCCTCCGCGCCGCTGATGATGCCGAGCTGGTCGCGCAGCCACTGGACCGCGGAGCCGGTGACGGCGATCGAACCCTCGAGCGCGTAGACACAGGGCTGGTCGCCGAGCTGGTACGCCGGCGTCGTCAGCAGCCCGGCCTTCGAGCGCACGATCTCGGTGCCGGTGTTCAGCAGCATGAAGTTGCCGGTGCCGTAGGTGTTCTTGGCCTCGCCCGGCGCGAAGCAGACCTGGCCGACCGTCGCCGCCTGCTGGTCGCCGAGGATGCCGGTGATCGGCACCTCGCCGCCGAACGGGCCGCTGCGCAGGGTCGTGCCGAAGGGCGTGGTGGCCGACGACTCCCGGATCTCCGGCAGCATGGCTCGCGGGATGCCGAAGAAGCCGAGCAGCTCGTCGTCCCACTGCAGGGTCTCGAGGTCCATCAGCATGGTGCGGCTCGCGTTGGTGACGTCGGTGACGTGCACGCCGCCGTCGGGACCGCCGGTGAGGTTCCACAGGACCCACGTGTCCGGCGTGCCGAACAGGGCCTCGCCCTTCTCCGCCGCCTCCCGCGCGCCGGGGACGTTGTCGAGGATCCACTGCAGCTTGCCGCCCGAGAAGTACGTCGCCGGCGGCAGCCCGGCGCGGTGGCGGATCACGTCGCCGCGCCCGTCGCGGTCCAGCGCGGCGGCGATCCCGTCGGTGCGGGTGTCCTGCCAGACGATCGCGTTGTGCAACGGCCGCCCGGTGCGGCGGTCCCACACGATGGTGGTCTCGCGCTGGTTGGTGATACCGATCGCGGCCAGGTCCGAGGCCTCGAGGCGGGCCTTGCCCAGCGCGGTCTTCACGACCGCGGACGTGCGCTCCCAGATCTCCACCGGGTTGTGCTCGACCCAGCCGGCCCGCGGCAGGACCTGCACGTGCTCCAGCTGGTGGCGGACGACCTCCCTGCCCTGGTGGTCGAACACCATGAACCGGGTGCTGGTCGTGCCCTGGTCGATGGCCCCCACGAACCGCGCCTGTGCCGCCATGGGGTGAAGCCTACGGAGTCTCGGGGGCTTCTCGGGGTCAATCCCGATGCGGGGCGTCGCCACCGGCTGGCAGGGTGGAGCCATGAGCGAAGCCCCCCTCGCCCCGCCCGCCGCCCGGATCGCCGCCCGCGCCGTCGACCTCCGCAAGACCTACGGGTCCGGCGACTCCGAGGTCCGCGCGCTCGACGGTGTCTCCGTCGACCTCGCCGCGGGCGAGTTCACCGCGATCATGGGTCCGTCGGGGTCGGGCAAGTCGACGCTGATGCACTGCCTCGCCGCGCTCGACACCCCTACCTCCGGCCAGGTCGTCGTCGGCGACACCGACCTGTCGCGGCTGCGCGACAAGGCGCTCACCGCGCTGCGCCGCGACCAGGTGGGCTTCGTCTTCCAGGCCTTCAACCTGATCCCGACCCTGTCCGCCCGCGAGAACATCCTGCTCCCGCTGAGCCTCGCCGGCCGCAGGCCCGACCAGGCATGGTTCGACACCGTGGTCGACACGGTCGGCCTGCGCGACCGGCTGGGGCACCGGCCGGCCGAGATGTCGGGCGGCCAGCAGCAGCGCGTCGCCTGCGCCCGGGCGCTGGTCAGCAAGCCCGGCATCGTCTTCGCCGACGAGCCGACCGGCAACCTCGACAGCACGTCGGGCGCGGAGGTGCTCTCCTTCCTGCGCCGCAGCGTCGACGAGTTCGGCCAGACGATCGTGATGGTGACGCACGACTCGGTCGCGGCGTCGTACTGCGACCGGGTGATCTTCCTGGCCGACGGCAGGCTGGTCGACGAGATCCGCAGGCCCGAGGGCGAGCAGGCGTCGCAGGTCGACCTGATCCTGCAGCGCATGGCTGCCATCGGCTCCGTCGACACGCAGGCCTGACCGATGCTGCGACTCACCCTGCGCAACCTCCTCGCGCGCAAGGTCCGGCTCGTCATGAGCGGCCTCGCGATCGTGATCGGCGTGGCCTTCCTGTCCGGCGTGATGGTCTTCTCGAACGGGCTGTCCGCGACCTTCGACGGGATCATCTACGGATCCACCCCCGACGGCGTGGTGCGCCCGGAGGCGACCGACGAGTTCAGCGACGGCACCGGCGGCCAGTCCGCGCAGGCGATGACCACGGAGACGGTCGACGCACTCGCGGCGCTGCCCGAGGTCGAGCGGGCCGACGGCGACATCAACGGCGTCGGCATGAGCCTGCTCGCCAAGGACGGCACCCTCGTCGGCGGCACCGGCGCCCCGACCCTCGCGTTCAACTACCACGACGGCCCGAACATGGCCGGCGACGACATCCTGCTGCTGCAGGACGGCGCCTGGCCGACCGGCACGGACCAGGTCGTCCTCGACGAGGCCGCCGCCGAGGCCGGCGACTACGAGATCGGCGACCAGGTCAAGCTGCTCGCGCCCTTCGGCGTCCTCGAGCGGAAGGCCACCCTGGTCGGCACCGCCGAGTTCAACGGCGGCGGTACGGCGGGCGCGACGCTGCTGATCTTCTCCACGAAGGGCGCCCAGGAGCTGTTCTTCCAGGGCAAGGACGTCTTCAACCGGATCAGCCTCACCGCCGCGCCCGGCGTCACCCAGCGCGAGCTCGCCGACGCCGCTGACAAGGTGCTGCCCACCGGCTTCGAGGCGGTCACCGGCGACAAGGTCGCCGAGGAGTCGCAGGACGCCGTCGGCAGCTTCCTCGACGTCATCAAGGTCTTCCTCACGGTGTTCGCGATCATCGCCGTCATCGTCGGCGGGTTCATCATCGTCAACACCTTCTCGATCCTGATCGCCCAGCGCACCCGCGAGCTGGCCCTGCTGCGCGCCCTCGGCGCCTCGCGCGGCCAGGTCACCCGCTCGGTCCTGGTCGAGGCGTTCGTCCTCTCGGTCATCTCCTCGACCCTCGCCATCGGCCTGGGCCTGCTGCTCGCCCGCGGGCTCGCGGCGATCTTCCGCACGATCGGCCTCGACATCTCCAGCGAGGCGCTCGACCTCACCAGCCGGGCCACGATCACGAGCTACGTCGTCGGCATCGGCGTCACGATGCTCGCGGCCTTCCTGCCGGCACGCCGTGCCGGCAAGGTCGCCCCGGTGGCGGCCATGCGGTCCGATGTCGCTCCCGAACGGGCGTCCCTGCGGCGTCGTACCGTGATCGGGGCGGTGGTCCTGGTGATCGGAGCCGGGTTCGCGGCCGCCGGCGTCGCCCGGTCCGACGCCCTCCTGGTCGGCATCGGCGCGGTGATCTGGATCCTCACCGTCGCCGCGATCAGCTCGGTCATCGGCAAGCCCGTGCTCGCGGTCTGCCGCAGCCTGTTCGCCGCCCTCTTCGGTACGACGGGCCGGCTCGCCGGCGAGAACGCACTGCGCGACCCGCGCCGCACCGGCGCCACCGCGTCGGCGCTGATGATCGGCCTCGCCCTGGTCTCCACGATCGGCGTCCTCGCCGCCTCGCTCAACAAGTCGATCGACGACGTGGTCGACGAGCAGTTCACCGCCGACCTGCTGGTCCAGAGCACGACCTTCCTGCCCTTCTCGACCGAGGTCGGCGACCGCGTCGAGAAGATCGACGGCGTCGGCACGATGAGCCGCCAGCAGCTCACCACCGCGCGCTACGACGGCAAGGGCGCCTACGTCACCGGGATCGACGAGCACTTCACGTCGATCTACCACCTGAAGGTCACCGACGGCACCGACGACGTCAGCGGCGCCCAGGCCTTCGTGAGCACCGGCTTCGCCGACAAGCACCACCTCGAGGTCGGCGACACCCTCGACCTGACCTTCCTCGGCAACCAGGAGCTGGCACCGAAGGTCGTCGGCATCGTCGACGACACCGAGGTCTCCTCCGAGATCACCCTGCCCCTCGACCAGCTCGCAAAGGCCGGCGTGCTCCGTCAGGACTCGACGATCAGCGTGCTGCTGGCCCCGGGGGCCGACAGCGACGTGGTCCGCGACGCGATCGACGAGGCCGCGGCCGACGTACCGATCATCGGGGTCTACGACAAGGCCGGCTTCGCCGACGTGATCCGCGAGCAGGTCAACCAGCTGCTGTACATGATCTACGGCCTGCTCGCCCTGGCCATCGTGATCGCCGTCATCGGCATCGTGAACACCCTCGGCCTCAGTGTCATCGAGCGCACCCGCGAGGTCGGCCTGCTCCGCGCCGTCGGCATGAGCCGCGCCAAGCTGCGCCGGATGATCATGCTCGAGTCCGTCACGATCGCCCTGCTCGGCGCGGTGCTCGGCATGGCGCTGGGCCTGGTGATCGGCGTCCTGCTGCAGAACGTGCTCTCCGACGAGCTCTCCAGCCTCGGGCTGCCCCTCGGGCAGCTGGTCGCCTTCCTCGTGATCGCGGTCGTGGTCGGCGTCCTGGCCGCGGTCGTCCCGGCGATCCGGGCATCGCGGCTCGACGTGCTCGACGCGATCGCGACGGAGTAGGTCAGGCCAGCGCGACCAGGTCGGCGTAGTCGGGGCTCCAGAGGTCCTCGACGCCGTCGGGCAGGATCAGCACCCGGTCCGGCTCGAGCGCGTGGACGGCGCCCTCGTCGTGGGTCACCAGCACGATCGCGCCCTCGTAGCGGCGGATCGCGTTGAGGACCTCCTCACGGGAGGCCGGGTCGAGGTTGTTGGTCGGCTCGTCGAGCAGCAGCACGTTGGCCGCGGAGACGACGAGGGACGCCAGCGCGAGACGGGTCTTCTCACCGCCCGACAGGACGCCGGCCGGCTTGTGCACGTCGTCGCCGGAGAAGAGGAACGACCCCAGCACCGAGCGCGCCTCGGTGTCGGTGAGCTGGGGCGCGGCCGACTGCATGTTGTCGAGCACCGTGCGGTGCACGTCGAGGGTCTCGTGCTCCTGCGCGTAGTACCCGACCTTGAGGCCGTGGCCCGCGACGACCTCGCCGGTGTCCGGCTTGTCGACGCCCGCGAGGATCCGCAGCATCGTGGTCTTGCCGGCGCCGTTGAGGCCGAGGATGACCACGCGGGAGCCCTTGTCGATCGCGAGGTCGACGGCCGTGAAGATCTCCAGGGCGCCGTACGACTTGGAGAGGTCGTGCGCCGACAGGGGCGTCTTGCCACAGGAGGCCGGCGTCGGGAACTTGATCGCCGCGACCTTGTCGGACTGGCGCTCGCCCTCGACCCCGTCGAGCAGCTTCTCGGCCCGCTTGAGCATCTGCTGCGCGGCGCTGGCCTTGGTGGCCTTGGCGCGCATCTTGTTGGCCTGGTCGGTGAGCGTCTTGGCCTTGTTCTGCGCGTTCATCATCTCGCGCTTGCGGCGGGCCTCGTCGGTCTCACGCTGGGTCAGGTAGTTCTTCCAGCCCATGTTGTAGACGTCGATGACGGCCCGGTTGGCGTCGAGGTGGTAGACCTTGTTGACGGTCTCCTCGAGCAGGTTGTTGTCGTGGGAGATCACGATGAAGCCGCCCTTGTAGGACTTCATCCAGTCGCGCAGCCACAGGATCGAGTCGGCGTCGAGGTGGTTGGTCGGCTCGTCGAGGATGAGCACCTCGGCGCTCGAGAACAGGATCCGGGCCAGCTCGACACGGCGGCGCTGGCCACCCGAGAGGGTGCCGAGCGGCTGCTCCATCAGGCGGTCCGGGATGCCGAGGCTCTGCGCGATCTGCAGCGCCTCGGTCTCGGCGGCGTAGCCACCGCCCGCGTCCAGCTCGTCCTGCGCCCGCTGGAACTTCCGGAACGCCTTGTCGCGCTCCTTCGGGTCCTCGGAGGCCATCGCCACCTCGGCGGCCCGCATCCGTCGTACGGCGTCGTCGAGGCCACGCGCGGACAGGATCCGGTCGCGGACGAGGATCTCGGGGTCGCCCACGCGCGGGTCCTGCGGCAGGTAGCCGAGCTCGCCGGCGTTGGTGACCGAGCCGCCGGCGGGCAGCACGTCACCGGCGAGCACCTTGGTGAGGGTGGTCTTGCCGGCGCCGTTGCGGCCGACGAGGCCGACCTTGTCGCCGGGGCCGACGCGGAAGCTGACGTTCTCCATGAGGAGACGCGCACCGACGCGAACCTCGAGCTGGTGCACTGTGATCATGACGGCCCGATTCTCCCACGGGCGCTTTCGCTCCCCCTAAACCGCGACGCGGTGTCATAGGCTGCCGCCGTGGTGCGATTCAATCCGAAGGCCCGCCTCGACCAGTCCCGCGTTCGCGACGTCGGCAGCGGCGGTGGTGGAGGCGGCGGCCTCGGCGGGGGCGGCGGCATGCGCCTCCCGATCCCGACCGGCAAGGGCGGCATCGGCACCCTCGTCGTGCTGGTGCTGCTCTACGTCGCCGCGAAGGCGCTCGGCATCGACGCCGGCCTGCCGGGTCTCGGCGGCGCGACGGCGTACTCCCCCGCGCGTCTCAGCGACGCCCAGCAGGGCTCCGACCGCTACGCCGACTGCAAGACCGGCGAGGACGCCAACAACAACGCCGACTGCGCCCGGGTCGCGGTCGAGAACTCGCTGACGGACTACTGGGACTCCGAGCTGGGCGGCAAGTTCCACCCGGAGGAGGCCGTGATCACGTTCACCGGCTCGGTCGACACCGGTTGCGGCGCGGCCGGCAGCGACGTCGGCCCGTTCTACTGCCCCACCGACGAGACCATCTACCTCGACACGACCTTCTTCGACGACGTCTACGAGGACCAGCTCGGCGGCCAGGACGCGCCCTTCGTCGAGGCCTACGTGCTCGCGCATGAGTACGGCCACCACATCTCCAACCTGCTCGGCTTCATGACCGAGGCCAGCCGCCGCGGCCAGAGCGGACCGCAGAGCGGCAGCGTCCGCCTCGAGCTGCAGGCCGACTGCTACGCCGGCCTCTGGGCCAACCACGCCACGTCGACCGAGGACGAGTCCGGCCAGAAGCTGCTGCTGGACCTGAACCAGCAGGACATCGACGAGGCCCTCGACGCCGCGAAGACGGTCGGCGACGACTACATCCAGAAGCGCTCCGGTGGCCGGGTCAACCAGGAGGCGTGGACCCACGGCTCCTCCGAGCAGCGCCAGAAGTGGTTCATGGTCGGCTACGAGCAGGGCAGCCTCGACGCCTGCGACACCTTCGCCGTCGACCGGGTCTGACCCTCACAGCTCGAGCAGGGCCTCCATGTGCCCGAAGGTCCGCTGCAGCGCCCGCAGGTGCGGCGCCACGGCGGGGTGGCGGTACTTCGCCACCAGGGCCCCCTCACCGGTCGCCACCCGGGCCAGCGCCCACTCGGCGCGGCTCAGCGCGGTGTAGACCGCCACCACCTGGGCGCCGAGGACGACCGCGTCGCGGTCGGCGACGCCGGCGGGCAGGCCGAGCAGGTAGGCGTCGAGCAGCGGCTCGAACTCCTCGCGCGTGGAGAGGGAGAGGTAGCCGAGGTCGCCGCCGACCGGACCGTGCCCGAGGGTTCCCCAGTCGATCGCGAGCGCCTCGTCACCGTCCCGGCCGGGCACGTTGAGCGCGGTGGGGTCGCCGTGCTGCGGGACCTGCGGCAGGCCGTCGAGCAGCCCGAGCATCACCTCGCGGCGCGTCCACAGGTGCTCCGCGACGTCCGCGACCGTCGTCCGCGCGAGCGTGGGCCAGCCGCCGCGCCGGGCGACCCGGCCGAGCCGGTCCCGCATCAGGTCGGTCGCCAGGAACGTCGGGTGGCCGATCCCGGCGCCGGCGAAGCGGCCGACCGACAGGGCCAGGAAGAGCCCGCTCGACGCCGCGTCCTCCACCCAGTCCCGGGTGATCGTGATGCCGTCGTCGTCCTCCTCGACCGAGGCGCCCGCGGCGCGCAGGCCGGGGGTGCCCGCCGTGAGGCCGGTCTCGAGGACGTCGGCCTCGCGGCGCCAGTACGCGACATGGCTGCNCGGGGTCCCCCGGCTCGGGCGCGCCGAGCCGCTTGACGACGACAGGACGCCCGCCGAGGGCGGTGCGCCACACGCCGACCGTGGACGTCCCCGTTCCTCCCGGGAGCGCCACCCAGTCCGGCTCGGGCTGCCACATGCGCCTGAAACTAGTGGATGCGAGGCGTCAACTAGTGGATGTCACGCTCGCGGAAGCGCCACCACGCCACCAGGAGCAGCGCCACCGCGAGCGCGGTGAGGGTGCCGCTGCTCCCCCAGCTCCACTGCTCGGAGGGCAGCGACGGCACGTGGGCGTACGGCGACAGGCCGCTCACCCACGCCGGGAGCTCCAGCAGGTCGCCCAGCATCCCGAGCACGAGGAAGGCCGCCGGCCACACCCAGGCGAGCACCGACCAGCGGGTGCCCCAGGCGAGCGAGAGCACCGCGAGGGCGCCCACCACCCACGCTGCCGGGACCCAGGCGAGGGCCGCGACCAGCAGGTTGCCGATCCCGGGGCCGTCGGCGGCGACGTACCCGATCCAGAGGCCGATGCCGGTCACCACCAGCAGCAGGGCGGTGCCGACGAGCGCGACGACGAGCGTGGCGCCGAACCACGCACCACGACTGGTGCCGGTCGCCAGGACCAGCTCGGCCCGGCCGTCGGTCTCGTCCCGCGCAGTGTGCGCGACCACGGTCGCGGCGAAGTAGGTGAGCACCACTGCCACCACCGACAAGATCGCGGCGACGAGCTCGCCGCCCAGCTCGTCGATGAGCGACTGCGCGGTCTCGGAGTCGAGCAGGTCGCCGATGCCGGGCGCGATCATCCCGAAGACGACGCCGAGCACACCCGCCGCGAGCGTCCACAGCAGCAGCGTCGTGCCGGTCGTCCGGAGTGCGAGGGTGAGCGCGTCGGTCAGGCGTGGCGATCCCTCGGCCGGCCCGGGACGGGCCGCGAGCAGCCCCGAGCCGAGGTCGCGTCGCCCTCGCAGCGCGACGGCGACGGCCGCGAGGGCCACCGTGAGCACCGGGTACGCCGCCAGCAGCCACCACCGTGTGTCGCCGTACGCCGCCACCCGGGTGTTCCAGCCCAGCGGCGACAGCCAGCCGAGCCACTCCGGACCGGTGTCGCCGGCGGCGCGCAGCACGAACAGGACCCCGATCGTGGCGGCCGCGAAGCCTGCGCACGTCCGCGCACTGGCCGAGACCTGCGCGGTGACGGCGCCGATGCCCGCAGCGACCAGGCCCGTGCCGGCCCAGAGCGCGCCGAACGCGATCGAGCCGCTGGGAGCGAGACCGCTGACTGCGTTGCCGACCGCGGTGAGGACGCCGAGCGCCGCCGCGAGCAGCAGCGTCTCCACGGCGACCGCCAGCAAGGGGGCGTTGCGGCCGACGGAGGTGCCGCCGACCAGCTCGGTCCGGCCGGTCTCCTCCTCGACGCGGGTGTGCCGGCGGACCACCACGACGAAGAGGACGGCGACGAACACGGCGTAGAGCACCGTCATCTTGGTCATCGCCAGCTCGCCCTCGCTGGTGACGTCGAGGACGGGTCCGTACAGCGCGACGATCGCGGGGCTCGCGTTGAGGGCCTCGGCGGCATGCACGCGGTCCGCCTGGTCGGCGTACAGGCTCGGGGTCGCGGCCGCCGAGGCGACACTCATCAGCACCAGGACCGCGATCCACACGGCCGCGAGCACGCGATCGCGGCGGAGCGCGAGGCCGAGCAGCAGCCGCCAGCCGGTCGTGGTGCTCATCGGCCGGCGCCCGCCCGGTCGCGGTAGGCGTCGAGGAAGAGCTCCTCGAGGCTGGGTGGGCTGCTGGTCAGACTGGTCACGCCGGCGGCGGTCAGCGCGGCGAGCACGCCCGGGAGCGCGTCGGCGTCGACCGTGCACGTCACCTTCGCGCCCTCGACCGCGACGTCGTGGACGCCGTCGAGCCCGCCCAGGTCGGGCACCTCCCCGCTGAGACCCGCGACGAGGCGGGTCCGCTGCAGGTGCCGCAAGGAGTCCAGGGTGCCGGTCTCCACGACGCGGCCCTCGCGGATGAGCGTCACCCGGTCGGCGAGACGCTCGACCTCGCTGAGGATGTGGCTGGAGAGCAGCACGGTCGCGCCGCGCGCGGTGTGCTCGGCGACGCAGTCGTTGAAGACCTGCTCCATCAACGGGTCGAGGCCGGACGTCGGCTCGTCGAGGATCAGCAGCTCCGGGTCGGTCGCGAAGGCCGCCACCAGCGCGACCTTCTGCCGGTTGCCCTTGGAGTAGGCCCGCCCGCGCTTGGTGGGGTCCAGCGCGAAGCGCTCGACCATCTCGTCTCGTCGCGACTGCCGCGGATCGGCGCCGCGCATCCGGATCAGCAGGTCGAGCGTCTCGCCGCCGCTGAGGTTGGGCCACAGGCTGACGTCGCCGGGCACGTACGCCAGCCGGCGGTGCAGGTCGGCCGCGTCGCGCCACGGGTCGCCGCCGAGGAGCCGGACCGTCCCCGCGTCCGACCGGAGCAGCCCGAGCAGCACCCGGATCGTCGTGGACTTCCCCGCGCCGTTGGGCCCGAGGAACCCGTGCACCTCCCCCGGTACGACGGACAGGTCCAGCCCGTCGAGGGCCCGGAACGAGCCGAACGCCTTGACCAGGTCGTGGATCTCGATGACGGGCTCATGGCTGTCGTGCACGTCTCGAGGCTAGACCTCGTGAGTCGACGGACGGCGCCCGAGCACAGGGTCGGTGACCAAGGACCCGGCGCACAGGGGTCCGCGGTCCCCCGGCACCATGGCCCGGTGGAGATCCAGCCCGACGACCCCCGCCGCCCCGACGTGCTCGCCCTGCTCGAGGAGCACCTCGCCGACATGTACGCCACCTCGCCGGCGGAGAGCGTGCACGCCCTCGACCCCGATGCGCTCGCCGCCCCCGGCATCTCGTTCTGGACCGCCCGTGACGGCGACCTGCTGCTCGGCTGCGCCGCCCTCAAGCAGCTCTCGGGCACCCACGCCGAGCTCAAGTCGATGCGCACCGCCACCGCCGCCCGCCGTCGCGGCGTGGCCGGCCGGCTGCTCGACCACGTCCTCGCCGCATCCCGGGAACGCGGTCACACGCGGGTCAGCCTGGAGACCGGCACCGAGGACTACTTCGCGGCCGCCCGGGCGCTCTACCTGACGCGTGGCTTCACCGAGTGCCCGCCGTTCGAGGGCTACACGCTCGACCCGAACAGCACCTTCCTCACCCTGGAGCTGTAGCGGCGTTCTCGACGTCGACCACCAGGGCCTGGGCGTCGCGCACGACCTGGTCGAGCACCGCCCGCCGTGGATCCGGTACGGCGAACCACGGGCCCACCACGTCGATCCCGCCCAGCCGCCGGTCGGCCAACACCTCGGCCACGGCGGTCCGGTCGCCGCCCGCGACGGCGACGCCCACGTCGCCGAGCACCCGGGCCGCGTGGTCGGCCGCCGCCTCGTAGGCGTCCCGCGCCTGGTTCGCCCGCCGCCGCGCGAACCGCTGCTGCGACTGGCCACCGGCCTTGGTCCGGCCCTGGACGTGACGCTGGCCGGTCTTCGACGCCACGACGACGCCCTGCTCGACCCGCGCGACCGCGAAGCCGCCCTTGCGGACCAGCAGCACACCCCAGGCCGGGGGTGCGACCGCGGCGGCGGCGAGCTCGTCGGCGGTCGCGGCGCCGTCGTACCCGAGGGAGAAGGGGAGCCGCGCCGCGAAGCGCGACCCGTCGCCGGCCGTCCCGAGCAAGGCGCCGTCCGCGACCTCCAGGGAGAACTCGCCGTGGGAGGCCGAGAAGTTGGCAAGCCAGCGTGCCCAGCGGGCGGTGGGGACGAGGACCTCGGGCACGGACCCGACCCTACTGACGAGAACGTGTTCTAGTCTGCTGCCCATGGCCACGATGCACCCGTGCGAGCATGTCGGGATCGACTTCGTCGACCGCGCGCCGTACCGCTACTCCAACTCCGTCGACCTCGCGATCACGCCCGGGGAGCTGTTCGAGGTGCTGGGCGACGCTGCCGCGTGGCCGCGCTGGGCGAAGGTGATCACCGACGTGGAGTGGACCACGCCCGAGCCGCGCGGCGTCGGCACCCGGCGCATGGTCACGATGCGGGGAGGTCTCGTCGGCGACGAGGAGTTCCTGGCCTGGGAGCCGCCGACGATGATGTCCTTCCGCTTCAACGAGTCGTCCACGAGGACCGTGAAGGCCTTCGCCGAGCGGCACGACGTCGTGCCCACCCCGGAGGGGTGCCGGCTGACCTGGACCCTGTCGCTCGACGTCCGCGGTCCGTCCCGGCTCGGGATGCCGCTCGGCAGGCCGGTCATGAACGCGGTCTTCCGGCGCTTGCTGCGGAACCTGCGGACCTACACGGACCAGCGGTTCCGCTGAATCGCCCTGCCGTCCCCGCGGCCGGTCCTACCATCGGGACATGGTCTCCCGCCGCGCCGTCCTGCCTGCCCTGGTCCTGCCCCTGCTGGCGTTCCCGGCGGTCCACGGCCCTGCCACCGCGACCGGTGCACCGGCGTCGCGGACCGACGTGCCGTCGTACACGTGGAACGCGGAGCCCTCGCCCGTGACCCTGCTGCTCCCCCGGCGCCAGGTCACGCTGCGACCCACCACCTACTGCTGGACGGCGCCCTCCGAGACGACCGACGACGGTGGCGAGATCGGCTCCGCCGTCTGCTCCGACGGGCTGGAGCCGACACGGGCGCAGCTGGCCAAGGTGGACCGCACGGCGAACCTCCGGTTCTGGTTCGGCCGACCCGGCTGGCGCTGGTCCGCCCAGGTGCGCAGCTTCGCCCACCCCCGGCGCGCCGGGTGCACCGTGGGCCGTACGCCGACCGCCGTCTCGCCGCGCCTCTTCGAGCTCGCCGCGCCGCGCTACCGCGGCACCTACCGGGTGCGCCTGTTCGGACGCGGTCCCGAGGGCGACGTGCTCGTCAGCTTCTCGTGGCGCTACGGCCACCGCGCGGGCCGCTGCACCTAGGAGCAGGCTCAGACGTTGAAGCCGAGCGCCCGCAGCTGCTCGCGGCCGTCCGGGGTGATCTTGTCGGGGCCCCACGGCGGCATCCAGACCCAGTTGATCGCGACGTCGTTGACCAGGCCCTCGAGGGCACTGTTGGTCTGGTCGGTGATCACGTCGGTCAGCGGGCAGGCCGCGGAGGTCAACGTCATGTCGAGGACGAGGTTCGTGCTCTCGTCGACGTGCATGCCGTAGACGAGGCCGAGGTCGACCACGTTGATGCCGAGCTCGGGGTCGACGACGTCCTTCATCGCCTCCTCGATGTCCGCGAGGGCGACGTTCGACGACGCGTTCGTGCTCGCCTCCGCGAGGCCGGCGGCCTCGGGCACGTGGGGCAGGTCGCCGTGGTCGTGGTGACCGTGGCCGTGGCCGCTGTGGTCGTGCCCGTCGTGACTGTGGTCGTGGGTGTGCTCGCTCATGCCTTGTCTCCGTCTCCGGCGACGACCTGCGCCGTCGCGTCCTTCCACGCCATCCACGAGAGCAGCGCGCACTTCACGCGTGCCGGGAACTTCGCCACGCCGGCGAAGGCGATGCCGTCCTCGAGGACGTCCTCGTCGGGCTCCACCGTGCCCTTGCCCTGCATGAGGGTCAGGAACTCCTGGTGGATCGCCATCGCCTCGTCGACGCTCTTGCCGACCACGAGGTCGTGCAGCACCGACGCGGACGCCTGCGAGATCGAGCAGCCCACGGAGTCGTAGGACACGTCCTCGACGACGCCGTCGGCGAGGTGGACGCGCAGCGTCACCTCGTCGCCACAGGTGGGGTTGACGTGGTGCACCTCGGCACTGTGGTCGGGGTCCGCTTCGCGCAGACCCTTGCCGTGCGGGTGCTTGTAGTGGTCGAGGATGATCTCCTGGTAGAGGGCATCCAGATCCTGTGCGGTCATCTCGTCAGTCCAACTTGAAGTACGAGCGGGTGTATTCCAGCGCCTCGACGAGCGCGTCGATCTCCCGCGGCTCGGTGTAGAGGTACGACGACATGCGTGTCGAGCTCTGCACGCCGAATCGCGCGTGGGCCGGCTTCGCGCAGTGGTGGCCGGCGCGCACGGCGACGCCACGGCTGTCGAGCACCTGGGCGATGTCGTGCGGGTGCACGCCGTCGAGCTCGAACGAGATCGCACCGCCCCGCGAGGCGGCGTCCAGCGGACCGAGGACCGTGAGGCCCTTGACCGACTGCAGGCCCTCGAGCGCGTAGGCCGTAATGGCCTGCTCGTGGCGGTGGATGGCGTCCATGCCGACATGGCCGAGGTAGTCGACCGCGGCGCCGAGGCCGATGGCCTCGACGATCGGCGGGGTGCCGGCCTCGAACTTGTGCGGGATGCCGGCGTACGTCGACCCCTCCATCCGCACGGTCTCGATCATCTCGCCGCCACCCAGGAAGGGCGGCAGCTCGTCGAGCACCGCACGCGAGCCCCAGAGGACGCCGATGCCGGTCGGGCCGACGACCTTGTGCCCGGTGAACGCGACCAGGTCGGGGCGCTCGTCGGCCGGCATCGCGGCGAGGTCGATCGGCAGCTGCGGCGCGGCCTGCGACGCGTCGACGACGACGATGGCGCCGACGGCGTGGGCCTTGCGGGTGATCTCGGCGATCGGGTTGATCGTGCCGAGCATGTTGGACACCCACGTCAGCGAGACGACCTTGGTGCGCTCGTTGATCAGCTGGTCGATGTTCGAGAGGTCGAGGCGGCCCTCGTCGGTCAGGCCGAACCACCGCAGCGTCGCGCCGGTGCGCTGCGTGAGCAGCTGCCACGGCACGATGTTGGAGTGGTGCTCCATCTCGGTGATGACCACCTCGTCGCCCTCACCGACCCGGCGCGGTCCGGCCCAGGCCAGGGTGTTGGCCACCAGGTTGAGCGCCTCGGAGGCGTTCTTGGTGAAGATCACCTCGTCGCGCTCGGGCGCGCCGATGAACGCGGCGACCTTGTCGCGCGCGGCCTCGAAGGCCTCCGTGGACTCGGCGCCGAGCTGGTGCATCGCCCGCGCGATGTTCGCGTTGTGCCGCTCGAGGTGGTCGACCATCGTGTCGATCACCACCTGCGGCTTCTGCGAGGTGTTCGCGCTGTCGAGGTAGACCAGGGGCATCCCGCCCGCGAGCGTGCGCTCGAGGATCGGGAAGTCCTTGCGGATGACCGCCAGCTCGGGGAGCAGGCCTTCGAGGGACATGCTCAGACCGCCGCCTCGAGGAAGCGCTCGTAGCCGTTGGCCTCCAGCTCGTCGGCGAGCTCGGGGCCGCCGGACTCGGCGATCCGGCCGTCGACGAACACGTGGACGACGTCGGGCTTCACGTAGCGCAGGATCCGCGTGTAGTGCGTGATCAGCAGCAGGCCCTTGCCGTCGCGCGCGGCGTAGTCGTTGATACCGTCGGAGACGACCTTGAGCGCGTCGATGTCGAGACCGGAGTCGATCTCGTCGAGGATCGCGAACTTCGGGTCGAGCAGGTCGAGCTGGGCGATCTCGGCGCGCTTCTTCTCGCCGCCGGAGAAGCCCTCGTTGACCGAGCGGCTGGAGAACGCGGGGTCGAGCTTCATCCGGTCGAGGGCGCCGTTGACGTCCTTGACCCAGGTGCGCAGCTTGGGCGACTCACCGTCGATGGCGGTCTTGGCGGTGCGCAGGAAGTTCGCCATCGAGACGCCGGGCACCTCGACGGGGTACTGCATCGCCAGGAACAGGCCGGCGCGGGCCCGCTCGTCGGGGCTCATCTCGAGCAGGTTCTCGCCGTCGAGGAGCACCTCGCCGCCGGTGATCGTGTACTTGGGGTGGCCCGCGATGGAGTACGCCGTGGTCGACTTGCCCGAGCCGTTGGGGCCCATGATCGCGTGGGTCTCGCCGTCCTTGATGGTCAGCGTGACGCCCTTGAGGATCTCCTTGGCGCCATCCTCGGTGTCGACCGACACCTGCAGGTTCTTGATCTCGAGGGTGCTCATGCGGGGGTGACTCCATTCAGGGTCGTGGTCACGTCGACGTAGATGTCGCCGTCACGCACTTCGACGGGGAAGGTGGCGACGGGCTCGGTCGCCGGGAAGGTGGTGGGCTTGCCGGTGCGCAGGTCGAAGGTCGACCCGTGGAGCCAGCACTCGATCGTGCAATCGGCGACCTCGCCCTCGCTCAGCGAGACCGAGGCGTGCGAGCAGAGGTCCTGCAGGGCGAAGACCTCGTCGCCGTCACGCGCGATCGCGACGTCGTAGCGATCGACGGTGACCGCCAGTGCCTCATAGGTGGGAACGTCGCTCAGCGAGGCGACCCGCTCGAAGCTCACAGCACACCTGCGTGGACGTTCTTGGCGAGCTCCGCCTCCACGGTCGCGGCCAGGCTCTCCTCGAGCTCGGGGACGCCGATCTGGCGGATGAGGTCGTTGAAGAAGCCGTGCACCACCAGGCGCTGCGCCTCCTTCTCGGAGATGCCGCGCGAGCGGAGGTAGAACAGCTGCTCGTCGTCGAACCGGGCGGTCGCGGACGCGTGGCCCGCGCCCTCGATCTCGCCGGTCTCGATCTCCAGGTTGGGGACCGAGTCGGCCTGGCAGCCGTCGGTGAGCACGAGGTTGCGGTTCTCCTCGTAGGTCTCGATGCCCTCGGCGACCTTGCGGATCAGCACGTTGCCGATCCACACGGTGTGCGCCTTCTCGCCCTGCAGCGCTCCCTTGTAGACCACGTGGGACTTGGTCTTCGGGGCGGTGTGGTCGACGAAGAGCCGGTGCTCGATGTGCTGGCCGGCGTCGGCGAAGTAGAGGCCGAGCATCTCGACCGAGCCCCCCGGGCCGGCGTAGTCGGCGGTCGTGTCGTGGCGGACCACGTCACCGCCGAAGGTGATGTCGACGTGCTTGAAGTGCGCGTCGCGACCCACCCGGACGTGCCGGTGTCCGACGTGGACGGCGTCGTCGGCCCAGTCGTCGATCGACACGACGGCCAGCTGGGCGCCGTCCTCGACCACGATCTCGACGTTGTCGGCGAGGGTCATCGAGCCCTCGAAGCGCAGCACGACCGTCGCCTTGCTGAACTTCTCGGCGCGGATCACCAGGTGCGCCGCGGTCGCCTCGTCGGTGCCGGTGCCCTTGATGGTCACGAAGACCGGGCGCTCCAGCACCGCCTCGGCGGGGATCGTCACCGCGAGGCTGGTCCTGGACTCCGCCAGCGCGCGGGCGGAGATGCGGTCCCACGGCACGAGGCCCGACACGCCCTTGAGCGAGTCGTCCGCGAGCCGGTCGGCCCGCACGTTGCCCGGGGCGTCGAAGGACGCCTCGAACGACGTGCCGGCGAGCGGCGCGTCGGCGTGGATGCCCCGCAACCGCTTGAGCGGCGTGAAGCGCCAGATCTCCTCGCGACCGGTCGGCACCTCGTGGGCGTCGACGTCGAAGGATCCTTCGGGGTGGAGGTGGCTCTCGATCTTCTCGAGGGCACCTTCCAGAACTTCGGCGGTCATCAGCCGACGGCACCTTCCATCTGCAGCTCGATCAGTCGGTTCAGCTCGAGGGCGTACTCCATCGGGAGCTCCTTGGCGATCGGCTCCACGAAGCCGCGCACGATCATCGCCATCGCCTCGTCCTGCTCCATGCCACGCGACATGAGGTAGAACAGCTGGTCGTCGGAGACCTTCGAGACCGACGCCTCGTGGCCCATCGACACGTCGTCCTCGCGGATGTCGACGTAGGGGTAGGTGTCGGAGCGGCTGATCTGGTCGACCAGCAGCGCGTCGCAGAGCACGTTCGACTTGGAGCCGTGGGCGCCCTCGTTGACCTGGATCAGGCCGCGGTACGACGTACGACCGCCGCCGCGCGCCACCGACTTGCTCAGGATGCTGGACGAGGTGTTCGGCGCGGCGTGCACCATCTTGGCACCGGCGTCCTGGTGCTGGCCCTCGCCCGCGAACGCGATCGACAGCGTCTCACCCTTGGCGTGCTCGCCCATGAGGTAGACGGCGGGGTACTTCATCGTGACCTTGGAGCCGATGTTGCCGTCGACCCACTCCATCGTCGCGCCGGCCTCGCAGACCGCGCGCTTGGTGACGAGGTTGTAGACGTTGTTCGACCAGTTCTGGATGGTCGTGTAGCGGCAGCGACCACCCTTCTTGACGATGATCTCGACGACCGCGGAGTGCAGCGAGTCGGAGGAGTAGATCGGCGCGGTGCAGCCCTCGACGTAGTGCACGTAGGCGCCCTCGTCGACGATGATCAGCGTCCGCTCGAACTGGCCCATGTTCTCGGTGTTGATCCGGAAGTAGGCCTGGAGCGGGATGTCGACGTGGACACCCTTCGGGACGTAGATGAACGAGCCGCCCGACCACACCGCGGTGTTCAGCGCGGCGAACTTGTTGTCGCCGACCGGGATGACCGTGCCGAAGTACTCCTTGAAGAGCTCCGGCTGCTCACGCAGCGCGGTGTCGGTGTCCAGGAAGAGGACGCCCTGCGCCTCGAGGTCCTCGCGGATCGAGTGGTAGACGACCTCGGACTCGTACTGCGCGGCGACACCGGAGACCAGGCGCTGCTTCTCCGCCTCGGGGATGCCGAGCTTGTCGTAGGTGTTCTTGATGTCCTCGGGGAGGTCGTCCCACGTGGCCGCCTGCTTCTCGCTGGAGCGCACGAAGTACTTGATGTTGTCGAAGTCGATCGCGCTGAGGTCGGAGCCCCAGGTCGGCATCGGCTTGCGGTCGAACAGCTTGAGGCCCTTGAGGCGCAGGTCCAGCATCCAGCCCGGCTCGCTCTTCTTCGAGGAGATGTCGCGCACGACGTCCTCGTTGAGGCCGCGCTTGGCGTTGGCGCCGACGTCGTTCTTGTCGGACCAGCCGAACTCGTAGCGACCGATCCCCTTCAGCTCCGGGTTGAGCTCTTCGATCGAGGTCATGACGTGACCTGCTCCTTCTTCTCGGTGGTCGAGCCTGTCGAGACCGGGATGCACGTGGTGCAGACCCCGTCACCGTGGGCGATGGTGGCCAGGCGCTGGACGTGGGTGCCGAGGACCCGGCTGATCGCCTCGGTCTCGGCCTCGCACAGCTGCGGGAACTCGTGGGCGACGTGCGACACGGGGCAGTGCTGCTGGCACAGCTGCTCCCCCACGACCGGCAGCTCGCGGACGGCGGCGGCATAGCCCTCGTCGGAGAAGACCATCGCCAGCACCTCGGCCGGCGAGGCCTCCGGGTGCGCGTCGCGCACCTCGGGGAAGCGGCGCTCGATGAAGGAGGCGCGTCGCTCCGCGAACGCCTTGACCGCCTCCGTGCCGCCGGTCTCGGCGAGGAAGCGCATCGCCTCGGTCGCGAGGTCGTCGTACTGCTGGTCGAAGGAGTCGCGACCACGCTCGGTCAGCGCGAACACCTTCGCCGGGCGACCACGCCCGCGCGAGCCCACCGGACGGGGGTCACGGGCATCGACGGCCCCCTCGGCCAGCAGCTGGTCGAGGTGACGTCGTACGGCGGCCGGGGTCAGTTCGAGACGTTCGGCGAGCGCCGCGGCGGTGGACGGTCCGTTGACCAGGATCGACCGCGCGACGCGCTGGCGCGTCGACTGGTCGGACCCGGTCATGATTTCCACAACACAAGTGTGCCTATATTGCTGCGGCCGCTTCAAGCAAGGCGAGCCTAAGTGGCTACGGCGACGTGGCGCGGGTCACACGGCGCCGCTGGGGGGGCGGGTGTGGCGCAGCCACGCCAGGCCCGCGAACGGCAGCACCAGCGGCAGGAAGCCGTAGCCCTGGCCGAAGTGCGACCAGACCGTCTTGTCGTGGAAGAGCCCGGTGTCGAGGTAGCTCCAGACGCCCACCCCGAGCACGCCCACCAGCTCGATCGAGACAGCCGCGCGCGCGACGGTCCAGCCGACCCGGCCGCCGACGAGCAGGCAGGTGGTGGCCAGCAGGTAGAGCACCGCCGCCACGAGCGAGAGCCAGTACGGCAGCTTGCCGGCGTCCTCGCCGAGCTGCACGGTGGAGCGCCCGGTCGCGGCGACGGCGAACACGCCGTAGACGAAGACCAGCGCGCGGCCCCAGCCGGTCGAGAGCTCCTCAGCCACGGGTGCCTCCCCAGATGTCCCACAGGCGCAGCTCGAGGCCGGCGACCGTCGCGACGGCGAGGAGCAGGATCGTCGTACCGACCCGGGAGCGCTCGGCGAGCGAGAAGAACGCGCCGACAACGGGCAGCAGCGCGACCGTGACCAGGTAGCTCACGAAGACCGCGCCCTCGACGTCGCGGTCGGTGCGTGCCAGCGCGACCGATCCCCCGACGAGCTGGGCGAGCACGCCGACCTGCAGGACGGCGAGGCCGATGTAGTGCGAGTCCTGGGCCGATCGGTCGCGGACCAGGTCCACGACCAGGAGGACGGCGACCACGCCTGCCATGGCGAGGATCACGCCGTAGGACCAACCAGTCACGGCCGCCAGCGTAGAGCGCCGGGCCGGGTCCTACACTCGCCGGGTGCCCGATGGTCCTGCTGTGCTCGTCGACGGCCTGGTGATGCGGTACGACGAACGGACCGCGGTCGACGGCCTCTCCTTCGAGGTCGAGTCGCACACCATCACGGCGGTGCTGGGTCCCAACGGCGCCGGCAAGACCACCACGCTCGAGACCTGCGAGGGCTACCGCCGTGCGCAGGCCGGCACGGTCCGGGTGCTCGGGCTCGACCCGGTCCGCGAGCGCTCCGCGCTGCTGCCGCGCATCGGCGTCATGCTGCAGTCCGGCGGTGCGTGGAGCGGTGCGCGCGCCGACGAGATGCTGCGCCACTTCGCCCGTCTCCACGCCCACCCGCTGCCGGTCGACCTGCTGATGGAGCGCCTCGCGCTGCACGAGTGCGGCCGGACGCCGTACCGGCGCCTGTCGGGGGGCCAGCAGCAGCGCCTCGGACTCGCGCTCGCCCTCGTCGGGCGCCCGGAGCTCGTCTTCGTCGACGAGCCGACCGCCGGTCTCGACCCGCAGATCCGCCGCGGCGTCTGGGAGCTGCTGGAGGAGCTGCGCGCCGACGGCGTGACCGTCGTGCTGACCACGCACTACCTGGAGGAGGCCGAGCGCCTCGCCGACAAGGTGCACATCATGGACAAGGGCCGGCTGGTGGCCAGCGGCACGCCGCTCGAGCTCACCCGCGGCGGCACGGTCGCCACGATCCGGCTCGTCGTCACCCAGCCGTTCCCGCCCGGCTCCCCGGAGGCGCTGGCGGCAGCGCTCGGCGAGAACACCGAGCTGACCGTCCTGGACCCGCTGAGCCTGCAGGTCTCCGGCCCGGCCGACGGGTCCACGCTCGCCAAGGTGGCCGCCTGGTGCGCCGACCACGACGTGCTGCCCGAGTCGCTCTCCCTGGGCCAGCGCAACCTCGAGGACGTCTTCCTCGAGCTCACCGGCCGGGAGGACTTCTCGTGAGCGGCACCTTCGCCCCCGCCCCGGGCGGCGCGCCCGTCCTGCGCCAGCTGGTCACCCAGGCCGGCATGGAGGCCCGGCTGCTGCTCCGCAACGGCGAGCAGCTCCTCATCGCCGTCGTGATCCCGGTGATCGTGCTCATCGGCGCCGTGCGCGGCGCGGACCGGGTCGGCCTCGACCTCGACGGCCGGCCGATCGACGTCCTGACGCCCGGCGTACTGGCCCTCGCCGTCATGTCGACGGCCTTCACCTCCCTGGCGATCGCCACCGGCTTCGAGCGCCGGTACGGCGTCCTCAAGCGTCTCGGGACCGCTCCCCTGTCCCGCACCACGCTGCTCGGCGGCAAGGTCGCCGCGCTGCTGCTGGTCGAGGTCATCCAGTTCGCCGTGATCGGCGGCGTCGGCCTCGCGCTCGGCTGGGACGGCCCCTCGGGCGTCGCCGGCGTGCTGTGCGCCGTCGTGGCAGCACTCCTCGGCACCGCGGCCTTCGCCGCGCTCGGCATGCTGCTGGCCGGCACGCTCCGCGCCGAGGCGACCCTCGCCGCAGCGAACCTCGTCTACCTGCTCCTCCTCGCCGGCGGCGCCGTGATCCTGCCCGCCAGCGCCTACGGCGGCCTCGGCGACGTCGTGCGCTGGCTGCCCTCCGGCGCACTCGGCGAGGCGATGCGGGCCGCCTGCGACGGTGCCATCGCGGGCCGCGACCTCGTCGTCCTGCTCGCCTGGGCCGCTCTCGGCTCCGTCCTGACCGCCCGGACCTTCAAGTGGGAGTGACCCCGTGACCACCTCGACCCCCACGCGCCTCGAGAGCCTCCAGCACGCGCTCGGTGCCCGCCTCGTCCCGCTCGCCTGGGCGAACCTCGTGGCGAACATCCTGATCGTCGTCACCGGCGGCGCCGTACGGCTCACCGGCTCCGGCCTGGGCTGCCCGACCTGGCCCAAGTGCACCGACGCGAAGTGGACCTACCACTCCGAGCTCGGCCTGCACGGGGTCATCGAGTTCGGCAACCGCCTGCTGACCTACGTCCTGGTGGCGATCGCCATCGCCTGCTGGGTCGCGGCCCGCGACCGCGCGGCGCAGCACCCGCTCGCCGTACGCCTCTCGACGATCATCGCCCTGGGCATCCCCGCCCAGGCCGTGATCGGCGGCGTCACCGTGCTCACCGACCTCAACCCGTGGATCGTCGCCCTCCACCTGCTCGTCTCGATGGCGATCGTCGGCGTCTGCGTCGGCCTGGTCGACCACCTCAACGGCCCGACCCGCGCCTCCGCACCGCTGGGCGTCCGGCGCCTCGTCGCTGTCCTCTTCGCAGCCGGCTGGGTCGTCCTCTACCTCGGCACCGTGGTCACCGGCTCCGGCCCCCATGCCGGTGACGACGAGGCGCCCCGCAACGACCTCGACCCGCAGGTCATGTCGCACGTGCACGCGGCGTCGGTCTACCTGCTCGTCGCCCTCACCCTGCTGGTCGTCTGGCGCGCCCGCCGGCTGGGCCTGCTGGCCCTCCACCGCGCCGCCTGCCTGCTCCTGGTCGTCGAGCTGGCCCAGGGCACGATCGGCTTCTGGCAGTACCTGACGGACCTGCCCGAGATCCTGGTCGGCATCCACATGCTCGGCGCCGGCCTGACCGCCGCCGGCATGACGCGGGTCCTGCTCACCACGCGCGCGCGTCGCTGACTCCCGCTGACCCACCGGTCAGCGTCCGATCAGTGCAGCAGCGGGTCGATCGCGACGGCGACGAACAGCAGCGACAGGTACAGGTTCGACGAGTGGAACAGCCGCATCGGCTGGAGCACGCTCAGCTCGTCGGACGTCTTCGCCCGGCGGTGCAGGCCGTGCGCCTGCACCAGGAACACCGCACCGAGCACGACAGCCACGATGGGGTAGACGAGGCCCGTGTCCGCCACCGGCCACAGCACCAGCGAGGTCGCGACCATCACCCAGCTGTAGACGACGATCTGGAACGCGACCTGGCGCGCGGACCTCACGACCGGCAGCATCGGGACGTCGACCTGCGCGTAGTCCTCGCGGTAACGCAGCGCCAGCGCCCAGGTGTGCGGGGGCGTCCAGAAGAAGACCACCATGAACAGCACGATCGGCACCCAGGACAGCTCGCCGGTCACGGCGGTCCAGCCGATCAGGGCCGGGAAGCAGCCGGCAATGCCGCCCCAGACGATGTTCTGGGTCGTCCGGCGCTTGAGCAGCATCGTGTAGACGAACACGTAGAAGGCGTTGGCGCTGACCGAGAGCACCGCCGAGAGCGGGTTGACCCACACGGCGAGGACCACCGTCGACAGCACGCCCAGGACGGTGCCGAACACGAGGGCCGCGGCCGGGGTCACGATGTGGCGCGGCAGCGCCCGGCGCCGGGTACGACGCATCTGCTCGTCGATGTCGCGGTCGTAGACGCAGTTGAAGACCGAAGCGGACCCGGCCGAGAACGTGCCGCCGATGACGGTGGCGACGACCAGGCCGAGCGCGGGGACGCCCCGGGCGGCGAAGAACATGACCGGCACCGTCGTCAGCAGCAGGAGCTCGATCACCCGGGGCTTGGTCAGCCCGACGTACGCCATGACGACGTCCCGGAAGGTCTTCGGGGTCCCGGCGTCCTCGGCCATCAGCTCGGGGCTGGTGGGGTCGACGTAGGTCACGGAAGTCCTCATGGGCAGGGTTCGAGAGCGGTCCGAGTGTAGCCCGACCCACCCGTGTCCGCCGCACCCAGCCGGTGTCGGCTGCGCCACCGCGCTCGGTAGGCTCGGAGCATGATCCCGGAGCTGGACTGGACCGACCTCGACCGCAAGGCCGTCGACACCGCACGGGTGCTGGCCATGGATGCCGTGCAGAAGGTCGGGAACGGCCACCCCGGCACGGCGATGAGCCTCGCACCCGCCGCGTACCTGCTGTTCCAGAAGGTGATGCGCCACGACCCCGCCGACCCGGCGTGGACCGCCCGCGACCGCTTCGTGCTGAGCTGCGGCCACAGCTCGATCACGCTCTACACGCAGCTCTACCTGGGCGGTTTCGGCCTCGAGCTCAGCGACCTCGAGAGCCTGCGCACCTGGGACTCCAAGACCCCCGGCCACCCGGAGTACGGCCACACCGCCGGCGTCGAGGTCACCACCGGCCCGCTCGGCCAGGGCGTCGCCAACGCGGTCGGCATGGCGATGGCCGCCCGCCGCGAGCGCGGCCTGATCGACCCGGCTGCCGACGGCGGCCCGTCGATCTTCGACCACCACGTCTACGTCATCGCCTCCGACGGCGACCTCGAGGAGGGCGTGAGCGGCGAGGCGTCCTCCATCGCCGGCACGCAGGAGCTCGGCAACCTCACGGTGATCTACGACGCCAACCGCATCTCGATCGAGGGCGACACCCACATCGCGTTCAACGAGGACGTCGCGAAGCGCTACGAGGCCTACGGCTGGCACGTCCAGACCGTCGACTGGACCGGCAACGACCACTCCGACCTCGCGAACTACGAGGAGGACGTCCCGGCCCTCCACGCGGCGATCAAGGCCGCCGACGAGATCGCCGACAAGCCGTCGCTGATCGTCCTGAAGACCGTCATCGCCTGGCCCGCCCCGAGCGCGCAGAACACCGAGGCCGCCCACGGCTCCGCCCTGGGTGCCGACGAGGTGGCCGCGACCAAGCGCGTGCTCGGGTTCGACCCGGACAAGTCCTTCGAGGTCCCCGAGGACGTCATCGCGCACACCCGCGGTCTCGTCGAGCGTGGCAAGGCCTGGGCCGCCGAGTGGAACGAGCAGTTCCAGGCCTGGTCCGCCGCCCACCCCGAGGGCGCCGCGATCCTGCACCGGCTCAAGGACCGTCGCCTGCCCGACGGCGTCGAGGCCGCGCTGCCGGTCTTCGAGGCCGACGCCAAGGGCGTCGCGACCCGCGCCGCGTCCGGCAAGGTCATCAACGCCCTCGCCCCGGTCATGCCGGAGCTGTGGGGCGGCTCGGCCGACCTCGCGGGCTCCAACAACACGACCATCAAGGACGCCAAGTCCTTCCTGCCGTTCGACCGCTCCGTCGAGGAGTGGCAGGGCGACCCCTACCAGGGCCGCGTCCTCCACTTCGGCATCCGCGAGCACGGCATGGGCGCGATCATGAACGGCATCGCCGTCCACGGCGGCACCCGCGTCTTCGGCGGCACCTTCCTCACCTTCTCCGACTACATGCGCGGCGCGGTCCGCGTCGCGGCCCTGATGAAGGTTCCGGTCACCTACGTCTGGACCCACGACTCGGTCGGCCTCGGCGAGGACGGCCCGACCCACCAGCCGATCGAGCACCTCTGGGCGCTGCGCGGCATCCCGGGCCTCGACATCATCCGGCCCGCCGACGCCAACGAGACGGCGGCCGCGTGGCTGCAGGTGCTGCGTAACAACGACCGTCCCGCCGGCCTGATCCTCAGCCGCCAGAACGTCCCGACGTTCCCCCGCGGCACGGAGG
Organism: Nocardioides sp. Root240; assembly: GCF_001428825.1. GTDB lineage: Bacteria > Actinomycetota > Actinomycetes > Propionibacteriales > Nocardioidaceae > Nocardioides. The sequence goes on along the minus strand of NZ_LMIT01000002.1, from coordinate 588,172 downwards.
GCTTCGCCACGACCGACGACGTGGCCAAGGGCGGCTACGTCCTCATCGACGCCGAGGGCGGCGAGCCCGACGTCGTGCTGATGGGCACCGGCTCCGAGGTGCAGCTGGCCGTCGCCGCCCGCGAGCAGCTCGCGACCGAGGGCATCCGGGCGCGCGTCGTGTCCCTGCCCTGCCTCGAGTGGTTCGAGGCCCAGACCCAGGCCTACCGCGACTCGGTGATCCCGCCGATCGTCAAGGCCCGCGTCTCGGTCGAGGCCGGGACGAAGACCGGCTGGCGCGAGTACGTCGGAGACGCCGGCCGGATCGTCAGCATCGACCACTACGGAGCGAGCGCCGACGCCGGCACCCTGTTCCGCGAGTTCGGATTCACCCCGGAGGCCGTGGCGGCGGCCGCCAAGGACAGCATCGCCGCTGCGGGCGCCTGACCGGCTCCCCCGCGGCACCACGCATCTCTCACAAGGAGGACTCATGACCGACCGACTCAAGGCCCTGGCTGACGCAGGGGTCTCCATCTGGCTCGACGACCTGTCCCGCGAGCGCATCGAGACCGGCAACCTCGCCGAGCTCGTGACGAGCTCGTCCGTCGTCGGCGTGACGACCAACCCGACGATCTTCGCCGGCGCCATCTCCAACGGCGAGCGCTACGACGAGCAGGTCCGCGCCCTCGTGGCCGACGGGGCCGACGCCGACGGCGTCATCTTCGCGCTCACGACCGAGGACGTGCGCAACGCCTGCGACATCCTCGCGCCGGTCGCCGCGTCGACCAAGGACGACGGCCGGGTCTCGATCGAGGTCGAGCCCACCCTCGCCAACGACACGGCCGCGACGGTCGCCTCGGCCAAGGCGCTCTGGGCCGCGGTCGACCGCCCCAACGCGCTGATCAAGATCCCCGCGACCCTCGAGGGCCTCCCGGCCATCACCGAGGTCATCGCCGCCGGCATCAGCGTCAACGTCACGCTGATCTTCTCCGTCGAGCGCTACCGCGCGGTGATGGACGCCTACCTCACCGGCCTCGAGCAGGCACGGGCCGCCGGCATCGACCTGTCGACGATCCGCTCGGTGGCCTCGTTCTTCGTGTCCCGCGTGGACAGCGAGATCGACGCGCGCCTGGACAAGATCGGAACCGACGAGGCGCTCGCGCTGCGCGGCAAGGCCGCCGTGGCCAACGCCCGCCTCGCCTACGCCGCCTTCGAGGAGGTCGTCGCCTCCGACCGCTGGCAGGCCCTCGCCGCCGCCGGCGCGAACGCGCAGCGCGCGCTGTGGGCGTCGACGGGCGTCAAGAACCCGGCGTACCCCGACACGCTCTACGTCTCCGACCTGGTCGTCGCCGACACCGTCAACACGATGCCCGAGAAGACGATGCAGGCGTTCGCCGACCACGGCGAGGTCACCGGTGACCAGGTCACCGGCAAGGCCGCCGAGGCGCAGGCCGTCTTCGACCAGCTCGCCGCGGCCGGCATCGACCTCGACGACGTGTTCGTCGTCCTCGAGACCGAGGGCGTCGACAAGTTCAAGGTCTCGTGGACTGAGCTCATCGAGACCGTCCAGACGCAGATGGCCAAGGCCAAGGGCTGACGACCAGTGGGCGCGGCTCCTGTCGATCCCCGCTCCACGGCTGCCTGGTCCACGCTGGCCAAGCTGTCCGACGGCTTCGCCCCCGACCTGCGGCGCTGGTTCGCCGACGACCCCACCCGGGTCGAGCGGTTCAGCCACACCGCCGGTGACCTCCACGTCGACCTGTCGAAGAACCTGCTCGACGACGACATCCTGGGGGCGCTCCTCGAGCTGGCCCGCGAGGTCGGGCTCGAGGACCGACGCGACGCCATGTTCCGGGGCGACCACATCAACGTCACCGAGGACCGCGCCGTGCTGCACACCGCGCTGCGCCGGCCCGCCGGTGTCGACATCGAGGTCGACGGCCACGACGTCGTCGACGACGTGCGCGACGTGCTCCGCCGGGTCTACGCCTTCGCCGACGACGTCCGCTCGGGCGCCTGGACCGGCGTCACCGGCGAACGGATCCGCACGGTCGTCAACATCGGCATCGGGGGCTCCGACCTCGGGCCGGTGATGGCCTACGAGGCCCTGGCGCCGTACGTCCAGGACGGCCTGTCGTGCCGGTTCATCAGCAACATCGACCCGACCGACGCGGCGCGCACCCTGGCCGACCTCGACCCGGCGTCGACGCTGTTCGTCGTCTCGAGCAAGACCTTCGGCACCCTCGAGACGCTGACCAACGCCCGACTGTGCCGGAGCTGGCTGCTGGACGCACTGCGCGCGAGCGGTGCCGTCGGCGCGTCCGACGAGGCCGGGGCGGAGGCCGTGGCCCAGCACTTCGTCGCCGTCTCCACCGCGCTCGACAAGGTCGCGGCCTTCGGCATCGACCCGGCCAACGCCTTCGGCTTCTGGGACTGGGTCGGCGGGCGCTACTCCATCGACTCCGCGATCGGCACCTCGCTGGTCGTGGCGATCGGCCCGGAGCGCTTCGAGGAGTTCCTCGGCGGCTTCCACGCCATCGACGAGCACTTCCAGCACACGCCGCTGGCGAGCAACGTGCCGGCGCTGATGGGCCTGCTGAACGTCTGGTACGTCAACTTCCTCGACGCCCGGACCCACGCGGTGCTCCCCTACGCCCAGCTGCTGCACCGGTTCCCGGCGTACCTCCAGCAGCTCACGATGGAGTCCAACGGCAAGAGCGTGCGTTGGGACGGCACACCGGTCACCACCGACACCGGCGAGGTGTTCTGGGGCGAGCCCGGCACCAACGGCCAGCACGCGTTCTACCAGCTCATCCACCAGGGAACGCAGCTCATCCCCGCGGACTTCCTGGCGTTCGCGACGCCGGCGTACCCGCTCGAGGACGGCACCACCGACGTCCACGAGCTGCTGCTCGCGAACTTCTTCGCCCAGACCAAGGCGCTCGCGTTCGGCAAGACCGCCGACGAGGTCCGCGCCGAGGGCACGGCGGAGTCGATCGTCCCCGCGCGGGTGTTCGCCGGCAACCGGCCGACCACCTCGATCATGGCGCCGGCGCTCACGCCGGCGGTCCTGGGCCAGCTGATCGCGCTCTACGAGCACATCACCTTCACCCAGGGCGTCGTGTGGGGCATCGACAGCTTCGACCAGTGGGGCGTCGAGCTCGGCAAGCAGCTCGCCCTGCAGATCGCACCCGCGATCGACGGTGACGAGGAGGTCCTGGCCGGCCAGGACGCCTCCACCCGTTCCCTGATCGGCTACTACCGGGAGCACCGCGCACGATGACCTCCGACCGCCCTGCTCCCCTCGTCGAGGTCCACGCCGACGCCGCCACCCTCGCCACGGCCGTCGCCGGCGAGCTGCTCAACCGGATCGCGGACGCGCAGGCCGCCGGACTGGTCCCCGACGTGGGGCTGACCGGAGGCTCGATCGCGGAGGCGATCCACCGCGAGATCGCCCGGCTCGCCGACGCGTCCGGCGTCGACTGGGGGGCGGTGCGGTTCTACTTCGGCGACGAGCGCTTCGTGCCGGCGTCCTCCCCGGACCGCAACGTCGGCCAGGCGCGGGCGGCCTTCCTCGACGAGGTCGGCGCGCACCGCGTGCACGCCGTCCCCGCCTCCGACGAGGTGGCGAGCGCCGAGGATGCGGCCGAGGCGTACGCCGCGACGATCCGCGCGACCGGCACGGGCGACTTCGACGTGCTGATGCTCGGGGTGGGCCCCGACGGGCACATCGCCTCGCTGTTCCCCGGCCATGCAGGCCTGGACGCGGTCGACGCGATCGCGGTCGCCGTCCACGACTCCCCCAAGCCGCCGCCGGACCGGGTCAGCCTGACCTTCGAGGCCCTGAACCGGGCGCAGTCGGTGTGGTTCCTGGTGAGCGGGGCCGCCAAGGCCGACGCCGTTCGACGCGGGCTCGCCGAGCTCGCCGACGACGCCGAGGCAGCAGCTCTCCGGGAGACGCCGGCGCGAGGTGTCCGCGGCACCACCGAGACCATCTGGTTCCTCGACAGCGAGGCGGCCTCCGCGCTCTGACGCGTCCCGGCAGCCCCGCTGGCTGCCGGTGCGTCCCGTTGTCCTCCACAGGCAGGGCAGCAACGGGGTGCCGTCCACAACCGGTGGGCTGACGCCTGCCCTGGTGTCGGGCGGATCCGGAGGATCAGGCGGCATGAGATCCCTCGTCCGCGTCCTGTCCTGTGGCCTCCTGGCCGCGCTGCTCCTGACCACGCTCGTCCTGCCCGCTCGTGCGGAGCGCCTCGGGCCCGGCCACCCGTCGCCACCCGGGTTCTCCGGCTACACCACCCGTTCAGGCCACGAGCTCGGCGTCGCCCGCGTGCCCGACGGCCCGTTCGGCATCTGCCTCGACACCGGCACCCGTCGGTGGCCGCGCCGTGCCGGCACGCCCACCACGGTGCGTCACCCGGTGGTCGGCTACCTGCTCTCCGTCCACCTCGACGCCGCCCGACGTGACGGCGTCCTCGCGACCGCGCTGTGGTGGGTCGTCGGGCGCCTCGAGCGGCTGAACGCCGAGCCCGACCGGATGACCGCGAGGATGGCGGAGCTGCGTCGCGAGTCGCCCCGGCTCTTCACCGCCGTCGTCCGGCGCGCGACCCGGCTGGTCGACGAAGCCGCCCGTTACGCCCCGCCCACGACGGGCTACCGCGCCGCGCCACCGGTCCTCACGACCGACGGCCTGACGGGCACCCTCGCCGCTCTCGGGATCCGGTCCGCCGCGGGTCGTTGGGTGCCCGGCATCAGGGTGCGGGTCACCCTCACCGGGGCCACCTTCGACGGTGGCCGCAGCACCCTCACCCTGCGCACCGGCACCGATCCGCTGTTCCTCGGCTGGCAGCGCACCGGCGCCAGCGCCGTGGCCGTGCGCGTCCGCTACAGCGGGATCCCCGAGCACCGCTTCCGGCGCTACCGCTCCGGCGCGCGCTTCCAGCGGGTGGCTGCCTCGGCAGGGACACGGAGCCTCGTCACGGCGCTCACCACGCCGGAGCTCAGCACGCCCCGCATCAGCACCCGGGTCAACCGGCAGCGCGCCACCGTCGGTGCCCTCCTCGTCGACCGTGTCCGTGTCACGGGCAGCCGCGGCGTCGCGCACGAGGGCGAGTGGGAGCTGCTGGGCCCGGTCCGCCCCGACGCCGACCTTCGGTGCCGCGCCGCACGCTGGGCTGGTGCGCCGCTCGCCGGACGCGGCACCTTCCGGACCCGGGGCGACGCCACGGTCGAGGTCGGTCGCACGCGCCTCCGGTCCGGCGGCTGCTACACCTACCGCGAGCGCCTCCTCCCGTCGTCGGTCAGTCTCGGCGCGCCGTGGACGCGCGCGGGGCTGGTCGAGGAGACCAGCCTGGTCACGCCCCGGCAGCCGCACGTGCCGCGACACCCTCAGGTCGACACCGGCGGCAAGCGCCGTGCCGGTCGAGCGCCGGACGCGGGTGACGCCGGGGCGGGCCGCGTCGTCGTGCCAGGGGCGGTGCGGGCCCGCCTGGTCGGCACGTCCTTCCACGGGCGGACCCTGGGTGCGCCCCGGCCACGCGGCAGTGCCGGCGTATGGCGGGGCAGCGTGCCGCTGGCCTCGCTGGTGGGCACCACCCTGCTGGCCGGCCACGTCGCGGACGACCGCGGCAGGCCGGGTGCCTTCCACGGCCTGCGGCGCGCGCGCCCCGGGGACCGGGTGACCACGCGCGACGGCTCAGGAACCGTCCGGCACTGGCAGGTGCGGACCGTGCGTACCTTCGACCGGCGCCGGCTACCGCGCAGCCTGTTCCAGCAGGGAGTCGATCGCCGGCTGCTGCTGATCACCTGCGTCGGGCGGGTGACCCTGCCCGGCGGCGGCTTCCACTACCGGCGCAACCTCGTGGTGGAGGCGGTGCCGATCAGCTGAGCTCGATCAGAAGATGATCTCGCCGGACTTGCGGCGCGAGCGGAGCAGCTGGATGGCCTCGTCGAGGATGACCTCGGCCTCCTTGTCGGAGCGACGCTCCTTCACGTAGGCCAGGTGCGTCTTGTACGGCTCGATCTTCGGCGCGGGCGGGGCGTTCTCCGAGTCGAGGCCGGCGGGAAGGCCGCACTTGGGGCAGTCCCAGGAGTCGGGCGCGGTGGCCTCGATCGAGAACGTGATCACCGAGCGGTGGCTGTTCGCGCAGAAGTAGGTCACCGCCTGACGGGGCGCAGCCTCGCCACGCTCGGCCTCGCCCATCGGGCCTGCACCGACGCGACTACCGCGGATCGCGTTCCCACCACCAGCCAACGAATCTCTCCTAGCTCATCGATCGGCCCGGTGTCTCACGGGCCGGTGTTGCAGTCGGTCAGTTCTGGTAGGCGAGCAGCAGGCCGAGCGCGATGACGCACGCGAACCAGATGACGCCGATGCCGACCGTGAACCGGTCGAGGTTGCGTTCGGCGACCGACGAGCCACCGAGGGAGCTCGAGACGCCGCCACCGAACATGTCGGAGAGACCGCCGCCGCGGCCCTTGTGCAGCAGCACGAGGAGGATCAGCAGCAGGCTCGCGATCACGAGCACGACAGTGAGGAGGGTCGACAACACGCGGGAATCCTACGTCAGGGCCGGCGCTACCCCAGCACCGGCATGTCGTAGAACCGGCAGATGCCGCCGAACTCGTCGGCCTCGAGGCTCGCGCCGCCCACCAGGGCGCCGTCGACGTCGGCCTTCGTCATGATGCCGGCGACGTTCGCAGCCTTCACCGAGCCGCCGTAGAGGATCCGGACGGAGTCGGCCGCCTCGTCGCCGTAGGACTCACGGACCTGGCCCCGGATGGCCGCGCAGACCTCCTGCGCGTCGTCCGGGGTGGCGACCTCGCCCGTGCCGATGGCCCAGACGGGCTCGTAGGCGATGACGAGGCCGGCGACCTGCTTCTTGCTCAGGCCGGCGAGGGAGCCCTCGACCTGCGCCATCGTGTAGGGCACGTGCTCGCCGGCCTGCCGGACATCGAGGCCCTCGCCGACGCACACGATGGGGGTGATCTTCTCCCCCAGTGCCGCCTTCGCCTTGGCGTTGACGACCGCGTCGGTCTCGCCGTGGTACTGGCGGCGCTCCGAGTGGCCGACCACGACGTACGAGCAGCCGAGCTTGGCCAGCATGGCCGCGGAGATCTCGCCCGTGTAGGCGCCACCGGCGTGCTGGGAGACGTCCTGCGCGCCGTACCGGATCGAGAGGCGGTCACCGTCGACCAGCGTCTGCACCGAGCGGATGTCGGTGAACGGCGGGACCACGACGACCTCGACCTTGCCGTAGTCGTGGCGCTTGTCCGAGAGCGTCCACGCGAGCTTCTGGACCAGCACCACCGCCTCGGCGTGGTTGAGGTTCATCTTCCAGTTCCCCGCCATGAGCGGGGTGCGGGTCGAAACCATCAGTCCTCCAGAACCGTGATGCCGGGGAGCTCCTTGCCCTCGAGGTACTCGAGGCTGGCACCCCCACCGGTCGAGATGTGGCCGAACGCGGCCTCGTCGAACCCGAGGGTACGCACAGCGGCGGCCGAGTCGCCGCCACCGACGACCGACAGGCCGTCGACCTCCGTGAGCGCGGCGGCCACGGCACGGGTGCCCTCGGCGAACGCAGCCTGCTCGAACACGCCCATCGGCCCGTTCCAGAAGACGGTGCGCGCGTCGGCGAGAGCGGCGGCGAAGGCCTTGCCGGACTCCGGGCCGATGTCCAGGCCGAGGGTGTCGGCCGGGATCTCGGTGGCCGCCACGACGCGGGCGGAGGCCTCGTCACCGAAGCTGTCGGCCACGACGATGTCGGTCGGCAGCACGATCTCGACGCCGAGCTCCCTGGCGCGGGCCTGGTAGGACCGCACCGTGTCGAGCTGGTCCTCCTCGAGCAGGCTCTTGCCGACCTCGAGGCCGTCGGCCTTGAGGAAGGTGAACACCATGCCGCCGCCGATGAGCAGCTTGTCGGCCTTGTCGAGCAGGTTGTCGATCACGCCGAGCTTGTCGGAGACCTTCGAGCCGCCCAGCACGACGACGTAGGGCCGCTCGGGCTCGACGGTGAGGCGACGGAGCACGTCGATCTCGGTGGCGACCAGCCCACCCATGGCGTGCGGGAGGCGCTGGGCGACGTCGTAGACGCTGGCCTGCTTGCGGTGGACCACACCGAAGCCGTCGGAGACGAACGCGTCGGCGAGGGCCGCGAGCTCGTCGGCGAAGGCCCCCCGCTCGGCGTCGTCCTTGCTGGTCTCGCCTGCGTTGAAGCGGACGTTCTCGAGCAGGGCGACCTGTCCGTCCTGCAGCGCCGCCACCGTCTCCTGCGCCGAGGCCCCGACGGTGTCGGTCGCGAAGGCGACCGGCGCGCCGAGGAGCTCGGCCAGACGGGCGGCGACCGGCGCCAGCGAGTACGCCGGGTCCGGCGCCCCCTTCGGGCGACCGAGGTGGGCCGTCACGACCACCCGCGCACCGGCCTCGGCCAGCGCCTTGATCGTCGGGACGCTCGCACGGATGCGTCCGTCGTCGGTGATCGTCGTTCCGTCGAGCGGGACGTTGAGGTCCGAGCGGACGAGGACGCGCTTGCCGCTGACGCTGTCCAGGAAATCTCGGCCAAGCCCGTTGTAGTCGGTCACAAGCGTCAGAGCGTAGCGGTTCAGAGAGTCGCGCCGACGTGGGTGATCAGGTCGGCGAGACGGTTGGAGTAGCCCCATTCGTTGTCGTACCAGCCGGCGACCTTGACCTGGTTGCCGATGACCTTGGTCAGCGGCGCGTCGAAGATGCACGACGCCGGGTTGGTCACGATGTCGGAGGAGACGATCGGGTCGGTCGAGTAGACGAGGTAGCGGCCGTCGGCGGCCGCCCGCACGATCTCGTTGACCTCCTCGACCGAGGTCTCCCGGCCGGCCTCGAAGGACAGGTCGGTGAGCGAGCCGGTCGGGGTGGGCACGCGCAGGGCGTAGCCGTCGAGCTTGCCCTTCAGCTCCGGTAGCACCAGGCCGATCGCCTTGGCGGCGCCGGTCGAGGTCGGCACGATGTTGATCGCGGCAGCGCGGGCACGGCGCAGGTCCTTGTGGATGTTGTCCTGCAGGTTCTGGTCGGCGGTGTAGGCGTGCACCGTCGTCATCAGGCCCTTGACGATGCCGAGACCGTCGTTGAGCGCCTTCGCCATGGGAGCCAGGCAGTTGGTGGTGCACGAGGCGTTCGAGATCACGGTGTGCGTGTCGGGCGAGTAGAGCTCGTGGTTGACGCCCATCACGATCGTGATGTCCTCGTTGGAGGCGGGCGCGGAGATGATGACCTTCTTGGCGCCACCGCCGTCGACGTGGGCACGGGCCTTGGTGGCGTCGGTGAAGAAGCCGGTCGACTCGACGACGACGTCGACACCCAGGTCGCCCCAGCCCAGGGCGGCGGGGTCGCGCTCGGCGAATGCCTTGATCTCGGTGCCGCCGACGATGATCGAGTCGTCGGTGGAGGTGACCTCGGTGCCCAGCGGGCCGAGGATGGAGTCGTACTTCAGCAGGTGAGCGAGCGTCGCGTTGTCGGTCAGGTCGTTGACCCCGACGATCTCGATGTCCGCCCCGCTGGCCTGCACTGCGCGGAAGAAGTTGCGGCCGATCCGACCGAATCCGTTGATGCCTACGCGGACAGTCACCGTGGTTGCTCCTCTGTTGTCAGCTGTGGGTGCGTCTGATGTGACGCAGATCATGCGTCAGTGACGACCCTAGCCGTGGTACCCCGACGGGCGCCGCCCGCCGTCCGCCATACGGGCAGGTAACAACACAAAGCCACACGAACCAACATTTCGGACATGCCTGTCCGGGCGGACCGGGACCGGCCCCGCTCGTGACGCTCAGGCGTCGCCGGCGAGCATCTCCGGCGTCAGCGAGGCCTCGGTGTCCGGGATGCCGAGCTCCTCGGCTCGCTTGTCCGCCATGGCCAGGAGCCGGCGGATCCGGCCCGCGATCGCGTCCTTGGTGAGCACCGGGTCGTGCAGCTGGCCCAGCTCCTCGAGCGAGGCCTGCTTGTGCTGCAGACGGAGCTCGCCGGCCATCCGGAGGTGGTCGGGAACCTCCTCGCCGAGGATCTCCATCGCGCGGTCGACGCGGGCACCCGCCGTCACGGCGGCGCGGGCGGACCGGCGCAGGTTGGCGTCGTCGAAGTTCGCGAGCCGGTTGGCGGTGGCGCGGACCTCACGGCGCATCCGCCGCTCCTCCCAGGCCATCAGGGTCTCGTGGGCACCGAGCCGGGTCAGCAGCTGGCCGATGGCGTCGCCGTCGCGGATCACGACCCGGTCGACGCCGCGGACCTCACGGGCCTTCGCCTGGATGCCGAGCCGGCGGGCGACACCGACGAGGGCGAGGGCGGCCTCCGAACCGGGACAGGTGACCTCGAGGGACGACGAGCGGCCCGGCTCGGTCAGCGAACCGTGCGCGAGGAAGGCACCGCGCCAGGCGGCGACCGCGTCGCACGCGCCTCCGGACACGACGGCCGGCGGCAGCCCCCGCACGGGGCGCCCGCGCTGGTCGAGCAACCCGGTCTGGCGGGCCAGCGCCTCGCCGTCCTTGGCGACCCGCACGATGTAGCGGCTGCCCTTGCGCAGCCCGTTGCCCTGGACCATCACGACATCGGAGGACTGGCCGTAGATCTCGGAGATGTCCTTGCGCAGCCGGCGCGCGGCGGCGCCGGTGTCGAGCTCGGCCTCGACGACGATCCGGCCGGCAACGATGTGCAGGCCGCCCGCGAAACGCAGCGTGGAGGCGACCTCGGCCTTGCGACAACACGCCTTGGTGACCGGGGTACTGGCCAGTTCCGCCTTCACCTGTGCCGTCATCGCCATGCGCACGATCCTGCCACGTGGGTCAACAACCCTCGGAGACGGCGAGGACGTGATCCACGAGACGCTCGCCGTCGTGGGCAGGGTCCTCAGCGGGTGCTGAAGATCCGCGCGTACGCCGCCGCGAGCTTGACGGGGTCGTGGTGCGGCTCGCCGTCGTCGGCGGCCACGTCGTCGACGACCAGGCGCGCCCCCAGGGCGTGGACCATCTCCTCGAGCTCGGCCAGCCCTCCCCCGACGGAACCGCGGTCGGCGAGCACTGTGTGGATGTGCAGGTCGGGCGCGTGCTCGGCGAGGACGGCGAGGTGGTCGGCCGGGCCGAAACCCGGGGTCTCGCCCTCCTGCTCCTCGAGGTTCAGCACGACGACGAGCCGGGCGTCGGTGCGGACCAGCGCCTCGCGCAGCGCCGGCACCAGCAGGTGCGGCAGCACGGACGTGAACCACGAGCCCGGCCCGAGGACGGCCCAGTCGGCGTCCGCGATCGCGTCCAGGACCGCGGGACTGACCTCGGGCGACTCCGGCTGGAGCGCGATCGACGCGATCACGCCGTCGGTGGTGGCGACCTCGACCTGGCCGCGCACGCAGGTCAGCGCGTCGGGGTCGTCCGGCACCAGCCCCCGCACCTCGGCGGTGATGTCCATCGGCACCTGCGCCATCGGCAGGACCCGTCCGCGTGCGCCGAGCAGCCGGCCGACCCAGTCGAGGGCGTCGACGTGGTCGCCGAGCAGCTCCCACAGCCCGACGATCAGCAGGTTGCCGACGACGTGGCCGCGCATCTCGCCGTCACCCTCGAAGCGGTGCTGGAGGACGCGCGTCCAGGTGTCGCCCCACTCGTCGTCGCCGCACAGCGCGGCGAGCGCCATCCGGAGGTCGCCGGGCGGCAGCACACCGAACTCGCCACGCAGGCGTCCGGACGAGCCGCCGTTGTCGGCCACCGTGACGACCGCGGTGAGCTCGTCGAGCGTCAGGTCGTCGAGGAGGTGGCGCAGGGCGCTGAGCGAGGCGTGCAGGCCGTGGCCGCCACCGAGCGCCACCACCGCCTGGGCGCGCTGGTCACTCACGGCCGAGGTCGCGGTGGATCGCGCGGGCGAGGTAGCCCCGGTCGACGAGGCGGCGGGTGATCTCCTCGCTCATCGCCACGCTGCGGTGCTTGCCGCCGGTGCAGCCGATGGCGACGCGCATGAAACGCTTGCCCTCGCGCAGGTAGCCCTCGGCGACGCCGGTCAGCAGAGGCACGTAGGCGTCGAGGAACTCCTCCGCGCCGGGCCTCGCCAGGACGTACGACGACACCTCGGCGTCCTGCCCGGTGCGCGGGCGGAGCTCGGGGACCCAGTGCGGGTTCGGCAGGAAGCGCATGTCGGCGACGTAGTCGGCGTCGACGGGGATGCCGTACTTGAACCCGAAGCTGATCACCGACACCCGCAGCCGGGTGGTCTCCGCGTTGCCGAAGGCCTCCGCGACCCGGTCGGTGAGCTGGTGGACGTTGAGGTTGCTGGTGTCGATGACCAGGTCGGCCTCGGAGCGCAGGTCGGCGAGGGCGACGCGCTCGCGCTGCAGGCCGTCGAGCAGGCGTCCGCCCTGCTGGAGCGGGTGCGGGCGCCGGGCGGCCTCCTGCCGGCGGACCAGCACCTCGTCGGTCGCGTCCAGGAACACCAGCGTCGTGTCGCGGCCGGTGACCCCGAGCGCGAGCGCGCTCTGCAGGCCCTGGAAGAAGGAGCCGGACCGCACGTCGACCACGACGGCCACCGGCTGCGCGGGGCCGTGACTCTCGTCGACGAGGCGGACCACGTCGGCGAGCAGGTTCGGCGGCAGGTTGTCGACGACGAAGAAGCCGAGGTCCTCCAGCTCCTTGGCGGCGGTGCTGCGGCCGGCGCCGGTCATCCCGGTGACCACGACGAGCTGCCCGGGGGTGCTCTCACTCATGGACGTCATTGTGGTGCAGCCTTCTTCCTCGCCGCCGTACCGGTGTCCTCCCGGTCCAGCGCCTCCTTGATCGCGGCCGCGGTCCGCGGCCCGACGCCGGGGACGGCGGCGATCTCCTCGACGGTGGCGGCGCGCAGCTTGCGGAGCGAGCCGAAGTGGCGCAGCAGGGTCTTGCGGCGTACCTCCCCGAGGCCGGGGACACCGTCGAGCACGCTCTCCACCATCGACTTCGAGCGCCGGTTGCGGTGGTGGGTGATCGCGAAGCGGTGCGCCTCGTCGCGCACCCGCTGGAGCAGGTAGAGGCCCTCGGAGGTGCGCGGCAGGATCACCGGGTCCTCCTCCCCCGGCAGCCAGACCTCCTCGAGCCGCTTCGCGAGTCCGCACACGGGGATGTCGTCGATGCCGAGCTCGTCGAGCGCCCGCTTGGCGGCGGCGACCTGCGGGGCACCGCCGTCGACGACGACCAGTCCCGGGGCGTAGGCGAACTTCCGCGGCCGTCCGGTGTCGGGATCGACCAGCATCGGGCCGGTGCCGGCGGCGGGATCTCCCGGTCGCAGCTCCGAGCGCGCCTGCTCGTCGAGGAGCCGCTTGAACCGCCGGGTGATCACCTCGTGCATGGCCGCGACGTCGTCGGAGCCCTCCTGGTCGCGGATCACGAAGCGGCGGTACTCCCCCTTGCGGGCCAGGCCGTCCTCGAACACCACCATCGACGCCACGATCTCGGTGCCCTGGATGTGGGAGACGTCGTAGCACTCGATGCGCAGCGGCGCCTCGTCCAGCTCGAGCGCCTCCGCGATCTCACCGAGGGCGATGTTGCGGGTCGTCAGGTCGCTGGCCCGCTTGGTCTTGTGGAGCGCCAGCGACTCGGTGGCGTTGCGCGCCACGGTCTCCTGCAGGGTGCGCTTGTCGCCGCGCTGCGGCACCCGGATCTCCACCTTCGACCCGCGTACGTCGGACAGCAGGTGCTCCCACGTCGCGACCTCGGGCGGCAACTGGGGCACCAGGATCTCCCGCGGGATGGCGTCGCGGGCGTCCTCGGCCGCCACGCCGGCGTACAGCTGGAGGAGGAAGTGCTCGACCAGCGACGCGGTGTCGCCGTCGTCGGTGCGGTCGGCGACCCAGCCCCGCTGGCCGCGGATCCGGCCACCGCGCACGTAGAACACCTGCACCGCGACCTCGAGGGGGTCCTCCGCCACGGCGATCACGTCGGCGTCGGAGCCGTCGCCGAACACGACCGCCTGCTTCTCCAGCGCCTTCTCCATGGCGCCGAGGTCGTCGCGCAGGCGCGCCGCCTTCTCGAAGTCGAGGGCGTCGGAGGCGGCGTACATCTCCTGCTCGATCCGCTTCATGAACGGTCGCGTGCGCCCGGCCATGAACTCGCAGAAGTCGTCGACGATCGCGCGGTGGTCCTCCGGCGAGACATTGCCGACGCACGGCGCCGAGCACTTGTCGATGTAGCCCAGCAGGCACGGCCGGCCGATCTGGCCCGAGCGCTTGAAGACGCCGTTGCTGCACGAGCGCATCGGGAAGACCCGCAGCAGGATGTCGACGGTCTCGCGGATCGCCCACGCGTGGCTGTAGGGCCCGAAGTAGCGGGTGCCGCGCCGCTTGGCGCCGCGCCCGACCATCACCCGCGGGAACTCGTCGGACACGGTGACCGCCAGCCACGGGTACGACTTGTCGTCGCGGTACTTCACGTTGAAGCGCGGGTCGAACTCCTTGATCCAGGAGTACTCCAGCTGGAGCGCCTCGACCTCGGTCTTCACGACGGTCCACTCGACCGACGTCGCGGTGGTCACCATCGTGGCGGTGCGCGGGTGCAGGTTGGTGATGTCCTGGAAGTACGACGAGAGCCGGGCCCGCAGGCTCTTCGCCTTGCCGACGTAGATTACGCGGCCCTTGGCGTCGCGGAACCGGTAGACGCCCGGCTGGGTGGGGATCGACCCCGGTGCGGGTCGGTAGTTCACTGCGGGCGCCACGGCACCAACCCTACGGATCGGCTCCGACAGTCCTTTAATCTGCAATGTCACGTGCTTTACTGCACTTATGGGTTGTTGTCGTGACTCCTACGGTTACCCGCTCACCACCAGCCGGCCCGCCGCCGAGGCGTACGTCGACGGCGTCCGCGACCTGCTGTGCCTACGGACCGGCGCGGCACACCGGATCGCGACGGCGATCACGCTCGACCCGACCTTCGCCCTCGGTCATGCGACCCTCGCCCTCCTCGGTCACGAGATGTGCGTCCAGGTCGACGTGCGCGCCCGCCTGGCCGATGCCCGGCTGCACGCCCGGCGGGCCACCGGCCGCGAGCGCAGCCACGTCCACGCGGTGGAGCGGCACCTGGCGGGCGACTCCGCACCGTTGGTGGCCCACGTGGCGGCGTACCCGCGGGACGCCGTGCTGCTGTCGGTGGCGATGCCCACCATCGCCTTCGCGGGCGTGACCGACGTACCGGAGCAGGCATGGCGGATCGTCGAGGACGCCGCACCGGCGTACGGCGACGACCCGTGGATCAACGGGCTGCTGGCGTTCGTGCGCCAGGAGCAGCGCCGGTTCGACGAGGCCATGGACCTGTCCTGCCGCTCGCTCGCTGCCGAGCCGGGAGGCGGGCACGCGGCGCACGCGCGGGCACACGCCCACTACGAGACCGGCGACCACGCCGCCGGCCTGCGCTGGATGGATGCCTGGGTCCTCGGCGACGGCGCGGCCACCGACAGCCTCACCCACTTCTCCTGGCACGCGGCGCTGCACGAGCTCTCGCTCGGCGACGTGGCCGCGGTCCGGAGGAGGTACGACGAACAGCTCCAGCCCCGGCACGCCGTCGGGTGCCGGGCGCTGGTCGACACGGGATCGCTGCTGTTCCGGTGGGCACTCACGCCGGGCGGCGCGGACGTGCCGACGCTCGACGAGGTGGTCCGGCTGACCGGGCCCGAGACGCTCGAGCGGCCGGCCACCGCGTTCCTCGGCATGCACGCGGCGGTCGCGCTCCTCGCGGTCGACGACAGCTCGGGGCTCGACCGGCTGGCCCGGTGGTGCGAGACCCGTGCCGGCGCGACCCATCGCGAGGTGGTCGCTCCCCTCGCGCGCGCCTTCGCGCTCCTCGCCGCCGGGCGCTGGAACGAGGGAGCCGACCACCTCGGCCGGCTCGGGCCGCAGGTGTGGCGGGTCGGCGGGTCGGACGCCCAGCGCGAGATCGTCGAGGAGGCGCGGATCGCGGCCCTGCTCCGCGCCCAGAGGTACGACGAGGCGCGGCTGCTGCTCGACGTACGCCTCGACCGCCGGCCCGCGGCGCGCGACGAGAGGTGGCGGGCCGAGGCGGTCGCAGCGGCCGATCAGGCAGCGAGGATCTTGTCGTCCTGAACGTCGATCTCGACGCGAGCCAGTCCTGACGGGGCGGGTCCGCCCTCGACGTCCCCGCTCTCGGCGGAGTACGACGACCCGTGGTTGGCGCAGAGGATCCTGCCGTCCTCGACCGACGTCACGAGCAGCATCTGGTGGGTGCACACAGCGGTGAAGGCGTGGAACGTGCCCGCGACCGGCTGGGTGATCACGATCTTCTCGTCGGTGAGCACGATGCCGCCACCGACGGGCACGTCACCGGTGGCGGCCAGCTCGGCGCCCGGCTCGACCTTCGCGTCCGAACCGCCGTCGCTGTCGCCGCTGCCGGCACATCCGGCGAGCGCGGCCGCGACGCCGAGCGCGCCCAGACCGGAGAAGACGATGCGGCGGCTGACGACGGGTGCGCTCACGCCTTGACCACCGCGTCGCCGCTGAGCTTCACGGCGGTCTCGGCGAGCGGCGACGGCGCGGGTCCGCCCGTCACGGAGCCGTCCTCGGCCGAGAAGCTGCTGCCGTGGCACGGGCAGTGGATCGTGTTGTCGGTCACCGAGGTGACGATGCAGCTCTGGTGGGTGCAGATCGCGCTGAAGGCCTTGTACTCCCCCGCCGTCGGCTGGGTGACGACGAGCTCCTCGTCGGTGAGGATCACGCCGCCGCCCACCGGTACGTCGGCCGCGGCCACGAGCCCGCCGGTCGCCGGGGCACTGCTGCCGCCCGCCGTCGTCTCGGTCGTCGCCGCGGAGGTCGGCACGCTGGTCGTGGGGGCGCTGCTCGTCACCGGGTCGTCGGCGGTCGTGCTGCCGCCGTCACCGCACGCGGCGAGGAGGGGGACGCCGACGCCGAGGGTCGCTGCTCCGGTCAGTGCACGTCGCCTGGTCAAGGGGGCCGTCATGGCGGTCAGGCTACGGGCGCCACCTGAGCGGAACCTATGACTTCCGCGCCGTGGTCGCCTTCTTGGCCGGGGCCTTCCTCGTGGTGGCCTTCTTGGCCGGAGCCTTCCTGGCCACGGCCTTCTTCGCGGGCACCGCTTCCTTCGGCGCCCGCTTCGGCGCTCCCGGCTGCTTCACGGACCGGCCCTCGAGCAGCGGCTTGAGGAACTGGCCGGTGTAGCTCTCGGACACGGCGACGACGTCCTCGGGCGTGCCCTCGGCGACGACCGTGCCGCCGCGGGAGCCACCCTCGGGCCCCATGTCGATCAGCCAGTCGGCGGTCTTGATGACGTCGAGGTTGTGCTCGATGACCAGCACCGTGTTGCCCTTGTCGACCAGGCTGGACAGCACCCCGAGGAGCTTGCGGATGTCCTCGAAGTGCAGGCCGGTGGTCGGCTCGTCGAGGACGTAGACCGTGCGGCCCGTCGAGCGCTTCTGCAGCTCGGCCGCCAGCTTGACGCGCTGCGCCTCACCGCCCGACAGCGTGGTCGCGGGCTGCCCGAGCCGGACGTAGCCCAGGCCGACCTCGACGAGGGTCTTCATGTGCCGGGCGATGGCCGGCACGGCGGCGAAGAACTCCAGCGCCTCCTCGATCGGCATGTCGAGGATCTCGGCGATCGTCTTGCCCTTGTAGTGGACCTCGAGCGTCTCGCGGTTGTAGCGGGCGCCGTGGCACACCTCGCACGGGACGTAGACGTCGGGCAGGAAGTTCATCTCGATCTTGATCGTGCCGTCGCCGGCGCACGCCTCGCAGCGACCGCCCTTGACGTTGAACGAGAACCGTCCCTGCTGGTAGCCACGCATCTTCGCCTCGGGCGTCTGCGCGAACAGCTTGCGGACGTGGTCGAACACGCCGGTGTAGGTCGCCGGGTTGGACCGCGGCGTGCGGCCGATCGGCGACTGGTCGACGTGGATCACCTTGTCGACGTGCTCGAGGCCGGTGATCTTCTGGTGGCGCCCGGGGATGGTCCGCGCGTTGTAGATCTGCTTGGCCAGCGACGTGTAGAGGATGTCGTTGACCAGCGTCGACTTGCCGGACCCGGAGACGCCGGTGACCGCGCAGAAGACGCCCAGCGGGAAGCTGACGTCGACGTTGCGGAGGTTGTGTTCCTTGGCGCCGATCACCTTCAGCTCGCGCCCGACGGTGCGCGGGCGTCGTACGGCGGGGACGGGGATCTCGCGGCGCTGCGAGAGGTACTGGCCGGTCATCGAGTCCCGGTGGGTGAGCAGGTCTTCGACCGTGCCGGAGTGGACGACCTGGCCACCGTGCTCGCCGGCGCCCGGACCGATGTCGACGACCCAGTCGGCGACGCGGATCGTGTCCTCGTCGTGCTCGACGACGATCAGCGTGTTGCCGAGGTCCTTGAGCCGGACCAGGGTCTCGATGAGCTTCTGGTTGTCGCGCTGGTGGAGGCCGATCGAGGGCTCGTCGAGGACGTAGAGGACGCCGACCAGGCCGGCGCCGATCTGGGTCGCGAGCCGGATCCGCTGGGCCTCACCACCGGACAGCGATCCGGACGGCCGGTCGAGCGAGAGGTAGTCGAGGCCGACGTCGAGCAGGAAGTTGAGGCGCTCCTGGATCTCCTTGAGCACCCGCTCGCCGATCTGCCGCTCGCGGGCGGACAGGTCGAGGTCGGCGAGGTAGGCGGCCGCCTCGTTGATCGGCAGGGCACAGACCTCGGCGATGTTCTTGCCGCCGTGCTCCCGGGCGCCGAGCGTGACCGACATCGAGACCGGCTTGAGCCGGCTGCCGGCGCACACCGGACAGGGCACCTCGCGCATGAAGCCCTCGAAGCGCTCGCGGCTGGTGTCGCTCTCGGCCTCGCGGTGACGACGCTCGACGTACTTGCGCACGCCCTCGAAGTCGGCGTAGTAGGAGCGCTCACGGCCGTAGCGGTTGCGGGTGACGACGTGGACCTTCGTCGAGTGGCCCTCGAGAATCGACTTCTGGGCGCGGGCCGGCAGCTGCTCCCACGGGGTGTCGACATCGAAGCCGAGCTCCTCGCCGAGCGCGATCAGCAGCCGGCCGAAGTAGTCCGCGACGTGCGCGTGGCTCCACGGCTGCAGCGCACCCTCGGCGAGGGTCGCCGTCGGGTCGGGCACGACCAGCTCGGGGTCGACCTCCATGCGCGTGCCGAGGCCGGTGCACGACGGGCAGGCACCGAAGGGGGAGTTGAACGAGAACGAGCGCGGCTCGAGGTCGTCGGTCTCGATGGCGTGCTCGTTGGGGCAGGCCATCTTCTCGGAGAACTTGAGCTCCTCCCCGGTGGCGACCATGTCGAACACGACCAGGCCGCCGGCGAGGCCGAGTGCCGTCTCGACCGAGTCGGTCAGCCGGCGCTTGGCCGTCTCCTTGACCGCGAGCCGGTCGACGACGACGTCGATGGAGTGCTTGTACTTCTTGTCGAGCGTCGGCGGGCTGTCGAGGTTGTGCGTCTCGCCGTCGACCCGCGCGCGGGAGAAGCCCTGCGACTGGAGCTGGCGGAAGAGCTCGACGAACTCGCCCTTGCGTCCCCGCACGACCGGGGCGAGCACCTGGAAGCGGGTGCCCTCCTCGAGGGCCATCATCCGGTCGACGATCTGCTGCGGGGTCTGCCGCTCGATCGGCGCACCGCAGGTCGGGCAGTGCGGGCGGCCCGCGCGGGCGTAGAGCAGGCGGAGGTAGTCGTAGACCTCGGTGATCGTGCCGACCGTGGAGCGCGGGTTCTTGCTGGTCGACTTCTGGTCGATGCTGACCGCGGGCGAGAGGCCCTCGATGAAGTCGACATCGGGCTTGTCCATCTGGCCCAGGAACTGGCGCGCGTAGGCGGACAGCGACTCGACGTAGCGGCGCTGGCCCTCGGCGAAGATCGTGTCGAACGCGAGGCTCGACTTGCCGGAGCCGGACAGGCCCGTGAAGACGATCAGGGAGTCGCGGGGAAGGTCGATCGACACGTCCTTGAGGTTGTGCTCGCGCGCCCCACGGATGATCAGCTGATCCTGCACTACCGGTCCCTTGCTGTGCTCTCGAAAGTTCGAACAGGTGTTCGCCATGGTACGGCGCGCAGGCAAGCCGCGCGCCGGGTTCCACCCTCTCACCCGGCGCCGACAGTCGTGTTGCGCGGGCATGATGGGCACGTGACCCTCCCCCTCCACGCCGCGACGGAGCGGCTGCTCAGCACGGTCGACCACCTCCCCGACAGCGCGTGGTCGGGACCCAGCCACTGCACGGGCTGGACGCGCAGCCACGTGATCGCCCACCTCGCCCTGAACGCGGAGGCGCTCGCGGGCGTGCTCCGCGGCTTCCGTGACGGCGCCCCGGTGACGATGTACGTCGCCGACGACGCGCGGGACCGCGACATCGACGTGCTCGCCGCAGCGGCGCCGGCGGAGGTCCGCGCCCGGCTCCAGGCGGCGTGCGCCTCCTTCGCCGAGGTGGCTGCCGTCGCCGACGACCTGGCCCCGGGCACCACGTTCGAGCGGACGCCGGGCGGGCGCGTGATGCCGGCCGGCGCCGTACCGTTCCTCCGGCTGCGGGAGGTCGAGATCCACCACGCCGACCTCGACGCCGGCTACATAGTGAGCGACTGGCCGTCGGAGACGGCGCAGTCCTTCCTCCGCAACGACGCCAAGCAGTACCGCGGCCCCGGCTTCCACGCGGTGGCGAGCGACGGGTCGGGGAGCTGGGACTTCGGTGAGGTCGACGCCTCCTCCCCCACCGTGAGCGGCCCACTCGGCGCGCTCGCGTGGTGGGCGACGGGTCGCGACGCCGGGCCAGTACTGTCCAGCACGAACGCGACGCTGCCGACGATGGAGGGACGATGACGTACACCGGAGAGGTCACGGCGGGCGGTGCGCCCGACGTGCGCGAGCTCGCGGAGCTCACGATCACCAAGCTCGCCGTCGACGAGAAGATGTCGAACAACTGCTACCTGCTGACCTGCCGGTCGACCGGGGAGAACCTCCTCGTCGACGCGGCCGACCAGCCGGAGAGCCTGTTCCAGCTCGCCGACGGCTCACTGGCCACGATCGTCACCACCCACCAGCACTGGGACCACCACCGCGGGTTGGCCTCGCTGGTCTCGCTCACCGGAGCCACCACGGTCGCGGGTGGGCCCGACGCGGACGCCATCACCGAGCAGACCGGGGTGGAGGTCACGCGGCGCGTCTCGGACGGCGACACCGTCACGGTCGGGTCGTGCTCGCTCGAGGTCATCCGGATCACCGGCCACACCCCCGGCTCGATCTGCCTGCTCTACCGCGACCCCGCCGGCCACGGCCACCTGTTCACCGGGGACTCGCTGTTCCCGGGCGGCGTGGGCAACACGTTCGGGGATTCGGCCGCGTTCGCGACGCTGATCGACGACGTGGAGACGAAGATCTTCGGCGCGCTCCCGGACGACACCTGGTTCTACCCGGGGCACGGGAACGACTCGACCCTCGGAGCCGAGCGGCCGCACGTGGCGGAGTGGCGCGAGCGGGGCTGGTGAGCTCTCCCGGCGACGAGCTCGTCCCCCTGTACGACGCCGCCGGCCAGCCCTCCGGCGAGGTCGTCACACGTCGCGAGATGCGCGAGCGCAATCTCCGCCACGCGGCCACGGCCGTGATCGTGCGCAACAGCGCGGGCCAGGTCTACGTGCACCGTCGTACCGACACCAAGGACGTGTTCCCCGGCCGCTACGACTTCGCCGCGGGCGGGGTGCTGCAGGTCGGCGAGGAGCCGCACGACGCCGCGGTCCGGGAGGCTGCGGAAGAGCTCGGCGTGAAAGGAGTCGAGCTGACGAGCCTCGGCGAGGGCGACTACGCCGACGACCACACGGACTACCACGCGTTCTGCTTCACCTGCGTGTACGACGGCCCGATCACGTGGCAGCCGGAAGAGGTCGCCTGGGGTGCGTGGGTGACGGTCGAGGAGCTGCGGGCGATGGTGCGGACGGAGTCGTTCGTGCCGGACTCGATCGCGCTGCTGGGCGAACACCTCCTGGGCGGGACCGGCTGACCGTCACGCCGGCGGCGTGAACGCCGCCCGCGCCGCCGCGACCTCCGCGCGTGTCACGCACCCAACGACGTGGTCGTTGACCAGCCCCATCGCCTGCATGAACGCGAAGGCGGTGGTCGGGCCGACGAACTTCCAGCCCCGCTTCTTCAGGTCCTTCGACATCGCGATCGCGGCCGGCGAGGTCGTCAGCGTCTGCGGCTCCCCCAGCTCGGCCAGCGGGGGCTCGAACGACCAGAAGTAGGCGGCGAGCGAGCCCTTCTCCTCAACGAGGTCGAGGGCGCGGCCGGCGTTGTTGATGACGGCCTCGATCTTGCCGCGGTGGCGGACGATGCCGGCGTCGGCGAGGAGGCGGGCGACGTCGGTGTCGTCGTAGCCGGCGACCACCGCGGGGTCGAAGGCGGCGAAGGCGGCGCGGAAGTCGGGGCGCTTGACCAGGATCGTGCGCCAGCTCAGGCCCGACTGGAAGCCTTCGAGGCTGACCTTCTCGAACAGCCGCTGGTCGTCGACGACGGGGAAGCCCCACTCGGCGTCGTGGTAGGCGGGGAACTCGGGGGCCGACACGGCCCAGGGACAGCGGAAAAGGCCGTCGGGGCCGGGCAGCACGTTCGTCACGAGACGAACTGTGCCACCCGGCCCCGACAAGACCGAGCTGATCCGGGAAGGATCAGATCGCGCGGACGTTCTCCGCCTGCAGGCCCTTCTGGCCCTGCGTGACGTCGAACTCCACACGCTGCTCCTCGGCAAGCGACTTGAAGCCGTTGCCGGCGATGCCGGTGTGGTGGACGAACACGTCAGCGCCGCCGCCGTCCTGCGCGATGAAGCCGAAGCCCTTGGTGTCGTTGAACCACTTCACGGTGCCCTGAGCCATTTTGTACTCCTTGTGTGTCATCCCGGAAGCCGCGCGAACCGGATTGGACGCGCGGGCTGAAGCCAACTGAACGCGCCTCGTGGAATGACCAGGTGGAGCTACAACAGTGAACCAGCCGCCGGCAGGATGGCCCGGCGCCTGGACAGGGCCGACGAATCGGTCCCCTTCAACACGACAAGGCTACCAGCGATGTCCTCGCCTCGCGCCATTGCGACACCCTAATGTCGGTCCATGGTGTTCACCCCGCGACAGGTACGGGCCATGGGCCTCATCGCCGACACGTTCGCGACCGGCGGCGACGGCGTGCCGTCACCGACCCAGGTCGGCTCGCACGAGCTCGCCCTGCGCATCGCCGAGGCCAACCCACGGGCGGGCGAGCTGCGCCAGCTCAAGGCCCTCCTCGACCTCTGGGACACCCGCGCCCTCGGCCTCGCGCTGACAGGGCGGCCGCGGCGGTTCTCGCAGCTGGACCAGGCCGGGCGCGAGCAGGTGCTGCTGTCGCTGTCGGACGCCAAGGTGGGTGCCAAGCGCGCGCTTTTCCAGGGCCTCAAGACCGCCTCGCTGTTCCCGTACTACATGACGGGCGGCGACGCGCTGTGGGACGGCATCGGCTACCCGGGCCCGCTCGGCACCGCCGACACGCCGCCGCCCGCCGTCCTCACCCCCGAGCAGGTCACCCGCGACAGCGACCTGTCCTGCGACGTGGTGGTCGTGGGCTCCGGGGCCGGCGGCGGTACGGCGGCGGGTGTGCTCGCCGCGTCCGGGCTCGACGTCGTCGTCCTCGAGGCCGGCGGCTTCCACGACGAGCGCGACTTCGACGGCGGCGAGGAGACCGGCTTCCTCCAGCTCTACGCGCTCGCTCCGCAGTCGACGGCCGAGGGCCAGGTGCAGCTCGTCGCCGGTCGCGGCCTTGGCGGCGGCACGGTCGTCAACTACACGACGTCCTTCCGCACCCCCGACCACGTGCGCGAGGAGTGGGCATCGCACGGCGCCACGCAGTTCTCCGGTGAGGAGTACGCCGCCTCGATGGACGCCGTGTGCGCCCGGCTCGGCGTGAACACCGACCACGACAAGGCCGCGCCACGCGATGCGATCCTCGAGCGCGGTGCCCGGGCGCTCGGCTGGGACGTGGACGCCATGCCGCGCAACGTGCAGGGCTGCGACCAGGACGTGGAGTGCGGGCGCTGCGGCATGGGCTGCCGGATCGGGGCCAAGCAGTCGACCGCCAAGACCTGGCTGGCCGATGCCGCGGCTGCAGGAGCCCGCATCCTGACCGGCGTCGACGTCCGGACCGTGAGCACCAGCTTCGGCCGCGCGACCGGCGTGGTCGCCACGACGGCCGAGGGGCACCGGGTCCGCGTGCGGGCCCGGGCCGTGGTCGTGGCCGCGGGCGCCGTACAGACGCCGGCGCTGCTGCAGCGCAGCGGCCTGAGCAACCCCAACATCGGCCGCTACCTCCGCCTCCACCCCGCGACCGCGGTCTGGGGCCGGATGGACGAGCCGGTCGACGGCTGGGTCGGGTCGATGCAGAGCCGGTACGTCGACGCGCACACCGACCTCGACGGCACCGGCTACGGCGTGCTCTACGAGACCGCTCCCCTGACGCCCGGCTTCGGCACCGGCTTCGTCAACTGGCGCGGGTCCGACGACTTCCGCCGCCGCATGGTCGAGCTCAAGCACACCCTCGGCGTCGCCGTCATCGTGCGCGACCGTGACCCGGGCGGAACGGTACGCATCGGCCGCGACGGCGAGCCCGTCGTCCGCTACCAGCTCTCCCCGCGCGACACCGACCACCTGGTCCAGGGTCTCGTGGGCGGCGCCCGGATCGCCGAGGCCGCCGGTGCGAACTGGATCGCGACCACGCACCACCGGACGGTCAGCTACGAGCCGGGACGCCGGGGGTCGATCGACACCTTCGAGTCCGACATCCGTACGGCGGGCGCCGCGCCCGCCACGATGGCCCTCGCCGCGCTCCACATCATGGGCACCGCCCGGATGGGCGGCTCCGCGCTGAGCTCCGCGGTCGACCCCGACGGGCAGACCTGGGACGTGCCGGGCCTGTACGTCGCCGACGCGTCGTGCTTCCCGACCGCCTCGGGCGTGAACCCGATGATCTCGATCGAGTCGATCGCGCACATGACCGCGACCCGCCTGGCAGCACGCCTGGCCTGAACGCGGCCCGCTAGAGCGCGAGCAGGTGCTTCTCGAGGCTGTGGGCGACCTTGCTGCCGAGCACCTCGATCCCGCCGGCGATCACCGGCGTGGCCAACTTCGTGACTCCGTGCGGCGAGAATTCCGACCGGTAGGTGACCGTGGTCGTGTCCTGTCCCGACTGGAAGGTGATCGTGTCGCGCAGGCTCATGCCGTTGGCGGCGCCCGTCAGCTCGAAGACCTCGTAGGGCTCGAAGCGGACGACCTCGTAGTCGACCTCGACCTCACGCCCCAGCATCCTGCTCACGTTGTGGTAGGTCGTCCCGACGCCGCCGTCCCCCGAGGTGCGCTCGGTGGAGACGGTGGGCGGGTCCCACTGCTCGGTGGTGGTGAAGTCGGTCAGGTAGGTCCAGACCGCTTCCACGGGCTTCTCGACGGTGATGGTTCGTTCGACGCTCGGCATCCCGCGGAGGTACCCCGGACGGCTCGGCGCAGCCGTCAGCTGTAGGTGACCTTGACGTGGTCGGTCAGCGGCACCGACTGGCAACCGAGCCGGATCCCGTCGGCGAGGTCGTCCTTGTCGAGGACGTCGTTGTGGACCATCCGCACGTCGCCCTCGAGCAGCCGGATCGCGCAGGCCGAGCACTCGCCCTCGCGGCAGGAGTAGGGCGCCTTGACGCCCTTGCCCTCGAGGAAGTCGAGCATCTTCGTGCGCGGGTCCCAGTCGTCGAAGGTGAACTCCTCGCCGTCGAGCTCGACCTCGAGCTTGACCGGTCCGGCAGGGGCGTCGGAGAAGGCGGCGTCGGCGCCGCCCTCGTCGTCGGCGGAGCTGATCTCGGCCTGCGCCTGCTGGACCTCGGCGATGTCGCCGAACGGGTTGCCGCCGAGGGAGACGAACTTCTCCTGGTGGCGCAGGCTGCGCGGGACCTCGAGCTCCTTGAGCACGGTGGTGACCATCTTCATGAACGGCGCGGGGCCGCAGACGAAGGAGTCGAAGCCGGCGTACTGCGCACAGAAGGCCTTCATCTGGGCCTCGGTCGGCAGGCCCTGCACCGACTCCAGCCAGTGGATGACCTGGAGGCGGTCGGGGTTCTCCGCCGCGAGCCGGGCGAACTCCGAGGCGAAGATGACCGACTTCTCGTCGCGGTTGGCGTAGAAGACGACGATCCTGCCGCTGCCGTGGGCCAGCGCGGTGCGGGTGATCGACATGATCGGCGTGACGCCGGAGCCGCCGCCGAAGAGCAGCAGGTCGGCCTCGAGGGACGCCGGGGTGAAGATCCCGGACGGCGGCAGCACGCGCAGCGTGTCACCGACCGCGAGGTTGTCGCAGATCCAGTTCGAGGCGTAGCCCTCGGCGGTGCGCTTGACCGTCACGGTGAGCGGGCCGCCGTCGTGCGGGCTGCTCGAGAGCGAGTAGCAACGCGCGGCGATCCCCGTCTGCGTGCTCGGCACGGCGACGGTGAGGAACTGGCCCGGCTTGTAGTCGAACTTCTCCTCCGCCCCAGCGGGTACGGCGAAGCTGATCGACTTGGCGTCGGCGGTCTCCTCGACCACGTCGACGACATCCAGGACGAAGGACTCGATGTCCACGAAACTCCCTACGGAACGGTGAAATGCATGGCGGGTGCGAGCGGGGCTCAGTACCCGTCGTACGCACCGATCGGGACATCTCCGGCCCGAACGGCGTCATCGATGCTAGCCATCAAGCGGGGGCACGGCTTGTGCACGTCCCGCCTTGCGGGAGAATCTCCTCGTCGCTGGAACTCTTGACAATCTGCCTGCGACTGTCCAGTCCACTGGACCGAGGTCTGGTGCTCGCTGTTCTTCTTGACCCGCACCCGGGCCAGGCAGTCCAGGCAGGCGACCTCGACCAGCCGCTCCTCCGTGTAGTGGCGGAAGTCGGCGAGGGTCTCCTCGCTGGTCGGGACGAAGGAGGCCATCTCAGGCGTCCGCGGGCGCGGAGGCCTCTTCCGCCGCGCGCTTGGCGAGGTTCTCGGCCACCTCGGCGTGCCAGTACTCGTTGGCCTTCGTCGTGTCGACCTCGAACTCGAAGCGGTCGACCATCTCGGGCTTGATGTCGGCGACGTCGACGTAGAACTGCTCGTACCAGCGGCGCAACTGGTAGACCGGGCCGTCCTCCTCGCACAGCAGCGGGTTCTGGACGGCGACCTTGTTCTCCCAGATCGCGACGTCCTGGAGGAAGCCGTCGCCGAAGGACTCGGTGTAGCGCTCCGCGATGTAGGCGCAGGTCTTCTCGTCGAGCCCCTCGGGCTTGCGCACGCTGATGCCGTACTGGAGCGTGAACGAGTCCGGCCCCGTCGGGATGTGGCAGTTGATCAGGATGACCTCGGTGACGAAGCCCTTGTAGTCGACCTCGAGCCAGTTGATCATGTACGACGGCCCGTAGTAGGTCGCCTCCGACTTGAGCGTGGAGTTCTCGTCGCCGTAGCCGCCGCCCATCGTGTCGGGGCGGCCCTTCGACTCCATGAACTGCGTCGCGGTGTGGCCGTCGAAGATATTGCGGAAGCTCGTCGGGAATGCGAAGTGCACGTAGTAGAAGTGCGCCATGTCCGCGACGTTGTCGATCAGCTCGCGGCAGTGCGAGCCGTTGATCTCGCGGGTGTGCCACGACCACGGCGTGTACTTGTCGGTCATCACGTCCGGCAGCTCCGGCGGCAGGATGGCGTGGTCGGCCGCCGAGCCCTCCGGGTCGTTCCAGATCAGCAGCTGGCCGTTGCGCACGGCGGTCTCGTAGCGCTGGGTCCGCGCCCGCAGCGGCACGCGCCGCGCGTACGGGATCTCCTTGCACTTGCCGTCGCCGCCCCAGCGCCAGTCGTGGAAGGGGCACGCGACGTTGTCGCCCTTGACCTCGCCCTGGGTGAGGTCGCCGCCCATGTGGCGGCAGTAGCCGTCCAGGACGTTGAGCTTGCCCTTCGAGTCCTGCCACACGACCAGCTTCGTGCCGAAGCCGTGGACGGCGTGCGGCTTGCCGTCGGCGAAGTCGGACGCCAGGCCCAGGCAGTGCCAACCGCGGGCGAAGCGGATCGGCTCGGTGCCCTGGTCCACGCGGCGCACATTTTGGGCGAGGGTGTCACTCATGTAGAACACGTTACAGTTTTGCCGTTAGGCTGACAACAACCCAGCCCTTCGAGGAGACCCGATGCACATCGACCTGGAGCCGCAGCAGGTGGCTCTCCGCGACGAGCTCCGCGCGTACTTCGCCGAGCTCGTCACCCCCGAGATCCGCGCCGGACTCGCGTCCGCGACCGGCGAGTTCGGGGAGGCCGGCGTCTACAAGGACGTCATCCGCCAGATCGGCCGGGACGGCTGGCTCGGGATCGGCTGGCCCAAGGAGTACGGCGGCCAGGCCCGCTCGATGGTGGAGCAGCTGATCTTCACCGACGTGGCGGCCATCGCCGGCGTACCGATCCCCTACCTGACGCTCAACACGGTCGGCCCGACGATCATGCGCTACGGCAGCGAGGAGCAGAAGGAGTTCTTCCTCCCCAAGATCCTCGCCGGTGAGCTGCACTTCTCGATCGGCTACTCCGAGCCCGGCTCGGGCACCGACCTCGCCTCGCTCCAGACCAGGGCGACGCTCGAGGGCGACGAGTGGGTCATCAACGGCCAGAAGATGTGGACCTCGCTCATCCAGTACGCCGACTGGCTCTGGATGGCCTGCCGCACCGAGCCGGACGCGCCCCGCCACAAGGGCCTGTCGATGATCCTCGTCCCGGCCGACGCGCCGGGCGTCTCCTACACCCCGGTCCACACCGTCGCCGGGGTCGGCACCTCGGCGACGTACTACTCCGACGTCCGCGTCCCCGCCTCGAACCTGATCAGCGAGCGCGGCGGCGGTTGGGCCCTGATGACCAACCAGCTCAACCACGAGCGGGTCGCCCTGACGTCCGCCGCTCCCCTGGTCCACTCGCTGCAGCTGGTCAAGGACTGGGCCGCCGAGACCCGCAACCCCGACGGCAGCCGCGTCATCGACACCGAGTGGGTGCAGATCGCGCTCGGCCGGGCGCACGCCCGCGTCGAGGCCCTCTCGCTGATCAACTGGAAGCTGGCCGCGGACGCCGACCACGGCGTGGCCCTCTCGCCGGCCGAGGCGTCGGCCACCAAGATCTACGGCTCCGAGCTCGCCACCGAGGTCTACCGCGCGCTGATGGAGATCGTCGGCCCGCACGCGGGCGTCACCGGCGACTCCCCCGGCGCAGTGCTCGCCGGGCGCCTGGAGCGCTTCCACCGGTCGTCACTGGTGATGACCTTCGGCGGCGGCACGAACGAGATCCAGCGCGACATCATCGGGTACGTCGGCCTCGGCCTGCCCGCCGCCAAGCGAGCCTGAGGAGCTGACATGGACTTTCTCTTCACCCCCGAGCAGGACGAGGCCGCCGAGCTGGCCGCGCAGATCCTCGCCGACAAGACCACGAACGCGCGTCTCAAGCAGGTCGAGGCTGGTGGCGACCGCTTCGACCGCGAGCTGTGGGCGACCCTGGGCGACGCCTTCGACTGGACCGAGCTCGACCTGATCATGGTCGCCCGGGTGCTGGTCGAGTGCGGCAAGCGCGTCGCGCCGGTCCCGCTGGCCACCCACGCCGCCTGCCTCACCCTGCTCGGTGACGCGGCCGACACGACGAAGCTCCACGCCGCCGCGGTCGCCGAGGAGCGGGCGCACCTGCCGGCCGCGCCGACCGTCACGGCCACCGCCGACGGTGCGCTCACCGGCACCAAGACCCTGGTTCGGGCCGGCATGGCCGCCGACGCGCTGCTGGTCACCGCGACCGGACCCGACGGTGTCGGCGTCTACCTCGTCGACGCGACGGCCGACGGCGTCGAGCGGGTCGCCCAGAGGACCAGCGACGGCGACGTCACCGCGCTGGTGACCCTCACCGGCGCCGCCGCGACCCGGGTCGGTGACGCGTCCGCGCCCGCTCGCCTCGGCAACCTGCTGATCGCCCTCGCGGCGGCGGAGCAGCTCGGCGTGACCGAGGGTGCGCTGCGCCTGACGGCGGAGTACGCCAAGACCCGCGAGCAGTTCGGCCGCCCGATCGGCACCTTCCAGGCGGTGTCGCAGCGCCTGGCCGACGGCTTCATCGACGTCCTCGGCCAGCGACTGACCCTGTGGCAGGCCATCTGGCGCCTGCAGGAGGGCCTGGCCGCCGACACCGAGGTCGCCACCGCCAAGCTGTGGGCCGCCGACGCCGGGCACCGGATCGCGCACACGACGGTCCACGTCCACGGCGGCGTCGGCATCGACCTCGACGGCGAGGCGCACCGCTACTTCACCAGCGGCAAGCGCTTCGAGTTCCTCTTCGGGGGCGCGACCGAGCAGGCGCTGGCGATCGGCCGCTCCTTCGCATGACCGTCCGGGACCTGCTTCTCGCCCGCGCCGAGGACGACCGTCCGGCGCTGCGCTGGCGGGAAGCAGGTTCTGTCACCTCCCTCTCCTGGCGGGAGTACGTCGCCGCGGCCGCCCGGCTCGCGGGGGAGCTCGAGGCACGCCTCGACCCCGCCCAGCCTCCCCACGTCGGCGTGCTCCTGCCCAACGGCCCAGCCTTCGCGCTGCACCTGGCCGCTGCCGGCCTGGGTGGGCACGTGGTCGTCGGACTCAACTCCACCCGCCGCGGCGACGCGCTCGACGCGGACGCGGCGAAGGCGGACTGCCAGCTCGTCGTGGACTCCCCCGACCTGGCACTGTCCACCCTGTCCGGCACGGACGTCCCTGACCTGCCGGCGACCGACCCCACGCCGGACAGCCTCTTCATGCTGATCTTCACCTCCGGGACGAGCGGGTCCCCTAAGGCCGTCCGCGTCACCCACGAGAAGATCACCGGCCCCGGCACCCACCTCGTCGGCCGGCTCGGCCTCACGCCGGACGACGTGCACTACCTGTCGATGCCGCTCTTCCACTCCAACGCGGTGATGGCGGGCTGGGCGCCGGCTCTCACGACCGGCGCCGCCTTCGCGGTGGCGCCCTTCTCTGCCAGCGGCTTCCTGCGCGACGTCCGTGACTTCGGGGCGACGTACGCCAACTACGTCGGCAAGCCGCTCACCTACGTCCTGGCGACGCCCGAGCGGGCCGACGACGCCGACAACCCGCTGCGCCTGGTCTTCGGCAACGAGGCCAACGAGGGCGACATCGCCGCCTTCGCGACGCGCTTCGGGTGCGAGGTCGTCGACTCGTACTCCTCCACCGAGAACGCGGTGATCGTGCAGCGCCGCCCCGGCATGCCCGCCGGCAGCCTCGGGATGCCGCTCGACGGGATCCGGGTGCTGCACGACTCCGGCGAGGAGACCGCCGACGCGGTCTTCGACGGCTCCGGCCGACTGCTGAACCCCGGCGAGGCCATCGGCCAGCTGGTCAACACCACGGGCCGCGGGGCCTTCGCCGGCTACTACAACGACGACGAGGCCGAGGCGGACCGGATGCGCGGCGGGATGTACTGGTCTGGCGACCTCGCCTACCGCGACGAGGACGGCTGGGTGTACTTCGCCGGCCGCACGGGTGACTGGCTCCGCGTCGACGGCGAGAACCTCGCCGCGGCCCCCATCGAACGGATCCTGCTGCGCCACCCGTCGATCGGCGAGGCCGCGGTGTACGCCGTGCCCGACGAGAAGGTCGGCGACCAGGTCGCCTGCGCGCTGATCCTGCGCGGTCCGCTGACCCCCGACGCGCTCGAGGCCTTCCTGACCGAGCAGGCGGACCTCTCCCCCAAGGCCTGGCCGCGCTACGTCAGCGTCGTGACCGAGCTGCCGCGGACGGCCACGAACAAGGTCCTCAAGCGGACGCTGTCGTCGGCCGGCGTACCGGCGCCGGGGTCGGCGTGGGTACGCGCGGCACGCGGCACGTCGTACTCCTGATCAGGGGATCAGCGCTGCCGCCGGCCCGCGGAGACCGACGACGAAGAGGCCCTCGTCGGTGTCGGTGTACCAGACCTGCTTGCGCTTGAGGTCCCACGCCGGCTGCGACATCGCCGAGGCGCCGTCGGGGCCCGGCACGTTGAAGTAGCCGACCTCACGGGGCCGGGCGACGTCGGAGATGTCGAACAGCCGCAGGCCCGAGCCGATCATCGAGCAGGCCGCGATCCTCGGGTTGGTGCGGGTCGGCAGCGAGCAGTAGTGGCCGGTGTAGCTGCGGACGATCGTCGTCGCGCCCGGGTCGCCCTTGAGGCTGGCGCGGATCGCCGGGTCGTGCACCTCGAGGCGCACGTTGGAGACGACCTTCGGCGCACGGGGGTTGGTGACGTCGATGATCCGCGCGGCGCCGACCGGGCTGTTCGGGCTGTTGAACTTGGTGATGTCGCCGAACAGGTCGCTGAACTCGTCGACCTCGAAGACGTACTTCCGCGACCCACGGGTGAACGGCTCGGCCACCTGCGGGATGGACGACTCCTGCCAGGTCAGCCGCGACAGGGTGCGGATCTGCGGGCTCGGCCGGCGGTCCTGCACGTCGGACACGTCGAGGACGTCGAGGCCGGCGCCGTCGATCAGCGCGGCGTCCTTGCCGCTGGGGCTGCCGATGTTGGCGACGTACATGGTGCGCCCGTCGTCCGAGAGCCGCAGGCCGTGGTAGACGACGCCCACCTTGGTCTTGAGGATCCGCGGGCGGCGCGGCTCGGTCAGGTCGACCGCGGTGAGCGTGAACCCGGCCGCGCCCGCGGTCCAGAAGGTCCGGCCGTCGGGCGCGAAGCCGCTCTCGTGGCCCATCACGCCGGACAGCGTCGTGGACATCAGTCTCGGGTGGCGGCAGTCCTTGCTGACGTCGTAGACGTCGAGGATGCCGGGGGCGGTGGCCAGGGTGCCCATCACCGCCGCGAGCAGGCCTCGCTTCTGGTTGACCAGCAACGACTCGTGCGGCTGAAGCATCGCCGGCGTGATCAGGTTGGCCGTCCTCACCGGCTTCGCAGGGTCGGTCATGTCGAGCACGACCACCCCGAGACCGGCGCCCCCGGTGAGCACGCCGGGGACGTTGAGGCCGACCATCAGGGCGGAGTCGTAGTAGGCACAGGTACGACCGGTGACGTCGGTGTAGCGCTGCACCTTGAAGCCACCCGAGCCGAGCGCCGAACGCTTGCCGTGGTGGCCCACCTGCACCGTGTTGCAGCGGTAGCCCTTGAGTGCGCGCCCCGACTCGTAGTCGGCCTTCGGCACCCGCCCCTGGATCGAGGTCTCCTTCAGGTCACCCGTCGCGCACGTCGCCCGCGGCACGCCGCCCAGGTCGAGCTCGGCCTGCGACGAGCCCGCCGTCAGCACCGCTCCGGTCACCACCACCGCCGCGGCGACGCCCGCCACCAGCAGCCTGCGGACGGCGTGCTGCGCACGTCCACCCCGCGCCTGGTCCTGCACCATGTCGACCCCCATGTCGGCACTGGTGTGGCGACCGCCACACACGACGGCCACCCTCGCACGAGTCGGGCCGCAGGTCGAGGAGGCCTTGCCGGATCAGGTCAACCGACGTACGCGATCTCGGTCTGCCAGCTCGCCTCGTCCTGGTCGACCGCGGCGCGCAGGGCCTTGGCCACGTTGTCGGGCGCGAACGGGCCCTCCTTCGCCAGCATCCCGCGGACCGTCACGGACGCCGCACGGATGCCGTCGCCCTTGACGGTGGCGTCGATGCTGCGGACCAGGTTCTGCAGGCCGGCCTTCTGGACACCGAGCGACGCGGCGCCGAACCACGGGCTGTCGGCTGCCATGCTACCGGTCGCGCTCACCCGGCCGCCGGGGCCCATGAAGGGGCGCGCGGCCTGGAGCAGGGGCAGCAGCCCGCCGACGCCGAGGCGCACGTCGGCGAGCAGCTCGTCGACCGAGAGCGACAGCGGGTCCTTCTCCCGGTACGCCGACGGGTTGAAGTGCAGGACGTCGACGTGGCCGAGCTTCTCGGCGAGCCGGGTCACCACGGAACGGGTCGCGGCCTCGTCGGTCAGGTCGACGACGGCGGTCTCGGCAACGCCCCCGGCGACCGCCACCTCGGCGGCGAGGGTGGCGAGGACCTCCTCGTCAGCACCGAGGAGGGCGAGCGTGGCGCCCTCTGCGGCGTACAGGCGGGCGAGCGATCCGCTCACCCCGGGTCCGGCTCCGGCGATCAGCACGTTGCGGGTCATGGCGCCAGCCTAGGACCCGCTCAGGCGGCGAGGGCGAGGTCCACGTGGAGCCAGCGCGCGAACGAGTACTCGGCAGGCGTGAGCGTCGTCGTGCCGGTGCTGGTGACGAGGCGGTGCAGTCCGTGGGGTGTGCGCCAGATCCAGCGGTCGGGTCCGAGTTGGTGGACCTCGTAGCCCGCATGGGTTTTCGCTCGG
>NZ_LMIT01000002.1:553743-553864 GCF_001428825.1 Nocardioides sp. Root240 | reverse complement strand
GTGCCGGGCGAGCAGCGCCTGGACCTGGGTGAGGGTCCGGGGGCCGAGGTCCTCGACGCGGGCGACGGGTGCGAGGTCGCCGGTGTCGGTGGTCGCGACGTGCACGACGACCTCCGCGGCG
>NZ_LMIT01000002.1:553281-553654 GCF_001428825.1 Nocardioides sp. Root240 | reverse complement strand
GGTGGTGGTGTCGGCTTCGATGATCTTGGCCTCGGCGATCGCGAGGATCCGGTTCGGCGCCTGCCCCAACGCTGCAGCGACCGCGATGTCGACGATCCGGACCTGGTCACGGGTCAGCTTCCGCGACAGCACGGCCACCCGGCGGACCACCCAGGTCTCGCACTCGAGCTTCTGGGCGCGGGCCCACACGAGCGGGAGCCGGTGCCGCAGGTCCAACGCATCCGCCAACGCCCGTCGGGTCGCACCCACACCCTCGCAGCGGGCGATCGCGATCTCGTCCAACGCCAGGTCGGACACTCCGGGGGTGCCCTCGCCACCGGGGTGGACCAGCTTCGGCCCACCACGCCGGACGGGCACCGCACCGGGCTCGGCC
>NZ_LMIT01000002.1:494736-553232 GCF_001428825.1 Nocardioides sp. Root240 | reverse complement strand
ACCGAGCGCCGACCGCCGGACCCGACCACCCACCCAGCCCTCTCGTCGCTGCCGCTTGAAAACGCCACCACCGACCAACGGATCCTCGAGGAGGAGTTCCAGCATCATGGCCAGAGGTTTCGAGTCTCGGCGCTGGCGCGCCTCGCACCTCAACCACCGAGATCACCTCGCACCTCAACCACCGGAGGGCAGCAGGTCCTCCACACCGTTGGTCAGCCGGACGACGTAGAACCCGCTGGTGCCGTCGGTGAACCAGACCGAGTCGTGGTCGACGTCCCAGCCCGGCTGCGACAGGGCGCTGGCACCGCCGTTGGCCGGCTTGTTGAAGTAGGCGACCT
This sequence comes from Nocardioides sp. Root240, assembly GCF_001428825.1. Classification (GTDB taxonomy): domain Bacteria; phylum Actinomycetota; class Actinomycetes; order Propionibacteriales; family Nocardioidaceae; genus Nocardioides. Next base: position 552,894 of record NZ_LMIT01000002.1, on the reverse strand, counting down.
CGACCGGGTGCGCGACGTCGCTGATGTCGAAGATCCGGAGGCCGGACCCCACCATCGAGCAGGCGGCGAGGTCGGGGGCGTCGCGGGTCGGAACGGAGCAGTAGTGCGCGGAGTAGCCGCCGATCGGGAGGGCGGAGCCGGGGTCGGACATGACCTCCTTGGTGCGGTTCTCCTTCTGGTGCACCTCGAGCCGGATGTCGGACACCAGGGACGGCGACGTCGGGTCGGTGACGTCGATGATCCGAGCACCGCCGACGGGACTGTTCTGGAAGTCGACGGTCCAGCCGTCGCCGAACCAGTCGGTGAACTCGTCGACCTCGAGGACGTAGTCGCGTCCGTCGCGGTGGAACGGCTCGGCGACCTGCGGGATCGAGATGCCGGGCCAGTCGACCTCGCCGACCTTGGCGATCCGCGCGCCGGGCGTGCGGGCCTGGACCTGCGAGACGTCGTAGACCTGCAGGCTCGGCCTGTCGAGGATCGCGTTGGCGGACGGGGTTCCCATGTTGGCGACGTACATCGTGTCGCCGTCGTCGGAGAAGCGCAGCCCGTGGGCGACCACGCCGGTCTTCGTCATCAGCACGCGCGGGCGGCGCGGCTCGGTGAGGTCGACCGCGGTCATCGTGAAGCCGGCCGCCCCGGCGGTCCAGAAGGTCCGTCCGTCCGGGGAGAAGCCGCTCTCGTGGCCGAGCACGCCCGCCAGCGTGGTGGACAGCAGCCGCGGCCTCCGGCAGTCGGTACGCACGTCGTAGACGTCGAGCACGCCCGGCGCGGTCGCGAGCGTGCCCATCACACCGACGAGCAGGCCGCGCTCCTCGTTGACCAGCAGCGACTCGTGCGGGCTCAGCATGGCCGGCGTGACCAGGTTCGCCGTCTTGACCGGCTTCGCCGGGTCGGCCATGTCGAGGACGACGACGCCCAGGCCGGTCCCGTTGAGCAGGTTGGGCACGACGTCGAGGCCGAGGATCCGGGTCGAGTCGTAGAACGCGCAGGTGTGTCCCTGCGCGTCGGTGTAGCGCAGCGCCTTGAACCCGCCGGACGAGCCGTGGTGGCCGACCTCGACGGTGTTGCAGGTGTAGCCGAGCTGGGCGCGCCCCGAGGTGAAGTCCGCCTTCGGGGCACGGCCCTGGAGGGACGTGGTCTCCGGCTGCGAGCCGGGGCCGCAGCTGGCCTCGGGCACGGGCTGCGGGACCACCGGGTCCTCGGCGGCGGCGATGGTGCCGCCGATCAGGACCGTGGCCGCCGCGAGCGCCACGACCACCCGGCGTCGTACCGGATCGGTGATGGTGTTCCGCAGAGCCCCCATGCCCCGCCCCTCTCGTCGTGGGTCAGATGCCGGCGATGCCGTCGAGCTTCTTGACGGTGTCCTCGAACTCGGCGACCAGGTCGGCCATGACCTCCGCGACCGGGCGCACCTCGTTCATGCGACCGACGATCTGCCCGACCGGCATGGAGATCACGTCGGGGTCGCCGGAGGCGTTGATCCGGTTGTGGGCGTCGGCGACGAGCAGGTTCTGCAGCGGCATGGGCAACGGCGCGGGAGCACCCTCCTCGTTCCACGCCTCGGTCCACTTGGTCTTGAGCAGCCGGGCCGGCTTGCCGGTGTAGACCCGGGTGCGCACGGTGTCGGACGACGTCGCGCGCAGGAAGGCGGTCTCCCAGCCCTGGTTGGACGCGAGGTTGCGGTACTCCTCGGTGCCGAGCCAGATCGAGCCGGTCCACACGCCCTGCGAGCCGAGCGCGAGCGAGGCAGCGATCTGGCGGCCTGAGCCGATGCCACCCGCCCCCAGCACGGGTACGTCGGGCCCGACCGCGTCCACGATGTCCGGGGTCAGCACCATGCTGGCGATCTCGCCGGTGTGGCCGCCGGCTTCGTAACCCTGGGCGATGATGATGTCGACGCCGTTGGCGACGTGGCTCTGCGCGTGCTTCGGCGCACCGGCGAGCGCGGCGACCTTCAGCCCGGCGGCCTGGCACTCGGCGATGACGTCGGTGGGCGGCGTACCGAGGGCGTTGGCGATGAGCACCGGACGGTGCTGCAGCGCGACGTCGACGTGCGAGCGGGCCATCGAGTGCAGCCAGCCGAGCACGCCCTCGCGACCCTCGCCCTCGGGCAGCGGCGGCACGCCGAGCTTGAGCAGCGTCTCGTCGACGAACTTCTTGTGCTCGTCTGGGATGTACGTCGAGAGGTCGGCCGAGGTGCCCTCGGTCGGGACCTTCATCGGCATCACGACGTCGACGCCGTACGGCTTGCCGTCGGTGTTCTCGTCCATCCAGGTCAGCACCCGGTCGAGCTCGTCGGGGTCGTTGAACCGGACGCAGCCGAGCACGCCGAGGCCGCCGGCGCGCGACACGGCCGCGGCGACGTGCTCGGACGGGGTGAAGGCGAAGATCGGGTACTCGATGCCGAAGGCATCGCACAACGGGGTACGCATCAGCTGCTCGCTCCTACGGTCGTGCTGCTCTGGAGGGCCAGCTCCTTGGCCCGGGGATACTGCGCCTTGCCGGTGGCGTTCCGGGGGATCTCCGGGACGATCGTCAGCGCGCGCGGGAGCTTGTAGCCGGACAGGTGGGCGCGCAGGAAGGTGCGCAGCTCCTCCAGCTCGACGGCGTGGCCGGGACGCTGCTCGACCACAGCCGCCACGGTCTGGCCGTACTTCTCGTCGGGGAGGCCCACGACGAGCACGTCGTAGACGCCGGGGTGCGCCTTGATCGCCTGCTCGACCTCCTCGGGGTAGACCTTCTCCCCGCCGGTGTTGATGCAGTTCGAGCCGCGACCCAGCAGCGTGATCCGGTTGCCCTCCTCGATCCGGGCGTTGTCGCCGGGGATGGAGTAGCGGACGCCGTCGATCTCGATGAAGGTCTTCGCCGACTTCTCGGGGTCCTTGTAGTAGCCGACCGGGACGTTGCCCGAGCGCGCGGTGCGGCCGACCTTGCCGACGTCCTTGACCGGGTCGAGGATTTGGTTGTCGTCACCGAGGATCACCGTGGTCGGCGGGATCGAGACCACCGGGCCGTCGGTCGACAGGGCGCTGGCGTCCTGCAGGCCGGTGCCCTGGAAGCCGGTCTCCGACGAGCCGACGGAGTCGGTGAAGACGGCGTTCGGGAAGTGCTTCATCCACCGCTCCTTCACCGACTTGGAGAAGATCGCGGCGCTCGAGGCGATGGCGAACAGGGTCTGCCCGTCGAAGCCCCCGGCCTCGTAGGCGTCGATCAGCGGCACGGCCATCGCGTCGCCGGTCATGAAGAGCATCTGCACGCCGTGCTTGTCGACGAGCTCCCAGGTGCGGACCGGGTCGAACTTCGGCTCGAGGATGGTGACCTGGCCGGCGAAGAGGTGCATCAGCAGCGAGGCCTGCGCGCCGCCGTGCATCAGCGGGCTGAGCGGGAGCGTCACCAGGCTGTCCTGGAGCGCCTTCTTCGACTGGTCGTACTCCTCGAGCGGCTCGGCCGTCATGAAGTCGATGCCGCCGCCGAGCACTCGCCAGAAGTCCTCGTGGCGCCACATGACGCCCTTCGGGAAGCCGGTCGTGCCGCCGGTGTAGATGATGTGGATGTCGTCGGGGCTGCGCGGACCGAAGTCGCGGGCGTCGGACTGGCCGGCGACGGCCTCGGCCAGCGTCACGCCGCCGTACGACGCGATGCCGCTGGCGTCGTCGGGCTCCAACGGGTTCGGTACGGCGACGACCGCCTTCATCGGCGCGACCTTCGGCAGCACCTCGGCCACCAGCGGCGCATAGACCCGGTCGTGGACCAGCCCCACGAGGTCGGCGTTGTCGAAGAGGTACTCCAGCTCGCCGGCGACGTAGCGGAAGTTCACGTTGATCGAGACGGCGCGGACCTTGAGGATCGCGATCAGCGCGATGACGTGCTCGATGCTGTTCTTGGCGTAGAGACCGACGTGGTCGCCGGTGCCGATGCCCTGGGACCGGAGGTAGTGGGCGAGCTTGTTGGACTCGGCCTCCAGCTCGGCGAAGGTGATGACGCTGTCCCCCACCTGCACGGCAGGCTTCTCGGGGACGGCATCGACGGCATGTTCGAAGAGATCGGCGATGTTCAGGGCCACGACGCGAGACTAGAACACGTTTCACTTTTTCGCTAGCGTGGTTCACATGAGTGATTGCCTCGTCGAGCAGGACGGCCACAAGCTGGTCGTCACCATGAACCGCCCCGAGCGGCGCAACGCACTCTCCTCGGAGATGCTGCGGATCATGGAGGACGCGTGGGACCGCGTGAACGAGGACCCGGAGATCCGGGTCTGCATCCTCACCGGCGCCGGCGGCTACTTCTGCGCGGGCATGGACCTGCAGAAGGCCGACGAGAAGCCGCCGTCGGAGAGCTTCGAGTCCGGCGAGTACGACCCGACCGTCATCAAGGGCCTGCTCAAGGGCTTCCGGCTCACCAAGCCGCTGATCGCCGCCGTCGAGGGCCCCGCGATCGCCGGCGGCACCGAGATCCTGCAGGGCACCGACATCCGCGTCGCCGGCGAGTCGGCCAAGTTCGGTGTCGCCGAGGCCCGCTGGTCCCTCTACCCGATGGGCGGCTCCGCCGTCCGACTCCCCCGCCAGATCCCGTACACCGTCGCCGCCGAGCTGCTGCTGACCGGCCGCACCCTGCTCGCGCCGGAGGCCAAGGAGCTGGGGCTGATCGGACACGTCGTACCGGACGGCCAGGCGCTCGCCAAGGCCCACCAGCTCGCCGACATGGTCGCCGCCAACGGGCCGCTCGCGGTGCAGGCGATCCTCCGGACGATGCGCGACTCCGAGGGCAAGCACGAGGAGGACTGCTGGGCCGACGACGCCAAGGTCGGCGCCGCCGTGTTCTCCTCCGCCGACGCCAAGGAGGGCCCGCGGGCCTTCCTGGAGAAGCGGGCTCCGCAGTTCCAGGGGCGCTGATCAGGAGGAGGCGCGTCGCGCGCGCAGTCGGTCGAACGCCTTCGGGCCGCTCAGCGCCGCCATCGCCGCGACGACCTGCGCCGCGCACTCCCGTGCCGACGCGTGCGTCGTGTCGACCGTGACGTCCCGGTCGCCGTGGGCGTGCACCAGCTCCTGCGACCGCGCCAGGCCGACCGGGCGGTCGCCTCGGGCACGCTCGCGGCGCTCGAGCTCGGCAGGATCGCAGCGGACGTCGACGAGGGTGACGTCGTACCCGTCGAGGACGTCGAGCAGGTCGTCGAGGCGCCACGCCTCGCTGAGCGGGTAGTCCATGACGACGTCATTGCCGACGGAGGCGAGACCGGCGACGGCGCGGTGGTACCCGAGCCGGGTACGACGCAGCATCGCCGCGACCTCGTCGTCGTCGAGCTCCCGCGAGTGCACCGTCGATCGCAGCGCCCCGAGGGCGTCGACCGGCACCAGGAACCAGGGATCCGGGAGCAGCCCGAGGAGGGCCTCACCCAGGCTGGTCTTGCCGGAGCTGGACGTGCCGTTCAACAGGATGATCCGGCCGCGAGCCATGCCACGACCGTAGCCGAATGTAAAGACTCCGAACGGGCTATGGCGTCCGGCCGCGCTCAGGAAGATAGTGATCACCGCCACTCCCTGCTCTGCTCCCGATCCCCCCGAATTGGCAGGTGTCTCCCGTGCGCACTCGGACCCTTTGTGCTGCCCTCTCCTCGGCCGTGATGCTGGCCGCCCTCGTGAACCCGGGGGCCGCCCACGCGGCGCCCCTCCCGGCCGTGGCCGGCGGCAGCGCGGTGCGCTGCGCCGAGCCGCCGCCGACGGAGGGCGCAACGGCGGAGACCCGCGACCGCTTCGTCGACCTGTGGGCGCCGCGGTTCACCGACAACGCCTGGCGCAAGCGCTTCGTCGCGCTGGAGAAGGTGCCGGCGGACATCCTCGCCGAGGGCTTCCACGCCCTTCCCGACGCCACGCAGCTGTGGCTGAGCGCGTGCCTCGTCGACAAGCTGCTCGACGTCACGAACACCACGCCGACGGCGCAGGAGCGCGAGACCTACCTGGCCGGTGTCGCCATGGTGGTCTTCGGCAAGCAGGGCACCGAGGACCTCAAGGACGAGCTCAACGACACGACGCCGACTCCCCCGCCGGCCGACACCCCGCCGGTTAACCGCGACCAGACCGGCGAGGCGCTCGACGCCGTCGCCGAGGAGCTGGCCGAGGCGCCGAGCCTGACGTCCGCCCGGCTCCCGCGGGCCTCGGTCGCCGCGCCCACCGCACGCACGTCGAGCACCATCACCGCGGGCCTGCCGCCGTCGTTCAACGACACGTTCACCTCGCTCCCGCTCGTCCCGCAGCTGCTGGACGCGCTGGACGAGCTCCTGCAGGAGGTCAGCAAGATCCAGGGCAAGCTGTTCACGCTGCCCGTGGTGAACCTGCTGTCGCCGCTGTTCTACAAGATCTGTGCCGAGTCGCCGACCATGCCGCTCTCGTGCAGCATCTCGCTGCCGGTGGGCGTCCCGGTGCCGGCCGACGTGACGGGTGACCACCTGCCCGACGTCCTCGCACAGCTCAACCCGGTCACCAACCTGATCGACGTGGGCGCCCGGTTCGCGGTGCAGCGGATCACGCCCAACAGCGGGCCCCTGCCGGCGCACGTGTTCGCCGTCTACGACACCCCGGTCGTGAAGAAGCGGGTCACTGTCGGCGTCGACGGCCGCGCCTCCACGCTCGGCGGGAACAGCACCGCCCGCGTCCTGCTCAAGAACGTCGTCGCCGCGATCACCGGCGACATCCAGGTCGCCGCCGACGTCGTCTCGACCAACCCGGGGCCCAAGGAGGCGATCACGTTCGGCGTGAAGTCGCTGACCGGAGGCAGCGGCGGCGTACCGCTGACCGAGCAGGACCCGCTGACCGGCTCCGTGCAGCTCAGCCCGTTCCCGACCACCCTGAACATCGGCGCGCGGATGACGCACGGGAGCACCAGCAGCAAGGACACGATCACCGTCGACACACCGACCGCGACCCGCGTGGACGCCGTCATCGACCAGGCGACCGACTCGGGTCCGATCGACAGCAACCGTCGCTTCACCGCCACGGTCGACAAGCTGCCGTCGTCGGTGCGCGTCGACCTGGTCCGCCAGGGCACGCACCAGAACATCGAGTACACCGCGAACGACGAGATCGGCCTCGTCGAGGCGACCGACACCACCACGCCGGACCTCACCAAGCCGACCGAGGTCGACCACGCGGTCTACCAGGTCCACGGCGTCCCGAAGCACATGAAGGTCGACCTCGACGGCAACCTCGTCACCTACGACGCCAGCGACTCCATCGACAAGGTCTACGCGGGCGTCGAGCGGATGGGCGGTGACCGGATCACGGCCGAGGTGCTCGGCATCCCGGCCCACGCCAAGGTCCTCTTCGACGGGAAGAACTCCGTCCTGGACTGGGACGCCGACACCGCGACCACCAGCGCCGCGGCCACCGCACACCTGACGGCGGCGACCCTGGGCATGGACCGCGACTTCGACGCCGGCCTGGCGATCACCTCGATCCCGGCCAAGTGGAATGCCTCGTGGGCGGACGGCAACGTCCTCTTCGAGGCCCCGGCTGCGGGCATCGGCTCGATCGTCGCGAACGTCACCAACCACGAGGACCACTCGACGCTGCCGGGCGACCACCTGACGGCGTACTACGACGAGGCCTCGGGCGACCTCGACGCCAGCCTCCAGGTCAGCAACCTGCGGCGGGCGGCGTTCACCAAGCTCCCCGACGACGGTGACGGGGGCGGCTTCGAGGCCGGCCTGGACATGGGCGACCACAGCACCTTCTCGTTCGCCGCGGAGGCGCACCTGGCGCAGGGCGACCTCGAGGCCTCGGGCCAGCTGAGCAACCTGCCGTCCGAGATCACGCTGCGCAGCGAGGGCGGCCGGATCACCTACGACGGTGACTCGAACCCCGACCTGACCCTCTCGGTCGCCGCGGGCAAGGCCGCTGCCCTGGCCGCCACGCCGGTGCCGCCGCAGGTCCACGGTGTCGCCGTCCGCGACGGTGCCAGCGGGTCCGACAAGGCCGTCCGGGCCAAGCTGTACCTGACCGGACTGCCCACCAACCTCGACCTCGACTCGACCAACGGGATCTACACCGTCACGGGCTTCCACCCGACCAACGGCACCCTGGTGGTCGACGCCAAGCTGAAGGCACTCGCACCCAAGCCGCTCAGCCTGTACCTGACGCAGGGCATCCCGACGGCCAACCCGGTGGACTTCACCTTCGGACCGATCGTCACGCGCACCGAGCCCGACGGCAGCCACACCACCGGCCTCGACTACGTCGCCAGCGAGCCCCTCGGGGCCTTCACCGCCAACGCGCAGTACGACAACACCGACGAGGCACAGCTGACGATCAGCGCGATCCCGAAGACCATCAGCGTGGACGTCGCCTTCGGCGCGGACACGAAGAAGGTCGGCATCGTGATGAACCAGGGCATCAGCGACATCACGGCGGCGTACAAGCACGTGGGCGACCTCGACTTCGCGGCGTCGGTACGCCTGCACGACGTCCCGAAGACGGTCGACATCCTGATCGGCAAGGAGTCCTCCGCCGGCGGCGGTACGACGGTCGACGCACCCGTCTTCACCATGACGGCCTTCGCACCGGGCCTCGACATCGACGCCTTCGCCGCCGCGCGGATCGCCGACCCGGTCGACGCCAACGCCGCGGTCAAGCTCACCGTCACCGACCTCGGGCAGACCGTCACCGCCGACCTGATCGGGTCCCGGCTCCACATCACCTCGGCGCCGGCGACCCACGCCTTCGCGCTCGAGGCGGCGGGCCGGGTGCAGAAGTCCATCTCGCTCGACTGGGGCAGCGGCGAGGACGGCCAGACCGGCTTCTTCCAGAACCGGGGCTACCTGGCGGCCGACCTGAAGATCCGCCGGGTCACCCTCGGCCTGACCGACTTCTCCGACGTGAACCTGCGGCTCGGCTTCACCACCGGCCTCGACGGCTCGTTCGGGACGTTCACGTTCGGCCAGGACAGCAACCTGACGGTCGACCTCGAGGACAAGTTCTCGGTGTTCATCGACTGGCCCGACCCGCTGGGCTCGGACACGATCACCATCGTCGACATCCCGCACCTGGTGATCCCGTTCGGCAACGTGGCGCCGCGCTGGCACATCAACGAGAACATCCAGGAGCGTGCGTTCCACCTGCCGATCATCCACTTCGGCATCGCGGACTGCGGCGTCTCGTTCGACGTCCGCCCGGCCCCCGGCTACACGACGTCCGGCAACACGTTCACGCTCGGCCAGCCGACCAACGACGGGACGAACACCCCGGCCTGGCTGATCACGCCCGACATCAACCTGCTCGGGTTCTCGCTGCCCGACTTCGGGCTGGACATCATCGCCTACTTCCTGTCGCCCTACGGCAACAACATCCACCCCTACCCCGAGTGCCAGTGGCTCGTGTAGCGCTGGCCCTCGCCGCCCTCGCGCTGGTCTGCTCCGGGTGCAGTGACGACCCGGAGCAGACCGGGGCCGACCCCTCGGCGCCGGTCACGGACATCACGGTCGAGTGCGACCGGTTCGCCGACACGGCGCAGCGGATCGCTGAGGCCCAGGCGGCGCTGTACGACGGCAAGGACTCCCCGGAGGACGCGACGGCCGTCGACGACCTCGTGACCGAGCTCGACGCGCTCAAGGAGGAGGCGCCGGACGACGTCGACGAGGCACTGACCGGTCTCGGCGAGGGCTTCCGCTCCGCGCAGGAGCTGCTCGCCGACCCGACGCCGGAGAACACGGCCGAGCTGGCCGCACTCTCCCCCAAGCTCTCCGAGGACAGCCAGGCCGTGACCGCCTGGATCCTCAGGGAGTGCGAGAGCTGACGTAGCCGGAGAGCCAGTCCGGGAAGTCCTCGAGACTCTCGAGGACCACGTGCGTGCCGGCGGCGACCAGCTCGTCCGCGGTGCACCCACCGGTGAGGACGGACACGCTGGTGACCCCCGCGGCGAGGGCGCCCTCGACGTCGTGGACGTGGTCGCCGACGTACACCGACGCGGACTCGCGGCGCAGCGCCTCGGCCTTGCCGACTCCCCACACCCATCCCTCGAGCACGTCGACGTCGAGCCCGGTGTGGTCGATGTGCAGCTGGGCGTTGGCCGCGAACTTGCCGGTGACCACCACCACCCTGCCCCCGAGCCGTCGTACGGCGGCGATCGCCTCATGGGCGCCGGGCAGCACCGGCACGGTCGTGATCGCGTGGTCGGGGTAGAGCGCGCGGAAGCGGTCGCCCGCGGCAGGGATCCGGTCTGCCGCGAGGTACGGCGCGAGCAGAAGGTCCAGCGGCGGCCCGAGGCGCCGGGTCATCTCCTCGACGGGGAACTCGACCTCGAGCTCGTCGCCGAGCGCGCGCAGCACCTGCCTGAAGCCCGGTGCCGTGTCGATGAGGGTCAGGTCGAGGTCGAACCCGACGACGAGATCCGGCATGCCGCCACGGTACCGGCGAGCCGCCCGAGACGATCAGCCGACCGAGCGCTCGCCCGTCCAGAAGCGCGCCCGCAGCGCCTTCTTGTCGGGCTTCCCGAGCGCGGTGAGCGGCAGCGCGTCGACGGCGATGACGTCCTTCGGGGCCTGGACGGAGCCCTTGCGCTCCTTCACCGCGGCCTGGATCTCCGCGACCACCTCGTCGGTGAGCTCGTGGCCCTCGCGCAGGACGACGACGGCGGTGACCGCCTCGCCGAACTTCTCGTGCGGCGTACCGATCACGCCGACCTGGGCGATCGCCGGGTGCTCCGCGATGACGTCCTCGACCTCGCGCGGGAAGACGTTGAAGCCGCCCGTCACGATCATGTCCTTGGTGCGGTCGACGATGTACCAGAACCCGTCCTCGTCCTCGCGCGCCACGTCGCCGGTGTGCATCCAGCCGTCGCGGAAGGTCTCGGCGGTGGCCTCGGGCAGCTGCCAGTAGCCCGCTGACAGCAGCGGTCCGGCGACACAGATCTCGCCCGGCTCGCCCTGCGGGACCGGGTTGCCGGCCTCGTCGAGCAGCGCGGCCCGCAGGTACGCCGACGGCCGGCCGCACGACGTGAGGCGGCTCTCGACCGGCGTACCGTCGGCGTCGACGTGGTCGCCCTTCGGGAAGTAGCTGATGACCATCGGCGCCTCGGACTGCCCGTAGTACTGGGCGAAGATCGGCCCGAACCGCTCGATGGCCTCCTTGAGCCGGACCGGGTTGATCGCGGACGCGCCGTAGTAGACGGTCTCGAGCGAGGACAGGTCGCGGGTGTGCGAGTCCGGGTGGTCCATCAGCGCGTAGAGCATCGTCGGCACGAGCATCAGCGAGTTGATCCGCTTCTCCTCGATGGTCCGGAGCACGTCGGCCGGGTCGAAGCGGGCCGACACGAACAGCGTGCCGCCCTGCAGCACCACCGGGACGAAGAACGCCGCACCCGCGTGCGACAGCGGCGTGCACATCAGGAAGCGAGGCTCGGCGGGCCACTCCCACTCCGCCATCTGGATCTGCGCCATCGTCGAGAAGGCGCGCACGTTGCCGATCACGCCCTTGGGCTTGCCGGTCGTGCCACCGGTGTAGGTGATCGACGTGATGTGGTCGGGCTCGAGGACCGCGGCCGTGAGGGTCTGTGGCTCGAAGGTCGCGGCGACCTCGGTCAGGTCGGTGCCGACCTCGGCCAGCTCCTCCGGCACGGGGCCGATCGTGAGCACCTGCTTGAGGCCGGGGCACTTGCCCAGCAGCTCGACGGCACGGCCCGCGAAGTACGGGTCGATGACCAGCGTGGTGATGCCGGCGTCGTTGATCACGTAGGCGTGGTCGTCCGCCGAGCCCAGCGGGTGCAGCGACGTGCGCTGGAAGCCCTGGGTCTGGCCGGCGCCGAGGATGAACAGCACCTCCGGCCGGTTGAGCGCGAGCAGCGCGCCCGGCGTACCGCGTCCGGCGCCGAGGGACTCGAAGGCCTGGATGTACTGGGAGATCCGCTCCGCGGTCTCCTTGCCGGTCAGCGTCACGTCGCCCAGGTGCACGATCGGGCGGTTCGCGTGGCGCTTGAGCGCGGCGACCATCAGGTGGCCGTTGTGGGCGGGGGTCCGGAGCGTGTCGGTCACTGAATGCCTTCGGTTATTGAGGAGCACGCGAGGGACGAGCGCGCGTCTCGAAATATAGAACGTGTTCTACTAACGGGCAAGGACCTGCTCAGCTCGCGGGCCGGCGCTCGACAGGTGCCACCAACGGCCGCACCCCGCCCAGCCGGCGGTGGAAGCGCACCCCGTCGGCATGGGCGTCGAGCACGTCCCACAACGCGCGGTGGGCCGCCCACGGGAGCGGGTCGTCGCCGCTGGCCCAGCGGTCGCCGAAGCTGACCCACACCGGCGTCCACTCGGCGGCGCAGTCCCAGGCACCGCGCTGCGCCTCGACCAGCCGGCGGCGTACCTGGAAGGCGGTGCGCGGACCGTCGACGCAGATCGGCGCCGACCGGACCGGCCACACCCAGAGGTCGAGCTCGACCAGCTCCAGCTCGAGGTCGGGCAGCAGGGCAGGGTCGACCAGCACCGTGGCGACGTTCTCGTGGGGCTCCCGCCTCATGGCAGGAACGCTAGTCGGCACCGCCGACAGCGGCCAGCGATCAGGCGAGGAGCTCCGCGACCTGCCGCACCTCGTCCGCGCTGCGGCAGGACAGCAGCAACGTGGTCACGCCGGTCTCCTCCCACCGCGCGACCCGGTCCTTCACCTCGGCGGCGGTGCCGATGATGTGCATGTCGTCGACGAGGTCGTCAGGGATCAGGGCAGTGGCCTCGTCGCGCTTGCCGGCGAGGAACAGCTCCTGGACCTGGTCGGTGATCGCGGCGTAGCCCATCCGCTCGAAGACGTTCTTGTGGAAGTTCTCGTCCTTCGCCCCCATCCCGCCCATGTACAGCGCGACGATCGGCTTCATGCCGTCGATCACCGCCTGCTTGGCAGCCGCGTCGGGGACGACCTGGAGGTGGCACGTCGCGGCGATCTCGAAGTCCTTGCGGGTACGACGGGCGCCGGGTCGGGCGAAGCCCTCGTCGAGCCAGGGCTGGTACATCCCCGCGCTCCTGGGTGTATAGAAGATCGGGATCCAGCCGTCGGCGATCTCCGCGGTCTGGGCGACGTTCTTGGGGCCCTCGGCGCCGAGCCAGATCGGGATGTCGGCGCGCAGGGGGTGCACGATCGGCTTGAGGGGCTTGCCGAGGCCGACGGCACCGGGGCCGTCGTAGGGCAGGGGGTGGTGGGGGCCGGGGTTGGTGACCGGGGCCTCGCGGGCGAGGACCTGGCGGATGATCGAGACCACCTCGCGGGTGCGGGCCAGGGGCTTGGAGAACGGGACGCCGTACCAGCCCTCGACGACCTGGGGTCCGCTGACGCCCATGCCGAGGACCACCCGGCCGCCCGTGAGGTGGTCGAGGGTCAGGGCGTGCATGGCGATCGAGGTCGGGGTGCGTCCCGACATCTGCACGATCGAGGTGCCCAGGCGCACGCGGGAGGTCTCGCGACCCCACCACGCCAGCGGCGTGAAGGCGTCGCTGCCCCAGGCCTCGGCGGTGAAGATCGCGTCGAACCCGGCGTCCTCGGCGGCCGCGACCAGCTCACCCACACCTTGCGGGGGCTGCGCGCCCCAGTAGCCCAGCTGCAGTCCCAGTTTCATGGTTCGCATCATGCCGTGACCCGACACGCCATTTCTAGAACATGTTTCACTTTGGGGCAGAACATGTTTCACTTTCGCTCATGAGCCGCACCTTGCAGGCGCCCGTGACGGTCGCCTTCGACTACACGCGTTCGACCGGGCCCGTCGTCGGTCGTTTTCTCTCCGGACTCCGCGACGGAGTCGTCGTCGGCGCACGGACCTCGACCGGTCAGGTCGTGGTTCCCCCGCTCGAGTTCGACCCCGTCACCCACGAGGCGACGACCGAGTTCGTGGAGGTCTCCTCCGTCGGGACGGTCACGTCCTGGACCTGGGTCCCCGAGCCCGTGAAGGGCCAGCCGTTCGACCGGCCGTTCGCCTTCGCCCTCGTCACCCTCGACGGCGCCGACGTCCCGTTCCTGCACGCACTGGACGTCTCGTCGCCCGCCGAGGTGACGACCGGCATGCGGGTGCGCGTGCGCTGGGCCGCGGAGAGGGTCGGCCACATCAACGACATCGCGTGCTTCGAGCCACTCGCCCCCGGTGAGGCCGCGGCGACCGCCCCGGCCGCCTCCTCCAGCGAGCCGGTCACCGGCGTCGTCACCGAGGTCTCGCTCGACTACGACTACGCCGCCTCTCCGGAGGAGTCGCTGTTCTACCGCGGCCTCAACGAGGGCCGCATCATGGGCCAGCGCTGCCCCACGTGCCAGAAGGTCTACGTCCCGCCGCGCAGCGCCTGCCCCTCGGACGGCACGCCGACCGCGGAGGAGGTCGAGCTCTCGCAGACCGGCACCATCACGACCTTCTGCATCGTCAACGTGCCCTTCCTCGGCCAGAAGATCACCCCGCCGTACGTCTCGGCGTACGTCCTCCTCGACGGCGCCGACATCGCGGTGCTGCACCTGATCCTCGGCGTCCCGGCCGACGAGGTGCGGATGGGCATGCGGGTCAGGGCGGTCTGGAAGCCGGAGGAGGAGTGGGCGTACTCGCTGGAGAACATCGACCACTTCGCGCCGACCGGCGAGCCGGACGCCGACTACGACACCTACAAGCACCACCTCTGAGACGGGAGACAACGACAGATGCGTGACGTCGCCGTCGTCGGGTTCGCCCAGCGACAGATGCCTGAGTTCGACGGGTCCCCGACCTGCGTCGAGCTGCTCGTGCCGGTCTTCAAGGAGCTCTACGAGCAGACCGGCTGGACCCGCAAGGACGTCGGGTTCTGGTGCTCCGGCTCCTCCGACTACCTCGCCGGCCGTTCTTTCTCGTTCGTCCAGGCGGTCGACGCGATCGGCGTCATCCCGCCGGTGAACGAGTCCCACGTCGAGATGGACCTCGCGTGGGCGATGTACGAGGCCTGGCTCAAGATCCAGACGGGCGAGGTCGACACCGCCCTCGTCTACGCGTTCGGCAAGAGCTCGGCCGGCGTCCTGCGCCGCACGCTCGCGCTCCAGCTCGAGCCGTACACGATGACGCCGCTCTGGCCCGACACCGTGTCCCTCGCCGGGCTCCAGGCCCGCGCGGGCATCGACGCCGGCGCCTGGGACGAGCGCGCCATGGCCGAGGTCGCCAACCGCTCGCTGACCGACGCCGAGAAGAACGAGCACGCCATCCGCAAGGGCGGCTCGTCGGTCGAGGAGCTGCTCGCCCGCCCGATGTACGCCGACCCGCTGCGCAAGCACGACTGCTCCCCCGTCACCGACGGCGTGGCGGCCCTGGTGCTCGCCGCGGGCGACAAGGCCCGCGAGGTCCGCGAGCGTCCCGCCTGGCTGACCGGCATCTCCCACTCGATCGACCCGATGGGCATGGGCGTCCGCGACCTCACCCGCGCGCCGTCGGCCCAGCGGGCCGGCGCCGCGCTCGACCTCGGCGGCGTCGAGGTGGCCGAGCTGCACGCGCCGTTCAGCCACCAGGAGCTCATCCTCCGCAGGGAGCTCGGGCTCGGCGACGACGTCGTCATCAACCCGTCGGGTGGCGCGCTCGCCAGCAACCCGATGTTCTCGGGCGGCGGCATCCGCGTCGGCGAGGCCGCGCAGCGGGTCTGGTCCGGCGAGGCCGACAAGACCCTCGCCCACGCCACCAGCGGCCCCGCCCTGCAGCAGAACCTCGTCTGCACCCTGGCTGCATCGACCGAAGGGAACCAGAACTGATGGGCAAGCAGCCTGCAGCGATCATCGGCGTCGGCCAGACGCACCACCGCGCCAAGCGCGAGGACGTCTCCATGGCCGGCCTGTGCCGCGAGGCCATCGACCGCGCGCTCCTCGACGCCAACCTGACGCTCGACGACATCGACGCGATCGTCGTCGGGAAGGCGCCGGACCTGTTCGAGGGCGTGATGATGCCCGAGCTGTTCCTCGCCGAGGCGCTCGGCGCGGCCGGCAAGCCGCTGCTCCGCGTCCACACGGCCGGCTCCGTCGGCGGCTCGACCGCCATTGTCGCGTCGTCGCTGGTCCAGGCCGGCGTCCACAAGCGGGTGCTGACGGTCGCCTACGAGAAGCAGTCCGAGTCCAACGCGATGTGGGCGCTCTCGGTGCCGCTGCCGTTCAACATGCCCGTCCACGCGGGGGCCGGCGGCTACTTCGCACCGCACGTGCGGTCCTACATCCGTCGTTCGCAGGCGCCCACCCACGTGGGCGCGATCGTGGCCGCCAAGGACCGCAACAACGCGCTGAAGAACCCGTACGCGCACCTCCACAACGAGGGCACGACGGTCGAGTCGGTGCTGGCGTCGCAGATGCTCTGGGACCCGATCCGGTACGACGAGACCTGCCCCTCCAGCGACGGCGCGTGCGCCCTCGTCATCGTCGACGAGGACACCGCCAGGTCCTCCCCGAACCCGGCGTGGATCCACGGCACGGTCATGCGGTCGGAGGCCACCACGGCCGCCGAGCGCGACCAGGTCAACCCGCAGGCCGGCCGCGACGCCGCCGCCGCGCTCTGGAAGCAGGCCGGGATCACCTCGCCGATCGACGAGATCGACGCGGCCGAGATCTACGTGCCGTTCTCGTGGTTCGAGCCGATGTGGCTGGAGAACCTCGGCTTCGCCGCCGAGGGCGACGGCTGGAAGCTCACCGAGGCCGGCGAGACCGCGATGACCGGCAGGATCCCGGTCAACTGCTCGGGCGGCGTCCTCTCGTCGAACCCGATCGGCGCCTCGGGCATGCTCCGCTTCGGCGAGGCCGCACTCCAGGTCCGCGGCGCCGCGGGCGAGCACCAGGTCGACGGCGCACGCAAGGCCCTCGGCCACGCGTACGGCGGCGGCTCACAGTTCTTCGCGATGTGGGTCGTCGGCGCCGACAAGCCCGAGAACTGACCGCGGGCTGACCGCGGGCTGACGTTTCGGCGACTGGGGTGGCGGCTAGGTTCGCGTGGTGAGTGACGCGCCCTACCCGCCGCCCCCGCCGTACGGCCAGCCCGTCCCCCGACCGCCCGGCAACGGGCTCGCCGTCGCGGGGCTGGTCCTCGGCATCCTCGCGCTGCTGACGGCGCCGATCCCGCTGGTCAATTTCCTCGGCCTCGTCCTCGCCCTGGTCGGCGCGGGACTCGGCATCGCCGGCATCACGCGCGGCCGGCGGGTCGGTCGCCGTACCGGCATGGCCGCGTGGGGTCTCGGCCTGTCCGCCGTGGCCCTCGTGGTCTCGACGGTCGTCGGCTTCCTGACCGTGCGCTACCTGGGCGACCTGCTCGACACCGTCGACCCACCGGACCCGAGCGCCTCGATCGGCGAGGAGTTCGAGACCGACGACGGCGACCTGAGGATCACGGTGACCTCCGTCGGGTGCGGGAGCGCCGACGGTGCCGACTGCACCTTCAGCTTCGACGCGCGCAACACCAGTGACCGGACCCTCTATCTCGACAACATCAAGGTGAAGGCGGTGGTCGACGGCGAGTGGGTCGACCCGAGCCTCGACGGCGGGCTCACCCTCGCGCCGGACGCCTCCGCCACCGGCAGCGGATCGGTGTGGCTGAGCGGCGGGACCCTCGAGGGGCTGGCGTTCGACGCTGACGACGCATCGAGCCACAGCGCGGTCGTGGTCGCCGTCCCGTAGCGGTCAGGTGCTGCTGTGCCCGACCATGCCGGAGACGCGCCAGCGACCGAGCACGCCCGGTCGCAGGCGGAGCACGTAGTACGCCCGGTAGGTCGGCACGTCTCCCCCGTTGCCGTAGTAGGCAGCGTCGAGCAGGCACCCCTTCGTGGCGGTGCCGAGGTAGGAACCGTAGTCCGGGTCGGTTCGACCGAAGCACTTCACGATCGTGAGCACGTCATCGTTCCAGTGCATCGTGTAGAGCCGGTCGGTGACGCTCTGGCTCGCCCACCGAGCCGTCGCGGCTGGCTGGACGGCGTTGACCGTGCGCGCGACGATCCGGCCGGCGTAACCGACCGTGCGCAGGTCGCGCGGCTGTCGGAAGTTCGCGTACGAGCGGTAGCCGCCGAGGTCGCCGTAGCAGGATCCACCCGAGACCGCCGTCGGTACGCCGTAGGCGCGCAGGTCGGTGCACCACAGCGCCTCATGCCCGCCGAGCAGGTACGGCGCACGCCACACGCCGCCGCGGACCAGCCAGATCGCATGGTGGCCGCCGCTGGGGCACGGGCTGGCCGTGCCGACGCCCGAGATCTGCGCGAACCCGTCGGAGCGCCAACGCTTCACAGTGACGTACGGCGCCCGCTTGCACGCGGCCGTACCCCCGACCGAGCGCCACAGCTGCGTGAGCTGGCGGTTGACGAAGACCCGGAAGGACCGGGACGTGCCGGTCAGGTTGCCGACCGTGCCCAGGTGCACCTTGCGTCCGCTCCCGGCGTAGGTGACCGTGCGCACCGCGACCCGCTCCACCCGCGCCGTCACCGTGGGCGACACCGGGGGCGACGCCTCAGCGACCGCGACCTGACCCGAGACGAGGACCACGCCGACGACGGCGGCGTTGACGAGCCGTCCGAGCACCCTGTTCATCACGCGGCGAAGGTAGCGCCTCGGAGACCCGGAAAGGTCCCACTTCGTACCGATTTTGCCGAATCTGCCGCCACGGTTCTCCGACTCGGCACCGACGGATCTAGGCTGGATCGGTGATCGAGCTCCGTACCCCGACCCAGATCGAGCAGATGCGCCCCGCGGGACGCTTCGTGGCCTCGGTGATCAAGGCGCTCTCCGAGAAGGCCGACGTCGGGGTCAACCTGCTCGAGCTCGACGAGCTGGCGCACCGGATGATCAAGGACGCCGGCGCCGAGTCCTGCTACATCGACTACCACCCGTCGTTCGGCGCGAGCCCGTTCGGCAAGGTGCTCTGCACGTCCGTCAACGACGCGGTGCTGCACGGCCTGCCCTTCGACTACACGCTCCAGGACGGCGACCTGCTGTCCGTCGACTTCGCCGCGTCCGTCGACGGCTGGGTCGCCGACTCGGCCCTGTCGGTCATCGTCGGCACGCCGGACGAGAAGGACCAGTGGCTGATCGACGTCACCCAGCGCGCGCTGGACGCCGGCATCGATGCCGCCCGGGCCGGCAACAAGCTCGGCGACATCTCCTTCGCCATTGGCAGCGTGGCCCACGCCGAGGGCCTCAAGGTCAACCTGCAGTTCGGCGGACACGGCGTCGGCAAGACCATGCACGGCGAGCCGCACGTGCCCAACGACGGTCGCGCGGGTCGCGGGCTGAAGCTGCGTCCGGGTCTGGTCATCGCGATCGAGCCGTGGTTCCTGCACACGACCGACGAGATCGAGTTCGACCCCGACGGCTGGACGATCCGCAGCGCGGACGGCTCGCGCGGCGCGCACGTCGAGCACACCGTCGCGATCACCGACGGCGACCCGATCGTCCTGACCGCCCGCGACTGACCCCCGATGGGCCTGTTCGGCCGGCGCCGGCGCCGGGAGCGTGACCTCTCCCCCGTGACGCCGGAGAACCCGGACGACTCGCTGACCTTCCTCGGTGTCGAGGACGCGCAGCGCATCCGGGCCCTGGTACGACGCTCGTTCGCCGATCGCGGCCTCGAGGTGAGCGTCCACGCCGACCACGTGGTCGACGACTCCGGACGCCAGTTCGGCCTCTGGAACGTCGCCGCCGCCTGCCACCAGGACGACCGCGGACGTGGCGGCTGGGCCGACGTGGTCGACCAGCACGTCGACCGGGTGCTGGCCGGCATGGATGCTCCCGACCCGTTCGAGGGCCTGACGCCCGAGGCGGCGCGACCACGCATCTACGCACGCATCTACGAGCGCGCCGGCATCCCGGACCTGACCGGCTTCCCGCACCGTGAGTTCGCTCCGGGCCTCGTCGAGATGATCGCCCTCGACATGCCGGACTCGGTGATGGTCTTCAACGACGAGCGCGTCGAGGCCCTCGGCGGGTACGACCAGCTCCGCGCGTGGGGCATGGAGAGCCTGCGCCGGGAGCCGGTCGAGCGGCACGAGGTGCTCGACCTGCCCGACGGGGCCCGCTTCCACGTGCTGCTCGGTGGCTCGGTCCACACCGCCAGCCGTGCGCTGCTGATGCCGTGGCTCGCGGCCGAGGTCGCCGGCGAGGAGGTCGGTCGGCACGGCTGGCTGCTCAGCGTCCCGAACCGCCAGCAGGTGGTCTGGCACCTGGTCCGCGACATCTCGGTCATCCCGACCCTCCAGGCGATGGCGGGTTTTGCTGCGGCGGGCTTCGGCGACTCCCCCGGCCCGCTCAGTCCGCACGTCTACTGGTGGGACGGCGGCGCCTACCAGCAGCTCACGCAGTACGACGACGAGGGCAACGCCTCGATCGTCGTCGACGCTACCTTCCAGGCGGTCCTCGAGGAGCTGGCCGGCGGGACCGACTGACCCCGCACGTTTGCCTCGAATGTGCTGCACCGTCGCACAGACAGCCCCTAGTGTGACGCACGACATCACGTCGGCCGCGCGGCGAGTGCTCCCCCCTCTCTCGCGCCGGACCCCATGGGAGTTGTGCCATGCCTGTCTTCTCTGCCCGCCGGCTGCTGGTCGGCCTCTGCGCCACCGGCCTCGCCGCGACCGGCGTCGCCGCCCTCGCGCCGGACACCGCCAGCGCCGCACTGCCGGCGCAGTGCTCCACCGCCGGTGACGCGGTCACCTGCCTGTTCACGCAGCAGGGCAACTACTACCTGCCGATCCCGGACGCCGTCACCAGCATGCAGGTCCACGCGGTGGGCCAGCGCGGCGCCGACGCCGTCGGCGCACCGGGCGGGCGCCCGGCGTACGTCGACGCGACGATCCCGACCGCCGACAAGGACGCCTTCATCGTCTCGCTGCGCGCCGACGGCGGCGCCGGCACCGACGGCGGCGGCAACGGCGGCGGCTCGGCGACGGTCACCCGGACCGTCGGGGGCAGCACCCCGGTCGTGCAGGCAGCGGGCGGCGGTGGCGCTGGTCGTGGCACGGTCGCCGGCGGTGCCGGTGGCGACGCCGGCTCGCCGGGCCAGGGCGGACTCTCCAGCGGGGTCGTGACGACGCCCGCCGGCGGCGGTGGCGCCGGTACGGCGACGGCGGGCGGCGCCGGCGGCCTGGGCGCCTCCATCAAGTGCAACAACCTCACCTGGGTCGGTGTCCGCGGTGGCGCGGGTGCGGCCTACGCCGGCGGCCGTGGCGGCGCCGACTACAGCGGCAACACCGTCCAGCAGGGCGGCGGGGGTGGCGGCGGCGGCCGCTTCGGCGGCGGCGCCGGCGGTGGCGGTGCCACGTGCGACGGCACCACGTTCGCCGACGGCGGCGGTGGTGGCGGCGGCACGAGCCTGGCCCCGGAGGGCAGCACGATCGGCGTCGCGGGCTCGGAGTCCTACCTGGTCCGCATCACGTTCACCCTGCAGCCGCGGTCGACGTACACGCCGACCTCGCTCGCGTTCGCCCCGCAGGAGATCCGTACGGCGAGCGCCGCCAAGTCCGCGACCGTCACCAACACCGGCTCGCTGCCCCTGGCCATGGGCACCGCGGCCTTCGAGGGCCCCGGCGCCGCGAGCTTCGTGAAGGGCACCGACACCTGCAGCGGCACCAGCCTCGCCGTGGGCGCGAGCTGCCAGGTGGGCGTCAGGTTCTCCCCCACCACCGCGACCAACCTCGAGGCGACCCTCTCGATCCCGAGCAGCTCCCCGACCTCTCCCCACCTCGTGGCGCTCACCGGCACCGGCCTGCCGCCGGCGGACCTGAAGGTCCTCGGCATCGGCTCGATCTACAGCGGCAAGGGCCAGCTGGTCACCCGCACCCTGCCGGTCTCCGGCAGCAAGCTGATGGTCTACAAGCTGGGTGTCCTCAACGAGGACACCGTCGCCCGCTCGTACCGGCTGCGGCTGACCTCCGCCGGCGCCCCGGCGACCGCGGAGGTCTGGACCACCGGATTCGGCGCGAAGGTGCTCGCCAAGGACCCGTCGGGCAACTTCATCACCCCGACCGTCGCGGCCGGCAAGGTCGTCACCCTCGACCTCCGGATCACGCCCACGACGCCCGGCCAGCACACCTCCCACGTCGACGTCGACCTGCTGAGCGACCTGGAGGCGCTGATCGAGGGCGTGTCGACCGAGACGAACACCCCCGCCCCGGCGAAGGGCACGTCGTCGTACGAGCTCACGGCGATCCAGGGCGGCCAGCCCGCGATCGGCGGGCCCGTCCTCGACCAGACGGTGACCGCTCCGGCGCTCAACGTGGGCCAGACCGCGTCGTACACGGTGCGGCTGAAGAACGACGGCGCCAGCGCCGCCGCGATCGGCTTCAAGCTCGCCCTGGTCTCCGGCTGCAACGCCTACACGGCCGTCGCCAAGGTCGGCGCCACCAACATCACCGCCGCCGCGGCCGCCGGCACGTACGTCACCCCGGTCCGCCCGATCGGCCAGTCGACCAACGTGACGATCACGGTGAAGCGGGTCGCGACCGGGTGCCGCGCGTTCAAGCTGCAGGTGCAGTCGCTCAACGCGGGTGTGCCGGTGCGGTCGTCGTACCTGCTGACGAACGCGGCCTACGCCGCGGCGACGGACTGACGGATCTCCCGGGGGTCGGCTGCGGCCGGTCCCCGGGGGTACCGCCGTGCCATGGTGCGCACGGTGGGGGTCGAGGAGGAGCTGCTGCTGATCGACCCGGTGAGCAGGCAGGCGGTGCCACGGGCTCCGGAGGTGCTCAAGCACGCGGCGGAGCACCACCTGCCGGGGAGCGACGCGCTCGACCACGAGCTGTTCCGGCACCAGCTCGAGATCCGCACGCCGCCGGTCGCTGACGTGGCGAGCCTGTACGAGCACGTCCTTCTCACTCGTCGCACCGCCTCCCTCGCGGCGTCCGCGGCGGGCCTGGTCACCGCAGCGTGCGGGGCCGTGCCCCTGCGCAGCGCGCCGCCGCGCACCACCCGCAACGACCGCTACCTGGCGATGGTCGACACCTTCGGCGAGGTCGCCCGCCCCGGCGGGACCTGCGGCATGCACGTCCACGTGGCCGTGGCGGACGACGAGGAGGCGGTCATCGCCCTCGACGGACTGGCCCCCTGGCTGCCCGTACTGCTCGCCATGAGCGCGAACTCGCCGTTCTACGCCGGGCACGACACCGGGTACGCGTCGTGGCGCTCCCACCTGTGGGCCCAGTGGCCCAGTGCCGGACCGACCGAGCGGTTCGGCTCGGTCGCGGCCTACCGCGAGGTCGGGCGGCGGCTCATCGCGTCCGGAGCGGCCCTGGACGAGGGCATGCTCTACTACGACGCCCGCGTGGCACGGAACTTCCCCACCGTCGAGATCCGCGTCCCCGACGTCTGCACGGACCCGGCCGACGCCGTGCTCATCGCGGCCCTGGCCCGCGCCCTGGTCGAGCACCTGGCAGCAGCGGGC
Organism: Nocardioides sp. Root240; assembly: GCF_001428825.1. Lineage (GTDB taxonomy): Bacteria > Actinomycetota > Actinomycetes > Propionibacteriales > Nocardioidaceae > Nocardioides. The sequence goes on along the minus strand of NZ_LMIT01000002.1, from coordinate 529,548 downwards.
CGTCCCACCGTCGCCAGCGACGTGTGGCGCGCCGAGCTGCTGCGCGCGGCGCGCTGGCGGGCGTCGCGCTACGGCCTCGGGGACCGGATCCTGGACCCCGTGTCGGGCGAGCTCGCTCCCGCGCGCGACGTGCTCGCTCTCCTCGTGCGCACCGTGCGGGAGCCGCTCGAGGCCGCGGGCGACGTCGACATCGTCACCGAGGGCGTCGCCCGGGTGCTCGCGGACACGGGATCGACCCGGCAACGCGCCGCCTTCGAGCGCAGCGGCGGCAGCGTCGAGCGCGTCGTCGACGACCTCGTCCAGCGGACCAACGCGGCAGGGAACGCGGTCAGGCCCTGACCCGGACGGTGGCCAGCAGGAGGACGAGCGCGAGCGCCTGCGCGCCGGCGACGAGCAGCGCGAGCGTGGTCGCGTGGTGGGTGACGAGCGCGCCCGCCGTGGCGCCGCCGACGACGGCACCGAGGCCCTGGACGGCCGCGAAGACGCCGTAGCCCGTGGCCCGGCGGGGTGCGGGGACGACGGCGGCGACCTGCGCCTTGACGGTCGAGTCGAGGACGCCGGTCGCCACGCCCCAGAGCGCGACGCCTGCGAGGACGACCCAGAGCCGGTCGCCGAAGACGAGCGGGGGCAGCACCGCCACCAGCACCGGTACGACGAGCAGCACCCGCGCCCCGGAGCGGTCGAACACCCACCCGGTGGCCAGGGCGGCCAGGGCTGCGGTCGCCATCGCGAGCGCGTAGACGACCGGCGCCGCGGCGAGCGGGACCAGGCCCTCCTCGACGAAGCGGTAGGAGATGACGCCGAAGGTCATCAGTCCGGCGGTGGCGAGGGCGGAGGCCGCCGAGAACACGTGGAAGCGAGGCGGCAGGTCGACGCCGAGCACCGCACCGAGGCCGCGGCGCTCGATGCCGTCGGGCTCCGGCTGCTCGACGGCGGTCAGGCCGGGCGAGCGGCGCGCCAGCTGGGCCAGGAGCAGCAGCGAGAGCACGCCGGGGACCGCGAGCACGGCGAACCCGGGCCACAGCACACCGGTCAGGGCGGTCACGCCGGCGACGACGAGCGGGCCTACGAAGGCGCCGACCTGGTCGAGCGCCTTGTGCACGCCGAACGCCTTGCCGAGGCTGCCGCCCGTGGCGACCCGGGCCAGCAGCGCGGACTTCGCGGGGCTGCGGACGGCCTTGCCGGCCCGCTCCAGCAGGATCAGGGCCGCGGCGACGGCCACTCCCGCCGTACCGAGGGCGGGAGCGAGGGCCAGCAGCGGCACGCAGACCGCGGTCAGGCCGTAGCCGACGACCGTGAGCCGCCAGTGACGGCCGCTGCGGTCCGCCCACGGGCCGGTGGCCAGGCGGAGCAGCAGCGCCATCGCCTCACCGGCGCCGGTGATGATCCCGACGACGAGCGCCGAGGCACCGAGGGCGCCGAGGAAGGGTCCCGAGATCGACCGCATCCCCTCGTAGACCATGTCGGCCGAGAGGCTGACGAGGCCGAAGGCGACCACGGTCCGCCACGGGGACCAGGTCTCCCGTGGCGTGGGGGCCTCGCTCAGTGGCTGATGCCCCAGAGGAACCCGAACACGCCGGCACCGACGCCCAGCACGATGATCGTCCACAGGGAGATCCACGCGAGCGTGTGCATCCCGTGCTGGTAGTGGTTGTCAGAGAAACCCTGGAATTGCTCCACGTTGACGTCGCTCATCGCGTCCTCCTGTCGGTCGGCGTCCACGGCGAAACGCTACTGCACCCGGGCCCCTCCCGGCGGACCGGCTCAGCGGTCGGCGTGCTGGGCGACCACGGAGAAGTCGGCCGCGAGGTCGACGTCCCACTCGGCGCCGGCCGCGTCACGGACCTCGACCTCGTAGGCGACGCCCCGGTCGTCGCTGGCCTCGACGTCGACGACGGTGCCCGTGCCGACGGCGGCCAGTGCGGCCTTCCCTGCGGAGCCGCGCTCCGCAGCGGTCAGGACACGGTCGTCGGCGTCCCGGTCCCAGCGCTCGTCGTCGCGCTCGTCGTCGCGCTCGTCGTCGCGCTCGGTCGCGACCACGCCGAGGTCGCGGTCGAGCGCGACGTCCACCTCGGCGCCGTCCGCGGTGCGGACCTCGACCTCGTAGGCCTCGCCGGCGTCGTCGCTCGTCTCGACGTCGACGGCCGTGCCGCCACCGGCGGCGTCGACCGCGGCGGCCGCCACCCGGTCACGCTCGGCGCCGGACACGTCGTCGGCCGAGGCGGCCCAGACGGTGCCACCGACGGCGAGGACGGCGACGGTCGCCAGGGCGGGGAGGACGACGCGCTTGCGGCGCAGGATGCTCGTGTTCATGGGGATTTTCCTCTCGTTGGAGCTCGTGAGCTGGTTGCTGCTCCGAGCCTGCCGGGAGGTCGCTGAACGTCCCCTGAACGCTCTTGAAGGAGGCTTCAGGAAGGCAGTCGTACGACGAACCGCGCGCCCCCGAGCACGCTGTCGGTGACCTCGACCGTGCCGCCGTGGCCGGTGACGACCTCGCGCACGATCGCCAGGCCGAGCCCGCTCCCGCCGGCGTCGCGCGCCCGCGCCTCGTCGAGCCGCACGAACCGCTCGAACACGCGCTGCCGCTCCCCCGGAGGCACGCCGGGTCCGTCGTCGTCGACCGCGAGCACGACCTGGCCCGCCGCCGCCGACAGCGACACCGCGACCCGGTCACGGGCGTGCCGTGCGGCGTTGTCGACGAGGTTGCGGACCACCTGGCCCAGCGCGACCGGGTCGCCGAGGACCCGGCCGGCGGCAATCCCGGAGCCGTCGACGGCCAGCCCGGGGCGGGCGATCCGTCGTACCTCGGCGAGGGCGAGGTCGTCGAGGTCGACCTCCATGCGCGGTGCACGGGCGCGACCCTCGCCGGCGCGGGTGAGGACCAGGAGCTGGTCGACCAGCGCCTGCATCCGGACGGTCTCCTCGAGCACGGTCCCGGTCAGCTCGCCGGGTGGCATCGCCGCCGGGTGCGCCTGCGCGACCTCGGCGGCCTGCCGAAGGCTCGCGAGCGGCGAGCGGAGCTCGTGCGAGGCGTCGGCGACGAACTGCTCCTGCCGGTGGCGGCTGTCCTGGAGGCGCGCCAGCATCGCGTTCATGGTCCGGGCGAGGCGGCCGACCTCGTCGGTCGCCGCCGGCTCCGGGACGCGGCGGTCGAGGCTGCTGCCGCTGATCCGCTCGACCTCGGCCCGGATCCGCTCGACCGGGCGCAGTGCCCTACCCACCACGAGCCAGGTCGTCCCAGCCACGACCAGCAGGAGCAGCGGCAGGCCGAGCAGCAGCGGCAGGCCCAGCGCCGCGGTGGTCTCGTCGACGTCCTCGAGCGACACCGCGACCGCCACGACGCCGTCCGCCTCGGTGTCCTCGGTGACGACCAGGTAGGAGTGCTCCCCGCCGCGCAGGCTCGCCTCCTCCCCGTCCACGACAGGGATGCTGCCGCCGTTCAGCGAGGCGGAGGCCGCGACGACCCGGCCCTCGGCGTCGGTGACCTGCCAGACCAGGTCGTCGGGCTCGTCGTCGTCCTCCCCGGGCGCGGGCAGCCGTCCGGCGTCGACCTGCTCGGCGATCACCGACGCCTGGTGCTCCGCGGTCGTCTCGGCTGCGCCGTGCAGCGACGAACGCACGGTCAGCACGAGCGCGACGGCCGCGACCACGAGGGCGACCGCGACGACCGCCGTGGCGGCGAGGGTGGTCCGGGTCCGCACGGAGGTACGACGCACCTCAGCCCCCGTCGCTCGCGAGCCGGTAGCCCGCGCCCCGGACCGTCTCGATCGCCTCGCGCCCGAACGGCCGGTCGACCTTGTTGCGCAGGTGGCGCACGTAGACCTCCACGATGTTGGGGTCGCCCTCGAAGTCGCCGTCCCACACGGCGTCGAGGACCTGGCGCTTGGAGACGACGTCGCCCTTGTGCCGGGCGAGGAAGGAGAGCACCGCGAACTCGCGGGCGGTGAGGGCGATCTCGACGTCGCCGCGTCGTACCCGGTGGGCGGCGGTGTCGACGACCAGGTCACCGATCTCCAGCGCCGTCGGCCGCTCGCGCGCCCCGCGCCGGGCCACGGCGCGCAACCGGGCGACGAGCACGGGGAACGAGAAGGGCTTGGTGAGGTAGTCGTCGGCGCCGGTGTCGAGGCCCTCGACCTGGTCCCACTCGCCGTCCTTGGCGGTGAGCATCAGGATCGGCGTCCAGTCCTCCTCCGCCCGCAGCGTCGCGCAGACCCGGTAGCCGTTGATGCCCGGCAGCATCAGGTCGAGCACGATGGCGTCGTAGGTGTTCTCCCGCGCCATCCAGAGCCCGTCGGTGCCGTCGTGCGCGACATCGACCGCGAAGCCCTCGGCCTCCAGACCGAGCTCCAGCGACCGTGCGAGCCGGCGCTCGTCGTCGACGACCAGGACACGCACGACGACCTCCGGTGGGCGAGAGACAGCTCAGGGTGGCCCCATTCTCATGGAGCCACCCTGAAGCTGCGCTGAAGGCCAGCACCGGACCGACAGGTCAGGCGTACTTGACCTGCATCTCCTTGATCGCGTTGAGCCAGCCCGAGCGCAGGCGCTTGGGCTCCTCGGCGAGCTGGATGTTGGGCGCGAGGTCCGCGAGGGCCTCGAAGATCAGCTTGATCTCCATCCGCGCCAGGTTGGCGCCGATGCAGTAGTGCGCGCCGTGGCCGCCGAACGCCACGTGCGGGTTCTTCTCGCGGGTGATGTCGAAGGTGAACGGGTCGTCGAAGACGGTCTCGTCGAAGTTGGCCGAGGCGTAGAAGATCCCGACCCGCGCGCCCTTCTTGACCTCCTGACCGGCGACGACGACGTCGTTCTTGGCCGTGCGCTGGAACACCGTGACCGGCGTCGACCAGCGGATCACCTCGTCGATCATGGTCTCGGGACGCTCGTTCTTCCACAGCTCCCACTGGTCGGGGTGCTGGAAGAAGGCGTGCATGCCGTGGCTGATCGCGTTGCGGGTGGTCTCGTTGCCCGCGACCGCCAGCAGGATCACGAAGAAGCCGAACTCGTCGTTGGTGAGCGCACCGTGGTCGTCGTCCTGCCCGACGCTGACGAGCTTGGTGACGATGTCGTCCTGCGGGTTCGCGCGCCGCTCGTTGGCGAGGGCGTCGAAGTAGACGAGCAGCTCCATCGACGCGGTGGCCGGGTCGGAGGTGTTGTCCGGGTCGTCGTAGCCCATCATCGAGTTGGACCACTCGAAGATCTTCTTGCGGTCCTCCTGCGGCACGCCGAGGAAGTCCGCGATCGCCTGCAGCGGGAGCTCGGCCGCGAGGTCCGCGACGAAGTCGCCGGCGCCACGGTCGAGGGACTCCTGCACGATCTCGTACGCACGGGCCCGCAGGTTCTCCTTGAGGCCGGCGATGGCACGCGGGGTGAAGCCGCGCGAGACGATGCCGCGCATCTTGGTGTGGTCCGGCGGGTCGTGGTGGATCAGCATCGCGCGCTGGACCTCGACCTGGTCGCGGGTCATGTCCTCGGCGAACCGGATGATCACGCCGTTCTCGGCCGTCGACCAGTTCTCGTTGTCCTTGGAGATCTCACGGACCTCCTGGTGCCGGGTGCAGGCCCAGTAGCCGGTGTCGAGGAAGCCGGCGCGGGCGTGCGGCGGCTGCTCGATCCACCGGATCGGCTCGTTCGCCCGCAGCGCCCGGAACTCGTCGTGCGGCAGGGCGACGGCATTGATGTCGGGATTGGTGGGATCCCATCCCTCGGGAAGGAGGAGCTCGGTCACGAAGCGGAACCTTTCGACAGCGGGGATCCGGAGATCAGTCCAGGGGGGGTGGAACACGTTCTAGAGCCACAGTACAAAGCATCGCGTGATTACGAAAGGGTTTCATTCAGCGTTTCTTCGCCGAGTGGAAGCAGAACGAGAACGTGTTCTAGTTCGGTGCTATCGTGCCTGCATGGGCAACCCCGTCATCGTCGAAGCCGTCCGTACTCCCCTCGGCAAGCGCAAGGGCTGGCTGGCCGGCCTGCACCCGTCGCAGACCCTGGGCTTCATCCAGGCCGAGGTGCTGCGTCGCGCGGGCGTCGACCCGGCGCTGGTGGAGCAGGTCATCGGCGGCATCGTGACCCAGGCGGGCGAGCAGTCCAACGACGCCGTACGCCGGGCGTGGCTGTACGCCGGCCTGCCGATGGCGACCGCCGGCACCGCCCTCGACGCACAGTGCGGCTCGGGCCAGCAGTCCACGCACCTGGTCAACGACATGGTCGCCGCCGGCACGATCGACGTCGGCATCGCCTGCGGCGTGGAGATGATGTCGCGCATCCCGCTCGGCGCGAACGTGCCGGCCGGCATGGGCGACCCGCGCCCCGCCGACTGGTCGATCGACATGCCGAACCAGTTCGAGGCGGCCGACCGGATCGCGAGGAACCGCGGCATCACGCGCGCCGACCTCGAGGTGCTCGGCCTCGCGTCGCAGGCCCGGGCGAAGGTCGCCGTCGAGGAGGGCCGCTTCAAGCGTGAGATCGCCGCCATCGAGGCGCCGGTGCTCGACGACGAGGGCAACCCCACCGGCGAGACCCGCCTGGTCGACACCGACCAGGGTCTGCGCGACACCACCGCCGAGGGCCTCGCGTCGCTGCGCAGCGTGCTCCCGGACGGCCTGCACACCGCCGGTACGTCGTCGCAGATCTCCGACGGCGCCGCGGCCCTGCTGATCATGGACGAGGACACGGCGCGGGCGCTCGGCCTCACGCCGCGCGCGCGGATCAAGGCGCAGTGCCTCGTCGGTTCGGACCCGTACTACCACCTCGACGGCCCGATCGACGCGACCCAGCGCCTGCTCGACAAGACGGGCATGGCGATCAGCGACTTCGACCTGTTCGAGGTCAACGAGGCCTTCGCGTCCGTCGTGCTGTCGTGGGCCGGCGTCCACGGGGTCGACATGGACAAGGTCAACGTCAACGGCGGCGCGATCGCGCTCGGCCACCCGGTCGGCGCGACCGGCGTCCGGCTCATCACCACCGCCCTGCACGAGCTCGAGCGCCGCGACCAGTCCACCGCGCTGATCTCGATGTGCGCGGGCGGCGCGATGGCGACCGGCACGATCATCGAGCGCATCTGACCCGACCGGCGCGGAGCGAGCACGAACAGGGTCTTGCCGTGACGTCACGTCGCGGCAAGACTCCTCCGCTATGGGCTCCCGTCACCACGTCGTCGTCGTCGGCTCCGGCTTCGGCGGTCTCTTCGCCACGAAGGCGCTCCGGCGCGCCGACGTCGACGTCACGCTGATCTCGAAGACCACGCACCACCTGTTCCAGCCGCTGCTGTACCAGGTGGCGACCGGCATCCTCGCCCAGGGCGAGATCGCGCCGCCCACCCGTGAGGTGCTGGCACGGCAGGCGAACGCCCGCGTGGTGCTGGGCGAGGTCAACGCACTCGACCTCGGGGCCCGCACGATCACCTCCGACATCCAGGGCCGGGTGCACCAGCTGTCGTACGACTCGCTGATCGTCGCCGCGGGCGCCGGGCAGTCGTACTTCGGCAACGACCACTTCGCCGACTTCGCCCCCGGCATGAAGACCATCGACGACGCCCTCGAGCTGCGTGGGCGCATCTTCGGCGCCTTCGAGCTGGCCGAGCTCGCGGAGACCAAGGAGGAGCTGGAGCGTTACCTCACCTTCGTCGTCGTCGGCGCGGGTCCGACCGGCGTCGAGATGGCCGGGCAGATCGCCGAGCTCGCCCACAAGACCCTGCGCCGTGACTTCCGCAGCTTCGACCCGCGCCAGGCACGGGTGGTCATGGTCGACGCCGCACCCCAGGTCCTGCCGCCCTTCGGCGCCAAGCTCGGCGCCGTCGCGCAGCGGTCGCTGGAGAAGCGCGGTGTCGAGGTGCTCCTCGGCGGGATCGTCACCACCGTCGACCAGCTCGGCATCGAGCTGCAGCACAAGGACGGCACCACGACGCGGATCGAGGCCGCCACCAAGGTGTGGGCCGCAGGCGTCCAGGCCTCCCCGCTCGGCAGGCTCCTGGCGGAGCAGACCGGCGCCCAGCTCGACCGGGCCGGCCGGGTCGCCGTGAACCCCGACCTCACGCTGCCGGGCTACCCCGAGGTGTTCGTCGTCGGCGACATGATGGCGCTCGACAACCTGCCCGGTGTCGCGCAGGTCGCGATCCAGGGCGGGAAGTACGCCGCGAAGACGATCACCCAGCGCGTGGAGCAGAAGGCGCCGCCGGGCCCGTTCACGTACTTCGACAAGGGCTCGATGGCGACCATCTCGCGGTTCAGCGCCGTCGCCCTGGTCGGCAGGCTGCGGCTCACCGGCCTGGTCGCCTGGCTGATGTGGCTGGTGATCCACCTGCTGTACCTGACCGGGTTCAAGAACCGGTTCACCGCGCTGCTGCACTGGCTGGTGACCTTCGTCAGCAACAGCCGCTCGGAGCGGACCGCGACGGCCCAGCAGATCTACGCCCGCCTCGCCATCGGCCGCCTCGAGGGAGGTACGGCGTCGGTGGCCTCCTCGCCGTCCCACTGGAACGAGCTCCGGGTGGAGCTCGAGGCCAGGGCCGCCGAGGAGGCCCGGCTCACCGACAGCGGCGAGCGCGGCGCGCGGGTCGAAGCGGGCTGATCGGACGCTGGGTCAGGCGCCGTACACGGGCTCCGGAGCCGGCGCCTCCGCGAACAGCTCCCGCAGTGCGGGGCCGACCTTCTCGGCCTCCCACCGGGCGCCGGCGTCGCGCGAGGGACCGTGCGACCACGCGTTCTCGACCGTGATCACGGAGCCGTCGACCTCGATGACCCGGCCGGTCACGTCGCCCGCCTCCTCGGAGGCGAGCCAGGCGACGATCGGCGAGTTGTCCTCGGGCAGCGCCATCGCGGAGGTGTCGAAGGCGCCTTCGGTCATCCGGGTCTTGGCAACCGGAGCGATGGCGTTGACCGTCACCCCGACCCGGCCCAGCTCGGCCGCGGCGACGAGGGTCATCGTGGCGATGCCGCCCTTCGCCGCGGAGTAGACGACCTGGCCGATGGAGCCCTGCAGGCCGGCGCCCGACGTGGTGTTGATGACCCGAGCCGCGCGCTGCCGGCCCTCCTTCGACTCCGCGCGCCAGTAGGCGGCGGCGTGACGCAGCGTGGCGAAGTGGCCCTTGAGGTGCACCCGCACGACCGCGTCGAACTCGTCCTCGGTCGCGTTGACGAGCATCCGGTCGCGAACGAATCCCGCGTTGTTGACCAGGATGTCCAGGCCGCCGAAGGTGTCGATGGCCTGCTGCACCAGCGCGGCGGCCTGCTCGAAGTCCGCGACGTCGGCACCGTTGACCACGGCCTCACCGCCCATCGCCTCGATCTCGGCGACCACGTCGTGCGCGGGCGAATCGGTCTTCTCGCCGTTGTTGGAGACCCCGAAGTCGTTCACGACGACCTTGGCGCCGTGGCGGGCCAGCTCGAGCGCGTGCGCGCGTCCGATGCCACGACCCGCGCCGGTCACGATCGCGACGCGACCCTCGAGAAGCTTGCTCACTGGGACTCTCCTTGGTTGTTCTGGGCGTTCTGGGCGATGTAGAGGAAGACGGGCTGCTCGCCGCCGCCGTGGCAGGCGATCCGCGCCCCGGAGACGTACGACGCCAGGTCGCTCGCCAGGAAGGCGACCACCTGGCCGATCTCGGCGACGTCGGCCATCCGGCCGGCCGGGATGGTCGCCTCGATCGCGGCGACCGTCGCGTCGCCGCCGTAGTGGTCGGCGGTGTCGGGCGTGCGCACCAGGCCCACGTCGATCGCGTTCACCCGCACCCTGGGCCCCCACTCCTGGGCCAGCGAGGTGGTGAGCGAGTCGACGCCGGCCTTCGCCGCGCCGTACGCCGCCGTGCCCGGGGAGGGCCGGACGGCCGACACCGAGGAGATGTTGACGATCGAGCCGCCGCCGGGCTGGTCCTGCATGACCCGGTTGGCGGCCTGGCTGACGAGCAGCGAGGACATCAGGTTGAGCCCGACGATCTTGTCGTGGAAGCGCGCGGACGCGGTGGCGGCGGGCGCGAAGGGCGCTCCCCCGGCGTTGTTGACCACGACGTCGAGCCGGCCGTGGTCGGCGACGATCCCCGCCACGAGGGCCTCCACCGAGGCCGCGTCACGTACGTCGCACAGCCCGTGCGACGCGCCGGCCGGCGGCTCGGCCTCCGACCGGCCACAGGTCACGACCGTGGCGCCGGCGGCGAGCAGGACCTCGGTGATGCCGCGGCCGATGCCGCGGGCACCGCCGGTCACCAGCGCGACGCGCCCGGTCAGGTCCAGTGAGAGAGCCATGGCGGGAGCATACCAAGCAAATGCTTGGTAGGGTGCCTCCATGCCCATCACCAGCGAGCTCCGCGACGACGGGATCCGCCTCGTCACCATGAGCGCTCCCCCGGTCAACGCCCTCACCGTGCAGGGCTGGTTCGACGTCGCCGCCGCCCTCGACGAGGCGAGTGCCGACCTCGCGACGAAGGTCGTGGTCCTGCGCGCCGAGGGCAAGGGCTTCAACGCCGGCGTCGACATCAAGGAGATGCAGAACACCACCGGCTTCGACGCACTGCTCGGGGCCAACAAGGGCTGCTACGCCGCCTTCAAGGCCGTCTACGAGTGCTCGGTCCCGGTGATCGCGGCCGTCAACGGCTTCTGCGTCGGCGGTGGTGTCGGCCTGGTCGGCAACGCCGACTGCGTCGTGGCCAGCGAGGACGCCTACTTCGGCGTCCCCGAGGTCAACCAGGGCGCCCTGGGCGCGGCCACCCACATGGCCCGCCTGGTCCCCCAGCACCTGATGCGCACCCTCTACTTCACCGCCCGCACCATCCCCGCCAAGGACCTCGTCCCGTTCGGGTCGGTGCTCGAGGTGGTGCCGCGCGACGAGCTCGACGAGGCCGCGCTGCGCGTGGCCCGCGACATCGCCGCCAAGGACACCCGGGTGATCCGTGCCGCCAAGGAGGCGCTCAACGGGATCGACCCGATCAACGTCAACAAGTCGTACCGCTGGGAGCAGGGCTTCACCTTCGAGCTCAACCTGATGGGCGTCAGCGACGAGCTGCGCGACGACTTCGCTGGAACCGACAAGGGTGCTTCGAGGCTCGCTGGCGCTCGCACCTCAGCAACCGAGGAGAACTGATGAACAAGCCCCGCGACAAGCAGATGACCATCGACGAGGTGGTCGCCTCGCTCGAGGACGGGATGACGATCGGGATCGGCGGCTGGGGCCCGCGGCGCAAGCCGATGGCTCTGGTGCGTGCGATCCTGCGCTCCGACCTCAAGGACCTCACCATCGTCAGCTGGGGCGGCGCCGACGTCGGTCTGCTCGCCCGTGCGGGCAAGATCCGCCGGCTCGTCTACGCCTTCGTCAGCCTCGACTCGATCCCGCTCGAGCCGAACTTCCAGCGCGCGCGCCAGAACGCCACGATCCCCGAGGTCGTCGAGCTCGACGAGGGCATGTTCCAGACCGGCCTCAAGGCCGCTGCGGAGCGCCTGCCGTTCCTGCCGATGCGCGCCGGGCTGGGCTCCGACGTCCTGGTCAACAACCCATGGATCAAGACCGTCACCAGCCCGTACGACGACGGGGCCGGGCTCGAGGAGCTCGTCGCCGTCCCGGCGCTCAAGCTCGACGTCGCGCTGGTGCACCTCAACCGTGCGGACGTGCACGGCAACGCGACGTACCTCGGTCCGGACCCTTACTTCGACGACCTGTTCGCGATGGCCGCCGACCGGACGTACCTGTCGGTCGAGCAGGTCGTCGACACCGCCGGCCTCACCGTCGACACGCCCGTCCAGCGGGTGCTGCTCAACCGGATGATGGTCACCGGCGTCGTCGAGACGCCGAACGGCGCGCACTTCACCAACTGCGTCCCGGACTACGAGCGCGACGAGCGCTTCCAGAAGGCCTACGCCGCCGCGGCCGGTGGCACCGACGAGGACTGGGCCGCGTTCGAGGAGCGCTTCCTGTCCGGTGACGAGGCGGCCTACCAGGCCGCCGTCCAGGCGTTTGCAGAGGAGCAGGGCAAGTGAGCAACGAGGTCGTCACCCGGGCGGACGTGTGTGCCGCCGCCATCGCCGACGCGTTCAAGGACGACGGCGAGATCTTCGGCAGCCCGATGGGCCTGCTGCCCATGCTGGGCGTCCGGCTGGCCAAGCTCACGAGCAACCCCGACCTGGTCATCTCCGACGGCGAGTCGGTGTTCCTGTCCGGCGTCCCGCCGCTGTTCGCCAAGGGCGACGTCGTCGAGGGCTGGATCCCGTTCCGACGCGTCTTCGACGTGGTCGCCTACGGCAAGCGGCACGTGATGATGGGCGCCACCCAGGTCGACCGCCACGGCAACCAGAACATCTCCGCCATCGGCCCGTTCGCCCAGCCCAAGCGGCAGCTGCTCGGCTCCCGCGGTGCGCCGGGCAACACGGTCAACAACCGGACGTCGTACTGGGTCCCGAAGCACTCCGACCGGGTCTTCGTCGAGCAGGTCGACATCGTCTCCGGCGTCGGCCCCGCCCGGGCGAAGGCGGCCGGCGCAGGCGCCTCCCGCTACAACGACATCCACCGGATCGTCAGCAACCTCGGTGTCTTCGACATGGGCGGCGCCGACGACACGATGCGCCTGGTCTCGGTCCACCCCGGCGTCACGGTCGACGACGTCGTCGCCGCCACCGGCTTCGCCCTCGACATCCCGGCGGATCACTCGCAGGTCGCGACGACCCGCGAGCCGTCGTACGAGGAGCTCGTGATCATCCGCGAGGTGCTCGACCCGAAGGGCCTGCGGTTCAAGGAGGTCCCCCATGAGTGAGCAGCTGATCCGGACGCCGTTCACCGACCTGGTCGGCGTGCCGCACCCGGTCGTGCAGACCGGCATGGGCTGGGTCTCCGGTCCGCGCCTGGTCTCGGGCACGGCCAACGCCGGCGGCCTCGGCATCCTCGCCTCGGCGACCATGACCTTCGCCGAGCTGGAGCAGGCGATCATCGAGGTCAAGGGCCGCACCGACAAGCCGTTCGGCGTCAACCTGCGCGCCGACGCGGGCGACGCGGGCGACCGCTGCCAGCTGCTGATCGACCACGGCGTCAAGGTCGCCTCCTTCGCGCTGGCCCCGAAGCCGGAGCTGATCGCGAAGCTCAAGGAGCACGACATCGTCGTGATGCCCTCGATCGGCGCGGCCAAGCACGCGGTCAAGGTCGCCTCCTGGGGCGCCGATGCCGTGATGATCCAGGGCGGCGAGGGCGGTGGCCACACCGGCGCCGTCCCCACCACGCTGCTGCTGCCGACCGTGCTCGATGCGGTCGACATCCCGGTGATCGCCGCCGGTGGCTTCTTCGACGGCCGTGGTCTCGCCGCCGCCCTGTCCTACGGCGCCGCGGGCGTCGGCATGGGCACCCGTTTCCTGCTCACCCAGGACTCCGCCGTGCCGGACGCGGTCAAGGAGCTGTACCTCTCCAAGGGGCTCACCGACACCGTCGTCACCGCCAAGGTCGACGGCATGCCCCACCGGATGCTGCGCACCGAGCTGGTCGAGTCGCTCGAGGAGACGTCCGCCGTACGCCGCCTCGGGCCGACCGCCCGCCGCACGCTGGAGTTCAAGAAGTCCTCGGGCATGTCGTGGACCGAGCTGCTCAAGGACGGCCGCGCCATGAAGAAGGCGCAGGGCCGCACCCTCGGGCAGATGGCCCTCGCCGCCAACACCCCGACCATGCTGCGCGCCGGGCTCGTCGAGGGCGACACGTCCGCCGGCGTGCTGGCCAGTGGTCAGGTCGTGGGCGTCATCGACGACCTGCCCACCTGCAAGGAGCTGGTGGAGCGGATCGTCGTGCAGGCCGCGGCGGAGCTGCGCCGGGCGTCGGCGTACGTCGTGTGACCGCGCCGGGACGATCAGTCGTCCGCGTGACCGGTGCCGCCGGCCTGCTGCCGACGGCGCTCGTGGAGCCGCTGCTCCGCAGCCGGCAGGAACTCCAGGCACGGCGCGTCACTCGTGGGGTGTTTCTCCCGGAGGTGGAAGATCCAGCGGTCCATGCCCGCCATGAACCCGTTGTCCTCGCCGGGACGGTAGACCGACCACGGCCGGTCGCCCTTGCCGGTGCACTCGACGCACGTGATCTTGTAGACGAACTGGTCCTGCGGGCCGACCTCGATCCGGACCCGCGCCAGCTCGCCGGCCTGGGCGGCGGCCTTGCGCTCCCGGGCAGCACGACTCGCCACCATCACAGCCCCCTGACGTCGTCGGAACGGCGAGCGTACCGACCTGCCGGACCGCTGTGTCGGACCACTCCCCTAGGGTTCATCAGGTGAACGGCCGATGAGCAAGATGGATGCAGTGCGTGCGATGCGTGAGGCTCGCTACGCGGAGGCGCAAGCCCGCGCGGCGACGCCCGGGACCGCGGCGAAGCCTGCCGCCCGCCAGAAGCCGGCACCGGCGAAGGCAGTGCCGGCGAAGGCAGCGCCTGCGAAGGCCGCCAAGGCTCCTGCCCCGCCGGCCGAGTCCCCCGCGGCCGACGAGCTGTGCGGCCACCGCAACATGAGCGGACGCACCTGCACCCGCGAGCGAGGGCACGCCGCGAAGTCGCACCGCTACTCCTGAGCCGACCGGTCACAGCGCGCGCTGGTAGGCCCACTCGCGACCGAGCACGCGGTAGCCGAGCACCTCGTTGACGCCGATCATGTGGTCGTTGGACTCGGCGTTCCACGTCTCGACCGTCTCCAGGGCCGGCTCGGCCTCGGCGAGCCAGGGCAGCATCTCGGTCTTCAGCACCAGCCCGAGACGGTGGCCGCGGTGTGCCCGGGTGACCGAGGTGTCGTGCTGGTGCGCACGCCGCGGGTCGGCGGTCTCGACGGCCACCACGGTCTGCGCCGCCAGCACCCCGGTGGCGCGGTGGCGGGCGACGAGCCGGTACATCCGCTCCCCGCGGCCGGCCGTGGCGACCTCGTAGGCACGCATCCGGTCAGCCGTGAACACCTCGTCCTCGTAGTCGAGGTCGTCCAGCGGGGCGTCGTTGATGGCGGACGCCATCACGGCGAGATCATCGAGACGGTCGTCCGGGGTGGGCACCGGCCAGCGCTCGAGGACGTAGTCGCGGGCGTGGGGCAGGGCGGCGTCGTACTGCTGGGTGAGGGTGGGCCGGTCGACGTCGGCGAGGTACTGGCGACGGTTGATCGCGGCCAGCTTGCGCACGAAGCCGTGCTGCCGGGCGAACGCGTCGCCGGGCTCGGCGTCCCAGCACTCCGCGACGAGGCTGGTCCGCCGGCGGCGGCGCGCCTCGTCGAGCAGCACCTCCAGCAACGCCGTACCGTGGCCGCGGCGGCGGTGCCCCGGGTGCACCTCGACGTGCAGGACGGCGAGATCGAGGTTGTCGTAGTCGCTCGTGCTGATCGAGCCGGCGGCCACGGCCGTACCCGCCACCCGCACCAGGTACGGCGACTCCGGCTCCCCGTCCCAGCCGTGGGCAAGGCGGCCGCGGACCAGCGTGGGCGTGGTCGGGTACGACCAGGGGGCGTCTGCGGCTGCGACGGCGTTGGCGAGCTCGGCCCACGCCGCCACCTCAGCGGCGTCGTCCGGACCGAACGGATGGATGTCCATGCCCCCACCATGCGGATGCGAGAAGCCACGGCGCCACTGGATATCCTTCGTCGGTGAGCGACCAATCGCCTCCGCGGCGGCGGCACCTGATGGACCCCAACGCGCCCCGCAAGGCCCCGGACCCGAAGGACATCGAGCGCCTGGCGCGGGTCCAGCGCCGAGTGATGTCGGTCCTGCTCGTCACCACCGTGCTGCACCTGTCCGCCGGCCTCGTGATCGCGGCCGACCACGTCGCCGCGGACCGGACCGACGCCCGCGTCGGCCTCAGCGTGATCGCCAGCGCCTTCATGATCGGTGGCATCGCGGCAACACTGATCATCAACCACCGGTCGTGGAAGTCGCCCTGGCTGCTCCTCGGGCTGGTGCCCTCCATCGTCGGCATCTGGTGGACGGTGCTCTGAGCCGACCGGCTCACCCCGGCAGGTGCAGGTCCACGAACGGCACCGTGTCGCCGTCGAGCACGTAGCGGTCGTGCTCGACTAAACCCCGCGCCAGCGCGAACGCGAGCCCGTCCTCAGATCCTCGCGGCTCGAGGCGACCGTGACTGCTGGTCGCCGCGGACCCGCGGCGGTGCCGTGGGCGCGACAGGCGTGGCGGACCCGGCGGGCCGGGTGTCCTCGGCGGCCATCTGACGGACGAACGCGAGGTGCTCGGCCAGCTCGGGTCGGGGTGGGTCGACGGCGATCAGGTGGCTCACCGGGAGCCGAAGCGGGTCGAACAGCTCGAGGCTGGTGTGCGACGCGTAGGGCTGGCTGTCGAGCAGGCAGGTCACGGCATCGCCGTCCCGGCCGGTGACGACCGCCCACATCCGCTCGACGTGGGTGACCAGCACCGGCCGGCCGGCGTCGTCGTACGGCGCCCGGCCGTCGCGCGCGACGTCAGCGATGTCGACCAGCTCGAACATCGCACGTACGACGCTGCCCGGCACGATCCCGTCGAGGTCGGCGGCTCTCGGGAGCTCGAAGGTGTCCGGGTGCTCGGCCGCCACCGGACGTGGGTCGAGCAGTCGCCAGCCGCCACCGGCCAGCAGTTCCGAGAGTTCCGAGGGCTCCATGCGCCCATCGAACCACGCACCTCAGGTCTCCCCTCCGCCTGCCGACGTGAAGGGCATGTCGACCTCGCGCCCGGTCACGGTCGCTGCCGAGCTGCACCCGGCGCTGCTCCAGCCCGTCGGGCTCAGGCTGCGGCCGACCACGGGCGACACCCTCGACGTGGAGACCCGCGTCCTCGACGTCGAGCCGTACGGCGACGGTGGAACCACCCTCGTGGTGGCCTGCCCCGACGGGCTCGACCCCGACGAGCACCACTTCGACGCCAGCGTCAGCTGGACCTACCCGCTGGGCCGGATGGAGTGCGCCGTGAGCACCCGCCCGGCGGTCCGGCACTACGGCCGGGTGTGGCTGCTGCGGCCCTCCGCAGCCCCGACCCGACTGCAGCAACGCGCGTTCTTCCGCGCCCGCGTGGCCGTGCCGGTGGCCCTCGTCTGGACGACCGAACCCGCAGAGGACGGACCCGCGGAGGACGAGCCCGAGAAGCACGCCCTCCTCGGCGTCGCCGTCGACCTCAGCGAGGGCGGAGCACTGGCCGCCGCCCAGGGTGACATCCCGCCCGTGGGCGCCGACGTGGAGGCGACCGTGCGCATCGACGGCGACAACCTCGCCCAGCCCGCGCGGGTCGTCCGGCACGTCCAGTTCGCGGGGGGCGGGACCGGCGTCGCGCTCAGCTTCGCCGACCCGACCGCCCACGGCGACCGGATCAGGCGGCTGGTCTTCGAGACCGAGCGTCGCCGCCAGCGCCCGCGTTGATGCGACGCGTCCAGAGAACCGCGATGGATCGTCCCGCGAGGTAGCCGACGGCGTACGTGCCGAGGACGACCAGTGGGAACTGCTCTGCCTGACGGTGGTTCATGACGTCCCCCTTCCCCCGTGTCCCCTCCCATCGGCAGGACGGACCGGGGGCGAAGGGATCGTCAGCCGAGCCGCTCGATGATGGTGACGTTGGCCTGGCCGCCGCCCTCGCACATCGTCTGCAGGCCGTAGCGGCCGCCGGTGCGCTCGAGCTCGTTGAGCATCGTGGTCATCAGGCGGGTGCCCGTCGCGCCGATCGGGTGGCCGAGGGCGATGCCGCCGCCGTTGACGTTGACCTTCTCGTGCGGGGCGCCGGTCTCCTTCATCCACGCCAGCGCGACGGAGGCGAAGGCCTCGTTGCACTCGAACAGGTCGATGTCGTCGATGGCGATGCCCGACCGCTCGACCGCGTGCCTCGTCGCGTTGATCGGGCCGGTGAGCATCCACACCGGGTCGTCACCACGGACCGACAGGTGCACGATCCGGGCGCGAGGCGTGAGCCCGTGGTCCTTCACGGCCTGCTCGGACGCGATCAGCATCGCCGACGACGCGTCGCAGATCTGCGAGGCGACGGCGGCGGTGATCCGGCCGCCGGGACCGAGCGGCTCGAGGCCGGCCATCTTCTCCAGCGAGGTGTCCCGCGGGCACTGGTCGGTGTCGAAGGCGGTGCCGTCCTCGAGCGTGAACGGCACGATCTCGTTGGCGAAGCGCCCCTCGGCGATCGCCGTACGCGCGCGGGTGTGGGACGCCAGCGCGAAGGCCTCCATCTCCTCGCGGGAGATGTCCCACTTCTCGGCGATCATCTCGGCCGAGCGGAACTGGCTGACCTCCTGGTCGCCGTACCGCTTGAGCCAGCCGGGCGACTCGGCGAAGGGCGTGGAGAAGCCGTACTGCTGGCCGACGAGCATCGCGGCCGAGATCGGGATGGCGCTCATGTTCTGCACGCCGCCGGCGACCACGAGGTCCTGGGTGCCGGACAGCACGCCCTGGGCGGCGAAGTGCACGGCCTGCTGCGAGGAGCCGCACTGGCGGTCGATGGTCACGCCGGGGACGTGGTCGGGCAGGCCCGCGACCAGCCAGGCGGTACGGGCGACGTCGCCGGCCTGCGACCCGATGGTGTCGCAGCAGCCGAGGATGACGTCGTCGACGGCCCCGGCGTCGACACCGGTGCGCTCGACGAGGGCGGCCAGCGAGTGGGCGGCCAGGTCGGCCGAGTGGACGCCGGCGAGGGCGCCACCGCGCTTGCCGACCGCGGTGCGGACCGCGTCGATGATGTAGGCCTCAGCCATGGGACTTCCCTTCGTCGATGGCGATCCCGTCGAGCAGGATCCGCACGTACTGGTCGGCGACGGTCGTGTGGCTCAGGCCGCGTCCGGGGCGGTACCACCGGACGGCGACCCACACGGTGTCGCGGATGAAGCGGTAGGTCAGCGTGACGTCGAGGTCCGCGCGCAGCACGCCGGCGCGGACGCCCTCCTCGAGGAGGCTCACCCAGACCTGCCGGGACTGCGCGTTGCGGTCGGCGAGGTAGCCGAACCGCTCGAACGAGCCGAGGTGGTCGGCGTCGTTCTGGAAGATCGCGACCTCGTGCGGGTGCTGGTCGATCGCCTCGAAGGAGACCCGGACGGCCCGCTCCAGCTTGGTGCGGGCGTCGTCGCCGCTGGCGAGGATCTCGTCGTACTTGCCGAAGAGCTCCTCCTGGAACGGGATCAGGATCTCGTCGACCATCGACTCCTTGGAGTCGAAGTGGTGGTAGAGGCTGCCCGACAGGATGCCTGCGGCATCCGCGATGTCGCGCACCGTCGTGTTGCGGAATCCCTTCTCGGCGAACTGCTCGGCCGCGATCGCGAGCAGCTGCTCGCGGCGACTGGGCGTGCCGCCCTCAGGCGTGCTGGCTGCTGACACTGATCACCTCACCGGTCAGGTACGACGAGTAGTCGCTCGCGAGGAACACCATCACGTTCGCAACCTCCCACGGCGCGGCGGCGCGGCCAAAAGCCTCGCGCTGCTTGAGCTCCACCAGCAGCTCGGGCGAGGTGACCTTCTCGAGGAAGGGATGCATCGCCAGGCTCGGCGAGACCGCGTTGACGCGGATGCCGTGCGGGGCGAGGTCGAGCGCCGAGCAACGGGTCAGCGCCATGACCCCGGCCTTGGCCGCGGCGTAGTGGGCCTGGCCCTCCTGCGCACGCCAGCCGATGACGGAGGCGTTGTTGATGATCACGCCCTTCCTGCCCGCCGCGACGAAGCGCTGGCCGGCGGCACGGGTGGCGCGCATGGTGCCGGTGAGGGTGATGTCGATGACCCGGTTCCAGGTCTCGTCGGTGACCTCGAGGATTGAGTCGGTGCCACCCAGGCCGGCGTTGTTGATCATGATGTCGACGCCACCGAACTCCTCCGCCGCGTCGAGGAGGGCGGTGATGTCCTCCTCCTTGGTGACGTTGCAGACCAGCTGGCGCACGCGGTCGGCGCCGAACTCGGCGGCCAGCGCCTCCTCGGCCTCGGCGAGGCGACGCTCGTGGGTGTCGCTGAAGACGACCGCCTTCGCTCCCTCCTCCAGCACTCGTCGTACGACGGCCGCGCCGATGCCGGCACCCGCGGCGGCGGTGACCACGACGACCTTGCCCGCCAGCAGGTCGTGGCCGGGGACGTAGTCGGGGGTGGGCTGCTCGGGTCGCATCGCCGTCATGGGTTCAGGCACCTCTCGGTTCACGGGGAAGGCCGAGCACACGCTCGGCGAGGATGTTCTTCTGGACCTCGTCGCTGCCGCCGTAGAGGGTGTCGGCGCGCGAGAAGAGGAAGAGCCGCTGGTGGTCGTCGAGGTCGTAGCCCCCGGTCGGCCGGGCCAGCAGCCCGTCGGCGCCGGCGACGTCCATCGCCACCTCGCCGAGGTCGCGGTGCCAGTTGGCCCACGCCAGCTTGAAGATCGAGCCCGCACCGTTGCCCGCTGCGGAGTCCTGGCCGCCCTCGACGAGGGCGAGCGAGCGGAGCGCGAAGCTGCGGATCACGGCCAGCTCCGACTTCATCCGGGCCAGCCGGTCGCGGACGACCGGGTCGTCGATCGAGCCGTTGGCCTTCGCCCGGTCGATCACGGTGTCGAGCTCGCGGGCGAAGCCGACGGTCTGGCCGAGCGTCGACACGCCGCGCTCGAAGCCGAGCAGGCCCATCGCCACGCCCCAGCCGCGGCCGGGCTCGCCCACGACGAGGTCGCCCGCCGTACGGGCGCCGGTGAAGAAGACCTCGTTGAACTCCGAGCCGCCGGTCAGCTGCTCGATCGGCCGGACCTCGACGCCCTCCTGGTCGAGCGGGACCAGGAGGAAGGACAGGCCGTGATGGCGGGTCGAGCCCGCTTCGGTGCGGGCGACGACGAAGCACCAGTCGGACAGGTGCGCGAGCGAGGTCCACACCTTCTGCCCGTCGATCACCCACTCGCCCGTGCTCTCGTCGCGCCGCGCGCGGGTCTGCACGTTGGCGAGGTCGGAGCCGGCGTTCGGCTCGGAGTAGCCCTGCGCCCACAGCTCGCGGACGGCGACGATCTCCGGCAGGAAGCGGGCCTTCTGCTCCTCGGTGCCGAACGCGATCAGGGTCGGGCCGAGCAGCTGCTCGCCGAGGTGGTTGACGCCGGCAGGCGCGTCGGCCCGCGCGTACTCCTCGTGGAAGATCACCTGCTGCCACAGCGAGAGCCCGCGGCCACCGTGCTCGGTCGGCCAGCCGACGGCCGTCCAACCGTGCTCAGCGAGGTGGCGGTTCCACGCCAGCCGCTCGTCGTGCGCCTCGTGCTCGCGCCCCGGGCCGCCGAGGCCGCGCAGCGCGGCCCACTCGCCGGTCAGGTGATCGGCCAGCCAGGTGCGCACCTCCTCACGGAAGGCGCGGTCGTCGGCACTCTCGGTCAGGTCCACCCCGGGAGCATACCAAGCAAATGCTTGTTCGGTCAGCCGCGTCGTCCGGTGACCACGACCTCCGACTCCGGTACGTCGTGCCCGGCGTCGCACCGCAGGGCCACGTGGACCGGAGCCCCGCACTCGGCGTGGCTGAGCGCGACGTGGCTGCGGTCGTCGGGCAGGTGGGTGCGCCCCCACTCGAGCAGGCCCGCCAGGATCGGCGCGAGCGCCGCGCCGGACTCGGTCAGCACGTACTCCTGACGCGTGCGCTGGCCGGGCTCGCGGTAGGGCTGCTTGGCCAGCACGCCCGCGGCGACGAGCTCCCGCAGCCGCTGCGCGGCCACTGCGTCGGTCACGCCGACCCGTCGCACGAGCTGCTCGAACCGACGCGCGCCGTAGAAGACCTCGCGCAGCAGCAGCATCGACGTCCGGTTGCCGAGCAGTCCCATCGCGCGATCGATCGGGCAGGCCGCGCCCAGCGGGACGTCGCCCCGCCGCGCCAGTCCCCCGGCCACTTGCATGCTCATGCCCACCACCCTAGCGATCTGACTTGCCATTTCCATAGTCAGGGTCCTACGGTCTGGCTATGTCCACACAAAGCCAGACCCCCCGTGTCGGGCTGGTCACCGCACTGCTGACCGGCGCGACCTTCCTCGCCGGCCTCGACCTGTTCATCGTCAACGTGGCCTTCGACGACATCGGGCGCGACTTCGCCGCCGACGGCACGCCGCCGACGCTCGGCCAGCTCAGCTGGATCCTCAACGGCTATGCCGTGGTCTTCGCAGCCCTCCTCATCCCGATGGGCCGGCTGACCGACCGCTACGGGCGCAGGACCGGCTTCGTCGCCGGCGTGGTGGTCTTCGCCGCGGCGAGCCTGGCCTGCGGGTTCGCGGACGACGTGTGGACGCTGGTCGCGTTCCGGGTGCTCCAGGCCGTCGGCGCCGCAGCCATGACCCCCGCGAGCCTCGGCCTCCTGCTCGGCGCCCTGCCGCCGGAGAAGCGAGCCGCGGGCGCCCGGCTCTGGGCCCTGGCGAGCGCCGTCGCCGCTGCTCTCGGCCCGGCAGCCGGTGGCGTCCTGGTGCAGGTCTCGTGGCACTGGGCGTTCTGGATCAACGTCCCGATCGGCGCGGCCCTCGCGCTCGCCTCGCTGCGCTTCGTGCCGGACGTGCGTCACAATGAGGGGGCACCTCACCCCGATCTGGCGGGGGCGGCCCTGATCGCCGGAGGAATCGGTGCACTCATCCTCGGACTGGTCCAGGGCAACGACTGGGGATGGACCTCGCCCGGCGTGCTCGGCTCGTTCGCCGCCGCCGTGCTCCTCGTGAGCGGCTTCGTCGCCGTGAGCGCGCGACACACCGCGCCCGTCATCGACCCCGCGCTGCTGCGCATCCGCCCGGTCCGCTGGGCGAACCTCGCCGCCCTGGCCTTCAACACCGCGTTCGGCTCGTCCCTGCTGCTCGGGATCCTGTGGATGCAGAACGCCTGGGACTACTCGGCCCTGCGCACCGGGCTCGCCGTCGCAGCAGGTCCGGTGATGGTGCCGGTCGCCTCCCTCCTCGCGGCCCGACTGCTGCCGAGGGTCCGGCCGGGTCGCCTCATCGCGGCAGGCAGCATCGCCTTCGGCGTCGCCGCGCTCTGGCAGTCGATGGTCATCTCGACCGACCCGTCGTACCTCACCACCTTCCTGCCGGGCTGGTTGCTCGGCGGAGTGGGGGTCGGCCTCGCGATGCCGAACCTGGTCGCGGCCGCCACGTCCGCCCTGCCGCCCGAGCAGGCCTCGACCGGCTCCGGCCTCTCGAGCATGGCCCGCCAGGTGGGCCTGGCGTTGGGCGTCAGCATCCTCGTCGGCCTGCTGGGCAGCGGTCCGCTCACGCTGGACGACGTGCGCTCGGGCTGGGTGTTCATCGCCATCGCCTCCGGAATCGCGGCGCTCGTCGCGGTGGCCATCGAGGGCGTCCGTGCGCCGGCCCGCGCGATCGTGCCGGAGCCCGTCGCCTGACAGCGGAGGGCGAACCAAGCAAATGCTTGGTAGGGTGTGGCCATGGACACGATTCCCGCCGTCCTGCGCGACGCCGCCCAGCGGTACGGCGACCGACCGGCCTACGTCGAGAACGACCAGGTCCTCACCTTCGCCGACCTGCTCGACCGGGTCGAGCGGACCGCCTCCGCCTACCGCGACGCCGGCGTGCGCCGCGGCGACCGGATCGTCCTGTGGGCGCCCAACAGCACCGCCTGGGTGATCGCCGCGCTCGCCGTGTCGTGGTCGGGCGCGACGCTGGTGCCCGCCAACACCCGCTACCTCGGGGCCGAGGTCGCCGAGATCGTCGAGCGCGTCGGCGCCGCACTGGTCGTCGTCGAGGACGGCTTCCTGGGCCGCCACCAGATCGACGAGCTGCGCGCCGAGGGCGTGTCCCGCTCCGTGGTCACGCTGGCGTCGGTGACTGCCGCGGACCTGCCGTCGGGTGCGCCCTTCGACGACGAGGTCGGCCCGGACGACGTCGCGGACATCCTCTTCACCTCCGGTACGACGGGCCGCCCCAAGGGCGCCATGAGCGCCCACCGCCAGACGGTCGGCGTCGCGCGTGCCTGGGGCGAGCTCGGCGGGGTCACCGCCGCGGACCGCTACCTCGTGGTGAACCCGTTCTTCCACTCCTTCGGCTACAAGGTCGGCATCGTCACCGGACTGACCACGGGCGCGACGCTCTACCCGTTGGCCACCTTCGACCTCGAGCGCACGATGGACCTCATCGAGTCCGAGCGGATCAGCGTGCTGCCCGGTGCGCCGGCCGTCTACCAGTCGCTGCTGACCGCACCCGGCCGCGAGGAGCGCGACCTGTCGAGCCTGCGGCTCGCGGTGACCGGCGCGGCCGTCGTCCCCGTGGTGCTGATCGAGCGGATGCGCGAGGAGCTCGGCATCGACCAGGTCGTCACCGCGTTCGGCATGACCGAGGCGGTCGTGGTGACCATGGCGCGCAACGGCGACGACGCCGAGCTGGTCGCGACCACCTGCGGCCGCGCGATCCCGGGCATGGAGACCCGCATCGACGCTGCGTCCCCGGGTGAAGCCGGCGAGCTGCTGGTGCGCGGCGAGTTCGTGATGCTCGGCTACCTCGACGACCCGGCGGCCACCGCCGAGGCGATCGACGCCGACGGCTGGCTGCACACCGGTGACGTCGGCGTGCTCGACGGGGCCGGCAACCTGCGGATCACCGACCGGCTCAAGGACATGTACATCTCCGGCGGCTTCAACGTGTACCCCGCCGAGGTCGAGCAGGTGCTGATGCGGCTCGACGGTGTCGACGACGTCGCCGTGGTCGGCGTACCCGACGAGCGGATGGGCGAGGTCGGCAAGGCGTACGTCGTGGGCTCGGCCCCGGCCGAGGAGGTCCTCGCCTTCGCCAGGACCCGCCTCGCGAACTTCAAGGTGCCGCGCTTCGTCGAGTCGATCGACGTGCTGCCGCGCAACCTGTCCGGCAAGGTGCTCAAGACCGAGTTGAGGAAGAACTGACGTGGACCTGGAACTGAGCAACTCCGAGCTGGCCTTCCAGGCCGAGGCCCGCGCCTGGCTCGCGGAGAACGTCCCGGCCGAGCCGCTGCCGTCGCTCGACACCCCCGAGGGCTTCGAGCTGCACCGGCAGTGGGAGGCGAAGCTGTCCGCCGCCCGCTGGTCGGTCGTGTCCTGGCCCGAGGAGTACCACGGCCGCGCGGCGTCGCTGGTCGAGTGGATCATCTTCGAGGAGGAGTACTACCGCGCCGGCGCGCCGCTGCGGGTCGGCCAGAACGGCATCTTCCTGCTCTCCCCCATCCTCTTCGAGCACGGCACCCAGGAGCAGCAGGACCGGTTCCTGCCGTCGATGGCGACCGGCGACAAGGTCTGGGCGCAGTGCTGGAGCGAGCCCGAGGCAGGCTCCGACCTCGCCTCGCTGAAGTCGACGGCCCGGCGTGACGACGACCGCGGCGGCTGGGTCCTCAACGGCCAGAAGATCTGGTGCTCGCGCGCCGCGCTCGCCCACTGGGGCTTCGGGCTGTTCCGTAGCGACCCGGAGGCGCTGAAGCACGCCGGCCTGACGTACTTTCTCTTCCCGCTCGACGCCGACGGCGTCACGGTCCGGCCGATCGCACAGCTCGACGGCGAGGCCGGCTTCGCGGAGGTCTTCTTCGACGACGTCTTCGTGCCCGACGCCGACGTGCTCGGCGCGCCGGGCGACGGCTGGCGGGTCGCGATGAGCACCGCCGGCAACGAGCGCGGACTGTCGCTGCGCTCCCCCGGCCGGTTCACCGCCGCCGCCGATCGCCTCCTGGCGCTGTACGACGAGACGCCCGAGGGCCCGAACCGCACCGCGGCGACCGACGGCGTCGTCGACGCGTGGATCAAGGCCGAGGCCTACCGCCTCTACACGTGGGGCACCGTCTCCCGGCTCAAGGACGGCGGTGACATCGGCGCGGCCGGTTCGGTCAACAAGGTGTGGTGGAGCGAGCTCGACGTCGCCCTGCACGAGACCGCCCTCGACCTCCTCGGCCCTGATGCCGAGCTCGAGTCGACCTGGCTCGACGGCTACACCTTCTCGCTGTCCGGCCCCATCTACGCCGGCACCAACGAGATCCAGCGCAACATCATCGCGGAGCGCATCCTGGGCCTCCCGCGCGAACCGAAGGGACTGCAGCGTTGAGGTTCGAGCTCACCACCGACCAGCGGGACTTCGCGGCCTCGCTGGAGTCCCTCCTCGCCGCCGCCGACACCGTCGCCGCAGCCCGCGCCTGGGCCGACGGCGACCACGACGCCGGACTCAAGCTCTGGCAGCGGCTCGCCGAGCAGGGCGTCACCATGCTGGCCACCGAGGCCACCCCGGTCGAGGTCTGCATCGCGTTCGAGGCGCTCGGCCGCCACGCCGTCCCCGGCCCGTGGGTCGAGTCGGCGGCCTACCTCCCCGTCGCGCTCGGCCGCGAGGTCGAGGGCATCGGCACCGTCGCCGCGCCCCGCGCCCTGGACGCCGACATCGCGGACGAGGTGTACGTCGCGGTCGACAGCGCCCTGCACACGGCGACCGCTGGAGCTGCGTACGTGTCGGTCGACCGCAGCCGCCACCTGTTCGACGTCACCCCGGGTGGGACCGTCGAGCACGGCGACCTCGCGGCGGCGTACGACCTCGCGGTGCTGGCCACCGCCGCCCAGCTCCTCGGAGCGGGCGAGCGGGTGCTCGCCGACGCGGTCACCTACGTCAAGCAGCGCAAGCAGTTCGGTCGCGAGATCGGCTCCTACCAGGCGATCAAGCACCACCTGGCCGACGTGCGCATCGCGCTCGACTTCGCCCGTCCGCTCGTGTTCGGCGCCGCCCTCGACCCGACCCCCCGGTCGGTCTCGGCGGCGAAGGTCGCCTGCGCGGACGCGGCGTACCTCGCCTCCCGCACCGGGCTCCAGGTCCACGGTGCGATCGGCTACACGCAGGAGTTCGACCTCAGCGTCTGGATCACCAGGATCCGCGCGCTGGTCACCGCCTGGGGCACGCCGGCCGAGCACCGCGCCCGCATTCTCTCGACGCTGGTGGGTGCCTGATGGAGTTCGCCCTCAGCGAGGAGCAGGCCGAGCTGGCCGCCACCGTCCGGAGCCTGCTCGAGAAGCGGGCCGACTCGGCCGCCGTCCGCGCCGCGTCGACCTCGGCGTCCGGCCACGACGTGGCCCTCTGGGCCACGCTCTGCGAGCAGATCGGGGTGGCGGCGCTCGCCGTCCCCGAGGAGTACGACGGCGTCGGCGCCACCTTCTTCGAGACCGCCGTGGTCCTCGAGGAGCTCGGCCGCTCGCTGGCGCCCTCGCCCCTGCTCGCGACCACGATCGCCACCCACGCCCTCCTGGCCGGCGGCACCGAGGAGGCCAAGCGGCACCTGCTCCCCCGCATCGCCGCGGGCGAGGTGGCGACCCTGGTGACCGGAGCGGCACCCGTCCTCGACGGCGACCGCGCGTCGATCGTGCTCGCGGTGCTCGGCGACGAGCTGGTCGAGGTCCACGACGCCCCCGCGACGTGGGTCGAGTCGATGGACCAGTCGGTGCGGCTGGCGCAGCTGGACCTCGCCGTCGCGACCACCTCCCCGCTCGGCGACGGCACCGCCGCGGGCGCCCGGGCCGAGCTGGTCGGCGCCGCGTCCGTGGCCGCCCTCGCGGTCGGCCTCGCCGACCGCGCGCTGCAGATGACCGTGGCCTACAGCAAGGAGCGGGTGCAGTTCGGGCGGGCCATCGGTTCCTTCCAGGCGCTCAAGCACCGGATGGCCGACGTGTTCGCCCGCACCGAGCTGGCGCGGTCGGCGAGCTGGGCGGCGTCCTACGCACTGGCCGAGGGTGCCGACGACGCGGACTTCCTGACTCGCGCCGCAGCGTCGTACGCGATCGAGACGGCTCAGCTGGCCGCGAGCGAGTGCGTGCAGCTGCACGGCGGCATCGCCATCACCTGGGAGCACGACGCGCACCTGGTGTTCAAGCGCGCCCACGCCCTGGGGCAATTGTTCGGCGCACCGCACCGACACCGGGCAGCCGTAGCGCTCTGAGGCCGCGACGCGGCGGCTCCGGCTCGTCCTGCTCCGGCCGCACCACGTGGTCGAAGGCGTCCTCGCCCTGCAGCGCGGCAGCGATGGCGGGCGCCGCCATCCGGACGACCTCGTCGACCGGCGCGGACGCGAGCGGCTCGATCTTGAGCACGTAGCGCGTCATGGCGAGCCCGATCAGCTGCGAGGCGACGAGCTCGGCCTTCATCGCCGACATCGCGCGCCGCTCCAGCACGGGCTGGAAGCGCGGGTTCAGCACGGCCTTGTTGATCCAGCCGTAGAGGCGCGGAGCACCCGGCCCCATCCGCGTGGACTGGCGGACCATCTGCAGCATCCGCTGGCGCGTGCGCGGGTGCTCGCAGAGCAGCAGGAAGCGCCGCAGCAGGCGGATCGCGAAGTCTTCGGTGGGGTCGAGGCTGTGCATGTCGGGGTCGATGCTGCCCCAGGTCGGGCCCCGGGCGTCAGCTCGTGGGGCCGGTGCAGCCCGTGTTGTCCACCACAGCGGCACTGCGCTGCGCGGGCAGCGGGCACACGTTGATCCGCACCCGGACCACGACCTGGCGCCCGGCGGCGTTGCGGACGCGGTACCAGCGGTAGCCGACCCGGACGAGCCGCTGAGACACCGCCACGGTGCCCGAGGCGCTCGCCCATCGCGTCGCTACCCGCGTCCACGGACCGCGTGCCGATCGGCGGCTCGCGTCGATGGCGACCCAGCGCCTCGCCGCCGAGCGGATCCGCAGCACCACCAGCTGGCCGCGGCCGATGACCGAGTGGTTGGGCGTGACCGACAGACCGGTCACGGCCCGCGTCGGGCTGGTCGACGTGGTGGTCGACGTGGTGGTGGAGCTGCTCGCCACGGTCCGGGCATTGAGCCGGGCGTCCGCGAGGAGGGTCCGGATCGAGTCGCCGATCGGGTACGCCAGCACGTACGCCGGCCCGGTCGTCGTCCGCCGCGAGGTGACGGCCCAGATGTAGCCGACGTTCGAGCCGACCATCCCGACGAACCACGGTCCGCCCGACGCACCGCCGGTCATCGGGCAGCTCAGGAAGGCGTCGCCGTTGGCGTCGAGCTCGGTCGTCGTGCCGTGGCAGCGCTTGACCGTCATGCCGTCGTACGGCGTCTCGGCCGGCCAGCCCCAGACGTTGATGTCGGCCTGCTCCGCAGGGAAGTTCCAGGCGACACCGTTGCCGCCCACGACGTCGACGAGGTTGCGGCCGTTGCGCGGCGCCACCTCGATCAGCGCCTGGTCGAACTCGAAGGCGTCGCACTCGCTGATCCACTGCTGGTGCGTCACCGCGCGCGTGCCGACCCACTGGCCGTCGGGGGCGGAGCCGTTGGCGTAGCGCGGGACGAAGAGGAAGTTCGTGTAGTAGCGGCCCTTGCTGCAGCCCAGCAGGTTCGGCACGCCACCGCTGTTGGCGCAGTGGCCGGCGGTGATGACGACATTCTTCTGGGCCGTGTTGAGCGCGGCGGCCGAGCAGACCGCGTTGCCCTGGGCCGTGGTGAAGAACAGCTTGCCCACCGACCGCGGCGCGGTCAGCGTCGCTGCCCGTGCCCGGGTCGTCCCGGTCGCGGGACCGCTGCCCGCGATCGCGTCCCCGTCGGCGTCCAGGTCCATCGGTACGGCCGAACGCATCCGCGCCGGCGTCCAGTAGTCGGCCACCCCGTCGGTCGAGAGGAGCGCGGACGCCGCAGAGGCCGTGGCCGCGCGCTCCGGGAGCGCCCCGCTTGCGTCCGCGAGCTGCGGCGCGACGAGCAGCAGCGACGCCACCAGTCCCACGCCCGACAGCGCCGCCCAGCAGCGCACCACAGACTTCCTCATCCGGACGATCCCCCCGATCTTCGTGCCGTGCCGTCCCAGCCGCAACGATCCGGCAGGGGTGGTGGCTACGGCGACCGGGTCAGCCGTCGGTGGTGCGGTAGCGCCCCTTGAAGAAGAGCAGCGGCTCCGTCACCGCGGCCTCGGGGCCGTGCTGCTCGAGGTGCTCGACCTTGCCGACGACGATGAA
Organism: Nocardioides sp. Root240; assembly: GCF_001428825.1. Classification (GTDB taxonomy): domain Bacteria; phylum Actinomycetota; class Actinomycetes; order Propionibacteriales; family Nocardioidaceae; genus Nocardioides. The sequence goes on along the minus strand of NZ_LMIT01000002.1, from coordinate 499,773 downwards.
GTGGTCGCCGCCCTCGTAGACCGCGTGGATCGTGCAGTCGAGGTGGGCCAGGGTGCCGTCGATGACGGGCGAGCCGGTGGCCGCGGCCGGCGTCCAGGAGATGCCGGCGAACTTGTCGGCACCCTTGGTCGCCATCTGGGCCGAGACGTGCTCCTGGTCGGCGGCGAGGACGTTGATGCAGAACCGGCCGGCGCGCTGGATCATCGGCCAGGCGCGCGAGGTCCGGGCCGGGATGAACGTGACCAGCGGCGGGTCGAGCGACACGCTCGCGAAGGACTGGCAGGTCATGCCGACCGGCTCGTCGCCGCTCATCGTCGTGATGACGGTGATGCCCGAGCCGAAGCAGCCGAGGACGTCGCGGAACCGGCGCGCGGCGGCCTGCGCGGCGGGGTCGTCGTGGACGACCACCTCCTCGCCCGGTCGCAGCTCGAAGTCGACCTCGGCGTCCCCGAGCCACGACTGGATCAGCTCGGGGTGCGGCCAGGTCTCCCGGGCGTCGGAGCTGATGCCCTCGGGGATCGCGTCCTGGTTGTCTGCCACGGTGTCCACGCTAACGGCCTGCTCAGTGCCCACCGAAGACGTGGCCCCAGTACGAGACCGCCGTCGACTCGCGCGCCACCCAGCGGCTGTCGTCGACGGTCATGCCCTCGGTGCCGAACTCGACGTCGAAGCCACCGGGCGACCTCACGTAGAACGAGATCATCTCGTCGTTCATGTGGCGGCCGAGGGTCGCCGACAGCGGGGCACCGTGCTTGCGGACCCGCTCCAGCGCGCGGCCGACGTGGTCGAGCTTGTCGACCTCGAGCATGACGTGCACGCACTTGCTCGGGTTCGGCATCGGCAGGAACGCCAGCGAGTGGTGGCGCGGGTTGACGCCGAGGAAGCGCAGCCACACCTTGCTGCCCGGCTCCTTGCCGACGAACTCGCCGGGCATGCTCATCGAGTCGCGCAGCCGGAAGCCGAGCACCTCGGTGTAGAACCGCAGCGCCTCGACGTCGTCGAGCACCGGGACCACGATGTGGCCGAGGCCCTGGTCGCCGGTGACGAACGTGGCGGCGTACGGCGTGACGACGGGTCGCGCCTCGTAGGTGATCCCGTGGTACAGCTCGAAGACGTTGTCCCACGGGTCGCGGAAGCGGACCAGCTCCTGGACGCGGCGCTCGTCGAGCTCCTCCCGGGTGCCCTCCTCGAACTCGACGCCCGCCTTCTGAAGGTGCTCGCGGGCGGCCTGCAGCGCCTGGTGGTCGGCGACCTCCCAGCCGGTGCAGTCGAGCTGGTCGACGTCGGAGGGGAAGACCACGATGCGCGCGGACACCTCGTCGACGCGCCAGTACTGGTGGGCCGGGTTCGGCCCGCGCCCCTCGGCGAGGCCGAGCACCTTGCCGGCGAACTGCTTCCAGGCGTCGAGGTCGGTGCTCGCCACCCGGATGTAGCCCATGGAGCGGATGTCGATGGTCACGAACGGGTCCTTTCGACGTGACGGGCCAGGAACGCCGTGCAGATCTCGGCGAACTCGTCGGCCGCCTCGATCTGGGCCCAGTGGCCGCAGTTCGGGAACACGTGCAGCTGCGCCTTCGGGATCTGCTTGAGGGCGACGAGCGCACCGTCGAGCGGGTTGACCCGGTCCTCGCGACCCCACGTGAGCAGGGTGTGCTTGCGCAGGCGGTGCGCCTCGCGCCAGAGCATGCCGTCCTCGGCCCACTCGGGGTTCCAGAAGGACGCGCCCATCGAGCGCATCGCCTCCAGCGATCCCGGGGCGGTGGCGTCGGCGAAGCGCTCCTCGACGAGCTCGTCGGTCACGAGCGCCTGGTTGACGACCATCGTCGAGATGAACGCCCGCAGTGCCTCGCGGCTGGGGTTCATGCTGAAGTCCATCAGCCGCTTGACGCCCTCGGTGGGGTCGGCGTGGAACAGGTTGGTCGACAGGCCGCCCGGACCCATCAGGACCAGCCGGCCGACCCGGTCGGGGTACTCGAGGGCGAAGCGGGTCGCCGTACCTCCTCCGAGGGAGTTGCCGAGCAGGTGGACGCGCTCGATCTGCAGCTCGTCGAGCAGCTGGACGAGGTACGACGCCGAGTGCCGGAAGTAGTTGGCGCCGACCTCGGGCTTGTCGGACTGCCCGAAGCCGGGCTGGTCGACGAGCAGGGTCCGGAAGCTCGCCGCGAACTTCGGCAGCGCCGAGCCGAAGTTGCTCCACGCCGAGGCGCCGGGCCCGCCGCCGTGCAGCAGCACGAACGGGAGCCCGCCGCCGACCTGCGAGCCGCCCTCAGGGCCGGCCTCGTAGTAGTTCAGCGTGATGTCGCCGGCCTTCGCCGAGCGCCGGGTCGCCTCCTTGGAGAAGGCAGCGTTGTCAGCGGTCACGGTCAGTACATCCCCGGGTCGACCTTGTGGCCGAACTGCTGGCCGCCGTACATCTGCAGCGCGCGCTCGGGGTCGTTGGCGGCGTGCACGCGCCCCGCGTGCGCGTCGCGCCAGGCACGCTGGAGGTAGGTGCCCTCCGCGAGCGCACGGCCGCCGGACGCCTCGAACAGCGCGTCGATGGCCTCGATCGAGCGGGCGGTGCCGAGCACCTGGTCGCGACGCACCCGCAGGCGCAGCTCGAGCGGGATCTGCTCGCCCTTGGCGACGTGGGCCTGCTCCTCGCGGATGTTGTTCATCAGCAGTGCCCACGCGGCGTCGATCTCCGACGACGCCCGCGCGATGCGGACCGCGGCGAACGGGTCGAGCGACGCCTTCTCGCCGAGGTAGGCGGCACGGACGCGCTTCTGCTGCATCTCGACGTGCTCGGCGTACGCGCCCTTCGCCATGCCGATGATCGGCGTGGCGATCGTCGAGGTGAAGATCGAGTGGAACGGCAGCTTGTAGAGGTCGCTGGTGTTGACCGCCTGGCCCGGGCCGCGGCACGCGCCGGTCTCCCCCATCGAGAGCGTGAACGCCTCGGGGATGAAGGTCTCCTCCACGACGATGTCGTTGGAGCCGGTGCCGCGCAGTCCGACGACGTTCCAGACGTCGACCACCTGGTACTTCTCCCGCGGGACCATGAACGTGCGGAAGTCGACGACCTGGCCCTCCTCGTTGAACACCAGGCCGCCGAGCAGCACCCACGCGCAGTGGTCGCTGCCGGAGGAGAAGCTCCACTTGCCGGAGAGCTTGAAGCCGCCGTCGGTGATGACCGCCTTGCCCGTCGGGGCGTACGACGACGAGAGGCGCACGCTCTGGTCGTCACCCCACACGGCCTGCTGCGCCTCGTCGGCGAACAGCGCGACCTGCCACGGGTGCACACCCACGACGCTGGACACCCATCCGGTCGAGCCGTCGGCCGAGGCGATGTCGCGCACGGCGGTGTAGAACGCGATCGGGTCGGCCTCGAGGCCGCCGTACCGCTTCGGCTGCAGGAGGCGGAAGAAGCCGGTCTCCTCCAGCTCCTTGATCGACGCGTCAGGGATGACCCGGAGGCGGTCGCCCTCCTCGGCCCGCTCACGGAAGGTGGGGAGCAGGTCGCGGACGCCGTCGAGAACGGCAGTGACCTCGGGAGAGAAGTCGTCGTGCATGTGCGCTCCTAGTCAGAAGTACGAATGCAGGAATACTAGAACACGTTCTCGTTTTGGTCTACGCGACCCTCCCGGTGAGTGCGACACGGCGTGGTCGGATCTCTCCGGCGGCGCAACCGGTCCATGGATCCCTGCGCCTGAACGATGTGCAACGCTCTACCCATGTCGCGAGACGACAACGACAGTGACGTGTTCTCCTTCGTGTTGTCGCCCGGCGAGGACGAACCCCTCCACGTGGGTTTCGAGCCGGTCGGCCCCGAGTACGAGATTCGTCAGGGTGACCACCTGAGGATCAGAGTCACCGACTCTCCGCCCGAAGACCCCGTCGAGGTGACAGGCGGCAAGAACTGGGTGACGGTCTGGTCGGCGCCGAGCGCGAGGATTCAGGCCACGAACGCCAAAGGCGAGGTATTGCTCTTCCTGATCCAGTGATCGCGCGACAGGAGATCATTTGATGGCGTGGACATGGTGGCGCCGTGGCCCTGATCGGCCGTGGCGACGCTTGACCGGAACCGTGCCTGCGACCGTTGCGGCGGTACTGGCTTCTGGCGACTTCCGCGGCCCGTGGTGCGAGGCTTGCTACCCTCCACGAACCGATCTCGACGCAGGCCGCGACGGCCATCCCCCTTGCCCTGCGTGCAAGGCCAGCACCGTCGAGTGAGTCGATGACCACCCGAGCGCGCCTCCCTCCTCCTCAGCCTGATCGCCCGAGAGAGCGCAGGTAGCGCCGTCGGTACAGCCGCTGCGCCACCAGCGCACCGGGGAAGGCGATCCGCCAGCCGCCTCGGGCCGGCCGGGCCAACGACCGCAGCGTCAGCCACACCTCACCGTGGGCCGAGCGGTGCACGACGAACGCCTCCTCCCCGGAGACCGGATGACCGGGACGGGTCCCGTAGGCGAAACCACGACGGGTCGGCTCGTCGACCACCGCGACCACCCGGACCGGCTCGCGCAGGCGGAGCGGCCCCAGCACCGCGACCAACGTGCGGTCCTGGCCCGCCGTGACACGGAGGCTCTCGTGCGGTCCCGCAACCACCTCGAACCCGCTGCGGGTCTTGACGCCCCACTCCATCAGGGCCGCCGATGCTTCCTGCCAGACGTCCTCGCCCCGGCCGATGGACACGGTGCGCTCGAACCGGCGGTAGCCCGGCGGCGCGGCATCCCAACGCTCGTCGGCGACGCGGGTCGCCCCGACCGCGGAATAGCTGAGCGCGTCGTCCATGACAGGGATCATCGCCGACCGTTGCCGTCAGCTGTGGAGAACGGGCTTCGGTCGGGTGTTTGTGTCGGGGCCGGGTGATCCACTACGGGTATGGCCAACTCGGGGCTCATGGACCACGACACGCTGACGGACATGTCCGCCAGCGATCTCCTCGCGTTCGTCGAGACCCAACACACCATCCGACTCGACGCCGAGCGCACGATCCTCCGCGCGGCGTACCAATGGGCCAGGCTGCACCCCGGCGACTCCTACGCCGCCGCCGCG
>NZ_LMIT01000002.1:494517-494647 GCF_001428825.1 Nocardioides sp. Root240 | reverse complement strand
GCCGACGGACGGCTCGCCTGGACCCGGTTCGAGGCCCTCGTCGAAGGCAAGGTCGCCGCCGCCGACCCCGAACTGGCCGAGGCGAAGGAGACCGCTGCCGCGACCGACCGGTTCGCCCGCCTGTCGCGGG
>NZ_LMIT01000002.1:327668-494374 GCF_001428825.1 Nocardioides sp. Root240 | reverse complement strand
GGCGCGATCCCCACGGGGCCCACTACCTCATCGACCCCACCGGCACACGCCGCATCACCGCAGCCCCCGACGACGACCCACCAGGACGCGTGGACATATGGACACGACAAGTCATCCACTACGGACTCGCCGCCTGAGGCCATCCCTTCTCGTGCGGGCGCGAGCGCCCGGACATACCGACCACAAGTCGGTTGCTGTCGCGCCACTAGATTGACCGTGTGAGTCATCAGCGTGGGCGGCAGACCGCAGCACCCGACATCCCTTGTCAGGAAAGGCGGGATGGCATGCCTGGATCTGTGCCCGTCCTCTTGCGTCGGTTGACCGGCGTGATGCTGACCTTGCTGTCGCTGTCCTCTCTTGCAGGGTGCTCTGGCGGGCCCGCCGGAGGAGACAAGAAGGCGGCTTCTGATCCCACGACGGTCCGGGTTTCCTCGCTGACTCGGCAACAAGCCGAGGACGCGGCCATGACTGCCAGCGATGTCGGAAACGGAGCAGAGGACTACGACTCCGGAGGCCCGATCTTGGCCGGCTGTCTGAGCACGATCGAGAACTCCTTTGGTAAGGCCCGGGCACAGCTCGAGGGCCAGTGGTCGTACATGACCGCTGGCAAGCCGGTCTCCGTCGACGAGTACATCATCAGCTATCCGGACGACATGGACATCGCGTCGTTGTTCGCGGACGTCGGCACTGCGATCAAGAAGTGCCCGCGTGTGGATGTGAAGTCGCCGAAAGTCAGTATCCGCATGAACATCACGGAGAGTCGCAGCGCACAACGCCTTGATGTCGACGGCGAGTTGGGGTTCGTCGCGGTCGGACAGGTGGGGACCCCTGGGCGCCTCGACCCGATCATCATGAAGGTGACCTACCTACTGGTTGGCCCCAACATCGTGCGAGTCAGCACCAAGGCGTTGGACGAAGACTCCGGTTTCCATGAAGAGATGGTGCAAGTCGCCCACCGGCGACTCGAGGCGGCCTTTGCTGATCGTTGAAGGCACGTTCGAGGATCTGCCGCTGCCGAGCGCTGACCGCCCGCCCGTGCTGCGACTCGGCGTACGAGTCCGCCGAACGGAGGCGTCGCTCCGTGAGCTTGTCGCTTGAGGACGTACTCTCGTGCGGTGAGCAGATGGCGCCGCAGGACAGAGCCCACCTCATCGGTACCTCCGCCCGCGCCAGCCGCGGAGCCCACCACGCGAGTGGTGTTCGAGCTCGAGACCGATGCCGGCGGCTGGCCGCCGGTTTCGAGTGAAAGAGTCTGGGCCATTGGCCTGGGCAACGACCTGTATCGCGTCGACAACGTCCCTTGGTTCGTGCGGGACCTCTCCGTCGGAGACGTGGTGCGAGCCAAGGCGGCAGGCCCCGACTTGAACCCCGTCTTCGTCGAGATGGTGGAGCGGTCGGACCACGTGACGATCCGACTGATCTGCCGCAGGCAGGGTCCGCTGGAGGGCGACCTCGCTCGCTCACTGCAGCCGTTCACGGCACTCGGCGTGTACGGAGAAGGCGCCCCGCAGTACGGCATGCTCGCGCTCGACATCGCACCATCGGCCCCGCTCGACGCGATCGTGGCCACCCTCCGGCGAGGCTCCGAAGATGGCTCATGGGAGTACGAGGAAGGCCGAATCACCCAAGCCTGGATTGAAGCGACCGCGAGTTAGGCGGACGCTCGGTCATGCCGCTGTCGGGACGGAACGCCCGACCACCGCGCTGTCCGCACTCCGCGTGCTGTGACGGACGTTCCTCTGTCATTCTGCCCGAGTGAACTTGGCAGAGGCTATGCGCATCGCAGAAGAGGAGCTGGCCCGTTGGAATGCCTCTCTTACCCCAAACAGGCTTGAACACCCGCGCGCCACAGTTCACGACCCTGATGACGAGTTCGTCGTTGCAGCGCTGGAGGAGCACTCGCTTGCTTGGGTCGCGCACTACCGGAGCCGACGCTGGATGAGGACACGAAGCTTCACCGATGCCCCGGTCGGGTCGTGTCCGCTTGTCATCGAGAAAGCGACCGGCGCGACCCACCTTTACGGTTCAGCGCCCTTCGAGTACGCGAAGTACCAGGCATGGCTTGACGGCTCGAATCCGACCTCGCCCTGAACCCGCTTCCGTAGGGCTGAGCGCCCGAACATGCCGCGGTCGGGCCAGACATCAGAATGAGTCGTCTTCACATTGCCCTGCTGGTGCTGCCCGCAGGCTGTAAGACTCGATCCCATGTCCGACGAGCTTGACCTGGAGCACGCGTCCTTCGGGGAGCTCCTCGACTTCCTGATTGCCGGCAATGAGCCAGCGATCGGCTACTCAGGAATCCTGAGTGAGCTCGACGACCACCAGGTGATGCGCCGGCGGCGCGTGTGGCGACTGGGTCGCCTGGCTCGCATTGAAGAGCCTCCGGGGCACACGAGGCTCTTGGCTGGCGAAGACACGATGTGGTGCGCGGCCGACGACCAGTTCGAGGAGACGTGGGAGCTGCGCGACGAAGACCGTGGATCAGATCGCGGACAGCTGCACGATGTCTGGCTCGTCGAGCCTCGGCGCTACTGGACCAGCTGGTTGAGCCTGGACCCAGACCTGGTGATGGACAGCCTTCACCGGACCGAATTCGAGGGGCGTCCGGCATGGAAGTTCACTGCCCCTGAGGCCAAGGGCGGCAACGCGTCGATCATCATCGACGCCGAGATCGGACTCGTCGTCGAAATGAGCCGAGCAGACGTCGGCCACGCCGTGATCTGGAGCGAGCTGCAGGTCGAGCCCACGCTGGGTCCACGCTTCTTCGAGCCCGGCCACCTCACACCGCTCGCTCGACCTGACGCCGAACGAGACCCCTCGGAGTCGGAGCGTCTACATGCCGAGCGCACGATCCTCACTGCGGTGCTCCAGGCAGGCCGGGACTGGCCCCTCATTGCACGACTCGCCGGGAGTTCACGCGACGAACACAGAGCCCGAGCCACGATCATGGCGCACCTGGACATCGAGGAGTGGACGGCACAGCACGTGATGGGAGTCCAAGTCCGACAACTCGACCGCTCTCACCAAGAGGCCATTCGCGCGCGTCTTCATGAACTCGAGCGCCAGCTCGACCACCTCGAACCCTAAGCCCGATCCCCAATACTGATCCTGCCTACGAAGCCCCCGAATGTGCCGCATTGGCACGGTCGGATCAAGGGCCGGACGTTGCTGGCGCCCGGTGGAAGGATGCCCATATGGAGTGGCCGGGTGTTGAGAGTCGGGAATCCCGCGAAGGGAGCCTGTTCCTTGGGCCGCCGAAGCCGGGGAAGAGAGCTCGCTTCTAGAAAGTGGCCCATTACTGGCAGGGACCGTCCCGCCGTCCGCGTTCGTGCCGATGGGCGGTTTGCATCTAGGTTTGAGCCGTGCCGCAGTTCGCCTTCGACATCGCCGACGTGGTCGATCTGGGCGACGACCACGAAGGCATCACGCTGATCGGTCCGCCGATCGGCACCTCTGGCGGGCTCGAGATCGGCGACACGCTTCTCGTGCCGACGGTGGAGGGCGATCACACGCCCTGCGAGTGCGTCGGGTTTCCGCTCGTGGACCTGGGTCCGGAGCGCGCGTCCTGGGTACGCGTGTCAGTCGGCGGTGTGATGCTCGACGAAGTCCTGGTCGGCGCACGAGCCACACGGCAGGCGTAAGGCCGCGAGCCTTCGAACTCACCGCAGGTGCGAGACTTCGGTATGCGACTCGCCAGCGCCGCCGCCGTGGGACTGATGCTGTCGTCGGTGGCCTGCGGTGCAGAGTCCACGAGCGATCCGTCCGGTCTGCGCGAGTGCTCCGACGTGTGGAACGAAGGGGCGCAGCTGCCGACCACCTACTCGGGATGCACCGTCGACGGCCAGCTCGTCACTCCTGAGCTGCTCGAGTGCAACAGTGACGGTGAGCGGTGGACGACCTACGACCGCTTCGCCGCAGTACTCGGGGGTGAGATCTTCGCCTTCAGCGAGACCCGGGATGTCGACACCGTCGTCTCCGTGACCTGCTAGGCCCGGCGGCCTCATCGCGCCCGTGACTCGTGGGGACCGGGTCGAGGGGACGCGAGCGGGTACGTGACCGGCATGGCCCGCCCCCGCTTCAGCTCGCCCGCTTGGTGGTTCCGGTCGCAGGACGGCCGGTGGGCGGTGGCCCAACCGCCCAATCCTGCGATCTCGGTGTGGATCGCTGCGGTCCTGATCGGGTTCTTGCCGCTGTCCCCTGCCCATGCGACCACCGTGGAAGGCGTCGGACACGGAGCGCTGATCGTGTGGTCGCTGGACGAGGTCGTCCGGGGAGCCAGTCCGTTCCGGCGAGTGCTGGGTGCCGTCGTCCTGATCGGGCAGCTCCTGCTCCTCGCCCGGGACTGGTGAGTCACACCCGAGCGCCGGCCGTCCGCGCGCGGGCTACCCTCGGATCGGGCGCGTGACCTTCTTCAGCGCGCCGGCGCCCGCACCCACACCCCGCCCGATCACGCGGTGCGGCTTGCGGTTCGCCAGGTCGAGGAGGGAGTCGGCGATCCCCCAGGTGAGCTTGCCCTCGGACAGCTCGACCAGGGTCTCGAGCGGGAGACCGAGGGTCATGTCCTCCAGCTCCTGACGCTCCTTCTCGGTGGCGACCGGAGGGAGCTGGCGCACGATCATGGCCTTGAACGCGCGTCCGGGAAGGGTGGTGGCCAGCTCGAGCACGGTGGACTGGCGGGTGAAGGGTCGCGTCACGGTCACACCCCCACCGGTGCGTCCTGGGCCGCCTTCAGCTGCAGCGCGATGTCGATGAGCTGGTCCTCCTGGCCACCGATCAGCTTGCGCTTCCCGGCCTCCAGCAGGATCTGCGCGCCCGACACGCCGAACCGCTCGGCCGCGTTGCCCGCGTGCTTGAGGAAGGACGAGTAGACGCCGGCGTAGCCCATCATCAGGGTCATCCGGTCGAGCTGGCACTCCTCCGGCATGGCGGGCTTGATGACGTCCTCGGAGGCGTCGACGATCTTGAGGAAGTCGACGCCGGTGGTCCAGCCGAGCTTGTCGCAGACGCCGACGAAGGCCTCGAGCGGCGTGTTGCCGGCACCGGCGCCGAAGCGGCGGACCGAGCCGTCGATCTGGGTGGCGCCCGCGCGGGCGGCGATGACCGTGTTGGAGACACCGAGGCCGAGGTTCTCGTGGCCGTGGAAGCCGACGTCGGCCTGGCTGCCGATCTCGGCGACGACGGCGGCGACCCGGTCGGCGGTCTGCTCCATGATCAGGGCGCCGGCGGAGTCGACGACGTAGACGCACTGGCAACCGGCGTCGACCATGATCCGGGCCTGCTTGGCCAGGATCTCGGGGCTCTGCGTGTGCGACATCATCAGGAAGCCGACGGTCTCGAGGCCGAGCTCGCGGGCCAGGCCGAAGTGCTGGATGGAGACGTCGGCCTCGGTGCAGTGGGTGGCGACGCGGCAGATCTGGCCGCCGTTGTCCTGGGCGGCGCGGATGTCGTCCTTCGTCCCGAGGCCCGGGAGCATCAGGAACGCGATCTTGGCGCGCTTCGCGGTCTCGGCCGCGATCTTGATGAGCTCCTGCTCGGGGGTGCGGGAGAAGCCGTAGTTGAACGACGAGCCGCCGAGGCCGTCACCGTGCGTGACCTCGATGACCGGTACGCCGGACTCGTCGAGGGCGCGCACGATGTCCTCGACCTCCTGGCCGGTGAACTGGTGGCGCTTGTGGTGCGACCCGTCGCGCAGGCAGGTGTCGGTGAGGCGCAGGTCGAGCCTGCCGAACGGCTCGTCGCCGTGGGTGCCGGACCAGGTGCGGGTCAGGGCGTTGATGTCAGTCATCTCAGTGGGCTCCCAGGATCGAGCGGGCGATGTTCTCGCCGACCTGCGCGGCGGCGGCGGTCATGATGTCGAGGTTGCCGGCGTACGGCGGCAGGAAGTCACCCGCGCCCTCGACCTCCACGAAGATCGACACCCGGCGCATGCCCCGGGTGAAGTCGGACGGCCCGTCGAACTGCGGCTCCTGCAGCAGGCGGTAGCCGGGGACGTACTCCTGGACGGCCTTCTCCATGCGGTGCACGGACTCGGCGATCGCGTCGGTGTCGGCGTCGGGGTCGACGGCGCAGAAGATCGTGTCGCGCATGATCATCGGCGGCTCGGCCGGGTTCAGGATGATGATCGCCTTGCCCTTCTCCGCGCCTCCGATGGTCTCGACGCCGGCCGAGGTGGTGCGGGTGAACTCGTCGATGTTGGCGCGGGTGCCCGGGCCGGCGGAGGCCGACGAGACCGAGGCGACGATCTCGGCGTACGGCACGGGGGTGACGCGGGAGACGGCGTTGACCATCGGGATGGTGGCCTGGCCACCGCAGGTGATCATGTTGACGTTGAGCGCGTCGAGGTGCGCGAGTCCGTTGACCGGCGGGATGACCGCGGGGCCGACGGCTGCCGGGGTCAGGTCGACGGCGCGGATGCCGGCCTCGGCGTACCGGGGGGCGTACTCGCGGTGGACGTAGGCCGAGGTGGCCTCGAACAGCAGGTCGGGCAGCTCGTCCTGCTTGAGCAGCCAGTCGACACCCTCGTGCGAGACCTCGAGGCCCTTGTCGGCGGCCAGGCGCAGGCCCTCGGACGAGGCGTCGACGCCGATCATCCAGCGCGGCTCGACCACGTCGGACCGCAGCAGCTTGTAGAGCAGGTCGGTGCCGATGTTGCCCGGGCCGACGATGGCGGCCGTCAGCTTCTTCCCGATAGCGGTCACTTGGGGGTTCACTCCTCGAACGAGACGGTCAGGGGCGCGAACCCGCTGATGGACGCCGTGACCCGGTCCCCCGGGGCGAACGGCACGAAGGGGCCGAGGGCCCCGGACAGGATCAGGTGGCCGGCCCGCAGCGGGTCGCCGAACCGGGCGGCCTGGACGGCCAGCCAGCGCAGCGCCTCGAGCGGGTCACCGAGGCACGCGGCGCCGGTGCCCGACGAGCGTTCCTCGTCGTTGATGGTGAGGGACATGACCACGTCGCGGGGTTCGATCCCGCTCAGCGGGAGCCCGTCGCGGCCGACGACGAACAGGCCGCTGGAGGCGTTGTCGGCGACGGTGTCGGTGAAGCCGATGTCCCAGTTCTCGATGCGCGAGTCGACGATCTCGAGCGCCGGCAGCGCGACCTCGACGGCGTCGCGGACCAGCTCCAGCGTGATCTCGTCCGCAGGGAAGTCGATGTCGCGGGCCAGCACGAAGGCCACCTCCGCCTCGACCCGCGGCTGGACGAGGGTGCGCATGGAGATCGGCGTGCCGTCGACGCCGTCGCTCACGTCCATGTCGGAGAGCAGGTAGCCGAAGTCGGGCTGGTCGACGCCGAGCTGCTTCTGCACCGCCTCCGAGGTCGCGCCGATCTTGCGACCCACGACGCTCGCTCCCCCGGCGATCCGGGCCTGCACCAGGCTCTGCTGGACGGCGTACGCGGCGGGCAGGTCGTCGGTGCCGATGAGGTCACGCACCGCGGAGCACGGCACCCGGGTCGCCTGGGCCGTCGCCAGGCGCTCGACGGCGGCCGAGATCGCACTGCCCTGGACAGGGGGGAGAGAGGTCACACGGACATACTAGAACCTGTTACAGTTTTTCGCATGAAGGAGTCCTACGACGTCGTCGTGGTCGGCGCCGGTGGCGCCGGCATGGCGGCCGCCCTCGCCGCCTCCCGCAAGGGTCTCGACACGGTGCTGATCGAGAAGAGCCCCTACTTCGGCGGCTCCACCGCCCGCTCGGGCGGCGGAGTGTGGATCCCCGGAAACTACGCCATCAAGGCGGCTGGGCAGGACGATCCCGGTGACCGGGACGCCGCGAAGACCTATCTCGACGCCATCGTCGGCGACGTCGTGCCGAAGGTGCGCCGCGACACCTACATCGACCGTGGCCCCGAGGTCATGGACTTCCTCCGCGAGAACACCCCGCTGAAGTTCGTCTGGGTCCCGGAGTACGCCGACTACCTCCCCGAGCAGCCCGGCGGCCGCCCCCGCGGACGCAGCGTGGAGCCGGTGCCGATGGACGCGCGCTTCCTCGGCGACGAGCTCGAGCGCCTGCACCCGCCGTACACCAAGGCGCCGGCGAACCTCATCGTCATGCAGCGCGACTACCGCAAGATCAGCCTCGGCCTGCGCACCATCAAGGGCCCGCTCACGATGATCCGCGTGATGCTCAAGCGCGTGCTGTCGCTGCTGCTCGGCCGCAAGATGTACGCGATGGGCAACGCCATCGCGATCGGCCTGCGCCAGGGCCTGCGCCAGGCGGACGTCCCGGTCGAGTACGAGACCGCGCTCCAGGACCTCCTCGTCGAGGACGGCCGCGTGGTCGGCGTGGTCGTCGAGCAGGGCGGCCAGACCCGCGAGGTCCGGGCGACCCGCGGCGTGATCCTCGGCTCCGGCGGCTTCGAGCACAGCCAGGAGCTGCGCGAGAAGTTCCTCCCCCAGCCCACCTCGACCGAGTGGTCGACCGGCGCGGCCTCGAACACCGGCGGCGGCCTGCTCGCCGGCACGGCCGCGGGCGCGGCGACCGACCTGCTCGACGACGCCTGGTGGGGCCCGACGATCCCGCTCCCCGGCCGCGCGTGGTTCTGCCTCGCCGAGCGCAACCTGCCCGGCTCGATCATGGTCAACGCCGCCGGCCAGCGCTACATGAACGAGGCGCTGCCGTACGTCGAGGCGACCCACGAGATGTACAAGGGCGAGGCCACCGGCGTGAGCCACGTGCCGTCGTACCTCGTCTTCGACCAGACCTACCGCAACCGGTACCTCTTCGCCGGCCTCGCCGGCCGCCAGCCCTTCCCGGGCCGTTGGTACAAGGAGGGCGTGGTCACCCGCGCCGACTCGCTCGCCGGCCTCGCCGAGAAGCTCGGCCTGCCGGAGGGCTCGCTGGACGCCACGGTCGAGCGCTTCAACGGGTTCGCCCGCTCCGGCGTCGACGAGGACTTCCACCGCGGCGAGTCCGCCTACGACAAGTACTACTCCGACCCGACGGTCAAGCCGAACTGCTCGCTCGCGCCCATCGAGAAGGGCCCGTTCTACGCCGTCAAGATCGTCGCCGGCGACCTCGGCACCAAGGGCGGCCTGGTCACCGACGAGCGCGCCCGCGTGCTCCGCGAGGACGGCACGGTCATCGGCGGCCTGTACGCCGCGGGCAACGTCTCCTCGGCCGTCATGGGCAACACCTACCCCGGGCCCGGTGGCACCATCGGCCCCGCCCTCGTCTTCGGCTACCTCGCCGCCGAGGACATCGCCCAGCACCCGACGCAGGAGAACAGCTGATGCCGATCGACCCGTCCGTCGCGATCGGCGCCGACCTCGGCGCCCGCACCTTCTCGTGGACCGAGTCCGACGTCCTGCTCTACCACCTGGGCATCGGCGCCGGCTCCCGCGCGGGCGACAACCTGTCCCCCGCCGCTCTGCGCTACACGCTCGACAACGCCGCCCTGCAGGTGCTGCCGTCGTTCGGCGTCGTCGCCCCCACCTTCCACGACACCGACCCGCCGCCGCTCGACCTGCCCGGCTGCGACATCAACCTGGCCCAGGTGGTCCACGGCTCGCAGTCCATCTCGGTCTCCGGCGCGCTCCCCACCTCGGGCACGGCGACCGTCCGCACGACGCTCACCGACATCTGGGACAAGGGCAAGGCCGCCGTCATCTGGCAGGAGGGCGTCGCGACGTCCGACGCCACCGGCGAGGAGCTGTGGCGCGTGCGCTCGTCGATCTTCGTCAAGGGCGAGGGCGGCTGGGGCGGCGACCGCGGATCGGCCACCCCCGTCGAGGTGCCCGGGCGCGACGCGGACTTCGTGGCGTCGTACACCGTGACGCCGCAGCAGGCCCTGCTCTACCGGCTCTCAGGCGACCGCAACCCGCTGCACGCCGACCCCGACTTCGCCAAGACCGCCGGCTTCCCGGCGCCGATCCTGCACGGTCTGTGCTCCTACGGCATCGTGCTGCGCGAGCTCACCGACGGCCTGCTCGGCGGGGACGCCGCGGCCGCCGCGGGCTTCACCGCCCGCTTCGCCGGCGTGGTGTTCCCGGGCGAGACGATCCGGGTCGCCGGGTGGCGCACCGACGAGGGCATCATCGGCTCGGCCACCATCGAGGGTGGCGAGCGCGACGGCTCCCCCGTGCTCGCGGACTGCGTCCTGACGCTCGCCTGAGCCGTCAGGCGGACAGGTTCCGGAGGAGGTCGCGCAGCTGCGCGGCCTCCTCCGCCGTGATGCCGAGGGCCTCCGCGATCCGGCAGTGCACCTCGCCGAAACGCGCGTGCACGGCGCGGCCCTCGGCGGTCAGCGCGACCACGACCGCACGCTCGTCGGACGCGCTGCGGCGCCGGGTGAGCAGCCCGTCACGCTCGAGCCGGCGCAGCAGCGGCGACAGGGTCGCGTGGTCGAGACGCAGCTCGCGACCGACGTCCTTGATCAGCATCTCGTCGTGCGCGCCCAGGACGACGAGCACGAGGTACTGCGGGTAGGTCAGGCCGAGCTCCCCGAGGATCGGCCGGTACGCCGCCGTGACCTGCCGCGACGCGGCATACAGGTCGAAGCAGATCAGGTCGTCGAGGACCGGGGCGGACGAGCTCATGGTTGGAATATACCTCGTGGTCGATTATCTTGTGCACGAAGCAACTGATCTCCACCCCCACCGAGAGGAACCACGATGCCCACTCGCACCGGACGCACCGCATGGAACGGCGGACTCCAGGACGGCACCGGCCAGGTCGAGCTGACCTCGTCGGGCGCCGGCACCTTCGACGTGTCCTTCCCCAAGCGTGCCGCCGACGACGCCGACGGCACCACCAGCCCCGAGGAGCTCATCGGCGCCGCGCACTCCGCGTGCTACGCCATGTCGCTCTCGAACGAGATCGCCCAGGCCGGCGGCACGCCGGTCGCGCTCGACGTCTCGGCGGACGTCACCCTCGGCCCGGACCCGGCCGGCGGCTTCCAGCTCACCGGCATCACGCTGACCGTGCGCGCCGAGGTGGAGGGCCTCGACGAGGCGGGCTTCCAGGCGGCGGCCGCCGCGGCGAAGGTCGGCTGCCCGGTCAGCAAGGCGCTGGCCGCCGTACCGATCACGCTGGACGCGGCACTGGAGAGCTGAGGTCGACCCCCAGGTCGACCGGGTCACCAACCCGGATCGTCCCGCCCTCGAGGACCCGGAACACGGTCCCGGCCCGGCGTCGGAGCGCCTCCTGCGCTCCGGCGCCGATCGTGTCGTCGAGGAGCTTGCAGGGCGCGGCCACCCGCACCACCTCGAGCAGCACCTCCCCGACCCGGATCCGCGCCCCCGGGTCCCGAGGTACGACGCCGTGGCTGACCGTGACGTTGCGCCGGGTCAGCTCCGAGGCCACCTCGCGGCCGAACACCCGCGCGGCCTCGTCGAGCGTCTCCCTGCTCTGCACGGTGACGTGGCGGTGCCGGGTGCCGTGGTAGCGGTCCCCCACGATGCCGCGTCCGGCCTCCACCTCGACGGTGTCCTTGGCCTGCATCGGCAGCCGGGTCGCTTTCGCGACGTGGATCCCTGCCACCACCGGCGTTCCTCCCCCGTCCCGCATGGCCTCACCCTAGGCTGCGGCCCATGGACGCCTCGGAGCCCGCACCCCTGGAGATCCGGCGCGTTCCGCCGCGACAGGCCTGGCAGGCGATCGCGCTCGCCGGCGCCGCGGTGCTCGGCGGAGCCCTGCTCGTGATCTCCGGCGTGCTCGCGCTCGCGACCCAGGACCTCGAGCCGGCCGAGCAGGTCAACGGCGGGCTCGTCGTCGTGGTCGGCGCGATGGCGGGCGTCTGGGGCGGGCGGCGGCTGCGCAACCGCCGCGGACTGCTGCGGTCCGACGTGGTCCTGCGGCTCGACGCACACGGGGTCGGTGCGCTCACCGGCTCGCTCGCCGAGGACGGCGCGTGGGCGTCGCTGAGCTGGGCGGACCTCGACAGGGTCGAGATCCGTGAGCACCGGCTCGGTCCGCCGTACTTCGTCGAGGAGAAGCAGGCGCCGGTGCTGCGGTTCGTGGCCACGGACGACGCTGCCATCCAGGTGGGACACGGCTCACCGTACGAGGCCGTGAAGGCCGCGGCCCTCGACATCACGCCAGCGGCAGCCGCACTGGCGATGATCCTCGGCCCGACGACGCAGGACCGGCTACCGCCGATCCGCGCCTGGCTGGCCGCGCACCGGCCCGAGGTCCGGGTCGTGGAGGGCTAGACCGCCTCGGCCTTGGCCCGCAGGGCGGCCACCATCGCGTCCGGGTCCTCGGCGGAGTAGACCGCCGAGCCCGCGACGAACACGTCCGCGCCGGCCTCGGCGCAGCGCTCGATCGTCTCCAGCGAGACTCCGCCGTCGACCTGGAGCCAGGTCTCGACGCCGTGCTTGTCCATCAGCGCCCGCGCACGACGGATCTTCGGCAGGCACATGTCGAGGAACTTCTGGCCCCCGAAGCCCGGCTCCACGGTCATGATCAGCACCATGTCGAGCTCGGGGAGCAGGTCCTCGTAGGGCTCGATCGGGGTGGCCGGGCGCAGCGCCATGGACGCCCGGGCGCCGGCCGAGCGGATCTCGCGGGCCAGCCGGACAGGGGCGCGCGCGGCCTCGACGTGGAAGGTGACCGAGCCACAGCCCGCCTCGACGTACGCGAGCGCGTTGCGGTCGGCGTCCTCGATCATCAGGTGCGCGTCGAGCGGGACCGGGCTGACCCGGGCGAGCGCCTCGACCATCGCCGGACCGAAGGTCAGGTTCGGGACGAAGTGGTTGTCCATGACGTCGACGTGGACCCAGTCGGCCCCGGGGATCCGGGCGACCTCCTCGCCGAGCCGGGCGAAGTCGGAGTTGAGGATCGACGGCGTGATCTGGATGTGGCCCACGGGCGATCAGTCTAGGGATGCCCGGCGGATGCCCGGAAAATCGCGTACAACCATTCCCACGGCTCGCGCGTCATCGGGGCATGGAGCTGATCGAAGGAGGTGCCGCGGTGCTCGCACCGGACCGGGACGACGCCGCGTTCGACGCGTTCGTCGCGGCCCGTCTGCCGCACCTGCTGCGGCTCGGCCGCGCCCTGACCGGGGACGAGCAGCGCGGTGCGGACCTGGTGCAGGACGCGCTCGAACGGGCGCTGGTCCGGTGGCGCAGGCTCGACGAGCCCGAGGCGTTCGTCCGACGCGCGATGGTCAACCGCAGCATCTCCGTGTGGCGCAAGGTACGACGCGAACGGCCGCTCGAGGCGCTCGGCACCCACACCTCCTCTGAGGTGGTGCACGACCGGCCGGCCGACCACGAGCTGCTCGCCGCCGTGCGGGCGCTCCCCCCGCGTCAGCGGGCGGTGGTCGCGCTGCGCTACTACGAGGACCTCACCGAGGCCCAGACCGCCGAGGTGCTGGGCTGCTCGGTCGGCACCGTGAAGAGCCAGGCCAACCGGGCCATGCTGGCGCTGCGGCGCCAGCTCCCGACGTACACCGACCGGGAGGAGACGCGATGAGCAACCCGCTCGAGGACGCGCTGCGCGAGGCGTTCGCCACCGATGTCGCCGTCGATGCCGACCGGTTCACCGGCGGGGTCCGGGCCGGGGTCCGCCGGCGCCGCCAGACCCGCCGCGCCGTCGTGGGAGCGGCTGTCGCGACCCTGGCGCTCGCTGGCGCCGTGGTCGTGGGGGTCGGCACGAACGGCGGGGACGACACCGCGCCGCCGACCGACCACGTGACCGACTCCAACGGTGTCGGTTCGCCACCCGTCAGGCCGAACGGTCTGGCCGTGGTCGGCGACGTGCTCTACGCGATCACGCCCGGCCTCGCCACCGACTGCGGCTGCTCCCAGGTCTTCCGCCATGACGGCCACTGGAGCCAGATCGGTGAGATCCCGGCCGAGTTCGTCATCCAGCTCACCTTCGCGGCGAACGGGACCGACGCATGGGCGACGGACACGAACGGCCGCCTGCTGGCGAGCCACGACGGCGCCCGCACCTGGACGGCCCTCGACCACCCGCGAGCACGCGATGACGCGGGACTGTCACTTGCCCTCGGCGACCAGGGCCTGATGGTCTTCGACGACGGCAGGCACCGCATGTGGCGGGGCGATCCGGCAACCGACGCCCTGACGGAGGTCGCGGTCCCGGACATCGGCGATCCGAGCGGGCTCGACGTCGTCGGCGACGCCTTCATCCTGGTTCCACCGGGCGAGACCGCGCCCGACGGCACGCCGTTGGCCGTGTCCACCGACTTCGGCACGACCTGGTCCCGGCTCGATCCTCCGTGCAACGGCTGGTCCTCCAGCTCGCGCGGTGCGCTGTTCGTCAGGTGTCCTCTGGAGGACGGGACGATACGGATCTGGCGCTGGCGCCCGGGCGAGGACTTCCACCGGTTCGCTGACGTCGACGTGGCCAGCGACGACGGCTGGGCGCCGCTCGACGACGATCGCCTGCTCCTCAAGCTGGGGGACGACGAGCGGATCGTGACCGCCGCGGGCGAGCAGGAGATCACGACCTACCTCGCTGCCGACCAGATCCTCAACGGCACGGCAGCGATCGGCGACCACCTCTACATCGTCACCTTCGACGGCTTCCAGGAGTCCCTCGACGGCGGCACGACCTGGCGACCGGTTCGCTGATCGGGAGATTCTCCTGCGGTGGGGCCGATCCGGGCCGATCATGACAACAGGGACCACCGCAGGTCCCGACTCCGGGGGGAGGTCCGACGATGGCCATGATGAACAGCGAGGCCCGCAAGCGGTCCGTCACGACGCCCGACGAGCCGACGGCGCTCGCCGCCCGGCTCGCGGACGCCTGGGACCGCGAGGCGGACAACGAGGACGCGCGCGGCAACGGCTTCGCGGCCGTGATCCTGCACCAGCACGCCCGCCAGCTGCGCGAGGCGCTGCACCCGCCGCTCAGCGCGTAGCCGGCGCCCACGCCCGAGGGCCGGGAGAGAGCCCGAGCTCTCCCCCGGCCGCCCGATCAGCGGACCACCCGGTCAGCGCACCCGCTTCGCCACGCTCGTCCTCACGACCGTGGTGTAGCCGGCCTTGGTCCCGGTCACCCGCACGGTGATCCGCTGGCCCCGGTCGGCTCGCACCAGCCGGTAGCCGACCTTGGTCGCTCCGCGGATCGCCTTGCCGTTGCGCAGCCACTGGACCTTCCGGGTCACCGGCGCCGGACCCCAGGTGCCGAGCACGGCCTGGAGGGTCCGTCCGACCACCGCGGTACCCGTGATCCGCGGGACCGGCGCGGTCAGGATCCCGGCCGCGACGGTGGCCGTCGTGGCGCTCGGCACCGTCAGCGACGCGAAGCCGTCCTTGGCGCCGGTCACCGCGACCGCCAGCTTCCGGCCCCTGTCGGCAGCGACGACGGCGTAGGTCGCCTTCGTCGCCCCGGCGATCGGCGCTCCTGCCCGCAGCCACTGGTAGGACAGCGCCACCGGCTCCGGTCCCCACGTGCCCGCGACCGCCGTCAGCTTCGCCCCGACGCGGGCTGTGCCCGTGATCGTCGGCGTGGCGGGCACCAAGGTGCCGGGCGGGGCGGCGACCACCGCGGCCGTGACCGCGTCGGACGTCGTCACGTTGCCGGCGGCATCGGTGATCCGGGCCGTGAAGGTGACGTCCTCCCCTGCCATCTCGCCCGTGGGCGTGAAGGCGAAGGTGTACGGCGCGTGCGTCGACGTGGCCATCTCGGTGCCGTCGGCGAGCAAGGTCACCGCCGCCACTGCCAGGTCGTCACTGGCGCGGACGATCGGGGTCACGGGCTGACCGACGGTCAGCTCCGTGCCACCGGCCGGCTCGACGATCCGGCCCTCCGGCGCCTCGTCGACGACCGCGCCCACGGTGCTCGCCACGCCGGCGGGCACCGAGGTCGCGCGCTGGGTCACGACCACGGAACCGCTGCCGCTGATCGCCTCGAGGCCCGTCGCCGGGTCACCCACGCCCGTGGTGGCGGGCGCCGTCGTACCGAGGTAGCTGCCGGCGATCGTGAACGGGGCGTCCGAGCGCACCGTGCTGCCGTCGGCCGCGACATTGGCCACCGCGACGCCGTTGCCGGTGATCGCGTCGCCACTGGCGGTCAGCTGCCCGCCCTCGACGCCCGCGTCGCTCAGCAGCAGGCCGGTCGAACGTGCCGGGTCCGGGGTGAACCAGTTGGTGGTGATCCGGCTGTCCTTGACCAGTCCGTCGACGCCGTTGGTGAACTCCACGCCGGTCTGCGGGTAGACCGCGTTCTTCCTGCCCTTGACCACGGTGCGCACGACGTAGCCGTGCTGCTTCGTGCCGGTCCGGACCAGGTTGTCGGCAGCGCCGTCCTTCCCGCGGCCACCGTCGAACAGGATGCCGCCGGACTGGTAGCCGGTCACAACCGAGTCTGTGACCGTGACCTCGTTCTCGACCGTGCCCTTGCCGGCACCCAGGATCAGGCTCGTCTTCACGATGCCGTAGCCGTGGGGGTGGTCGGCCAGCTCGGCAGCGCTGGTCGCCGTGCGCAGCGGGCCGACGACCGAGCTGCTCACCCGACCTGCGGCGCCGAAGAAGGCGATGCCCGCCTCGGCCCAGGTGCTGCCCGAGGTCACCGTGACGCCCGAGATGTCGACGAACATCTCACTGGTGTCGGTCGAGCCGAGCGACTGCCGCGACACGGTGATCACGTTGCCGCCGCCGTCGCGCAGGTAGGGCACCAGGCCGGCGAGGTCGTCGACCGACGACTTCGGCTTGATGACCACCTTGTCGGCGCCCGCGCCCTTGATCTTCAGCGGCTTGGTGATCGTCAGGCCGTTCGTGGCCTCGAGTGCCACGGGGTTGCTGGCGTGCGCGTTCGGCGTGGACGACTCCTCGTAGACACCCTCGCAGACCGCGATCGTGTCCCAGGGGGCCGCGAAGTCGACCGCCTTCTGGATGGAGGAGAACTGCGCGTCGGGGCACTGCACCTTGTCGTCGTCGACGGTCCAGACCGTGTTGGCGCCGCGCTGGCCGACGGTGTCGACCAGCGCCAGGTTGCCCTTGGACACGTCGTACGCCTGGAGGTACGACGCCGGGTCGGGACCCGTCGCCGGCGCACCGTGCCCGGCACCGTCGGCCTTGTCCGCACCGTCGGAGAGGACCAGTGGCGCACCCTCCTTCTCCTGGAAGCGCACGTCGGCCAGCTGGATGGAGCCGGAGGCCGGCGTACCGTCCTCACCGAAGCGGAGCTCGACCGCGGCCACCTGGGACAGGTCGACACCCTGGTCGGAGAAGGCGGTCAGCGGGACGCGGACCTGGTCCAGCACGATGTGGGTGTTCGGCGTGTTGGTGCCGGTCGACATGTGCAGCGCGTTGCCCCACTTCTCGTCACCGGCGTGCACCGTGCCCTCGTGACCCGCGCGGTCCTTCACCGCGATGATGAAGTCCTGGGTGGTGGCCGTCGGGTCGTAGGACGTCGGGAGCTCGTTGGGCCACTCCGCGCCGACCTTGGTGTTGTCCCCACGGTTGTCCGCGCCCGGGTTGCGCAGGTCGAAGAAGTTCACGTCGGCCCCCATGGCCAGCGCCTTCAGCCCGCTCATGTCCGCGTCGGCAGCCGGGACGACGGCCGTCAGGCGCGCCTTCTGGCCGGCCTCCCACGCCAGCGAGAGCTGGCGACCGTAGGAGTGGTTGACCGGGGCGTTCTCCCGGGTGCCGTTCTGGCCGCCGAGAGCCGCCTTGGCCGGCAGCGGGCACGCCTTGGCGCCGGTGGGCTGGGTGGTCTTCCCGAGCTGGGCGGGCGCGAAGTCGTCCGGCTCCGGGTTGCACCAGTCGTACTCGGCGAAGCCGGTGCCGGTCAGCGGTGCCCCGAGCGCGTCCTGCCCGAGCGGGTTGGTGATCTCCGGACGGATGATGTCGACGCGCTCGCCGGGAGCGGCGAAGTAGCTCGTCGAGACGTATTCGCTGCAGTCGATCCGCGTCCCCGACGCCGAGGTCGGGCAGGCGCTGGCCGGGATCTGCCGGTGCGACGCGGTGGCCGACAGCTCGCCGGTCATGTAGGGCTCGAAGGCGCCCTCGCCGCCGACGTAGCGCCGGAAGAAGGCGGCCATCGTCGCGAGACCGATCTTCTCCTGGTCACCCATCCGCGCCGGGTCGCCGGAGATCTTGGTGTTGACCAGCGGGTTGAAGGTGTCGTCGTTGTCGATGACGTAGTTGTCGGCCTTGGCCGTGTCGTGGCTGCCGTTGGTGGAGCCGGGCCGCGCAACGATCGCCTGCGGGTTGGCCGCACCCGAGAGCCGGAGGTTGTTCGGGTGCGCGTTGGTCGTCGCGAACGGCGCCGAGTTGCCGCAGGCCGCGTCGTTGTTCGCCTGGCCGTCGGCCCCGCCGTCGGCGTACCAGACGGTGTTGTACCAGTTGTGGATCGCTCCCAGCTGGCTCGACTGGATGCGCGGGAACGGGTCGCCCGGGTTGATGTACTGGCTGCGCTCGTAGAAGCGCGCGCCCTGGAGGTTCGACACGTCGCCGTCGCAGAAGGGCAGGATCGACAGGTAGGGCATGCCGTACGGCGCCTTGCGCTCGTAGTCGACCGGCGCCAGCGAGATGACGCCGCGCAGGGGGTAGCGCGGGCCGTCGGTGCGGGTGCGGTTGTAGTCGATGAAGCTGGTGACCGCGTCACCGCCGCGGGAGTGGCCCATCAGGCCGATCCGCGTCATGTCGAGCTTGCCCTTGAGGGTGTCGCCGATCGTGGTGTGCGCGTCGTCGGCGAGACCGTCGCTGTTCGCCTTCGACAGGGCGTCGAGGGCGGCGGCGATGAGCAGGCGGCGCTGGTGCATGCCCTTGCCCTTGTTGTTGTCCTGCCGCATCATCAGCTGGTCCTGCGACACCGAGAAGGTCGTGTAGCCCCAGGTCGCGAGGTTCTCGCCGAGGTAGGCGTAGCCCGCCTCGTTGCGCTTGAAGGCCGTGCAGCTGGCGGTGGCGGAGTCCTGGCCGGCGTCGCACGAGCCGTGGTTGCCGTGCACCAGGATCAGGACCGGGCTGGGCTCGGCGCGATCGGCCGGGTAGTAGAGCGAGCCGCGGATCTCCAGCTGCTCGGCGGACTGGGCCTGTCCCGTGCCCGGCGCCGCGCCGCTCGAGCTCGGCTCCTGCAGGTCGACCAGCCCGAGCTTGGTCTCCTGGAGGGTGCTGGCGGTGTAGCCGCCGCGTGCCGTCGGATCCGGCAGGGCGGAGTAGTCGGGCGCTGCCTCAGCAGCCCGTACCGGGGACGCCGTGCCGGCCACCAGGGGCACGGACACGACGGAGAGAGTGAGCGCCAAGGGCACCAGGGCCCTGAGCGCGCGGGGGATTCTCATGCGCAACCTCATCGATCTCGGGATGCCCGGCAGGGGATGGCCCGGGCTCGATGAGGCTAGGTAGTTGAAGTATCACCCAGATTTGTGAACCGTTTCAGACTGGTAAAGCCTCAATCATTCCCGAGTGCCGCGCCGATCGCGGCGATCCCCCGCTCCACCTCCGCGAAGGACGTCGACAAGGGCGAGAGGCCGATCCGCAAGCCGTCCGGGTTGCGGAAGTCCGGCAGCACGTCGCGCTCCCACAGGGCGGCGGTCACCGCGCGCATCCGCGGGTGCGTGATCGTGACGTGACCGCCGCGCACCGCCGGGTCGCGCGGTGAGGCCAGGCCGACGTCGGACAGGTCCCGGTCGACCAGGTCCACGGCGTACGACGTCAGCGCCACCGACTTCGCGCGCACGGCCGCGATGCCGACCTCCTCCAGCAGGTCCACCATGTCGGCGAGACCGAGCATGCCCAGGATCGGCGGCGTGCCGCTGATCAGCCGCCGGATGCCCGCGGCCGGCGCGTACGCCGGGCCCATCGCGAACGGGTCGGCCGCACCCATCCAGCCCTGGACCGGCTGGTGGAAGGCATCGGCGTCGAGGTGGCGCCGTGCGACGTACCCGAAGGCGGGCGCCCCGGGACCCCCGTTGAGGTACTTGTAGCTGCAGCCGACCGCGAGGTCGACCTCCCACGCGTCCAGCTCGACCGGTACGGCGCCCGACGAGTGGCACAGGTCCACGAGGATCCACGCGCCGGCGTCGTGCGCGACCCGGGTCAGCCCGGCGACATCGGCCATCCAGCCGGACTTGTAGGCCACATGGCTCACCACGACGAG
Source organism: Nocardioides sp. Root240 (assembly GCF_001428825.1). GTDB lineage: Bacteria > Actinomycetota > Actinomycetes > Propionibacteriales > Nocardioidaceae > Nocardioides. The sequence continues at coordinate 474,359 of NZ_LMIT01000002.1, read as the reverse complement.
CGCGGTCTGCTCCCCCACGACCTCCGCGAGCCCCTCGACCGTCACGCCTGCGTCCGGCTCGACGTCGAGCCACCGGACGGTGAGGCCGCACTCGCGGGCGACGCCCTCGACGACGTACCGGTCGGTGGGGAAGTTGTCGCGGTCGACGACGATCTCGGTGCGGCCCGGATGCGCGGCGACGGCGCCGCGGACCAGCTTGTAGAGCAGCACCGTGGTGGAGTCGCCGATCGCGGTCTGGCCGGGAGCGGCACCCAGGGCGACGGCCGCGAGCCGGTCGCCGAGCACGAGCGGCTGCTCGAACCAGCGCTCGTCCCAGCCCCGGATCAGCCGGCCGCCCCACTCCTCGGTCACGAAGCGCGCCGCCCGGTCGGCCGTCGCCTGCAGCGGCCGGCCCAGCGAGTTCCCGTCGAGGTAGACCAGCGACGTGGCCGCGCCGACGAAGAGGTCGCGGCGGGAGGCGAGCGGGTCGGCGGCGTCGAGCGCCGCGGCATCGAGGGTCACGGGCCGAACCTATCGCCCCGTCCGGTGTCCTCACTTCCGATGGTCGCACCCATTTTAACCGAGGCCGACGTAACAGCCGTGACGCACGGGAGTTCTGGGATTCGAACGGGCGGGTCTGGGGGCCGTCCGCAGCGCCTTCTCGGGAGCACACGGGACGCCGAGCCCCTCATCGGCAGTCATCTGAGAAAGGCATCGACATGCTCCGCATGACCAAGAAGAAGGCTGCCGTCGTCGGCGGCGTCACCGCCGTCGTCCTCACCGGCGGCGTCGCGTTCGCGTACTGGACCAGCACCGGCGAGGGCACGGGTACGGCGACCACCGGCACCTCCTCCGCGTGGGAGGTCACCGTGGACGACAGCACTCCCGGCCTGACCCCGGGCGGTCCGAGCGCCACGGTCAGCTTCCACGTGAAGAACACCAACAGCGGTGTGCAGAACCTCCAGGGCGCGGTCGCCACGGTCGAGGGCACCTCGGACTCCGGCTGCACCGACGCGGACTTCTCCATCACCAGCCTGTCGGTCCCGACCGGCGATGTCGCCAGCGGCGCCACCGTCGACGGCACCTTCGTGATCAGCATGATCAACCGCGCCGCCAACCAGGACGCCTGCAAGGGCGTCTCGATCGACCTCAAGGTCGCGGCGAGCTGACGCTCGTCCGACCCGAGAGCTGAGTCGACATGGCCAGGAGGAACCCGATGACCAGGTACAGCGGACGCATCCGTCTGCTCGTGCTGCTGGTGGCCGCCCTCCTGGCCACGTCGCTCGGCTCGAGCGCCGTGCAGCCCACCGCCACCACGCTGGGCGCCGGCCTCGGCATCTCCGTCGACCGTACGTCGGTCGGCGTCACCATCGGCTCGCAGGCGGTCGTCGCCGTCACCGTGAGCCAGCCCGGGTCGCTGCTCGGCCCGGTGCACCTCAGCGTCACCGGCGCCCCGGTCGGAGCGACCGTCGCGATCCTGCCGAACCCGGCGATCAACGGGATCCCCGCGGTGGTCGCGGTGCAGACGAGCGCCACGACGCCGGTCGGCAGCTACCTGCTGAAGATCACCGCCACCAGCAACGGCCAGTCCGTGTCGGTGAACGTGCAGCTCAACGTCACCCTCGCGACCGGCTTCACGATGGTGCTCTCGCCACCGGCGGCCACCGTCGTGGACGGCCAGTCGACGACGTACACGCTGACCGTGAACCGCGGCCTGCTCGCGGGCCCGATCTCGCTGAGCCTCTCCGGCGTGCCGCAGAACGCGACCGCCACCGTCTCCCCCTCGCTGTCGCTGCTCGGCAACACCGCGACGGTCAAGGTCAGCACCGCTACGAACGTGGTCCCGGGGACCTACCTGATCACGGTCAAGGGCCAGTCGCTGCTCGCGTCGGAGACCGCCTCGGCCTACCTGATCGTGCTGCCCCAGACCTACGACGACTTCCCGATCGCGGGCACGCCGGACCGGACCCTCGCCCCCGGCAGCGAGCGCGCCGCGATCGACCTGGCGCTGACCAACCCGTTCGGCGCGCCGATGACGGTGACCGCGCTCGGCGTCGACGTCACCTCCACCGACAAGCCCGGCTGCGCCACCTCGAACTACGCCGTCACCGGCTACTCCGGCCCGTTCCCGCTGACGATCCCGGCCCACAGCACCCGGACGCTCTCGTCGCTGGGCGTGCCACGGGCGCAGTGGCCGGCCGTGCGGATGCTCAACCTGCCCACCAACCAGGACGCCTGCAAGACGGCCGTCGTGCAGCTCGCGTACAGCGGCGCCGGGAACGGGGCGTGACCACCATGAAGCGCTTCGCCACCACCTCCCGCCGCCGTCGTCCGGCCCCCGCCCGCCACCGCGGCCACGGCCGGGCCGCGTCCACCGCGCGCCGTACCGTCCGCCCGGGCCTGGCCGTCGCCCTCGTGCTCACCGTCGGGCTCTCGCTCGGCGGGGTCGCCGCGGCCTTCTTCACCTCCGACGGCACCGGCGCCGGCACCGTCACCACCGGCACCCTCGAGGCGCCCACCGACGTGACCGCGACCTCCACGCCCGGCACCGGCGACGTCGACGTGTCCTGGACTGCGCCCACCTCCGGCATCGCTCCCGACGGGTACCGCGTGCGCCGAGTCCCCGCGAGCGGGCCCGCCGTCCTTGTCTGCGGCACATCCGCATCCACGACCATCGCCGGCACCCACTGCACCGACGAGGGCGTCCCGGTCGGCAGCCACACCTACGTCGTCACCGCGGTGCAGGCCAGCTGGACCGCCGTCGCGACCGCGAGCGACGCGGTGGTCGTGGGCCAGGTCGCGCAGGCCATCACGTTCACCTCCTCGCCCACCTCCCCGACGTACGGCGGTCCGTCGTACACGGTGACGGCGGACGGGGGCGCCTCCGGCAACCCGGTCACCTTCGGCAGCGACAGCCCGTCGGTCTGCACCAGCACCGGTACGCACGGCGCGACCATCACCTTCGTCGGCGCGGGCACCTGCACGATCACCGCCCACCAGGCCGGCAGCACCTACTACAGCGCGGCACCCGCGGCCCAGCAGGCGTTCCCGGTCGCGAAGGCCGCGCAGGCGATCAGCTTCACCTCGACCGCGCCGACCACCGCGGTCGTCGGCAGCAGCGGCTACCACCCCGCCGCCACCGGCGGCGGCTCCGGCAACCCGGTGATGCTGACGATCAACCCGGCCACCACCGCGAACTGCTCGATCTCGAGCGGGGTCGTGTCCTACCTCAAGGCCGGCACCTGCACGATCGACGCCGACCAGGCCGGCGACGCGAACCACGCCGCCGCGCCGCAGGTCCAGCAGTCCTTCGCCATCTCCCCCGCGGCCCAGGCGATCACGATCACCTCGACGCCGCCCGCGGACGCGAAGGTCGGTGATACCTACACGCTCACCGCCACCGGCGGCGGCTCCGGCAACCCGGTGACCTTCGCCTCGACAACTCCCGGCGTGTGCACCAGCACGGGTACGCGCGGCGCGACGATCACCTTCGTCGCCGCCGGCACCTGCTCGGTCACCGCCGACCAGGCCGGCAACGCCGACTACCTCGCCGCGGCGCAGGTCGGGCAGAGCATCGGCGTGACCCGCAAGGCGCAGGCGATCACCAACATCTCCCTGCCGACGTCCCCGACGTACCAGGGCGGCTACACGGTCACCGCCACCGGCGGTGGCTCCGGCAACCCCGTCACCTTCGCCTCGACGACGCCGGCCGTGTGCACCAGCTCCGGCACCAACGGCGCGACCATCTCGTTCGTCGGCGCCGGCTCCTGCACCATCACCGCGGACCAGAGCGGCAACGGGACCTGGGCGCCCGCGCCCCAGGCGTCGGTCACCTTCACCGTCGCCAAGGCCGCGCAGACCGTGAGCTTCTCGCCGGTCCTGACCGCGAACGCAGGGACGACGGCGACGCTGACCGCGACGGCGTCGAGCGGCCTCTCCGTCACCTTCTCGACCACGTCGGCTCCCGCGATCTGCACGGTCTCCGGCAGCACCGTCACCTACGTCGGTGCGGGCAGCTGCCAGCTGACGGCGACGCAGGCGGGGAACGCGAACTACCTCTCCGCGAGCTCGTCGGCGACGGTTGCGGTGAGTGGCGATTCGCTCGCCCCGACCATCACGCTCGTCGAGCCGGGGAACGAGACTGGGACCTGGGCGAGCATCTCGTGCACGGGCGCCGCCGGCAAGATCTGCGTCACCGCGACGGACAACGTCGGTGTCACCTCGGTGACGATCAAGCTCACCAAGTCAAACGGCCGGTGCTGGAATGGGGGCACCGGATCCTCGCTCGATGCGACCTTCTGCGGTACGCCGATCGGGCTGTCGCTCGTGTCCGGGCGGTGGGTCACGGCCAACTCGCTTACGGTGGCCGGCAACAGCGGTGCCGGCAGCTTCACGGCGGGCAACACCGACTACACCCTCGAGGTGCGGGTGTCCGATGGCACCAACACCACCACGACGAGCTACGCGTTCCGCGTCACCGCAGCCTAGGCCTCGTCACCCTCAACCGGAATCTCGTCCCGGTCCGCCCACTCCAGGAGCGGCGCCAGGTCGAACACGTGGTCGTCGATGTCGTGGTGGAGGTCCCCGAGCTCGGCGAAGCGCGCGGGGACGGTCCGGATCGTGAAGTCACGCGGGTCTGCGTCGTCGACCTCGTCCCACCGAATGGGGGTGGAGACGCGGGCGTCGGGCAGGCCGCGGACCGAGTAGGCGGCCGCGATGGTGTGGTCGCGGGCGTTCTGGTTGTAGTCGACGAACACCGCGGCCGGGTCGCGGTCCTTCTTCCACCAGGTGGTGGTGACCAGCTCGGGAGCACGGCGCTCGACCTCGCGGGCGAACGCGAGCGCGGCGCGGCGTACGCCCTTGTGGTCGTGCTCCGGCTTGACCCGGACGTAGACGTGGAGGCCCTTGCTGCCGCTGGTCTTCGGGTGGCCGACCGCGCCCAGCTCGTCGAGGACCTCGTGGGCGACGTGGGCGACCTTGCGGATGTCGTCGTACGTCGACTCCGGGCCGGGATCGAGGTCGATGCGCCACTCGTCGGGCATCTCGGTGCTGCCGCGGCGGCTGTTCCAGGGGTGGAACTCGACGGTCGACATCTGCACCGCCCAGATCACCGACGCCAGCTCGGTCACGCACAGCTCGTCGGCGGTGCGCTTCCAGCGCGGGAAGAACAGCTGCACGGTCTCGACCCAGTCCGGTGCGCCGGCGGGCAGCCGCTTCTGGTGCACCTTGTCGCCGTCGAGGCCCTTCGGGAACCGGTGCAGCATGCACGGCCGCTCCCACAGCGCGTTGACGATGCCCTCGCCGACGGAGAGGTAGTACTCGACGAGGTCGAGCTTGGTCGCACCGATGGCTGGGAAGTAGACGCGGTCGGGGTTGCTCACCCGGACGACACGGCTGTCGACCTCGATCTCGATCGCCGGGGACGCCATGGCGCGACCCTATCCGTTGCCACGGACGCCACGGCTACGGTGAGCTGGTGGACTTCGACCAGCCGCCCGTCGTCCGGGTCGTCGCGGATCGCGGTGGCCTGCCGCGCCACGGACTCCGCGACGACGAGTGGCCGTTCACGGTCCCCGCGATCGCCCAGGTGCTGCGCGAGGACCTCGACCTGTCCCCGGGCGTGACCTTCCTCGTCGGCGAGAACGGGTCGGGCAAGTCGACGCTCGTCGAGGCGATCGCCGTCGCCTACGGGCTCTCGCCCGAGGGCGGGACCCGCCACGGCCAGCACTCGACCCGGGCGACGGAGTCGCCGTTGCACCGGGTGCTGAGGCTGCAGCGCGGCATCGGCACCGGACGGTGGGGCTTCTTCCTGCGCGCCGAGACGATGCACGGCTGGTTCACCTTCGCCGAGCAGCACGCCTCCAGCGGCGACCCGGTCTTCCACGAGATGAGCCACGGCGAGTCCTTCCTCGCCGTCCTTCGGTCGCGCTTCGACTCTCCTGGCTTCTACTGCCTCGACGAACCCGAGGCCGCACTGTCGTTCTCGTCCACGCTGGGGCTCATGTCGCGGCTGCAGGACCTCGTCGACGACGGCGGCCAGGTCCTCTGTGCGACCCACTCCCCCGTCCTCGCCTCCCTGCCCGGAGCGAGCATCCTCGAGGTCGGCGACTGGGGTCTTCGGCGCACGACCTGGGAGGAGCTGGAGCTGGTCCAGCACTGGCGCCGCTACCTCGACGACCCCCAGCGCTACCTGCGCCACTTCCTCGGCTGAAGGTCCTGCCATGCCCGCTGTCACACGATCGGTCCCCCGAGGCGTCAGATGGGTGTGAAGGCACACAGTTCGGGAAGGCAGGCCGCGGAGTTCACCGCCTTCGTCCGCGAGACCGGCACCCAGCTCCACCACGCGGCGATGCTGCTCACCGGCGACCACCACCTCGCGGAGGACCTGACCCAGGCGACGTACGCCAAGGTCTTCGTCCACTGGCGGCGGGTGCAGGCGGCCGACAGCCCGCTCGCGTACGCCCGCACCACCCTCCTCAACACGTTCCTGTCGCACCGGCGCCTGCGGCGCAGCACCGAACGGCCGGCGGAGCTCACGCCGGTCGACACCGGTCACGAGCCCGATCCGGGCACCCGTCTGGACCTGCTCGCGGCGCTCGGCACCCTGCCGCCGCTCGACCGCGCGATCGTCGTGCTGCGCTACTGGGAGGACCGGAGCGTGGCCGAGACCGCGACCGACCTCGGCCTCGCCGAGACCGTCGTCCGCACCCGTGCGCGGCGCGCCCTCCAGCGGCTGCGCCCGCTCATCGACCCCATCCACGAGAGGACCTCGTCATGACCGACTTCGACGACCGCATCGGCCCCGCACTGCGCGACCGGCTGCGCACCGAGCAGCCCGACCTCGAGCACCTCGCCACCGCCTCGCTCCGCGCCGGCCTCCGGCTGCGTCGCCGGCGGCGGGTCGCCACCGTCGCCGGAGGTACGGCGGCCTTCGCCGTCGTCGGTGTCGGCGTCGCCGTCACCCAGGGCGGTTCCAGTACGACGGCCCGCGACCACGACTTCGCGGACACACCGACCGCGCCGACGACGGCGAGCGCCACCGTGACCGCGGATCCCGAGGACGCCGCGGGGCTGCCGACCGGAGAGCCCGCCAACGCGGCGCCGTTCACGATCGACGCGCCCGGCTGGAGCTGCGGGGACTACCTCGACGAGAAGATCCCGTGCACGAAGGACGACTCGTTCGTCTCGATCAACGTGCGGCCCGCCGCCGAGCACGACGCCTGGGCGAGCGACCCCGACAAGGGCGGCAGCTCGTTGTGGGTGAGCCCGGTCCACGGCGACTTCTTCGTCTCGGTCCAGGGCGGGGCCGGCTCCCTGTCCCAGACCGACCTGACCGCGCTCATCGACGGCATCACCTTCGCGCCCTGACGGTCCCGGCCGCCAGACCGGCGGCGGCGAGCGCCACCAGCCCCGCCGCCGGTACGACGAGCGCACCCGTCCCGCCGATCGCCACCGTTCCCGCGGCGAAGGCAGCCCCGACGGCGATCCCGCCGTTGAACAGCACCGGGATCAGGGCACCGGCCAGGGTCCGGTGCGCGGGCCCGGCGAGCCGCAGCACCAGCGTCTGGGCCAACGGCGGCAACGCCCCGGACACGACACCCCACGTGACGACGGAACCGAGCACCAGCCAGCTGCTGTCGCCGGCGGCACCCAGGGCCAGCAGCGCCGCCGCGGTGGCGGCGGTGGCCACGACGAGTGCGGACCGTGTGTCGCCGGTGACCCGGCCCGCGAGCGCGACCCCCGCAGCCGACGCCACGCCGAAGGCGAGCAGCACGCTTCCCATCCCGCCCGGCAGCACCGCGTCCGCCGGCTCGCCGAGCCGGGTGACGAACGTGAACGCGCCGTAGTGGCCGACCAGGGCGAGCGCCACCAGCACGGTGACGGCGACCATCGGACGCAGCGCACCGTCCTGGCGGTGGGGCCCGTCGGCCGTCGTACCGGCCGGCGGGGCAGCGACCGCCGGGACGACCGCGCGGACCAGCACCGCGGCGAGCACACTCCCCACGGCGAGCGTCCAGAACGCGGCACGCCACCCGGCGAGGTCGGCCACGAACCGCCCGACCGGCGTCCCCAGCACCATGCCCAGCGTGGCCCCGCCGAGCACGATGGCCGTCGCCCGCCCGAGCAGCCGGTCGGGCACCAGGTCCGCGACGTGCGCGTTCACGGTGGCCCACAGCAGCCCCACCGCGGCGGCCCCGAGCGTGCGCGCGCCCACCACGACGCCGTACGACGGCGCCAGGGCCGTGAGCGCCGACGCCACCCCGAACGCGACCAGGCTGCCCGTGATCACCAGCGTCCGGGGCACGTGGCGCACGAGGTGCACGAGCGGGAAGCTCGCCACCACCACCACGGCCGCCCAGATGCTGACCAGCAGCCCTGCGGCGGAGTCGGAGACGCCGAGACCGGCGCTCATCGGTGCGAGCACCGCCGTCGGCAGCATCTCGCCGGTCACCATCACGAGGGTGGCGCCGCCGAGGACCAGCAGTGCCGGTAGCGGGAGCTCGGTCGTCGTACGGTCGGTAGCGGGTGCGGAACCCGCGGTGGTCGAGGTCATGCTTCGACGGTAGAGTTTGACACTGATGTCAATGTCAAGGTCTGGATCGACGATGTGAGGCGGCAGACATGAAGATCGGCGAGCTGGCCGAGCGCACGGGCGTCGCGGCCCGCCTGATCCGCTACTACGAGCAGCAGGGCCTGCTCGCCGCCGACCGCCTGCCCAACGGCTACCGGACCTACGGCGAGCCGCACGTCGAACAGGTCAGCCGGGTCGCCGGCCTGATCCAGTCCGGCATCCCCACCCGCCTGGTCCGCGCCCTCCTCGAGGCCGAGGCCGCTTGCGCCACCGACGCCACCACCTGCTCCCGCGAGCTCGCCGACCTGCTCGCGGCGGAGCTCGACGGGCTCGAGCAGCGGATCGCGTGCCTCACCCGCAGCCGGGACACGATCCAGCAGGTGCTGGCACGGACGCGCTAGTTCTGCGCTGCGTCAATCAGTTGCGGTTTGGGACCAAACCACAACATCTCCCCCCGGATTGCTGCGGTTTGGGACCAAACCGCACGACGCAGCGCAGAAGGTTCAGCGCCAGCCGAGCCCCGGCGCCACGTGCGTCAGGATCGACTCCAGCACGTGCGCGTTGTAGTCGACACCCAGCTGGTTCGGGACCGTCAGCAGGAGGGTGTCCGCCTCGGCGATCGCCTCGTCCTCGCGCAGCTGCTCGATCAGGGCGTCCGGCTCGGCGGCGTACGAGCGGCCGAAGATCGCGCGCATGTTGTCGATCTGGCCGACCTGGTCGCCGTCGGGACGGCCGCCGAAGTAGGCGCGGTCCTCGTCGGAGACGAGCGGGAAGATCGAGCGGCTGACCGACACCCGCGGCTCGCCGGTGTGCCCGGCTGCGCCCCAGGCGTCCCGGAAGACGCGGATCTGCTCGGCCTGCTGGACGTGGAAGGGCTGGCCGCCCTCGTCCTCCTTGAGGGTCGAGCTCATCAGGTTCATGCCGAGCTCGGCGGCCCAGCGGGCGGTGCCGTTGGACGCGGCGCCCCACCAGATCCGCTCGCGCAGGCCCTCGGAGTGCGGCTCCAGGCGGAGCAGGCCGGGCGGGTTGGCGAACATCGGGCGCGGGTTCGGCTCGGCGAAGCCCTCGCCGCGCAGCGCCTCGAGGAAGACCTCCGTGTGGCGGCGGGCCATGTCGGCCTCGGTCTCACCCTCGGCCGGGGCGTACCCGAAGTACCGCCAGCCGTCGATGACCTGCTCCGGTGACCCGCGCGAGATGCCGAGCTGCAGCCGGCCGCCCGAGATCAGGTCGGCGGCGCTGGCGTCCTCGACCATGTACAACGGGTTCTCGTAGCGCATGTCGATGACGCCGGTGCCGATCTCGATCCGGCTGGTCCGCGCGCCGATGGCGGCGAGCAGCGGGAACGGGCTGGCGAGCTGGCGGGCGAAGTGGTGGACGCGGAAGTACGCGCCGTCGGCACCCAGCTCCTCCGCCGCGACCGCGAGATCGATCGACTGCAGGAGCGTGTCGGCGGCGCTGCGTGTCTGCGAGTGCGGACTCGGCGTCCAGTGGCCGAACGAGAGGAACCCGATCTTCTTCATGATGGTTGAACCGTCAACCAATCCGCGTCATTCCCGGCTCACTGCTTGCGCAGCAGCGCCAGGAACATCGCGTCGGTGCCGTGCCGGTGCGGCCAGAGCTGGACCGTTCCGGGCAGCGGCCCCTCCGCGTCCGGTACGGCGGGCAGGCACGCGCGCACGTCGTCGAGCTGCATCTCGGGATGCTCCGCGAGGGCCGCGGTGACGACGCCGGACGTCTCGGCGAGCACGGGCGAGCAGGTCGCGTAGAGCAGCACTCCCCCGGGCCGCAGCACCCGGATCGCCTCGCCGAGCAACGCCTTCTGGAGCGGGACCAGCTCGGCCACGTCCTTGGCCGACCGGCGCCAGCGCGCCTCGGGCCGGCGGCGCAGGGCGCCGAGGCCGCTGCACGGCGCGTCGAGCAGGATCCGGTCGGCGCCGGCGTCGGCGAAGGGGGCGCGGGTCGCATCCGACTGCACCACGCCGGCGAGTCCGGCGCCGGCGGACGCGGCGCGGGCGACGAGGCGGGCACGGTGGTGGTGCAGCTCGACGCCGGTCAGCGCGGCTCCGCGCTCGCCCGCGAGGGCAGCGAGGAGCGCGGCCTTGCCCCCCGGGCCGGCGCACAGGTCGATCCACCGCTCGTCGCGGCCCTCGAGCGGCGACGTGGCGAGGGCGAGCGCCACCAGCTGGGAGCCCTCGTCCTGCACGCCCGCGCGGCCCTCAACCACGGCCGGGACGGCGGCCGGGTCGCCGGCCTCGAGCACGACGCCGAACGGCGAGTACGGCGTCGGCGTACCGGGCAGCTCGTCGCGGGCGGCCAGGCCGGGCCGGGCCACCAGGGTGACCCGCGGTGCGGCGTTGTCGGCGGCCAACAGGTCCGGCAGCTCGGCCGCGGCGTCCCCGAGGGCGGTACGGAGCTCGTCGACCACCCACGCCGGGTGGCTGTGGGCGACGGCGAGGTCACGCGTGCCCGAGCCGGGCGCGACCTGGGCCAGCCAGGCGTCGAGGTCCTGCGCGGCGACCTTGCGCAGCACCGCGTTGGCGAAGCCGGCCGCGCCCTGGTTGACCTGGGCGCGGACCAGCGTGACGGTCGTGTCGATCGCGGCGTGCGTGGGCACCCGCATCGCGAGCAGCTGGTGGGCGCCGAGCCGCAGGGCGTCGAGCACCTTGGCCTCGACCTTGCGCAGCTGTCGGTCGATGCAGGCCGCGAGGACGGCGTCGTAGGTGCCCTGCCGCCGGATCGTGCCCGACGCGAGCTCGGTGGCGAACGCCGCGTCCCGGCCGGTCAGGCCGTGGCGGGCGAGCGCGGCCGGGAGGAGCAGGTTGGTGTAGCCGTCGTCGACCCGGACCGCCTTGAGGACCTCGAAGGCGGCCAGCCGCGCCGGGTCGACGCGCTTCACTCGAAGGTGGCCGTGTCGGGCAGCCGCACGCCGCGGGCCCAGTCGGCCGCGCCCATCTGCTTCTTGCCGAACGCCTTGACCTCGCCGAGCCGGACCGCGTCGGTCGACGTACCGACCAGGACGTGATTCTTGCCGACCCGGATCGCGCCGGGCGGCAGGTCGCTCACGCCCTCCTCGATCGTCACGGCACCGAGCTTGACCCGCTCGTCATCGAGGGTGGTCCACGCGCCGGGGCCGGGCGTGCAGGCACGGATCCGGCGGTCGACCCCGACGGCCGGCTCCTTCCAGTCGACGCGGGCGTCCTCGACGGAGATCTTCGGGGCCAGGCTGATGCCCTCCTCCGGCTGCTCGCGCGCCTCGAGTGCGCCGTCGGCGATGCCGTCGAGGGTCGCGACGAGGAGCGACGAGCCGCCCTCGGCGAGGCGGGCGAGCAGGTCGCCGGCGGTGTCGGTCGGCCGGATCCGCTCGGTCATCACGCCGAACACCGGGCCCGCGTCGAGCGCCTCGACGATGCGGAAGGTGGTCGCGCCGGTGAACTCGTCGCCGGCCCACAGCGAGTGCTGCACCGGAGCGGCGCCGCGCCAGGCGGGCAGGATCGAGAAGTGCAGGTTGACCCAGCCGTGCGTCGGGATGTCGAGGGCGCTGCGCGGGATCAGGGCGCCGTAGGCCACGACCGGGCAGCAGTCCGGCTCCAGCGCGCGCAACGCCTCCTGGAACTCGGGGTCGCGCGGGTGCACGGGCTTGAGCACGGGTACGCCGAGCTCCTCGGCCCGCTGCGCGACCGGGCTCGGCGTCAGCTTGCGGCCCCGTCCGGCGGGCGCGTCGGGGCGGGTGACCACGCCGACCAGCTCGTGCGGCGACGCGGCGATGGCGTCCAGCGCCGGGACGGCGACCTCGGGGGTGCCGGCGAAGACGACCCTCATCGACCGAATCCGCCCGTCGCGTGCGGCGAGAGCTTGATCGTCGGCTTCTCCAGCCCGAACCACTCCGACTCGCGGATCTCGCGCATCGCCGCCTTGCGGCCGGCGTCGTCGAGCCGGTCGATGAACAAGATGCCGTCGAGGTGGTCGGTCTCGTGCTGGATCGCGCGGGCGAGCAGCTCGGAGCCCTGGATGCTGACCGGGTCGCCGTGCATGTTGAAGCCGTTCGCGACCACCGACAGCGCGCGCAGGCAGTCGTAGGTCAGCTCGGGCAGCGACAGGCAGCCCTCGGGGCCGTCCTGCTTCTCGTCGGACAGCTCCAGCACCGGGTTGACCAGGTGGCCGACCTCGCCGTCGACGTACCACGTGAACACCCGCAGCCCGACGCCGATCTGCGGCGCCGCGAGCCCGGCGCCGGGGGCGTCGAGCATGGTGTCGGTCAGGTCGGTGACGAGCTGGCGCAGCTCGGCGTCGAACTCGACGACCTCGAGCGCGGGCTTGCGCAGGATCGGGTCGCCGAACAGGCGGATGGGTCGAATGGCCACCTCGTCATCCTAGTGACGCGCGGGCGTGGCTCAGATTTCCGGCGGGTCCACCTGCACACGCACCGGCTCCAGCTTGCGCGCCGAGCGCAGCCGCTGCGCCTCCCCGAGCGCGTGGGCCAGCGCGGCGCCCTGCGCCCGCGGCACCCGTACGACGAGCCGCTCCTCCGCCTCCTCGTCGCTGGCGCGCGCCGGCACGGGCACCGGACCGAGGACGTCGGCCGCCTCCGGCAGCGCCAGCAGCGCCCGCAGGTCGTCGAGCGCGCCGGGCGTGCCGGTCAGCGTCGCCACCCGGGCGGCGGGCGGCAGTCGCGCGGCCCGGCGCTCCTCGGCCTCACGGGTCGCGAAGCCGGCGGGGTCCCAGCGGACCAACGCCTGCAGCACGGGCAGCGCGGGGTCGCCCACGGCCAGCGCCCTGCCCCCCGGGCGCACCAGCCCGATCGCGTTGCACCAGCGGCGCAGCGCCTCCTCCTGCGCACGCATGCTGTCGCGACTGAGCGCCCACCAGGTGTCGAGGAGGACGACGACGGCGTAGCCGTCCTCGGCCGGCGGCTCCGCCCCCGGCGTGGCGACCACGATGCGCGGCGAGGCGTCGATGCTCGCCCTGATCCGGTCGCCCGACGAGGTGACCACGGAGATCGACGGGAACGTGCGGCCGAGCTCGTCGGCGGTCCGCGCATCGCCCAGCACCGGCGCCCGCAGCCCGGCCGACCCGCACTCGGGGCAGGTCCAGTCGGGCGCCTCCGTCGCGCACCAACGGCAGCGCGGCGGCGAGGTCGGGCCGGTCAGCTCGAGCGGACCCGCGCAGGCGCCACACCGGGCGGGGGTCCGGCAGCGCTCGCAGGCCAGCTTGACGGCGTACCCGGCCCGGGGGGTCTGGACCAGCACCGGTCCCCGCTCCAGCCCCCAGCGGACCGCCTCGAAGGCCTCCCGCGGGATCCGCGCGGTCGACGCGAACGGGTCGCGCGCGAGGGCGTGGTCGCTGGCACCGGTGACGCCGACGAGTGCGCGGTGGCGCAGCTCGGCGCGCGGCAGCGCAACCTCGTGGGCCCAGCCCGAGCGCAGCAGCTGCTCGGCCTCGACCGTGCGCGCGAACCCGCCGACCAGCGCCGCCGCACCCTCCAGCTCGGAACGCAGCAGCAGCACCTCCCGGGCGTGCGGGTACGGCGCCCGCGGCTCCGCGTGCAGGTCGTCACCGTCGTCCCAGATCACGACCAGTCCCAGGTCGCGCACCGGCGCGAAGGCCGCCGAGCGGGTGCCGACGACGATCCGGCGGGTGCCGCGACTGACCGCCAGGAAGTCGCGGTAGCGCGCGGCGGGGCCCGGCTCCGCCTGCAGCGTGACGTGGTGGCCCTGCCCGAGGAGGGCGGTCAGTGCGGCGTCGACCCGGGCGACGTCGCGGTGGTCGGGCAGGCAGAGCACCGTCCCGCGGCCCGCCGCGAGCGCGGAGGCGGCGAGCTCGGCCAGCAGGTGCGGCCAGTCCTCCCCCGGACCCGCACCCCAGACCGCCCGTGGCGCGCTCCCCGAGCGGAGGTGCGCGATGAACGCCGACGCCGCCGGATAGGGCGCCCACGCGGCGTCGCACGCACCGGCGTCCGCCGCCAGCGGCGGCTCCGGCGGCGAGGGCTCCTTCTCAGTGGTGGCGTGGCGCGGCGGCACGGCCAGGCGTCGTACGTCGGCGCCCACGCCGGCGTACCGCTCCGCCACCTGGGCGCACAGGGCTGCCACCGCCGGGCTGAGCACCGGCTCCGGGCTCACCAGCCGCCGCAGTGGGGCGAGCCGTCCCTCGTGCTCCGACGCCGCGGTCCGGGCCACGACGAAGCCGTCGACGTCCTGGCCGCCGAAGCGCACCTTGACCCGCGCCCCCGGCACCGCACCGTCGGCCATCGCAACCGGGACGGCGTAGTCGAACGTGCGGTCCAGGTGGGCCAGCGCGAGGTCGAGCACCACCTGCGCGACCGGGTCGACCTCGGCGATCTCCGCCTCGGCGACCTTGCGGGCGCGGGTCGCGGCCGCCTTGACCCGCCCCTCGGCCGCACGGTCCCGCACGAGACCGGGCAGGTCGAGTGCCTGCTCGTCGGGGGTGGGCGTCATGGGCGCAGTTCTACCAGCGGGGCCCGACGCGTCCGGGCTCAGCGGCGGACCAGCACGGCCGCCGAGGTCCGGACGACCGTCGCGTAGCCCGACTTCCGCGCGGTGATCCGCACCGCCACCCGGTGGCCCCTGTCGACCGTACGGAGCACGAAGCTCGCCCGGGTCGCCCCCGCGATCACCTTGCCGTCGCGCAGCCACCGGTAGGTGAAGGTGATCCCGGTCGGCGCCCACGTACCTCGCGCTGCCGTGAGCCGCCTGCCGACCGACGGCGTGCCGGTGGTGCGCACCGTCCGCGGCGCCGTGAGGATGCCGAGCGCCGTGTCGGCGCTCGCCGCCGCCGTGACCGCCTTGCTCTGGGCACCGTTGGTGCCCGTCACCACCACGCTGAGGCGCGTGCCGACGTCGGCGGCGACCGGCGTGTAGGTCGCCTGCGTCCGGCCGGCGAGCGGCTGCCCGTTGCGCCGCCACTGGTACGTCGGGATCGTGCCCGCCAGGTTCCACGTCGGTGCGGTGACGGCGATCGCGCGGCCGACCCGCGGAGCGCCGGCGGCGAGGCTGGGGACGGTCACGACGGCGAGCACGGGAAGCACGTCCGTCATGGGCCCGGCCACGACCGATGCGGTCTCATCGCCGAGGGTGCCGGTCGCGACCACGCTGAGCCGGGTGCCGACGTCGGCTGGGACGGGCGAGTAGGACGGCTGCGTGGCGCCGGCGATCGGCTGGTCGCCGCGGAGCCACTGGTAGGTCGTGACCACGTCGGGCCTGTTCCAGACGGGCGCCGTCACGGTGATCGGCGTGCCGACCTGAGGCGTCGTCGCCGGCAGGCTGGGCTGTGTCGTCGCCTGCAGCGGCGGCGGGGCCGCCTGGACCGCGGCGATTGCCGTGACCGGGGCCAGCTCGACGACCTGCTCGCCGCGCGTCCCGGTCGCGATGACGCCGATGGTCGTGCCGAGGTCGTCAGCCACCGGCGTGTAGCTCGCGGACATCGCCCCGACGATCGGCTGGCCGTCACGGCGCCACTGGTAGGTCGTCGTCACGCCTGCCTGGTTCCACACCGGCGCGGTCACCGTGAACGCCGTCCCGACCCGCGGCGCGGTCGCCGGGAGGCTGGGCGGCATCGTCGCCTGCAGTGGCACCGGCGCGGCCTCGACCGGCGCCGGGGCGGCGAGCACCACGGGAACGGTCTGCCCGCCGGACGTGCCCGTCACCACGACGCTCAACGCGGTGCCGACGTCGCCCGCGACGGGCGTGTAGCTCGGCTGGGTCGCCCCGGCCACGGGCGCCCCGTCGCGCCGCCACTGGTACGACGTGACCGCGTCGGGCAGGTTCCACGTCGGCGCCGTCACGCTCACCGTGACCCCGACACGAGGGGTGGTCGCGGGCAGGGTGGGGGCGACAGTGGCCGCCAGGCCCAGGTCGCAGGTGTAGACCAGGATGTCGTCGAGGTACCAGCCCGGCCCGCCGTACGACTCGTCGGTGCGGACCGTGAAGGTCGGGCGGACCGACTGGCCGCCGAAGCCGGTGATCTCCACCCTGCTGCCGATCCAGCCGCGGCTGCTGCCGGCGAAGGCCTTGCGGGTCTCGTTGGGTGGCTGCAGGACCCTCGTCGGCCCGTTGTCCCACGGGTAGTTGGACAACGACACCCACGAGGTGTCGTCGGCCGCGGACGTCATCTCGAGCGTGCCGCCGTCGTACCAGTAGCCGGTGCCGTTGGCCGGGTCGATGCCGAAGTCGAAGAGGTACCACTGCCGGAAGGCGAGGTACGACGGCTGGCCCTGCGGGACGGCGATCGGCGCGGCGGACCGCAGGGACCGCGAGACGGCTCCCGGCGGGTCCTCGGCGACCCAGGCCGTGTCGCCGGAGTAGGCGTTCACACCGTAGGCGGCGTTGACCGGCGTCGCCGGTGTGCGGCCCCAACCGGGGGCCGGAGCGAGCTTCGCGGTCGGGTCGCTCCCGGTCTCCGAGTCGAACAGGGTCCGCGGGAAGCGGCCGTCCGGGCAGCCGCGGGGTGCGTCCTTCTCCGGGTCGCTGGTCGGCGGCGAGGTCAGCTCGGTGGCCAGGATCGCCTTGTTGACGGCGGTGCAGTCGGCGGCGGTGAACCAGTTCAGGTCCACCAGCTGCGCACAGGTCTGCTGGAGCACGACCGCCAGGTCGGCGTACTCCGTGAAAGCGGTCAGGCCGGCCATCGTGCGGACCCAGAGGAGACCCGACCTGGTCAGGCTGGGATCCCCCGCGTCGATGCCGGTGATCGTCTGGCCGTTGAAGGTGCCGCCCTGCGAGATCAGGTGGAACGCCTTGTTGCCCACGCCCGAGTTCCGGTGGACCCCGCCGCCGTCCTCGTAGCGGAGGTCGGCGTCCCAGAGGGCGCTGGTCATCCGGTCCGGCTGGCCCTTGGCCGGCGGGTTCGCCAGGTCGCGGATCGCGCCGTTCGGCAGGTCCTCGCCGAGGCGCCAGTCCGTTGCGGTGTCGCCGGGGCCCACGTTCCGGTGGTCGACGATCTCGCCGATGATGTCGGCCAGCGACTCGTTGATGGCGCCGGGCTGGTCCCAGTACAGGAGACCCGAGGACCGCTCGATCACGCCGTGGGTCATCTCGTGGCCGACGACGTCGTCCGCGGCGGCGTACCCCTGGCCGTAGAACATGCCCTGGCCGTTCCAGAACGCATTGGCGTACGGGCAGTTCTGACCGGAGTTGGGGCAGAAGCGGACCGTCGACGACAGCTTGAGGCCGGACGCGGTCGGGTAGCCGATCAGCGAGGTCAGGTCGAAGAAGCCGACCTGCTGGTAGAAGGTGGACGTCGCACCGGCATGGGCGAACGCCGCCTCCACGTCCGCGACCGCGGACGGTCCCGAGGTCTCGGTGCGCACCGCGTCCGTGGTGCAGGGCACCTCCTGGCCCCAGACGTTGGCCCGGTCGCACACGGTGCGGTCGATGTCCTCGACCAGGTCCACGTCGAGCAGGACGTCGCCCGTGCGGTCGTCGACGAGGACCAGGCGTCGCACGGCGCTCCCGGCCCGCACCTCGAAGCGCCACACACCGCGGACCCCGCCCCGTTCAGGAGTGGCGTCGAGTCCCACCGCCTCCGGGTCGAGGACCCAGCGGCCGCCGTCCTCCACCTGAACTCGGCGACCGACTGCCCTCCGGACCGTGCCCGCGGCGACGGCGCGGGCGTCGTCCTCCGCGAGCGTGGGGGCGGGGACGCCGGTGGCGTCGGAGAGGTGGGCGTTCAGCGAGTCCAGCTCGTGGTCGGCTCCCAGGCCGACCACGACCTCGCCGCCGAGGACCGGGACACCGCCGACCTGCTGCTGGTAGCGCACCAGCTGGCCCTCGCCCGGCTTCCCGACCGTCCTGCGCTCCACGAGCCGCGTGCCCGACCGGTCGGCGCCGATCGCCTCGCCGTACCGGTCGAGGTGGGCGCGCGCCGCCACGGAGGCGGGCGTGCGACGCCCGACCCCCGGGTTGTCGAGGTCGGTGCCGGCGGGCTTGCCGACGAACGTGGCGACCCCGTGCTCGCGGCGGATCCGCAGCGGGCCGTCGGCATCGGCCTGCAGGGCCGCCTCACCGTCGTCGGGTCGCGCGGCGTACGACGGAGGGACCACCGCGAGCGCGGCGGTCGCCGCGAGGGCGGCACAGGCGCTGGCAAGGACGCGACGCATGGTTCCTCCGCTTGCAACGAGGTCCGCCCGCCGTCCCCGGAGGGACGACGGGCGGACCTGGAGAGCCTGAAGGGGTCAGATGCCGACGGCGGCCTTGAGGGCCTCCGCGCGGTCGGTCCGCTCCCAGGTGAACTCGGGGAGCTCACGGCCGAAGTGACCGTAGGCAGCCGTCTTGGCGTAGATCGGACGACGCAGGTCGAGGTCGCGCAGGATGGCGGCCGGACGCAGGTCGAAGACCTCGAGCACGGCCTCCTGGATCTTCTCGTCCGGGACGATGCCCGTGCCGAAGGTCTCGATGAAGACACCGACCGGCTTGGCGACACCGATGGCGTAGGCGACCTGGGCCTCGCAGCGACGGGCCAGGCCCGCGGCGACGACGTTCTTGGCGACCCAGCGCATGGCGTAGGCGGCCGAGCGGTCCACCTTCGACGGGTCCTTGCCGGAGAACGCGCCGCCACCGTGGCGAGCCATGCCGCCGTAGGTGTCGACGATGATCTTGCGACCGGTCAGGCCGGCGTCACCCATCGGGCCACCGACGACGAACTTGCCCGTCGGGTTGATGTGCAGCTTGTAGCCGTCGAACGGGACGCTGGTCTTGAACTGCTGCAGGACCGGCTCGATGACCTTGGCCGTGATGTCGGCCGCGATCTGCTCCTGGGTGACGTCCTCCGCGTGCTGCGTGGACAGCACGACGGTGTCGACCCGGACGGCGCGGTCGTCCTCGTCGTACTCGATGGTGACCTGGGTCTTGCCGTCGGGACGGAGGTAGGGCAGCGTGCCGTCCTTGCGCACCGCGGTGAGCTTCTCGGCCAGCGTCTGCGCGATCTTGATCGGCAGCGGGAAGAGCTCCGGGGTGTCGTCGCAGGCGTAGCCGAACATCAGGCCCTGGTCGCCCGCGCCCTGCTTGTCCAGCTCGTCGGAGGAACCGCCGAGGCGGACGTCCTCAGCCGTGTCGACGCCCTGCGCGATGTCGGGCGACTGGGCACCGATGGCGACCTGCACACCGCAGGAGTTGCCGTCGAAGCCCTTGTCCGAGGAGTCGTAGCCGATCTCGAGGATCTTCTCGCGCACCAGCTGGGCCACGGGAGCGTAGGCCTCGGTGGTCACCTCGCCGGCGACGACGACCAGGCCGGTCGTCAGCAGGGTCTCGACCGCGACGCGGCTCTTGGGGTCGTGCTCGAGCAGGTAGTCGAGAACGGTGTCGCTGATCTGGTCGGCGATCTTGTCCGGGTGACCCTCGGTCACCGACTCCGACGTGAACAGACGTCCGGTCATGAGGTGGGAACTCCTGTATGGGGGGAGGTATGGGCTGTGTTCCAACGATACGGACCGCTGGAGGTGATGCTCCTGTGTCTCAGCAAAGAGGCTCTCAGGAAAGACGAGCGACGACCTCGTCCCAGATCTGGTGGGCCAGCGCCGACTTCGACCCGTGCGGTACCTCGACCGAGGAGCCGTCGGCGCCGAGGATCACCGCTTCGTTGTCGGTGCTCCCGAAGACCGCTCCCCCGCTGACGTCGTTGACGACCAGCAGGTCGCAGCCCTTGCGGGCCAGCTTGGCGCGGGCCAGGTCGAGGACGCTGCCGGTCGCGTCACCGGTCTCGGCGGCGAACCCGACGATCACCGCGCCCGGGCGGACCCGGTGCTGCGAGATCTCCTTGAGGATGTCGGGGTTCTGCTGCAGCGTGATCGACGGCGCGGAGCCGTCGTCGGACTTCTTGATCTTCGTGTCCGACGCCGCTGTCGGACGGAAGTCGGCGGGCGCGGCGGCCATCACCACGGCGTCGGCGGTCGCTGCCGCGGTCAGCACCGCGTCGCGCAGCTCGGCGGTCGACTCGACGCGGACCACCTTGACGCCCGCAGGGTCGCCCAGCGACACATTGGCCGCGATGAGGGTGACCTCGGCGCCGCGCGCGGCCGCGGCGCGGGCGAGGGCGTAGCCTTGGCGACCCGACGAGCGGTTGCCCAGGAAGCGGACCGGGTCGAGCCGCTCACGGGTGCCGCCGGCGGACACCACGACGTGGCGTCCGGCGAGGTCGGCGGGCGCACCCGGCGCACCGGACCCGCCGGCCGCGGCGCGCCCCAGCACGTCGCGGGCGACCTCGAAGATCTCCTCCGGGTCGGGCAGGCGGCCCTTGCCGGTGTCGGCGCCGGTCAGCCGGCCCTCGGCGGGCTCGATCACCAGCACCCCGCGCGAGCGGAGGGTGGCGACGTTGGCCGCCGTCGCCGGGTGCTCCCACATCTCGGTGTGCATGGCGGGGGCCAGCACGACCGGGCAGCGCGCGGTGAGGAGCGTGTTGGTCAGCAGGTCGTCGGCCAGCCCGTGGGCGGCCTTCGCCATCAGGTCCGCGGTCGCCGGGGCGACCACGACCAGGTCTGCCGTCTGGCCCAGCCGGACGTGCGGCACCTCGTGCACGCCGGTCCAGACCTCGGCCGAGACCGGCTTGCCGGACAGGGCCGCCCACGTCGGGGCGCCGACGAACTCCAGCGCCGCCGCCGTGGGAACCACCGTCACGTCGTGGCCGGACTCGGTGAACCGGCGGAGCAGCTCGCAGGCCTTGTAGGCCGCGATCCCGCCGGACACACCGAGCACCACACGGGGCCGGGACACGAGGGCCGTCAGATCACTCGGCGGGAGCGGCCGGGGTCTCGGTGGCCGACGCGGCCGCGGCCTGCTCGGCGGCGAGCTCGGCGGGGTCGATGTCCTCGCAGGTCAGCAGGTCCTCGTTGATCTCGCGCAGCGCGATCGAGAGGGGCTTCTCCTGGACGTGGGTCTCGACGAGCGGACCGACGTACTCGAGCAGGCCCTCGCCGAGCTGGGAGTAGTAGGCGTTGATCTGCCGGGCGCGCTTGGCGCTGTAGAGGACCAGCTTGTACTTGCTGTCGGTCTTGGACAGCAGGTCGTCGATCGGCGGGTTGGTGACACCCACGGCGTCGATGTTCGGGGCAGACACAGAGGTCCTCACAGTTCGGTGGATGAATCAACCATCAAGGATACCAACTCCTCGACGGCAGAATGAACTTCGCGGTTGACGATCGTCACGTCGAACTCGGCCTCCGCGGCCAGCTCCTCGCGGGCCGTGGCCAGCCTACGCTCCCGCTCCTCCTCGTCCTCGGTGCCACGACCGACGAGCCGGCGGACCAGCTCCTCCCAGGACGGCGGCTTGAGGAAGACGAAGACGGCGTCCGGCGCGGTCTCGCGGACCTGGCGGGCGCCCTGGAGGTCGATCTCCAGCAGGGCCGGACGACCGGCGGCGAGCGCCTCGGTCACCGGGCCGCGCGGGGTGCCGTAGCGGTGGACGCCGTGGACGACGGCCCACTCGAGCATCTGGCCCTCGGCCACGAGCCGGTCGAACTCCTCGACGCTGACGAAGTGGTAGTGGACGCCGTCGACCTCGCCGGGCCGCGGCGGCCGGGTGGTCGCCGAGACGGACAGGTAGATCTCGGGGTGCTGGTCGCGCATCGCAGCAGCCACCGTGCCCTTGCCGACCGCGGTGGGGCCGGCGAGGACGAAGAGCTTCGCACTCACTCGGCGAACTCACGCTCCAGCGCGGCGACCTGCTTGGTGCCGAGACCACGCACGCGGCGGGACTCCGCGATGCCGAGCCGCTCCATCACCTGGCGGGCGCGGACCTTGCCGAGCCCGGGCACCGACTGCAGGAGGTCGAGGACCTTCATCTTGCCGATGACGTCGTTGACCTGGCCCTGCTGGAGCACCTCGCTGATGGAGGCACCGGAGTTCTTCAGCCGGTTCTTCACCTCGGCCCGCTCGCGCCGGGCGGCGGCCGCCTTCTCCAGGGCGGCCTGGCGCTGTTCGGGTGTCAGTGGGGGCAGGGCCACGGGGTCGGAGTCCTTCGGTGGTCGAGACACGGATCAGCGGTGGCGCGGCGAAACCCGGCCACCGCCGGTCAATCTAGCCAGAAGGGCTCCGCTCCGGCAATGCGGGTGGCAGGCCGCGAATCGGGCCAGTGAGCCACGCACAGTCGAAGATCGGCACCGCGGAGGCTCCCACCACCGTGACCTGCCGTGGTCGCCCCGGCCGCCAGAGCCCGACGGACGTGCCCTTCGTCACCAGGAGCGCGGTGCCGTGCGGGTTCCAGCAGCCGATGTCCCAGTCGGACGGGACCGGGATCGTGCGCTTCAGGTCGTCGGTGAGCACGAAGCCGGTCGCGTGCATCCCCGGCCTGAGGGCGGTCACCGGCTGGCGGTCGGGATAGGGATTGGCCAGCAGTGAGAACCGTCCGCCGGGCCGCCCGAGGTCGCGGACCAGCCGTCCCTGCACGTCCCGCTCCTGCAGCCGGGTGGCCACACCGGGACCCGGTTGGGTCGGCGCGGCCACCAGGACCGTGCCGTGCGGTCCCCAGACGGCCGCGGGGTCGCGGGGGTCGTTGGGGAGCAGCTCTCGCCGTGGCCGGCCCGGGACGTAGACGTCGGTGGCCGAGCCGGTGTCGGTGCCACGGGCGGCCAGCACCCGCCCCCGGCCGTCGATCGACGGGCCCATGGCCGACTGCCGGCCCCACAGCGCCGAACGACCGCCGGCCAGCACGCGCAGTTGGTCCGAGCCGTTCTCGGCACTAGCCAGGGCGATGCCGGCATCGGACGCCGACAGCGCGGAGATCCCGAAGCCCCGGGGGTTGGCGGTCAACCGACGCAGCTCGCCACCGGGCAGCCGCGCCTCGAGCACGTCGGCGGAGTAGGCGTCCGGCCCGCTCAGCACGTAGAGCGCCCCCTCGAGCAGGAGGGACTGGCCGTCCCAGAGACCGGGCGGCTCGACCCCGCCCGAGGCCACGGCATCCACCGTGTCATCGGGCCCGGCCAGCGGCCCCTGGCCCTGGCACGCAGCCAGGGCCAGGACCGAAGCCAGCGCCAGGACCAGGGTCGGCAGCTGGAGGCGACGCATCAGTCGAAGTCCCCGCACCCGATGCCGAAGGGGTTCTTGCAGTGGGCACGCGTCGCCGCGGCGAGGACGTAGCCGACGGCGCCACCACTCCCCTGGGGCACCTCGACCAACAGGTGCCCGTTGTTCCCCTGGTAGTCGGCGCTCCCCTGCCAGCGCCAGGTCGTGCCCGACTTGTAGAAGGTGTTGACGCGGTTGGGGTTGAAGGGCTCGATCTGGTCCCACCGGCCGACGTCGCCGCTGCGACCGGTGCTGCCGGTGTGGCGGTCCTTGTCGGCGACCGTCGTGCTGGCACCGATCGAGACCGGGCCACCGCCGACCTTCAGGCTGATCGTGGAGCTGACCGAGCCGTCGACGACCTCGGTGCCCCACTGTGTCCCGATCGTGCGGTCGGTGCGCGAGGCGTAGGCGACCGAGGCCCCGTCGAGCCACTGGTGGAAGCCGTTCCACACGTCGCCGCCGCCGGTCACGCAGAACTCGATCTGGCGGGTGAGCGTCCGCCCGAGCGTGCGGGCACGGTTGAGCGTGTAGGGGAACAGCAGGTACTTCAGGCTGTAGGACCGCCCGTCCGCGCTGACCCGCAGCACGTTGCCCGGCCGCAGGCGGCCGGTGGAGTCGCGCCGCACCAGGCAGGTGTAGGACGCCCGCGCACTCCGCTGCGACGGCCCGAACGCGCGCGTGCCGACCGCGACCCGGTGGGTCGGGCGCCCCGTGGAGCGGGCGCGCCCTGCCTTCGACAGCACACGCACGGCGCGCGTGCGGGGGTCGTAGCGCACCTTGACGACCAGCTCGACGGCCGAGCGCTGCCGCACCCTGTCGCCGGGCAGCGGGGCTGCACTGTCGTCGTCGGACGGCGCCGCGGCCGCCCGGTCGGTGACGGCGATCGCGCCGATCCCCAGCATCAGGGCCACGACGAGCGCGGCCAGGACCTTCCTGTTCATGCATCCTCCCGAGATGTGTGTGTGGTGCGAGGATCACCTCGCGCCAGCACCGTATGACCACACGGAGATGGGGTCAAAGGAGGTGCGCCGGCCTGTGGAGAACCGGTCCGCTCAGAGCGAGAGCGGCGTCTTGCAGACGTCGCGGGCCTGCTGCTCGACACCGCTGAGCGCCGCCGCCGTGTCCTCGGCACCGAGCCGCACGGCAGCCGTCCGGATCGCCTTGCGCTGGTCGGCGCTGAGGCCCTCGGGCGGCTTCTCGGGGTCGTACGACGCCGGGTCCACCCCCGCGTCGTCGAGCGCGTCACGCAGGTCGCTCACCCTGTCGACGACGATGCGCCACTCGTCGCGGATGTCCTCCGGTGCCTCGTCGGCGAGCTCCTCGAACGCCGGGAGCGCGCGCAGCAGGCCGGTCTCGGCGCCCGCGGAGCGGGCCGCGCCGATGTCCTCGCGGTGGTCGACCACGGCGTCGCAGTAGGACGCGAACGGGTCGTCGCTGTCGTCCGGGCCCACCAGGAGGTAGGCCGCGCCACCGGCGACGGCCAGCAGGAGGACGACCAGCGGGAGTCCCCACCCGCGGGAGCGGGTCACCCCAGCAGCCCGCGCAGCTCGTCGTTGGCACGCAGCACGGCATCCCGCATCGCGACCGGGTCCGGGCCCAGCCGCAGCACGCCGCGCGAGGAGCTGGCCAGGACGTGGCGCGCGCTGGAGCCGAAGATGCGCAGGATGTCGGCACTCGTGCCGCCCTGCTCGCCGTACCCGGGCGCGAGGATCGGGCCGTTGAGCGCGAAGTCCAGGCCGTTGCCGTCGATGGTGGCGCCGACGACCGCACCGAACGAGCCGAGCGGCGTCGCGCCGGCGTTGAGCTCGCGCAGGTGGTCGAGCATGGCGGAGGCGACCGTGCGGGCGCCGTACTCCTCCGACGTCACGGCCTCCTGCACCTCCGGGCCCTCCTTGTTGGAGGTGGCGGCGAGGACGAACAGGCCGGCGTCGAAGCGGCGGGCGGTGTCGACGAAGGACAGCAGCGAGCCGAAGCCGAGGTAGGGGCTGATCGTGATCGCGTCGGAGGCCAGCGGCGACGACGGGTCGAGGTAGGCGTCGGCATAGGCCTGCGAGGTCGAGCCGATGTCGCCGCGCTTGATGTCGAGCAGCACCAGCGCACCCGCGGCGCGCGACTCGGTGATCACCCGCTCGAGGACGGCGACACCCCTGCTGCCGAATCGCTCGTAGAAGGCCGACTGCGGCTTCACCACGCTGGCGTACGGCGCCACGGCCTCCACGGCACCGAGGGCGAACGCCTCGAGCCCGGCGACGTCGTCGTCGTACCCCCAGTCGTGGAGCAGCGCGCTGTGCGGGTCGATCCCGACGCAGAACTGGCCGCGCTCCTCCATCGCCGCAGCGACACGGGCACCGAAGGTCACCGCGCCACCTCCGAGCTCGCGAGGAGGTGGATCACGCGGGGAGATTGAGCAGCCGCGCAGGCGACGCAGGAGCCTGCGACCGGCGTATCGAAATTCACGAGAGCCTCCTCAGGGCTTCAGGGGTCAGGTCGGCCAGCGTGGGGTACCCGTCGACGGCCATGACGAGGTCGGCCTCGGCCTGCAGGGCGCGGACCTGGTGGATCGCGCCCGGGACGCCGCCGAGGGCGAGGGCGTAGACGTAGGGGCGACCGATCGCGACGGCGTCGGCCCCGAGGGCGATCGCCTTGACGACATCGGCCCCGGTGCGGACGCCGGAGTCGAAGACCACCGGACCGCGGCCGTCGACCGCGGCGACGACGTCGGGCAGCCACTCGAGCGCGGCTCCCCCGCCGTTGGCCTGGCGGCCGCCGTGGTTGGAGCAGTAGATGCCGTCGACACCCTCGTCGAGCGCGCGGCGCGCGTCGTCGGGGTGGCACACGCCCTTGACCAGGATCGGCAGCTTCGTCAGCGACCGCAGCCACGGCAGGTCGTCCCACGTGACCGGGTGGCCGAACGTGCCGACCCAGGTCATCACGACCGTGCCCGGGTCGGGGTCCGGCCCGGTCATCTCCTGGAAGACCGGGTCGGAGGTGTAGTTGGCGAGCGCCTTGCCGCGCAGCTGCGGGAAGTTGCCCGACGCGAGGTCGCGCGGGCGCCAGCCCGGCACCCAGGTGTCGAGGGTGATCACGATGGCTTCGTAGCCGGCCGCCTCGGCCCGGCTCACCAGGCTCGCGGCGAGCTCGCGGTTCTTCGGCGTGTAGAGCTGGAACCACTTGCCGGCGTCGCCCGCCGCAGCCGCCACGTCCTCGAGCGGGTCGCTCATCAGCGTCGACCCGATCAGCGGTACGCCGGTCGCGGCCGCCACCTCCGCGGAGTGCACGTCGCCGTGCTGGTCCGCCGTGCACAGGCCGACGACGCCTACGGGTGCGAGCAGCAGCGGGCTGGCCAGCGTCCGGCCGAACAGCTCGACGGACAGGTCGCGCTCGGGGCTGGCCCGGAACATGCGCGGCACCAGCGCGTACCGCGCGAACGCCTCGACGTTGGCGCGCTGGGTCGCCTCGTCACCGGCGCCGCCGGCGACGTAGGTGCGCAGCTCCGGAGGGAGCGCCGCGAGGGCGTTGCGCTCGAGCTCGGCGTGGTCGAAGGGATGCGCCGGCAGGACGCCGCCGAGGGCTCCGAGGTAGAGCTCGATCTGGTAGTCGCCGAACGCCATGCGCACACCGTAGTTGAGGCGGTCGGTGCATTCCGGAGCAGGGCGGGCGCCCCGCGGCCTACGATCCGGCCTGTGCCGACATCGCCCACCTTCGCCCAGCGCATCGACGCCCGCGTCGCCGAGGCCTTCGACCGGCGCCTGGTCGACCGGATGGCCGCCGGCGGCAACCGCGGTCTCGCCCGCCTGGCAGCGGTCGCGCTCGCGACGCCGGTGCACCTGGTGAGCATCGCCGTCCTGGCAGCGGCGGTCTACGTCGTGGTCCGCGGCGACAACCTGTGGGCGTGGGCGGTCGGCGCCTTCCTGGCCGCCGTGGCCTGGGTGACGCGCCCCCGGCTGCTCTGGGCTCCGGACCCGGACTCGATCCGGGTCGACGGGTCGGCACCCGAGCTGGTCGCACTCGTCCGCGAGGTCTGTGAGCTCGCCGGCACCCGTCCACCCGCGCAGGTCCGGGTCGACGACGCCTTCAACGCCTATGTCAGTCCGATCGGGATCGGTCAGCGTCAGCTCGTCCTCGGCGCCACCCTGTGGGCCGCGCTCGGCCCGCAGGAGCGCGTTGCACTGCTCGGGCACGAGATCGGGCACCTCGCGCACGGTGACCTGCTGAGCGGCCAGTTCGTCGGGGGCGCCTACGACACCCTTCGCGGCTGGATCAGCCTCCTGCGCCCGGACACGTGGGAGACGGTCCTCATCCACGCGGCCATGGCCCCGCCACGCTGGCTCCTCCGTGGCTACCTGCACCTGCTCGTGCGGGTGAACGCGACGTCCTCGCGCAGCCAGGAGCTGTACGCCGACCTCTTCGGTGCTGTCGCCGCCGGGACCGACGCCGCAGCCTCGCTCCACGAGGTCACCCTCCTCGCCGAGGGCCTCGACGTGGTCGCCAACCGAGCGGCCATGGACCGGGACCGGCCGCACATCGGCGTGTCGATCGCCGACCGGGTGGCGTCGTACGACGCGGCCCAACGTGCGGGCAACCGACGGGCCGCCGCCGAGGACGAGCGACGCACCGACGCCAGCCACCCTCCGACCGTCGACCGGCTGCGCCTGGTCGAGTCCGTGGAGCGCTCGATCCCGGCGATCGTCGTCGACGCCGCTCGCAGCCGCCGGATCGACCAGCAGCTCCAGCCCGCGCTGGACCAGGCGTTCAAGCGGCTCGGCGACGCCTACCGCTACGTGCACTGACCCGCGATCAGTCCCGGAGCGCCCTGAGGAGCTGCTTGGGCCAGCTCGGGCCGCCGTAGATGAGGCCGCTGTAGACCTGTACCAGGTCCGCTCCGGCCGCCACCCGCTCGCGCGCGTCGTCGGGCGTGCTGATGCCGCCGACGCCGATCAGGCTGATCCGGTCGCCGACCCGGCCGCGGAGCAGCCGGACGACCTCGGTCGAGCGCTGCGTGAGGGGCGCGCCCGAGACACCGCCGGCACCGAGGGCCTCGACGTCGGCGGCCGGCGTGCGCAGGCCCGCGCGCGAGATCGTCGTGTTGGTGGCGATGATCCCGGCGAGGCCGAGGTCGAGGGACATGTCGGCAACGGCGAGCACGTCGTCGTCGGACAGGTCGGGCGCGATCTTCACGGCGAGCGGGACCTGTCGGTCGCCCGTCACCCGGTCGGCGGTACGACGGACGTGGGCCAGCAGCGGGGCGAGCTTCTCGACCGCCTGCAGGTTCCGCAGGCCCGGGGTGTTCGGGGAGCTGACGTTGACGACGAGGTAGTCGGCGTACGGCGCCAGCAGGCGCGTCGAGGTCTCGTAGTCGGCCTCGACGGCCGCCTGGTCGTCGTCGGGGACGACCTTCGACTTGCCGATGTTGACGCCGAGCACGAGCCCGCCGGGCTTCGCCCGGCGCTTGGCGAGGCGGCGCGCGACCGCCTCGGCACCGTCGTTGTTGAAGCCCATCCGGTTGACGATCGCCCGGTCCTCGGGGAGGCGGAACAGCCGCGGCTTCGGGTTGCCGGGCTGCGCGAGCGCGGTGACCGTGCCGATCTCGACGTGGCCGAACCCGAAGGCGCCCATCCGGTCGTAGACCTCGGCGGTCTTGTCGAAGCCGGGCGCCAGGCCGAGCCGGTTGGGGAAGGTCAGGCCCATCGCCTCGACCGGGTGGCGACCGGGGATCCGGGCGCGGGTGAGCACCGGTCCCCCGGCCTTGAGGGCGTCGTAGGTCAGGTGGTGCGCCTTCTCGGCGTCCATCCGGACCAGGACGTTGTCGAAGACCCGGTCGTAGATCGATTTCGAGGCTCGCTGCGCTCGCACCTCAATCACCGACGCGCCCGTGCCACTCCTGCAGGGACTTCACGCCGATCGAGCCGGCGCGGATCGCCGCGATCCCCTGCACCGCCGCGGCCAGGCCCTGCACCGTGGTGATGCACGGCGTGCCCGTGAGCACGGCGGAGGAGCGGATCTCGTAGCCGTCGATGCGCGAGTCGCCGCCGCCGGTGGAGCCGTGCGGGGTGTTGACGATCAGGTCGATCTCGCCGCCGAGGATCATGTCGACGACGGTCGGCTCGCCGTTCGGGCCCTTGCCCTCGAAGTGCTTGCGGACGACGGTCGCCTGGATGCCGTTGCGGCGCAGCACCTCGGCCGTCCCCTGCGTCGCGAGGATCTCGAAGCCGTAGTCCGCGAGGACCCGGGCCGGGAAGATCATCGTGCGCTTGTCGCGGTTGGCGATCGAGATGAACACCTTGCCCTCGGTCGGCAGCGAGCCGTAGGCCGCGGCCTGGGACTTGCTGAACGCCGTGCCGAAATCGGCATCGAAGCCCATCACCTCGCCGGTCGACTTCATCTCCGGCCCGAGGACCGTGTCGACGAAGTTGCCCTCCTTGGTGCGGAACCGGTTGAAGGGCAGCACCGCCTCCTTGACCGCGATCGGGGAGTCGGCCGGCAGCGTGCCGCCGTCGCCCTCGGCCGGCAGCGCACCGGACGCGCGCAGGTCGGCGATGGTCTCACCCAGCATGACGCGGGCGGCGGCCTTGGCCAGCTGGGTGCCGGTCGCCTTGGAGACGAAGGGCACCGTGCGGGAGGCGCGCGGGTTGGCCTCGATGACGTAGAGCACGTCGGCGCCGAGCGCGAACTGGATGTTGATCAGGCCGCGGACGCCGACACCCTTCGCGATCGCCGTGGTGGCCTCGCGGATCCGGGTGATCTCGGCGTCGCCGAGCGTGATCGGCGGCAGGGCGCAGGACGAGTCGCCGGAGTGGATGCCGGCCTCCTCGATGTGCTCCATGACGCCGCCGAGGAAGAGGTCGGTGCCGTCGTAGAGCGCGTCCACGTCGATCTCGACCGCGTCGTCGACGAACCGGTCGACCAACACCGGGCGGTCCGGGCTGATCTCGGTCGCGGCCTCGATGTAGGCCTCGAGCGCCGCGTCGCTGTAGACGATCTGCATGCCACGGCCACCGAGGACGTACGACGGGCGCACCAGCACCGGGTAGCCGATCTCGTGCGCGATCTTCTGCGCGTCCTCGTAGGACACGGCCGTGCCGTGCTTCGGCGCCACCAGGCCGGCGGCGGCGAGGACGCGACCGAAGGCGCCGCGCTCCTCGGCGAGGTCGATCGCCTCGGGGCTGGTGCCGGCGATCGGGACGCCGGCGTCCTGCAGGCCCTGTGCGAGGCCCAGCGGCGTCTGGCCGCCGAGCGTGGCGATGACGCCGGCGATCGGGCCGGCCGCCTTCTCCGCCTCGTAGATCTCGAGGACGTCCTCGAGGGTCAGTGGCTCGAAGTAGAGCCGGTCCGAGGTGTCGTAGTCGGTCGAGACCGTCTCCGGGTTGCAGTTGACCATGATCGTCTCGTAGCCGGCCTCGGCCAGCGCGAGCGATGCGTGCACGCACGAGTAGTCGAACTCGATGCCCTGGCCGATGCGGTTCGGGCCGGAGCCGAGGATGATCACGGCCTCCTTGCCCTCGGCGCGCGGGAGGACCTCGGTCTCCTCGTCGTAGGACGAGTAGTAGTACGGCGTCGCCGCGGCGAACTCGGCGGCGCAGGTGTCGACCGTCTTGTAGACCGGCCGGACGCCGAGCGTCTGGCGCGCGATCCGGACCTCGGACTCCTGCAGCCCGCGGATCCCGGCGATCTGCGCGTCGGAGAAGCCATGGCGCTTGGCCAGGCGCAGCGCACCGGCGTCGAGCGACTCGGAGGCGGCGACCTTCTGGGCCACCTCGTCGATGAGGAACATCTGGTCGACGAACCACGGGTCGATCTTCGTGGCGTCGTGGACCTCCTCCTGGGTCGCACCGGCGCGGATCGCCTGCATCAGCTTCTGGACGCGACCGTCGTGCGGGACCTTGATCGCCTCGAGCAGTGCGTCCTTGTCGCCGGGCTCGCCGGTCCAGTGGAAGGGCGCGGCCTTGTTCTCCAGGGAGCGGAGCGCCTTGTTGAACGCCTCGGTGAAGTTGCGGCCGATCGACATCGCCTCGCCGACCGACTTCATGTGCGTGGTCAGGGTGGTGTCGGCGGTCGGGAACTTCTCGAACGCGAACCGCGGCACCTTCACCACGACGTAGTCGAGGCTCGGCTCGAAGGAGGCCGGGGTCTCCTGCGTGATGTCGTTGGGGATCTCGTCGAGGGTGTAGCCGACCGCGACCTTCGCGGCGATCTTGGCGATCGGGAAGCCGGTCGCCTTGGAGGCCAGCGCGGAGGAGCGCGAGACCCGCGGGTTCATCTCGATGACGATCACCCGGCCGTCGGCGGGGTTGACGGCGTACTGGATGTTGCAGCCGCCGGTGTCGACGCCGACCTCGCGGATGATGCCGATGGCGAGGTCGCGCAGGTGCTGGTACTCGCGGTCGGTCAGCGTCATCGCCGGGGCGACGGTGATCGAGTCACCGGTGTGCACACCCATCGGGTCGAAGTTCTCGATCGAGCAGATGATGACGACGTTGTCGGCCTTGTCGCGCATCACCTCCAGCTCGTACTCCTTCCACCCGATGATCGACTCCTCGATCAGCACCTCGGTGGTCGGGCTGGCGGACAGGCCGGCACCGGCGATGCGGTGCATGTCGGCCTCGTCGTAGGCGATGCCGGAGCCGAGGCCGCCCATCGTGAACGACGGCCGGACGACGATCGGGAAGCCCAGCTCGCCGGCGGCCTTCTCGACGTCGTCCATCGAGTGGCACACGAAGCTGCGGGCGACCTCGCCGCCGACCTTGTGCACGATCGCGTTGAACAGCTCACGGTTCTCGCCGCGGTGGATCGCCTCGAAGCTGGCGCCGATCATCTCGACGCCGTACTTCTCGAGCACGCCGCTCTCGTGGGCCGCGATGGCCGCGTTGAGGGCGGTCTGGCCACCGAGGGTCGGCAGGATTGCGTCGGGGCGCTCCTTGGCGATGACCTTCTCGACGAACTCCGGGGTGATCGGCTCGACGTACGTCGCGTCGGCGAACTCCGGGTCGGTCATGATCGTGGCCGGGTTCGAGTTGATCAGGATGACCCGCAGGCCCTCCTCCTTGAGCACCCGGCACGCCTGGGTGCCGGAGTAGTCGAACTCGCAGGCCTGGCCGATGACGATCGGCCCGGAGCCGATGACCAGGACCGACTTGATGTCTTCACGCTTCGGCATCAGTTGCCTTCCAGGAGCTCTACGAACCGGTCGAACAGGTAGGCCGCGTCGTGGGGACCGGCGGCGGCCTCGGGGTGGTACTGGACGGAGAAGCTCTTCAGCTTCCCGCCGGCGTCGCGGAGCTCGAGGCCCTCGACGACGTCGTCGTTCAGGCAGACGTGGCTGACCGTCGCGACGCCGTACGGCGTCGCGGTGGGCTCGCCGACCGGCGCGTCCACGGCGAAGCCGTGGTTGTGCGCGGTGACCTCGACCTTGCGGGTCGTCAGGTCCATCACCGGCTGGTTGATGCCGCGGTGGCCGTACTTCAGCTTGTAGGTGCCGAAGCCGAGCGCGCGGCCGAAGAGCTGGTTGCCGAAGCAGATGCCGAAGTACGGCAGGTCCTGCTGCAGGGCCTGCTGGAGCAGCTCCACCTGGCCGGTGGTCGCGGCCGGGTCGCCCGGGCCGTTGGAGAAGAACAGGCCGTCGGGGCCGACCGCGAGGACGTCGTCGATGCTCGCGGTGGCGGGCAGCACGTGGACCTCGATGCCGCGCTCGCTCATCCGGTAGGGCGTCATGTCCTTGATGCCGAGGTCGAGGGCGGCGACGGTGAACCGCTTCTCGCCCTGCGCCGGGACGACGTAGGCCTCGTTGGTGGAGACGGCCTCCGAGAGGTTGGCGCCGGTCATCTCGGCCGACGCCTTGACCTTCTCGAGGAGCTTCGCCGGGTCGGTCTCGACCGTGGAGATGCCCACGCGCATGGCGCCGCTCTCGCGCAGGTGACGAGTCAGCGCGCGGGTGTCGATGCCGGAGATCCCGACGACGCCCTGCGCCTTCAGCTCGTCGTCGAGGGAGCGCTGCGAGCGCCAGTTGCTGGGCACGCGGGCGGGGTCGCGGACGACGTACCCGGCGACCCAGATGCGCTTCGACTCCGGGTCCTCGTCGTTCATGCCCGTGTTGCCGACGTGCGGGGCCGTCATCACCACGACCTGGCGGTGGTACGACGGGTCGGTGAGCGTCTCCTGGTAGCCGGTCATGCCGGTGTTGAAGACGGCCTCGCCGAAGGTCTCGCCCTCGGCGCCGTAGGCCTCGCCGTGGAAGGTGCGCCCGTCCTCGAGGACGAGCAGGGCGGGGGTGGTCATACGAGAGCTCCTTCCAGCACCGTGGGCGTGCCGCGCAGCAGCGTGGCGACCACCCGTCCGGTGAGCTTGCGGTCGTGCCAGGGATTGTTGCGGCTCAGCGAGACGCTGGCGGCGCGGTCGACGACCACCTGCGCGGCAGGGTCGACCAGGGTCAGGTTGGCGGGCTCGCCGACCGCGATCGGCCGGCCGTGTCCGTCGAGCCCTGCGATGTGGGCCGGGTTCGCGCTCATCACGCGGGCGACGCCTGCCCAGTCGAGCAGGCCGCCCTCGACCATCACCGTGGTGACGACCGAGAGAGCGGTCTCGAGGCCGAGCATGCCGAACGCCGCGTCGACGAAGGCGTGCTCCTTGTCGTGGCGGGCGTGGGGGGCGTGGTCGGTGGCGACCGCGTCGATCGTGCCGTCGGCGAGTGCGGCGCGCAGCGCCTCGACGTCCTCGGCCGGGCGCAGCGGCGGGTTGACCTTGAATGTCGGGTCGTAGCCGCTGAGCAGGTCGGTGGTCAGCAGCAGGTGGTGCGGCGTGACCTCGGCGGTCACGTCGATGCCCTGGGCCTTGGCCCAGCGGACCACCTCGACGCTGCCGGCGGTCGAGACGTGCGCGACGTGGACCCGGCTGCCGGTGTGGCGGGCGAGCATCACGTCGCGGGCGACGATGACCTCCTCGGCGATGCCGGGCCAGCCGGGCAGACCGAGTCGGCCGGACAGCTCGCCCTCGTGGCAGCACGCGGTCGGACCGGCGAGCGCCGGGTCCTGGCTGTGCTGGCTGACCACGCCGCCGAACGCCTTGACGTACTCCAGCGCGCGCCGCATGACGCGCGCGTCGTGGACGCACTTGCCGTCGTCGGAGAAGACCCGGACCTTCGCGCGGCTGCGGGCCATCAGGCCGAGCTCCGCGAGCTCCGCGCCCGCGAGGCCCTTGGTGACGGCACCGACCGGCTGGACGTCGACCAGGCCGGCCTGACGGCCCAGGTCGAGGACCCGCTCCGCCGCCTCGGCCGTGTCGGTGACGGGGTTGGTGTTGGCCATGGCCAGGACGGCGGTGTAGCCGCCGACCGCCGCGGCGCGGGAGCCGGTGAGGACGGTCTCCGCGTCCTCACGGCCCGGCTCGCGCAGGTGGGTGTGCAGGTCGACGAGGCCCGGCAGCAGGCGCAGGCCGTCGGCGTCGATCGTGTCGTCAGCCTTCGTGGTGACGGTGCCGACCTCGGCGATGGTGCCGTCGGCGACGAGGACGTCGGCCGTCGTACCGTCGGGCAGGGTGGCGCCCTTGATCAGGGTGGTCATGCAGACTCCCCTCCCATCGACTCAGGCTCGCCGGCGAGCAGGTGGTAGAGCACGGACATCCGGACGGCCACGCCGCTCGAGACCTGGTCGAGGACCAGGCTGTCGGCGGCGTCGGCGGCGTCCGGGGAGATCTCGAGCCCGCGGTTCATCGGACCGGGGTGCAGGATCGGCGTACCCGGCTTCAGCAGGTCCAGCCGGTTGCGGGTGAGGCCGTAGCCGACGGTGTACTCCCGCGCCGTCGGGAAGAAGCCGCCGCTCATCCGCTCGCGCTGGACGCGCAGCATCATCACCGCGTCGACATCGGGCAGGACCGCGTCGAGGTCGTAGGACGTCGCGAAGCCCGCCGCCTTCGACCAGTCCCCCACACCTGACGGCATCAGCGTCGGCGGCGCCACGACCGTGACGCTCGCGCCGAGCTTGACCAGGCTCTTGACGTTGCTGCGGAACACCCGGCTGTGGGTGACGTCGCCGACGATCGCGACGTGCTTGCCCTCGAGCGTGCCGAGCTTGCGGGTCAGGGCGTAGCCGTCGAGCAGCGCCTGCGTGGGGTGCTCGTGGGTGCCGTCGCCGGCGTTGATGACCGGAACGTCGACCCAGCGGCTGATCTGCTCGGCCGCGCCGCTCGCCGAGTGGCGCACGACCAGGCCGTCGATGCCCATCGCGGTCACGGTGAGCGCGGTGTCGCGCAGGGACTCGCCCTTGCTCGCGCTGCTGCCCTTGGCCGAGAGGTTGATGACGTCGGCGGAGAGCCACTTGCCGGCGATCTCGAAGCTCGACCGGGTGCGGGTGGAGTCCTCGAAGAAGAGGTTGATGACCGTCCGACCGCGCAGGGCCGGCAGCTTCTTCACCTCACGCTTCTGGACGTCGTGCATCTCCGCCGCGGTGGCGAAGATGCGGTGGATGTCGGCGACCTCCAGGTCGTCGATGCTCAGCAGGTGCCGGTTCACCGGATCGTCACCTCGTCCTCCCCGTCGATCTCGCTCAGGCGCAGGCTGACGCGCTCGCTGCGCGCGGTGGGCAGGTTCTTGCCGACGTGGTCGGCACGGATGGGCAGCTCGCGGTGCCCGCGGTCCACCAGCACCGCCAGCCGTACGACGGCCGGCCGGCCCAGGTCCGACAGCGCGTCGAGCGCGGCCCGGATGGTGCGGCCGGAGTAGAGCACGTCGTCGACCAGCACGACGGTCTTGCCGTCGATGCCCCCGGCGGGAAGCTCGGTGCGGTGCGGGGCGCGCGTGGGGTGCGAGCGCAGGTCGTCGCGGTACATCGTCACGTCGAGCGACCCGGTCGGCGGCGTCGTACCCTCGACCTTCGCGATGTTGTCGGCCAGCCGGCGCGCCAGCGGGACACCGCGCGTGTGGAGGCCGAGAAGCAGGAGATCCTCGGCGCCCTTGTTGCGCTCGAGGATCTCGTGGGAAATGCGGACAAGAGCCCGGCTGATGTCGCCGGCGTCGAGGACGACGCGCCCTTCGGCGGGGCTCTGCGCGTGGGTAGGCATCAGCGTGCCTGACCTCCTTCTCCGCCTCACGGGACGGCTCCTTAAAGGATGTCTGATCGGGCTCCACCCTACCGGGCGACCAGCCCTCCGGCCGAACCGGGTCCGGTGTGCCGCGGACCACGGCGCGGGCAGTCGCGCCGGACAGGACGAAGGGGCCCCGTGTCCCCGGAGCCCCTTCGCGTCGTACGGCGATCAGACGATCACTTGAAGGCGTCCTTCACCTTCTCGGCCGCCTGCTTGAGGTTGCCCTTGAGCTGGTCGCCCTTGCCCTCCGCCTCGAGGTCCTCGTTGTCCGTGGCCTTGCCGAGTGCTTCCTTGGCCTGGCCCGTCTTCTCCTCGGCGGCGTTGCTGATCTTGTCGTCGAGACCCATGTCGGGACTCCCTTCAGTTTCGCGCGGCGGACCTCGGCTGGCCCGCTCGGCCGTACACCTGCACTACCCCGCCTCCTCCGTCCGATCCGGGCGAGTCCTGTCCGGGAGGGCCAACCTGTTCCTCAGCCACGACACCGTGCCGGCCGCCAGCCCGCGCGCCTTCGGCCGCCACCCCACCGGGGCGACCAGGAGCGGGCAGGCGTCCGGCAGCATCCACTTCACCTCGTGGTAGACCCGCGAGACGGTCTCGTACGTCTCGACCAGGAGGAGCCCGGGCCCTGCCTCGCGCACCTCGCGCCACGGCCCGGGCTCCCCGAGGACGTGCCGCGCTGCCGACGGATCACCGAGCCACACGAGGCAGACGTTCATGGAGGTCTGGTGCCCGCGCGGCACGACTCCACCCGTCAGAGGTCGCGGAGGTGCAGGAGGCCACGCAACCCCAGGGGGCGTCGGTACGACGGCGTCTCGAGCCCGTCGACGATCACGGACGCGCCGAGCCAGGTAGCGCCCGTGTCGTCGACGAGTGCCTTCGCAGTGAGCGCTTGCCCACCCGTTGCGATCCAGTCGTCCACGAACAGGACCCGGTCACCAGAGCGGACCAGCGCCCTGCGAAAGCCCATCACGAGCTGGCGGTCGCGGTAGTCCGGGGGCGTCGTGCGGGTCCGCCACGCGTCGCTGTCCGCCGCGGTCCCCGGCTCCTTCCGGAGCTCGACGAGCCCGACCCCGAGGTGGGCAGCGACGAGTGAGCCCAGCAGCGTGCCACGCGACTGGGGCGCCAGCACGACCGTCGCCTCCGCTGCCGACGGCACGACACCTGCGAGCGCGGGGCCGAGGAGGCTCAGCACGACCGGATCGCGCCACCAGCCCGTCAGGTCGGCACGCCCACCGTCGTCGTACTTGTCGCCGATCCAGCGAAAGCGCGCGCGGAGGTGGTGCTGGACGGCGGACACCAGCCGCAGCCCGGGCAACCCGGCTCGTCAGCTCCATCGGATAACCGCGTGTCCCGTGCCCCGGTTCGTCGTACCGTCGGCCGGTGGGCAAGCGGACTGATCTCTCCGGCGAGGACTTCAGACACCAGAGGCTCGACGACACGCTCGGACCGCAGTGACCCAACCGTCAGGCGCGCGCGCCCGCCAGCGCCCCCATCACCCGCGCGAGCCGGACCCGCAGCCCGAGGACCGCCCGCCGTACGCCGGTCACAACGCCGCCGCCATCCCCGCGCAGGCGCGCAACCACGAGCGTCGCGTGGCGGCGGACAGCTCGGCGTACGGGACGACCGAGCCGGAGACGAGGGCGGGGTCGTAGGGGACGCGGTAGACGCCGCGGGTGCGCTGCTCGTAGACCTGCACGAGGTCGCGGGCGAGGGCCTCGTCGACCTTGGGGCTGGGGTCGGAGAGGACGGTGACGGTCTTGTACTTCAGGTTGTCGTAGCCGGCATCCTGGAGCGCATCGAGCATCCAGAGACCGCTGTAGCCGGTGTCCTCGCGGACCGTGCTGGTGACGACCAGGAGGTCCGCGGCCTCGGCGGCGGCGAGCCAGTTCTCGGCCCGCAGGTTGTTGCCGGTGTCGACCAGGATCAGCCGGTAGAAGCGCTCGAGGAGCGAGTGGACCTCGGCGAAGTCCTTCGCGTGGATCACGCCGGTCACGTCGGGCCGCTCGTCGGAGGCGAGGACGTCGAAGTGCGCGTCGCCCTGGGAGCGGACGAAGGCGCCGAGGTCGCCGATCCGGGACTGGTCGGCGTGACGGAAGCGCTCGACGTCCTCGAGCAGCTCGCGGGTGGTGTTGCGGTGCTGGCTGCGGGCACCGCGGATGCCGAGGGTGCCCCGGGTCTCGTTGTTGTCCCAACCGATCACGCCGCCGCCGCGGACGGTGCCGAAGGTGTAGCCCGCCGCGAGCACGCCGGTCGTCTTGGCGGCGCCGCCCTTCGGGTTCACGAAGGCGATGGTGCGGGGGCCGTCGAACTCCTTCTGCACCTGCGCCCGGTCGGCCTCCCAGGCCCGCTCCTTGGCGCTCATCGCGGGCTTGACCAGGCCACCGGACCAGCGTCGTACGCGGCCCTGCCAGCCCCACGTCGCCGGCCCGGGCTCGCGCTCGGCGTGGCGCCGGTCCAGGAAGTCCGTGGCGGTCATGAAACGACGCGGCTCGACCGGGGCCTGGTACGGCGGCGGAGGCGCCGCCGGCGGAGGTCCCGGGGGCGCCGGGCGAAGGAGCGTGTGCTCCCCCGCTGGCGGGATCGGGTCGGTCAGGGGGTCGGGCGAGGGGTGACTCACGGGTACCTCCGAGATAGGTAGTGGCCGCGGCCAAAACTACCCCGATCTGTCAGGACACCTCGGTCACTGCTCCCAGGGCGGTCTCGACGGCGCGGTGGAAGGTCGGGTACGCGAAGTGCATGCCGCGCAGGGTCGCCAGCGGGACCTCGGCGTGCACGGCGGTCACCAGCATGCCGATGATCTCGCCGCCCGACGGTCCGACGGCGGTGGCGCCGACGAGCACGTCGCGGTCGAGGTCGACGACGACCTTGATCACGCCCTCGTTGCCGACCTTGTGCAACCAGCCGCGGCTCGACTCCTGGA
Organism: Nocardioides sp. Root240; assembly: GCF_001428825.1. Lineage (GTDB taxonomy): Bacteria > Actinomycetota > Actinomycetes > Propionibacteriales > Nocardioidaceae > Nocardioides. Next base: position 434,815 of record NZ_LMIT01000002.1, on the reverse strand, counting down.
GCTTCGTGGTGCCGACGCCGACACGGAGCCCGGCGTCGCGCGCCTGCTTCTCGGTCATGCCGACCGAGCCGACCTCGGGGTCGGTGAAGGTCGCGCGGGAGACGGCGCGGTAGTCGGCCCACGGACCGGCCTCGCCGGTGAGGTCCCGGATCGCGACATCGGCCTGGTACATCGACATGTGCGTGAAGGCGCCCTTGCCGGTGATGTCACCGATCGCCCAGAGACCGTCGACGCCCGCCACGCGCATCCGCTCGTCGACCTCGATCGTGCGCGCCGACGGGTCGGCGCCCACGGTGTCGAGCCCGATGCCCGCCAGGTTCGTACGACGCCCCGCCGCCACCAGCAGCGTCTGGGCGCCGAGGGAGGTCCCGTCGGCGAGACCGATGCTGAAGGCACCCTCGTGGGACACGGCGGTGACGCCGACGCCGGCCCGGACGGTGATGCCCTCGGCCTCGAGCGCGGCCGCGACGACCGCGCTCGCCTCCGGCTCCTCCGGGCCGAGGATCCGCTCCCCGGCCTCGACGACGGTGACCTCCACGCCGAAGCGCGAGAAGGCCTGGGCGAGCTCGCAACCGATCGCCCCGCCGCCGAGCACCACGAGGCTCGAGGGGAGCTCCCGCAGACGCACGGCGTCGCGGTTGGTCCAGTACGGCGTGCCGGCGAGCCCGTCGATGGGCGGCACCGCGGGCTCGGTGCCGGTGTTGAGGACGACGCCGCGACGGGCCGTCAGCTCGACGGGTCCGTCGGCGGTCTCGACGACCACGCGGCCGGGTCCGTCGAGGCGGCCCTCGCCGCGCACGAACCGGGCGCCGGCCTTCTCCAGCCGCTCGACGGCGACGGCGTCGTCCCAGTCGTCGGTGGCCTCGTCGCGGATCCGGTCGGCGACGGCGGTCCAGTCGGGCGAGACGTCGGCCGAGCCGGCAAGCGCACCGACGCGACGGGCCTCGGCCAGCGCGTCGGCGGCCCGGATCATCATCTTCGACGGGATGCACCCGAAGTAGGGGCACTCACCGCCGACCAGGCGCCGGTCGACCCCGACCACGCTCAGTCCGGCGCGGGCCAGGGAGGCGGCGACGTGCTCACCGCCCGGTCCGAGTCCGATGACGACGACGTCGACCTCTGCAGGCTGCGGCATGACGGCCAGACTGGCACATGCACCAAGCCCCCACCAGCGTCCGCAGGTCCACCGCTTGGGCAGGAACCGCATCCCGGGAGCCGGAATTGTTGCGGTTTGGTCCCAAACCGCAACAACTCAGACCAGCGTCGACTTGCTCCGTTGGATCGCGCCGAGCACGCCGTTGACGAACGCCGGCGACTCATCGGTGGAGAGCTCCTGGACGAGCGCCATCGCCTCGGTCACCGCGACCGTGTCGGGGACGTCGTCGACCCAGAGCATCTCCCAGACGCCGATCCGCAGGACGTTGCGGTCGACGGCGGGCATGCGGGCCAGGCTCCAGCCGGTGGAGAACTCGGAGAGGACCTCGTCGATCCGCTCGCGCCGCTCCGTCACGCCCTCGACGAGGGTGCGCGTGTAGGGGTTGCTCGGCGGCTCACCCTCGGCGATGACGCGGGCGAGGGCCTCGACGCCCGTCTCACCGCGCATGTCGGCGGCGTAGAGGACGTCGAGGGCGCGCTTGCGGGCCTTGGTCCGGGCTCCCATCAGCCCTTCACACGGCTCAGGTAGGAACCACCGTCGCGGGTGTCGACCTTGATCTTCTCGCCCTGCTCGATGAAGAGCGGGACCTGGATCTCGGCACCGGTCTCGAGGGTGGCGGGCTTGGTACGGCCGGTGGCGGAGTCGCCGACGACGCCCGGCTCGGTGTAGGAGACGAGCAGCTCGACCGAGGCCGGCATCTCGATGAAGAGCACGCGGCCCTCGTTGGTGGCGATGACGACGTCCTGGTTCTCCAGGAGGAAGCCGGCGGCCGAGCCGACGATCTCCGGGGCGACCTCGATCTGGTCGTAGTCCTGGACGTCCATGAAGACGAAGTTGGTGCCGTCGTTGTAGAGGTACTGGAACGAGCGGCGGTCGACCGTGGCGGTCTCGACCTTGGTGCCGGCGTTGAAGGTCTTGTCGACGTTCTTGCCCGACTCGACGTGCTTGAGCTTGGTGCGGACGAAGGCCGGGCCCTTGCCGGGCTTCACGTGCTGGAACTCGACCACCTGCCAGAGCTGGTTCTCCAGCTTGAGGACCATGCCGTTCTTGAGGTCGTTCGTCGTAGCCATGCGTCAGCCTTCTTCGATGCAGATGTCAATGGGTGGGGCCACGGCCGTCACGGCGTGGCACAGCCCCCGATCCTATCGACGCTCGTCAACGGCGGAGAAATCTTCGTCACCCGCGTAACACCTGTCGCGCCCGGCGGCATGAACCCGGTGTACGGCGACAACGGGTCGCCACGAGGGAGGACACCATGCGCAAGCTCACCCCGTACCGCACCGCGGCCGCCGCCTTCGCCATCGTGCTCGCCACGCTCGGAGGCGCGTACGCCGTGGGCGCGGCGAACGACTCCGACGACCACGGGCCGAGCGTGGTCGACGACTCCACGAGCGACACCCCGGAGGCCGACGAGACCGACGAGACCGAGGCCCCGGAGGCCGAGGAGACCGACGAGACGGACGCGCCCGAGACCGACGACCCCGAGACCGACGACCCCGAGACGGACGCCCCGGAGACCGACGACGCCGACGACCAGGGCCAGGCCGAGAACGAGGGCCCCGACGACCAGGGCGACCACCGCGGCCGTGACCACGCCGAGGACGACGCCGACGACCAGGGCGAGGACGACGGAGAGCACCACGGCGGTGAGTCCGAGGCTCCCGAGGTCGACGACGACTCCGGTCACGACGGCTCGGGCCACGACGGCTCGGACGACCCGACGGACGACCCGACGGACGAGCCGACCGACGACTCGGGCCACGACGGCTCAGGTCACGGCGGATCCGACGACTGACCCCCGACGCCCGGGACCCGCGACAATGGGTCCCGGGCGATCACTCCCCCTGACGAGAACGATGAGCATGGACCGCACCCCTGACCTCAGCCTGCCGATCCCGGAGACGCCGGCCGACCCGGCTTTCGTCGCGCAGCTGGCCCTGGAGGCGCGCGCCTCCGTCCCCGGGTCCGGTACGGCGCCGGCTGTCGCCCCGCGGGGCTGGATGGCCGCCGTCGCCGCGGCCGCCGCGGTCGCGGTGGTCGCGGGTGGCGCCGTGGCGCTGACCGGGCTGGGCCGCGACGACGAGCCGGAGCCGCTCCCCTCGACGTCGATCACCCCGAGCGACGACGCGTCCAGCACCGACGCCACGACGCCCCGTGACGACCCCGACGGCTCCCGCGGCCCGGAGGACACCTCCAGCGCGCCCGTCGCCGACGATCCGGCCCCGGGTTCGGTGGGCCGCACCGACGACGCCGGCGAGGCCCAGGGCTCGACCGGCGATGACCACGGCGGCCGCGCGGGCGACGAGGCCACCGACGACAGCGGTCACCACGGCTCCGACGACAGCACGGACAGCGGCTCGGGCAGTGACTCGGGCAGTGACTCGGACGGCGGCGGGGGCAGGGACCAGGCGAGCGACACCCCGGACACCCCGGAGACGACCGACGACAGCGGGCACCACGGTGGGGACAGCGGCCGCGACAGCGGCAGTGGCGGCACCAGCGGCAGCACGGACGGCACCGACGCGGCCGCCCCGGCGGGGGCCTGAGACGGCGCCGCGGGTGGAGGACGAGCTCATTGCGCGGGCTCGGGACGGGGACCCTGACGCCTGGCGCGAACTGTACGAGAGCCTGACCGGCCGCTTGTTGGTCTGGCTCCGTGCGCGTCCCTCGGGTGACGTGCTGGCGGCTCCGGACGACCTGGTCGCCGAGACGTGGCTGGTGGCCGCGCGCTCGATCGCGGACTTCGAGGGCGACCGCGACGCCTTCGCGGGCTGGTTGTTCGGCATCGCCCGCAACAACGCCCGCGCCGCCCGCCGTCGTACGTCGCGCCGCGCGACCTCCCCGGTCGAGCCGGCCGACCTGGGGAACGTGGTGCCCTTGCGACGCCACCTCGCCGCGCCCGGGACTGCCGAGCACGTGACCGGGGCGGACTGGGCCCGACGGGTGCTGGCCGAGCTCCCCGAGCGCGAGCGGGAGGTGCTGACCTGCACCGAGGTCGCGGGCCTGAGCAACCAGCAGACCGCCGTGGCGCTGGGCATCAGCGCGACCGCCGTCCGGGTGGCACGCCACCGCGGGCTGACCCGGCTGCGCCGCACGCTGCCGGCGCCCGGGCTCACTGCGCCGCGATGAACTCCAGGGCCTGGCGGTAGCCGTCGATGCCCTCGCCCTCGATCACCTTCGCCGCGTGCGGGGTGACCACCGAGGTGTGCCGGAACTCCTCGGGCCGCTTCGACGGCGCACTGATGTGCACCTCGACCAGGGGCGCGGTGAGCTGCGCGCAGGCGTCGTAGAGGGCGTAGGAGTAATGCGTCCACGCGCCGGCGTTGAGCACCACGGGCCACGACAGGTCGGCCGCGTCGTTGAGCCAGTCGAGCATCTCGCCCTCGTGGTTGGTCTGCTGGAAACGCACGTCGAGGCCGTAGTCCGTGCCCCAGCCGCTGAGCAGCTCGGCGAGGTCGGAGTGCGTGGTGTGACCGTAGATCTCCGGCTGCCGCCGGCCCAGCCGCCTCAGGTTCGGTCCGTTGAGGACGTAGACCTCCTGCTTGCCCATGGTCAGGATCCTTGCAGAGCGGCGTAGGCCGCCCGCAGGTCGTCCTCGGAGGGTCCGGCGAGCACGACCGGCTTCGCCAGGTCCTCCAGCACGACGAACCGGAGCTGGTTGCCCCGCGACTTCTTGTCCACCCGCATCGTGGCGAGCAGGGTGTCGAAGTCGGCGCCGCTCCACGACGTCGGCAGGCCGACCCGCTCGAGCACCGCCCGGTGCCGGGCGACCAGCTCGGGCGCGAGGCCGCCGGCGCGGGCGGCGAGCTCGGCGACGTACACGCAGCCGATCGCGACGGCCTCGCCGTGCCGGATGGAGTAGTCGGTGGCCTTCTCGATGGCGTGGGCGAGCGTGTGCCCGTAGTTCAGCGCCTCGCGGCCGGGGTGGCCGTCGACGCCGCCGCGCTCCTTGAGGTCACCGGCGACGACCGCGGCCTTGACCGCGACCGAGCGCTCGACCAACTCCCGCAGCACGGGTGAGTCCGCCGTCAGCGCCTCCGGCTCGGTGGACTCGACCAGCTCGAGGATCCGCGGGTCGGCGATGAAGCCGCACTTGACGACCTCACCGAGGCCCGCGACGAGCTCCGCGCGGGGCAGTGTCGCGAGCAGGGCCAGGTCGCACAGCACGCCGGCGGGCTCGTGGAAGGAGCCGACGAGGTTCTTGCCGGCGGGCGTGTTGATGCCGGTCTTGCCGCCCACGGCCGCATCGACCATCGCCAGCAGCGTGGTCGGCACGTGGACGACGGCGACGCCGCGCAGCCAGGTCGCGGCAACGAAGCCGCCGAGGTCCGTGGTCGCGCCGCCGCCGAGGGTGACCACCGCGTCGGAGCGGGTGAAGCCGTCCTCGCCGAGCGCCTCCCAGCACGCGGCGGCGACCTCCCAGTTCTTCGCCTCCTCGCCGTCGGGCACCTGGAGCACGACGACGTCGAGGCCGTCGAGCAGGTCCGCGAACGGGTCGAGCAGGTCCTCCAGCGACTCGGGGCAGATGATCGCGACCCGCTGGACCCCGGCGGGCAGCAGCCCGCGCAGGCGGTCCAGGACGCCGTGGCCCACCACGACGTCGTACGGCGACGCGGTGGCCACGCGGAGGACGGACGGGGTGCTCACGGGGACTCCTCCAGGGCGGTGACGATGTCGTCGGCGACGGCACGCGGGCTGCGCTCGTCGGTCTCGACGACGAGCTGGGCGAGGCCCTCGTAGATCGGCGTGCGCTCGTCGAGCAGCAGCTTCACACGGGAGCGGATGTTGCCGAGCAGCAGCGGTCGCCCGACGCCGAGGCCGACCCGCTTGACCGCCTCGGCGAGGCCGACGCGCAGGAAGACGACCCGGTGCGCGGCCAGCAGCTCGCGGGTCTGCGGGTCGAGCACCGCGCCACCACCGAGCGAGAGCACTCCGTCGTGGCCGGCGAGGTGCTCGGCGACGACCGCGCGCTCCAGCGCACGGAAGGCCGGCTCGCCGTCCTCGACGAACATGTCCTGGACGCTCTTGCCGGCCCTCTGCTCGATGACCGCGTCGGTGTCGGCGAAGGGGACCCCGAGCGCCTCGGCCACCAGCCGCCCGACGGTCGTCTTGCCGGCACCCATGGTGCCGATCAGCACCGCGCGGGGAGCGGTCACCGGTAGCGGAGGTTGTCGAGGTAGGTCTGCACGTTGCGACGGGTCTCGCCGACCGAGTCGCCGCCGAACTTCTCCAGCACGGCGTCGGCCAGGACCAGCGCGACCATCGCCTCGGCGACGATGCCGGCCGCGGGGACGGCACACACGTCGGAGCGCTGGTGGTGGGCGACGGCCTCCTCGCCGGTGGCGAGGTCGACGGTGCGCAGCGCCCGCGGGACGGTCGCGATCGGCTTCATGGCCGCCCGCACGCGCAGCACCTCACCGGTCGTCATGCCGCCCTCGGTGCCGCCGGAGCGACCCGAGACACGGCGCAAGCCCTCGTCGGTGGGGACGATCTCGTCGTGGGCCAGCGAGCCGGGCGTCGCGGCGAGCTCGAAGCCGTCACCGACCTCGACGCCCTTGATCGCCTGGATGCCCATCAGCGCGCCGGCGAGGCGCGCGTCGAGGCGACGGTCCCAGTGCACGTGCGAGCCGAGGCCCGGCGGGAGGCCGTGGACGACGACCTCGACGACCCCGCCGAGGGTGTCGCCGTCCTTGTGGGCCTGGTCGATGCGCTCGATCATCTGCTTCGAACCGTCCGGGTCGAGGCAGCGGACCGGGTCCTCGTCGAGGCGGGTCACGTCGTCGGGCAACGGGACGTCGCGGGACGGCGTACGGACGCCGCCGATCTCCAGCACGTGGCTGACGATCCGGGCGCCGGTCGCCTGCTCGAGGAAGTTGCTCGCCACCCGGCCGAGCGCGACCCGGGCCGCGGTCTCCCGGGCGGAGGCGCGCTCCAGGATCGGGCGGGCGTCCTCGAAGTCGTACTTCTGCATGCCGGCCAGGTCGGCGTGACCGGGACGCGGACGGGTGAGCGGGGCGTTGCGGGCCTGCTTCTCCAGCAGCTCGGGCTCGACCGGGTCGGCCGCCATCACGGTCTCCCACTTGGGCCACTCCGTGTTGCCGACCTGGATCGCGACCGGGCCGCCCTGGGTGCGACCGTGCCGGACGCCGCCGGTGACGGTGACCTCGTCGGCCTCGAACTTCATCCGTGCTCCGCGGCCGTAGCCGAGACGGCGACGGGCGAGCGAGTCGGAGATGTCATCGGTCGTGACCTCGACGTGAGCCGGCAGGCCCTCGAGGATCGCGACCAGGGAGGGGCCGTGGGACTCCCCCGCAGTCAGCCAGCGCAACATGGGCACGATTGTCCCACGGGCAACTCAGGTGCTCAGGACCTGTCCCACGACGACGGCGACGAGCGCTCCCAGCACCAGGAACGGACCGTACGGCACCCGGTGCTGCAGCGGCCCGCGCGCATCGGTGGCCTTGATCGCCCGGCCGCGCACCAGCATCGGCAGGTACGCCACCACCGACAGCAGCGACGCGGCCAGCACCGAGACCAGCAGGGCGCCCAGCCCGAGCGGGCCGAGGGCGAGGCCGAGCAGTGCACCGAGCCGGACGTCGCCGCCTGCCATGCCGCGCGGCATCAGCAGGCGCATCAGTCCGTAGTAGCCGCCGAGGGCGAGGAACCCGATGACGCCGGCGAGGACCCAGCCCGGCTCGCGCTCCACGACGGCGACGGCCGCCAACAGCCCGGCGACGGCGGCCCACGACGGCCGGATCAGCCGCGAGGGCAGGTACCAGGTGACGAAGTCGATGACGGTCAGCGCGCAGAGCACGGGGATCAGGGGCAGCAGCCAGAGCAGGCTCCAGCCCCACCCGGTCACCAGTCCGACGAGCGCGCCGGCGACGGCACACGCCGCGGCGGAGCGCCATGCCAGCCCGGGGCGGGCGGCGAGCTCGGCGAAGGGCACGTGGTCCGGGAAGTCGTCCGGGTTCTCGGTCGGGTCGTGCTCGGGTTCGGGGCACCACGCGACCAGCCGCGGCACGGCGAAGCCGCCGACCAGCCCGACGGCGGCGCCGACGAGGGCGGGGAGCACGTCCATGGCCATGACGCTAGCGACTCGCGAGCGCCTGCTCGCCCGCCGCGCGCATGCTGTCGAGTGGCCCGTTGTGACCAGTGAACATCGCGAACTGGAGGACGGCCTGGTGGACCAGCAGGTCGAGCCCGGAGACCAGCGCCTGCCCGCGCTCGACGGCGGCGGCCGCCAGCGGGGAGGGCCAGGGGTCGTAGACCACCTCGAAGACGACCGCGGCACCGCAGGTGGCGGCGACCAGCGCGTCGTCCTGCGCGGCGACCGGGATCGTCGAGACCACGATCTCGCCCACGATCCCGGCGCCGTCGAGCGGCAGGACGTCGATCGCCAGCCGCGGATCGGCTGCCAGCGCGGCCGCCGTCTCCTCCGCGCGCGACGGGTCCCGGGCCAGCAGGCGGATCGTGCGCACGCCGAGGTCGGCGAGTGCCAGTCCGGTCGACGCGGCGGTGGCACCGGCACCCACGATGGTCGCGACGCTGGCGGGGCCGTCGTAGCGCTCCCGGATCGCGGCGACCGCGCCCGGAAGGTCGGTGTTGTCGGCAGCCCAGCCGTCGGCGGTGCGGACCAGGGTGTTCGCTCCCCCGGCCAGCGTGGCCCGCGCGGTGACCGTGGTCGCGAGGGCGAGCGCCTCGCGCTTCAGCGGTGCGGTGACCGACAGCCCGCCCCACTCCGGGCCCAGTGCGGCGACGTGGGCCGCGAGCCCGCCGGCCGGCACCTGCACGGCGTCGTAGCGCGCGTCGATGCCGAGGGCGTCGTACCCGGCCCGGTGGAGGACGGGCGACAGCGAGTGCGCGATCGGGTCGCCCACCACGCCGAAGCGCGGGGCGTCAGCACTCGTCATGGGTCCTGCAGTACTCCCTCAGCCGGTCGACCGCCACGTTGTGCTCGGCGAGGGTCGTCGAGAACACGGTCGTGCTGTTCTCGTAGTCGGGCACGAAGTAGAGCCACGGACCGTTCGCCGGGTGCAGGGCCGCCTCGATGGTCTCCTGGCCGGGCGACCCGATCGGCCCCGGCGGCAGGCCCTCGTGCTGGTAGGTGTTGTAGAGCGAGTCGCTGGCGCGCTCCTCAGCGGTCGTCCAGACGTCGCCCTTGCGCTTGCTGACGTAGGACACCGTCGAGTCGAGCTGCAGGCGCATGCCGTCGTCGAGGCGGTTGTAGATCACCCGGGCGACCTTCGGGTAGTCCGGCCCGCGGTTCGCCTCGTACTCGAGGATGCTCGCGACCGTGATCACCTCGTGCGGGGTGAGGCCGAGCTTGCGCGCGGCCGCCGCGATGCCGAGGTCCTTCTCGGCCGCGGCGGTCTTCGCGACCATCTGGCTGAGCAGGCTCTTCGGGGTGGTGCTCTTGGTGATCTCGTACGTCGCGGGGTACAGGTAGCCCTCGGGGTTGCCACCCGCCTCCGCGGGGAGCCCGATGCTGGCCGGGTTCGCGAGCAGCCGGGTCAGCTGCCTCTTCGTGAAGTCGGTCTTGTCGACGATCGTCGCGACGATGTCGCGCACCCGCGCACCCTCCGGCACGGTCACCGTGTCGCCGGCGCCGGCGTTGGCCGGGTTCGCGAGGTAGGCCACGGCGTCGGAGGCCTTCATCTTGAGCATCATCGTGTACGTCGCGGCCTGGATCCCCTGCGCCGCCGGGTTGCTGCCCGCGGCGTCCACGAAGGCGTCGGCCGAGGCGACGACGTCGAGCTCCTCGAGCTCGTCACCCATCGACGAGATGCTCTGGCCGGGATCGATGACGACGGTCACCTTGCCCGAGCCGGGGCCCGGGTAGTCGTCGGCGCCGGCGAAGAGGTCCTTGACGTCCGAGACCGCCCCGCGGGCGAACCAGCCCACGATCGCGGCGAACAGCAGGATGACCAGCAGGATCGGGAGACAGCCGGAGCGGCGGCGCGGTCGTCGTACCGGGTCGGCGGAGAGGGGCAGCGGGGCGTCCTCGTGCACCTCCTCGTGCACGGGCTCCGGCTCCTGTGCGGGCGCCGGCTCCTCCTTCGCCAGGGCGGGCCGCGGAGTCACCGGGGACGCCGGCGTCCAGGCCGGGACCTCGTCGTCGCGGGTCAGGTCGACCGAGTAGGCCAGCGAGGCGAGCGCCCACTCGGCGGTGGCGACGTCGCCGCCGCGCTGCTGGACGAGCTCGTCGGCGGCCGTCTCGAGGGCTGCCTGGGACTCAGCACCGCCCTGCAACAGCTCGATCATGCGCTCGAAGGCACCGAGGTGGACCGCGTCCACGAGTGCCTGGCGCTGCTCGGTCGTCGCCACCTCGGCGGGGACCTGCTCGAGGGCGGCGACGAGCTCGTGGCCGTCAGCGAGGACGCGTTCACCGTGCTCGGTGACGAGGTCGCGCAGGGCGACGTGGACCGAAGGCATGGGCGGCATGCTAACGAGTCAGTCCTCAGCGGTGGGGACGACCAGCTCACCGGGCGCCGTTCCGGTCGCCCGCTCGGAGTCGAGTGCCTGCTGCAGGATCACGACCGCGGCGACCTGGTCGACGACGGCACGCTGCTTGGCGCCCTTGCGCTGGTCGCGCAGCATCGCGGTCGCGGTAACCGTGGTCAGCCGCTCGTCGACGAGCCGTACGGGGACGGGCGCGACCCGGCGCGCGAGCCGATCCGCGAACGCGCGGGTCTTCACGGCGGCCGGCCCCTCGGAGCCGGACAGCGAGCGGGGCAGGCCGACGACGATCTCGACGGCCTCCTCGGCCGTCGCGAGCTGGTGGATCCGGCGCAGGTCGCCCTTGCCCCGTCGTACCGTCTCGACGGGGGTGGCCAGGACCCCGGACGGGTCGCACCGGGCGACGCCGATCCGGGCGTCCCCCGGGTCGACGCCGAGCCGGACGCCCCTTCTCAAGCCTGCGCCACCGCCGCGGTCACGGCGGCGAGCGCCTCGTCGATGCGGGAGACGTCGGTGCCGCCGCCCTGTGCCAGGTCGGCCTTGCCGCCGCCCTTGCCGTCGAGGAAGGGCGCCGCGGCGCGGACCAGCTCGCCGGCAGCGAGGCCGCGGGCCTGGGCCGCGTCGTTGAGCGCGGCGACGACGGCCGCCTTGCCGTCGGCCGCGCCGATCAGCACCACGGCCGCCGGGGCGTCGCCGGCCAGGCGGGCCCGGACGTCGGTCGCGAGCGTGCGCACGTCGCCCCCGCTGGCGCCGTCGAGGCGCTGGGCGACCAGGCGCACGCCGTTGACGTCAGTCGCGCCCGCGGCGAGCGCCGCACCGCCGGAGAGCAGCTGCGCGAGACGGATCTTCTCGATCTCCTTCTCGGTCTGCTTGAGCCGCTCGACCAGGTCTCCGACCCGGCCGACGAGGTCGCCGGGCTGGGTCTTGAGCAGGGTCGAGAGCTGGCCGACGACGTCGCGCTCACGGGCGAGGTACGAGAAGCCCTCGACGCCGGTGAGCGCCTCGATCCGGCGGTTGCCGGACCCGACGCTGGCCTCGCCGGTGACGACGATGGTGCCGATCTGGCTGGAGTGGTCGACGTGCGTGCCACCGCAGAGCTCGCGCGACCAGGGGCCGCCGATCTCGACGACGCGGACCTTGGTGTCGTCGTAGGTCTCGCCGAAGAGCGCGAGCGCGCCCCAGTCCTTGGCCTCGCCCAGCGTCATGTACTGCCAGCCGACGGGCAGGTCGGCGCGCAGCGCGTTGTTGGCGACCTGCTCGATGTCGTGGACCTGCTCCGGGCTGAGCGCGTTGAGCCAGCCGAAGTCCAGACGCAGGTAGCCGGGCCGGTTGTAGGAGCCGGACTGCAGCGCCGTGGGGCCGAGCACCTCGCGGAGTGCGGCGTGGATGACGTGCGTGCCGGAGTGGGCCTGGCGCGCGCCGATGCGCCACTGCGGGTCGACCTTGGCGTGCAGCAGCGCCGCGTCGGCCGGCAGCTCGCCGTCGACGACGCGAACCTGGTGGACGACGAGGCCGCGCACCGGGCGCTGGACGTCGAGCACCTCGAGCGAGCCGCCCTCGTACTCGATGACGCCGGCGTCGGCCACCTGGCCACCGGACTCGGCGTAGAAGGGCGTGCGGTCGAGCACCAGCTCACCGATCTCGCCGTTGGCGAGCACGTTCACGGCCTTGCCCTCGCGCAGCAGTGCCAGCGGGCGGGACTCGGTCTCGAGCGTCTCGTAGGCCAGCCACTCCGTGGGGCCGTTGGCGTCGAGGATGCCGCGGTAGACACCGGTGTCGGCGTGCTGGCCCTTCTTCGCCCGTGCGTCGGCCTTGGCCCGCTCGCGCTGCTCGGTCATCAGCTGGCGGAAGCCCGGCTCGTCGACGGTCAGGCCGGCCTCGGCCGCCATCTCGAGGGTGAGGTCGATCGGGAAGCCGTAGGTGTCGTGGAGGGCGAAGGCCTTCTCACCGGCGATCGTGCTCGCGCCGGCGTCCTTCACCTCGCCCGCGGCAAGGTCGAAGATCTGGGTCCCGGCCTGGAGCGTCTTGCGGAACGCCTCCTCCTCGGCGTACGCGACCTGGGCGATGCGGTCCCAGCCGGTGACCAGGTCGGGGTAGCTCTCCCCCATCCGGTCGCGCGAGACGGGCAGCAGCTCGGGCAGGGACGGGTCCTGGTAGCCGAGCAGGCGCATGTTGCGCACCGCGCGACGCAGCAGGCGGCGCAGGACGTAGCCGCGGCCCTCGTTGCCAGGGGTCACGCCGTCGCCGATCAGCATCAGCGAGCTGCGGACGTGGTCGGCGACGACGCGGAAGCGCACGTCGTCGACATGGCCATCGGAGCCGGCGGCGCCGTACTTCTTGCCGGACAGCTCCTGCGCGCGCTCGATCACCGGGAAGACGGTGTCGATCTCGTACATGTTCTGCTTGCCCTGGAGCAGGTAGGCGACCCGCTCGAGGCCCATGCCGGTGTCGATGTTCTTGCTCGGCAGCGGGCCGGCGATGTCGAAGTCGTCCTTCGCCCGGACGGCGGAGAGCTCCTCCTGCATGAAGACGAGGTTCCAGATCTCCAGGAACCGGTCCTCGTCGGCCTCGGGGCCGCCGTCGGGGCCGTACTCGGCGCCACGGTCGATGTAGATCTCGCTGCAGGGACCACCGGGACCGGGCACGCCCATGTTCCAGTAGTTGTCCTTGAGGCCGCGCGGCTGGATGCGCTCGTCGGGAAGGCCCGCGATCCGCTTCCACGCGTCGCGCGCCTCCTCGTCCTCCGGCAGGACGGTGACCCAGACCTTCTCGGGGTCGAAGCCGAGGCCACCCGAGGCCTGGTCGCCGGTGATCAGCTCCCAGGCGTACTGGACCGCGCCCTCCTTGAAGTAGTCACCGAAGGAGAAGTTGCCGTTCATCTGGAAGAACGTGCCGTGGCGGGTGGTCTTGCCGACCTCCTCGATGTCGAGGGTCCGCACGCACTTCTGCACGCTGGTCGCCCGCGAGAACGGGGGCGTCTCCTGGCCGAGGAAGTACGGCTTGAAGGGCACCATGCCGGCGTTGACGAAGAGCAGGTTGGGGTCGTCCAGCAGCAGGGATGCCGAGGGCACGACCGTGTGCCCGCGCCCCTCGAAGTGGGCGAGGAACCGGTTGCGGATCTCCGCGCTGCTCAGGTACCGGTCCGTCATCTGTCCTCTTCCTTGTCCTTCAGGGCGGCCATCGGGGCCGTCGTGGCCGTACGGGTGTCGAGCTCCGGGCGGCGGTCCGCCCGGGCTCCAGACTCCAGAGCGCGGTAGCGCTCCCGCAAATGGGTTTCGGCGTCGGCCTGGCCCTGGGCGACCTCGTCGCGGAACATCCGCGCGCCGAGGACCGCGGCACCTATCCGGTCGCGCATGCCGTCGGGCGTGAACGCCTCGGCGACACGACGGACCTTCACCACGCCGTAGACGCCGGCCGCGACGCCGGCGCTGAACACCACGCCGGTCCTGATCACGACGACACCTCGATGCCCGCCCGCTGGCGCGACTCCCAGTCGCGGCGAGCGGCCTTGAGCATCAGCTTGCGCTCCTTGCGCGAGCGCTTGACCTCACGCTTCATCTCGAAGCGGATCCGGTTGCGGATCTCGGGCGACAGCGCGCGCCGCAGGCCGGCCGCCAGCGCGGCGCCCTTGATGACGCTCTCGCGCAGCAGGATGTCGGCGAACTGCGGGGCCGGCACGATCCGCGCCGGGACCTGGGGGCCACGGTCCTTGCCGAGGTCGGTGATGAGGTACTCCCGGTCGTCGACGACCGCGACCGGCACCCGGTCGCGGGTCTCGACGGCCGTCACCTGGGTGCGCAGCCGCACCTCGAGGCCCGCCAGCTGCTCGCGCAGGACGTCGGCATCGCTGGCGGCGGCGGCGAGCAGCTCCTCGGTGTGGCGTCGCGACGCCCGCAGGGAGCGCTCGAGCCAGACGGTGCCGACGGCCAGGGCCGCCACGGCGAGGAGGGTCAGCACAGCCAGCGCGTTGGGTACGACGACGAGGCTGGTCACGACGGACAAGCCTACTTGCCGCGGATGATCCGGCGAACCCGCTCCCACCGCTGCTTGACGCCGGCCTCCGCGCCGAGCTCGGTCGGGCGGTAGTAGGCACGGTCGAGGACCACGTCCGGGGCGTACTGCTGCTCCGCGACGCCGAACGGGGCGTCGTGGCTGTAGACGTAGCCGACGCCGTGGCCCAGCGTCTTCGCGCCGGAGTAGTGGGCATCACGCAGGTGCGGTGGGACGTTGCCGATCTTGCCGGCCCGGACGTCGGCGATCGCCTCGAAGATCGCGGTGGTGACGGCGTTCGACTTCGGGGCCACGGCGAGCGCGATCGTGGCGTGGGCCAGGGTGAGCTGGGCCTCGGGCATGCCGATCAGCTGGACGGTCTGGGCCGCGGCGACCGCGGTGGTCAGTGCGGTGGGGTCGGCGAGACCGACGTCCTCGCTGGCCAGGATCATCAGCCGTCGCGCGATGAACCGGGGGTCCTCCCCCGCCTCGATCATCCGAGCGAGGTAGTGCAGGGCGGCGTCGGCGTCGGAGCCGCGGACCGACTTGATGAAGGCGCTCACCACGTCGTAGTGCTGGTCGCCGTCGCGGTCGTAGCGCACCGCCGCCTGGTCGGCCGCCGTCTCGGCGGTCGCGACGTCGATGGTCGTGCTGCCCTTCGAGCGGGCGGCTCCTGCCGCCGCCTCGAGGTAGGTCAGCGAGCGGCGGGCGTCACCGCCGGCGAGGCGCACGATGTGGGCGCGCGCCTCCTCCTCCAGCTCCAGCTCACCGGCGAGGCCGCGCTCGTCGGTGACCGCACTGTCGAGCACCGCCGCGATGTCGTCGTCGGTGAGCGGCTGCAGGCGCAGCAGCAGGCTGCGTGAGAGCAGCGGCGAGATGACACTGAACGAGGGGTTCTCGGTGGTCGCGGCGACCAGCGTGACCCAGCGGTTCTCCACGCCCGGCAGGAGGGCGTCCTGCTGGGCCTTGCTGAACCGGTGGACCTCGTCGACGAAGAGGACGGTCTCCTCCCCCGTCGCGATCAGGTCGCGCCGGGCCGCGTCGATCGCCGCCCGCACCTCCTTGACGCCCGCCGAGACCGCCGAGACCTCGACGAACCGGCGCCCTGTCTGCTGACTGATGATCGAGGCGATCGTCGTCTTGCCGGTGCCCGGCGGTCCCCACAGAAGCAGGGACAGCGACTGGTCGCCCTCGACCAGCTGGCGCAGGGGGGATCCGGGGGCGCGCAGGTGGCCCTGCCCGACCAGCTCGTCCAGGTCGCGCGGGCGCATCCGGACGGCCAGCGGCGCCGCCACGTGGGCGGCGTCCGCCAGTGAGCCGCCCGACGTCGCCCCGCGGCTCGACGGGGTGTCGAACAGCTGGGGCTCGTCATCCACGACCACGAGCCTAGTCAGGTGCGACGACAGGCGATCAGGCGCGGCCGATCGACTTCGCGTCGAGGTCGAACCACGTGTCGGCGTACCCGGGCTGCTCGACCAGGTCGTTGCTCGGGCTGGCGCCCGGGTCCGGCCGGCCCTCGCCGTCGACACCGAGCAGGCCGGTGGTCAGCGGCTCGCGGGGCGCCTCACCCAGACGGCCCGGGAAGTGACAGGCCACCTTGTGCCGACGACCGATCTGCATCAGCGGCGGCTCGTGCTTCGCGCAGATCTCCTGCGCGATAGGGCACCGCGTGCGGAACCGGCAGCCCGACGGCGGGTCGATCGGGCTCGGCACGTCGCCCTGCAGCCGGATCCGCTCGATGCGCTTGCCCGAGGCCGCCTGGCGCACGTCGGGGACGGCCGACAGCAGCGCCTGCGTGTAGGGGTGGTGGGCGTTGCCGTAGATCGAGTCGCGGTCGCCGATCTCGACGATCTTGCCGAGGTACATCACCGCGACTTCGGGGCAGAAGTGCCGGACGATCGCGAGGTCGTGGGCGATGAACAGGAAGGCCACGCCGAACTCGCGCTGGATGTCCTGGAGCAGGTTGATGACCTGCGCCTGGATCGACACGTCGAGCGCGGAGACCGGCTCGTCGGCCACGAGGACCTTCGGCTGCAGGGTCAGCGCGCGGGCGATGCCGATGCGCTGGCGCTGGCCGCCGGAGAACTCGTGCGGGTAGCGGTTGTAGTGCTCCGGGTTGAGGCCCACGATCTCCAGGAGCTCCTGCACACGCGGCAGCACCTTGTCCTTCGGGACGACCTTGTGGATCTCGAGCGGGGCGCCGACGATCGAGCCGACCGTCTGCCGCGGGTTCAGCGAGGTGTAGGGGTCCTGGAAGATCATCTGGATCTCCCGGCGCAGCGGCTTGAGCTCGCGCGGCTTGGCCTGGGCGATGTCGCGGCCCTCGAACCGGATCGAGCCGCCCGTGGGCTTGTAGAGGCGCGTGATCAACCGACCGGTGGTCGACTTGCCGCAGCCCGACTCACCGACGAGGCCGAGCGACCCGCCCTCGGGGAGCTGGAAGGACACGCCGTCGACGGCCTGCACGTGGCCGACCGTACGACGGACCAGCCCGGACGACTTGACCGGGAAGTACATCCGCAGCCGGTCGACCTCGAGGATCGGCTTCGCCGTCGGGTCGGCTGCGGTGGCACCGTGCCCCTGGGGCACCTCGGGCATGGGGATCTCCGCCATCGTCTCGTTGGTCATCGCTGCTCCTCCGGCGCCTCGCCGACGAGGGGGCCCGCGGGCTCCTCCGCCAGGTCCGGTGCGATCTCCGGCAGCACCTCGGTCTGGTAGATCGAGTCGGAGTCGGCCAGGTGGCACCGCTTCGTGTGGTGGGCGCCGCGCTGGCCGGGCACCAGGTCCGGCATCGTCGTGCGGCACAGGTCGCCGGGGACCTTGTCGCGGTGGAGACAGCGCGGGTGGAAGGCACAGCCCGTCGGCGGGTTGAGCAGGCTCGGCGGGCTCCCCGGGATCGGGATCAGCCGGGCGTCGGTGTCGCCGGTCACGTCAGGCACGCTCGAGAGCAGACCCCAGGTGTAGGGCATCTCGGGGTGCGTGAGGAGCTCGCGGCACGGCCCGTGCTCCACCGCGCGGCCGGCGTACATCACCAGGACGTCGTCGGCCATCTCCGCCACGACGCCGAGGTCGTGGGTGATGATGATGATCGCCGAGTTGAACTCGCGCTGCAGGTCCTGGAGCAGGTCGAGGATCTGCGCCTGGACCGTCACGTCGAGGGCGGTGGTCGGCTCGTCGGCGATCAGCAGGCCCGGGTTGTTGATCAGGCCCATCGCGATCATCGCGCGCTGCCGCATGCCGCCCGAGAACTGGTGCGGGTAGTCGGAGAAGCGGCGGTCCGGGTTCGGGATGCCGACCCGGTCGAGCATCTCGATGGCGCGCTTCTTGGCATCGCCCTTCGAGACGTCGTTGTGGACCTGGTAGGCCTCCATGATCTGGTTGCCGACCGTGAAGTAGGGGTGCATCGCGGACAGCGGGTCCTGGAAGATCATCGCCACGTCCTGGCCGCGCTTGCGGCGCATCTGGTCGGGCGTGAGCTCCAGCAGGTCGGTGCCGTCGAGGACGATCTGGCCGGAGATCTTGGCGCCGGTCCCCCAGTGCAGACCCATGATGGCCATGCTGGAGACCGACTTGCCGGATCCCGACTCACCGACGATGCCGAGCGTCTGGCCGCGCTGCAGGTCGAAGGACAGGCCGTCGACCGACTTGACGAGGCCGTCGCTGGTCGGGAAGTGCACCATCAGGTCGCGGACCGACAAGAAGGTCTCCGCGGCGGTCCCGGCGGACGTCGCGGCAGGGGTGACTGAGGTCGTCATGGTGGTCGTTGTCCCTCTCAGCCCAGGCGGACGCGCGGGTCGATGACGGCGTAGAGCACGTCGACGATGATGTTCATGAGGATCACGAAGGACGCAGCCAGCACGACCAGCCCGATGATCGTCGGCAGGTCGTAGTTCTGGTTGGCGTCAACGGCGAGCTTGCCGAGGCCGTTGAAGTTGAAGACGTACTCGGTGATGATCGCGCCGCCGAGCAGGCCCGCGAAGTCGAGGCCGGCCATCGTCACCAGCGGCGTGAGCGCGGCGCGCAGCGTGTGCTTGCGCAGCACGCGACCACGGGACAGGCCCTTGGAGTGCGCGGTGCGGATGTAGTCCTCGCTCATCGCCTCGAGCACGAAGGCCCGGGTCATCCGGACGTAGGCGGCCATGAACACGACCGCGAGCGTGACGCTCGGCAGGATCAGGTTGTAGAGCCAGGCTCCCACGCCGCCGTCGGCGATCGAGGTGTACTCGGGGATGTCCCAGAGCCCCCACTTGATGGACACGAACTTCAGCAGCAACAAGCCGATGAAGAAGGTCGGGAAGGCGTAGAACACCAGCGAGATGCCGACCAGGCCTCTGTCGAGGAAGCTGCCCTTGGTCAGCGCGGCGATGCAACCGAGGGCGATGCCCACGGTGAGCCAGATGATCAGCGCGACCACGGCGAGCGACACCGTGATCGGGAAGGCCTTGGAGATCTCCTCGTTGACGGTCCTGGAGTTGACCTGCGAGTAGCCGAAGCACGGGGCGTCGCAGCTGGCGACGAGCTGCGGGGCGGCCTCACGGAGCTCGGGATCGTTCGGGTACTCACGTCCCTTCGCGATGCCGACCATGAAGTCCTTCCACTGCACCAGCGTGGGGTCGTCGTAGCCCAGCGCCTTGCGGGTCTGCTCCTTGATCGCCGGTGAGCAGTTCTTGCCGCAGGCGAAGGCCGCGACGTCGACCGGCGAGGCGAAGAAGAGCCCGAAGACGACCAGGCTCATCACGATGAGCATGATCACGCCGGCGAACACGCGGCGGACGAGGAAGGCGAACACCCAGCATCACTCCGATCGGGTGTGGACGAGGTACGGCAGGTTCCCTGCCGAGGTGGACGTGCGTGGCCCGGGTCCGGGCCGGAGTTGGCCGGGTCGTCGTACGACGACCCGGCCAACCCAGGTGGTGCTCAGGCTGCTGAGGTCAGCAGCCGCCGTTCCGAAGGCCGATCAGGCCCAGGTCCGGGAAGGAGTTGGAACCGGGGGTGGTGTGGAAGTCCACGTTCTTCCCCGTGACCCAGTTGAACTTCGCGATCTCGAGCGGCATGTAGACCATGTCGTCGGCGAGGATCTGGTCCGCCTCCTGGAGGAGCGTGATCTGGGTGTCCAGATCGGTCGCGTTCTGGGCCTCCGTGATCTTGTCGTTGAACGCCTTGCCCTCGTACTTGCCGTAGTCCTGGCCGAGCGAGCCGCCCTGGATGTTGGCGCGGGAGTCGAACAGCGGCGGGAGGACGGTCATCGGCGACGGCCAGTCAGCACCCCAGCCGGCCCAGCCCACGTCGTAGTTGTGGTCGGGCTTCTGGATGTTGCTGTAGTAGACGTCACCCTCGGGCGACAGGGTCACCGTGAAGCCGGCCTTGTCCCAGGTGTCCTTGAGCGCGGCAGCCTGCTTGTCGGCGGTCTCCGACTGCGGGTAGCGGATCTCGATCTTGTACGGCGTCTTGATGCCGGCCTCGTCGAGGATCTTCTTCGCAGCGTCGGGGTCACCGGCGAGCGGGATGTCCTTGTAGGTCGGGACCTCCTTGTAGCCGGCAACGGCCGGGTTCACCACGGAGTAGGCCGGGGTGTAGGCGCGCTCGCCACCACCAGCAGCGATCCAGCCCTCACGGTTGGTCGCCATGGCGAGGGCCTGACGGACCTCGAGCGGGAGCTTCTTGGTGTTGAACCAGAGGTAGTCGGCGTACGGCGAGTCGGGGTTCTGGTAGCGGTCCTGGACGTTCGGGATCTCGCTGAACTTCGACGGAGGCAGCCGGTTGTCGCTCACCGTGCACGCGGCGTCGCCCTTGTTGGCGAGGATCGCGTCGTAGGTGGTCTCGAGCTTCGTGCCCATCTTGAAGACGATCTTGTCCGGCAGCGCGTTGCGGCTGTCGGTGTCGTCGGTCGCCTTGTCGTACTCGGGGTTGCGGACGAACGTGCCGCCCGACTCCTTCTCCCACGTGCCCTCGAGCTTGTAGGGGCCGCTGGAGAAGACCGAGTAGTTCGACTTGTCGCCCTGGTCCTTCTCGGCCCGGTACGGCGAGGCGAAGTGCAGGGCGGCGATGGCCAGGTTGAAGTCCGGCCACGGCTTGTTGAAGTTGTAGGTGATCGTCTTGCCGTCGCAGGTGACCGCCTTGTCGAAGAGGTCCTGGCCCTTCTTGGTGTAGGGGCCCTTGTACTGCGGCGTGCCATCGGCGTCAGCCGGGATGTCCAGGTAGGAGAGGATGTAGAAGGCCGGGCCGCCCACGATCACGTCGGTCGCGAAGTTGCGCGACAGGCCGTACTTGAGGTCCTCGCACGTGATGTCCGAGCCGTCTTCCCACTTCACGCCGTCACGCAGCGTGAACTGCCAGACCTTGCCGCCGTCGCTCGCGGTACCGGTGTCGGTCGCGAGGTCGGGCAGCGGCTTCGCCGACTCCACAGCGTCCTCGCTCGTGCCGAAGGTCACCAGCTCGCGGTAGACCAGACGGCTCTGCTTCGAGATGTCGGTGCCGACGTAGGTCCGCTGCGGGTCCCAGTGGTCGATCGGCTTCTCGACGTTGAAGTAGAGGGTGCCGCCCGTCTCGCCGGCGCCCTCGCTCTTTTTGTCGTCGTCGCCACTGCCGCATGCGGCGAGTACCGTCGACGCCAGCAGCGCGCCCGCGGTGACCGCGAGCATCCGCTTCTTCTTACTGGCCATTGCCTCTCCTTCGGTTGCGGGCTGGTGCCCGTCTCTGCTGGTCGCGCCCAGGAATGGCGGACGCGACCATGTCGGTGGGGATGGGCTCAAGGCCTCATCGGTGACCCTTCGGGTCGAGCGCGTCGCGCAGACCGTCGCCCAGCAGGTTGAAGCTGACGACGATGATCATGATCAGGAACGCCGGCATGAAGAAGAACACGAAGTCGGACGTCGAGTAGTCGATCGACCCGCTGAGCACGTTGCCGAGCGTGGGCGTCGGCGGCTTGATGCCGACACCGAGGTAGTTGAGGGCGGCCTCGGCCGAGATGTAGGTCGGCATGGTGATCGTCGCCGAGACCAGGAGCGGCGCCCACAGGTTCGGGAGGATCTCCTTGAAGTAGAGGCGGAAGCGCGACGCACCCATCAGCTTGGCCGCCTCGACGAACTCACGCTCGCGGATCGACAGCACCTGGCCGCGCACGAGGCGGGCGACGTAGGGCCAGCCGAAGAAGCCCAGGACCAGCACGACGTAGGTGCCGTTGGCGACATCGCCCTCGGGCACGTGGATGTCGTGGACGAGGATGTCGATGAAGAGCGACGAGAGCGCCAGCAGCATCAGCGTGCTCGGGAACGAGAGCACCAGGTCGATCAGGCGGCCGATCGCCGAGTCGACGAAACCGCCGGAGACACCGGCGATGATGCCGAAGACCGTGCCGAGGCCGACCGAGATGATCGTGGCCGCGATGGCCATCACCAGCGAGAAGGTTACGCCGTACCAGACCCGGGCGAGGACGTCGCGGCCCGTGCCCGGCTCGACACCGAGCCAGTGGTCGCCGGAGATGCCGCCCCAGCTGCCCTTGGGCAGCGTGAACTCGTCGAGCAGGCTGCCGGCGCCGGTGTTGTGGAAGGTGTACGGGTCGAGGACGCCGAACTTCACCAGGAAGGGCGCGAGGACCGCCGCGAGGAAGTAGAGGACCACGACGCTGAACGCGAACATCGACAGCTTGTCCTTGCGGAAGCGTCGCATCGCCAGCTGCATCGGCGAACGGCCGACGATGGCGGTGCCCGCTTCCGGCTCCGACTCCCCGACGGGGGGTCCGACATGGGTATCCAGGTCAGTCGCCGGGAGAGTCATCATCACCTCGTAGCCGAGAGCAGTCACGGACGGCGCGAAGCCTCCGAGGGGAGGCTCTCGCCGTCCGTGACATTAGGCGCACTCGTGGCGCCAAAGCGATAGCGACGCGGTAACGGTTTGGTCTCGACCGCCGGGAAAACTTCCGGCGTGGCCGTTCAGGCCTTGGTTTCGTCCTCCGGGCGCGCGTCCACACCGGCTTCCTTCCGCTGCTCCGGCGTGATCGCCGCCGGAGCTGCGGTCAGCGGGTCGTAGCCGCCGCCGGTCTTCGGGAACGCGATGACGTCGCGGATCGAGTCCGTGCCGGCGAGCAGGGCGACCACGCGGTCCCAGCCGAACGCGATGCCGCCGTGCGGCGGGGCGCCGTACTTGAACGCCTCCAGCAGGAAGCCGAACTTCTCCTCGGCCTCGTCCTGGCTGATGCCCATCACCTCGAAGACGCGCTTCTGGATGTCCTCGCGGTGGATACGGATCGAGCCGCCACCGATCTCGTTGCCGTTGCAGACGATGTCGTAGGCCCAGGCCAGCGAGCCGCCGGGGTCGCTGTCGAACGTGTCGAGGTCCTGCGGGCTGGTGAAGGCGTGGTGGACGGCCGTCCACGCTCCCCCACCGACAGCCACGTCACCGGCGGCCGTGGCCTCGTCGGCCGGCTCGAAGAGCGGCGCGTCGACGACCCACAGGAAGCTCCACGCGTCCTCGTCCAACAGGCCGGTACGACGGCCGATCTCGAGGCGCGCGGCACCCAGCAGGGCGCGGCTGGACTTCACCGCACCGGCGGCGAAGAAGATGCAGTCGCCCGGCTTCGCGCCCACGTGCGCGGCCAGACCGGCCTTCTCCTCGTCGGTGATGTTCTTGGCGACCGGGCCACCGAGCTCGCCGTCCTCCTGGACCAGGACGTAGGCGAGGCCCTTGGCGCCACGCTGCTTGGCCCACTCCTGCCACGCGTCGAGCTGCTTGCGGGGCTGGCTGGCACCGCCCGGCATGACCACGGCGCCGACGTACGGCGACTGGAACACGCGGAACGGGGTGTCCTTGAAGTAGTCGGTGCACTCCACGAGCTCGAGACCCATCCGCAGGTCCGGCTTGTCGGAGCCGTAGCGGGCCATCGCGTCGGCGTAGGTCATCCGCTGCAGGGGCAGCTCGACGTCGTACCCGATCAGCTTCCAGAGCGCGGCGACGATCTCCTCGCCGAGGGCGATCACGTCGTCCTGGGTCACGAAGCTCATCTCGATGTCGAGCTGGGTGAACTCGGGCTGCCGGTCGGCGCGGAAGTCCTCGTCGCGGTAGCAGCGCGCGATCTGGTAGTAGCGCTCCATGCCGGCGACCATCAGCAGCTGCTTGAACAGCTGCGGGCTCTGCGGCAGGGCGTACCAGCTGCCCGGCTGCAGGCGCGCGGGGACCAGGAAGTCACGGGCGCCCTCGGGCGTGCTGCGGGTCAGCGTCGGGGTCTCGATCTCGACGAAGTCGTGGGCGTCGAGCACGCTGCGCGCCGCCTTGTTGACGTTGCTGCGCAGGCGGATCGCGTTGCCCGGGGCGGTACGACGCAGGTCGAGGTAGCGGTGCTTGAGGCGCACCTCCTCGCCGACGTCGACGTGGTCGCTGATCGGGAACGGCAGCGGAGCCGCGGCGCTGAGCACCTCGACGTCGGCCGCGACGACCTCGATCGCACCGGTCGGCAGGTTGGGGTTCTCGCGACCCTCGCCGCGGCCGACGACCTCGCCGGTGATCTTGAGGCAGTACTCCGAGCGCAGGCTGTGGGCGACGTCCTCGTCGCGGATCACGACCTGGACCACGCCGCTGGCGTCGCGCAGGTCGATGAAGGCCACGCCGCCGTGATCGCGTCGGTTGGCCACCCACCCGGCGAGGGTGACGGTCTGGCCGACGTGCTCGGCGCGGAGAGCGCCGGCGTCCTTGTTGCGGATCACGAGGGGTTCCCTTCGGTGTTGCTGTCTTCGGTGGTGGTGACGACCTGCGGGCGCAGGTCCTGGGTCGGAGGCTGCCACGTCGCCGGATCGGCGGCGACCTGGTTTCCGGAGCGGATGTCCTTGACCTCGCTGCCGAACCAGACGTAGGGGATCCCACGCCGTTCGGCGTGGCGGATCTGCTTGCCGAACTTGGCCGCGGTGGGTGCGACCTCGCACGGGATGCCCTGCGCGCGCAGGGCCGTGGCGATCGCGTCGGCCTCGGCACGGGTCTCCTCGTCGGTGACCGCGACGAGCACGACGCTGGGGACCGAGCGGTCGGCCGTCAGCACGCCGCGCTGCACCAGCGGGACCAGCACCCGGCTGACGCCGAGCGAGATGCCGACGCCGGGGTACGTCGTACGGCCGTCGGAGGCGAGGGCGTCGTAGCGGCCGCCGGAGCAGATCGAGCCGAGCGACTCGTAGCCGTCGAGGCGGGTCTCGAAGACGGTGCCCGTGTAGTAGTCGAGGCCGCGGGCGATCGACAGGTCGGCCTCGATCCGCACGGTGGCGGTCGCGAGCGGGGCGCAGGCGCGCACCAGCGTGGCGAGCTCGTCGAGGCCCTCGTCGAGGAGATCGTGCTTGACGTCGAGTGCGCGCACGCGATCGACGAACGAGTCGTCCTGCGTGCGGATCGTCGCGAGGGCGAGCGCCTTGTCGGCCTGCTCCTCGCTGATGCCGGCCTCGTCGAGCAGCAGCTGGCGCACCCTGGACGGGTCGAGCTTGTCGAGCTTGTCGACCAGGCGCATGACCTCGTCGATCCCCTCGCCCGTGACGCCGAGGCCGGCGTAGAAGCCCTGGATCAGCTTGCGGTTGTTGACCTGCAGGCGGAAGCCCGGCAGGAAGGTGAGCCGGCCGAGCGCCTCGAGCATGACCCGGGCGACCTCGACGTCGTGGTGGAACGGCAGGTCGTCGCGACCGACGATGTCGATGTCGGCCTGCGTGAACTCGCGGAACCGGCCCTCCTGCGGGCGCTCACCGCGCCAGACCTTCTGGACCTGGTAGCGGCGGAACGGGAACTCCAGCTTGCCGGCGTTCTCGAGGACGTAGCGCGCGAACGGCACGGTCAGGTCGAAGTGGAGGCCGATGCCCTTGTCCTTGCCGCCCTCCTCCTGGAGGCGGCGCAGGACGTAGACCTCCTTGGAGGTGTCGCCCTTGCGGAGCAGCTGGTCCATCGGCTCGACGGCGCGGGTCTCGATGTTCGCGAAGCCGTGCAGCTCGAAGGTGCGGGCGAGGGTCGCGATCACCTCCTGCTCGACGTGGCGCTGGGCAGGCAGGAGCTCGGGAAAGCCGCTGAGCGGCCTGATCGGCACAGTCTTGGCCCTTTCGGAAGGCACAGTCAGAGTCCTCGGGTGACCCGGCCGGTGTCGCCGGAGTCGAGCAGGTCGAGCAGGAACGGGTTGGTGGCGCGCTCGCGGCCGATCGACGTCTGCTCCCCGTGGCCGGGGAGGACGACGACGTCGTCGCGCAGCGGCAGCACCTTGGTCGCGAGCGAGCGCAGCATGGTGGCGTGGTCGCCGCCCGGCAGGTCGGTACGGCCGATCGAGCCCTGGAAGAGCAGGTCGCCGGAGAACATCACCTCGGAGATGTCCGGACCGCCGGGCTGGTCCCACGGCGTACGGAAGGTGACCGAGCCGGACGTGTGGCCCGGCGTGTGGTCGACGAGGAACTCCAGGCCGGCCAGCTCGAGCACCGCACCGTCGGTGAGCTCCTGGACGTCGTCGGGCTCGACGAAGGTGTGGTCGCCGCCGAGCAGCATGCTCGCGCTCTCGCGCGAGATGCCGGCCATCGGGTCCGCCAGCAGGTGCCGGTCACCCGGATGGATCCACGCGGTGGCGTCGTAGGCACCGGCCACCGGGGTCACCGACCACATGTGGTCGATGTGGCCGTGGGTCAGCAGCACCGCGACGGGCTTCAGGTTGTGCTCCCGGACGACCTCCGCGACACCCCCGGCAGCGTCCTTGCCGGGGTCGATCACGACGCACTCGGCGCCTGGTGCGGTGGCCGCGACGTAGCAGTTGGTGCCCCACGGTCCGGCGGGGAAGGCGGCGATCAGCACCGACCCAGCCTATCGGTGGCGAGACCTTTGATTAGCATGGGCCACTGTGACTACCTCTGACTGGGGCCGCGTCGACGACGACGGCACCGTCTACGTGAAGACAGCCGACGGCGAGCGAGCGGTCGGGCAGATGCCCGACGCCACACCCGAGGAGGCGCTGGTGTTCTACACCAAGCGCTACGACAACCTCGCCCTGGAGGTGGACCTGCTGCACAAGCGGGTCCTCTCAGGGGTCCTCTCGCCCGAGGAGGCCATCTCCTCGATCAAGCTGGTCCGCGACCAGATTGACGACGTGAACGCGGTGGGCGACATCGCTGCGCTGGGCCGCCGGCTCGACGAGCTGGGCCCCGTGATCGCGACCCAGCGCGACGCACGACGCGCCGCCAAGGCGCAGCGTGTCGCCGACGCGCGCGAGGCCAAGGACAAGCTGGCCGAGGAGGCGGAGAAGATCGCCACCGGCCGCGACTGGCGCAACGGCGCCAACCGCCTGCGCGAGCTGCTCGACCAGTGGAAGCAGCTCCCCCGCATCGACAAGGCGGCCGACGACGAGCTGTGGAAGCGGTTCTCCTCCGCGCGCTCGGCGTACACGAAGGCGCGCAAGGCGCACTTCGCCGAGCAGGACGAGCGCCGCGAGGGCGCCCGCGCGGTCAAGGAGCGCCTGGTCAAGGAGGCCGAGGCGCTCGCGTCGTCCACCGAGTGGGGTCCGACGTCGGGCCGCTACCGCGACCTGATGCGCGACTGGAAGGCCGCCGGCCCCGCCCCGAAGGCCGTCGACGACGCCCTGTGGCAGCGCTTCCGCGGCGCCCAGGACACCTTCTTCGGCGCCCGCGACGCCGCCAACGCGGCGATGGACACCGAGTTCGCCGCGAACGCCGTCGTCAAGGAGGAGCTGCTCGTCGAGGCCGAGGCCATCCTCCCGGAGCTCGCCTCGTCCGGCGACGTCGCCGCCGCCAAGGCCGCCTTCCGCATCGTCGCCGACAAGTGGGACGAGGCCGGCAAGGTTCCGCGCGACCGGATCAAGGACCTCGAGGGTCGGATGCGGACCGTCGAGCAGACCATCCGCCGCGCCGAGGAGGACCAGTGGGCCAAGTCCGACCCCGAGAAGTCCGCCCGCGCCGACGACATGGTCTCCAAGCTGGAGTCCGCGATCGCGGAGGCCGAGGCCAAGCTCGCTGCCGCTCGCGAACGCGGTGACGACAAGCGGGTGCGCGACCTCGAGTCGAGCCTCGAAGGCCAGCGCTCGCTGCTCGACATGGCGAAGAAGGTCTCGGCTGACTTCAGCTGAGGCCACGTGCTTCGCGCTGCTGCAGGGATCCCCGCCTAGGCGGGGATCCCTGCGGTTGATGACGCATGCAACCGTCATCAACCGCGAGAACGCGTCACCCAGCAGCGAGATCGGGCGGCCCGACCAGGCGGCGCGATCGTTCCGCGGCGACAGACCTCATGAATGCGCGGAGCCGGCGCGCCAGACGTTCGGGCTCGGCCAGGTCTGCCCAGGTGATCCGGAAGCAGCGCCAACCGGTGGCTTCCGCGATCTGCTGCTCGCGCCGCTTCTCTCGAAGCACGACATCCACCGGCGTCTCACCTGGACGCAGGTGCGCGTCGTACTTCACCCGGCCGTCGAACTCGACCCAGAAGCCGAGGTCCGGAAAGGCGAAGTCAAGGCGGGCGATCACCCGATCACCATCGCGCACCTCGTATTGCGGTACCGGCTTGGGGAACCCGTGCTGATAGAAGAAGTAAAGGCTTCGTGACTCGCCAACGGACTCGATGCGCGGATCAGCCAGCCGAATCATCACCTCGGTCGGCCCCGATTCGGGCCAGTGGTTCATCGACCGTTCGTAGCGCTCGCGCAGCTCGGCGGAGCTGAACTCCCCCTCATGGAGGAAATGGTTCGCAACGGCCAGCGCCGCCTCCGTGGCCCCGAACATCGACACCTCGAGCGTGGCCCTGAGCGCTGACATCACGCTCAGGCCATGGATCTCGACGACGTCACCGTCGTACAGCGACCCGCGATGGCGACGGATCCCCGCCTCCCGCCGCCCTGAGAGCCCATCGGCCCGGGTCAGGTGAACCTCGTCGGTGGCAAGACCCCAGAGCGGCCCACCGTGGAACGGCAGGGCCGAGACGTGGCTCAGCACCACCCCAGTGCAGGACTGCTGGTACGCCGCCCGACAGCGCACGGCGTACTTCTCCTCATCGGACAACGCCAGCCAGGCCGGCGCGTGGCAATAGGCACCCCGGCGGGGCCGGTCGAGCCGTCCCGCCTTCAGCGCGGCGGCGAGCGTCCGATCCGTCTCCCCCTGCCCAAGCAGCTCGCGACGGAGTTGCACGGGCAACAGGCGGGGATCATCGGGTGGGATCTGCACGCCGACACGACTGCCCTCCCAGGTCGTGCCGTGAACCACCGATCGGGGATCTGTGGACAACGGCGCCGAACACGAGAACTGGATGGCCTCTCCTCGCGCTTGATGACGTGTGCATGCGTCATCAAGCGCGGGAATCCCCGCCTAGGCGGGGATCCCTGCGTTCCGCCTAGTGCGTGACGCGGTAGGCGTCGAAGACGCCGGGGACGGAGCGGACGGCGTTGAGGACGGTGTCGAGGTGCTTGGCGTCGGCCATCTCGAAGGTGAACCGGGACTTCGCGACGCGGTCGCGGGAGGTGGTGAGATTGGCCGAGAGGATGTTCACGTGGGCGTCCGAGAGCATCATCGTGATGTCGGAGAGCAGGCGGGAGCGGTCGAGGGCCTCGACCTGGATGTTGACCAGGAAGGTCGACTGGCCGGTGGGGGCCCACTCGACGTCGACGAGCTTCTCGGGCTGGGCGAGCAGGCTGGCGGCGTTGGTGCAGTCCTTGCGGTGCACCGAGACTCCCCCTCCCTTGGTGACGAAGCCGAGGATCGTGTCGGGCGGCACCGGCGTGCAGCACTTGGCGAGCTTGACCCAGACGTCGGGTGAGCCGGTGACGATGACGCCCGCGTCGCCGCCTGTGGGGCGGTGGGAGCGGCCGCGGCGGCCCGTGATGGTGACGGCCTCGGCGAGGTCCTCCTGGGCGCCCTGGTCGCCGCCGTGCAGCTCGATGACCTTGCGGACGACGGTCTGGGCACCGAGGTTGCCCTCGCCGACAGCGGCGTAGAGCGCGGAGACGTCGGTGAGCCGGAAGGCACCCGCGGCGAGGGTCAGGGAGTCGTGCGAGAGGAGGCGTTTGAGGGGCAGGCCCTCCTTGCGCATGAGGCGGGCGATCTCGTCCTTGCCGCGCTCGATGGCCTCCTCGCGGCGCTCCTTCGTGAACCACTGGCGGATCTTGGACCGGGCCCGCTGGGACTTGGCGAAGTTGAGCCAGTCGCGGGAGGGACCCGCGCCCTCGGCCTTGGACGTGAAGACCTCGACCACGTCGCCGTTCTCGAGCGTCGACTCCAGCGGCACCAGGCGGCCGTTGACGCGGGCGCCGATGGTGCGGTTGCCGACCTCGGTGTGGACGGCGTACGCGAAGTCGACCGGCGTCGAGCCCGAGGGCAGCGCGATCACGTCGCCGCGCGGGGTGAAGACGTAGGTCTCGGTCTGGTTCATCTCGAACCGCAGCGACTCGAGGAACTCGCCCGGGTCCTCGACCTCGCTCTGCCAGTCGAGCAGCTGACGCACCCAGCTCATGTCGTCGAGGTCGCCGCGCTGGTCGGTGTCGTTGCCGGCCCGACCGTCCTCCTTGTACTTCCAGTGCGCCGCGACGCCGTACTCGGCGCGACGGTGCATGGCGAAGGTGCGGATCTGCATCTCGACAGGCTTGCCCTGCGGGCCGATCACCGAGGTGTGCAGCGACTGGTACATGTTGAACTTCGGCATCGCGACGTAGTCCTTGAACCGGCCCAGGACCGGGTTCCACCGCGAGTGCAGGACGCCGAGGACGCCGTAGCAGTCGCGGTCCTCCTCGACGAGGATGCGGATGCCGACCAGGTCGTAGATGTCGGAGAAGTCGCGGCCCCCGACGATCATCTTCTGGTAGATCGAGTAGTAGTGCTTCGGCCGGCCGGTGACGGTCGCCTTGATCTTGGCCTCGCGCAGGTCCTTCTCGACCTGGGAGATCACCTCGGCGAGGAAGGAGTCACGCGAGGGCGCCCGCTCGGCGACCATCCGCACGATCTCGTCGTAGATCTTGGGGTGGAGCGCCGAGAAGGCGAGGTCCTCCAGCTCCCACTTGATGGTGTTCATGCCGAGCCGGTGGGCCAGCGGGGCGTAGATGTCGAGCGTCTCGCGGGCCTTGCGCTCCTGCGTGGACTGCTTGACGAAGCGCAGCGTGCGCATGTTGTGGAGGCGGTCGGCGAGCTTGATCACCAGCACCCGGATGTCGCGCGACATCGCCACGATCATCTTGCGGATCGTCTCGGCGTTGGCGGACTCGCCGTAGACGACCTTGTCGAGCTTGGTCACGCCGTCGACGAGCAGCGCCACCTCGTCACCGAAGTCGCGGCGACACTCCTCCAGCGTGTACGGCGTGTCCTCGACGGTGTCGTGCAGCAGCGCGGCCACCAGGGTCGGCTCGGTCATGCCGATGCCGGCGAGGATCGTGGTCACGGCGAGCGGGTGGGTGATGTAGGGGTCGCCGCTCTTGCGCTTCTGGTCGGCGTGCAGCCGCTCCGCGGTGACGTAGGCACGCTCGATCAGCGCGAGGTCGGCCTTCGGGTGGTTGGCCCGGACCGCGCGGAAGAGCGGCTCGAGGACCGGGTGCGAGGCCTGGCTCCGGTTGCCCATCCGGGCCAACCGGGCGCGCATGCTGCGGCCGGTCGCGCCCTCGGGACTGGCCGGGACCGGAGCAGGCTCCACCCGCGGCTCCACGCGGGCGGGGGTGCGCTCCTCGGTCATTGCGCCAGTCTAGTGACCCCCACGTCCGATCCGACGAGGAGTCAGACCGTCAGCAGCACCGTCGCCGGTACGTCGCCCAGCGCACCGCGTCCGTCGAGGAAGCCGAGCTCCATCAGGAAGGCGAAGGCTGCGGTCGTCGCGCCGCAGGCGGTGACCAGCTCGTGCGTCGCGCGGGCGGTGCCGCCGGTGGCCAGCACGTCGTCGATGACCAGCACCCGCTCCCCCGGCGCCACGGCGTCCTGGTGG
Source organism: Nocardioides sp. Root240 (assembly GCF_001428825.1). Taxonomy (GTDB): domain Bacteria; phylum Actinomycetota; class Actinomycetes; order Propionibacteriales; family Nocardioidaceae; genus Nocardioides. The sequence continues at coordinate 403,314 of NZ_LMIT01000002.1, read as the reverse complement.
AGCTCGAGGACGGCGTCGCCGTACTCGAGGGCGTAGGCGACGCTGTGGGTGTCGTGCGGCAGCTTGCCGGCCTTGCGGACGGGCACGAAGCCCACGCCCAGCGCCAGCGCGACCGGCGCGGCGAGGATGAAGCCGCGCGCCTCCATGCCGACGACCTTGTCGACCACGACGGCACCGGAGGCGTCCCGGCCCGCGTCGGCCAGGCCGTCCACCACGGCGGCGAAGCCGCCGGCGTCGCCGAGCAGCGGGGTGATGTCCTTGAACAGGATCCCCGGCTCCGGGAAGTCGGGAACGTCCCGGACCAGCCGGGTGAGCGCCTCGACCGCCCGATCGGTCGCCGACGCGTCACCCACGGCCACTACTTCTTGCCGCGCTTCGAGCGGGCCTGGCGGCTCGGCTGGGTGCGACCCGAGCTGCCGCTGTCCTTGACGGGGCGGTTCGGCGCAGGCACGTTGCGGCCCTTTCCGACCGCACCCTGCATGGGCAGCCGGGACGAGGTCGGCGCCTCGTCGACGTCGTCTGCTTCGGCCAGCTCGACGGGGTCCTCGAGGTCGAGGCCGCCGTCGCGGACCGGGCCCTCCTCGACACCGGCGGGCACGGAGGCGTAGCGGTCGGCCAGCGCACGCTGCTTGGCCCGGGCCCGGCGGGCCTGGATCTGGACCTCGGTCTCCTGCATCTTCAGGTGCACGAGGACACGGGGCGCCAGCATCACCGACGAGTAGACGCCGACACCCATGCCGACGAACTGCGCGAGGGCGAGATCCTGCAGGGAGCTCGCGCCCAGCTGGACGGCGCTGACGTAGAGGATCGCGCCGATCGGGATGAGCGCGACGATCGAGGTGTTGATCGAGCGGACCAGCGTCTGGTTGACCGCGAGGTTGGCCGCGTCGGCGTACGTCTGGGTGTTCTTGCGCAGCTGGTGGGTGTTCTCCTTGATCTTGTCGAACACGACCACCGTGTCGTAGAGCGAGAAGCCGAGGATCGCGAGCAGGCCGGTGACCGCCGCGGGCGTCACCTGGAAGCCGGAGAGGGCGTAGACGCCGACCGTCAGCATCACGTCGTGGACGAGCGCGATGAAGGCGGCCACGGACATCCGCCACTCGCGGAAGTAGCCCCAGATGAACAGCACGACGAGCACGAGGAAGATGCCGACGCCGATGGCCGCCTTCTTGGCGACCTCCTGGCCCCAGCTCGGTCCGATGTCCTGGATCGTGATGTCGCCGGTGTCGACCTGCGAGAACTCCTCGTGGATCAGCTCGGTCATCGCCTCACGCTGCTGCTGCGTGAGGTTCTCGACCTGGATGGTGAGGGCCTTGTTGCCCTCCGTGGTGACGGTGGGGTTCTCGGCGTTCTCGATGCCCGAGCCGGCCACCGTCTCCTGGAGCTTGTCGGCTGCGTCCTGCGTCGCCTTGCCGTCGCCCACGGGGACCGAGAGGGTCGTACCGCCGGTGAACTCGACGCCCATGTTGAGCGGCTTGGCGAACAGCACGACGACCGCGAGGCCGACGAGCAGGGCCGAGATGCCGTAGAACAGCCACGGCTTCCCGACGAAGTTGACCGACTTGCGACCCTGGTAGAGGTCGTTGCCGAGTCGCGACATCTTGCCCATCAGCGGTTGCCTCCCGTCGTCGCCGTGCGCGGCTTCGCCACGTCCATGCCGAGTGTCTCCTTGCTGAGGCCGGACAGCTTGTGCCCGGAGTTGAAGGCGTGGAACTGGGCGAGCCACGACACCATCGGCTTCGTGAACCAGAACAGCACCGCGAGGTCGATCAGCGTCGTGAGGCCGAGCGCGAAGCCGAAGCCCTTCACCGCGCCGGTCGCGAAGATGTAGAGCACCAGCGCCGACAGGATCTGGACCGTGTTGGCCGCGACCCGCGTGACCCGCGCCCGGGCCCAGCCGGTCTCCACCGCGACCCGCATCGACTTGCCCTCACGCATCTCGTCACGGATGCGTTCGAAGAAGATGACGAAGGAGTCGGCGGTGATGCCGACCGCGATGATCAGGCCGGCGATGCCCGGCAGGGTCAGCGTGAAGCCGGCCGTCTCGCTGAGGAGCAGGACCATCGCGTAGGTGATGGCCGCGGCGACGAACAGCGAGCTGACCACCACCAGGCCGAGGCCGCGGTAGTAGAACAGGCAGTACAGCATCACCAGCGCGAGGCCGATGGCACCCGCGGTCAGGCCGGCCTGAAGCTGGTTGCCGGCCAGGGACGGGCCGATCTCCTCGACCGAGGTCTGGTCGTCGTTGAACTTGATCGGCAGGGCACCGAACTTGAGGCTGTTGGCCAGGTCGAGCGCCTGCTGCTCGGTGAAGTCACCGGTGATGCTCGAGCGGCCGTCGGTGATGACCGCCGTCATGCGCGGGGCGGAGATGATCACGCCGTCGAGGACGATCGCGAACTGCTCCTCGGTGCCGCTGAACGCGCGCGAGACGGTCTCGAAGTCGTCGGCCGCGCCGGTCGAGCCCTTGGGGTTCGCCTTGTCCTTGCTGTTGCCCATCTCCAGGCGGACCTCCCAGCCGACACCGTTCTGCGGCGTGCCGGCCGAGGCGGTGTCGAGCTCCGTGCCCTCGATGACCGAGCGGCTCAGGAGGTACTTCATCGACGGACGGTCCTTCTCCGGCTGGGAGCAGGCGACGAGGGGCTTGTCGGGGTCGTCGGCCAGGTCGGCCGGCTTGCCGTCGGTGGCGTTGAGCAGCACACCGTCGGCGTCGCAGGTGTACTTGCCGTACTCGGTGATCGCGGCCTGGTCGGGGCTGCGCGACCACGCGATGGCGTCGTCGGCGGTGAAGGCCTTGGCGTCACCCTTGTCGTCCGTGCCCGGCGTCGCGCCGCCGGTCGCGGTGCCGGACGGCGACGTGCTGGGGTCGGCGGTCGTCGTGCCCGTCGCCGTGTCGGTCGGCGTCGCGGTCGCCTTGTCGGTGGCGGCGTCGGTCGTGCCGTCGTCGTCAGCGGTGGCACCCAGGTCCAGGCCGGGGCGACCCAGGCCACCCGTGGCGCCGTCGGAGCCGGGCAGGCCGGTGCCGGAGCTCGCGGCGCAGGGACCGGGGTCCTGGTCGTAGCAGGCCACCAGGCGGAAGCGCAGCTGGGCCTGCCGCTTGACGGTCTCCTCCAGCTGGTCGCGGTCGGTCTCCTTGCCCTTGCCGGGCACCTCGACCACGATGTTGCGGCTGCCCTGCGTGGTGACCGCGGCCTCCGCGACACCCGAGCCGTTGACACGCTGGTCGATGATCCGGCGCGCCTCCTCGAGGTTCTCCTTGGACGGCGTGTCCTCCGTCGTCATGGTGATCCGGATGCCGCCCTGGAGGTCCAGGCCCAGGGCCGGCTTCCAAGGGGTGTCGGCGGAGGCCTGCGACAGGGCGGTGAGGCCGTAGATCACGGCCAGCCCGAGGAAGAAGATGATCAGGTTGCGCCCGGGGCGCGGACGGTGCGACGCCATGGTCAGCGGTCCTCTTCGTCGTCGGGGGATGCGGGGGTGTCGGCGGGGTCGACGGGCGTGCCGTCGGCGTCGAGCTCACGTCGTACGGACGCCACGGCGCCACGGACCACGCGGATCACGACGCCCGGCGCCACCTCGACCTGGAGCTCGTCGTCGGTGCTGTCGACGATCGTGCCGAAGATGCCGGAGGTGAGCATGACGTCGTCACCCACGGCCAGGGCCGACTGCAGCTGCGCCGCCTCCTTGCGCTGGCGCGATGCCGGCCGGATGATCAGCAACCAGAAGATGGCCGCGATCGCCACGATCGGCAGGATTTGTGCAGCGGCTTCCACAGACGAACCTCTCCAGCGGGGCAGGGAACAGCGTCGCCCACGTCACAGTGCGGGCACGCCGTCGGGAAGTGTAGCCACGGACCCCAGTTGTCCGTGGATCGACGCCTGATCCGACAGGTCGAGCCCCGGGGTCAGTCCTCGAACAGGGTCGGGCCCGCCACGTCGTCCGGGTACGCCGGCGGCGTGAGCCCGAGGTGGCGCCAGGCCGCCGGCGTGGCGATCCGGCCCCGGGGGGTGCGCGCGAGGAAGCCGTTGCGCACGAGGAACGGCTCGGCGACCTCCTCGACGGTCTCGCGCTCCTCGCCGACGGCGACCGCGAGCGTGGACACCCCGACCGGTCCCCCGCCGAACCGGCGGCAGAGCACGTCGAGCACGGCCCGGTCGAGCCGGTCGAGGCCGAGCTCGTCGACCTCGTAGAGGTCGAGTGCGGACTGCGCGACCTCGCGGGTGACGGTCCCGTCGGCGCGCACCTGGGCGTAGTCGCGGACCCGGCGCAGCAGGCGGTTGGCGATGCGGGGGGTGCCGCGGGAGCGGCCGGCGATCTCGGCCGAGCCCTCGCCGGTGAGGTCGACACCGAGCAGGCCGGCGCTGCGGCGCACGATCAGGTCGAGCTCGGCCGGCTCGTAGAACTCGAGGTGGGCGGTGAACCCGAAGCGGTCGCGCAGCGGGCCGGGCAGGAGCCCCGCCCGGGTGGTCGCGCCGACCAGGGTGAACGGTGGGATCTCCAGCGGGATCGCCGTGGCGCCCGGACCCTTGCCGATCACCACGTCGACCCGGAAGTCCTCCATCGCGAGGTAGAGCATCTCCTCGGCCGGGCGCGACATCCGGTGGATCTCGTCGACGAAGAGGACCTCGCCCTCGTTGAGCCCCGACAGGATCGCCGCCAGGTCACCCGCGTGGGTGATCGCCGGGCCGCTGGTGATGCGCAGCGGGGTGGTCATCTCGTGGGCGATGATCATGGCCAGCGTCGTCTTGCCGAGCCCCGGAGGGCCGGAGAGCAGCACGTGGTCGGGCGCCCTCCCCCGCTGACGGGCCGCCTCCAGCACCAGCCCCAGCTGGTCGCGCACCCGCGCCTGGCCGACGACCTCGTCGAGGCTGCGCGGTCGCAGCGCCGCCTCGACCGCGCGCTCGTCGCCCTCGGCCTCGGCGGCCGTGAGCGAGCGGAGGTGCTGGTCCTCAGCCTCGGCCAGCTCGTCCTCGTGGAAGGGCATGAGTGATCACGCCTTGGAGAGGGTGCGGAGCGCGGCGCGCAGGAGCGCGCCGACGTCGGGGGTGTCGCCGCCCGCCTGCTCGGCAACGGCGTCGACGGCCTTCTCGGCGTCCTTGGCGGCGTACCCGAGACCGACGAGGCCCTGGTGGACCTGGTCGCGCCAGGCGGCGGCCGCGCTCGTCGTACCGGCCGGGGTGGAGCCGGTCGGCGCGCCGATCCGGTCCTTGAGCTCGAGGATGATCCGCTGCGCGCCCTTCTGGCCGATGCCGGGGACCTTGGTCAGCGTCTTGACGTCGTCGCCGGCGATGGCGGTACGGACGCCGTCGGGGCTCAGCACCGCGACGATCGCCTGCGCGAGCTTGGGACCGACCCCGGACGCGGTCTGCACGAGCTCGAAGATGGTCTTCTCCTCCTCGTCGGCGAAGCCGTAGAGGGTCAGCGAGTCCTCGCGCACGATCATGCTCGTCGGCAGCGTCGCCTGGCGACCCGTGCGCAGCTGGGCGAGCGTGCCCGGCGTGCACATCAGCTCGAGGCCGACGCCGCCCACCTCCACCACGGCGCTGGAGAGCGTGACGGCAGCGACGGTGCCGCGGACGAACGCGATCATCGGACTCCTCCGGGGATGCGGGAGCGGGGCGGACGGGCGGCGGCCAGCGCGGCGTCGATCCGCGCCTGGGTGCCGCCTCGCCAGATGTGGGTGATGGCGAGGGCGAGCGCGTCGGCGGCGTCGGCCGGCTTCGGCATCGCGTCGAGACGCAGGATGCGGGTCACCATCGCGCCCACCTGCGCCTTGTCGGCCCGGCCGTTGCCCGACACGGCGGCCTTGACCTCGCTCGGGGTGTGCAGCGCGACGGGCAGGCCGCGTCGGGCGGCGCAGACCATCGCGATCCCGGCCGCCTGGGCGGTGCCCATGATCGTGCTGACGTCGGAGCGCGCGAAGATCCGCTCGATGGCGACCGCGTCCGGCTGGTACTCGTCGAGGCGGGCGTCGATCCCCTGCTCGATCGTGACCAGCCGCTCGGGGACACCGAGGTGCGCCGAGGTGCGGACGACGCCGACGTCGACCAGCGTCAGCGGCCGGCCGATCGATCCGTCGACCACGCCGAGCCCGCAGCGGGTCAGCCCCGGGTCGATCCCGAGCACGCGCACGTCGTCACCTCTCGTCCGAACATGTGTTCGTACGAACGCTAGCCGGTCGTCCCGCGAGACGCGAACAGGACACGCGGAACCCGGAGGTTCCGCATGTCCTGCTCGTCGCGCGGCGTACCGCCGGGCTCAGCCCTTCCAGGAGTAGGCGCCGCCGAGGAAGCCGAGCTGGACCTTGGCTCGGACCTTCGGCGTGGCCGCCACGCCCAGGTAGTACGTCTTGCCGTTGAGGGTGCGCTTCGGCCCGTACCACGGGACCTTGCCGCCGCCGCTGGTGCCGCAGCCCAGGGACACCCACGTGGAGACGGTCTTCTTCTTGGTCGCGCTCCACTTGTAGCCAAGGCCCTGCACGCAGATGCGGCCGTTGCTGTAGGGCGGGATCTGCCAGGTGTAGCCCCACTGGTAGGGCTTGGCCGGCGTCGAGGAGCTGCCGAAGACGTTGCACTCGGACTTCGAGGTCGCCCATCCCGTGTAGCCCGCGACGGCGCCCTTCCAGTTGCCGCAGATGCCGCGCGCCGCCACCGGGCCATCAGGTACGACGACCGTCGCGGTGCTCGTGGCGGCCTTGGACGGTGCCTGCGGCAGCGCGGCGAGGCCGGCGATGCTCAGGGAGATCGCCACGACGGCGAGGCGGATCAGGGAACGCAGGTGCATGGGGGGTTCCTTTCGCTTCGGGCGTCCCGATGACGCCCGCCACGCGAAGGCCTCCCCTGGTGCCGGCCGCCCAAACGGGCGGCGCGGCTCACTCCTCGACCTGGTCGAGGACCTCGTCGGGGATGTCGGCGTTGCTGAAGACGTTCTGCACGTCGTCGAGGTCGTCGACCGCGTCGACGAGCTTGAACACCTTGCCCGCGGCGACCGGGTCGGCGACGGGGATGTCCATCGATGCGACGAACTGGACCTCGGCGGACTCGTAGTCGATGCCGGCGTCCTGGAGGGCGCTGCGGACCGCGACGACGTCGGTGGCCTCCGACTGGATCTCGAAGGCCTCGCCGTGGTCGGCGACGTCCTCGGCACCGGCATCGAGGGTGGCCTCGAGGAGGTCGTCCTCGGAGACCTCCTTGCCCTCCTGCTGCTTCGCGACGACGACCACGCCCTTGCGGGTGAACAGGCGGGAGACCGAGCCGGGGTCGGCCATGGTGCCGCCGTTGCGGGTCACCGCGGTGCGGACCTCCATCGCGGCCCGGTTGCGGTTGTCGGTGAGGCACTCCACCAGCAGGGCGACGCCCTGGGGGCCGTAGACCTCGTACATGATCGTCTCGTAGTCGACGCCGCCACCCTCGAGACCGCCACCGCGCTTCACCGCGGAGTCGATGTTCTTGTTGGGGACCGACTGCTTCTTCGCCTTCTGGATGGCGTCGAAGAGCGTGGGGTTGCCGGTGGGGTCGGGACCGCCCATCTTCGCCGCGATCTCGATGTTCTTGATCAGCTTCGCGAAGAGCTTGCCGCGCTTGGCATCGATCGCGGCCTTCTTGTGCTTCGTGGTCGCCCACTTGGAGTGGCCAGACATTTCCCGTCCCTCTATCTACCTCGACGACATGCGGCTGCCGAAACAGCCCTGCAACCTTATCCGGCGACCAGCTCGAGGAAGAGCCGGTGCACCCGGCCGTCCCCGTCGACCTCCGGGTGGAAGGACGTCGCGAGCAGGTGCCCCTGCCGTACGGCGACCGGATGACCGTGCGCCTCGGCGAGCACCTCGACCTCCGGACCGGTCTGCTCGACCCACGGTGCGCGGATGAAGACGGCGTGCACCGGCGCATCGAGCCCGGTCAGCTCGAGGTCGGCCTCGAAGGAGTCGACCTGGCGGCCGAAGGCGTTGCGGCGCACGGTGGCGTCGAGGCCGCCGATGGTCTCCTGGTCCGACGTGCCGCCCTCGATCCGGTCGGCGAGCAGGATCATGCCGGCGCAGGTGCCGAAGGTGGGCATGCCGCCGTGGATCCGCTCGCGCAGCGGGTCGAGCAACTCGAAGGTGCGCGCCAGCTTGGCCATGGTGGTGGACTCACCGCCGGGCAGCACCAGTCCGTCGCAACGCTCGAGCTCCGACGGGCGGCGTACCGGGAAGGCGTCGACGCCCAGGGCGGTGAGGGTCTGCAGGTGCTCGCGGACGTCGCCCTGCAGGGCGAAGACTCCGATGGACGGCATGGGCACTGATCCTAGGGGTCACCCCCGGACGTTCTGCGTGGTGTCCTGTGCTCCGGGTGCGTGCCTCGCAAGGCGCCGGCGCGCAGCCATACCGCGTCGTCTCGCAAGCGTCGGCAACGCCGCGAGGTGCGTGCCCGGTGTGCAGGGCACCCGGAGAACGTCCGGGGGTGACCGCTAGGTGCGCCGCCGGAGGCGAACGCGCCGAGGGCAGGCAGGAAGCAGACGGCCACCAGGACCACCCACCACCAGAACGGGATCCGCGGGTGCATCGAGATGCCGTAGCGGCCGTCGGCGTCCTTGTGGGTGATCAGGACCGAGCCGACCTCGCCGTCGTGGAGATCGACGTGGGGGCCGCGGTGCGCCTCGAGCCGGACGGGGGCCAGCCCCGTCGAGACGTACGTCGCCCGGGCACCGCCCGCCACCTCGCCGAACCCGAGCTCTTGGGCCCGGACCAGCGGGCGGTGCACGACGATCGCGACGCTGAGCAGCAGCGCTCCCCCGACGATCGCGACCGGCAGCCGCCAGTCCCGGCGCCGGATCATCGCGACCGCGGCGGCCAGCAGCAGGCCGCCAAGCAGCAGCACCGGTGCGGCGACGACGAGCCACCCGGCGCCCGGCCAGGTCCACACCACCGCGCCGACGAGGTCGCCCTCCGTGACCCGCCACGGGTCGCGCGCGGTGATGTCACCCTGCGTCTCGACCGTGCCGTCGCCGTGGACTGCCGCGACGCGGTGGCTGTAGCTGACCGACGAGTCGCCCGGCGGGTGGAAGGTGATGAAGTCGCCGACCTGCAGGGCGTCGAAGTCGGTGGGCTCGACCCACAGCAGGGAGTTCACCGGCGCCGCGGTGCCCATCGACGCGGTCTCGACGCGCTCCCACCGTCCGCCGCCGAGCCGCCACGCACCGGCGGCCGTGACCGCGACGACCACGGCCGCGAGCAGCAGCCACTGTGCGACCACCGCGATCCGTCGAGCGTTCATGCCACGAACACCGCGGCGGGATCGCCGCCCCACTGCATCGTCATGGTCCAGCTCGTCGCCGGGCTGGTGCCGTAGCCGAAGGTCAGCGGCACGAGCAGCCGCAGGCCCGTGATCTCGGTGCTGTACGACGCACCGCGGGTGGTGCTGACCGCCAGGGTCTGCGACTGACCCGCCGCCGGTGCGGCGACCGTGCGCGGGTTGCTGGCCGGGAGCGCCAGCGCGTTGAGGGTCATCGGCCCGAAGGTGGCGGCCGGCGCGGCGAAGGTGAGTGTGACGTTGACCTGGCCGCAGGGGTCGGCCATGGCCCCGGGCAGGGTGCCGGCGTACGTCGTGAGCCCGTCGTCACCGAGCATCCACACCGAGGCGGTGCCGGAGAGGCCCGCCACCGTCGTCCGGTACGACGTCGCACTCCCCGCGGCGAAGAGCGACGACACCGTGCCCGCCGACAGTGCGCTCGACTGGTTGACGAAGGCGCCGGTGAGACGGCCGTGGAAGGACGACGACGTGGGTGCGGTGAGGCCGGTGAAGTCGGACCAGCCCAGGTGCCAGTACCCGCTCGTGCCGGTGAGCAGGGCGAGCACCGTCGTCGAGGCCACCGAGCCCCCGTCGACGTACAGGGTGACGGTCATGGTGACGCCGAGGACCGCCTTGGAGACGGTGACGACGGCGTGGTGCCACCCCGACGAGTACGACGACGCGCTGGCGAGCTGCGAGGTGCCGAGCGTGCTGGAGACCGCCACCCGCACCTTCCCGGCGGTGTCGAGCCAGAGCGCGGGGTTCGCCACACCGGCACCGTTGGACAGGCTGCCGCTGAGGCTGAGCAGTCCCCCGCCCTGGGCGTCGGCCGCGTTGAACCACACGCCGAGCGAGTAGTTGTTGGAGAGCAGGCCGAGCAGGCCGGAGCCGTTGGTGCCGACGATGTCCGTGGCGTAGCCGGCACCGCTGAACGTCGCGGCCGACGTCGTCCCCCACGGGTCGGGCTGCTGGAAGGCGACCGCCTGGCGCGGCAGCATCGGGTCCGCGGCCTGCTGGGTGTTGAGGAGGCGGACCGGTGCGCAGGACGCGGCGGTCAGGCTCTGCGTCAGCGCACGGTCGCTGTCGTTGGCGATGGTGTCGTTGGTGCTGGCGGGCGCACCGGCCACCGGCGCGAGCGAGCCCGTGCAGGTCACGGCCGCCGTCCGCGGGCCGCCGGCGCAGGAGCCCGCACCGTAGGTGTGCGTGACCGCGAGCCTGCCGACGGCGGCCGTGCCGGTCGCGTTGGTGACCGTCGCGCCGGTCCAGCCCGACAGCGTCCCGGACGTGCCGGCGACCAGGCCGAGCAGGGACACGAAGGCGACGGCGGCGAACCAGCGGCCCCGCGGTCGAGGCCGGCGGTGCCGCGCGCCGGTCACTTGTTCAGGGTCCAGCTCAGGGGCTGGCTCAGCGTGAGGCCCTGGTCGAGGACCGACGCGCCGGCCGGCAGCGCGACCGTGATCCTGCAGGTCGCCGACGCCCCGGACGCCATGCCCGGCGTGTGGGTGAGGGTCGGGATGCTGGTGGCCGCGCCCGCGGCGTAGACCAGGTCGGTCCACGCCGACCCGGCCGAGTACGTCGACCCGCCCGAGCAGCTGATCGCCACCGTGAGGTCGGTGGTGCACAGGTTGTTCGGGGTCGGCGTACCGGTCGACGGGGTGGAGCTGCAGGTGCCCGGCGTCAGCACGAAGCTGGTCGCGTTCGCCGCGCCGAGGTTGGTGAACACGACGTCCGTCGCCTGGTTGGACCCCGGACCGAGCGGCGAGCTGGTGCCGCCGTACTTGTTGATCGTGTTGCAGGTCGCGGCGTTGGCTGCGGCGTCACTGGAACGGCAGGTCTGCGTCGCGTGGCCAGCCGTGCCGTCGGGCCCGACCTCCTGGAGGATCACGGCCGTCGAGCTCGCGACGGTGTTCGTGCTGTTGGTGAGGACCGCGCTGGTCCAGTCGGCCAGCGTGCCGTTGACGCTGAGCGTCAGCAGGGTTGCGGCGACGGCGCAGGCACCGAGCAGCAGCGCGCGGGGGTCGGCGTACCGGCGGCGCGCGTGGCGGGCCATCTCAACCCAGCGTCCAGACGAGCGGCTGGGTCGCGGTCTGACCCGCGACCTGCGGCGAGGCCGACACCGGCAGCGCGACGTCGAAGGTGCAGTCCGTCGACGCACCGGCGGCGAGCGTGACGACGACGGCCTGGTCGCCGAAGGCCGACAGGACGACCGGGCTGCCCGTGGTGTCGACGGCGCTCGGCGCGGTGCACACCAGGGTGACCTCGGCGGTGTCGCAGATGCTCGCGGTCGCGGTCGGGCTGCCACCGCTGGTCGCGCACACGCCCGGTGCGAGCGCGAGCGGACCGCTCGTCGTACCCGTGTTCTTGAGCGTGACCGTCACGCTCTGGTGGTCACCCGGTCCGAGCGGGGACGCGGTGCCGCCGTACTTGTCGATGGTCGAGCAGGTGAAGGCGTTGCCCGATCCCCCGCCGTCGGTCGACGTGCAGACCACGGCGCCCGGACCGGTCTCCTCGAGGATCAGCGACTGCGCTGCCTCGAGCGTGTTGGTGTCGTTGGTCAGGATCGCCCGTGTCCAGCTGGACAGGGTGCCGCTGACGCCCAGGACCAGGAGCGCGGCCGCGAGAGCACCGGCCGCGGCCAGCACGAGGCTACGGCGGCGGCGCGGGTCGCGCGGACGGGCGGTGGTCATGCCTGTTCATCGGCGAAGGCTCAGGCGGTCTGAGGACTCCTTGTCAGGGCACGTTGCACGTCTTGCCGCCGCCGTTGCCCTGGTAGTTCGCCTGGTTCGAGACCACGGACTGCACGCCGCCGACAACGGCCACGAGCTTGAAGTTGCCTGCCTCGTTGTTGATGTCCACGGTGTCCCCTGTCCGCAGGTTGCCCGCGAAGGTCGTCACCCGCGTGCCGCCCGGGTTGACGCTGTAGACCACCGCGAACGAGTCGGGGTTGCCCGGGCCGGGCCAGGTCCAGGTGAGGCGATAGGGGGCACTGCCGTTGGCGGTGTTCACGCAGGCGGTGATGGTCGGCTTGGCCGGGGCCGGCACAGCCACCGTGAACGACGTGACGAGCGGCGTAGCGGAGTTGCCCGCGACGTCGGACGCCGTGTACGTCGTCTGGTAGGTACCGTTGACCATCAGCGCCGACGTCAGGCCCGAGCTCCGGTACTGGTTGCCCGAGACGAGCGTCATCGGCTGCGCGGCGCAGGCCGTGCCGTTGACGAAGGCCGAGCCGTCCCAGCACTGCGTCGTGCCACTGGTGCGGACCAGCTTGACGAAGACCGTGCTGACCCCCGACCCGCTCGTGTCCGTCGCCGTCACGCAGACCTGGTTGGCGCTCGACGAGCAGGACATCGTCGTCCAAGCGGTTCCGGACGCCGCGTTGGCGGGCAGCGGGTTCGACAGCACCGGCGGCGTCGTGTCCGGAGTGGTGATCGTGGCGGTCGCCGTCGCGGAGTCGGTCCAGACGGCGGACGTGAACGCCCACGGCGCGCCACCGCCGAGCCCGAGGACGCCGCCGAGCGCGAGCACCGAGGCGAGACCGGCAGGGGCGAGCACACGTGTGCCCTTCCCGGTACGACTGGGGCCGTCACCGTCGCGACGCGAGAAGCCCAGCGCCAGCGCAGCCAGGACCAGCAGGCCGGCCGCAAGGAGGCCGACCGGCGTCGTCGCGGCGGCCAGCGCGTAGCCGGCGTACGGGAGGCCGAGGACCACACGGTCGGCAGCGCCGACGTAGTAGGTCTCGGCGTCGGGCGTGTCGTTGGTGTCGCCCCGGAGGGTGAGGCCGACGAGGTCGCCCGAGGGCGCGGCACCGACGACCCGGTGGGTCACCCGGTCACCCCCCGCGTTGACGACGCTCACGACATCACCGACGGCGATGTCCGAGGCAGGGACCTGGTGCGCGATGCCCAGGGCTCCGGCCTCGTAGTCCGGGCTCATCGACCCCGAGACGAAGACCAGCGGCGTCACGTGGAACAGCCAGCCGGCGACGAAGCTGGCCAGGCAGAGGGCGCCGAGGACGCTGCCCGTCCAGAGCACGGCCTCGCGGGCCCACCGTGCGAGCCTGGTCACGCGATCACCTGCGTGGCGTTGAACGTCAGGACGACGTTGGAGGACTGGAGCTGGCCGACGCCCGAGCTCGGCGGGAGCGTCACCTGGACGCACAGGTCGTGGTACGGCGTGGCCGCGGTGGCGGCCAGGTTGCCGCCGGAGGCGCTGAACCCGTTCAGGCTCACACCCGCCGTACCGACAGCGGTACCGCCGGTGCAGGTCGAGCTGCTCACGGATCCCCCCTTGAGCACGGTCACCTTGAGCGCGGCTCCGAGCGAGCCGGACGCGGTTGCCGAGACGGTGTAGCCGAAGGTCAGCCGGCCGTTGCTGTTGTTGCGGACCCGGAGCACCTTGGCGACGGAGCCACCCGTCGCCGGGATGCTCCCGGACAGGTCGCTCCACACGTAGGTCTCGGGCTTCACCTTGTTGTTGGTGGCGAGGTCGATGTGGATCGCGCCGGCCTGCACCGACGCACCGTCCACGGTGGCCTCGTCGTGCCAGTACGCCGAGGTCGCGACGGCGCCGGCGCCGAGCAGCAGGCCTACGGACAGCAGCGCGCGCGTTCGGCCGCGCCCGAACCAGCGGCTGCGCTCGTGGCGGTGGCGGGATTCATGCCTGGACATGGTTGCTGGCCTCCTCGCGGCGGTCGCGGCGGCGCAGCAGTGCGAGTCCCGAGCCGATCAGGCCGGCGGCCAGCCACAGCAGGCCCGGTGCCACCGCGGCACCCGTGCTCGGAAGCGCGTCGTCCTCGCCGCCGACGTCGCCGTCTCCCCCGTCGCCGTCACCGTTGCCGTTGTCGACACCGCCGACGTCGCCGTCCTCGGCCAGGTTGAGGTGGACCCGGAAGGGGACCGACTGGACCTGACGAGTGGAGTCCCAGTCGAAGGTAGCCCGCACCGAGACACGGGTCTGTGCGCCTTCGGCGACCTTCAGCTCGGTGACGGCGCGCGTGGTGCCGGCGCCGACGGAGAGCCACGGCCCGTTGCCGATGCGCGCCTCGAGGGTGAAGTCGTCGTCGGCCAGCAGGAGGTCGGGATCGCTCGCGATGACGTCGACGGTCAGCACACCGGCCGACGGTCCGTCGTTGCGCACGCGGAAGGAGCGCACCTCCTGGTCCCCCGGCACAAACCTGAAGTCCGGGTCGAACAGGGGCGCGGTCAGCTCCGTCGACCAGGTGACACCGTCGCGACTGAGGCCGATCTCGTCGTCCGCGTGTGCGGGCGCAGCGACCAGCGTGACCACCGCAGCAGCGATGGCCCCGATCGGTACGGCGAGGCGGCGGATCACGACGATGCCCTTCCTGTCTGTTCTCTCCCGTGATGGTGTCGCGACCTGATGAGGACCAGGCCGAACACCAGGCCGGCTGTTCCGACCATGACCGGCGCGAGCCGGCGGTTGCTGCGCGTTCCCGTTCGCGGCGGTGGCGGTGCTGCCGACGAGTGGGTGCCCTGCTCCTCGGACAGCTCCTCCATCGGCATCCCCAGCGCCTCCGCGACCGGTTCCGGCGACTCCCTCTTCGCCCGCCGGCGGTCGCGGAGGGCACTGACGAACATGAACGCCGCGTAGCCGATCAGGAGGGCCGACACCGCGATGACGGCCCACTGCCGCTCCTGACCGGACAACGCATTGTTGACGTAGCCCAGGTACGGGACGGCGTACCAGAGCTTTCCCTTGACCTGAACAGCGAGAACCGGGTTCCGATCGGGATCCTGGTTGGCGTCCCCCCGGGTGGTGACGGTCCTGGTCCCGTCGAAGCGGGTCCCCGTCCCCACCACCCGGTGAGTGACCACTGTGGACTTGCCCGACTCCCGCTGGTAGGTGACCACGTCACCGATGGCGAGCTCGTCGAAGTCCGTCGGCTTGACGACCACCAGGGTCCCGGGCGGGTACGTCGGCTGCATCGACCCGGTGAGCACGGTGTAGGGCGTCGCACCTGCCAGCCGCGGGATGATCACCGCGACTGCCAGGGCGAGCGCCACACCGAGGATCACCAGCCAGGAGACGACCTGGCCGATCCAGCCGAAGGTCGCTCGGACCGAGGGAACCACCGTTCAGCTACGACTGATCAGAGGATCAGTCGTGGTCCTGGGTCAGCGAGAGCGTGAAGTCCGACAGGGCGCCGGCCAGCGTCTGGGTCGCGTTGGTGGAGCTGCCGTTGAACGTCACCGAGATGTTCGCGGTGACCACGTCGCCGTCGTTGTCCTCGGTGATGTCGCCGTCGACGAGGTCCACGCCACCGACCTGGTAGGTGTCGACGAGGGTCAGGTTCGGGGCGAGCGCACCGGAGAGGCTCGGCTCGGTGACGTCGAGGTTGGCCCGGAGGTGCTCACCCGTCGCCTGGATCTCGAAGGTGCAGGTCTTGGTCAGCTCGTCACCCGGGACGATCAGGTCGCCGGCCGCGTAGACCTTGTCCGCCTCGTCCTCACCACTGTCGAACACCCAGTCGGCGTCGACGCAGTTGTCGTTGATGATCTTGAGCTCACCGGCGGTGACGGCGACGCCGTCGACATCGGTGTTGGCGTTCCAGAAGGCCAGGGTGCCCGCACCACCCATGAGCAGCACTGCGGCGGAGCCCGCAGCGAGCGCGCCCTTCGTCGTCTTCTTCATTCCGTGTCTCCAGTCCCCATGCCTGTTTGTCCCCAGGTCTGGCTGTCTGATGTGATGGTTGACTTCCAGCGCGGGAGCGCTCTGGTGTCAGAACGAAGGCAAACATGCGGGGTCATGATCCCGTGGGAAAACCGGGACATTGGCCCGGTAAAAACACCGAACCATGGTCCTGATGTGTCAAGACCATGGTTCCGATGGGTCATGCAGGGGGTGCGGGCGCGTCGGCCCGCCGGCTCACCAGCCGCGCTCGGCCAGGCGGTGGGGCTGCGGCAGCTCGTCGACGTTGATGCCGACCATGGCCTCGCCCAGGCCGCGCGAGACCTTCGCGACCACGTCCGGGTCGTCGAAGAAGGTCGTGGCCTTCACGATCGCCTCGGCACGCTGGGCCGGGTTGCCGGACTTGAAGATGCCCGAGCCCACGAAGACACCCTCGGCGCCCAGCTGCATCATCATCGCCGCGTCGGCCGGGGTCGCGATGCCACCCGCCGTGAACAGCACGACCGGCAGCTTGCCGCTGCGGGCCACCTCCACGACCAGGTCGTACGGCGCCTGCAGCTCCTTGGCCGCGACGTACAGCTCGTCGTCGGACAGCACCGTGAGCCGGCGCAGCTCCGCACGGATCGTGCGCATGTGGGTCACCGCGTTGGACACGTCACCGGTGCCGGCCTCGCCCTTGGAGCGGATCATGGCCGCACCCTCGGTGATCCGCCGCAGCGCCTCGCCCAGGTTGGTCGCACCACACACGAAGGGAACCGTGAAGGCCCACTTGTCGATGTGGTTGGCGTAGTCGGCCGGGGTCAGCACCTCGGACTCGTCGATGTAGTCCACACCCAGGGACTGCAGCACCTGGGCCTCGGCGAAGTGGCCGATCCGGGCCTTGGCCATCACCGGGATCGAGACCGCCTCGATGATGCCGTCGATCATGTCGGGGTCGCTCATCCGCGACACCCCACCCTGGGCGCGGATGTCGGCCGGAACGCGCTCCAGCGCCATCACCGCCACCGCGCCGGCGTCCTCGGCGATCTTCGCCTGCTCCGGGGTGACGACGTCCATGATGACGCCACCCTTGAGCATCTCGGCCATGCCGCGCTTGACCCGGGTGGTGCCCTGCCCAGAAGTGGGCTCTGCCTGCTCGCTCATGCCCCCAATCGTACGGCGGGGGCCGGCGTGGCTACGCCTCGGGTTCCCCTGCGGACGCGGCCGCCTCCGCCTCGGCCGCGAGGGCCTGGCGTCGTACCTTCAGCACCCGGAAGATCACCGTGTAGGTGCTCGCGACGGCCAGCGCCCAGAGCGTGACCTCCATCAGGATCGGGAGGTCGAAGATGGCGCTCAGGCCCGTCATGACGAGGATCGAGACCAGGCGGTCGGCGCGCTCGGCGATGCCGCCCCTGGCGTCCATGCCGAGCGACTCGGCGCGGGCCCGCGCGTAGGAGGTGACCGAGCCCATCACCAGGCACCACAGGGTCACGCAGAGGTAGAGGTAGCTGTCGCCCTGGTCGGCCCCGGTGCCGGCGTAGTAGAGCGCGAGGCCGCCGAAGATCGCGCCGTCGCCGATCCGGTCGAGGGTGGAGTCCCAGAAGGCGCCGAACTTCGAGACCCGGCCCATCTCGCGGGCCATCCGGCCGTCGATCAGGTCGCTGAACACGAAGGCGGTGATGAACAGGACGCCGATCAGCAACTCGCCCTGCGGGAAGAAGATCAGCGCGCCCGCGCTGACGCCGAGGGTGCCGACGAGGGTCACCGCGTCCGGGCTGATGCCCATCCGGATGAACAACCGCACGAACGGGTGCAGCACGGTCCCGGCCCAGAACTCCTTGAAGCGCTCCAACACGGGTCGAGAACCTACTACTGCCAGGCCGCGGCGAGCAGATCGCGGGTGTCGCCCAGCAGCTGCGGGAGCGTCTTGGTGCCGGCGACGACGGTCATGAAGTTCGAGTCGCCCGACCAGCGCGGGACGACGTGCTGGTGCAGGTGGCCCGACAGCGAGCCGCCGGCCGCTCCCCCGAGGTTCAGCCCGACGTTGAACGCATGCGGCTGCGAGACCGTCCGGATCGCGCGCAGCGCGGCCTTGGTCAGCGCGGCGACCTCGTCGGTCTCCTTGTCGTCGAGCTCGGTGTAGTCGGCGACGTGGCGGTACGGCAGCACCATCAGGTGGCCCGGGTTGTAGGGGTAGAGGTTGAGCACGGCGTACGCCGTCTCGCCGCGCGCCACGACCAGCTCGTCGTCGGTCGACGTCGCCGGGTCGGGCCTGATCCGGCAGAACGGGCAGGCCGGACGCGGGTCGGCGTGCGTGGGATCGGTGTCCTCCTCGCCGCGCACGTAGGACATCCGGTGCGGCGTCCAGAGCCGCTCGAGCCCGTCGGGGTCGGTCACGGAAGGAGTCACTCCTCGTCGCTGCCGGACGGCGACAGCGTCTGCAGCAGGTCGGACACGGGAAGGTCGGGCAGGTTGAGGCCGCGGGAGAGGGCCATGCCGTTGATCTGCAGCCAGATCGACTCGGAGAGGATGTCGATGCAGGTCTCGATGCTGGGCTCGCGGACATCGCGCTCCAGCCACCGGCGTACGGCGGCGAAGACCGCGCCGATCATGCCGAACACCCACGGGTCGAGCGCCGCGCGGTCGTCGTCGCTGAGCTCGACGCCGAGCGCGGCGACCACGACGGCCATGATCCCCTCGATGCCCTCGGCCACCTGCTGGACCGCCAGGCTCAGGGGGCTGGGGCCCCAGTCGGACAGGTCGCGGTCGGCGAACCAGTAGAGCGCGGGGTGTGCCTCGGCCCAGCGGATGAAGTTGCCGACGATCCGGTGGATGATCTGGTCCGGCGTGCCGTCGTAGGACAGCGCGGGCAGCAGCTGGTCGCCGACGTCGTCGCAGATCTGGCGCTGGACGGCACGGTCGAGGTCGGAGCGGTCCTCGAAGTGGCGGTAGATCACGGTGCGGCTCATGCTCGCCTCGTCGGCGACGGCCTGCACCTGGAACTCCTCGCCCGGAGCCTGACGCTCGAGCACGGCGATCGCGGCGTCGATGATGACCTGCCGGCGGACCTGGTTGTGCTCCTGCCAGCGTCGACGACGTCCGTCCAGGAGCTCGCCGCTGTCGTCAACACCCATTGGCAAACCCTCTCACGTGAACCGGTGGAACCACTGGCCGAGGTCGGCGGCGATGCCCGGGCAGGTGACGTTGAGGTCGCGGCGCTGCTCGACCCACTGGCCCATCACGGCCCTGCCGCCCTGGATCGACCAGTCGTCGCCGCACCGGTGGAGCGCCTCGGCCTTCGACGTCTGGCCGGCGGCGCGCCACTCCGGGACGCCGCCGAGGTCGAAGTCGCCGACCACGCGCTGGTAGAGGCTGGGCGTGGAGTAGACGCCGATCCGGAAGCCGGCGTCGACGTACCCCCGGGCGACGCCCTCGATGACGGCCGCGTTGGCGCGCAGGTCCTTGCTCCACTCGAAGACCGGGACCGGCTCGACGTCGATCCACACGATCGGGCTGAGCAGGCCGACGACGGCCATGGTGCCGATGTTGAAGCGGGCCTGCGCGTAGCCGACGTTCTTGAGCTGGCCGAGCTTCGTCGAGGCGTCGTAGGGGCCGTTGGCGCCCTCGTCGGCCAGCGTCGCCGCGTCCGGGTACGACGACACGGCGTAGACCGCAACCAGCACGTCGTTGTCCTTGGCCCATTGGACCTGGTCGGCCAGGCACGGGTTGGGCGTGAACCCGGGGCCGTTGGTCAGCCCGAGCACGACGTACTCCGCCGAGGGCAGCGGCATCGGCAGGCCGAGCCCCTTCTTCTCGGGGATGCCCATCCCCTTCGGGCACTGCGGCCAGCTCACGTCGCCGCCGAGCACGTCGCCGTCACGCGGGGCGATATTGCTCGTCGCCGTCTCGCTCGCCGCGCGGGCAGCCTCCTCGGCCAGCTTGGCCAGGTCGCTCGCCCCGTCCCCCGGGTCGCCGGCGTCACCCGCCGGACGGCCGTCGTCGCTCGGGCTCGCCGTGGTCTGGCTGGAGGCCGGTGGGCGCGGCGGTGCGCCGGCGTTCGGGTCCGACCCGCCGCACGCGGCCAGGGCAGGCAGCAGCGCCAGGAGTACGACGCCCGCTGCCCCCCTGCGCATCCGGATCAGACCTGCTCGCGGCTGGTCACCGCGGCGACCACACGCTCGATCGCCTCGGCGATCGGCACGCCGTTGTCCTGGCGCCCGTCGCGGTAGCGGAAGCTGACCGCGCCCTTCTCGACGTCCTCGCCCCCGGCGATGAGCATGAAGGGGATCTTCTGCAGCTGCGCGTTGCGGATCTTCTTCTGGAAGCGGTCGTCGGACTCGTCGACCTCGACCCGGATCCCGCGCGCCTTGAGCTGCCCGGTGACCTCGTAGAGGTAGTCGGTGAAGGCGTCGGCGACCGGGATCCCGACGACCTGCACCGGGGCGAGCCACGGGGGGAAGGCGCCGGCGTAGTGCTCGACGAGGACGCCGAGGAAGCGCTCGATCGAGCCGAACTTCGCGGAGTGGATCATCACCGGCTGCTGCTTGGAGCCGTCGGGCGAGGTGTACTCGAGGCCGAAGCGGGCGGGCTGGTTGAAGTCGTACTGGACCGTGCCCATCTGCCAGGTGCGGCCGATGGCGTCCTTGGCCTGCACCGAGATCTTCGGGCCGTAGAACGCGGCGCCGCCCGGGTCGGGGACCAGCTCGAGGCCGGTCTCGGCGGCGACGTCCTCGAGCACCTTGGTCGCGGTCGCCCAGTCCTCGTCGGAGCCGACGAACTTGTCGGGCTTCGCGTCGTCGCGGGTCGACAGCTCGAGGTAGAAGTCGTCGAGGCCGAAGTCCTTGAGCACGCCGAGCATGAAGCCCAGCAGGTGCTTGACCTCGGCCGGCGCCTGCTCGGGCGTGCAGTACGAGTGCGAGTCGTCCTGCGCGAAGCCGCGGACGCGGGTCAGGCCGTGGATGACGCCGGACTTCTCGTAGCGGTAGACGCTCCCGAACTCGAACAGGCGCAGCGGCAGCTCGCGGTACGAGCGCCCCCGGCTGCTGAAGATCAGGTTGTGCATCGGGCAGTTCATCGCCTTCAGCTGGTAGTTCGCGCCCTCGAACTCCATCGGCGGGAACATCGTGTCGGCGTAGTACGGCAGGTGGCCCGAGGTGTGGAACAGGCCGTCCTTGCTGATGTGCGGGGTGCCGACGTAGGAGAAGCCCTCCTCGATGTGCCGGCGGCGGACGTAGTCCTCCATCTCCCGCTTGACCACGCCACCCTTGGGGTGGAACACCGGCAGGCCGGAGCCGATCTCGTCGGGGAACGAGAACAGGTCGAGCTCGCGCCCGAGCTTACGGTGGTCGCGGCGCTCGGCCTCCTCGAGCCGGTGGAGGTGCTCCTCGAGCTCCTCCTTGCTCGGCCACGCGGTGCCGTAGATGCGCTGGAGCTGCTTGTTCTTCTCGTCACCGCGCCAGTACGCCGCCGCACTGCGCATCAGCTTGAAGGCCGGGATCCGCTTGGTGGTCGGCAGGTGCGGCCCACGGCAGAGGTCCTTCCACGCCACCTCGCCGTTGCGGTTGAGGTTGTCGTAGATGGTCAGCTCGCCGGCTCCGACCTCGGCGGACGCCCCCTCGGCGGCGTCCGCAGCCGAGCCCTTCAGGCCGATCAGCTCGACCTTGTAGGGCTCGTCGGCCAGCTCGACGAGCGCGTCCTCGTCGGTGGTGACCCGGCGGTCGAAGCGCTGGTTCTCCTTGATGATCTTGCGCATCGCGGTCTCGAGCTTGACGAGGTCCTCGGGCACGAACGGCACCGGGACGTCGAAGTCGTAGTAGAAGCCGTTGTCGATCGGCGGCCCGATGCCGAGCTTGGCCTCCGGGAACAGCTGCTGCACCGCCTGCGCCAGCACGTGAGCGGTCGAGTGCCGCAGGATGTCGAGCCCGTCGGGGCTCCCGATCAGCACGCCCTCGACCTCGTCGCCGTCGGCCAAGGGATACGACAGGTCCTTGAGCTGGTCGCCCACGCGCGCCGCGATCACGTCGGCGTCGTCGCGGAACAGCTCCCAGGCCTTCGTGCCCTCCGTGACCGTCGACTCCTTGCGCCCATCGGGGGTGAGTACGACGACCTTGATGTCGGACACGGAGGTGCTCCTTCGGCTGTGCCAATCGGCAGGGCGGGACGCCCGGTCGGGCGCCCCCTTGATCGTATCGGCCGGGGTCGGGCGACACGCAGTCGATTCCCCAGCCGGGTCAGGACGCGGCCGGCCCGGTGCCGCTGCGGGCCGATCGAGCAGCCCGGCCCGCTCGTGCGCAGGCGCGCAGCCGGCGTCGTACCTCGGGCAGACCGCGGGCACCGCGGCGGAGCAACACGTCGTAGGCGTGGTGCGAGCAGGTCGGCGCGAGGTGGCAGACGGCGGGCCGGTGGGCCGAGACGTTGGCCTGGTAGGAGCGGATCAGCCGCAGCAGCGGGCGCGCCGCCGCGCTGCCCTCGGAGACGCGGGGCGTGCCCGGGTACCCGGCGACGGATGCCAGCACCACGTTGGCCACGAGCGCGTTGCAGGCGAAGCACTCCGCGGCGGTGCACCCGACGTCGACGCAGTCGCCGGCACGCCGCTGGCGGCTGCCACCGGCCTTCGGCTTCCGGCGCAACAGACCCATGTGCTCCCCGCATCGATCGAAATGACAAAGGCTCCGGTCCGCGTTGTGCGGGCCGGAGCCTCAGTGTCTGCTGGTGGGCGATACTGGGTTTGAACCAGTGACCTCTTCCGTGTCAAGGAAGCGCGCTACCGCTGCGCCAATCGCCCGTGTGGAGTTGTTGTGGAGGTGGGTACGGGATTTGAACCCGTGTACACGGATTTGCAGTCCGTTGCCTCGCCTCTCGGCCAACCCACCGCAGGTGGCCGGAACACACTGGCCTGGTCAGGCAGTGGGTCTGACCACTCCGAGCGGACAACGAGACTCGAACTCGCGACCTCAACCTTGGCAAGGTTGCGCTCTACCAACTGAGCTATGTCCGCATCGCAACGTTTCGCCGGCCTTTCGGCCCGCTCTGCGCTGCGGTTGAGAACATTAGCCGATCCGGTGAACGGCGCCAAAACGGGGGTCCACCTACGGCATGTCGCCCCTCTCCCCACACGTCCCACCGGCCCCAGAAAGGGCGCTGCCGCGGGCCTCCTAGGCTGGCCTCATGCGTGCGTGGATCAACGGTGAGCTGCTGTCCGACCCGAAGGCGCCGGCGGTGCCGGTGACCGACCACGGGCTCACCGTGGGCGACGCGGTGTTCGAGGCCGTGAAGGTCGTCGACGGCCAGCCGTTCGCGTTCCAGCGCCACCTCGACCGGCTGGTCAGCTCGGCCGAGGGGCTGGGCCTGGTCGGCCTCGACCCCGAAGCGGTACGACGAGGCGTGGCCGCCGTCCTCGAGGGAGACCCGCTCCCCCTCGGACGCCTGCGGATCACCGTCACGGGCGGCAACGCGCCGCTGGGCAGCGGGCGAGGCACCGACCCACTGACCGTGATCGTCGTGGCGAGCCCGATGGAGCCGGCGGCGGAGACGACCGCCGCGATCACCGTGCCATGGCCGCGCAACGAGCGGGGCGCGCTCGCGGGGCTGAAGACCACGTCGTACGGCGAGAACGTGGTCGCCCTCGCCCGCGCGCAGCAGCAGGGCGCGAGCGAGGCGGTGTTCGCCAACCTCGCCGGGAATCTCTGCGAGGGCACCGGCACGAACGTGTTCTACGTCGTCGACGGCGAGCTGCGCACGCCGACCCTGGCGAGCGGCTGCCTGGCCGGCGTGACCCGGGCCCTGGTCATCGAGTGGTTCGGCGCACGTGAGGTCGACGAGCCGATCGAGGTGGCGGCGAACGCCGAGGAGATCTTCCTCGTGTCGACCACGCGCGACGTGCAGGGCGTGCACCGGTGGGACGACCGCGAGCTGCCGGCACCCGGCCCGGTCACGAAGGAGGCAGCCGCGGCCTGGCGGGCGAACGAGGCGTCCCTGCTGGGGTTCGACCGCTGACCGACCCCCCTGGTCAGTCGACGATCGTGAGCTCGACGCCCTCGCCGAGCCGGTAGGGGTTCGTCGCCAGCAGCGCGCCGAGCGCGCGCCGCATCCGGGAGATCTCGGCGCGGACGGTGACCTGGTGCTCACCGTCGCCGTACAGCCGGTGGCTCAGCACCCCGGCGGTCAGCCCGCCCCGCCCCGCGGCACCGAGGAGAGCCAGCACGTCGGCGTGCCGGGGCGAGAGCGCGACGCGCCACGGCGCCTCCACGCCACGGACCTCCAGCATCGCGGGCGTCGTCGAACGGTCGAGGGTCGCGCGCAGGACCGTCTCCCCCGTCGACGGCCGGATCAGCCAGCCGCCGCGGAGGCGTTCGGGGACACACAGCCCCAGCCCCGGTACGGCGACCGCACGGTCCGCCCGCGGTGCCTCGACCCGGTCGCGGACGGACACGCCCTGGTGGGCCGCCACCCAGCCGTGGTCGTCGACGACGAGCAACGGACCGTTGGCCCCGGACAGCAGCGGCTCGGCGGTACGGCGCAGCTGCTCGAGGCGCTCCTCGTGGTGGCGCCACAGCCGTGCCTCGGCGAGGCGCACGGACGCGGTGACCAGCGCCTCGATCGCCGGGTGCAGCGTGAGAGCAGGCCCGCTGACATCGACGATGCCGAGCAGCGAGCCGTCGATCGGGTCGTGGATCGGCGAGGCGGTGCAGTACCAGGGCACCTGCGCGTTCTCGAAGTGCTCCGCGGAGAACAGCTGGACCGGCGTGCCCTCCTCGAGCGCGGTGCCGATGGCATTCGTGCCGACCGCCCGCTCGGTCCAGAGCGCACCCTCCGCGAACCCGAGCCCGTCGGCCTGCCGCTTCACGCGCGGCGAGCCGCTGCGCCACAGCACGATGCCGTCGGCGTCGGTGACCACGACCAGGTAGTTCGACGCGTCGGCAGCGCTCAGCAGCAGCTCACGGATCTCGTCGATGACCAGCGCCAGGCGCGACGTACGACGCCGCGCGTCGACGTCCGCCGGCGACAGCGGGTCGCGGCCGTTGCGGCCGTCGGGGTCGACGCCGAGGCCGAGCACCCGCGACCAGGAGCGCGCCACCACGGCCCGCGGCCGCTCGGGCGGCGCGGATCCGGAGAGCACCGCGTCGTGGATCCGGACCAGGTCGCGGGCCCGCATCGCGAGGTCGTGCGTGGCCATGGCTCCACGATAGGCGCGCCGGTGTGACCGGGACCACATGCAACAACGTGCAACGGTTCCGGCGGCGTACCGCCCGGGAGTCGACTTCTCGGCATGACCCAGCTCGACGAACGGCCCCTCACGGCCGACACCACCGACCCCGCCACCGCCTGGTTCGCCGCCTTCGAGGACGCCCTGGCGGCCCGCGACGTCGACCGGGCGGCCGGCCTGTTCGCCGCCACCAGCTTCTGGCGCGACCTGATCGCCTTCTCCTGGAACCTCACCACCGTCGAGAACCCCGACGGCGTCGCCGACCTCCTCCACGCCACCCTCGACCGCGTCGACCCCTCCTGCTTCCGGCTCACCGAGCCGGCCGCCACCGCGGACGGCGTGACCACCGCGTGGTTCGAGTTCGAGACCGCGGTGGGTCGCGGCCGCGGGCTGGTCCGGATCGTCGACGAGGACGGCCCGAAGGCGTGGACCTTCCTGACCACGCTCTACGAGCTCAAGGACCACGAGGAGCCCAAGGGCGTACGACGCCCGATGGGCGCCGAGCACGGCGCGACCCGCGAGCGGGTGACCTGGCTCGAGAAGCGCCAGGCCGAGGACGCCGCGCTCGGTGTCGACACCCAGCCGTACGTCCTCGTGGTCGGCGGCGGCCAGGGTGGCATCGCCCTCGGCGCCCGGCTGCGCCAGCTCGGCGTACCCGCGCTCGTGATCGACAAGCACCCGCGCCCGGGCGACCAGTGGCGCAACCGCTACAAGTCGCTGTGCCTGCACGACCCGGTCTGGTACGACCACCTGCCGTACCTCAAGTTCCCCGAGAACTGGCCGGTCTTCGCGCCGAAGGACAAGGTCGGCGACTGGCTGGAGTTCTACACGCGGGTGATGGAGGTGCCGTACTGGTCGAACACGATCGCCACCTCGGCTGCCTACGACGAGGAGGCCGGCGAGTGGACCGTCCACCTCGAGCGTGAGGGCAAGCCGCTCGTCCTCAAGCCCAGCCACCTCGTGATGGCGACGGGCATGTCGGGCAAGCCGAACGTGCCGTCGTACCCGGGCTCCGACATCTTCCAGGGCGAGCAGCACCACTCCTCGCAGCACCCCGGACCCGACGCGTACGCCGGCAAGAAGGTCGTCGTGATCGGCAGCAACAACTCGGCCTTCGACATCTGCGGAGCACTCTGGGAGACCGGCGCCGACGTCACGATGGTGCAGCGCTCGTCGACGCACATCGTCAAGAGCGACACCCTGATGGACATCGGCCTCGGCGACCTCTACTCCGAGCGGGCGCTCGAGGCCGGCATGACCACCGAGAAGGCCGACCTGGTCTTCGCGTCGCTGCCGTACAAGATCATGCACGAGTTCCAGATCCCGCTGTACGACCAGATGCGGGAGCGGGACAAGGACTTCTACGACCGGATGACCGCCGCCGGCTTCGACCTCGACTGGGGCGACGACGGGTCCGGCCTGTTCATGAAGTACCTGCGCCGCGGCTCCGGCTACTACATCGACGTCGGCGCCGCCGAGCTCGTCGCCGACGGTGAGGTGAAGCTGGCGCACGGCCAGGTGTCGCGGCTCACCGAAACGGCCGTCGTACTGGAGGACGGGACCGAGCTCCCCGCCGACCTCGTCGTCTACGCCACCGGCTACGGATCCATGAACGGCTGGGCCGCCGACCTGATCAGCCAGGAGGTCGCCGACCGCGTGGGCAAGGTCTGGGGCCTCGGCTCCGACACCACCAAGGACCCCGGCCCGTGGGAGGGCGAGCAGCGCAACATGTGGAAGCCGACCCAGCAGGAGAACCTCTGGTTCCACGGCGGCAACCTCCACCAGTCGCGCCACTACTCCCTCTACCTGGCCCTCCAGCTCAAGGCCCGGCACGCCGGCATCGACACCCCCGTCCACCGGCTCCAGCAGGTGCACCACCTGGGCTGATCCGGTACCGATGTGAACCGCGGTCGCGAGATGCGTTAGAGTCTCCGACCGCGGTTCCTTCGGGTCCGCGTCCGGGCGATTGGCGCAGTGGTAGCGCGCTTCGTTCACACCGAAGAGGTCACTGGTTCGAACCCAGTATCGCCCACAGAGAACAGCCCCCGCCCTGCACGAGCAGGCGGGGGCTGTGTCGTTCCCGGGGCGTTCCGATCAGCAGGGCGCGTCGTCGCGGAGCAGCGGGACGCCGTCCTCGATGCCGATGACGTACACGAGCGTGCTCACGTCCGCGAGGAAGTCGCCCTCGAGTGCGGCCAGGTCGGCCGGATAGGCGCCATTGCTCGCGAAGTAAGCCTCGGCGGCCGTCTCCACGGTCGTCCTCTCGGCCTCGCAGCCGGACGCGTCGGCATGCTCGACCATGCGCCCCGGGAGGCTCGAGGCCGACGTACGGGCGTCGGTCGGGGCGGCGTCACCGGACGGCTCGTCGGAGCCGCAGGCGGCCAGCGCGAGGGCCAGCGGCACGACGGTCGCGAGGGTCAGGGAGCGCATGTTCGATGGTGGCACGTCCGTCGCCGGTTGTGTCGGGCCATGGGCGTTCACTGTCGTCTCACGCCGACGACGAGGAGACCGACATGATGCGACGCCTGATCCAGCACCGATCCGTCCAGTCGTCAGCGTGCACGGCCGTCATCCTTGGCGCCTCGTCGACGATCGGCATGCCCTGGGCCCTGTGGGTGATCTGGGCCGCCCTCGCCAGCATCGCGGTCATCCAGGCGCTGCGTGGCGACGTGAACGAGGGAGCCGAGCCTTCCGACAAGTGAGCCGGCCGGCTCAGCGCTCGCAGGCGGTCCCGTCCTTGTCCCGGTCGAGGCGCTTGTAGTTGGCCCAGTAGACCTTCTTCGCGCGTGCCGTCGTGGCGGGGCGGCCGTTGCCCAGGCGGACCTGCTTGGCGGCGGCCGTGGCGCTCTTCGCGACGCCGTGGCGGAACTCGCGGGTGAGCTTGGCGCAGCTGGAGTAGTAGGTGCCGGCGGCGTCGGCCTCGGTGGAGGTGAGGGCGACGACGGGCAGGGCGAGGGCGACCGCGGTGGCCGCGGTGGCGATTCGGCGAGTGATCATGGCGGGACCGTACGGCGGCCGGGTGGGCTTCGTACGCATTTTGGTGAACCTTCGTCCGATCGGTTCGTCCGCCTGGTCCGTCCGGAACCCGCGACCCCGTCCATTGGGCACGAACCGCAGCTCCCGAGCCGGTTTTTCTGCGGTTTGGGACCAAACCGCAACAGTTGCGGGAGAGCGCGCGCACCCCGCGGAACGCGTCATCCGGGGCAGAAAAGCGGAACGCCCCGTCCTGTGGACAACAGGACGGGGCGCCCTCGGGTCCGGCGGATGTGGGGTACGCCGGACCCCTGTGGTTGGGGAACCGAGGGAGACGCTAGTGGGTCAGCACGCCACCGCGTGCGGGAATCGGGACTTCCTCATCAAACACATAGCAATCCGATAGTCCCGCCCCGGTCACCGAGCCGTCAGCCGTAGGCCGAGCCGGTGTTCGGGGAGGTCTTGATCGGGCGCAGGTTGGATGCCGGGAGCCACTCGGTGACGATCCGGCCCTCGCGATCGGCGTACGACACGAGGCCCTCCCAGCCCTTCTCCCCCGACCTCCAGTCCAGCACCAGGCCGGGCAGCTCGGACGGCACGAACGCCGGCCGCACCCACACGTGTCGCACCCCCGCCATGCGTCCAGAATAGAACACATGTTCGAACGACGGAACGGGGCCGGCGAGGTCGTGCGGGTCAGCCGGGCAGCCCGCCGCCCTCGGGCACGGACGCGGTGGTCGATCCGGTGGGCGATCCATTGGGCGATCCATTGGGCGATCCATTGGTCGATCCACTGGTCGGTCCGGTGGTCCGGGTCGGGACCGGCTCCGGGGCGGGGTACGGCGACGGCGTCGCCGCCCGCGAGCGTGCTGCCGCGACGGCACCAGCGGCCACGGCGGCCAGGGCGCCGATCAGCAGCAGCTTGCGGCCTCGATGGCTCTTCTGCGTCGGGAGCCGGTCGGCGACGCGGTCCGGGAGCCGGTCGACGACCGACGCGGGCACGCGGTCGGCGGCGGACTGCATCGCGGTGGAGAGGTCGGGCACCCGTTCGGCGGCGGCGTGCACCGCCGAGCCGACGCGGGGAACGACGACGGTCTCGACGATGCCCTTGAGGTCGTCGGCGACGTCGCGCAGGTCGTGGGCGAGATCGTGCGTGGCGTTCTTGGTCATGGTCAGCCTCCTGCGTGGGTTCAGGGTCTCCCTCGCAGTACCCGAACCCGGGAGGTCAACCCGCCACGGCGTCAGGAGCCTCAGCTGGCGACGCTGCTGACCTCACCCGAGCACTCGTTGCAGCGGATGCGCCGCTCGTCGCTGGCCGGCGGCTGGCCGAGCAGCCGGCGGTACCAGCTGGTCTGCTCGGTGCGGCGATAGCAACGAGGGCACCAGTCGTGCTTGACCCACGGTCCGTAGTCCTTGCCCATGCCGCCCAGCATGGCGGGTGCGGACCCCCGGTGTCGCGGACCACGGTCCACATCGACCGCGTGGCGGGCAAGGTCTGCACGATCGTCGCCGTAGCCCCTAGTCCTGGTGAACCATGGATCCTGACCGAGGTCCCGCTCAGGTCCCGACAGGTCCCGGCAGGTCAGTCCTCGTCGGCCGCGAACGCCTCGTTGTGCGTGCCGGGGCGCGGCGCCCAGGGCAGCTCCTTGGCCGGTCGTACGACGACCAGCCGGTCGCCGCGCGCGAGCAGGGTCACGACCGGGTCGAAGTAGCGGTAGACCTTCTCGTCGCGGACCACGGCGATCACCTGGTCGGGCAGCGACTGCGGCGGCATGCCGACCTCGTTGACCAGCAGCTCGCGCTCGGCGACCTCGAGGCCCTCGCCGTAGGTGAGCAGGTCCTCCATCACGGTCCCGAGGGTCGGCGACAGGGTGGAGAGGCCGAGCAGGCGGCCGACGGCGTCGGAGGAGGTGATGACCGAGTCGGCGCCGGACTGGCGCATCAGCGGGGCGTTCTCCTGCTCGCTGACCGCGGCCACGATCCAGGCGTCGGGGTTGAGCTGGCGCACGGTGAGGGCGGCCAGCACGTTGGAGTCGTCGCGGCCGGTCGTGATGATCACCTGGTCGGCGTCCGCGACGCCGGCGCGCTGGAGCACGCCACGACGGGTGGCGTCGCCGGTGATCACGGCCAGCTGGTCGGCGTGCGCGTCGGCGAGCGCGACCGGGCTGGGGTCGACGACGACCACGTGCTCGCGGTCGAGTCCGTTGTTGACCAGGGTCTCGACGGCGCTGCGGCCCTTGGTGCCGTAGCCGATCACCACCACGTGGTGTCCCATCTGCTTCCTCCAGCGTGCGATACGGAAAAGTTCACGGCCACGCTGCGCCAGCACCTCGAGCGTCGTACCGATCAAGAGGACGAGGAAGGCGATGCGGAGCGGGGTGATGATGAAGGCGTTGACCAGGCGGGCCGGGTCGCTCACCGGCGAGATGTCGCCGTAGCCGGTCGTGCTGAGCGTGACGGTCGTGTAGTAGATCGCGTCGACCAGGGAGATCACGCCGTAGGGGTTGTCAGCGGTGGCGTCACCGGAGTCGCGGTAGCCCTCGCGGTCGAAGTAGACCAGCATGACGGTGCCGACGAGGATCGCCAGCGCGGCCAGCAGCCGTCGGCCCAGCTCCCACCACGGCGAGCGGATCCGCTCGGGCAGCGCGACCACGCCCACCGAGGGGCTCTTGGCCGGTCCTCCAGGTACGTCGCCCACGGCCCGGAACCTACTCCACCGGGTCCGGAGCACGCCGCAGCAGGCGTGCCATCAGCTCCCGGCGCGCCCGTTGCGTCGCCTCCTGCGGGAACACCTCGTCGAACGCAGCGTTGACGCCGGCGCCGATCAGCACGGCGAGCGCGACGATGTAGAGCCAGATCAGGATCGCGATCGGGGCCGCGAGCGGACCGTAGATCGAGTGGGAGTCCTGCGCGGTCACGGTGAGCACCCAGCGCAGCAGGTAGGAGCCCGCGATCCAGCTGACCAGCGAGAAGGTCGCGCCCGGGAGGTTGAAGCTCCAGCGGGTCCGGACCGGCACCGACACGTGGTAGAGCGTCGCGAGGAAGCAGATGCAGATGACCACGACGAGCGGCCAGTAGAACTGCATGAGGAACTCCGCGCGGTTCGGCAGCCAGGACCGCACCAGCCTCGGTCCGGCGACGACGAGCGGGAGCGTGATCGCGCCGGTGATCACGGCGAGGATGTAGAGCACGAACGACAGCGCCCGCGTCTTGACGATCCCGCGGTGCCCGCCGAGCCCGTGCATGATCGTGATGGTGTCGACGAAGACGTTGAGCGCCCGCGAGCCCGACCACAGCGCGAGCACGAAGCCGAGCGAGATCACGTCGAAGCGGCCGCCCTCGAGGACGTCGTTCATCGTCGGGACGATCACCCGGTTGACGGCGGTGTCGGTCAGGAACGCCGAGAACAGGTCGACGACCGCTCGTCGCACCTCCTCGACCTGGGCGGCCGTGAAGTGCTCGGTGACGTAGCCGACCCCGCCCGCCAGGGCGAAGATCAGCGGCGGCACCGACAGCACCGCGAAGAAGGCTCCCTCGGCCGCGAGGCCGGTGACGCGGTAGCGCAGGCAGGAACCGACGGTGGTCACGACCAGCCGCCAGACGAGGTCCCGCAACCGTCGTGCCACGAAGTCACGCTATCCGTCCCGAGGCCCTGACCTCGGCATCCCGAGGGCCCTAGCCTTGGGTGATCTGCATCGCTCGGGACCGATCGATTCCACGGAGGACGCCGTGCACGACCGCTCCGCCCTCGGCCCCGCCGACGTCGACGACGCCACGCTCGCCGCCATGCTCGCCACCCTGTACGACGCCGGTGACGCCGCTGTCGCGGTGGTCGCCTCCCACGCCGAGCCGGTCGACTACGACCTGCCCGCGATCACCACCGGTGGCCGCTGGTGGGTGCGCGGCGTGGCCGCGGTCGACGGCCACGAGCGCGACTTCACGCTGTTCGTGAAGCACGTCCACGAGTGGTCGCGCTCGCCGTTCTTCGCCGACCTGCCCCCCGAGGTCCGCCCGTGGGCCGCGAAGCAGGTGCCGTGGCGCACCGAGGGTGCGGTCTACCGGTCCGACCTCGGCAGCCGCCTGCCCGACGGCCTCTCGATGCCCCGCGCCCTCGGCGTGCACCCCATCGACGACCTTGCCTACGCCGTCTGGCTCGAGGTGGTGCCGTCCGTCGAGGTCGCCTGGGACCGGGACCGGTACGAGCGCGCCGCTCGCCTGCTCGGCCGGCTGGCCGGCAGCGCGGAGGTCCGCGCCGTGGCCGGGATCGGTGGGCACGAGTGGGACATCACCCGGTACGTCGAGGGCCGGCTCCGCTTCCAGGTGCTGCCCGCCCTCGCCGACGACGGCCTGTGGCAGCACCCGCTCGTCGGGCCGGCCTTCGGCGACCTGCGGCCGCGGCTGGAAGAAGCGGCGGCCAGGGTGGACGCGATCGCCGCCGAGCTGATGGCGATGCCGGTCCTGGCCGGCCACGGCGACGCGTGCCCGAACAACCTGCTGGTGCGGCCCGACCGCGACGGCTTCACGCTCATCGACTTCGGTTTCTTCACCGCGCTGCCCCTGGGCTTCGACCTCGGCCAGCTGCTCGTCGGCGAGGTGCAGCTGGGCCGCGGGGACGTGAGCGAGCTCGGTGCGCGCGGGGAGGCCTGCCTGGCGTCGTACCGGGCCGGGCTGGCGGAGGAGGGCGTCGCCGTCGACCTCGCCACGCTGCGCCGCGCGCACGCCCTGCAGCTGCTGCTGTTCACCGGGCTGTCCTCGATCCCGTTCGAGCTGCTGGGCGAGGAGCCCACGGACGCGCTCCGGGCGATGGCCGCCACGAGAGCAGCCATCGCCCGGCACAGCCTGGACCTCGTCGATCAGACCAGCTGAGGCTCCTTGCCCGC
The DNA here is from genome assembly GCF_001428825.1 of Nocardioides sp. Root240. Taxonomy (GTDB): domain Bacteria; phylum Actinomycetota; class Actinomycetes; order Propionibacteriales; family Nocardioidaceae; genus Nocardioides. Next base: position 370,366 of record NZ_LMIT01000002.1, on the reverse strand, counting down.
GGCCGGGATCGCCGGCGCGGAGCCGTGGTCGTCGACCATCGTGGTCTCGTCGAACGGGTCGTCACCGGCGAGGACCCGGTCCAGCTGGGCCCGGTCGATGCTCCCGGTCCAGTGGCCGACGAGGACGGTGCCGACCGCGTTGCCGGCGAAGTTCGTCAGGGCGCGGGCCTCCGACATGAACCGGTCGATGCCCACGATCAGGCCGACGCCGTCGACGAGCTCGGGACGGTGCGACTGCAGGCCGCCGGCGAGGACCGCCATGCCGGAGCCGGTGACGCCGGCGGCGCCCTTCGCGGCGATCATCATGAACAGCAGGAGCGAGATCTGCTCACCGATGGCGAGCGGGCTGCCGATGGCCTCGGCGATGAAGATCGACGCCATGGTCAGGTAGATCGCGGTGCCGTCGAGGTTGAACGAGTAGCCCGTCGGGACGACCACACCGACCGTCGTACGGTCGACGCCCGCGTGCTCCAGCTTGGCGATCGCCCTCGGCAGCGCGGACTCCGAGGACGAGGTCGCGAGGATCAGCAGGAACTCGCGGCCCAGGTAGCGCAGCAGCGCGAAGATGTTGATGCCGGTCGTGACCTTCAGCAGCAGGCCGAGGACGACGAACACGAACAGCAGGCACGTGATGTAGAAGCCGACCATCAGCACGGCGAGGCTCTTCAGCGCGTCCGCACCGCCCGTGCCGACCACGGCGGCCATCGCACCGAAGGCGCCGACCGGGGCGGCCCACATGATCATGCCGAGCAGGCGGAAGACCAGGCGCTGGACGTGGCCGACGACCGTCAGGATCGGCGCACCGCTCTCGCCCATCCGCTGCAGGGCGAAGCCGACCAGGAGCGCGACGAGGAGGGTCTGCAGCACGCTGCCGCTGGTGAGGGAGCTGAACAGCGAGGCGGGGATGATCCCGAGCAGGAAGGCCGTGGTGTCGGCGTGCCCCTCGGCGGCCTTCTCCTGCGCGATCGCGGCGCCGTCGGCCGTGATGTGGAGGCCGTCGCCGGGGTGCAGCAGGTTGCCGACGACCATCCCGATCGTCAGGGCGACCGTCGACATGGCGAGGAAGTAGACGAGCGCGAGCCCACCGACCTTGCCGACCTTCGCGGCGCTGGCCACCGAGCCGACGCCGAGCACGATCGTGCAGAAGATGATCGGCTGGATCATCATCTTGATCAGGTTCACGAAGCCCTCGCCGAGCGGCTTGAGCTCGACCGCGAAGTCCGGGAAGAGCAGGCCGGTGGCGATGCCGAGGAGGACCGCCCCGATCACCGCGAGGTACAGGTAGTGGGTGGCGCGCGAGCCGTGCTTCGGCTGCGTCGCGCTGGTCGTGGTGCTCATCGTTCCTCCTGGCCGACGGGGTGGTCCGGTGCCCCGGTGGGGCGTCCTCGCCCACTCTCCGGCCGGAGGTGACGACCGTCACCGTTGTGTTCGTTGTGTTCGTGGCGCACGTCACAACCGGCAGCCCGCAGTGGGCCAGAATGACGAGGTGACCCGACGCCGCCCGCTCCGCGACCGCCCCGTGGCGCGGCAGGTGCTGCTGCTCCAGGTCGCGACGGTGCTGCTGCTCGTGGTGACCGGCATCCTGATGGCGTCGTACGACGCCCGCCGGGACTCGCGCAGCCGGGCCACCCAGCGCGCCGTGGCCGTGGCGCAGACCGTCGCCGACTCCCCCACCGTCCGCGCCGCGCTGCGCACCGACGACCCGACGGCCGGGCTGCAGCCGTGGGCGGAGGAGGTCCGGCGCGACACGGACACCGACTTCGTCGTCGTGATGGGCCTGGACCGGACGCGCTACACCCACCCCGACCCGAGCCTGATCGGGGGGAAGTTCGCCGGCGACCTCGGTGGGGCGCCCGGGGGCGCGGTCTTCACCCAGCAGTACAAGGGCTCTCTCGGACCGTCGGTCCGCTCCGTCGTACCGGTCGAGGACGGCGGGAAGGTCGTCGCCCTCGTCTCGGTCGGCATCACCGTCAGCGACATCAACCGCGGCCTGCGCCGCGACATCACGATCGTCGTGCTCTGTGGCGGGCTGATCCTGGCGCTCGGGATGGCCGGCGCGTGGCTGCTCGGCCGGAGGCTGCACCGGGTCACCCACGGGATGGGCGAGCAGGAGCTGGCCCGGATGTACGAGTACTACTCCGCCGTCCTGCACTCGGTCCGCGAGGGCCTCCTGCTGCTCGACGGCGACGGCCGTGTCCAGCTGGTCAACGACGAGGCGCGCCGGTTGCTCGCGCTGCCGGACGACGTGGTCGGCACCCGGATCGAGGACCTCGGCCTCGCGCCCGGCCTGGTCGCCGCTGCCCGCGGCCGGACCGCCGAGTCCGACGACCTCTACCTCGCCGGCGAGCGGATCCTGCTCGTCTCCTCCGCCCCCGCCCGTTGGGACGGTCGCGACGTCGGCTCGGTCGTGACCCTGCGCGACCACACCGAGCTGCGGTCGGTGACCGGCGAGCTCGAGGTGGTACGACGCCTGACCGAGTCGCTGCGCTCGCAGAACCACGAGTCCGCCAACCGCCTGCACACGGTCGTGTCACTCATCGAGATGGGCCGCCCCGACGACGCGGTCACCTTCGCCACCGAGGAGCTGCAGGTCGCGCAGCTGCTTGCCGACCGGGTGGTGGGCGCCGTCGACGACCCCGTCGTCGCCGCCCTCCTGCTCGGCAAGTCCGCCGAGGCGGCCGAGCGCGGGATCGACCTGCGCATCGCCGGGACCCTCCCCACGGACAGCGGCATCCCGGGCCGCGACCTGGTGACCGTCCTCGGCAACCTCGTCGACAACGCCTTCGACGCCGTCGCCGACGCGGGGACCCGCCAGGTCGAGGTGCACCTGTCCGGCGCGGGCGCGCGGCTCGAGGTGCGGGTCGACGACAGCGGTCCGGGTCTCGACGAGGCCGCGGCGGCGCGGGTCCTCGACCGGGGATGGACGACCAAGGCGGAGCCCGGCACCGGCCGCGGGCTCGGTCTCGCGCTGGTGGTGCAGGTCGCCCGGCGCCACGGCGGCGACGTCACCGTCGGCCGCTCCGGGCTCGGGGGCGCACGCTTCACCGTGACGACGACGGGAGCCGGCTCGTGACCGTGCGGGTCCTCGTGGTCGAGGACGAGGCACTCGCGGCGGAGGCCCACGCGTCGTACGTCGAGCGGGTGCCGGGCTTCGTCCTCGCCGGCGTCGCCCGCTCCGCACGCGAGGCGGTCCGCGCCCTCGAGGCGGCACAGCAGGCCGGCGCGCCGGTCGACCTGGTCCTGCTCGACATGAACCTGCCCGACGGGCACGGCCTCGGACTGCTCAGCGGGCTGCGCGCGGCCGGCCACCTGTGCGACGTCATCGCGGTGACCGCCGCCCGCGACACCAAGGTCGTGCGCCAGGCCGTCGTCCAGGGCGTCGTGCTCTACCTGCTCAAGCCGTTCACCTTCGCGACCTTCCGGGCCAAGCTCGAGCAGTACGCCGAGTACCGCGCCCGCCTCGATGCGGCACCGGACGAGGTGGTGCAGGACGAGGTCGACCAGCTGCTCGGGTCGCTCCGGCCGACCGGCAGCGCGCCGCTGCCCAAGGGCATGAGCCCGGAGACCCTGCGCGTCGTCACGACGGCGTTGCGCGACGCCGCCGGCGACCTGTCCGCGAGCGAGGTCGCCGCACTCGTCGGCGCGTCGCGCGTGACGGCACGGCGCTACCTCGAGCACCTCGCCGACCAGGGCCTGGCCGCGCGCGGGGTCCGGTACGGCCCCAGCGGCGGACGGCCGGAGGTCAGCTACTCCTGGCGCTGAGCCGCTGGACCGGTCGGGCGGCGGGCCGCCACGGCCCCGGCAGCGTGAAGACGAGCGCCAGCGCCACCAGCTCCCCCGCGACGCAGACCCACCACCAGCGCTGCCACTCGCCAGCGCTGTCCTTCGCCGACTCAGCCACGTCGGGGCCGTGCGCCTGCAGGTAGGCGAGGTCGGCGGCCGGGACGTCCCCCGTTGCGGCGAGGGCCGCTGCCGCCTCGGGGACCGGGACGCCGGTCGCCTTCACGATGTCGCCGACGGCGGCTCGCTGGGCCGCGGGGTCACCAGTTGTGGCGGTCAGGGCGGCCCGGTGCTCGGGCGTGATCGTCCGGAGGGTCGCCAGCTCGGCCGCGTACGTCGTGGAGATCCGCGAGACCTCGGGGCCGTGGTCGACCAGCACACCGGCGGCCGGCACCAGCAGGGTGATCGCGAAGGCGGCCGACGCACCGACCACGCGCAGGATCCAGCCCCACACGGCCATGCCCGTCGCCACCAGGTCGGGACGGTGGTTCTCGACGGCCTCGGTGAAGGCTGCCTGCCAGTTGGCGGTCGCCGCGCTGCCGCCGAGGGCGGCGACCGAGAGGATCACCGCCCAGGTGGCGTAGCTGGTCCCGGGGCGGGTCGCCAGCACCGCCCAGCAGGACACGGCTGCGACGCCGACGACCAGGCCCGCGACGATCAGGGGCTTGCGGGCGCCGATCCGGTCCCCCACGAACCCCCACAGCACCAGCCCGATGCCGGTGAACGTCCAGGACCAGTTCTCCAACGCGTTCGCCCGGGCCGCGGTGTAGCCGAAGGTGGTGGCGAAGTAGATCACGAAGAAGCCGAGCCGGGTGACGTAGAAGAGCAGGAAGAGAGCGAAGCCCAGTGCGGGCAGCACGATGCGCGGGGTCAGCATGACCCGGAAGCCCTCGAGCGTGCCGACCCGCGTGGTCGGCGCCGTCGCGCCCACGGGCTGCGCCCGCGCGTCGTGCACCACCTGGTTGCGGACAGCCGGCGCGAGCTCGCGCAGGGTGAGCGCCACGACCACGGTCGCGACGGCGCCGACCACACCGCAGACCCGGAACTGGAAGGCCCAGTCCGGGTGCGCGTCGAGGGTGCGGGACGCGACCTGCGTCGCGAGCAGGTTCCCGAGCACCGGGCCGAGCGCCCAGATCCCGATCGCCGTGCCCCGGGAGAGCTGCGGCGAGAAGTCGCGCACCAGCGTCGGGGTCAGCACCAGCACGAAGCCCTCGACCATCGCCGACAGGACCGACCAGGTGAGGTACTCACCCCGGGTGTCGGCGGCCGGGATCACGAGTCCCGTGAGAAGGGCGACCGCTGCCATGCCCACCACGACGACGTCGACCCGGCCGAACCGGTCGGTGACACCGGTCGCCAGCGAGGCGAACGCACCGAGGAGGTTGCCGAGGATCGAGACCGTGACGTAGAAGCCGAGCGACATGTCGAAGCGGTCGATGATGAGCGTCGACACCGCACCGTGCACGTTGACGGCGTAGTAGGTCGTCACCGTGACGAGGATGACGACGGCGAGCTGCCCGGCCCGGGTGGTGGCCGACGGGTAGTGCTGAAGGGGAGCCCTCACGAATGGTGAGGGTTCCACACCAGCTGGGCGCGATCGGGCCGCGGACGCCGTACGAGACGCCCGCGGCTCGACGCGCGGTCAGCCTGGTCAGCTCAGGTCGAGGCCGGGGTACAGCGGGTGCTTGTCGAGCAGCTCGGCCGAGGCGCCACGGACCTTGTCGGCCACGCCCTCGCCGAGGACGTAGGACGCCTTCGAGGGCGCGCCGGCCGACGTCGTACCGGCCTCGGTGTTCTGGAGGACGTGGACGATCAGGTCGGCGACCTGGTCGAACTCGTCGGCGCCGAAGCCGCGGCTGGTGAGCGCCGGGGTGCCGATCCGGATGCCCGAGGTGTACCAGGCGCCGTTCGGGTCGGAGGGGACCGAGTTGCGGTTGGTGACCACGCCGGCGTCGAGCAGGGCCGACTCGGCCTGGCGGCCGGTGAGGCCGAACGACGACACGTCGAGCAGCACGATGTGGTTGTCGGTGCCGTCGGTGACCAGCTTGGTGCCGCGCTTCATCAGGCCCTCGGCGAGCGCCTTGGCGTTGTCGGCGACGGTCTGGGCGTAGGTGCGGAACTCCGGCGTGCGCGCCTCGGCGAAGGCGACGGCCTTGGCGGCCATGACGTGCGAGAGCGGGCCGCCGAGGACCATCGGGCAGCCGCGGTCGACGCTCGGGGCGTACTCCTCCGTGGCGAGGATGAAGCCGCCGCGCGGGCCGCGGAGCGACTTGTGCGAGGTGCTGGTGACGACGTGGGCGTGCGGGATCGGGTCCTCGTCGCCGGTGAACACCTTGCCCGCGACCAGACCGGCGAAGTGCGCCATGTCGACCATCAGGGTGGCGCCCACCTCGTCGGCGATCTCGCGCATCTTGGCGAAGTTCACTCGGCGCGGGTACGCCGAGTAGCCGGCGACCAGGATGAGCGGCTTGAACTCCTTGGCCTTGGCGCGCAGGGCGTCGTAGTCGATCAGGCCGGTCTCGGGGTCGGTGCCGTACTGCTGCTGGTGGAACATCTTGCCGCTGATGTTCGGGCGGAAGCCGTGGGTGAGGTGGCCGCCGGTGTCGAGGCTCATGCCGAGCAGACGCTGGTTGCCGAGCTCGTGGCGCAGCTTCTCCCAGTCGGCGTCCGACAGGTCGTTCATGTTCTTCACGCCGGCGTCCTGGAGCCACGGGCCCTCGACGCGGTGCGCGAGGATCGCCCAGTAGGCGGTCAGGTTGGCGTCGATGCCGGAGTGCGGCTGGACGTAGGCGTACTCGGCACCGAACAGCTCACGGGCATGCTCGGCCGCGAGGGACTCGACCGTGTCGACGTTCTGGCAGCCGGCGTAGAAGCGGTGGCCGACGGTGCCCTCGGCGTACTTGTCGCTGAACCAGGTGCCCATCGTGAGCAGCACGGCCGGCGAGGCGTAGTTCTCGCTCGCGATCAGCTTGAGCGACGCCCGCTGGTCGGCGAGCTCCTGGCGGGTGGCGTCCGCGATGCGCGGCTCGACGGAGGAGATGACCTCGAGCGCCTGGCGGTAGGCACTGCTGACGAGTTCGCCGTTGAGGGAGTTGTCGCTCATGGGCCCCAGCGTAGTGGTGCCCGCGGACACCTTTCGCGTGGCCGGTCCGACACCCGGTGTGCACCGGATGCTGGCGACGTGACAGGCGTGGCCTCGTGTGACCTGCGTCGCAGGGACGGCGCAACCACGGGGCGGAGCGGAATCGGCGTATCGAATCATGAGACGAGCGTCCACATCATGAGATTCAGATTTGGTGGAGTGCCGTCCGAAGGATGAGACTCATTGACATGGTCTCTGCTGCTACTCACGCGCACCTCGTGGTACGTCGCCACGTGGACTTCGGGCGCACGCGCAGCATGATGTGTTGGCCCCGCTGATCACGCCGACCGCCATCCCCGAGCCGCGCGCCTGAACTCCCTCGGTGCGCCCATCAGCGAAGGACCTTCTCTCCGCATGCCTGACCTGCGCTTCAAGCCCGAGCGAGCAAAGTTCACCGAGATCCCGCGCCCCAAGCGCGCGGAGGGCCAGTGGGCCCTCGGCTACACCGAGCCGCTCAACAAGAACGAGCAGTCGAAGAAGGACGACGACCCGCTGAACGTGCGGGACCGGATCCTCTACATCTACTCCAAGCGCGGCTTCGACTCGATCGACCCCGCCGACCTGCGCGGCCGCTTCCGCTGGATGGGTCTCTACACCCAGCGCCGGCCCGGCATCCTCGGCAACGAGACCGCGGCCCTCGAGGAAGAGGACCTGGACGACCGCTACTTCATGCTGCGGGTCCGCTCCGACGGCAAGCTGCTCTCGCCGGCGGCCGTCCGCGCCCTGGGCTCCATCGGCGTCGACTTCGCCCGCGACACCGCGGACGTCACCGACCGCGAGAACATCCAGTACCACTGGATCGAGATCGAGAACGTGCCGGCGATCTGGGAGCGGCTGGAGGCCGTCGGCCTGCACTCGCTCGAGGCCTGCGGCGACTCGCCGCGCCCCTTCCTCGGCTCGCCCGTCGCCGGCGTGGCCAAGGACGAGATCATCGACGGCACGCCGGCGCTGCTCGAGATCGAGCGTCGCTTCATCGGCAACAAGGACTTCTCGAACTTCCCGCGGAAGTTCAAGACCGCCGTCACCGGCCACCCGAGCATGGACGTCTCCCCCGAGACCAACGACGTGTCCTTCGTCGGTTCCGTGCACCCCGAGCTCGGCCCCGGCTTCGACGTCTGGGTCGGCGGCGGCCTGTCCACCAACCCGATGCTCGCGCAGAAGCTCGGCGTGTGGATCCCGCTCGACGAGGTCCCCGACGTGTGGGCCGGTGTCGCCGGCATCTTCCGTGACTACGGCTACCGCCGCCTGCGCTCGCGCGCCCGGCTGAAGTTCCTGGTCGCCGACTGGGGCGTCGAGAAGTTCCGCGAGGTCCTCGAGAACGAGTACCTCGGCAAGAAGCTCGAGACCCTCGACTCCCCCGAGACGCCCGTCGGCCACCGCGACCACATCGGCGTCCACGAGCAGAAGGACGGCCGCTTCTACGTCGGCCTGGCTCCCTCCGCGGGACGGATCTCCGGCACCGCCCTGGTCCAGCTCGCCGACCTGATGGAGGAGTTCGGCGTCGAGGGCGCCCGTCTGACGGCGTACCAGAAGATCGTGCTGATCGGCGTCGACGGCGACAGGACCGAGGCCCTCCTGGACCGCCTCGACGCCATCGGCCTGACGGCCCGCCCGTCGAACTGGCGCCGCAACACGATGGCCTGCACCGGCATCGAGTTCTGCAAGCTCGCCCTCGTCGACACCAAGGAGCGGGCCCGGCTGCTCACCGTGGAGCTCGAGAAGCGCTTCCCGGACCTCGACACCCCGATCACGATCAACGTGAACGGCTGCCCGAACGCCTGCGCCCGCACGCAGATCGCCGACATCGGCCTCAAGGGCCAGATGGTGCTGTCCGACGGCGAGCAGGTCGAGGGCTTCCAGGTGCACCTCGGTGGTGCGACCGGCCTGCGCGCCAACTTCGGCCGCAAGCTGCGTGCCCACAAGGTCACCAGTGCCGGCCTCGACGACTACGTCACCACGATCGTCACCAACTACCTCGCCGACCGCAACGACGGCGAGGCGTTCGACGAGTGGGTCCACCGCGCGGACGAGGACCTGCTGCGCGGCGAGAAGACCCTGGAATCTGTCTGATGGCACACGGGTCGGTCGAGCCGGGCAGCGGTCGGAGCGCGCGCGCCGCGTCGCCGTTCCACTGCCCGTACTGCGGCGACACCGACCTGTGGCCCCGGGAAGCAGGCGGCTGGGAATGCCGCAGCTGCCTCCGGGCCTTCAGTCTCCAGTTCCTGGGGCCCGCCGCCCCGTCCGCCCGCACCCCTGAAGGAGGTGCTTCATGACCGCCGCCACCACCCGGGCCGCCCGCGCGTTCCGCGGAGCCCACACCGAGGGCCGCTCCCCCGAGGAGCTGCGTGAGCTGGTGTCCCACTGGGGCGCCGAGCTCGAGCTGGCTCCCGCCGAGGTCATCATCGAGTGGGCCGCCGCCACGTTCGGCGACCGCTTCTGCATCACCTCGTCGATGGGCGACGCCGTCCTCGCGCACCTCGCGCAGAAGGTCGTCCCCGGCGTCGACGTCGTCTTCCTCGACACCGGCTACCACTTCGTCGAGACCATCGGCACGCGCGACGCCGTCGCCGCGACGATGAACGTCAACCTGATCTCGATCACGCCCGTGCAGTCGGTGGCCGAGCAGGACGCCGAGTACGGCCCCGAGCTCTACAAGCGCGACCCCGACCTGTGCTGCGCCCTGCGCAAGGTCAAGCCGCTGGCCGACTCCCTCGCCGGGTACGACGCCTGGGCCACCGGGCTGCGCCGTGCGGAGACGCACAACCGCGTGATCGCGCCGGTGATCGGTTGGGACGCCAAGAAGCAGAAGGTCAAGGTCTCCCCCATCGCCCGCTGGAGCGACGAGCAGGTCGAGCGCTACATCGCCGAGAACGGCGTGCTCGTCAACCCGCTCGTCTACGACGGCTACCCGTCCATCGGCTGCGCGCCGTGCACCCGCCGGGTCGCCCCCGGCGAGGACCCGCGCAGCGGCCGCTGGGCCGGCACGAACAAGACCGAATGCGGAATCCACTCATGACAAGGACGTCATCGGACCGCAACAGGACTGGAAGGGGTGACTCCTGATGGCTGCTCCCGCACTCATCGCCCTGGCCCACGGCAGCCGGGACCCACGCTCGGCCGCCACCATCACGGCACTGGTCGACGCCACGAAGGCGCTGCGCCCGGACCTGCGCATCGAGCGGGCCTTCCTCGACCTCTCCAAGCCGGGCTTCCACACCGTGGTCGACCGGCTGGTGAAGGCCGGGTTCGACGAGATCGTCGTCGTACCCCTGCTGCTGGTCGAGGCCTTCCACGCGAAGGTCGACGTCCCGGAGATGATCGCCGAGGCGACCACGCGCCACCCCGGACTGCAGATCCGTGCGACCGAGGTGCTCGGCCTCGAGGCCCGCTTCCTCGAGGTGCTCGACGAGCGGCTCCGCGAGGCGCTCAGCGCCGCCCGGGTCCGTGAGCTCGACGCGCTCGTCCTCGCCGCCGCTGGTACGACGGACCCGCTGGCCAACCAGGCCGTGGCCCGTCTCGCCCGGCTCTGGGGCGCCCACCACCGCCTGCCGGTGACCGCGGCCTACGCCACCAGCGCTCCCCCGGCCACCGGCGAGGCCGTGCGCGCGTTCCGCGCCGAGGGCCGCCGGCACATCGCCGTCGCGTCCCTCTTCCTCGCACCCGGCAGCCTGGTCGACCGGGCCGCCGAGCTCGCCGTCGAGGCCGGCGCCGTGGCCGTGTCCGAGCCGCTGGGTGCGCACCCGGAGATCGCGCGGACGATCCTGGCCCGCTACGCCGTGGGTGCGGTCGAGCTGGTTCCCGTCTGACGGGAGTTTCACCGGCCGGCCGGCCGGTGAAACTCCCGTGCCTGGACGACGAAACTCACGCTGGGACGACGAAGCTTCGTCGTCCCAGCGTGAGTTTTCTCGTCCAGGGTCAGCGGACGAGGGTGGCGAGCAGGTGCTCGAGGGTGGCCTGGGGATCCGCGGTGACGCCACCGTGGACCGGGCCGGGCTGGAGCACCGTGCTGCGCGGCGCCTTCAGGAACCCGAACCGGGTGCTCGCGTCGTCGCGTGCGGCCCGGGACCCGTAGGCGGTCGCCCGCACGCCGACCCCGAAGTCGCTGTGCGCCTCGCCGCGGCACACCTTCTCGATCGCGGCCAGCGCCGCGGTCACGGATGCGATGTCGACCTCGGCGTCGAGGGCGCGGACCCGGTCCTCGTCGACGGCGGACAGCACGCCGAGGAAGTCGGCGTCGGGACAGTGGAGGACCACGCCGACGTTGACGAACTCCTCGCGCTCGACGCGCGGGACGCAGCGCAGCGTGACGTACTGGTACGGCCGGTAGCCGCCGCTCTCCGTCACGCGCCCGCCTCCGCGAGCACCTCGGGCAGCCAGGGGCGGCCGCCGTCGCGGCGCGCGGCCAGGAAGGCGACGTACCGCTCCCGGAGGGCGTCGGGCGTCTCCGCGCCCGGCACCGGCTCCAGCCAGTCGTCGTCCACGGCGTCGAGGACCGCGGTCAGGGCGGCGTCGTCGACCCGCGCAGCGAGGGCCGCGTCCTGCGCGCGGGCCTGCCCGGCGTACGCCCGGAGGATGTGCTCGCTCGTGTCGTAGGGCTGGCGCGCGAACCGCTCCGGGTCACCCGGGCCGCCGGACCACGAGTGGTGGAAGTACAGCGACGCACCGTGGTCGATCGCCTGCAGGGTGCCGCGCCAGACCAGCAGGTTGGGGTTGCGCCAGCTGCGGTCGACGTTCGCCGTGAACGCGTCGAGCCAGAGCACGCGACCCGCAAGCTCCGGGTCCGGCTCGGTGGTCGGGTCGTAGCCGAAGGAGCCCGGCAGGAAGTCGATGCCGAGGTTGAGGCCGGCGCTGGCGTTGATGAGGTCCTGGACCTCCTCGTCGGCCTCGAAGCGCGCGATGTCGGGGTCGAGGTCGAGCACGACCTGGTCCGGCGTGGGGACGTCGAGCAGCCGGGCCAGCCCCGCCACGATCACCTCGGCGACCAGCACCCGCGGCCCCTGGCCGGCGCCACGGAACTTGCAGACGTAGGTGCCGAGGTCGTCGGCCTCGACGATCCCCGGCAGGCTGCCGCCCTCGCGAAGCGGCGTGACGTACCGGGTGACCCGGACCCGCTCCAGGGCGGTCGTCGGCGCGGTCACAGGGGCAGCTCGTCGACGAGCCGCTGCTTCTCGTGCTCGATGTCGAAGTCGGCGGCCGGCCAGGACAGGTCGAACGAGCGCAGCGCGTCGAGCAGCAGGCTGCCGATGGCCAGGTTGCGGTACCACTTCTTGTCCGCGGGGATCACGTGCCAGGGCGCGCCGTCGGTGTTCGTGCGCTCGATCGCGATCTCGTAGGCCTCCTGGTAGGCCGGCCACAGCTCGCGCTCGTCGACGTCCCCCGGGTTGTACTTCCAGTACTTGGTCGGGTCGTCCAGGCGCGCCAGCAGGCGCTTCTTCTGCTCCGCGGCGGAGATGTGCAGCATGCACTTGATCACGGTCGTGCCCTGCTCGGCGAGGTCCGCCTCCCAGTCGTTGATCGCGCCGTACCGCCGCCGGATCTCGTCGGGCGAGGCCAGCTCGCGCACCCGTGCGATCAGCACGTCCTCGTAGTGCGACCGGTCGAACACGCCGACCAGGCCGACGGGCGGCAGCGCCTTGGTGATCCGCCACAGGAAGTCGTGCTTGCGCTCGTCCTCGGTCGGCGCCTTGAAGGAGGTGATCCGCACGCCCTGTGGGTCCATCAGGCCGACCGTCGAGCGCAGCGTGCCCCCCTTGCCGGAGGTGTCCATGCCCTGCAGGACCAACAGGATCGAGCGACGCCCGCCCGACTTGCCGTCGGCGAACAGCCGTTCCTGCAGCTCCTCCAGCTCCGGGGCGAGCGCGGCGAGCGCTTCCTCGCCCTCCGACTTGCCGCCGTCGAAGCCCGGTGCTGCATCGGTCTCGATCGCGGCGAGGTCGACCGGGCCGGGGGCGATCCGGAGGTGCGAGGTCAGGTCCGAGACAGGGAACGCGCTCATGCGGGAACCCTAGTGGGCGCCCCCGCCACGGCGGTCCACCAGCGGCGGCGTCGAGGACCACGGGAAGTCGATCCATGCCTCGGTACGACGCCAGACGTACTCCGGCCGGATCACCGTCCACGGCTTCTCGTAGATCACCGCGGTCCGCGCCTCTGCGACGTGGTCGACGAAGAAGTCACGGACCACCTCGAGGGTCTTGCCGGTGTCGGCCACGTCGTCGGCGATCAGCACCCTCATGCCGGTCAGGTCGATCGCGGCCGGCGTCGGCGGCAGCATCATCGGCACGTCGAGGCGCTCGTTGACGCCGGTGTAGAACTCGACGTTGACCGCGGACAGGTTCTTCACGTCCAGCGCGTAGCCCAGGCCCATGGCGAGGCCGAGGCCGCCACGGGCGATCGCCAGGACGATGTCGGGCTCGAAGCCGTCGTCGACGACCTGCTGCGCCAGGTCGCGGACGGCGCTGCCGAACAGCTCGTAGGTGAGGACTTCGCGTTCGGGGGCAGCGGGCGCGTCGGAGGTCACGGCGCCATTGTGCGGCACGGGCCGCCCGGCGTCACGACGCGTCGGCGTCGTCCTGCAGGGCGAGCTCCTGGCGGACCACGGCGTAGGCCAGGCCCGCGGAGTACCCCTTGCGCGCCAGCATCCCCACCAGGCGCCGGGCCGCGACCTGCTCGTCGAGGCCACGCATGCTGCGCAGCTTCTTGCGGACGAGCTGGCGCGCCGCGGCCTCCTCGTCGTCGGGGTCGACCTCGGCGAGGACCGCCTTCGCGGTCTCGTCGGCGATGCCCTTGCGGCGCAACTCGACCGCGATCGCGGTGCGGGCCAGGCCGCGGGAACGCTGACGACCCTCGACCCAGGCGCGGGCGAAGGCCTCATCGTCGACCAGGCCGACCTCCTCGAAGCGGTCGAGGAGGCGCTCGGCGATCTCGTCGGGGACGAGCTTCTTGGCGAGGCGTTCCTCCAGCTCGTGGCGCGAGCGGGCCTTGATGCTGAGCTGGTCGAGGAGGATCTTGCGGGCGACGGACTCGGGATCGGCGTCGTCGCCCTTGGCCGTGGGAGGTGGCTCCTCGTTGCGCATGTGCACCTCTCTCCTCGGAATCGTGCCGGTCTCAGTCGGTGGTGGGGCGTTCGTCCGGTCTCCTCCGGCGCCCAGCCGGACCTCCGGCTCCTCCCGGATGGCCCTCGCCGGCGCAGAGCGGGGACCCCGCCGTCGGCGCTCGTCTGCCGCGCGGTCGTCAGGTGCTACGCACGCCGACGGCACCCCGATGCGCCGTCGAGGGCCATCCGTACGGCGCCTCCGGCGCGTCCGGCCACCTGCGGCGACCGGACGAACGCCGGTGGGGTGCGGGATCCGCCCCGCCCTTCAGTGTCGGCTTGCCGCCGTGCCAACCCGCTTCCTACGCAACGCGACCGCGGGCCGGCAGCGTGGCGCGAGGAACGAGCGACACGCTCGGCCCCTTCAACTCAGAAGGAGTCGACGCCGATCGGGTCGTCGGAGAGGTCGTTGAAGTCGCCGTCGACGGTGGGGGTGACGCCGAGCTTCTCGAGGATCTTCTTCTCCAGCTCGTTGGCCAGGTCGGGGTTGTCCTTGAGGAAGGTGCGGGCGTTCTCCTTGCCCTGGCCGAGCTGGTCGCCCTCGTAGGTGTACCAAGCGCCGGCCTTGCGGACCAGGCCGGCCTCGACGCCCACGTCGATCAGGCCGCCCTCGCGGGAGATGCCCTTGCCGTACATGATGTCGAACTCGGCCTGCTTGAACGGCGGGGCGACCTTGTTCTTCACGACCTTGACCCGGGTGCGGTTGCCGACCATGTCGGTGCCGTCCTTGAGGGTCTCGATGCGGCGCACGTCGAGACGCACGGAGGAGTAGAACTTCAGCGCGCGACCACCGGTGGTGGTCTCGGGCGAGCCGAACATGACGCCGATCTTCTCGCGGAGCTGGTTGATGAAGATCGCGGTCGTCTTGGACTGGTTGAGGGCACCGGTCATCTTGCGGAGGGCCTGCGACATGAGGCGGGCCTGGAGGCCGACGTGGCTGTCGCCCATCTCGCCCTCGATCTCGGCACGGGGCACGAGCGCGGCGACGGAGTCGATGACGATCAGGTCGAGCGCGCCGGAGCGGATCAGCATGTCGGCGATCTCGAGGGCCTGCTCACCGGAGTCGGGCTGGGAGACCAGGAGGGCGTCGGTGTCGACGCCGAGGGCCTTGGCGTAGTCGGGGTCGAGCGCGTGCTCGGCGTCGATGAAGGCCACGATGCCGCCGGCGGCCTGGGCGCTGGCCACCGCGTGCAGGGCGACCGTGGTCTTACCACTCGACTCGGGACCGTAGATCTCCACGACCCGGCCGCGCGGGAGGCCGCCGATGCCGAGGGCCACGTCGAGAGCGATGGCTCCGGTGGGGATCACGTCGAGCGGGGCGCGCGAGTCGTCGCCGAGTCGCATCACCGAGCCCTTGCCGTACTGCTTCTCGATGTTGAGCAGCGCCGTCTCGAGCGCCTTGTTGCGGTCATCTCCAGCCATGTGCCTACCGTCCTTCGTCTCGTGTGGGCCAGGTACGTCGGCGACGCTAGGGCGGCCTCCCGACACAACCTGGTCAGTCGTGTCGGCGTTGTGGACGAGTCGTCCCGGCGTCGTACCTGTGGACGGGGGCGGGATGGTCCCGGCCGTCGTGGGACAGACGTTAGCCGAACACGTGTTCGAAGTGGGTCAGGCGGTGGCCCGGCGTGTCGCCGCGGTTGCTGCGGCCGCGCGCGCCGCCGCTCCCAGCACCCCCACGACGAGGAGCAGGCTGGCGAGGGCCAGGGCCGGGTAGTCGGCGATGCCGACGATCACCCCGGCGAGCGCGCCGGCAGCCGCGGCGGTCAGGCCCATCACCAGGTCGGACGCGCCCTGGACGTCGGTCCGGGCCTCGAGCGGGGCGTGCTCGGCCACCATCGTCGAGGCCGACACCATCGCCAGCGACCAGCCGAGACCGAGCAGGAACAGCCCGGCGGTCACCTGCCACGACATCCCGGTGGGTGCGGACGCGCAGAGCAGGAGCGCGACCAGCAGGGTCGCTCCCCCGGCCCCCAGCACCGGTGGTCGGCCGAAGCGGTCGGCGAGCAGGCCGACGACCGGGGAAAAGGCGAACATGCCGAGCACGTGGACGCTGATCACGATGCCGATGACCTCGAGGCCGGAGCCACCGTGCTCCATGTGCAGCGGCGTCATCACCATCACCCCGACCATCGTCGCGTGGGTCAGCGCCAGACCTCCGATGGCGTACCCGAGGACCGGTCGCTCCCTGATCGCGGCCACCGCGCGGGCCCAGGACGAGCCGCCCCGCACCACCGCAGGAGGCCGCAGGCCGGCCTCCTCGTCGGCCGCGGCGAGGGACTGCGCCAGCAGCAGCGGGTCCGGGCGGAGCAGCAGCGCCACCACCAGTGCGGCGGCGAGCATGCCGATCGCGCCGAGCGCGAACGGGCCGGTCAGCTCGGGGATGTCGACGGCGTCGGCGAAGGAGCCGGCCGGGCCGGTGAGGTTCGGGCCGGCGACCGCGCCGATCGTGGTGGCCCACACGACGAGCGACAGCGAGCGCGCGCGGGTCTCGTCGGTGGCGAGGTCGGTGGCGGCGTACCGGGCGGCGCTGTTGGCCGCCGTACCGGCGCCGAGCATCACGGCGCCGACGAGGAGCAACGGCATCGAGCCGACGACACCGGCGAGGACGGCGGTCAGCCCACCGCCCGCGCCGACGAGGTAGCCCGTCATCAGGCCGGCCCGCCGGCCACGCCGTGCCATCAACGGCGCCAGCAGGAACGAGATCACCGCCGCGCCCAGCACCTGCGCGGTCTGCGCGAGGCCGGACAACGTCTCCGAGCCCGACAGGTCGCGCGCCAGCAGGGATGCGGTCGCGATGCCGATGGTGATGCCGACGGCACCGACCGCCTGGGTCAGGACGAGGACGCGGACGGTACGACGCTGGGCGTTCACCGCTCGCTCGCCGGGAGATCCAGCGCCGCCCACACCGCGCGCCAGACCTCCTTGGGGGCGAACCCCGCGTCGAGTGCCTCCTGCGTGGTGCGGCCCCCGAGCTCGCCCATGACGTACTGCGTGGCCCACACCCGCGCGTAGCCGGACCCCAGGTGGTGGTCCATCCGCGCCCAGAGCTCCGTGTGCCTCACTCCCCCATGATCCAACGCACGTCCCAGCGGTGGTGCACCAGGTCGTGCAGGTGGTAGCGCCCGAGGGTCTCGACCGTGAAGACGCTGCCGTTGCTGCGTCGACCCGGCCGCGACCACTGGTCGTCGGCGACGCCGTCGTACCAGCCCGCGGCGACCTCGGCCGCCGCCACCAGGTCCGGTACGACGCCCGCCGCCTCCTGCAGGTCGTAGCGCTGCGTCGCGGCGGTCTCGTCCTGGTCCCAGTTCGCGAAGAGCGGGTCGTCGTCGGTGAGCATCTGCTCGACCCGGCCGGCGAAGACGCGGTGCACGTCGCGCACGTGGCAGCCGTACTCGGTCGGCGACCACACCGCCGGCTCCGGCCGCGTGCCGGCGCGCGGGTCACCGAGGGCGCGCGCCCAGAAGGCGGCGTTGTCGCGGATCGCACCGGCGATCGAGGAGCGGCCGACGGTCGCGGCGTCGAACCCGCACTCGGCGCAGGTCTCGTCGAGCACCCAGGTCCAGTCCTTGGTGTCGGGCTCGATCGGGGACGCGTGCTCGGTGCTCATGGGTCCATCCTCGTGGCCAGAACCCCCGTCGGACGAGGGATTTACGGCCACCGCCCGTCGAAGCACTGCCAGATCGGATGAGGGGTCAGGAGGGTTCGGCGAGCAGCTCCGCCCGGCGCTCCGTCGCCGGCCCGGTCAGCGCGAGCAGGTTGAACTGCGCGAGCCCCGACATCACGGTGACCTCGTCGACGTCGAGCAGCCGGGACACCGCGACGACCGCCTCGTCGACGGTACGCGCGCGGGTGATCAACGCGATCACCTGGGTGGCGTTCTCCGCGACGGCCTGCACGAAGCGCAGCCGGTCGAGCTGCGCGCGGTGGTCCTCGTCCTGCTCCATGCCCGAACCGTAGTCACTCCGCACCGGGTTGGCGGCGCAGGCGGGCGACCAGCCGGGCCCGGCGCGCCGACGCGCGGCTCCACACGGCCTGCTGGAAGGCCAGCGTCAGCCAGCCCGCAGCCGCCATGCCGGCGACGTTCAGGAGGAGCTGCAGGGCGCTCCCACGCACCTCGTCCGGTACGCCGAACGCGAGGCCCAGCGCGACATTGCCCGCCGCCGGGATCGTGGTCACCGAGATGAAGACACCGGACAGGCCGCCCACCTTGCCCGAGGTCAACGACAGCGCGCCGGCAGCCGCCGCGATCACCGCCACGATGAAGGACCACTTGTCGGGGCTGTAGATGAACGCCGTCGCCGGCCGCGGCGCGGTCACCTGGTCGACGGTGACCCAGCCCAGCCCGCGCGCGGCCAGGGCGGCGAGGGTCGCGGTCGCGATCGCGACCGCGAACCCGACCACCAGCGCGCGGCCGGCGTGGCGCAGCAGCGCGGGTCGGCGTCGTACGAGGGCGAGGCCGAGGGCCGCGACGGGGACGAACTCCGGCCCCAGGACCATCGCCCCGATCACCAGCACCTGCGAGTCGAGGACGATCGCGATGCTCGCGATCAGGGTCGCCAGCGTCATGAAGGTCAGGTAGGTCCAGTTCAGCTCGGACTCGTCGAAAGCGCGCTGGGTCACCTCCGCCCAGACCACGGCGTCGGTCGACGACCCGGGCGTCTGCTTCTCCGCCTCGTGGGCGGGCCGCGACACCCAGGTCGCCACCGGTACGACGTGGAGCGCGCCCTCGTGCTGGACGCCGATCGCGCGCAGCGCGTCCACCACTTCGTTGACCGCCTCGCGCGGCAGGTCCGCCTCGACCAGGTCGCCCTCGGGGACGAGCGCGGCACCCGGCACGCACGTCAGCGCGGTGACCGCGGGATCCTGGCGCAGCAGGTCGACGACGGCCGGGGTGAGGTCACGGGGCGAGGTGATCCGCAGGTGCTGCACGGCGACAGTCTCCCCCAGGCGTGTCGGACCTCAGCCGATTGCGGCCGTCCCGAACGCGACGTTGAACCGGTCGCACCAGATCACGACCGACCTCATCGGCCGCAGGTCCGCCCGGCCGGGAATCTCGTACGACTGGCTCCCCCGGTTTCCCTTGAGCGGGCCGAGGCGGACGTACCGGCCGTCGTCGTAGCTGCCCCAGGAGCCGCCGCTCGGCTGGTCCGTGAGCCAGACGTGGAGGTCCGGCCCGTTCGAGGTGTCGAGGTCGTCGAGCCGCAGGAACCGGCTGCCGTCGCTGCGCCGGTAGACCGTCGCGCGCCCGGTCGTGCCGTGCTCGGCGTCGACGAAAGCGGCGGACGCCAGCGCCACGCGCGTGCGGGCGGTGCCGGACGCCGACGGGACGGCGGTGTCGGAGAGCCCGGCACTCGCCGTACCGACGACCCGGCTGGGGTCGTCGCTCTCGTGGACCTCGTCGTCGACCAACAGCAGCCATGGCTGGAAGACCGGCAGCGCGGCGACCAGCAGCACGACGAGGAGCCCGCCGAGCGACAGGCCGATCGTGCGCTTGCGGCTCATGCCTCGAGTCTAGGAGACGCCGGCCCTCCAGGTCCGGGCGATGATCGGGACGCCGGGCCGGTAGGCCAGGTGCAGGTGCGACGGCGCGTCGAGCAGGACCAGGTCGGCCCGCTTGCCCGGTGCGAGCACGCCGACGTCGGTGCGCCCCAGCGCCTGCGCGCCACCCGCGGTGGCGGCCCACACGGCCTCGGCCGGCGTCATGCCCATCTCTCGCACCGCCAGGGCGATGCAGAAGGGCAGCGAGCTGGTGTAGCAGGAGCCGGGGTTGCAGTCGCTCGCGAGCGCCACCGTCACGCCGGCGTCGATCAGCCGGCGGCCCGAAGGGTACGGCTGGCGGGTGCTGAACTCCACGCCGGGCAGCAGGGTGGCGACGGTGCCCGCCTCACGGAGGGCGTGCACGTCGGCGTCGGAGAGGTAGGTGCAGTGGTCGACGGCGGTCAGGCCGAGCTCGGCGGCCAGCTGGACGCCGGGCCCCTCCCCCAGCTGGTTGGCGTGCAGCCGCCCCCGCAGGCCGGCGGCCGCCCCTGCCGCGAGGATGGTGCGGGCCTGGTCGGCGTCGAACGCGCCGTCCTCGCAGAACACGTCGATCCATCGGGCGTACGGCGCCGCGGCGGCCAGCATCGGACCGGTCACCAGGTCGACGTAGCCGGCCGGGTCGTCGGCGTACTCCGGCGGGACCACGTGCGCGCCGAGGAAGGTGGTCTCGTCGGTGAACCCGCGGGCGATCCGCAGCGAGCGGGACTCGTCGTCGACGGAGAGCCCGTAGCCGGACTTGATCTCGACGGTCGTCGTACCCTGCCGGCGCATCTCGTCGACGTGCCGCGCGACGCCCGCGGCGAGCTCCTCGTCGGAGGCCGCACGGGTGGCGGCGACGGTGGTGCGGATGCCGCCGGCGGCGTACGACTCCCCGGCCATGCGGGCGCGGAACTCCTGGGCACGGTCGCCCGCGAACACCAGGTGGCTGTGGCTGTCGACGAAGCCGGGGATCACCGCCCGGCCCGCGGCGTCGACGACCTCGTCGGCGGCCGGTGCGTCGGCCGCCGAGCCGACCCACGCCACGACGCCGTCCTCGAGGAGGAGGGCGGCGTCGGCGCGCAGGCCGAGCTCGGGGTCGTTGGTGACGAGCTCACCGATGTTGGTCAGCAGGGTCGTCGGGCTCGTCATGTGGTCTCTCTCAGAGGAAGTCGGCAGGAACGAACATGTGGGAGCCGCCGTCGAACGCCCCCAGGTCGTGGTCGTCGGTGGTGACGACGACGAAGGACGTGCCCATCCCGCTGCTGACGAAGCCGGTGACGAGGTCGATCGCGTCCTCGTCGGCGAAGTCCGCCAGGGTGTGGATGCCGAAGTCGCCACCGTCACCAGCGACGATCAGGTCGGCACCGGCACCACCGGTGAGCAGGGCTTTGCCCTCACCGCCGTTGAGCTCGTTGGCCAGGGCGTTGCCCGTGAGCGTGTCGTCGCCCCAGCCGCCGTGCAGGTTCTCGAACGCCCCACCCGACGACAGACGGACCGACAGTGCCGCGCTCGCCTGCTGGTAGGTCGTCGCGGACAGGTCGAGGGTGATCCCGGTCGGGCCGAAGAAGCGGACCTCGTCGGTGCCCTCGCCAGCCTGCTCGACGAGGAGGTGTCGGCCGGCCAGGGCGCCGTCGAAGTGGTAGGCGTCGTCGCCGGTGCCACCCCGCAGGATGTCCCGCCCGGCGTGCGCGGCCAGGACGTCGTCGCCGCCGTCGCCGAGGACGCGGTCATGGCCTCCCTGCCCCTCGAGGCGGTCGTTCCCCGTCGCCCCGAGGAGGGTGTCGTTGCCGCCACCGCCGAAGAGGGCATCGTTGCCGGTGCCACCGCGCAGCTCGTCGGCACCGCTGCCGCCGACCACCCGGTCGGCGCCGTTGCCGGCGGAGACCGTGACCCCGCGAAGCCCGGGCCGGATCCGCACCACGTCGTTGCCGCCGTAGGTCGAGACCCGGATGACCTCGACGTTGCGCACCGTCGGCACGCCGCCGCGGTGCACGATCCGGGAGTCGGCCCTCACGACGATCCGGCCGCTGGCCCTGCGCACCAGCTCGATGCGGTTGGCGCTGTCGTTGCCCGCCACGGTCAGCGCGCCGTGGCGGAAGGTGACGGTGATCGTCCCTGCAGCCTGCGCGGGCGGGGCGGCGACGAGGGCGGTGCCCGTGACGGCGGCGGCGAGGCCGAGCGCCGCGAGGGTACGTCGAGTGGTCCTGCTGGTCATGGTGGTGTCCCTTCCGAGCGAGAGGTCACCAAGAACATAACCCGGGATCATCGCCAGACACCGTCGATCGCGGCCCCGAGATCGCGACCGATCCGCGCGTGGTCGCCGTCGAAGACCGGGCGTCCGCCCGCGACGACATGGGTCACGTCGGCCGAGGTCGCGGCGAACACCGCGGTGTGCTCGTCGGCGCCGGTGCCGGCGGTCCGCGGACTCGCGAGGTCGATCGTGACCAGGTCGCCGGGCTCGCCGACGGCGATCCGGCCGGTGGTCCGCGCCAGCAGGTCCGAAGCGGAGAAGCGACCGCGCGAGATCGAGCCGAGCCGCTCGTCCATCTCCCAGGCGCGCACCTCCTCGAAGGGGTCCACCACCGCTTGGCTGTCGCTGCCGATGGTGATCCGCACGCCCGCGTCGGCGAGCTGGCGGGCCGGCCCGATGCCGTCGCCGAGGTCGCGCTCGGTGGTCGGGCAGAGGCTGACCTCGGTGTCGGTGGCGGCGAGCAGTGCGATGTCGGCGTCGGTCAGGTGGGTCGCGTGCACGGCGGTGGCGTCGGGGCCGAGCGCGCCGGCCTCGGCGAGGACGCCGGTCGGCGTCAGGCCGTACGCCGCCAGGCAGGCCTCGTTCTCGGCGGGCTGCTCGGACACGTGGGCGTGCAGGGGGCGTCCCCGCAGCGCCGCGACGACGGTCGGCATCTGCTCGCGCGGGACCGCTCGCACCGAGTGGATCGCGCCGCCGACCCGGTCGTGCCGGATCGCCGCCACCCGCTCGGCCCATCGGTCGGCGTCGCCGTCGGTGAAGCGCACCTGGCTGCCGGCGACCGGCTGGCCGATCCCCCCGGCGAGGTAGCAGGTGTCGAGCAGCGTGAGCCGGATGCCGGTGGCCTCGGCAGCGGCGACGAGGGCATGGCCCAGCGCGTTCGGGTCGTCGTACGGCGTGCCGTCGGGCTGGTGGTGGACGTAGTGGAACTCGCTCACCGAGGTGTACCCCGCCGCGAGCATCTCTGCGTAGGTGGCCCGCGCGAGGGCGAAGTAGTTGTCGGGGTCGAGCCGCGCGGCGGCGTCGTACATCTGCTCGCGCCAGGTCCAGAACGTGCCGCTCCCCCGCTGGGTGCGGCCACGGAGGGCGCGGTGGAAGGCGTGGCTGTGGGTGTTCGCGAAGCCGGGCAGGGTCAGGCCGCGCAGCGGGGTGGCAGTGCGCCTCGCGTCGGGCTCGACACTGGTGAACACGCCGTCCTCGATCTCGACCCGGACCGCCTCGCGGACAGCGCCGTCGACCCACGCCTTCTCGAGCAGGTACGCCGTCATGACACCAGTCCGGTGAGCGCGGTGGCCAGTGCCTCCACGCCGGCGAGGCAGTCGGCCATCTCCGCGGTCTCGTACGGCGAGTGCGAGACCCCCGACGGATTGCGGACGAAGAGCATCGCGGTCGCGATGCCGGCGTCCTGCAGGATGCCGGCGTCGTGCCCGGCCTGCGTCGGCAGCACGGGGACGCCGCCGAGGCGGGCCGCGAGCTCGTCGCGGAGCGCGACATCGAAGGCGACCTCGCCGCTGACGGACTCGGCGGTCACGGTCACGGTGGTGCCGTCGCGTCCCGCGCGCTCGGTGGCCTGGCGCTCGATCTCCGCCACCAGGGCGGAGAGCGCGGCGTCGGACTCGGCACGGGCATCGAGCCAGCCGGTGACGTGGGAGGGCACCGCGTTCGTGCCGTTGGGCCGGACGTCGATCCGGCCGAACGTCGCGCGCTGCCCCGAGAGCCGGGCCTGCTTGTTGGCCGCGAGCGCGGTCATCGCGTAGGTGAGCATCGGGTCGGCGCGGTCCTCCATGCGGGTGGTGCCCGCATGGTCGGCGCGACCGGCGATGTCGTACCGGTACCGGCCGTGCGGCCAGATCGCGTCGTGGACGCCGACGGGGGCGTCGCGCTCGATCAGGCCGCGGCCCTGCTCGACGTGGAGCTCGACGTACGTCGCGACGCCCTCGAGCAGCCGGGACTCGCCGCCCTCGATCACGTCGCCCAGGCGCACGCCGTCGCGGTCGGTGAGCTCGCGGGCGCCGTCCCAGGTCGTCGTACCGGTGGCGAGCCGCGAGCCGAGGCAGGCCCGGCCGAAGCGCGAGCCCTCCTCCTCGACGAAGGCGGCGACGCCGAGCCGCCGGTTCGGCTCCACGCCGCGCTCGCGCATCAGGTCGAGCGCGGCGAAGGAGGAGACGACGCCGAGCGGGCCGTCGTAGGCACCCCCGTCGAGGACGGAGTCGAGGTGGGAGCCGGTCAGCACCTTGCCGGAGTCGCCGGCGGGTCCCCACCACGCGACCAGGTTGCCGAACGGGTCCTCCTCGAGCTCCAGCCCGCGGGCGGTGGCCGCCTCGCGGAACCACGCACGGAGCTCGAGCTCGGCCGCGTGCCACGGCTGGCGGAAGTAGCCTCCGCTGGACGCCGAGCGGCCGATGGGCACGAGGTCGCGCCACATCTGCTCGAAGTCGGGAACATCCGTCACGTCAGCGACTCCTCCGTGTCTCGAGACGCGTCGCTCGTCCCTCGCAGGCTCGGCCCGAGCCGACGCTCCTCAACCTCCTCGGCTCTCACTCGTCCCTCGCAGGCTCGGTCCGAGTGGCCTCGGACATGGGAATCCGGACGCCGCGCTCGGCGGCGACCTCGGCGGCGCGGTCGTAGCCCGCGTCGACGTGGCGGATGACGCCCATGCCCGGGTCGTTGGTCAGCACGGCCTCGATCTTGGCAGCCGCGAGCTCGGTGCCGTCGGCGACACAGACCTGGCCGGAGTGGATCGAGCGGCCCATGCCGACGCCGCCGCCGTGGTGCAGGGACACCCAGGTGGCGCCCGAGGCGACCGCGGTCATGGCGTTGAGCAGCGGCCAGTCGGCGATCGCGTCGGAGCCGTCGAGCATCGCCTCGGTCTCGCGGTACGGCGAGGCGACCGAGCCGCAGTCGAGGTGGTCGCGGCCGATGACGATCGGCGCCTTGAGCTCACCGCTCCTGACCATCTCGTTGAACTTCAGGCCCGCCAGGTGGCGCTCCTTGTAGCCCAGCCAGCAGATCCGCGCCGGCAGGCCCTGGTAGTGGACCCGCTCCTGGGCCATGCCGATCCACTTGTGCAGCCGCTCGTTGTCGGGGAACAGCTCGAGGATCGCCTTGTCGGTGGCGGCGATGTCGGCCGGGTCGCCGGACAGCGCCGCCCAGCGGAAGGGGCCCTTGCCCTCGCAGAACAGCGGCCGGATGTACGCCGGCACGAAGCCCGGGAACTCGAAGGCCCGGTCGTAGCCGCCCTTGCGCGCCTCGTCCCGGATGGAGTTGCCGTAGTCGAAGACCTCGGCGCCCGCGTCCTGGAACTCGACCATCGCCCGCACGTGGGTGGCCATCGAGGCCTGCGCCTCCTTCGTGAAGCCGGCCGGGTCGGCCTCGGCACGCTGGTGCCACTCCTCGAACGGGACGCCGACCGGCAGGTACGACAGCGGGTCGTGCGCCGAGGTCTGGTCGGTCACGATGTCGATCGGGGCCTTCATCTCCAACAGCTGCGGGAAGACCTCGGCGGCGTTGCCGAGCAGGCCGATGGACAGGCCGCGTCGCTCGTCGCGGGCGGCGACGGCCAGCTCGAGGGCGTGCTCCAGCGAGTCCGCCTGGACGTCGAGGTAGCGGTGCTCGATGCGGCGGGTGATCCGGCTCTGGTCGACGTCGACACAGATCGCGACGCCGTCGTTCATCGTGACGGCGAGCGGCTGGGCGCCGCCCATGCCGCCGAGGCCGGCGGTGAGCGTGATCGTGCCGGCGAGGGTGCCACCGAAGCGCTTGTCGGCGACCGCGGCGAAGGTCTCGAAGGTGCCCTGGAGGATGCCCTGGGTGCCGATGTAGATCCACGA
Source organism: Nocardioides sp. Root240 (assembly GCF_001428825.1). Lineage (GTDB taxonomy): Bacteria > Actinomycetota > Actinomycetes > Propionibacteriales > Nocardioidaceae > Nocardioides. Next base: position 344,759 of record NZ_LMIT01000002.1, on the reverse strand, counting down.
ACCGGCCGTCATCTGGCCGTACATCGTCAGGCCCATCTCCTCGAGGCGGCGGAACTCCTCCCAGTTGGCCCAGTCGCCGACGAGGTTGGAGTTGGCGATGAGCACGCGCGGGGCCCACTTGTTGGTCTTCCAGACGCCGACGGGCTTGCCGCTCTGGACGAGCATGGTCTCGTCGTCCTCGAGGTCGCGCAGGGTGCGGACGAGGGCGTCGTAGGCCTCCCAGCTGCGCGCAGCCTTGCCGGTGCCGCCGTAGACGACGAGGTCCTCGGGGCGCTCGGCGTTCTCGGGGTCGAGGTTGTTCATCAGCATGCGCAGCGGGGCCTCGGTCTGCCATGACTTCGCGGTCAGCTCGGTGCCGGTGGCGGCGTGGATGGGCAGGCGGGGGTTCTGCTCGGTCATGAGAGTTCTCCGATCACGTTCGCGACGGCCGCGGTGACGGACCGGTCGGCGACGAGCTGGTAGGCGGTTTCGATCTCGGGGGCCAGGAAGCGGTCGATGCCGGGGCCGCCGACACCGGCGTCGCGGAGCAGCTCCACGACGGCGCCGGTGGCCGGGCTCGGCTCGAGGGGGGCCCGCAGGTTGAGCGCGCGGGCGGCAGTCATCAGCTCGATGGCGAGCACCCGGGTGAGTCCGTCGACGGACCTGCGCAGCTTGCGCGCCGACGACCAGCCCATCGAGACGTGGTCCTCCTGCATGGCGCTGCTCGGGATCGAGTCGACGCTGGCCGGGTTGGCGAGGCGCTTGAGCTCGGAGACGATCGCGGCCTGGGTGTACTGCGCGATCATCAGGCCGGAGTCCACGCCCGGGTCGTCGGCCAGGAACGGCGGCAGGCCGTGGTTGCGGGCCTTGTCCAGGAAGCGGTCGGTACGCCGCTCCGCGATCGACGCCAGGTCGGCGGTGACGATCGCGAGGAAGTCGAGGACGTAGGCGATGGGGGCGCCGTGGAAGTTGCCGTTGGACTCGACGCGACCCTGGTCGGCGAGGACGACCGGGTTGTCGACGGCGGAGGCGAGCTCGCGCGCGGCGACCGAGCTGGCATGGGCGACAGTGTCGCGGACGCCGCCGTGCACCTGCGGCGAGCAGCGCAACGAGTAGGCGTCCTGGACGCGGTTGCAGTCGGGGCCGCGGTGGGAGGCGACGACGCCCGAGTCCTTGAGGAGCGCGGTCAGGTTGGCCGCGGAGGCCGCCTGGCCGGGGTGCGGGCGGATGGCCTGCAGCTCGGGGGCGAAGACCCGGTCGGTGCCGAGCTGGCCCTCGACCGACATGGCCGCCGAGATGTCGGCGACCTTGAGCAGGTCGGTCAGGTCGTGGATCGCGAGCACCAGCATGCCGAGCATGCCGTCGGTGCCGTTGATGAGGGCCAGGCCCTCCTTCTCCTGCAGCTCGACCGGCACCAGGCCGGCGGCGGCGAGCGCGGTCGCCGCGTCGGTGAGCTCACCGGAGGCGTCGCGGACCGGGCCCTCACCCATCAGGGCGAGCGCGCAGTGCGCGAGCGGGGCGAGGTCGCCGGAGCAGCCGAGCGAGCCGTACTCGTGGACGACCGGCGTGATGCCGTGCGTGAGGAGCCCGGCGAGCAGCTCGGCGGTCTCGCGTCGTACGCCGGTGCGGCCGGTGGCCAACGTCGAGAGCCGGAGCAGCATCAGGCCGCGCACGACCTCGCGCTCGACCTCGGGGCCGCTGCCCGCGGCGTGCGAGCGCACCAGCGAGCGCTGCAGCTGGGCCCGCAGCTCGGGCGCGATGTGCCGCGTGGCGAGGGCGCCGAACCCGGTCGAGACGCCGTAGTGCGGCGTCGGCGAGGCCGCGAGGTCCTCGATGACCGCACGGGCCTTGTCGATCGCGGCCAGGGCCTCGCCGCTGAGCTCCACGCCCGCGCCGTGCCGGGCCACTGCCACCACGTCCTCGAACGAGACAGCGCCCGTTCCGATCGTCACCTTCTCCATGGCTCGATTTCATCGTCCGGGGGTGGCGCGCGCCAGTGCCCGGGTCCATGATGGGTCTCGTATCCGAGACATGCCGTCCGGGTCCGAACCTTCGAGCAGAGGAGCCGTGATGGCCCAGGTCCCGGCTGCGACGCGCGCACTCCGGGTGCTGCGCTACCTCGCGGCGCAGCCGGAGCCGGTCGCGGTGGAGCGGATCGCCCGCGACCTCGACATCCCACGCTCCACGGCGTACCACCTGCTGCAGGCGATGGTCGAGGAGGGCTTCGTCGTCCACCTCGCCGATGACCGGCGGTTCGGGCTCGGCGTCGCGGCCTTCGAGGTGGGCAGCGGGTACGCCCGCCAGGCCCCGCTGCAGCGCATCGCGCGCCGGCCGCTCGCGCTGCTGGTGGATCGCATCGGGCAGAGCGCGCACCTGGCCGTGCCGCACGGCCGTGACGTCCTGTACGTCGTCGAGGAGCGCGCTCCCGGACGCCCCTCGCTGGTGACCGACGTCGGCGTCCGGCTGCCCTCGCACCTCACCGCGAGCGGCCGCGCGATCCTGGCCCACCTGCCGCCCAACCAGGTCCGGGCGCTGTACCCCGACCGGGCGGCCTTCGTCGACCGCACCGGGGTCGGCCCCGGCTCCCCCACCGCGCTGCGGGCGGTGCTCGCCGAGACCCGGCGCCGCGGGTACGCCGTCGAGGACGGCGAGGTCACCCCCGGGATGTCCAGCGTGGCCGCCGCCGTGCTGGACCACAACGGCCTACCGGTCGCGGGCGTCGCGGTGACCTACCCGGCCGACGGCCGCCAGCCGGTCGACGCCGACCGGATCGCCGAGGCCGTGACCTCCACCGCGGGTGCGCTCAGCAGGCGCCTGCACGGGCGGTGAGCTCGTCGCCGCACCTGACAACCTGGACGGGGACACCGGAGTTGGGGCAGGTGTGACGAGACGGAGAAGCCAGTGATCGCGCGGGGCTACCAACGCGAGTTCGAGGAGTTCGTGCGACGGGCGTCGGACCGGCTGGTGCGCACGGCGTACCTGCTGAGCGGCGACCGCGGCCACGCCGAGGACATCGCGCAGACCGCGCTGCTGCGCACGGCCCGCCGTTGGCGGGCCGCGCGGCGCGACCCGGACGCCTACGCCCGACGGGTGGTGGTCAACCTGACCAAGGACCGGTGGCGCGGGCTCTCGCGGCAGCCGGCCGAGGCCGTGCTCGACGTGGACGTCGCCGTGCCGGTGCACGACGGGTTGGCCGAGCGCGACGAGCTGCTCCGCGCGGTCCGCCTGCTGCCCGCGGGGCAGCAGGCCGTGCTGGTGCTGCGGTACTTCGACGATCTCTCGGTCGCCGACACCGCCGCGGCGCTCGGCTGCTCGGCCGGCACCGTCAAGTCACAGACCGCCCGCGCGCTGGACCGCCTGCGGTCCGCGCTCATCGAGAAGGAGAACGCCGATGTTGACCGATGACGATCTGACCCGCCAGCTCGAGGCAGCCTTCCGGGAGGCGTCCGCCGACCTGCGGTACGACCGACGGGTGCCGACCGCACGGCGCACTCCGTCCACCGGCTGGCTCGCCGTCCCGGCCGTCGCCACCGTCGCCGCGCTCGCGGTGGCGGGCGGCGCCGACGAGAGCCCCGCCCCGGCACCGGAGGCGGGCCACGGCCCGACCGCGACGCCCGGTCCGCGATGGACGACGGACACCGTCACGGTCGCGGGCTACACCTTCACCTACCGCCACGCTCCGGGCGAGCGGCTGGTCGACGACCTCCACGCCGACCTCAGCCCCGCACGGCCACCGGACGACGCGACCGCGATCGCCGGCGCCCCCGCGGAGGTCGACGCGTGGGTCGGCACCGACCCCGACTCCGGCCAGCACGCCCTGTGGGTGGAGGCCCCGACCCGCAACGGGGGACGCCTCTTCGCCCTGCTGTCGCCCAGCTGGACCGAGGACCAGCTGAAGGACCTCTTCCTCAACGGCGAGCCGCGGACCGTGCCGGCGACCGGCTGACCCGCTCGACCCACCAGTCGAGCACCTCCGCCGGTCCGCGGTAGGCCGCCGACATGGCGCGCGCGGTCGCGACCAGCAGGTCGGCGCGCTCGCCGTCGCCGGCGGCCTGCTGCGCCTCCCGAGCCAGGTCGGCTCCCTCGGCCCAGGCGGTGGCGTCCTCCGGCAGCGGCAGCGCCGCCAGCTGGCGCGCACTGACCTTGACCGAGCCCGGGGTGAGGCCGGTCCCGAGGTAGCGAGCCGCGGCGTGAGCCGCCACCGGCGGGGCCAGGGTGAGCGCGAGCAGCCGCCACAGGTCGGCCGGGTCGTCGGGCACCACGCTGAGCACCGGGACCGAGGGCAGCCAGGCGCCCTGCTCGTCGACGACCGCCTCGATCACGCGGCCCTGGGCAGCGACCAGCAGCTTGGGCACCAGGCGCGCATCGGCCCACCCGGAAAGTCCTCCGTCGGAACGCAGCGCGGCGAGGTCGACCGACGGGACGTCGTACTGCTGGCGGGCGAAGCGGGTCGCGGCGATTCCCCAGCGGAGCTCCGCGGGGTCGATCAGCCCGCTGGTCACCAGCGGCGTGCCGGACGGGTCGTCGCGGACGAAGGGCACGAGGCCGTAGTACTGGTCACGGAAGTCGGCGGTGCAGGTGGCGAGGTCGCCGACGGTGCCGGTGCCCGATGGCAGGCGCGCATCGGGGATGCCGAACGACGGCGCCGCCAGCGTGCCCCAGCCGTCGGGGTCCGTGGCCGGGCCGGCGCCGATCCGGACGACCGGGACGCAGGTGAGGACCGGCGTACCGTCGAAGACGGGGCGGGGCGAGCACCAGAGGTCGGTGACCGCGCCGCGGCGCGCGACCTCCGCGCGGACCGGTCCGGCGTCGCGGGCGGCGAGGACGGAGAGCGGCTGGACGAGGGCCACGACGCCGCCGTCGACCACGAGGTCGAGGGCGCGGTGCAGGAAGACGGCGCTGGTGTCGGTGTAGGCGCCGAGGCCCCGCCGCGAGCCCTCGGACTGCCCGGAGGTGCGCCGGCGGAGCTGGCCGAGGAAGGGCGGGTTGCCGACCACGGCAATGAACCGGCGGCCCTCCCAGGCGGTGAGACCGTCGGCGACGACGACGCGCTCGGCGATCTCGTCGGCGGGGACCGACGGGTCCTCGGCGGCCAGGCGCTCGCGCGCGATCCGCACGGCGTCGGGGTCGAGGTCGCTGCCGTGGACCGCACGGACGCCGACCCGGCGCGCGGCGGCGACGAGGAAGTGGCCCGCCCCGCAGGCGGGGTCGAGGACCGTCGCCCCCGGGGACAGGTCGGCGAGAGCACGGTCGAGCACCCACGCGACGAGGTCGGGCGGGGTGTAGAAGGCGCCGCGGCGGCGACGCTCGTCGCGCTGGCCGGCGAGGGCCTGCTCGTGGGCGTCCGCGGCGGCGGCCGTGCGCTGGCGCTCGTCGTGTTCGTCACGCCCCAGCATGATGGGCAGCGTAGGCCAGAGGTGTTATAGTCATATTGACTACAACTTGGAGGAGTCGAGATGGACCGCACCGGACTGCTGACCGACCGCTACGAGCTGACCATGCTCGACTCCTTCGTCCGCGACGGGAGCGCCGGCCGGCCGGCCGTGTTCGAGGCCTTCGCCCGTCGGCTCCCGGACGGTCGGCGCTACGGCATGCTCGGCGGGCTCGGCCGCCTGCTGGCCGCGATCGAGGCGTTCACGTTCGACGCCGACGAGGTGCGATGGCTGCAGGAGCAGGGCGTCGTCGGCGCCGAGACCGCCGCGTGGCTGGCGGACTTCCGGTTCCGCGGCGACATCGACGGCTACCGCGAGGGCGAGCTCTACTTCCCCGGCAGCCCGGTGTTCACGGTCACCGGGACGCTCGGCGAGTGCCTGCTGCTCGAGACGATCGTGCTCAGCATCCTCAACCACGACACCGCGATCGCCAGCGCGGCCGCGCGGATGGTCGATGCCGCGCAAGGTCGGCCGATCATCGAGATGGGCGGGCGTCGTACCCACGAGGAGGCGGCCGTGGCCACCGCCCGGGCGGCCTACGTCGCGGGCTTCGCGACGACGAGCAACCTCGCGGCAGGCCGGCGCTTCGGCGTACCCACGGCGGGGACGGCGGCCCACGCCTTCACCCTCGCGCACGCCACCGAGGCCGACGCCTTCCGCAGCCAGGTCGAGGCGCTCGGGGTCGGCACCACCCTGCTCGTCGACACCTACGACATCGCGCAGGGCATCCGGACCGCGGTCGAGGTGGCAGGCAGCGGGCTCGGCGCGGTGCGGATCGACTCCGGCGACCTGGCCGAGGAGTCACACAAGGCGCGCGTCCTGCTCGACTCGCTCGGCGCCACCTCGACCCGGATCGTCGTCACCAGCGACCTCGACGAGTTCGTCATCACCGCGCTCACCGACGCCCCCATCGACGGGTACGGCGTCGGCACCCGCGTCGCCACCGGCTCGGGCCACCCCACGGCGAGCATGGTCTACAAGCTGGTCGCGATCGCCGACGGGCCCGGCGAGGCGCTGCGACCGGTGGCCAAGAAGTCGAAGGACAAGGTGTCCGTGGGCGGGCGCAAGACGCCCTACCGGGCGTACTCGCCCGAGGGACAGGTCGTCGCCGAGTACTTCACGACCACCGGCCCTCCCGGCGCGGACGACCGTGCGGTCCAGGTGCCCCTCGTCCGCGGCGGCGAGGTCGTCCACCGGCCGACGCTCGACGAGGTCCGTACCTTCGCCGCCACCGCTCTCGCCACCCTCCCGGCCGACGCCCGCAGCGTCGCCGCCGGGCCGCCGTACCTGACCACCGCACCACGAGAGGAACCCGCCATGGACACCACCGGGAAGCGCGCCCTGATCGTCGTCGACGTGCAGAACGACTTCGTCGAGGGCGGTTCGCTCGGCGTCACCGGGGGCCGCGAGGTCGCCGGCCGGATCAGCAAGCACCTCGCCGAGCACGCCGGGGAGTACGCCGTCGTCGCGGCCTCGCGCGACTGGCACCACGGCGACGACAGCAACGGCGGGCACTTCCACGAGCCCGGCGAGGAACCGAACTACACGACCACCTGGCCGGTGCACTGCGTGCAGGACGAGACCGGCTCGGAGTACGCGCCCGAGCTGGACACCTCCGCCGTGACCCACCACGTGACGAAGGGCATGGGGGTGCCGGCGTACTCGGCCTTCGAGGGGATCGGCGACGGTGGCGAACGGCTGCTCGACGTGCTCCGGTCGGCCGGGGTGACCGCGGTCGACGTCACCGGCATCGCCACCGACTACTGCGTCCGCGCCACCGCGCTCGATGCCCGCGAGGCCGGTTTCGACGTACGCCTGCTGCGCGACCTGCACGCGGGCGTCGCGCCGGAGAGCTCGGCGGCAGCGCTCACCGAGCTCGAGGCCGCCGGCGTCGAGGTGCAGCGATGAACCACCCCACTCGACTCCCGCTTCCCCCGCTGCGCTCCTCCGCGACGATCGATCGGGGACCCCGATGAGCACCCACCCGCCGTTCGCCGTCGCCGTCGACCTCGCGATCTTCACCATCCGCGACGGCTCACTGGCCGTGCTGCTCGTCGAGCGCGGCGAGGACCCCTTCGCCGGATCGTGGGCCCTGCCCGGCGGCTTCGTCGAGCCCGACGAGGACGCCGAGCAGGCGGCCTGGCGCGAGCTGCGTGAGGAGACAGGCGTGGACCGCTTCCCCGGGCACCTCGAACAGCTGCGCACCTACTCCGCCCCTGACCGCGACCCGCGCATGCGGGTGGTGTCCGTCGCCCACGTCGCGCTCGCCCCCGACCTGCCCGAGCCGCAGGCCGGCACCGATGCGGCCGACGCCCGCTGGTGGGTCGTCGACGACCTCCTCGAGGGCGACGACGGCCCGACCCTCGCCTTCGACCACCACCAGATCCTCGTCGACGCCCGCGAACGTGTCCGCGCCAAGCTGGAGTACACGACCCTCGCCACCGAGTTCGTCGCCGAGCCGTTCACGCTCCCCGAGCTGCGCCGGGTGTACGCCGCCGTCTGGGGAACTCCCCCGGACCTCGGCAACTTCCGGCGCAAGGTGCTGGGCACCGAGGGCTTCGTCGTGCCGACCGATGCCCGCGAGGGTGGCTCCGAGGGCGGGCGGCCGGCGTTGCTGTACCGGCGGGGGTCGGCGACCGTCGTCCAGCCCCCGATGGCACGGGGCTGAGGCCCGCGGTCGTAGGTGTTGCGGTTTGGTCCCAAACCGCAACGACACGCCGACGAGCACTGCGGTTTGGGACCAAACCGCAGTCCTTGCTCCACTCCTCGTCCTCAACCTAAAGGTTGACAAGCGCTCCGCGGTCAGCGTTTACTCAACCACATGGTTGACAACGACGACCGTCTCTCCCGGGTCTTCGGCGCGCTCGCCGATCCCACCCGGCGCGACATGGTGGCCCGCCTGGCGACGGGCGACGCGACCGTGGGCGAGCTCGCGGCGCCGTACGACGTGTCGCTCCAGGCGGTCTCCAAGCACCTGAAGGTGCTCGAGGAGGCCGGCCTGGTGCGACGCAGCCGCGATGCCCAGCGACGGCCCGTCCACCTGGACGCGGAGGTGTTCGACCTCATGACGAAGTGGATCGAGAAGTACCGCCAGCGGGCCGAGGAGCGCTACCAGCGCCTCGACCAGGTCCTGGCCCGGATGCAGGGCAAGGACCTCGCCACAGCGAACGACGACGACCAGCAGCGAGGAGCAGCAGGATGAGCACCGTGACCAGCACCCCCGGCACCACCATCGAGGCCGACCCCGACGTCCCCACCGTCCGGATCGTGCGGGAGTTCGACGCCCCGCGCGAGCTCGTCTACCGCGCGCACGTCGAGCCGGAGCTCGTGAAGCAGTGGCTCGGGCCGCACTCGATCGGCATGGACATCGAGGTGTGGGACATGCGCACGGGCGGCGAGTACCGCTACACCGCGACCCGCGGCGGCGAGGAGGTCGCGCACTTCTACGGCTCGGTCCACCGGGTCACCGAGAACGAGAAGATCGTGCAGACCTTCGGCTTCGAGGAGATGCCCGACGCCGTCAGCCTGGACACGCTGGTCTTCCACGAGCTGCCCGACGGCCGCACGCGGCTCGAGGCGCTGTCGGTGGTCTACGACTTCGAGTCGCGCGCCGGCATGCTGGCGAGCGGGATGGAGGTCGGCGTCAACGAGGGGTACGACGCCCTCGACGCCCTGCTCGTGCGCCTGGCCGGAGCAGCCGAGTGATCCCCGACGGCCCGGCCGAGGAGCACCGCAGCGTCGCGAGCACCTTCGGCGAGAAGGTCCGCGGCGTCACCGACTGGGACTCCCCCACCCCGGTCGCCGACTGGCAGGCGCGCGACGTCGTGCGCCACCTCGTGGAGTGGTTCCCGTCCTTCCTTGCCGACGGCACGGACATCCGGCTCGCCCCGGGGCCCGACGTCGACACCGACCCGGTCGCAGCGTGGGAGCACCATGCCGCCGCGGTGCAGGCGGTGCTCGACGACCCGGCGAACGCCGGGGTGACCTTCGCCCACCCGCGACTCCCCCGGATGCCGCTCCCCCAGGCCGTCTCGCAGTTCTACTCGAGCGACGTCTTCATGCACACCTGGGACCTCGCGCGCGCGAGCGGCCAGGACGACCGGCTCGACGAGGACCGCTGCCGGACGATGGTCGAGGGCATGGCACCGATGGACGAGATGCTGCGCCAGAGCGGGCAGTACGGCGCCCGGGTGCCCGTCGCGGACGACGCTCCCTGGCAAGACCAGCTGGTCGGATTCATCGGCCGCGACCCGCGCTGGACGCCGTAGCGGAAAGGGGGGCGAGGGTTGTCGGTGGCGCGGCCTAGCCTCCTGTCATGGCCTACGACGAAGCGCTGGCACAGCGGATCCGCGACCTCCTGCACGACGAGCCGGCGGTCGACGGCCACGAGCTCGCCGAGAAGAGGATGTTCGGCGGCCTGGCCTTCCTGGTCGGCGGCAACATGGCGGTCGCTGCCAGCGGCCAGGGCGGGCTGATGGTGCGGGTCGACCCGGCGGAGGGGGACGCGCTCGTGGCGTCCACGCCGGCGTACCCGATGGAGATGCGGGGCCGCTCGATGACCGGCTGGCTCCGCGTCGACCTCGGCGACGTCGCCAGCGACGACGCGCTGGCCGCGTGGGTCCGGCGCGGGTCGTCGTACGCCGCGACCCTGCCCGCCAAGTGAGGGCGTTCTGGGCGGCCCTGCCCACCGAGGGCCGGTGGCTGCTGTCCACCGTCGCCGTCCAGACGCTCGGGCGCGGCCTCACCCTGCCGTTCACGCTGATCTACCTGCACGAGGTCCGCGGGTTCGACCTCGGCCTCTCCGGCACCCTGATGGCGCTGATCGCGATCGTCGGCTTCCTCGTCACCGGGCCGGGCGGCGCGCTCACCGATCGCTACGGCGCCCGCGCAGTCCTGCTCTTCGGCATCACCATGATGGTGTCCGGCAACCTCCTGCTCGCCTTCGCCACCACGCCGTGGGTCGCCGCGGTGGCCCTGGTGCTGGTCGGCATCAACTTCGGGATCTCGTTCCCGGCCTTCAACGCGCTGATCGCGGCCGTGGTCACCGGCGAGCTGCGCCAGCAGTACTTCGGCATCAACTTCGCCCTCGTCAACCTGGGCATCGGCGTCGGCGGCATCATCGGCGGCCTCTTCGCCAACGTGGACGAGCCGAGCACCTTCACCGCGATCTTCGTCGGCGACGCGGTCACCGGGTTGATCCCGATGGCGCTGCTGCTCGGGCCACTGCGCCACGTGCACGGCCGTGCCGTCGCACCCGACGACGGCTCCGTGCCGCCGACGGTCGGCTACCTCGCCATCCTCAGGGAGCCGGCCGTGCGCTGGCTGGCCGCGCTGACCTTCGTCGGCAGCTTCATCGGCTACGGGCAGCACGAGGCGGGCGTGCCGGGCTACGCGCGGGTGGCCGCGGAGGTGTCGACGCGGACCGTCGGCCTGGCGTTCGCGGTCAACACCGCGGTGATCGTGCTGCTGCAGTTCGCGGTGCTCAAGCGGATCTCGGGGCGGCGTCGTACCCGCCTGCTGATCGTGATGGCGGCGATCTGGGGCACCTCGTGGCTGGTGCTCGGGATCGCCGGCGCCTTCCCCGGCGGCACGGTCGCGATCGCCGGCGTGCTCGCGTTCATGGGGGTGTTCGCGCTCGGGGAGACGCTGCTGCAGCCGACCGTTCCGGCGATGAACAACGACCTCGCCGCCGACCACACCCGCGGCCGCTACAACGCGATCAGCGCCGCCGCCTTCCAGGGCGGCGCCGTCGCGGGTCCGGTCGCGGCGGGCTTCCTGCTCGACCACGACCTCGGGCCGGCGTACATCGGGCTGATGGTGCTGGGGTGCCTGGCCATCGCCGGCATGGCGCTGGTCCTCGAGCGGCACGTGCCCGAGCACGCGAACGGCCGGGGTCACCTGACCCCGGCCGCGTCACTCCCCTGAGGGTCAGGGGCACCTGGGCAGCGAGTTGAGCAGCTCGGTGTTGAAACGTCCTTCGGTGCCGTTGATCCGGCCCTTGTTGCGGATGGAGACCACTCCCCGGTGCCGCGCCGCGACGTAGGTGGTGAAGCGCTTCATCGGCAGGCCCCGCTCGACCGAGCCCGGCGCGATGCCCTGGATGAACTGGGCTGGTCCGGAACCGTCCCGCTCCCGCAGGACGGCGATGTAGACGTCGGCGAGGCGCACGCTGCGCCGGTTGACGACCCGCGGCGTGAACGTGGTGGCGTTGCCGCAGGCCTGGATGACGACCTTGCCGTCCGCCGACCGGTAGATCGACTTCCAACCGGTGGCGGCGCTCGCCGGGGAGACGACACCGAGCGCGGCGACGAGTGCCACCAGCAGTGCCGCGCAGACCGGCGCGACACTGCGGGTGATGACGGTGCGGGCTCCCGAGCCCGAGAGGATCCTGTTCATGCGGTCGTTGTCCCCGCCCGGGCCCGGAGCCAAACGGCCGGGGTCAGCAGACCCCGGCCGCAGCGCGCGCCCAGCTCCGGCTCAGAGCGCGCCGGTCCCATCCAGGGACGCGAACGGGAACGGCTGGTCGAGGCCGAACTCGAACACCGTCCTCTGCTCCCGGGTCTCCGGGTCGTAGGCCACCACCCGGCTGCCCCTGGGCACCTGCTGGACGACGACGAGCTCGTCGCCGCTCCATCCCGCGACCATGAGGGCCCCGTCGCCGACGTCGACCGGCTGCTGCTCGCCGGTGGCGACGTCGTAGATGTTGACCAGTCCCGATGCCACGGCCTCGTAGGCCATGGTGTCGTGGTCACGCCAGGCGGCCGCGGTGCTCACCGGCACCTCGGACGTGTCCCGGACCGTGCCGTCGTCGGCCACCTCGGCCAGCTGGGCCGTCCGGGAGCTCTGCCCTTGGAGCAGCACGACCGCGCCGGGGGTGATGCCCCCGAAGTGCAGGTCGCCCGTCTCCAGCTCCACCACCTCTCCCGCGGCCGTCCGCATCCGTTGGGTCGTGCCGTCCTGCCAGAACAGCCGGCCCCGGTCGTCGAAGCCCCACAGCCACGGCTCCTCGGGCGAGGGCGCCTGGGCGAGCGCGACGGTGTCGACGACGGCGCCGGTGGTGGTGTCCCAGACCCGCACCGAGGTGGTCGTGCCGGTGACGACGGGAGCGGCGACCACCGATCCGTCGTAGGCGGTCGTCACGTTGTACGCCCCGTCCAGGTAGGGCATCGGCTCGAGCGCGTCGCCGGCCAACCGCGACCACGTCGGCCGGCCTCCCGCCTGGTTGCCCGTGGACAGGAGCACCTGGGTGCCCGTGACGACCAGGGAGTCCGCGGTCGTGGGCAGCACGAGCTCGCCCACGTGCAGCCGGCCGTCGATCAGGTACGGCAGCTCCAGCCCCCGCGAGACGCCGGGATCCGTGGGTGCCGGCGCCGGTGCGGGCTGGACGTCGTCACCGTTGCGGAACGACAGGCCCACGGGGATCGCGACCGCTGCGGCAGCAGCAGCGGCGACCAGGGCGATCGCGACCCGGCGGCCGGGACGGCGGTCCTCGCGGGCGAAGAGCTCCGGCGGCATCGGCGGCACCTCGGCCTCGGCGGCTCGCTGGGCGAAGAGCGCGGTCAGGTCCTGCTCGAGCTGGTCGGTCATCACGACACCTCCTCGGTGCGGTTCTGGGCTGTGGCGGCGCGCAGCGCCCGCAACGCATGGGACGCCTGCGACTTCACGGTGCCGGCGGAGACGCCCAGCACCTCGGCGATCTCCGCCTCGGAGAGGTCCTCGTAGTAGCGCAGGACCAGCACCGCGCGCTGACGCGGCGGCAGCAGCTGCACCCGGTCCCACAGGTCGAGCCGCTCCGGCGAGGTGGCCGCGGGATCGGTGACCGGGTCGGGCACCGGCACCAGGTGCGCCTTCTGCGCACGGCGACCGGCCTTGCGGCGCTCGCCGAGCAGCTCGTTCAGCAGCATCTTGCGCACGTAGGCGTCGGGAGCGTCAGCCCGTCGTACCTTCGTCCACTGGGCCATCACCTTGACCAAGGTGGACTGCAGCAGGTCCTCGGCGGCGGCCGGGTCGCCGGTCAGCAGGTGGGCGGTGCGGTAGAGCGCAGCCCACCGGGCGGTGGCGTAGTCCTCGAAGGAGCGCCAGTGCGGGTCCGAAGTCGTCATCGTCCCCTCCTTTCACCCCTCCTGATGTCACAGAGGGGGTGTCGGGTTGCCCGATTCGACGATCTTCCCGTCCGGCCCCACCGGATCCGCGAACCACAGCGTCCGGTGGGTCCACTCGCCCGGTCCCAGCCGCTGGCCCGAGCAGACCACGATCACCATCTGCGGCGGCCCGTCCGTCGCGGCCCAGCCCGGGTAGCCGTCCTTCGCGGGCACCTCGTCGCGCTTGGTGACCCGGTAGCAGGCGACGTCGGCGCCGTCCCCGAGCCGGATGGTCGCACCGACCTGGAGCTTGTCGAGGAGACGGTTGCCCATCGCGCTGCCGTCGGGCCAGGTGTGGGTGTTGATCAGCACGTGGCCCTCGTGCGAGCCGGGCTCGACGCCGCCGAGGTCCCAGGCGAAGTTCTGGTTGTCGGTGTGCGGCAGGACGCCGACCACGCCGGCGGGGGTCCGCGGGACGCCGTAGACCTGCGCCCGTCGTACGACGCCGGGGATCGCGATCCGTGTCGGCTCGAAGCCCGTCGTGGCCTGCACGGCGCACGGGCCGGTCGGCGGTGCGACGGTCGGGGTGGGCGTCGGCGTCGTCGGCACCGGGTCGGGCGCGACGGCCGGCACCGGCTCGTCGTCGCGCAGCAGCCACCACGCGAGCAGCGCGACGAGCAGCACGACCGCGGCCGTGGCCGCGACGGCGGCCTTCCCCCTCTTTCCCACCCGACCATTGTGCCGCAGAGGGCGCCCGCTGTCGGTGGCGTGCGCGAGGATGGCCGATGTGACGACGACCGATCCGCTGGCTGCGTTCAGCGAGCCGACCCGGACCTGGTTCCGGGCCGCGTTCGCCGAGCCGACCGCTGCCCAGGCCGGTGCCTGGGACGCGATCGGGCGCGGCCGCAACACCCTCGTCGTCGCACCCACCGGCTCCGGCAAGACGCTGAGCGCATTCCTCGCGGGCATCGACCGGCTGCTGACCACGCCGGCACCCGACGACAGGCTCCACCGCACGCGGGTCCTCTACGTCTCGCCGCTGAAGGCGCTCGCGGTCGACGTCGAGCGCAACCTGCGCGCGCCGCTCACCGGCATCCGCCAGACCGCGGAGCGCCTCGGCGGCGCGCCGCTGCCCGAGGTCACCGTCGGCATCCGGTCCGGTGACACCGCGGCCAACGACCGCCGCAGGCTGGCGACACGGCCGCCCGACGTCCTCATCACCACGCCCGAGTCGCTCTTCCTGATCCTGACCAGCCAGGCGCGGGAGACGCTGCGGGGCATCGAGACGGTCATCGTCGACGAGGTGCACGCGGTCGCCGGCACGAAGCGCGGGGCACACCTCGCGGTCAGCCTCGAGCGCCTCGACGCGCTGCTCGCGAAGCCGGCCCAGCGGATCGGGCTGTCGGCGACCGTGCGGCCGACCGAGGAGGTCGCGCGCTTCCTCGGCGGCTCGGCGCCCGTCGAGATCGTCGCGCCGCCGGCCCACAAGGAGTGGGACCTGCGGGTCGAGGTGCCCGTCGAGGACATGACCGAGCTCGGGCAGGTCGTCGACGACGACCCGACCGCTCCCCCGGCCCGGGCCAGCATCTGGCCCCACGTCGAGCAGCGCGTGGCCGAGCTGATCGGCGAGCACCGGTCGACCATCGTGTTCACCAACGGCCGCCGTACGGCCGAACGGCTCACCGCGCGGCTCAACGAGATCTCCGCCGAGGTCACCACCGAGGGCATCACCCCGCCTGCCCAGCTCATGGCCCAGTCCGGTGCGGCGGCGGGTGCGCCACCGGTGCTCGCGCGCACCCACCACGGCTCGGTCTCCAAGGAGCAGCGCGCGATCGTCGAGGACGACCTCAAGGCGGGCCGGCTGCCGGCGGTGGTCGCGACGAGCAGCCTCGAGCTCGGCATCGACATGGGTGCCGTCGACCTCGTCCTCCAGATCGCCTCGCCGCCGAGCGTCGCCAGCGCGCTCCAGCGGGTCGGCCGCGCCGGTCACCAGGTCGGCGAGACCTCGCGCGGGGTCTTCTTCCCCCAGCACCGCGGCGACCTCGCGCCCGCTGCGGTCGCCGTCGCCCGGATGCGCAGCGGCGGCATCGAGGCGCTCCGCGTCCCGGCCAACCCGCTCGACGTGCTCGCCCAGCAGGTCGTCGCGGCGACAGCGGTCGAGGAGTGGGACGTCGACGAGCTGTTCGAGCTCCTCCGCAGGGCCGCCCCCTACGCCCAGCTCCCCCGGTCGGCCTACGACGCCGTGCTCGACCTGCTCGCCGGCCGCTACCCGAGCGACGAGTTCGCCGAGCTGCGCCCCCGCATCACGTGGGACCGCGTCACCGGCCGGCTGTCCGGCCGCCCGGGTGCCCAACGGCTGGCCGTGACCAGCGGCGGCACCATCCCCGACCGCGGGCTCTACGGCGTCTTCCTCGTCGGCGAGGGTGCCAACCGCCGCGTCGGCGAGCTCGACGAGGAGATGGTCTACGAGTCGCGGGTCGGCGACGTGTTCGCCCTCGGTGCCACCAGCTGGCGGATCGAGGACATCACCCGCGACCAGGTCATCGTGACGCCGGCTCCCGGCGTCCCGGGCCGCCTGCCGTTCTGGAAGGGCGACACCGCGGGCCGGCCCACCGAGCTCGGCGAGGCCATCGGCGCCTTCACCCGCGAGCTCGCCGCGCTGCCCGACGCGAAGGCCGAGGAGCGGGCACGGGAGATCGGGCTCGACGCCAACGCCGCGAGCAACCTGGTGACCTACCTGCGCGAGCAGGTGGAGTCGACCCGGGTGCTGCCGAGTGACGCGACGGTGCTGGTCGAGCGCTTCCGCGACGAGCTCGGCGACTGGCGCCTGGCCGTGCACTCGCCGTACGGCACCGCGGTGCACGCCCCCTGGGCGCTGGCGATCAACGCCCGGCTGCGCGAGCGCTTCGGCATCGACGGCCAGGCGATGGCGTCCGACGACGGCATCGTGATCCGCATCCCCGACACCGACGCGGAGCCGCCCGGTGCCGAGCTGATCGCGTTCGAGGCCGACGAGATCGAGGAGATCGTCACCCGCGAGGTCGGCGGCTCGGCGCTCTTCGCGGCCCGCTTCCGCGAGTGCGCGGCACGCGCGCTGCTGCTCCCCCGCCGCGACCCCGGCCGCCGCTCGCCGCTGTGGCAGCAGCGCCAGCGCGCCGCGGCCCTGCTCGAGGTCGCGAGCCGCTACCCGTCCTTCCCGATCGTGCTCGAGACGGTCCGCGAGGTGCTCAACGACGTCTACGACCTGCCGGGCCTGACCACCCTGCTGCGCCGCGTCGACCAGCGCGAGGTCACGGTCACCGAGGTCGAGACGACCCAGCCGTCGCCGTACGCCCGGACGCTGATGTTCGGGTACGTCGCCCAGTTCGTCTACGAGGGCGACTCCCCCCTCGCCGAGCGCCGGGCCGCGGCCCTCACGCTCGACCAGGGGCTGCTCGCCGAGCTGCTCGGACGGGCCGAGCTGCGCGAGCTGCTCGACCCCGACGTGCTCGCAGAGGTCGAGGCCGAGCTGCAGCGCACCATCCCCGAGCGGCAGGCCCGCGACGCCGAGGGCGTGGCCGACCTGCTCCGCCTGCTCGGCCCGCTGTCCCTCGCCGAGG
>NZ_LMIT01000002.1:195509-327661 GCF_001428825.1 Nocardioides sp. Root240 | reverse complement strand
GCCGACTGGCTGGCGGGCCTCGTCGCGGCCCGCCGGGCCGTCCCCGTCCGGATGCCCTACGGCGACGCCTGGACGGCAGTCGAGGACGTCGCCCGGCTCCGCGACGGCCTCGGTGTCCCGGTCCCCCCGGGCACCCCCGCCGCGTTCGCCGAGCCGGTCGAGGACCCGCTGGCCGACCTGGTCGGGCGCTACGCCCGCACCCACGGGCCGTTCACCGCCGACCAGGTCGCGACCCGGCTCGGCCTCGGCATCGCGGTCGTCCGGCACACCCTGCAGCGGCTCGAGGCGCACGGCCGGGTGCTCTCCGGCGAGTTCCGTCCGGTCGGCTCGGGCGAGGAGTGGTGCGACGTCGAGGTGCTGCGCCGGCTGCGCCGCCGCTCGCTCGCCCGGTTGCGTCACGAGATCGAGCCGGTCGAGCCCGCCACGTTGGCCCGGTTCACCGCCGCGTGGCACGAGATCACCACCGCGCGCGGGCCGCGTGGCGCCGACGGGCTGCTGCGCACGGTCGAGCAGCTTGCGGGTGCCGCCGTCCCCGCCAGCGGACTGGAGTCACTCGTGCTGCCGGCGCGGGTGCGCGACTACGAGCCGGCGCTGCTCGACGAGCTGACCGCCACCGGCGAGGTGCTGTGGGCCGGGCACGCCGCGCTGCCGGGCAGCGACGGCTGGATCTCGCTCCACCTCGCCGATCGCGCCCACCTGACCCTCCCCGAGCCGGGTCCGGTCGAGGACCCGCTCCAGCAACGGGTGCTCGACGTGCTCGCGCCGGGCGGCGCGTGGTTCTTCCGCCAGGTCGCCGACCAGGTCGCCCGTGCGTGCATCGACGCGGGCGACCCCGCTCCGCTCGACGAGACGGTGAGCGCGGCGCTCTGGGGCCTGGTCTGGAACGGCCACCTCACCAACGACACCCTCACGCCGCTGCGCGCGATGACCCGCGGCAGCCGCGGGGCCCACCGCACCCGTCGCGCGCCGCCCCGCCCCGGCCGGGTCGCCCGCACCGGCCCGCCCGAGACCGCCGGCCGCTGGGCCGTGCTCCCCGCGATCGACCGCGACCCGACCCGTCGCGCCCACGCGGTCGCCGAGCAGCTGCTCGAACGCCACGGCGTGGTCACCCGCGGCGCGGTCGTCAACGAGCGGGTCCCCGGGGGCTTCGCCGCCGTCTACAAGGTGCTCAGCGCGTTCGAGGACTCCGGCCGGTGCCGGCGCGGCTACTTCGTCGAGGGCCTCGGTGCCGCCCAGTTCGGCACCGCCGGCGCCGTCGACCGGCTGCGCACCTTCACCTCGACCGACGACGAGAAGCCGGTCGCCGTGGCGCTCGCCGCGACCGACCCGGCCAACCCCTACGGCGCCGCACTCCCCTGGCCGGCCGCCGCTCGCGGCGACGACGAGAGCGCCGGCCACCGCCCGGGGCGCAAGGCCGGCGCGCTGGTCGTGCTCGTCGACGGCGCCCTGGTCCTGTACGTCGAGCGCGGCGGTCGCACGCTGCTCACCTGGACCGACGAGCCGAGCCTGCTCGAGCCCGCCGCCGAGGCCCTCTCCACCGCCGTCCGACGGGGCAGCCTGGGCCAGCTCACGGTCGAGAAGGCCGACGGCACCGCCCTGCTCGGCAGTGGCTCCCCGCTCCGCGACGCCCTCGCCGCCGCGGGGTTCGTCGCGACTCCCCGGGGGCTGCGGATCCGTGCCTGAGGCACGATCGACCGCCGGTGCGCGTCGCGAGCGGCGCCAGACGGGTGTGCTCGCAAGGCGCGGGCGCGACAGGCGGTCTGGTTGCACCATCGAGCGTCCGCAACGCGGCGAGCGCGCCCGCATGGTGCCGCGCAGCAGCGCAGAGACGGTGGATCGTGCCTGAGGGCGATGCCGTTCGCCGTACGGCCGACCGGCTGGACCGGGCGTTGGCGGGCCGGACCCTGACCCGCACCGACTTCCGGGTCCCGCAGCTGGCGACCACCGACCTGGCCGGCGCGACGGTCGAGCGCACGGCCACCCACGGCAAGCACCTGCTCACCCGGGTGGTGGGCGCCGGAGGCGCGCGCCTCACGCTGCACACCCACCTCAAGATGGAGGGCAGCTGGCGGGTGGTCACGCGCGGCGAGCGGCCTCCGGGCCCGGCCGCCGACGTCCGGGTGGTGCTCGAGACGGACCACGTGATCGCGGCGGGACTCCGCCTCGGCCTCGTCGAGCTGCTGCCGACCGCCGAGGAGCACACGGTCGTCGGGCACCTCGGACCCGACCTGCTCGGGCCGTGGACCGATGACGACCGTGCCGAGGCCGTCGCGCGCCTGACGGCCCGACCCGACCGCGTGCTGGGCGAGGCCCTGCTCGACCAGACGGTCGTGGCCGGGATCGGCACGATCTGGCTGGCCGAGTCCTGCTTCGTGCACGGCGTGTGCCCGGTCGGTCCGGTGTCCGGCGTCCGCGACCCCGCCCGCCTGCTCAGCCGGGCGCGGCAGATGCTGCAGGCCGCGATGCGGAACGGCCGGCCGGTGACCACGGGCGACCGTCGCAATCCCCTGTGGGCCTACGGCCGGAACCGCCAGCCGTGCCTGCGCTGCCGGACGCCCCTGCTCAGCGGCGAGGTCGGCCCGGCCGGGCGCGAGCGCACGACGTACTGGTGCCCGCACTGCCAACCGCTCACGTGATCCGGGTCTCGCCCGGTGAGAGGAACGCAACGCCCGGTGCCGATCGTTGACCCGACATGCACCGCCATCACAACGGCCTCAAGACCGCCGGCCTCTTCGGGGCCATCTTCGCCCTGCTGCTCGTCGTCGGCGGCCTGATCGCGGCTGCGACGGGCAGCTCGGCCTTCATCTGGATCTTCGCGCTGATCGGTGTCGGCACCACGGCCTACGGCTACTGGAACTCCGACAAGCTCGCGATCAGGGCGATGCACGCCTACCCGGTGACCGAGGCCCAGCAGCCGGCGATGTACCGCATCGTCCGCGAGCTCTCGACCACGGCCGGCCAGCCGATGCCGGCGCTCTTCGTCTCGCCCACCCAGGCGCCCAACGCGTTCGCGACCGGCCGCAACCCGGAGCACGCCGCGGTGTGCTGCACCGAGGGCATCCTGGGCCTGCTCGACGAGCGCGAGCTGCGCGGCGTGCTCGGCCACGAGCTGATGCACGTCTACAACCGCGACATCCTGACCGGCTCGATCGCCGCCGCGATCGCCGGCCTGATCAGCTCCGTCGCACAGTTCCTCGCCTTCACCTCGATCTTCGGCGGGGGCAGCGACGAGGACCGCCCCAACCCGCTGGTCATGATCGCCACCGCCCTGCTCGCGCCGTTCACCGCGGCCGTGATCCAGATGGCGATCAGCCGCACCCGGGAGTACGACGCCGACGAGGACGGCGCCCGCCTCACCGGCGACCCGCTCGCCCTCGCCTCCGCCCTGCGCAAGCTCGAGAGCGGCACGGCCCGCGCCCCGCTCGCGCCGACGCCGGAGCTGCAGAACGCCAGCCACATGATGATCGCCAACCCGTTCCGCGCGGCCGACGTGCAGAGGATGTTCTCGACGCACCCGCCGATGGCCGACCGGATCGCGCGCCTCGAGGCGATGTCCCGCCGCTGAGCGCGCGTCCGGCTGGGAGTCGGGCGAACTCGCATCGGGCGCACGCCTGCGGCACAGCAGGTCCACAGCAACGAGGAGTGTGCTGGTCCCACCTTGATCCGAGGAGGACCGCATGACCAGCCCCAGCGTCGCCCGCTCCACCACCCGCCGCGTCGGCCGCGCCAAGGCCACCGTCGTCGCCCTCGCCCTGGGCGGATCGCTCGCCCTCACCGGCGCGATCGCCGCCCAGGCCGCGGACCAGGACGTCGTCAACGGCGTCGGTACGACGAGCACCGGCACCTCGACGAGCAGCACCACCGGCACGTCGGGCTCGTCCAGCGCCGCGGACACCGACAGCGGCGTCAGCCCACCGTCGAGCGGCTCCAGCCACGCGACCACGCAGGGCTCGTGATGACCTACCGACAGGCCTGGCGCCGCTGGGACGTCGACTGCCTGCTCGTGACCACCGACCCCGGCGCCCTCGTCACCGCCCGCGCCGTCGCCGACCAGGTGATGGATGCGGCCGACGACGCGATCAGCTCCTTCCAGCCGGGCAGCGAGATCCGACGGCTGCGCCCCGGCTGGAACGACATCTCGCCCGTGCTCGCCGGCTTCCTCCGCGCGGCGCTGGAGGCCGCTCGCACGACCGACGGCGCGGTCGACCCGACGCTCGGCCACGAGGTGCGCGCGTGGCGCGAGGGCCGGCCGCACCTCGTCGACCGGGCGGGGAGCTGGCGCGACGTACGCCTCGACGGCTGGCGGCTGCACCTGCCCGCCGGCATGCTGCTCGACCTCGGCGCGACCGGCAAGGCGTACGCCGCCGACCTGATCGCCCGCCGTACCGCCCAGGAGACCGGGGCCGGCGTGCTCGTCGGGCTCGGCGGGGACCTCGCCTCCGCCGGCCGGGGCCCGGCTCGCGGCTGGCAGGTCACCGTGCAGGACACCTCCCACGACGTGCCGGCGACGGTCACCCTGCACGACGGCTGGTCGGTCGCCACGTCGAGCACGCAGCGCCGTCGCGTCGACGACGGCGACCCACGGTCCCACCACGTCCTCGATCCCGAGACCGGCATGCCGGCGAGCACCCGCTGGCGGACCGCGACCGTGGTGGCCCGCCGCTGCAGCACCGCGAACGCCGCCGCCACCGCGGCGATCGTCAAGGACGCGACCGCACCGACCTGGCTCACCCGGCACGGGTACGACGCCCGCCTGGTCGAGCAGTCCGGCCTGACCCTCACCCTCGGCGGCTTCCCCGCGGACCTGGCGGTGGCGTCGTGAACGAGCTCCTCTGGTACCTCAGCCGCGGGACCGGCGTGACGGCGCTCCTCGCGCTGAGTGGCGCTGTCGCGCTCGGCATCCTCGCCCGCTCGGGCCGCGACGTCGTCGGCTGGGGCCGGTTCGGGGCCAACGAGGTGCACCGGACCACGTCCGCGGCCGCCACCGCGCTGGTCGCGGTGCACGTGCTCACCCTGGTGCTCGACACCGCGTCGGGCATCTCCCTGCTCCCTGCGCTGGTGCCGTTCACCAGCGACTACCGGCCGCTCGGCGTCGGGCTCGGCGTGCTGGCCCTGGACGTGCTGGTCCTCCTCGGCGTGACCGGCGTGCTGCGACGCAGGATCGGGCCGCGTGCCTTCCGGGCGGTGCACTGGTCGGCGTACGCCCTGTGGCCGTTGGCCGTCGGGCACTTCCTGTTCAGCGGGTCCGACGCCGGCACGTGGTGGGCGGTCACGGCGCTCGTCGTCTCCGGTGCGGCCGTGCTGGCTGCCGTCGCCTGGCGGCTCACCGACTCCTTCGGCACCCGGCCGGTCCGCTCGGCCGACGGCGCCCTCCCCCTCTCCCCGAAGGCGGCCCAGCGATGACCACGACCGCACTGCCCGCAGCCACCGCCGAGCGCCTGCTCGCGAACCCTGTGCCCGACGGGCCGATCGGGCGCCCCGACCGCCGTCAGCTCGCCGCGCTGCTGGCCGAGGCCGGGCTCACCGGCCGTGGCGGCGCGGGCTTCCCCACGGCCCGCAAGCTCGGCGTCCTCCTCGCGCGCCCCGGCGACCGGGTCGTCGTGGTCGGCAACGCGATGGAGGGCGAGCCGCTGTCGCACAAGGACGCCGTGCTCCTGCAGTCCGCGCCCGGGCTCGTGCTGGACGGGCTGCAGGTCGTCGCCCGCGCGCTGGGGGGCGCGCGGGCGATCCTCGCCCTCGGGCCCCAGGTCCCGCCGGGACCGGCCCGCCTCGCCGCCGCCGCACCGCACCGGGCAGACCTGCCGGTCGAGGTCCGCACCCTGGCCGGCGGCTTCGTCGCCGGCCAGGAGACCGCGCTGGTCCGGGCACTCGACGGCGGCCCGCCGCTCCCGCGCGACCGTCGCGACCCGATGGCGCGCCGCGGCGCGGACCGGCTGCCGAGGCTCGTCCTCAACGCCGAGACGCTCGCCCACGTCGCCCTCCTCGTCCGGTACGGCGCCGGCTGGTGGCGTGCGACCGGGACCCCCGACGACCCCGGCACGATGCTGGTCACCGTCAGCGGGTCGCGCTCGTCCGTCGTCCCCCGGCCGGGGGTGGTGGAGACCGAGCGCGGCGCGTCGATCACGGCGGTGCTGGCCCGCGCCGGCACCGACCTGGCGCAGGTCCGCGCGGTGCTGGTCGGCGGCTACCACGGCGCGTGGGTCCCGGCCTCCGCGCTCGACCTCCCGCTGTCCCGTGCCGGCCTCGCGCCCTGGGGTGCCACCCCCGGAGCCGGCGTGCTGCACGCGCTGGCCCGCGAGGACTGCCCGCTCGAGGCGGTCGCCCGGATCACGGCGTACCTCGCCGGCGAAGGCGCCGGACAGTGCGGCCCGTGCGTCAACGGGCTCCCCGCCCTCGCCCGCGCCGTCGGCGCCGCGAACGCCGGCCGCGCTGCCGAGCTCGCCTCCCTGGTCGACGGCCGCGGCGCCTGTGCGCACCCCGATGGCACGGCCCGGCTGGTGCGCAGCACGTTGCACGTCTTCGCCGACCACGTCCGAGCACACGCCGAGGGACGGTGCCCCCGATGACTCGCCTGCACGTCGACTGGACCCGCTGCGACGGCCACGGCGCCTGCACGGAGCTGCTCGCCGGCATCCTCGAGCAGGACGAGTGGGGCTACCCGCGACCGCTCAGCGGCGAGCGCGAGCCGCAGGTCGAGGCACGCAGCGCACGGCGGGCCGTCGCCGCCTGCCCGCTGATGGCCCTGTCGTTGGTCGAGTGAGAGTCAGGCCGCGGAGGCCACGACCGCGCCCGTGCGGCGCGGGGTGATCGGCGTGGCGCCGACCAGCGCCGCCTCCTCGAGGGCCACCGCGTCGGCGACCTCGCGGAGCACGTCGGACAACGGCATCTCGAGCGCGTCGCACAGCGAGGAGAGCAGCTCGGAGGAGGCTTCCTTCTGGCCGCGCTCGATCTCGGAGATGTAGCCCAGGCTCACCCGGGCGGCACCGGAGACCTCGCGCAGGGTCAGACCGAGCTCGGTGCGGCGACTACGCAGAATGTCACCGAGCGAGCGGCGGAACAGCACCATCTCGATCTCCTCTCCTGGACGGTCCGGGCCCGGCGCACCGGGT
Source organism: Nocardioides sp. Root240 (assembly GCF_001428825.1). Taxonomy (GTDB): domain Bacteria; phylum Actinomycetota; class Actinomycetes; order Propionibacteriales; family Nocardioidaceae; genus Nocardioides. Next base: position 320,552 of record NZ_LMIT01000002.1, on the reverse strand, counting down.
CCTGTCCCCCAACGCTACCGGAGCCCCGAATCTTCCGCGGGCCGACCGTCCGAGCCGATCATGTCAGCCAGGGCCGACAGTGCGGCAGCGACGCTCGCGTGCTGGATGGTCGCGCGGTCGCCGTCGAGGGCGAGCTCGAAGGACTGCACTCCCCCGGGACCCGCCACGCCGACGAAGACGGTGCCGACCGGCTTGCCCTCCTGGCGGTCCGGCCCGGCGACACCCGTCGTGCTGACGGCGTACGTCGTGCCGAGCAGCCGCCGAACGCCCTCGGCCATCTCGCGGGCGCACTGGGCCGAGACGACGCCGTGCTCCGCGACGGTCGCGGGCCTGACGCCCAGGACCGACACCTTGACCTCGGTCATGTAGCTGACGACCCCACCGGCGTACACCGCCGACGAGCCGGGCACCCCGGTCACCCGGGCGGCGACCTGGCCTCCGGTGAGCGACTCGGCGGTGGCGACGGTCGCGCCGAGCTCCTTCAGGCGGGCGACGAGGTCGGCCGGTGATCCCATGACACCCATCGTGTCACGGGACCACCGGCCGCCGGGTCGTTCAGCGCCGGACGACGAAGACCGTGGTCGTGGTCGTCCGGCCCGCCAGGGCGCTCGTGCCGCCGTACCGGATGGTCAGGGTCTTACGACCCACCGTCGGGAACACCGGCAGGGTCACGGTCGCCCGGCCGTCGACCACGGTGGCCGTCCGGGCAGTGAGCCCGGTGGCGGACACCGCGACGGTGCCACCGACGGTCAGCCCGTCCGGGTTGGTCAGCGTGACGACGAGCTGCACGCGCGTCCGCTTCGCGATGACCTTCGCCGGGCCGACCCGCACCGCCATGGTGACCGGTCCCTTGACGACCGCGGCGGTCTGCGCCGAGGTCTTCACACCGTCCGTGTAGCCGGCCGCCTTCACCGTCACCCGCACGCTGATCCGCTTGCCGACGTGGGTGCCGTTGAGGCGCAGGGTCGTGCCCGTCGCACTCGCGATCGGCGCGCCGTCGGCCAGCCACTGGTAGGCCACGGAGGTCGGCGCCGGGCTCCACGTGCCCCGGTTCGCCGTCAGCACCCGGCCGGCGCGGGCCGTGCCCGAGACGGTCGGGACCGCGGTGTTGACGAAGGTCCCCGCGACGACCGCGGCCGTCGGGTCGGACGTCGCCACCGCATTGCTGTAGCCCGTGGCCGACGCGGTGACCCGCAACGTGATCACCCTGCCCAGCTCGGCCGCCGTCAGCGTGTACGACGACGTGGTCGCCCCGGCNCGGGGTGCCGTCGGCCAGCCACTGGTAGGCCACCGACGTGGGCGTCGGGGTCCAGCTGCCGGCCGTGCCGGTCAGCTGCTGGCCCACCTTCGCCGTACCGGTGACCGCCGGCTTGCCGTCGTTGACGAACGTGCCGTCGGCCACCGCAGCGGTCGGGTCGGACGTTGCCACGCCGTCGGAGTAGCCGGCGGCCGAGACGGTCACCCGCAGCGTGATCACCTTGCCGGCCTGGGCCGGGGTCGGCGTGAACGTCGACGTGGTCGCATCGGTNCGGGGTGCCGTCGGCCAGCCACTGGTAGGCCACCGACGTGGGCGTCGGGGTCCAGCTGCCGGCGGTGCCGGTCAGCTGCTGGCCCACCTTCGCCGTACCGGTGATGACCGGCAAGGTGTCGTTGACGAAGGCGCCCTCGGCGACGGTGATCGGTACGGGGACCTCGGTGCCGGTGTCCTCGCCGACCAGGGTCAGCGTGACCGGACCCGCCGCGACGTCGTTCGGCAGGACGACGTCGACCGACGCCTTGCCGTACGGGTCGTAGCGGTCCGCACCCACGGTGTGGTCGAGCGCCGCCGTGCCGAGCACGTCGTCACCGAGCTTGACGGTGACCACGTCGTCGCGGACGTCGTCGGGGTGCGTCATGTCCCACGAGCCGACGGCGAGCTTCACGTGACCGCCCGGCACGTACGAGGCGGGCGCGTCGGCGGGGAGCTCGACCTGGACCGCGTGCTGGCGGTAGTCGACCGGCAGCGGCGTGGTCGCGGTGAACGCGGCCAGGTAGTCGACCATCGCCTGCAGGTCGACCTTGCCGGTGTCGGCCTTGCCCGTCCCGTTCGCGAGCTCGCGGAAGTTGTCGCCACCGGAGCCGAGGAACGAGTTCACCGTGACCGAGTACGTCGCTGCCGGGTCGATCGGCTCGCCGTCGAGCCACATCCCGGTCACCTCGCCCTGGAAGGTCGCGGTGCCGTTCACGGTCACCGGCTTCTCCGTGTAGGTGTAGGTGAAGCCCTTCGAGGTGCCCAGCCGCAGGAACGGGCGGGTGGGCACGTTGCCGTTGAGGTCGCGCTGCCACTGCTGCTCGAGGACCGTCTCGATCTGGGCGCCGGTGAGGTCCATGTTGACCAGCGTGTTCGCGAACGGCTGGACCACGGCGGCACCCTTGTAGGTGACCTCGCGGACGCCGCCGTTGAGCGTGCCGGCCATGTCGGAGCGCAGGCCGCCCGGGTTCATGAACGCGATCTGCGCGCTCCCGGACTCCGGCTTCTCGGTCGCCCAACGCTGGACCTCGGCAACGAGGTTTCCGAGCGTCGACTCACCGCCGCGGTTCGGGTCGGTGCTGCCGGTGACCCGAGCCCGGTTGAACGGGCCGCCGATCTCACCGATCTTGACCGAGCCCTGCGCCTCGGCCGCCGTCTTGGCCGCGTTGACGATCGCGTCCACGGCCGGGTCGCTCGGCGAGCTGGCGGTGAGCGCGACGACCGACTGCGTCTTGGCGACCACGTCACCGGAGCTGCGGTCGACGGAGAACACCAGCTTGTTGATGTTCTGGCCGTACTGGCCGGCCGAGACGACCGGGCGCTCGGTGACCGTGCGGCCGTCCGTGACCCACTGCTGCACCGGGAAGGAGCAGTTGTAGGCCAGGTGGGTGTGGCCGGAGACGATCGCGTCCACGTCGGGCGAGACGTTCTGGGTGATGTTGCCCCAGACCGTCGCCGGGTCGGTGAACTGCGGCGAGGTGCAGCTCGGCGACGCGGATCCCTCGTGGACGAGCAGGACCACCAGGTCCGCGCCGTCGGCCTTCAGCTGCGCCGCCGCGGCGTTCGTGGAGTCCACGATGTCCGTGACGGTGACACCCTCGATGCCCGCCGGGCTGACGAGGGCCGGCAGCTCCTCGGTGACCGCACCGACGAAGCCGACCGTGATGTCGCCGAAGTCCTTGGTCCAGGTCTCCGCGAGGTCGTCGCGACCCTCCGGCTCCTCGACGTTGGCGGCGATGTACTCCCAGTTCGCACGGTCCTGGACCCGGCCCACGAGGTCCTCGTAGCCCTGGTCGAACTCGTGGTTGCCGGCCGCCGAGACCTCGAGGCCGGCCTCGTTGAGCGCGTCGATGGTCGGCTCGTCCTTCTGGATGAACGACTCGAACGTGGAGGCGCCGATCAGGTCGCCCGCGGCGACGAACACCGTGTTCGGGTTCTGCGTGCGCAGCTGCTTGACCGTCCCGGACAGCTTCGACGCCGGGCAGAGCACGGTCGCGCAGGTGGCACTCGCCGGGGACTCGTCGACCAGGAGGCGGCCGTGGAAGTCGTTCGTGCCGACGATCTGGATGTCCTCGACGTCGTCGACGGCGAGCACCAACGGGACCGACGTCTTCGTCGTCGGGCCGTAGACCGTCAGCTCGACCGTGCCGTTGGGCACGTCGGCCGGCAGCTGCACCGAGACGCTCGCCGTACCCGTGTTGTCGTAGGGCGTGTTGCCGACGGTCTTGGTGACCGGGAACGAGCCCAGCACGGTGTTCCCGAGCTTGACCTGCAGGTCGTCGTCGGTCACGTCGCCGGCCGCCGACATCGCCCACGAGGCGATGTCGAAGGTGACCGTGTCGCCCGGCTGGTAGGCGGCCGGCGCGTCGTTGGGCAGGGTCAGCTCCACAGCGCGCTGGCTGCTGTCGACGACCAGCGGGTGGTCGGCGTCGTACTGCTTCATGTAGTCGACGACGGCCGCCAGGTCGACCTTTCCGGTGTCGACCTTGCCCGTGCCGTTGGCGAGCTCACGGAAGTTGTCGCCGCCACCGCCGAGGAAGGAGTTGACGGTCACCGAGTAGACGTGGGCGAGGTCGACCTGCTGGCCGTCGAGCCACATCCCGGTGACGGTGCCCTTGAAGGTGTTGACCGGCGCCGAGTTGGGCGCCGACACCGTCACGGGCGTCTCGACGTAGGTGTAGGTGAAGCCCTTCGAGACGCCGAGGCGCAGGAACGGCCGGGACGGTACGCCGCCCTGCGGGGTCCGCTGCCACTGCTGCTCGAGCACGGTCTTGATCTGCGCACCCGTCAGCTTGAGGTTGACCAGCGTGTTCGCGAACGGCTGGACGTCGGCGGCGTTGCGGTAGGTCAGGATCTTGTCGCCCAGCGCCAGCCCGGAGCCGGGGTGGGCGTCGAGGTAGGCCTGGTCGACGATCGTGACCGGCATGTCGGCGCGCAGGCCGCCCGGGTTCATGAACGCGATGTCGGTGTCGATGCCGGCCTGGTCGGTCGCCCAGCGCTGGATCTCGGCGACCTGGTTGCCCAGCGTCGACTCACCGCCGCGGTTCTCCGTGGACACCCCACCCGGCAGGTAGCGCGCCCGCTTGAAGTCGCCGCTCATCCGGCCGAGCTGGGCAGAACCTGCCGCCTCGGCGAAGTCGACGGCGTCGTCGACGATCGCCTGGACGGTCGGGTCGGGGGCGTAGCCCACACCGGCGGTCGCGATGACGTCCTGGCTGATGGCCGCCAGCTCACCGCTGCCCTCGTCGAACTTGAAGACCAGCTTGTTGAGGTTGGTGCCGTACTGGCCCGCCGAGACGACGGGGCGCTTGGTGACGGCCCGGTTCGCCCAGTCGGCCACGGCGTACTTGCAGTTGTAGGCCAGGTGCGTGTGACCGGAGATGATCGCGTCGACGTCGCTGGAGGAGTTCTGGACGATGTTGCCCCAGGTCGTCGCGGCGTCGGTGCCCGCCGAGCAGCTGGCCGTCGGCGCACCCTCGTGGACCAGGAGGACCACGACCTCGGCACCGTCGGCCTTGAGGGCGGCCGCCGCGGCGTTGGTGGCGTCGACGATGTCGGTGACGGTGAGCTGGTCGATGCCGGCGGGGTTGACCAGGGCCGGGAGGTCCTCGGTCACGGCGCCGACGAAGCCGATCTTCTTGCCGTCGATCGTCTTGGTCCACGTCTCGGCCAGGCGGTCGGCCTCCGGGACCGACGCGTCGTAGTCGATGTTCGCCGCGATGTACTCCCAGTTCGCGCGGTCGCGGATGCGGCCCTCGAAGTCGGCGTACCCCTGGTCGAACTCGTGGTTGCCCGCGGCCGAGACCTCGAGGCCCATCGCGTTGAGCGCGTCGATGGTCGGCTCGTCCTTCTGGATGAACGACTCGAAGGTCGACGCCCCGACGAGGTCGCCCGCGGCCACGAACACCGTGTCGGGGTTCTCGGCGCGCAGCTCCTTGACGGCCGTGGCGAAGGGCGCGGCACCGGCGGCGTTGCCGGCGTCCGGCAGGAGGCGACCGTGGAAGTCGTTCGTGCCGATCACCTGGATCTCCTGGTAGGAGGTCGGGGTGAAGTCGGGCACTTTGATGCCGACGATCTCGGGGTTGTGGTCCGAGGTGGCCCACGGCTTGTTGGGCAGCCAGAAGTCGGTGACGTTGTAGTTGTAGCGGCTGTACTGGTACGACGCCGCCTCGTTGGCGTTGATCTCCCAGATGTCCGCACCGGTCACCATGTCCATGGCGGCCGCGTTGCCGAACACGTGGTCGAGCGAGCCGGACAGGCCGTCGTAGGAGTAGCTCTCGTCGGCGGCGTCGGTCGACTCGACGGGGTCGAAGCCGCCCGCCTCGATCGCATGGACCGGGTCCTCCATCGAGTAGGCGTTGAAGTCGCCGGCCAGGAAGACCGCGTCGACGCCGCGGTCGGTCTTGAAGTCGTCGGCGAACTGCAGCAGGCGGTTGGCCTGGCGGACGCGGTCACCGTTGAAGGCGCCGACCTCGCCGTCGGACTTGTTGTCCCCCACCGCGCACTTCGGGGAGCCCTGCTCCGCCTCCTGCGCGGTGCAGCTGTCGCCCTTGGACTTGAAGTGGTTGACGATCACGGCGAAGCCGTCGGCGTCCGGCGCACCCTTGGCCTTGAAGACCTGGGCGAGCGGCTCGCGTGCGTTGGCGAACTCGTCGGTGCCGAACAGGATGTCGGACTTGCCGACCGGCTCGACGCTGTCGACCTTGTAGATGAACGCCGGACGGATCGTGTCCTGCTCGCCGACGGCCGCGGCGGTCAACGCCTCGCCGGGGCTCTTGACGTAGGCCCAGACCGTGGATCCCGCGGCATTGTTGAGGATCGCGACCACGCGCGCGACGGCGTCGTCACGGTTGGTCTCACCGGGCAGCTTGATCGAGTTCTCGATCTCCTCGAGACCGACCACGTCCGCGCCGAGCGCGGTGATCGTGGAGGCCAGCTTGGCCTCCTGGCGGGCCAGGCTCGCGGCGGTGGCCGCGCCGCGCGGGCCGCGGCCGTCGTTGTCCTGCGACTCGTCCTTGGCGGTGTCCGGGTCGTCGAGCAGGCGCACACCGCAGGAGTTGTTGCCGATCCGCTGGGCCGTGCCCGGGCCGCGGTCGGTGTAGTAGGTGCAGAAGGTGTCCAGCGGCGGGTTCTGCAGCGGACCGGCCGCGGCGTACGCCTCGCCCGTGGTGTTGAAGTAGTTGAGGACGTTGAAGGTCGCGATCTTGAGGTCGCCCTCGGCGCCGAGGACGTCGCGCGGGACGACGTTGTCGGCCCGGGTGTCCTCGAAGGTCGCGATCGCGGCGCCGTCGGTGGTGACCGGCTGCTGCGGCTGGAGCTTCCAGATGTCGTTGCGGTAGTCCACGACGACCGGAGCGTGGAAGGTCACGCCCGCGCCGACCCGCGGCGGGACGGGGTTGGCCGCCGCGCCCTGGGTCAGCCACGGCACCGGCTGGGCCTTGGTGGTCTGGTTGCCGAGGTAGTTGACGCCGGTGCCGTCGTCGAGGGTCACGGCCCGCTCGGCGTTCTCGTCGCGGATCGCCTGGACCGCGGCGTCGTCGCCCGCGTCGGCGAACTCCGTGGGCTGCCGCAGCGGTCCGTCACCGGCGGCGAGACCGATCTCGGCGTACTGGTTGGTGGCGTAGGCGTTGGTGACCGTGAAGTCGCCGGTGGGAGCGATGAGCATGCTCTCCAGCACCTCGCGCGCGGCGTCGGTCGTCGGGAACCCGGTGGGCAGGGGGGTGACGGCCGGCAGCGCCGTGCCGAGCTCGGTGACGCCGGTGCCGGTCACGTTGACCTCGGTGAGGCCGAAGAACTCGCTCACCTTGCCGGTCACCCGCACGGAGTCGCCGACCGCGATGCCCGCGGGGAGGGTGTTGCTGCCGTAGTAGACGAAGACGCCGTCGGAGGCGCCCCCCGTCGTCGTGCCGGGGCCGGTGCCGCCGGTCTGGATGGTGAAGCCGTCGAAGCCGTTGTTGGCGAAGGACGGGTCCTTGTACATGCCGGTCACGACGCCGGTGGTGGTGACCACCTCGGTGCCCTGGCCCGTGCCGGTCTCCGGGGCGTACGGCGAGCGCTCGCCGGTGCCCTGGATGGTGGCGATGGGCAGCGTCTCGGGCGCGGGGCCGACCGTGATGGTGAAGGTGACCTCGTCGGTCTGCTCGGGGTCCGAGTCGTCGGTCACGGTCGCGGTCACCGGGTAGGTGCCCGCGGTCGTCGGCGAGCCGGACAGCGCACCGGCCGCGGACAGGGTGACGCCGGCCGGCAGGCCGGTCGCGGACCAGGCGTACGGCTCCTTGCCGCCCGTGGCGGTGAGGGTCGCGCTGACCTGGGCGTCGACGGTGGTGGTGATGTCGCCCTCGGGATCGGCAACCAGGTCGGCCGGCTCGGGGTCACCGCCCTCGGTGATCGTGGAGTTCTTCGGCGTCGGCACACCCGTCGCGAAGTCAGCGATGTTGTTGTTGGAGTCCGCGTGGGTGGCGGCGCGGCTGGTCGACGTGCCGTTGGCCGTCGCTGCTGCCTTGTCGGTGCCCTCGAAGGTGACCGTGCTGCTGCCCCAACCGACGAAGTCGACCACGCTGCCGGAGAACGTCCACGGGGCCGCGGCGTTCGTCACCGGGGCCAGTGCCGTCGTCGTGTTCGCCAGGAAGATCTGGCCACCGGTCCCGGACAGGTTCAGGTTCGTCCCCGGCACCGTCGCGTCCGGGGTCATCGGCAAGGGCGCGACCGGCGTGGCACCAGCCGCCGCCTGGACCAGGTAGTAGCCGTGCGCCGGTACGGAGGATCCCGCCGGGAAGGCAAAGACCCCGGTCGAGCCCGGTGCAGCCGTCGTCGCGGCGGCGGAGCGGTACTGGAGGCTCTTGCCCTCGAGCGGGATGGCCGCGCCCGTCGGGTTGAACAGCTCGATGAAGTCGTTGGTGTACACGGCGCCGGCATTGCCGCCGCCGCCGTAGACCTCGTTGATCACCAGGTCGGTGCCGGCGGGGTTCGCCTGGACCGGGCCGGCCGCGAGGACCGTGAAGCCCGAGAGGGCGAGAGCTGCACCGAGGGATCCGAACAGGAACTGCTTCGCAGAACGCATTGACTTCTTCCGGGTCGACAAAGCGGCAGGCGACAGTGCGTGCCCGAGATGCAGCGCTGCGCGGAATGGGGGAACAACGGAGGGGAAGAAACCCGACCCTAGGCGCATGTCCCGTCAGCGTGGCAAGGCCTTGGAGAAAATCAGATGACGAAAAGGGAACGTCGTACCGTCAATTGTTGCCGTTGCGGCCGGTCCGGCCGCACGATCTCAACCTGACGGTCAGGCGGAGGCAGCCTTGCGGATCGAGTGGCGCTGCTTCCAGACGTCGCGGAAGAACTCGTAGCCGGACCAGATCGTCAGCACGAACGCGACCAGCAGCAGCACGATCGCGACGACGTAGGTCACCTCGCCGGGGACGTCGAGCCAGCCGTCGACCTCGAGCAGGGGCAGGGTCAGGAAGCCCAGGGCGAGCGCCTGGGCGACGGTCTTCCACTTGCCGCTCTGGGCGGCGGCGATGACGACCGCCTTCAGCACCGAGAGCCGCAGCAGGGTCACGGCCCACTCGCGGACCAGGACGACGATCGTGATCGTCCACATCCACCAGGTGTCCATGATGATCGAGAGCCCGATGAAGGCCATGCCGGTGATCGCCTTGTCGGCGATCGGGTCGGCGATCTTGCCGAAGTCGGTGACCAGGTTGCGGGCGCGGGCGATGTCACCGTCGACCTTGTCGGTGACCATGGCGACGAAGAAGATCGCCCACGCGACGGTGCGCCACGTCACCGAGTCGCCGCCGTCGTGCAGCAGCGCCCAGCCGTAGAACGGCACCAGGACGATGCGCAGGGTGGTCAGCGCGTTGGGGACGTTCCAGTTGCTGGGCGTCCCCGTGACGGCCGTGTTCTCGCTGGTGCTCATCGCTGTCCTTCTGCCGGTTCGGCGATCAGGTCGACGCCGTCGGAGGCAACGACGACCGCACGGACGAAGTCACCCACCCGGGCGTCCGGTACGCCGAGCACGCGCGTCGTACCGTCGACCTCGGGGCCCTGCTCGGCCGCGCGTCCCTCGACGGTGCCGTCACCGGTGCCGTCGGGGTCGACCTCCTCGACCAGCACCTCGACGGTGCTGCCGATCCGGTCCTCGGCCCGCTGGCTGGTGAGCTCGGAGACCAGGTCGTTGAGGTGCTGGACGCGGGCGTTGATCTCGTCGTCGTCGAGCTTTCCGGGCAGCTTCTCGGCCTCGGTGCCGTCCTCGTCGGAGTAGCCGAACACGCCGGTCACGTCCATCCGGGCGGCCTCGAGGAAGTCGCACAGCGTCTGGAACTCCTCCTCGGTCTCGCCGGGGAAGCCGACGATCACGTTGGAGCGGACGCCTGCGTCGGGCGCGAGCGCGCGCACCTGGTCGAGCAGCCCGAGGAAGCTGTCCGGGTCGCCGAAGCGGCGCATCCGGCGCAGCACGGTGGCGCTGGCGTGCTGGAACGACAGGTCGAAGTACGGCGCCACGCCGGGCGTCGTCGCGATGGCACGCACCAGGCCCGGACGGGTCTCCGCGGGCTGCAGGTAGGAGACCCGCACCCGCTCGATGCCGTCGATCGCGGTCAGCTCGGGCAGCAGCGTCTCGAGCAGGCCGAGGTCACCGAGGTCCTTGCCGTAGGACGTGGAGTTCTCCGAGACGAGGAAGAGCTCGCGCACGCCCTGCTCGGCCAGCCAGGCCGCCTCCTGCAGCACGTCGGAGGGCCGGCGGCTGACGAACGAGCCGCGGAACATCGGGATCGCACAGAAGGTGCAGCGCCGGTCGCAGCCGCTGGCGAGCTTGAGCGGGGCCATCGGGCCGCCGTCGAGGCGCTTGCGGATCGCGGGCCGGCCGGGGATGGCGACGTCGCCCGCATGACCGGGCACGGAGACCTGCGACGCCGCGGCGGGTCGCTCCGTAGGAGTGATCGGCAGCAGCAGGCGCCGGTCGCGCGGCGTGTGCGCGTGCGGCTTCTCCCCCGCCAGGATCGAGCGCAGCCGCCCGGAGATGTCCTGGTAGTCGTCGAACCCGAGCACCGCGTCGGCCTCGGGCAACGACGCGGCCAGCTCCTCGCCGTACCGCTCCGCGAGGCAGCCGACCGCGACGACGGCCTGCGGACGGCCGGTCTCCTTGAGGTCGGAGGCCGCGAGCAGGGTGTCGATCGAGTCCTTCTTGGCGGCGTCGACGAAGCCGCAGGTGTTGACCACGACCGTGTCGGCGTCCTCCGGGTCGTCGACGAGCGTGAAGCCGTCGGCCGCCAGGCGCCCGGCGAGCTCCTCGGAGTCGACGTCGTTGCGGGCGCACCCGAGGGTGAGCAGGGCAACCGAGACGGGGGCGGGAGAACTGGTCATGTCCGGTCGAGGATACCGGTCAGCGCGTGCCGGACCCGAAAGCCGGCGCGCGGATGCAGTCCCGACCGGAACCTCGTGAACGTGCTCAGCGCGGGGCGATCACGGTCTTGCTGGCCTCGGCGCCGGTCTCGCCCAGCGCCTTCGCCTTGGCGCCACCGACGGCGTAGGTGACCGAACCGTCGGTGCTGTAGATCCGGATCGGGGGGACCACGCGCAGCTCGCTCGTCTGGCCGAAGGCCAGGTTGCCCTCGAAGACGATCCTGCCGCCGCCGTCACGGACGTTGAGGGTCGCTCCCCCACCGGCGGCGGTGAGCGTGAGCTTCACCGGGTCGCCCTTGACCTGCGCGGTGCCGGTGACGCCGCCGCTCTGGTTCAGGACGGGTGCGTCGGCCACGGGGGCCGGGCCGTCCATGACCAGCCGCGCGACGGACCACACGAGGACCGCGCCCATCACGGCCGCGATCATGACCGACCAGTTCCGGCCGCCACGGGTGCTGCGGATCGCGCCGCCGGTGCCGGTGGCCAGCTCGGACTGGAACACGCGGCGCGGGTCGACCGGCTCGTGCGCGTAGCGCTCGTCGTACGACGCCACGAGGGGGGCCGCGTCGATGCCGAGGATGCGCGCGAGGGTGCGCAGGTGGCCGCGGGCGTAGAAGTCGCCGCCGCAGGGGCCGAAGTCGTCGACCTCGATCGCCTCGACCACGTGCGGGCGGATCCGGGTCCGGTCGGACACCTGGTCGATGGTGAGCCGCAGCCGCTCACGGGCGGCGGCGATCTCCGGGCCGATGACCGGGTCGACGGCCGGACGCACCGCCAGGTCGTCGAGGACGACGGTCACGTTGTCCTCGACAGCGGCCGGCTCGGTCTCCACCACGGCCTGCGCGCGGATCGTGGCCGGGCGTTCGACGCGGGCCGAGAGGACCGTCGGGCGTCCGGGCGCGGGCGGCTCGTCGTCCTGGTCGTGGATGTCCGCGTCGACGACGGCGATCTCGTCGGTCGAGGCCTCGCCCAGCTCGTCGAGCACGATCTCGTCGGTCGACTCGGTGTCGGTGTGGGTGTCGGTGTGGGTGTCGGTGACCGCGGGGATCGTGCCGGTGTCACCGGACGACTCACGGATCCGGGCCAGCCGCGAGCGGAGCTCGTCGACGTCGGCCGCGGCCGGCGTCAGGTCCTCCGCGGGGACGACCAGGGTGTCCTCGACCCGGTCGATCCCGTCGACCTCGGTCTCGTCCGACTCGTCGGTCTCCGCCGACCGTCCTCCCGGTACGACGCCCGACAGGCCGGCCGCGACGCGGGCCGCGATGCCACGGCGCTCGGGGGCCGGTTCGGTGCCGTCCTCGTCGCCGTAGAGGTCGCTGAGGCTGGGCACGGAGGCACGCCGCGACGGCTCCTCGTCGACGCCGGAGACGACCTCGACGACGTCCGCCCGGTCGTCGGCCAGGTCGGCCAGCACGTCGCTCAGCGAGACGGCGGACGCGCCGACCAGCCGGGTGGCGAGGGTCAGCGGGACCACGAGCTGGCGGTCGTCGTACCCGTCGACGAGGAGGTGGCCGTCGCGGAACAGGCCGTGCCGCGGCAGGTGCTCGAGGCAGTCGATGTCCTGCCACGCGATGCCGCGCCAGATCGCGCCCTCGCGGACGCGCACACCGTGCTCGTCGGCGACCAGGAGCGGGGCCCGGCTGTCGGAGAGTGACGCCAGGTGGATGCCGGTGACGAGGGCGAGGATCCCGAAGGCCAGCCAGTCGAGGGCGGTGCCGCCGGTGAACGCCCGCGCCGCGAAGGCGACGGTCATCAGGCCGGCGAAGCCGCCGATCCCCACGGAGAGGGCGGCATTGCGTCGTACCTCCACCTGGTGGCCGGCGGCGGGAAGCGGCCGCTCGGCGGTCTCGGTCATGTCGGTCATGTCGGTCCGGTCGGTCATCTGGCTCACGCCTCCCCCTGGATGGTCATGATCACTGCATCGAGCTCGTCGGGCTTGACCAGGACGTCACGTGCCTTGGAGCCCTCGCTGGGTCCCACGACGCCCCGGCTCTCGAGGATGTCCATCAGGCGGCCGGCCTTGGCGAAGCCGACGCGCAGCTTGCGCTGCAGCATCGAGGTCGACCCGAACTGGGTGGAGACGACGAGCTCGATGGCCTGGACGACCAGGTCCATGTCGTCGCCGATGTCGTCGTCGAGCACCTTGCTCGACGCGGCGGGCGCGGTGACGTCCTCGCGGTACGTGGGCTCGAGCTGGCTCTTGCAGTGCTTGACGACCTGCTGGATCTCCGCCTCGCCGACCCACGACCCCTGGACTCGTATCGGCTTCGAAGCCCCCATGGGCAGGAAGAGGCCGTCACCCTGGCCGACGAGCTTCTCGGCACCCGGGGTGTCGAGGATGACGCGGCTGTCGGCGAGGCTGGAGGTCGCGAAGGCCAGGCGGGACGGGACGTTCGCCTTGATCAGGCCGGTCACGACGTCGACCGACGGGCGCTGCGTCGCCAGCACCAGGTGGATGCCGGCGGCGCGGGCGAGCTGGGTGATCCGGACGATGGAGCTCTCGACGTCGCGCGGGGCGACCATCATCAGGTCGGCGAGCTCGTCGACGATCACCAGCAGGTACGGGTACGGCGTCAGGACGCGCTCGCTGCCCGGCGGGACCTCGACCTTGCCGTCACGGACGGCCTTGTTGAAGTCGTTGATGTGGCGGAAGCCGAAGTTGGCCAGGTCGTCGTACCGCATGTCCATCTCGCGGCACACCCACTCGAGGGCCTCGGCGGCCTTCTTGGGGTTGGTGATGATGGGCGTGATCAGGTGCGGGACGCCCTCGTAGGCGTTCAGCTCGACCCGCTTCGGGTCGACCATGATCATCCGGACCTCGTCGGGCGTGGAGCGCATCAGCACCGAGGTGATCATCGAGTTGATGAAGCTCGACTTTCCGGAGCCGGTGGCGCCGGCGACCAGCAGGTGCGGCATCTTCGCGAGGTTCGCGACCACGAAGCCACCCTCGACGTCCTTGCCGAGGCCGGCGACGAGCGGGCTGTGGTCGTTGCGCGCGACGTTGGAGCGGAGCACGTCACCGAGGGAGACGATCTCCTTGTCGGTGTTGGGGATCTCCACACCGACCGCGGACTTGCCGGGGATCGGGCTGAGGATCCGGACGTCCTCGGAGCCCACGGCGTAGGAGATGTTGCGCTGGACGCCGAGGATCTTCTCGACCTTGACGCCGGTGCCGAGCTCGATCTCGTAGCGGGTGACCGTCGGGCCGCGCGTGTAGCCGGTGACCTGGGCGTCGACGTTGAACTCGTCGAGCACCGTCTGCAGCCGCTCGACCACGTCGTCGCTGGCCTTGGAGCGCGCCCGGTGCGGGTCGCCGGCCTTGAGGGCCGCGGCGTCGGGCAGCGTGTAGACGATGTCACCGGACAGCGCGAGCTGCTCGACCCGTTGCGGCAGGTCGGCGTGCGGGGGCGGCTCCAGCTCGCCGGTCTCGTCGGCGGGCGCGGTGGCGGCACGCGCCGCGGCACGGCGCTCGAGGGCGCTCATGCCGGCCTCGCTCAGGCCCGGCGCGGCAGGCTCGTCGTCCACGAGCGGGAGGTCGATGGGCTCCTCGAGCGCCATCGACTCCTCGAGGGCCGGGTCCGGCTCCTCCTTCTTGCGGCGGCGCTTCTTCGGCTCGGTGATCACCGGGGTGTCGTACGCCGGGTCGCCCATCCGCTCGAAGGTGTCGTCGAGGCGCAGCGGCTGGGTCTCGTCGCCGACGTAGTCGTGGTGGCGCCCGAGCAGCAGGTCGCCGATCTCGCGCATCCGGTCGGGCACGCGGTAGAGCGGCGTCGCGGTGATCACCAGGACGCCGAAGAAGGACAGCAGGGCCAGCAGGCCGACGACGACCGCGGGCGAGCGGAGCAGGTCGAGCAGCAGGGCCGAGACGACGTAGCCGACGGCGCCGCCGCCGTCACGCAGCGCGGAGGTGTCGCCCTGGACCGGCTCGGGGCTGCCGTTGGCGATGTGCACGATGCCGAGCAGCCCGAAGGCGAGCGCCGACCAGCCGATGACCTGGCGCCCGGCGGGACCGTTGCCGACGGGGTCGCGCATCACGCGGCCACCGGCCAGCAGCACCAGCAGCGGGACCAGCCAGCCCACGATGCCGACCGTGCCGGAGACCGCGGCGCGGGCGAAGTCCATGACACCGCCTGGGACCTCGAACCAGATCGCGGCGGCGATGATCAGCGCGACGCCGCACAGCAGCAGGCCGAAGCCGTCGCGGCGCTGCTCGGGCTCGATCTCGCGGGCGCCGTGGCCGATGCCACGGGTGACCGCGCCGATCGTGTGCGCGAAGGCGAGCCACACGGCGACCACGCCGCGGCCGAGCGCCGTGAAGGCGCGCAGGACCGGCCCCGGGCCGCTGCGGACGGCGCGCGGAGCCGGCCGCCGGGCCGCTGCGGACTTCTTGGCCGGTGGCCGCTTCTTGGGGTTCTTGGTGGTCGTACTACGGGATCGCGAGCTGGTCGTCTTCTTCGCGCCCGAGCGTGAGGAAGGGGTTGTCCTGCTGCGCGACGCCGCCGGGGAAGACGTACGGGTCGCCATGCTCACAACCTACCCACAAGTCCCATCCGTCACAGGGACAACACCACGGTGTGTCGGCAGGGGCCGGGATGATCTCTCGCCGGTCCCCCGGCGCGCCGAAGGACTTGCACGGAATTGCTGGACCCGCCGCACCTGCCGTCCTAAGGTGCGGTCCACGTGCCTGGAGCGGGTGGCCCTCGGACCCCGCCGACGACGCGTACACATCTCGAGGAGAACATTCGTGGGACTCAGATTGTCCGGGCTCGTGGGGAAGGGCATCGGCCTCTCCCTCGTGGGCGCAGCAGTGGCCGTGGTGCCGACCGCACCCGTGGTGGCCAAGCCCGATCCGACCGTGGTGCAGGAGATGCGCGCGGCAGCCGACGGTGACGTGACGGTGACGACCTCGCCGGCCACCGGCCGGGTCAGCTTCGTCGGGGCCACCGGCGACCTCTTCCCGTCCGAGCGCAGCGGCAGGACCGCCAGCGGCGCGACGGCCAAGGCCAACGGGTACGTCGAGAAGTACGCCCGCGCATTCGGCACCACCGCCGGGCAGCTGGGCCAGGGCAGGGCGACGAAGACCCCGGCCGGCTACACCGTCGACTTCACCCAGACCTACCAGGGCGTGCCGGTCTTCGCCTCCAAGCTGCGGGCCCACGTCGACGCGCAGGGCGACCTGACGTCGGTCTCCGGCTACGTCGCTCCGTCGATCACGCTCGACGTGACGCCGCGTCTCGACAAGGACGCCGCCGTCGCCAAGGCGATCAAGCTGGCCAGCCGGGCGCCTGCCGGTGCCGGCGAGGCCGCGACCGACAAGCCGCGGGCGAGCAGCCTGACCGCCACGAAGGCCGAGCTGGTCGTCTACCGGATGGGCGCCATCCAGGGCGTCGCCGGCCGCAACCTGCTCGCGTGGGTCGTCGAGGTCACCGACGGCAAGCTGGTCCGCGAGACCAGCGTGCTCGACGCGAAGACCGGCAAGCCGGTCAACCGCTACTCGATGATCGCCCACGACCTCGACCGCGAGCTGCACGAGGAGTCGATCGACACCGACCCGGTGTGGTCCGAGGGCGACGCCTTCCCGTCGACCCTCGACGCGGACCAGGCCAGCGAGGTGCAGGGCACCGGCGAGGCGTACTGGCTCTTCAAGAACACCTTCAACCGCGACTCCTACGACGGCGCGGGCGCCAAGATGGTCACGGTCAACAACGACCCGACCATCGACTGCCCCAACGCCAACTGGAACGGCAAGTCGACCAACTACTGCTCGGGCGTCTCGTCCGACGACACCGTCGCCCACGAGTGGGGCCACGCCTACACCGAGTACACCTCCGGCCTGCTCTACCAGTGGCAGCCGGGCGCGATGAACGAGGCGTACTCCGACATCTGGGGCGAGACGGTCGACATGCTCAACGACCGCTTCAACACCCCCGACGAGGAGACCAAGCGCACCGACGGCAAGTGCTCCGAGGGCACGCGCGGTGACATCTCCGTCGTCGTCTCCCCCGACGAGCAGGTCGGCACCTGCACCGCGGCCGCGGCCGCGTTCGGCCCGATCATCGACGACGTGACCGACGACCTGGTCGTGGGCACCGACGCGATCGAGGAGGACGAGGGCGAGGTCGTCGGCACCGACACCGACGGCTGCTCGCCGTTCGGCAACCCGGGCGAGATCGCCGGCAAGTTCGTCTACGTCGACCGTGGGCTGTGCGCCTTTGCCGACAAGATCGCGAACGCCGAGGACGCCGGTGCCACCGGCATCGTCTTCGGCAACAACCGCGCCGGCGTCTCGTCGGTCGCCGGCTTCTCCGAGCTCTACGGCGCCATGGTCAGCCAGGAGGACGGCACGAAGATCAAGGCTGCCGCCGGACCGCTGAGCATCAACCTCAAGGACGCCGAGGCGCCGGGCTCGCGCGACGCCAGCTACCGCTGGCTCTCGGGCGAGGACGACCCCGCCTTCGGCGGCGCGATCCGCGACATGTGGAACCCGAACTGCTACGGCGACCCGGCCAAGGTGTCCGACGAGGAGTACTTCTGCGACACCGACGACAGCGGCGGTGTCCACACCAACTCCGGTGTGGTCAACCACGGCTACGCGCTCCTGGTCGACGGCGGCACCTTCAACGGCATCACGGTGCCGGGCATCGGCCTCGACAAGGCCGCGAACATCTACTGGCACACGCAGACGTCGTACCTCACCTCGACGTCCGGCTTCGGCGAGCTGGCCGACGGTCTCGAGGCGTCCTGCGCCGCGCTGACCGGCAACACCGGCCTGAAGAAGCTCGCGCTCGGCAGCAGCGCCACGGGCGGCGGCCCGGCCGACGGCGGTGCGCTCGCGCCCATCTCGGCCTCCGACTGCGCCGCGGTGACGAAGATGATCGACGCCACCGAGCTCCGCGTGGAGCCGACGCAGTGCAACTTCCGCCTGATGTTCCGGCGCGGGACGGTCGGCTGCGGCAACGGCCTGGTCACGAAGAACCTCTACTCGCAGGGTTTCGAGTCAGGTCTCCCCGCCTCGTGGACCACCGACGTCGAGGCCGACAACGCGCACTTCGACCCGACCGTGACGACGGCGCTCCCGCTCGTCACCGAGGGCGGCGTGGCGCACAAGGGCGGCTCGTCGGTGCTCTACTTCAACGACAAGGGCGACGACGGCAACTACGGCAGCTGCAACGGCGACGCCGAGGACTACTCCTCACGCGTCGGCGTGGCCACGCCGCAGCTGACCGTGCCCGCCGGTGAGCTGCCCCGCCTCTCGTTCGACCACTACGTGGCCTCGGAGGTCGAGTTCGACGGTGGCAACGTGAAGTACAGCGTCAACGGCGGCGCCTACGAGCAGGTCCCCGACTCGGCGTGGCTCTACAACGCGCCGGGCGGTCACCTCGAGACCGCGGCGGGTGGCAACACCAACCCGATGGCCGGCGAGACCGCCTTCACCGGCACCGACGGCGGCCAGCCGACCGGTTCCTGGGGCAACTCGGTGATCGACCTCGCCGACCTGGCCGCCACCGGCGACAAGATCAGCTTCCGGTTCGACTTCGGCATGGACGGCTGCAACGGCATCGACGGCTGGTACATCGACAACGTCACGCTGAGCATCTGCGCCAAGCCCGTCGTCCCGCCGAAGCCGAGCCCGGCCACTGTCGCCAAGACCGGTACGTCGGTCAAGGGCATCGTGAAGATCCGGGTCAAGGTCGCCAGCGGTGCGACGCCGAGCGGACTCGTGCTCGTCCGGATCCGTGGCCGCGGCTACACCACGAAGCTGGTGCACGGCGTGCTCACGGTGCGGGCGAAGTCGCAGATGGCTCGTCTGTGGAGGAACGGCTTCCGCAAGGCGCCGGCGTACGTCTACTACGGCGGGGACAAGAAGGTCGCCCGCTTCGCCGGCCACGTGACGATCAAGCTCATCGGCCGGCAGTAAGCCGCACCCAGCACGAACGCCCCGTCCCTCCTCGGAGGGGCGGGGCGTTCGTACTTGGACGACAGAACTCACGCTGGGACGACGAAGTTTCCTCGTCCAAGCGTGAGTTTCGTCGTCCAAGTACGGGAGTTTCACCGGCCGGCCGGTGAAACTCCCACAGCCCTACGCCTCGACGACGACCGGGATGATCATCGGCCGGCGCTTGTGGGTGTTGCTCACCCAGCGACCGATGGTGCGACGCACGACCTGCTGCAGCTGGTAGGTGTCGGTGCTGCCCTCCTCGAGGGCGCGGTTGACCGCGTCGACGATGGGCAGCTTGATCGGCTCGAAGTCGGAGTCGGCCCACGCGTGGCCGCGGGCGTGGATCTCGGGGCCGGCGGAGAGCTTCCCGGAGACCGAGTCGACGACCAGGATCACCGAGATGAAGCCCTCCTCGCCGAGGATCCGGCGGTCCTTCAGCTCGGACTCGGTGACGTCGCCGACCGACTGGCCGTCGACGAAGACGTAGCCGCACTCGACCTTGCCGACCACCTTGGCGACGCCGTCGACCAGGTCGACCACGACGCCGTCCTCGGCGTACACGACGTTCTCGACGCCGGTCTGCTTCGCCAGGTCGCCGTTGGCCAGCATGTGCCGGATCTCGCCGTGGACGGGCAGCACGTTGCGCGGCTTGACGATGTTGTAGCAGTAGAGCAGCTCGCCGGCGCTGGCGTGGCCGGAGACGTGGACCAGCGCGTTGCCCTTGTGGACGACGCGGGCGCCGAGTCGGGACAGGCCGTTGATCACGCGGTAGACGGAGTTCTCGTTGCCGGGGATCAGGCTCGAGGCGAGGATGACGGTGTCGCCCTCCTCGAGGTGCACGAAGTTGTGGCTGCGGTGCGCGATCCGGGCCAGCGCGCTCATCGGCTCGCCCTGCGAGCCGGTCGAGATCAGGACCTGGCGCTCCGGCGCGAGGTCGGCCAGCTCCTTGGCCTCGACCATCACGCCCGGCGGGACGTGGAGGTAGCCGAGGTCGCGGGCGACGGCCATGTTGCGGACCATCGAGCGGCCGACGTAGGCGACCTTGCGGTTGTGCTTCACCGCGGTGTCCAGGATCTGCTGGACGCGGTGCACGTGCGAGGCGAAGCAGGCCACGATGATCCGCTGCGACGACTCGGAGAAGGCCTGCTCGAGCACCGGGGTGATCCGGCGCTCGGCCGTCGTGAAGCCCGGGACGTCGGCGTTCGTCGAGTCGGTGAGGAACAGGTCGACGCCCTCCTCCCCCAGCCGCGCGAAGGCCCGCAGGTCGGTGATCCGGCCGTCGAGCGGGAGCTGGTCCATCTTGAAGTCGCCGGTGTGCAGCACCAGGCCGGCCCCGGTGCGGATCGCCACGGCGAGCGCGTCCGGGATGGAGTGGTTGACCGCGACGAACTCCAGGTCGAAGGGACCGAACGAGATCCGGTCGCCCTCCTTGACCGTGTGGAACGGCGTCTGGCGCAGGCGGTGCTCACGGAGCTTGGAGTTGACCAGGGCGAGGGTCAGCTGGGAGCCCACCAGCGGGATGTCCTGCCGCTCGCGCAGGAGGTACGGCGTGGCACCGATGTGGTCCTCGTGGCCGTGGGTCAGGACCAGCGCCTCGACGGCGTCGAGGCGGTCCCGGATCGCCGCGAAGTCCGGCAGGATCAGGTCGACGCCCGGGTGGTGCTCGTCGGGGAAGAGCACGCCGCAGTCGACGATGAGCAGGCGGCCGTCGTACTCGAAGACGGTCATGTTGCGACCGACCTCGCCCAGGCCGCCCAGCGGGATGACCCGCAGGCCGCCCTTCGGCAGCTCCGGCGGGGCGGACAGCTCGGGGTGCGGGTGCGACATCAGAGGAGACCCGCCGCGGCGAGGCCTGCACGGAGATCGGCGACTTCCGTGTCGTCGAGCTGCAGCAGGGGCGAGCGGACGATCCGGTTCGGCAGTACGCCGAGCAGCTCGAGCGCCGCCTTCGCCGTCGTGGCGCCGTAGTTGGGCACGCCCATGATCGCCTCGAATGCAGGGACCAGCGAGGTGTGGATCCGCAGCGCCTCGGCGTGGTCGCCGGCGAGGAAGGCATCGATCATCGCGTGCAGCTGGACGCCCGCGACGTGGCCGACGACGGACACGACGCCGGTGGCGCCGTAGGCGAGGTAGCCGAGGGTGTTGACGTCGTCGCCGGAGTAGACGGTGTAGCCGAGGTCGACGAGCTGGGCGGTGCGCGCCAGGTCGCCGGTCGCCTCCTTGACCGTGGTCACGGTCTCCCAGTCGGTCATGGCCCGGTAGGTCTCGAGGGCGATCTTGGTGCCGGTGCGGCCCGGGACGTCGTAGAGCATGACCGGGACCGACGTGGCCTCGACGACCTGGCGGAAGTGCTGGAGCACGCCCGGCTGGCTCGGCTTGTTGTAGTACGGCGTCACGAGCAGCAGCCCGTCGGCGCCGACCTTCTCGGCCTGGCGGGCCAGCTCGACCGAGTGGCGGGTGTCGTTGGTGCCGACGCCCGCGACGATCTTTGCCCGGTCGCCCACGGCGTCCTTGACGGCGGCGAGGGTCTCGCCGTCCTCCGCGCCGGTGGTGGTCGGGGACTCACCAGTGGTGCCCGAGACGACGATGCCGTCGTTGCCGTTGTCGACGAGGTGCTTGGCGACCTTCTGCACCCCGTCCAGGTCAACGGAGCCGTCCTCGTGGAACGGCGTGACCATGGCGGTCAGCACGGTGCCGAAGGGTGCAGAAGTCATGACGACAAGCCTATCGTCACAGGTGC
Organism: Nocardioides sp. Root240; assembly: GCF_001428825.1. Classification (GTDB taxonomy): domain Bacteria; phylum Actinomycetota; class Actinomycetes; order Propionibacteriales; family Nocardioidaceae; genus Nocardioides. Next base: position 298,964 of record NZ_LMIT01000002.1, on the reverse strand, counting down.
GGCATGACCTCAGCGGCGACGAGGCGCAGGTGGTCGAGGTCCCCCAGGTCGAGGGTCTGGAGGTAGATCCGCTGGCTGCCGAGCGCCTCGAAGCGCTTGATCTTCTCCACGACCTCCTCCGGCGTGCCGGCCAGCCCGTTGACCCGCAGCTCGTCCACCTCGCGCCCGATCGCGGCCGCCCGGCGGGCGATCTCGGCCTCGTCCTCGCCGACGCACAGCACCAGCGCGTTCGACCAGGTCAGCTCGTCGGGGTCGCGGCCGATCTCCTCGGCCGCCCGCCGGACCCGCCCGAACTGGAGCTCGGTGAACTCCTCGTCCACGAACGGCAGGTTGAACTCGTCGGCGTACCGGGCGGCGAGGGCGGGCGTCTTGCGGGCCCCCTTGCCACCGATCAGCACGGGTACGCCGCCACGATGCCCACTGCTCTGGACCGGCTTCGGCAGTGCCGGGCTGTCGGTGAGCTGGTAGTGCTCGCCCGTGAACTCGTAGCGCCCGCCGACCGGCGTGGCCCACAGGCCGGTGATCAGCTCGAGCTGCTCGGCGTACCGCTCGAAGCGCTCGGCGGTGTCGGGGAACTCGATGCCGTAGGCGGCGTGCTCCTGGGTGAACCACCCCGCGCCGATCCCGAGCTCCACCCGGCCGCCGCTCATCTGGTCGACCTGTGCGACCTGGATCGCCAGCACGCCGGGGTACCGGAAGGTCGCGCTGGTCATCATCGTGCCGAGCCGGATCGTCGTGGTGTCGCGCGCGAGACCTGCGAGCGTCGTCCACGCGTCGGTCGAGCCGGGCAGCCCGTCACCGCTCATGTGGAGGTAGTGGTCGCTGCGGAAGAAGGCGCCGAAGCCGAGGCGCTCGGCCTCGAGCGCGACGGACAGCAGGTCGTCGTAGGTCGCCCCCTGCTGGGGTTCGGTGAAGACGCGGAGCTCCATGGCTCCACCCTCTCAGGCGTCTGGTGAGCCCCCGCAGGCGAAGACCCGCTCCCACCACACGATCGTGAACCCCTCGCGCGGCTCGCGCCGGACCTCGGTCCAGCGCTTGCGGCTGAACTCCGGGTAGTGGGTGTCGCCCTCGGGTGCCATCGGGATCTCGGAGATGACCTGCTCGTCGGCGTACGGCAGGGCGGCGGCGTAGACCGCGGCTCCCCCGCCGATCATCACCTGCCGGTCGTCCGGCTGGTCGCGCAGGATCGTGTCGGCCAGCTCGAGGGCGTGGGTCACGGAGTGCGCGACCTGGACGCCCTCGGCGGCGTACGACGGGTCGCGGGTCAGCACGACGGTGGTCCGGCCGGGGAGCGGTCGGCCGATGCCCTCGTGGGTGGTCCGGCCCAGGACCAGCACGTGGCCCATCGTGGTCGCCTTGAAGTGGGCGAAGTCCTCGGAGATCTTCCACGGGATGTCGGCGTCGGCACCGATGACACCGTTCTCGGCGACGGCGGCCACCATCGTGACCCGCCGACCGTTTGGGGTCACCACCGGGGTCCCCGCGAAGTTGTGCGCTGGAGGAGCGAAGCGGGGGAAGCGTAGAACTTCGCGGGGTGGTTCATACGGCGATCGGGGCCTTGATGCCGGGGTGCGGGTCGTAGCCCTCGACCGTGATGTCCTCGAGCTCGAAGGCGTCGATCTCGGTCACCGCGGGGTTGAGCACCAGCTTCGGCAGCGGCCGCGGCTCACGGGTGAGCTGGAGGCGGGCCTGCTCGAGGTGGTTGGAGTAGAGGTGCGCGTCGCCGAGCGTGTGCACGAAGTCGCCGACGCCGAGACCGGCGACCTGGGCGACCATGTGGGTCAGCAGGGCGTACGACGCGATGTTGAATGGCACGCCCAGGAAGACGTCGGCCGAGCGCTGGTAGAGCTGGCAGCTGAGCCGCCCGTCGGCGACGTAGAACTGGAACAGGCTGTGGCACGGCGGCAGTGCCATGTCGTCGACCTGGCTGGGGTTCCACGCGGAGACGATGTGACGGCGGCTGTCGGGGTTCGCGCGGACCTGGCGGATCACCTGCGCGAGCTGGTCGATGTGGCCGCCGTCGGGCGTCGGCCACGAGCGCCACTGCGCGCCGTAGACCGGGCCGAGGTCGCCGTTCTCGTCGGCCCACTCGTCCCAGATCGTGATGCCACGCTCCTGCAGCCAGCGCACGTTGGTGTCGCCGCGCAGGAACCACAGCAGCTCGCCGAACACCGACCGGGTGTGGATCTTCTTGGTCGTGACCAGCGGGAAGCCCTCGGTCAGGTCGAAGCGCATCTGGTGGCCGAACACGCTCAGCGTGCCGGTGCCGGTGCGGTCCTCCTTGGCGACGCCCTCGTCGAGGATCCGCTGGACGAGGTCGAGGTACGCGCGCACGTGTTCAGCCTAGATCGCGGCCGGTGGTCACAGCGTGACCGTCCCGTGAATGGTCGTCAGGGTGTCGCCACCCACCCAGATCGTGCCGTCGGCGGCGGTGTCGACATGGATCCTGCCGCGGCGACCGAGCACGGTGCCCTGGGAGGCGACGTACGACGGCGGGAGGACGGTGCCCGCCAGCCACTGCGCGAGGGAGGCGTTGAGCGAGCCGGTCACCGGGTCCTCGGTGACCCCGGCGGCGTGGGGCGCGAACGCCCGCACCTCGACCTCGCACTCCGACCCCTCGGGCCACGGGCCGATGACGCCGACGGACAGGCCCGCGAAGTCCGGGGTGAGGGCCAGCACCTGCTCGGCGGAGGCCAGCCGGACGCCGACCCAGCCCGGGCCGTTGTCGGCCCATGCGGCGTCGAGGACGTCGGCGCGCTCGATGCCGAGGGCGGCGACGATCTCGACGACCAGGTCCTCGGCCACCGGACCGGAGCGGAGCAGCGCCGGCGCCGCGAACGCGAGGCGCCCCTCGGCCTGCCGGAGCTCGACCAGGCCGACACCGCACTCCTGCACCAGCCGCTCCCCCGCCGGTACGCCGCCCGCCTCGAGCCACGCGTGCGCCGAGCCGAGCGTCGGGTGCCCCGCGAACGGCAGCTCCATCGACGGGGTGAAGATCCGCAGCCGGTAGTCGGCGGCGGGATCCGTCGGCCGCAGCAGGAAGGTCGTCTCGCTGAGGTTCGTCCAGCGGGCGAACGCCTGCATCTGCCGGTCGTCGAGCTCGTCGGCGCCGTGCACCACGGCCACCGGGTTGCCGAGCAGCGGCTCGGACGTGAAGACGTCGACCTGACGGAAGTCGTGTGGCTGCATCGGCTCGCTCAGGCCTCGCTCAGGCGGAGAGCGACATCGGGCCGTACACCTCGCGGTCGGCCTCGAAGAGGGTCACCTGCGCGACGCCCTGGTCGGCGAGCTCGTGCCAGATCTCCCCCACCCACGACTCGGCGTCGCCCTGGCTCGGGAAGGTCTGGTCGGCGAGGTCACCGGTCACGGCGACCTCGGCGCCGTCCGCGTCCTCGAGCCGCCAGCGCCAGGGCTGGTCGGCCGGGGGGCGGAAGGCGGAGCCGGAGGTGGCGGGCTGCTCGGGCAGGTTCATGTGTCGGGGTCCCTACGTCGTTGTTGTTCGGAGGAGCGCAGCGGGGGAGGACGAGAACGTCGTGGGGTGGCGTCAGGACTCCCGGACGGACGGCTGGACGAACGGCGGCTTGGTGACCTGGAAGACCTCGGCGCGACCGCGCACGTCGACCGTCACCTCGGCGTCGTCGGCGACGACGGTCGACACGAGGGCGAGCGCGATCCCCTTCTTCAGGGTCGGCGAGAAGGTTCCGGACGTGACCTCGCCGAGCGGGACGTCCTTGAGCAGGCGCACGCTCATGTGCGGGCGCGGGATCGCGCGGCCGGTGGAGACCAGGCCGACCAGCTTGCGGCGCGGACCGGCCTCCTTCTCGGCGAGGAGCTTGTCGCGGCCCCAGAAGGCGTCCTTCTTCCAGCCGACGGCCCAGCCGAGGCGGGCCTCGACCGGCGTGATGTCGGGGCCGATGTCCTGGCCGTGCAGCGGGTAGCCCATCTCGGTGCGCAGCGTGTCGCGGGCGCCCAGGCCGGCGGGGACCAGGCCGTGCTCGGCACCCTTCTCCATCAGCGCGTCCCACAGGGCCGGGGCGACGGCGCTCGGCGCGATCAGCTCGTAGCCGCGCTCGCCGGTGTAGCCGGTGCGGCACACGATGATCCGCGCGTCCGGGTCGGCGTCGGCGTCGGCGGCCTCCCAGGGGGTCTCGACGAAGGTGAGGTACTCGTGGCCGACCGGCAGGCCGACGGCCGCGACGACCTCGTCGGACTTCGCGCCCTGGACCGCCAGCACGACGTAGTCGCGGTGGTGGTCGAGGATCTCGATGCCCTCGGGCGCGGCCTCGACGAGGCGGCGTCGTACCTCCTCGTTGTTGGAGGCGTTCGGGACGACGAGGACGTGCTCGTCGTCGCGGTAGTAGGTGAAGACGTCGTCGACGATCCCGCCGGTCGCGTCGTCGACGACGAGGCTGTACTGCGCCTTGCCCGGGCCGATCCGGTGCAGGTCGTTGGTCAGCGTGGCGTTGAGGAAGTCGACCGCGCCCGGGCCGCGGACGACGAGCTTGCCGAGGTGGCTGACGTCGAAGATGCCCACGCCGTCACGGACCGCGGCGTGCTCCTTGACGACACCGGTCGGGTACTCCAGCGGCATCAGCCAGCCGCCGAACTCGGAGAACTTGGCGCCCAGCGCCTCGTGCCGGTCGTGGAGGGGGGACTGCAAGGGGGTCGCGTCGGCCATGGTCGGAATCTATGGCATGCGCGCTCAGGACGGGCGCGCGGATATCCTGCGCCGGGTGACGACCTTTGCGCTCCGCACCGCCAGCCCCGCCAAGACCAAGGCCGAGGCGGTCGTGGTCGGAGTGCTGGCCGACGGCACGCTCGCGCCCGGTGCCGAGGACGTCGCGTCGGCGTACGGCCGCAAGCTGTCGGGCCTGCTCACCACGCTCGGCATGAAGGGCCGGCCCGGCGAGGTCGCCAAGGTGCCCACAGCCGGCACCATCGCCTCTCCCCTGCTGGTGCTGGTCGGCATCGGCGAGGTGGCCGACGCCGACTCCGTACGACGGGCGGCCGGCAACGCCGCCCGCGCGGTCACCAACGCGGCGTCCGTCGCACTCGCGCTGCCCGCCGACTCGCCCGAGCTGGTCCGCGCCGTCATCGAGGGCTACCGACTCGGCGGCTACACGTTCACGGCGTACAAGAGCAAGCCGGGTGCGTCGACCACGCCCGCCGAGATCGTCGTGCTCACCCCGGCCGCCCGTCGGTCCGAGGTCGCCGCAGCCGTCGAGCCCGCCCAGGTCCTCGTCGACGCCGTCGCGGCAACGCGCGACTGGGTGAACACCCCGCCGGCCGACCTCACGCCGCCCTCGTTCGCCGACGCGATCGCCGCCGCCGTCAAGGCCGGCAACAAGCAGCTCCCGAGCGGTGGCACCAAGGTCACCGCGACCGTCCTCGACGAGGTGCGCCTCGCCGAGCTCGGCTGCGGAGGCATCCTCGCCGTCGGCGCCGGCTCGGCCGCCCCGCCGCGCCTGGTCGAGCTGTCGTACGCCCCGAAGGACGCCGTCGCGCACGTCGCGCTCGTCGGGAAGGGCATCACCTTCGACTCGGGCGGCCTCTGGATCAAGCCCGCCGGCAGCATGACCACGATGAAGGAGGACATGGCCGGCGCCGCGGCCGTCGTCCAGGCCACCATCGCGGTCGCCCGCCTCGGCCTGCCCGTCCGCATCTCCGCCTTCGCCGCGCTCGCGGAGAACATGGTGGGTGCCTCCTCGATGCGCCCCGGCGACGTGCTGACGACCTACGACGGCACGACCGTCGAGGTCAGCAACACCGACGCCGAGGGCCGCCTGGTCCTCGCCGACGCCCTGGGCCGCGCGGTCGAGCAGGAGCCCGACGTCCTCATCGACATCGCCACCCTCACCGGCCACATGGCGCTCGCCCTCGGCGACCGGATCGCCGGCGTGCTCGGCGACGACGCGATCGTCGGCGAGGTGCTCGCCGCGGCCGCGGCGGCCGGCGAGGACGCCTGGCCGATGCCGCTCCCGGAGTTCATGGACTCCCGGATCCGCAGCAGCACGGTCGCCGACCTCGCGCAGTACGACGGCATCCGCTGGGGCGGCGGCATCTACGCCGCGGCCTTCCTGCGGGAGTTCACCGGCGGGCTGCCATGGGCGCACCTCGACATCGCCGGCCCGACCTTCAACAAGGGCGGCGCGAACGGGCACCTGGTGCCCGGGGCGACCGGCTACGGCGTGACGACGCTCGTGGAGATCATCCGAGGTCGCGCCGCAGCTGCTCCTTCTGAGCCTTCCTGACGCGGGAGTTGTAGTCGCGCATCCGCTGCGGGACACCGACCACGGCGGCGTCGTACGACGGGACGAGGTGGCGGTTGCAGAAGTCGTGCGCCCACTTCGCCGACGGGACGCGGCGGCGGGTCCACTCGCCGTCGTGGGCGACCAGCAGCAGCGTGATCTCGCTGACCGCGGTGCGCGGCTCGACGAACCCCTCGACGCCACGACGCTCCTGCACCCACGTGCGCAGGTGCTCCTCGTCGCCCCGGTCGGACGCTCGCACCCGGGTGGATCCGGTGCGTGCGGCGTCCCTCGCGGGGTTACTCATCCGTATCTTCGATCCCCCGCGGAACCGGTCGAACAAACCCATGGGTCAAGTGTGCCCGAACCGTGGGTGGCCCGTTGCCAGTTGCTTCGTTCGAAGTGCAAGGATGAGCCCATGGCGACCGAAGTCACTCTCCCCGCGCTCGGTGAGTCCGTCACCGAAGGCACCGTCACCCGCTGGCTCAAGCAAGTCGGCGACCAGATCGCGATCGACGAGCCCCTGCTCGAGGTCAGCACCGACAAGGTGGACACCGAGATCCCGTCCCCCGTTGCCGGCACGCTGGTCGAGATCCGCGCGAACGAGGACGACACGGTCGAGGTCGGCGCCGTGCTGGCCGTCATCGGCGACGCCGGCGAGTCCGCCGGCAGCGCCCCCGCCCCCGCCGCGGAGGAGGCGCCCGCCGAGGCCGCCCCGGCTCCGGCCGAGGAGGCACCCGCAGCTCCGGCCGCCCCCGCTCCCGAGGCCCCGGCCGCCGAAGCGCCTGCCACTGCCCCCACCGAGGCTCCGGCTGCCTCCAGTGGCCCCAGCACCGCCGTGACCCTGCCCGCGCTCGGCGAGTCGGTCACCGAGGGCACGGTCACCCGCTGGCTCAAGCAGGTCGGCGACGCGGTCGCCGTCGACGAGCCGCTGCTCGAGGTGAGCACCGACAAGGTCGACACCGAGATCCCGTCCCCCGTCGCCGGAACCCTGCTCGAGATCAAGGCCGCCGAGGACGAGACCGTCGAGGTCGGCGCCGAGCTCGCCATCATCGGGTCCGGTACGCCGGCCGCCGCGCCCGCCGCGGCCCCTGCTCCCGCCGCCCCCGCTCCCGAGCCGACGCCGGTCGACAACGCGCCGGCACCCGTCGCCGCTCCCCCGGCTCCGGCTGCTGCGCCCGCTCCGGCCGCAGCTGCTCCGGCTCCCGCTGCTCCTGCCGCCCCGGCTCCGTCGCCCGCCGTCGCGCAGGCCGCTGCCGCCAGCGTCGGCGACGAGGGCCCCGGCTACGTCACCCCGCTGGTCCGCAAGCTCGCCGCCCAGCACGGTGTCGACCTCGGCTCGGTCCAGGGCTCCGGCGTCGGTGGCCGGATCCGCAAGCAGGACGTCCTCGACGCCGCTGCCGCGTCGAAGGCCGCCGCACCTGCCGCACCGGCCGCTCCGGCCGCTGCCGCCCCGGCTGCCGCCGCCCCGGCTGCCGCGCCGTCGCCGCTGCGTGGCCAGACGGTCAAGGTCTCCCGCCTGCGCAAGATCATCGCCGAGCGGATGACCGAGTCGCTGCACATCTCGGCCCAGCTCACCCAGGTGGTCGAGGTCGACGTCACGAACATCGCCCGCCTGCGCGAGAGCGTGAAGGAGGAGTTCCTGGCACGCGAGGGCGTGAAGCTGTCGTACCTGCCGTTCTTCACCAAGGCGGCCATCGACACCCTCAAGCAGCACCCGGTGCTCAACGCCACCCTCGACCTCGAGGCCGGCGAGATCACCTACAACGACCGCGAGAACGTCGCCTTCGCCGTCGACACCGAGAAGGGCCTGCTCACGCCGGTCGTCAAGGACGCCGGCGACCTGTCGATCTCCGGCCTCGCCAAGAAGATCGCCGACGTCGCCGAGCGGACCCGCACCAACAAGATCGGGCCGGACGAGCTCTCCGGCGGCACCTTCACCATCACCAACCTGGGCAGCTTCGGCGCCCTGTGGGACACGCCGATCATCAACCAGCCGCAGGTCGCCATCCTCGGCCCCGGTGCCGTGGTCAAGCGTCCCGTGGTCATCGACGACGAGCACCTCGGCGAGACCATCGCCGTGCGCCACATGGTCTACCTCGCGCTGACCTACGACCACCGCGTGGTCGACGGTGCCGACGCCGGTCGCTTCCTCCGCGACCTGAAGAAGCGCCTCGAGGCGGGCCAGTTCGAGGTCTGACCCAGAACTCGCACCAGCGACACACGAAGGCCCCCCGCCGATCGGCAGGGGGCCTTCGCGCTGCTCGCACCGCCGGGCGTCAGCGGGTGGACACGTCCATCGTCATGTCGAAGGTCGTGCGCACCCGCTGGCCCCCGACCTCCATCGTCACCGTGCCGTGACCGGTGCCGATCGCGTGGAAGGGACCCACCATGCCGTGTCGTACCTCGGTCGTGCCGGTGACATCGGTCCCGCCGCCGATGATCTCCCCGCCGGTCGCGACGGGTCCCCGACGCGGCGTCTGGCGGCTCGTGAGACGGACGGTGTAACCGTCGTCCGCGAGTCCGGTCAGCTCGTAGGTGGCGACCACGTCGGAGGTGATGCCTCCGACGGTGATGCTGGAGGTCGCCTGCCAACGAGCGCCGACCCCCACGGCCTGCTCGGGCATCAACACACTCAGGTTGCTGCTCTGCGCCGCGAAGTCGTCGAGCATCCGCTCGAGCACCTCCGAGCCACCCTTGTCGCCGTACTCCACCTCGCTCGACAGGGTGCGCGCGGACCGGTCGTAGACCACGCGGATCGTCGTGCCGTCGAGGAGCTGCATCGACTCCAGGAGCTGCTGGCGGCTGGCCTCGTCGAGCCCGCTGCTCCGCGGCACGCTCACCTCGCCGTACTGCGACTCGACCGTCGCCCGGTCACCTGTCACGTCGGTGACGGTCGTCCGGACCGGCATCACCATCGGTACCTTGACCGGCGGCGTCGACATGACGTCGGCCGAGGTCGTGACCGTCATCCGCATCGTGCCGTCCTCGACGTGGCCCTCCACGAGGTCGAGCTCGAGCACGCGACGCGGCTGCGCCCCGGTGCCGAGCACCTCGATCTCGGGAGTCTGCCCGTCAGGCGTCGCGCCCTCGTCGGCTCCGGTGCTCGCGCTCGCCGACGCGCTCCCGCCGACCGGACGCGAGCCCTGCCGGGGCTCGGCCTTGTCGTCGCCGCAGCCCGCGAGGGCGAGCACGGCGACGACGCCGAGCGCCATCGCCGTCGTACGACGCGGACCGACACCTGACCTGGACATGCTGCTCCCCTGCTCCCTGGCCCTCATGCTGGCGTTGCCTCTGCGGCCGCCAGCTCGCGGGCACAGGGTGTCACGCCGACCACGGCAGTGGCAGGCTTTCGGCCATGGGCCTCTCCGTCGTCATCGCCGGTTCGTCCGGGTTTCTCGGGCAGCACCTCGTCACCGAGCTCCGTCAGCGAGGGCACGTCGTCACGGCCCTGGTCAGGCGCGGAGCACGCGGCGGCGAGTCCCAGTGGGATCCGCAGGAGGGACTGGTCGACGCCGCGCTGGTCGGCGCCGCCGACGTGGTGGTCAACCTCGCCGGTGCTCCCCTCATCGGCAACCCGCACTCGAAGAAGTGGGCACGCGACGTCCTGAGCAGCCGGGTCGCCACCACCCGCCTGCTCGCGGCCACCATCGCCGCTGCACCTCGTCCCCCGTCACTCGTCAACGCATCCGGCATCAGCTGGTACGGCGACCACGGCTCCGCCCCGCTCACCGAGGCCTCCGACACCCGGGGCCACGCCCTCCTCACCCGGGTCTGCCGGGAGTGGGAGGCTGCGGCCCGCCCCGCGTCCGAGGCCGGGGCCCGCGTCGCCCTGCTCCGGACCGCCCCGGTGCAGGACCGGCGCAACGCCCCACTCAAGATGCAGCGGCTGCAGTTCCTCGCCGGCGCCGGCGGACGGATCGGCCCGGGCACGCAGTACTACCCGTTGATCTCCCTGCGTGACTGGGTGGGCGCTGCCTCCTTCCTCGTCGAGCACCCGACCGCGTCGGGTCCGTTCAACCTGTGCGCACCGCGGACCCCCACCAACGCGGAGTTCACGGCCGCCCTCGCCGGCCAGGTGCACCGGCCGGCGCTCTTCCCGGTGCCGTCGCCGGTGATCCGCGCCGCGGCCGGGCCGATGGCCGACGAGCTGCTCGGCTCGCTCAACCTCGAGCCGCGCGCACTGCTCGACCTCGGCCACACCTTCGCGGACCCCGACGTCGACGCCGTGCTCACGGCGGGCCTCGCTCGCTCGTGACCTCACGGGCGGTGACGAGCACCCATCGCCCCGACACCCGACGCAGCTCGAGGCGCCGCGTCGTCGGCTCGTCACGCGGCAGCGCGGTCCGCCGCCCCCGCCCGACGGCCGTCGCACCGACCAGCCGGTCCTGGACCACCAGCACCAGGTGTCCGGACGAGCGTGCCCGCACGTCGACCGCGAGGACCTGCATGGCCATGCCCTCGACCCGCAGCCCGCGCGCCCGCCAGCGTCGGAGCATCGCGACGTCCTCGCGGCCAGCCTCCGCCCCCGCCGCGTAGAGCCCCCGCAGCGCCTCCACGTCGCCCGCGGCCCAGGCCGAGGCCCGGTCGCGGTCCCACGCGCGCAGGACGGCCAGTACCTCGACCTCGGGACGCGCGCCAGCGCCGCCTGCACCCGGTGCGACCGCTGCGGCGGGAGCCGTGGCCGGCGTACGCCCGTCGGCGCCGGAGCGGTCGTGCAGCGCCGCCCACGTGACCAGCACGCACGCGAGCACCACGACGACCGTCGTCGCGACGACGATGCGGAGCGAGCCCACGGGAGTCACTGAGACAGCCATGGACCGATCCTCCGCCAGGGTCCGACAGATCGCATCCGGTCATCCACAGGCACCGGAGTAGGCTCGCGTCCGTGACGCTGGAGTTCCGTGAGGCCGGCCTGGGCGACCAGGCGATCGACTACATGGCCGCGTGGGAGCTGCAGCGCGAGGTGCACGAGCAGGTCGTCGCCGGCACGCTGTCGCCCACCGTCCTGCTGCTCGAGCACCCGCCCGTGTTCACCGCCGGCAAGCGCACCCGCCCCGAGGACCGCCCGGCCGATCCCGGCGGCGCGCCAGTCATCGACGTCGACCGCGGCGGCCAGATCACCTTCCACGGTCCCGGCCAGCTCGTCGGCTACCCGATCGTGCGGCTCCCCGACCACGTCAAGGTCGTCGACTACGTCCGTCGCGTCGAGGAGGCCCTGATCGCGGTCTGCGCCGAGTTCGGCATCGCGACCGCGCGCGTTCCCGGCCGCAGCGGCGTCTGGCTGAAGGCCGACGAGCGCGGACCCGAGCGCAAGATCGCCGCGATCGGGATCCGGGTCAGCAAGGGCGTGACCATGCACGGCTTCTCGCTCAACTGCGACGTCGACATGGGCTGGTACGACCGCTTCGTGCCCTGCGGGATCTCCGACGCCGGCGTCACCTCGCTCAGCGCCGAGCTCGGACGCGACGTACCGGTGACCGCCGTGCTCGACGCCGTACGCCGGCACTTCGCCCACTACCTCGCCTGGGGTTCGTACGAGGCGACGCCCGACTACGAGCCGCGCCCCGACCCGGCCAAGGCGGCCGGTTCCGCCACGCCCGGCGGCGTGGCGGTCCTCACCTACCCTGCTCGCTGACCCCATACTCGGTATTCATCGGCTGTGGGGCCGGTGAGTGCCAGTGGGAGGGCAGGATGAGCGATCTCGTGATCGAGACCAGAGGGCTGCGCAAGGAGTTCCGCTCCGTGCGGGGCGGCCTGCGGGTCGCCGTGCAGAACCTCGACCTCGCGGTACCCGGAGGTGGTGGGGTCCACGGGTTCCTCGGGCCCAACGGGTCCGGCAAGACCACGACGATCCGGATGCTGCTCGGGCTCGCGCGCCCGACCCGCGGCACCATGCGCCTGTTCGGCGAGCCGGTCCCGGCACGGCTGCCCCAGGTCATCGGTCGCGTCGGGGCGGTCGTCGAGTCACCGAAGTTCTCCCCCAACTTCACCGGCCGGCTGAACCTCGAGCTGCTCGCCGCCTCGATCGGCGCACCCAGGTCGCGCGTCGACCAGGCGATCGCCACCGTCCAGCTGGACGGCCGGGACAAGGACAAGTACAAGTCCTACTCGCTGGGCATGAAGCAGCGGGTCGCCATCGCCGCCACGCTGCTGAAGGACCCCGCGCTCCTGATCCTCGACGAGCCCACCAACGGACTCGACCCCGCCGGCATCCGCGAGATCCGCGAGACCATCCGCGGACTGGGCGAGGCAGGGGTGACCGTGCTGCTCAGCTCGCACATCCTCGCCGAGGTCCAGCACGTGTGCACCTCGGCCACGATCATCGGCAACGGCCGGCTGCTCGCGTCCGGGCGGGTCGAGGACTTGCTGGGCACCAGCACCGCGCACCGCGCCGTCGTACCCGACCCTGTTCGCGCCGCGGAGGCCCTCGGCCGGGCCGCCCTGCCAGCCACTGTCGACGGTGACGCGGTACGAGTGGAGACCGACGACCCCGCACGGATCACCCAGGTGCTCGGCGAGGCCGGCATCTGGCTGCGGGAGCTGACCTCGCTACGGCCCGACCTGGAGACGGTGTTCCTCGACCTCACCCGGTCCGAGCAGCTGGGAGACCACCAGTGAAAGCGTTCCTCCAGCTCCTCCGCGTCGAGCTGCGACGCTACCTCCGCCGCCGTGCCGTCCAGCTGCTGATGGCCGCGTGCGTCGCCGTACCTCTCGTCATCGGCGTGGTGACGATCCTCGACACCGAGCCGCCGTCCGACACCGAGATCGCGCTGATCGAGGACGAGGCGAAGGCGAACCGTCAAGCCGAGCTCGACTACTGCACCGAGAATCCCGCCGACTACGGCATCGGCTCGACCGAGGACGACGTCGCGGCCGCGTGCGAGCGGCTGATCTCCGACAATTTCGACGACTACACGGAGTACGGCTACTACGACACACTCCGGCTCGACGACCAGCAGAACGACTCCGGCGTCGCGGTCGCCTCCTTCCTGGCGATCCTGCTGCTCCTGGCGGGCACCACGTTCACCGGGCACGACTGGAACAGCGGCTCGGTCAGCAACCAGTTGCTGTTCGAGCCACGGCGGGCGCGCGTATGGGCGGCGAAGGCACTGGTGGTCACCGGCGGCGCGCTGGTGGCGGCCGCCGTCATCATGTCGGCGTACTGGGCCGTGCTCGGGCTCGTCGCACACTCCCGCGACACCCTCGCGACCGGCGACCTGCTCGACGCCCTCCAGATGGGCTGGCGCTCCGCCGGCGTCGCCGCGGCCGCGGCCCTCCTCGGGTTCGTGCTGACCATGCTGTTCCGCAGCACCGTTGCCACCATCGGCGTCCTCCTCGGCGCCTCCGTCGCCGGGAGCCTGCTGCTGGCGGCCATCGGCGTCAGCGAGCGCTGGAACCCCGCCGTGAACCTGCTCGCGCTGATCGACAACGGGACGACCTACTACTCCGAGGACGCCTGCCCGACCGGGCCGGAAGTGATCGAGGGCGACCCCGACGAGACGTACTCCTACGACTCGTGCGAACTGGAGGTCACCTTCAGCGACGCGTCGCTCTACCTCGGCTCCTTCCTGCTCGTGGGCGGGGTCGCATCGTTCGTGTCCTTCCGGCGACGCGACGTGCCGTGACGGCTACCGGCCGGTCCGGTCTCGATGCCGGGGGCCCATCGCCCCGGGAGTAGGCTGGACCGGTGACTGCAGCACCCGAGGGACGCAAGCTCCTCCGCCTCGAAGTCCGCAACGCCGAGACCCCCATCGAGCGCAAGCCGTCGTGGATCAAGACCCGCGCGAAGATGGGCCCGGAGTACACCGCTCTCCAGAAGCTGGTGAAGTCCGAGGGCCTGCACACGGTGTGCCAGGAAGCGGGCTGTCCCAACATCTTCGAGTGCTGGGAGGACCGCGAGGCGACCTTCCTCATCGGCGGTGACCAGTGCACCCGGCGCTGCGACTTCTGCCAGATCGACACCGGCAAGCCGCAGCCGCTGGACCGCGACGAGCCGCGGCGGGTGGCGGAGTCGGTGCAGCAGATGGAGCTGAAGTACGCCACCATCACCGGCGTCGCCCGCGACGACCTCGCCGACGGCGGGGCATGGCTCTACGCCGAGACCGTGCGCGCGATCCACGAGCTCAACCCCGACACCGGCGTCGAGAACCTGATCCCCGACTTCAACGGGCGCCCCGAGCTGCTGGCCGAGGTGTTCGAGTCGCGGCCCGAGGTGCTGGCCCACAACGTCGAGACCGTGCCGCGCATCTTCAAGCGGATCCGCCCGGCGTTCCGCTACGAGCGCTCGCTCGACGTGCTGACCCAGGCGCGGGCGTTCGGGCTGGTCACCAAGTCGAACCTCATCCTCGGGATGGGCGAGACGCGTGAGGAGGTCTCGCAGGCGCTGCGCGACCTGCACGAGGCGGGTTGCGAGCTGGTGACGATCACCCAGTACCTGCGTCCCTCGCCGCGCCACCACCCCGTCGAGCGGTGGGTCAAGCCGGAGGAGTTCGTGGAGCTGGCGGCCGAGGCGGAGGAGATCGGGTTCGCGGGAGTGCTCTCGGGGCCGCTGGTCCGTTCGTCGTACCGGGCCGGTCGTCTGTATCGTCAGGCGATGGCCGCGCGCGACGCGCGTGCCGAAGCAACTGCCTGAAGTTCTTACAAGTTCGTCCGAGGAGATCGCAGCACCCCATGTCGAACACGCCCCTCGACCCGTCCACGATGAGCCGTCGCCGGCAGATCCTCGAGACCTACAAGATGGCTCGCGAGGTCGACCCCGCGATCCGCTGGTGGATGCTCGGTTCGTTCCTGATCTTCGGCGGCCTCGGCTTCGCCGTCTTCCACTTCGTGCTCCCCGGCAGCGGCGCCTTCAAGATGGTGCTGACCGTCATCGGCACGCTCCTCATCGGCCTCCTCGCGCTGATGATCGTCTTCGGCCGCCGCGCCCAGAAAGCCGCCTTCGCGCGCCTCGAGGGCCAGCTCGGCGCCGCCGCCCGCGCGCTGACCATGCTGCGCCGCGGCTGGGTCGTCGAGGAGGTCGTCGGCTTCACGAAGCAGCAGGACATGGTCCACCGCGTCGTCGGTCCCCCGGGGATCGTCCTGGTCGCCGAGGGCAACATCGCCCGCGTGAAGCCGGTGCTCATCAGCGAGCACAAGAAGCACGAGCGGGTCGTCGGTGACTACCCGGTCCACGACGTCATCGTCGGCAACGAGGAGGGCCAGGTCCCGCTCAAGAAGCTGACCCGGCACATCCAGAAGCTCGGCCGCCAGGTCAAGCCGGCCGAGATCACCGAGCTGCGCCAGCGGCTGCGTGCGCTCGACGCCCAGCGCCCGAAGGCTCCCATCCCGAGGGGCCCGGTGCCGACGTCGATGAAGGGCATGCGCGGCAACCTCCGCGGTCGCTGAGCCTCCTCTCCCCCGGCTGTCCACAGCTGGCCACCAGTTGGTGGCATCTGCGCCCGGATCGGGTTAGCGTCGTCGCGCGCCCCGGTCCGGGCGCAGTCATTTCTCGGGAGGACCTTGATGCGCTCGCTCCGCGCTGCCGTCGGTGCGTCGGCCGCTGCCCTGCTGTTGCTCGCCGGCTGCGGGGGCGACCCGGACCCCGGCGATCCGTCGTCGACCTGGACGCCGACTGGTACGCCGGAGTCCCCCACCTCGGCCGCCACGCAGGCTCCCGTGGAACCGGAGCTGCCGCAGGCGGCGACGAAGGCGACGGAGGACGGGGCGCGGGCGTTCATCGGCTATTACTGGGAGCTGATCAACTACGTCCAGGTGACGGGTGACGTGAAGGAGCTCAAGCGGCTCTCGAGCACCACCTGCGGCGGCTGCCAGCGTGCTATAAGCGCCGTCGAGACTCTTTACCGGGACGGCGGTCACGCCGAGGGCGGCCAATATCAACTCAAGATTGATCAGATAGGCGAGGTCAAGACAGCGAGCAACTCGCTCTATGGAGTGCAGGCCCAGATCGAGGTTCGCAATGACGAACAGCTCATCACTCGCCCGGACGGCGCTACCGAGACGTCTGCACCGAAGTCGAGCCGCTTTAACATCTATGCCACTTGGACCGGCCGAGTATGGCGGATAGACATCTTGGAGCCGAGGTGAAGTCCGTGGCCGCCGCAATCGCGGCGGCACTCCTTGTTTCCGGGACCGCCTTCGCGGATGACACGGTCAACGGCGGTACAACCGAAGGCGGGCTGATCGCCGACGCCGTCAACGAGACTCAAGGCCACGTCAATCCCGGCGCTCACACCCAGCCGGGCGGCACGACCTCAGCGGTCCACCTTGACGCAGATCCTTGCGACGGCAACGTGGAGATGATCGAAGGCGACAACCCCGTGTCTGTCTACTTCTGTGCTGAGGCTGATCCAGAAACGCCCGTAGTCACGATCGGCCTCATCCGACGAGCCTTCGCCGAGCTCCAGCTCCCCGCCAGCACCCTGGTCATCCAGCCACCCGACGGGCTCACCCTGGTCAACTTCGACACGAACTTCTACACGACCAGCACCCGTCCCATCTCGCGAACGGTGACCCTCCTCGGCCAGCGGGTCACCCTCGAAGCGACGCCCAGCACCTTCCACTGGACCTTCGGCGACGGCGAGCGGCTCAGCACCAGCAAGCCGGGCGCGCCGTACCCGGACCTCACCGTGACCCACAACTACCTGCGCAAGGGGACCTACCGACCATCCCTCGCGACGACCTACACCGGTCGCTACCGGGTCGGCGGCGGGCCGTGGCGCACGATCCCGGGCACGGTCACGATCGACGGCACGGGGCAGCCGCTGCGGGCGATCGAGGCGCAGCCCAAGCTGGTCAGCTACTGAGCCGACTCACTTCGTCAGCGAGCGCAGGGTCGCGAAGGTGACGGTCGACGTACCGGCGAAGAGGTCGTGCAGGCCGCGGCCGTCGGCACGGAACACCAGCGGCGGGATGACCAGGGCGATGAGGAGCTGGCGGCCGAACACCTTGACCGGGTTGAGCCGGTGCAGCCGCCCGTGCGCCGGTACGACGCACAACCCGGTCAGCAGCTGACCGATCGATCCCCCACCGAGCCACGTCAGCAGGGTCGACTCGACGATGAACAGCGGCAGCACCATCAGCGAGGCGACGGACCCGGTGGCGGTGTACTCGTCGAGGCCGTAGACCGCGATGACGGCGACCGTGCAGAGCATCCAGTCGATGAGCAGCGCGATGATCCGCCGACCCCACGATGCGGTCTCGAAGGACGGGGCGGCGGGGCGGTTCGCGGTCGGGCTCGGCACGGCCGCAAGCGTAAACGAGGCCCTGGAGTGACCGGCGCCACACTCCTCGGCGAACCTGTTACATCCCCGAAACAATTGGGCAATCGGGCGAAATCTGGGCCACCTACCGTTCAGGCGTGGGTCGCTTGCCGACCACCTCTGCCACGAACACCAGGAGTTTCCATGACTGCGAACCCGACCCGCCTCGGCGCGATCCGCGAGATCGAGGCCACTGTGGCCCCGGCTGCGTTCTTCGACGCCGCCGAGAAGACCGGCGCCATCTACGGCGAGAACGTCTTCTCCCTCGCGGTGATGCAGAAGCGCCTGCCCAAGTCGGTGTTCAAGTCGGTCGCCGCGACCATCCAGAAGGGCGAGAAGCTCGACCCCGCCGTCGCCGACATCGTCGCCTCGGCGATGAAGGACTGGGCGATGGAGAAGGGCGTGACGCACTACGCCCACGTCTTCTACCCGCTGACCGGCCTCACCGCCGAGAAGCACGACTCGTTCATGGAGCCCGTCGGCGACGGTACGGCGGTCTGGGAGTTCTCCGGCAAGACCCTCGTCCAGGGCGAGCCCGACGCGAGCTCGTTCCCCAACGGCGGCATCCGGGCCACCTTCGAGGCGCGCGGCTACACCGGCTGGGACGTCCAGTCGCCGGCGTACATCCTCGAGAACCCCAACGGCAACACCCTGTGCATCCCGACCATCTTCGTCTCGATGACCGGTGAGGCCCTCGACCACAAGACCCCGCTGCTGCGCTCGCAGAACGCCATGTCCGAGCAGGCCCAGCGCGTGCTCGCCCTCTTCGGCCACGAGGACATCGACAAGGTCGTGTCCTACTGCGGTCCGGAGCAGGAGTACTTCCTGGTCGACACCTCGTTCGTGAACTCCCGCCCCGACCTGCTCAACGCCGGTCGCACGCTCTTCGGCGCCAAGCCGCCGAAGGGCCAGGAGTTCGACGACCACTACTTCGGTGCCATCCCGGAGCGCGTCCTCGGCTTCATGCACGACACCGAGCGAGCCCTGTTCAAGCTCGGCGTCCCGGCCAAGACCCGCCACAACGAGGTCGCGCCCGGCCAGTTCGAGATCGCCCCGGTCTTCGAGCGCGCGAACCTCGCCTCGGACCACCAGCAGCTGCTGATGTCGACCTTCCGGTCGATCGCCAAGCAGCACGGCATGGAGTGCCTGTTCCACGAGAAGCCGTTCGCCGGCGTCAACGGGTCCGGCAAGCACGTGAACTTCTCGTTCGGCAACGGCAACCAGGGCAACTTCCTCAGCCCCGGCGACAACCCGCACGACAACGCGCAGTTCCTCGTGTTCTGCGCGGCCGTGATCCGCGCCGTCCACCTGTACGGCGGCCTGCTCCGCCTCTCGATCGCCTCGGCCGGCAACGACCACCGCCTCGGCGCCAACGAGGCCCCGCCGGCCATCATCTCGATCTTCCTCGGCGACCAGCTGCAGGACGTCTTCGAGCAGATCGCCAAGGGCGGCGCCACGTCGTCGAAGCAGAAGGGCGTCCTGTCGGTCGGCGTCGACACGCTGCCCGACCTCACCAAGGACGCCGGCGACCGCAACCGCACCTCGCCGATGGCCTTCACCGGCAACCGCTTCGAGTTTCGCGCCGCCGGCTCGAACCAGACCGTCGCCGCCCCGATGGTCATCATCAACACGATCATGGCCGAGGCGCTGGACTACCTCGCCACCGAGATCGAGGCCGCGGTCAGCGCCGGCGCGGACTTCAACGACGCCGTCCAGTCGGTCCTGGCCAAGGTCATGGAGCAGCACGGCGCGGTCGTCTTCAACGGCAACGGCTACTCCGAGGAGTGGCACGCCGAGGCCGAGAAGCGGGGCCTGAAGAACCTCCGTACGACGGTCGACGCGCTCCCCGAGTACCAGACCCCCGAGGCCAAGAAGCTCTTCTCGACGTACGGCGTCTTCAGCGAGGCCGAGCTCGAGTCGCGCTTCGAGGTCGGTGTCGAGCAGTACGTCATGACGGTCAACGTCGAGGCGAACCTGACCGGCGAGATCGCCAAGACGACGATCCTCCCGGCCGCGGTGCGCTACCAGACCGAGCTCGCCACGAACGCCGCCGCCCTCAAGGCTGCCGGCATCGAGCCCGACACCACCGACCTGGTGACCGTCACCGAGATGATCGCCGCGCTGCGTGCCGGCGTCGCCGCACTCGACGCTGCCAAGGCGGGCGACCACGACCACGAGGGCCTGGCCGAGGCGACGTACTACCGCGACGCGGTGCTGCCGGCCATGCTCCAGATCCGCGAGGCCGCCGACGCGATCGAGACCTTCATCGCCGACGACCTGTGGCCGCTCCCGACGTACCAGGAGATGCTCTTCATCCGCTGATCGTGATCGATCCGGCCAGCCGGGTGCCCGCATGGCGGGCGCCCGGCTGCTCGGCGTTGGGCATCTTGTTACATGGCGGAAACAATCCAGTGACGGCCGGGAAACGGCCTGTTCGGTAGGTTGCTGGCAGGAGAAGCGACGCGACGGAGCGCCGCCGGCCCCGACCGTCACCCGCTGACATGGCCCGCACCGGAAGCGCGCCAAGGAGGAACGAATGTTCAACAACAGCGAAGAGCTGCTCAAGTTCATCAAGGACGAGGGCGTCGAGATGATCGATGTCCGTTTCTGTGACCTGCCCGGCATCATGCAGCACTTCACGGTGCCGACCTCGTCCTTCGACCAGTCCGTCTTCGACGACGGCCTGGGCTTCGACGGCTCCTCGATCCGAGGCTTCCAGGCCATCAACGAGTCGGACATGCAGCTCTACCCCGACCCGACGACGGCCTACCTCGACCCGTTCCGCAAGGCCAAGACGCTCAACGTCAACTTCTTCATCCACGACCCGATCACGGGCGAGGCCTACTCCCGCGACCCGCGCAACATCGCGAAGAAGGCGCTGGCGTACCTCTCCTCCACGGGCATCGCGGACACCGCCTTCTTCGCCCCCGAGGCCGAGTTCTACATCTTCGACAACGTCCGGTATTCCACTGGCGTCAACGAGGGCTACTACCACATCGACTCCGTCGAGGGCTGGTGGAACTCGGGCAAGGAGGAGGAGAACAACAAGGGCTACAAGACCCGCCTCAAGGGTGGCTACTTCCCCGTCGAGCCCTACGACCACTACAGCGACCTGCGCGCCGACATGGTCAAGAACCTCGAGCTCTGCGGTCTCCAGGTGGAGCGCGCCCACCACGAGGTCGGCACCGCTGGCCAGGCGGAGATCAACTACCGCTTCGACACGCTGCTCAAGGCCGCGGACGACGTGATGAAGTTCAAGTACCTCATCAAGAACACCGCCTGGGAGCAGGGCAAGTCGGTCACCTTCATGCCGAAGCCGATCTTCGGTGACAACGGCTCCGGCATGCACGTCCACCAGTCCCTCTGGAAGGACGGCTCACCGCTCTTCTACGACGAGACCGGCTACGGCGGCCTCTCCGACATGGCCCGCTGGTACATCGGCGGCATCCTCCAGCACGCCCCGGCCCTGCTGGCCTTCACCAACCCGACGGTGAACTCCTACCACCGCCTGGTCCCCGGCTACGAGGCCCCGATCTCGCTGGTCTACTCCTCGCGCAACCGCTCCGCCTCGGTCCGCATCCCGATCACGGGCACGAACCCCAAGGCCAAGCGCATCGAGACCCGCTTCCCCGACCCGTCGGCGAACCCGTACCTCGCCTTCTCGGCCCTGATGCTCGCCGGCCTCGACGGCATCCAGAACAAGACCGAGCCCGCCGCCCCGATCGACAAGGACATCTACGAGCTCCCGCCGGACGAGATGGCCGAGATCGCCCAGGTGCCGACCTCGCTCGGCGCCGTGCTCGACGCGCTCGAGGAGGACCACGACTTCCTCACCGTCGGCAACGTGTTCACCCCCGACCTCATCGAGACCTGGGTGGACTTCAAGCGCGCCAACGAGATCGCGCCGGTGCAGCTGCGGCCGCACCCGCACGAGTTCGAGCTGTATTACGACATTTAGTTCGCTAGTTGATCGGATTACTCATATTCGGTCGATCGATGGCCCCGGGACTCCCCGGGGCCATCGCCCATTCGCAGCAAGATGTGCCGCGAGCCGCCATGCGTCACTCCGCCGCTCAACGCCACGCAGAACCGAGTCGCATGTCACCTGCACGCGCAGCAGCCCAGACTCGGATCACCCACGCAGCGGTCGGCGCGATCGCGAACCCGCCCTGATGGGCTTCAGCCGATGGCGCGGGGATGCGCCGTCACCAGGGCCTGAGTCGGGAGACTCTCGCGGTCGACCGCCCGACCGCCCTGGAAGACGGTGTTGATGGCTCGGAGATTGCGGATGTCATCGACGGGGCTGGCGTCGAGGAGAACGAGGTCAGCGATCTTGCCGACCTCCACCGAGCCGATCAGCTCGTCCTTCCGGTAGGCCTTGGCCACGTTCAGCGTCGCAGCCGAGATGGCTTCGAGAGTCGACATGCCCTTCTCCACCATCGACTGGGTCCAGTGGAAGTGGTCACCTCCGATCGTCCACGGACGGTCGTCCCGCTCAGCCGGGGTGAGGTCCGCGAGGTGGTCGACACTGGGACAGCCGGCGTCGGTACCCATGATGATCTTGGCGTTGGCGCCGATGAGGACCCGCTCGTTCTCCGCGTACGCTCCCCCGCCGAGCTGCGCGGCCCAGTTCCCTGCCGCCTCGAGCCCCTTCGTGTGGTCGGCGTGGATCGTCTGCAGCTCTGCCCACGAGTCGCTCGCCGCGATCCGGTCCACGAGCTCGTGCGGGTAGGGCTGACCCATCGTGTAATTGGCGTGGATCAGAACGTCTGCCCCCAGCTGGACCGAGGTGTCGAGCGACTCGACTGACAGGCTGTGGGTGAGGACCGGCACCTCGGCATAGCGGGCCTCTTCGACGATCACGTCGAGCACCTCGCGGCTGAATGTCTGGTAGGACCGGTCGAAGCCCACGTTCATGAAGATGTGGTCGCTCACCGCGATCTTGAGCAGGTCCACGCCACGGGCGAGGTAGTCCCGCACCCGCGCGCGGACCTCGGCACGGGGAAGGGTGCTGAGCTGGTGGCCCACTCCCGCCTCGAAAGCCTCGTCGATGCGGTTGACGAACGACTGCGAGGCGGCTCGGCGGCCCGCGAAGTGGAAGTCGGCACTGAAGGGCCCACCCATGCCGACAATGGCACCCGCCGCGAAGATCCGAGCTCCTTGCGACGTCCCGGCGTTGATGCGGTCGCGGGCGGCGAGAACGTGGTCCACAGCGTTGTAGGTGTCGAACACGGTCGTCACTCCGTTGCGCAGCACGAGCTGGGCGGCTTCCTCGATCACCTCGACGAAGCGGCCTTCCCACCGTGCCAGGTACTCGATGGTCCCCGGCCCGATCATGAACATCCAGGCGTCGAGGAGGTGCACGTTGCCGTTCACGAAGCCCGGGATCAGCCACTTGCCGACGCCGTCGACCAGTGTCGCTTCCGGGGGGAGAACCACGTCGGCTTCGCGGCCGGCCGCGATGATGCGATCACCCTCGAAGACGACCGTCGCCGGGGTGATGGGCTGGCGTCCGGTCCCATCGATCAGGGTCACGCCGGTGATGGCTGTTGCTCGGTTCGTCATGTCGTCTCCTAGGTCAGGGTGTCACGCAAAAGTATCCGAATCGATCGTTTCGGTAAATAGGGATGGCGACTCCTTCGACGCCACCGTGGATGCTCAGGGAGCAGGCAGTCGGGCGCCCTCCCGGACCGGCATGGAGATGTACTTGGTGTCGAGGAACTCGTCGATGCCCACGCGCCCGCCTTCACGCCCGAGACCGGACTGCTTGATCCCACCGAAGGGGGCCGAAGGGTCAGAGACGACACCGGCGTTGAGCCCGACCATCCCGACCTCGAGCTTCTCGCTGATCTCGAACGCGAGATCGACGTCCTGGGTCATCACGTAGCCGGCCAGTCCCCACTCCGTGCCATTGGCCGCGCGCATCACCTCCTCGACGGTCTCGAACGTCTGGATCGCCGCCACCGGCCCGAAGATCTCCGTGGCGAGCAGCTCCGAGTCCGCCGGAACGTCGACCAGGACGGTCGGCTCGACGAAGAACCCGGGCCCCTCAGGAGCACTGCCTCCCGCGACGATCCGGGCCCCCCGTCCAACCGCGTCCGCCATCAACCCGAGCACCTTGTCGCGCCCGGCCGCATCGATCATCGGCCCGACCTGCACGCCATCGACGAGCCCGTCGCCGACCTGCATCGCCGAGAGCCGATCAGCCAGCCTCGTCGAGAACTCCTCGCTGATCGCGGCGTGGGCGTAGAAGCGGTTGGCGGCCGTGCACGCCTCCCCCATGTTGCGCATCTTCGCCTGGACGGCGGCCTCGACCGCCACATCGAGATCTGCGTCGGCCATGACCAGGAAGGGAGCGTTCCCACCCAGCTCCAGCGAGCTGCGCACGACCTTCTCCGCAGCCTGCCCCAGGAGGATCTTTCCGACCTGCGTCGAGCCGGTGAACGACAGCTTGCGGATCTCCCCACCCGTCAGGATCGGCCCGACCACCTCACTCGCCCTGGAGGTCGTGACGACGTTCAGCACGCCGTCGGGCAAACCAGCTTCCTGCAGGATCGAGGCGAGAAGGAGACTGGAGAGCGGCGTCTGCGGCGCGGGCTTGAGGACCATCGTGCATCCGGCGGCGACGGCAGGCCCGATCTTCCTGGCGCCCATGGCGAGCGGGAAGTTCCAGGGCGTGATCAGCAGGCACGGTCCGACGGGCTGCCGCAGCACGATGGTCTTGGCCAGGCCGTCGGGACGTCGGGCGTACCCGCCGTCGATCCTCACCGCTTCCTCAGCGAACCAGCGGAAGAACTCTGCCGCGTACGCCACCTCGCCACGCGCCTCGGCCAGCGGCTTGCCCATCTCGAGCGTGATGACCAGAGCGAGCTCTTCTTGCCGCTCCATCATCGCCACGAAAGAGCGGTGCAGGATGTCCGAGCGGTCACGAGGGGCCGTCGACGACCATCCCTCCTGCGCCCGCGCGGCGGCGCGCGCCGCCGCGACCCCGTCCCGTGCGGTGCCGTCGGCCACCCTCGCGATGACGGACTCGGCGGCCGGATTGACCACAGCCAACGTGGCACCGTCGCTCGCTGCTCTCCAGCCCCCGCCGATCAGAAGACCGCTGGGCACAGCGACGCCGTGGACAGCGACCGTTTCCGCCGACAGGTCGCCCCCGCGATCCTCCACCGGCGCTCCTCTGCTCACGACCGCGAACCGACGGGAAGGACGGGGTCGACGGGTTCACCGAACGACGTGGTGGCCTCGATCTGCTCGGCCACCCGCAGGATCGTCTCCTCGTCGAAGGCGCGACCGATGAGGTGGACACCCAGGGGCGCCCGGCCGGCCCGAGGCTGGGTGGCCAGACCGACACCGGGGAGCGCCATGAAGGGGACGGACAGGCTCGGCCACTGGCTGCGCAGGAGCTCCCTCACCCTGTCGAGGCTGGTCACGTCACCGCCCAGCCCGAACGGCTCCTCCCCCGAGTTGGGAAGCAGCAGGACGGGATAGTCGACCATCAACTCCGAGATCGTCCGGCGCAGCAACGAGCGTCGCTGGACCGCGGCGAGGTACCCCTCGAGGCTGCGGTCACCGAACTCCTCCCGTACGAGACGTGTGACCGCGTTCCACTTGAAGCGCATGCCGTCGTCGCCGAACGCGTCGAGCTCGGACGCGAATGAGGCCACGCCGTAGTCCTCGAAGGTCATCTGCAACCAGAGCCCGGCGGCCTCGCCCAGCGCGGGGACGGAGATCTCATCGACCTCGTAACCACAGGAGCGCAGGGTCGCGGCGGCGGCGCGGAGCGACGCATCGACCTCGGGCGAGCTCGCTCCCGCGAAGGGCATGTCCCCGGGATCGACCACCACACCGATACGAGGCGAGTCGGTGGCGGGGAGCGCGTGTCCGGGGGTCGCCTCGGGGTCCCGCGCGTCAGGACGGGCGATGACCGACAACGCAAGTCGCAGGTCTGCGACATTGCGAGCGAGCGGGCCATCGACCAGGAACTCACGCGAGGCGAGTCGGATGCCCTCGTTCTCGCCGGAGGTCCACCACGGCACCTTCCTCACCGTGGGGCGAAGGGCCGTCACGCCGCAGACCGAAGCCGGGTAGCGCAGGGACCCACCCATGTCGTTGCCTTGAGCGATGGAGACCACACCAGCCGCAACGGCCGCGGCGCCGCCGCCCGTGGAACCGCCGGCGGTCACGGACGGGTCGTACGGGTTGCGCGTAGGACCGTAGAAGTCACTCTGCGTGGTCCAACGCTGGCCGAACGGTGGCATGCGGGTACGGCCGATGATGACGGCGCCGGCCTCCACGTACCGCTCCACAGGTGGTCCGTTGCGTCGAGCGGGCACCGCGTCCCTCAGCGCCGGCACCCCGTGCGTCGTGGGGAACCCGACGAGATCGTGGTTCTCCTTGACTGCGATCGGCACGCCGTGCAACGCCCCCAGCGACTCACCGCGGGCGCGGCGGACATCGGCCTCGTCTGCGTGTCTCACGGCGTCAGCGACGTGATCGCTGAATGCGTTGAGGTGCGGCTCGACCTGGGCCAGTCGCTCCAGCGAAGCCTCGACGGCCTCGCGGGAACTGATATCTCCTTCGGCGATGGCATGGGCCACCTGCGTCGCCGACAGCTTCCAGATTTCGCTCACCACTGCTCCCAAGGTCCCTAGACGTCGGACCTGAGCGTCGACGTCGCTCGTGGATCCGACTCAGCGGCCACGGTGCGTCCGACGTTAGGAACGCAGCGGGCCCGCCACAATGTGCCCGTAGCACACTCCTGAGCGCGATAGTGGGCAGAAAACACACCATCCCGACCGCTGACGGACGTACCCTTCGGCCTATGGAGTACCTCGACCTCTCACCCGACGAACGCGCCGCCCTGGCGGGCGCCGGCCGAGCGCTCCTCAAGCGGAAGTCAGACATGCTCGAAGGCCTCCACAGCGCCCTGGAACGCGCTGTACCGGGCTACCTGCTCGTCCCCGAGCGCGCGGAAATGGAGAGCATGGAGGCCAACCTGGCGTTGCTCTTCACCATGCTCGAGCACGGAGCGTGGAAGGCGGGCACACCCGCCGACGCCTTGGAGGCTGCTCGACTCGCGGCCCGACTCGGTCTGACGCAGGTCGACCTCGCCCGCATCTATCACTACGGCCAGGACGTGCTTTGGAACGACTTCCTGGCGCCGGCCCTGGCGGTGGAGTGCTCCGACGCAGACATGTTGTCGCGCAGCTCGCGTGTCGCGTTCCGCGTGCTGTCGGAATTTCTCACGCGCGTCGAACGCGACGTCTCCGAACAGATGCGTCGGGAGCTGGTCACGGTCGGGTCCCCGGCCGAGCGCATCGACGCAGTCAAAAGCGTATTGACCGGCAGCGACCCTGGGGCCGACCTGCTCGGCTATCCACTGCTGGGCCGGCACCTGGCCTTCATCTGCTGGGCGACTCCTGGCGACGGCGCCGACCACGCGACCGTTCTGGACGCCGCGACGGCCGTGGCACGGGTGCTGCCGGCACGGGCACGGCTCGTCGTGCAGGCCAGCGCGCGCACGGCCTACGGATGGGCGAACGTGCGGCCGTCGGAGAAGGTCAACACGGCGCACGTGGAGTCGCTCCTCCGCGAGCGCGCCATGGGCGTCCACGTTGCGATCGGGACCGGCACGACGGGCGTGAACGGATTCCGCGCCGGGCACGAAGAGGCACGGATCGTGTTCGAGCATGTATCCCGTGGTCTGCGTCCGGCGCCTTCTGTCACCGACTACGACCGCATCGCACTGCTCTCACTGCTGCTGGCAGACCGTGACCAGGCGGTCACGTTCGCGCGTCGACAACTCGGTGACCTCGCCGGCGAAGGCATCGAGCTGCGGCAGCTGCGGGACACCGTGCGGATTTACCTGGGCGCTCACCTGAGTCCGTTGCGCACCGCCCAGGCACTGCACCTCCACCGCAACACGGTCAACAACCGCATCAAGCGCGCCGAGGCCATGTTGGGGTACCCGCTCGCGGACTCCCGTTTCGAACTTCAGGCCGCGCTCACCGTGCTCCACTCCCTCGAGAAGGTGTGAGCCTCGACCGTCACCGACGGAGAGAGCCGATCGTCGTGTCGAGCACCGCACCGAGGGCGAATATCTCCTCGACCGGGGTGGTGAACGGCGGCGAGACCTGAAGAGTGCCACCGGTGATGACCCGGACGATGAATCCCTCCCCCAGGCACACCTCGGAGACCTGCTGCGCTGCTTCCGCATCGACCATCTCGATGCCGACCATCAACCCCAGCCCGCCACGTACCTCACGCACGGTGTCATGACACTCCAGCCTCGCCAGCTCGTTGAAGAGCGGCGCCTCGAGGTCACGCACCCGCTCGACCAGCCGCTCGCTCTCGAGGATGTCGAGGTTGGCGAGGCCCGCCGCTGCCGAGACGGAATGCCCGGCATAGGTCATGCCGTGGCGAAAGGTCAGCGCCTGGGGACCGAAGAACGGATCTGCGACGCGCGAGCCCACGAGCACGGCGCCCAGCGGCGCGTACCCGGAGCTGATGCCCTTGGCTGTCACGATGATGTCCGGCTCAAGACCCACTCGCGAGCTGCCGAACCACTGACCGAGTCGCCCGAACCCCGTGATGACCTCGTCGGCGACGAGAAGGACGTCGTGCCGACGGCACAGCTCGTTGACGCGCCGCATGTAGTCCGCCTCAGGGAGGTGGACCCCACCGGTGCCGAGGACCGGCTCGGTGAAGAACGCTGCGATCCGACCCGCTTCCCTGACGAACAGTGCTTCGAGAGCGTCGATGTCGTGCAGCGGCACCCTGGCCACGTCGGGAACGAGCCGACCGATGCCCTCCTGGTTGGCAGCGATGCCGGTCATGCTGGTGCCGAAGGCGTGGAGACCGTGGTAGGCGAGATCACGGGTCACGACGACCGTCTTCTCGCCCCTGCCGACGGCGTCCCAGTAACGTCGTGCCAGCTTCGCGGCGAGATCGATGCCGTCGCTCCCACCCGAGGTGAAGAGGACCTTGGTGCTGCCCAGCGGACTGAGCCTTGCGACCCTTTCCGCCAGCGCGAGGGTCACATCGGTAGTGAACCTGCCGAACGACGAGTAGTACTCGAGGCGTCCGGCCTGTTCCCGCATCGCTTCGGCGATCTCGACCCGGCCGTGACCCACGTTGGTCAGCCACAAGGAGGCCGGTGCGTCGAAGTACTCCTTGCCGCTCTCGTCGTACACCATGGTCCCGCGGCCTCGCACGAACACGATGCGGTGTCCCTCCACCCCGTTCATGGCGGCCTGACCGTGCCACAGCGACGAGGGGCTCCTCCCAAGGGAGCTCATCGTGCTCAGGCCGCGGCGCGCAGCCGGGCGAGAGAGCCCACCCCCACGCCCACGATAAGGAGGATCCCCTGGAACAGGTACTGGGAGTAGGTCGCGAGTCCTATCAATGCGATCGCGTTGAAGCCGACGGACACCGTGATGACACCGACGAGCGTGCCTACGATGTGGAACTGGCCGTCGCGGAGGACCGCCGAGCCGAAGAAGGCCGCAGCGAACGAGCTGAGCAGGTAGGGATCCCCTGCTGCGAGCGTCGCACTACCCGTGCGGGAAGCAAGGAGGAAGCCGGTCAGCCCGGCGCACATCGAGCAGACGGCGAACGCGATGATGCGCACGCGGTCCACGCGGATGCCCGACAGCTCTGCGGCCACGCGGTTCCCGCCGACCGCCTGCATGGCCTGGCCTAGGACGGTCCGGTTGAGCAGCCACCACAGGACGGCCGCCACCAGCACCATCACGTACACCGGGTACGGAACACCGAAAAGCCGACCGAAGGTGATGTCCAGGAAGGTGTCAGGGTCCTGCAGGGCGACCGGTGTGCCGTCCGAGATGACGTAGTTCACGCCGATGACGACCGTCCCCGTGCCCAGGGTCGCGACCAGCGCCGACACGTTCATGAAGGTGACGATGAAGCCGTTGACGATGCCGATGGCGGCGCCGAGGACCAGCACGGACAGGAGTGCGGCGACGATCCCGAACCCGGCATCGACCATGAGGGCGCAGGCCGCGACGCCGGCGAGACTGGCTGCGTTGCCGATGCCGAGATCGAACTCACCGGTGACCAGGACGAAGGTCAGGCCCATCGCGATGATGGCTGCCAACGCACTCTGGTTGAGCACGTTGATGGCGTTGTCGAGGGTCGGAAAAGTTTCGGGTGCGGCGGCCGAGGCGACGGTGACGAGCAGCGCCAGCACTACGAGTGCGCCGTATCTTCCGAACCAATCGAAGTAGTCGAATCCAGGGCTGTCGTTGTCGGGGACGTCGCTGGTGACGGTGGTCGTGGCGCTCATGCTTCCTCCGCATCGGGGGCCCCGAAGCTCAGGGCGGTGAGATGGTCTTTGTCGAACTGCGAGGCGGGCACCTCGGCGATGATCCGGCCGGCACGCATGACCAGCACCCGGTGACAGATGGCGAGTTCCTCGAAGTCGCTGGAGATGACGAGGACCGAGGTCCCGTCTGAGGCGAGCTCGCCGATGATCCGATAGATCTCCGCACGAGCTCCGACGTCGACGCCGACGGTCGGCTCGTCCATGACGAGCAGGCCCGGACCGGTGCGGACGTACTTGCCGACGACTGCCTTCTGCTGGTTGCCGCCGCTCAGGAGGTGAACAGCGGTGCGTGAGGATCGCGTCTTGATGGCGAACCGTTCGATCAGCGCCTCTGCCGTGCGACGCGAGCGACGCGGGCTGAAGGGACGCAGGGTACGCCGGGCGGCTCCGTGCTCGGCCATGGCCAGGTTGTCCTCGACCGAGCCCGTCAGTACCAGGCCCTGGCTGCGTCGCTCCTCAGGCACCAGCGCGACGCCGGACCGGATCGCCTGATGAGGCGAGCGAGGCGCGTACCCGGCCCCGTCGAGCTCCATGCGCCCCGCAGTCGCCCGGTCGGCGCCGACGAGCAGACGGGCCAGCTCGGTGCGTCCGGCGCCGACGAGTCCCGCGATGCCGACGATCTCTCCGACTTTGACGTCGAACGAGGCGTTGAGAACGTGCGGGCTTCGGCTCAGGCCCAGCGCTCGCAGACGCACCGCTCGCTCGGTTCCGCCAGGATCGCCCTGTTCACTGGCGACGACTCGTTCGACCTCGCGGCCCACGATGTGGGTGGTCAGCGCAGCCCGGTCCGTCTCCCGCGCCGCGAGGGTCGTCACCAGCCGCCCGTTGCGGAACACGGTGATCTCGTCGGAGATCGACAGCACCTCGTCGAGGCGGTGGGAGACGTAGAGGATCCCGACGCCGGTGGAGGTCAGCTCATCGATGACCTTGATGAGGCGGTGCGCCTCATCGTCGGTGAAGGACGCGGTCGGCTCGTCCATCGCGATGAAGCGGGCCGGACGCATGAGTGAGCGGGCCAGCGAGACCATCCACCGGTCCGCCACCGACAGTTTGTCCACCTGGGCACTCAGTGAGATGTCGGCTTGAAGCCGTTCGAGGACCACGACAGCGTCGCGGGAGAGGCGCCGCAGGTCGAGCTGCCCCCAACGGCCTGTCCGCCCCGAACCCATGGCCAGGTTCCGGAGGACCGAGAACGTGGGAACCAGGTTCAGCTCCTGGTGGATGAAACCGAGACCGAGGTCAGCCGCATGGCGGGGATTCGCGACACGCACGGGTTCCCCGTCGAGCTCGATGACCCCGGTATCGGCGTGTTCGAGACCCGCAATCACCTTGATGAGAGTGGACTTGCCGGCGCCGTTTGCGCCACACAGCGCGTGCACGGATCCTGGTCGGACGGTGAGGGAGACGTCGTCCAGAGCCCGGCTTCCGCCGAAGCTCTTGGAGATTCCCTCGACGCGGAGCGACCCTCTGAGGACCTCCTCGCCGGCCCCGATCGGGAGATGTGGAGCGTCGCCGGGCTCTGGACGGTGATTCATCGCAACCGGTCCTCAGGATCCATCCGCACCGGGGTGCGCGACGAGGTACTCGTCGATGGTGTCGCTGGTGACGAGGTTGTAGGGCGTCTCCACGTCCTGAGGTTCGGCGTCAGCACCCCCTTCGACGAGCGAGGGAGTGGCATCGAAGAGGAGCTTCGCTGCCGCGGCGAGGTCGGGAGCCGACGTCGCTCGGATCTTTCCTTCCTTGAGAGCGCGAAGTCCTGCCGGTGTGCCGTTGTACCCGTAGATCTTCACGTCGGTCCGCTTCGCCTGCTCGATGGCGACATAGGCGCCGAGAGCGGGGTCGTCCCAGCAGGCCCAGACCGACAGCGGCTCGCCGTCGGCGGGGTTCTTCGCGAGCCATGCAGTCGTGAGCCGCTGGCTGGACTCGAGCTGCCCCGGGATGGTCACCTCCTGGCGATCGGCCGTGATGCCGGTGTCCTCGAGGGCCTCGTCGAGCGCCTTCTCACGGATCTGGCACGGCGGTCCCGGGGTGTAGCTGAGAACGAGGCTGCGGCCCTCGCCACCCATGTCCTCGATCATCTGGTCGGGGATCTCGATCCCGTTGGCGACGCCGAGGTTGTAGGTCACGCCGTCGGCGATGCCCCCGGCGATCGAAGCGACCGGGATGCCCGCCTCGGTCGCCGAGCGGAGTCCAGAGGTCAGCGTGGTGGAGTCGAAGGAGCCCACGACGATCAGGTCGACCTTCTTCTGCACGAAGTCCTGCATGGCGCCGATCGCCTTGTCGACGGCCGCGTCGGGGTTGGCGGTCGTGACTTCCCACCCGGCGGCCTCGGCGAGCTTGACGTACTCCTTGATGGCGCCCTCCGTCGTCACCTCACTGGGCGCGAACCGGACGATGCCGACCGAGAACGTGTCGTCGCCTCCGTCATCGGTCGACGAGCCGCCCGAGCATGCCGCTGTCGACAGCAGTGCAACCGCGGCGGCGGCACTGCACAGGGTGTTCCGGTAATTCATGTGAGCCTCCTAGCTCGCGCCCGACCCGGTCGGGCGGGGCGGTTTCTTGTCCGGTGCTGGTGCGTCCTCGACCGGCCCCGGCGGGACGACGGTCAGCGGGTTGCGTGCGGCGGGACGGGTTCGACGGGGCTGGGCACGGGCATGCGTTCCTGGAGCGCCGCCGCGATGTCCAGGAGCGTCGCCTCGTCGAAGGCACGACCGATCAACTGGACGCCCAGTGGCGACTGTCGGGGGCGGACATGGGTCGCGATCCCTACGCCGGGCAGTGCCATGAAGGGCACGGCAAGGTTCGGCCACTGGTGGCGGAGGAGATCGTGGACCCGGTCGCGACTGGTGACGTCGCTGCCGAGCGCGAAGGCTGGCTCCCCCGAGTTCGGCAGGAGCAGCACCGGGTACCTGGTCATGAGTTCGGACAACTCGCGGCGGATCAGGGAACGACGCTCCTGACCTTCGAGGTAGGCCCGTAGGTCGGTAGGGCCGTACGCCTCCTCGACCAGTGACACGACGGACCTGAACTTGAACTGCATGCCCTCGTCGGCGAACTCGTCGATCTGGTCGCCGAGTCCCGACAGGACGAAGTCCGCGAAGGCGAGGCGCAACCACAGGCTCGCCGCCTCACCTAGCTGGGGGACGACGATCTCGTCGACCTCGTACCCGTCAGACCGCAGGGTCGCAGCGACCTCCCGGACCGACTTCTCAATTTCAGGCGTGCCCGACCCCGCGAAAGGTGCGTCACCGGGGTCGAGCACGACTCCGATCCGCGGTCGGGTCACGCGAGCTGCGGCATAGCCGGGGGTTGCGTCGGGATCACGCGGGTCCGGCTTGGCAACGACCGACAGCGCGAGGCGCAGGTCCTCGACATGACGTGCGATCGGGCCGTCGACCTGGAACTCACGGCTGGAGACACGCATCCCGAGGCCCTGGGGCGAGGTCCACCACGGCACCATGCCAACTGTTGGGCGCAGGGCGACCACACCGCAGACCGTCGCCGGATATCGCAGAGAACCACCGATGTCGTTGCCCTGGGCGATCGGGACGACACCGGTTGCCACGGCAGCGGCACCACCACCTGTGGACGCGCCGGCGGTCACCGTCGGGTCGTGCGGGTTGCGGGTCGGCCCGAAGAAGTCGCTCTGCGTCGTCCATCGCATGCCGAACGGAGGCATCCGCGTGCGGCCGATGATGATCGCCCCGCTCTCGACGTACCGGTCGACCGGAGGGCAGGTCTCGGAAGCGGGCGGCAGCCCTGCGAGTGCAGGGACACCGTGGGTCGTCGGGAGGCCCTTCACGTCGTGGTTGTCCTTGACGGCGATCGGCACGCCGTGCAAGGGGCCGAGCTGCTCTCCACGACGGCGTCGGGCATCTGCCTCATCGGCACGCGCGAGCGCATCCTCGGCGCGGTCCTCGAAGGCATTCGTGATCGGCTCGACCTCGTCGAGACGCGCCAGCGAGGCCTCGACGGCCTCACGAGAGCTGATGTCCCCCGAGCGGACAGCCGACGCGACCCGCGTCGCGCTCCAGGTGTTGATCTCATTCATTTGTCGAACCTCACGTTCACGATCTCGACCTCGCCGCGGGTCCGACCTGGCTGTCGGATTACACGGTCTCGGTGTGGCCTGCGCCACGCTAAATCGCGGTCAGTGAGCGTGAGAATGGGCTGATTGCTCATACCTCAGGCGGCAACTGTGCTGCCGGCACAGCATCGACCTTCCCCTTCCGTGGGCGTCGGGGTCGCCGACGACTCGAAGGCTGCTTGTACGATCTGTGCGTGACGCCAAGGCCGGTGGACCCGGCGCCCACGGTGGACGGTCGTGCTCGACGCTGGCAGAACAGGCGCCCGGAGCTGCTCGCCGCCGCCACCGAGTACGCGCTCGAGGTCGGCGTGTCCCAGTTGACCCTGCGCCCGTTGGCCGAGGCCATCGGCACCTCCATCACGTCGCTGAACCGGCAACTCGGAAGCAAGGACGACTTGGTGCGCGAAGTGTGTCGCGGACTCCATGGCGCGATGGTGGACGCACTCAACAACGTGTGGGAGAGCAGCGCGGGACGTCCGGTCGATGTGCTACGCGGACTGTGGGCCTTGTGGCTCACCCCGGGCTATGACCGCCAGTTCGCCTTCTTGTTCGAGCTGTACGGCATGGCGCTGAGGGACCCGGAGCGGTACGAGTGGTTCGAGCAGTCCGTCGTCCGCGACTGGATGACGCCCCTCTCCGACGCACTGGTCAGCAGCGGACGGCCTGAGGCAGAAGCGCAGGTGGTCAGCACACTCGTCATGGCCGTCATCCGCGGGTTGCACCTCGACGTGGCTGCCACTCATGACGTGGCCCGCGTCAACGACGCCTACGAGCTAACGCTGCGGCTGTTGGAGCCGCACCTGGCATCACCTGCAGGCGGATGAGGCCAGCCTGCAACGGCATTTCGAGAAGACGATCGCCGCACGCAGGTCCGCCCCCACCTTCCGGAACCGTGCCGATCCCGGCAGGTGCAGGTTCCCGCCGAGAGTCGACACGCGACGACCTCAAGGCACTCAGGTCATGGCGCGGCCCGTCAGTACGAGCGAGCGGATCCGATGTTCCGGATCCGGCGACTGATGGACAAGGATGAGCTCATCGGCGCCCGTTCGCTGCGCCAGGGTCTCCAACGCCCGAACCACCTCCGACGGGTTGCCGGTCGCGGCGTGCCGGAACATCTGGGCTGCGGCCGCGCCCTGCGGCGAGTCGAGAAAGGTGTCCACCTGCGCGTCCGTTAAGGACTGATCACCCGGCCGCCTCGTCAGAACCTTGCGCGCCTCGAAACGAAGCATGCCGCGGAGGTTGGACGAGACGGATGCTGCATCGTCGGAGGCGATCACGTTGGCCGTGATCATCAGGTAGGGCTCGGAGTGCTCAGCAGACGGCTTGAACTGACGTCGATACGTCGCGACCGCCTGGTCGAGGTCACCCGGTGAGAAGTGCGCCGCGAAGGCAAAGGGCAGCCCCATCTTGGCAGCCAGGCGTGCTCCGAACAACGAGGACCCCAGGATGGTGATCGGCACGCGGGTACCCTGCCCCGGCACAGCGACGACGCCCGGGATCAGGCTGTCCTCGCCGAGAAAGGCGCGCAATTCGGCAACATCCTGTTCGAAGGTGTCACTCGCGCCATCACGACGCAGGGCGTACGCCATCCCCGCGTCGGCGCCCGTCGCACGCCCCACCCCCAGGTCGATCCGATTCGGATACATGGCGGCGAGCGTCCCGAACTGCTCCGCGATCGAGAGCGGAGAGTGGTTCGGAAGCATCACCCCGCCCGCGCCGACCCGAATCGTCTTCGTGCGGCTCGCCACGTGCGCCGCCAGCACGGCCGGTGCCGCCGAGGCAGTCGTCGTTCCGTGGTGCTCGGCGTACCAAACCCGGTCATACCCCGACCTCTCGGCGGCCCGAGCCAACTCGACGCTCATCGCGACGGCGTCGGTCGCGGTGCCGTCGGACGGGATCGGCGCCAGGTCCAGCAGAGTCAAGGGGATTCGTCGGCCTCCGGGCGTCACATCGTCACCACGATCTTGCCGACGACCTCCTGACGGGAGAAGCTGACTGCGGCCTCGACCCCGTCCGAGAGCCGGAGGGTGCGCCCGACGGTCGCGGTCAAAGCGCCAGCGGCTGCCGCCCGTGCCACGTCGGCCATGTCGCCAAGTCGGCACTCGAGGTCGCTGACGTACTGGAGGACCACATCGTCACGGCCGAGGTCGTCCGGGCTCGGGGCCGGAAAGATGATCGTGGTCAGGCGTCCGCCAGGGCGGATCGCTCTCGCGACTGGGGCCAGCCGGTCGCCGGGAAAAACGAGGTTGACCACCACGTCGACGTCGTCGGGGTACTCCGTGGCACTGAATCCGATGACCTCGTGCGCGCCGAGACCGCGCAGAACCTCACCGTCCGCAGGAGTGCCGGCAGTCGCCGTGATGTGCGCCCCAGCGGTGGCCAGGAGTGGCACAAGGGAGGTGCCCACGCCGCCAGTGGCGCCGATGACCAGGACGGACTCGCCTGGCTGGACCTGGGTGGTGGCCAATATCGCACGCGCCGTAAATCCTGCGATTCCGAGGGCGGCCGCCTGCTGCACCGAAACCGACGAGGGGCGATGCGCCACCAGCGGGGTGTCCGCCTCGATCACGACGTACTCCGCCATGGCCCCAGTGCTGATCGACGGTCGGTCGGCCGCCGCGACGACGCGCAGCGGGCGAGGCATCGCTTGACCGAACACCTCGTCACCGACCACGAACCCGGTCACGTCGCGACCGACCTCGGTGACGGTGCCGGCGAAGTCGTTGCCGAGGACGTAGGGAAACTCGAGTTCAAGCACATCGCGGTATACGCCGGTGATCACCTGGAGATCAGTGGCGTTGATCGTCGACGCCGCGACTCGTACCAGGAGTTGTCCAGGTCCAGGCCGCGGTATCGGCACGTCTTCGATCGACAGCAGTTCGGGACCGCCGTACTGCGTAGCAACGAGGGCTTTCATCATGTTCTCCAATCTAACCGGACCGATTGGTCACGTTATCGACGACGCTAGCCATAAACGGACCGTTCGGTCAACTTGGTAGTATGCACCCGTGTCCACGCCTTCACGCCCCCGGCGGGCCGACGCCGTCCGCAACCGCGACCTTCTGCTGGCCGCGGCGCAGGACGAGTTCGCCGAACGCGGCCTCGAGGCCTCCGTGGCGGATATCGCTCGAAGGGCCGGCGTGGGGAAGGGAACGGTGTTCCGCCACTTCCCCACCAAGGACGATCTGATCGCTGCCATCGTCCGCACCCACGTCGACGCGCTCGACGCGCTCGGACGGGACCTCCTGCGTGCCCGCGATGCCGGCCCAGCCCTGCTGGAGTTCCTCACCGAGGCCGCAGGAAAGCAGCAGCGGGACCTGTCCTTTCTGCTGCGTGCCAGCGAGAGGAACCCCGAAGTGCTCGAGCTGCGCGATCGCCTCTACGTCACGATCGGCGACCTGGTCGAACGCGCCAAGCTCGCCGGAGCGATCCGAGCCGATGTCACCGGGGTCGACGTGATTCTCCTGATGTGCGCCCCCGGCCACGTGGTGGACTACCTTTCAGATCCCATGCCCCACCTGTGGGAGCGATATCTAGGCATCGTCTTCGACGGTCTGCGCCCCGAGGGTGCGCACCCGTTGCGTCCCGACCCCCCGAGCCTTTCTGGCCTCTGAGGCGCAGCGGTCGGGCAGCACCTCAGACCACCCGAGGACCGGAACGAGCAGGCGATCGCGGCGCCGGACCGGCCGAGCTCACCGCAGTCAAGCCGCGCGCGGCCGGTGTGCACCAGGAGCCCCACGGCGCCAGCCGGAGCCGGCGGGCGTCTACAGCGCGTCCGGTCGCCCGCTCAGGTCTCGGCCGACGGCTCGGACGGCTCGGACGGCTCGTCGATCCTCTCGATCGCAGCCGCCCCGAAGTGGCGGCCGAGATAGCAGTACCAACTGCCGGTGAACGACTGCGGGACAGCGGAGGCCAGCGCGAAGAGGTCGAAAGCGTGGTACGCCCCGGCACAGAGATGCAATTCCACCAGGGATCCCGACGCTAGGAGCAGATGAGCGTAGGCCAGGTCCTCGTCACGGAAGAGGTCGTGGTCACCCACCGCAATGGACGCGGGTGCGACGCCAGTGAGGTCATGGAGCGCGCCGGAGCGGCGTAGGGCGTGAGGCCGTCAGCCTCCACGCGGACCACCCAGCACCGCATCCCAGGCGAGCAGACTGATGCGGCGGTCGACGATGCCGATGTCGACGACCTCGTGGCTGGACGGGTGGCGTTGTGGTCGTCGAGCATCGGGTAGTCGAGCACTCGGAAGAGCGGCCCGGGGAAATCCCGATCTCGGATCATCAATACGACTGCAGCCGCGATGCGTGTCGCAGGACGTGCAGAGGCACGCCGACCGCGTAGGCGGCGCGATCACCGTCCCATCCGCCGACTGATCCTCTACCTCGACGCTTGGGTCTCGGGGTACCGCGGCGGGGACCTGCTCGGCGAAGGCTCGCACCGCCACGCGGGCGGTAGCGATGTCAGAGAAGTCAAACACCCCATTGGGCCCTCTGGGAATCTGCGCCAAAGCAGCAGCGAGCTCGGGGTCCAGGCGGCGATCAGTGGTCATTGGCGTGCCTTTCTGTGATGTAGTCAAGATTTCGCACCGCCAAGAGCGCGGCAGTGCGTACCCCTGTCCGCGCCGACGTGGCACAGCTCGCAACTCGTGCGCTGATGGCCCCGTCTGCCGACTGGCACACCCGGTGACGACCGCGGCCGCCTCCGGCAGTGAGCGCAGTCGAGTCGCCGGGGGAGTCAGGGCCGAATGGATTCCAAGTCCTCGAGCAACGATGGGTGAGTCGGCTCCCAGCCCAGCTTCTCGCGCGTGTGCAGGCTGGAGGCGGGCTGGTCGAGCGCGAAGATCGCACCGATCGGCCCGTATGCCTCCACTGGAACCGGTTGAACCGGAACTCCGAGACGGCGGCCGATGACGTTCGCGATCTCTCCTACCTGATCGCCTTCGTCGGCGACCGCGTGCCACGACGATCCGGCGGGAGCCGCCTCCAGGGCAATCCTGAAGAGCGCGGCCGCGTCGGCGGAGTGGACCGCGGGCCACCGCTGGGTGCCGTCGCCCGGGTAGCCGGAGACCCCCGAACTGCGCGCGATCTGGGTGAGTAGACCAGCGAAGCCCCCCTCCCCGTTCTGGTGGACGGTGCGCGGCAGGCGAACGGCAGAGGTTCGGACGCCCCGGTTCCGCAGGGCGAGGGTACGCGTGACCGTCAGGGCACGACCTCCGACGGGCCCCTCAGTGAGCAGCGGGTCGGTCTCGACTGAGGCCCTGCCGGGGATTCCTGGCGTGCCGGAACAGACGACGAGTGGCTTGTCGCTGCCGACCATTGAAGCGCCGATCGCATCGATCGCCGCTGTTTCCTCCGCAATGCCCGCAGCCAGCGTTTGGGGACTGGAGAAGTCGTTGCTGAAGGCGAGGTGGATCACACCGTCCGCGTCGGCCGCAGCGGCACGTACGACATCGAGATCAGATAGCCCACCCCGGACCGAGGAGGCTCCGAAGGACGACAGTTTGGCGGCCGAGGCCGCCGACCGGGCAAGCCCAATGACTTGGTGCGAGTGAGCGGTGAGCTCAGTGACGACCGCCGAACCGATGTTGCCGGTTGCGCCGGTGACGAAGACCTTCATGGTGACTCCAGATGGGGTGATGGGACTTTTGTCCCATCACCCTACCAAAGTGATGGGACAAGGGTGCCATCGCCTAGGATCTGCCGCATGGCAAGGTGGCAACCCGGAGCACGGGAGCGATTGGTCGTATCAGCGGTCGAACTCTTCGCCGATCAGGGATACGACGCGACGACTGTCGCTGAGATCACCGAGCGTGCCGGCGTCACCAAGAGCACGTTCTTTCGGCACTTTCCGGACAAACGTGAGCTACTCTCCGCCGGTCAGGCCCTACTGAGCCAGCTGCTTGCCGAGGGCATTTCCGCGGCGACAGCTGAGGCGACGCCGCTAGGCGCAGTCGCTGTCGGACTCCAGCGAGCCAGCGAGGCGTTCGGCCCGATGAACCGCGAGATCGCCCCTCAGATGAAGGCTGCG
This sequence comes from Nocardioides sp. Root240, assembly GCF_001428825.1. GTDB lineage: Bacteria > Actinomycetota > Actinomycetes > Propionibacteriales > Nocardioidaceae > Nocardioides. The sequence continues at coordinate 258,995 of NZ_LMIT01000002.1, read as the reverse complement.
ATTGCGTCGAGCGCCGAGCTCCAGGAGCGCGAGGCGCTCAAGCGGATCGGTCTTTCAGTCGCCATGACTGAAGCGCTGGTCGCTAGGGGATTCGCCGAGCCCGTGGCCCACCTCGCCGCCGAGATGGGCGTACTCGCCTTCAAGCAAGGGTACGCCGCCTGGGTGGACGCACACGACGGCTCAGACTTCGGGCCGCACGCCTTGGCCGCGCTGGAGACCCTGCGAGAGGCGAGCTCTGCGCTCTGACGAGAGTCCACTTGTCATGGGACAACACAGCCTCGATCTCGGCGACGTTCGGCCAAGGTGCGCCCCAGCCACCGACGGGCGTGGCCACGTCGATGGTCGGCCGCTCAGGCACGGAACACGTCCAGAGCTCGGCCAAGAGCGTCGACTCCGGCGCGCCTCTCGCGGACATCGAGGGACTCGGCCAGATCGAGTGCAGCCAAGACATCGCTGGCGCTGACCAGCTCACGGAGCACATCGAGATCCATGGACGTCGCGCGCAGCGTCACGATCCCGGTGTCATCGCGAATCAGGCTGTGTCGCGACACAACCGCTTTCGCGGCAGTCGCGGCCAGGTAGCCATCGATCACGTTCGTCGCTGCCAATCCCAGTCGCTCAGCCGCCGACGCTGTGTCGACCAGCTCCGAACGAAGCCGCTCCCCTGCGCTGCGGTGTGCCACGTACCTGCTGACGCTGGCTCGCCCACGCGCGCGCTCGATGAGTTCCTCAGCACCGAGCCCGCGGAGGCGTCCTCTGAGCCGGGATCGCTGGCTCTCCCCCAGCCACCCCGCGTCCAGTCCAGACAGCAGGGCCACTGCGGCCCAGGCCGTCGACTCAGCCCACGCCCTCGTGTGGGAACCGCGGCGAACGGCCAGCAGTCGTTCGACTGAGGTCTCGTCGACCACTCCCCTGGCCAGTGAGCGCAGATCGCCCCGCGCGACCAGGTGCTGGACCTGTCGCGTCGAGATGCCGAGCCTCACAGCAGCATCGGAGACGGCGAGCAACGACATGACATATATGTTCGCTTAGACGTAGTTGTCCGTCAAACGCGGCCAGGACGACCGAGAACACGGGGTAGCCTGTTACAACTCCGGTACAAACAGCCGGCCTTCTTCGCCGTTTGCGCAGGTCAGCATGGGTCAGTCAGTCAGAACTACGACATCTGATTCGTGAGCTGATCGATCTGCTCATGCTCGACCAACCGATGGCCCCGGGTCTCCCCCGGGGCCATCGGCGTCTCGAGGTCGTGGCCCGCATGCTTGGCTGACTGCGTGGGCCCCGCCGCGGGTACCGTCTGCCTCGTGCCTGTCTCCCGGATCCACGTCCACAGGGCAGCGACCGATGCGCGCGGACTCTGGTGCCGCTGATGCCTGTCTGGCTCCAGGCCGGCGCCTGGGGACTCTTCGCGGGTGGGGCGCTGGTCGTCGGCGCGCTGGTCGCGTGGTTCGTCTCCGTCCCCCAGCGGGTGGTGGCGTCAGTCATGGCGTTCGGTGCCGGGGTGCTCATCTCGGCGCTGGCCTTCGACCTGGTGGACGAGGCTGAGCGCGGCGGAGGCCTCGTCGCGACGGCGGTCGGGTTCCTCGCCGGGGCCTCGATCTACGTCACGGCCAACGTGCTGCTGGCGCGGCGGGGGGCGGCGCACCGCAAGCGGTCCGGCGACCAGCAGCCCTCGGAGCAGGAGCACACGGGGTCGGGTGCCGCCATCGCGGTCGGTGCGCTCCTCGACGGCATCCCCGAGTCAGTGGTGCTGGGCCTGTCGCTCCTCAGCGGCAACGGCGTGGGAGTGCCGGTCCTGGCCGCCATCGTCATCTCCAACCTTCCCGAGGGGCTCTCGAGCGCTGCCGGCATGAAGCGCAACGGCCGTAGCGCGCGCTACGTGTTCGGGGTGTGGACCGCGATCGCCGTCGCGAGCGGTGTCGCCGGACTCCTCGGGGCGGCGCTGCTCGAGGGCGCGTCCCCCGAGCTCGTCGCCGTCATCACGGCGCTCGCCGCCGGGGCGATCCTCGCGATGGTCTCCGACACGATGATCCCGGAGGCCTTCGAGCGGACCCACCTCTACGCGGGCTTCATCGCGACCGCCGGGTTCATGCTCGCGTTTGCCATCGAGCGGTCCTGATCGCGCAGCGACCTCTTGTCGAGCTTGCCGACCGCATTCTTCGGCAAGGACTCCAGCACGTGGATCGCCGTGGGGCGCTTGTAGCCGCTGAGCTGGTCCCGGCAGCGCACCTTGAGCGCCTCGACGTCGATCGTGGCGCCGGGCCGGGGCTGGACGTAGGCGACGACGATCTCGCCCCACTTCTCGTCGGGTACGCCGATGACGGCGGCCTCGAGGACGGCGAGGTCGCCGGCGAGGACGTCCTCGATCTCCTTGGGGTAGACGTTCTCGCCGCCGCGGATGATCATCTCCTTGGAGCGGCCCACGATGGTCAGGTAGCCGTCGTCGTCGAGGTGGCCGACATCGCCGGTGCGGAGCCAGCCGTCGGTGAGGACGGCGGCTGTGTCCTCCGGGCGGCCAAGGTAGCCGCGCATCACGTTGGCGCCGCGCACCTCCACCTCGCCGTTCTCGCCGGGCGGGACGGGACGGCCCTCGGCGCCGAGGATGCGCAGGTCCTGACCGGGGAACGGCAGTCCCACGGTTCCGGGCTTGCGGAGCCCGTCGACGGGGTTGATCGTCGACCCGCACGTCGCCTCGGACAGTCCGTAGCCCTCGACCAGTGGGAACCCGAAGCGGGCCTCGAAGCGCGCGAGCAGGTCCGCCGAGGCCGGGGCGGCGCCGCAGACGGCGAACCTCACTGAGCTCGTGTCGGGGCGTACGTCGGTCGGCAGGGCAGCGAGCATGCTGTAGATCGTGGGGACGGCCGAGAAGTACGTCGGGCGGTGCCGCTCGATGCTGTCGAAGAAGGTGGTCGGGTTGAAGCGCTCGGCGATGACGACGCTGGCGCCGGCCCGCAGCGGGGTGAGGATGCTGACGACGATGCCGTTGACGTGGAAGAGCGGCAGGATCAGCAGGCAGCGGTCCTCAGGGCCGACCTCGAGCGCCGCTTGTCCCATGCGCGTCATCGCATCGAGATTGGCGTGATCGAGCATCACGCCCTTGGGCGTTCCGGTGGTGCCGGAGGTGTAGATGAGCAGTGCGAGGGCCGACGGGTCCTCGACCGGCGGAACATCGGTCGAGGTCTCGCGAGCCAGGTCGGCGACCGACAGGGTGGGTACGTCGCCCACTCCGGCCGAGTCCTCCTCGATGACGAGGAGGCGTGCGGCGGAGTCGTCGAGCTGGCGCTCCACCTCGACGTCGGTCAGGGCGGGGTTGACCGGCGTGACGGTCGCACCGAGGCGCCAGGCCGCGAAGAGCAGGACGACGAACTCGACGCGGTTGGTCAGGCGCAGGGCAACGACATCGCCCGAGCCGATGCCGAGGTCGGCGAGCTGTGCGGCAGCCGCTCCCACGCGGGCGAGCAGGTCGGCGTTGGTCAGCGACGTGGTGCCGTCGGCGACGGCGGGACCCGCTGGGTGCTCGGCCGCTCGCTTGTCGACGAGGGTGGGGAAGGTCACGGCTCAGGCCTCCAGGTGCCGGGTGAGGAACTCGGTCTGGTCCACGACGATCTCCTCGAAGGGCTGGCCGAGGTAGATGTCGAAGTGGCCGGCGTCGTAGCTCCTGATCTCGCCCTTCGGCGCCGTCCGGGCGTAGGCGAGGGTCTCCTCGGCCGGCGTCACGGAGTCGTGGTCGCAGACACAGAACAGGATCGGCACCTTGACCTTCCTCGCCGCCTTCCCCGGCCGGTGCCAGGTGATGGTCGGCGCGACGCGCGCCGCGACCTCGTTGACGAACGTGGTGCCCTCGGGGACGAGGGCCTGGTAGCCGGGCAGCGCGTCCGGCGCGGTCATGAGCGCCTTGTCTCCGGGCGCACCGGCCAACGTCAGCAGACGTGGCTCCTTGCCACGGATCGCCGACCAGACATCGGCCCCGACGGTCGGGAGCAGCCTCATCGTGCCGATCGGCCCCAGCGCGCGGGCCGAGGCGAGGCCGTCGGTGAACGGGCACTGCGAGACAGCGGCGCGCAGCTCGGGATGGCGGGAGGCGACGATGATGGCGTGTCCGCCCCCGAAGGAGCTGCCCCAGACCGCGATGCGGCTGCCGTCGACGTCACCGCGGGTCTTGGCATGCGCGATGGCGGCGTCCCAGTCGGCCAGCTGCCGCTTGATGGAGAGCAGCTGACGCGGCTGGCCAGTGGAGTCCCCGAAGTGGCGGTAGGTGAAGGCGATCGCGGCGATCCCCGCCTGCGCGAAGCGCTCGGCGAAGGCGTCCAGGCGCATCTCGCGGGTGGCGCCCAGGCCGTGGCCCAGGATCACCACTGGGGGGCGCTCGACACCGTCGGGCAGGAAGAGCCAGGCCGCGCAGGTGTCTCCGTCGGAGTCGAAGGTGATGTCGTGGCGAGTCACGTCGTGGCGGTTCCGTCCGGTCATGCGACCGCTCCCTTCGCTCCGGCACCGCGGGTGGTGCCCGTCTCGAGGACCTGCTCGTACACGCCGGGCTGGTACAGCGGCAGCTCCCCGGAGGCCTCGGTGTTGGTCATGTAGTCGAGCATCAGCTCCTGGCCGATGCCGGAGAGCGCAGTGGCGAGGAACTCGGAGCGCTCGATGTGCAGCCCCTCCTCCAGGCTCGCCGACCCCCCGAAGTAGACCGATCGCTTGATCGCCGCCCTCGACGACTTGGGTCGTGAGCCGAGGTGCCGGGCGACCTCGAGGGCCCGGTCGAGCACCTGGTCGGGCGCCACGACGTCGTCCACGGCGCCGACCTCCAGCGCCTGAGCCGGGGTGAACGGCTCACCGGACAGGATCGCCAGCAGCGCCTGGTGGTTGCCGACGAGGCGCGGCAAGCGCTGGCTGCCGCCACCGCCCGGCATGATCCCGAGCAGCACCTCGGGCTGGCCGATGACGAAGTCGCCGTCGGCCATGACACGCAGGTCGTTGGCCCAGCAGAACTCGGCGCCGAGACCGAGCGCGGACCCGTTGAGGGCGGCGATGAAGATGACCCCGCTGCGGTTCATCTTGAGGAAGGTCTGGTGCACCCGCTCGAGCTGGACGGCCGGCCACAGCGGCGTCCTGCCGAGCGCGGCCTTCAGGCCGCCGACCCGGTTGACCCCGCGCGCGGTGTGGGCCAGGGCCGAGGCACCACGCACACCGACGGACGGAACGGTCGCTCCGCCCTCCTGCAGCCAGCGCACCTCGGCGTGGGAGACGAACCGTTCCGGATGGGTCCCGGTGAAGACGACTGCCTGGACCGCCGGGTCGCGGTCGGCCCGGTCGACCAGCGCGTCGAGCTGCTCGGCGATGTCGTTGCCGAACAGGCCCAGCGGGCCGCCGTCGATGCGGGCGACCAGCACCGCGCCGCGGTCCTCGATCGCGAGGTTGCCTCGTACTTCTTCTGCCATGTCCGGATCTCCGTTGCGGTGCTGTGGCGGGCGTTTCTGCGCCGCTTGTCCCACTACGATAACGAGGTTATCCTCTTGCGACAAGCCCCTGGAGGATGCGCCGTGAGCAACACCACCCACCCGTCCGTCGACCATGACTGGGTCGTCATCGGCTCCGGCTTCGGCGGGAGCGTCGCCGCCCTGCGCCTGGCCGAGAAGGGCTACCGGGTCGCCGTGTTCGAGCGCGGGCGCTCGTACGCCGACGACGAGCTGCCCACGTCCGCATCGGACAGCCGCCGCTTCGTCTGGGCACCGGCGACGGGACTGCGCGGGATCATGCGCAACGTCCTGTTCCGCCACGTCTTCAGCTCGACCCAGACCGGGGTCGGCGGCGGCAGCCTGGTGTACGGCGGCGTCCTCTTCCGCCCCCACGAGGCCTTCTTCCGTCATCCCCAGTGGACGGCGCTCGCACCATGGCGGGAGCACCTCGAACCCCACTACCGCACAGCGGAGCGGATGCTCGGCGCGAGCCGGACGCCCTGGGAGTCCGTGACCAGCGGCCTGACGCGCGAGGTCGCGGACCGCTTCGGGGGCGCTTTCGCGCCGGCGCCCGTGGCCGTCTTCTTCGGCGAGCCCGGTGTCACGGTGCCGGATCCCTACTTCGGCGGCGAAGGGCCTGACCGCACGGGATGCACCCGGTGCGGGCAGTGCATGACCGGTTGCCGCACCGGTGCAGCCAACCGACTCACCAAGAACTACCTCTGGTTCGCGCAGAGGCTCGGTGCCCGGATCCTCGCCGAGCGCGAGGTCGTCGACGTGACCCCGCTCGGGGCCGCGGACGGGAGCGACGGCTATCGGGTCTCGACTCGCCGGCCCGGCACCAGGTGGCGACAAGGGTGCACCAGCGTCACGACGCGCGGCGTCGTGTTCGCCGGCGGCGCGGTGGGCACCAACGCCCTCCTCGCGGACTGCAAGCACCGCGGGTCCCTGCCCGCCGTGAGCGACCGCCTGGGTCACCTCGTCCGCACCAACAGCGAGGCCGTGCTGTCGGTCCTGCTCCCCGAGGACATCGGCACGTGGCGCGACGTCACCGCGAGCAGTCGGGTCGTCGTCGACGGCGACACCCAGATCGAGTTCCTCACCTATGGTCCTCGCGGCGACTTCATGAGGCTGATGTTCACGGTGCTGGTCGGCGAGGGCCGTCCCGCTCGCCGCCTGCTGAGCTGGCTCGTCACCGTGCTGCGCCACCCCCGACGCTGGCTGGCGACGCTGCGCTCGGGCTGGAGCGCGAGGACGCTGATGATGCTCGTCATGCAGCCACGGGACAACGCGATCCGGTTCGTTGCCAGCAAGCGCCTCCTCGGCAGGGGCTACCGGCTCTCCACCGGCCGCGACGACGAGCGCCCCGCCCCGACGTTCATCCGAGAGGGTCACCGGGTCGCGACGTGGCTCGCGGAGCGCACCGGGGGCATCGCCCAGGGCAGCGTCTTCGAGGCGTTCGGGAACCGGCCGATGACGGCCCACGTGCTCGGCGGCGCGGTGATCGGCGCGAGCCCGGCGACCGGGGTCGTGGACGCCGAGCTGAAGGTGTACGGCTACCGCAACATGGTCGTCTGCGATGCCGCTGCACTCCCGGCCAACCCCGGTGTGAACCCGGCGCTGACGATCACCGCCCTGGCCGAGCACGCCATGGCCCAGGTCCCTGCCGCCGGTTTGGGACGATGACGCCCATGGCGAGAGACTCCACCACGACCGACGGCCCGTCGAACGGGATCCCCGAGCGACTCATCGAGGCAGCCGTCGCCATGCTCGCCGAGGAAGGGCCCTCGGCCATCAAGGCACGAGCGGTCGCCGCACGGGCCGGCATGTCGAGCATGGTCGTCTACAACTACTTCGGAGGGGTCCCCGAGCTGCTCAGCGCCGTGCAGGACCACGGCTTCGACCAGCTGGGTCAAGCGTTCGCGGAGGTGGGTGCGAGCGAGGATCCCGTGGCCGACCTGTTCACGATGGCCCTCACCACCCTGTCCTACGCGCGCGCGAACCCGCACCTGTACGACGCCATGTTCGGCCTCTCGACCCGCGCGACCTATCGTCCGACGCCTGCGAAGGGCGAGCGGCGGGCCGGCCACTCCCCCGCGTTCCACGCTGCGTACGCCCACGTGATCGCGGCCGCCGCGCGGATGGGCGACGACGGCGGGCTCACGATCGAGGACCCGGCCGCTGCGGCCGGCGCGCTGTGGAGCTTCGTCCACGGCTACGTCACCCTCGAGCTCTCCCACCACTTCGCCGAGTTCGCCGACCCCGTCTGGCAGGTCCTGGTCCCGATGGGCGTCACCTTCTGCGTCGGGCTCGGGGCCGACCGCGCCGCCGCCCTCGCATCGCACGAGACCGCGCTCCGGCGCGCCTGGACCTAGCAACCCGCTCGGCGCGCCTCCGGCAGCTGCGGGTACGGCGGCCGGTCGATCCCGAGCGCCCCGGTGCAGGCCAGCGGCCGGGCCTGGAGGAAGACCCCGACCCGATGGGTCTTCTCCTTCAGCGCATGGGTCATGGCACTGGCGTGGCCGCCTTTCTTGTAGGCGAAGTCCTGCGCGAGGCCGTACGTCTTCCAGAGACTGATCGAGGTGTGCTCGTAGGGCAGCTGGGACGAGATGTCGATGCTGCCGCGATGCCCGGGGTGGTGGGCGGCCCGGCTGGCTGCGTGCACGTTGTTGCGGAGGAACTCGACGAGCCGGCCGCGGCGGAGGATGCCGTGCACGATCGCGACCATGGGCTCGCCCTCCGCGAGGGGCTCGGCCCCCTCGGCACTGGGCCGCCAGCCGTGCCAGTCGTCCCGCTCGGACTCCGAGTCGATCCGCACCCGGACGAGCTCGCTGTCCATGCTGAACCGGCCCGGACCGTCGATCGCACCACGCAGCGGGCCGGCGAACGCGGCCTCGGCCGCCTCGGCCGACTCCCAGGCTGCCACGAGGGCGCACCCACCCGGCACCAGGCTGGGTACGAGGGCGTGGGTGCCGTTGTTGGCGTAGTTCACCGAGGCGCCACGGAGCCCACTGATGCCGTTCTCGATCGCGCGGGCGAGGCCACGTCGCCATCGGAGTCGCCCGCCCGGCGGCCGCCCGAAGGCGTCGATGGTGACGAAGTCGGGCCCGCCCGTCACTTCGCCCCCAGGAAGTCGAGGACCTCGGGCACGAACTCGTGGTGGTACTGGAACACGCCGCCGTGACCGGCGGCGGGGTAGATCCGCAGGCGGGAGTCGGGCAGCCGGGCCGCCATGTCCCTGGAGTGCTCACTGGCGACCATCAGGTCGTTGTCGCCGTTGGCGACGAGGACCGGGACCTTGATCTGCGACAGGTCGTCGGCGCGGTGCAGTCCCGCGCTCGTGATCGCGCGCACCTGCGCGATGCCGGCCTGCCGGGAGATCGGGGTGTCCAGGTCCGACGTGCGCTCCGCGAGCCGCGCGAAGTAGGCGTTGGCCGCCTTCTTGCCCTCCCGGGTGCGGGGGAAGAAGAGGAAGTGGCGCGGGTCCTTCCGACTCAGGAAGGCCTTGGCGTAGGCACCGCCGACGATGAACGGCATCTTCCAGATGCCCCCGCCGCCGCGCGGGCCCGTGCCGGCGAGCACCAACCGGCGGACCAGGTCGGGCGCCTGGAGTGCGACCATCTGGGCCACGCCCCCGCCGAGCGAGAAGCCGATCAGGTCGACCTGGTCGTGGCCCAGCGCACGGATGAAGGCGATCGCGTCGGCGCCCATCTGGGCGACGTCGGTCGGCACCCGGCCGCCGGTGCTCCCGACGCCGCGGTTGTCGAACGCGATCACGTGGTGCTTCGCGGCGACGCCGTCCAGCACGCGCGGGTCCCAGTCGTCGAGCACGGCGGTCAGGTGGTGCAGGAACACGACCGGCACACCTCCGGGCTCGCCCAGCTCGCGGTAGGCGAACGAGGTGCCGTCGACGTCGATCGCCTTGGTGGGCGTGGTCTTCCAGGCGGTGGTCATGACTTCTTCCTTCGTGAGGATCCTGCAGACGTTGTTGCGGGTGTGGGTACGACGGCCACCGGGCGGGCGTCGAGTCGGGCGAGGACGTCGAGGATGCGGCGGTCGCGGCTGAAACGGGAGTCGAGCGTGGGGTTCAGGAGGCCCCGCAGGGAGGACACTGGACCCCACAGGTTCGGGCGGATGACCCGCACCGCGCGGTTCTCCAGTCCGTCCGCGATGCCGGCGGCGGCCTGATCCGGCGTGATCCGCTTGAGCATCGCCTTGGGCAGGGCGCCGAGCAGCTCCATGACGACCGGGTCCTCGTCCACGCCGCGGGCGATCATGTCTGTCTGGACGAGGGAGAAGTACGCCGTCAGGACGGAGACGCCATGGTCGGCGAGCTCGACGCGCAGACCGCGTCCGAGCTGCTCGACGGCCGCCTTGCTCATGGCGTACGGGATCGTGCCCATGCCGTTGAGGAAGGCGAAGACCGAGCTGATCACAACGACCTGCCCCTGCTGGGCGATCACCTGGGGCAGCGCCGCGGTCACCGTGTTGGCGACGCCGGTGACGTTCACCGCCAGGGTGGCCTCGATGTCCGCGGTGGGCGTGTTGCGCAGGGTGGCCGCCTTCGCGAGGAGTCCGGCGTTGGCGATCACGACGTCCAGACGCCCGAAGTGGTCGACCGCGTGAGCCACGGCGGCCTCGAGCGTCGAGGGGTCGCGGACGTCGGCGACGCATCCCAGGGCGTTGGCCGGGTGCAGGTCCCTCGCACGACCGGGCGTCGCCGGGTCGATGTCGGCGATCACCACGCGGGCGCCGCGGCCGAGCAGGGTGCGGGCCGTCGCGGCTCCGATCCCGCCGTTCCCGCCGGTGATGAGGACGACCTTGTCGGTGAGGTCGTACGACGGGCGGCTCACTTGAGGCCCCGACGCGGGGTGAACGAGACGCGGCCGTTGCGGCGCACCATGGCGGTGGCGGTGCGCAGGGCACCACGGCTCAGGTCCGGCTCCTGCCCTCGGGCCAGCCGGTGCAGCTGGTCGGTGTTCCAGCTGATGTTCAGGAAGCCGTCGAGCGCCTTCAGGTCGGTGAGCCGGCCGAGGATGGGACGCATGCCGGCCCGGATCTCGTGCGCCGTCAGCACGCTGGTGCGCCCCTCGAGGATGGCCGCCGCGGCGTCGGTCGTGGTGACGGTCGGCCGGGCCAAGCCCACGAGGTCGCAGTCACCGACCTCCAGCGCCGCCTCCATCGCGGCGCGGCTTCGGAAACCACCGGTCACCGCGATCGGGATCGATCCCGCCTCGCGCCGCACCGACCGTGCGTAGTCGAGGAAGTAGGCCTCCCGCTCGCGGGTGGACGAGGCCTCGGAGCCACCCATGGCCGGGGCCTCGTAGCTGCCTCCACTGACCTCGATCAGGTCGACGGCCTCCTCGGCGAGGGCAGCGACGACCGCACGGGAGTCGTCCTCGCTGAAGCCTCCGCGCTGGAAGTCCGCGGAGTTCAGCTTCACGGCGACCGCGAAGCCGGGGCGGACCAGGGATCGCACGCGGCGCACGACCTCGATCAGGAACCGCATGCGCCGTTCGGGACTGCCTCCCCACTCGTCGGTGCGCAGGTTCGTGAGCGGCGAGAGGAACTGGGTGATCAGGTAACCGTGGGCCGCGTGGAGCTCGACGCCGTCGAACCCGGCCTCCTCGCAGACCGCGGCGGCGGTCGCGAAGCGCTCGACGATGTCCTCGATCTCGGCGGCGGTCAGCTCCCGCGGCGTGGTGGCGCCGGGCATCGCCAGCGGGACGGCACTCGGCGCCACGGGGCGGTGGCCGACGGCGAGGAGGTTGGACTGGCGGCCCGGGTGGTTCAGCTGCGCGAGGATCACCGCGCCCCCGTCGTGCGCGGCCTTGGTCCACGCCGTCAGCTGCGGCAGGGCGCGACGGTCCTCGATCACGATGTTGCCCGGCTCCCCGAGATGGGCGCGGTCGACCATGATGTTCCCGGTGACCAGCAGTCCGTAGCCTCCCTGCGCCCAGCGCCGGTAGAGGGTGACGATCCGGTTGTCGGGCGAGTTGTCGGCGTCGCCCAGGGCCTCGCTCAACGCCGCCTTGCCGATGCGGTTGGGCAGCCGTACGCCGGACGGCAGGTCGAGCGGATCAGCGAGCGAGGCCATGGCGACTCCAGATGTCGGGATTGCAGTACGGTCGTAATAGTATGATCGTAATGCTAAGATTCCCGCAAGCCCCCGAGAGGAGATGGACCCCATGACCCGCTACAGCCCCGAGCACAAGGAGGCGACCCGGCGTCGCATGATCGAGACGGCCGGGCGCCGGTTCAAGAGCGACGGCATCGACGGCTCGGGCATCGCCACGCTCGTCGCCGATGCCGGCCTGACCAACGGCGCCTTCTACGGCCACTTCTCCTCGAAGGACGACCTCGTCGCCTCGGTCGTGACCCAACAGCTCGAGGACCAGGTCGCCGTCGTGGACTCCCTGCCGGCCGGACTCGCCTCGGTCGAGCAGTACCTGCGGTACTACCTCTCCCCCGCCCATCGCGACGACCTCGCCGGCGGCTGCCCCTCGGCGGCCCTCCTGGACGAGATCGGGCGGTGCGACGTGGCAGTCCGGGAGGCCTACACCGCGGGCGCGACGGCGATGATCCAGGCCATCGCACGTCACCTCGACAACGGAGACCCGGAACAGACCGAGCAGCGCGCGATCGGGCTCTTCTCGCTGCTGGTCGGGTCACTGCAGGTGGCCCGCGCGGTCACCGACCCCGACCTGTCCGACCGCGTGCTCGCGGCGGCGTACACCAATGCGGTGGCCCTGGCCACCGCTCCCCATCCTCCCGCCCACGCGAACCGTCAGGAACCCGAATGAAAGCCTTCGTCGTCACCCACTACGGCCCTGACGGGCTCCAGGCTGCCGACGTCCCGGCACCGAGCGTCGGGCCACGCGACGTGCTCGTCGACATCCGGGCCGCCAGCATCAACCCGCTCGACAAGATGGTCCGCAACGGCGAGTTCAAGCAGCTCCTGAAGTACAAGCCGCCCTTCGTGCTCGGCCACGACCTCGCCGGCGTCGTGACCGAGGTCGGCTCCGAGGTCCGCGGCTTCGCGGTGGGCGACGAGGTCTACTCCCGGCCACGCGACCTGCGCATCGGCGCCTTCGCCGAGTCGATCGCGATCGATGCCGCGGACGTCGCCCACAAGCCCGCGACGCTGTCGTTCGAGGAAGCCGCCGCCGTGCCGCTCGTCGCGCTCGCCGCGTGGCAGGCGCTCGTGGACCTGGCCGAGGTCAGGCCCGGCCAGAAGGTCCTCGTGCACGCAGGCGCCGGAGGCCTCGGATCCACCGTCATCCAGGTGGCCAAGCACCTCGGTGCCCACGTCGCGACGACCGCGCACACCAGGGACGCCGAGAAGGTCCGGGCACTGGGCGCCGACGAGGTCATCGACTTCACCACCACCGGCTTCGTCGACGTCCTCAGCGGGTACGACGTCGTCCTCGACTCGCTCGGCCCCGACAGCCTGCAGAAGTCCCTCCGGGTGCTGAGGCCCGGCGGGCTGGCGATCAGCGTCGTCGGGCCGCCCGACCCCTCCTTCGCCGCCCGGCTCGGCCAGCCGTTGCTCAAGCCGGTGATGGCCCTGATGAGCCGGAAGGTCCGCCGCGCGGCACGGCGTCTCGGCGTCCGCTACTCGTTCTTCTTCATGAAGGCCAGCGGCGCCCAGCTCGCGACCCTCGCGGGCCTCTACGACGACGGCACGCTGCGTCCCGTTCTCGACCGCACCTTCCCCTTCGACCGGACCCTCGACGCCATGGCCTACGTCGAGCAGGGCAAGGCCTCCGGCAAGATCGTGGTGACGCGATGACCAGGTCGAGCGGCCCGGCGACATCCGCGGTGACCTCGGCCACCGCACCCACCCGTCACCTCGACGCCGACGGCGTGCGGTTCGCCTACCGCGAGCTCGGTCCGCGCGGCGGCGTACCCCTCGTGCTGCTGCACCACTTCACGGCCACGATCGACGACTGGGACCCGCGAGTCCTCGACGGCATCGCCGCGGAGCGACACGTCGTCGTCTTCGACAACCGCGGGGTCGGTGGCACCAGCGGCCGGGTCCCGCTGACCGTCGAGGCCATGGCCGGCGACGCGATCGCGTTCGTCCGAGCTCTCGGGCTGGTCGAGGTCGACCTCCTCGGGTTCTCCCTCGGCGGGTTCATCGCCCAAGTGGTCGCTACCAGGGAGCCGCGCCTGGTGCGGCGGCTGGTCTTCGCGGGCACCGGCCCGGCCGGCTTCAAGGGCGTCGGCCGGCTCAACCGGCGCCTCCTCACCGACACCGCGCAGGGCGCGGCCCGGAGGAGCGACCCCAAGCCCCTCCTCTTCTTCACCAGGACACCGAGCGGCCGCGCCGCCGCCGCCGACTACATGCGGCGCATCGGCGAGCGGACCAGCGATCGTGTCGAGCGGACTTCGCTCAGAGCAGCCGCCCGCCAGATGGTGGCCATCGCGCGGTGGGGTGCCCGGCCCCCGATGGACCTGGAGCTGATCCGCCAGCCGGCGCTCGTGGCCAACGGCGAGGACGACCGCATGCTGGCGACCCGCGGGTCCTTCGAGCTCGCGCACCGCCTCCCCGACGCCCGCCTGGTCGTCTACCCCGACGCCGGCCACGGGGGCGTGTTCCAGCACCACGACCGCTTCGTGCCGGAGGTCCTGGACTTCCTGCGCTGACGCGCCGGAACCGCCCTGCCGAACGGAACCAACATGCCATCAAGATGCGGTCCTCGCGGCCGCCACGACCTCGAAATGAGCCCTCAGATGTCGCATCCCACCCCGGGCAACGACCCGGTCGTCACCTCCTACGCCCAAGCCCCTGCCCGCACCGTCAACGCCAGCGGCGTGAGCTACGCCTACCGGGAGCTGGGCCCGAAGGGCGGCATCCCCGTCGTCTTCTTCGTCCACCTCGCGGCGACCCTGGACAACTGGGATCCCCACATCGTCGACGCCGTCGCCCGGACCCGCCACGTCATCACCTTCGACCAGCGCGGCGTCGGGGCATCGACCGGGAAGGTGCCGGCCACCCTCGAGGAAGCCGCCGACCACGCGTACGAGTTCATCACCGCACTCGGCTACGACAAGATCGACGTGTTCTCCTTCTCGATGGGCGGGATGATCGCCCAGGACCTGGTCGTCAAGCATCCCGACCTGGTCCGCCGGCTCGTCCTCACCGGCACCGGCCCGCGCGGCGGCAAGGACATGGACAAGGTGGTCGGCGTGACCTACTGGGACATCCTGCGCGCGACCCTGACCCGCTCGGACCCCAAGGAGTTTCTCTTCTTCAACCGCGACGCGGCGGGCAAGGCCGCGGGGAAGGCCTTCGTCGCACGTCTCGGCGAGCGCACGGTCGACCGTGACAAGGACATCAGCCTCACCGCACTGCGCACCCAGCTCAAGGCGATCCAGAAGTTCGGCCGCTCCGCCCCCTCCGACCTCTCCACCGTCACCCAGCCCACCCTGATCGCCAACGGCGACCACGACCGCATGGTCCCAACCGTGCTGTCCGAGGACCTGCACCGCCGGATCAAGGGCAGCCAGCTGGTCATCTACCCGAACTCCGGCCACGGTGGCATCTTCCAGTTCCACGAGAAGTTCGCTCCGGTCGTCGCGGAGTTCCTCGCCGCCTGACCAGCGGCGGCCGCAGGTGGGTCTCGAACGGAGGACGCCGCCCCCGTCGGGGGACTGGCGCACATAGAGTCCGGATCCTCGGAGAACCTCGCCTCGTCCCGCCTCGCGAACGGAGATCCGTCATGGGCTCGTCCCCCACGACCATCGACCCCACCCAGCCCGTCCTCGTCACCGGCGCGACCGGGTACGTCGCCAGCTGGATCGTGCGCTACCTCCTCGAGGACGGGTACGTCGTCCGGGGCACCGTGCGCGACCCCGACAAGTCGTCCGGGCTGGAGCACCTGCACGCGCTGGCCGCGGAGCACCCCGGTCGCCTCACCCTGCACCGCGCCGACCTGCTGACCGACGGCAGCTACGCCGAGGCGATGGAGGGGTGCGAGCTCGTGATCCACACCGCCTCGCCGTTCCTCCTCGGCAAGGTGCGCGACCCGCAGCGGCAGCTGGTGACGCCGGCGCTCGACGGCACCCGCAACGTGCTGGCGAGCGTGGAGGCCACGCCGTCGGTCAAGCGGGTCGTGCTGACGAGCAGCGTGGTGGCCATCCACGGCGACAACGCCGACATGGCGGGCCGCGGTCCGTTCGACGAGAGCGACTGGAACACGACGAGCAGTGTCGACCACCAGCCGTACCCGTACTCCAAGACCGTCGCGGAGCGTGCCGCCTGGGAGATCTGCGAGCGACAGGACCGCTGGGACCTGGTGACGATCCACCCGGGCCTGGTACTCGGGCCCGCGCTGACCACGGCGAGCAAGTCCGGCTCGATGACCACCATGAAGGCGTTCACGGACGGCAGCCTGCTCGGCGGTGCACCGGACCTCGCGATGGGGATGGTGGACGTGCGCGACGTGGCGCGGGCGCACATCCTCGCGGGCTTCACGCCGGAGGCCCACGGCCGCTACATCACCAACGCCCGCACGATCACGATGCTCCAGATCGGGAAGATCCTGCGCGGGGCGTTCGGGCTGACGTACCCGTTCCCCCACAACAGGATCCCGAAGCGGGTGTTCAAGCTGGTGGCACCGGTGGCGGGCTACAGCCGGGAGTTCGTGGAGAAGAACGTCGGCTGGCCGCTGGAGTTCGACAACACCCGCAGCCGCCAGGAGCTGGGCCTGGCCTACCGCGATCCCGCCAGCACCGTCACCGAGCACTTCCAGCAGATGATCGACGACGGGATCGCGCGCACCTCGCCGCTGCGCAGATGATCCGGGCCGTCGTGGCACACTGACGGACCCCCGACGCACCTCGAGGAGTGCCGATGCCCAGGTTGATCCCGTTGCTCGCCCTTGCCCTGACGGGCGCCCTGACCTCGTTCTCCCCCTCCGTCGCCGCCTCCGAGGCTCCGTCACCTGCGGTGACCGTGCCGGCGGTCGGTGCGCCGCAGACGTTCTTCCGCGGCAACTTGGGGCCGTACAGCATCCGGCCGCAGATCCGCCTGCGGATCGACCCCGCCGTCGAGATGAACCTGCCCGACGCCACGGGCGAGGAGAACCGGACGTGGGACGTGCAGGTGCTCCGCGCCGACATGCGCGCGGCCACGCGGCCGGCGTGGCAGACGGCGATCACCGGCACCACCGAGCAGTGGCACCAGCTCCTCGTCGGCTCGGGCCGCGTCATCTGCGTGCGCGCCCGCCAGACCAGCTGGGGCGTCACCGGCGCCTGGTCCTACCGATCGTGCGTGGTGCGTGCGCTCGACGACCAGGCCCTGCGTCACGTGGGACCCCTCAGGGTCGTCGACGACTGGAGGTACGTCGACGGTCACGCCTCCCGGATCCTGGCGCGGACCCGGGTGGTCATGGGAGGGATACCCGCCGGCGCCGAGTACGGTCCCGTCCTCACCGACCGAGGGATCCGCCCGGACGGCACCGTGTGCAACAAGCCGCGCTGGAAGATCGCGGGCCAACGCGAACCCGGGTATGCCATCGGTGTCAGCACCGGGCCGCTCGACCTCCTGATGCACCGCACGAGGGTGGCTGGAACGGCGGTCATGAGGTCGCCGTACGGACCCAGCTGCCCTGTCGGCGGGTTCATCGTCGTTCCGAGCTGGGTCCCCCGGTAGCGTCGGCAGGTGGCCAGCTCTCGTCGATCCAGCGGACGCCGACGCAGCGGCACCCGATCGTCCCCACGGCCGTTGCCGTTCGTCGGGCCGGGTGAGCGGCTGTGGGTGCTCGACGTGCCCTACGGGACCCAGGTCGAGGGCGCGACCTGGCACTCGGCGGTGAAGGCCCACGTGTACGTCGGCCGCCACCTCCCGGCGCACCTGGCGCCGTACTCCCCGGGCCCCCACACGCTGGGCAGGTTCGTCGAGAACACCCTCAACCCGGACAGCCCGACGCCGAACCCGGAGCCGACCGACACACTCGAGCCGCGGCAGCTCCAGTTCGAGGCGGCAGACGCGATCGCGGAGCGGGCGGCGGCCGGTGGGCGCCAGTTCCTGCTGGCAGACGAGCCCGGCGTGGGCAAGACGATCTCGGCGGTCCTGGGGGCGACGGCGGTGGGCGACCTCCGGGGCGCCCGCCGGGTGCTGGTGGTGGCCGACCGGCCGGCGGCGATCACGATCGGGCACTGGTGCCGCACGATCACGGCACTGGGCGACGGTGGACTCGAGTGGGTCGTGATCACGTGGGACCGCCTGGAGAAGGTCAAGGACCACACGTGGGACGTGATCATCGCGGACGAGGCCCACGCCCTGCGCCGTACGACGACCAAGCGCTGGAAGCACTGGACGCGGATCTCCGGGCACGGAAAGCCGCACGACAAGGCGCCGTTCGTGATCGCGACGACGGCGACGCCCGGCCACACGCCGCTGGAGCTGCCGTACCTCGCGCCGGCCTACGCGCAGGTCCTCGGGGAGCCGATGAGGGACTGGATCTCGGCGACCCAGCCCGGCGCCGACTTCGCCGCGGCGCTGGAGCGGCACGGGGTCGCCGTCGAGCACGGCCGGTACGGCGCCGCGTGGACCACCGACGCGGCGCGGCGGGCCGCCGACCTCAAGCTCGTGCGCGGCTGGCTCGCCGACGAGCGGCCGCCGGCGATGCTGCACCGCGCGGCGCCGTGGGGGCCGGTGCCGATCTCGGGCATGCCGGTCGCGCTCACGCCAGCGGAGCGGTCGGCGTACGAGGCCGAGTGGGGCGCGTTCTGCCGCGAGATGGACATCGCCCGGCGCGGCCGCAACGTCGCCAAGGGGCGAGCCGCGCTGCTGCGCTTCCGCCAGAAGGCCGGCCTGATCCGGGTCGACTCGACGGTCGCGTGGATCGCCCAGCAGGTCGAGGCGGAGCGGCAGGTGGCGTGCTCGGTCGAGTTCGTCGCGACGGCCGCGGACCCGATCGCCGACCGGCTGCGGGACTCCGGCATCGAGGTCGCCACGATCTACGGTCGCGACCGGTTCGACGTGGAGGCAGAGCGGCTCCGGTTCCAGACCGGGGCCGCCAAGGTCTGCGTCTTCACCACGGTCGCCTCGATCAGCCTGCACGCGGGCGAGACCCTCCCCGACGGCCGGCAGGCCAGCACCGCACCGCGGGTCGGTGTCTTCCACCAGGCCAGGTTCTCGGGCATCGCCGGCCGGCAGGTGACCGGCCGCACCCACCGCGACCACCAGGTCTCCCCGTGGCACATCGCCTACGCCGAGGGCACGGTCGAGGAGCAGGTCGGCAAGGTGATGGTCGAGCGGATCGCCGCGGCCTCCGACACCGTCGGGAGCGACACCACCGGCCTGGCCGACCTCGCCGCGCTGCTCGGCGCCGACTGGCTCCCGGCCACCTCGCTGACCGAGGAAGGCGGCTGAGGGGGCGAGCGCCTCGCCCACCCCCTGACAGCCTCAGACGTCGGCCGAGCGCGCCGAGTCCGCGCCGTGCTCCAGCGCCTCGACCAGGGACGCGATGAACGCCGGCAGGTCGTCCGGCTTGCGGCTGGTGATGAGGTTGCCGTCCGTGACGACCCGCTCGTCGACCCAGGTCGCGCCGGCGTTGCGCAGGTCCGTCTGCAGGCTCGGCCACGACGTCAACCGCCGGTCGCGCACGACGTCCGCCTCGATCAACGTCCACGGCGCGTGGCAGATCGCGGCGACGGGCTTGCCCTGCTCCATGAACGAGCGCACCAGCGCGACGGCGCCGTCGTCGGTCCGCAGCGCATCCGGGTTCGCCACACCCCCGGGCAGGACGAGGGCGTCGAAGTCGCCCGCGTCGGCGTCGCTCACGGTGACGTCGACCGCGCGGGTGTCGGCCTTGTCGAGGTGGTCGAAGGTCTGCACGGACCCGTCCTCCGGACTGACCAGGACGGCCTCGTGGCCCGCGTCGACCACCGCCTTCCAGGGATCGTCGAGCTCCACCCGCTCGATCCCCTCGCCGGCCACGAGGAACGCGATCCGCCGCGTCTTCCGTGCCGAGCGGTCGTCGGTGTCGGCAACGCTGCTGGCGCCGGTGGTCAGGGAGCTGCTCATCCTCGTCCTCCTGGGTGTCGTGGTTGCTGATCACCAGCGATACCCGGCAGGAGCGGCCGGACACGGGCACCACAGCACTTCCCCGGAAGCGCGCGGCCCCCGTGCCGAAGCGCGAGCGGCCGCGTCGCAGCGTCAGCGACCCCCGAACCGCGGGAACACCTCCAGCGACCTGCGGTACATCGCGACGGCGGCGAGCTGGGAGTCCACGCCGAGCTTGCGGCGCAGCGACTTCACCTGGCTGCGGACCGTCGCCTCCGCGACCCCCGACGCCTCGGCGATCTCCCTGACCGAGATGCCGTCGTAGAGGGAGCCGAGGATCTCGTACTCGCGGTGGGTCAGCAGCTCCATCCGGCGCACCAGGTCCCGCTGCCCCTCCGCGACGTCCTCCCATTCCCGTACGGCGCGCGTGCGGAGCGGATCCGGGGTCGGGGAGCGACCGGCCATGGTCTCGCGCAGACCGGTGACGAGGCCGGCCGTCGTCGTCGTCGTGGGCAGCACACCGACGGCGCCGGCGGTCAGGACCGTGCCCCAGCGCGGCCCCAGCGCGCTGTCGGTGAGGACCAGCCAGCGCACGGGCCCCCGACTGACCAGCACCTCGACGTCATGCAGCAGGTCCGGGGTCCGCAGGTCGCACAGCACGACGCCGACCCGCGCTCCGGTACGGGCCAGCCGGCCCCGGAACACCATCGTGCGGCGCCGCTCGGGCCACTCGAGCACCGTCGAGCGGAAGCCCTGGGCGTTCAGGGCCGCGGCGATGGCCTGCCCGACCAGCCGGCGATCGGCCACCAGGACGACGCGCCGCGCGGCCTCGTCAGCGAACGTCGACGACGACACGGTCGATGACTCCGTTGAACTGGTCGACCGAACGGCGATCCAGCTGACCGCTCGCCCCGACCTTGGCCCCGATCGACAGCGGCACCGGACCGAAGACCATCGCGCCCGGACCGATCGGCTGGCTCCATTCACTGGGTTCCCCACCTCGCTCGAGGTCGAGCAGCTGGAGGCGAACCTCACCCGTGCGGACCGAGCACGTGAGCCGGTACCAGCGGTCGGGCACGACCTTGCGGTCCGCCGCGACCAGCACCGCCCGGTCGCTGCCGACGGCTCGGCAGGACGGGGTGCCGTGGTCGAGCTGGAGCTTGACCTGGGCGGGATCGCCGAAACGGCCCCACTGGACCACGTTGTCACCATCGTCGCCGGGTCGCGGCGGCGCCGGGGCATCGGCCCGGAGATCCGCCTGCAGCCGGACGGTCCGACGACCGGGATCCAGCTGCGCGTGGCCCGCCGCGTCCGGCCAGACCACGATCGCGGCCGCCCGGATCGCACCGTCCGCACGGGCGGCGGGGGTCCGTACCGCCCAGCCCTCGTCGAGGTCGGGGGTCCAGGTGAGCTCCCCGCCGCCCAAGGTCACCACGGACGCGCGCAGCGGAAGGGTTCCCACACTGCCCGCGCCAGGGACGACGTCGCCCGGCACGACCGGGTCGTCGAAGGCGAACGCGATGTCGTAGTCGCGCAGCTCGACGTCGTCACGGTCGACGGTCTGCGCGCCGGACCCCTCCGGCGGGTGAGCGGGCGCACCGCAGCCGCTCGTCAGCACGAGCGGGAGGAGGACCGCGACGGTGATCCGGGTGCTCACAGCTCACCGGCCTCTCCTCAGCGCAGGGACACGTCCCCCGCGGACGCGGGCCGACAGGGCTCTCATCGTCGCTGCCTCCCTCCCACGTCACGCAGGCTCGACGGCCTTCACCGTAGGCCGACGACGACCCCTCTCCCGGCTCGCAGCGATACTCACCCAAATTTGATGAGTCGGCCGGGCCCGTCGAGACGGTTGGCTTGGCCCATGGCGGAGGGACATCGGACCGAACCTCCGACAACGAGGGTCGCGCGCCGGGCATTCGTCGTCGGCATCGTCGGACTGCCCCTGTGGTGGCTGGTCGGTGTCGCCTCCCTGGTCCCCCTGCTGGTCGTGGTCCCGATGGCCTGGGACCTGTGGGCCCGACGCAGGATGCTCGTCCCGCCGCACTTCGCCTGGTGGCTGCTCTTCCTGCTCTGGGTGCTGCTCGGCCTCGGCACGTTGTGGTCGACGGCGCCGGGAGCGGTCGATGCCGACGGCGGGACCCGGATCCTCGTCTTCGGCTTCCGGTTGTCGTGGTACGTCGGCTGCAGCATCCTGCTGCTCTGGATCGGCAACACCCCGGCGAGCCTCCTGCCCGATCGGCTCGTGCACCGGGTCTTCGCCTCCGTCTTCGTCGTCGCGGTGATCGGCGGCGTGGTGGGCGTGAGCAGTCCGGAGCTCACCGTGACCACGCTGGCCGAACGCGTTCTTCCGCACCAGCTGACGGCCAACGAGTTCGTCCACACCCTGGTGTCCGCCGAGGTGGCGGACGTCCAGGAGGTGCTCGGCGACCCGGAGCCGCGTCCCAAGGCACCGTTCCCCTACACCAACACGTGGGGCAGCGTGCTGGCCCTCTCCCTGGTGTTCTTCGTGGCCGCGATGGCCTCCGCGCCCCGCAAGTGGCGGTGGTGTGCGGCGCCCGTCGTCGCGGCGGCCGCCATCCCGGTGGTGATGAGCCTCAACCGGGGACTGTGGATCGCCCTCGGGGCGGCCGCCGTCGGCCTGCTGGTGCTGGCCGCGCTCCGGCGCAACCCGGTCGCTCTGACCGGGCTCGTGGCCACGGTCATCTTCGCGGGGGTCGCCCTGACGTCCACCCCACTCGGCGACACCGTGCAGTCCCGGATCGATCATCCGCACAGCAACGACAGGAGGTCCCAGCTGCTCGTCGCGACCGTCAGCTCGATGACCGAGGGCTCACCCGCCGTGGGCTTCGGGAGCACGCGCGACACGGCGGGCACCTTCGAGTCGATCGCGGGTGGGTCCACCCCGGACTGCGCCGCGTGCGGGGTGCCGCCCCTGGGGACGCAGGGCCAGCTCTGGTTGCTGCTCTTCTCCCAGGGCTGGGTCGGAGCCGTCCTCTTCCTGGGCTTCTTCGTGCTCGTCCTCGCCCGCGTCGTGCGCTGTCGCGACGTCAGCACGACCGTCGCGACCTTCGTGGTCGGCATCTTCCTGCTCCAGATGACGGTGTACGACACCCTGGGCCTGCCGATGCTGCTGGTCATGGCCGCCGTCGGGCTGGCCTGGCGCCAGGAGGGGCGCAGCCACCGGTTGCCTCGGGTCGACCGGACCGCCGTGCTCGTCGTGGCCGGTGTCGCATCGACGGGCGCGCTCCTCGGCGTGCTCGCCAGCGCGACCTCCGACGCGCACCTCGCGTCCACCGTCGCCGTGGGACTGACACCGACGCCCACCTACCTCGACGTCGGCGAGGAGGCGGCAGCGCTCGAGAAGGACAGCTCCGCCGCCGTCCCCACCACGAGCAGCGTCGACACCGAGGCCTCGCTCCTGCTCTCGGAACGCGCGCTCAGTAGGGCCGGCGCCCGTTCGGGGGTCCGCACCAGCGATCTCCGTGACGACGTCGAGGTGACGGCTCCGCCACTGTCGGCGGTCGTCGAGATGACGGTGACCACGCCGACGCCGCAGGATCCGTCGCCGGCGGCCCGGGCCGTCGCGGAGGAGTACCTCCACGAGCGGCAGGAGTTCCTCGACGGCCGACGGGCCGATCTCGTCGCCCGTCTCAGGACGAGCCTGGCCGCGACGGATCCGCTCGATCCCGCCTGGACCACCTCACGCCAGTACCTGCGCTCCGCGATCGATCACCTCACGACCCACCGCCCCGAGGCGGGGCGGGTGCTCCGGGTGGGCGAGGTGCACAGGCTGGCACCCGATCGCTCGGTGCCGGTCACGAGCGGGCTGGCCCTGGGCGTCCTGGTCGGCCTCGCGGGTGTGCGCCTCGCGCGCGCCGGACGGAGGAGCTCCGCGTGGACGGCGTGACCCCGACGCGCGACATCTGGACCCGGGTCGCGATCGATCCCCTGGTGGATCCCCTGGCGCGGGTGCTGGCACCGCACCGCACGATCACCCCGAACCGGATCACCGCCGCCTCCGGCCTGCTCGGGGTCGCTGCCGCCGCCAGTCTGGCGGGCGGTCTGCTGCGGCTGGGCGGAGCCCTGTTCCTGCTGCGCTTCCTCGCGGACTGCCTCGACGGCAAGGTCGCTCGGTCCCAGCAGAGCAGCTCCCACCGCGGTGCCCTCCTCGACGTCGCGACGGACGTGGTCTGCGTGACCGCGGCGTACGCGGCCCTGTCCTGGTGGGCCGTGCGCACCCACCGTGTCGATCCCCTGCTGGCCGGCGCGCTCCTGGGTGCGCTAGGGACCTACGGCTGGGCGCTGGCCCACCGCAAGCTCCTGGCCCGGGTGGCGGACCGCGGGGCGGGCAGCGCCCGCATCCCGCAGGCCACCGGCCTGCCGGTCGTGGACGGCTGGCTGCGGTTGTGCCGACGGGCGGGGATGCGACCGGTTCCGTGGTCCGTGGAGGCCGAGACGCTCGTGCTGGGCCTGCTCCCGATCGTCGGACCGGGGGCAGCCGCCACCGGGCTCCCGGTGGCACTGGCCTTCTACGTGGTCGCGAGCCTGGTCAACCTGCGTCGGTGCTGGCGGATCTCCGGGCTGCTCGACCGGCAGGACGTCGGCGCTCGCGGCGGCGTACCGTGAGCGGCGAGCACGCGGACCTGCCCGACGTCGACGTGGTGATCGCGACCCGCGACCGCCCGCGGCTGGTCCGCGAGGCGATCACCGCCGTCCTCTCCCAGACCTACGCCGGGACGATCCGCTGCATCGTCGTCTTCGACGGCACCGAGCTCGATCACTCCCTGGAGCAACGCGGTCCCGGCCGGTCGGTGGAGGTCGTGGCGAACCGTCGTCGTCCCGGCCTCGCCGGCGCGCGCAACACCGGGATCCTCGCGGGGCAGGGCGAGCTCGTGGCGTTCTGCGACGACGACGACCTGTGGCTGCCCGACAAGCTCGGCCGCCAGGTCGAGCTCCTCCGGACCGGTGGACCGGCGACCTGTGTGACCGGGATCGAGGTCTCCTACGAGGGCGAGCGCCACACCCGGGTACCCACCCCCGCGGACCTGGAGCTGCGCCACCTCGTCCGGCACCGCGTGATGGAGGCACACCCCTCCACCGTCGTGGTACGCCGGCGGGCCCTCCTGTCGTCGATCGGACTGGTGGACGAGGCGATCCCCGGCAGCTACGGCGAGGACTTCGACTGGATGATCCGTGCCGCCCAGGCCGGCGGCTTCCACCTGGTCGCGGCTCCCCTGGTCCGGGTCCGGTGGGGCACGTCCCAGTTCTCGCGCGACTGGACCACCATCGCCGCGGCGATCGACTACGGCCTGGCCAAGCACCCGGTCTTCCACGAGGACCGCCGTGCGCTGGCGCGGCTCCTCGGCCGCAAGGCGTTCGCCCTGGCCGCGCTGCACCGGCGCGAGGCGTTCGCCTGTGCCCTGAGCTCTGCGCGCGCATCGGTCCGCGAGCCACGGGCCTACCTGGCCGCGGTCGTCGCCCTGCGCCTGGTCAGCGCGGAGCGCCTCCTGGACGTCGCCCACCGACGGGGCCACGGAATCTGATCCTCATCCTCCCCTATTTTGGGTAAGCGATTCGCCGCTGCCTCCTCCCTGCCGATGGAATCCCTGACGTTCCACACGGGAGACCGGCGCACGACACCCCGTCGCGCCGGCCAGGGAGGGGTAGAGGACGTTGACGCACGCCAATCGATGGACATGGCTGGTCGCAGGCCTGGTGGCACTGGCCGCAGGCCTGCTCGCAGTGACGCCGAGCGCACGGTCGGCAGGATCCACAGCAGTGCACACCAGTACGTTCGAGCGGAGGCTCGACGGATTCGCGGGCGTCGCCGACAGCCGGGTCGCGCTGTCCCGTGTCGGCGTGGGCCACCACGGGACCCGAGCCCTCGTGCTGCGGGCAGTCCGGACCGGGCCCGCCTCGGTCCAGGCCGGACGCCGGGTCGGGGCGCACCGCGCCGGAGCCCGCTACGTCGTCCGCGGGTGGGCCCGGGCATCGGCACGCCGCACCGTGGCGCTCGTCGTCCAGGAGGTCAAGGCCGGTCGTGTCCTGCAGACCCGCAGGGTGCGCCTCGTGGCCGGACCCGCCGTCTGGAGGCGCCTGCCGGTGAGCATCACCACCCGTGCGGTCGACTCGGCCCTGCGGGTCCGGGTGCGTGCTCCCCGGCTCGTGATGGGCAACCGGGTCTTCGTCGACGACCTCACCGTGACGCGCGTGTTCCGCAGCGCGGCACCCGCTCCCTCCACGACGACGCCCCCGAGCGGCTGCACGCTGTCGGCACGGGGCATCCCGTCGTGCGGCGTGTACGTCGGCGCGGCGCACGGGTCCAACACCGATCCCTCGACGCTGGAGAGCACCCTGGGCGGCAGGCTCGCCGTCCGGCGTACCTACTTCACCGCCTCCGGTGTCGACAAGGCGATCGCGACGGCGAGGACCGACCTGGCTGCCGGGCGCCTGCCCTGGATCAGCTTCAAGCTCCCCCGCTCCTGGGAGGAGATGGCCGCCGGCCGCGGGGACGCATGGGCCAAGGACATCGCCCAGCGCCTCGAGGCACTCGGTGGGCCGGTGTGGGTCGCGTTCCACCACGAGCCCGAGGGCGACGGGGACATCCAGGCATGGCGACGGATGCAGGAGCACCTCGCTCCCCTGGTGCGCACCACGGCCCCCCACGTCGCCTTCACCGTCGTGGTGACCGGCTGGAACCAGTTCTACGGCGCCGCCCAGTACCGGCTCTCCGAGATCTGGCCGAGGGGCGTCAAGGTCGACGTGGCCGGCTTCGACATCTACCAGCAGTACGGCGTGACGAAGGACGGGCGGACCACGACCAAGTGGACCGACTTCGCCGACTACTACGGCAAGATCTCGACCTGGGCCAAGTCCGTCGGCGTCAGCTGGGGGCTCGGCGAGACCGGCGTCACCGACGCTGCGGCAGCGGCCCGCCCGGCGGTGATCAGCGACAGCGTCGATCTCATGAGGACCTACGGCGGGATCGCCTACAGCTACTTCGACACCACGTTGAACAGCGTCGCGAACTGGAGCCTGAGCACCGCCGCGAAGCGCCAGTCGTTCGCGTCGGCGCTGACGGGGACCACCCGGCTCCGCTGAACCCTGCTCCGACGCCCGACGGGGCTGGACCGGCCGTGTGGTCAGTCAAGTCCCGTCAGGCGTTCGAGGGCGACCAGGGTGTGCATGGCCCGTTCGGAGATGTGCTCGCCGCCCGCAACGTGCGTCAGCCGGAGGTAGCGCGCGAGGATCTCCACGAGGTAGAGCAGGCTCTGCACGTGAGGCTGCCCGCCCACGCTCCGGTCGTGATGAGCGGCCAGCGCCAACGCCCACACGATGCCGTCCGCGGTGACCGGAGCGCCGGCGTTGAGCACGTTCACGACGTAGTGCAGCGGGTCCAGCCCACTGGGCACGCCCGTCGCGAAGCGCTCCCAGTCCCACAGCAGCACGGCCTGCCCGGCGTTGGCCATGTTCCACGGGGTCCAGTCGCCGTGCCACGCACCGAAGCGGACCGGGCGCTCACCGGCGACCACCGCGACCTGCTCCATGGCCCGCTCGAGCCGGCCGCGCGACACCGGGTCGCCCACCTCTCCGGCCATCTCCCAGCGCCGGCACCACCAGTCGGAGTCGACGAGCTCGCGCTCGCCCTCGCAGAACCAGTCGTCGAGCTCGGCCATCGCCACCCCCGGCGGATCCCAGGCCCGCCGGTGGCGCGACCAGGCCGACGGCTGGAGGGGTCCGGTGACCAGGACGGGGCGCCCGCGCCACGTCGTCCTCGCGAGGAGCTCCGGGGGTACGACGTGCCGGAACTCGATGTCACCGAGCCGGGCGAGCGCCGCGCCCTCCGCCAGCACGTCCGCGACGGTGCTGTCCGACCAGCCGACCTTCGCGAACGCCCGGCACCGGCCGGCGTCGTCGAAGACCTGCAGCACCGGCTTCCGGTTGACCCGCGCGGTGCCGATCGTGATGCTGAAGGTGACCGCGGTGCCGAGCACCGCGGACAGGTGCTGGGCCAGGCTGTCGTCACCACCGCGGATCTCCACGCGGTGGCGGAGCAGACCCGGCGCGGCCCGAACGGCAGCCCCGGCGGCTGCGCGTGCCGTCGAGTCCCACCAGGTCGACGCCGTGCTGAACCGCCGCAGGGAGGCGCCGGCCGCAGCGGCGGACTCGACGGGGACGAGGACCGTCGGCACGTGGGCCCTGCTGATCACGGCGTACCGGGCCCGCACCGGCCGCTCGTCGGCCGCACTGCCGGCCGGCACGACCTCGGCCCCGGGCCACAGCTGGACCGCGGTCTCCAGCAGCTCCATGTCCATCAGCCACTGACCGGTCGATCGGTGCGAACGCACGCGAAGAGGTGGCGCCCGTAGTTGCCGGCGTACGGCCCGACCGCGTCCCGGTCCGGGCCGAGGTCGAGCACCTCGTCGAACGTCGTGTGGTCGAGGAGGTACTGCCTGATGTGGTCGGGGTTCCAGCCCCGGAGCGAGGAGCGGAACCACTTCTCGTGCTCCTGCCCGGTGTCGATGAAGAGCACGCGACCCGTCGCGCGGTCCAGCAGGCGGACGAGCTCGTCGGCGTCGCAGCTTCCCCGCCCGAGGACGAAGTGGTGCAACAGGCTGAAGCAGGAGACCACGTCCCACCGCTCGCGGGTGCCGCGCAGGGTCTCGGCCGCGTCGCCGATCCGGATGCGTTGGGGGTCGACGCCGTACACCAGGCGCCCGACGGTCGTCCCGAGCGGATCCTGCTCGATGCCCTCGGCCTCGAAGCCGAGCCGGCTCATCCCGTCGACGAACCACCCGTAGCAGCTCGCCACGTCGAGGTAGCTCCCCGAGAGTGCCGGGAGCCGCAGGCGCAGGAACGCCTCCATCGCCTCGAGCCGGTCGACGCAGCAGCGCACGGTCGGCCACTTCGCGTCGAGCTCCGGGGAGTCGATCGGCTGGTACAGCTCGCGACCGCCGCCGAGCCACGACATCCGCCGCAGCAGGTCCTGCAGCGGCGTCGTCACCCGTCCCCGGCGGACCCGGACGGCGACGGTCGACCTCCCTTCGGCGGCCGCGAGCGCGATCCGGTGGTGGCCGTCGAGGACCTGCCAGCAGTCCGAGTCCGCGATGGGGACGACGAGCACCGGCAGCCCCGGCACCGAGTGCAGGTCCCCGGTCACGATCCGGGTCTGCTCGCCGCCGGCCCGGGCGAGGAACTGGCGGGCCTGCGCGACCACGCCGGCCTCGTCGGTCGCGGCGAAGTAGCGACCCGTGTGCCGGATGCACGTCATCGCCATCCGCCCGTACGACGAGAACAGGATCTGCTGGTCGCTCTGACCCGCACCCCGGGAGATCACCTCGGCGTGCGGTCCGTCGACGACCCGGCGCGAGGGCCACAGCGGGTCACCGAGGGCAGCGGCGAACTGGTCCCCCGTCGTGCCGTTCTGGCCACCGAGGAGGAGCCGCGACAACGGCACCTCCCGGGAGCCGGGGTACCAGCGCGTGGCCCGCGCCAACCGGTGTCGTGTCCCTGCGTCGAGGACCGTGTGCCTTCCGCGGGAGGTGGGCGCTGCCGTCATCCTTGTTCCTTTCGCCAGCTCGGCGGGTGGCCGAGGAGCACGCCGAGTGCCGTGTCGTGGTCGTCGAAGTGACTGCGGAGTCGTGCTGTGAGGGGGTCGGGCAGCGGCTCGCCGGGGCGCTCGTTCCACCGCTTGACCTCGCGCGGACGGTGGACCTCGAGCCCCAGCTGCCGCTGCAGGTCGACGTACACACCGATCGGGTCCGCGAAGAGCTCGTCCGCGTCGACGACGTGGACCCGCTCCCGCCCGAGGGCCGTCACGAAGCGGTCGACCTGGGCGGCGTACTCGCCTCGCGCGAGGTAGGAGTGGTGGCGGTGGGCGAAGCTGACGCCCGTCGGGTCCGCGACCAGCCAGTCGGCCAGGCCCGCGGTGCGTTCGTGCTCGCGCTCCACCGCCTCCTCGAACCGGAGCGTCTCGAAGCCGCGTGCCAGCTCGTGCCGGTGCGCCGAGTGGGCGCGGGCGACGGGATCGCGCACCATCACCACGACCTGGCAGTCGGGGAGCTCCGCGGCGATGCGCTGGGCTGCGAGCGGGTGGAAGAGGTAGTAGCCGCTGCACTCGAAGGCGATCCGGCTCCACCGGCCCGGTCGACGCAACGGGAAGTGCGCGCGGTACCAGCGTCGACCGTGCCGGTAGCCGTCGTCGAAGTAGCCCGTCCCCTTGTCGACCGAGGGTCGGATCAGCCCGGGATGCTCGCTGAGGAGGCGGAACAGGGTCGTGGTGCCGGCACGCTGGGCACCCACGACGATCAGGCCGGGCGACGCGCGGAGATCCGCGGTCACCCACCCCCAGCCGAGCAGCGCGGCGCGCACCGCGCGCCGTGCCGGCGGCGGCAGCGTGCGCCGGACGCGCCCGGCAACGGTGCGGATCATGCCGGCACCCGCTCGCCGCCGGGCCTCAGGCCCGACACGAAGACGTCCACCGACAGTGGGCGCCGGAGCCGCCACATCGCCCAGAGGTAGACCGTTCCGGCACCCGCGCAGGCCAGCAGCCAGGTCGTCGGCGTCAGGCCGACGGCGAGCTGGGCAGCGCCGACCGGGACGAGGATGCAGCCGATCGGAAGGGCCGCCGTACCCAGCAGGGCCCGACCCTCGACCGCCAGACCGATGTCCGTGCGCAGCTGCCGCATCGCGAGCAGGCACCGCACGACCACGGCGGCGACCCACGCCGTCGCGGCACCGGCGATGCCCATCCGGGGAACCAGCACGAGGCACAGGCCCATGTCGAGGACCAGTGCGACCAGGGTGTTCGCGAGGCTGAGGCCACTGCGTCCGGTCATCAGCAGCAGGGTGTCGACCGGACCCGACGCGACGGCCACGAGCATGCCGCAGCACATGACGACGGCGACGGCGCGGGTCCCGCCGGACACGTAGGCATCGCCGAACCAGCCCAGGTAGCCGGCGGGGGCCGCGGCGACGCCGAGGTAGACGGGCCAGGCGAGCAACATGCTCCACCCCGTGGTCACTGCGAAGATCCGGCTCAGCGCCGCGGGGTCCTCCTCGCCGCGCGCGGCGAGGATCATGGTGAAGCGGGGCTGCACCACCGTCGAGACGGCCTGGTTGGCCAGCTGCCCGAACACGACGAACCGTGTCGCGACCGCGTAGAGCGCGGCGTCGGTCGGCGAGAGCAGCCAGGCCACCACGACGATGTCGAGCTTCTGCACCGCCATCTGTGCGATCCGGGCGACGGCCCGGGGCCAGGTGAACTGCCAGAACGCTCGCGGACTCGTCCGCTCCTCGCCCACGCCGATCCGGTTCGCGCCGCGTCGCAGGACCGGGCGCAGGGCACGCACGGACAGCAGGGCGCTCACGGCGTACCCAGCCGCCCAGGCTCCACCGAGGACGGCGCCGGACTGGTCGATGGTGACGACCACCGCGACCGACCCGAGCTGCACGAGCGGGCGCACCACCCGGTCGATCAGCACCGTCGAGCGGAACTGCGCGTGGGCGCGGACCGTCGCGAGGCACAGGTCCGATGCCGCCGCCAGCGGCAGCGCCCACACGAACCACCGGGTGTCGGGCCAGGCGAGGGCCAACGCGAGGGCGACCAGGCCGGACGTGACCAGCACCGGCACCGCCGCGATGCGCAGCAACCAGACTGCCGGCGCCGGGTCGCCCGAACGGAGCACGAACCTCGCGAGACCCGTGTCCGTCCCGAGCCCCGATGCCGCGAGCGCGACGAGGAAGACGGCCGAGGCGGCGAAGAACCGGCCCGCGGTGTCCGGGGACACGCTGCGCGTCACGACCAGGACGAGCCCGAAGCCCGCCACCGTGCTGAGGACGGCGCCGGCCATGGTGCCCGCGCTCCCCCGGGCCACTGCCCGGAGGTGCCCCCCGACGTCGGCGCCGGCCGTCAGGCTCACACCGTCACCTCGCTCGACGCACCCGGGACGCCCACGAGGACCACGCCGGCGATCGTGCCGTCCAGCCGGGCGGCCTCCTCGACGAGCTCCGTCAGGTCGGGGCGGGTGACCACCGAGGTCTGCGCCTCCACGACGACCGCCCGCGATGCCGCCAGCAGGGCCCGGCCGACGGGTGACCGCAACGGCGGCGCGCCCACCAGGACCAGGTCGGCACGCTTCGCGAGGTCCTCGAGGCAGTGGCGCATCTGTGCCGACGCCACCAGGTCGGCGAAGCCGGCGTCGTCGCTGAGGTCGTCGAGCGGTCGGAGGTGGCTGCGGAACTCGCCCACCTGCACCAGCACGTCGCTCACCGAGGCACGTTGGAGGACCAGCTCCGCGAGCGCGACCCGGTCCGGGAGGCGCGCGAGGTCGATGGCGACGACCTCGTAGCGCGCGTTGGCGAACGCACCGACGAGCGCGTCGAAGGTCGTGGGAACTCCGGCGGTGACCGGTGCGACCGTCACGACCAGGGGACGGTCCGGGCCGACGGCCAGCACCACGGACCGCGCGCGGGCGATCACGGCGTCGTCCGCACCGACCGGCGGCGCGACGGCACCCAGCGGCAGGAGGCCGCACTCGGCCACGGCGGCGGCGTCGCCGACGAGGGTGACGGTGCGACGGCCGGAGCGAACCACGGCGACCGCGAGTCCGGCCAGCAGCGCCGCGCCGCCCCCGACCAGGGCCATCGTGCGTGGGTCGGAGGTCGGCCCGGCGGCCACGACGTGCCCCGGCGTGACCACCTGTCCCGGGTCCAGGCCGATCGCCTGGGCGGTCGCGAGCTGGGCGCGCAGGGAACCGATCTGGACGACGATCTCCTGGACCTGCTGCTCGAGCAGGCGGCGCTCGGGTGCCGTCGAGGACAGTCTCTCGAGCCGGCCCAGGGCCGCCTTGCGCTCGCCCTCACGGACCCCGACCAGCTCCTCCAGCCGCGACGTCCGGCCGAAGATCGACGACTCGGTCCGCGACTTGCGGAAGGCCAGGTAGACGTCTCCGAACGCCGAGGCCCGCTCCGCCGCCGTCGCGTCGTCCCCGGCCCGGACGGAGATCTCGAGCAGCTGGGTGTTCGGCGGTACGACGACGGACACGGAGGCGAGGAGCCGGGCCGGCGTACCGGAGGACCCCAGTCGGCGCAGCACCGCCCGGGCGACCGCGTCGGAGCGCAGCACCTGCGCCTCCGTCTCCAGGTTGACCAGGTCGTCGCCCCGGCCACCCGGGCTGTAGGCATTCCCCTCGAGGGGGTGGAGCAGGATCGTCGCCGTCGCGACGTGCTCGCGGCCGGCGTACGACGCCCACGCGGTGCCCGCCAGCGCGCCGAGCGCGACGACGAGTGCGCCGAGGGCCAGCCTGGCGCGGGCGGAGATCGTTCGGGTCATGCCGGTCACCCCCGACCAACGGGACGGCACCGGGCCGGTCGCCCGATGAACGCCCCATCATGTGTGCTGGCAGCGCCTCGGGATCGGGCGGTGCGCGGATACCCCCAACTTTTGGGACGTCTGCCGTGCAGCAGCACCAGCGGGGCACCGATCGCCGACGATCCTGCCCAAAATCGGTCATGCCCCGGCGGCCTGCGGTTGTCAGGATCACAGAGCCCTCCGGACCGAGAGGGCCATGCGAGTGCGGGGACGGGTGAGGCAGATGTGTTCTACCACCACGAGTCGGCATCAACCGGTCCCCGGCCGACTACGCCGACACATCGCCCGGGCGATCACCCCCATCATCGCCCTGGCGCTCGTTCCCGCACTCGCGCCACTCTCCCCACCCGCCCGCGCGGCGGCCGGTGAGGTCACCTTCGTCGCCAGCGCCAGCACCGCCGGCAACCGGACGGCCCACGTCGTCCGGGTCCCCGCGTCCGTGCAGGCGGGCGACGTCCTCCTGCTCTCACTGACCACCAACTCCACGACCAGCACGATCACCGAGCCCGACGCCGGATGGACCAGCATCGCGGCACGGGACGGCGACGGGATCCGCGCCCGGCTGTGGCGCCGGACCGCGACGGCGACCGACGCGAACGCCAATGTCACCGTGACGACGAGCGCCGCGGCCAAGTCGGTGATCGCCGTGAGCGCCTACCGCAGCACCGGCACCGTCCCGGCCGTGCTCGCACTCGCCGGCGGCGCGGACACGGCAGGCACCGCCCACGTCGCGCCCGCCATCACCGTTGCCGGTCCCGGTTCCTGGCTGGTCAGCATGTGGGCGGAGAAGTCGTCGACGGACACCAGCTGGACGCTTCCGGCGAATGTCACCGCGAGAGGTTCCGGCGCCGGGACCGGTAGCGGCAAGATCAGCGCGACATGGGGTGACTCCGCGGGAGCCGTGCCCACCGGGAGCACCGCCCCTCGTACGGCGACCACCAGCACCTCGGTCTCCCGTTCGGCGACCTTCTCCGTGGTGATCGGTCCCGGCGACCTTCCGGACAACCCGCCGCATGCCGAGTTCACCGCGTCCTGCAGCGGCCTGGTCTGCTCGTTCGACGCGTCCGGCTCCTCCGACCCGGACGGCGACACCCTGACCCACACCTGGACCTTCGGCGACGGCAGCAGCGGGACCGGCCAGGCACCGCAGCACACCTACGCCGGCGCCGGGCCGCGCACCGTCACGCTGACCGTCGACGACGGCACGCGCCAGGACGTCACGACCCGGCAGGTCAGCCCTGACATCGCCGTCACGGCCGGACAGATCACCTTCGTCGGCGCCGCCAGCACGGCCGGCAACCGGCCCGGGCACTCGGTGACCATCCCGTCGAGCATCGAGCCAGGAGACCGCCTGGTGCTCTTCCTCGTCACCAACTCCACGTCGAGCACCCTGGACGCACCGGCCGGTTGGGACCTGTTGCAGTCCCGCGAGGGCGACGGCATCCGCGGCCGGGCATGGACCCGCAGTGCCACCGTCGCCGACGGCGGTCGCACGGTGACCGTCGCCGGGAGCGCCTACGCGAAGTCGGTGATGACGGTCGCCGCCTATCGGAGCACCGGTCCGGCCGTGGTCGGGGCGTCCGCCGTGGGGGGTGCGAACGCCCCGGCCACGAGCCACACGACGCCGGCGACGACGGCCGCCCACGCCAACTCGTGGCTGGTGAGCGTGTGGAGCGAGAAGTCCACCGACCCGACGACCTGGACCCTGCCCGCCGGCACGTCGACCCGCAGCCAGGCGACCGCGACGGGCACCGGGAAGGTCAGCGCCGTCCTCGGCGACAGCGACGGATCGGTACCGGTCGGCGCGGTGCCGGGCCGCACCGCCACGACCAGCACCTCGGTGTCGCGGTCGACGATGTTCTCCGTCGTGCTCGATCCCGGTGTCGACGCGACCGCGACCAACGAGCCGCCGGTGGCCGAGTTCACGACCGGTTGCGCGGGACTCACCTGTGAGTTCGACGCCGCCCACTCCTTCGACCCCGACAAGGACGCGCTGACCTACAGCTGGCAGTTCGGCGACGGCCAGACCGGCAGCGGCGTCGCGCCGGCGCACACCTACGCGAGCGCCGGGACCCGCACGGTCACGCTCACCGTCGACGACGGCCACGGTCACACCGACCAGGCGATCAGCAGCGCGTCGGCCGTACCGCCGAACCCCGCACCCGGGCACACCGCCCTGGTGCCGGACACCCCCCGCACCAACCAGCCGACGATCACCTCGGGCGAGATCTGGGACATCGAGGTCGTCGGCAACCGGGTGTACGTGGCCGGGTCCTTCACCTCGATCCGACAGCCCAACAACGGTGCGACGGTCAGCCAGGCCTACCTGGCGGCGTACAACTGGAGCACGGGGCAGGTCGACACGACCTTCCGCCCGGTCTTCGGCAACGGCCAGGTCGACGCCGTCGAGGCGTCGCCGGACGGGACCAGGCTCTACGTCGCCGGCAACTTCGGCACCGTCAACGGCGTGAGTCGCAAGGCGATCGCCCGGCTGAACCCCGCGACGGGAGCGCCGGTCGAGGGCTTCACCGCCAACGCCAACGCCAAGGTGAACGAGCTGGCGGTCACCAACACGACCGTGTACGCCGGCGGGCGGTTCACCACGATCAACAACGTGCCGCGCGGGGCGCTGGTCGCCCTCGACGGGGCGAACGGCACGGTGCGCCCCGAGTTCGTCAACAACATCACCGGAGGCATCGGCACCAACGGCGAGCTCGCCGTGCAACGGCTCAAGCTCACCCACGACGAGGGGCGCCTGCTCGTGGTCCACACCGGTCGCCAGGTCAACGGCAAGGACCGGTACGGCGTCGCGATCATCAACACCCGCACCAACCAGCTGACCCCGTGGCGCAGCACCCTGTGGGAGGACAACCTCCAGTTCGTCGGCGGCATCCAGCGCGCCTACGGCGGCGACATCGGTCCCGACGACTCCTACTTCGTCGTCACCAGCGGCTCGGGCGGCGACCGGCCGCCGATCAACGACACCGTCATCGCCTATGCGCTCGACGACGACAGCGACGCGGAACCGCTGTGGATCTCGCGTCACTTCGACTCGGTCTACTCGGTGGCCGCCACCGAGGCGGGCATCTACGTCGGCGGGCACTTCCAGTGGGCCGAGTCCGCGTCCGCGCCGGTCCCCTGGCCCGGCCTCGACGACGTCGGCTACGGGACCGGCCAGGGCCTGTCCGCCTACGCGCTCGGCGACGCCGTCGTCAAGCGCTTCCACCTCGCAGCCCTCGATCCGTCCGACGGGCACGCCCTGGAGTGGTTCGCACCGTCCAACTCCTACGAGGGTGACAAGCACATCGAGGCCACCTCACGCGGCCTCTTCGTGGGCGGCGACGGCAACACCAAGGGCAGCTACAACGTCGGCCGCGTCGCGTTCTTCGACTTCGCCAACGTCCCCACCCAGAACGGCACCCAGACGGTGGTCACGGCACCGATCGAGGGCCGGATCGAGCCGGTCGGCACGCCGTACGAGATCACGGGATCGGCCACGGCGGCCAGCGGCATCCAGCGCGTCGAGCTCGAGGTGATGGACCGCGCGTCGGGTCGTTACCTCAACGACGACCTGACCACGTGGGGGTCGACGACCTCCAACACGTTCACGGCGACGCTCGACCCCGGCACGGGCACCACCCGGACCTGGCGGATGCCGCTGACGATGACCAACAACCGCGAGCTGCTGGTCCGTGCACGGGCGGTCGCGGGCAATGGCACGGCCGACAACACCAAGGCGACGAAGAAGTTCGAGACCTTCGGAACGAGCGACCAACCGCCGGACACCAGCGTGTCCGGGCCGGGCAGCCCGGTCGCGTCCCTGACGTTCACGATCACCGGGACCGCCTCCGACGACTTCGGCGTCAACGGCGTGAGCTTCACCCTCCGCGACAGCCAGAACCGCTACCTGCAGGACGACGGGAGCGTCTCGGGGACCTACAACACCTTCCAGGTCGAACCCGACGTGGTCGGGGCGACGAGCACGACGTGGTCCTACGAGATCACCGTCCCCTACGAGGACGAGTGGTGGGCGCAGGCCCGCGCGACCGACACGACCGGCCAGTCCGACCTCGACACCGCCGACCGGCGCTGGATCGTGACCGAGAACGGTCATCCGCCGACCGTGTCGATCACCCAGCCGGCCACGATGGTCCCGCCCACCGCGGCCCAGCCCGTCGTGGTGAGCCCCGGCAGCCCGTTGACCTTCTCCGGTTCGGCGAACGACGACGAGGCCCTGTCCGAGGTGTCCATCACGCTGCGCAACACCTCGACCGGCGAACGCCTCGCCTCCGACGGGTCCTGGGGCACGAGCGTGACCGCCGGCTCCTACCGGGTCTCGCCCGTGAACCTGGACCAGGCCAGCTACAACTGGAGCTACACGACGCCGTTCAACCTCAGCCCCGGCACCTACACCTTCACCGTGAGCGCGTCGGACGACATCGGCCTGGGCACCTCCTCGGCCAACCAGGGCCGGCTCACCCTCAACGCCCAGATCCCCGGTGACAGCCCGCCGAACGGCACCCTGAACGTGACCGGCACCGTGACCGGGCTGCAGGTCCTGCAGCTCGACCTCGCCGGGAGCGCGACCGACGACAAGGGCGTGGCTCGGGTCGGCGTGGCTCTCCAGGACCGCGACACCAGCCGCTACCTGCAGCCCAACGGGACGATGTCGGCGAACTTCGCGACCCTCGATGCCGTGCTCGCCAGTCCCGGGGCGACGACCACGTCGTGGACGCGGAGCGTGTCCCTGCCCTCGCAGGGCGACTGGGCCGTGACGGCCTACGCCTTCGACAGCGCCGGGCAGCAGGACCCGTCCACCACCGGGGCGACGGCGCGCTACCCGATCTACCCGGGCGACCAGCCGCCGGTGATGAACGAGGCGCTCCTCAACCCCCTCGAGGGCACCGAGTTCCTCGACGGGAGGATCTTCGTCAGCGGGCGGGCCGAGGACGACCAGGCGATGCAGGAGGTCGGGGTCGCGATCGTCAACGCGTCGGGCCAGTACATGAGCTCGTCGGGCACCTTCACCAGCACCACCGCGAGCTGGCGCACGGCCTTCCTCAACAGCCCGGGGACGCCGGGCTCCAACTTCTCCTACACCACACCTGTCATCCCTCCGGGCGCCTACACGGTGCGGGTACGCGCGATCGACCAGCACGACTTCGTGAGCGTGATCTACGAGCGGCACGCGACCGTCGTCCACCCGCCCAACAACCCACCGGTGGCGAGCTTCACCGCCACCTGTACGGCGAACGTGTGTGCCTTCGACGCCCGAGGGTCCACGGACGAGAACGCCACCACCCTGGTGTACTCGTGGAGCTTCGGGAACGGCAGTGGATCCGGCCCCGTCCCGACCCGCACCTACACGGCCGCAGGGACCTACACCGTGACCCTCACGGCCCGCGACGAGTGGGGCGTGACGGCGACGGCCACCCAGGCACTGGTCATTACCACGCCCCCGGGGAACCGACCGCCGGTCGCGGTCCTCAACCCGCCCGCGTGCTCGGGCCTGAGCTGCAACTTCTCCGCCGTCGGGTCCCAGGACCCGGACGCGGGCGACACCATCAGCTACCAGTGGGCGTGGGGGGACGCGACACCCAATGCGACGGCGTCGTCCGCCTCCCACGTCTTCCCTGCAGCCGGCACGTACACGGTCACGCTGACGGTCACCGACGGTTGGGGCGCGCCGACGACGGCCACCCGCACGGTGACCGTCACCGCCCCGTGAGACGGACGTCACCCCGTCGTCCTGCCGTCGGCCGCAACGACCGATGATCCACACCCAAAATTGGGTACGTTCCCGAAGTTCCTTCGCCCTGCGCTCCCCTGCACCCGCATAATCGCCACATGGCAGGCCTTCGGGACGGCCGAGTCATGACCCGCGTGGGGCGGGTCCTCGGGACGACACGCCGTCAGCAAGCACCCCCGCGACCTCGAAGTGCCCACGGGCCGCTCGGATGGTCGCTGCTGCTGGCTGCCCTGATGCTGCACCCCTACGCCATCCTCCTGCTGGAGGCCACCGCCGCCCACCCGGCGGCCCTCGCCGGTCACGTGTGCACGGTCCTCGCGGACCTGGTCCTGCTGGGGAGCGCGCTGGTCCTGTCCGTCGACGCCCGCGCGACGCACTGCGGCACCCGCGCGAACCTGGCGACCGTCGCGACCCTGATGATGATCCAGGACCTCCCGCTGGTGGTCGTCGCGGTGGCCGATCCGGGGCGCAGCGGGTACGCGTACCGGATCTCCGACGGGCACCTCCTGACCGTCCTCGTCGTGGCCGCCCTCGTCCTGATCGGGTGCCGACCCGGCCGCCCGCCGCAGCGCAACCCCCTGCTGACCGGGCTCCTGCTCGGCACCGTCGTGCTGGCGGTCCGGTCGCTGCTGCTCGTCATCGACCCGACGCCGTTCCTCCGGCCGGGGTCCCTCCTCGACGGCCTCCTGCTCGCGCTGATCGCGTTGCTGACGGCGGTCGTCTGCATCGCGACGATGCGCTCGGACCTGCCGCGGGCGGCCAGCGCCCGGATCACCCTCGGGGTGGGGGCGTACTTCCTCGCGCGACTCTGGGCCTCGGCGATCGAGGCGTCCTCGCCGCCCGTCGTCTCCGTGGTCGGTGTCGTGGTCGCCAGCGCCCTCCTGGCGACCACCTCGATCGCGCTGCTGCTCGAGTCCCTCCGTCGCCAGGAGGCACACGGCCACCACCTCCAGCAGCGGGCAGCCGTGGCCGAGGCGACCGTGCGGCACGACCGAGAGGTCGTCCACGAGGTCCGGTCGGCCACCGCCGGCATCGTCGCGGGCGCCCATCTCCTCGCGAGCGGAAGGGTTCCGCCCGGGCCTCGTCGCGTGGCGCTGCAGCAGATGGTCGACGCGGAGGCTGCGCGGCTCGACCGCCGGATGACGCAGCACGTCGCGGAGGAGATCACCGAGGTCGACGTCGACGAGCTGATCGAGCCGCTCGTCCTCGCCCAGGGCGCGCAGGGGCACCAGGTGGACTGGTCGCGGTCCGGTCACCGCGTCATCGGGCGGCACGACGCGGTCAGCGAGATCGTCAACGTGCTGCTCGCCAACGCGGCCCGCCACGCGGGCGGCAAGGGTACGGCGATCGACGTCACCGCCACGGACGCCGACATCGAGATCCGGGTCTCCGACAGGGGCCCCGGGGTCGCACCGGACGTGGAGGACCGGCTCTTCCAGTGGGAGGCCCGGTCCGAGTCCTCCCCGGGCGAAGGGATCGGCCTGCAGCGGGCACAGCGACTGGCCCACGAGCTCGGAGGCCAGCTCCGGCACGACCGAAGGGCCGGGCGTCGCGGTGCCGCCTTCATCGTGACGCTGAGGATCGCGGACCAGGCCCCCGCGCCGCCCCTCCACGAGCCCTTCGGGCTGGCTGGATGAGCGGGCCCAGGGCCGCGGTGCGCGTGACCATCGTGGACGATCACGCGCTGTTCGGGGAGTCGGTCGCGATGACCCTGGAGTCCGAGGGCTACCAGGTGCGGCGGATCGACCTGTCCGACCTCCACACCACGCTGGCCAGCGTCCTCGCGTCGGTGCTGCGCGGCCGGCCGAGCGTCGTGCTGCTGGACCTCGAGCTGGGGCACGTCGGTGACGGGATGCGGTTGATCGCGCCCCTGGCGAGCAACGGCATCACGGTCATCGTCGTGACCGGCAGCGTGGACCACCACTGGCGCGGGGAGTGCGTACGACGTGGCGCGAAGGCCGTCCTCGCCAAGACCTGCCCCCTCGACGAGATGACCGCCACCGTCCGTAGGGCGCGCGACGGGTTGCCGTTGATGGGACGGGACGAGCGCAACCAGCTGGTCGCGGAGGTCGTGAACGGGCACGGCGAGGACGACGCCATCCGGGCCCGTCTCGACCAGCTGACCCGGCGCGAGATGGAGGTCCTCGGCGCCTTGATGGGCGGCGTGCAGGTCCGCGAGATCGCCGCGCAGAGCGTGGTCTCCGAGGCGACGGTGCGCACCCAGGTGAAGTCGATCCTGTCCAAGCTCGAGCTCAGCTCGCAGCTGGCGGCGGTCGGGGCGGCGTACAAGGTCGGATGGCGGCCCCCGACGGGCTGAATCCCGCCGCGGCGATCCCGCAATTCGGGCATGCGTGCGGTCCTCCCGGGTCCCTAGGGTCGGAGCCCGACCACTCCATCGCGACGCCCGGGAGCCACCATGCGATTGCTGCTGGTCTCCTCATCCGGAGGCCACCTCGCCCAGCTGATGTGCCTGCGTCCGTGGTGGGAGAAGCACGACCGCCACTGGGTGACCTTCGACACCGAGGACGCCGTCGCGAAGCTCGACGGCGAGGACGTCACGTGGGCACACCACCCGACCACACGCAACGCGAGGAACCTGCTGCGCAACACGATCCAGGCCCGCGGCGTGCTCGCTCGCACCGACCCCCACGTCATCGTCTCCACCGGCGCCGCCCTGGCCGTCCCCTACTTCTGGCTGCGCAGCCGGCGACGCAGCGTGACGGTGTACCTCGAGGTCTACGACCGGATCGAGACGCGGACCCTGACGGCGCGCCTGTGCCGGCCCACGACCGATCTCTTCCTCGTCCAGTGGCAGGAGCAGCAGCACCTGTACCGCTCCTCCGTCGTCCTCGGGGGCCTGTGGTGAGCGCGCAACCCCCGCTCGTCGCCGTCTTCCTGGGCACCGACCACCACCGTTTCGACCGTCTCGTCCACTGGTCGGCGGAGCTTCACCTCGAGGGCCGCTTCCGGTTCCACGTCCAGCACGGCGCAACGCCACTCCCGCCCGGGCTCCCGGGGCGAGCGATGCTGGGCGCGGACGGCATCGCTCGACTCCTCGACGCTGCCGACGCCGTGGTGACCCACGGCGGGCCCGGCACGATCATGGACGCGCGCGACCGCGGGCACGTGCCCGTGGTCGTCCCCCGTGACCCGAGGCTCGGCGAGCACGTGGACGACCACCAGCTCCGCTTCGCACGATTCCTCGGGGGCCGGGGAGTGGTGACGACGGCGAACGACCTCCACCAGCTCCGCGCGCGGCTGCACCTGGCCGCGCTCGTGGGCCACGCCCCGCCCCAGGACCGCCCTGCATCGCCCGCCATGGCGCGCTTCGAGGCCATGATCGACGAGCTGGTACGCCGATGACGGTCCTTCCGTCACGCGGCATCGCCGTCCCCGCCACCGCCGGGCGGGACCGGGCCGCGCCGACGGTCCTCCGCGCGAGCCGGGTGCTCCCCGCGGGGGACGCGGCGGCGGCGTTGTTGGGGGGCGCGCTGGCGACGGCCGGCCCGATCGGGCTGTCACCGCACCTCGCGGTCCTGTTCGCGCTGGCCTGGCCGCTCGCGATCTCGACGACGGGCGACTACCGGCTCCCGGGCCCGCCGTGGGCCCGCGCACGCCGGGTCGGGCTGGTCGCCCTCGTCGTTCCCACTCCCCTCCTCCTGCTCACCGCGGCGGCCGAGCGACCACTCCTGCCCCTCGGCGCCCTGGCCCTCAGCGTCGGGACGGCGGTCCTGGGCATCGGGAGCCGCGCCTGCCTGGCCACCGCTGCGGAACGTGGTCTCCCCGTCGTGGGGCTCGGGCCGGTCCATCGCGTGGTGGCGGTCGGTTCGAGCGGCAGCGTGACCAACCTGCTGGCCCAGCTCGCCCAGGCCGGCGCCGGTCGCTTCCGGGTCCTCGGCGCGTGCGTGGTCGACACCGGCCCGTGCGGTCCTGTCCCGGGCCCGACGACCACCGGTCTGCAGACCTGCGTGGGGCTCGCTCGTGCCTGCGATGCCGACGCCGTGCTCGTCGCTCCGGATCCGTCGTTGGACGCCGCCGAGCTGCGCCGGCTCCAGTGG
Organism: Nocardioides sp. Root240; assembly: GCF_001428825.1. Lineage (GTDB taxonomy): Bacteria > Actinomycetota > Actinomycetes > Propionibacteriales > Nocardioidaceae > Nocardioides. The sequence continues at coordinate 216,346 of NZ_LMIT01000002.1, read as the reverse complement.
TCCCTCGACGCCGCAGGCCTCGAGACGCTGGTGTGGACCGGGATCTCGCCCCTCCCGGCTCCCGGCCGGACCTCGTTCGACCTCGACGACCTGCCCCTGCTCCGCGTCGGGCGCCCGCGCCGGCTCGCCGCCTCCTACACGGCGAAGCGAGCCCTCGACCGGCTCGTCGCACTGCTGGCGCTGTTGGCGCTCGCCCCGCTGCTGGCCCTGCTCGCCGTCGCGGTGCGGCTCGACTCGGACGGGCCCGCGTTCTACCGGCACACGCGCGTCGGGAAGGACGACACCCGCTTCACGATGTGGAAGCTGCGGACCATGACCGCCCACACCGCCTCGACGCGGGCAGCGCTGGCCCGGGCCAACCAGGCCAGCGGCCCCCTGTTCAAGATCCGCGACGACCCGCGGATCACCCGGCTCGGGCGGTGGTTGCGACGGACCTCGCTCGACGAGCTGCCCCAGCTGCTCAACGTGGCGCTCGGCCAGATGTCCCTCGTCGGCCCCCGGCCCGCACTGCCCGCCGAGGTGCTGCAGTACGACCCCGACGTCCGCCACCGCCTGGCGGTGCACCCCGGCATCACCGGGCTGTGGCAGGTGTCCGGCCGTTCCGACCTCTCCTGGGAGGAGTCGGTGCGCCTCGACCTGCGCTACGTCGACGACTGGTCCTGGGCGCTCGACCTGCAGATCCTGGCTCGAACGGTCACCGCGGTCTGCAGGGGCGACGGCGCCTACTGATCCGTGGGCCATCCGGCCCGGAAGTCCCCCAAAATGGGGCATTCCCGGGCTCTGCGCGAGGTGTCAGATGGGAGCGTGACCGCACGCCTCACCATCCTCTCCCTGCTGATCGGTACGGCCGTGATCAACGGCCTGCTGGTCCCCGCAACGGCATCGCCGGCAGCGGCACCCAACCGTGCGGCGGCCGCGGCCGTGACCGTCGCGGCGCCCCAGTCGGGCCGGATCGTCGACGACGACCCGGCCGGTTTCACACCCCACGTCATGGACGGTGCGGTGTTCTCGATGACCCAGGTCGGCGACGTCATCGTGGTCGGCGGGAGCTTCACCCGGGTGCGCAACGCCGGTACGACGACCGACATCCCCCGTCGCAACCTCTTCGCCTTCAACGCCGCCACCGGCCAGGTCAGCACCGGCTTCGCCCCCGACCCGAACGGCACGGTCTACGCCCTGGAGTCGGCCGCGGACGGGCAGTCGGTGTACGTCGGCGGTTCGTTCGGCACCATCACCTCGGGCGGGTCGACGGTGAGCGTCAGCAACCTCTTCCGCGCCGACATCGCCTCCGGCAGCCGGATCGCGCAGTTCCAGACCGGCACCCTGAACGGCTCGGTGCGGGACCTCGCGCTGAGCGGCTCCCGACTGTGGCTCGCGGGCAAGTTCACCCATGTCCAGGGCAAGGCCCGCCGGGCCCTGGCGACGGTCGATGCGTCGACCGGGGTCGTGGACGCGTACTACGACCGGGTGATCGCGGGCGTCCATCGGGCGGACTCGGTCACCAACGTGCTCAAGATCGCCCTGAACCCCGCGCGGACCCGCCTGGTGGCGATCGGCAACTTCGACACCGTGGACGGCGTGCGCCGGCACCAGCTGGCCGTCCTCGACCTCGGCACCGACGCGGCCACCCTCGCCGACTTCCGCACCACCCAGTTCGAGTCGCCCTGCAGCGCGTCGTTCGAGACCTACATGACCGACGTCAACTGGAGCCCGGACGGTCGCTTCTTCGTCGTCTCGACCACGGGCGCCTACGGCGGCTATGCCGCCAGCATGGCGGGCACCAGCGGGTGTGACGTCGTCACGCGGTTCGAGGCGTCGGCGAGCGGGGCCGCCGTGACACCGACGTGGACCGCCTACACCGGCGGGGACACGACGTGGACGATCGAGGTGACCGACGACGTGGTCTACGCCGGCGGCCACCAGCGCTGGCAGAACAACCCGGCCCGCGGTGACGCCGCCGACGAGGGCGCCGTCTCGCGGCCCGGGATCGCCGCACTCAGCACCCGCACGGGCATGCCCTACTCGTGGAACCCCACGCGCACCCTGGGCGCCGGCGTCCGCGACATGGTCGCGACGTCCGCCGGCCTGTTCGTCGGTTCCGACACCGACGTCTTCGCCGGCGAGACCCACCGCAAGGTCGCCTTCCTGCCACTCTCGTCCGGTCGGGTGCTCCCGCCGACCCAGGACGCCACGTTGCCCGGTGACGTCTTCCGGGTCGCGACCTCGCAGTCCCAGCTCCTGCGCCGCGGCTTCGACGGCAACCAGGTGACGTCGTCGAGCGATGCTCCCAACGGAACGGGTTGGGGAACGAGCGTGGGCGCGTTCATGGTCGACGGCGACCTGTACACCGCCTACGCCAACCGGACGCTGACCCGGCGGACCTTCGACGGAACCACCTACGGCACGGCCGTCACGATCGACACCGCCGACCAGCTGGTCTACCAGGACGACTGGCACAACGGCGACGTCCCGCTGATCACGACCCTCTTCTACGACCGTGGGTGGATCTACTTCACCGAGCTCGGTTCCTCGCAGCTGTTCCGCCGGGGCTTCGAACCCGAGTCCGGCGTCGTCGGGCAGCAGCGGTTCGCGGTGAACTCGGTGACCGGCGTGAGCTACAGCAGCATGCGCGGGGCCTTCGTGGCCGGTGGACAGCTCTACTTCGCCGCGTCCAACGGGTCCCTCAGCCGGGCCCAGTGGAGTGCACACGGCGCCGTGGCGGGCACCGCCACGACGATCGCCCCGACGGGGTCAGGATGGTCCTCCCGCGCGATGTTCCTCTACCAGGGGCCGGCGATCCCGCCGCCGGTCAACGCAGCGCCCACCGCGTCCTTCAACGTCACGTGCTCCGGGCTGAGCTGTGCCTTCGACGCGACCGCGTCGACCGACAGCGACGGCTCGGTCCAGGGATACGCCTGGGACTTCGGCGACGGCCAGCAGGGCCAGGCGGGACCGACGACCACCCACACCTACGCGGCCGGCGGCCCGGTGACGGTCTCCCTGACCGTGACCGACGGCGAGCTCACCGGGACGACGACCCGGACCGCGCAGCCGGCCGGCGCGGCCTCACCGATCGCCGCGGTCGCGAGCGCATCCACGGCGGGGAACCGGCTCAGCCATCGCACCACGGTGCCGGCGGCGGTCCAGCCGGGCGACCTGCTGCTGGCCTTCCTCGTCGCGAACACGACGACGCCGAGCTACCCCGCACCGGCGGGCTGGACCGAGATCGAGAACGCCGACGCCGGCACGAAGGCCGCGGGGCGCCTCTACGTCCGCATCGCCGGCACCTCCGACGCGGGCAGTCCGGTGACGGTCACCTCCAGCGGCTACGCCAAGAGCGTGCTGACCGTGGCGGCGTACCGCGGTGTCCACCTCACCCAGCCCATCGGCGACAGCGCCGTCGCCGTCCAGTCGACCGCAGCGACCAGCCACGTCACCCCTGCGGTGTCGGCGCCGGACGCGACCCGATGGCTGGTGAGCTACTGGGCCGACAAGAGCACCGACTCGACCGGATGGACCCTCCCGGGCGGTGTCGTCCAGCGCTCCGCGGCCACCGGCACCGGGTCGGGACACATCACGGGCGTGCTCGGCGACAGCGGCGGCCCGGTCCCCGCGGGCACCCGGGGCGGCCTCACCGCCGTCGCGGACGCATCGGGCACCGCCGCCGTGACCTTCAGTGTCCTGGTCGCCCCGTCGTCCTGACCAGCGACCGCCCCGACCGCGCGGCACACCGGCGAGGCTCGGCCACCGGTCTAGGCTGGAGGAGTTCTCCCGGCCAGACCCGATCCACCGAGACAGCGGCCCCACCTGGCAGGACCCCGAGACCACTTCGACTCGAAGCAACTCCTGCAGCCCGAGGGGCGGAAGCGTGAGAACGGTGACGCAGATCCTTGCTGCCATCAGCGCGCCCGACGAGGCCGGGCGATCCCTCCCCGAGCTGCTGTGCATCGACTGCGCCGAGACGGTCCGGACGGCCGGCGTCGGCATGGCACTGATGAACGACGACGGGCACCAGGCCGTGCTGGGCGCATCGGGTCCCCTCGCCACCCAGCTCGAGGAGCTGCAGTTCGACCTCGGCGAGGGTCCCGCCCTGGACGCCTCCCGCACCGGCCGCACGGTGGTCCACGACGACCTGGGCATCGACGCACTGGCGCGGTGGCCCGGGTTCGCCTCCGCCGCCGTCGCTGCAGGTGTCCGGGCCGTGACCGCCCTTCCCCTCCAGGTGGGCGGCATCCGGCTCGGAAGCCTGTGCCTGTACCGATCGTCATCCGAACGCCTGGACGACGACCAGGCCGGGACGGCTCGTGCCTATGCCGAAGCGGGTGTGGCGGTCCTGCTCGACCTGCAGGGCCAGGTGGGGCAGAACGGCATCCTGCACCCCGACCTGGGTGAGCCGGTGGGCTACCGGGCGGAGGTCCACCAGGCCACCGGGTTCCTCTCGGTCACGGCATCGGTCGGCATGGCCGAGGCGCTGCTGCTGATGCGCGCGCACGCCTACGCGACGGAGCGTCCGCTCCTCGACGTCGCGCGCGCGATTCTGTCGGGCCGACTACACATTGACCCCGAGGAGGGCGACGATGGGTGACCAGTGTCAGCTTGGCCGGACGCCTGTGCGTTCGTCGGAGAGGTGGAGGCCATGACCAGCGAGCAACGCCTGACCCGCGTGTTCGTCGAGCTCGCCGACACGCTGGTCGACGAGTTCGACGCCCTGGACTTCCTGTCCACCCTGACCGAGCGCAGCGTCGAGCTCCTCGGCGCCGATGCCGCGGGCGTCATCCTGATCGACGCCCACGACGTCATGCACGTCGTCGCCTCCACGAGCGACCGTGCCCAGCTCCTCGAGCTGTTCGAGCTGCAGAACGACGAAGGCCCGTGCCTCGACTGCCTCCAGACGGGCCACGCCGTCGTCAACGTCGGCGCCGAGGCGTCCCGGGCGCGTTGGCCGCACTTCACCGCCGCCCTCGCGGAGGTCGGCTTCCAGTCCGCCCACGCGATCCCGCTGCGGCTGCGCGACTCGGTCGTGGGCGCGATGAACCTGTTCTGCGTGGCCGACTCCCGGCTGAGTGAGGACCACGTGGCGATCGGGCAGGCACTGGCCGACATCGCCACCATCGGCCTGCTCCAGGAGCGCGCCGTCCGGCAGTCGGGGCTGATCGCCGAGCAGCTCCAGTCCGCACTCGACAGCCGCGTCCTGATCGAGCAGGCCAAGGGCGTGGTGATGGCGAGCTCGGGCGTCGACATCGACCGGGCCTTCCAGCTGCTGCGCGACTACAGCCGCCGGCACAACCTCGCGGTCAGGGAGACCGCCCGACAGGTGATCGATCGCGTCCTGACGATGGAGCGGCTCGCCCGCGAGTGACGACCGGGCCGCCGGCGCGCCCGGCGGACGCAGCGAGCCGGCGAAATTTTGCCATCCGGTCCAGACATTTCGCTGGTTCCCCCGCGCCGGCGGATGGTAGAAAGGTCAACCAACACCTCGCCCGGACCCCGCGAGCCGTCTGCATGCTGCCCACTGGGGGTCCGATGTCCGACACGCTCGTCTCTGCGCATCCAGATCCGCGCCACCTCGTCGCGTCCGGAGGTCTCCCCGAGCCAGAGACCGCGAGCCGGCGTCCGTTGCGGATCACCATCATCGACCACCACCTGCTCTTCGCCGACTCCCTCGCGCTGACCCTGGAGCAGGAGGGCTACCTCGCCACGGCGATCCGCTTCGATCCGTCGGACGTGTCGATGGCCGCCGTCCTCGCCGCTGCCCTGCGCAGCGCGGGGCGACTCGTCCTTCTCGAGCAGGACCTGGGACGCGTCGGGGACGGCATCCGGCTGGTCGCGCCGCTGACGGCATCGGGCGCGTCGGTGGTCCTGCTGACCGAGTCCCTCGACCGGGCCCTGTGGGGCGAGGCGCTCCGCCAGGGCGCGAAGCACGTCCTGCACAAGACCTGCTCGGTGAGCGAGGTGGCCCACACCGCTCGGCGGATCCACCAGGGCCTGCCGCTGATGCCCCAGGCGCAGCGCGAGGCCCTGATGGCCGAGGCTCTCGACCGGCGCGACGAGGAGTACCTGCTCCGGTCCCGGCTGGCGCGCCTGACGACGTGCGAGTCCGAGGTCCTCGAAGCCTTGATGAAGGGCGCGCAGGTGCGGGAGATCGCCCGCTCCCGTGTGGTCGTCGAGGCCACGGTGCGCAGCCAGATCAAGTCCATCCTGGCCAAGCTCGAGATGAGGTCGCAGGTCTCGGTCGTCTGCGCCGCCTATCGGGTGGGCTGGCAGCCCCGGGACTGAGCGGCTCCCGGCGCGCCGCGCCCAGCCTCAGCTGCGCGGCACCAGCTCGAAGACCTTGATCTCGCGCTGCGTGCGCTGCTCGTAGCGGGTGAAGTTGGGCCACGTGTCGACCATCGTGCGCCACGCCCTGGCTCGCTCCGCGCCGTCGAGGCGCCGGGCGGTGAGCTGGTGCACCCGACCGGCGTACCGAGCGGTGACCGCGGGGTTCGCCTCGAGGTTCTTGACCCACAGGGGCTCCTTGGGACCGCCGAAGTAGGAACCGGCGATCAGGATCCGGTCGCCGTCGGGCACGCAGAGCAGCGGGTTGCTGCGGGGCTGGCCCGACCTGCGACCGATGGTCGTGAGCATCAGGTTCGGCAGCCCGGCCACGTCCAGGATCGTCAGTCGACCGCCCGTCGCACCCTGGAGCGCCTTGTCGGTGCGGACGATGGCCGGCAGCAGCCGCGGCATCCAGGACACGGCACCGATGCGGACGGCGAGCGGCATGAGGAGGCCGGGACGGCGCGGAGCGAAGGCAGGGGACGACGAAGTCACCCGCGGAGCATAACGTGAACAGCGCGTTGAATAAATCTGTTGAGGTAATCGCGGGCGCGGGACAGCGGACCCTGCCGTGCCGCGCCTGTCGTCACCGCCCGTTAACCTCCCTCCCGGAGGTGTGATGACAGGCGGCGAAGCGGAAGCGGTCGGCACGAGCCTGCCGCGGGTGGACCTGGCCCGCGTGGCGGGTGTGGCGGTCTTCGTGGTGGGCCTGGCGGCCTACATGCAGGTCAACGGCCTCCCCCGGCAGGGCTACCAGGTGGTCATCATCCTGTGGCTGGCGACGGTGGCCTGGGACGTGCGACGTCCGGTCCGGGAGCACCTGGCGTTCCTGCGGGACTGGTGGCCGCCGTTCGCCGTCCTGCTGCTCTACCTCTACAGCCGCGGGGTCTCCGACAACCTCGGCATCCTCAGCGTGAGCTACTCGTGGCCGGTCGACGCCGACCGGTGGCTGTTCGGCGGGACGCTGCCGACGGAGTTCCTGCAGGCGCACCTGTGCGGTGTCCCGTGCCGGCAGTCCATGCCCCCGCGCTGGTACGACGTGGTGCTGACCACCGTCTACTACTCGCACTTCTTCGCGGCCCTCGCCATCGGTGCCGTCCTGTGGAAGCGGAACCGCACGGCGTGGGTCGGCTACATGCGGCGCTACCTGGCGATCATGCTGCTCTCGGTCGCGGGCTACATCCTCTACCCGATGGCGCCGCCGTGGATGGCCGCGCGCGACGGCTACCTCAGCAGCGACGTCGCCCGGATCACCGGCCGCGGCTGGTTCGACCTGACCGCCTCGGCGCGCTCCACGACGGCGAGCCAGGCGACCACGGCGCAGCAGGACCTGTCCTCGATCGGCAACCAGGTCGCCGCGATGCCGTCACTGCACTCCGCGCTCGCGATCTTCATCGCGTGGTGGGTGATCACGCACTTCCGCAACCCGTGGCGCTGGAGCGTGCTGCTCTACCCCGCGAGCATGCTGTTCTCGCTGGTCTACTACGCCGAGCACTACGTCGTCGACGAGATCGCCGGCGGCCTGCTCGTGCTGGTGGTGGTCACCGGTGCGGCCTGGTGGGACCGGCGCCGACGGTCCGGGCGTCCTGCGGCCGAAGCCGTCAGGGACGCTTCGTGATCGGCGCCAGGATGCAGTTGAGGCCCGAGACCAGGTCGGTGCACTCGTTGCGCGGCTGGGTGGGCGTCGGCGAGGGCTGAGTCGGCGTCGGCGTCGGCTGGGGCGTCGGCTTGCTCGTCGGGGTGTCCCGCGGCGGCTTCGGCTTCGACGGCTTGGACGACGGCTCGACCACGGGCTCGCCCGTCGCGGGGTCGATGACCACGATGTCGGTGGCCTCGTCGGTCGCCTCGCCCGCCGCGGTCTCCAGCGCCGGTACGGCGCCTGTCGGCGCCGTCGACGCAGCGTCCTGCGGCAGCGGGTCCTCCCCCTCCTCGGGGGTCGGGTCGGCGGCGGGAGCGACCGACGACTCGGGGGCGACGTTGTCGTCGCGACCGTGCGCGGAGGGGCCGCCGGTCGCGGCGATGCTCAGGGCCCATGCACCCGAGATGACGGCGAGCGCGACGCCGGCGCCGCCGCGCACCATCCAGGTCCTGCTGAGGTTCATGCCCACCACGGTCCCAAAGACCGGCCGATGTGCCAACTCCCAACCCGGGTCCGCCCACGGCTCTCGACGCGCCGACCTCCGCAGGTCTAGCCTCGAGTCCTGCCGATCCGGCCCCTTCTCGCGCCTGGGAGCAACCATGGTCCGTCGCCGCCGCCTTGCCGCCATCGCAGGATCCGTCGCGCTGCTCAGCGCGGTGCTGACCGGGGCGGCCACCCCGGGGAGCACCAGCGCCCACGCCGCCGACGACGTCCCGTGCTTCGACCCGGCGGGGGCACGCACCACCTCCGGCGCACACGGACGGGGCCACGAGGCCAACGTCGACGACGCGTACGCACGCGAGGCGGCCCTGCTGGCCAAGGGCAACGCGCAGGCGAAGGCGGCGCTCGGGAAGCCGCCGGGCGGTGGCGGTGGCACGCCGGCCGTCACGGGCGGCGTCATCGACGTGCACTGGCACGTCATCAACAACGGCAGCGGGATCGCGAACGGCGACATCCCCGACAGCCAGATCAACAGCCAGATCAGCGTGCTCAACAACGCCTACGCACCCTGGGGATGGTCCTTCCGCCTGGTCAGCACCGACCGCACGACCAATGCGTCGTGGTACGTCGCCGAGCCCGGCACCGCGGCCGAGACCGCGATGAAGACCGCCCTGCGCCTCGGCAGCGCCGACGACCTCAACGTCTACTCCGCCAACCCGGGCTCCGACCTGCTCGGCTGGGCGACCTTCCCGGCGTCGTACGCGTCGAACCCCAAGGACGACGGCGTCGTGCTGCTGTTCTCGTCCGTGCCCGGCGGATCGGCGGCGCCGTACAACCTCGGGGACACCGCGACCCACGAGATCGGCCACTGGATGGGCCTGTTCCACACCTTCCAGGGCGGCTGCAGCAAGACCGGCGACTACGTCGCCGACACCGCGCCCGAGCGCTCGGCCGCGTTCGGCTGCCCGGTGGGTCGCGACACCTGCAGGAGCGGCGGCGTCGACCCGATCAACAACTTCATGGACTACTCCGACGACGCCTGCATGTTCGAGTTCACCGTGGGCCAGGACGCACGGATGGATGCGCAGTTCAGCACCTACCGTGCGAACAGGTAGCCGCGGGGTCGTCCGGTCCGGCGGGACGCGTCATCTCCCCGTCATCGACACGCCCTAGGGTGGAGCCGTGCTCTACGCGGCCCTCCACGCCACCGTTCCGCCCCTCGCGCGCGCCCTCTGGCGCCCCACGATCGAGGGCGTCGATAACGTGCCCGCGGACGGCGCGGTGCTCTTCGCGAGCAACCACCTGAGCTTCGCCGACAGCGTGGTCATCCCGATCGTGGCGCCGCGCAAGGTCGTCTTCCTGGCGAAGGCGGAGTACTTCACGGGCTCCGGCCTCAAGGGACGGCTCAGCAAGGCGTGGTTCGAGGGCCTCGGCATGGTGCCGGTCGACCGCTCCGACACCCGGGCGGCCCTGAACTCGCTCGACGTGGCGCTCGAGGTGCTCGGGCGGGGCGAGGCCTTCGGCATCTACCCGGAGGGCACCCGCTCCCGCGACGGGCGGCTCTACCGCGGCCGGACCGGGGTCGCCCAGCTGGCGTTGACCGCCGGCGTACCCGTGGTCCCGGTGGGGCTGATCGGCACCGACGCGCTGCAGCCGGTCGACTCGAGGTGGCCGCGCCGGGCGAAGGTGACGGTCCGGTTCGGCAGGCCGCTCGACTTCACCGGCCGCTTCGACGGCGTCGCGCCCGGGAGGGCACGCCGCGAGGCCACCGACGAGATCATGGACGCCATCCACGCGCTCACCGGCCAGGAGCTCGCCGGCGCCTACAACGAGCGCCCGATCGACGCCTGAACGCGCCGCGACCCTACGGCCCGGTAGGGATGGCGCTCCTGCTCCGGGAGGAGTAGGCAGGAGGCACCGGCGGCGCCGGTCGGGCGTCGCCCACCCCTGGAGAGGAGTGAGCCGTGTACGCACGCTCGAGCACGTTCCGCGGAAGACCCGAAGGCATCGAGGCGGGCATCAGGTTCGTCGAGGACGAGGCCGGTCCGAAGCTCGCCGGCACGGAGGGCTGTCGCGGGCTCTCGTTGCTGGTCGACCGCACCACCGGCTACTGCATCGCCACCAGCTCGTGGGACACCGAGGAGGCGATGACCGACAGCGACGGCTCGCTGCGGCCGGTGCGCGAGCGCGGGCGCGACCTGTTGGGGGCGTCGATGCAGGTCGACTCGTGGGAGATCGTCGTCATGCACCGCACCCACCACGGAGCCTGCTGCCGGGTCAGCTGGCTCGACGGTGACGTCGACGCGATGGCGGAGACCTTCCGCACCGCCCTGCTCCCCCGGCTCGAGGAGGTCGACGGGTTCTGCAGCGCCAGCATGCTGGTCGACCGGCTCGGCGGCCTGTGCTGCATCACGACCGCCTGGGCCTCGGAGGAGGCGATGACGGCCAGCCGTACGACGGCCGACACGCTGCGTGAGCGGTTGGCGACCGAGGTCTCGGGGATCGTCGTCGAGGTGCACGAGTTCGACCTCGCCTACGCACACCTGCACGTCCCCGAGATGGCCTGAGGCAGAGCCCGGCGGCGTCAGCCGAGGTGGAGTCCCTCGGCCACGGTCAGCACCCGCGTGACCAGGTGGTCGAGGGCGGCGTGGTCGGTGTCGGTGAGGCCTTCCTGGCCCTCGGTGACCACGCCGACGCCGTAGGGGTTGCCGTCGCGGAACTTCACGTCGTCGGTGTAGCCCGGCGGCACGATGATCCCGCCGAAGTGGCAGAAGGTCGTGAGCATGGCCAGGATCGTCGACTCCTGGCCGCCGTGGGGTGTCGAGCTCGACGTGAACGCGGCGTACACCTTGTCCTCCAGCGCGCCCTCCTGCCACAGGGGGCCGAGGGTGTCGATGAAGGCCTGGAGCTGGCTGGTCACGTGGCCGTAGCGCGTGCCGGAGCCCATGACGACCGCGTCGGCCCAGGCGAGGTCGTCGGGCTCGGCGACCGGCTGATCGGCCACCGATGCGGCGTGCGCGGCCCAGGCCTCCACCCCCTCGACCACCTCACGGGGCGCGGTCTCGCGCACCCGTCGCAGGCGCACCTCGGCGCCCGCCTTCTCGGCGGTCTCGGCCAGGCGCGAGGCCATGGCGTGGGCGGTGCCGTAGCTGGAGTAGTAGACGATCGCGAGTTTCACCATGTCCTCACGTTCGCCATCGGCGCCCGCTTCATACGGGTCGGGCGGGGTACCGGGGGTCCGAGCGGCGTGAGCCGACCCCGTAGGACCAGGAGGAGAACCAGGTGGCAATCAAGGACCAGCTCAGCAAGGTGACCGATCTCGCCGCTACCGCCGTGCACGTCCCGGCGACCGTCGCAGGCACGGCCGTCGGGTTGGCCCAGGGCACCGTCCGGACGGTCCGGTCGGTCATCGCGGGCCACCACGAGTCCGCCCCTCCCGTGCCGACCGACGTCGACCCCGTCGAGCCCGTCGAGCCGCACCAGGTGGAGGTCGATCCCAGCCGCCCGGTCAACGTGACCGAGGAGCTGGGTCTCGACCCGTCACCGGTGGCCCGCCCCAAGGGCCCGCGCCAGCAGCCGGAGCGTCCGGTGACCGGGATCGACGCGGCGGCCGACCCGAGCGACGCGGACGCGACGCCGGCCGATGTCGCCAGGGCACTCGGGGAGGACTGACCGGCGACCGGTCAGGTGCCGCAGAACGTGCGGTAGCGGCCGAAGTCCTCGGGCGCCGGCTCGGCGTACCGCTCGAAGCCGGGACGCGGACGGTACGGGTCCCGGATCGCCTCGAGCAGGCGCTGGGTCGGCGCGAGGTCGCCCGCGTCGGCGGCGGCCAGCGCCTCCTCGACGAGGTGGTTGCGTGGCAGGTACGCCGGGTTGACCCGGTCCATCGCGTCCGGGTCGGGCCGCAGTGCGCGCCATCCAGTGAGCCAGTCGTCGAGGGCGGCCAGGTCGAGGAAGAGGCCACGCACCGGCTCGGCGTCACCGCGGGCGGCCGTCGCGAGGTGCCGCCAGAAGGTGGTGTGGTCGACGTGGCTCGCCGCGAGCAGGTCGAGGAGCGGTCCGGCGATCCGGCGTGCGTCGGCCTCGGTGCCGACCGGCAGGCCGAGCTTGGCCCGCAACCCCGAGGCCATCGCGTCGTCGTACAGGGAGCCGAAGGTGGCCAGCGCCTCGGTCGCCAGCGCGACCGCGCGGTCCTCGTCGTCGTCGAGCAGCGGCAGCATCGCCTCACCCAGCCGGGCCAGGTTCCAGTGCGCCGCGGCGGGCTGGCGACCGTAGGCGTAGCGGCCGCCCTCGTCGATCGAGCTGTAGACGGTCGCCGGGTCGTAGGCGTCGAGGAAGGCGCACGGGCCGTAGTCGATCGTCTCGCCCGACAGGGTCATGTTGTCGGTGTTCATGACGCCGTGGACGAAGCCCACCAGCATCCACTGCGCGATGAGCCGCGCCTGCACGGCGATGACCGCGCGGTAGAGGGCGAGGTACGGCGCGGGGTCCTCGGCCGCGAGCGGGTGGTGCCGCTCGATCGCGAGGTCGGCCACCCGCCGCAGCAGGACCGGGTCGTCGGTCGCCCGCGCCAGCTGCACGGTGCCGACCCGCAGGTGGCTGCTGGCGATCCGCGCGAGCACGGCCCCCGGCAGCGCCTCCTCGCGCTGCACGCGTCGCCCGGTCGCGACCACGGCGAGCGAGCGGGTGGTCGGGATGCCCAGTGCGTGCATCGCCTCGCTGACGACGTACTCGCGCAGCATCGGCCCGAGCGCGGCCAGCCCGTCACCGCCGCGGGCGAAGCGGGTGCGGCCGGACCCCTTGAGGTGCAGGTCGCGCAGCCGGCCGTCCGGGGCGACGAGCTCCCCCATCAGCAGCGCGCGCCCGTCGCCGAGCCGGGCGAAGCCGCCGAACTGGTGGCCGGCGTAGGCCTGTGCCACCGGGGTCGCCCCCGTCGGCGGACGGGTTCCGGTCAGCAGGCCGAGACCCTCGGGGGTGGCCAGCCGCTCGGGGTCGAGGCCGAGCTCCTCGGCGAGCGGGACGTTGAGCAGCACGATGCGCGGATCGGGGGTGGTCGCCGCCTCGACCGGCAGCGCCAGCTCGGGGAGCGCGGTCGCGAAGCGGTGCTCGAGGACCGCGACGTCCGCAGGTGCCGTCGTCATGGTTCGAGCGTACGCACGACCACCCCGTCACCCCACGTCAGGCGCCCTCGCCCGCGGCCAGGATCTCCCGCGCGAGACGGCCGCCGACGCGGACCGCGCCGTCGACGTGCTGGAAGCCCAGCCCGGCCACGTCGCTCGACCCGAAGCGGATCGGTCCGACGGGCGTGTGGAGCGCGGCGCCGTACCGGGTCAGGCTGCCGACGTCGAAGCTGGTCGCGTACGCGCCACCGGTGAGCTCCTGGTGCTGCCAGTCGCTCTCGACGTAGGTGCGGGGAGCCAGGGCCCGCTCGCCGAAGTAGCTCGCGAGGGACGCCAGGACGCGCGCCCGCCGCTCCTCGTCGCCGAGGCGCCCCAGGTCGTCGGCCGACAGGTCCGACACGAAGCCGACCAGGGTGCCGGTCGCCGCGTCGGCGGGGGTGTTGTCGTAGACCTCGTGGACCAGCCCGTACGGCGCGAAACCCGTGCCCGAGAGTCCCGCCTCCCGCCAGAAGGGCGTGTCGTACTCGGCCTGCACCTTGATCACGAGGCCGAACGACTGGTGCTCCCGCGCGTGCCGCAGCTCCGCCGGCAGCTCGGGCGTGATCCGGATCCGCCGGACGTGGGTGGGCGGCAGGGCCAGCACGACGTGAGCCGCCCGCAGCTGGACACCGTCGACCGTGACCGTGGCACCGGAGGCGTCCCACTCGACGTGGGTCACGTCGGCGCCGAGGCGGACCCGGTCGCCGAGGCGGGCCGCCAGCTCGGCCGGCACCGAGGCCAGGCCGCCCACCACCCGGCGGTCGAGGATGAAGTCGGCGTCGACGAGGTGGCTGAACGAGCCGGCGCTGGCCGCCATCAGCACCGCCGTCAGGGCCGAGAAGGCGTACGTCGGCTTCGTCAGCATTGCCGGCCCGAGGTAGAGCGCGATGTTGTCGCGCGCCTCGACGTCGTCGGTCTGCGCGTCGAGCCACTGCGCGAAGGTGGTCCGGTCGAGCTCGGCGGCCTGCGGGTGCTCCCACGGTCGGTCGGGTTCCATCTGCGCGGCGAGCGCGTCGAGGACGCCGATGACCCGGTCGATCTCCTTGGCGGTGAGCTCCCCGACGGGGAGGTCCTCGCCGGCGAACCGGTGCGCCTCGCCGGCCCGGTCGACGTACAGCGAGTCGCCGCTGCGGTGCCGGGCGTAGGTCTCGAGCCCGAGCTCGGCCAGCAGGTCGATCAGCGCGTCCTGGTCAGGCGAGACCCACTGCCCGCCGATCTCGAACGGGGACCCGTTGTGGTCCTCGGACCGCAGCCGGCCGCCGACGCGGTCGCGCGCCTCGAGCACGACCACGTCCTGCCCGGACTCCGTCAGTCGCCAGGCGGCGGTGAGGCCGGTGACACCGGCCCCGACGATGATCGTGTCGTGCGTGTGCGCGGCCATCTCGTGCTCCTCGTTCGTGCTCATCGGGGCGCCACCAACGACGCGTAGGTGTCGGGGCGGCGGGTCGCCAGGAAGGGGAACAGCTCCAGCCAGTCCGTGCGCTGGTCGAGATCCAGGGTGGCGACCAGGACCGCGTCGCCCGAGCGCGGCGCCTGCACGAGGATCCGGCCGTACGGGTCGGACACGAAGGACGAGCCGTAGAAGCTCACCCGGCCCTCGTCGCCCCAGCGGTTGGGGACGCACATGAACAGGCCGTTGGCGATGCCGTTGCCGACGATGACCTGCTGCCACAGCGGCTGGGTGTCGAAGTCGGGGTGGTCGGGCTCCGAGCCGATCGCCGTCGGGTAGGCCAGCACCTCCGCGTCGGCGAGCGAGTAGGCACGGGCCACCTCGGGGAACCACTCGTCCCAGCAGGTCGGCAGGCCCAGCCGCGGCGAGCCGGGCAGGTCGGCGACGTGGACCGGGTAGGCGTCCTCGGCAGGACCACCGCGGAAGAACAGGTCCTCGAAGTAGCCCTCGGTCACCGGGATGTGCACCTTCCGGGTGCGGCCGGCGAGCGTGCCCTCCGGGCTGACCAGGATCGCGGTGTTGTAGCCGAGGCCGTCGTCGCTGCCGTCCGCGGCCGGCGCCTCCTCGTAGAGCGAGGCGTGCACGAACACCCCGTGCTCCCGGGCCAGCTTCTCGGCCAGCACCCGGGTCGGGCCGTCCTCGATCGACTCCGCGAGGTCGGCCGCGCGGCCCTCGGGGCGGTAGTCGGCGGGGTAGCGCGACAGGGTCAGCTCGGGCAGGAACACGACCTGTGCGCCCGCTCCGGCGGCCTGGCGGACGCCCTCCGCGAGAGCCGCTGTGTGGGCGTCGGCGTCGCACTGCCAGTGCATCTGGACGACACCGACGGTCAGGCTGCGCCCGGGGCGGTCAGGGCCGACGCGGGCGAGGGAGGGCAGCGCGGGCGCGGTGATGAGCTTCATGATTCTTCCTTCGGGACTGCGGGCTGTTGCTGGGTGATGCAGTGGATGCCGCCCCCGCGCGCGAAGAGGGGGCGGGCGTCGACCTGGACGACCTGACGGCCCGGGTAGGCGTCGGCGAGGATCGACCGGGCCTCCGCGTCGATCTCGTCGTCGAAGGCGCACGCGATCACGGCTCCGTTGGCGACGTAGTGGTTGACGTAGCTGTGGTCGACCCAGCCCTCGGCGTCGCGGAGCCCGCTCGGGGCGGGGATCGAGGTGACCTCGATCGGCTTGTCGTCGGCGTCGCGAGCCCCCTCGAGCACGGCGGCGAGCCGGCGGCTGACGGCGTGGTCGGGGTGCGCGGGGTCGCGCTGCTCGTGGAGCAGCACCCGCCCCGGCGCGGTGAAGGTGGCGACGATGTCGACGTGGCCGCGGGTGCCGTAGCGCTCGTTGTCGCGGGTCAGGCCGCACGGCAGCCAGATCACGGCTCGCGCGCCGAGCGTCCGGGCCAGCTCGGCCTCGACGTCGGCCTTCGTCCAGCCGGGGTTGCGGAACGGGTCGAGCTGGACGGTCTCGGTCACCAGGAAGGTGCCGCGTCCGTCGGTGTGGATGCCACCGCCCTCGTTGACCATGGAGGAGTCGATCCGGACGGCGCCGGACGCCTCGGTCGCGACGTCGCTGGCCACGGCGTCGAGCTCCCACGTGGCCCAGTCCTGCTGGCCCCAGCCGTTGAAGACCCAGTTGACGGCGCCGAGCGCGGGTCCGCCGGCATCCTGACCGAGCACGAAGGTCGGGCCGATGTCGCGGTACCACGCGTCGTCCAGCGGCGCCTCGTGACGCTCGACCTCGCCTGCGAGCAGGCTCCTTGCCGCGGCGCGCTCGGCCGGCGGGACCAGCACGTGCACGGGCTCGTGCTCGGCGATGGCGTTGGCGACCGCTGCCCAGGTACGGCGGGCCTCGTCGGCCTCGGCGGGCGACTCGCCCAGCGTGTACGAGCCGGCCGGCCAGGCCATCCAGGTCGCGTCGTGGGGCTCTGTCTCGGCAGGCATCCTCCAGCCGGTGCTCACGGTGATTCCTCCAGGTGGTGGTGGGTGGTGGAGTGGACGAGGCGACCGCCGACCCACGTCTCCAGCACGCAGACGTCGGCGAGCTTGGTCGCGTCCACGGCGTAGGGGTCGGTGTCGAGGACCACGAGGTCGGCGTACTTGCCGACGGTCAGGGATCCCCGGTCGTCCTCGCAGAAGTTCGCGCGGGCACTCCCGGTCGTGTAGCCGAGCAGCGCGTCGTGGAGCGTGACCGCCTCCTCCGGCTGCCAGGGCTCGCCACCGGACAGCGGCGCGCGCGTCACCGCGCACTGGATGCCGACCATCGGCTCCATCTCGGCCACGTTCCAGTCGCTGGAGAACGCCAGCACCGCGCCGTGGTCGCGCAACGAGCGCAACGGCCAGGCCTGGTGCCAGCGCTGCTCCCCCACGGCCTCCGCCCAGGCATGTCCCGGGCCGGCGATCTCGGGACTGGCGTGACGCGGCTGCATGCAGGCGACGACGCCGAGCTCCGCGAACCGGGGCAGGTCCGAGCGCCGCAGGCACTCCACGTGCACGACCTGGTGCCGGGCGTCGCGGGGGCCGTTGACGGCGCGGGCGTTCTCGACCGCGTCGAGCACGGTGGTGATGCCGCGGTCGCCCGTGGCGTGGACGAACAGCTGGAAGCCCTCGGCGTCGAGCTCGGCCACCAGGTCGGCGAACTCCGACGGGTCGTAGTAGGTCTCGCCGCGGTGCTCGGACTCGCCGGCGTAGGGCTCGTGCAGCGCCGCGGTGTGCGGCTCGACGACGTCGTCGATGTAGAGCTTGAGCGGGCCCACGCGGAGCCGGTCGTCGTCGTACGACGTCGCGAGACGCGCGAACTCCCGGCGCTCCTGCGCAGTGGTGCCCATCGGGTGGAACATCGCGAGCACGACCCGCGGGCCCAGCCGGCCCTCGCGCCGCGCCCGCTCGAAGAGGGCGATGTCGTCGGGCGAGTTCTGCGGTTCCACGACCGTGGTGATGCCGCACCGCGCGGCCTGGTCGAGGCTGCCCAGCAGCCGCTGGTACTGCCGCTCCGGCGACGCCCACGGCAGTCCGCGCTCGAGCAGCGCGGCGAGCCCGGCACGCGAGAGCCCCTTCACGGCGAAGTCGACGACGAAGCCGGACGGACGGCCGTCCGCGTCGAGCTCGGCCGTGCCGAAGGGCTGGTCGGGCTCGTCGACGCCGAGCGCCGCGAGGCCGGGCGTGTTGAGCCACAGCGTGTGGACGTCGTAGCTGAGGACGGCGACGGGCCGGTCCGGCACGAGCTCGTCGAGCATCTGCCGGGTCGGGTGCGCGCCGGCGGTCAGCCCGGCGTAGGTGTAGCCCTCGGCCTCCACCCAGCCGGTGCCGGGGTGCGCGGCGGCGAAGGCCCGCAGGCGGGCACCGACCTCGTCGAGCGTGTCCGCGCCGGCGAGCTGCACGCACGCGTCGTCGGACCCGAGCCGCACGTGGTTGTGCGCGTCGACGAAGCCCGGCAGCACGGCACGGCCGTCGAGGTCGCGGACCTCGGTCGCGGCGAGCGCCCAGGCCGGCGCGTCGGCGCGGCGACCGACCCACACGATGCGCTCGTCGCGGACGGCGAGCGAGTCGGCCTCGCCCAGGTCGGGGTCGAGGGTGTGGACGATCCCTCCGGTGAGCAGCAGGTCGGCTGCCTCGGCGCTCATCGCTCCTCCAGCGCGTCGACGAGGAAGCGCTCGTCGCGACGGGGACGCAGGTAGAGCAGCTCATAGGCGAGGGCCACCACGACGATGACGCCGGTGATGACGAGGTCGACGGCGGCCGAGCCGAGCAGGGCGTAGCCCAGCGCGCCGATCACGACGACCGGGGCCAGCGGCCACAGCGGCATGTGCCAGCCCGCGTGCGGGGTGCGCCGGACGGTCAGCGCGCCCACCGCGAGCAGGATGAAGACCACGGAGACGATGACGGAGGTGACGCCGAGCAGCGCCTCGATGTCGACGAGGTAGGCCAGCAGGGCTCCGGCACCGCCGACGACCAGCGTGGCGACGTACGGCGTGTTGAACCGCGGGTGCATGCGGGTCAGGGCCTTGTTGATCGGCTCGGGCCAGGTGCGGTCGCGGCCGGTGGCGTAGATGACCCGGCCGTTCTGGACCATCATCACGATCACGGCGTTGAAGATCGCGATGGCGATGCCGACGCTCACCGCGGCGGCGACGTCGGAGCCGGCCCAGGCCTCGACGAAGTCGGGGAAGCCCAGCTCGCCCAGGTCGGTCAGCGACCCGGCGCCGATGATCACCGCGGCCGTCGGCACGATGATGATCACGGCGGAGATGAAGAGCGACAGGAAGACCGCACGCGCGACGTTCTTGCGCGGCTCGATGATCTCCTCGGCGAGGTACGACGCCGTGCCGAACCCGTTGACCACGAACATCGCGACGGCGAGCCCCGCCATGAGCACGCCGAGCGTGTAGGGGTTGAGCGCGCCGCTCCCGTCGAGGGCGTGCGGCTTCAGCAGCGAGCCGACGCCGCGCTCGGCGTGGGTGAAGCCGAGGTAGGCCACGACCGTCGCGGCGACGGTCTCGATGCCGAGGAAGATGGCGGTGACGAACGCGTTCGAGCGCATGTCGAGGATCGCGGTGAAGGTCGCGAGCAGCATCACCACGGCGCCTGCCGCAGCCCGGTCGACCGTGACGATCGAGGAGAGGTAGTCGGCCGTACCGAGGGCGATGATCGGCGGGATGACCACGAGCAGCGCCGCCGTGAGGGTGAAGGTGAGCCAGCCCAGCGTGCGTCCCAGCGTGTGCGTGATCATCGCGTACTCGCCGCCCGACGACGGCGTGCGCGTCCCCAGCTCGGCGTAGCACGCGCCGACCGCCACCGAGATCACCACGCCGACGACCAGGGCGATCACCGCGCCGCTGCCCTGGCTGGCCAGGACCTCCGGAACGATGATGAACAGGCTCGAGGTCGGGGTGATGCACGAGACCGTCATCAGCACGGCACCTGCCAGGCCCAGCACCGGCGTCAGGTGGCGCACCGTCTGGGCGGGCGGCGCCAGCTCCGCGGGCTCTTGGGACACAGCCATGGTCACTCCTCGAATTTGAAAGGCTTTCAAACGTGTGCTGGATCACTATGCGGTCCGCGGCCGCTAAGGTCAAGGGGTGAGCACCACCGAGTTCCGCAGGAACCGACGCCTCGGCGATGCGCGGGAACGGATCCTCACCGAGGCCCAGGCGCTCCTCTCCGAGCGCGGGCTGGCCGATCTGTCCCTCTCGGAGCTGGGCCGTCGCCTCGACACCAGCGCGGGCCACCTGTCGTACTACTTCGGCAACAAGGACGGGCTCCTGCTGGAGCTGTTGCGCTGGTGCGAGGGCGCGGAGGCCGAGAAGCGCGCCGAGATCCTCGCGACCGACATCCCGTCGCTCGACAAGCTCGAGCAGATGTGCGCGGTCTACCTGCCGCGGCACACCGGCGACCCGCGATGGCTGGTCTGGGCCGAGCTGTGGCCGCGCGCCGGGCGTGAGCCGGCCCTCAAGGCAGCGCAGGCCGAGTACGACGGCGCCTGGGCCGACGACGTGTCGTCCCTTCTGGAGGCGCTCGACTTCGAGGACGTGCCGCACCTGACGCGCGGTCTGCTGGCGTTGCTCGACGGGCTGAGCATCGCGCTGCTGATCGGCGAGGAGGGCATCAGCCCCGAGCACGTCTGGGCGCAGGTGCGCCGCTACCTGCAGATCACGGACTGACCAGGGCCAGGAGCTGGCTCGAGTGACCCATCCGCGGGTCGCGCTGCGGCAGCGTCGGCGCAATGCTGCGGCCGGGCGGTGATCGGCTACGCAGGGACCCCTTCGAGTGGGCACATACCGCAAGTTTTCGGCCGTTTTTTCTGCGGTTTGTGCCCACTCGGGGGCCCCGCGCGCAACAGACCATCACCCG
>NZ_LMIT01000002.1:131123-195504 GCF_001428825.1 Nocardioides sp. Root240 | reverse complement strand
GCCGCGAAGCGGCGGAGCGCAGCGACGTCCTTGACGCCGGGGGTCGGTCGGCTACCGCGCGGCGGCCCCAGGAGCCACCGAACGAGTGTCGAGCGGCACGCTAGGGCGTCTCCCCCAGCCTCGAGTTGGGCTCGAAGCGCGGCAGCGGATCGGCGTCGTCGCGCCCGGGGCGGACGAACTCGAAGCCGCCCGTGCACACCAGGACGTGGCCCGGCCCGGCCTCCGCGATCACGCCCCGGGCGCAGGCGAGGTGCAGGGGCGGCGCGTGGAAGCTGTTGCGGGCGTCCTCGTCGAAGTCCCCGACGAACGCGATCGGCCGGCCCAGCGGGGTCCCGCACACTCCGCACACGCGGGCCAGGGCACAGCGGGTGACGGCGCGCCGGTCGAGCTCCCCGTCGCGCCAGCCGACGCCGGTCACGCCGGTCAGCACCACGCCGCCCTCAGGCAGAGGCCTGGTCGGACCGCGACCAGCCACCGAGCTCGCGGCGCCGCTGCTGGCGCTGCTCCTGCTGGCGACGGCCGTGGTCGACGGTGACATCGACGCCCGTCGGAGGCTTGTCGTCCCTCGTGAACCGGTTGGGCAGCGACAGCTTCATCACCACGCGGAGCACCTGGCCGTACTGCCGGTGCAGCGGACCGGTCGTGTAGGGGATGCCGTACTTCTCGCACAGCGCCCGTACCCGCGGCGCGATCTCGGCGTACCGGTTGCTCGGGAGGTCCGGGAACAGGTGGTGCTCGATCTGGTAGCCGAGGTTGCCGCTCATGACGTGCAGCAGGCGGCCGCCCTCGAAGTTGGCGGTGCCGAGGACCTGGCGCAGGTACCACTCGGCGCGCGACTCGTCGTCGAGCTCGTCCTCGGTGAAGTGCAGCGCACCGTCGGGGAAGTGCCCGCAGAAGATGATCAGGTACGCCCACAGGTTGCGCATCAGGTTCGCGCTCGCATTGGCCTTCATCGTCGACCGCCACTGCCGCCCGCTCAGTGCGGGGTACAGCACGTAGTCCTTGACGATCTGGTGGCGGCCCTTCCTGAGGATCTGGCGCAACTGGCGCTTCATCTCCTTCGGATCCTTCTGGCCCTTCCGGATCGCCTCCAGGTCCAGGTCGTGGAGGGCGACGCCCCACTGGAAGAGGCCGGCGAGCAGGGCGTTGTAGACCGGCTGACCGAGGTTGACCGGGTGCCACTTCTGCTCCCGGGCCATCCGCAGCACGCCGTACCCGATGTCGTTGTCGTAGCCGAGGACGTTGGTGAACTGGTGGTGGATGTAGTTGTGGCTGTGCTTCCACTGCTCGGCCGGCTGGCCGGTGTCCCACTCCCACGTCGAGGAGTGGATCTCGGGATCGTTCATCCAGTCCCACTGGCCGTGCATGACGTTGTGGCCGATCTCCATGTTCTCCAGGATCTTGGCCAGCCCGAGGCTGACCGCGCTGGCGGCGAGGACCGGCCGTCGTACCTTGGCGTCGAGGGGTGAGGCGACGATCATCCCGATCCGCGCCAGGGCCGCCATCCAACGCTGGGTCGTGATGACGCGGTTGATGTACGCCGCGTCGGAGGCCCCGCGCGACTCCTCGATCTCGGCCCGGATCGCGTCGAGCTCGCGGCCGATCTGTTCGACCTCGTCCTCGGTGAGGTGGGCGTACTGGGCGACATCGGCGATGGCCATGGCGCGTCTCCTTCGTGGGTCAGATGTCGAGCACGCAGCTGCCGACCGGGACGGTCACACAGGTCTGCACCTGCTCGTTGGGCTGGTCGAAGTCGTTGCCGTTGCGCAGGTCGCGCACCGTGCCGGAGATCTTGGTGACGGTGCAGGTGTGGCAGATCCCGACCCGGCACCCGTAGGGCATGCCGACGCCGGCTCGTTCACCGGCGTCGAGTACGGTGGTCGCGCCGTCGACCTCGGCGCGCTTGCCCGAGTTCTGGAAGACGATCTCCCCGCCCTCCCCGCCGTCGCCGGTCACTGCGAGCGAGAAGCGCTCGAGGTGCAGCTGCTCCTCCAGGCCGGCCCGCCGCCAGCAGTCCTCCACCGCGTCGAGCATCGGCGCCGGGCCGCACGCCCACGTCTCCCGCTCGCGCCAGTCCGGCACGACCGCGTCCAGGTCGGCGAGGTCGAGGATGCCCTCGGTGTCGGTGTGCCGCTCGACCAGCGTGAGGCGGGGATGCTTGTCGTGCAGCGCGCGCAGCTCGTCGCGGAAGATCATCCTCTCGGGGGTCGTCGAGGAGTAGTGCAGGACGACGTCGGCCATCGAGCCGCGGCGGTCGAGCGTGCGCAGCATCGACATGACCGGCGTGATCCCGCTGCCGCCGACGAGGAACAGCGAGCGGGCCGGCGGCGGGTCGGGGAGCACGAAGTCCCCGCTGGGCGTGGCCAGCCGGACGATGGTGCCGGGCTCGAGGCCGTTGACGAGGTGCTCCGACAAGAAGCCCTCCGGCATCGCGCGGACCGTGATGGCGAGGCTGCGGCCGGAACGCACCGGTGGAGAGCTGACGGAGTACGAGCGCCAGTGGTACTTGCCGTGCACCTGGACGCCGATGCCGACGAACTGGCCGGGCCGGTGGAGGTAGCGCCAGCCCCAGCCGGGACGGATCACCAGCGTGGCGGCGTCGTCGGTCTCGCGGATGACCCGCTCGACCCGGCCCCGGAGCTCGCGCGAGCTCCACAGCGGGTTGAGCAGCGTGAGGTAGTCGTCAGGCAGCAGCGGTGTGGTGAGCTGGTCGGCCGCCCTGCGCACGCGCTCCCAGGACAGCCTCGGTCGCGCGGGTGCCGTGTCCGTCATGGCACTCAGTGAACAGATGAACACTCAAAATCTCAAGGGGGGTTCTTCATCGACAACAGGGGTACCGCTCGGGACTGACGCCCGGCCGCCGCCCGAGACCGAGGGCCGGCCGGAACCGACCCAGAGGTGGCGAGATGACACAGATCCAGGAGTCCATCGACGTCGACGTGCCGGTGCGCACGGCGTACGACCAGTGGACGCAGTTCGAGTCCTTCCCCCAGTTCATGTCCGGCGTCGAGTCGATCACCCAGCTCGACGACAAGCGGCTGCACTGGGTGACCAATATCGCCGGCGTCGAGCGGGAGTTCGACGCGGAGATCACCGAGCAGCACCCCGACGAGCGGGTGGCGTGGACGAGCACCGGCGGCGACACGAAGCAGGCCGGCGTGGTGACCTTCCACCGGCTCGACGAGGGCAGGACCCGCGTGATGGCGCAGATCGACTGGCAGCCCTCCGGCCTGGTCGAGAAGGTCGGCTCGGCGGTCAACATCGACCAGCACCGCGTCAAGGGCGACCTCGAGAAGTTCAAGGAGTTCATCGAGGAGCGCGGTCACGAGACGGGCGCGTGGCGGGGCGACATCGACGCCGGGAGCTGAACCCAGGCCTTCCGACGGTCCCCCGTCGCACGTCGACACACGGGCGGCCCGCACCCTGTGGGGGTTGCGGGCCGCTCTCGTGTCGGCTCGACGTCATTCCCAGCGGTCGAAGGTGCCCGCTCGCAGGGACGCGACCTCCTCGGCGGTGAGCGCGACGCCGTACAGGCGGAAGTCGTCGAGCGCGCCCGCGAGCCAGGGGTGCTTCACGTTCTGTGAGCGGCCCAGGTAGTTGCGTTGGGTCCGGCCCAGCAGGAGGGGTGTCATCATCAGCGCGTCGTTGCGCCCGGCCTCGACGCCGTCGAGGTACAGCCGGCCGACACCACCGCCGAGCGCGACGGCGACGTGCGTCCACTCCCCCGTGGGCAGCGCGCGATCCGCGTCGATCACGTCCTCGCCCTCCATCCCCCCGAGCTTCATCGCGAACCGGGCGCGGCCGAGGCCGGTCCGTGGCGTGAGGAACAGGGAGGTCTGGGCGTTCGAACCCAGAGCCGGTCTCAGCCCCGGTACGGCAGCACGCAGAACTCGTTGCCGGAGGGGTCGGCGAAGTGGCGCCAGGGCAGGTCGCCGAAGCCGAGGTGGAGCTCCGCTCCGCCTCGGCCGGCGATCTCCCGCGCCACCGCGTCGGCGTCGTCGCCGGCCTCGAGCCGGACGTCGAGGTGGATCTCGTTCTTCCTGGCGCCCTTGGGAGCGGACTCGGCCCGCAGCTCCAGCACCGGACCGACGGACGACGGGTGCTGCAGGCCGTGCGCACCGACCGGCACCCAGCCGGTCAACCACGCCCAGAAGTCGCGCTCCGCGGCCGGGTCGGCGACGTCGAGGGTGATGGCCGCGAGCACGGGACGCTCCCCCGTCTCGTCGACGACCAGGCGCAGCCGGCCCGGCTCCCCCGTCGCCCCCGCCACCGGCTGGAAGCACAGGTCGAGCACCGGCCCGCCGGGCACCTCGAGCCGGGTCTCGTAGCCGCCGGCGTCGTCGGTCAGCGTCTCGGTGCCGAGCCGCGCCTCCCACGCGCGGCCGAGGGCGTGCGGGTCAGCGGCGTCGAAGACGACGTTCTCGAAGAACATGCGGCCAGCCTAGGAGCTGCCGCGGGTCAGGCCTTCTTGACCGCGCGCACCAGCAGCGTCAGCAGCGTGGTCACCACGCCCTTGAGCGCGACCGCCTCCGCCACGGGAACCCGCGAGTCGGCCTCGAGAGTCCAGGTGATGCGGGTGCCGGCGCCCTCAGCGGTCAGCACGACCTCGCCGCGGTAGTTCTTGAACGGCACGCCGCTCAGCGCCTTGTAGCCCAGGGCGTGGTCGACGTCGAAGCGGGTGATCTCCTCGACGATCGCGGGCGCCGGACCGGGCGCGCTGATCGAGCGGACCGCGCCGACGCCGTTGCGGTCGGGGCTGCCCTCGGCGGTCATCACGACCTTCATGCCGGGGCCCCACGAGGCCATTCCCTCGTGCTCGGCCAGGACGGCCCAGACGGTGCTGACGGGAGCAGCGACGGTGGTGGAGGAGGTGGCGCGCATGGTGGAGCCTTTCGTCGTACGCCGGGCAGGGCGTCGGGGTGGGCGGCTGGGTCAGAGCCGGTCGATCCAGGTGTCGTCCTCGCGCTGGTCCCACAGCGACGTACCGTCGCGGCGGGGTGCGTCCTCGGCGAGCCGGACGAGGACGGCGTTGGCCTCGTCGAAGGTCAGCTCGCGCAGCGAGGCCAGGGATCGCCCGGCCGCCTGCTCGATCGCCGCCTGACGCGCCGCCATGTCGGGCAGGGCGCGGGCATCGAGTGCCTTGCGGAGGAGGTCGACCTGCCAGTCGGTGATCGCCGCGACCGCCGGCGCGGGTGCCGCAGCGGGCTCCGGCTCCGGGTCGTCACCGAAGAGGGACTGATCGATCGACACGAGAGGTGATGCTACGGCGCCGATTCCCTAGAGTCGGTCCATGTCCGACACGAGGATCACCCACATCGGCGGACCGACGGCCCTGATCGAGGTCGGCGGCTGGCGGATCCTGACCGACCCGACCTTCGACCCGCCCGGCCGGCGCTACTTCTTCGGCTGGGGTACGACGTCGCGCAAGCTCGTGGGCCCGTCGATCCCCGCCGACCAGCTCGGCCCCGTCGACGCCGTCCTGGTCAGTCACCACCACCACGGCGACAACCTCGACCCGTCGGCCCGTGACCTGCTGCCCACCTGGGGCACGACGGTCACCACGCGGAAGGGCGCCGCGAAGCTGGGTGGCGGCGCGGTGGGGCTGGCGCCGTGGGAGACCACGACGCTCGAGGCGCCGGGCAAGGAGACGATCACGATCACCGCGACGCCGTGCCGGCACGGGCCGGTCGGCAGCGACCCGATCACCGGTCCGGTCATCGGGTTCTCGCTCGCGTGGGCCGGCCAGGAGCACGGCGAGCTGTGGGTCACCGGCGACACGGTGCTGTACCCGGCCCTGCGGGAGGTGCCCTCGCGCCTGCGGATCGGCACGGTCCTGCTGCACCTCGGGTCGGTCCGCTTCCGGTACCTGTCCGGCTGGCTCCGCTACACGATGGACGCCCGCGAGGGCGCCGAGCTGGTCGAGCTGGTGCAGCCGGCCCACGTCGTCCCCGTGCACTACGAGGGGTGGTCGCACTTCCAGCAGGACCGCGGCCCTGCCGAGGCCGTGCTCGCGCGGAGCCCGCTCGCCGATCGGATCACGTGGCTCGACCCCGGCGAGGCCGTCAGCCTGCCCGTCTGAGGGCCGCGGCTCAGCCTGAGGCTCAGGCGGCGCGCATCCTCGCCAGCCGGGACCGCAGCGCGGGGACCCGGTCGGAGTTCGCACGCAGCTCGACGTAGGTGTCGCCGTAGACCCAGAGCAGCGCGTCGTCGAGCCGTCGTACGGCGCCGGGCGGGTAGCGGTAGCCCATCCGCTCCTGCAGCAGGTCGGCGTCGACCGACCGCAGCACGTCGCCGAGCGCCGCGAGCGAGGTGATGCCGAGCTCGAGGACGATGGCGGCGATCCAGACATAGTGGTCGGTGCGCGACCAGCCGGCGTCGGCGTACTGGCCGGCGAGGAAGGCGGCCAGCTCGCGCGGCGGGATCCGCGGGTCGCCGTCGTCGGCGTCGAGGGCGGCGCCCTCGAAGGACGGCTGGAGGCGCTCGCGGATGATCGAGAACTCGCGGTCGGCGAGCTCGAGCAGGCCGGCGGCGAGCGTGAACCGGCGGTCGAACTCCGACGCGTGCTCGTCGGGGATGGTGCCCTTGTAGCGGATGTCGTGCTCGAACTCGGCCCATGCGTGCTGCAGGACGGTCCGGATCTGCACCTGCGCGCGCCGTGCCCCGCCCTCGACGCCGATCAGCAGGTGCCGGCTGGCGTAGCCGAAGCGTCCCTCGCTCGCGGTCTCGCGCCCCATGTCGCGGTCGTCGAGCACCACGACCTGGTCGGCCAACAGCTCGGCGACCGCCTGGACGTCGCTGTGCACGTAGGTGATGACGCGGATGCCGATCTGGTCGGTGATCTCGGC
The DNA here is from genome assembly GCF_001428825.1 of Nocardioides sp. Root240. Taxonomy (GTDB): domain Bacteria; phylum Actinomycetota; class Actinomycetes; order Propionibacteriales; family Nocardioidaceae; genus Nocardioides. The sequence continues at coordinate 188,659 of NZ_LMIT01000002.1, read as the reverse complement.
CAGCGGGTCGGAGAACACCGGGTGGCCGCCGCTGGTGCGGGCGGCCTTCGCGGCGAAGGAGGTGATCGACTTCGCGCGCCCGGTGACGGTCAGGTAGTTGATGCCGGCCTCGTCGAGGATGCTCGTCACGAGGCGGACGTAGTCGTCGGTCGCTGCCCGCACCTCGGCCCAGCCGTCGGCGTACGCGCGGACGGCGGCGCCGATGTCGGGGCCGGCCGGCGTGGTGGCGGTCCGCTTGCGGCGCGGCGTCGGCGCCAGGTCGTCGGGCAGCGCGGGGGTGACGATGTAGCCGGACTCGAGGTCGCCGTACACGACCGTGTCGTTGCGCCGCAGGTCGGCGAACATCGCGACATAGGCGCACACGACGGCATCGACCTGGTCCTCGACCACGCGCAGCTCGCTCTTGCGGGCGGCGTCTGCGACGCCCTGGCGCAGCGCGCGCCACGCGGGGACGTCGACGTGCAGGGCCGGCTCGGCGCTGGCGAGCCCCTCGACCAGCCGCATCAGCACGAACAGCTCGGCGCGCAGCTGCTCGAGGTCGCGGCCGGGCTTGTCCTTGTACTTCAGCGTCCGGCCGAGCCGGAACAGCGCGACGGTGGCGGGGTGCGGGTAGACCTCGATCCCCCGTCGCTGCCGGCCCGACCACGGGTTGATGTCGAGCCCGAGCAGCGCCGCGACCCGCGCCGCGCGCGGCTGCTCGGCGAACTCCGGCTTGCCCGTGTTGGACGGGTGCGCGCCGGCGTCGAAGCGCGCGAAGTCCTTGTTGAGCTGCTTCTCCGCGGGCCGGTTGCCCGTGGGGTTGCGGACGATCAGCGGGGCGTCGATCGCGACCAGGCACTCCTCGGCGACGTACGGCGCCAGCGCGGCCACGATCTCCTCGTCGGTCCGCACCGCGCTCACCGCCAGCAGGTGCCCGGTGGCGTCCAGCACCGCGAGTCCGGTGGGCTTGCGCTCACCCCAGGCGAGGTCGACCCCGACGTAGTGCACGGGTCACCCGCGGTTGAGCGCGACGGCCTCGCGCACCAGCGCGACCAGCGCGTCGCCGTCGAGCTCCTCGCCCTCGAAGACGTCGATCGCGCGGCGGGTGCCGGCGTCGAGGCTGGCGTTGAACAGCCCGGTCGGATCGGCGAGCGAGGCGCCCTTGGCGAAGGTCAGCTTGACCTTGTCCTTGTAGGTCTCCACGGTGCAGATCAGGCCGTCCGCGCTGAAGGTCGGGACGCCGTCGGGATTGGAGGCCTTCTTCCACTTGGCCTCCTCGACGACGGCGGGCTCCGCCTCGACGATGAGGGACCGCACCCGGTCGACCAGGTCGCTGCGCCAGTCGTTGCTCATGCCCTGAACCCTAGTAGGCATCACCAGAACCGATGACTTGCGCCAAAAGGATTCGTTTGCCAGAGGACCGGGACCGTCACGACCATGGGTGGTGCGCCTCACACCCCTTGGAGAACAACCATGACCGACCAGTCCGTCGTCGAGAAGCACACCATCGGCTACGTCCCACCGGAGGACCGCCACGGCAAGGTGCGCGACCTCTTCACCCTGTGGTTCGGGACGAACATCGCTCCCCTGCCCGTCGTCACCGGCGCCGCCGGTGTCACCGTCTTCGGCCTCGACCTGTTCTGGTGCCTCGTCGCCATCGTCGTCGGCCACCTCGTCGGCGGCGTCTTCATGGCGCTGCACTCGGCCCAGGGCCCGCAGATGGGCATCCCTCAGATGATCCAGAGCCGCGGCCAGTTCGGCTCGTTCGGCGCCCTGATCGTCGTGGTGATCGCCGCGGTCATGTACCTCGCGTTCTTCGCCTCGAACATCGTGCTGGCGGGCCAGTCCCTGCACGGCATCACCGACCCGGTCCCCGTGGAGGCGGGCATCGTGCTCGGCGCGCTGGGCTCCGGCCTGATCGCCGTCATCGGCTACAAGGTGATCCACTCGCTCAACAAGGTCGCCACCTGGGTGCTCGGCGTCGGCATCGTGCTCGGCACCGCCGCGATCTTCGTCGCCGGCGTCCCGGCGGGCTTCTGGACGCAGGGCGGCTACAGCACCGCCGGCTTCCTCGCGACCGTCTCGCTCGGCGCCCTGTGGCAGATCGCCTTCGCACCGTACGTCTCCGACTACTCGCGCTACCTGCCCGCCGACGTGGGCGTCCGCGCGACCTTCAACGCGACCTACCTGGGCTGCACGCTCGGCTCGATCCTGCCCTTCGCCTTCGGCGCGATCGTCGCCCTGGCCATGAAGCCCGGCGTCGAGGTGATGACCGGCGTCCGCGACACCACCGGCGCCTTCGGCACCCCGCTGCTGGTCCTGTTCCTGCTCTCGGTCATCAGCCACAACGCGCTGAACCTGTACGGCACGGTGCTCTCGATCATCACCTGCGTGCAGACCTTCGTCGCCCGCTGGATCCCGACGGCGCGCAGCCGCGCGGTCCTGTCGGTCGTCGTGATGGCCGCGTCGACGTACTTCGCGATCGGCGTCTCCGGTGACTTCATCGGGCACTTCGTCGACATCGTGCTCGCGCTGCTCGTCGTGCTGGTGCCGTGGACCGCGATCAACCTGATCGACTTCTACCTGATCCACCGCGGCAACTACGACCTCGACTCGATCTTCGCAGCCGACGGCGGCATCTACGGCCGGTTCAACGGCCAGGCGATCCTCGCCTACGTCATCGGCATCCTGGTCCAGATCCCGTTCATGGCCACGCCGCTCTACACCGGCCCGATCGCCGACAGGCTCGACGGCGCCGACCTGAGCTGGATCATCGGCCTGGTCGCGACTGCTCCGGTCTACTGGTTCCTGGCCCGCGGCCGGAAGCTGGCCCCGAGCGAGCTGCACCCGGTCGCCGCACCCGCCTGATCACCAGCAACAGCCCGGAGGGCAGGTCGCGTCAGCGGCCTGCCCTTCGTCGCGCCTCCCGGGTCGAGGAGCGCACGAACGCCTGCGCCCGCGCGGTCAGCCGGACGCCCTTCATCGACGCCAGCACGATCTCGAGCGGCTCGACCGGGTCGGTGATCTCGAGCGTGACGACCTCCGCGCCGTCGTACGTCGTGGGGCTGGCGGGCCGCTGGTTGAGGACGGACCAGCCCTGACCGTTGGCGACCATCGCCCGGACCGTCTCGAACCCGGCGGTGCGGTGCCGGATCTCCGGTCGTACGCCGGCGGACTCGACGATGCGCTCGAGGTACTGCCCGCTGTGCGGGAGGTCGAGCAGCACCATCGGCTCCCCCGCGAGGTCGGCGAGCGCGACCTTCTTGCGGCGGGCGAGGCGGTGCCCCCTGCCGACGAGGACGTACGGCGCCGCGACGCCGATCCGCACGTGGTCGATGTCGTCGTCGAGGTCGTAGCCGTAGAGCAGCGCGAGCTCGATCCGGCCCGAGCGCAGCGCGTGCTTGAGCGCGGCGTGCTCGTCCTCGACGACGGAGACGTGGATGCCCGGGTGGTCGGCCTCGCAGGCCGCGAGCAGGCGCGGCAGCTCGAACGGGCCGAGGGTCGTGAAGCAGCCGACGGCGAGGTCCCCGACGAGCGCCTGGCCTGCCGAGCGGGCGACCTCGACCAGCTCGGTCGTGTGGACGAGGTAGCTGCGCAGCTCGCGGTAGAACTCCTCGCCCGCGGACGTCAGCGTCAGCCCGCGCGCGTGGTGGCGCAGCAGCAGCTGGACGCCGAGCTCCTTCTCCAGCTGCGCGACCGCCGTCGAGACCGCGGACTGGGAGACCATGAGCTGCTTCGAGGCGGCGGTCATGGACCCCAGCTCCGCGGCCGCGGCGAAGTACCGCAGCTGGGTCAGGGTGAAGGACGGGTCCGCCATGGCGGCCATCCTGCCGGATGTCACGCTCCGGCGGGGCCCGGCGCGTCCAGGTTGGCCAGCACCTCGGGCCGCAGCAGCGCGTCGAGAACGGCCGCGTCGAGCCCACCCGTGGCGAGGGCGAGGTCGCGGACCGCACCGGCGCCGCTGAGCGCGGCCTTGGCGATCTCCGCGGACCGTACGTAGCCGAGCAGCGGGGTGAGTGCGGTGGCGAGGCCGGCATTCGCGGCCGCCGCGGCGGCGAGCTTGGGCGCGTCGACGGTGATGCCGTCGACGCACAGCGTGCGCAGCGAGTCGAAGGCGGCAGCGGTCCAGGTGAAGCCCTGGAGCAGGCCGTGGCCCATCACCGGCTCGAAGGCGTTGAGCTGGAGCTGTCCGGCCTCCGCGGCCATCGTCACGGTGACGTCGTTGCCGATCACCCAGAAGGCGACCTGGTTGACCATCTCGGGGATGACCGGGTTCACCTTGCCGGGCATGATGCTCGACCCCGCCTGGCGCGCGGGCAGCTGCAGCTCCGCCAGGCCGGCCTGTGGTCCGGAGCCCAACAGCCGCAGGTCGTTGCAGATCTTCGAGGCCTTGACGACGATCCGCTTGAGCACGCTGGAGACCTGCACGAACGCGCCCGTGTCGCTGGTCGCCTCGACCAGGTCGCCGGCGCCCACGACGGGCAGGCCGGTGATCTCGGCGAGGTGCTGGACCGCGAGCCGGCGGTAGTCCGGGTGCGCGGTGATGCCGGTGCCGATCGCGGTGGCACCGAGGTTGATCTCGCAGAGCAGGCGGCGGGAGTCGGCCAGCCGGGCCAGCTCCTCGCGCAGCGTCGTCGCGAAGGCGCCCAGCTCCTGGCCGACCGTCATCGGTACGGCGTCCTGCAGCTGCGTGCGGCCGATCTTCGGCACCGCGCGGAACTCGGTCGCCTTGCGCGCGAACGCGCCGGCCAGCTCCTCCGTCGCCACCGCGAGACGGTCGATCGCCGCCACCAGCGCCAGCCGTACGGCGGTCGGGTACACGTCGTTCGTCGACTGGCAGCGGTTCACGTGGTCGAGCGGGTGGATCTCGTCGTAGCTGCCGAACGGCAGCCCGAGGAGCTCCAACGCCCGGTTGGCGACGACCTCGTTGGCGTTCATGTTGGTCGACGTACCGGCACCGCCCTGGATCACGTCGACGACGAACTCGCCGTCGAGGCGGCCGTCGCGGACCTCCTGCGCCGCCGCGGCGATCGCGTCGTGGCGGCGGTCGTCGAGCAGGCCGAGGTCGTGGTTGGCGCGTGCGGCGGCGAGCTTGACCGCGCCGAGCGCGGCGACCAGCTCGCGGTGGGCGCCGACCGGGGTGCCGCTGATCGGGAAGTTCTGCACGGCCCGGGCCGTGTGGACGCCCCAGTACGCCGTGGCCGGCACCTCGTGCGGGCCGAGCGAGTCGTGCTCGGTGCGGGTGGTCGGAGCGTCGGTGGTGGTCATCGTGCGGTCGCCTCCCCGGCGACGTCGAGCGCGGTCCACGCCAGTGCGGTGGCGGCGTCGAGGATCGCCTTCTCGGCGTCCCCGCCCACGCAGTGCGCGGCGAACTCGGGCTGGTGGTTGAGGGCGGACCCGGAGTTGATGCCGATGTAGGGGTGGATGGCCGGCACGACCTGCGACACGTTGCCCATGTCGGTCGAGGCGCGGTTCATCCGGCGCGCGGGGGTGCCCGGGTCGAAGACGCGACCCAGCTCCTCGGCGTTGCGCCGGTACGACGCCAGCGCGGGCGCGAAGGTGCGGAACTCGGCGTACGGCTTGCTCTCCGGCTCGACCGTGAGCGTGGCGCCGGTCGCGAGCGCGCCGGCCTCGAAGCAGCGCCAGACCTTCTCCTCGGTCTCGGCGAGCTGGGCGAGGCTCTCGGCGCGGACGTACCAGCGGCCCTCGGTCAGCGCGGGGATCGCGTTGGGCGCCTCTCCCCCGTTGGTCATCACGCCGTGGACGCGGACGGTCGGCGGGAGCTGCTGGCGCAGCAGCCCGATCGCGACCTGCGCGATGGTGAAGGCGTCGGCAGCGTTGACCCCCTGCTCGGGGTACGCCGCCGCGTGGGCCGCCTTGCCGCGGTACTCCACGTGCGAGTGCGACACGGCGAACGGCTCGGCCTCTGCGACGTCGACCGGCGCGGGGTGGGCCATCATCGCGAGGTCCAGGCCGGCGAAGGCGCCGCGCTCGAGCAGCTCGATCTTGCCGCCGCCGCCCTCCTCGGCGGGCGTGCCGTAGACCTCGATGGTCAGGCCCGCGTCGTCGGCCAGCGGCGCCAGGGCGCGCGCGGCGCCGACCGTGATCGCGGAGATCAGGTTGTGGCCGCAGGCATGGCCCAGACCCGGCAGGGCGTCGTACTCGGCGCAGAGGCCGAGGCGGAACGGGCCGCTGCCGAAGGTCGCGAGGAAGGCGGTCTCCAGCCCGAGGTGGCCCGGGGTCACGGTGAACCCGGCCTCCTCGAGCGACTCCGCGACCCAGCGCGAGGAGTTGTGCTCCTGCCAGCCGGTCTCGGGGTGGGCGTGCAGCTGCTCGGAGAGCCGGATGAGGCGCTCGGCGTCGCTGCGGACGGTCGCGGCGGCGTGTTCCTTCACGGTCACTCGTCCCCCGGCACGCCGTACGACGGCGCGGTGGTCGGGTCGAGACCGCGAGTCACGTAGTCGTCGCGCTGCGGGAGCCAGACCTCGACCAGGTCGCGGAGGTCCTCGATCGGCCGGTCGCTCCAGTCGACGCGCAGGTCGGTGACCCGCCAGGCGACGTCGCGGACGACGGACAGGCCGGCCGAGCGGACCGGTCCGGCTTCGCCGCCGGCGGCCAGGCCGGCCTCGAGCGCGGCGAGCAGCCGCTCCTCGAGCTCGCCGGTGGCGGTCGTGAACGCCGCGGCGACGGCGTCCACGACCGCGGTACCGGCCAGCAGGTTGCCGGCCGCCACCACGTCGGGCGCAACGACGTGGTGGTGGACCCCGAGCGAGCCGGTGCCACTGAACGCGGCGCCGGTGCCGTCCGGGGAGAGCACGGTGAGCTGCCGGTGCTCGACGTGCTCGCGTCCCTCGGTCACCGCGGCGAGCGCGGCACGCGGGTCGAGCCCGCTCTCGAGGGCGTCGAGCAGCGCGGTGCCCAGGCGCGGGTCGGTGATGTTCTGCGAGGACGCCCCGCCGACGCCGGGCCGCAGGTGGATGCAGCGCGCCGCCACCGCCGGGCTCGAGGAGGTGACCGCGATGCCGACGGCGCCGCGGCCGTCGGTGCCGAGGACGGAGAAGGTCACTTCGTGTCCTCTGCGGCGTCGTCGTCGGGGATGACGGCGATCGCGTCGACCTCGACCAGCCACTCGGGGCGGGCCAGGGCGGAGACGACGATGCCGGTGGAGATCGGGTGCACGCCCTTCGTCCAGCGACCGATGGTGCGGTAGACGGCCTCCCGGTAGCGCGGGTCGACGATGTAGATGGTGAGCTTGACCAGGTGCTCCATGCGGGCGCCGGCCTCCTCGAGAAGCATCTTGATGTTGCCCATCGCCTGCTCGGTCTGGGCCTCGACGTCGCCGATGCCGACGGACTCGCTGGTGTCGAGGTCCTGGCCGATCTGGCCGCGCACGTAGACGGTGTTGCCCGCCACGACGGCCTGGCACAGGTCGTTGTCGAGGTTCTGCTCCGGGTACGTGACGCTGGTGTTGAACGGACGGATGCGGGTGTGGCCGCCGACGACGATGCTCATGCGTCCCAGTGGACCCGAACGGGCAGCCATGTGTCCAACAGATGTTTCCGAGGACCTGCATTGACTGGATCGATGCAACTCGACCCGCGTCGATTGCATCGGTTGAACCGATGCAGAAGGCCGCCAACATCTGTTGGACAGGTGGCTTCCGGGGCCGCAGGATCGAGGCATGACCACCGAACAGATCGAGGTCCTCGTCGTCGGCGCCGGCCAGGCCGGTGTGGCGATGAGCGAGCACCTGAGCGACAACGGCGTCCCCCACCTCGTGCTCGAGCGCGACCGGATCGCCGAGCGCTGGCGCACCATGCGCTGGGACTCGCTGGTCGCCAACGGCCCGGCCTGGCACGACCGCTTCCCCGGCCTGGAGTTCCAGGACGTGGGTGCCGACGAGTTCGCCACCAAGGAGCAGGTCGCGGCCTACTTCGAGGCCTACGCCGAGAAGATCAACGCCCCGATCCGCACCGGCGTCGAGGTCACCTCGGTGACCCGCCACGAGGGTCGTCCCGGCTTCCTGGTCGAGACCTCCGCGGGCACCATCGACGCGCGGTACGTCGTCGCCGCGACCGGCCCGTTCCAGCGCCCGGTCGTCCCACCGATCGTCCCCGACGGCGCCGTCCCGGTGCAGATCCACTCCAGCGACTACCGCAATCCCGCGCAGCTCCCCGAGGGCAATGTCCTCGTCGTGGGCGCGGGCTCCTCCGGCGTACAGATCGCGGACGAGCTGCAGCGCTCCGGCCGCCAGGTCCACCTCTCCGTCGGCCCGCACGACCGTCCCCCGCGCAGCTACCGCGGCCGCGACTTCTGCTGGTGGCTCGGCGTCCTCAACCTCTGGGACCTCGAGACCCCTCCAGCCGGCGCCGAGCACGTCACGATCGCCGTCAGCGGCGCCCGCGGCGGCCACACCGTCGACTTCCGCGCGCTCGCCGCCATCGGCATCCAGCTCGTCGGCCTGACCGACGCCTACGACGACGGCGTGCTGAGCTTCCGCGAGGACCTCGCCACCAACATCACCGCCGGCGACGCCAACTACCTCGCCCTGCTCCAGGCCGCCGACGCCTACGTCGAGCGCAACGGCCTCGACCTCCCCGAGGAGCCGCAGGCCCACATCCTCGGCCCCGACCCGGTCGCCGCGACCGACCCGTTGCTCTCCGTCGACCTCGTCGAGGCCGGCATCACCTCGATCGTGTGGGCCACCGGCTTCGCGCTCGACTACGGATGGCTGCAGGTCGACGCCTTCGACGAGGCCGGCCGGCCCGCCCACCGCCGCGGCGTCTCCGCCGAGCCCGGCATCTACTTCCTCGGCCTGCCCTGGCTCTCCCGCCGTGGTTCCAGCTTCATCTGGGGCGTGTGGCACGACGCGAAGCACATCGCCGGCCACATCGCCACCCAGCGCAGCTACCTCACCTACGGCGGCTGACNCCACGAACCGTGCCTNCATGGCACCACGAACCGTGCCTCATGGCACCACGAACCGTGCCTCATGGCACCACGAACCGTGGGTGACGTACGGCGACCTGCCTATCGCCGCCGACGACGCCGCCATCGGTACGACGGATCGTCCGGCCCCCGGGCGTAGACCCGCTTCGCGGGTCGTTCCGGACAACGCCGGGCGATGGCCTCCTCGAGCTCGGCCAGCCAGGCCTCACGCTCGCGGGGCCCGAGGTCGCGCTTGGTGATCACCAGGATGATCCAGTCCTCGACATCCACCAGGTGCCCACGCCGGTCGTCGTCGTGCTCCACGTCGTCGTCCGAGGTGTGGTTCTCCTCGCCGTCGTACTCGACCCCGATGCGAAGAGCGGCATACGCGTTCTCGATCTTGAACCGTCGCCCGTCGGGCAGCCGCACCCACACCTGCGCCGCCGGCACAGGCAGCCCCGCGTCGTGGATGATGAGACGGATCCACGACTCGGGCGGCGAATCTGCCTCGTCAGTCGACAACGGGATCAGCTCGCGCAGCTGCCGACATCCGCGCCTTCTCCTGTAGCGCGGCAACATCAGGGTGAGGTCCAACATCGTGATGCCGTGCGCGCGACGAAAGGCATCCAGGACCGCGATCGCCCGCCAACGTCCCTTGAGGCACGCGAGGTCACACGCGGTCCTGATCGGCGTCGTGACACGGACCCCGCGCACGGTCATGATCTCGGACGGCAGGAGATCGCGCTCCCCTCCGAACACGTGCGATCGGGTCGACGCGTTCCCACCGGCTTCCGAGACGACGTCGATCGCCGGCAGTACGTCGTGCTCGGCCAATTCGAAGACATCGACGCCGTGCAGCCACGCGGCGGTCCGGTCGCACAGGACCGCGTGCGGAGCCATCACGCACGACACCGCGGCCACGCGCAGCTCGATCGTGTCGGGCGCGGTCGCATCGACGTACACGCCGATCAGCATGCGCCGCACCACGCCGTCCGCCAGCCAGGTGCGGAGCTGACCACGAGTGACACCGTGCTCGCGCGCGGTCGCCGTCGTGAAGGGCCGGCCTGCGGCCCACTCCAGGAAATCCATGCGCCCGACCGTCCAAGAACGACGTCCACCCCGCCAGCGACGTCGAGCCGTCCTGTGGACGACACCCGCCCTCCACAACCGCCGGCGCGCGCCACGGCCGTCCGAGCGACCGCTGTGAACCACGGAGGGCTGCTCGCGGAGCCATCTCCCACGGTTCGTGGTGCCACTACGCACGGTTCGTGGTGCCACTACGCACGGTTCGTGGGGAAATGCACCACACCCCGGGCTCCTGCGGAGGAGTCCCGGGGTGTGGCTCTGAGCCCCAGCTGGCACGGTTGCGCCTCACGCCAGCTGGGTGACCTCTCGCCGGAAGGGTACGACGTCGTTCGAAGGCAGCACGGCGTCGAACTCCTCGGCGGCGCGGCGCCCCGACCACACGGCGGCGGCGATGGTGCCGGGCGCCCAGGCGTCGCCGATGCCGCGGACCGAGAGCAGCTCGCCGGCGTCGCGACGCGCGACGAGCTCGAGGTAGAGCTCCTCCTTGGGCAGGCGGGCGGTGACCATCACGACGGCGTCGCAGTCGAGGTCGCGCTCCACGCCGGCGTAGACGTCGCGGACCGTCACGCCACCCGCGCCGACGGCGACCACGGCGTGGTCGGTGACGCGGGTGACGCCGTTCTCGATGAGGCGGCGCTGGATCCGGTTGACCTCGAAGGTGTTGTTGGTCCACGCCGAGACCTGCGAGGCGGTGGTGACGATCGAGACCTCGTGGCCCTTCTGGGCGAGCAGTTCGGCGACGACGCCGCCGAGGTAGTAGTGGTCGTCGTCGTAGACGACGACCTTCTTCCCGGACGGGAGCCGGCCGGCGAAGAGGTCGTCGGGCCCGAGCACCTGGGCGCCCTCGGCGATCGGGAGCGGCGTGGTGTGGAAGCGGGCCACGCCGTCGGTGCGCCAGGTGGAGCCGGTGGCGACCAGCACGTGCTGGAACCCGAACTCGACGATGTCGTCGGCGCTCATCGGGCTCTCGCGGTAGATCTCCACGTTCGGGAGCTCGGCCAGGGCCGCCTCGCGGTACTCCCTGACCCGGCCCCACGCGGACAGCCCGGGCAGTGCCGACTCCTGGGTGACCCGGCCGCCGAGGTCGCGGCGCGCCTCGACCAGCGCGACGTCGTACCCGCGGACGCCGAGGGCACGCGCGGCCTCGAGCCCGGCCGGGCCGGCGCCGACGACGAGGACCTGGCTGTCGCTCTCCTTGGCGCGGATCCGCTCGGGGTGCCAGCCCCGGCGCCACTCCTCGCCCATGCTCGGGTTCTGGGTGCAGCGGATCGGCGACATGGTGAGGTCGCCGGAGACGCAGATGTTGCAGCCGATGCACTCGCGGATGAGGTTGAGCTTGCCGTCGCGGATCTTGTTCGGCAGGAACGGGTCCGCGATCGACGGGCGCGCGGCGCCGATCAGGTCGAGGATCCCGGCCTTGATCTGGCGCACCATCGCGTCCGGCGACGTGAACCGGCCGACGCCGACCACTGGCTTGGTGGTGAGCTTCTTCAGGCCGGCGACGAACTCCTCCTGGCGGCCCTCGGGCGCGAACCGCGAGGTGACCGAGTCGCCCTCCCAGCTGCCCATCGCGAAGTCCCACAGGTCCGGCAGCTCGCCGAGCTCGCGCAGCACGCCCTCGATGTCCTCGCGGGTGATGCCGCCGTCGATCTCCTCCTCGACCGTGATCCGGCAGGCCACGGCGGCTCGTCCGGCGCACTCCTCGAGGGTGTCCTCCAGGAGCTCCTTCAGCAGCCGCATGCGGTTCTCGAGCGAGCCGCCGTACTCGTCGGTGCGCTGGTTGTAGCGCTGGGAGAGGAAGTGGTGGACGCCGCTGTAGCCGTGGGCGCCGTACACGTAGACGATGTCGTAGCCCGCCTCGATCGACCGTCGTACGGCGTTGCGGTGCCACCGCCGCAGGTCGTCGATGTCCTGCTTCGTCATCGCCCGCGCCTGGATCGGCGCGATCGTGTCGGGGGCGACGGGCAGGTGGCCGGGCCCGAGCGGGGTCTCGCGACTGAGCTGGTTCGGCGCGTTCATGCCGTTGTGGGCCAGCTCGATGCCGGCCAGGCCGCCGCCCTCGTGGATCGCGTCGGCGATCCGCTTCAGGGCCGGCAGGTCCTGGTCGTCCCAGATCCGCAGCTCGATGAACGGCGCGATGTCGGAGGTCGCGTGGATCTCGACCTGCTCGGTGCACACGACCGACCAGCCGCCCTCGGCCTTGATCCGGCGCATCGAGGCCTGCGCGCTGGGGTCGCGGTAGCCCATGCCGTTGCAGTGGGGCACCTGGTAGAAGCGGTTCTTCGTCGTGAACGGGCCGATCCGGACCGGCTCGAACAGGACGTCGTACGGCGCAGCGACGGTGGGCTGATCGGTCATCGGGCGATCTCCTCGGCGGGCTCGGCGGGCGGCACCGAGGGGGTGATGGTGGCGCCGGAGGCGCGGACGGGGGCGCCGAGCACGTAGCCGAGGGCGCAGAGGGCGAGCAGGAAGGCGAGCGTGCCCAGCGTGAACACCTCGAAGGTGGTCTGGCTGACGCCCCAGTACTCCGTGAACGGGTAGTCCTCGCCGAAGAGCCGCTCCAGGGTGCCCGGGAAGACGGCGACCCACGAGCCGAGCAGGACCCAGGCGAAGGCGGTCCAGCCGAGGACTGCGAACTGGCGGTCGGAGACCGGCACCCGGAAGGGGCGCTCGCGCTCGGGGTAGAGCGTGCGCAGCCGGATCGCCGCAGGGATGACCAGCAGGTAGCTCAGCAGGAAGGTCGAGATCGAGATGGTCAGCACGACGCCGAAGACGTCGGCACCGGAGCCCGTCATCTGCATCGCGGCCAGCATGAACGCGGTGCCCACGACTCCCGACAGCATGTTGACCCGCACGGGCGTGCCCAGGCCGGCGTGGAAGCGGCCGAAGAACCCGCCGAAGAACGAGCCGTCCGCGGCCGTCATGGCCTGCATCCGGTCCGAGATGATCATCCACGAGGCGCCCTGGCTCATCAGGATGTAGATGAAGACGACAGCGGTGATCTTGAGCAGGGCGTCCGCCGCTCCGCCGTACACCGAGTAGACGGTGCCGACCGCGTCGAGGAAGCCGCCGATGCCGGTGATGTCGTCGGACGGTACGACGAGCAGGATCGCGAAGATCGGGATCAGGTAGCACACCGCGGCGGTGGCGCAGGACCGGAAGATCGAGACCGGGACGTCGCGGGCGGGGTTCTTCATCTCCCCCGCCGCGCTGTTGCCGGACTCGAAGCCGAGGTAGGCGAAGAGCAGGATCGGGACGGACCCGAAGAGGCCGAGCAGCGTCGGGCTGAAGTCGCCGAGGGACAGTCCGACGACGCCGTTCTGCGCGGCGTACACGCCGGTCGTGAGGACGAAGAACGCGAGCAGGCCGATCTTGAGCAGGGCGCCGCTGGTGGGCAGCCACTTGCCCTTGCGCAGGCTGACGACGGCGGCGAGCACGGTGATCCAGATGAAGACGATCTTGAAGAGGTAGTCGCCGAAGGAGCCCTCCTCCAGCGGGGTGAGGTAGGTGCTGAACGTCTCGGCGGCGATGAACGCCATCGAGCCGCCGACCCACACCGGCTGGGTGATCCACGTCAGGATCGCGGCGACCGCGGCCGCAGGCCGCCCGAAGGCGTCGCGGACCCAGGTGTAGGCGCCGCCCTCCTCGCTGAACGCGGCGCCGGTCTCGGCGAAGATCAGGCCGTAGGGCACGAGGAAGAACACGGCGAGCACGAGCGCCCAGGTGAACGCCTCGGCGCCGAACAGGGAGACCTGCCCGAGTGTCTCGAGGCCGACCACCGCGGCGATCAGCAGGAAGATGATGTCGAAGCGGCCGAGCGTCTTGTGGAGCAGCGCCTGCTGCTCGGCCGCCAGCTCGGTCGGTCGGTTGGTCTGGGTCATGACGGTGTCCCCTGGGTCCTGGCCTCGGTGGCCATCAGTGGTTGATCCATACGGTCTTGAGACCGACGTACTTGTCGAGGGCGTGGAGGGAGAGGTCGCGGCCGAAGCCCGAGCCCTTGAACCCTCCGAAGGGCGTCCACGCACTGAAGGCGTCGACGCCGTTGACGGTGACCGTGCCGGCGTGGATCCGGTCGGCGAGGCGGTGGGCGCGGCCGAGGTTGCTGGTCGCGACGGAGGCGGCCAGGCCGTACGCCGTGTCGTTGGCCAGGGCGAGCGCTTCGTCCTCGGTGGCGAAGGGGGTCACCGCCAGCACCGGCCCGAAGACCTCCTCGCGGGCCAGCTCCGAGGCCGGGTCGACACCGTCGAAGACGGTCGGCTGGACGTAGCAGTCGCTGCCGTCACGGGTGATCCGCTCGCCGCCGGTGACGAGGCGGGCGCCGGACGCACGGGCGCCGTCGATGAACCGCATGACCTGGTCGGTCTGCTCCGGCGAGACGACCGCCCCCATCCCGGCGGCCGGGTCGAGCGGGTCGCCGGGCGTGTACGACGCTGCCTCGGCGGCGACCAGGGCCACGAACTCCTCGTGCACCTCGCGCTGGACGAGGACGCGGGAGTGGGCCGAGCACACCGCCCCCTGGTTGAACCAGATGCCGAAGGCGGTCGCCCGGGCGGTCGCGGCCAGGTCCTCGGCGTCGGCGAAGACCAGGTGCGGGCTCTTGCCGCCGCACTCGAGCCAGACCTGCTTGAGGTTCGACTGGCCGGCGTACTGGAGGAAGTGGCGACCGACCTCGGTGGAGCCGGTGAAGGCGAGCACGTCGACGTCGGGGTGCAGGCCGAGCGCGCGACCGGTCGTCTCGCCGAGGCCGGGGACCACGTTGAGGACGCCGTCGGGGATGCCGGCCTCGGCGGCCAGCTCCGCGATCCGCAGGGCGGAGGACGGCGACTGCTCGGCCGGCTTGAGCACGACGCTGTTGCCCGCGGCCATCGCGGGGGCGACCTTCCACGCCAGCATGTCGACGGGGTAGTTCCACGGGACGACCGCGCCGACGACACCGAGCGGGACGCGGCGGACGAGGGCCGTCGTACCGGGCGGGGTGGGGGCGACCTCGTCGTTGATCTTGTCGATCGCCTCGGCGTAGTAGCGGAAGAGGTCGACCGAGAACGGCAGGTCGAGGTCGTGGGCGTCCACGACCCGCTTGCCCATGTCGAGGGAGTCGAGCACCGCGAGCTCGGCGGCGTGCTCGGCCAGCAGGTCGGCGAAGCGCAGCATCCGCCCACGGCGGTACGACGCGCCGGCGCGGCTCCACGAGCCGGCGTCGAACGCCTCCCGCGCGGCCCGCACGGCCCGGTCGACACCGGCGGCACCGGCGTCGGCGACGTCGGCCAGCAGCGCGCCGTTGGCGGGGTTCCGGTTCTCGAAGGTCTCCTCCCCCGCCTCGATGAAGCGGCCGCCGACGAACGGGAGGGTGTGGAGGGTGGCCTTGCCGGCCTCCCGGACCCAGTCCTGGTGAGTGCGCACGAATAGTCCTTTCTTTGCGCTGCACCGCAAATATGACCCAGGGCACACCGGCTGTCAATGCTCGTCCCACGGAATTCCGCCAGGCGCTACGGTGGGCCCATGGCACGACGCAAGGACCAGGCGGCGCGACGCGAGCACCTCATCGCGGCCACCCTCGAGACGATCGCCGCCCACGGCCTCGCCGGCGCGACGATGAAGAACATCGCCGAGGCGGCGGACATCTCGCCGCGCCTGGTCGCCTACTACTACCCCGAGCTCGAGAGCCTGATCGAGGCCGCCCACCAGGCCGCGACCGACCGCTACTACTGGTCCCGCCAGCGCGACATCGAGGGCGACCTCTCCCCCACCGACAAGCTCGCCCGGCTGCTGTACTCCGGCCTGCCACGGGGCAAGGACCTGCTGCTGAGCCAGGTGCTCGACGAGATCTCGGTCAGCGCCAGCCGGAGCCCGATGCACGCCACCTTGATGACCCTCCTCTTCGACCGCGAGGTGTCGCTCTACACCGCGGTCCTCGAGGTCGGCGCCGCCCTCGGCACGTTCACCCTGACCGACGCCGCCGACGTGATCGCGCGCAACTTCGTGGCCCTCGAGGACGCCCTGGGCCTGCACCTGCTGGCCCGCAACTCCTCGCTCACCCTCGAGCGCGCCGAGCAGCAGCTGGCCAGCTACGCCTTCTCGGCCACCGGTGTCCGCGTGCTGCCACAAGCACCCGCAGAAGTTGCGCCCAAGCGCAACTGACGACGTCGCGCCAGTTCCCGAGCCCGAGCGACCGGAAGAACTCGTCGTTGTCGGGACGCCCCAGCTGGTGGTCCTCCGAACCGCGGAGTCCTACCGCAGCCGCACGTCCACCACCGCCTGCGGGCGCAGGACCACCGGACCGAGCAGGCCCGACGGCGGCGGGGTCTTGCTGCGCGTGTTGAGCAGCGTGTTGGTCACCCGCACCGCGATGGAGTTGCTCCCGGTCCGCAGGGCGTCGGTGACGTCGACGACGTATGGGCTCCAGAGCGCTCGCGGCAGGACCGTGCCGTTCACGGTCACCTGCGCGAGGTCGCGCACCTGCCCCAGGTCGAGCAGCAGGCGCCGGCCGTGCCGCTCGGCGGCGGTGAGGTCGATCGACGTCCGGTACGTCGCACTGCCGGAGAACTTCGGGTCGGTCACCGTCCACGAGCCCAGCTCCGTGGGCCGGGCGGCCTCACCGGCGCGCTCGAGCTGGATCGTCCACGGTCCGGCCAGGGCGATCGGCTGCAGCGCGTCGCGCACGGTCGCCGTGCCCCGAAACACCCGGCCGAGGTCCTGGCCGACCACGGGGAAGGTCCCCGGCTGGTCGCTCAGCACGGTCGCGGAGAGCGCGCCGCCGTCACGCGTGACGTCCTGCGCGACGACCGCCCCCGTCAGGTGCGGCGCGGCCTTCGTGCCCTTGCGGAACACGATCGCCACGGTCTCGTAGGGGTCGAGCTCGAGCGGGACCGTGGTCTCGTCGTGGCCCGCGTCGTCGTACGTCGCCGCGAGGGCGGTCCTCCCCGACCGCAGGTCCCACAGCTCGGGCACACCGTCGACCGGCAGGCTGGCGCTGGTGCGCACCGGCTGGCCGCTCTCGTTGTTGACCAGGAACGCGACGTCGCCGTCACGACCGGTCCGCAGCACGCGCACCGCCGGCGCGGCGGGCGACAGCACCGCCGCCGCGGCGTCCGCCTCACGGCTCAGCGCGCCGAGCGATGCGACGTCGTCGACGACCGCGACCCGACCGGCCTGGTGACGCGTCCAGGACGACGTCGCGCCACCGAACAGCTCGTCGAGCGCTGCGGCCAGGCGAGCGTCACGGCCCTTCGCCTCGTGCGTCGGCAGCGGCCCGACGACCACGACCCGGCCCCCGGAGCCGACCAGCCCGGCGAGGGTCTCGACGGTCTCGAGGTCGAGCACCGGGGTCCTCGGCACCACCACCATGTCGTACGACGCGGCGCCGACGTGCAGCCGGCCGGCCGACGGCTTCGCGTGGTAGCGGGTGTGCGGGTCGCCGGCGAAGGCACCGTCGCTGACCATGTCGAAGTCGACCTGGCCGCGCTCGAGGGCGTACGCCGTACCGCTCAGGTCCGCGTCCAGTCGGTGCTCGGCGTCGCTGGTACGGGTCTGCTCGGCCGCCCGCTGCGGCTGCAGCAGGGCGGTCCGGGCGAGGGAGGTGCCGCGGGCCAGCTCGCTGACCCGGCCGATCCACGCGTCGACGTCACCCATCGCGTCCCAGTAGGTGCTGGCGGGCCCGAACGGCGGGGCGAAGAAGATCTGCTGCTCGTCGGTCCACATCGCGTGCAGCGCGTAGTCGTTGATGCCCCGCGTCGTCAGGGCGCCGACGGTCTGGTGGATGAACTCGGGCGCCACGCCCCACCCGGAGTTGCCGAACACCTCGGACAGCGCGCGCTCGGCGCCGCTGGCATGGGCGGACGCGGCGGCGTTGCGGCCGAGCATGGTCTGCTTCCCGGCGACGTAGTCGGAGGTGATCATGTCGGTGCCCGGCACCTGGGCGTACTGGTTGTCCTTGGACAGGTCGCCGGTGCTGTGCATCCGCTTCTGGGGGCTGTCCTCGTCGAGGAGCGGGTTGGTGATCAGCTGCAGCCCGCGGTCCGCCATCCAGCCCGCCTGGCGCTGGAAGTAGTGGGTGGCGAAGGCGTTGTTGACGGCCCTCCAGTACGCCCCGGAGTACTGCTCCCCCGTCCGGCCGAGCTCCTCGAAGGCGGCCGTGTAGGCGACGCCCGGCGTCGAGCCGGCCTGCGTCACGAGGTCCTCGAGGCTGGCCGACCACGGCAGCCGCTTGAACGGCCACGGCTCCGCCGAGGAGATGAACGGCTCGTCGTCCCAGAACCCGGGGACCACGGTGCCCATCGCCCACCCGAACCGGCGGACGTACTCACCCTGCGCCACCTCGAACAGGCGGTCGGTCGCGACCGGGTCGAGCAGGTCGAGGTAGCCGCGGTGGTAGCCACTGGAGTCGTCGGTCAGCACGGCCTTGCCGTAGGTGTCGACCTGCCAGCGTCCGGCGGGCACCTGCCAGGCGCCGGTACCCAGGTTCGGGGTCAGCTCGACCAGCTCGGCCGCGTCGGTCGACCCGTCGGGTCGCGCCGCGGCGGCGACGGCGCCGTCGATCCGGACCAGCGGGCCACCCCACTCGTCGAGGTCGCTGGCGTCGTCGAAGGTGTCCGACCACAGCTCCTGGCCGGCCGGCGTCGTGACGGACAGGCCGTTCCACGACACCCGCTGCAGGCCGGGCACCGCGTCCTCGATGCCCTCGCCGCCGTACTCGGCACTGACGGCCGGCGCTCCGGTGGGGTACGTCGCGTCGACCGCGACCGGCTGCACGGTCTTGTTGATCACCGGCGCGATCCGGTCGCCCGTGACCGTGACGGTGATCGTCTGCTCGTTGCGCGGGTGGAAGCCCGGAGCCGGAACGCCCTGCGTGAGCCGGGTGCGGTTCGCCCCGTCGAGGCGCCAGACGCTGGCGCGGCCCTTCACGTCGACGTCGACGAGGTAGCCCTTCGTCCCGTCGGCCGACGCACGGACGACGAGCTGGGCACCGGACGCGGTCAGCCGCACCTTGCCTGTGACGGTGTAGTCGGTCCAGGCCGCACCGGCCACGAGCGGGTGCATGCCCTCGCGGATCGCGGCGTCCACGACCAGGCGGCCCTCGGCGACGCTGAGGCCGCTGGACTCGTTGGGGTCGATCGTGGCCGGCCCCTCGACCACCCGGGTCGAGCGCTGCAGGGCCTTGAGCCGCAGCTGCGGGCTCGGCTCGTAGGTCTTGTCCCCCACCTTGCCGCCGTTGGCGATGATGCCGCCGGCCTTGCCGCTCGGGAAGTTGCTGTCGTTGAAGAGCCAGATCCTCATGTCGGTGCGCTGCGCCTCGCGGAGCACGTGCTCGACGATGTCGAACCAGCCCTCGGTGAAGTAGGCGGGCTGCATGCCGGCGCCGCCGTAGGGGAAGAGGACGGCCTCGTGGATGCCCTTGGCGCGCATCTCGGCCATCTGGGCGTCCACGACCGCGGGCGTGACCGTGCCGGTCCAGTACCAGTAGATCATCGGCCGGCTCTCCGGCGGCGGGTCGGCGAAGGCGACCGGGTCGAAGCCGTCCGCGTGCGCTGCCGGGCCGCGCACCGGGCCGGCGTCGGCAGGCCCGGACGGCGTGACGCCGACGGTCAGGGCAAGGGTGGCGGCTGCCGAGGCAGCGCCGGCGAGCAGGGGGATCCCCCGGGACGTGAGTCGACCCATGAGTCGCATTCCTCCGAGTAGAGCGGTGGTCACAGCAGCACAGGGACAGTGGCTGTGACGCGCGACACTACGGATCGGCGCTGGGGATTGGAACGTTTCAGAGCAAGGTTGGCCGGAAGCGGCCACCGAGGGGTACGCCGGTCAGCGCACGCCCCACGAGTAGGTCTGTTTGCGCAGGCTGAGGTAGACGAGCGTCTCCGTCGACAGCACGCCCGGGATGGTCCGGATGCCGCTCGAGATGATCTGCAGCAGGTGCTCGTCGCTCTCCGCGACGACCTCCGCGAGGACGTCGTAGGACCCGGCCGTGATCACGACGTAGTCGACGTCGTCGAGGGCTGCGAGGGCGTCGGCGATCGGCTCCAGCGCGCCGGTGGCGCGGATGCCGATCATCGCCTGGCGGGCGAAGCCCATCTCGATCGGGTCCGTGACCGCGACGACCTGCATGACACCGCTGTCGACGAGGCGCTGCACCCGCTGGCGCACGGCCGCCTCCGAGAGGCCGACCGCCTTGCCGATCGCGGCGTACGAGCGCCGTCCGTCCTCCTGCAGCTCGGCGATGATCGCCTTGGAGACGTCGTCCAGCGGGGCGGCCTTGGGCTTGCTCACCCCCGGATCCTCACAGGTCCCACCCGTCCCACGCAACGCCCACGTTCGGATTTCGTTGCATTCTCGTCAACAGACCACGGAATCCCTTGTCATGTGACCTGCCTCATGTCACGATGCGCAGACCGTTTCCAGGAGGTGGGAGTTTGGCCGGCTCGTCCGGGATCAGCCGCAGGACTGCTCTGCGCGGTGGAGCGGGCCTTGCCCTCGGGGCTGCCAGCCTCGGCGTACTGCCGCTCTTCGGCACCCCCGACCGCAAGCAGGACCCGGCGTCGTGCACCACACGCGACCTGTCCGACTCCGAGCGTCGCCTGATCGTCTCGAACTGGCCGGGCTACATGGACGAGGACGACGAGGGCTACGTCTCGACGCTCACCGAGTTCCAGAAGCGGACGGGCATCAAGGTCGACTACACGGCCGACGTCAACGACAACCTCGAGTTCTTCGCCAAGGTCGTCAACCAGCTCGGCTCGTGCGAGACCTCGAAGCGCGACATGTTCATGCTGACCGACTGGATGGCGGCGCGGATGATCCAGATCGGCTGGATCCAGCCGCTGGACGCCAGCAAGGTGCCGAACCTGCATGCCAACCTGATCGACTCGCTCGCCGGCGTCGGCTGGGACCCGGAGCGGAAGTACTCCGCGCCGTGGCAGAGCGGCCTGACCGGGATCGCCTACAACAAGTCCAAGGTCAAGGACGTGCGCACCTTCGAGGAGCTGCTCACCCGCAAGGACCTCAAGGGTCGCGTCACGCTGCTCACCGAGATGCGCGACACGATGGGCCTCGCCCTGCTGTCCCAGGGCGCCGACCCGGCGCAGTTCACCCCCGACGAGTGGGACAACGCCCTCGACGCGGTGAGCAGGGCGCGCAAGGACGGCCAGATCCGCGCCTTCACCGGCAACGACTACATCCAGGACCTCGCGGCCGGCAACGTGCTCGCCTGCGAGGCGTGGTCCGGCGACGTGGCCGCGGCCGAGGACCCCAACATCGTCTTCGTCGCGCCCGAGGAGGGCCAGATGATCTGGGCCGACAACATGCTCGTGCCCAACCTCGCGTCCCACCAGGGCAACGCCGAGGAGTGGATCAACTACTACTACGAGCCCGAGGTGGCGGCGAAGCTCGCCGCGTACGTCTGGTACATCTGCCCGGTCAAGGGCGCCCAGGAGGCGATGGAGAAGGTCGACCCGAGCCTCGTCGACAACCCGCTGATCTTCCCGGATGCGAAGTCCCTGGCCACGACGCACTCGTTCATGGCCCTCGAGGAGTTCCAGGTCCGCGCCTACGAAAAGGATTTCGCCGATGTCTCTGGCGGCTGACTCTGCCATCTCCGGAGGGGCTCGCAACCTCCGGCTGACCGCGCTCACCAAGGAGTTCGCGACCTTCACCGCGGTGCGCTCCCTCGACCTGGAGGTGCCGGCCGGCTCCTTCTTCGCCCTGCTCGGCCCCTCGGGCTGCGGCAAGACGACCACGCTGCGGATGGTCGCCGGGCTGGAGACGCCGACGTCGGGCTCGATCCACCTCGGCGGCGACGAGATCACCTGGGAGAAGCCCTACCGGCGCCCGGTCAACACGGTCTTCCAGAACTACGCGCTCTTCCCCCACCTCGACATCCACGAGAACGTCGCCTTCGGCCTGCGCCGCCGTGGCGTCAAGGACGTCGACCAGCAGGTCCGGGAGATGCTCGAGCTCGTCGAACTGGAGGGGCAGGCACGCAAGAAGCCGCCGCAGATGTCGGGCGGCCAGCAGCAGCGCGTCGCCCTCGCCCGGGCACTGATCAACCGGCCCGAGGTGCTGCTCCTCGACGAGCCGCTCGGCGCGCTCGACCTCAAGCTGCGCCGCGCGATGCAGATCGAGCTCAAGCGGATCCAGACCGAGGTCGGCCTCACCTTCGTGCACGTCACCCACGACCAGGAGGAGGCCATGACCATGGCCGACACCATCGCGGTCATGAACGGCGGCGTCATCGAGCAGATGGGCTCCCCCACCGAGCTCTACGAGAACCCCCGCACCACCTTCGTCGCCAACTTCCTCGGTCAGTCGAACCTGATCGCGGGAACCGTGACGAGCGGCGAGGGCGACGTCGTACGGGTCGACATGCACGGCACCCAGGTCTCCATCCCCGCGGACCGCGCCCACACCCGGTCCGGCAACGGCTGGATCGGCATCCGGCCGGAGAAGGTGCTCGTCGCGCCGGCGGGCGAGCCGATCGACGCTCCCGGCAACCACCTGCCCGGCGGTGTCATCACCGACGTCAGCTTCGTCGGCGTCAGCACGCAGTACCTCGTCCAGATGCCCTGGGGACAGGAGCTGATGGCCTTCGAGCAGAACACCGGGCGCCGCGCGATCCTCGAGCACGGCACCAAGGTCGACCTGTCCTGGCGCCCCGAGTTCGCCTTCCTCCTGCCTGCGGACCAGGACGTCAACGCCGGCGCCCTGGAGGAGGTCTGATGCGCAGGGGCCGCTTCACCGGCTACTGGCTGATGCTGCCAGCGGCCCTGTGGCTCGGCGTCTTCTTCGTCATCCCGTTCTACTCGCTGCTCGCGACCAGCCTCTACGACCCGGAGGGCTCGGTCCTGACCGGGTACGACGTGACCTACCACGTCGCGAACTTCTGGGACGCGATCAGCGAGCACTGGGACGAGCTGTTCCGCTCGCTCTGGTACGCCGGCGCCGCGACGCTGATCTGCGCCGCGCTCGGCTACCTGCTCGCCTACGCGATCGCGTTCAAGGCCGGCCGGTGGCGCAACTTCCTGCTGGTGCTGGTGATCGCGCCCTTCTTCACCAGCTTCCTCGTCCGGACCCTGTCCTGGAAGCTGATCCTCGCCGACGACGGCTTCGTCGTGGACACCCTGCAGACCCTGCACCTGATGGGCGAGGACGGCCGCCTCCTGGCGACCCCGGTCGCGGTGATCGCCGGCCTGGTCTACAACTTCCTGCCGTTCATGGTGCTGCCGCTCTACGCCAGCCTGGAGAAGATCGACGGCCGGCTGGTCGAGGCAGCGAGCGACCTGTACGCCTCCCCCACCCGCGGCTTCCTCAAGGTCACGCTGCCCCTGTCGATGCCCGGCCTCGTCGCGGGCACGCTCCTGACCTTCATCCCGGCAGCCGGCGACTACATCAACGCCCAGCTGCTCGGCAGCACCAACCAGCGGATGGTCGGCAACGTCATCCAGGACCTGTTCACCGACACCGGCGACTACGCCGCCGCGGGCGCCCTCTCGGTCACCCTGATGGCGATCATCGTGGGGCTCGTCGTGATCTACATCCGCAAGGCGGGGACGGAGGAGCTGCTGTGAGCGGCTTGCAGCGCATCGGGCGGTGGATCGGCGAGCACCTGATCCTGGCCGCCGGCCTCCTGGTACTGGTCTACATGTTCGTGCCGATCGCCGTCGTGATGCTGATGAGCTTCAACGACAACAGCGAGTCGCGGAACGTCTACGCCTTCCGCGGCTTCACCTGGCACAACTGGACCAACATGTGCCAGCCCGACGGGATGTGCGAGGCGGTGGTCCGCAGCATCGGCATCGGCCTCGCCGCCACCCTCGTCGCCACCATCCTCGGCACCCTCGCGTCCTTCGCACTGGTCCGCCACGACTTCCGCGGCCGGTCGGCGATGAACACGATCATCTTCCTGCCGATGGCCTCCCCCGAGATCGTGATGGGCTCCTCGCTCCTCGCGCTCTTCGTCTCGTTCGGCTTCGGCGGCAAGCTCGGCCTGGTCACGATCTTCATCGCGCACGTGATGTTCTGCCTGTCCTTCGTGATCGTCACCGTGAAGGCCCGCCTGGCCGGCCTCGACGGCAACCTCGAGCAGGCCGCGATGGACCTCTACGCCAACGAGGCCACCACCTTCTGGCGGATCACCTTCCCGCTGGTCTTCCCCGGCATCGCCGCCGCGGCGCTGCTCAGCTTCTCGCTGTCCTTCGACGACTTCATCATCACCAACCTCAACGCCGGGCAGACCGTCACCTTCCCGATGTACGTCTGGGGCGTGAGCCAGCGCGGCGTACCGATGCAGGTCAACGTCATCGGCACGATCATGTTCCTGATCTCGCTGACCATCGTCGTCGGCAACATNNNNGCTGGCCGCGCGGAGGAAGCAGCCCGCCTGAGCCCTCGCCGGTGGACGAACGAAACGGGCCCCTGCCGCGCTGACCCACTCGTCGCGCGGCAGGGGCCCGTCCGGTNCCCCGGTTCGTGGTGCTCCTAGAGCAGGGTGGCCGCCTCGGTGAGCACGGCGCGGAGCTTCTGCTCGATCTCGTCGAAGTGCGACTGGTCGCAGAT
The DNA here is from genome assembly GCF_001428825.1 of Nocardioides sp. Root240. Classification (GTDB taxonomy): domain Bacteria; phylum Actinomycetota; class Actinomycetes; order Propionibacteriales; family Nocardioidaceae; genus Nocardioides. The sequence goes on along the minus strand of NZ_LMIT01000002.1, from coordinate 164,125 downwards.
CAGCGGCGGGGAGAGCTGGATGACCGGGTCGCCGCGGTCGTCGGCGCGGCAGTAGAGCCCGGCGTCGTAGAGCGCCTTGGAGAGGAAGCCGCGCAGCAAGCGCTCGGACTCGGCCTCGTCGAAGGTCTCCTTGGTCGCCTTGTCCTTGACCAGCTCGATGCCGTAGAAGAAACCGTCGCCGCGGACGTCGCCGACGATCGGCAGGTCGAGCAGCTTCTCCAGGGTGCCGCGGAAGGCGCCCTCGCGCTCGCGCACGCCCTCGTTGATCTTCTCGTTCTCGAAGATCTCGAAGTTCTTCAGCGCGACCGCGGTCGAGACCGGGTGGCCGCCGAAGGTGTAGCCGTGCAGGAAGGTCTCGGTGCCGTGGGCGAAGGGCTCGTAGATCCGGTCGCTGGCGATCATGGCGCCCAGCGGGGCGTAGCCGGACGTGATGCCCTTGGCGGAGGTGATGATGTCGGGCTGGTAGCCGTAGCGCTCGGCACCGAACATGTGGCCGAGGCGGCCGTAGGCGCAGATCACCTCGTCCGAGACCAGGAGCACGTCGTACTCGTCGCAGATCTCGCGCACCCGGTCGAAGTAGCCCGGCGGCGGCGGGAAGCAGCCACCGGCGTTCTGCACCGGCTCGAGGAAGACGGCGGCGACGGTGTCGGGACCCTCGTTCTCGATGGCGACCGCGATCTGGTCGGCGGCCCAGCGGCCGAAGGCCTTCGGGTCGGAGCCGTCGAGGAAGCCACCGGTCATCTCGGAGGCGCGGTAGGCGTTGGTGTTCGGCACCCGGAAGGTCGAGGGCACGAGCGGCTCGAAGGGCGCCTTGAGGCCGGGCAGGCCGGTGATCGACAGGGCGCCGTGGGTGGTGCCGTGGTACGCGATCGAGCGGCTGATCACCTTGTGCTTGAGCGGCTTGCCGGTGAGCTTGAAGAAGTTTTTGGCGAGCTTCCACGCGGACTCGACGGCCTCGCCGCCGCCGGAGGTGAAGAAGACCCGGTTCAGGTCGCCGGGCGCGTAGCCCGCGATCTTGGCCGCGAGCTCGATCGCGGTCGGGTGGGCGTAGGACCACAGCGGGAAGAAGGCCAGCTCGGAGGCCTGCTTGGCCGCCGCCTCGGCGAGGTCGGTACGACCGTGGCCGAGCTGGCTGACGAAGAGCCCGCCCAGCGCGTCGAGGTACTTGCGACCCTGCGCGTCCCAGACGTAGGCGCCCTCACCCCGCACGATGACGGGGACGTCGGCGGTGTCGTAGGACGACATGCGGGTGAAGTGCATCCACAGGTGGTCCCGTGCGGACTGCTGGAGGGCGCTGTGCGCGGATTCGTCGTACACGGTCGACATCTTCCCCCGCATCGGCACGATGAGCAAGGGATTTCGTGGCTGTAACGAGAGATTGCTACGGATTTCGTCGCCAGAGTCCTTTCCTGCTGTCGAGATGCTGGCTAGGCTCCGCCGCATGACCCCCCTGCGCAACCTGATCGACGGCGCGCTCGTCGACGCGGCCTCCGGAGCGACGTACGACGTCGTGAACCCCGCGACCGGCCAGGCCTACACGACCGCCCCTTCCAGTGGCGCGGAGGACGTCGACCGCGCGATGCGCGCCGCCGACAGGGCCTTCGACGGGTGGGGCGACACCACGCCCAAGGAGCGGCAGGAGGCGCTGCTGCGGATCGCGCAGGCCATCGAGGACCGGGCCGAGGAGTTCGTGCAGGTCGAGTCCGAGAACACCGGCAAGCCGATCGGCATCACCCGCGACGAGGAGATGCCGCCGAGCGTCGACGAGCTGCGCTTCTTCGCCGGCGCCGCGCGGGTGCTGGAGGGGCGCAGCGCGGGCGAGTACCTCGCCGACCACACCTCGTGGATCCGGCGCGAGCCGATCGGCGTGGTCGCCCAGGTGACGCCGTGGAACTATCCGCTGATGATGGCGATCTGGAAGATCGCGCCGGCCCTGGCGGCGGGCAACACGATCGTCCTCAAGCCGAGCGACACGACGCCCGCGAGCACCGTTCTGCTGGCCGAGGTCGCAGGCGAGTTCCTCCCGCCGGGCGTCCTCAACGTCGTCTGCGGTGACCGCACCACCGGGCGCGCGCTCGTCGAGCACCCGACCCCGCAGCTGGTCGCGATCACCGGCTCGGTCCGCGCCGGGATGGAGGTCGCGGCCTCCGCCGCGACCGACCTCAAGCGGGTCCACCTGGAGCTGGGCGGCAAGGCGCCGGTCGTCGTGTTCGACGACGCCGACGTGGCCGCCGCGGCCGAGGCGATCGCCGGCGCCGGCTACTTCAACGCCGGCCAGGACTGCACCGCCGCGACCCGCGTGCTCGCGTCCGCGGGCATCCACGACGAGCTCGTCGCCGCGCTCGCCGAGCAGGCGCGCAGCACCCGCACCGGCATGCCCGACGACCCCGACGTCCTGTACGGCGCCCTCAACAACCCCGACCAGCTGGCTCGTGTCAGCGGCATGGTCGACCGGCTCCCGGACCACGCGACGATCCAGGCCGGCGGCGGCCGCCCGGTGGTGGCCGGCGGCGAGGGCGGCTACTTCTTCGAGCCGACGGTCGTGTCCGGGCTGAGGCAGGACGACGAGGCGGTGCAGCAGGAGATCTTCGGCCCGGTCATCACCGTGCAGCAGTTCGGCGACGAGGCCGAGGCGCTGCGCTTCGCCAACGGCGTGCAGTACGGCCTGTCCTCCAGCGTGTGGACCAGGGACCACGCCCGTGCGATGCGGATGTCCAAGCGTCTCGACTTCGGCGTGGTGTGGATCAACACCCACATCCCGTTCGTCTCCGAGATGCCGCACGGCGGCTTCAAGCACTCCGGCTACGGCAAGGACCTGTCGATGTACGGGCTCGAGGACTACACGCGCATCAAGCACGTCATGTCGTACACGGGCGAGTGACGGCCATGAGGATCCTGCTGGTCGGCGCCGGCGGCGTCGGCGGTGCCTTCGCCGCGATCGCTGCCCGCCGCGACTTCTTCGAGGCGATCGTCGTCGCGGACTTCGACCTGGCGCGCGCCGAGCGGGCCGCCGCGACCGATCCCCGGTTCACCGCGGCCCGGGTCGACGCCTCCTCCGCGGAGTCGGTGACGGCGTTGTGCCGCACGCACCGGATCAGCCACGTGATGAACGCGGTCGACCCGGTCTTCGACATGCCGGTCTTCAACGGGGCCTTCGCTGCCGGCGCGGACTACCTCGACATGGCGATGTCGCTGTCGAGGCCGCACCCCGAGGCGCCGTACGAGAGGACGGGGGTCAAGCTGGGCGACGAGCAGTTCGAGGTCGCCGGGGCCTGGGAGCAGGCGGGCCGGCTGGCGCTGGTCGGCATCGGCGTGGAGCCGGGCCTGTCCGACGTCTTCGCGCGGTACGCCGCCGACCACCTGTTCTCGGAGATCGACGAGCTCGGGACCCGCGACGGCGCGAACCTGGTCGTCACCGACGACGACGGCAACGAGGTCTTCGCCCCGTCGTTCTCGATGTGGACCACGATCGAGGAGTGCCTCAACCCGCCGGTCGTCTGGGAGAAGACGGTGTCGAATCCCGGGGGCGGCTGGTTCACGACTCCCCCGTTCAGCGAGCCGGAGGTGTTCGACTTCCCCGAGGGCATCGGGCCCGTGGAGTGCGTCAACGTGGAGCACGAGGAGGTGCTCCTCATGCCCCGCTGGATCGACTGCAGGCGGGCGACCTTCAAGTACGGCCTGGGCGCGGAGTTCATCACCATCCTGAAGGTGCTGCACACGCTCGGGCTCGACCGGACCGAGAAGGTGACGGTGAAGGGGGTCGAGGTGTCGCCGCGCGACGTGGTCGCCGCGGTGCTGCCCGATCCCGCGACGATCGGCCCCCGGATGACGGGCAAGACCTGCGCCGGCCTCTGGGTGACCGGCACCGGCAAGGATGGGGCGCCGCGCTCGACGTACCTCTACCACGTGGTCGACAACGAGTGGTCGATGCGCGAGTACGGCCACCAGTGCGTGGTCTGGCAGACCGCGGTCAACCCGGTCGTCGCCCTGGAGCTGCTCGCCACCGACGTGTGGCAGGGCGCCGGGGTGCTGGGCCCCGAGGCCTTCGACGCGGTGCCCTTCCTCGACCTGCTGACGGAGTACGGCGCACCGTGGGGACAGCGCGAGCAGTGAGTCCCTCCGAAGCCCACGCCCGCGCCGACGCCGCTGCACCCCGGGTGCTGTGGCTCGACACGCCCGGCCGCCCTGCCCCGCGCCCGGCCGTCACCGCGCCGCTGGACGTCGACCTGCTCGTCGTCGGCGGTGGCTTCACCGGCCTGTGGACGGCGTTGGGAGCGCTCGAGCGCGAGCCCGGCCGCTCGGTCCTCGTCGTCGAGCGCGACCGGATCGCCGAGCAGGCCACCGGCCGCAACGGCGGCTTCTGCGAGGCCAGCCTGACCCACGGCGAGGACAACGGCCGCGACCGCTGGCCCGACGAGTACGACGAGCTGGAGCGGCTCGGGCTCGAGAACCTCGCGGCGATCGAGGCCGCGGTGGCGCGCCACGGCATCGACTGCGACTTCCGGCGCAGCGGGCAGCTCTCCGTCGCGACGCGTGCGCACGAGGTGCCGGGGCTGGAGCCGTCGACCGACGGCTTCCTCGACGCCCCCGCCGTGCGCGCACTCGTCGACTCCCCCACCTACCTCGCCGGCCGCCTCGACGCCGAGGGGTGCGCGATGGTCGACCCGGCCCGCCTCGCCTGGGGCCTCGCCGACGCGGTCGAGTCGCTCGGCGGGCGGGTCGCGGAGGGCACCTCGATCACCCGGCTGCGCCGGCGGTCGGGTGCCGTCGAGGCCACCACCGCCGACGGTACGACGATCCGCGCCCGCCGCGTCGCGATGGCGACCAACGCCTTCCCGGGGCTGCTGCGCCGGGTGTCGGCGCGCGTCGTACCGGTCTACGACCACGTGCTCGCGACCGAGCCGCTCACGGCCGAGCAGCTCGCGTCGGTGGGGTGGGAGGCGCGCTGCGGGGTCGCCGACTCCGGCAACCTCTTCCACTACTACCGGCTGACCGCGGACGACCGCATCCTCTGGGGCGGGTACGACGCCGTCTACCACTTCGGCCGCGGCATCTCCCCCGAGCACGAGCAGCGGCCCGCCACCCACCGGGTCCTCGCGGAGCACTTCTACGAGACCTTCCCGCAGCTCGCCGACGTCGGCTTCTCGCACCGCTGGGGCGGCGTGATCGACACCTGCACCCGCTTCTGCGCCTTCTTCGGCACGGCCCGGCGCGGCCGGGTCGCCTACGCCGCCGGCTTCACCGGGCTCGGCGTCGGCGCCTCCCGCTTCGCGGCCGAGGTGATGCTCGACCTGCTCGCCGGCGCGGACACCGAGCGCACCCGGCTCGCCATGGTCCGCGACAAGCCGTTGCCGTTCCCCCCGGAGCCGCTGGCCTGGACCGGCATCCAGCTCACCCGGTGGGCGTCCGCCCGAGCGGACGCCACCGGGCGCCGGAACCTGTGGTTGCGGACGCTGGACCGGCTGGGGCTGGGCTTCGACTCCTGACCTTCTCCGGCGGTTCAGGCGCCGGTGTAGTGCTCGTCCGCGAGGTCGAGCGCCCTGTCCAGCACCGCGATCCCGGCGAGGGCGTCCTCGTCGGAGATCGTGCACGGCGGGACGACGTGCGTCCGGTTGAAGTGCACGAACGGCCACAGCCCTTCAGCCTTGCAGGCCGCGGCGAAGGCGGCCATCGGGGCGGCATCGGCGCCGGAGGCGTTGAACGGGACGAGGGGCTCGCGCGTCGTACGGTCGCGGACCAGCTCGAGGGCCCAGAAGGCCCCCAGGCCGCGGACCTCGCCGACGCTCGGGTGCTTCTCGGCGAGGGCACGCAGGGCAGGCCCGAAGACCTCGTCGCCGAGGCGGCGGGCATTCTCGACGACCTTCTCCTCGCGCATCACCTGGATGCTGGCGACCGCGGACGCGCAGGCCAGCGGGTGGCCGGAGTAGGTCAGGCCGCCGGGGAACGCGCGGTCGGCGAAGGTGGCCGCGATCCGCTCGGAGATCACGACGCCGCCGAGGGGGACGTAGCCGGAGTTCACGCCCTTCGCGAACGTGATGAGGTCCGGTACGACGCCCCACCGGTCGACCGCGAACCACTCGCCGCACCGGGCGAAGCCCGCCATCACCTCGTCGGCGATCATCACGATGCCGAACTCGTCGCAGAGCGCGCGGACGCCGGCGAGGTAGCCGTCGGGCGGGACGAGGATGCCGTTGGTGCCGACCACGGTCTCGAGCACGATCGCGGCGATGGTCTGCGGACCCTCGACGGCGACCAGGTCGCGCAGGTGCGACAGCGCGCGCTCGCACTCCTCGGCCTCGGTGCTCGCGTGGAAGGCCGAGCGGTAGAGGTACGGACCCCAGTAGCGGACCACGCCGGAGATGCCGGGCTCGGAGGCCCAGCGACGCGGGTCGCCCGTCAGCGCGATCGCGCCGGCGGTGGCGCCGTGGTAGCTGCGGTAGGCGGCCAGCACCTTGTGGCGGCCGGTGTGGACGCGGGCCATCCGGATCGCGTTCTCGTTGGCCTCGGCCCCACCGTTGGTGAAGAAGACCTTGTCGAGGTCACCGGGTGCGACCTCGGCGATCAGGCGTGCGGCCTCGGCCCGGACGTCGTTGCCGAAGCCGGGCGCGAGGGTGGCCAGCCGGCCCGCCTGCTCCTGGATGGCGGCGATGATCGCCGGGTGCTGGTGGCCGATGTTGACGTTGACCAGCTGCGAGGAGAAGTCGAGGTACCGCGTGCCGTCGGCGTCCCAGAAGAAGCTGCCCTCCGCGCGGGTGACCGGCAGCGGCGCGATCTGCGCCTGGGCCGACCAGGAGTGGAAGACGTGGGCCTTGTCGAGGCGGCGGATGGTCTCGGCGTCGTACGACGGGAGGAGGCTCTCGCTCATCGTCGGGCTCCTCAACGGGTCCGCGGGAAGCCGAGGTCGACGCTCGACGTGGCCGGGTCCGGCCAGCGCGAGGTGACGACCTTGCCGCGGGTGTAGAAGTTGATGCCCTCGGGGCCGTACATGTGGGTGTCGCCGAACAGCGAGTCCTTCCAGCCGCCGAAGGAGTAGTACGCGACCGGCACCGGGATCGGCACGTTGATGCCGACCATGCCGACCTCGACGTCGAACTGGAACTGCCGGGCTGCGCCGCCGTCGCGGGTGAAGATCGCGGTGCCGTTGGCGTACCGGTTGCCGTTGATCAGCTCGAGGCCCTGCTCGTAGGTCTCGACCCGGACCACGCCGAGGACCGGGCCGAAGATCTCGTCGCGGTAGCAGGTCATGTCGGGCGTGACGTTGTCGAGCAGCGTCGTACCGAGGAAGAAGCCGTCGGCCGGTACGTCGGCGGTGCGGCCGTCGACGACGACGGTCGCGCCCTGCTCCTCGCCGGAGTCGACGTACGACGCGACCTTGTCGCGGTGCTCGCGGGTGATGAGCGGGCCCATGTCGGTGCCGGCGTCCGCCCCGTTGCCCACGACGAGCTTGGGCAGGCGCAGGGCGATGGCCTCGACCAGCGGGTCGGCGATCTCGCCGACGGCGACGGCCACCGAGAGGGCCATGCAGCGCTCGCCGGCCGCGCCGTAGGCGGCGGACACGATCGCGTCGGCGGCGACGTCGAGGTCGGCGTCGGGCAGGACCAGGGCGTGGTTCTTCGCACCGCCGAGGGCCTGGACGCGCTTGCCGTGCGCGGTGCCGGTCTCGTAGATGTACTGCGCGATCGGGGTGGAGCCGACGAAGCTCACCGCGGCGACGTCGGGGTGCGTGAGCAGCGCGTCGACGGCCTCCTTGTCGCCGTGCAGGACGGTGAAGACGCCGTCGGGCAGGCCGGCCTCCTTCCAGAGCTGGGCGAGGAAGAGCGCCGACGACGGGTCCTTCTCGCTGGGCTTGAGGACGAAGGCGTTGCCGCACGCGATGGCGTTGGCGCACATCCACAGCGGCACCATGGCCGGGAAGTTGAAGGGCGTGATGCCGGCGACGACGCCGAGCGGCTGGCGGATGTTGTAGACGTCGACGCCGGTCGCCGCCTGCTCCGAGAAGCCACCCTTGAGCAGCTGCGGGACGCCGGTGGCGAACTCGACGTTCTCCAGGCCGCGGGCGATCTCGCCCAGGGCGTCGGAGTGGACCTTGCCGTGCTCGGCGGTGATGATCCGGGCGAGGTCGTCGGAGCGCTCGTGCAGGAGCTGGCGGAAGGCGAAGAGCACCGCGGCACGCTGCGACAGCGAGGAGCTGCGCCACTGCTGGGCAGCGCTCACCGCGGTCGCGACGGCGGCCGAGACCTCCGCGGTCGAGGCGAGGTCGACCTCGCCGGTGACGGCGCCGGTGGCCGGGTTGTGGACGGCAGCGGTACGACCCGAGGTGCCGGCGACGGTGCGGCCCTCGATCCAGTGCGAGATGCGGGTGCTCATGGTCCGAGGTTATGTTCTGCCATGCCGCCCGACAAAGAGGGTTTTGCTATGTTGCAATCGTGCGCGCCCTGATCTCCGCCCTCGAGACCCGGATGGACGAGCCGACCGCGAAGGGCCTCGCCGCCGCGATCGGCCGGGCCGTCCGCGACGGCGTGCTCTCCCCCGGTGACCGGCTCCCGCCCATCCGCGACCTCGCCCACGAGCTGGCGCTGTCCCCGACGACCGTCAGCGCCGCCTGGGCGCTGCTCACCCGCGCCGGCACCCTGCGCACCGCCGGACGCCGCGGCACGGTCGTCGCCGACACCTCCGCGCCGCGCGCCGGGCGCTACCAGCAGGCCCTCGAGCACCCCGCCGCCTTCCCGCTCGACCTGTCGACCGGCGTACCGGACGAGGAGCTGCTGCCCGCCCTCGGCGATGCGCTCCGGGCGCTGACGACCGCCGGCACCCCGCACTCCTACCTCGACGACCCCGTCCTGCCGGAGCTGCGCACCGCCCTCCTGGCCTCGTGGCCCTACGAGCCGGAGGCGCTGATCGTCGTCGACGGCGCGATGGACGCCCTCGAGCTCGTCCTGCGCCCCCGCATCCAGTACGGCGACCGCGTGGTCGTCGAGCACCCCGGCTTCCCGCCGCTGATCGACCTGCTCGAGGCGTTGGGTGCGGTGGTCGTCGGGGTCTCGCTCGACGACGAGGGCATCCTCCCGTCGGATCTGTCAGCGGCGCTCGCGGAGCCCGTCGCCGCGGTCGTGCTGCAGCCCCGCGCGCAGAACCCGACCGGCATCTCGATGAGCGCCGCACGTGCCGCTGCCCTCGCGGAGCTGCTCGCCGACGGCGACGTGCTGGTCGTCGAGGACGACTCCGCCAGCGCACTCGGCGGCCCGCCGCCCGTCACCCTCGCCGGCTTCCTGCCGGACCGCACGGTGCACGTCCGCAGCTACTCCAAGTCCCACGGCCCCGACCTCCGGCTCGCCGCCGTGAGCGGGCCGGCGCCGGTCATCGACGCGGTGCGGCACCTGCGCCAGCTCGGGCAGGGCTGGAGCAGCCGGCTGCTGCAGCGGATCCTGCTGCACCTGCTGACCGATCCGGAGTCGCGCGCGGAGGTGGACCGCGCGCGTGCGACCTACGCGGCTCGTCGTACCGCGTTCGTGGAGGCGCTGGCCGCCGAGGGCGTCGAGGTCGGCGGCGTCGAGGGCCTCAACGCCTGGGTCCCCGTCCACGACCAGGCCGCGGCACTCGTCCGGCTCGCCAGCCAAGGCATCGGCGTCGCCGCCGGCTCGCCCTTCCAGGTGCTGCCCGACAGCCCCCACGTCCGGGTCACCTGCGGCCTGGTCCGCGAGGACCTCGCCGAGGTGGCGGCAGCGGTGGCGGCGGCTGCCCGCACCGGCGGGTGGGGCAACCGGGCGCGCTGATCAGTCCGCGAGGGCGACGAGAGCCGGAGCGGTCCAGGTCGGCCAGGCCGCGGTCCCGACCAACCGTCCCCGGTCGAGCCTGGCCACCTCGCGGAAGGGGCGAGACGCCGAGGAGTTGTCGTAGAACGTCACGCGGTCCGCCTCCTTGGCCGCCTCTCCCACGAGCTCCCACAGCCGGTCATGGCGCTGGCGGATCTTGTCCTCAGGGACCGCGTGGCCGCCGCGGCGCACACGGTCGGCGACACGGGCAACGCTGAGCTCGACCGGCACCAGGACCACGTGCAGGTGAACGAGGTAACCCCGCGCCACCGCCGCGCGGACGAGCTCGACCTTGCTCGCGTGGCTGAAGACCGTCTCCGTGACGAAGGACCGCCTGGCAGCGAGGAGCTGCTCGCGCCGGAGCGCCGCCAAGCGGGAGGCGTCGTAGGCGTGCGCCGCCTCGTCACCCGGCCACCGGGCGGCAGCCAGGACATCGGCATTCACGAACTCGAGGCCGAGGACAGGGATCAGCACCCTCTCCGCCAGCGTCGACTTCCCCGCACCGTTGGGACCGGCGAGCAGGTGGAGGACCGGCGTGCTCACTCGACCGGCAGGGCGACCACGTTGCCGTCAGCGTCGATCTCCGACCAGGTGTCCCCGGCCGCGCGGAACTCTGCGGCCAGGTCGAGCTCGGCGAGAGCCGACTCGACGCGCTCGTCCCACGCTGCGCGCACGACCGCCTGCTCCGGGTCAGCCAGGGCGTCGTAGGCCCGCTGACCACCGAGTACGCGCGCGATCTCGTCCTGGCTCACGCCGCGGGCGGACTCGAGCTCGCGACCGAGCCGAGCCCAATGGCTCAACTGCTGGGCGGCGCTCCGGCTCATGGCGACGCCCGCGACCCTGGCTGCCTCGAACAGCTGGTCATCGATCCTTGTCGGCATCGTCGCCATGGTCACCACCTCCACGACCAGTGTAGCAATCTGCTACGCACGGCCGAGCCGTAGGACGGCGGCAGCGTCCGCAAGTGGGATCCGCTCCTGCTCGATGCGGCGGTGCCCGGTCCAGTCGGGAGAGCAGAGCGCCTCGTAGAGCTCCCGCTCGCCCGGCTCGAGGTCGACCTCCCGCACTGGCCGGGGCCCCAACCGCGCGCCGTCGTGGTCATGGTCGACGCCGAAGCGCTCCCACCTCCGATAGGACGTCAGGTCCATGAACATCGAGCGTGCCCGCAGGCCGGTGCCACGGAAGGCCGCGAGGATCTCCAGGCCCTTGACGTCCATGTCGCCCCAGTAGACGACGTCCGGGCAGGCGCGCACCCACGGCAGCTGCGGCACGGCGCCGGGTCCGTTGCCGTCTCCCTCGATCGCGATGCCGCCCGCGACGCGCGGGAACTGCTGCGCCGTGTCACGATTCTCCGAGATCAGGACCACCGACGGCCGGTAGGCCACCGTGTGCACGTCACCGACGGTGGCGACGTCGTGGCGCCGGCCGCCGGAGTCGAGATGGTCCGGGTCGAGGTAGGTGAGGTGCACGCGCGAGGGGCGGCCCGGCTCGAGGTCCAGGGACTCCAGGCCGGCGAGCCGACGGACGACGCTGGCGCGTCGGTCGAGCCACTTGGTGCCCATGCCCTCGACCGGCACCTGCCGGGCGGTCAGGCCGGCGGGATGCGGGTCGGCGAACCAGCGGGCGGCGCGGACCACCAGGTCGAAGTCGACGGCCGGGAGCTCGCGGGTGGCGCGCAGCATGCCCGCGGGATCGGCGTGGCCGGGGAAGTCCGCGGCCAGACGCGCGGCACGGGTGCGGGCCTCGTCGAGCCGGTCCGGCCACCCGTCCTGCAGGAGTCGGGCCGCCGTGTCGACGTCGGCGACCCTGAGCGTCGCCGGCAGCGGTTGACCGCTGCCGTACAACGTGGCATCGCGCCAGACGACCTCCACGCCCTCGCCTGCGGTCGCCGCCCAGCCCATCCACTCCGACCGGAGCGGGTGAATGTCCTCCCACGCGTCCGCGAGGCGCCGACCGGTCAGGCCGGAGGAGCCGAGAGCGATCTCCGGTGCCCAGACCGCGCCTGTCACAACCTGGCTCCACGTCTTCTCCAGACGTCTCCCCAGGTCGGCCAGTGCGTCGGCCGGCGACTTCACTCCGGGTCGGCCTCCACGACGTCCGAGATCGGCGTGATCCACGCCTGGTGCGTCTGCGCGTTCTTCGTGATCGCCAGCAGCTCGTCCATGTGCGGCTCGAGACCGGTCACCTTGTCGAGCGGGACGCCGATGATCAGCTGGAACCCGAGCCCCCGCCACGCCTGCACGGCGCGGCCGGCGAACTCGGAGTCCGCCTTCACGAAGCCCTCGTCGAGGAAGACGGGGGCGAACCGCGGCCGCGAGCGCATCTCGTCGCCGAGCCGGAAGCGCAGCGCGGAGCCGACAATGAACGCCACCAGCTCCTGGCTCTCGCCGCCGGACTTCTCCCCCAGCGTCCGGTACGTCGCCCGGACCTCGCCGCTGAGGAAGTCGTAGCGCTCGGCGCTGATCTCCACGTGACGCCGGACGTCGAGGAGCTTGTCGCGCTCGGTCGGGCCGTCGGTGCTGTGCTCCGAGCGGCGCAGCTGGCGCATGAAGCGGCTGAGCTCGGCGAACCTCCGCTCGAGGTCCTCCTCCTTCAGCTCGCTCGTCGTACCGGTCGACAGCTCGCGCAGGTCCTTCATGAACGCCTGCACGTGGGCCGGCGCCAGGCGGCGCAGGCGGATGCGCAGGCGGTCGCCCGAGGCGCCGAACTCCAGGCGCCGCAGGATCGCGTTGATCGGCTCGAGCCGGTCCTCGATCTCCTCGACGCTGGAGGACATCGCGCCGAGGAGGGGCACCAGGTCCTGGCCGCTCCACTCGGTGAGCCGGCGGCGCCACTCGGCGTGGCGGTCGGCGAGGCCCTTGCCGCGGATGTCGTCGAGGATGCGGGCGTAGTCGGCGTACGACTCCACGGTCGCGCCGAGGTTCGGCGACTCCCACGTGAACTTGTAGCTGCGGAAGATGTGCGCGAGGTCCTCGTCGCACCGCTTGATCTCCGCCTCGGCGTCCGCGAGCGCCGTGCGCAGCCGCTCGCCGAGCCGCTGGGAGTTGTTGTTGAAGCGGTCGAGGTCCTCGGGGTCGTCCGGTGCGGCCGCCGCAGCGAAGTCGGCCGCCAGGGCCGCCTCCTGCACCTCGTCGAGGACGACCACGCCGGCGTCCTCGATCGCGAACACCCGGTCCTTGATGGTGTCCTCGGCGTCGTAGAGCTCGCGCTGGTCGTCCTGGAGCTGGTCCTTGCGCTGGTCGAGCGAGAAGCGCTCCTTGCGCGCCTGGCCCAGGTCCGCCTCGAGCTGGTCGATCTGCGCCTGCAGCACCTGGAGCCGGTCGTCGGAGGCCAGGATCGCCGCCCGCCGCTCCTCCAGGTCGGCGATCCGCCGGTCGCTGCCCGCGACGTCGACGTCGTCGAAGCGCACCATCACGATGGCGTCGTAGGCCTTGCGCTGGAGGTCGATCAGGCTGGAACGGCGGCCCAGCTCGGCCAGGCGGCCGTCGATCTCGGCCAGTCGGCTCTCGACCTCGACAAGCTGCGCGTCGATCTCGGCGATCGCGTCCTCGCTGGAGAAGCCGATGATGTTGCGGACGTCGTTGCGACCGTGCGCGCCGCGGCGCCCGTTGCGCGTCTGGCCCGCGAGGGTGACGCGGAAGCCGGGACCGTCGAGGTCGGCGGCGTTGGCGACGCAGAGCGCGTTGCGGGAGGGGTCCTCGACGTGCTGCTGCACCCAGCCCGCGAACGGCGAGTCCTTGAACAGCAGCTTGCCGGCGATCCGCTCGGGGTCGGACGGCCCGGTCTCGGGCAGGTCGAGCTCGACGCCCTGGAAGGTCAGCCGGGCCGGCAGGCGCAGCTCGTCGATCGCGGACGAGAAGTCCTGCAGCCGGTCGAGCGGCACCAGCATCATCCGGGCGCTGCCGCCCAGCACCGTCTCGACCGCGGTGCGCCAGCGCGCCTCCTCGGGCGCGACGTCGATCAGCTCGGCGACGAACGGCAGCTCGTCGACCGACAGCCCGCTCGCGCGGGCGACGGCGGTGCGCAGGTCGTGGAGGTACGACGGCACGCGGCCCGCGCGGCTCTCCAGCGAGGCCCGCTCCTGCTTGAGCACCGACTGCTCCTGCGTGAGCGGGAACTGCTGCTCGCGCAGCACGGTCTCCCGCTCGGCCTGGAGACGCTTCTGCTCCTTCTCGCCCGCGACGACTCGCTCGCGGGCCTGCTCCTGGAGCACCGTGAAGGCGCCGGCGTCCTCCACGGCGGCCTCGAGGTCGGGCGGGTCGATGTCGGGCAGGCCGATCAGCGGGTAGACCCGGTCCTCGAGCTCGGCGAGCCGGTTGCCGCGCTCGACCCGCAGGTTGCGCTCCGCGTCGGCGAGCGCGGCCAACCGCTGCAGGTCGCCGCCGCCCGCGTCACGGTGCGCCTCCTTGGCGGCGTCGAGGTCGCCCGCCAGCTGCAACTCGGCCGCCTGCGCGGACGCGAGTGCCTGCACGGTGGCTGCACGCGCGTCACGGTTCGCGGCCACCGCGGACTCGATCAGGCGCAGGTGCGTGCGCAGGAGCCAGTACCTCAGCGGCGTCTGGTCGCCGGCCTGCGTGATGCCGTAGGAGTCCAGCTCGTCGAGACGCCTCGCGGCCGCCGTACGACGCTCGTACATGTCGGTGATCGGCTCGAGCAGCTCGAGCTTCTGCTGCTCGGTGCGCATCGCCGCGTGGGCTGCGTCGAGGTCGTCGAAGTGCTCGATCGCACGGTCGGCGGCGGCATAGGTCGCCGGCCGCTCGAGCACCATGTCCTTGTAGAGCTCGTCGACGCTGCGCACCTGGTTGCCGGCCTGGATCCGCGCCAGCAGGCGCAGCGCCTTGCCGCCGTCACCGTTGGCGCCGATGCCGAGCCGGGCGTGCAGGACGGCGGAGAACTCGGCGTACGTGCGGTGGACGCGGATGCCGGGAAAGAGCTTCTTGAGCGTGTTGGCGTGGAACTTCTCGGGGACGGCGGCCTCGAGCTTGTCGAGCGGGAGGGTGCCCTCGTGGGTCCACATCTGCATGTGGACGTCGCTGGAGCGCGCGGCGCGGCGCGGGACGTAGTAGGTGCGCAGCGCCGTGAACCGGCCGCCCTGGTCGCTGACGAAGGTCATCGCAACCGCGCCCCACGTGTCGGCGCCCTTGCCGCGCAGCAGCTTCTCGACCGGACGGCCCGTCTTCGGGTCGTCGATCACGTCGACGGCGCCCCGCAGGTACGACAGCAGATTGCGCTGCCCGACGCTGCGCGCCCGGCCGGCGACGGCGTCGTTGGACGCACCGTTGAACTTGGTGTCCGAGGGCATCATCAGCGCGGTGTAGGCGTCGAGGATGGTGCTCTTGCCGACGCCGGAGGCGCCGGAGATCATCGTCGCCTCACCCGCCAGCGGCACGGTCGTGAGGCCGCCGAAGCCGCCCCAGTTGACCAGCTGCAGCAGGGAGGCACGCCACTGGACGGTGTCGTCGGCAGGGACGGCGACGACCTCCTCGGCGAACAGGCCGGACACGGCCTCGTCGACACTCACTCGTCGTTCTCCTCGTCGAACAGGTCGGCGTCGGCGTCCTCGGGGGCCGCCTCTGCCGACTCGGTGCCGTTGGCCTTCTGCAGCGCCTCGAGCAGCTCCTGCAGCAGCTCGAGCGGCAGCAGTGGCTCGACGGCCTCGCTGATCTCGAAGCGGTCCTCGGAGGCGGTGCCGATCAGCAGGCCGGCCTTGGCCACGCTGAGGACGGCGTTGCGGGCACGCTTCTCGTCGCCGGACTCGTCGGTCGCGTGGGTGGGGCGGTAGCTGGCGACGTAGTCGATGATGTCGTCGCGGTCGACGTAGACCCGCAGGTCGCCGCCGGCCTGGCCGGCGCGCAACCGGTCGCGCAGGTGGACCAGCACGAGGGTCTCCTCGCGCGTCCACGACGTGTCGTGGAGCAGGGTCGGGAAGCGGCCGCCGCCCTCGGGCGAGGCCTGGCGCTTCCACGCGACCTCGCGGTCACGGTCGATCTGCAGGTCGAGGAAGAGGTCGTTGAGGCGCGATCGGAGCAGCTGCTCGTGCTCCCGGAGCGTGTCGTAGTCGCGGGGGTGCGTGCGGGCGCTGATGAACCGCTGCTTGAGCAGCGCGACGAGCGCCTGGCGCTGGACGTAGTCGAGGCCGCCCTCGTCGCCCTCGAACAGGGACACCGACGTCTCGTCGATGACCTCGTCGTACTCCACCTCGTCGGTGTCGACACTCATGCGTTGGACTCCTCCGGAGCAGGGACACGGTCAAGGTCGGGGTCCGGCAGCGGGGTGCGCGGCACCGCGAAGGTCCGCTGCGACCCGTCCGGACGTACGGCGGCGAAGGCCTCCAGCGCGTCGGCCTCGGTGCGCAGGTCGCGGTTGGCGGCGAGGTGCAGCAGGCCGAAGATCTCCACCGGGCGGCGCAACGCCGGCTCGAGCGACTCGAACAGCTCGCCCAGCGAGCCCGCCGGCAGCAGGTCGCGCAGGGCGTCGTCGAGCCGCTCGCGCAGCGAGCCCAGCTGGGGCCCGCCCTGCGCCATCAGCTCCGCCAGCGAGAGGCCCGGCGCGTCGGCGGGATCGGCCGCGCTGATCCGGTCGGGCAGCACGTCGTCGGCCGGGTCGTAGAAGCGCTCGCGCAGGTGGTCGATGCCGACCCGGCTCGGCAGCAGGCTGACGTCATGGGTGGCGCGCGGTCCGGTCTCGGCCATCCAGGTCATCAGCTCGGACTCGACCTGGCGCAGGGTCTGCTCCAGCTCACGGTCGCGCGCCGCGTCGTGGGAGACGATGTACTCCTTGAGCGTCGCCGTCACCCGGCTGCGCTGCGCCAGCACCCGGTCGAGGCCGTCGCGGACCAGGCGCACGGTCCCCCGCAGCTCGGCCCGGTCGGCGTCACCGAGGATGCCGTCGGACAGGGGGTGCTCGAGCAGCGCGGTCAGGTCCTCGCGCAGCTGGGTCACGAGCGCGTCGTCGCGCAACAGCGTGAACGCCCCCTCGAACGCCCGGCCCTCGTGGGTCGCGGTCATCAGCGCGTCAGCCCGCGCGAGGTACTCGTCGATCACCTCGCCCGCCGGCCGGTCCTCAGCGCGGAAGGCCCCCAGGATCTCGGCCCGGATGGTCGCGAACCGCTCCTCCACCCGCGCGAAGTCGCTCGGCAGCGCGCTGATCAGCGACAGCAGCTCGGTGAACCCCTCGACCATGTAGTCCTCGGTGGCGCTCACCATCTCGGCGCCGTCGACGAGCCGGTCGCGCTCCTCCTTCAGCCGCGCGATCTCCTCGTTGAGCAGGGTCACCCGTGCCCCACGGTCGGGGTTCGCCTCGGAGTTGAAGCGTCGTACGGTGCCGAGGATGGTGGCGATCCGGTGCTCGCTGAGCGTCGCCCGGTCACGCGCGAGGTTCTTGACCAGCTCCAGCGCCTGCTGCGCGTGCGAGGTCAGCGAGTAGACCTCGTTGCCCTGCTCGTCGAGCGAGCGGACCAGCCACTGCCCCCGCATCCAGCGCTGGCAGATCTCCTTGCCGGTGCCGTTCGGCACCTCCCCCTCCCCCACGAGCCGGATCTCGGCGAGGTGCTCCTCGACCTGGGTGTGCAACCGCGCCGTCGGGATCGGCTTGTTGTTGCGCCCGAAGGCGGCCCGGAAGATCGTGATGACGACGGGCGCCTGGCGCTGGTGAAGCAGGGTGAGGGTCGGCTGCGCGAAGGCGCCCTTGACGCGCGCCAGCTCGCCGGCGATGTCGCTCACTGCTGCTCCCCACCCTTCGGGTCGGCGGTCGTCTGGTGTGCAAGGGGAAGGGCCAGCATTCCAGAGGGGTGGGACGGAACCCGCGCGCACCCCCCGTTGGCAGGTCAGGCGTTCAGCCGGGCCTCACAGCCCAGCGTCGATGAGCGCGCGAATGATGTCGGAGCCATGCTGGATCCGATCTTCTGCATCCGGCCCGGTCACCTCACTCGACGCCTTCGGCACCGTGACCAGGACACGCGATTCATCCTCGCCGATCGCCACCGCGCCCAGGTCGAACGCCGCGGGTGCGAACACATGGTTCTGGCCGCCGGCCGGCGGCGCGAGCAACTCGAACCCCGCGGGGACGCAGCGAACACCGGTCCTGCTCGCAGAGAGGAGCATCCACCGAGGATCCCATTCGTAGCCGCTGAACGACGGTCGGACGACGGTGTCGGGAGCACCAAGTTCGTGGTAGATCGTCAACAGGTAGGGGTCGTGGAAGTAGGCATTGCGATACTTCTTGCCTCCCGGGAGGTTTGTCAGGCTGAAGCCCATGGTGCGTCCGTGGGCGTAGTACAAGCCTGATGCTCCCTCGCGCATGTGCCGGTACTTGACGACGTAGTACCGCCAGTCGAAGCTGCTGGACTCCTCGCGGGCTTGGAGCCACGTGGCCTGCAACTGCTCGAGCGTGACCGGGAGCGGAGTGTCCGATGAGGCGACAGCGTCGAGCAGGTCGGCGAGCACGGCGCACGTGCCGCTCGCCTGCGGCCGCGAGCGGCCAACGAGCACCTCCCGCCACGTATCGCTGTACTTCGCGTCCCAGGTGCCGAACTGGAACGACTCCGAGTCGTCGAGCGTTCCGTTGCGCTGACGCGGCCATTGGTAGTCGCCGAAGGTGAGGAGCGCGCCCGTCAGGTCCCACCAGAGACTCGGGTCACCCATCAGCTGCTCGAAGACGGCCACGCGAGCAGGAAGTGCCTCAGCATCCAGCTCGAACGCCGTCGTGGAACCCTTGAGGAGAGCATGGTCCTCCAGACGATGGATCTCCGTGGCAAGTGCGGGATGCGTCTCAAGGAAGGCCCGTTTGTCCTGCTCATCCTCGATCTGAGCGACGGCGAAGGTGTTGCCAGCCTCGGGGAGTTCTCCGTGCAGGACCAGAGCACGAGAATCCGCGAGCAGCCTCGGCATCCGCTCGGCGCGCATCTCGTACTGCGAGCCCTCGACCAAGTTGCGCAGTGTGCGAAGGCGCCCCGGAAACTCGTGCTCGTGGTCGTCCGGCGCGTCGGCAAGGCTCAGTACGACGGCGTAGAGGAGCAGGGTCTGGCCGAAGGTGAACAGGCGATTGCCGCCACCTGCGGTATCGCCGTACCTACGGCACGCCGCATGGAACAAGTTGATCTCGGGATCCCTGAAGAACAGGGGAAGCCCGCCGGCACCGGCTGCCGCAGCAGGTTCTGCGAAGAGCTTTGCGAACGTCTCGTCGACGTCCCGGCCCTGCCAGACGTCGAAGGCGGCGAACAGGAAGCTCAGGTTGTCAGCAGCCGACGGGTTGTTGGCACCATAGACGTTCGTCGCCCGCTGGAGCCGGGTCATCTCGCCTGCACCACCGGGAGTCAGGTCGCCTCGCCATTCGCACACCTCGGTCACGAAGTCGAAGTAGCGCAGGAACTCGTCGTCGACGAGGTCGTCGTCCCCGCGGTACGCCCACAGGACGTCGGACCACACTGTGTCCGCCCGCAGCGCGAACTCGGCACTCTTGTCCGACCACTCGATGACCTTCTCGAACCGGGCCTTGAAGTTCTCGAAATCTGTCAGCGGCTTCCCGCGCGAGTTCATCTTCACGTAGAGGTCCTCAGCCGAGCCCATGTCGGGCAGCGGGAGGAGGTGGAAGGAGATCGCGGGCTCGTCCGGGTCCGTGAGGCGCTGCCAGGCGAGACCTGCATCAACGTCCGCAAATGTCTCGTCGATCGCGTCGAGCATGACCAGCATCGAGTTGATGGTCGGGTCGTAGCGCCACACGAACAGGTACCACGGCTGGTCCTGGACCCACTCGGACAACCGACTTGCACCAAGGGGTGGCGTGGACGCGACCAGCCGCTGGCAGAAACGGCGTGCGCTCGGACGGGTCTCGTAGGTGAACCGTGTCCATCCGAGGTCGTCACCGAGTTGGCCGGTGCGCGCCGCGAGGTACCAGTGCAGGAGGAAGAGCGTGGTGAGTCGTTGCTGTCCGTCGAGCGGTTGGAGCGTGCCGTCCGCCTTGAGCTCCCCGTAGACGAAGTCAAGACTTGCGGGCTTCGGCGCGCTTCCAGCGAGCGCCTCACGCAAGTACTCGAGGAAACGGGCGCGGATGTCGTCGATCTTCTCCCCCCGCCGTCCCTGGGCGTAGTCGCGCTGGATCAGCGGAATCTCGACGCGCGTGATCACCGCACCGTGCGCCGTGTCCGGCTCGAACATCCGGGTGAAGGACTCGATACGGCTCACGACGCGAGCTCCGTCTGGGTCGAGGGCAGAAGATAGGGGGCGAGCTCTCGCTCGACGGCCTCCACGTAGGCCAGCCGATCCTGGAGGCTCCAGAAGTGAAGCTGTTGCACGTGGCGATCCGTGTAGTACTTGAGGAAGACGTTGCGGGTGCAGACCGGGATGTAGGAACCGGCACGATCGAGCTCGAGGACGCGTTGCCGTTTCACCTCGAACACCGCGTTGTTGAGCACGCTGTTGTCGTTGCGCTCCAGCAGAGCGAGGTTGCTCAGTGCGTGCTCTTCGGGAACTCCGGCTGTCTCTGGCGGCGCGTAAATCGCGCGGAGTTCGGTCTCGAGCACCTGGAACTTCTCGAGCGTGATCCCCTGCAACGCCTCGTCGATCCGGTTCGTGAGGTCGTCCACCTCGCCAGGGGTCAGGTCGGGCATCCCCGACAGCGCGTCCCGATGCTGTCGGAGCCACGTCGTCCACTGCTCCGCGGTGTTGAGACCGTCCGAGTTCTGTGCGTGGATGTGCTCCAGCGACCAGGTCCGCGCGGCGTAGGTGTGGAACGAGAACCGCTCGGTCGACCCCGTGATCTTTCGCACGGCTTCCACGTTCATCAACAAGAGAGCTCGTTTGATCCGTGCGTCATCCTCACCGTAGGCAAGGCTGCGCAGGTCTTGGGCGGTCATGCGCAAGCCCACGCCACTGCCAGCAGCGATCATCGTGTCGAGCCGGTCGATGAACTGACTCCGGGTCGCCGATTCGGCGAGACCGAGCACGATCTCGAAGGGAAGACGGCAGGCAGTCAGATACCCGATCTTGTGGAAGGTCTCCCGCTCCTCGAACCACCCGGCGACCAACGAATGGAGATCGACGACGTGGTCCCACAGGTGCGCAGCGCCCTCGCCGTCCTTCACCTCGTGATCGCACAGCACGCCCTTCAACTCACCCGCCTCGACGACGGCACGTCGGAGGGTCTCGAACGTGTGGAAACTCGGGCGGTCTCGGCCGCGAAGTGGCTTCAGGCCGTCGCTCGCCCGGATCCGGTCGGAGATCTGGTCGGCGATCGTGTCGAGGAGGAGGCTGATGTGGGTCGCCTCCTCATCCGACCTCGCCGTGAGGAATGCCCACAGCTCAGGATCACGCAGGTCCCTCTCGATCGCGTCCCACTCTGCCGCAACGCTCAGCGCGCGGTCGGTCCCATCCATCTCTCTGCTCCGTGACAGCAGGAGGGCCTTCACCAACTCCGCGTCCGTCAACGGGATGCGGCCGGTGTTGAGGTCGGTGAACAGCTTGACAGCCTCGGTCTCCGCCGGCGCCTCGTACCAGATCACTTTGACTCTCCGCGACAGAGCCGAATAGATCTCGAATGCCGAGGTCGACGGGTCTTCCTGACCGTCGAGCCATTCCCCGATGGCCTTCCACGCCTCGTACATGTGAAAGAAGTCGATGTTCTCGTTTGCAGTCGCTTCGTCCGGTTCCAGCAGAAACTTCTCACTCTGCGGCCTGGTCTCGTACTCGATCGTGTACTTCACGTCGGCCATCGGGACGTACTTCTTGAAATACCGAACGATCAGGGCGAGGGTCGTCAACCGTTGCTGTCCGTCGATCAGCTCCCAACGACCGTCAACCATCGCCTTCACGACGATGGGCTGCAGGTAATAGGTGACCGTGCCGCTGTCGTTGATGTCCTGGAGGAGACGCGCCACCTCGAGCCCGGTCCACCGGTAGCCGCGCTGATAACGAGGCACGAAGAAGCTCCCCGAGATCTTGCCGACCTCCCGTCCCTCGAAGGCCCCTGCGTCGTCCGTCATCTGTGTCTCCTTCAACCCGGCAGGCCCGACGAGCGACTCCGTGCGGCCTCTGGGCGACCGTAGAGGACCCGTCCGACTCATGAGGCGCTTTCAGCTCGACAGCCGCTCCAGTGCCGCCCGGAACCCCCGGTTCGGGTACGCCGACGGCAGCACCCCACACACCGCACCGAACGCCTCGTCGAGCGGCACCCCGCGGTGCAGCGCGTAGGCGATGCCGACGGTCGGCGTACGACTCTGCGCGGCGACACAGTGCACCAGGACGCGGTGCCCCTCGTCGCGCAGCGCGGCGACGGTGGCGGCGGCGTCGGCGAGGAGGAAGTCGAGGTTCGGGTTGACCTCGGGGTCGGGGACGTCGATCAGGCGGTAGAAGACGTGCTCGACGCCCGCGCGGACCTGGCCGGTGCCGACGAGGCAGAGACTGACGACGGCGGTGATGTCGGCGGGGAGGTCGTCGAGGGCGCCCGCGTCGCCGAGGAGCACGCCGTCGTCGTAGGGGTGCGGGACGAGGGTGCCGGCGATGCCGTAGCCGGAGTAGTCGATGTGGGTGGCGGTGGGCCAGCCGTGGACGCCGGGCCCGCGGTGGGCGGCGAGGTGGGCGAGCCGGACCAGGTCCTCGCCGCGCAGGCCCGGGTAGCCGTGGAGGATCCGGCGCCAGGCGGCCGGGACGGCGGACGCGCCCCAGCGGGCGCCGAGCAGGGCGCCCGCGATGGCGGCGACCGTGTCGGTGTCGTCACCGATCGCGATGGCGGTCGCCAGGCCGTCGGTGAGCTGACGGCAGGCGTCGGCGCCGGGCATGACGGGGGTGTGGGCGATCGCGGACCACGCCGCCTGGAAGGCGGCGACCACCCATCCGTTGGGGTTGAAGTGCCCGGGACGGCGGGTCTCGGCCTCGTCTATCCGTGCGGACCAGTACGACGCGGCCTCGTCGTCGAGCAGGTCGAGGCCGACGCGCACGTCGAGCTCGGCGTGGAGGATCGCGTGGCGGATCGCGAGCGACCACAGCACGCAGGCCTCGCCGGCGCGCGGGTCGTAGTGGGTCAGTCGGCTGACGGCGGCGGCCGCCTCGGCGACCGCGGCGGCGTCGTCGAGGTGGGGCAGGGCGACGGCCGCGGTGCGCATCAGGGAGCCGTTGCCGGCGGTGTGGCCGGTGCGCGCGTGGAGGTCGTAGGACGTCGCGAGCAGCGCACTCCCGGTCGGCGCCTGGCCGGCGGAGCGCAGCACCTTGCTGGTCTGGATGCCGATGTCGGCCGGACCGGTCTCGAACCAGTCGCGGAACCGGCGCGCGATCGCGGTCAGGCCCTCCTCGGAGCGGAGGTCGACGCCGGACGCTGCGACGTCGGCGATGCACCACGCCATCGTGGTGTCGTCGGTCCACTCCCCCGGCGCGAATCCGCCGAGGCCACCGCCGATCATGGACGGGCCGTCGGGGCCGAGCCGGGCGCTCCCGAACTCGTAGCCGGCGCCGAGGGCGTCGCCGGCGGCAGAGCCGAGCAGGGCACCGCAGGCGCGGTCGAGCTGTGCAGGGGTGAGCTTCATCAGGCAGTCCTCCCACCGACCCGGAGGGCCAGGTCGTCTCGGGTTGCGGTCATCGCCGCCTCGAACACGTCGAGCATCGCGGCCAGGTGGAGCGGGGCGAACGGGAAGCCGGGAACCACGAGCGTCTGGAAGACGGCCCGGTCGCGCAGCTCCCACTTCACCCACAGGTGGTCGCGGTTGAGGATCCCGATCTCGACCGCGGTGCCACGGA
Source organism: Nocardioides sp. Root240 (assembly GCF_001428825.1). Taxonomy (GTDB): domain Bacteria; phylum Actinomycetota; class Actinomycetes; order Propionibacteriales; family Nocardioidaceae; genus Nocardioides. The sequence goes on along the minus strand of NZ_LMIT01000002.1, from coordinate 140,589 downwards.
GGGACCGGACGTCGTGGGTCACCCGCGCGAGGATCTCGACGGCGGGCTGGTCCTGGCGCACGCGCACCCAGACCGGCTGGTCGAGGTGGCGCAGCAGGTAGTCCTCGTCGTCGTCCAGCGGCGACGCGACGCCGTACCGCTCCTCGAGGGCCCGCCCGACGAGGCGGAGCAGCCTGGCGCGCGTCTTCGGCTTGTAGGCCGTCTTGCGGAGTCCGGTGCGCGGAGCCTGGTCGGCACCCTCGCCCTCCACCGGTACGTCGGCCGTCGGGCACAGCCCGAGCCGCCGCGCGCCGCTGGCGGCCGGACCCCAGGCCTGGTAGGTCATCAGGTGCGGATGGGCAATCCCGAAGACCTGGCGCAGCGCGAAGACCACCCGGCTGGCGAGCGCCCGGACCACGGTGACGTCCTCCTCGGAGGACCAGTTGGCCGGAGTACCGTCGTCGTCGGCCAGCACGAAGCCCGCGTCGTCGAGCAGGAGCTCCTCGTCCTCGTCGAGCAGGAACGCCGCGCCGAGGTAGGCGTTGCTGGTGACCTCGCCATGGACCGTGGAGCCGTCGCCACACCCCGCGAACTGTGCGTACGGCGCGGTGCCGGACGCACCCCCGTCGGGGATCTCGACGATCAGGTGGTCCTCGACGTCGAGCATCGTCGCGAGGTGGTCGCCGAGCAAGACCTCGAACGCGGACCAGGCCTCGGAGCAGGTCTCATCGGCGGGCGTTCCGCCGTGGCTGGGGTTCGTCATCACAGCCTCCTTTAGCATGTCATCGTCGCTATACATTAGCACGCCAGTCGCGCTAATCTGCGGGAATGGCTCGACCTCGCGGACTGGAGTCCTACCCCCGCCCGGGCGTCACCGTCGACCTCGCACTGCTGACGGTAGAGGGGGCCTCCGACACAAACCCCGAGCTGAAGCTGCTCGTGCAGGACCGGGCCGATCCAGAAGGGCGCGCGTTACCGGGCGGCTTCATCCGCGAGCGCTGGACCGTCGCGCAGACGGTCGAGGACGTGCTCCGCCGCAAGGTCGGCATCGAGCCGCGCGACGACATCCACCCCCGCCTGCTCCGACTCTTCGACGACCCCGAGCGCGACGACCGCACCTGGGCGATCTCGGCCGGCCACTCGGTCTCTCTCCACGAGTCCGACCTCGCCGCCGCCACCGGTGACCTCGTCCCCGTCTCGACCACTGGGAACCTGATCGGCGAGGACCCGCTGCTCTTCGACCACGACGAGATCGTTGCGACCGCCGTCCACGAGCTCCGGGACCGCTACGAGATCCGCTACCGGTACGTCGACATCCACCCCGATCCCGACGGATTCCTCCCCGAGCCGTTCACCCTCCACCAGCTGCGGAGGGTGCACGAGGCCGTCGTCGGCGACGAGCTCCACAAGGACAACTTCAACCGCCGCATGAAGCCGATGCTCGAGCCCGTGCTGCGCGGCGGCGAGCCGGTCCTGGCGACGCAGCTGCGCGGACGCCCGGCCGCGCTCTACCGGAAGGCCGCGCGATGAGCTCCCCGATCGGGTCCCGCCTCGCCGTCACCTCCTGACCCGACCCGGGTCAGTCCAGCTTCACCTCGACGTACGTCGTCCGCACCCCCGACTGCTCGACGTCCTCGTCGAGCCCGTAGGCCCGCGGCACGAAGCCGAAGTCGTTGTCGCTGATGATCGCCAGCGTCGACCGGTTCTTCAGGGCGGCACCCTCGATCTTCCCGGGGACGCCCGCGACGCCGGCGAGGTTGACCAGCAGGGTCTTGTCCTCCTCGGTGATCAGCGGGTCGGCCGGGTCGAGCTCGACCGTGTGGAAGCGGGCCTCGGTGTCGGTGCGCTCCTCGACGACCACGTGGGTCTGGTCGACGGGGACCAGCGCGGAGATCTTCAGGTCGCGACCGCGGGTGCCGGCGGCGAAGGTCGAGGGGGCGTCGAAGCGGTAGCCGTACTCGTGGAGCGTCGTCCCGGTGCGGGTGTCGAAGGACACCAGCTCGGTGATGATCCGGTCCCGGTCCCCCGGTACGACGACCGAGCTCTGCAGCGCGACGACGACCGTGCGGCCGTCGGGCAGCAGGGCGATGTCCTCGAACCCGCGGTTGCCCCGGCGGGCGGACAGGCCGGCGGGCAGCGAGCCGCTGATCGGGTAGTCGGCGCCGGCGGCGACGTAGTCGTCCTCGAGGCCGGCCGGGACGTGACGGGCGACGACGTGGCCGGAGGCGTCGACCTCGACGATCGAGGGGCCGTACTCGTCGACGAGCCAGAAGTGGCCGTCGGGCGTGCGCACGACGCCCTCGGTGTCGAGGCCGTTGGCGTTGTAGGCGACCGGGGTGACGCCGTCGGCGAGGACCGGGGGCGGGTCGCCCGCGACGGCGAAGTTCGGGAGGCCGGTGACCGGCTCGCCCGCCGGGGTGGTCAGCAGGAGGGAGTCGAGGACCTGCAGGTCGTTGCCGCGGGCGCGGACCTTGACCAAGGAGGGCGTGAACTCCGGGACGATGAAGGTCCGGGCATCGCCGACCTCGCCGTTGGGTCCCCGGTCGGTGACGGTCCAGTACTCGTTCCTCCCCAGCGCGAACAGCCCGCTGCCGAGGCCGCCGAGCTCGACGCCGTGGTCGTCGACGACCGTCGACTGGAAGTCGCCGAGCGGCACCGCGTCCAGAGTCACCCGCTTGTCGACGGTGGGAGCAGAGGGCGCCGCGGTGGCGGCGAGGGCGGGACCGGCGAGGAGACCGGTGACGCCCATCAGGGCGACGGCAGGCAGGAGGCGCATGGGCCGGACGCTAGGGGTCCGGTACGACGCCCGGCTGATCGGCAGATGTCCGGTCCGTGAACGCCGGCGCGGCCACCAGGGGCGGCGCGGCGGCGGTGACGACGCCGACCACGTCCCAGGTCGGCCCCAACCACAACCCGCCGCGGTCCCAGCGCAGCACGGGACGGCCGAAACGGACGTCGTAGACCCCGACGACGGCCTGCTCCCCCGACCTCGCCAGCACCAGGTCACCGCGCAGCGGGCGACGGCCGCCGGCGCGGACGGCGACCTCGGTGCCGGCCGGCAGGCCGCGGGAGGCGAGGGTGTCGACAGACAGGCGGTGGCGCAGGCGGTCCTCGGCGCGGGCGGCCCGCGGGCGGCGTACCGGGGCGGGGGCCGGGGCGGGCGCCGGGAGGTCGAGCGGCAGGCAGGCCTGCCCGTCGCCAGCTCGCTCCGAACGCATGTTCGAAAGGGTAGGGCATCCGCGCTGCCGGGTTGCAGCGATCCCCCGCGGCGTGGCGCCGACTGGACTAGGTTCCGAGAAGAGGTTCCGGGGTGTCACCGAAGGAGTTGGAGTCCGCGATGAGGTTGCTCGCTCGTGTGCTGGCCGCTGTCCTGATGGCGACGGTGCTGTTCCACGCCGGCCCGGTCGCTGCGGCCACCAAGCCCTCCGCTCCCCGCGCCGTGAAGGCGACCCCGCTGAACAAGGCGGTCAAGGTGACCTGGGCCGCGCCGGCCTCCACCGGCGGCTCCCGGATCAACGCCTACGCCGTGCAGCGGCGCAACACGACGACGGCCCCGTGGGTGACGGTGAAGTACACCGGCGCCGCCGCCCGGGCCTGGACCGAGACCGGGCTGGTCAACGGAGCGCGCTTCTACTACCGCGTGATGGCGCGCAACGGGGTCGGCTGGGGCCCGACGAGCCCCCAGGTGAGCGCGGTGCCGCGCACGGTGCCGTCCTCGCCGCGCCTCCTCGAGGCCGACGTGCACCCCGGTGCTCTCGGCGTGTACTGGTCGGCGCCGTCGAGCAACGGCGGAGCCTCGGTCGACGGCTACCGCGTCGAGTGGTCGACCGACGGATCGACCTGGACCGGAGCCACCACGTCGGCGCTGCCCAGCCAGGCATCGCCCTTCCTGGTCCCCCTGAACCTCGGCACCCGGTACTGGCTCCAGGTGCGTGCCCACAACGCGGCCGGGTACGGCGCCACCACCGGCGCCGGGCCGTACCGCGTCTACACGACACCAGGCGCCGTGACCGGCCTCGCCGCGACCGTCAGCAGCGGCCAGGTGCAGCTGACGTGGACGGCGCCGGCCTCGAACGTCGCGCTGGGCGTCCCGGCCGCGACGGCCTACCTCGTCGAGGTCAGTGACGACGGCGGGGACACCTGGGCGACCGACAGCAGCACGGCACAGTCGCCCTGGGTCGTGGACGACCTGACGAACGGCATCGACTACACCTTCCGGGTCAGCGCACTGACCGGCTTCACCAAGCTCGGCCCCGGACTCGCCACCGAGATCGCGCCCGGGGCGCCGGTCGGTCCGCCGCCCTCGCCGCGGAGCCTCGCGCTCAACTGGGACGAGGTCGCGGGCGACCACCGCCTGTCCTGGCAGCCGCCGGTCAGCGACGGCGGCAAGCCGCTGACCCGCTACGTGGCCGAGTACTGGAACCAGGCCACGCCGCCCCCGTACCCGACCTTCACCTACTCCGACCCCAGCCAGACCAGTGCGATCGTCGGCGCCTTCGCGCTCGACCACCAGATCAGGCTGCGCGCCTGCAACGGCCCCACGGACGCGGACTGCAGCCCCTGGACCGATCCCGTCGGACCGATCACCGGCCCGGTGACCGGACTGGTCGCGACGCAGTCGACCGCCGGTGCGACGCGCACGGTCGTCGTGGACTGGGACCAGCCGGACAACGGACTCGCCACCTCCTACGACGTGCTGCGCAAGGCCGCCGACGGGGACTACGCGTCCCTGGCCACCGGAGTGACCGACACGCAGTACGCCGACGCCAGCACCGTGGCGGCGACGGACTACACCTACAAGGTGGTGCCGCACGGCGGGGGCACGGGGGCGCCGCGCACGACGTCGATCACGACCGGTGCCGACCAGTCCCTCACCCTGCCGACCGGACCCACCGCCCTCACCGAGGGCGGGGCCTCGGCGACCGTCGCGGTGTCCATCGGCGTCGTGTCGACGACGGACGTCGTCGTGACACTTGCGTCGGACAGCCCGGCCGTGGCGGTCGAGTCCCCGGTCACGATCCCCGCCGGATCCCTGTCGGTCGACGCCGAGATCAGCGCCGTCCAGGACGCCAACGCCGTCGGCGAGCACGTCGTGCTGACCGCGACCGCGCTGGGCGGCCTGCAGACGACGACCGCCGTGGACGTCACCGACAACGACGTCCCCGCCATCGTCGTCAGCAGCTCGGACGTCGCCATCCCCCTCGGCACGACGGACACCTCCGTCCTGGTCAGCCTCGACCGGAAGCCGGCCGGGACGGTGACGGTCCTGGCGACCGCGGACCCCTCGCCCGCCCGGGCCTCGGTGCCGGCCGAGCCCCTGGTGTTCGGCCCCGATGACTGGAACGTGCCCCAGGCCCTCAGCATCACCGGAACGGCCAAGGGCGGCACGAGCGTCACCCTGTCCTCGGCCGGGCTCGCCGACCGGGTCGTCAACATCTCCGTGACGAACGCGCCCTAGCGGCCCCGACGCCGCCAGCCGAGCCACGCCCCGAGACCCAGTGCGGCTGCCCCGGCGGCGATCACGCCGGGACGGTTCTGCCAGCGCGTGTACTCCTCGGTGACCTGCGGCCAGGCGGCACCGATCGCCGAGGCGGCGTCCTCGGGCGTGGCCTCCAGACCCTCGACCGAGACAGGCGTGCCGAACACGATCCGCACCCGGCGCGGCAGCGGCCAGCGGCGCTTCTCGGTACCGGTGATCGTCGCGGGGACGATCGGGGCGCCGGCCTCGATGGCGAGCCGGGCGGCGCCGCGCTTGGGCGCACCGAGGCCCTCCTCGCGGACCCGCGTGCCCTCGGGGAAGAGTGCGAGGGCGTCGCCGCGGCGCAGGATCGCCCGCGAGGTCTCGAGCGCCTCCTCGTCGGACGCGCCGCGTCGTACCGGGAAGGCACCCAGGCGCAGGAAGATCCGCGCCATCGGGCCCTCGAAGTGCTCGGCCTTGCCCATGAAGTGGACCGGCCGGCGCAGCACGATCGCCACGAAGAACGGGTCCCAGAAGCTCTTGTGGTTGGGCACGATGACGACCGGCCCCTTCTTCGGGACGTTCTCCTTGCCGGTCGCGGTGAAGCCGCAGAGGATGCGGAAGACGATGGCGGCGAGGTACTTCACGACCAGGTAGAGCGGCCCGCTGACGCCCTCCTCGCGGGCGATCCGGTGGGCCTCCTCGTTGGTCGTGGCCATCAGTGGATCAGCTCCCGCCAGTTCAGCGGTACGGCGCCGCGCGGGCCGGGCGTCGGCTGGTCCTCCGGGTGCGCGAGGGGCGGCGCGAGCTCGGGCCCGGCGTAGTAGTCCTGCGCCTCGAAGTCCCAGAACCAGTCCTCCCCCGGCTCGAACGACCGGATCAGCCGGTGCCCGGTCTCGCGGAAGTGCGCGGTCGCGTGCTGCTCGGGCGAGCTGTCGCAGCAGCCGACGTGCCCGCACGCCGCACAGCGCCGCAGGTGGACCCACCAGCCGCCGGCCGCGGTGCACTCCGCGCACCCGGTGCCGCTCGGCGTGGCCTCCACGTCGATCTGGACGTCGATCTGGTCGTCGCTCATGACCCGACGCTAGTGCGCGGAACGGCTCAGCACCACGAGCGCACGCCGCGCGGCGACAACGCGCGGTCGCGCAGCACGATCCCCAGTTGGGCGCCCCACCGCGCGCACGCCCGCTGGAAGTCGGTGCGCCGATACTCGATCACCAGCACCCGGTTGCCGTACGACGCCCGGTAGCGCCCGCACTCGGCGTACCGCCCACACTCCTCGGCCACCGCGAAGTCGAAGCCCAACGTGGTCCCGTCGAGCTCGGGCCAGTTCTTCTGGCCGACGGCCAGGCCGTCGGCGTGCGCCCGCCGGACGAGGAGCCGCGCGAAGGCCTTCGCCTGCGCGCGGGTGACGAGACCGTGGCTGCGCGACCACGAGTCGAGGTTGTCGAGCTCGACGGCGTCGTAGCCGTTGCGGGCGCAGCCGTCGATCCAGCGCCCGACGATCCGGGCGAGCGCAGCCCGCTTCGTCGGCGTACGGATGTCGAGGAGCCACTCGCCCCACGCCTCGTCGAGCACCGGGCGGCCGCCCCGCTTGAGGACCAGGCTCCAGCGCTGGCGCCAGAAGCGCGCCTCGTCCGGCTGGGTCTGGAAGCCGTTGACGTAGCAGACGTTGTAACGCCCGCGGGCCGGTGCGGCGTTGCGGTCGCGGACCACGATCTCGACCCGGGGGTCGGGCCGCACCGCTCCCCCGAGCTGGTAGTCCACGTCGCCGCCGCCCGGTGGCGGGGTGACGGTGGGCGCCAGCGCGAGGACGACGGACAGGACGAGGGCCGAGATCACCCGCCCAGTGTGCCCCGGGGTCCTACGCTCGTGCCGTGGACAGCCTGGCCGAGCCGCGCTCCGACCGGTTGCCCCGCAAGGACTCGCCCCTCAACGCACCCGAGAGCTGATGCACGCCCGTCCCGGCCGCCCCCGCAAGCTGCTGCTCGCCGTCGACGCGCCGTCGCTGCTGCACCGCCACCACCACGCGCGGGCGCACACCCGGCACCGCGACCGCGGCGGACGGCCGGCGTGGGCGCTGCACGGCATGCTGCGCCAGATCATCGAGTCGATCGACCAGTTCGCCCCCGACGCGGTGATCTTCGGGCTCGACGACCGCGTGGCGTCGTACCGGCGGGACCTGTACCCCGACTACAAGGCCGGGCGGGCCGAGAAGGACCCGGACCTCGTCGACCAGCTCGACCGGGCCGGGGCGCTGCTCGACGCGCTCGGGCTCGCGACGCTCACGCCGCCGGGTCTCGAGGCCGACGACGTGAACGCCTCGGCCGCGACCTGGGCCGGCGAGAACGGCTGGGACTGCGTCGTGATCACCTCCGACCGCGACTCCTTCGCCCACATCAGCGAGCACACCAGGGTGCTGCGGCTGATCGACGGCGGCATCAACGGCTCGCCGCTGCTGACGTCCAAGGCCCTCGAGACCATGTACGGCGTGCCGGCGGAGCGCTACCTCGAGTTCGCGGCCGTGCGCGGCGACTCCAGCGACAACCTGCCCGGCGTGCAGGGCATCGGCGAGAAGACCGCGGCCATCCTGCTCAGCCACATGGGCTCCATGCAGGCGGTCTGGGCCGACATCGAGCACAACGAGGGTGCGGCGCTGGTCGCCGCGCTCGACTCCTGGAGCGAGGAGACCGGCGCCCGCCGGATCAGCGCCTCGACCCTCAGCCGCCTGCAGGCACCCGACGCCCGCCGCCGCTACGAGTTCAACCTGCAGCTGATGGCCGGGCGCACCGACCTCGACCTCGGGCTGACCCCCGACATCCCCGGCACACCGGGCCTGCTGCCGCTCGACATCGAGCGCGTCGAGCGGGTGGTGGGGCACCTCGACATGGCGTCCACGACCGCCCTCGCGCTGCGGGTACTCACCGGCGAGCCGGCGTCGTACGGGCGCGACTGAGGCGTTGGGCCCCTCCGTCGGGTTCCGTCGGTCGAGGACGTCACGCTGCGACCGGCGGCTCCGGTGGTTGAGGTGCGAGGCGCCCTGGCGCCGAGCCTCGAAACCTCTGGCCATGGTGCTGGGATCCTCCCCTTCGGCTCGCCTCGGTCGTCGGTTCCGCTTTCAAGCGGCAGCGACGAGAAGGCTGGGCGGACGGCTGGGTTCGCGCGTCGGGTTGCGGTTCGGAGGGGTTCGCTGAAACCCTCTAGAAATAAGGGGAAACTCGGCAATCCACGCTTGATTCGAACAGGTGTTCGATGTACCATGGGTCCATGAAACACCCCCTCGCCACCGCCGAGCTGGTCGCCACCTGGCGCGACCAGCTCGCCCGCGGTTGCGAGGGCGACGCGGCCCAGCTGATCGACCTGATCGCGGCCCTCGAGGAGCTGACCTCGACCGCCCGCGCGGTGCAGGCCGAGGCTGCGGTGCACTACGACGCCGCCCGCCGTGCCGACGAAGCCGCACGCGGCGTGCCGGCGCGGTTGCAGGGGCGCGGGGTCGCCGGTGAAGTCGCGCTCGCGCGCAAGGAGTCGGCCCATCGAGGACAGTCGCTCCTCGGGTTGGCGAAGGTCCTGACGGCGGAGATGCCGCACACCCTGGACCGGCTGCGCGACGGCACGCTCAACGAGTTCCGCGCGGTCCTCCTGGCCCGGGAGACCGGCTGCCTCGACAAGGATCTCCGTGTCGCCGTCGACGAAGAGCTCTGCGCCGACCCGTCGGCGCTGCACGGCGTCGGCACCCGGGAGCTCGCGGTCCTGGTGCGTCGTCGGGTCGCGGCCCTCGACCCCGCTGCCGTGGCGAAGCGGAACCGACGGGCCGAGTCCGAACGACGGGTCTCGCTGCGGCCGGCGCCGGACACGATGGCCTACCTCACCGCCCTGGTCCCGATGGCCCAGGGCGTCGCCGCCTACGCCACCCTGACCCGCGAAGCCGATGCCGCCAAGGCAGCAGGCGACGAGCGCAGCCGCGGACAGATCGCCGCCGACCACCTCCTCGCCCGCATCACGGGCCTGCCCGACACGGGCACCAGGACC
>NZ_LMIT01000002.1:0-131045 GCF_001428825.1 Nocardioides sp. Root240 | reverse complement strand
ATCCAGGGCCACGGCATCTGCGCGACCCCGTGGTGCGACGCCCCGATCCAGCACACCGACCACATCGTCCCGTTCGAGGACGGCGGACCCACCAGTCACGCCAACGGCCAAGGCCTCTGCGCGGCCTGCAACCACGCCAAACAAGCCGACTGGCAGCAGGTGCCCGGGCCAGACCTCGACCTACCGTCCGTCGAGACCGTGACCCCTACGGGTCACCGCTACCGAGCCGTCGCGCCCGCTCCACCCGGCTGGCAATCCGACCGACAACGTGCGCGGAACCCCGACCACCTGCCCCGGCTCGACGTCTTCTGGTGCGACGCCGCCTGAGCGGCGGCGCTGGCGACCCACGCCACCGCTGGCATGAACGCGCTCGCTGCGGGACCTCGCGCCCGCCTGCGCAGTCGATGTGCTCCGACCGTCGCGGTGCCAGGAGCAGGACGCCGCGACCGTCGACCACGAAGGTCGCAGCATCGGTAATCGCCTCAGGGTGGGCCCGCAGCAACGAGACCAGATCGTCCTGAGATCGGATCTGGGTACCGGCCGACCCACGCGGGCGTTCTCCGATCGCTCGGACCCACATAGTGGTACATGCGCATGCAACAACTCTGACCGAAGTCCTCTGTTCGCGTGCAGGCATTTCGAGTGCCTGCCGCGCCCGCCGAGTCAGGGGCGAGCGCTCCCAGCCCGACAGCGGCATCCGTCCTGCCGCGATCAGAGCGACGTCCAAGTCCCCAGTTCGTCAGGTTCAGCACCACTTGCGAATGCGTCAGCGACCGCCCGATCGCGTCGCGTTGTGCAAACGAAGGATCCGCTGGAAACAACCTCGACGCCGAGGACTGGAAAGAGGCGCGACTCGCGCTCATCCAGCGCCTGGTCTCGGTCGAGAAAGAAGCACGAATCTGGGTTCCGGAACAGGTGCACGACGGCGTCTTCGCCGGCCACCGAGATCGACATCATCGGATACGCGCCACCCTCGCGGGACACCTCGCGATAAGCCTCATCTTCCCCCATGTCGGCAGAATCGCACCCCCGGACAGTTCCACGCCATCCGTAACGCGTGCACCCGTAGCGGCGTGGTCGGGCGCTCCGCGCCGACAGGGGCATGGGGGTCCGTCACCTCTTTCGCGACGCTTGATGTTCGGATCCTCGGTCCTGTCCTCATCTAGCATCGCCACGGTGAGACTCGAGTCGTTGGACGGTCAGTTCGTTGAACTAGCGGTGTCCGGATATCAGTTCGGCAGCGCGCGGTCCACGTCCTCGGGGGTTGACTGGGATGCCAACTGGCTCATCCTTCGCGGCAAGGTGTGGGACGGCTCGCAGTCGTGGGAGTTCAATGATCCCTGTATGACGACTTGGGAAGCACGAGAGCTGGCGGCATGGCTGCGCGGCCTGGGCACAGCGCTGGCGGTGGCCGAACCCGGGGCTACGAAGCTCTGGCTCACCGAACCCAACTTGAGCTTTTCTGTCGTTGAGTCCTCTCAGGGAGTCACGACCTTGGACGTGCACTTCGACGCGGAGTCCCGCCCTGCGCTCGGCTCGAACGATGAGGGCGATGGACTCGGACATCGAGTGCGACTGGTTGTCCCGCAGCACGACATCGCACAGGCCGCCAACCACTGGGAACAGGGCCTCGCGCAGTTTCCAGTCAGGTAACACGCTGATCGCTAGGACCGATGAGCGGCGCGGTCGGGCGCTTCGTCCCGACAGCGGCACGGGTGATGACGGGATGAGGCACTATCTGTTCCGTGCGAGCAGAGTTGAAGAGCTTGATACTTGAACCTGACCCTTCGACGCTGTCTGAGGCTCCGGCAGCGTTCGTGCTACGCGCTCGCATGATCGTCGGACCGGCAGATGGTCCCGGCGAGGAGTCGTTCGACATGACCCTGTGCACGCCCGAGTGGCTGGCCGGGGAAGCGAAGGGTGGGTTCTACGACGCCCGCCACCACCTCGTCGTCGACTTCGAGGCGTTCGACAGGAACGCACTACATAGATGGCTGACCAAACGAGTGCAATCCGTTCAGGCCGACACGTGGCACGAGATTGGCGAGCGGCTCGGTCGGCTGGGTTATTGGGAGTTCGAGGATTACCAACCCTGAGCGCTCATCAGCGCCAACGCGCGAGTCCGCAGCATGGTCGGAGGCTACATCCCGACAGCGGCATGGTGATCGAGTGCGTTGCGCTCAACTTTCGGCCAGGATCCCGCTGACTGCTCGGACCGCGTCGGCGAACACCACCCAGTCGACTCCGCTCAGATCTACACCGATGTCCCAGTTCTTGTAGACCTGAGCGAGGTTCGTAGCGGTGTACTCGCCCAGCGCCTTCAGCAGGTCGGCTGCTGTCGGCATCTCGGGCGGTTCGCACAGCTTCGACGCCGCGGCGTAGCAAGCCTGTGCGAATGCGCCTTGGTCAGGACCTCGGCATTCCAGTTGAGCAACCAGGGGCGGTACTGCTGGTCGATCACCCCCGCCGAGTGCTCATTCCTGCGCGCGGGGCTCGCCGGTTGGTACGTCCTCACCGCCTGACCCCGGCGGCGGAGGCGGGGGCGCGGCGGCGCCCGCCCGCCGGGCGCGCACCCGGCCCCGGATGAACAGCACGACGAAGATCAGGCAGCCGATGTCGCCCAGGAGGATGATGATCCAGCCCTTGCTGCTGTCCTCGCTGTACATCGACTCGTCGCCCGAGACTCCCTTCTGGAGTCGGACCTGGTCGCCCGGCTCATGCAGGTCGCTGTGGCCGGAGTGGACCTTCTCGCGCCGCATCGTGCCGTCGTCACTCACCCAGGTGCCGATCCAGTCACACTTCGTGACGTAGCACTCCTCGGTCTCGGCGGTGTACGTGCCGAAGGTGCCGTCGCCCTGGTCGGCCGCGATCCAGAACGGGACGGCGACGGCGCTGACCGCGAGGCACATCAAGCAGAGGAAGAGCCCGTACCAGGACTTCAGGACCGGCTTCGACTCGCTCACGGGCGTCAGTATCGGGCATGCATCGCGCTGCCATGATGGCCCGGTGACCGACGACGCCCCCGCACAGGGACTCCCCGAGGTGCTCGCCCGCCGCTTCCTGACCACCGACGACGCCCGTCCGGAGAAGGTCGCCCGGTGGCACGCGAAGGGTCGCCGTACCGCGCGGGAGAACATCGCCGACCTGGTCGATCCCGGGTCGTTCGTGGAGTACGGGCGCTTCGTCACCGCCGCCCAGGAGCAGCGCCGGCCGCTGGCCGAGCTGGTGGTCGAGGCGCCGGCCGACGGCATCATCGGGGGCACGGCGACGGTCGACGGCCGGGCGTGCGCGGTGCTGTCGTACGACTACCTCGTCATGGCCGGCACGCAGGGGATGCGCGGGCACCGGAAGTCCGACCGCCTGATCGAGCTGGCCGGCCGGATGGGCCTGCCCACGGTGTTCTTCACCGAGGGCGGCGGCGGGCGGCCGGGTGATGTCGACCTGCCGCTGGTCTCCGCGCTCGACGTCGGCTCGTTCGCGCTGTGGGGCGAGCTGCAGGGCGTGGTGCCGCGGATCGCAGTCGTGTCGGGGCGCTGCTTCGCGGGCAACGCGGTGATCGCCGGCTGCGCCGACCTGCGGATCGCGACGCCCGACGCCAACCTCGGCATGGCCGGGCCGGCCATGATCGCCGGGGGCGGACTGGGGCAGTTCGCGGCCGAGGAGATCGGACCCGTCGAGGACCAGGCGGCCAACGGGGTCCTGGACGTGGTGGTCGACGACGAGGCCGCCGCCGTGGCCGTCGTACGACGCCTGCTGGGTGTGCTGCACGAGCCCGACCTCGGAACCGGTGAGCCCGCGGCCGACCAGGCCGCGCTGCGGACCCTGCTGCCGGAGAACGACCGCGAGGCCTTCGACGTCCGGCCGCTCGTCGAGGCGCTGGCCGACGAGGACTCGGTCCTCTGGCTGCGCGAGGCCTGGGCGCCGGAGCTGGTGACGGCGATCGTGCGGATCGACGGGCTGGCCGTCGGCGTGCTCGCCAACCAGTCGACGGCGCTGGCGGGCGCCCTCACCGCGGACGCCTCGACCAAGGCAGCCGACTTCCTCGACCTCTGCGAGCGCTGGCAGCTGCCGGTCCTCTCGTTGGTCGACACCCCCGGCTTCATGGTCGGGCCGGAGGCAGAGCGCACCGGGCTGGTCCGCGAGGCGTCGCGGATGGTCACCGCGGGCGCCCGGCTGACCACGCCGCTGGCCGGGGTGGTGCTGCGCCGCGGTTACGGCCTCGGCGCCCAGGCGATGCTCGGCGGCAGCACGCACCGGCCGCTGCTCACGCTGGCCTGGCCCGGCGCCCACCTCGGCCCGATGGGCCTCGAGGGCGCGGTCCGGCTGGCCATGGCCCACGAGCTGGCCGCACTGCCCGACGGCGAGCGGGAGGCCGTCGTCGCCGAGCAGACGGCCGCGCTCCGCGACCACGCCAAGGCGCTCAACGCCGCGCGGGTGTTCGAGATCGACGACGTCGTCGACCCGGCCGAGACCCGCACCCTGGTGGCCGGCACGCTGCGCCGCGCCCGCTGAGACGCTACTCCGGCTCCTCGGCGTTGAGGCCGAAGATCGCGGCCCGGATGTTCTTGATGGTGACGTCGAGGTCGTCGACTGCCTCCTCGATCCGCGAGGCGACCTCGGGCCGCTCGACGAGCCGGAGCGTGCCCTGCAGGCTCAGGCCGACGGCGAACAGCCGCTGGATGACCTGGTCGTGCAGGTCCCGGCCGATCCGGTCGCGGTCCTCGAAGACCGAGAGCAGCCGCTGGTCCTCGCGGGCCGCCGCGAGCTGCAGGGCGAGGGCCGCCTGCTCGGCGTACGCCGCGACCAGCTCCCGTTCGAGGGCCCGGCCGCCCTCGGCTTTCTCCGAGGCCCAGGCCAGGCTCAGGGAGCCGGACGCGCCGGCGGTCGGCACGAAGGGGACGGTCAGCAGCAGGCCGGCGTCGTCGGGAGCCAGGGGGCTGCCGTCGTGGCCGAGGACGGCGGGTTCGCGTTCGGGGTGGATGAGGTCGATCCACGCGGCGTCGGCGCTCGCGACGGCCCGGGCACGTGACACCACCGCCGCACAGGCGGCAGCGAGGTCGCTCTCCTCGGACACGAGTGCCGCGATGTCGGCCGTGGCCCGCGCCCAGGCCTCGCGACGCGCGGTCTCCTCGTAGAGACGGGCGTTCTCGATCGCGACACCGGCGGCTGCGGCCAGGGCGACGACGACCTCCTCGTCCTCCGCGGTGAAGTCCCCGCCGCCGGCCTTCTCCGTGAGGTAGAGGTTGCCGAAGACCTGGTCGCGGATCCGCACCGGGACGCCCAGGAACGACCGCATCGGCGGGTGCCCCTCGGGGAAGCCACACGAGGCGGGGTGCTCGGCGATGTCGTGCAGGCGCAGCGGTTCGGGCCGGTCGATGATCAGGCCGAGGAGGCCCTGCCCGGTGGGCAGGATGCCGATCCGCTCGGCGACCTCGTCGGAGAAGCCGTGGAGGACGAGGGTCCGCAGCCGGCGCTCGCCGACGGACCCGAGGACGCCGAGGGCGACGTACTGCGCCCCGGAGAGACGGCTGGCGATCTCGACGATCCGCGAGAGGACGCCGTCGAGGCTGAGGTCGGCCGAGATCGCGAGGAAGGCGTCCAGGACCAGCCGGTCGCGCTGCCCGCTCGCGCGCCGGTCCTGCACACCGCTGACCCGGCGCTCGGCGACGCCCTCCCCCGGCGGCTCGCTCACAGGTAGAGACCGTCGCCCGCTGCCGGCTCGGCCGTCGGGTCGGCCGCGGCGCCCGGCTGGTCGGCCGCCGGCTCGTCCTCGAAGGTCAGCGAGCCGCCGAACTTCTCCTTCAGCTGCGGCCCGAAGAAGTTGCTCGCCTCGGCGACGTCGGTCAGCGAGGACTCGAGCGTGCCCTTGTTGAGCGCGAGCCCGGCGACGGCGTCCTCGAAGACGACCGCCTTCTCCGCCCAGTAGACCCGGGCGTGCAGCAGGCGCTGGTTGATCTCGTTGAGGCTGCCGAGCAGCTCGGGCGTCTGGTCGACGTCGTGCACGGCGACGGACCAGACCCTGACCGCCGGGCGCTCGTCGGTGCCGACGACGCGCACGGTGTAGCCGCTGTTGCCGAACCGGAACGGGTAGCCGCCCTGGTCGTCCTTCTTCACCGACTCGTTGCCCGTGAACTCCTCGAGCAGCCGCTCGACGTACGCATCCACCATGTCCCGGCTCATGGCAGGAATGTACTCAGCGCAGGCTCACCACGGCGACGGTTCGTAGTCCTTCACGAAGACGCCGTAGACGTCCTCGCCGGCCTCGCCGCGCACGATCGGGTCGTAGACCCGCGCCGCGCCGTCGACCAGGTCGAGCGGGGCGTGCCAGCCCTCGGCCGCGATCCGCAGCTTCTCGTGGTGCGGCCGCTCGTCGGTGATCCAGCCGGTGTCGACGGCCGTCATCAGGATCTTGTCGGTCTCGAACATCTCCCCCGACGAGGTGCGGGTCATCATGTTGAGCGCGGCCTTGGCCATGTTGGTGTGCGGGTGGCCGGCGCCCTTGTAGCGGCGGGAGAACTGGCCCTCCATCGCCGAGACGTTGACGATGTACGCGCGGCGGGCACCGTTCTGCACGGCGGCGCGCAGGGCCGGGCGCAGTCGCGAGTTGATCAGGAAGGGCGCGATCGAGTTGCAGAACTGCACCTCGAGCAGCTCCAGCGGGTCGACCTCGTCGAGCACCTGGGTCCAGGAGTTGTTGTCCTGGATGTCCGGGATCAGCCCGCCGGCATCGATCGCGGTGCCGGCGAGGTGGGCCTCCAGCGAGGCGCCACCGGCCTTGAGCGAGAGCGCCGTGAGCGACGCCGCATTGTGGGCGGCCAGGGCGGCCTCGGCGGACTCGCCGTCGTGGTGCGCGACCGCGGTCGACGACAACGCGCCGGCGATCGCGGCCGGGTGCGCCTCGGAGATCCGGTCGAAGGTGACCATCTCCGGCAGCGCCTTCACGCCGAGCGCCTCGGCGGAGGGCAGGGCGGTGTTCTCGCCGTCGATCAGGTGCGAGTAGGCGCCCGGCAGGCGTCGTACCGTCTGGCAGGCGTTGTTGATGATGATGTCGAGCGGGCCGTCGGCCGCGACGTCGTCGGTCAGCGAGATGACCTGCGTGGGATCGCGCAGGTCGATGCCGACGACCTTGAGCCGGTGGATCCAGTCCGCGGAGTCCTCCATCGCGGCGAACCGGCGCACGGCGTCCTTCGGGAAGCGCGTCGTGATCGTGGTGTGCGCACCGTCGCGCAGCAGCCGCAGCGCGATGTACATGCCGATCTTCGCCCGCCCACCCGTGAGCAGCGCCCGCTTGCCGGTCAGGTCGGTGCGCTGGTCCCGCTTGGCGTGACTCATCGCGGCGCAGCGCGGGCACAGCCAGTGGTAGAACGCGTCGACGAGGGTGAAGTCCTCCTTGCAGATGTAGCACCCGCGCGCAGTGATCAGCTCACCCGCGAAGGCGCCCTTCGCCGTCGACACCAGCGGGATGCCCGCGGTCTCGTCGTCGATCCGCATCCGCGACCCGGTCGCGGTCTTCTCGATGATGTCCTGGTCGTGGCGCTGGCGCTCCTGCCGGATCTCGGCCCGCCGCGTCTTCTTGATCAGCTTGTACATGTACGACGCCGCGCGCTTCATGGTGCGCACGTCCTCGTGATCGGGGTGCAGCTCCGGGATCTGTCGCAGCACCTTGATCGCGATGGCGAGCTCGTCCGGGTCGATCCTGTCCACCGGCGAATCGTACGGGTGCGGGCCGCCCTACATCGCTTCGGCGCCGGTGCGGATCGCGTCACGGATCCGCGCGTAGGTGCCGCACCGGCACACGTTGCGGATCGCGTCGAGGTCCTCCTCGGTGATCGCCCGGCCCTCGCGACGGACCTTGTTGACCAGGGCGACCGCCGCCATGATCTGCCCGGGCTGGCAGTAGCCGCACTGGGCGACGTCGTGCTCGAGCCAGGCCTCCTGCATCGGGTGCAGCCCGTCGCCGGGGACGGTGTCGGCGAGGCCCTCGATCGTGGTGATCTCGTCGTCCGCCCCGATGGCCGCGACCGGCACCGAGCAGGGGTTGAACGCCTTGCCGTTGACGTGCGACGTACACGCCTTGCAGACGTTGATCCCGCAGCCGTACTTCGGTCCGGTCACGCCCAGGACGTCGCGCAGCACCCACAGGATGCGGACGTCGTCCTCGACGTCGACGGTCACGGTCTCGCCGTTGAGCTGGAAGGTGTGCTTCGGCATCGCAGGCTCCTCTAGAACGTGTGGTCGAGGCCGTCGACCGGTGACTCGGGGACGGGCGGCACGTAGGACTTCGGCTCGAAGTGCAGCGGTGCCCGGAAGTTGATCGGGAACTCGGTCGGCATCCGGCCCGCGGCCCGCGCGTAGGCGCAGGCGACCGCCGCCATGGATGCTGCGACGCCGGCCTCGCCCACCCCGCCCGGCTCCTTGCTCTCGGACTCCATCACCTCGCACCGGAAGTCGAGGGGGACGTTCCACTGTCGGGTGTACGCCGAGTTGTCCCAGCTCGCCTCGAGGAAGTGCCCGTCGACGAGATGGTTGCCGTAGGTCAGCGCCTGGGCCATCCCGTCCATGAAGCCACCCATCATCTGGGCCTCGACGCCCTTCGGGTTGATCACGATGCCGGCGTCGACCACGACGGTCGCCCGGGTGACCCGCGGGCCCGTGACGGCGTCGCGCACCTTGCGGTTCACCGTTTCCGGACGGCAGTCGATCTCGACCAGGACGGCGGTCGCTCCCTTGTACTCCTTGTGGATCGCGATGCCCTGCGCGGTGCCGGCCGGCATCGCCCTGCCCCACTCACCCAGCTCCGCGGCGCGGTCGAGCACCCGGCGGACCACCCGGCTCTTGAGATAGGTACGACGGAACGCGACCGGGTCCTTGCGCAGCCGGGCCGCGAGCTGGTCGACCATGAGCTCGTTGGCCGTGGCGACGTCGGGCGAGTAGATGTTGCGCACCGAGCTGGTGTTGAACCGGTCCGGCGCGGGCTTCGGCTCGTTGAGCAGCTGGGTGATGACGCCGAAGTTGTACGGGAGCTCCTGCGTGAGCAGGAAGATCGTCTCCGCGAAGCCGAGGTTGGCCAGCCCGGTCGGCAGCGCCGCGACCTCGGCCGTGATGCGCTCCCCGAGCCCGTGGGTGAAGTCGGTCGGCACACTCGTGTGCCGTTGCTCGAAGCTGATCACGCTCCCGGCCAGCACCGTGGCCCGGATCCGCGAGGTCGCCATCGGGTGCACGCGACCCTGGCGCGGCTCGTCGGCGCGGTGCCACATCAGCTTCACCGGCGCACTGAAGGCCTTCGACGCGTGCGCCGCCTCGATCGCCGCGTCACTGAAGAGCTTGCGCCCGAAGGAGCCGCCACCCTGGACGACGTTGACCGTCACCTCGTCCTGCGGGAGCCCGAGCGCCTTGGCGACCTTGGACTGCGTGTCGATCGGCGACTTGAGGCCGCCCCAGATGGTCGCCGAGCCGTCCCGCACGTCGGCCACGGCACAGTTCGGCTCGAGCGCCGACCCACTGCGGAAGTGGAAGACGAACTCGGCGTCGAGCGCTGCCGCACCCAGCTTCGGCACCACGAGTGGCAGCTGCGCCCTCCGCAGCTCGGCCAGGACGTCATCCGCGGACATCCCCGGGACGGTACCGCCGTTCCACTCGACATCGAGGGCCCGGACGGCGTCGATGCACTGCCCGAAGGTCCTGGCCCGGACGGCCACCCCGGTCGGGATGATCGCGACGTGGGTGACCCCGGGCATCTCCTTGACGGCGGACTCGTTGCGGACCGACCTCGCGGTGCCGTTGAGGTCCGGCGCACGGCAGACCATGGTCGGCAGCGCGTCGGGGACGTCGAGGTCCATCGCGAACTGCTTGCGGCCCGTGACCGCGTCGAGGGCGTCGATCCGACGCTGCGGCGTGCCGACGAGCGACTGCTGGGAGGCATCCTTGAGGCGGACCTCGACCTTGCGGGTGGTCGTGGGGGCGGCGTCGGCGGCAGCCTGGCCGAAGGTGACCGAGTTGCCCAGGGCGTCGAAGATCACTCCGCCCTTGATCGTGAGCGTCGTGACGAGGGCGCCCAGCTGGACGGCGGCAGCGTCGAGCAGTGCCTTGCGGGCGACGGCGGCGGCGACCCGGACCGGCGTGTACATCGACACGATCGTGTTGGAGCCCCCGGTCAGCTGGTTGAACAGCAGTTCCTTGCGGGCCGGCGCCAGGCTCACGTGGACCCGCTCGATCGGCAGGTCGAGCTCGTCGGCGACCAACATCGCCATCGCGGTGGTGATGCCCTGTCCCACCTCCATCCGCGGCAGTGCGAAGTGCGCGTCTCCGTCCTCTGCGATCGTGATGCCGATCAGGTTGGACGTCGGCAGCGCGCAGTGGACCAGGAAGTCGTTCAGGTCGTAGAGCTCCGGCACCTGGGGCACCGATGGGATCGGCAAGGCGTGAGCCGGAGCCGCCCCGAGTGCCAGGTCGGCGGCGACCATGAGCGAGGTGCCTCCGACGACGTACCCGACGAACGAGCGCCGGCTGAGCGAGGCGGCAGGCTGCCGCCGAGGTGTGTTCCCCATGTTCGATCCCCCGAGAGTGAGCGTCGTCACGCCAGCATGGACCGTCGGGATTGGTCGAAGGTTGGTCCCGGCCCGGAACCCCTCCGATCGGGGGTGTCGGTGCCGATGGGACGGGGTGCTCGATGACGAAGTGGAGAGGACCGTGACCGGAGCCGCCGCCCGGGCAGCGCTGCCCGCACTCGGGTACGCCACGGCCTATGCGCTCGCGATCCTCGTCGGTCGGGCGACGCGGGTGGAGGGCAGCGAGGTCTCGCTGGTGTGGCCGGCCGCCGCGGTCGCGGTTCTCTGGGGGATCCACGCCCGCGGCCGGTCGCGCCGCGCCGCAGCAGCGCACTGGGTCGCGCTCGGCACGCTGACCCTCGCCGTCAGCATGGCGACCGGTGCCGCCCTCGACCTCTCGGTCTGGTTCGTCGGCGTCAACGTCGCGCTGGCTGCGGTCACCACCGCCCTCCTCGGGTACGACGGGCGCGAGATCGCTCTGCGCGACCCGGCCGACCTGGGCCGGCTCGTCGCCGCGCTCACCTGCGGGACACTGGTCGCCGCGATCCTCGCCACGGCGTTCTTCGCCCACCAGGGCCACCCCGAGCTCCCCGAGACCTTCGCGCTCTTCGCCGTCCGCAACGGCGTCACCGCCCTCGCCGGCGTGGCGGTGGTGCTGCGCCTGCGCGCGGCCCAGTGGCGCCGCCCGGAGCTGTCCTGGGCCCGCTCGCTCGAGATCGCCGGTTGCGTCGCCGTGACGACGTGGGTGTTCGGGCGGGTGTTCTGGTTCAACCCGGGCCTGCCGATCGCGTTCGCGATCATGCTGCCCGCGATCTGGGTCTCGTTGCGCTTCTCGACGACCACGAGCACGCTCTTCCTCGCCGCCGCCGGCACCTCCATCGTCTGGGCGACCCTGCTCGACCGGGGCGCGCTGGAGGGCATCGCCCCGCAGGAGCAGGCGCTGCTCGCCCAGGGCATGGTCGGCTGCCTGGCCGTGGTGGTGCTGACGCTGTCGCTGTTCCGCGACTCCCGCAACGACCTGATCGGGCGGCTGCGCCACCTCGCGCTGCACGACCCGTTGACCGGCCTGGCGAACCGGACCCTGCTGATGGAGCGCCTCGAGGACGCCCTCGCACGCAGCGCCCCCGGCACGGTCGGGGTGATCCTGCTCGACCTCGACGGCTTCAAGCTGGTCAACGACGCGTGGGGCCACGGCGAGGGAGACCTGCTGCTCGTCGAGATCGCCCAACGGCTGCAGCAGACGGTGCGCGCCGGCGACACGGTCGCGCGCCTCGGGGGCGACGAGTTCGTCGTGGTCTGCACCCGGCTGCGCAGCGCCGACGAGCTCCGGGCCTGTGCCGACCGGATCCGCGCGGCCGTCGCCGAGCCCTACGGCGACGCGGCCGACGCTCCCTACGACCGGATCACGGCCAGCATCGGCGCCGTCGTGTCCGAGCGCTCCTGCAACGCGCGCAGCCTGCTGAGCAACGCCGACCACGCCATGTACGACGTGAAGCGGGCCATCCGCAACGGGACGGCCCCGGTCACAGCCCTGGCAGCACGTTCTCCACGATGACGAGCAGCGACTCGCGCAGCAGCAGGTGCGCCTGCGCGCGGGTCAGCGTCCCGGCGCGCGACCACTCGCGGATCGCACCGCGGGCCAGCTCGCCGAACGCCCGGATCGCCGCGCGCGACGCGGCGTCGGCCGGGTCCCCGCCGACCAGCTCGAGCACCCGGCCGGCCGCGAGGTCGTGGGCCTCGTCGAGGATCGCGCGCACTTCGGCGTCGTCGCCGACCCCCTCGGCCGCACCGATGGTCAGGTAGGTCGCCCGCTCCGGGGTGATCGAGCCGAGGAACCAGTGCACGGCCGCGTCCACGCGCTCGGTCAGCGACCCGGTGGGGAGCGGCACGTCCTCCAGCGTCGGCAGGAGCGAGGCCCGTCGTACGACGTCGAGGTAGAGGGCCCGCTTGTCACCGAAGTAGTGGTTGAGCAGGCCCCGCGCCACGCCCGCCGCCGCGGCCAGCTCCGTGGTGGAGACGTCGACGTACGGCCGCTCCGCGAAGAGCCGCTCCGCGGCGACCAGGATCTGCTCGCGGCGCTGGTCCGGGGACAGGCGCTGGCGACGGGCGGTCTCGGTCATGTCCCGCAGCCTACTATTGGCAGGCTGCCAATAACAGACTAGCCTTGAGCCGTGACCAGCCGAGCCGAGACGACGCCCCGCACCGCCAAGGTGCGCGACCTGCCCGTTCCCGAGTGGTTCGACATGCGCGACCACGTCTCCGGGATCGGCGCCCACCTGGCCGGCCCGGCCAACGTGATCATGCAGCTGAGCTGGCCCGGGGTCGGGCACGGCGTGATGAACAGCCGGGTCGAGGACGGCTCGGCCATGAAGCACCCCTACAAGCGGGGCCGGACCACCTTCACCTACCTCGCCGTCGCCCTGCTCGGGGACGACGCCGACCGCACGGCCTTCCGCAAGGAGGTCAACCGGCAGCACGCGCAGGTCTACTCGCGGCCCGGCGAGAAGGTCGAGTACCGGGCGATGGACCCGCGGCTGCAGACCTGGGTCGCTGCCTGCCTCTACTACGGCACCGCCGACATGATCGAGAAGATGCACGGCCCCCTCCCCGACGAGCAGGCCGACGCGCTCTACCTCCACTGTGCCCGCTTCGGTACGACGCTGCAGATGCCGGCCGAGGCCTGGCCCGCCGACCGCGCGGCCTTCGACCGCTACTGGGAGGACTCCCTCGCCGAGGTCGACATCGACCCCGACGTGGCCGAGTACCTCATGAAGCTGACCACGCTGCAGAACTTCCCGGCACCGGTGCGACTGATGGCACCCTTCCTCGTGTTCGTGACCACCGGCTTCCTGCCGCCGCTGTTCCGTGACGCGATGGGACTGTCCTGGTCGCGGCGCAAGCAGCGCCGCTTCGACCGCCTGATGCGCGTCGTCGGCGCCGTCGAGCGCCGGCTCCCCCGGGTGCTGCGGGCCTTCCCGTTCAACCTGTGGCTCGCCGACATGCGGCTGCGCCGTCGGTTCCGCCGCCCCCTCGTCTGACCACCACCCCGATCCCGAGCCAGGAGCCCCGATGGACTTCGACCTGCCCGACTCCGCCCTCGCCGTCCAGGAGGGCGTGGCCGCCGTCGCCGCGAAGTACGACCACGCCTACTGGTCGCGCTGCGAGGAGGAGCACCGCTTCCCACAGGAGGTCTTCGACGACCTCGGCGCCGGTGGGTGGTTCGGTCTCTGCGTCCCGGAGGAGTACGGCGGGGGCGGGCAGGGCCTGCTGGAGCTGGCCGTCGCCAACATGACGCTGTGCGCCTCGGGCGGCGTCGCCGGCACCTTCTTCTACGTCACCACGCCCGGATTCGGCGCGATGACGCTGACCCGCCACGGCAGCGCCGAGCAGAAGCAGCGCATCCTCCCCGGCCTCGCCGAGGGCACCGTGCAGTTCTGCCTCGCGCTCACCGAGCCGGACGCCGGCAGCAACGCGATCGAGATCAAGACCCAGGCCCGCCGCGCCCCCGACAACCCGGACGAGTTCGTCATCAAGGGCCAGAAGGTCTGGATCTCCAACGTCGAGAACGCCGACTGGATGGTCGCCGTGACCCGCACGATCCCCGCTGCGGAGACCAGGGAGCGCGGACTCCCCCGCACCGCCGGGTTCACGCTCTTCCTCGTCGACGTCAAGGAGGCGCTCGCCGCCGGCACGCTCTCCTACACGCCCATCCCGAAGATGGGCAGCAACATCCTGCACTCCAGCCAGGTGTTCTTCGACGACGTACGGGTGCCCGCGGCCCACGTCATCGGCGAGGTCGACGCCGGCTTCGCCGTCCTCTGGGACGTGCTCAACCCCGAGCGGATCCTGGCCGCCTCCGGCGGCGTCGGTACGGCGGACGCGGCGCTGCGCATCGCCAGCGACTACGCCCGCGAGCGCGAGGTGTTCGGCCGGCCGATCGGCGCCAACCAGGGCCTGCAGTTCCCCCTCGCGCAGATCAAGGCGAAGGCCGAGCTCGGCCGCCTGATGACCTACAAGGCCGCGTGGCTCTTCGACCAGGGTCGGCCGTGCGGGAACGAGGCGAATGTCGCGAAGCTGACCGGGGCCCAGGTCGGCTGGGAGGCGGCCAACCAGGCCTTCCAGACCCTCGGCGGGATGGCCTACTCCAAGGAGTACCCGGTCGAGCGGATCTTCCGCGACGCCCGGATCGCGAAGAACATCCCGGTCGCCGAGGAGCTCGTGCTCGCGCACATCGGCACCCAGATGCTGGGCCTGCCGAAGAGCTACTGAACCCGGGCTACGGGGTGAGCGTGAGCTCGCGCGCGATCGTCACGACGTCGCGCGCGGGCACACCCGGGCTGTAGCGGTAGCCCTGCACCTCGTCGCACCCGCGCTCGCGCAGGTACCTCTCCTGCACCTCGGTCTCGACGCCCTCCGCGACCACGGTCATGCCGAGGGCGTGGGCCATCACGATGATCGCGTCGACGATCGCGGCGTCGGTGTCGGCGTCCGCGATGTCCTGGACGAAGGACCGGTCGATCTTGATCTTGTCGATGGGGAACTTCGTCAGGTACGCGAGGCTGCTGTAGCCGCAGCCGAAGTCGTCGAGCACGATGGCAACCCCGAGCTCGCGCAGCGCCTCGAGCATCGCGACGACGTCGCCGTGGTCCTCGATCAGGATGCCCTCGGTCAGCTCGACCTCCAGCTGCCACGGCTCGATCCCCGAGGTCGCGATCGCGTCCGCGATCTCCGCGAGCCAGGTCTCGCTGCGCAGCTGGTGGGGAGACACGTTGACGGCGAGCCGCAGCTCGCGGCCCAGGTCGCGCTGCATCCGGGCCAGCGTGGCGCAGCCCGCGCGGAGCACCCAGCCGCCGAGCTCGACGATCATGCCGCCGTCCTCGGCGACCGGGATGAACCGGTCGGGCGTCACCGCGCCGAGCAGCGGGCTGCTCCACCGGGCCAGCGCCTCGACGCCGACGACCTGACCGCTGACCAGGTCGACCTGCGGCTGGTAGACGAGCGAGAGCTCCTCCTGCTCGATGGCCTGGCGCAGCGCACCGGACAGGGCGAGCCGGTCGTTGTTGTCGTCGAGCATCGCGTGCTCGAACCAGCGCACACCGTTGCGGCCCGCGGACTTCGCCTGGTACATCGCGATGTCGGCGTGCTTGAGCAGCGCGGCCGGGTCGTCGCCGTCAGCCGGGTAGAGGGCACCGCCGATGCTCGCCGTGACGGCGAGCTCGTAGCCGTGGACCACCATCGGTGCCAGCACGGCCCGGGTCAGGTCGGCGATCCGCTTGTCGAGGTCGACACCCGGGTCGAGGTCGTCGAACACGATCACGAACTCGTCGCCACCGAGGCGGGCCACCACGTCGTACTCACGCACCCAGGCCAGCAGCCGTTCGGCCACGACCACGAGCATCTCGTCGCCGATGTGGTGCCCGAGCGAGTCGTTGATCCGCTTGAAGTGGTCGATGTCGATCAGGAGCAGGGCGACCTGCCGGCGATCGCTGTCGGCGGAGTCGAAGGCGTGGTCGAGGTGACGGACCAGCAGGCTGCGGTTCGGCAGGTTGGTGAGCGCGTCGTGGGTGGCCAGGTGCTCGACCCGCTCGCGCGCCTCGATCCGGTGGGTGATGTCGTAGGCGACCACGATGAACCCGGGCTCGTCGTCGACCGTCAGCGCCACGATCGCCTCGTTGACCGGTACGGCGCGGCCGTCCTTGTGCCGGTAGGTCCACTCCGCCTCGTCGCCACCGACCGGGCTGAGCGCGGGCGTGCCGTCGGCGTACCGGGCGCGCTCCACCGCGTCGACCTCGGTGATCCACCGGCCGATGAGCTCGTCCTGGGCGTAGCCCAGCAGCGACTCGGCCGCCGGGTTCGCGGTCACGATCCGGCCGGCCGCGTCGGTCACGATGACGCAGAACGGGATGCTGTCGAGGATCGAGCGCCGCAGCTCGCCCTCGCGGGCGAGCTTCTCGGCCTGCTGGCCGCGCAGCCGCTCGGTGATGTCGATGACCGAGGCCAGCACGAACCGCTCGCCGCTGATGACGATCGGGTTGAGCCCGATCTCGACGCGCATCTCGGTGCCGTCCTTGCGCAGGCCGAAGAGCTCGCGGCCCACGCCCATCCCCCGGCGGGACGGGTGGGCGACGTACTCCTGCCGTTCGACGTCGTGGTGCTGCCGGAACCGCTGGGGCACCAGGTCCTCGACCCGCAGGGCCAGCAGCTCCTCGCGCGTGTACCCGAAGGAGTGCTCCGCCTCGCTGTTCGCCAGCACGATCCGGCCGCTGGGGTCGACCAGCAGCATCGCGCTCGGCGACGCCTCGACCACCAGGCGCAGGTGGTCGTCATCGACCGCGGCGGCGTGCGTCACCACCGACTCGGTTCGCGACCCCATGGCATCTCCGTCCTGGCAACCGGCGTCCCTCATCCGTGTGGGACTCACGTGTCAGATCGGCCGGCATCTGGCCGATCAGAGCAATGTGACTGAGGCATTCGGTGATTCGGGGCAGCGCCTTCAACGTGGGGTCGGCCTGCTCATCTTCGGTACAGCGGTCGCCGGCGCCGCCCTTCTGGGCTGGTCGCTCTCGGACTCCGAGAGCCACAGCACGAAGCCGTCCGACGGCGTCGTGCTCGGTGCCTGGCACCTGCTCTACGACACCCAGGCGCCCACGCTGGCGACGCTGGCCTTCGCCGCCGGTCTCGCCCTGCTGTTCGCCGCGGGCGTCGCGCTGCTGGAGAGGCGGATCGCCAACCACGCCCGGCGCAGCGACGACGGCGCCCGGCTGCCGCTCTCGCCACGCCACGTCATGGCGGAGACCCGCGGCACCTTCCACGGCCCGGTGACCCTCACCGTGCTGGTGCCCGCCCACAACGAGGCCGTCGGGATCCGCGCGACGCTGGAGTCGCTGCTCGCGCAGTCGCACCGCCCGGACCGGGTGATCGTGGTGGCGGACAACTGCACCGACGACACCGTCGAGATCGCCCGCGAGGTCGGCGTCGAGGTGATGATCACCGTCCACAACCAGCACAAGAAGGCCGGCGCCCTCAACCAGGTGCTCGCGAAGGTGCTGCCCACCCAGGGCGAGAACGACCTGGTCATGGTGATGGACGCCGACACCTCGCTCGATGCGGGCTTCCTCGCCTCCGTCGTGCGCCGGATGACCGAGGACCGCGCGCTGATGGCCATCGGCGGCCTGTTCTACGGCGAGCCGGGGAAGGGCCTGATCGGCCTCTTCCAGCGCAACGAGTACACCCGCTACGGCCGCGACCTCCGGCGCCGGCGCGGCCGGGTGTTCGTGCTGACCGGGACGGCCACGGTCTTCCGCCCACGGGCCCTGCGCACGGTGTCCGCAGAGCGCGGGAAGGCGCTGCCCGGCGTACCCGGGGACGTCTACGACACCCTCGTGCTGACCGAGGACAACGAGATCACCCTCGCCCTCAAGACCCTCGGCGGCCTGGTCATGTCCCCCGCCGACTGCACGGTCGTCACCGAGGTGATGCCGACCTGGCGGGCGCTGTGGGTCCAGCGGCTGCGCTGGCAGCGCGGCGCGCTCGAGAACCTCGGCGAGTACGGCATGCGCGCGGCCACCTTCCGCTACTGGGCGCAGCAGCTCGGCATCGGGTACGGCGTGATCGCGCTGTCGGCCTACCTCCTGCTGATGTTCTTGATGATGACCTCCTACGACCAGTGGGTGTGGTTCCCGTTCTGGGTCGGCACCGGCCTGGTCTTCACCGTCGAGCGGATCGTCACGGTCTGGCGCGGCGGCTGGAAGGCGCGGCTGCTCGCCGCGACCCTCTTCCCGGAGCTCTGCTACGCGCTCTTCCTCGACATCGTCTACCTCAAGGGGATCCTCGACATGTCCTTCGGCCGCCAGGCGACCTGGCACTACGAGGCCCAGCCCCGCACCGCGAGCCAGGTGCAGGCATGAACGCGCTCGTCGTACCGCTGGGGATCCTGTTCCCCGAGGACCTCGTCCGCTCGCACGGGTTCGCGATCCTCGCGTCCTTCGTGGCGATCAACACCGTGGTCTACGTCGCCTTGGCGATCGCGAAGGCGATGCCGAAGATCTACGTGGGCGACCACCTCCCGCGCCGCTACGAGCGGACCGAGACGCGCAGCATCCACCCCGACGGGCCGTGCTGACCCGTCGGGATGGATGCGTCGGTCACTTCGCGACGGCGGCCGCGAGCTTCTCGATCAGCTCCGGCATGCCGCCCGACCACCGGAAGCTGAGCGCGGTCGGGGGCGAGACGGCCGAGATCCGCTCGCGACCGACGACCTGCGCGACGGCACCGTTCTTGACGGCCGGGATGGCCAACGCCTTCTGGTCCTTCAGGAAGGCAGCGGCCTGCGCGTCGTCGTCGAAGTAGGTCACCGCGACGTCGGCGTCGATCTTGTCCGCCTCCTCCCAGCTGAGCTCGTAGTAGAAGCCGCCCTTGGAGGTGTCGAGCTTCGCGATGCTGGGCGCGACGCTGAAGCCGAGCTTGGTCAGGATCGCCAGGCGCGGGTCGAGCTCGGTGTACGGCGAGATCGTGTTCGGACCGGGGTAGAGCGCGGCGATGGTCCTGTCCGCGAACTCGGGGTGCTTCTTCGCCTCGTCCGCGAGGTAGCTGTCGATGTCGCCGAGGACCTTCTCACCCTGCGCGCTGCGGCCGAGGGCCTTCGCGGTGATGCTGATGGTGTCCTGCCAGGTCGTCGTCCACGGCGCCTCGGGATAGGCCACGGTCGGGGCGATCTCGCTGAGCTTCTTGTACTGCTCCTCGGTGATGCCGGAGTACGGCGCGAGGATCAGGTCCGGCTTGGCGGCGATGAACTCGTCGTAGGGCACGGTCGCACCGGAGCCGTCGTCGGGCAGCAGGGTCGGGTGCTCGACGTCCTCGGCGTCGTAGGCCTCCTCGACCCAGGGCAGCAGGTTGCCCTCGCCCACGGTCCAGATCTGCTCGGCGATCGCGACCGGGTAGACGCCGGCGGCGATGGAGGCCTCGGTGGAGCCCCAGCCCCACGTGGCGACGCGCTTCGGCTCCTCCTTGATCTCAGTGGTGCCGAAGGCGTGCTCGATGGAGATCGGGAACTCGTCGGTGACCTCCTGCGTGGTCTCGCCGGCGTCCTGGTCGGTGTCCTCCTGGCCGCAGGCCGACAGGGCCAGGACGGTCGTCAGACCCGCGACGAGCGCGGTGCTGCGACGGAAGGCGCGCGTGATCCGCACGGGTTGCTCCTAGTGTCTCGGGGTTAGGTGAGGCTATCCTAAACCAGAGTCCCGGCGAGTCCACGACGGGTCCGTCCCCTGGGCACCACGAGCGGCCCGCCGGTCACCGGGTCGGGGATCACCTCCGCGTCCAGACCGAAGGCCTCCCGCACCGACGCCGCGGTCAGCACCTCCCCGGGCGCACCCTGGCCGGCGATCCGGCCGCCGGCCATGACGACCATGTGGTCGGCGTACCGGGCGGCGTGGTTGAGCTCATGCAGGACCATCACGACAGTGGTCCCGCGCTGCTCGTTGAGGTCGCTGAGCAGGTCGAGCAGCTCGAGCTGGTGCGTCACGTCGAGGTACGTCGTCGGCTCGTCGAGCAGCACCGCGTCCGTCTCCTGCGCGAGCACCATGGCGATCCACACGCGCTGGCGCTGGCCGCCCGAGAGCTCCTCCAGGCGACGGTCGGCGAGATCGGCGACGCCCGTCGCCTCGAGCGAGCGGAGCACGACCTCGTCGTCCTGGCTGGTGTGCCGGCCGAACCAGCCCTGGTGCGGGAACCGGCCGCGGCCGACCAGCTCGGCGACGCGGACGCCGTCCGGGGCCACCGAGCTCTGCGGGAGCACCCCGAGGACCCGGGCCAGCTGGCGCCGCGAGAGGGCGGCCGCGTCCCGACCGTCGATGCGCACGGTGCCGGCGGACAGGGGGTGCAGGCGGGCCAGGCCGCGCAGCAGCGTCGACTTGCCGCACGCGTTGGGACCCACGATCGCCGTCACCTTGCCCGCAGGCAGCTCGAGGTCGAGGCCCTCGATGACGGGGTGACCCTTGTAGCCGAGCGAGATCCCCTCGGCGGCGATGGAGGTGCTCATGTTTGTCCCTTTCGGTCGCTGCGGGCGAGCAGCCAGAGGAGGTACGGCGCACCGACGAGCCCGGTGACGATGCCGACCGGCGCGGTCAGGCTGCCCGGCAGGGCGTACTGCCCGATGACGTCGGCGGACATGGCCAGCGCGGCGCCGACGACGGCCGAGGTGAGCAGCGCCGGTCCCCCGTCGTCGACGAGACGGCGGGCGATCGCGGGCGAGACCAGTGCGACGAAGGCGATCGGCCCGGCGACCGCGGTGGCCAGCGCGACCAGCGCGACGCCGATCAGGAGCGCCAGCACCCGGGAGCGGGTGGGGCCCAGGCCCAGGCCCTGGGCGTGCTCGTCGCCCAGGGCGAGCGCCCGCTGCTCGCGGGCGACGGGGACGGTGACCATCGCCAGCACGAGGACACCGAGGGTCAACAGCCCGAGCGTGCCGTCGCGGACGTCGGCCACGCTACCCACGGTCCAGAGCAGCACGGTGCCGCCCTCGCGCAGGTCGGCCTCGGAGAGCCGCCACGAGATCAGCGAGCCGCACAGGTAGGCGATGCCGACGCCGACGAGCACGAAGCGGATGCCGTGCAGGCCCCCTCGCCAGGCGAGGGCCCAGATCGCGACGGCCGCGGCGAGGGCGCCCGCGAAGGCAGCCAGGTTGACCGTGGAGCCGGAGGCGCCGTACCCGACGACAGCGGTCACCGCGCCGAGCGAGGCACCGCCGGAGATGCCCAGGATGTCCGGGCTGGCCAGGTTGTTGCGCAGCGTCGACTGGAAGAGCGCGCCGGCGAGGCCGAAGGCGACGCCGGCGACGACGGCCGCGGCGCCGCGGGGCAGGCGCAGCTCGCGCACGACGAGCAGGTCGAAGCGGTCCCCCACCCCGAACAGCGCGGGGAACGAGCGCTCGGGAGGTACGCCGGCCGCGCCCAGCCCGAAGGTCACGAGCAGCAGGCCCAGGCAGGCGCCGGCACCCACCAGGACGACGGCGAGGGTCCGCAGCCGGCTGCGGCGCCGGATCCGCGTGATCGCCTGCAGGGTCGCGGTGCTCACAGTCCGGCCACCCGTCGGCCGCGGGCCACGGCGATCAGGACCGGGGCGCCGATCAGCGCGGCGACGACACCGGCCTCGAGCTCGTCGGACCTCACCAGCCGGCCGATGATGTCGGCGGCCATCAGCATGACCGGTCCGAGCAGGGCGCACAGCGGCACCAGCCAGCGGTAGTCGGTGCCGACGAGACGGCGCGCGGCGTGCGGGACGGCGAGGCCGACCAGCGCGATCGGTCCGGCGAGCGCGGTCGCCGCGCCGGCCAGCAGGATGATCGCGAGGCCCGCGAGCGCGCGCGTGGTCCCGACACCCTGCCCGAGCGCCGCCGCGACGTCGTCGCCGAGGGCGAGGCCGTTGAGGCGGTGCGCGACGAAGAAGGCCAGCGCCGCGCCGAGCGCGATGAACGGCCACAGCACCTCGACCGCACCGAGGTCGCGGCCGTTGAGCGCACCGACCTGCCAGTAGCGCAGCTCGTTGAACGCGTCGACGTCGCGGAACAGCACCAGCGTCGAGATCGGGGTCAGCAGCGCGGTCACCGTCGCACCGGCCAGGGCCAGCTGCACCGGGCGGCCGTTGCCGATCGCGAAGACCACGACCGCGGCGACCGCGGCGCCGAGGAAGGCGAACCAGACCACGCTGCCCGCGCCCGTCACGCCGAGAACCGTGGCGGCCACGACCACGCCGAGCGCGGCGCCGGCGTTGAGCCCGAGGAGCCCGGGGTCGGCCAGCGGGTTGCGGGTGATGCCCTGGCTGAGCACGCCGGCCAGGCCGAGCGCGGTCCCGGCGAGCAGGGCGATCAGGGTGCGCGGGACGCGCTGCCCGCGGATCACCGCGTGGTCGACGTTGCCGGCGACGGGGTCGGTCAACGCGCGCCAGGCCTCGCCGAAGGCGACCTCGCGGACGCCGAGCGCGACGCTCAGCACGACGCCGACCAGCAGCAGCACCAGCGCGCCCCCGAGGACCCCGCACCGGACCGCGCGCCCGGACGGCACGACGGTCCGTGCCGGGGCGAGCGCCGCGGCGGCCTCTAAGGTTTGCATAACCTAAGAATCGCACACGGCGCACGTCCTCAGGTCGCGGGGGCGGACTCCTCCTTCGCCGGGACGGCGCTCGCGCCGGCCGCGGCGGCGTAGAGCCAGCCGTAGAACGCCAGCAGCACCAGCCACGAGGCGATCACGACGCCGTACATGGTCGTCCAGAGCCACACGGGAACATCGGGCTTGCGCTCGCGCTGCAGCATGAACGGCTCGTGCACGAACGCCGCGTCGGTGCCGTCGTCGACCTGGACCAGCCCGGAGGCGGGTCCGTCGATGGCGGTGTCGGCCGGCATGTGCACCGGGATCGAGACCATCGTGGTGGGCGCGAGGTGCAGGCGGATCAGCACCTTCCAGTTGCCGTAGATCGGCAGCGGCTCGGCGGAGCGGTACTCCCCCGCGTTGCCGGTCGGGTCCATCGCGACGCTCAGCATGCCGTCACCCGGCACCTTGCCGTCGGTGCGGTGCCGCCCCTGGTAGGCCAGCGCGGAGATCCACACCGCGTCCTCGACCCGGTCGTCGTCGGTGCGCACGGTCACCCGCGTCATGCAGCCGTCGGCGCCGAGGCAGTCGTCGTTGTAGGTGACGTGGCCCATGATCACGTCGGTGCCCTCGACCGGCTCGTAGGTCGTACGGCACTCGTCGCCGGCGCAGTCCTTGACGACCTCGACCTCGCCGGCACTGGCCGGCGGCGCGAAGATCCCCATCAGGACCAGGAACACGAGCGTGCCCGCCGTGCCGACCCACCGGCCGGCCACGGCCATGCCATCGCGCACCGGCGCCGAGGCCTCGGGCAGGTCCGCGATCCGCTCGATGTGGCGGGCGAACGACCAGCCGAGCAGGCCGCCGCCCGCGGCGGCGAGCCCGCCGACGCCGAGCATCAGCGGCATCTGCTGGGTGTCCGGGGGCAGCGGGTACGGCATGAAGAAGTCCATCCACCACCACTCGGTCGCCAAGCCGACGGTGCCGCCGAGGAGCGCGGCGCCCGCCGCGAAGACCGGACCGCGGTTGCGGACGAGGAGCGCCACCAGCTCGATGCACAGCGCCGGGCCGAGGAAGAGCAGCCAGTGGGCGCGGTGGATGTCGGGGACCGGGAGCGTGATCGCGAAGATCAGCACCCGCAGGCCGGTGTAGGCCAGCCAGGTGACCAGCGCACCGCCGGGCCCGAAGAAGAGGCGGCCGGCGGTGAAGATCCAGCTGGTCAGGAAGCCCGAGATGATGAACATCGTCGCGGCCGGGAACTGCGGCACGCCGAGGTCGAACTCCATCAGGAAGGCGACCGGGATGATGCAGATGCCGATCACGACGGTGATGTAGAGGCGGGTGGCCCACGCCGACCGGTCGGCCAGGACCGAGGCGGGCGCCTCGCGTCGTACGGGCGGCAGGATCTTGCCGAAGAGGCCGAGCCCGCCGGTGGCGAGGCCGCCGAACCAGGTCCAGCGCTGCGCCGGCGGCCGGCCCAGCTGGGCGCCCTCGGCGTACAGCAGCGGGACGGCGAGGATGCAGGTGACCGCTCCGCCGATCATCATCACGTGGGTCGGGCCCCACTCGGTGACGTCCTGCCCGAACAGGCGGTGCCACACGTCGTCGGCGGGGAAGCCCGCGGCCGCGATCATGCCCGCGCCGAGCAGCACGAGCGTGCCCATCGGCACCCGCCACTTCGGCGTCAGTCGCACGGTACGACGCGGCAGCGGATCCTTGGCGAGGGCCGCCGAGATCACGCCCGCGGCCAGGAAGAAGAAGATGCCGAACATGATCGGGAAGTGCGACGGGTTGGCCAGCGGCCCCTCGTCGCGCCCGTTCTGCATGTGGATCGGGACGTCCCAGTAGACGCCGAAGCCGCACGAGATCAGCGACAGGACGGCGAGGTAGCTCGGGAGCCCCGCCCAACGCGGCAACCCGTCGATCGCGGACACCCGGTCGGCCAGCCGGCCGATGAAGGTCGACTTCCCGTCCCGCTCCCGGAGCAGGAAGATCCCGAGCGGCACGTAGATCGCGGCGAAGGCACCGAAGGCGATGAAGACCTGGTCGAGCGCCGCACCACCCGCGGGCGGAGCCTGTTCAACGGCAAGGAGCATGCAAAGAACGCTACTCGCCGTAACAGGTAGTTGAACAGGGAATCGACCCGTGGTTGAGAGGGATCACACGCCGCAAAAAGCGTCGGGCCGCGACCTCTGGGGGGGTCGGTCGCGGCCCGACCGGCCCATCATGACACATCGATCCGCGACGCGGGCGACAAGGGCGAGGTGTTTCCACGATGGACCCGCAGCCGCAACGAAGGTGAGCCTTTCCCGCCCGTCCAGGTGGCCGGATCACTCCCAGAAGACGCGGTCCACGACGGCGCGCGCGTGACGGGTGATGCGCAGGTAGTCGTCGAGCAGCCGGTCGGTCTCGTCGGTCTGGTAGCCGAGGATCCCGGCGACGGAGCGTCGCTCGAGGCTGGCCCGCGGGAACTGGTCGCCGGGGCGACCGCGGGCGAGCAGCAGCGCGTTGCGGACCCGGGTCACCATCCGCCACGAGGTGCCGAGGGTCGCGGCGTCCTCGTGCGTGACCAGGCCCGCCTCGGCGGCTGCCGTGAGGGCGGCGAGGGTCTGCGCCGTCCGGAGTCCCGGTACGTCGGCACCGAAGCGCAGCTGCAGGAGCTGGACCGTCCACTCGATGTCCGCCAGTCCCCCGCGCCCGAGCTTGAGGTGCAGCGCCGGGTCGGCCCCGCGTGGGAGCCGCTCCTTGTCAACGCGTCCCTTGATCCGGCGCACCTCGAGGACGTCGTCGTCGGTCAGCCCGCCGGCCGGGTAGCGCAGCGGGTCGATCAGCGCGGTGAACCGCTCGCGCAGGTCGGGGTCGCCGACCACCGCGTCGGCCCGCAGCAGGGCCTGTGCCTCCCACACGTGCGACCACTTGGCGTAGTAGGCGGCGTAGGCGTCGAGCGTGCGCACCAGCGGCCCCTGCCTGCCCTCGGGCCGCAGGTCGGCGTCCACCACCAGCGCCGGGTCGGTCCCCGGGGCGCCGAGGACCTTGCGGACCTCCTCCGCGACGAGGCGCGCGTACGTCGAAGCTTCGTGCGGGTCCGCGCCGGGCTGGGGGTCGTGGACGAACAGCACGTCGGCGTCGCTGCCGTAGGAGAGCTCGAAACCGCCGTACCGGCCCATGGCGACGATCGCCATGCGGGTCGGCGGCTCGTCGAGGCCGCGCGAGCGCGCGGTCGACTCCATGGCGCCCTCGAGCGTCGCGGCCAGGGTCGCGTCGGTGAGCCGGGTGAGGGC
The DNA here is from genome assembly GCF_001428825.1 of Nocardioides sp. Root240. Lineage (GTDB taxonomy): Bacteria > Actinomycetota > Actinomycetes > Propionibacteriales > Nocardioidaceae > Nocardioides. Next base: position 105,137 of record NZ_LMIT01000002.1, on the reverse strand, counting down.
GAAGCCGACGTCGGCGACGTCGACCAGCCCGAGGACGTCGCCGGCCGCGATCCGCAGGAGCTCGCGGCGGCGCACCGCGCGCACCGCCCGCACGCCCTTCTCGAAGCCGTCCTGGCGGCGGCCGGTCGCGAGCATCTCGTCGAGCAGCGCCTCGGCGGGCAACGGGGCGAGGTCGCCCCCCAGCAGGCGTACGCCGGCGGGCTCGCGCTCGAGCAGGTCGGTGCAGTAGCGCGAGGTCGCGAGCAGGTGGGCCAGCCGCTCGGCGACCTCCCCCTCGTCGCGCAGGGTCGAGAGGTACCACGGGGTGCGGCCCAACGCCTCGCTGATCCGGCGGAACCCGAACAGGCCGCCGTCGGGGTCGGGCGCCTCGGCGAACCACTGGAGCATGGCCGGCAGCAGGGTGCGCTGGATGGCGGCGGTGCGGCTCACGCCCGAGGTCAGCGCCTCGAGGTTGCGCAGCGCGGCCTGCGGGTCGGCGTACCCGAGGGCGGCGAGGCGGGCGCCCGCGGCCTCGGACGACAGGCGCACCTCATCGGCGCCGATCCGCGCGACCGCCGTGAGCAGCGGGCGGTAGAAGATCTTCTGGTGCAGGCGGCTGACCTCACGCCGGTGGTCCTGCCAGGTCTCGTCGAGGCGCTTCTCGGACTCCTTGAGGAAGCCGAGGCTGCGGCCGAGCCGCCGCAGCGCCGCCTCGTCCGACGGTACGACGTGCGTGCGCTGCAGCCGGTGGAGCTGGATCCGGTGCTCGAGGGTCCGCAGGAAGGCGTAGGCGCGGTGCAGCGCCTCGCCGTCCTCGCGACCGACGTACCCGGCCTCGGTGAGGCGGGCCAGCGCGCTGAGCGTGGTCGGGGGCCGGATGCCCTCGTCGGCCCGGCCGTGCACGAGCTGGAGCAGCTGGACCGCGAACTCGACGTCGCGCAGTCCGCCGGCGCCGAGCTTGAGCTGGCGGTCCGCCTCGCGGGCCGGGATGTGGTCGAGGACGCGGCGGCGCATCGCGCGGGCGGCCTCGACGAAGCCCTCGCGGTCGGCGGCCGTCCAGACCATCGGGCTCACCATGTCGACGAAGGCCCGGCCCAGGTCGAGGTCGCCCGCGACCGGGCGCGCCTTGAGCAGGGCCTGGAACTCCCACGGCTCCGCCCAGCGCTCGTAGTAGCCCTGGTGGCTGGCCAGCGTGCGGCTCAGCGGACCGGCCTTGCCCTCCGGACGGAGGTTGGCGTCGACCGGCCAGATGGTGCCCTCGGCGGTGTGGTCGGAGCAGACCTGCATCAGCTGCGCAGCCAGCCGGGCCGCGATCCGCTCGTCGCCCTCGTGCACGAAGATCACGTCGACGTCGGAGACGTAGTTGAGCTCGTGGCCGCCGCACTTGCCCATCGCGATGACCGCGAGTCGCGCCTTGTCGGCGTCCTCGCCGATCCGGGCCCGGGCCACCTCGAGCGCGACGTCGAGCGTCCCGGCCGCGAGGTCCGAGAGCTCGGCCGCGGCGTCGTCGACGCCGAGGTGGTGGGTCAGGTCGCGCGCCGCGAGGCGCAGCAGCAGGCGGCGGTACTCCACCCGCAGCGCGTTCACCGCCTCCGCGTCCGGCTTGTCGGCGACCGCCGCCAGCAGGGACTCCCGCAGCGCCCACGCGGCCGGCCGGGTCGACCCGAGCTCGGGGTCGGTCAGCTCGCGCCAGTGGAAGGGATGGGTGACCAGGTGGTCGGCGAGCGCGGCGCTCGCACCGAGCACGCAGAGCAGGCGCATCGCCGTGCCCTCGTCGTCGGCGACGGCGGCCAGCAGCTGCTCGCGGTCCTGCGCCGCCTCGGCCAGCCGGCCCAGCGCGTGCAGGGCGGCGTCGGGGTCGGCGGTGCGACCGAGGTAGGCCAGCAGGTCGACACCGACCGGGCCGAGCGCGGCCAGGTCGGCCTGCGCCCGGTCGAGGTCGACGAAGCCGAGCCGGAGCAGCTCGGTGCGCTGGCTGGCCCTGTTCACGGCGAGGCTCAGAGAACCGGCAGCATCCGGTCGCGCTCGAACACCGACACCTGGCCGCGGTACTCGTCCCACTCCGCGCGCTTGTTGCGCAGGAAGAACTCGAAGACCTGCTCCCCCAGCGTCTCGGCGAGCAGCTCGGAGCGCTCGGCCACGACGATCGCCTCGTGGAGGCTCTTGGGCAGCGGCTCGATGCCGAGGCTGTGACGCTCGCGCTCGCTCAGCGCCCACACGTCGTCCTCGGCCTCGCGCGGCAGCTCGTAGCCGTTCTCGATGCCCTTGAGGCCGGCGGCCAGCACGGCGGCGTAGGCGAGGTAGGGGTTGCAGGAGGAGTCGATGGTGCGCAGCTCGATGCGGGTCGACTGGCCCTTGCTGGGCTTGTACATCGGGACGCGGATCATCGCGGAGCGGTTGTTGTGGCCCCAGCAGATGTACGACGGCGCCTCGCCCCCGAACATCAGCCGCTTGTAGGAGTTGACCCACTGGTTGGTGACGACGCTGATCTCGCTGGCGTGCTTGAGGACGCCGGCGATGAACTGGCGGCCGGTCTTCGAGAGCTGGTACTCGGACCCTGCCTCGTAGAAGGCGTTCTGGTCGCCCTCGAACAGCGACACGTGCGTGTGCATGCCCGACCCGGGGTGCGTCGTGAACGGCTTGGGCATGAACGTCGCCCACAGGCCCTGGCTCAGCGCGACCTCGCGGATGACCGTGCGGAAGGTCATGATGTTGTCGGCCGTGGTGAGCGCGTCGGCGTACCGGAGGTCGATCTCCTGCTGGCCCGGGCCCGCCTCGTGGTGGCTGAACTCCACCGAGATGCCCATCGCCTCGAGCATCGTGATCGCCTCGCGGCGGAAGTCCGAGCCGTGGCTGTGCGCGGCGTGGTCGAAGTAGCCGCTGCGGTCCATCGGCACCGGCTCCTGGCCGGGCTGCGGCTCGTCCTTGAAGAGGTAGAACTCGACCTCGGGGTGCGTGTAGAAGGTGAAGCCCTGCTCCGCCGCCTTGCCGAGGGTCCGCTTGAGGACGTTGCGCGGGTCGGCGTACGACGCCGAGCCGTCGGGCATCACGATGTCGCAGAACATGCGGGCCGTCGCCGGGCCCTCGCTGCTGCGCCACGGCAGGATCTGGAAGGTGGTCGGGTCGGGCAGCGCGAGCATGTCGGCCTCGTAGACCCGGGCGAAGCCCTCGATCGCCGAGCCGTCGAAGCCGATGCCCTCGGAGAACGCGCCCTCGAGCTCCGCCGGCGCCACGGCGACGGACTTCAGGAACCCGAGCACGTCGGTGAACCACAGCCGCACGAACCGGACGTCACGCTCCTCGAGAGCGCGGAGTACGAAGTCCTCTTGCTTGCCCATGACGCAGAGCCTAGGGGGTCAGACGTCCCTCGGCAGGGCAGGGCCGATCCTGAGGTCTTTTCAAGGGTTTCCCAGATTTCTGTCGGACCTTCTGCACAGGATCAGGGCCCGGCCGGGGACCTCCCGGCCCGGATCCGCATCACGGAAGGGGACAAGCGTGTCCATCCTCAAGAATCGCATCGCCGCGGTGGCTGTGGGGGCCACCGTCGTCGTTGCTCTCGGAAGCACGGGAGCGGTCGCTGCCCGCATGATCGGCTCGGCCGACATCAAGGACGGCTCGATCCGGTCGATCGACATCGCCAACGGCACCCTCACCGGTGCCGACGTGCGCGACGGCGGCCTGACCGGCGACGACATCCGCAACAGCTCCGTCCGGAGCGCCGACATCGTCGACGGCGCCGTCCGGCTCGCCGACCTGTCGCCGGACGCCCGCGCCGCGTTCGCGCCCCCCGTCGGCACCATCGGCGTCGAGGTCGCGACGCTCGCCGCCCCGAAGGCGATCGCCCACATCGGCGGCGGGATCAACGCCAACAACACCGATCTCGACACCGGCCTCACCCTCCCGGCCGGCCGCTACCTGATCACTGTCGACGGCGCCTTCGAGAGCGCCCAGGCCGCCGCCGACCCGTCGGTCGACGTCTACCCGCAGCTGTCGCTGTGGATCGACCGCAGTGGCGACGGCGCCTTCCAGTGGCAGCAGCAGGAGGGTGACATCAGCCCGAACGCACTGATGCCCGCCGCCGCCAACCGCCACATCTCGGTCAGCGGCACGACCGTCGTCGAGCTGACCGAGGAGACCTACGTCGGCCTGCTCGGCTTCGGCTACGACAGCGCCCAGGGCACCGCCCGCAGCGGCGACATCAACGTCAAGAGCGCCACGCTCACGGCGACGCCGCTGTCCTGACCCGGACGCAGCAGCCCGTCCCCGGCTCGACCGCCACCGCGGTCGAGCCGGGGTCGAGGCGATCCGCGAGCGCGCCGACGAAGGCGTGGTTGACCCCGCAGACGAGGTCGCGGTGGTCGACGGCGAGCCGGTCGAACGGGCAGTTGCCCAGGCAGATCCCCTCCGCGGTCTCCCGCGGCTCGTAGCCCAGCGGCCCCAGCGCCGCGACCAGGCCGTCGCCGGCCGCCGGCCACTGCGCGAGGACCGCGGCCGCTGCCGCGTCGGCGGCCCCGTCCAGCGCCTCGGGCATCGGCGTGCCCGCGAGGTTCCGCTCGACGGCGTCGGCGAGCACCTGGCCGGCGAGGTCGTAGCGACGGCTCGGGACGCTGACGACCACCTCCCGCCCGGAGCGGCGGTAGAGCTTGGCCGGCCGTCCCGCCCCCGGACCGGAGCGGCCGGTCAGCCGCTTGAACTCCGTCACCAGCAGGCCCTCCTCGACCAGCCGGTCGAGGTGGAACTTCGCCGTGTGCCGCGGCACCTCCACGCCGGACGCGGCCTGGTCGCGGCTCACCGCGCCGGGCTGCTCGGCGACGAAGCGGTAGAGCGCTCGTCGTACCGGGTCGGCGAGCGCTCCCAGCCGGCTGACCCGTTGCCCGAAGGCCTCGTCCATCGCCGCACCCCTCCCCGGAATTTCTAGCAGACACGAGTCTTGCTGAAAGAGGCGCCCAGGTCTACCGTCAAAGTTGATGTCCCTTACAAGGGGACCGCTCGAGAAAGGGAATCGCCATGGCCAGCACCCACACGTGGGACCACCTCACCCACGACATGCGCGAGGAGCTCAACGACCTCACTCACTTCTCCACCATCGACGCCAACCGTCAGGGACGCGTCGCCCTCTGGGCCACCCTCACCGCACTCCCGCTGGTGTGGGGCCTGGACATGCTGTTCGGCGTCCTGACCGACAAGTGGACCAGCTACCTCGCCGTCTGGGCCGACAACTTCCTGCCCGGCAACGCCGACGACGCCGTGATGTGGATCGGCATCATCACCGTGGCGATCGCAGCGCTCGTCGCGTTCGCGCCGCACTTCGGCGGCGACGTGCTCGGCGTCTGGCTGTGCCTGCTCGCGATCAACCTCTTCTCGGTCGACGGGGTCGCCCACCTCGCGGTCGGGATGCTCGCGCTCGGCTTCTGCAGCTTCGCGATGGCCCGGATGGTGCGCGGGGACCACATCAGGGAGGCCTAGGGCGGCCCGCCGACCTCCGCTCAGCGCGTCGCGTACTGGCGGAGGTAGGCGTCGGCCATCCAGGCGTCGTCCTCGGAGCGCAGCGCGTTGCCGGTGAACTGGCCGTCGCGGATCATGAGGTACCGGGTCCCGTCCCCCGACCGCCACGGCCCGCCGGGGTCGTTCCAGGTGACGTCGACCGAGCGCCAGCTCCTGCCGTCCTTGACCTTGTTCCACGCGTGGCGTCCGCCGTTGGCGAGGTCGCCGGTGACGATGACCGACTCGATGCCGGCCTCCTTGGCGATGGCCTGGAAGGCGAACGAGTAACTCATGCAGACGCCGGAGCGGTCGAGCAGGATGCCGTCCACCGTCCAGGCGTACTGGAACCGCTTCGGGGTCTCCTTGTCGCGCGCCCGGGCCTTCTCCGCCGCCGCAAGGGCCACGTGGTCGTAGTCGGCCTGGTCGACCAGGTAGCGGTTGATCGCCGCCACCTTGTCGGACACGCTCATCCCCGGGCGGGTCTCGTCCTTCGCGATCCGCTCGGCGGCGTCGGCGATGCTCCGCTGCCGGACCCGCAGCTCGGCTGCGTCGAACGCCGGGTCGACGTAGAGGACGCTGCCGTCGAACGAGAACTCGTCGAAGGTCGCGAGCGCGTACGGGTTCTGGAGGATGGCCTCGTCGAGGGCGTCCTGGAAGCCGGGCAGGCCGGGCTTGCCCTCGAACCTCGAGAGATCGATCGAGGTGGAGCCCGCGACCAGCTGGCCGGCGATGAACCGGCTCAGCTCGTTGCTGCCGAACACGGGGAGGTCCGGCGCCGGCAGCTCCGGGGCGGGCCGCTTCGGGTGGTTGACGTCGATCACGACCTTGGTCTGGCCCAGACCCGCCTTCGGGTACGCACGCTGCGCGCGGGTGTTGAACGCCCGGACGTCGGCGTCGATGTTGCCGACGGCGTCGGCCGGGATCCGGACGACGTGGGACAGCCGCGTGCCGCGACCGCGCACCGGGACCAGCCAGAGGCGGCCCTGGCGTCGTACCTCACCGCGCTCGACGTAGGCCCCGGTCGCTCGCGTCGACCCGTCGACCGAGACGAACAGGAAGCGGCTGGGCAGCCCCGCCAGGCCGTCGTTGTCGACGTCGGCTCCCGCGTCCCACCCGTCGTCGGACCGCACGGGGAGCGCCTCGAGGCCGGCGAGGTCGACCGGTGCGAGCACGGAGGGCTGCCGGTCGACCACGGCGACGACACCGAGCTGGACCTCGACGTCGTCGGACACCAGCTCCGGGGTGCTGGCCATCAGCGACGCGTCACCGGTCGTCAGCTTCAGCACCTCGTTCTGGTCGCAGGTCGACCCGTGGCACTGCCTGACCTCCTCGGAGGACCACGACGTCTTCGTCGTGCGCCCGACCACCTGCACGGATCCGTTCAGGGTGTCCCCCGTTCGACGCTGCACGACCACGGCGTACTCGGTCGCACCGGCGACGGGACTCCACTCCACGAGCGCGTCGCCCTGGCCCGTCACCGACGCGGTGACCTGCTCGGGCGCAGGCGTCTCGGAGGCGAAGTGGACCTCGGTGACCAAGGGCCGGGCACGCTGGGCACCGTCCGGCTCGAGGTACTGCACGACGTACACGCGGGGGTTGAGACTCCAGTAGGTACCGACGTCGGCCAGGGTCCAGGTCGGCTTGGCGCCGACCTGTCCGCCCTCCCGCACGATGTGGGTGCTCCGCACCCGGAGCGGCTTGAGCGCCAGGCGCGGATCGTCGTCGGACGCCGTCAGGTCGGGCAGGATGTCGAACGGCACGTGCCGGGTCAGTCCCTGGTCGGCGTAGACCTCGATCCTGCCGGGGTCGCCCTTCCAGAGGTCCTCGGCCTCCGCGTCGTAGCGGGCCGGGATCACCAGGTCCTCGTCGATCGCGGCGCCGTCGACGGGCGCGGTGTAGTCGAAGCCGGGCACCGCCTCCTGCGCCGAGGCGGTGGTCGGGAGCACCGTGCGTCCGTCGCCGAGCAGGCGCTCCCGCGCGGCCTCCGCACTGGTTCCCCCGTCACGCTCGTCACCGGGCGCGTCGTCGTCGCGGTCCAGGACCAGGACGACGGCCACGCCCACGACGAGGACGACGACCAGGGCGAGCGAGCCGAGCACCGCCAGCCAGGGGAATCCCCGCTGTCGACCGCCCGACATCACTGCTCGTCCATCCAGCTCGGGGTCTCCAACGTGGGAGCGGTGATCTCGGGGATCGGCTCGTCTCCCTCGTCGCCGCTCGACCAGACGTCGCTGCACGCCTCGAGCACCCCACGCTGGGCGCTCTGCAGCTGTCCCTGCTGCTCGGTGATCTCGGCCGGCACCGTCGTCTCGGGGTACTCACCACGGCTCAGCGCATCCTCCACCGACTGCTTCCAGTCAGCGAGCGCCCGGTAGTACGGCACGACGGCGGCTGCCTCGTCCTCGACCAGCGCAGCGAATTCCTGGTCGTCCTCGACGTCGGCGAGCACCGCGTCGTACATCGACTGCAGCTCGTCGGGATCGAAGCCGGCCGCAGCCTGGACCTCCGAGCTCATGATCAGCGTCTGGTAGCTCTCGCACGACGCCGTACGGGCGCCGCCGTCACCCGCCGCCTTCTTGTCGTCCTCGTCGTCCTCGTCGTCGCCGAGCACCACGAAGGCGAGGGCGGCGATGACGGCGAGGACCAGCACCAGTCCCGCAACGAGCCAGAGCACGGTGCGCCCGCTCCCGGACCGCTGCGGAGGCGGCGCGAACGGCGGCGGCGGCGGAGGCGGCCCGAAGGGGGGCGCGCCGGCGGGAGGTTGGTTCATGGGTCCCGGGACCTGTCTTTGTCGGCGCCAGTGCGCTGGCGTGGGTGAGGGCTCGACCTTCTGGCGAGCCCTCACCTAGATGCCGCGCACCGGCACCCCTCAAACCTGACTGGCGCCGGCGGTCACCGCTCCGGGACGTTGGCCGACAGCTCTGCGAGCCACGCGGCCGCGCTGGCGTCCGAGGGCATCCGCCAGTCGCCACGCGGCGACATCGTGCCGCCGGCGCTGACCTTCGGCCCGTTCGGCAGCGCGGAGCGCTTGAACTGGCTGCTGAAGAAGCGGCGCACGAACACCTCGAGCCACTTCCGGATCGTCGGGAGGTCGTACGCCGTGCGCCGCTCCTCCGGGAAGCCCGGCGGCCACTCCCCTGCCGCCTGGTCGTGCCAGGCGTGCCAGGCGAGGAAGGCGATCTTGCTGGGCCGGTAGCCGCGGCGCAGCACGTGGTGGAGCGTGAAGTCCTGCAGTGCGTAGGGCCCGACCGAGTCCTCGGTCTTCTGCTCGCCGCCCGGGATCAGCTCGGGGGTGATCTCCTGGTCGAGGATCTCCTGCAGCACCTTGTCGGCGTCGTCGTCGTAGTGGCCGTCGTGCAGCTGGTCGGTGTCGATGACCCACCGGATGAGGTGCTGGATGAGGGTCTTCGGGACGCCCGCGTTGACGTTGTAGTGCGACATCTGGTCGCCGACGCCGTAGGTGCACCAGCCGAGCGCCAGCTCCGACAGGTCGCCCGTGCCGAGCACGATGCCGCCGCGGTGGTTGGCCAACCGGAACAGGTAGTCAGTGCGCAGCCCGGCCTGGACGTTCTCGAAGGTGATGTCGTAGACCGGCTCGCCGCCGCTGAAGGGGTGGTCGAGCCCCTCGAGCATCGTCCGCGCGGCCGGCTTGATGTCGAGCTCCTGGAAGGTGCAGCCCAGTGCCCTCGAGAGCCGCGTGGCGTACGACTTCGTCGTCTCGCCCGTCGCGAAGCCCGGCATCGTGAACGCGTGGATGTCGCTGCGTGGGCGGCCCAACCGGTCCATCGCCTTCGCCGCGACGATGAGGGCGTGGGTCGAGTCGAGGCCACCGCTGACACCGATGACGATCTTCGGCTGTTGCCCGGAAGGTGGACTCAGCGCCTTCAGGCGCTGCTCGAGCCCCGAGACCTGGATGTTGTAGGCCTCGTAGCAGTCCAGCGCGAGACGCGCCGCGTCGTCGGGGACGAACGGGTAGCGGTCGACCTTGCGCCGCAGGCCGATGTCGCCCGCCGGCGGGTCGAGGGTGAGCTCGATGCGGCGGAACGCGTCGATGTCGAGGCCGAGCGCGCGGCGGTTGTCGTCGAAGGTGCCCTGCCGCATCCGCTCCTGGCGGATCCGGTCGAGGTCGACGTCGACGACGGTACGACGGGGGCCGTCCGGGAACCGCTCGCCCTGCCCCAGCAGGTCACCCATCTCGTAGACCATCGTCTGCCCGTCCCAGGACAGGTCGGTGGTCGACTCGCCCTGACCGGCGGCGGCGTAGACGTAGGCCGCGTTGCAGCGCGCGCTCGCACTGCGGGCCAGCAGGTGCCGGTCCTCGGCGCGGGCCACCGTGATCGGGCTGCCCGACAGGTTCGCCAGCACGGTCGCGCCGGCCAGCGCGGCCTGCGCGCTCGGCGGCACCGGCACCCACATGTCCTCGCACACCTCGACGTGCAGCTGCAGGCCGGGCACGTCGGTCACGTCGAAGATCAGGTCGGCGCCGATCGGCACGGTCGTGCCGGCGACCACGACCTCGCCGACGACGTCGTCGCCCGGCGCGAACCAGCGGCGCTCGTAGAACTCGCGGTAGGTCGGCAGGTAGGACTTCGGCGCGACGCCGAGGACCTCCCCGCGGTGCACCACGATCGCGCAGTTGAGGATCCGGTTGCCGTGCCGCAGGGGGGCGCCGACGACGACGATCGTCATCAGGTCGGCGGAGGCCGCGACGATCTCGGCGACCGCGGCGTGCACCGCGTCGAGGAGCACGTCCTGCAGGAAGAGGTCGTCGACGGCGTACCCGGTCAGGCCGAGCTCGGGGAACACCGCCACCGCCACGCCCTCGTCGTGGCAGGCCCGGGCCTGCTCGATCGTGCGGGCGGCGTTGGTCGCCGGGTCGGCGATGGCGACCGGCAGGGTCACCGCCGCGACCCGGGCGAACCCGTGGGCGTAGGCCGAGTAGAAGTCCACGAAGGTGAGTCTAGGGAGACGGGCCGCGATGACTCCGGGGCACGCCGCCGGTCTCCCCTGCATGAGCATCACCCACATCCAGCCGTGCCTGTGGTTCGACGACCGGCTGGAGGAGGCCGCGCGGTTCTACACCGGCATCTTCCCGAACTCCTCGATCACCCACCTGGGCCCGCTGGCCGGGGAGTTCACCCTCGACGGGATCACCTTCCGCGGCATCAACGGCGGGCCGTCGTACCCGTTCACGGAGGCGGTGTCCTTCTCGGTGACCTGCCGGGACCAGACCGAGGTCGACTACTACTGGGACTCGCTCGCCGACGGTGGCCAGGAATCGGTCTGCGGGTGGCTGCGGGACCGGTTCGGCCTGTCGTGGCAGATCGTCCCGACCCGGCTGCACGAGCTGATGACCGACCCGGACCCCGCCCGGGCCGAGGCGGCCAGCCGGGCGATGCTGGGGATGCGCCGGATCGTGGTGGCCGAGCTCGAGGCGGCGGCCGACGCCGCCGTCCCGCGGCCGGGCGAAGGGTGACCGAGCACACAGGGCGCGCACGCCTTCGGCGGGACTAGCCTCGTCGTTGTCCTTCACGAACGTGGACCCGCAGCTGCGGGCCGCGAGTCACGAATGAACGGAGCTCGACGATGAGCAGCAGCACCCCCGAAGAGACCGCGCCCTACGGCGGCGCGCCGGCCGCGCCCGCGACGCCCGCCCCTGTCCGGCGGATCCGCACGCACCACCTGCGCGAGATGAAGGAGCGCGGCGAGCGCTTCTCGATGCTCACCAGCTACGACCAGCTGACCGCCGGCATCTTCGACGAGGCCGGCATCGAGGTCCTCCTCGTCGGCGACAGCGCCTCGAACAACGTCCTCGGCAACAGCACGTCGATCCCGGTCACGGTCGACGAGCTGCTCCCCCTGACCCGCGCCGTGAGCCGCTCGGTCTCGCGCGCGCTCGTGGTCGGCGACCTGCCCTTCGGCAGCTACCAGGCCTCCCCGGAGCAGGGCTACCTGACCGCCGTCCGGTTCATGAAGGAGGGCGGCGCGCACTGCGTGAAGCTCGAGGGCGGGGTCGAGATGGCGCCGCAGATCGAGTTGATGACGCGCGGCGGCATCCCCGTGATGGCGCACATCGGCTTCACCCCGCAGTCCGAGCACGCGCTCGGCGGCTACCGCGTCCAGGGCCGCGGCGCCGCCGCCGACCGGGTGCTCCGCGACGCGCTCGCCGTCCAGGAGGCCGGCGCCTTCGCCGTCGTGATGGAGATGGTCCCCGGCGACGTCGCCGCCGAGGTCACCGCCAAGCTCGACATCCCGACGATCGGCATCGGCGCCGGCAACCAGTGCGACGGCCAGGTCCTCGTCTGGCAGGACGCCTTCGGCCTGCGGACCGGCAAGCTCCCGCGCTTCGTCAAGCAGTACGCCGACCTGCGCTCGGTCCTGCTCGACGCAGCCCGTGCCTACGACTCCGAGGTCAAGGACCAGAGCTTCCCCGCTCCGGAACACACCTTCTGACACCGGATCCGACGTACCGTCGGACCATGAGGGTCCGTCTCGCCGTCCTGTCCGTGGTCGTCCTCGTCGGGTCGTTGCTCGGCGCTGCCTGTGCGGGCAGCGCCGAGCCCGGCCCGGCCGACGCGCAGCGCGTCGTACCCGCGCTCGACGTCGACGTCGTGGCGACCGGCCTGGACCATCCGTGGGAGGTGCAGCCGCTGCCGTCCGGGCAGCTGCTGGTGACCCAGCGCGAGCGGCGGACGTTGACGCTGGTGAACCCGACCAGTGGCAGCAAGCGCAACATCGCCTTCCCCAGCAGCCAGGTGTGGGCGCAGGGCGAGACCGGCCTGCTCGGCCTCGCGGTCGACCCCGAGTTCGCGGCCAACCGGCGCATCTACACCTGCTCCGGCTGGCGGACGACGTCCGGCCACGACATCCGCGTGATCGCGTGGACCCTCGACACCGGCCTCACCCGCGCGACCTTCCGCCACACCCTCAAGGCCGGGCTTCCCTCGAACAGCATCGGCCGCCACGGCGGCTGCCGCCTGCTGATCACCCGCAACGGAGCCCTCCTGGTCGGGACCGGCGACGCCGCCCACGGCACGAACCCGCAGAACCTCCGCTCGCTGGGCGGCAAGGTGCTCCGCATGGGTCGCTTCACCGGCAGGCCCTCGGCGGGCAACCCCTGGCCGCGCAGTCCCTACCCGAACCGGCGCTACGTGCTGTCCTACGGCCACCGCAACGTCCAGGGCCTGGCCCAGCGCGCCGACGGCACGGTCTGGTCGGTCGAGCACGGTTCCTACCGCGACGACGAGATCAACCTGATCGGCGCGGGCCGCAACTACGGATGGAACCCGGTCCCCGGCTACAACGAGTCGGTCCCGATGACCGATCCCCGCCTTCCCGGCACCCAGTTCGCCGCCCGCTGGCGCTCCGGCGACCCGACCATCGCCACCTCGGGCGCCGACTTCGTGAAGGGCAGCGGCTGGGGCGACCTCGCCGGCACCCTCGCCGTCGCCGTCCTGAAGGACCAGCGGCTGATGTTCGTCCGCTTCGACAGCTCGGGCCGCCTGCGCTGGACCCGCGTGCCGGCCGAGCTCCGCGGCACGCACGGCCGGTTGCGCGACGTCACCGCCCTGAACGACGGCTCGCTGCTCGTCACCACAGACAAGGGCGACGGGAACGACGAGATCCTGCGGGTCCGGCCCGCCTCCTGACAGGGGCTCAGGCGAGCCCGCGGCGCTCGAGCAGCGGCTCGATCGGCGCCGGGCGCCCCCGCCACTCGAGGTACGACGCCAGCGGGTCGCGCGTACCGCCGATGCCGATCACGTGCTGGAGGTACTGCTCGCCGTTCTCGCGGGTGAGTCCGCCGTTCTCGCGGAACCACGCGACGGTGTCGGCGTCGAGGACCTCGCTCCAGATGTAGGAGTAGTAGGCCGAGGCGTAGCCGGAGCTGAAGCTGTGGGCGAAGTACGGCGTGGAGTAGCGCGGCGGAACGGCCGGGTTGTCGAGGCCCACCGCCGCGAGGGCGGCGCTCTCGAAGGCGGGCACGTCCGCCACGTCGGAGGGGACCTCCTCGGGGGCGAGCTCGTGCCAGGCCAGGTCCACGAGGGCGGCGGCGAGGTACTCGCTCGTCGCGAAGCCCTCGTTGAAGGTCTCCGCCGCACGCAGCCGCTCGACGACCTCGGCCGGGATCGGCTCCCCGGTCTCGTGGTGGCGCGCGTAGTTGGCCAGCACCTCGGGCCACAGGATCCACATCTCGTTGACCTGCGAGGGGTACTCCACGAAGTCACGGAACACGGCCGTCCCCGCGAACTTCGGGTACGTCGCCCGCGCCAGCAGGCCGTGCAGGGCGTGGCCGAACTCGTGGAACAGCGTGCGGGTCTCGTCCCAGGTCAGGAGCGTCGCCTCACCCGCCGCCGGCTTGGGGACGTTGAGGTTGTTGACCACGACCGCCGACTCGTCGCCGAGCAGTGTGGACTGCGTGACGAAGCTGCTCATCCACGCCCCGCCGCGCTTGGAGTCGCGGGTGTAGAGGTCGAGCAGGTACAGCCCGATCGACGCACCGTCGCGGCTGACCTCGAAGACACGCACGTCGGGGTGGTAGCCGTCGAGGTCGGTGCGCTCGACGAAGGTGAGTCCGTAGAGCCGCTCGGCCGCGAAGAAGACGCCGTCGCGGAGCACCCGCTCCGCCTCGAACCACGGGCGCAGCGCGGCCAGGTCGACGTCGTACGCCGACGCGCGGACCTGCTCGGCGTAGTAGGGCCAGTCCCACGGCGCGACCTCGAACCCGGCCTGGGCGGACAGCGCCTCCTGCTCGCGGCGGGCGTTGCGGGCCGCGGGGACGGCGAGGCGCTCCAGCAGCGAGCGGACCGCGGCCGGCGTACCGGCGGTGTTGTCGGCGGTCACGACCGCGGCGTGGTTGTCGAAGCCGAGCAGCCGGGCGCGCTCGGCGCGCAGCCGCAGGATGGCCAGCGCCAGGGCGCGGGTGTCGTGGTCGCCGCCGCGGCTGCCACGCGAGCGCTGGGCGACGGAGAGCCGCTCCCGAACGGCGCGGTCGGTGAGCGAGGCCAGGTGGGGGTGGGCGGTCGGGAGCACCAGCGTGAGGAGGTACGTGCCGTCGAGGCCGCGCGCGGAGGCCGCGGCGGCGGCCGCCGACACCTCGCCCGGCGTCAGGCCGGCGAGCTCGGCCGGGTCCTCGACCACGACCGCGAGGTCGTTGCTGTCGGCCTGCAGCGCGAGCTCGAAGGCTGTCTCCTTGCTGGAGATCTCCTCGTTCAACGCCCGCAGCCGGGCCTTCTCCTCCTCACCCAGGGCCGCGCCGGCGAGGCGCAGCTCGGTGACATACCGCTCGACGAGGTACGCCGCCTCCGGCTCCAGCGACGCTCGCTGCTCGTCGACCGCCTGGATCCGCAGCCACAGCGCCGGGTCGAGGAGGATCGCGTCGGAGTGGGCGGCGAGCCGGGGCGCGAACTCCGCGCGGACGGCGTCGATCGTGGGGTTCGCGTCGGCACCGGCCTTGTTGCCGAACACCCGCAGCACGCGGGTCAGCGCCGTGCCGCTGCGCTCGAGCGGCACCAGGGTGTTGTCGAAGGTCGGCGGCGCGGGGTCGGCGGTGATCGCGGCGATCGCGGCCAGCTGCTCGGCCATCGCGGCCTCGAGCGCAGGCGCGTAGTCGTCGTCGCCGATGTCGGCGAAGCGCGGCAGCTGGTGGGGCAGGTCGCTGGTCCCGAGCAGGGCTTCCGTGGTCACTCGGGCACTGTAGCGACGGGCTCCTGAGGTTTCGTGGCGTCACCGGCGGGCTCGGGAGCCGGGTCCGTGGCGGGCTCCGAGGTCGGGGCCGGGGCCGGGTCGACCGACCGCTCCGCCGGCCCCGGGTCCGGGATCGGGTCGGAGGTCGGCGCGGGCGTCGGCTCCGGCTGCGGTGTGGGCTCGGGCTCGGTCGACGGGTCCGGGGTCGGGTCGGGCGTCGGCTCGGGCGTCGGCTCGGGAGTGGGGTCCGGGGTCGGGTCCGGCGTCGGCTCAGGAGTGGGGTCCGGGGTCGGCGTCGGGTCCGGGGTCGGCGTCGGGTCCGGGGTCGGGTCCGGGGTCGGGTCCGGGGTCGGGTCCGGCGTCGGCGTGTAGGGCCCGTCGAGGTCGGGCAGGGTGCCGCTGGGCGCCGGCAGGTGTCCGCCGTTGCGGCGGATCGAGGCCCGCACCCGTCCGAGAGCGACGGCGAGGTCGTCGTCGCAGTCGCAGAGTACGAACGGGTCGCCGATCGGGCCGATCACGAGCGGCGAGCTCGCCGGGACGCTGGCGATCTCCTCGGCGTACCGCGCGACGAGGGCCAGCACGGTGTCGGCGAAGCCCTCCGAGGTGTTGTACGACGCGAGCGCCTTGCGCAGCGCGGCCGGGTCCGACAGGTCGGCGCCGTCGGCGCACAGCAGCACGCTGGTGCCGAGTGCCGCGTCGTCGAGGTCCTGCGGGTTGCGGGCGCCGTCGCCGTCGGCGTCGACCGCGACCGAGGACCAGGTGGTGGGCAGCAGGCCGAGCGGTCCGACCGGCGCGTCCCAGCGGGCGTTGCGGTCGAGCTTGCCGCCGTCGGTGTCGCTGACCTTGTTGCGGCCGTCACGGCCGTCCTGGGGCATGCCGACCAGGGCCGGCTCCACGACGCCGTCGGCGGTGGTCTCGTGGGTGTCGTCCGCACCGCGTCCGTGGTCGGACTCGATCCGGCCGAGGGCGGCGAGCACCATCCAGTCGAGGTGGCAGTCGGCGGCGGCGCCGTCGATGATCGCGGCGGCGCGCTGGTAGGCGACCACGGCAGTCGCCGGTGCGTCGACGATCGCGCCGTCGTAGTGGGCCGCGGCACCGACCGGTGCGCGCAGCGCCGACGTATCGACGACGACGGCGTTCGGAGCGGCCGCGGGCGCAGCCAGCTCGGCGTCCGGCACGGCAACGGGCGCGTCGGCCGTCGGCGCCGGCTGGGCGCTCGTGTCCTTGGTGGCCTCGGGGGCGTCCTGCCCTCCGACGCCGCCCAGTGCCAGCGCGATGGCTGACACGGCGACAACGCCAACTCCCCCGAGAGTGCGCCACAGGACGCGGGTGGCCTCGTTGGTGGTGACCCCCATACCACCGGCCCTTCTGTGAGAAAACGGACAAGGGCAAGTCTTTGCCCGAACCCCACCCTTCCGCAGCCGAATGGCCAGATCCACGGACTCCGGCAGAGTTGTCGAGCCGTTCCCCACGCTCACACGGTGCGTTCACCATCGGATCCGTGGGATGAGAGGATGCCGCCCGTGGCCGAGCTGACCTTCCGAACCGGGACCATGGACGCCGGCAAGTCGACGCTCGCCCTGCAGACCAACCACAACCACGCCGCCCGCGGCCGGGTCGGCCGGCTGTTCACCTCGCACGACCGCGCGGGCGTCGCCATCGTGTCGTCCCGGCTGGGCCTGACCGCGCTCGCCGAGGAGGTCGAGCCGGACTTCGACTTCTGGCGCTACACCGTCGATGCGCTCACCCAGGGCGCGCGGATCGACTACTTCATCTGCGACGAGGCGCAGTTCTACACCCCGGCGCAGGTCGACCAGCTGGCGAAGGTGGTCGACGAGCTGCAGATCGACGTCTTCTGCTTCGGCATCCTCACCGACTTCCGCACCCGCCTCTTCCCCGGCGCGGCCCGGCTCGTGGAGCTGGCCGACCGCACCGAGGTGCTGCAGGTCGAGGCGCTGTGCTGGTGCGGCAAGCGGGCCACCCACAACGCCCGCACCGAGAACGGCGTGATGGTGACCGAGGGCGAGGTGATCGTGGTCGGCGACGTCGACAACGAGCCGGTCTCGGCTCCCGACGACGACGTCGAGGTGGCCTACGAGGTGCTCTGCCGCCAGCACCACCGGCGCGGGCTGACCGCGGCGCGAGCGCGCGCGGTCAGCCTCTCCCCCGAGCCGCTGCCCTTCGCCTGATCAGTCCTCGACCGGCTCGCCCACCGGGAGTGCGAAGCTGCCCTCGGTCAGCTCGTCGAACGTGCCGACGTCAGCCACCACCTCCCGGCATCTGCCGCTCGACACCGTGCACGCCAGCAGCTCGGCCATGGAGCCGTCGCGACTGGCGATGACCGCCAGGGTGTCGTTGCCCAGCCACTCGAAGCCGGCCGCGAACGAGCGCCCGTCGACGTCGATTCGCTCCTCGTCCCCCGTGGCCACGTTGTGCACGCGGAGCTCGTCAGCGTCGAAGCTGACCCGCCGCCCGTCGGGCGAGAGCACCGCGGTGGTGCCGGCAGGATCACCGATCTCCACGGCGCCGTCGCCGGCTCGCTCGACGACGTAGGCCTCACCGGTGGACCAGACCATCACGTCGTCCTCGACCGCCATCAGCTCGCCGCCCGGCGCGGGCGGACCGACCTTCCAGACGTCGTTGCCGTCGACGTCGAGCACGTCCCAGCCACGGTTGTGCACGTACAGCGAACGCTGGTCGACGGCGACGACATCCGCGTCGTCCGAGGGCTGGTCGATCGCGCGGGACAGCACACGCCGGCCGGCCGCCTGGTCGTAGG
The DNA here is from genome assembly GCF_001428825.1 of Nocardioides sp. Root240. Lineage (GTDB taxonomy): Bacteria > Actinomycetota > Actinomycetes > Propionibacteriales > Nocardioidaceae > Nocardioides. Next base: position 87,211 of record NZ_LMIT01000002.1, on the reverse strand, counting down.
CGACCCACCGCGCGCCGGCGCCGTCGGGCTCCCGCCAACCGACCACCGACGTCTCGACGTCGGCGGCGAGGCGCGCCGTCCGGGGGTCGACCCGGCCGATCGAGGTGACCGTCCCACGGGCGACCGACCACACCTCGCCGGCGTCGTCCGCCACGACGAAGCCGGTACCGGTCCGGACGAACGAGTGGACCACGTGCCCGACCTCGATCGAGCTCCCGGACGTCAGGATCCGGGTGCCGACGGCCCAGGTCACCTCGTTCGCCGGCGCGCCGGTGTACGGAGCCCGGTCGGCGGCCTCGTCCGACCCGCCGGCGGCCAGGGCGATCCCGCCGACGACGACCGCCAGTGCGGCCACGCCGCCGACGAGGCCGATCCGACGGCGTCGTACAACGCGGTCACCGGAGTCCATGACCGCGGCGAGGTCGACGGCGTCGAAGTCGAGGTCGGCCGCGGTGTCCATCAGGTTCTTCAGCTTCTCGGTCATGCCGGCACTCCTTCCGAGGCGAGCAGGTCGTCGATGTCGAGGTCGTCCCCCATCAGGTCGCGGAGCCGGTTGAGCGCGGCCGAGGCCTGGCTCTTCACGGTGCCGACGGCGCAGCCGAGCACCTCGGCGGCCTGCCGCTCGGTGAGGTCCTCGTAGTAGCGCAGCACGATCACCGCGCGCTGCCGGGGCGGCAGCTGGGCGAGCGCGTCGAGCAGGGTACGGCGGGCGACCAGCGCGTCGGCGTGGCCGGCCTCGGCCCGTTCCGGCAAGGTCTCCGCGACCTTCTCGGCGTTCCAGCTCCGCTTGCGGAACCAGGTGATCGCGGTCGTCGTGATCGCCTTGCGGGTGTAGGACTCGGCGGCCTGCGGGTTCCGCAGCCGCGGCCAGGCGACGTAGGTCTTGGTCAACGCCTCCTGGACGAGGTCCTGGGCGAGGCCGACGTCACCCACCATGAGGTACGCCGCGCGGTGCAGCGCACCCGAGCGGGCGGCCACGAACTCCGCGAACGCGGCCCGGTCACGAGCGGGCATGGTGCCTCCGGTCCTCGGGGGCTCCACCGGCCCCGGTCATCCACCCAGACGACGCGACCACGGCAAAAGGTTCGGTCGTCCCGGTCAGTCCAGCAGGACCGGGATCAGCATCTCGTCGGGCGTCAGCGAGCCGTGCATGCCGATCAGCTTGGCCTCGTAGGGAAAGCCGTCGGTCGACAGCACCGCGAAGTCGCCACGGCAGGCCACGACGACGTCGCCGATCCGCGGCAGCACCGACGGGTCGACGGGGCCGAACCAGCCGCGGCCGATCGCCTCGGCGCGGGTCAGCACCTCGGCACGCTCGCCGATGACCTCGCGCCAGGTGGCGACGACGTCGGGAACGGCACCCCCGGTGCAGTAGAGGTGGCGGAAGCGGGCCTCGCCGCCGACGATCGCGACGCCGTCGCGCAGGTCGTCATGGGCGGAGACGTCGAGCCGCGACCCGTCCGGCACGTCGACCATGCCGTGGTCGGCCACGACGACGAGGCGGCGGTCGGCCGGAAGCGCCTCGCGCAGCTGCTCGGCCTCGTGGTCGATCATCGCGAGCTGCTGCAGCCACTGGCTGGAGGCGACGCCCCACCGGTGGCCGGTCCAGTCCAGGTCGCCGTCGTAGACGTAGGTCAGGGCCGGCTGGCGGGGATCGGGCCGGGACGCCGCGATGACCGCCGCGATCCGCTCGCCGACGCGGTCGACGCCGACGTAGTCGGCTCCGCGGTGCGCGGCGACGGTCAACCCGCTGCCGTTGAACTCACGCTTGTTGACGACCGTGACCCGCACGCCGGCGTTCTGCAGCGACGAGAACGCCGTGGTGTGCGGCTGCCACTGGGTGGGCTCGACGTCCTGGTCCCAGACCAGCGCGTTGAGCAGGTCGCTGGTGCCGGGGACGCGGGTCGTGAAGCCGACCAGGCCGTGGGCGCCCGGCGTGAGGCCGGTGCCGAGCGAGGTCAGCGACGTCGACGTCGTCGACGGCACGCCGGCCGTGGCCGGGGAGGAGCCCGCCAGCAACGAGGCCAGGTACGGCGCCGCGTGCGCGTGCCGCTCGAGGAGCCGGGCGCCGAGGCCGTCGATCAGGAACACGACGTACGACGCCGCGTCGGGCAGCGTCAGCCCCGAGGGGGCCGGGCCGAGCGGGCTGCCGAGCGCGTGGGCCGCGGCCGGGACCAGGTCGCCGAGCGAGCGGACGCCGTAGGCCGGCTCGCAGAACCCGTTGACCTCAGCCACGGGTCAGGGCCGAGAGCGATGCCGCGAAGGAGAGCAGTCCGGCCACGGCGTCCGTGCCGTCGGCGGCGGCCGAGACGCGCAGCGAGAAGTCGTCGGAGGTCATCGTGCCGGTGTAGCCGTGGTCCGCCTCGCACTGCGGGTCGTCGCAGGCGGCGGGCTCGAGGTCGAGGCGGCTGACCGCGCCCCAGCCGATGGTGAGCACGGCCTCGGCGGGCGGGCGTGGCCCGGCGGTCGGGTTGGTGGTCATCCGGGTGACCACGACGTTGGCGACCGCACTGAGGCTGACCGCCTCGGTCGAGGTCGACGTGTACGGCTCGGGCAGCAGGTCGTCGCCGGCGTGCTCGTCGGTGTGGGCGAGGATCAGCCGGGTCGGGGTCAGCACGATCACGGTCTGGTGGCGGCGTACCTCGTCGCGCTCGAAGGTCGGCTCGTGGTGGACGTAGAAGGACACCACGGACTCGCCCCCGCACGCGCCGTTCACCGCATCGGCGACCACCTCGGGGTAGTAGCCGGTGCGGTCGATCGCAGCGTTCAGCTCGGGGTGCCGGTCACGGTCCGTCATGAGCGGCATCCTCGCACGGGCGTCCTGTCGTCAGTCCGGGACGGTGGTGATCAGGTCGGGCATGCGTCGCACCAGCGAGTCCGGGCGCGGATCCTTGATGGCCGCCACCCGCGCCGACGCGGTGAGCACCTCGGCGCCCTCGACGCCCGCGAGCACGAGCGACAGCTCCAGCGAGCTGACCTGCGGCAGGTCGTTCTGCAGCTCGGCGACCCGGGTGATCAGGTCCTCGATGGCGGCCACGTCGACCGCCTCCGCGCCGCGGTAGCCGAACAGCAACGGCGCACTCTTGACCTCGCGCACCATCGACGAGACCTCGTGCTCGCCCAGCGGCGGGATGCGGTAGGACCAGTCGCCCAGCAGCTCGATGACCGGGCCCGAGATGCCGAACGAGACGACCGGGCCGAACAGCGGGTCCTCGAACGTCCGCACCGCGATGGGTACGCCGGTCGGCGCGTTGCGCTGCACCACGAACCGCCCGGTCGCCGGGTCGACGAGACGGCTGAGGTCGCCCCAGGCGTCGTCCATCTCCTCGCGGCTGTTGATGTTGCGCCACACGTGCACCTGGTCGGGCCGCTCGCGCACCGCCGGCAGGGTCGACTTGAGCACGACGTTCCAGCCGAGCTGCTCCCCCGCTGCGACCGCGGCGTCGAGGTCCGTGACCGGCAGGGTCCGCCACAGCTCGATGCCGTACGCCGCCAGCAGCCGGGCCACCTGGTCCTGGTCGAGCTCGACCTCGCGGCCGGACGCGGCGATCCTCGGGTCGGCGAGGACGCCGTCGACGAGCCGCCGCGCGCCGCGGTCGTCGACCTCGCCCGCCTCGGCGGGCGGGCCGTCGGGGGCGTGCAGCCACACGGCGTACTCCACCACCCGCGCCAGGGCACGGACGGCCGCCTCCACCGCCGGGTACGACGGCACCGAGCCGCGTCCCGCGGACGAGCCCGCGACATCGGGCACGCGCAGCAGCTCGGGGATGCCCTCGGCCCCGAGGAAGGAGGAGACCAGCGGCTTGTCGGACTGCTCCCCCACGGCCGCCAGCACGTTGGCGACCTCCTCGCCGCTGACGTCGAGCGGCGGGATGTAGACGGCGATGACGGAGTCGACGTCGGGGTCGTCGATCGCGTCGTCGAGCGCGTCCTCGAAGTCCTCGGCGGTGGCGTCGGCGCCGAGGGCGACCGAGCGGTTGACGACGAGCCCGACCGCGGAGGCGGCGTCGGCGGCGAGCAGGCCGAGCGCGTCGGAGTTGCCGACGATCGCGACCCGCCGGCCCCGCGGGAGGGGCTGGTGGGCGAGCAGCTGGGCGACGTCGAACATGTCGTCGAGCGTGTCGACCTGGATGACGCCCGCCTGGCGGAACATCGCGTCGACCGCGGCCTGGGGAGCGCCGATCCGACGGACCGTGTGGCCCATCGGGACGCCCTGCGTCGTACGGCCGGAGCGGACCGCGACGATCGGCTTGCGGTGCGAGACCCGCCGCGCGATGCGCGAGAACTTGCGCGGGTTCCCGATCGACTCGAGGTACATCATGACGACCTCGGTGGCGTCGTCCTCCTCCCAGTACTGCAGGAGGTCGTTGCCGGACACGTCGGCACGGTTGCCCGCGCTGACGAACGTCGAGATGCCGAGGCCCCGGTTCTTGACCTTCTCGAGGATCGCGGAGCCGAGTGCGCCCGACTGGCAGAAGAAGCCGGCACGCCCGCGGTTGGGCATGACCGACGACAGCGAGGCGTTGACCTGCACGCTCGGGTCGGTGTTGATCACGCCGAGGCAGTTGGGGCCGATGAGGCGCAACCCGTAGGACCGGCACAGCCCGGCCAGGTGCCGCTGGCGCCGACGTCCCTCCTCGCCCGTCTCGGCGAAGCCCGAGGAGATGACGACCAGGCCGTGCACGCCCTTGTTGGCGCAGTCGAGCACCACGTCGGTGACCGCCTCGGCCGGCACGGCGACGATCGCGACGTCGACGTCGTCGGGGATGTCGTTGACGTTCTTGTACGCCGGCAGGCCCGACACCGCGGGCGCGCTCGGGTTCACGACGTAGACCCGCCCGGTGAAGTCGGCCATCACCAGGTTGCGCACGAGGACCTGGCCGATCGTGTCCTGGCGGCGGCTGGCACCGATGATCGCGACGGACCTGGGCCGGAAGAAGCGGTCGATCGACGCGGCCTCCGCGGCGTGCTCGCGGTCGCGCATCACCCCGATCGCCGTGTCGGTCGGGTCGATCGGGAACTCCAGGGTGATCACGCCGTCGTGGTAGCCGCTGGCGACGCGGTAGCCGGCGTCGCGGAAGGTCTGGATCATCCGGCTGTTGTCCGGCAGCACCTCCGCCGTGAACCGCTCGACGCCCTTCTCCCGGCCCGCCTGGGCGAGGTGCTCGAGCAGCAGCTGCGCGATCCCGCGCCCCTGGTGGTCGTCCTCCACCAGGAAGGCGACCTCGGCCTCGTTGTCGCCCACGACGTCGTACCGGCCGACGGCGATCATCTGCTCCTGCACGACGAGGATCAGCGCCACCCGGTCGACGTGGTCGACGTGCGTGAACCGGCGGACGTCGCGCTCGGAGAGCACCGGCATCGGCGAGAAGAAGCGGTAGTACTTCGACTCGTCGGACACCCGCGCGTAGAACTCGACGAGCAGCTCGTCGTCCTCGGGCCGGATGGGCCGGATGTGCGCCGTCCGGCCGTCACGCAGCAGGACGTCGCCCTCCCAGTGCGCAGGCGGAGCCTCGATCTCCTCGGTCAGGGGCACATCGCCGGTCACAAGGAGGAATCTACCGGCGAACCGGGTAGCTGAGGTGCAGCACCCGGTCCCCGCGGACCACGACCTCCGGGTCCTCGAGCAGGTGCTGCCCCTCGATCGCGCCGAAGTACCTCTTCCCCCGGCCGAACACCACCGGGACGACGTCCATCGCCACCACGTCCACGAGGCCCGCCGCGAGCGCCTGCCCGCCGACCTCCCCCGCGCAGATCGCCAGCACCCCGTCGCCGGCTCGCCGCTTGCCCTCCTCCACCGCGCTCGCGACGTCGGTGAAGAATGGAACGTCCGCCTCCGGGTGCCAACCCTCCGGCTTGGGCCGGTGGCTGACGACCAGGAGGTGCTCCCCCGCCGGCGGGCTCGCCTCCCACCCGTTGGTCTGGTCGAACAGCCGACGGCCCTGGATGATCGCGCGGATGCTGCGCCACATCGGCCGGACGTACGCCGCGGAGGCGGCGGTGACCGCGAACGGACCGTGGTCCTCCCCGTCGGTCAGGGACTGGTCGCCGTTGAAGTACCAGTCGAACAGCGGTCCGACCTCGTCGTTCTCGTCGGCGATGAAGCCGTCCACGGACACCACTGCGTGCATCATCACGGTCGCCATGCGGGGACAGACCGGACCTCCTCCCCGGATTCATCGGGGCCACCCGGAAGAATGACCCGCATGGCACGGCGTACCAAGTCAGATCCCCTTCCGGAGGACTTCGAGGAGCACATCCTCGACACCGACATCCGCGACGAGATGCAGTCGTCCTTCCTGGAGTACGCCTACTCGGTCATCTACTCCCGTGCGCTGCCCGACGCCCGCGACGGCCTCAAGCCCGTCCAGCGCCGGATCCTCTACACGATGAACGACATGCGGCTGATGCCCGACCGCGGCCACACCAAGTGCGCGCGCATCGTCGGTGAGGTCATGGGTCGGCTGCACCCCCACGGCGACGGCGCGATCTACGACGCCCTGGTCCGCACCGCGCAGTCGTGGTCCCTGCGGCTGCCGATGGTCGACGGCCACGGCAACTTCGGCTCGCCCGGTGGCGAGGACCCGCCGGCCGCGATGCGTTACACCGAGGCCCGGATGGCGCCGGCCGCGGTCGCGATGACGGAGTCGATCGAGGAGGAGACGGTCGACTTCAAGCCCAACTACGACAGCCGCGAGTACGAACCGACCGTCCTCCCGTCGGCGATCCCCAACCTGGTCGTCAACGGTACGACGGGCATCGCCGTCGGCATGGCGACCAACATGGCGCCCCACAACCTGGTCGAGGTCGTCCAGGCGCTCCGCCACCTCATCCAGCACCCGAAGACCGACGTCGACGGCCTGATGCGCTTCATCCCCGGCCCCGACCTGCCCACCGGCGGCAAGATCGTCGGCCTCGACGGCATCCGCGACGCCTACGAGACCGGCCGCGGCATCTTCAAGATGCGCGCCACGGCCCGCATCGACAACGTCGGCCGCCGCAAGGGCATCGTGGTGACCGAGCTGCCCTACGGCATCGGCACCGAGAAGGTCATGGAGCGGATCAAGACCCTGGTCCAGACCAAGAAGATCCAGGGCATCGCGGACATGAAGGACCTCACCGACCGCGAGAACGGCCTGCGCCTGGTCATCGAGATCAAGAACGGCTTCGTGCCCGAGGCCCTGCTCGAGCAGCTCTACAAGCTCACCCCGATGGAGGACTCCTTCGGCATCAACAACGTCGCCCTGGTCGACGGCCAGCCGCGCACGCTCGGCCTCAAGGAGATGCTGGAGGTCTTCCTCGAGCACCGCTTCGACGTCGTGCGCCGTCGTTCGCAGTTCCGCCGCAACAAGAAGGCCGCGCGCCTCCACCTCGTCGACGGCCTGCTGATCGCGCTGCTCGACATCGACGAGGTCATCCAGGTCATCCGGACGAGCGACAACTCCGCCGCCGCCAAGGAGCGCCTGCGCAGCGTCTTCGACCTCTCCGAGGAGCAGGCCGAGTACATCCTCGAGATGCAGCTGCGCCGCCTGACCCGCTTCTCCCGCCTCGAGCTGGAGAAGGAGCAGGAGGAGCTGCGCAAGGAGATCGAGGATCTCGACGCGATCCTCGCCGACGAGGGCCGGCTCCGGAAGGTCGTCTCCGACGAGCTCGCCGAGGTCGCGAAGACGTTCGGCACGCCGCGTCGTACCGTCCTGCTGGAGTCGGCCGGGTCCACCGCCGTCGCCGCGGCGGCCGCACCGCTCGAGGTCGCCGACGACCCGTGCTTCGCCCTGCTGTCGTCGTCGGGCCTGCTGGCCCGCACGACCAGCGCCGACGAACTCGGCACCGGCGGCGGCCGCGCCAACCACGACGTCGTCGTCTCCGCCGTCCGTACCTCGGCGCGCTCCGACATCGGCGTCCTCACCTCCGCCGGCCGGCTGCTGCGGCTCGGCGTGCTCGACCTGCCGGCGATCCCGCCGAGCGCCAACGAGCCCAACCTGCAGGGCGGCCTGCCGCTGAGCGAGGTCCTCGAGCTCGCGTCCGGCGAGCGCGCGCTGGGGCTGACCACCCTCACCGCCGACGGGCCGGGCCTCGCGCTCGGCACGAAGCAGGGCGTCGTCAAGCGGGTGAACCCCGAGGTGATCAGCAAGGACGAGTGGGAGGTCATCTCGCTCAAGGACGGCGACGAGGTCGTCGGTGCGGTCCAGCTGGTCACCGGCACGGAGGAGCTCTGCTTCGTCACCTCCGACGCCCAGCTGCTCCACTTCGGCGCCGACGGCGTGCGGCCCCAGGGCCGCTCGGGCGGCGGGATGGCCGGTGTCCGGGTCGCCGACGGCGAGCGGGTCGTCTGGTTCGGCGTGCTCGACCTCAACGCACCGGGCGGCGTCGTCCTGGTGACGGCGTCCGGCTCCTCGACCGCGCTGCCGGGCACCGAGCCGGGCTCGGTCAAGGTGACCGACTTCTGGGAGTACCCCGCCAAGGGCCGCGCCACCGGCGGCGTGCGCTGCCACCGCTTCCTCAAGGGCGAGGACACGCTCGTGTTCGCCTGGGCCGGCCCCGCCCCCGCCCGCGGTACGGCGGCCAGCGGCGCCCCGGTCGACCTGCCCGACGCGGGCGGACGACGGGACGGCTCCGGCGTCCCCGGCAGCCAGCCGCTCGCCGCGGCCGCCGGTCCGCTGACGGCCACCCTGACCGTGGCATCCGGCGGGGGCACCGCGCCCGACTCCCCTCCCACCGATGTGTCAGGGTGACCTCATGACGACCTCGACCCGTGTCGCCGCCGGCCTGCTCACCGGCCTGTTCGCCGTGAGTGGACTCACCGCCTGCTCCGGCGACGACGACGGCGGCAGCGACGCCGCGTCCTGGACCGACGCCGGGGCGAAGGCCAAGGAGCTCCTCGACGGCACCAGTGGCATCGAGGTGTCGATCTCGACCGCCGACGACCCGGGCGTCGACTACCTCTCCGCCGCCAGCGGCACGATCGTCGCCGACCCGCCCGCCTTCGAGGGCTCGGTCAGCGGCTCGGTGTCGGGGCTGCCGGTCACCGGCGTCCCGGTCATCTCGGTCGGCGGCACGCTGTGGATCAACCACGCGCTGCTCGGCGGCTGGAGCGACCGCTTCCAGCCCGAGGACCTGTGCGCGCCCGACCCGGCGACGCTGCTCTCCCCCGACTCCGGTGTCTCCAACGTGCTCACCTCGAGCGACGACGTGAAGGCCGGAAAGTCCGAGCGCGGCGGCAAGGACAACAAGGAGGTCTTCCACACCTACTCCGGCACCGCCACCGGCGACGCGATCCGCGAGATCCTGCCGTGTGCCGAGGGTGACGCGTTCGACGCGACGTACCGGATCGACGACGAGGGCTACCTCCGGACCGCCCGCCTGACCGGTGTGTTCTTCCCGGACGCCGACGAGGTGACCTACACGATCGACGTCACGAAGTACGACGTCACCAAGGACATCTCCGCACCCGAATGACCGGAATCACCGGTCCCGACGCGCGCCCCGCGGCCCGCGACCGGGTGCTGCTCGCCTTCTGCGCGGTCGCGGTCGCCTTCGCGGCGGTCGACACCTACGTCGTCGTCCTCGCCCTGCCCGACATGATGGCCGGGGTCGGGATCCCGGTCGACGAGCTCCAGCGGGCGGCCCCGATCGTCTCCGGCTTCCTGCTCGGGTACGTCGCGATGCTGCCCCTCATCGGCCGCATCGCCGACCTGCGCGGGCAGGTCCCCGTGCTGGCGATGTCGCTGGTGCTGTTCTCGATCGGCTCGCTGGTCACCGCGACCTGCTACGACCTGCCCAGCATGGTCGTCGGCCGGTTCCTGCAGGGCGTCGGCGGTGGCGGCCTGGTCCCGGCGACGATGTCGCTGGTCGCCGCGCTCTACCCCGTCGAGCGCCGCGGCCTCCCGCTCGGCCTGGTCTCGGCGGTGCAGGAGTTCGGCAGCGTCCTCGGCCCGCTGTTCGGCGCGATGGTGCTCTCCTTCACCAGCTGGCGCGGGATCTTCGCGATCAACCTCGCCGGCGGTGCGGCCCTCCTGGTGGCCGTGGGCCTGCTCGTCCGCCACCGGTCCCCCGGGGCCGAGGAGGTCGCGCCGCGAGCGTCACGGGACCGCCGCACCCTCCTCGCGCGGGTGATCGCCGTGGTCCTCCTCACCGCCACCGTGGTGACCGGCCTGGTCACCTTCCTCCAGCCGAGCGACCTCCAGCGCGACCTCACCTGGGGCCAGCTCTTCATCCCGTACGTCGACGGCGGGAGCCGCTGGATCACCCCCATCGGCGTCGCGACCATCGGTTGCGCGCTCGCCCTGGCGCTGTGGTGCTGGTTCCTCCCCCGCGCGCTGGTCGACCTGCGTGGCTGGCTCGGTCACCTCGTCGCGGCCGACCTGCTCGGCGCGGCCCTGCTCGCCACCGTGCTCGGCGGCGTCGTGCTCGCCTTCGCGACCGCCGACCCGGAGGTGGCGGTGTTCTCGCGGCAGGGCCCGTGGTTCCTCGCCGGCTCCGCCCTCGCGCTGGTCCTGCTCCTGCTCCACCTGCGCCGTGCCGCCGACCCGATCGTGCCCCGGGGCGCGCTCGCGGCGACGCCGGCGTGGGGCTCGCTGCTGGTGAGCTTCCTCGTCGGCTGGGCCCTGATCGCGGCCCTCGTCGACATCCCGCTGTTCGCGCGGACCACCACCGAGCGCGACTCGCAGCTCGGCGCCGCCCTCGTCCTGCTCCGCTTCCTCGCCGCCCTGCCGATCGGCGCGGTGCTCGGTGGCTGGCTCCTGCAGCGGGTTCCTGCCGGCGTACTCACCGCCGTCGGCATGGGCTCCGCCTCGCTGTCCTTCCTGCTGATGGTGCAGTGGGATCAGCACAGCCTCGACGGCTTCGCCAGCAACCTCCCGCTGGTGCTCGGCGGCTTCGGCTTCGGGCTCGCGCTCGCCCCGGTCAACGCCGCGATCCTGGCCTCCACCGACGACGACACGCACGGCCTCGCCAGCGCCCTGGTCGTCGTCGCCCGCATGGTCGGCATGCTCGTCGGCATCTCCGCCCTCACCACGATCGGGCTGCGCCGGCTCTACGCCGCCCAGGCCTCCCACCCGGACCTCGACCTGCGCGAGCTGGGCATCGTCCAGGAGCACGCCGTGTTCGTCGGCGCCTCCGTCGCGGCCCTCGCCGCCGGCGTCCTCGCGCTCGTCGTCTTCGCCCGGGCGGGCACCCGAGGTGTGGACACCGCGAAGGTGCTCCGCGCCGCCGGATAATCTTGTGGGCATGGGCGATTTCGATGACCTGCTGAAGGCGAACCAGGACTACGCGGAGACGTTCGACCAGGGTGGATTCGACGGCAAGGCCCACGCGGGCGTCGCCATCGTCACCTGCATGGACTCCCGCATCGACCCCCTGCGGATGCTCGGCCTCGACTACGGCGACGCCAAGATCTTCCGCAACCCGGGTGGCCGCGTGACCGAGGCGGCGCTCGAGGCGCTGGTGCTCGGCGCCCACCTGCTCAACGTCGACCGGATCCTGGTGATCCCGCACACCCGCTGCGCGATGGCCGCGAACTCCGAGGCCGACATCCACGAGAAGATCGGCGCCGCGGTCGGCCACGACGTCAGCTGGCACGCCTTCCACGTCATCCCGGACCAGAAGGTCGCCCTCGCCGAGGACGTCCGCAAGGTCCGCTCGCACCCGCTCATCCCCGACAGCGTCAAGGTCGGCGGCTTCATCTACGACGTCGACTCGGGCCTGCTGACCCAGGAGGTCTGAGGGCGGTCAGCCCTCGCCGTCGAGGCGGGCCCGCAGCACCCGGTCCACCAACGCGCCCGGAAGCTCGTCGAGCCGGCGCCCCAGCGTCGGCAGGTCGCCGATCGACGTGATCACGTCGAGCAGCTTCGCGGTGTCCGCCACGGGGTCCGCCAGCGCGACGTCGACCAGCAGCGGGCAGTCCACCGCTCCCCCGTCGGGCTCCGGCGCCACCTCCGGCACCCAGCAGCCGACCTCGAGGAGCAGCTGCGCGCCCCGACCCACGCCCTCGGCCCGCGGGTCGACGTACCAGAACAGGTCGCCGACCGCGATCCGCAGGTGCCCGCGCCGGGCCTTCGCGCCCCGTGCCTTGAGCAGCTTGACGACGGCTGCCCGGCTCTCGCTCACCACGAGGACAGCATCACGCGTCAAGTGCTTCCATGTCGATCTCGTACGCCCCCTGCACGATGAACTCCTTGCGCGGCGCCACGTCGCTGCCCATCAGCAGCTCGAACACCTCGGCCGACAGGTTCGCGTCGTCGACCGTCAGCCGGCGCAGGGTACGACGACGGGGGTCCATGGTCGTCTCGGCCAGCTGGTCGGCGTCCATCTCACCGAGGCCCTTGTAACGCTGGACCGGGTCCTTCCAGCGGACGTTCTTCTTCTTGAGCTCGGCGAGCTTGCGCTGCAGCTCGTCGTCGGAGTACGTGTAGACGTACTTGTCCTGGCCTTTCTTCGGGCTCGAGATCTCGATCCGGTGCAGGGGCGGGACGGCGGAGTAGACGCGGCCGGCCATGATCAGGTCGGGCATGTACTTGAAGAACAGGGTCGCCAGCAGGGTGCGGATGTGGGCGCCGTCGGAGTCGGCGTCGGCCATGAAGATGATCCGGCCGTAGCGGCGGGCCTCGAGGTCGAAGGTGCGGCCGGAGCCGGCGCCGACGACCTGGATGATCGAGGCGCACTCGGTGTTCTTCAGCATGTCGCCGACCGACGCCTTCTGGACGTTCAGGATCTTGCCGCGGATGGGCAGGAGCGCCTGGAACTCGGCGTTGCGGGCGAGCTTGGCGGTGCCGAGCGCGGAGTCACCCTCGACGATGAACAGCTCGGTGCGCTCGTTGTCGGAGGCGCGACAGTCGGCGAGCTTGGCCGGCAGCGAGGACGACTCGAGCGCGTTCTTCCGGCGCTGGGTCTCCTTGTGCTGGCGGGCAGCGATCCGGGTCTTGGACGCGGCGACGACCTTCTCCATCAGGAGCTTGGCCTGCGCCTTCTCGGCCCGCTTCGTGGAGGTCAGGAACTCCTTGAGCTCGGCCGCCACCACCTTGCGGACGACGCTGCGCGCGGCCGGCGTACCGAGGATCTCCTTGGTCTGGCCCTCGAACTGGGGCTCGGCCAGCCGGACCGTGACCACGGCCGTCATCCCCTCGAGGATGTCGTCCTTGACCACGTCGTCGTCGTTGACCTTGAGCGCCTTGGTCGCCCGCATGGCGTCGTTGAAGGTCTTGGTCAGCGCCGTCTCGAAGCCGGAGACGTGGGTGCCGCCCTTGGGTGTCGCGATCACGTTGACGAACGAGCGCAGCTCGGAGTCGTAGCCGGTGCCCCAGCGGACGGCGACGTCGACGGTGAGCTCGCGCTCGACGTCCTGCGGGGTCATGTGGCCCTTGTCGTCGAGCAGCGGCACGGTCTCGGTGAAGGTGTCGCTGCCCTGGAGGCGCAGCACCTCGGTGACCGGCTCGCCGGTGGCGAGGTAGTCGCAGAACTCACCGATGCCGCCGTCGTGGCGGAACCTCTCCTCGACCCACTCGACCGGGTCCGCCGCGCGCTGGTCGCGGATGACCAGCTCGAGGCCGGGGACGATGAAGGAGGTCTGGCGCGCGCGTCCGATCAGGCCGTCGAGGACGAAGGTGGCGTCCTTGGTGAAGATCTGGCGGTCCGGCCAGAACCGGATCCGGGTCCCGGACCTCCCCTTGGCCACGCGGCCGCCCTTGCGGGACAGGCCGGATGCGGGGGTGAACGGGGCCGAGGGACCCTCGCCGTCGAAGACGCCCGGCACGCCGCGCTGGAAGCTGATGCCCTGGGTCGCCGGCGAGCGGTCGACGTCGATGTCCATCCGGCTCGAGAGCGCGTTGACGACCGACAGGCCGACGCCGTGGAGGCCGCCGGTGGCGACGTAGGAGCCGCCGCCGAACTTGCCGCCGGCGTGCAGCTTGGTGGCCACGACCTCGACACCGGACAGGCCGGTCTTCGGCTCCTTGTCGGTCGGGATGCCGCGGCCGTCGTCGTAGACCTCGACGGAGCCGTCGGGGTGCAGCGTGACGTCGACCGTACGAGCGAAGCCGCCCAGCGCCTCGTCGACGCCGTTGTCGATGATCTCCCAGAGGCAGTGCATCAGCCCCCGGGTGTCGGTGGAGCCGATGTACATCCCGGGACGCTTCCGCACGGCGTCGAGGCCCTCGAGGACCAGGAGGTGGGCTGCGTTGTAGGTGTTGTCGGCGATGACCGGGCTCCTTCATGCGATACGTGGAACGAGCGCGCCACACGCGCGGCGCACGGTCCGAATCTACCGGCGACACGCCGGAGACCGGTGCAGGCACACGGCGGAGGGCGGGTGGACGATGAGCGACATCGGCAAGGGCGCCGTCCGGACCAGGCAACGATGACCGATCGGTTGGTCACAAGCTTGTTTCGGGTATTGGAAAATCGAGAATCCAACCATCGACAGGTGATCAGATGTCCGCATAGGGAACGTGGAATGGGCCACATACGATCGGGAATCTTTGGACCGGTCGCTACGTTGATCCCCACGTCACCCCGATGAGGGTGTTGTAGCCAGGCGAAAGAGAGGCCCCGAGATGACGACTGCTGTTGCTCCCAGCGCTCAGCTCACCGCTGAGGACCGTTGCGACCGTTGTGGCGCCCAGGCCTACCTCCGTGTCGAGCTGACCACGGGCGGAGAGCTTCTCTTCTGCGCGCACCACGCGCGCGAGCACGGTGACCGCCTTCGCGAGATCGCGGCGAACGTGCACGACGAGACCCACAAGCTGACGGACAAGCCGGCCCCCGCGGCCGACTGACGTCGTAGCGCAGGATCGTGGCCCCGAGGCGACTCGGGGCCACGGCGCTTTTTGGGACACCTCACCAGGTCGGGAACCACCCACCTCAGCGCAACGCAGCGACGACCACCGTCGCGTCGGTGACGCGCACGTCGTCCGTCTCCTCGCTCCCCGCCCGCACCGCGTCGTCGACGCGAGCGACCCACGGCCGGTCGCCGCCGGCGCAGGCGAGTGCTCCGCTGAGTCCGGGGGCCAGCGGAGCACCCACGACCGGGTACGTCGCCTCGAGGTCGCCCGCGCGGACGGCGAGCGCTGCGGGCACGCCATCGACGGCGAACGGCCGCCACACCCAGGACCGCGCACCGCAGCCGCTGCCGGGCGCGAGCGCGATGCCGCCGCGGCTGTCATCGTTCTCCTGCTCGACCTCCGTCTGTGCCAGCACCTGTTCGTCTCCGCCGAGCCGGGCGGTCGTCAGTACCTCAGTGGTCGGGGCCGTCACCGGCCCCTCGGCTCCCGCGACCTGCTTGCTGTCCGCCAGGCCCAGCCACGCCACCTCGACCGCCCCGCCGACCACCCGCGTCTGCAGCTGCGTCGCTCCGTCCTTGGCCCAGACCTCGGCGAAGGGCTCGTCGCGGCTCGCGCGCTGCCGGACCTCGTACGCCGTCGTCCAGTAGAACTGCGTGTCGAAGGTCGACTGCCAGTTCGGCGAGACCGTGCCGATCACGATCGCCTCCCCGCCGCCGGGGAGCGCCACGATCTGAGAGCCTTCCGTCGAGACGCCCTCGGCATCGACCGCCTCCGGCGCCGTCCAGACACCACCCGGCGGGAGGTAGTGGGTCGTGACGGCACCACCGCCCCCTCGCTCGGTGCTGGTGGCGATCGCGTGGACACCGCCGTGCTCGTCGAGCGCGATGCGGGTCTCCGCGTACCAGTCGAGATCGCTGGTGGTCCAGCTGCCGGCGGCCGACCCGAGCGCCAGGATCGGCGCGCCCTCGTCGGACAGCCCGAGAACGGCGACGTCGCCGGCCGCATTCACCTGGACGTCGTTGACGTAGCTGATGCCACGCAGGACCTGGGCGTCGCTCCAGGCACCGTCCGTGCCACGCACCCGGGCAACGGTCCGCACCGGGGCCTCCATCGCGTCGTCGCCCGCGGTCAGCTCGGTCCACACCGCGACGCCCGCCCCCGCATCGTTGAACGCGGCGCGCGGCGGCGAGGTCGTCGTGCCCGGCGTCGAGATCTCCTCAGGGGCCGACCACGCATCGCCATCGAGCGTCGCCGCCAGGACCGGACCCCGGGGACCGTCATCCGTCGTCCGCGCCGCCAGCAGCAGCAGCCCGTCGCCGGCACGGAACAGCTGAGGCTCGGCGGCATGCTCGATCCGCAACGAGCCCTCGCCGTCGACCGTGGCGGCGGAGGTGGACGGCACCGGGCCCCGGGCGTCGTCCTCCCGCTCGAGCGAGCAGCCGGCGACGGTCAGGGACAGCAGGAGGGCGGACGCACACCCGAGACAACGGCGCATGCCGAGGAGCCTACGACCGGCTGGGCGTCCGGCGCTGGTTCCGGAAAAGCAACGCGCGGCGCCCTCCGAGGAGAGCGCCGCGCGCCTTGCACGGGACCGAGAGGTCGTCGTGGATCAGTCGAGGTAGTCGCGCAGGACCTGCGAGCGCGACGGGTGCCGCAGCTTCGACATCGTCTTCGACTCGATCTGGCGGATCCGCTCGCGGGTCACGCCGTAGACCTTGCCGATCTCGTCGAGGGTCTTCGGCTGGCCGTCGGTGAGACCGAAGCGCATGCTCACCACGCCCGCCTCACGCTCGGAGAGCGTGTCGAGGACGGCGTGCAGCTGCTCCTGGAGCAGCGTGAAGCTCACCGCATCGGCCGGCACGATCGCCTCGGAGTCCTCGATGAGGTCACCGAACTCCGAGTCGCCGTCCTCGCCGAGCGGGGTGTGCAGCGAGATCGGCTCACGACCGTACTTCTGGACCTCGACGACCTTCTCCGGAGTCATGTCGAGCTCCTTGGCGAGCTCCTCCGGGGTGGGCTCGCGCCCGAGGTCCTGCAGCATCTGACGCTGCACGCGGGCCAGCTTGTTGATGACCTCGACCATGTGCACCGGGATGCGGATGGTGCGGGCCTGGTCGGCCATGGCGCGGGTGATGGCCTGACGGATCCACCAGGTGGCGTACGTCGAGAACTTGTAGCCCTTGGTGTAGTCGAACTTCTCCACCGCGCGGATCAGACCGAGGTTGCCCTCCTGGATCAGGTCCAGGAACAGCATGCCGCGGCCGGTGTAGCGCTTGGCGAGGGAGACGACGAGACGCAGGTTGGCCTCGAGGAGGTGGTTCTTGGCGCGACGGCCGTCCTCGGCGATCCACTCGAGCTCCTCCTGGAGCTTCGGGGAGAGCTTGCCGCCCCGCGCGAGCTTCTCGTCGGAGAAGAGGCCGGCCTCGATGCGCTTGGCGAGGGAGACCTCCATCTCGGCGTTGAGCAGCGGGACCTTGCCGATCTGCTTGAGGTAGTCCTTGACCGGGTCGGCGGTCGCACCGGCGACCATGACCTGCTGGGCCGGCTCGTCGGTGTCGTCGGCGGCCGAGACCACGAACGAGGACGTGGCCGTGGCCTCCTCCTCGTCCTCCTTGATGGAGGGGTCGGCGGCGACGTCCTTCTCGAACTGGTCGTCGGGGATGTCGGGCAGGATCTTCTTGCCGTCGGGCCCGACGGCCGCGACGGCGACGTCGCCCAGGTCGACGACCTCGGCCTCGTCGGCCTTCTTCTCCGCAGCGGCGGTCTTCTTGGCGGGTGCGGCAGCCTTCTTGGCTGCCGGTGCGGCCGCTGCCTTCTTCGCAGGAGCAGCCGCCTTCTTGGCGGTGCTGGCCGTCGCGGTGGCACCGCCCTTGCGGGCAGCAGCAGCGACGGCGCGCTGGTCAGCGGGTGCACCCAGCTCCACGGAGATCCCGAGTCCGGAGAGATGGGCCATGAGCGACTTCAGGTGGGCCGGGGCGACGTCGGCTGCGCCGAACGCCTGACGGACGTCCTCCGCAGTCACGCTTCCCGCTGGCGCGCCACGCTCGATCAGCGCAACGATGGACGGGTGGGTGAGCACGGCGGGCGGGACCGAACGGTTCGAGGACACGAACACCTCTCGATACTGGCGGGTCTAGGGCGCGGCGAGGCCCGGAGGCGTCAAGACCGCTTCGGTCATCATGCCACGGTGCCGAAAGGGGCTTCGCATCCGGGCCTCCTCCGACGTGTCGTGGTCGGGTCGCGTCGCGTTCGCGCGGCGTTCACGCGGACGCTGGACGCAGGTCCGGCGACGGACACCGTCAGGCCTTGGCCTTCGCCTCGGCCTTCTTGGCCTGCTTGTACTCGCGCACCTTCAGCAGCGAGTCCGCGTCCGTGACGTCGGCGACCGAGCGGTACCCGTCGAGCGCGTAGTCACCCGCCGCCTTCTCCCAGCCGGCCGGCCGTACGCCGAGCTGCTTGGCCACGAGCGCCGTGAAGATCTGGGCCTTCTGCTTCCCGAACCCCGGCAGCGCCTGGATCCGCTTGAGCAGGTCCGCCCCGCTCGCGGCCTCGGTCCAGATCCGGGACGCGTCGCCGTCGTACTCGTCGACCACGGCCTGCGCGAGCTCCTGCATCCGCGCGGCCATCGCGCCGCCGTACCGGTGGATGGCGGGCGGGGTGCGGCACAGCTCCGAGAACTTCTCCGGGTCGGCGCCCGCGATCGCCGCCGGCTGCAGGGTCCCGAACCGCTCCAGCACCTTAGCCGGTCCCGCGAACGCGCGCTCCATGGGAAACTGCTGGTCGAGCATCATGCCGGCCAGCAGCGCGAACGGGTCGTCCGTCAGCACCTTGTCGGCGGCGGGGTCCTGGGCGATCTGGATGGCCATGTCGTCCATCTTGCCCGAGGCTCGATCACCAGGGCTCGTAGGTCACCGTGAAGCGGTCGCCGCTCACGCCGTCCAGTCGAGGAACACACCGCCGGCAGTCACCGCGACGAACCACCACACCCACGACACGACACCCAGCACCACGACCCGCTTCGGGTACGGCGTCCACCACACGAAGCACATCACGAGCATCGCGACCCAGGTGAGCATCAGCAGCACGACGGCCCACGCCGGAGCGAGGAGCCCGGAGGCGGCGTACAGGAAGAAGGACGAGACCACGAGCACCAGGCCGATGAACGGCAACGGGGAGATCTTCCGTCCGGTGGCAGGGTCGATCGCCACCGGACGGATCCGGCGGCGACGGGAGAACGGCACGGGGCCTACTCGCGGTCGGAGTCGGGCCCGGCCGCGGCGTCGTCGTTCCAGTCCGGGTCGTTGTCCCACGCGGCCGTGCGCTCGGCGGCATGCTCGATCGCGCGCGCGGCCTCGGCCTCGGTGTCGTAGGGGCCGAGGCGGTCCTTGTTGGGGCAGCCCTCGGCGCCCTCGACCGCGTGGTGCTTCAGGCAGAACCAGTACTCGCCGTCATTCGCCATGGTCGGCAACCTACTCCAGTAACAGCAGCGCCGCGTCGTGCAACATTCGCGTTACCGGACGTGAGTAGTGTCCGGTCATGAGCACGATGTTCGAAGGGTACGGGACCAGTGGACCGGCCTACGACGAGATGTTCGACGGTGACGAGCTGCGGCCGCCGTACCTGCGGATGCGCGACTCGCTCGACAAGATGAGCACCCCCGAGCTGATCAGTCGGGTGGAGGCGCTGCAGGCGAGCTACCTCGACCAGGGGATCACCTTCGACATCGGCGGCGAGGAGCGGGCGATGCCGCTCGACATCCTCCCGCGGGTCATCGAGATGGACACCTGGACGACCATCGAGCGGGGCCTCCAGCAGCGGGTCAAGGCACTCGAGCTGCTCCTCGCCGACGTGTACGACGCCGGCAACGTCTTCAACGACGGGGTCCTCCCCCGCCAGGTCATCACGACCAGCTCCCACTTCCACCGGCAGGCCGCGACGATCCGCCCCGCGAACGGCGTGCGCGTGCACGTCTCGGGCATCGACCTGATCCGCGACAACAACGGCGAGTTCCGCGTGCTCGAGGACAACGTGCGGGTGCCGTCGGGGGTGTCCTACGTGATGACCAGCCGGCGCGCGATCTCGGCCGCGCTGCCGGAGACCATCGCGCAGCACCGGATCCGTCCGGTGGCGAGCTACCCGCAGCGGCTGCTGGCGGCGTTGCGGGCCGCGGCGCCGGCGGGCGTGGCGGACCCGACCGTCGTCGTACTGACCCCGGGCGTCTACAACGGCGCCTACTTCGAGCACACGCTGCTCGCCCGCACGATGGGCGTCGAGCTCGTCGAGGGCCGCGACCTGGTCTGCCGGCGCGGCGAGGTGATGATGCGCACGACGAAGGGGCTCGCCCCGGTGCACGTGATCTACCGACGCGTGGACGACGAGTTCCTCGACCCGGTGCACTTCCGCGCCGACTCGATGCTCGGCTGCCCCGGCCTGATCGACGCCGCGCGGGCGGGCAACGTCACGCTCGCGAACGCGGTCGGCAACGGCGTCGCCGACGACAAGCTCGTCTACACCTACATGCCCGACGTGATCCGCTACTACCTCAACGAGGAGCCGGTGATCCGCAACGTCGACACCTGGCGCTGCGGGGAGCCCGACCACCTGGCCGAGGTGATGGACCGCCTCGACGAGCTGGTGCTCAAGCCGGTCGACGGGTCGGGCGGCAAGGGCATCGTGATCGGTCCGCGCGCATCGAGGGCGGAGCTGGACGAGCTGCGGGGCAAGGTGCTCGACGACCCGCGCTCGTGGATCGCGCAGCCCGTGGTCCAGCTGTCGACGGTGCCGACCTTCGTCGACGGCGAGCTCGGCCCACGCCACGTCGACCTGCGGCCGTTCGCGGTCAACGACGGCAGCCGGGTGTGGGTGCTGCCCGGCGGCCTGACCCGGGTGGCGCTCGGCAAGGGCGAGCTGATCGTGAACTCCTCGCGCGGCGGCGGCACCAAGGACACCTGGGTGCTTGCTGGGCCGACCTCCCCCGAACAGCAACAACAGCAACAGCAGCAGTCGAGGGAGGTGCTCTGATGCTGAGCCGGATCGCCGAGTCCCTGTTCTGGATCGGCCGCTACATCGAGCGGGCCGACGACACGGCGCGCATCCTCGACGTCCAGACCCAGCTCCTCCTCGAGGACGCCGCCGTCGACGAGGCACAGACCTGCCGCGACCTGCTGTCGTGCATGGGCGTGGAGCCCGCCGACGCGAAGGAGTACGGCGTCGACCTGTTCGGCTCCGTGTCGATCGAGCAGGTGCTGCGACTGCTGGCCTACGACGCCGGCTCCCCCAGCTCGATCGCCGCCATCTTCGGCGCCGCCCGCGAGTCCGCCCGGGGTGCGCGCGAGACGCTGACCGTCCCGCTGTGGGAGGTCATCAACACCACCTGGCGCCCGATCCCGTCGGGACACTTCGAGGCCCTGAGGCCGCCGTACATCTTCAGCTGGGTGCGCGAGCGCGCCGCCCTCATCAACGGCACGGCCGACGCAACCATGACCCGCGACGAGGGCTGGCAGTTCATCGTGCTCGGCCGCAACATCGAGCGCGCCGACATGACCTCGCGGCTCGTCGCGACGACCGCGCTGTCCGCCAGCGGCGGGCAGTGGACATCGGCACTGCGCGCGTCGGGGGCCTACGACGCCTTCCTCCGCACCTACCGCGGGATCGAGACCGACCGCGCCGCGGCGGAGTTCCTGCTGCTCGACCGGCTGTTCCCCCGGTCGGTCGTGTTCGCGCTCAACCGGGCCGAGCAGGCGCTCGACAACCTCGGCGGCGACCCGCGGCGCGCGGGCTTCCAGGACGAGGCGCACCGGCTGATCGGCCGGATGCGCGCGGAGCTGGAGTACCGCTCGCTCGCCGACCTCGTCGAGGACCTCCCCGACGAGATGGAGCGGCTGCAACGCACCTGCGCCGCCGCGACGGACGCGATCTCCCGGCGGTACTTCGCCGGCTCGGAAGCCCTCGCCTGGAAGGGAGTCGGAGCATGAACATGCAGCTGCGGATCGTGCACACCTCGGAGTACACCTACGACGGCGGCGCCATGGCGTCCTACAACCAGGCGCGGATGACGCCCGTGACCACGCCCGAGCAGATCGTCGTCCACCACCGCCTCGACGTCAGCCCGAAGCCGTGGACCTACTCCTACACCGACTACTTCGGCTGCGCGGTCACCGCGTTCGAGGTCGTCGACCCCCACGACTCGATGGCCGTGACGGCCACCTCGACCGTGCAGGTGAACCGCACGGGCGCCGAGCCCGAGGCGAGGTCCAGCTGGTCGTCGTACGCCGAGCGGGAGGTGCGCGACCGGTGGACGGAGTACCTCGTCGTCAGCGACGTCGTCGCGCCCCCTGTCGACTTCGCCGAGCTCGTGAACGACATCGGTGCCGGTGCCGACCTGCCCGGAGACGCGGCACGTGCGGTGTGCCGCCTGGTGACCGCGCAGATCGACTTCCTCCCCGGTGTCACCGACGCCGAGTCGACCGCCGCCGAGGCGTGGGGCCAGCGCGCCGGCGTTGGCCAGGACATGGTGCACCTGGCCATCGGCGGCCTGCGCACGCTCGGCATCCCGGCCCGCTACGTCTCGGGCTACGTCCACCCCGTCGACTCCCCCGTCGTCGGCGAGACCGTCGTCGGCAGTCCGTTCGCGTGGCTGGAGTGGTGGGACGACGGCTGGCAGCCCTTCGACCCCACCACCGACCGGTCGCCCGGCGAGCGGTACGTCGCCATCGGCCACGGCCGCGACTACGCCGACGTCCCTCCCCTGCGCGGGATCTACACCGGCGCGGAGACCGCCGCGCTCGACGTCAACGTCGAGATCACGCGCCTGGCGTGACCTTGCCGGCCATCCGCTCGACCCGCAGCACGTCGTACTCGTGCTCGGGGTCGCCGGTCATCGCGGCGGCCAGGCGCAGGTGGGGCAGCGCGTCGTCGTACCTGGCCTGGCGCTCGAGCGCCCGGCCGAGGGCATGGCGGGTCCACGCGTCAGACGGGTCCTCGTCGACGAGCCCGCGCAGCTCGTCGTGGGCCTTCTGGAGCTGGGCACGCATCAGGTAGGCCCAGGCCCGCAGCGACCGGAGCCCGCGGTTGGTCGGCTCCTCCTCGAGCGCGGGCTCCAGCACCGCGAGCGCCTCGCGGGGCGCGCGGCGGCTGAGCAGGTCGTGGGCCGTGCGGTAGGCGTTCTCGTGCCTCGCGCTAGCGCCGGGGAAGACGATCGCCGGCGCCTGGAGGGTGATCTGCGGCTCGGTCGTCTCGTTCATGTGACCCTCAACTGTCGGCCCGCCCCGGTTGTTCCCCTAGAGTGACCCGCGGACGGGCTGGCCGGGCGACCGCGTGACCCACCGCCGCGAGGCGTCGGGTTCCGAGGAAAGTCCGGGCTCCACAGAGCAGGGTGGTGGGTAACACCCACCCGGGGTGACCCGCGGGACAGTGCCACAGAGAACAGACCGCCGCCTCCTCCGGGAGGCGGTAAGGGTGAAACGGTGGGGCAAGAGCCCACCAGTGCACCGGGCGACCGGTGCAGCTCGGCAAACCCCACCCGGAGCAAGACCAGACAGCACACGTTCGAGGGCGGCTCGTCCGAGTGTGCGGGTAGGTCGCTCGAGGCTGTCGGCAACGGCAGCCCTAGATGGATGGTCGCCGATCACAGAACCCGGCTTACAGGCCAGCCCGTCCCCAACCTGGTCTCTGACCTGCGGTTTCTCCAATTTTCTGAGCAGTCTGGTCCGCAGCCAGTCCGCAGTAGAACCCACTGACGACCATCACCGACCACCCCCGTCACGACTGATCCGCCGACGGTCAGGCTCTCCACCGATCTCAACTCGTCGTCCGCGCGGTCCACTCCGTCCTCGACCGGTACTCGGTCGGGGTGCAGCCGTAGCGCTCCCTGAAGAGCCGGATCATGTGGGAGCTGTCGGAGAACCCCCACGCATGTGCCAGGTCGGCCACATTCACCGATGGTTGGACGCGCAGCTCGCGTGCGACCTGCTCCAGGCGAAGCTGGCGTACGACTGATCCGAAGGATGCGCCGTCGTTCGAGAAGAGCTGGTGGAGCTTGCGCACGGAGATTCCGACATGACCGGCGGCGTCCTCAGCGAGGACTCGCCCACTCCTGATGCGGCTGCGGGCGTAGCGCGTGGCGGCGGTCCTCAATGCCGCGTCGCGGGCGGCGCGGTCCTCGATCGTGGCCCCGTCGAACGCTCCGAGAGCAGTGGCGAGAACCTGGGCGAAGCTGTCGTCGAGCGCCAGCTGCGCGGCCGGCGTGAGATGCCCACGGGACTCCCAGATGCTCAGCATCATGTCGATGGCCACTCTCGAGGCACCGTGTTCGCGGTCGATGCCGCGACCTCCGATCCTGCTGTCCGCCGGCATGATCCCGGCGACCTTGGTCCGTGGGACGCGAAACGACAGCACGCGCCAGGCCTGGCCGTCGCCGGCCTCCTCGAACTCGAGGGTGTACGGCGCCGTCGTGTCGTAGATCCCGATCTGCCCGGGCCCGATCAGTAGCCGCCGGTCGCCCTGCTCGCCCTTGCAAGAGCCCGCCAGCTGGAGGTTGACGAAGACCTCCTCGCTCGGGGACTGCCGGACTTCTCGGGGTCCGTGACGAAGGAGCTGGGTGCAGGAGGCGATCTCGGCTGCATTCGTCTCGCCGAGGCGGGTGGATCGGACCCAGCCTTCCAGCCCGATGGGCGTGCGGCTCCGGTCGATGTGCTCGCGTCCGCGGGTGGGCGCGAGGGGGGTGAATGCCTGGCACACCACATCGGCCCAGTACGCCAGCTGCTGCTCGACCGGGTAGGTGTCGGTGCTCCAGGTTCTGTCCACCACTTCTCCGCGTTGTGCTGCTCAGGAGAACGGGATTGGTTCTGCGGATCCATCCGCCCACGAGGTACGGATCGAGTGCATCCTCATCCATTCTGCCATCCCCTTGATGACCGGACGAGGCGAGAGGTGACCCTTCTCGCCCCGTCCGGTGTCGTGGGACGGCTCAGGAGGTCGTCGAAGGCGGCTGGTGGCCGCGGTCAGCCCTTGTTGACCACGACCGTCTTGGTCTCGGTGTACGCATCGAACACCTCGGCGCCGTGCTCGCGTCCCCACCCGGACTGCTTGTAGCCACCGAAGGGAAGGGCCGGGTCCAGCACGTGATAGGTGTTGATCCACACCGATCCGGCGCGCAGCTCGCTGGCGACGTTGTGGGCGAGCGCCAGGTCGCGGGTCCAGATCCCGCCGGCCAGGCCGTAGGCGGTCGCATTGGCGGCCTGGACGACCTGCGCGGTGTCGGTGAAGCGCTGGACGGTCAGCACGGGGCCGAAGATCTCCTCGTCGACCACCCGCATCCCGGGCTCAGCGTCGACCAGGACCGTCGGCTCGATGAAGAAGCCCTCGGTGCCGTGGCGATTGCCACCTGCCACGGCGCGGGCACCTTCCGCGCGTCCGGCATCGAGGTAGCCGAGCACGGTGTCGAGCTGGGTCTGCGACACGACCGGTCCCATGGTCGTCTCCGGATCCAGGCTGTTCCCGAGCTTGAATCCGCGCGCGATGTCGGCGACGCCGGCGACCACGTCGTCGTAGACACTGTCATGGACGAAGAGGCGGCTCCCCGCCTCGCAAGCCTCGCCCTGGTTGAGGAAGATCGCCATGCCTGCGCCAGGAATCGCCGTCTCCAGGTCGGCGTCACCGAAGATGATGTTCGGAGACTTGCCACCCAGCTCGAGCGTCACCTTCTTCAGGTTGCCGGCGGCTCCCTGGATGATCTTCTTGCCGACCTCCGTGGAACCGGTGAACGACACCTTGTCAACACCCGGGTGGTTGACCAGCGCAGCGCCTGTCTCCTCGCCACCGCCGTGGACGATGTTGACCACACCGTCGGGAATGCCTGCCTCCCGGACGACCTCAGCGAACAGCGCAGCCGTCAGCGGTGTCTGCTCAGCCGGCTTGAGGACGACCGTGTTGCCCGCCGCCAACGCAGGCGCGAGCTTCCACGACACGAGCAGGAGAGGGAAGTTCCACGCGATGATCGCGCCGACGACACCCACGGGCTCGCGCAGCGTGTAGGCGAAGTAGTTCCCGGGACCGGCCGGCGCCGTGACGGGGATGGTGGAGCCAGTGAGCTTGGTCGGCCAGCCCGCCATGTAGCGGAACCACTCGACCACGAGCGGGATGTCCACGGCACGGGCCAGCGTGAGCGGCTTGCCGGTGTCGAGGGCCTCGAGGGTGGCGAACTCCTCGGCTCGCTCCTCGATCAGGTCGGCGAGCCGCCAGAGCACCTTGGAGCGCTGCCCCGCAGGCATCCGCTTCCACGGCCCGTCGAACGCACGACGGGCGGCCGCGACCGCAAGGTCGACCTCGCGCGGGCCACCGGAGGCGACCTCGGCGAGCAGGGAGCCGTCGCAGGGGTTCAGCGTCGTGAACGTCTCGCCGCTCGCCGACGTGACGTCCGCTCCGCCGATGAGGTGGGAGACGGGGGACTTCAGGAACGCCGACACGGCGTCCGGGATCTCCAGGGAGATCGTCATGATGCGCCTTCTTTCGTTTGAATGCGTGGCCGCCCGGGCTGGTTCACCCGACGCCCATGGAGGGAGTGGTCAGAGGGAGAGCCGGTTCTCACCGGCAGCCAGCGGATCGAAGGCAGGGTTGAGGAGCATCTCGTGGATCGCGCGGCGCCGGACACCCATGTTTCCGCCGTCGTACACCGGGAAGCAGAGCACGTCCTGCATGATCGAGGCGATCGGCGTGCGGTCCCCGTAAGCCTCGACGCCCACCAGGCGCATGGCGTCGTAGACCGTCTGCACCGACAGCTCGGAGTTGAAGATCTTGACCATGTTGGCCAGCTCCCGGTCCTTTCCGCCGGTCTTGTCGTAGTGGTCGGCCGCCTTCCACGCGAAGTACCGGGCGGCCTCGATGCGGGTCTTGATGTCGGCGAGCATGTAGCCCGCGTTCTGGTACTCCAGGACGGGGTGGGGACCAGACCGGTGGTCGGTCCGCGTGAACTCGTAGGCGAAGTCGAAGGCCGCGCGCATCCGACCGACGCAGGCAGCCCCGATGCTTGAGCAGGTCCAGGAGAACGCGGCCTTGATGAGCTCGAGTCCGTCGCCCGGCGAGCCGATCATGTTGGACACCGGCACGCGGACGTCGTTGAACTCCACCACCGGTGAGTTCGTGGCAAGGTGCCCGATCGTGTCGATCATGCCGGTGATCTCGACACCCGGCGTACCGGCCTCGACGACGATGACCGCCAGCGACTCCGACGAAGGCCTGGACATGTCGGTCCGGACCATGACGCTGATCAGGTCGGCGCCGCGGTCGTCCCACCCGGAAGCATTGGTGGTGTACGCCTTCTTGCCGTTGATGACCCACTCGTCCCCGACCAGCTCGGCGAACGTCTGGGTGCCGGCTGCCGGGTCGGGCGAGTCGTAGTTCGCACCGCCCGCGGCCTCGGTGAATGCGATGGCGCCCAGCCGTGGCTGATCGCCCGTGAACGGGCGGAGGAACCGTTCCTTCTGCTCCTCGGTGCCCCCGACGATGATGGGGTGAAGACCGAGGCCGGTGCCCAGCAGTGCCGACGCCACGTTGACGTCGACGCGGGCGATCTCCTCGCAGGCGAGGGCGAACTGCAGGTTGGTGAAGCGGCCGCCGCCGTACTGGGCCGGGACCAGCCCGCGGAGGAAACCACCAGCAACCATCTGCTCGTAGAACGGACGGATGGCACGGAACCGGTCCAGGGGGTCAGCGAACGGGGCGATCGCGTCCGCGACGCCGCTGAGCACCTCGTCAGCGAATGCCCTCGCCTGCTTGCGCAGACCCAGCTCTTCCTCGCTCAGGGTGAAGTCGATTGCCATGGCGGCCTCCTCGGGTAGCGACTCCGTCACGTGACGGAGATCTCGTGATCGACCCAATCTCTCCGCCTGACCCCTGGCACCGCGTGGACGTACGTGCACGGTGGATGGAACCTTTGTGCACGCGCGAACCGACGGACGAGCACCCCGGCAGATCCGCGACCGGCCCGCCGAGGCGCATGCCGACCTGGCCATGGCAGGGCCGGGAGGTGAGCGCGAGGACTACGAGCGATGAGCGAGGGCCGAGTCGCTGCTCAGCCGGTGGCGAATCCTCCCGGCCGGGCGGCTCCATCACGAACAGCTGGAGGTGCGCGGGATTGGTCTCGGCCGGTCAACCCGCACCTGGACGTGCGGGCCGTCTCCCTCGGCGGCACTCACCGACGGAGGCGGGTCCGTGGCGTGGCCGAGTTCGCGCTGCACGTGCTGGTCGAGACGGCGTCGACCCACGTCTGAGCGGAAAGGGACCCGGAGAGCCGGCAGTCAGTCCTGCATCGCCGACGCCGCACACGCGGATGGGTCTCCGCGGCTTCCATGACGTCCGTTGTGCTGGCAGACGGACCACGCGTTCGGAATCTTCGAAGCCATCGGGAACCGACCGCCCGCGGAGATCGAAGCCACCTACTAACTCAGCCAGCAGCAGTCTGCGACCCTCGAAATGTCAGAACCCGGCCTCTACTGAACTCGGGGCCGTTCAATCGTGGAATCCCACGCCCGAACATGGGCGCGGGCACCCGGCAGATTCCGGCGAATGCAACTGGCGGCGTCGGGCCGCGTTGGGCCCGCCCGTGACATGCGATCAGCTCCGGCGGCCGGCACGCTCCGCGAACCGGTCCAGTGCGTCGATCACGTCGGGCGCCGTCCACACCCGGTTGCGTCGCGCGGCTCCCGCCCGCACCAGGATGCCCGCCTCCTCCAGTTGCTCCACCGCACGTTGCGCCGCGGAGAGCGCGACGCCCGTGGTCTCGACGGCGTAGGCGACGTTGACCGCGGGTTGGTTGACGAGCAGTGGAAGCAGGCGACGAGCGGCGGAGCCGCGACGTGACGGCAGCTTGTCGGTCCAGGACTGGAGGATTCGGTCGAGGTCCTCGATGAGGATCCGGCCGTTGTCGACGGCTCGGAACGACGCGGCGATGAACTGTCGGACGATCGGTTCGACGTCGCCGGCGCGGTACGCAGTCAGGGCGTCGAAGTACGCGGAGGTGTCCGCCAACAGGCCGGCCGACACCGGCACCGTCAGGTGGCGGGTGACATCCGCGTGGCGGAGCATCGCGTGGACCAAGGTGCGACCGACCCGGCCGTTGCCGTCGTTGAACGGGTGGATCGTCTCGAACTGGGCATGGGCGATCGCGACGTGGACCAGGACGGGAAGGTCGGTGCGTCGGACGAAGTCGATCAGGTCATCCATCGCCGCCGGAACCCTGTCGTGGTGCGGGGGCACGAAGGACGCAGCGTGGGGACTGATCGCCGTGCTGCCGATCCACACCTGCTCCGTCCGGAAGCGGCCCGGAGCGGCGTACTCGTGGCCGTGGAGCAGGGCGTCGTGCACGGCTAGGATCGATCCGACGCTGATGTCGTCCGCCAGCTCGATGCCACGCTGCATGGCCGTCACGTTGGCGACGACCAACTCGGCGTTGCGACCGCTCCGTTTCTCGATCGCGGCGAGCGCGAGCGCGCGGGCGCCGGCAGTCACTCCCTCGATCTGCGACGACGACGCCGACTCCGTGCGCAGCAGGACGGCAGCGAGCGGCGCGAGCTCGACCGACGCGATGTCGGCGTCGAAGCGGGTGATGGCGCGGACGGCGTCCTCCGCTTCCGCCTGGAGTGGCGGGGGGAACACAGGTGAGCCGTGACCGATGAGGGCGGGCACCGCGGCGCGATAGGGACCACGCGCGCTCAGCTGCTGGCGGCGCGACGCCGCGCGGTCAGTCGGTCGCTTCCAGGCGCGGCTCTCCCAACCGCCGCTGGCGTGATCGTTGGAAGGCGGTCCATCGCTCCACCTTAAACCACTTTATGGTCATAAAGTGCTGCAACTGCGACCCGAGCCCGTCGCAGCCGAACGCCTGCGCACAATGTCCCCATGGACGACTCCCGCTACGGCAGGCCCTCCCGGCTCCCCGCACTGCTCATCGGGCTGCCGATCGCGGTGCTGCTGGCGCTGGCCGGAGGGTTCTTCACGCTCGCGTCCTGGGGCGTCTTCGGGTACGACGAGTCGAAGTCCCTCAGCGTGGTCGGCCCCCTGATGGCGGGCTTCGGCGTGGCACTCGGCTGGGTCTGCCTGCGCCCGCGCGGGTAGGCGATCAGCCGTCGGAGAGGTTGATCTCCACCATCAGCTCGTCGGCGATGGCCTCGAGCATCGAGCGCAGACCGTCGACGCTCGTGCCCGCGGGTGCGACCAGGACCGCCTGGGCCTCGAACAGCAGGCCGCCGGCCATGGGCGCCTCGCGGACGTCCGTGGCGAGCTCCTGGATGCTCACGCGCTGACCGGCGAGGGCGGCGGAGACCTCGGCGACGATGCCCGGACGGTCGGCACCGAGCAGCTCGAGGGTGATCCGGACGTCCGACTCCACCTCCGGTACGTCGGTCTGCTCGACGGTCACCGTGAGTCCGACGTCCTTCAACGCCCGGAGGTCGGCAGCGAGGGCCTCGGCCTTCGCGTCGGGCACGTCGACCAGGAGGATCCCGGCGAACTTCCCACCCAGACGCGCCATCTGGCTGCGGTGCCAGCTGGCGCCGTGGGCGTGGATCGGGGCGGAGAGCTCGGAGACGAGGCCCGCCCGGTCGTCACCGATGCAGGTCAGGGTGAAGGTCGCCATGGGGGAAGGCTAGTGTCCCGGAAGAGGGAAGGACGAGCACCATGAGCACCTTCGACAAGGACATCGACAAGGACGCCGCCAAGGCCTTCCAGCGCCGCATGGTCGGCGTGATGAACGACGCCTCGCTCGGCCTGCTGCTCGGCATCGGCGACGAGCTCGGGCTGCTCGACGTCCTGGCACGGACGGGTCCGGCGGACAGCGCCACGCTCGCCGAGGCGGCCGGCGTGGACGAGCGCTACCTGCGGGAGTGGCTCGACGGGATCGTGGCCGGCGACGTCGCGGCGTACGACGCCGCGAGCGGCCACTACTCGCTCCCGCCCGAGCGCGCCGCCTGCCTGACACCCGCCGGCGGACCGGTGAACCTCGCCCGCAGCCTGAAGATGCTCACCATGCTGGCGGGCGTGGAGCCCCAGCTGCGGGAGCGGTTCCGCCACGGTGGGGGCCTCGACTACGACCACTACCCGCGGTTCCACGCGCTGATGGCCGAGGAGGCGGCGGCCACGCATGACGCGGGGCTGCTCGACATCGTCGTACCGGAGGTGCCCGGGTTGCACCAACGGCTGACCGAGGGTGCCGCCCTGGCCGACATCGGCTGCGGATCCGGGCACGCGGTCAACCTGCTGGCGCGCGCCTACCCGGCGAGCCGCTTCGTGGGGTACGACCTCGGCGCGGAGGCGATCGAGGCGGCCCGTTCGGAGGCCGCGGCGTGGGGCCTGACCAATGCGACGTTCGAGGTGCGCGACGTCGCGGAGCTCGGCGAGGTGGCGGCGTACGACGTCGTGACGGCCTTCGACGCCATCCACGACCAGGCGTTCCCGGACCGCGTGCTGGCCGGGATCGCCGCGAGCCTGCGCCCCGGCGGCACCTTCCTCATGGTCGACATCAAGGCCGAGAGCGGCGTCGAGAACAACCTGCGGCTGCCGTGGGCGACCTACCTCTACACGCTGAGCCTGATGCACTGCATGACGGTGTCCCTGGCCCACGGCGGCGCGGGCCTCGGCACCGTGTGGGGCCGGCAGACCGCGGTGCGGATGCTGGAGGAGGCCGGACTCGTCGACGTCGAGGTCCGCGAGGTCCGGACCGACCCGTTCAACTACTTCTACGTCGCCCACAAGCCGGGCACGCCGCCCGGCTGATCCGAGCGATCCGGCTCACGCGGGTTGCCAGAGCTCGACGCGGTTGCCCTCGGGATCGGTCACCCAGCCGAACCGCCCCACGCCGTCCATCTCCTGCAGGTCGTCGACGACTTCCGCCCCGAGTCGGCGCAGCTGCGCCAGCATCGCGTCGAGGTCGCGCACGCGGAAGTTGATCATCGCCTGCTGGGTGCGGGCACCGAAGTAGTCGGTGTCGTGCGCGAAGGCGGCGAATACCGTCGGCCCGGCGTCGGGGAACCACAGGCCGTGCTCGTCGGCATCGATGCCGAGGGCCTCGCGGTACCAGGCGCCCAACGCCGCAGGGTCCGTCGCGCGCAGGAAGACGCCGCCGATGCCGATCACACGTTCCACGGGCACCATGGGACCACAGGCGACTGGTTCCGGGCCGTAGGCTCGGCACGACCCGTCACCGAAGCTGCCCAGGAGGCGTCGTGGCCCGCAGTACCCGCTCCCGGACGATCCTGGGCGCGATCGCCTCGACACCGGAGCGCGCCCACCAGCTGTTCCGGCGGCGGTTCCCGGTCGTGGCGGTCACCGGCATGACGGGCGTGGGCAAGACCCAGCTCGCCGACCGCCTCACGCGACGCGGCACGGACGGCGGCCCGGCCGAGGTCGGCTCAGCGGTGATGGAGCGACGTACCCGGCGCTCCCGCCGGCTCCACGGCTTCCGCTTCCTCGTCGTCCCGGGCGACAACGCGGCGACGCGGCTCGGGGCGCTCGACGAGGTCTTCCACGACGAGCCGGTCGACGGCGTGATCCACGTGGTCGCCCACGGCCACGCGACGCCTCGCCGGGCCGGCGGTACGTCGGGCGCCGCCTCCGCCACGCGTGAGGAGCAGCTCGCCGCCGAGCTCGAGGACTGGACGATCACGGCCCACCGGATCGCCTCGATGGCGGTGCGCCGCGACCGGCCGGTGTGGCTGGTGATCGCGGTGACCAAGGCCGACCTGTTCGCCGACGACATCGACGAGGCGATCCGCTACTACTCCCCCGGCAGCGGCACCCCGTTCGGCGACAAGGTCGACGAGCTGCGGGCGTTGGCGGGCGGGGCGCGGCTGTCCGTGGACGTGCTGCCCGTGTCGAGCCAGGGCGGCAGCCGCAACGCCGCGCTCAGCGAGAAGCAGGCGAACGCCCTGGTCGACGCGCTCGCGACCCGGCTGGCGCAGCTCAGCGGCCACGTCTGAACCCCTAGACTGGGGGCCACAGCCGGCGACCGGCTGCCGGACGAGGGAGCCGTACCCGGACTGCGACAAGACGGCCACGAAGGACGTGGTGGTCATGGCGTGGTTGGTGCTGGTCGTCTCCGGCGGGCTCGAGGCGATCTGGGCGACGGCCCTCTCCCGCAGCGAGGGCTTCTCGCGGCTCGCGCCGTCGCTGGTGTTCGCGGTCGCGGTCACGGCGAGCATGATCGGGCTCGGCTACGCGATGCGCACCCTGCCGGTCGGCACGGCGTACGCCGTCTGGGTCGGCATCGGGGCAGCGCTCACGGTCGTGATCGCGATGGTGAGCGGCGAGGAGCCGGTCAGTGCGCTGCGGATCCTGCTGATCCTCGGCCTGATCGGCTGCGTCATCGGCCTGAAGCTGGCCCACTGAGGCGATCAACCGTGCCGGTACGGCGCCACTGCGGCCACGAACTCCAGCTCGCCGACCGACGACCGCCGCAGTCGCGCCAGGGACGGGTCGCGCACCGCCCAGTCGGCGAGGCGGGCGGCCGCCAAGAAGGGCGCCGTGGCCAGGGAGGTCCGCAGCTCCGCCAAAGCGCGTCGGGCAGGATAGGCCGTGGGAGGTCGGTCATCGGTCCCGACCGGAGGGACGATGACCCGGTCGATCCACGATGACCAGTAGCACGCGAGGTTGTAGCGGACCCGGTAGGACACCGCTGAGACATCCATCCCGGCCACAAGGTCCCACGACGTCGTCGCAGCAACCGCTACCCGTTCGTCGTCGTCTCTCTGCGCCCACGCCAGCTCCAGCAGAGCTCCTGCCCTGAGCACGTAGGCCGCCGGCACCAGGGACTGGCCGAGGAAGTCGTTCGCCGATCCCTCGAGCGCTTCCAGCTCCGCGCCTGCAACCGCGACCAGCCCGGCATACGTCGCGGCCAGGCGGAGGAGCTCCAGGCGTTCCTCGTCATCGACGCCGCGGAAGTTGCGAGCGGGATCGATCGCGAGGTGCACCCTGGCTGCCGCCAGGGCGTAGTAGAGCCTCAGCCGGTCCACCGTGACCGGATGCTTCAGGGTCAGGGGCGCGTCACTCAAGG
The DNA here is from genome assembly GCF_001428825.1 of Nocardioides sp. Root240. GTDB lineage: Bacteria > Actinomycetota > Actinomycetes > Propionibacteriales > Nocardioidaceae > Nocardioides. Next base: position 53,398 of record NZ_LMIT01000002.1, on the reverse strand, counting down.
CGCATCACCATCTCGTCGAGGATCTGCACTGCCATCGCCGGGTCCGCGGTGACTGCGCGAGCCAGGGCCAGTGCGATTCGCGCCATCTCATCCGTGCCGTCGTTGGCGATCGCCGCCGAATAGCACGCGACTGCCACTCGATGATCACCCCGTTCCTGGGCCGCTGCTCCACCGCGGAGCCATCCGTACGCGGTCGGTGTGGCTCCGCTCGTCGGCTGCTCACGTCGCCGTGCTGCCACGAGCTGACTCCACCCCACCACACAGGGCACGAGGGCCAGCGTGTCCGCCTCGACCGGCTCGTCGCCGGCCGTCGGGACCTCGAAGGTCGTCGCCGCGACATGACGACCGTTGTCTGTGAACGACACCGAACAGGCCATGCGGCCGGGGCCCGGTACGTAGAAGGAACCGGTCAGCATCCAGCGGTCTCGAGGCAGCAGGCTGTCGAGGGCACGTGCGAAAGCCGCTGCCGGTGCCAGTGAGGCGTTGACCTTCTCCAGTTCGTCGATGACCGGCGCGAGTTCCTGGTAGGCGTCCACGATGTAGATGGAGTCCGCGCCGAGCAGGCTCTCCCCGAGGAAGAACAGCTCGCGGACCTGCGACTCGACCGCGGCGGTCACGTCAGGACCGTCCTTCGGTGGCCCGAACGGCTTCACGACCAGCTGGGCCGCGAGCCGTAGTCGGACCCGACGGGCGAAGAACTCGGACCTCAGCATGAGCAGGAACACCAGCAGGGCCAGCAGGAGGATGACACCACCGACGGTGGCGATCACCTTGAGCGGTTTCTCGACCCAGTCCGCCACCCACGTGTCGGCCTGGGCGGGAAGGCTCTCCTCGTCGGCGAGGTCCGCGAGCGACAATCCCGGGCAGTCCTTGCCCTTCTTCAGGTGCTCGGTCAGCACCTCCCGCGCCGCTGCGCGGGCGTCCTGGTCTGCCAGCGTTCGCACGATCTTGCAGGAGTCAGCCGGCGGCGCCGAGGCCAGCGACCGGATACCGCGAAAAGCGCAGACCGCGCCCGGTGTGACCTTGAGGACATCGAGATACGCCTGGACGGCGGCCTCGGTCTGACCCGCGGTGCGCAGCGCATTGGCCACTCGGCAATCGCCGGGAGCAGCCGCCGACGTCGGCGTGTCCGGGCCCAGCAGCACGGGCATCGCGAGGATGGATGCCGCTAGGGCCCGTGCCAACGCACGCCGGAGCATGCTCGGACGTTAGTGCTTCGCCGACCACCGCGTCCCGGCATCTCCGGCAAAATCTTCCGGCCAGCCGAGCGACCACGACGCGAGCACCCGGCAGTCGCCTTCGGCGTACCGGTGCAGCTCGAGGCGGTCGGCGACGGTGCGCACGGGCAGCAGGTCGCCGAGCGAGGCCCGGACCGAGGCGAGGCTCACCTCGGCCGAGAGCTGGTCGAGCGTGAGGTGCGGTACGACGTCCGCGAACGCCCCGGCGTACGGCGGGCAGGACGGGAACGCCTCCCACAAGGCAGCAGTCAGCGCCGCGAACGGCTCGAGCGGGTCCGGCGGCAGGTGCACGACGCCGTCGGGGAAGGCAGTGACCGCCGACAGCTCGTAGGCGAAGGCGTCGGCCGCCGCCGCGATCGACCCGACGACCGCCAGGTCCGCCGCGGTCGGCGAGGGCAGGAAGGGCGCCAGTGCGGTGATGTGGGCATGGGTGAAGGCGGGATCGCGCGAGACCCAGCGCGGCTCGTAGTGCTCCCACCGAGCCCGGACCCACGTCTCCAGCGCGGGCACGGGCACGACCAGCACGGTGTGGGACGCGGCTGGATGTGACACGGCGTGACGGTAGCGTTCGGGCCCATGAACGCCATCGCCGCACCCGGTCCCGCCGTCCGTTCCGCCGCCGCCGAGCGCCTCGCCGGGCTCGCGACGCCGGCCGGCGCGCTGGGTCGCCTCGGCGAGCTCGGCGTCTGGGTCGCGGCCGCGCAGGGCCAGTGCCCGCCCGCGCCCCTCGACAACGTGCGGCTGGTCATCTTCGCGGGCGACCACGGCGTGGCCCAGCACGGCGTCTCCGCCTATCCCCCGGCGATCACGCCCGCGATGGTGCGCACCTTCGTGCTCGGCAAGGCCGGCGTCTCGGCCCTCGCGGCGGCCCACGGGGTCCACGTCCGGGTGCTCGACATCGGCGTCGACGACGACCTCGAGGGTGTGCCCGACGACGTCCGGTCGCACAAGGTACGACGCGGCAGCGGCGCGCTCCACGTGGAGGACGCGCTGAGCGCCGAGGAGACCACCAGTGCCCTCGAGGCCGGCCGCGCGGTCGCCCGCGAGGAGATCGCCGCCGGCGCACAGCTGCTGCTGTCCGGCGACATGGGCATCGGCAACACCACCCCGGCCTCGGCGATGGTCGCCGCCGCGCTGGGCCTGCCCGCCGCCGAGGTCACGGGTCGCGGCACCGGCGTCGACGACGCCTCGCTCCTGCACAAGCAGGACGTCGTCCAGCAGGCCCTCGACCGCGCGGGTGACCGGCTCGCCGACCCGGTCCAGACCCTGCAGGCCGTCGGCAGTGCGGACCTCGCGGCGACCGTGGGCTACCTGCTCGAGGCCGCCGAGTCCGGCGTACCCGTGCTGCTGGACGGACTGATGTCCGTCGCCTGCGCGCTGACCGCGGAGCGGATCGCACCCGGCGCCGCCGCGTGGTTCGCGGCCGGCCACCGCTCGACCGAGCCCGCACAGTCGCTCGCGCTGGAGAAGCTCGGCCTGGAGCCGGTCCTCGACCTCGGCCTGCGCCTCGGCGAGGGCTCGGGCGCCGTCGCGGCCGTCCCGGTGCTCCGCTCGGCGGTCGCCCTGCTGCGCGACGTCGCGCTGCTCGCCGACCTGATGCCTCCCGCGTGAACGTCGCCTCGGTGGGCCGCAGCCTGCGGCTCTCGATCGGGATGCTGACCGCGCTGCGCGTCCCGCCGGTGCTGCAGGTCTCCCCCGGCCTGGCCACCGGTGCCCTGCTCCTCGCACCCCTCGCCGTGCTCCCGCTCGGCGCCGCGGTCGGCCTCGCCCTGTGGGCCGGCGGCCGCCTCGAGCTGCCCGCCGCAGCGGTCGCCTTCGTCGCCCTCGCGCTCCTCGCGACGGGCAGCCGCGCGCTGCACCTCGACGGGCTGTCCGACGTGGCCGACGGGCTCACGTCGTCGTACGACCGGGAGCGCTCGCTCGCCGTCATGAAGTCCGGTACGGCGGGCCCGGCCGGCGTCGCGGCCGTCGTGCTCGTGCTCGGCGCGCAGGCAGCGGCGCTGACGTGGTTCGTGCCGTGGGCCGGCGAGGTCCGCACCGCCGTCGTCGCGAGCGCCGCGGTGTGCGCCTCGCGCGCGGCACTCTGGATCACCTGCTCGGTGCTGGCTCCCCCGGCGCGCGAGGACGGGCTCGGCGTCACCTTCACCCGCCGGGTCCCGCTCGCGGTCACGGTGATCGGCTGGGGCGCCCTGGCGGCGCTCGCCGCGCTGGTCGACCCCGTGCGCGGACCGGTCACCGTCCTGGTCGCCGGGCTGGTCGTGGCCGGGCTGACCCGGCACGCCGTGCGACGGTTCGGAGGCGTCACCGGCGACGTGTTCGGCGCCTCGATCGAGGTCGCGCTGGCCGTCCTGCTGATCGGCCTCGCCGGAGCCTGAGGGCTAGAGCCTCAGCACCCGTCCGGCCACGACGAGGTGCACCTCGTCGCACGCCTCGGCCACCCGCTGGTTGACGGTGCCGAGCAGGTCGCGGAACAGGCGTCCCGACCGCTCCACCGGTACGACGCCGAGGCCGACCTCGTTCGTCACCAGCACCACCGGCACCTCCGCGGTCGCCACGGCCGCGACCGTCGCGTCCAGCTCGGCCAGGACGGCCGACTCCACCTGGTCGACCGGCGCCTCCCACAGCCCGGCCGCGTCGATCACCGCGGTGAGCCAGGTGCCGAGGCAGTCGACCAGCACCGGTCCGGACGCGGCCGCCAGCACGCGGGCGACGTCCTGCGTCTCCTCGGTCCGCCAGCTCGCCGGGCGGCGCACCCGGTGGGCGGCAATCCGCGCGGCCCAGTCGGCGTCGTCGTACGCGGGACCGGCGGCGACGTAGGTGACATCGGCCGCGGACGCGAGCAGGGACTCGGCGTGGCGGGACTTGCCGGACCGGACGCCGCCGGTGACGAGGACCTTCACGCGACCGTGAAGGCGACCTTGCGGGCCGCCACGTCGGCGGTGGTGAGCCGCGCCTTGACGTCCTCGCCGAGGGGCAGTGGTTGCGACGCCGAGACCGGCGCCTCGACGCCGACCTCGGCGAGGACCACGACGCCCTGCGCGGGGTCGTCCTCGCGGACGCTGGTCACGACACCGTCGAACTCCTCGCCCACCCGGTCGGCGAGCACCGCCGCCTCGACCAGGTCGAGGACCGCGCGACCGTACGCACTGGCGCGGCGGGCCGAGTCCTGCAGGGTCTTCGGCAGCCCGGGCAGCGCCTCTCGCACCCAGTCCGGCACCGGCGTACCGGCACAGATGGCGAGGCAGGTCTCGCCGGCGTACCGGTCTCCGAGGCGGCGCAGCGGCGCGGTGACGTGGGCGTACTCGGCGGCGATCGCGGAGTGCCGCGTCTGCTCGGGGAGCTGGCCGTCGAAGGCGGCGTACCCGCTGCCGCGCAGCAGGCGCGTGCACGCGACGACCATCGCCTGGTGCTGGGAGATCGTCGGGTCGAGCGAGCGGACGAGCTCGGGATACTCCCAGTCCGAGGGCCAGTCGACGCGCAGGCCCTTGGCCACGCGACGCAGACGCGCGACGTCGCGCGGGTCCGGCGGCGGGAGGGTGCGCAGCAGGCCGACCTTCGCGCCGACCATCAACGACGCGGCGCCGATGCCGGTCAGGAGGGAGATCTGGGCGTTCCACTGCTCGACCGGGAGCTGCTGGCGGAAGACCAGCCGGAAGCTCCCGTCGGACTCGTCGATCTCCTGCTCGGGCAGCGGCAGCGAGATCCCGCCGCGGTCGACCTCCTGCTGCTCCCGCAGCCGGCCGACCTCCCGGAGGAGCAGGAGCACCTCGCCCGCGGTGCCGTCGTCGAGCGCGGCCTGCGCGTCGACGTACGACCACCGGGCGGTCGAGCGGACCCGGGCTCGCTCGACGTGGACCTTCCCCAGCGCGCCGGCGGCGTCGACCTCGATGGTCCACAGCAGGGCGGGCCGGACCTGCTCCGGCAGCAACGACGCGGCAGCCTCGGACAGGGCGGGCGGGTGCAGCGGGATGCGGGTGCCGGCGCCGTAGAGCGTCTCGCCGCGGCGGTTGGCCTCGAGGTCGACCGGGTCGCCGGGCCGGACGAAGGCGGCCACGTCGGCGATCGCGTAGTGGACGACGAACCCACTGCCGGCCCGTTCGACGTGGACCGCCTGGTCGAGGTCCATCGAGCCGGCCGGGTCGATGGTGATGAACGGCAGGTCGGTGCGATCGAGCTCGGGGAGCACGACGTCCGCGGCCGCCTGCTCCGCCGCAGCCGTCACGTCGGCCGGGAACTCGCCCGGCAGCTCCAGCTCCTGGGCGATCGCCTGCAGCCCCGCCTGCAACGTCGGGGAGCTCGCGTTGACCCGGACCACGAGGTTGTTGGGCATGACCTCGACCCTATCCTTGCCCGGTGCTGATCCTGCTGCCGCCGAGCGAGGGCAAGTCCGACCCGAAGCGGGGCAAGCCGCTGGACCTCGCCGGGCTGTCGTCGCCCGAGCTGACCGCCGCCCGCACCGAGGTCCTCGACGCACTGGTCACCCTCTGCGCCGACGACGCCGACAAGGCCGCCGCCGTGCTCGGACTCTCCCCCGGCCAGGCCGACCTCGTGCTCCGCAACGCCGGCCTGCGGGGCGCGCCGACCGCCCGGGCCGACCGGATCTACACCGGCGTCCTCTACGACGCGCTCGACCTCGAGACCCTCTCCGCCGGCGCGAAGCGCCGTGCGACCAGCCGGCTCGGTGTGGCGTCCAGCCTCTTCGGGATCGTGCGGATGGGCGACCGGATCCCGTCGTACCGGCTCTCGGGGGACGTCACCCTCCCCGCCCTCGGCCCGGTCGCCGGCGTGTGGCGCGAGGCGCTGCCGTCGGTGATGACCGAGGCGATCGGGCGCGGGCTGTTCGTCGACCTGCGCTCCGGGATGTACGCGAGCTTCTGGCGCCCCGGGCCGGACCTGGCGAAGCGGACCGCGACCGTGCGCGTCCTGCACGAGCACAACGGCACCCGCAAGGTCGTCAGTCACTTCAACAAGGCCACCAAGGGCCGCATCGTGCGTGCCCTGCTCGAGGACGGCGCCGACCCGCGCACGCCCGCCGCACTCGCCGCGACGCTGGAGCGGCTCGGCTGGACCGTCGAGGTCGGTGAGCCGACGAGGAACGGCACCCAGCTCGACGTGGTGGTCGGCGAGCTCTGAGGTCGGTCAAATGAGTTTCACCGGCCGGCCGGTGAAACTCACGCTTGGACGACGAAGTTTCCTCGTCCAAGCGTGAGTTTCGTCGTCCAAGCTCGGGAGAAACACCGGCCGGCCGGTGAAACTCCCACCACCCGTCGCCAGCTACCAGCGGCCGGTGTCGCGGAGGGTACGGCGCCCCGGCGCCAGCGCGTTGAAGAAGCGCAGCGACCCGCGGCGCTCACCCGTGCGCGGGTCGGGCCAGAAGGCGATCACCGACACGGCTGCGGGCGCGAGCTCCATGCGGAAGAGCGCGTCCAGTGGCGCCTCCATCGCGTGGGCGACGAGGGTCTTGATGGGGGTCACGTGGCTGACCACGACGACCGTCCGGCCCTCGTGGGCGTCGAGGACGCGGTTCAGTCCGGCGAGGACGCGCTCGCGGACCTCGACGAAGGACTCGCCGCCCGGCGGCGGGACCGCCATGTCGGCGAACCACGCCTCCATCCGCTCCTTGTCGCGCTCGGCGACCTCGGTGAAGGTCAGCCCGTCCCACTCGCCGAACTCCATCTCGGCGAAGCCGGGCTCCTCCTCGACCGGCAGGCCGAGGGCGGCGGCGACGATGTCGGCCGTCTCGCGGGTACGACGCACGGGCGAGGCCACGACGACGTCGACGCTCTCCTTGAGCTCGGTCAGCCACTCGGCGACCTCGGCCGCCTGGGCGCGGCCCTCCTCGGACAGCGCCGGGTTGTCGCCGCCGAGCCCGCCGGAGAAGCGGCGACCGGTCGTGTGCGGGGTGACGCCGTGGCGGACCAGCACGATGGTGGTCGGCTGACCCGGCCCGCTGGCCGGCGACGAGGCCTCCTCGGCCGCCGACTCGGGCTCGTCGGGGATGCCGTCGCCGGGAGTCGCGACGGTGACGCCGGAGCGGGTGCCGTCGAGGGCCTCGTTGGCCAGCCGGTCGGCGTGGCCGTTGTCGGCGCGCGGCACCCACGTGTACGTCGTACCGGGGGGCGCGATCTCCGCGGCCTGCGCGGCCAGCACCTTCATGTCCGGGTGCTTGATCTTCCAGCGCCCGGACATCTGCTCGACGACGAGCTTGGAGTCCATCCGCACCTCGACGACCGCACCGGGCGCGTGCTCGACGGCGAGGGCGAGCCCGGCGACGAGACCGGAGTACTCCGCGACGTTGTTGGTCGCCACGCCGATCGTGCGGGCGTCCTCGGCGATCACCGCACCGGTCGCGGCGTCCCGGAGCACCGCGCCGTACGACGCCGGGCCGGGGTTCTGCCGCGAGGCGCCGTCGGCCTCGACGACGACCCGGGCAGGAGAGACCATCAGACGCCGCTCTCCGCGGTGCGCACCAGGATCCGCTGGCACTCCTCGTGCCGGACCACGGTCTCGGCCGGCGTCGCACGGACCTCGGCGAGCTCGCTGGGGTCGAGCGCCAGCTGGCAGCCGCCGCACTGGCGCGCGCGCAGCTCACCGACCGCGACGCCGCCCTTGCTGGCGCGCAGCTTGTCGTAGAGCGCGAGCAGGTCGGCCGGGATGTCGGCGACGATCGCCGCGCGGCCACCGGCCACCGACGCGATCTCGGCGTCGATCTCGGCGCCCTTCTCGTCGCGGGCGGAGGTCAGCTCGCCCAGGCGGGCGTCGAGGTCCTCGATCGCGGAGGTGAGCTCGGCCAGCGCGGACTGCGCCTCCTCGAGCTGCTCCATTACCTCGAGCTCCTCGTCCTCCAGGGTCGAGATACGGCGCTCGAGCGACTCGAGCTCGTGCTGCATCCGCTCGAGGGCCTTGGGGTCGGCGATGGCGCCGGAGTCCATCCGCTCCCGGTCCCGGGTACGACGCGCCTTCACCTGCTCCACATCGGCGTCGGCCTTCGCCTGGGCCACCGCGAGGTCGTCGACGACGATGCGCTGGTCGCGCAGCCGGCCGTCCACGTCGGCGCGCTTGCCGAGCAGGTCCTTGATCTCCGCGGCCTGCGGCGGGTTGGCCCGCACGTGCCGGAGCTGGTCGACCTGGGAGTCAAGCGCCTGGAGGTCGAGCAGGCGGAGCTGGGCGGCGGGATCGGCGTTCACAGGTGCATTGTCCAAGGATCGGTGACGATCGTGCTCATCCGGGTGTCCACCGCGTCGCCGAGGGCGTCCTTCAGCCGCCCCTCGAGGACCGGCAGCCAGGTCGACTCGGCCGCCCAGTGGGCGATGTCGACCAGCGCCGGGCCGCCCTTCTCGAGGAACTCCGAGGCGGGGTGGTGGCGCAGGTCGCTGGTGACGTAGGCATCGACGCCGAGGCCGGCGACCCGGTCGAGCAGGAAGTCGCCCGCTCCCCCGCAGACCGCCACTCGTCGTACCGGACGGGTCTCGTCGCCGGCCACCCGTACGCCGTGCGCGGTGGCCGGCAGCGCGGCCGCGACCTGCGCTGCGAACTCCCCGAGCGTCATCGGCGAGACGCTGCCGATCCGGCCGGTGCCGGTCGTGGCCAGGCCCGGGTCGGCGAGCTCGACGACGTCCCAGGCCGGCTCCTCGTAGGGGTGCGCCGCGAGCATCGCCCGGACGACGGCGGAGCGGACCGCACGGTCGAGGACGACCTCGACGCGCACCTCCTCGACCGTCTCCAGCTCGCCGACGGTGCCGACCATCGGGTTCGCACCCTCGAGGGGGCGGAACCTGCCCTCGCCGGGCGCGCTGGTGAACGAGGCGAACTCGTAGTCGCCGATCCGGCCGGCGCCGGCCTCGGCGATCGCGGCGCGGACCGGCGCCGCGGCGTCCGGGGGCACGAAGACGGTGAGCTTGTCGCGGGGCCCGATCGGCGCCGGGACGATCGGCTCGAGGTCGGTGAGGCCGAGCGCGTGGGCCAGCGCCTCCGAGACGCCGCCGACGGCCTGGTCGGCGTTGGTGTGCGCGGTCAGCAGCGCGCAGTCGGCCTTCGCGAGGGTGTGCAGCGTGCGGCCCTTGGGGCTGGTTGCGGGGAATCCGTTGACCGGCTTGAGGAACAGCGGGTGGTGCACGACGAGCAGGTCGGCCTTCCAGTCCGCGGCCTCCTCAGCGACGGCCGGGGTGGGGTCGACGGCGAGGAGCACCTTCCTCACCTGCTGGTCCGGGTCGCCGTGGACGAGCCCGACCGCGTCCCAGGAATCGGCGGTCGCGGGCGGGTACCAGCCGTGGATCAGGTCGACGACGTCCTTGAGGGCGGGCATGGCGGTCAGGCTACCGACAGCCGGGGTAGGCTGGCCCGGCCAGTCGACCTCCCCAGGGGGTCAGGGAACCCGGTGAGAGTCCGGGACTGACGCGCAGCGGTGTGGGTGACGGGCGGAGCACGACGTCACTGGGTCCTCCGGGACCTGGGAAGACGCTCCGACCCGGACGATCCCGAGTCCGAAGACCTGCTGGCCCTTGCGGAGACCACCGCGAGGTCGATGAGGGGCGATCGCGAGGAGCCCCGGCCTCGAAGGACCACCCTCGTGTCGCAGACGAGCCGCACCCGGCCGGACCGGTGCCCCGGCATCGTGCACCCCTGGCCCGCCGACGACGGCGGGCTGGTGCGGGTGCGCGTGCCCGGCGGGCAGGTGTCCCGCGCCGCCCTGACCGGCCTGGCGAGGGTCGCCGAGGAGTACGGCGACGGGCGGGTCCGCGTGACGGGCCGGGCCAACCTGCAGGTCCGCGCCATGCCGCTGACCGCCGGGGGTGTCCTGGCCGGTGACGCACTGGCCGCGCTGGAGGCGACCGGCCTGCTGCCCTCGCGTGCTCACGACCGGGTCCGCAACGTGCTGGCCTCCCCGCAGACCGGGCTCGCCGGCGGCCGTGCCGACCTGCGCCCGGTGCTCGCCGACCTCGACGCGCTGCTGCTCGGTGACGCCACGCTCGCCGGCCTGCCGGGACGCTTCCTGTTCACGCTCGACGACGGCCGCGGCGACCTCGCGGACAAGCACCTCGACCTCGGCCTCGTCGCACTCGACGCCACCACCGCCCAGCTCCGCGTCGGCGAGCACTGGGGCGACGTCGTGCCGCTCACTGCTGCGCCGGCCGCACTGGCCGCGCTCGCACGGGAGTTCCTGGCCGCCCGTGGCACCGGACCCGATGCTCCGTGGCACGTCCCCGAGCTCGGCGATCCGCTCGCCGCGCCCCGTCCCGCTTCCCCCGGTGCCGCCGTCGCGACCGGGCCGCTCCCCCTCGGCCCGGTCGCGGGCGGCACGCACGTCGCCTGCCCGGACGAGGGCCTGGATCTGGCGACCATCGCCGGCTGGACCGCCGCCACCGTCGTCGTCACACCGTGGCACGGCGTGCTCATCCCCGAGGAGAACTGATGACCGACCTGACCGCTCCGCCGCGTCGGTACGACTACATCGCCGACGGACCGGCGATCTACGTCGACTCCTTCGCCACCATCCGCCGCGAGTCCGACCTCTCCGGCGTCCCCGCCGAGGCCGAGAAGGTCGCCGTGCGGATGATCCACGGCAGTGGCCAGACCGACCTGGTCCGCGACCTCGTCGTGCACCCCGGCCTGGTGGCCGCGGCCCGCGGCGCCCTGTCGGCCGGGGCGCCGATCCTCTGCGACGCCCGGATGGTCGCGATGGGCATCACGGCCGGCCGTCTGCCGGCCGACAACCCGGTGCACTGCTTCCTCACCGACCCGCAGGTCCCGGCGCTCGCCGCCCGGTGGTCGACGACGCGCACCGCGGCGGCGGTCTCGCTCTGGGAGCCATTGCTCGAAGGGGCCGTGGTCGCGATCGGCAACGCCCCGACGGCGCTCTTCCACCTGCTCGAGATGATCCTCGACGGCGGCCCGCGGCCCGCGGCGATCGTCGGCTGCCCGGTCGGCTTCATCGGCGCCGCGGAGTCGAAGGACGCGCTCGCCTCGTTCGCCGACGACCACGGCATCGACATCCCGTTCGTCACCGTTCGCGGTCGTCGCGGCGGCTCCGCCATGGCGTCGTCCGCGGTCAACGCACTGGCACAGGAAGAGGAGTGAACCGCCCGATGGACAAGGCAGTCGGTCACTTCCACGTCGTCGGCATCGGCCCCGGCGACCCCGAGCTGATCACCCGCAAGGCCGAGCGGCTCATCGGTGCCGCCGGGGTGGTCGCCTTCCACGCCGGCGTCCGCAAGGAGTCGCACGCACGCCGTATCGCCGCCCACCTGATCCCGGCCGACGCCGTCGAGGAGGAGCTGCGCTACCCCGTCACGACGGGCAGCACCGACCACCCGGGCGGGTACGTCGGCGCGATGGCCGAGTTCTACGACGACTGCGAGGCGCGCCTGGCCGCCCACCTCGACGCCGGCCGCGACGTGGTCCTGCTCGCGGAGGGCGACCCGCTGTTCTACGGCTCGTCGATGTACCTCCTCGACAGGTTCCGGGACCGGTTCCCGGTCGAGGTCGTCCCCGGCGTGCCCGCCTTCACGGCCGCGACCGCGACCATCCCGGCGCCGCTCGTACGCCAGAACGACGTCCTGACCGTGCTTCCCGGCACCCTCCCCGAGCCCGAGCTGGCCCGCCGCCTCGCCGACACCGACGGCGCGATCATCATGAAGCTCGGCCGCACCTTCCCCGCCGTCCGCTCGGCGCTGGCACAGGCCGGGCGGCTCGAGGGCGCGATGTACGTCGAGCGCGCGTCGCAGCCCGAGGAGCGTTGGCTGCCGGTGGCCGAGGTCGACGCGGACTCGGTGCCGTACTTCTCGCTGATCGTGGTTCCCGGCGACTCCACGCAGCCCTCAACCGCGGCCCGGATGCGTGCCGATTGGTCACGAACCGCAGCTCAGGAGCCGGAATTGTTGCGGTTTGGGACCAAACCGCAACCCTCCGAGCTGCTCGTCATCGGTCTCGGCCCCGGCCCGGACGGCTGGCTCACCCCGGAGGCGTCGGCGGCACTGGCCGAGGTCGAGCACGTGGTCGGCTACGCGCCGTACGTCAACCGGGTGCCGCAGCGCCCCGGCCTCCAGCGGCACGCGTCGGGCAACACCGTCGAGGTGGACCGGGCGCGCTTCGCGCTCGACCTGGCCCTGCGCGGCGAGCGGGTCGCGGTCGTGTCCGGCGGCGACGCGGGCGTCTTCGGCATGGCGGCCGCGGTGTTCGAGGCGGCGGCCGACCCGGCACACCCCGAGCACGCCGCCGTACCGGTGCGGGTGCTGCCGGGCATCAGCGCGGTCCAGGCGGTCGCCGCCCGGGCCGGTGCGCCGATCGGCGCGGACTTCGCCGTGGTGAGCCTGTCGGACCGGCTCAAGCCGTGGGCCGTCGTCGAGCGGCGGCTCCGGGCGATCGCCGAGGCCGACCTGGTGCTCGGGATCTACAACCCGGCGTCCCGCTCGCGGCGCGAGCAGGTCGTCGAGACCCAGAAGATCCTGCTCGAGCACCGCTCCCCCGACACCGTCGTCGTCGTCGGCCGCGACGTCGGCCGTGACGAGGAGTCACTGACCGTCACCACGCTCGGCACCCTCGACACCGACAGCATCGACATGAAGTGCCTGCTGATCGTCGGCGCCTCCTCGACCCGCGTGGAGCCCAACGGGACCGTCTGGACACCGCGATGGGTGGACTGAGGATCACCGTCGTCGGCATCGGCGCCGACGGCCACCTCCCGCCCGCCTCGGCCGCGCTGGTCGCGGACGCCGAGGTGCTGCTCGGGGGTGAGCGGCACCTGGCACTCGTGCCGGACGTCCCCGGCCAGGACCGGCACGCGTGGCCGCGCCCGCTGACGTCGCTGGCCACCTTCCTCGGCGAGCACGAGGGGCGCCGGGTCGTGGCGCTCGCCTCGGGCGACCCCCTCGTCTCCGGGATCGGTACGACGCTGCTGCGCCTGCTCGGCCCCGACGCCGTGGACGTCGTCCCTGCCGTGTCGTCCGTGGCACTGGCCCGGGCACGGATGGGCTGGTCGGCCGAGGAGTCGACGGTCGTCACCCTGGTCGGCCGCGAGCTCGCCGCGCTGCGTCGCGAGCTCGCCGACGGCCGACGGCTGCTGGTGCTGTCGTCCGACGAGAGCACGCCCGCCGCCGTCGCGACCCTGCTCGACGAGGCCGGCTTCGGGACCAGCACGATGCACGTGCTCGGCAACCTGGGCGGCGCCGACGAGACGGTCGCGGTCTTCCCCTGCCCGGTCCCACGGCTGCACGTGATCGCGCTCGAGGTCGCGGGAACCGGGTTCGCCTCGTGGGCGCCGGGCCTGCCCGACGACGCCTTCGAGCACGACGGCCAGCTGACCAAGCGCGACGTCCGCGCCAGCGCCCTGTCCCGCCTGGCCCCCGCGCCGGGCCGGCTGCTGTGGGACGTCGGCGCCGGTGCCGGCTCGGTCGCGATCGAGTGGCTGCGCGCGCACCCGCTCACCGACGCGATCGCCGTCGAGGCCGACCCCGAGCGGGCCGCCCGGATCTCCCGGAACGCCGGCACCCTGGGCGTGTCACGGCTCGAGGTCGTCAACGACAAGGCGCCCGACGCCCTGACCGACCTGCCCCGGCCGGACGCCGTCTTCGTCGGTGGCGGCGCCACGGCCCCCGGACTGCTGGACCTCTGCCGCGAAGCACTCGCGCCCGGCGGGCGGCTGGTCGTGCACGGCGTGACCCTGGAGACCGAGCAGCTGCTGATCGGCGCCTTCCACGAGCACGGCGGCGAGCTGACCCGCCTGGCGGTCGAGCACGTCACGCCGCTGGGCGGCCGGTTCACCGGCTGGACGCCGGCCCGCGCCGTCACGCAGTGGACCTGGACGAAGGAGCGGGCATGACGGTGCACTTCGTGGGCGCCGGTCCCGGTGCCGCCGACCTGATCACGCTCCGCGCGGCCGCCCTCCTCGGCGCCGCGGACGTGGTGCTCTACCCCGGCACCTACATCGACACCGAGGTGCTCTCCCACTGCCGCGCCGACGCGCGGCTGGTCGACACCCAGGAGCTCGACCTCGACCGGATCACGGCCGTGATGGTCCAGGCCGACGCGGACGGACGCGACGTCGTACGCCTGACGTCCGGCGACCCCTCGCTCTACTCCGCCCTCCACGAGCAGGGCCGGCGGCTCGACGCGGCCGGTGTCGCCTGGGACGTCACGCCGGGCGTACCGGCCTATGCCGCGGCCGCCGCGATCGTCGGCCACGAGCTGACCGTGCCGCTCGTGGCGCAGTCGGTCGTGCTGACCCGCACCCAGGCGCGCTCGACCGCGATGCCGGAGACCGAGTCGCTCGCCGCCTTCGCCGCAACCGGAGCAACCCTGGTGCTGCACCTCGCGATCACCCGCACCGCCGCGCTGATGACCGAGCTCGCGCCGTTCTACGGCGCGGACTGCCCGGTCGCGGTGGTGTCCCGGGCCTCGCAGCCCGAGGAGCTGGTGCTGCGCGGCACCGTCGGCACCATCGCCACCCTCGTCGAGGATGCCGGGCTGAAGCAGGCCGCGGTGATCCTCGTCGGCCCCGCCCTCGCGCCCGACGGCTCGGCGTCCGACGCCGAGTCGTACCTCTACTCGCCCGAACGCGTGGCCCGGAAGGAGCGCCTCCGATGACCTCCATCGACCAACACTTCCCCTTCAGCGCCGTGGTCGGCGCCGACGGACCGGACGGGCCGGACCCGATGGCCCTCGCCCTGATCCTCACCACGATCGCCCCCGAGGTCGGCGGCGTGCTGGTGCGGGGCGAGAAGGGCACGGCCAAGTCGACGATCGTGCGCGCCCTCGCCGCCGTGCTGCCCCCGGTCGACGGCCGCCCCGTGCCCCTCGTCGAGCTGCCGATCGGAGCGACCGAGGACCGGGTGACCGGCTCGATCAACCTCGAGAGCGCACTGGCCGAGGGCAAGGCGGAGTACGAGCCCGGCCTGCTGGCCAAGGCCCACCGTGGGATCCTCTACGTCGACGAGGTCAACCTCCTCCACGACCACCTCGTCGACCTGCTCCTCGACGCGGCCGCGATGGGCCGGGCGACGGTTGAGCGCGACGGCGTCTCGATGACGCACGAGGCGCGCTTCGTGCTGGTCGGCACGATGAATCCCGAGGAGGGCGAGCTGCGCCCGCAGCTGCTCGACCGCTTCGGCCTGACCGTCGAGGTCGCCGCGCCGCGCGACCCGGCACTGCGGGCCGAGGTGGTCCGGCGTCGGATGGCCTACGACGCCGACCCGGCCGGCTTCGCCGAGCGCTACGCCGCGGCCGAGGCCGCCCTCCAGACCCGGATCGCCGCGGCCCGGGCGCTCCTCGCCTCGGTCCGGCTGACCGACGCCGGGCTGCTCAAGATCGCCGAGGTCTGCGCGACCTTCGACGTCGACGGCCTCCGCGCCGACATCGTCACCGCCCGCACCGCCGTCGCCCACGCCGCCTGGTCCGGCCGGTCGCAGGTCACCCTCGACGACATCCGGGTCGCGGCACGCCTGGCCCTGCCGCACCGGCGGCGGCGCAAGCCGTTCGACGCCCCGGGGCTCGACGAGGACCTGCTCGACCAGGTGCTCGGCGACGACCTGCCTCCCGAGCCGGACGGTCCCGAGCCGGACGGCCCCGAGCCGGACGGTCCGGAGCCGGACGGCGATCACCCCGAAGGACCTCACTCCGAGGATGACGCGCCGGCGGAGGGGGCCGAGGACAGCCTCGAACCGGGCGCTCCCGATCCAACGTCATCGTCCACGGGGGCCGGAGCCCACGGAGACAATGACGTCACGTCCGGCACCGGCGCGACGTACCGGACCCGGCTGCTCACCGTGCGCGGCATCGGCGCCGGCACGGCGGGCCGCCGCAGCCGCGCGCGCACCAGCAACGGCCGCCGGATCGGCGCGTCGAAGCCCGATCGACCGGGCAGCACCGGCGCGATCCACCTGACCGAGACCATCCGCGCAGCAGCGCCGCACCAGTTCGCCCGCGGCCGGCGCGACGGTCGGCTGGTCCTCCAGCAGGCCGACCTGCGGGTCGCGGTCCGCGAGGGCCGGGAGTCCAACCTGGTGCTCTTCTGCGTCGACGCGTCCGGCTCGATGGCCGCGCGCAAGCGGATGGAGCAGGTCAAGACGGCCGTGCTGAGCCTGCTGCTCGATGCCTACCAGCGCCGCGACAAGGTCGGCCTGGTCACCTTCCGCGGCGCCTGCGCCGAGGTGGCGCTGCCGCCGACCCACTCGGTCGACGCGGCTGCGCAGCGGCTCGAGGAGCTGCCGGCCGGTGGTCGGACGCCGCTCGCCGAGGGCCTGCTCGAGGCGGCACACCTGCTGTCCGTCGAGCAGACCCGCGACCCGCAGCGCCGTCCGCTGCTCGTCGTCGTGACGGACGGCCGCGCGACCTCCGGCGCCGACGCGGTGGCCCGCTCGCGCGCCGCCGCCGACCTGCTCGCCGCCGCCGGCATCACGTGCGTGGTCGTCGACTGCGAGGCCGGCCCGATGCGGATGGGCCTGGCCGCCACCCTCGCCGAGCACCTCGGTGCGGAGCACGTGCCGATCGGCGAGGTCAGCGCCGAGGCGCTCGTCGACGCCGCGAGGAGGGCCGCATGAGCACCCTGTCGGCCGAGCAGACGATCGGGCAGACGACCGGGCAGACGACCGGCCTGTACGACGTCATCGAGCGCCGCCGCGACGTGCGCGCCGAGTTCACCGGCTCCCCCGTGCCCGAGGACGTGCTGCTCCGGGTCCTCGGCGCCGCGCACCGCGCCCCGAGCGTCGGGATGAGCCAGCCGTGGGACTTCGTCGTCGTCCGGGACGCCGCGAAGCGGGCGGCCTTCCGCGACCACGTCGCGCACGAGCGCGACACCTTCGCCGCCTCGCTCCCGCCCGAGCGGCGCAGCACCTTCGACAGGATCAAGGTCGAGGGCATCTGCGAGTCGTCGATGGGCGTCGTCGTCACGCACAGCCAGTCCCGCGGCGGCCAGCACGTGCTCGGTCGCCACGCCATCGCCGACGCCGGGCTGTACTCGACGGTGCTCGCCATCCAGAACCTCTGGCTCGCCGCCACCGCCGAGGGCCTCGGCCTGGGCTGGGTGTCCTTCTACCGTGAGTCGTTCCTGCAGGACCTGCTCGGCATCCCGGAGGACGTGCGGCCCGTCGCATGGCTGTGCCTGGGCACCGTCAGCCACCTCGAGACCGTGCCCGACCTGGAGCGCCACGGCTGGCGCTCGCGGCGCCCGCTCGAGGACGCCATCCACGAAGACACCTGGCAGATGAAGGAGAGCGTCGATGCCTGAGGGCCAGCCGCTCGTCGTACCGAACGACGGGCTGACCACCCGCCAGCGCCGCAACCGGCCGCTGGTGATGGTGCACACCGGTGACGGCAAGGGGAAGTCGACGGCCGCCTTCGGGCTGGCGCTGCGCGGCTGGAACCAGGGCTGGGACATCGGGATCTTCCAGTTCGTGAAGTCGGCGAAGTGGCGCCTCGGCGAGCAGACCGCTTTCGAGATGCTGCCCCCGGGCAAGGGCAGCGTGGAGTGGCACAAGATGGGCTCCGGCTGGTCGTGGTCGCGCAAGGCGGGGTCCGAGGAGGACCACGCCGCCGACGCCGCCGAGGGCTGGGCCGAGATCAAGCGCCGGATCGCGGCGGAGCAGCACGACCTGTACCTGCTCGACGAGTTCACCTACCCGATCAACTGGGGCTGGGTGGACATCGACGACGTCGTGGAGACGCTGGCCAACCGGCCGGGCAACCAGCACGTCGTGATCACCGGCCGCCGCGCCGACCCGAAGCTGGTCGAGCTCGCCGACCTGGTCACCGAGATGACCAAGGTGAAGCACCCGATGGACGCCGGCCAGAAGGGCCAGAAGGGCATCGAGTGGTGACACCTCGTGACTGAGCTGCCTCGCGTCGTCGTCGCCGCCCCGGCCACCGGCCAGGGCAAGACCACCGTCGCCACCGGCCTGATGGCCGCACTGGCGGCGGCGGGGCACGCCGTGAGCGGCCACAAGGTCGGGCCCGACTACATCGATCCCGGCTACCACGCGCTCGCCTGCGGGCGCCCCGGCCGCAACCTCGACCCGCACCTCGTCGGCGAGTCCCTCGTCGCGCCGCTGCTGCTCCACGGAGCGCGGGGTACCGACGTGTCCGTGATCGAGGGCGTGATGGGCCTGTACGACGGCCGGATCGGCGGTGACGGCTTCTCGTCGACCGCGCACGTCGCGGCGCTGACCCGCACGCCCGTGGTGCTCGTCGTCGACATCTCCCGCTCGTCGCGGTCGATCGGTGCGGTCGTGCACGGCATGGTGACCTGGGACCCGAGCGTGACGGTCGCCGGCGTCATCCTGAACCAGGCCGGCTCCGCCCGGCACGCCGACGAGGTGCGCTCCTCGATCACGCTGCCGGTGCTCGGCGTCATCCCCCGCGACGCGTCGATCGCCACGCCCTCGCGGCACCTGGGCCTCGTGACCGCCGCCGAGCGGGGCGAGTCCGCCGCCGTGGTCGAGAGGCTGGCCGAGGTGGTCACCGAGCACGTCGACCTCGACGCGGTGCTCGCGATCGCGCGCTCCGCCGCTCCCCTGGACGCGGAGCCGTGGGCCCCGCCAGCGACCTCTTCCGTGTCGAGGAAGCGCGTCGCCGTCGCCGCAGGCCGCGCCTTCACCTTCCAGTACGCCGAGACCGCCGAGCTCCTCGCCGCCCACGGCTGCGACGTCGTCCCCTTCGACCCGGCGACCGATGCCGCCCTCCCCGACGGGACTGCCGGCCTGTACCTCGGCGGCGGCTTCCCCGAGGTCCACGCCGCCGACCTCGCCGCCAACACCCCGCTGCTGGCCGAGATCCGGGAGGCCGTGCGCGACGGGCTGCCGACGGTCGCGGAGTGCGCGGGGCTGCTGTACCTGTGCCGGAGCCTCGACGGCGTACCCATGGCGGGGGTGCTGGACGCCGACGCCGTGATGACCGGCCGGCTCACCCTGCGCTACCCGGTCGCGACCGGTGCCGCCGACACCCTGCTGACCCGCGTCGGCGAGCAGGTCACCGGCCACGAGTTCCACCGCACGACCGTCACCCCGGCGGTGGCGGGCACGCCCGCCTGGTCGGTCGAGGGCGAGGGCGTGGGCTTCGCGTCGGAGACCCTGCACGCGTCGTACCTCCACACGCACTGGGCGGGCCACCCGCAGCTCGCCGCGCGCTTCGCCGAGGCGGTGCACCGTGGATGACCCGCTGCGCCACCACGGCGACGTCGAGGCACGGGCGGCAGCGCTCGACTTCGCCGTCAACGTGTACGGCGGCCCGCGACCCGCGTGGCTCGACGCAGCTCTGCTGGCCTCCCTCGACGGGGTCGGCCGCTACCCCGACCCGACCCGCGCCCGGGAGGCCGTCGCCGCCCACCACCGGCGTCCGGTCGACGGCGTGCTGGTCACCGCCGGCGCCGCCGAGGCGTTCACCCTGGTCGCACGGCTGCGCCCGTGGCGGCGTCCGGTCGTCGTGCACCCCCAGTTCACCGAGCCCCACGCCGCGCTGGAGCAGGCCGGTCACCGCGTGACCCCGGTGGTGCTGCCCGAGCCGTTCACCCTGGATCCCGCCGCGGTCCCCGAGGACGCCGACCTCGTGGTGATCGGCAACCCGACCAACCCCACCGGCGTCCTGCACCCGGCCGACGAGGTCCGCGCGCTCCTGCGGCCGGGCCGCGTCGTGGTCGTCGACGAGGCGTTCATGGACTGCGTGCCCGGCGAGACGCAGTCGCTGGCCGGCGTACGGCTGCCGGGGCTGGTCGTCCTCCGCTCGCTCACCAAGCACTGGGGCATCCCCGGCATCCGCGCCGGGTACGTCGTCGGCGACGCCCTCG
This sequence comes from Nocardioides sp. Root240, assembly GCF_001428825.1. GTDB lineage: Bacteria > Actinomycetota > Actinomycetes > Propionibacteriales > Nocardioidaceae > Nocardioides. The sequence goes on along the minus strand of NZ_LMIT01000002.1, from coordinate 33,391 downwards.
TCGTGGCCGGCCTGGCCCTCAACCAGACCCCGTGGTCGGTCGGCGCCACCGCCGCGGCCGCCGTCGTCGCCTGCACCTCCCCCGAGGCGGCCTCCGAGGCGCACCGCCGCGCGCTGGAGATCAGGGACTGGCGCGAGCACCTCGAGAAGGGCCTCGCCGACCTCGGCCTCCCCTTCCTCACCTCGGCCGCCTCGTTCGTGCTGGTGCGTGTCGGGCCCGGCGTGCACGACGCGCTGCGGGCCGGAGGGATCGCGCTGCGCCGGGCCGACACCTTCCCGGGCCTCGACGGGTCGTGGGTGCGGATCGCCGTCCGTCCGCCTGAGCTGACCGACCAGCTGCTGGCCGCCCTCGACGATCACCGACCCTCCGCGTGACCGCTCGTGCGACGATGGCGCCCGTGATGTGCCGACAGGCCCTGGCCGCGAGCGGGCTGTGCCTGGCCCTCGCCCTCGCCGGCTGTTCCGGCGACGAGGCTCCTGAGCAGGCGACGACCACGCCGACCGCCACGTCCTCGCCGTCGTCCTCACCGGCGTCCTCACCGTCGGAGGCAACCGTCGACGGCCACCGGGGCCGGTACTCCGGCCCCCTCACCGAGGTGGTGCGCCGCGACCCACCCGGCCTCCTGCTCGAGCCGCCGCCCGCCGACGCCGACCCGGACGCGTCCTGGACCGAGGCCCTGGCCGGCTGCTTCCACGGGGCGATCGCCTGCGTCGCGACCGGGAACGCCGAGGTGACGCTCGCCCTGGTCACCGGGCCCGGCGACGCGGTCATCAAGGGCCGCACCATCTTCGACAGGTCCCTCACCTACGTGGTGACCTGGGATCCCGCGCCCTGCTCCACGATCGCGGCCGAGCGCTGCCGCGTGGTCAACCTGCTCACGGCCGACGCGAAGGGCGCGCTGCCCGCAGGCACCCAGATCTACGCGTTCGAGCTGCCCGCCGACGACGACGCCGCCTGACCGGAATCCGTCCACGTCCGCGCGGCCCCTCCCCACGGGGCGACCCGATGCCCTAGGCTCGCCCTGCAGGCATGAGGAAGCCGGTGGGAATCCGGCACAGTCGCGCTACTGTGACACCGCCTCCGCGAGGAGTGGTGAAGTCAGGAACGAGTGCCTGCACACCTCACATCCATTGACCAGGGACGCAGAATCCCTGAGGAGGCATCATGTCGCAGACCACTGCTACCCCCACCGCGGTCGTCACCGTGCCCGTCGTCCCGCTGCTCAAGCTGGGCACCTGGGTCGTCTTCTTCGGCCTGCTGGCGATGCTCGCCATCTTCTTCGTGAGCGCCGACCAGGGCGCCCTCTCGCTCCCGGCGGGCAACGCCGTCCACGAGTGGGTCCACGACGCCCGGCACCTGCTGGGCTACCCCTGCCACTGAGCGCGGGTCCCCGTCGTGAGCACCGTTCCCGGGGAGAGCTCTGCCCTCAGCCCGGCTGCCTTCCTGATCCGTGGTCTCGCCGTCGGCCTCGTCGCCGGCCTGATCGCCTTCGTCGTCGCCTTCGCGCTCGGTGAGCCGCAGGTCGACGACGCCATCGGCCTCGAGGAGGCCGCTGCCGCCCACCTGACGCCCGACGAGGTCGCCGCCGAGGAGGCCGCGGCCGACGAGGACGGCATGGTCGAGATCTCCCGCGAGAACCAGAAGAGCTGGGGCCTGCTGACCGGCATGCTCGCCGTCGGCGCGGCCCTCGGCGGCCTGGCCTCACTGGCGGCCGCGGCCGTGCTGGGTCGCCTCGGCGGCCTGTCCGCGCGCGGCTCCACCGCACTGGTGGGCCTCCTGGGCTTCGTCGCGATCGCGCTCGTGCCGTTCGCGAAGTACCCCGCGACCCCGCCGGCGGTGGGCAGCGGCGACACCATCGGCGGTCGTACGGCGTCGTACTTCGGGCTGCTGCTGGTCTCCGTGCTCGCCGTCATCGCGGTCGTCGTGCTGGCCAACCGGCTGCTCGCCCGCCTCGACGGCTGGACCGCCGCGCTGATCGGCGCGGCCGCCTACCTCGTCGTCGTGACGGTCGCCGGCTACCTGCTGCCATCGGTCAACGAGCTCGGTGACTTCCCGGCGGACACGCTCTGGTACTTCCGCCGCGCCTCGCTGGTCACCCTCGCCTCGCTCTGGGCGGCGATCGGTGTCGGGCTGACGGTGCTGGTCGGCCGAATGTACGACCGGTTCGCCGCGGACGTCGCCCGCCGCGAGCTGGCCGCCAGCCTCTGAGCGCCGCCATGCTCCGGGCCCGGGCCGCCGGGCTGCTGCTCGGGTACGCCGCGGACCGGCTCCTCGCCGATCCGCGGCGGTTCCACCCCGTGGCCGGGTTCGGGCAGGTGGCAGCCGCCCTCGAGCGTCGTACCTGGCGCGACGAGAGGGGCGCGGGCGTCGTCCACGTCGCCGTCCTCGTCGGCGGCGCGGTCGTCGTCGGCGCCACCGCCCAGGCCGTCGTACGACGGCCGCTGCCGCAGGCGCTGCTGACCGCCGCCGCGACGTGGACCGTCCTCGGCGGCACCTCGCTGGACCGCGAGGCCGCGGCCGTGAGCCGGCTGCTGGCCGAGGACCGGCTCGTCGACGCCCGGGTCCAGCTGACCCACCTCGTCGGCCGCGACACGACGCAGCTCTCGCCGCAGGAGGTGACCCGGGCGACGCTCGAGTCGCTCGCCGAGAACACCTCCGACGCCGTGGTGGCGCCGCTCGTGTGGGGTGCGGTGGCCGGCGTACCGGGGCTGCTGGGGTACCGCGCCGCCAACACGCTCGACGCGATGGTCGGGCACCGGAGCGTCCGCTACGAGCGGTTCGGCTGGGCGGCAGCGCGCTTCGACGACCTGCTCAACCTGCCCGGTTCACGGCTCACGGCCGCCCTGGCCACCGCCCTCGGCCCGGACCGCGCCGGGGCGGCCCGCTCCTGGCGCAGGGACGCCGCCGGCCACCCCAGCCCCAACGCCGGCCCGGTCGAGGCGGCCTTCGCGGGCGCGCTCGGGATCCGGCTGGGCGGCACCAACGACTACGCCGGCCGGATCGAGCACCGGGCCGTGATGGGCGACGGACCGCTCCCCGACCGGTCCGACCTCGAGCAGGCTCGCCGGCTCGCGAACCGGGTCGGCATCGGCGCGGCGCTCGTCGCCGCGGGCATCGCCGTCGTGCGATCATCGCGACGATGATCAACCTGCTCCGCACCCCGCTCACCCAGACCCCGCGCGCCGCCGTCGCCCGCGTGGTCCGCACCGTCACCGGCGGCGACAGCCCGCTCGCCGGCCGGACGGTGCTGGTCACCGGCGCCAGCTCGGGCATCGGCGAGGCCACTGCGCACGCCGCCGCCCGCCGCGGCGCCACCGTGCTGCTCGCCGCCCGCCGCGAGCCCGAGCTGCTGCGCGTGCAGCAGGCCATCCGCGACGAGGGCGGTGACGCGGCGACGTACGTCGTCGACATGACCGACGGCGACTCCGTCGACGCACTCGTGGCGCGGCTGCTGGCCGAGCACGGCGCGGTCGACTACGTCGTCAACAACGCCGGCCACTCCATCCGGCGCTCGCTCGAGCTGACCCACGACCGCTTCCACGACTTCGAGCGGATGATGGCGGTCAACTACTTCGGTCCGGTGCGGCTGACGATGGGCCTGGTGCCGGCGATGCGGGCGCAGCAGTTCGGGCACGTCGTCAACATCGTGACGTGGGGCAACCAGATCCGGGCGCCGAAGTTCGCGCCCTACATCGCCTCCAAGACCGCGCTCGACGTGTTCGGCCGGATCCTGGGGCGCGAGCTGTTCTTCGACAACGTCACCTGCACCAACATGCGCGTCGCCATCGTGCGCACGCCGATGATCGGCCCGACGGCGGCCTACGACGGCCACGGCGAGACCGCCGAGCACTGCGCCGAGCGTGTCGTCCGGGCGCTCGAGGACCGGCCGGTCACCGTCGACGGCGCCTTCGGCACGTTCTACGCGGCCTTCAACGTCGTGGCGCCGCGGCTGTCGGACCTGGTGATGGCCCTCGGGCACCGTCGGGTGCCGGACTCGGCCGCCGCCCGTCGTACGACGCCGGAGACGGTCGAGCGCAGCTGATCCTGCATTCATCCGAACCCGACGTATCAGCCGCGGGGGTCACGGACTCCGAGGGATGTCAGCAACACCCCTCGGAAAGGAACTGACATGCGTGTCCCACCCCCCAGCGCACGCGGCCGGGTCGTCCCGGTCGGCCTGCTCTCCCTCGCCCTCAGCGCGGCCGCCACGGTCGCCGCCACCGGCAGCCCGGGCGTCAGCCCGCAGCACTACACCGACGAGCTCCCTCCCGGCGGCTCGGTCACCATCACCAAGACGGTGGAGACGCCGCCCATCCCGCCCAACCCCGACATCGTGTTCCTCGCCGACACCACGACGAGCATGAACCCGAGCATCTCCAACGTGCAGTCCAACGCCACGAGCATCGTCAGCCAGATCCTCGCGGCCCAGCCGACCGCGCAGTTCGCGGTCGCGGACTACAAGGACACCGACGACCCGAGCCACTTCATCCTGCGCCAGCAGCTCACCGGCAACACGGCCGACGTCATCGACGGCATCGGCCACTGGACGCCGACGTCCGGTGGCGGCAGCGACGCGGCCGAGGACTGGATCGGCGCGCTCGGCGCCGTGCCGACCACGATCGACTTCCGCGACAACGGCTCGCCGATCGTGGTGATGTTCGGCGACTCGAGCAGCCACGACCCGTCGGCGGGCTACTCGCTCGGCTCGGCCACCGCCGCGCTCGAGGCGGCCGGCGTGCGGGTGATCGCGATCGCCGTACCGAGCACCGACGAGTACCTCTGGGACGGCCTCGACTCCGAGGGCCAGGCGTCGTACGTCACCTCGCACACGGGCGGCACGCTGACCAACGCCAACCCGGACCAGGTGTCGAACGTGATCCTCAGCCAGCTGCAGAACCTGCCGGCCGAGGTGACGCACGACGTCAGCTGCGACGCCGGCGTCTCCGCCTCGCTGACGGCCACCTCGCCCACCACCGTCACCAGTGGCGGGACCGTCACCTACGACGAGACGATCACGCTGACCGGCGACGCCCCGCAGGGCGACACCGTGTCGTGCACCGTCTCGTTCAAGGTCAACGGCGAGGTGCCCGGCCCCGAGTTCGTCCAGACCGTCGACATCGCCGTCGAGGACGTCACTCCCCCGGTCGTCACGGTCGAGAGCAAGACAGTGGAGGCCACCAGCCCCGCCGGCGCCGTCGTGTCGTACGACGCCAGCGCGGTCGACAACGTCGACGGCCCGCTCACCCCGACCTGCGTCCCGCCGTCGGGCTCGCAGTTCCCGCTGGGCGTCACGCCCGTCGACTGCGAGGCCACCGACGCCGCCGGCAACACCGGCCACGGCGCCGGCACCATCGAGGTCGTCGACACCACCCCGCCGGTGGTCGCCTGCCCCGAGTCCACCAACCCGGGCGGCAGCGTGCCGAAGGCGGGCGGCACCCGCCCGAACCCGCAGGGCCAGAACCAGGACGGCTTCTACCGGCTCGACGCGACCGACGTCGTCGACACCGACCCGGACGTCTACCTGCGCGACGCCGGCAGCGGCCACGTCTGGGGTCCGTTCGCCAGCGGCCAGCGGATCAAGTACACCCAGGCGAAGTCCGGCCCGAGGGAGCAGGCGCTGGGCGACAGCGACATCCTGCACCTGACCGGCACCGGTGACGCCGAGCTGTACGCCGCCGACTTCTCCGGAAACGTCAGCGCACCCGTGGCCTGCCGGGTCCCGGCGCCGCCGATGTAGTCAGCGCCCCTTCGTCGTCGGGCCGGTCACGTCGTGGCCGGCCCGATGATGGCGTCCGCATTGCGCCCGACCCACCGCAGCATCGGGACCATCACCTCGGCGAGCTCCTCGCCCAGCGGGGTCAGGCTGTAGTCGACCCGCGGGGGCATCACCGGCTGCTGCTCGCGGTGCACGAGCCCGTCGGCCTCGAGGGTCTTGAGCGTCTGGGCGAGCATCTTCTCGCTGATCCCCTGCGCCCGCCGGCGCAGGTCGCTCCAGCGCTGCGGCCCGTCGGTGAGCGAGACCAGGACGAGCACGCCCCACTTGCTGGTGACGTGGTCGAGCAGCACCCGGCTGGAGCAGGCCGCCGGGAAGATGCCGCCGGGGAACTGCTCGAAGATGCTCGGCGCGGTCGAGGTACTTTCCGTCACGGAAGTACCTTACTGCAAAGTGCGTACTAACCGAAGGGAAGCAACTCCCCGGACCGTCCGTTGAACAGGTCGACAAGCACGATCCCACCACCTGCGGAAGGTCCCCACCATGTCCCTCGTCATCACCGGTGCCACCGGCCAGCTCGGCCGCCTCGTCGTCTCCTCCCTCCTCGCGAAGGGCGTCCCCGCCGACCAGGTGGTCGCCCTCGGTCGCGACGACGAGCGGCTCGCGGAGCTCGGCGCCCTCGGCGTCACGACCCGCAAGGTCGACTACGCCGACGCCGCCGGCCTCGCCGACGCCCTCACGGGTGCCGACCGCGTGCTGCTGATCTCCGGCAGCGAGGTCGGGCAGCGCCTCCCCCAGCACCAGAACGTCATCGACGCCGCGAAGGCGGCCGGCGTGCAGCTGCTCGCCTACACGAGCATCCCGCAGGCCGACACCTCCGGCATCGCGCTCGCCGCCGAGCACCGTGCCACCGAGGAGGCGATCACCGCCTCCGGCCTGCCGCACACCTACCTGCGCAACAGCTGGTACATCGAGAACTACAGCGGCCAGCTCGCGACCTACACCGAGCACGGCACCGTCCTCGGTGCGGCCGGCGACGGACAGGTCTCGGCCGCGACCCGCGCCGACTTCGCCGAGGCAGCCGCCGCGGCGCTGCTGCTCGAGCAGCCGAAGGAGGTCTACGAGCTGGGCGGCCCCGCGTTCTCGCTGAAGCAGCTCGCCGCGACGGTCAGCGAGGTGACCGGCACCGACGTCACCTACACCGACGTACCGGCCGAGGAGCTGACCAAGGTCCTCGTCGGTGCCGGCCTGCCGGAGGCGTACGCGGGGATCCTCGCCGACGCCGACCTGGGCCTGGGCCGCGGCGAGCTGTACGCCGACCCGGCCGACCTCGAGCAGCTGCTCGGCCGTCCGGCCACCTCCCTCGAGGACGGGCTGCGCGCGGCACGGTGACCCGTCTGCTCCTCGTCGGTCGTGGGCACCTCGGTGCCATGGCGATCGACGAGGAGCACACCCGGCCCGACGGCACCGACGACCTGACCGTCGAGGCGCTCGGCAACATCTCGGAGGCACTCGAGGCGGTCGAGATCGCCCGCGGCCACCTCTACACCTTCCACCGGCTCAGCGGCACCGCCGACCTGACGCTCGGCAAGGGGGTCGACCAGCTCCGGGAGGCTGGCCACACCGAGCTCGCGGACCGCATCGAGCGCGAGCTCGTCGGCCGCAACGTGCTCCAGGGCCGGTGGACCTTCCAGATCATGGAGGAGTACGACGACGGCTACTACGCCGACTTCAAGCGGCTCGAGGGCGCGGCCCGCGAGGAGCTCGTCGAGGGCAAGCGGCACCTCTACGAGGCCGAGATGAAGGAGGACCGGCGCACCCACGGGCGGGCCGGCCACGAGCGCACTCCCTAGGACACTGCCCGCAACCAGGCGACCACGGCGTCGACGTCGCGCACCGTGTCGACGCCGTCCGGCGCCGGCGCCCGTCGTACGACGACCACGGGGATGCCGAGCTCGGCGGCCACCTCCATCTTGGGCCAGGTGAGCTCGCCGCCGGAGTCCTTGGTCACCAGCACGTCGCGGTCGGCCATCACGGCGCGCTCCCCGTCGAGCGTGTAGGGCCCGCGGGAGGTGAGGATCTCCCAGGCGCGCGGCACCTCGAGGTCCGGTACGTCGACCACCCGGGCCAGCACCTCCCGCTCCTCGAGCGCCGGGACGAAGCGCGCCAGCTCCTGGCGGCCGACGGTCAGGAAGGGCCGGCTGCCGAGCTCGCCCGCGACGGTCGCCGCCTGCTCGTGGGTGGCCACCCAGATCCACGACGGCGTGGCGCGGTCCGCCCACCCGGGCCGCTCCAGCCGGAGCAGGGGCACACCGGCCGCAGCGCAGGCCGCGGCCGCATTGCGCGAGATGCCCGCGGCGAAGGGGTGGGTCGCGTCGACCACCACGTCGAAGTCGGCGAGCGCCGCCTGCAGGCCGGGCACTCCCCCGAAGCCGCCGATCCGCACGTCGCCGACGGGCAGCCGCGGACGCACGACGCGGCCGGCGAGCGAGGAGACGACGGGGACGCCGTCGTCGACCAGCCGGGCCGCGAGGGCGCGTGCCTCGCCGGTCCCGCCCAGGAGCAGCACCCGCGGGCCGGTCACCGGGCCAGCTCCAGCAGCGCGTCGAGGTCGAGGTGCTCCTCGACCAGGTCGCCGAGCAGGTCGAGCCGTGCCGCCCGGGCCGCCGGGAAGGACGCCGCGGAGGTGATCCCCAGCGCGGACTCCAGGTAGGTGGCGCGGGTCGCGTCGTCCTCGAGGCTGCCGTGCACCATGGTCCCGCTCACGTTCCCCTCGACCGTCGCGCCGGTGATCCGGCCGTGGTGGATCTCGTAGCCGGCGGGCTCGTGCAGCACCAACCGCTTCTCCGCACCGAAGCGCGTCGTCAGGTCGAGCAGGCCGAGCCCGTCGACCGCCGCGCCCGGGGTGCCCTCGATCCCGTCAGGGTCCTCGATCCGCGCGCCCAGCATCTGGCAGCCACCGCAGATCCCCAGCACCGGCCGCCCTTCCCTGGCGTGGCGGACGACCGCGGCGTCGAGCCCGCGCTCCCGCAGCCAGGCGAGGTCGGCCAGCGTCGCCCGGGTGCCGGGCAGCACGACCAGGTCGGCATCGGCGAGCCGCGCCGGGTCCGACACGAACTCGACGTCCAGCCCCGGCTCCAGCCCGAGCGCGTCGACGTCGGTGAAGTTGCTGATGCGCGGCAGCCGCACGACCGCGACCTTCCGCACGCCCGCGCCGACCTCGGCTCGTCGGCCCGCGAGGTCGAGCGCGTCCTCGGAGTCCAGCCAGAGGTCCGGGTGCCACGGCAGCACGCCGTACGTCGGCCGGCCGGTGCGCTGCTCGAGGTCGAGCAGGCCCGGTCGCAGCAGGTCGACGTCGCCGCGGAACTTGTTGACGACGTACCCCTTGACCAGCGCCTGGTCGGCGTCGTCCAGCAGCATGAGCGTCCCGTACGCCGCCGCGAACCACCCGCCGCGGTCGATGTCGCCGACCACGATCGTCGGCACGTCCCCGTGGCGCGCGAGGCCCATGTTGACGTAGTCGGTCGCCCGCAGGTTGATCTCGGCGGGGCTCCCCGCGCCTTCGGCGACCACCAGGTCGAAGCGCCCGCGCAGGTCGTCGAACGCCTCGAAGGCCGTGGCGGCCAGCCGCGCCCGCCCGTCGTGCCAGTTGCGTGCCGACACCTCGCCGTCCGGGCGGCCCATCAGCACCACGTGGCTGCGCCGGTCGCTGCCGGGCTTGAGCAGCACCGGGTTCATCGCGACCTCGGGCTCCACACCGGCCGCGACCGCCTGCACCCACTGCGCACGCCCGATCTCGCCCGGCTCGCCGTCAGGACCGCGCACGACCATCGAGTTGTTGGACATGTTCTGCGCCTTGTACGGCGCCACCCGGATCCCCCGCCGCGCGAAGGCCCGGCACAGCCCGGTCGTCACCACGCTCTTCCCCGCGTCGGAGGTCATCCCCGCCACCAGGAGGGCCCCGCTCATCGGGGGCTCCGGCGCAGCAGGGATCCCCGCCTAGGCGGGGATCCCTGCGGTTGCTGACGGTTGCAACCGTCACCAACCGCAGGAAGAGGCCACCAACCCCCCGCACTCATCCGCGCTTCCCCCGGAAGACGTGCCGCTCCAGCGACTTCGGGACAGGTCCACCCTCGCGCACCCACTCCGCCACCGCCTCGGTCGACTCCTCGGACAGCACGCCACCGAGCCAGAAGTCCTTCGGCCGCCGCCCGCCGGGGTTCCACGTGAAGTCCCGGACCAGTACGACGTTCGACCGGTCGCACTCGTCGAGGCAGTCGACCACCCGGACCCGCACCCGCGGTCCGCGCCGCCCGGCCGGGTCGTCGAGCGCCTCGATCTCGTCCCGCTGCGCCCGGTGGTCCACCGAGGGGTGCTTCTTCGCCGTGCCGCAGCAGCAGTCGCGGCACAGCAGCACGTCCCGCTCAGGCAGTGCCATCGGGCCGACCTTCCACGTCGGCGGGGGCGCGCAGCAGGAACAGGTCCATCACCCAGCCGGCCTCGGCCTTCGTCGCCGTCCGCGCCTCGGCGATCTCGCCCACCACCGATCCGACCCGGCCGGACACGAGCCGCTCGCCCACGCCGCCGAGGTTCGCACCCCACCACACGTGCCAGTCCGAGAAGCCGTCGAGGTCGACGCCCGCGGTGAGCATCACCACGACGTTCCGCTGCCCGGCAGCCACGTCGGCCCGCAACCGGCGGGCCGTCGTGACGTGGACCGGCTGCCCGACGTCGTGCAGCACGATGCCGTGCCGCGCGGCGAGCACCTGCGGCGCGCTGATGCCGGGGAGGACGTCGAAGTCCGCGCCCAGCTCGCGCACGATGCGGATCGTGCCGTCGTACAGGGACGGGTCGCCCCAGACGAGGAACGCGCACGTCCCCTCTCGCGACGCCAGCACGGAGCGGTAGGCGGCCAGTCGGGCGGCGTACCAGTTCCCGACGGCGCCCTCGTAGGCCGCGCGGTCCAGGCCCGGCGAGCGGTCCCGCTCGGGATCCCGTACGACGACCAGCTCGAGCCCGTGCGCGTCGGCCACCGCCTGCCGCACCGCGAGCAGCGGGTCGTCCTCGCCCTTCTGCACCGCGAGCGCGTAGTCGCACCCCGCCAGCGCCGCGGCAGCCTCCGGCGTGACGTGCTGCGGCCCCATCCCGAAGCCGACGACCCGGACGGTGCCGGTCACTTGTCCTCCAGGTCGCCCTCGACCTCGAGGTAGGCGGCCTGCAGGGCAGCCAGCACCTCCGGGTCAGGCGACTCCCAGAGCCCGCGGTCCTTGGCCTCGTGCAGCCGCTCGACGATGCTGCGCAGCGCCCACGGGTTCGACTTGCGCAGGAACTCCTGGTTGGTCTCGTCCAGCACGTAGGACCGGGCGAGCGACTCGTACATCCAGTCGTGCACCACGCCGGCGGTCGCGTCGAAGCCGAACAGGTAGTCGACCGTCGCGGCCAGCTCGAAGGCGCCCTTGTAGCCGTGGCGCTGCATCGCGCCGATCCAGCGCGGGTTCACGACCCGGGCGCGGAAGACACGGTTGGTCTCCTCCTGCAGCGTCCGCGTGCGGACCGCGTCGGGCGTCGTGGAGTCGCCGACGTACGCCTTGGGCGCAGAACCGGTCAGCGCGCGGATCGTGGCGACCATCCCGCCGTGGTACTGGAAGTAGTCGTCGCTGTCGGCGATGTCGTGCTCGCGGGTGTCGATGTTCTTGGCCGCGACCTTGATCCGGCGGTAGTTGGCGCGCATGTCGTCCGCCGCCGGTACGCCGTCGAGGTCGCGCCCGTACGCGAAGCCACCCCAGGCCGTGTACACCTCGGCGAGGTCCGCGTCGTCGCGCCAGCTGCCCGACTCGACGGCCTGCAGGATGCCGGCGCCGTAGGAGCCCGGCTTGGAGCCGAAGATCCGCGTCGTCGCACGTCGGGCGTCCCCGTGCTCCGCGACGTCCGCGGCAGCGTGCGCGCGGACGAAGTTCTGGTCCGCCGGCTCGTCGAGCTCGGCGACCATCCGCACCGCGTCGTCGAGCATGGCGACGACGTGCGGGAAGGCGTCGCGGAAGAAGCCCGAGATCCGCACCGTCACGTCGATGCGCGGGCGCCCCAGCTCCGCCAGCGGTACGACGGTCAGTGCGTGCACCCGCTTGGAGGCCTCGTCCCACTCCGGCCGCACACCGAGCAGGGCGAGCACCTCGGCGATGTCGTCGCCCGAGGTGCGCATGGCCGACGTCCCCCACACGGAGAGGCCGACCGACTCGGGGTAGGAGCCCTCCTCCGAGAGGTAGCGCTCGATCAGCGAGTCCGCCATCGCCTGGCCGGTCTGCCACGCCAGTCGCGACGGGACGGCGCGCGGGTCGACGGTGTAGAAGTTGCGACCGGTCGGCAGCACGTTGACCAGGCCGCGCAGGGGCGAGCCCGACGGCCCGGCCGGCACGTAGCCGCCCGCCAGCGCGTGCAGCGTGTGGTCGAGCTCGTCGCTCGTGCGGGCCAGCCGCGGGACCACCTCGGTGGCCGCGAACGCCAGCACCTTGCGGACCTCCGGTGAGGAGTGCAGGTCGTCGACCCGGCCCAGGTCCCACGACGCCTTCTCCATCGCCTCGACCAGCTCGCGCGCCTCGGCCTCGACCCGGTCGACCTCGGCGGTCGGTGCGTCCGGTGCCAGGCCGAGTGCGGCGCGCAGGCCGGGGACGGCGTGCGACGTACCGCCCCACACCTGCGCAGCGCGCAGGATCGCGAGCACCAGGTTGACCCGTGCCTCCCCCTCGGGCGCCTGTCCGAGCACGTGCAGGCCGTCGCGGATCTGGACGTCCTTGATCTCGCAGAGCCAGCCGTCGACGTGCAGCAGGAAATCGTCGAAGTCGTCGTCCTCCGGCTTCTCGTCGAGGCCGAGGTCGCGGTGCAGCTCGGCGGCGTGCATCAGCTGCCAGATCTCGCCCCGGATCGCGGCCAGCTTGGCCGGGTCCATCGCGGAGATCTTGTCGTACTCCTCGAGCAGGCCCTCCAGGCGCGCGATGTCGCCGTACGCCTCGGCGCGGGCCATCGGCGGGATGAGGTGGTCGATGATCGTCGCGTGCGCGCGGCGCTTGGCCTGCGCGCCCTCCCCCGGGTCGTTGACGAGGAACGGGTAGATCAGCGGCATGCTGCCGATCGCGGCGTCGGTCGCGCAGGACGCCGACAGTGCGGCGTTCTTGCCCGGCAACCACTCCATCGAGCCGTGCTTGCCGAGGTGGACGACCGCGTGGGCGCCGAAGCCGTGCTGCACCCAGCGGTACGCCGCCAGGTAGTGGTGCGACGGCGCGAGGTCCGGGTCGTGGTAGATCGCGACCGGGTTCTCGCCGAAGCCGCGGGGCGGCTGGATCATCACGACCACGTTGCCGGCCTGCAGCGTCGCGAGCACGATCTCGTCGCGGTCGTTGACGAACAACCGTCCCGGCGCCGGACCCCACGCCTCGACCATCGCGTCACGCAGGTCGTCGGGCAGGTCGGCGGTCCAGGCGGCGTAGTCGTCGGCGGAGATGCGGACGTGGGCGTCGGTCAGCTGTCCCGAGGTCAGCCACTCCTCGTCCTGCCCGCCGGCGGCGATCAGTGCGTGGATCAGGGTGTCCCCGGCGACCGTGTCGTCCTCGAGGTCCAGCACGCCGAAGCCGTCGCCGACGTCGTACCCGGCGTCGCGCAGCCGGCGCAGCATCCGGACCGCGGAGACCGGGGTGTCGAGACCGACGGCGTTGCCGATCCGCGAGTGCTTCGTCGGGTACGCCGACAGCATCAGCGCGATCCGCTTCTCCGCGTTCGGCACCTTCCGCAGCCGCGCGTAGTTGACCGCGAGACCCGCGACCCGCGCTGCCCGCTCCTCGTCGGCGACGTACGACGGCAGCCCGGCCTCGTCGATCTCCTTGAACGAGAACGGGGCGGTGCTGATCCGGCCGTCGAACTCCGGGATCGCGACCTGGTTGGCGTAGTCGAGCGGCGTGACGCCGTCGTCCGACTCCTCCCACTCGTCGCGGCTGCTGGTGAGGCAGAGGCCCTGCAGGACCGGGATGTCGAGGGCGGCGATCCGCTCCACGTCCCAGGTCTCGTCGTCCCCGCCGGCACTCACGGCCGCGGGGGTCGAGCCTCCGGCGGCGAGCACGGTGACCACGAGCGCGTCGAGCTCGCCCAGCGCCGTGAACAGCTCGTCGGGAGCCGAGCGCAGCGAGCCCGCGAACACCGGTACGCCGACGGCGTCGCCCGTCGCGTCGATCGCGTCGCAGAGCGCGTGCACGAACGCGGTGTTCCCGCTGGCGTGGTGGGCGCGGTAGAAGAGCACCCCGACCTGCACCCGGTCCCCCGCCACCTGGTCGCGCTCGAGGGTCCCCCACGCCGGGATCTCCTCCGGCGCCTCGAAGCCCTCGCCCGTCAACAGGACCGTGTCGGACAGGAAGGCGTGCAGCTGGCCGAGGTTCCGCGGACCGCCCTCGGCGAGGTAGCGGTGCGCCTCGGCGGCGATCCCGACCGGAACGGTCGAGGCCTCCATCAGCTCGGCGCTCGGCGTCTGCTCGCCACCGAGCACCACCAGCGGGCGACCGGTCCCGCGCAGCGCGGCCAGCTCGGCGTCGTACTGCTGCGGCGAGCCGAGCAGCCGGATCACCACGAGGTCGGCGCCCTCGCCGAGGGAGACGAGCCCCGACAGGTCGGTGCGGGACGGGTTCGACCACGTGTAGTCCGCGCCGCTCGCGCGGGCCGACAACAGGTCGGTGTCGGACGTGGACAGCAGAGCGATGCGCATCGGCGGCACTCCTCCTCGGGGTTCGCGCCCCTCATCGGCAGGTGTCGTCCGTGCGCAGTGTCTGGCTGCCCTGCCCGTCGTGGCAGGGGTCACAGTGGCGGAACCGCCCCGGTCTCACACCGGGTTCCTGCCTCACGGACCTGTGGGGCCCCACCCTACGGTTAGGGGATGCAGGCACAGGCGAGTGGTCTCCAGGTCTCGGTGCACGGACACCCCAATGCCGACACCCTGCTGCTCTGGCACCCGGCGGTGCGCACCGACCCCGACGGCGTGGCGGCCCTCGCCAGCCGGATCGCGACGCGCAGCAGCGTGCGGGTCGTCGTACCGGTGTGGGAGGACGGGCGCGACCTGCTCCGCTCGGTCCGCTACGCCCGCGAGTCGTCGGTGCACCCGCCCGACGCGCTCTCGGTCGTCGGGTACGCCGACGCGGGCATCGCCGCCCTGAGCCTGGCCCTCCACCAGCGACGCCTCGGGATCGGCCTGACCCGGGTCACCTGCGTCGACGGCGGTGCGGACGTGCTGGACCCGATCAGCGGCCAGCCGCTCCCGGAGCCGGCCGCGGCTCCGGTGGAGACCGCGGTCGACGTCGTCGAGGCGGACGGGGACTGGGCCGCCACCACCGTGAGGGCGTGGCAGGCCGCCGGGTGGGCGGCCGACCTCGTGCCCGCTGCCCAGTTCAGCTGGCGGATCAGCTGACACCTGGCCGCGTGAGTCAGGCGGCCGGGTGCCGCAGCAGGTGGGCCTTGACGATCTTGAGGTCGTCCTCGACGGCACCGAGTCGGTGGTCGACGGAGTCCAGCCGGACCCCCAGCACCTCGGCGAGGTGGTCGTACTTGGCGTCGCCCCGCTGTTCGACGCCGTCGATCTTGGTGTCGAGCCGGTCACCCAGTGCGTCGATCTTCGCGTCCAGCCGCTGCTCGAGCCCGTCGATCCTCGCGTCCAGCCGCTGCTCGAGCCCGTCGATCCTCGCGTCCAGCCGCTGCTCGAGTCCGTCGATTTTCGCGTCCAGCCGCTGCTCGACAGCGTCGAAGCGGCCGTCGACGGCGAGGAACCTGGCGTCCACCGCATCGAACCGCGCGTCCACCGCATCGAACCGTGCGTCCACCGCATCGAACCGTGCGTCCACCGCATCGAACCGCGCGTTCATCGCCGACACCGTGTAGCGCGCGATCACCCCGAAGGCAGCGAACATGATCGCGCTGAACACCCCGAGCAGGGTCCAGATCTGCGGGTCGTTCACGATCGCCACCCCTTCAGTCTGCAACGGACGGGGCGATCCTGCCACCGGGGCCGACGCCCGTCGACCGAGCGACGGGTGCCTGTGGAGAACTGCTCAGTTCACCTGGCGGGTGAGCCCCTCCCAGTAGGGCGCCCGCAGCTTGAACTTCTGCAGCTTGCCCGTCGCCGTGCGCGCCAGCTCGTCGCGGAACTCCACCGACGTCGGGGACTTGTAGCCCGCGAGCCGGTCCTTGCACCACTTGATCAGCTCGGCCTCCATCTCGGCGCCGGCCTTGTCGGCAGCGTCGGCAGTGAGCACGACGAGCGCCTTGATGGTCTCGCCCCACTTCTCGCTCGGCACGCCGATCACGGCGACCTCCGCGACCGCCGGGTGTGAGAAGAGCGTGTCCTCGACCTCGATCGAGGTGACGTTCTCGCCGCCGGTGATGATCACGTCCTTCTTGCGGTCGGCGATCGTGAGGTAGCCGTCGTCGCCGAGGTAGCCGCCGTCGCCGGTGCGGAACCAGCCGTCGACCAGGGCGGCCGCGGTCTCCTCCGGCTTGTCCCAGTAGCCCTCGAGCACCACGTTCGACCGGGCCAGCACCTCGCCCGCGCCCTCCTCGGACTCGTCGATGTGCAGCGTGACGCCGATCGCGGGCGCACCCGCCCGGGTCAGCTTCGTCGCCCGCTCCTCCGGCGACAGGTCGTCCCACTCGGCGCGGGTCCGGTTGAAGGTCAGCAGCGGCGAGGTCTCGGTGAGGCCGTAGATCTGGATGAACTCCCAGCCCAGCTCCTCCTGGACCCGGATCACCGTCTTCGTCGGCGGCGGCGCACCGGCCATGATGATCCGCACCTTGTCGCGGCCCGGGATCTCGCCCTCCCACGTCTGCGCGGCCTCGAGCACCGCCGCGGCGACGGCGGGCGCCGCGCACATCACGGTGACGCCGTGGTCGCGGACCCGGCGCAGGATCTCGGCCCCGTCGACCTTGCGCAGCACGATGTGCTGGGCACCGACGCCGGTCATCGCGAAGGGCATGCCCCAGCCGTTGGCGTGGAACATCGGCAGCGTGTGGAGGTAGACGTCGCGGTCGCCGATCTGGGCATGCAGGCCGAAGGTCAGCGCATTGGTCCAGATGTTGCGATGGGTGATCTGCACGCCCTTGGGGCGCGCCGTCGTGCCGGAGGTGTAGTTGATCGTCGCCGTGGCCGCCTCGTCGTGCTCCCACGCCTTCGGCTCCGCGCCCGGTGCGGCGTACAGCGCGTCGTCGTCGCCGATGAGGAACTTGTGCTCGCAGGTCACGCCCGCGAGGTGCTCCTCGATCTCCGGGTCGACGTAGAGCACCCGCGAGCCGGACTGGTCGACGATGTACTGGACCTCCTCGGCGCTGAGCCGGAAATTGATCGGCACCAGCACGCGACCCCAGCCGCTCACACCGAAGAAGGACGTCAGCAGGCGGCTGCTGTTGTGGCTGACGATCGCCACCCGCTCCCCCACGCCGATCCCGAGCTCGTCCAGGCGGGCCGCCTGGCGCCGCGCCAGCTCCCCGACCTGGGTGTACGTGAGCTCGCCCTGGCTCGCCGCCGGCTGGGTGGGCTCGTCCACGACACCGACACGCTCGCCGTACACCTGGACGGCGCGGTCGAGGAAGTCATTGACGCTGAACGGCACGAACACGGGGCGGTCCTCCTGGCTCGGGATGGTGACGCACACCACCCTAGGCCCGGCGCGGCCGCTCCGACCCCCTCGAAAGGGGACTAGGGTATGTCTGCCCACGCACCGGCGCCTTGCCATCGCACGCACCGGACGACTTCAGCATCCACCGAGCATTGCCAGACATGCCCTAGCGTGCCGCCATGTACCTCGAGCTCGTCAGCGACCGGCACCGCCACCGTCTGCGCCGGGTCCTGCTCGCCTGGCTGGCGACCTTCGCCACCTGCGGCTACCTCTTCCCGTGGGCGGTCGCCACGACCCGGGGCAAGGCGAACGCCGACGCCATCGGCTTCCTCAACCTGGCCCTCGGCTGGACCGTGGTCGGCTGGGTCGTCGCGCTCGGCCTCGCCTGCGGGCGGCACGGGATCGCGGGGCTACGGGTCGTCGACTGACGACGCACGGGCCGTCGGTGGTGGGCGCAGAGGGGATCGAACCCCCGACCACTTCGTTGTAAGCGAAGGGCTCTACCGCTGAGCTATACGCCCCAGAAGCCGGGCCAGCCTACCGAAGCGGCGCGCCGGTGCCCGCATCGGCAGCGGGCAAAAATGAGTTGAACCGCCGGCGTCTCGGGTCACCAGCGGTTCAACGAGTAGAACTCTAGCGGCCACCTCGGGGCCAACCAAGGCCTTGCCGCGATTTGGTTGAAAAATGATCCAAATGGACTAGGCCGGGCCGCCGAGCGAACTATCGATCACCCGCGGCGTGCAGCGCGACGAGCAGGTCGTCGAGGCTGCGGGCCTCCGGCTTGGGGTGATGGACGGCCCAGGTCAGGCGGCCCTCCTTGTCGACGACGTACGACGAGCGCTCGGGGCAACCGGCCCGCTCGTCGAGCACGCCGTAGGCCCGCGCGACCTCGCCGTGCGGCCAGAAGTCACTGAGCAGCGCGAAGTTCAGGCCGTCGGAGTCGCTGAACGCCCGCAACGCGTAGACCGGGTCGCAGGAGAGGGCGAGCACCTCGGTGTCGAAGGTCAGGAACTCGTCGAGGCGGGCCCGGATGCCACCCATCTCGCCGGTGCAGACGCCGCTGAACGCGTACGGGTAGAAGACCAGCGCGACCGCCTTCTTCCCCCGGTACGACGACAGCGAGATGTCCTGCCCGAACTGGTCGCGCAGCGTGAAGTCGGGAGCCAGTCCCCCGAGGGCGATGCCCGTCGCCGTACCCGTGCCGGTCGCGTCCGGTCGAGCGTCGGACTTCACGCGTCGGGCTCGAGCGCGGCGAGCTCGCGCTTGAGCACCTTGCCCGTGGCGTTGCGGGGCAGCTCGTCGAGGAAGACGATCTCACGCGGCACCTTGTAGCGGGCCAGGTTGATCTTCACGAGGTCCTTGAGCTCCTCGGAGCTGACCGGCTCGGCGTCGGGGACCCGCACGACGAAGGCGCGCAGCCGCTTGCCGAACTCGGGGTCGTCGACCCCGATCGCGGCGACCTCGGCGACCCGCTCGTGGGTGGCGAGGCAGTCCTCGACCTCCTTGGGGAAGACGTTCTCGCCGCCGGAGACGATCATCTCGTCGTCGCGGCCCTCGACGTACAGGCGCCCGTCGGCGTCGAAGCGTCCGACGTCGCCGGAGGACATCAGGCCGTCGATCATCTCCTTGCCGCCACCGCCGGTGTAGCCCTCGATCTGCAGCGAGTTGCCCACGAAGATCCGGCCGGACTGCCCCGTCGGCACCTCGCGGCCGTCGGCGTCGAGGATCCGGACGACGGTCTGGTGCGGCAGGCGGCCGGCGCAGCCGGGCGCCTCGCGCAGGTCCTTCGGGTCGGCGATCGAGGCCCAGGCGACCTCGGTCGAGCCGTAGATCGAGTAGAGGTTGTCGCCGTAGCGGTCCATCCACTGCGTCGGCAGGTCGCCGGGCAGCGCGGATCCGGACGAGGCGACCGCCTTGAGGTGCGGCAGCGGGTACTTCTCGAGCGTCCCCTCCGGCAGCGCGAGGATGCGCTGCAGCATGACCGGGATGACGGCGAAGGAGTCGCACTTCTCGTCGTGGAGGACCTTCAGCGCGCCCTCGGGGTCGAACTTGCGGGTCAGCACGAGCGTGGTGCCGAGCATCATCGCGAGCTGGTAGTGGGCGAAGCCCCACGTGTGGAAGAGCGGCGCCGCGACGTGGCACTTCCAGCCGCTCTTGAGCGGCATCCGCGACAGCAGCGAGATCGCCGCCGGCAGGCCGCCCTGCGGACGGGGCGCACCCTTCGGCGTACCGGTCGTGCCGGACGTCAGGATGATCGTGCGGCCCTTCCGGTCCGGTGCCTTGAGGTCGCCGGTGCGGTCCGCGGCCGTGGCCGCGTCGATGATGCCGTCGAGGCTGTCGGGACCGGCCTCGCCGTCGGTCCAGCCGAGCACCCGGTCGGCGATGTCGGCGCCGGCCAGCAGGTCCGTGAACTCCTCGTCGTGGACGACGACCCGCGGCTTCTCGCGCGCGATCACGTCGGCCAGCTGCGGGCCGGCGAAGGCGGTGTTCAGGTAGAGGACGTCGGCGCCGAGCTTGCTGATAGCGATCGACGCCTCGATGAAGCCGCGGTGGTTGCGGCACATGACGGCGACACCGTCACCGGTCTTCACGCCCCGCTCGCGCAGGCCGTGCGCGAGCGCGTTGGTGCGCGCCTGCAGCTCGGCGAAGGTCAGCGAGCCGCGCTCGTCGATGATCGCGGTGGCCTGCGGCATCCGCAGCGCGATGGTCTTGAACCCGCCGGCCGGAGTCGTGCTCCACTGGACCAGCGCCTGGACCATGCCGCCCACGACGAGCGGCGAGTACGGCCGCACGATGCCCGACTCGGTCAGGATCCTCAGGCTCGTACCGGCGTCCTTGACCCGGTTCGCGATCGTCCCCATGCCTCTATTCAATCCTCACTCGACTCGGCACCAACTACTGCACGTCACGATGCGGGCACGCTGGCTGCGTTGCCGCCACTCGAAAGACGCCCAGTCTGTCATCGTGCCGGACGCCTTGCCATCGCACCCACCTCGTGACGTTCGCTACGTCGCTGCCGAGACGAGTGAGGATCAGCCGACCGACTTCGGCGCGACCAACCGGGTCGCCGCCCAGTCCTTGCTGACCGTCGCCGCCGACGTCTGCGCCAGGCCGGCGATCGGGGCGGCCTCCGCGATGTCGGCCGCGTCGACCGCGCCGGGGCGACCGATCTTCGGCGTCAGCAGCCAGATCACGCCGCCACCGACCAGGTCGGTCAGCGAGTCGACGAGTCCGTCGACGAGGTCACCGTCGTCGTCGCGCCACCACAGCAGCACGGCGTCGACCACGTTGCCGTAGTCGCCGTCGACCATGTCACCGTCGATGGTGTCCTCGATGGCGACCCGGAGGTCGTCGTCGGTGTCGTTGTCCCAGCCGAGTTCCTGGACCACCAACCCGGGTTTGAGACCCATCCGCTCGGCGGGTCCGGTCGGGGTCGTGCCGCCAGGGGCGGTCGAAGTCACGGTGCATCCTCCAGGGTGCTCGGGGTACGACGAAGCTCCCGTCGGGCGGGAGTCGGACCCTAGTCCAGCGGAGCAGGGGTGTCGGGCGCAACCCTCGGGCACCAGTCGACCCCTGCGAAGGCCTACTTGCGGGTAGATTCCCCGGTTGGTTCCCGGGTGGAAGTATGGCCACGTGACCTCCGACACCCCCGATGCCACAGCCCCCGGCCCCACCCCGGCCGTCCGTCCCGCCTCGGTCATCCACGAGGGCCTTCCGACGCAGCTCCCGGACATCGATCCGGAGGAGACCCAGGACTGGATCGACTCCTTCACGGCGCTGGTCGACGAGCGCGGCCGTGAGCGCGCGCGCTACGTCATGCTGCGCCTGCTGGAGAGTGCGCGGCAGAAGCAGGTCGGCGTGCCGGCCCTGCGCAGCACCGACTACATCAACACCATCCCGCCGGAGCGCGAGCCGTGGTTCCCCGGCGACGAGGACGTCGAGCGCCGCATCCGTGCCTTCATCCGGTGGAACGCCGCGGTCACCGTCTCCTCCGCGAACCGCAAGGGGCTCGAGGTCGGCGGTCACATCGCGACCTACCAGTCGTCCGCGAGCCTCTACGAGGTCGGCTTCAACCACTTCTTCCGTGGCAAGGACCACCCGGGCGGCGGCGACCAGCTGTTCATCCAGGGCCACGCCTCGCCGGGCATCTACGCCCGCGCCTTCCTCGAGGGTCGCCTCACCGAGGAGCAGCTCTTCCGGTTCCGCCAGGAGGTCCAGCACGGCCGCGGGGCCGGGCTGCCGTCGTACCCGCACCCGCGGTTGATGCCGGACTTCTGGGAGTTCCCGACGGTCTCGATGGGCCTGACCGGCATCAACTCGATCTACCAGGCGCGGTTCAACCGCTACCTGCAGAACCGCGGCGTCAAGGACACCAGCCAGCAGCACGTCTGGGCCTTCCTCGGCGACGGCGAGATGGCCGAGCCCGAGTCGCTCGGCGCGATCCGGATCGCCGCGCGGGAGGAGCTCGACAACCTCACCTGGGTCATCAACTGCAACCTGCAGCAGCTCGACGGCCCGGTCACCGGCAACGGCAAGATCATCCAGGAGCTCGAGGCCAACTTCCGGGGTGCCGGCTGGAACGTCATCAAGGTCGTGTGGGGCCGCGAGTGGGACGCCCTGCTGGCCAAGGACGTCGACGGCGTCCTGGTCAACCAGATGAACTCCACGCCCGACGGTGCCTTCCAGACCTTCTCGGTCGAGTCCGGCGCCTACAACCGTGAGCACTTCTTCGGTCCGGACCCGCGCCTGCGCGCGATGGTCGAGCACATGACCGACCGGCAGATCGAGAAGCTGCCGCGCGGCGGCCACGACTACCGCAAGGTGTACGCCGCCTTCGACGCCGCCACGAAGCACGTCGGCCAACCGACCGTGATCCTCGCCCACACCGTCAAGGGCTGGACGATCGACGCCCTCGAGGGCAAGAACGCCACCCACCAGATGAAGAAGCTCACCAAGGACGACCTCAAGAAGTTCCGCGACCGGCTCTACCTGCCGATCAGCGACCGGGACCTCGAGACCGCCTACGAGGCCACCGGCACCGCGCCCTTCTTCCACCCCGGCGCGGACTCCCCCGAGATCGAGTACATGATGGAGCGGCGCCGCCAGCTCGGCGGTTCGCTCCCCCAGCGCGTCGACCGCTCGACGATGCTGACGCTGCCCGGCGACGCGACGTACGCCGAGCTCAAGAAGGGCGGCGGCAGCCACAAGGTCGCCACCACCATGGCCGCCGTCCGGCTGCTGCGGGACTGGATGAAGGACCCGGGCATCGGAGCGCGGATCGTGCCCATCGCGCCCGACGAGTACCGCACGTTCGGCATGGACTCGATGTTCCCGTCCGCGAAGGTCTACGACCCGGCGGGCCAGACCTACGAGTCCGTCGACCGCAACATGCTGCTGCAGTACAAGATGTCGCCGCAGGGCCAGATGCTCCACGAGGGCATCTCCGAGGCCGGCGCGATGGCGTCGGCGATCGCTGCCGGTTCGTCGTACACGACCCACGGCGAGCCGATGATCCCGTTCTACATCTTCTACTCGATGTTCGGCTTCCAGCGCACCGGCGACTCGATCTGGGCGATGGCCGACCAGCTCGCCCGCGGCTTCCTCGTCGGCGCCACCGCCGGCCGCACGACGCTGACCGGTGAGGGCCTGCAGCACGCCGACGGGCACTCCCCGCTGATCGCGGCCACCAACCCCGCCGTCGTGCACTACGACCCGGCCTTCGGCTACGAGGTCGGCCACATCATGCGCTCGGGCCTGGAGCGGATGTACGGCGCCAGCGAGACGCACCCGCGCGGCGAGGACGTGATCTTCTACATCACCGTCTACAACGAGCCGGTCGACCAGCCCGCCGAGCCGGAAGGCCTCGACGTGGCCGGCCTGCTCAAGGGCATGCACCGGGTCACGGCCCCCGGCAGCCACGCGGAGGGGCCGCGGGTCCGCCTGCTGGCCTCCGGCGTCGCGTTCCCGTGGATCACCGAGGCCGCGCGGATCCTCGCCGAGGACTGGGGCGTCCAGGCCGAGACCTGGTCGGTCACGTCGTGGAACGAGCTGGCCCGCGACGGCATCGCGGCCGGCAAGTGGAACCTCCTCCACCCCGACGAGGCCCACCACACGCCGTACGTCACCGAGGCGCTCGGCGACAGCCCGGCGCCGGTCGTCGCGGTCTCCGACTACATGACCGCGGTCCCGCTGCAGATCGCGCCGTGGGTGCCCGCCGACTACCACGTCCTCGGCGCCGACGGCTTCGGCTTCGCCGACACCCGTCCCGCCGCTCGCCGCTACTTCCAGGTCGACGCCCCGTCGGTCGTCGTGCAGGCGCTCGCCGCGCTCGCCGATGCCGGCGAGATCGACCCCGGCCGGGTCAAGGACGCGCTCGAGAAGTACCGCATCGACGACCCGACCGCGGTGGCGGGCGTGCTGCAGGAGGGCGGCGACGCCTGAGGGCACGCCCCGGAGTGCTCAGGAGGTGCTCAGGCGGTCGTGGCCGCGGCCACCGGCGACACGGGACCGGTGGCCCCGGCCTTGAGCATCCGCCGGAACCGTGCCCGGTTGTACGTCGCCGGCTCGGTCGTGCTCACAAAGTCGTCGAGGATCCGCACGAACTCCTCGGGGTGGTTCTTGTGCGGGAAGTGGCCGGCGTCCGGCATCACCTCCACGCGCACCTCCGGCGCGAGCGCGGCGGCGTTGCTGGCGTGGCGCACCGGGATGACCTTGTCGTCCCGGCCCCACACGACCGCCATGGGCATCGCGTCGCTGAGGTAGGCGCGGTCCGACATGGTGACGATCTGGCCGCGCCAGTCGATGACCGCCCGGACCAGGTGGCGGATGGCGAAGCGGGTGCGGCGGTCCTTCCACGACTCGATGATGGCGGCGACCTCGCCGAGGTCGCGGGTGTACTTGCGCAGCGGGCCCACGTCGCCGTACTCGGAGGCGGTGCGGAGCGCGAAGGTCTCGAGGTGGCGCACGCCCGGCAGGGTGAGCACGCCCATGACCCGGAACCAGCCGGGCACCTGGATCAGCTTGATCAGCGGCGTCACCTCGGCACCGAGGCCGCCGGTCGCGACGAGCATCACCCGCTGGGTGCGCTCGGGGAACTGGTAGGCGAACTGCATCGCCACGCCGCCGCCGAAGCTGTGGCCCACGACGGTCACCTTGTCGATGCCGAGCACGGTCAGCAGGTCGCGCATCGCGTTGGCGTAGCCACCGAGCGTGTAGTCGGCCCGCGGCTTGTCGGAGACGCCGTGGCCGAGCAGGTCGGGTGCGATCACGGTGTACTTCTTCGCCAGCTCGTCGATCACGGGCGACCACGTGGTGTGGTCGCAGGCGAGACCGTGCAGGAGCAGCAGGGCCGGGCCGCTGCCCTTGACCACGAAGGCGCGCTTCTTGCCGTGGAGCGTGACGTACTGCACGTCATCGCCCGCCGGGTCGGTCTTCTCGGCCATCGCGTCCCCCTCGCCGACGAGCTAGCAGGTGCTTGCTCCTGCTAGCAGGTGATGGACGATTCAATCACGGCGCGCCCGCCCGCGACACCCGACCGCCCGAATCGGTGCCCTCTGAAGCGGGTGGCGCGTCTCGCCCTAGGCTGGTCCCATGTCCCCCACCGGCTCGGCCGCCCGGAAGAGCGCGACCCGGCAGCTCCGTGCGGCGACCGGCTCGCTGAGCACCGCCGCGGTGGGCCGCATGGAGGCAGACCTGTCGTGGTTCCGCGAGCTCGGCGCCGAGGAACGCTCCTGGGTCGGGATGATCGTCCAGGCCGGCGTGAAGGCCTTCGTCGACTGGTTCGCCGAGGGCGGCGGGGTCGAGCCGGACGACGACGCGCTGGTCGTCGAGGTCTTCGGCGCCGCACCCCGCGCGATGGCCGGAGTGGTCGACCTCCACCAGACCGTCGAGCTGATCAAGCTGACGATCGACGAGGTGGAGCGCAACATCCAGCTGCTCCTGGACGCCGACGTCATGGACGAGGTGCACGCAGCGGTGCTGCGCTACGGCCGCGAGGTCGCCTTCGCGACGGCCGAGGTCTACGCCCGCGCCGCGGAGGTCCGCGGCCGGTGGGACGCCCGGCTCGAGGCGCTCGTCGTCGACGCGGTGCTGCGGGCCGAGACCGACGAATCGGTCCTCTCCCGGGCGAGCGCTGTCGGCTGGGCCGCCCGTGGCGAGGTCGCCGTCGTCGTCGGCAACGCGGCCTCCGAGTCGGCCGGCACCCACAGCGGTGTCTTCGACGAGGTACGACGGGTCGCCCAGCAGCGTGGCCTGGACGCCCTCTGCGCGGTCCAGGGGCACCTGCTGGTCGTGATCCTCGGCGGCGTCACCGAGCCCGAGAAGGACGCCGGGCCGCTGGTCAACCTGTTCGGAGAGGGCGCGGTCGTGGTCGGCCCGGTTGCCGGCGACCTCTCCCAAGCCCACATCTCCGCCAGCGTCGCCCTGGGCGCGCTCCGCGCCGCGGTGGGCTGGCCCGACGCACCTCGCCCGGTGTCGGCCCACGACCTGCTCCCCGAGCGGATCCTGGCCGGCGACGACGACGCCCGCCGCGAGGCCGTCGACCAGCTCTACCGCCCGCTCGCGGAGTCCCGTGGCGAGCTCGTCGAGACCCTCGTCGCCTACTTCGCCAACGGCGCCGGCATCGAGGCCACCGCGCGTGCCCTGTTCGTGCACGCCAACACGGTCCGCTACCGTCTCGGCCAGATCGGCGACCTGACCGGTCTGACCCCGTCGGTCCCCCGTGACGCGCTGGTCCTGCAGCTCGCGCTCGTGCTGGGTCGCCAAGCCGGCATCTGACGCCGGCTTGTAGGACTCCCACAAAGCCACCGGGTCAGATTCGTCGGCGGCTGATGCGCGCTCACCGGGTGCCTCCCGGCAGTCTGGACGTGTGCTCGTGATCGTGGCCCCCGGACAAGGGGCACAGACCCCCGGTTTCCTCTCGCCCTGGCTGGAGGACGCCGATGCGGCCGCCCGCCTCGAGTGGCTCTCGGCCGTTGCCGGCCTGGACCTGGTCCACTACGGCACCGAGGCCGACGAGGCCACCATCCGCGACACCAGGATCGCCCAGCCGCTCCTCGTGGGCGCGGCGCTGGTCGCGGCGCAGCAGCTCGGCCCGCAGCAGGCCGGCGCGGTCTCCGGCCACAGCGTCGGCGAGCTCGCCGCTGCCGTCCTGGCCGGTGTGCTGAGCCCCGAGCAGGCGATGGTGCTGGTCCGCGAGCGTGGCCGGGCGATGGCCGACGCCGCGGCGGTCACCCCGACCGGCATGACGGCTTCTCTCGGAGGCGACCGCGACGAGGTCCTCGCCGCGATCGAGGCCCAGGGCCTCACCCCGGCCAACGACAACGGCCCCGGCCAGATCGTCGCCGCCGGCACGCTCGAGCAGCTCGAGGCCTTCGCCGCGAACCCGCCCAAGGGTGCCCGGCTCCGCCCGCTCTCCGTGGCCGGCGCGTTCCACTCCTCGCACATGGCGCCGGCCGTCGAGCACGTCACCGGCCTCGCCCGCTCGGTGGCCACCGCTGACGCGCAGACGCCCTTCCTCACCAACTCCGACGGCACCGCGCTGACCGACGGAGGCGAGGTGCTGACCCGCATCGTCGGCCAGATCGCCCGCCCGGTCCGCTGGGACCTCTGCCTCGACACGATGGTCGACCTCGGCGTGACCGGCTTCCTCGAGCTGCCGCCGTCCGGGACCCTCACCGGCATCGCCAAGCGCTTCTTCCGCGACCGTGGCGTGAGCGTCGAGACCTTCGCGCTCAACAGCCCGGAGCAGCTCGACGAGGCCCGCGAGTTCTGCGCCCGTCACGCGCAGCAGGTCGTGCCGGCATGAGCGGCATCCGCACCGAGCAGGGCGCGGCCCACGCGCGCATCCTCGGCATCGGCTCCTACCGGCCCGCACGCATCGTCCCCAACTCCGAGATCGTGGACGCGATCGACTCCAGCGACGAGTGGATCCAGCAGCGCTCGGGCATCAGGACCCGCCGGTTCGCCGACGACACCGAGACCGTTGTCTCGATGGCCGTCGCCGCCTCCCGTACGGCGCTCGAGCGCGCCGGCGTCGACGCGCAGCAGATCGACGCGGTCGTCGTCGCGACGGTGAGCCACCTGCTGCAGACGCCGTCCGCCGCCACCGCCATCGCGCACGCGCTCGGCACGGCCCAGCCGGCCGCCTTCGACATCTCCGCCGCCTGCGCGGGCTTCTGCCACGGCGTCGCGCTGGCCAACGACATGGTCCGCGGCGGCAGTGCCCGCCACGTGCTGGTCATCGGCGTCGAGAAGCTCTCCGACATCACCGACCCGACCGACCGGGGCACCGCGTTCATCTTCGCCGACGGCGCCGGCGCGGTGGTCGTGGGACCCTCGGACGAGCCCGGCATCGGCCCGGTCGTGTGGGGCTCCGACGGCGAGCACTACGACCACATCCGCACCCCCGACGTCCGCGAGATCATCGCCGACGGCGAGGGCATGCCCTACCTGTCGATGAAGGGCAGCGAGGTGTTCCGCTGGGCGTCGTACGCGATGGCCAAGGTCGCCCAGCAGGCCCTGGACCGCGCCGGCGTGACGGTCGACCAGCTCGACTGCTTCGTCCCGCACCAGGCCAACAACCGGATCACCGACGCGATGGCGCGCACGCTGCGCCTTCCCGACACGGTGAAGATCGCGCGCGACATCATCGACGCCGGCAACACCTCCGCGGCCTCGGTCCCGATGGCCCTCGACCGCATGATCGCCGAGGGCGACGCGAAGTCCGGTGACCTCGCGCTGCTGATCGCCTTCGGCGCCGGCCTGGCGTACGCCGCCCAGGTCGTCACCGTCCCCTGAGTTTCCGACCAACTGAGTTCCACCCACCACCCATGGAGAAGAAGATGAGCACCGAAGAGATCCGCGCCGCCCTCGCCGACATCGTCAACGAGGTCGCCGGCATCCCCGCCGAGAACGTCCAGCTCGACAAGTCCTTCAGCGAGGACCTCGACGTCGACTCCCTGTCGATGGTCGAGGTCGTCGTCGAGGCCGAGGAGAAGTTCGGCGTCACCATCCCCGACGACGAGGTCAAGAACCTCAAGACCGTCGGCGACGCCGTCGCCTACATCGAGCGCAACAGCGCCGCCTGATCCGGACGGAGACCTTCAGCCATGTCACGCACCCGTGTCGTCGTCACCGGCCTGGGCACCACCAGCCCGCTCGGCGGCGACGTCGCCAGCACCTGGGAGGGCCTGCTCGCCGGTCGGTCCGGGGTTCGTCACCTCGGCGACGTGGCTGAAGGCCTCCCCGTGAAGATCGGCGGCGTCGCCGCCGTCGACCCCACCGAGGTCCTCGACCGCGTCGTCGCCCGCCGCCTCGACCGGTCCTCACAGCTCGCGCTCGTCGCGGCCCTCGAGGCCTGGGCCGACTCCGGCCTCGACGCCGTGAAGGATGCCGGCAACCTCGAGAGCGAGCGTTTCGGCGTCGCCTTCGCGTCCGGCATCGGCGGCGTCCAGACGCTGCTGTCCAACCACGAGATCCTGCTCGAGAAGGGTCCGCGCCGGGTCTCCCCCATCGCCGTCCCCATGCTGATGGCCAACGCGCCCGCCGCCACCATCAGCCTCAAGCTCGGCGCCCGCGGCCCGGTCAACACGCCGGTCTCGGCCTGTGCCTCCGGCAACGAGGCGATCTCGCTGGCCGCCGACCAGATCCGGCTCGGCCGGGTCGACGTCGCCATCGCCGGCGGCACCGAGGCCGCGATCCACCCGCTGCCCATCGCCGCGTTCGCGAACATGATGGCGCTCTCCAAGAACGACGGGGACCCCACCACGGTCTCCCGCCCGTTCGACACCGCCCGCGACGGCTTCGTCCTCGGTGAGGGCGCCGGCGCGCTGGTGCTGGAGTCCTACGAGCACGCCAAGGCCCGTGGCGCCCGGATCTACGCCGAGGTCCTCGGCACCGGCATCACCGCCGACGCGCACGACATCGCGCAGCCCGACCCCGAGGGTCGCGGCGGCACGCGCGCGCTCAAGCTCGCGGTCCAGGACGCCGGCATCTCCGCCGCGGACGTCGCGCACGTCAACGCCCACGCGACGTCGACCCCGCAGGGTGACGTCGCCGAGTCGCTGATGCTGCACGCTGTGCTCGGCGCCCAGGCCGGCAACCTGGTCGTCTCGGCCACCAAGTCGATGACCGGTCACCTCCTCGGTGGCGCCGGTGCCCTCGAGGGGGTCGCCACGGTCCTCGCGGTCCACCACCGGGTCGCCCCGCCGACGATCAACCTCGACAACCAGGACCCTCGCGTCGAGCTCGACGTCGCCACCAAGGTGCGCGACCTGCCCCTGGGCGACATCGCAGCGATCAACAACTCCTTCGGGTTCGGCGGCGCGAACGTCGCCGTCATCTTCGGGTCGGCCAGCTGACCCGAGGCGACCTGACCTCCCTCAGGACGCAGCGTCCTGATCCTCCCTCAGGACGCACAAGAGGCCCCGGCGCATCGCGCCGGGGCCTCTTGCCTTGGTTCCAGGGGCAGGTCACACGACCTGGTGCAGCCAGCGCACGGGGGCGCCCTCGCCGGCGTGCCGGAAGGTCTCCAGCTCGTCGTCCCAGGGCTTGCCGAGCAGCTTGTCGATCTCGATCTCCAGGGTGACCTCGCCGAGTGCGGAACGCACCACGGCGGCCTTGAGCCGGTCCTCGGGAATCACGATGTCCCCGTGGATGCCGGTCACGGCGTGGAAGACACCGAGGTCGGGGGTGTACGAGAAGCGCGCACCCTCGGTCCCGGACGTCGGCTCCTCGGTCACCTCGAACCGGAGGTGGTTCCAGCCGCGCAGCGCGGAGGCCATCTCGGCCGCCGCACCCACCTTGCCGGACCACGAGAACTCGCAACGGTAGCTGCCCGACTGCGCGGGCTGCGGCGTCCAGTGAGGGTTCACGGGAACGCCGAGGACGCCGCCCACCGCCCACTCGATGTGAGGGCACAGCGCGGACGGCGCAGAGTGGACGTAGAACACGCCCCTGGTTGCACTCATGCTTCCGGTCACCACGAACTCCTCGACTTCTCCCTACCTCCGGCGCGAGATACGCCTTCCCCAGCGGTCTCCCCGGAAGTGGGTCGTCATCGGACAAGTGGCCAACGGTCGCGTGAGCGACAGATGTGTGGTTGTGGTGACCATTGTGGCCCATGGGACACGCCGACACCAGCGTCCGGCGCGTGTGTCCTCGACTACGTCGAGAGGCCCTCCTCGGCGCCCAGCGCGACCAGGGTCTCCATCACCTGCTGCGCGATGCCGAGGCCACCGAGGTGGCTCTCGCCGTCGATCGTCGTCATCGTGGCGTTCGGGAGCCGGTCCACGCAGTGCTGGCCGTGCCGGAAGGGCACGATGTGGTCGTCGTCCCCGTGCCACCACCGCACCGGCACCCGGACGTCCTCGAGGCCGAACCCCCACTCACGGGTGAACAGGATCAGGTCCGACAGCGGCGCCGACGTCTGGAAGCGGCTGCCGTTGAGCAGGTCATCGAGGAACATCGCCTTGAACTCCGGGCGGCCGAGCAGGTTCTTGTCCCCCGGCGGCTGGACGGCGGCGTACAGGTCGAGCGCCGGGCCCGCGAGCGGCTTCACGGTACGGATCGCGCCGGTCAGCGCCACCCCGAGCGGCACCCGCGTCGCCGCGAGCAGCGGGGCCGCGTGCACCGCCAGCTGGATGATCCCTCCCTCGGCGGCATCCGGCCCGCGGGTCGGTGCCACGCCTCCGAGCACGCCGACGCCCTGCACCCGGTCCGGCATCGCCGCACCGGCGGCGAGCGCGTAGGGACCGCCGCCCGACAGGCCGATCACCCGCAGCTCGTCGATCGCGAGGGCGTCGAGCAGCAACGCCAGGTCCTCGGTCCAGTCGAGCACGTTCGGGTACAGGTGCGGCGTCGACGACCCGATGCCTGGGCGGTCGATGCCGATGATCCGCAGGCCCGCGTCCTCGGCGTACTGCCGGGCGTCGACGGGGATCTGACGTCGTGCGCCCGGCGTGCCGTGCATCCACACCAGCGCCGGTCCCCGCCGCGAGCCGTACTCCGCGAAGCTCAGCCGACGGCCGTCACGGACCGCGACGCTCCCCTCGAGCGTGGGCCGCTTCGGCTGCTCGGGGATCCTCACTGCGGGGAAAGTCATGCGCAGGAGTGTGACAGGTGCGCGGCAGCGGCGTACCGGTGTCCTAAGGTTCGACCATGACCGAGGGGGGAGCCGCGTCCAACGCCGGCCAGGGGCCGGGCCGACGCAGGGCGGAGAAGCCGTCACGCCGTGCCGGGGGCAACCTGGGAGGCGTCCCGCGCCTGCCGTTGCCGCGCATCTCGCTCCAGACCCGCTCAGGCCGCCTGACGGTCGGAGGCCTCGCCGCGCTGCTGCTCCTCGCCTGGTTCGTCTGGTACGCCATGACGCCCGAGAAGCTGCCCACCACCGAGAAGACGGTCAGCGCCAGCGGGGTGGTCGACACTCCCCTGTACGTCGGCATGTTCGCCCCGCCGGACGGCTTCGACCGCACCCTGCGGATCTCCGGCGTCAAGGTCCACGCGACGACCAGCGCCGACATCGAGGTGACACCGCTGCTGTGCCGTCGCGGCACCGTCGGCGTGACCAGCAAGCCCGACGAGTTCTGCTCCGACCTGGTGAACCCCGAGGGCGAGCGGATGACCACCGGCGACTCGATCGTCCTCAAGCTGGAGTCGGCGGAGCCCGCCATCGCGGTCGTCGACCAGATCAAGGTCGCCTACCGCGAGGACGTCCGCTGGGACACCCAGCCGGCCGGCGCGCAGCAGGCCATCGTCACGTTCGCGGGCCGCCCCGAGATCGAGGACGGCACCGCGACGCAGTGACGTCGCTCAGGCGTCCTTCGAGCGGTCGATGACCTTCTCGAGCGCCTCGGCGCGCTCGGCGGCGTCGGTGAGCTCCTCGGCGTCGATGGCGTTGGTCTTGTGGAACCACGCCAGCGCGTCGTTGAGCCGCCCCGCCGCCTCGAGCGTGTCGGCGTAGGCGTAGCGCAGGCGCACGACCCACGCCTCCCGGCTCTTGCTGTTGATGTGCGCGACCTCGAGGGTGCGCAGCGCGGCGTCCATCTGGCCCAGGTCACGTCGGGCGCCCGCCTCGACGATGGTCATCTCGGCCTTCGCAGCGAACGAGAAGTTCGCGACCGACGGGCTCTTCGCCAGCTCGAGCGCGCGGGTCGGGTTGCCCAGCGCACGGTGGCAGTCCGCCATGATCGGCAGGTACGCCGTGGCGCCGTTCATCCGCTTCGCGGCACGCAGCTCCGCCAACGCCTCGGCATAGTGCCCCGCGGCGTAGGCCGCCTCGCCCGCCGCCTCGCGCACCACGGCGATCCGCGATGCGCGTGCCTTTGCCGCGAGCGTGTGCTGGTAGGCCGTCTCCGGATCCTCGTCGACGAGCTGACCGGCTGCCGCCAGGTGACGGGCGACGCGCAGCGACAGCTTCTCCGGAAGGCTGCGCAGCTGCGCGCGGATCGAGTTGTCGAGCTCGGTACCCGTGATCTCGTCCGGCAGCGGCGGGCCGTCGTAGACCGACTGCTCGACCGTGCGCTCACGACGTTCGGGCGCCGGACCGCCGGTACGCCGGGAACCGGCGCCCTCGGGCTTGCCCCGGCCCCGACCGCCACGCTCGCTCGCCGGCCTCCGGTCGCCGTCCTTGCGGTCGTACGACTTGCGCTCGCCGTCCTTGGACCGGTCGAAGGGCTTGCGCTCGCCATCCTTCGATCGGTCGAAGGGCTTGCGGTCGCCGTCCTTGCGCTCGAAGGGCTTGCGATCACGACCAGAGCCAGTGCTGGCGCTGCGCGGCTTGCCGCCGTCGCCGCGCGACGTGCTGCCCTTGCGGGGGCCGCCCTGGCCCTGTCGGGGTGCGCCCGACCGCCCGCCGTCGTCTCGGCGTCCTCGCTGCTCTGCCACGTGCCTGCACCTGTTTCGTCTGGTCGCTATTGAAGTAGAAGTGTGTCGGGAAAACACAGTAGAGGCCACCCTTGAGGGTGGCCTCTACTGGAATGATTGTCCGGCGGCGTCCTACTCTCCCACATCCTCTCGGTTGCAGTACCATCGGCGCTGGCAGGCT
>NZ_LMIT01000001.1:534264-676859 GCF_001428825.1 Nocardioides sp. Root240 | reverse complement strand
GGTGCTGCCATGACTCTCATCCTCCATGGATTGAGAGCCTCCATCAGACCCGGGGCGATTCACCCACTGGACTCAAGAGCAACAACCCGGCGAGCCACCGCCGCTGCGGCTGGCCGGCGCCCCGCAGACGGGGCTCACCAGCGACGAGGTCGCCCGGATCGCCAGCATGGCGACTGCGGCCCGTGCCGCCTCGACCCGGAGGATCTACCGCTACGCCTGGGGCGGCTGGGAACGCTGGTGTCAGCGCCGTGGGATTGGTGCCCTGCCTGCCGACCCGGCCGCGCTGGCCTCCTACCTGATCGAGCGCGTCGAGGCCGGGATCGCAGTGGTCAGCCTCGGCCCGGTCTGCAGCGCGATCAGCTACGTCCACGACCAGCACGGCCTGCCCAACCCGGCCAACGACCCCATCGTGCGGCAGGTCCGCGCCGGACTGCGCCGCACCCACGGAATCTCACCCCGACGCCAAGCCCGTCCCCGAGCTGCGTCAGATCCTCGATGCGATCGACCACGCCACCGTCCTCGGTGCCCGGGACGCAGCCCTCCTGCTGCTCGGCTACGCCTCCGCCCTGCGCTGCAGCGAGCTGGCTGCGCTCACCCTCGCAGACATCGAGCGCAAGCCCCGCGGCCTCCTGCTCCACGTCCGGCGCTCAAAGACCGACCAGGACGGCACCGGCGAAGAAGTAGGGGTCGTGCAGGGCGACCAGGCCGCTACCGACCCGGTCATCGCCCTCGACAAGTGGCTCGACCACCGCGGCACCGCACCAGGTGTCCTTTTCGTCCGCCTCCGCGGCGGCAGCGTGTCCGACCAGCCCCTCGCCCCGCACACCATCTCCCGG
Source organism: Nocardioides sp. Root240 (assembly GCF_001428825.1). Classification (GTDB taxonomy): domain Bacteria; phylum Actinomycetota; class Actinomycetes; order Propionibacteriales; family Nocardioidaceae; genus Nocardioides. The sequence continues at coordinate 676,023 of NZ_LMIT01000001.1, read as the reverse complement.
ATCGTGCCCGCGCCCAGCAGGCCGGTCTGCCCGCAGCCCGGATCACCGGCCACTCGCTGCGCGCCGGGCACGCCACCGCGGCCTGGGCCGCTGGCGCCCCTCTCGACCGGATCGCCGCGCAGACCCGGCACAAGGATCTCGCCGTCCTCCTCAACCGTTACATCCGACCCGTCGAAGCACTTGCCGCCACGACCAGCCGTGATCTCGGCCTGTGACGACGGCCGACGGCCGACGGTTGGCCGACGGTCGGACGGCGGTTGGCGAACGTCAGTAGACCGGGTCAACGGTCAGCGCGACCGCGATGATCGTCCGCAGTGCCGACGTGTCACCGTCCACACGGGCGGCATGGCACGCGGAGTGGAGGCCGTCCATGTCGGCCTTGCTCCAGTCGAGGCCACGACCAGACTCCGCAAGGAGCTGGGCGAAGAACTCACGCTGAGCCCGGCCGTTCCCCTCACGGAAGGGGTGGGCGAAGTTGAGGTAGTCGTACAGATAGGTGACCTCGTCGACGAGCTCGTCGGCACCTACGTCGCGGAGCAGGTGACTCTCGGCAATCCGGGCGGCGACGTGGGCCACCGGGCGCTCGATGTCCAACGGCGGGACGAAGGAAGTGTCCTCACCCTCGCCCTTCGCGATGCCGACGGTCCGCAGGTCCCCGGCCCACTCGTACACATCCTGGAACAACTGGAGGTGGAGGCGCTGCAGGTGAGCCAGATCGTACGTGCGTGACACAAGGCCTCGTTGCGAACGCAGCTCGGTCAGCCGGAACTCGAGAAGGTCGTTCTCGGCGGCGCGCAACGCCTCCGTAGTCGTCGCGCCGACCTTGTTCCGCAGCACGGGCGACCCCGGAGCGAGCAGGTAGCCGTTCCAGCGCGCCTCGTGGTCGCCGACCTCCCACGGGCGGGGTGGGATCACGACAAGCCGTAGCGGCTGCGGACCCGCTTGCCCAGCTGCTCGATGTCGATCTCGCCCCGGACGTAGGCGTCCTGATCGGAACGGGTCGCCTCCGTGCTGCGCGAGCCCTCCAGCTCCGAGGAACGCCGGGCGTCCTCGACCGCGCGCTTGCGGCGCTCGACCTCGGTGATCTCAACAGACATTCTCGGTGCTCCTCCTCGCTCGTCCAGTTTACCCGCCACGACAGACATCAGCCGGATGGCGCGAACACGCGCCACGGCACAAGTCACGGGAGTCCCGCGCGGTCGAACTCCTGTTGCAGCCGCGGGCGGCGACGGTGGGTCTCGCGCAGGTCGGCGATGAAGTCGTCGACCTCGACCGCTCTGTCGGTCCCGTCCGCGACCTTGCGCATCTTCGCCAACCGTCGTGCGGCGAGTCGGTAGTGCTGTGCACCAGCCTCGACCAGAGCCGTCTCGACCAGGCGCCGATGGATCGGCAGCGTCGCGAGGGGGTCGATCTTCTCGTATGCCTTGACCAGTTCGTTCCACGTCTGGTCGCTGTCGAGGGCAAGGGAGTGCGCGAGCTCCCACGCGAACGTGGGTTCCTTCAGCGTGAGAAGCGCGAACAGGACCGCGTCGCGCGGGATCGCAGACAGTGACGACAAGACCTCATCGCGGTAGTCAGCCCATCTCTCGCCTGCGGCGTTGTGCAGCTGCGTAGCCGTGGACGACGAGGGCCAGCGGCGGAACACCCTGAGGCGGGCCTCGAGCGTTTCCTCCGGGCGATGCTCCTCGAGGAGGCGGCACCAGTAGTCGGCGGCCTTCAGCGACTGGTGGCCGCGGTCGAAGTCGGTGGCTTGTTTCGCCCAGTCGATGGCGCGGTCGATCTCGCCGATCTCCTCGAACGCCTCGGCGGTGTCCTCCAGCCAGGCAGCGACCTTCCTGTCTCTTGCATGCGTGCGGATGATCGCGTCGATGTCGTGGTCGAGGACCGCGAGTCGCTGCGCGTTCCAGTCCAGGGTGAACCACTCATGTGAATGAGCCGACCTCCATCGCTCGTCCGTGGGCGGACGCGGACCGAGTCTTGCCTCGACCTCTGCCAACCGTCTGCGGTATGACGCGATCCCGACCTCGCCCAGCGCGGGCGCGTAGGCAACCGGATCGAGCTCGAAGTAGTCGACATCGTTGTCGTCGAACTGGAACTTCATCATCCAGTCGACGAGCTTGTTGACCGGTACCTTCGCAGCTGCTGCGGCCCTCGGATGGAGAACCAGCAGACGACGGCACGCGTTTCCGATGATCCCCGCGGAGTCGTCCGCCCGGGCGATGACCTTGATCGCCGATGCCAGCGCCTGGTGGGTCACGGCATAGATCTCTGCCGGATCGTTCGTCGCGATCGCTGCTTCGAGGACGTCGACTCCTTCGTGCATGTCGCGTCCGTGAGCGTTGGCCGCGCTGTAGCGATGCAGATCAGCGCGAGTGCGGATCAACGGGAGGACTGCATTGGCCAACGAGGTCACACTCGCGATCCTGCCAGCGACCGCGATGGCGCGGCCCGGTGGCATCGACGATGAAGCTTGAACCACTCGCCAGAAACTCAGCACATTCGTGTCGATCGCGGCACCCGCCACGGATCTTGACGATCGGTGCCGACTCCTCCGGGTTTGCTGCTGTTGCGGCCGGGCCGTCGTGCCTGACCTGCATGACAAGTCATGCACCGAACCACGGCAGCCCCGCGGGCATGGCCAGCTCTCGGGCGTCGAGGAGCTTGCCACCTACCTCGGTGTGGCGGTCCGGACATGCCGGGCGGTTCGATCTGGCATTCCGGGGGCGGGCAGCGAGGGCTCGCGCACTCCATGCCGAGCTCGTGGTCCATGAGCCATCGATCATCGAGCCCAACCCCGCCCATGCGCGCGAACGGTGTAGCGCGAGGACGCGAGCCCCAGCCTGGTCAAAGTCCCGCTCAAGCGAGGTGATGGAGCGTGCGAGCATGACTAATTCCAATCGATCATCCGAGGCGCGGCAGAGACCCCGCGTCCTCCTTGTTCTCGTTGCCTTCGTAGTGGCGCTCAGCGGTTTCGTCGTGGGGCTCGGGGGTGCGCCAGCAGACGCGTCCACGTCGCCGGGCACGCTCGTCTTCATCAAGGAGCACAACGTCTGGATTGCCAACGGGGACGGGTCGGGTGCCCGTCAAGTCACGACCGGAGGGACCGCTTCGACGCCGTGGATCTCGCCGAGCGAGTCTGACAGCGGCATCATCGTGGCCGCCCGCGGCAACCTGATCCATCGAATGGACCAGTTCGGGACGATCCTCAGCACGATCGATCCACCGACGGTCATGAGCTCAGCGAATGAACCCTTGGGCCCACGCCCCACGAAGGTCGCGATCTCGCCCGACGGTGGAAAGATCGCCTACACCTACGCGAAGTACTCGTGCCCGCCCGGAGCGGCTTGTCGGACACGTTGGACGACAGCATTCACCGCGGCCAACCGGCTCACCTCGCCCGATGTTTCGGGGCTGACCTTCTACGACAATCCGTACTGGGTCACCAACGATCGTGTGCTGGTCAACAGCTGGCTCACCCAGCACATCCGACTCTTCGATCTGGGCCGCGGTGACATCTACTGGTTCGACGAGAACGTCTACACCAGCGATGACCGCAACCTCGCCGACATGGAGCTGTCGCGCGACGGTCGTTACGGCGCCGCAGTCCGTGACGACGACGAGCACAGCCGCATCATCTGGTACTCCGTGACCGGCAACGTTCGCGACGGTGGTCGCCCGCCATTCCCGACGCCGCTGTGCCAGACGAACGAGGCGTCGGGGTTCAAGAGTCCGACGCTGGCGCCTGACGGGTCAGCACTCGCCTGGGAGGAGCCCGACGGCATCTGGGTCAAGCACGACCTGGACGACTGCAGCGGCGGGTTGGCGTTGCTCATCCGGGGTGGGTCCCATCCGTCGTGGTCGCCGGCGACGCTTCGCACGAGCCGTCCCTCGTACCACTTCAGCCTGGTCGCCAAGCCGAAGATTAGTGGAACGGCCAGGACGGGACGCACGCTCACTGTCTCGACGGGAACATGGACGCCGGTGCCCGCGTCCTACAGCTACCGCTGGTACCGCGACGGCAAGCCGATCGCGAAGGCCGCAAAGAGGATGTACAAGATCACGAGCAAGGACCGAAAGCACACGATCACCGCGAAGGTGACCGCGCGTCGGTCGGGCGTCCCGGCCAAGACCGCCACCGCCGCTTCGNNNNGGCGCCGATCCACCCCGGATCGGCGCCGCCGTGCTGCTTGAAGTGTCGTCCCAGTCCGGCCCCAGCGAGTCGCTGCACGATGAACGTGAACGACAGCAGAGACCGCCTGCTGTCACGACGACGAAGGCTCGCACGATGACACAGACGACCATGCCCCCGCTGATGCTCCCTGGTCAGGCGGCCGCTCCCGCGGGGCCCGCCGACATGACGATGATGTACGTCCTGCACCACGCGTTCCGGAGAGACCTGGCGGATTTCGTCGCTGCCGCCCAACGGACTCCGGCGGCAGATCGCGCTGCCTGGCAGCGCCTTGGGGCGCGCTGGACTGTGTTCGGTGAGCTGCTGCACGATCACCACACCAAGGAGGACGACTACGTCTGGCCCCTGTTGGTCGGCAAGGTCAGTGCCGCTGGCGACGCCGAAGCCCTGCAGGTCCTCGAAGACATGGAGGAGGAGCACGCGTCGATCGACCCACTGATGGAGGCCTGCTCAGACGGCTTCGACCGACTGTCGGAGGCGGCCGACGAGGACGCGCGGGCGAGTCTTGTGGTGCGGCTCGTACGCACGCAGGAGAACCTCGACGGTCACCTGGCGCACGAGGAGAAGGACGCAATCCAGATCCTCCAGAAGTACGTCAATGGCAATGAATGGGCGGAGCTGGAGAAGACCAAGCTTCGGGGCGGCATGTCGTTGGCGCAGGTCAAGACGATGGTGCCGTGGGTCTACAAGGGGCTTGCGCCGCAGGCGGCGGCGCAGGTCGACCGCGTCGCCGGTCCGCCGTTCCGGGTGATCCACGCGTTGGGGCGGCGCAAGTTCGCTCGCGGCGAGCGGGCCGCGTTCGGCGGTTGATCAGAACCGGTGCTGGGCGCGCAGAGCCTCGAGCCAAGCCGACACGCGATGGAACCCCCACTTGTCGCACAGGTGCATCGCGTCGTCGGCGTGTCCGGCGGCGGCCTCCAGGTCTCCGGTCGCCGCAGCGGCAAGCGCGAGGAATGCATCGACTGGTCCCATGATCGTGGTCGATCCGGCTGAGCTGATCCGTCCTGCGTACGGCTTGAGCCACCGATAGGTCCGGGCGGCGAGAGCCGACTCGCCGAGTCCGAGGGCGACCTCGCCGGCCAGGCAGTGCTGGATGACGCCCATGTAGTCGCGATCGCCGGGCTCGACGAACGTCGCATCGAACACCTCTCGCGCCTTGGAGACATCGCCAACGCGGAGCAGCATGGCCACGACGAACGTGTCGACAGGCACCGTCTGGTTCGCGATCAGCTGCGTAAGCACCGCTGACAACTCGTCAAACCGTCCCTGCCAGAGCACTTGGACCGACTTCAGCGCCGCCGTTGCGTGATCCATGTTCGGAACGGTGACCCTCTGAGCCAGCTCGATGACGTGGTCAATGCAGACCTCTGCGGCCTCGTCTTCGCCGCTCAGCAGCAGCATCGGAGCCCGCAGCATCTCCAGGATCGTGACGGCGGTGAGGATGCCATGCCTGCTGGCCAGCTCGATCGTCGGTCCGATCAGCTCGCGGCCCTCGTCGACGTGGCCGAGCTCGACCAGCACGATCGCGAGAAATGCCCGGCACGTGACCTCCAGGTGCACGTCACCCAGTGCTGTCGCGATCTCGTGCCCCCGTCGGATCGTCGACAGCCGCCACTCGGCGGTGGCGGGCCGCCAGCGCGCGGAGAACGCGAGCTGCAGGGCAACCACCAACAGGCGCGGATCGGCGATCCGCTCAGCGATCGCCAGCGCCTCCTCGACCAGCGCGTCGGTTTCTGCAGGGGGCGCCAAGTAGTACGCCTCCACCGCGAGGCACAACATGGCGCGGCAGCGGAGCTCGCTGTCACCAGCTGGCAGGTTGTTGAGCGCTCGTCGCAGTGCTGCCACCAGGTCGTCCTGCACGGTCCCGTATGTCCGGGCGTGCCAGACAGCACCTTCGACCGAACCCACCGACGCCCGGGCAGCCAGCTCGGGCTCGCCCATGCGTTCGGCCGTGGCAATCGCCTGGGTCACCGCCGCCGCGGCGCCGGCCCAATCGGCCGCCACGCGGCGAGCGCTGGCGAGTTGCATGAGAAGTTCGTAGCGCTGGATGTCGGCCGACGTCGCATCGAGCCGCTGCGACTCGAGCGCCTGTGCGAGCAGCACGGCGGCCTCCTCCGTGGCGTGGACCTCACGCGCCGCCTCTGCCGCCGAAACCGCAGCCCGCCAGGCGCGCCCGGCGTGGGCGTAGCCCGCCTCGCGCCAGTGATAGGCCAGCGCGCTGCGCTCGGATGCTCCGCGCAGCTGCCTGGACTCCAGGGCTCTGGCCACCCGGGCATGCCATTGCTCCACGACGACGGGGCGCATCGCTCCCAGTACGGCTTCGCGCACGATCGCGTGTGCGAACGCCAGACGGCCGTCCGGCTCGGTCACCAGCAGCCCGGCGGCTTGCGCGGGTGCCAGCCGGTCGATCAGCGATGCATCCTCGACGTGCGCCGCCGCCGCGACGAGTGAGGCGTTGACGACGCGGTCGACGACGGCGGCAGCCTCGAGGAGCTCTCGTGTGGGCGCCGCCAACGTGCGTACGCGTTGTGCGACCAGTTCGGACAGTGGCGCCGTGGCGGCACCGCCGAGCGGGTCGCGGGATCGAGCGACCTCCGAGAGGAAGAACGGGTTGCCGCCCGTGCGCTCCTGCAAACGTCGGCCGTCGACACCTTCTGCTCGCGCGCCGGCGACGTGGGTGACCAGCATTGCGGACTCGGTGGCGTCCAAGCCGACCAAGTCGAGGCGGGTGGCGTCGGCTCGGGCGAATGCATAGCCCAGCTCCAGGGTGGCACCCGAGCCGTCGTCGGGGCGTTGCGTGACGCACAGCAGGATGCGCTCACGACCCCCGTGCTCTGCAAGGTGGCGCAGTACCCGCAGGGTCGAGGCGTCGGCCCAATGGACGTCCTCGATCGCGATCATGAGTGGTGCGACTGCGGCGGCCTGTCGAAGCGCCTCGGCGATCGCCTCGTTCATGAGGAACTGAATGGCTGCCTGTTCTGCCGTGGAGTCCTGCACCGTCGCCGCGAGGTCGGGGACCTCCACCTGGCAGACCTCGGCCACGGCGCGCAATACCTGCTGCCAAGCCCACAGCGGTGGTGCTCCGTCGTCAGGAGAGCAACGCCCCTCGACATGCACGAACCCGCGGTGGGCGGCGAGGGTCGCCAGCTCTCGGGTCAGTCGCGATTTGCCGATACCGGGCTCGCCCACGATGTGCGCCAGCTGTTGCCTCGCACCGGCGGCCCTGTCGAGCGCCGCCTCGAGGGACCTGATCTCGGCCCGTCGACCGACGAGTGGCCATGGGAACGACGGGATCGACCGCGGAGGAACCGAGGCCGCCGAGACGACCGCCGAGGGTGCCCGCTCGACGAGCGAGGCGTCTTGGCGCAGGATGTCGCGCTGGAGCGCTTGGACCTGCGGGCTCGGGTCGATGCCGAGCTCGTCGACCAGCACGTCCCGGAGCTGCTGGAGCGCGGCGAGGGCGTCGGCCTGCCGGCCGGCCCTGGTCAGTGCCACGGCGTGAAGGATCCACAGCTGCTCGCGCAGCGGGTGCTCTGTCGTCAGGCGTTGCAGGGTGGGTGCGGCGGCGGCGTGGTCGCCCACGGCCAGCTCGATGACGCATTGCTGGGTGCGGGCTGTCAGGAGCAGCTCACGTAGTCGTTGCCGTTCGGCCTCGACCAGTTCGGTGTCTCCCAGATCGGCGTACGGGCTACCGCGCCAGAGTGCCACTGCCTGCGCCAGGTCGTCGTGGCAGGCGCGCAGCGACTCGTGGTGCTGGGGCGCGGCGACCGGGCGCTGGGTTTCGGGTATGACCCGCAGCGCCGTGGTGGCCCGCTCGACTGCCGTCGCCAGGACCGCGACATCCGTACCCGCCCTGCCGAGCCTCAGGGCGTACCCGCCGGGCGCCGTGACCAGGATGGAGGGTGCGGTGCGCGGCGCCCGCGACGGCTCGAGAAGTCGCCGGACCGAGGCGATGTAGCCGTGCAACGTCGTGGTCACGCCCGACGGCGGGCTGTCGTGCCAGAGCGCGTGGATGATCCGGTCGGTCGAGACAGGGTGGCCCTCCCCGAGGGCGAGGACTGCCAGGAGCGCGCGCTGCTTCAGCGAGCCGAGGTCGACCTCCTGTCCGGCGACCTTGATGGTCGTGGGTCCCAGCACACCGACATGGACGGCGGTGGTCGTCACGCGGCACTCCCTTGCTGGCAACTGACGGTTACGTTCTATCGCAGATAGACTGTAACGCCCTACACTCCGTGAATGGCTCAGAACGCGGAAGTCCTCGGCGACCGCCCGGCGCCCGGCCGGCTCGAGGGCTTGCGCATGCTGCTCAACACCGACGACCGGTTCCACGGGTTCGACCGGTTGGACGATCTGGAGCGGCTGCCTCTATTTCTCCTGCACTACGGCGTGCTGTTCGAGGGCGAGACGCTGACTCGTCGCGACGTGGCAGCGCTCCGTACCTTCCGCGACGCGTTGCGCGGGTTCCTGGTCGAGCCGGACGAGGAGGCGGCGGCCGCGCTCAACGCCGTCTCGCAGGCGTACCCCCTCGTCGTCCGCGTGGCGGCTGGCGGCACGTCTTCGCTCCAGCGGTGCGCTCCCGGCGAAGCGGGGGACCGCGTGATCGCCCGGCAGATCGAGACGTTGCACCGGGCGATCGAGGACGGCCGCTGGACCCGCATGGGACGTTGCGGGCGCGAGGACTGTCAGTGGATCTTCTACGACAGCTCGCGCAACCGCTCGGCGCGGTGGTGCAGTGCCGATCCGTGCGGTGACGTCATGAAGACCCGGGCCTGGCGCGAGCGGCAGCGCGCCCGCTGACCCAGTCGTCTCCCAGTGATCCCCAAGGTGAGGCATCGACCCTTGTGACCGCGGGCGCCGTGTGTGCGCCCTTCCCTGACGACACAAGGAGCAGCAATGAGCCGCACGATGGCACCCCACCGGGTGCGACCACCCCGGCGCGCACCGCGGGCGACAGCCTGGGCTGTGACCCTGGCCCTCGCCGTGGCTGCCGCGATCAGCACGCCGACGGGCGCCGACGGGGCCGAGCCGGGCAACGGCGCCAGCGTCATGCAGGCATGGGGAGACAACAGCAGCGGTCAGACTGACCTGCCGTCCGACCTGCGCGGGGGCCTGAAAGCCGTCATGAAGATCTCGCTGGGACATCGTCACGGGACGGCAGTCACGGCGGACAAGAAGTTGTATGCGTGGGGGGACAACTCCCACGGCGAGGGCTCGGTCCCGGACTACCTGCAGAACCTCGGCGCGATCGACGTCGCGTCGGGGTGGGGCTTCAACGTCGTCCTGGGCGACGACTTCAATGCCCGCGTCTGGGGCGACACCCCCTACGGCCTCGACAGTGTCCCGCAGGCTGCGGTCGACGTCGACCTGATCCAGGTGGCGGCCGGCGGCAACCACGCACTGGCCAAGTCGAGCGGCGGGAAGGTCTTCGCCTGGGGCGGCAACAACCTCGGCCAGACCGACGTACCCACCGCCGTCAAGAACACGACGATCAAGTCGATCGCGGCCGGCGTCGGCTTCTCACTGGCTCTGTCGTCCTCCGGAAAGGTCTATGCCTGGGGCACCCCGTCGTACGGGCTGTCGACGGTGCCACCGGCACTCGAGGGCAAGACGGTTGTACAGATCGCGGCTGGTCGAAGTCACGCGCTGGCCCTCACGTCGGACAACGAGATCGTCGCCTGGGGTGACAACTCGCAGGGCGCGCTCAACGTGCCGGCTCTGGCGCCGGGGGACAGATGGACCCAGATCGCCGCGGGTGACGGCTTCTCCTCCGGCGTGGCCAAGGACTCTCAGACGGCCGGCGTGTGGGGCTCGGGCGCCACGGGCATCCGGCAGCCACCTCCGCAGCCGTCCGCGGGCTCCAACCCGGTCTCCGTCGCAGCCGGCGGCGACTTCCTTGTCCAGGGCTTCAAGCGACTCGGCGTCATCGCGGCGCCGACGGTGACCAGGGTCGAGGGTGTGTTCCGCGTCGGGACGCCCGTCCAGGCAAGCCATGCGACGTTCGGCCCGGACGACGCCACCGTCACCAAGACCGGCGAGTGGTTCACAGTGCGAAACGACGTCGTCATCAAGGTCGGCACGGGCATGACGTACACGCCGAAGGCGACCGACATCGGCTGGAACCTCGTGTTCCGGACCCGTGCAGTGAGTACCTCGTACGGGTCCGCATACTCCGACACCGCGCAGGCCCCGGTCAAGGGCACGCTGTTCACGTCGGTGACCAGACCCGTCATCACGGGGGACGCTTACATCGGCTCGACCTTGAAGGGCTCGCTCTCGTCGGTGCCCGCGGCTGACTCGTACCGCTACGACTGGTACGCCGACGGCGTCTACCGGAAGACCAGCGACACGCGCGGCGAGTACGTGGTCCAAGAAGCAGATCGCGGCAAGAAGATCACGCTGATGGGCTACGCCGACAAGGCAGGTCACGAGCGGATCGCGGCCGGCACGTCGGAGCCCACGGCCACGGTGCTCGACGCGCCCCAGTTCCAGGTGTCGATGCCGCCGATGGTCAAGGGCACAGCACGTGTCGGGTCGATGCTGGGCGTGACACCCGCCGTCGTGTCACCGACGCCTGCGCAGACGTCGTACCAGTGGTATCGCAACGGCCAGCCCATCAGTGGTGCCACCGACAGTTCCTACCGAGCCGCCCGGGCGGACGATGGAAGGTCTGTCGGTGTGATGCTGACTTTCGCGGGTCCTGGACGACGTGACACGGTCGCGGTGTCGCCATCCGTCACGATCGGCAAGGCGGCTCCGCGGTTGATTTGGACGGCGAAGCAGGGCAGCCGGTCCGGCTCGAAACGCTACGTGGGAATCAGCGTCGCGGTCTCGGCTGCCGGCGTCCCGTCGCTGACTGGAGTCGTCAAGATCCGCGACGGCAGCAAGGTCGTCAAGACCTTGACGCTCAGAAGGGGCCGGGCGTCGACCGTCGTCAAGCTCGCGCGTGGCAAGCGCACGATCAAGGTGACGTACTACGGCACCACCGGTGTCCACGCCACGAGCCTCACCAGGAGACTCAACGTGAAGTAGCTGGTACCGGCGGCGCGGCGATCTCACTGACGGGATCGCCGCGCTTCCCGGTGGAAGGTGCAGACCGTTGTGGGGTAGCGGTCGGAACCGAAGGCGGACGTCGGGAGCGGGGCTCGAAGGCGGCCTCGCCGACCTCGTCGCAGCGGGCCTCTCACCGGTAGATCCAGGACACTGGCCCCGCTCCGCACCTGAGGCCCGGGATTCATTGCTGATCCCGGGCCTGGAGGCTTGTGCGAGCTGTGCGATCGGCAGGACCGACACGGGTCGGCTGCTCGGTAGTCTCCGGTCATGGGTGTGCGTGCGGGCATGGAGGCAGACCTCCCCGAGTCGGTGGTGGTCGAGCTGCGCCGGACTGCTGCCGAGCTGTTGGGCGAGGTGTCCTCGTACGCCGACGACATGCTCAGCTACATCGTCGAGCGGATCCCGGAGGCCAGCGCCGACGACGAGCTGCGCGGCCTGACGCTGGGGTCGTGCTCGTCGAACCTCGAGGCAGCACTGTCGATGGTGCGCCACGGCATCGACGTGAGCGCCGCATCAGCGCCCGTCACCGCTCTCGAGCATGCGCGTGCCATGGCGGCCCGCGGCTACAGCGTCGACGTGATGCTGCGCTTCTACCGCGTGGGCCACGCCTACTTCACCGAGCGCATCCTGGCCGGCATCACCGAGCTCGTGCCGGACCCGGGCCTCGCCGTCGGGGTCCTGGACAGCCTGCAGCGCTACGCGTTCGCCTACGTCGACCGGATCTCCAGCGAGGTCGCTGCCGAGTACGTCGCCGAGCTCGACCGCATCCAGACCCGGGCCCGGGCCGTCCGGACGGATGCGGTGCGCGCTTTGATCGCGGGGGAACGGGTCGACCTGCGTCACGCCGAGCGCACCTTGTCCCATCGGCTCACCGGATGGCAGACGGCCTTCGTCTGCTGGACCGAGCGCGACGACGTCGACCTCATGCGCCTGGGTGCAGTGGTCGGTGCCCAGCTCGGTTCGTCCCGTCCCCTGCTCGTGCCCGACGGCGCCCGCGCACTCTGGGGGTGGGTCTCGACGCCGGGTGCCCCGGCTGCCACGGAGAGCGACCTCAGGCCGCTGGCCGAGCAGGTCCCGGACACCGTCCGGGTCACCGTGGGCATGCCGGCGCAGGGCGCTGTGGGGTTCCGGGAGTCCCACCTGCGCGCGCAACGCGGGCGAAGGATCGTCGATCTCGGCGGGCGCTCGGCGCCGGTGACGTCGTACGCCGAGATCGCGCTCGCCGACACGATGAGCGGCGACCTGGACCTCGCGCGGTCGTTCGTCGCCACCGAGCTCGGTGCCCTGGCCGTCACGGGCCAGCGGGAGGAGGAGGAACGACGCGCTCTCCTCGCGGTCCTCGACGCGCAGGGCGGTCTCGCCGCCGCCGCGGAAGCCCTGGGCGTGCACCGCAACACCGTGCTCCAGCGGGTTCGGCGGGCCGAGGAGCGACGAGGGCGCGCAGCGACGGAGCGTGTTGCCGAGCTGCACGCCGCCTTGCGGCTGGTGCAGGTCCTCGGCCCCGTGGTGCTCGCGCCGGCAGCGCCGCAGGCCTGATCGCGATGTGCTGCGCGCACACGGGCATGGGCTCTGCACCCCTCGTGAGGGCAGGCCGGGCTTCGTACGTTGAGCCGCATGTCAGCAACCACCCAGCAGCCCGCGTTCGCAGCGTCGCGACTCGCACTTCCTGATCCGGGCGAGCAGGTCCCGACGATCTCGTGGCCCGTCGTCGGCATCTTCTTCGGTGCCCTCGCGGTCTTCGCGTTCTCGACGTGGGCCGCACTCGCCGACGTCCTTCCGGTGCCGGTCACGGTGCTGCTGAGCGCGACGGCGATCTTCGTGCTGTTCACCGTGCTGCACGATGCCGCGCACTACTCGGTGAGCACGCACCGGTGGGTGAATGTCGCCTTCGGCCGGGTCGCGATGCTCTTCGTGTCGCCGCTGATCTCGTTCAAGTCGTTTGCGTTCATCCACATCGAGCACCACCGCAACACCAACGACGACGACGGCAGCGACCCCGACCACTTCGTCAGCGGCGCCCCGACCTGGCAGCTGCCGTTCCGGTTCCCGGTGATGGACGTCCCGTACCTGACCTTCCTGGTGCGCAACGTGCGGCGCCGCCCCCGGGCCGAGGTCGCGGAGACCGTGTTCCTGATGGCGGTGACGGTGTCGGTGGTCGTCGTCTGCGCACTCACCGGCCACCTGTGGACCTTCGCGGTCCTGTACCTCATCCCCGAGCGGGTTGCCATGTTCGTGCTGGCCTGGTGGTTCGACTGGTTGCCGCACCACGATCTGGAGGACACCCAGCAGGAGAACCGTTACCGCGCCACGCGCAACCGCGTCGGCTCCGAGTGGATCCTCACCCCGCTGCTCCTCTCGCAGAATTACCACCTCGTGCACCACCTGCACCCCTCGATCCCGTTCCACCGTTACGTCGCGACCTGGCGACGCAACGAGGAGGCCTACCTCGAGCGCGATGCTGCGATCGGCACCGTGTTCGGCCAGCAGCTCGACCCGGACGAGTACCGCGACTGGAAGCAGCTGAACGGCAGGCTGGCCCGCATCCTCCCCGTGCGGATGCCGCGGCGCCCTGCTGCCGGAGCAGCGGAATTCCATCCGGTGCCGGTGGCCAGCGTCGATCGGCTGACCGACGACAGCGTGCTGATCCGCTTCGACGTGCCCGAGGGCCTGCGTGAGGAGTTCTCCTTCGAGGCGGGCCAGCACGTCACCGTGCGCACCGACCTCGGAGGCCAGGGCGTACGACGCAACTACTCCCTCTGCACCTCGGCCACCTCCGGTGAACTCGCGATCGCCGTCAAGCACATCCCCGGCGGTGCCTTCTCCACCTTCGCGATGGAGCAGCTCAGGACCGGCGACACCCTCGACCTGCTGACCCCGACCGGCTCGTTCGGAACGCCGCTCGATCCGCTCGCCGCGAAGAGCTACGTCGCACTCGTCGCCGGCAGCGGCATCACGCCTGCGCTGTCCATCCTGCAGACGACGCTCGCCGTCGAGACGGAGAGCCGGTTCACCCTGGTCTACGGCAACCGGGACGCCGACAGCACGATGTTCCGCGAGGAGCTGGACGACCTCGAAGCGCAGTACGCCGACCGGCTCCGGATCATCCAGGTGCGCTCCCGCGACCCCCGGCACCCCGCACATCTGCGCGGCCGCATCGACCGTTCGAAGCTCGAGCAGTGGCTGGACACCGACCTGGCCATGTCCGCCGTGGACGAGTGGTTCCTGTGCGGACCGGTGGCGATGGTGACCGACCTGCACGACGTCCTGATCGAGCGCGGGACCGAGCCGGACCGCGTCCACGTGGAGCTCTTCCACGGCTACCAGAGGCCCAAGGTCGCCGACGGCCTCACCCCGGCGACGGTCGCTGTCACCCTGCGCGCCCGCCAGCACGAGGTCGCGCTGGCAGCGGGCGACACCATCCTCGAATCCGCGCTCCAGGCCGGGCTGGACGCCCCCTACGCCTGCCTGGGCGGAGCATGCGGCACCTGCAAGGCCAAGGTGTTGCTGGGGTCGGTCGCGATGGAGCAGAACTTCGCCCTGTCGCCATCCGTCGTGGAGGCCGGGTACGTGCTCACCTGCCAAGCGCATCCGACCACCCCCTCGGTCGCCGTCGACTACGACGTCTGAGTCCTGACGACGACGCTCCAAGGGACGATCGCCGAGGAGGTGGATCGCGGAGACGCACGGGCGTCATGCGAGCGTGGCGGCCGACTCCTCGACGTCCTCGTCGACCACCGGGTCGTGACCCGCGCCGGGCAGGGCGAGGAGTGCGACGACGACACCGACGAGGCACAGCAGCCCGGAGGTGATGCAGGCGATCTGGAAGCCGTCGAGGAAGGCGACGTCGACCGCGTGGCGCAACGCCGGGACCTGGGCGGCCAGCGCATGGGCGAAGCCGACCGAGTCCGCCGCCTTGTCGGTGGTGGCGCCGTCGACCTGGTTCCCGAACAGCTCGACCAGCCGGTCGGCGTACTGCGAGGCGAAGACCGACCCGACGATGGCGACGCCGAGGGTGCCGCCGAGCTCGCGGGTCGCGTCGTTGACCGCTGAGCCGACGCCGGCCCGCGACGGCGGCAGGACGCGGAGGATCGACTCCGTGGCGGGCGTGCTGACCAGGCCGAGGCCCAGGCCCAGCATCACCATCTGCGGGACGACCACCGTGGCGTAGGAGACGTCGGCCGGCACGGTGGAGATCCACAGGAAGCCGGCGCCCATCAGCAGCATGCCCGGTGCGACCAGGGCCTTGGTCCCGAAGCGGTGCGCCAGCTGCCCGCTGGCGATCGAGGCCGCGGCGATCGAGAACGCCACCGGGAGGAAGCGCACGCCGGTCTCGAGCGCGGTGTAGCCGCGCACGAACTGGAAGAACTGCGTGATCAGGAAGACGAAGCCGAAGAGGGCGAAGAACGCGATCGTGACCGTGGCGCTGGCGGCGCTGAAGCGGCGGTCGAGGAAGAGGGTCACGTCGATCATGGGGTTGTCGACGGCGCGCTCGACCAGCACGAACACCACGACCAGCACGGCCGACAGGGCGAAGCCGGTGAGGGTCTCGACGCTGTCCCAGCCGTGCCCGGGCGCCTCGATGATGGTCCAGGTCAGCAGGCCCAGGGCGGCCACCGAGATCACGAAGCCGGGACGGTCGATGCGCGGGACGTCGGGGTCGCGCGACTCGGGCACGAAGGCCACCGCGAGCACCATGGTGGCCAGCCCGATCGGGACCATCAGCCAGAAGATGCTGTTCCAGCTGAAGTGCTCCAGCAGCAGGCCGCCCGTGACCGGTCCGAGGGCGACGCCCACGCCGGAGGCCGCTCCCCACAGGCCGATCGCGGCGGCGCGCTCGCGCCGGTCGACGAAGGTGTTGGAGATGATCGACAGCGTCGTCGGGAAGATCAGCGCCGCGAAGACGCCCATCGCCACGCGCGCCGCGATCAACGCACTGCTGTTGTCGACGAGCGCCGCGGCCGCACTGCTGGCGGCGAAGCCGGCCAGACCGACGATGAGCGCCGGCCGGCGTCCGTACTTGTCGGACAGGCTGCCCATGGCGAGGACGAGGGCGGCGAAGGCGAGGTTGTAGCCGTCGACGATCCACAGCAGGTCGCGGGTGCTCGCGTCGAGCTCCTCGGCGAGCGTCGGTAGCGCGACGTTGACCACCATCGCGCTGATGTTGATCGCGAGCGTGGCCAGGCACACCGTCGCGAGGATCAGGGACTTGCGGGACATGGGAGCAGCTCCTCCAAAGTAGCCAGTGTCAACATGAGGAGGGTGGCGGACATTGTTGTCGCTGTCAACATACTGTGCTGCTCGGCTACGCTTCGCCCGTGGCCAGCGACTCCTACCATCACGGCAACCTGCGCACCTCCCTGCTGGAGGCGGCCGTCGCGACCGTGGCCGAGCGTGGACCTCAGGCGCTCGTGCTGCGCGACCTGGCCCGCCAGGTCGGCGTCTCGCACAACGCCGCCTACCGTCACTTCGCCGACCGCGACGAGCTCGTGACCGAGGTGGCGGCCATCGCGATGGAGCGCCTCGTGGCCACGCTGCACGAGCGCCTCGAGCGGGTCTCGACGGACGACCCGGTCCTGCGGGCCCGGCAGCGGCTGGCCGAGATCGGCCGCGGCTACGTCGAGTTCGCGGTCGCGGAGACGGGGCTCTTCCGGCTCGCCTTCGCCTCGACGGCCACCGTCGCCACCGCCGGTACGTCGGCGTCGCGCGACCCCCTGGCGCTGCTGGCCACCTGCCTGGACGAGCTGGTCGCCGTCGGCTTCCTGTCGCCCGAGGCCCGCGTCGACGCCGAGGCGACCTGCTGGTCCGGCGTCCACGGCTTCTCGATGCTCCACATCGACGGCGCGCTCAGCAGCGCGGACGACGCGGAGCGCGATGCCGCGCTCGACGGGCTCCTCGTCGCGATCGACCGGTCCTACGGCGCGAGCACGGGCACGCCCACCGAGCCTGGCGACATCGTGTCGACCGGGAAGGGGTGAGGGTCGCGCGCCTCCCGAAAATCATTGGCGCCCAGTGACCACCCTGATCCATCCTTGTCACCGCGGCACCCGCCGCCACCAGCCCTGAGGAGTCGCCGTGTTGTGCATCGAACAGCGCACGCCTCCGAGGCCTCTCCTGTAGTGCATCCGTGCACTCCAGGAGAGCCGCCCGCTGCCGTTGCAGCCGGCGGCTCTCGTCGTTCCGGGACCCGGAGCGGCGACAACTGAAGACGTGCAGCGCGGCAGGTGCCGGTGCGAAGGCGAGGGTTACTTCACTCTCACTGAAATGAATCGATGGGTCGCGGGTTCGAGTCCCGCTGCCCGGCCAGGCCGGGTGTAGCTCAGACGGCAGAGCAATCGGCAGACACCTTCACCGAACTGGTCCTCGGCACCGCCGCGCTGCGCCTTCAGTCCATCCACCCGACCCAGGCCGACCCAGGCCGACCCAGGCCGACCCAGGCCGACCCAGGCCGACCCAGGCCGACCCGGGCCGACCCAGGCCGACCCAGGCCGATCCGGCCCGACCCTGCCCTCGGAAGGAGGGACACGACATGAGCAAGTTCAACCTGCGGGGCATCCGCCGTACCGGCGCGAGCGCCGTGGTCACCGCCGACCGCCCGAGCGGTACGACGCACGAGGGTGCGCCGGGCTACGCCCGCGACGCGAAGGGCGAGCTCTTCCTGCTCGCGGTCACCTCCTTCGTGGCCGAGGACACCTTCTACGAGTCGGCGGCCGACCGCGACGCACGCCTCCGGGCGCTGGTGGCCCGGGTCGCCGTCGAGGACGGCGACTGGGTGCTGCGCCTGGTGCGCTGGCTGCGCACCGGCGTGCACCTGCGGTCCGTGGCCCTGGTGGTCGCGGCGGAGGCGGTACGGGCGCGGCTCGCGGCCGGTGTCGCGGGCGGCAACCGGGCGATCGTGGACGCGGCCCTCGACCGGGCGGACGAGCCGGGCGAGCTCCTGGCCTACTGGACCGGGCGCTACGGCCGGGCCGTGCCGAAGCCGGTCAAGCGCGGTGTCGCGGACGCGGCGGTGCGCCTCTACACGGAGCGCTCCCTGGTCAAGTACGACGGCCGGGGCCGCGGCTTCCGCTTCGCCGACGTGCTGGAGCTGACCCACCCCTCGCCCCGCGACGCGCGGCAGGGTGTGCTGTTCCGCCACGCGATCGACCGCCGTCACGACCGTGCCGACGCGATCCCCGACGAGCTCGGGGTGCTGCGGGCGCGCCAGCGACTGCTGGCGGTGCCGGTGGAGCAGCGGCGCGCCGTCCTGCTGGACGGTGAGCGGGCGCTGACGTCGGCCGCGATGACCTGGGAGCAGGTCGCCGGCTGGCTGCAGGGTCCGCTGGACGCCGCGGTGTGGGAGGCCGTGATCCCGTCGATGGGCTACATGGCGCTGCTGCGCAACCTCCGCAACTTCGACGAGGCCGGTGTCTCCGACGAGGTCGCGGCCCGGGTCGCGGCGCGTCTGGCCGACGCCGACGAGGTCGCCCGTTCGCGGCAGCTGCCGCTGCGGTTCCTGTCGGCGTACCGGACCGCGCCCTCGCTCCGCTGGGGCTGGGCGCTGGAGCAGGCGCTGCAGGCGAGCCTCGGCTCGGTGCCGGCGCTGCCGGGCCGCACCCTGGTGCTCGTGGACCGGTCCGGCTCGATGTTCAGCCGGCTGTCGCGGCGCTCGGTGCTGACCCGCGCGGACGCCGCGGCGGTGTTCGGCGTGGCACTGGCGGTGCGTGCCGCCCGGGCGGACCTCGTGGAGTTCGGCACCGACCACCGGGTGGTCGAGGTCGGACGCGGCGAGTCCGTGCTGACGGTGGCCGGCCGGTTCGGCAACCTCGGTGGCACCAACACCGCGGCTGCCGTACGACGCCACTACCGCGGCCACGACCGCGTCGTGCTGGTCACCGACGAGCAGGCGTGGGGCGGCTGGCGGGGCGAGGAGCCGACGAAGGCGGTGCCCGAGCGGGTGCCGGTCTACACGTTCAACCTCGCCGGCCACCGGTACGGCCACGGCCCGTCGGGTGTCGGCAACCGGCACACCTTCGGCGGGCTCACCGACCAGGGTTTCGCCGCGATCCCGCTCCTGGAGCAGGGCCGCGACGAGCGCTGGCCGTTCTGAGGAACCACTGAGGCGGTGGGTACGTCGCGCGCGACGTGCCCGCCGTCCCGCCTCCACCTGAAAGGCAGACTGATCGCGTGCTGCTGACCCTCACCACCACCCACCAGCCGGCCACCGACCTCGGCTACCTGCTGTTCAAGCACCCCGACCGGGTGCAGCAGTTCCGGCAGTCCTTCGGGACGGTCACGGTGCTCTACCCCGAGGCCACCGAGGAGCGCTGCACCGTCGCCCTGCTGCTCGACGTCGACCCGGTCCGCCTGGCCCGTTCGCGCGCCAGGAACGCACCGGACTTCAGCCTCGCGCAGTACGTCAACGACCGGTCCTACGCCGCCTCGTCGCTGCTCGGCGTCGCGATGGCCGACGTGTTCAGCACCGCCCGCAGCGGGCGGTGCGACGCCCGCCAGGACCTCGCGGACTCCGCCATCCCGCTGGAGATCACGATCCCGGTGCTGCCCTGTCGCGGTGGCGCCGAGATCGCGCACCGGCTGTTCGAGCCACTGGGGTGGAGCGTCGAGGCGGAGCCGATCCCGCTCGACGAGGCGTTCGCCGACTGGGGCGACTCCCGCTACGTGCGGCTGCGCCTGACGGGCGTGGTCCGGCTGGCCGACGCGCTCAACCAGCTGCACGTCCTGCTGCCGGTGCTCGACGAGTCGAAGCACTACTGGCAGGGCCCCGACGAGGTCGACAAGCTGATGCGCTCGGGGGAGGGGTGGCTCGCCGCGCACCCCGACGCGCAGCTGATCACCCGGCGCTACCTCGGCCGCCGCGGCGGCCTGACCCGGGTCGCGCTCGCGCGCCTCGCGGAGCTCGGCGACGAGGTCGAGGAGACGATCGAGCCGGCCGACGACGAGGAGGCCCTGCAGCCCGCGGAGAAGCGCGTACCCCTCAACACCCAGCGTCACGAGGCCGTGCACGCGGTCCTGCTCGAGCTCGGCGCGCGGTCGGTGATCGACCTGGGCTGCGGTCCGGGCCAGTTCCTCGACCTGCTCGTGCGGACGCCGGCGTTCACGCGGGTGGCCGGCTCGGACGTCTCGACCCGGTCCCTGCAGCACGCCGCGCGGCGCCTCCACGTCGACCGGATGAGCGAGCGGCAGGCCGAGCGGGTGCAGCTCTTCCAGGGTGCGCTGACCTACGAGGACGAGCGGTACGCCGGCTTCGACGCCGCCGTGCTGATGGAGGTGGTCGAGCACGTCGACCCGCCGCGGCTCGCCGCCCTCGAGCACGTCGTCTTCGGCGCCGCCCGGCCGGGCGCGGTCGTCGTGACGACGCCGAACGGGGAGTACAACGTGCTCTACGAGGGGCTCGTCGGCCTGCGGCACCCCGACCACCGGTTCGAGTGGAGCCGCGAGGAGTTCGTGGCCTGGTGCGAGCACGTCACGGCGTCGTACCCCTACGCGGTCGAGGTGCGCGGCATCGGCGCGCTCGACGGCACGCTCGGCACCCCGACCCAGATGGCCGTCTTCACCCGCAAGGAGGCAACCGATGACTGACCCGAACCGCATCTCCGTCCCCGCCCTGGGACTGGTCGTCCTCGTCGGCGTCTCGGGAAGTGGCAAGTCGACCTTCGCCCGCAGGCACTTCAAGCCCACCGAGGTCGTCTCCAGCGACTTCTGCCGCGGCCTCGTCGCCGACGACGAGAACGACCAGTCGGCCACGCCCGACGCCTTCGACGTCCTGCACCACATCGTCGGTACCCGCCTGCGCCGGGGCCTGCTCACCGTGGTCGACGCGACCAACGTGCAGCAGGCGGCGCGGGCCTCGCTCGTGAAGCTCGCGAAGAGCCACGACGTCCTGGTCGACGCGATCGTCGTCGACGTACCGGAGGCGGTGGCGATGGAGCGCAACCGGCTGCGGCCCGACCGGGACTTCGGCGACCACGTCGTCGCGCGCCAGCACCGTGACCTCAAGCGCTCCTTCCGGCGCCTGGCCAAGGAGGGCTTCCGTCGCGTCCACGTGCTGCGTGGAACCGACGAGGTCGAGGCGGCCGAGGTCGTGCGCGAGCGCTCGTGGAACGACCTCAGGGACGTCCACGGCCCCTTCGACATCGTCGGCGACGTCCACGGTTGCGCCTCCGAGCTGCGCACGCTGCTCACCGAGCTCGGCTGGACGATCCGGTACGACGGCGACGTGGCCGTCGACGCGACGCACCCCGACGGCCGGCAGGCCGTGTTCGTGGGCGACCTGGTCGACCGTGGTCCGGACACGCCGGGCGTCCTGCGCCTGGTGATGGGCATGGTGGCGTCCGGCAACGCGCTGTGCGTGTCGGGCAACCACGAGGCGAAGCTGGTCCGCGCGCTGCGGGGCTCGAAGGTCACCGTCGCGCACGGTCTGGCCGAGTCGCTGGCCCAGCTCGAGCGCGAGCCGGAGGAGTTCCGCCAGCAGGCGCTGGCCTTCATGGACGGCCTGATCAGCCACTACGTGCTCGACGACGGCAGGCTGGTCGTCGCCCATGCCGGGCTCAAGGAGGCCTACCACGGCCGCTCGTCGGGCCGGGTCCGCGCGTTCGCGCTCTACGGCGACACCACCGGCGAGACCGACGAGTACGGCCTCCCGGTCCGCTACCCGTGGGCGCAGGAGTACCGCGCGCAGGCGATGGTCGTCTACGGCCACACGCCGGTCCCGAGGGCGGAGTGGGTCAACAACACGATCTGCCTCGACACCGGTGTCGTGTTCGGTGGCGAGCTCACCGCGCTGCGCTACCCCGAGCGGGAGGTCGTGGCCGTCCCCGCCGAGCAGGAGTGGTACGCACCGGTGCGCCCGCTGGGGCCGGCCACCGGGGACCGCGAGGCGTCGGTGCTGCGGATCGGCGACGTCGCCGGCACCCGCTGGCTCGAGACCACCCACGCCGGCAAGGTCAAGATCCCCGAGGAGAACGCCGCCGCGGCGCTCGAGGTGATGAGCCGCTTCGCCGTCGACCCGCGCTGGCTGATCCACCTCCCACCGACCATGTCGCCGGTCGCGACCTCTCGGCGCGAGGGCTTCCTCGAGCACCCCGAGCAGGCCTTCAACGAGTACGCCGAGTGGGGCGTGACCCGCGTCGTGTGCGAGGAGAAGCACATGGGGTCGCGGGCGATCGCGGTCGTCGCGCAGGACGCGGACGTGGCCGAGCGCCGCTTCGGCGTGGCCGACGGCTCGACCGGCGTCGTGTACACGCGGACCGGGCGGCCGTTCTTCGCCGACACCCGTGAGCTCGTCGGCCGCCTGCGCGCGTCGGCGCAGCCGCTGTTCGAGGCGCTCGACACCGACTGGCTGGCGCTGGACTGCGAGCTGCTCCCGTGGTCGGCGAAGGCGCTCGACCTGATCAAGGCGCAGTACGCCTCGGTCGGCGCGGCCGCCCGGGCGGTGCTCCCCGAGGCGCGGTCGGTGCTCGACCGGGCGGCCGCCCGCGGCCTCGACGTCACGGACCTCGCGGACCGGGTGGATCGCCGGCTCGGCCATGCCGAGGCCTTCCGTGACGCGTACGCCGCCTACGTCCGCCCGACGCAGGGTCTCGACGGCGTCACCCTCGCGCCCTTCCAGGTCCTCGCCGCCGAGGGCCGGGCGCTCGCCCTGACCGAGTCGCACGAGTGGCACCTCGCGCAGCTGGCCCTGCTCGAGGGCGACCTGATCACGCCGACCCGGCACCGCTTCGTCGACCTCGCGTCGGCGGCCGAGCGGGAGGCCGCGACGGCGTGGTGGCTGGACCTGACGGCCGCCGGGGGAGAGGGCATGGTGGTCAAGCCCGCCCACCTGACCACCGGGCGGGTCCAGCCCGGCGTCAAGGTGCGAGGCCGGGAGTACCTGCGGATCATCTACGGGCCCGACTACACCGACGCGCTCGACGTACTGCGCCAGCGCCACCTCGGCAGGAAGCGCCAGCTCGCGCTGCGGGAACACGGGCTCGGCCTGGAGGCACTGACGGCCTTCGTCGGCCACGAGCCGCTGTGGAAGGTGCACCAGGCCGTGTTCGCCGTGCTGGCACTCGAGTCGGAGCCGGTCGACCCCCGGCTGTAAGGCGCGGACCTCGCGCCGGAGGTCGGCGGACGGACCACTCAATTTTGGGGGGAACGCCGTACCGCAATTGAGGGTTTCCTTGGACTCCCTTCGCGGGGCACCATCGGCACAGAGCATCTGCGTCGTCTCGGGCGGGAGACAAGTGGGGCACCGGGATGATTCGAGTCAGTCTGTTCGGGCCGACCGCGGTCGTGGTCGACGACATGGTGACGGGCACGTTGCGCGGACGGCCGCGCCAGATCCTCGAGATCCTCGCGACTGCCGGTGGGGCCCCCGTGGCGAAGGATCGGTTGTCCGACCTGGTCTGGGACGGCGACCCGCCGGCCTCGCACCAGGGCACGCTCGAGAGCTACATCTGCAACCTCCGGCACTGCCTCGGGGTCCGCAGCGGCCGCGGGTCCGTGCTGGCCACGTCGGCCGGCGGCTACCAGCTGGCGGGACCCTCGCTCCGGGTGGACCTCGCCGAGGTACGACGGCACGTCGCGTCGTCGGCGGGACCCGTGGACGTCGCGGTCGACGAGGCGTTGGAGGCGGTCCGGCTCACGACCGGCGACCTGCTGCAGAGCGAGCCGTACGCCGCCTGGGCGGAGCGGACCCGGGAGGTGTTCGCCCGCGAGGCGGTGGCGGCGTACGTGCGGGCGGCGGGATTCGCGAACGCGACGCGGCGTCACGACGGCGCGGCCAGGCTGGCGCGCGAGGCGGTGCGGCTCGACAAGCTGTGCGAGTCCGCGTGGCAGCAGCTCATCCGGTCCTACTGGCTCGCCGGGCGCCACGGTGAGGCGCTGCGTGCCTACGCCGAGCTGCGGGCCGTGATGATCGAGGAGCTCGGCGACGAGCCCGGGCCGGACAGCCGCGACCTCTACCTCGCGGTGCTCCAGGACTCCTCGGACGAGCACGACCGGCGGCGCTTCGCCGGCCGCGAGCTCCAGACGTTGCTGGTGCTGCTGCGCCAGTCGCTCGCCTCGACGCCGGGAGCGGTCCTCCCGGCCCTGGACTCGGCACTGTCCGCGGCTGCGGTGCGAGTCATCTCCGCACAGCCGTGACGACGACCTCGACCATCTCGAGGGCAGGACCCGACGAACGCAGGCACAGCATGACCAGTGGGAACCGTATGAGCAGCAGGCAGGGCACGATCGGTGCACCAGGATCGGACCGTGTGGAGAGGTGGCCCGAACGGGCCATTCCCCGGTGGTGTCGGAGACGTCAGCCTTGGCAGCAGGGGAGCACGATCTCCCCCATGGGGGTGAGGACGTGACTGCTCAGATGACCGCACGCCCGACGTGCGCGGTCGACGTGATGAGGATCGTGGTCGTCGACGACCACCTGATGTTCGCGCAGCTGCTCGCGATCACGCTCGACGACCAGCCCGACATGGAGTGCGTCGGCATCGCCGGCGACGTGGAGACGGCGTTCGGCATGGTCTCGGCCCTCCAGCCGGACCTGGTGCTGATGGACGCCCGGCTCCAGGACGGCGACGGCGTCGCCGCGACGGCGGAGCTGGTCGCGACCCACCCCGGCCTGCGGGTGGCCGTGCTCAGCGGCTACATCGACACCGCACTGATGCGTCGCGCGGCCGAGGCCGGCGCGTGCGCGCTGCACCCGAAGGACGGGGACCTCAGGGAGATCCTCAACGCCGTGCGTACGGCGCGGGCGGGGACCTTCGTCGTCCAGCCGCAGCTGCTGCGCAGCCTGGTCGCCCACTCCCGGGAGGCGAAGCCGCTCCACCCGCCGCTGACCGAGCGGGAGCACGCCGTGCTGCAGTTCCTCGCCGCCGGACTCGACGCCTCGGTGATCGCCCAGGAGCTGGGGATCTCGGTCAACACCTGTCGTGGCCACGTGAAGAACCTGCTGACCAAGCTCGGCGCGCACTCACAGCTCGAAGCGGTGGTGTTCGCCCTGCGGACCGGCCTCGTCGGCGTCAGCGATGTCGGGCCGTGAGCTGAGACCAGCACCCGTCGATGGTCTCGGGCGGCGAGCGCTCGTCGAGTTCGTGGTCTGCGTCCTGCTGTCGACCGTGGTCGTCAGCCTGGCGACCCTGGCGGTCGCGGAGCGGATGTCGGAGAAGATCGCGATCAGTGAGGCACGCACGCGCGGGGAGGCCTTCACCAACGGCGTGGCCGCGCCGCTCGTCAACACCGAAGTCCGGGCCGGCGACCCGGCGGCCACCGCGATCTTCTCCGACGTGATGCGCAACCGGCTCGACGCCGGGTCGATCGTGCACATGAAGCTCTGGGGCACCGACGGCACGGTGCTGTGGTCGGACGAGACCGCGCTGATCGGCCGGACCTTCGACCTCGAGGAGCCGGTCCGCGACCTCGCGGGCGGCTCGTTCGCGCACGCGGAGCTGTCCAGCCTCGACCAGCCGGAGAACGAGCTGGAGCCGGAGTCCGGCAAGCTCCTCGAGGTGTACGTCGGCACCCGGGACGCCGACGGCGACCCGATCGTCTTCGAGACCTACTGGTCGGCGGCCCGGATCCACCGCGACGAGCGCCGGGTCTTCTGGACGCTCGCCCCGCTCTCGCTGGGATCGATGGCCCTGCTGCTGGCACTGATGTTCCCGATCGCGATGAACCTGGCCCGCAACGCCAGCAGGCACGTCCGCGAGCGCAACCGGCTGCTCCAGCACGCGCTCGGCGCCGCCGACATGGAGCGCGGGCGGATCGCCGAGCTGCTCCACGACGGCGTGATCCAGGACCTCTCGGGGCTGGGCTACGCACTGCCGTCCGCGGCCTCGCGGCTCGAGAGCCGGACCGGCCTGGACGAGGCGCGCGAGATCATCGACCGCGCGACCGAGCTGGTACGACGCGACCTGATCGCCTTGCGCACCCTGCTCGTCGACATCTACCCGCCCTCCCTCGCCGCGGGTGAGCTGGCAACAGCGATCGGCGAGCTCGCCGTCACCTCCGAGCGGTCGGGCCTGGTCGTCAGCGTCGAGGTCCGGACCGATCGTCCGCTGGGCCGCGCGACCAACCAGCTCGCCTACCGGATCGTGCGGGAGGGCCTGCTCAACATCGCCAAGCACACGGCGGCGACGCGGGCGCGGGTCAGCGTCCGGGCGAGCGGAGCCGACGTCGAGATCGTCGTGCGCGACAACGGGCCGGAGCCGGTCTCGGTGACCGTCGCCGACCGCCACTCCGGTCACCTGGGCCTGCGCCTGCTGGCCGACGCGGTCGCGGACCGGGGCGGCGAGCTGACGATCGGGCCGGACGAGGACGGAGGCACCGTGCTGACGGCGACCTTCCGCGTGCTGGAGACCGGCGACTGAGGATGCAGGCTGAGCCCGGCGTACGGACCCGTCCAAGGAATACGCAGGCTGGGCTGCCGAGACTGGTCGCAGGGCCGGAAGCCGGGGAGGGACGATGATCCGAGTAGTGCTCGCGGACGACCATGAGCTCATCCGCCGGGGTCTCGCCGCCGTGCTGAGCGAGCAGCCCGACATCACCGTCTGCGGGGTGGCCGAGACGGGCGAGGGCGCGGTGAGCCAGGCCCGCGAGCAGTCACCGGACGTGGTCCTGCTCGACCTGAGCATGCCCGGTGAGGGTGGTCTCGCCGCGGCCGCCGAGATCCTCGAGGAGCACCTCGCTGCGCACGCGATGATCTTCACCGGCCACACCGCTCCCGAGCTGATCCGGGCTGCCTTCGCGATCGGCGCGACCGGATTCGTGCTCAAGGGGACCGATGCCGGCGAGGTGGTGGCGGCCGTGCGCGCCGTGCACCGCGGCGAGGTGTGGCTCAGCCCCGAGGACGCAGGCGTCCTCGCAGCCGAGCTGGCCGTCACGGCGCCGGTGATCCCGCTTCGGCCCCGTGGGAGTGGCCGTCGGCGCCGAGCACGATGGGTGCGCTTCCCCAGATCGTGAGGACGACCGCGGCCCACACGGCGGTGGTCGCGATGGCGACACCGCGACGGCTCGGGCCCGGGTGCCGGCGCGAGCCCGGCCGCAGCAGTGGCAGGGCCACGAGGGCCGCGACGACCGACATCAGCTCGAGCACCCCGCACGCCACGTCGGGGACACCGACGGGCTCGGGCACCCGGAAGTCCGCCGGCCCGACGGGCATGCCGGACGTGCGGGAGACCAGCCAGGTCGCCACGGTCAGCACCCCGGTCACGACCACCACGAGGGCGGCCACGCGGGTCCAGGCGCGGACGGCGAGGAGGGCGAGGACCAGCTCGACGGCCTGGACGGCGAGGAAGAAGGCGCCCGCGAGCACCCACTCGCCGAAGTGCTCGCCCGCGACGGTCCCGTGGATCACCGCGCTGCCGACCAGCGCACTCGCGACGACGCAGCGCGTGACGAGATCGACGTCGGCGGAGGACGACGCGCGCGTACCTCCGCGGACAGGGGACAGCACTCCGGCCATGACTCCACGGTGGCGGCACGACCTTGTGAATTGCTGGTGCGGTCCCAAGGTCCCCGCAAGGTGGCTTCGCGACGCTGGGCAGATGAGCCGATCGCGCCGCCACCGCCGCTCCCGCGCGTCCGCGCTGCCCGCGGCGCTGCGGCGCACCCCCTCACCGCGGGTCGTGGCCGCCCTGCTCCTGCCCGTGGTCGCCGGGACCGCCGCCAGCGCGGTCTGCGTCGCCTCCGCGGCCCCGGCCGGCGAGCTCCGCTCGGGCACCGACCGGGCGCCGGCGCCCACGGTGTACGACGCGCCGTACGCCCTCCGCGCCATCCCGGCCCGGCAGGACCACGACCACGTGGTGGTGCTGCTCTGGGGCGCCTATGCCCGCGCGGTCGGCGCCGCGCCGGTCGACTGCCACCTGCCGCTGTCCCTGCTCGCGGCGATCGGTCAGGTGGGCTCCGGCTCCCTGTCCGGCCGCTCGCTCGACGCCACGCACCGGGCGGTCCCCGCCGTGCTGGGCCCCGTGCTGGACGGCCGCGGTCGCGCGGCGGTCGCCGACACCGACCACGGGACGCTCGACGGCAACCCCCGCTGGGACCGGGCGATCGGCCCGATGCAGCTGCTCCCGGGCACCTGGACGCGCTTCGCGCGCGACGGTGACGGCGACGGGTCGCGCGACCCGCAGGACATCGACGATGCCGCGGCGACCGCGGCGACCTACCTCTGCGCGGGGGAGCGGGACCTCGCCGACAGCGACGACCTCACGGCCGCGCTGCTCGGGTCAGCCCATCCTGCCGGCTACGTCGGCCTCGTGCTCGCGCTCAAGGAGAACCTCGACGCGGAGCTGTCCCGGCAGGTGGTGACCGCCCTGCTGGTCGCGCCCCCAGTCTCGTTCGAGGTGCCGGCAGCGACGCGGGTCGCCCCGGCCCGGACGGCGGTGCGGCACGTGGTCCACGCCACCGTGGCCCTGCTGCCGCGCCACCCCGAGCCGGCCGGGCCCGGTGCCGCAGCGGCCCCGGCCCTTCCGTTCGCGGTCGAGGTGGACCCGCCGGCCGCGCCCGAGGTGCCTTCGTGCCCTGCGCCCGTCGAGGCGCCCGTCGAGGAACCGGTCGAGGCGCCCGTCGACGAACCGGTCGAGGCGCCCCTCGAGGAACCGGCCGGGGGACCGGTCGAGGAGCCCGCGGAGCCCATCGACGACGCGGACGCCCCGGCGTGCGGCGAGGAGCTGTCACCGGTCGCGACCGACGTGCCGACCGACGCGCCGACGGACGTGCCTGCCGACCTGCGGGCCGAGCTGCCCGCCGTCGCTGCCGACGCGAGCTGACGGACCGACTCCCCCAAGCCGGTCCGTCGACCCCCGTGCCCTGGTGGGCCCGAGTCGTGCTGTCGGGTCGTTCCCGACAGGACCGGTGGCGGGGTGGGGCCCGCCACCGGCTGCGTGCGGCCCGCTCTCAGACGGCGGGCCGCACGCGTCCTCAACAGGTGGTGGCGTCGACGCGCCGGACCGAGCAGCTGTCCGCAGGCAGGACGTGCTGCACACCCCAGGCACCAACTGCGGTGAACGGTCGCCGGCCGTCGCCGTACACGTAGTCACCGGGCTCGCCACCACCTGCGCCCCCGACCACGTCGAGGTCGAAGGTCTCCCACGGGCCGAGGCCCTGAGCTGTCATCCAGTCGGAGTACGGGATGAGGCGGTCCTGCGGCCAGCGCAGTCCGCCGAGAGTGAAGACATGGCTGTTCTCGCTGCCGGGAGCCAGCAGCACGTGCACCAGCGTCGGGTCGCCGGCGTAGCCCGTCATCGTCGCGACAGCGCCGGGGTCGGTGAAGGCGCCGGCCCCGTCACCGGTCGGTGCGGCCTGGTAGCCCAGCAGCGTCCGGCCCTCGTTGGCGTCGGTCGGGTAGGGCATGAGGTCACGGCCGATGGCTCCGTCGTCGTCGGCCAGGGTCACCGTGAAGTCGCGGTAGTTCGGCCTGTCCTGTCCCGGGGCCCGGACCAGCACCTGCGCGCCGATGTCCTTCAGCGCCCCGGTGACCGGGTCGCGGAAGATCGTCGGCTGGCCGGCCACGGTGGACGCCGGTGCGACGACCACGGCGCCGTAGAGCCCGTTCTTCAGGCTCGTTGCGTTGGCGAGGTCGCCGATGGCGCCGCTCCCGATCTGGGCGGTGGGCACGTAGTAGCGATAGGTCCGGGTCGCGCCGGGTGCGGTGTTCTGCTCGGGTGCGTAGCCGACGTCGACGCCACCGGACCCCGCCTCGCGGTCGAGCTTGGCCATGCTGAAGCCGACCGGCGTGAGCAGCCGGTTCCGCAGCACGACGGTGACGCACTCGCCCGCGACCACGTGCAGGACCAGGGGTTCGGGCTGCTTGGTGCGCTGGATGACCGCGTTGACGTCCACCGTCGGCACGTACGCCGTGCGCGCGCCGTTGTAGACGTTGGACCGGTCGAGTGCGGTCAGGTCGAAGGACCGGGCCGGTGCACCCGCCGGGCACGGGTTGCCGGGCATGCCCGGGGGCGGTGCACCGCCCGTGCTGGTCGGCTCGGTGTACGGCGTGCTCGGCGTGGTGACGCCGGGCAGCGGCTGGAGGCCGGGGACCAGGCCGGGCAGGACCCGGACGATGCCCCAGGCGCCCTGCTGGGTGCGCGCCTCGAGACCGTTGGCGTAGAGGTAGTCGCCGGGGCGCAGGCGCATCGAGTCGGGCTGCCCGTTGAGCACCAGTGTGAAGCGTTCGCTGATCCCGCTGTGGATCGCGTCGATCACCGTCCCGTCCGGCTCGCCCCCCGCCATCTGCCGTGGCTCCAGGACCGTGCGGGCGCCGAGGAAGTGCAACGTGTCGAGGGTGGGGGAGATGCTGAGGGCTCGGATGACCAAGGGGTCGCCGGGATACAGCTTCGGTAGGGGCGTGAGCGGGTCGCCGTACGTCCAGGAGCTGAACTGGTGCGCCTTGTCGGGCCGGTAGGCCAGCGGGTTGGCGCGCAGGTTCAGCGTCGAGTAGGCGCTCTGGTCGTTGTCGTTGATCGTCCACAGCGCCAGCTCGCGGAAGCTTCCGTTGACCAGCCCCGGTGCCATCGGGTTGGTCGTGTGGATGTCGACGAGCGTGCCGGAGTCGACCGGCTTGCCCGTCACCGGGTCGGTCCAGGTGGACCCCTTCGGCTCGATGATGATCTGTCCGACCAGGCCGTGGCCCCACGAGTGGATGCCGTCGATGTGGTCGTGCCAGAAGATGTTGTCCAGCAGCGTGTCGGGGTACCAGCGGCTCTGCAGGAACTCGGTGCCGGCGAACTGTCCGGCGGCGTGCGCCTTCGACAGGCCGGCGGTCAGGCTGACCGTGCGGGTGCTGGTGCTCACCGACCTGATCTGGCGGATCTCGATGTCCTCGGTGCCCTGCCCGATCGCGATCCACTTGGTCGCGGCCTTGCCGTTCGCGTCGACACCGGTCAGGCCGGCGACCGACGTCAGCGTGATGCTGGTGCTGCCCTTGAGCACGTTGCGGACCAGCGTCGGCGCCACCTGGTTGTAAGGCCGGACGCTGTGCTCGTAGGCGAACCCGGCGCTCACCCCGTCCGAGCCCTGCACGTCGAACTGCAGGTGGTGGATGTGCATCGAGACCTTGGACCACCCGTCGGAGGCGGAGGAGTCGGGAACCTCGCTGTTGAGCGTCAGCGCGACGCAGTCGCCCTGGTTGGCGCGGATCGCCAGCGGCTCCCCGCCGTCGGGCGAGGCGAGCAGTGCCGCCTTGTCCTTGGCCAGCACGAAGACCTTGCCGTCCTGGTCGACCACGGTCGGGGTGCGCCGGATCGGCTTGGCGACCGCGACCACGTTGTAGGTGCGCGTGGTCCGCCCGGCCGGGCACAGGCCGTCGGGCCGGCGTGCCCACGGATCGGTGGTCAGGCCTCCGGACGTGGCGTCCGCGTTGTTGCCGAGATAGGGCGCGCCGGTGTGACCGTTGCCGGTGAACGGCGGTCGCCCACCGATGTGCGGGCGCAGGAGCGGGTACGCCGGCCGGCCGTTCGACGGGTTGAACAGGATCGTCGGCCTCCCGGACACGACATGTCCCTGGTCGACGAGCAGGAGGTTGGGCTGGCCGCTGACCAGCTTCGGGGACTCGACGAAGTCGGTCGGGTCGGCCGGGGCGCCGAGGTAGACCGGCGCGCTCGCCGTACCGGCGACCTTCCAGTCCATGACCGTGGGGTCCTGGTCGCTGGCGGGGATGCCCGAGGGCGGGAGCTGCGGGCGGATCCAGGCGTCGAGGTTGTTCTTGGTGATCTTCGTGCCGCCGAAGGAGCGGCCGATCAGGCCCGAGGAGCTGACCGCGGCGGGCGGTGCCGCGCGGTCGCCGAGGGGGACCAGGTCGGGCTGGAGGGTGTCGAAGACCCGCCACAGGGCCCACATCCCCGAGACGTAGTGCTTGGCGATGTGGCAGTGGTAGAGGAAGTCGCCGGCCGACTGCTGGACGCCGCCGGCACCGCCCTCGAGCTCGAGGTTGTAGGACTCGCCGGGGCCGACCGACTGGGAGTCGAGGCGCTGGGAGGGTGACAGCGCGACCGGGGGGTCCTTGCGCAGCCCGGTGTCGGCGTAGGCATACGACGGGTCGGACACCGGGTTGAACCGCCAGCGGTCGCCGCCCCCGTGCAGGTGGAAGATGTGGAACTTCTCCGCACCGGCGTGCATCAGCCGGATCTTGGTCGGGTCGGCCAGGTAGCCGCGCATCATCGGCGTCGAGGGCTCCCCGAAGGTGTAGGAGCTGTAGGCGTGGCTCTTCGCGCTGGGGAAGGCGAGCAGGCGGTTGCGGAAGGACTCGCTGCGGTAGTTGATGGCGAAGCTGCCGGGCCGGTAGGAGCCCGTGGTGTTGTCGACGAGAGGCACGAGCGTGCCATCGTTCGAGGTCAGCTGCTCGTTGTCGTTGCCGATCTCGTGGTGCAGGATCGCGGCCTCGCGGAAGGCACAGGTCGGCTGCGGGCTGTCCGGATCACAGGGCAAGCTGGGGCCGCCCGGCTTGATGATCGCCTCCCAGCCCGAGGCCAGCGGTGTGCCCGCGGTCGTCGCGTCCCAGTACGTCGAGCCGCGCGGCTCGACGACGAGCGAGCCGAACAAGCCGTGGTCGATCGCCGCCCGCATACCCGGGCCGGGGTGGATGTGGTGGCCTCCCTCGGCGCGGGCGTCGTCCGGCACGGCGAACCGGTAGGCGACGGTGTCGCCCTGCGCGGCGGCGGACGAGGGGTTGGTGCCGACCTGGTCGCCCGAGGAGCTGAGCGCGAACCGCAGGCCGTCGACGTGCATCCCAACGGGGCCGCGGGAGGTGTGGTTGGTGAAGGTGATCGCGACGCAGTCGCCCTCGTTGGCCCGGATCACCAGCGGCTGGATCGGGTCGTCGCGAAGGCCGATGGAGACCTGCTGGGTCTGCTCCTGGTGGCGGATGGCGGGGATCGCGTCGGTCAGCGTGTACATCGCGCCCTGCGGGTCGTGGTCGCCGAACCGGTTGACCGGGATGTCGACGTCGATCGCGGTGACGTCGAAGGAGGTGTCGGCCGGACCACCCGCCAGGCAGTCCGGCGCCGCGCTCGCCGGCGACGCCACGCTGGTCAGTGCGCACGTCGTGAGCATCGTCGCAGCGCCGGTGGCGAGGGTCAGTGCCGCCCGGACCCGGCGCGGCGAGAGCGATCCCGCGGCCCGTCGTACCTCGTGGCACAGGGCGAGCAGGGGCAGCAGTGCGACGAGCAGCATCGCGCCGTCGGCGAGCAACGTGGCGGGGCTGGCGGCCACACCCGCCGACGACGCGTGCAGCTGGGCGCCGACCGCGTCGGCCAGAGCCGCGGCCGGCGCGACCAGGAGGAGGTCTCTGCGGACCCCGGTCGGCCGCAGCGCCGTACGGACGGCGATGACCGCGCACACGCTCGGGACCAGGGTGAAGCCCACCAGCGCGCCCAGCTGGAGCAGGAACCCGCCAGGGGCGTCGCCGTGGCCCGCGTGCCTGCTCGGCTCGAGCAGCGTCAGCCAGGCGGACCCGACGACGCAGCAGAGCAGGCCGGCCACCAGGTCGGCCAGCAGGTCGGCGGTCAACGCGGCGCTCGGTGGGGTGCTGGCGGGACGGGGGGACGTGGTTCGGGACATGGCTGGCCTCCTTGGCGGAGCATTCAGTGGTGGTGCTCGTCGTCGCCGGGAGCCGGCGTGACGGCGGGCGCCGGAGAGCCGGCGACCGCGGGGATGTCGATGGAGTAGCCCGAGGTGGTGCTGCTCAGGGACAGGCGGGTCTCGGTGCGCGGCACGACGAAGCTGACCGAGCCCTCGACCATCGAGTGGGGCGTCAACGTGCCGGTGCCCAGGGATCCGCTCGCCGGCAGGATCGGGGTCGGCGACCCGGTGGCGTACGCCCGCAGCTGCGTCGGGTCGTAGTCGCCCGGCCGGTCGCCGGTGGAGACCCGGAGCCAGACCTGCACCATCATCTGGTCGGCCTTGACCCATCCCGAGATGTTGTGGCCCATGCCGCCCATCAGGTCGGAGCCGGCGACGCCGACGACCTCCTCGGCAGCGACCACCTCGACCCGGGCATCGCCCAGGCGCAGCGTCGCGGGCGCGTCACCGCCGAGGGCGGCAGGGTCGTGGATCGCGTTCATGGACGACACGGCCCGGTAGCCGCCGTACGCCGTGGCGGCCAGCAGCAGGGCGACGAGGAGCATGGTCCACCGGGTCTCCCCGGCGCCGCGGCGTTGCACGAGCTGGTCCATGCTCCGATCGTTCTCCGCCGGCCTTGCACGGATCTTGGGAACGCCGAGTCGGAGCCGGGCGCGGACGCACGGATGCCCGTGGCCGTCGGCCACGGGCATCCGTCTCACGGGGTGCTGTGCTCCTCCTACTGGGTGGTGAAGGTCCAGGCCAGCGGGGCCAGGCGGTTGCCCGCCAGGTCACGGATGGCGTTGGTCAGGTTGACCCGGTAGGTCCTCCCGGCCTGCAGGTTCAGCACCGGGTTCAACGTGGCGGTCCGGCCGTCCGGGCTCACCGTCACGACCGCCGCAACGCGGAGGTTGGTCGTGGTGTTGGTGAGCGTGAAGGACAGCGGTGACACGTTGGTGACCGGTTCGCTGAAGGTGACCACGGCGTTGGAAGCCCTGGCCACCCCGGTCGCCCCCGGTCCCGGCGTCCGGGTGAGGACGGTCGGGACGATGACGTCGGGCAGGGTCCGGAAGTTCCACGTCGTGGTCGCCAGCGGGTTGCCCGCCAGGTCCCGGATCGCCGCGGCGCCACCGGTCAGCGTGACCGTGTACTGGGTGTTGTTGGCCAGCGGCGCGCTCGGCGTCAGCGTCACGGTGTTCCCGCTCGTGCTGACCGTTGCGGCGATGATGGCCGTGGTGACGGTGTTCCGCAGCCGGACCGTCGTGCCGTTGACCCCCTGGACCGGCTCGCTGAACGTCGCCGTCACCGTGGTGGCGAGCGGGACGTTGGTCGCGTTCACCCCCGGGTTGCGGGCCGTCACGGTCGGTGCCGTGGTGTCGGCCTGGACCGTCACCGCGTTCGACGGGGCGCTGTCGGCACCCGTGCCGACCGCGTTGATGGCCGCCACCCGAAGCCGCACCGAGGTGCCTGCTGCCAGTCCCGTGACCGTCGCGCTGGTGGCGCTCGGGTTGTTCACGGTGGTGGTACCGACCACGGTGTTGCCGGCGTCGATCGCCTGCACCCGGAAGCCGGTGATCGGGGACCCGCCGGTGTCGGCCGGCCCGGACCAGGTGACGCTCGCGGAGTTGATGCCCGCGGTCGCCGTACCGATGGACGGAGCCCCGGGGGCGGCGTTCGCGGGGATGACCGCGTTGGACTCCGCCGAGTAGGGGCCGGTGCCGAAGGCTCCCACCGCCCGCACCCGGAAGGTGTAGGAGGTGCCGTTGGTCAGGCCGGTGACGTGGATGCTGCTGTCGGTCGACGGCGCGGTCCGCAGGGCTCCCTGCTGGACGCCGCCGCTGAGCACCTGGATCTCGAACGAGCTGGTCGGCTGGCCGGTCGTCGCGGCGGTCCAGGTGACGTCGGCGGAGGAAGGTCCGGCCGTGGCGGTCCCGATCGTGGGTGCGTCGGGTGCCGCCAGGACCACGATCTCCGTGGTGCCGTCGTCGTTGGTGAACTGCAGTCGCTCGATGTTGCGCAGCGTGTCCCTGCCGTCCAGGGCCTTCTGGGCGGCACCGAGGGGACCGGTCTGCTCGACGACCAGGTGGTCGCCGACCGTCGTGACGGTGTAGCTGGTCCGCGGACCGAGGAACACGGCGGTGTCCACCGCAGGCGCCGGGCTGGTCGCGGGCGAGGAGGCGTCGCGGTCGCCGGCGGGTGCCGGTTGCAGAGCGCGTTCCATCACCAGCTGGCCCGGGTCGACGGTCCCGTCGAACACCGCCTGCTGCAGCGTCTTCGGGTTTCCGGCCAGGTAGGAGCGCTCCATGAGGTCGGTGCTCCCGATGACCGGACCCGTCCCGTCGACGTTGGCGTGCACGTCGATCCGGACGTTGAGCGAGCGGTCGCCGTCGATGATGTCGTCGGCGCCCCGACCCGTGATCGTGTCGCTTCCGCCACCACCGATGAGGATCTCCCCGTCACCCCAGACGTTGCCGGTGAGCGGGCAGCCGGCGGCTGCCGCGTTGGCGTCCAGCGAGGCTGCCGGAGTGGTCATGATGCTCGGCGGAACCAGGACGGCGAGCCCGGCGATCCGGTCGACCCCGGCCTGGTCGAGTGCGTCGCACCCGGTGAAGCCGGCGCCGCCGACGTCGACCGGCACGTCGTTGGTGCCCTTGATCACGTCGTTGAACCGGGAGCCCGAGTTCGCCTCGACCTCCTGCCACCGGTCACGGTTGATGACCACCTGGATCGGCACACCGACCAGGTTGTTGTTGATGGCCATGTCCTCGTCGGCGCCCACCGTGTCGAACTGGTGGAAGGCCCAGTCGAAGCCACCGGCTCCGGCGTTGCGGTCGACCGTCGCGTTGGCGGCCATCAGGTCGTCCCCGCCCTCGGCGTCGTAGTCGTTCTCACCGACCTGGCCGATCATGATGTCGTTGCCGGGTGCCGCGGTCTCGCCCGGGTCGTCGAAGAACGGCGCCCCGTGGTCACCTTGGATGAGGTCCTGGCCCGATCCGCCCTCCATCCAGTCGTCCCCGCCGTCGCCGAAGGCGGCGTCGGCGCCCTGACCGAGGATCACGTAGTCGTTGCCGGGACCGGCGAACTCCTCGTTGTCGTTGGCTCCTCCGTTGAGGAAGTCCTGGCCGTCTCCACCCATCATGATGTCGTCCCCGATGCCGGCATCGGCCGCATCGTTGCCGGGACCGCCCTTGAGGACGTCAGCGCCCCCGAGGTCGGTGAGGATGTCGTCGCCCTCACCCCCGAGCGCCACGTCGTCGCCGCCGTTGCCCTCGATGACGTCGCGGCCCTTGCCGCCCCAGAAGGTGTCGTTGTCGTTGCCGCCGAAGACCCGGTCGGGTCCGTCGGTTCCCTGGTAGACCGACTGTCCGTTGATGCCGGACGGGTCGACCGAGTTGAACTGCCGGTACTGGATGGTTCCGTCCGGCTTGCGCAGCAGCAGGGCGGTCTCGTCGCACTCGGTCGTCGGGTCGTCGGCCACGGTGGCTCCGTTGGCGGTGAACCCGGCAGGAGTGCCGGCGAGGTTGGCGAGCTGGAACTTGCAGTCGGCCGTCGCGAAGGCGTCCGCCTTGAGGGTGTTGGTGTTGTCGGTGTTGCGCTGGATCAGCTCGGAGAACGAGTTGCCCTCGAGCTGCGTACGCAGGTTCAGGCCGGGCGTGCGGGCCAGGTAGTAGAACCGGTCGTTGTCCTGCAGCTTCTCCAGCTGGGTCTGGAACACGTAGTTGAACGTGGTGCCCAGCAGTCCGCCGAAGAGGTTGGTTATCTCGGCGAGTCCGCCGACCCACAGGTCGACGTCGTCCAGACCGGTGGTGGTCACGCCGGCAGCGTTGCTGGACCAGGCGCCCGTGCTGAACATGAAGTCCGCCGCATCGGCCGGCGGGGTGTCGGTCGGTTTCGGGTCGACGATGGCCCGAGCAGCGTCCCGCTTGGCGACCAGCGTAGTGGCCCCCGTGATGGTGGGGTGCTGTCCGTACGCCGCCACGAAGTTGATCAGCGACTCGGGGTGCTTCAGGTGCTGCCCGAAGTCGCTCCAGCTCGTGTACGGCGCCATCTGGCCGTCATTCGTCTCCGCGAAGATCTGTCGGCGCACGTCGTTGAGCGGCGGGACGCCGGCCTCACGGGCACGTGTCATGTTGATGGCCGGCAGGTCGAGAGGCAGGCCCAGCAGGTTGTTGCGCAGGGTCTCGGTCACGAACTCGTCGAGCTCGTTGCCCGCCTGGTCCGAGGATCCCATCACAACACTTCCCGCGGCCTGCCGGGCGTTGAGCGTTCCGGCGGAGCCTCCGTCGAAGTACTCCGGAGGGTTGAGGAAGGCCGTGAGCAGCGGCACCGAGTTGTCGGAGCCGTCCCCGTTCCGCCGGGCGACGTCGTCGTCCAGCATCGAGTGCCCGAAGCGGTAGACCGCGTGAGCGAACTCCGCCTCGATCGCCGGGTTGACGTCGGGGCTGTAGACGTGGAACGGCCGGACCGCCGGCTGGACCTTGCGGGCGAACTCCTCGAAGACCAGGTGCTGGTACTCCATCTCGGTGATGAAGCGGGCCGCCTGGAAGAGCCGTTCACCGTAGCCGTAGCCGCTGACGCCGATCGCCTTCCAGCTCGCCAGGGCGGCGACCCCGGCGGGGCTGGTGTCGTTGCTCAGGGTCTGGTCGATCTCGGCCGCGAGGCGGTTGTGCTCGGAGTGGAACACCTGGTGGATCGTGGACAG
The DNA here is from genome assembly GCF_001428825.1 of Nocardioides sp. Root240. Taxonomy (GTDB): domain Bacteria; phylum Actinomycetota; class Actinomycetes; order Propionibacteriales; family Nocardioidaceae; genus Nocardioides. The sequence continues at coordinate 637,552 of NZ_LMIT01000001.1, read as the reverse complement.
GGCGATGTTCTCGTTGCACCGGCCGTCACCGCAGCTGAAGTGCGCGTTGAGCATCTCGTCGTCGTAGGTCCCAGGCGCCTGGCTCGCGAAGTCAGCCGAGGGGGTGTCGTTGGGGTCCGGAACGGGCGCCACCGGCGGGGTGCCGGGGTTGTGGTCGGTGTCCTGGGGGCTCGGGTCGGCGTTGTGCGCGATGTCCGCCAGGAACGGGGTGTCGAAGTGGAGCACGTTGGACGGCACCGCCACCGGGGAGGCGAGGTTGCCCTCGACCAGTCCGGTCCTGGTGACGTACTGCGGGAGGCCGCGGGCCGGGCCCGGGATGAACTTCCCGTAGGGGTCGGTCGCGAGCATGGGCACGTTGAGCACGTCCATGTCGACGAGCAGCAGCCCGAGTCGTTCGGCGGCCTGCTTCTTGACGGCGGCCCAGGTGCCGATACCGCCGTCGCCGTCGGGGGAGCCGGCGTACGTCTGGCCGGCCGGGAGCCCCTCGAGGAACGAGCCGGTCGAGACCGACGCCGGGTTGTCGGCGCCGAACGGGCCGGGCCGGCTGCTCACCGCGTAGGCACGCAGGAACACCTGGTGCGACGCGTGGGAGGTGTAGGTCTGGCTCTGGTCGACCCACGGGGTGTCGGTGTTGTTGGCGTTCTGCACGTCGTCGGCGCTCTCGTCCGCCGGCGTGGTCGGGTCGTCACCGATGACCCCGTCAGGGCCCGGTTGGTTCTGCGCCCGGGTGAGCACCATGAACGCCTGGGACGCGGGCACCTCGTCGCCGGTCGATGCCTTGCCGTCCGGACCGAGGGTGCGGAGCGGGTCGTCGGCCTTGAGTGGGACGAAGACCGAGGCACCGCTCTTGACCGTCTGGTCGACACCGTGGTCGAAGAACTGGCCGAAGAAGGTGAACAGGCTGTTGTACGGCGGCGACAGGCCGACGTCCGTGGTCACGTTCGGGATGAACAGCGTGTGGTGGCTGGGCACGCAGTTCGCCGGGGAGCCCGCGACCGGCGGGTCGGCCGTCAGGTCTGGGTCGGTCGTGCACGGGAACAGCCCTGGGTTGCCCTGTGAGCGGACCGGGAAGCCGGCGGCGGCGATCGCAGCCGGGTTGGTGGAGGTCTGGTCGACGACCAGGTTGCTGACCACGCGCGGCTGCGAGTCGAACACGTTGCCCTTCTTCTGCGCGTACGACGACGGTCCCGGAGGGCCGAAGCCGGTCGGGACGTTCTCGGCCGGGCGGAACCTGGGATCGGTCAGCCGGGGGAAGGGCTGGTCGGCTGCAGCGACGAACTCGTCGCCGGCCTTGAGGTTGTTGCAGCTCCCGTCGACGGTCCGAAGGCCGTAGGTGGTGAGGATGTCGGGCACCTGCTCGGCGTCCGGGATCCCGTCACCGGGCTGGTTCAGCAGCGTGCTGCAGGGGTGAGCCGGCGTGCGCGTCAGCGAGTGCCGCTCGGCGATCTTGATCTGGCGCAGGATGAAGGCCAGGTCGCCGGTGGTGACCGTGAAGCCGCTGCCCACGGGGCCGGGGTCGGCCCCGACCGGTTGCGCGACGATCTGCATGCCCAGGGCGAGCGACACGGAGAAGGCGGTGGTCACGGCCACCCGGCGCCGCCGCGCGCTGAACAGCGCCCGGAGTCGGGACTTCACCTGTCTGGCCGGGCGATGGCGTCGCCGCCCGGTGGTCCGTCCCGAGCCGGCCACCGACCCTGTCGTCGATGAGGTCGCGTGTGCAGGGCGCGTTGAATGCATGGTCGTACCTGCCTCGGTATCGGTGATGGACCTCTCCACGATCGGCAGGCGTCCTTGGGAAAACCTTGAACGTCCGCGGCCGCCCGGGGTCAGCAGCTCCGCAGCGCGACCAGCTCGAAGTGCATGGGATCGGTGAAGCGCCAGGTCCCGCCCCAGGCGAAGCCGCACCGCACGAAGATCGCGACGACCCGGCGGTCGATCGCGCCGGCGGTGCCGCGCCGGTTGCCCGGGACGTTCAGGTCGATCGCGGTCCCGAAGGTGTGGAAGGACAGTCCGCGCGCCGGGTCCTTGTCGATGAAGCGCGGGACGTAGCAGCCGCCGTACTCGTCGGCGTGGACCTGCGCTGCCAGACCGGCCTCCGCGACGCGGGTCAGTGCCGCCCGCAGGGCGGGCAGCATGGCGGCGTTGCAGGTCACCGTGCCCAGGACCGGCACCGGCTCGGTGCGGATGTGCTCGCGCACCCACCGGGGCTCGGGGCTGACCGTGCCGTCGCGGTGGGCGGTGTAGGTGAACGACCCGACCGCACCCGCGACCGGGCCGCCGGTGAGCACGGCGCTGAGCGCCTGGTCGGGCACCAGGCTGGGCGCGAGCAGGCTCACCGACGCCGTCGGGCCGAGCACCCGCCGCAGCCGGCGTACCACCGGCCCGGCGGCGCCGAACCGGGTCGAGACGAAGAGGGCGTTGCCCCGGGGCAGGTGCAGTCGGTCGACCCACCGCTCGTTGAGGACCGCGCCGATGGGGGAGCGGTCGACGAGCGGGGCGTACGCCGCGATGTGGGCCTGCTGGGCGTCGTCGTCGTTGCCCAGGGTGACGAAGTCACCGGGCCCGGCCAGGCTCTCGCGCAGGTCGGGCCGCAGCCCGATCTCGCCGTCGGCGATGCGGTCCCACAGTGCGTCGAGCACGGCGGTCGGGCCCGGCGTGAACTGCCGGAAGGTCGCCGGGTCGACGGCGGCGTAGGTGACGGCCTCGCCCTCGCGGTAGAAGGTGGCGAGCGAGAACTGCTCGGTCCGCGCCACGCCCGCGGTCGCGGCCACCCGGGCGGCGGTGGCCGCGCCGAGGGGGCCCGTGCTCTGGACGAGGACGTCGGGGGTGTCGCCGGTCGACTCGAACGGGCCGGGCCGCGCCATCGCGACGTCGGCCGGCGCGACCACGGCGGGCCCGGTCGACGTGCCGGACGGGGTGGACGGCGGCGACGTACCGGGGTGGGGCGAGCCGGTGCAGCCGGAGCCCAGCAGGACGCAGGCGAGCCCGACCGAGAGCAGTCGTCGCCTTGTGTCCATGGATCCCCTTGCGCCGGACGGTCCGATCGTAGACGGCGCGGGCGTCAACGGGTCTCGGCGCGCACCCGGGCCTCGGCGGCCGGGTAGCCGATCGCGACCGCGAGGTCGAGCGCCTCGTCGAGGAGCTGCCGCCCCTCCGGCACCCGATCGGCGAGACGGTGGCACCTGCCCAGCAGGCGCAGGAGGTCCACGCGGTCGATGCGGTTGCCGATCGCCTCGGCCCGCCGCAGCCCCCGCTCGGCGAGCCGTCGTGCCCGGGCGCCGTCGCCGAGCGCGAGGCAGGCCTGCGTCGCGGCGACCAGGATCGCCGCGTCGTGGACCTTGGTCGGGGCCTCCTGGCCGAGCCAGGGCTCCAGCCGAGCGAGTGCTCCCGCTGCATCCCCGGCGCGCAGGTCGAGCCCGGCGCGCTGGGCCTGGAGGTAGCCCGCGAAGGCGAAGGTCTGCAGGTCCGGAGCCGCGGCGGCCTCGTCGAAGCAGGCGATCGCGCCGGCGACGTCGCCCTGGGCAGCACACAGCTGTCCGAGGTAGAGCGGGGGGATGCCCGAGAACAGGGTCGGGGACCCGGCGTGGGTCAGCTCCCGACCGCGTTCGAGGTGGTGCCGCGCTCGTTCCTCGTCGCCTTCGAGGAAGTGGGCGCGGCCGAGCCCGGCGGCGTGCTGAGACTCCTGGTCGGTGTTGCCCGCCCGCTGCGTCAGCTCCAGGCCGCGCTCGCCGATCTGCCGACTGCGCGCGAGCTCGCCCCTGATCGTCGCGGCCCACTGGAGCCCCATCAGGCAGGTGCTCTCCCAGGCCGGGGCGTCGATCGAGGCAGCGGCCGTCACCCCCCGCTCGTAGGTGCGGACGGCGTCGTCGGGTCGGTCGAGGAAGAAGAGGGCGGTGCCTCCGACCGCGCACGCCTGTGCCTCGGCGCTGGACGATCCCTCGAGGCGGGCGAGTCGTGCGGCCAGCTCCGTCGCCTCCACGCAGCGCTCGTGCTGGCCCAGGTAGAGGCGCACCCGGGCCAGCCCGTTGGCGAGCGCCGCGCCGCCGTCGACCCAGGCGTCCGGCGCCGTGCCCAGCTGGAGCTCCTCGAGGACCTCCTCGAGGCGCGTGGCAGCGGCCTCGCCGTCGCCACTGCGGTGGCGGACGTCCGCGACCATGCCCTCGACGCGCAGCAGCGCCCCGGCATCGCCGGTACGACGGTGGCGCTGCGCCGCCTCGAGCAGCGGGCCGAGCGCGTCGTGGTACCGCCCGGCCACGAGCTCGACCAGCCCGGTGCGTTCCAGGGAGGTCGTGATCGCCTCCTCGTCGCCGACCTCCTCGGCCAGCTCGCGGGCATGGCCGAGGAGCCGGACCGCCTCGGCCCGTGCGTACGCCGCGGCCGCGACCTCGCCGGCGAGCAGCACGTACGGCAGCGCCCGCTCCGGCAGGCCGCCGGCCTCCAGGTGCCGCGCGATCTCGGCTGCCCGGCGTCGCCGCGTCGCGACGGGCCGGCCCTCGAGCAGCTCGCCGACCAGTCGGTGCAGGCGTCGTCGCCGGACCGGGGACATGCCGAGGTGGAGGGCCTGTTGGGTCAGGCTGTGGTCGAAGGCGTACCCGTCCTCGGCGACGACGAGGAGCCCGGACGCGACGGCGTCGTCCCAGCCCCTGTCGAGCGCGTCGTCGTCGGGGGCGATCCCGTTCGGGACGTCGTCGGGGTCGAAGGTGGTGCCGAGGACGCTCGCCGCCTGCAGGAGCTCACGGGCGGTGGTCGGCAGTCGCGCGACGCGCTGGCCGATCGCCTCGCTGACGCTCGCAGGCGCCGTGATGCCGTCGAGCTCGCGACAGACCCACCGGCCGTCGACACGGGTGAGGTCACCGCGCTCGACCAGCGCCGTGACGATCTCTCGCGTGAAGAACGGATTGCCCTCGGAGCTGCGGTGGACGAGGTCGCCGATCTCCGCGACCACCCCGGGCTCGGCCAGGTGCAGCGAGACGAGCTGCGTGGTGGCCTCCCGGTCCAGGCGTCCGACGCCGACGGCGCGGGTGAGCCGTTCGCGACGGAGTGCGTGCGCGAGGGCCCGGACGGGATGGGCCGAGCCGACCTCGGCGTCACGGTAGGCACCGAGGAGGACGAAGCGGTCACGGTGGGTGTGGCGCACCAGGTGCAGGAGCAGGTCGGCGCTGGCGTCGTCCGCCCAGTGCAGGTCGTCGACGACGAGCGCCACGGGGCGCACGGCGGCGAGCTCGCGGACGAAGGCGGTCGCCGCGCGGTGCAGGGCGTGGGCGGCGTCCGGGACGTCGGCAGGGACCGCGGGAGGAAGCACGTCGGGCAGGAGGGTCGCCAGTGCGGGCCATCGGTCCCCGAGGCCGTCGCGGAGCGCCGTGGCGCACCCGTGGTGCAGTGCGGCGAAGGCCTCGAGCAGCGGCACGAACGGGACGTCGGCCTGCTGCTCGAAGCAGCGTCCACCGGCGACGAGGAAGCCGCGAGCGACCGCGTCGGCCATCGCCTCCTGGGCGAGCCGGGTCTTGCCGATCCCGGGCTCGCCGGCGAGCAGCACGACAGAGCCTTCGCCCCGCGCCGCCGACTCCAGGGCATGCGTGATCGCGGCCCGCTCGTCGTACCGGCCGACGAGGGGCGTGGGGGCCTTGGCTCCGAGGTGGCCGCCCGCGGGTGGGTCGGTCGTCGCCGGTCGTCGTGCCGCGGCGGCCATGAGCTCGTCGCGGCTGCTGTCGGAGACCTCGAGCGCGTCGGCGAGCAGCCGCACCGTGCTCGGGTACGGCGAGGTGTTGATGCCGCGCTCGAGGTTGCTCACGGTGCGCACGCCCACGCCGGCCCGCCCGGCGAGCTCGGCCTGGGTCAGCCCGGCACGCTCACGGCCCCTGCGGAGCACGGACGCGAACGTGTGCGCGTTCGGTTCGACGGGGGAGCGGGGCATCGGGGGACCACCTTTCCGCCCGGCATCCTAGTGCCGGACCCAGCACCCACCGACTACGAACCGAGTTCGGTGAACCAGCGGTGCCGCCCGGGCTGCGGGCCCAGAATCGCGCCGAACCAGGTGCTGGAACGCGTGCGCCACCCCCGAGGCGCGCGACCTGACTAGGGAGCTCCCGTGAACCTCCGCCCATCGCTGCGCGCCGCAGGAACCTGCGTGCTGGCCGCGGCCGTCGCCCTCACCACGACCCAGGTCGTGTCGGCTCCGGCCGCCCACGCGGAGGGCGAGCCGATCACCGTGATCACCTCGCCACCGCTCAACGTCGGCATCCAGCCGCCGCCGTTGATCGTGCAGAAGACCGACCCCGTGGGCCACTCCACGCCGATCATCGTCGACAACCCGGGCGGCACCGCGCCGACGGCGAAGGAGTGCATCCCGCTCGACACCGAGCAGGAGATGTTCTGCCTCGGGGAGTCCGGCGACATGCTCTACCCGAGCGGGACGCCGATGGCCCCGATCGTGGTGACCAACGGCTTCACGGCGCCCGGCGAGCTCCCCGGGGACCAGCTGGACTGGATCATCACCGAGGCCTACGACACCATCTCCGACGTCCACGGCGTCCTCAACGACGACCTGGTCAAGGCCTTCGCCCGGCCCGAGGTCCGGGCCGCGGTCGCGTCGCGGATCGAGGTGATCATCAACAAGAAGCTGTACGGCGAGCCGATGACACCGCAGGAGGAAGCGGCGTTCGAAGCGATCGAGGGCTACTACAAGCAGAACCAGGTCAACTCGGCCACGGCGGCCCTCGCGGAGTACGACGCATGGGACAAGAACCCCTGCGGGTACCTGCCGCCGGCGCCCCCTGCGGGCAGCGGACTCCCGGCCGTCCCGAATCCGGTGGCGGGGACGGCGATGTGCAGCGCGGCGAACAAGGTGGACCTCTTCCGGATCACCCGCAACACGCCCCCGGCAGAGACCTTCGAGAAGTGGGGCTCCTACCGGCACCCGCGGGCGATGATGAGGCACGCCAACGACCCGCAGGTCCGCTACATGACGGGCAAGACCCGCGGAGCCGGCATCGCGCTGAGCGCCACGGCGGTCCTGGCGACCGCCGGCGTCGGTGTCGGCATCTCCCTGTCGGCCAGCATCGCGGTCGCCAATGCAGCGAACGCGCTGCTGCTGGGTGAGGGTGCCGCCTCCGGCAGCTCGGCACTGTTCACCAGCGCGACCGCGGCCGTCGCGGGTCCCGCGATCATCATCGTCATCGCGCTGATCATCCTGGCCGTCGCGATCTGGCAGTTCGACGCGGACCTCAAGCCGGGGGAGCAGATCACCGACCGGGCGACCCAGGCCGTGAACAACACCGACCCGCTCGGTGTCCGCGCCCGGATCGGTGACTACGCGTCGCTCACCCACCAGGACTTCCTGGACCGCAAGGACCCGGCAGGGCAGGACCCGGCCGTCGTGCACACCCAGGCGTTCGCGGACGGGCTCGAGGCGCAGGTCGCGGACTGGATGATGTTCGACCAGGCCGGTGACGTCCTGCCGGACCCGGTTCTCGGCTACTCCCCGGAGGCCTCGGGGCCCGACGACATCCACTTCGCCGAGGGCGGGAACACGCTGCCGTCCGTCGACGTCGCCGCGCCGGCCGGGGCGACCAACCGTGATGGCCAGCCGGTCTCGACCTACCGGGTGCTGTTCAGCCGCAACTGGCTGATGGTCTCCGAGCGCCGCACCGCCACCGGCGTCTGGAGCCCCTACCGTCCGCGCCTGACGCTGGAGTACGTCGACCCGACCGGCGAGATCGCCCAGATGTCGCTGCTGCGGCACCAGGAGGGCGACCAGCCGGTGAAGATCGACTTCCAGCTGATCCGCCCGGACCTCCCCGTCGCCGAGCGGGTCACGGTGGCACCGCTGTGGACGTTCTCCAAGCCGGGCGGCGGGACCCGCACGGTGGGCATGCTGCCTTTCGACCTGACGCTGCGGCCGGTCAACCTGGTGCCGAGCGTGCAGGGCATCCTGATCGCCGACAACGTGGTCCGGCTCTCGGCCAACCTGTCCACCCCCGGCCAGGGCCTCCCCGGTTCCTACGCCTGGACGCTCGAGCGCCTGGACGACGACGGCACCGTCGCGGAGACGATCCCGTTGCCCGCCGTCGCGTCGGTCACCAAGCGGCTCACGGTGGCCGGCCGGTACCGGGCCACGCCGTCGTACACCGTCGACGGCCCGCCGTCCTTCACCCGCTCCGGCGTCATCGAGTTCACGATGTCCCCGCCGGCGCCGGAGGTGCTCAGCGCCAAGATCCGCGACGAGCGGGTCCTGGACGGCTCGCTCTTCCTGGACCTGCGCCTGCTGCAGGCCACCCGTACCGACACCTTCACCGTCGACGTCGAGTGGGCGAACGACGCGCGCGGCGACGTCGTCCGCAAGACCTACACGGTTCACTGCCAGGATTCCGGTGGCGACGTCCCCACGTGCGACACCGGCGCGATGATCGTGCCGAGCAGCGCGCCCACCAACGAGAACTGGTCGGAGTCGCCGACCTTCCGGATCCCCGACGACCAGGACTTCCTGCCGCAGGTGACGGTCAAGGTGACCAACGGCTATGGCCAGGTCACGACGAAGTCCTTCCCGATCGAGGGCGACCACCGGCCGTCGTACGACACGATGACGCCGCGGGTCGAGATGCCGGCCGGCACCTTCTCGAGGGTCGACGTGGTCGAGGTGTTCCCCTCGCCGCTGCTCGTCGAGAGCCAGGACCTGACGATCTTCCCGTACGTCACCACGATCGCGTCCCAGCTGCCCGAGGGGGTGCACCCGGACATCGAGGAGCGCAACGGGCACTGGTACCTGCAGATCGCGGGGACGCCGCAGGCGGACGCGATCGGGTCGTACACCTTCTACTTCCCGTTCGAGCAGGAGCCGCTCGGCAAGGCACTGCGCCCGGCGCCGGCGTTGGCGACGGTCGAGATCAAGGCGGCGACCCAGCCCGGCTACCGCAGTGTCCTGCGCAGCACGCCGACGGCCTTCCTCGACCGGCAGTACCGCAACGTCTACCCGCCGTACTCGGTCCAGGTGGCCGAGGTGCTGCCCACCGACGAGGGCGACTTCGGGACCTTCCAGGGCACGGTGAAGTGCCGGCTCACCGCCGGTCCGACGGTGGTCTTCGACAAGCCGTGCGCGAACAACGCACCGTTCCCGTGGCCGGCCGAAAAGGTCAGCGACACGATGGTCGCCTCGACCTACCTCGAGTCGGACACCCAGCAGGTGTCCCAGGACGGGCCCTACGAGGTCGACCTGTTCACGAAGTTCGTCGACCCGCAGGTCGCGCTGGTCGCGACCTCGGCGACCAGGGCGCGCTTCCAGCTCTCGCTGCGGGACCTCAACATCGTGCTGCCGCCGTACGCGGGCTACACGGTGAAGTGCTCCCAGGACGGGGGCGCGTATGCCGCGTGCTTCGCCGACGGGTTCCTGTCGCTGCTCCGCAGGCCGGGGGCACACACCCTGCGCGTGCGCGTCACGGCGCCCGACGGTGCGACCACGACGACGACGAAGCCGTGGACCGTGGCGACTCCGAAGGCGACCTTCAAGGTCAACGTCGTGCAGACAGCCCAGAAGCGAGGCCGGCAGATCCTGGTCACCGGCTCCCGCCTGCTGCCGGGGGAGAGGTACGTGATCACCATCGGCACCCGCCAGGTCGGCACGGGGGTCGCGACCTCGACCGGGACCGTCCGCCGGTACGTCACCGTGCCCAAGGGCATCCCGCTCGGTCCGAAGACGGTCAAGCTGCGGGGGGCGACCCTCCAGCGGTTCGGGACGGACACCTTCCGGGTGATCCGCTGAGCGCAAATGTTGGGGTCGGACCCTGAGGCAGAGGTGCGCCCCGGCTCCCTAGCGTGAGCGGGTGCGCATCTTCTCGGTCCTCGGTTCACTGCTGCTCGTCGTCACGGGATGGACATTTGTGGGGCTCGTGACGGCGAGTCCGGCGGGGGCGGCGGGCTACCCGCAGGACGGGTGGCACGCCACCTCGGTCTTCTACGACGGCGCGACCCGGTCGACGTCGGTCATCGACTGCCAGTCGATGATCATCGCCAACATGGGCAGCGGTCAGGTCGTGACGCCGAGCACCGGCGTGGTGGCGGCGATGGGGGCCGAGGTCAACCTCGACGCGGGCCACCCGCGGGTGGGCGAGACGTTCTACCTGCGGGTGTGGGCGCGCTCGATCTCGACGCCGTGCGGCTTCCAGGGCGTGGTCCCCGTCTTCACCCTGCCGTCGGGCATGAGCATCGACACGTCGGCGAAGTCGGTCTGCTTCTTCGACGGGGTCGCGGAGAACGACGCGACCTGTCCCCAGCCCGGAACGGCGAAGTTCCAGTCCGCGACGGCGACGACGGGCAAGCCGAACTCGTGGCAGGTGCTGTGCGGGTACGCATCGGGCTGCTATGAGTCGCACTACTGGCCGACCGTCGGCGGGCACGGCGTGGAGATCGCGGTGCCCGTGAAGTCGACCGGTGCCGTCAACGGCACGATCACCGGCGGCGCGGTGATCAACACCAACGGCGTCCCGACCTTCCACGCGATGCAGGCACCGCTCAACGTGTTCGCGTCCGACACCGGGACCGGCGTCGCGCCCCCACCCAGCACGACGAACCCGACGGTGCCGCACCCGGGCTATGCCTACCGGGTGCGCTACGACAACCCGTCGACGAGGACCAGCCCGACGTACGAGCTCGACACCTCGATGGCCACGACCTACGGCGTCCTCTCGCGGGCGGAGGTCTTCACGAACCACGTGCCGGGCGAGGTGGTGTTCGCGCGCGACACGAGCAAGGCCAAGGTGGAGGGGCTGCCGACGTCGGCGCAGTCGTTGGTCGACAACACCAACCAGGTGCAGCAGCTCGTCAGCGGGACGATCGACAACTCCGGCGACTCCTTCCTCTCGGAGTTCGACTGGCGGCCGAGCGGCGCCGGTTCCAGTCCCGGGATGGGCGTGACACCGGGGAAGACCTACTACTGGCGCTACGGCTTCATCGCCGAGCCCGCCGGGACGACGCTCGCGACCGCGAAGATCACCTGGGGCGCGGTCCAGTCGTTCGCGGCGCCGTCCGCGGGCCTGACCTGCAACGGGCTGGCCGCGACGGTCGCGATCGGCCTCGGCGAGCTGCCGACGCCCGGTGACGACGTCATCGTGGGGACCTCGGGCAACGACTCGGTCAACGGCCTGGGCGGCAACGACACGATCTGCGGCCAGGGCGGCAACGACACGGTCACGGGCGGTGCCGGCAACGACAAGCTGTACGGCGAGGCCGGCAACGACGCACTCGTCGGCGGCGACGGCAACGACACCATCCGCGGCGGCGACGGCAACGACGTCCTCCTGCCCGGCACCGGGGCCGACACGGCGTACGGCGAGGGCGGGACCGACACCGTCAGCTACTCCGACCTCACCGCGCCCTACGCCGGCTCGGCGCCGTACACCGGGGTGTGGGTGTGCTCGGACAGCTGCGGCAGCGGGTTCACCAATGTCGCCGGAGCCGGCGGGCTCGACCAGATCGGCGCGAACAACCCGACCCAGGGCCACATCCCGTGGCCGGAGCGGATCATCGGGTCGTCGTACGACGACGTCTTCGACCCGCTCGAGAGCGGCACCGTGCTGGTGGGCCGCTCGGGCAACGACTCCTTCACCGGCGGACCCGGCGCCGACACCTTCCAGCCCGGCACCGGAGCCGACAAGGTGGCCGGCGGCGCGGGCGACACCGTCAGCTACGTGGACCTGAGGACCGCCGTCGTCGCGAGCCTCGTGCCCGGTGTCTCCGGCAGTGACGTCATCACCGGCATCGTCCGTCTGGTGGGCGGTTCCGGCGCCGACCGGCTCACCGGGTCCAGGGCGGCCGACCGGATCACCGGTGGCGGTGGCAACGACACCATCGTCGGCGGAGGTGGCAACGACAAGATCGTCTCCGGTGCAGGCAACGACGTCGCGCGAGGGGGCACCGGCAACGACACGGTCACCGGCGACGCCGGTACCGACAGGCTGTACGGCGACGCCGGCGCCGACCTGCTCAGCGGCGGAGCCGGTGCGGACTCGCTCTACGGTGCCGCCGGGCGGGACCGGTGCGTCGGGGGCGCGCAGAAGGACCGCGCGAGCGGGTGCGAGGTGCGCAGCCAGGTCCCGTGAGCCCGACGACCGCCGTCCGTGGCGCTGCCTACTCGCCGCCCCCGCCGGCCAGCTCGCCGGTGTGCCCGTTGCACGCCTCGCCCGGACTCGGCGCCTCGCCCTTGCCGCCCTGCGAGACGATCGCGCCGTAGCTCTGCACGTGGCCGGCGTACACGCCCTCCTTGCCCGGGTGGTAGGCGTTGAGGCCGGAGAACGCGCAGATCGAGTTCGCGCGGTAGCCCGCGATGGGCGTCCAGCCGCCGGTGGCGAAGCCGTCGTCGCCCGGCGGTCCCTTCACCTCTCCGGCGAACGCGCCGCCGGCTCCGACGAGGACGAGGATCGGGGCGCACGCGGCCCCGGCCAGCACAGTTCTGACACGCATCTCAGGACGACCTCTCAGCGGTTGGTGAAACCTTTCCACTTGCGAGGGTAGGTACGGGTGCGGCGGTCGGAAATGCACGCATCCGATGCATGCGAGCGCCTCCGAAGCGCAGGAACCACACCAGCATGAACAGCGTGCTGCCGAGGTTGAACAGGTGCAGCGCCCACAGCGGTCCGGGCGGCAGGCTGAACACGTAGACCGAGTGGATCATGTTGCCGGCGTTGGCCAGGCCGAGGTTGCCGAGGCTGTACGAGCCGAGGTCCCGGGTGCGCACGGCCTTGCCGAGCATGGGCAGGGTGCTGCCCACGAAGATCACCGTGGAGGCGACGCCGGCGACGGCTGCGGTGCTGGTCAGGGACATGGCGCGAACCTAGGTCCGGGGCGGGGCGCCCGACATCGGGTGAAACCCCCCAACCTTCGGCCCGCATGCGCAACGGGACCCCCACGGATCTGGGAGATCCACTCACCCCCGTGCTCGGGATGGTGGTCGGCCCACGGCCGCCCCGACGCTGGGTGCACCCCGAAAACCCCAAGGAACAAGGAAGAACCCATGCATTCCCGAACCAGTCTGACCCTGGTCACGCTCGTCACGGCGGCCGTCGTACCCCTCACGGCGCTCGTGCCCGGGGCGGGCGCAGCGGCCCGGCCCACCTGCGCCGGTGTCCGCGCGACCATCGTCGGCACGGCCGGCGCCGACGTGCTGCGCGGCACCACGCGTCGCGACGTCATCGTCGGTCTCGGCGGCAACGACCGGATCCTCGGCCGCGGCGGCGCCGACATCGTCTGCGGCGGCGCCGGTGCCGACGTGATCGTGTCCGGCACGACCGGCGGTGCTCGGTTGTACGGCGACGCCGGCAACGACAGGATCACGGCGAACGGCGGTGCCGACAAGGTCTCCGGCGGGCTCGGCAGCGACGAGGTCCGCGGGGCGACCGGCGGCGCCGGAGGGCAGCAGCTGCGCGGTGGCGACGGCAACGACCGGATCCTGACCGGCACCGCTCGTGCTGCGGTGGTCTGGGGCGACCTGGGCGGCGACCGCGTGGTCGCGGACTCCGCCGGTGCGACGGTCTACGGTGGCGCGGGCCACGACTTCCTCACCGCGAGGGCAGGCGGTGTCGCGATCGTCGGTGGCGACGGAGACGACGAGCTGACCGGCGCCGACGTCCCGGGCCGTGCGGACGGCGGACCGGGCGACGACCTGATCGTGCTCGGCAAGGGCGACGACGTGAAGGTGCACGGCGGGCCGGGCAGCGACCGGCTCCTCGGCGGCGCCGGCAACGACCGGCTCGACGGCGACGACGGCATCGATGAGTGCCACGGAGGCCCGGGCACTGACACCTGCCACGGCGGGGCGCCCGGTGGGCCGGAGAACTCGCCCGACGACCCGGACGTCTGCGCGGCCGACGTCGAGGTCAAGATCTCCTGCCACAGCGAGGCGCTGCCGCCGCGCTGGACGCTGACCCTCGAGGGCACGTCGAACTACTCCAACGGCACCAACTACACCAGTGAGGTGTCGTGGGTGGTGAGCGTCGACGTCGAGCAGTACGTGCGTCAGGACGGCGTCACGTGGTTCTTCACCGCACCCACCGGCGTCACCGGGAGCTGGACCGGGTTCGGCCAGAACGGCGAGTGCACGATCGCCGGCTCGGGCGACTTCGCCGACGGCGACCTCGGCGTGACCCTGTCGCTCGACGAGGTCAGCCACAAGTACACCTTCGAGTGGGGCGGCCTCGTCCTCCGCGAGCCGGGGCGGATCTCCTGCCCTTGGGGCGATTCCGACTACCAGCTGAGCACCCGGGCGGCCGACCGCGTCGCGTACGAGGAGTGGAACCCGGCCGACCTCACGGTTCCGCTCAAGGGCGGCCGGACCGTGCGTCCGGACGGGCCGGACAGCGCGACCGTGGTGTCGTACTCCTACGTGCTGGCGCCCACGCCCGAGCAGGCGCCCTGACCTGCGCCGTCTGGATGCCGGGACGTCATACGAAGCGTGGGCGAGAGCCCTCGCTTCGTATGACGTCCCCCATGGACCGGAGGGTCAGAGCACGTCGGTCGCGATGATCCGCTCGATGTTGCGCTCGGCCAGCGCGGTGATCGTGACGAACGGGTTCACCGAGGTGTTGCCGGGGATGAGCGAGCCGTCGATGACGTACAGGCCGGGGTAGCCGGGCAGGCGACCGTAGTTGTCGGTGGCCTTGTTGAGCACCGCGCCGCCGAGCGGGTGGTAGGTCAGGCCGTCCTGCCAGATCTTGTAGCCGCCGAAGAGGTCGGTCCGGTAGATCGTCCCCTCCTTGCTGTTGATCTTGTCGAAGATCGTCTTGGCCATGGTGATCGAGTCCTGCTTCCACGCCGTCTGCCACGACAGGTCGACGCGACTGGCCGCGGCGTTCCAGGAGAACTCCGCGCGGCGTGTGGTGTTCGTGATCGACAGGTAGAGCGAGGCATAGGTCTCGATGCCGGTCGGCAGCGGCGCGACCTCCGCGAAGGCGCCGCCGGCGTCCCAGTTGTCGATGCCGGAGCAGGGGATCGTCGACTGCAGCGTGCCGGTCGCGTCCCACATGTGGTTGGCGCGGCCGCACATGACGTTGCCGTTGTCGCCCCAGCCCTTGCCGATCTCGTTGTTGAGGGCGGGCAGCGCACCGGTCGCCTTGAGCTTGACCAGGAGCTTGCTGGTGCCGACGCTGCCGGCCGCGAAGAACACCTTGGCCGCGGTCACGGTCTTGGTGCCGACCACGGCGCCGGTGGTATCGATCTGCTCGATCGAGACGGTGTACCCGCCGCCCGCTGCCGGCGTCACCGAGGTGACCCGGTGCAGCGGGGAGACGTTGACCCGGCCGGTCGCGAGCGCCGAGGCGAGGTAGGTCTGGACCAGCGACTTCTTGCCGTGGTCGTTGCCGTACATGACCTGGCCGTCGAGCGCAGAGCGCGTGACGGTGCCGGCCTGCTCGGCCTTCATGTAGTTCCAGTCGTAGACGTCCGGTACGAAGGTCCACGCGAAGCCGGAGCGCTGCGCGTGCTTCCGGCCCACCCGTGCGTACTGGTAGCACGCCGCGGTCTCGAACCAGGTCGGGTCGATGGAGCCGACCCCGAGGCCGGCGTTGGCCCGCGGGTAGTAGGTGTTGTACATCTCCGCGACGTCGACCGACGGCAGGATGGAGCTGAACCGCGACTGCTTCGGCGTGACGGCCATGCCGCCGTTGACCAGCGAGCCGCCCCCGACGCCGCGGCCCTGGTAGACCGTGATCCCGGCGAACTCCTCGGCGTCGAGGACGCCGGTGTACTTCTCGATGTTCGAGTCGATCGGGAAGCCGAAGAAGTTGCTGACCGGTGCCTTGGTCTTCGTTCGCAGCCAGTACGCGCGCTTGTCGGGCGAGGTGACCTTGGGGAAGACCTTGCCGTCGGAGCCGGGGGTGTCCCACTTCATCCCCATCTCGACCATCTCGACGGGGACGCCGGCCTGGGCCAGGCGCAGCGCGGCGACCGCGCCGCCGTACCCGGTGCCGATGACGAGCGCCGGTACGGACGCACCGTTGCCGATCGCCGCGGCGCGGGCCGGCGAGGCGCCGAGCACGGGCCCGGCGAGCGAGGCGGCGCCGGCGGCCGCTCCGGTGGTGGCGAGGAACTTGCGACGGGTGAAGCGGGCGTTGCTGGTGGGGTGGGACGTGGCGTTCGGCATGTGACCTCCATCACGTTGGGCAGAACCAGAACGTGTTCTACCAGTTATGGAGAGGGTTCGCCACTACCCCTTGTGGCCGGCCCGCCGGGCGCCCTCGCACAGGAGCAGCTGCCCGGCCGTGTACGTCGCCATCACCACGGACTCCATCCGGGCCGGCGGGTCCGTCAGCACGAACGTCCGCGAGCCGAGCACCGAGTCCGACAGCAGGAACAGCCCGGCGCCTGCGGCCGTCAGCAGGCGGGCGTCGCGGGGGAGCTCGGGGGAGAGGTGGTTCGCGGCGGCCGTCATCGAGCTCAGCACTGCCGAGTAGCCGAGCACGGTCGGACCGAGTGCCCGCTCCTTGCGGGCGGCGGCGATCGCCATGACCGGGCCGCTGACCGCCCAGGTGCCGGCGATCACCCGGGCCACCCGGTTGGCGGTGATCGGCGTACCCGCGTCGCGGTGGCGGGCCAGCCCGCTGATGTAGGCGAGGTGGCCGATGCCGAAGGACCCGGCGCCCGCGGCGAAGGCCTTCGGGCCCTCGCAGAGCAGGAGCACGTCGCCACCCCATCCGGCGGCCTGGGCCACGAGGGTGCTGGTGCGCAGGGGCGAGGTCCGGGCTGCGGGGTCGGTGGCGAGGGATGCGCCCAGCAGTGGCATCAGCAGCGGCTTGGTGACGTGGCGGGCGCGGTGTGCCCAGCGGCTCGTCGAGCCCGCGAGCAGGGTGTCGGCCGCCGCGAGGGCGCCGTAGGCGAGCTGGAGCCGGGTCGAGGTGCGCACGGGCGCAATCTAGACCCGGCGCTCGGGCCGTCAGAACGGGCGCTGGGGGAGCGGCAGGATCAGTGGCTCGAGCAGCTCGCCCGCACGCTGGGTGGTGAGCACCTCGGACGGGTCGAGCGGGATGACCTGCCGCTTCGACTCGTCGATCTCCCAGACGTCCTCGCCGATCAGGCGGCCCTCGTCGTCGTAGGGCCAGATCATGTGCTCGACGTTGGCGACGAGGTAGTGCGCGGCCGGGTCGACCGGCGCACCGGCGGCGACGAGCACGGCGCCCGGCGTCTGCTGGTAGATCGTCGCGGTCGAGACGATCATGTTGTCGCCGACAGCCAGCACCTCGTCGTCGGTGTAGAAGACGCACTGCGCCGTCTCGGACCACTCGGCGTACACGGCCTGCACGGCCTCGGCGCCCTGGAGGACGGTGTTGATGCCGAAGACGTTGAAGTGGTAGATCGGGTGCTCGACGGTCATCTCCGGGGCGAAGATCTCCTTCCAGCGCCCGGCCATCTCGAGGTAGCGGTGGCGGTTGTAGGCGTGCAGCAGGTAGCGGTGCCGCGGGTTCTCGGTCGTCTCGAGCAGGCGCTCGACGGCGATGTTCGTCCGGGTGATGTCGAAGCGGGCCATGGTTGTCCTCCGGTTCGTGGGTGGGATCGACAGCAGCCACGATCCCGGCGGCGGGCTCCCGCTGCTTGACATCACACGACTGGTTCTTGACTCTGGACGACATGACCCTGATCCGCGGCACGTCGCTGCAGGGCTTCATCGAGCTGGTGCGCGAGCTGGGCACCGACCCGTTGCCGTTGCTCGCCGCGGCGCACCTGTCGCCGGACGCGATCGGGGACCACGACACGTTCATCGGCTACCGGAACGTGGTCGTCGTCCTCGAGACGGCCGCGTCCGTCACCCGCGTCGGAGACCTCGGCCGGCGCCTCGCGGACCGGCAGGGCCTGGAGATCCTCGGCCCGGTCGGCGTCGCCGCCCGCACGGCGGCCACCGTCGGCGACGCGCTGCAGGCCGTCGAGCAGTTCATGGCCGTCTACAGCCCCGCGATCGCGGTCAGCGTCCGGGTGCCCGAGCGCGAGCGGCTCGCGAGCTTCTCCTGGCGCCTGGTCGTCGACCGTCCACCGCCCCACCGCCAGGCGGCCGAGCTCGCGCTCGGCGTCGCGCTGCGGGTGTTCCGCCTGCTGGCGGGCGACGACTTCCGGCCGACCACCCTGCAGCTGCAGCACCAGCCGCTGACCGACGCGGCGTCGTACCGCCGCTGGGCGGGCTGCCGCGTCGACTTCGGCGTCGACGACTACGGCTTCCGGTTCCGCCCGTCGGTGCTGGCCCGCCGACTGGACGCCGACAGTGCGGTGCACGCGGTCGTCCGCGACTACCTCGACACGATCGCGACGGGTACCGGCTCCGGCTCCGGTACGACGGACGACGTGGTCCGTCTCGTCCGCAGGATGCTGCCGACCGGCGGTCTGAGCCTCGAGCTGGTCGCCGAGCAGCTCGCCCAGCACCCGCGCACCCTGCAGCGCCACCTCGCCGCGCAGGGCATCACCTTCGCCGAGCTCGTCGACGGCGTGCGGCGCGACGAGGCGGAGCGCTGCCTGCGCGACACCGACCTGCCCCTCGGCCAGCTGTCAGGGATGCTCGGGTTCAGCGAGCAGAGCGTGCTCTCGCGGGCCTGCCGGCGCTGGTTCGGCGCCGCGCCCCGGGAGGTCCGTCGGTCCTCCCGGAGCACGGGCTGAGTACAGGCCTCAGATCCGGGCGAGCTGCGCCCGGGTCGGCGCGTAGGGCTCCAGCAGCAGCCGCATGCCCGCCTCCGACGGGGTCCGGTTGGCCTTGCGGCCGTTGCACGGGCTGCACGCGGCGACGGTGTTCAGCCAGGTCCAGCTGCCGCCACGGCTCTGGGGGAGCAGGTGGTCGACGGTGCTGGCGTGGCGGCCGCAGTAGGCGCAGCGGTTCCGGTCGCGCTTGAGGACGCCCGAGCGGGAGTAGCCGGCGGGCCGGTACATCCACTTCGCGGCGACGTAGCGCACCAGACGGATCACCCGCGGCCACGGGTGCGGCCCGATCATCCGGTCGTCGTGGGCCTCCTCCACGGTGGCGACCTCGCGGAAGAGCATTCGGACGGCGTGCTGGAAGGTGACCGTGCCGAGCGGCTCGTAGGAGGCGTTCAGGAGCATGACAGTGGTCATGGCGACGCCTCCTTCCTCGAAACTGCTCGTGCTCCTGTCTGATCGTCGGCGCTCCGCCGTCACCGGATATTTCGTGACGGCCACGAGGGCGTGAATTGCTGGAGTCCACTGCCCGTGGCCAACCCCTCGACGGTACGCCGGGTGGGTCGCGGGCGGCGAAGGATTTTCAGATCGGGGTGAGGTGGGAGGCTCAGGCGGCGTCGAGGTAGCCGCAGTAGGTGACCTCGCAGGTGTGGCCGCGCCGGGTGCAGTGCGTGATGGTCGCGCCGGATCCGCGGAGCCGGGCCAGCACCCGCGCGAGGTCGTCGACCGCGACGGTGATGGTCTGCCAGGTCATCGTGCTCACCTCACGCCGCTGCGCTGCGGAACAGTCGCTCAGCGTTGTCGCGGAGCACTCGTGCCGCTGCGCGGTGCCCGGCCACGCTGCCGGGACAGGGCTCCCAGTAGGCCACCCGGCTCGCCTCCTCGGCGGCCAGGGCGTCCTCGGCCGCGGCCAGGCGCAGCAGCTCGTTGCCGAGCGCGGTCCGGAGGGCCGGCGCTCCGATCTCGTGGTCGTGGCCGCTCCCCGTCCGGATCGCTGCGGCAACTGTGGTGGTCATGCCACCACCTTCCGACGATCCGGGGGGTGCGGGCATCTGTGGCACTACCTATCCCACTACGCATTCCCCGTACGTAGGTGGTGCCGCAGGGCTCACCGCCGGAAGCGCGAGTACGTCGCCATCCGCACCGTCCGGCCCTCGGTGTACGGGTCGTTGCCGCCCTGCTGCATCCAGCGCCAGCCGCGGCCGAACCAGAGGTAGGCATCGACGTACTGGCGTGCCTGG
Organism: Nocardioides sp. Root240; assembly: GCF_001428825.1. GTDB lineage: Bacteria > Actinomycetota > Actinomycetes > Propionibacteriales > Nocardioidaceae > Nocardioides. The sequence goes on along the minus strand of NZ_LMIT01000001.1, from coordinate 617,660 downwards.
CGGCGCAGCGCCGGGTGGTCGGTGCCGAGGCCGAGCTTGGCGGCCTCGGCGTCGACGGGCGTCCAGGTCGGGCGGTGGCCGAGCGTCTGGCAGACCTTCTCGGTGCGGGAGCGGCAGGTCGGGGTGTTGTCGAAGAGGTAGAGCTCGTTGCCCGTCGCGCGGTAGCGATCGCCCCAACGGGCGTTCCACTGCGCCCACGTGAAGGGCGTGCCGTTGTCGGCGGTGTCGATGATCGCGCGCTTGCCGGGGATGCCCGCCTTCGCCAGTGCGGCGCTGACCTTCGCGGCGAAGGCGACGTTGGCCGCCACGGAGTCGTAGTGCGTGGCGCCGAGGGCGAATCCCCGGGCGTACCGGATCCCGCTGGCCTTCAGCAGCCGGACCGCCTCGTCGACGTACAGCCAGTCGGCGGAGCCGGCGTCGAGGTAGACCGTGGTGCGGGGCAGCGCGGTGGAGAGGTACTGCGCGGCCCAGGCGGCCATCCGCATCCGCAGCGCGGGCGTCGGGTCCGGCCGGCTGCGGCCGTCGGCGCCGTGGTTGGCGGAGATCGCGAGGTCGGGCTCGAGGACGACGGCCGCGCGTGCGTTGCCGATGCCGGCGGCGATCTGGCGGATCCACGCCTGGTAGCGGGTCATCGACCACGACATCGCCGGCCGCCTGCCGTTGACCACCTCGCCGTTGGGCCACAGGCCGAAGACCGCCAGCTGGACCAGGGCGTCCGGCTTGCCGCGCCGGGCGTCCGCGACGTACGCCGACTCCGACCGCTGCACGGTCGCGACGTTGCAGGATCCGCAGTTCGCGAACCAGCGCACGCGCGGCGTGAGGGCCACCCGGCCGAGGGCCGCCCGTCGTACCGGGTCGGTCTCGGCGAGGTGGTTCAGCAGCTCGGGGTTCGCCTTGGTGGCGATGGTCGAGTACTGCCACGGACCCGAGTCCTGGAGTGGGTTCGCGGTGTTCAGCGGATCGGCGCCCGCTGGCCGCAAGGAGAGGAGAGCGGCCACCAGGGCGCCGACGAGGATGACGGTGCGGCGCATCTGGTCGAGATCGGCAGCGCACTGGTCCTCCTGAGGGAATGGCCCTCCTGGGGAACAGAGCTGCTACGACACGGGTCCCTCGCCGAGGGTGACCGTGGCCGACCGGGTCCCGCCGGACGCGGTGGTCCAGGTGATCGTGACGCGGTCACCCGCGTCGTGGGCGGCGACGGCCTCCTGCAGCGCCTGCGCGGTACGGACGGAGGTGCCGTCGACCGCGGTGATCGTGTCGCCGGCGGTGATGCCGGCGTCCTGGGCGGCGGTGCCGTCGATGACCTGCGCGACGAGCGGGGTGCTCGCGCTGGTGGCGAGGCCGACGCCGAGGTACCCGTGGTAGCCGAGCTCGACGTCGCCGCCCTCGTCGCCCGCATCGATCCGGTCGACGATCGAGGAGACCGTCGCGATCGGTATCGCGTAGCCCGTGACCTGGCGGGAGCCGCTGGAGGCTGCGACGTTCATCCCGACGACCTCGCCGTCGCCGTCGAGCACGGCCCCGCCCGAGTCGCCGGGGACGACGTAGGCGTCCATCCGGATCAGGTCGGTCAGCTCCGCGCTGGAGCCGTCGGTCGCCTGCACGGTGATGTCCTGGCCCAGGGCGGAGACCGTGCCCGGCGCGGCCGTGAGGGCGCCGCCGTCGCCGCCCGCGTCGCCGACCGAGGTGATCGTGTCGCCGACCTGGGCCGCGTCGCCGGAGAGGTCGACCGGGGTGAGCCCGCTGGCGTCCTCGAGCTGGATGACCGCGACGTCGGCGACGGCGTCGCCGCCGACGTACCGCGCCGCGTAGGTGCGGCCGGTCGACACGTCGGTGACCTCCAGCGAGGTCGCGCCCTCGACGACGTGGTGGTTGGTGACGATCGTGCCGTCCTGATCGAGGACCAGGCCGGTGCCCGCGCCGGTGCCGTTGGCGAGCGTCGAGGTGATCTCGACGATGCCGGCGGACTGCTCGGCCGTGGCGTCGGAGGTGGTCTCGTCCGACGTGGATCCGGTGCCGGGGTCGAAGCCCTGGCCCCGCCGGGTGTACGGCGAGAGCTGCGGCACGCTGCCCGGGTCCGGGACCACGCCGCTGTCGTCCTGGGAGGTCGTCGAGGGGATCAGCGTCGCGCTGCCGGCACTCGTGGCGCCGCCGCGGTCGAGGACCTGCATCGCGACCGCCGTCGTCGCGGCGCCGGTGCCGACCAGCAGCACGGAGGCGGCGACACCGGCCGCCGCGAGGGTCCGGGTTCGGGGAGTCGGGCTCGTCATGCTCCGAGCGTGCGTCCCGAAACTGTGGGTTCGGTGTGCGCGAGCCAAGGAGTGGCCACGAAGCCATGCCGCTGGGACGCTCCGAGGACTAGATTCGCGACGTGACCAACCAGGAGGTGCGCTTCTGCCGCGCCGACGACGGGGTCCGGATCGCCTGGGCCCGGCACGGCTCCGGGCCGCCGTTGCTGATCGTGTCGTGCTGGCTGAGCCACCTGCAGCACGACTGGCACAGCCCGGTCTGGCGGCACTTCCTCGACGACCTGGGCGACATCGCCACCGTCATCCGGTACGACGAGCGCGGCTTCGGCCTGTCCGAGTGGGAGGTCACCGACTTCTCCCTCGAGCGGCGCCTGGCCGACCTGGAGGCGCTGGTCGAGGCCGTCGGCCTCGACCGGTTCGCGGTCCTCGGCATGTCCGGCGGCGCACCGGTCGCCCTGGCCTACGCGCACGCGCACCCCGACAAGGTCAGCCGCCTGGTGCTCTACGGTGGCATGGCCGGCGGAGGCCTGCAGCAGACCGACGAGGCCGCCGAGGAGGCTTTCGTCGCGATGATCCGAGCCGGCTGGGCGCGGCCGGACCCGCTGTTCCGCCGGGTGTTCACGAACTCCTTCATCCCCGACGCGACCGAGCAGCAGATGGAGTGGATGGACGAGCTGCAGCGCACCTCCACCAACACCGAGAACGCGATCTGCAGCCGGGTCGCTCGGCACGCGACCGACGTCCGTCCGCTGCTCCCCGAGCTCACCGTCCCCACGCTGGTCCTGCACGCCGAGGGCGACCGGGTCGCGCCGGACTGGGGTCCGCGGCTCGCCGCGGAGATCCCGGACGCCCGCCTGGTCATGCTCGACTCCCGCAACCACGTGCTCCTCGCGGACGAGCCGGCCTGGCCGGTGTTCCTGCGCGAGGTGGCCGGTTTCGTCGGCGAGGACCGCGTGGTGGTGTCCGCCTCCTGCCTGTCGGACCGCGAGCGCGAGATCCTGCTGCTCGCCGCCGAGGGCCTCGACAACACCGAGATCGCCGAGCGCCTGACGCTCAGCGTCCGCACGGTCGAGCGTCACTTCCAGAACACCTACCTCAAGCTCGGCCTGTCCGGTCGTACGGCGCGCGCCGCTGCCGTCGCGCGCGTCCTCGCCTGACGGGCCGTCGCTTGTAACTCGGTGTTGCGACGTACTTCCACGGACTCCTGACCGGTCACGAGACCGTGGAAGTAGGCACGAACACCGAGTTACAAGCGGCGCCCGCGCGTACGCGTCGGCCGCCACGGGGCCGGCGCAGGATGCGCGTCGGCGCGGACGCGACCAACCCCTCCCGCGGCGAAGACTTCGGCACATCGGCGGATCCACCGCCCGTACCGAAGGAGATCACCATGTCGAACAAGGCCGTCATCAGCCTCGCCACCGGACTCGAGGACCCCGAGCGGGTCACCGTCGCCTTCCTCGTCGCGCTGGGCGCGGCCGAGCACGGGCGGCCGACACTGATGTTCCTGACGAAGGAGGCCGTGCGCCTCGCCGTACCGGGGGTGGCGGTCGGGCGGGCCTGCGAGGGCTGCCCGTCGCTGCCCGAGCTGCTGGCTCGTTTCGAGGCCGCGGGCGGCACGTACCTCGTCTGCCCGCTCTGCTTCAACGCCAAGGCGCTGGACCCCGAGAACCTGATCGGCGGCGCCGAGATCGGCGGGACCGTGCCGATGTGGCAGTGGATCGGCGACGAGGGCGCGACCAGCTTCAGCTACTGAGCCGGCTGGTCCGCCATCTCGGGGATCGGGGTGCGCAGGGTGCCGTCGGCCAGCCAGGACGCGAGGTTGTCGAGGGTGAGTGCGCGCATCGCGGCCCGGGTGGCGTGGGTCGCGGAGCCGACGTGGGGGAGCAGCACGACGTTGTCCATCGTCGTCAGCTCGACCGGGACGTGGGGCTCGTCGGCGTACACGTCGAGGCCCGCGCCGCCCAACCGGCCCTCGTGCAGGGCGTCGACCAGCGCGCGCTGGTCGACGACGGAGCCGCGGGCGATGTTGACGAGGACGCCGGCCGGGCCGAGAGCGTCGAGCACCGCACGGTCGACGAGGGCGGCGGTGTCGTCGCCGCCGGGCACGACCGCGACCAGGCTGTCGACGGACTCGGCGAGCTCGACGGCGGAGGTGGCGTAGGCGTACGGGACGCCGGGGACCTGCCGGCGGTTGTGGTAGCTCACCGTGCAGCCGAACGCCTCCAGCCGGGTGGCGACCGCCCGGCCGATCCGGCCCAGGCCGAGGATGCCGACCCGGCTCCCGGCGAGCTGGTCGGTCAGCGGGAAGGCGCCCTGCAGCCACTGGCCCTCCCGCACGAAGCGGTCGGCCACGACCACCCGGCGGCGTACGGCGAGCAGCAGGGCCAGCGCCGTCTCGGCGACCGCGTCGTCGAGCACCTCCGGGGTGTTGCTGACCGCGATGCCGCGGTCCAGCGCGGCGGCGAGGTCGATGTTGTCGTAGCCCACGCCGTGGTTGGCGATCACGCCGAGCCGCGGCAGTGACGCGATCAGCTCGCCGCTGACGGGGCCCGAGTTGGAGACGACGATGCCGACCACGTCGCCCGCGCGGGTCGCCAGGTCGCCCGGGTCGACGGCGTCGTACCTCTCGGCGACGGCGTCGTGCAGCTGCGGGCTGAGCGGGGGGACGCGGAGGATCGTCGGTCGGCTCATGCCCTCCAACCTACGGGGCCGTCCAGGCGTGTTCAGGCGCGACCGGCGGCCAGCATCTCCTCGCGGGTGGCGACCTTCACCCGGGCGCGGCCCTCCGCCTCACCCAGAGCGATCTCGTGCGCGTCGAGCAGCTCCCACGACGTGTGCGTGACGACCTCGACGTCGCGCTCGGCGAGGTAGGCGTCGACGTCCTCGGGGGTGCGCGCCGTGGCGGTCTCGGTGGTGGTCGCGAGCAGGTGGCCCACGGTCTCGGCGGCGTCGCTCTTGGTGTGGCCGATCAGGCCGACCGGGCCACGCTTGATCCATCCGGTCACGAACGTGCCGGGGATCGGGTTGCCGTCGAGGTCGAGGACCCGGCCGCCGTCGTTCGGGATGACGGCGGCGCGGTCGTCGAACGGCAGGCCCGGCAGGGCCGTGCTGCGGTACCCGATCGCGCGGTAGACCTGCTGGACGTCCCAGTCGGTCACCTCGCCGGTGCCCTCCACGCGGCCGTCCGCGTTGGGCGAGTGGGTGCGCTCGGTGCGCAGCGTGGTGACCCTGCCGTCGGCGTCGGTGACGATCTCGGTCGGCGCCTCGGCGAAGTGCAGGTGGATCCGGTGCGGCTTGCCGACGGGCTCCGCGCCGACCCAGCTGGTCAGCGTGTTCAGCACCATCTTCTGCGACTTGTGCTCGGCGATGTGGGCCATGCCGTGCTCGTCCACGTCGAAGCCCTCCGGGTGCACGATCACCTCGACGTTCGGCGAGTGGTTCAGCTCGCGGAGCTCGAGCGGCGAGAACTTGGCGTACGCCGGGCCGCGGCGTGCGAACACGTGCACGTCGGTGATCGTCTTGGCCTTCAGGCCGGCGTGGACGTGGGCGGGGATGTCGGTCACGAGCATCTCGTCGCCGGTCTTCGCCAGCACGCGGGCCACGTCGAGCGCGACGTTGCCGACGCCCACGACGGCGACGCTGGTCGCCTCGAGCGGCCAGGTCTGGGGGACGTCCGGGTGGGCGTCGTACCAGCTGACGAAGTCGGCGGCGCCGTACGACGCCTCCTCGCCGGGGATGCCGAGGTCGCGGTCGGCCATGGCGCCGGTCGAGACGACGACGGCGTCGTAGAACTCGCGGAGGTCCTCGAGCTTCACGTCCACGCCGTACTCCACGTTGCCGAGGAAGCGGACCTCAGGCTTGGCGAGCACGCGCTGGAGCGCCTTGATGATCTCCTTGATCCGCGGGTGGTCCGGCGCGACGCCGTACCGGACCAGGCCGAAGGGCGCGGGCAGGCGCTCGAGGATGTCGACGGAGACGTCGGCGTCCTCGGCCTTGGTGAGGATGTCGGCGGCGTAGATGCCGGCCGGTCCGCCGCCCACGATGGCAACACGAAGAGTCATGCTGATGAGTCTGCTGATCCACGACGGCTCACAGAACGAGGTTGTGGTTGGGTGCTCACAAGATAGGCTTGTGAGCATGTTGGGACCGCACGTCCCGGATCTCCGGGCCCTCGAGCTGCTCGTCGTCGTCGCCCGCACCGGCTCCCTCGGCGCCGCCGCGGCCGAGCTGGGCATCACGCAGCAGGCCGCCTCGTCGCGGGTCCGCACCATGGAGTCGCTCGTCGGCGAGCCCCTCGTCGCCCGCAGCAAGCGGGGATCCGAGCTCACCCCGACCGGTGAGCTGGTGGTCCAGTGGGCCGGCCGGGTGCTCGACGCCGCGCAGGAGCTGGACGCCGGCATCGGTGCGCTGCGCGCCGACCGCCGTGGTCACCTCGACATCGCCGCCAGCCTGACCATCGCCGAGCACCTGCTGCCCGGCTGGATCGTCGGCCTGCGGGCCCAGCAGGCCCAGCGCGGCCGGCAGCCGACGGACGTCACGATGACCGCGACGAACACGCGACGGGTGACCGAGCTGGTGACGTCCGGCGAGATCGCGCTCGGCTTCGTCGAGGGACCCGACGCCCCGCGCGGCCTGCGGCACCGGTTGGTCGGCACCGACGAGCTGGTCGTCGTGGTCGGACCCGCCCACCCGTGGGCGCTGCGCTCCCGTCGGCGGGTCAGCGCTGCCACCCTCGCCGCGACCCCGTTGGTCGTGCGCGAGCCCGGCTCCGGGACGCGCACCGTCCTCGAGCGTGCCCTCGCCGACCTCCCGATGGCCCCGCCGGTCCTGGAGCTCTCGAGCACCGCAGCGGTCCGCGCGGCCGTCGCGGCCGGAGCCGGGCCCGCGGCGGTCGGCGCCCACGCCGTACGCGACGACCTGGCGACGGGCCGCCTGGTCCGGGTCACCGTGACCGGTCTGGACCTGACCCGCCGGCTGCACGCGGTCTGGAAGGGTGGGCCGCACCCGCCCGAGGGACCCGCGCGCGAGCTGGTCGCCTGGGCGGCCCGGGCTGCTCGTACCTGATTCTTCGTTGGTCGAGTAGCCCGAGCCCCTGGGCGAGGGCGTATCGAGACCAAGGCCGGTGGTCTCGATACGCCGTTCCTCGTTCCTCGGAACGGCTACTCGACCAGCGGCGGGAGTGGTGCCGTGTCGTCTTCGATGGGGGCGGGCCTGTCGGGACTCCCGGCGTCCGCTCGGCGCCTGCTGAAGTCCTTCTTCGCAAGCCCCGGGAGTGCCTCGTACTCGCCCCGGATGAGGGCCTCGCGCTTTGCCCGTGACCAGCCCTGGATGCGCTTCTCCCAGAAGAACGCGTCACCGATGTTCGGATACTCCGCGGACCAGACGAGCTCCACCGGAAGGCGGCGGCGCGTGTACTGCGATCCAACGCCGAGCTGGTGCTGTTGCAAGCGGAGATCCAGATTGCGGGTACTGCCGACGTAGTACGAGCCGTCGGAGCAACGGAGCATGTAGACGTGGGGCATGGGCCCACGGTGCCTGATTCGCTGCTCGGAGGGATCCGTCATCCACAGGCGCTCGGATCGTGCAGTCCCAAGCCCCTGGGTTCCTTCGTTGGTCGAGTAGCCCGAGCCCCTGGGCGAGGGCGTATCGAGACCAGGGCGGGTGGTCTCGATACGCCGTTCCTCGTTCCTCGGAACGGCTACTCGACCAGCGGCGGGCGTCAGGTGTGGGCGGGGTGGCGGGCCGCGAGGCGCGCGATCGACTCGTCCGTGCAGTCGGCCCAGAACGAGCCGACGACGTCCTCGACCTGGCTGAACGAGTCGGCGACGTAGAGGACGTTCTGGTAGTCGGTGATGTCGTAGGTCATGCTGCCCATCTCGCCGATGTCGAGGGGGCGGATGGTCATGCCGCGGAAGGCCTCGATCTCGCCGGGGGAGGAGAGGATGCCGGCGCCGTAGGCCTTGAGCTCGCCCTGCTCCCACAGCACGCCGAACTCCAGCGTGAACCAGAAGACCTTGCTGACGAACTCCAGCGCCTCGGTCGAGCGGACCCGGCGCGAGGCCTGGCCGGCGAGCTCGTAGAGCGCCGTGAAGCGCGGGTTGGCGAGGGTGTTGCCGTGGCCGACCACCTCGTGCAGGACGTCGGGCTCGGGCGTGTAGAGCGGCACCGAGTGGTGGCGGACGTACTGCGTCGACCAGAACGCCTTGTCGGCGAGCGAGCCGTAGAACTCGCGCAGCGGCACCAGGCCGGCGGCGGGCTGGTAGCGGTAGCCGGTCAGCGGGGCCAGCCAGTCGCTGACCTCGGCGAGCTGGGGGATCCGGTCGATCGGGAGGCCGAGCGACTCCTTGCCGTCGAGGAACTCACGGCACGCGTACGCACGGTGCTTCGTGATCAGCGCCTCGCTCACGACCTGCCAGACGCGGTGCTCGTCCTGGGTGTACTCCGCGATCGGCGCGGGGGTGCCCGGGCGCCAGTTGCTGGCGAGGGTCGCGAGGGCGTCGCGCCGGGCGCGGTACGCCGGGTCGGCGAACCCCGGGTGGTCGGCGCCGAGGTGGACCTTGAGGGATCCGTCCTGGTCGGCGGTCACGGGCGCGAAGTACTGGCCTTCCTCGAACATGGCTGCAGTGTGTGACGCGGCACAGGGAAATGCCAGAGCGTCTGGACGAATGGCTCATCATCGCGGTCTGCGAGTGGCAGTATGTCCGGCATGGACGCTGTCGACCGCTCGATCCTGGACGTCTTGCGGGCCGACTCCCGGACGTCGATCCGCGACGTCGCGGCGCAGGTCGGCATCAGCCGGGCCAGTGCCTACGCACGGGTCAAGAAGCTGGTCGACACCCAGGTGATCCGGGCGTTCACCATCGACGTGGACCACGCCGCGTTGGGCCTCGGCCTGTCGGCGTACGTCCACGTCCGGACCAAGCAGAACTCGTGGAAGTCCTTCCGCGAGAAGGTGTGGCAGCTCGAGGAGGCCGCCCACGTCGCGTTGGTGACCGGCGACTTCGACTGCGTCATCCTGGTGCGCGCGCGCGACGCCGACCACCTGCGCGAGCTGGTGCTCGAGCGGATCCAGGCCCTGCCGGAGGTGGTGGCCACGCAGACCGTGCTGGTGTTCGAGGAGCACGTGGGAGGACCGTCGTGACCGGGTGCGTGTTCGTGTTCGGGGGCTCCGAGGGCATCGGCCTCGCCGTGGCGGCGCGACTGGTCGAGGACGGCCGGGAGGTCGTCGTCCTGTCGCGCTCGGAGTCCAAGCTCGCAGCGGCCGTGGCCCGGCTGGGTCCGCGGGCCTCGTCCCGCGTGGTTGACGTGACGTCCGAGACCGGGGTGCGCGAGGCGGTCGGCGCGCTGGTCGCCGACGGCAAGGTGCCGGACCTGGTGGTCAACACGGCCGGCTACGCGCGTCCGGGCTGGCTCGAGGACCTGCCGCCCGACGACGTCACCGGCATGGTGGCGACCAACCTGCTCGGCACGATCAACGTCGCGCGCGCCGTGCTGCCCCACCTGCGCGCCACCCGCGGCACCCTGGTCACGACGTCGTCGATGGCCGGCCTGGCGGGGGTGTTCGGGTACACCGTCTACAGCGCGACGAAGTTCGGCGTGATCGGGTTCTCCGAGGCGCTGCGTCGCGAGGTCCGGCCGGACGGCGTGCGGGTGCTGGTGCTCTGCCCGCCGAACACGCTGACGCCGGGTTTCGAGGAGGAGAACCGCCACAAGCCGGCGGAGGTGCTCGCCGCCGAGGAGAGTGTGCGGACCCTGACCCCGGAGCAGGTCGCTGATGAGCTGCTCCGGGCCCTCCGGCGCAGGCGGGGCTTCCTCGTCGTACCGGGGCGGGACAGCCGGCTCGCCGCCGTCGCGATCCGGCACCTGCCTGCGGTGGTCGACCGCGCGCTGCGGCGACCCGTCAGCTGACCTGGCTCAGGAGCTCCGCGTCGCGGCGCACCGCCACCGGAGCAGGTACGACGCCCGGCAGGTCGCGGTCCGCGACCAGGGCCAGCACCGGTGAGCTGAGGAACGCGAGTCCCTTCGCGAGCAGCGCGATCCCGAGCATCACCACGACACCGCCGCTGCCGGGCGCGAACACGAACAGGCCGAGGGCGACCGCAGCGCAGGCGCCGCCGGCGAGGGTCTCGGTCCGGGCCCCAGCGAGCGCGGAGCGCCAGTTGCGGCGCTCCTGGAACTTGCTGGTGCGGTGCCAGGCGCTGCTGAGGCCGATCGTGGCGCGCAGCGTGGCGACCGTGATCACCAGCGACAGCGCGGCGAAGGCGACGATGGCGCCGACGGTCTGCGCGACCGTCGCACCCACGCAACGGCGGTAGACGAGCAAGCGCATCAGCCAGCTCCCGAGCAGCGCCGCCGTCGAGGCGAACCACAGCTCGAACGGCATCTGCAGGGTCTCGCCGTGCGCGATCAGCGAGAAGCCGGTCGCGATGCCGAGCACCAGCACGACGGCGCGGACGCCGATGCCGATCACGTCGATGCCGTGGTTGGCATGGTGCAGGCGCTGGGACTTGGTCAGCCTGCTCGGGCGGCCCCCCAGCCAGCCCGGAAGGAAGAGTCGCCAGTGGTGCCGCAGCTCCTGCACCGGGCCGTAGGTCCAGCGGAACCGCTGGCGCCGGTAGGCCTCGAACGTCTCGGGGACCAGCCCACGTCCGTAGGCCTCGGTCAGGTAGACCGAGCTGTAGCCCGCGGCGTGGATGCGGATCGACAGCTCGGAGTCCTCGGTCAGGCACCACTCCGCCCAGCCGCCCGCGTCGACGAGGGCCTGCTTGCGGATCAGCGACATGGTGCCGACGGTGAGGCCGGCGCCCCGGTTGTCGAGGCTCACCATGCCGGTCTGGAAGAACACGGCGTACTCCCAGTTGGCCCAGGTCGCGAAGCGGGAGTGCTCGTGGTCGCGGTAGGCGTGCGGGCACTGCACGAAGCCCAGTTGCGGGTCGGCGAACCGGCCCACGGTGTCGCGCAGCCAGCCGGGCTCGACGTGGTAGTCGGCGTCGACGACGGCGATCACCTCGGCGGCCGGATCGGTGTGGGGGAGCGCCCAGTTGAGCGCGCCCGCCTTGGCGCCGGTGATGCCCTCGACGTGGAAGAAGCGGAACCGGTCGCCGAGCAGGCGGCAGTGCTCCTGCACCGGCAGCCACAGGGCCGGGTCGGTGGTGTTGTTGTCGATGACGAGCACTTCGAAGTCGTCGTAGTCCAGGGCGGCGAGGCGCTCGAGCGTGCTGATCACCAGCTCGGGCGGCTCGGCGTGGCACGGCACGTGGATCGAGACCCGCGGCCGTACGTCGGCCCGCACCACCCGCAGGGAGGAGGAGCGGCGCCGGCGCTGCAGCAGCGGCTCCCAGCCCTCACGGGTGGTGACCGCCGCGGACGGCAGGGTCAGGGCCGAGACGCCCATGGCGAGCCACAGGAGGCCGGTCGACATCGTGCTGAGCTCGAGGCCGGCGACGAACAGGACCGCCCAGACCAGGGTCGAGGCGCCGAACAGCAGCCACGCGACCCAGGCGGTGCGCCCGGCCGGGCTCAGCTCGTCACGCTCGCCGCGCGCCATCGTGAGGACCACTGCGGTGAGGGCGACGGTGCCGGCGGGCAGCAGCGCGGCGCGGTCGGGCCAGGCCAGGTGGGCGAGCGCGGCGCCCGCACCTGCCGCTGCCACGATCGCGGCCATGCAGACGGCACGCCGTGTCGTCGGTGCCAGCCACAGCAGGCCGACAGCCGTCATCCACATCAGCGCCGTGCACAGGACGACGACGCCGAGCGTGGCGATCACTCGCCGCTCCGCTGGATCCGGGACGTGGGCTGCGTGGCGGGCAGCTCGGCCGGGCGACCGGTGGTCGGGGTGGGCCGTTGCGTCGGCTGGGTCGCCTGCGTCGGCAGCGTCGGGGTGGTCGGACCGGTCGGCAGGTCCGACGGCTTCCGGCTCGGCTGGGCCGGGGACGGGACCCCGGACGGCTTGCCGGTCGGGTGCGGCGGCGTTGGCAGGTCGGAGGGCCTGCCGGACGGTACGCCGGTCGGCCGGCTGCCCTGCGGCGTGCCCTGGCCGGGGACCGACGTCGAGCCGTCCGTCGTACCGGTGGTGTCGTCGGTGGCGTCGTTGTCGGTGGTGTCGTCGGTGCCGGGGGAGACGGTGCTGTGGTCCGAGCCCGTCCCGTGGTCCGGGAGCCCGGGCACCACGCCGGTCGAGACGGCCAGCACGCCCGCGCCGGCGACGACCGCGACGGCGCCCGCGGCGACCGCTCCGGCGACGAGCTTGGTGGTGAGCGCGGTGACGATCGCGGCCCGTGCCGCGGTGATCCGGCCGGCGCGCGGGACGGGTGCTGCCTGCGCCTGCGCCTGCGCGACACGGAACGCGGCGAGCGCCTCGGCCTCTCCGGGTACGTCGGCACCGGGGGTCGGGGCGGCCGCGGCGAGCAGCTCCGCGACGGCGGGGGTGACGGGGTTCCTCGATCGCTTCTTCATCTCGGACTGTCAGCGTCGCGCGTCCCGAAAGCGTTACTGGGAATGCCGACGATTTCGCGAACGGGCCATACTTCCGGCCATGGGGGTCCTCGGGGAGGAGGCCGACGACGGCGACGTCGCGGCCGCTCAGGGTGGTGACGAGGCTGCGTTCGCGCGCCTGTTCCGCGCCACCCAACCGGGCCTGCTCCGGTACGTCGCGGTGCTCGCCGGCGACGACGCCGAGGACGTCTGCGCCGAGGCCTGGGCCCACGCCTGTCGCGACCTCCCGACGTTCACGGGCGACCTCGACGCCTTCCGCGGCTGGGTCGCGCGGATCGCCCGCAACCGCGCCGTCGACCTGCACCGCGGCCGCCAGCGACGCCCCGCCGACCCGGTGCCGCACGAGGAGCTGCCAGAGCGGGCCACCGGCTCCTCCGAGGACCTCGTCGTCGAGGCCATCTCCTCCGAGGAGGCGATCGCCACCATCGCCCGCCTGCCCCGCGAGCAGGCCGAGGCGGTCATGCTCCGCGCGGTCCTGGGGTTCGACGTGAAGACGACGGCATCCGTGCTCGGCAAGCGGCCGGGCGCCGTACGGGTGGCGGCGCACCGGGGGTTGAAGGCGCTCGCGGAGCAGTTCGAGCGGCCGAGGTGAATGCAGGCTGAGGGCGACCCCGTCAGACCAGGTCGAGGTGGAGGCGCAGTGCTGCGTCGAGCTCCCGCATCAGGCCTGCCGGCACCGCTCCCGCGTGGTGGACCAGACGACGTACGTCGACCGATCGGACCTGCTCGGCCTGCGCCTTCGAGTCGTCGGACAGGCCCGTGTCCTCGGCCGGCAGCAGCACGTGGAACGACAGCAGCGGAGCCAGCGTCCGCGTGACCGGGACGACGGTGACGGTTCCGCGGGACAACACGGCGGCGCGGCCGTTCGCGTGGTCGTTGCTGACCAGGACACAGGGCCGGGTCTTGTTCGCCTCACTGCCGACCACCGGCTCGAGATCCGCCAGCCAGATCTCGCCACGCCTCACGTCGTGGCCAGCCCGTCGGAGGCCGTGGCGTCCCAGTCGTCGGCGCTGTCACTGGCCCACGCGGCTTCGTACTGGTCGCCGAGGTCGCGGTGGCGCAGCAGTGCGACGGCGCGCTGCAGCGCTCCGGACCGGGTGTCGCCGTGCTCAGCTGCGAAGCGGTCGAGGAACTCGACGTCGTCGACGGGAAGGCTGGCGCTGATCTTCATACCATGATGCTACCGCGGTAGCATCATGGTGGCCACTTCAGCGCTTCCGGTCGTACTTCTCCAGGAAGTCGTGGATCTCCACCCACGTCGTCTCCGGCGCCTTCGTGCCGGTGAGCACCCCGAGGTGGCCACCCGGCGCGAGCGGCAGCCGCACCTCCTTCGACGACGTGAGCAGCTCGCCGACGTGGTGGGCAGCGGCCGGCGGGACGAGGACGTCGGTCCTGCCGGCGACGTTCATCACCGGCACCTCGACGGTGGCCAGGTCGATGAGGTGGTTGGGGCCCTGGATCCTCCCGCTGGCGAGCTCGTTGCGCAGCGCCAGCCGCTGGTAGACCTGCAGGGTCGCGCGGCCGGGGTAGGCCAGCATGTTGTTCATGATGTGGTCGACCGCCTGCACCTGACCGAGGAACTCGCGGTCCTCGCGCCTGTTCCAGAGGGTCCGCGGCTTCTTCAGGTACGTCGGCAGCGCGGTCGCCTTGAACCCGATGCTCACGAGAGGGGCCGGCACGGATCCGGCTGCCTTGAGCGCGCTGCCGACCAGCCTGCCGCCGGTGACCTTGCCGATCGCCTGCACCGGCTTGAGGATCGGCTGCTTCGACAGGTCGAACGGACTCGCGACCATCGCGACCGAGCGGATCGGGAGCTCGCGGTGCACCGCCGTCGTACCGAGGGAGAGGAGGCCGCCCATGCACCAGCCGACCAGGTGCACGTCCTTGCCACCGTTGTCCTCGCTGACCTTGCGGATCGCCGGCGGCAGCACGTCGTTGACGAAGTGCTCGATGCCGACGAGCCGGTCCTCGCCCTTGAGGGGGCCGTAGTCGACGAGGTACGTCGGGCGTCCCCGGTTCACGAAGTCCTGGGCCAGCGAAAGCCCCTGGCGCAGGTCGAAGCAGGACGCCTGCGACCCGAGCGGCGGCACCAGCAGCACGGGGATCCCCTTGCTGCGCACGCCCTTCGCCTTCTCGTACCGGTGCAGCTCGCGCGTACGACCGGTGTCGATGATCTCCGACGGGGTGCGGGTCAGGTCGGCGATGCCGCCCTTGACCAGGAAGTCCCAGAGGTTGACGACGGACTGCTTGCTCGGCGCCTTGGCCGGCTTGGTCGACTGAGCCACGGGCACAGTGTGGCCCACGTCACGCACTTTCGTCCGGAGGTGGCCGTCGTTGGTCGGCCAGCCCGGAGCGCCGTGGGTCCGTCGTTGGTCGAGTAGCCCGGAGCGCCAGCGGAGGGCGTATCGAGACCCGCCTCGCGCAGCGGCAGATTGTGGGACATAAGTGCGCTTGCCGCAGCCGAACCATCGGATCCGATAGTGGCGGCGCGAACCCTACTACCCATATTGGGGGAAGCAAAGTAAAGAAACCGCGATTGTCATGACGTCGCGTCGCGGGTTGTCGTTGTATCAGTCCAGTGGCTCGGGCCCGCTCCTCCTGATCATCTCTCCTTCCTAAGAGGTAATTCGCATGCGCCGAACCATTGACCGCCTCCAGGCGGCCCGCCGCGACCAGCGCGGCTTCACGCTCATCGAGCTCCTGATCGTCATCATCATCCTCGGCATCCTCGCCGCGATCGTTGTCTTCTCCGTCCGTGGCATCACGGACAAGGGCGACGAGTCCGCCTGCAAGATCGAGTTCCGCACGGTCAACACCGCCATCGAGGCCTACTACGCCGAGAACGGCAGCGAGGCCGCCGACCTGGACGCACTCGTGACCGGCGGGTTCCTCAAGGGTGAGGGCGGCGTCTACTCCGGCAAGTACGTGACCGGCCTGGGTGGTACCCCGGTCGAGGCCACCGGTACCGCTTGCTGACTCGTTTCTCATAGGAGGGCCGTCGCTCCGGCGGCGGCCCTCCTTGCGGTCTGTGCTCGCACTAACTGAGGAGACTTCCCGTGTACCACCATCTGCACCGGATCGGTGACCGGATCGATCAGTTGCTCGCCGCCCTCTGGGAGGTGAAGGGTACCGACCTCATGCTGACCGTCGGCCTCCCGCCAATGCTCCGGGTCGATGGCACCCTGATGCCGGTGCCAGGGCAGTCTGCGCTCACTGCTGACCAAACGGACGGCCTGCTTGCTGAGGTGCTCAGCCCGGAGCAGCACGCAGTGTGGGGCACCCAGCACGAGTACGACTTCTCCTTCTCCTGGCGTGAGCACGCCCGGATCCGAGGCAACGCGTTCACCCAGCGCGGGCTGACCGCTGTCGCCCTGCGGATGATTCCGCGCTCCGTCCCGACCGTCGACGACCTCGGCCTGCCGCCTGCCCTGCGCGAGCTGTCCATGCGTCACCAGGGCCTGATCCTCATGACGGGGCCCACGGGTTCGGGCAAGAGCACGACGCTCGCATCGCTGATCGACCAGATCAACACCAATCGCGGCTGCCACATCATCACCGTGGAGGACCCGATCGAGTACGTCCACGACCACAAGATGGCCGCGGTCAACCAGCGTGAGGTCGGCACCGACACGGCGACCTTCCACGACGCCCTCCGTTCCGTGCTCCGGGAGGACCCCGACGTCCTCCTCGTGGGTGAGATGCGCGACCTCGAGTCCATCCAGTTCGCCTTGACCGTGGCCGAGACCGGCCACCTGGTGTTCGCCACACTGCACACGAACGACACCGCGCAGTCGCTGGGTCGCATGATTGACGTCTTCCCGGCCGAGCAGCAGGCCCAGATCCGGGTCCAGCTCGCAGCCGCGCTGAGCTGCGTCGTCTACCAGCGGCTGATCCCCAAGATCGGCGGTGGCATGACAGCGGCCTATGAGGTACTCGTCGCCACCCCTGCCGTCCGGAACCTGATCAAGGAAGGCAAGACTCATCAGCTCCGCAACTCGCTGGTGACCGGCGCCCAGGATGGGATGATCACGTTGGAGCAGTCGCTGTCCCACCTCATCCAGACGGGCATCGTGGACGAGGAGGAGGCGCGGGCGCGCAGCCTCTACCCGAAGGACATCGAGACCCGACCGCGCTACTCAGCGCCCGTCGGTCGGTGAGGCAGGACCAGCGTCGATGAGGCTCAAGGGCAAGCACACCAAGGCTCCGGCTCCCACCGTTGCACCCCGGAGCGACGAGGACGACGAGCGGCTCGGGCGCATCCTGGTCGGAGCGGGCGTGGTCCAGCCGTACCAACTGGACGCCGTCCGTGATCAAGCAGGCGCGCTTGCCGCGAAGCTGGTCGGCGCCGGATCCATCACCGACGACGCACTGGCCCGCACGCTGAGCCAGCATCACGGCGTGCCGATGGCCGACTTCCGGACGCTGACGCCGGCGCCGGAAGCGATCGCGCTGCTCACGCGGGACCAGGCCACGGCCCTGCAGGTCCTGCCAGTGGCCATCGACGATGAGGCGGTCACGGTGGCGGTGCTCGATCCCGCCCCCGAGCGGGTCGCGGCCATTGCCGCCGTGTTGGAGCGGCCCGTCCGAGCTGCCGTGGTCACCGCGCGTGACCTCGAGCGTGGTCTGGCCACGTCCTACCGCGCCACGCAGGAGGTCGGTGGTCAGGTCCAAGTCTTCGAGGCACGAGACGCCCTTCGCAAAGAGGCCTCCGCGCTCGACGAGGTGAGTGCGAGCGAGGATGCACCTGTCGTTCGCGTCGTGCAGTCCATCATCACCCAGGCGCTTCGTGATCGTGCGTCGGACATCCACGTCGAGCCGACCGGTGAACGGGTGCGGGTCCGCTATCGCATCGACGGCGCGCTGACAGAGGTTCTCGACCTTCCGGCCTCGATCGGACCCGGCATCGTGAGTCGCGTGAAGATTCTCGGTGGAATGAACATCGTCGAACGCCGCCGACCTCAGGACGGCCAGATCTCCATGGAGATCGAGGGCCGTGAGGTCGACATCCGCGTCTCCACCACGGCCGTCGTCGGCGGCGAGAAGATCGTCATGAGAGTTCTCGACAAGAGCCGCCCGCTCTTCAAGCTCGAGCAGCTCGGCATGCCAGCCGAGACAGCTGTCCGGTACTCCCAACTGATCCACTCGCCCTTCGGCATGGTCATCTGCGCGGGCCCGACCGGAGGTGGCAAGACCACCACGCTCTACGCCTCCCTCGGCGAGCTGAACAGCCCCGAGAAGAACCTGATGACGATCGAGGACCCGGTCGAGTACACCTTTGACTCGATCAACCAGATCCAGATCAACGAGCAGGCCGGGATCACCTTCGCCGGCGGCCTCAAGTCGATCCTGCGTCAGGACCCCGACGTGATCCTTGTCGGAGAGATCCGTGACGTCGACACCGCGCGGATCGCGGTCCAGTCGGCTCTGACGGGGCACTTCGTGCTGTCGTCGCTTCACGCGACCGAGGCCGTCTCCGCGCTGTACCGCCTCCTCGACATGGGCATCGAGGCCTTCCTCATCGCATCGTCGGTCACGGCTGTCGTGGCTCAGCGGCTCGTACGGCGCAGCTGCACCTCCTGCCTGGAGCCCTATCAGCCTTCGCCCGACGAACTGGCCTTCCTCCAGCAGTTCGGCGGCGGCGAGCCGATCGGCGGCTTCCAGCACGGCACCGGTTGCCACTTCTGCGCGCACACCGGCTACCTCGAGCGGATCGGGGTCTACGAAATGCTGGTGATCACCGACGAGGTACGCGAGTTGATCGTCGACCGCGCGCCGCATGACCAGATGCGCAAGCTGGCCCGCAACCAAGGCATGCGCACGCTCCAGGAGCAGGCTGCGCAGCTCGTCACCCACGGCACCACCACTGCTGCCGAGGTCATGCGCTCCATCTACGTGGCAGGAGTCTGAAG
Organism: Nocardioides sp. Root240; assembly: GCF_001428825.1. Taxonomy (GTDB): domain Bacteria; phylum Actinomycetota; class Actinomycetes; order Propionibacteriales; family Nocardioidaceae; genus Nocardioides. The sequence continues at coordinate 599,008 of NZ_LMIT01000001.1, read as the reverse complement.
ATGCCCAAGTTCGCCTACGTCGGCGTCGACCTCGCTGGTGACCGGGTCAAGGGCACCCAGAAGGCTCCGAGCCGTGGGGATGCCGAGGTCGCCCTCTACGAGCGGGACTATCGCGACCTCCGGGTCACGGAGAAGAAGAACATCCTGCAATACGAGATCTCGGGACCTCGGATCAAGCGCGAGCAGGTCATGCACCTGTCGCGTCAGATCGCTGCGTTCCTTCGAGCCGGTCTGCCGATCCTCGACGCCGTGCATGCCATCGGTGCCGAGAGCGACAACTCGTCGGTGCGCCGGATGATGCACGACATCGAGGACGGCCTCCGCACGGGCGAGCGCTTCTCCGACACCCTCGAGAGGTATCCCAGGGTGTTCCCCGAGTTCTACCGGGGCATCGTTCGCTCGGCGGAGCTGACGGGTGAGCTCGACATGGTTCTCTCACGCTTGGCGATCTACATCCAGCGCGACCTCGACGCGCGGCGCAAGATCAAGTCGGCTGCCATGTACCCGATTGCCGTCGCAGGCCTTTCAGTGGTCACGGTGCTCGTGCTTGCGCTCTACGTCCTGCCGAAGTTCGAGGACTTCTTCGCGGATCTCGATGCCGACCTGCCGTGGCCGACCCGGTTCATGCTCGACACTTCTGAGTTCATCGGCAACTGGTGGTGGGCGATCCTCGGTGGTGTCGCAGCGGGGGCTCTGCTGAGCTGGCTCATCCTCCGCTTCGAGCGGGGTAAATATGCGCGAGACGCCTTCCTGCTCAAGGTTCCGGTTCTCGGCACGACGATCCAGTACGCGTTGGTCGAACGCTTCTGCCGCGTCATGGCCTCGATGGTGAGCGCCGGCGTCAACCTCCCCGAGGCGATCCGCGTGGCGACTGACTCCCTCAAGAATCGCGTCTTCATCAAGAGGCTCAACGGGGTCACCGAGCAGATGCTCGAGGGACAAGGGCTTGCGGGGCCGCTTGCGCGGACCGAGCTGTTTCCGGGAACCGCCACCTCAATGCTGCGAGTCGGTGAGGAGACCGGATCCATGGACACCCAGCTCGAGGTGACCGCGGAATACTACGAGGACGAGCTCGACTACAAGATCGCGAAGCTCACGTCCCTGTTCGAGCCGATCGTCATCATGGTGATGGGCGGCATCGTGGGCTTCGTCGCGATCGCCCTCGTATCGGCGATGTACGGCATCTATGCGCAGGTGGAGATCTGATGCAACCGCTGACGCGTCGCCGCGCGTCGATCCGATCAGACTCTGGGTTCACTCTCATCGAGGTCCTGGTGTCGATCACGATTCTCAGCATCGCCGGGGTGGCGGTGCTGGCCGGCTTGCAGCTCAGCCTGAAGTCGTCGGACATTCATCGCAAACAGTCCACAGGCGGGGCCTACGTCCGTAGCTATGCGGAGGCGATCGAGGCGTACCTGAACACGACCGGTCACTACGTCAACTGCGCCGGGCCGAATGCCTACAACGTTCCCGCTGTTCTGGGACAGCTCTCGTCGCTCCCCGGAAACTACACGCCCACCCACTCTGCCGCGACGCCGTTGACGGGTGGCGGTGCTGCGGCGTCGACCGCGCCGTGTGGCGACAAGGGAGTTCAGAGAATCACTCTGGCACTCACCGTGCCTCGCAAGGGCGGGAGCGTCACTGAGAAGCTGACGATCGTGGTGCGAAAGGCTTGCGGGACGGGGACCTCATGTCCATGACCAGCAAGGCGCCTGAACGCAACGAAGACGGGGGGTTCACCCTCCCCGAGGTGGTCATCGTCATCGCCATCATGAGCGTCATCCTGGTTGCGCTGACGGGCGTACTGATCAGCTATTTCAGGACGACTGTGGATGCCGAGTCACGGATGACCGAATCCAACGATGTCCAGTTCGCTGCTGCCTACTGGCAGCGTGACGTTGCCAGCATCGGGGTGCGGTCCGCGTACAACACCGCCACGAAGACCTTTCCCCTTGCGCAGTCCGTCAACGTCTCTCCAGGATGCACCTTGCCGACCGGAACCACCTTGGTCACTCTGGCATGGACGGAATACACGTCGGACGTCTCGACGAACGTGGGGGAGATAGTCACCGTGAGCTACGTGGCAACTGGCGCGTCGGCTCCCTACGAACTGGTTCGGGTCCGGTGCACGGGAACGACAGTCGACTCCAAGGTCGAGGTCGCTCACAATCTCAGTATGGTGCAAGTCGCTACCTGCGACGTCGCCTGCAGCGGCACCGGAAACAACGTCCCTACAGTCGTGAATCTCCCTCTCTCGATTCTCGACCAAGAAGGAAACCGCACCGTCGCCTACACCGCCACGCTCTCGGGCGAACGGAGACAATCATGACCCGCATCAGGATCCGTCGTCGACGTCTTCGCGACGATCGGGGGGCGTTGCTCATCTTCGCCATCCTCATCGTCACCGTCATTGCACTGGTTACGGGAATGGTGCTGACAAGGGGCGACGGCAGCCTTCGGGCCACGGTTGCTTTGCGGGACGTCGCGCGCTCGTCCTATGCGGCCGACGGCGCTGCCCAAGTGGCCATCAACGCCCTACGCACCGGCTACAACTCCGGCAACGGAACCAACCCCTCCTACTTCACGAATGCCCCTGGCACAGGTTGCTTCGGCTACGACACGGGTGTCCCCACCACCGCCAAGAACACGTTGTACCTGAATGGCCTCATTCCGAAAGTCGGAAACGAGACGCAGCAAGAGATGTCTGCTCGCGTCGTTTGCGAGATCGACTCTGACACTGGGGAACAGGGCACTGCGGTCCCGATCAACGGCAGCAACAAACCCGGCTACGCGATCGTGACTCTCGGGGATCGAATTGCCAAGACAGGCGGGACCCTCACAGCGGCCCAGCCGCTCAAGGTGCACGGCGGCGTGTTCGCGAACGGCACCATCACGGGCTCGGTCAACCTGGACGCGGGCGATGTCAAGGCAACGGGGACCTGCTCTGCTGCCACGGTGGTGGCGCCTTCGGTCAAGCGGTGTGCTGACGCCCCGCCGGCTCCGGCGCCCACCAGCGACCCGAACTACAACCACGAGCTCGGTAGCTCGCCGCCGGCCCTCAAGAAGCCTCCGACGTCATGCACTGACGGGCTGTCGCCGTCCACGGCTACCACGTCCGACGACAACCTGGCTGTCTTCACCGAGGGCTACTACGACAGCGCTGCCGACATGAACGCGGCGATGAACATCTGCCCCGTTGTCTGGTTCAAGCCCGGCAACTACTACTTCGACTTCCACGACGAAACGTGCTCGAACGTCTGCCCTGACAGCGTCTATCCAGGAATCACCAATCAGTGGTCGATTCCTTCTGGCTTGGATGTCCTTGGCGGCACGCCGACGAACCCAACCACAGGCGCCATTCTCGCGCGGCCTCCCTCGTCACTGCCCGCGGTTGCGCCGAACCAAGGAGGGCTGATTCCTGGCAACTGCCAGAGCCCGATCACCAACGTGAATGCACAGGGTGTCCAGTTCGTCTTCGGCGGCAACAGCAGGCTGTACCTCAACGGCGGATCGAGCCGTGGAGCGCGGATGGAGCTGTGCGCGACGTATCACGTCGATCGACCGCCGATCGAGTTGTACGGCCTCAAGACCGGTAACACGCCCTCATCTGCGCCCGCAAACGGTCTGATTCCGAGCGGCGCCGTGACAACGACGCAGCCGCAGGGGACTTGGACGAACGCAACTGCCGCCGCCGTCTCAGCCGACAACGGCCTGGAAGCAACGTGGACGACCACGGGGTCCGGTACCAAAAATGGGACGATCACGGTGCCCGGGTTTGCTCCGGCGACGGCCGTTCCAGCGGGGGCGATCCTCACGGGCGCGAAGTTGAGGGTGAAGCACAAGGACGTCGGCAACCAGAGCACGGCGGCCTTCCAAGTGAATGGTGCGCCAACGGCGACTGGCGCGTTCACCGTGCCGCTTCGCAATACCACCAGCGGCGTCGACACCGTCGACCTCGCCACCAACGCGACTGAGTTCCAGAACCTGCAACGGCAGGTCCACGACTACGGCTTCTCCGGAGCAAAGGTCACGTACGCGGTGAAAGTGACGTCGAACGGCAACAACGCGGTCACCCTGGATTCGTTGTCCCTCGACCTGACGTACTACGTCCCCGTACTGCGCGGCGAGCAGGGAACCAACATCGAGACGGGGGGTACGTCCACCCCGCTCCTGTGGACCGACAACTCCGGCAACAACAAGATCAACATGTATCTCCACGGCACGACATACGCCCCGTACGGCCACATGGACATCACGCTGAGCAACTTCAGTGCGGAGGTAGCCAAGTTCGGTGTCATCGTGCGGTCACTGCGCTTCGACGTCAACACGGGCAACCCGCTGTTCACCGGACCAGTGTTCGAGATTCCCGACGATTCGCCTGGCTTCGGATTCGAGACGACTCTGGTCAGACTCAACGTCTATGTGTGCCCGGGAGCATCCTGTACGTCGGGCGGAGAGTTGGCTTTGAAGACAAAGGTGATGGTCTTCGATAGCGGCGGCACGCCCGGGCCGCCGAATCGTCAAGTCACCCCGATGAGCTGGAGTCATACGCGCTGACCGAGCAACATATCCTCGACGTCCTCGTCCCGGTCTTCGCCGGCCTTCTCGGGCTGAACATCGGGTCGTTCCTGAACGTCGTCGTGCACCGGGTGCCGGCGGGGGAGTCGATCGTGCACCCGCCGTCGGCGTGCCCGAAGTGCGGGCACGCGATCCGCAACCGGCACAACGTCCCCGTGCTGGGGTGGCTGGTGCTGCGGGGGAAGTGCTTCGACTGCGGGGAGCCGATCAGTGCGCGGTACCCGCTGGTCGAGGCGGGGACGGGTGTCGCCTTCGCGCTGGTGGCGTTGCGGTTCGGGGCGGACGAGGACGGGTTGCGGCTGCTGCCGGCCTACCTCGCGTTCGCCGGGATCGGGATCGCGCTCGCGCTGATCGACCTCGACGTGAAGCGGCTGCCGGACGTGATCGTGCTGCCGTCGTACCCGGTGCTGGCGGCGTTGCTGCTCGTCGACGGGGACGGTGAGGCGCTGGTACGGGCGGCGATCGGTGGGGCCATCCTGTTCGCGTTCTTCTTCATCGTCTGGTTCGCGGCGCCGGGGGGGATGGGCTTCGGGGACGTGAAGCTGGCGGGGATCGTCGGCGCGATGACGGCGTACCTGACGTGGGGGACGCTCCTGGTGGGCGCCTTCATGGGATTCCTGCTGGGGGCCGTCGCCGGCGTCATGCTCATGGTGAGCGGGAAGGCCGGGCGCAAGACGGCGGTGCCGTTCGGGCCGTTCATGATCCTCGGCGCGTGGGCGGCGATCCTGGGAGCAGCGGGGCTCGGCGACTACTACCTCGACCTGATCGGGTACTGACGCCGGCCCCGCCGCTGGGTCAGCGCAGCGGGCGCTCGTCGTACTCACGCACGACGCGGTCGCGGCGCCACGGCGGGGCGATCAGCAGCGAGAGCACGATGGCGAGGACGCCGGCGACGATCAGGATCGTGCCGAGGGCGTCGTCGTTGACGTACTTGATGTCGACGGTGATGACGTCCAGGGCGAAGACGAGGCCGAGGACGAGGAGAACGATGCCGAGTCCGATGTACATGGCCGTGCAGTGCCCGCGGGCGGCCCCGGCAGACCCCTCGGATCGGCGGACGGTTGGGTCCCTTCCGCCCTCGCTCAGGTACGCCGGGCGTCGCACCTGTGGACGAGATCGAACATATGTTCGACTCTGTGCTAGGATGGGAGCAGCCCAGATGGCGGGATGCTCCGAGTGGTCCCGGGCCCTGAGGGCCAGTTCGTCAGGACATGGCACGCACCAGCCAGGTGCGGAGGAGTCGCTGCTCAGTTCGAGCCTCCTGCAGGACGACAAGCAACTTTGTCGCGCCCGCCAGGAGATCGCATGTCCACCGCCCAGCTCGCCCCTCCGCACCCGATCCTCGGGGGCGTCGCAGGGCTGCGTGCGCTGGTGGCGGAGATGGCGGACGCCCAGCCGACGTACCTGACGACGACGGAGAAGCAGGCGGCGCTCGTCGAGCTGGCCCGGCTGGAGGCGCAGGTGGCCGAGGTCCGGCTGCGGGTGCTGGCGGCTGCGGACGAGGTCGGGGAGGAGTCCGGCGCCCGTGACGCGGCGGCGTGGGTGGCTGCCGCGACGCGCGCCGACTCCGAGACCGTCCGCCGCGACGTCCAGCTGGCCAAGGCGCTGGAGCGACGTCCTCTCGTCGCCGCCGGCATGCGCGCCGGTGCGGTGTCAGTGGCGCAGGCCCGGGCGATCACGGCCGGCGTCGACGCGTTGCCGACGACGATCGGCGCCGACGTGCTCCGGGAGGCCGAGGCGACCCTGGTCGGCCACGCCGCCGACTTCCGCCCTCGCGAGCTCGGTCGCCTCGCCCGGCGGATCCTCGACGTCGTCGCACCCGAGGTCGCCGAGGAGGAGCTGGCGCGACGTCTCGAGGACGAGGAGCGCGAGGCCCGGGAGCGGGAGTCCCTGCGCTACCGCGACAACCCCGACGGCACGAGCGACATCTGGTGGCGCTGCCCGACCACGATCCGCAAGCGGCTGTGGGCCTACCTGCAGGCGATGACCTCGCCGCGGAAGGAGGGCCGCCGCGCACCGAAGGATGCCCGGCCCCCGCGCCGCCGGGCGTACGCCGCCGCGCTGGCCACGCTGCTCGAGCAGGTCGATCCCTCGGGCCTGCCCGCCCACGGCGGCGACGCCACCACCCTGCTGGTCACCATGACCCTCGGCCAGCTGCAGGCGGAGCTGGCCAGGGCCGGCATCCTGACGCCCGACGGCGTCGACGACATCTCTGCCGAGCAGGCTCGTCGGCTGGCGTGCAGCGCTGGCATCGTGCCGGTCGTGCTGGGGTCACGGGGCGAGGTCCTCGACCTCGGTCGCCGCAGCCGGCTCTTCTCCGCCGCTCAACGGCGTGCCATCCGGCTCCGTGACCACCGCTGCCGCGCGGAGGGGTGCGACGCTCCGGCCGCCTGGTGCGAGGTCCACCACCGCCAGCCGTGGGCGCAGGGCGGCCGTACCGACCTCGCCGACGGGGTCAGCTTCTGCAGCCACCACCATCACCGGGTCCACGACCACCGCTACGAGGCGACCTGGCTCCCGTCCGTGACGTGCGGTTCCATCGGCGCAGATAGGCCGGGACGGCGCTGCCGGCCCCACTCGGTGCGGGCAGCGCCGCCGCGACAGATCGTGGGTCAGCGGTTGCTGAAGCAGACCAGGCACGACCGCGGGTCGTGCTGGATGTTGCTGGCGTGCAGGCGGTCCGCCCGCGTCAGCAGGTCGTCGAGCGCGCGCTCGGAGGCGGCGATCTCGAGGATGACCTCCTCGAGGTCCGGCGAGAGCCGCGGGCCGTTGGGCCGTTCGCGCTCGGTTTCCGTGACCTGCATCGCTTCGATGGCGCTCATGCGTTCCTCCCCCTGGTTGCCGAGACCTTGACCTTTCGAGCATCGGGGAGCCGGCAGGCTGGCCGCAATGGTCGGGCGACACGTCGGAACGAAGGAATTGCTGCGCTGGTTCCTTGTGACTAGGACTCCGGGACGCCCGTCTCAAATGCCCTCGCGCGGCACTGTCGGATCCGCTGGAAGGGGTTGCGCCGGTTCGCTACTGCAGTGCGGCGGTCAGTCGCATGACGTTGTCGACGTACTTCGTGCGGGCGGGACGCTGGTCCCACTCGGGCAGGGTGAGCTCCTGGGAGATCGCGCGGTAGGCGTCCTGCACGCCGCGCAACCGCTCGACGACGGCGGGGTCGGGCAGCATGAGCGAGACCTCGTAGTTGAGGCCGAACGAGCGCATGTCCATGTTGCTGGAGCCGATCACCGCGACGTCGTCGTCGATCGTGAAGTGCTTCGCGTGGAGGATGTACGGCGCCGGGTAGCGGTAGATCCGGACGCCGGCCTGCAGCAGCGCGCGGTAGTACGACGCCTGCGCGTGGCCGACCATGAACTGGTCCGACACCTCGCTGACGAACAGCTCGACGTCGACGCCGCGCTCGGCGGCAGTGGTGACGGCGTACAGCAGCGACTCGTCCGGGACGAAGTACGGCGAGGTGAGCGAGATCCGCTCGGTGGCGGCGTAGATCAGCGTGGTGAACATGCGCAGGTTGTTCTCCGCGACCAGGCCGGGACCGCTCGGGACCACCTGGCAGGGGACGTCGAGGACCTCGTCGGGACGGACGTCGGGCTCGCCGAAGACGGGGACCAGCTCGACGACCTCGCCGGTCTCGACGTACCAGTCGGAGGCGAAGACGGCGTTCAGGCCGCCGACGACCGGGCCCTCGAGGCGCACCATCAGCTCGACCCACTCGCGGCCCAGCTTGTGGTTCTTCGGCTTGTTGTAGCCGGGCTCGGTGAGGTTGAGCGAGCCGGTGAAGCCGACGCTGCCGTCGACGACGAGGATCTTGCGGTGGTTGCGCAGGTCGGGACGGCGGAAGCGGCCCTTGAGTGGCTTGATCGGCAGCATCGGGTGCCACGCGATCCGGGTCTCGCCGAGGCGCCGGAGCATCGCGCGGTAGCCGGGGAGGCCGCGGGAGCCGAGGTGGTCGAACAGCAGCCGTACGTCGACGCCGCGCTCCGTCGCGCGCAGCAGGGCCTGGAACAGTGGGTCCGTCACGTCGTCCCAGGCGGTGATGTAGAACTCCACGTGCACGTGGCTGCGGGCGCGGTCGACCTCGCGGGCCATCTCCTCGATGACGCCGACGTAGTCGGGCCACAGCTGCACCTCGTTGCCGCCGGTCAGGGGGAGCGCGCCGAGGTGGTGGTTGAGTCGGGCGACGCGGGCGATCGGCGCGGGCAGGCGGCCGTGGTCGAAGGACAGTGGCAGCCGGTCGGCGCGCTCGCGGATCGCGGTGATCGCCGTCTTCTGGCGGGTGATCCGGCGGTTGCCCAGGCGGGTGCGTCCGAGCAGCAGGAAGACCGAGAAGCCGATGATCGGCTCGATCATGATCAGCAGCAGCCAGGCCATGCCCGTCGACGGCTTGCGGTTGCCGGGGATGACCCCGAGCGCCACGAAGCGCAGGACGATGTCGAGCCCGAGGATGGTCCAGCCCAGGGCCGACGTCGGAACGGGGAACGTCATGCGCGGAGCCTAGGGCGCGTCGGGCAATCCTTGGCGGCGCCCAACCCGCCCAGCACGCACGCTGGCGGCGTTGCCGATGCTGGAAAGACGTCCAGTCTGCCTGCGCACCGGCGCCTTGCCATCGCACGCACTGGACGACTTGGGCATCCACCCAGGATTGCCCGGCACGCCCTAGGGCGCCCCTGTGGAATCCTGACGCCATGACGCCCGCGGAGCCCGGTCTGTTCGGTCGTGTCGCCGGTGCGGTGACCGGCAAGGTGGTCGACGCCGTGCCGATCGAGGTGGTCCTCGACCACGTCGACGTCAACGACCTGCTGGAGCGGGTGGACGTCAACCAGCTGCTCGAGCGGGTCGACGTGAACCGCCTGCTCGACCGGGTCGACGTCGACCGGCTGCTGGCGCGCGCGGACGTCGAGCAGCTGGTCCAGCGGGCCGGCATCCCCGACATCGTCGCGGACACGACGGGCAACCTCGCCGGGCGCACCCTCGACGCGGCGCGTGCCCAGGTCGTCGGGCTCGACACCGTGGTCGGCGGGATCGTCGACCGACTGCTGCGACGTACGGGTCCGGCGCCGCTCGGTCCTGAGCTGCTGGTGGGACCGGCTCAGCGGGCGGGGGAGGGCCGGTGAGCCGCCGGACCGTCACCGGTCAGTACGCCGGGCCGGTCAGCCGGGCAGCGGCGACGGCCATCGACGTCGGTGTGGTGCTGGCGTCGTACTCCCTGGGGGTGGGGATCGCCGGCTTCCTCGCGCAGGCGCTGCTCGACGTGTCCCTCGAGGACGGCACCGGGCTCGTCGCCACGCTCGCGCTGCTCACCTGGGGTGCGGTGTACGTCGTGGCCGGCACCGCCGTCGCCGGGCGGACCATCGGCAAGGCCGCCGTGGGCCTGAAGGTGGTCGCGCGCGACGGGCGGCCGGTGCGCCCGGTCGCCTGCGTGGTGCGGGTCCTCGCGCTGCCGCTGAGCACGTCCGTCTTCGGGATCGGCGCGCTGCTGATCGTGCTCCGGCGCGACCACCGGGCGCTGCACGACCTGATCGCCCGGACCGCCGTGGTCTACGACTGGGGCGACCGGCCGGCGCAGCTGCCGGGTCCGCTGGCGGCGTACCTCCAGGCGCGCACCGGCAGCTGAGCTCAGCGAAAGGCGCACCCCGCCGGTACGCCGAACCGGCGCAGCACGACCGCCGCCGGGCAGAAGCCGGTGACGCTGGCCTGCAACAGGTTGGCGCCGACGAACGCGGCGAGCAGCAGCCACCAGCCCGACAGCACCGTGGCGAGGAGCGCGCTTGCCAGCACGAGCGTCCCGGCCAGGGCGAGGACGAGACGGTCGACGTTCACGATGACCGCCCGAAGAGCCGGCGCAACAGGCCCTGGCCGGCGGTCGGGTCCGGTGCGTGGCCGGCGCACCACTGGTCGGCGGGGACGCGGGCCCTCACTGCGGCGACGTGGTGGCCGCAGCCGGCCCACGTCGTCCTCCCGCAGGTCCTGCAGGTCACGGCACGGCACACGGCTCAGGCCTCCTGCGCGGTGTCGGCGAGGGCATCGGCGAACGAGCAGAACGCGTCGTAGGCGCGGGCGCCGTGGATGGTGGCCGGGCCGCCGTGCATCAGGAAGGCCACGCCGATCGCCTCGGCCGCCTCCTGCTTCGTCGCACCGGCGCGGACCGCGGCCTGCGCGTGCGAGGCGATGCAGCCGTCGCAGCCCTCGGTGACACCGATGGCGAGGGCGATCAGCTCCTTGGTGCTGCGGGGCAGGGCGCCGTCGTCGAAGGCGGCCTTCGAGAGCTCGCCGAACCCGACGTACACGTCCGGGATGGCGCGGCGCAGGTTGCGGTGCAGCGGCGAGAGCTCGTCGAGGACGGGCTTGCCGTGGGGTGAGGTGGTCATGGTCTTTCCTCTCAGGGTGGGTGTGGGTCAGTCGTGGGCGAAGGTGATGCGGGGCAGGATCCGGCGCAGCCACGCCGGGCTCGCCCAGGCAGCGCGGCCGGAGACGCGCAGCAGGACGGGGAGCAGGACGAGGCGGACCAGGAAGGCGTCGAGGAGGACGGCGACGCCGAGGATGACGCCCATCTCCTTCGGCGGCAGCGGGCCGGAGAGCGCGAAGGTGAAGAACACCGCGACCATCACTCCGCCAGCCGCGAAGATCACCCGTCCCGAGTGGGCGACGGCGCCGACCATGGCCTCGCGCGGGTCGCCCGACTTCTCCCAGTGCTCCTTGGCCGACGCCAGCAGGAAGACCGTGTAGTCCATCGCGATCGCGAAGATCATCGCGAAGAAGAACACCGGGGCCCACGCGTCGAGGAAGCCCTGCGGCTCGAAGCCGAGGAGCCCGGCGCCGTGGCCCTCCTGGAACACCAGTCGTGCCACACCGAAGGCGGCGGCTGTCGACAGCAGGCTGGCGAGCGTGCCGAGCAGGGCGATGAGCGGCGCCTGCAGGGCGACCAGCAGGAGCAGGAAGCCGAGCCCCATCACGACGCCGATCACGAGTGGTGTCGAGCGGTCGAGCTGGTCGGTCAGGTCGATGTTCTCGACCGCCGCGCCGCCGACGAGTGCGGACGACGGCAGCTCGGCGCGCAGCCGGTCGACCGTCTCGGGCAGGGCCGGGTCGGACGGGTTGACCGTCGGCGTGGCCTGGATCAGCGCGAGACCACTGTCGTCGCCCGCCGGGACGGCCCGCGTCACCGCGGCGATGCCGGGGTCGGAGGTGAGCACGGCGGCTGCGGCGGGCGCGTCAGCGTCCTTCATGACGACCTGGAGCGTGCCGGGCGCACCCTCGCCGAAGGCGTCCTGGACCTGCGCGTAGCCGATCCGCGCACTGGCGTCCTCGGGCAGCACCTTGATCGAGGGCATGCCGGTCTTCAGGCCGATGATCGGCGCGGCCAGGAGCAACAGCACGACGGTTGAGCCGATGCCCCACGCGGCCGGGTGCCGCCACAGGTGCTCACCCCAGCGGGCGAAGACGGGGGAGCGGTGCTCGCCGGCCTTCACCCACGGCAGGGCCAGGCGGTTGATCCGGTCGTCGAGCTTGAAGAGGACCAGCGGCAGCAGCGTGAGCGTGGCCGCCAGGACGAAGGCGACCGAGATCATGATGCCGCCGGCCATCGACCGGAAGGACGGCGACGGCACCAGCATCACGGCGGACAGGGACACGAGCACCGTCGCTCCCGAGAGCAGCACCGCCTTGCCCGCGGTGTCCATCGTCTCGGCGATCGCCTGCCGTGCGGATCCGTGCCGGCCCATCCGGGCGGCCCGGTACCGGACGACGAGGAAGAGTGCGTAGTCGATGCCCAGGGCGAGGGCGAACATCATGGCGAAGTTCATCGCCCAGATGGAGACGGGCACGAGCTCGTTGAGCAGCACGAGCGATCCCGCCGACGCGACCAGGCCGGCGAGGGTGAGCATCAGCGGGAGTCCGGCGGCGACGAGCGCACCGAAGGCGAGCACGAGGATGGCCAGGGTCACGGGCCAGGAGTACATCTCCGAGGTCAGCATCGCCTCGAGGTTGGCCTCGTTGAAGTCGGACCACAGGAGTGACGAGCCGGTCGGGTTCACGGCGACCGTGTCGGTCGACAGGGCCTGCAGGTCCTCCTTGAGGTCGCTGGCGACGCGCACCATCTCGTTGGTGTCGACGCCGGCCCCGGCGAGGACGACGGCCGTGCGGCCGTCGGGGGAGAGGCTGGTTCCGGGCTGCGGTGCGACGACCTCGCCGAGACGCGGCTCGCCCTCGAGGATCCGGGTGACCTCGGCGAGCACCCGCGGCCCGTCGCCGCTGTCGAGCGATCCGTCGGTGCGGTGCACGACGACCTGGATCGCGTGGCTGGCGTTGCCGCCGAAGTGGTCCTGCGCGAGGTCGCGCACCGCGACCGACTCGGATCCGTCGGCCTGCCAGCCGGCGCCCGAGAGGTTCTTCTCGACGGCAGGGGCGAACGCCCCGAGGCCGACCACGACGACGATCCAGCCGATCCCGACCACGCGCCGGTGGCTGAGGACCCACAGGCCGAGCCGGCCGAGCGGGCCGGCGTGGGGCGAAGGTTCGAGCGAGTGCTGCGCCACGGTGGCGCCTCCTTTCCGATTATCCCCCTGGGGGGTTATGATCGGAACCGTAGCATATCCCCCCGGGGGGATAATGAATCGACGGAGGAGCGACCCATGGACCTGACCGACTTCACGCTCAGCGCGACCCTCGCGTCGTCGTACGACGACACGGTGACGCGGGTGCGTGCCCTGCTCGGCGACGCGGGTTTCGGCGCGCTGACGGAGATCGACGTCCGGGCGACGCTCAAGGCGAAGCTCGACGTCGACGTCCCTGCGCAGCTGATCCTCGGCGCCTGCCGGCCGCAGCTCGCGCACCGTGCGCTGCAGGTCGAGCCGCGGGTCGCGGTGCTGATGCCGTGCAATGTGGTCGTCGCCGACCTGGGGGAGGGCGGCACCCGCGTCGACGTGATGGACCCGGCACTGCTGGCCTCGCTGACGCCCGATCCGGAGCTCGCCGCGGTGGCCGCCGACGGTCGCGCCCGGCTCACCGGGATGATGGAGGCACTGATGGCCGGACCGACGGGAGCAACCGATGCAGCTGGAGCCTGACGAGATCAAGGCGATCATCACGCGCCTCAAGCGGGCCAACGGCCACCTGGCGTCCGTGATCCGGATGCTCGAGGACGGCGCCGAGTGCGAGGACGCGCTGATGCAGCTGGCTGCGGTCAGCAAGGCTGTCAGTCGGGGCGGCTACGCGCTGGTGGCCGCGGGACTGCAGAAGTGCCTCGAGGAGGGCGGTCCCGACAGCGTGGACGCGAAGAAGATGGAGAAGCTCTTCCTCGCACTGGCCTGATCACCCTCGCTCTCCTAAACTTCCACAGACTGTTGAACTTTCTGTGGAAAGCGGGGCCGTGATGGGTGAACGACCGGTCGTGGTGGTCGGTGCCGGCCTCGCGGGACTGGCCTGCGCCCGGGCGCTCGTCGCCACCGGGCGCGAGGTGGTGGTCCTGGAGGCGGCGGATGCCCCCGGTGGACGGGTCCGGTCGGACGTCGTCGACGGGTTCGTGATCGATCGTGGGTTCCAGGTCCTCAACACCGCCTACCCGGCGCTGCGTCGCGAGATCGACCTCGATCGTCTCGACCTGCGGCGTCTGCCGCGCGGGGCCCGGGTGCGGCGTGGCGGCCGCCTGGTCGACGTACCCCACCCGCTCGCGAGCCCGGCTGCGCCGTGGCGCGCCCTCGCCTCGGGGGCTGCCGACGTCCGCGGCAAGGTCGCCCTGGCCCGCTACGTGCTCGGTCTGCTGGCCTCCTCCCCGGCGGCGATCATGGCCCGGGACGATCGCCCGGCGGTCGAGGTGTGGCGCGAGGTGCTCCCCGCGGAGGTCGTCGACGACGTGCTGGTGCCCTTCTTCGCCGGCGTGGTCCTCGACCCGCAGGTCGCGACCTCCCGCGTGTTCGCCGACCTCATGATGCGTTGCTTCGCCCGGGGCTGGTCAGCCGTGCCGGCGCGCGGCATGCAGCGCCTGCCGGACGCGCTGGCCGCGGACCTGCCAGCGGGCTCGCTGCGCCTGGGCTCCCACGTCAGCGACCTGGCCCCCGGTGTCGTCGGCCTGGTGGGTGGTGCAGAGGTGGCGGCGAGTGCCGTCGTCCTGGCCACGGACTCCCGGGCCGCGCACGACCTGCTTCCGGCGCTCGGCGAGCCACCGGTGCTGCGTGGTGTGCGCACGTTCTACTTCGCGGCAGACCCGTGGCCCGGCCAGTCCGGCACACTGGTCGTCGATGCCGACGGGTCCGGCGTGGCCACGTCGGTCGTCCTCACCGCCTCGGCCCCGGAGTACGCCGCCGACGGGCGTTCGTTGATCGCCACCTCGGTGATCGGTCCGGGGGACCTCGCCGCGGAGTCGGTCGAGGCGACGGCCCGCGCGCTGCACGAGGCGCCGGCTGGTCCGTGGGAGCTGGTGGCCGTGCGCGACGTTCCCCACGCGCTTCCGGCGATGCCCGCACCGCACGCGATGCGTCCGGCGGTCGAGGTGGCCGGCCTGGTGGTCGCGGGCGACCACCGGGCGACGAGCTCGATCCAGGGCGCGCTCGCGTCCGGCCGCCGGGCGGCCAGGGCGGTGCTGGCGCGTCAGTGACCGAGGCGGTCGACGTAGGCGACGACGCGGTTGAAGAGCGCGGTGACGCCGTCGGGGGTGGTCGTGCGCGGTGCCGGCGCCTCGGCGAGCTCGTAGAGCAGCGGGCGCGCGGCGAGCACCCCGGCAGACTCCGCGACCGAGGCCGCGACGCGAGCCGCGTCGCGCACGGCGGCCGGGTCGACCGTCCACATCGCCTCGAAGATCCGCTGGCGGTCGGGGACGGCGGCCTGGCCGGGCAGCTCCCACGCGGTCAGGCAGGCCGTGCTGTCGGCCGCGTCGCAGACCACGGCCCACTCCCGGCGCATCGGAGCATCCTCGGCGAGGGTGGCGCGGACCGGCCCGCTCGCCGCGTCGGCGGTGTCGGGCCAGTGGTCGGCGAAGACGACCGCCGAGCGTGCGACGCGGTCGAGCTCGGTCCAGCGCGGCGCTGACGGGGCGTAGAACTCGGCGCGCTGGAAGGCCCCGAAGAGCACCGGGCGGTCCGCGACCGCGCAGCACTCGTCCTCGATCGCCCAGGACAGCGCGATCAGGGTGGACTTGCGCAGGCGGTGGGTGGCCAGCGCGGGGTGGCGGCGGCGGAGCTCGGCGTAGATGGACGGGTTGCTCGGCGGGCGCGTGGCGGCCGCCTCGGCGATCGCCACCTCCAGCCGGATGCCCGCATCGCGCCGGCGGAGCACCTGGCGCACCAGCTCGACGTCCGCCGCGGTGTAGCGGCGGTGACCGCTGGCCAGGCGGTGGGGCACCGGGAAGCCGTGCCGCGACTCCCACATGCGCAGCACGGACGTGGTCACGCCGGCTCGCTGGGCGAGGTCGCCGATGGTCAGGTCCGCATCGGGGGCTTGCGCGGCGGCCTCGGTCTGGTCCATGCTCACATCATAAATCTAAACAAGCCGTTGAAGTAAGTTGTTCAAGATTTCACTGCCACTCTCCGGGGAGGGAGATGCCATGCCGGACCGGAACGGGACCGCCGACCTCGCGGGGCTGCTGCGTCGGTGCGCGGACGGCGACGAGGAGGCCCTCGCCGCCCTGTACGACGCCAGCTGCGCCCGGGTCTACCGGCTCTCGCTGCTCCTCACCGGCCACCCCGAGCCGGCGGCGCACCTGTGCCGGATCACCTACCTGCGGGTGTGGCGTGAGGCCGGCGGGTACGACGCGCGGTCCGGCTCGGCATGGGCCTGGCTGCTCGCCCGCGTGCATGACGTCGACCGGGAGCTGGCTGCTGCGGCCTGAGGGGGTCTCGTGACTGCTGCTGCGCGGCCTCCTCGCCCTACGCGTCGGTGAGCACCAGCTCCCGCACGCTGGCCACGGTGAAGGCGTTCCACAGGGGGACCTGCGTCAGCAGGTAGTGGCCGACCATTCCCATGTCGGTGAAGTCGGCGTCCGCGACCGTGGCGGCCCGCTCGACGAAGCGACGCGTCGCCCGCGCGGAGGTGATCCGGTCGCGGCGGCCGTGGGCGGCGCGCAGCCGCTTGCCGGTCAACGGATCGACCGGCTCGTCGGCCGGCAGCCAGGGCGCGAGGGCGACCACGCCCTGCACTGCCGGGTGGTCGGCGACGGCGACGGCCGTGCGTGCGCCCATCGAGTGGCCGACGATGACGACAGGGACGTCGTGCTCCTGGGCCAGCTCGTCGAGGGCCCACCGCGCGTCGGGCACCGGCGAGGGCAGCGCGCCGGCGCCGGCGTTCCACCCCTTGACCCGGTAGCGCAGCACCGCGACCCCGATCCCGTCCGCCCCGACGCGCCGGGCCAGCGTGCGCCCCAGCGCCCGGGCCCGTCGCCAGGACAGGCTCCGGCCGTCGACCGGCCGATCGGTGCGCTCGGCGCCGCCGTGCAGGACGAGCACGACGGCGCGCAGGTCGTCCGGCAGCCACACGTCGGTGAAGGCGGGAGCGGTGCCGGGCTCGGGAAGGTGCAGGTCAGCCATCGTGGAGCATTCGGAGACGCCGGCGCGGTGGATGGGTCATCGGGCGTGCCTCAGCAGCTGGTAGGCCTCGAGCGTCGCCGCGCGCTGCTCGGCGTGGTCGACGATCGGCTCGGGGTAGTCCCCGCGCGCGGGATCGGCCAGCTCGGGGATCCAGCGGCGCGCGTACTCGCCCGCGGGGTCGAACTTCTTCCCCTGGGACGTCGGGTTGAAGATCCGGAAGTACGGCGAGGCGTCGGTGCCGCAACCGGCCACCCACTGCCAGTTGTGCTGGTTGCTGGCGAGGTCGCCGTCGACGAGGTGCTCCATGAAGTGCCGCGCGCCGTGCTGCCACTCGACGTGCAGGTCCTTGACCAGGAAGGACGCCACGATCATCCGTACCCGGTTGTGCATCCAGCCCTCGGCGAGCAGCTGGCGCATGCCGGCGTCGACGATCGGGTAGCCGGTCCGGCCCGCCGCCCACGCCTCCAGCCGCTTCGTCAGCTCGCGTCCGGTGACGTAGGGAAGGCCCTTCAGCTCGGGCTTGAAGTACTCGCGCGCCGACTCCGGCCAGTGGTGCAGCACGTGGGCGTAGAACTCGCGCCAGGCCAGCTCCTTGCGGTAGGTCTGCGCGTGCGGGTCGCGCGCGTCGATGCCGGCCAGGATCGTGCGCGGGTGGATCGCCCCCCAGCGCAGGTAGGTCGAGAGCCGTGACGTCTCGTCGACGTCCGGCCGGTCGCGCACGTCCTCGTAGGGCGTCCCGCGGAACTCCTCCCAGCGGGCCAGCGCAGCCGCCTCGCCCGCCTCGGGCAGCGCGACGTCGCCGAGGTCCGGTTCGTCGGGGAGGTCGTCGCCGTCGGCGCCGATCCAGTCGACGGAGCCGGGATCGGACGGCGCCGGCGCGCGCCAGCCGTGGTCGAGCCACGCCTTGTGGAAGGGGGTGAAGACCTTGTAGGGACTGCCGCTGCCGGTCGCGAGCCGGCCCGGCGCGACGGCGTACGGCGACCCGGTCCGCACGAGCGGGACCTCGCCGAGTGCCTCCTCCACGCGCGCGTCGCGGGCGGCGCCGTAGGGCGCGAAGTCGGCGCTCACGTGGACCGCGCTCGCGCCGGTCTCCTCGACCAGCGCCGGCAGCACCTCCTCCGGGCGGCCGCGGCGGACGACCAGGCCCGGACCGTGCCGGCGCAGGTCGCGGTCGAGCGCCCGCAGCGAGCGCAGCAGGAAGGCGAGGCGGGGGCGACCCGAGGGCGCGAGCAGGGCGTCGTCGAGCACGAAGACCGGCAGCACCGGCCCGTCGTGCGCAGCTGCGAGCAGCGCGGGGTGGTCACCGAGGCGCAGGTCCCGGCGGAACCACAGGATGGTCGGGGACGTCACGGCCCCATCGTGGCAGAGGGCCGGTCACGGACCAGGACGTGGCGCTCAGGCGGTGGCGGGCAGGCCCCGGCGCGCGGCGAGGGTGCCCGTGAGCGCACCGACGATCACGGCGGCCAGCACGGTCTGCGCGATCTGGCCGAGGTCGCGGCCCTGCTCGAACGGCAGCAGCAGCGGCAGCACCAGCGCGTAGGCCAGCAGCGCGGCGAAGATCCCGTGCAGTGCGGGGATCCCCGCCCGCGTGCTACGGCGAGCGGCCACCGCGAAGGCGACCACCGCGACGACCGCCAGCCACGCGCCCGCGGCCCACACGGAGACCAGGGTGAGCATCGGCGCGAGGAAGCCGCCGATCAGCAGGATGCTGAAGCCGGTCGAGGCTCCACGCACCGCGTTCGGTACGTCGATGCGCCCGACGGGAAGGGTCTGCTGGACGGCCTGGGGCATGCCCCCGACGCTACGTCCGGTCCCCGCGAGGGGCTTTGCCAGCGAGCCACAAAGGCTCCTGAGCATTTTGTAACCGACGACTATGTCGTCGATCACATCGCCTTGAAAGGTTGTCGGGGACTTCAACCGAGGCAGGCGGTGAACCATTCATGGGGAATGCGACACGCAGGGCTGCACCGAGATCGGGCAGCCTCGCAGCCGGCGTCAACGAGCTGGGCGAGATGGCCCAGCTCGGCGGCACCGTGGTGTGGATGGCCGTGCGCGGGCCCTGGGACTACTGGCGCGACACCGTCGACCAGATGTTCCAGATCCTCAAGCAGTGCTGGATCCCGATGGCGGTGTCGTGCACCTTCTTCGGACTCGGCGCGCCGGGCCTGCAGGGCGGCAACATCTACGCCCTGTTCGGCATGCCGGAGCGGCTGGGCTCCTTCTTCATCATGGCGAGCATCCGTGAGTTCGCCCCCTGGGTGAACGCGATGGTCGTGGCCGGCGTCGTCGGCTCCGCGATCACCGCGGACCTCGGCGCCCGTCGGATCCGCGAGGAGATCGACGCGATGGAGGTGCTCGGCGTCGACCCGGTCCGGGCGCTGGTGCTGCCGCGGATCGTGGCGGTCACGATCATCACCGGGCTGATGGACATCATCGCGCTCTGCTTCGGCCTGCTCGGCGGCTTCATCGCCGCCGTACCGATCCTCGGGGCGAACCCGTGGGCGTTCTACAACAGCCTGTTCGCCAACCTGACCACCCCGGACATCTGGGGCAGCGTCGTGAAGACCACCCTGTTCGGCCTGATCATCGGCGTCGTGTGCTGCTACAAGGGCATGTACGCCAAGGGCGGCGCCATCGGCGTCGGCCGGGCCGTGAACCAGGCGGTCGTCATCGCCTTCGCCCTGATCTGGGTCGTCAATGTCGTCTTCACCAACATCCTGCTCGGGCTCAACCCCGAGATCCAGGTCTTCAAGTAGGGGCCCGGCGATGACGACGACTCCCGATGCTCCCCGTCGTGAACGGATCCCGGCCCCCGAGCCGAAGGACAGCGAGATCTCGCTGGGCGCCGCCGCTGCCGGCGTCCGCGCAGCCCTGACCACGGGCGGGGAGATCCTCCGGTTCTCGTGGCAGGTGACCCGCAGCCTCCCGGACGTGCGGGCGCACTGGACCGAGGTGGTCCGCCAGGCCGCGATCCTGGTGCTCTCGAGCGCGCTGATCATCTGGGCGATGCAGTTCGTCATGGGGACGATGTGCGGCACCGAGGCGATCTACACGCTCAAGCAGGTCGGCGCGCCGATCTACTCCGGCATCTTCAACGCCTGGTGCGCGGTCCGTGAGCTGGTGCCCTACATGTGGGGCTACATCCTGGCCGCCAAGATCGGCTGTGGCCTGGTCGCCGAGATCGGCTCGATGCGGATCGCCGAGGAGGTCGACGCGCTCGAGGTGATGGGTGTCGACTCCCGCAGCTACCTCGTCGGCACCCGCGTGGTCGCCGCCTGGCTGTCGATGCCGTTCCTGTACGCCGTGAGCCTCGGCATGATGTCGCTCGGCGAGATCCTCGTGACCGTCTACTACGTCGGCGGCGTCTCGCCGGGCGGGCACATGTACATCTTCTGGCTCTACCAGAACCCGCTCGACTTCATGTACTCGATGATCAAGGGCATGACGATGGGGACAGCCATCGTGTTCGTGGCCTGTTACTACGGCTACACCGTGCGTGGTGGTTCCGTGGAAGTCGGGAAGAACACCGCGAGATCCATGGTCCTCAACATGGTGCTCATCCACATGATCGGCGCCCTCGGGACCCAGCTGTTCTGGGGCCTGTCGCCGAACGCACCCATCGGGAACTAGCTGCGCTCGCCGCGCTCCCGCACGCCCGTCCCTCCCGCCAGCTCCCTGCAGAGGAACCCGTCATGACCACGTTCGCTCCCACGCACGCCGCCCCCGTCCCGGCGCCGGCCGGCACCACCCACTCGATGGAGGTGCGCGACGTCCACAAGAGCTTCGGCCCGTACGACATCTTGACCGGGATGAACCTCAACTTCGTCGACGACGCGATCACCACGATCCTGGGGCCGTCGGGTACGGGGAAGAGCGTCCTGATCAAGCACCTCGTGGGCCTGCTCGAGCCGGACCAGGGCGAGGTGCTGATCTTCGGCCAGGACATCTGGAAGATCAGCAAGCAGGAGCGCTACGAGCTGCGCAAGCGCTTCGGCGTCCTCTTCCAGGACGGCGCGCTGTTCGGGTCGATGAACATCTTCGACAACGTCTGCTTCCCGCTGCGCAAGCACACCGACATGGCGGAGAAGGACATCCGCGACCTGGTCATGGACCGGCTCCAGGAGGTCGGCCTCGAGGGGGCGGCGGCGAAGCTGCCGAGCGAGGTCTCGGGCGGCATGCGCAAGCGTGCCGGCTTCGCCCGGGCGCTGATCCTCGACCCCGACATCGTCATGTTCGACGAGCCGGACTCCGGCCTCGACCCGGTCCGCACCAGCCTGCTGAACGACGTGATCCTCGAGATGCACGAGCGGCACAAGGGCACCTACATGGTGGTCACCCACGACATGGCGACGGCGCGGAAGGTGAGCGACTACATCGGCGTCGTGTGGAAGGGCAAGTGCATCCACTACAGCGAGGCCGAGGCCGCCTTCAACGCTGACAACGACTTCGTCCGGCAGTTCCTGGCCGGCTCGTCCGCCGGCCCGCTGGGGATGGACTGATGGCGGCGGGCGGGATCGCGGTCGGCGTCCTCGGGCTGGCCCTCGTGGGCGGCTCGGTGGTCGCCCTCGACCAGACCGACGGCTACCACGTCAGCGCCGTGCTGCCGAACGCCGGCAACGTCTTCGTCGGCAGCTCGGTCATGTACGACGGCTACGAGGCCGGCAGCGTGACGGACATCGACGTGCAGGACGGCAAGGCGCTCGTCCGGCTCTCGCTGGACGACGAGTTCGGCCCGCTCCACGACGGCGCGACGGTCGAGGTGGTCTGGAAGGCCGCGCTGGGGGAGCGGCTCGTGCGGGTGGTCGACGGGCCCGACGAGAACGCCGAGCTGCCGGAGGGCGCGATGCTGGCCGGCGTCCAGCGGGAGCCGGTCGAGCTCGACGCCGTGCTGTCCGCGCTCGACGCCCCGACGCGCCAGCGGCTCTCGTCGCTCGTGAGCCGGCTGCAGCAGACCCTGGCCGGCAAGGAGGACCAGGCCAACGCGAGCCTGCAGGCCGCCGGCCCGGCGCTCGCGGAGCTCGGCTCGGTGCTGCGGGAGGTCGGCACCGACGGCGAGGCGATCAAGCAGATCGTGACGCAGTTCGATGAGACGATGCGGATCCTCGCCTCGCGCGGGGACAGCCTCGAGCAGGTCGTCTCCTCGCTCGCCTCGGCCACCGACACGATCGCCGCGCAGGAGCGCAACGTCGGCAGCACGCTGCAGAAGCTGCCGCCGGTGCTGGAGAAGGCGAACACCACGCTGGCCCGGGTGCCCGGCACGGTCGACAAGACCCTGCCGCTGCTGGAGGACCTCGCCCCGGCGACCGACAGCCTCCAGTCGGTCTCGCGCAACCTCGAGCCGCTGCTGCAGGACCTGCGCCCGACCGTGGGCGACCTGCGGCCCACGCTCGACCGGCTCTCGCAGCTGCTGGGCATCACGCCGGGCCTGCTCGACGGCAGCACGGCGACCGCACCCGACGCGGACGACGCGTTGACCGGTCTCACGCCGGCGCTGGACTTCCTCCGCCCGTACACCCCGGAGATCACCGGCTGGGCCACCAACTGGGGCTCGGCGGCGGGCAACCGCGACAACCAGGGTCACTACACCCGGTTCCTCATCCAGGCCGGGCTCGAGAGCGTGATCCCCAGCCCGACCGGCAAGCCGGCGCCCGGCATCACGCAGAACCTGACCCCGGACCCCGGGGCCCCGGTCGGCCAGCCGTGGACCGACGCCTACGGAAGCGAGATGCGATGAACGCCTTCACCGACGTCGGCCGGGCCGGCCTGGTCGTGGTGCTGATCGCGGCCGGGGTCACCGGTGTCGCCTGGCAGATGGGCGGCGACGACGACTCCGAGCTGGTCCGCGCGCACTTCGCCTCGGCCGCCCCGCTCGTCGAGGGCAACCAGGTCAAGATCGACGGCGTCGTCGTCGGCTCGGTCAAGAGCCTCGAGGTCGACCACGGCCTCGCCGAGGTCAGCCTCGAGCTCGACGAGGAGGCCCGTCCGCTGCACCAGGACGCCCGCCTCACGATCCGTCCGGTCAGCCTCCTCGGGGAGCGGTACGTCGACCTCGACCGCGGCAGCCCCGATGCTCCGCTGCTGGACGAGGGCACGGTCATCCCCGTCGAGCAGACCGCCACCTCGGTGGGCCTCGACGAGGTGCTGAACACCGTCGACGAGCCGACCGGCGACGGTCTCCGCGCCTTGGTGTCGACGCTGGGCCAGGGCATGCAGGGCAACGGCAAGAACATCGACGAGGCGCTCGAGGTGCTCTCGCCGAGCCTCAAGGACGCGCAGGCGATGGCCGCGGTGCTCGACGAGCACAACGAGCTGCTGGCGCGACTGATCGACAGCTTCGAACCGGTGGCGAGCGCGCTCGCGACCCGTGACGGCAAGGCCATGGACCAGCTGGTCGACTCCTCGGACAAGGTGCTGACCGCCGTCCGTGAACGGCAGGTCAAGCTCGAGCAGACGCTGCAGAAGCTGCCCGGCACCCTCACGGTGCTACGCACCACGCTGGCCAACCTCCGCAACGCCGCGGACGACACCGCGCCGACGCTGGAGGAGCTGCGGCCGCTGACCGACAAGCTGCCCGAGCTGTCGGAGGAGCTGCGGGCGTTCTCCGACGTCCTCGACCCGGCCCTGGCGAGCTCGGAGCCGGTGCTGCGCAAGGCCGATGCGCTGCTGCGCGCCGCGGCGCCCGTGGCGCGCGACGTACGCAGGGCCGGCGGCGGCCTCGCGACCAGCACGACCGGTGTGCAGCGACTGACCGGCGCGCTGACCCGCAACCGCGACAACCTGTTCAACTACATCCGGTTCTGGGCGCTGACCACCAACGGGCACGACGGCCTGTCGCACTACTTCCGCGCGCACTACGTCGTCGACCCGGACACCGTGCTCGGCCTGTTGCCGGTGACGAAGAAGCCCCAGGCGTCGGCGCCGCGGGGGAGCACGCCCGCTAAACCCGGGAAGGACACGACCCCGGGCCTGCTGGAGGGTCTGGGCGACGTCCTCGGCGGCCTGCTGCAACCCAAGGGCGACAGCGCGACCGGACTGAGCAAGCAGCAGGAGCTCAACCTGCTCGGCCTGCTGCTGGGAGGCAAGTGAGATGAGGGACAACGCACTGCTGGGCTGGCTGCGCAGCCCCTTCGGCATCGGTACGGCGGTCCTGGTCCTGTTCGGGGGAGCAGTGATCTTCGGCCTCAACGCCACCCACGGCATGCCGCTCGCAGAGCGGCGCGAGGTCCGGATCGCCTTCGACGACCTCAGTGGCCTCAACACCGGGGACGACGTGCGGATCGGCGGCAGCCGGGTCGGGTACGTCGACGACCTGGTCCTCGAGGACGGCGTCGCCGTCGCCGTGATCCAGCTCGACGACCCGGACACCAAGCTGTACGAGAACGCCGTGGCTGCGCGGATCTCGGACCGCTCCGGCCTCGGCCAGAAGTTCGTGACCCTCGACCCGGGGGACCCGTCGACCGGCGCGCTCCGCTCGGACGCGGTCATCCCCGCGTCGCAGACGGTGAAGACCGAGGACATCAACGAGCTGCTCGACACCTTCGACCCGAGGACCCGCAAGGAAGCGGCCACCACGCTGCAGAACCTCGGCGGCGGGATGATCGGCCACGAGGACGACCTGCACTCCTTCGCCCGCAAGGCGCCCGAGGTGCTGACCTCGACCGGCGAGGTGTCGAAGGCACTCGCGGCCGACGGCGGCGTACCGCTCGGCGACCTGCTCACCTCGGCCGAGCGGCTGAGCGGGCGGATGGCCAGCCGTGACGACGAGCTCGCCGCGCTGGTCGACGAGATGGCGGTGACGGTCGACTCCTTCGCCGCCGACGACGGCAACCAGGTCCGGGCCTCGCTCGACCAGGCGCCCGACACCCTGGACGCGGCGCACTCGGCCCTCACGAAGCTGGACACCCCGCTCGAGGACCTCGCGGTCGCGATGCGGCAGGTGCGTCCGGGTGCCACCGCGCTGGGCCGGTCGACGCCGGACCTGCGGGCCTTCCTGCGCGAGTCGGTGACGCCGCTCGGCAAGGTGCCCGGGGTCAACGAGGACGCCGAGCCGGGCGTCGTCGCCCTCGACCGGCTCGTCACCGATGCCCGTCCGCTGGCCGCCCAGCTGATCAGGACCGGCGCCAACGGCGCACCGGTGGCCAGCGTCGTGGGGGACTACGCCGAGGACATCGCCTACTTCCACACGAACGCCTCGGGCGCCCTCGCCAGCGGTGACCAGGCCGGTCACTGGCTGCGGATCCTGCTGCTGCCCGGAGCGGAGTCGCTGGGCCTCGCAGGGACGGCGACCCGCGACCCGTACCCCGCTCCCGGAGAGACCTGGTGACGGCGATGAGGACACGACCGAACCGCCGAGCGACGAAGGGGGCCGCCGCCGTGGGCGAGCACCACCGGTTCTCGGCCCTGCAGCTCGGCAGGATCTTCGTGGTCCTGGCCGCGGTGGCCGGAGCCCTGCTGTTCCAGAAGGCCCAGCTGACCGCGATGCTTCGGCCGGGCGACACCGTCAGCATCCAGTTCAGTGAGGCGCACCGCCTGCGCACCTCGGTCTCCGACGTGAAGATGGCCGGCGTCGACATCGGCGTGGTCCGCTCCGTCGAGGACGAGAAGGGCGTGACCACCGTCGAGGTGAAGGTCGACGAGGGCGTCCGCGAGGCGATGGGTACGGCGCCCTCGGCGCGGGTCCGGCCGACCACGCTGCTCGGCGGCAACTACTACGTCGAGATCATCCCCGGCGGCCGCAGCGGCACCTTCGCCGGGACGATCCCGGTCGAGCGCACCGAGCTGCCCGTCGAGCTGGACGGCGTGGCGAGCGCCTTCCCGGCCGACGCCCGCAAGGGCGTCCGCACCGGGACGAAGGCCCTCGACGAGACCCTGGCGAAGGACGGCACCCGCGCGCTGCGCGAGCTGCTCGACTCCGCGCCGAGCACGCTGCGCTCCACCGACGACGTGCTGCGGGCGCTGCAGGGCACCCGTCCCGACCGCGACCTCGCGACCCTGGTCGAGGGCGGCGAGAACGCCTCGACCGTGCTCTCCTCGGAGAACGCCCACCTGGGCGAGACGATCGACAGCCTCGCCACCACGGCGAAGGTGCTCGACGCCCGCCGGCACGACATCGCCGAGGCCTCCCGGACGCTGCCGTCCGGCCTCGACGAGACCTCGACGCTGCTCGACAGCCTCGACGGCGTGCTCACCTCGCTGGAGGACACGGCCGACCCGGCCCGGCCGTCGGTGCGCGAGCTGTCGCGGCTGCTCGACCACGCCGACCCGGTGCTGGCGCGGGCCCGGCCGGTCGTCAAGGACCTCCGCGGCGTGCTGCGCGACGCGCGGCCGCTGATCACCACCCTGATCCCGATCAGCCGCGACCTCGACGCCACCGTCGACAACGTCCGCGGCCCGGTGCTCGACCGGGTCAACGGGCCGGTCATCGACCAGCTGATGTCGCCGTGGCACGGCACCGGCGAGTACGCCGGCGGCGGCGCCGACCGGCCGCTCTACAAGGAGACCGGCTACATGTTCTCCAACCTCGCGCAGGCCAACATGATGGACGAGAACGGATCGATGATCTCCTTCCTCCCCGGCATCGGCCCGGGCTCCCTCGCGGGCCTGCCGATCAGCCTCGAACAGCTCTTCGGGGCCGTCGCGAACGGAGACCGGTGATGAAGCGCTCGTTGTCGAAGTTCTGGGAGCGGGCCCGCAGCGAGCCCGGCCTGGGACGCAACCTGGTCGCCTTCGCCGTGCTCGTCGTCCTCGGTACGGCGGTCGGCGGGTACTTCCTCGCCCACGAGCGGTTCAACCCGCCGTGGGAGGACCGGTACACGCTCTACGTCGACCTCCACGAGGCCGCCGGCGTGAGCCCGGGCAACGGCCAGGAGGTGCGCATCGCCGGCGTACCGGTGGGGGACATCCGCTCCGCCGAGATCACCGCTGACGGCAAGGCCCGCCTCGAGCTGCGCATCGACAACGGTCAGGAGGTGCACCAGGACGCGCAGGTGCTGCTCCGGCCGAAGAGCCCGCTCAACGACATGTACATCGAGATCAGCCCCGGTACGCCGGACGCCCCCGTCCTCGCCGACGGCGACACCGTGCCGGTCGACCGGACCGTCTCGCCGATCCAGGTCGACGACGTGCTGGCGCACCTGGACTCCAACACCCAGGCGGCGATGAGCTCGCTGTTCGCGGAGTCGGACGTGGCGCTGGTGAACGCGCCGAAGCGGCTGCCCGCCGGCCTCGACCGGACCAACGAGCTGCTGAAGGACCTGCAGCCGGTGATGGACAAGCTGGAGACGCGGCGCAAGAACCTCGCCCGCCTGGTCGATGCGCTCGCCGACGTCTCCGACGCCGCGGGCACCAACGACGTGCGCCTCGAGCGGATGGCGAGCTCGCTCAGCGTCACCCTCGGCACGCTGTCGGGGGAGCGCGGCAACCTCGACGCGACGCTCGCCCAGCTGCCCGAGCTGTCCCGCCAGCTGCGGGAGACCTCCGGCAGCGTGGTGGAGCTGGCCGGCCAGCTGGACCCGACCCTCGCCGACGTCCGCAAGGCCAGTGACGAGCTGCCGGGGGCCCTGAAGAGCTTCAACGGCAGCGTCGACGAGCTCGACGACTTCCTGCGCGAGGCCCAGCCGGTGCTGGACAGGGCCGGTCCGGTGGTGGGTGACCTCCGGGCGGCGGCGCCCGACCTGCGCACCGTCGCCGGAGACCTGCGGCCGATCAGCGCCGACGCCCGGCCGCTGACCCAGATGCTCGTCCCGCGGCTCGACGACCTCGCGGCGTTCGTCTACAACACGAACTCCGTCGTCAGCCTCCGCGACGCGAACCGCGGCATCCTGCGCGGGCTCTTCCAGCTCTCGCCCGAGACGATCGGAGGACTGGGCTGATGCGCATTCCCCACCAGGCGGTGCCCAAGCTCAAGGGCGTCACGCTCATCGTGTTCCTCGCGGTCTGCACGACGATCGTGAGCTTCCTGTGGCTGCAGGCCGGCGGCAAGATCCCGGTGCTGTCGCGGGCCGGCTACCAGGTCACGGTGCCGTACGACGACGTCGACAACCTGGTCTTCCAGTCCGACGTCCGCATCGCCGGCGTCGAGGTCGGCCAGGTCGAGGCGATCGACGTGAAGGGTGACAAGGCGATGGTCACCCTCGAGCTCGACGACGCCGCCGTACCGCTGCACGAGGGGGCGGTGATCACCGTCCGCAACAAGACCATGATCGAGGAGACCTACCTCGAGATCGTGGACGGCGACGGCTCGGCGTACGACGACGGGGCGACCCTGCCGGCGTCCGCCGCGCGGGGCAGCGTGCAGCTCAACGACGTGCTCACCAGCCTCGACGCGCCCACCCGCAAGGACCTCGCGAAGCTGGTCCGCTCGGGCGGCCAGGCGACGAAGGACACCCGCGAGGACGTCGGCGCCGTGCTCGCCGGGCTCGGCGACCTCGGCCAGAACGCCGGTGCGCTCGAGGCGCTGTCCGAGCAGTCGGACGACCTGCGCTCGCTGGTCCGCAGCTCCACCGCCGTGCTCGACGCGCTCGACACCCAGCAGGGCCGGATCGTCGACCTGACGAAGGACGCGCAGACGCTGACCGCCGTCACGGCCGGTCACGAGGACGACGTCACCGCGCTGATGCGGGCGCTGCCGCCGCTGCTCGTCACGACCGAGAAGGCCAGCGACAGCCTCGCCGACCTCAGCGCGCCGCTCGGCACCGTCTCGCGCAACCTGCGCGGTGCCGCGCCCGACCTGAGCGGCGCGCTGGTCGAGCTGCCGGCGACGACGCAGGACCTGCGCGGGCTGCTGCCCTCGCTCGACACGACGCTCGACCGGGCCCCGGCCTCGCTCACCCGCCTCGAGCCGATGCAGGGAGCCGTCAGCCCGCTGCTGCGGACGCTGCAGGTCAACCTCGCCGACCTCAACCCGATGCTGGCCTACCTCAAGCCGTACGGGCACGACCTGGTGTCGTACTGGACGAACTTCATCGGGTTCGTCGGCTCGTCCGACAGCAACGGGCCGATCGCGCGGGTCAAGCCGGTCCTCGGCATCAGTTCGCTGAACCTGCCGGTCGGTGCCAGCCCGACGACGTACTACAACCCGTACCCCGCACCGGGCGCGCACAACGACCCGGGCGAGTTCACGGGTGAGTACCCGCGCATCGAAGAGGACCCGATCCCGCGATGAGGTGGAGCCTGCCCACCCCGAGGACACCGCGGCCACGCCCCCTGCCTGGCGTGGCCGCGGCTCTCGGCCTGCTCGCGCTGCTGGCGCTGCTGGTGGGTGGGCTGCTGCGGGTCGAGGTGGAGACCGGCGTCGACGAGTTCGTGCCACGCGACGACGCCGCCGTCCGCGCGACGGCGGAGCTCGCCGGCCAGTTCGGGGGCGACCCGGTGGTCGTGCTGCTGGAGTCCGACGAGCCCGGGCAGCTGCTGCTCAAGGACAACCTGCCGGCGCTGCTGCAGCTCGAGGGCGCACTCGCCGCGCTGCCGCACGTGAAGGCCGTCTACGGGCCGGGCACGGTGCTCAACCAGATCGCCGGCCAGGCCCAGGACCTGCTCGCCGAGCTCGGCGGCTACCGCGACGGGCTGCGCAGTGCCGCGCAGGCGCGGGCTCGGAAGGCCGGCGGGTCGCCGCGGGAGGTCGCTGCAGCGGGATCGCGGGCGACCGCACAGTTCGACGAGCGCTACTCGGGGCTGCTGGCGAAGGGCATGCCCGGCGGGCTGCCGACCCTGCACAACCAGACCTTCGTCAACCGCGTGATCTTCAACGACGAGGGCGATCCCCGGCCGCAGTGGGACTTCCTCGTGCCGCGGCCCGACGCCGTCGCCCTGCTCGTGCGCCCGGACGCCTCGCTGCCGCAGAGCGACGTCGAGTCACTCGTGTCGTCGGTCGAGGCGGCCGTCGCCGACAGCGACGTGAGCGCGCGAAGGACCACCGTCACTGGCGTCCCGTCGGTCGTGGCGGCCCTGGGGGAGCAGGTGCGCCGCGAGGTGCCCCTGCTCGGTGGGCTGGCCGTCCTGGCCGTGGGCGCATGGTTCCTGCTGACCAGCTGGACCCGGCGCCGGCTGCGGTTGCTGCCGCTGGTCGCGACCCTGCTCGGCACCGGTACCACGCTGGCCGTCGCGGGCTGGTCCGGCCGGCCCCTCGCACTGACCGCGGTCGCCTTCCTGCCGGTGCTGCTGGGCATCGGCTCGGACTTCATGACCTACCTGCACCGGGGTGCTGGGCGTCGTACCGTGCTGGCGGCGGCGCTGGCCTCGGCCGCCGGCTTCGGGGCGCTCGCGGTCGCGCCGGTGCCGGCCGTCGCCGACCTCGGCACCAGCCTCGCCGTCGGCCTGGTGGTGACCGTGCTGGTCTCGCTCGCCGTCCACCGGTGGGGACCGCAGGAGGCCGAGACCCCTGTCGTGGAGGGGCCTTCGGCCCGGTCGGGCCCTGCGGCGGCCTCGATGCCGGTCGGACGGCGGCGGTTGCTGCTGCTCGTCCCGGTGGCAGCCGCCGCGGTCGGCTGGGTGCTCTTCCCGTCGCTGTCGATGCAGTCCGACTTCACCTCCCTGGCCGACGGGCTGCCGGAGTACGACGCCGCGCGCAGCGTCGAGCGCGTGGTCGGCGCCTCCGGCGAGGTCGCCCTCGTGGTGCGCGGCGACGACGTGCTCTCGGCCGACAGCTTCGGCTGGATGAGCCAGGCCCGCCGCGACGTGATCGCGCGGCACGGCGACGAGCTCAGCGCGGTGCTCTCGCCCGCCGACGTGCTGTCCTTCCTGGGCGCCGAGCCCGCGCCGTCGGAGGTCGACGCCGCGATGCGCCTGCTGCCGCCGTACCTCGCCTCGAGCGTGGTCAGCCCCGACCGCACCCTCGCGGTGATGACCTACGGCGTGGACCTGCGCGACGTGGACCGGCTGGAGGTGCTGCGCGACTACCTCGAGGAGGTGGCCGCGACGGCGCCCGAGGCGATCGACGTGGAGGTCGCCGGCCTGCCGATGGTCGCCGTCTCCGCGCAGGAGGCGATGGACCGGGAGCGGATGCTCGGCGCGGTGCTCGGCATCGTGGCCGCTGGCGTGGCCCTGCTGGTACTGCTGCGTGACGTGCGACTGGCGCTGGTGGCGATGCTGTCGGCGGCCGTGGCCTCCGGCCTGGTGGCGCTGGGCATGGCGCTCGTCGGTGCCTCGCTCACGCCGATGACCGCGGGGCTCGGCTCGCTGACCGCCGCGGTCGCCTGCGAGTTCACCGTGCTGCTGGCCCTGGCCCAACGCCGCGGCGATCGCCGCATCGCGCGGGCGGTCGACCTCGCCGCGGCGGCCTCGGCCACCGGGTACGCCGTGCTCGCGGTGTCCGACCTCGGCCTGATCCGCGGCTTCGGCCTGCTCCTGGCGGTGACCGTCGCGGTCGCGCTCGGTGCGTCGCGGCTGCTGGTGTGGGCGCTGCTGCCCGCGGGTTCCTCGAGGGGGCCGGAGGGTGTGGCGGGCGTCGTACCGGAGGAGACGAGAGTGCTGGAGAAGGTGTGATGAGGCAGAGGCTCGTGCTGGCGGTCGTCGCGGTGCTCGCGGTGGTGGGGGCGGGGCTGGCCGTGGCCCGCCCGTGGTCCGACGAGGTGCCCGACGGCACCGCCTTCCGGGTCGGCGACCGGGCCGTCACGGTCGACGAGCTGGACGCCCGCAACGACTCGCTGCGGGCGATGTACGGCATCCAGGAGCCGCTCGACGGCAAGGAGCTCGACGCCTTCCGCCGCCAGGCCGCCAAGTCGATGGCGATCAGCATCGTGCTGGACCGCGCTGTGGCGGAGGCCGGGATCGACGTACCGGACGCGGAGGTGGACGCCGCCGTCACCTCTTTCGTCGACAACCGCTTCGACGGCGACCGCGACCAGTTCCTCGACGCGCTCGGCAACGTGAACACCTCCGAGGACGCCGTGCGCACGGAGGTGCGCCGCCAGCTCGAGCTCCGCGAGCTGCTCGACGAGGTCGCCGGCGACGTGGTGATCAGCGACGCCGACGTACGCTCCGCCTTCGCCCAGCGCCGGGCCTCCCTGGCGACCCCCGAGCGCCGCGTCGTCAGCAACCTGGTGGTCAGCTCCGAGGCCGAGGCCCGGAAGGTACGGCGCCGGCTCGACGCCGGTGCGGACGTCGCCGTCCTGGCCCGGCAGGTGAGCATCGACGCGGCCACCCGCGACAAGGGCGGCCGGCTCGGCGCGGTCGCCCGCGCGGACCTCCTGCCGGCGGTCGCCGAAGCCGTCTTCGCCACCCCCGTGGGACGTGCCTACGGTCCGGTGGAGGGCAGCCAGGGCTGGAACGTCGGCGTCGTCACCGCCGTCCGTGCCCCCGTCGCCGCCACCCTCGCCGGCTCCGCCGCGACGCTCCGCACGGCGCTGACCTCGGAGAAGGAGCAGGCCGCGTGGAGCGACTGGCTCGCCGGCGAGCTGCGCGCGGCCGACGTGGCCTACGAGGCGTCGTACCGGCCCTCGGACCCCTACGACGTGAGTGCCTGGGAGGAGCAGCCATGAGCGGCGTGCTGGACGTGATCACCTGCCTGGCGGTGGCCTGCTTCCTGTTCCCCCTGGGGGTCTGGGGCCGCGCCCACGCCGACGGCCTCGTCGTCGACGCGCTCCCGAGCGAGGAGCGCGAGCACCGGATCTCCGTGCTCCGCCGCGGCGCCCTGACCTGCCAGGTCGTGGCCGGCGTGATGCTCGGTGCCGCCGTCCTCCTCATCACCACCCGCTGACCCCACCCCCACGAACCGTGCCTGGTGGCACCACGAACCGTGCCTGATGGCACCACGAACCGCGTGTTATGGCATCACGAGGTGGCGTCGCGGTCGTGCCCGGCAACCATTGCCCGCGGCNCATTGCCCACGGTTCGTGGAGCCATTGCCCACGGTTCGTGGAGCCATTGCCCACGGTTCGTGGTGCCACTGACCACGGTTCGTGGGGGACGGGTCAGGAGAGGCGGAGGTCCTTGATGGCCTGGTGGGCGGCGCGGTAGCCGACCATGCCGTGGGCTCCGGGGCCGGGAGGGGCGGCGGCGGAGCAGAGGTACACGCCGCGGACGCCGGTGCGGTACGGGTTGCGGCCGGGGCGGGGCCCGAGGAGCAGGGAGGCCGGGGTCTTGGAGCCGGTGAGGATGTCGCCGGAGACGTAGTTGGCGTTGCCGGCCGCGAACGCGGCGGGGCTGGTGACGAACTGGCCGACGATCCGCTCGCGGAAGCCGGGGGCGAAGCGCTCGATCTGGGCGATGAGGGCCTCGGTGGCGTCGCCGGTGTAGCCGGCGGGCACGTGGGCGTAGGCGTAGATCGGGTGCACGTCGCCGCGGGAGCGGGTGGGGTCGGCGAGGTACTGCTGGCCGAGCAGCACGAACGGGCGGTCCGGCAGGTGCCCGGAGGCAACCGAGCGCTCGTTGGCGATGATCTCCGCGGCGCCGCCGGAGAGGTGGACCGTACCGGCCCTGCCGACGGCCGGGTCGCGCCAGGGGATGCCGTCCTGCACGGCGAAGTCGACCTTGAAGGCCGCGGGGCCGTAGCGGTGGCGGCGGTAGGAGCGGCGGGTGCCGGCGGGGAGCTGGTCGTCGTAGAGCGCCAGCGCGGCCTGGGGGGACAGGTTCAGCAGGACCGCGTCGGTGCGGGGCAGCTGCGACAGCGAGGTGACCGGTACGCCGGTCTCGATCTTGCCGCCGAGGTCCACCAGCGCCGCGGCCATCGCCGTCGTGATGGCTTGGGTGCCGCCCACCGCGACGGGCCAGCCGTCGTGGTGGCCGGCGGTCAGGATGCCCATGCCGATGGCCGACGAGACGACCTCGGTGAGTGGGCGCATCGCGTGGGCCGTCGTACCGAGGAAAAGGGCGCGGGCCTGGTCGGTGCGGAAGACGCGGGCGAGGAGGGCGGCCGGGAGCACGGTGGGGGCTCCGAACCGGCCGAGCAGGAGGGGGTGGCGGGGGAGGTGGACGACGGGTCCGAGGATGTCGCCGGCGAGCTTGCCGTAGGCGCGCGACGGGGCGCCGAACAGCATCTTCCAGCGGCGTGCGTCCTTGCCGAGACCGGCCGCGGTCTCCTCGACCGAGTGGTGCAGGAGGGCGGCGGGGCCGTCGTCGAGCGGGTGGGCGGCGTCGATCTCGGGCCAGGCCCACGACAGGCCGTGGGCGTCGAGGCCGGCGAGTGCGGGGGACTGGAGCGCCATGGGGTGGATGGCCGCGCAGTGGTCGACCAGGATGCCCTCGCCGAACGGCTGGACGGTGCGGGTGCCGCCGCCGATCTCGTCGCGGGCCTCGAGGACGGTGACGTCCACCCCGGCCCGCGCGAGGGTCAGCGCCGCGGAGAGCCCGTTGGGCCCGCTGCCGATCACGATCGCGTCCGTCATGGCACGAAGGTAGGGCTACCGGCGGGTTCTTCGCATGTCCCGTCGCGCCCGAGTTCGGGGACCGGTTTTGGTTCCTGCCGACAAGTCGGACCGGTCAGGACACGGGGACCAGCACCGCGCGCCCAAGCCAGTCGCACGCCGTGAGCGCGAGCTCGATCGCCTGCCGGTCGGTGCTGATCGGGCGGCCGAGGGCCTTCTCGGCGGAGGCGATGCGGTACTTCACCGAGTTCTTGTGCATCAACATCGCCTCGGCGGTCGCGGTGTAGCTGCTCTCGTGCTGGAAGAACAACAGCAGCGTGTGCCGCAACCGCTCGTGGTGGTCGTCGTCGCGGGCCAGGTCGCCGAGGGTGTCGTGGACCCAGCTGCGGGTCGTGTCGAGGTCGTTGGCCAGCAGCGAGGCCACCTTGAGGCCCGGCTCGCCGAAGCTGGTGACGGGGTGGGTCGGCTCGTCGCGCACCATGGCGACCTGTTGGGCCTTCATCGCCTCCTCATGGGTACGACGGAAGCCGTCCAGCCCCGAGCGCGGCCGCCCCAGCGCGACCATCGGCACCGGCGGTCCGCCGACCTCGCCGAGCAGCGACTTGATCACGTCGAGGTCGGGCACGACGTCCTCACGGACGGCGAACCACGCCCAGGCGCTGGCCCGGTCGCGCGCGATCACCAGCGGGGTGCGGGTCGAGCCGAGGTGCTCCGCGATGGTGCCCGCGGCGCGGGTGAACCGCGACAGCTGGTCCTGCTGGGCACCCGTCTCGTGGACCCACAGCACGGCGCCGAGGTGCGGGACGCGCAGCCGGTAGCCGATCACCTGCTCGGCCGCGTCCACGTCGGCCGTGCGGCCCTCGAGCAGGTCCTCGACCCGGCCGGCCCGGGCGCTGGTCTGCTCCGCGAGCCACCGCTCGCGCTCGCTCTCGTAGACGGTGACGATCCGCTGGGAGATCCAGTCGATGTAGTCGAAGGTGACCGCGACGACCTTCTCGAAGCCCGCCGCCCGCGTGGCCGGGTCGACCTCGACCCGCTCGAACTCGACGAACATGTTCTCCAGCAGGTGCTGCTGGCCCAGCCGGTAGGCCCGGACCAGGGCGCTGACCGGCACGCCGCGCTGGGCGAGCCGGCGTGCGTACTCGTAGGCCGCCGACGGCGGCTCCACGTTGTCGACGTCGATGTCGTGGCGCAGCAGGTGGAAGATGTTCTCGACGTTGCCCTCGATGCTGGCGTACAGCAGCTCGAAGATGGCGCCGCCGTTCTCCAGCTCCTCGATGCGGGTCGAGAGCCGCTCGCGCATGCTGTTGCTGAGATCGCCGACGCGCGCGTGCAGGCTGGCCGCGACCCGTTCGACCAGGGCCGCGGTGGTCAGGGGTTCGGTCATCAGGTCCGGCATCCCTGCAGTGTCCCAGAATCGACGTGACGCACGTCACTGTCGTGCCGCCACGAAGCGTGACGGCGCATTTTGGTCGTCGGGGACAAAGTCCCGGGTGTCCCGGGGCGTGCTCGCTCAACCGGCACGGCGCTCCCGCAGGTGGGTCTTGACCAGCTTGCCCACGGAGTTCTTCGGCAGCTCGCCGAGGACGTGGATCTCCGTCGGCACCTTGTAGCGTGCGAGGGCCGCCGCGCAGTGCGCGATCAGCTCGTCCTCGCTCACCACCAGTCCCGGCTTGGTGGCGACGTACGCCACCGGCACCTCGCCCAGCACGTCGTGCGGGGCGCCCACGACGGCCGCCTCGAGGATCGAGGGGTGCCCGTAGAGGCAGTCCTCGATCTCCTTCGGGTAGATGTTCTCCCCGCCCCGGATGATCATGTCCTTGATCCGGTCCACGATCCGCAGGTAGCCGTCCTCGTCGATGATCCCGACGTCGCCGGTGAACAGCCAGCCGTGGCGCAGCACCTTGGCCGTCTCCTCGGGCTTGCCGAGGTAGCCGCGCATCACGTTGGCGCCGCGGATCACGACCTCGCCGCGGTGGCCGGGCGGCAGCTCCCAGCCGTCCGGCGTCAGGACGGCGACCTCCTGGCCGGGCAGCGCGACGCCGACCGTGCCGGGCTTGCGCGGCCCCGCGACCGGGTTGATGTTCGAGGCGACGCTGCACTCCGACAGCCCGTAGCCCTCGACCAGGGGTACGCCGAAGCGCTCCTCGAACCGCGTGATCAGCTCGGCCGGCATCGGAGCCGCGCCGCAGATCACGAACCGCAGCGACGAGGTGTCGACCTCCCGCTCCGTGCGGGCCTCGAGCATGGCGTAGATCGTCGGAACGGCCGAGAAGTACGTCGGGCGCGCGGCCTCGACGTGGTCCCAGAAGGTCTCAGGGGAGAAGCGCGGCGCCACGACCACGTCGCCGCCCGCGCGCAGCACGGAGAGGGTCCCCGCGATCAGCCCGTTGGCGTGGAAGAGCGGCAGCACGAGCAGGCTGCGGTCGGCCGGCGACAGCGAGAAGTGCGCGATGAGCGAGGCGCTCATCGCGTCCAGGTTGTCGTGGTCGAGCAGCACGCCCTTGGGGCGCCCGGTCGTCCCGCTGGTGTAGATCACCAGCGCGAAGTCCGAGCCGATGGCGACCGGCTCCTCGGTGAGGGACACCGGCGGGCCCCCGGGGCCGTGGACGAGGTCAGCGTCCACCCATGCGATCCCGAGGGACTCCGCCAGCGCCCGGGCCCGCTGGTCGCCGACGATCACCGCGGACGCCGAGTCCTCGAGCTGGTACGCCGCCTCCTCGTCCGTCAGCGCCGGGTTCACCGGGTTCAGGGCCGAGCCGCGGAACCACGCCGCGAACATCGTGGTGATGATCTCGGCGCAGTTCGGCAGCATCACGGCGACGGTGTCGCCGGGGTCCACGCCGAGCTCCTCGAAGCGCGCGGCGAGGCGTCGTACGGCGGCGGCGAAGGCCGCGTTGTCCAGGGACCGTTCGCCGTCGGTCAGGCACGGACCGACCGGATCCCGCTCCTCACGGAGGAACGGGATCCGGGCGACGCTGGTGAGCGTGGTCGTCACGCGTTGGCCTTCACGGCGGGGTGGTGGACCGCGTCGCGGAAGGTCACGTTGGTCGGGATCGGGCCGTTGGGCAGCCACGGCTGCTCGTTGACGCAGTCGGTGACCAGCCAGGTGCCGCGCTCGACGATGCCGAGGGCGGCGTCCATGACGAAGTACTCCTGCGTCGGCTTGTGGATCGGCTGCGACTCCACCCACACCACGACGAACTCGCCGGGCGCGAAGTTCACGCGCTTCTGGATCGCGTTGATCAGCTGGTCGTCGTGCAGGTGGCCGTCGCCGAAGTTCCAGCCGATGACCGAGTTGCAGCAGAACTCCGCCTCGCGCAGCGAGTAGTCCTCGTACTGGTCGCCCAGGTAGTTCTGCAGCACCGAGAACAGGCCGCGGCCCTGGCTGTGCATGGAGCGCCAGCTCAGCGTCATCTGCATGGTCATCTCGGCGACGTCCGGGTCGTAGCCCATGCCCTCGACGAGCTGGTCGATCTGGTTCTTCGCGGGCTTCTTGAGCTGGTTGAGCTTGGCCTCGGCGCCGGGCTTGAACGCCCAGGTGGCCGACGCCCAGTTGCCGGCGTACTGCCGCATCGACGGGAGGAACGAGACCAGGTCGGGCCGCAGGTTGCCGAGCACCGGGAAGAAGACCAGCGCCGCCACGAACACCGGCAGCATCCAGCCCTCGCTGAAGTCGGTGATGGCGTAGCCTTCGCCCGCGAAGTGGCCGGCGAACAGGAAGATCGTGATGTAGGAGAACACGATGTTCCACTCCAGCGGGACCGCCAGCGGGAACGTCTGCGTGATGAAGACGTGGAAGAGCACCATCGAGCCGACCGCGAGCAGCGTGATGGTCCAGTTCGTGCTGAACAGCAGGACCAGCGGTACGACGAGCTCGGCCGTCGTACCGAGGACGTGGGCCATGAACCAGGCCAGCCGCGACGGCTTGAGGTCGTCGGGGAGGGAGTTGTAGTGCGCCCGCTTGAGGAACTTCGGCGCGAACGGCGCGTTGGAGACCATCGGCGGGACGACGTTGAGGAAGTGGTGGTTCATCTTCGAGACGGCGGCGCCGGCCCAGACGATCACGATGATCAGCTTGGCGGCGACGATGAAGTCGGTGAACGTCAGCGTGCCGCCGGCGAGGGCCGAGATGATCAGGATCGGCAGGTACTGCTCGCCACGGGCGGCGAGGAAGAGGATCTTGTCGCGCAGGCCGCAGACCACCAGCAGCACCGCGGAGAGCGCCATCAGGCCGGGCTCCACCATGTCGACGCCGTAGCCGTCGAGGCGGGTGCCACCGGAGGCGGCCGCGAACAGGAAGCTGGCGAGCGTCGCGAGGTAGAGCAGGACGTCGACCGGGCTGCGGTTGTCACCCGCGGTGAACGGGACCTTGCCCGGCCACGGGGGGAGCCGGATGGTGTCCGGTCGCGCCCAGTAGGCGATCCCGCCGGTCATCGGCTTGAAGTGCGCCGCCAGCGGGCCCCACGTGCCACCGATGCCGAACAGCTCGAGGAAGAGCGTCCAGAGCACGACCTTCTGGTAGATGATCGGCTGGTCCCACCACTGGTCGACCTCGAAGGGGCCGCCGACGTCGGAGGTCAGCGTCGCGAGCGCGATGCCGCCGCCGATCGAGAGCACGATCAGCTTCACGATGTAGATCGTGTGGACCATCTTCGGCGTGCCGAACCCGAACTCCGACCAGAAGGTCGCCAGGGTCCGGATGCGCTCCTGGCGCGGCCGGGTGAGGAACTCCGCCGGGTCCACCGGCGGGGCGTCAGGGGTGAGGAATGGCATCGGTCTGGCTCCTTGTTCGGGGGTTGATCGCACACGACCCGCCCCGAAGGTAGGTCCGCCCGAGTGGTGCCGGTCACGGCCGTGGCGGACGAACTTCCGCCGCTCCTTCGTCCGCGGATGACAACGCCCGCGCGACTCCTAAGGTGGGGACATGCGGGTCCCCGAGTACTCCGACGACCAGATCACCGCCGACCTCGCCGCCGCCGCGGCCGATCTCGGCGAGCCGTTGACCGCGTCGTCGTACGACACGTGGCAGCGCGCCCACGACGCGGCCTCCCCGGCCCTGCTGATCCGTCGGTTCGGGTCGTGGAACCAGGCCTGCGCGCGCGCCGGAGTGGCCACCAACAAGACCCGCTCGACGTCGCGGCGCTGGAGCGACGACGACGTGGTGGCGATCGTGGCGGCGTACCTGCGCGCGCCCGGGAGCACCGGCTCGTTCGCCGACTACTCCGCGTGGGCCAAGGAGCAGGACGGCGCGCCGAGCGGGGCGACGTTGCGCCAGCGGTTCCCGTGGGCCGAGGTGAAGAAGCGGGCGGAGGACGCCCCGTGAGTGCCTGCGGGTTGGACGTGCCTGGCGCCGGGGCCTGCCTCGCGCGAGAATGACAGCATGACTGTCATTCCCGTTGACCGCCTCGCCGAGCTCGAGCCCGCCTGCCGCCTCGAGGACGCGCTCGCCTTCTTCGACACGCTGCCGGCGGTCCGGGCCGAGGAGATCACCGGCCGCTGGCACGGCCGCGAGCTCGGCACGGGGCACCCGATGGACGGCCTGCTGGAGGCGTCGGGCTGGTACGGCAAGCAGTTCGACTCGGTCGACGAGGTGCACCCTCTGCTCTTCAAGGCGCCCAGCGGCAAGATCGTCTCCGTCGACCCGCGCCGGATCCCGTTCGGCATCGTCGACAAGATCCCCGAGGGCGTCGTTGCCCGCGGTCGCGCCGTGATGGGCGCCGCGCTGCCCGCCCTGCGGACCGGGAAGCCGCGGGCGCGGCTGCGCAACGTGGAGTACCGCGGCGTGGTGACGGCCGGGATGAGCTACGACCACCTGCCGATCATCGACCTGTTCCGCCGGGTCGACGAGCAGACCCTGCTGGGGTGCATGGACCTGCGCGACGCGCCGCCGTACTTCTTCGTGCTGGTCCGGGACTGACGCCCGGCGTCGACCGAGGGTCCCGGGTCCGTGGTCCGAACCGACCGACCACGCAGGGCCGAAAGGAGGTCCCGGCGGGCGGGCCCGCCTTCCTAGGTTGGTGGCCACGCACCGATCGGGGAGGGGACGCGGGTGGCCTACGCACCACGGGCATGGACACGCACCGCGATCCCGTCGGCCGCGACCCTGCACGGGCTGCGCCGCTTCACCGCGGGCTACACCCCGGCGCTGAACCGGCAGGTGGTCGCCGCCGGTGGCTTCCCGACCTGGTTCGTGCGCCAGCTCGGCTCGACGTACAGCGACAGCTGGTACACCACGACCTCCGCGTGGTGGACCTCGGTGAACGCCTCTCCCGAGGCCATCTGGCAGCGCCACGTCGACGGCGTCGAGGAGATGTGGATGGCCGACGCCAACTACGAGCGCTGGGCGCTGGTACGACGCCTCGGCTCCCAGCGCCAGGTCCTCGAGTCGATGGCCGAGCTGTGGGAGCACCACCTGCACGTGCCGGCGAGTGGCGAGGTGGGGCCGTTCCGCACGTCGTACGGCAGGACCATCCGCCGGCTGGCGCTCGGGCGGTACGCCGACCTGCTCGAGGCCGCGATCCTGCACCCCGCGATGGCGGTCTACCTCGGCAACGCCAACTCGTCGAAGAAGGCGCCCAACGAGAACCTCGGTCGTGAGCTGCTCGAGCTGCACACCGTCGGGCGCGGCAACTACACCGAGGACGACGTCAAGGGCTCGGCCCGGATCCTGACCGGCTACCGCGTCGCGGCGTGGGACACGTGGGCGTTCTCCTACGACCCCAACCGCCACTGGACCGGTCCCGTCCAGGTGATGGGCTTCAGCCACGCCAACAGCGATCCCGACGGCCGTGCGGTGGTCCAGGCGTACCTGCGCTACCTCGCGCGGCACCCCGCGACCGCGCGGCGGGTCGCGCTCAAGATCGCCCGCCGCTACGTGTCGGACGCACCACCGGCGGCACTCGTCGAGCGGCTCGCGAAGGTCTACCTCGCCAACGACACCCGCATCGTCCCGGTGCTGCGCAGCCTGGTCGCCTCCAGCGAGTTCAAGGCGTCGAGCGCCATCGGTCGCAAGGTCCGGACGCCGACCGACGACGTCGTGGCGACCTGGCGGGCGCTGGGCGCGCGGATCACCGTGCGGCCCGCCGACAGCGAGGCGGAGTCGTCGGCCAACGAGATCCTCTGGCAGGCCCAGTCGGTCGGGCTCCGGCCGTTCTCCTGGGCGCCGCCCGACGGCCGGCCCGACACGGCGGCCGCCTGGTCGTCGACGTCGCGCTTCCTCAACTCCCTCGACGTGCACTACACGATGTCCGGGGGGTGGTGGCCGACCGCGGGCGCGACGTACCGGACCCCGGCGTCGTGGCTGCCCGCCACACGGATCCGCTTCGACCACCTGGTCGACCACCTCGCGCGCACGATGCACGGCCGCGGCTCGACCTCGGTGCTGCTGAAGGCGGCGTGCGAGGCGACCGGCTGCACGCCGGCCACGGTGATCACCGCATCGCACGGCCTGGTGCGCTGGGACATGGCGCGACTGCTGACCGTCCTCCTCGACTGCCCGACCCACATGACGAGGTGACGCGATGACCGCCCCGCCCCCCGACACCGCGACCGACTGCGGATGCCCCGAGTTCTCGCGGCTCTCGCGCCGCGGACTGCTCCGCGCCTCGCTCGCCGCGGGCCTCGCGACCAGCACGACCGCCGCCTTCGGGACGGCCTTCGTCGAGACGTCGTACGCCGCCACCCGGTCCGCCCCGGCAGTACTGGTGGTGCTGTCGATGCGCGGTGCGGTCGACGGGATGAGCCTGGTGGTCCCGCACGGCGACCCGGTCTACTACGCCGCGCGCCCCGACATCGCCGTCCCCGCGGCCCAGCTGCTCGCCAAGGACGGCTTCTTCGGCCTGCACCCGCACCTCGCGCCGCTGCTGCCGCTGTGGGACGCCGGGCGGATGGCGGCGGTCCACGCGACCGGACTGCCGGCCCCCAACCGCTCGCACTTCTCCGCGATGGAGGAGATCGAGGACGCCGCGCCCGGGTCGAGCACCCGCACCGGCTGGCTGAACCGGCTGATCGGCCGCGACAGCTATGCGAGCCCGCTCCAGGCCGTGCAGATCGGCTCGGCCACGCCGCCGACCGCGTTGAGCGGACCCGCGGCCACGGTGGCCCTCGAGCGGATCTCCGAGCTGCGTCTCTCCGGTGTGGACGAGTGGGACGTCGGTGGTCGCCGCACGCGGTCGATGACGACGACCTGGTCCGGTGTCGGTGGACCGCTGGGCGCGGGAGCCCGTGCCGCGATGACCGCGATCAACGACTTCGGCCCGGTCAAGCAGACGCCGACGACACCGGCCAACGGGGCGTCGTACCCGCGCGGGGACTTCGGGGACGCCATGGCCGCTGCTGCCCGCACCATCCGCGGCGACGTCGGTGCCGAGGTGATCACCGTGGACTTCGGCTCGTGGGACCACCACGTCAACCTCGGCCCGCTCGCCTGGGGGAGCATGCAGGAGATGACGACCGAGCTCGCCGGGGTGCTCGCGGCCTTCTTCACCGATCTCGGATCCCTGGCGTCCAAGGTCACCGTGGTCGCGCTGTCGGAGTTCGGCCGCCGGACCAAGCAGAACGCCAGCTACGGCCTCGACCACGGCTGGGGCAACGCGATGCTGCTGCTCGGTGCCGGGGTCAACGGCGGCTACCACGGCACCTGGCCGGGGCTGGTCAACGACGTCAACGGCGACCTGACGGTCACCACCGACTACCGCAGCGTGCTGGCCGAGGTCGTCACGAAGCGGCTGGACGCGTCGTCGGCGACGGTGTTCCCGGGGTTCACCCCCGAGGCCGTCGGCGTGATGGCCTGACCCGGGCCCAGCTGGCTCAGAGCCGGTCGATCACCAGCAGCACCACGGCGACGGCGGGGAACGCGAGCTGCGTGATCGCGGCCCGCGCCTTGTCGGGCGAGGACAGCAGCAGCACCAGGCCGGCCGCGACCATCGAGCCGGCACCGGTGAGGACCAGCGTGGTGCCGACCGTCTCCTCGTCGGCGAGGTGGGCGCCGACGCCGGCGAAGGTCACGATCGCGAGGAACAGGTTGTAGAAGCCCTGGTTGTAGGCCATCTCCTTGGTCGCCTCGGCCTGCTCGGCGGTGATGCCGAAGGTCGCCCGCGTCCTCGGGCTGGTCCAGGTGAGGGACTCCATCACCCAGATGTAGACGTGCAGCGCAGCCGCGAGTCCGGCGAACACGAGGGCGACAGCGGTCATGGTTTCTCCTGCTTGCTGAGGTACGACGCCAGGCCGGTCGGCGCGCGGCCGGTGAGCCGCAGCACGTGGTCGGTCACGCCCGCCATCTCGCCGTGCGCGATCGCAGTGTAGGTGGAGACCCAGGCGTCGTACTGCCACTGCGGTGCGGGCCACCGCAACCGGGAGGCGTAGGCCTCCTCGACGGTCTCGTCGTGGAAGGTGACCGGACGGCCGGTGTGGGCGCTCAGCAGCGCCGCGACCTCGGTGAAGGTGAGCGCCTCGGGACCGGTCAGGTCCCAGGTCGTGCCGGCGTACGGCGCCGGGTCGGTGAGCACCGCGACCGCACTGCGCGCGATGTCGGCCCGGGTCACCGCGGCGACCCGGCCCTCGCCGGCGGGTCCGCGGATCACGCCGTCCTCACCGACGAGGTCGGGCAGGAAGTCGAGGTAGAAGGCGTCGCGCAGGAAGGTGGAGGCCATCCCGCTCGCGCGCAGGTGCTCCTCGGTCGCCCAGTGGTCGCGGCCGAGGGTGAAGGTGCAGTCCTCGGCCGCTCCGAGGAAGGAGGTGTAGACGACGTGCTGCACGCCGGCCGCGGCGGCGGCGTCGATGAAGGTGCGGTGCTGGTCGAGCCGGTCGGCCGCCTCGGCGCCGGAGACCATGAAGAGCGTGGTCACGCCCTCGAGCGAGGCGCGCGCCAGCTCCGCGTCGGCGTACGACGTGCGGGCGACGCTCGCGCCGGCCAGCTCGGGCGCCCGCGCGGGGTCACGGACCAGCAGGCGCTGCTCGAGGCCGTGCTCCGAGAGCGCCCGGGCGACCAGTCGCCCGAGCGCTCCCGTGGAGCCGGTGGTGCCGAGCAGGCTCAGGCTCAAATCAGGCCCTTCTCGTCGAGCCAGTCCTTGGCGATCGTCGCCGCGGGCAGCTTGTCGTCGACGCTGCGGGCGTTGAGGGCGATCAGGTCGTCCGAGGTCAGCGCGGCGCTCACCTCGTCGATGGTCTTCTCGGCCTCGTCGCTGACGTCGTCGCTGGCGATCGGCACGACGGCCGAGGCCAGGAACAGGCCCTTGGTGTCCTCGAGG
Source organism: Nocardioides sp. Root240 (assembly GCF_001428825.1). Lineage (GTDB taxonomy): Bacteria > Actinomycetota > Actinomycetes > Propionibacteriales > Nocardioidaceae > Nocardioides. The sequence continues at coordinate 554,359 of NZ_LMIT01000001.1, read as the reverse complement.
GTCACCAGGTCGTTCTTCGCGATCGACGGGTCGGCGGTGTAGATGATGCCGATCTGGATGTCGCCGTCCTTGAGCGCCTTCACCGTCAGCGGGCCGCCGCTGTCCTCGATGGGGGTGAAGGTGACGTCGACGCCGTAGGTCTTCTTCAGGCCCTTCGGGCCGTTGGGCCGCGACTCGGCCTCGGAGTTCGCCCCGAAGACGATCGGGTCGGTGACCTTGGCGAGGTCGTCGATGGTGGTCAGGCCCCACTTGTCGGCGTACTCCTTGGTGACGACGTAGGAGTCCTGGTCGGTCGCCGGCGCCGGGGTCAGCGCGCGCAGGCCGGAGGGCAGGGCGGCCTCGAGCCCGGTGAGGACCTCGTCGGGCTTGGTCGCGGTCGCCTTCGGGTCGAGGGCGATCAGCAGCGGGCCGGTGTACTCCGGGAACAGGTCGATCGAGCCGTTCTTGATCTCCGGGAGGTAGACCTCGCGCTGGCCGATTCGGAACTCCCGCTCGACCTTCACGTCGTCGGCCTCGAGGGCCTGGGCGTAGATCTCGGCGATGATCTCGTTGGAGTAGTAGTCCTGCGAGCCGATCACGACGGTGCCGCCGTCACCACCGTCGGAGGCGAGCGGGTCGTCGTCGGAGCCGCCGCAGGCGCTCAGCGCGAGCACGCTGGTGGTGGCGAGCACGAGGCCCAGCCGGCTGGTCCACTTCAGGGAGGTCATGGGTCAACCTTTCGACGGTGCGGCCCCGGCGGGGTCGCGGGTCTGGGAGCCGTGGGCACGAGTGTGCCCACGGGACGCGCGCTGGACGGCGCCCAGCGCGAGATCGAGGAGCAGCGCGAGCGCGGCGACGAGGAGCGCGCCGGCCAGCATCTGCGGGTAGTCGCGGCTCTTGAGGCCGGCGAAGAGGTAGCGGCCCAGGCCGGTGTCGGAGATGTAGGCCGCCAGCGTGGCCGTCGCGACGACCTGCAGCGTCGCGGCGCGGAGGCCGCCGATCAGGACGTCGGCTCCGAGCGGGATCTCGACCCGGGTGACGATCTGCCACTCGCTCAGCCCGATGGCGCGCGCTGCGTCGACGGCCCCTGCGTCGGCGGACTCGATGCCGGCGTAGGCCCCGGCGAGCAGGGAGGGGAAGCCGAGCGCGACGAGGGCGAGCAGTGGCGCCTCGACGCCGATGCCGAGCCACAGGCCGAGCAGGGTCAGCAGCCCGAGCGTGGGGACCGCGCGCACCGCGCCGGCGAGCGCCACCACGACGAGCCGGCCGCGACCGGTGTGGCCGATCAGGATGCCGATGGGGATCGCCAGCACGGCGGCGATGCCGACGGCGGCGAAGGTGACCCACAGGTGCTGCAGGATGCGGGTGTCGATGCCCGACGGCCCGCCCCAGTGGGAGCCGTCGAAGATCCAGGACAGGGCGTCCCCGAAGAGGTTCATGCGCCGGCCCCCGCCTTCGTGCGTCGTTGCCAGGGCGTCAGCGCGGCGCCGGCCGCGACCACGACGAGGTCGAGCACGATCGCCAGGACCATCGTCAGGACGACGCCGGTGAGGACCTCCTCGCGGATGCCGCGCTGGAAGCCGTCGGTCATCAGGCTGCCGAGGCTGGAGATGCCGACCAGCGCGCCGATGGTGACCAGGCTGACGGTGCTGACGGAGACGACGCGGATGCCGGAGACCAGGACGGGGAGCGACAGCGGCAGGTCGACGCGCCAGAAGATGCCGGTGGGGGAGTAGCCCATGGCCTCGGCCGCCTCGCGCACCCGGGAGTCGACGGAGCGGAAGGCATCGGCCGCCGTCCCGGCGAGGAGGGCGGTGCCGTAGACCGCGAGTGCGACGACGAGGTTGGTCTCGCTGCGCAGCGGGATCGACAGCAGCACGGGGATCACGATGAGCAGCGGCAGCGCGGGCACGGAGTAGAGCAGGCTGGCGGCGCCGAGGACGACGGCGCCGACGCGCGGCCACCGCCACGCGACGCGTCCGAGCGCGATCGCCACCACGATGCTGATCAGCACCGCGGGGATGGCGAGGGAGAGGTGCTGCCACAGCAGGTCGACGACCTGCTCGCGGTTCAGCCGGAGCCACGTCACGGGGTGCTCACTTCTCGAGGACCCCCACGGGACGGTCGTCACCGTCGACGACCACACGGCGGCCGTCGAGGTCGACGGTGCGCAGGCTGCGCTCGGCGCGGCCCGCGCCGACGAAGTCACGCACGAAGTCGTCGGCCGGAGCCGCCATGATCTGCTGCGGCGTGCCCTCCTGGGCGATCACGCCGCCGGTCCGGAGCACCACGACCTGGTCCCCGAGCTTGAACGCCTCGTCGATGTCGTGGGTCACCAGCACGATCGTCTTGCCGAGCTCGGCCTGCAGCGCGAGCAGCTGGTCCTGCAGGTCGCGGCGCACGATCGGGTCGACGGCGCCGAAGGGCTCGTCCATCAGCAGGATGTTGGGATCGGCCGCGAGGGCACGCGCCACCGCCACGCGCTGCTGCTGGCCGCCGGAGAGCTGGCCGGGGAAGCGCTTGCCGAGCGCGGGGTCGAGGCCGACCTTCTCCAGCAGCGCGACGGCCTGCGTGCGGGCCTCGGCCTTCGGCGTACCGGTGAGGACGGGGACGGTCGCGACGTTGTCGAGCACGCGCCGGTGGGGGAGCAGGCCGCCGGCCTGCGGGACGTAGCCGATCGAGCGACGCAGGGCGACCTTGTCGAGGCCGCGCACGTCCTTGCCGTCGATCAGCACCTCACCGGTGGTCGGGTCGATCATCCGGTTGACCATCCGCATCAGCGTGGTCTTGCCGGAGCCGGACGTGCCGACGAGGGCGAGGGTCCGGTGGCTCGGCACCTGGCAGGAGAAGTCGGCGACGGCGACGGTGCCGTCGGGGTAGGTCTTGCTGACGCCCCGGAACTCGATCCCCATGCTCGCCTCTCAGCCCTGCCGGTGCCCGACGGGCAGGGTTGCCCACGGGTGCACGTCACCCTACGGTGCGGGACGGACACCGTGGGGTCATCGACGACCCGTGCGACGAACCTCCGGTCACGGTGATCGGTATCGGCGGAGGGCACGGGCATGGTGGTCGACGGCAGCTCCGCGGCTGGGTGGGAGTTTCACCGGCCGGCCGGTGAAACTCCCGCACTTGGACGAGAAAACTCACGCTTGGACGACGAAGCTTCGTCGTCCAAGCGTGAGTTTCGTCGTCCAGGCTCAGGCGAGTGAGGCCTGCTCGACGATCGCGTCGAAGCGGGCGCCCATCGCCTCGGCGAGGGCCTGCGCGGCCCTGAGCGGGCGCACCATCACCATGAAGTCGGTGATCAGGCCGTCCTCGTCGAGGACCAGGAAGTCGCAGCCGGTGATCTCCAGACCGTCGACCTTCGCCTCGAAGACCAGTGCGTGGCCCTCGGCGTCGCCGAGCTCTCGCACGTAGCGGAAGTCCTCGAACACCTCGACCACGTTGGCCAGGATTGCGCCGGTGATCGCCTTGCCCGGGTAGGGCTTGTGCGCGACCGGGCTGCGGAAGACCACGTCCGGCGCCAGGCAGGCCTTCATCGCGACGACGTCGCGGGTCTCGACGGCGGCGCGGAACCCGCTCGCCACGGCGTTCACAGTGCGGCCGCCAGCTCGGTGCCCTGCTTGATCGCGCGCTTGGCGTCGAGCTCGGCCGCGACGTCGGCGCCCCCGATCAGGTGGACCCGGCCGGTGAAGGCGGAGGCGAGCAGCTCGTCGTACAGGCCGCGGACCGACTCCTGTCCGGCGCAGACGACGACGTGGTCGACGTCGAGGACCTTCGGACTGCCGTCGACGGTGATGTGGAGGCCCGCGTCGTCGACCCGGTCGTAGGAGACGCCGCTGAGCTGGTGGACGCCGAGGTCCTTGACGGCGGCGCGGTGCACCCACCCGGAGGTCTTGCCGAGGCCCTTGCCCTGCGTGGACTCCTTGCGCTGGAGCAGCCAGACCTCGCGGGCCGGCGTGCGGGGAGCCTTGTCGGTGACGCCGCCGCGGACCACGGCCGGGTCGGCGACGCCCCAGTGCGCCTTCCACTCCTCGACGGTCTCCGGGGTGTGGGCGAGTAGTTCGGTGACGTCGAAGCCGATGCCGCCGGCGCCCATCACCGCGACCTTGCCGCCGATCGCGACCCGGCCGGTGATGGCGTCGGGGTAGGACACCACCTTGGCGTGGTCGATGCCCGGGATGGACGGGGTACGGGGGGCGACGCCGGTCGCGACGACGACCTCGTCGTACCCGGAGAGGAGCTCGGGGGTGGCCCTGGTGGCGAGCTTGACGTTGACGCCCAGCACCTCCATCCGGCGGCGGAAGTAGCGCAGCGTCTCGGCGAACTCCTCCTTGCCGGGGATCTGCATCGCGAGGCGGAACTGGCCGCCGATCTCGTCGTTCGCCTCGAACAGGGTCACGTCGTGGCCGCGCTCGGCCGCGCTGACGGCGGTGGCGAGGCCGGCCGGGCCGCCGCCGACGATCGCGACGCGCTTGGCCGCGCGCGTCGGGCCGAGGACCAGCGTGGTCTCGTGGCAGGCGCGCGGGTTGACCAGGCAGGAGGCCCGCTTGGCCTGGAAGGTGTGGTCGAGGCAGGCCTGGTTGCAGCCGATGCAGGTGTTGATCTCGTCGGCGCGGCCGTCGCGGGCCTTGTTGACGAGCTCGGAGTCGGCGAGGAACGGGCGGGCCATCGAGACCAGGTCGATGCCCTGCTCGAGGATCGCCTCGGCGAGGTCGGGGGTGTTGATGCGGTTGCTCGCGCAGACCGGGATGTCGACGACGCCCTTCAGGCGCAACGTGCTGTCGACCCACGCGCCCCGCGGGACGCTGGTGACGATCGTGGGGACGCGCGCCTCGTGCCAGCCGATGCCGGTGTTGATGACGCTGGCGCCGGCGGCCTCGATCCGGTGGGCCAGCTCGACGGTCTCGTCCCAGGTCTGGCCGTCGGGGACCAGGTCGAGCAGGGACATCCGGTACATCACGAAGAAGTCCGGCAGCTCCTGGCGGATCCGGCGCACGACCTCGACCGGGAAGCGCATCCGGGCCTCGGCGGAGCCGCCCCACTTGTCGGTACGACGGTTGGTGCGCGCCGCGAGGAACTGGTTGATCAGGTAGCCCTCGGAGCCCATGATCTCGACGCCGTCGTAGCCGGCCTTCTGCGCGAGCCGGGCGCTCGCCACGAAGTCCTGGACGGTCTTCTCGACGGCGCGGGTCGACAGCGCGGACGCCTTGAACGGCGTGATCGGCGACTTGGTCGCGCTGGCCGAGACGCTGAACGGCGTGTAGCCGTAGCGGCCCGCGTGCAGGATCTGCAGCGCGATCTTGCCGCCGTTCTCGTGCACGGCGTCGGTCACCCGCTGGTGGCGGTGCGCGTTCATCCGCGTGGTCATCTGCGAGCCGAACGGCAGCAGCCAGCCGCGCACGTTGGGCGCGTAGCCGCCGGTGACGATCAGGCCGACGCCGCCCGCCGCGCGCTCGGCGAAGTACGCCGCCATCTCGTCGATGTGCCACGGCCGGTCCTCGAGGCCGGTGTGCATCGAGCCCATCACCGCGCGGGACTGGAGCTCCAGGCCGCCGACGACGGCCTTCGAGGTGAGCAGGGGGTAGCTGGTCATCGTGACTCCTTGGTGGTTCCAGCGGTGTGGGCGTCGACGTACTCGGTCAGCCAGCGGATCCAGAACTCCTCCATCAGGAGGCCGCCGCGCAGCACGAGGTAGATGTCGAGGTCGGCGGCGGACAACGCGCCGGGGTCGGGGAAGTCGCGGGCGGCGAGGAACTCGTAGAGCGAGTGCCGCTTGGTGTGCTCGTCGAGCTGGCGCCGGAGGTCGTCGAGCAACGCCGCCCGGTCGCCGTACGACGCCCCGCGCATCTTCACGCTGACGCTGCTGCGCATCGCGTCGGGTGTCGTCGGCTCGCCGATCCAGCGGGCCAGCTCGGCGCGGCCGGCGTCGGTGACGTCGTAGACCTTCTTCGTGGGCCGGTCGGCCTGGGGGACCGCCTCGGCGCTGATCCATCCGTCGGCCTCCATCCGGCCGAGCACGCGGTAGATCTGCTGGTGCGTCGCCGACCAGAAGAACCCGATGGACGCGTCGAAGCGCCGCACCAGGTCCGAGCCGGACGCGGCGCGCTCGCTCAGCGACACGAGGATCGCGTGCTCCAGGGCCATGGCCCCAGCGTGCCCCAGATCGCGGGGCTATGCAACTAGTTGCGCAACTCGTTTCACGTTGCGCCCGTCACCACGAGCTGGGCGAGATGGCTCCACGAACCGTAGGAGATGGCACCGCGAACCGGGCGAGATGGCACCACGAACCGTGGGAGATGGCACCACGAGATGTGGCTCGTGGTCGTCGTCGCGCCGCGAGGCACGGTTCGTGGTGCCACGAGGCACGGTTCGTGGTGCCACGAGGCACGGTTCGTGGTGCCATGACGGGCATCTCGTGGGGGAGCCGATGATCAGCGTTGCGCCCGGAACGCCTTCATGCGGGCGACGTACGAGCCCACTCGCCGGGCGGGGACCGGGCGGGGCCAGTCGGTGGCGCGGAACCACGCGTCGGAGCCGCCGTCGACGAAGACCACGCTGCCGCACAGGAAGTCCGCGGCGTCGGAGAGCATGAAGACCACCCAGGCGGCGAGCTGACCCGCGTCGCCGAACCCGCCGACCGGCACGGGGAACGCCCTGATCCGACGGGCCTCGGCCGGCGTGGCGAGCTGTTGCTCGAGCAGGGGCGTCATGATCGCGCCGGGGGCCAGGGCGTTGAGGCGGATGCCGGCGCCGGCCCAGGCGGGGGTGACGGCCTGGCGTCGTACCCAGTGGCTGACGGCGATCTTGCTGGCGGCGTAGGCGAAGGTCGGGGCGGCCTTGCCGAGCAGGCGCAGCGTGCCGACCGCCTTCTCGACGTCGCCGTCGAGCATCGCCCGGACCGCGCGGCGTGGCACGAGCGGCACCGTGGTCGTGGAGTTGCTGGCGAAGACGACCACCTTGGCGCGGTCGGCCGCGGCGAGCGCGGGACGCCAGGCCTCGAGCAGTTCGACGACGCCGAGGACGTTGACCTCGGTGATCAGCCGGGCCCGGTCGCGACCGGGTGCCGGGCCGAGTCCCGCGGCGAGCACCGCGCCGTCGAGGACGCCGCCCGCCTGCGCCAGCACCTCCCCGGCCGCCCTACGACGACCGGCGGGCGTGGAGAGGTCGGCGACGACGTCGGCCGCCTTGATGTCGACGCCGATGACGCGGTGGCCGTCGGCGACGAGCCGCTCGACGACAGCGGCGCCCATGCCGGAGGCGGATCCGGTGACTGCGTAGGTACCCACGCGGCCGACTCTAGAACAGGTTCTAGTTCGCGGGGACCCGGTCCGCCCGCTCACGCGTCACGCCGGCCCACGGGCTCCACAGGAACCAGCGGGGCAGCGCCCGGACCAGCCGCGGCGGCCCGGCGACCTCGAGCCGGCCGGCGTCGACCGCCTCGCTCCACGTGCTGTAGCCCTGGAACACGTCGGCGAGCACCGGCGTCGGCCCGGCCACCTCGACGTCCACCTCGAAGCCGGGGTGCTGCAGGCAGACCGACACCTCGTTCGGCGCCATCACCAGCCAGATCGTCACCGGGTCGGGGGCGGTGTGCCGGAAGGCGATCACCGTGCGGCCGGGGGGCAGTCGGTCGTGGTCGACGCGGCGGTGCATCCACCACATCAACGTGGTCGGCGCGACGTCGTGGGGCCGCAGCTCCTCGAAGAGCCACTCGATCGCCCAGCGCCCGAGGCTGTCGATCACCCGCTCGAGGTCCCGCCCGGCGGGTGTGAGGTGGTACTCGCTGCCGCGCCCGGTCGGCGCGGGCCACATCTCCAGCACGCCCCGTTTCTCGAGGTGGCGCAGGCGCTGCACCAGCAACGAGCGCGAGATCCCGGGCAGCGCCCGGGCGATGTCGTTGAAGCGGGTGTTCCCGAGCACCAGCTCCCGGATGATGAGCGGCGTCCAGCGGTCGGCGACGACCTCGGCGGCCATGGAGACGGGGCAGTAGTTGCCGTAGTCGGGCATCTGCCCATCGTCCTCCTCGCCGGCCTCGGCCGGAAGTACGGAACCTGGACCAGTGGGGTCACTTTTCAGGACTGGTTGCGGGCCTGCTCCGGTTCGACAGTGGAGCCATGACGACGATCACCACCCACCCCGCACCTCTCGCTCGCGCCGCCGAGATCGGCCCGCGCATCGCAGCGCACGCGGCGCGTCACGACGCCGAGGGCAGCTTCGTGTCCGAGGCGTACGACGAGCTCCGTGCCGCCGGCCTGCTCCGTGCCGCCGTACCGGTCGAGCTCGGCGGCGACGGCGCCTCCGTCGCCGAGCTCACCGCGCTGCAGCGCGAGCTCGGCCACCACTGCGGCTCGACCGCCCTCGCCAGCGCCATGCACCAGCACGTCGTGGCCTTCACCGCCTGGCGCTACCGCCGGGGACTGCCCGGTGCCGAGGCGACGCTGCGCCGGGTGGCGGAGGAGCAGATCCTGCTCGTCTCCACCGGCGGCGGCGACTACACGCACCCGCACGGCGAGGCCGTGCGCGTCGACGGCGGCTACCGGGTCACCGGACGCAAGCGCTTCGCCAGCCAGTCCAGCCAGGGCGCGGTGATGTCGACGATGTTCTGCCTCGACGACCCCGAGCAGGGGCGTCGCGTGCTCAACATGGCGATCCCCGTGGGCGCCGAGGGCGTCACCGTCGCCGACAACTGGAACACGCTCGGCATGCGCGGCACCGCCAGCAACGACATCGACCTCGTCGACGTCTTCGTGCCCGACGACAAGGTCCTCGCGAACCGCCCCTGGGGTGTGCTCGACCCGCCGCTGCAGGTCATCTCGAGCATCGCGTTCCCGATCGTGACCGGCGCCTACCTCGGCATCGCCGAGGCGGCGTACGACGCCGCGGTCGCCGCCGCCTCCCGGCGTGCGTCCGACCCCACCGTGCAGCGCCAGGTCGGCGTGATGCGCTCGAGGCTCCAGGTCGCGACCTGGGCGCTCGACGGCGCGTTGGCGCTGGTCGGGGACGACCCGTCGCCGTCGTACGCCACCGTGCTGGCGGTGATGGCCGCCAAGGCGGAGGTGGGACGTGCCGGCCTCGAGGTCTGCGACCTCGCGATGGAGGTGGCAGGCGGGCCGGCGTTCTTCAGGGGATCGGTGATCGAGCGGTGCTACCGCGACATCCGCGCCGTGAAGTTCCACCCGTTCACCCCGGAGGACACCCTCCTCGCGCTCGGCCGGGACGCCCTCGGGGTGGGCGACTGAGCCGTCCCGGCCGAGCATCTCGTACGGGGCCCGCGCTGCTACCGGCGCGGGCCCCCGAGCACGCCTGCGTCGAACGCCTTGAGCACCGACGCCTTGTCGGCGGCGGTCAGGTCGCCGTCCTCCACGGCGGTGTCGAGGCGCTCGCCCAGCTCCTGGCGGCGGTCGGCCTCGCGGGCGGCGCGGACGGTGTCGAGGGCGTCGGACACCTTGTCCTCGGACAGGCCGAGCGCCTTGGCGAGGGCGGTGACGAAGGCGGCCTCGCGCTCGGCGCGCTCCTCGTCGGTGGGCGGCGTCGGCTGCTCTCCCGCGGCGGGCCTGTCGGCGTCGTCCGGCTTCGTCGCGTCGCGGACCGCGTCGAGCGCGTCGGACAGCTCGTCCTCGGTGACGCCGAGGGCCTTGGCGAGGGCGGTGGTGTCGACGCCGATGCCGCGACCGTGGCCGCCCGGTCCGCCGGGGCCGCCCGGCCCGCGCTCGGCGGCCGTGCTCGACGAGCCGGAGCTGGTGTCGTCCGCGGCGTGCGCGGAGAGGGTCGCTGCGCTCACGCCGCCGGCGACGGCGCCTGCGGCCAGCAGGGCCGCGGCCCGGGTGCGGTACTTCGTCATCTGGGTCTCCTCTCGTGTCCCGCCTCCTTGGGGGACTGCACTCGACGGTGCTGCGGGGTGCTGGGGGAGGGCTGCGCCGGGACTGGCAGGACGCTGTGAATCGGGAGGGCCTTGACCAAATGCGTTAGTCGTGACTAACGTATTTGAACGTGACCGATCCCCTCAGTGCCGCGGCGGAGCCCAACCGGCGCCGCCTGCTGCAGCTGCTGGCGAGCGGTCCGCGCAGCGTCACCGAGCTCGCGGAGCAGTTCCCGGTGACCCGCTCGGCGATCAGCCAGCACCTGCTCGTCCTCGCCGAGGCCGGGCTCGTGGAGGCCGAGAAGTCCGGACGGCAACGGATCTACCGCGTCGTCCCCGACGGGCTGCGCCGGCTCCAGGCCGAGATCGACCGGTTCTGGACAGCGGAGCTCGACCTGCTGGTCGCCGACGCCGAGGAGCTCCGCGCCCGTCGTACCCCACCCGAGAACACCCAGAACACCCAGGACACCCAGGAGTCGTCATGACCTACTCGAAGACCGTCGCCCTGCCGGTCACGCCCGACGAGGCGTTCGCCCTCGTGACCCGCCCCGACCGGCTGCGCCGCTGGATGACCGTGACCGCCCGGATCGACCTGCGTGCCGGCGGTGACTGGCGCTGGACCGTGACCCCGGGCAACGTGGCCGCGGGAACCGTCGCCGAGGTCGAGCCGGGCCGTCGCCTCGTGCTCGACTGGGGCTGGGACCAGATGCCGGGCGACGACGGGGCGCTCGGTACCGTCACCATCACCGTCGAGCCCGCTGACGGCGGCTCGACCGTCACCCTCGTCCACGAAGGCCTGAGCGCCGAGCAGGAGGTCTCGCACGCCGAGGGCTGGAACCACTTCCTCGGGCGCCTCGAGCTCGCTGCCGCGAAGGGAGACGCCGGCCCCGACGAGTGGGCCGCCGCGCCCGACCCGATCGACGAGCTGGTGTCCGCCGAGGCCTGCCTCGCGGTGCTGCAGCAGGTGCTGCGCCAGGTCGGCGACGCCGACGGCGACCGGCCGACGCCGTGCGCGGAGTTCACCGTCGACCAGCTCGTCGACCACCTGCTCGACTCGCTCGTCTCGTTCGGCACCATGGCCGAGGCCGAGCTGGTCCGCCCCTCGGGTGCCGACCTCGAGGACACGGTCTCGATCCTCGCCGCCGAGGTGATCGAGGCCTGGCGTCGTCGTGGTCTCGACGGCATGGCTCGCAGCCCCTTCGGCGAGGCGCCGGCGCCCGTGCTCGCCGGCATCGTCTCGATCGAGCTGCTGCTGCACGCCTGGGACCTCGCCCGGGCCGTCGGCGCGACCATCACCGTCAGCGACGCCCTGGCCGAGTATGTCGCCGGGCTGGCCGCGAACGTCGTCCCGGGCGCCCGCGGCCGGGCCTTCGCCGAGGAGGTCGCGGCGCCGGTCGACGCCGACGCGCTGACCCGGTTGGCGGCGTACAGCGGGCGGGTGGTGGACGCCGCCTGATCCCTCGCCGGCGGGGGGTGCGCTACTCTGGGAGGACCACCGGACGCCGTCTCGCAGACGGGCACCCGGTGATGTTCACCAGTCCGGTGCCCTCCCGCAGCAGCGCGAGCCGCCGGCGAAGCCTTGCGGAGCGATCCGCACTGGGAAGGACACCTGTGGCTCGAGGAGGCCAGCGGGGAGCGACGCAGCAGCGGCGCAACAACCCGCAGGCGGCGCGGACGCGTCGCAACGAAGAGGGCATCATCCCGCAGCTCGCACGCGCCGTGCGCGAGGTCGAGGCGGCGGTCGCCCGTCGCTCGGCGATGCCGGAGGTCCGGGCGAAGTTCCAGGTCGTCGCGCTCCTGGCCCGCGAAGAGCGGACCCGGGTGAAGAACGACCCGGACCTCTCCGACAGCCGCCGCGGCGAGGAGCTCAAGCGCCTCGACGGCATCGCGACGATCCTCGCGCAGACGGCCGCCCGTGACAGCACCCTCTTCACGCTGCTCGACGAGAACGCCGAGATGTCGGAGTCGGCCAAGGCGATGCGGCGCGAGCTGCTGCGCAAGGCCGGCGTCGACGCGCCCGAGCCCGAGCCGGAGCCGGTCGTCGTCGATCCCGAGACGGCGGCCCTGCTCGAGAAGCGGGTGATCCCGCAGTCGGTGCAGGCGCGCCAGCTGGCGAACCCCTTCCTCGCCCCCGACTTCGAGCACGCCCGGGCGAAGGTCCGGCCGCGCCGCCTGGCCGGCTGGGAGCTGCTCGAGCCGCTGTTCCGCTCGTTCGAGCGCGCCGCACCCGACGCCCCGGCGTGCATGCCGCTGCCGGACGCCGACCAGCTGACCACGCTGACCGGCCTCCACGGCCCGGTCGGCCGCGAGCTGATGCACCACCAGGCCCAGCTGATCGGCTCGGCCGCGCTGGGGCACCGCACGTACCTTCTCGCCGACGAGCCGGGTCTCGGCAAGACCGCCCAGGCCCTGCTGGCGGCCGAGGCCGCGGGCGCGTTCCCGCTGCTGGCCGTCGTGCCGAACGTCGTGAAGACGAACTGGGCGCGCGAGGTCGAGATCTGGACCCCGCACCGCAAGGCGACCGTCCTCCATGGCGACGGCGCCGACGCCGACGGCTTCGCCGACGTGTTCATCGTCAACTACGAGATCCTCGACCGCCACGTCGGCTGGCTCGGCAACCACGGCTTCCGCGGGATGATCGTCGACGAGGCGCACTACATCAAGAACAAGACCTCCCAGCGCTCCCAGAACGTGCTGGAGATCAGCAACCGGATCCGCTCGCGGGTCGCGCGGCCGCTGATGATGGCGCTGACCGGCACGCCGCTGATCAACGACATCGAGGACTTCCGGGCGATCTGGCAGTTCCTCGGCTGGATCGACGACGTCGTGCCCCAGGGCGACCTGATGGAGGCGCTCGAGGAGACCGGGCTGACCCCGGCCGACCCGGCGTTCTACCCCGCCGCCCGCCGCGCCGTCGTCGACGAGGGCATCGTGCGTCGCCGCAAGATCGACGTCGCCGCCGACATCCCGGCCCGCCGCGTCGCGGACATGCCCGTCGAGCTCGAGGGCGAGGCCGGCCGGTCCATCCGCAAGGCCGAGCAGGAGCTCGCCCGCCGCATGGTCGAGCGGTACGACGCCGCGCTGTCCACGCGTCGCGCCGGCCACGTGGTCGAGGGCATCGACCACCACCTGGTCCGCCAGGTCGCCGGCTGGGAGCGCGAGGACAACTCGTCGAAGACCGGCGAGAACGTCTTCATGATGATGCGCCGCATCGGCCAGGCGAAGGCCGGTCTCGCGGCCGACTACACCGCCCAGCTGGCCCGCAACGTCGGCAAGGTCGTCTTCTTCGCCAAGCACATCGACGTGATGGACGTGGCCGAGAAGACGTTCGCGGAGCGGGGCATCAAGTACACCTCCATCCGTGGCGACCAGTCCTCGACCGCACGGCAGAAGGCCATCGACGCCTTCGTCAACGACCCCGAGGTGCAGATCGCGGTCTGCTCGCTGACCGCTGCCGGCGTCGGCCTCAACCTGCAGGTGGCGTCCAACCTGGTGCTCGCCGAGCTCTCGTGGACCGACGCCGAGCAGACCCAGGCCATCGACCGGGTCCACCGCATCGGCCAGGCCGAGCCCGTCACGGCGTGGCGCGTCATCGCGACCCAGACCCTCGACACCCGCATCGCCGAGCTCATCGACAAGAAGGCCGGCCTCGCGGCCCGTGCCCTCGACGGTGCGGGCGAGGACGTCGAGGGCGGCGCCATCGACCTGCAGACCGAGGCCCTCGTGGCGCTCCTCACCGCGGCGCTGGAGGCCCGCGGCGACTGACGTCTCGCGGCGATGTCACACCCCGGGACGCTGTCTCGTCCTCCTGCTCCGCCGCAGGTCAGGGCCGAGGCGCGAGCCGGCGGTCGGCGTACCGGAACCCGGCGATGAGTGCTGCGAACAGCACGGTGATCCCGACGCAGACCACGCCGACGTGCGCCCAGCCCTCCTCGCGGAAGTTCAGGAACGGGTAGGGCACCCACCGGGTCGCGCCGGCGACGGCGAGGGTGACCGCGAGCCAGGCGATCGGCCATGCGAAGGCGACCGCGATCGCCCGGCCGTCGATCCGCGGACGCGGTCCGAACGCGAACCAGCCGACGAACGCCAGCACGGGCACCACCATGTGCAGCAGCTTGTCGGCGGCCCAGTCGGCGCCGTCGAGGTCGAGCAACGGCCGGAGCAGGAAGAAGTGGACCAGTCCGGTCACGGTGATCCCGACGGTCGCGGCCAGCCGGAGGGCGCGGAAGGCCGCCCCGTCGCGCCCGGGGGAGAGGGTGAGCAGCACCGTCGCGGCCGCGACCAGGAGGTTGCTCTGGATCGTGAAGTAGGCGATGAAGCGGGCCAGCCGCAGGCCGAGGGCGGGCGGCTCGACCTCGTCGAGCACCCGGCCGCCCTGGATCACGAGCACGAGCTGGAGGCCGATCGCGACGATCGCGACGACGGCGGTGAGCGCGTGCCAGCCGCGCGCGCCGCGCATCAGGCGTGCTCGGGGGTCAGCAGGTGCTGGATCGCATCGCCGTACAGCGCGACGACGGCGTCGGCGTCGGCGGCCGTGACGATCGGGTCCTCCTGGCGGAACAGCAGGTTCAGGAGCCCGCCGAGCTGGGCGACGGCGAGGGCGACCCGCAGCTCGCGGTCCTCACCGGTGAGCCGCGGGGCGAGCGCGGCGACGTAGGTCTCGGCGGTGTGCCGGTTCATCTCCTCGCGCACCTGGTCGAGGTGAGCGGCCTGGGCGAGCGCGAGGTAGCGCTGGCGGGTCAGCGGCCGGCCGGGCTCGAGGAAGTAGGCGATGAGCCGTCGCCCGACGGTCTCGATCGGCCCGTCGAGGACCGCGCCGATGCTGCCGGAGGTGTCGATGCAGCGCAGGAAGAGCGCCTCCTTGGACCCGAAGTGCCGGATCACGAGCGCCGGGTCGACGCCCGCCTCGGCGGCTATCGAGCGAACCGACGCGTCGAAGCCCCGCTCCGCGAACAGCCGCCGCGCCGCCTCCTCGATCGCGGCCCGGGTGGCCAGGCCGGCGGGGCGCAGCTGGCGCTCGGGCGAGGAGGTCTTCGTCACACCGCCACCGTAGGGCATGGCCGGACGTGGTCGACGGCGTTGACAGGGAGTCGGTCAACACCGTTGACTGGTTGACCGTGACAACCACTTCGCCCGCGGCCTCGCCGTCCGCGCCCGCCGCCGGCGGCTGGATCGGCTCGCCCCTGCTGACCGTCGTCGTCCTGTGCTTCGGCGGCCTGACCGCCTCGCTCACGCAGACGATGGTCATCCCGATCCAGGGTGAGCTCGGCATGCTGCTGCACACCAGCGAGGCGAACGCCTCGTGGGTCGTCACCGCCACGCTCGTGGCCGGCGCGGTCGCGATGCCGATCTCCGGGCGCCTCGGCGACCTGTTCGGCAAGCAGCGGGTGCTGATGATCAGCGCCGCCCTGCTCGCGCTCGGCTCGCTCGTCTGTGCGCTCAGCGACACCCTGGCCCCGATGCTCGCCGGCCGGATGCTGCAGGGCTTCGCGATGGGCTTCATCCCCGTCGGCATCGCGCTGATGCGCGAGGTCGTGCCGCCGCAGTACGCCGCGACCGGCATGGCCGCGATGAGCGCCACCCTCGGCGTCGGTGGTGCCATCGGCCTGCCGCTGTCCGCGTGGATCGTGCAGGACTTCAGCTGGCACACCCTGTTCTGGGTCTCGACCGGGCTCGCCGCCGCGGTCGCCGCCGCCGTGGTCCTGCTGGTGCCGCACGTGCGCGACGCGGTGCCCGGCCGCTTCGACGCGGTCGGTGCCGTCGGCCTGGCTGTCGGCCTGGTCGCCCTGCTGGTGGCCGTGTCCAAGGGCAACGAGTGGGGCTGGGCCCACGGACGCACCATCGGGCTGCTCGTCGCCGCCGTCGTCGTGCTCCTGGCGTGGGGCAGCTACGAGCTCCGCGTCGCCGACCCGCTCTGCGACCTGCGGGTGTCCGCACGCCGCCCGGTCCTGCTCACGAACGTCGCCGCGATCGCGATCGGCTTCGGGATGATGGCCCAGGCGATCGTCGTACCCCGGCTCCTGCAGTCGCCCGGGGCGACCGGCTACGGCCTGGGCCAGACCATGCTCGAGACCGGCCTGTGGCTGGCTCCCGGCGGCCTGGTGATGATGGCCTTCTCGCCGGTGTCGGGGCGCCTGATCCGCCTCATCGGCGCCCGTCGCACGCTGATGATCGGCGCCACGGTGCTCGGCCTGGGCTACGTCTTCGCGATCTTCCTGACCGACGCTCCCTGGCAGCTGATGGTCTCCAACTGCATCACCTCCGCCGGCATCGGGATCGGGTACGCCGCCATGCCGACGCTGATCCTCGAGGCCGTCCCGCTGGCCGAGGCCGGCTCGGGCGTGGGCATCAACGGACTGATGCGCTCCATCGGCACCAGCGTCTCCGCGGCGGTCATGGCCGCGATCCTCACCTCCTCGACGATCAGCCTCGGGGGCTACGACATCCCGGACGAGGGCGCGTTCCGGATCTGCTTCGTCGTCGGCGCCGCGGCTGCCTTCCTGGGGGTCGTCCTCGCGGCGCTCGTACCGGCCCGTCGGGGTGCCTCGGCCTGAGGCCGGAGCGCCTGCTCGGTATCAGATCCGATTCCTGTGACTTTCCGTCACGTTCATCCTCCCGGAACCGGAACCTCACGGT
Organism: Nocardioides sp. Root240; assembly: GCF_001428825.1. GTDB lineage: Bacteria > Actinomycetota > Actinomycetes > Propionibacteriales > Nocardioidaceae > Nocardioides. The sequence continues at coordinate 537,882 of NZ_LMIT01000001.1, read as the reverse complement.
CCCCGCGTCGTTGATCGAGGTGCGAGGTTGCGGTGACTGGGGGGTTCCGCGACGCGCGAAACGCAAGGGCGGTCCCGGACCACAGACCGGGGCCGCCCTTCGCGCTTCCCTCGCCGTCGTAGGCAAGGATGGACGCGTGTCCGGCCCCCTCATCCCCACCGACCCGTCCGCCGACGAGGTACGACGCTCGGCCCTGCGCCGGATGCGGACCGTGGCCGTCTCCCTGCTGGTCCTCGCCGCGGTCGTCTACGTCGCCACGCTCGGCCTCGACGGGGCCTGGGGCTTCGTCAACGCGGGGGCCGAGGCGTCGATGGTCGGTGCGATCGCGGACTGGTTCGCCGTCACCGCGCTCTTCAAGCACCCGCTCGGGCTGCCGATCCCGCACACCGCCCTCATCCCGAAGCGCAAGGATGACCTCGGCAAGGGGCTCGAGGACTTCGTCGGCGAGAACTTCCTGCAGGAGGAGATCATCCGCGAGCGGGTGCTCGGGGTGCAGATCGCCCAGCGGGTGGGTGACTGGCTGGCCGTCCCCGCGAACGCCGAGCGGGTGGTCACGGAGGGCTCGGAGATCGCCGCGGTCGCGCTGGGCAAGGTGCGCGACGAGCACGTCGAGGCGCTGGTGACCGAGGCGCTGGTGCCGCGCTTCCGCGAGGAGCCGATCGCGCCGCTGCTGGGTGGGCTGCTCGCCGAGGCGCTGCACGACGATCTCCACCACGGACTGGTCGACCTGATGCTCGAGGAGATGCACGGGTGGCTGCTGGCCAACCCCGACACCGTCCACGAGGTGCTGGGGGAGCGGGCGCCGTGGTGGGCGCCGGACTCGGTCAACACCTATGTCATCAACCGCGCCCACCTCGAGATGGTCCGCTGGGTCGCCGACATCCGCGCCAACCCCTCCCACCGCGCCCGCCGTGCCCTCGACTCCATGCTCGGGCGGCTCTCCGACGACCTGCTCGCCAACCCGGACACCCAGGCCCGTGCCGAGCGGCTCAAGGAGCGGGTGCTCGACCACCCGGCCGTGATCGCGACGGCGGTGACCCTCTGGCAGGCCCTGCGCAAGGCGCTGCTGTCGTCGCTCGACGATCCCGACGGCGCCGTACGACGCCGGCTGCTGGTCGAGGTCGAGGCCGGCTCGGCGCGGCTGCGCGCCGACGCCCCGCTGCGCGAGCGGCTCGACCGGATGGCCGCCGACGCCGCCGTCTTCGCGGTCGACCGCTACGGCAGCGAGCTGACCACCGTCATCACCCACACGATCGAGCGCTGGGACGGCAAGGAGGCGGCGCAGCGCATCGAGCTGCACGTCGGCCGCGACCTGCAGTTCATCCGGATCAACGGCACCATCGTCGGCGGACTCGTGGGGGTCCTGATCCACGCGATCTCCGTGGTGCTTCACTGATGGCCATGTTCGGCCGCAAGCGCAAGGACCAGGAGCCCACGGGCCCGGTGCCCGTCGACGTCCCCATCAAGGACGAGGTGATCCGGCTCGGTCAGTTCCTCAAGCTGGCGAACCTCGTGGAGTCGGGGGCCGAGGCCAAGCCGGTCATCGCCGACGGCCTGGTGCAGGTCAACGGGGAGGTCGACACCCGCCGCGGACGTCAGCTGCGCGTCGGCGACGTCGTGGAATTGCGAGGGCAGGCTGCCCGGGTCGCCGAGGGCGACGTACCGGACAACCTGCCTTGGTAGATCTGGCCGACCGCAGCCGGAGCGGGAGGGTCAGCGGACCTCGAGCAGGTCCACCACGAAGATCAGGGTCTCGCCGCCCTTGATGACGCCACCGGCGCCGCGGTCGCCGTAGCCCAGGTGCGGCGGGATGACGAGCTGGCGGCGGCCGCCGACCTTCATGCCCTGCACGCCGGTGTCCCAGCCCTGGATGACCTGGCCGATGCCGAGGCGGAAGTCCAGCGGGGCACCGCGGTTGTACGACGCGTCGAACTCCTCGCCGGTCGACAGTGCGACGCCGACGTAGTGGACCGACAGGGTGCTGCCGGAGGTGGCCTCGGCGCCGTCGCCGACGGTGAGGTCGGTGATGACGAGGTCGGTGGGCGGGGTGGGGTCGACGAAGTCGATCTCGGGCTTCTGGCTCATGGGGCCAGCGTAATGACCCACCGCGGGGGCCCGGGTGTTGGTGTGACGTCGCCACATGTGGCGCCATTGCTGCCCGGAGGCGGAGGTCGTCGGGGTACGCTGCGACCCGACGTCCCCACCGTGCGATGGGAGGGGTGGGGCGCTGGTTCTCTCGGGGGTAGCGGTGCGGGTCAACGCGACGGGAGCCGAGACGTGGACGCCTGCGGGCGGGGCGACTCGGCTGGTCCACGCTGCCGCGACCCATCCCGGACGCGTCCGCACCGTCAACGAGGACTCGCTGCTCGTGGCCCCGCCGGTGTTCGTCGTGGCCGACGGCATGGGCGGCTACGAGCGCGGTGACGCCGCCAGCCGCCTCGTCGTCGAAGCCTTCGCGCCGCTGGCCGGGCTCGGCGTGGTGCAGCCCGCCGACATCGACGCCGCCGTCCGCTCCGCCCAGCAGCAGGTCGCCGCTCTGGTCGGTGCCGACGGCTCGGCGCCCGGCTCGACCCTGGTCGCCGCGGCCCACGTGATCGAGGACGGCCGTGGCTACTGGCTGGTCGCCAACATCGGCGACTCCCGTGCCTACCTGCTCGCCAACGGCGTGCTCGAGCAGATCTCGCGTGACCACTCGGTCGTCCAGGAGCTGATCGACGCCGGTGAGCTCACCCGCGACGAGGCGCTGGGCCACCCCGAGCGGCACGTCGTGACCCGCGCGATCGGCGCCCACACCCTGTCCGAACCCGACTTCGCGCTGGTGCCGGCCGAGGTCGGCAGCCGCCTGCTGCTGTGCTCCGACGGCCTGCCGACCGAGATCTCCGACACCGCGATCCTGCACATCCTCGCCGAGGACGGCCCGGCCGAGCGCACCGTCAACACGCTCGTCGACGCCGCGGTCGCCGCCGGCGGCCACGACAACGTCACCGTCGTGGTGGTCGACGTCGCCGGTACGGCCGACGAGCGGGTCGAGCACACGCGGCCCAACGCGGGGGAGCGGTCGTGACCGCGTCGTACGTCCCCGGTCAGCACGCCACCCTCGTCACCGACGAGGGTGTGGTCGTCGTGTCGGCCGACCGGCTGGCCGAGGTGTCCGCACTCGCCGGACGCGGCCTCGAGCCGCTGACCGTGGTGGAGGTGCTCTCCCGCGGCGACCTCGGCGCGCTGCCCGACTTCGCCGCGGCCCGCGTGGTCGGTGCCGAGGTCCGGGTGCTGGTCCGCGGTGCCTTCGCCGTCCGGGTCGGTGAGCTGTCGGTCGACGGCCGCGACGCCGCGACGTGGACCGAGGCGGTGGCCCACCCCCGGTCCGGCGAGGAGGTCCACCTCCTCCCCATCGGTACGACGCCGGCCGGCCCGCGGCTCCCGCTCGAGCGTGGCGTCGTGCTCAGCGGCGGCCTGACCTGGTGCCCCGTGCTCACGGGCGCCGCCCCGACCGCACCAGAGCCGGTCGCCCCGGAGCCCGCCCCGGAGCCCGCCCCGGAGCAGGCCTTCGCCCCGGCTCCCGAGCACACCGTCGTCCGCGTCGCCGCGGCCCCACCGGCCCCGCCCCCGCCGCCACCC
>NZ_LMIT01000001.1:395906-534257 GCF_001428825.1 Nocardioides sp. Root240 | reverse complement strand
CCGGCACCCGCGCCGGCACCCGCGCCGGCACCCGCGCCGGCACCCGCGCCGGCACCCGCGCCGATCCCGGCACCCGCCCCGGTCCCCGCCCCAGCGACCGTCGCCGCCGACCCGTCGTCCGACCACGACGGCCGCACGATCACCCCCGCCCAACTGCAGGCGCTGCGCGCCAGCCAGGCCGTCGCCGCCCCGGCGACCACGCCGCCGCCGCGTCCCCTCGTCGCCCTCGAGCTGTCCACCGGCCGGGTGATCGCGGTCCGCCGCCGGGTGCTGATCGGCCGCAGCCCGCGGGTCCAGCAGGTCGGTGGCAGCGCCAACCTGCCGGCGCTGGTGACCGTCGACGACCCCTACGTGTCGAGCACCCACCTCGAGGTGTCCTCCGACGGCATCCGGGTCACGGTCACCGACACCTCGACCAACGGCACCCTGCTGGCCCGTCCGGGCCGCACCCCCGTCCCGCTCGACCACGGCGTCGCCACCGAGGTCGGCCTCGGCGACGTCCTCACCCTCTCCAAGGGCCTGACCGCCAAGGTCGTGCCCGCCGGAGGCGACCACTGATGAACCAGCAGACCAACCAGCAGATGAGCCAGAACGCGCCCCAGATCCCCGGCTTCCGCTTCATCGACCACATCGGCGAGGGTGGCTTCGCCGACGTGTTCCGCTACGAGCAGGAGCTGCCGACCCGGCAGGTCGCCATCAAGGTGCTGCGCAACAGCAGCGACACCGCGGCGCTCGAGCTGTTCCGTGCCGAGGCCAACGTGATGGCCCAGCTGTCCAACCACCCCTCGATCGTGCCGATCTACCAGGCCGGGGTGAGCTCCGACGGACGTGCCTTCCTGGTCATGGAGTTCTGCCCGCCGCCGCACGTCGCGCAGCGCTACCGCGCCCAGCCGCTGGCCGTCGGCGAGGTGCTCGACATCGGTGTCAAGATCGCGAGCGCCGTCGAGACCGCCCACCGGGCCGGGATCCTGCACCGCGACATCAAGCCCCACAACATCCTGACCAGTACCTTCGGCGTCCCGCTGCTGACCGACTTCGGCATCGCGTCGGTCGTCGGCGAGGCCGGCGCCGCAGGCCAGGGACTGTCGATCCCGTGGTCACCCCCGGAGGCGCTCACCGCCGACAGCCACGACGTCCGCAGCGACGTCTACTCGCTGGCCGCGACCCTCTACTCGCTGCTCATCGGCCACCCGCCGGTCGAGCGCCGCGACGCCCCCAACGACAACGCCAGCCTGATGCACCGCATCGAGCGCGGCCAGCTCACCCCGCTGCGCCGGCCCGACGTGCCGGCGTCCCTGCTCGACGTGCTGCGCCGGGCCATGTCCGTCGAGGTCGGCAAGCGTCCCGTCTCGGCGATGGTGCTCGGTCGCCAGCTGCAGGACGTGCAGATCGAGCTGCGCCAGTCGCCGACCCGGCTCGAGGTCATGGACGCCTCGCCGTCGGCGCTCAGCGAGGAGCACCCCAACGACGCCCGCACCCTGGTCCGTCCGGTGTCGGTCATCATCCCGGCCGCGGTGAGCGCGCGGCCGCACCCGGTGGCGCCGGAGGTCGACGACCGCACCCGCGTCCCCGGCGCAGCCCCGGTCGCGACCGGCGGGGGCACGGAGGGCGCCACTCCGCCGCGTCGTACCGACGACGGGGGTCCTGGCCGCGGCGGACGCATCGCCGTGGGTGTCGTCGCCGCGCTGGTGGCCGCCGGCATCGGCTTCGCCCTGCTCGCCGGCGGGTCCGACGACGAGGACCCCCGACAGGGCCCGATCCACGGCGAGGGCCCGGCCGATCCCCACAAGGCGATCGACGTGCCCGAGGCGCCCGTGGTCACGGTCTCCCACCGCGGCAACCGGTGGACGTTCAGCTGGGCCCAGGAGAAGCCCCGGGAGGGTGACGAGTTCAAGGTGGTCATGACCGGCGACGGCTACGAGGACGCAGAGCCCGACTGGACCCGCGACAGCAGCCGCACGATCACCGTGCCGCGCGACGCCACCGTGTGCGTCCAGGTCTCGGTGTCGCGACCGGGCAGCCAGGTCTCGGAGGCCTCGGCCCCCAAGTGCGGGGTGGGGCAGTGAAGGGCCGGTGGCGCCGTACGGCGTCGGGCACTGCGCTGACGGTCGCCCTCGGGTCGCTCGTCGTGCTCGCGTGGCAGCACGACGGCAAGCCGTTCACAGAGGTGGACCTCAACGACGGCGGCGTCTGGGTGACCAACGAGGAGCTGGCACTGACCGCCCGGCTCAACCCCCAGATCGAGGAGCTCGACCTCGGCGTCGACGCCGGGACCCGGGAGTTCGACGTCATCCAGCGCGCCACGAGCGTCTACCTCGACGACCAGACGTCCGAGCGCGGGGTCAAGGCGGTCGACGTCGCGATGGCGAGCGCCGGCGAGGCGACCTCGCTGCCCACCGGTGCCGTGGTCGCCCACGGCGGTGACACCTTCGTCGTCGTCGACCCGCGCAGCGGCAAGGCCTGGGTGCGTCCGGAGAGCAGCTTCAGCAGCTTCTCGGCCGACGCGACCGAGCCGGTCGCCTCCGACGCGGTGACCGCAGCGGTCGGCACCGACGGCCGGGCCTGGGTCCTCGACCGCGACGGCGGGGCGACGCCCTTCACCCCCGACGGCGAGGAGGTGTCCTCCGGTGACACGGTCGACCTCGCCGACGGCGACATCGGCCGCGACGAGAAGCAGCTCCAGCTGACCGTCGTGGGCGAGGAGCCGGTGCTCTTCGCCGCCACCACGACCGAGCTCTACGTCCCCGACGCCGACCCGATCCCGGTCGACGCCGCGGACCCGACGAGCGTCCGCGTCCAGGAGCCGTCCGACGAGCGCTCAGTGGTCAGCATCGCGACCAACGACGGCCTCTACGCCGCCGACCTCGACGGCGGGCACCTCGAGCGGATCAGTGAGGGCGACGTCAACGGCACGCCCGCCCCTCCGGTCTACCTCAGTGGCGCCCAGTGCGTGTACTCCGCCTGGTCGGACCCCTCCTCCCCGCACAACTACCTCCGCGACTGCGCCGACGACAACGACGACGACCCGGACCCGATCCAGCACATGCAGGAGGGTGCGGACCTGAGGTTCCGCGTCAACCGCGAGGTCGTGGTGCTGAACGACGTCCGTACGGGTGACGCCTGGGTGGTCCAGAACCCCGGCAAGGCCAAGGCCGACAACTGGCCCCAGGTCGAGCCGAAGAACGAGAACAAGTCCAAGCTGAAGAAGACGACCGAGGAGATCCCCGACCAGGAGAACCGTCCGCCGGAGCCCAACGACGACGAGCTCGGCGCCCGGCCCGGCCGGTCGACGGTGCTGCCCGTGGTCGCGCTCAACGACCACGACCCGGACGGCGACATCATCCGGATCGTCCGGCAGGAGGTCATGAGCGGACCGGACGTCGAGGTGAAGATCGTCGGCGGTGGCACCCAGCTGCAGGTCGCCGTCAAGGCCGAGGACCGCGGCGTCGCCGTCATCCGCTACTACGTCACCGACGGGCGGGTCAGCGACAAGCCCTATGCCACCGTGCGGCTGAAGATCATCGGCAACGGCGAGCACACCGCGCCGAGGTTGATGGACGACCGCAAGCAGGCGCAGGAGCTCACGGTCACCCGGAGGGCGACGTCGAGCTACTACCTGCTCGCCGACTTCTACGACAAGGAGGGCGACGACCTCACCCTGCTCGACGCGCGGGCGCGCGGCGGCGGCGTGGAGTACCGCCCCGACGGCACGATCACCTTCACCGACACCGGGGTCGTCCCGTCGGTCTCGGAGATCGAGTACACGATCAACGACGGCTACGACGACTACGTCGGCAAGCTCAAGGTCAACGTGGTCGGCGAGACCGCGCCGCCCGAGCTGGTGCCGGACCTGAGCTCCGGCGTCGCGAACACCCAGGTCGTCGTGCAGCCACTGGCCAACGACCGCAACCCCGAGGGACGCGAGCTGACGCTCAAGAGCGTGCGCGTGGTCGGGGACGCCGCCGGCACCGAGATCTCGAAGGACCTCGAGTCGGGCACCTTCACCTTCAAGGCGACCCGTGCCAAGCCGTACTACCTCGAGTACGCCGCCTACAACTCGTCCGCGACGGCCACCGCCCAGGTGCGCCTCGACATCGAGTCGCCGCCCAAGAACAACCGGCCGCCGGTCGCGGTGCGCGACAAGGTGGTCGTCTCCCCGGGCGCCACGGCGCAGGCCGACCTGCTGCTCAACGACCTCGACCCCGACGGCGACGTGCTCGTCGTGAAGCGGATCGACCGGCCCGTCGGCGCCGGCGTCAAGGTCTCGCTGGTCGACAAGCGGCTCGCCGTGGTCAGCCTGACCGACGACCTCTCCGAGCCGGTGACCGTCGAGTACCTCGTCTCCGACGGCCGCAGCCCGACCACCGGCCAGCTGGTGATCTCCCAGCGGCCCAACAGTCAGGCCAACCGGCCGCCCGTCGCCAACAAGGACCAGGTGACGGTGCGGGCCGGGTCGGTGACCACGATCCCGGTGCTCGCCAACGACTCGGACCCCGACGGCGGCAAGCCGCGGCTGATCCAGGACGACCTCGACCTCGAGGACCAGGACCTCGACATCTGGGTCGCCGGCGACTCGCTGCGGCTGCGTGCCCCCGACAAGCCCGGCAACTACTCGGTCGTCTACGGCGAGCGCGACGCCGACGGCCTGCGGGCCTCGGCCGAGGTCAGCATCTTCGTGGTCGAGGACTCCGCCCGCAACAACCACGCGCCGCTGCCGCAGCCGATCATCGACCGGGTCATCACGGGTCGCCCGAAGGTGATCTCCGTCGACCTCGTCGGCGCCGACCCCGACGGCGACTCGGTGGCCTTCCACAGCTTCCTCTCCGCGCCCTCGCTCGGCCGGATCCTCGACACCGGCGTCGACTGGATCCGCTACGAGGCCTTCGAGGGCAAGGCCGGCACCGACTTCTTCCAGGTCCGCGTGCAGGACAAGTACGGCGCCACCGGCGTCGCGGAGGTCCGCGTCGGCGTCGTGCCGGAGGAGGAGGTCAACCAGCCCCCGGTCGCGCTCGACGACACGGTGCTGGTGCAGCCCAACCGGACCATCGCCTACGACGTGCTCACCAACGACGTCGACCCCGATGACGACCCGCTGCGCATCGAGGAGCTCAACGCCAACCAGAAGGCGAACCACGAGAACGGCTTCGTCGAGGTCCGGGTCGGCAACGCCCCGGAGCAGGGCAGCACGCCGATCAATGTCGGCTACACCATCGAGGACGCCGCGGGCGCCCGTGACAGCGCGATCCTGAAGATCGTGGCGAGCCGTGACGCGCCCTTCTACTCCCCGGTGGCCCGCGACGACGTGGCCGAGCTCGGCGACATCATCGGTCGCGACCCGGGGGAGAGCGTGGAGATCCCCGTCCTCGACAACGACCTCGACTTCGACGGCGCCAAGGCCGACCTGCACGTCACCGGCTGCGACGCCGGCAAGGGCGGCGACTGCAAGGTCGTCGAGGGCGACACGACCGTGCGGGTCGAGCTCAAGGCCCAGGACCAGGTCGTGCTCTACAAGCTCGACGACGCGGACAAGGAGTCCGCGTCGACGTACGGCGTCATCTACGTCACCGGCACCGACAACGTGCCGCCGCAGCTGACGACCGACGAGGACAAGATCCCCGTCGAGGCCACGGCCGGTGAGCCGATCGTCTTCGACCTCGCCGACCTGGTGATCACGCGCGCCGGGCGGCAGCCGCTGATCGTCCCCGACCCGTTCCCGACCTCGATCTACGGCTCGGTCGACAACGTGCCGGGCGAGCCCACCTCGCTCGAGTTCACCCCGGCCCGCGGCCGGGTCGGGCCCGCGTCGGTCAGCGTCACCGTCACCGACGGACGCTCGCTCGGGGAGAACGGCGCGCTGAGCTCGCTGCTGACGATCCCGATCGACATCAAGCCGGTCGGCAACGTCGCCCCCACGATGCGCGACGCCGCGGTCGACGTGACCGCCGAGGGCGACGGCGCCGAGGTGGACCTCGAGGGCCTGACCCGCGACGCCAACGACGACGACCTCGCCTCGATGACGTACTCCATCACCTCCGCGCCCGACGGATTGGACGCCAAGATCGACGGCGAGGGCCACACCCTGTCGATCGAGGCCTCCGGCGCCAAGGTCGGCGAGGTGCTCGACGTCGAGGTGGCGGCCGATGACGGCCACGGCGGCACGGCCACCGCCGTGGTGAGCGCCCGGATCGTCGGCAGCGACATCCCGGTGCTGCAGATCCCCGTCCTCAACGTCGCCGCCGACGAGGGCGAGGAGACCACGGTCGACCTCGCGGAGTCCGCGGTCAACCGCTACCCCGACCCGACGATCGAGGCGAAGAACCCGCTGATCGAGGGCAACGGCAAGCTGCGGGGCCTCAAGGCGCACGGGTCGAAGGTGTCCTTCACGCCGACCGACACCGGCACCTCCACCATCAAGGTCACCGTCTCGGACGCCTCGGGCGACGCGAGCCGCGACGTCACGGCACGCATCAACGTCACCGTCATGGATGTCCCCGACGCGCCGGCCCAGCCCACGCTCTCGACCGTCGAGGCGTCGTCGGCGGTGCTGTCGTGGGTCGAGCCGAGCGCCAACGGTGCCCCGATCAAGGGCTACGAGGTCGAGGGCTCGCACGGCTTCAAGCAGTCCTGCCCGCGGACCACCTGCCGGCTCGACGGGCTCACGCCGGGCGACACGTACACCTTCACGGTGCGGGCCGAGAACTCCGAGGGCTGGGGCGACGAGAGCCCCGCGTCGGAGGAGATCACCCCCAACGAGGCGCCCGACGTGATGGCCGCGCCGACGATCGTGGTCGAGTCGAAGCCGACCGGCTCCAAGATGGACGGCCAGCTGACGCTGCGGTGGACCCCGCCCCACAACGAGGGCTCCGAGATCCTTACCTACGAGATCAAGGAGGCGGGCAGCACCCACGTCTGGGAGGCCGACGGCAACCAGACCTCCCACACGATCACGGGGCTGTCCAACGGCACGTCCTACGCCTTCGAGATCCGGGCGGTCAACCTGGTCGAGCCGAAGCGCGAGTTCTCGGGTCCGTCGCGCGCGGTGGCGCCCTTCGGCGTCCCGCTGCCCTCCGGCACCAAGCCCGGCCTGACGGCCAGCGAGGCCGACAGCTTCAACTCGCGGGCCTGGATCAAGATCGACTGGTCCAGCTGGTCGCAGCCGCAGACCAACGGCAACGCGATCACGCGCTACGTCATCCACTGCTCCGGCTGCTCGTCGTCGACGTTCTACGCCCAGCCGGACGAGACCTCGAAGCAGTTCGACGAGAGCAACGGCATCGTGAAGGGCCGGAACTTCACCTTCACGGTCGCGGCCCAGAACGACGCGGGCGTCAGCAAGGACAGCCCGTCGGTGACCGGCCGGCCATGGACCAAGGCCGGACCGGTCCAGGGCCTCGAGGTCGCCCAGGAGTCGCCCGACGACGGGATCGCGCTGATCGGCTGGAACCCGCCCGCCGACGACGGCGGCCTGCCGATCGATCACTACGCCGTGCAGACCGAGAACGGCGCGGTCCACAACTTCGGCAGTGCCCCCGGTCCCGGCGGTGCGCCCGTCGACTTCGGCGACAACGACCCGCACTCGGTCCGCGTCTGGGCGGTGACCAGCAACAACGGGAGGCCGGTGGACGGCCAGGAGAGCTCGCTCTACGACATCAGGACCTGGGGGAAGCCGGGGACGCCGACGGCATCTCCGACCAGCAGCTACGACTGGTACCACATCTCGTTCCGGATCTACGCGGGCGATGCCAACGGCAAGAAGGTCACCGGCGTCCAGTGGAGCCCCAACGGGGTCGACGGCTGGACCGACCACAGGTCCGGCGACACCTACTCGGCCGAGGTGGGCGAGGGAGGCGCGTCGAGCACCGTCTACGTGCGCACGGTGTCCGAGGCCTCCGGCGACCGGCAGTACAGCGAGGTCATCCCGCTCTCCGGCACGTCGATGCCGAAAACCCTGACGGTGTCCTTCGGCAGGAACGACGGCTGCGGAAGCCTCGGCGCCGGGCAGCAGTGCACGATCTACGTCGAGGGCCGCGGCTTCCCGCACAGTGAGCAGCCGCTGGGGGTCTCGCTCGCCGGCCCCGCCGCCGTGGACCCGTCGAAGTGTCCGGTGATGAACCCGGGGGTCAAGGAGAACTTCGACGTCTACGTCGGCGGCTCCAACGACTGCAAGTTCACCGGATCCGGTTCCGTGACCGTCAACGCGAGCGGCGTCTTCGCCTCCGACTCGCGGTAGCGCCCCTCCGCCTCCGCGCTCCTCGCTCCACCGAAAGGACATCCATGTCGCTCAGCACCGAACAGACCGAGTGGTTCTCGCAGACCTTCGCCCAGCTCGTCGCCAACGTCGAGCAGGCCATCGTCGGCAAGACCGAGGTCGTCCGGCTCGCTTTCGTCACCCTCCTCGCGGAGGGGCACCTCCTCCTCGAGGACTACCCGGGCACGGGCAAGACCTCGCTGGCGCGGGCGATCGCCCAGACGATCCAGGGCGACCACCACCGGATCCAGTTCACGCCGGACCTGCTGCCGAGCGACGTCACCGGCGTGACGATCTTCGACCAGCGCAGCCAGGAGTTCGAGTTCCACAAGGGCCCGATCTTCTCCAACGTGGTCCTCGCCGACGAGATCAACCGGGCCTCGCCGAAGACCCAGTCGGCCCTGCTCGAGGTCATGGAGGAGAGCCAGGTCACCGTCGACGGCGTCACCCACATGGTGGGCCAACCGTTCATCGTGATCGCGACCCAGAACCCGATCGAGCAGGCCGGCACCTACCGCCTCCCGGAGGCGCAGCTCGACCGCTTCCTGATCAAGGCGACGCTGGGCTACCCGGACCACGAGAACACGGTGCAGATCCTCACCAACGCGCCGAAGGGCAAGGCCGCCACGGTCCTCAACCCGATCATCAGCGGCGACAACGTGCTGCACCTGATCTCGCTCGCCCAGCAGGTCCACGTCGAGCCCGCGATCTACGAGTACGTCGCCAGCATCACCGAGGAGACCCGCAACGCCTCCGAGGTCGTCCTCGGCACGAGCGTCCGGGCCGGCCTCGCGCTGGTGCGCGCCGCCCGGGCCTGGGCGGCGTCGTACGGCCGCAACTACGTCGTGCCCGACGACGTGAAGACGCTCGCCGTCCCCGTGCTCGCGCACCGCATGGTCCTCGACCCCGAGGAGGACTTCCGCGGTACGACGACCGAGGACGTCGTGCGCCGCGTCCTCGAGCGGATCTCCGTCCCGCTGGAGCCCGCCGCACGATGAAGGACCCCCGCTCCTGGGCGTCCGGCCTCCGCCGGACGCTCACCGACCTCTCCCGGCGCCGCCAGGCGGTCACCGGCTCGCTGCGCGACAAGGTCGGCACCCGTACCCAGCGGCTGCGGTCCGCGCTGGCGCCGGTCACCGAGACCGTCACGCCCGCGGGCTGGGTGGTTGCGCTGCTGGCGATCGCGCTGGTGGTCGCCGGACCGGCCCTGCACTGGGGCGAGCTGGTCGTCGGGGGTGTCTTCCTGCTGGTGGTGCTGCTGCTGGCGGTGCTCTTCGTGGTCGGCCGGCAGCCGCTGTCCGCGCGCCTCGACCTGGCGCGCGACCGGGTGATCGTGGGGGAGCGGGCCAACGGCTACCTCACCCTGTCCAACCCGACCGGCCGTCGTTCGCGACCGCTCGTCGTGGAGTTCCCGGTCGGGGCGGGCAAGGCCGCCTTCGACCTGCCCGCGCTTGCGCCTGGTGCGATGCACGAGGAGCTCTTCGCGATCCCGACCGCGCACCGTGCGGTGCTCGACGTGGGTCCGGTCATCGCGGTCCGGTCCGACCCGCTGGGCCTGCTGCGCCGCGAGCGCCGGCTCAGCGACCTCGACATGCTCTACGTGCACCCCAAGACCCTGCGGGTCGAGGGTTCGGCCGCCGGCCTGGTGCGCGACCTCGAGGGCCGCACGGTGCCGAAGGTGTCCGACAACGACGTCTCCTTCCACGCCCTGCGCGGCTACGTCCCGGGCGACGACCGGCGCCACATCCACTGGAAGTCCAGTGCCAAGACCGGCACCCTCATGGTCCGGCAGTTCGAGGAGACCCGGCGCTCGCACCTGCTGACGATGGTCAGCTCGCGCCTGGAGGACTACGCCACCGACGACGAGTTCGAGCTCGCGATCTCGGTCGCCGGCTCGCTCGGCACCCAGGCGATCATGGACGGCCAGCGTCTCAGCGCGGTCGCCTCGCACGCCTCGATCCCGGCGACCAGCAACCAGCGCTTCCTCGACGGCCTCTCCGGCCTGACCTACGACTGGAAGGCCCGTCACCTCGTCGACGTGGCCCGCCACCTCAGCGTCGACGAGCTCGCCGCCAGCGTCGTCGTGCTCTGCGTCGGGTCCGGCGTCAGCATCACCGAGCTGCGCAAGGCGCGGCAGTACCTCCCCGTCGACATGCGCGTGATCGCGGTGCGTTGCCTGGTCGGCCACGAGCCGTCGGTGCGCTGGTTGGGCGACCTCGGCGTCGCGACCGTCGGTCGGCTCGAGGAGCTCGGCATCGCCGTACGACGGGTGGCGGCATGACCACCGTCCCGCCGGCCGGCCAGCCGCTGGGCCCCCGCCCCAGCGGGCCGCCCGTGCGCGACAGCAGCAACAGCAGCAGTGCGCCGGTCATGGTCGTCCAGCAGCGCAAGCGCGGTCGTCGGCAGCTGCCGCCGTGGTGGCTGGCGGTGGTCGACACCGCGCTCGTGCTCGGCCTCGGCGTGCTCTGCGCCTGGCCGCTCGGCGCGGCCTACAGCGGCTCGCAGTGGCTGGTCGCGGTCGTCGTCGGCCTCGGTGTCGGGGTCGCGGTCGCCTGGCTCGGCGCGTGGCTGCGATGGGGCGCCTGGATCACGACCCTGGCCGCGGTGGCGCTCTACCTCCTCGTCGGCTCCGCGATCGTCGTCCCCGGGCGGGCGCGCAACGGGTTCATCCCGACCGCTGACTCCCTGCACGACCTCGTCGTCGGGCTGGTCGACGCCTGGCGCGAGTCGCTGACGCTGCCCGCGCCGCTCGGCGAGAGCGGCACCGTGATGATCGTGCCGCTGGTGACGGGCCTGGTGGGCGGACTGGCCGCGGCCGTCCTCCTGTGGCGTTCGCGCTGGCCCGGCGCCGCCGGCCTGGTGCTGGCCCTCGTGCTGGTGCTGTCGTCGGCGTTCGGCGACATCCGTGCCGACGCGGCGCTGGCCCGCGGGCTCGCGATCGTCGCGGTCGGCGTGATCTGGCTGCGCTGGCGCTCCCAGCGCGACGTCCGCGTCCGCTGGGCACGACGCATCGGCGCCACCCTCGCGGTGGTCGGCGTCGCCGCCCTGGCTGCGGGTGGCCTGGGCGCCGCGGGCGACACGAGTGCCCACCGCGTGGTGCTGCGCGACCACGTCGACCCGCCGTTCGACCCGCGCGACTACCCGAGCCCGCTGGCGAAGTTCCGCTACTACAAGAAGAGCGACGTCCGCACCGACACGACGCTGTTCTCGGTCACCGGACTCGAGAGCAAGATGCTGGTCCGCCTGGCCGTCATGGACACCTACGACGGTGTGGTGTGGAACGTGTCGGGCGGCCCGGACTCGGTGCACGACTCGGGCACCTTCCGCCGCTTCCGCAACGACCCCGACACCGAGCTCAAGGCCACGATGCACGGCCAGGTCACGATCGGTCAGTACACCGGGGTGTGGGTGCCGAGCGTGGGCGAGACGCTGTCGATGACGCCCATCCGCGACGGCAGCCCCGACGACACCATTGCCTCGGAGCTGGTCATCAACCGGTCGACCGGCACCGTCGCCCAGATCGGTGGTGTCCGGTCGGGCACGACCTACCAGATCGACGCGGTGGCGCCGCCGACCTACTCCGACGAGGAGATCGCGGTGATGGTGCCCGACGACTCCATCACCCTCCCGCGACCCGCGATCGTCCCCGAGCAGCTCGTCGACCGGGTCAACCGCTGGGAGGTCGAGGACAAGTTCGGCGGCGGCACCGGCGGCGAGCTCGCCATCTTCCTGCGCGACGCCTTCCAGTCGAACGGCTTCTACTCCGACGGCATCGACGACTTCACCCCGTCCGGCCACGGAGCGAGCCGGCTCGCGGTCCTGACGAAGACCGCGAACCCGGTCGGCAACGACGAGCAGTACGCCGCCGCGATGGCGCTGATCGGGCAGGAGATGGGCCTGCCCATCCGGGTGGTCATCGGCTTCGAGGTGCCCGCCGGCGGCGGTGAGGTGCGCGGCGAGGACGTGCACGCCTGGACCGAGGTGAAGTTCAAGGACCACGGCTGGGTGCCCTTCAAGCCGACGCCGCCCGAGGACAAGAAGCTCCGGCTGCCCAACGACAAGCCCAACGAGGAGCCGCAGCCGCAGGTGCTGCAGCCGCCGCGGATCCCCGGCGAGCCGCAGGAGGCCGACGACAACCTCCAGCAGGGCGACGGTGAGCGCAGCAACCTCGACGTGCTCGAGGTGCTCCTGACGGTCCTCGCGGTGCTCTTCGACGTCCTCAAGGTCCTGCTGGTCACCTCGCCGCTGTGGGGGATCCTCCTCTACAAGTTCCTGCGCCGACGGCGCCGACGGCGTGCCGAGGAGCCGACCGCTCAGCTGGCCGGGGCGTGGCGCGAGCTGGCCGACCGCATGCGGGACCTCGGCGTCCGTCCCTCGCCGGGCGCGACCCGCCGCGAGAGCGCGTACGCCGCTGCGGACCGCTACGACGTCGTCCCTGTCGTGACGCTGGCCCACACCGCCGACCGCCACGTCTACGGCGGGGATGCGCCGAGCGACGAGGAGGCCAGTGCCTACTGGGCCGACGTCGACACGGCGCTGAAGAGGATCCGCAAGGCGACGCCGTGGTGGCGCCGCGTGCTCGCGCGCTTCTCGCTGGCGTCGGTCCCGTGGCGGGCCGGCGTCGAGCACGGACGCGACCGGGCCGGCCGGATCGGTCGCCGGGTGGCGGCGCTGGGCCCGGTCGTTCGGGTCCGCACGGCCGTGCGCCGCGTCGTACGGCGCATCGACCCGCGTCGCGGGCGTTGATCGTCGCGTGGGCGGTTCAGCGCCCGCGTGGAAGGGAAGGGAAGGCGTCGTGATGAAGCGTCGTTGGTGTGTGGCCGGATCGGTACTGGCGTTGTCCACAGGTCTGGCCGTGCAACCCGTCAGCTCGTCGGCACAGGCCGGAGCGGTCGAGATCGCGAAGGTGATCGCGAACGACTCCGGTGGGATGTCGTGGACGACGGGGGCGACCTGCACCTCGTCGCCGGGCACGGGCGCGGAGCCCGAGCTGGACCTGCCGGTCAACGGTGGCTGGCGCACGGTCCACATGTCGCGCACGGGCTCGCGCTACGCCACGACGCAGATGGCCGGGACCAGCGACACCTCGGCGCGCGTGTCGAGCGACGCCCGCGGTGCGACCCGCCTCGAGGTGAAGGCGACGACGACGGCCCGGGCCACCCCGTCCTCGGCGTCGCCCGACTGCACCGTTCGCTACAGCGCGACGGGAGGCGCCGGCATCCAGGTCGCCGTGACGCGGCGCTCGTGGATCGTGGTGCGCAGCAGCGTCACGTCGCGCGGCGGGTTCGGCGGCGAGTTGTACGTCGAGGCGACCGATTCGGACTTCGTCGTCGAGAGCGTGCCCGGCAAGGGCATCACCCGCCTGGTGACCCCGCAGACCTACCAGCTGATCGGTGCGCTGGCGGCCGAGGTCGACGTACCGGCCGGCTCGGCCACGGCGCGCTCGTCGTCGGCGAGCATGGTCGCGAGCCTCGCCGTCCTGCCGGTCGGCACCCGTCGTACCCACACCGGCAACGGACGCCCCTTCGTCACCGCAGGTCACCGCAACTGCGCGCAGAACCGCACCTTGATGACGCTCACCCGGGCAGCACGCACCAAGGCGCGCTCGATCACCTTCTTCGCCGACGGACAGCGTCGTGTCGTGCTGCGGGGCCGGGCCCTGCAGCGCTCCAGCATCCTGCTGACCCGGCTCGCGCCCCGGAAGTTCGGCCTGGTGCGGGCCGAGATCGTGCTGAGGTCCGGCGCGAAGCGGGTCACGCAGTCGACCTCGTGGCCCTGTGCCTGACCGGGAAGAGCGCGGATGACGAGGATGCGCCGGACGGCCGGCGTGGCCGCTCTCGTGCTGGTCGTGAGCGGCCTGAGCCTGCGGGCCGACGCCGATCCCGACGCCCTCCGGTTCGCTGGGATCAGCGGGGGTGCCGGCATCGAGGTCTGGGACTTCTGGCCCAAGGGCGGCTCCTGCGGCTCCACCCAGGAAGCCGACGCCGACCCCCACGCCGTCGTGGCCAACGGCGGGTGGCAGGCCTCGGTGATGGACGCCTCGGGTGAGGTGGCCGGCGTCCCGGTCGGCGGGCACAGCACCAGCACCTACCGCTACAGCCGGGACCTGCGGGGAACGGCGCGGATCGACCTGAGGGTCGCGTCGAACGCCCACCTCGCCCCGGGCCCCGCCGAGCCGTGCAGCATCATCTACGAGGTCGGCGGCGCGGTCATGGTGCACGTGACCACGCGCCGCCGCTCGTGGCTCGTCGGTCGAAGCGCCGACAAGGTGACGGGGTACCGCGCGACGAATGGCGGCTACGTGGGGCTGGCCGTGTACGACGCTGCCAACCGCCGCGTTGCCCGCGCCGATGTGGGCGGGCGGGTGACCCGCCTGGTGCCGCCGGACACGTATCGTTCGGGGCTCCAACTCACCGTGCGGCTCGAGCTGCCCGCGGGAGACGGAAGTCAGCTCGAGGGGTCGCTCATCGGATCGGGAAGCATCTCGTTCATCCCGGTCGGCACGCGTCGTACCTTGACCGGGACGGGCACCGACCTGATCACGGTGGGCCACCGGGACTGCGCGCGCAACCGGGTCGCGGCGTTCTTCTCCTCTGCTGCCCGGACCCGGCTGCGCAGTGCCACCTTCGTCGTCGACGGTCAGCGCCGGGCGGTGCTGCGAGGCAGGGAGCTCCAGCATTCGTCGCTCGTGCTGGACCGGATCGCGCGGAGATCGGCGGGCAAGGTGAGTGTCCGGATGGTCCTGAGGAGCGGCGCTCGTCGCGTCACCGCGTCCACATCGTGGCCCTGCGCCTGACGCACCGTGCGATCATGAGCCGGCCGTGACGGTGGTCACGGCACTTCCACGGGAGGGTGGTGCGGCATGGGGCCGACGGCACGGACGGTACGACGCAGGCGGCTCGCCGCTCCGGTGATGGCAGCGGTCGTGGCGCTCGCCGCGACCCTCGTCCCGGGTGCGCCCGGCGCGGAGGCGACGCCGACGCCGGCGCGGGTGGTCGCGGCAGCAGCCACGCCGGACCCGTTCTTCACCTACACCGGCGCCAAGCCGCTCGCCGACTACGCGCCGGGTGCGGTGCTGCGGACCCGCACGGCGCCGTACCGGGTGACGGGCGTGCCGCTGCCGCTGACGGTCGTGCAGGTCCTGTTCCGCACGACCAACGCGCGCGGGGAGGCGGTCGCCGGGGTCACCTCGATCATCAAGCCGCTGTTCGGCGCGACGAACCGGGTCATCTCCTACCAGTCGTTCTACGACTCGCTCGACCCCGAGCACGGCCCGTCACGGGCGGTGACCGGTGCCGCGTCCCTCGGGGCGATGCCGGCGCACGTCGAGACCGTGCTGATGTCGACCTTCCTGCTCCAGGGCTACGCGATCGTCATGTCCGACACCCAGGGCCCGACGGCGGACTTCGCGGCGGGCCCCGAGTACGGCTACGTCACGCTCGACTCGATCCGCGCGACCCTCAGGGCGACGGGCACCGGCATCCTGCCGACCGCGAAGGTCGGCCTGGTCGGCTACTCCGGCGGCGCGATCGCCACCAACTGGGCGTCGGTGCTCGCGCCGAGCTACGCGCCCGACGTCAACAAGCGGATCGTCGGTGCGGCCGAGGGCGGCGTCCTGGTCCGCCCGTCGGCCAACCTCGGATACATCGACGGCTCCATGATCTGGGCCGGCGTGATGCCGATGGCGATCGTCGGCGTGGCCCGCGCCTACGACATCGACCTGACGCCGTACCTCAACGCCTACGGACGACAGGTCTACGACAAGCTCCAGAAGGCCTCGATCACCCAGGTGCTCGGCGCCTACCCGGGGCTGACGTGGAAGAAGATCACGAAGCCGGAGTACGGCGACCCGGCGAGCATCCCGGTCTTCGTGAGGACCGTGAACAAGCTCAACCTCGGGACCCGCCCGAGCCCGTCCGTCCCGATGTTCATCGGGCAGGGGACCGGCGGCGAGATCGAGGGCACCAGGGCCAGCGCGAGCGTCGGCAGGGGCGACGGCGTGATGGTCGCCGGGGACGTGCGCAGCCTGGCCCGCAAGTACTGCGCGGCCGGCACCAAGGTCGTGCACAAGGAGTACGGCCTCAGCCACTTCACGTCGGTGCCCTTCTGGCTCCCCGACGCGATCAGCTGGCTGACCGCGCGCTTCCAGGGCAAGCCGGCGGGTGACAACTGCGCCTCGATTCCGCCGGGCAACCCGCTGACGCCGCTGAAGGGGTCCTGACCCACGGCCCGCGCCGCCTGTGATCTGCGTCCCGATGCTTGCCGTTGTCGCAGGTCACGGGGATACTCGTCCCGAAACTAGAACATGTTCTACATGGGGGCGACGGTGTACGACTTCGAAGGCGAGCACAGCACGGCTGCTGCCGCGGGCGGTGGGGCGCCCGGGCGCGGGCTGATGCTGCTCGAGCTGCCCCGGTGGACGGTGGAGTACGGCGCCTCGCGGCTGCTCGACCTCGCGCACGCGGCGCTGCCCGAGCGCGACCTCGGCGGCGGCCGGCCCGTCCTGGTCCTGCCCGGGTTCTCGGCCCACGACAAGTTGACCGGCCGGCTCCGTGGGCACCTGGCGCAACGCGGCTTCGAGGTCCACGGCTGGGGGCTCGGCAGCAACCACGGGCTGACCGAGAAGATCGTCACCGGCCTCCCGCGCCGGTTCGCCGAGGTCGCCGACCGGTACGACGAGCCGGTCAGCGTCGTCGGCTGGAGCTTCGGGGGCCTGCTCGCCCGCTGGCTCGCCCACGAGCACCCCGACCGGGTCCGCCAGGTCGTCTGCCTCGGCTCGCCGTGGCGCGCCGAGGGCGAGCGCACCCGCGCCACCGGCCTGTTCGAGAGGTCCAAGGTCCGGCACGGCATCGTCGACAACGCGCGCGAGATCGTCGACCAGCTGCGCGGACCGGTGCCGGTGCCGCTCACGGCGGTCTGGTCGAGGACGGACGGCATCGTCCCGTGGCGTGGCTGCACGGTCGACGAGCAGACCGCTGGTCCGGGCCGGGCGCCCGCCGAGAACGTCGAGGTCGTCAGCAGCCACGTCGGCATGGTGGCCAACCCGCTGGTGCTCTCCGTCGTGGTCGACCGGCTCCGCCAGGACCCGGCCGCGTGGGAGCCCTTCGCCTGGCGCCACGTCCTTCCCGGCGGCGCGGCGTGAGTGCGCTCGAGCGCCGCGACCCGGCCTCCGTCGCCGCCGTGCTGCCGCTGCTCAAGCTGGCCATGAAGGCCTACTTCCGCTCGAGCGTGTCCGGCATGGAGAAGGTGCCGGACGGGGGAGCGCTCATCGTGGGCAACCACTCCGGCGGGCTGATGCCGATGGACGTGCCGATCATCGCCGTGGCCTTCGCGGACGCCTTCGGTGCCGAGCGGCCGCTCTACTGCCTGGCCCACGACATGCTGTTCACCGGCGCGGCCGGTCCCGTGATGCGCCGGTTCGGCTTCGTGAACGCCACCCGGGAGGCGGCGCACGAGATCCTGACGTCCGGCGGTGTCACCATCGTCTTCCCCGGAGGCGACTACGACACCTTCCGGCCCACGCTCAAGGCCAACGTGGTCGACTTCAACGGTCGCACGGGTTACCTCCGCACGGCGCTGCGAGCCGGCGTGCCCGTCGTCCCGGTGGTCTCGATCGGCGGCCAGGAGTCGCAGTTCTTCCTGACGCGCGGCGAGTGGATCGGGCGGCACTCTCCGCTGCGCAAGCTGATGCGGACCGACCTGTTCCCGATCGGCGTCGGCTTCCCGTTCGGTCTCGTCCCGGCGCCGTTGAACTTCCCGCTGCCGGCCAAGATCACGACCCGGGTCCTCGACCCGATCGACATCGAGGCCGAGTTCGGCCCCGACCCCGACCTCGCCGAGGTCGACGAGGTCGTCCGGGGCCGGATGCAGGACGCGCTGGCCGAGATGTCGCGCAAGCGACGCTTCCCGGTGCTGGGATGAACGCCGTGCTGCAGAGACTGCGCACCCAGCTGTGGGTCCTCAAGGTCCTGGTCAGCACCCGGATGCTGGCCCTGATGAGCCCGGCGAAGTACTTCCGGCTGGTCCGGATCCTGCGCCAGCAGGGCACCAACGCGACGACGAGCTTCGCCTTCGCCGCCGTACGACGCCCGCACGGCACCGCCCTCGTCGACGAGCGCGGCTCGCTGACCTGGCAGCAGCTCCAGGACCGCTCGGCGGCGCTCGCCTCAGGTCTCCTCGCCGTCACCGACGGTCCCGTCGAGACCGTGGCCATCCTGTGCCGCAACCACCGCGGCTTCGTCGACGCCCTGCTCGCCAACTCCCGCCTCGGCGGCAGCGCGCTGCTGCTCAACACCGGCTTCTCCGGACCGCAGCTGGCCGACGTGATGGAGCGCGAGGGCGCCCGCGTCCTCCTGTACGACGAGGAGTTCGCCGGAGTCGTCGCCGATGCCCGCGACCGGATCGACGGCCTGGTCGAGGTCCTCGGCTGGACCGACGCGCCCGTGCCCACGGGGGTCCTGAGCATCGAGGGCCTGATCGCCGCGCACGCCGGCCAGGTCCCGCCGCGGCCGGCGACCGCCGGCCGGGTGGTGCTGCTGACGTCGGGCACCACCGGCACCCCGAAGGGTGCGCGCCGCAGCGGCGGTGGCGCCGACGAGCTCGCCGGCATGCTGGAGAAGATCCCGTGGCGCGGCGAGGAGACCGCCGTGGTGGTCGCGCCGATGTTCCACGCGTGGGGCTTCGGCCAGCTGGTGATCGCGGCGACGATGACCACCACCGTCGTCACCCGCCGCAAGTTCGACCCCGAGGCCACGCTCGCCCTCGTCGACGAGCACGGCGCCACCGGGCTGAGCGTCGTCCCGGTCATGCTCGAGCGGATCATGGACCTGCCCGAGCCGGTGCTGGACCGCTACTCGCTGCGGAGCCTGCGGTTCGTGAGCGCCAGCGGATCGCGGATGAAGCCGCAGTCCGTCGTCGCCTTCATGGACCGCTTCGGCGACGTGGTGCACAACAGCTACAACGCCACCGAGGCCGGCCAGATCAGCGTCGCCCAGCCCGCCGACCTCCGGCACGCGCCGGACACCGCCGGCAGGCCGGTCCGTGGCACCCTGCTGCGGGTCGTCGACGACTCCGGCCGCGACGTCGGTGCGGACGTCGTCGGCCGGATCCTGGTCCGCGGCGCCTCGCCCTTCGACGGCTACACCGCCGGCGCCGAGAAGGACCACCTCGACGGCTACATGGTCAGTGGCGACGTCGGCCGCCTCGACAGCGCGGGCCGGCTCTACGTCGTCGGCCGTGACGACGACATGATCGTGTCGGGGGGCGAGAACGTGTACCCGATCGAGGTCGAGAAGGTCCTCGGCGGCCACCCCGCGGTGCGCGAGGTGGTGGTCGTGGGTGTGGACGACGAGGCGTTCGGCCAGCGGCTGGCGGCGTACGTCGCGCTCCACGGCGAGGTCTCCACCGACGAGCTGAAGGCGCACGTGCGCGACCAGCTCGCCGGCTACAAGGTCCCGCGCGACGTGGTCGTGCTCGACGCGCTGCCCCGCAACGCGTCCGGCAAGATCATGGTGCGCGACCTGCCGGGGATCGCGTCGTGAACGGGCCGAAGGTGCGGCCCGCCATCGAGCGGATGACGGGCTTCGACGCCGGCTTCCTCTACATGGAGACCCCGTCGGTCCACATGCACACGCTCAAGATCGCGATCCTCGAGGCCGATGACGCCCTGTCGTACGACGCCTTCGTGGGCGGCATCCTGGCCCGGCTCAAGCGGCTGCCCCCGCTGCGGCGCCGCGTGGTCGAGGTGCCCCTCGGCCTCAACCACCCGGTCTGGGTGACCCAGCGCCGGATCGACGTCGCGCACCACATCCGTCGCCACCGGATCGGCGGCCCCGACGGCACCGGCAGCATGCGCGACCTCGAGCAGCTCATCGGCATGATCGCCAGCACGCCGCTCCACCGCGACCGCCCGCTGTGGGAGCTGCACTACTGCGAGGGCCTCGAGGGCGGCAAGGTCGCCGTCGTCGGCAAGATGCACCACGCGCTCGCCGACGGTGCCGCGGCCAACGCCCTGCTCGCCAACGTGACCGACGTCCGGTCGGCGAACCCGCCGGAGGCGGTGCACGAGGAGTACGCCACCACCGACCGGCTGCCGAGCCGGTGGAACCTGCTGCGGCACGCCTGGGCCGACGCCGCCCACCAGTTCCTCGACCTGCCGGACCTGCTGCGTCGTACCGTCCTCGGGGTGCGGGGCGTGATCCGCGCCCGCCGGGCCGGCGCGAACGCGCCGGTGCCGGTCCTGCACGCGCCGCGGGTGTCCTTCAACGGCGCGCTCACGCCGCTGCGCTCCTTCGCCACCGTCAGCCTGCCGCTCGGCGAGCTCAAGCGGATCCGTGCCCAGCACGACGGCGTCACCCTCAACGACGTCGTCCTCGCCACCGCCTCGGGCGCGCTGCGCACCTGGCTGGCCGCCCACGACGAGCACCCGGCGTCCTCGCTGCTCGCCGGCGTCCCGGTGAGCACCGACGAGCGGGGAACGGTCCCGCGCCTGGGCGGCAACCAGGTCTCGAACCTGTTCACCACCCTTGCCACCGACGTCGACGACCCGGTCGCGCGACTGCGCAGGATCTCCGAGACGACCACCCACGCGAAGGAGATCCACGCCCAGCTCGGCGCGTCGATCCTGGTCGACTGGTCGCAGTTCACCCCACCGCGGCCGTTCGCCGCCGCGGTGCGCGCCTACTCCCGGCTGCGTGCTGCCTCGTGGCACCCGGCCGCCTTCTCCGCGATCGTCTCCAACGTCCCCGGCCCCCGCGAGCCCGCGGCCGTCGGGGGAGCGCGGCTCGCCGACCTGTTCAGCGTGGGCCCGCTCGTCGACGGGATCGGTCTCAACGTCACCGTCTGGTCCTACGTCGACCGGATGAACTTCTCGCTCCTCGCCTGCCCGGACCTCCTCCCGGACGTCCACGTGCTCGCGTCGTACTTCCCGGCAGCGCTGGCCGAGCTCGACCTCGAGCCGCCGGCCGACGCCTCCGAACGAAGGAACTTCGCATGATCCACCCCACCCGATTCCGCGCCTCCCCCGCTGCGCTCCTCCGTCGCACCATCGGTCGGGGACCCCGGTGACGACCCACGTCATGAAGTCCGTCGGCCGCCACGCGCTGAAGGGCTCGTTCGTCGCTGCCCGGGCCGGCGGCAAGGTGGCCGTGCACGGCGTCCGCGCCGGCATCCGTCGTACCCAGCGCTTCCCGGCGCTGCCCGACCTCCCCGAGGGCCGGTACGTCGACCTGCCGGGCCGCGGCGAGGTGTTCGTCGTCGACACCGGCGCCCCCGTGGGCCACCCGGACGCCCCGGTCCTGCTGCTCTTCCACGGGCTCGCCACCACGTCCTACCTGACCTGGTTCAGCACCCTCGGCGAGCTCCGCGCCGACCACCGGATCGTGATGCTCGACCAGCGCTGGCACGGTCGCGGCATCGTCTCCGAGCGGTTCTCGCTGGAGGACTGCGTCGACGACGCCGCGCTGGTGCTCGACGCGCTCGGCATCGACCGGGTCGTCGCGGTCGGCTACTCCATGGGCGGCGCGCTCGCCCAGACCTTCTGGCGCCGGCACGGCGAGCGGACCGCCGGCCTCGTGCTGGCCTCCACCGCCGCGTGCTGGAAGGAGAACCTCGGCGACGCGATGTTCTACCCGGTCCTCGGCGCGGCCAACGCCCGCTTCCGCCACCGCTACCGCGCGCGGGTCCAGCAGGTGCGCTCGTCGCTGGCCGACGTCGCCGTCGCCGGCGCGGAGATGTCGACGTGGGCCTGGGCGGAGTTCCGCTCGACCAGTGCCTGGGCGATGCCGGAGGTGCTCGGCACCCTCGGCGGCTTCGACGCCCGCCCGTGGCTGGGCGAGATCGACGTGCCGACCGCGGTCGTCGTGACCGCCCGCGACCACGCCATCGCGACCGCCCGCCAGCGCGCGATGGCCGCCGCCATCCCGGGCGCGACCGTGCACGAGGCGCCCGGTGGGCACGCCTCGGTGGTCTTCGACGTGCAGCGCTGGCGGCCGGTCTTCCTGGCCGCCGTCGCCGAGGTCGTCGAGCGCAGCGCCGGTTCGTCGGTCGAGCAGGGCGAGCAGGGTTCCGCGTCGTTGGTCGAGTAGGGCGAGCCCGTATCGAGACCACCCTGGTGGGTCTCGATACGCGCGTCGCGGCTTCGTTCCTCAGCCGTGGCGCTACTCGACCTCAGCCCGGTCTGCGCCGCTGCTCGTGCCTCGCAGCGTCGCAGGGGCTATGACTGGTGCACGTAGGAGTCGAGCTGGTCGCGCTCGAACTCCAGCTGGTCGATCTTGTGCTTCACCAGGTCGCCGATGCTCACGATGCCGACCACGCGACCCTCGCTGGCGGCGGGGATGTGGCGGAAGCGGCCCTCGGTCATCACCTGGAGCACCTCGTCGAGGTCGTCCTCGGGGGAGCAGGTGCGCACGTCGGAGGTCATGATCGCGGAGACCACGTTGTTGATGACCGTGCCGTCGTGGTGGAGGGTGCGCACGACGTCGCGCTCGGAGACGATGCCGTCGAGCGTCGTACCGTCGCCGCTGACCACCACCGCCCCGATGTTGTGCTCCGCGAGGGCGGCGAGCAGCTCGCGCACCCCGGCGTCCGGGCGGATGGTCACCACGTCCTTGAGGGACTTCGACTGGAGCACGTCACTGATGCGCATGTGACGCAGGCTACTCGGAGCCGGGGGCCCCGTCACTGGTCTCGTCGGTGGACCGCCGCCGCGAGCGCAGGTCGGACACGCTGCCGGGGCCGGTGCGCGGCCAGTCCGGGTCGTCGTCGCCGCCGTCCATGCTGCCCAGGAAGGACAGCGCCGCCTCGTGCAGGTGGCCGTTGCTGGCCAGCGCGTTGCCACCCCACGGTCCGTCCCGGCCGTCGAGGGAGGTGAACCGTCCGCCCGCCTCGCGCACGATCACGTCGAGCGCGGCCATGTCGTAGACCTCGAGCTCCGGCTCGGCGGCCAGGTCGACGGCGCCCTCGGCGAGCAGCATGTAGGACCAGAAGTCGCCGTAGGCGCGGGTGCGCCACACCCGCCGCATCAGCGCCAGCAGGTCCTCGCCGATGCCCCGGTCCTCCCAGCCGCTGATGGAGGAGTACGAGAACGAGGCGTCCTCGAGGCGTCGTACGTCCGACACCCGGCACGGTGTCGCCTTCATGAGCGACTTGCCGGTCCACGCGCCCTGGCCGGTCGAGGCCCACCAGCGCCGCTGCAGCGCGGGGGCGGACACGACGCCGAGCACCACCTCGTCGTCGACGACGAGGGAGATCAGCGTCGCCCACACCGGGACGCCGCGGACGAAGTTCTTGGTGCCGTCGATCGGGTCGACGATCCAGCGCCGCTGCGAGTGGCCGGAGGTGCCCTGCTCCTCGCCGGTGACGGCGTCACGGCTGCGCGCCTTGGAGAGGGTACGGCGGATCGACGCCTCGACCGCCTGGTCGGCATCGGTCACGGGGGTCAGGTCCGGCTTGCTCATCACGTGCAGGTCGATGGCGCGGAACCGGGCCTGGGTCAGCGAGTCCGCGTCGTCGGCGAGCAGGTGCGCCAGACGCAGGTCGTCGGTGTAGTCGGGTGCGGCCACAGGGGCACCCTAGCCGTGTCCTTGCTGGTGCCGGTTGGCGCGGTAGTGCAGTCTTCAACCATGGAGATCAACGGGGTCCCACTGCATCCGCTCGTGGTCCACGCCGCCGTGGTGTTCACACCGCTCGCGTCCCTCGCCGCCCTGGTCTACTGCGTCCCGTCGTGGCGCGACCGCCTGCGCTGGCCACTGGTCGTGCTCGCCGCGATCTCGCTGGTCAGCATCTGGGTCGCCTTCCTGTCGGGCGAGGACCTCCGTGACGAGCAGTTCACGGGCGTGGTCGAGCCGCTCGCCGGCAAGATCGAGGACCACGAGGAATGGGCCGAGAAGCTCCGCATCGGCGTCACGGTCTTCGCTGTGGTGGCCTTCGTGGCGGCGTGGTTCCACACCCGCACCGGCGCCGTCCGCGTCGCCCTCGGTGCCCTGACCGCGCTCGCGGCCGTGGCGACCCTGGTGCTGGTCTACCTGACGGGCGACGCCGGCGCGCAGGCGACCTGGAACCCGGCGGGCTGACAGGCTCAGTAGTCGGTCACCGACCGCGCGGCCAGCAGTCGCCGGAAGGAAGCGACCCGCTCCGGGTCCGCCGCACCCTCGGCGACCGCCTCGTCGAGCCCGCACTCGGGCTCGTCCTCGCCGTGGGTGCACCCGCGCGGGCAGTCCTCGGTCATCTCGTCGAGGTCGGGGAACGCCTCGATCAGGTGCTCGGGCTGGACGTGCGCGAGTCCGAACGACCGGATGCCGGGGGTGTCGATGATCCAGCCGTCGCCGTCCCCGAGCGGCAGCATCAACGCCGACGTCGACGTGTGCCGGCCCTGACCGGTCACCGCGTTCACGTGGCCGGTCTCGCGCCGCGCGTCGGGCACCAGCGCGTTGACGAGCGTCGACTTGCCCACGCCGCTGTGGCCGATCAGCACGCTGGTCTCGCCGCGCAGCCGGTCGTGCAGCGCGTCCAGGCCGATGATCGTGCGGTCGGCGTCGCGGCGGGTGACCTCCCACGGCACCCCCAGCGACCGGTACGTCGACAACAGGGTCTCGGGGTCCTCCAGGTCCGCCTTCGTGAGGCAGAGCAGGGGCGTCATCCCGGCGTCGTACGCCGCGACCAGGGCACGGTCGATCCACCGCGGCCGCGGCTCGGGGTCGGCCAGGGCGGTGACGATCACCAGTTGGGTCACGTTGGCGACGATCACGCGCTCGATCGGGTCGTCGTCGTCAGCGGTACGACGCAGCGTGCTGCTGCGCTCCTGGACCTCCACGATGCGCGCGAGCGAGCCGTCGGCTCCCGACACGTCGCCGACCACGCGCACGCGGTCGCCCACGACGACGCCCTTGCGGCCGAGTGGGCGGGCCTTCATGGCGGTCACGGTGCGGCCGTCGATCAGCAGCGTGAACCGGCCGCGGTCGACGGTGATGACGAGGCCCTCGACGGCGTCGTCGTGGGCGGGCCGGTCCTTCGTCCGGGGACGGGTGCGACGACGCGGACGCTCGTAGTGCTCGACGTCGTTCTCGTCGTAGCGACCCATCAGGCGTGACCTCTCAGAACAGACCGGACCAGAAGTCCGCGAAGTCGGGGAAGGTCTTGCTGGTGGTGGCGACGTTCTCGACGAGGACGCCCGGGACGGCCGCTCCGACGATGACGCCGGCGTGGGCCATGCGGTGGTCGGCGTAGGTGTGGAAGACGCCGGGGGAGAGAGGGGCGGGCCGGATCGTCAGGCCGTCGGGATGCTCGTCGACGTCGGCGCCGAGGGCGCTCAGCTCGGTCGCGAGGGCGGCCAGGCGGTCGGTCTCGTGGCCGCGGATGTGGGCGATGCCGCTCAGGTGGGACGGCGTCTGCGCCAGGGCGCACAGCGCGGCGACCGCCGGTGCCAGCTCGCCGACGTCGTGCAGGTCGGCCTGCAGGCCCTGCAGCCCGCGCCAGCCGTCGGCGGGGCCGATGACCCGCAGGCCCTCGGCGACGCGCTCGACGGTGCAGCCCATCTGCGCCAGCAGGTCGCGCAGTGCGTCGCCGGCCTGCGTGGTGGCGGTCGGCCAGTCGCGGACCGTCACCGAGCCGCCGGACACCGCGGCGAGGGCGAGGAAGGGCGCGGCGTTGGAGAGGTCGGGCTCGATCGCCTCGTCGTACGCCTTCACCGGTCCGGGCGCGACCACCCAGCGGTCGGCCTCGGAGTCGTCGACCGCGACACCGCGGTCGCGGAGCATCGCGATCGTCATCTCGATGTGGGGGAGCGAGGGGATCGGCTCCCCGTCGTGGCGCACGTCGACCCCGGCCTCGAAGCGCGCGCCCGCCAGGAGCAGGGCGGACACGAACTGCGAGGACGCCGACGCGTCGATGACCACCGTGCCGCCGGCGACCGTGCCGGTGCCCGCGATGGTGAACGGGAGCGCGTCACCGTCCGAGACCGGTACGCCGAGCCCGCGCAGCGCCGTCAGGATCTCGCCCACCGGCCGCTTGCGCATGTGCTCGTCGCCGTCGAAGGCGACGTCGCCGGCCACCAGCCCGGTGATGGGCGGCACGAAGCGCATCACGGTCCCGGCCAGGCCGCAGTCCACGTCGGCGCGGCCGCCGGGAACGGTCCCGTCGAGCGGCACGACCGCCCAGTCCTCGCCGCTGGTGTCGACCGAGGCGCCCAGTGCTGTGAGCGCCTGTGCCATGAGCAGGGTGTCGCGCGAGCGCAGCGCACGTCGTACGACGGACGGGCCGTCGGCGATCGCGGCCAGCACCAGCGCGCGGTTGGTGAGCGACTTGCTGCCCGGCAGGCTGACCGTGCGGTCGACGGGGGAGCTGACGGTGGGCGCGGGCCAGGGATCAGGAGTGCTCATCTCCCGCGTGAGTCTAGTGAACGCGCGCCTTGACCTTGGTGCCGAGGAGCGCCGCCTCACGCCGGGCGTCGTGCGCCGCGTGCTGGGCGCGCCACGCCAGGCCCGGACGACCGGCCGTGTCGAGGGCCGCGATCAGCAGCCCCCCGGCGAGCGAGGCGTTCTTGGCGAAGTGCACGAGCTGCGCCTTCCGCTCCTCCGGCGTGGCCGCCTCCCAGAACCGGTGGTGCGCCGCCGTCGAGGGGACCAGGGTCGCCCCGAGGACGGCCGCGGAGAGCCGCGGCGCCTTGCCGGTCGCCAGGGCCGCACCGGCGGCCAGCTGGAGTGCCCCACTGATCCGCACCCAGGTGGTCGGGTCCTGCGGGACGTGCAGACCTTCCGGCGTCGCGTTGTCGACCGCAGGGGCCAGCACCTCGGTCACCGGTGCGGCCTCCTTGGCCCGCGCGGGGGCGTCC
Source organism: Nocardioides sp. Root240 (assembly GCF_001428825.1). Lineage (GTDB taxonomy): Bacteria > Actinomycetota > Actinomycetes > Propionibacteriales > Nocardioidaceae > Nocardioides. Next base: position 507,183 of record NZ_LMIT01000001.1, on the reverse strand, counting down.
TTGAGGTCCTGCACGCCGTTCGCGAGGAAGTAGGAGGCGAGGAGGGGCCGGGCGAGGAGTCTGCTCAGAGCCATGACCGTGCGGTACCCGGGGTGCGTCGGCGCAGTCATCTAGATTGGCGGGCATGTGCGGTCGCTATGCCTCGAGCCGGAGTCCGGAGGACATCGCCGAGGAGTTCGAGGTGCTCGATCCACGCCTGGAGCGGGCGATCGCGCCGTCGTGGAATGTCGCCCCGACCGACGAGGTGTACGCCGTCATGGAGCGTGTTCCGCGCACCGACGACGATCCCGACCGCACCGGCGACCCCGTGCGCCAGCTCCGCGCGCTGCGCTGGGGACTGGTGCCGTCGTGGGCCAAGGACGAGAAGATCGGCAGCCGGATGATCAACGCGCGGATGGAGACGGTCGCCGAGAAGCCGGCGTTCCGCAAGGCGTTCGCGTCGCGGCGGTGCATCGTGCCGGCCGACGGCTACTTCGAGTGGTACGAGACCGACCGCAAGGGCGCCAAGGGGCTGGGCTCGAAGAAGGGGCGGGTCAAGCAGCCCTTCTTCATCACCCCGGAGGACGGCTCGATCCTCGCCATGGCCGGGCTCTACGAGATCTGGCGCGACCGGTCGGTCCCGGAGGACGCCGAGGGCGCCTTCCGCTGGACCTGCACCGTGCTGACCACGGAGGCGACCGACGACCTCGGCCGGATCCACGACCGGATGCCCCTGCTGGTGGGCCGCGACCGCCGCTCGGAGTGGCTGGACCCAAGGCACACGGTGGCGGACCTCCCGGCGCTGCTGACCCCGGCCCAGCAGGCGGGGCTGACGGCGTACCCGGTCTCGGCGGCGGTGGGCAACGTGGCCAACAACGGGCCGGAGCTGGTCGAGCCGCTGCCCCTCGAGGGCGACCTGCCCGACGAGGACGACGCCCAGGGAACACTCCTGTGACCGACGAGCGCCTCGTCCCCACCGAGTACGGCGAGGGCCGGCTCGTGGTGCGCAGGGCCCGCAAGCCGCTCGCCACCCTCCTGCTCAGCCACGGCGCGGGAGGGGGCATCGAGGCGCGCGACCTCGCCGCCCTCGCCGCCGCCCTGCCCGGCCAGGGCATCACCGTCGCGCTCTTCGAGCAGCCGTGGCGCCGTGCCGGCAAGAAGGTCGCCAGCGCGCCGCCGACCCTCGACGTCGGCCTGCGCGCCGCGGCCGGCTCGCTGCGGACCCGTTCGCCGCTGGTCGTCGGCGGCCGGTCCGCCGGTGCCCGCTCGGCCGCGCGCACGGCCCTCGAGCTCGACGCCTGCGGCTGCCTCGCGCTGTCCTTCCCGCTGCACCCGCCCGGCAAGCCGGAGCGGTCGCGCCTCGACGAGCTCGCCGGCGCGGGCGTGCCGACCCTGGTCGTGCAGGGGGAGCGGGACCCGTTCGGACGGCCCGAGGAGTTCCCGGACCCGCTGCCGGGGCGGACCGACCTGGCCGTCGTACCGGGGGCGGACCACGGGCTCGCGGTCCCCAAGCGGGGCCCCGTGAGCGAGGACGAGGCGATGGCGATCGTGGTCGAGTCGACGCTCGAGTGGATCGTGCGGGAGATCGTGGGGAATGGGAGTGCCTGACCCGGCGTTCTTGCTTCCATGATCGCGACGATGGAACGCCCGAGCGCGGCGGACGCCGTACGCTGGGACGCGATGACCGAGATCTCCGACCTGTCCGACCTCGACTCCCTGGGGGAGCCCGAGGTGGTTGACGTCGCCACCGAGTCCCCCGAGGACCGCGCCGCCCGCTTCGAGCGGGACGCGCTGCCGTACCTCGACCAGCTGTACGGCGCCGCGATGCGGATGACCCGCAACCCGGCCGACGCCGAGGACCTGGTGCAGGAGACCTTCGCCAAGGCGTTCTCCGCCTTCCACCAGTTCAAGCCCGGCACCAACCTCAAGGCCTGGCTGTACCGCATCCTGACCAACACCTTCATCAACAACTACCGGAAGAAGCAGCGCCAGCCGCAGCAGTCGTTCGCGGGCGACACCGGTGACGTGGAGGACTGGCAGCTCGCGCGGGCCGAGTCGCACACCTCGACGGGCCTGAAGTCCGCCGAGATGGAGGCGCTCGAGCACCTGCCCGACAGCCAGGTCAAGGACGCGCTGCAGCGGCTCCCGGAGGAGTTCCGTCTCGCGGTCTACCTCGCCGACGTCGAGGGATTCGCCTACAAGGAGATCGCCGAGATCATGGACACGCCGATCGGGACGGTCATGTCCCGCCTGCACCGCGGTCGCCGTCAGCTGCGCGACATGCTCTCCGACTACGTCCGTACGGGTGGCGACGCGCCGCTCGAGGGAGGCCAGTGATGTCCACGCACACCGAGGGACACGAGGGCCACGGGCACGTCCACGACGACCCGAGCAATGCCGACTGTGCGGACTTCCTCGAGCGGATCGTCCGGCTGATCGACAACGAGCTCGAGGCGGGCGACTGTGCCGTCGTGCGCGCCCACATCGACTCGTGCAGCCCCTGCCTGGAGCGCTACGACCTCCAGCGCACCGTGAAGGCCGTCGTGGCCCGCTCGTGCGGCGAGACCGCGCCCGAGGAGCTGCGCGCCAAGGTGCGCATCCAGATCCAGCAGATCCAGGTGCAGATCAGCGAGGGCTGAGCCTCCTGCCGCACCGTCGGCCTCTGTCATGATCGCGGCATGACGAACACACGGGGGACCGTCCTGATCACCGGCTGCTCCTCCGGGATCGGCGCCGCGACCGCGCAGCGCCTGGCCGCCAACGGCTGGGACGTGTGGGCCAGCGCCCGCCGTCCCGAGACCCTCGCGGACCTCGCCGCGGCCGGCTGCCGCACCGTCGCCCTCGACGTCACCGACGAGGCGTCCATGACGGGCGCGGTCGACGCCGTCCTCGCCGGCTCCGGCCGGATCGACGCCCTGGTCAACAACGCCGGCTACTCCCAGTCCGGCGCGCTCGAGTCGCTCGACGTCGACGACGTACGTCGCCAGTTCGAGACCAACGTCTTCGGGCTGCTCCGCCTCACCCAGCTGGTGCTGCCGACGATGCGCGAGCAGCGCTCCGGCCGGATCGTCAACATCGGCTCCATGGGCGGCAAGCTCACCTTCCCCGGCGGCGGCGCCTACCACGCGACGAAGTACGCCGTGGAGGCCCTCTCCGACGCGCTGCGCTTCGAGGTCTCCGGCTTCGGCATCAAGGTGGTCCTGATCGAGCCCGGCCTGATCACCACGAACTTCGAGGCCGCCGTCGCGGCTGGCATGCCGACCGGCGAGGGCCCGTACGCCGCCTTCAACGCGCAGGTCCAGTCCGCCACCTCCGAGGCCTACGGCGGCCCGATGGCCCGCTTCGGCGGTCCGCCCGAGGCGGTCGCGAAGGTGATCGAGAAGGCGCTGACCAAGGGCCACCCGAAGCCGCGCTACACCGTCACGGTCTCCGCGCCGGCCGCGATGGTGACCCGCAAGGTGCTGGGGGACCGGGGCTGGGACCTGGCGATGCGCGCGCAGTTCCCGCGCCCGGAGTGACCCTTCGTTGGTCGAGTAGGGCGAGCCCCTGGGCGAGCCCGTATCGAGACCCTTCGTTGGTCGAGTAGCCCGAGCCCCTGGGCGAGGGCGTATCGAGACCACCTCACCCGGGTCTCGATACGCGCGTCGCGGCCTCGTTCCTCGGTCGCGGCGCTCCTCGACCTCCCCGGCTGATCCTCGCCGGACCTCGTTCCTCGGTCCTGCGAGGGCCGGTGAAAAAGCGACGAACCCCCGGACCGTGGGTCGGGGGGTTCGGGCGAACGCTGAGCGGACTCAGCTGTTCGGGCGCTTGCCGTGGTTCGCGCCCTTCTTGCGGCGCGCGCGGCGCTTGCGTCCGGTCTTGCCCATGGTTCCTCCTCGGATAGATCGACCCAGTCTCTCAGGTCCCCGGGCAGTGCGGAAAATCGGCCCGACTGATGACGGTTCACCGAAAGCGCCGTGACGGACGTCACCTCGGTGCTACGGTCGCGCGGACTGCTCCCTTCTCGGGACGACCCCACCGAGGCTCACCATGTCGGTACGTTCCTCGCGCGCTGCGCAGACCCCCGCTCCCCGCCACCGTCAGCAGCGCCCGCAGGGCTCGCGCCGCCGTCGTACGACGGTGCTCGCCGCGGCCGCGCTCGCGTTCAGCACCTCGCTCGGCAGCGTGCTCGCGGCCTCGCCGGCCCGAGCGGCCGGACCCTGGTACATCGCCAACGGCGGCAACAACGGCGCCAGCTGCCTGAGCGCCGCGACCCCGTGCGCGACGATCGCCGGCGTGCTCGCGAAGCCGGCGTTCGTGGCCGGCGACACGATCAGCGTCGCGCAGGGCACCTACGCCGACCGGCCGCTGGTGAACAAGGCCGTGAAGATCATCGGCGCCGGCACCGGCGCCACCTTCGTCGGCAGTGCCAGCACCTCGGTGGGCTGGGCGATGGCCGTCCAGGCGACCGGCAACGTCGAGCTGCAGAACCTCACGCTCACGGGCGGCAACTACCAGACCGGTGGTGCGCTGCCGATCTTCGGAGGCGCGGTCCGGGCGACCGACGTGCGGATCGTCGACAGCAGGTCGTCGGCCGGTGGCGCGGTCATCCTGTGGCCGGCCGCGGGCGTCTCGCTCACCATGACCCGCGGCGAGATCAGCGGCAACCGGGCGACGGCGACCGCCGCCAACCTCGGCTGGGGCGGCGGCGTCTACGTCGGCGCCGGTACGACGCTGACGCTCGACGGCACCAACGTCCACGACAACGTCGCGGACGGCAACGGCAAGGCGTACGGGCTCGGTGGCGCGATCGTCAACCTCGGCACCACGATCGTCCGCAACACCACCTTCCGCGACAACGACGCGGTCGGCCCGGGCGGCACCAGCATCGGTGGCGCGGTCTACCACAACGGCGCGGGCCTGACGCTCGACAACGACGACTTCGTCTCCAACTCCGCCGGCGTCGGTGGCGCGCTCGCCACCAACCAGCCGGCGACCGTGACGAACCTCGACTTCGACGGCAACACCGCCCTCGCGGCGGGCGCGATCTACCCCGGTGCGAGCTTCTCGCTCACCGGCGGCCTGATCACGGGCAACACCGCCACGTCGAACTTCGGCGGCGCGGTGTACGCCGCGGCGACCGCCACCGCGCCGACCACCCTGACCCTGGCCGAGGTCGAGATGACCGGCAACAGCGCGCCGACCAACGGCGGTGCCGTCTCGACGACGGCCAACGTCACCACGACGATCCGTGCGAGCAAGATCGCGGGCAACAGCTCGCAGACCGGCGCGGGGATCTCCAACGCGGGTGCGCTGACCCTGCGGGACTCCGAGCTGACGGGCAACGCGGCGTCGTACCAGGGCGGCGGCCTGACCAACGGGTCGACCGTCGCGGCCGACACCCCCACGGCCACCGTGATCGACACGCTCGTGTCCCACAACTCCGCCGGCTTCCTCGGCGGCGGCCTCCAGAACCTCACGAAGGGCACGCTGAGCGTCACCGGCGGCCACGTCGACGACAACTCGGCGGTCGCGGGGGGCGGCGTGATCCTCGGCGACGCGTCCACCGCGACGATCACCCGGGCGTCGGTGTCGGGCAACACCGCCACCTCGCTCGGCGGCGGTGGCATCTTCAGCTCCGGCAACCTGACCCTCGACCGGGCGACGCTCGACGGCAACCGGGCGCTCGGCAACAGCGGCCTCGGCGGCGCGGTCTACAGCGGCTCCAACACGGCGAACTCGAGCGTCTCGCTGCAGGTCGGCGCGAGCACCCTCTCCAACAACCAGGGGTACGGCGGCTCCGCCGTCCTCGTGTACTCCAACGCCAGCGGCGCGACCAACACCGCGAGCATCGACCGCAGCACGATCACCGGCAACACCAGCGTCTCCCAGTACGGCGCCATCGAGCAGGTGGGCCGGCCGGTGACGATCACCAGCAGCACGATCACGAACAACACCGCGGCCGCCGGCGGCGCGGGTGCCCTGGTGGCGGTCGCCCCGGCGGGCGGCGGGATCAGCAACACCGTCCTCGCCGGCAACGGCCCGGTGGCCTGCATCGGTGCAGTCGTCAACAACGGCGGCAACCACGCCGGTCCCGGCAACACCGGGTGCGGCGTGGCGGCCTCGACGGACCCGCAGCTCGGTGCGCTCGCTGCCAACGGCGGCCCGACGAGGACCCAGCTGCCCTCGGCCAGCAGCCCGCTGCTCGACCGGCTGACCTGCGGCGCCGGCACCGACCAGCGCGGCACGACCCGTCCGCAGGGCGCCAGGTGCGACGTCGGTGCGGTCGAGCGCGAGCAGGTCGCCCCGACCGTCTCCGGTCCCGACCACGTCGACCTCACCGTCGCCAGCCCGGCCGACCCGGCGGCGACGGTCACCACGACCGGGTCCCCGCAGCCGACCCTGGCCGCGACCGGCGTCCCCGCGGGCCTCACCTTCACCGACAATGGCGACGGCACCGGCAAGCTGACCGGTACGCCGGCGGTAGGCACCGGCGGCGTCCACACGGTCACGGTCACCGCGACCAACGAGGCCGGCTCCGCGACCAAGGACATCGAGGTCGAGGTCGCCGAGGCGCCGAAGCTGAGCGGCCCGACCGCGTCGACGTACACCGTCGGGCAGCCCGGCGGTCCGGACGTCTTCGAGCAGACCGGAGGCCACCCGGTCGCCAGCGTCTCGACCAGCAGCACGCTGCCGGACGGCGTGGACCTCACGGACAACGGCGACGGCACCGGTACCCTTTCCGGCACCCCGGCGCCGACCACCGGCGGTCAGTACGCGATCACCGTCAAGGGCAGCAACGGCACCGGCCCGGACGCCACCTGGCCGTTCGCGCTGACCGTCAACGAGGCGCCGTCCATCGACGCCCCGGCGACCGCCACCGCCACCGTCGGCACCCCGGGCTCGATCGACCTCGAGGTCGGCGGCTTCCCGGCGCCCACCGTCTCGGCGAGCGGCCTCCCGGCCGGCCTGTCCGTTCAGGGCGCCCACGTCACCGGTGCGCCGGCCGACGGCACCGGCGGTGTCCACCACGTCACCTTCACCGCGGCCAACGGCGTCGGCGACGACGCGACCGACACGACCACGCTGACGGTGAACGAGGCCGCCTCGGTCGCCGGCCCCGCCGCCGTCCGCTTCGTGTCCGGGCGCAACGGTGAGTTCACCTACGCCGCCGACGGCTTCCCGGTCGCCGCGCTCAGCGTCACCGGCTCCCTGCCGGCCGGCGTCACCTTCGCCGACAACGGCGACGGCACCGCCACGCTGTCGGGCACGCCCGCCACGGTCGGCGACCACACGGTCACCGTCCGGGCCGACAACGGCATCGGTACCGCCGCCACGCTCGAGGTCCACATCGAGGTGGCGCCGCCGGTGACCATCACGACCACCACGCTGGCCGACGCCGCCGTGGGCACGGCCTACGACGTGCCGCTCGCGATCACGGGTGGCGAGGCGCCGTACACCTTCTCGCTGGCCGCGGGATCGCTCCCGGCCGGCCTGCAGCTGACCGCGGACGGCCGGATCACCGGCACCCCGACGGGCAGCCCGGCGACCGCGACCTTCACCGTGAAGGTCACCGACGGCGGCAGCCCGCTGTCCAGCGACACCCAGGAGCTGACCCTCACGGTCGGCAAGGGCGCCACCACGCTCCTCGGCGGACCGGTCGTGGTCGTGGGCAACGTGCTCCTGGGCGACCTGACCGCGGTGCTGACGGGCGGTTACCCGGGCGGGCCGGTCGCGGGCGCGACGGTCACCTTCCGGGTGACCAACCAGGTCCTCGGCGACCCGGTCCTGTGCACCGCGGTCACCGACGCCAACGGCCTCGCGCGCTGCAAGCCGACCCTCGCGGGCATCACGCTGATCCTGCTCGCGCCGTCGGTCAAGATGAGCTACGCCGGCAGCGCGCAGTGGCAGCCGTCCGCCACCGTGGTGGCGAAGAAGCTGGGCTAGCTCGGGACGAACCGGGCGGGGTCACCCGAGTCGGGACAGGAAGCGCTCCGCATCCACCACGACCCGGGTGACCTCGCCGGAACCGACCAGCTTGCCGGCCCGGTCGTCGGGGCCGACCGCGCGGGCGGAGACGGCGTAGCGACGCAGCCGGCCGTCGGCGTACACCTGCCGGGCGGTGACCTCGACGGTGCCGCCGACGGCAGTGGCCGCGAGGTGCTCGAGGTCGATGCGCGTCCCGACGCTGGTCTCGCCGTCGCCCAGCTCGGGCGCGACGGCGGCGCAGGTGGCCGCCTCGCACCACGCGAGCAGCCGCGGCGTGCCGAGCACGGGAAGGCTGCCGGAGCCGAGCGCGGCCGCGGTGTCGTCGTCGGTCACGGTGAAGCGCACGGTCGCCTCGCCCACGTCAGCCGCCTCGGTGGATGTCGTTCGGCATCAGATACCGAAGGTGCTGCGCGGGTAGGGCGCGTTGACGTCGGTGATCACGTTGACCAGGTACGGCGCGTTCGCCGCGAACCCGCGGTCCAGCGCGGCCCCGATCTGGCGCGGGTCGGTGACCGTCTCGCCGGCGCCACCGAGGGCGGAGACCACCTGGTCGTAGGCCGTGCGCGGGGCGAGGTCGGCGGCCACGTCGTAGCCGTAGAGCATCTGCATGGGGCCCTTCTCCAGACCCCACGCGGAGTTGTTGCCCATCACCATCACGACGGGCAGGTCGTGGCGGACCAGGGTGTCGACGTCCATCAGCGAGAACCCGGCCGCGCCGTCGCCGAGCAGGAGCACGACCTGCGCCGAGGGACGCGCGATCCGGGCGGCGACCGCCGCGCCGAGGCCGGCGCCCAGGCAGCCGTAGGGCCCGGGGTCGAGCCAACAGCCGGGGCGCTTCGGCTCGACGAACTTGCCGGCGAACGAGACGAAGTCGCCGCCGTCACCGATCACGACCGCGTCGTCGGCCAGCCGGGGGACCAGCTCGCCGTAGATCCGGGCCGGGTGGATCGGGTCGGCCTCGGCGCCCAGGAGCTCGGCGTCACGGGCACTCGCGGCGGCCACGGTGTCCTGCAGCGAGGTGATCCAGTCGGTGCGGTTCGGCTGGTCGGCGCCGGCCAGCGCCTCGAGCAGCCCGTCGAGGACGAGGGTCAGGTCGCCGGCCACCGAGCCGGCGAGGGTCGCATGGCCCGACAGCTGCCCGGCGCTGTCGGCGATGTGGACGACGGCAGCTGGCTCGCCCCCGTCCTTGCCCCCGAACACGCCGTACCCGAGCCGGAAGTCGAGCGGGGTGCCCACCACGACGACCAGGTCGGCGCCGCCGAGGGCCGCGCCGCGTGCCTTGGTCACCAGCAGCGGGTGCCCGCCGGGGACGACGCCGCGGCCCATGCCGTTGGTGATCGCGGGCAGCCGCATCTCCTCGACCAGGCGCAGCGCCGCCGCCTCCGCGTGGTCGGCCCACACGTCGGTGCCGAGCACCAGCACCGGCCGCTCGGCCCGTGCGATCAATGCGGCGATCCGCGCCACCGCGTCGGTGTCGGGCTCCGCGCCGCGCAGGGCACCGATGCTCGGCACGACGCCGGAGCCCACGTTGAAGAACTCGTCCATCGGTACGTCGACGTAGGTCGGCCCGCGGTGCGAGGACCGCGCCTCGCTGAACGCCGTGTGGAAGCCGGCCGCCACGTCGTCGGCCCTCATCAGGGTCGCCGCGTGCTTGGTCACCGGGGCGACGATCGGCAGGTGGTCGATCTCCTGGAGCGCGCCGGTGCCCCAGCGGTTGTTGGGCGCCCGGCCGCCGACCACGACCATGGGGGAGCCGGCGAACCGCGCCTGGGCCATCGCGCTCACCCCGTTGGTGACACCCGGCCCCGCGGTCAGCACCGCCAGCCCGGGGACCCGGGTCAGCTTGCCGGTCGCCTCCGCCGCGAATGCGGCGGTCTGCTCGTGGCGCACGTCGACCAGCCGTACGGGCATGTCGCCGGCCTGCTGGGACTTGACGGCGCCGTCGTACATCGGGAACACGTGGGCGCCCGACAGCGTGAACATCGTCTCGACGCCGTGGGCCCGCGCGACGGCGACCGCGAGCTCCCCGGCGTGGCCGGTCAGGGTGCCGTCAGCGGTGTCGTCCGGGGGAGTGGTGGAGGTCACGTCCGCACCCTAGCCTCCCGGCGGGGCTGGCTCCGGCCGAGGAGAGTTTCACCGGCCGGCCGGTGAAACTCACGCTGGGACGATGAAACTTCGTCGTCCAAGCGTGAGTTTCGTCGTCCAAGTACGACAGTTTCACCGGCCGGCCGGTGAAACTCCTGCCACTGCAGATTTGCTCAGGCGAGGAAGGCGGGGTGCACCCGGCGCAAGGAGGCGACGAGCGTGAGCAGCAGGTCGGGGCGGATCGCGGGGTGTCGCGGGGAGATCGTCAGCTGCAGGTAGAGCGCGCGGAGCACGGCCTGCGCGTTGCCGGTCGTGGCGTAGGGGTCGACCCCCGCGGGCGTGCGCACGCGCGCGCCGTTCTCGAGGCGTCGTACCCAGGGCTCGACGACGGACAGCGGCACGCGGTCGCGCCGCAGCACCTCCATCACGGCGTGCGCGATGCGGTCGGGCTCACCGTGCAGCAGCACCGGGGTGGCGGGGTCGAGGACCCGGTCGGCGATGACGTCGAGCACGACGGTCAGCTCCGTCGCGCCGAAGTACGGCGAGCGGGCCAGCGCACCGAGCGCGTCGGCGCCGTTGGCGGCGGCGTGCGCCCAGCCCTTGCTCGCGACGAAGCCGCGCAGGTCGCGCTCGCGGACGTACCAGGCCATCAACCGGTCGCCCCACTGCAGCAGCCGGCTCGGCGGTTGACGGCGGACCCGGGTGTCGCGGTCGATGCACTCGGCGAGGACCAGTGCGGAGAAGCTGCGGCGGAACACCGTGTCGGTGTCCTGCTCGCCGATGCCGACGTCGAGCCCGGCGCACATCCCGTCGCCCAGCCCGGCGAGCAGGTCGTCGTAGACGCCGTGCTCGATCCAGGTGGCGAGGAACGGGTAGGCCAGGCCGTCGCGGACCTCCGGGTCCGGGTCGCCCAGCATCCGGGTGAGGTCCGCCGTCAGGTCGGACAGCCGGTGCTCGGCCGGAGGCGTGCGTTCGCCGTTGCGGAGGCCGAACTGCAGGCGTGACCAATCCACCGACGCCATCAAGAAAAACCCCTCACGGACCAGCCCGACCTGAATCCCCCCACGGAAACCTGCCACAGAAAGCTCCAGACGTCATTGTGCCAAAGGGGGTGAAGCGCCTCGACGACAGGTCGGTTACGTTTGCGGACGTGCCCTCCCTGTCCGCCATCGCGCGGCGCCACACCGATCTCTCCCCGGGCGACATCGCGTGGCTCCAGCTGCTCCAGGCCGACTGGCAGGTGATCGCCGACCTGTCCTTCGCCGACCTCGTCCTGTGGCTCCCGGACCGCGAGGGGAGCGGTTTCTGGGCGGGGGACCAGATGCGGCCCACGACCGGCCCGACGGCCTACGTCGACGACGTCACGGGCACCTTCCTCCCGACCGGCCGGAGGGCGCTGGTCGACTCCGCCTACGAGCATGGCCGGATCGCCCGGGAGGGCGACCCCGAGTGGCGTGACGACGTGCCGGTGCGGGTCGAGGCCATCCCGGTGCGCCACGAGGGCCGGGTGATCGCGGTCGTCAGCCGCAACACGAACCTGCTCGGCGTCCGTACCCCCAGCCTGCTCGAGATCAACTACCTCCAGGCCGCCTCCGACCTCGCCAACATGATCGCGACCGGCCTGTTCCCCAGCAGCGGCCAGCGCAGCGACCACGCCGACTCGCCCCGCGTGGGCGACGGCTTCCTGCGCGTCGACCGCGAGGGCCGGGTCGTCTACGCCAGCCCGAACGGCCTCTCCGTGTTCCGCAAGCTCGGCCTGACCGGCGACCTCACCGGTCACCGGCTCACCGACCTGACCCGCGAGCTGGTGCCGCCCAAGAAGCGCCCCGACGAGGAGACCCTGAGCGCGGTCCTCGGCGGCCGGGCGCACCGCGACACCGAGCTCGGCGCGTCCAGCGGTCCCGGCGACGGCGTCTCGCTGATCGTCCGGTCGATCCCGCTGCGTCCCCAGGGCGAGCACATCGGCGGCATCATCCTGCTCCGTGACGTCACCGACCTGCGCCGGCGCGACCGCGAGCTGGTCACCAAGGACGCCACCATCCGCGAGATCCACCACCGGGTGAAGAACAACCTGCAGACCGTCGCCGCGCTGCTCCGTCTCCAGGCCCGCCGGATCGGTTCGCCGGAGGCGGCGTCGGCGCTCGAGGAGGCGGTACGACGCGTCGGCTCCATCGCCGTGGTCCACGACATCCTCAGCCAGGCGGTCGAGGAGACCGTCGCGTTCGACGACATCGCCGACCGGCTGCTCCGGCTGGTGACCGACGTCGGCTCCACGACCGCGCAGGTCGCCGTACGACGTGAGGGCAGCTTCGGCGTGCTGACCTCCGAGGTCGCGACGCCGCTGGCCATGGTCGTCATGGAGCTGATGCAGAACGCGGCCGAGCACGGCTACGACGGCGGTGCCACCGGCGAGATCGTGCTGCAGGCCGCGCGGCACGGCGCGATCCTCGAGGTCGCCGTCGAGGACGACGGCAAGGGCTTGCCCGAGGGCTTCGACATCGAGGGCGCGACCAGCCTGGGGCTCTCGATCGTGCGCACCCTCGTGGAGTCCGAGCTCGGCGGTCACCTGACGCTCGGGCACGCCCCTGACGGGGGCACCCGGGCAGGCTTCACCATCCCCGTGGAGTGAGTCCCCGGGTCAGCCGCGTGCGCGGCCGCGGCTCACACTGGCTGGCGGACGCGGGCCCGGGCGTTGCGGCGCTTCAGCGCGCGGCGCTCGTCCTCGCTGAGCCCACCCCAGACACCGTGGTCCTGCCCCGCCTCGAGCGCCCACGCGAGGCACTGCTCGCGCACGTCGCAGCGTCGGCAGACCGCCTTGGCCTCCTCGATCTGGAGGATGGCCGGGCCGGTGTTGCCGATCGGGAAGAACAGCTCCGGATCCTCGTCGAGGCATGCGGAACGGTGTCGCCAATCCATGGGTGGAGATGCTCGCTTTCCATACGTACCGGGGCCCGGTCAGAGGGCACACGTGAAACCGCAAAAGTGAACGGCTTCACGATCGCTCCCGCAAGAGTTCCAAGGATTCGTTCACGAATCAAGCAATTCAGGTGGTTCGATGGGTCACAAAACTCCCGGCGCCGGCTGGGGAGCCCCCGCGGATAGGGTGGGCGACCGTGACCCAGGGACCCGTCGGCACGTCGTCGCCCAACCCGCCGCCGCTCACCGCGGCCGCTTCGCTCGTCGCCGTGCAGGGCATCGTCCTGCTGTTCCTGGCAGTGATGGAGACGGCCAACCTCGCCGACGAGCGGCGCTCACTGGGCCTGTCGACGACCTTCTTCTTCGCCGCCTACGGCGTGGTGCTGCTCGCCGCCGCGTGGGGCCTGCGCCGTCGCTCGTCCTGGGCGCGCGGACCGGCGCTGATCACCCAGCTGATCATGCTCGGGCTCGCCTGGAACATCCGCGAGCACGTCGCCGTCGCGATCGTGCTCGTGATCTGCGCGGGCATCGTGCTGGCCGGGATGCTGCACCCCGACACGCTGCACGCCCTCGACCGCGACCCCACGGCCGGCGACGATCAGGCCTCGGACTCCAGCGACTGACGCAGCTGCTCGAGCGTGCGGCTGAGCAGCCGCGAGACGTGCATCTGCGAGACGCCGATCTCCTCGGCGATCTGCGACTGGGTCATGTTCTTGAAGAACCGCAGCAGCAGGATCTTCTTCTCCCGCGGCGGGAGGTTCTCGAGCAGCGGCTTGACCGACTCGCGGATCTCGACGTGCTCGAGGGCCTCGTCGTCGACGCCCATCGCGTCGAGCATGCTCTGCCCGGCACCGCCGTCGGAGTCGTCGTCGGTGGCGTCGAGGGAGAGCGTGGAGTAGGCGTTGCTCGACTCCAGGCCCTCGACGATCTCCTCGACCGAGCAGCCGATGGCCTCGGCGAGCTCGCGGGCCGTGGGGGAGCGGCCCAGGCTCTGGGTGAGCTCCGCGGTGGTGGCGCTGATCTGCATGCGCAGCTCCTGCAGCCGCCGCGGCACCCGGATCGCCCAGCCCTTGTCGCGGAAGTAGCGCTTGATCTCGCCGATGATCGTCGGGGTCGCGTACGTCGAGAACTCGACCCCGCGCTCGGTGTCGAACCGGTCGACGGACTTGATCAGGCCGATCGTGCCGACCTGGACCAGGTCCTCGTAGGGCTCGCCACGGTTGCGGAAGCGCCGGGCGCAGTGCTCGACGAGCGGCAGGTGCAGGTGGACGAGGCTGTCGCGCGCGGTGTCGCGCTCGGCCTGGGACGCCAACTCGTCGCGGAACACCACGAAGAGCTCGGCGCTGCGGCGGCGGGTCTGCTCGATCGACACCGACCGCCGATCGTCCCGAGAACGGTCGATGGTCATGACTCGAGCGAGGACCGGACCGTCAGGCGCACGGCGTAGTGGCCGGGGGCTGAGTCGATGGCAGCCTCGGCGGCGAGGGTCGCCAGGACCTGCCAGCCGAAGCTCTCGTAGTCGGGGGCGGCGGGCTCCTGGGCGACGGCGCCGATCGTGATGGCCAGCTCACCGGGCAGGAGGCGGAAGCGGCAGTCGAGCACGGTCCCCTCGTCGGCCTCGTCGAGGACCATCGCGGCCGCCTCCGAGACGGCGATGCGCAGGTCCTCGATGTCGTCGAGGGTGAAGTCGAGGCGGGCGGCCAGCCCCGCGGTGAGGGTGCGCAGCACCGAGGCGTATGCGCCGTCGGCGGGCAGCCGCAGCTCGACCTCCGCGGGATCGGTCGTGGCCGGGCCGGCCGCGGGGACGCTCGTCTCGGACATGCCGCTCCTCCGAGTGAAGTGGGGACCTGAACTCGGGGTGAGCCTAGGGCATGGCCTTCTCGGGGACGACGAACGGCCGCGCCCCGTGCGGGGCGCGGCCGTCCGTCGTACCGGTGCGGGTCAGGGCAGCAGGCCGCCGAGACCGAGCAGGTCGAGCAGGTCGCCGAGACCGGTCTCGTCGAGCACGTCGCCGAGGCCCAGGCCGTCGAGCAGCTGGCCGAGCAGGTCGTCGAGGCCCAGGGCGCTGAGGACCTGGTCGACGATCGTGAGCAGCGTGGCCGGGTCGGGCGCGGTGCCGGTGGAGATCAGGTCGCACAGCGGCTGGGCCTGCGGGGCGCTGCTGCACAGCAGGGCGAGCGGGCTGGCGGTGCTGCCGCTCGGGATCAGGCTGGCCAGGGTGTCGCAGATCGGCTGCGGGATGCCGGCGTCGCACAGGGCCTGCACCGGGCTCGCGGTCGGACCCGCGGGGACGGCCTTGCAGTCCTCGTAGCGCTTCCGGGCGGTGGCGCGGGCGGAGGCGGCCTTCCGCTGCGCGGCCTTGGCCTTGGCGTAGGTCCGCTTGGTCTTGGCGACGTTCCGCTTCGCCTTGGCGACCTTGGCCTTCTTGGCCTTCTTCGCCTTCTTGCCCTTGGCCTTGTGGGCGGCGGCCTTCTTGAGCGCCTTGTTGGCCTTCTGGACCGCGGTGCGGGCCTTCTGGTAGGCGCGGTGCCGCTTGGCGTAGGTGGCCTGCGACTGGCCGTACGCAGCCTGCTGGCTGCTGCAGTTGGCGGTGGCGGGGGCGGCAGCGACCGCGGTCTCCGCGGCCGGCGCCGCGTTGGCCGGGACGCCGACGGACGTCAGGGTGAGGCCCAGGCCGACGGCCAGGGTGAGGACGAGCTTGATCAGGGCGCGATGCATCGCGGGGTGTCTCCCTCCGGTTGGCCCCGGGCGTCAGGGGATGAGCCCGGGTACGTGAGGGGTCGATCGGCGGGGATGCCCGAAATGACAGGAACCGCGCACCCCGAGGGGTGCGCGGCTCCCGAAAAGAGGACGAAGGTCCTGCCTCAGGCCTTCTTCGTCTGCGCTCGCTTCGCTCGCGCGACTTCAGGCGTTCGCCGCGAGCCAGCGAGCTCGCACCTTGGCGCGTGACGAGAATCCGTCACGCAGGCGAGCTCGCTGGCTCCGGCTCACTTCTTCGTCTCCCAGAAGATCTCGGCGATCTCGTCGATCTTCGCGAGCAGCTGGTCGGCCACGGCGGCGTCGAGCGTGCCCTTGGTGCCGGCGGCACCGGCGAGCTTGGTCGCCTCGTTGACCAGCGTGTGGAGCTGCGGGTACTTCTCGAAGTGCGGGGGCTTGAAGTAGTCGGTCCACAGCACCCACAGGTGGTGCTTGACCAGCTCGGAGCGCTGCTCCTTGATCAGGACCGCGCGCGTGCGGAAGTCCGGGTCGTCGCTGTCGGCGACCTTCGCGATGACGGCCTTGATCGACTCGGCCTCGATGCGGGCCTGGGCCGGGTCGTAGACACCACAGGGCAGGTCGCAGTGGGCGGAGACCTCGATCGACGGGGCGACGAGCTTGCGGGTGAGACGCGAGAACATGTGGTCCTCTCCTCTGTTTCGGCTTGTGTCACGGGGAATCGAACTGCTGACTGCGACACTACTCGGCATGGAACCCGAGGCAACGGGAGGTCGGCACGCGGACCACCCGTCGGTACGACGCCGGGTCGGCCTCGCCGTCGTACGGGGGGACTCGATGCGGCCCACGCTGCGTCCCGGGGACCGGCTGCTGGTCGCCTACGGCGCCCGCGTCCGACCGGGTCGGGTCGTGGTCGCGCGCTTCCCGGACGGCACCGCGGTGGTGAAGCGGGCGGCCGAGGCACGGGGGGAGCGGTGGTGGCTGCTCGGCGACAACCCGGAGCAGGGCGTGGACTCCCGCCACCGCGGGGCGATCGCCGCCGAGGACGTCCTCGGAGTGGCCTGGGCGCGGCTCTGGCCGCGTCCTCGGGTGCTCTGACCTCCCGGCAGGACACCCTGTGACCTGTGTCATCCGGACTGCGGACGGTGGCAGGTCGGCGGTGTGGGAGCATTGCTCTTCGTGGCTGCTGACCTTCCTACCCCGCACCCGCGCGCTGGCGAGCCGGTGTTCGACCTGCACCTCGGCGGGAAGATGGCGACCGTACCCACGGCCGACGTCAGCACCAAGGACCAGCTCTCGCTCGCGTACACCCCCGGCGTCGCCGAGGTGTGCGAGGCGATCGCAGCGGATCCCGAGCTGACCCGCCACTACACGTGGGTCCCCAACACGGTCGCCATCGTCACCGACGGCACCGCCGTGCTCGGCCTGGGCGACATCGGCCCCGCCGCCGCGATGCCGGTCATGGAGGGCAAGGCCGTCCTGTTCAAGCAGTTCGGCGGCGTCGACGGCATCCCGATCTGCCTGGCGACGACCGACGTCGAGGAGATCATCGAGACCGTCGTGCGGCTGGCGCCGAGCTTCGGTGGCATCAACCTCGAGGACATCTCGGCCCCGCGCTGCTTCGAGATCGAGGACCGCCTCAAGGAGGCCCTCGACATCCCCGTCTTCCACGACGACCAGCACGGCACCGCCGTGGTGACCCTCGCGGCCCTCGTCAACGCGCTCAAGCTCACCGGTCGCACCGCCGAGTCGACCCGCGTGGTCATCTCCGGCGCCGGCGCCGCGGGCGTGGCGATCGCCAAGATCCTGCTCGCCGCGGGCGTCAAGGACATCGCGGTCACCGACCGCAAGGGCGTCGTCAGCTCCGACCGCACCGACCTCACCGCGTCGAAGAAGGCGCTCGCCGAGCTCACCGCAGACCTGTGTGGCCGCCGCGGCACGCTGGCCGAGGCGTTCGACGGCGCCGACGTCTACATCGGTGTCTCCGGCGGCACGGTCCCGGAGGAGGTCGTCGCGACGATGGCCGACGACGCGATCATCTTCGCGATGGCGAACCCGAACCCCGAGGTGCACCCGGAGGTGGCCCACCGCCACGCCCGGGTCGTCGCGACCGGCCGGTCGGACTTCCCCAACCAGATCAACAACGTGCTGGCCTTCCCGGGCATCTTCCGGGGTGCCTTCGACGTCCACGCCAGCTCGATCACCGAGAACATGAAGGTGGCCGCCGCGGACGCGCTGGCCGCCCTCGTCGGCGACGACCTCGCCGAGGACTTCGTGATCCCGTCGCCGTTCGACCCGCGGGTCGGTCCGGCGGTCGCCGCGGCAGTGGCCGAGGCCGCGCGCCGCGACGGCGTCGCCCGCGCCTGACGGGGTCCGTACCCCGAACGGGGGTGCCGGGGTGACCGGCGGCCTCGATAGGTTGAGTCCGTGTTCGCCGTCTACGCAGACTCCTTCGCCAGCTCCGCCGACGACCCGCTGACCGGCCTCGTGCTGGGGGAACGGCCCGACCCGGTCGCCCCCGACGGCTGGACGACCGTGACCGTCAAGGCCGCCTCGCTGAACCACCACGACCTCTGGTCGCTGCGCGGCGTGGGCCTCAAGGCCGAGGCGCTGCCGATGATCCTGGGCTGCGACGCCGCCGGGTACGACGAGGACGGCAACGAGGTCGTCGTCCACGCGGTCGTGTCCGACCCGGCGTGGACCGGTGACGAGACCTTCGACCCGCGCCGGTCGCTGCTCTCCGAGCGGCACCAGGGCACGCTGGCCGACCAGGTGATCGTGCCCCGCCGCAATGTCGTCCCGAAGCCCGCGTCGATGTCCTTCGAGGAGGCGGCCTGCCTCCCGACGGCCTGGCTGACGGCGTACCGGATGCTGTTCACCCAAGGTGGCCTCAAGGCGGGCGACACCGTCCTGGTGCAGGGCGCCGGCGGCGGCGTGGCGACCGCGCTGATCACGCTCGCACGGGCCGGCGGCCTGCGGGTGCTCGCCACCAGCCGTGACGAGGCCAAGCGCGCCAAGGCGCTCGAGCTCGGCGCGCACGAGGTGTTCGAGTCCGGTGCGCGGCTGCCGATCAAGGTCGACGCGGTCATGGAGACCGTCGGCCGGGCGACCTGGTCGCACTCCATCCGGGCGCTGCGCCCCGGCGGCAAGATCGTCATCTCCGGCACGACGTCCGGCCCGAACCTCGACGACGCCGAGCTGACCCGGATCTTCTTCCTCCAGCTCAGCGTCATCGGCTCGACGATGGGCACCCGCGACGAGCTCGCGTCCCTGGTCACGATGCTCGACGCGACCGGCGCCCGGCCGGTGATCGACCGCGTGCTGCCGATGACCGAGGCGCGCGACGGCTTCGCGGCCATGGCCTCCGGCGACGTGTTCGGGAAGATCGTCTTCACCCGCTGATCCCCACCTGCTCCCGTCGATTTAACCGTTGGCGGGAATGACTGTCGGTGCTGGACGATTGACTCCTGTCAGTGTCCCGGGGCGGACCGATGATTTTTCTGCCCCGGACATGTCGAAACGGTGTCGGCTCGTTCGTGGAACTGGTGAAGCGGCGGCCGCCCGACTCGATCCGGCGTCACCCTGGTCGGCCACCGCTGGACCACGCCAACCAACCGATAGGACCTCTCATGACTGCGCCCACCGGGCCCACCGAGACCGGCGACATCGCCGACTTCGAGCAGGAGTTCAGCAGCGCGGGGACCCCGGGCCGCACTCCGCTCGTGATCAAGCTCCTGGTCGCGGCGACCTTCGTCGTGATCCTCAACGAGACCACCCTGGTCAACGCCGTCCCGACGCTGATGTCGGACTTCAAGATCACCGAGAGCACCGCCCAGTGGGCGCTGACGGTCTTCATGCTGACCATGGCTGCCGTCATCCCGGTCACGGGGTGGTTCCTCCAGCGGGTGACCACGCGCACGGCGTACGCCACCGCGATGATCACCTTCAGCACCGGAACCCTGATCGCGGCCATTGCGCCGACGTTCGGCTTCCTGCTCGTCGGCCGGGTCGTCCAGGCCGGCGGTACGGCGGTCATGATGCCGCTGCTGATGACCACGCTGATGACGGTGGTCGCCGCCCAGGACCGCGGTCGTGTCATGGGCCAGGTCACGCTGGCGATGTCCTGCGCCCCGGCGATGGGCCCGGCCGTGTCCGGTGTCCTGCTCGAGCTCGGCTCGTGGCGGTTCATCTTCGTCGCGGTGCTGCCCATCGCGATCCTGGTCGGCCTGTTCGGCTTCCGCCAGCTCGAGAACGTCGGTGAGACCACCAGCAGCCCGGTCAGCTGGACCAGCGTCGTGCTCGCCGCCGGCGGCTTCAGCAGCTTCGTCTTCGGGCTCAGCAAGGTCGGCAACGCCGAGTGGCCGCTGCCGACCGCCCTGATCGGCGGTGGCGTGGTCCTGATCGCCGCCTTCGCCGT
This sequence comes from Nocardioides sp. Root240, assembly GCF_001428825.1. Lineage (GTDB taxonomy): Bacteria > Actinomycetota > Actinomycetes > Propionibacteriales > Nocardioidaceae > Nocardioides. The sequence goes on along the minus strand of NZ_LMIT01000001.1, from coordinate 487,103 downwards.
GCTGCAGCTGCGTCTCCAGCGCCTCGAGCGCCCGCTGATGGACCTGCGCACCCTGCGCCACCGCAACTACACCGTGTCGCTCGTGCTGATGTCGGCCGGCTTCATGGCCTTCCTCGGCTCGATGATCCTGCTGCCGCTCTACCTGCAGAACCTCCGGGGCCTCACTGAGCTGCAGACCGGTCTCCTGGTCATGCCCGGTGGTCTGGCGATGGGCCTGCTCGGCCCGCAGGTCGGCAAGGCCTACGACCGGATCGGCGCCCGCCCGCTCGTCATCCCGGGCGCGGTGGCGATGGTCGCGCTGCTCTTCGGCATGAGCCGCATCGGCGTGGACACGCCCTATGCCGCGATCCTGGCGCTCCACGTTGCGCTGATGGTCAGCCTGGCGATGATCTTCACGCCCGTGTTCACCATCGGCCTCGGTGACCTGTCGCCGCAGCTGTACTCGCACGGCAGCTCGCTGCTCGGGACGCTCCAGCAGGTCTCCGGCGCGATCGGCACTGCGCTGCTGGTCGTGATCATGACCAACCGCACGGAGAGCCTGGCCGCGGACGGCGTCAACGACGCCGACGCCTTCATGGGCGGCCTCCAGTGGGCCTTCTTCGCCGGTGCGGTGATCGGCGTCGTGGTGATCGCGATGGCGCTGCTGCTGCCGTCGAAGGCGAACGCGCCCGAGGGGGCGCACGGCGGCCACTGAGCTGCCCTGTCGCCAGGTGCAGGAATCCCCGCTCCGGCGGGGATTCCTGCGGTTGTTGACGGTTGCAACGGCCGACAACCGCAGGAATGCGTCACCAACCCCCGGGGCGTCAGCCCAAGAAGGCGTCCATCAGCGGCCAGCTGAGCGCGGCCGCGCGCGGCCCGGCGACCAGGCCGAGGTGGCTGAGGCCGTCGGCGGCGGCGTACGTCGCGCCGGGGACCACGTCGGCGCCAGCGCGGACGGCGGGGCCGTCGGCGATGTTGTCGGTCTCGCTGCCGACGAACAGCACCTTGGTGCGGACGTCGGCGAGGCGCACCTCGCGACCGCGGCCCAGGTGCACGGTGCCGGAGGCCAGCTCGTTGCGGGCCATCAGGCGGGTGTGGATCTGGTGGTAGGCCCGGCCCGGGTAGCCCGGCATCTCGGCGATGAAGCCGTCGATGGCGGTGGTGCGGGCGAGGGTCTCGGTGTCGAGGATGTTCTTCGCCAGGTGGTAGGCCTTGGTCAGCTCACGCCGGGGCGCCATCGCACGGTAGCTCGCGCGCACCAGGTGCCGCGGCACGCCGCCGAGCGCGGCGGTCGGGGCGGTCGCGACGCGGGAGCCGAGCAGGCGGTCGGCGGCGATCAGCGGCTGGACCGCCGGGATCCTCGAGTAGTCGATCGGCGTGCCGAAGGCGGTCAGTGAGGCGATCGGCAGGTCGGGGTGCGCCGCGGCGGTGAGCAGGCTCATCGTGCCGCCGAGGGACCAGCCGACGAGGTCGACGCCGTCGGCACGGTCGCCGGCCTCGGCGTGGTCGTCGAGCACCGCGTGGATCGCGGTCGGGAGGATGTCGTCCACCCAGGTCTCGAAGCCCATCGCCCGGTCGGCGAAGCCGATGGCCCCGTAGTCGACGAGGTACGTCGCGCGCCCGGTCCCGACGAGGTGGGCGGCCAGGCTCTGGCCGGGCCGCAGGTCGAAGCAGCGCGCGGAGACGGCGAGCGGCGGGACGAGCAGGACGGGGCGCGGCGCGGTGGCCGGGGCCTCGCGGTCGTACCGGGTGAGCCGGCGGTGCGGCTCGTCACTGAGCACGGTGGCCGGTAGGCCGTCGTACTGCTCGACGCCGGGGCCGAGCGGGGAGATCGCCCACGCATTGCGGGCGGCGGTGGTCAGGCTTTGGACTGCGGTGGGCACCGCGCCATGGTGACTGGTCGGTAACTTCGCGTCCACCGAACGTGACGAGCATGACCCCGCCGCCGCGGGCAACGACGGTTCAGAAGCAGGGCACGACGTCCTGGGCGCCGAAGACGCCGCGGTAGGTCCGCTCCATCGTCCCGGCCATGGTGCGGGTCTGCGGGCTCGCCCAGGCCAGCGTGCTGAGCGCCGGGCCGCCGTTGCCGGGGACCCGGACCTTGCGGGCCTGGATGGGGACCACGAGGCGCTCGGCCGTCGTACCGGGGAAGCAGGCGGAGCCGTAGCGCTTGCTCGACGCGACCGCGCGGGTGACCCGCGTGCCGGCGGCGATGCCGCGGTAGCGCAGTGTGACGATCGACTGGAACCCGGACGGGTGCGGGCTGGTCGCCTCCCACGTGCCGGTGATGCCGACGGACATGCCGCGCGTGTGGCGCGACGGTACGACGAACACAGCACGGCCGTCGTGGACCCGGTGGACCCGGCTGGACCACCAGGAGCTGCGCAGGCCCTGCTGCAGGAAGACCTCGCAGCCCTCGCAGTCGGCGACGCGGATCACGACGCGGGTGGTGGGCACGGTGGCGGCCGTGGAGACGGCCGTGGAGACGGGGGCCGGCGCGGCGGACGTCGCGGGGACGCCCGTGAGCAGGGCGGCGAGCGCGACGAGCGGGACGAGCAGGCGGGCCGAGACGGACATGGTGGGGGCTCCCTTGGGGGTTCGGTGTCGAGGAGGACACCAGGGGAGACGCCGGGAACGGCCGGTTGGTTGTGACGAGTTCCTGCTGTGCTGGATCAGGGGGAGGGCCGCGAGCGCCACTGCATGGCGCCGATCAGCATCATCCGCAGCTGGGCGCGGGCGGTGTCGGCGACCTTCCGCTCGGCGTCCGACCCGGACCCGGCCGTCAGCAGCCGCTCGGCGGTGGCGACCATCGCGCCCACGATCAGGGTCGAGAGCACCCGCAGGTCCTCCTCGGACCACTGGTCGGTGCCGGGGAGGTGGGCCAGGTCGATCGCGAGCTCGCGCTCGGCGAGCTCGATGCCCCGGGCGATCGCCTCGCGGACGGCCGGCGGCCCGGCGAAGCGCTCACGGGCGATGAAGCCGAAGTGGGCCTGGTCCTGGCGGACCTGGGTGACCAGCACGGTGACCGAGCCGTCGATGATCGACCGGAAGTCGTCGCCAGCGGTACGACGCAGCTCGCGCAGCAGGGTGCGCAGCGTGTCGAGGGACTCCTCGACGAGCGCCATGCCGAGGTCCTCGATCGAGGGGAAGTGCCGGTAGAACGCGGTCGGCACGATGCCGACCTCCTTGGCGACCTGGCGCAGCGAGAGGGCGACGAGGGCGGATCCGTCGGACAGCGACAGCGCCGCGTCGAGGATCGCGCGACGGGTGCGCTCCTTCTGCTCGCCGCGAATCCCGGTCATGTACCCATCCTACCTTCAGTGAACATGTGTGCACTGTCACGGCCTCCGGTCGTTGACCTGCTGCCGGGTGGGGCGTCAGAGTTTGGGTGTACAGACGTACACCCAAACTTTCCACCGAAGGAGGCGCGATGACCGCGCTCATCTCCGATCCGGCGGCCCTCCCCACCCGCCCCGCCAAGGCCCGCGCAGGCGGCGGCCCGCTCGGCCTGCTGCTGCGCTCGAAGCTCGTGACGGCGCTCGCCAGCCCGCACGGCGTCGACAGCTACCTCGAGCGGTTCAACCCGATGTGGGCCGCGCACGAGGTGCGGGCCCGGATCGTCTCCATCCACCGCGAGACCGACGGCAGCGCCCCGGTCGCCACCCTGACCCTCCAGCCCACCTCGACCTGGCGCGGCCACCGCGCCGGCCAGCACGTCCTGGTCGGCGTCGAGATCCCCGGGATCGCGAAGCGGTTCACCCGTGCGTTCTCGATCTCGTCCGCCGCGTCGGGCCGGGGCGAGCAGTTCACGCTCACGATCCGTGCCCACGACGAGGGCCAGGTGTCGTCGTACCTGGTCCGGGAGGCGCAGGCCGGCCAGGTGCTCCACCTGTCCCAGGCGCAGGGCGAGTTCACCCTCGTCGAGAGCCCGGCGACGCCGACGATCAGCCGGCTGGTGTTCATCACCGGTGGCTCGGGCATCACGCCCGCGATGTCGATGGTCCGCACCCTGCTCCGCGACGGCTACCAGCGCAACGGGGTGGCCCACGCCGGCCGCAAGGTGACCTTCCTCCACTTCGCGCGCAGCCCCGAGGACCAGATCTTCGCCGAGGAGCTGGCCGAGATCGCCGCCGCCGACAACGGCGTCGACGTCCACCTGCGCCACGGCGACCAGGTGTTCAGCGAGTTCGAGCTGCGCCGGCTCGTGCCGGACTACAAGGACACCGACACCTGGCTCTGTGGGCCTCCGGGCCTGGTGGAGCTGGTCAAGGCGGCGTACGGCGACTCAGACCGCCTGCGGATGGAGTTCTTCAAGCCGGCCGTCGCCCGGGCCGCCCAACCCGGCGAGGAGATCGAGGGGGACATCTCGTTCACCCGCTCCGGCAAGACCGTCGCGGCATCCGGCGCCAGCCTGCTCGAGCAGGCCGAGGAGCTCGGCCTGAAGCCGGAGTTCGGCTGCCGCATGGGGATCTGCTTCTCCTGCACCCGCACCAAGACCGCGGGCACCGTCCGCAACATCCTGACCGGCGAGGAGTCCGCACTGCCGGACGAGGAGGTCCGCATCTGCGTGACCGCCGCCGCCGGTGACTGCCACATCGACCTCTGAGGAGACTGAGATGACCGAGCTCATGGAGCCCGTGGCCACGACCACGGACGAGAAGTACCACGGCCTGACCCACGCCGAGATCGACCAGCTGGGCGCCGAGCTGGACGCCCTGCGCCTGCGCATCATCGCCGACCTCGGCGAGGTCGACGCGGAGTACCTGCGCAAGGTCGTAAAGGCCCAGCGCAGCTTCGAGATCGCCGGCCGCGCGCTGTTCTACCTGCCCGTGATCGGCTGGGTGCCCGCCGTCGCCGCCCTCTCCGTGTCGAAGATCCTCGACAACATGGAGATCGGCCACAACGTGATGCACGGCCAGTACGACTGGATGGGCGACCCGTCGTTCAACTCCCGCATGTTCGACTGGGACACGATGGCGCCGGCCGAGAACTGGAAGTACGGCCACAACTACATGCACCACACCTACACCAACGTGGTCGGCAAGGACCGCGACGTGGGCTACGGCATCCTGCGCATGGACCCGGAGCAGAAGTGGAACCCCTACTACCTGGGCAACCCGCTGTGGGCGTTCCTGCTGATGACCTTCTTCGAGTGGGGCGTGGCCCTGCACGACCTCGAGACCGAGGAGGTGTTCGCGGGCCGTCGCAAGATGTTCGGTGGCGAGAACGCCCCCATCTGGCGCCGGATCCGCAAGAAGATGGGCAAGCAGGTCCTCAAGGACTACGTGCTCTTCCCGGCGCTGACCGGCCCGCTCTTCCTGAGCACCCTGGCCGGCAACGCGGTGGCCAACCTGGTCCGCAACGTGTGGACCTTCAACATCATCTTCTGCGGCCACTTCCCGGCCGGCGTCGCGTCCTTCTCGGTCGAGGAGACCGAGAACGAGACGCGCGGCCAGTGGTACCTGCGCCAGATGCTCGGCTCGGCCAACATCACCGGTGGCAAGCTGATGCACGTGATGAGCGGCAACCTGTCGCACCAGATCGAGCACCACCTGTTCCCCGACATCCCGGCCCGCCGCTACCCGGAGATGGCCGTCGAGGTGCAGGAGATCTGCGAGCGCTACGGCCTGCCCTACAACAAGGGCCCGCTGCACAAGCAGCTCTTCAGCGTCTTCTCGAAGATCGTGCGCCTCTCCTTCCCGGGCGGCGCCCAGAAGGAGGCCCCGGTCCGCGGTCCGCAGGCCGTGACCGACGACTCGTTGGCCGCCTGAGCCCTTTGCGGGGAGAATGCTCGCCATGAGTGGACGTGATCACCTGAGCAAGGGCGAGATCGCCAAGGACGCCATCCAGGCCGGTGCCGAGGCGGCGGCCACCACCGTCGGCGAGGTCGCCACGATCCTGACCAAGGCGGTCGGCGACGTCGCCGCCGCGGTGGGTGGGTTCGCGACCGAGGTCTTCGAGATCCGCGACTCCTCGCGCCGGGCTCTCGCCGAGCACGGCGAGGAGAAGGCCGTCGAGGCTCCGGCCATCGACGAGATCGACCCCGCCTGACCTTCGTCAGGCAAGCACGGCGCGCGCGGCCTCGCGTGCTGCGGAGGGATCCGCAGCCGCGAGCGCCGCGTTCGCCATTTCCCGGCACTGCTCGAGGGTGGCGGTCGCCAGTCGCGCCCCCACCGGCCGTACGGCGGCCGCGGCCATCGACAGCGACGTGATCCCGAGGCCGACCAGCACGCAGGCCAGCAGGGGATCGGCGGCGGCCTCGCCGCAGACCCCGACCGGCTTGTCGGCCCGCTCGCCCGCTGCCGCGGTCATCGCCACCAGCTGCAGCACCGCCGGCTGCCACGGGTCGGTGAGGTGCGCCAGGTCGGAGCAGAGCCGGTCGGCCGCCATCGTGTACTGCGTCAGGTCGTTGGTGCCGATCGACAGGAAGTCCACCTCGGCCAGGATCCGGTCGGCCAGGAGCGCGGCACTCGGAACCTCGATCATCACGCCGGCCACCAGTCCGCGGGCACGGGCCGACCGTGCGAAGTCCCGTGCCTCGTCGACCGTCGCCACCATCGGCGCCATCACCCAGGTGGTGGCGCCGCTGCGTTGTGCTGCCGCGGCGACCGCGTCGAGCTGGCGGTCGAGCAGGCCGTGGTCGGTGAAGGACAGCCGCAGGCCGCGGACGCCGAGCGCCGGGTTCTCCTCGTCGGGGTGGGTCGCGAACGCGATCGGCTTGTCGGAGCCGGCGTCGAGGGTGCGCACCACGACGTAGCGCTCGTCGGCGGCGAAGGGCGCCAGCACGCCGGCGTACACGGCCGTCTGCTCCTCGACCGTCGGCTCGGTCTCGCGGTCGAGGAAGCTCAGCTCGGTGCGGAACAGGCCGACGCCGCTGACGGGGCCGTCGGCGGCGGCCACGGCGGACGTCTGGTCGGCGACATTGGCGAGCAGCTTCACCGGGTGGCCGTCGGCCGTGCGGCCCGGGCCCTCCCACTGCGCCAGCGCCGCCCGCTCCTGCGTGTCGGCCGCGACCCGCTCGGCCGCGGCCCCCGGCTCGGGGTCGAGCTCGACCGTGCCGGTCGCACCGTCGACCAGGAGCGTGTGGCCGGCGACCGCGGCGACGACGCCGGCCGCACCGACCACGCAGGGGATGCCCAGCTGGCGCGCGATGATCGCGGTGTGGCTGGTCGGGCCGCCGCGCTCGGTGACCAGGGCCAGGACCAGCGCCGGGTCCAGGCCGGCGGTGTCGGCCGGCGCCAGGTCGGTGGCGACCAGCACCACCGGCTCGTCGGGCAGGGTGACGCCGGGCTCGGGCTCGCCGACCAGCCGCGCGACCACGCGGGTGCGGATGTCGCGCAGGTCGGTGACCCGCTCGGCCATCAGCCCGCCCATGCCGGTGAACACGGTGACGAACTGCTCGACCGCGTGGTCGACGGCGGCGAGCAGCGGCTCGCCGGCACGCAGGTTCTTGCGGACCGCGGAGCGCAGGCCGCGGTCGGTCGCCAGGCCGGCGCTGGCGGTGAGCACGCCGGCCGTCGCTCCGTCGGCGGCCGCCGCCTTGCGGCGGAAGCCCTCGGCCACCGTCTCGACCGCCGTGTCGTAGGCCGCGAGGGCGGCCTCCTCGTCGGCGTGGCCGCCGTCGCCGTACCGGGCGAGGGCGTCGGGGGAGACGTCGGAGACGGTGAGCTGGGCCGGCCCGTGGGCGATGCCGGGGACGACCGGGGTGCCGTGGAACGTGGTGACCATGCTCACACGCTAGACCGCGCACCCCTTGACAAGCAACAGAAACGGGCATAAAACAACATAAACACAGATTCGTGAGGGAGGTCACAGATGTACGCCGAGGAGCGCCAGCAGGCCATCGCCCGCCAGGTCGGGGACCGGGGCCGCATGTCGGTCGCGGAGATCGCCGAGCTGTTCGACGTCACGACCGAGACCGTACGACGTGACCTCACCGCGCTCGAAGCCCTGGGCGTGCTCCGGCGGGTCCACGGCGGTGCCGTGCCGGCCTCCGCCCTCTCCACCCTCGAGCCGGGGATCGTCGAGCGCGACGCCGCCAACACCGAGGCGAAGGCGCAGATCGCCCGCGCCGCCCTCGACCTGCTCCCGCCGCCGGGTGCCTCGATCCTGCTCGACGCGGGCAGCACGACCGCCCGGTTCGCCGACGCGCTGCCGGGCAGCCACCGGCTGGTGGTGTTCACCCACAGCGTGTCCATCGCGGCCCGGCTCGCCGGCAACGCCGGCATCGAGCTGCACCTGCTGCCGGGCCGGGTGCGCACCAACACCCACGCTGCGGTCGGCGCCGCGACCGTCGCCGCGGTCGGCGCGCTGCGGGTCGACATGGCGTTCATGGGCGCCAACGGCGTCAGCGTCGGTCACGGGCTCTCGACCCCGGACAGCGAGGAGGCCGCGACCAAGCGGTCCTTCGTCCTCTCGGCCGAACGGGTGGTCGGCCTCGTCGACTCCTCCAAGGCCGGCGTGGAGACCGCGGTCCGCTTCGCGGCGCTCGACGAGGTCGACACGCTGGTCACCGACCGCGGCCTGCGCCCTGCCGACCGCAAGGCCTACGCCGCGGCCGGCGTCGAGGTCGTGACCGCGTGATCGTCACCGTCACCCCCAACCCGAGCATCGACCGCACCCTGGTGCTGCCGGACGCGCTGGTGCGCGGCGGCGTCCACCGGGTGGCGGACGCCCTCGACCAGCCGGGCGGCAAGGGCGTGAACATCTCACGCGCCTGTGTCGCCGCCGGCGTACCGACCTGCGCGGTGCTGCCGGTCGCTCCTGACGACCCGTTCGTCGCCGAGCTGGACCGGCTCGGTGTGCCGAGCGCGCCGGTGCCGCCCGCCGGGCCGATGAGGGTCAACCTGACCCTGACCGAGCCCGACGGCACGACGACCAAGCTCAACGCTGCGGGTGCCTCGGTCTCCGTGGCCGACCTCGACGCCCTCGCCGATCAGGTGCTGGCGCAGCCCGCCGACGGCTGGGTCGTGCTCGCGGGGTCGCTGCCGCCCGGCGCCCCCGACGACTGGTACGCCGACCTGGCCGCCCGGCTGCGCGCGACCGGCCGCCGGGTGGCGGTCGACACGAGCGACGCCGCGCTGGAGGCCGTCGTCGCCGGGCTCGCCCGCGGCACCGCGCCGTCCCTGCTGAAGCCCAACGCCGAGGAGCTGGCCTCCATCGTCGGTGCCGACGAGTCCGCGCTCGAGGGTGACCCCGCCCTCGTCGCGACCGCGGCGCGCACGCTGGTCGACCGGGGTGTCGGTGCCGTGCTCGCCACGCTCGGCGGCGCGGGCGCGGTGCTCGTCGACGCGACCGGCGCCTGGCACGCCGTACCCCCGCCCACCCGGGTCGTCAGCACCGTCGGTGCCGGCGACAGCAGCCTGTTCGGCTACCTCGCCGCCGACCTCGCCGGCGCTCCCGCCCCCGAGCGGCTCGCCGCCGCCGTGGCCTGGGGGAGTGCCGCCGCCGGCCTCCCCGGCACCACCGTGCCCACCCCCGATGACGTCCGGATCCACGAGGTCCGGGTACGTGCGCTCGACCTGAGCGCCACCGCCCACGAAGGAGAACCCTCATGGCAGAGCTGATGACAGCCGCGCTGGTCAGCCTCGACGACGAGCTCGGCGCCGACAAGGACGCCGTGATCGCCGCGCTCGCCGCCCGCGTGACCGAGGCCGGTCGCGCGACCGACGTCGAGCAGCTGCGCGCCGACCTCCACGCCCGCGAGGCGAAGTCCGCGACGGGCATGAAGGACGGCATCGCCATCCCGCACTGCCGCTCGACCGCGGTCACCGAGCCGACGCTCGCCTTCGCCCGGCTCCAGCCCGGCGTCGACTTCGGGGCCAAGGACGGCGTGGCCGACCTGGTGTTCCTGATCGCCGCGCCCGAGGGCGGCGGCAACGCGCACCTGCAGATCCTCGCCAAGCTGGCCCGGTCGCTGGTGAAGCCGGAGTTCACCGACGCGCTGCGCTCGGCCGCCACGCCGGAGGCCGTGGTCGCCATCGTCCAGGCCGTGGTGGACCCGCCGGCCGCGCCCGCGCAGGCCCCGGCTCCTGCCGTGGCCGGCCCGGCCGTCGTACGACGCCTCGTGGCCGTGACGTCGTGCCCGACCGGCATCGCGCACACCTACATGGCGGCCGAGGCGCTCGAGGCCGCCGCGTCACGTGCCGGTGTCGAGATCGCCGTCGAGACCCAGGGCTCGGCCGGGTCGACGCCCTTGCCCGCGGCCACGATCGCGGCCGCCGACGCGGTGGTCTTCGCGACCGACGTGGGCGTGCGCGACAAGCACCGCTTCGCTGGCAAGCCGGTCGTCTCCATGGGTGTGAAGCGGCCGATCGACGACGGTGACGCCGTCATCGCCGAGGCGCTGCGCGCGGCGGACGACCCGGCCGCGGCGCGGGTCGAGGGCTCGGCGACGGCCGGCGACCCCACGGCGACTGCGGGGGAGTCGTGGGGTGGCCGGGCCCGTCGCGTGCTGATGACCGGCGTGTCGTACATGATCCCGTTCGTCGCGGCCGGCGGTCTCCTGATCGCGCTCGGCTTCCTGCTGGGCGGCTACGACAGTGCCAACGTCGCGGGCGACATCCTCGTCAAGCACAGCCTGTTCGACCCGCCGTCCGCGGCGGCGTACGGCCTGGACCACGTCGCGTTCGACTCGGGCGTGCTGCTGTACCTCGGTGTGCTGCTGTTCGTGATCGGCAAGGCCGCGTTCGCGCTGTTCGTGCCCGCGCTCGCCGGCTACATCGCCTACGCGATCGCCGACCGGCCCGGCCTGGCGCCGGGCTTCATCATGGGCGCCCTCGCCACCAACCTCGCCGCGTTCGGCAGTGTGGGTGCCGTGTCCCCGGATGCACCGCAGACCGGGTTCATCGGCGCCATCGTCGGCGGCACCCTCGCCGGCGTCATCGCGCTCTGGGTCTCGCGCTGGCGGGTGCCGACCTGGGCGCGCGGCCTGATGCCGGTGCTGGTGATCCCGCTGGTCACCAGCATCGTCGCGGGACTGATCATGCTGCTCCTGCTGGGCCGCCCGATCACCTGGCTGATGGAGCGCCTGAGCGACGGCCTCAACGAGATGAGCGGGTCCAACGCGATCATCCTGGGTGTCGTCCTCGGCATGATGATGGCCTTCGACATGGGCGGCCCGCTCAACAAGGTCGCCTACAGCTTCGCCGTCGTCGGCATCGGCGGCGCGAGCCTGGCCAGCGACGCCCCCGAGCTGAAGATCATGGCGGCCGTGATGCTCGCCGGCATGGTGCCGCCGCTGGCCCTGGCGCTGGCCACCGTCGTCCGACCGAACCTGTTCACCTCCGCGGAGCGGGAGAACGGCAAGGCCGCCTGGCTGCTCGGTGCGTCGTTCATCTCCGAGGGGGCGATCCCGTTCGCCGCCGCCGACCCGCTGCGGGTGATCCCGTCGATCGTGCTCGGCAGTGCGGTCACGGGAGGCCTCGCCGAGGCGCTCGACGTCAGCCTGCGGGCACCGCACGGAGGCATCTTCGTGCTCTTCGCCGTGGACGGCGTGCTCGGGTTCTTCATCGCCCTCGTCGCGGGCACGGTCGTCGCTGCTGCTGCCGTGGTGGCCCTCAAGTCGATCGGGCGCACGACGCCGGTCGACGTCACGCTCGAGACCGTCGCCGCCTGAGACGATCCGTCGTACCGACCGAGAGGAAGAACCATGCACACCGTGACCGTGACCGTCGGCTCCGCCGTCGGCCTCCACGCCCGTCCCGCCGCGATCATCTCCGAGGCCGCGGCCGAGCTCGACTCCGAGGTCCTCCTCGGGGTTCCCGGCGACGAGGCTGTCGACGCCAGCTCCGCGCTGCTGATCATGACCCTCGGTGCCGGCAACGGCGACCAGGTCGAGGTCTCCGGCGAGGTGGAGGCGGACGTCGCCGCGATCGCTGCCCTCGTCGAGCAGGACCTCGACGCGGAGTAGTCCGGCTACTCGAAGGCGAGCCGGAAGCCCGCCATCCGGAACGACCCCAGCCGACGGGCCCCCTGCAGGAACGCGAGGGGCCCGTCGCTGGCGAAGCTCCAGCGCGATCGGCAGGGGAATGCCTTGGCGTTGCCCTTCATCACCACGTCGGCGATCTCGGGGTGCTCGGCGATGCCGGGCTGCTCGACCAGGCCGGTGAACGGCATCCGGATCGCCGCGCGCGAGACGTCGGTGAACTGGGCCGAGACGATCGGGCGCCGGTCGATCGTGGCCGTCCAGTCGGTCGAGGTGACCGGGCCGCGGAAGCTGCTCTCCATGTCGAAGTCGCACAGCTCCTTGGGGATCGCCCACAGCTCGCGGCCACCGGCCTGCGAGGCCGCGGAGTCCACCCAGATGTCGGTGATCGTCACGGCACCCTTGCCGGCGCGATTCGTGGTGGTCCGGGCGACGAGGAGCTCGTGGTAGGTCAACGGGCTCGGGTCCTCGTAGGAGACCAGTGCGACGCCGTACGTCCCGGCGGGGTGGCGCTCGTCGACGTCCTCGCGCAGTTTGAAGGCGGACAGCCACAGGGAGCCGTGCATGTGCCACGGCGCCGGGGGATAGGGCTTCACTCGGGGTCCTCGCTCGAGTCGATGAACAGCTGGGCGGTGTGCTCCAGCTCCGCCTCCATGGCGGCGGGCAGGTCGTCGGTGAGCTCGTCGGCCATCGGGCTCTCCTCGCGCGGGCCCAACCCGGCGGCCGCCTTCTCGATCGCGGCGCCGACGTCGATGACCGTGGCGTCGCGGACGTAGGGCTTGTCGAGCTCCTTGGCGACGTACTTCGCGACGAAGCGGCGCAGCTCGCCCTCGACGTTGGCGGCCTTGCTCGTCAGCGACGCGCGCAGCCCCTGCGCCTTCAGCCGTACGACGACCTGGTTGGTCTCCGGCGGTGTGACCTCGAGGGCGATCGCCAGGTCGGCGCGGCCGTGCGCGGTGATGACCAGCGGCACGGTGATGTCGGCGTCGAAGTTCTGCTTGTCCATGCCGAGGTCGATGCTGAACTTCAGCGTGACCGGGAGGTCGACGTGGAAGGAGACGGGGCTGGCGCCGACGCGCTGGCCGGTGGCGGTGCCGATCCGGCCCTGCGCCGTCACCTTCGCGATCCGGCCCGGCCCGACGCCGAGCGGGCCGACGTCGATCGGCCGTCCGGACAGCACGTTGACCCCGTTGAGCACGCGCTCGACGGTCACGGCGGTCGTGAAGAACCGCTCACCCCACTGCGCGTAGTCGATCAGCTCCTCGCTCACCCGGCCGAGACTAGTGCTTCGGCCGGGCCGCGGGGCCGGTGGCCAGTCCGCGGGTGGTCATCTCCAGCGTCCGGTCGATCGCGGCCTCCCGCTCGGCGTCGGGCATGTCCTTGAGCGGGCCGTCGATGAGCAGCATCGCCAGTCCGTGCACCGCGGCCCACGGCCCGGCCTCGGCGCCCGGCCGGTCCTCGGGCGCGAGGTAGCCGACCGCCACCAGCTCGTCGAGCATCGTGCCGAGCAGGACGTACGGGTCGGGGTCCGTCGGCACCGGCTCCGACGGCGCCCGGAGCTGACCGGTGAAGCAGGTGCGGAAGATCCCCGGCTCGTCGAGCGCGAACCGGATGTAGCCGCGTCCGGTCGACTCCAGCCGGTCGATCGCGCGGGCGACCGGGTCCGCGTCCTCGGGCACGCGCTGCAGGAAGTCCGCCATCGCGGCGGCCATCCCGTCCATGGCCAGGGCGCGCGCGGCCTCGAGCAGGTCGGACTGGTTCGCGAAGTGCCGGTACGCCGCCGTGGGGGTCACGCCCACCTCGCGGGCCGCGCCGCGGATGGTCACGGCGTCGGGGCCGCCGGTCGTGGCCAGCTCGGCGGCGGCCCGGGCCAGGGCGTTGCGCAGGTCACCGTGGTGGTACCTGCTGCGGCTCGCATCGTTCACGGGAGACATGTTGACACCCGTACACATCCATGCCAAGTTAACACCCACAAAGTTTACGTCCGTACACATTGGAGGAAGCCATGTTCCGCTGGATCGGAGACCTGGTCACCCGGCGGGCTCGCGGCGTGCTCGCGCTGGGTGTGCTCGGGGTGGTGCTCGCCGCCGTCGTCGGCGTGGGCGCGTTCAGCAAGCTCGAGACCGAGGGGTTCGACGACCCCGCCTCCGACAGCAGCCGGGCCGCCGCGCTGCTCGAGGACCGCTTCGCCGGTACGTCCGACTACGTCCTCGTCGTCGAGGCCGTCGACGGTGACGTCGACTCGCCCGCCTCCGCCGCGGCGGGCCGCGAGCTGACCGAGCGGCTGCGGTCCGACCCGGACCTGGCCGACGTCACGTCGTACTTCGACAGCCGGGCTGGTCCGCTCCGTGCGACCGACGGCGGCCACGCCTTGGTCACCGCGACGACGGCGAAGGGCACCGACGCCGACCCGGGCAGGGTGCTCGACGAGTACGGCTCCACCGACGGCGCGCTCCGCGTTGACATCGGCGGCGGTGAGGTCGTGGGGGAGGAGATCGGCAGCCAGATCGGCAAGGACCTCGGCCTCGCCGAGAGCATCGCCATCCCGCTGATCCTCGTCCTGCTGGTGCTCGCGTTCGGCAACGTCGTGGGCGCCCTGGTCACCCTCGGCGTCGGCATGGCCGCGATCCTCGGCACGTTCGCCGAGCTCTCGATCCTCGGCTCCGCCACCGACGTCTCGATCTACGCGGTCAACCTCACCACCGGCCTCGGCCTCGGCCTGGCGGTCGACTACGGGCTGCTGATGGTGGCGCGGGTGCGCGAGGAGCGCGCGGCGGGACGCGACCACACGGCCGCCGTGCGACGGGCGGTGGAGACGGCCGGCCGCACGATCACCTTCAGCGCGACCACCGTCGCCGTCGCACTGTCCGCGCTGCTGGTCTTTCCCATGTACTTCCTGCGCTCGTTCGCCTACGCCGGCATCGGCGTCATGCTGATCACCGCGTTCAGTGCGGTCGTGATCCTGCCCGCGGCACTGAGCCTGCTCGGCGACCGCATCGACGCCTGGCGGGTCCCGAGGGTCCGCGGCATCCGCGGCGAGGAGGCGCCCGCCTGGGCGCGACTCGCGCGCTTCGTCGTCCGCCGCCCGGTGCTGAGCGCGCTGCCGGTCCTCGCCGGCCTGCTGCTGATGGCCGTGCCGCTCGCCGGCATCGAGCTCGGCACCCCCGACGACCGCGTGCTGCCGACCAGTGCCTCGAGCCGGCAGGCGGGCGACCTGCTCCGCGAGGACTTCGCGGGCGACGGCACCCACCCGATCTCCGTCGTCACGACCTCGGCCGTCGACGAGGCCGACCTGGCGTCGTACGCCGAGCGGCTGGGCGCGCTGCCCGGCGTGGTCCGCATCGAGACCCGCCCCGGCGAGGGTGCCTCGCTCGTGTCCGTGGTCACCGACCTCGACCCGCGCTCGGGGGCGGCCCGCGACCTGGTCGAGGACGTGCGGGCGGTGCCGCCGCCGGACGGGGTCGAGGCGCTGGTCGGCGGCGCGAGTGCCGAGCTGCACGACCAGATGACCGGCATCGGCAACCGGCTGCCGATCGTCGCCGGGTGGCTGGTGCTGACGACGATGGTGATCCTGTTCCTGTTCACCGGCAGCGTCGTGCAGCCGGTCCGGGCCCTGCTGCTCAACGCGGTCGGACTCGCGGCCACCCTCGGCGCGATGGTGTGGGTGTTCCAGGACGGCCACCTGGCGGGGCTGCTCGGCTTCACGCCGCAGCCGATGGACAGCTCCATGATGGTGCTGCTCTTCTGCGTCGCCTTCGGCCTGTCGATGGACTACGAGGTCTTCGTGATGGGCCGGATCAAGGAGATGCGCGACCTCGGCAGGGACAACGAGCAGGCCCTGGTCCACGGACTGGCCCACACCGGCCGGATCGTCAGCACGGCCGCGGCCCTGATCGCGATCAGCTTCTTCGCGTTCCTGGTCAGCTCGGTGAGCTTCATCCAGTTCTTCGGGCTCGGCACCGGGCTGGCCATCCTGATCGACGCCACGCTCGTGCGAGGCGTGCTGGTGCCGGCGAGCATCCGGCTGCTGGGGGAGCGGGCGTGGTGGGCGCCGCGGCCGCTCCGGGCCCTGCACCGCCGGTTCGGGCTCTCGGAGGGCGTGCCGGCCTGAACCGGACGGGGGCAGTGACACGGACGAGGGCCCGGCGGAGAATCTCCGCCGGGCCCTCGTCGTACGTGCGCTGCCTCAGTCCTCGGGGTCGTCGAGCCGGGCCAGCCAGGTGGCGAACCGCTCGACCGCCGTCTCGAACTCCGGGTGGGTGTCGACGAACTCCTGGAGCCGCTCGCCGAGCCAGGCCAGGGTGACCTCCTCGTCGCCCCGGCGCTGCTCGAGCTCCTCGATCCCGCGATCGGTGAAGTACATGCTGCGACTCCTGTGATGTCAGCCGATGGGTCTCGATACGGCGGTCACGGCCTCGTGCCTCGGCCGTGCGCCTACTCGACCTGCCTGCGGGATCGTCGGACGTCCTCGTTCCTCGGACGTCCGACGATCAGGCAAAGGCTTCGCCGATCAGGACCTTGGCCTCCTCGAGGTGGCGCTTGGCCGTGCCGACGGCGGTGGTCGAGGACGCCTTGCGGGTCACCGGCTCGATCGCGCGGTCGAGCTGCGGCACCACGTTGAGGTAGTACGACGGCCACGGGCCCTGGTTGTAGGGCTCGTCCTGGACCCACTTGACCTTGGCGTCGGGGTACTTCGCCAGCTCGGCCTTGATGGCCTCGACGGGCCACGGGTAGAGCTGCTCGACCCGCAGGATCGCGACGTCCTCGCGGTTGGACTTCTGCCGCTCGACGACGAGGTCCCACGTGAGCCGGCCGGAGACCAGCAGCACCGTGGTCACCTTGGCCGGGTCGACCGTGTCGTCGCCGATCACGGGGCGGAACTCGCCCGAGGTGAAGTCGGAGGGCTGCGAGGCAGCCTCCTTGCGCTTGAGCATCGACTTCGGCGTGAACACGATCAGCGGCTTGTGCTCGCCACCGAGCGAGTGCTGG
This sequence comes from Nocardioides sp. Root240, assembly GCF_001428825.1. Lineage (GTDB taxonomy): Bacteria > Actinomycetota > Actinomycetes > Propionibacteriales > Nocardioidaceae > Nocardioides. Next base: position 470,209 of record NZ_LMIT01000001.1, on the reverse strand, counting down.
CGCAGCAGGTGGAAGTACGACGCCGGCGTCGACGGCTGGGCCACCACCATCGCCTCGTCCGCGCAGAGCGTGAGGAACCGCTCGATGCGGGCGGAGGAGTGGTCGGCACCCTGGCCCTCGTAGCCGTGCGGCAGCAGCATGACGACGCCCGAGTCCTGGCCCCACTTGGTCTTGCCGGCGGAGATGTACTCGTCGATGACCGACTGCGCGCCGTTGACGAAGTCGCCGAACTGGGCCTCCCAGAGGACCAGCGCGTCGGGCCGCGCGACGGAGTAGCCGTACTCGAAGCCGAGCGCGGCGTACTCCGACAGCAGGCTGTCGTAGACGAAGAACTTGGCCTGGTCCTCGGTGAGGTTGGCCAGCGGCGTCCACTCGTCGGCGTTGTGCCGGTCGATGATCGTCGCGAAGCGGGACACGAACGTGCCGCGGCGCGAGTCCTGGCCGGCCAGGCGGACCGGGCGACCGTCCATCAGCAGCGAGCCGAAGGCGAGGATCTCGCCGGTGCCCCAGTCGATCGGGCCGTCGGCGATCGCGGCGGCGCGGCGCTGCAGTTGCGGCATGACCTTCGGGTGGACGGTGAAGCCCTCGGGCGGGGTGACGTAGGCGTCGGCGATCCGCTTCATGACCTCGGGGGTCACCGACGTCTGGGTCTCGCCGACCGACTTGTCCGGGTAGTCCGGGACGGTCGTCCACTCGTCGGGCTTGGTGTCGGCCTCGCGGACCTCGGTGAAGACCCGCTCCAGCTGCTGCTGGTAGTCGCGCAGGACCTGCTCGGCCTCCTCGATCGTGATGTCGCCACGACCGATGAGGGACTCCGTGTAGAGCTTGCGGACCGATCGCTTCTGCTCGATGAGGTCGTACATCAGCGGCTGCGTGTACGACGGGTCGTCGCCCTCGTTGTGACCGCGACGGCGGTAGCAGACGAGGTCGATGACGACGTCGCTCTTGAAGGTCTGCCGGTACTCGAACGCGAGCCGGGCGACGCGGATGCACGCCTCCGGGTCGTCGCCGTTCACGTGGAAGATCGGCGCCTGGACCATCCGCGCCACGTCGGTGCAGTAGAGCGTCGAGCGCGACGAGCCCGGGGAGGTGGTGAAGCCGACCTGGTTGTTGATGACCACGTGGATCGTGCCGCCGGTGCGGTAGCCGCGCAGCTGCGAGAGGTTGAGCGTCTCGGCGACCACGCCCTGGCCGGCGAAGGCGGCGTCGCCGTGCAGCAGCACCGGCAGGACCGGGAACTCCTCGCCACGGTTGAGCACGTCCTGCTTGGCGCGGGCGATGCCCTCGAGCACCGGGTCCACGGTCTCCAGGTGCGACGGGTTCGCGGCGACCGAGACCGCGATGGTCTCGCCGGTGCCCGCGACGAAGGCGCCCTCGGCGCCGAGGTGGTACTTCACGTCGCCGGAGCCCTGGACCGTGCGCGGGTCGATGTTGCCCTCGAACTCGCGGAAGATCTGGTTGTAGGACTTGCCGACGATGTTGGCGAGCACGTTGAGGCGGCCGCGGTGGGCCATGCCGATCGCGACCTCCTCGAGGCCCTCCTGCGCGGCGGCCTCGGCGATCTCGTCGACGACCGGGATCGTGGTCTCGCCACCCTCGAGGGAGAAGCGCTTCTGACCGACGAACTTCGTCTGCAGGAAGGTCTCGAACGCCTCGGCCTGGTTGAGCTTCAGCAGGATCCGCAGCTGCTCCTCGCGGGGCAGCTTGGTGTGCGGCTGCTCGACGCGCTCCTGGATCCAGCGGCGCTGCTCGGGGTCCATGATGTGCATGTACTCGATGCCGGTGGTGCGGCAGTAGGAGTCGCGCAGGATCCCGAGGATGTGGCGCAGCTTCATGAAGCGACGGTCGCCGCCGCCGAAGGAGCCGGTCGGGAACTCGCGGTCGAGGTCCCACAGGGTCAGGCCGTGCGACTCGATGCGCAGGTCCGGGTGGCTGCGCTGCTTGTACTCGAGCGGGTCGGTGTCGGCCATCAGGTGGCCGCGCACGCGGTAGGCGTGGATCAGCTCGAGGATGCGGGCCTGCTTGTCGATCTCGTCGTCGTGCGACGTGGCGACGTCGGCGTTCCAGCGGATCGGCTCGTAGGGGATCCGCAGGGCGCGGAAGATCTCGTCGTAGAAGCCGTCCTGGCCGAGCAGGTACTTGTGCACCTGGCCGAGGAACTCGCCCGACTGCGCACCCTGGATCACCCGGTGGTCGTACGTCGAGGTCATCGTCATGATGCGGGAGATCGCGTTGCGCGCGATCGTCTCCTCGGACGCACCCTGGAACTCCGGCGGGTAGTCCATCGAGCCGACGCCGATGATGGCGGCCTGGCCCTGCATCAGCCGCGGCACCGAGTTGTTGGTGCCGAGACCGCCGACGTTGGTGAGGCTGACCGTCGTACCGGAGTAGTCCTCCATGGTCAGCTTGTTGTCCTTGGCCTTGCGCACGATCTCCTCGTACGCGGTCCAGAACTGCGCGAAGTCCATCGACTCGCAGGCCTTGATCGACGGCGCGACCAGCTGGCGGCTGCCGTCGGCCTTCACCTGGTCGATCGCGAGGCCGAGGTTGATGTGCGCCGGCGTGACCATCGTGGGCTTGCCGTTGATCTCGTCGTAGGTGTTGTTCATCGCCGGCTGCGCCTTGATCGCCTTGACGATGGCGTAGCCGATGAGGTGGGTGAACGACACCTTGCCGCCGCGGGCGCGCTTGAGGTGGCTGTTGATGACGATCCGGTTGTCCCACAGGAGCTTGACCGGCATGTTGCGCACCGACGTGGCGGTCGGCACGGACAGCGAGATGTCCATGTTCTTCGCGGTCGCGGCGGGGATGCCGCGCAGGACCGTGAGGGTGGGCTCGTCGCTCGCGGTCACGGGAGCCGGGCGGGGAGCGTCCTTCGGGGTGGGCTTCTCGGCGTCGGCCTTCGGCGTCGGCGTGGTGGTGGAGGCCGGGCTGACCTGCGGGGCCGGGGTGGCCTTCGGGGTCGGCGCGGCGGCCGGAGCCGGGGCGGCGGCGGGAGCGGCCGGGGTGGCCTGGGCAGCCGGGGCCGCAGCCGGCGCGGGGGCCGGCGCGGCGGCTGCTGCCGGAGCAGCGGCGGTGGCGGGCGTCGTACCGTTGGTGGCGGCGCCCTTGAAGAACGCGGCCCACGCCGGATCGACGCTGTTGGGGTCAGCCTCGAACTGCTCCTTCATCTCCTCCACGAGCCACTCGTTGGCTCCGAAGTCGACGGGTTCGGGTGATCCGTGGGACTGGTCTGACGACTGCGTCACGACGTGCTTCGCCTCTTCCAAAGGTGCGCTCTGCCGCCCGCCGCCGGTAGCGGGCGGTTACGACCGCCAAGGCTAGTCCCCCACCGAAGCAAATACCGCTCCGTGGTCACCCTTTGTCGACGGGTGTTACCGAACAGACATCGGGGCGGCCTTCCACGGTGTCCCGACGGCTCCCGACGCGCTCAGATCGGTGAGCCCTCGCGGGCCTCGCGGGCACCGCGGCCGGCCAGCGCGTCGGCCCGTTCGTTGCCCGGGTCGCCGGCGTGGCCCTTGACCCAGTGCCACTCCACCTCGTGGCCGGCGGCGGCGAGGTCGAGGCGCTTCCAGAGGTCGTCGTTCTTGACCGGTGCCTTGGCCGCTGTCCGCCAGCCGTTGGCCTTCCACTTCGCGACCCACGACAGGATCCCGTTGCGGACGTAGCTGCTGTCGGTGTGCAGGTCGACCTGCGAGGGACGCGTCAGCGTCTCCAGTGCCCGGATGGCGGCCATCAGCTCCATGCGGTTGTTCGTCGTCGCCGGGTCGCCGCCGAACAGCTCGAGCTCGTGGTCGCCGTACCGGAGGACGGCGCCCCAGCCGCCCGGTCCCGGGTTGCCCAGGCAGGCGCCGTCGGTGTGGATGGTGACGCGGGAGCTGGACACAGCAGGCAGGGTACGGCGATGCGCTGGCGGGTCGCTGGCGGGGCGCACCGGTGGCAGGGCACGATGGGCGAGATGACGAGGAAGTCCCGGCGCGCCGACCGCGCGCGACGCACGAAGGTTCTCGGCCGGCTGCGCAGTGCCGAGGAGAAGCAGCGTCACGTCGAGCTCCGGCTCCACGACGCCGACCCGGTCGCCGGCTTCGTCGTCGGCCTCGACGACAAGCACGTCGAGCTCACCCGGCTCGGCGAGCCGGGCACGGCTGACGGCATCGAGGTCGTCCGCCTCCGCGACGTGCGCAAGGTCCGTCGTACGCCCGCACCGGTCGCGGCGCCGCTGCGCGGCCGCTTCGCCCACCTCGAGGAGGTCGAGGAGCTGGCCCAGGCCGTCGTCGACGAGGCGTTCGAGGAGGGCTGGCCGTACGACGCCCAGGGCATCGACCAGCTGACCGAGCTGCAGCGGGCGATCCGCGAGCTGGCGTGCGTCGTACGACGGGTGGAGGAGACCGCTCCGGCACCGCGACCAGAGAAGGGATGAGCGCCTACGAGGTCGAGCGGCGCGGCAGGCTCGTCGTCCTGCCGCCGTGGGACGGCGGGGAGACCGTCGGGTTCAGCTCCTGGAAGCAGGCCGAGCGCCGGCTGCGGGACTTCGCCGGCGGCCACCTGTCGAGGGGCAGCCGGGCAGCCGTGCGGGTGCAGGTGGCGCTCGTGCACCGGGCTGACAACACCTACAACGCGAACGCGGTCGCCGTGGTGGTGCCCGGCGTCGCGGGTTCACTCGACGACCGGCACCTCGGCTACCTCCATGACCACTACCTCCGGCAGGTCGGCCCACGGAACCTCCCGGCGCTGATCGCGCACGCGGGCGGTGAGGTGGTGTGCCACGCCGTGATCGAGTCCGACGCCACCGTCCGTCTCGACCTGCCCCACGGTCGCGAGCTCGGCGACGCCATTCGCGTCTTCCTCGATCTGCCCGACAGGCCGACCGGTACCCGCGCTGCGCAGCGCGAGGGACCTGCTGCGCAGACGGCGAACGCCCTCGCGCTGCTCGCCACGTTCGACCGGCCGCAGGGGAGTCCGGCCGGGATCCGCATCACGATGGGACACGACCACGTGAGCGACGGCCACCTGCTCGAGCTGCGCGACTCCGCCACGGGCGCGGACGTCGGCGCGGTCGTGGGCGGTGTGCTGCACGTCATCGACGAACGGGACCGAGAGCAGGTGCGACGACTCGTCGCGGAGCAGGACGTCCCGGTGCGCGGACCGCTGGCGCCTCCGCCGCCGGACCCGTCGAGCCCGTGGGGTCCCGGCACGGTGCCCAACGCGGTGGTCGAGCGTCGTCGGGAGGGGCTGCTCCTCAAGGCCCGGGAGCCTGACCCGTACGCGCTGGGCGAGGCGTTCGCGATCTTCCACCCGGACTCGGACGTGCTCTGGGTCGAGGACGGCCCGCTCGTCGACGTCGCGGTGCTCGTGCTGGCACGGCACGGGCTGGCGGCGGGGGAGGTCCGGCTGCCACGGCAGCCGTGGGGGCTCGACGACGAGCTGGAGTACCTCGCCCACGAGCACGTCCCCGCTGCGACCGATCCGCAGTTCGTGCTGCACCAGCGGTTCGCCCGCGGCCGGCGTGAGCTGTTCGCGGTGCACGAGCTGAGCGGTGCGGTGGAGCCGTGCCGGCTGTGTGGTGCCGCGGCGCTGGCCCTCACGACCCCGATCTGCGTCGACCAGATCGCCTACTGCGCTGCCTGCCTCGAGCAGGCGTACGACGGCCGCGGCAGCTCGCTCGGCGCCACCGCGCGCGCCGTGCGATCCCTCGTCAGGTCCGAGTTCGACGGGGAGCTCTTCCTGTCCGGCCAGCTCCACCCGCTGCACGTGAACCCCGCGGACCCGGTCGACGGAGCCTTCGTCGACCGGGCGCTGCGACTGCGATCGTCCATCGATCGCAGTCATCCCTGGACGCACGTCCTGGAGGCGACCGGGCTCGCGAACGAGGGCCTGCGGACCGGCCGCGGCACGCTGATCCGGGCACGTGACGGGCACCTGTGCCACTCCTTGAGGGAGCGGGCCGTGTGCGACTTCCTCCACCTCCACGGGATCGCCCATGACCGCGAACCGGTCTACCCGGTCGATCCGGACTACAACCCGAGCGGCCTGCGCCGGGCCGACTGGGTGCTCGGTGACGGCACCCTCGTCGAGCTCTGGGGACTGCCGGACGATCCGGCGTACGCCGCCAAGATGGCGCAGAAACAGGCGTTGGCGCGCCGGCACGGGCTGCGGCTCGTCGAGCTCGTCGAGGGCGACCTGCGCCAGCTGCCCTCGATCTTCGCGCGATGGACCCCGCCGGGCGCACCCACCGGATGGACCTGGTCGCCGCGCCTCCTCACGCCCGGCGCCGACGTCGCCCCGGAGCCGCCAAAGGTCCCGAGGGTGCGCGCGACCCCGCCGCGCGAGCCCATCCCGGACGACGGCCGGGGCAGCAATGCGTTCAATGACGCCCAACGTGACGAGCGCCTGGAGCGGTGCCGGCGCGCGGTCGAGCTCCAGCAGGCGGGCCGGACGCGCCCCCAGATCGCCGCCGAGCTGGGCGTGGGCGTGGACACGGTGAAAGGCTTGCTGCGCGACGGCAAGTTCTTCGCCGACCCCGCGACCGATCCGGTACGGCGCAGCGCCGCGGAGCAGGCCCACGAGGCGCAGGGAGCGGGAGCGACCCGCGCGGAGTTCCGGGCCGCACACGCGCTCACCGCTGCGAGGGCGGCCGAGGCGTGGAAGGACGCCCGGGCGATCTTCGGCGCCGGTCGCTGAGGACGGGGCGCCTCCGGCAGGATTCGAACCTGCGACACCTGGTACCGGAAACCAGTGCTCTATCCCCTGAGCTACGGAGGCATGCGACCGAGACCTGCTCGGCGACGCGAGTCGGAACACTACCGGGGGATACTCGCGCGAAGGAAACCGGCACCCGCCGATACCCTTGGCGGGTGACCCCAGCCCAGCTCTCCACGACCATCGTCGAGGCCCTCACGTCGCTCGTCGACAGCGGTGCCCTGACCCTCCCCGACGGCGTACCGGCGGAGGTCACGGTGGAGCGACCCCGGCAGAAGGGGCACGGCGACTACGCGACGAATGTCGCGCTGCAGCTGGCGAAGAAGGCTCGGACCAACCCGCGGGCGCTCGGTGAGCAGCTCGCCGAGCGGCTGCGCACGGCCGATGGCATCAGCGACGTCGAGGTCGCCGGCCCGGGCTTCCTCAACATCAGCGTCGAGGCGGGCGCGCAGGGCAAGGTGGCGGCCGAGGTCGTCGCCGCCGGGGCGTCGTACGGCACCAGCGAGGTCCTCGCCGGCCAGCGGATCAACGTCGAGTTCATCTCCGCCAACCCGACGGGTCCGCTCCACCTCGGCCACACCCGGTGGGCGGTGCTCGGCGACGCGATCGGGCGGGTGCTCGCCGCGGCGGGTGCCGAGGTGACGCGCGAGTTCTACATCAACGACCGCGGCGTGCAGATGAACCACTTCGCCGACTCGATCATCGCGGCGGCCCTCGGCGAGCCCAAGCCCGAGGACGGGTACGCCGGCGAGTACATCAACGACCTCGCGAAGGCCGTCGAGGCGGCGAGCCCGGGGATCTTCCAGCTCGAGGGTGCCGAGCGGCAGGCTTCCGTGCGCGCGGCCGGCTACGAGATCCAGCTCAAGGAGCAGCAGAAGTCGCTGGAGCACTTCAACACCCACTTCGACGTCTGGTTCTCCGAGCTGTCCCTGCACGAGTCCGGCTCCGTGCCGGAGACGCTGCAGCGGCTCAAGGACCTCGGCCACGTCTTCGAGGACGGCGGGGCGCTGTGGATGCGCACGACCGACTTCGGTGACGACAAGGACCGGGTGCTCATCAAGTCCGACGGCGAGCTGACGTACTTCGCCTCCGACACCGCCTACTACCTCAACAAGAGGGAGCGCGGCTTCGACAACTGCATCTACCTGCTCGGCGCCGACCACCACGGCTACGTCGGCCGGCTGCGGGCGATGGCGGCCTGCGTCGGCGACGACCCCGACAAGACGCTCGACGTGATGATCGGGCAGCTGGTCAAGATCCTGAAGAACGGCGAGGAGCTCAAGCTCTCCAAGCGGGCCGGCAACATCGTCACGCTCGACGACCTCGCGAGCGAGATCGGCGTCGACGCGCTGCGCTACTCCCTGGCGCGCTACCCGGCGGACTCGCCGCTGGTGCTCGACGTCGCCGAGATCACCAAGCAGTCCAACGACAACCCGGTCTACTACGTGCAGTACGCCCACGCGCGGACCTGCCGGATGATCGAGAACGCCCGCGACCTCGGCATGGCGCTTCCGGCCGACGACGCCTTCGACCCGAGCCTGCTCGACCACGAGCGCGACGGCGAGCTGCTGCGCGCGCTGGCGGAGTACCCGCGGGTCGTGGCCAGCGCGGCCGAGCTGCGCGAGCCGCACCGGGTCGCGCGCTACCTGGAGGACACGGCCTCGGTGTTCAACAAGTGGTACGACACCAAGGAGTGCCGCATGCTGCCGCAGGGCGACGACCCGGTGCAGCCGGTCAACGAGGCGCGCCTCGTGCTGACCGTCGCCACCCGCACGGTCATCGCCAACGGGCTCGACCTGCTGGGCGTCAGCGCGCCGGAGCGGATGTGAGCGGCCGGGTCCCGCCGGGCGACTACGCGGGGACCTCGCCGCACTGGCTGCGCGAGCCGGCTGACGTCAACGCGCTGGTCCCCGTGCTCTGGTCGAGCACGGCCCGCAAGGGCGACGACGGCGTGCTGCACATCGGCGGGCTCGCGGTCCCGGACCTGGTCGCCGACGTGAACACGCCGGCGTACGTCCTCGACGAGGACGACTTCCGCGCCCGTGCCCGTGCGTTCCGCGACGGCTTCGACGGCTACGACGTCTTCTACGCCGGCAAGGCCTTCCTCTCCACGGCGGTCGCCCGCTGGGTGGGAGAGGAGGGGCTCTGCCTCGACGTGTGCAGCAACGGCGAGCTGAGCGTCGCCCTGCGCGCCGGCGTCGACCCGGCCCGGATCGGCTACCACGGCAACAACAAGACGGCGATGGAGCTGCGCCGTGCGGTCGACGCCGGCGTGGGCCGGATCATCGTCGACTCCTTCCACGAGATCGAGCGCGTGGCCGACGTCGCCGCCCAGCTCGGTGTCACGCAGGGGGTGATGATCCGGGTGACCGCCGGCGTGGAGGCGCACACCCACGAGTTCATCGCGACGGCCCACGAGGACCAGAAGTTCGGCTTCTCGATCGCGTCGGGCGCCGGGCTCGAGGCGGCGCGCCGGGTGCTGGGCCACGACAGCCTGGCGCTGCGCGGGCTGCACAGCCACATCGGCTCGCAGATCTTCGACACGTCCGGCTGGGAGGTCGCCGGTCGCCGCGTCCTCGGGCTGCACGCCGAGATCGCCGAGGAGCTGGGCCACGTCATGCCCGAGCTCGACCTCGGCGGCGGCTTCGGCATCGCCTACACGACCCAGGACGACCCGGCCGACCCCGCCGTGCTCGCCGCGCAGATCACGAAGATCGTGACGGGGGAGTGCGCCGCGCTCGGGATCGACGTCCCGCACCTCTCGATCGAGCCCGGCCGCGCCATCGTCGGCCCCTCGATGTGCACGGTCTACACCGTCGGCACCGTCAAGGAGGTCACCCTCGACGCCGGAGCGGTCCGCACCTACGTCAGCGTCGACGGCGGGATGAGCGACAACATCCGCCCGGCCCTGTACGACGCCGACTACTCCTGCACGCTCGCCTCGCGTGCGTCGGACGCGACACCGGTGCTGGCCCGCGTCGTCGGCAAGCACTGCGAGTCGGGCGACATCGTGGTCAAGGACGAGTTCCTGCCCGGCGACATCGCGCCCGGCGACCTGATCGCCGTACCGGCCACGGGTGCCTACGGCCGCTCGATGGCGTCGAACTACAACCACGCACTGCGGCCGCCGGTCGTCGCCGTCAAGGACGGGCAGGCACGCGTCATCGTGCGGCGCGAGACCGAGGACGACCTGCTCGCCACCGACCTCGGCTGACTCCGCACACCGGCACGGGCGCCGGCGCACGGAGTCGTCACCTGCCGAGCAAGCGGATCGGACCGTCGCCGTACTCGCTGAGGGCGTCGCCGGGATTGGCGAGCCGGCACGACTGCATCGACAGGCAGCCACAGCCGATGCAGTCGTCGAGGGTGTCGCGCAGGCGCTCCAGCCGCTCGATCCGTTCGTCGAGCGTGGTGCGCCACGAGCGGGAGAGCCGCGCCCAGTCGGCCTTGGTCGGCGTCCGTCCCTCGGGGAGGGTCGCCAGGGCCGCGCGGATGTCGGCGAGCGAGATGCCCACGCCCTGCGAGACGCGGACGAAGGCGACCCGGCGCAGCACGTCGCGGTGGTAGCGGCGCTGGTTGCCCGTCGTGCGGATGCTGGTGATCAGGCCCTCGCGCTCGTAGAAGTGCAGCGCGGACACGGCGACGCCCGCCCGGCGGGCCACCTCGCCGGGCGTCAGGTCGTGGCTGCGGATCTCCCTGTTCACGTCACTCATTGACCTCAACCTTAGTTGAGGTTGTCGGATGAGCACATGCACGCGATCCGTCACCACGCCTTCGGGCCCGCCTCCGTCCTCCAGCTCGAGGAGCTGCCCGACCTCGAACCCGCCGCGGGCCAGCTCCGCATCGCGGTCGAGGCGGCCGGCGTCCACCTGCTCGACACGTCGATCCGCGCGGGCGAGGCCTTCGGCCTCGGTGAGCCGCCCGAGCTGCCGGTGGTTCCCGGCCGCGAGGTGGCGGGTGTGGTGGACCGAGTGGGTGCAGGCGTCGACGGGGCATGGGTCGGACGACGGGTGGTCGCACACCTCGGCTTCGCCGGCGGCGGGTACGCCGACCAGGCGGTCGTCGACGCGACCCGGGCCTACGCCCTGCCGGACCACCTCGACGCCCCGACCGCGGTGGCGGCGATCGGGACCGGTCGCACCGCGGCGGCGATCCTCGCCCTCGCCGCGATCACGCCCGAGGACGCGGTCGCGGTGACCTCGGCTGCCGGCGGCCTGGGCGTGCTGCTCCTGCAGGGCGTGCGCGCCATCGGGGCCGCCGCCCTCGGCGTCGCCGGCGGTGCGGACAAGGTCGCGGTCGCGGCGAAGCACGGCGCGGAGCCGGCGCTCGACCGGCGTGCCCCGGGCTGGCTGGGACAGGTCGGCCCGCTCACGGTCGTGCTCGACGGCGTCGGGGGAGAGGTCGGCCAGGCCCTGTACGAGCGACTGGTCCCCGGCGGCCGCCTGATCCGCTACGGCTGGGCGTCCGGCGTCCAGAACGCCTACGACGACCCGGCCCGCCCGGTCGTCGACGTCCTCGGCCCGCCGATCATGAGCCGGCTCGCCGAGTTCGAGCGCGCCGCCCTCGACGCCGCGGCCGACGGCTCCCGCGTCCCGTACGTCGGCTCCGTCTTCCCTCTCGAGGAGGCCGCCGCCGCGCACCGTGCACTGGAGGAGGGCACGTCCGTCGGCAAGGTGGTCCTGGCGGTCGGCCGGTGACGGCGGTCGTCGAGGCCACGGTCGGCTCGCCGTGGCGGGGCCGGCACGCCCGCACGACGGTCGGCGTCTTCTCCCTCGCCTTCCTCTTCGCCTTCGAGGCGCTCGCCGTCGCGACCGTGATGCCCGACGTCGCGGCCGAGCTCGACGGCCTGCGCTGGTACGCCGTCGCCTTCGCCGCTCCGCTCGCCGCCGGCGTCGTCGCCCTCGCCGCCAGCGGCCCGCAGGTCGACCGGCTCGGCCCCGGCCCCGCGCTGCGGCTGGGCCTGGTCGTGTTCTGCGCGGGCGTCGTGATCGCCGGCCTGGCCCCGAACATGCCGGTCTTCGTCCTGGGCCGCCTCGTCCACGGGTACGGCGGCGGCGTGCTCGGCGTCGCCCTCTACGTCGTGATCGCGCAGGCCTACCCCGAGGCCATGCGCCCGCGGGTGTTCGCCGTGCTGACCACCGCCTGGGTGCTGCCCGCGCTGGTCGGCCCCGTGCTCGCGGCGCAGGTGGCCGAGCAGGTCGGCTGGCGCTGGGTCTTCCTCGGGGTGCCGGTCGTCGCCGTCGCCGCGTGGCTGCTCGTCGCCGACGCGCCGTCCCGCCCCGGCAGCGCACGTGCCGGCGAGGGCCGGATGCGCTGGGCCCTCGCCGTGGCGATCGGCGTGCTGGCCGTCAGCGTCGGCGGCCAGCAGGTCGTCGACGGGTGGCCGCTGCTCGTCGCGGCCGGTTTGCTGGCCGTGGTCGTCGGCGGCCGCCGGGTGCTCCCGACGGGCGCCTGGTCCCTGCGCGGCGGGTTGCCCGCGGTCCTCGGGTCCCGCGCCGCGATCGGCACCGCCATGGCCGCCGCGGAGGTCTACGTCCCGCTGCTGCTCGTGCTGCGCCGCGACGTCACCCTCCCCGAGGCCGGCTGGGTGCTGACGGTCGGCGCGGTCACCTGGTCCGCGGGTGCGGTGCTCGCCGCGCGCTGGCGCGCCCTAGCCGACCAGCCCGGCCGGGTCCGCCTCGGCGCGCTGCTGCTCGGCGTCGGCATCGCCGGCTTCGCGACGGTCTCGCTGGCCGGCGTACCGCTGGCGGTGGTGGTCGCCGCCTGGGGCGTGGCCGGTCTCGGCATCGGGATGGCCTTCTCCACGCTCTCGGTGCTGGCCCTGGCCACGGCGGCGGCCGGCGAGGAGGGCAGGACCTCCTCCGCCCTTCAGCTGAACGACTACCTCGCCAACAGCGTCGGCGTCGCGCTCGGGGGAGTGGTGTTCGCGGCCTTCGCCGACTCCGCGCCCGCGACCGCGGCGACCTGGCTGGTCCTCGCCGCCGCTGCGGTCGCCGTGCTCGCCCTCGTGCCCGCCACGAGGCTGCGCGGCTGAGCCAGGCTGGGCCAGGCTGGGCTACGCCGAGGCGCGCAGGGAGAAGCGGGCGCGGTACTGCTGGGGCGAGAGCCCGACGCGGTCGCGGAAGTGCTTGCGGAGCGCGGCCGCCGTACCGAACCCGGCGAGGTCGGCGACCCGGTCGATGCCGGCGTCGCTGGTCTCGAGCAGCTCCTTGGCCCGCTCGACGCGCGCCTGGGCCAGCCAGTCGCCGAGCGTCACCCCGGTCTCGGCGCGGAAGCGCCGGGTCAGGGTCCGCACGCTCAGGCCGAAGGCGGCGGCGACCTCGGTGAGCCCGACCGGCCGGTCGAGACGGCCGAGCAGCCACGCCCGTACCTCGGCCATCGCGCCGGCCTCGTCGGCCAGGGTCGGGCGGGGCACGAACTGCGACTGGCCGCCGCCGCGGTGCGGCGGTGCGAGGGTCAGCCGGGAGACGTCGGCGGCCGCGGCGGCGCCGAGGTCGCGGGCGATGATGTGCAGGGTCAGGTCGATCGCCGCGGAGGCGCCGGCCGCGGTGAGCACGTCGCCCTCGTCCACGAAGAGCTCGTCGGGGCGGAAGTCCACCTGGGGGAAGGCCGCGCGGAACTCGTCGGCCGCGCACCAGTGCGTCGTCGCCGCGCGCCCGTCGAGCAGCCCCGAGGCCGCGACCGTGAAGGCGCCGGTGCAGTAGGACACCACCCGTGGCACCCCGAGGGCGGCGAGCCCGACCGGGTCGCCGGTCGAGGTCGACGTCTCCCACGGCGGTACGACGACCGTGTCGACCTCTCTCAGGATCGACCGGTCGGCCGTGACCGCGACGGAGAAGTCGGCAGCGGTGGCGACCGGAGCGCCGTCGAGGCTGCAGGTCACGACCTCGTACGCCGGGCGGCCGTCGACCTGCGCGGCACCGAAGAAGCGCGACGCGATCCCGAGCTCGTACGGGTACACGCCGGGCAGGGCGATCACGCCGACGCGGTGCGGCCGGCGCCGAGGGGAGGTCATGGCCAGATCATGACACATGTCGTCCATCTGGCCACTGTTGCGCAGCCGGCGCCGCCGGGAGGCTGGAGCCCTACCCGGGATGCCCGGGACCACTGGAAGAAGGAGAAGGAGCCATGCGCGCAGTGCGCTACACGGGGGTCGGCCCCGCCGCCGAGGTCACCGAGCTGGTCGAGCTCGCCGAGCCGGCACCCGCCGCCGACGAGGTGCTGGTCCGCGTCGGGGCGGTCGGCCTCAACCCGGTCGACGTGAAGATCCGCGCGGCGGGTGTCGACTTCGGCCCGATCGAGTACACCGAGCTGCCCGGCTGGGACGTCGCCGGCGAGGTCGTCGCGGTCGGCGACGCCGTCACCGGCTTCGCCCCCGGCGACGCTGTGTTCGGCCTGGCCCGGTTCCCGCAGGCCGCGCACACGCTGGCGGAGCTGGCCGTCGTACCGGCCTCGGACCTGGCGCTCGCGCCGAGCACCTGGAGTGTCGCCCAGCAGGGTGCGGCGCCGCTCGCGGTGCTGACCGCCTGGCACGCGTTCGCAGCCGCCGGACTCACCGGCGACGCCACCGGCCGGCGGGTGCTGGTGCTCGGGGGAGCGGGCGGTGTCGGCCACCTCGCCGTCCAGGTCGCCAAGGCCCGCGGCGCCCACGTCGTCGCGACCGCGAGCCCGGCCAAGCGCGAGGTCCTCCTGGGGCTCGGTGCCGACGAGGTCGTCGACTACCGCGACGAGGCCGCGCTCGCTGCGATCGGTCCGGTCGACGTGGTGCTGTCGACGGTCGACGCCGGGGTCCCCCCGCTGGGCGCCGTGCGCGAGGGGACGGCGGTGATCACCATCACCGGCTTCCCGGACGGCGCCGAGGACGCGCTGCGCGCGGCGGGAGCCAAGCAGGTCGAGCGGATCATGGTCGCCGCCGACGGGCCGGCGCTCGCCGAGGTCGCGGCACTCGCCGACGCCGGCCGGCTGACGGTGCTCGTCGACACCGAGCTCCCTCTCGCCGACGTGGTCAAGCTGCAGGAGCGGCTGGAGACGGGGCGGGCGACGGGCAAGGTCGTCGTCACGCTGCCCTGACCGGGGAGCTCGCGCGACGACGCGCGACCGGGAGGGGACTGTCCGCGTTCTGCCGTCGGTTCCCGGCGCCCGCCCGGGCGCCGATACGATCGCGGGGTGAACAGTCCCCTCAAGGTCGCCGTCCTCGGCTGTGGCTCCGTCGGGTCGCAGGTGGTGCGTCTCCTCGGTGAGCAGGCCGACGACCTGGCGGCTCGGGTGGGCGCCCCCGTCGAGCTCGCCGGGGTCGCCGTACGACGCCTCGACGCGCCGCGCGAGGTGGACGTCCCGGCCCACCTGCTCACCACCGACGCGGCGGCGCTGGTCGCCCGCGAGGACGTCGACGTCGTCATCGAGGTGATCGGGGGCATCGAGCCCGCTCGCTCCCTGATCCTGTCGGCCCTCGAGAACGGCGCCTCGGTCGTCACGGCCAACAAGGCGCTGCTCGCCGAGGACGGTCCGACACTCTTCGAGGCCGCCGAGAAGGCCGGCCGCGACCTCTACTACGAGGCCGCCGTCGCCGGCGCGATCCCGATCGTGCGGCCGCTGCGCGAGTCCCTCGCCGGTGACAAGGTCACCCGCGTCCTGGGCATCGTCAACGGCACCACCAACTTCATCCTCGACAAGATGGACACGCTCGGCAGCGGCTTCGCCGACGCGCTCGAGGAGGCCCAGGCCCTCGGGTACGCCGAGGCCGACCCCACCGCCGACGTCGAGGGCTTCGACGCCGCCGCCAAGGCCGCCATCCTCGCCAGCCTCGCGTTCCACTCGCGGGTGACCGCGGCCGACGTGCACCGCGAGGGCATCACCGACGTGACCGCCGCCGACGTCCGCTCCGCGCGCGAGATGGGCAGCGTCGTCAAGCTGCTCGCCATCGCCGAGCTCGTCCCCACCTCCGACCCGGCCGACGACCCCGGCGTGAGCGTGCGCGTGCACCCCGCGATGATCCCGCGGTCGCACCCCCTGGCCAGCGTCCGCGAGGCCTACAACGCCGTCTTCGTCGAGTCGGAGGCCGCCGGCCAGCTCATGTTCTACGGCCCCGGCGCGGGCGGTTCGCCCACGGCGAGCGCGGTGCTCGGTGACCTCGTCACCGTCGCCCGCAACCACCGCCAGGGCACGCGCGGCGTCGGCGAGTCGGCGTACGCCGACCGGGCGGTGCTGCCGATGGGCGAGACCCGCACCCGCTACCACGTGGCGATCGACGTCGACGACCGCGCCGGCGTGCTGGCCGCGGTGGCCTACGCGTTCGCCGAGAACGGCGTCTCGATCCAGACCGTTCGTCAGGAGGGCCGGGGCAATGACGCCCAGCTCGTCGTGGTCTCGCACGAGGCGACGGACGCGGCGCTCGCCGCGACCGTCGAGAACCTGCGGGGCATGGAGATCGTCCGCGAGGTCACCTCGGTGATGCGCGTCGAGGGAACCGAAGAGTGAGCATGAGCAAGGCGAATGGGCAGTGGCGTGGCGTCATCGAGGAGTACCGCGCCCTCCTCGACATCCCGCAGGACACCCCGGCCGTCACCCTGCGTGAGGGCGGAACCCCGCTGGTCCACTCGGGCTGGCTGTCCGGGCTGACCGGCGCCGAGGTCTGGCTGAAGGTCGAGGGCAACAACCCGACCGGCTCGTTCAAGGACCGCGGCATGACGACCGCGCTGTCCGTCGCCGTCCACGAGGGTGCGCAGGCCGTCGTGTGCGCGTCGACCGGCAACACGTCCGCGTCGATGGCCGCCTACGCCGCCAAGGCCGGCGTGACGCCGATCGTCCTGGTCCCCGAGGGCAAGATCTCCGCCGGCAAGATGGCCCAGGCAGTGCTCCACGGCTCGCAGGTCATCCAGGTCCGCGGCAACTTCGACGACTGTCTCCGGATGGCCCGCGAGATGGCGTGGAAGTACCCCGTCGCGCTGGTCAACTCGGTCAACCCGCACCGCCTCGAGGGCCAGAAGACCGCCGCCTTCGAGATCGTCGACTTCCTCGGCGACGCCCCTGACTTCCACCTGCTGCCGGTCGGCAACGCCGGCAACATCTCGGCCTACTGGCTCGGCTACACCCAGTACGCCGCGCTGGGTCGTGCGACCCGCAAGCCGGTCATGCGCGGCTTCCAGGCAGAGGGTGCTGCTCCGCTGGTGACCGGTGAGCCGTTCCCCGACCCCGAGACCCGCGCCACCGCGATCCGGATCGGCAACCCGGCCTCCTGGAAGCTCGCCGAGGCGGCGCGGGACGAGTCCGGTGGCCGGTTCGCCGCCGTGTCCGACGTACAGATCCTCGCCGCGCAGAAGGAGCTCGCCTCGAAGGACGGTGTCTTCGTCGAGCCGGCCTCCGCCGCCGGCGTCGCCGGGCTGCTGTCCGAGCTGGCCGCGGGGGAGACCTACGCCGGCACGACCGTCGCGATCACGGTGACCGGCCACGGTCTCAAGGACATCGCCACCGCGC
Organism: Nocardioides sp. Root240; assembly: GCF_001428825.1. Taxonomy (GTDB): domain Bacteria; phylum Actinomycetota; class Actinomycetes; order Propionibacteriales; family Nocardioidaceae; genus Nocardioides. The sequence continues at coordinate 453,037 of NZ_LMIT01000001.1, read as the reverse complement.
TCGACGGCCTCGTGCTGCCCGAGACGGTGGTCGACGCCGACGTCGACGCCGCCGCTGCGGCCGCCGGCCTCTGAGCCAGATGACGTTCGTCGACGGCCCGGTCCGGGCCACCGTGCCCGCGACCTCGGCCAACCTCGGACCGGGCTTCGACACGCTCGGCCTCGCGCTCGACCTGCGCGACACGCTCGAGGCCGAGGTGCTCCCCGAGGGCCTGGTCGTCGAGGTCGAGGGGTACGGCGCCGGCCAGGTCCCGCTCGACGAGCGACACCTCGTCGTCCGGGCCATGCGCGCCACGTTCGAGCGGCTCGGCCAGTCCCCGGCGGGTCTGCGCCTGTCCTGCACCAACGTCATCCCGCACGCACGCGGCCTCGGCTCGTCCTCGGCCGCCATCGTCGGCGGCGTCTGGCTCGCCCGTGAGCTGGTCGCGGGCGGCCGCCTGCTGCTCGACGACGGGGCGTTGCTCGACCTCGCCGCCCAGCTCGAGGGCCACCCCGACAACGTCGCCCCGGCCCTGCTCGGCGGCTTCGTGATCTCCGGCCAGGACGCCGACGGCTCCTTCTGGGCGGTCCCCGGCAGCGTGGACCCGCGCGTGGGCGCGGTCGTCTTCGTCCCGCCGACCCCGGTCTCGACCGAGGCCGCGCGCGGGCTGCTCCCGGCCGACGTACCCCATGCGGACGCGGCGGCCAACGCCGGTCGCGCCGCCCTCCTCGTCGCCGCGCTCTCCGGTCGCCCGGAGCAGCTGCTGCGCGCGACCGAGGACCGGCTCCACCAGGAGTACCGCCGGCCCGCGATGCCCGAGAGCCTCGCGCTCGTCGAGGCGCTGCGCGCCGACGGCGTGCCCGCGGTGGTCTCCGGCGCCGGCCCGACGGTGCTGGCCTTCGCCGACGGACCTGGTACGACGAGCGCCGCCGCGCTGCTCGCCCGCTGCCCCGAGGGGTGGCAGGCCCACGCCCTCGCCGTCACCGGCACGGGCGCCGCTCTCTCGGACCTCCCCTGACCGAGCGATCCGCGGTGGTACATTGACGGTGCGCCGTCGTCATCGGCGCCCGCACGTCCGCTCCGGACGTGCCTGTTTCTCCGGCTCGGCCGGACCCGCGGGCCTCGCCCGCAGGGTCGTTCGTGCCGGATCCGTCCAGCTGCCGTCCCGCGCGGAGTCCTCCGCGAACCGGGACGAGCATGAATACGTGGGAAGGACTCACGTGACAGACACCCTCGACTCCACCACCGCCGCCGCCGACCAGGCGTCGGCGAAGGCACCCAGGAAGCGTGCCGGTGGACTCAACTCCATGCTGCTCGCCGACCTCAAGGCGATGGCCAACGGCATGGGCATCCCGGGCGCCGGGAGCATGAAGAAGGCTGCCCTGGTCGACGCCATCAAGGCATCCCAGGCCGGCGGCGGCTCCGGTGGCGGTGCTTCGGCCCGCGCCGAGAAGTCCGAGCCGAAGGCCGAGCAGAAGTCCGAGCCGAAGGCGGAGCAGAAGTCCGAGCCGAAGGCGGACAAGCCCGCCGACGAGCCCCGCGCCGAGAAGCCTGCTGCCAGGTCCGAGCCGAAGAACGAGCCGAAGGCCGATGAGCCCAAGGCCGAGCCGCAGGACAAGCAGCAGGACAAGCAGCAGGACAAGAAGGACCAGCAGGACAAGAAGGACCAGCCCCAGCAGAACCGTCAGGGCAACCAGCAGAACCCGAAGCAGCGCCAGGGCAACCAGCAGGGCAACCAGCAGGGCAACCAGGGTGGCCAGAAGCAGGGCAACCAGGCCAACCAGCAGAAGGGCCCGCAGAACCAGAACGCCCAGGGCGGCCAGAACCAGAACCCGCCCAAGCAGGACGAGTCCCGCCACGCCGACGACGACGGTGACGACGACGGCGAGGGTGGCGAGGGCGGCAGCCGCCGCAACCGTCGCCGCCGTGGCCGCGACCGCGAGCGCACCGCCCGGACCGGCCGCGAGCCCGACACCGAGGTCCGCGAGGACGACGTCCTCGTGCCGGCCGCCGGCATCCTCGACGTGCTCGACAACTACGCCTTCGTCCGTACGAGCGGCTACCTCGCCGGCGTCGACGACGTCTACCTGTCGCTGTCGATGGTGCGCAAGTACGGCCTGCGCCGGGGCGACGCCATCGTCGGCCAGGTCCGCCAGCCCCGTGAGGGCGAGCGGCGCGAGAAGTTCAACCCGATGGTCCGGATCGAGACCGTCAACGGGGTCGACCCCGAGCAGGCCAAGGTCCGCGTCGAGTTCGAGAAGCTCACCCCGGTCTCGCCGACCGAGCGGCTGCGGCTCGAGACCGGCTCCGACGCCGTCGTCGGCCGGGTCATCGACCTGGTCGCCCCGGTGGGCAAGGGCCAGCGCGGCCTGATCCTGGCACCGAGCGACGCGGGCAAGACCGCGACGGTGCAGGCGATCGCGAACGCCATCACGGCCAACAACCCCGAGTGCCACCTGATGGTCGTGCTGATCGACGAGCGTCCGGAGGAGGTCACCGACTTCCAGCGTGCCGTCAAGGGCGAGGTCGTCGCGAGCACCTTCGACCGCCCGGCCACCGACCACACGACGCTCGCCGAGCTGGCCATCGAGCGCGCGAAGCGCCTCGTCGAGCTGGGCCACGACGTCGTCGTACTGATCGACGGCCTGACCCGCCTCGGCCGTGCCTACAACCTGACGGCTCCCGCCAGCGGTCGGATCCTGCCCGGCGGCGTCGACGCCGCCGCGCTGTACCCGCCCAAGAAGCTGTTCGGTGCCGCGCGCAACATCGACAACGGCGGCTCGCTGACCATCCTGGCCACCGGCCTCGACGACGGCTCGAAGATGGACGAGGCCGTCCTGGAGGAGCTCGCCGGCACCGACAACCTGCGCCTGCAGCTGAGCCGCGAGCTCGCGGACCGGGGCCTCGAGCCGGCCGTCGACATCGCTGCCTCCGGCACCCGCCGCGAGGACCAGCTGCTGACGCCGGAGGAGCTGACGGTGCTCGGTTCGCTGCGCACCGAGCTCGCCGGCAAGGACGCCGCGACCGCGCTCGAGCAGCTCCTCGGCATGGTGCGCAACAGCGCCACCAACTACGAGCTGCTGGTCAAGCTCGAGCGACGCTGACGTCGGGAACATCCTCGGCTCCCCGAAGGTTTGGGGAGCTGAGGGATCTCGCCGTAGGATCTCCCGTTGGCTCCGGTTCACGTCCGCACCCCGCGCGACGACCCGGGCCCCTTTGAGAGGACAACCCATGAAGAAGGACATCCACCCCGACTACGTCGTGACCCAGGTGACCTGCACCTGTGGCGCCTCGTTCACCACGCGCAGCACCGCGACCTCCGGCTCGATCCACGCCGACGTCTGCTCGCAGTGCCACCCGTTCTACACCGGCAAGCAGAAGATCCTCGACACCGGCGGCCGCGTCGCCCGCTTCGAGGCCCGCTACGCCAAGGCTGCCAAGAAGTAGCTGCCTCCGAGCGCCGGTCCGTCCCTTCCCGGGGTGGACCGGCGTTCGTCATTTTGTCCCCAGGGGTTGGTGACGTTCTCCAGCGGTTCGTGGCCGTTGCAACCGTCGACAACCGCCGGAATCCCCGCCGGAGCGGGGATTCATGCACCGTCACAGAGGAGCCCAGGTTGTTCGAGGCAGTCGAGGGGATGCTCGCCGAGCATGCCGAGCTGGAGACGCGGCTCGCGCTGCCCGAGACCCACGCGGACGCCCGTCTCGCGCGCACCCTCAACCGCCGGTACGCCGAGCTGAACGCCATCATCGCGACGTGGCGCGAGTGGCGGCACGCCGGCGAGGACGCCGGGGCTGCCCGTGAGCTGGGGGCCGACGACCCCGCGTTCGCCGCCGAGGTCGACGGCCTGCTCGCCCGGCAGGAGGAGGCCGCGGAGCGGCTGCGCCGGCTGCTGGTCCCGCGGGACCCGGCCGATGACAAGGACGCGTTGCTCGAGGTGAAGTCCGGCGAGGGCGGCGAGGAGAGCGCGCTGTTCGCGGGCGACCTGCTGCGCATGTACAGCCGCTACGCCGAGCGCCGGGGCTGGAAGACCGAGATCCTCGATGCGACCGAGTCCGACCTCGGCGGCTACAAGTCGGTGACGGTGGCGGTCAAGAGCACCGGCAGCCCGGAGCCCGGCCAGACGCCGTACGCCCTGCTCAAGTACGAGGGCGGTGTGCACCGCGTGCAGCGGGTCCCCGTGACGGAGTCGCAGGGCCGGATCCACACCAGCGCCGCCGGCGTCCTGGTCATGCCGGAGGCCGAGCAGGTCGACGTCGAGATCAACGACAACGACCTGCGCATCGACGTCTTCCGCTCGTCCGGCCCGGGTGGGCAGAGCGTCAACACGACCGACTCGGCGGTGCGGATCACCCACCTGCCGACCGGCATCGTGGTGAGCTGCCAGAACGAGAAGTCGCAGCTGCAGAACAAGGAGCAGGCGATGCGCATCCTGCGCGCCCGGTTGCTGCAGGCCGCCCAGGACGCCGCCGACGCCGAGGCCAGCGACGCCCGCCGCAGCCAGGTCCGTACGGTCGACCGCTCGGAGCGGATCCGCACCTACAACTTCCCGGAGAACCGGATCTCCGACCACCGCACGGGCTACAAGTCCTACAACCTCGACCAGGTCCTCGACGGCGACCTCCAGCCGGTCCTCGACTCGTGCGTCGAGACCGACATGGCCGCCCGGCTGGCCGCGCTCGAGGAGTGAGCGGCATGAGTGCCCGGCAGCTGGTCCACGACGCCTCGGGACGCCTCGCCGCGGCCGGCGTGGCCAGCCCCGACCACGACGCCGCCGAGCTGCTCGCCCACGTCCTCGGCACCACGCGGGGCCGGCTCCTCCTCGTCGACGGTGTCGACCCCCTCCAGCAGCAGCGGTACGACGACCTGGTCGCCCGCCGCGCCGCCCGTGAGCCGCTCCAGCACCTCCTCGGCTCCGCCGCCTTCCGTTACGTCGAGGTCGCGGTCGGCCCCGGCGTCTTCGTGCCGCGTCCGGAGACCGAGCTGCTCGCCGGCTGGGCGATCGACCGCGCCCGCGAGGTGCTCGGGGCGGGGGAGACCCCGGTCGTGGTCGACCTCTGCACGGGTTCTGGCGTCATCGCGCGCAGCATCGCCGACGAGGTCCCCGAGGCGCGGGTGCACGCGGTCGAGCTGGACCCCGACGCGCACGCGTGGGCCGAGCGCAACCTCACCGGCACCGGCGTCGACCTCCGCCTCGGCGACCTGGCCACCGCGTTCGACGACCTCGCGGGCCAGGTCCACGTGCTGGTGAGCAACCCGCCGTACGTCCCCCTCGAGGCGTGGGAGTCGGTCGCCGTCGAGGCCCGCGACCACGACCCGCACCTGGCCCTCTTCTCCGGCGACGACGGCCTCGACGCGATCCGCGTGATCGCCGAGCGTGGCCTGCTCCTGCTGGTCCCCGGCGGTGTCGTCGGGGTCGAGCACGCCGACGCCCAGGGCGAGTCCGCTCCCGCCGTGTTCAGCCGTGACGGCCGCTGGTCGGAGGTCCGCGACCACCGCGACCTCGCCGACCGCCCGCGGTACCTCACGGCACGCCGCCCCTGACCCCCGACCCCGACGATGGGAGGATGACGTCGTGACTGCCGAGCGGTTCCCGACCGAGACCGACGAGGAGCGCGAGGCCGCGCTCGATGCTGCCAGCCAGGCCGTGCGCCGTGGCCGCCTGGTCGTGCTCCCCACCGACACGGTCTACGGCGTCGGTGCGGACGCCTTCGACCCCGACGCCGTGAGCCGGCTGCTGGCAGCGAAGGGCCGTGGCCGCGAGATGCCGCCGCCCGTGCTGGTCGGCACCAAGGGCACCCTCGAGGCACTCGCGACCAAGGTGCCGGCGTACGTCGCCCCGCTGGTCGCCGAGTTCTGGCCGGGAGCCCTCACGATCGTGTGCCACCAGCAGCCCTCGCTGCAGTGGGACCTGGGCGAGACCCGGGGCACGGTCGCCATCCGGATGCCCGACCACGACCTCGCCCGCGCCCTGCTCGACCGCACCGGCCCGCTCGCGGTGACCTCGGCGAACATCACCGGGCAGCCGGCCGCGCAGGATGCCGACGAGGCGATCGAGATGCTGGGCGCCGCGGTCGACGTCGTCGTCGACGGTGGCGCCGCCCCCGGCGGTGTCGCCTCCACGATCATCGACGCGACGGGGGAGCGGCCGCGCCTGCTCCGGGCCGGGGCGATCCCGGTCGAGGACATCGACGCCGTGCTCGCCGACCTCGAGCTGACGGTGGAGACCGAGCCCACAGATGCGTGAGTACCTCCTCGTCTTCCTGGTCGCGACCGTCGTCACCTACCTGCTGACGGTCGTCGCCCGGGAGATCGCGGTGCGTACCGGCGCGGTCGCGAAGGTCCGCGACCGCGACGTCCACGCGGAGCCGGTGCCCTACCTCGGGGGGCTGGCGATGCTCGGGGGGCTCTGGGCGGCGTACCTCGTCGCCAAGGTGCTGCCCTTCCTCGGCGACGCGAGCCCGTTCGTCTTCGACGACGCGCTGGCCGTGCTGGTCGCCGGCTCGCTGGTCTGCGCGGTGGGCGTCGTCGACGACATCATCGACCTCGACGCCCTCACCAAGTTCGGCGGCCAGGTGCTCGCCGTCGGCATCCTCGTGTACGCCGGCATCCAGTTCCGCTACTTCTACCAGTCCACCGGCGAGGTGTTCTCCCTCGACGCCGGGCAGGGCGCGCTGCTGACCGCGTTCATCGTGGTCGCCACCGTCAACGCGGTGAACTTCATCGACGGCCTCGACGGGCTCGCGGCGGGCGTCATCGGCATCAGTGCCGCCGCCTTCTTCCTCTTCTGCTACTCGCTGGCCTTCCTCAACGACGTCACCCTGGCCACCACGGGTGCGCTGCTCTCGGCCGCGCTCGCCGGCTCCTGCGCCGGCTTCCTGGTCCACAACTTCCACCCGGCGCGGGTGTTCATGGGCGACAGCGGCTCGATGCTGATCGGGCTGGTCCTCTCGGCCACCGCGATCACGGTGACCACCCAGTTCGCGCCCGGCGACCTCACCCAGGGCGCCGACGGCAGCCGCTCGAGCCTGCTCCCCGTGCTGCTGCCCGTGGCGCTGCCGATCCTGATCATGATCGTGCCGCTCGCGGACCTGGTCCTCGCCGTCGTACGACGCACGCGGGCCGGACGCTCGCCGTTCGCCCCCGACAAGCAGCACCTGCACCACCGCCTGCTCGAGATCGGCCACTCCCACCGCCGCGCGGTCATCATCATGTGGCTCTGGGCCGGCCTGATCGCGTTCAGCGTCGTGGTGGCCAGCCTGTTCACCGGCCCGGTCGTGTGGGGGGTCCTCGGTGCCAGCTTCGTGGTCACCGTGGGCCTCACCTTCGCGCTGCCGCTGGTCAACGCACCGCTCGTGGACCAGGTGCTCGAGCAGGCGCTCGAGCCTGCGGGGGAGCCGCTCCTGGAACCCGTGCCGGACGAGGCGGGAACCCCCGATTCGGACCCGTCCGGGACTTTGTGATAACTTTCACGAACTCCCGGAGGGCTCCCTCTTCCGGGCCGACGACCGCAACGAGCAGAACGGCCGCCGATGATGACGACCGACACCCGGACCCACCGCGTGGTGACCCGTGCGGCCCTCGTGGCCGCGGTCGCCGCAGCGGGCCTCGTCCTGGTGGCCGCACTCGTCTCCGGTGAGTCGGCGGCGCTCGGCGCCGCGGTCGGGGGAGTGATCGCCGTCGGCGTCTTCGCCTTCGGCTCCTTCGCCGTCGAGGCGGTGGCCCGGCTCATGCCCGCGGCCTCGCTGCTCTTCGCGATGGTCACCTACACCTTCCAGGTCGCGGCCATGGCGCTGGTCTTCGTCGCCCTCAACACCTCCGGTCTGCTGGACGACGAGATCGACAGCACCTGGGTCGGCATCGCCATCATCGTGGGTGCCTTCGTGTGGATGACCGTCCAGATCCTGCTGGCCACGACCGCGCGGATCCCGGCGTTCGAGACCGTGCCGTCCACCCGGTCCGAGGGCGGTGCGCGATGACCCGTGGCTGCTGCTATTGTCCGGGGCGCAATGAGTCAGCCCGAGGAGAAGCCCAAGGGCGATCCGTGGCATGCGTTCGGCTACATCGTCGCCGGGGTCGCCTTCTACGGCTTCGCGGGGTGGCTGCTGGACCGCTGGCTGGGCACCACGTTCCTCGTTGCGGTGGGCATCCTCGCGGGTGCTGCGCTGGGGATCTTCCAGACAGCCGCACGGTTCCGCGTGGATCCACCGGAACCGCCCAACAGCCCCAAGCCCGACAGCACCGACGAGCAGTGAACACAGAGGAGACCTGGTGATCAACGCGGCCAGCGCCACCGTCCGAGCCGAGGAGTTCCACGCTCCGGGCCCGAGCCTGTTCGACCTGCCCGGCATCGCCGGCTCCGAGGTCACCAAGCCGATGGTGCAGCTCTTCCTCGCGGCGATCGTCGTGTTCGCCTTCTTCTACGCCGCCTCGCGCAAGCGCGCCCTGGTCCCCGGCAAGCTGCAGTTCGCCGGTGAGGGTGCCTACGGCTTCGTGCGCAACAGCGTCGCCCGCGACATCATCGGCGGCCACGACTTCCAGAAGTTCGTGCCGTACCTCGTCACGGTCTTCTTCTTCATCCTGGTCAACAACCTGTTCGCCAGCGTGCCGTTCATCCAGTTCCCGACCTTCAGCCGCGCTGGCATGGCCTACGCGCTGGCCGGTCTGTCCTGGCTGGTCTACAACGGCGTCGGCGTGGCCAAGCACGGCCTGCTCGGCTACCTCAAGCTGCAGAGCGTCCCGTCCGGCGTCAGCCCGGTCATGTACCCGCTGCTGGTCCCGCTGGAGTTCTTCTCCAACATCCTGGTCCGCCCGGTCACGCTGGCCCTGCGTCTGTTCTGCAACATGTTCGCCGGCCACATCCTGCTCGCGCTCTTCGCGACCGGTGGCCTCTACCTGATCGAGCACGTCGGCGGCATCGGCTACGTGGCCGGCCCGCTGGCCTGGGTGCTCGCGATCCTGGTGAGCTTCCTGGAGATCCTGGTCCAGTTCCTCCAGGCCTACGTGTTCGTCCTGCTGAACGCCATGTACATCCAGGGCGCGCTCGCCGACGAGCACTGATCCACCAGCTTTTCTCCCGCACCACCAACCCACAGTTCTCAGCACGAGAAAACAACCCGAAAGGAAAGTAGCCATGGGTGGCTCTCTCAACATGATCGGTTACGGCCTGGCCGCCATCGGCCCGGGTATCGGCATCGGTCTGATCTTCGCCGCGTACATCAACGGCGTTGCCCGCCAGCCCGAGGCGCAGAGCCGCCTCCAGTCGATCGCGATCCTCGGATTCGCGCTCGCCGAGGCGCTGGCGATCATCGGCATCGCCCTGGCGTTCGTCCTCAAGGCCTCGAACACCTGAGCCGAACCGGCCTCCTCCCGTCACCACGAGATCTAGGTCAGGTCCATGAAGTCACAGCTCATCCTCGCCGCCGCTGAGGCGGAGGAGCACAACCCGCTCGTCCCCGAGTGGATCGAGGTCGTTCTCGCCCTCGTCGTGTTCGCGATCCTCTTCTTCGCGATCAAGAAGTTCGTCGTCCCGAATTTCGAGACGACGTTCGCCGAGCGCTCGGCGGCGATCGAGGGCGGCATCGCCGCGGCTGCGACCAAGCAGGCCGAGGCCGACGCCAAGCTGGCCGAGCTCGAGCAGCAGCTCTCCGAGGCCCGTCACGAGGCAGCTCGCATCCGCGAGGAGGCTCGTGAGCAGGGTGCCGCGATCGTTGCGGAGATGCGGGAGCAGGCCCAGGCCGAGGCGACCCGGATCATCGAGCACGGCAAGACGCAGATCGAGGCCGAGCGCCAGCAGGCGGTCACCTCGCTCCGTGCCGAGGTCGGCTCCCTCGCGACCGGCCTCGCCGGCCGCATCGTGGGTGAGTCGCTCGAGGACGACGCGCGCCAGTCGCGTGTGGTCGAGCGGTTCCTCGCCGAGCTGGAGACGGCCAACGCTGCCGACGCGGGCAAGGACGCCTGATGGTGTCCTTCCGCGGCGCCTCCGCCGACGCCATGGCTGCCCTCACCGACCAGGTCGGTGGGGTGGCCGAGGCGTCCGCGGCAACCGTGGCGGGAGACCTGTTCTCCGCCGCGGGTGCCTTCCGGACCGAGGCAGCCCTGCGCCGTGTCGTCACCGACCAGTCGGTGCCGGCCGAGGCCCGCACGGGCCTGGTGGGCGACCTCTTCACGGGCAAGGTCGACGCGGCGACGCTCGGCCTGCTCCGTGACGCTGCCGGCCGCCGCTGGACGCGCACCCGCGACCTCGCGGACGCGCTCGAGCAGCTCGGTGTGGTGGCGACCGTCCGTTCGGTCGGTCTCCAGGGCGCGACCCTGGTGGACGAGCTGTTCGGCGTGCGCCAGCTCATCACCGCTGACAGCGACCTGCGCAACGCGCTGTCCGACCCGGTCCGCTCCGCCGCCGACAAGGGCGGTCTCCTCGAGACCCTCTTCGGCGGCAAGGTCCTGGCCGCGACGCTCCAGCTGCTCCGACAGGCGCTGTCCGGCTCCTACCGGACCGTGGTGGCCGCGCTCGAGGACTACGAGCGCACCGCCGCGCAGGTGCAGGGGGAGAGCGTGGCCACCGTCCACGTCGCCCGCGCCCTGGCCGACGCCGACCAGCAGCGGCTCGCCTCTGCGCTCGCCGCGCAGTACGGCCGCCCGGTCCACCTCAACATCGTCATCGACCCGCAGGTCCTCGGCGGCCTCCGCGTGGAGATCGGCGATGACGTCATCGATGGCACCGTCGTCAGCCGCCTCGACGACGCCCGCCGGAAGATCGCCGGCTGACGCCGCGCGGCACCCACACCCACGACTTCACAGCTGTAGAGAAGAGAGAAGGCACCTGAGATGACGGAACTCTCCATCCGTCCGGACGAGATCCGCGACGCCCTCGCGAAGTACGTCGCGGACTTCGAGCCCGGGGCCGCGAGCAAGGAAGAGGTCGGCACCGTCGCCTCCGCCGGTGACGGCATCGCCCGCGTGTCGGGTCTCCCGTCGGCCATGGCCAACGAGCTCCTCGAGTTCGAGGACGGCACGCTCGGCCTCGCGCTGAACCTCGAGGACCGCGAGATCGGTGTCGTCGTCCTCGGTGACTTCGACAAGATCGAGGAGGGCCAGACGGTCCGCCGTACCGGCGAGATCCTCTCGGTGCCCGTGGGCGAGGGCTACCTCGGCCGCGTGGTCGACCCGCTCGGCAAGCCGATCGACGGCCTGGGCGAGATCGCCACCGACGGTCGCCGCGCCCTCGAGCTGCAGGCTCCCGGCGTCATGTCGCGCAAGTCGGTCCACGAGCCGCTCGCCACCGGCATCAAGGCGATCGACTCGATGACCCCGATCGGCCGTGGCCAGCGCCAGCTGATCATCGGTGACCGCGCCACCGGCAAGACCACGGTCGCGATCGACACGATCATCAACCAGAAGCAGAACTGGGAGTCGGGCGACCCGACCAAGCAGGTCCGCTGCATCTACGTCGCCATCGGCCAGAAGGGCTCGACCATCGCCTCCGTGCGTGGTGCCCTCGAGGAGGCCGGCGCCCTGGAGTACACCACCATCGTGGCGGCTCCGGCGTCCGACAGTGCGGGCTTCAAGTACCTCGCCCCCTACACCGGTTCGGCGATCGGCCAGCACTGGATGTACGCCGGCCAGCACGTCCTCATCGTGTTCGACGACCTGACCAAGCAGGCCGAGGCCTACCGTGCCGTGTCGCTGCTGCTGCGTCGCCCGCCGGGCCGTGAGGCGTACCCGGGTGACGTCTTCTACCTGCACTCCCGCCTGCTGGAGCGTTGCGCGAAGCTGTCCGACGAGCTCGGCGCCGGCTCGATGACGGGTCTGCCGATCATCGAGACCAAGGCCAACGACGTCTCGGCGTTCATCCCGACCAACGTCATCTCGATCACCGACGGCCAGATCTTCCTGCAGTCGGACCTGTTCGCGGCCAACCAGCGCCCGGCCATCGACGTCGGCATCTCGGTGTCCCGTGTCGGTGGTTCCGCGATGACGAAGGCGATGAAGGCCGTCACCGGCTCGCTCAAGGTCGACCTGGCGCAGTACCGCGCCATGGAGGCCTTCGCGATGTTCGCCTCCGACCTCGACGCCGCGTCGAAGCAGCAGCTGGCCCGCGGCCAGCGGCTGATGGCGCTGCTCAAGCAGCCGGCCTACTCGCCGTACCCGCTCGAGGAGATGACCGTCTCCCTGTGGCTGGGCACCAGCGGCAAGCTGGACGCCGTCCCGACCGGCGACGTGCTGCGCTTCGAGCACGAGTTCCTCGACTACCTGCGTCGTTCGCACGAGGGTCTCCTCGCCGCGATCCGCGAGACGCAGAAGTTCGAGGACGAGGACGGCCTGGTCGCCGCCTACGACTCCTTCCTGAACCAGTTCGAGACCTCCGAGGGCAACAGCATCAAGGTCGGGCACGAGCCCGAGGCCGGTGCGCTTGCTGACGACGAGCTCGAGCAGGAGCAGATCGTCAAGCAGAAGCGGGGCTGACGCATGGCCGTCTCGCTGCGTGAGTACCGCGCGCGGATCAAGTCGACGGAGTCGATGAAGAAGATCACGCGCGCCATGGAGCTCATCGCTGCGTCCCGGATCATCAAGGCGCAGCAGCGGGCCGCGGCGGCAGCGCCGTACGCCCGGGAGCTGACCCGTGCCGTGTCGGCGGTGGCGACGTACTCGAACGTCGACCACCCGCTGACGCGGGAGGAGGAGAACCCCAAGCGCGCCGCGGTCCTGGTCATCACCAGCGACCGTGGTCTCGCGGGTGCCTACTCCTCGAGCGTCATCAAGGAGACCGAGCGTCTCTCCGAGCGGCTGCGTGCCGAGGGCAAGGAGCTCGACTTCTTCCTCGCGGGCCGCAAGGCGGAGGCGTACTTCAAGTTCCGCAACCGCCCCTACGTGCAGTCCTGGACCGGCTTCTCGGACCAGCCGACCTACGACAAGGCGGCGGAGATCGGCGCGGCGCTGATCGAGGCCTTCCTCAAGGAGCAGGGCGAGGACGGCGACGTGGACGAGGTCCACGTGGTCTACACCCGCTTCCGGTCGATGCTGACCCAGGAGCCGACTGCGGTCCGGCTGCTGCCGCTCGAGGTCGTCGAGGGCGAGGAGGCCCCGGCGACGGAGGACCTGCTGCCGCTCTACGAGTTCGAGCCCTCGGCCGAGCAGGTGCTCGACGGCCTGCTCCCGCAGTACGTCCAGAGCCGGATCTTCTACAGCCTCCTGCAGGCGGCGGCCTCCGAGCTCGCTGCCCGCCAGAAGGCGATGAAGTCCGCGACGGACAACGCGGAGGAGCTGATCAAGAAGCTCACCCGGATCGCCAACCAGGCGCGCCAGGCGGGCATCACGCAGGAGATCAGCGAGATCGTCGGTGGCGTGAACGCGCTCGCCGACGCCCAGGCTGCCAACGACTGATCCACCATCGAGTTCAACACCAAACGGAGTAAGACATGACTGCAACGGTTGAAGAGACCACCGCCAGCGGTGCGGCCTCGGTGGGTCGGATCGCGCGGGTCATCGGCCCGGTCGTCGACATCGAGTTCCCGACCGACGCGATGCCCGAGATCTACAACAAGCTCGAGGCCGAGATCACGCTCGAGGGCCAGACCTCGGTCCTGCCGCTCGAGGTGGCCCAGCACATCGGCGACGGCATGGTCCGCGCCATCTCGCTGAAGCCGACCGACGGCCTGGTCCGTGGCCAGAGCGTCACCGACACGGGCGGCCCGATCACGGTCCCCGTCGGTGACGTCACCCTGGGCAAGGTCTTCAACGCCACGGGCGACTTCCTGAACCTCGAGGCCGGCGAGACCGTCGAGGTCAACGAGCGGTGGGGCATCCACCGCAAGGCGCCGGCGTTCGACCAGCTCGAGTCGAAGACCCAGATGTTCGAGACCGGCATCAAGGTCATCGACCTGCTCGCGCCCTACGTGACCGGTGGAAAGATCGGCCTCTTCGGTGGTGCCGGCGTCGGCAAGACCGTGCTCATCCAGGAGATGATCGCGCGTGTCGCCAAGAACCACGGTGGTGTGTCGGTGTTCGCCGGTGTCGGCGAGCGCACCCGTGAGGGCAACGACCTCATCGTCGAGATGCAGGAGGCCGGCGTCTTCGACAAGGTCGCCCTGGTCTTCGGCCAGATGGACGAGCCGCCGGGCACGCGTCTTCGCGTCGCCCTGTCCGCGCTGACGATGGCGGAGTACTTCCGCGACGTCCAGGGCCAGGACGTGCTGCTGTTCATCGACAACATCTTCCGGTTCACCCAGGCGGGCTCCGAGGTCTCCACGCTGCTCGGTCGCATGCCGTCCGCGGTGGGCTACCAGCCCAACCTGGCTGACGAGATGGGCACGCTGCAGGAGCGGATCACCTCGACGCGCGGTCGCTCGATCACCTCGATGCAGGCGATCTACGTCCCCGCGGACGACTACACCGACCCGGCCCCGGCCGCGACGTTCGCGCACCTCGACGCAACGACCGAGCTCTCCCGTGAGATCGCGTCGCTGGGCATCTACCCGGCCGTCGACCCGCTGACCTCGACCTCGCGGATCCTCGACCCGCAGTACATCGGTCAGGCGCACTACGACTGCGCGGTCCGGATCAAGCAGATCCTGCAGCGCAACAAGGAGCTCCAGGACATCATCGCGATCCTGGGCGTCGACGAGCTGTCCGAAGAGGACAAGGTCATCGTGTCCCGCGCGCGTCGTATCCAGCGGTTCCTGTCGCAGAACACCTACGTCGCCAAGCAGTTCACCGGCATCGAGGGTTCGACGGTTCCCGTGGCGGACACCATCGAGGCGTTCAACAAGATCGCCGACGGTGAGTACGACCACGTCGCCGAGCAGGCCTTCTTCATGTGCGGTGGTCTCGACGACGTCGAGCGCAACTGGGCCGAGATCCAGAAGAGCCTCTGATCATGGCGGAGACCGCAGTCGAGCACCTGCACGTCGAGCTCGTCGCTGCCGACCGGACCGTGTGGTCCGGTGAGGCGGCGATGATCATCGCGCGCACGCTCGAGGGTGACATCGGCGTGCTGCGCGGTCACGCGCCCACGCTGTCGCTGCTGCAGGCCTCGGTCGTCGAGATCCAGGTCGCGGGCACCAACCAGCTCGTCGTCGTCGCTGTCGACGGTGGCGTGCTGTCGGTCGCCAACGACCGGGTCTCGATCCTCGCCGAGCACATCGAGAAGGCCGAGGACATCGAGGTGTCCCAGGCTCGCATCGACCTCGAGGAGGCCAAGCGCCTGCTCGACTCGAGCAACGAGGCGGAGCAGCGGCTGCGCCACGCCGAGGCACGGATCCGCGCGGCGGAGAAGGTCAGCTAGCACGAATATGACGTGGTGGGAGTGGCTGCTCGACGCTTGTGGCGCGCTCCTGCTGCTGTGTGTGCTGTACGGCGCCGGACTCATCGTCCGGCGCCGTCTGCTGTCCCGGCACGGCGGCACCTTCGAGCTGAGCCACCGCTATCGCACGGACCGCCCCGAGCGGGGCTGGGTCCTGGGCCTGGGCCGCTACTCGGGGGAGACCCTCGAGTGGTTCCGGGTGTTCTCGATCTCGCCGTGGCCCAAGCACTCGTGGAGCCGCGAGGAGCTCGAGTACGACGGGCGACGTGAGCCGCTCGGTGCCGAGCAGGCCTCGCTGTACCCCGACCACCTGGTGATCCGTTGCCAGTCGCCCGACGGCGTGGTCGAGCTCGCGATGAGCGTGGCCTCGCTGACCGGCTTCCAGTCCTGGCTCGAGGCGATGCCGCCCGGCACGGACTGGAACCGCATCAAGGGCGGCTCGTAGGTGCGACCTGCGGTGGGTCCGTGCGCGGACGTCCCGCTGGCGTCGCCCGCCGGCCGTGCAGTGCTCGCCGCCGCGACGTTGGGCTCGGCCCTCGCGCTCCTCGACAGCACGGTCGTCAACGTCGCGCTGCGCCAGGTCGGCGAGGACCTCGACGCCGGCCTGGGGATCCTCCAGTGGGTCTCCAACGGCTACCTCCTCAGCCTCGCCTCGCTGACCCTGCTCGGCGGCTCCCTCGGCGACCGGTTCGGCCGGCGGCGGGTCTTCGTCATCGGCGTGGTGGGCTTCGCATTGACCTCGGCGGCCTGCGGGTTGGCGCCGACGGCGCCGGTGCTGGTCGCGGCCCGTGTCGCGCAGGGCATCGCCGCGGCCCTCCTGGTGCCGGGCAGCCTGGCCATGATCCAGGGCACGCTCGCTCCGGCCGACCGAGCCCGCGCGATCGGCACCTGGACCGGGCTGGGCGGTGTCGCCACTGCCATCGGTCCTCTCCTGGGTGGCTGGCTGGTCCAGTCGGCGAGCTGGCGCTGGGTCTTCCTGGTCAACCTGCCGGTGGCTGCCCTGGCCCTGGTGGCGGCTCGCCTCGTCCCGGAGTCGCGGGACCCGGAGGCCGTGCCCGGGTTCGACACGCGGGGCGCCGCGCTCGGCGCGCTCTCGCTGGGTGGCGTCACCTACGCACTGATCGAGTGGACGGCGGTGCCCGCCTCGGCGGCCGTGGCACTGGCCGTCGGCGTCGCTGCCGGCATCGCGTTCGTCGTGGTCGAGCGCCGCAGCGCGCACCCGATGCTGCCTCTGTCCCTCTTCGGCATCCGCCAGTTCTCCGCAGCCAATGCGATGACCCTCCTGACCTACGCCGCACTGGGCGGTGTGCTCTTCTTCCTCGTGCTGCAGCTGCAGACCGTCGCCGGATTCGGTCCGCTCGCAGCCGGTCTCTCGACGCTGCCCATCACCGTCGTCATGCTGCTGCTCGCCGGACGTGGTGGTGCCCTCGCCGGCCGCATCGGGCCACGCCTGCCCATGACTGTCGGACCGCTGCTGTGCGGGCTCGGGACGCTCGGTCTGTCCCGGGTCGATGCCGATCCCACGTACTGGCTCGACGTCGCCGTACCGCTCACGGTGTTCGGGCTCGGCCTCGCCTCCCTCGTGGCACCCCTGACCGCGACCGTTCTCGCCGCGGCGCCCGACCACCATGCCGGCGTCGCGTCGGGCGTCAACAATGCGGTCGCCCGCGCGGGCTCGCTCCTCGCGGTGGCGGCGCTGCCGCTGCTCGTCGGACTGTCGGGCGAGGACTACCAGGTGGCCTCGGTGTTCTCCGACGGCTACCGCGCCGCGATGCTCTGGTGCGCCGGCCTGCTCGCGGTGAGCGGCGTGCTGTCCTGGCTGACGATCCGGAACCCGGTCAGCGACGTACCCGCACCGTGATGACCGGGGTCCGCACGCTCGTCAGCCTGGCGCTGCCGAGGTAGGTCGCCGTCACGTTCCGCGTGCCGAGGCGGCTGAGCCGGATCCGGACCGAGCGGGTGCCGGCGTCGCTCGCCCGGAGGGTGAAGCGGATGACGACGCGGGTGCCGTCCTTGATGACGACGGTGCCGGTCCTCGGCGCGATCCGGGTGCCGGAGAGCCGGACCCGGGCGCTGAACCACTGCGTACGGCGGACGGTGCGGTCGCTGAGCGACAGGGAGAGGCGGGGTCGCAGCCTGGTGATCCGCAGGGTGGCGTCGTCGGTGACGGTGGGGGATCCGGGCGCCTGCGGCGTCCACGTGACGTGCAGCGCGTGGGTTCCGACGGAGAGTCCGGCCGGCAGGTGGAAGAGCCACGCGCCGTAGTGGCTGGTCGGCTCGGGGGCGGTGAGGTCGGCCGGTACCGGGGCGCCGTCGAGGGTCAGCACCACGTTGCCGAGCACCGCGTCGTTGGAGACCCACACGTCGCGGCTGAGGCCGTAGGTCGCCGTGGCCGGCGCGATGATCTCGGCGTGCGGCGAGGACACGCTGATCCACTCGTAGGTCGTGCGCGTCGACGCGCTCGCGGAGTCCCACGACCAGTCGAGGGTCGCGGTGCAGGAGAAGTAGAAGCCGACCTGGGCACCGGCGTCGAACTGGTTGTCCAGGTCGAAGCTGTAGCCGAAGGCACCGTTCGATCCCGCAGCGGTGGCGATGGCGTTGCGCGCGACGTGGCTCGCGGGCTTTGCCGTGTCCCAGACGTCGACGGACACGGGAGCCCCGGTGGGGCACCCGACGCCGAGGATGGCGACCGACTGGTCCCGGGTGTACGGGCCGTCCGTGACGTAGATCTGCGGGGTCACGGCCGAGGCCGGAGCGGCGACGGCGACCACGCCGCCGAGCGGGACGACGAGGGCGAGCGCCCACCGGGCGACGGTCTTCATGGGTCCGAGGATCCTCGCGCGCGGCGCGCGGCGAAAGACCCGAACGGATCAGTCCTCGAAGAGCCCGCGGATGTCGTCGGCCCCGATGGTGGTGCTCATCGCCCCGTCGCCGTCGATCACCTGGGCGAACAGCTCGGCCTTGCGGGCCTTGAGCTCCATCACCTTCTCCTCGATCGTGTCGGTGGCGACCAGCCGGTAGACGTGGACGTGCCTGGTCTGGCCGATCCGGTGCGCGCGGTCGACGGCCTGCGCCTCGGCCGCGGGGTTCCACCACGGGTCGAGGACGAACACGTAGTCGGCCTCGGTGAGGGTCAGGCCGACGCCGCCGGCCTTGAGCGAGATGAGGAAGACCGGCGCCGTACCGCTGCGGAAGTCGTCGATGACGGCGGCGCGGTCGCGCGTCGACCCGTCCAGGTACGTCGTGGGGATCCCCACGTCCTGCAGGCGGCTCCGCACTCGCCCGAGGAAGGAGGTGAACTGGCTGAAGACCAGCGCCTTGTGCCCCTCGGCGGTGATCTCGGCGAGGTGGTCGACCAGCACGTCCAGCTTGGCGGACCCGACGTCGTCGTGCTCGTCGTCGACCAGCGCCGGGTCGAGCGCCAGCTGGCGCAGCGTGGTGAGCGCGCTGAAGATCGCGACCCGGTTGCGGTCGAAGTCGTCGACGAGACCGAGGATCCGCTGCCGCTCGCGGGCGAGGTGGGTGTCGTAGATCCTGCGGTGCTTCGGCTCGAGCTCCACCGACAGCACCTGCTCCTGCTTCGGCGGCAGGTCGTCGGCGACCAGCTCCTTGGTGCGGCGCAGCAGGAAGGGCTTCACCCGGGCGCGGAAGCGGTCGAGCACGGCCTGGTCGCCGTCGCGCTCGATCGGGCGGACGACGCGCTCGGCGAAACGGCGCGGCCACGGGTAGAGGCCGGGCACGGTCACCGACAGCAGCGACCACAGCTCCATCAGCCGGTTCTCGAAGGGCGTGCCGGTGACGGCCAGCCGGAACGGCGCGTCGATCATCCGCACGGCGGTGTAGGTCTTGCTCTGGTGGTTCTTGACCTGCTGCGCCTCGTCGAGCACCAGGCCCGCCCAACCGATCGCGGCGTAGTCGTCCTGCGCCAGCCGGAGCAGGGTGTACGTCGTCACGACCACGTCGCTCTCGCGGGCGATCTCGGCGACGTCGTCGGTGCCCCGGCGCACCACGCCGAAGCGCAGGTCGGGGGCGTGCCGGGCGGCCTCGTCGGCCCAGGCCGTCACCACGCTCGTCGGTGCGACCACGAGGAAGGGCCCGTCGAGGGGACGCTCGGCGCGGGCGTGCGCGATCAGCGCCAGCACCTGGAGCGTCTTGCCGAGGCCCATGTCGTCGGCGAGGATCCCGCCGAGGCCGTGCTGCCAGAGGAAGGCGAGCCACCAGAAGCCCTCGCGCTGGTAGCTGCGCAGCTCGGTGACCAGCCCGCGGGGCTCGGGCCGCGGGAGCTCGGTCAGGTCGCGGAGGGCCTCGGCGCGGCGTACCCACTCCGCGACCTGGGTGTCGACCAGGCCGGTCTCGGCGAGCTGGGCCCACAGGCCGAGGTCCTGGCGGCCGACGCCGATCCGGTCGCCCTCACGGTCGTGCAGCTCGGCGGCCGCGGCGACCACCTCGCGCAGCCGGGCGAACTCGGGCCGGTCCGTCGTGACGTACATGCCGCTGGGCAGGACGAGGAACTCCTCGCCGAGCGTCAGCGCCGCCAGCACGTCGGGCAGCGGCAGCGACTCGTCGGCGACCCGGACGCTGACCGCCAGGTCGAACCAGTCGGTGGTCGTGTGGTCGCCCTCGGGCTCGACGAGCTCGAACCGGATCTCGGGGGCGACGTCGACCTCGCGGAAGTCGGGCCGCTCCTCCTCGACGACCCGCACGCCCTCGAGGGTGCGCAGGTGGGGGAGGTCGTGGATCGCGAGGGTGAGTGCCTCGCCGTCGGTGGCGGTCGTGGTGCGGAGGAGGTGCTCCGCGACCAGGGCACGCAGCGCCCGCTCGGCCGTGCGGTCGCGGACCCCGCCGAGCGGGTCGCTGCTGGTGATCGGGCAGCTGCGGGAGCCGTCGTCGCCGTACTCCCACGTCCAGGCGAGGCCGGCCTTGGTCGCGCTGTGCCAGGTCACCGTCAGCACGAGTGTCGGCGTGAGCGGCTCGGGCAGCTCGATCGTGGCGGTCTCGGCGCGGACCGGCAGGTGGCGCATCAGCACGGGGAGCTCGGCCCGGAACTCCTCGGCCTCGGCCGGGGGCACGGTGAACCCGGGTCCGTCGACGAGGTGGCGCACGGCCAGCGGCATGGGGGCGGTGAGGTCGGCGACCACGAGGTGCCCGAGCGGGTCGACCAGGCCGACCGAGGTCGCCGGGTTGCCGATGGGGACGACGTCGTCGCCGCGCCAGGACTGCTCCCCGAGCGTGACCAGGCCCTGCACCTCGGTGCCCCCGGACGCCGCATCGCCCAGCCGTACGACGACCTCGGCCGCCTCCTCGGCGATCTCCACCGACGCGATCTGGCCGCCCCCGAGCAGGGTGACGCCCGCGTCGCGGACCGTCCGCAGCGCACGGACCACCTGGCTGCCGAACTCGTCGAGCGCCGGCATCGAGCCGGCCTGCGAGTAGCCGCGCTGGCCGGACCACAGCGTGTGCAGGGCGACCACGGCCTCGGCCTGGGCGCGGGGGAAGGCGCCGGTGGTGAGGGCGGCGGCGACGTCGGACCACTCGGCGCCGGTCTTGACCCACGGCTTGTTGCGGCCCTGGCGCATCGGCCGCACGTGGAGGGTGGTGCCGGGGGAGCGGTAGCTGTGCCGGGGCGCGGCGAGGCTGATCTCGAGGGCCAAAGGCGTCTCCTCGCCCGGCACGCTGCGTTGCTTGTCGAGCTCGGTCACGACCCGCTCGAGGGTGCGCCGCCACGTCGACGCCGGCCCGCTCGGCTGGGCGAAGCTCTGCCGGAGGGTCAGCGCCAGCGCGGCGCCGTGCTTGCAGCTGGAGCGCACCGGACAGGTGCACACGGTGAACAGCCAGCCGGCGTAGTCGTCCTTGGGGGCCTCGGCGTGCAGCTGGACCTGGTAGGGCTCCTCGCGCGACCCGACGACCTCGGCGGTCGCCGTGACGGCTGCGGCCGACAGCATCCCGATCTCGGGGCGTCGTACGGCGCCGCGGGCGACGACGTCGTGCGCCCGCTCGAGGGTGCCCGCATCGAAGGCGCGCCCGAGGAAGGCGTCGGTGAGCTGGGCGAGGACGTTCACGATCCGACCATCGTGACACGGGGGACCGACGATCACCGCCTCGGCGAGGTCGCCCCCGCGGGCGTCACTTCCCTCGCTCGCCCCCGGGCACCCAGAGCACGTCGCCCTGCGCGCGGTTGGCGTACCGGGCGAGGATGAAGACCAGGTCCGAGAGCCGGTTGAGGTAGGTGATGGCCAGCTTGTTCATGGCCTCGCCGTGGACCTCGTACGCCGCCCACGCGCCCCGCTCCGCCCGGCGGATCACGGTGCGGGCGACGTGCAGCTGGGCCGCGGCCGGCGTACCGCCGTTGAGGATGAAGGAGCGCAGCTTCTCCAGGTCCTCGTTGTAGTGGTCGCACCAGCCCTCCAGGCGGTCGACGTAGTCCTGCTCGATGCGCAGCGGCGGGTACTCCGGGTCGGCCACGACCGGCGTGCACAGGTCGGCACCGACGTCGAACAGGTCGTTCTGGACGTGGGTGAGGACGGCGACCACGTCGTCCTCGAGCTCGCCGGTCGCGAGGGCCACCCCGAGGTGGGCGTTGGCCTCGTCGACGTCGGCGTACGCGAGCAGGCGCAGGTCGGTCTTCGTGGTCACGCTCATGTCGCCGAGGCGTGTCTCGCCGGCGTCGCCGGTGCGGGTGTAGATCCGGGTGAGGTTGACCATGGCTCGACCCTACTTCCGGGGCGCGCCGAAAATTTCCGGGGCTCGGTGCAACCGAACGGGGTACCTGAGCGTCATGGTGGGTAGAGGGTCCTGCGGGAGGGTCCGGAACTCGGGAGGGTGAGCATGAGCGCGACGATCAGCACCATCAGCACCGACCTGCGGGAGACCGGTGCCGTCCTCGTGCTGGGCGGCGACCTCGACGTGCGCAGCACCGCCGAGCTCCGCAACGCCCTTTACGAGCACCTCCGTGTCCACGGCTCCTACACCGACGGCCGGGTCCTCGTCGACATCAGCGAGGTCACCTCGGTCGACGCGACGGCGTTGAAGGTCGTCGCCGCCGCCAGCCGCCGCGCGCGTCGCCGCGGCGGATCCGTCGTCCTGCGAGGTGCCTGCCCCGCCGTACGACGCATGCTGCACCTGACCCACCTGATCCGGCTGGTCGAGCTCGAGCGGGAGCCGATCCCGGCCTGAGCTGTCAAGCGGCCGATGTGGCGTTGTGCACAACCACACATCGAACGGCGGTTACCAACCGGTATCGATCCGCCTACGCTTCGCTCTATGAGCACCACGTCTGACGCTGCCGCCACGCCGGAGAAGGCCTCGCACGCCAAGGATCGCCCCTGGGTGATGCGGACGTACGCCGGGCACTCGACCGCCGAGGCGTCGAACGCGCTCTACCGGACCAACCTCGCGAAGGGCCAGACCGGCCTGTCGGTGGCCTTCGACCTGCCGACGCAGACCGGCTACGACCCCGACAGCCCGCTCTCGCGCGGCGAGGTCGGCAAGGTCGGCGTACCGGTTCCGCACCTCGGCGAGATGCGGAAGCTGTTCAAGGACATCCCCCTCACCGAGATGAACACCTCGATGACGATCAACGCGACGGCCATGTGGCTGCTCGCGATGTACCAGGTCGCGGCGGAGGAGCAGAACCCCGACCTGTCGCCGTCGGAGGTCGCCCACAAGCTCGCGGGCACGACCCAGAACGACATCATCAAGGAGTACCTCTCGCGCGGGACCTACGTGTTCCCGCCGGAGCACTCCCTGCGGCTGATCGGCGACATGATCGCCTACACGGTCCACGAGATCCCGAAGTGGAACCCGATCAACATCTGCAGCTACCACCTGCAGGAGGCCGGCGCGACGCCCGTGCAGGAGATCGCCTACGCGATGTGCACCGCGATCGCCGTCCTCGACCAGGTCAAGAACTCCGGCCAGGTCTCCGACGACGACTTCGAGAAGGTCGTCGGCCGGATCTCCTTCTTCGTCAACGCCGGCGTGCGCTTCGTCGAGGAGATGTGCAAGATGCGCGCCTTCGTCGAGCTGTGGGACGAGATCACGCGGGAGCGCTACGGCGTCACCGACGAGAAGATGCGCCGCTTCCGCTACGGCGTCCAGGTCAACAGCCTGGGCCTGACCGAGGCGCAGCCCGAGAACAACGTCCAGCGGATCGTGCTCGAGATGCTCGCCGTGACGCTGTCCAAGAACGCCCGTGCCCGCGCCGTGCAGCTGCCCGCGTGGAACGAGGCGCTCGGCCTCCCGCGTCCGTGGGACCAGCAGTGGTCGCTGCGCCTGCAGCAGGTCCTGGCCTTCGAGTCCGACCTGCTGGAGTACGAGGACATCTTCGACGGCTCGCCGGTCGTCAAGGCCAAGGTCGACGAGCTGGTCGCCGGTGCGAAGGCCGAGATCGACCGCGTCCAGGCGATGGGCGGGGCGATCGCTGCCGTCGACTCGGGCTACATGAAGCAGGAGCTGGTCTCCTCGCACGCCCGCCGTCGCGCGGCGATCGAGGCGGGCGACGAGATCATCGTCGGCGTCAACAAGTTCGACACCACCGAGCCGAGCCCGCTGACCGCGGACCTCGACGGCGCGATCATGGTCGCCGACCCCGAGGCCGAGAAGGCCGCGCTCGCCTCCGTCGAGGCGTGGAAGGCCCAGCGCGACCAGGCCGAGGTCGACGCCGCGCTGGCGCGCCTCGCCGAGGACGCCAAGACCGGCACCAACCTCGTCGCCGCCACCCTGGCCGCCGCCCGTGCGGGCGCGACCACGGGGGAGTGGGCCGGCGTGCTGCGCGAGGTGTTCGGCGAGTTCCGCGCTCCCACCGGTGTCGCCGGTGCGGTCGGCGTGGCCGAGGCCGGCGCCGAGCTGACCGCGGTCCGCGAGGCCGTGCGTACGACGGGCGAGGAGCTCGGCGGCCGGCTGCGCCTGCTGGTCGGCAAGCCCGGCCTCGACGGCCACTCGAACGGCGCCGAGCAGGTCGCCGTCCGGGCTCGCGACGCCGGCTTCGAGGTCATCTACCAGGGCATCCGCCTCACCCCTGAGCAGATCGTCGCGGCCGCCGTGGCCGAGGACGTCCACTGCGTCGGCCTCTCGATCCTGTCCGGCTCGCACATGGAGCTGGTCCCGGCCGTCCTCGACGGGCTCAAGGCCGCCGGCATGGGCGACGTCCCGGTGATCGTCGGCGGGATCATCCCCGACTCCGACGGCAAGGCGCTGATGGACCTCGGTGTCGCCGCGGTCTACACGCCGAAGGACTTCGGCTTGACGGAGATCATGGGCGGCATCGTCCAGGTCATCCGCAAGGCCAACGGGCTGGGTTAGTCGGCGCTCGCTTCGCTCGCNTTCCTCCCCCGCTCGCTCGTTCCTCGCTCGCTCCTCCGTCCAGAAACGGCGGGCGGCGCGACGGGAATCAGCCTCACCCGATTCGTTCGCGCACCGGGCGGGGGCTGGATCACGCGGCAGAAGGGCGCCCGACATGCCAGCGCAGCGAGGAAGTCAGACACCCATCACGCGGGCGACCGACCCCGGGTCGCGGCCGACGACCGTCGTGCCGTCGGTCGCGGTGATGATCGGCCGCTGGATGAGGCGCGGGTGGTCGGCGAGCAGCTGCACCCAGGCGGACCTCTGGTCCGCCGCCTTGGCGGGCAGCGTGATGCCCAGCTTGCCGGCGTCCGCCGTACGGGCGATGTCCCACGGCTCCAGCGCGAGCCGGCCCAGGACGTCCTCGAGCTCGGCGACGGTCGGCGGGTCGTCGAGGTAGCGGCGGACCGTGTACTCGACACCGGCGGCCCGGAGGTCGCTCTCGGCGGTGCGGCACTTGGAGCAGGCGGGATTCAGCCAGATCTCGATCACGCCCGGACTCTAGGGGACCTGCGATCCGGGTCACGTGTGAGCCCGGTCACGTCAGTTAGGTCTGCCTACCCTCAATCGCTTACGCTCGTCCCGTGGGCAAGGACAAGAAGAAGTCGCAGGGGAAGCAGAAGCTCCCCAAGACGAAGTGCTGCGTCTCGAAGTCGAAGTGCGGCCGCTGCCCCCTGCGCATGCTCAAGGAGGGCACGCTGCCCGACGGCTTCACCGTCAAGCGCCGCGTGCTCGTGACCACGAGCGGCAAGAAGGTCACCAAGAAGGCGCTGCAGAAGGCCGCCTGATCCCACGACGATAGGGTGCCCGCATGGCCGCTCCTCGCTTCACCGACCAGCTCACGATCCAGATCGGCAACGAGTTCGCCGCGCACAACCAGTACCTCGCGTGCGCCGTCCACTACGACGCCCTGACGATGCCGCAGATGGCCGGCTTCTTCTACGCGCAGGCGCTCGAGGAGCGCGAGCACGCCATGATGATGGTGCAGTACCTCCTCGACACCGACGCCCCGGTCGTGATCCCCGGCGTCGAGGCCCCGATCTCCGAGTTCGCCGACATCACCGCCCCGATCGCGCTCGCGCTCGAGCAGGAGAAGCGGGTCACCGAGCAGATCTACGGCCTGCTGCGGATCGCCCGTGAGGAGAACGACTTCGCCTCCGAGCAGTTCATGCAGTGGTTCATCAAGGAGCAGGTCGAGGAGGTCGCCACGATGAACGACCTGCTCGCCGTCGTCACCCGCAGCAAGGACGACATCAACGCGATCGAGGACTGGATCGTGCGCGAGCAGGGCGGTGGCGCCACCGACCCGACCGCGCCGACCGCCGCCGGCGCCTGAGCCTCCTGGAGGACCGCGGCTACGCCGTCCCCGCGTGGCGGCGGCGGTAGAGCACCACGGCTGTCGCGCTCCCGAGGACCAGTCCGACCAGGCCGCCCACGAGCGGTGCGACGTCGTCGTCGACCTGCAGCCCGATCGCCATGCCGAGCGTGCAGGCGACCAGCGCGATGCTGAGCATGGCGAGGTTGAAGTACATCTCGCGCAGGTAGGCCCGGGAGAAGCTCTCCGTGGGCCTGGTCGGCGCCGCCGGTGCGGGTGCTGCCGGCTGACCCGCGCCGGGGACGGGCATGGCCTTCACGACCGCAGCCACGGGGAGCCGGCCGTAGATGTGCGGGAAGGTCTCCGTCACGCCCGGAGCGGGCGGCTCCTCCACCACCGGTACGTCGAGCAGGTCGGTGTCGATGTGCAGCAGCACGAGCGGCTCGGTCACCCCGCCGTAGAAGCGGTCCCGCACCCCGGTCCACTGGTCGGCGCGGCTGGCGTGGATGAAGCCCTCCTCGGCGAGGGAGCGGCCGAGCGTCGAGGTGGTGTACGCGCCGGACTCCTGCGCAGCGGCCCACTCCGAGGCGAGGGCGAGGTGGAAGATCGTGGCCATGGGGCGATCCTGCCAGCACCTGCTTGGCGCAGTGCCTACGGTGGAGGGCGATGACTGACGACGACGCAACCCCGTCCGGGCGGCGAGCGCGCCGCGTGGCCAGCTCTCGCCGCCCCCGTCCGAGTGCCCGTCGGCGTGGGCGACGCAAGGCCGCGCGTCCCGGGCGGACCGTGGTCGCCGTCATCGTCAGCAGCCTGCTCGGCTTGGCGTTGGTGACCGGCGTGGGCGTCGTACTGCTCTACCAGCACTGGAACGGCAGCCTCACCGTCGACAACGTCGACGACCAGCTCTCGAACCGGCCGGACAAGGTCGCCGACGGGCCGCTGAACGTCCTCGTGATGGGCGATGACACCCGCGACGGCAAGGGGAACCGCGTCGACGGCGAGGGCGGCGGCGGGTCCGACACCACGATCATGTTCCACCTCTCCGCGAACCGGAGGTTCGCCTACGGGATCTCCGTCCCGCGCGACACGATCGTCGACCGCCCCGAGTGCAGGACCGAGGACGGCCAGGCGATCGCGGCGAAGGCCGACGCCATGTGGAACGAGGCCTACAAGGTGGGCGGCCCGGCCTGCACGATCCAGCAGTTCGAGCAGCTCACCGACATCCGGATCGACCATTACGTCGTCGTCGACTTCAGCGGCTTCAAGGGCATGGTCAACGCGCTCGGCGGCGTCGAGGTGTGCATCCCTGAGGACATCGTCGACGAGGACTCCGGCATCACCCTGAAGGCAGGGACGCGGGTGGTCCGCGGCCAGGAGGCGCTGGACTACGTCCGGGTCCGCAAGGGCGTCGTCGGTGGCACCGGCTCCGACCCCGAGCGGATCAAGCGGCAGCAGGCCTTCATGGCGTCGATCATCAGCACGGCGATGCGCGCCGACACCCTCGCCCAGCCCAACCGGCTCGCCGGGTTCATCAACGCCACCGTCGAGTCCCTCACCACCGACTTCGAGAACCTTGCCCAGATGGTCGACCTCGCCAGCTCCCTCAACGGCATCGGCCTCGACAACATCGACTTCGTCACCACCCCCTGGGGTCCCGCCGACATCGACCCGGTCAACAGGATCCAGTGGACCTCCGACGTCACGAAGCTCTGGCGCCTGGCCCGCAACGACCGGCCTCTCACGGCCGACTTCCTGGACGACTCGATCAGCGTGGAGGAGGACCCGGACGGGTCTGCTTCGACCTCGTCGTCCGCCGGTACGCCGAGCGGGTCCGCCTCGGCCGGGGCCAGCGACCCGTCGAGCGCGGCCACCGAGGAGCCGGTGGACGACGAGCCGGCCGGGCCGGGGCTGTGCTAGCGCGGCGCCATCGCGCCAGCGACGTCAGAAGAGCCGGTCCTCGACGTTGTCCAGGCCCCGCAGTGCGTCGTAGTCCACGACCGCACACGTGATCCCGCGGTCCTCGGCGAGCACCCGCGCCTGAGGCTTGATCTCCTGCGCGGCGAAGATGCCGCGGACGGCACCCTTCCCGGTGAGCAGCGGGTCGCGGTTGAGGAGCTCGAGGTAGCGGGTGAGCTGCTCGACCCCGTCGATCTCTCCGCGCCGCTTGATCTCGACCGCGACGCTGAGGCCGGACTCGTCGCGGCACATCAGGTCGACCGGGCCGATGGCGGTGGGGAACTCCCGGCGCACGAGCGAGAGCCCGGTGGCCAGGGTGGAGGGGTGCTCCGCGAGGAGCTCCTGGAGGTGCTTTTCGACGCCGTCCTTCTGCAGGCCCGGGTCGATCCCGAGGTCGTGCTCGCTGTCGTGGAGGATCTCCTCGACCAGGATGCGGAGCGTGTCCGGCGTCGCGCCCTTGGCAGCCTTGGCGGTGACGGTCCACTCGACCTGGCCGTCGTCGGTGGTGCCCTCGCGGACCGTGCACGGCGGGGACATCCAGTTCAGCGGCTTGTAGGAGCCACCGTCGGAGTGCACCAGCACCGAGCCGTCCGCCTTGATCATGAGCACCCGCGTCGCCATCGGGAGGTGGGCGGTCAGTCGGCCTGCATAGTCCACCTGGCAACGTGCCACGACGAGTCTCACGAGCGACGAATCTACAGTCCGCCTCCAGCCGCCACTGAGCGGCGTCGCGAGCGGCGCCAGGTGGGGGTGATGGCAAGGCGTCCGGCGCGACGCCAGACTGGGCGTGTGTCGAGCGTCGGCAACGCAGCCAGCGCGCCCGCGTGGGGCCGCTCGGTGGTCGCGCAGTGGTGGATGGAGGCGTAGCCCGTGGAGATCGATGCGGACCTTCCCTGGTGGCGCCCCGAGGAGGGAAGTACGACGGCGTGGCTGCTCCGCGTGCGGGTGCAGCCGGGCGCGTCGCGGACCGGGGAGGCGGGGCCGACGGGCCCGGAGGGGGCCGAGCTGAAGGTCCGGCTGGCGTCGCCGCCGGTGGACGGGCGCGCGAACGAGGAGCTGGTCCGGTGGCTGGCGAAGGAGCTCGGCGTACCGCGCTCGGCCGTCACCCTGCTGCGCGGCCAGGCCTCGCGGTCCAAGCAGCTGCGGATCGACACGGTGAACCGCCGTGCCCGGGGCGGGATGTGACGTCGGTCTCGATGTGTCCACATTGTTACCGACGGGTAGTCACCGGGCCCTGAGGCTGCCAGAATCCGGCGCATGACTTCGAGCGAGCAGATCTTCAACACGCTGGTGCTCCCGTACCTGAACCACGCGGTGCGCACCTACGAGTCGGGCTACGCCTCGGTGGCCGACATCGACGCCGCGATGCGCTTCGGCTGCGGCTACCCCAAGGGCCCGCTGACCGTCGTCGACGAGATCGGTGCCGCCCAGGTGCGTGACCTCCTCGCCGCCCGGTACGCCGAGACCGGCGACCACCTGCACCAGCCCGCCGACCTGCTGGAGAAGCTCGTCGCCGACGGCCGCACCTTCGCCGACGAGGCCGCCGCCGCGGGGGAGGCCGCCGCGCCGACGTTCAAGCACGAGATCAACAAGGTCGGCGTCGTCGGCACCGGCACCATGGCTTCCGGCATCGTCCAGGTCTTCGCCCAGGCCGGCTACGACGTCGTCTACGTCGGCCGCAGCCAGGACAAGCTCGACGGCGTCCTCGGCTACATCACCAAGAACCTCGACCGCGCCATCGCCAAGGGCAAGGGCACTGAGGGCGACAAGGACGCGCTCCTGGGCCGCCTGACCGGCTCGACCGAGCGCGAGGCGCTGGGCGGCGTCGACATCGTCGTCGAGGCCATCGCCGAGGACCTCGAGATCAAGCTGGAACTGTTCCGCGACCTCTACAAGATCGCGAAGCCCGGCGCGATCCTCGCGACCACCACCTCGTCGCTCCCCATCACCCAGCTCGGCGAGGTCACCGGCCGTCCGCAGGACGTCATCGGCATGCACTTCTTCAACCCCGCCCCGGTCATGAAGCTCGTCGAGATCATCACCACCCCGGCCACCTCCGCCGACGTCGACGAGACCACCCGCGCGCTGACCGCCAACGTCGGCAAGATCGGCGTCTCGGCCGGCGACCGCTCGGGCTTCATCGTCAACCTGCTGCTGTTCCCGTACCTCAACGACGCCATCAAGCTGGCCGAGGGCGGCGAGGAGCTCGCGACCATCGACGCCGCGATCAAGGAGACCGCCGGCTTCCCGATGGGTCCCTTCGAGCTGCTCGACGTGGTCGGCAACGACGTGTCGCTGGCCATCCAGAAGGAGCTGTACGGCGAGTTCGGCGAGGCCGGCTTCGCCCCGGCCGCGACCCTGGTCGCCAAGGTCGACGCGGGCGAGCTCGGCCGCAAGACCGGCAAGGGCTTCCACGACTACGCCTGACACAATGGCGGCGTGACGCTTCACCACACGGCTCTCGGTTCCACCGGGAGCCGTGTGGTCTTTCTGCACGGCCTGTTCGGGCAGGGCAAGAACTGGACCGGCATCGCCAAGCAGCTGGCCGAGAAGCACCGGGTGCTGCTGCTCGACCTGCCGCACCACGGCCGCTCCGACTGGCTCGAGCACTTCGACTTCGCCGAGTCCGCGGCGCTCGTCGCCGGTGCCGTCCCGGCGGATGAGCCGTTCACGCTGGTCGGGCACTCGCTGGGCGGCAAGGTCGCCATGGTGCTCGCGTTGTTGCACCCCGAGCGCGTCGAGCGGCTCTGCGTCGCCGACATCTCCCCGGTCCGCTACGACGAGAGCCGCGAGTTCCCCGGCTACTTCGCGGCGATGCGCGGCATGGACCTCAGCCAGGTCGTGCACCGCTCGGACGCCGACCGCCTGCTCGAGCCGGCCGTGCCCGACACGACCGTGCGCTCGTTCCTCCTGCAGAACCTGCGCCGCGACCCGGACGCCCCGTCCGGCTGGAGCTGGCAGGCGAACCTCGACGTGCTCGCCCGCGACCTGGGGGTCATCAGCGGCTGGCCCGAGGAGGAGCTGGCCCACGCGGCGCCGTACGACGGGCCGGTGCTGTGGCTCGCCGGTGCCCGGTCGAGCTACGTCCAGCCTGCCTACGACGCCGCGATGGACCGCTGGTTCCCGCGCAACCGCAAGGTGACCCTCAAGGACACCGGGCACTGGCTGCACTCCGAGCGCCCGGAGCTCTTCCTCCAGATCCTCCAGCAGTTCCTGGGCGACTGAGTTTCGAGGCTCGCTGCGCTCGCACCTCAACCAACGAGTCACCAAATGGCCTCGGCGTACTCCGGGTGGTCGACGAACGGGTTCCGGTTGCCCTGGTAGCTGTTGTAGATGAGGTTGTTGCGCGTCCGCTCGGCCGTGGACACCGGGTCGGCGGCGCTCCACGCGAGCAGGACCGAGATCTTGCCGAGGTAGGGCGTCGAGCCGTTGGTGGTGTTGTTGAGCTCGAGGTCGGCGAAGCCGTCGCCGCCCTCGTAGCGGACCGCCATGTACATCAGGCCGCGGGCCAGGTCGCCCTTGACCGAGTCGCGCGGCTCGAAGGAGTCAGCGTCGGTGAAGCAGTCGGTGCAGTTCGTGACCGCGGAGCCGCCGTTGTCGAAGTCCTTGTTGCCGCGGGTGGAGTTGATCGTCACGTCCTCGGGCCGCAGGTGGTGCAGGTCGGTGCCCGGACCGGCGGTGGTGCCGAAGTCGCCGTGGCTCTGCGGCCAGGTGTGCTCGCGGTTCCACTGGCCGACACTGCCGCCGTTCGACGACTTCGCGATGGAGCGACCGGAGTAGAACTCGATCACGTTGTTGGCGTTGGCCGGGTCGGCGTCGGTGACCTTGAGTGCCTCCCAGACCTGCGTGTAGCTCAGCGTCTGGTTGCCGTCGATGATGCCGTGCAGCGCGGTCGCCAGCGCGGCGCCGGTCCTGCCCGTGGCTGCGTCGTAGTAGCCGGGAGGGATCGACGGATCGGTGCCGCCGCCTCCGCCGCCGCTGGTGCCGGCGAGGGCGAAGGAGGTGCCGTCCTTGAGCCCGGGGTGGGAGAAGTACGCCGACAGGGTGCCGGTCACGTCGACCTGCTTGCCCATCAGGGACGGGTTGGTCCGGAGCCCGAAGGTCGAGCGGAAGGCGGTCGGGACCTGTACGTAGACCATCTGGCTGGTCGCGGTCGTGCCGGGGGAGTCGGCCAGGGCGAGGGCGTAGTCGTTGGGGAAGCCGCTCGTGACGACGGTCGAGGTCGCTGTCGGCTGGCCGACGACGTACCCGCGCACGGTGGCGACGGACGAGTCCTGGGTCGCGATCGCCTGGGCCACGGTCAGCGGTGTGGCCGCCGAGGCAGGCGCCGGACGCAGTGGCGCCACGAGGAGGAAGGACGTGAACAGGGTGAGGGCGAGGACGGCCAGCGGAGGTCGTCGCATCCCGAGCATGCGAGTCATGGGCCGAATCCTGCCCCGGCACCGTCGGGCTCGGCCAGACCTTCGCGCCAGATGTCACACGGACGTCACCCTGCGGATTCCTCGGCCTCCTCCGCCTGCCGGGCACGGTACGCCGCGACCGCGTTGCGGTTGCCACAGGTCACCGAGCAGAAGCGCTTCGAGCGGTTGCGGGACAGGTCGAGCACGACGCCCTCGCAGGTCTCGTCGGCGCAGATCGCGAGCCGCGACATCTCGTCGGCGCGGATCACGTCGATCATCGCCATCGCGGTCTCGACCACGATCCGCTCGGCCAGGGGGCGGTCCGGCGCGATGGCGTGCAGGTGCCAGTCCAGGCCGTCGTGGCGCTGGAGCTGGGGGAGTGCCTGCGCGGTCCGCAGCATCTCGTTGACGATCCGCACGGCCTCGTCGCGGTGGGCCGTGAGCACTGCCCGCAGCTGGGGTACGACGGCGTGTACCTCGTCGACCTCGGCCTGGTCGCCGTCGTGGCGGCCGGTGTAGCCGAAGTCCGCGAAGAAGTCGTCGAGCTCCTCGGGCGTCCTCAGCCCGACCGGCTCCAGTTCGGAGTTGACGAGGGTGACGGCAGCTTGGAGGGACGCGGCGGTGTCATGGGTGAAAACCACTTTGACAGGTTACAGCAGCCCGGCGTACCGTCATGAGTCATGACGACCTTGACTCGTGACAAGCCCGTGGCGGCCGGCCGGGACGCCGGAACCGGCCTGCTGCTCGCGATCGTCTCGGCCGCCACCTTCGGCATGTCCGGAGCGCTGGCACGGCCGCTGCTGGACGCCGGCTGGAGCGCCGGCGGGGTCGTCCTGCTCCGGATCGCCGTCGGCGCGCTCGCGGTCCTGCCCTTCGGCCTCGCCGCGATGCGCGGTCGCTGGCCCCTGCTCGGACGCGCGCTGCCCACGGTCGTCCTCTACGGCATCCTCGCGGTCGCGGGCGCCCAGTTCTGCTACTTCTCGGCCGTGCAGACCATGGAGGTCGGCCCGGCGCTGCTCATCGAGTACACCGCGCCGGCTGCCGTCGTGGTCTGGATGTGGGTCGCCCACGGCCAGCGGCCCGGCCGGCTCACGGTCGTGGGCGCCGTCGTGGCGGCGCTCGGGCTGCTGCTGGTGCTCGACCTCTTCTCGGGGGCCGACTTCGACGTCCGGGGCGCTGCCTGGGCGCTCGGCGCCATGGTCGGCGCGGCGGCCTACTTCGTCATCTCGGCCGACGACCGCAGCGGCCTGCCGCCGATGGCGTTGGCGACCGGCGGCCTCGTCGTCGGAGGCCTGTTCCTCGGGCTGATCGGCCTCCTCGGCCTGATGCCGGTGCGGACCGCGTCCACCGGAGTCGAGTACGCCGGCCTCGAGGTCGCGCCGTGGGTCGCGATCCTCGCCCTCGGCCTGGTCACGGCCGCGCTCGCCTACGGCACCGGCATCGCCGCCAGCCGACGGCTGGGCTCGCGGCTCGCGTCCTTCGTGGCGCTCAGCGAGGTCGTCCTCGCCGTGCTGTGGGCATGGCTCCTGCTGGGCCAGCTGCCGGGTCCGGTGCAGTTCGCCGGAGGCGCGCTGATCCTCCTCGGCGTCGTCGGGGTGAAGCTGGGGGAGCGCAGCGTCACCCGCGAGGAGCCGGTGCTCGTCTGAGACCTCATGTGTGCCCGTCGGGTGCGACGAGGGACGCGACAGCCGGGACGTGGGTGCGGCGCAGGGCCAGGTTGATCAGCAGGCTGGTCGACGCAGCCCACACGCACCACAGCGAGATCACGGCGTTCTGCTGGATCCACGCGAGCAGCGCGACGACCGCGAGGTTGCCGACGCCGAACCAGCGCAGCTCCGCGCTGCGGGCCAGGAGGCTCGGTCCGCAGGTCGCCAGGACGTAGGCCGCGAGCACGACGCCCGACCACGCGACGCCGGGGTGGTAGGCGATGTGGTGGCCGTCGATGCGACGGCCCACCGGCTCGAGGCCGATCGCGAACAGTCCGGCCGCCGCCGCGGCCAGGCCGCACGCGAGGAAGAACCGGTCGAGGCCCGCGCGTCCCGACGTGCCGAGCCGGAGGAAGGCCCACGGGACCAGCGCGGGTACGACGACGAGAGCGATCGCGACGTAGGCCCAGGAGGCGAGGTCGCCCACCGCGGGGGAGAGGTGTCCCTCGAGGCTCCACCACACCGGCGTCTCGACCAGCAGGTGGGTGCCGAGCACGAGTGGCACGGCGGCGATCGCCAGCTGCTCGCGGGCGCGCGCCTGACGCAGGGTGTCGATGCCGATCCCGGTGACCAGCAGGCCGGCGGCCAGGTCCATCTCTGCCGAGAAGCACATGCGGTTCCCTTGTCGCTTTGCAGGAGCAGGGACGCCGTCGGGCTAGCGCGTGTCCTGCCGCTTCACGACGACCTCACGGATGACCAGCAGCACCGCGGCGGCCGCCGGGATGGCCAGCAGTGCACCGACCACGCCGAGCAGGGCGGTGCCGACCAGGGCGGCGATCACGATGACCGCACCGGGCAGGTCGACGGACTTGCTCATCACCCGCGGGTAGATGAGGTAGTTCTCGACCTGCTGGTAGACGACGTAGAAGATCACGCAGATGACCCCCGTCTTGACGTCGGTGGCGAACGCGATCGCGCAGACGATCACCGCGCCGAGCGTGGCGCCGATCATCGGGATCACGTCGAGCACGGCGACCACGAAGGCCAGCGCGACGGCGTACTTCCCGATCGGCGTGAACGACAGGAAGACCAGCGACGAGATGCCCGCCGCCATGGCGACCAGGAAGGCGCCCGAGACGTAGCCGCCGATGTTGGCGATCACCTTGTCGCCGAGCCGGGCGACCCGGTCGCGGCGCGAGGCCGGGGCCAGGTTGTAGATCGCGCCGGTCGTGGTCTTGAGCGAGGCGAGGAAGTAGAGCGTCAGGACGACGATCACGAACAGGTTGAACAGCGCCGAGACGAGCTTGAGGCCGAAGCCCAGCGCGCCGCCGAAGAGCGCCGACACGAAGCTCTCGTCGGTGATCTTCGCCTTCAGCTTGTCGATGATGTCGTACTCGTCGTTGAGGTCCTGGATCCGCTTGTTCTTCTGCAGCTCGTCCAGCCAGCCGGGGGCGCTCTTGGTGATCGCCTGCACCTGGTCGGTGATGACCGGGACGATCGCGACCAGGAACAGCGCGACGGTGCCGAGCGCGAGCACGATCACGAGCGTCACCGCGAACGAGCGCCGCAGGCCGCGGCGCTCGAGGAACTCGACCGACGGGTTCAGGCCGGCGGCGAGGAAGAACGAGACGACGACCAGCAGCAGCACCGAGCCGATGCCGGCGACGGCCTTGAACAGCCAGAACGCCGACAGGGCGCCGAGCGCGCCGACGAAGCCGTAGTAGAAGGGCGAGCGCCGGTCGAACGGCTGGCCCATCTCGCCGTACGGCGACTCGGCGGGAGCGGCCGCCGCGGCCGGGTCGATGCCGGCGTGCTCGTCGACGCCGTCGTGCAGCTCCTCGGGCGTCGCGTCCGGGGCCGCGGCGGCCCGGGACGCGACGGTTCCGTCAGGTGCGCTCAACTCTCGTCCTCGCCGAAGCCGGCGACGAGGTCGGCGAGCGAGGAGAGCTGGGCGGTGATGGCGGCGCGGCGCTTGGTGAGCCGGTCGAGCTCGGCCCGGCGCGAGCTGATCTCGCGCTGCAGCTCGGAGTCGCCGGCCGCGGCCAGGGCCTCGGCCTGGACCCGCGCGGACGCGATGATCTGCTCGGCCTCGCGACGGGCTCGACCGAGCAGGGCCTCGGACTCGGACTGGGCGGCGGCACGGTTCTGCGTCGCCTGCTTGCTGGCCTCGGCGGCCCGCTCCTCGGCGGCGTTCGCGCGCTGCTCGGACTCCTCGACGAGGCGACGGGTCTCGGCGACGGCGCTGGCGTGGTGGTCGGTGGCCTCGCGGGCGAGGCGCTCCTTCTCCACGGCGAGGGCCCGACGGGCCTCCTGGACCTCGCGGTCGACGGCGGTGCGCGCCTGCTCGATCTCGCGCTGGGCCTGGCTGCGCTGCTCGGAGACCTCCTGCTGGGCGGCGAGCCGCAGCTGGTCGGCCTCGCGGCGGGCCGAGGCGCGCAGGTCCTCGGCCTCGCTCCTGGCGAGGGCGCGCTCCTGCTCGGCGTCGGTCAGCAGGCGAGTCCGGTTCTCCTCCAGCTCGCGGAGCTGGACGGCACGCATGTCGTCGGCCTCGCGCGCGGCCTCGGCGCGGATCGCCTTGGCGTCGCGGGTGGCCTGGTCGCGGATCTCGGCGGCGTCGGCCTCGGCGGTCGTGCGGATCTCGCCCGCCTCCTCCTCGGCCAGCCGGAGCATCGCGCTCGCGCGACCGCCCAGCCCGGCGTACGACGGGTTGTCGGACTCCGACAGCTCCGCGCGGACCTTGGCGAGCTCCTTCTCGAGCTCGATGACGCGCTGCTCGGACTCGTTGAGGCTGGCGCCCAGCGTCGCCTTCTCGCCGGAGAGCTGGCGGATCTGGGCGTCGACGGCGTCGCGGTCGTAGCCGCCCTTGCGGACGATCGGCAGCCCGCCGGACGGGGCGCTGAAGCCCACTGGACGCGCGGTCGCGGACGACGCACCCGCGGGACGCGGAGACGTTGCCGGTGCCGGGGACGCCGCACGGGGCGCGGCCGCGGGGGGCTGCGCGGCGGGCCGGGGGGTGGCCTGCGCGCGGACGGTCGGCGTCTCGGCGGTCTTCACCGCCGGGATGACCTGCGTCGGCTCCTCGTCGGTGGACTTGGTCGTCACGGGGGCGGACTCCTCGTTGGGGGTGGGCTCGTCGTCGAAGATGGACAGACCCTGGTCGCTCATGGGGATGAGCCTCCCTGGCTCGGTGCGTGCATGGGGGATGGGGGAATCGCCTCCATGATCCCCGATGGACCTGAGCTTTCACAGTCCGCCCCGCCGTGGCGGACGGACCCGCGCCGTGCGCCGGCGAAAAGACGGACGGGCCGGCGCGTGTGCGCCGGCCCGCCCGTGCTGGTGCGGTGGATCAGGTGCTGATCAGATGCCGCGGAAGAGGTTGATCTTGTCGAGGTGCTGGGCGCGCATCTCGTCGTTCTTGACGCCGAGGCCCTCTTCGGGGGCCAGGCACAGGACGCCGACCTTGCCCTGGTGCAAGTTGTGGTGGACGTCGAGGGCGGCCTGGCCGGTGTCCTCGAGCTTGTAGGTGCGCGACAGGGTGGGGTGGATCTTGCCCTGGGCGATGAGGCGGTTGGCCTCCCACGACTCGCGGTAGTTGGCGAAGTGGCTGGAGATGATCTTCTTGAGGTTCATCCACAGGTAGCGGTTGTCGTACTCGTGCATGTAGCCGGTGGTCGAGGCGCAGGTGGTGATGGTGCCGCCCTTGCGGGTGACGTAGACCGAGGCGCCGAAGGTCTCGCGGCCGGGGTGTTCGAAGACGATGTCGATGTCCTCGCCGCCGGTGAGCTCGCGGATGGCCTTGCCGAAGCGCTGCCACTCCTTGGGGTTTTGCTGGGTGCCCTCCTCGTTCCAGAACCTGGGGGCGAGCTCGGAGCGGTTGATGACCATCTCGGCGCCCATGTTGCGCACGATCTGGGCCTTCTCCTCGTTGGAGACCACGCAGATGGGGTTGGCGCCGCCGTTGAGGGCGTACTGGGTGGCGAAGCCGCCGAGGCCGCCGGAGGCGCCCCAGATGAGGACGTTGTCGCCCTGCTTCATGTTGCCGCCGTTGGAGGAGACGAGCTGGCGGTAGGCGGTGCAGTTGACCAGGCCGGGGGAGGCGGCCTCCTCCCAGGTGAGGTGCTCGGGCTTGGGCATGAGCTGGTTGGCCTTGACCATGGCGACGTCGGCGAGGCCGCCGAAGTTGGTCTCGAAGCCCCAGATGCGCTGGGAGGTGTCGAGCATGGTGTCGTTGTGGCCGTCGGGGGCCTCGAGCTCGACGGAGAGGCAGTGGGCGACGACGCGGTCGCCGGCCTTCCAGCGGGTCACGCCCGGGCCGACGGCCAGCACGACGCCGGACAGGTCGGAGCCGACGATGTGGTAGGGCAGGTCGTGGCGCTTGGCGAGCTCGGACTCGCGGCCGTAGCGCTCGAGGAAGCCGAAGGTGGAGACGGGCTCGAAGATCGAGGTCCACACGGTGTTGTAGTTGATGGCCGAGGCCATCACGGCGACGATCGCCTCGCCGGGGCCCAGCTCGGGCATCGGGACCTCGTCGACGTGCAGGGACTTGCGGGGGTCCTTGTCACGCGAGTCGATGCCCTCGAACATGTCGACCTCGTCCTTGTGGACCGTCACGGCCCGGTAGGACTGGGGAAGCTCGAGGTTGGCGAAGTCCTCTGCGGAGGCTTCGGCCTGGATGGCGTCGAGGATGTGCTGCACGGTCGTCGTCTCCCTAGGAATGCTTTCTGGAACATGCTCGGAGGGCATGCGGGGGTGGCAATACGGCCGCGGGGAAGATTACCCACGAGTAACCACCTCGTGGGTGGCTTCGTGACCGGCGTCTCATTCACGGCGACTGCACCGTCCTGGGCTCGGCGGCGCGCACTGAGCCCTGGTCCGAGGGCTCGATAGGTCACCATAGGCCCGTGACGTTGCATTCGGGTCGCTGGTCCACGCCCGACACCCGGGTGGGTGGCGTGGATCTCAACGCCGATGTCGGGGAGTCCTTCGGCCGGTGGCAGCTCGGCGACGACGACGCCCTCCTGCCGCACCTGACCAGCGCGAACGTCGCCTGCGGGTTCCACGCGGGCGACCCGCTGACCCTGCGTCGTACCTGTGCACGAGCGGCGGAGCTCGGCGTGACCGTCGGCGCCCAGGTGGGCTACCGCGACCTCGCCGGCTTCGGGCGCCGGTACGTCGACGTACCGCCCGCCGAGCTCGAGGCCGACGTGCTCTACCAGCTCGGTGCGCTCGACGGGATCGCCCGCGCCGCCGGGGCGCGGGTGGCCTACCTCAAGCCGCACGGTGCGCTCTACCACGCCGTGTCGCAGCACCCCGGCCAGGCGGACGCCGTCATCGCCGCCGTGCGTGCCTTCGGCGGACTGCCCGTTCTCGGTCTCGCGGGCTCGGCCTTCCTCGCCGCCGTCGAGGCGGCCGGGCTCGAGGCGGTGGGCGAGGGCTTCGCGGACCGCGGCTACCTGCCCGACGGGGGACTGGTCCCGCGCTCGCAGCCCGGCGCGCTGCTGACCGATCCGGCCGTCGCCGCCGCGCAGGCGGTCCGGTTGGCGGAGTCGGGCGTCCGGTCGGTGTGCGTGCACGGGGACTCGCCCGGTGCGCCCGAGCTGGCGGCCGCAGTGCGGGCCGCCCTCGACCACGCCGGCTTCGCGGTCACCTCGTTCGCGGCCGGATGAACGTCCTCCCGTACGGCGACCGCGGGCTCCTCCTCGAGCTCGCGGACACCGCCGCGGTGGTGGCCGCGGCGGGCGCACTGCTGGCGGACTCGCGCGTCGCCGCCCTCGTCGCCGACGTCGTCCCGGGGGCCCGCACGGTCCTCCTCGTGGCCCGCCCGGGGGTCTCCCTCGACCGTCTCAGGGCGGTCGTCCCGGGCCAGGAGCACCTGAACTCGGCCGATTCCCGTGCTCTTGACCAAGGACCACCGCAGGCAGAGGTCGTCATCCCGGTCGTGTACGACGGCCCCGACCTCGCCGAGGTGGCGGACCGCACCGGCCTGACCGAGGCCGAGGTGGTCGACGCACACACGGGGAGGTCGTGGCAGGTCGCCTTCGGCGGGTTCGCGCCGGGCTTCGCCTACCTCGTCGGCGGTGATCCACGGCTGCAGGTGCCGCGTCGGGAGCAGCCGCGGACGACGGTGCCCGCGGGCGCGGTGGGCCTGGCGGGGGAGTTCAGCGGGGTCTACCCGCGCGCCTCGCCCGGTGGCTGGCAGCTGATCGGGCACACCGACGTCGCCCTGTGGGACCTCGAGCGTGATCCGCCCGCGCTGCTGGCGGCGGGCACCACCGTCCGGTTCGTCGAGGCATGAGCGTGATCGTCACCGCCGTCGACGGCGGGCCGTGCCTGGTGCAGGACGCCGGGCGGCCGGGGTACGCCGCGATCGGGGTCGGCGTCAGTGGCGCGGCCGACCGGGCGGCGTACGCGCTCGGCAACCGGCTCGTCGGCAACGCTCCCGGCGCCGCGGTGGTCGAGGTCGTGCTGGGCGGGCTCGAGGTCGAGGCCGGGGAGCACATCACGGTCTGCGTGACCGGGGCCCCGACGCCGCTCGAGGTCGACGGCCGGCCCGAGCCGCCGGGCGCGGTGCTGACCCTGCGGCCCGGCCAGCGGCTGCGGCTCGGCACGCCGGCGAGCGGGCTGCGGTCCTACCTCGCCGTCCGCGGCGGCCTCGACGTCCCCGGCGTGCTGGGCTCGCGCTCCCACGACACCCTCGCGCGGCTCGGACCGACCGCGCTGGCGCCGGGCGCGCGGCTGCCGGTCGGCAGGGACGCGGCGACGGAGGTGCTGGTCGACGCCGTCCCCCCGGCGTCGTACGACGGACGGGCGGTCGTGCGCGTGGTGCGCGGCCCGCGCGACGGCTGGGTCCGCGACGTCGACCGGCTGGTCGGGCAGGTGTGGCGGGTGGGGGCCGCGAGCGACCGGGTCGGCCTCCGTCTCGACGGGGACCCGCTCACGGCGACGCCGCACCGCGGCGAGCTGCCCAGCGAGGGCGCGCTGCGCGGCGCCGTCCAGGTGCCCCCGGATGGGCGGCCGGTGGTGTTCGGCCCCGACCACCCCGTGACGGGCGGCTATCCCGTGGTCGCGGTGGTGGTCGACGCCGACACCGACCGGCTGGCCCAGCTGCGTCCCGGCGACGAGCTCGGGTTCCGCTGGGCCTGACCGGTCAGGGGATCAGTGACCGCCGTCGGCGGCCGGCTCGACGAGCTCGACGAGGACGCCGCCGGCGTCCTTCGGGTGGACGAAGTTGATCCGGCTGTTCGCCGTACCGCGGCGGGCCTCGGGGTAGAGCAGGCGCAGGCCGCGCTCGCGCAGGATGGCGGAGACCTGGTCGAGGTCGGTCACCCGGTAGGCGAGCTGCTGGAGGCCCGGGCCGCTGCGGTCGATGAACTTCGCGATGGTCGAGTCCGCGTTGAGCGGGGCGAGCAGCTGGATCTTCGAGTCGGTGTCGCCGACCGCGACCATCGCCTCCCGGACGCCCTGCTCCTCGTTGGTCTCCTCGTGCGCCACGTGCATGCCGAAGTTGTCGCGGTAGAACGCGATCGCCTCGTCCAGGTCGGGCACCGCGATGCCGACGTGGTCGATGGCGGTGAACAGGTGCGTGGGTACGCCGTCAGTGATGCTCATGCGCGCC
Organism: Nocardioides sp. Root240; assembly: GCF_001428825.1. Classification (GTDB taxonomy): domain Bacteria; phylum Actinomycetota; class Actinomycetes; order Propionibacteriales; family Nocardioidaceae; genus Nocardioides. Next base: position 411,488 of record NZ_LMIT01000001.1, on the reverse strand, counting down.
ATTGTGCCGTTGCGCCTCCGTTCGAGGGGTGTGACGAGTGCCTCACCGACCGCACGATGGACCCCTCGCCCGCTCCGGATACCCGCGAGTAGAGTCCAAATGTTCCGACCACACGTCTGCACGGAGGAAACATGTCCGACAACCCCAGCGTCATCGTCGCCGGCGCTCGTACGCCGATCGGTCGCCACCTCGGCGCCCTCAAGACCCTTTCGGCTGCCGACCTCGCGGGCGTCGCCATCAAGGGCGCGCTGGAGAAGGCCGGTGTCTCCGGCGACCAGGTCGACTACCTCATCGTGGGCCAGGTCCTCCAGGCCGGTGCCGGCCAGAACCCCGCCCGGACCGCCGGTCTGGCCGCGGGCCTCCCGGCCAACGTCCCCTCGATCACCATCAACAAGGTGTGCCTGTCGGGCATCAACGCCATCGCGCAGGCCGACCAGATGATCCGCGCCGGCGAGGCCGAGATCGTGGTCGCCGGTGGCACCGAGTCGATGACCCAGGCGCCGCACCTGCTGCCGAAGTCCCGTGAGGGCTTCAAGTACGGCGACACGACCCTCGTCGACTCGCTCGCCTACGACGCGCTCTTCGACCAGGCCACCCAGCAGGGCATGGGCAACCTGACCGAGTCGACCAACGCCTGCCGCGAGACGCCGCTGACCCGTGAGGAGCAGGACGCCGTCGCGGCCCGCTCGCACCAGCTCGCCGCCGCCGCCCAGAAGAACGGTGTCTTCGACGACGAGATCGTCCCGGTGTCGATCCCGCAGCGCAAGGGCGACCCGGTCGTCGTCAGCAAGGACGAGGGTGTCCGTGGCGACACCACCGCCGAGTCGCTCGCGGCCCTGCGCCCGGCGTTCTCCAAGGACGGCACCATCACCGCCGCCTCGTCCTCGCAGATCTCCGACGGTGCGGCCGCTGTCGTCGTCACCTCGAAGAAGAAGGCGGAGGAGCTCGGCCTGCCGATCCTCGCCGAGATCGTGAGCCACGGCCAGGTCGCCGGTCCGGACTCCACCCTCCAGCTGCAGCCCGCCAACGCCACCAAGAAGGCGCTGGACAAGGCCGGCCTGACCGCCGCCGACCTCGACCTGGTCGAGTTCAACGAGGCGTTCGCCGCTGTCGGCATCGAGTCGGCCCGCGCCCTCGGCATCGACGAGGACAAGGTCAACGTCAACGGTGGAGCCATCGCCATCGGCCACCCGCTGGGTGCCTCCGGTGCGCGGATCACGCTGCACCTCGCCCTCGAGCTCAAGCGCCGCGGCGGCGGCCTCGGTGCCGCTGCCCTCTGCGGCGGTGGCGGCCAGGGCGACGCGCTGGTCCTCCGGGTACCGGCCAGCTGATCGACTGAGCGGACAGCGTTGCCTGACGCAAGCAGCATCCAGGGCGGCCGTCGCGGGATCACCGCGGCGGCCGTTCCTGCCTTGGTCGAGAAGGCGCGCGAGGGCGACCCGCGGTCGGTGGGCCGGCTGGTCTCGCAGGTCGAGGACGAGTCGCCGCTGCTGCCGGAGCTGATGCGGGCGCTCGCTCCCCACACCGGCCGCGCGCGCATCGTCGGCATCACCGGGTCGCCCGGCGTGGGCAAGTCGACGTCGACCAACGCCCTCATCGGCGAGCTGCGCCGGCGCGGCCACCGGGTCGCCGTCCTCGCGGTCGACCCCTCCTCGCCGTTCTCCGGCGGGGCTCTGCTGGGCGACCGGATCCGGATGGGCGACCACGTCCTCGACCCCGGTGTCTTCATCCGCTCGATGGCCGCCCGCGGTCACCTCGGCGGCCTGGCCTGGACCACCCCGCAGGCACTGCGGGTGCTCGACGCGGCCGGCTTCGACTACGTGCTCGTCGAGACCGTCGGCGTCGGCCAGAGCGAGGTCGAGGTCGCCGGCCAGGCCGACTCGACGATGGTCCTGCTCGCGCCCGGCATGGGCGACGGGATCCAGGCGGCGAAGGCCGGCATCCTCGAGATCGGCGACCTCTACGTCGTCAACAAGTCCGACCGCGAGGGCGCCGACAAGGTACGACGCGACCTGCGGTCGATGCTCGGCCTCGCCGAGCGCCGCGAGGGATCCTGGCGCCCGCCGGTTCTCAAGACCGTCGCCTCGAAGGGCGAGGGCGTCGCCGACGTCGTCGACGCCCTCGAGGAGCACGGCACGTGGCTGCGCGAGAGCGGCGAGCTCCACCGCCGCCGCGTACGACGGGCGCGCAACGAGATCGAGACCCTCGCCCTCACCGCGCTGCGCCGGCGCTGGGGCGCCGTCGGGGAGGGCGACCGCCTCGACACCCTGGCCGCGGCCGTCGTGGCCGGCGAGACCGACGCCTATGCGGCGGCCGACGAGCTGACCGGCACGCCGTAGGAGCTCAGCGGCCGGCCGGTGACGGCAGCGGACGCACCGGCGACCAGCGCCCCGTCCGGGCAGCCATCACCGCACCGATCACCAACGACGCCGTGCCGCGGCCGATCCGCACGCCGCTGGGGGCGCTGATGTCGACGGCCGCCCGCTCGACCGGCTCGGCGAGCCCGTCGGCGAGGATCGGGATCCGCACGCTGGCCGTGAGCCGTCCGGCCGGGATCACCACACGGGTGCGGACGTCAGCCAGGTCGGTGCCGACCGTCGCGCTGCCCGAGCGGACCGAGAGCGTCACCGCGGTACGACGCCCGGCCATCCGGTCGAGCCGGACGGTGGCGACCGCGAATCCGCCCTCGGCGCCCTGCCGGACCGACACCGAGGCCAGCGGCGACGGGAAGCCCGGCAGGCCGCGCTCGTCGAGCCCGGTGAAGCAGTAGCCGCGCCGCCGCGCGGTGCGGATGACCCGGGTGACCGCGTCGACCGAGATCGGCGAGCGGGTCACGCCGTCGTGCTGCAGCACGATGTTGTTGCCGGGGTGCAACGCGCGGAGGATCCGGCCGGCGATCTGGGGTGCGGTGCCGTTCGCCCAGTCGCGCGAGTCGATGGTCCACAGCACCGGGCGGTAGCCGAGGCGGACGATGTCGGCACGGACGCGGTCGTTCATGGCGCCGTACGGCGGGCGGAGAAGGTGGGTGGGGTGCACACCGGCCCGGCGCAGGACCCGGTCGGTGCCCCGGATGCTGTCGCGGATCTCGCGGTCGGAGCGCGCGGTGAGCTGCTCGTGCGCCCAGCTGTGGTTGCCGATCAGCAGCCCGCTGCGCTCGATCGCGCGGACCAGCTCGGGGTGTGCGCGCACGTGCTGGCCGACGACGAAGAAGGTCGCCGTGACCTTCTCGCGCCGCAGGATCCGGACCAGGCGCAACGTCGTGCCCACCGCGGGCCCGTCGTCGAAGGTCAGCGCGACCCTGCCGGTGCAGCGTCGTGCCGACACCTCGGCCCGGTCCCGCGGCGAGGAGGCGAGGACGGCAGCCGGCGCGTCGGAGTCGTCGGACGCGCCCGGAGGCGTGCCGCCGACACCGAGGACGAGGGCGAGCACGAGCAGGACGGCAGCGGCACAGGCGGTCCCGAGTCTCCGCCCCGTGGCCTCCAACCGGGCGAGGGGGAGCGACACGCAGCAAGGATGGGGTGTCGACGGGCCCTCGCGTGGGATTTCGCCGTGTCTCGAGACGCGCGTCGCGAGCTCGTGCCTCGCTCACGGCGCTCCTCGACCTCCCGGGATGATGCACGTCACGTCACGTCCCGTGCCTCGACGCGACGTGGTCCCGTGGTGTTGAGAGGATGCGCACTGTGAAGGACGTCATCATCCTCGGATCCACGGGTTCGATCGGCACGCAGGCGCTCGACCTGGTCCGCGCCAACCCCGACCGGTTCCGGGTGGTGGGGCTCACCGCCGGGGGCGGCAACCCGGACCTCTTCGAGCAGCAGGTGGCGGAGTTCGCGCCCCGTTTCCACGGCCTGGGTGAGGACGCCAGCACCGACGCGGCGGGGCAGGACTGCGACGTCGTCCTCAACGGCATCACCGGTGCGGTCGGTCTCCGGCCGACCCTCGCGGCCCTCGACGCGGGCAACACGCTCGCGCTGGCCAACAAGGAGTCGCTCGTCATGGGCGGCCCGCTGGTCCTGGAGCGGGCCGCGCCCGGGCAGATCGTGCCGGTCGACTCCGAGCACAGCGCCCTGGCGCAGTGCCTGCGCGGCGGCTCCCCGGCGGAGGTACGACGCCTCGTCCTCACCGCCAGCGGCGGCCCCTTCCGTGGCCGCACCCGCGCGGAGCTGGCCGACGTCACCCCGGAGCAGGCGGGCAACCACCCCACGTGGGACATGGGCCCGGTGATCACGATCAACTCGGCGACCCTGGTCAACAAGGGCCTGGAGGTGATCGAGGCGCACCTGCTCTTCGGCATCCCCTACGACCGCATCGAGGTCGTGGTGCACCCGACCAGCGTGGTGCACTCCATGGTCGAGTTCGTCGACGGTTCGACGCTGCTGCAGGCCAGCCCGCCGACGATGCTGATCCCGATCGCGCTCGGTCTGGACTGGCCGGACCGGGTCCCCGACGCGGCGCCGGCGGTGGACTGGACGCAGCCGGAGACCTGGCAGTTCCTCCCACTGGACGACGAGGCCTTCCCCGCGGTCGCCCTGGCCCGGGCGGCGGGGGAGCGTGGCGCCACCGCCCCCGCGGTCTACAACGCCGCCAACGAGGTCGCCGTCGACGCCTTCCGCACCGGTGGCCTGGCGTTCACCGGGATCGTCGACGTAGTCGGGGACGTACTAGCCGCCCACGACGTACCCTCGAACCAGCAGATCTCGCTCGACGACGTCCTCGCCGCTGACGCGTGGGCCCGTGAGGCTGCCGCCCGCACCATCGCCGACCGAGGAAGCACGACCCGCACCCCATGACCGCTCTGCTGTACCTCCTCGGCGTCGTGATCTTTGCCGTCGCGATCCTCGCGTCGATCGGCCTGCACGAGCTCGGCCACATGATCCCGGCGAAGAAGTTCGGCGGGAAGGTGACGCAGTACTTCATCGGCTTCGGGCCGACGGTGTGGAGCAAGCAGATCGGCGAGACCGAGTACGGCATCAAGGCCGTCCCGCTCGGCGGCTACGTCAAGATCGTCGGGATGCTGCCCCCGGCCGCGACCGAGGTGGCCGACACCGTCGAGGTCGACGCCGACGGGAACCAGGTCGTGAAGGTCCGCAAGTCCAACACCGGCATGTTCACGCAGCTGATCTCGGACGCGCGCGCCGCGGAGTGGGAGCACGTCAAGCCCGAGGACACCGATCGGCTCTTCTACAAGCTGCCGTGGTGGAAGAAGGTCGTCGTGATGGCCGGCGGCCCGTCGGTCAACATCGCGATCGCCTTCCTGATCTTCGCCGGGGTCTTCGCGACCTACGGCAACGCGGGCGACGCGACGGTCGAGACCACGATCCAGGAGGTGCAGGGCTGCATCCTGCCCCCCGAGGAGAACGGCCGGGTCTGCACCCGCGAGGAGGTCGCCGAGAAGCCGACCCCGGCGTACTCCGCCGGGATCAAGGCGGGCGACCGGATCGTCTCCTTCAACGGCACCGCCGTCACCGACTGGGACCAGGTCCAGAAGCTGGTCCGCGCCAACGGCAACCGGCGCGCGAGCATCGTCGTCGAGCGCGGAGGCCGCGAGCGGACCATCGAGACGGCCACGGTTGTCGACCTGCGCGACATCGGCAACGACGAGAAGAAGGAGGTCGGCTTCCTCGGCGTCAGCCCGCGCCAGCACCCGACCACCGGGGGCGTCGGCTACACCATCGAGCAGATGGGCCAGATGACCGTCGACGTCGCCAAGTCGCTCACCACGCTGCCGGCCAAGGTCTGGGGCGTCGCACAGGCCATCGTCGGGGTCAAGGAGCGCGACCCGATGGGTCCGGTCAGCCTCGTCGGCGGCGGCCGGCTCGCGGGCGAGGTCGCCTCGCACGACGAGATCAGCGTGAGCGACAAGTTCGTCTCCCTCCTGATGCTGGTCGCGGGCTTCAACTTCTTCATCGGCATGTTCAACTTCGTGCCGCTGCTGCCGCTCGACGGCGGGCACATCGCGAGTGCGCTGTGGGAGGCACTGCGTCGCGGGCTGGCCCGGCTGCGCCGCCGTCCCGACCCCGGCTACGTCGACGCGGCGAAGCTGCTCCCGGTGGCCTACGTCGTCGCCGGGGCCCTGCTGGTGATGGGCGTCGTGCTCATCGTCGGCGACCTCGTCGTACCCGTGCACCTCGAATCCTGATCCCACCCGCCCGGAAAGTAGGCTGGACGTCATGACGTCGATCAGCCTGGGCATGCCGGCCGCCCCACCGCCGGTGCTCGCTCCCCGTCGCACGACCCGCCAGATCCAGGTCGGCAAGGTCGGCGTCGGCAGCGACCACCCGATCTCGGTGCAGTCGATGACCACGACGCTGACCTCCGACGTCAACACCACGCTCCAGCAGATCGCCGAGCTGACCGCCGCCGGCTGCGACATCGTCCGGGTGGCCTGCCCGAGCCAGGACGACGCCGACGCGCTGCCCGAGATCGCGCAGCACAGCCAGATCCCGGTGATCGCCGACATCCACTTCCAGCCGAAGTACGTCTTCGCGGCGATCGAGGCCGGCTGCGCCGCCGTCCGGGTCAACCCGGGCAACATCAAGAAGTTCGACGACCAGGTCAAGGAGATCGCCCGGGCGGCCCAGGACCACGGCACGTCGATCCGGATCGGCGTCAACGCCGGGTCGCTCGACAAGCGGCTGCTCGAGAAGTACGGCAAGGCGACGCCCGAGGCGCTCGTCGAGTCGGCCGTGTGGGAGGCCAGCCTGTTCGAGGAGCACGGCTTCCGCGACTTCAAGATCTCGGTCAAGCACAACGACCCGGTCGTGATGGTCCGCGCCTACGAGCTGCTCGCCGAGCAGGGTGACTGGCCGCTGCACCTCGGCGTGACCGAGGCCGGCCCGGCGTTCCAGGGCACCATCAAGTCGGCCACCGCCTTCGGCGCCCTGCTCTCGAAGGGCATCGGCGACACCATCCGCGTCTCGCTCTCGGCCCCGCCGGTCGAGGAGGTCAAGGTCGGCATCCAGATCCTGCAGTCGCTCAACCTCCGCCCGCGCAAGCTCGAGATCGTCTCCTGCCCGTCCTGCGGCCGCGCCCAGGTCGACGTCTACACGCTCGCCGAGCGGGTCACCGCGGGTCTCGACGGACTCGAGGTCCCGCTCCGCGTCGCGGTCATGGGCTGCGTCGTCAACGGTCCCGGCGAGGCGCGCGAGGCCGACCTCGGTGTCGCGTCCGGCAACGGCAAGGGCCAGATCTTCGTCAAGGGCGAGGTGATCAAGACCGTCCCCGAGGCCGAGATCGTGGAGACGCTGATCGAGGAGGCGTTGAAGCTCGCCGAGTCGATGGAGCCGGTCGAGGGCGCGGAGCCCTCCGTCTCCGTCAGCTGAGCCTCAACTGCTGAGGCCCCACATCGCGGCCACGTGCCGCGCATCGGTGCCGCAGCAACCGCCCAGCACCTCCAGGTTCGGCAGCGCGTCGACGATCGGTGCCTGGTCGGCCGCGAGCTGCGCCGGGTCGCCGTCGTCGAGGGTCTCGGACTCGTCCAGCTCGGCGTGGCTCATCGTGGACGCGTTCACCCGCAGCCCGCCGATCCGTTCGCGCCAGGCGCCGTCCCCGAAGTCCTGAAGGACGTGGCTCGGGTGCGCGCAGTTGATCAGGAAGTACGCCGGCGGCGCGGCCTCGTCGACCGCGCGCACCGCGTCCGCGAGCGACGTCCCGTCGGGCAGGCGCCCGTCGGTCTCGACCGTGAACCCGATCCCGGCCCGCAGGCCCACGTCGGCGGCCGCCCGGCTGACGCCGATCGCCTCGCCGACCTCGGTCAGGGTCAGCACGGTCGCCCGGGAGACCCCGGCGGCGGCGAAGGAGGCCAGCTGCGGGTGGTGGTACTCCGCCGCGGCGTCCGGGTCGACCGGCCCCGCGCTCGCGTAGCCGTCGCCGCGAGGACCGAGCATGCCGCCGACCTCCCAGCCCACGAGGTCGTCCGCCCGCTCGGCGGCGATCCCGGCGAGGACCTCGACGGCTTGCCGGTTGACGCGGTCGAGGGCCGCGGCGTCGTACCCGAGGGCGGCGGCGTGGTCCGCGTTGGCCCGCCAGGTGGGCGTCTCCAGCAGCAGGGGAGCGCCGGCCCGGGCCGCGATGTCGGCGTACGCGAGGTAGTAGTCGCGCAGCACCGCCCTCCCGTCCTCACTGTCGAGCAGCGGGAAGGACGCGAACGCGGGGAGGTCGATCCCGCGCAGGAAGATCAGGTCGGTCTCCAGACCGCCGTCGGTCACGTGCCGTGCGGGCATGGGCGTCACCTCATTCGGGAGGTCCCCAGTGTGGCCCCGGCGACCGGTCCGTGTCCCGTCCTCCTTCCCGATAGGCTCCGAGCGTGTTGACCACCCGGCACGGCGTGCGCGTCCTCGCGGCGGCCGACGTCCCCGCCTTCGTGGACCTGGCGAACCAGGACCCGGTGGTCAACGTGTTCGCGCTGCACCGCGCCCACACCACCAACCTCGAGCCGCGCTGGCTCGGCGGCGAGATGTGGGGCCGCTTCGACGGCGGGCGCCTGGTGGCCGCCTGTCACGTCGCCGCGAACCTGGTGCCGGTCCAGGCCAGCGCAGAGGACGCCGTGGTCTTCGCCGAGCGGGCGCTCTCGCGTCGCCGTAGCGCCTCGACGATCGTGGGACCGCAGTCCGCGGTCCGCCCGTTCTGGGACGAGGTCGCTCCCCAGTGGGGGCAGCCGCGCGACGTGCGGTGGGACCAGCGACACCTCGTCCTCGACGGCCCGCCCGTCGTCCAGCCCGACCACGGGGTGCGCGCCGGCGTGCAGGGCGACATCTCCACGCTCTATCCCGCGTGCGTCGCGATGTACACCGAGGAGGTCGGGGTCTCGCCCGAGGCCGGCGGGGGAGGCGACCTCTACCGGGCGCGGGTCGCGCAGCTGATCGGCCGCGGCTGGTCCTTCGTCCGCTACGACGGCGACGAGCTGGTCTTCAAGGCCGAGGTGGCGTGCGCGACCGAGAACGCCGCCCAGATCCAGGGGGTCTGGGTGCCGCCGCACCGCCGCGGCGAGGGTCTGGCATCGGCCGGGATGGCCGCGGTCGTGCACCAGGTGCGGGCGCGGATCTCCCCGACGGTCTCGCTCTACGTCAACGACTGGAATGTCGCCGCGCGCAAGGTCTACGAGCGGGTCGGGTTCGTCGAGACGACCCGCTTCGCGACCGTGATGTTCTGAGGCTGCCGGCCCTCGTCGTCAACGACCCAGGCGGGGCAGGCCGTTCCAGAGCAACCGGGAGGCGATGTCGGTGACCTCGTCGAGGCTCGCGCCGGGGTGGTCCTGCCACCACCGGGCGACGCCGTCGACGCCGGTGATCAACAGCTCGACCACCACGGCCGCGGCGGTGGAGCCCGCCACGACGCCCGACCGGGCGAGGTCGGGGGCGAGCATGGCGGCGACCGCCTGCGTGCGCGCCGTGCGGTACGCCGACAGGACCTGGTCGAGCTCGGCGTCCCCGGTCGGGATCGGGTCGACCAGCAGCCGCCGGGCGGCGGGGCGCTGCCGCGCGAAGGAGAGGTACGCCGTCACCGTGGCCCGCAGCCGGTCGTCACCCGCGCCCGCGCCGGTGATGCCGGCGCCCACCTCGGCGAGCATGGCGGAGTTCTGGCTGTCGAGGACCTGCAGGTAGAGCTCGCGCTTCGAGCGGAAGTGGTCGTAGAGCACGGTGCGGGTCACCCCGGCGGCGGTGGCGACCTCGCCGACCGAGGTGGCGTCGTAGCCGCGGTCGGCGAAGACCTCGACGGCGGCCGCCTCGATCCGCTGGCGGCGGGCGGGCGCGCTGAGCCGCCGGCGGACGGTGTCCGTCGTGGTGGCCACGGGCTCTCCTCTCGTTGCCAACCCACACGGGTGTCGGCTCGTCCACGACGGGGTCTTGACCGCTGTGGTGGCGATCACAATACTCGGCTCCGACAGTTACCGACACCAGTGTCGGTTGATTCCGTCGCTTCTCATGGGGAGACACGATGACGCACCGCCTCGACCGCCGTACCCTGCTCAGCTCATCGGCGGCAGTGGGCGCCGGCGCCGCACTGACCGCGACCGGCCTCGCGCCCGCCTTCGCGGCGACGCCCGGCAAGGAGGCGGTGGTCCTCGGAGGCGGCATGGCCGGCCTGACCGCGGCCCACGAGCTCGTGGAGCGTGGCTTCTCGGTGACCGTCTTCGAGCCGTCGGCGTGGGGTGGCAAGGCGCGGAGCATCCCGTTCGGCGGCACCGGCACCGGAGGCCGGGCAGACCTCCCCGGCGAGCACGGCTTCCGCTTCTTCCCGGGCTTCTACCACCACGTCCCGGACACGATGCGCCGGATCCCGTTCGGCTCCGGGACGGTCGGTGACAACCTGGTCGCGGCCACGGGCGGCAAGTTCCTGCGCGGTGGCGACCACGCCGACGCCTTCGTCTTCGGCATCGGTCCCGACCCGGTCCAGATCCTCACGGTCGACGGCCTGCGCCGCTTCCTGCTCGACAACCTCGGCGGCCACGCGGTGCCGCCCCACGAGCTCGTCTACTTCGTCGAGCGGCTGCTCGTCTTCCTCACCAGCTGCGACGAGCGCCGGCTGGGGCAGTGGGAGAAGGTCAGCTGGTGGGACTTCGTCGGTGCCGGCAAGCGCTCCGAGCCGTACCGGAAGATCCTCGCCGCCGGCCTGACCCGCAACCTGGTCGCCGCCAAGGAGACCATCGCCAGCACCCGGACGATCGGCAACATGGGCGAGGCCTTCGTCTACAACATCATGGGCCGCGGCAACGACGGCGCCCTCGACCGCGTTCTCGACCTGCCGACCAACGAGGCCTGGATCGACCCGTGGATGACCTACCTGCGGGGCCGCGGCGTCCGCTTCGTGAGCGGGCAGCGCCTGGTCCGCTACGAGACGTCGGCCGGCCGGATCACGGGCGCCGTCCTCGCCGACGTGAACGGTACGACGAGCCGCGTCGAGGCCGACTGGTTCGTCAGCGCGATGCCGGTCGAGAAGGCCGTCCCGACGCTCACGCCCGACGTCCTCGCCCTCGACCCCGGCCTGAAGGGCCTGTCCGCGCTCAGGACGGACTGGATGGTGGGCATCCAGTTCTTCCTGCGCGACCACGTCGACATCACCAAGGGGCACATCACCTTCATCGACTCGCCCTGGTCGCTGACCGCGCTCACCCAGGGCCAGTTCTGGGCGGACCGCACCATCCCGCGCGACTACGGCGACGGCGAGGTCGTCGACATCTTGTCGGTCGACATCTCCAACTGGGACGCCCCGGGCATCCTCCACGGCAAGACCGCCAAGGAGTGCACGCGCGAGGAGATCGCCGCCGAGGTGCTCGCGCAGATCAAGGACCACCACACGGTCGGCGACCTGATGCCCGACGGCATCGTCCACTCGTGGTTCCTCGACCCGGGCGTCCAGTGGGACGCCGCTGCCGGCCGCAACACCAACGAGACCCCGCTGCTCGTCAACACCGTCGACTCGTGGGGGAGCCGGCCGACCGCGCGCACCAGGATCCCGAACCTGCTGATGAGCGGCGACTTCGTGCAGACCGACATCGACCTCGCCACGATGGAGGGCGCCAACGAGTCGGCCCGCCACGCCGTCAACGCGATCCTCGACGAGTCGCGCTCCACCGCGGCCCGGGTCAAGACCTACAAGCTCTACGACCCGCCGGAGTTCACCGCGCTCAAGGCCGCCGACAAGCTGCTCTACAAGCTGGGCCTGCGCAACGCGCTCGACCTCGGCTGAGTGCCGGCTGGCAGAGTGGGGCCATGCCCGTTCCCTTCACCGCCAAGGCGGTCACCGGTGCCTTCGTCGTCAGCGGCGTCGTCCACCTCGTCAAGCCCGAGGTCTTCGAGCCGCTGATCCCCGAGCAGCTGCCCGGCGGCCCGCGGCCGTGGGTGACCTGGAGCGGCGTCGCCGAGCTGGCGTGCGCCGCCGGCATGCTGCACCCGCGGACCCGCAAGGCCGCGGCCTACGCCAGCGTCGCGCTGCTCGCCGGCGTGCTGCCCGGCAACGTGAAGATGGCCGCGGACGCGCAACGCAGCGACAACACCGCGTTCAAGGTGCTCACCGCGGCCCGCGTGCCGCTGCAGGCGCCGATGATCCGCGGGATGCTCAAGGCTGCCCGGACCGCCTGATCGAGGCTTTGCGTTACTGGTTCGCGGCCCGTCGTACGACGGCCGTAGGCTTCGCACGTGCTGATGCGGATGTCGACCCTTTTCGTTCGAACCCTGCGCGAGGACCCCTCGGACGCGGAGGTCCCGAGCCACCGGCTGCTCGTGCGGGCCGGCTACATCCGCCGCGCCGCGCCGGGCATCTACACCTGGCTGCCGCTGGGCCTGAAGGTGCTGGCCAAGGTGGAGCGCGTCATCCGCGAGGAAATGGACGCGATCGGCGCCCAGGAGGTCAGCTTCCCCGCGCTGCTGCCCCGCGAGCCCTACGAGGCGACCAACCGCTGGACCGAGTACGGCGACGGCATCTTCCGCCTCAAGGACCGCAAGGACGCCGACTACCTGCTCGGACCCACCCACGAGGAGATGTTCACGCTCCTGGTGAAGGACATGTACTCGTCCTACAAGGACCTTCCGCTGAGCCTCTACCAGGTGCAGACGAAGTACCGCGACGAGGCACGGCCGCGCGCCGGCCTGTTGCGCGGGCGCGAGTTCATCATGAAGGACTCCTACTCCTTCGACATCGACGACGCGGGCCTCGAGGCGTCGTACCAGGCCCACCGTGACGCCTACGTCCGGATCTTCGACCGGCTCGGCTTCGACTACGTCATCGTCAAGGCCACCGCCGGCGCGATGGGCGGCTCGAAGTCGGAGGAGTTCCTCGCGAACGCCGCGGTCGGCGAGGACACCTACGTCCGCTGCACGAAGTGCGACTACGCCGCCAACGTCGAGGCCGTCGAGGTGCGCGCGCCCGCGCCCGTGTCGTACGACGGCGTCCCCGCCGCGCACGCCGAGGACACCCCCGACACCCCGACGATCGAGACCCTGGTCGACCACCTCAACGCGGCCTTCCCCCGCGAGGACCGGCCGTGGGCCGCCGGCGACACGCTCAAGAACGTCGTGGTCGTGCTCAAGCACCCCGACGGCACCCGTGAGCCCCTCGCCATCGGCCTGCCCGGCGACCGCGAGGTCGACCAGAAGCGGCTCGAGGGCCAGCTTGAGCCGATCGAGGTCGAGGCGATGGGCGAGGCCGAGTTCGCCCGGCACCCCGCCCTCGTCAAGGGCTACATCGGCCCCGCTGCGCTGGGGGAGGAGGGCGCGAGCGGCATCCGCTACCTGCTCGACCCCCGCGTCGCCGAGGGCACCCGGTGGGTGACCGGCGCCGACGAGGCCGGCCGCCACGTGATCGACCTGGTCGCGGGTCGCGACTTCACCGGCGACGGCACGATCGAGGCCGCCGAGGTCCGCGACGGCGACGCCTGCCCGAACTGTGACGACGGCACCCTCGAGTCGGCGCGTGGCATCGAGATGGGCCACGTCTTCCAGCTCGGCCGCAAGTACGCCGAGGCGCTCGACCTCAAGGTGCTCGACGAGAACGGCAAGCTCGTGACCGTCACGATGGGCTCCTACGGCGTCGGCGTCTCCCGTGCGGTCGCCGCGATCGCGGAGGACACGCTCGACGAGATCGGCCTGTGCTGGCCGCGCGAGATCGCGCCCGCCGACGTCCACGTCGTCGCCGCCGGCAAGGACCAGGCCGTCTTCGACGCCGCCGAGGCACTCGTCGCCGAGCTCCTCTCCGCAGGTGTCGACGTGATCTACGACGACCGCGCCGGCAAGATCAGCCCCGGCGTGAAGTTCAAGGACGCCGAGCTGCTGGGCGTGCCGACGATCGTCACGGTCGGCCGCGGCGTGGCCGACGGCGTGATCGAGGTCAAGGACCGGCGTACCGGCGAGAAGCAGGAGCTCGCGCTCACCGGCGCGGCCGACGCGATCCGCACCATCGTCGGTCTCTGAGAACGCGGTGGTTGAGGTGCGAGCGCAGCGAGCCTCGAAACCGGTCGAGGCGGTCATCTTCGACTGGGGCGGCACGCTCACCGCATGGCACGACATCGACTTCCACGCGGAGTCGCTGGCGCTGGCGCAGGCGGTGCTGGCCACGCCCGACACCAGCGACGACCACCACGCCCACGCCGCGCGCCTGCACTCCGCGGGCAGCGTCGTGTGGGGTCGCAGCCGTGACCACCAGCAGAGCGCGACGATCGCGGACCTGTTCACCGAGGCCGGCCTCGACCACGACCCCGACCTGCTGGAGGCCTACTACGGCTTCTGGGAGCCGCACACGCTCACCGACCCCGAGGTGGCGCCCCTCTTCTCCTGGCTGCGCGCCGAGGGCATCAAGGTCGGGGTTCTCTCCAACACGATCTGGCCGCGCGCCTGGCATCGCGGCTTCTTCGAGCGTGACGGCGTCCTCGAGCTGATCGACGGCGACGTCTACACCAGCGAGATCCCCTGGACGAAGCCCTCCCCGCGCGCGTTCGGCGCCGCGATGGAGGCCGTCGGCGTCAGCGACCCGGCTGCCTGCGTCTACGTCGGCGACCGCCTCTTCGACGACGTCTGGGGCGCCCAGAACGCCGGCCTGCGGGCGATCCACGTCCCGCACAGCGACATCCCGGCCGAGCAGGTCGGCCACACCGAGGGCGACCCCGACGCGGTCGCCCACCGCCTCTCCGAGATCCCCGACCTCATCGCCCCCTGGCGCTGAGCCGGGCCGCTGCCGGCCGGCCGCGGCCCGGAGCGCGAACTGCAGGTTTGTGCAGTGCACATTTATGAGGATCGTGATCTGCAGACCGTGAGGGCGTTCTGTTGCATGATTGTGCACAGGTGATCGGTGAGCCCCACCTCTCCCGTCACCCATGATGACCGTTGTCCCCGGTCACCAGTGGTTCGCGGCCCCGTCTTCGGGGGACGTCTCGGGAGTTCCCCGGAGGCAGGAGGCCGCGAACCACTGGCGTTTTTCGGCCATTCCGCGCCGCCCGGTCGTCCCCGGCGCGGAGGAGCTCGGCGAGGGCGTTGCCTGAGTCAGAGTCCGGGAAACTGCTCGGGCCTGCCGCCGAAGCCCATCCCTCGCACCGCTGCGTCGAGCAGCGCCTCGACCGCCCAGCTCCGGGTCGTTCCGGTGCTGCTGGCGACGAGGAAGGCGTAGGCGCTCGCGGCGTCCTGCTCGAGCTTCAGGGCACGGGCGTTGATGGCGCGGGCGGTGCCGAGGTCGGGCGGCAGGACGTAGCCGGGCTCGGCGGCGACCGGGTCGGCGCCGGCGGCCTCGACCAGGGCGAGGAGCTCGTCGCGGCGGGTCCGGTGGAGGCGGTACGCCGCCGTGACGCGGCCGAACAGGGCGGGCTGACGGGAGCGGGAGGCCTGGGCGCCGAGGGCGCCGTAGACGAAGACGGCGGCGTGCTCGGCGGCCAGCGTGGTCTGGAGCGCGTCGGTGGCCGGGTCCGCGGCCTCGGGCGACGTCGTGGTCATCCGAGCGCCGCCCGCTGCTGGGCGACCGCGGCGGCCATCGAGGCGAGGACCTGCGCGAGCGCGCCGCTCTCCGCCTTGCCGGCGGCCTTCACGAGCCGGGCCTGGAGCCGGGTCTCGGACTGCGCGAGGCGCTGGAGCGCCGCCCCCCTCCCGCCCGGTACGACGG
>NZ_LMIT01000001.1:287225-395896 GCF_001428825.1 Nocardioides sp. Root240 | reverse complement strand
CCCCGCGGAGCCGGTCGACGTGCGCGTCGTGCAGGCGGGCGAAGGGAGTGGCGACCGGGGCGAGCGCGGGGACCGTCGTACCGACGGCGGTGGCGAGCGCGGCGGCCGCGTGGAGGGAGGACAGGACCGAGGTGACCAGGTCGCTGTCGGCATCCACGGCGGGGGCGGTGGGGGTGACGGCACCCGACACGCCCGGGCTCTCGTCGCCGTCCAGGACGCCGCCGATCGCGTCGCACCCGGTCAGCGCCAGCGCGGCTCCGGCGAGCCCGCCGGTGACCACGGCGCGGCGCGTCAGCGGGAAGGGGGCAGCGGGCACCGGGGAACCCTATCCCCACCCGCTATCGTTGACGGGCACAGCCACAACAGGACACGGGAGGACTCTCATGGGTTCGGGCCAGGGCGCTCAGCGCGCGACAGCCGAGCGGATCGAGGAGGTTCTCACCGGACCGCTCGCCGAGCTCGGCCTCGACGTCGAGGCGGTCGAGATCACTCCGGCAGGCAAGCGGCGGGTGCTGCGGGTCGCGGTCGACACCGACGGCGGGCCGACGCTCGACGACGTGGCCGCGGCCACCAAGGTGATCGACGCGGTCCTCGAGGCCGACGGTGCCGACGGGGGCTCCGACGTGATGGGCGAGCTGCCGTACACCCTGGAGGTCACCTCCCGTGGCGTGGACCGGCCGCTGACCCTGCCGCGGCACTGGCGGCGCAACGAGGACCGCCTGGTCAAGGTGACCCTGGCCGACGACTCGACGATCACGGGCCGCATCGGCGGCTCGGACGACGAGGGTGTCGACGTGGCCGTGGACGGCGCGGAGCGCCGCATCCCCTACACGGACGTGCGCAAGGCGCTCGTCCAGATCGAGTTCAACCGCAAGGCACGCGAAGAAGACAAGGACGCCGACTGATGGACATCGACCTCAGCATCCTCCGGACGCTGGAGCGCGAGAAGGAGATCAAGTTCGACGTCCTCGTCGAGGCGATCGAGCAGGCCCTCCTCACCGCTTACCACAAGACCGAGGGCTCCTCGGCGCAGGCACGCGTCGAGCTGAACCGCAAGACCGGCCACGTCAGCGTGCTCGCCGTCGAGCTCGACGCCGAGGGCAACAAGGTCGGCGAGTACGACGACACGCCCGCCGACTTCGGCCGGATCGCCGCGACGACCGCGAAGCAGATCATGCTGCAGCGCCTGCGCGACGCCGAGGACGAGATCAAGTTCGGTGAGTTCTCCGGCAAGGAGGGCGACATCGTCTCGGGCATCATCCAGCAGGGCCGCAACCCCGACGACGTGCTCGTCGACCTCGGCAAGGTCGAGGCCCAGCTGCCCGCCAGCGAGCGGGTGCCGGGCGAGGACTACAGCCACGGCACGCGCATCAAGTGCCTGGTGGTCTCGGTCCGCAAGGGCATGCGTGGCCCGCAGATCACGCTGTCGCGCTCGCACCCGAGCCTGGTGAAGAAGCTGTTCGCGCTCGAGGTCCCCGAGATTGCCGACGGCACCGTCGAGATCGCCGCGATCGCGCGTGAGTCGGGCCACCGGACCAAGATCGCGGTCCACTCGACCGTCTCGGGCGTCAACGCCAAGGGCGCCTGCATCGGCCCGATGGGCCAGCGGGTCCGCAACGTGATGGCCGAGCTCGGCGGCGAGAAGATCGACATCGTCGACTGGTCCGACGACCCGGCCACGCTGGTCGCCCACGCGCTCTCGCCGGCGCAGGTGCAGTCGGTCACGGTGGTCGACGAGGCGGCGAAGTCGGCGCGCGTCGTCGTCCCCGACTTCCAGCTGTCGCTCGCCATCGGCAAGGAGGGCCAGAACGCCCGCCTGGCGGCGCGACTGACCGGCTGGCGCATCGACATCCACTCCGACGAAGAGGCCTGAGCGCCCCGCGCGGCAGTGCCGGTTCGTGATCCTGACCGCAGGAGCGGTAGAGTTGTCGCTCGGTGGCCCACCGACTGAAATCCCCTGCACGCCCTGACGTCCTCCCGACAGCGGGACCCGTCCGGACCTGCGTCGGATGCCGGGAGCGGGCCGCCAAGCGCGAGTTGTTGCGGGTGACCGCCGGCTCGGGTGCCGATGGCCAACCGGCCGTCGTCCCCGATCCCGACGGCACCGCACCGGGGCGTGGAGCGCACCTGCACCCCACACCCGGTTGCTACGACCTCGCGGTGCGGCGGAAAGCCTTCTCCCGCGCGCTCCGGATCGCTCCGGGCGCGGGTGGGCTGTCCAGCGTGCCGGTGGGGGAGTACGTCGCCTCGCGGACCGATCCGACCGACAGAGACTGGAGCAACAGCTCATGAGCACTCGATGAGTACCTCGCGATGAGCCAGTTCGTTCTGCACCACCCATCATTGGTCTGAGATCCACCCCGGGTCCGGGCCAGAAGGAGAATTGTGGCCAAGACCCGAGTTTCCGAACTCGCGAAGCAGTACGGCATCCCCAGCAAGGAAGCGCTGGAGAAGCTGAGCGCGATCGGTGAGTTCGCCAAGACGGCGTCCTCCAGCATCGAGCTCCCTGCCGTGAAGAAGTTCGAGGCGACCTACGGCGCCGAGCTGCTCGCCAAGATGTCGCCCGGCGGCGACGCCCCGGCCGAGCCCGCCAAGGCGGCGCCGAAGCCGGCGCCCGCCAAGAAGGCTGCTGCTGCCCCCGCTCCGGAGGCCCCCGCGGCCCCCGCCGCCGAGGCTCCCGCCGCCCCTGCTGCCGAGGCGCCCGCCGCCCCGGCCGCTCCCGTTGCCGACAAGCCGGCCGGCCCGCGTCCGGGTCCGCGTCCGGGCCCGAAGGCGCCCGCGGCCGAGCCCGAGCCGACTCCGGCTCCGGCCGCTCCCGAGGCGCCGGCTGCCGCCGCGTCCGCTCCGGCCCCGGCGAAGCCTGCCGGCCCGAAGCCGCCGACCCCGAAGGCGCCCGGTGCCGCTCCGGCTCCGCGTCCGGTCGGCAAGCCCGGTGGCACCCCGCGTCCCGGCAACAACCCGTTCGCGCCCAGCCAGGGCATGGGTCGTCGTCCCTCCCCGCCGCCGCGTGAGGGCGAGGCCGGTCCGGCCGGCCCGCGCCCGCCGGCTGGTGCCGGTGGCGCTCCGCGCCCGGGCATGCCGCGCCCCAACCCGGCGATGATGCCGAAGTCCCCGGCCGCCTTCGGCCAGGGCCCCGGTGGCCGTGGCCCCGGTGGCCCCGGTCGTGGTCCCGGTGGTCCGGGTCGCCCCGGTGGTGCCCCCGGTCGTGCCGGTGCCCCCGGTCGCGGTGGCGCCGGTGCCGGTGCGCCCGGTGCCGGTCGTCCCGGTGGCGGCGGCTTCGGCCCCGCCGGCGGTGGTCGTCCCGGTGGCGGTGGCCGTCCCGGTCAGCGTGGCCAGACCCAGGGTGCCTTCGGTCGCCCCGGCGGTCCGGCGCGTCGTGGTCGCAAGTCGAAGCGGGCGCGTCGCCAGGAGTTCGAGGCCATGGAGGCCCCGACGATCGGCGGCATGCGGGTCCGCAAGGGCAACGGCGAGACCGTTCGCCTGGCGCGTGGCTCGTCCCTGACGGACTTCGCCGAGAAGATCGGCGTCGACGCCGCGTCGCTCGTGCAGATGCTCTTCCACCTCGGCGAGATGGTCACGGCCACCCAGTCGGTGGGCGACGAGACGCTCGAGCTGCTCGGTGACGAGCTCAACTACGTCGTCGAGGTCGTCTCCCCGGAGGACGAGGACCGCGAGCTGCTGGAGACCTTCGACCTCGAGTTCGGCGCCGACGAGGGCGGCGAGGAGGACCTGGTCATCCGGCCGCCGGTCGTCACCGTCATGGGTCACGTCGACCACGGAAAGACCAAGCTCCTCGACGCGCTCCGCGACGCCAACGTCGTGGCCGGCGAGGCCGGTGGCATCACCCAGCACATCGGTGCCTACCAGGTCCACACCGAGGTCGACGGCAACGACCGTCGCATCACCTTCATCGACACCCCCGGTCACGAGGCGTTCACCTCGATGCGTGCCCGTGGTGCGCAGGCGACCGACATCGCCGTCCTGGTGGTCGCGGCCGACGACGGCGTCATGCCGCAGACGGTCGAGGCGCTCAACCACGCCCGGGCGGCCAACGTCCCGATCGTGGTCGCGGTCAACAAGATCGACAAGGAGTCGGCCGACCCGACGAAGGTCCGTGGCCAGCTCTCCGAGTACGGCCTCGTGCCCGAGGAGTACGGCGGCGACTCGATGTTCGTCGACGTCTCGGCCAAGGCCGGCCTCAACCTCGACAAGCTGCTCGAGGCGATCGTGCTCACCGCCGACGCGTCCCTGGACCTACGGGCCAACCCGGTCCAGGACGCCCAGGGCCTGGTCATCGAGGCGCACCTCGACCGCGGTCGCGGTCCGGTCGCCACGGTGCTGGTCCAGCGCGGCACGCTGCGCGTCGGTGACTCGATCGTCGCCGGTCCGGCCCACGGCCGGGTCCGCGCGATGCTCGACGAGCACGGCAACGAGCTGACCGAGGCCGACCCGGCCCGTCCGGCGATGGTTCTCGGCCTCTCGTCCGTCCCGGGCGCCGGCCAGAACTTCCTCGTCGTCGAGGACGACCGGATGGCGCGCCAGATCGCCGAGAAGCGGGAGGCGCGCGAGCGTGCCGCCCTGCAGGCCAAGCGCCGCGTGCGTCGTACCCTCGAGGACTTCATGGCCTCCATGGAGAAGGGCGAGAGCCAGGAGCTCAACCTCATCCTCAAGGGCGACGTGTCCGGTTCGGTCGAGGCCCTCGAGGACGCCCTCGCGCAGATCGACGTGGGCGAGGAGGTCAGCCTCCGGGTCATCGACCGCGGTGTCGGTGCGATCACCGAGACCAACGTCGACCTGGCCGCTGCGTCCGACGCGATCATCATCGGCTTCAACGTCCGGCCGCAGGGCAAGGCGGGTCAGATGGCCGAGAAGGAAGGCGTCGAGATCCGCTACTACTCGGTCATCTACCAGGCGATCGAGGAGATCGAGGCGGCCCTCAAGGGCATGCTCAAGCCGGAGTACGAGGAGCAGACCCTCGGCCAGGCGGAGATCCGTGCGATCTTCCGCTCGTCGAAGATCGGCAACATCGCGGGCTGCATGGTCATCGGTGGTGTCATCCGACGCAACGCCAAGGTGCGCGTCCTGCGCGACGGTGCCGTCATCGCGGACAACCTCGACCTGGCCTCGCTCAAGCGGGAGAAGGACGACGCGTCCGAGGTCCGGGAAGGCTTCGAGTGCGGTCTCGTGCTCAGGAACTTCCAGGACATCAAGGAGGGCGACATCGTGGAGGCCTTCGAGATGAAGGAAATCCCGCGGGGCTGACCTGCTCCACCAGCACCATCCGCGCTGTGCCGTCCGTCCCACCCGGGGCGGACGGCACAGCCGTTCAACTGATAGGAACTGACTCATGGCCAGCCCGCGCGTGCGCAAGATCGCCGACCGGATCCAGGTGATCGTCGCCGAGATGCTCGAGCGTCGCATCAAGGACCCGCGGCTCGGCTTCGTCACCGTGACAGAGGTCCGCCTCACCGGTGACGCGCAGAACGCCACCATCTACTACACCGTCCTCGGCGAGGACGCCGACCAGCAGGCGACCGCGGAGGCGCTGGAGTCGGCCAAGGGCATGCTCCGCTCCGAGGTCGGCAAGCAGCTCGGCATGCGCCACGTCCCGTCGCTCGCGTTCGAGTTCGACGGCGTCCCCGAGATCGCCCGCCACCTCGACGAGGTGCTGGCCAAGGCCCGTGAGGCCGACGCCGCCGTCGCCGCTGCCCGCGAGGGCGCGCAGCCGGCCGGCGAGGCCGACCCGTACAAGAAGCCGCGCGAGGCCGCCCCGGACCTCGACGAGGACGTCGAGGACTGATCCCCTCGTGTCCACCGTCCCGTCCGGGCTGGTCGTCGTCGACAAGCCCGCCGGTCTGACGTCGCACGCGGTCGTGGCCCGCGTCCGCCGTACCCTCGGCACCCGGAAGGTCGGCCACGCCGGCACCCTGGACCCGATGGCGACCGGCGTGCTGGTCATCGGCGTCGAGCGCGCCACCCGGCTGCTCGGCCACCTGATGCTGACCGAGAAGGGCTACGACGCCACGGTCCGGCTCGGCGCGACGACGACCACCGACGACGCCGAGGGCGAGCTCGTCGCGGCGACGCCCGCCGGGCACCTCCAGCCTGCGGTCGTCGCCGGCGCGTTCGAGGAGCAGGTCGGCGACATCCTCCAGGTGCCGACCGCGGTCAGTGCGATCAAGGTCGACGGCAAGCGGGCCTACCAGCGCGTGCGCGACGGCGAGGAGGTCGAGCTCAAGGCGCGTCCGGTGACCGTCCACGAGCTGACCGTCCACGACCAGCGGGTCGTGGGGGAGTTCGTCGACGTCGACATCACGGTCCGCTGCTCGAGCGGCACCTACATCCGCGCCATCGCGCGCGACGTCGGGGCCGCCCTCGGCGTGGGCGGTCACCTGACAGCGCTGCGTCGTACCGCCGTCGGGCCGTTCACGCTCGACGGCGCCAACGAGGACCTCGAGCACCTCGACGTGACCCCGCTGGCCGTCGCGGCGCGGGCGAGCTTCCCGGCGCTCGACCTCGACGAGGAGCAGGCGCAGGCCGTCCGCTACGGCCGTCCGCTGCCGCTGGCGATCGACGAGCTGACCGGAGTGTTCGCGCCCGACGGGGAGTTCCTCGCGCTCTACCAGCCCGCCGGCGGTACGGCGAAGCCCGCGGCCGTCTTCGTCGGGTGAGGCTGAGGCCGATCCGCCTTCGGGGCTGGTGGGGCCGATGTGGGAGAGTTGCCGCCGTGCGAGTGTGGCGTGACTTCTCCGACGTACCGGCCGACCTCGGCCGCACGGTGGTGACGATCGGCAACTTCGACGGCATGCACCTGGGGCACCAGCACGTCGTCCGGCGGGCCCGTGAGGTGGCCGGCGAGGTCGGCGTCGACCACGTGGTCGCCGTGACCTTCGACCCCCACCCGATCGCGGTGCTGCGCCCGGAGCACGCGCCGCCGACGCTGACCACGATCGACGAGCGGCTCCGGCTGCTCGGAGAGGCCGGGGTCGACGACGTGCTCGTCATCCCCTTCTCCCGCGAGATCGCGTCGTGGACGCCGGCGGAGTTCATCCAGCGCATCCTGCTCGACACCCTGCACGTGCGGGCGGTCGTCGTGGGCGCGAACTTCCGCTTCGGCAACCGGGCCGCCGGCGACTGCAACCTGCTGCGTGAGGCCGGCCGCGACCACGACTTCGTGCTCGAGGAGGTCAGCCTCGACGGCGGACCTCAGGTCTGGTCCTCGACCTACGTGCGCACCTGCCTGGCCGCGGGCGACGTGACCGGCGCCGCCGAGGCGCTCGGCCGCTCGTTCACCACGCGGGGGGTCGTCGTCGAGGGCGACAAGCGCGGCCGCGAGCTCGGCTACCCGACGGCCAACGTGCCGGTCCGCCCGGGCGCGGCCGCCCCCGCCGACGGCGTGTACGCCGGCCGGCTGACCGTGCTCGACGGGCCCGACGCCGGCTCGACGTACCCGGCGGCGATCAGCGTGGGCACGAACCCGACCTTCGCGGGGGAGCGGGAGCGGCGGGTGGAGTCGTACGTGCTCGACCGCACCGACCTCCAGCTCTACGGCCACGAGGTCGAGGTGGAGTTCGTCGAGCGGCTGCGCGGGATGGTGCGCTTCGACTCGATCGACGACCTGCTCGTGGCGATGTCCGGCGACGTGGCCCGCGCACGGACCATCCTCGCGGACTGACGTGGCAGCGCCGGACGACCTCGCCGCCGCCGAGCGGTGGTTCGTCGAGCACGGCCTGCCCTACTTCGTCGACGACTACCGCGCCGCGGTCGCGCGTGGCCTCCGCAGCGGCCGGCTGGTCCCGGCCGTCGCGGTGGCCGTCGTGCTGGCGGCCGTCGCCGGCCTCGGCACCGGGCTCTGGCTGGGGGTGGCCTCGGCGCTCGGTGCGGCGCTGACCGTGTTCGGCGTCGTGCTCGCCGTCTACGCCGTGGCCGTGCTCCGGGCCTGGCTCATCGTGGGGTGGGCGGTCCGTCGTACCTTCCGCTCGATGGGGCTGATGCTGCCCCTCGTCACGCGTGCCCTGCCGCTGCTGCTGCTGTTCATCACCTTCCTGTTCATCAACACCGAGGTGTGGCAGGTCGCGGCGAGCCTCGACGGCGGAGTGCTGTGGGTGACGGTGCTGCTGTTCGCGGCGATCGCGATCGGCTTCCTGCTGACCCGGCTTCCGGAGGAGCTCGACAGCGTCGACGACGAGGTCGAGGCGCAGCAGCTGATCGAGGCCTGTGCGGGGACGCCGCTCGAGCCGGCCGCGCGCAGGATCGCCGACCGCGTCGACAAGGTCGGTGCGGTCGACGCCGAGGTGGCCGGCCTCCAGAAGGCCAACCTGGTGCTGGTCCTCCTGGTGGCCCAGGCGGTCCAGGTGCTGCTGCTCGCGCTGGCGGTCTTCGCCTTCTTCATCGTGTTCGGGCTGGTCGCGATGGAGCCCGAGGTGCTCGAGCTGTGGCTGGCCCACCCCGTGCACGCCCTCGACGGCCCCATCGGCCACGTGTTCGGCGAGCGACTCAGCCTCGAGCTGCTCCGCGTCTCGACCTTCCTCGCCGCCTTCAGCGGCCTCTACTTCACGGTGTACGCCGTCACCGACGAGCTCTACCGCCGCCAGTTCTTCTCGGTGGTGATCCGCGAGCTCGAGCGGGCGGTCAGTGCGCGGGTCGCCTACCGGTCGCTGCGCGACGCCGACCCTGCTGACGAGGACCGCGCATGACCCGGGTCCCGGTGGTGCTCGACTGCGACACCGGGACCGACGACGCCGTCGCGATCCTGCTCGCGGCACTGCACCCCGGGCTCGACCTGCTCGGGGTGACCACCAGCTGGGGCAACCACGACGTGCGGCACACGACCGACAACACGCTGCGGGTCCTGGACCTGGTCGGCCGGGGTGCGAGCGTCGGCGTCCACCCGGGGCGCAACGAGCCGGTCCGGCCGCGGCTCACGCCGTTGCCCAGCGGGCGCGACGACCTGCCGCCCACCCTCGACCTGCCGGCGCCCGTGTCGGCCGCGGGCACCGAGGCGGTCGAGTGGCTGGTCGCCACGCTGCGGGCCGCCACCGAGCCGGTCGCGGTGGTGGCCACGGGGCCGTTGACCAACCTGGCCGCGGCGCTGGCCGCCGATCGCTCGATCACCGGCTCGGTCGGGCGCCTGGTCGTGCTCGGCGGCGCCCACCAGCGGGCCGGCGTCACGCCGTACGCCGAGCGCAACGTGTGGTGCGACCCCGAGGCCGCGGCCGACGTGCTCGCCGCGCCCTTCCGCGACGTGCTGCTGGTGACCATGGACGCGACCTTCTCCGCGCCCCTCACCGCCGCCGACGTGGCCCGGCTCCGGAGGCTCGGGACGCCCGCGGCCCGCGCGACGGCGGACCTCGTCGATGCCCGGATCGAGTGGTACCGACGCGACCCGTCGATGGCGGCGGCCGGGGGAGCGCCGCTGCACGACCCGCTCGCGGTCGCCGCGCTCGTCGCCCCGGGGCTGCTGACGACCTTGCGGGCCACCGTGCAGGTCGAGCGCACCGACCCGGTCCGGTACGGCGCCACGCGGTTCGCCGCCGAGGTCGACGAGCGTCGAGGGCGGACCTCGGTGGCCGTGCGCGCGGACCACGACGGCTACGTCGACCTTCTCTGCACGACGCTCGGTTCTTAAATGTAGTAAGTCGATGATGTTAATATCGCCTGCATGGAGAACGCGCTGCGACGTCGCTCGGTCCTCGGAGTCCCGCTCGCCGGTCTCGCGACCGTGGGGGTGGGCCAGCTGCTCGGTCCCGCCCCGCGGGCCTGGGCCGGCGCGCCCGCGATCCAGAAGCCGCTGCCGCCCGAGTGGTTCGTCGGCTACGGCACCAATGCCGAGACCCGGTGGGACTCCGTCGACCCGCACCGGTACGCGACACCGCAGGAGCGGCTGTTCGTGCGCAACCACACGCGGACGCCGCAGATCGACGCGTCGTCGTACCGGTTGCGGGTGTTCGGCGACGGGCTGACCGACCCGGCCGGCGTGACCCTCGGTCTGGCGGACCTGAAGCGGCGCTTCCGCACGGTCGCGTGGACCTCGGTCCACGAGTGCACCGGCAACGGCCGCAGCTTCTTCGACACCCAGCAGGGCACCAAGGCCTCGGGGACGCCGTGGACGCTCGGCGCCGTCGGCACCGTCACGTGGGAGGGCGTGCGCCTGCGGGACGTGCTGCGCTTCGCCGGCCTGCGGCCCGACGCGGTGTCCGTGCAGGGGGCCGGCCTCGACGACGAGTACGTCGACAAGGGCGAGAACCTCGGCCGGGTGCGGCGCCCGTTCCCGATCGCCAAGGCGCTCGACGACGCGTTGCTCGCGTGGGGCATCGACGGCGAGCCGCTGCTGCCCGACCACGGCTTCCC
Organism: Nocardioides sp. Root240; assembly: GCF_001428825.1. Taxonomy (GTDB): domain Bacteria; phylum Actinomycetota; class Actinomycetes; order Propionibacteriales; family Nocardioidaceae; genus Nocardioides. The sequence goes on along the minus strand of NZ_LMIT01000001.1, from coordinate 385,546 downwards.
GCTCCGCCTGGTGCTGCCCGGCTGGGTCGGCATCGCCAGCATCAAGTGGCTCGGCGAGCTCGAGGTGTCGACGTCCGAGCTGACCTCGCCGTGGAACACGCGCTGGTACAACATCGGTGGCCCGCTCGGCGTCAACCCGGTGCGCTCGGCCTGGGAGCTGCCACGCGACGCGCAGCTGCCGGCGGGCCGCACCGCGGTGCTGACCGGCCGGTCGTGGTCCGGCGCGGCTCCGATCGCACGGGTCGACGTCAGCACCGACGGCGGTACGACGTGGGAGCGGGCCCGGCTGCGTCCGGCGCCCGGGCGTCGTACCGAGGGACACGGCTGGGCCCGGTGGACGCACACCTGGCACGCGCCGCGGGCCGGGCGGCACGAGCTGCTGGCGCGCGCGACCGACCTGCACGGCCGCACGCAGCCCGACGTCGCGACCTTCAACCCCAACGGCTACTTCTTCGACGCGGTCGTGCGGCACCCGGTGACCGTCGGCTGAGGACCGTCAGTCCTGCACCCGCCCGCGCAGCTGCTTGGTCTGCCCGCGCTGGCGCTTGGCGTCGAGCCTGCGCTCCTTCGACCCGCGGGTCGGCTTGGTGGCCCGCCGCGGCGGCGGTGGGGGAGCGAGCAGCTCGCGCACCCGCGCGGCCAGCCGTTCCCGGGCAGCGGCGCGGTTGCGGTGCTGGGAGCGGTGCTCGTGCGCGACGACGACGAGCGGTCCGTCGGTGCGCGCGACCAGCCGGGAGCGCTGGTGGTCGTCGAGGACGCCCGAGGCTGCCGGGTCCCAGGCAAGCTCGACGCGCGAGTCCGTCGTGTTGACGGACTGCCCGCCCGGGCCGGGGGAGCGGGAGAAGCGCTCGACCAGCTCGGTGTCGGGGATGACCAGGCCGCCGGGCAGACCGGGGCCGGCGGGAACGGTGACGTCCATCCAGGTCACGACCTAGGAAACGGTGACCGGCACTCCGGACAGCGCCGCATTGCCCGACACGTCCATCCGCTCGGGGTCGGTGAGGTCGTTGATGGAGACCCCGACGACGCCGGTCGCGATGCCGAGCCGCACGCCCTCACGCTGGTGGCCGTAGCCGTGGGGCAGGGACACCACACCGGGCATCATGTCCTCGGTCGCCTGCACCTCGACCTCGACCTTGCCGACGCGCGAGGTCACGGTGACCACGGTGCCGTCGACGAGCCCGCGGGCGGCGAGGTCGGCCGGGTGCATCAGCAGGTGGTGGCGCGGCTTGCCCTTCGTGAGTCGGTCGGTGTTGTGCATCCACGAGTTGCAGTCGCGCTGGTGGCGACGGCCGATCAGCAGCAGCTCGTCGCCCGTCGGCAGCTCCTGCGCGCGCAGCCGTGAGAGGTCGTCGGAGACGAGGCCCGGGAGGGCCGCGATCCGCTTGCTCCTGGTGAACAACCGGCCCGGCAGCTGGCCAGGACGCAGCGCCCCGATGTCGACGCCTTCCGGGTGCTTGCGCAGCTGGCTGATCGTGACGCCCGACTTCCCGGTGCGCAGCAGCATCCCGACGATGAAGGTCGGGCTGAGCCGCAGCCGCGCCTCGGTCGCCAGGCGCCGCTTCAGCGGCGGCTTGCGGTCCAGGCGTCGCTGGACGCGGACGTAGAGGTCGCGGAAGATCTCCCAGTCGTGCCGCTGGTCGCGGTCCTTCGGGAAGGTCGCCGGCGTGAAGCGGGCGGTGTCGCGCACCGCCAGCACGTGGAACGGCAGGTCGTAGTGGTCGCGCTCGAGGAGCGTGGTCGGCGGGAGGATCACGTCGGCGTGCCGGGTCGTCTCGTTGAGGTAGATGTCCACGGCGACGCAGAAGTCGAGGCCCTCGAGGGCCTTGTCGAGCGCACCGCCGTCGGGTGTCGAGAGCACCGGGTTCCCGGCGATCGTGAGAAGCGTGCGGACCTGGCCCTCGCCGGGCGTCTCGATCTCCTCACGCAGCACCGACACCGGCAGCTCCCCGCCGAACTCCGGCGCCTGGCGCACCCGTGACCGGAACTTGTCGTAGTGCCCGCGGCCGAGCAGCCCGCGGCCGACGGCGTCGATCGCGGGGGAGGTGAGCATCGCGCCGCCGACCCGGTCGGTGTTGCCGGTGACCAGGTTGAGCAGCTGGACCGCCCACTGGCAGACCAGGCCGAACTCCTGGGTGGACACGCCCATCCGCCCGTACGCCGCCGCGCCGTCCGCCGCCGCGAGCTCGCGGGCGATCCGGACGATCACGTCGGCCGGGACGCCGCTGGCCTGCTCGGCCGCGGCGGGGGTGAAGTCGGCGAGGGCCCGCTCGACCGCGTCCAGGCCGTCGACGTACGACGGCGGGCGGGTCAGGCCCTCGGCGAAGAGCGTGTGCAGCATCGCCAGCAGCACCCAGGCGTCCGTGCCGGGACGCACGAAGTGGTGCTCGTCGGCGACCCGTGCGGTCTCGGTGCGCCGCGGGTCGAACACGACCATCCGGCCGCCGCGGGCCTGCAGCTCGCGCAGGCGGCCCGGGAAGTCCGGGACCGTCATCAGCGAGCCGTTGGACGCCATCGGGTTCGCGCCGAAGACGAGGAAGTAGGACGTGCGGTCGATGTCGGGCACCGGCAGCAGCAGCTGGTGGCCGTAGAGCAGGTGGCCGATCAGCTGGTGGGGGAGCTGGTCGACGGAGGTCGCGCTGTACTTGTTGCGGGTGCGGAAGGACTGCGCCACCGCGATCCCGTGGGTGAGCGCGCCGAGGCTGTGGGCGTTGGGGTTGCCGAGGTAGAGCGCGAACGCGTCGTCGCCGTGCTCGTTGATCGTCGCGGCGACCCGGTCGGCGACCAGGTCGAGGGCCTCGTCCCAGCCGATCTCCTCCCAGCGTGCGTCCGGACCGCGGCCGATCCGTCGTACCGGACGGCGGAGGCGGTCGGGGTCGGCGTGGATGTCGCCGATCGCCACGCCCTTCGGGCAGATGTGCCCGCGCGAGAGCGGGTCGTCGGGGTTGCCCCGCACGCCCGTCACCCGGCCCGCGTCGATGGTCAGGAGGAGACCGCAGGTCGCCTCGCACAGGTTGCACACGCCCACACGCTGTTCCGCCACGTCTCGCATCGTCGCAGGTCGGCCCCCGACACGCAGAGAGTTCTCCGCTGTCGACACTAGTTCGCAATCCGTAATAGTGTGCACTGCATGGACACCACCCAGCTCCTGAAGGGCGTGCTCGACCTGGCGGTCCTCGCAGTGGTCGAGGACGAGGACGGCTACGGCTACGACGTCCTGCGCCGGCTCCGTTCGGCCGGGCTCGGCGACGTCGGCGACGCCTCGGTCTACGGCACGCTGCGGCGGCTCTACGCCGCGGGCGCGCTGACGTCGTACGTCGTGCCGTCGGACGAGGGCCCGCACCGCAAGTACTACGGCATCACCCCGGGCGGCCGGGACCAGCTCAAGCGCCAGTCGGAGGACTGGCTGCACTTCTCCGCCGCCGTCACCACGCTCCTTTCCGGCCAGGAGGCCCGCGCATGAACGACACGATGAAGCTCGAGGTCCGCGGCGAGGTCGACGCCTTCGTCGCCGAGGTCGAGCGCCGGCTCGCCGACCTGACCGCCGAGGAGCGCGACGAGCTCGTCGGCGGCCTGCGGGCCGACCTGTCCGAGCGACTCGCGGACCACGACGGCCCGGAGCCGGCGGAGCAGGTCCTCGGCGATCCGGCGTCGTACGCCGTCGAGCTGCGGACCGCCGCCGGCTTCGCGCCGGTGATGGCGCCGCGCCGCGAGCGCCGTCCGGTGGCGCTCGTCGTCGGCGAGCTGCTCGACGCAGCGCGACGTACCTGGGTCGAGCTGGTCGACAAGGTGCCCGGCTCGCCGCGCGGCTTCCTCGAGTCGCTGCAGCCGGCGTGGTGGGTGCTGCGTGCCTGGGTGGCCTGGATGGTGCTGCAGGACATGGCCCATCCGTACGTCAGCTACGGCGTCGGCTGGGCCCTGGTCCTCGCGCTGCTCGTCGTCGGGAGCGTCCAGCTCGGCCGCGGACGCGGCGCGATCGCGCGGGTGCGCGGCCACGCCGCCGCGCGGCTCGTGGTGATCGGCCTCAACGTGCTCGCGGTCTGCCTGCTCCCGCCGATGGTCGACAAGGCGCGCTGGTCGACGGCCGACCAGGTGCTTGACGACATGTACTCCGAGGGGGCGGGTGAGGAGCTCCCCGGCCTGTCCTACGACGGCGTCCAGCTCACCAACCTGTTCCCCTACGACGCGCAGGGCAGGCCGCTGACCGGCGTCCAGCTCTTCACCGCCGACGGGCGGGCGGTGTCGGTCGACGACAGCCTGGCCGAGGAGGATGGGTCGGAGGACGGGATCGAGGAGGACGGGATGTCGTGGGTCTACCCGTGGCTGAGCAACGGCAGCCCGCGCTTCAACGTCTTCCCGCTGCCGGTCGGCCCCGGCGACGCGGACCTCTGGGAGCGGGACCCGGACGCCTGGAGCAGCCCGACGCCGCCCCGCCTGCCGGCCTTCCCGTTCGCGGCGGCGCCCGAGGTCGTGCTGCCCGACGGTGGCCCGGCGGTCGAGGATTCGGCCGACGTACCGGCCCGCTGATAATCTTCTCCGGTTGCCGTCAGGACGGCCGCGGACAAAGAGAGCTCCAGGAACTCAGGCTGGGGCGCCGCGCAACGAGCGAACCAGGGAGAACCCATGGCAGTCGGAACCGACGCTGAGACCAAGAAGCAGATCATCGCGGAGTACGCCACGACCGAGGGCGACACCGGTTCGCCGGAGGTGCAGATCGCGCTGCTGAGCCACCGCATCAGCCACCTCACCGAGCACCTCAAGAAGCACAAGCACGACCACCACAGCCGTCGTGGCCTGCTCCTGCTCGTCGGCCAGCGCCGTCGCCTTCTCAACTACCTGAAGAAGACCGAGATCGAGCGTTACCGCTCCATCGTCGAGCGCCTCGGCCTGCGCCGCTGATTTCGCCGCTCGGCGGAGCGTCCCCGGCGTTGCGGCCGCTCGACGACCGCTCCGCTTCCAAGGTCGCCTTCGCGGCCGCGCCTTGGGGCCGCACGCGCCGAGCGACGAAATAGTTTCCTGAACGGGCGACCCGCCACGGGTCGCCCGTTCTGCATTTCCCGCACCGGTCGATAAGGTGGCCGGTGACAATCACGTCCATTCCCGCGGGGCAACGCGTCCCGCACGTTCGAATAAGAGAAAACAGTTGACTGAACCCGTCATCTCCGAGGTCGAGACCGTTCTCGACAACGGCAAGTTCGGCACCCGCACGGTCAAGTTCGAGACGGGCGTCCTCGCCCGCCAGGCCGCCGGTTCGGTGAGCGCCTACCTCGACGGCGACACCATGCTGCTGTCGGCGACCACCGCCGGCAAGCACCCGAAGGACCACTTCGACTTCTTCCCCCTCACGATCGACGTCGAGGAGCGGATGTACGCCGCGGGCCGCATCCCCGGCTCGTTCTTCCGGTCCGAGGGCCGTCCGGGCGAGGACGCGATCCTCGCCTGCCGCCTCATCGACCGCCCGCTGCGCCCGACCTTCAAGAAGGGCCTGCGCAACGAGGTCCAGGTCGTCATCACCGTGATGGCGCTCAACCCCGACACCCCCTACGACGTGCTCGCGATCAACGCCGCGTCGCTGTCGACCCAGCTCTCCGGCCTGCCGTTCAGCGGCCCGGTCGGCGCCACCCGCGTCGCCCTCATCGAGGGCCAGTGGGTCGCCTTCCCGACCCACAGCCAGCTGGAGAAGGCCGTCTTCGACATGGTCGTCGCCGGCCGCGTCACCGAGACCGGCGACGTCGCGATCATGATGGTCGAGGCCGAGGCCACCGAGGACGTCATCGAGCTGGTCCGCGGCGGCGCCCAGGCGCCGACCGAGGAGGTCGTGGCCGCCGGCCTCGACGCCTCGAAGCCGTTCATCAAGCAGCTCGTCGAGGCCCAGGTCGAGCTCGCCAACGTGGCCGCCAAGCCGGTCCAGGAGTTCCCGGTCTTCCTCGACTACGAGGACGACGCCTACGCCGCCGTCGAGGCCGCCGTGAAGTCGGACCTCGCTGCCGCCATGACCATCGGCGACAAGCAGGAGCGCGAGGCGCGCACCGACGAGCTCAAGGCCGAGGTGCTCGACAAGCTCGCTGGTGACTTCGAGGGTCGCGAGAAGGAGCTCGGCGCGGCGTTCCGCTCCGTCAACAAGCAGCTCGTCCGCGAGCGCATCCTGCGCGACAAGGTGCGCATCGACGGTCGCGGCCTCGCCGACATCCGTCCGCTGCACGCCGAGGTCGACGTGATCCCGCGGGTCCACGGCTCGGCGCTGTTCGAGCGCGGTGAGACCCAGATCCTGGGCGTCACCACCCTCGACATGCTCAAGATGGAGCAGCAGATCGACACGCTGTCGCCGGAGAACCACCGGCGCTACATGCACAAGTACATCTTCCCGCCGTTCTCCACCGGTGAGACCGGTCGCGTCGGTTCGCCGAAGCGTCGCGAGGTCGGCCACGGAGCGCTCGCCCGTCGGGCGCTGCTGCCGGTGCTCCCGAGCCGCGAGGAGTTCCCCTACGCCATCCGCCAGCTCTCCGAGGCCATGGGCTCCAACGGCTCGACCTCGATGGGCTCGGTCTGCGCCTCGACCCTGTCGCTGCTGCAGGCCGGCGTCCCGCTGAAGGCCTCCGTCGCCGGTATCGCGATGGGCCTGATCTCCGGTGAGATCGACGGCAAGCTCGAGTACGTCGCGCTGACCGACATCCTCGGCGCCGAGGACGCGTTCGGCGACATGGACTTCAAGGTCGCCGGCACCAAGGAGTTCGTCACCGCGCTCCAGCTCGACACCAAGCTCGACGGCATCCCGGCGGAGGTCCTGGCCTCGGCCCTGACCCAGGCCCGCGACGCCCGCCTGGCGATCCTCGAGGTCATGGCCGAGGCCATCGACGCTCCCGAGGAGATGTCGATCCACGCGCCGCGGATCATCACCGTCAAGGTGCCCGTCGACAAGATTGGCGAGGTCATCGGCCCGAAGGGCAAGGTGATCAACCAGATCCAGGACGACACCGGTGCCAGCGTGTCCATCGAGGACGACGGCACGGTCTACATCGGTGCGACCAACGGCGAGGCGGCCGAGGCCGCCCGGGCCGCGATCAACGCGATCGCGAACCCGACCATGCCGGAGGTCGGCGAGCGCTACCTCGGTACGGTCGTCAAGACGACCAACTTCGGTGCGTTCATCGCGCTCATGCCGGGCAAGGACGGGCTGCTGCACATCAGCAAGCTGCGCGGCCTCGCCGGCGGCAAGCGCGTCGAGAACGTCGAGGACGTCGTCGCGGTCGGCCAGAAGCTGCAGGTCGAGATCGCCGAGATCGACGACCGCGGCAAGCTGTCGCTGATCCCGGTCGTCGACGACGCCGAGGGTTCGGCGGACGACGACGGTGCGGAGTCCGAGGACGCGTGAGCAACGCTCTCAAGTCGACGGCCGGTCAGCAGCACGCTGACCGGCCGTCGGCCGTTTCCCGAGTCTCCACGCGCACGCTGGAGACGGTCCGTGACGACTCCGGCCAGGTGACGTCCGTCGTACGACGCACGCAGCTGCCCTCCGGCCTGCGCATCGTGACCGAGCAGATGGCCGGCGCCCGCTCGTCGTCGATCGGCGTCTGGGTGGGGGTCGGCTCGCGCGACGAGACCGCCGCCACGCACGGCGCCTCGCACTTCCTCGAGCACCTGCTGTTCAAGGGCACCGACGAGCGCTCCGCGCTCGACATCTCGATCGCGCTCGACGCGGTGGGCGGTGAGTTCAACGCCTTCACCGCCAAGGAGTACACCTGCTTCCACGCGCGGGTCCTGTCCGACGACCTGCCGCTCGCGGTCGACGTGCTCGGCGACATGATCACCGGCTCGGTGATCGCCGCCCACGACGTCGACGCCGAGCGCGACGTGATCCTCGACGAGATCGCGATGCACGACGACGACCCCGACGACGTCGTCCAGAACCTGCTGGCCGAGCTGGCCTGGGGTGCCGGTACGCCGCTGGGCCGCCCGATCGCGGGCACCGACGCGTCGATCGGCGCGATGACCGGGGCCCAGATCCGGCGTTTCTACAAGCGCCACTACGTCCCGGCCAACACGGTCATCTCGATCGCCGGCGCGGTCGACCACGACGCCGCCGTCAAGGCCGTCCGCAAGGCCTTCTCGCGCCACGACTGGCTCGTGGGCGAGGCCGCCCCCGTCCCGGGCCGTGCGACCTCCTCGAAGCGCCGTCCGCGCGTGTCTCCCGGCACCGCCGAGGTCAGCCGCCCGTTCGAGCAGGTCAACCTGGTCATCGGCCGTGAGGGCGTCACCCGCGACGACGAGCGCCGCTACGCGCTGGGCGTCCTCAACACCGCGCTCGGCGGCGGCACGTCCAGCCGGCTGTTCCAGGAGGTCCGTGAGCTGCGCGGGCTGGCCTACTCGGTCTACTCCTTCGCCAGCCAGTACGCCGACTCCGGCATCGTCGGCGTGGCCGTCGGCTGCCTGCCCGACCGCACCGAGGAGGTCCTCGCCGTGGTCCGCGAGCAGCTCTCGACGATCGCCGCCGAGGGGATCTCCGAGGACGAGCTCGCGCGCGGCAAGGGCCAGCTCGTCGGCGGCATGATCCTGGGCCTCGAGGACTCCGGCTCCCGGATGATGCGCATCGGCAAGAACGAGCTCGTCCACGGCGAGGTGCTCGGCATCGACGAGGTCATCGCCCGGATCGAGGCCGTGACGGTCGAGGACGTGCGCGCCGTCGCCGCCGACGTGTTCGGCCGGCCCGAGCTGCTCGCCGTCGTCGGCCCGGCCTGAGGCGCGCGTACTCAGCGACGTAGCGTCATAGGCTCCGGGGGCTTGAGCCCACGGAGCCTATGACGCAAGCTCCGTCAAGGGGTCGGTTCGGGCTCCGTCGGCTCGATCGAGAGCACGAAGTCGTCGCCGTGCTCGGTCACGCCGGCGATGACGGCCTGCTCGACGGCCTCCTCGCCGTACCTGCGACGGACGACCATCGGGTCGTTCCGCAGGTCGCGCACCAGGGCCACGGCCAGGCCGACCATGACGACCACGAACGGCAACGCCGCCACGATGGTGATCGTCTGCAGGCCGGTCAGTGCGTCCTCGCCGCCCGCGAGCAGCATCACCGCCGCCACCGCTCCGGTGGCGACGCCCCAGAAGATCACCGTGGTGCGCCGGGGCTGCGTCGTCCCGCGCTCGGACAGGCTGCCCATGACGATCGAGGCGGCGTCGGCGCCGGAGACGAAGAAGATCGCGACCAGCGTCATCACCAGCACGCCGGCGATCGTGGCCAGGGGCAGGGCGTCGAGGGTGCCGAAGAGCTGGTCCTCGAGACCGCCCGCATTCGCGATGTCGGTGCCGGTGCGCTGCAGGTCGATGGCGGTGCCGCCGAGGATGCAGAACCAGATCACGCTGACCACGCTCGGCACGAGGAGCACGCCGGACACGAACTGACGGATCGTCCGCCCCCGCGAGATGCGCGCGATGAACATGCCGACGAAGGGCGTCCAGGACAGCCACCACGCCCAGTAGAAGACGGTCCAGGTGCCGAGCCAGTCCTCGGTGGCCGCGCCCTCGGCTCCGGTACGAGCGGCCATCATCGAGAGGTCCTGGACGTAGCTGCCGATCGAGGTCGGCACGAGGTTGAGGATGAAGACGGTGGGGCCGACGACGAACAGGAAGGCCGCGAGGAGCACGGCCAGCACCATGTTGATGTTCGACAGCCACTGGATGCCCTTGGCGACCCCCGACACCGCGGAGAGGACGAAGGCGACCGTGAGCACGGCGATGATCAGCACCAGCGCGCCGTTGCCGAGCGGACCGATGCCGCCGACGATCTCCAACCCGCTGCTGATCTGCAGGGCGCCGAGTCCCAGCGACGTGGCGGAGCCGAACAGCGTCGCGAAGATCGCGAACATGTCGATGACCTTCCCGGCCCCGCCGGACGCACGCTCGCCGAGGAGAGGGGCGAAGGCCGCGGAGATCAGCTGCACGCGGCCCTTGCGGTAGACGCCGTACGCGATGGCGAGGCCCACGACGGCGTAGATCGCCCATGGGTGCAGGGTCCAGTGGAACATCGTGGTCGCCATCGCGGTCTGGGCGGCGGTGTTCTCGTCGCCGCCGGTGCCCGGCGGGGGAGTCACGAAGTGGGAGAGCGGCTCGCTGACGCCGTAGAACATCAGGCCGATGCCCATGCCGGCGCTGAACATCATCGCGATCCACGACGACGTCCGGAACTCCGGCTCCTCGTCGTCGCGGCCCAGCGGGATGGCGCCGTATTTGCTCAGGGCGAGCCAGATCACGAAGACGACGAACCCGCTCGAGGTGAGCACGAACAGCCAGCCGGTGTTGGTCATCACCCAGTCCAGGGCGTGCCCCGAGGCGGTGGCGAGTGAGCTCGTTCCGACCAGGCCCCAGACGACGAAGGCGACGCTGATCGAGGCGGCGACGCCGAAGACGACGGGGTCGAGACCTCCCTGGGGTGGCTCGTCGGTCTCGATGGCCTGGTCCAGCGCCGGGTGCGGTACGACGTCCGCGGCCGGAGTCGCCAGGGCGGACTCGGCGAGCTCAGTGGCTCGGTGGGCGGTCGTTCTCGATAGTTCCTGCGTCACGTGGTGCGGCGGTACCCACTCGGGACCGCCGCACACGGGTCGAGATCAGCGGCGGCCGATGATCCCGATGACGGGCGGCATCTTCGAGTCGACGATGTAGACCCGGAAGCCGCCGTCGCGCAGCTGCGCGGAGGTCTTCTCGAGGATGTCGGAGACCTGCTCGGGACGGCTGGTGTCGAAGAAGAGGTTGACCGAGCCGCCGGGCATCAGCCGCTCGTGGAGGAGGGCGATCTCCTCGGCCGCGTCGCGCACCCAGAACAGGTTGACGTCGAACGCGAACACCTTGGTGAGCCGCTTGACCGGCACCCGCAGCGTGGCCAGGTCGATCTGGCGCACGGTGAGCCGGCCGGCCTCGATGTGGGCCGCGCAGCGCTGCTTGGTGCGGTCGACGCCGGCCTCCGAGCGGTCGATCGCGAACATCTTGCCCTTGCCCTCGAGGCGCCGGCAGATGAGGTCGGCGGCTGCGCCATTTCCGCAGCCGATCTCCAGCACGTGGTCGTTGGGCTGGACGTCCATGAAGTCCACCGCCCACCGGATCCGGGCCGGGATCTTGTTCACCATGGGGGTCAGCCTGCCAGAACGCCTGCCCGGGTGACGCACTACCTTGGTCCCGTGAGCACTCGTGTCGCGGAGAACGCCGGTCCCACCGACGCTGGAAGGCTCCGTGTCGGGGTCCTCGGAGCCCAGGGCAAGGTCGGCGCGGAGGTCGTCCGCGCGGTCGAGGAGGCTCCCGACGTCGACTTCAGCACGGGGGTCGACCAGGGCGACCCGATCGCCGCTCTCGTCGAGAGCGGCACGCAGGTCGTCGTCGACTTCACCCACCCCGACGTGGTCATGGACAACTTGAGGTTCTGCATCGAGAACGGCATCCACGCCGTCGTCGGTACGACGGGCTTCGACGACGCGCGCCTGGCCACCCTGCGCGGCTGGCTCGCCGACAGCCCCGGCACCGGCGTGCTGATCGCCCCCAACTTCTCCATCGGCGCGATCCTGATGATGCGCTTCTCAGCGATCGCCGCCCCCTTCTTCGAGTCGGTCGAGGTCGTGGAGCTGCACCACCCGACCAAGGCCGACGCCCCCAGCGGGACCGCTGGCCGGACGGCCGAGATGATCGCCGCCGCCCGCCGCGAGGCCGGCAGCGCGCCGATCCCGGACGCGACCAGCACCGGGCTCGAGGGCGCGCGTGGCGCCGACGTCGACGGCGTCCGGGTCCACAGCGTGCGGGTCCGCGGCCTGGTGGCCCACCAGGAGGTCATCCTCGGCGGCCTGGGCGAGACCCTCACCATCCGCCACGACTCCCTCGACCGGGTCTCGTTCACCCCCGGTGTCCTCACCGGCGTCCGCCGCATCGGCGACTTCCCCGGCCTCACCGTCGGCCTCGAGCACTTCCTCGACCTCACCTGACCCCACGAAGTGGGCCTCGTGGCACCACGAACTGCGGCTCGTGGCACCACCAACTGCGACTCGTGGCAACCACGATCCACATCTCGAGGTGCCATGACGCCGACTTCGTGGTGCCATCTTCCGCGGTTCGTGGGTCAGAGGAGGCGCAGGAGGGCGGCTGAGGCGGCGGAGCCGAAGACGACCACCAGGAACGGCGCCCGGGCGAGCAGGAGCAGCACGGCCACGCCGAGGGCGGCCGCACGGGCGTCGAGGGCGAGTGCGCGTCCGGACGGCGCGGCGAGCACCTGTACGGCGACCAGCGCGGCCAGCAGCGCGACCGGGACGAGGTCGGCGATCCGCGCCACCACCGGGCGGGCGAGGACCCGCGCCGGGACGGAGAGCCCGGCGAGCTTGAGCAGGTAGCAGCCGAGGCCGGCAGCCAGGATGGCCCACCACGTCATCGGCGCAGCGCTCCCACGAGGACGGCGACGCCCGCCGCCACCAGCACCGGTACGCCGGCCGGCGTCACCGTCACGGCGCTCGCAGCCACCAGCGCGGCGAGTACCGCGGTCAGCCGGGCGACGGGGGAGGCCAGGCGCGGCCACAGCAGCGCGAGGAAGGCCGCACCGACCGCCGCGTCGAGGCCGAGGTCGCGCGGGTCGCCGAGCTGCTCGCCGGCGACAGCCCCGACCAGCGTGGTCAGGTTCCAGAGCACGAAGATGGTGCCGCCGGTGGTCCAGAACCCGGTGCGCGCGAGCGACCGGCTCGCCCGGTTGACCGCCATCGCGGTGGACTCGTCGATCAGCACGTGCGCCGCGACGGCCCGTTGCCACCCGCGGTAGCCCAGCAGCGGGGCCATCCGCAGTCCGTAGAGCGTGTTCCGCGTCCCCAGGAGCAGTGCCGTCAGGGCGCCGGACACCGCCGACCCGCCGGCGCCGAGCACGCCCGCCAGCGCGAACTGCGAGGCGCCGGTGAACATCAGCAGCGACAGCACGCAGGTCTGTGCCACGTCGAGGCCGGAGGCGACGCCGACGGCGCCGAAGCTCAGTCCGTACGTCCCGGTCGCGATCGCGACGCCCAGGCTGTCCCGGACGACGGTACGACGGTCGACGTCCACCACGCTCAGGAGAGCGCCGTGTGCAGCCGGACCTGCTTGAGTGCCGCGCCCGTCTCGTCGGCCAGCTCGCGGCTGGCGCCGTCGGGAGCCCAGCCGGTGCTGGTCAGGAACGCCCGCAGGACGTCGTCGGTGGCGTCCACCCAGACGACCGCGCGCGCGAAGCGGTCCGCCAGCAGGGTGTCCACGCAGGCCTGGAGCAACCGGGAGCCGTGCCCGGCGCGGGTCGTGTCGGGGTCGATGGTGAGCTCGCCGATCTCGCCGTCGGCGGACGGGTCCGCGTCGGGGTCGGTGTTGGGGCCGGTGAGCGCGAAACCGACGACCGTGTCGCGGACCAGCGCGACGAGGGCCCGCTGCCGAGCCTGCGGCGGGCGGGCGAGCGTGCTACGCCAGGCCTCGGCGAGGTCGTCGACACCGATGCCCTGCTCGTCGAGCTGCGCGGCCAGGCGGCCGTCGTACCGGCTGCGCCAGGAACGCAGCTGCACCTCGGCGATGCCGGCGGCGTCGGCGGGCCATCCGACCCGGACGGAGACATCAGCAGCAACCACGTCCCGATACTCCCACCGGCAGGTCCGCGGCCCGGAACCGGGACCGGCGTTGACTGCAGTCACTAGGGTCGAGGCATGGAGATTCGCAACCTCGGCGCGAGCGGCCTCAGGATCTCGGCCATCGCGTACGGCAACTGGCTCACCCACGGCTCGCAGGTCGAGGAGGACGCCGCCCTGGCGTGCGTCCGGCAGGCGCTCGACGAGGGCATCACGACCTTCGACACGGCCGACGTCTACGCCAACACCGCGGCCGAGACGGTCCTCGGCAAGGCGTTGACGGGGGAGCGGCGCGAGGGCCTGGAGATCTTCACGAAGGTCTTCTGGCCGACCGGCCCGGGCCGCCACAACGACCACGGTCTGTCCCGCAAGCACATCCTGGAGTCGATCGACGGCTCGCTGCGCCGCCTCGGCACCGACTACGTCGACCTCTACCAGGCGCACCGCTACGACCACGAGACGCCGCTGGAGGAGACGATGCTCGCCTTCGCCGACGTCGTCCGCTCGGGCAAGGCGCTCTACATCGGCGTCTCGGAGTGGCGGGCTGAGGAGATCCGCGCCGCCGCCGCGCTCGCCAAGGAGCTGCGCGTGCCGCTGATCTCCAACCAGCCGCAGTACTCCATGCTCTGGCGCGTCATCGAGGAGGAGGTCGTCCCCACCTCGAAGGAGCTCGGCCTCGGCCAGATCGTCTGGTCGCCGATCGCGCAGGGCGTGCTCACCGGCAAGTACCTGCCGGGCCAGCCGCCGCCGGCCGGCTCCCGTGCGACCGACACCAAGGGTGGCGCCGACTTCGTCGGCCGCTGGCTGCGCGACGACGTCCTCGAGCGGGTCCAGCAGCTGCGTCCGGTCGCGGAGTCCGTCGACCTGACCCTCGCCCAGCTCGCCGTCGCCTGGGTCCTCCAGAACGACAACGTCTCCGCGGCGATCATCGGCGCCAGCCGTCCCGAGCAGGTCACCGAGAACGTCAAGGCAGCCGGTGTCGGGCTCGACGCCGAGACCCTCGCCGCGATCGACCGCGTCCTCGACGGCGTCATCACGACGGACCCGGCGCTCACCACGTCGCCGCGCCGGTCCGAGGTGATCGGCTGAACCGTCTGGCTCGTTGCGCTCGCGATTCCCGTCCGGGCAGTGGCGCGATCCGACCATGCGCAGCGGGCCCCGGAGGTGCTACTGCAGGCGGAAGAGAAAACGGCTGGTCGGCACCAGGTCGAGGCCGTCGGCCGCGCCGAAGCGCGCGCAGCTGTCCATCAGCTCGGAGAAGCGCCGGTTGAGCTCGGCGTCGTCGCCACCGCTGCCGTAGAACGCGTGCTGGTCGCTCATGGCCGCCATCGGGAAGAGCTCCTCGACGATGCCGGTGACGTCGCGCCCGCCGGGGGTCAGCGCCTCGAGCACCGGGTTCTGCACGTAGCCGAAGGTGCCCTGGGTGTCGATCGCCACCTGGGTGTGGCGATCGAGCCAGTCGGACAGCCAGTCGGCGTGGCTCATCGCCTCGGGCCTGCGCAGGAAGGCGAGGTTGGCCAGGGCGTCCGCCCGCACCCCGTCCGGTACGACGGGCGGCACCAGCGGCTCGCGCTCGTCGACCAGCCACGCGTCGACGTCCCCGTCCGCCTCGCGTACGACGCCGAGCACACCGGCCACGTCGAGCTCGCCCCAGACCGAGACGACCGCCGTGATCGGCGTACCCGGTCCGAAGCGCATCGCCGGTGCGACCGCGTCGTCGTCGAGGTTGACCTGCACCCGCGTCGCGCCGAGCTCCGCGAGGCGCGTGCGGAACGCGGGCTCCAGCAGGCCCGCGCCCGGCGTGCGGAGCGCGGCGACGAGCTTCACCGGTCGTAGTCCTCCGGAAGCGCCTGGCCGATCTTCACGCGGGCCTTGGGCAGCCGCATGAACTTCATCTGCATGGAGCGGGTGAGGGCGTAGTAGGTCGTGCCCTTGAGCGACTCGTCGGGGAACCGGCGGCGCAGCTCGCGGCGCAGGCGGAAGCGCAGCACGAACATGTCGGTGATCACGAAGAGCACGGTCGCGAGCAGCACGATGCTGCTGGCCTGCACGAGCGCGGACTGGCCGGTGTAGCCCAGCACCAGCCCGGCGATCATGAGCGGGATGACCATCTCGACGATGGAGAAGCGCGCGTCGACGTAGTCGCGGATGAAGCGGCGCACCCGGCCCTTGTCACGCGGCAGGAAGTACTTCTCGTCGCCGGCCTTCATGCCCTGCCGGATCTTGCGGCTGCTCTCCGAGCGGAGCTCGCGCTGCTGGCGCTGCAGCTCGCGCTTGTCGCGCGGCACGCGGGCGCGCGCCTTCGCCGCTGCCTCGGCCTCCTTGCGGGTCGGCGTCGGCCGGCCCTTGCCGCCGGGCTTCGTCGGGGCGCTCTGCTCCTCGACGGCGGGGGACTTGGTCCGCTTGAACACGCTCAGGCCTTCCTGACCACGGTGGACTTCAGTTGCATGGGCCCGAACCCGTCGACCTTGCAGTCGATGTCGTGGTCGCCCACGCCGCTCACGAGGCGGATGCTGCGGACCTTGGTGCCGGACTTGATGGGCTTCGGCGCACCCTTGACCGGGAGGTCCTTGACCACGATGACGTCGTCGCCGTCGGCCAGCGGGTTCCCGTTCGCGTCGCGCACCACGCCCGCGGACGCGGCCTCGTCGGCAGCCGCTGCGGCCTCCGCCGGCGACCACTCGTGGGCGCACTCGGGGCAGACCATCAGCTCGCCCATCTCGTAGGTGTACTCGCCGGAGCACTCCGGGCAGGCGGGCAGGCCGTCAGTCACGATGGGTCTTCCCCGGCAGGTCGAGCATCCGCTGCAGCGCGACGAGCGCGTCGGCCTCGGTCTGCGGGTCGACCTCGATCTGGTTGACGAGGTTGCCCTCGGCGAGGTTCTCGAGCGCCCAGACCAGGTGCGGGAGGTCGATCCGGTTCATCGTCGAGCAGTAGCAGACGTTGCGGTCGAGGAACATGATGTTCTTGTCCGGGTGGGCGTTCTTGAGGCGCTGCACCAGGTTGAGCTCGGTGCCGATCGCCCAGCTCGAGCCGGCCGGCGCCTCCTCGATCGTCTTGATGATGAACTCCGTCGAGCCGACCAGGTCGGACTTGAGCACGACCTCGTGCTGGCACTCGGGGTGCACCAGGACGTTGAGGTCCGGCACCTTGGCGCGCAGCTCGTCGATGACGTCGGCGGCGAAGCGGCCGTGCACCGAGCAGTGGCCCTTCCACAGGATGATCCGCGCCTGCGCGAGCTCTTCGGGCGTGAGCCCGCCGTTGGGCTTGTGCGGGTTCCACACGACGCACTCGTCGAGGGAGTAGCCGAGCTTGAGCACGGCGGTGTTGCGGCCGAGGTGCTGGTCGGGCAGGAAGAGGACCTTGGTGTCCTCGCCCTTCTGCTCGAACGCCCAGTCGAGGGCCACCTCGGCGTTGGACGAGGTGCACACGACGCCGCCGTTGCGGCCGCAGAACGCCTTGATCGCGGCGCTGGAGTTCATGTAGGTCACCGGGACGACGACGTCCTGGACACCGGCCTCGGCCAGCGCGTCCCACGCCCGCTCGACCTGGGCGATCCGGGCCATGTCGGCCATCGAGCAGCCGGCAGCGAGGTCCGGGAGGACGACCTTCTGGTCCGGGCCGGTCAGGATGTCGGCCGACTCCGCCATGAAGTGCACGCCGCAGAAGACGATGAACTCCGCGTCGGGCCGGGCGGCCGCGTCACGGGCGAGCTTGAACGAGTCGCCGGTGACGTCGGCGAACTGGATGACCTCGTCGCGCTGGTAGTGGTGGCCGAGCACGAACAGCCGCTCGCCGAGCTTCTCCTTGGCGGCCCGCGCGCGGGCGACCAGGTCCGGGTCGGAGGCCGGCGGCAGGTCGCCGGGGCACTCGACACCCCGCTCCGAGAGCGGGTCGGAGCCGCGGCCGAGCGGCAGCAGCGGGAGGTCCACGGTGGTCATGGCCTCATCCTAGTTTGGGTGTCCCGGCGCGCCCTGATCGGTCTGCCGCCCGGTCCGACATGATGACGCCATGCGCGTGCTCGTGGCCCCCGACAAGTTCGCGGGCACCCTCACCGCGGTCGAGGCCGCGGAGGCGATCGCCGCGGGCTGGCGCCGTCAGGCGCCCGACGACGAGGTGGTCCTCGCCCCGATGTCGGACGGCGGCCCCGGCTTCGTCGACGTGCTGCACGCGACGCTCGGCGGCGAGCTGCTCGCGGTCGTCGCGGAGGCGCCGCAGGGCCACGAGGTGCCGGCCACCATCCTGACGGTGGGCGACACGACGTACATCGAGAGTGCCCAGGCCTGCGGCTCCCACCTGACGGGCGGCAAGCTCGGCGAGTTCGGTACGACGGTCGGCGTGGGCCAGCTGCTGCTCGAGGCCGTCAACTCCGGCTCCACCCGGGTCGTCGTGGGTCTCGGCGGGTCGGGCACGAACGACGGGGGAGCGGGCCTGCTCGCCGCACTCGGCGCGGACGCTGACGTCGCGCTCGACGTCGGCGGGATCTTCCTCGACGGCGTGACGCAGGTCGACCTGAGCATCGCCCGCGGTCTCGTCGACGGTGTCGAGATCATCGCCGCGACCGACGTCGACAGCCCGCTGACCGGGCTGTTCGGCGCGAGCAAGACGTTCGGCGCCCAGAAGGGCCTCGACGAGGAGATGCAGGTCGCCATGGACGGCTACCTCGAGCAGTGGGCCGCGGCGACCGACCGCCGGCTCTCCCTCGAGCCGGGCGCCGGCGCGGCCGGCGGGCTCGGCTTCGCGCTGATGCTGCTCGGCGGGCGCCGGGTCTCCGGCATCGAGCTGGTCGCCGAGGCCGTCGGCCTCGCCCGGCAGGCCGCGGCGGCGGACCTGGTCATCACCGGCGAGGGCGCCTTCGACTTCAGCAGCCGCGCGGGCAAGGTCCCGGCGGGTGTGGCGGCGGTGGCCGCCGACGCCCTGCGTCCCTGTGTCGCCCTGGCCGGCCAGGTGCTGGTCGGCCAGCGGGAGATGCGCGCGCTGGGCATGGACGCGGCGTACTCCCTCGTCGACGCGGTGGGGGAGCAGCGGGCCTTCCAGGACCCGGTCGGGGCGCTCGGCGAGCTGGCCGCGCGCGTGGCCCGGACCTGGTCGTCCTGAGCGAGACGAAGGTCCTCACTTCGTCCTCACTTTCTGCAAACGCCCGTGTCCAGATGAGAGGAACATGTTCTAGATTGGCCGCGTGACGGACATCAGAACACGCTTCGACGAGCTGCGTGCAGCCGAGCGGGCCGAGCCCGCCGACCTCGACACCCTCTGGGCCGACCTCGCACCTGTCCGCGTCGAGGGGATCCTCGGTGCCTGGCGCGGTGGCGACTTCGCGACCGGCCACCTCGCCAGCACGGTGCTGGAGAAGGTGCGCTGGCACGGCAAGCGCTTCGACAGCGCCCTCGCCGCGGTGCCGCTGGTGTGTCGCGACGAGAACGGCGAGCTCTACTCCAACAAGGATGCCGGCGGCGGGGGCGAGGCCTCCCTGTGGGAGGTCGGCTTCCGGGGCGAGGTGACCGCCACCATGGTCTACGACCGGATGCCGGTGTTCGACCACTTCAAGCAGGTCGACGACCGCACCCTCATGGGGATCATGAACGGCAAGCTGGAGGCCGCCTTCGGCGTGGCCGACCTCTACTACTTCTGGCTGGAGCGTGACGACGCATGAAGACGACTGCCTACCTCGTCGAGCAGCCGGGCGGCGACTTCGTCGCGGCCGAGGTCGAGCTCGAGGAGCCGCGGGACGACGAGGTCCTGGTCCGCATCGTCGCGACCGGGCTGTGCCACACCGACCTCACGGTGCCGACCATGCTGCCGCAGGAGATGATGCCGACGGTCGTCGGTCATGAGGGCACCGGCGTCGTCGAGAAGGTCGGCGCGGCCGTGACCGGCATCGAGGTCGGCGACCACGTCGTGCTCAGCTTCCGCTCCTGCCGCGCCTGCGGGCCGTGCCGGGCCGGCGACGTCGGCTACTGCGAGCAGTCGCTGCTGCTCAACTACATGGGCATGCGCGCCGACGGCTCGACCACCATGAAGCGGGGCGAGCAGACGGTCTTCGGCAACTTCTTCGGCCAGTCCAGCCTCGCCCGCCACGCCCTGGCCTACGCCGACAACTGCGTCGTGGTCGACAAGGGCCTCGACCTCGCCCGGCTCGCGCCCTTCGCCTGCGGCTTCCAGACCGGCGCCGGCACGGTCCTCAACGTGCTCGACCCGAGGACCGACGAGCCGATCGTCGTCTTCGGCGCCGGCGCGGTCGGGCTGGCCGCGGTCGCGGTGGCCCGGGGGCTCGGGGTCGAGACGGTCGTGGTGGTGGACCCGGTCGCGGCTCGTCGTACCGTCGCCGAGGGGTACGGCGCCACGGCGCTCGATCCCACGGACGAGGCCGCCGGACCGGTCGAGGAGCGGGTCAGGGCGCTGACGGGCGGCGGCGCGGCCTACGCCATCGACACCACCGCGATCGCCGCGGTCGTCCTGCAGGCCCAGCGCTCCCTGCGCTCGCGCGGCCTGCTCGTCGCGCTGGGCCTGGGCGCGCCGGAGTACACCATCGACGCGATCGACCTGCTGCAGTCGGGCAAGGTCGTGCGCTCCTCGATCGAGGGCGAGGCCGACCCGCTGGAGACCATCCCGCAGCTGATCGCGCTGCGCGAGGCCGGCAAGTTCGACGTCGACCACCTCGTGACGACCTACCCGTTCGAGAAGATCGCCGACGCGGTCGCCGACTCGAAGAGCGGTGCGGTGGTCAAGCCCGTCCTCGTCTGGGGGGAATAACCACGGCTGTGCGACCATTGGGACAGTCGAACACCGACCTGACACACCTGGAGTGAGCATGAGCGACAGCTGCTGCGGAGGCGGCCACAGCCACGAGGCCCCCGGCGC
The DNA here is from genome assembly GCF_001428825.1 of Nocardioides sp. Root240. Classification (GTDB taxonomy): domain Bacteria; phylum Actinomycetota; class Actinomycetes; order Propionibacteriales; family Nocardioidaceae; genus Nocardioides. The sequence goes on along the minus strand of NZ_LMIT01000001.1, from coordinate 365,093 downwards.
GACCACGACCGTCGCGACCCCGGTTGACCTCGACCGCCGTGAGGACCAGATCAACCTGAGCCCGGTGGCGGCCACGAAGGTGAAGAGCCTGCTCGAGCAGGAGGGCCGCGAGGACCTCGCGCTGCGCATCTCGGTGCAGCCGGGCGGCTGCTCCGGCCTGCGCTACCAGCTCTTCTTCGACGAGCGCACCCTCGACGGCGACGTCGTCACCGACTTCGACGGCGTGGCCGTCGTGGTCGACCGGATGAGCATCCCCTACCTCAACGGGGCGGTCATCGACTTCGTCGACACCATCGAGAAGCAGGGCTTCACGATCGACAACCCGAACGCCACGGGTTCCTGCGCCTGCGGAGACTCGTTCAACTGAGTCACCGCGCACGAGGTGTTAGAAAAAGCGCCTCGAGATGCCAAGCAGAAAGAAGCGCCCCGGGACAACCGGGGCGCTTCTGGCATCTCGAGGCGCTTTTTCTGACACCTCGTGCTAGTCGAGGTGCAGGTGGAGCGCGTTGGCCAGGCGCTGCGCGGCCTCGGAGATCCGGATCTCCCGCTTGCCGGCGTCGCGGGGGAACTCGTCGAAGTGGATGCTGGGCGCGGGTCGGGTGGCCTTGACGGCTGCGTGCTCGAGCCGGCGGCTCACGGCCTCGCAGTCGGCGTGCAGGTCGCGGGGGGCGGCGATCTCCTCGTACGGCGTCATGTCCTCGACGTTAGGCGTTACCACGGAGTAGACCCAGAGCCATACGCCGATATTGCTGCAACGGCTCGGTTAATGTTCCGTGTCGTGACTGCACCCACGGGCTCCCTCCTCATCGCCGGCTCGATCGCGACGGACCACCTCATGACCTTCGGCGGCAAGTTCGCCGACTCCCTCGTCGTCGAGCAGCTCGACAAGCTCTCGGTCTCCTTCCTGGTCAACGACCTCGAGATCCGCCGGGGAGGGGTGGCGCCGAACATGTGCTTCGGCCTGGCCCGCCTCGGCCTCCGTCCGGTGCTCGTCGGCGCGGCCGGCGACGACTTCGCCGACTACCGCTCGTGGCTGGAGCGCAACGGCGTCGACTGCGACTCGGTCCACATCTCCGAGAGCAAGCACACCGCCCGCTTCGTCTGCACCACCGACAGCACCATGGCCCAGTTCGCGTCCTTCTACCCGGGCGCGATGAGCGAGGCCAGCCAGATCGAGCTGCTCCCCATCGTGGAGCGCGTCGGCGCGCCGACGTACGTCCTGATCGGCGCCGACGACCCCGAGGCCATGAAGCGCCACACCGAGGAGTGCCGCCAGCGCGGCTACCCCTTCATCGCCGACTGCTCGCAGCAGCTCGCCTTCGCCGAGGGCGACCTGATCCGCGACCTGATCGAGGGCGCGGCGATCCTGTTCTCCAACGAGTACGAGTCGCACGTCATCGAGAAGAAGACGGGCTGGAGCGCCGAGGAGGTCCTCTCCCGGGTCGGCATCCAGGTCACCACGCTCGGCAAGGACGGCGTCCGGGTGACCTCGCAGGACGGCACCTCGTTCGAGGTCCCCGCCGCCAAGGACGTCGCGGCCGTCGAGCCCACCGGCGTCGGCGACGCCTTCCGCGGCGGCTTCCTGGCCGCGCTGTCCTGGGGCACCTCGCTCGAGCGCGCGGCGCAGGTCGGCTGCGTCCTCGCGGCCTACGTCGTCGAGACCGTCGGCACGCAGGAGTACACCTTCACGCTCGAGCAGTTCGTCGAGCGGGTCCGCGTCTCCTACGGCGACGAGGCGGCCGACGAGGTCGCCAAGCACCTCAGCTGAGCCGTTCCACCACGTAGCGCGGCACCCCGTCGTCGGCGAGCTCCTCGCCGACGTAGGCCTGGCCGCGCATCCGGCACCACGCCGGGACGTCGTACCGGGCGGCCGGGTCGCGGGCAACCACCGCGATCCGGCCGCCGACCGGTACCTCGGGCAGCGCCTTCGCCAGCTCGATGACCGGGCGCGGGCAGGGCAGGTCGCGGCAGTCGATCTCGATCACGGCACACCCGCCCGGCTCCGGATCTCCGTCACGACCTCGCCGAGCGCCGCGCAGAAGGCATCCACCTGCTCCCCGGACGTGTCCCGGGAGAGCGACACCCGCACGTTGCCGTGCGTGAGGGCTCCCATCGCGGCGAGCACGTGGCTCGGCTCGAGGGTCGAGGCCGTGCAGGCCGACCCGCTCGCCACGCCGAAGCCTCGGCGCGCGAGCTCGTTGACGATCTCGTCCCCGCTCACGTAGAGCGCGGAGAAGGTCACCAGGTGGGGGAGCCGGTGCGCCGGGTCGCCCACGACCTCGACGTCGGGCAGTGCCGCGGCCGCCGAGCGGATCCTGTCGACGAGGACTGAAAGGCGCGCCCCCACCTCGGCCTGCTCCGCGACCACGGCCTGCAGGGCCGCGGCGGCGGCCAGGGCCGCCGGCACGTTGGGGAAGCCGGGCTGGTCGAGGCCGTCGTCGCCGGGGAACGGTGTCGTCCAGCGGGTGCCGCGCCGTACGGCCAGCACACCCACGCCCGCCGGACCGCCCCACTTGTGCGCGGATGCGGCCAGCGCGTCCCAACGCCGGGGGAGCGGCACGTGGCCGAACGCCGCGGCCGCGTCCACGAGCAGCGGTACGCCGGCCGGCAGGTCCAGCTCGTCGACGCGCTGGAGCGTCCCGACCTCCTGGTTGGCCGCCTGGAGCGCCACCGCCCCCACGCCGGGCTCGCGTGCGGCCGCCGCCATCGCGGCGAGGTCGACGTGGCCGAGGGTGTCGACCGCGACGGAGACGTGGGCAGGGGAGTCGCGCCACTGGGCGGCGTGCAGCACGGACGAGTGCTCGACCGCACTGTGGACGATCCCGTACCGCCCCGTGGCCGCCGTCAGCCCGAGCAGGCCGCGGTGCACGGCCTCGGTGCCCGAGGAGGTGAAGCCCACCTCGTCCGGCGCCACGCCGAGGCACTCGGCCACGACCGCCCGGGCGTTGTCGACGATCAGCCGCGCGTCGCGGCCGGGACCGTGGAGGCGGCGCGGGTCGGCGTACCCCCTCTCGAGGGCGGCGAGCAGGGTCTCGCGGGCGGCCGGGTGCAGGCGCTCGGCGGAGGCGCTGTCGAGGTAGACCTCGGGGGTGCTGCTCACCACCTGACCATAGAACCAGGCCGTGCCCAGCGGGGGAGGAGGGACTGCTGGTCCGAAACGACCCACCCCGCGCGCCGCACGAGGTCGTCCTCCGCTACTGTTCGCTGTAGTTCTGACCCTCGAGAGGAAGGCTCGTTCGTGGGCTGGTGGCACCCCGAGCGTCCGCGGGCGCAGCGACGGTTCCGTCGCGCGATCCCGCTCGCCGGATTCGTCGTACTCGCGGCCGCGTTGTCCGGCTGCTCGACCGATTCCCAGTGGGAACGGATCGGCATGCCGGAGATCAAGTCGGAGCAGGGTGAGCACATCCTGCAGCTGTGGCAGGGAGCGTGGATCGCTGCTCTCGTCACCGGCGTGATCACGTGGGCGCTCATCATCGGCGTCCCGATCTGGTTCCGTCGTCGCAGTGACGACGAGGTCCCGGTCCAGACGCGCTACAACCTGCCGATCGAGATCTTCTACACGATCTTCCCGGTCATCATGGTGATCGCGTTCTTCGCCCACACCGTGCGCGTGCAGAACATCGCGCTCGACGAGGTGGAGAACCCCGACGTCACCGTGCTGGTCGTCGGCCAGAAGTGGCAGTGGACGTTCAACTACCCCGACACCGAGGCTGCCGGCGGCAAGAACGTCTACGTCAACAGCGCCGGTGGTGACGACATCCCCACGCTGGTGATCCCGGTCGGCAAGACGGTCGAGTTCGACCTCTACAGCCCCGACGTGATCCACGACTTCGGCGTCCCGGCCTTCGCGATGCGCATGGACGTCGTCCCGGGCAACGACAACTCGTTCCAGGTCAAGCCCACGGGCACCGGCACCTTCGACGGCAAGTGCTACGAACTCTGTGGCGCCTACCACTCGCGGATGCTGTTCCGGGTGAAGGTCGTGACCGAGGCCGAGTACGAGGCATTCCTCAAGAAGCTCGCTGCTGACCCCGAGCACGTCTCCGACGAGCCGGTCAAGGGTGGCGTCTACTCCGAGAACCTCATCAACCACGACGAGGAGGAGCACGAGTGACCGCCACGCTCACCCGCAACGCGGAGCTGTCCGAGCGCAAGCCGCTCGGCCAGCAGATCGTCCGGGTCATGACGACCACGGACCACAAGCTGATCGGCAACCTGTACTTCGGTACGGCGATGTTCTGGTTCGTCGCGGCGGGCATCATGGCGCTGCTGATCCGGTCCGAGCTCGCCTACCCGGGCAGCCAGCTGGTCAACGAGGAGCTCTACAACCAGCTCTTCACGATGCACGGCACGATCATGCTGCTGCTGTTCGCGACGCCGCTGTTCTTCGGCTTCGGCAACGCGATCATGCCCCTGCAGATCGGTGCGCCCGACGTCGCGTTCCCGCGCCTGAACATGTTCAGCTACTGGCTCTACCTGTTCGGTGGCCTGATCGCCGGTGCCGGCTTCCTCACCCCGCAGGGTGCGGCGTCGTTCGGCTGGTTCGCCTACACGCCGCTGTCCGACTCGGTCAACAGCCCCGGCGTGGGCGGTGACCTCTGGATCATGGGTCTGTGGATGGGTGGTCTCGGCACCATCCTCGGTGCGGTCAACTTCATCACCACGATCATCTGCATGCGTGCCCCTGGCATGACCATGTTCCGGATGCCGATCTTCGTGTGGACCGTGCTGATCACCGCGATCCTGGTCCTGGTGGCCTTCCCGATCCTCGCCGGCGCGCTGCTCTCGCTCGAGGCGGACCGCCAGATCGGGGCCCACGTCTTCGACACCTCGCACGGTGGGGCCATCCTGTGGCAGCACCTGTTCTGGTTCTTCGGCCACCCAGAGGTCTACATCATCGCGTTGCCGTTCTTCGGCATCATCTCCGAGATCCTGCCGGTCTTCAGCCGCAAGCCGATCTTCGGCTACATCGGCCTGGTCGGCGCGACGCTCGGCATCGCGATCCTCTCGGTCGCCGTGTGGGCGCACCACATGTTCGTGACCGGCGCGGTCAACCTCGCCTTCTTCTCCGGCATGACGTTCCTGATCGCCGTCCCGACCGGCGTGAAGTTCTTCAACTGGATCGGCACGATGTGGGGCGGATCGGTACGCATGGACACGCCCATGCTCTGGTCGATCGGCTTCCTCACGACCTTCCTCTTCGGTGGCCTGACCGGCATCATCCTGGCCAGCCCGCCGCTCGACTTCCACGTGTCCGACTCCTACTTCGTGGTGGCGCACTTCCACTACACGGTGTTCGGGACGGTCGTGTTCGCGATGTTCGCGGGCTTCTACTTCTGGTGGCCCAAGCTCACCGGACGGATGCTCGACGAGCGCCTCGGCAAGATCCACTTCTGGCTGCTGTTCATCGGCTTCCACACGACCTTCCTCATCCAGCACTGGCTGGGCATCGAGGGCATGCCGCGTCGGTACGCCGACTACCTGCCGGGTGACAACTGGGAGTTCATGAACCAGGTCTCGACGATCGGCGCCTTCGTGCTCGCGTCCTCGCTCCTGCCGTTCTTCTACAACGTCTACGTCTCCCGCAAGGGTCCGCTGGTCAACACCGACGACCCGTGGGGCTGGGGCCGGTCGCTGGAGTGGGCCACGAGCTGCCCGCCGCCGCGCCACAACTTCCACTCGATCCCGCGCATCCGCTCGGAGTCGCCCGCGTTCGACCTCCACCACCCGGAGATCGCCGCCATCGAGATGTACGACGAGCCGGTCGCCGCTGCGGCCGGCGCCAAGGAGGTCGACGCCTGATGAAGATCGAGGCATGGATCTTCGGTGTGACCACGATCTTCCTGGTCCTGGTCAGCCCCGCCTACTGGTTCATCACCGACGCCGGTGACTCCGGCGCCGACTGGACCGGCACGTCCGCCCTGGTCATGACCACGCTGCTGTGCGCGATGGTCACCGCCTACCTCGGCGTGCACGCCCAGAAGATGGACCTCCGTCCGGAGGACCGCAAGGACGGCGAGATCGCGGACGGTGCCGGCGAGCTCGGCTTCTTCCCGCCGTACTCCTGGTGGCCGTTCTGGTGCGCCTGCACCCTCGGCATCATCGTGTTCGCCACGGCGGTGCTCGCCTGGTGGCTGATGATCATCGGCTTCGTCCTCGGCGCGATCGCCGTCTCGGGCTGGATCTTCGAGTACTACCGCGGCGACTACGCACACTGATCCACCAGCTGCTGTTGGCGGTGTCACACCTCAGGTGTGACACCGCCGACGCGCTTTTGAAGCGGGGTTCCGTGCACCCGACAGGTACGATTTGCCAGTGTTCATGACTTCCCGCCGCTCCCGCATCGCGCGCGGCTGCGCTGTGCTCTCGGTCCTGGCGGTGGCGGCGGCAGGCTGCGACGGCTCCGGCTTCAGCCCCGGAGGCGGTGGCGGCGACGACGCCCCGGAGACGACGGCGGCCGCCGTCGTGAAGGCCACCGTCCAGGCCAACGTCAAGGCGGGCGCCCAGGGCGTCCCGGTCAGCACCCTGCTGCGGGTCTCCGCGGTCGACGGCACGCTGACCTCGGTGACGGTCCGGTCGAAGGCCGGCAAGGTCACCGGCAAGATCGTGGGTGGCTCGCGCTGGGTCGCCGACGAGCGCCTCGAGCCCGGCGCCCGCTACCGCATCCGCGCGGTCGCGACGAGCTCCGACGGCACGACCGTCGAGAGCATCACCCCGTTCAGCACCCAGGCCCTCGGGCTCGACCAGCAGACCTACCCCTCGGTGGCGCCCCTCCAGGGCGAGACCGTGGGCGTCGGCATGCCCGTCGTGGTCACCTTCGACCTCCCGGTGACCAACAAGGCCGCCTTCGAGAAGCGGATGAAGGTCACCGCCACCCCGCAGCAAGCCGGCTCCTGGCGCTGGGTGAGCGACAAGGAGGCCCACTGGCGGCCTCGCACGTACTGGAAGGCCGGCTCCCGGGTGAGCGTCGCCGTCGACATCAACGGCGTGAGCGCGGGCGGCGGCATCTACGGCCAGGAGGACCGCGACGTCGACTTCAAGGTCGGCGACGCCCACGTCTACAAGGTCAACGCCCGGACCCACAAGATGAAGGTCTTCGAGAACGGCAAGCTGATCCGCACCCTGCCGATCACCACCGGCAAGGAGGGCTTCACCACCCGCTCCGGCGTCAAGGTCATCATGGAGAAGTTCGCCTCCCGCCGGATGAACTCCGAGACCGTCGGCATCCCGGCCGGCTCCTCCGAGGCCTATGACATCGACGACGTGAAGTGGGCCATGCGCCTGACCAACTCCGGCGAGTTCATCCACGCGGCCCCGTGGTCGGTCGGCTCGCAGGGCTACGCCAACGTCTCCCACGGCTGCACCGGGATGAGCACCGACAACGCGGCCTGGCTCTACGACATGACCCGCCGCGGCGACGTCGTCGAGTACGTCGGCACCGACCGCCCGATGGAGCCCGACAACGGCTACGGCGACTGGAACATCTCCTGGGCGAGCTACCGGGCGGACTCCGCCCTGAGCTGAGCCCCACCACACGCAGAGCGAGCCCACCGGTGATCCGGTGGGCTCGTTCCGTTCCCGGGGGCGCTCTCTGCTCGGCTGACCAGAGCCTCCGGGGTCCCGGAAGGCGCGTGGACGCCGGAGACGCCGGACGGGGCCGCAGGGGCCGTACGGGGTGTCCCTTGCGGGTGCATCGGGGTGCCGTCGGCGTGAGCATCAGATGCACGTGCCCCAGCAGCGGACCGCCGACGGCAGGGTCCCCGCTCTGCACCCGCAAGGGACACCCCGGGAGGCACCGGAGGCACCGGGAGGCGTCGGAGGCGTCCACGCGCCCACCTCCACATGCGGAAGGACGCCGCTCCCCGTGGGGGAGCGGCGTCCTGTGCGCCGGGTGATCAGTGCTCGGTCGGACCGTGACGGTTCGGGCCGGCGGCGATCTGCGACTCGAGCTCGTGGAGCTCGTGCTCGGCGTGGTGCTGAGCGTCGTGCAGCTCCTCGGCGGTCGGCTTCTGGATGTTGTCCGCGAAGAACAGCGCCTGCAGCTTCGCCCGCAGCTTGCGGAGCCGGACCTTGCGGCCCGCGAGGCCGGAGGCCTCGATCTCCTCGACCGTCTCCGGCGTCGGGTCGTCGTCCCGGGCCGAGAGCGTGTAGGCCTCGCTCACGGGGAGCGGGACGTGCTTCTCGGCGTACGCGCCCTCGGGGGAGCGGACCAGGACACCGGACTCGATGCCGTGGAGCAGCTTGCCCTCGTCGTGGCGCTGGAGCGAGATGCACCAGCGTCGAGCGATGATGAAGGCGATGACCGGTCCGATGAAGACCGCGCCGCGCATGAAGTAGGTGATCTCGTTGATGCTCAGGTGCATCTTGATCGCGATGATGTCGTTGCCGCCCGCGGCCCACGAGAGGCCGTAGAAGGTCATCAGCGCCACCATGATCGCCGTGCGCGTCGGCGCGTTGCGCGGGCGCTGGAGCAGGTGGTGCTCCCGCTTGTCGCCCGTGATCCACGCCTCGATGAACGGCAGCGCCATCAGGATCATCAGCATCAGCGGCGGCATGACCAGGATCGGCAGCATGACGTTCCACGACAGGGTGATCCCGAAGATGTGGGTCTCCCAGGCGGGGATGATGCGGAGGAGGCCGTCGGGCCAGCCCATGTACCAGTCGGGCTGGGAGCCCGCGGTCACCTTGGACGGGTCGTAGGGGCCGAACTTCCAGACCGGGTTGAGCGAGAACAGGCCACCCATCAGGGTGATCACGCCGAACACGATGAAGAAGAAGCCACCGGCCTTCGCGGCGTACACGGGGAGCATCGGGTAGCCGACGACGTTCTCCTCGGTGCGGCCGGGGCCGGCCCACTGCGTGTGCTTGTGGTAGACGAGCAGCAGCATGTGGGCGGCGACCAGGGCGAGCAGGATGCCCGGGATCAGCAGGATGTGCATGACGTAGAACCGCGGGATGATCGACTCACCCGGGAACTCGCCTCCGAAGAGGAAGAACGACATGTACGAGCCGACGACGGGGGAGGCCTTCATGAAGCCGTCCGCGGCCCGGACGCCCGTGCCCGAGAGCAGGTCGTCGGGGAGCGAGTAGCCGGTGAAGCCCTCGATCGTGCCGAGCAGCAGGAGCAGGCAGCCGATGACCCAGTTGAGCTCGCGCGGCTTGCGGAAGGCGCCCGTGAAGTAGACGCGCATCATGTGGATCATCATCGAGGCGATGAAGATCATTGCCGCCCAGTGGTGCATCTGCCGCATGAGCAGACCGCCGCGGACGTCGAACGAGATGTCCATCGTGGACGCGAACGCCGACGAGACGTGCTTGCCGCGCAGCGGGTCGTAGGCGCCGTTGTACTGGACCTCGCTCATGCTCGGGTCGAACCAGAGCGTCAGGAAGACACCGGTCAGCAGCAGGACGACGAAGCTCCACAGGGCGATCTCGCCCAGCATGAAGGACCAGTGGTCCGGGAAGACCTTGCGCAGGTTCTTCTTCATGGCCGTGCCGAGGCCGAGGCGCTCGTCGGCCCAGTTGGCGATCGCACCCGCGGCCTTGGCGCCCTTGGCGTCCGTGGCCGGCGTGGTGCCGTTGGTCGTGGCGACCTTGCTCATGTCACCAGCGGTCATAGTAGTCACGCTCCCAGAAGCTCGGGCCGACCGGTTCGTCGAAGTCACTCTGTGCGACCAGGTAGCCCTCGTCGTCGATCGCGATCGGCAGCTGCGGCAGCGGACGGCCAGCGGGGCCGAACACCACCTTGCCGGAGTTGGCGAGGTCGAAGGTGGACTGGTGGCAGGGGCACAGCAGGTGGTGCGTCGTGCGCTCGTTCAGCGAGATCGGGCAACCGACGTGGGTGCAGATCTTGGAGTAGGCGACGATGCCGTTGACGTCCCAGTTCTCACGGCTGTTGCCGTTGGCGTCCTTGCCGGGCTTGATGTCGCCCGGGTCCATCCGGAGCAGGACCAGCGAGGCCTTGGACTTGTGGATCTGGAGGTTCACGCCCTCGACCTCGGTCGGGTCGATGCCGTAGCGCTCCGGGTTGTGGAGGGCGTCGGGCTGGCAGTTGACCAGGTCGCCGTTCTCCAGGTCGGAGGCGAGGATCGGCGTCCAGATGCCGTCACGGACGATCCGCATCGGCTTGGACTTGGTGCCCTTGCCCCAGATCGTGTGGTAGAGCTTGTCGCCCGGCAGCGGGCCCAGGTCGCGCAGCAGCACGACCGGCGCGAGGCCGAGGATGCCCAGCGCGCCGAGCAGCGAGTTGCGGATCAGGGGCCGACGGCCGATGCCCGACTCCTCGAGACCGAGCGACAGCGCCTCGAGCGTGCCCTCGCGGTCCGCGTCGGTGGAGCGGGCCGGGTGGCGCAGCTCGGAGATCTCGTGGTCGCCCATGAGCTTGCGGGCCCAGTGGATGATCGCGACACCGATCAGCAGCAGCGCGAAGCCGAGCGACGCGCCGAGCGCCATCGTCGAGGCGCCGAAGCCGGCGACGACGTGCCAGTTGTCACCGATGTCGAGGGTGAAGTACGAGACCAGGAACAGGATCACGCAGACCGCGGACAGGCCGAGCAGGCTGGCGACCTGTCGCTCCGCACGCTTCTCCTTGGCGGGGTCGACGTCGGTCGGCCGCCACTGGTGCTCGGGGAGCCCCGGGTCGGGGATGGGACCAGCGGGCACGAGCTCGTGCCCGGTCGGGTCGGGGGTGTGTGCGTCGCTCACGCTGCCGCCTCGTCCTTCTTCTTGCTCGAGCGGGTGGTGTGGGCGGCGATCCAGACGGCGAAGCCGACCAGGACGCCGATGCCGAACAGCCAGGCGATGATGCCCTCGCTGACCGGACCGAGGCCGCCCAGCGTCAGGCCGCTGTAGCTCGGGGCCTTGTCGAGGGTCTCGAGGTAGGCGATGACGGCCTTCTTGTCCTCCGGCGGGATGTTGCCGTCGGAGAAGGTGTCCATCGACTGCGGACCAGTCAGCATCGCCTCGTAGATGTGCTTGGAGTCGACGCCGCGGATCTTGGGGGCGAAGCCGCCGCGCGGCATGGCGCCGCCGGAGCCCTCGAAGTTGTGGCAGGCGGTGCAGTTGGCGAGGAAGATGTCGCTGCCGCGGGTGACGAGCAGCTCCTTGTCCTCGCTGTCCTCCTTGCCGTCGCCGTTCAGGTCGCCCGGACGGTCGGTGTCGTAGAGCTCGGTGTCCGGGACGGACGGGCCGGTGCCGAGGGAGGCGACGTACGCGGCGAGCGCAGCGATCTCCTCCTTGTTGTAGACGACCTCCTTGCGGGGGGCCTGCACGCCGGGCTGGGCCATCGGCATGCGGCCGGTGCCGACCTGGAAGTCGACGGCGGCGCTGCCGACGTCGGTCAGGGCCGGGCCGTACTGCGTGCCGCCCTGGGTCAGGACACCCTCGCCGTTCTGCCCGTGGCAGAAGGCGCAGCCGACCAGGAAGAGCTCGCGGCCCTCCTTGACCAGCTCGTCCTGGCTCTGGCTCGAGTCGGCCTGGGCGGGCGCGAACGCGGCGTACAGGCCGCCGGTGAGCAGCAGGCCCAGAGCGAGCACCAGGAGGCCGGCGATCGGGCCTCGGCGGTGCCGGGAGAGGCGACCGGCGGAGCGGTTCAGAAGGCGCACAATCAGTCCTTGCGGGTCCGGGTCGGGCTGGGGTTCCAACAGTTCTTCGTCATCGACGGCACCAGCGTCACTTGATCAGGTAGATCGTGGCGAACAGGCCGATCCACACCACGTCGACGAAGTGCCAGTAGTACGACACCACGATCGCGCTGACCGCCTGCTCGTGGGTGAACCGGCGGGCGACGTAGGTGCGCCCGAGGACGAAGAGGAAGGCGATGAGTCCGCCGGTCACGTGGATCCCGTGGAAGCCGGTGGTGAGGTAGAACATCGTGCCGTAGCCGTCGTGCGGGATCGTGACGCCCTCGTGGATCAGCTCGGCGTACTCGAGCGCCTGGCCGCCGACGAAGATCGCGCCCATGACGTAGGTGAGGATGAACCACTCACGCAGGCCCCACTTGCCGATCTGCAGCAGCGTCCCGGCGCGGCCCACCTGACCGCGCTCGGCCGCGAACACGCCGAACTGGCACGTGAACGACGACAGCACGAGGATCGTGGTGTTGATGCTCGCGAAGGGCACGTTCAGGAGGTCGGTGTTCTCCGACCACATCTCGGGCGAGACCGAGCGGATCGTGAAGTACGACGCGAAAAGCGCCGCGAAGAACATGAGCTCGCTGGACAGCCAGATGATCGTGCCGACCGCCACCATGCTGGGTCGGTCGTGCTGGCCGTGCAGGCGCGAGGCAGGAAGAGATGCCGAAGCTGAGATCGCCACGGGCGCCATTATGGCGGTTACCGACGGACTCGGCATCCCGACCCCCCGTTATGGGCGCCAACCACCCTGCGCCTACGCTCGAACGGGTCGCAAAAGGGCCGAAAAGGCCGCCGAGGAGGTTCACGTGGGGCTGGTGGTGACGGCAGCGGCCTCCGCGACCGGGAACCTGCCGCCGTTCGACGCCGGGGCGCTCCTCTCGCAGTGGGGCCTGGCCCCCGTCCCGCTCGTCGTCACGGTGTGGTCCGTGGGCCTCTACGTGCTCGGTGTGGTCACCCTCCGCCGGCGGGGGGACAGCTGGCCGGTCGGGCGCTCCATCGCCTGGGGCGTGGGCATGGTGGCGTTCTACCTCGCGACCTCGTCCGGCCTGGCGGCCTACGACACCGTGCTGCTGAGCGTGCACATGGTCCAGCACATGGTGCTGTCGATGGTGGTGCCGCTCTCGCTGGCGCTCGGGGCCCCGGTCACGCTCGCGCTGCGGACCCTGCCGCGCCTGCCGCGCGGCTGGCTGCTCGCCCTCCTGCACTCCCGGCTCGCCAAGGTGCTCGGCTTCCCGCCGCTGGCGTTCGGCCTCTACGTGCTCTCGCCCTGGGCCCTCTACTTCTCCAGCTGGTACGACGCGTCGCTCCGCTCGACGTACGTCCACGAGATGATGCACGTCCACCTGGTGGTGGTCGGCGCCCTGTTCTTCTGGCCGATCGTGGGCGTCGACCCGCTGCCGGGCCGGGTGGCGCATCCCTTCCGCGTGCTGCTGACCGTGATGACGCTGCCCTTCCACGCCTTCCTCGGCGTCACGATCATGGGCCAGAAGACGCTGCTGGGCGGTGACTGGTACCCGCGGCTGCACGACGGGCCGCTGGGCTCCTGGCTCCCGGACCCCTACGACGACCAGCACCTCGCCGGCGGCATCCTCTGGGGCGCCGGCGACCTGGTGGGCGTCGTCTTCTTCGTCGTGCTGTTCATCCAGTGGGTGCGCTCGTCGATGAAGGAGGCAGAACGAGAGGACCGCCGCCTCGACCGGCTGGAGCGGCTCGCCGCTGCGGAGGCCTCCCGACCCGGCGCGGCGGAACCCGAGTAGCATCGCGCGAGTGAGCTCTCCGAAGTCTCTGAAGGTGCTCGTCTACAGCGACGACGTGCACACCCGCGAGCAGGTCATCCTGGCGCTGGGCCGTCGGCCCCACCCGGACCTGCCGGAGCTGGAGTACGTCGAGGTGGCCACCGAACCGGTGGTCATCCAGAACATGGACGCCGGGCACCTCGCCCTGGCGATCCTCGACGGCGAGGCCGTGCCGGCCGGTGGCATGGGCATCGCCAAGCAGCTCAAGGACGAGATCTACGACTGCCCGCCGCTGCTCGTGCTGACCGGGCGCCCGCAGGACGCCTGGCTCGCGACCTGGTCGCGCGCCGACGCCGCCGTGCCGCACCCGATCGACCCGATCCAGCTGGCTGAGGCCGTCGTCTCGCTGCTCCGCTCGCGCGTCCCGGCATGAGTTGGCCGGAGGTCCTCGGCGCGCTCGTCGCCGGGGAGGACCTGACGCCTGCCCAGGCGAGCTGGGCGATGGGTGAGATCCTCGCGGGCGAGGCCACGCCCGCCCAGATCGCCGGGTTCGTCGTCGCGCTGCGCGCCAAGGGCGAGAGCATCGAGGAGCTCACCGGCCTCGTGGACGCCATGTACGACGTGATGACGCCGATCTCGGTGCCCGGGCGCCTGCTCGACGTCGTCGGCACGGGCGGTGACCGCTCGTTCTCCGTCAACATCTCCACGATGTCGGCGATCGTCGCCGCGGGCGCGGGCGCGCGCGTCGTCAAGCACGGCAACCGCTCCGCCTCCTCGCAGGCCGGCACCGCCGACGTGCTCGAGGCCCTGGGTGTCCGGCTCGACCTGCCGCCCGCGCGGGTCGCCGAGCTCGCCACCGAGGCGGGGATCACCTTCTGCTTCGCGGCAGCCTTCCACCCGGCGATGCGTCACGCCGCCGTACCGCGCCGGGAGCTGGGGATCGGGACCGCGTTCAACGCGCTCGGCCCGCTGGCCAACCCGACCAAGCCGGCGGCCCAGGCCATCGGCTGCGCCGACCCGCGGCTCGCGCCCGTCATGGCCGGCGTCTTCGCCGCCCGGGGTGTGGACGCGTGGGTGTTTCGCGGCGACGACGGCCTCGACGAGCTGACCACGACCACGACCTCCTCGCTGTGGGTCGTCCACGAGGGCGAGGTCACGACCGCGAAGGTCGACCCCGCCGCGCTCGGGCTCGCCCCGGCGACCGCCGAGGACCTGCGGGGCGGCGACGCGACCCACAACGCCGGCGTCGTACGACGCCTGCTGGAGGGTGAGCGCGGACCGGTCCGCGACGCGGTGCTCCTCAACGCCGGCGCCGCCCTGGCCGTCTACGACGCCCCCGGCCAGCCGGTCGACGAGGCGCTGGCCGCCGGCCTGGCCCGTGCGACCGAGGCGATCGACTCCGGCGCGGCTCAGGCCACGTTGGACCGCTGGATCGCGGCCGCCTCGGCCTGATCCTCCGGCCCTGCCGGGAAGGTCGGCCAGGTCCACACCAGCGGGTAGCTCGCGAAGCACAGGAGGGCGAACGCGCTGAACACCAGCGGCGCGCCCAGCAGCGCGACGATCGACACGTGCAGCAGCACTCCCAGCAGCAGCGCGGGGCGCCGGGTCCGCCGCCACCAGAGGCCCAGCCCGATCGCGATCTCGGTGGGCACGGTGAGCCAGGCGGTCGCCTGCGCCGGCACCCAGTCGGGCGACAGCGAAGCGATGAGGTCGCCCGAGAGGAACTCCGGGTTGGCCTTGCTGAGGCCGGCGAACAGGTAGCAGGCGGAGAGCGTCGCGACGAGGAGCAGCTGCGGCCACCACGGGACGAGGCCGTCCCCGGCGTCTCGCCGTACCTTCGCCCGGACGGCCCACGCCCGGTCCGCTCGTGCAATCGCGAACCAGAGGCACAGGACCACCAGGAAGAAGCGGTGGTTGCTGTAGAGCTGCTGGTCGGTCGCCATCAGCAGCACGTTGCCGGCCGCGATGGTGAGCGCGCTCAACGGCGCGAGGATGCCCAGCGCCAGCAGGACGCAGGCGACCGCCATGGTCAGGAACCAGGCGGCCAGCGACACGTCCGCGGCCTGCGGCAACCAGTCGCTGACCGGCGTGGTGATCCGGTCCTTCTGCAGGTGGTTGAGGAAGCCGCCGCCCTCGTAGCACGTCAGCAGCGCGCCGATCGCGAACAGGACGCGGCCGAGTGCGACCGGGCGCGGCGCGACACGCAGCGAGGTCAGCACGAGACGGTCCTGACCTGGTCGGTGCCGGGCTGGGTCCGTCGTACCTGGACCTCGACCGCGTCGGGGAAGCGTGGGCAGAGCTGCTCGGGGAGCGTCTCGGTCCAGTCGACCTCGGCCCGGTCGTTGGCGACGTGGTCGGTCAGCTCGACCTCGTGGCGTCCTCCGGACCTGTCCTCCCAGGACGCGCTCACCATGCCGTAGCCGGAGTACATCTGGAAGCCGAACCGGCTCGGCTTCGGCCCGGCGAGCAGGATCACCGCCGGCACCAGGAAGAGCGCGACGACGATCCCGGCCACCAGGCGGTCGCGCCACGACGAGACCAGACCGGAGGTGAGCACACGGTCACCGTAGCCAGCGGGCGGGGCCTGGGAGTACGGGATCCGGTCTCGATGTCATGGTCCGAAAGGACTACGGGCAATGTCCCGACGTCGGTCCCCGGCGCGCAGCGGGTCGGTTAGCGTGCTGGTGCTGCCGGTCGGACCTGTCGTGGGGCGGGGTTTCCCTGAACCGGCTTTTCGCGTTCTTGGGAGGGAACTGTGTCGACTCGACGCATTCTGCTGGCATCGCTCGCGACCATGGTCGGGGGTGCGACGCTGGCCGTCGGGCCGGGGAGCCCACCGGCCGTCGCCGACGTCACGTCGCCAGCAGCTGGGACCGCACTCGACCTGCCGTCCGGCGTGACCGTGTCCGGCATGAGCGGCGACCCGGCGAGTCGTGCCATCGCCGACACGTTGGTCGATCCGATCGTCGGCTTCAACGACTTCCCGTCGAAGGGCAGCAGCTACCTGATGCTGTCGTCCGGGAATGCCAGCCAAGCCTTCCAGGGGTCGGCGAGTGCGCAGCTGTCGACGGACTTCGGCAACGACGCTGCACCGGACTCGTCGAGCATCAGCCTGACCGTCGCCCAGGGCACCGCCGGAGCGGGCTGCCTCTTCCTCGACTTCGCCTTGGGTACGGAGGAGCCGACGGGCTACACCGCGGGCGTCCCCGACGACGAGCTCAACATCGAGCTGAACGGTGTCGAGTACGCCGTCAACGCCGGCGACGGCTACTTCACGCAGAACGACCCGGACACCGTCAAGAGCCCGGACTGGCCGGTCGACGCTGCGGCGACGTACTACCACGTCAACCAGATCGAGTACTGGCACCAGCCGGGCAGCCGCAAGGACCCGGAACCCGGCACGGCCGAGACGCCCCACCTCCCTGCGGTCACCGGCCTCAACAACCTCACGTCCCTCGACACGGCGCGGATCCCCTTGGACCTGGCCACCAGCAACGCGGTGATCACGGTCACCGTCCGGGACGCGCCCGGTGCGCTGAACGGCGACCTCGACTCCGTGGGCTTCGTCGACAATGTGCGCCTGGGGGCCAGTTGCGCGAACGGGTCCGGCGTCGAGCCGATCGCGCCCGACAACCAGGAGCCGGGCAACGCCTGCTGCGGCATCATTCGGGGCACTCGCGGGGTCGGGAACACCCTGACCTACGACCCGGTGCCCTCGACCACCGCGATCGAGCGCTACGACAGCGCACAGAACGGCTGGCGCTCGCCGTCAGGCACCCCTGTCGGCCTCCGCTTCAGGTGGTACAGCACGACGACGTCGTACCGCTACTCGGGCGACATGCGTCATTGGACCGCGCTCCCGAACGCCGACCGACAGACCTACGTGCCGACGCCGAGCGATCGCGCGCGCGTGCTCATCGTGCTCGTCACCGGTGTCGTCGACGGCCGTCGCTACGAGACGTTCCCGTCGACCGACGCCGCCCCGAACTGGTACGTCACCACGACCATCCAGAACGGCACCTTCCTGGAAGGCGTGGCTCCCGTGATCAGCGGCCCCGAGGACGGCACCGCCTCGGTCGGAGACACGCTGACTGCGCAGGTCGGGGACACCGTGCCGCGCCAGGACACGTGGGACTGGCAGTGGTACGCCAAGACCCCCGGCCAGTCGGGTGACGGCGCCGCGATCTCCGGTGCCACCGGTCAGACCTTCGTGATCGGGGAGGCTCAGGCCGGAAAAATGATGATGGTCAAGGCGACGGCGAAGCGCGACAACTTCGACTCGAAGACCTGGCCGAGCGCCTTCTACGGCCCGATCGACCTCCAGGCGTGGCAGCAGACCCCGAAACCGGCGATCGTCCATGACGGCACGCCTGCCGTGAACGAGGAGCTGAGCGTCGCGACGGGCGCCTGGAACCCCGTCCCGGCCTCCTACAGCTACCAGTGGAAGCGCGACGGGGTCGTCATCTCGGGCGCCGTCTACGACAAGTACACCGTCAAGGCGGCCGACGTGGGCAAGGGGCTCACCGTCGATGTCTCCGGCGTGATCACCGGGTACCCCCAGCTGCCGCAGACCTCGGCCGCCGTGACGCCCGCTGGCGGAGTGCTCCCGGGAGGTACCGCTGCGATCATCGGCACCGCGAAGGTCGGCTCGAAGCTGACTGCCTCGTTGTCAGGCTGGCCGACGGGTCTCACCTACACCTACAGCTGGTACGCCGGTTCCACCGTTCTCCAGAGCGGCACGAGTCGGTACTACTCGCTGCCCGCATCGGTGCTGGGGAAGCAGATCACGCTCAAGGTGACCGGCACGAAGTCCGGTTTCGAGCCCACCGTCGTGGCGAGCGCGCCGACAGCCGTCGTCGCGCGCGGCAGCCTCATCTCCGGCAGCGTGCGGATGAGCGGCACGCTGCGGGTCGGGTACACGCTGCGGGCCTACGTTGCGAGCTGGGGTCCCTCGCCGGTGGTGTACAGGTACCGCTGGAAGATCGGTAGCTCCTACGTGGCCGGCTCGGCAGGCACGCGCTCCTCCCTCAAGCTCCCGTCGCGGGCGCGCGGCAAGCGGATCACACTGGAGGTCGCGGTCAGCAAGACCGGCTACGCCTCGGTCGTGAAACGAGTGGTCAGCACCAGCACGGTTCGTTGACCAGGTCCTCGCTCGGGCTCAGTCGAGCCCGAGCGAGAACGCCGCCTCGAGGTCGTGGCGGGAGTACGCGCGGTAGGCGATGTGGGTCTCGGTGTCGACGACACCGTCGACCTTGTTGAGCCGGTCGGAGACCACGGTGGCGATGTCCTCGTGGTTCTTCACCCGGACCAGCGCGATCAGGTCGATCTGGCCGGTGACGGAGTAGACCTCGCTGACGCCGTCCAGGGCGGCGATCGCCGCGGCGACCTCGGGGATCCGCGCGGTCTCGGCCTGGACGAACACGATGGCGGTGATCATGGACTCACCCTAGGAGACTGCTGGACAATCCGCGCGGCTACGCGGCGCCGGGTGGAGCGTTCGCGGCGTTCGGCTCGGTTGAAGTGACCCGCCACGCCTGTCCTCGCCGCTCTGGCGACCGCACGCACCCAGCGCCGCTCGCGCTCGCCCGTCTTGTTCAGCAGTCTCCTGGAGGCTCGCTCAGGGGGCGGCCGCGAGGACCGGCACGTGCCGCGCGGCACCCTGCACCGGACAGGTCCACTCGCCGACGACGTCGACCAGCCGGACGCCGGGAGCCTCGAGCCAGCGCAGGATCCGCTCGGTCTCCTCCGCCGTCGCCGCGGGCGTCGGGCCGAGCGCCGGGACGACGGTCTCGGCCGTCAGGCGCAGCGCCTCGACCCAAGCGACCGCATCGGCGCCGGGCGGGATGGTGCCGGCGGCGGCGAGCCGCCCGTGGCGGACCACGTGCACCGCCCAGCGGCCGTCGTCCTCGCGCCGGACGGCGATCACCTCGGGGCAACCGGTCAGCGCGGCAAGGCGCTGCGTGCGGGCGGCACCCCGGATGAAGTCGGCCAGGCGGTCGCGCTGGTGGGCCGCCTCCTCGAAGCGCTCCTGGTCGGCGAGCGCGCTCATCCGGGCGTGCACGAGGTCGACCACGTCGTCGGGCCGCCTCAGGAGGGTGTCCTGCAGCTGGCGGACCACGGCGCCGTAGGACTGCTCGTCGACGCTGCCGTCGCAGGGCGCGAGACAGCGGTGCATCTCGGCCAGCGCGCAGGCGGAGCGGGAGGGCCGACGGCCGAACCGCTCGTTGCACTGGCGGATCGGGAACACCTCGTGCAGCGCCTCGAGCGAACCCTCGGCGCTGCTGCGTGAGGAGAACGGGCCGACGTAGTCGGCGTCGTCGTCGAGCACGCGCTTGACCAGGGACAGCCGCGGCCACGGCTCGCGGGTGAGCTTGAGCCAGGTGACCTTCTCGGGGTGCCGCGAGCGCCGGTTGTAGGGCGGCTTGTGCTCCGCGATCAGCCGGAGCTCGCGCACCTCGGCCTCCAGCGGCGTGGCGCACTCGATGCCGGTCACCGACGTGGCGAGCTGCACCATCTGGCCGATCCGCGTGCGTTTCTCGGAGGCGGTGAAGTAGGAGCGGACCCGGCGACGCAGGTCCCGCGACGTGCCGACGTAGAGGACCCGCTCGCGCTCGTCGCGGAACAGGTAGACGCCGGGGGCGTGCGGGAGCTCGTCGGCGAGGTGGCGCTTGCGCCGGGAGGCCGCCGCGACCTTGGAGGAGTAGCCCTGCAGCTCCTCGAGGGTGTGCACGCCGAGCCCGCCGAGGCGCTCCATCAGGCCGTGCAGCACGTCGACGGTGGCCCGGGCGTCCTCGAGGGCGCGGTGGTTGGGCGTCGTGCTGGCCCGGAAGACCCGCGCCAGCGAGGACAGCTTGTGGTTGGGCGCCTCGTCGCGCGACACGACGTGGCGGGCGAGCTTGACGGTGTCGAGCACCTCGAAGTCGGGCCAGGCCAGGTCCTGCTCGCGCGCGAAGTGCCGCAGGAAGCCGACGTCGAAGCGGGCGTTGTGGGCGACCAGGACCGAGCCGGCCGCGAACTCGAGGAAGGCCGGCAGCGCGGCCCTGATCGGCGGCGCGTCGGCCACCATCCGGTTGGTGATGCCGGTCAGCACCGCGATGAAGGCGGGGATCGAGGTGTGCGGGTTGACCAGGGTCTGGAACTCGCCGAGCACCTCGCCGCCGCGGACCTTGACCGCGCCGATCTCGGTGATCATGTCGCCGTCGCCCACCGAGCCGCCGGTCGTCTCCAGGTCGACCACGCAGAAGGTGACGTCGCGCAGCGGCCGCCCGAGCTCGTCGAAGGAGCGCTGGTCCTCCCATCGGGGATCGAGGGCGGCGGCGTGGTCCATGACGACGACGGTAGGACGCACCACCGACGCAATGGCGCAGGCGTCCCGAGGGAGCGCCGGCCGATCGCGAACGATCCTTTGTGTCGGCACCCCCTGCCACGCTCCTGGACATGACGACGAGGATCGACTGCGACACCTGCGTGGTGCGGGGCCTGGCCTGCCACGACTGCGTGGTGACGGTGCTGCTGGGCCCACCCCCCGAGCTGATGATCGACGACGACGAGCTGCGAGCGCTCGACGTGCTGGCCGAGGGCGGCCTGGTGCCCCCGCTGCGGTTGGTGCGCCCGGTGACCGCGCCCGAGGTGGAGTCGGCCTGATGACGGTGGGGCAGGAGAGGTGGAGTGGCCCCCCGGGGCAGGTGTGACCCGTTCCTCACCAACTCCTTCCCCAACACGCTCAGCGGGTTTTGGACTCCTCGCGGCCCGGGATTAGTCTTGATCGCTCAGGTGTCCGTGGAAGTGGATCGGCCGATCCGCGCGGGCACCGCGCTGAGTCCGGGGTCGTCCGCGACACCGGAGCCGGGGAACCAACCACATCTGGGGTGAATCCCGCACGAGGGGCCCCTCTGCCCGTCCAACGGACGGCGGGGGAGCAGGGAGTGCGAGTAGGGCAAGTCGTGCCCGAACCCGTCAGCTCACCCGGTAGGCGTACGACACCAGAGGGGACCGCCAGCACGTGCTGAACGGCCGGAAACGCACCACCGCTTCGCTTGCCGCACTTGCCCTGACCGGCACGATCGCCCTGTCGGTGAGCACCCCCACCAGCCCGGCCAACGCCGAGCCCGACATCGAGCAGGTCCGCGACCGCGTCGACAAGCTGCTGCACCAGGCCGAGCAGGCCTCGGAGCGCTACAACGACGCGCGTCTCGAGCTCAAGGAGCTCAACCGCGACCTCGACTCGCTCGAGGCCGACCAGACCCGCCAGAGCGACGTCCTCGACGGCGTCCGCTCCGACGTCCGCGACGCGATCATCCAGCGCTACCAGTCCGGCGGCCTCGGCCCCACTGGTGAGCTGCTCGCCTCCGACTCCAACGGCTTCCTCGACGAGCTGGCGACGATGTCGACCGTCGACGGCATCCAGGACTCGATCCTCACCGACTACGGCACCGAGCTCGAGGCCTACGGCATCCGCCGTGCCCAGACCCAGGAGCGCCGCGACGACGTCCGCGCCCTGAAGAAGACGCTCTCCACGGAGAAGAAGAGCGCCGACGACAAGCTGGCCCAGGCCAAGTCCCTGCTCTCCCGCCTCGAGGAGGAGGAGCGCAACGAGATCCTCTCCCGCGGCGGCTACCGCGCGCCCGACGCCGGCTCGATCCCCGCGTCGCCCCGGGCCGCGGCCGCGATCCGCTACGCGCTGGCCCAGGTGGGCGACGCCTACGTCTACGGCGCGGCCGGCCCGAGCGCCTTCGACTGCTCCGGCCTCACCATGATGGCGTGGGCCCAGGCCGACGTCAGCCTGCCGCACTCCTCGCGCGCGCAGATGGGCTCGGGCACCCCGGTCGCCAAGAGCGACCTGCAGCCCGGCGACCTGGTCTTCTACTACAGCCCGGTCAGCCACGTCGCGATGTACATCGGCAGCGGCATGATCGTGCACGCCGCCAACCCCGGCGCGGGCGTGAAGGTGTCGAGCGTCGACGAGATGCCGTACGCCGGAGCGGTCCGGCCTGGGTGACCCGACGGGTCCTCCTGACCGCACTCCTGACGGCCGGCCTCCTCACCGGGGCGTGCTCGCCTGACGAGTACGTCGCGCCGCCGCCCACGCAGCGCACCGAGGTCGCCGACCCGGCGGTCGCCGCCGAGACGGTGGCGGCCCTCCAGGACGACATCGACGACCCTGGCGCCCTGGCGCGCCTCGGGGCCGACGACGACGCGGCGCAGCTCCTCGCCGCCGTCAGCCGCAACGCGACGGGGCTGCGCCTGTCCGACGTGACCCTCCGCTACATCACCGAGACTGGTCGGACGTCCGGCGCGGACGCGTGGGACGGACTGGTCGCCGTCACCTGGCGCGTCGAGGGCTTCGACGAGGCGTCGGCGCGCGCCGAGGTGCCGGTGTCCTTCGCCGACGGCGGGAGCCGGATCGCCGGCATCGGTGCCGACGGCGCCCGGCTGCCGTTGTGGCTGACCGGTCCGCTCGTCGTACGACGGGTCCCGGGTGCGGTCGTGGCCGCTGCCGAACCGGCGGGGGAGATCGACCGCTACGCCCGCCTTGCTCGCCGTGCCGTCGCCGCGACCCGCCCACTGCTCGGAGGTCGCGCGGGCGTCGTCGTCGAGGTGCCGGCGGACGCCGCGGCGGTCGACCGGACGCTCGGCGTGCAGCCCGGGCAGTACAGCGCCATCGCTGCGGTCACCGCACCGGTCGACGGTTCGCAGGCTCCGGGGAGCCCGGTCCACGTGTTCGTCAACCGCACGGTCTTCGACGCCCTCGACCCCACCGCCGCGCAGGTCGTGATGACCCACGAGGCCGTCCATGCGGTGACCGGCGCGGCGCTCGTGCAGGGGGCGCCGCTGTGGCTCGTCGAGGGCTTCGCCGACTACGTCGCTCTGCGCGACGTCGACCTGCCGGTCTCCCGCACGGCGGCCCAGGTGATCAAGCAGGTCAAGCGCGGCGGCGTACCGGCCGCGTTGCCTGCCGACACCGACTTCGACCCCACGGCCACCCACCTCGGCGCGGTCTACGAGGCGGCCTGGCAGGTGTGCGTGGTGATCGTCGAACACGGGGGAGAGGGCGCCCTCGTCGCGCTCTACCGCAGGGTGCTCGGCGGCGCCGACGTCGCCACCGCGCTGCGCGCCGAGGCCGGGTGGACCGAGGCCGAGCTGACCGCTGCCTGGCAGGCCCGGTTGGCGTTGTTGGCCGGCGTGCAAAAGTAGAGATCGTGGACACCCGACGCGCTGCCCGGCGGGTCGCGCTGGGCACGGTGCTGCTGGGCGCGGCGGCCTTCGTGCTGATCGCCGCCGAGCGGGTGCCGTGGGAGATCGTGCCGGGTGGCATGCCGCGACCGGCGTCGGCCTCCTCGGTGTTCACCTCGTCCGAGATCGAGCGTGCCGAGCACTACGCGCGCTGGGCGCGGACCTGGAGCTGGTCGTCGCTGGCGGTCTCGCTCGCCGTCGCGTGCTGGCTGGGGTTCGGGCGTCGCGGCCGGGCCTGGGCTGAGCGGGTGCCCGGCTGGTGGTGGGTCCGGATCGTCCTGGTGGTGGCTGCGCTGAGCGTGGTCGGCCGCCTGGTGACGCTGCCGTTCGCGATCGCGCTGCGCCGGCTGGCCCTCGACGAGGGCCTGGCAGCGGGGACCTGGTCGACCTGGGGTGTCGACGTCGTCAAGGGCGAGCTGATCGCGATCGTGACCACCTCACTGGCGGTGATCGCGCTGGTCGCGTGTGTCCGGCGCTGGCCGCGGGCCTGGCCGGCGGTGGCAGGTGTGCTGGGGGCGGCGCTCGTCGTGGTCGGCTCGTTCGTCTACCCGGTGCTCATCGAGCCGGTGTTCAACCACTTCGAGCCGCTCCCGGACGGTTCGTTGCGCACCGCGGTGCTGGACCTCGCCGACCAGGAGGGCGTGCAGGTCGACGACGTGCTGGTGGCCGACGCGTCGCGTCGTACGACGACCCTCAACGCCTACGTGTCGGGCTTCGGCCACACCCGGCGGGTCGTGCTCTACGACACCCTGGTCGACGGCACGCCGCGCGACGAGGTGCTCTCGGTGGTCGCCCACGAGCTGGCCCATGCCCGGCACGGCGACGTGGTGACCGGTACGGCGCTCGGCGCGGCCGGAGCGTTGGTGGGGATCGGGCTGCTCGGGCTGCTGCTGGCCGGTGACGGCCGGCGGGACCTGCGCCGGGCGGGGACCGTGCCCTGCCTGCTCGCGCTCGTCGCGCTGGCGACCCTGGCCTCCGCCCCGGTTCAGAACGGCATCAGCCGCCAGCTGGAGGCCCGGGCAGACCAGACGGCGCTGGAGCGGACAAGGGACCCGCAGGCCTTCGTCGCGCTCCAGCGCCGTCTCGCACTGCGCTCCCATGCCGACCCCACACCACCGGTATGGTCACAATTCTGGTTCGGATCGCACCCCACGGTCCTGCAGCGGATCGGCCTGGCGCGGGCCGGGGCGGAATCCGCACCCTGAGGGCTATCCGGGGAAGTCGAACTCGAACAGGCCGCGGATGGCCTCACCGAAGAGTGCCACGCCGCCGATGATCGCAACGGCGATCAGGGTCATCAGCAGCGCGTACTCCACGGCGGTGGCGCCTCGCTCCTCGACACCCAGGCCAAGGCGGCCCCAGACGACGTCGCTCTGCATGTCTGCTCCCACTTCGATCCCCACGACGAGCTCCTCAGAACGACCGAACGGCCGGGCTGTTGTCCACAGCTCGGCCGTTCGATTGATTGTCTCTGCTGGTGCAGAAGATCAGGCAGCGCCCACGTCGCCGGCGACACCGTTGAACATGTCGCTGAGGTTGGTGCCGAGAAGGCGAACGCCGACGATGATCACGACGGCGATCAGGGCGACGAGCAGGCCGTACTCGACGGCGGTGGCGCCGCGCTCGTCCATCTTGGCGAGGCGGGCGTTGAGCAGGATCTGGAGGTACTGGACCATCGGGGTCTCCCTTTGCACTGGTGTTCTGTGTCCCCGGGGAGTGCTCCCCGATGACGAGAACTCTGCCTGAAGCGCGACCCTTGGGGATCGGGAGTTCGTCTCTTCGCCCCTAGTCAGTTGGGACTACCTTCCGAGCGTGACCGGAGCCACGGTCCGACGACGTCAGCGCGCGGAAGGCTGAACGGTGGAGAGCAGGCCGATCCGCATCGCCGTCACCAGCGCCTGGGCGCGGTTGGCGGCGCCCAGCTTCTGGTAGATCCGGGCGATGTGAGACTTGGTCGTCGACTCCGAGAGATACAGCTTCTGGCCGATCGCGGCGGCGTTGAGGCCCTCGGCGAGCAGCAGCAGGACGTCGTGCTCCCGCTCGGTCAGTGCGGTCGACTCCGCGGACTGACGGCGCATCATCGCCCCTACCAGGCCCGCGCACACGAAGGCCTTGGGGGAGACGGCCGCATGGCGCGCGGCCTTGATCACCTCGGTGGAGGGTGCGTCCTTGCCCACGAAGCCGGACGCACCGGCCTGCATGGCCGCGAAGATCTGCTCGTCCCCGGAGTGCATGGTGAGCACGATCAGGCCGACCTTGTCGCTCTGCTTGCGCAGCGTGCGGACGACGTCCAGTCCGGTGCCGTCCTGCATCTGGAGGTCGGTGATGACGACGTCCGGGCGGAACTCGGCATAGCGCTGGATGCCCTCGGCGACGGAGCCGGCGGTGGCGACGACCTCGAGGTCGGGCTCGAGGTCCAGGACCGCCCCCAGACCGTTGCGGATCAGCTCGTGGTCGTCGACCAGCAGCACGGTGACCTTGTCGCTCATGACATCTCCTCTGGAGTCGAGTCGGCCGGACCCGAACCGGCCGGATGACGGGGCACCTTCAGGGACACCGACACCGTCAGGCCCCTGCTGGCATTGTCGCGAACCACGAGCTCCGCACCGATCAGTCTTGCACGTTCGCGCATGATCTTCAGGCCGTGGGAGTCGCTGCGTGCCGACTGGAGGCCGACGCCGTCGTCGGTCACGGTGATGATCGCCTCGGGCGCGTAGACCTGGCAACGGACGTCGATGGACGTGGCGCGGGCGTGCTTGACGGCGTTGTTCATGGCCTCCTGCGCGATCCGGAAGAGCTCGGCCTCGACCTCGGGACGCAGCCGTTGGGGCTGCTCGTCGAGGCGGACCCGGATCGGGATTCCGGAGGACTCCGAGAGGTGGCGCGCGACGCTGCTGATCGCCCCGCCGAGGCTCTCGGCCTCACCGATGCTCGTACGCAGGTTCATCACGGAGCGGCGTACCTCGGCCACCACGACGGAGACCCGCTCCCGCAGGATCGCGAACGTCTTGGCCTGCTGCTCGTCCGCAGGCCGCGCAGCGAGCGCGTCGACGAGGTAGCCCAGGGAGGCGATGTCCTGGGCGACGCCGTCGTGCATCTCGCGGGCCAGCCGGTTGCGCTCGTCAGCCGTGGCTGCGTCACGGAACTGGGCGAACAGGAGGGCGGCGTCGAGCTTGACGGCGTTGTCGCCGAGGCTCGCGGCGACCTCAGTCAGCGGGACCGTGCTGGGCTCGCTGCCGATCGGGCGGAGACCGGCCACGATCGCCTGATCGCTGACCCGGAAGGCGAAGCCTTGGCCGATCTCGACCGTGTCGTTGTGCTCGGGTGTGCCCCGGAGCACGTCGCCGGCCAGCGTCTCGCACGCAGCCAGTGCCTCCGGGTCGAGGTCGACGGTCGACGCCACGGGCGTCAGCGCATCGCCGCGGGGGACGTAGAGCGCCAGACCACGGTTGGGGATCCGGTCGCCGACCTCGCTCAGCAGCTCTCCGCCGAGTGCGCCGACGTCCAGTCCGGAGCTGAGGCTGCCGGCGAGGGCGAGGAGCTGCTTGAGGTGCTCCTGGGCGTCCCGGTACGGCGCCAGCGGGTCGGGCTGCCGGCTGGACGAGAACGTGACGCTGGCGATCAGGCTCAGCCCCAGGCCGGCCATGGCCCAGGTGAAGACCGCCACCGCTTGTTCCGAGGTGATCTTCTCCCACCACATCAGCGCCATCGCGACCACCGCGATCACCTCGACGAGGACGGTGCGCACCATGGTGCGGGTGCCGGCGACCGCGGTGGCGTAGAGCGGAGGGACGACCAGGGCGACCAGGATCGACGGACCGTAGACCATGCTGACGCCACTGATGATGCCGATCGCGGCAGCCTCAGTGGTGGGGCTCAGCGAGAGCTCGAGCTCACGGCGGGTCGCTGTGGCACCTTGGTAGATCCACACCAAGGCGAGGAGCAGAAGGGCAATGACGCCCTCACTCTGGCGCAGCCAGAGGATCGGTCCGCCGATGGCCAGCAGCGCAAACAGGCGCGCGGCACCGACGACGGCAAAGGTCTGGCTGCTGGCCATCTGGCCCCGTGTCCTCCTAGCGACCCTTGAAGGCGTCCATGGCCTGCAGGATGGCTGGTCCCATGACGATGATCAGCAGGCACGGCAGGATGAAGAGCACCAGCGGGATCATGATCTTGACCGGCACCTGCTGAGCCTTCTGCTCGGCGTACTGACGCCTCTTGACGCGGATCTCGTTCGACTGGACTCGAAGGACCTGACCGATCGGGATGCCGAAGGCGTCGGCCTGCACCATCGAGCCGGCGAAGGTCTTCAGGTCCTCCACGTCGCTCCGCTCGCCGAGGGTCCGCAGAGCGTCTGCCCGGCTTCGTCCCAGCTGCATCTCGCGCAGCATGCGGGAGAACTCCTCGGCGACCGGGCCGTCGGTGTTGCGGGCCACCTGCTGGAGCGCAGCGTCGAAGCCGAGGCCCGCCTCGACGCTGATGGTGAGCAGGTCGACGGCGTCGGCAAGGGTTCGCTTCACCTGGTCGGCGCGCTTCTGGGCCGTGTTGTAGAGGTAGAGGTCGGGCGCGAAGAAGCCGAGCACGACGCCCACGATGGCGGCGAGCAGGACGATCGCGGCCGTTGCCTCGAGGAGGAGGGCGAGCGCCACCGCCGCCAGGGGGACGACGACCGCGCCCAGCACCTTGGAGGAGATGACGCGGTCGACGGTCCAGCCACGTGGGTTCCCGGCCCGCTCGAGCTTGTGGCGGATCCGCTCGGACTGGTCGGCACCCGTGATTCGTCGACCGACGCCGAGAGCCCGTTCCTGGAGAGGACCGATCACGCGATCCGTGAACGGCAGCTCGGCCTCGCGCGTGAACTCGGGGTCGTGGGTGCCTTGGCGCTCGAGTGCCTCGAGCGCCCGACTGAGGCCGTCGGTCGTCTCGCCCTTGACGAAAGCAGCACTCGCCGCCGCGACGGCTCCGACGAGGAGCACGAATCCCAGGAGAAGCAGCATCATCAGACCTCCACCTTCACCAGGCGCGACATCGCGAACGACCCGACCGACATCATGGCCGACGCCACACCGATCAGTACCCAACCGCGGGCATCGTCGAACAGGGGCTGGATGAACTCACGGTTGCCGAAGAACATGAACAGGGCGAAGGTCGGCGGCATGCCGCACAGGATGATCGCCGAGAACCGACCCTCTGCGGACAGCGTGCGGACCTGGCGACGAAGGTAGGCCCGCTCGCGCATCGTGGCGGCGACCGTGGTCAGCAGCTCGGCCAGGTTGCCGCCGACCTGGCGCTGGATCCGGATGGCCATGACCGACCAGGCGAAGTCCTTGCTCTCGAACCGGGCGGCGACTCCCTCGAACGCGTCCTCGATGGGTACGCCGATCCGGGCCTCCACCAGGACCCGCTTGAACTCGGAGGCGATCGGCTCCGGCCCCTCGCGGACGACGGTGTCGACGGCTTGGGCCAGGGACAGGCCGGCGCTGAGAGCACCGGAGATCAGCTGCAGCACGTCAGGAAGGGCATCGTCGAATGCTCGGCGGCGCCGGCTGGCCCGGAAGCGGAGATAGATCGGGGGCAGGAATGCCCCGAGGACCATGGCCACGACGCCGGCGATCAAGCTGCCGCTGATCAGGAAGCCGGCCAGGCCCGCGACGAAGACGGTCGCAACGTGGACGAGCAGCCACTCGGACGGCTTGAACCCACTGCCCGCGGCCGAGAGTCGTTGCGACAGCCTCTCGTTGAGCCCCTGGTTCCGCTCGAGCAGCCCGGCAGCGGCTGCCTTGGCCTGGTCGAGCATCGGCTCCGATGCCGACTTGTCCTCGCGCTCGGAGGGTCGGGTGACCTGGGTGCTGTAGGCCTCGACCCGCTCGGCGATGCTCATCGGGGCCGGGCGGCCCGGGACGAGCAGCATGGCGGCGCCGATGAGGCCGACGGCCAGGACGCCGATGCCGGCGTAGAACACCCATTCCGGGGGATTCCAGCCGCCAGGGCTGGCGATCTCCACCTTCGGGCTCGAGGGCAGGCCGGTGTCGCCGGACGCGGACTGGATCGGCGCGAGGGCGCGGGCGATGACCGGCTCGTCGGCTGTCGGCAGCACGACCTCCACGGTCGCCTGGCTGGCGTCGAAGCCGCTCGGCAGGGGAGCGGTGACCAGCACCTGGCTCGCGAGGACGTCCGCCTCGGCGCGGAAGGCCTCGGCCAACGCCGTACCGCTGCTCTCGATGACCCGGCCCTTGCCGGCCTCGGTCATCGTGCGCAGCGGGGCGAGCGAGCTGCCGGACTGCCCGAGGCTGACCACGTCGACCAGCGTGTTGGTGGACGTGATCTTGTCGGCGACGTCCGACAGTGAGGCGCTACCGCCGGTGTCGGCACCGTCGGAGAGCACCAGGACCGTGCGCTGGCCCTCCGTGCCGGCTGCGTCGACCGCGGCCATCACGCCGTCGTAGAGCAGGGTGTCCCGGGCGAGGCCGAGACCGTCCACCACCGTCCGCGCCGCGGCGCGGTCCGTGGTCGGTGCGAGCGCGACCTGGACGTCGTTGTCGAAGGTGACGATGCCGACCTCGACGTCGGCAGGCACCGTGGCGAGGTAGGTCGTGGCAGCCGCCTTCGCCGCGGCGAAGCGACCTGCCTTGGCCATCGACTGGCTGGTGTCGATCGCGAGGACAGTGGTCCGCTTGACCTCGGTGCCCGTTCCCGCGGCGACGGCGGTGGCGGTCAGGTCCTCACCGTCAAGGGTGGCCTCGACGCCGGAGAGGTCGACCTCGGCCCCCTGGGGGACGTTGACGAGCACCCGCAGGCCCTCGCCCGTGGACTCGACATGGGCGATCGTGCCGTCCTCGGCGACCGCCGCAGTGGCGGGCAGGAGGAACGCGGCCAGGAAGCCCGCGAGGACGACGAGAGGCCGTCGGGCGGCCATCAGACCCGGTCCATCCGGAAGATGGTGGGGTCGACCGCGACGTTGGCGTAGGCCAGCTTCTCCAGGAACTTCGGGCGCAGCCCGGTCGAGCGCATCCGGCCGAGGATCCGGCCGTTCTCGTCGAAGCCGGCGCTGTTGTCGAAGACGAAGATGTCCTGGAGGGTGATGATGTCGCCCTCCATCCGCTCGACCTCGGTGATGTGCGTGATCCGGCGCGAGCCGTCCTTGAAGCGGGTCTGGTGCACGATCAGGTCCACGGCGGAGGCGACCTGCTCGCGGATGGCGCGGATCGGCAGGTCCATGCCCGCCATCAGCACCATCGTCTCCATGCGGGCCAGCGTGTCGCGCGGGCCGTTGGAGTGCAGGGTGCAGATGGAGCCGTCGTGGCCGGTGTTCATCGCCTGCAGCATGTCGAGCGCCGAGGCGTCGCGGACCTCGCCGACGACGATGCGGTCGGGCCGCATGCGCAGGCTGTTGCGCACCAGGTCGCGGATGGTCACCGCGCCCTTGCCCTCGATGTTGGCAGGACGCGACTCGAGGCGGACGACGTGCTCCTGCTTGAGCTGGAGCTCGGCGGCGTCCTCGATCGTCACGATCCGCTCGTCGCGCGGGATGAACGAGGAGAGCACGTTGAGCGTGGTCGTCTTCCCGGCACCCGTACCGCCCGACACGATGACGTTGAGCCGTCCCCGGACGCAGGCGTCGAGGAAGTCGGCCGTCTGCGGTGTCAGGGACCCGAAGTTGATCAGGTCCTGGACGGTGTAGGGGTCGGTCGAGAACTTCCGGATCGTCAGCGCGGAGCCGTCGATGGACAGGGGCGGCACGATCGCGTTGACACGGCTGCCGTCGGGGAGACGGGCGTCGACCATCGGTGAGGACTCGTCGACACGACGGCCGATGCGGGACACGATCTTGTCGATCGTGCGGCGCAGATGGGCCTCGTCGGCGAAGTGGGCGTCCGCCTTGAGCAGCCGGCCGTCCCGCTCCAGCCAGACGTCGTTGAACCCGTTGACCATGACCTCCGAGACCTCCGGGTCGCGGAGGTAGGGGTCGATCGGCCCGTAGCCGAGGATGTCGTCGGTGATCTCCTGGGTGACCCTGGACCGGTCGCCCGCGCTGAGCGGACGGTCCTGGGCGCCGAGCACCTCGGAGAGGACGCTTCGGACGGTCTGGTCCAGCTCCTCCTGGTCCATCTCGGCGTCGTACAGGTGGGGGCCGAGGCGCTTCAGCAGCTCCTCGTGGACGCTGGACTTCAGGTCCTCGATCCGGTCGACCTCCGCACCGGCCAGGGTACGGCGGGCAGGCGCCCGCTGGTCGGCTCCGGCCGCTGCGGCGCGGGCCGACAGGGGGCCGGTGGTCGCTGCGGTGCTGCCGGCGGCTGCGGGCTGGGAAGCCTGCTCGACCTCGACGCCGGTGGCGACCTCCTCGACCTCGTCGGAGACCTCGGCGGCGTGCTTGCCCTGGGCGGCGGCTTCGCGCCGGGCGGCCGCGAGCCTTTCGGAAAGGCTGCTCATGAGTTCCTCCCACGACGGAACAGGCCACGCGATCGACCCGGATCGGCCGCGGACTCGGCGGTCAGGGGCGTCGGGGCGGAGACCGGCTCGCCCGTGACGGACGAGGCCAGATGGAAGTAGGCCTGGCTGGCGGGGTGGAGCGGCTTGTGCGTCACGATCGGCGTCCCCGAGTTCGTGGCCGCGGCGATGTCGACCGCACTGCCCACCTGGGCGCTGACGGGCATCCCGAGGATGCTCTCCACCTTCTCGACGCTGATGCCGACGGCGTCGTCGGCCCGGTTGAGGAGCAGGTGCCGGTGGCCACGGGCGATGCTGAGCATGTCCATGGTCTCGAGCGCGACCTTGACGTTCTTCAGGGTCGGTACGTCGAGGGTGGCCACGATGACGCACTCGTCGGTCTCGTCCAGCGCGGTGAGCGTCGCGTCGTCGAACGACGGCGAGGTGTCCACCACGATGTAGTCGAAGCCGTCGCGCAGTGCCCGCAGGATCCGCGAGATGAGCAGCGGAGTGATCCGCTCGCGCACGTCGGGGTGGGCCGGCGCGGCCAGCACGGTGAGCGAGTCCTCGTGCCGGGTGAGCAGGCCCTCGAGCAGGGCGAGGTCGACGGAGTCCTCCGCACCGACGGCCTGCTCGATCGAGTGCGTCGGGAAGAGCTGCATCGTGATCGCGACGTCGCCGAAGGCGAGGTCGAGGTCGACGAGGCAGACCTTGCGCGCGCCGTGGTCGGCCAGCGCCAGGGCCAGGTTGACCGAGGACGTCGTCTTGCCGACGCCACCCTTGGGGGAGAAGACGGTCACGACGCGGCCGAGCTGCCGGGCACCTCCGGGCCCGCGCAGGGCCTGGTAGAGCTGGTGGGCGCGCTCGACGGCCTTGGTGAGGGCCTTGTCGTCCTGGCCGGTGACGACGACGTCGCGGACACCGGCGTGCATGGAGCGAGCCAGGACGTCAGTGTCGAACTGGTCGCGGACCAGGACGGCGCTGACGGTGGGTCGCTTGATCCGGAGCTCCTCGACGGCATCCAGGGCGGAGTCGAGCCCGAGGCTCGGACCGAGCACGACGACGTACTCGTCGGCGTGCTGGTCCAGCCAGGCGTGCATGCGGTCGACCGAGGCGACCGAGTGCGAGCCGGTGGGCATCGAGCCCAGGAGCGTGGCGACGGAGGCGGGTTCCGCCTCGACGATGACGGGCATGGTTCGACGCCTCTCAGTCGAAGAGGTTGTCGGCGTTGACCGGCGGGCCGCCCTTGACGTTGCTGGCGTCATTGAGCAGCGCGATCGTCAGCTCGCCGCTCTTCTCGGCAAAGCGGACCTTCTCCGCCTGCTTCTGGGTCACGGCGACCGTGACCAGGCGCTGGAGCTCGGTGTCGGTCACGTTGTCGCCGCCGTCGGTGCCGTCCTCGGGGTCGACGGTCTGGGTGCCGTCGGCCAGGACCGTCACGCGGTCGAGGAGGACCCGGGTGAGGATCGGGTGCTGGCTGTCGTCCAGCAGCGTGGAGATGATCGAGACCTCGGCGCCGGCCTTGGTGAACCGGCCGACGCGACCGTCGTCCTTGACCAGGATCGAGATGGCGAGCTTGCCCTCCGGGATCGGGAGGGTGGCGCGGGCCTCGACGTCCTCGAGGGCGCCGAACTTCGCGGGGATCAGCTGCTCCCCGGCGTAGACCGTGGTGAGCGCGACCTTGTCGCGCAGCGGGTCCGAGTCGTCGCTGGCACCCTCCAGCAGCTGCGCCTTGGCGACGTGGGTCAGCTGGACCTTTCCGTTCTCCAGGGCGTCGTCCAGGCTCTCACCGGGCTCGATGTCCTTGGAGGCGGTGAGCACCTCGACGGTGTCGTACTTGTCCGCTGCGCGGGTGTCCGCGCTCCGGGCGTACGCGAAGACGAGTGCAACGCCGACTGCGGCAATCACCGCGGCGACGACCAGCAGCAACCTGCGACGATCCATATCAGAGCCCTCCCGCTCCCCATGCAAATGTGTCGGCTGCCCCCGGATGCAGCGCAGGCCGAGGCTAGCGAGGCCCGGTCGAAAGGGGGAGGGAAATCACGAATCGGCGGCGATTGATGCCCGATCGAGACCGAAGGCATGGCCCGTTGGGACTATGGGCCCAGGCCGGGAGGGACCGCCACGCGCGGATCAGCCGTAGAGCGCCGCGATCTCGTCGCGGCTCTCGCGCATCACCACGTTGCGCTTGAGCTTGAGGCTCGGCGTGACCTGCCCGCCCTCCTCTGTCCAGTCGGCCGGCAGGATCGTGAACTTGCGGATCGACTCCGCCTTGGAGACCGCCTTGTTGGCCTCGTCGATCGCCGCCTGGACCTCGGCGCGGAGGTCCTCGTCGTCGACGAGGTCGGCGACCTTGCCCGTCTTGCCGTGCTGCTCGGCCCAGGCCGGGAAGGCCTCCTCGTCGATGGTGACGAGCGCGCCGATGAACGGTTGGCCGTCGCCGACGACGAGGCACTGGCTGACCAGGGCCGAGGCGCGGACCCGGTCCTCGAGCACGGCTGGGGCGACGTTCTTGCCGCCGGCGGTCACGAGGATCTCCTTCTTGCGCCCGGTGATCCGGACGAAGCCCTCGTCGTCGACCTCGCCGACGTCACCGGTGTGGAACCAGCCGTCCTGGAGCGCCTCGGCGCTCGCCTCCGGGTTGTTCCAGTAGCCGGTGAAGACCTGGCCGCCCTTGAAGAGCAGCTCCCCGTCGTCCGCGATCCGTACGGCGGTGCCCGGGATCGGTCTCCCGACCGTCCCCACCTTCTGCGCGTCCGGCAGGTTCACCGTCAGGGCAGCGGTCGTCTCGGTGAGGCCGTAGCCCTCGAGCACGGTGACGCCGATACCCCGGTAGAAGTGGCCGAGCCGGTCGCCGAGGGGCGCTCCGCCGGAGACGGCGAACTCGCACCTTCCGCCCAGGGCGGTCCGGAGCTTGCCGTAGACCAGTCGCGAGAACAGCGCGTGCTGGGTGCGCACCCGCACCGGCACGCGGCCCCCGTCGAGCGCGCGCGAGTAGGCGATCGCGGTCTCGGCGGCGCGGTCGAAGATCTTGCCCTTGCCGTCGGCGGTCGCCCGCTGCGAGGCGGTGTTGAACACCTTCTCGAACACGCGGGGTACCGCGAGGATGAAGGTGGGCTGGAAGGTCCCCAGCTGGGGGAGCAGGTTCTTGATGTCGGCGCTGTGGCCCAGGCGGGTGCGCGACTTGATGCAGCCGACCTGGATGATCCGCGCGAAGACGTGGGCGAGCGGCAGGAAGAGCAGGGTCGAGGCGTCCTCGGCATCGAAGAGCCGCTCGAGCTCCGCGACGGCGACGCACAGCTCGTTCTGGAAGTTGTCGTGCGTGAGCATGCAGCCCTTCGGGCGCCCGGTCGTGCCTGACGTGTAGATCAGCGTCGCCAGGTCGGCTGGACCGGTCGCCTGCCGCCGGGCCTCCAGGTCCGCATCCGGTACGGCGGCGCCGAGCCGCACGAGCTCGTCGACCCCGCCGCTCTCGAGCGCCCACACGTGGGCGAGGTCCGGCAGCTGCGCGCGCACCGCGCCGACCCGGGCGAGGTGGGTGGCGTCCTCGACGACGAGCGCACGGGCGCCCGAGTCCGACAGGATCCACTGGACCTGCTCCTCCGAGGAGCTCTCGTAGATCGGCACGGTCGCCGCCCCGGCGAACCAGATCGCGTAGTCGAGCAGGGTCCACTCGTAGCGGGTGCGCGAGATCAGGGCGACCCGATCGCCGGGCTCGACCCCGGCCGCCAGCAGCCCCTTGGCGACCGCGGTGACCTCGGCGAGGAAGGCTGCGCAGGTCACGTCGGACCAGCCGCCGGAGCCGTCTGCCCGGCTGAACTGCACGGCGTCCGGCGCCTCAACGGCATTGCGGACGACGTCGTCGGTGAGGTTGCCCGTCGTGGGGACGGTGACCGTCTGCGGGGTGGAGTACTCGCGCACGATCCGCAGGCTACCGCTCGCCGTCCTGCCGGCCGTAGTGACGAGTTCAGCGTCACGCCAGCCTCGGCGGCGAGCAGGGGAGCGGTCCGGTAGCCTTCCGGCATGGCCGAACAGACGTCTTCGTCGATCGTTGTCGACGCTCCCGCCGCGGACGTGATGGCGGTCATCGCGGACTTCGCGGCCTACCCGGCCTGGGCGAAGGGCGTCACGGTCGCCGACGTGCGCTCGTCCTACGACGACGCCGACCCGAAGCAGGCCGGCCGGGCGCGCGAGGTGTTCTTCACGCTCGACGTCTCGCCGATCAAGGACGAGTACACGCTGGCCTACGAGTGGGACGGCGACGCGCAGGTCACCTGGACCCTCGCCGAGGGCAAGATGCTCAAGGCGCTCGACGGCGCCTACGTGCTGCGGGCCACCGGGCCGCGGACGACCGAGGTCACCTACCGCCTCGCGCTGGACGTCTCCATCCCCCTGATCGGGATGCTCAAGCGCAAGGGCGAGAAGATCCTCATCGACACCGCGCTCAAGGGCCTGAAGAAGCGCGTCGAGTCCGGCGCCTGAGCGGCCCCGGGGAGCCCGACTTCGTGCGCATCGTCCTGTTCACCGGCAAGGGTGGCGTCGGCAAGTCCACCGTCGCCGCCGGCACTGCCGCGCTCGCGGCCGCCCGCGGCCTGCGCACCTTGGTGATCTCGACCGACGCCGCGCACTCCCTCGCTGACGCGTACGGCGCCGCGTCGGCCGGCCCCGGCCACGGGGGAGCCGAGCCGATGGAGGTGGCGCCCGACCTGTTCGTGCAGCAAGTCGACGCCCAGCTCCGCTTCGAGCAGTCCTGGGCCGACATCCAGCGCTACCTGCTCTCCGTCCTCGACGCCGCCGGGATGGATCCGGTCGCGGCCGAGGAGATGACGGTGATCCCCGGCGCCGAGGAGGTGCTGGCCCTCCTCGAGCTGCGCCAGCACGCCCGCTCCGGGCGGTGGGACGTCATCGTCGTCGACTGCGCCCCGACCGCCGAGACGCTGCGGCTGCTCGCCCTGCCGGAGGCACTCGGGTGGTACATCGAGCGCCTGCTGCCCATCCAGCGGCGGCTGGTCAAGGCCCTGCGACCGGTGCTCAACCGCGCGGCCGGCGTCCCCATGCCGGGGGACGCGGTGTTCGACGCGATCACCCGCCTGCACGCCGAGCTCGACGACGTCCACGAGCTCCTGTCGGGGCCGGACGCGAGCGTGCGGCTGGTGCTGACCCCGGAGAAGGTGGTGCTCGCCGAGGCGCGGCGCGCGTTCACCAGCCTGTGCCTGTTCGGCTACCGCGTCGACGGCGTGGTCGCGAACCGCATCTTCCCGGCCGACGACGCCGATCCGTGGCGTGCGGCCTGGGTCGCGGCGCAGACCGAGGTGCTGGGCGAGGTGGCCCAGTCCTTCAACGGCCTGCCCGTCTTCACCTCGGAGTACCAGGCCAGCGAGCCCGTCGGCGTCGACGCGCTCGCCGACCTCGCCCGGGCGCTGTACGACGGCGCCGACCCGCTGGCCGCGCCCGTCGGCGACGGCCCGTTCCGCGTCACCCGTCCCGACAGCGGGGGTGCCGTCGTGCACCTCGCGCTGCCCTTCGTCTCCCGTGCCGAGGTCGACCTGGCCCGCAACGGTGACGAGCTGGTCATGACCGTCGGCTCCTACCGCCGCCTGCTGACCCTGCCGCCCGGCCTCGCCCGGCTCAAGGTGGCGGGCGCGCGGGTGGTCGACGGCGAGCTGCGGGTCCGCTTCGCCGAGCCCGCCCTGGAGGCACGATGAACGACGAGCCCCGCAACCCGTCCGCCGACCAGCCGCCGGTCGGCAGCGTCGGCGAGGAGGCGATGAAGCTCTTCGGGGCGCTCGCCGACCTCGCCCGGCAGCAGACCGGCGAGGCCGCCGGCGGGATCGGCGACCTCGCCGGCCAGGCGGCGGCGATGGCCCACGACGTCAACGAGCACATCGCGACGGGCAGCGCCGAGTGCCGCTACTGCCCGGTGTGCCGGGTCGTGCACGCCGTACGACAGACCTCTCCGGAGGTGCGTGTGCACCTGATGACCGCGGCCTCCTCGCTGCTGCAGGCTGCCGCTGGGCTGATGGAGACGCTCCCGGCGGCCCAGACCACGACCCCGGGGCAACCCCGCGGTCCGGAGGTCGAGAAGATCGACCTCGACGACGAACCCGACGGAGACACCCCGTGAGCAGTGGACTGACCTGCGGCATCGACATCGGTGGGACGAAGATGGCCGGCGCCGTCGTCGACGCCGCCGGCAGGGTCCTCGCCGAGGCGCGCGTCGAGTCGCCGGCGACCGACCCGTCGGCGATGGAGGCGGCCGCGGCCGCCCTGGTGGCCGGCTTCGCCGCGGAGCACGCGGTGACCGCGGTCGGCGTGGGTGCTGCCGGCTACATCGCCTCCGACCGCTCCACGGTCCTCTTCGCCCCGAACATCGCCTGGCGCAACGAGCCCCTCGGCGCCGACCTCGCCCGCCTCACCGGCCTGCCCGTGGTCGTCGAGAACGACGCCAACGCCGCGGCCTGGGGCGAGTTCCGCTACGGCGCCGGCCGCGACGTCGACGACCAGCTCATGGTCACCGTCGGCACCGGCGTGGGCGGCGGCATCGTCATCGACGGCCGGCTGCTGCGGGGTGCGCACGGCGTCGGCGCCGAGATCGGCCACCTCAACGTCGTGCCCGACGGCACGCTCTGCGGCTGCGGCAACCACGGCTGCCTGGAGCAGTACGGCAGCGGCACCGCCCTGGTCCGTGCGGCCCGTGAGGCCGCCGCCAGCTCCCTGCTCGCCCGCGACCTGGTGGACCGTGCCGGGGGTGACCCGGCTGCGATCACCGGGCCGATGATCACGACGGCCGCCCAGGCCGGCGACCGGTTCGCGATCGAGCAGTTCGAGCAGCTGGGCCGCTGGCTCGGCCACGGCATCGCCTCGCTGGTCGCGGTCCTCGACCCGGCGGTCATCGTCATCGGCGGTGGTGTCAGCGAGGCCGGCGAGCTGCTCGTCGCGCCGCTGCGCGCCTCCTTCGAGCACGAGCTGACCGGGCGCGGCTACCGGCCGACGCCGGAGATCAGGCTCGCCGAGCTCGGCAACCGTGCCGGCGTGATCGGCGCCGCGGACCTCGCCCGCAGCTGACGACGATGGCCCACGACCACTGGATCGGCGTGGACATCGGCGGCACCAAGGTGCTCGCCGTACGCATCGACGCCGGCGGCGCGGTCCAGTCGGTCGCCACCCGCCCGATGCCGGGCCGCACGGCGCCGTACGACGCGGTCGAGCAGGCGATCGCCGACGCGGCCGCGGAGGTGTCGGGCGGTAGCGCCGTCGCCGCGCTGGGCGTCTCGGCCGCGGGCCTGGTGGACGCGGCAGGCGAGCGCTACCTCTTCGGGGCGCACCTGCCGTGGCGCGACGCGCCCGTGCGGCTCCGGCTGGCCGAGCGCACCGGGCTCCCGGTCGTCCTCGACAACGACGCCAACTGCGCGGCGTACGCCGAGGTGGTGGCCGGTGCCGCCCGTGGCTTCTCGTCGGTGGTCCTGGTGACCATCGGCACCGGCATCGGCGGTGCGCTCGTGCTCGGCGGCCGGGTCGTCCGGGGTGCCCACGGGCTGGCCGGCGAGTTCGGGCACATGCAGGCCGTCCCCGGAGGGCTCGCCTGCGAGTGCGGGCTGCGCGGCTGCTGGGAGCAGTACTGCAGCGGCCGCGCGCTGGAGCGGGTCACCCGCGTCGCGCTCGGACGCCACCTCGACGGCCCCGAGGTGACCGCGATGGCGCTGGCCGGCAACGAGGTGGCGCGCCAGGCGTTCGCCTCCATCGGCACGTGGCTCGGCGTCGGTACGGCGGCGCTCGTCTCCGCCTTCGACCCCGAGATCGTCGTGATCGGCGGCGGGGTCTCCGCCGTCGGCGACCTGCTGCTCGCACCCGCGCGGGCCGGGCTCCGCGGCGCGCTGCAGGGCACGGACCACCGACCGGTGCCCGACCTGGTCCCTGCCTCGCTCGGCCCCGAGGCCGGCGCGATCGGCGCGGCCCTGCTGGCCCGCGACGGCCGACCCTGACCGTGCGGCCCCCGGGGGCTGCCCTCGCTTGTAACTCGGTGTCCGTAGGCACCACCACGGTCTCCTGACCGGTCAGGAGACCGTGCCAGTGCTACCGAACACCGAGTTACAAGCGGCGGCGACGAACTAGAGGACCGCGCCGTCGTCCCAGGGATCGCGCGGTTCGCTCGGCATCTTCATCACGAGGTAGCCGAAGCCGACGAGGAAGCTGCCGACCAGCGCCCAGCCGAGCAGCTGGGGCATCCCGATCCCGGTGACCACGAAGAACAGCAGCACCGCGGGGGAGCCGAAGACGCCGAGCCACGCGAGCATGCGGTCCGGCGTGGGGCGGGGCAGCGGCGGGGGCGCCGGCGGCACGAAGGAGTCGTCGACGGCGTACCGCAGCTCGTCGGGCTCCTCGTCGCGCAGGTGCTCCGGGAGCTCCGGCTCGGGCTCGGGCTCCGGGGTGGCGTCGAGCCCGGCGTCCGGCTCGAGGACCGGGTCGCCGTAGTTGTCGACGATGGCTCGCCAGGCGGCGTCCTCGTCGGGTTGCTCACGCTGCACGCTTCCAGCCTACGCGCGGGTGGGTGCGGTGACCCGGGCGATGAACTCGGCGGACCTCGCGAAGATCGTCGGGGCGTCGTTGTCGAGCGTCGCGACGTGGTAGCTCTCGGGCAGCTCGATGCGGGTGACGTCGGTGGAGGAGACCCGGTCGAGGATGATCGGCTCCGACTTCCCGTCGACGACGTGGTCCTCGGGCGAGCGGAAGTACACCAGCGGCGCGCTGATCCGGGGCAGGTCGGCGATCAGGGCGGGCCAGCTGCCGATGAACGAGTGGATCGCCTTGAGGGGCGTGCGGTCGTAGCCGTTCTCGTCGACGCCCTGCTTCTTGATGTCGTTGGCGATCGCGGGGAACGACGCCACGAGGTGCTTGATGACCGGCAGCAGCTTCACGTCGAAGCGCTTCGTCGCGAGCGCGGGGTTCACGACCATCACCCCGGCGACCTCGTCGCCTCGGTCGGCGGCCAGGCGCAGCACGAGCGCACCTCCCATCGAGAGGCCCCCGACGACGACCGCGTCGTGCTCGGCGCGCAGCGCGTCGAAGGTGCGCGCGATCTCGCCGTACCAGTCGGCGAAGCGGTGCGTGTTGAGGTCCTGCCAGGTCGTGCCGTGCCCCGGGAGGCGGGGTACGGCGACGCCGTACCCGAGGGCGCCGAGGTGCTCGCCCCACGGCCGCATCGAGGCCGGCGAGCCGGTGAAGCCGTGGCTCAGCAGCACGCCGATCCGGCGGCCGCCGGTCAGCTCGGGGCGGGCGGCGACGGTGAGCGGCTCGGTCTGCGACGGCATGGCGTGATTGTGCCCCACGCCGACGTCGACCAGCGGACGGCTGGGCTACGTGCCGCACACGTCGAGGCACTAGGCTGCGAACGATGTGGGTGCCCGGGTCGGGCCGGCACCCGGACAGACGGGAAAGGCGCGATCAGGTGTTCTACTGGTTCCTGAAGTTCGTCGCACTCGGTCCGCTGCTGAAGGTCATCTTCAGGCCGCGCTCCGAGGGCGTGGAGAACGTCCCGGCGACCGGTCCGGCGATCCTCGCCAGCAACCACCTGTCGTACGCCGACTGGCTGTTCATGCCGCTCGTGATCCCGCGGATGGTGCGCTTCGTCGCGAAGGCGGAGTACTTCACCTCGCCGGGCGTCAAGGGCTGGCTGCAGAAGAACTTCTTCAGCGGCACCGGCAACATCCCGATCGACCGCACCAGCGGTGACGCCGCGTCGGGCGCGCTGGTCTCGGCCAAGCGCGTGCTGGCCGAGGGCGAGCTGTTCGGCATCTACCCCGAGGGCACCCGGTCGCACGACGGCCGCCTCTACCGCGGCAAGACCGGCATCGCGCGGCTCACGCTCGAGACCGGTGTGCCGGTGATCCCGGTGGCCGTCGTCGGCACCGACCTGGTGGCGCCCCCGGGCAAGAAGTTCGGCCGGATCACCCGGCCGACCGTGCGTTTCGGCAAGCCGCTCGACTTCTCCCGCTACGCCGGCATGGAGAACGACCGCTTCATCCTGCGCTCGATCACCGACGAGATCATGTACGAGATCATGCGGCTCTCCCAGCAGGAGTACGTCGACATGTACGCCACCCGCGCCAAGGCGGAGTCGAAGAAGGCCGACGCCGGCGACGAGCGGAAGCTCGCCTCCTGACCACCGCCACCACGCGCGCGGCGCTCGCGGTCGAGGACCGCATGTTCCGCGCGCTCGCGGTGCTGCGCGTCGTCGTCCTCGGCTACACCGTGGTCGTCAACGTCTACCGGAACAACTACGACCGCCCCGTCCTCGGCTGGTCCTGCGTCGCGATCATGGTGGTCGCGACCTTCGTGCTGATCGCCGTGTACGCCGCGCCCGAGCGCCGCGGCCCCGCGCTGCTCGTCGTCGACCTCGCGCTGGCGGTCGCGATGCTGCTCGCGACGCCCGTCGCCAAGGGGCCCTGGTTCCACGCCACCATCCCGAGCTACTGGATCGTCGGCGCCCTGCTCGCCTGGGCGGTCCGCTGGGGCTGGCGCGGCGGTACGACGGCGGCGGTGCTGCTGGGAGCGGTCGACCTGCTCACCCGGTCGCACGTGGAGCAGAAGGACTGGGGCAACGTCTTCCTGCTGCTGCTCGGCGGTTCGATGGTCGGGTTCGTGTGCGAGTCGCTCAAGGCGATGGCTGCCGAGCGCGACGAGGCCCAGCGCGAGGCCGCCGCTGCCGCGGAGCGCGCCCGGCTGGCGCGGGTCGTGCACGACGGGGTGCTGCAGGTGCTCGCCCTGGTCCAGCGCCGGGGCGGCGAGCTCGGGGGCGAGGCCGCCGATCTGGGCCGCCTCGCGGGGGAGCAGGAGCAGGTGCTGCGCACCTTGATCCGTTCGCAGGCCGCCGCGCCCGCGCCCGTCGGTGCGAGCACCGCCGACCTGGCGGTGGCGCTGGGGGTGCTCGGTGCGCGCCCGGGCACCGAGGTCGCCCTGCCCGCCGGGGTGGTCCCGCTGCCGAGGGAGGTCGTGAGCGAGCTCGTGGCCGTCGTACGGGCGTGCCTGGACAACGTCGACCGCCACGTGGGCGACGGCGCGCCGGCCTGGGTGCTGCTGGAGGACCTCGGCGACGCCGTCGAGGTGTCCGTGCGCGACGACGGCTCGGGCATCCCCGAGGGGCGGCTCGAGGCCGCCGCGGCCCAGGGCCGGCTGGGCGTCGCGGAGTCGATCCGCGGCCGGGTGCACGACCTCGGCGGCACCGCCACCCTCGACTCCGGCAGCTACGGCACCGAGTG
This sequence comes from Nocardioides sp. Root240, assembly GCF_001428825.1. Classification (GTDB taxonomy): domain Bacteria; phylum Actinomycetota; class Actinomycetes; order Propionibacteriales; family Nocardioidaceae; genus Nocardioides. Next base: position 321,809 of record NZ_LMIT01000001.1, on the reverse strand, counting down.
GACCCTGCGGGTGCCGCGATGACCATCCACACCACGCACCCCTTCGCCGACGACCGCCCCGACCCGGTACGACGCCTGCGCGGCCGCTTGGCCGGAACGGTCACCCTCTGGACCTCCGGCACGGGAGCCGGCCGCGCCGGCCTGACCGTCACGTCGTGGATGGTCGCGATGGGCCCGGAGGCACGCCTGCTCGCCCTGCTCGACCCGGACTCCGACCTCCTCGAGGCCCTGCGCGACAACGGTCGCGCGGTGGTCCAGCTGCTGTCGTGGCCGGATCGCCAGCTCGCCGAGGCGTTCGCGGGCACCGCGCCCGCACCGGGCGGCCCGTTCCGGCAGGCAGCGTTCGTCGACACCGACCACGGACCCCGGCTCGCCTCGGCGTCCAGCTGGGCCGCGGTGCGCCTGGAGGACGAGCGCGAGGTCGGCTGGTCGGTCGAGGTGACGGTCGTCGTCGAGCACGCCGAGATCGGCGACGACGACGACCCGCTCCTGCACCGCCGAGGCCGCTTCCAGAGGCTAGGGTCCGGGGCATGACCGACCGGATCCGGGTGATGGTCGTCGACGACCACCCCATGTGGCGCGACGCCGTGGAGCGCGACCTGCAGGCAGCGGGCTACGACGTGGTGGCCGTGGCGGCCACCGGCACCGAGGCGATCAACCGCTTCCGGGCGACCCGGCCGCAGGTGGTCGTGCTCGACCTGCAGATCCCCGAGCCCAGCGGTGTCGAGGTGACCGCGACGGTGCTGGCCGACGAGCCGTCCTCGCGGGTGCTGATCCTGTCCGCGTCCGGCGAGCAGGACGACGTGCTGGCCGCGGTGAAGGCAGGCGCGACCGGCTACATCGTGAAGTCCGCCTCGCGCGAGGAGCTGCTGGCGGCCGTACGCCGAGTCGCGCGGGGGGACACCGTGTTCACGCCCGGCCTGGCCGCGCTGGTGCTCGGGGAGTTCCGGCGGATCAACGAGCCGGAGACGCCGCCGGGGGAGAAGCTCACCGACCGCGAGACCGAGATCCTCAAGATGGTCGCCAAGGGGTGGGAGTACAAGCAGATCGCCGAACGGCTGGTGATCTCCCACCGCACCGTCCAGAACCACGTGCAGAACACGCTGCGCAAGCTGCAGATGCACAACCGCGTCGAGCTCACCCGCTACGCCATCGAGCAGGGGCTCGACGAGGACGAGGACGGGTGAGCCGACGCGGTGGTCAGAGGCCGAGCAGGTAGCTGATCTGCGCCCGGTAGCGGTCGTAGGTGCGCTTCGACGCGAGCTGCAGCACCATCTCGTCGCTGCTCTTCGCGAGGTCGGTCCAGACCTCGGTGCCCATCCAGGTGCGGTAGACGCGGTTGCCGGCGGAGTTGATCCACGACGCGATCATGAACTTGTGGTGCAGGAACTCGTCGTCCGCGGGCGGGTCGACCATCTTCAGGGTGCCGCCGGCCGCGGCGAGGAGGCTGCGGTGCTGGGCCGGCCGGGCGTAGACGTAGGTGACCGAGGCGCCGGCGCGGCGCTTGGCGGCGAGCGCCTTCATGATCAGCTCGCCGCGCGTGCCGTTCTCGGCCGACTGCGCGACGTGGATCCGGAGCCCGCGCGTGGGCAGGGCCTTGATCCGGGAGATCACCGGGTCGGTCTGGCCCGGGTTCTGGGGCGTGGCGTAGGCACGGGAGACGCCGTCGACCATCTGGCGGAACGGGTTCGTGATGGCGCGGTCCGGCATCACCTGGCGGTGGATCGTGGTCCAGAAGTCGTAGAACTTCGTCCAGCCGACGGTCTGGTAGGCGTCGTTCCACTGCTTGGTGGGGGCGGTCTTGGTGAAGTTCGACGACGTCAGCACGACGACCTTCGAGCTGGAGCCGGTGCGGGAGAAGGACATGCCCTTGATGTGGAGCGTGCCGGTCGTGCCGCGGGCGCCGTTGCTGATGCAGGAGACCTTGAGCCGGCTGAGGTCCGCGTCCGCTTCCTGCAGGTCGTTCACGGCCGTCTCGCCGCAGGCCTTGCTCGCGACGGCGACGTAGACGTACACGCCGCGCCGGGCGGCGCGGATCAGCGCGTTGCTGATGCCGGTGTCGCTGAAGGTCATCGTCATCGCCCGGATGGTGCTGCCGGACGGCGCGTTGTCGACGTTGGCGATCAGCCGGTTGAAGATGGCCCGGTTGCGGTTGGCGAAGATCGGCCCGGCGGCGACGGTGTAGCGCGCGGCGACGGGGGCCTCGACGGCCTCCTGCGTCGTCACGGCCTGACTGGCCGGAGCAGCGGAGAGGGTTGCCGCGGCGAGGGCCGTGGCGGCGGTCAGGGAGGCGAGGATGCGTTTCACCCCTGGTGCCTACCGCCCCTGTGCGCACCCCAAACCGGGAGGATCACCCGTCGCCGCGCGCCGGGTGCGAGCGCCCGCCGCCCGGCGACGCGTCGACCAGGTCGTGCTGCACGTTCCAGTCCCGGCGCAGCCGCGCCTCCTGCTCGAGCTCGTAGGCCCGGCCCTTCTCGGTACGTCGCGGCAGCGACGAGCCCTTCCGGTCGCGGCGCCGGTTGACCGCCGACAGCAGGGGCCCGGTGCGCGCGATGACGCCGGTCAACCGGGTGTGCGGAATCGCGAGGTCGTCGGCGATCTCGTCGCCGAGGAAGAGCCGCTCCAGGGCGTGCACCACCGTGGGCGCGTGCCGGCCGAGCAGCCGGGGCAGCACGCCCTCGATCTCGGGGACGAGGAACTCACGGTTGATGCTCGCGACCAGCGCGCGGCAGTAGTCGTCGACGACCGGTCGGGTGAGCAGGTAGATCTCCTCGAGCCGCTCCTGCTCCGCCTCGTCGCGGGGGAGCAGCTCGGGGCTGATCCCGAGCAGGTGGCCGAGGTAGCGCCAGCGGGCGTACGCGGCGTCCACCTCGTGCGGCAGGTACGGCGCCCCGATCTGCTGCATCGCGCGCAGCGGGATCAAGGTGAACTCCACGAGCGTGTAGGCGACGTAGGCCCGGCAGATCGGCACGCCCCAGGCGGCGGCGTCCCAGTCGGCACGCCGGGCCAGGTCGGCGCGCACGAGGGCGTGGATGATCCGCACCCGGACGGTCAGCTCGAAGCCGTCGGAGAAGCGCTCGAGGCCGCCGGGCTGGTTGACGGCCATCAGCCACGATCCGACCTCGATCGTCCGGGCGCCGGCGTTCTCGACGTACCGGCCGGTGAGCTCGAGGGGACGTGAGGCAGCCGAGTTGGCGTAGCCGCTGACCAGCGACGCGGCACCGAGCACGATGCCGGAGGCGAGGGAGTAGCGCGAGGTGTAGCGGCTGTCCCGGTCGATGCGCCGGGTGTCCACCCACTCCGGTACGTCGTCGAGCGCCGCGAAGAGCGCCTTCAGGGACGCCGGCGCGTCGGCCACGGCGTCGATGCCCTCGCGGCAGGCCTGGCGCAGCATCCGCATCGCCCGGCCGTGGCCGAGGTCCGCGAAGTCGGCGACGAAGGCGTCGGCGAGCGGGTCGCCCTGCCACATGCCGGCGAGGTAGGTGTCGGTGAAGGTCCCGAACCGCCGATGCGCCTCGTCGACACGGCGCAGGCTGGTCGGGATCGCGTCAGGCAGCTGTTCGGTCACCATGGGACGACGATAAAGTGAGAGAGTCTCACCTTCTATTCACTTTTGAGGAGCAGCCGGTGGCGCAGAAGCAGCGGGCCCTCCCGCGCCAGGTCCGCGCCGTGCAGACCCGCCGCCTGCTGCTCGACACCGCCGTGCGCATCCTCGACCAGCACGGTGCCGACCGGCTCACCACGACCGCGGTCATCGAGAGGTCCCATGTCTCCAGCGGCACGTTCTACCGCTACTTCAACGACCGCAACGAGCTGCTCGAGGTGCTCCGCGACGAGGCGGTCCGCGCGATCAGTGACGACCTGATGGTCAGTGTCGTCGACGCCCTCGAGCTCGACCTCGACGCCGCCCTGCGGCTGATCGTGGTCACCCTCGTGGACGGCTTCGAGCGGCACCGCGGCGTGATCACGGCGATGGTCAACCAGATGCCGGCCGGCAACAACGCTAACGTGCTGCCCGAGATCGAGGGCGACCTGCAGCGACTGGCGTCGTTGCTGCCGCGCCGGCACCGGCCGGACCTGCCGCCCGAGCAGCTCGAGGGCGTGGTGTTCATGCTGATGGGGGTGCTCGTCTCGACCTGCCTGCGCACGGCGCTCGCCCGGCCCGACGGTGTCGACCGCGACCAGCTGGTCGACCTCACCGTGGCGATGATCGGCGCGGGACTGAAAGACTCGCCGCGTGCCTGACCTCCTGGAGATCGCCGACGAGCTCTACGCCCTGCCGCTCGCCGAGTTCACGCCGGCGCGCGACGCCCGGGCGAAGGCACTCAAGGGCACCCCGCTCGCCGCGCCGGTCAAGGCGTTGCGCAAGCCCAGCACGGCCGCGTGGGTGGTCAACCTGCTGGTACGACGCGAGCCGGGCCAGGTCGACCAGCTGCTGAACGTGGGGGCGGCGCTGCGCGAGGCACAGCAGGCGATGTCGGCCGGCGAGCTGCGCACCCTGACCAGGCAGCGCCGGCAGGTCACCGCGGCGGTCACCACGCAGGCCCGGCGCCTCGCCGCCGAGGAGGGGCTGCGGGTGACCGAGGCCGTCGCCGAGCAGGTCGAGGCGACGCTCACCGCGGCCATGGTGGACGCCGAGTGCGGCCGCGCGGTGCGCAGCGGCCTGCTGGTCACCGTCCTGAGCACCACCGGCATCGAGCCGATGGCCGAGGCGGACCTCGCCGGGGCGGTCGCCGTGCCCGACGCCCTCGGCTTCGCGGCCACCCCGCGGGAGGCGCCGGTGCCGGGCCCGCCGGACCTGCACGTCGTACCGGACCCGGACCGGGCGGAGAAGGCTCGGGCGGCAGCGGCGGAGCGGCTGGCCGAGGCCGAGGAGGAGCACGAGGGCGCGCAGGCGGCGTACGACGAGACGGTCGCCGAGGTCGACCGGCTCGAGGCGCGCCAGCTCCAGGTGCAGGCCGAGATCGACGAGCTGCGCCGCGCGCTGGCCGACCTCGAGGAGCAGTCGGAGGGGCTCGAGGAGGAGCTCGCCGAGGCCGAGGAGGTCCGCGACGGCGCGGCCGCGGACCTGCGGACCGCCAGTGCCGAGCGCGACTCCGCGCAGCGGGCGCTGGACCGCCTGTCCGATTGAGCCCGGGCTCCGTCAGCGCCCGGTGACCCGGTCGACCTGCTCGCGCAGGATGTCGGCGTGGCCGGCGTGCCGGGCGACCTCGCTCGTCATGTGCGCGACGACCCAGCGCACCGTCCGTGGCCGTCCGTCGTCGTGGGGGACCGGCGTGTGGTCGTCCAGCGCCACGCGCGCGAGCTGCGCGTCGCTGGTGGCGATCGCGGCCCGGTAGGCGGCGAGGACCGCGTCCGGTTCGACGTCCTCCGGGACGACCATCGAGAAGTCGACGTCGGCGTGCTCCGGGGCCCCGGTCAGCACGTGGCCGAACCAGTAGCGCTCACCGTCGGTGAGGTGCTGCACGAGGCCGAGCAGGGTGGTGTCGGAGACCACCAGGCGCCGGCGCAGGTCGTCCTCGCGCAGCCCGTCGACCTTCTTGAGCACGCACTCCCGGGCGAAGGAGAGGAACGCCAGCGCGGTGCCCCGCTCACCGTCGTCGACGCGGGGGACTGGTTGCCGCTGTGTCTCGAGCTGTGTCTCGTCCATGCCGTCGACGATAGGAGCGGGGTGGGGAGGTCAGAGCACGCTGAATCGCTCGGTGACCGGGCGTCCAGTCACCGTGAGCAGCAGGTCGCCGGCGGTGCCCTCGTCGACCGCGAGGGCGGTGACGACGGCGAGCGCCTCGGCGGCAGCGAGGGGCGGTACGACGCGGGGCTCGTCGAGCGCGGCTGCCAGGTCGGCCGTGTGAACCGCCAGCTCGAAGGTCCGGGTCGGCAGGTAGTCGACCAGGTGCATGCCGCCCACGATCGTGGCGACGAGCTGGTCCGGGACGAGGGTCGGCAGCAGCGCCGTGACCCGCTGCGCGATCGCCGCCACCTCGGAAGCGGGGTCCTCGCCGAGCGCGGCACCGGCGGCGCGGCCCCGGTCGGCCACGTCAGGCCCGTTGGCGAAGGCGCGGGCCGCCCGGAAGTAGGCCGCGGCGGAGGTCGCCACGACGTCGGTGGCCGGGCGGGCGGCGTACTCCTCGACGGTGAGCAGGGCGCGGCTCGTGTGACCGACCAGTGCTCGCACGTCCCAGTCGCCCAGGCCCGGTCGGGTCCAGCGGTCACCGACGCGGCCGACCGTCGCGACGAACCACGCGGCGCCCTCGGCGAAGGCGGCGCAGGCCCCGGCCCAGTCGTCGCTCACCCGTCGCCCCGCACGATCGCCAGCACCCGCCGGTCGATCCACGCCAGGTCGGGCGCGACCCGCATCTCGTGGTTCTCCGTGCCGACCCAGGCCGCGAAGTCGCGGTGCCCGCCGGCCGTCGCGAAGGCCTCGAGCTCCTCGCGCAGCGCGGCGTCGACGACGACCTTCTCCTCGTCGGTCGAGGCCGTGAGGTACAGCTCGTGCAGGCTGAGCAGGCGGACCAGTTCGTCGATGGGCGCGGCGTGGTCGTCGACGCGGAGGTCGACGGCGACGTCGTCGAGGCCGCCGTACCCGGCGCCGTCACGGACGACGAGGATCGCGGCCGACTGTCGCCCGCGCTTGTCACCACCGGCCGCGTCACCCGCCGCCAGCGCAGCCATCAACCGGTCCTGGAGGGCAGCCTCGGCATCGCTCTCCAGCCAGGCCCGCTCCATCTCGTCCACGACCTCCTCGCCGGCGAGGCAGTTGCCCTGGACGGCGTACCCGTCACCGGTGCGACCGCCGGCCCACGGGATGCACTCGGTGCCGGTGTGGGAGGCGGCATTGCCGTCGAGGTCGACGATGCCGACCTGGCGGTGGGCGTAGCCGCTGTCCTCCTCGATCAAACGCTGCAGCGCGACCGCAGCGGTCGCGCCCTCGTCGAGGTGGGAGAGGGCCAGGCCCTTGTAGGCGACATTGGCGTCGGCCTGGGTGGCGAGCGCGCCGACGCCGGCCACCGCGGCCGGGACCGCGGAGCCGACCGCGAGGAACTTCGACGCCACGGCGACGCCCCAGGTCTCGCCGTCGGCGGACCGGGCAACGATCGAGAAGGTCATGCCCGCAGCCTAGGAGGGTGGGTCACGCCGAGTCGCGACGCACCAGGGACGGCGGGAAGATCACCCGGATCGGGCGCGGGCCGCGCTGGTCGTCGATCTGCTCGAGCAGCAGCCGCACGGCCTGCTCGGCCATCTCGCCGATCGGGTTGCGGACCGTCGTCAACGTGGGGCTGGTGCGCTCGGGGACGCCGACGTCGTCGTAGCCGACGACCGCGACGTCGTCCGGTACGACGCGTCCGGCCTCCGCCAGGACGCGCAGGGCCCCGGCCGCCATCAGGTCGGAGGCGGCGACGATCCCGTCGAGGTCGGGCGCGCGCTCGAGCAGCAGGCGCGCTGCGGCCTCGCCGCCGACCTCGGTGAAGTCGCCGTGCTCGACCAGGTCGTCGGCCAGCCCGGCGGCCCGCAGCGTGGTTCGCCAGCCCTCGAGCCGGTCGATGCCGGCGGCCATGTCGCCGGGTCCGGCGATGGTGGCGATCCGGCGGCAACCCCGCTCGACGAGCAGCTCGGTCGCGGCCCGGCCGCCGGCGAGGTTGTCGGTGTCGACGTAGGCGACCTTGTCGGCGCTGGTCCATGGCCGCCCGATGAAGGCGCAGGGCAGGCTGAGCGCGGCGAGGTGGTCGGCGAGCCGGTCGTTGCGGTGGTGCGAGACCACGATGGCGCCGTCGATGTGGCGACTGCCGAGGTAGCGCAGCAGCCGACGCTCCTCCTCGCCCGGGCGGGCGAGGAGCAGCACCAGCTGGAGGTCGCGGGTCGCGAGCATCCGGTTGACCCCGCGCAGGGTGTGCACGAAGAAGGGGTCCGAGAACACCCGCTCGTCGGGCTCGGGGACGACCAGCGCCACCGAGTCGGTACGACGGGTGACCAGGCTCCGCGCGGCGGGGTTCGGCGTGTAGCCGAGCTCCCGCACCGCGGTCTCCACGGCGGCCTGAGCCGTTGCGGACACCCGGTTGCCGCCGTTGATCGCCCGGGACGCGGTCGCCCGCGAGACGCCGGCGCGCGACGCGACCTCGTCGAGCGTCGGCGCTGCCCCCTGGCCGGCGGAGGTGTCGCTGGGCGGACGGTTCACGCGGGGCACGCTAACGGACTTCCGGCAGGCGCCCGGTGCGGGCGACCTCGGCGAGCTGGAGCGCGCTCGCCTTGGGGGTGCGCCGCTGGGTCGCGAAGTCGCAGTGGACGATGCCGAACCGCTGCTCGTAGCCGTAGGCCCACTCGAAGTTGTCGAGCAGCGACCACGCGAAGTAGCCGCGGACGTCCACGCCGGCCGCCATCGCGGCGCGCAGCGCGCGCAGGTGCCCGTCGAAGTAGGCGACCCGCTCCGGGTCGCTCACCGTGCCGTCGGCCGCCACCTCGTCGGGGTAGGCCGCACCGTTCTCGGTGATGTAGACCGGCGGCAGGTCGTAGTCGCGGTGCAGGCCGACCAGCAGGTCGGTCAGCCCCTCGGGCTGGACCTCCCAGTCGATGCCGGTGACCGGCAGGCCACGGCGCGGGAAGGAGAGGCGCTCGCCGCCGGGGAAGGGCGAGCTCGTCGCCCGGGTCGGGTGGGGGATCCGGGATCCGAGCAGGTCGGCGGCGGGGTGCTCGCGACCCGACGCCGCGTCGCCGTGGTAGTAGTTCACGCCCAGGAAGTCGATGGGGGCGCCGATCAGCTCGAGGTCGCCGTCCTGCACGAAGTCCTGCCAGGTGCGCCCGCGCCAGGTCATGTCCCGGGTGTGCGCGGCCAGGCCGTCGTCGTACTTGCCGCGGAGGACGGGGTCGAGGAAGACCCGGTTCCACAGCTGGTCGACGCGCTCGGCAGCGGCGACGTCGGCCGGCTCGCTCGCGTCGAAGGGCTCGGAGAGCGTGAGGTTGAGGGTGATGCCCAGCTGGTCGCCGGGAGCGCGCCGCCGCAGCTCGTCGAGCGCGCGTCCGTGGGCGAGCATCAGGTGGTGCGCGGCGATGACGCCGGCAACGCCCTCCTGGCGCCCCGGCGCGTGCTGGCCGCCGGTGTAGCCGAGGAAGGCGCTGCACCACGGCTCGTTGAAGGTCGTCCAGTGGTGCACGCGGTCGCCGAGTGCGTCGTGCACGGTCAGGGCGTACTCGACGTACCGCTCGGCGGTGTCGCGGTTCAGCCAGCCGTCGGCGTCCTCCAGCGACTGGGGGAGGTCCCAGTGGTAGAGCGTCGCCCACGGCAGCACGCCGGCGCCGAGCAGCTCGTCGACCAGGCGGTCGTAGAACCCGATGCCTGCGGGATTGGGCGCACCGCCGTCGGGGCGCACTCGTGGCCAGGCGATGGAGAACCGGTAGGACCCGAAGCCCAGCTCGCGCACCAGGTCGACGTCCTCGGGCATGCGGCGGTAGTGGTCGCACGCGACGTCGCCGGTGTCGCCGTTGCGCACCGCGCCGGGCACGCGGCTGAAGGTGTCCCAGATGGACGGCGTGCGGCCGTCGGCGTCCACCGCCCCCTCGATCTGGTACGACGCCGTGGCGGCGCCCCAGAGGAAGTCGGCCGGGAACGTGAGCAGGTCGGTGGTCGGGGTCGTGGGGGTCATCCCTTGACGGCTCCTTGCATGATGCCGGTGACCAGCTGGCGACCGGCGAGGACGAAGAGCAGGAGCAGCGGGAGGGTGGCCATCCCGGTGCCTGCGAGGACGAGTGCGTAGTCGGTGGTCTGGCCCTGGCCGGTCACGGCGAGGGCGTCGAGCGCCGTCTGCAGGGTGTTCTTCGTGTCGAGCGCGACGAGCGGCCACATGTAGTCGGTCCACACCTGCATGAAGGTGAAGAGGAACAGGATCGCCATCGCCGGGCGGGCGGCCGGCACGGCCACGGTCCAGAAGGTCCGCAGCATGGTGCAGCCGTCCATCCGGGCGGCCTCGATCAGCTCCTCGGGCACGGCGTCGACGAGGTACTGCCGCATGAAGAAGACGCCGAACGCGGTGACCAGCGTGGGCAGCGCGACCGCGGCGAGGGTGTCGAGTAGCTGGTAGTCCCGCATCAGGATGAAGAGCGGGACCATCGCCAGCTGCACCGGGACCGCCATGGTGAGGACGACGAAGCCCATCAGCACGTTGCTGCCGCGGAACCGGAGCTTGGCGAAGGCGTAGCCGGCCAGCGTGGAGAAGAACACGACGGAGGCGGCGCACGCCGTCGACACGATCAGCGAGTTGGCCAGCGACTGCCAGAAGTCGATGGTGTCGAGCACCTTGCGGGCGTTCTCGAGGAAGTGTCCGCCCGGCAGGATCGGCGGTGGGAACTGCTCCGCCTCCGCCTTGGTGTGCGAGCCGATGACGAACGACCAGTAGAGCGGCAGTGCCGAGCCCAGCACGAACGCGGCGAGCAGGCCGTACACGAGGAAGCCCGGGCGGCGGTTCACGAGGCGCTCCTACGGGTGAGAAGGCGGGTCAGGGCGAAGTTGAGGACCGCGATCGCGACGATGATCAGGAAGAGGATCCAGGCGGCGGCCGAGGCCCGGCCGTAGAACTGGTCCTCGATGCCCTTCACGTAGACGTAGAGCGTGGTCGTCATGAACTGGTGGTCGGCGCCGCCCTCCCGGCTGGGGGTGTCGTCGAACAGCCGCGGCTCGGTGAAGACCTGCAGGCCGCCGATCGTGCTGGTGACGATGACGAAGACCATCGTCGGCCGGATCATCGGCAGGGTGACCGAGAGGAACTGGCGGACCCGCCCGGCACCGTCGAGCGCGGCCGCCTCGTAGAGGTCGCGGGGGACCGCCTGCATCGCGGCCAGGAAGATCAGCGCGTTGTAGCCGGTCCAGCGCCAGTTGACCATGCCCGCGATCGCGAGGTGGCTCCACCAGCGGTCGACGTGCCAGCGGATGCCGTCGAAGCCGAGCTCGCGCAGGAAGCCGTTCACGACGCCCGACTGGTCGGCGAACAGGCTGCCGAAGATCAGGACGGCGGCCGCGGGCGCCACCACGAAGGGCAGCAGCACGCTCATCCGCCAGAAGGTGCGTCCCCGCAGGCGGTTGTCGAGGAGGCCCGCGATCGAGACCGCCAGCAGCACCTGCGGCACCGAGCTCATCAGGAAGATCGAGAAGGTGTTGACCAGCGACTTCCGGAAGACCGGGTCGTGCAGCACCCACGTGAAGTTGTCGAGCCCGACGTACTCGCCGCGGACGTAGTAGGCACGGTTCCAGTCGTGGACGGCCAGGAACCCGGTGTAGAGCAGGGGGAAGAGCCCGACGAGCGCGAAGAGGACGAAGAACGGCGAGACGTAGAGGTACGGCGACAGCTTCAGGTCCCAGCGCGAGCGGCGCTGCCGCCGGAGCAGCCGCCGGTGGGCGGCGTCGCTCCCGTGCGGGACGGGCCGGTCGGGCCCGTCGGTCGGGGGAGGCGGTCCGCCCGCCGGGGAGGTCGCGGTGACCTCTCCGGCGGGCGAGCCCGGGACCTGCTGGGTCACTGCAGCGCGGCCACGTCGGAGAGGAAGGTCTCCCACGACTTGTCGGCGTCGGTGCCCTGGTCGACGCGGTTGATGGCGTCCTGGAACTTCTGCAGGATGTCGGAGTAGAGCGGGCCGTGGTACGGCTGGACCGTGATCGCGGCGGCGCGGTTGGAGAAGATCTCACCGGCCGGAGCGTCGTTGAAGTACGGGTCCGTGCCACCGATGACGTCCGGGTCGGCCAGCGCCTCGACCTGCGACGGGAAGTTGCCGGTGACGGCGAAGACCTTCGCCTGCTGCTCCGGGGCCGTCAGCCAGGCGGCGAACTCCTGGGCCTCCTCCTGGTGCGTGGACGACTTGGGGACCGCGAGGTAGGAGCCGCCCCAGTTGCCGCCCCCGCCGGGGAAGACGTCGGCGATGTCCCACTGGACGCCCTTCGGAGCAGGGTCGCCCTGGTTGGACTTGATGTTGGCGCGCATCCAGCCGGGGCAGGCGACGGTGGCGACGCCGCCCTTCTTGAAGGAGGCGGTCCAGTCAGCGCTCCACTGCGCGGCCTTCGACCCGAGGTCGATGTGATCGGCGACCGTGTCGAACACGGCGCGCAGCTCGGGCGAGCTGACGTCGACGGTGTTGTCGGCCTTCTCGAAGGGGAACTCGACCTGGTTGAGCATGGCCTGCGCGACGGAGCCGGAGGCGTCGTACCAGTTCGCGTCCGGGACGGCCTTCTTGAACTTCTCGCCCGTGGCGAAGAAGTCGTCCCACGTGCCGAGCAGCGCGGCCACCTCGGCCCGGTCGGTGGGGAGGCCGGCCTTCTCGAAGAGGTCGGCGCGGTAGCAGATCGCCTCGGGGCCGGCGTCGGTCGCGTAGCCGAGCAGCGCGCCGTCCTCCGTCCGCGCGGCCTTCTCCTTGAAGTCGAGCCAGCGTCCGTCGACCTCGTCGGAGGAGAGGTCGACCCAGCGCTCGGGAGCGGCCACCAGTGCGGGGATGAAGTCGCCCTCGATCGCGACCACGTCCGGCAGGCCCTTGTTGGCCTGCATCTTGGTCTGGAGGTCCGCCTTCCACACGTCCCACTTGCCGACCTTGGTCTGCTTCACCGGGATGTCGGGGTGCGCGGCGTTCCACTCCTTGATGAGCGCGTCGTAGCCGAACTCGCCGAAGGTGGTGATGGTGAGCGCCTCACCGTCGCCGAGCTTCTCCTGCTCGGCGGACTTGGTCGGGTCGTCGCTGGAGCCGCAGGCGCTCGTCACGAGGACGAGCGACGCGACGGCTGCCGAGGCGAGCAGTCGGGTGGATCGACGGATGTGGTGCACGGTGATGCTCCTCGGGGGGTGGGGCGCGTGGTGTGGAGTCTGCCGAGTGGAGGTTCCTGGGGAGTGAGAGCGCTTCCATTTCTGTCGGCCCGCACACCATGACATGGGTCACATTCGACGTCAAGAGCCGAGTTTCTGGGCGCAGTCCGGGTCGCGCGGGCTTGTGGGAGCGCTTCCACTGGACGTGCCTGAATGGTTCGCCTACTGTGAGCCGCGTCACCGGGCGTGCGTCCCGGTCGGAGAGGAGTCGACATGGCCGAGGTCCGGTTCGACCAGGCGACCTACCGCTATCCCGGCGCGGAGCGTCCCGCGGTCGATGCACTCGACCTGACGATCGAGGACGGCGAGTTCATGGTGCTCGTCGGTCCTTCCGGGTGCGGGAAGTCGACCTCGCTGAGGATGCTGGCCGGCCTGGAGCCGGTCACCTCCGGTTCGATCAGGATCGGTGAGCAGGACGTCACCGACGTGGCGCCCAAGGACCGCGACATCGCGATGGTCTTCCAGACCTACGCGCTCTACCCCCACCTGTCGGTCGCCGACAACATGGCCTTCGCGCTGAAGATCGCCGGCGTGCCCAGGGCCGAACGGCGTGCCCGCGTCGCCGAGGCAGCGCGCCTGCTCGACCTCGAGGGTGTCCTCGACCGCAAGCCACGCGCCCTCTCCGGTGGCCAGCGACAGCGGGTCGCCATGGGACGCGCGATCGTGCGCCAGCCCCAGGTCTTCTGCATGGACGAGCCGTTGTCGAACCTCGACGCCAAGCTCCGCGTCTCGACCCGCACCCAGATCGCCGCGCTGCAGCGTCGGCTGGGCGTCACGACGGTCTACGTCACCCACGACCAGGTCGAGGCGATGACGATGGGCGACCGCGTCGCCGTCATGAAGGACGGCGTCCTGCAGCAGGTCGACACCCCGCTCGCCCTGTTCGACCGGCCCGCCAACGCCTTCGTTGCCGGCTTCATCGGCTCGCCGGCGATGAACCTGCTCTCCGGTCGTACCTCCGGCGACGGTGTCGCGGTGGTCGACGGCGTCGACTTCGTCATCCCGCGCGCGGCCGCGGCCCAGGCCTCGGGTGCGGTCACCCTCGGCGTACGGCCCGAGGCCTGGCGGGTCGTGGGCCCGCAGGAGGACGGCTTCGCCGTCACCGTTCAGGTCGTCGAGGAGCTCGGCGCCGACTCCTACCTGTACGCCACGCCCCCCGGCGTCGACCTCGCCGCCCGCCCCGCCGGAGAGCTGGTCCCGCAGATCGTGGTCCGCCTCGACCAGCGCACCGGCCTCCGGCGCGGCCAGGAGGTGCGGCTCGCCGTCGATCCCGCCGCGGTCCACGTCTTCGACGGCGCGTCCGGGCTCCGGCTCGGTGCCTGACCCCGTGCTCCGGGCGTAGGTTGGTCGCATGCGCGTCGGAGTGCTGACCGGTGGTGGCGACTGCCCGGGCCTGAACGCCGTGATCCGGGCCGTCGTCCGCAAGGGCGTCAAGGACCACGGATTCGAGTTCCTGGGCTTCCGGGACGGCTGGCGAGGGCCACTCGAGGGCCTCACCATGCCGCTCGGGATCGAGCAGTGCCGCGGGATCCTGCCCCGGGGTGGCACCATCCTCGGCTCCTCGCGGACCAACCCCTTCGCCGTCGAGGGCGGTGTGGAGCGGATCCGCGAGAACCTCGCGGCCGCCGGCGTCGACGCCCTCGTGGCGATCGGCGGCGAGGACACGCTGGGTGTCGCGACGAAGCTGGCCGACCTGGGGGTCGCCGTGGTCGGCGTACCCAAGACGATCGACAACGACCTGTCCGGCACCGACTTCACCTTCGGGTTCGACACGGCGGTGAACATCGCGACCGAGGCGATCGACCGGCTGCACACGACCGCGGAGTCGCACCACCGCGTGCTCGTCGTGGAGGTGATGGGCCGGCACGCCGGCTGGATCGCGCTGCACGCAGGCATCGCCGGTGGCGCGAGCGCAGTGCTGATCCCCGAGGCGCCCTTCGACATCGACGCGGTGTGCGCGCACGTCGAGACCCGCTTCCGCAGCGAGTACGCACCGATCATCGTGGTCTCCGAGGGCGCGGTGCCGGCCGACGGCACCGGCATGACGTTGGTCAGTGGCGAGAAGGACGCGTTCGGGCACGTCCGCCTCGGCGGCATCGGTGACCGGCTGGCGCACGAGATCGAGCAGCGCACCGGCACGGAGGCGCGCGCCGTCGTGCTCGGCCACGTGCAGCGCGGCGGCACGCCGACCGCCTTCGACCGCTGGCTCGCGACCCGCTTCGGGCTGCAGGCGATCGACGCCGTCGCCGAGGGCGACTTCGGCGTCATGGTCGCCCTTCGCGGCACGGACATCGTCCGGGTGCCGTTGATCGAGGGCACCGGCGAGCTGAAGCTCGTCAGCCCCAAGGAATACGCCGAGGCGCAGGTCTTCTTCGGCTGATCGTCCGGGTACGACGAGTCAGTCGTCGAGGTCGAGGTCGACCACCAGCGCCCGGTGGTCGGAGAGATCCATCGCCCGCGCCTGGGCGAGCGCCCGCAGCGGGCGGTCGGCGAGGACGTGGTCGAGCTGCTCGACGGGCTCCGCGGCCGGGTACGTCGCGCGGTCGGCCAGCGACCGGAGGCCCGTGATCCGGGACGCGCGGGCCGCGTCCATGTTGAGGTCGCCGGTGACCAGCAGCGGCCGGTGTGCGCCCGACAGCGCGCGGGACAGGTGCGCCAGCTGCCGCCCGTTCCACCATCGGATGAACGACAGGTGGGTGGTCGCGACGGTCAGGTCCCCGGCCGGGGTGCGGACCGACGCCGCCACCGCCACCCGCGGCTCGTCGCGCACCAGCGACGGGCGGACCTGGCCGCGGAAGCGCATGGGGACCTGCACCGGCAGCACCGGCAGTCGCACGACCTCCCAGCCCGTCACCTCGAACCTGCTGAGGAGCGCGATGCCGTAGGCCGCGTCCTCGGGCTGCTCGCGGCCGGTGGCCGCCGTCCACGTGGCGCCCGGGCTGCCCGCGAGCGCCGCCACGAACCGGTGGTACGGCGCGCCCATCGCCTCCGCCGCGACCGCGGTCAGGTCGGCGTGCCCGGAGCGCTGCTGGTTGCGGTCGACCTCCTGGAGGGCCAGCACGTCGGGGGCGAGCTCGCGGACGGCGGCCGACAGGACCTGCGTGTCGACCACGTCGTCCTCCGGGCGGCGCCCGTTCAGGATGTTGAAGGTGACCAGCCTCATCACCGTTCCGGTACCCGCGAACCGGCGAAGAACCGGGGAAGGCTGGTCGACCGGAGGCGGGGTACCTCCCGGCCCGAGGTGATGACACGGATGCTGCGTGAGGCGCTCAAGCTGGTGGCGGTCGTCCTGAAGGAGGGCGAGACGCCGTTCGCGCTCGCCGGGAGCTACGGCCTGTGGGCGCTCGGAGGTCCCGAGCCCGACCACGACGTGGACTTCATGGTGGCCGAGGAGGACGCCGTGCGCGCCCGTGACCTGCTCGCGGCACGTGACCTGGTCGTCGTCCAACCTCCGGAGGACTGGCTGTTCAAGGTCTTCATCGACGAGGCGATGGTCGACGTGATCTTCCGTGTCGACGGCGAGCCGATCACGCGGAGCCGGTTCGACGACGCCGAGGTCCGCGAGGTCGAGTCCGTACGGATGCCGGTGCTGCCGGCGACCGTCCTGATGGCCGACAAGCTGGGTGCGATGGAGGAGCATGCGTGCGACCTGACCGCCATCCTCCCGGTCGCCCGTGCCGTGCGGGAGCAGGTCGACTGGGACGAGGTGGCCCGCCGTACCGCCGACAACCCGTACGCCGAGGCCTGCCTGCTCCTGCTGCGTCGACTCGACATCGCCACGCCCGTCCAGGAGGCAAATGCTTCCGTTTCGCCCTCGCCTGCGCGAGGGTGATGGACGGAAGCGACGCTCCGAATCGGGGAAGGGAACAGCTCCATGACCACCGAATACGTAGGTACCGGCGGCCAGCCGGCCCAGCAGGACCAGCCCGAGCTCAAGCGGGTCCTGGGCCCGGGACTGCTCCTGCTCTTCATCGTCGGCGACATCCTCGGTGCCGGCGTGTACGCCGTCACCGGGCGCCTCGCGGGCCAGGTCGGCGGTGTTGCCTGGCTGCCCTTCCTGGTCGCCTTCGCGATCGCGACGCTGACGGCCTTCTCCTACCTCGAGCTGGTCACGAAGTACCCCCAGGCGGCCGGGGCCGCGCTCTACGCCCACAAGGCGTTCGGCATCCACTTCGTGACCTTCCTGGTCGCCTTCACCGTGGTCTGCTCGGGCATCACCAGCGCGTCGACCTCGTCGGGACTGCTCGCCTCCAACCTGCTGATCGGGTTCGGCAACGATGCGCCGAGCAAGGGCCTGGTGCTCGCCGTGGCACTGACGTTCATGCTGGTGCTGGCAGCGATCAACCTGCGCGGCGTCGGCGAGAGCGTGAAGTTCAACGTCGTGCTCACGATCGTGGAGATGACCGCGCTGGCCATCGTGATCGGCATCGGGTTCTACGTCATCGGCAAGGGCGACGGCGACCTCGATCGGATCACCGTCTTCGAGAGCCCGGACGACAAGGGGCTGTTCATGGCGGTCACGGTCGCGACGGCCATCGCCTTCTTCTCGATGGTCGGCTTCGAGGACTCGGTCAACATGGTCGAGGAGACCAAGGACCCGCAGCGGATCTTCCCGAGGATGATGCTCACCGGACTCGGCATCGCGGTGATCATCTACATGCTCGTCGCGGTGTCCGTGGTCGCCGTGATCCCCGCCGACAGGATCGGCGCACCGACCAACGCCGAGGCCGGCATCCTCATCGACGTCGTCAAGATCGGCGCGCCGGACCTGCCGATCGACGACTTCTTCCCGTTCATGACGGTCTTCGCGGTCGCCAACACCGCGCTGATCAACATGCTGATGGCGAGCCGCCTGATCTACGGCATGGCCCGGCAGAACGTGCTCCCGCCCGTGCTCGGCAAGGTGCTGCCGGGCCGCCGCTCGCCGTACGTCGCGATCGCGTTCACGACCCTGCTGGCGTTCGCGCTGATCACCTACGTCCGGCTCGGCTCCGAGAGCACCATCGTCGCCTCGCTGTCCGGTACGACGGCGCTGCTCCTGCTGGCGGTGTTCACGATCGTCAACGTCGCCTGCCTCGTCCTGCGGCGCGAGCCGTCGAAGGGCTTCCGCGCGCCGACCGTCGTCCCGGTGCTGGGCGCGATCCTGTGTGCCTACCTGCTCGGCCCCTGGGCCCGCCTGGAGGCGGACATGATCCAGTACAAGATCGCCGCCGGCCTGCTCGGCCTCGGCGTCGTGCTGTGGCTGCTGACCCGGCTCCTCCACAAGCCGGAGGGCGGCCACTTCGCCGACATCGAGCACATGGACGTCGACCCGACGGACGACCCGGTCTGACCGCCGTACGTCCCGGGCAGGGGCCGCGCAGGTCCGGCGCAGTCCACGGGCGGCCGCCGAGTCGGCGGCCGCTCGTGCCGCGCCGTAAACTCGTCGCGTGAGCACCCTTCCGTCCCTCGAGCAGTTGCACGCCATCGGCGCGAAGCAGCAGCCCACCTACGACGACCCTGCGGCCCTGGCCGCTGTCGTCGACCGGCTGCGCACGCTTCCCCCGCTGGTCTTTGCGGGCGAGTGCGACGAGCTCAAGGCCAAGATCGCCGCCGCCAGCCGTGGTGAGGCCTTCCTGCTCCAGGGCGGCGACTGCGCGGAGACCTTCGTCGACGCGACCGCCGACAACACCCGCAACAAGCTGCGGGTCCTGCTGCAGATGGCGGTCGTGCTGACCTACGCCGCGTCGGTCCCGGTCGTCAAGGTCGGCCGCCTCGCCGGCCAGTACGCCAAGCCGCGCTCGTCCAACGACGAGACGCGCGACGGCGTCACCCTGCCGGCCTACCGCGGCGACGCGGTCAACGGCTTCGAGTTCACCCCGGAGTCGCGGCGCCACGACCCGCAGCGCCTCCTCGACGTCTACCACGCGTCCGCGTCGACGCTGAACCTCGTGCGGGCCTTCACCACCGGTGGCTACGCCGACCTGCGCCAGGTCCACACGTGGAACTCCGAGTTCGTGCGCAACAGCCCGGTCGGCCAGCACTACGAGGCGATGGCCGCCGAGATCGACCGCGCACTCACCTTCATGCAGGCGATCGGCGCCGACCCGGACGAGTTCCACCGCGTCGACTTCTACTCCTCGCACGAGGCGCTGCTCATGGAGTACGAGCACGCGATGACGCGCATCGACTCGCGCACCGAGCAGCCCTACAACGTCTCCGGCCACATGGTCTGGATCGGCGAGCGCACCCGCCAGCTCGACGGCGCGCACGTCGAGTACTTCAGCCACATCCGCAACCCCATCGGCTGCAAGCTCGGCCCGACGGCGACCGCCGACGACGCGCTGGCGCTGGCCGCCCGGCTGAACCCGACCAACGAGCCGGGCCGGCTGACCTTCATCACCCGCTTCGGTGCGGGCAAGATCCGCGACGGCCTGCCGCCGCTGGTCGAGAAGGTCACCGCCGAGGGTGTCGACGTGGCGTGGGTGTGCGACGCGATGCACGGCAACACCTTCGAGGCCTCCAACGGCTACAAGACGCGCCGGTTCGAGGACGTCCTCGACGAGGTCCTCGGCTTCTTCGAGGTCCACCGCGCCCTGGGCACCGTCCCGGCCGGCATCCTGGTCGAGAACACCGGCGACGACGTCACCGAGATCATCGGCGGCGGCGAGCAGCTCGACGAGCTCGGCCTCGCCCACCGCTACGAGTCGGTCGTCGACCCGCGCCTCAACCGCGTGCAGTCCCTGGAGCTCGCCTTCCAGGTCGCGGAGAACCTCCGCCGCAAGTGAGCGCCGCCCGGATCGCGACTCGCCTCGACGTGTCCCGCGCGGACGCGGAGGCTGCCGCGACGGTGCTCGCCGGTCTCCTCGACTGACCGTCCCGATTGGGCAGGAACCGCATCTCCGGGACCCGAGATGTTGCGGTTTGGTCCCAAACCGCAGCAGGTGTCTCAGCAGGTGGTCAGGCCGCAGTGCCGAGGAAGCGGACCTCGCTGATCGCGGTGAAGTCACGCCCGGCCGTGCCCGCGCCGGGCTCGCTGACGGCCAGCAGGTGCACCGTGACCGTCCGCGTCGCGACCGCGCCGATCTGCGCCATCTGGACCTGCCTGTCGTCGCCGAGCTCCTGGGTGATCCGGGTGCCGTCGTCGAACTCCCACTGGACCGTGCGGATGCGCCGGTTGGCGGCGTACCAGTCGTTGGGGCCGTCGACCTTGGCGTAGCCGTTGATCATGCCGACCTCGGTGAGGACGACGTCGCGGCCGAGGTCGAAGGTGATCGTCTGGCCGGTGCCGTCGCCGGGCATCCGCCACGTGGTGCGGGCCTTGCCGTCCCACATCTTGCGCGCGCTGTAGCGGACCGGACGGTTGTTGCTGTCGCGGCTCGGCGGCGCGACCGCGGGCACCTCGGCACGGATGCCGGTGGTCAGGTCGACGACGTCGACCGGGTCGGGGGGCGCGACCGGGGCGCCGGTGCCGGTGCTGTCGGGCTGCTCGGGCTCGGACGGCGGCGCGGCGTCGTCGGACGGGGCACCGGCGCTCGGGCCGTCGCTCGACCGCTCGTCGGCGGCCTTGTCGTCGTCCCCGCCGCTCGCGAGGAGGAACCCGCCCAGCCCCGCGATCACCGCGAGCAACGCCAGACCGACCAGCCACGGCAGCCAGCCCGGCGTGCCGCGTCGCTCAGCGGGCATCGCCGGCGGGGGCAGGATGGCGGGCGGTGCGTCCGGCGCTCGTACGACGGTCGGCTCGCCGTCCGCGAAGAGGGGGTAGCGCGCCTGCGGCGGCAGCTGGGTCGCGGGCGGCGGGACGGTGGGCCCTGCGGTGGCACCGACCTCCGCAGGGGTCGCTCCGAGACCGGGCGTCGCCTCGGGGTGTCGGCCGGGCACCGGCTTGCCACAGTTGGTGCAGAAGCGCCCGACCCCGAGCTCGTGCCCGCAGCTGGTGCAGTACGTCGGGGTGCTCATCGCGGCCTCACCGTACCCTGAGCGGGCCCCGGCAGGCCGGTCGAAGACGAGACCGGCGACCCGTCAGCCGGTCATGGCGCGACGGCAGGCCTCGGCCTCGATGTCCTCCAGGTCGTGCTCCAGGACCTTGCGGCTCTGGTCGTAGCTGAACCCGCCGAAGACCGCCCAGATCGCGCGCGACACGGGCGAGCGGTGGCTCATCTCGACCGTGGTCGTCATCGCCAGGCGGGTGCGCTGGCGGTCCGGTCCGGCGGGCGTGAGCCGGTAGGCCGTGCGGATCACGTCGTCGCCGACCTCGGCCTCGACCACCGTGCGCAGCGGCGGCTCGGACTCGACCACCTGCAGGCGCTCGGGACCGTGGTGCCCGAAGAGCGTACGGCGCTCGCGCCACGACGTGCCGACGTCGTAGCCGCCCTCGGTCAGCAGCTCGCTCTCGCTGACGCTGCGCAGCACCGTGTCGGCGTGCGCGATGTCGGTGATGACGTCCCAGACCTGCTCCGGCGGAGCCGGGATGGTGGTGTGGACGTGGATGATGTGACCGGCCATGGTGCTCTCCTCAGGGACACCCCCCAGACCTCCATGGTGCGCCCGGCCCGCACGGAAATCCAGCCTCGCGGTCACACGGCGAGGTGGGTGACCTCGCCCTCGATGTGCCGGCGTGGCAGCGCCTCCACCACCAGCATCGCCATCAGCACCATCACCCCGCCGAGGACCATCCGGCCGGTCACCGACTCCCCGCCGAGCAGGACCGCGAAGAACGCCGCGAACACCGGCTCCATGCTCATGATGATCGCGCTGCGGGTCGGCGGCAGGTGGGACTGCGCCCACGTCTGCGCGAGCATCGCGGCTGCGCCGGCCACCAGGGCCATGTAGATCAGGGACGCCCAGTCGCTGCCACGCTCCGGCAGCACGATGCCCGCCTCGCCCGACACCAGCGCGGCCACGAGGCAGATGCCGGCGATCACCAGCACCTGCAGGATCGACATGCCGATCGCGTCCGCCGGCGTCGACCACGCGCCGAGTCCGACGATGTGCGCGGCGTACAGCAACGCCGCGACCAGGGTGATCGCCTCGCCGTACCCGATCGAGAGGCCGTCGAGCGTCAGCACCCCGAGCCCTGCGGTCGCCAGCACCACCGCGGCCCAGGTGCCTGCATTGATCCGGGTCCGCAGCACGGCCGCCGCCAGCACCGGGGTCGCGACGACGTACAGGCCGGTGATGAAGCCGGACACACTGGCCGGGGTGTGAGCGAGGCCGGCGGTCTGCAGGATCTGCGCGACGCCGTACAGGGCGCCGAGCACCAGCGCCCGACGCCGTACGTCGGCGGACAGGCGGGCGATCGCGCGCGGCGCCGCCAGCAGCATCACCGCCCCGGCGAGGAGGAAGCGGACGGCCAGGAAGTCGACGGTCGGGACCCGTTCGAGCAGGTCCTTGATCAGGAAGAAGGTCGAGCCCCAGCACGCGGTCATGCCCAGCAGGGCCAGCGTCGCGAGCAGGACCGGACGCCGGGCCTCAGACGACATAGAGGATGACGGTGCTGCCCTTGCGCACCCGGGTGCCCGAGCCCGGATCGGTGTCCCAGGCGACCTGGCCGGTCAGGTAGATGGTCGCCTTCTGCTTGTCGACGTCGAAGCCGAGGTCCTCGAGCTTCTCGATGGCGGCGCTGGTCGACATGTACCGGACCGACGGGACGGTGACGAGCTCCGGTCCCTTCGAGACGACGAGCTCGATCTTGTCGCCCCGGTAGACGACCCCCGACGCCGGGGTGTGGCTGATGACGTGCCCCTCGGGGATGTCGTCGCTGTACTCGGTGTCGGTGACCTTCACCTGCAGGCCGCGCTTCTCCAGCGCCTTCTCGAGCTTGTCGGCGTCCTTGCCGACCCACTTGCCGACCTTGATCGGCTGCTTGCCCTTGCTGACCACGACGGAGATCGCGGTCGAGACGGGCAGCGCCTTGGCGGCGGGCGTGCCGAAGGCGGGGTTGCTACGGACGATCTGCCCCTTGGGTACGGTCTCGGAGTACTTCGGGACCTGGCGGCCGAGCACCATCTTGACCTCGGCGAGCCTGTCCTCGGCCTGGTCGACGGTGAGGCCGGCGAGGTCGGGGACGTCGTAGACCTCCGGGCCGCGCGAGACGGTCAGCGTCACGTCGTCGCCGGGGAGGATGCGGGCGCCCGGGCGCGGGTCGGTCGACACGACGACGCCGGGCTCGACGCTGTCGGAGTAGACCTGCTCGACGTCGGTGCCGAGGCCGGCGTCGTCGAGCTTCGCCTCGGCGGCGGCCTGCTCGAGCCCCACCACGCTCGGGGTCGAGGTGTAGCGGCCCCAGCCGAACCAGTAGCCGCCGGCCGCGACGGCAGCCACCAGCAGGACGACCACCAGCGCGAGCGCCAGCCCACGCCTGCTGCGGCGCTGCACCGGGCGGCCGCCGTCGTCGGGGATCGGCCGGCTGGGCCGGGGTGTCGGGGGCGGCGGTGCCGGGGGACCGGACTCGATCACCGTCGTCTGCTCGCGCACCGTCGTCTGCTCGCGACCGGGCGCCGGCAGCAGGTCGGGCATGCCGTCCCACAGGGAGCTGACCGGCTCGGGGGTGGTGTCGCTGCCGACCTCCTCGGCGGCCTCCACCGCGCGAGCCGTCGGCAGCAGGTCGGCGACCAGCTCGGGGTCCTCGCGGACACCGTCGTGCAGAGCCTGGACCACGCGGCGCACGTGGTGCATCAGCACCGTCGCGTCGGAGGGGCGCAGGCTGGGGTCGCGGGTCGTCGCGCGGGCGACCAGCGCGTCGACGTACGCCGGGATGCCCGGGACGACGGTCGACGGCAGGGGGACGTCGTGGTGCACGTGCCGGTAGGCCACCGCGATCGGCGTCTCGCCGGTGTGCGGCTTGGTGCCGGTGAGCAGCTCGAACAGGATCACGCCGACGGCGTACACGTCGGCGCGGGCGTCGGCCCGCTGCTCGACGACCAGCTCGGGGGCGAGGTAGGACACGGTTCCGATCAGCACGCCGCTGGTCGCGGTGTGCTGGGTCTCGGACGAGACGGCCCTCGCGAGGCCGAAGTCGGCGACCTTGATCCGGCCGTCGTCGGCGATCAGCACGTTCTCGGGCTTCACGTCGCGGTGGATCAGGCCCGCACGGTGCGCCGAGGCGAGCGCGGAGAGCACCGGGTCCAGGATCGCGAGGGCCCGCTCGGGCGACATCGGCGCTTCCTTGCTGATCGTGTCGCGCAGGGTGTGGCCGGGGACGTACTCCATGACGAGGTACGTCGTGCCGTCGCTCTCGTCGCGGCCCTGGTCGAACACCGCGACCACGTTCGGGTGCGAGAGGCGGGCGGCGGCCTTGGCCTCGCGCACGAAGCGCCGCGCGAACGAGTCGTCGTCCTGGGTCGCGTCGCCGAGACCGGGGTGCATGATCTTGACCGCGACGGTCCGGTCGAGGCGGGTGTCGACGGCCTCGTAGACGCTGGCCATGCCGCCGCGGGCGATCCGCGGGCCGATCCGGTAGCGGCCGTCGAGGAGCCGGCCGTACTGGTGGTCCTCGGTGCGGGCCGCTCCTGCGGGGTCGCCGGTCCGCGCGGCGGCGTCGCCGCGAGCACGCTTGTCTTCGTGCACAGCGACCCTCCTGTGCATGCTCCGCTGGACCGGCCGGGGAAGTGGCCGGGAGGGGACATCGTACGGCGCACGTCCTCACACTCCCGGTGGCCACGCCGGTGTGATCCCGACCGCCTCCTCGTGCGCGGGTTGGGGGAAGATGGCCCCATGAGCGACATCCCCCTTGCCCAGCAGGACCTCGTCACCCTCGTCGACGCGTGGCTGTCCTGGGACGAGGCCGCCGAGCTGCTCGGCGTCACGCCGGCCAAGGTGCGCACGATGGTGCGCGAGCACCAGCTCGCCGCCGCCGTTCCCGGCGAGCCCGGCCAGGGCGTGCGCCAGGGCATCCCCGCCCTGTTCATCGTCGACGGCGAGCCGGTGAAGGGCCTGCCCGGCCTGCTCACCTCGCTGCACGACCAGGGCTTCGACGACCGCGAGTGCATCGCGTGGATCTTCCTCGACGCCGACCTCCCCGGCCGCCCGATCGACGCGCTGCACGAGAACCGCGGCGCGGAGGCCAAGCGGCGGGCCCAGGCGCTCGGGTTCTGACGCGTGTCGCGTCGTACGACCAAGGCGATCTCGACGGTCGTCACGGTCCTGCTGCTGGTCGCCGTGTGGTGGCTGCAGAGCCGCGACGACGACGCCTCGGACACCGGGCGGGCCGACGACCGCTCGTCGGTCGCGGCGTCCAGCACGCCGACGCCCGCACCGTCCCGCACCTCCGAGCCGCAGCAGGCCGACCGTGACGAGGACGGCCTGCCGTACGTCGACCTCGCCGACCTGCCGCCCGAGGCCGCCGAGACGGTCGAGCTGATCGACGCCGGCGGTCCGTTCCCGTACCCCGGCAAGGACGGGTCCACCTTCGGCAACTTCGAGGGTGTGCTGCCCGACCGCGGCCGCGGCTACTACGCCGAGTACACCGTCGAGACGCCCGGCCTCGACCACCGCGGCGCCCGGCGGATCATCGCGGGCGACGAGGGAGAGCTGTACTGGACCGAGGACCACTACGCGTCCTTCGAGAGGATCCGGCCATGAACCACCCCACGGAGTTCTCCGCTTCGCTCCTCCAGCGCACGACTCCGCGGGGACCCCGGACATGAGCGGCCTCGCCGCGGTCCTCGCCGGCCGCCGCACCGCGGGCGTGCACCGCTGGGAGTCCGCGCTCGACGTCGACGACGTCCGCGCGGCCACCGAGCACGCCGGCTGGGCGTTCGCCCACCTCGACGGCGCCGGCCGCGAGTCCCTGCCGGACGTCCTCCGGGCGCTCGGCGAGGCGCTCGCGTTCCCCGCGCACTACGGGCAGAACCTCGACGCCCTCAACGACTGCCTGCGCGACCTCGCCGGCCCGACGGTGCTGCTGTGGGACGCGTGGGGCGGCTTCGCGCGCGCCGACCTGCGGTGGTTCCCCGTCGTCGTCGACGTCCTCGCGCACCGCGGCGACGACGACCCGCCGATCGAGGTCCTGCTCCGCGGTCCGGGACCCGACGACGCCGTACCGCTGCTGGACTGAGCCAGGCTGGGCCAGGCTGGGCAACCACCCGTCCGGGCCATGGGCAAGCCGGCGGCCCGTGGCTAGGTTCGGGACATGGCCGACACCGACGCGCTGGCGGGGCTGACCGCCACGTCCTTCCATCGCGGGAACGTCGCCGAGGACGCCTCGGCCGACACCGCGGGCCAGGTCTTCGTGCTCGACATGCAGGAGTCCCTGCCGGGCGTGCTGCGCCTGCGCGACTGGGCGATGGCCGCGCTGGACCCGCAGCCGGGCGAGACGGCGGTCGACGTCGGCAGCGGCACCGGCGCGGAGGTACGACGCCTCGCCGCCGCGGTCGGGGAGTCGGGGCGGGCGATCGGCATCGAGCCGCACGCCGGGCTGCGGGCGGTCGCGACCGAGCGGTCCTCCGGCACGGGCGCGACGTACCTCGACGCGGAGGCGACGGACCTGCCGTTCGAGGACGCCAGCGTCGACGTCGTCCGGTGTGAGCGGGTCTTCCAGCACCTGACCGATCCGGCCGGTGCGGTGGGCGAGTTCGCCCGGGTGCTGCGGCCCGGCGGCCGCCTGGTCGTCATCGACTCCGACTGGGGCACGGCGGTCCAGACGCCCGGCGACCCCGAGCTCCTCCGACGCCTCTGGGACTTCCGCGACAGCCAGTCCCCGAACCCGCACGCGGGCCGCCACCTGCCCGGCCAGCTCGTCCGGACCGGCCTGACCGTCGACCCCGACGTCGCCGCCACGGCGGTCGTCCCGCCGCCCGGGGCGCTGCTGGTGCTCGTGCAGAAGTCCCTCGAGGACGCCCGGGCCGCCGGCGTGGTCACGCAGGCCGAGTGCGATCAGCTGGTCGACGAGATCCGGGCCGCCCAGGACGCGGGACAGGCATTCATGGCGGTCACGATGTTCGCGGTGCTGGGCCGCGTCTGAAGGATCCGCGTGACGGACCGGGTCAGCGGATCCGTCGGGTCGCCGCCGTCGCGAGCTGCTCGAGGACCTGGCAGGCGCCGGCGTCCCAGCCCTCCTCGGCCTGACCGGCCCGGAGCGCGCCGACGGCCTGCGTCGCGAGGTCGTCGATCATCGTCTCGACCTGCTCGCGCGCGCCGCAGCCGTCGATGATGGCGCGCAACCCGGCGATCTCGGCCTCGCCGAGCGGCGTGCCCAGGGCGGCGTCGAGACGGGCGGCGTCCTCGGGGGAGGCGGCGTCGATCGCGAGCGCGACCAGGACCGTGCGCTTGCCCTCGACCAGGTCGTCGCCGGCGGGCTTGCCGGTCGTGGCCGGGTCGCCGAAGACGCCGAGCAGGTCGTCGCGCAGCTGGAAGGCCTCGCCGAGCGGGAGGCCGAAGGCGGTGAGCCGGTCGAGGGTCGCGGCGTCGGCGCCGGCGAGCGCGGCACCGACGTGCAGCGGGCGCTCGATGGAGTACTTCGCCGACTTGTAGCGCAGCACCGTCGTGGCCTGGGCGACCGAGGCCCGGCCGCGGGCCTGCACGGAGACGTCCAGGAACTGGCCGGCGATCACCTCGGAGCGGCACAGGTCGAACACCTCGAGCGCGGGGCCGACCCGCTCCCAGCCCAGGCCGCAGCGCCGGACCAGCTCGTCGGCCCACGACAGCAACAGGTCGCCGAGCAGGATGGCGGCCGCGGCGCCGTACTGGACCGGGTCGCCGCGCCAGCCGTCGGCGCGGTGCTCGGCCTCGAAGCCGCGGTGCGTCGCGGCCCGGCCGCGGCGGGTGTCGGAGGCGTCCATCAGGTCGTCGTGGACGAGGGCGCTGGCGTGCAGCAGCTCGAGGGCGGCGGACGCGCGCAGCACCGCGGCGGCGTCGGTGCCGCTGGGGACGCCGGCGACGGCGGCGTACCCCCACTGGCAGAAGGCGGCCCGGAAGCGCTTGCCGCCGGAGACCGTGGCGCGGGCCTCGGTGAGCAGGCGGGCCGCGTCGGCGCCGAGCGGCGCGAGCCGGTCGGTCTGCTCGGCCAGGAAGGCGTCGAGCGTGGCCTGGACCTCGGCTCGGAAGGAGGTCGGGTCCCAGCGCTGCTCAGTCACCCGGTCACAGTAGTGAAGCGTCACAGTTGCCGAGATGCCCGGGTCGGCGAGGTCAGGTCGACCTACACTGCGGCCCATGGTGACTGGTGCAGGTCGTTCGCTCGGGGAGCTCATCCGTGAGGGTGGGCGCTCGTACTCCTTCGAGTTCTTCCCTCCCAAGGACGAGGCCGGCGAGGCCCAGCTGTGGGAGGCGATCCGCGCGCTCGAGCCGTACCGCCCGACCTTCGTCTCGGTGACCTACGGCGCCGGCGGCAGCACCCGCGACAAGACGGTCGCGATCACCGGCCGCATCGCCCGCGAGACCTCGCTCATCCCGATGGCGCACCTGACCTGCGTCGGCCACACCCGTGACGAGCTCGAGAGCATCCTCGACGCCTACGACGCGGAGGGCGTCGCCCACGTGCTGGCGCTGCGCGGCGACCCGCAGGAGGGCCCGCGTGCCGACTGGACGCCCACCGACGGCGGCCTCAACTACGCCGTCGAGTTGGTCGAGCTGGCCCGGGCCCGCGGCAGCTTCCGCGTCGGCGTCGCGGCCTTCCCGGAGGGCCACCCGTCGGCGGAGTCGCTGGACCACGACGCCGACGTGCTGGTCGCGAAGGCGAGGGCCGGCGCGGAGTTCGCGGTGACCCAGATGTTCTTCCGCGCCTCCGACTACTTCGGCCTCGTCGAGCGGGTCCGCGCCCGCGGCGTCGACATGCCGATCCTCCCGGGCATCATGCCGATCCTGAACCTGAGCGCCATCCGCCGCCAGGGCGAGCTGATCGGCACCAGCGTGCCGGAGGAGATCGTCGAGCGGATCAGCGCCCACGACGGTGATGCGGCCGCCGTGCGCGCCGAGGGCATCCGGATCGCGGCCGAGCTGTGCGACGAGCTGCTCGCGGGCGGCGCCCCGGGCCTGCACTTCTACACGCTGAACCGCTCCAAGGCGACGCTCGAGATCTTCGAGGCGCTGCAGATCACGGTCTGACGCGCCCGGGGTACCCGTCAGGCCGGCCCGATCAGCCCCGCCACCAGCGCGGCCGACTGGGCCACGAAGGGCACGCCGGCGCCCGGGGCACCGTGCGCACCGGCGAGGTAGAGGCCGGCGACCGGCGTGGTCGGGCCGAGCCGGGCGCGGACCGTGCCCCGGCCCTGCCACAGCACGCCCATCGGTGAGCCGCGCCACTGCTCGACGAGGTCGCGCGGGGTGAGGTCCACGCGGGTGACGATGTTGTCGCGGACGTCGAGGCCGTGCCGCACCAGCGCGGACACCATGTCCTCCGCGATCTTGCCGCGCCCGTGCAGGGTCCACGCGGTGCCGCCCTCGGGGGCGCTGACGCCGGGCCGCACGATGATCATGGGCTCGGCGTTGAACACGATCTCGTGGGTCAACGGGGGTACGTCGCCCCTGAGGCCGAGGTGGGACACCACCGGGGGGATGGCGGGCATCGTCCTCTCGACGTACGTCGCCAGGGACGGCAGGCGGCGCGGGTCGACCGCGACCACGACGGCGTCGGCGTCGGCATCGCCCTCGTTGGTGCGGACCGCGACCACGCGGCCGTCGCGGACCACGACGTCGGTGACCTCGACCCCGGTGCGGACGGTGACCTCGCGCAGCGCGAGCCGGGCCTCGAGCAGCTCGGCGACGCGGCCCATCCCGCCGGGGACCCGCCAGGCGCCGAAGGTCTGCTCCAGGTAGCTGCTCACACCCACCCACGACGGCACGTTGCGCAGGTCGTGCCCCTCGGCCGTCGGCACGTGGCCGGCGACCAGTGCGAGCCGCTCGTCGCGGAAGTCGTGGCGCAGCCGCTTGAACAGCGTCTCGCGGATGTTGAAGAGGTCGTCGAGCTCCTTGGGCAGGCTGCGGCGGTCGGCGGGGGTCGTCGGCGCCTCGACGTAGTGGCGGCGCAGGATGTCCCAGACGGCGTCGTAGATGTCCACGTGCCGGGCCCAGACCTCGCCGAGCCCGGGGCCCAGCTCGTCGAAGGCCGCGATCTGGTCGGCGCGCGAGCCGCCCGGCAGCCGCACCGAGGTGCGGTCGGCGAAACGGTGCTCACGGATCACCGGCAGCGGCTCGAGGTCGCCGCCGAGCTCGTTCTCGATCGGGCGGCCCGACTTGCGGAACAGGTCGCGCAGCGCGGCCGGGACCAGCGTGCTGGCGGGGCCGGCGTCCCAGCGGTAGCCGTCCTGCTCGACCGGCGCCAGGGCGCCCCCGAGCCGGTGGGACGCCTCCAGGAGGGCGACCTCGTGGCCCTGCTTGGCCAGCCGGGCGGCCGCGGCCGACCCGCCCAGCCCGCCACCGATGACGACGATGCGTGCCATGTGCTCGTGGTGCTCCTACTCGACCTGGAGGGGAGTCGCCCCGGTCAGGGCGAGCAGCTCGTCGTACGACGTGGAGAAGACCGCTGCGGGATGGCCGGCCGCGGCCCAGACCACGTCGTGGCGCTGCAGCCAGGTGTCGAGGTACGTCGGCACCGGTGCCGGGTGCCCGATCGGCGACACGCCGCCGATCACCTGGCCGGTGTGCTCGCGGACCAGCTCCGGGCTCGCCCGGCGCAGCGTG
This sequence comes from Nocardioides sp. Root240, assembly GCF_001428825.1. Lineage (GTDB taxonomy): Bacteria > Actinomycetota > Actinomycetes > Propionibacteriales > Nocardioidaceae > Nocardioides. The sequence continues at coordinate 291,387 of NZ_LMIT01000001.1, read as the reverse complement.
CCGCGGCCGATCCGCTCGCTCGTGAGGGCGGTGTCGACGCGGTGATCACCCGAGGTGAGGATCAGGACCGGAGTTCCGTCGGCATCGAAGAGCAGACTGTTCGCGATCGCCCCCACCTCGCAGCCGAGCGCCTCGGCGGCCAGTGCGGCGGTGTGGACCGAGTCAGGCAGAATGACGATCTCGCCCGTACCGCCGCGGAGCTCGTGCTCGGCGCGGAAGCGGGCGATCGAGGGATGCTCGGCCGACATGGGGGAGACCCTATCGAGGCGGTGCGCCCCCCGCGCCGCAGCCGACACAGGAGGAATGGATGACCAAGCGACCGCCGGCGGTCGATGTCGCGTGCTGGCTGCTGTGGTTCCTGGTCGCAGCAGGCCTGGCCGTGTGCGTGATGGTCGTCGTCCAGCGCGACGACCTCGGTGCGGTCTGGTCGCCGATGCAGGTCGGTGACAGCACGGTCCAGCCGGTCGAGTTCGTGCCGGTCATCCTGGTCCTCTACGGCGTCACCGCACTCCTGGCGATGACGCTGATCGCCCTCTTCCGCACCGGCTACAACTGGGCCCGGCACGCGCTGGCGGCCGTCGTCGTCGGCGTCTTCCTCGTCACCGTCGCGACCGTGCGCACCGACCCACCGCGGCTGGTCGAGTGGGCCGCGATCGCGGGCGCGGTGATCTGCGCCGTCACGCTCGTCTTCATCTGGCACCCGCAGTCGCGTCAGTTCGTGCGCGAGGCGGCCCGCGCGGCCCACGAGCCGCACCCCGAGGGCTGAGCGCCCCTCCGGCAGCCCCGTTCGCCCAGATGCGCTCTTGACCTTGTGTCGGAGCCCGGGTGTACCTTCGAAGTGTTCGAACAGATGTTCGAACACCACTCGAAGGAGATGCCCGTGGTCACGCAGCAGCACGCCTCGTCGTTCCCCGTCGGTCCGGACACCCTGCCCGCGACCACGCACAACTACCTCCTGCGCTCGGCGGAGTCGCTGAGCGAGGCGGTCGCGTCCATCGACGTCGCCACCCGCTACGCGTGCGCCCACGTGGCGGCCCTGCGGGCAGCGGCGGCGCTGCTCTCGGCCCGTGCGCGGCCGGCCGGCCCACGTCGCCGGGCCCAGAAGAACGCCTGGGTCCTGCTCGCCGAGGTCGCGCCCGAGATGGGGGAGTGGGCCACCTTCTTCGCTGCCGGCGCCGCCAAGCGGGCCGCCGCCGAGGCCGGTTCCACCCGAGCGGTGTCCGAGCGGGAGGCCGACGACCTGGTCCGTGACGCCGACCGCTTCCTGGCGCTGGTCGAGCAGTCCCTCGGCCTCGCTCCCCACGTCCCGGTCGAGCTGCGGCTCGCCGGGCGCGTGGCGGGCTGACCGCGCTCGGCCGGTCGGGGCACGCAACCGGAGGGAGGGCCGATAGTGTTTCGGGCATGGCCTCTCGCGAGCAGCGCGGTTCGGTGCGGACCGCCGTCGTCTGGGACGCCCTCGAGGCCGCCCTCGCCGGCGGCCCGCGGGACGTGGTCGACCTCGGCGGCGGGACCGGCGGCTTCGCCGTACGGCTGGCGGAGTCGGGCCACCGGGTCCGCGTCGTCGACCCGAGCCCCGATGCCCTCGCCGCGCTCGCGCGGCGGGCGCAGGAGGTCGACCTCGAGGTCACCGGCCTGCAGGGCGACGTCACCGACCTGGTCGAGGTGGTCGGCGCCGGCACGGCCGACGTGGTGCTGTGCCACGGCGTGCTCGAGGTGGTCGATCCCGCCCTCGCCCTGGCCCGGATCGGCGAGGTGCTCCGTCCCGGCGGCCTGCTCAGCCTCGTCGTCGGTCAGCGCCACGCCGCGGTGGTCGCCCGGGCCATGGCCGGCCACTTCCAGCAGGCCCGCTCGCTTCTCGACGACCCGGAGCCGGTGGACGGGCGCACGGGTCGCCGGTTCACGGCCGGCGAGCTCGCGACCCTGCTCGCCGAGGCCGGGTTCGAGTCCACCACGGTCCACGCCGTCCGCGTCTTCACCGACCTGGTCCCCGCCGCCCTCGTCGACCTCGAGCCGGGCGCCGCAGCGGCGCTCGTCGACCTGGAGCGCGCCGTGGCCGGTCGCCCCGAGTACCTCCCGCTGGCGACCCAGCTGCACGTCCTCGCCACCCGCGCCTGATCCCAGCCCCTCCGGTGGTGCCTCGCCCCGCGGCGGCGCGCCATGACGGCGGCCGCGCCGCCGGTGTGCCCGATCCTGCACATCGACATGGACGCGTTCTACGCCTCGGTGATGATCCGCGACCGTCCTGAGCTGCACGAGGTCCCCGTCGTGGTCGGCGGTGGTCATCGCGGGGTGGTGCTCTCGGCCAACTACCCCGCGCGCCGCTTCGGCATCCGCTCCGGCATGTCCGGCACGGAGGCCCGGAAGCTGTGTCCCCAGGCCGTCACCATGCCGCCCGACTTCGCCGTGCTCACGCCGGTGTCGAAGGCGATCATGGAGACGTTCCGCACCGTCACGCCCGTCGTCGAGGTGACCTCGCTCGACGAGGCCTTCCTCGACGTGCGCGGCGCAGGTCGGTTGTTCGGCTCACCCGAGGCGATCGCGGAGCGGCTGCGCTCCCGGATCCGCGCGGAGCACGGCATCACCTGCTCGGTCGGCATCGCCGCCACGGTCTCGGTCGCCAAGCTCGGCAGCCGGCTCGCGAAGCCCGACGGCGTCCGGGTGATCGCGCCCGACCGCTTCGCCGCCGAGGTGCACCCGCTCGACGTCGGCGTCCTCCACGGCGTCGGCGAGGCCACCCGCCAGCGCCTGCACCGGCTCGGCCTGATGACCGTCGGCGACGTCGCGGCGGTCCCGGTCGACCAGCTGCGCCGGATGCTCGGGGGTCATCTCGGCGGCCACCTGCACAGCCTGGTCTGGGGCACCGACCGCAGCGAGCTGCGGCCGGGGGGAGCGGGGGTGTTCGGCTTCGGGGAGGGCGAGCCCGAGGGGAGCATGGGCTCCCAGCACACCCTCGCGGTCGACCTGACCGATCGTGCCCGCCTCCACCGCGAGCTGCTGCGACTGACCTCGAAGGTCGCCGCCCGGGCGCGCTCGGCCGGCCGGGTCGGTCGGACCGTCGCCGTGACCGTCCGGTTCTCCGACTTCACCACCGTCAACCGCTCCCGCACGCTGCCGGAGCCAACCGACGTGACCCAGGAGGTCTACGACGTCGCGGTGTCCCTCCTCGACACGCTGCTCGACGCGATGGCACCCCGGTGGCCGTCGGTGCGCCTGGTCGGTGTCCGCATCGAGGGCCTGCGCCGGGTCCGCGACGGCGACTCCCGTCAGCTCGCTCTCGGCGAGCGCGACCCCGGCTGGCCGGACGCCGATCGCGCGGTCGACCTGGCTGCCGGCCGGTTCGGCTCGTCGGCCGTGCGTCGGGCCAGCCTGCTGTCCGCCGCGGACTCCTCCCCCCGACCCCCGGGATGGCCAGTTCAGGCCATCCGGTGACGGCGAGTGCACAAATTCGGGGGACGCCCTACCCCGTCGGGAATTGCCTGCCTACACTTGGAGCACAGTTCAGCGACGTGTCGGAGGAACCGGTGCCACTCTCAGAAGAGGAGCTTCGCCTGCTCGAGCAGATGGAGCGCGCCCTCAGCGAGGAGGACCCGAAGTTCGCCTCGACCCTCCGCGGCACCACCCTGCGCCAGGCGGCCCGCCGTCGCGCCATCCTCGCTGGCGTCGTCTTCGCCGCCGGCGTGGCCGTGATGATGGGCGGCGCCGTCAGCGGCTACTGGCCCGTCGGTGTCGCCGGCTTCGTCGTGATGCTCGGCTCCGCGACCGTCTTGATGTCGGCCCTCCGCGGCCAGCGCGCCAGCGGCACCGAGCCCCACATCGCGGCCCACCCCTCGGGCTTCGGCATCGTCGACGGCGGCCGCTCCCGCAGCCCCCGCGGCCCCCGCAGCCGTGGCTCCCGCGGCCACTCCCACGGCGGCTTCATGGCCACCCTCCAGGCCCGCTGGCGCCGCCGCCGCGACAACGGCGGCTTCTGACTCCTCCTGCACGCACCCGGAGCAACGGCTGATCGAGCCTGCGCGACGGGTGATCGGCGCGCCCGAAGCCGGAGGTGAGCGGCTCGACCAAGTCGCCCGGACGCCCGACCACCTTCCCTCCAGGGGACCGGCCGTCGAAGACGGCGGGTGGGTTCCGGAGGCGCCGGACGGTGATCGGTCCCGGCGGCGAT
>NZ_LMIT01000001.1:287047-287119 GCF_001428825.1 Nocardioides sp. Root240 | reverse complement strand
CCGGCCGTGGAAGACGGCGGGTGGGTGCCGGAGGCGCCGGACGGTGATCGGTCCCGGCGGCGATGTCGGGGG
>NZ_LMIT01000001.1:286770-286869 GCF_001428825.1 Nocardioides sp. Root240 | reverse complement strand
GAAGACGGGCGGGTGGGTGCCGGAGGCGCCGGACGGTGATCGGTCCCGGCGGCGACGTCGGGGGCCCGTTCCGAGCCGACAGCATCGGCTGATCGCCGC
>NZ_LMIT01000001.1:179888-286753 GCF_001428825.1 Nocardioides sp. Root240 | reverse complement strand
GAAGACGGGCGGGTGGGTGCCGGAGGCGCCGGACGGTGATCGGTCCCGGCGGCGACGTCGGGGTGCCGTCGGCGTACGCACCAGGTGCGACCAACGCGGAAGAGGTCCGCCGACGGCGGGGCCCCCGCTCCGAGCCGACGGGACCGATCACCGGGAGGCACCGGAGGCATCCACCCGCCACCCAGCCACGTCCGATCCAGGCCCAGCGCAGCGCAAGGCCAGCGCAGCGCAAGGCCAGCGCAGCGCAAGGTCAGCGACGCAACCGGGCGCGCACCCCACCCCACACCGATCGCGGCAACCACTCCGCCCGCCGCCGCTCCCGAGGCGTCACCCCCGCAGCCAACGACGCAGCCACCAGAGTGACGTCCGCCTCGACGTCGACGGTCTCGAGCGTGCCGACCGCGCCGCCCGCGGCACCTGCCGCGCCCGGCCGCGCGTACCGCGCCCGCTCCACGGCGAGCACCACCCGCGCCAACGCCCGCGCCGCCTCCGGAGCCACGTCGGCCCCGGTCCGCGGTCGTTCCAGCTGCTCGGCCGACGGATCCCCGAGTCGGTCGACCAGCACGGCCCCGACCTCGGCGGGCGAACGCCCGTCGGGCCACGGCACCCCGAGGTCCACCGCCGTCGCCCGCAGCTCTGCCCACAGCTCGTCCGGTCCGCCACCGAGCCGCACCCGTCGCGCCGTACGACGAACGGACCGCGGTCCGAGCACCGCGGCGGCCACGAGCAGCAGCACCAGCAGCGCGCCTCCGCCGACGGCGAGGTTCCGTCCGGTGTGGCTGCCGGCGCCGGAGGAGTCCGACGCGGTGTCCTCCGGTGCCGTCGACGGCCGGTTGGTGGGCCGGTTGGGTGCGACGGTCGCCGTGCCGCCGTTGCTCGCGGACGAGCTGGTGGCGTTCGACGTGTTCTCCTCGCCGATGCCGTCGAGGGGCACGCGCGAGTAGTCGGGCACCGACTCGACCCGGCCGGACGGCGTGGGCTCGAAGCGGACCCAGCCGGCGCCGGCGAAGTAGAGCTCGGGCCAGGCGTGGAGGTCGTGGCTGCTGTACTCGTACAGCCCGTCGCCGAGCGGGTCCGGCTCGAGGAATCCCACGGCGACGCGGGAGGGGATGCCGAGGATCCGCGCCATCACGGCCATCGCGGAGGCGAACTGCTCGCAGTACCCGACCCGGCCGCCGGGCGAGAGGAAGGCCTCCAGGGTGCCGTTGCCGGTGCCGGCCGGCGCCTTGCGGAGGTCGTAGACGAAGCCGCCGTCCTGGCGGAAGAAGCGCTGCAGCATCAGTGCGCGCTCGTAGTCGTTGTCGGCGGGCCGGGTGATGCTGCGGGCCAGGTCGCGCACGATCGGCGGGATGCCGGTCGGCAGGTCCAGCACCTCGTCGGACACCGCACCGGCGGCCGGGTCACGGAAGTAGCGGCCGTCGGTGCCGTAGTGCGGGACGACGGAGGTGAGGGAGTACGCGATGCCCCGGGTGTCGAGGTCCTTGTCGGCGGCGAGGAAGTCCATCGTGGCCGGGTCGAAGCGCCAGTCGCCGTCGGCGCGGACCGCGGATGCCGGGAACTGCGTGGGCAGCCAGGTGGAGTCGAGCTCGTCGGTGATGCGGACCTGGTAGTCGTACTGGTCGCGGGGTACCGACTCGGCGAGCCCGGCCGGCGGCGGCAGCGCGCCGCTGGCGGTGTTCTCGGAGTCGACGTCGCGGTCGCCGCTGCTCCACTCCTGGCCGGTGAAGCGGTTCAGCACCGAGATCCGCAGGTACGACGGGCTGGGGTCGTCGGTCTGGACCTGGACCAGCGGCACGTCCTCGCCACGCTCGAGGTCGCGGCGCATGTCGGCGATCGGCTTGCGGATGCGGATGTCGCCGCCGCTGCCCCCGCCGCCGAGGTTGAACAGGTCGGTGCCGAGCACCGGCACGAACGCGGGTACGACGAGCGCGAGCGCCACTGCCGTGACGCCGATCCGTCCGGCGCCGGCCCGCGCCGCCTCCCGTACCGGGTTGCCGTGGCCCCACGGCGAGGCGTCGTCGGGGCCGAGCGGGCGGCCCCAGCGCTGGAGGTTCTCGCGCGCGTCGAGGTGGAGCAGCAGGAGGAAGCCGGCAGCGGCGATCGCGAAGCTGCCCCAGCCGGGACCGTCGTCGAGCAGCCCACTCGGGACGGAGTAGATCGCGAGCAGCACCAGTCCGGAGCCGGGGACGCGGCGGTAGGTGCACGCCACGACGTCGACGAGGACGACGAACACCGCACCGCAGACCAGCAGCAGCGGCCACAGCGGCGGCACGTTGGGGCCGATCGGCGCGCTGTAGGTGCGCGCGGAGTCGACGGCGAGGTCCAGCGCGTGGCCGATCTCGGCAGCGCTCCCGCCCACGGGGAGCGGGCTGCCGGTGATCTGCCAGGACACGATGGCCGCCGCGACCAGCACCTGGAGGAGCGCGGTCAGCCACCGCGGAGCGGCCCGCCAGCGCAGCACCGCGCCGAGCGTGACGACGACGGCCCCGACGACCGCCACCCGGTTCAGGTACGTCGTCGGCTGGGACACGAAGCCCTGCCACGCGGTCAGGGCGACCCACGTGGTGGCGAGGCCGACCAGGCCGACGACCAGCCCGGGGGCGAAGGGGACGTTCGAGCCCTCGGGTGCGGGGGCGCGGTGGGAGGTCATCGGCCGACGCCGCCTCGGGACGGGGCGCGGCCAAGGTCGCGCCAGGCGCCGTCGAGCCGGTCGCGGGGGCCGATGCCGACGCCGCGCCAGCCGATCGCCAGCAGGGGAGTGGCGGCCGCGGCCGGTCCGGCGCTGGTGCGCGTGGCCGACCACTGCTCGACGTCGAGGACGACGGCGAGCGCGGCACCGGCGTCGTGCCGGATCCGCTGCAGCGACGTGGTGTCGCCGGCGATGTGGGCGCCGAGTACGGCGACCACGACGCCACCGCGAGCCTGGTCGCCGGACCATGCGGTGTCGAGCTGCGGTCGTGCCGTGAGGCCGAGGACGGCGAGCTTGCGCAGTGACTGCTCAGCCCCCTCGGCCTCGGCGCCATTGGCGGTGGCGAGCTGCACGGCGTACCCGTGCTTCTCGAGGTGGACGATCACCGAGGCGGCAGCGACCACCGCGGACTCGAAGCTGGAGGCGGGTCCCTGCCCGCGGTGCGCGTGGGTGCGGTTGTCGATGACGACGGTCGCGTGCGCCTCCCAGGGCTGCTCCTCGAGGCGCACCATCAGCTCGCCGGTGCGGGCCGAGCTGCGCCAGTGGACGCGGCGCAGGTCGTCGCCGCGACGGTACTCCCGCACGCTGACGTCCTCGGCCGAGCCGGACGCGAAGGCCTGCGGCCGGTGCTCGCCGGCGCCCTGCCAGCCACCGGACAGCGGGATGGCCGGCAGCGGCAGCACCCGCGGCGTGACGACGAGCTCCGCCGTACCGCCGATCTGGCGCCGGCGCTCGACGAGGCCGAACGGATCGGTGATGCGGACGACGAGCGGCCCCACCGCGAAGCGCCCCCGGATGTCGGAGCGCACGGGATAGGTGACGGTGCGCTCCCAGTGCTGGCCCAGGCCCTGCAGCACGAACCGGGGTCGGCTGCCGAGGGCGTAGGGGAGGGTGTCCTCGACCAGCAGTGGCCCGTCGGCGCGGCGGCGCTCGCTGGAGATCGACAGGTCGATCCGCGCGGACTCGCCGGCGCGGAGCAGCCGCGGCCACACGGTGCGGCTCACGACCGGGTCGTGGCGGCGCCGGGCGACGACCAGGGCCGCGATGAGCGGCAGCGCCAGCACCAGGACGCCGACGCGGGTCAGCGCGGCCTGACCGAACACCACGGCACAGGCGATCGCGGTCACGCCGGCCGCGGCGAACGCCCGTCCCCGCAGGGTCAGTGAGGAGAGCGCGGAACGCAGCATGGGGGCTCGACCGGGGTGCTCAGGAGCCGGCGTCGGGGACCGGCACCTGAGCCGCGATCCCGTCGAGGATCGCGGCCGCGCCCCGACCGCCGACGGCGGCCTCGGCGCTGGGCAGCAGGCGGTGCGCGAGCACCATCTGCAGCAGGGCGCGGACGTCGTCGGGCAGCACGTAGTCGCGGCGGTGCAGCGCGGCGCGGGCCTTGGCGGCGCGGATCAGGTGGAGGGTCGCCCGCGGCGAGGCACCGAGCAGGAGCTCGGGGTTGTTGCGGGTCGCGGCGATCAGGGAGACGGCGTAGCGCTGCACGGCGTCGGAGACGTGGACCTGCGCGACGATGCCGCACAGCTTGCGGATCTCGGCACTGTCGGTGACCGGCTCCAGGTCGTCGAGCGGGTTGACCGTGCCGTGGCTGGCGAGCATCGCGATCTCTGCCGCCGGCACCGGGTAGCCGATCGAGACGCGGGCGAGGAAGCGGTCGCGCTGCGCCTCGGGCAGCGGGTAGGTGCCCTCCATCTCGACCGGGTTCTGGGTCGCGATCACCATGAACGGTGACTCGAGCTGGTAGGTCACGTTGTCGACCGTCACCTGGCGCTCGGCCATGCACTCGAGTAGCGCGGACTGGGTCTTGGGCGAGGCGCGGTTGATCTCGTCGCCGATCACGATGTTGGCGAAGACGCCGCCGGGGCGGAACTCGAAGGTCCGCGTCGACTGGTTGAACACCGAGACGCCGGTGATGTCGGACGGCAGCAGGTCGGGGGTGAACTGCACCCGGCGCACGGTGGAGTCGATGCTGCGGGCCAGGGCCTTGGCGAGCATCGTCTTGCCGACGCCCGGCACGTCCTCGATCAGCAGGTGTCCCTCGGCGAGCAGGACGACGATCGCGGCGCCGACCACCTCGGACTTGCCCTCGATGACCTTCTCCACGTTGGCCCGGATCTGGCCGGCGACCCGGGCGACGGTGTCGACGTCGGCGGCGGCACCGGCCGCTCCGGCGACGGGCGCGGGCGGGGCGGCGGGGCCCGGCGGTGGGCTCATCGGTGGGCTCATCGGCGTCTCCACGGCTTACTCCTCGTCGTGCTGTCCCTGATGGCCCGAGGCCACGGTGCACCAACCCTACGGCGCGGGTGGCTGGTGTGTGCGGGACCCGGCGGAACTGCTCCCGGACCGCTTCCGGGCAGCTCTCGAGCTGCCCCCGCGCTCCCTGTGACGCCACCGGAGGGCCCCTAGTTCCCCACTTCCCCCCACTTTTTCCTCCACTTCGCTCCACCCCGCCCCTCCACCCCGCTCCACCGCCCTGACCAGCGGTTTCCCGGCGCACTCGAGCGCACTCAGGGAGGGCGTGAGCGGCGCAGGGGGAGCGAAAGTGGTTGACGGTGGGGGAAAGTGGGGTACTGTGGTGGAAAGTGGAGGAACGGCGGAGTCCGGTGGGACGGCTGGGGGTGGCCCGATGCTCTTCATGGGCACCTACACCCCCAAGCTCGACGACAAGGGCCGCCTCTTCCTCCCCGCGAAGTTCAGGGATCGACTGGCGGAGGGGCTCGTGGTCACTCAGGGACAGGACAAGTGCCTGGTCGTGTGGCCCACGGACGTCTTCGCCGAGGAGGCCGAGCGGCAGGCCGCCCGGCCGATGACCAACCGCGCCGCCCGGCGCTACGCCCGGGTGCTGTTCGCCGGAGGCGACGAGAGCACTCCGGACAAGCAGGGGCGGATCGGCATCCCCGGCCACCTGCGGGAGTACGCGGGCCTCGAGCGCGACGTGGTCGTGATCGGGGTCCGGGACCGACTGGAGATCTGGAACCCGACCGCATGGCGCGAGTTCCAGCTCGAGGCGCTGGAGGAGTTCGCCGACCTCGACGAGGACGACGACTGATCTCCGCCGCACCACCCACGCAGCACCCCCCCGCAGCACCACTGACAACACAACAGCGGATCCGCAGGACGAGGTCTCAGCCCGCTCCTGCTCCCGACACCCCGATGTCGCCACCTCCTGGGGCACCTTCCCCGGCACCAGGCGGGACACAGCGACGGACGGGCCACCCGGCCATCTGGGGCACTTCCCCGGCACCAGAGGGCACCCGAACACACCGGGTGCGGGAGCGGGCAGGGACCTGGCTCTGCGGATCCGCCTGATTTCCAGGCAGTTCCACGCAAGTTCCGGTCATTTCCAGCAGTTCCGTCGGGTCGAGGGGTCGAAGCCATGAGCGTGATGCGGGCGCACGAGCGTTCTCCGCAGCCGCGCGTGCGGGAGCAGGCACGCGAGGTGCTGCTCCTCATGTCCTTCTCCGCGGCCGTCTCGGTCGGCTGCGCGCTGCTCCTGGTCCTGCCGCACCTGCTCGCCGGGTCCACAGGGCGCTGACGACATGAGCAGCCCCCGCCACGTCCCCGTCCTGCTGGACCGGGTCGTCTCCCTCCTCGCGCCCGCTCTCGACCGCGACGGCGCCGTCCTCGTCGACTGCACGCTCGGCCTCGGTGGCCACAGCGAGGCGGTCCTCGAGCGCTGCCCGAAGGCGCGGGTGATCGGCATCGACCGTGACACCCAGGCCCTCGCCATGAGCCGCGAGCGGCTGGCGTCGTACGGCGACCGGTTCACCGGCGTGCACGCGGTCTACGACGAGATCGCCGACGTGGTGGCCGACCAGGGCCTCGACGAGGTCGCTGGCGTCCTGTTCGACCTCGGCGTCTCCTCGATGCAGCTCGACCTGCCCGAGCGGGGCTTCGCCTACGCCGTCGACGCGCCGCTCGACATGCGGATGGACGGCAGCACCGGGCCCACCGCGGCCGACGTGCTGAACACCTACACCGCGCCCGAGCTCACCCGCGTCCTCAGGGAGTACGGCGAGGAGAAGATGGCGCGCCGCATCGCCGACGCCGTCGTCCGCGAGCGGGCGGTGGAGCCGTTCGTGAACTCGGGACGCCTCGTCGCCCTCCTGTACGACGCCATCCCGGCCCCCGCCCGCCGCACGGGCGGGCACCCGGCGAAGCGCACCTTCCAGGCCCTGCGCATGGAGGTCAACGACGAGCTCGCCGTGCTGCGCCGGGCCATGCCGGCCGCGGTCGACGTGATCGGCGTCGGCGGCCGCGTGGTCGTGGAGTCCTACCACTCCCTCGAGGACCGCCTGGTCAAGCGGGTCTTCGCCGACGCGACCCGGCTCGACGTCCCCGACGACCTGCCGTTCGTGCCGGAGGGGGCCGAGCCGTCGTACCGGCTGGTGACCCGGGGCGCCGAGCAGGCCAACGCGGAGGAGATCGAGGAGAACCCCCGCGCCGCGTCCGTCCGTCTCCGCGCGATCGAGCGCATCCGTTCCACCTCGTCGAGCAGGTCCGGCAGCACCCAGGGCAAGGGAGCCAACTGATGTCCAGCACCGCACCGCAGATCCGCCGCCTGCAGACCGTCGCGCCGCGCCTGGCCCAGGCGGCCCTGGAGCGGGCGCGGCTCACCGTCGTGCCGCGGACCCGCCGCAGGCGCGCGCCCCGGGTGCCCTTCGTGACCTTCGTCAGCATCATCCTGCTCGCCGGCGTCGTCGGCCTGCTCCTCTTCAACACCTCGATGCAGCAGGCCTCCTTCAGGGCGACCGCGCTGCAGAAGCAGGCCACCGACCTCGGCGCCCAGCAGGAGGCGCTGGAGCTGGACATCGCGAACCTCCGCAAGCCCTCGCGGCTGCACCAGGAGGCCCAGCGCCTCGGCATGGTGATCCCGTCGACGGCCACCGCCGTGATCGACCTGCGGACGGGCAGGATCCTCGGCGACCCGACGCCGGCCTCGGCCGGCGACCGGATCCCGCTGCACATGCCCGGGCCGAAGAAGCCGCGGGAGCTGGACCCGAAGACCAAGTACGTCCAGGCCGACGCCCCGGCGAAGACCGACGGCGCGAGCGGCACCAGCGGCGCGTCCGCCCGGAATCGGTGATCTTTGAGCCTAGGGTCGTGACGTCCGCAGGAACCCAACCCTGTCAGCGACCAGGACGAGAGCGTTGAGCCGACTGAACCCCCTCCGAACCCGCCGCGGGAACGGCCCCCGACGGGGCTCGCCCCACCGGCGCATGCACGTGGGCTTCCTGCTGATCGCGATCGTGCTCTCGGTCTTCGCCGGCCGGTTGCTGCAGCTGCAGGCGATCGACCCGGGCTCGTACGCCCAGATGGCGGCCGACGAGGGCACCCAGCGGGTGGTCCTGCCGGCCACGCGCGGCGAGATCCTCGACCGCAACGGCGAGCCGCTCGCCGAGACGGTCGACGGCCGGATGATCGTGGCCGACCCGCAGGTGACCCGCCCGGTGGCCGCCAGGCTGGCGACGGTCCTGGCCCGGCGCCTCGGCGTCGACTACTTCCAGACCCTCGAGCGGCTCCGCATCGAGAACAGCCGCTTCCAGTACGTCGCGCGCCAGGTCCCGGCGGCGAAGGCCGAGAAGGTCGTCGCCGACGTCAAGGAGATGTTCAAGGACGAGGACGGCCGGCCCTTCGCCGGCCTGATGACCGAGCGGGACCCGCTGCGGGTCTACCCCAACGACGAGGTCGCGGCCAACCTGCTCGGCTTCCTCGGCACGCCCAAGGACGACGGCTCCGCGCAGGCGCTCGCCGGTCTCGAGGACTCCTTCAACAAGTACCTCTCCGGCACCGACGGCGAGGCGCGCTACGAGATGGGTGCCGGCAACCAGATCCCGCTCGGCGACAACACCGTCACCCCGGCCGTCGACGGCAAGGACCTGCGGCTCACGCTCGACCGCGACCTGCAGGACTACGTCCAGCGGGTCCTGCAACAGACCGTCGTCGGCGCGGGCGGCGAGTCCGGCATCGCCATGGTGATGGACAGCCGGACCGGCAACTTCCTCGCGCTCGCCGACTACCCGACCTACGACGCCTCGGACCCCTATCGCTACGACGACAAGCTCTACAAGTCGTCGGCGTTGAGCGACGTCTACGAGCCCGGCTCGGTCGAGAAGGTGCTGACCGTCAGCTCACTGGTCGACGCGGGCCTGGCGTTCAGGACCCAGAAGTTCCGCGTGCCGGGCAAGCTGTTCCGCCAGGACCGACCGATCGGCGACTACTGGGAGCACGGCACGCTGCGGCTCACCCTCGCCGGCATCATCGCCAAGTCGTCGAACGTCGGCACCGTGCTCGCCGCCGACCAGTTCGGCCGCGGCCAGCTGCGGCGCTACCTCACCGCCTTCGGCCTGGGCCAGCGCACCGACATCGGCCTCAACGGTGAGTCGAAGGGCATCCTGCCGCAGGGCGCTGCCTGGACCTCCCAGGTCGACGACCGCATCGCGTTCGGCCAGTCGCTGTCGGTCAACGCCGTGCAGATGATCACTGCGGTCAACACGATCGCCAACGGCGGGGTGCGGGTCTCCCCGTCGCTCGTGATGGGCCGCGCGCGCACCGACGGCGGCCAGGAGGTCGGCACCGACGCCGTCACCAGCCGCCGCGTGATCAGCGCCCACGCAGCCCACGAGACGATGCTGATGATGGAGCGGGTGCTCGACCCCGAGGAGGGTGTCGCGCCGCGCGCGGCCGTCCCCGGCTACCGCGTCGCCGGCAAGACCGGTACGGCCCAGCGGGTCGGCGAGAACGGCGGCTACGACGGCAGCACCACCGTCTCCTTCGCCGGCTTCGCGCCGGCCGACAACCCGCGGTTCACGATCTACGTCGTGGTGCACAGCCCGCGTGCGGGCAGCGGTGGCGGCAGCGTCGCCGGTCCGGCATTCTCGAAGCTGATGAGCTTCACACTGCGGCGCTACGGCGTCCCGCCCACGGGCGGCAAGGCCAACCAGACCCCGGTCGAGTGGTGAGCGGCGGCCCGGACGTGGACCCGACGCGTCCCGCCCAGCCCGCCCCGGTCCCGCTCGCCACCGTCGCCGCCGACCTGGGCGTCGTCGTCGACCCTGCCTCGACAGGCGTGGCCGTCACCGGCATCACCCTCGACTCGCGCCGGGTGCGTCCCGGCGACCTGTACGCCGCCCTGCCCGGCGCCCGCGCCCACGGCGCCTCGTTCGCCGCTCAGGCCGCGGCGTCCGGTGCCGTGGCGCTGCTGACCGATCCGGCGGGGGAGCCGGAGGCGCGCGCGGGCGGGCTGCCCGTGCTCGTCGTACCGGACCCGCGGGGTGTGCTGGGTGCGCTGGCCGCACTGGTCTACGGCCGTCCGGCCGCGGCCCTGCGGACGATCGGCGTCACCGGAACCCAGGGCAAGACCACCGTCACCCGGCTCCTCGACGGCGGGCTGCTCGCCGCCGGCGTGCGCAGCGCGGTCGTCGGCACGGTCGGCACCCGGATCGCCGGCGAGGAGGTGAAGACCGCCCTCACCACCCCGGAGGCCCCTGACCTGCACGGCCTCTTCGCCCGCATGCGCGAGCTCGAGGTCACCGCCTGCGCGATGGAGGTCTCGAGCCACGCGCTGGTGATGGGCCGGGTCGACGGCGTCCGCTTCGACGTCGCCGTGTTCACCAACCTCGGCCGCGACCACCTGGACTTCCACGTCGACGTGGAGGACTACTTCCGGGCCAAGGCGATGCTCTTCACCCCGGAGCACGCCGCGCTCGGCCTGGTCTGCACCGACGACGAGCACGGCCGGCGGCTCGTCGACGAGGCCACCATCCCGGTCCGCACCTACGCGATCGGACGGCCCGCCGACTGGACGGCCGTCGACGTGGAGCTGGGCGCTGACGGGTCGCGGTTCACCGTGCTGGGCCCCGACGGTGTGCGGGTCCCTGCCTTCGTCCCCCTGCCGGGGGACTTCAACGTCGCCAACGCCCTGGCCGCCGTCGCCGCGGCCGCCGAGGCGGGCTTCGACCCGCAGCAGGTCGCCGACGGGATCGCCGGCTCCGGCGGCGTCCCCGGACGCCTCGAGCGGGTGCCGACCGGACGCGACCTGACCGTCGTCGTCGACTACGCCCACAAGCCCGACGCGGTCGAGGCCGTGCTCCGCACCCTGCGCCCGGTCACCCGTGGCCGGCTGGTCATCGTGATCGGCGCGGGCGGTGACCGCGACACCGGCAAGCGCCCCGTGATGGGCGAGATCGCCGCCCGGCTGGCCGACCTGGTGATCGTCACCGACGACAACCCGCGCTCCGAGGACCCCGCGGCGATCCGGGCCGAGGTGCTGGCCGGCACCCGCGACGGCACCGCCGAGGTCGTCGAGGTGGGCGACCGCCGTACCGCCATCGAGCGTGCCATCGACGGCGCCGGCCCCGGCGACGTGGTCGTGGTGGCGGGCAAGGGCCACGAGACGGGCCAGGAGGTCGCCGGGGTGGTCCACCCGTTCGACGACCGCGAGGTCGTGCGCGAGGTGCTCGCCCGATGATCCCGCTGCGGCTCTCCGAGATCGCGTCGGTCGTCGGCGGCACGCTGCACGGCGACGACGTCCTCGTCTCCGGCCCGGCGTACGTCGACAGCCGGACCCCCGTGCCCGACGGGCTCTTCGTCGCGGTCGTGGGGGAGCGCGTCGACGGCCACGCGTACGCCGCCGGCGCCCACGCCGTGCTCGGCAGCCGCCCCACCGAGGCGCCGACCGTCGTCGTCGACGACCCGGTCTCCGCGCTGGGCCGTCTGGCCCGGCACGTCGTCGACAGCCTCGACGTGACCGTGCTCGCGATGACCGGCTCGCAGGGCAAGACCGGCACCAAGGACTACCTCGCCGCGGTGCTGCGCACCCTCGCCGGTGACGACGCGGTGGTCGCGACGGCCGCCAACAACAACAACGAGCTGGGCGTCCCGCTGACCGTGCTGCGCGCGGACGCCGGCACCCGCTTCCTCGTCGTCGAGATGGGCGCGCGGGGGATCGGCCACATCACCTACCTCTGCTCGATCGCGCCGCCGGACATCGCCGCGGTGCTCAACGTCGGCACCGCCCACGTGGGCGAGTTCGGCGGCCGCGAGCAGATCGCGCGGGCCAAGGGCGAGATCGTCGAGGCGCTCGGGCCCGCCGGCACGGCCGTCCTCAACGCCGACGACGCCCTCGTCGCCGCCATGGCGCCCCGCACCGATGCTGCCCTGGTCACCTTCGGCACGACCGGCACGGTGCACTGGGGACCGGTCGAGCTCGACGAGCTCGGGCGCCCGGGCTTCCGCCTGGCTCGCGGCGAGGATGCCGCCGACGTCCAGCTGCTGCAGACCGGCCTCCACCAGGTGCAGAACGCCGCCGCGGCCGCCGCGATGGCTACCTCCGCCGGGTTCGCGCTGGCCGACGTGGCCCGGGCGCTCGGCGGCGCGGCCGCCGCGTCGCGCTGGCGGATGGAGGTCTCGGAGCGCTCGGACGGCCTGGTGGTCGTCAACGACTCCTACAACGCCAACCCGGACTCGATGCGGGCCGCCCTCGAGGCGCTGGCGTCGATCGGGGCGTCCCGCGGGCGTCGTACCGTGGCGGTGCTGGGGGAGATGAAGGAGCTCGGCAGCGAGCACGACGCCGGCCACCGCGCCGTCGGCGCCGACGCCGCCCGGCTGGGTGTCGACGTGCTCCTCGTGGTCGGCGAGGCCGCCCGCGGGATCGCGGAGGCGGCCGCCGACGGGGCCGGTGAGGTGATCGTCACGGTGGGGCGGGAGGATGCTGCGAGCTGGTTGCGGCAGAATGCCGGACCGGAGGACGTCGTCCTCGTCAAGGCGTCGCGAGGCGTCGCATTGGAATGGGTTGCGGAGCAGGTCCTGGAGGGTACGACGCCATGAGAGCCATCCTGCTCGGGGGCGGCATCGCGTTGCTGATCTCGCTGCTCGGCACCCGCGTGGTGATCAGCCTCTTCACCCAGTGGGGCTACGGCCAGGAGATCCGCGACGACGGACCCACCAGCCACCACACCAAGCGCGGCACGCCCACCATGGGTGGTGTCGTGATCATCCTCGCCGCGGTCGTCGGGTACTTCGCCGCCAAGCTGATCACGCTGACGACGCCCAGCGCGTCGGCCCTGCTGCTGCTCTTCCTGTTCGTCGGGATGGGCCTGGTCGGCTTCCTCGACGACTTCATCAAGATCTCCAAGCAGCGCAGCCTCGGGCTGCGCAGCAAGGCGAAGATGGCCGGGCAGACGGTCATCGCGCTCGTCTTCGGCTGGCTCGCCCTCTCCTCCTGGCTGGAGGACGAGAACGGCCGCACGCCGGCCAGCGAGAAGGTCTCCTTCCTGCGCGAGCTCGACTGGTTCGTGCTGCCGATGATCCTGGCGATCCTGCTGATCTGGCTGTTCGTGGCCGGCTTCAGCAACGCGGTCAACCTGACCGACGGCCTCGACGGCCTCGCCGCGGGCGCCTCGGTGATGGTCTTCGGCGCCTACACGCTGGTCAACATCTGGCAGAGCAACCAGTTCTGCCAGGACGAGCCCAGCGCCAGCTGCTACAACGTCCGCGACCCGCTCGACCTCGCGATCATCGCCGCGGCGATCACCGGCGCCTGCTTCGGCTTCCTGTGGTGGAACGCCTCGCCGGCCAAGATCTTCATGGGCGACACCGGCTCGCTGGCCCTCGGCAGCGCGCTGGCCGGCTTCGCGATCCTGACCCGCACCGAGCTGCTCCTGGTGATCCTCGGCGGCCTGTTCGTGCTGGAGACGCTCTCGGTGATGATGCAGGTCGGCTACTTCAAGCTCACGAAGGGCAAGCGGATCTTCCGGATGGCGCCCATCCACCACCACTTCGAGATGCTCGGCTGGGAGCAGGTCACGGTCGTGATCCGGTTCTGGATCATCACCGGTCTCTTCGTCGCGACCGGGCTGGGCATCTTCTACGCCGAGTGGGTCTCGAGACTATGACCACCCCACGACATTCTTCGCTCCCCCGCTTCGCTCCTCCGCTGAACAATGCCGCGGGGGCCCCGGTATGAGGCACCCCGACCCCACCACCCTCGGCCGCAGGGACTCCTGGGAGGGCGTGCGCGTCGTCGTCGCCGGCTTCGGCACGAGCGGCGCCGCCGCCGTCGACAACCTGCTCCACCTCGGTGCCGACGTCCGCGCCGTCGCCGAGTCCGTCAGCCCCAAGATCCTCGAGCGCGCCGAGCTGCTCGAGGTGCTCGGCGCGCGGATCGACGTCCACGAGGGCGCGACCGCGCTCCTGCCGGACGACGCCGACCTGCTCGTCGTCTCGCCGGGCTTCCGGCCGGACGCGCCGATCATCGTCGCCGCCCGCGAGCGCGGCGTACCGGTGTGGGGCGAGGTCGAGCTGGCCTGGCGGCTGCGTGACCCCGAGCACCCCGCGCCCTGGCTGTGCATCACCGGCACCAACGGCAAGACCACGACCGTGCAGATGCTCGACAGCATCCTGCGCGCCGCGGGGCTGCGCAGCGTTGCGGCCGGCAACGTCGGCCTGCCGTTGACCGAGGCCGTGATGGACCCGGAGCCCTACGACGTGATCGCCGTCGAGCTCTCGAGCTTCCAGCTCCACTACACCGACTCGATGGCCGCCGAGAGCGCCGCGGTGCTCAACGTCGCCGAGGACCACCTGGACTGGTACGACGGCCCGACGGCCATGGACGACTACGCCCGCGACAAGGGCCGGATCTACACCGGCGTGGAGCGCGCCTGCGTCTACAACGTCGCCGACCCCGCCACGGAGCGGCTCGTGCGGGATGCCGAGGTCGTCGAGGGCGCGCGCGCGATCGGCTTCACCACCGGCGTACCGGGTGTGGGGATGTTGGGCGTGGTCGACGACATCCTCGTCGACCGTGCCTTCATCGAGGAGCGCTCGTCGAGCGCCGCCGAGCTGTGCACCCTCGAGGACCTCGCCTCGCGGGCCCCGCACTTCGTCGCCAACGCCCTCGCCGCGGCCGCCCTGGCCCGCGCGCACGGTGTGAGCCAGGCCGCCGTCCGCGACGGGCTGCGGGCCTTCCAGCCCGACGGACACCGGATCGCCGTGGTCGCCGAGCACGCCGGGCTCACCTGGGTCGACGACTCCAAGGCCACCAACCCGCACGCCGCCGCGTCCTCGCTGGCGGCCTTCGCCCCGGTGGTCTGGGTGGCCGGCGGTCTCGCCAAGGGGGCCGGCTTCGACGACCTGGTCCGCCAGGTCGGCGACCGGCTCCGGGCGGTCGTCCTGATCGGCCGCGACCGCGACGTCATCCGGCAGGCGCTTTCGCGACACGCTCCCGATGTGCCGGTGATCGACGTCGACAGCGCCGAAACTGGTGAGGTAGTCGATGACGACCGGATGGCGCGTGTCGTCGCGGCAGCGGCTGAGGTCGCCCAGGCGGGCGACACCGTGCTGCTGGCGCCGGGATGCGCGTCGATGGACCAGTTCTCCGACTACGCCGCCCGCGGCGATGCGTTCGCCGAGGCGGTCCGTGAGTACATCGGCGCCAGCTAGCCAGGGACAGTGAGGGGGAGTCGGTCATCACCACCGCGAACCCCGAGAAGTTCCGGTTCCACCTGCCGCAGCGCCTCGCCGTCCGCCCGAGGGTGCGCCGTCCCGGCTGGACGGCGACGCTGAAGGACGCGCTCGACCGCCCGCTGACGACGTACTACCTGCTGCTCGGCGCCACCGCGCTGCTGCTCACCATCGGGCTGATCATGGTGCTGAGCGCCTCGAGCGTCTACGCCTTCCGCGAGACGGGCGACTCCTACACCGTCGTACGACGCCAGGTGATGTGGGTCGTGCTCGGCGTCCCGTGCGCCTTCATCGCCTCGCGGGTCTCGACGTCGTGGGTGCGCGGCCTGTCGTACCCCGCCTTCGGCATCTCCCTGCTCCTGCTCGTCCTGACCGCGTTCGTCGGCGTCGAGGCCAACGGCAACACGAACTGGCTCGCGCTGGGCCCGGTGCAGATCCAGCCGTCGGAGATCGCCAAGCTCTCGCTGGTCATCTGGGCGAGCAACATCTACGCCAACAAGGACCGGCGCCTCGGCAGCCTGCACCAGATGCTGGTGCCGGTCGTGCCCGGCATGGGCCTCGCGACCGCGCTCGTCGTGGTCGGCCACGACCTCGGCACGGCGCTGGTCTTCTGCGCGCTCCTGGTCGCGATGCTCTGGGTCGTCGGCGCTCCGGCGAAGCTGTTCTCGCTCGCGATCCTGGTGGTCGGCACCGCCGCCCTCGGCCTGGCGACGACGGACTCCGAGCGCCTCCAGCGCCTGACCAACTTCACCGACCCGTTCAAGGACTACGGCAACGCCGGCTGGCAGCCGGCCCACGGCCTCTACGCCCTGGCCAGCGGTGGCATCTTCGGCGAGGGCATCGGGGCCAGCCAGCAGAAGTGGGGCCAGCTGCCCGAGGCACACACCGACTTCATCTTCGCCGTGCTCGGCGAGGAGCTCGGCCTGGTCGGCACGCTGCTCGTGATCAGCCTCTTCCTGGTCATCGCCTACGCCGGTCTGCGGGTCGCGCGCGAGACCAAGGACCCCTTCGTCCGCTACTGCTCCTTCGGCATCGTGGTCTGGCTGCTGGGCCAGATGATGATCAACGTCGGCATGGTCCTGGCCCTCCTGCCGGTCATCGGCATCCCGCTCCCGCTCGTCTCCTACGGCGGATCGAGCCTGCTGCCGACGCTGGCCGCGCTGGGCCTGGTGATCGGCTTCGCCCGCCGCGAGCCCGCCGCGGCCCGCGCCCTCAAGCAGCGTCGCCGAGCCAGGTCCGCCGGTCTCTCCGCCCGCGGGTAGGTTGTGCGCGTGCGAGTTCTGTTGGCCGGTGGGGGAACGGCGGGGCACACCTCGCCACTGCTCGCGACGGCGGACGCGCTGCGTCGCCTCGAGCCCGATGTCGAGATCACCTGCCTGGGCACGCCGCGCGGCCTGGAGAACAAGGTGGTCCCGGAGGCCGGCTACCCGCTGCGCCTGGTGCCGCCCGTCCCGCTCCCGCGCAAGCCCGGCAAGGACCTGGCCCTGGTCCCGAAGCGCCTGCGCGCCGCCGTGAAGGCCGCGCTCGAGGTGATCGACGAGGTCCGCCCCGACGTCGTCGTCGGCTACGGCGGCTACGTCTCCATGCCGGCCTACGTCGCCGCCCGCCGCCGCAAGCTGCCGCTCGTCGTCCACGAGCAGAACGCACTGCCGGGCATCGCCAACAAGTTCGGCGCCCGGGTCGCGACCCGGGTCGCGGTGAGCTTCCCCGACACCCCGCTGCGCAAGGCGGAGTACGTCGGCCTGCCGATCCGGCGGATGATCTCGACCCTCGACCGCGCGGCCCTGCGGGACGAGGCCCGGGCTTTCTTCGGTCTCGACCCGCAGCTGCCGACGCTCGTCGTCACCGGCGGCTCGCAGGGCGCGCGCCGGCTCAACCAGGCGGTCAGCGGTGCGGCCGCGGCGCTCGGCTCCGGCGGCGTGCAGGTGCTGCACGTGATCGGGCCGAACGGTGCGAGCGACCCGAGCTGGACCGCGCCGGTCCCGACCGGTGTCCCGTACGTCGTGCTGCCCTTCGTCGAGCGGATGGACCTCGCGCTCGCGGCGGCCGACCTCATGGTCTGTCGCGCCGGCGCATCCAGCGTGGTGGAGGCCTCCTCCAGCGGCGTCCCCGCGATCTTCGTGCCGCTCCCGATCGGCAACGGCGAGCAGGCGCTCAACGCCCGCCCGGTCGTGGAGGCCGGGGGAGCGCTCCTGGTCGAGGACGCAGCCTTCAGCGCCGACTACGTCGCCGACACCGTCCCGGCGCTCGCCACCGACCCGGCGCGGCTGGCCGCCATGGGCTCGGCCGCCGCCGGCCTGGTGCCCCGCGACGCCGACGACAAGCTCGCCCGGATCATCCGCGACGTGGCAGGCACGACCCGGTGAAGATCCCCGTCCCGGACGAGATCCTCCCCGCCGACCAGCTCGGCCACGTCCACCTCGTCGGCATCGGCGGCGCCGGCCTGTCCGCGATCGCCCGGCTGATGCACCAGTCCGGCGTCACGGTCAGCGGCAGCGACGCCCACGACTCCGCCGTCGTCCGGGCGCTGCGCGACGAGGGCATCACCGTCCACGTCGGCCACGACGCCGCCCACCTCGACGGCGTCGACACCGTCGTCGCCACGACGGCCGCACGCGAGGACAACCCCGAGATCGTCGCCGCGACCGAGCGCGGCCTGCGGCTGTGGCCGCGCTCGGCGGGCCTGCAGTCGGTCCTGCTCGGCAAGCGCGTGGTCGCGATCGCCGGCACCCACGGCAAGACCACCACCACCGCGATGACGACCGTGGCCCTGCAGGAGGCCGGTCTCGACGTCACCTTCGCGATCGGTGCGGAGGTCGCCAGCCTCGGCACCAACGCCCGCCTCGGCACGAGCGAGATCGCCGTGGTCGAGGCCGACGAGTCCGACGGTGCCTTCCTCGTCTACACGCCCGACATCGCCGTCATCACCAACGTCGACGCCGACCACCTCGACCACTGGGGCACCGAGGAGGCCTACGAGGCGGCCTTCGCCGAGTTCGCCCGAGGTGCCCGGGTCACCATCGCCGAGCGGGCCGACCTCGCCGACGTCACCGCCGCCTTCGACGCCGCTGCCGACGTCCGGGGCAGCGACCTGGTCATCGAGGGAGGCGCGACCCGGTTCGGCGTCGCCGCCGAGGGTGTCGACGTCGACGTGACGCTGGCCGTCCCCGGCCGGCACTACGCGCAGGACGCCCTCTTCGCCTTCGCCGCCGGCCTCGAGCTCGGCGGCGCCCCGGAGGCCCTCGCCCGTGGCCTGGCCCGCCACCAGGGGGCCAAGCGCCGCATGGAGCTGGTCGGATCGGCCGGCGACGGCGCCATTCGCGTCTACGACTCCTACGCCCACCACCCCAGTGAGATCCGCGGCGACCTCGAGGCCGCCCGCTCGCTCGTCGCCGGCTCCGGTCGGCTCGTGGTGTGCTTCCAGCCGCACCTCGTCTCCCGCACCCGCATCTTCGGCGCGCAGATGGGGCACGAGCTCGGCGCGGCCGACGAGGTGCTCGTCATGGACGTCTACGTCGCCCGCGAGGACCCCGACCCCGAGGTGACCGGCGCGCTCGTCGCCGGTGCGGTGCCCCTGCCGGCAGCACAGGTCCGCTTCGAGCCGGACCGCGCTGCCGTCGTACCGACGCTGGTGGAGGTGGCCCGGCCGGGCGACCTGGTGCTGACCCTCGGCGCCGGCGACGTGACGACGATCGCCCCGGCGCTGCTCGCGGCCCTCGCGGAGGGCGGCGTTGGCTAGGGGCCGGGGCAAGGCGCCGGAGAGCGGGCTGGACCGGGCACGCAAGGCGTTCGCCCGCCGGCAGCGCGCGCGGCGCTGGCTGACCTGGCGCAAGGTGCTGGCCGTGGTGCTGGCGATCGCACTGGTCGGCCTCGGCGTGTACGCGCTGTACTTCTCCTCCTGGCTGCGCACCGAGGGCACCGAGGTGGTCGGCAACGACCTGGTGACCGACAAGCAGATCCTGGCCGCGGCCGCCGTACCCACCGGGGGGCCGCTCATCGACGTCGACCTCCGGGCGATCGAGAAGCGGGTCCGGAGCATCGGTGCCGTGCGCCAGGTCGACGTCTCCCGCAAGTGGCCGCACGAGGTGCGGATCGAGGTCGTCGAGCGCAAGCCCGTCGCGGTGCTCAACTTCGGCGAGAAGGTCTACGTCCTCGACGCCGAGGGTGAGCCCTTCCAGGCCCCGCCCCGCGCCCGCGACGGCCTGCCGCGCATCTCCGTCGCCGGCAGCTCCGACAAGGCCGCCCTGCGCGAGGGCGCGGCCGTGGTCACCGCCCTCGACGGCGACGTCTCCTCGATGGTCGAGTACGTCGAGGTCCGCACCGTCGACGACATCCAGCTCCACCTGCGCGACGACCGGCTGGTCAAGTGGGGGAGCTCCGACCAGTCCGACGACAAGGCCGCCGTCCTGCTCCAGCTGCTGAAGCGCAAGGCCTCGGTCTACGACGTCTCCGTGCCGGGCTCGCCCACCACCAAGTGAGGTCTCGGCGACGCAGGAATCCCCGCTCCGGCGGGGATTCTCGCGGTTGGTGACGGTTGCAAGCGTCATCAACCGCGAGAACACGTCAACAACCCCGCGCGATCGGCCTGTTTGCAGCCCGCGCGGCGTGTCTGCGCCGTCAGGGGTACGGGCGTCCCTACTGTCGTCATCACGACGAGGTTGACATAACTATAACCCTCAGGCTGAGGGTAAGGGTTGTCGACACGCCGGCTGGCCACGGGGAAGCGGTCCGGCCGCCGACGTCGGTGAACGGACACATTCGATACGCGCATCCATACCCGTAGGAGGGGTGAGACGCTGTGGCAGCTGCACAGAACTACCTGGCCATCATCAAGGTCATCGGCATCGGGGGCGGCGGCGTCAACGCCGTCAACCGGATGATCGAGGTCGGCCTCAAGGGCGTCGAGTTCATCGCCATCAACACCGACGCCCAGGCGCTGTTGATGAGCGACGCCGACGTGAAGCTCGACATCGGCCGCGAGCTCACCCGCGGTCTCGGTGCCGGCGCGAACCCCGACGTGGGCGGCAAGGCCGCCGAGGACCACGCGGAGGAGATCGAAGAGGTCATCAAGGGCGCCGACATGGTCTTCGTGACCGCTGGCGAGGGTGGCGGCACGGGCACCGGTGGCGCGCCCGTCGTGGCCCGCATCGCTCGTTCGCTCGGCGCGCTGACCATCGGTGTGGTGACCCGTCCGTTCACCTTCGAGGGCGCCCGCCGCAAGAAGTCCGCCGACGAGGGCATCGAGCGTCTCCGCGAGGAGGTCGACACCCTCATCGTCATCCCGAACGACCGGCTCCTGCAGATCTCGGACCGCAACGTGTCGATGCTCGACGCGTTCAAGCAGGCCGACCAGGTGCTGCTCCAGGGCGTCTCCGGCATCACCGACCTGATCACGACCCCCGGTCTGATCAACGTCGACTTCGCCGACGTCAAGGCCGTCATGAGCAACGCCGGTTCCGCCCTCATGGGCATCGGCTCGGCTCGCGGTGAGGACCGGGCCCTGCAGGCTGCCGAGATGGCGATCAGCAGCCCGCTGCTCGAGGCCTCGATCGACGGCGCGCACGGCGTGCTGCTCTCGATCGCCGGCGGCTCCGACCTCGGCATCTTCGAGATCAACGAGGCCGCCGCGATGGTCGCCGACGCGGTCCACGAGGACGCCAACATCATCTTCGGCACGATCATCGACGACGCCCTCGGTGACGAGGTCCGTGTGACCGTCATCGCCGCCGGCTTCGACGGTGGCCTGCCGCAGCGTCGCGACGCCGCGGCCGTACGTCGCCCGCAGCAGCAGGCCGCGCCCGCAGCCCGCACGACGTCGTCCGCGCCGGCCCAGTCCGCCCCGGCCCAGTCCGCCCCGGCCCGCGAGGCTGCGCCGACCCAGTCCGCACCCTCCCGCGAGTCCGCCCCCGCCGAGCCGCAGCCGGTCGGGGTCCGCAACCCGGCGCCGCTGCAGTTCGACGACGGCGACGACCTGGACGTGCCCGACTTCCTGAAGTGAAGCTGCCTGGTGTTCGCCTTCCGTGAGACCCACGACCTCGACCCGGACCCCGCCGCTGGCGGGCGCCGGGTCGAGGTGGCGTTCACGGACTCCTCCCTCGACCTCCAGGAGGGCGAGGGGGTGACCGCCGCCCTGGCCGTGCTCGGTGCCGAGCTGGACGTCGCTTTCGCGCGGGTCAGCCAGGTGCACGGCGACGACGTGGTCGTCGTCGACGGGGCCACGGAGCTCGGCGGGGGAGCGGTCGGCGTGGCCGACGGTGTGGTGACGCGCGAGCGTCGTACCGCACTGGTGATCCGGGTCGCCGACTGCGTGCCGGTGCTCCTGGCCGATCCCGCGGCAGGCGTCGTCGGCGCTGCCCATGCCGGCCGGTTGGGTGTCGAGCTCGACGTGGTGACGCGCACCGTCGAGCGGATGCGTGCCCTCGGTGCGACCGACGTCCGGGCGTGGGTCGGGCCGCACATCTGCGGCGGCTGCTACGAGGTCCCGGCCGGCATGCGCGACGAGGTCGCGGCCGCGGTCCCGCAGACGTACGCCGAGACGACGTGGGGCACGCCCGCGCTCGACCTCGGTGCCGGCGTCACCGCCCAGCTCACTGCAGCCGGCGTCGACGTCACGGTGGTGCCGGGCTGCACCCGCGAGGACCACGGGTTGCACTCCTACCGCCGCGACGGCGCCGGGGCCGGCCGCTTCGCCGGGCTGGTGTGGCTGCCATGAGCCGTCTCGAGGAGCTGCGCACCCGCCTGGCCGCCGTCCACGAGCGGATCGCCCGGGCCGCGGAGGGCGCCGGCCGGGCGCCGGACGAGGTCGACCTCGTCGTGGTCACCAAGTTCTTCCCCGCCTCCGACGTCCGCCTGCTCGCCGAACTCGGCGTCACCGACGTCGGCGAGAACCGCCACCAGGAGGCCGAGGCCAAGGCTGCCGACTGCGCGGACCTGGCCCTGCGCTGGCACTTCATCGGCGGGCTGCAGTCCAACAAGGCCGCCGCCGTGGCGCGGTACGCCGACGTCGTCGAGTCCGTCGACCGCAGCAGCCTGGTGGGCCGGCTCGACCGGGGTGCGGGGGAGTCCGGCCGGCAGGTCGACGTCCTGCTCCAGGTCAGCCTCGACCCGCCCGGCAGCGACCACCGCGCCGGCGCCGACCCGGCCGACCTGGTGGCGCTCGCCGACGAGGTCGCCGCTGCGTCGTCGCTCTCCCTGCGGGGTCTGATGGCCGTCGCGCCCCTCGGCGAGGACCCCGCCACCGCCTTCGACCGGCTCCGCGCGATCCGGTCCACCTTCCTCGAGCAGCACCCCGACGCGACCCGGCTCTCGGCCGGGATGAGCGGCGATCTCGAGGCCGCGGTCACCGCCGGCGCGACACACGTGCGCGTCGGCTCCGCGGTCCTCGGATCGAGGCAGTCGGTCCAGTAATGTCCACAACACCACCAACGGGCGCTGACACTCGGCGTCCAGGATCACGGAGGCAACAGTCATGAGCGGTGCGATGCGCAGGATCGGCGAGTACCTCGGCCTGCTTGAGGACACCGGCTATGACGAGTACGACGACGAGCGCGCCGAGCAGGACCCGCGTGCGACGCGCGAGCCCCGCCAGGCCCGTCCCGTGCGCGCCGTACCGTCGACGGCCGGCTCCGTCGCCGACCTCGACGAGCGTCGGCGCCCGGTCGCCGTCGCGCCCCAGCCGACCGTCGCGGAGCTGTCGCGGATCACGACGCTGCACCCCACGACGTACAACGACGCCCGCTCGGTGGGCGAGTCCTACCGCGAGGGCATCCCGGTGATCATGAACCTCACCGAGATGGACGACTCCGACGCCAAGCGTCTCGTCGACTTCGCCGCGGGCCTGATCTTCGCCACCCGCGGCAGCATCGAGCGGGTCACCAACAAGGTGTTCCTCCTCTCGCCGCCGAACGTCACCGTCGCTGCCGAGGACAAGCAGCGCATCGCCGACCGGGACTTCTTCAACCAGAGCTGAGCCGGCTCGGGCTGTCCCCGGACACCCGATAGGTTGGGACCGTGAGCATCGCCGGTTGGATCATCGAGGGCATCCTCTTCGCCTTCATCGCGTTCCTGTGGGTGCGCTTCATCACCGACTGGGTGCAGATGTTCGCGCGCAGCTGGGAGCCGCGCGGGGTCATGCTGGTGTTCCTGGAGCTGTCCTACAGCGCCACGGACCCGCCGATCTCGGCGCTGCGCAAGGTCATCAAGCCGATCCGGATCGGCAATTTCGCGCTCGACCTCAGCTTCCTGCTGGTGATGATCCTCGCCTACGTCGCGCTCTCGGTGAACCGCAACACCCTCCTGGCCTAGGCGGCGGCGCGCCGCGGCGCGCCGGAGTTCTGCGCCCGTTCTGCGCGTCTTCCCAGCGGCGACACGCCCTGTCCCCACGTCGAGCACCGGCGGGTGATGCGGCCTTCTCCACTGCAGGCGCTAAGGTTCGGTGAGACAGTTTGTCCTTGTACTTCGAAGATAGGTGAGGTCATGCCGCTGACGCCTGAGGACGTGAGCAACAAGCGCTTTACGCCGGTCCGGCTGCGCGAGGGCTACGACATGGGCGAGGTCGACCAGTTCCTGGATGAGGTGGAGGCTGAGCTTGCCCGCCTGACCCAGGAGAACGACGACCTCCGCGCCAAGCTGGCCGCGGCGCAGGCCGGCGGCTCCTCCGCGGCGTTCGACGCTCCGACGCAGCTGGCCCCGGTTCCCGAGGCCGCTCCCGAGCCGCCCGCGCCCGTCGAGGTGCCGAAGCCGGTCGAGCCCGTCGCCCCGGTCGTCGCTGCTCCCGTGGCCGCCCCGCAGGCGTCCGGTGGTGTCCAGACGATCCGCGTCGAGACGGTTCCCGAGGCGTCCAACGCCGCGGCCCGCCTCCTCGAGATCGCCACGCGCAACGCCGACGAGCTCGTCGAGGACGCCAAGAACGAGGCCGACAAGATCGTCGGCGAGGCACGCACCAAGTCCGAGCGTCTGGAGTCCGAGGCCAAGGTCAAGGCCGACCGCCTCGAGTCCGACGCTCGTACCCGTGCGGAGATGCTCGACAGCGAGACCGCCGAGCGCCGCACGCAGCTCTTCGGCGACCTCGAGAAGGAGCGCGACAAGCTCTCGGCCGAGGTCGAGACGCTGCGCTCGTTCGAGCGTGAGTACCGCTCGCGCCTCAAGAGCTACTTCACCCAGCAGCTCGAGTCGCTGCAGACGCCGGGCGACACGCTGGCCCCCGTCGAGGAGGCCCCGGCCCCCAAGCGACTGCGCTCCATCCTCGGCGAGGAGGAGGGCTGAGCCTCCAGCTCACCCTCACCCACTGAGCACCCGACCGGCCGGTCCGCCTCGCGCGGACCGGCCGGTCGCTGCATGTGCTGGCACGCTCGCGGGAGTCCGGCGGCACGTCGACGCGTCCGCGAGACGGTGAGCCTCCTTGGCCGAGCCTGTCGGAGCCGTTACCCTCCGCAGCAGCCTGTCGATCACCCGGGACCGGCTGTCGCTTCTGGAGGAGTCCTTCATGGCCCGCAGCACGAAGAAGTCGTTGGCCGGTCAGGCCGCGTCCGCCGCCCGGAAGATGATCCGGCCGCGCAAGGCAACCGCGAGTGCCGAGCCGGCCAAGAAGGCGGCACCTGCGAAGAAGGCGGCACCCGCGAAGAAGGCCGCTCCGGCTGCGAAGAAGGCCGCTCCGGCCAAGAAGGCTGCGCCCGCCACCGCGAAGAAGGCTGCGCCTGCCAAGAAGGCCGCGCCCGCCGCCGCGAAGAAGGCTGCGCCTGCCAAGAAGGCGGCGCCCGCCAAGAAGGCGGCGCCCGCCAAGAAGGCGGCTCCGGCTGCGAAGAAGACGGCACCGGCCAAGAAGGCTGCGCCCGCTCCCGCGAAGAAGACGGCACCGGCCAAGAAGACCGCGTCCGCTCCCGCGAAGAAGGCCGCCCCTGCGCCGGCAAAGAAGGCCGCGCCCGCCAGGAAGGCGCCGGCCAGGAAGGCCGCCCCCGCCGCCCTGGTCGTCCTCGACCACGAGGAGGCCTGGTCGAAGGCGGAGCTCGCCGAGGTCGTCGCCGAGCTGCACGAGCAGCGCGCCCGCGCGGCGGAGATCCTCGAGGAGCAGGAGGCCGACCTGACCGGCCTGCTCCGCGACTCCGGTGACGGTGCCGGCCAGGACCAGGCAGACCTCGGAGCGACCAGCTTCGAGCGCGACCACGAGCTCACCGTCCTCAACCACGAGCGGGAGAAGCTGGCGCAGATCGACCGGGCCCTGGCCCGCATCGACGACGGCACGTACGGCGTCTGCGAGTCCTGCGGCAACCCCATCGGCAAGATGCGGCTCATGGCGTTTCCGCGTGCCACACTGTGCATGACATGCAAGCAGCGCGAGGAACGCCGGTAGACGACCGCGACGACGGCCCCGACGAGACCCGCGGAGGCCTGCTCGCCGCTCCCCGCACCTGGCTGCTGTTCGCCGCCGTGGGCGCGATCATGCTGGTCATCGACCAGGTGACCAAGGTGCTCGCCGTACGCCACCTGGCCGGCGAGCCCGACGTCGAGGTCGTGGGCGAGCTGCTGCAGCTGCACCTGACCTACAACCCGGGTGCGGCCTTCAGCCTCGGGACGCGTTTCACGGTGGCCCTGGCAGTGCTCGCCACCGCCGCCACGCTGGTGGTGCTGTGGATCAGCCGCCGGGTGCAGAGCAGGTGGTGGTCGGTCGCGCTCGGCCTCATGTTCGCGGGCATCGACGGCAACCTGATGGACCGGCTGTTCCGCGACCCGGCGCCCTTCAAGGGCCATGTGGTCGACTTCCTGATGCTGCCGAACTGGCCGGTCTTCAACGTCGCCGACATGTGCATCAACGTCGGCGTCGCCATGATCCTCGTGCAGGTCCTGCGTGGCATCGCGCTCGACGGCTCGCGGGTCGAGCAGCACCAGCCGGACGAGGAGGAGACGTCGTGACCACGGTCGACCACCGCAGCCTGAACGTCCCCGACAGCCTCGAGGGTGAGCGCGTCGACGTCGTGCTGGCGCAACTGTTCGGGGTCTCCCGGACGCGCGCCGCCGAGCTCGTCGCCGACGGCCGGGTGCAGCTCGACGGCAGCCCGGTGGGCGGCAAGAGCGACCGGGTCTTCGCGGGTTCGGTGCTGGACGTCGAGATCCCGGCCGAGGCGGACCCGCTCGAGGTGGTCCCGGAGATCGTCGAGGGCATCAAGATCATCCACGACGACGACGCCATCGTCGTGATCGACAAGCCGGTCGGCGTCGCCGTGCACCCGTCGCCGGGCTGGCGCGGGCCGACCGTGGTCGGCCACCTCGCTGGTGCGGGCTTCCGCATCTCGACCTCCGGCGCCAAGGAGCGCGAGGGCATCGTCCAGCGCCTCGACGTCGGTACGTCGGGCGTCATGGTGATCGCGAAGTCCGAGCACGCCTACTCGGTCCTCAAGAACGCCTTCCGGCAGCGCACGGTCGACAAGACCTACCACGCGCTGGTGCAGGGCCACCCCGACCCGCACGAGGGCACGATCGACGCCCCGATCGGCCGGCACCCGCGCTTCGACTACAAGTTCGCGGTCATGGACGACGGCCGGCACAGCGTCACGCACTACGAGACGCTCGAGGCGCACCGCTTCGCGAGCCTGCTCGAGGTCCACCTCGAGACGGGCCGGACCCACCAGATCCGGGTGCACATGAGCGCGCTGAAGCACCCGTGCGTCGGCGACATCACCTACGGCGCCGACCCGGTGCTGGCCCGCAAGGTCGGCATCGAGCGCCAGTGGCTGCACGCCGTGAAGCTCGGCTTCGAGCACCCTGACGGCGGGTACGTCGAGTACGAGTCCTCGTACCCCGACGACCTCGCCCGGGCGCTCGACATCATCCGTGACAGCCACTGAGCCCGACGACGGGCTGATCCTCCGTCCGGCCACGCCGGACGACGCGGAGGCGGTCGCCGACGTCCACCTCCGGGCACGGGCGGCCTCGCCGATGCCTGCGGGCATCCACCCCGACGCCGAGGTGCGGGCCTGGCTGGCCGCGCGCCTCGACGGCAGCGGCGACGAGGTGTGGGCGGCCGAGGTCGGCGACCGGGTGGTGGGCTACGCCCGGTTCACCCGCACGTGGCTCGACGACCTCTACGTCGACCCCGACCACGCCGGCGCCGGGATCGGCAGCGCGCTGCTGGACCTGGTCAAGGCCCGGCACCCCGGCGGCTTCGGCCTCTGGGTGTTCGTCGCCAACGAGCCGGCCCGGGCGTTCTACGCCGCCCGCGGCCTCGTCGAGCGGGAGCGCACCGACGGCTCCGGCAACGAGGAGCGGGCGCCGGACGTCCGGATGGAGTGGACACCGCTGTGACTCGGATTGACTCGGACCCACCTGCCACGATGGGTCGGTCGGGTCGCGTAGGCTGATCCCCTTCCCCGACTCACCCGCCCACCATCTCTCTCGAGGAGTCACCACACCCGATGGCAGCCGGTTCCGGGGAAGCGGACTTCGTCCACCTGCACGTCCACACCGAGTACTCCATGCTCGACGGGGCGTCGCTGCTCGACGGGCTCTTCACGCGCGTCAACGACCTCGGCATGACGTCGATCGCCATGACCGACCACGGCAACCTGCACGGTGCCTACGACTTCTACTCCAAGGCGAAGAAGTACGGTGTCCGCCCGATCATCGGCATCGAGGCCTACGTCACGCCGGGCACCCCGCGCGGCGAGCGGCGCCGGGTCCGCTGGGGCAAGGGCGACGCGGCCGAGGAGGGCGGTGACGACGTCGCCGGCGGCGGCGCCTACACCCACATGACGATGTGGGCCGAGAGCACCGAGGGCATGCACAACCTGTTCCGGCTCTCGTCCCGGTCCAGCCTCGAGGGCTACTACTTCAAGCCCCGGATGGACAAGGAGATCCTCGCCGAGCACAGCAAGGGGCTGATCGTCAGCACCGGCTGCCCCAGCGGCGCGATCCAGACCCGGCTGCGCCTGGGCCAGTGGGACGAGGCCGTGCGCGAGGCGGCCGAGCTGCAGGACATCTTCGGCAAGGACAACGTCTTCCTCGAGCTGATGGACCACGGCATCTCGATCGAGAAGCGGGTCCGCGATGACCTGCTGCGCCTGGGCCGCGAGATGAACATCCCGCCCATCGCCACCAACGACTCCCACTACAACAACCCCGAGGACGCCGACGCCCACGACGCGCTGATCTGCGTCGCGTCCGGCAAGCGGCTCTCCGACACCAACCGGCTCAAGTTCGACGGCGGCGGCTACTACATCAAGTCCGCGGCCGAGATGCGTGAGCTGTGGGCCGACCGGTTCGGCATGCCCGAGGCGTGCGACAACACCGTCGCCATCGCCGAGCGCTGCGAGGTGGAGTTCAACGAGAACACCGGCGGCTACATGGCCAAGGCCGACATCCCGGCGGGGGAGACCGAGGAGTCCTGGTTCCGCAAGGAGGTGTGGCGCGGCATCGAGTCCCGCTACCCGGGCGACCGCCTCAACCAGGAGGTCAAGGACCGCGTCGAGATGGAGCTCGCGGTCGTCGCCCAGAAGGGCTACTGCGGCTACTTCCTCGTGGTCGCGGACTTCATCAACTGGTCCAAGGACAACGGCATCCGGGTCGGACCGGGGCGTGGCTCGGGTGCGGGCTCGATCGCGGCGTACGCGCTGCGCATCACCGACCTGTGCCCGCTGGAGCACGGCCTCTACTTCGAGCGATTCCTCAACCCCGAGCGTCCCTCGATGCCCGACTTCGACATCGACTTCGACGACGCCCGCCGCGGCGAGGTCATCCAGTACGTCTCTGACAAGTACGGCGCGGAGCGGGTCTGCCAGATCGCGACCTTCGGTCGGCTGAAGTCCAAGGCCGCCATCAAGGACGCCGCCCGGGTGCTCGACCACGGGTTCGCGATCGGCGACAAGATCACCAAGGCGATGCCGCCCGACGTCATGGGCAAGGGCGTGCCGCTCAAGGAGATCTTCAACCCCGAGCACAAGCGCTACAACGACGGCGGCGAGTTCCGAGCGCTCTACGAGCAGGACCCCGACGTCCGCACGATCTACCAGACGGCGCTCGGGCTCGAGGGCCAGATCCGCAACTGGGGCGTGCACGCGGCCGGCGTCATCATGTCGAGCGAGCCACTCCTCGACATCGTGCCGATCATGGCCCGCCCGCAGGACGGCGCGGTCATCACCCAGTTCGACTACCCGATGTGCGAGTCGCTCGGGCTGGTCAAGATGGACTTCCTGGGCCTGTCCAACCTGCGCATCCTCGAGGACGCGCTGACCAACATCAAGGCCAACAAGGGCGAGGAGGTCGTCCTCGAGGAGCTCTCGTTCGACGACCGGGCGACCTACGAGCTGATGGGCCGCGGCGACACGCTGGGCGTCTTCCAGCTCGATGGTGGTGGCATGCGCGCGCTGCTGCGCTCGATGCTGCCCGACAAGTTCGCCGACATCACCGCCGTCTCCGCGCTCTACCGGCCGGGGCCGATGGGTGCGGACTCCCACAACAAGTACGCGCACCGCAAGAACGGGCGCCAGCCGATCGAGCCGATCCACCCCGCGCTCGCGGAGGCGCTGGAGCCGGTCCTGGGCGAGACCTACGGTCTCATCGTCTACCAGGAGCAGGTGATGGCGATCGCCCAGGTGCTGGCGGGCTACTCGCTCGGCGCCGCGGACAACATGCGCCGCGTCATGGGCAAGAAGAAGAAGGCCGAGCTCGACGCGCAGTTCGACGGCTTCCAGGCCGGCATGCTCGAGCGTGGCTTCCCCAAGGACGCGATCAAGGTCCTGTGGGACACCCTCGTCCCCTTCGCCGACTACGCCTTCAACAAGTCGCACTCCGCGGCCTACGGCGTCATCACCTACTGGACTGCCTACCTCAAGGCCAACTACCCGACCGAGTACATGGCCGCCCTCCTGACGTCCGTCAAGGACGACAAGGACAAGATGGCGATCTACCTCAACGAGTGTCGCCGGATGAAGATCCAGGTTCTCCCGCCCGACGTCAACGAGTCGGCCCACGACTTCACCGCCGTCGGCCCCGACATCCGCTTCGGCCTCACCGCCGTGCGCAACGTCGGCTCCAACGTGGTCGACGGCATCGCCGAGGCGCGGGTCGAGAAGGGCCGCTACACCGACTTCAACGACTTCCTGTCCAAGGTCCCCGCCTCGGTCTGCAACAA
Source organism: Nocardioides sp. Root240 (assembly GCF_001428825.1). Lineage (GTDB taxonomy): Bacteria > Actinomycetota > Actinomycetes > Propionibacteriales > Nocardioidaceae > Nocardioides. The sequence goes on along the minus strand of NZ_LMIT01000001.1, from coordinate 256,475 downwards.
GCGGGTCATCGACTCGCTGATCAAGGCCGGCGCGTTCGACGACATGAAGCACCTGCGCCGGGCGCTGGTCGTGATCCACGAGACCGCCGTCGACCAGTACGTCGACATCAAGCGCAACGAGGCGATCGGCCAGGACTCGCTGTTCGCCGGCCTGGGCGACGACGACGCCGACGGTGGCTTCGGCGTCAGCGTCGCGATCCCCGACATCGACGAGTGGGACAAGATGACCCTGCTCGGCCATGAGCGGGAGATGCTCGGCCTCTACGTCTCCGACCACCCGCTGCTCGGCCTCGAGCACGTTCTCTCCAACGGCACCGACTGCACCATCGGCCAGCTGGTCACCGACGAGGGCCGGGCCCACAACTCGACGGTCACCGTCGCCGGCCTGATCACCCAGATCCAGCGCAAGATCACCAAGAACGGCGACCCCTGGGCCACCGTCACGCTCGAGGACCTCGAGGGCTCGATCGACGTGCTGCTGTTCCCGAGCAGCTACCGCCTCGCGGCGCCGTACCTCACCGAGGACGCGATCGTCCGGGTCCGTGGGCAGCTCGACACCGACCGGGAGCCGGCGCAGCTGCGGGGCCAGGAGGTGACCGTCCCCGACCTGGAGACGCGCGCCGATGGTCCAGTGGTGATCAGCCTGCCGTCCACGCGGTGCACCGGCCCGGTGGTCCAGCAGCTCAAGGACGTGCTGGTCACCCACGCCGGGCTGACCGAGGTCCGGCTGCAGCTGCTGAGCCGCGACTCCACGAAGGTCATGCGCCTGGGGGACAATCTGAGGGTGACTCCCTCGTCCGCGCTCTTCGCCGACCTCAAGCAGCTCCTCGGACCGGGGTGCCTCGCAGGATGAAGGTCGACGCCGTGGTGCGCGCGATCGTCGCGCCCGTCCTCCTCGCCGTCGCCCTCGGTGCCGCCGGCGGGTGGCTGTGGTGGACCTGGTGGGGGCCCGCGCCGAAGGGCCAGATCTACGACACCACGGCCGGCCCGACCTGGTACCCGAACCCGTTCGACCCCGGCATCACCCGCGATTTCAGCGGCACGGCGGAGTACGTCGTGATCGGCTTCGGCCTGGCGCTGCTGGTCGGTCTCGTCGGTGGCATGCTCGCGCGCAACGAGGCCCTGGTCGGTCTGGGAGCGGCCCTCGTCGGCAGTGTCGCCGCCGCGGCGCTGATGACCGCGATCGGCCTGTGGCAGAGCCCGTCCGACCCGCAGGACCAGGCCGCCAAGGTCAAGATCGACACCGTGCTGCCGGGCAACCTCGAGGTCACCGGGTGGACGCCGTACCTCGCCTGGCCGGTGGGCTGCCTGCTGGGCTACCTCGTCGTGATGCTGGCGCTCAACCAGGCGTCGGTCCGCGCCGGATCGGCGCGACCCGAGCAGCCGTCAGCCGCACCAGCTCCGCAGGGCTGAGCTCGACCTCCAGGCCACGGCGCCCGGCCGAGACGAAGACCGTCGCGTGGGCGAGTGCGGAGTCGTCGACGACCGTCGGGTGGGCCTTGCGCTGCCCGAGCGGCGAGATCCCGCCGACGACGTAGCCGGTGGCCCGCTCGGCCGCCCTCGGGTCGGCCATCACCGCCTTGCGGCCCTCGAGCGCCCGCGCGATCGCCTTGAGGTCGAGCTGGCCGACCACGGGCACCACGCCGACGACGAGTGCCCCGTCGAGGTCGACGAACAGGGTCTTGAACACCCGGCCGGGATCGATGCCCATCGCCTCCGCGGCCTCGGTGCCGTAGGACTCCGCGCGCGGGTCGTGCGGGTACTCGTGGACGGTGAACGCCACGCCCGCCGCGGTCAGGGCGCTGGTGGCGGGGGTGCCGCCGGCTGCCTTCCTCTTCGCCATGGCGCTAATTCGGGGACCAGCGGGTGCGCGCGACCTCGGTGGCCGGCAGCGAGGTGATCACGTTCATGGCGCGCAGCTCGGCGCGGAGCAGGTCGGTCACGAGCATCAGCCGGTCGGTGGGGTCGGCCGCCTCGAGCAGCTCCTGGCGCTCGCCGAGGGGGAGCGGCGAGCAGGCGGCCAGGGTCCACGAGAGGTAGCCCGGGTCCTCGGGCAGCTCGCCCTCGAGCGGGTCCGCGGAGATCTCGCGGACCACGGCGCGGTAGGCCGTGAAGGTCGAGCGTGCGCGCTCGACCACCTCCGCAGGTACGTCGGTGCGGGGCTCGGGCAGTGTCCGGACCTCGCCGAGCGGGTAGGCCTCGGTGGTCCGGAGCCGGTCGAGCTGGATCCGGTCGCGCCCGACGGCCACGATGTCGAAGGTGCCGTCGGGGTGGCTCTCCACGTCCGTGAGCTGCAGCCGCACGCCGATCCGGAACAGTGACTGGGCGCCGTGGTCGCCCACCTCGTAGCCCTCGCGGATCGCCACCGAGCCGAACAGCCGCTGGGCGGGGTCCTCGATCCGCAGCAGGTGGTGGACCAGTGCGCGGTAGCGGTCCTCGAAGACCCGCAACGGCAGGCTGACTCCCGGGTAGAGCACCGCGTTCAGCGGGAACATGGGCAGCTCGTCGGGCACGCTCCGACCCTAGTGTCTCCACCCCAGCGGCGCGGTCAGGACGTGGCCGTCCCCTCGGCGGCGGCCTTGATCGCGGCCAGTGTCTGCGCCATTCCCGCCCGCTGGCTGGCGGTGAACGCCTCCTGGCCGCCCATGAACGCCTCGGTCAGCTCCTGGGAGAGTGGGGAGATCCCGTCGGGCGCGTCGCGGCGCTGGCGCAGGCGCGTGCCGGCGGCGGTCGCGACCAGCTCGAAGGTCCAGGTGGTCCAGTTCTCCTCGACGCGGAACGCGAGGGCCTCGCCGTCGTCGTACCGGGTGATCTCGGCGTGGGTGGTCCAGGTCAGCTCGCCGTGGGCGTTGCGGTTGGTGAAGCGGGTGCCGACGGCGTGGTCGGGCGTCGCCGGGGCGAGTCGGGTCGAGGTGACCTGCGGGCTCCACTCGGCCATCCGGGTGACGTCGGCGACCAGCGCCCAGACCGTGCTCGGGGGAGCGGCGACCTCGATCTCGGCGTGCAGGCTCGGCGCGGGCGTGGTCATGGGAGTCCTCCGATCTCTACGACCGATCGGTCGTGGAAATCGCAGGCTAGTCGCGCCGAAACAATGCGTCCAGTCGGTCGGGTATCTTGGTCGCATGGCGACCGACGGCCGGCGTGAGCGCGGCGACCGCACCCGGCAGCGCGCCGCCCGCGCCGCCGCCCGGATGGCGACTGTCGGCGGCCTCGACGCGATCACCCTGGGCGGGCTCGCCGAGGCGACCGGCGCCAGCAAGAGCGGCCTGCTCGCCGTGTTCGGCACCCGCGAGGACATCCTCGTCGCCGCCGTCGCCGAGGCCCGCACCCTGTACGTCGAGCACGTCGTCGCCCCCGCCTGGGGCGAGCGCGCGGGGGCGCCCCGACTGCGTGCGCTGCTCGACCGGTGGGTCGACTACCTGCGCGCCGAGGTCTTCCCCGGCGGCTGCTTCGTGGCGGCGAGCTCGGCGGAGTACGGCCACCGCGAGGGACGGGTCGCGGACGCGGTCCGGGCGTTGAAGAGGGAGTGGCTCGACCTCCTCGAGCGCGACCTCGCGACGGCCGGCGTACCGGACCCGGGGGAGGCGGCCTTCCGGATCGACGCCTACCTCGTCGCCGCCAACACCCGACGCGAGCTGTTCGGCGACGACGCCGCACTCGACACCGCGCGACGGTTGGCCGGGGAGCTCGTCCCGGCAGGCGTCACCGGCACCGGTCGCAAGCGCAGGCAACCGTAGAATCGGGGACATGTCCCTGATCCGCCGCATCGACCTGCGCACGATGCCGACCGCTGGCGACACCTCGGTCGACTACCGCGCAGCAGTGCCCCGTGCCGACTTCGACATCGAAGCCGCGGTGCCGGCGGTGCATGCGATCTGCGAGGAGGTCCGCACCCGCGGCCTGGACGCGATCGTGGAGTTCGGCGAGAAGTTCGACGGCGTGCGTGTCGACGACATCCGGGTCGCCCCGGAGGCGATGCAGGCCGCGCTCGCCGACCTCGACCCCGGCATCCGCGCCGGGCTGGAGGAGTCGATCCGCCGGCTCCGCGCCACGTGCGCCAACGAGCTCGAGCAGGACGCCGTCACCGACCTCGGCCCCGGTGCCCGGGTGACCCACCGCAAGGTGCCGGTCGGCCGGGTAGGGCTGTACGTGCCCGGTGGTCTCGCGCCCCTGGTGTCCAGCGTGCTGATGAACGTCGTGCCCGCGCAGACGGCGGGCGTCGAGTCGATCGCGCTCGCCAGTCCGCCGCAGAAGGAGTTCGGCGGCTCGGTGCACCCCACGATCCTGGCCGCGTGCGCGCTGCTCGGCGTCGAGGAGGTCTACGCCGTCGGTGGAGCCCAGGCGATCGCCATGTTCGCCTACGGCCTCAACGACACAGATCCCAGCCGGCGGGTCGCCCGTGTTGATTTGGTCACCGGGCCCGGCAACATCTGGGTCGTCACCGCCAAGCGGATCCTCAAGGGCCAGATCGGCATCGACTCCGAGGCCGGCCCGACCGAGATCGCGATCCTCGCCGACGACACCGGCGACGCCGCCTTCGTCGCCGCCGACCTGATCAGCCAGGCCGAGCACGACCCGCTGGCGGCCTCCGTGCTCGTCACGACCTCCGAGCGGCTCGCCGGCGAGGTCGAGGTCGAGCTGGACAAGCAGGTGGCGGCCACCAAGCACACCGAGCGGATCACCACCTCGCTCGGCGGCCAGCAGTCCGGCATCGTGCTGGTCCGCGACCTCGAGCAGGGCCTCGACGTCGTCAACGCCTACGCCGCCGAGCACCTCGAGATCCACACCGAGGACGCCGCCGCGTGGGCTGCCCGGGTGCGCAACGCCGGCGCCATCTTCGTCGGCCCGCACGCGCCGGTGAGCCTCGGCGACTACTGCGCCGGCTCCAACCACGTGCTGCCGACCGCGGGCTGCGCCTGCCACTCCTCGGGCCTGTCGGTGCGCGCGTTCACCAAGTCCGTGCACGTCATCGACTACTCCGAGGCGGCGCTGGCCGAGGTGGCTGGCCACGTCGTCACCCTGGCCGAGGCCGAGGACCTGCCGGGCCACGGCGCCGCCGTCACGGTGCGGGTGAGCCGATGACCTGGCCCCCGCTGCGCGAGGAGCTCCGGGGGATCGAGCCCTACGGCGCTCCGCAGCTCGACGTGCCCGTCCAGCTCAACGTCAACGAGAACCCCTACGGGCCCTCGCCGGCGTGCATCGCCGACATCGCGACGTCCGCTGCCGAGGCGGCAGTGACGCTGAACCGGTACCCGGACCGCGAGTTCGTCGCGCTGCGCGCTGCCCTCGCCGACTACCTTTCGCGGGACACGCCGGCCGGCATCGTGCCCGAGCAGGTGTGGGCGGCCAACGGCTCCAACGAGGTCATGCTGCAGCTGCTGCAGGCCTTCGGCGGACCGGGCCGCACGGCGGTGAGCTTCGCGCCGACGTACTCGATGTACCCGGAGTACGCCCGCGACACCAACACCCGCTGGGTCGCCGGACGCCGCGCCGACGACTTCTCGCTCGACCTCGACGCCGCGCGCGACCTGGTCAAGACCGAGCTACCGAGCGTCATCCTGCTGCCGAGCCCCAACAACCCGACGGGCACGGCGCTGCCGCCCGAGGCGGTCGGCGAGCTGTGCGAGGCCGCGGGCGACGGGCTGGTCGTCGTGGACGAGGCCTACGGCGAGTTCCGCCGTGAGGGGGTCCCGAGCGCGCTCGAGCTGCTGCCGTCGTACCGCAACCTCGTGGTGACGCGCACGATGAGCAAGGCCTTCGCGGGCGCCGGGCTGCGCCTGGGCTACCTCGCCGCGGCGCCGGAGATCTGCGACGCGATCCGGGTCGTGCGGTTGCCGTACCACCTCTCGGCGGTCACGCAGGCGGTCGCGCTGGCCGCGCTGCGGCACGCGCCCGAGCTGCTCGGCAAGGTCGACGAGCTGCGCGTCGAGCGCGACGCGCTGGTGATCTGGCTGCGCGACGAGGGCTGCGACGTCGCTGACTCCGACGCGAATTTCGTGTTGTTCGGCCGATTCGCCGACCGTCATGCTGTCTGGCAGGGTCTCCTCGACCGAGGGGTCCTGATCCGGGAGACCGGGCCGGACGGCTGGCTGCGCGTCTCGGTCGGGACCCCCGACGAGATGGCGGCCTTCCGGGCCGCACTGACCGATGTAGATGGAGAGCGCGCATGACTGCCAGGACCGCCCGCGTCGAGCGACAGACCAGCGAGTCGAAGGTCCTCGTCGAGGTCAACCTCGACGGCACCGGCCGCCACGACATCTCCACGGGCGTCGGCTTCTACGACCACATGCTCACCGCGCTGGCCCGCCACGCGCTGCTCGACCTGACGGTGCAGACCGAGGGCGACGTCCACATCGATGCCCACCACACGACCGAGGACACCGCGATCGCGCTCGGCCAGGCGCTGCGCGAGGCGCTGGGGGACAAGAAGGGCATCCGCCGCTTCGGCGACGCGACCGTCCCGCTCGACGAGGCCCTCGTGCACGCCGTCGTCGACGTCTCCGGCCGGCCGTACTGCGTCCACACGGGCGAGCCCGAGGGCCAGCAGTACGTCCAGCTCGGCGGCTCCGGCGTGTCCTACCTCGGCTCGCTGACCCAGCACGTCTTCGAGTCCATCGCCTTCCACGGCCACTTCGCGCTGCACGTGCGCGTTCTCGCGGGCCGCGAGCCGCACCACATCGTCGAGACGCAGTTCAAGGCCTTCGCCCGCGCGCTGCGCGACGCGATCGCGCTCGACCCGCGTGAGACCGGCATCCCCTCGACCAAGGGCGCTCTGTGACCTCAGCCCAGCCCTCCGTGGTCGTCCTCGACTACGGTTCCGGCAACCTGCGCTCCGCCGTCCGCGCGGTCGAGCGCGCCGGCGCCTCGGTCACCCTCACCGGTGACCTGGACGCGGCGATGGAGGCCGACGGGCTGCTGGTCCCGGGCGTCGGCGCCTACGAGGCGTGCATGCGCGGGCTGCGGGCGATCCGCGGCGAGCGGATCATCGCGCGGCGCCTGGCCGGCGGCCGACCGGTGCTCGGCATCTGCGTGGGCATGCAGATCCTGTTCGAGCGCGGCATCGAGCACGGTGTCGAGACCGAGGGCTGCAACGAGTGGCCGGGGGTCGTCGAGCGGCTGCAGGCGCCGATCGTGCCGCACATGGGCTGGAACACGGTGTCGGTCCCCGAGGACACCCGCCTTTTCGCGGGCATCGAGGACGAGCGCTTCTACTTCGTGCACTCCTACGGCGTGCGCGACTGGACGCTGGTCACCAACGACCGCACGCCTGCGAGCCACCAGCCGCTGGTGACCTGGGCCGAGCACGGCGGCGACCGTTTCGTCGCCGCGGTCGAGAACGGACCACTCTGCGCCACGCAGTTCCACCCGGAGAAGTCGGGTGACGCGGGCGCGCAACTTCTGAGGAACTGGGTGACATCACTGTGAGCACGTACCTGGAGCTGCTTCCCGCCGTCGACATCAAGGGCGGCCAGGCCGTCCAGCTGGTGCAGGGGGTCGACGGCTCCGAGAAGCGCTTCGGCGACCCGATCGAGGCGGCCCTGCGCTGGCAGGACGCCGGGGCGGAGTGGCTGCACCTCGTCGACCTCGACGCTGCATTCGGCCACGGCCAGAACCGCGAGCTCCAGGCCGAGATCGTCGGCAAGCTCGACATCAAGGTCGAGATGAGCGGTGGCATCCGCGACGACGAGTCGCTCGAGGCCGCGATGGCGACCGGCTGTCGCCGCGTGAACATCGGCACCGCCGCCCTCGAGCAGCCCGAGTGGTGCGCGAAGGCCATCGCGACGTACGGCGACCGCGTGGCCGTGGGCCTCGACGTCCGTGGCCGCACCCTGGCCGCCCGTGGCTGGACCAAGGAGGGCGGCGACCTCTACGAGACGCTGGCCCGCCTCGACGCCGAGGGCTGCGCGCGCTACGTCGTCACCGACGTCAACAAGGACGGCATGCTGCAGGGCCCGAACCTCCAGCTGCTGCAGGACGTCTGCGCCGCGACCTCGCGCCCCGTCGTCGCCTCCGGCGGCGTCACCACCCTCGACGACATCCGCGCCCTGATGGGCCTGGTGCAGATCGGCGTCGAGGGCGCCATCGCCGGTACCGCCCTCTACACCGGCCAGTTCACCCTCGAGGACGCGCTCGCGCTCACCAAGGGCGGGCTCGTATGACGTTGGCCGTCCGTGTCATCCCGTGCCTGGACGTCGATGCCGGCCGCGTGGTCAAGGGCGTCAACTTCCAGGACCTGCGCGATGCCGGTGACCCGGTCGAGCTGGCCAAGCTCTACGACGCCGAGGGCGCCGACGAGCTGACCTTCCTCGACATCTCCGCGTCCCACGAGGGCCGGGCCACCACGATGGACATCGTCTCCCGCACCGCCGAGCAGGTGTTCATCCCGCTCACCGTCGGCGGCGGCGTCTCCTCCGTCGAGGACGTCGACCGGCTGCTCCGCGCCGGCGCCGACAAGGTCGCCGTGAACACCGCGGCCATCCGGCGTCCCGAGCTGATCGCGGAGATCGCGCAGCGCTTCGGCAACCAGGTGCTGGTCCTGTCGGTCGACGCCCGTCGCGTCGCGGCGGGCTCCGACGTCCGTACCGACTCCGGCTTCGAGGTCACCACCCACGGCGGGCGCCAGTCCGCCGGCATCGACGCCATCGAGTGGGCCGTCCGCGCCGCCGAGCTGGGCGCCGGCGAGATCCTCCTCAACGCGATGGACGCCGACGGCACCACCGACGGCTTCGACCTCGAGCTGATCCGCGCCGTCCGTGCCGAGGTCTCGATCCCGGTCATCGCCTCCGGCGGCGCCGGCGCCGTCGAGCACTTCGCCCCCGCCGTCGAGGCCGGCGCCGACGCGGTCCTGGCCGCGACCGTCTTCCACTTCGGCACGCTGCGCATCGCCGACGTGAAGCAGTCGCTCGCCGCCGCGGGTGTGCCCGTCCGCTGACGGGGGAGGGTGCCGCCATGACCTACGCGCAGTACGAGCCGTCCGGCTCCCCGCAGTCCCTCGGCGCCGAAGGACCGTGGCGGGTGGCCATCGAGTACTCCAACCAGGGCCAGGCCAAGCCGTCGACGATCGTCCAGGTCGGCCGCACCAGCCACGCCGACCACGCCACCGCGATGCTCGCCGCGAAGCGGGCGGCCTTCGAGTTCGACCCGCCGGACCCGTGGTCCCCGCAGGGCCGGCAGGTGTTCCGGGACGGCCAGGACGGGTTCCTGGTGATCATCGAGGGCGCGACGTCGACCTTCCACATGAGTGTGCGGATCGTGGCCGAGGTCACGCCGTAGCCACTCCTGCTGCTCCTGTTGACGGGGGAAGGAGCAGATCGGCCCCGGGCTCCGCGCCGCTGCCGATCCGGATGGCGGGGGTGTCTCGATCAGGTGCTTGCGTCACGCGATCGTCGCACGCGCTCAAGGTGATGCCGAGCGCGACGCCGAGGATCCCGAGACGGGTACCGATGGTCTCCACGGCGCCCTTCCTCTCGTCGTTGGTCGACACGAGGGTGGTCGCGCGGCCGGGTGCTCGCAAGAGCGCTGGGCGTCATCTGTGGACAACCTGCGGGCAACGTCTGGTTGTCCACAGGTGGCCGGGATCGACGTTGCGCGTCGTAGGTCGTCGGTCTTGTCTGGCCCCATGTCTCGCAACCCCCGGAGCGGCTTCAGCCGCCAACCTCGCGTCGCTGACCGGATGACGCCTGCCCTGTACGAGTGCGTCGAGATGTCCCTCCGGGCGGAGCGCGCCGGCGACTTCGCGACCGCGCTCGACTGGTACCGGACCGTGCCGATGTTCGCCGGCAACCGCCACGGCCGGATCCTCGAGGACCTGGCTGGCTGGGGGCCTGACCTGCCCCCATGGGTGTGGATGCGCTATCTCTCCTACACCGCGACGCGTTGCGAGGACGGCGACACGGGGGGACTGGTGCGGGGCACCTTGCGGGTGATGGTCGAGACGGCCCACGGCGACCTCCTCCAGGCGTGTTTCGAGCGCGGCGGTGACCCGGTCCGCGTCGGCGCCCAGGTGATGGGGGAGTCGTGGGCCTACCAGCAGACGGTTCTCGGTGTCGGTGCCCTGCTGGCGTTCCTCGACGAGCACGCCGAGGGCCGCCTGGCGGAGCACGGCGACCTCGCGCGCCAGTGGGCGGCAGCGCCGATGAGTGGCTACCAGCTCGGCCAGAGCCTCCCCGGAGCACGACTCCAGGTCCGCGAGGCCGGTGCGGTCGACTGGACCGAGGTCCTGGACCTGGGTGCGCGAACCGGCCTTTGTCTCGGTGGCTGGGTGCTGGGCAGGCTGGTTCCGAGCGGCGTCGACGACCGGCTCATGTTCGACATGGCGCCCCTGCCGGTTCCGGAGCAGCTGGCCCGGGATGTCGCGGCCACGACCGGAGGAGGTAGGTGGTCCGTGCCGCTGGCCACGGCGCAGCTCGAGCGCCGGATCAGCTCCGATTCCTACCTGCGTGAGGGCTATGAGATCGGCTCGGACGTCCAGGAGATCGCCCTCATCGAGCACAGCTGCACCGCGGCCCAGCGCTCGGTGACCGTGCAGAACTGGCGCGAGGGCCGCGACGAACGCCGGCGGGCTGCCTTCCGTCTCCTGCGCCGAGCTTCCGAGGGCCAGGTGTTGCCGGAGAACCAGGCGCTCGTCGCCGCGGCCGCCCTCGTCGTACAGGCGGACGCGGACGTGCGTCGCACGCTGGTGCGGCCCGGCCAACCGGGGTCGTGGCGGAAGTGGGCGTCGCTCGTGCCCGAGCCGGCGCGGCAGCGGCTCCTGACACTTGCTGACCTCGCGGTCGCGGCTGCCTGATCTGGGTTTCCACAGGTCGTCCCGGCCGGGGCCCTCTTTGTCGGTGGTGGCGTGTCGGATGGACCCATGAGTGCCACCGCCCTCCTCCTCGCACCCTCAGGTGCCCCCGGCCTGTTGGCCGGGGTGGAGGAGGCACGCAGTGCGATGGCGAGCGCGGCGTCGGTGTCGTTGGCAGTGCTGGACGACGAGCAGTTGGCGGCCGCGGTCCAGGGCGCTGCACGGCTGCGGTCGCAGACCGACGTCCTTGAGCTGGCGCTCGCCGCGGAGGCCGAACGACGGGCGGTGGCCCGCGACAGCGGCGACACCGGCACCGACGAGTGGCTGGCCCGCCTGACCGGCGACCGGCGTGAGGTGCTGCGCGGTGGCCTCCGGATCGCCCGGTTGTTGCAGGAGCGCTATGCGACGACCGCGGCCGCTCTGTCGGCCGGCGAGATCCGACTGGAGCAGGCGCGGGTCATCGTCAACGGGCTCGACGTGTCAGCGGACGATGCGACGCCGGCCCAGCAGCGGGAGGCCGAGGAGCGCCTGCTGGCCAAGGCAACCGGAGCTGCGACCCGCAGCGGCGTTCCGATGCCCCCCGCCCGGCTGCGGCGGGCAGTGCGACGTGCCTACGACCAGATCGATGCCGACCTCGCCAGACGCCACTTCGAACGCAGCGTCCGGGCCAACCACCACCGAGGCGCGAGCAACACGTGGCTGACTCTCCACGACCGCGGTGACGGCACCTTCGACGGCAGGTTCTCGATCCCCGAGCTGCACGGGCAGATCCTCGCCGGCGTCCTCGACAGGCTGACCGCCCCGCGGCGGCACGGGCGGGACGCGGTTGGAGCTCCGGTGCTCGACGACGTTGCCGGGGCCGAGGGATCAGGGCTGGGCTGGGCCGACAAGCTGGGCCTGGCCTTCTGCGAGCTGATCGAGCACCTCCCGAGCGACCGTCTGTCCCGGTCCCTCGTCACGGTCATGGCGATGGTGGACCTCGACGTGCTGCGCTCGGGGCTCGGCGTGGCGACCACCACGACTGGCGCTGACCTCACTGCCGGCGAGGTCCGGCGCCTGGCCTGTGAGGCGGGCATCGTCCCGGCCGTCATGGGCGGAGCCTCCATGCCGCTGGACCTCGGTCGCACCCGCCGGCTGCACAACGACAAGCAGCGTCAGGCCTACGCCGTTCTCCACGACACCTGCGCGATCGCCTCGTGCGACCGACCGTTCGCCTGGTGCGAGATCCACCATCCGCAACCGTGGGCGCACGGCGGGCGGACCGACCTCACCAACGGGTTGCCGCTGTGCTGGCACCACCACCGGGCAGCGCATGACCCGACATTCGAGCTGCGCTCCCACAGCCCGACCGAATGGGTCCTGGTTCGACGACCGCCGCCGAACCGACGCCATTAGGCGAGGAGTCTGACCGAGGACGTCAGGCCGAGAGGAACACCTCGTCCATGTGCCATGTCAGCGACTCGTGGTCGGGTCGGTCGACGCCACGCAGGGGGAGTCGGATCACCTCGCCGCGCGCCTCGCGCGAGTAGAACTCGACGCCGTTGCCGAAGTCCGCGTTGAGCCGCGGGCTGACCCGGAGCCGGTACTTCTCGTCGACGCCCAGGTACCCGCGGTCGTAGAGGCCGTGGATGTCGGAACGCAGCGCAAGGCCGTTCGTGACGACGTGCTCGCCACCGCCGGCGTAGGGCCGGATGTGCGCGGCCTGAAGGACCGGGGCCATCCGGCTTCCGGTGATGGCGCAGCGGTTCTCGTACGCATCGAGCACCGCCAGCCGGAAGGAGCCTTGACCGAGCCGGTGCTGGGTGAGGACCGGTGCTCCGAAGCGTGCGTCGTCGCGGTCGAGGTCGACCGCGACCAAGTCTCTGTCCCAGACGTGATCGACGCGCGCGCCACCCTGGAAGGCGCGGAACGCGTGGAGGACGTAGTGCCAGTCGGGGTCGGTGTCGTCGTAGGTCTTGCCCTGCACGATCGACCGGCCCCAGTGCTCGGGAGCGGGCAGCTCATCGCCCTCGGGAGCGAAGAAGATGTTGCGCAGCACGACGCACCCGATCGTCGGGTCCGGGTGGAACGGCTTGCGTGTGCGTTCGCGGTACGTCCGGATGGCGCGGAGCAGTGCAGCCTCGGAGTCGACGCCGTTGCCGGTGCCGAAAACGGCCCAGGCCTCGCTGACCCGCTGCTCGTAGTAGCCGGCGAAGAAGCCTCCGCCGACCAAGCCTTCGCGCGGACTCTTCGTCTTGAACAGGAACGGCTCGTCGAGCGAGGCACGTCCGGTGAACCGTTGGGCGGACGGCACCCAGAAGTTGGCCTCGGTGACGTGGTCACGGGCGCGCAGGAAGTCGGCCCATGCATTGTCCGTGACGCCGAGGGTGATCCTCACGAGCGGCCAGCGTCGGCCTCGACGCCCCGGCCGTTGTCCACGAGGTAGGTCGGGTCGAGCTCGAGCGCGTCGGCGAGCCGCCAGATCACGTCAAGCGTCGGGTTGACCGGCTTGTAGAGCCCGGTGCTCGGGTCCTTGTGGCCGCCGCGGTTGTTCAGCAGCAGCTGGATGTAGCCCCGGCTCAGACCGGTCCGTTCGATCAGGTCGCGCTCGGTCAGGCCGAGCTCGTTGCGCCGCTGCCGGACCTTCTCGCCGAAGAGCTTCGCGCGCTCCGCGAAGTCCGGGAGGTGGTCGGCGGCGGGCACGAAACCACCCTGTTCGCCTGCCCTTCCGGGCATGGCCCAATATATTGAGCCAAAGCCCGATGTATTGAGCCGGAAGGAACTGTCGAACCGTGTCGAGACTGAGCGATCTGCTGCTGCAGGTCGAACGGTCCGATCCGCGGTTGGCCGCAGACCTCCGTGCCGAGGTCAAGGCTCTCGAGAACCGCCGACCCTTTGGGCTGAACTTCGAGCGGCACGTGCCGGAGTCCGTCGATCTCCCCGGACGCCCGGTCCGCCGCGGCGACAAGGTTCGCGTCCTTCCGCCCCGGGGCACGACGGCCAGGGGCGACTCCGCGCTCTGGCTCGTCCAGCGGGTCGCGTCCGGCGTCGCTTCGCTCGTGGGCGCCGACGGGGAGGCGCGACAGGTCGCGGTCGCCGACCTGGTCGTGGTCGCGGAGTTCCGTGACCCGATCTTCCCCGGACTGGTGTCGACCGGGAAGGTCGAGCGCGGGGGAGCGGACAAGCCGTTCCACTCGGTCATCAACGCGGAGAACCACCACGCCCTGCAGGCGTTGCTGTACACCCACGCCGGCAAGGTCGACGCGATCTACATCGATCCTCCGTACAACACGGGCGCGAAGGACTGGAAGTACAACAACGACTACGTCGACGGCGAGGACGCCTACCGGCACAGCAAGTGGCTGTCGTTCATGGAGCGGCGCCTGAAGCTGGCGAAGAGGCTGCTGAACCCGGAGAACTCCGTGTTGATCGTGACGATCGACGAGAAGGAGTACCTGCGACTGGGGTTGCTGTTGCAGCAGACCTTTCCCGAGGCGACCGTGCAGATGATCTCGATCGTCATCAACCCCAGCGGAACCTCGCGAGAATTGCTGTCGCGAGTAGACGAGTACGCATTCTTTTGCTTCGTCGGAGATGCCAGACCGGCTGAGGTCTTCGATGATCTTCTGACCGATCAGCAGGCCGACGGGGCGAAGCTCGGCAAGGCCGGAGTGCGGTGGGAATGGCTTCTCCGAGGTGGCGGGTCGTGGTACCGGGACCAACGCCCTAACCTCTGCTACCCGGTGCTGATGAATGAAGAACGCACGCGGATGGTGGGGGTTGGTGCCCCCCTTTCTGGCGCTGAAGCAAGCAGGCCGACTCGTATCGATGGGGCACCGGTTGTGTGGCCTTTGAGGAATGATGGCCGGCTTGGGATTTGGCGGGTCGAGGCGCGGAAGCTAGAGACACTCATCGCGAAGGGATACGCGCACGTCAGCTCCAAGCCCGGGGCAGAGCAGCCAACGCTCCGGTATCTGTTGGGTGGGACCGTCGCCGAGATCGAGTCTGGTGAGCGCCGGGTTGTTGGTCGCGGGCCACGCGGAGAGGTTCTAGTCGAGCAGGTCACAACTAGCAGACGTCAGCGGCCGAAGACGGTGTGGAACAGGCCGCAGCACATTGCAGGTGGCGGCGGCGGAGCCCAACTACTAAGTCGCTTGTTCGGTGATCGCGGCCGCTTTCAGTTCCCCAAGTCGCTCTACGCGGTTGAGGATGCGCTTCGCCTAGCCGTCGCTGACAAGCCCGACGCGGTCGTCCTCGATTTCTTCTCCGGCTCCGGTACGACGGCCCACGCAGTCATGCGCCTGAACAAGCAGGACGGCGGCCGCCGCCAGAGCATCAGCGTCACCAACAACGAGGTCGGCGCCGACGAGCAGAAGAAGCTCCGGGAGCAGGGCCTGCGCCCGGGCGACCCGGAGTGGGAGCGGTGGGGCATCTGCGACCACATCACCAAACCCCGGATCGCGGCGGCGGTGACGGGTAGGACGCCCGACGGCGACCCGATCAAGGGCGACTACAAGTTCACCGACGAGTTCCCGATGGCCGACGGCTTCGAGGAGAACGTCGAGTTCTTCACGATGACCTACGAGACCCCGCGGGCGGTCCAGCACGGCCGGAGCTTCGAGGCGATCGCTCCGTTGCTGTGGCTCAGGGCGGGGGCGAGGGGACGGCGGATCGACGCGCCGACCGACACCTTCGACGTCGCCGAGGCGTACGGGGTCCTGTTCGACGTCGATGCGGCCGGGCTGTTCCTCGACGCGTTGGCGTCCCGGCCCGACGCACGGATGGCGTACGTCGTCACGGACGACGAGCGCGCGTTCCAGATGGTGTGCGCGGACCTGCCGGAGCACGTCATCCCCGTCCGTCTGTACGAGTCGTACCTGACCAACTTCACGATCGGCGGGCACGACTGATGAGGTTCGGTCTCAAGGACTACCAGGCCGAGGCCGTCGCGAGCGTGCTCGCTGGACTGGGCAACGCGCGGGCGATGGTCGACCTGCACATGAAGACCTCGCTCGCGCTGACGGCACCTACGGGCGCCGGCAAGACCGTCATGGCCGCAGCCATCATCGAGGCTCTGTTCTTCGGCAGCGACGATCTTGACGTGCTGCCGGATCCTCGCGCCACAGTGCTGTGGTTCACGTCCGACCCGTCCCTGAACGAGCAGACACGTCATCGCATCCAGCAGGCCTCGGACCGCCTCACGCCGAATCGACTGGTCGTGGTTCCCTCGACGTTCGCCGAGGAACGCCTGGAGCCTGGGACCGTCTACTTCCTCAACTCGCAGAAGCTCAGCCGCAACTCGCTCCTCGTGCGGGGCGGCGGCGCAGGTGACGAGGGCGAGATGCTCGCGGCGCCGGACATGCGTGCCCGCACCTTCTGGGAGGTGCTGCGCAACACCATCGAGCACGACGGGACCACGCTCTACGTCGTCCTCGACGAGGCGCACATCGGCATGAACACCTCCAAGCGCGACCTGGGGGAGAAGTCGACGATCGTCAGGGCGCTCGTGAACGGGGAGGCAGGCGCGCCAGCGGTACCGATCGTGCTGGGCATCAGCGCCACCATCGACCGGTTCCGCGGAGCCATGGAGCAGGCCGACGGCCGTACGACGCTGCCCGACGTCTCGGTCGATCCGGCCAGGGTGCAGGAGTCCGGCCTCCTCAAGGACAACGTCCTCCTGTCGTTCCCGGCAGAAATCGGCGCCTTCGACACCGTCCTGCTCCGGCACGCGGTCCAGCGGACGCGGGAGGCGAGCGAGTTGTGGGCCGCCTACCACGCCGAGCAGCAGGATCACGGTGCGGCCGTGCAGCCACTGCTGGTGGTCCAGGTGCCGAACAAACCGTCGGACGAGCTGCTGGCTGACGCCGTCACGACCATCCTCGACGAGTGGCCGGAGCTCAGCTCTGCCAACGTCGCCAACGTCTTCGGGGACGGGACTCCGCTGTCGGTCGGGGGTCATGAGATCGAGTACGTCGCGCCGCAGGACGTGGCCGAACGGACCCACGTCCGAGTCCTCCTGGCGAAGGACGCCATCTCGACGGGCTGGGACTGTCCGCGTGCCGAGGTGCTCGTCTCGTTCCGTCCTGCGCAGGACCTGACCCACATCACCCAGCTCCTTGGGCGGATGGTGCGCACGCCCCTCGCTCGCCGCATCGCCGGCGACGATCGCCTGAACGCGGTGGAGTGCTTCCTGCCCCTGTTCAACCGGGCGAACGCGCAGCAGGTCGCCCGGCAGATCATGGGCGCCGGCTCGCCCGGGCCCGTGATCTCCCCGGCGACGTCGGCCTTCCGGCGCAACAGCGACGTCGACGAATCCGTGTGGGAGGCATTCGACCGGCTGCCGTCGCAGACGGTGCCGCGCAAGGGATCCAAGCCGGTGAGCAGGTTCACCGCGCTCGCCGCTGCCCTCGCCAGGGATGGCATCCGGCCCGGGGCCTACGACTCCGCGATCAAGTCCCTCGTCGACTTCCTGCGCGGCAAGGCGGTGCAGTACGCCACGCGAGTCGAGGAGCAGATCGCCGATCTCCAGGAGATGACGGGCGAGACGATCGTCGTGGGGATGGGACCTGAGAGCACGACCGTTCGGACGAGCTTCTCGCTCCGCGTCGACGACCGTGCGGTGGACCAGGAGTACAAGGTCGCTCGTCGTACCCTCTCCCCGCAGCTCGCGGCTGCCTACGCCGAGGTGCTCGAGGACGAGTACGACGACGGATACTTCGAGGCGCACCTGCGTACCGCCGCCCTGGCCCGCCTCTCCGACGTCGTCGAGCAGCTCGGCGCCGAGGCTGATCGCATGTTCTCCGGGTGGGACGCCGAGCACCGGGTCGCGATCAAGGATCTCCCCGACGAGCGCCGCGCCGTCTACGAGGAGCTCCGCTCCTTGGCGGGGTACCCGGTTCCGGCTGACGTGGAGCGCCCGCTCGTCCGGATGGAGGTCACTGAGGACGCGGCAGGCAAGGTTCTCGCGACGCACCCTCGCCACCTGCTGTCCGACGCCGATGGTCGCTTCCCGACGGGCTCGTTGCTGGGGTGGGAGCGCGCCGTCCTCGACGCCGAGATCGGTCGCAGCGTGGCGTGGTACCGGAACCCGTCGCGAGCCTCGGCTGACGCCATTGCCATCGCCTACCTCGACGCGCAGCGCGAGTGGCGTCGGCTGTGCCCCGACTTCATCTTCTTCCAAGAGGTCCGGGGCGAGATCCGATCGTCGATCGTCGACCCCCACGGCACCCACCTCGGCGACGCACTGCCGAAGCTCCGGGGCCTGGCGAGATATGCCGAGGACTTCGCCGACGACCTGCATCGCGTGGAGGCCGTTGCCGAGGTCGACGGGCAGCTGCGTGTCCTCGACCTCACCCTCCCGCACGTCCGCCAGGCAGTGTCCGACGCCGACTCGGTGAAGGATCTCTACCTGTCGAGCGCGGGTGCCGACTACGTGACCGGCTGATCCCAGCCCGCCGGCCGCTGCGACTTCGGCAGCTTCGACACCACTGCGAGGTACGACGCATCCACTGCCTCGATCAGCTCGTCGTCCGGGATCCCGCCGCCGAGCGCGAGGTTGTTCCACCCCGACCGCCCGATGTAGGGCATGACGGTGGCGTCGTCGGGGTGGCGGTGGAGCCACTCG
Organism: Nocardioides sp. Root240; assembly: GCF_001428825.1. Taxonomy (GTDB): domain Bacteria; phylum Actinomycetota; class Actinomycetes; order Propionibacteriales; family Nocardioidaceae; genus Nocardioides. Next base: position 238,089 of record NZ_LMIT01000001.1, on the reverse strand, counting down.
TCGGCGACCTCGCGGGTGGGGCCGGCCTTGATGCCGACGTGGTCGGCGCCGAGGAAGGCGAAGATCTTGCCGCGCTCGCCGTCGCCGACCTTCACGACCGGGTACTCGTGGTCCCAGGGGTTGTCGGGCCAGGCGCCGGGCTTGGCGAGGCAGTGCGCGAGCATCGTCTCCACGTCCACGAGGGGAACCGTACCGAGCAGGGCGGGCCGCTGTCGCCGGTCAGGAATATGCTCCGCCGGGGTCGGGTTGGGCCCAGGTTGGACGAGCAGAGGTGGGGAACGGGTGGCAACGGCAGGGAGCACCGGCAGCACGGGTACGACGTCAGCCGGGTTCGGTGTCCTCTGGGTCGCCATCAAGCGGGAGCCGTGGATCTTCGCGCTCTCCACGATCGGAAGCGTCCTCTTCGGCGCGCTGACCGTCGCCGACGCGTGGGTGCTCGGGTGGTCGACGGACCACGTCGTGCTCCCGGCGTTCCGCGACGGCGAGATCGGCAGTGGCCTGCTGTGGGCGGTGCTCGGCCTGTTCGTCGGGGTCGCGATCCTGCGCGCGGTGGGCATCGTGGCGCGCCGGCTCGGGGCGGGCGTCATGCAGTACCGCATGCAGGCCCACAGCCGCCGCGCCGTCACGCGCCAGTACCTCCGCCTCCCGATGGAGTGGCACCAGAGGCACCCCACCGGCGAGCTCCTGTCCAACGCGAACTCCGACGTCGAGGCTGCGTGGGGCCCGATCGCGCCACTGCCGATGGCGGTCGGCACGGTCGCCATGATGGTCATCGCGGTGGTGCAGATGCTGCTCACCGACCTCGCCCTCGCGACTGTCGGCCTGCTGGTCTTCCCGATCGTGATCGGCACGAATGTCGTCTACCAGCGCCTCGCGCAGGGCTGGGCGACCCGTGCGCAGCAGCTGCGGGCCGAGCTCTCCGAGATCGCGCACGAGTCGTTCGACGGTGCCCTCGTCGTCAAGACCCTCGGCCGGGAGCCGGAGGAGACCGACCGGTTCCGGGCCAAGGCCGTCGAGCTGCGCGAGGCCAACATCAGGGTCGGCCGGATCCGCGCGGCCTTCGACCCCACCCTCGCGGCGCTGCCGAACCTCGCCGTCCTCGTCGTCCTCGTGCTCGGCGTCCACCGCGTCGTGTCCGGCGCGACCGTCGCGGGCGACGTCGTGACCGTGACCTACCTGCTGACCGTCGTCGCCTTCCCGATCCGATCGATCGGCTGGCTGTTGGGCGACTTCCCGCGCAGCGTGGTCGGCTACCGCCGCGTCGCCGCCGTGCTTCGCGCCTCCGGTGCCATGGAGTACGGCGACCAGGAGCTCCCCGCACGCGCGGGCGGGGCGCGGCTCGAGGTCGCGCACGCCGCGTTCGGCTACACCCCTGAACGGCCGCTGCTGCAGGACCTCAGCTTCGACGTCGAGCCCGGTCGCACCGTGGCGCTCGTCGGCGCGACCGCGTCCGGCAAGAGCACGCTCACCACCCTGCTCGCCCGGCTCGTCGACGTCGACGCGGGCGCGATCCGCATCGACGGCACGGACGTGCGCGAGCTGCGCCGCGGCGGGCTCGCGCAGACGCTGTCCGTCGTGCCGCAGACGGCGTTCCTGTTCGACGACACGGTCCGCGGCAACGTGACCCTGGGGCTCGACGTCCCCGACGAGGAGGTGTGGGCCGCGCTGCGCACCGCCCAGGCCGACGGCTTCGTCGCGGCGCTCCCCGACGGCCTCGACGCCCGGCTGGGGGAGCGCGGCACGACCCTCTCCGGCGGGCAGCGGCAACGACTGGCCCTCGCCCGCGCGTTGGTACGACGCCCGCGACTCCTCGTGCTCGACGACGCCACGTCGGCGGTCGACCCCGAGGTCGAGGCGCGCATCCTCGGCGCCCTGGGCGGGGTTTCGAGGCTCGCTGGCGCTCGCACCTCAACCACCGGGATGACCCTCGTGGTCGTGGCCTACCGCAAGGCCACCATCGGCCTGGCCGACGAGGTGCTCTACCTCGTCGACGGCGCCATCGCGGACCGCGGACCGCACGCCGAGCTGGTCGCCCGCAACGCCGACTACGCGAGGCTCGTCAACGCCTACGAGACCGAGGACGAGGAGGTGCCGGCATGAGTACCCAGCTGAGCACCGGCGAGGACATCGGCGCCTGGGAGACCATCCGCCGCGGTGTCCGGCACTCGCCCGAGCTGGTCGAGGGGATCGGCTGGACGCTGACCCTCGCCGTCCTCGCCTCGGTCGGGCAGGTCATCGTCCCGATCGCGGTCCAGCAGACCGTCGACAAGGGCCTGCGCGGCGACGGCGGGCCCGACGTCTCCTTCACCACCTGGCTCGCGCTGGCGGCGGGAGCCGCGATCGTGGTGACCAGCTGGGCGTCGTACGCCATGACGGCGCGGCTGTTCTCGACCGCCGAGCGTGGGCTGGCGACGCTGCGGGTCAAGGCCTTCCGTCACGTCCACGACCTGCCGCTGCTCACCCAGAACACCGAGCGCCGCGGCGCGCTGGTCTCGCGGGTGACCAGTGACGTCGACCAGGTCAGCCAGTTCCTGGTGTTCGGCGGGCTGCTGTTCGTCGTGAGCATCGGGCAGATGCTGATCGCGACCATCGTGATGGTCTTCTACAGCTGGCAGCTCGCGCTGGTCGTGTGGGTCTGCTTCGCGCCGCTCTTCCTGAGCCTGCGCTACTTCCAGCGCAAGCTGGCCGCCGCCTACGGCACCGTACGACGCCAGGTCGGCATCCTGCTGTCGGCTGTCTCCGAGCCGGTCGTGGGCGCCGCGGTGGTGAAGTCCTACGCCATCGAGGACCGCACCCAGGAGCGGATCGACCGCGCCATCGAGACCCACAAGACGGCCAGCACGAGGGCGCAGGGGTTCACCGCGTTCTCGTTCAGCCTGGGCGGCATCTCGGCGGGCTTCGCCAACGCCGGCGTGCTGATCGTCGGCATCTGGCTGGGCCAGGGCTTCGCGTGGGGCGAGGGCATCACCGCCGGTGAGGTGCTCGCGTTCGCCTTCCTCGTGACCCTCTTCGTCGGCCCGGTGCAGATGGGCACGCAGATCCTGACCGACGCCCAGAACGCCATCGCCGGCTGGCGCCGCGTCATCGGCATCCTCGACACCCCCGCCGACCTGGTCGATCCGGGCCCCGACGGGCAGAGCCTCCCGGCGGGCGCGATCGACGTCCGCTTCGACGGCGTCGCGTTCGCCTACCCCGGTGGCTCCGAGGTGCTCTCCGACATCGAGCTGGAGATCCCCGCGGGCCAGCGGGTCGCCGTCGTCGGTGAGACCGGCTCGGGCAAGTCGACCATCGCGAAGCTGCTCACCCGCCTGATGGACCCCAGCCGTGGCCGGGTCCTCCTCGACGGGATCGACCTGCGCGAGATCAGCGAGGTGGCACTGCGCAGCAGCGTCGTCCTCGTCCCGCAGGAGGGCTTTCTCTTCGACGACACCCTCGCCGCCAACGTCCGCTACGGCCGGCTCGGCGCCACGGCCGACGAGATCCGGGAGGCCGCCGACGCGATCGGCCTCGGCGACTGGCTCACCGGCCTGCCCGACGGCGTCGAGACCCGGGTCGGGCAGCGCGGCGAGTCGCTGTCGGCGGGGGAGCGGCAGCTGGTCGCCCTGCTCCGCGCCCAGCTCGCCGACCCCGACCTGCTCGTGCTCGACGAGGCCACCAGCGCGGTCGACCCGGAGCTCGAGACCCGGATCGCCCGCGCGCTGGAGAGGCTGATGAGCGGCCGTACGTCGGTCACCATCGCCCACCGGCTCTCGACCGCGGAGGCAGCCGACGTGGTCGTCGTGGTCGACCGCGGACGGATCGTCCAGCACGGCCCGCACGCCGAGCTGGTGCGGCAGGCCGACACGCCGTACGCGCGGTTGCACGCATCGTGGGTGGCCCAACGGGGCGCCGTGCCCGACCCGCGATAATGGCACGGTGACCTCCCTCGACCCCGCCATCGCCGAACGGCTCAAGCGCACGACCGACGGGCTGCTGCCCGCGATCGTGCAGCAGCACGACACCGGCGAGGTGCTGATGCTGGCGTGGATGGACGACGAGGCGCTGCACCGCACGCTCACGACCGGCCGGGCGACGTACTGGAGCCGGAGCCGTCAGGAGTACTGGGTCAAGGGCGAGACCTCCGGCAACCCGCAGCACGTCCACGAGGTCCGCATCGACTGCGACGGCGACACACTGCTGGTCAAGGTCGACCAGGTGGGCGTCGCCTGCCACACCGGCACGCGCACCTGCTTCGACGACGGGCTGCTCGGTGCCTGAGTCCTCCGCCCGTCGTACGTTCGGGCCGGTGGTCCTGCTCGGCATCGCCGGGAGCGGTTTCGCGGCGGTGGCCGGTCACAAGGCCGTGCTGACCGTGCCGGAGTCGACGCTGACCACGGCCGGCGTGCTGGCCCGCAGCGCCGAGGACCGCTCGATCGAGGCCCCGCTCGCGGGAGCGCTGGCGCTGGTCGCGCTCGCCGCCTGGGGCGTGCTGCTCGTGACCCGGGGGATCGTGCGCCGCGTCGTGGCCGTGCTGGCGCTCGCCGCCGCGGCCGGCATCGGGGTGGTCCTCCTCCTCAGCGCGTTCGTCCAGGACGACACGGCGACGCGCGAGCTCGCGATCCGGATCGGCCTCAACCCGGCCCAGGCCGACGTCGAGCGCACGCCGTGGGTCTGGATCGGCCTCGTGTGCGCGCTGGTGGCCGTGGTCGCCGCCGGTCTCGCGGTCCGCCTGGTGCCGGAGTGGCCCGAGATGGGTACTCGGTACGACGCCCCGACCGGAGCCTCGGGCGCCGACCACGCCGCCTCCGCGGCCCCCGACGTACCGCCTGCCGAGCGCTCGAACCTCGACCTCTGGAAGTCGCTGGACGAGGGCAGCGACCCGACGGACGAGTGACCCCCTAGAATCCTCCTGACCGACCCGCTTGAACGAGGAGTTCCCACTCATGGCCGACAACCACGGCAACACCCCCGCCGCCTGGACCGCAGTCCTGGTCTCGCTGGTCGGCTTCGTGGTCGGCGCCGCGGGCATGTCCCTCTCGCCCATCAACTGGCCCGTGTTCTGGATCGGCGCGGTCATCGCCGTCGCCGCGGGTCCGCTCTTCCTGATCCTGGTCAAGATGGGCCTGCACGAGTCCGGTCACTGATCCAGTGACGCTGACGGCACCTCCGTCGAGCACCGGTGAGGACACCCGCCGGCGCCGGATGGTGCCGCCCGCGCTGGTCGCCGGTGGCCTCGCCGCGGCGACCCTCGCGCTGCACCTGCGTGACCCGCACGACCAGGGCAGCTGGGGGCTGTGCCCCACGGCGGCCCTGGGCTTTGCGTGCCCGGGCTGCGGCGGCCTGCGTGCGGTCAACGACCTCGGCAACCTCCAGCTCGGCGCGGCCGCGTCGAGCAACCTGCTCTTCGTGTTGTCGTTGCCGTTCATCGCCTATGCGTTCTGGCGCTGGGCGCACGGGCGCTGGACGGGCCGGCCCTGGGATCCCAGCGACCGCACCCTGAGGTACGCCGCCATCACGCTCGGCGCCGCGATGGTCGCCTTCACGGTGGCGCGCAACCTCCCGGCCGGCAGCTGGCTGGCCCCCTGACGGCGCCAGGACCCGACAACGCAGCGACGCCCCGGACCAGTGGTCCGGGGCGTCGTTCGTGCTCGACGGGCGAGAGGTGCCTACTGGCCGTAGGGGCTCTGGCCGTAGGGGTTGGGCTGGCCGTAGCCGCCACCGCCGGCGCCGCCGGCGCGGTCGAAGCGGGCACCCTCGGGCTTCGACGGCAGGCACATCAGCACGATCTGGATGATGCCTCCGCAGCCGGGGATGAACCCGAGCAGGTACATCCAGCCGCTGAAGTTCGCGTCGTGGAGCCGCCGGACCGCGATCGCGATGCTCGGGACGATCATCGCGGCGAACAGCGCGAAGAGCAGGAGGGCGAAGACGATGACGAGCCCGTCCGAGCCGGCGGCACTCGCGGCCACCAGCGGGATGTAGAGGACCAGGGCGACGAGGCCGAGGGCCAGGCTGAACCACCAGTACTCGCTGCGGCTGGCGCGACCGTCGAAGCGGGCGTACTTCTGGAAGGCGCGCTGGACGGCGGGGACGAACCCGATGCCGTAGTAGGGCAGGTCCAGCGTTCCGGGGTCACCGCTCGGCGGGGCGCCGAACGACTGCTGGCCGTAGGGGTTCTCCCCGTAGGGCGGCTGGCCGCCTGGCGGGGGCGGCGGCGGAGTTCCGTAGCTCACGTCGTTCCTTCTGTGGTCGGACCCGGTCGGACCCGGGCGGTGCAGGCAGCCTAACCGCGTGAGCGCCCCGGAAACCCCTGTCAGGGCGGCGTGGGTGGTCCAGAAGCCCGGGCACCGTGCAGGCCGTTCCCTCCCGCGTGGAACACTGACAGCGATGGGAACTGTGCTTGACGAGATCGTCGCCGGTGTTCGCGAGGACCTCGCGCACCGGCAGGCCCGCGTGCCCGAGTCCGACCTCCGTGCGGCGTTGGCCGACGTGGCTGCTCCGCTCGACCCGATGCCCCACTTCCGCGGCGCCGGTTCGAGCGTCATCGCGGAGGTGAAGCGGAAGAGCCCGAGCAAGGGCGAGCTGGCGGACATCCCGGACCCCGCCGCCCTCGCCCGCGAGTACGCCGCCGGCGGTGCCGCAGCGATCAGCGTGCTCACCGAGCAGCGGCGCTTCAACGGGAGCCTCGACGACCTGCGCGCGGTGCGCGCCGCGGTCGACGTACCCCTGCTGCGCAAGGACTTCATCGTCACCGAGTACCAGCTGCTCGAGGCCCGCGCGGCCGGCGCCGACCTGGCGCTGCTGATCGTGGCCTCGCTGCCGGGTGACCACCTGACGCGGCTGCACGACTACGCGCGCGAGCTCGGCCTGACCGTGCTGGTCGAGGTGCACGACGAGCCCGAGACCGAGCGCGCGATCGAGCTCGGCGCCGAGCTGATCGGGGTCAACGCGCGCAACCTCAAGACGCTCGCGGTCGACGACGCCACCTTCGGGCGGCTCGCGCCGATGATCCCCGACGACCGGGTCAAGGTCGCGGAGTCGGGCATCTCGGGGCCGGACGACGTGCGGCGCTTCGTGGCCGAGGGTGCCCGGGCGGTGCTCGTCGGCGAGGCACTGGTGAAGGACGGGGCACCGCGCGACGCGGTCGCATCGATGACAGGGATCGAGAAGCAATGAGCACCTACGACGCCGACGAGCTCGGCTGGTTCGGGGGCGTCGGCGCCTTCGGCGGCCGGTTCATGCCCGAGGCACTGATGGCCGCCCTGGACGAGCTCGACATCGCCTGGCAGAAGGCGATGGTCGACCCGACGTTCATCGCCGAGTTCGAGGACCTGCTGCAGAACTACGCCGGCGTCCCGAGCATGCTCTACGAGGCGAAGCGGCTCTCCGACCACGCCGGTGCGCGGATCCTGCTCAAGCGCGAGGACCTCAACCACACCGGCGCCCACAAGATCCGCAACGTCCTCGGCCAGGCCCTGCTCACCAAGCGGATGGGCAAGACCCGCGTGATCGCGGAGACCGGTGCGGGCCAGCACGGCGTCGCGTCGGCGACCGCCGCGGCGTACCTCGGCCTCGACTGCACCGTCTACATGGGGGAGGTCGACACCGAGCGCCAGGCGCTCAACGTCGCCCGCATGCAGCTGCTCGGTGCCGAGGTGATCCCGGTCACGAGCGGCTCGCGGACCCTCAAGGACGCGATCAACGAGGCGCTGCGCGACTGGGTCGCCAGCGTCGACCAGACCGCCTACCTGTTCGGTACGGCGGCCGGTCCGCACCCGTTCCCGAGCCTGGTGCTCAGCTTCGTGCGCGGCATCGGTGACGAGGCGCGGCAGCAGTGCCTCGACCAGTTCGGCGGCCTGCCCGACGCGATCGCGGCCTGCGTCGGCGGCGGCTCCAACGCGATCGGCCTGTTCGCCGGCTTCGTCGACGACCCCGAGGTCGCGATCTACGGCTTCGAGGCGGGCGGCGACGGCGTCGAGACGGGTCGCCATGCGGCCACCATCTTCGCCGGCTCGATCGGCGTGCTGCACGGCGCGCGCACCTTCGTCCTGCAGGACGACGACGGCCAGACCGTCGAGTCCCACTCCATCTCGGCGGGCCTCGACTACCCGGGGGTCGGCCCGCAGCACTCCGCGCTGTCGGCGGCCGGCCGGGCGACGTACCTGCCGGTGACCGACGCCGAGGCGATGGACGCGATGGCCCTGCTGGCCCGCACCGAGGGCATCATCCCGGCGATCGAGAGCGCACACGCCGTCGCCGGCGCGCTGCGCGTCGCCAAGGAGCGCCCGGGCCAGACGATCCTGGTCAACCTGTCCGGTCGCGGCGACAAGGACATGGGCACCGCGATGGACTGGTTCCACCTCGGCGAGGCGGGGGAGAAGCAGTGACCGGCACCCGCACCGCGTTCGAGAAGGCGCGGGCCGAGGACCGCGCCGCCCTCGTGGGCTACCTGCCGGCGGGCTTCCCCGACGTCGACGGCAGCATCGCGGCCCTCAAGGCGATGGTCGCCGCCGGCTGCGACGTCATCGAGATCGGCCTGCCCTACAGCGACCCGGTCATGGACGGCCCGATCATCCAGGCCGCCGCCCAGCAGGCGCTCGAGGCGGGCGTGCGCACCACCGACGTGCTGCGCACGGTCGAGGCGGTCGCCGCCACCGGCGTGCCGACGCTCGTGATGACCTACTGGAACCCCATCGAGCGGTACGGCGTCGAGCGGTTCGCGCAGGACCTGGCGAACGCCGGCGGCGCGGGCCTGATCACGCCCGACCTGACACCGGACTTCGCCCCCGAGTGGGTCGCGGCCGCGGACGCGCGCGACCTCGACAAGGTCTTCCTCGTCGCGCCCTCCTCCACCGACGAGCGGATCGCGCTGACCACGGCCGCCTCGCGCGGCTTCGTCTACGCGACCGGGATCATGGGCGTGACCGGCACCAAGCAGGCGACCGCCGCGGGCGTCGCCCCGTTGATCGCCCGCACCAAGGCGCTGAGCCCGAACGGCGGGGCCGATCTGCCCGTCGGCGTGGGCGTGGGCGTGAGCACGGGCGCGCAGGCGGCCGACCTGGCGGCGTACGCCGACGGGGTGATCGTGGGCTCGGCGTTCGTGCGGACCCTGCTCGACAACGCGGGCGACCGGGCCGCCGGGCTGGCCGCCCTGGCGGCGTTGACCGAGGAGCTCGCCGCAGGTGTTGCGGGGGCTGTTCGTGCGTAGGGCCGCATCTGTCGGACTGGCGCTCGCGGGGCTGTTGCTCGCCGCGTGCGGCACCGGCACCGAGAAGGAGTTCACGGGCAGTCGGCTCGACCAGCCCTACGACACGGCCGACATCGCGCTGACCGACACCAGCGGTCGGCCGTACTCGCTCGTCGCCGACACCGACAAGCCGCTCACCCTGGTCTTCTTCGGCTACACGAACTGCGCGGACTACTGCCCGATGGTGATGAACAACCTCGCCACGGCCATGAACCGGCTCGACGACGCCGACCGCAAGCAGGTCGACGTGGTGCTGGTGACGACCGACCCCGCGCGTGACGACGAGAAGGCGATGCGCGCCTACCTCGACAAGTACAACAAGGCCTTCATCGGCCTCACCGGCGAGCTCGACCAGGTCATCGAGCTCGGCAACTCCCTGCACGTCTACGTCAACGACGGCAAGAAGCTCCCGACCGGCGGTCGTGACCTCGGCGGGCACTCGACGATCACGCTCGCCATCGACGGCAGCAACCGGGCGATCGCCCTGTGGAACCAGGAGACCTCGAGCACCGAGTTCGCGGCCGACCTGCACACCCTGCTCACCGAGGACTGAGGACAAGACGCCGTGCTCACCCAGCTCATCACCGCCACCATCCCGAGCCCGGCCAACGGGGTGTGGCACATCGGTCCGTTCCCGCTGCGCGGCTACGCGCTGTGCATCATCCTCGGCATCGTCGTCGCCATCTGGATCGGCGAGAAGCGGTGGCAGGCACGCGGCGGCACCCTCGGCGAGGTGCAGGACGTCGCCCTGTGGGCGGTGCCGTTCGGCCTCGTCGGCGCGCGGCTCTACCACGTGGCGACGGACTGGGAGAAGTACTTCGGCGCCGACGGCACCCCAGTCAACGCGCTCTACGTCTGGCACGGCGGCCTCGGCATCTGGGGCGGCGTCGGCCTGGGTGCCGTCGGTGCGTGGATCGGTGCCCGCCGCAAGGGCATCAGGCTCGAGCCGATGCTCGACGCGCTCGCCCCGGGCGTCCTGGTCGCGCAGGCGATCGGCCGCTGGGGCAACTGGTTCAACCAGGAGCTCTACGGCCGCCCGACCGACCTGCCCTGGGGCCTGGAGATCGACAAGGACCACTTCAGCTCGGCGTACGTCGCCAGCGACCAGTACAAGGACGCGCTCGCTGCCAACGGCGGCATCGTGCCCGACGTCGCCTACTTCCACCCCACGTTCCTCTACGAGTGTCTGTGGAACCTGGCCGCCTTCGCGCTGATCATCTGGCTCGACCGCCGCTTCCGCCTCGGTCACGGCAAGGTGATGGCGATCTACGTCATGGCCTACACGCTCGGCCGCGGCTGGATCGAGTACATCCGGATCGACGACGTCCAGCTCAACGACGTCCTGGGCCTGCGCTTCAACGTGTGGACCTCGATCGTCCTGTTCGTCATCGCCGCTGCCTACTTCGCCTGGTCGCTCCGCAACCGTCCCGGCCGTGAGGAGAGCGTGTACGTCGACGGGCGCACCGCACCGGAGGTCGAGGAGGTCGCGTCGACCCCGGAGGTCGAGGAGGTCGCGCAGCGACCGTCACGAGACCCCGAGGCGGACACCGCCGAGGACGACACGTCCACGATCTGAACCAAAGTTTCTAAATTAATACAGCCGAACCACTACACTTAGGAGTGTTAGTTGGTTCGGCCATCGGGGGCCGCGTACGGGTAGGGGTGCCCTCGTATGTCGCGTGTCGCTGTTCCGCCGTCCCCGGCGTCGTCGTCCGACGACCCGTGGACCGGCGTCGATGAGGACCTGCCACGGCCGATCGCCGTGCGGTACTCGCTCCAGGACAAGGTCTTCCTGCAGGTCGTGCGGGTGCTCGCCTTCACCGTCCTGGCGATCACCTCGGGGATCGGGATCTTCCTCGGCATCCAGTCGGTGCCGACGCTGCAGCACTACGGGCTGTCGTTCTTCACCGAGTACCGCTGGCTGCCCAGCCAGGACATCGTCGGCATCGCCGCGGTCCTGCTCGGGACGATCCAGGTCGCGGTCATCGCGCTGCTCATCGCCTTCCCGCTCTCGCTGCTGACCGCGCTCTACATCACCGACTGGGCGCCCGGCTGGGCCCGGCCGCTGCTGGTCCGCGCCGTCGACCTGATGGCGGCGGTGCCGGGCATCGTGTTCGGCCTGTGGGTGCTCATCGTCATCCAGCCGCGCGCCACGGAGGTCACGCACTGGATCAGCAAGTACCTCGGCTGGATCCCGTTCTTCAAGGTGCGCACCGACGTCGACTACCCGATCTGGACCCAGGCGCCGGGCTACCCGTCGTACGCCGGCTCCGCGGCGATCGCCGCCCTCGCGGTGGCGATGATGATCTTCCCGATGGCCACCTCGGTCATGCGCGAGGTGTTCTCCGAGGCGCCGGCAGGGGAGAAGGAGGCGGCGCTCGCGCTGGGTGCGACCCGTTGGGCGATGGTGCGCACGGTGGTGCTGCCCTTCGGTCGCGGCGGTGTCATCGGCGGCACCATGCTGGCGCTCGGGCGCGCCCTCGGCGAGACGATCTCGGTGGTGATGGTCATCTCGCAGGCGTTCGAGATCAAGCCGTACGTGCTGGAGTCCGGCACGGCCACCATCTCCGCGCTGATCGCCTCCGGCTTCAAGGAGGCCTCGCCCGCCCAGCTCTCGGCGCTGCTCACCGCCGGCTTCCTGCTCTTCGTGATGACCCTGGTCGTCAACAGCATGGCCGCCGTCGTCGTGGCCCGCTCGCGCGGAGGCGGGGTGACCGAGCTGTGACCGCCGTGGAGATCGCCGTGGAGGCTCCCGTCGAGCCCGCCGCCGAGGCCGTGCCCGCACCGGCGACCGAGGTGCTGCGCCGGGCCGGCCACCGCACCCGGGAGGACTCGCTGACCCTGCTCGGTGCCGTGCTCGGGTCCGTCGCGACCACGTGGGTGGCCTACAGCCAGGTGCTGCCGTTCTCCGGCTCCGTCGGCTTCGTCGTGATCTGGTACGTCGTCTTCGTCGCCTTCTACGCCGGCCTGACCGCGCTGACCCATCCCCGCCGCATCGTGGTCGACCGCGTGGTCGCCGCCGTCGTGATGGCCGCCCCCGCGCTGATCGGCCTGGCGCTGCTGAGCACGGTGCTCACCACCGTGTGGAAGGGCATGCCGGCGCTGACGCACTGGAACTTCTTCGTCGACGACATGGCGGGGGTCCGCGCCGACGACCCGTTCACCAAGGGGGGCATCGCCCACGCCCTCGTCGGCACGGTGATCGAGGTGTGCATCGCGGTCGCGATCGCGATGCCGCTCGGCGTGGCCACGGCGGTCTACATCTCCGAGGTCGGCGGGAAGGGCGCCCTGCTCGTGCGCACCGTCGTCGAGGCGATGACCGCGCTGCCCTCGATCGTCGCCGGCCTGTTCATCTACACCGTCTGGATCGTCAACCTCGGCATGGAGACCAGCGGCCTGGCCGCGTCCCTCGCCCTCGCAGTGATGGCGCTGCCGATCATGGCCCGGGCCAGCGAGGTGGTGCTCCGCGTCGTGCCGAACGGCCTGCGCGAGGCGTCGTACGCCCTCGGCGCCGGACGCTGGCAGACGGTCTGGAAGGTCGTCCTGCCGACCGCCCGGCCCGGCCTGGCGACGGCGCTGATCCTCGGGGTCGCGCGCGCCGTCGGCGAGACCTCGCCGCTCCTGCTGACCTCGGGGGCGTCGACCTTCTTCAACGCCGACCCGACCCACAACCCGATGAACTCGCTCCCGCTGTTCGTCTACGCCTCGGTGAGCACCGGCAGCCCGGAGATGGAGCAGCGTGCCTACGCCGGCGCCGCCGTCCTGCTGGCCGTCGTGCTCTCGCTGTTCCTGCTCGCCCGCCTGGCGGCCAGGGGAAGGAAGAACCGATGAACCCGAAGCTGGCCCACCGGCCCGCTCTGCGAGGCGCTCGCGCCGTCGCGATCCTGCTCGCCGGCTACCTCGCCGTCGCGGCCGGTCCCGGCGCGGCCAGCGCCGCCGCGCCGTCGTACGCCCTGATCCAGGGCTCCGGGTCGTCGTGGGCCGCGAACGCGGTCAACCAGTGGGTCGCCGACGTCGACGCCAAGGGCCTGAAGGTCGTCTACACCGCGAACGGTGCGGCGCAGGGCCGCAAGGACTACGCCAACAAGTCCACCGACTTCGGCGTCACCGACTCGCCGTACCGCGGCAAGGACCCGACGACCGGCGCGACCGACTCGTCCCTGGGTCGCTCGTTCGCCTACCTGCCCGTCGTCGCGGGCGGGACCGCCTTCCCCTACAACCTGGAGGTCGGTGGCCAGCGGGTCCGCAACCTGCGGCTGTCGGGGGAGACGCTGGCCAAGATCTTCACCAACAAGATCACCAACTGGAACGACGCCGCGGTCACCAAGGACAACAACGGCCGTGCGCTGCCGTCGATCCCGATCATCCCGGTCGTGCGCGCCGACGGCGCCGGCGTCACCAACCAGTTCAGCACCTGGATGACCAGCCAGTACCCGAGCCTGTGGAAGGACTGCAACGGCGGCAAGGCCGCGCCGACCGACTACTTCCCGCTCAACTGCGGCGATGCGCGCGGCCCGCAGCGCGCGCAGACCGGCTCCGACGGGGTCATGAACTTCATCAAGGCCAAGGGCTCGGTCGGCGCCATCGCGATGGAGGAGTACTCCTACCCGCTGATGGCCGGCTACCCGGTCGCCAAGCTGCTCAACAGGGCCGGCTACTTCACGCTCCCGACGCAGTACAACGTCGCGGTCGCGCTGACGAAGGCGGAGATCAACGACGACCCGAGCGACCCGAACTACCTGACCCAGAAGCTCGACAAGGTCTACGTCAACCCGGACAAGCGGACCTACCCGCTCTCGTCGTACGTCTACGCGATCGTCCCGACCGCCGCCGACGACTCCCGGATGACGACCGCGAAGCGGCAGACGATCGTCGACTTCCTCAAGCACTCGATCTGCGAGGGCCAGTCCGAGATCGGCCCGATCGGCTACTCGCCGCTGCCGATCAACCTGGTGCAGGCGAGCTTCACGCAGGTCAACAAGCTCAAGAAGGCCGACCCGAAGGTGGTCTTCGACTCCACGATCATCAAGAACGTCAAGAACTGCCACAACCCGACCTTCGTGGCCGGCCACCCCGAGCAGAACCTGCTCGCGAAGATTGCGCCCTTCCCGGCGGACTGCGACCGGCCCACGAAGGGCCCCTGCGCCGACGGCGTCGGCACCTACAACGACAACCCCGGCGGTACGGGCGGCCCCAAGACCGGTACGCCGGGCGGGGGCACCGGCGGTGGCGGCGGCGGTGCGGCGACGGCCGACACCGACGGTGACGGGATCCCCGACGCTCCGGCGGCCGGGGGCGACGTACCCGTCGCGGGCGTGAACGACGACGGCACCGGCACCGGTACGACGACCGGCGACGTCCAGGTCGTCGCGACCACCCTCGACCCGGACGCCGGCTCGGGTCCGCCGGCCGTGCTGGCCGCGCTCGTGGTCGGCCTGTTCGCGGGCGTCCTGGTCGTGCCGCCGGTGGTGGCGCAGCTCGTCGGCCGCAGGAGGACCCGATGAGCGCCCGTCGTCGTGCCGAGCGGATCCTGTTCGCCCTCGCCTTCGTCCTCGGCGGACTCGCCGTCGTGCTGCCCGGCGGGCAGGCGCCCGCGGGTGCTGCCGAGGGCGTCACGAAGTCCGTGACCGCCGTCCGCACGTTCATCGACGCCGACGGCAAGGAGACCGAGCAGAGCCGCGACAAGGTCAAGCTCCGCGTCTCGCAGACCACCAACCTCCGCGGCCGCCAGGAGATCAAGGTCAGCTGGGAGGGCGCGCACCCGACCGGTGCGGTCGCCGCCGACCCGAGCTCCTCGGACGCGCGCAACCAGGAGTACCCCTTCGTGCTCCTGCAGTGCCGCGGCGTCGACACGGACAGTGTCGCCCCTAAGGGGCAGGTCAAGCTGTCGCCGGAGACCTGCTGGACCCAGACCGCGCCCGAGCGCTACCTCGCCGCGGCCTCGAACACGCCGTCGTGGCGCTTCGACGCCTGGGCCCAGGCCAAGGACCGGCAGGCGGTCGTCGGCCCGCCGGCGGACCTGCCCGCCGCGTGCTCGTCGGTGTCGCGGCTGACGACCGAGCGGTGGTTGCCGTTCAAGGCGGCCGGCGGCACGACCTACTACGGCGGACCCGACCCCGGCACCGGCTGCATGCCGCTGCCGCCGGAGTCCGACGACGCCGAGTCCGGCGGCCTGCCGAGCAACACGACCTACGGGATCACCGGCAAGGACGGGAAGGGCTCGGTCGACTTCGCGGTCTGGACCAAGGCCGAGAACGCCTCCCTCGGCTGCTCGGCGAAGGTGGCCTGCTCCCTCGTCGCGGTGCCCGTCGTCGGGATCAGCTGCGACGCCTGGGGCACGACGCTGCCCGAGGGCACGCAGCTGACCACCAAGGCGGGCGTGCCGCTGACCGAGAGCCAGGTCGAGACCGGCGATGCCACCTGCCGTCGTACCGGCTCCTACGAGGCGGGGGAGCCGGCGGCCAGCCGCACCTCCGACCAGGCCGTGCGCGGCAACCTGTGGTGGTCGGCGTCCAACTGGCGCAACCGGATCACCGTGCCGCTGGAGTTCGCGCAGACCGCCGAGGTCTGCCCGGTCGAGTCCGCCGAGAAGCCGCTGGAGCTGATGGGCTCGGTCATGCTCAACGAGCTGACCGCGTCGTGGCGCCCGAAGTTCTGCACCACCTCCTCGCTCTACTCCTTCACCCACGTCCAGCAGGCCGAGTCGCTCGCCCGCTCCCTCGTGCAGTCCGGCGAGATCAAGGGCGCGTTCAGCACCGCTCCGCAGCCGGGCGGCTACCAGCGCCCGGTCGCGCAGGCGCCGATCGCCTTCAGCGGCTTCGCCATCGCGTTCTCGATCGACGACGGCGACAAGCAGCGGCGTGAGGAGCTCAACCTCAATGCGCGGCTGGTGGCCAAGCTCCTCAGCGCGTCGTACCCGGCGGTGTCGTTCGTGCGCAACGGCCACCCCGGTCTGGGCGACAACCCGCTCAACATCACGCTGGACCCGGAGTTCCGCGCGCTCAACCCCGGCATCGACGAGCGCTCGACGCTGCAGGCCGGTGCGGCACTGCAGATCTTCTCCTCGAACTCCGACCTGGTCTGGGCACTGACCCGCTGGCTCGACGCCGACCCCGAGGCGCGGGCCTGGCTCGACGGCACGCCCGACCCGTGGGGCATGAAGGTCAACCCGGCGTACAAGGGCCTCGAGTTGCCGGTCGACAACTGGCCGCTGCTCGACGACTACGTCGCGCCGCAGTGGTACATCGACGACAACGCCTGCTACCGCAAGAGCCCGACGCCGTACCTGCAGCTGGTGGCGAACCCGCTGTCCGGACTGGGGGCCATCGGCCTCAACCTGCAGTTCGCGAGCTCGGCAGCCGCCACGGTGTGCCGGTACGACGGCTACGACGCCACCACGCTGCCGCTGCGCACCGAGGGGCGCCAGTCGGTCGGGTACCGCTTCGTGCTCGGCCTGGTCTCGCTGCCCGCCGCGCGCCGCTACAACCTGCGGACCGCTGCGCTGCAGTCGACCTCCACGGTCGCGACCGGGCAGCAGTTCGGCGACGCCGCGGGGCGGACGTTCGTCGAGCCCGACACGACCGGCCTGAAGGCTGCGGCCGGCCTGCTCGCGGCGGACGACGACGCCGGCACCTGGGTGCTCGACGATGCCGAGCTGGCGACGGCCAAGGGTCGCGCGGCGTACCCGGGCGCGATGCCGGTCTACGCGGTGTTCCCGACCAGCGGCGAGGAGAAGGCGACGGCGACCAAGCTCGCCAAGTTCCTCTGCTACGCCGGCGGCGCGGGCCAGGTGCCCGGTCAGGCCAACGGCTCGCTGCCTGCGGGCTACCTGCCGCTGACCGACGACAACGGCTTCGCGACGCAGCACGCCTACCTGGCGAACGCGGTGAACGCCGTGCGCGCCCAGGAGGGTGCGGTCCCGGCGCTCGAGGTGAGCGGCAAGGCACCGACGCTGGAGAAGGCGTGCGACTTCTCGACCGCCGCGGCGCCCGTCGTGGAGCCGGCCGGTCAGCCCGGCGGCGGGAGCGTCGTGCCCCCGGCACCGGTGGCGGTCGACCCCGCCCCAGTGGCGGAGAAGCCGGTCGTCGTCGCGGTCGTGCCGACCACGGAGGCGCCGCTCTCCCTCACCTCCGGTGAGCAGTCCTCGCTCGGCCGGGTCGGCCTGCCGACCCTGTTGCTCCTCGCCGTGGCCAGTGCCGTCGCGGGCTCGGTGCTCCGCTGGCTCGAGCTGCTGCAGGGCCTGCTGGTCTCCGCCCGGAGCTCGGTCCGGGGCGCCCGCGGCTCCGGTGGGCGCCGGAGGGCCTCATGAGTGCCGACCCGACCCGCACCCGGGTGCACGACGGCGAGGTCGACGCCTCGCCGCCTCCGGGGCGCGGTGAGGAGCAGGTCCGGGTCGCCGGCGGACGCGTGATGCTCGCGCTGTCGCTGCTGATCGGCTGGTTCCTCCTGTACCTGCTGGTTCTGAGCTCCTTCGAGCAGAACCACGCACAGAACGTGCTCTACGGCGAGCTCCGCACCCAGCTCGCCGAAGGCACGGCACCGACGGGAGCGCCGGTGCGAGCCGGTGCTCCCGTCGCTCTGCTGGACATCCCCTCGCTCGACGTGGAGTCCCTCGTCGTCGTCGAGGGCACCCGCTCGCGCCAGCTGCAGGACGGACCGGGCCACCGAGCCGGGACCGTGCTGCCGGGGCAGGAGGGGGTCAGCGTGGTGGCGGGGCGCTCGACGTCGTACGGCAAGCCGTTCGCGGACCTGCCCGACATCGTCCGCGGTGCCCGGGTCGTCGTCACGACGGCCCAGGGCGAGTTCGAGTACCTCGTCACCGGGACCCGGTTCGACGGCGACCCGATGCCCGCGCCGCCGGGGGAGGGCGCGGGTCGACTGACGCTGGTCACCTCGACCGGCACCGGCTCGTGGCTGTCCCGGCTGCAGCCCTCCCGCACGGTGTACGTCGACGCCGAGCTCCGCTCCGGCGCGGCCGCTGCCGGCCCGCGCTCCGCACCGGACCCGGAGCCGACGCTGCTCGCCTCCCACGTGGACCGGCTCAGCCTGGCCGAGCTCGCGCTCGCCCTGCAGGTGCTGCTGGGTGCCCTCGCCGGCTTCGTGTGGGCGTGGAACCGCTGGTCCCGCAAGGCGGCCTGGATCGCGGGTGCGCCCGTGGTCGTCGCCGCCCTGTGGCTGGTCTCGTCGATCGGAGCACGCCTCCTGCCCGCCCTCATCTGATCCCCGATCTCGGATCCCGAGACAGAGGGGCACGGGCGGCGCCGCGGCGCCTAACGTCCTCCTCACGCTCGGGAGTAAGTCGACTGAAATACTAGAGATAGGTTAGTTTCATGCTGATTCGCAGGACGTCTGCTTCCGCAGCGGTGCTCGGCCTGGCGACGCTCGCCGGGCTCGCGCTCACCCTCACCCCCGCCCACGCCGACCCGGCGCCGCAGCCCGACGACGTCGTCGCGACGGGGTCGGACATCATCCAGAACTCCTTCAACTTCCTCGCCGACGGCTACCACCAGCTGCCGGGCTACAACACGGCCGGCAACCGGTTCCGCTTCATCAACTTCGACTCCTCGGGCGACGCCCAGGGGCGCAGCGGGTTCACCGACCCGCGCCTGCTGCCGACGATCACCGGCAACGGCACGATCGGCGACGCGGACACCAAGTACGTCAAGCAGTCCGACATCAAGCTGCTCAACCCGACCATCGCGCTGCGGGCCGGCCAGGACCTGGTCGTCCGCCCGACCGGCGGCGGTGGCGGCGGTCGCGACGCGATCATCAACGACGACCTGGACTGGATCGACGTCGGCCGCAGCCCCGACGCGCTCAACGACACCCACCAGAACCTGATCCAGTCGAAGCAGGGCACCAAGCTCTACCGGATCCAGATCGCCACCGACCGCCAGCTGATCGCGACCGCGACGACGACGAACGCGCCCGCGACCCTGTCGGCCGACACGATCCTCAAGATCTACAACGGCACCTACGACACCTGGGGCGACATCCCCGGCTACGCCGGCCCGGCGCCGTCCGACACGATCATCCCGCTGATCCTGCCGACCGACGCGGGCATGTGGAACACCTTCGTCAAGAACGTGGGGCAGCAGAACCCGGGCGTCTCGGTGACGAGCGACAGCCTGCGCAGCAACCCGAACAAGATCCAGGTCCAGCAGAACGACCCGACCGCGATCACCAGCCTGGGTGCGCTGGCCAAGAACGCCATCGTGCCGTTCCCGCGCGGTCGCTACCGCACGCTCAACACGGGCTACTACACGCAGACCTTCGACGGCCAGAAGACCAACAACTACAACACCGAGACCGGGCACCGCACGCCCGCCGACGCCAGCGGCATCAAGCTGCTCGACGGTGACAGCACCTCCGACCAGCTGAACGCGTCGGCGCCGTACGGCGGCAACTTCGCCTACAACGCGCTGGTCCGCGAGTCCGACCTCACCTCGAACGAGCCGTGGCAGCCGGGCAGCACGCTGAACTGGGTCGAGGCTCTGTTCTACAACCCCGACGGTCCGCTGCCGTTCGTGCGCACCCCCGCCGGCCAGGCCCTGCTCGAGGCGGCCGGCGTCACGCCGGACTACCACGTGTTCGGCACCAACAACGCCGAGATCCCGGTCGACTGAGCACGCCGGGACCAGGGACCACCGTCATGACCAGGGTGCTCACCACCAGCGGCACGGGAACGAGAGCGCGGCTCACGCGCATCGTCGTGGCCGTCGTCGTCCTCGCCGTCGCCGTCACGGGCGTGCTCGTGTGGCGTCTCGGAGGAGGCGAGGAGGCGCCGTACGCCGACCCGGCCTCGACCGGCGGGCTGACCCTCTGCTCCGCCGACGGCAAGGCCGTCACCGAGGGCCGGACCGGCGACAAGCCGTTCGCGGACGTCGTGCTGGGGGAGACCCCGCTGCCGTCGGACGCCGACCGGGACGGCGCGGTGGCGACGCTGTACGCCTACCAGCCCCGCGAGGGCATCGCGCCCGGTGAGTACAGCGGATCGGCGATCACGGCAGCGACCGTGTTCACCGACCCGTCCCGTCCGGCCACCCGGGTCACGGCCGACGCTTGGTCCGTCGCGGACTTCGTCACGGCCTTCCCGGCCAGCTTCCAGGGCTACGTCCAGCTGCGGCTGGTGCTCGGGACGCCGGCGCTCGGGACGCTCGCGGACGGCTACGACACGGCGGACATCAAGGTCGACGGCGACCGGTGGGAGCTGGTTCGGGGCGGCTCCGCCTCGTGCAGCGACGCCACCCACGCCGTCGCCGACGGTTCCTGACCCGACTGCTCGACCCCAGACTTCGAGGAGACAACGATGAAGATCAACAACCGGAAGAGGTGGGGTGCGGTCCTCGGGCTCGCACTCGTCGCCTCCACCGTCGGCGGGTTCGCCGCCGCAGCGCCGCAGTTCACCGGCGACCCCACCACGCTCGACTGGTACGTCGCCGACCAGGGGGGAGTCGACGACCCGGCCCGCACCACCGCCGGCCTGAAGCTCTACGACGCCGCCGGCGCCGAGGTGACCACGGGCTCCGTCAACGCCGCGCTGCCGGCGTTCGCGGCGGCCGGCGGCACGGTCCGCGCCGACGACACCCATGCCTCGCTGTTCGTCCACGCGGCGCAGTCGGGCACGGCCGCGGGCTCCTGGCCGGGCGTGCAGGCGACCGGCACCGACAGGTTCACGGGGGCCGGCGCGGTCAGCGCTCCGGCGGCCCTCGCGGGCAAGCCCTACGTCCGGACCGCGGGCGGCTACCGGCTGTCCGACGTGGTCGCGTCCTTCGCGTCCGCCGGGCAGGGCACCTTCGGCGGGATCTACGAGCTCCGCCTGCGGACCAGCTCGGCGACGCAGGGTGTGGGCGCTGCCTACGCCTCGGCCTTCGTGAAGGTCACCGGCGACACCTGGGCCGTCGTCGCCGGACCGGAGCCGACCCAGGAGCCGGCCGTCACGCAGACCGCGGTCACCGGTCCGACCAGCGCCTACTATGGCAAGGGATTCAGCCTCACCGTGACGGTCACCGGCTCGGCCGGCAGCGGCGGGACGGTGACGGTCAAGAAGGGCACCACGGTGCTCGCGACCAAGGCGCTCGACGCCGACGGCGTGATCGCGGTCCCGGTCACGGGTCGCAAGCTCGCGCCCGGCGCCCACGCACTGACGGTGGCCTACGGCGGCACCGCGCAGGCCCAGGCCAGCCAGGCCGGCCGCAGCATCACGATCGTCAGGGCCAAGTCCACGACGACCGGCACGCTGGCCGCGGCGACGATCAAGGCGTCGGCGTACCCGAAGATCACGGCGCGGGTCACCGCCCCCGGCGTGCCGGCGGCGACGTTCACCGGCACCTTCACCGTGTACGACGGCACCCGGGCCATCAAGAAGGTCACCCTCAAGGCGACCAACCTCGGCAAGCTGGCGATCGTGCTGCCCAAGCGCACCAGGGGCACGCACTACCTCAAGGTCGTCTTCAGTGGGAACACCAAGGTCGCCGCCAGCACGAGCGCGAAGTACAAGCTCGTCGTCAAGTAGTTCCGCAGTTCCGGACGGGTGCCCGGGGGAGTGATCCCCCGGGCACCCGCCCACCCACGAAGGAGAAGCGCCATGTCCGATGCCACCCAGGTGTTGCCCGCCGTCCACGACGAGCTCCCGCCGCCCCCGCCGTCCGCCGCGCCCTCGCGCCCGGAGGCCGTCGTCCAGCCGGGCCGGCTCGAGGCCGAGGCGGTGTCCGCCTGGTTCGGGCAGCGCAAGGTGCTCGACCGGGTCTCCATCGACCTGCCGGCCGGGCAGGTGACCGCGTTGATCGGTCCGTCGGGCTGCGGCAAGTCCACCTTCCTGCGCATCCTCAACCGGATGCACGAGCTGGTGCCGGGAGCGGCCCTGGCGGGGGAGGTGCGCCTCGACGGCGAGGACATCTACGACCCCGAGCGGCGGCTGACCGACGCCCGGCGCGCCATCGGCATGGTCTTCCAGAAGCCGAACCCGTTCCCGGCCATGTCCATCCAGGACAACGTGCTCGCCGGGCTCAGCCTGGTCGGCTCGAAGCTGAAGCGCTCCGAGCGGCAGGACCTGGTCGAGGAGTCGCTGACCCGGGCCGGGCTGTGGGTCGAGGTCCGTGACCGCCTGCGCCAGCCGGGGTCGGCGCTGTCCGGCGGCCAGCAGCAGCGCCTGTGCATCGCGCGCTCGCTCGCCGTACGGCCGCGGGTGCTGCTGATGGACGAGCCCTGCTCGGCCCTCGACCCCACCTCGACCCGCGTCGTGGAGGAGACGATCCGCGAGATCGGGTCGCAGGTGACGATCGTGATCGTCACCCACAACATGCAGCAGGCGGCCCGCGTCTCGGACCGCTGCGCGTTCTTCCTGGCCGCCCACGGCGCGCCCGGGGTGATCGTCGAGCAGGGGCCGACGGACGTGATCTTCGACAACCCGCAGGACTCCCGCACGGCGGACTACGTCAACGGCCGCTTCGGCTGAGCGTCTCACCTGCTGTCCGGAGGGTGCCTCCGCTGAGCAACGCCATGTCACAAAGTGGTAACCTGAGCGCTCCGCCGCGTGGGCCAGTGCTGTCCCTTGCGCCCCACCTTCTGTGGAACCCCGACGCGATGGCTTCGATGTCGCTGCCGGGAGCCCCCAGACGTAGCCGACGGGAGAACCTTGGTGCCCTCCATGCACTCGTTCCCACCGCCGCAGGGTCTCTACGACCCGCGCCACGAGAAGGACGCCTGTGGCGTTGCCTTCGTCGCGACGCTGACCGGGGAGGCCAGCCACGACATCGTGGCGAAGGCGCTCACGGCTCTTCGCAACCTTGACCACCGCGGCGCCGCCGGCGCCGAGGCCAACTCCGGCGACGGTGCCGGCATCCTCCTGCAGGTGCCGGACGCCTTCCTCCGCGCCGTCGCTGCTGACGCCGGCATCACGCTGCCGGTCGCCGGCACGTACGCCGTCGGCACGGCCTTCCTGCCCGGCGACGAGGGCCAGGTCACCAAGACCCGCGCCCGGATCGAGGAGATCGCCTCCGAGGAGGGCCTGGTCGTCCTCGGCTGGCGCGAGGTCCCGGTCAACCCGGACATCCTCGGCACGATGGCGCTCAGCGTCATGCCGACGTTCACGCAGCTGTTCGTGCAGGCTCCCGGCGGTGCCCACGGTGCCGGTCCTCTGGGAGGCATGGACCTCGAGCGCCTCGCCTTCTGCCTGCGCAAGCGGGCCGAGCGGGAGACCGAGGTCTACTTCCCGTCGCTGTCCTCGCGCACGCTCGCCTACAAGGGCATGCTGACGACCGACCAGCTCGACAACTTCTTCCCCGACCTCCGCGACGAGCGGATGGCCTCGGCGATCGGTGTCGTGCACTCGCGGTTCTCGACGAACACCTTCCCGAGCTGGCCGCTGTCGCACCCGTTCCGCTTCATCGCGCACAACGGTGAGATCAACACCGTCATGGGCAACCGCAACTGGATGCGGGCCCGCGAGGCGCTGCTGGACTCGGTGACGATCCCGGGCGACCTCGAGCGACTGTTCCCGATCTGCACCCCCGGTGCCTCGGACTCCGCGTCCTTCGACGAGGTCCTCGAGCTCCTCCACATGGGTGGTCGCAGCCTGCCGCACGCGGTGCTGATGATGATCCCGGAGGCGTGGGAGAACCACACCGAGATGGACGCGAAGCGGCGCGACTTCTACCGCTTCCACTCCACGATGATGGAGCCGTGGGACGGCCCCGCCTGCGTCGTGTTCACCGACGGCACCCAGATCGGTGCGGTCCTCGACCGCAACGGCCTGCGCCCCTCGCGCTTCTGGGTCACCGACGACGGCCTCGTCGTCCTGGCCTCGGAGGTCGGCGTGCTCGACCTCGACCCGGCCACGGTCGTCCGCAAGGGCCGCCTGCAGCCGGGCAAGATGTTCCTGGTCGACACCGAGGAGCACCGCATCGTCGAGGACGACGAGGTCAAGGCGCAGCTCGCCGACGAGAACCCGTACGGCGAGTGGCTGCACGCCGGCATGATCCAGCTCGACGAGATCCCGGACCGTGAGCACATCGTGCACACGCACGCCTCGGTCACCCGTCGCCAGCAGATCTTCGGCTACACCGAGGAGGAGCTGCGGGTCATCCTGACCCCGATGGCCAACACCGGTGGCGAGGCCCTCGGCTCGATGGGCACCGACACGCCCATCGCGGCGCTGAGCGACAAGCCCCGGCTGCTGTTCGACTACTTCAGCCAGCTCTTCGCGCAGGTCACCAACCCGCCGCTGGACGCCATCCGCGAGGAGCTCGTCACCTCGCTCTACGGCTCCATCGGCCCGGAGGCCAACCTGCTCCAGCCGACGGCGGCCTCGTGCCGGCAGATCTCGCTGCCGTTCCCGGTCATCTCCAACGACGACCTGGCCAAGATCCGCCACATCAACCGTGAGGGCGACCACCCGGGCTTCATCACCCACGTCTCCCGCGGCCTCTACGACGTCCACGGCGGCGGTGCGGCGATGGCTGCCCGCATCGACGAGATCTGCCAGGAGGTGTCGGAGGCGATCGCCGGTGGTGCGCGCATCATCGTGCTGTCCGACCGCCACTCCACGGCCGACCTCGCGCCGATCCCGTCGCTGCTGCTGACGGGTGCGGTCCACCACCACCTGGTCCGCGAGAAGACCCGCACCCAGGTCGGCCTCCTCGTCGAGGCCGGTGACGTCCGCGAGGTCCACCACGTGGCCCTGCTGGTCGGCTACGGCGCGGCCGCGGTCAACCCGTACCTCGCCATGGAGACGGTCGAGGACCTCGCTCGCGAGGGCTACTACGTCAAGACCGAGCCCGAGCAGGCCGTCAAGAACCTGATCAAGGCGCTCGGCAAGGGCGTCGTGAAGGTGATGTCGAAGATCGGCGTGAGCACCGTGGCGTCGTACACGGGTGCGCAGATCTTCGAGTGCATCGGTCTCTCGCAGACGGTCGTCGACAAGTACTTCACCGGCACCACCTCCAAGCTGGGCGGCGTCGAGCTCGACGTCATCGCGACCGAGGTGGCCGCGCGCCACGCCAAGGCGTACCCGCCGGCCGGCATCGCGCCCGCGCACCGCGAGCTCGAGATCGGTGGCGAGTACCAGTGGCGTCGCGAGGGCGAGCCGCACCTCTTCAACCCGGAGACGGTGTTCCGCCTGCAGCACTCCACGCGGACCGGTCGCTACGACATCTTCAAGCAGTACACGTCGGCCGTGGACGAGCAGTCCGAGAAGCTGATGACGCTGCGCGGGCTGTTCAGGTTCAAGGACGCCGGTGCGTTCGGCCGTACGCCGATCCCGATCGACGAGGTCGAGCCGGTGTCGGCGATCGTCAAGCGGTTCTCGACCGGCGCCATGTCGTACGGCTCCATCTCGCGCGAGGCCCACGAGACCCTCGCGATCGCCATGAACCGGCTGGGCGCCAAGTCCAACACCGGTGAGGGCGGCGAGGACGCGGACCGTCTCCACGACCCCGAGCGCCGCAGCGCGATCAAGCAGGTCGCGTCGGGCCGCTTCGGCGTCACGAGCGAGTACCTCACCAACGCCGACGACATCCAGATCAAGATGGCGCAGGGCGCCAAGCCCGGCGAGGGCGGCCAGTTGCCCGGCAACAAGGTGTACCCGTGGGTCGCGAAGACCCGCCACTCCACGCCGGGCGTGGGCCTGATCAGCCCGCCGCCGCACCACGACATCTACTCGATCGAGGACCTGGCGCAGCTGATTCACGACCTCAAGAACGCCAACCCGTCGGCCCGCGTCCACGTGAAGCTGGTCTCCGAGGTCGGCGTCGGCACGGTGGCGGCCGGTGTGTCGAAGGCGCACGCGGACGTCGTCCTGGTCTCCGGCCACGACGGCGGCACGGGCGCCTCGCCGCTCACCTCGCTCAAGCACGCCGGCGGTCCCTGGGAGCTCGGCCTCGCCGAGACCCAGCAGACCCTGCTGCTCAACGGCCTGCGCGACCGCATCGTCGTGCAGACCGACGGCCAGCTGAAGACCGGTCGTGACGTCGTCATCGCGGCGCTGCTCGGCGCCGAGGAGTTCGGCTTCGCGACCGCCCCGCTGGTGGTCTCGGGCTGCATCCTGATGCGGGTCTGCCACCTCGACACCTGCCCGGTGGGCGTTGCGACGCAGAACCCGACCCTGCGGTCGCGGTTCAGCGGCAAGGCCGAGTACGTCGTCAACTTCTTCGAGTTCATCGCCGAGGAGGTCCGTGAGCTGCTCGCGCAGCTGGGCTTCCGGTCGATCGAGGAGGCCATCGGCCAGGTCGAGGTGCTCGACACCGTCGAGGCCGTCAACCACTGGAAGGCGCAGGGTCTCGACCTGGCGCCGATCCTGCACAAGGTCGACATCGCCGCGACCCACTTCCCCGACCAGGACCTGCGCAACACCGGCACCCAGGACCACGCCCTGGAGAAGTCGCTGGACGTCACCGAGATCCTCCCGCTCGCGGCCGCGGCCATCGAGTCGGGCGAGCCGGTGCGTGCCCAGCTGCAGATCCGCAACGTCAACCGCACCGTCGGCACGATCCTCGGCCACGAGGTCACCAAGAAGTACGGCGGCGCGGGCCTGCCCGACGGCACCATCGACCTGACCTTCGTCGGGTCGGCGGGCCAGTCGCTCGGTGCGTTCGTGCCGAAGGGCATCACGCTGCGGCTCGAGGGCGACGCCAACGACTACGTCGGCAAGGGCCTCTCCGGTGGCCGGATCGCGATCCGGCCCGACCGTGCTGCCGGCTTCCGGGCCGAGGAGCACATCATCGCGGGCAACACCATCGCCTACGGCGCGACCTCGGGTGAGATCTTCATCCGCGGCGGCGTCGGCGAGCGGTGCTGCGTGCGCAACTCCGGTGCCACCGTCGTCACCGAGGGCGTGGGCGACCACGGCTGCGAGTACATGACCGGCGGCCGGGTCGTCGTCCTCGGCAAGACCGGGCGCAACTTCGCGGCCGGCATGTCGGGCGGCATCGCCTGGGTGCTCGACCTCAAGGACTTCCGGGTCAACGGCGAGCTCGTCGACCTGCGTCCGGTGAGCGCCGAGTACGCCGGTGAGCTCGAGGGCATCGTGCGCAAGCACTTCGAGGAGACCGGCTCCGAGGTCGCCGAGGCGCTGCTGGCCGACTGGGAGGCCGCACTGCCGCGGTTCACCGAGGTCATGCCGCGCGACTACGCGAAGGTCCTGGCGGTCCAGGCCGAGGCGAAGGCCGAGGGGCTGGACGACGACCAGACCGCGAACAAGGTGATGGAGGTGCTCCATGGCTGACCCGAAGGGCTTCCTGAAGAACACGCGTGAGGTGGCTTCCCGTCGTCCGGTGGACGAGCGGGTGGGCGACTGGAACGAGGTCTACCCGGGCGGGATCGGTCGCGCACTGCTGCCGATCATCAGCGTCCAGGCCAGCCGCTGCATGGACTGCGGCATCCCGTTCTGTCACTCCGGCTGCCCCCTGGGCAACATCATCCCGGAGTGGAACGACCTGGTCTGGCGCGACGACTGGGAGGGCGCGATCGAGCGCCTGCACGCGACCAACAACTTCCCGGAGTTCACCGGTCGCCTCTGCCCGGCGCCCTGCGAGACCGCGTGCGTGCTCGGCATCAACCAGCCGGCGGTGACGATCAAGAACATCGAGGTCTCGATCATCGACAAGGCCTTCGAGTCCGGCTTCGTGCGGCCGCAGCCGCCGGAGTGGCTCTCGGGCCGCACGGTCGCGGTCATCGGCTCGGGCCCGGCGGGCCTCGCCGCCGCCCAGCAGCTCACCCGGGCCGGCCACACCGTGGCCGTCTACGAGCGGGCCGACAAGCCCGGCGGGCTGCTGCGCTACGGCATCCCCGAGTTCAAGATGGAGAAGAAGCACCTCGACAAGCGCCTCGAGCAGATGAAGCGCGAGGGCACGGTCTTCCGCTCCGGCGTGGAGGTGGGCCGGGGCAACCTGACCGGCACCGCGCTCAAGGACCGCTACGACGCCGTCGTGATCGCGGTCGGCTCGACCGTCCCGCGTGACCTGCCGGTGCCCGGGCGCGAGCTCAAGGGCATCCACCAGGCGATGGAGTTCCTGCCGCAGGCCAACCGCGTCGCACTCGGCGAGGAGGTCGAGGGCCAGATCCGTGCTGACGGCAAGCACGTCGTCATCATCGGTGGCGGTGACACGGGCGCCGACTGCCTCGGCACCTCCACCCGCCAGGGTGCGACCTCGATCACCCAGCTCGAGATCATGCCGCAGCCCACGGAGGACCGTCCCGACGGTCAGCCGTGGCCGACGTACCCGATGACCTACCGGGTCTCCTCCGCGCACGAGGAGGGCGGCGAGCGCGTCTACGCCGTCTCCACCAAGGAGTTCCTCGGCGACGACGAGGGCAACGTCCGGGCGCTGCGCCTGGTCGAGGTCTCGTTCGAGGGCGGCAAGCTGGTCGAGCACGAGGGCACCGAGCGGGAGATCCCGGCCGACCTGGTGCTGTTCGCGATGGGCTTCGTCGGCCCGGAGCAGCCCGGCCTGGTCGAGCAGCTCGGCGTCGAGCTCGACGAGCGCGGCAACATCAAGCGCGACAACGACTACGCGACCAACGTCGACGGCGTCTTCGTCGCCGGTGACGCCGGTCGTGGCCAGTCGCTCATCGTGTGGGCGATCGCGGAGGGCCGTGCGGCCGCCGCCGGGGTGGACAAGTTCCTCACCGGCAGCACCCGGCTGCCCGCCCCGATCCCGCCGACCGCGCGTCCGCTGGTGGTCTGACCCCGCACCTGCACCACTCCGTCGAATCGGCGCAGACTTCATCCGAAGTTTGCGTCGATTCGACTTTTTCTACCCGTCGGTCACCGATAGGGTTGGAACGTGCGAAGAGCCAAGATCGTGTGCACCCTCGGCCCGGCCACCAGCTCGGAGCGGAGGATCCGCGAGCTGGTCTACGCCGGCATGGACGTCGCGCGCCTCAACATGAGCCACGGCTCCCACGCGGACCACGCCGAGGTCTACCGTCTGGTGCGCGAGGCGTCCGACGCCAGCGGCCACGGCGTCGGCATCCTCGCCGACCTGCAGGGCCCGAAGATCCGGCTCGAGCGGTTCTCCGGAGGGCCCACGACCCTGGCCCGCGGCCAGCGCTGGACGATCACCACCCGCGACGTCGACGGCAACGCCGAGATCTGCGGGACGACGTACAAGGGACTGCCCGGCGACGTCGCCCCCGGCGACCCGCTGCTGATCGACGACGGCAAGGTCCGCCTCCGGGTGGTCGAGGTCGTCGACGGCACCGACGTCGTCACCGAGGTCCTGGTCGGCGGCAAGGTCAGCAACAACAAGGGCATCAACCTGCCCGGCGTCGCGGTCTCCGTCCCGGCACTGTCGGAGAAGGACATCACCGACCTGCGCTTCGCCCTGCGCCTCGGTGTCGACTTCATCGCGCTGAGCTTCGTGCGCAACGCCAAGGACGCCGAGGACGTGCGCGTCATCATGCGCGAGGAGGGGATCATGCTCCCCGTCATCGCGAAGATCGAGAAGCCGCAGGCCATCGAGAACCTCGACGAGGTCGTCTCCGCCTTCGACGCCTTCATGGTCGCCCGCGGCGACCTCGGCGTGGAGTGCCCGCTGGAGGAGGTGCCCTTCCTCCAGAAGAAGATCATCGTCGCCGCCCGGCGCAACGCGAAGCCCGTGATCGTCGCCACCCAGATGCTGGAGTCGATGATCACCAGCCCCGCGCCGACCCGAGCCGAGGCCAGTGACGTCGCCAACGCGGTGCTCGACGGCGCCGACGCCGTGATGCTGTCGGGCGAGACCGGTGTGGGGGAGCACCCCATCCACACGGTCGAGACGATGGCGCGGATCATCTCGGCCACCGAGGAGCACGCACTCGTCGACGACACCTTCAGCCGCTTCGGCCGCATCGAGTGGGACCCGCACACCCGCGGTGGCGTGATCACCAAGGCCGCGGAGGAGGTCGCCGAGCGCGTCGGCGCGAAGTACGTCGTCGCCTTCACCCAGTCCGGCGACTCGGCCCGGCGCCTCGCCCGGCTGCGCAGCTCGATCCCGGTCCTCGCCTTCACCCCCGAGGCCCGTTCCCGTTCCCAGCTCGCCGTGACCTGGGGCGTCGAGGCCTTCCAGACCTCGACCGTCGAGCACACCGACGAGATGGTCCGCCAGGTCGACGAGGAGCTGCTCCGCATCGGCCGGGTCAAGGAAGGCGACCTCGTCGTCATCGTCGCCGGCAGCCCGCCCGGCATCCCCGGCTCGACCAACGCGCTGCGCATCCACCGGATGGGTGACGCGATCAACGAGGTCGCGCCGGCGTACCGGAGGAAGTAGGCGAAGGTTCACGTCTTAGGACCGATCAGCTCGTCCAGCCGCGCCACCGCCTCGCGACGGGACACGCTGATCGTTCGGGTGTTGGACGGGCGCCACGGGATCTCGACCAGGTCGAGAGCCCAGCAGCAGAGTTCGCGGATGTCCTGCGACGCGTTGACGAACTGCCAGCGCGGGTAGCGGTAGATCTTCGGCTCGCCGGCGACCGTGCGGCGGGTCCAGTTGTTCGCACGGCAGCCGTCCGAGTGGAACAGCCCGCGGAGGAACGGTCCGGGGTGGTCCTCGACGATCGCCTGCTGCCAGCTCGCGAGCACGATCGGACGTTCGTGCTTCGGGCCGCGACCGTGTTGAGGGAACAGGCACGCCCAGTGCTGCCAGTGGGCTTGAACGTTGATACATCCGGGCCTGCGGACAAGAAACACCCGCGCCCCTGGCCGCACCTTCGTGATGCAGTCCGTGACATCGTTGATGATGCCGGGGTAGGTCGTGTCGCAGGCGACCCTCAGCGCGTAGTAGCGCGCGGCTCTCGCGATGTGCCCGTCCCCGAGGTAGTAGCCGAGCAATGCTGAGTACGCAGGGCTGTCGAGCGGTGCGTCTCCGCAACGTGGGCACTCGCTGAGTCTTCGGGCCCACGCGTGGGGATCTCGGTCCCATGCCAATACGGCCGAGACGCTGACGCCCAGCTCCGTCGCCACGGCTTGCCAAGTGAGTCCACGGGCACGCAACTCGCGTGCCTGTTGTCGAACGTGTTCCGAGTACACGGCTCGACCGTCGGACGAGGGTCCGACACATCGAAGGGCGATGGTGCCCCGGGTGGGATTCGAACCCACACTGACGGCTGTTTGAGAGCCGGGCCTCTGCCGTTGGGCTACCGGGGCGGTTGCACCCGAAACCGTAGCCGAGGCGGCGCCCCGCCCCGACATCGGGCGGGCCGATAGCCTTGTCCCGTGACCGAGACCGCCGCCGCCCCCCAGCCCTCGCGCCGCACCGTGGTGATCGCGGAGGACGAGACCCTGATCCGGATGGACCTCGCCGAGATGCTCGTCGAGGAGGGGTACGACGTCGTGGGCCAGGCCGGCGACGGGCAGAAGGCGATCGAGCTGGCCGAGGAGCTGCGTCCCGACCTCGTGATCCTCGACGTCAAGATGCCCGTGCTCGACGGCATCGCGGCGGCCGAGGCGATCGCGGGCCAGCGGATCGCGCCGGTGGTCATGCTGACGGCCTTCTCCCAGCGCGAGCTGGTCGAGCGGGCGCGCGAGGCGGGGGCGATGTCGTACCTCGTGAAGCCGTTCTCGCAGAGCGACCTGGTGCCGGCGATC
This sequence comes from Nocardioides sp. Root240, assembly GCF_001428825.1. Classification (GTDB taxonomy): domain Bacteria; phylum Actinomycetota; class Actinomycetes; order Propionibacteriales; family Nocardioidaceae; genus Nocardioides. Next base: position 206,302 of record NZ_LMIT01000001.1, on the reverse strand, counting down.
GAGATGGCGGTCAGCCGGTTCGCCGAGATCCGCCAGCTCGAGAACGAGGTCGCCGACCTCACCGAGCGGCTGGAGACCCGCAAGGCGGTCGACCGGGCGAAGGGCATCCTCCAGGAGCAGCTCTCGCTGACCGAGCCGGAGGCCTTCCGGTGGATCCAGAAGACCGCGATGGACCTGCGCATGTCGATGCGCGAGGTAGCCGACGGCGTGGTCACCCACGGTGTCCCTGGGGCGTCGAACGCGTAAAAAATCCGTGTGACCCGGCTCTCAGGTAACAGATTCGTCAGGATTCTGCTCCTGAGCCGTCGAGTTGCTTCCGCCCACCCCTGAGCCGGTGTAGGTTCCCGCGGCAGGACACGTCCGAGGTCAGCGACCGCTGCCCCCGGCTCGAGTAAGGAAGCGGGAGAAAGTCTTGACGCGTAACAAGGTATTCGGAGCGAGCATCGCGGTGCTGGCCCTCAGCCTCTCCATGACCGCCTGCGGTTCCGACGACAGCGGCGACGACGACACGAACGCCGGAGGCGGCAACCTCTGTGGCAAGAACCTCGCGTTCCTCGGCGCGCTGACCGGTGACGCCGGCGCCCTCGGCCAGAACATGGTCAACGGCATCAACCTGGCGCTGAAGGAGTACAACGCCGACAACGCGGACTGCAAGATCAACCTGAAGACGTTCGACTCGCAGGGCAGCCCCGACAAGGCGCCGGCCCTCGCGACGCAGATCATCAACGACGACTCGATCGTCGGCCTCGTCGGCCCCGGCTTCTCGGGCGAGTCCCTCGCCACCGGCAAGACCTTCTTCGAGTCGGGTCTCCCGTCGATCTCGCCGTCGGCCACCAACGTGACCATCACCGAGCAGGGCTGGACGACCTGGCACCGCGTCATCGGCAACGACGACGCGCAGGGTGCGGCGGACGCCAAGTACCTCACCGAGACCGTCGGTGCCAAGAAGGTCTTCGTCGTCGACGACGGCCAGGACTACTCGAAGGGCCTGGCCGGCAAGGTCAAGGACTCCCTCGGCGACGCGCTCGTCGACTCCGACCAGATCTCGGTCGGTGACACGAACATGTCCGCCATCGTCCAGGGCGTGAAGTCGTCCGGTGCCGACGCGGTCTTCTACGGCGGCTACTACACCGAGGCCGGCCTGCTCGCCAAGCAGCTGCGCCAGGGTGGCTTCAAGGGCACCTTCATGTCGGGCGACGGCTCCGAGGACCCGAACTTCGTGAAGGTCGCGGGTGCCGAGGGCGCCGAGGGCGCGGTCCTGTCCGCTCCCGCCGCGCCGGCTCCGGCCGACTTCGGTGCGTCCGGTCTCTACGCCACGCAGGCCTACGACGCGACGAACATCTTCCTCGCCGCGATCAAGGACGGCGCGTCCGACGGCCAGGAGATCAACGAGTTCATCGGCTCCTACACCGGCGACGGCGTGAGCGGCCCGATCGCCTTCGACGACAAGGGCGACATCAAGGAGTCGGCGATCTACGCCTACTTCGTGAAGGACGGCGCCCTCGACGTGGAGAACCCCGAAGAGATCAAGTGATCCGGGTCCACTGAGGGACTGACCTGACTGTGGCCGGGGGCCTGGCCCCCGGCCACAGTCGAGCACAACGGCGGAGGGAACTCCTTTGGACTTCGGCAACCTTTTCGGTAGCCCCGAGAACTTCTTGAGCTACACCATGGGTGGGCTCGTCTTCGGTGCGATCTACGCGCTCATCGCGCTCGGCTACACGATGGTCTACGGCGTGCTGCAGCTCATCAACTTCGCGCACTCCGAGGTCTTCATGTACGGCACCTTCGCCGTCGCGTGGGTCTTCATCCTGCTGCACGGCACCGGCAGCGCGACCTGGAGCCTCGGTGAGGCCGTCCCAGTCCTGCTGGTCGCCCTGGTCGCGGCCTGTGCGCTGTCAGCGGGCGTGGCACTGCTGCTCGAACGGCTGGCCTACCGCCCGTTGATGAACAAGAACGCACCCAAGCTGATCGCGCTGATCTCCGCCATCGGTGCGTCCTTCGCGCTCGCCGAGGCCATGGGCCTGCGCGACCGCTTCGCCGAGGTCTTCGGCCTCGACGACAACCTCGCGGACTACGTCGCCCCGGGCAAGGCCCGAGACGTCTACACCAACCCGGTGACGATCCGCGAGCACGACATCCTCACCATCGGCGGCTACACGCTCTCCGACGTCGACCTGGTGATCATCGTCGCCGCGCTGCTGATGATGGTCGCGCTCGACCAGTTCGTGCGTCGTACCCGCTTCGGTCGTGGCATCCGCGCTGTCGCGCAGGACCCCGAGTCCGCGGCGCTGATGGGCGTGAACCCGACCCGCGTGGTCCAGCTCACCTTCCTGATCGGCGGCCTGATGGCCGGCGCCGCGGCCACGCTCTACATGATGAAGGTCGGGGTGACCCGCCAGAACGCGGGATTCATCCTGGGCGTCAAGGCGTTCACCGCGGCCGTCATGGGCGGCATCGGCAACCTGCGCGGGGCGCTCCTGGGTGGTCTCATCCTGGGCGTGATGGAGAACTGGGGCTCGGCGCTGTTCGGCCAGAACTGGAAGGACGTCGTCGCGTTCGTGCTGCTCGTCCTGATCCTCCTCGTGCGGCCCTCCGGCCTGCTCGGTGAGTCCCTGGGGAAGGCACGCGCATGAGCAGGGTCGGCAGCTACTTCAGTCCTCTCGGCCAGGCCATGGACGCGGTGTCGGACGGCTACAAGCGTCAGCACCCGGCGGTGAAGGCCCTCATCCTCGTCCTGGTCGCGCTCTTCTTCTACGGCCTGCCGCTGCTGCGCCCGCCGCTGATCACGACCAACGAGATCGACTTCGGCGGCGTGATGTTCCAGGTCGCCGCGTTCGCGCTGGTGGCCCTGGGCCTCAACATCGTCATCGGCTACGCCGGCCTGCTCGACCTCGGGTACGTCGGCTTCTACGCCACCGGCGCCTACACCACCGGTGTGCTGACCTCGCAGCACGGCTCCTGGCCGTTCTTCCTGGCCCTGCCGGTGGCGATCGCGGTCACCATGGTCACCGGCGTCATCCTCGGTGCACCGACGCTGCGGGTCCGTGGCGACTACCTCGCGATCGTGACGCTCGGTTTCGGAGAGATCATCCGGATCTGCGTCAAGAACATCGAGTGGCTCGGTGCCTCGGCGGGCATCAAGGACATCCCGCACCCGAACACGATCGGCCCCGCGGCCGAGCCGCCGTTCAAGCCGGGCGGCCTGTTCGAGATCCCGCGCCTCGAGTGGGACGGGCTGGTCCCGCACCTCGACAAGGAGCACTCGGTCCACTTCCTGGTGTTCGGCGCGACCAACGCGATCCCGTACTACTGGTTGATCCTGACCGCGCTGGTGCTGGTCCTGCTGGGCGACCGGCTGGTCAAGAACAGCCGGGTCGGGCGCGCCTGGGAGGCGACGCGCGAGGACGAGGACGCCGCTGAGCTGATGGGCGTGCCGACCTTCAAGTTCAAGCTGATGGCGTTCGCGCTGGGTGCCGCGATCGGCGGCCTCTCGGGCTCGTTCTACGCCAGTGGTCAGGGTGGCTACATCAGTCCCGACAGCTTCCCGCTGCTGCTGTCGATGCTCTTCGTCGCGGCGGTCATCGTCGGCGGGTCGGGCAACCGGTGGGGAGCGATCGCCGGTGGTGCGCTCGTCGCCTACCTGCCCGAGCGCTTCCGTGAGTTCGCCGACTTCCGTCTGCTCTTCTTCGGCCTGGCGCTGACCGTCCTCGCGGTCTGGCGCCCGGAGGGCCTGCTGCCACCGCGGCGGACCCGTCGTGCCAAGGCGGCTGCGGCCGAGATCGAGGCACTGGAGGAAGGCGAGCTGGACGAGCAGCTGGAGGAGGAGCCCCGCAATGTCTGAGTACTCCCCGTACGACGCGAGCTCGGCCAAGGCCCTGCTCGAGGTCGACCACGTCACCTTGAGGTTCGGTGGCCTCACCGCGCTCGACGACGTCAGCTTCACCATCAACGAGGGCGAGATCCTCGGCCTGATCGGGCCCAACGGTGCCGGCAAGACGACCTGCTTCAACGTCATGACCGGCGTCTACCGGCCCACCTCGGGGGAGGCGCGCTTCGACGGCACGTCGCTGACGAAGCTGAAGAAGCACAAGATCACCCAGCTCGGCCTGGCCCGGACGTTCCAGAACATCCGGCTGTTCAAGTCGATGACGGTGCTCGAGAACGTCATGGTCGGCACCGACGCGCACAGCAAGGTCGGCTTCTGGGACGCGCTGCTGCGCACCCCGCGGCACCGTCGTACCGAGGCCGCCTCGCTGGCCAGGGCGAAGGAGCTGCTCGACATGGTCGGCATCAAGGCCCGCCACGACGAGCTCGCCTCGAACCTGTCCTACGGCGACCAGCGCCGCCTCGAGATCGCCCGCGCGATGGGCACCAACCCGAAGCTGCTCTGCCTCGACGAGCCGGCGGCCGGCTTCAACCCGGCCGAGAAGGTCAAGCTCATGGAGCTGATCCGCAAGGTCCGCGACGCGGGCTACACGGTGCTCCTCATCGAGCACGACATGCGGCTGGTCATGGGCGTCACCGACCGGATCGTGGTGCTGGAGTTCGGGCAGAAGATCGCCGAGGGCGCGCCTGCCGAGATCCGCGACAACCCGGCGGTCATCGCCGCCTACCTGGGAGTGGATGAAGATGCTTCTTGAGGTCGACGGCCTCCAGGTCAACTACGGCCACATCGAGGCCATCCGCGGCATCTCGTTCTCGGTTCCGGAGGGCACGGTCACCTCGCTCGTCGGTGCCAACGGCGCGGGCAAGACGACGACGCTGAAGACCATCTCGGGCCTGCGCAAGGTCCGCGGCGGCGCCGTCCGGTTCGAGGGCGAGGACATCACCCACCTGCCGCCGTACGAGCGGGTCAAGCGGGGGATCAGCCAGTCGCCCGAGGGCCGTGGCTGCTTCCCCGGCATGACGGTGCTGGAGAACCTCGACATGGGTGCGTTCCTGCGCAAGGACCGCAAGACCGCGGCCTACCGCGAGGACATGGACCGTGTGTTCACCCTGTTCCCGCGGCTCAAGGAGCGCGAGAAGCAGGCGGCGGGCAGCATGTCCGGTGGTGAGCAGCAGATGCTCGCCATCGGCCGCGCGCTGATGTCCAACCCCCGCCTGCTGCTGCTCGACGAGCCCTCGATGGGACTGGCGCCCAAGCTGATCCAGCAGATCTTCACGATCATCACCGAGATCAACCAGCAGGGCACGACCGTGCTCCTCGTCGAGCAGAACGCCGCCCAGGCGCTCAAGCGCTCGCACGACGCACACATCCTGGAGACGGGCGAGATCGTGCGCTCGGGCACCGGCCAGGACCTCGCGGTCGACCCGGCGGTGAAGGCCGCCTACCTCGGCGGCGACATCTGATCGCAGGCAGGACACGACGAAGGGCCCGGGCGATGCCCGGGCCCTTCGTCGTGGTGCGGTGGCGTCAGAGGACCTTCGAGAGGAAGGCCTGGGTGCGCTGGTGCTGCGGGTTGCCGAGGACCTCCGCGGGGCGGCCTTCCTCGACGACCACGCCGCCGTCCATGAACACGAGCTTGTCGCCGACCTCGCGGGCAAAACCCATCTCGTGGGTCACGACCATCATGGTCATGCCCTCGGTGGCGAGCTCCTTCATGACCGCCAGCACGTCGCCGACGAGCTCGGGGTCCAGGGCACTGGTGGGCTCGTCGAACAGCATCATGTCCGGATTCATCGACAGGGCGCGCGCGATGGCGACGCGCTGCTGCTGACCGCCCGACAGGTGGGCCGGGTAGGCGGCCTCCTTGTCGGAGAGGCCGACGCGGGCCAGGTTGTGCCGGGCGACCTCGACCGCCTCGTCCTTGCTCCGCCCACGCACGGTGCGCTGGGCGAGGGTGAGGTTCTTCAGGACCGACAGGTGCGGGAACAGGTTGAACTGCTGGAACACCATGCCGATGCGCGAACGGACGTCGTCGAGGTCGGTGTCCGGGTCGCAGATGTCGATGCCCTCGACCAGGACCTTGCCGGACGTCGGCTCCTCGAGCCGGTTGACGCAGCGCAGGAGCGTGGACTTGCCCGAGCCGGACGGCCCGATCACGCAGACCACCTGGCCGGCGTCGACGAAGAAGTCGATGCCCTTCAGCACCTCGTGGTGGCCGTAGGACTTGTGCAGTCCGCGGACGTCGATCGCGGGGGCCGGTTCGCCGTTCGGGCCGAGCACGGTTGCCGTCATCGTGATGCCTTCCTCTGTCGACGTTCGAGCCAGGACACCAGCTGGGTGAGCGGCAGGGTGATGACCAGGTAGAGCAGCGCCGCCTGCACGAGGCTGGTGGCCGTGCCGGCGGAGACGCCCGACGACTGGAAGTCACGGGCGATCGTCGTCAGCTCGCGCTGGTCGAAGGTCGCGCCGATGACCGACAGCAGCGCCGTGTCCTTGATGAGCAGCACGAACTCGTTGGTCAGCGGCGGGATCACGATCCGGAACGCCTGCGGCAGCACCACGCGGGTGGTCGTCGCGATCGATCCCATGCCCAGAGAGCGCGCCGCCTCGGTCTGGCCCTTCGGGACGGCCTGGATGCCGGCACGCAGGGTCTCGGCCATGTAGGCGCCCGCGACCATGATGAGCGCGATCAGGCCCGCGCCGACCAGGCCGCCCGGCGGGCGCCACTGGAACGCGATCGGCAGGCCGAAGCCCATGAACACGATGACGATCAGGGCCGGCAGGCCGCGGAAGAACTCGATGTACACCGTGGCCAGCCAGCGCAGCGTGGCCACCGGCGAGAGCCGCAGGAGCGCCAGGGCGAGGCCGAGCGCCAGTCCACCGGCGAACGCGATCGCTGTGTACTTGATGGTGTTGACGGCGCCGATGGTGATCAGGTCGCCCCAGTTGCCCCCCGAGAGCGCGACACCGTCGTCGCTCCAGAAGTTCTCGTGGATCCGGCCCCAGTCGGCGAGCAGCACCAGGACGGCGGCCACGACGACGACGCCGAGGTTCAGCGCCCAGATCTGGAGCCGCCGCCGGGTGCTGCGCCTCACTTGACCTCGAAGTACTTGTTGTAGATCTCGTCGTAGGTGCCGTCCTCGCGCATGTCGGCGAGCGCCTCGTTGACGTCGTCGACGAGTGCGGTGTTGGTCTTGGCCATCGCCAGGCCGTACTGCTCGTCGGTGTCGTAGGTCTCGACGATCTTGTAGGCGCCGTCGGTGGTGTGGACCAGGTTGACCGGCAGGTCCTGGAGGAGGGCGTCGACCTGACCGGCCTTCAGCGCCTGGAACATCTCCGGGTCGCCCGGGAGCACGACGACCTCGGCGCCCTTGGCGTTCTGGGTCGTGTAGGTCTCGCCGGTGGTGGCCTTCTGCACGCCGACCTTGACGCCGTCGAGGTCGCCGATCCCGGCGATGTCGCTGTCGGCAGGCACCAGCAGGGACTGCTTGGAGTCGTAGTAGCCGTCGGAGAAGGCGAGGGCCTTCTTGCGGTCGTCGGTGATGGTCATGGCGGAGGCGGCGAGGTCGCACTGGCCGGAGTTCAGGGCCTGGCCGTTCTGCAGCGGGTCGAAGGCCGAGTCCTGGATCGCGATCTTCAGGTCCAGCCGCTCGGCGATCTCGCTCACGATGTCGATGTCGAAGCCCTTGTAGCCCGTCGGGGTGGACTCGTCGATGTCCTCGAACGGGGCATAGGGGATGTCCGAGCAGACCGAGAGGGTGCCGTCCTTGACGAGGTTGGCGCCGCTCTTCGTGGTGCCGCCGTCGTCCGATCCGCACGCGCTGAGCGAGAGGGAGGCGACGGCGACGACGGCCAGGACTGGAAGGCGCAACTTGTTCATGCGGGGGACTCTAGATGTTGTGAAAGTCACTGCGAAATGACGCCCCTGCGGGAAACAGTCTCGTATCCGAGATGTAACACCGAATGAGGGATCACCACTTTCCGTGGGTGCTGCCCGCCGCGTAGTCTTGGCCGGCGGGCCGAGGGACTGCGGCCCGGTTCTCGGGGTTGTGACGTCTTGGGTGAGGAAGGCAGGGACCCGATGAGTCGGTACTCGCTGACGACGCGCGTGGCCACACGCGAGGACGCCGTCGCCCTCACCGAGCTGTGGAGCGACGCCGTACGACGGGCCGACCGGTCGGAGCAGGCCGCCGACCTCGAGCTCGTGATCAAGACGGCCGCCGCGTCCCCGGAGCAGCGCGTCGTCGTCGTCGAGTACGACGGCAACCTGGCCGGTGCCGTCTACCTCCGGATCACGACCCTCTCGCCGCTCAACCTCGAGCCGTGCGTGCAGTCGATCCACCCGCGGGTCTTCGACCACTACCGGCGCCACGGCGTCGGCCACACGCTGATGGAGGCCGCGACGGCGTTCGCGGAGGAGAACGGCATCCTCCACGTCGTGACCGCCGTCCCGCACTCCTCGCGTGACGCCAACCGGTTCATGGCGCGGCTCGGCCTGGCGCCGGTCGTGATGTACCGGATCGCGCCCACCACGCTGCTGCGCAGCCGGATCTCGCCCCAGCGCTCGGCCGTCGGTGCCGACAGCGGTCGCACCAAGGTGCTCGCCGCCCGGCGCTCGCTGCGCCGGGCCCGGGCCGAGCGGCTCGCCGCCGCCGACTGACCAGCAGGCTCGGCAGGTCAGCCCTTCGGGGTGGGGTCGCGCTCGATCAGCGCGCAGGTGATCCGCGAGGTGCACACACGGCGCCCGTCCTCGTCGGTGATCGCGATCTCGAAGCTCGCCATCGTCCGGCCCAGGTGGAGCGGGGTCGCCACGCCGGTGACCAGGCCCTTGGTCGCGGAGCGGTGGTGGGTGGCGTTGATGTCGGTGCCGACGGCGAACCGGCCCGGGCCGGCGTTGAGCGCCGCGGCGACCGAGCCGAGGGTCTCGGCGAGCACGACCGAGGCGCCGCCGTGGAGCAGCCCGTAGGGCTGGGTGTTGCCCTCGACGGGCATCGTCGCGACGACCCGCTCGGGGCTGATCTCGACCAGCTCGACGCCCATCCGCTCGTTGAGGGCGCCCATGTTGGCGCGCAGGAAGTCGGCGATCTCCTCGTTGCTCGTCATGGGGCGACGATAGCGACGCGGTCGCACCACCCGGCGGTCGGTCGGCTGTCGGTCGGGATCGGTAGAGTCGCCGGGTGCCCCAGCCAGTGTCGGAGACCACTCGACCGCGTCTGCTCCTCCTCGACGGCCACTCGCTGGCCTACCGCGCCTTCTTCGCCCTCCCGGTCGAGAACTTCTCGACCGCGACCGGCCAGAACACCAACGCCGTCTACGGGTTCACCTCGATGCTCGTCAACGTGCTGCGTGACGAGCAGCCGACCCACGTGGCGGTCGCCTTCGACGTGTCGCGGCAGACCTTCCGCACGGAGGAGTACGCCGAGTACAAGGCCAAGCGCAACAAGACGCCGGGGGAGTTCAGCAGCCAGCTGCCCTTGATCGAGCGGATGCTGACCAGCTTCTCCATCCCGTTCCTCAAGGCGCCGGGCTACGAGGCCGACGACATCATCGCGACCGTGGTCACCCAGGCGCTGGCGGACGAGGAGAGCGGGCTCGAGGTGCTGATCCTCACCGGCGACCGGGACTCCTTCCAGCTGGTCACCGAACGCTCGACGGTGCTCTACCCCATGCGGGGCGTGTCCGACCTGGCCCGCCTGACGCCGGCCGCGGTGGAGGAGAAGTACGGCGTACCCCCGCACCGCTACCCCGAGCTGGCCGCCATCGTGGGGGAGCAGTCCGACAACCTGCCGGGTGTCCCCGGGGTCGGCGCCGGGTTCGCCGCGAAGTGGATCAACACCTACGACGGCCTCGACAACGTCATCACCCACGCGGACAAGATCACGGGCAAGAAGGGTGAGTCGCTCCGCGAGCACCTCGGCGACGTGATCCGCAACCGGCGGCTCAACGCGCTGGTCCGCGACCTGCCACTCGGCGTCACGATCGACGACTTCGCGCGCAGCGACTGGGACCGGGCGGCCGCCCTGGAGCTCCTCGACGAGCTGGAGATCCGCGGCGAGCTGCGCACCCGGATCATGGACGTGGTCGCGCCCGGCGAGGACCTCGCGGTCGAGGCCGGCGTCGAGCTCGACGGCACCAGCCTCGCCCCCGACGCCGTCGCCGGATGGCTGGCCGGGATCGGCAGCGAGACCGTCGGCGTCAGCGTCCGCGGCACCTGGGGCAGCGGCACCGGACGGGTGAGCGGGTTGGCTCTCGCGCTCGCCGACGGCCGGGCGGCGTACGTCGACGTGGATGCCATGACCCAGGCCGACGACGCGGCGCTGGCCGACTGGCTCGCCGACACGAGCCGGCCGAAGGTGCTCCACAACGCCAAGGGCCCGCTGCTCGCCCTCGCCGCGCACGGCTGGCAGCTGGCCGGCGTGGCCGAGGACTCCGCGCTGGCGGCCTACCTCGTCGCGCCCGACCAGCGCTCCTACGACCTCGCCGACCTCACGCTGCGCTACCTCCACCGCGAGCTCAGCCAGGCCGAGGACGACGACCAGGGCATGCTCTTCGACGAGGACGAGGCCACCGCCGGCATCGCCCGCAGCGCGATGGTCCAGGCCCGCGCGGCGCTGGACCTCTCGGCCGAGCTGGCTGACGAGGTCGAGCGGGCGGGCGGGCGATCGCTGCTCACCGACGTCGAGATGCCGCTCGTCGGCATCCTCGCGGGCATGGAGCAGACCGGCATCGCGGTCGACACCGAGCACCTCGAGGGCCTCGAGACGCACTTCGGCGAGGAGGTGCGCAAGGAGGCCGAGGAGGCCTACGCCGTCATCGGCAAGGAGATCAACCTCGGCTCGCCCAAGCAGCTGCAGGTCGTGCTCTTCGACGAGCTGGGGATGCCGAAGACCAAGCGCACCAAGACCGGCTACACGACCGACGCCGACGCGCTGCAGGGACTGTTCAAGCAGACCGAGCACCCGTTCCTGCTGCACCTGCTGCGCCACCGCGAGGTCATCCGCCTGCGCCAGACCATCGAGGGCCTGCTCAAGACGGTCCAGCCCGACGGCCGGATCCACACCACCTTCCACCAGACCATCGCGGCGACCGGCCGGCTCTCGAGCACGGACCCGAACCTGCAGAACATCCCGGTCCGCACCGAGGAGGGGCGCCGGATCCGCGAGAGCTTCGTGGTCGGCCCCGGCTACGCCTCGCTGATGACGGCCGACTACAGCCAGATCGAGATGCGGATCATGGCGCACCTCTCCGAGGACGCCCTGCTGATCGAGGCCTTCCGCTCAGGACGCGACTTCCACGCCGAGACCGCCTCGCGGGTCTTCGACGTCGCCTCCGACGCCGTGACGCCGGAGATGCGCGCCAAGATCAAGGCGATGAACTACGGCCTCGCCTACGGCCTGTCCGCCTTCGGGCTCTCCCAGCAGCTCGGCATCGAGCCCGGCGAGGCCGCCGGCCTGATGACGGAGTACTTCGAGACCTTCGGCGGCATCCGCGACTACCTCACCGGCGTCGTCGACGAGGCTCGTCGTACCGGCTTCACCGAGACGATCATGGGCCGGCGCCGCTACCTGCCCGACCTCACCAGCGACAACCGGATGCGACGCGAGGCGGCCGAGCGGATGGCCCTCAACGCGCCCATCCAGGGCTCGGCGGCCGACCTGATCAAGGTCGCCATGCTGCGCACCAGGGCCGCGCTCGACGAGGCCGGCCTGGCCTCGCGGATGCTGCTCCAGGTCCACGACGAGCTCGTGTTCGAGGTCGCCGAGGGCGAGACCGAGGCGCTCGACGCCCTGGTCCGCGAGCAGATGGCCGGCGCGGCCGACCTCACGGTCCCGCTCGACGTGTCGGTCGGCACGGGCCGCAGCTGGCACGAAGCAGCGCACTGACCACACCCGGTGGTTGAGGTGCGAGGAGCGCCAGCGACGAGCCTCGAAACCTCCGGGCATGGTGCTCGGACTCGCCCTTCAGAGGAGCGGGTGCACCGGAGCGGGTGGTTTCGAGGCTCGGCGCCGGGGCGCCTCGCACCTCAACCGGCGGTGGTCCCCTCGCGCTTGTGGCGGATCATCTGCAGCCCGATCAGCAGCAGCACGACGAACAGGTCGACCGCGGCGACCGTGGTGGCGAGGCCGAGCACGGTCTCGGCGGTGGCGCCCGCGACGACGAGGACGAGGACGCCGGCCGCGATGAGGTACTTGGTGGCCCGGCCGCGCTTGGCGAGCCCGGCGTACACCAGCAGCTGCAGGACCGAGAGCAGGCCGCCGAGGACGGCGAAGAGCCACAGCCGGTCCTGCACGCCGGCGTAGTCGTTGCCGCCGATGAAGACGAGGGCGAGCCCTGAGAGCAGGTACGTCGCCCCGGTGGCCGCCGCGCCGAGGCCGGCCACGAAGGTCAGGCCCTTGAGCACGGCCGTGCGGCTCTCGCCGTCGGAGGACATCGACGGGAAGAGGATCACCACGGCGAACTGCGGCAGGAACAGGACGGCCTTGGTGACGATCAGGCCGCCGGCGTACAGGCCGGCGTCGTGCTCGTCGAGGACGCTGCGGGCAACCACGACGTCGAGGTTCGACAGTGCGGTGAACGCGAGCAGGGCGACCGAGCTGCCGAGCATCTCCATGACCACGTCGCGCCGCACGTGGGTGTCGTGGTGCTCGACGTCGTCGTCGGGCCGGTGCCGCAGCGCCCAGGAGCCGACCGCGACGGGGATCCACGACGCGATGAGGACGCCGAGCATGGCGCTGGTCTCCGTCGCCGAGACGAGCAGGAAGCCGCCGCCGAGCAGCACGCGGGGCACGCCGACCGCGACGTAGACCGTGCTGAGGGGCAGCCAGCGACGCTCGCCCTGGAGGACGCCGGCCTGGCCGCCCATCACGGTCACCGGTACGACGCACAGGGCCAGCAGGATCGCCGGCATCAGCCCGTCGAGGCGGAGCAGGTGCCACACGGCGGGTGCGGCGGCCAGCGAGACGAGGCCGAGCACCAGCGCGGCGCGCCAGGTGGTCATCAGCACGGTGCGCTCGATCGCGGCGACGTCGCCGGGCTCGGCCGAGATCCGACGGGCGGCGGTGGCCTGCAGCCCGAGCTGGAGGACGGAGAGCACCATCATCAGCGCCATCATGCTGGCCACGGCGCCGTACTGGCTGGGGCCGAGCAGGCGGGCGGAGACCAGCTGGAAGGCGTAGGTGCCGATGTTCATGACCGCCATCGCGATGGCGATCCCCGCCGTGCTGCGCAGCAGCCGGCGCAGCCGGGACTGGGAGACCTGAACGGACGTCGTCACGCCTGCAGATTAGAGCGATTCCCGGCAATCCAGAGATTCCACGCCCAGCCGAATAAAGTGACCGACGCCACGGGGAGGTGGCGAGGGGAGACGTGGGATGAAGGACACCGAGGAGCAGCGCGGGACCGCGAGGGGTCTCGCCGTGACGGCGTACGCCCTGCTGACGCTGCTCATGCTGCTCCAGCAGCCGGGGGAGACCACCTACGACACCCGCGCCGAGCTCACGCAGCGGCCGGGGGACTTCCTGGCCGGCGCGTTCACGCTGTGGCACCCGGAGTCGAACTTCGGGGAGTTCCAGAACCAGGCCTACGGCTACCTCTTCCCGCAGGGCACCTGGTTCTGGCTCAACGACCTGCTCGGCGTCCCCGACTGGGTCGGCCAGCGGCTGTGGTCGGCGCTCGTCCTGGTCGTCGCGTGGGAGGGCGCGCGGCGGGTCGCCCGGGCCGTCGGCCTCGCGGACCTGCCGGCGCTGCTCGCCGGTGCGGTCTACGCGCTCTCGCCGCGCCTACTCGGCACGGTGGGCGTGCAGACGGCCGAGTCGCTGCCCGGTGCGGTGATGCCGTGGTTGGTGCTGGCGGTGGTCCCGCACCTGCGCGGCAGGCTCGGCGCGCGCAGCGCGGCCCTGATGAGCGGTGCTGCCGTCGTCTGCATGGGCGGCGTCAACGCCGTCGAGACGGCGGGATCGCTGCCGCTCGCCGCGATCCTGGTGCTCTGGGGTGCCCGGCGCGGGCTGGCGGAGCGCCGTTTCGTCCTCGGCTGGGGCGCTGCCGTCGCCGCCGGCTGCCTGTGGTGGGCGGTGCCGCTCGCGGTGCTCGCGCGCTACGCCCCGCCGTTCTACGAGTACGTCGAGAGCGCCGGCGACACCACGTCCCTGGTGGGCTGGTCGGAGTCGGTCCGCGGCGACTCGTCGTGGCTGGGCTACCTGCTCTCCGGTGACCAGCCGTGGTGGCCCGCGGCCTTCCACCTCGCGACGGAGCCGCTGCTGGTGGTCGTCGCCGCCGTGGTCGCCGCGATCGGTCTGGTCGGCCTGACCCGCATCGAGTCCGACCTGCGCCGCCCGCTCCTGCTCGCGGTGCTCCTCGGCCTCGGCTGCCTGACCGTCGCCCACGGTGGACCTGCCGGGTCCTTCCTCGCCGACCCGGTCCGCTCGCTGCTCGACGGTCCGCTGCAGATCTTCCGCAACGTCCACAAGATCGACCCGGTCGTCCGGCTGCCGCTGGCGATCGGCTTCGCGACGGCCGTGGCGCTCGCCGCGCAGGAGCTGGTACGCCGCCGCCCGCGCCTCGAGACCGCCCACCGCGGGCTGCTGGTGCTCCCGCTCCTCCTGGTCGCGGTGCTCGGCCAGCCCCTCGTGCTCAACCAGTCCCGCACGACCGGCTGGGACGAGATCGCCGAGCCGTGGCAGCAGGCGAAGGCCTTCCTGGCCGATCAGCACGCGGGGCGGGTGCTCGTCGTCCCGGGCTCGAGCTTCGCGCTCCAGGACTGGGGCTGGACCATCGACGAGCCGCTCGCGATCCTCGGCGGCACCGATGTCGTGTCCCGCACCCAGGTCCCGCTGGTGCCGGGGGAGACGATCCGCTACCTGTCGGCGCTCGACCAGACGATCGCGACCGGTCGCGCCACCGAGGCCCTCGCCGACGAGCTGGCGCGGGCCGGCATCACCCACGTGGTGCTGCGCCGGGACCTGCTCCGCCAGCAGACCCGTTCGCCGCACCCGGGCGGCGCCGCCGTGTCCCTCGCGCGGGCCGGTCTCCAGCGCCTGGCCGGGTTCGGCGAGACCGCCGACGGGGCGGCCACCGTCGAGGTGTTCGCCGTCCCGCACCGCGAGGACCGGCTCCGCACCACGGACGCCGACGACGTCCTCACCGTCCGCGGCACGCCGGAGAGCGTCCTCGCGCTCCAGGCGACCGGCGTCCTCGACCCCGCCCGCGCCACCGTGCTCGAGGGCGAGCCGGGGTGGGACCCGCCCGCCGACGTGGTGACCGACGCCAACCAGCGCCGCGAGCGGGCGTTCGGCAACAACGACGAGGCACTCTCCGCGCTGATGGGCGCCGACGACGGCTTCCGCGTCGAGCGGGCCGTCCACGACTTCCCGGCCGGGCCGTCCGGCCACCCCGTCGTCGCCGGGTACGACGGCGGCCTGGACCGGGTGTCCGCGTCCAGTGCGCAGGGCTACGCCGACAACTACGGGGCGGTGACGGTCGAGTCCGGTCCGCAGGCGGCCGTCGACGGCGACCTCGACACCCGCTGGGTCAGCTCCGGCATCGGCCGCGCCGACCAGCAGTGGCTGCGCCTCGACCTGACCGAGCCCGAGCGGGTGCACGAGGTCACCGTCACCCCGGTGGCGGACGACCGGCTCGTCGTACCGATCCGGGAGATCGAGGTCGTCGCCGGCCGTCAGCGGGTGCGCGCGAAGGTCGGCGCCGACGGCGTCCCGGTCGTGGTCCCGCTCGACGGCAGCGCCGTGGACCGCGTGGAGGTCCGCGTCGTCTCCGCGGCCACCGACGCCCGTGCGGCCCGGGTCGGCCTGCGCGAGGTGCGCATCGACGACCTCAGGCCGACCCGCACCTACGTCCTTCCCGGCACCGCCCCGGACGACGCGGCGCTGGTGTTCTCGGCGGTGCCGGGACGCCGCGCCTGCTCGATCACCCTGGGCCGTCCCGACTGTGACGTCGCCCGGATCCGCGGCGCGGAGGAGCGGGGAGGCCTCGACCGCAGCTTCGTCACCGACGCCGCAGCGCGGGTCCGGATCACCGGGCACGTGGTCGCCCGCAGCACGCCCGAGGCGGCGCTCCTGCTCGCGCCGTTCAGCGACCGGCTGCCCGTCGGCGCCACCTCGTCCTTCGGGCAGGACCCCAAGGTCGCTGGCCGTTTCGCCCATGACGGTGAGCCGTCGACGACGTGGGTGTCCGACGACACCGACCTGTACCCCACGCTGAGCTTCCGCTGGCCGGAGCCGACCACGATCACCGGCCTGCGCGTGCCGACGGCCGGCGTCGACGGCGCCCCCGTGTCCGCCGTGGTCACCGGGGACGACCGGGAGGACCAGGTCGTCACGCTCGACACGGACGACACCATCGAGCTCGCGAAGCCGGTCACGACCCGCGCGCTGACGGTCCGCTTCGAGAAGGCCGCGGGCTGGTCGCACGTCGTGGTGCCGGAGATCGCCCTCGAGGGCGCCGACGTCACCCAGCCCTTCCTGGCCGATGCGCCGACCGGTGCGGTCTGCGGCTTCGGTCCGGAGGTCGTGGTCGACGGGCGACGGCTGGCGACGCGGGTGACCGGGACCATGGCCGACATCGCGAACGGCAGCCCGATGGCCCTCGAGGTCTGCGACGCCGACGGCACGGGGGAGCCGGTCGCCACCGACCTGGGCGCGGGCGAGCACCGGCTGGCCGTCGTACCCAACGCGGAGATGGAGGCCCTCGACCTCGCCGTGGTGCCGGACGACACCGTGGCCGCGCCGGGACCCGGACGTGCGGTCGAGATCGAGCAGTGGGGGAGCAGTCGCCGTACCGCTCAGGTCGCCGCGGGGCCCGCGACCGTGCTGAGCGTGCCTGAGAACTTCAACGACGGCTGGGTCGCGGAGGCCGACGGCCGCCGCCTCGAGCCGTTGCGCGTCGACGGCTGGCAGCAGGGCTGGGTGCTCCCGGCGGGCGGGGCGGTCGAGGTCGAGCTGCGCTACGCCCCCGAGCGGACCTACGACGTGGTGCTGCCGGTCGGCCTCGCCGTCAGCGGCGGGGTGCTGCTCGCGGGCCTGGCCGCGCTGGTGCTCACCCTCCTCCATCGCCGCCGGTACGACGCCGAGCCGGTCGCGTGGCCCGACGCCGAACCGTGGACCGGCCGGCTCTGGCTGGTCACCGCGGTGGGGGTGACCCTGCTCCTCGGACCGGTCGCTGCCGCCGGCCTGCTTGCCGGCAGCCTGCTGCGCCGTCCCGTCGGGCTGCCCGCGGCCGCCGGGGCCCTGCTGGTCGCCTCGGGCGTGCTCGACGCGTGGACCAGCGCCTCCGTGGTGGCCGACCTGGCCGACCTGTCCGCGGCCGTCGCGGTGGGCCTGGTCGCCGGGCTCGCGCTCGGGCCGCCGTCGTGGTCGCGGACCCGCACGAAGTCCCGGAAGGTGGCGTCATGACCGGCCGCTTCGCCGCCTGGCGCGGCGCGCAGGGCCTGGCCGCCCTCGGCATCCTGCTGGTGACCGCGGTGGTCCGGGGCTGGCTGCTCGCGGGCTCGTACTTCAACCAGGACGACTTCTACATGACCGGGCGGGCGGCCGAGTCCGACCTGACGTTGGACTACCTCACCCGCGACTTCGCCGGCCACGTGAACCCGCTGCAGCAGCTGACGCTGTGGCTGGTGGCGCACGGGGCGCCGTACCGGTGGCCGGTGCTGGTCGTCGGCATCCTGCTCGTCAACCTGCTCGCCGTCGTGCTGATGTGGCTGATCCTGACCCGGTTGCTGCCCGGCCGGTGGGCACGGGTGGGACTGCTCGCGGTGTTCGCGTGGACGCCGCTGACGCTCGTGTCGACGCTGTGGTGGAGCGCGTCGATGTTCCTGTGGCCGCACGTCGTCTGCTCGCTCGCCGCGGTCTGGCTGCTGGTCCGCTGGAAGCAGGAGGGCCGGCCGGTGCGGCACCTGCTGGCGATCCTGCTGGTGACCGCGATCGGCCTGCTCTGGCACGAGCGTGCGGTCCTGATACCGCCGCTGGTGTTCGGCGTGGCGGTCGCGCTCGCCGACCGGGCGACCGGCTGGCGCAAGGTGACCGCGGCCCTGCGCGACCACGCGTGGCTCTGGGGCTCGATGGTGGCGCTCCTCGGCGGCTTCCTGTTCGCGCACTCCCGGCTGACCGAGGTGGTCGGCGGGGAGACCGACGCCGACAAGCTGCTCGGCGTGACGTGGTCCTTCCTCGGTCGCAGCGCCGTCCCCGGGCTCGCCGGCGGCCCGTGGACCGGCGAGGTCAACGGCGGCGCGGTGGTCCCGGCCACCTGGGTGACCGTCGTCAGCCTGCTGCTCGCGGCGCTGGTGCTGGTCCTGCTGCTGCGCGGAGGCGGCCCGGCCCGGCGGTGGGCGCTCGCCGTCCTCCTCGGGTACGTCGCCGCGGACACCGCGCTGCTGCTGAGCGGCCGCGCCGCGTTCGGCTCCGTGATCGGCCTCGACCCGCGCTACTCCGCCGACATCCCGCACGCCGCGGTGCTCTGCGCGGCCCTGGCCCTGCGCGGCGGTCCGGCCGGGCTCGGCCTGGCCCGGCTGGCCGACCTGCGCCGGCGCCGTGTCGTCGTCGCGGGCCTGGTCGCGGCGTACGCCGTCGCGGCCGGCTTCGGCACCGCCTTGCTGGTGCCGCACTTCCAGAACAAGGACGACCGCGCGTTCGTCGAGGCCTATCGCGGGGACCTCGCGCTCGACCCGACCGTGGTGGTGTTCGACGAGCTCGCGCCGGCCGAGCTGGTGCTGCCCCTGGTGGGCGACGACTCGCGCTTCTCCCACATCTTCGGGCCGCTGCCCGAGAACCCCGCCTTCGACGAGCCGTCGCCGCGGTTGCGGATGATCGGTCCCGACGGGCACCTGCGGCCGCTGGTGTTCGACGGCACCGTCGACGCGCCGCCCGGGCCCGACGGGGACTGCGGCTACGAGATCACCGGCATCCGCAAGGACGTCCCGTTCGTGCTGCCCGTCGAGGGCCGGCTGGCGCTGCGCGTGCAGTACTACACGCAGGCCGAGGCCACCGTCACCGTCGAGGCCGGCGACTGGAGCGACGAGTTCCTCGCGCGGCGCGGGCCGAACGAGGTCTGGCTGGTGCTGCCCGACCTGCCCGGCACCGTCCCCTCCGTCGACCTGACCTCCGACGGCGACGAGCCGGTCTGCGTCACCGACGTCGCGGTCGGGCTCCCGGTGCAGCCGTGAGACGACCGGGACCCGACCTGGCGGTCACCGGCCTGGTCGCCCTCGTCGTGCTCGGGCCGCTGCTGCTCGGCACCGGGTTCTGGCTGGTCGGCGACATGGTGTTCGTGCCCGACCAGCCGTGGAAGTCCGCCTGGCTGGGCCTCGACGGGGCGCTCCCGCGCGCGGTGCCGATGGACGCGCTCGTCTCCCTGGCGACGTACGTCGTGCCGGGGGCGTTGGTCCAGAAGGCCCTGCTGGTGGGGGGATTCCTCGCCGGTGGGCTCGGCGCGGGCCGGCTGGTGCGCGAGCAGGCCTGGTTCGCCCGGGCGGCCGCGATCACGCTGTTCTGCTGGAACCCGTGGGTCCACGAGCGGCTGCTGATCGGGCAGTGGGCCATCCTGCTCGGCTACCTCCTGCTGCCGTGGGTCGCCCTCGCCGCGCTGCGCCTGCGCCGTGACCCGACCGACGTCGCGCCGGCCGCCGTCGTGCTGGTCGTCTCCGCGGTGTGCAGCCCGTCCAGCGGGGTGATGGCCGTCGGCGTGCTGGTGCTCCTCGGCCTGACCCGGGACCGCCGGGGCTGGTGGCGGGCCGCGCTCGTCGCGGTGCTCGCCAACCTGCCGTGGCTGGTCCCGGCGCTGACCGCGGACGCGGTCGACGTGTCCACCGACGGCGTCTTCGCCGGCTTCGCCGCCCGCGCGGAGTCCGGCGCCGGGACCCTGGCGAGCCTGTTCTCGCTCGGCGGGATCTGGAAGACCTCGATCCTGGCGGGGGAGCGCACCAGCGCCCTGCTGGTCCTGCTCTCGTGCCTGCTGTCCGTCGTCGCGCTCGTGGGTCTGTGGCGGGGCGCGCCCGACCGGGCGCGCTGGCTCACCGTCGGCGGTACGGCGCTCCTGCTCGCGCTGCTGCCGACCACCGCTGCCGGCGCCGACCTGCTCGAGCAGGTCGGCGAGGTCGTCCCCGGTGTCGCCCTGCTGCGGGACTCGCACCGCTTCCTCGCGCCCCTGGGGCTGGTCCTCGCTGTCGGCGCGGCCCACGCGGCGACGCAGCTGCGCGCCGCGATCCGCCCGGGCCGCGGCGCCCTCTGGAGCGCCGTGGGGTTGCTGGTCGCCGCCCCCGTGCTGCTGCTCCCGAGCCTCGCGTGGGGTGGCGGGGGCGAGATCGAGCGGTCGTCGTACCCGCAGGCGTGGGCGGACGTCGCCGACCTCGTCGGGCCGGACGAGCTGACGGTCGTGCTGCCGTGGGCCGGCTCCTACCGTGGCTTCGACTGGAACCACCGCCGTGCCGTCCTCGACCCGGCGCCGCGCCTCCTGCCCGGCACCGTGCTGGTCGACGACAGCGTCCGGCTCACCGACCGCGTCGTACCGCCGGAGGACCCGAGGGTGGTCGCCGTCGCCGGTGCGCTGGAGGCCGACGACCCCGCGGCGGCGCTGCGGGACCTGGGCGTGCGGTGGGTGCTCGTCGAGCGGGGGATGGGCGACGTCGAGGTGCCCGCCGCCGAGGTCCGGTACGACGCCGGCGGGCTCACCCTGCTCGACCTGGCCGCCGACGGTCCGGTCGCCACGGGCGCGACACCCGCCCGTCCCGCCCTGGCCCGTTGGCAGGAGATCCTCGTGTCTTTCGGTCACGGTTTGGCGATTCTTTTGCTTTTGGTCGGCGCCACAGGGATACTCCGACCAGGGAGTAACGGGCGTCACACCACATGAGGGACATGGGGGGCGTGGCGCTCTGCGCTGGTCTTTGGGAGGGGACCTTCGCATGAACATCATCATTTCGACGATCGTCGGTGCCCTGGCATCGACGGCTGTGCTCGTCACCGGCGTCCACGCCGCGCAGAGCGACCAGAAGTCCGTCAGCAACGAGCAGCTCTACAGCTACTCGGACCAGTAGTCGTCGACCGCCGCACCGTCTCCCGTAGGGGTCGGTGCCCGGTTTCGCCGTACGCCCTTGGGAGGGGGCGTCTGAGCAGACGGCTTGGGAGGGTCCGATGCTGCAGATCGTCATACCGGCGTTCAACGAGGAACGTCGTCTGCCGCGCACGCTGCACGCGCTGCGCCGGCACGTCGCCGAGCACCGTGGTGTGCTCGGACGGGTCGAGGTGCTCGTCGTCGACAACGCGAGCACCGACGCCACCGCCGAGGTGGCCCGCGCGGCCAGTACGAGCGCGATGCCCGTGCGGGTCGTGCGCTGCACCCGCCGTGGCAAGGGTGCCGCGGTCCGGGCCGGGCTGCTCGCGACCGAGGCCGAGCTCGTGTGCTTCATGGACGCCGACGGCGCCACCGGCCTCGACGCACTGGAGGCCGCCTGGCGGCGGCTCCTGCTGGGTGCCGACGTCGCGATCGGCTCGCGCGCGCACGCGGACAGCGACACCGAGGCCCGGCACTGCCGGACCCGGTCCAAGGGCGCCGCGGCCTACCGCCGGCTCGCGAGCCGGCTGGTGCCGGGCATCGCCGACACCCAGTGCGGCTTCAAGATGTTCCGCGGCGACCTGGTCCGCGAGGTCGTCGCCGGCCTGCGCACGTCGGGCTTCTCGTTCGACGTCGAGCTGCTCGTCCGGCTGCGCGCGGCCGGTGCCGAGGTCGTCGAGATCCCGGTGACCTGGGTCGACGTCCCCGGGTCCACCTTCGACCCCGTGCGCCACGGCGCCGGGGCCTTCGCCGAGCTCGCCCGGATCGCCTGGTCGACCCGTGGGCTCGTCCCGACCCCCCGCACCCCCCAGGCGCAGCCCGGCAGGGCGGCCGGCCGAGGCACGCGGTCCCCCATGCCGCTGCCCGCCGTGATCGCCCTGCCGGCTGTCGTCGCCGTGCCGGTCATCGCCGCGCTCCCCACCCGGAGCCCACGATGACCCAGCACACCACGGAGCTGTCCGGTCGCCGGGTCGTCGTCGTCAACTGGCGCGACCTCGACCACCGGCAGGCCGGAGGTGCGGAGATCTACGCCTGGCAGTACGCCCGCGCCCTGCGCGACGGCGGCGCCGAGGTGCGCTTCGTGACCGCCCGCGACGCGGGCCAGTCCGCGCACGAGGTGGTCGACGGCATCGAGGTCCACCGGGGCGGCACCCGCACCGGGTTCATCCCGTTCGCGCTCGGCTGGCTGCTCCGGCACCGCCGGGACGTGGACGCGGTGATCGACCCGTCCTGCGGGCTGCCGTCGTTCTCGCCGCTGGTGCTGCGCCGCCGCACGCCGGTGCTGCTCGTGGTCCACCACGTGCACCAGGCGCAGTTCACCGCGCACTTCCCGGCGCCGGTCGCCGCCTTCGGCCGGTGGCTGGAGCGGGTGCTGATGCGCCGGGTCTACGCCCGCCGCACGACCGCGGCCGTCTCCGCGTCGACCGCGACCGAGATGCGCCAGCAGCTGGGCTGGACCGGTGACATCCGGATCCTCGCCAACGGGGCCGACCTGCCGTCGTACGACGGGGAGCAGGCCTCCGCCAAGGACGCCGACCGGATCGCCGTGCTCGGGCGCCTGGTCACCCACAAGCGGGTCGACCTCGTGCTCGAGGCCCTCGCCGCGTGCCGGGACCGGGCGGCGCTGGCCGGCCGCGACCTGCGGGTCGACGTCATCGGCCAGGGTCCCGAGCGCGATCGGCTCGTCGCCCGCGCCGCCGAGCTCGGCCTCGCCGACCGGGTGGTCCTCCACGGCTACCTGCCGGCCGCCGACAAGGACCGGCTGCTCGCGCGGGCGGCGCTCCACGTGTGCGCCTCCGACGCCGAGGGGTGGGGGCAGGCCGTCATCGACGCCGCGGGCTGGGGCGTGCCCACGCTCGCGCGCGACGTCCCCGGCCTGCGCGACTCGATCCTCGAGGGCGAGTCCGGCTGGCTGGTCCCCGACGACGCCGACCTCGGCGTGGTCGCCGCCCGTCTGGCCGACGCGCTCGAGAGCGCCCTGGCCACCACCACGGACCCGGCCGACCGGGTCCGGCGAGCCGACGCCTGCCGGGCGTGGGCCGCACGATCCGACTGGTCGCGGATGCGCTCCGACGCGCGCGCGCTGACCACCGAGATGCTCACCGGCGGCACCATGCCGTCCGGTCTTCACCACCCACGCGATGCTCGCGTGGCCGTCTGAGAGGTGCTGTCCATGCGCAGCAAGCTTGCCGCCGTTGCCATCGGGCTCGGTGTCTTCATGATCGTCGCGGCCGTCCTGGTCCGCGCCTACGCCTACCCCACCCTCGCGACGGTTCCGGCCGACTACAAGGGCACCACCTACCTGGAGGCCAAGGGCGCCCAGGTCCTCGACTGGGAGTCGATCCAGAAGCCCGGCCCGCTGGTCTCGGAGACCCACGACCTGGCGATCCAGTCCTTCACCATCGCCGACACCGGCGCCAAGGCGCCCGACGGTGTCGTGGTGTGGGTCAACTCCACGACGGTCATGCAGGACGACGGCACGCAGTTCCAGCGGACGCAGGAGCGCGCGCCCTTCGACGGCGTCAGCGGCGCGGCCGTCGACTGCGCGTCGTGCGAGTCGTGGACCTCGGACACGGCGGTCTACGACGGCCAGGAGCGCGTCGAGACGCCGCTCGAGCGCCAGGGTCAGGTCTACAAGTTCCCGTTCGGCACCGAGAAGAAGTCCTACGACGTGTGGGACGGCACCCTCGGCGAGGCCACTCCCGCGAAGTTCGAGGGCACCGAGAAGGTCGACGGCCTCGAGGTCTACAAGTTCGTGCAGACGATCGAGCCGACCATGGTCGGCACGCAGGAGCTGTCCGGCACGAAGTTCGGCGCCGCCGACCCCGCCAACGTCGAGGCGGAGCTGTGGTACTCGATGACCCGCACGTTCTACGTCGAGCCGCAGACCGGATCGCCCGTCAACCGCACCGAGGAGCGCATGCAGGAGCTGCGCTACGACGGCGTGGCCGTCCCGGTCTTCAACGGCACCGTGCAGTACACCGCGCAGCAGGTCAAGGACCTCGTCAACGGCACCAAGGACCAGACCGGTGCCAAGGACAACGCCATGCTGCTCGGCGGCCTGCGCCTGCTGTTCCCGCTGCTGCTCGTCCTTGTCGGCGCGGCGCTGCTGGTCGGCGGGCTCTTCCTCGGCCGCAAGGCGCGCAGCGAGCGTGACGTGAAGGCGGACGAGAAGCCGCTGGTCAACGCCTGACCCGACACAGATCTCCTCTTCACAGGAGGGAGACGACGGCCTCGAGCAATTGCTCGAGGCCGTTGTCGTTCCACTGCGCGGCCCGGCCGCGCAGGGTGAGCACCGTGGCGCCGTCGAGCCCGACGGCGCCCAGGGACAGCCCGGTGCCGCCGGCCGTGACCGGGTGGAAGGACAGCGCCCGGACGCCGGGCGCCATCACCTCGCCCAGGTGCGAGACCAGCAAGGTGGAGCCCAGCCTCGGCGCCAGGGCGCGCAGCGCCGCTCCGGTCGCCTTGGCCACGAGCGGGTGGCCGCCTGCCGCAGTGGAGGGTGGGGTCTGCACGGGGGCCTGCGCGAGAGCGGTCGCGATGCCGGCCGCGTCGAGGCGCTCGACGTCGGTCAGGCGCAGCAGCACGCTGCGGTCCGCGACGGGTCCGTCGGCCGCCCCCGCCTGCTCGCGCACGGCGCCGACCGCGATCGCCACGTGCTCCGCAGCCCGGCCGCGCGCCCGCTCACGGGCGACGACGGCACGGGCCGCGGCGTCGACGAGGGCGGCGGTGCGGTGGCTGCCGGGCACGGTGCACTCGACGAGGACGTCGCCGGGGGCCGTGGGATCCTCCGCGGCGCGAGCAGGCGTGACCCGGGCCGGCGGGTGCAGGAGGGCCTCGCGCAGCCGCCGGGTCGTCGTCCGGGCGGCGCTGCCGCTCGTCGGACGGCTGCCGACGCCGCGGGCCCCCGAGCGCACTTCACCCGCACCGAGGCGCTCGAGCAGGGTGAGCAGGCCGAGGCCGTCGACCGCGCTGTGATGGGCCGAGAGCACGAGCTGGTCGCCGGTGGATCCGACCAGCAGGGGAGCGGGATGGGCGTCGACCAGGCCGGCGCGGAGCGTGGCGAGGTCGTCGGACCGCCGTACCGCTGGGGGAGGGGGCCACGCCTGCTGCGCGGACACCGCGCCCAGGCGCTCGGCGAGGCCGGCCGGCTCGGGCAGCGTCGCCGTCAGCAGGATCCGCCAGCCGATCCCCGGATCGGCGACCCAGCGGGTCACGGTTTGTGGGCCACGACGACCAGGCTCACGCCGGGCAGCCGCTTGAGGGGGAGCACCCGCTCCATCCCGACCGCGGCGCGCAGGCCGGCGTTGAGGACCGGGTGGACGGCCTCCATCTCGCTCTCGGGCGCGTCCTTGTTGCGCCGCCGCGCGCGGACGACCGGGCGCAGCAGCACGTTCCACGACGACAGCTGGTCGATGACCAGGCCGGCGCCGCGGACGAGGTCGGCGAGCTGGTCGCGCTCGTAGCGGCGCACGTGCCCGAGCGCGACGTCGTGCCCGCTCCACAGCGCCATCCCCGCAGGTACGGCGACCAGGACCCGGCCGCCGGGGCGCAGCACCCGCGCGGTCTCCGCCGCGACGGCCACGTCGTCGTCGATGTGCTCCCACGCGTCGGTCGACATCACCAGGTCGACCGAGCCGTCGGCGACCGGCAGCCGCTGTCCGTCGCCCCGCAGCACCGGGATGCCGCGGGAGGCGGCGATCTCCGCGCCGGTCGAGGTGTACTCCACCCCGACCGCCTGCCAGCCCAGCTCCCGCAGGACGACGGTGTTGCCGCCCATCCCGCAGCCGACGTCGATCGCTCGGCCGGTCGGCCAGTCGCGCACGGTACGGCGGACCAGCGCCCGCCGCGCGGCGTACCACCAGTGCCGTCGCTCGAGCGCTGCCGATCGGGCGATCTCCTCCGCGTCCACGCCGCCAACCCTAGGGCGTGGCCGGGCGGTCGTGGACGCGGAGGAGAGGACTCAGATCCGTGTCGGGTCCGTGCGTCGTACCCGGATCTCGCGACCGTCGCGGATGCCGCCCCAGTCGGTGTCGGCGACGGTCGGGTCGGTCCGGTGCATCTTGAAGCGCCGGTTCGCGCTGCCCGTGACCTCCTGCTTGTCGGTCAGGCCGTCACCGTCGGTGTCCTTCTTGAGCGGGTTCGACCGCCGGGTGGTGATCGTGTACCAGCCGCCGTCGCGCTTGTAGCGCTGCACCCGCTGGTTGATCCGGACGCCGACGACCTCCTGCCTGTCGGTCAGGCCGTCCCGGTCGGTGTCCTTCGCACAGGGGTTGGTGCGCACGGTGCCGATCGCCTTGCCGCGACGCGGCCGGCCGACGTTGGTGAAGACGACCTGGCGGATGGTGATTCCCTTCGCCTCGGGGCCGTCGACGAGGCCGTCGCCGTCGGTGTCACGACGCAGCGGGCTGGTGTGCCCGGTGGTGCAGCCGTTCGTGGCCTGCACCTCCTGCTGGTCGGTGAGCCCGTCGTT
>NZ_LMIT01000001.1:179445-179883 GCF_001428825.1 Nocardioides sp. Root240 | reverse complement strand
GGTGTGGTGGGTGTTGACCTCGGCGCCGTCGGTGAGCCCGTCGTCGTCGCTGTCGGCGTCGTCGGGGTCGGTGCCCTGCGCGAGCTCCTCGTCGTTGGTCAGCCCGTCGCCGTCCCGGTCGCTGCTCGGTACGTCGTCCGCCGGGTCGTCCACCGGGTTGGTGCCGTTCGCGACCTCGGCCCCGTCGGTCACGCCGCCGTCGTCGGTGTCCGGGTCGTTCGGGTCGGTGCCGACGCTGTGGACCTCGGCGCCGTCGCTGAGGCCGTCGTTGTCGCTGTCGGCGTCCGCCGCGTCGGTGCCCGCCGTGACCTCGTCCGCGTCGCTGAGGCCGTCGCCGTCGGCGTCACCCGTGGCCGGCACGTCGTCGGCGTCGTCGAGCGGGTTGGTGCCGTTGTCGATCTCCGCACCGTCGTCGACGCCGCCGTCGTCGGTGTCCGC
>NZ_LMIT01000001.1:179229-179430 GCF_001428825.1 Nocardioides sp. Root240 | reverse complement strand
GGTGTGGTGGGTGTTGACCTCGGCGCCGTCGGTGAGCCCGTCGTCGTCGCTGTCGGCGTCGTCCGGGTCGGTGCCGTGCCCGGCCTCCTCGGCGTTCGTCAGGCCGTCGCCGTCGGCGTCGGTGGACGGCAGGTCGTCGGTCGGGTCGTCGACCGCGTTGGTGCCGTTGTCGATCTCGGCGCCGTCGGTCACGCCGCCGTC
>NZ_LMIT01000001.1:159112-179217 GCF_001428825.1 Nocardioides sp. Root240 | reverse complement strand
GGGTCGAGCGGGTCGGTGTGGTGGGTGTTGACCTCGGCGCCGTCGGTGAGCCCGTCGTCGTCGGTGTCGGCGTCGTCCGGGTCGGTGCCGTGCGTCGCCTCGTCGACGTCACTGAGGCCGTCGCCGTCGGTGTCGGTCGGCGGGACGGGGTCGTCGTCGGAGCCGTCGAGCGGGTCGGTGCCGTTGTCGACCTCCGCACCGTCGGTCACGCCGCCGTCGTCGGTGTCGGCGTCGTTCGGGTCGGTGCCGTAGCCGGTGTCGGCGGTGCCGGCGCCGTCGGTGTCGACCTCCCCGCCGTCGGTGAGGCCGTCGTCGTCGGAGTCGGCGTCATCGGCGTCGGTGCCGTACGTCGCCTCGTCGGCGTCGCTGAGGCCGTCGCCGTCGGAGTCGGTCGGCGGCGCCGGGGTGCACTCGACACCGCCCGCGGGTGCGGTCGCGGAGGCGTCGGCGGGGGCGACCGCGATGTCCACGTCGGCGAGGGTCTGGGCCAGCAGGGTGACGCCGAGGCTCACCGAGAGCACGGCGTCCTGGGTCGCCGAACCCGTGGCTCCGGAGCTGGTGTCGTCGAAGGTGCCGATGCCGACGGACAGGTCGACGGAGGTGCCGACGATGCCGAGGTCGACCGGGATGCTGACCGGGGCGGTGTCGGTCGACGGGATGCTGGCGACGGTCGTGCTGCCGACCTTGACCTCGACGACGTAGTTGCTGCGGTCGGCCGATCCGGTGGTGCCGTCGGAGGTCGCCGTGGTCACGACGTCGTCGGACACGTGGATCGTGACCAGGCCGCCGAGCAGGGTGATGTCGCCGACGGTCGTGGTGACGGTCGAGGTGACGTCGTCGCCGCCCGAGGCGTCGGGGACCAGCGCGGTCCGGGTGACGGAGTCCACCGCGCCGACGTGGGCGACCGAGCCGAGGCCGAGGATGTCGACCAGGGTCACGCCGGCCGTGGTCGCCTGCGCCAGGCCGAGCAGGCGGTCGCCGCCGGCCACCGCCGGGCACGAGTCGTCCCCGGCGTAGTGCGCCGCCACGTCGCCGTGGACCACGGCGGCAGCGGCGATCGGAGCCAGTGGCACGGCGAGCAGGTCCTCGCCCGCCGGGTCCTGGTCGGGTTCCGCGGTGGCGGTGGTGTCGTCGACCGTGATCGGCAGGGTGAGCAGGCTGACGTCGACGTTGGACGCCTCCGCGGTCACGTCCGCGCTCGCGCGGCCGCTGTCGACATCGGTGGCGGCGTGGCCGAGGGGGACCTGGGCGAGGCTGCCGAGGACGCCGAGGCTCGCGCCGACGTGGACGAGGTCTCCGTGGGCGGTCGCGGCGTACGCCGCGGGCAGGGGAGCGGCGTGGGCGGAGGGGGCGGGGACGGCCAGGAAGAAGGCCGACGCCGTCGCGAGGGTGGTCAGCGTGCGCGCCGAGCGGCGCAGGTGGACAGGCGACATGGGACCCACTGTCAGGGGTCCCGAGACCACCGCACAGGGCTGGCACCCACCTCTGGCCGAGCGCTGGCCGAGGTGGTCCTCGGGGGCCATGCGACGCCTGGCCCGTCCGAGCCGGAACCTCCCGGGACCAAGGGCCCGGATGATCAGATCAGGTCAGCGCCGAAGATCGCCGTGCCGGGGGTGAGCACGCCGCGGACCCGCGACCACCCGCCCCACAGCCGGTCGTGGTCGGCCGGCCACTGCGGCTCGAGCAGCGTCGTCAGCCGGAACCCTCGGCCGGCCAGCAGCGCGACCCAGTCGCCGAGCGTGCGGTGGTGCTCGACGTACGACGTCGCGCCGGTCTCGTCGTCGACCTCGACGTAGGGCGTCCGGTCCCAGTAGGACTGCGATGCCGTCAGCCCGTCCTCGGTCGGGTCGTCGGGGAACATCCACCGCGTCGGGTGGGTGATCGAGAACGCGAACCGTCCGCCCGGGCGCAGCACCCGCGCGGTCTCCGCGACCGCCAGGTCGATCTCGGCGACGAACTGCAGCGCGCCGAAGGAGGAGAACACGACGTCGAAGCTGGCGTCGGCGAAGGGGAGGTGGGTCGCCGTACCGCGCACGCTGGGGACCACCACGCCGCTCATCTCGTCGATCCGGCGCGAGTGCTGCAGCTGGCGGTGCGACAGGTCCAGCCCGAAGGACCGTCCGCCCTGGGCGCGGATCCACCGCGAGCACTGGCCGGCGCCCGATCCGACCTCGAGCACGTCGCGGTCGCGGACCTCGCCCAGTATGCCCGCCTCGGCCTCCGTCAGGCCCTCGGGACCCCACAGGAAGCCGACGTCGCCGAGGAACTCGCCGTGGGTGGCCTGGTACTCGTCGGCGTACCGGTCCCAGTCGGCTCCGTTGGCGCTGCGCGACTCGTCCTCGTCGGCGTCGCGTCGGTGGGCGGTCACCGGTCGTTGGGGCCACTCCTGCACGTCGAAGAGAGTAGTGCCGTCAGTTGGACCGTCGGACGCCGGGACGGGTACTCTGGAATGTCTGTGTCCTCACAGGACACTGACGTGTGCCGCCATTCCGGCGGCCCGGCCCCTCTCGTGAGGGCAGCCGGACCCAACTACATCTGCCCATCCAAGGACTGTCCTTCTCTATGACCAGCACCCTCTCGACCCCGCTCTCGAGCCACTACGACGACAACGCGCCCCAGGTCGCGATCAACGACATCGGCTCCGAGGCGGACTTCCTCGCCGCGATCGACCTGACCATCAAGTACTTCAACGACGGCGACATCGTCGACGGCACCATCGTCAAGGTGGACCGTGACGAGGTCCTGCTCGACATCGGCTACAAGACCGAGGGCGTCATCCCCTCGCGCGAGCTGTCGATCAAGCACGACGTCGACCCGTCCGAGGTCGTCCAGGTGGGCGACAAGGTCGAGGCTCTCGTCCTCCAGAAGGAGGACAAGGAGGGTCGCCTGATCCTGTCCAAGAAGCGCGCCCAGTACGAGCGCGCCTGGGGCACGATCGAGGAGATCAAGGAGGCGGACGGCGTCGTCGAGGGCACCGTCATCGAGGTCGTCAAGGGCGGCCTCATCATCGACATCGGCCTCCGGGGCTTCCTCCCCGCGTCGCTCGTCGAGATGCGCCGGGTCCGCGACCTGCAGCCGTACGTCGGCCAGACGCTCGAGGCGAAGATCATCGAGCTCGACAAGAACCGCAACAACGTGGTCCTGTCGCGTCGCGCCTGGCTCGAGCAGACCCAGTCCGAGGTCCGCCACGGCTTCCTCACCCAGCTCCAGAAGGGCCAGATCCGCAAGGGTGTCGTGTCCTCGATCGTCAACTTCGGTGCGTTCGTGGACCTCGGCGGCGTCGACGGTCTCGTCCACGTCTCGGAGCTGTCCTGGAAGCACATCGACCACCCGTCCGAGGTCGTCACCGTCGGTGACGAGGTCACCGTCGAGGTCCTCGACGTGGACATGGACCGCGAGCGTGTCTCCCTGTCGCTGAAGGCGACGCAGGAGGACCCGTGGCAGCACTTCGCGCGGACCCACCAGATCGGTCAGATCGTCCCCGGCAAGGTCACCAAGCTCGTTCCCTTCGGCTCGTTCGTGCGGGTCGAGGAGGGCATCGAGGGCCTGGTCCACATCTCCGAGCTGGCCGAGCGCCACGTCGAGATCCCGGAGCAGGTCGTCCAGGTCAACGACGACGTCATGGTCAAGATCATCGACATCGACCTCGAGCGTCGCCGGATCTCGCTGTCCCTCAAGCAGGCCAACGAGACCACCGCGGCCGTCGACGTCGAGGAGTTCGACCCCACGCTCTACGGCATGGAGGCGACCTACGACGAGCAGGGCAACTACGTCTATCCCGAGGGCTTCGACCCGGAGACCGGCGAGTGGCTCGAGGGCTTCGACGAGCAGCGTGCGAAGTGGGAGGAGCAGTACGCCAAGGCGCACGCTCGCTGGGAGGCCCACGTCAAGCAGCAGGCCGACGCCAAGCAGGCCGAGATCGAGGCCGGCGAGGCCAACTCGTACTCGTCCGCCGCTCCGGCCGAGGAGACCGGCGGCTCGCTGGCCTCCGACGAGGCGCTCCAGGCGCTCCGCGAGAAGCTGACCGGCGGCAACTGATCCGCTGATCAACCGGTAGCAACACCGAAGGCCCCGACCTGCTGGTCGGGGCCTTCGGGTTTTTTCTGCGGAGGGGGCTCAGTCGAACCAGGTGACCTGGCGGCGGGGCGCCAGGCCGTCGTGGCGGACCCAGGCGACGAGCATGCCGAGGACCGCGATCAGCAGGAGCAGCAGGAGTGCGGTAGTCATGGCAGAAATCATGCTCTTGCCGCGATCCTGCCACCAGTGGCAGAAAAGCCGCACTGCGTTGATTTCCTGCCATCCGGGTGGGACAGTGGCCGGGTGGCCCTGACCAATGTCGCCGTGATCGCCTTCGACGGCGTCGCCCCCTTCGAGCTCGGCATCCTCTGCGAGGCCTTCGGCATCGACCGGACCGACGACGGCGTGCCCGCGATCGACTTCGCCGTGTGTGCCGAGGAGTCGCGCCCGCTGCGCACCTCGATGGGCTTCACCCTCCAGGCCGCCCACGGCCTCGACCGGGTCGCCGAGGCCGACCTCGTCGGCATCCCCGCGATCAAGGAGGAGGGCGCCTCGCCCGCCGTGATCCAGGCGATCCGCGACGCCTACGACCGCGGCGCCCGCCTGCTGTCGGTCTGCAGCGGCTCGTTCGTCCTCGGCGAGGCCGGCCTGCTCGACGGCCGGGAGTGCACCACCCACTGGATGCACACCGAGCGCCTCCAGGAGCGCTTCCCCGAGGCGAAGGTCATCCCCGAGGTCCTCTACGTCGACGCCGGGCAGGTCGTCACGGGCGCGGGCAGCGCCGCGGGCCTGGACGCCGCCCTGCACATCTGGCGCCAGGAGTACGGCGCCGCGGTCGCCAACACCATCGCCCGGCGCGCCGTCGTACCGCCCTACCGTGACGGGGGACAGGCCCAGTACATCGCCCGCGCGGTCCCCGACTGCGACGCCGACACCCTCTCGCCGCTGCTGACCTGGATCCTCGCCAACCTCCACGAGGACCACGGCGTCGAGGCGCTCGCCAAGCGCGCCCACATGTCCGCGCGCACCTTCGCCCGCCGCTTCCGCGACGAGACCGGTACGACGCCGCACACCTGGATCACCCGCCAGCGGGTCGCCGCCGCGGAGGAGCTCCTCGAGCGCACCGACCACCCGGTGGAGCGGATCGCGGGCGAGGTCGGGTTCGGCAACGCCGCCACCCTGCGCCACCACTTCGTGCGGGTGCGGGGCGTCAGCCCGCAGAACTACCGGCGCCAGTTCGCCTGCTGAGCGAGGCAACCCCGACCTGGCGAAACCACCCGCAGGACGCACGGGTTCGTGCGACGCTGGTCGCCGTTCTCGGGCGAGGGGGTGGTGGTGTGACGAAGGTGATGCAGAGGCGACTGTCGTCGGTCCTGGGCTGCGCCGTGGTGGCATCGCTCGCCTCCGTCGTCTCGGCGCCGTCGTCAGCGCCCGCGGCCGAGGTCGAGGACGGGCTCAGCGTGACGACGACCGCGCTCCCGCCGGCGCCGGACGCGCTGCCGATCATCAGCCTGGGCCTGGACGGGGCATGGGCCTACGCCGGGCTGAGGAAGAACGCCCGCGAAGGCACGCTGTACCGCACTGCCTCCGACGGCTCCGGCTCGTGGCAGCCGGTCGTCGACCCGGTCACGGAGCTGCCGCTGTCGTTCTTCGACGCCATCGCGCCGACCGTCGACAACGGGACGATCCTCGCGGCCCAAGCTCCGGACGAGAACGGGTGCGTGACCCGGTTGATCGCCGGGCCGTCGTCGGCACGCACGTTGGCGGGCTGCGGCGGTTGGAGTATCGCGGTGGGCGGTCAGGCAGTCACCCGGGTCGAGCCGAACAGCGGCTTTCCCTGGCGGGTCGAGGACCTCGCAGGCACGTTGCTCGACGAGGGTCCCGGCGACTACTCGTCCACGCAGGCACCTGCCGTCGACCACGGCGAGCTGGTGCGGTTCACCCCGGAAGGCCACCTCGTCACGCGGCCCGTCGGATCGTCCGCCTCGATTGCCGATCAGCTCCTTCCCAGCGCCTGCCCGGCGTTCGACTTCCTCGGCGTGCGCGACGGTTACGTCCTCGCTCCGTGCCCGAACAGCGGCCGCGTGAGCGTCCTGCTGAGGGCCGACGGAACGGCTCCGCCGCAGCCCATCGCCTGGCAGAACTGGGAGGTGGGCAAGGGATTCGCGGTCCGGCCGACCTGGTGGAGCGGCGATGAACCGGTCGGGGTCGAGGTGATCGACCTCGGCGCGGGGCGCTCGACGATGCGGATCCCGGGCGTTGCGGACGCAATGCCCTCGCCGGACAGGGGGAACTCCGCTGCCTTCGTGATGCGGACCGGCGCTGCGACGGCCCAGGTGGTGGCAGTGACGGGTTTGCAGCCGCCAGCCGCAGAGCCCGACACCGCTCCGCCCGTCATCGACGAGCTCACTGGCCCGGGGCCCGCACTGGTCCCTGGCGTCGACGACGCCAGGGTCTGCTGGACGGGCCACGACGTGGGGCGCCCGGGCGCCCTCGAGTACGAGGTGCAGAAGAAGTCGTGGCCTCCGGGCGAGGCGGAGCCGGCGTGGCCCGACGAACCGGGCGAGCGCTCCCTGGAGAGCTGTGACTGGTTGTACGGCACCGCCGGATCCACTCACTGCCTGAGGGTTCGTGGAGCAGACTGGGCGGGCAACGTCTCGGAGTGGGTGACGCGGTGCACCTTCCTCGACGGGGGCGCTCCCGACCTCGTGTGGCGTCCGCCGTACATCGGCACGATCGGGCGTCATCCCGGGCCGGCCAGCAGACCGGTCCGGCTCTCATGGTCGGCGTCCGACGACGATCCGTTCGCGACGGTCGCCATCGACTACCGGCTCGCGCCGAACGGTGCACCGGCGGGGCCGCGCGTGTCACCCACGGCGTGGCGTGCCATCCCGATCTCCACCACCTCGGTGACCCGGACCTTCCCTGCCGGATCGACGGTGTGCTTCTGGATCCGCGCCGTCGACCGCGCGGGCCGGACGGCGACACCGAGCTCGCTCCCGGTGCACCAGTGCACCACGATCCCGCTGGACGACCGCGCCTTCTCGCTGCGCGGTGCCGCGCGTCGAATGACCACTGCCTCGGCCTACGCCGGGACGGCGACCGTCCTGCGCACGACCCGCGACGAGATGGTGCGTCCGGGCGTGCTCGCCAAGATCGTCCAGGTGCGGGTCCTCGGAGTGCCGTTGTCGACCTGTCCGGTGGTGCAGGTCGCCCGTATCGCCAACCGGGCGTGCCGCAGGTACCGAGACGGTGACGCCACGGTGTACTGGTACCAGTTCTACAGCCCCGTTCGCGGAGCGCTCCGTGTTCGCTTGCGAACGCCGGTTCGAGGCGGGGTCCGGGTCGACGCGGTCTATCCGACCCACGGTTGAGGTGACAGTGTCCCTGCCGGACGGTCGGACCTGCAGGGACGAAGGTCCCGCGGGTCTCGGTTCGCCCTCGACCGGCACGTCCGCGGTGCGACGGTGGCCGGGTGTGGTCCCGCTCCCGCTTCCTCCTCCTCGCGCTCGTCGTCGCCCTACTCGGCCTCGGGCCCGTGCCGACGGCTCC
This sequence comes from Nocardioides sp. Root240, assembly GCF_001428825.1. Classification (GTDB taxonomy): domain Bacteria; phylum Actinomycetota; class Actinomycetes; order Propionibacteriales; family Nocardioidaceae; genus Nocardioides. The sequence continues at coordinate 171,648 of NZ_LMIT01000001.1, read as the reverse complement.
GGCGAGCGCGGTCGCACCGGCGCTGACGGTCGCGCCGCGGCAGCCGGTCGTCGGTGACACGGTCCGGTTCCGGGCCACCCTCCCGACCCGCGTACGACGGCCGGTGCAGCTCCAGCGTTCGACGGCCGGCCGCTGGACGACGGTCGCGCGTGGCTGGGCCACCAGAGCTGGGCGGGTGGATGTGGGTGCGCGCGTGACGTCCGGACGGACGACGTGGCGCGTGGTGGCGCAGCCGTACCGGGGGCGGAGGGTGGTGACGACCCGGGCCGCGGTCGTCACGGCGGCCACCGAGGGTGTGACGCTGTCGACCTCGATCGTGGACGGCCGGGGCCGGGCGCGCGTCGTCGCGTCGCACCCGGTCGCTGGACGACCGGTCCAGCTGCAGGCGCGCACGGGCGCCGGTGCGTGGACGTCCGTCGCGACCGGTCGGTCGACGACGTCGAGCGCGACGGTGCTGACCTCGGAGCTCGCCGCGGTGCAGGGCCGGTCGCTGCGGGCGGTGCTGCCGGCGTACGGCGGGCGGGCGGCGGTGGCCTCGGCCGTGCAGGAGCCGCCGACGGTCGTGGTCGGCGCGGTCGCGGACGGCGAGACGGCGAGCGCGACCGCGACGACGACCGGGACGGTGCAGGCGGTGCGCTTCTTCCTCGACGGTGTCCTGCTCGCCACCGACACCCGGGCGCCGTGGACCGCGTCCTGGTCGCCGCGCGTGGGCCGGCACGACGTGGTCGCGCGGGCGATCGGTCCGCTCGACAGTGCGCTGAGCGACGCGGTCGACGTGACCACGACCGCCGCGCCGGTCACGGCGGACACGGGGGTGGCAGAGGGCTTCGCGATCGAGGTGGTCCAGGACGGGCTCGACCTGCCGACGAGTGCCGCGACGCTGCCGAGCGGCGCGGTGCTGGTCACCGAGAAGGCCGGGGTCGTGCAGGTCGTCGAGCCGGACGACGAGGGCGGCTGGTCGCTGCCCCGTCCGGTGCTGGACCTGCGCGAGGAGGTCGACGACGCGGGCGACGCCGGCCTGATCGGCATCGCGGTCGACCCCGACGCGGCCACCAACGGCCACGTCTACCTCAGCTACGTCCGCGACGACGGGACCGGTACGACGTCCGGCGCGGGCGACCGTCGTACCCAGCGCGTGGTCCGGTACACGTGGGACGGCGCCGCGCTCGGGTCCCCGCACGTGCTGCTCGGCGCGGGCTGCGCACCCGACGATCCCGCCGACACGGACGGCTGCCTGCCCCTCATCGGCGAGGCCCACACGGTCGGCGACCTCGCCTTCGACGACGCCGGGCGGCTGCTCGTCGGCGTCGGCGACGGCTCGCTGTACTACACGTCCGACGGCCTGCCCGGCCGGCTCGAGACGCTGCGCGCGCAGGACCCCGACGTGCTCGCGGGCAAGGTGCTCCGCATCGACCCGGCGACGGGCGAGGGCGTCCCCGGCAACCCGTCGTACGACGGCGACGGCTCCACCAACGCCTCGCGGGTCCTGGCGCTCGGTCTCCGCAACCCGTTCCGGTTCACGGTCCACGACGGCCACCTGGTGATCGGCGAGGTGGGGGAGGGCGCCACCGAGGAGATCGACCTGCTCGAGCTCGACGACGCCGACGAGCAGGACGAGGTCGCCAACTACGGCTGGCCGTGCCTGGAGGGCACCGCCGCGACGCCCCTCGGCGACGTGGCCGACGAGGACAACGCGTGGCACGCCTGCGCGCAGGTCCGTACCGGCGACGCGGCCACGCCGCCGGCGTACACCTATGCGCACACGGGCGCGGGCGGCTCGATCTCGGGCGGCGTCTTCCTGACCTCGGAGTCCTATCCCGCCGCGGTGCGGGACCGGTACGTGTTCGGCGACTACGCCCAGGGCTTCCTGCGCACCGTCGAGGTGGGCCACGGAGGCTCCGTGTCCGACCCGGCCCTGCTCGCCGACGCGAGCGCGGCCGCGGGACCGGTCAAGTTCCTCACCGGACCGGACGGGTTGGTCTGGTCGGTGTCGATCACGACCGGGGCGCTGCGTCGCATCCGGTGGACCGGTACGACGCCCACCGACCAGTGCGCGGTCGGCACCTTCCGGCGTACCTTCCACGACCTCGACGGCCCTGACTCGCCCTTCGACGCGGAGGTCGAGGAGGGCCCGTACTCCTGGTTGCAGCCCTACGCATCCGTCCAGCTCCCGGCCGAGACGCTCGCGCCGGCGACCTGCGAGCCGTCGATCCACCTGGACACCGACGCCTCGCCGTGGACGGAGGACGACGAGCGCGCCCACCCGGCCGACCGGTTCGGTACGTCGTGGCGCGGCCGCGTCGCGATGGACGCCGGCACCTGGCGGTTCACCGTCAGCGGCAGCGAGTGGGTGCGACTGTGGGTCGACGACCAGGTCGTCCACGACTTCTACTCGAACGCGTTCTGGGAGCTCCCGCTGCGCCAGCACGACGTCGTGCTCGCGCCCGGCCAGCACGTCGTCCGCGCCGAGCTCGTGCACGGCGATGAGGCCTCGGCGCGGGCCGAGGTGGGCTGGGAGCGCGTCGGCGGCCCGCCGACGGTCGCGCTGCAGGCACCCGCGAACGGCATCGTCGCCGGTGACGGCACGGTCCCGTGGCAGGTGGTGGTCGGCGATCCCGACGGCGACCCGGTCGAGGCGCTCGCGGCGAACACCCGCCTGGAGGTGGACTTCCTGCACTACACGGGTGACGGCTTCCACGCCCACCCGTCGTCCCGGATCACCGGCGAGCTGGCCGGGACGCTGGCCGTCAGCGACGTGCACGCGCCGGGCTCCGGCGTCGTCAGGCTGCGGGCGAGCGTGGTCGACGCGAGCGGGGCGCGGTCGGTGAGCGCGCCGGTCTACGTGTGCTTCCCCGGTGGCGCGGTCGGTCCCTGCGCGGAGCGCTGAATCAGCCGACGGGGGTGCGGTAGCCGCGGAAGACGACCTCGCGGCGCACCTGGAACCCGAGCCGCTCGTAGACCCTGATCGCCGAGGTGTTCGTCGCCGCGACGTGCAGGAACGGCCGGTCGCCCCGCGCGACGATGCCGCGGGCGACCTCGCCCACCAGGGCCGCGGCCAGTCCGCGCCCGCGCGCGACGTCCGCCGTGCAGACCGCGCTGATCTCGGTCCATCCCGGCGGACGCAGGCGCTCGCCGGCCATCGCCACCAGCCGGTCGTCGTCACGGACGCCGACGTACCGGCCCATGGCGTGGGTGCGCTCCCAGAACGGTCCCGGCCGCGTCTCCTCGACGAGCGCGAGCATGGCGGGCACGTCGCCCGCGCCGAGCTCCACCAGGCCCGGTGGCGGGTCGGCGAGCAGGTCGGCGCTCCCGACCATCTGGAAGCCCTCGAGCCGGAACACCGGGTCCCAGTCCGCCGGCGGTGTCGCCGGGGAGCTGAACAGGTCGGCGAAGCGGCCCGGGCCGAGCAGCGTCGCGAGGTCGTCCCAGTCCTGCGCCGTCGCATCGAGCGGGACGGTCGAGAACGTCGCCACCGCCCGGTCGTACGACGCCGCGCGCCCGGTCCGCCGCGCCAGGTGGGCATGCGCGCCGCGCAGCGAGCAGCCGACCGGGTCGTCGAGCGACGCGGCGGTGTTGTCGGCGAGCACGCCTCAGTCTTGCGTGCGGCGGCGCCGCTGCAGCTCGCGCCGCGCCGCCTCGATCCGGGCCCGCTCCAGCGGAGCCTCGCGGCGCGCGCGGATGGCGCTCGGCGTCCAGTCGTGGCCGAGCGCGACCAGCCACGGCACCCAGAAGCCCGCGAAGGCGAGCGGTCCGGCGAGGCCGTCCCACCACTGCCACTGGTCGCGGCTCACGATCACCACGACCATCACAGCCGCCAGCAGGCCCCACCGGACCTGGTGGAGCCGTTCGACGGGGTGGTCGAGCGCGGGCACGTCTCCATCGTGCATCGCGATCGCGGTCGGCGGGGGTCTTTTCGGCCAGACCCTGACCGGATCCGGTCATCGCCCTCATCTAGGTTGGTCCGGTGACCACCTCCATCACGGATCCCCACTCCCGTTCGCGACCGAACGAGGTCGTCGTCCGTCACCTCGGACTCGATCTCGACGTCGACTTCGCGACCCGGACGGTCAGCGGCAGCGCGACCCTCGACCTCGAGCACCTCGCTGCCGACGCGACCCGGCTCGTCCTCGACACCTGGCAGCTCGACATCGCCTCCGTCAAGGGTGCGGACGGCGCCGACCTGCCCTTCGAGCTCGGTACGCCGGACCCGGTCCTCGGCAGCGCGCTCACCATCGAGGTCGGTGCGGCCGACCGCGTCGTGGTGCACTACGCGACCAGCCCCGAGGCGCGCGCGATGCAGTGGCTCGAGCCGCAGCAGACCGCGTCGGGCAAGCCGTTCCTCTTCACGCAGGCGCAGCCGATCCTCGCCCGCACGTGGATCCCGTGCCAGGACAGCCCCGGCGTGCGGACCACCTACGACGCCACGGTCCGAGTGCCCGCCGACCTGCTGGCGCTGATGAGCGCCGAGAACCCGGTCGAGCGCTCGGCCGACGGGAGCTACCGGTTCTCCATGCCGCAGCCCGTCCCGTCGTACCTGGTCGCGCTGGCGGTGGGCGACCTCGAGTTCCGCCCGCTCGGCGACCGCAGCGGCGTGTACGCCGAGCCGTCCGTCGTCGACGGAGCGGCGTGGGAGTTCGCCGACACCGAGCCGATGATCGCGGCCGCCGAGCGGCTCTACGGCCCGTACCGCTGGGGGCGCTACGACATCCTCGTGCTGCCGCCGAGCTTCCCGTACGGCGGCATGGAGAACCCGCGGCTGACCTTCGCCACGCCCACGATCCTCGCCGGCGACCGGTCGCTGGTGACGCTCATCGCGCACGAGCTCGCGCACTCGTGGTCGGGCAACCTCGTCACCAACGCCACCTGGAACGACATCTGGCTCAACGAGGGCTTCACGGTCTACTTCGAGACGCGCATCGACGAGGAGATGTACGGCGAGGCCTACACCCACATGCTGCTTCGCCTCGGTCGCCAGGACCTCGACCGCGCCGTCGCCGACGAGGTGCCCCGCGACACCTGGCTCGAGCTCGACATGTCCTCGCGCGACCCCGACGACGGGCCGACGAAGATCCCCTACGAGAAGGGATCGCTGTTCCTGCGGCTGATCGAGGCGAAGGTCGGGCGCGAGCGCTTCGACGCCTTCCTGCGTGCCTACTTCGACCGCTTCGCGTTCGGCTCCATGGACACCGCGACCTTCCTCGCGTACCTGTCCTCCGAGCTGCTCGACCCCGCCGGCGTCACCTTCGACGACCTCCAGCTCGAGGCGTGGGTCCACGGCCCCGGCGTCCCGTCGAACGCTCCGGAGTTCGCCTCCGACGCCTTCGACCGCGTCGACGCCCAGGCCGCCGCCCTCGTCGCCGGGGGAGATGTGGCCGCGCTCGACACCGACGGCTGGGTCAGCCAGCAGTGGGTGCACTTCGTGCGCGCCCTGCCCGAGTCCGTCGGCTTCCCGACGCTCGCCGCGGTGGACGCCCAGTTCGGCTTCAGCACGAGCGGCAACATCGAGATCGCCACCGCGTGGCTCGAGCTGGCCGTCGCCTCCGGCTACGTCAACGCCTCGCCCGCCGTCGACCGCGCCCTCGCCGACTTCCTCACCCGGCACGGCCGGGCGCTCTACATCCGCCGGGTCTACGAGCGGCTGGCGGCGACCGAGCAGGGACGGCAGCGGGCGCGCGAGATCTACGCGACCGCGCGGGCGTCGTACCACCCGGTGTCGCAGGGTGTGATCGACCGGATCCTGGGCTGACCTGATCGCCGAGCCGGTGGGTCAGTGCTTCAGCGAGGGGTCCCACCGGTTCGCGATGAGCTTGAAGCTGGGCGTGTCGTCGAGCGAGGTCATCGCCTCGTAGATCCGCTCGTACTGCGTCGACGCGATCCGCCAGGCGCCGTCGGCGTCGCGGCGGTAGGTGTCGACGTAGTAGCCGCCGCCACGGATCTGCACCTTGAAGTCGGGGACGATGACGGTGTCCTCGAACGCCCACGACCCGGTGGCGGTGTCACCGTCGACGTCGATCTCGGGGTGGTTGGCGATGTGGATGGTGATGATCCCGAGGCCGAGGTTCTTCTCCATGTAGGAGGCCACGTCGGCCCGGTTGTCGAAGTGCAGCGGCTCGGCCATGGCCTGTGTGCCGTAGCGGGCGACGACGTCCTCGGCGAGGCAGTCGGCGAACTCGTCCCACTTCTTGAGGTCGAGGGTGCGGAAGTAGCGGTGCTTGAGGCGCTTGATCTCCTCGATCGCGGCAAGGTCCATGAGGGCACACTAGAACGTGTTCTACTCGACGTCGAGAGGATCAGCCGATCTGCTCCGCCAGGGCCACGACGATCCCGTCGGGACCGCGGACGTAGGCCATGAGCCAGGCGCCCTCGTGCTCGCCGACGCCACCGACGAGGTCGTAGCCGTCGGCGGTCAGCGCGTCCACCCGCGACCTCAGGCCGGTCACCTCGAAGCACACGTTGCGCAGGCCGAGCTCGTTGGCCATCGGCGCGGGCGAGCCGGTGGTGTGCGGGGGCCGGACGTAGGCCGCCAGCTCGACGCCCGTGCCGCCACCGGGTGGTCGCATCATCACCACCTCGACGCGCGAGTCGGGGATGCCGCTCACGACGTCGAGGAACTCGCCCTCGACGAAGGTGCGGCCCTCGACCTCGAGGCCCAGCGCGACGAAGAACGCCGTCGCGCTGTCGAGGTCGGAGACGGTGATGCCGACGTGGTCGAACTGCTTGATCGGGGACATGCAGGCATCCTGCTACGCGGGTCCGACATCTGGCGTGGGGGACGGCTCCTAGGCTGGCGGGATGAGCGACGTACTCGACGACGGTCCGTTCTTCCACGGTACGAAGGCCGACCTCGGGGTCGGGGACCTGCTGACCGCGGGCTTCCGGTCGAACTACCGGCCGGAGATCGTGATGAACCACATCTACTTCACCGCGCTCGTCGACGGCGCCGGCCTCGCCGCGGAGCTGGCGCCCGGCGATGCCGAGCCACGGGTCTACGTCGTGGAGCCCACCGGCGCCTTCGAGAACGACCCGAACGTGACCGACAAGAAGTTCCCCGGCAACCCGACGCGTTCCTACCGGAGCGTCGAGCCGTTGCGGGTCCTCGGCGAGGTGACCGACTGGGCCCGGCTCACGCCCGAGGCGCTGCAGGCCTGGCACGACCGGCTCGCCGAGCTGCGCGCCGACGAGCGGGGCGAGATCATCAACTGAGACGGGCGTCGCGGCGCAGCGCGAGCATGGCGATGTCGTCGTTGTGCTCGGGGGCGCGCGTGTTCTCGAGCACATGGTCCAGGAACTGCTCGAGGGGACCCGACGTCGGGCCCGAGGCGACCTGGGCCAGGCGGGCGAAGCCCGCGTCGATGTCCTCGGTACGGCGCTCGATGAGGCCGTCGGTGTAGCACAGGACCGTGGCCCCGGGCGGCATCGTCACGGCGGTCGGCTCGTAGACGTCGGCCCCGGCTCCGAGGGGCCGGCCGGCCCGGATGGGCACGAACTGCGCCGCACCGTCCGGGGACACCAGCAGCGGAGAGGGATGGCCCGCACTGGCGAGCACCAGCTCCCCGGTGCGCCGGTTGCCGACGCCGGCGACGACGGTCACCATGTGCCCGTCGAGCGCGATGTCGAACTGGCGGGAGCACTTCTCCAGTGCGTCCTGCGGGCTGTCGCCGTCGACGAGGTACGCGCGGACGGTGAAGCGTGCGCGTGCCATCTCGGCCACCGCGTCGATCCCGTGACCCGAGACGTCGCCGACGACGAAGGCGAACCCGTCCTCGCCGACGCCGACCACGCTGTACCAGTCGCCGCCGATGTCGATGCCCTGCGCGCCCGCGACGTACTTCGCGGCGACCTCGTAGCCGGGGAGAGACGGGATCGTGGCCGGCAGCAGGGCGTTCTGGAGCCGGACGGAGAGCTCGCGCTGCTCGCCGTACAGGGTGTCGACGCGCTCGTAGAGCCCGGTGATCGTCCGGGTGTCGCTCTCGGCCCGCCGACGAGCACGCAGCAGCTGGCGGGCGAGGACGAGGGCCAGCGCCGTCAGGATGGGGATGCCGAACCCGAGCAGCCACGGCAGCTGTTGGCTCAGCGAGCTGCCGAGATGCTCGCGGGGCCGGGTGGTGAACGTCAGCGCGTTGTCCCCGAACGGGATGCTGACCGACTTGGTGAGTCCCTCGAGGGGCAGCTCAGAGGGGTCGACGTCGGTCAGGGCGAGGTCCTCCTCGCTCGTGCTCTCGCCGAGGTAGACGGAGTAGTCCAGGCCTGCGAACCCCGAATCGGTGTCGACCGGCGCTCGCCGCGTCGCCGGGAGCACCCGCTCGGTGGACACCGCGAACCCGGCCTCGGCGTCGGCGAGCGCGAAGACGATGCGCGTCTGCCGGCCGTCGTGGACCCACTCCACCGCCATCGTGCCCGAGGCGTACGCCCGGCGCAGCAGCCCGCGCGTCACCGCCCCGGTGACCGATGCGCGGGACCGGCCGCCCACGGCGGCGATGCGACGAAGACCCGCGGCGTCGCGGGTCCACAGGGCGCCGGACTGGAACAGCTTGTCGGGCCCGACGTTGCGGGTGAAGCGCTCGGCGAACACCTTGCGCCGGCGCTCGGGCAGCACGCTCGCGGCCACGTCCAGCGCGGACGCCATCGGCTCCTGGAAGCTGTTCGTCGCGATCCCCAGGACCGTCGCCGCCTGGTTGGTCTGGACCTCCAGCAGCCGCCGCTCGTTGCTGCGGTCGGTCCGTACGGCCAGCGTCACTCCCAGCGCGGTCGCGACCAGTCCGATCAGGATGATGGTGACCGACACCCGTTCCCTGCGGCGTTCGCCCGGTACGGGCGTGACGGGTGGCGCGGCGCTGGTGGCGCTCAACCCGACGCCCTCACGTCGCCGGTGTCACCCTCGACCTCGAAGAGCTGGTGCACGCCGGTCACCTGCAGGATCCGCCGGGTGCCGGCGCCGAGCGAGGCGAGGGTCAGACGCTTGCCCGAGTCCGCGGCCAGGCGACGGATCCGCAGCAGGATGCCGAGCCCGCTGGAGTCCATGAACGACACCTCGCTGAGGTCGAGGCGCAGGTGTCGGCAACGGTCCAGTCCGTCCGTCGCGAGGGCGAGGAACTCCTCGGTCGAGGCGATGTCGACCTCGCCGGCGACCCGGATCACGCACAGGTCGTCGTCGGTCTGCTCGTTGAAATGCGCCATCAGCACTCCTCGAACCGCTACTGCGTGACGCCCGGCCCGTGTCTGGACCGGTGATCGGGAACATACTCCACGGGACGTGCCGATGCGAGCGCCCACGACACGTCGAGTGCGGAGTAGGTTGCGACCAACCAGAAGCGACCCGGCCCCGGACCGGGGTACTGGAATCGCGATTCGTGGGCAGCGGAGTGGGGGTGGTGACCATGACCGAACCGTTCCGCTCGTTCACGGTTCCGCTCGAGCCCACGGCGGTGGGGGAGGCGCGTCACCGGCTCCGCGACGTGCTCGGACGGGCGGCGGTGCCTCCTGCGGTGATCGAGGACGCGGCCCTCGTGCTCTCCGAGCTCGTCACCAACGCCATCCGGCACGCTCGTCCCACCCCGGCCCAAGAAGCGGTGGTGGAGGTGAGCCTCGCCGGGGCCGCGCTCCACCTGGCCGTGACCGACGGCGGCGGCGCCCAGGTGCCCGTCCCGGTCTCGGCACCCCTCGCCGACCCGGGCGGACGAGGCCTCGCGCTCGTCGACCTCCTCACGGACCGGTGGTGGTGGGAGAACACGGCAGGTGGCCGGACCGTCCATGCCGTGCTGGGCCTGCCGGCCGCGCGGTGAGGGCTCGGCTCAGAGCGCCTTCTCGAGCAGCGTGAACTCCAGGTCGTCGCGGCGCGGGAGCCCGAACCGCTCGTCGCCGTACGGGAACGGGGTACGGCGGTCGGTGTCGACGTACCCGCGGCGCTCGTAGAACGCGATCAGGTCGGTGCGCTGGCGGATCACGGTCATCTCCATGACGCTGCACGCCCACCGGCTGCGGGCCAGCTCCTCGGCGTACGCCATCACCTGCTTGCCGAGCCCGCCGCCCTGGCGGGTGGGGTCGACGGCGAACATGCCGAAGTAGCAACGCGAACCGCGACGCTGGACGTGGCAGCACGCGGCGAGCGCGCCGTCACTCTCCGCGAGCACCAGGACGCTGTCGGGAGCGGTGATCGTGGCGAGGACGTCGTCGGGGCCGGTGCGCTGGCCGTCGAGGAGGTCCGCCTCCGTCGTCCACCCGGAGCGGCTGGAGTCGCCACGGTAGGCGGAGTGGACCAGCGTCACGATCGCGTCGACGTCGTCCTCGGTGGCGGCGCGGAACGTGGGCTGGCCGGTCATGGGGGGATCCTAGGGTCGCGTCAGTGGGCCGGTGTCCGGCAGGCCGTCGTACGACGGCAGGTCGGGTCCGTTGACGGCCCGCTCGATCAGGGAGTTCATCGCCTCCATGTCCGGTTCGGGGCCGGGCTCGGTGGCGGTGAGCATGTCGACGTGCATCCGGCCGATCTCCTGGTTGGCATCGACGTAGTCGCGCATCCGCTCGCGGTAGCCCGCGAACCCGGCCGCGGGGTCCCAACCGGCCGCGGCCAGCTCGCCGGCCAGCAGGTAGGCGCCGACCATCGCGAGGCCCGTCCCCGCGCCGGACATGGGCGACGCGCAGAACGCGGCGTCGCCGATGAGGCCCACCCGGCCACGCGACCAGTCGTCCATCACGACCTGGGCGACCTGGTCGAGGTAGAAGTCCGGGGCGTCGTCGACATGGGCGAGGATGCGCGAGGTCTTCCAGCCGAACCCGGCCATCTGCTCGTGCAGCAGGCGCTTCTGGGCGTCGAGGTCGCGGTGGTCGATCGCGAAGTCGGGCGCGGGGAACGACAGCATCGCGATCGCCTGGCTGTCGTCGGGGACCGGCCGCAGACCGGCCCAGCGGCCCGCCTCTTGGTGGTCGTACATCCAGCCGTCCAGGCCGAACTCGTTGGGCACGGTGAAGAACGCCAGCACCAGGCCGAGGTGGCGCACGAACTCCTCGCGCGGCCCGAAGACCATCCCGCGCAACGACGAGTGCAGGCCGTCCGCGCCGACCACGATGTCGAAGCGCCGTCGCTCCCCGCTGGCGAGCACGACGTCGACGCCGTCCGCGTCCTGGGTGAGCTCGGTGATCCGGTCGTCGAAGAGGTACTCCACCTGCGGGCTCGTGTCGTCGTACAGCAGCTGCGCGAGGTCGCCCCGCAGGATCTCGATCTCGGACACGTAGCCGTCGCCGTCGTTGTCGTCGGCACGGTAGGTCTCGAGCACGTTGCCCTCGGCGTCCACCGAGTAGGCACCCTTGGTGTCGGTGCACGCCGCCCGTACGGCGGCGTCGAGCCCCATCCGCCGGATGACCTCCTTCGCGACCCCGCGCGCATCCACGGCCTGCCCGCCCGGTCGGAGCCCCGTCGCCTGCTCCACCACGGTGACCGTGGCTCCGCGCCGGTGGAGCCAGTGCGCCAGCGCGGGTCCGGCGATGCTCGCGCCCGACACCAGCACCTTGATCTCAGTCATCCGTGGTCCTCTCGGCCCGCGCGTGGACGGGTCTTTCCCTGCCTGTGATGTGTGGACGACGAGTACGACACCCTGCGCCGCCCATTCTCATCGGTTCCACCCGCCGCCCTCAGTGCTCAGCCGGAGAATCGTGGTCTCCTGATCTGGGCAAGGGTCCGCGTCGGGCGTCGTGTCGAGCGGTATCGCCATGCCAGGCGGATCGAGTCGATCGGATGGCGGCGGAGCCAGTGTCGGTCGCTCAGGAACCGGGCCACGACCTGTAGGCCGAGCTCAGCATGTGGGTCGTCGCCCTCGGCGTCGACCAACCCACGAAGACGATCGAGCACCACGTCCACGGGCTCGCCCTCGGCTGAGCGAAACAGGTCGTGCCATTCGGCGTGCTTCTTCGCGGCTGCGTCGCGATGGGCACGGATGTGCGCCTGCTGGGAGCGCAGCTCGTCCCGGATCGGCGTCGGCCAGCGGTCGACGTACGGCTGCAGCCAGGCCTCGTGCCAGGCGGGATGCTCGAGGAACGCGATCGTCACGCAGTTCGGCGCGTAGGTCGCGCCTTCCTCATCGAGGGCGGGCAGGAGTGCGGTCACGATCCGCTGCCCGACGGTCTCCTCTCCGGCGCGGTAGGCCTCGACCGCGAGTCGGGACGCGGTCTCGCAGACGTCGAAGGCGTCCGCGTGGCCCCATCGGCGTTCCGACGCGGTGATCGCCTCGCGCAGCTCGGGCACCTCGCGAAGGTGGAGGAGGAGACGGTCGCGACTGGTCATCTCCGAGCGGTCCGGGTCGGACCTGCGCCACCCGTCATCGATCGGCTCGTCGTCGCCCGGCCCTCGAGCAAGGTGAGGTGTCCGCACGGACACGGGAAACGACGCATGCGGCCATTCTCGAAGGGGTGGGACCAGACCTTCAAGCGAGATGTCACGATGGTCGGGAACGGCGCAGCCAACGCTCCGCGTCAGGCCGCGATCCCGTAGTGGATGACTTGTCGTGTCCATATGTCCACGCGCCCTGGTGGGTCGTCGTCTGGGA
>NZ_LMIT01000001.1:158822-158952 GCF_001428825.1 Nocardioides sp. Root240 | reverse complement strand
CGGCGGCGAGGATGGTGGCGGCGTGGTCGCGGATGGTCAGGGTCGCGATGCCGTGGCGGTTGATCCGGGACAGGCGGGCGAACCGGTCGGTCGCGGCAGCGGTCTCCTTCGCCTCGGCCAGTTCGGGGTT
>NZ_LMIT01000001.1:89691-158737 GCF_001428825.1 Nocardioides sp. Root240 | reverse complement strand
GGCGTCGGTGATGAGTTTCTTGGCGCCGTAGGGGGAGGTCTGGATCCGGGCGCCGAAGGCGGCGGCGGCGTAGGAGTCGCCGGGGTGCAGGCGGGCCCATTGGTACGCCGCGCGGAGGATGTCGCGTTCGGCGTCGAGTCGGATGGCGTGTTGGGTCTCGACGAACGCGAGGAGGTCGCTGGCGGACATGTCCGTCAGCTCATCGTTCTGGTCCTGCAGCCCCGAGTTGGCCATACCCGTATTGCATCACCAGGCCCCGACACAACTCACCGAACACTCGCGGTCGTCCACAGGCAGCGAACTGTCGGATCAAGCCGGTAGCAGGGCCGTGGCGAGGAAGGTGTGAGCCTGCGCGACTCTCGACTGATGCGGTCCGTCGGCAGCTGGCCGCGGGCGGAGCTTGCCCGCCCTGAGCACCTCGACCCTGCGCGTGAGGAGCGAGGGGCGCTTGCCGGCGCCCCACGCGGCCACCGACGGGATCGTTCGTCGCGCCGGTCGTCCGCCGATGCTGCTCGCGCCGAGGCGCCGCCCGTACCTGGATCAATGGCGTCGGCCCGTGTCGGCGGCGGGCACGCCACGCAACGGAGGGTCTCGGCAAGCCGAAGAACTCACGGTGCCCGGATGCAAGGAGCCGGGGACATACTGAACCCATGATGCTGGACGCCCCCTCAGCGGCACGCTCTCCCAGCGTTCCAGCCGCACCGGCGTGGGCCCTCGTCCTCGGACAGATGGCCACGGTCCTCGCGGCGGTCGGCTACGAACTGTCCCCAGCAGCTGGGCCGACCGATTCCGACGCCCACGTCCGTGCGGAGTTTGCGTCGTTCTTCGTTGTGCCGTTGGTCTGGCTGGCGCTGTTCGTGGCCGGACTGTGGATGCTGCGGAGACCCAGGGGAACCCGCACCCGGGTGGCGCTGCTGGTCGGGACGGCGGCGAGCGGGACGTGCGCCGTTGTTGGCATCGCCTTCGCGATGCTTCTTCTCGTCGGTGGCGTCTTGCTGACGGCTTCCGGCTTCTGAAGCCGTGACGCCCCTGATCGCACCCTCGTCCTAGGAAGCCTGCGGTGCCTGGGCCATCGCCACCTCGACCGGCTCGGCGTCCACCTCCGGCAGCAGCCGGTCCAGCCACCCCGGCAGCCACCAGTTCGCGTCGCCCAGGAGTTTCATCGTGGCTGGCACGAGCATCAGCCGTACGACGGTCGCGTCGAGGAAGATCGCCGTGGCCAGGCCAACCCCCATCATCTTCACCACCGGGTCGCTGCCGAGGACGAAGCCCGAGAAGACCGCCACCATGATCAGCGCGGCCGCGGTGATGGTGCGCCCGGTGCCGGCGATTCCCGCGATGACCGCGCGCGTGTTGTCGCCGTGGCGGCGGTACTCCTCGCGCACCCGCGACAGCAGGAACACCTCGTAGTCCATCGAGAGCCCGAACAGGATCGCGAACAGGAACAGCGGGATGAACGACACGATCGGCACCGTCGACTCCACGCCGATCAGGCTCGCCGCCCAGCCCCACTGGAAGACCATGACGAGCACGCCGTACGCCGCGCCGACGCTCAACAAGTTCATCACGACCGCCTTCAGCGGCACGAGCACCGACCGGAACAGGACCGTGAGCAGGAGGAACGACAGGAGCAGCACGGCGACCACGAAGCGCGGCATCCGCTCCTGCACCCGGTCGCCGAGGTCGGCGAAGGTGGCGGTCTGGCCGCCGACGTGGGCCGTGGCGTCGGAGCCGTCGAGCACGGCGGGGAAGACCTCGCTGCGGAGCCGCGCGACGGTCTGCTGGGTCTCCTCGTCCTGGGGTGAGGTGGTGGGCTGTGCCACCAGGGTCGCCACGCCCGCGGCGAGGTCGACGGTCGGATCGCTGACCGAGGTGATTCCCGGGTCGGCGGCCACGGCCGCGGCCAGCGGCGCCAGGACGGACTCGTTCCGGGAGACGTCGACCGCGATCACCAGCGGCCCGTTCGCTCCCGGGCCGAACCCCTCGGCGATGAGGTCGTACGCCCGGCGCTCGGTCCTCGACTCGGGCTTGGTCCCGTCGTCGGGGAAGCCCAGGTTGAGCGCCAGGACGGGCGCGGCCAGGCCGACCATGAGGACCGCCGCCCCGACGAGGTACGCCGTCGCGTGGCGCGTCACGTGCGCGCCCCACCGGGTCCAGCCGTTGCTCGCCTGGTACGGCGTACGCCGGCGTCCGTTGATCCGGTGGCCGGCCAGCCCGAGGAGTGCCGGCAGCAGCGTGACCGACGCGAGCACCATCACCAGCACCATCGCGGAGATCGCGACCCCGCCACCGGTCACGAACGGGATCCCCGCGACGAGCAGTCCGAGGATCGCCACGACGACCGTGCCGCCGGCGAAGATCACCGCCTGCCCTGCGGTGGCCAGGGCTCGACCGGCCGCCTCGGCGACCGGCATCCCGAGGGCCAGGTTCTCGCGGTGCCGCGTGACCATGAACAGTGCGTAGTCGATGCCGACGCCGAGCCCGACCATGGCCGCCAGCTCCGGTGCCCACGCCGGGATGTCGATCAGGTAGGTCACCAGCTTCATCGACGTGATGCCGATGACCAGACCGAACAGCGCCATCCCGATCGGCAGGCCCATCGCGACGAAGGATCCGAAGGCGATCAGCAGGACGACCATCGCGACGACCATCCCCGCGACCTCCCCGAGCCCGGTGGGTGCCTCCTCGAACGCGAAGAACAGGTCGCCCCCTGCCTCCAGCGTCACGGACTGCTCGTCGTGCAGGTCGGCGACGGCGTCCTTGAGGTGGTCGAGGTCGGAGGCGTCGATCTGCCCGACCGCGGGGTACTGCACCCGAACGAGCGCGATCGTGCCGTCCGTGGAGACGGTGCTCGTCGTACTGAGCACGTGGGGGAGCTCCTCGAGCGCGGCCTCCACCGGAGCCACCTGCGTCGCGGCGTCCGGCGCCTCGAGCACGACGTGCGCCGTGACCCCGCCCTCGTCGGACTGGGCGTCCGCGAGCATCTCCGCGGCCTGGTAGGAGTCCAGGCCCGGGGCGTCGAAGCTCTCCTCGAGCTCGCGCCCGAAGGCGGCGGAGGAGGCGATGACGACCGTCGCGAGGACGACCCAGGCGCCGATGGCGACCCAGGGCCGGGTGGCAGCAGACCGGCCGAGCCGGTGGAGGAGATTCGACATGCCCCCACCGTCGCGCGGCTGCGGCCGGCGTACATCGGGCACAGGATCGGGAAGCTCCTCGGCCGGAAGTACGACGAGCAGCTCCTCCTTGTGCCCCGTACGGCGAGCGTCGCCGGTCTCTACGCTGGGGCCGTGCTCGCCGCCTTCTTCCGCTCGGTCCTCGCCGAGCCCCGCGCTCCCGATCCGCCGGCGCGGGTGTGGTGGGACTGGCTGCTGGTCGGCGCCCTGCTGGTGACGGCCGCGGGGGAGGCGATCTTCCGCTCCGACCTGCCGATGCGGCCCTTGGGCGTCGCGGTCGCGTTCGTGGTGATCCCGGCGCTGCTCTGGCGGCGCACCCGCCCGCTGCTGTCGACCGCGGTGGGCTTCGGCGGAGCGCTGGTGCTGCTCGCCCCGACGGTCCTCGGCGACGCGGGAGACGTCGGCCTCGACTCCATGGCCTGCGTCCTGCTCCTGCCCTACGCCCTGTACCGCTGGGCCTCCGGCCGCGAAGCGCTGGTGGGTACGGCGGTCGTCGCCGTACCGGCCGGCCTGGGGCTCGCCACCAGCGGTCGCGTCGGGGACGTCATCGGCGGCACGACCGTGCTGGTCGCGTCGTTCGCCCTCGGAGCAGCGATGCGCTACCGCGCCGTGGCGCGCCAGCGCGAGGTCGAGCAGGTCCGCACGCTCGAACGCAGCGAGCTCGCCCGCGAGCTGCACGACACGGTGGCGCACCACGTGTCGGCCATCGCGATCCAGGCCCAGGCCGGGCGGGCGGTGGCAGCCGTCGACCCGGCGACCGCGGTCGAGACGCTGGCCGTGATCGAGGCCGAGGCGGCGCGGACGCTGCACGAGATGCGCACGATGGTCCGGGTGCTCCGCGACGGGGACGCGGCCGACTACACACCTCAACGGGGCATCGGCGACCTGGACGAGCTGGCCCGGATGAGCCCGCTGGTGCAGGTACGCCGGAGCGGCGACCTCGCCGACCTGCCGCAACCGGTCGAGGTCGCGGTCTACCGGATCTGCCAGGAGTCGGTCACCAACGCGCTGCGCCACGCGCGCCACGCCACGGCGGTCACCGTCGAGCTCATCGGTGATCCCGGCGTCGTACGGTTGCGTGTGCACGACGACGGAGAAGCCGCCCGCCCCGCGACCGCCGGGGGCTACGGCCTGCTCGGGATGGCCGAACGATCCAAGCTGCTCGGCGGCACCTGCCACGCGGGGCCCGACCCGGCCGGCGGCTGGACCGTCGAGGCCGCCCTCCCGCGCGCGGTGCCGCAGTGACCGTTCGCGTGGTCGTCGCCGACGACCAACCCCTCATCCGCACCGGCCTCACGATGATCCTCAACGCCCAGCCCGGCATCGAGGTCGTCGGTGAGGCGACGAACGGTCACGAGGCGGTCGCCGTGGCCCGCGAGCTGCGCCCCGACGTGTGCCTCTTCGACATCCGGATGCCCGGCATCGACGGCGTCGAGGCCACCCGCCAGCTCGCCGGTCCGGGCGTCGAGGACCCCCTCGCCGTCGTGATCATCACGACCTTCGACCTCGACGAGTACGTCCACGGCGCCCTCAAGGCCGGCGCCCGCGGCTTCCTCCTCAAGGGAGCCGGACCCGAGCTCCTGGTCCAGGCGATCCACGCCGCCGCGAACGGCGACGCCCTCATCTCGCCCGACATCACCCGCCGTCTGCTCACCACGCTCGCGGGCATGGAGCGAGCCGTCCCGCCGGCCCAGCCGATCGAACCGCTCACCGAGCGCGAGGAGGAGGTGCTCCTCACCGTCGCCCGCGGCCGTACCAACGCCGAGATCGCCGACGAGCTGCACATCACCCTGAGCACGGCGAAGACCCACGTCGCCGCGCTGATGAACAAGATCGGCGCGCGCAACCGCGTCGAGATCGCGATGTGGGCCTACGAGACCAAGCGCGTCAAGGGACAGTGACGGCGGTCGGCGTCAGCCGGGCAGCGAGTCGCCCGGGAACCCGACGCACGGCAGCACCTCGACCGTCATCATCCCCGCCTGCACGCACGGATCCGCGGCCATGGTCTCGCGCGCCTGCTCCACGGTCTGCGTCATGATCGCGACGCCGCACAGCCCGTCGGAGAGCACCGGGCACAGCACGGCGATCGCGCCCTCCGCACGCAGCGACACCATCCGTCGCTGGTGCTCGCGCTCGATCGCGTCGGCACCCTCCTGGCGCCGACCCGCCGCCCAGCTGAGCCGCACCAAGCTGTACGGCCTGCCCGTGGCGACCAGTTCCTGGATGTCCTCGTCAGTGACGGTGTCCATGACATCCACCTTCGCATCAAGTCGTGGTCGACCGCGATCGTCGCCGGCTCTGTGGACCGCTGGCTTGGGGCGAAACTTCGACGGCGGCTGGGCGCCGGGTTCGGCAGGCGGGTTGCGGCTGATGAGGTATTACGACTGAGATCAGTTGCGACCGCCGAGATGCCTTGTCTGAGGATGCACCTGGGGGCATTCGCGGCGGACTGACGCACCTGCGCCAATCGCCCGGATCGCGGCGTGACAGGGCGCTGACGTCTAGGCTCGCTCCGTGGAAGCAGGCGAACAGACTCCGAGGAGTCATCAACCGACGCGGCAGTCCGAGCCCGACGTTCGTCCACTGGGCTTCATCGCTGTCGGTTTCGCCGTTCTTTCCGCGCTGCTCGCGTTGTCTGTCTTGTGGAGCCCGTTGGCCTATCTGCCTGCTGCCGTTGCCGCATTTCTTGGGTTCGTCGCACGCAGGGACCGGGCTACTCGCTTGATGGGAAACGTCACGCTGATCGTCGCCGGGGCTGCGATCGTCTGGGCCACATGCATGCTGTTCGTGGTCTTTGACGACTCGTTCGGCTACTAGCGGACATCCCAGGGGCATGGGCTCCTGACGTATTCCGACGCGCGCACATCGGTATGAGAGGGCATCTCGGCGAGCGGCCGGATCGCGGCGCATTGACGCGCGTCGTAAGTCGCGCATCGGGACCGGCAACGCGACGTCGCTCCCGCTAACTGATCGGGTGGTCGTGCACCGCCGATGAGAGGTGCACGCCGTTCAGCTCCAGGTAGAGCTGCCGCTCCGTCACGGTGAGCGCGATCGTGTTGCGGCGCTCCATCGTGTCCACCGCTGCATCGATGAACCCGGGATCGAAGCTGTGCAGCACGATCTCGGTGGAGCGGTGGATCCTCACCCCTGCCCACTGTGCGAGCACCTTGGCCGGGTCGCGGTGCGTGTAGATCGTCGTGCGCTCGGCAGCCTTGCTGCCCGTGTGAAGCCGCGCGGCATCCGGTGCGCCGACCTCGATCCAGGCGAGCAGTTTGCCGCTCAGGTCACGAACCAGCACCGCCGGGGCGTCGGTCGCCGAGATGCCCTCGCTGAAGGTGATGCCCTCTTGGTGCTCGAGGCAGTAGGCGAGCACGCGCGTCATGAGGTACGCCTCTGTCTCTGACGGATGCCGAGCCGCGCGCAGCGTGAACTCCTCGTAGACGCCGCGATCCGTGTCGGCCAACTCGACTTCGAACGTGTGCATCGTCGCGCCGGCCGCCATGGGGCACAGCCTAGTCCGGGAACGGGGACCTCCCGAGCCGTCGTCACGCAGCCTGATCGCGGCGGAAGGACGCAGCCGTCGGCGCTGGCGTCCACGGTCCAGAAAGTGTCGGACCTCCCTCCTAGCCTCCAGGCGTCGCCAAGTCGGCGGCGAGCAGAGTTAGGAGCAATCCGTGAAGGTTTCGTCTTACCACTCCAGCAACAAGTCCGACCCGGACGTCTACCACGACCACAGCGACTGTCCCACCGGGCAGCAGATTCCCTCGTACAACAAGGTCAGCGGCACCGGAGGATTCCCGCGCTGCAAGCAGTGCGTCGATAAGGGGTGACCGCTTCGCGCTCCATGCTGCTCGGGCATCATGGAGTGGATCCTCAGCGGCTTACGCGGCGTTCTGCCGCACCTTGGCGGGTTAGCCCGCTGCCCCTGCCTCGCAGCGTCAGGGTAACTGTCAGGGTGGCTGGTCGAGCCCCAGCAGGGCTGAGACCGAGTCTGTTTCGATCGCTGACGCCCAATCCTGCGCTGTGACACGCTGAATGCGAGTCACAAGGTCTCTCATCGTCGACACTGCCGCGTCGGGCTCGAGCGAGTCCATGAACCGTCCGAGGGGAGCGAGAACTGTCGCACCGGCCAGCTCCAGCACATCAATGTGCCCCGCGGTCAGCGGACTGAGTACCGCAGTCAGCTGGGCGACAGCTGCTTCAACGCCGAAGAGAAGATCCGAAGTTTCGGTATCGGTGATCTCGCCGGGCGTGCAGATCCGTCCGTCCCGAAAGTCGACGTAGATCGCATCCATCTTGCGCCCGCCAAGGACATGCGGTCGCTGGCGAAGCCTCCCTGGGTCGATGGGCCCGACCTCGTCGACGAACGCGACTTGGTAGGCGACCAGTCCTTGAAGCTTCTCGGAATGACTCTGCCAGGCGCGACGAAACTGCTGGTCCGTCAGCGCGGCGCTGCCAAGCAGCCGATCGAGACACACCCCGACCTTGCCGACTTCTTCACCGGCTAGTGCAGCCAGCGCGTAACCACGAGCGTGCCGCTGGTTGTCATGCAACAGCCTGGCGTCAGCTACCAAGCTGGCAGCGTTGTCAAGCAACGCATGCACCAAGGCAATGAGCTGCTCCCGCGGAGGCACCATGCTGAAGTTCTACCCGAGTCGGCTTGCGCTCGCTGAGGATTCGATGACGACCTGACGGCCGGTTCGGTTGCACGGATCGGCGTCACCTGATCTGCGCCGACGTACTGACGCGGCGGAAGGACGTGTCGGGTGATCACCGTTCGAAGCGCCTTGCTGTATCTTCGCGGCCGTGAGTCTTCGCCCGGCGAAGTGACGGCGACCACCGCTGAGACTGCAACGAGCAGGGTCCAACTAACAAGGGCCGGGTCAACGTAGGCGAGACTTCGGTCGGTATCGGCTCCGAATGGCGACGACGGGCAGGTGACCTAATAGGTTCGCTCCCGTGGACCTGAACTCGGCAATTGCCATGCTGGGACGGACGGTCACCGTAATCAGTGAGAGCGACAAGAGCTTGCTGGCCGAGATCGCGGCGGCGCCGGGATTCAAGGCGCCGACGAAGGCACTCTCTTCGGTGCAGTCTCTTGGCGGCGGACTGACGCTTCAGCCTGCCGACGCTCTGCTCGGCCTCGCGTACGCGACCCGCATGCACCATGTCCACCCGGACATCTACGAGCTTTACAGGTTGTGGTCGTGGATGCGCTACCTCGGCGTCTTCGACGTTGATGGTAATGACAGTCTCATTCTGAGCAACGAGGCTAGGCAGATTCGTGGCAACCAGCGCCGAGTATTGTCCGAGGAACTCGGGATCGGCTTCGCCAAGGTCGCCGCAGAGAGGTGGATGGCTGCCGAACTGGGCTTCGGCACTGTAACTCTCGTCGACGTCGACGTGGTGCCGGACGGCGGCGTGCTGCCCGTTGCCGGCGCACATCTAGCAACGAAGATCAGCACCCGTCGTCCCGACTATTTCTTGGTTCACCTTGACGGTAGCGGCGTGTCCCGCGTGAGAGTTCTCGAGTGCAAGGGCACTCTCGACCCCGGCAATCAGGTCCCTCAGCTCGCAAAGGCTGTTCGACAGCTCGAAGGAATCGCGATTGACGGCGCCATGCCTGTTGGTCTCGCCGTGAGCGCTGCACTCCCGGATGATGGTCCGGTCCGCCTCCGGAGCGTCGATCCCCACGACGACGAGTTCAAGTTCAATGTGCGCCTTCCGCCGCAATCGCCAGCGGCCGTTCGGGGAGATGCGCCTGTTGACGCGCAAGAAGCGGTTCGGGGTGTGGTCGAGGCCGGATGGGCTCACGTCGCCGATTTCGCGGGTTCGACGGAGGTTGCCGCGTACTGGGCGCCCGCACAACTTCGAGGCAGGTTCCTCGAGCGACCGGCCGACGCAACTCGCGTCGAGACGCCCGTCGGGATCTGTGTGGGTAGGCAACTAGCGTTCCAGTCTGGGAACCAGCGCGTGAGCGTGTTCTGCGGCGTTATCGACGTACTGCATGATGCTCTCGCGTCCGGCGATCGAGATCGGGTGCTCGACGCCCAGGGCTATGTGGCTGACGTCTCTCAGAGCAGCAGAGATGGAGCTCTCTCCGAGGTTCGGGACCATGCGGTCGCGGTGGGGGCGGACGGCACCGTTCTCGAACTGCGCATCCTGGGCTAAGCATAGAGCTCGATGACCGAGGAATGACGCACGAGTTCGAACCCCGGAGTTCGCGCACGGGAAGATGGCAGCATGACGCGTTGGGTCGAGATCAGCAGCGGCACTTCGGTTTACCGGATCCGGGGCGACCGGGTGGTCGACATCAACACTGGCAACTCCGCCTACCGGATCCGGGGGGACCGGGTGGTCGACATCAACACCGGCAACCCTGTCTATCGAATCCGCGAGTAGGCAGACCGACAAACTCATCGGCGTGATCTGCGACGGGTGGCGGTGTAACGCACGTGCGCGCTGCAGGCGAACGGAGACGCGCCCGCAGCGCGCGCAACAGTCGTCGACGGCGGCCAGCTCGCTCCGGCGGACAGTTTGCCCATTGGGGCGCCGGCGCGCTTGGCGGCGAACCAGGTGACTGTTAGTTGGCTATAGCAGGGTCCGGCGCCCAGGCGTGGCGAGTGATGCCTCGATCTTCCTCGGTCGCGCGTTCGCCAAGTTCTATGGTGATGAGCTCGTCCCCGTCGTAAGCCGGGCTCAGCTCGAGGGCCAAGTAGTCGAACAGCTCGCGTTCATGGACCGCGATGACGACTTGACGGCCGTTCTGTTTCGCAAGGAGGCGGATGAGGCCCGCGAACTGTGCGACGTGCACCTCGTCCATGGCCTGCACGGGGTCGTCAAAGACTAGGCAAGGCACGATGGGGTCAACGGCGAGGTGGAGTGCAAGAAATAGGGACAGCGCAGCCGTGTTCAGGTTGCCCGCGGACAGCATCATCTGTGGTGGGCCGCTAGCTCTACCGTCCCGGTGGGTGGTCTCCAACTCGATGTCGAACGTCTTCTTGGTTGCGGTGGGGATACCGAAGCTTGGGATGAACCCTTCGTTAGGAGCGAGCCTGGTGAACACCGCCTTCCAAACGTCGTTTAGGGACTCGGTGAAGACACGATGGACGATGGTGGTACGCGCTTGTGTTGCGGCTTCGTAGACTTCCTTAGCTACCCCTTGGCGGCGCCTTGCCTCTGCTATCCGGTCGTCCCATTGTTTCTTGTGTTCGGCAAGGTCGGCCACACGCTGAACAACGGCGGATTCCCGCTCAAGGGCGGCGCTGAGGCGAGATGCAGTCTCCTTGGCTATCAGATGCTGGTTGGCGGTGTCGGTAAGACGAGCAACCTCGGCTTTAGCCCGCTCGAGGAGATTGGCCGACAGCGCCTGGAACGAGTCGAACGAGGAAACGCTGGTGTTAAGAAGCGAAGCGTATCGGACGAGCTCGCTGCTGATGTGGTGCTCTTCGCTAGACGCCGATTCAAGGTTCTCGATCGACTGCCGGAGGTCGTGCACGCGTCGGGTGAGGTCTGCGCCGTTGGACCTGGCGACTTCGATTTCACTGAGCTGTGCGGTGAGCTTGGCGAGAGTCGCGTGCTGCTGCGCGATGGCCGACTGCTGGTCGGGCGCCACGATCCGAGCTGTGAGTTGTGCGTACACAACGTCGCCCCGTGCGATCCTTGCAGCTAGTTGGTCGCGCTCGTTACGAAGGTTGACGAGTTCTTGACCGTGAGTCGTGAGTTGCGCCAGCTTTGTGTCGATGTGCGCGAGAAGGCTATCGGCGCTCGCTCCGGTGAAGTCGCGATCACAGACTGGGCACACGTTGTTGCCGTCGATAACAGTGCGGAGCGCAGCCAGGCTTTCGACGAGAGCACTTGAATGTTCGTGGGCATCTGTGAGTCGGGCCTGAAGCCGCGCCAACTCAGTCCGGTCGGCCTCGAGTTGAGCAGTGACCGTTTCGACCTGCGTCCGAATGTTGGAGATGTTGTCTAGCTCCTGGAGGGCCAGATTCTTGGCGCGTTCGACAGCTATTTGAGGTTCGCTGCGTAGGTCGGCCCCGGCGCCCTCCGCTTCCTCTTCCCATGCCCGGACCTTGGCACCGTCCGTGTTCTCCCAAGCCTCCTTGGCGGTGGTCGCAGCCGCCAGCGCAACGCGAGCCGCCTGGATTCGTTGCGTGGTCGGACGCTCTGCAAGTGCCGAGATGCGACCGCCCAAGGCAATGAGTTCCTGGTGGACTGTCGCCGCGCGGGCAGATTCGGCACGGATGGCGCCGTCGCTGAGTGACCGGACGAACCCGAGAAGGTCTCCATCAGTCATGTCATCAGTCGGTCCGGGGCGGAGTCCTGCGATGGCATCCCGGATTGCAGCCCGCGCTCTCGCGACGTCCTTTCGGATCTCGCCCCGCAGAGCGCTCTGTTCTTTGAGTTGGGCCGTCGCTGTCTTCGATTCACGGTCAGCTTCATCAACGCCGACGGCGAGCTTCTTCAGGAGCCTCAGGTCGTTTGCATCGCTCAGCCCGTCGCGAAGTGCATCGAGCTTCTCAAGTCCGAGGAGTTCGTTCACGAACTTCTCAAGCGCCGTCTGTTCATTTCCGGCGCGGGCCTGGTAGAGGTCGAGTAGGCGGCCCAGGGATGTCTGATCCAAATAGCACCTTTCGCTGTAGAAGGTCGCGGCCTCGTCATTGAGCGCCGGCGCGCCCTCCAACCGCGCCCCGTTGACGGTCAAGGGGACTCCCGGGGACCCCGCCTGCAGGTAGTCGGCGACGTCGGCTCGAACGGTTGCGTACGGCTGCCCAAAGAAGGGCAGGTGTGCTCGGTAGCGGTCAGACTGTCGTTCCATGCTTCGAATACCGCCCGTCAATGCGAGCTCAAGTGCGGACAGGACGCTGGTCTTGCCCGTGCCGTTCGGGCCGTGGATGAGAACCACGGGGGCATCGAACGGCAGTTCACGAGTGCCTTCGATACGACGGAAGTCGGAGACGGTCAGGCGACGAATGGGGAAATCACTCATCGCCGGCCCCTGGCGCGTCGGTCCAACCTGCCCCATCGTTGGCATATTGGCGCAAGGCTTCCCGCACCGCCTCGGGTCCGTCTGCTGCCGTTTGGATGAGCGCGAAGTGGTCACGTGTTGCCTTAACGGGACCTAGCGCCGCCATCACTTCGTTGACAGGATCACTTCCGTGGACCAGGTCCGCGTTCGGCAGTTTGAGCGGCAGCAGGACCGCGACCGCTTCCTCAATCTCCGCAGAGCCAGGTGTTGTGGATCGGATCGGAAGGACGCGGGCATAGCGCTCCAACTCGGTCCGGTCTGAGGCGGCGATTCCACCGATGAGCACGAGACTCATGGGTCGGCGCGATGCGGCTAGGTCAAGGGACCGAGCCAAACCCGCCATGAGGCGTTGTAGACGTATGCGGGGAACTTCGTCGGTGGCGACCAGGACCAGGTCATGGGACGTGTCGGTGCCGCGAACTGCTGCCTCGAAGTCGAACTCGGTGCCGGCGATCGTCAACGGTTTCGGGAGACGTTCAAAACCGGCGTCTTCGAGAACGGTGACTACTGCATGAACGCTCGCCATCAGAATCCTCCTGCAAGTTTGAAAGCCTCAAACAGGCCGTCGGCTGATTTTGTGTCGGCAATGCTCGACCCGACGTTGAACCGTCCCGCGCTGGCCTTTCCGTCACGACCAAAGCGGGGCTTCGGTGACCGAGTCAACGCGGGCGGCTCTTCATCAGCGACAACGATCAGCACATCTCCATCGCTGTCGTCGAACGAACCGTCCAACTCAAGGTTCGTCAGCGTCGTGGCGTCCTTGACAAAGAACACCCGCGCGTCGCGTTGGGCCGTGACCAGACGGACGACACCGCCACCAGGCGCCTTGCTATCGCCAGGCACGACGGACCAGTGTCCCGAAGCCAGTCCGCGACCGATCAACGCCAGCGCCACGCCGAAGCGTCCGAACTGCATTGCAGGGAAATCCGCGCCGTGGACCGCTTGAGTGATAGGTCGGTCTGACAGGGGTTCGTAAGACGGTCCACCCGCGAGGGGCGTGCGACCGGTACGGAAAATCGTCAGGGCCAAATTCGTCACGTCGATGACGCGCGCGAAATAGGCGCGCTGGAATTCCATAATCGCCAAGTGCTCAAGGGCATCCGGATCTTCCGGGTCAGCATGGCTGGCTGCTGAGTTGCGCATGGTGATGAGGTCGGCTCGCAGCTTCCCCACTTCATAGGAGTCTGCGGTCACGCCCAATGCATGCTCAATCAGGAAACTCAACTTATCGGTGAGCGACGAAAGGACAAGAGCAAGAAGGGTTGGCTTGCCGTACGCGCCCAGCAGAGCGGACTGTGCGATGGCGCCCGCATTTCCCTGATGATTCGATCCGTAGGTTAGCCTGAGGAGGTTGCGGTGATACGACTCTAGGCGCTCTTCGCTCAGTACAACTGCGGGCGGTGACGCCGGCCAGGGCCGAGCTAAGTCCTGGATCGCGGCTGCGAACACGGTGTGCAGGTTCGCGTCCTGTGCCGACAGGCCAACCATCAAGGTCAACCGGTCCGTGTACAGCAATTCGAGGTGCTTACGCATGGATCGATTCTCTGGCTGCTCGGTCCAGCCAGAGATTTGTGATTCGCGCCCAACGAGCAGTGCCCGGTATCCGGCATCTCCGTATCGGGCAAGCACCGCGCAGCCGTGGAACTTGATGACGTCGATACGTGGCCCGGCGATACGGAAATCGTCCGGCTTGACAGCCACCCGCACCAGCGAAGCGGACGCCGGCGTAAGCTCGTCCAACGCCTTCTCGAGCAGCCCGTCCCAGTTTGCGGTGACTGCCGAAGCGACCAGCCCCTCGAGCATGAGGATCGCAACGCAGTAATGTTCCACATCGGGCTCAAGATCCGGCGATCCATACGTGTTCGGGACATCGAGACCCGTCCAAATTAGATAGTCGTCGGGGTTTTCGTCGCCCACGAGCACATCAAGAACACGTGAGTAGTTTGTGACAAGTGCTGAGACGATGCGATCCCGAAGCGGCCACGCCTCTATCGCAACCGAAAAGTCAAGGGTCTCTAGCTCTTCGCGCCGAAGGTTAGCGAGCTGTAACACCTCGTTGAGCGCGGAGCGATACGCACAATTTGGATCCTGAGCAATGATATTCGAACGGAGGTGCTCGGTGACGCGCTCAAGGAGTTCGTAGACATTTGGTACCCTCTCGCGAGAAATGCCCGAACCGAGCCACAGAACGTATTGGCCCTCATTAAAGGCAACGGCGAACTCGGCGAAGACAGTATCGAACCGTTCCAGCATGGCCGGTACCGTCCTAACAGGTTCAGCCGTCACCAGGCGCTCCGTCCAATTGCAATCGGTTTTCGCTTCGCTCTGCGCGGAGAGTTGGCACGCCAGCGTTCGCAGGTCATGCTGCCATGCCCTCACGGTCCATGCGTCGCGTATTTGAAAGCGGGGCGACGGGACCCCCAGTTCGTCCCGGCGCGCGGGTGGGGCATTCTGGGCGGTAGGACGTACCTCGAGAGCCAGTGAGTTGCCTGGGTGGGGGAGTGCTAGTCGGCTTTCGGGGACGGGCACGAGCCGGAGCGATGGCCTACAGCCCGTCCCGTCGACTCACCTCACCCGGGCCAGCGCGCAGCAGGCGCAAGGCTCGTGGGACCCGGGCTGCAGGAGCGCAGGACCGCCGCGGCGTCGCTTCGCGTCGGGGTCTCGAGCTTGCGCAGGATGCTGTGGACGTGGTTCTTCACGGTCGCGAGCTGGATGGTGAGGCGGTGGGCGATCTGGCGGTTCGAGAGGCCCTGCTGGAGCAGGGCGGCGACCTCGAGCTCGCGGGAGGTGAGTCCCAGGCCGGCGTGCGGGGTGTCCTGGCGGGAGCCGTGGGCGGCGAGGCGGCGCAGCAGGCTCGCCGCGATGTGGGGTGGGCAGTTGAGCTCGCCCCGGGCGGCGTCGGAGACGCGGGCGGCGAGCTCGTCGAGGGAGGCGGCGTCGGTGACGTAGCCGGCAATGCCGGCCTCGGCGCAGGCGAGGACGGACTCGACCGTCTCCTCGACCCCGAGGCCGACGATGCTGACCTGGGGTGCCTCGGCGAGACGGCGCAGGCCGGCGAGGCCGGAGGGGCAGCGCAGGTCGTAGAGCGCGACGTCCACCTCGAGTCGTCGTACGACGGGAAGGGCGGCCTCGAAGGTGTCGGCGGCCCCCGAGACGGTGAACTCCGACCGGCGGCCCAGCACCTGGACCAGGCCGTCGCGGTAGATCCGCACGGGGGAGATGACGTAGACCCGGATCGGAGCGCACGCGGTGCCGGTGGGGGGACCGAGATGCCGCTCCTGCGTCAGCAGAGCGTCCATGCACCGAGGAGTCGGCGAGGGTGCACCCAGATACATCGAATTCCCGGGCTCGTGGATCCACGCGGTCTGGATCCCTCCTGGATCCCGTTCGGACCCGTCGGCCGATAGCGGCGGGGAGGCGCTGATCGCCATGGTCGTAGCGGCGATAGCGACTCGAGCATCGCCTCCACTCGTCTCCCGGAGGTCAGCAATGGCTGTACAGGCAATGGGACCCACCTACGCAGGCGGCACCCAGCCCATCGTCAAGGACGGGTACGCCGTCCTCTACCTGCCGGACGTCATGAACCGTGAGCTGATCGCCCAGGGTGAGGCGCCCGTCTTCTACTACATCCCCAACCAGGTGCGGATGGCCCGCAAGGAGGGTCCCGACAAGGGCGACTACCTCTTCAACCTGGTCCGCTTCGCCGGCACCGGCGGCGAGGGAGTCGTCGGTGGAGGCGGTGACGTCGCCGGCGGCGTGCTCACGTTCTCGACCACCGGCGCCCTGCCCGAGTCGACCCGCCAGCAGGCCGAGGCCCAGATCACGGCCCAGTTCGCCGACAGCGACGACGCCTTCTGGGGGATCCGCGGCGCGCGCAAGCCGCCGATGTTCCGGCCCGCGATCATCGCGTCGTCGACCACGGCGGTCTCCAACGTCTCGCCGACGCCGCGCGGCTTCCCCGCGATGCGGCCGGCCAGCCGGGGCAAGGGGTCGCGCACGGCGTACTTCGGCCTGCCGGGCGCTCGCTCGGGAGCACGCTCCCCGCGGGTGGTCCGCGACGGCGAGCCGCCGGCTCCGGGCGCTGCGGCCCCGGCGGTCCCGGCGGCGGGCAGCTCCAACCTGGACCCCTGGTACTGGGACATGCAGGGCCAGGGGACCGGGTCGATCGACCCCACCGGCACGCACGCCTTCTCGGGGCTCGTCGGCGTCTACCCGGCGGCGATCCTGTGGGAGGCCTTCCATGGCACGGCCTCGCCGCTGATCGTCATCCAGAACTACAAGCTCAAGGTCTGGTCGCCGGTCGTCAAGATCACCATCGACGGCCACTGGGACCGCATCTTCGAGCACTTCTCGGCCGCCGCGTCGGGACGCTACCTGTGGGCGAAGGTCGACCTGCAGGCCGAGTTCAACAACATGCGCACCAACGGCACGATCACGACCGACGTCAAGGTCGACACCACGCTGCCGGGCGCCGACGCGATCGCGCAGCGGCTGCAGCAGAAGTCCGACCTCGTCTTCAACAAGTTCATGGAGCAGGCGCAGAAGATGATCTTCGACCCGCCGGCGCCGCAGGTCGAGGCCGCCAAGGCGGACACCGGCGGCTGGGGCCTGTGGGGGGTGGGCGTCGCGCTGAAGTACCGCCGCGACGAGACCCACCTCGACCTCCACTACGAGGAGACGCAGCAGTTCGCCTACCTGCAGGACCACACCGTGTCCAGCTCCCTGGCGGGGATGTACGACGAGATCAAGGCCGACCCCGAGGCCGAGCGCAAGTACTTCCTCAACGTCGACCTGGACGACTGGCCGCGCAAGCTCAACCGCGTGGTGCGTCCGGTGGCGGCCTGGGAGGACGGCGACGTGGAGTTCATGTCCGTCGAGATCGGCTACCCCGGCGACGACGGCGCGATCAACTGGCAGGGCCACGCGTTCTCCGGTGACGAGGGCAACGACGGCACCTACAAGTGGGCACGGGTCCAGAAGCCCGCCGGTTCGGTGACCTCTCCGCCCGAGAACTGGGAGCCCGACAAGACCTTCATCAAGCGCAAGGTGCACCTGGCCGAGCCGCGCAGCGAGGTGGTCGACCCCTACCGGCGTACCCAGATCCAGCAGAACGTCATCGACATCGACCCCGGGCCCAACGGCACGCCGCTCAAGGAGACGATCCTCGAGGTCCGGGCCGACTCGGCGGGCAAGCTGGCCGTCGGCCCGGTGCAGCTGGGCGTCGTCCTGACCGACAACACCCAGGTCGTGGAGGCCGTTTTCGAGGCCACCAAGGAGGACGGTACGCCGCTCGGCATCCCGCCCGTGCGCTTCCGGTGGAACGAGGGCGACTACGACAAGGACCGGATCTGGACGGTGTTCACCGGCGACCCCACCTTCAAGCCGTACTACCGCTACAAGGTGTCGGTGACGGTGAAGGGCACGCTGTTCGAGCCCGGCCGCGCGTGGGAGGGACCGTGGACGCCGACCCAGGGCAACGGTCCGCTCGTGATCAGCGTGCCGCGGCCCGACGGCGAGGGTGTCGTCACGAAGTCGCGGGCGATCCCCGAGCCGCGGATCGCCAAGCTCCGCGCCCTCCCGCCCAGCGGTTCCGCGCCGGCGAGCCCGTCGAAGCCCGCCGAGGCGGCTCCCGCGGCGGCGAACGGCGCGAGCGCCGACGGCAGCAAGGACGGTCCGCCGGCGAAGCAGCCGACCACCTTCCTCAGCTACCAGCTCTGAAGGCGGTGTGTGGTGTCCCTCGAGCTCGGGCTCGGGCGGGACAGCGCAGGACGACCGGTGTGCTCCGCATCCGTCGTCCTGGCGCACCCGCCCGGCCCCGGTGAGCGACTTCGCGACCTCGTGACCCACGCGGTCGTCGGCCTCGACCTCGTGGCCACGGCCCCGGACGCGACGATCGAACGGACGCGGGCCTCGGTGCTGCTGCCGTCCGGCCCCGCCCGGGGCGAGGGCAGCGGTCCCTTCGGCCAGGTGTCGCTGTCGTTCACCGTCGAGGGCGCCGCCGCCGGTGGTCTCCTGCAGAGCCTGGTCGAGCGCAGCGGTGGACCGATGGTCCGCGCCGAGGCGATGACCGGCGCCGGACCCGGCGTGACCCGACGGGTCCGGCTCCACCTCGGCCGGCTCTGGGACGTCCTCGACGCGCACATCGGCGCCGCGCGCACCCTGCGCGTCGCCGACCTGGCCCGCCACCTCGGCGAGCTGGTCGCGGGAGGCGCCCTCGAGCTCGTCGAGCTCCCCGGCACCCTGGCCGGCTGCGAGGCCGTCGCCGACATCGTCGTACGACGGGCGGTCGGCGTGCTGGCCGCGGTGGACGCCGAGCCCGGGCGCCACAGGCTGGCCGACCGGCGCCCCGGCGACATGGAGGTGACCGCGATGGTCACCCTCCCGGGCGCGCCCGGCGAGGTGCTGACGGTGGAGCGGCCGATCGGCGAGCTGCTCGCCGACGCGCAGGTCGCACCGTCGTCGTACCTCAGCCTCGTGACCGCGGACGGCGGCAAGGTCAACGGGCTCCTGCCCAACCGGGCGCTCCCGCGCGCCAGGGCCGGTGGGCGCGACCGACTGGTGATGCTCCAGTCGGTCGACCGCGTCCAGCCGGTGGTGCTGGCGGCCGGCGGCGAGCTCAGGCCGTCGGTCAGCCCGGCCGCGGTGCGCCTCGACACCCAGCTGGCCGTGGCCGACGCGGTGACGCTCGCGATCTTCCCGACCGATCCGCCGCAGTCACCGGGGCCGGTCGTGGAGACCGGCGGACCGGCCTTCTGGCCGGACCGCTTCGACGCTTCGACCCACTGGTACGTCCCGGAGCTCACGCTGGTGCTGCCCGACCCGGCGCAGCCGGCCGAGGGTGGGCCCTTCCTGTTCGACGTCACGCCCTCCGGCCACGGTCTCGACGGGTCCGAGGGCCTCGAGGCGACGATCCGCCTGACCCTCGCGTCCCGGATGCCCGACGACGTGCGTGCCGCCTGGGAGGCGGCCGGCAGCCCGACGGTGCGACCGGTCAGCAGCGAGGACCTCGGCGTCCAGCTGGGCGTCCCGTTCCGCGACGAGGACGGACGCCTCCAGGTCCAGCACCACCCGGCCGAGAGCATCACGCCCAGCGCCGACTTCGGCGCCGACGGCGGCACCCTGGTCGCGGTCTTCCGGCTCTCCGACCAGTGGGCCCGGATGGCGTACGGCGCCCTGTCGACCCCCGGGTTCCAGGCCGAGCCCGCGCGGATCCTGGTCACGACGTCGTACGGCGGGTGGCGGCGTGAGACGGGATCGTTCCCGATCGCCCAGCCCGACAAGATCGCCGTCGTCCTCAAGCCGCCCGTCGAGCGGCTCGCCGTCCTCCGCCCGCCGGTGATCCGCGCGGTCCGTCCGCCCCGCACGGTCGTGCCCGTCGAGCCGGAGCCCTTCCCGCCGCGGTGGGACGTCGGCATCGCGGTCAACCAGGTGAAGACGCTCGCCAAGGCGGGACTCACGGTGGAGCCGCGGCTGCACATGAACGCCGCGCTGCTCGCCGAGCTCTACCAGGAGCGCTACGAGTGGGCGCACTTCCAGGCCGCGAGCTCGGTGCCGGTGCTGGTGCCGTGCGGTGACCACGGCGCCGCCTACCGACGGATCGTGCCGGGGGAGGACCCCGAGGCGATCGGCTGCCAGGACGTGCTCAAGCTCGGCCAGGCCCCGTTCCGCACCTACGAGCCGATCGAGGTGGCCGCCGCCGAGGGGCACGCCACCGTGCTGCGCTCGCTGACCCGCCCCGGGCACTTCCTGCTCGTCCCGGACCGCTACCTCGTCGGCCGGTTCGCCCCGGATGCCGGCGACCGGGCCTTCCACCCGCAGCTGCTGCTGACCTCCGTGCTGGACACCGAGACGGCCGCGCTGCGCGCCGTGCTCGCGGCGACCGTCGAGGCGGACGTCGCGCCCGGCGTCCGCAGGGCGATCGTCGAGGAGCTCCGCAGCCGCAGCCCGCAGGTGACCCTCGACCTGCCGTGGGCGGCCGGTGTCGCGCAGGTGGTCAACCTGGCCGTACCCGGCCACGGCGACGTGCAGTGCGTGCCGACCGCGACCGGGTTCACGATCGTGCTCACCCTCGACGTCTCCGACTTCCTGGTCGTCAGGACCATGCTGGAGACGACCGGGCTCAGCGGCAGCGCGACCCTGACGCTCCCCGACGGGCAGGTCGTCGCCAGCGCCGTCCGGCTGGGCCTGAGCCAGGTGACCGGACCGTACGACGGCGGTCCCGTCACGCTGCGCCGCGACGGCGCACGCGTCGAGCTCACCAACCGGATCGGGTCCCGCGTCGCCGCCACGCGGCTGCGGGCACCCGGCGGCGCGGAGGTCCCCGTCGACGCGGTCCTCGCCCCCGGTGAGTCACGCACCGTCGCCGCGGCGCGCCCCGAGGACGGCGAGTACGACGTCGTCACGGTGGTCGAGTCGAGCCGGGAGACCCTCGAGGAGGTCCGGGTCTACATCGAGGACCTCGAGGTCGAGGTGGTCCTCGTCCTGACCGGGAGCCTCTCCCAGGACACCGCGCTGGAGATCGCGACGACCTTCCTGGGTCGGCCCGACGCGGCTCCGCTGGTACTGACGGCCACCACCCGGCAGGGGGCGCGGCGCTACCAGCTGCCGCTGACGGCGTACGTCGCCGACCCGGCCCTCACCTACGTCTGCACTCTCGTGGCCGCCGACGGCACGAGGACATCGAGCGACCCGGTCACGTGGTCGCTCCGCAGGCAGGGGGCGGTGATCCCGGTCGCCGCACCCACCACCCATCCATGAGCCAGAAGACCACCCTGAAAGGAGACCGGGATGCCCGGCTACTCACTACACATCGGCCTGAACCACTGCGACCCCGCCGCGTACCCCGGTTGGGACTCCACGTTGGGAGGCTGCATCAACGACGCCAACTCGATGATGCAGGTCGCCTCGGCGGCAGGCTTCCGCACCAAGCGCATGATCGACGGGGAGGCCACCTCGGCCGCCGTGCTGTCCGCGATCGGCACCCTCGCCAGCACCTGCCGTGCGGGTGACATCGCCCTGATCTCCTACTCCGGCCACGGCGGCCAGGTGCCCGACTCCAACGGGGACGAGGGCGACGGCCAGGACGAGACCTGGGTCCTCTACGACCGGCAGGTCTGCGACGACGAGCTCAACCAGATGTACCTGCAGTTCCCCGCCGGCGTGCGGGTGCTCATCGTCAGCGACAGCTGCCACAGCGGCACCGTCGCCCGTTCCGTGGTCAACCTCGCCACGCGTCACGCGATCGCGAGGAACCCGCTCGGCAAGGAGATGTGGCCTGCCGGGGTCAAGGTCGAGGAAGCCCGTCCGCGGGCGATGCCGCCCTCGATCGCGATGGCCGACGTGCGGCGTCGTCGCGGTGTCTACGAGCTCGCGCAGACCCTGACCAGGGGCGCGCGCAACCCCGATCCGGCGGCCTCGGTGATCCTGCTGTCCGGGTGCCAGGACAACCAGCTGTCGTTCGACGGCACGATCAACGGCGCCTTCACCACCGCGCTGCTGGCGGTCTGGAACCAGGGCCGCTTCAACGGCGACTACCGGGCCTTCCACGCCGCGATCGTCAGCCGGATGCCCGCCGACCAGACGCCGAACTTCTACACGCTCGGCGACGTCTCGGGCTTCCAGGCCCAGCGTCCGTTCTCGATCGAGGGTGCCGGCGGCTCGGGTGGCGCCACGCCGACCGCCCGGCCGCAGCTCCAGCAGGGCTCCTACGGGCCGGACGTCGTCTACCTGCAGCAGCGCCTGACCGTCCACGGCTACACCCTCGCCGCCGACGGCCAGTTCGGGCCGAAGACGACGCAGGCGGTCAAGGCCTTCCAGCTCAGTCGCGGGCTGAGCACCGACGGCATCGTCGGCACGCTCACCTGGCAGGCCCTCGAGCGCTCGCCCTCCGACGCGGGATCCGGCGGCTCGTGGGACAACGGATCGGGGTCGAACGGCTCGGGCTCGGGCGGCTACGACGGGTCGGGCGGCTACGACGGGTCGGGCGGCTACGGCGGCGACGGCGGGTCGGACGGCGGCTCGGACGGCACGGATGACGGCTGGGGCTCCAACGGCTCCGACGGTGGTTGGGGCTCGGAGTCGGGTGGCTCCGACGGCGGTGGCGAGACCGACGGGGGCTCGGACGGTGGTTGGGGCTCGGAGTCGGGCGGTTCCGACGGCGGTGGCGAGACCGACGGGGGCTCGGACGGCGGTTGGGGTTCCGAGTCGGGTGGTGCCGAGGGCGGTGGCGAGACCGACGGGGGCTCCGACGGGGGCTCCGACGGGGGCTCCGACGGGGGCTGGGGCGACAGCGGCTGGGGCTGAGAGCCGCGCGCGCCCGGACCCCCGCGGTCCGGGCGCGCTGCCGCGCCTCTA
This sequence comes from Nocardioides sp. Root240, assembly GCF_001428825.1. GTDB lineage: Bacteria > Actinomycetota > Actinomycetes > Propionibacteriales > Nocardioidaceae > Nocardioides. Next base: position 136,180 of record NZ_LMIT01000001.1, on the reverse strand, counting down.
CGTGCCGAGCTCTCGACGCAGGACCTTGCCCGTCAACGTCCGCGGCAACGCGTCGACGAACGACCAGGACTTGGGCCGCTTCGGCGGTGCCAGGTTCGCCCGCGCGTACGCGTCCAGCTCCGCCTCAGTGGCAGTCCCGACGACCGCGGCGCAGACCCGCTGCCCCCACTCCGCATCCGGTACGCCGAACACGGCGACCTCCACCACGCCCGGGCACTCGCCGAGCACCTGCTCCACCTCGGTCGGGTAGACGTTCACCCCACCGCTGATGACCAGGTCCTCCCGCCGCCCGTCGAGGTGGACGTACCCCTCGGCGTCGATGCGGCCGAGGTCGCCGACCGAGAACGCCCGACCTCCGTCGGGCAGGTCCCGCCAGGCAGCAGCCGTCTTCTCCGGCGCGCCGGAGTAGGTGAACGAGGCGAAGGGCGGCACCGAGCACCACAGCGTCCCGTCGGGGTCGACCGACATCGAGCGGCCGGGCCGGGCGCGGCCGACGGTCCCCGGGCGGGTGAGCCACTCCTCGGAGCGGCAGGCGGTGAACTGGCCCTCGGTGGAGCCGTAGAACTCCCACGTCGACCCGGGTGGGAACAGCTCGATCAGTCGTCGCTTCACCTCAACGGGGCACGGCGCGCCGGCGTGGGCGACGAGGCGGAAGGAGGAGAGGTCGGGGACGCCGACCTCGTCCCAGTGGGCGAAGAGGCGCTGCAGGTGGGTGGGGACGCAGAACATCGTCGTCGGGCGCTCGGACGCGATCGCCGCGGTGACAGCGGCGGGGTCGAACGGGCCGGGGATGACCAGACGGCCACCGGCGAGCAGGGTGCCGAGGCCGAAGCGCAGGGGAGCGGAGTGGTAGAGCGGGCTCAGGACCAGGTTCACGTCGGAGGAGGTGAAGCCCCACAGGGACTGCTCCTCGGCCCACAGTGCCGTCGCATCGGCAGGGGAGAGCAGACCCGAGAACACCCCCTTCGGTACGCCGGTCGTCCCGCTCGTGCAGTGCATCGGCCGCCCCAGCGGCAACCCCGGCTCCGGCAGGGAGTCGAGAAGGGCCGCGAGCTCAGCAGCGGTCGTCACGACCAGCGACGGGGAGAGCCCGGAGAGGATCCGCGTCCGCTCGGAGGCGGTCAGCCGCGGGTCCAGCGGGATCGGGAAGATCCCGGCGGTGAGCAGCCGCCAGACGCCCTCGACGTACGCGTGCGACCCCGGCACCAGCAGCGCCACGCGGTCGCCCGCGACCAGCGCAGGGAGGTCCGTCGGGAGGTCCGTCGGGTGAGCCACGGAGCCACAGTAGGGTCACCCCATGCGCGTCGGACTGACCGGGGGCATCGCCTCCGGCAAGAGCACCGTGTCCTCGATCCTGCGGGAGCTGGGGGCGGTCGTGATCGACGCCGACCAGCTCGCCCGCGAGGTCGTCGCGAAGGGTACGCCGGGACTGGCGGCGGTCGTCGAGGCCTTCGGCCCCGACGTCCTGACGGCCGACGGCGAGCTGGACCGCCCGAGGATGGGCGCCCTGGTCTTCAACGACGAGACGCTGCGCCGCATGCTCGAGGCGATCGTGCACCCCCTCGTCTTCGAGCGGTACGCCGAGCTCGAGGCCTCCGCGCCCACCGACGGCATCGTGGTCCACGACATCCCGCTGCTCGTGGAGTCCGGCCGGGCGGGGGAGTTCGACGCGGTGATCGTCGTCGACGCGCCTGAGGAGCTGCAGGTCGAGCGGATGGTGCGCGACCGCGGCTGGACCGAGGAGGACGGGCGCGCGCGGATCGCCGCCCAGGCCACCCGTGACCAGCGGCGGCAGGTGGCGACGTACCTGATCGAGAACACCGGGACGCGCGAGGACCTGCGTGCCCGCGTCCACGAGGTCTACGACGAGCTGGTCCAGCAGGCCCTGGCGCGTCAGTCCGGCTGACGGGCGGGTCGCGACCAGTACTGCACCACCGCGAGCACGCGGCGGTTGCTGGCGGGCTCCTCGTGGAGGCCGAGCTTGCGGAAGATCGAGCTGATCGCCGGCTCGACCGTCTTCACGCTCAGGTGCAGGCGCTCGGCGATCGCGGCGTTCGACAGTCCCTGCGCCATCAGCTCCAGGACCTCGTTCTCCCGCGCGGACAGCTCCGGCAGGCGCCCGGCCGCGGTCTCGATCTCGACGACGTGCGCCAGGCTCAGCCGGTCCAGCAGCCACCCCGCCACCACGGGTACGACGCCGAGCGCGATCAGCCCCGGTGTCGGTGAGCCCGCGGTCGCCAGCCCGGCGACGAGCACGACCGACACCCCGACCACGGTGGCGAGCAGGAGCGCGAGCTGACGGCGTACCGCCGAGTCCGAGGCACGCCAGCGCGCGACCAGGCCGACGATCCACAGCACCTGGAGCAGCAGGTAGCTGCCGTGGCCGAGCACGTTCCACACGTCCTGGGCGAGTGCGCGGCCGCCGAGGTCGAAGGGGAACGGCGTGCCGACCCCGGCGTCGTCGTACTCGACCGGGTAGAGGGCCGAGAGCAGCGCGCTCACGGTGGCCAGCCCGCTCGCCAGGGCCGCGACGCGCAGCCACGACCGGGACAGCGGCCGCCCCTCGGGGAAGCAGAGGATCACCCACGTGGTCATGCCGATGATCACCGCGGTCGGCCACACCCCCAGCCACCCCCACCACGCGTCGGCGCGGGAGGACGACGAGAGGCCGACCTGGCGGGCGGAGTAGAGGACGGCGCTGCAGAGCCCGACCAGCACGAACAGTCGTCCCTCGACGTGGCCGGGCCGCCGGGAGAGCACGATCGAGCCGACCAGGGTGAAGCTCGCCGCGAGCACCGCGTTGTGCAGGTTCGAGGCCCAGAAGCCGCGCTCGGCGCCGAGCGCGACCAGCACCGCGACGGCCCCGACCCCGCCGAGCGTGATCGCGACGTCCCCGCTGGGTGCCTGTGGCCTGGTCACGGCGCCATGCTGGCACGCGCGGCGGGCCGGGCGTACGGGGTTCTCCCTGGAGCCACCCTCCAGGGTCAGCCCCGTGGCGTGCGCACGCTCGGCCGGGCCAGCGTGGCGGCATGGACACCCGACGTACCCTCCCCTTCGCGCTCCTCGCCCTCGGCGGCCTGGCCTTCATCGCGGGCGGCGCCACCCACCCCGGCGACAGCGGCAGCGGCACCAAGACCGAGCAGCTGCACGAGATGCTGGTCCAGACCAGCTGGTACCCCTCCCACGCGCTCCTCCTGCTGGGCACGGTCGGCTTCGCCGCCGGAGCCGCTGCCCTCCGCGACAGGGGTACGGCGGCCACCCGGTCCGTCGCCAGGGTCGCGACGGTCGTGGGGACCGTCGCGATCCTGGGCATGGCGGTGCACCTGCTCGAGGGCCTGAACGCCGACGCCCTCGCCGACGGTCGGGCCAACCTGTTCGCGCAGGTGCAGGCCGTCAACGAGACGGTGGTCGACGCGGCCTGGGGCCTCGCCTTCGCCGCGCTCGCGCTCGTCGGCGGCCTGACCCGCAGCATCGGCAACGTGGTGACGGCCGCGCTCGGAGCCGTCGGCGGCGCGGCCTTCGCGCTGGCCTCGGCGACGATCGCGTTCACCGACGCCTTCGACCCGCTCTTCCCGGTCAGCGCCCTGCTCGGCACGTGGGCGATCTCGATCGGGGTCAGTGGGACGCGCGAGAACGCGAAGACCCCCGTCACGGTGTGACGGGGGTCTTCGGGGACGCAGCCGCCGGGGACGCAGCGGCCGGGTGTCTCAGGCGGCGGAGCCGGACGCCAGGTCCGGGTCGCCCAGGCGGCGCAGCTTCTGCAGCGCCTCCCGCTCGAGCTGGCGCACCCGCTCGGCGGAGATGCCGTGCTTGACGCCGATGTCGGCCAGCTTGTGCTGGCGACCGTCGGTGAGGCCGTAGCGGGACCGGATGATGTCGGCCGCGCGGGCGTCGAGCTGGTCGACCAGGCTGTTGAGCCGGTCGCGGGCCTCGACGTCGAGGACGGTGAGGTCCGGGCCGGGCGCGGTCTCCTGGGCCATCAGGTCGCCGAGCGAGGTGTCGCCGTCCTCGTCGACCGGGGTGTCGAGGCTGACGTGCTCGCGGCCCCACGCCATCAGGTCGAGGACGCGGTCGACCTCGATGCCGAGCTCGGCGGCGATCTCCTCGGGCTCGGGGTCACGGCCCAGCTGGCGCTCGAGGGTACGACGGGCGCCGCCGACCTGGTTGAGCTCCTCGACGACGTGCACGGGCAGCCGCACGACGCGGGCCTGCTGCGCGATGCCGCGGGTGATGGCCTGGCGGACCCACCAGGTGGCGTAGGTGGAGAACTTGTAGCCCTTGGCGTAGTCGAACTTCTCGACCGCACGGATCAGGCCGGTGTTGCCCTCCTGGATCAGGTCCAGCATGGGCATCTGGGCTCGGCCGTACTTGCGCGCGATCGACACGACGAGGCGCAGGTTGGCGTTGATGAACTCCTGGGTGGCCTTGCGGCCCTCCTCGGCGATCCACTCCAGCTCGTCCTGCGTGGCCTGCTTCGGGGCGCCGCCCTTGCGGCGGCCGATGCGGCCCTCGGCGAGGAGGTTCTCGGCGTAGAGGCCGGCCTCGATCGTCTTCGCCAGCTCGACCTCGCGGGCCGCGTCCAGCAAGGGGGTGCGCGCGATCTCGTCGAGGTAGAGGCCGACGCTGTCGCGTCCCTCGATCTCCCGACCGGTGTTGCGCGTCCTGTTCGCAGTTGCCGTGGCCATCGCGTCCCTCCTTCATCGTGCGGCTGGGGCGTCCGCACATGGTTCCCAACACCGCGGGTCGGTCCCGGATTCCCGGGTCCTCAGTGCTGCTCTATCCGCAATGACGTGCGGCACTCCCCGTAAGTTGCCCGAAAGAGGGAATCTCAGGCACTTCTCAATTTCAGGGGGAACGCGCTCAGGCTCGTGACCCGATGGATCGAGCCTCAGGCGGGGTCGCGGTCGGCCAGCCCCAGCCGGTCCAGGATCCACGCGAGCGTGAACGCGCGGTCCTCCCAGGCGCGGTAGCGCCCGGACACGCCGCCGTGGCCGGCCGCCATCTCCGTCCGCAGCAGCACGTCGGCCCGCGGCGCCCGGTCGCGCAGCCGGGCGACCCACTTCGCGGGCTCGACGTAGAGCACCCGGGTGTCGTTGAGCGAGGTCTCGGCGAGGATCGGGGGGTAGGGCAGGTCGGCGACGTTCTCGTAGGGCGCGTAGCCGGCGATCCGCTCGTAGGCGACCGGGTCGTCGGACGGGTTGCCCCACTCGTCGTACTCGGGGATGGTCAGCGGCAGCGTGGCGTCGAGCATCGTGGTGAGCGTGTCGACGAACGGGACGCCGGCCACGAACCCGCCGAACGCCTCCGGCGCCTGGTTGGCGACGGCCCCGATCAGCAGGCCGCCCGCGCTGGCGCCCTCGCCGACGATCTGGCCCGGCGTGGTCCAGCCGGTCTCCACGAGGTGGCGGGCCGCGGCGGCGAAGTCGTCGAAGGTGTGCTGCTTGTGCTCGAGCTTGCCGTCGTCGTACCAGTGCCGGCCCATCTCGCCGCCGCCGCGGATGTGCGCGATCGCGAACGCCGCGCCGCGGTCGAGGGTCGAGAGCCGGGCGACGGAGAAGTACGGGTCCATCGAGGACTCGTAGGCGCCGTACCCGTAGAGGTGGACCGGGACCGGGTCCGTCCCGGACTCGCCGCGCACGCCCTTGCGCACGACGAGCGAGATCGGCACCTGCACGCCGCCGGTCGAGGTCGCCCAGAGGCGGTGCTCCTCGTAGTCGTCGGCGTCGTAGCCACCGAGCACGGGCGCCTGCTTGCGCAGCACCAGCTCGCCGGTGCGCAGGTCGTGGTCGTAGACCGCGGACGGGCGGCTCAGGCTGGTCATCCCGACCCGGATCGTCGGCTGCTCCCAGGCGGGGTTGCTGCCGGCGCCCACGGTGGCCAGCTCGCCCGGGAACTCCACCAGCCGGTCGCCGACGACCGGCGCCTCCGGGTCGTCGCCGAGGTCGAGGATGCGGACCTGGCTGGTCCCGTTGCTGCGCTGCGACACGACGAGGTGGTCGGCGAAGGCGTCGACGTCCTCGAGCCGGACCGCGAGGTCGTGGGGGAGCAGGGGGCGCCACCCCGACGCCGGAGTCGGTACGGCGGGCGCGAGGCCGAGCTCGAACTCCGGTCCGTTCGCGTTGTGCAGCACCAGGAAGTGGTCGCGGCCGCCGATCACCGCGTGCTCGAGGGAGTACTCCACCCCGTCGACCCGCTCGGCGAACAGCTGCGGCGTCGCGGCCGGGTCGTTCGCGTCGAGCACGTGGAACTCCGAGGTCGTCTTGGAGCTCGCCGCGACCACGACGTAGCGGCGGCTGCGGGTGCGGCCGACGCCGACGAAGTAGCGGCCGTCGGGCTCGTGGAAGACCAGCTCGTCGTCGGCCTGCGCGGTGCCGAGGTGGTGCCGCCACACCTTGTCGGGACGCCAGGCGTCGTCGACGGTCGTGTAGTAGAAGTGGTCGGACGAGCCGCCCCAGGTCACGCCGCCGAGCACGTCGGTGAGCACGTCCTCGTGCAGCTCGCGGGTCGCCAGGTCGATCACCCGGACCGTGTAGCGCTCGTCGCCGACGACGTCGGTCGCGTAGGCCAGCAGCCGGTCGTCCGGGCTCACCGACGATCCGCCGAGCGAGAAGAACTCGTGGCCCTCGGCCAGCTCGTCGAGGTCGAGCAGGGTCTCCTCGCCGGGCAGTGCGGGCTCGTCGGGCCGCGCGTCGGCGGCGGGCTGCGGGGGAGTCCAGTCGTCGGGGTCCGTCACGGGCACGCGGCAGCTGGCGCCGTACTGGCGGCCCTCGAAGGAGCGTCCGTAGTACCAGTACCCGCGTACGCGCGTGGGCACCGACAGGTCGGTCTCGAGGGTGCGCGCCTTGATCTCGTCGTAGATCCGGGCACGCAGACCGGCCAGGTGCGCGGTGCGGGCCTGGGTGTACTCGTTCTCGGCCTCGAGGTAGCCGATGACCTCCGGGTCGTCCTTCGCGCGCAGCCACTCGTACTCGTCGGTGCGGGTGTGGCCGTGGAGCGTGGTGGTGACCGGACGCTGGTCGGCGCGGGGCGGGACGGGCTGGACGACCTCGACATCGGACATGCGTCGAACGCTACTGCGCCTCCGGTTGCTCCTCCGCGGGAGGGGCGGGCGGGTGCCAGCGCTGCAGCGCCGGGTCGTCGGCGGGGAAGGAGCGGACCGGTCCCGGCGGCGTGTCGGCGGTCTCGAAGCGGACCGTGACGACGCCCCGCCCGGAGCCCCAGACCCAGCCGCGGCCGTGCTCGTCGTGGACCACGTCCATGCCGGGCGCCCACGTCGTACCGCGGGGACGGGCGCCGGCCTCCTCGGGCTGCTCGTCGGGCTGCTCCGGCTCGTCCTCGTCCTCCTCGACCGCGAACAGGTCCTCCTGCACCCAGTCGGCCAGCCCGGAGACGCCGACGCCGAGCAGGCGCACGCCGCCCGAGGTGTCGAGGTCGGCGAGCAGGGTCCGCGCGAGCCGCGCGATCGTGGCGGAGTCCTCGGTCGGCGCCGGCAGCGTGGCCGAGCGGCTCAGGGTGGTGAAGTCGTACATCCGCACCTTCAGCGACACCGTCCGCCCCGACAGCCCGCTCGACCTCATCCGGCGCGCGACCTCACCCGCCTGCCGTACGACGATCGCCTCCATCTGGCGCCGGTCGGTCAGGTCGTGCTCGTAGGTCCCCTCGACGCTGACCGACTTCGTCTCCCGGTCCGGTACGACGGGCCGGTCGTCCTCCGCGCGCGCGAGCTGGAAGAGCCCGTGCCCCAGCGACTTGCCGAGCTGGCGGACCAGCTCGTCCTCGGTGACCTGCTCGAGCTCGGCGACGGTGTGGATGCCTGCCCGCCGGAGCCGCTCGACCGTCGCCGGGCCGACCCCGGGGATGACCGAGACGTGCATCGGGCGCAGCAGCGTCAGCTCGGTGCCGGGCTCGACGACCACGAGGCCGTCGGGCTTGCGCAGGTCGCTGGCGATCTTGGCGAGGAACTTCGAGCTGGCGAGCCCCACCGAGGCGGTGAGACCGCCGGTCACCTCGTGGACCCGGCTGCGCAGGTCCTCGGCGAAGGCGGTCACGGTCGCCACCTCGAGGTCCGGCAGGTCCGCCTGCGCCAGGTCGACGAACGCCTCGTCCAGAGACAGCGGCTCGACCAGCGGCGAGCACGACCGGAGCACGCCCATGACGGCCGCGCTGGTCGAGCGGTAGGCCTCGAACCGGCCGGACAGGTACGCCGCGTGCGGGCACCGCGCCCGTGCCTCCCGCGTCGACATCGCCGAGCGGACGCCGAACACCCGGGCCTCGTACGACGCCGTCGACACCACGCCGCGCCCTCCGGTGCCGCCCACGACCACGGGCTTGCCGCGCAGCGAAGGCTTGTCGCGCTGCTCGACCGCGGCGAAGAAGGCGTCCAGGTCCAGGTGGAGGATGGAGGCCTGGGCGCGCACGGCGTCACGTTAGTCGTCGCCACCCCCAGCTCCGTCCCCGGAGCGTCCACACCCGGGCCCGTCCGTCCCGCTCGTGCACAGCCCCGTCGTCGCCGCCGCGTGGGCGTCGGACCCTCCGGCGAGGTTCACGCCATGACCACCACACCTTCGCGTACCCCGCTCACCGCCCGCTGCTCCGAGGACCTGATCGCCCTCGCTCCCGTCGTGCTCGGCTTCTGGCCCGAGGAGTCGATCGTGCTGCTGACCTTCGGCGCCGCGCGACCCTTCCACGCCCGCGTCGACCTGCCACCGCGAGAGGTCCAGGACAAGAAGGTGCGGGGCGAGGTCTGCCGGATGCTGCTCGGGCCGGCCCAGCGCTACGGCGTCCGGGCGGTGGTGCTGCTCTACTTCACCTCCGACCTCCTCGCGGCCGAGGCGGTGCACACCACGCTCGCGCGGGGTTGTCGCCGCGCGCGGATCCAGGTCGTGTCCGGCGTGGTCGCCGACGGGCACGCGTACGTCGACCTCGGTGCGGGCGGCGGTCGGCTCGGGCCACCGACCCCCTACGACGTCACGATCCACCCGTTCGTCCTCGACGCCCTCGTCAGCGGCCAGCTGCCGCACCGCTCGCGCGACGAGATGGCCGCCGGGCTCGAGCTCGACCCGGTCCTTGCCGCCCCGGTCCTCGCCGCCCTCGCCGACGGTGGCCTGCTCGACACCGGTCCGCCGGCCGACGGGCGGGCGATCGGGACTCAGGGCGCATGGGTCGAGCAGACGGTCGCCCGGGCGGTCGCCACCGGCGAGCTGCCCCGGCCCGGCGAGCTGGCCCGGCTGCTCTGGACCCTGCAGGTGCCGCTCGTCCGCGACGCTGCATGGTCCCTGCTCGACCGGGCCGGTGCGACCGCGCACGTGCGGTTCTGGACCGACGTGCTGCGCCGTGCCCCCGACCCGGTCGCGGCGGCTCCCGCGGCCCTGCTCGGCTGGTCGGCGTGGCAGGCGGGCGACGGTGCGCTCGCCTGGGCGGCGGTGGACCGCTGCCGGCGGTCGGAGCCGGCGTACCCCTTGGCGGCCGACCTGGCGAAGCTCCTCGAGCACGCGGTGCCGCCCGAGTCCTGGACGGGAGTCCCCGACTGGAGGATCGGGCTCCCTCGCGGGGGAGGTGATGCCCACTAGTGTCGGCACATGGGTGATGACGTCGCCGCACAGGAGTTCACGCCTGCCGACCGGACCCGCTACCGGGAGAAGGTCCGCCGCTGCCTCGACGTGTTCGAGCGGATGCTGCGCGAGTCCGCGTTCGACACCGACGACCCGTGGACCGGCGTGGAGGTCGAGCTCAACCTGGTCGACGAGGCGGGGGACCCGGCGTTGCGCAACGTCGAGGTGCTCGACGCGATCGACGACCCGGAGTTCCAGACCGAGCTCGGGCAGTTCAACATCGAGCTCAACCTGCCGCCGGGCCCGCTCGCCGACGGTGGGCTGACGACCTGCGAGGAGCGGCTGCGGACCAGCCTCAACGCCGCGGAGGAGCGGGCGGCGAGCGTGGGTGCCCACCAGGTGATGATCGGCATCCTGCCGACCCTCGCCCCCGAGCACCTCACGGCCGAGGCGATCAGCGCCAACCCGCGCTACCGCCTGCTCAGTGAGCAGATCCTCGGCGCGCGCGGCGAGGACATCAAGATCGACATCCACGGCGTGGAGCGGCTGCAGACGACCGTCGACACGATCATGCCGGAGGCGGCCTGCACGAGCACGCAGTTCCACGTGCAGGTGAGCCCGGAGCGGTTCGCGGCGTACTGGAACGCCTCACAGGCCATCGCGGGGGTGCAGCTCGCGGTGGGGGCCAATGCGCCGTACCTGCTCGGCAAGCACCTGTGGGCCGAGACCCGGATCCCGCTCTTCGAGCAGGCGACCGACACCCGCGCCGAGGAGCTCAAGGTCCAGGGCGTGCGGCCGCGGGTGTGGTTCGGGGAGCGCTGGATCACCTCGGTGTTCGACCTCTTCGAGGAGAACGTCCGCTACTTCCCGGCCCTCCTCCCGGTGATCGACGAGGAGGACCCGCTGACGGTGCTGGAGGCCGGCGGTACGCCGAACCTGTCCGAGCTGCGCCTGCACAACGGCACGATCTACCGCTGGAACCGCCCGGTCTACGACATCAGCGGCGGCCTCCCGCACCTGCGGGTGGAGAACCGGATCCTCGCCGCCGGGCCGACCGTCGTCGACACGGTGGCCAATGCCGCGTTCTACTTCGGCCTGGTCCGCGCGCTGGCCGACAACGACCGGCCGTTGTGGTCGCAGATGTCGTTCAGCGCGGCCGAGGAGAACTTCCACGCCGCGGCCCAGCACGGCATCGACGCGGAGGTCTACTGGCCGGGCCTGGGCCGGGTGCGGGCGACCGAGCTGGTCGTGCGCCGCCTGCTGCCGCTGGCCCACGAGGGCCTCGCGGCCTGGGGCGTGGGCGAGGAGGAGGCGCACCGCTACCTCGACGTGATCGAGCAGCGCTGCCTCGGGGGCACCAACGGCGCGGACTGGTTCGTGCGGCAGATGCAGCAGCGCCGCGACGAGGACCGGTACGACGCCCTGCGCGCCGTGCTGGGGGAGTACCGCACCCGGATGCACGAGAACCGCCCGGTCCACACCTGGTAGTCACGCGGGGGCGGGCTGGTCGGGCGGGTCCGGGCGCACCCGCGCCCAGCGCTGCCCGTCCCCCGAGCGCGGGTCGTGCCACGAGCGCCGAGTGACCACGACGAGGTCGAGCCGCACGCCCAGCTCGCCGGAGGCCGAGGTCGCGGCGGCCGCCCAGGCGAGGTCCTCGACGTCGGGTCCCTCCGGCATCCGGGTCAGCCACAGCAGCGGGACGACGTCGCGGGCCAGGAAGTCGCGTGCCATCGCCTCCACGATCTCGATCCGGGCCGCGAGGTCGGGGTGCTCGCCGGGCTCCAGCTCGAGCTCGCGGGCCTCGCCTCCGGGGATGCCGACGTGCAGCACCGCCGGGTGGACCCGGCGCCGCTCGGTGCGGGCGTGCTCGCGGACCGTCCCCCGCAGCACCTTGCGGAGCAGCGTGGGGAGCGGTTCCTGGATGCCCGGACCGGTCGCCATGACGGCGAGCCTGCCGGATCCCCGCGCCGGGTGCGGGCGTCCTCCACAGGCTCGCCGGTAGGTTGCGGCCATGGCCTCACCGCTGATCTCCGTCGACGAGCTCGCGACCCGGTCGGGGGAGGTGACGATCCTCGACGTGCGGTACCGGATGGGCGGCCGGGGCGGCCCGGGGGAGTTCGCCGCGGGACACGTCCCCGGGGCGTCGTACGTCGACCTGGACAGCGCGCTCGCCGCCGCACCCGGCCCGCGCGGGCGCCACCCGCTGCCCGAGCAGGGCGTGTTCGAGGCCGCGATGCGCGCCGCCGGCGTCAGCGACGACCGGCCGATCGTGGTCTACGACGACTGGTCGGCCCACGCCGCGGCGCGGTGCTGGTGGCTGCTGCGCTTCCACGGCCACCGCGACGTCCGGGTCCTCGACGGCGGCTGGGCCGCCTGGCAGGCCGCGGGACTGCCCGTCCAGCAGGGTGAGCCGGACGCCGCGACCGGGGACTTCACCGCCCGACCCGGCGCCATGCCGGCGGTCGACGTCGGCACGGTCGCTGCTGCGGGCGTGCTGATCGACGCCCGTGCGGCGGAGCGGTACCGCGGCGAGGTCGAACCGATCGACCCCGTCGCCGGCCACGTCCCGGGCGCGGTCAACGTGCCGACCAGCCGCAACCTCGGCGAGGACGGTCGCTTCCGCTCACCCGAGGAGCTCGCGCAGGTCTACGCGGAGGTGGGCGCCGTCGACGGCGCGGACGTCGCGGTCTACTGCGGGTCCGGCGTCACCGCCGCCCACGGCGTGCTCGCGCTCGAGCTCGCCGGGGTCCGGGCGGCGCTGTACCCGGGCAGCTGGAGCGAGTGGGTCGCGGACTCCAGCCGCCCGGTCGAGAGGTCCTGACCTCGGTCTCAGCTCACCAGTGCACGCCGCGGAACAGCTGGGCGAGCAGCATCTGCTCGGTCTCCCGGCGGTTCTCGGCGGGCGCCTCCTCGGCAGCCGCAGCCGCCTGTGAGGTGGGCTTCTGGCCCTTCGCCGCGGCGGAGTCCGGGAACACCTGGTAGGCCAGGTTGAGCACCCGGAACGCGGTGCGCGGGGCGATCGTGTGGGCCAGCTCGCCGGCGGTGCCGAGCGCGGTGTTGATCTCGTGCGGCTTGTCGACCATCGCCTTGATGACCGTGTCGGCCGCCTGGGCCGGGGAGATCGTGGGGAACTTGTCGTAGATCTTGGTCGGCGCGATCATCGGCGTGCGCACCAGCGGCATGTGCACGTTGGTGAAGGTGATGCCGTGGCCGACGACCTCGGAGGACACCACGTTGCTCCATGCGTCGAGCGCGGCCTTCGAGGCGACGTACGCCGAGAAGCGGGGCGGGTTCGTCTGCACGCCGATCGACGAGATGTTCACGATGTGCCCGGAGCGCTGGGCGTGCAGCTGCGGCATCAGGCCCATCACGAGCCGGATCGCGCCGAAGTAGTTCAGCTGCATGGTGCGCTCGAAGTCGTGGAAGCGGTCGTGCGACAACTTGAGCGAGCGGCGGATCGAGCGGCCGGCGTTGTTGATGACGTAGTCGACGCTCGGGAGCTCGGCGACGAGCTGCTCGCACAGCCGGTCGATCGCCTCGAGGTCCGAGAGGTCGCAGGGGAACACGTGGGCCTGGCCGCCGCGGCTCTCGATGACCGCCTTGGTCTCCTCGAGCTTCTCCTTGCCGCGGGCGACGAGCACCGGGATGCCGCCGGCCTGGGCGACCTTGAGCGCGACGACCTTGCCGATGCCGGAGGAGGCCCCGGTGATCACGACGGTCTTGTCCTTCAGCGCGGCCCGCGCCTTCGGGTCGCGACCGGTGGTGTCGTCGAGGTTCTCCTCCCAGTAGCCCCACAGCGTGCGGACGTAGGTCTCCAGCGGCGGGACGCTGATGCCCGAGCCGGCGAGCGCCTTCTCGGTGATCCGCGAGTCGAAGACCGACGGGAAGGAGGTGTGCGCGATCGCCTCGGCCGGCAGGCCCAGCCTGCCGATCGTCTGCTCGAGGAGCAGCTGGGCGGGTGCGGTGCGGATGACGGCGGTCATCAGGTTCAGCGGGCGCAGTCGCGGCGGGATCAGCGCGAGCGGGCCCGCGTTGGTGAGGTTGCGGCCGACCGGGGTCGCGAACTGCGGAGCACCGGCCGCGGCGCAGAAGGCGTTGACCATGTCGACGACCGGCTGCGGCTCGGGGTTGACCAGGTGGAAGGCCTCGCCGTCGCGGTCGGGGAGGTGGCCGAGGTGGTCCATCGCCTTGGCGACGTAGTCGACCGGCACGACGTTGGTGTCGCCGAGGTCGACACCGACCAGCGGCAGCCAGGACGGCAGGTTGTCGCGGAGCCGCTTGATCAGCGGGAACAGGTAGTAGGGACCGTCGATCTTGTCCATCGCGCCGGTCTCGGAGTGTCCGACGACGATCGCGGGCCGGTAGACGCGCCACGGCACGCGGGCCTCGTCGCGCACGATCTTCTCGGACTCGTACTTCGTCCGGTGGTACGGCGACGGGAGCGGCTGCCCCTCCTCGAACATCGTCTCGTCGAACCGGCCGTGGTAGTCGCCGGCCGCGGCGACCGACGAGACCTGGTGGAAGCAGCCGGCGTCGAGCGCCTCGGCGAGGGTGAGCGCGTTGCGCGTGCCCTCGATGTTCATCGCGTCGTTGGTCGCGTCGTCAGCGGTGATGTCGTAGATCGCCGCGAGGTGGAAGAAGTGGTCGATCGAGCCGGCGTGCTCGGTGACCCATCCCTCGTCGACCCCGAGCCCGGGCTGGCCCAGGTCACCGACGACGGGCTGGACCCGGTCGGAGCCCCACTGGCGGATGAGGGCGTCCATCCGGCCGAGCGAGGAGGCGCGGCACAGGACGTAGATCGGACCCTCGCGGTGGTCGATCAGCTCGGGGATGAGGAAGCGCCCGATGAAACCCGTGGCGCCGGTGACGAAGTAGGCCATGCGGCGAACGCTACGCGCTTTTGCACGCGTTCGTACTCGTCAGTCACTTGTTGCTCGGCGGCTGGTCGAGCAACCGGTGGGGCTACTGGTCGCCGCCGCCGAACATGATCTCGTCCCAGCTCGGCACGGACGCCCGGCCGCGCTTCTTCTGCACCGGACGACGGTGCTTCGCGCGCTCCCGCTCGGCCGCTGCCGAGGCTTCCTCGTCGGTCGTCGCGCGGATCGGCTCGTCGAGCACCTCGGGTGCCTCCGCGCCCTCTGCAGCCTCCGCGTCGGACGGTGCGGCGTGCTGGCGGGGGGCGGGGATGTCGACCAGGCCGGTCGACGCCTCGGCCTCGAAGGCGTCGCCGAAGGGCAGCTCGTCGGGGGCGTCGCCCAGGGTGCCGAGCGGCAGCTCCTCCGCGGGGACGACGGCGAGGCGGCGCTCGCGCGCCTCCTGGAGGTCGTCGCGGGCGGGCGCCACCGGCTCGGGCAGCACGTCGCCGACCAGCCAGCGGGCGTCGTCGTTGTCGGAGAGGGCGTAGTTGCCGGGGGCGTCGTAGGTGAACCGGGCAGTGCCGCTGCGCGTGCCGGCGTCGTAGGTGGCGGTGAGGACCCAGCGGCCGGTCTCGCGGCGGTAGGCATCCCAGGCGACCTCAGCCGGGTCGGCGCCGGTGTTGCGCAGGTGGGCGGCGACGGCGTCGCCGAGCACGCGGCTCTGCGTGTGGGCAGCGGTGCCCTCGCCGGGCGTGCGGCGCAGCGACGCCTTGAGGGCCCGCTCGGCGACGTGCTCGCGCTCGGCGAGGACGGGCGCGACGTAGGGCATGATCGCGTCCACGGTGGTCCCGGCAGCCTCGGCGACGGCCTCGGTGGACTCGCCGGCCCGGATGCGGGTCTGGATCTCGCGCGGACGGATGCTGCTGCTCATCTTGGTCTCCAACTGGCCGACACGGGTGGGCTCACGGGTGGTCTCTGCGCGCACCGCGGCACGCAGGTCGGGCGTGATGACGAGGGTGTACTCGCTGCCCTGGTCGTCCACCAGGAGCAGGCGACGGGCGTCGGGGGAGCTCCCGGCGAGGGTGAGCGGGACCGCGACGGGCTGGACGGTGTCCGCCGCCGTGCCCGCGTCGTCCATCTCGGTCACACCTGGTCCTCGATCGTCGTGCCTTCTCCGGTGCCGTGAGCCTACGCCCGCAACGGGCCCGCTCCCGGTTGCCTCTCCGGCGTGTGGTCTATCTGTCGACAATTGTTTGATGGCGCTCGCTTCGCTCGCGCATGTCGGGCGCCCTTCTGCGCGTGATCTTCCCTCACTGCGCTCGCTCCCTCACTCGTTCCTCGGTCGCTCGCTCCGCTCAGTCCAGAGCACGCGGGGCGCCCGACGGCATTCAGGCCCACGTGGTGCGCGGACGCATCAGGTGGGACTGATGCCCGACATGCGCGAGCGCACAACTAACACTGCCGTCCGCGGACGTACTGCCAGCCCTCGGCGTCGCGCCGGAACCGGCTGCGCTCGTGCAGGACGCCCGCGCGCCCGGCCTCGGTGAATTGGGCGCGGAACTCGACGATCCCGCGCCGGTCGTCGGCGTCGCCGGCCTCGGTGGCCAGCACCTCCAGCCCGGTCCAACGCACGTCGTCGTCGAGGTCGAGCGTCTCCGGGCGGGTGGCGGGGTGCCAGGTCGCCAGCAGGTACGCCGCCTCTCCGACCACGAACGCGGCGTACCGCGACCGCATCAGCTCCTCGGCGGTCGCCGCCGTGTCGGTGCCGCGGTGCAGCGGGCCGCAGCAGGCGTCGTAGGGCCGTCCGGTGCCGCACGGACAGGCACCGCGGGTCACCGGCCGAGGACCCGGTCGAGGTAGGGGTTGGCGAACACGCGGTCGGGGTCGAGCCGGTCGCGCAGCGCGGTGAACTCGGTGAAGCGCGGGTAGCGGTCGGCGAGGTCGCCGGCGTCGAGGTGGTGCAGCTTGCCCCAGTGCGGCCGGCCCTCGTGGTCGCGCATGATCGCCTCCATCAGCGCGAAGTACGCACGGTGGTCGGCGCCGCGGTGGGTGTGGAAGGCGAGGTAGAACGAGTCGCGGTCGTAGGACGTCGACAGCGCGACGTCGTCGGCCGGCGCGACCCGGATCTCGACAGGGAAGGACACCGACAGCGCGGACCGCTCGAACGCGGTGCGGCACTCGCGCAGCGCGGTCAGGCCGGCCGCGCGGGGCACGGCGTACTCCATCTCGCGGAAGACGACGCGGCGCTCGGTCGTGAAGACCCGGTGGGCGGCGTCGGTGTAGGTGCGCGGGCCGAGCAGGCGCGACGCGAACCGGTTGGCCGCCGGGATGGCGCGGGGGACCCGGTTGAGCAGGGCAGTCTGCGCGCCGAAGACGGTGTTCGACAGCAGGTCGTCGTCGAGCCAGGCACGCCAGCGTGCGAGCGGCTCCGCGGCCGAGAGGTCGGTGCCCATCCGGGTGTTGCGCTTGGTCAGCATCCGGTCCGAGTGCGGGAACCAGTACATGTCGACGTGGTCGTGGGCAGCGGTCAGGTCGTCGAAGGCGGCCATCGCGTCGTCCCACGACATCGGCTGCTCCTCGGCACGGAGCAGGAAGAGCGGCTCGACGGCGAAGGTCAGCGTGGTCAGGACGCCGAGCGCGCCCAGGCCGGCGCGGCCGAGCGCGAGCAGGTCGGGGTTCTCGTCGGCGGACGCGCGCAGCACCTCGCCGGTGCCGGTGACCAGCTCGAAGCCCACCACCTGCGCGGCGAGGCCCGCGGCCCGGCCGCCCGTGCCGTGGGTACCGGTCGACACGGCGCCCGCGAGGGTCTGCTCGGCGATGTCGCCCATGTTGTGCAGGCTCAGCCCGAGCCGCTCGAGCTCGGCGTTGAACACCTTGAGCTGGGTGCCGGCCTGCGCCGTCACGGTCATCGCGTCGCGGTCGACGGAGACGATCCCGCGCATCCCGGTCGGCAGCAGGTGCACGTGCTGCGGGGTGGCGATGCCGGTGAAGCTGTGGCCGGTGCCGGCCGCCTTGACCGTCTCGCCGGCGGCGCGGGCGCGGGTGACCACCTCCGCGACCTCGGTCGCGTTCGTGGGGGAGACCGACCGCAGACCGTCCGCCGACTCCAGCCCGGACCAGTTACGCCAGCTGCTGCTCATGGTCCGCGACAGTAGCGGGGACCCGGGTGGCCAGCGCCCCGGCCAGGCCGAGGGCGCCACCCGCCACGCAGACCAGGTACGCCGGCGAGGCGCCGTGGGCGTCGATGACGACTCCCGCGATGGCCGCACCGGGGGCCAGACCGGCCGCGATGCCGGTCTGGATGAACGCCATGCCCTCGGTGAGCCGCTCGGTCGGCAGCACCCGCTCGGCGAGCGACAGGGCCGCGATCAGGGTCGGTGAGATGGCCAGGCCGCCGACCAGCAGGACCGCGCCCATCACGGGGAGCGACGGGACGAACGGCAGCGGCACCATCGCGACCAGCATGCCGAGCGCGCCGAGGCGGAGCCGGAACAGGGGACCGCGGCGCCAGCTGATGGCTCCCGAGACCAGGCCGGCGACCAGGCTGCCGAACGCCCAGATCGCGAGCAGGAAGCCGGCGGCCGCCTTCGTGCCCTCCTCCTCGGAGAAGGCCACGGTCACGACCTCGGCGGCGCCGAAGAGGATGCCGAGCGCCGTACCGACGGCGGTGAGCGGGACGATCGCGCCCCAGGGGATCGGGGGACGGACGACCTCGGCCGAGACCGGCGGGTGCGCCGGCGGCTCGGTGGCGCGCTGGGCGGCGAAGACGTAGGTGCCGATGACGCCCGTGACCAGCGCGGCGATCAGACCGGCGGCGGGGTGCACGCCCGTCGCGAGCATGGTGACCGCGATCGGGCCGACGAGGAAGACGGTCTCGTCGGCGACCGCCTCGAAGGAGAACGCCGTGTGCAGGCGCTCCGGCTGGTCGGCCAGCGTGTGCGACCAGCGCGCCCGGACGCAGGTGCCGACCGAGGGGAGGGCCGCACCCGCCACCGCCGCCAGCAAGTACGTCGACCAGTGTGGCCAGTCCCACTCGAGCGAGCCCATCGCCAGCGCCAGACCGATGCCCCAGACCGTGATCACGACCGACAGCACCCGGCCCTGGCCGAGCCGGTCGATCAGCCGGCCCTGCGGGATGGCGAAGAGGGCGTTGGCGATCAGCGCCACCGCCGAGACCGAGCCCGCGAAGCCGTAGGAACCGGTCTCGTGCTCGGCCAGCAGCACGATGCCGAGGCCCACCATGGAGATCGGGAGCCTGGCCACCAGGCCGCTCAGGCTGAACAGTGCGGTGGGCGGGGTGAAGATCTGGCGATAGGTCTGCAACATGGCGTCGTCATCCTGCTCCCTACGATGGACCCGTGCCGAATCCGGATCCGTACGACGCCCTCCTGCTCCTCTCCTTCGGGGGACCCGAGAAGCCGGACGACGTCGTCCCCTTCCTCGAGAACGTCACCCGCGGCCGCGGGATCCCGCGCGAGCGGCTCGAGGAGGTCGGCCAGCACTACTTCCTGTTCGGGGGGAAGTCGCCGATCAACGACCAGAACCGGGCGCTGATCTCGGCGCTGGAGGCGGACCTCGCCGCGGCCGGCGTGGACCTGCCGGTCTACTGGGGCAACCGCAACTGGGCGCCCTACCTCGACGACACCGTCGCGCAGCTGGCGGCCGACGGGAGGCAGCGGGTGCTGTGCATCGCGACCTCGGCGTACTCGTCGTGGTCGAGCTGCCGGCAGTACTGGGACAACATCGACGCCGCTCTCGCCGCGCTGCCCGAAGGCACCCCGGCGCCGCGGATCGACAAGGTGCGGGCCTACTTCAACCACCCCGGTTTCGTCGCGGCCAACGTCGACGGCGTGCTCGACGCGCTCGCCGACCTGCCCGACGAGGTGCGGGACGCCGCGCGGCTGGTGTTCGTCACGCACTCGATCCCGACCGCGATGAGCGACGAGAGCGGTCCGGAGGGCGGTGCCTACGTCGCCCAGCACCTCGACGTCGCCGCGGTCGTGGCCGACGCGGTCCGGGACGCGACCGGTGTCGAGCGGCCGCACGAGCTGGCCTTCTGCTCGCGCTCCGGCTCGCCGCGGACCCCCTGGCTGGAGCCGGACGTCAACGACCGGCTCGAGGAGCTCGCCGCCGCGGGTACGACGGCCGTCGTACTGATCCCGGTGGGCTTCGTCTCCGACCACATGGAGGTCGTCTACGACCTCGACACCGAGGCCCTGGCCACCGCCGAGAGGCTCGGCATCGCCGCCCGCCGGGCCGCCTCCGCGGGCACGCACCCGGCGTTCGTGGCGGCCCTGCGGGACCTGGTCGTCGAGCGCGCGGCCGCCGAGCGCGGCGAGCAGGTCGAGCGCCCTGCCTGCGGCACGCGCGGCCCCTCCCACGACCGCTGTCCGGCCGGCTGCTGCCTGGGCTCCCGGGGATGACCGAGCCGGCCGTCCTGCTCGACCTGGCCCTGGCCACCGCGCTCGAGGCCGCCGAGCTGGTCCGTGATCGCGCCGCCGGCACGATCGAGGTCGCGGCCACCAAGTCCAGCGACATCGACGTCGTCACCGCCGCCGACCGTGCCTCGGAGGAGCTGATCCGGGCCCGGATCCTCGCGGCCCGTCCCGACGACTCCTTCCTCGGTGAGGAGGGTGACGACATCGTCGGCAGCTCCGGCGTGCGCTGGGTCGTCGACCCGATCGACGGCACCGTCAACTTCCTCTACGGCATCCCGGAGTACGCCGTCTCGATCGCCGCCGAGCTCCACGGCGAGGTCGTCGCCGGTGTGGTGGTCGACGTGGCCAAGCACGACGTGTACGCCGCCCGCGCCGACGGCCCCGCGACCCGCAACGGCGCCGAGATCGCCGTCCGCGGCCCGGCCGACCTGGCGCACCGGCTCGTCGCCACCGGGTTCAGCTACGTCCGCGAGGTGCGCGCCGGCCAGGCCGCCGCCGTGGCCCGGCTGCTGCCGGAGGTGCGCGACATCCGCCGCTCCGGTTCGTGCGCCCTGGACCTGTGCCGGGTGGCCGCCGGCTCCCTCGACGGGTACGTCGAGGAGGGCGTCAACCTGTGGGACCACGCCGCCGCCGGACTGATCGCCAGGCGTGCCGGAGCGCGCCTCCTGGTCACCCCCGGCGCCCTCGGCCGGGATGCCGTGGTGTGTGGCCCGAATCACGGGTTCCAGGAGCTCCTCGACGCCGTACGATCTGCCGGGTTCGTGAGGGAATAGCGGGCGCCTGTCCACTGTTCTGAGGACTCGCATCGACCCGGGTGTCGCAACCCGGGGTCGATGGTGCACAATCTGCCGCGCCGCTCCGCACACCAGCAGTGCCGGAGGCCGGTTCACTGAGGGGAGAGGGAGACGTCATGGCGACTGACTACGACGCACCACGCAAGAACGAGGACGAGCAGTCCGAGGAGAGCATCGAAGAGCTCAAGGCTCGCCGCCACGACAAGAACTCCGGCAAGGTCGACGAGGACGAGACCGAGGCCGCTGAGTCCTTCGAGCTGCCCGGTGCGGACCTCTCGCACGAGGAGCTCGCCGTCGAGGTCAAGCCCAAGCAGGACGACGAGTTCACCTGCATGAGCTGCTTCCTCGTCCACCACCGGAGCCAGCTCGCTGACTCCAAGAAGATGATCTGCTTCGACTGCGCCTGAGCGCGTCGAGCGGTCCCGTCCACCAGATGGGACAACCCCTGCGGTTTGGTCCCAAACCGCAACAGATCGGGGTCCGGGCGTGCAGTTCGTGCCCAAAGGGCACGTGCTGCCGGCCCGGTCCGGGGGCGCCGGTCAGGCGTCCTTGCGCAACCCGGGCGGCAGCTCGCCCGTCGACTTGAGGTAGTAGCCGGCCGCCTTGCGCTGGGCGAGCATCTTCGCCAGCGCCACGAACGTGCCGCTGGCCGCCGCCCACGCCACGGCCTCCCAGACGTCGACGTCGGGGTCGGCGGGGTTGGCCGGGGGCTGCTTGCCGGTCGCGGCCTTCCAGCCGCCGTCGAGTGCCTTCTTCGCCACGGCGGCCGAGCCGAGCGCTGCGACGAGCGAGAACGCCGACCAGACCTTGGAGCTGTCCTTTGCCATGGACCGACCCTATCGGGATCGTCAGGCGTTCGTGCCCCGGGCGGCGTCGATCGCGGTGTTGATCGCGGAGGCGAACGCCTTCGGGTGCCGCGAGCTCAGCAGCCAGTACGGCGCCGGGTCGGCCGGGTCGTTGATCGGCACCCGCACCGAGCGCTTCACGTAGGGCCGCAGGAGCAGGTAGGCCCGCACGTCGGCGTCGCGCCCGGAGACGCGGTTGGTGTCGTCGGCGTCGAGCGCCTCGGCGGTGCCGAGGTGGGTGACCTCGATCCGGGCGCGGCCGGCCAGCAGCCAGCCGTCGGCGACGACGAGCCGGGCGCCGCCGTACGTCCGGTGGAAGAGGGTCATCAGGGCGAGCAGCGCGCCGGTCGCGGCGTGCGCGATCCACGGCTGCTCGTGCAGCGGGATGACCAGGGCGAGCCAGACGGTGGCGATGAACATCGTCCCCTGCGCCCACCACCGCAACGGGACCCGCAGCCGCTCGCTGTAGGCCGTCGCACTCGAAGTCACGCCGGGAATGATCCCATCCGGGTCCGCGTGCCGATGACCTAGGGTCTCCCCGTGCCCCACGACCTCGAGATCGCCGTGCAGCAGCTCGACCCCGACCTGCCCCTCCCGGCCTACGCCCACCCGGGCGACGCCGGCGCCGACCTGGTGTCCACCGTCGACCTCACCCTGGCGCCGGGGGAGCGGGCGCTGGTGCCGACCGGCGTCGCGATCGCGCTCCCCGAGGGGTACGTCGCCCTGATCCACCCGCGCTCGGGCCTGGCCGCCCGGCACGGGCTCTCGATCGTCAACACGCCCGGCACCGTCGACTCGGGCTACCGCGGTGAGATCAAGGTGCTGCTGATCAACCACGACCCCTCCGAGGCGATCGTGCTGCGGCGCGGCGACCGGGTCGCGCAGCTCGTGGTCCAGCGTTACGAACGGGCCTCGTTCGTCGCTGTGCAGACCCTTCCCGAGAGCGTGCGTGGTGCGGGCGGCTACGGTTCTACTGGTGGGTTCGGAAGGCCCTGACGACCTGGCTCGCTGAGAGTCCGAGGAGGAGAGCAACGTGAGGTTGCGGCGCAAGGGGGAGGCCGCGGCGGCTGAGGCTGCCGCGGACGAGTCCGCACACGACGACGCGGCCGACGCCGACGCGACGACGGAGCCCGGCAACGCCGGTCCGTACGACGCCGACGAGCTGCCCGACGACGGCCTGGCCCGGCTCGACCTGGGCTCGATCCTGGTCGCGCCGCTGCCCGACCGCGAGCTGCGGGTGCAGGTCGACGAGAAGTCCGGCGAGGTCCGTGCCGTGCTGCTGGCGACGGACGCCGGTGCGCTCGAGCTGCGTGCCTTCGCCGCTCCGCGCGGTGGCGACCTCTGGAGCGACATCCGTCCCCAGATCGCGGCCGACGCCGCCCGCCGCGGCGGTACTGCCACGGAGCGCGAGGGCCGGTTCGGCACCGAGCTGGTCTGCGAGGTGCAGGTGAATCGCGCCGACGGCCAGAGTGGCACCCAGACCTCCCGCGTCATCGGCGTCAACGGCCCGCGCTGGCTGCTGCGCGCGACCTTCCTCGGCGAGCCGGCCCGCGAGCCGGAGGCCGCCACGGAGTGGGAGCAGGCGATCACCCAGCTGGCCGTGCGCCGCGGCGCCCACGCGATGCCCGTGGGCGAGCAGCTCCCGCTCAACCTGCCCGACGGCGCGCAGCCGAAGGCCGTCGACGCGGGCTGAGGGGATCATCCCGATGGGCGCCAACAAGAGCCGCCTCAGGCGGACCATCAGCAAGTGGGCCAACAACACCGAGGCCGACGCGCGCGACCTGCGCAAGACGTTCACCACCGCCGGCGTGATCTGCATCGGCGACGCCCCGGACCGCGAGCCGGTCCGGTTGCGTGGCACGCTGCGCACCGTGACCCTCCGGCCCCGTGGCGGCGTCCCCGCCCTCGAGGCCGAGCTCTACGACGGCACCGGCACGGTCACCGTGATCTGGCTCGGTCGCCGGCGGATCGCCGGCATCGGCCCGGGTCGGGCGATCGAGGTCAGCGGCCGGATCGGCAGCCACGAGGACAACCGGGTCCTCTACAACCCGCGGTACGACCTCCTGTGAGCGGCACGCACGAGCACGGCGACGCCGAGGAGCACACGCTCTCCGCCTCCGCCGGGCAGAAGCTCGGCGTCGACACGGTCGAGGCCCTGGTGCGTCACCAGCTCGCCGCGGCGCTGGGCGGCAAGAGGGGCATGGTCGAGGCCGCCGTACCCGGTCTGGTGTTCACCGCGGTCTGGCTCCCCACCGACAACCTGCGCTGGGCGCTGATCGCCAGTCTGGGCGTGGCCGGCATCGCGCTGGTGGCGCGGCTGCTGGAGCGCAGCTCGGTGCAGTACGTCTTCAACGCGATCTTCGGCATCGGCATCGGCTGGGTCTTCGTCCAGTGGGCCGACAGCTCCGGCGCCACCGAGGACGAGAAGAAGCTCGCCTTCTTCCTGCCCGGCATCCTGATCAGCCTTGCCTACACCGTCGTGCTGAGCGCGTCCTGCCTCGTCCGGTGGCCCGCCCTGGGGTTCATGCTGGGCGCGGTCGCCGAGGACCCCCTCGGCTGGCACGACAACCCCCAGATCGTGAAGCTCTGCAGCCGGCTCACCTGGGTGATGCTGCTGCCCGGCGCGATCGGGGTGCTGCTCCAGGGCCCGATCTGGCTGCTCGGCGACCGCGGCACGATCGGGGTGAGCACCGCCGTGTGGCTGATGCTGGTGCTGCGCACCGGGCTCGGTTGGGCGCTGCGGATCGGCTCGTGGTCGGTGATGATCTGGCTGCTCGCCCGCAACGCGACGCCGCTCGAGCCGCAGCCCGAGACGGCCTGACCGACTACTTCTGCGGGTGCGAGCCCGGCGCCAGCAGGCGCTCCAGCTCGTCCTCGGCCTCCGACGGTACGACGAACAGCAGCTCGTCGCCGGACTCGACCGGCTGCTCGGGGGTCGGGACGTAGACCTGCTGGTCGCGCAGGATGCTGACCAAGGCGCAGTTCTCCGGCAGCGGGATCAGGCCGGAGGCCTTGCCGACGTACGGCGAGTCGGCGGGAAGCGTCATCTCGACCAGGTTGGCGTTGCCCTGGCGGAAGGTGAACAGCCGCACCAGGTCGCCGACCGTGACGGCCTCCTCGACGAGTGCGGACATGATCCGCGGCGTCGACACGTTGACGTCGACGCCCCACGCCTCGGTGAACAGCCACTCGTTGTTGGGGTGGTTGACCCGGCCGACGGTGCGCGGCACGCCGAACTCGGTCTTCGCCAGCAGCGAGGTGACCAGGTTGGCCTTGTCGTCCCCGGTCGCGGCGATGACCACGTCGCACTTGTCGAGGCGGGCCTCCTCCAGCGAGGAGAGCTCGCAGGAGTCGGCGAGCAGCCACTCCGCGTCCGGCACCCGCTCGGGGTGGATCGAGCTGGGGGACTTGTCGATGAGGAGGACCTCGTGGCCGTTCTCGATCAGCTCCCGGGCGATCGAACGGCCGACGGCTCCTGCTCCGGCGATGGCGACGCGCATGTCTTCTGCTCTCCTCGTGCTTGTCGGCGTGCTCAGTCGCCGTGCTCAGTCGCCGTGCTCGGGGCCGCGGCCCAGCACGTCGTAGGCGAGCTGGGCGGTCTCCTCGCGGGTGATCAGGTGGAGCATGTCGCCCTCCTGGATCACGGTGTCACGGTCGGGCAGCATGCCCTCGCCCAGCCGGTCGATCCACGCCACCCGGCAGCGGCCCTGCTCCTGGAGCTGGCCCACGCGGGCGCCCACCCAGACCTCGGGGGTCGGGATGTGGTCGACGCGGATGGTGCCGGACGGGTCGCGGAAGTCGGGCTCGGCACCCGCCGGGAGGATCCGCCGCAGCACCTGGTCGGCCGTCCACTTCACGGTGGCGACCGTCGTGATGCCGAGACGCTGGTAGACCTCGGCGCGGCCGGGGTCGTAGATCCGCGCGACGACCTGCTGGATCCCGAAGGTCTCCCGGGCCACCCGCGCGGCGATGATGTTGGAGTTGTCTCCGCTGGAGACCGCGGCGAACGCGTCGGCGCGGCGGATGCCGGCCTTCTCCAGGACCTCCTGGTCGAACCCCATGCCGGGGATCTTGTCCCCGTTGAAGCCCGGCCCCAGGCGCCGGAACGCGTCGGGTTCGGTGTCGATGATCGACACCGTGTGGTTGCGGTCCTCGAGGCTGCGGGCCAGGGTCGAGCCCACCCGGCCGCAGCCCATGATCACGACGTGCACGGTGAGCACGCTATAGCAGGACGCTGCTGATCGGTCAGGGGCCGAGCGCCCGGGGCCACGCGGACCTGCGCCGGCGCCCGCAACCACGCCTCGCGGGCAGTCATGCCCTACCGTTGTCGCTCGTGGGTGTCGGTGACGTCTCGAAGCGGATCTTGCTCGGGCGAAAGCTTCGCAGCGCACAACTGGGGGAGACGCTGCTCCCCAAGCGCATCGCCCTCCCCGTCTTCGCCAGCGATGCGCTGTCCTCGGTCGCGTACGCGCCGGACGAGGTCTTCATCATGCTGGCGATCGCCGGAGCGTCGCAGTACATCTGGTCGTGGAAGATCGCGATCGCCGTCGCGCTCGTGATGGCGGCGGTCATCGCGTCGTACCGGCAGACCGTGCACGCCTACCCCTCCGGCGGCGGCGACTACGAGGTCGCGACGGTCAACCTCGGTCGCACGGCGGGCATCACGGTCGCCAGCGCGCTGCTGGTCGACTACGTGCTCACCGTGGCGGTGTCGATCTCGTCGGGCGCCAACTACGCCGCCTCCGCGCTCCCGGCCTTCCAGGAGCACGAGGCCACGGTGGCCGTGGTGATGGTCGTGCTGCTGACCGCGATGAACCTGCGCGGCATCCGCGAGTCGGGCTCCTTCTTCGCCGTGCCGACGTACCTGTTCATGTTCGCGATCCTCGGCATGTGCGCCTACGGCTTCCTCCAGATGGCGCTCGGCAACCTGCCCATGGCGGAGAGCTCGAACCTGGACATCACGCCGAAGGAGGGTTGGGAGGATCCGCTCACGACCTTCGGGCTGATCGTGCTGCTGGCTCGGGCGTTCTCGTCCGGGTGCGCGGCGCTGACGGGTGTCGAGGCGATCTCCAACGGCGTGCCGGCGTTCAAGCGCCCGAAGAGCAAGAACGCCGCGACCACGCTGCTGCTGCTCGGCCTGATCGCGATCTCGATGATGCTGAGCGTCATCGTGCTGGCCAAGCAGATGGGGCTCAAGTACGTCGACCCGCACGAGCTCGAGCGCCTCACCCGGGGCGGTCAGCCGCTCCCCGGCGACTACGACCAGCACGCGGTGATCGCGCAGATCGCGCAGGCGGTCTTCCACGACTTCAGCCCGGGCTTCTACTTCGTCGTCACCGTCACCGGCATCATCCTCGTGCTCGCGGCGAACACGGCGTTCAACGGCTTCCCGGTCCTCGGCTCGATCCTGGCGAAGGACGGCCTCGCGCCCCGCGCGCTCGGCGCCCGCGGAGACCGGCTCGCCTACAGCAACGGCATCGTCTTCCTCGCGCTGATGGCGATCATCTTGATCATCGCCTTCGACGCCGAGACCACGAAGCTGATCCAGCTCTACATCGTCGGCGTCTTCGTGTCCTTCAACCTGAGCCAGCTCGGCATGATCCGTCACTGGACCCGCCACCTGGCCACCGAGCGCGACCCCGCCGAGCGGCGCAAGATGGTGCGCTCACGGACCATCAACGCGATCGGCCTGTCCTTCACCGCTGTCGTCCTCGTGGTCGTGCTGCTGACGAAGTTCCTCGCCGGCGCGTGGATCACGATCCTGGCGATGGGCTTCTTCTTCGTCGTCATGAAGTCGATCAAGAAGCACTACGACAACGTCGAGCGCGAGCTCGCCGCCGACGAGACCGACAAGGCGCTGCCCACCCGCGTGCACGCGATCGTCCTCGTCTCCAAGCTGCACAAGCCGACCCTGCGCGCGCTCGCCTTCGCCAAGGCGACCCGGCCCAACGCGCTCGAGGGCGTCTACGTCTCCGTCGACGAGAAGGAGACCGCCCGGCTGCTGGAGGAGTGGGACGACCGCAACACCGGCATCCCGCTCAAGGTCCTCCACTCGCCGTACCGCGAGATCATCCGGCCCATCGTCGAGTACGCCACAGCCATCCGCGAGGCCAACCCGCGCGGCGTCGTCGCGGTCTACATCCCGGAGTACGTCGTCGGTCGCTGGTGGGAGCAGCTGCTCCACAACCAGACCGCCCTGCGGCTCAAGGGCCGGCTGCTCTTCACCCCCGGCGTCATGGTCACCTCGGTGCCCTACCAGCTGCGGTCCTCCGAGATCGCCGTCGAGCGCGAGGAGCGCGAGGAGCACCGCGTGCGTCCCGGCGACCTGCGCCGCGGCCGGGTCGACGACGAGCGCGACCGGCAGATCAAGCGGTGAGCCGTACCCCTGGCCGCCGGCCGCGCGTCCGCAAGGCGCGCGGCGCGTCGGCGGTCGGCCGGCGGTTCGAGGCGGAGGTCGGTCCCGTCGCGCACGGTGGGCACTTCGTCGTACGACTGCCGGAGGAGGACGGCAACCGCGTCGTCTTCGTCCGCCACGCCCTGCCCGGTGAGCGGGTCGTCCTCGAGATCACCGACGGCACCGACGGCGACAAGTTCTGGCGCGGCGACGCCGTCGAGGTGCTGAGCGCCTCCCCGGACCGCGTCCCCGCCCCCTGCCCGTACGCCGGCCCCGGTCTCTGCGGCGGCTGCGACCTCCAGCACGTCGACCTCGGCGCGCAGCGCCGGCTCAAGGCCGACGTCGTCCGCGAGCAGCTGCGCCGCGTGGCGAAGATCGACGTGGACGTCGAGGTCGAGGCGGTCCCCGGCGACCAGGACGGCCTGCGCTGGCGCACCCGTCAGCGCTACGTCGGTCTGCCCGACGGCCGCCGCGGCATGCGCAAGCACCGCTCCCACGAGGTCGTCCCCGTGGAGGAGTGCCTGCTCGAGGCGCCCACCGGCCCGTCGTACGACGTGGACGGGCGGGCCTTCGAGGTCGCCGACGGAGGCTTCTGGCAGGTCCATCCGGGCGCTCCCTCGACGCTCGTCGACGCCGTTCTCGGCGCCCTCCGGCCGCAGCCGGGGGAGTCCGCCCTCGACCTGTACGCCGGCGTCGGCCTCTTCAGCCGCTTCCTCCTGGAGGCCGTCGGCCCCACCGGCCGGGTCGCCGCCATCGAGGGCGATGGAGCAGCCTCGGCCCTCTCGGAGAGCAACTGCCCGGGCATCACCGCCCACGCCGGCGACGTCGGCGAGGTGCTCGCGGGCGGCCTGCCCCCGGGATGGGACCGCGCCCACCTCGTCGTCCTCGACCCGCCGCGGGTCGGGGCCCGGCGACCCGTCGTCGAGGAGATCGTCCGCCGCGCTCCGCGGGCCGTGGCCTACGTCGCCTGCGACCCCGCTGCCCTGGCCCGCGACGTCGCGATCTTCGCCGAGCACGGCTACCGGCTGGCGTCGCTGCGCGCGTTCGACCTGTTCCCGATGACGCACCACGTCGAGTGCGTCGCGCTGCTGGAGCCCGTCACTTCCGCGTGACGGCGCCGATCCACGGCTGCGGCAGACCCTCACCCGGGTCGCAGCTGGTCGGGCCGAAGCCCGGCATCTCCACCACCTGGCCGCCAGGCAGGGTCAGGCGGACGGCGTCGTTGTCGAGGTCGCCGCAGTAGTGGTGGACGGCCCAACCGACGATCACGGTCGCCGTCGTACCGGGGGCCATCCGGACGTTCTCGGGGTCGAACGCCTTGTTGTGGCCGGGGGTGAGGCCGAGGTCCTTGCCGTGGTCGAGGAAGGCGACCTCGGGGTAGCCGCGCATCGTGCACGGATCCTTGCCGTCGGCGAGAGTGAGGTCGGCGTAGGTGACCATCGTGCCGGCGGCGCCCTCGGTCATCGGGGAGCCCAGGACGAGGTCGCCGGGGCCGCAGGCCGCGTCGGGCGGGGTCGCGGACGTCGTCGTGGCGGCGCCTGCGGCGACGTCGGTCGTCAGGGCGCCGACCCACGGCGGTGAGGTGGACTCGCCCGGCTCGCAGGAGGTCGCGCCGAACCCGTCGACCTCGACCATCTGGCCGCCGGGGAGGGTGAGCCGCAGCATGTCGTTGTCGACGTCGCTGCAGTCGTGGTGCACCGCCCAGCCCACGGTCACGCCGACCGTCGTACCGCGCCGTACGGTCACGGGGGTGTCCGGCCAGGCCGGGTTGTGCGTGGCCCGGAGGCCGAGGTCGCTGCCGTGGTCGAGGAAGGCGACCTCGGCGTAGCCGCCGATCGTGCAGGACTCGGCGTCGGTGGCCAGGGTCAGCGGGACGGTGATCGCGACGGTTCCGGCGGCGACGCCGGTGCTGGGCACGCCCGGGACGAGGTCGCCGGCGGCGCAGGCGACCGGCACGGCGGGTGTCGTCGGGGTGCCTTCGGTGGGCGTGGTCGTGGGTGTCGAGGTGGGCTCGGAGGTGACCGGTGGGGCCGGGTCCTCGCCGTGCTCGTTGCCGAGTGCCAACGTGGTGGCGGTGATCGCCGCGACGGCGGCCGCCGCGGCCGCGGCCGGGACCAGCCAGCGTCGTCGGCCGGCCTCCGCGACCGGGACCGGGGGCCGGCCGGCTGCCGGCAGTCCGGCTCGCCACTGCTCGCCGGCGGTGCGGAGGCGCTCGTCCATGCGGGCGTCGCGCGGGTCGTGCTCAGTCATCGTCGTCTCCGATCAGCGTGCGCAGGGCCGCGCGGGCCTGGTGCAGGGTGGCGCGGACGGTCCCGGGCGCGCAGGCCATCGCCGCGGCGACGGTGGCGACGTCGAGGCCGACGAAGTAGTAGAGGTCGACCGCCTCGCGTTGCCGCTCGGGGAGGGCCCGGACCGCCCGCTCGAGGTCCAGGTCGACGACGACCGGGGCCACGGACGGCTCGCTCGCGTCCGCCAGCTCGAGGTGGGGCCGCTGCCGGGTGCGGTGCCGGCGCGCCCGGTCACGGACGATCGCCAGCAGCCAGGGGAGCGCGTCGCCCCGTCCGGCGTCGTACGTCGAGCGCCGGCGCCAGGCCCGGACCAGGGCCTCCTGCAGGACGTCGTCCGCGTCGGCCGGACCGACCTGGCGCGCGGCGTACCGGTGCAGGGTGGTGAGGTGGGGACGCACCCAGTCGTCGAACGTGTCGGCGGTCGGTCCCGTCGTCATCGTCCCTCCGGTCGTGAGTGCGTCCACACCCTCCCTACACCCGGGCCGGGCTGTCGCGCTTAGTCTCGATCCACGGAATCCGTGGATCGAGGCCTGGTCACCGTGCGACGGAGTAGCAGAGCTTCTGCACGCCGTTGGCGTAGGCCTGGCTCTCGACGAGCTCCAGCTTCTGCCGGTCCTTGGCGGTCTCGCTCCACATCCGCTTGCCGGCACCGAGGACCCACGGGAACACCAGCAGGTGGTAGCGGTCCAGCAGGCCGGCGTCGGACAGGCCGCGGGCCAGGCTGGCGGAGCCGTGGATCGAGATCGGGCCGCCCTCGGTCTCCTTGAGCGCGGCGACGTCGTCGAAGGAGCGCAGGATCGTGGTGTCGCCCCAGTTGTCGACGAGGTCGTCGTCCCCGAGGGTCGTCGACACGACGTACTTCGGCATGGCGTTGTACCTCGGGAACTCCTCGGTCATCTTCGGCCAGACCGGCGCGAAGGCCTGGTAGCTGACCCGGCCGAGCATCAGCGCGCTCGCCTCCTGCTGCTCGCGTCCCTTGAGCTCGTAGACGTCCGCGAGGAAGTCGATGCCCTGGAAGGTCCATCCGCCGTTGGGGTAGTCCGCCTCGGGGGCGGGGGCCTGCACGACACCGTCGAGGGAGACGAAGGCGGTGTAGATCAGGGTGCGCATGGTGACCTCCTGGGTCGGTTGGGGGCGCTTCTCATCCTCTCCACGAAGGCACCCGCGCGGATACGACAGGTCGGCCGGAAATTCTCGAGGTGAGGGCACACTGGCTTGTCCTCAACCCGACTTGAGGTTCTACCGTCGCGCCATGAGCATGGAGCAGATCGCGTGGAACCAGGTGTACCGGAGCATGCACGGCCCCGACGAGCAGCGTGCCTTCAACCGGGCCACTGCGCGGCGGATCTTCAGCTTCGCCCGTCCGCACCGCCGTGAGCTGATCGGCTTCGTGGTGCTTAGCGTCGTCACCTCCGCGCTGGCCGTGGCGACACCGGTGCTGGCCGGCCGGGTGGTCAACGCGATCGTCGACGGCGGGCGCGAGAGCCTGGTCACCGGACTGGCGCTGGCCATCGCCGGGCTCGCGGTCGCCGACGCGGCGTTCGGACTGCTGGCGCGCTGGCTGTCGGCCCGGATCGGCGAGGGCCTCATCCTGAACCTGCGCACGACGGTCTTCGACCACGTGCAGCGGATGCCGGTCGCGTTCTTCAGCCGCACCCGCACGGGCGCGCTGGTCAGCCGCCTCAACAACGACGTGATCGGCGCGCAGCGCGCGTTCAGCACGACCCTGTCCGGCGTGGTCGGCAACATGGTCACCCTGACCCTGACCCTGGTCGTCATGCTCGGCATCTCGTGGCAGGTCACCGGGCTGGCCCTGGTCCTGCTCCCGGTCTTCGTCGTGCCGGCCCGCCGGATGGGGCGCCGCCTCGCCGGCATCCAGCGTGAGGCGGCCGACCACAACGCCGCGATGGGCAACCAGATGACCGAGCGCTTCTCGGCGCCGGGCGCCACCCTGGTCAAGCTGTTCGGTCGTCCCGCCCAGGAGTCGGCCGAGTTCTCGGCACGCGCCGAGCGGGTGGCGCAGATCGGCGTCCGTACGGCGATGGTGCAAACCACTTTCGTCACCGCCCTCACCCTGGTCTCGGCGCTCGCCGTCGCCGTCGTGTACGGCGTGGGCGGGCTCGCCGCGATCCGCGGCACCCTCGACGCGGGCGACGTGGTCGCGCTGTCCCTGCTGCTGACCCGCCTCTACGCACCCCTGACGTCGCTCGCCAGCGCGCGGGTCGACGTGATGAGCGCGCTGGTCAGCTTCGAGCGGGTCTTCGAGGTGCTCGACCTCGAGCCCTTGATCAAGGACCGCCCGGGCGCCGGCGGCCTGCCGGACGGTCCGGTCGCGGTCGAGCTCGACGACGTCCACTTCTCCTACCCCTCGGCCGACAAGGTCTCGCTCGCCTCGCTGGAGGCGGTCGCCGTCCTGGACGCCCGGGGCGGCGAGGAGGTGCTGCACGGGGTGTCCCTGCGCGCCGAGCCCGGACAGGTCGTCGCCCTCGTCGGCTCCTCGGGTGCGGGCAAGTCGACCCTCGCGCAGCTCGTCTCCCGGCTGTACGACGTCGACTCGGGCGTCGTACGCCTGGCAGGGCACGACGTGCGGGACCTGACCGCCGAGGCGATCCGGGGCGCGGTCGGCATGGTGACCCAGGACGGCCACCTCTTCCACGACACGATCCGCGGCAACCTGCTGCTGGCCCGGCCCGAGGCCGACGAGGCCCAGCTGTGGGACGCGTTGTCGCGGGCCCGGCTCGCCGACCTCGTGCGCTCGTTGCCCGACGGGCTCGACACCGTCGTGGGGGAGCGCGGCTACCGGCTCTCCGGGGGCGAGCGCCAGCGGCTGACGATCGCGCGCCTGCTGCTCAAGCAGCCGCGCGTGGTGATCCTCGACGAGGCGACGGCCTCGCTCGACTCGACGTCAGAGGCCGCCGTCCAGGCGGCGCTGGCAGAGGCGCTCGCAGGACGCACGGCCCTGGTGATCGCGCACCGGCTCTCCACGATCCGCGCGGCGGACCTGATCGCGGTCGTCGAGGACGGCCGGATCGTCGAGCGCGGCACCCATGTCGAGCTCGTGCACGCGGGTGGCCGCTACCAGGAGCTGTACCGGACGCAGTTCGCCGAGGACACGCCCGTCGTCGCCGAGATGCGTGGAAATCTGCCTTCAGATCGTGTATCTTGACATCAAGAGATATCGGGGATCCCGGTCCCCTTGAAACTTAGGTCAACCTCACTATCCGTACGCCGGGCGACGGCGGCAGGATGCGGGGTGGAGACCTATCCGACCCGATCAGTCGACGAAGACGGAGACGCGATGGCCAGCAAGAACAGCTTCGGCGCCAAGAGCACCCTGGACGTGGACGGCAAGTCCTACGAGATCTTCCGCCTCGACGCGGTGACGGGTGAGGGCCTCGACGCGGCCAGCCTCCCGTTCTCGCTCAAGGTGCTCCTCGAGAACCTGCTCCGCACCGAGGACGGCGCGGACATCACGGCCGAGGACATCAAGGCCCTCGCCGGCTGGGACGAGACCGCCCAGCCCGACAAGGAGATCCAGTTCACGCCGGCGCGCGTGATCATGCAGGACTTCACCGGCGTGCCCTGCGTCGTCGACCTCGCCACCATGCGCGAGGCGATGGCCGAGCTCGGCGGCGACGCCACCCGGATCAACCCGCTCGCGCCCGCCGAGATGGTCATCGACCACTCGGTCATGGCCGACGTCTTCGGCACGCCCGAGGCGTTCCAGCGCAACGTCGAGATCGAGTACGAGCGCAACCGCGAGCGCTACCAGTTCCTCCGCTGGGGCCAGGGCGCCTTCGACGACTTCAAGGTCGTCCCGCCCGGCACCGGCATCGTCCACCAGGTCAACATCGAGCACCTCGCGCGCACGGTCTTCACCCGCGAGGTCGACGGCGAGCTGCTGGCCTACCCCGACACCTGCGTCGGCACCGACTCGCACACCACCATGGTCAACGGCATCGGCGTCGTCGGCTGGGGCGTCGGCGGCATCGAGGCGGAGGCCGCGATGCTCGGGCAGCCGGTCTCCATGCTGATCCCGCGCGTGGTCGGCTTCAAGCTGTCGGGCGAGCTGCCCGCCGGCTCCACCGCGACCGACCTGGTGCTCACCATCACCGAGATGGTCCGCAAGCACGGTGTCGTGGGCAAGTTCGTCGAGTTCTACGGCCCCGGTGTCTCCGCGCTCCCGCTGGCCAACCGCGCCACGATCGGCAACATGTCGCCGGAGTTCGGCTCCACGATCGCGGTCTTCCCGATCGACGAGGAGACCACCACCTACCTGCGCCTCACCGGCCGTTCAGAGGAGCAGATCGCGCTCGTCGAGAAGTACGCCAAGGAGCAGGGCCTCTGGCTCGACCCCGACGCCGAGCCGCGCTACTCCGAGAAGCTCGAGCTCGACCTCGCGACCGTCGTCCCGTCCATCGCGGGTCCGAAGCGTCCCCAGGACCGGGTCCTGGTCTCGGAGGCGAAGGAGTCCTTCCGCGGCGCGCTGGTCGACTACGCCGGCGCTCCGCAGGACGCACAGGGCTACGACGAGGCCGTCGAGGAGTCGTTCCCGGCGTCCGACGCCCCGTCGCACGACCCCCACCAGGCCAACGGT
This sequence comes from Nocardioides sp. Root240, assembly GCF_001428825.1. Classification (GTDB taxonomy): domain Bacteria; phylum Actinomycetota; class Actinomycetes; order Propionibacteriales; family Nocardioidaceae; genus Nocardioides. The sequence continues at coordinate 101,417 of NZ_LMIT01000001.1, read as the reverse complement.
GCCCCGGCGCCGAGCAACCACCTCTCGGCGGCGCCCGCCGACGGTGGCCGGGCGTCCACGCCGGTCGAGGTCACCCTCGAGGACGGCACGACGTTCACGCTGGACCACGGTGCGGTCACCATCGCCTCGATCACGTCCTGCACCAACACGTCGAACCCGTCGGTCATGATCGGCGCCGCGCTGCTCGCCAAGAAGGCAGTCGAGAAGGGCCTGACCCGCAAGCCGTGGGTCAAGACCACCCTCGCGCCCGGTTCGCAGGTCGTGTCCGACTACTACGACAAGGCCGGCCTCACGCCGTACCTCGACAAGCTCGGCTTCAACCTCGTCGGCTACGGCTGCGTCACCTGCATCGGCAACTCCGGCCCGCTCATCCCCGAGGTCTCCGCCGCGGTCAACGAGAACGACCTCGCCGTCGTCTCGGTGCTCTCCGGCAACCGGAACTTCGAGGGCCGGATCAGCCCCGACATCAAGATGAACTACCTCGCCTCCCCGCCGCTGGTCGTCGCCTACGCGCTGGCCGGCTCGATGGACGTCGACCTGTTCAACGACGCGCTGGGCCAGGACGCCGACGGCAACGACGTCTTCCTCAAGGACATCTGGCCCTCCCCGGCCGAGATCGAGGAGACCATCGCGGGCGCGATCAACTCGCAGATGTTCGCCGACTCCTACGCCGACGTCTTCAAGGGTGACGAGCGCTGGCGCTCGCTGCCCACCCCGGAGGGCAACACCTTCACGTGGGACGAGTCCTCGACGTACGTGCGCAAGCCTCCCTACTTCGACGGCATGCCCGACCAGCCGGCCCCGGTCACCGACATCGACGGTGCGCGTGTGCTGCTCAAGCTCGGCGACTCGGTTACCACCGACCACATCTCGCCGGCCGGCTCGATCAAGGCCGACTCGCCCGCGGGCAAGTACCTCACGGAGAACGGCGTCGCCCCGCGCGACTTCAACTCCTACGGCTCGCGCCGCGGCAACCACGAGGTGATGATCCGGGGCACCTTCGCCAACATCCGCCTGCGCAACCAGATCGCGGCGGGCACCGAGGGCGGCTTCACCCGTGACTTCACCGTCGACGACGGTCCGGTGACGACCGTCTACGACGCCTCGGTCAACTACCAGGCCGCCGGCATCCCGCTGGTCGTCCTGGCCGGCAAGGAGTACGGCTCGGGCTCGTCGCGCGACTGGGCGGCCAAGGGCACCTCGCTGCTGGGCGTGAAGGCGGTCATCGCCGAGAGCTACGAGCGCATCCACCGCTCCAACCTCATCGGCATGGGCGTCATCCCGCTGCAGTACCCCGAGGGCCAGAACGCCGAGTCGCTCGGCCTGACCGGCGAGGAGACCTTCTCGATCGCCGGCATCACCGCGCTCAACGACGGCACCACGCCCTCGACGGTCAAGGTCACGACCGACACCGGTGTGGAGTTCGACGCGGTCGTCCGCATCGACACCCCCGGCGAGGCGAACTACTACCGCAACGGCGGCATCATGCAGTACGTCCTGCGGAACCTGCTGCGCGGCTGACCCAGCCCTCGATCCGGCGGCCCGTCCCAGCTCTGGGGCGGGCCGCCGGCCATTTTTTGAAAGGACAGTGCGGGGGTGTCGCCCGTACCGTTCCGGCATGCGTTCCCTGGCCGACGACTTCGACCCCGCCGCCGTGGCGGCCATCGACGGACGCCTCGCCGGTGTTGCTGCCGAGCACGGGGTCCGCGTGCCGTGGGCCGTCGAGAGCGGCAGCCGGGCCTGGGGGTTCGCGTCCCCGGACAGCGACTACGACTGCCGGTTCTTCTTCGTCCGCCCGGTCGCCGACTACCGGCGCCTGTGGCCGCCGCGGGACGTGATCGAGACCCCTCTCGAGGGCCTCCTCGACGTCAACGGCTGGGACCTCGGCAAGGCCATCCGGCTCGCCACCGCCGGCAACGCGACGGTCGGCGAGTGGCTCCGCTCCCCGCTCGTGTACGACGGTGACGCGGCCTTCCGCGACGACCTCCTCGACGTCGTGGCGCGCGTCGGCGACCCCGCGCGGGTACGCCGGCACTACCTCCACGTGGGTCGCGCCCAGTGGACCCGCGCGCAGGAGGACGCCGGCCAGGTCCGCCTGAAGCGGGTGTTCTACGCGATCCGGCCGGCCGTGACGCTGCGCTGGCTGGACGACCACGCCGGGGTGCCCCCGATGAACCTCGACGAGCTGCTGCGCCAGGCGGACGTGCCGGCCGCCGTACGCGACGAGCTGGCGGAGCTGCGCGACCTCAAGTCTCGGACCCGGGAGCTGGGCAGTGCTCCGGTACCCGTGGCTGTCGCACGGTGGGTCGCGCAGGTGTTCGCGGCCGAGCCGGACCGCGGGACCCCGCCGTCCTCCGGCCTGCGCACGGAGGCCGAGGCCGGCTTCGCCGCCCTGCTCGACCGGTGGGCGCCGGCCTGAACCGTTGGCGCCGCACGCCCCGGGGGAGGACGATGGGCCGGTGCTGATCGCCGTCGTCGCGGTGAAGTCGCAGGCCCGTGACGCGCTCGCGCAGTTGCGGACGCAGGCGCCGGAGCTCGCCCCGTGGCGCGGGGAGTGTGACCTGCTGCACGGTTGAGCGGTCGTACGACGGCCCGGAGGTTTGAGCAAACCCTCTCCAAGGAAGCATGGCGTCCATGCGTCCACGACTCGGGTCCCGTCCCGCAGCCCTGTTCTCGTCCCTCCTCGGCCTGCTGCTCGCCGTGGCGGTCGTGCCGATGCTGGCTGCGCCGGCGCAGGCCGCCGACATCACGATCCAGGGCACGATCACCGGGCTCAACGGCGTGAAGGTCGAGGGCGTGTTCGTCGAGGCCAACGACGCCAACGGCGCGCCCCTCGAGCCGCGTCGGTACGCCTACACCCAGGCGGACGGCACCTACTCCTTCACGGTGCCCGTCGCGGGCACCTACAAGATCGACATCGAGTGCTGGGGCGCCTACGCCTGCGCCCAGGACTACGCGCCCGAGCCCACCATCACCCAGGCGATCTCCTCCACGGTCACGATCAACGCGACCCTCGAGCGATGGGGCCGGATCACCGGAACGGTCAAGAAGAACAGTGTCGCCACCGCCTGGCCGAACGGCCTCGTGGAGGCGAGCAACGACGCTCGCCAGTACTGGAGCAGCTACCCCGGCGTGCCGGTCGCGCCGAACGGCACCTTCACGATCGAGAAGGTGGCGCCCGGAACCGTCCGGGTCGACGGCGACGAGTCCTGGGACGCGGAGCCCTTCCTGACGGCCGGGCAGGACGTCACGGTGCCGGCCGGAGGGACCGCGACGATCGACCTCGCCGTCACGGACTGGCGCGGTTCCTACGCTCGGGCGGTCCAGCCGGACGGCACGCCCTTGCCGAACATCCGTTTCAACATCTTCTCCCGTCCGCTGGGCGGCGGCGCCTGGGACGACGGCATCCAGGCCGGCCCGTTGCTGACCAACGCCAGCGGCCGGATGAAGTGGCGAGTCACCGACACGACGCGTGAGTACGCCATCTGCCTCTACGACGACTACCTCGAGCCCGGCACGACCCCGCCGGCCGAGCGTCACCTCTCCCGCTGCCTCGGCAACGCGGCCACCCGCGACACCGCCACGCTGTGGACCCCGTCGGCCGCGACGCCGAACGTCAAGCAGGACATCGTGCTGCCGTACGCCTTCGCCGCGGCGCCCGTGCCGACCATCAGCGGTACGGCGGCCGTCGGCGCGACCCTGACCGCGGTGCCCGGCACCTGGACGCCTACCGATGCGACCCTGAGCTACGCGTGGTTCCGCTCGGGCACGACCGCACCGATCGGCACCGGCCCGACCTACCAGCTCGTCGAGGCCGACCTCGGCAGGACGATCACGGTCAGGGCCACCGCCGTCCGGACCAACTACGTGACCACGTCGAAGACGTCCGCCGCCACGACCGCGGTGTCGGCGGGTGCCTTCACCTCGACCCCGGCGCCGACGGTCGCCGGCACCCAGAAGGTCGGCTCGACCCTGACCGCGAGCACCCTGCCCTGGACCCCGGCCGCGACCACGTCCACCTACGAGTGGTTCCGTTCCGGCGTCGTGGCCCCTGTTGGGACGGACGCGACCTACACCCTCCTGCCCGCGGACCTGGGGAAGACCCTGACGGTCAAGGTCACCGGGGTCCGCACCGGCTACGCCACGACGTCGAGGACGTCGGCCGCGACGGCCGTGATCGGTCTTGGCGCCTTCACCTCGGCGCCGGTGCCGACCATCAGCGGTACGACGACGGTGGACCGGACGCTGACCGCGACCGCCGGCACCTGGACGCCGGCGGCCACCACGACGACGTACCAGTGGCTGCGCGGCGACACCCCGATCGCGGGCGCCACGCAGGCGACCTACCAGCTCGCGGCGGCGGACGCCGGCCAGACCATCAAGGTGGCGGTCACCGGCGCCCGGGACGGCTACGTCCAGACGACGAAGACCTCGGTCGCCACGGCGCTGGTCGCCCAGGCCGCCTTCACGACCGTGCCCACCCCCACCGTCACCGGTACGGCGGCCATCGGCGCCACGCTCACCGCCGACGCCGGCACCTGGGTCCCCACCCCGGACACCACGACCTACGAGTGGTTCCGCGGCGGTGTCGCGATCCCCGACGCGACCGGTCCGACCTACCAGCTGGTCGCGGCCGACGCCGGTCAGGCGATCACCGTGAAGGTCACCGGTGCGCGCGCCGGCTACGTCACGGCCGCCGACACCTCGGTGCCGACCGCCGCCGTGCTGGCCGGGTTCACCACGGCTCCGACGCCGACGATCACCGGCACCCGCGCCGCGGGCTCGACGCTGACCGCGAACGCCGGCACCTGGGCGCCCGCCCCGACCACGACGTCGTACCAGTGGCTGCGCAACGGCGTCGCCATCGCGAACGCCACCAGCCGCACCTACCGGCTGACCACGGCCGACGGCGGCCAGCGGATCGCCGTGCGCGTCACGGCGGCGCGTGACGGCTACGCCACGACGGCGAAGACGTCGACCGCGACCGGCGCGATCCTGCGACTCTTCAGCAAGGCCCCGGCGCCGCGGGTCACCGGCACCCTCAGGGTCCGTTCCCTCCTGACCGCCGTGCTCGGCACCTGGTCGCCGACGCCGAGCACCACGCGCTACCAGTGGTACCGCAACGGGGTCGCGATCAGGGGCGCGACGAACCGCACCTACCGGCTCGTCGCCGCCGACAAGGGCAGGCGGATCAAGGTGATCGTGAAGCGGGGCCGCACGGGCTACGTCACGACCACGCGGTCGTCGGTCGCGACCACCGCCATCCGCTGACGCGCGGAGCCCGGTCGAGGCCGTGTCCGGAACTGATATCCCCTTGGTTTGATCGGTTCCGGACACGGACAGGATCGCGCCCATGCGTCTCAGCTCGGGGTCACGCCCTGCCGTCCTGCTCTCAGCCCTTCTCGGCGCGCTGCTCGCGCTGACCCTCCTTCCCGGCCTGGCCGCGCCGGCCCGCGCGGCGACGGTCGTCGTCAGCGGCAAGGTCACCGGGCTCGACGCGACCGGGGCGACCGTCGCGATCGCCGACGTGTTCGTCGAGGCCAAGGACGCCGACGGCGACACCTTCGACCCCCGCATCTACGACTACACCGCGACCGACGGCAGCTACTCGCTGACGCTGCCGACGACCGGCACCTACCAGATCGCGATGGAGTGCTGGGGCGACTACCCGTGCGCGCAGGAGTACGCCCCGGAGCCGACCGTCACCAAGGTGGTGTCCGCGGCGACGACCTACGACGCCACGCTCGAGCGCTGGGGCCGGATCACCGGCACCGTGAAGAAGAACGGCGTGGCCACGGCCTGGCCGACGGCCGAGATCACGGCTGACAACGACGCCCGTGACTACTGGAGGAGCTACCCGGGTGCCACCGTCGCCGACAACGGCACGTTCACGATCGACAAGGTCGCGCCCGGCACGGTGGCGGTGCAGGGCAACGAGCCCTGGGAGGCCGAGAACTTCCTGACCACGGTTCCCAACCAGACCTTCACCGTCACGCCCGGCCAGACCACGGCCATCAGCCTGGCCGTCGAGGACTGGAAGGGCTTCTACCTGCGGGCGGTCGACCCGAGCGGTGCCCCGATGGACAAGGTGCGCTGGAACGTCTTCTCCCGCCCGGTCGGCGGCGCATGGGACAACGGCCTGCAGTACGGGCCGCTGGAGACCGGCGCCGATGGCCGGATGAAGTTCCGGATCTCGGACGCCAAGGAGTACACCCTCTGCTTCTACGACGACGTCTACGACGACAACTTCGACCCCGGCTCGCAGCGACCCAACCGCTACGGCACGCGCTGCCTCGGCAACACCCCCGACCTCGCCTCCGCGACCGCCTGGCAGCCGACGGCCGCACAGCCCAAGCTGAAGCAGGACCTGACCCTCCCGCTGGTGGGCAAGTCCATGCAGCCCGGCGACCCGTGGACCACCGGCACCGGCGTCACCGCCGTCGGTACGCCGATCACCGTCGACCCCGGCCCGTGGAGCCCGGCGGAGGTCACCTTGTCGTGGCAGTGGAAGTACTGGAACGGCACCCAGCTGGTGGCGATCCCCGGCGCCACGTCGCCGACCTACACCCCGACTGCCGACATGGTCGGCAAGCGTCCCGTCGCCTACATCACCGGCACCGCCCCGGGCTACGCGACGGCGACCGCGGCCTGGGGCGTGAACACCGTGGGTGGCACGGCCCCGACGATGTCCGGCAGCCTCTCCATCACCGGTGACCTGAGCGTCGGCTCGACGGCCACGGCGCACGCGGGCACCTTCACGCCTGCCGTCGAGTACCCGTCCTGGTGGTGGTACCTCGACGGCCGCCCGATCTTCGGCGCCCAGGGCGACACGATCGAGATCACCTCCGACATGAGGGGCAAGAAGCTCGAGGCCCGGATCACGGCGTACAACTGGGACAACGGCGACAACGAGTACTTCAACCGCGTGTCGGTCACGGTCCCCGGCGCGATCAGCGGCAGCACGCCGACCGTGACCGGGACCACCGCCGTCGGCTCGACGCTGACGGCCAACGCCGGCACCTGGACCACCGGCACGACGCTGGCCCACCAGTGGCTGCGCGACGGTGCACCGATCAGCGGCGCCACGGCCACGACCTACCCGCTGGTGACAGCCGACCAGGGCAAGGCGATCGCGGTCCGGGTGACCGGCACGAAGACCGGCTACGACCCCGTCGTGAAGACCTCGGCGGCGACGTCCGCGATCCAGGGCGTGTTCACCACCGTGCCCACGCCGACCATCGCCGGTACGACGGCGGTCGGCTCGACGCTCACCGCCAACCCCGGCACGTGGGCTCCAGCAGGCGCCACCTTCACCTACCAGTGGTACCGCTCGGGCACGGCCATCAGCGGCGCCACCGCGAGCACCTACACGCTGACCGCGAGCGACCAGACGAAGACGATGACGGTCAAGGTCACCGGTGTCCTGAGCGGCTACGTCTCCCGCAGCTCGACGTCCGCCGCGACCGCCGCCGTCCTGGGCGTCTTCGCCGCGCCGGTGCCGACGATCAGCGGCACGAAGGCCGTCGGCTACACCCTGACCGCCGGCCTCGGCACGTGGACGCCGGCCGCCACGACGTACACCTACCAGTGGTACCGCTCGGGCGCCGCCATCTCGGGTGCCACCGCGAGCACCTACAAGCTCACGTCGACCGACGTCGGCAAGACGATGACCGTCAAGGTCACCGGGGTCAGGTCCGGCTACGTCACCAAGTCGGTCGTCTCGGCCGCCACCAGCGCGGTGCTCAAGGTGTTCATCACGGCGCCGGTTCCCACGATCTCCGGGACCCGGAAGGTCGGCTCCACGCTGACCGCGGTCGTCGGCACGTGGTCGCCGACGCCGACCGGCACCACCTACAAGTGGTACCGCTCGGGCGTGCTGATCAGCGGCGCCACGGCCAGGACCTACACGCTGACCTCGACCGACCGGGGCAAGACGATCAAGGTGGTCGTCACCCGGTCGCTGGCCGGCTACCTCACGACCTCGAGGACGTCCGCCGCCACCGCGGCGATCGCCTGACCGGGGAGCATGCCCCCACCGTGGCTTGACTACGGTGGGGGCATGCTCGTCGCGTTCAGCATCAGCCCCTCCGTCGCCGACGACACCGGCGGTGTCTCCGAGGCGGTCGCCGCGGCCGTCCGGGTGGTCCGCGAGTCGGGCCTGCCCAACGAGACGACGTCGATGTTCACGACGATCGAGGGGGAGTGGGACGAGGTCATGGCGGTGGTCAAGCGTGCCGTCGACGTCGTCGCCGCGACCTCACCGCGCGTCGGACTGGTCCTGAAGGCCGACATCCGTCCCGGCTTCACCGGCGAGCTGACCGCGAAGGTCGAGCGGGTCGAGAGGGCGCTGGAGCAGTGAGCGAGCTGCCGCCACCGCCGCCGTACCCGCCGCCACCTTCGTACCCGCCCCACCCGCCGCCGCCCTACCCGCCGCCTGCGCTGCTGACGGTGCTCGCGCCGGAGCCGGTGCGCCGTCGTAGGTTGCTCCCGGTCGTCATCGCCGGCGTGATCGCGGTCGGCCTGGTCACCGCGGCGGTCGCCGTCCCACTGGCGCTCGCGGACGACGACTCGACGACCGCGGGCGAGGACATCGACACCAGCGACCTGTCCGCCGTCCGCACCTACGACGGGCTGACCTACCAGCACCTCGAGGTCGGCGAGGAGCACGACTACCCGCAGTCCCCGGCGGTCGGCGGGGACCACGCGCCGGTGTGGCTCGAGTGCGGGGCCTACGACGAACCGCTGCCCGAGGTCAACGCGGTGCACGACCTCGAGCACGGGAGCACCTGGTTGACCTACCGGCCCGACGAGGTCGACGACGCCGGTGTCGCGAAGCTGGAGGAGCTGCTGCCCGCGAACGGCCTGCTGTCGCCGTACCCGGACCAGGAGGCGCCGGTCGTGATCACCGTCTGGGGCCGGCAGCTGGACCTCGTCGGCCCTGACGACCCGCGGATCGGACTCTTCCTCGCCGCCTACGGCGCGGGGACGACGGCGCCCGAGCCGTTCGCGTCCTGCAACGGGGGAGTCGACCCCGACGACCTGGCGGGCAGCGGCGGGGGGGCGGCGTGACCCGGCGGTTCGCCTCCATCATCCTGGTCGACCCCCGCGGCTGGATCCTGCTGCAGGAGCGCGACGAGAACCCCGTCATCGACCCCGAACGGTGGGGCTTCGTCGGCGGCCACGTCGACGCGGGGGAGGACCCCGACGACGCGGCGTACCGCGAGCTCGCCGAGGAGACGGGCCTGCGCATGGCCCCGCCCGCGCTGCCGTTGTGGCGCGAGCTCACCGTCTTCCACGAGGGCTACGGCAGCCACGACCAGGTCCACGTGTACGCCGCCGCGACCACCGCGCGCGACGGCGACATCGTGCTGGGGGAGGGCCGGCAGATCGTCTTCGTCGACCCGGCCCGGCTGGGCGACCTGCCGCTCGGCGCGGCGGCTGCGATGATCCTGCCCGACTTCCTCGCCTCCGACCGCTACCAGGAGCTGCTGCCATGAGCAACGCGTTCACCGTCATCCCGGTCCCCGGCCCCGGCGCCGAGGACGTCGTCGTCGCCACGTCCGGCCCCGACGCCGGTGCGGTCTTCACCGGCACCGAGGACGGCTCGATCTTCCGGGTCGGGGAAGACGGTGCGAAGGTCGACCTCGTCGCGCAGACCGGCGGCCGCCCGCTCGGCATCGAGTTCGCCCCCGACGGCCGGCTCCTGGTGTGCGACGCCCTGCGCGGCCTGCTCTGGGTCGACCCGGCGAGCGGCGAGGTCGAGCTGATCACCGCCGAGGTCGACGGCGTCCCGATGAGGTTCTGCAACAACGCCGCGATCGCCGACGACGGCACGATCTGGTGGTCGGACAGCTCGACCCGGTTCGGCATCGCCCGGTGGAAGCACGACTTCGTCCGCAACACCCGCACCGGGCGGCTCCTGCGCCGCGACCCCGACGGCACCGTGACCGTCGTCCTCGAGGGCCTCGCCTTCGCCAACGGGGTCGCGCTCTCCGCCGACGGCGACTTCGTCTGCGTCGCCGAGACCGGCGCCCGGACCGTCGTGCGCCACTGGATCAGCGGTCCCCGCGCGGGCACCCGCGACTTCCTCGCCACCGACCTGCCGGGCTACCCCGACAACATCGCCCGCGGCTCCGACGGCCTGATCTGGATCACGATCGCGAGCCCGAAGGACCCGCTGGTCGAGCGCCTCCAGACCGGCCCGATGCTGCTGCGCAAGCTCGCCACGATGCTGCCCGAGGCGCTGCAGCCCAAGCCGAAGCAGTCGGTCCGCGTCGTCGCCCACGACACCGGCGGCGCCCTCGTGCACGACGTCGACGTCACGCCCGCCGACCACGGCGCGTCGTACCACATGGTGACGGGGGTCAGGGAGCACGACGGCCGGCTGTGGATGGGCAGCCTCCACGAGCCCGCAATCGCCGTCTACGACCTGTGACGGCCTAAAGTGGACTCCATGCCTGTCCTCGAATCGATCTCCCACCCGCGTGACCTGCGGGCCCTGTCCGAGGACGAGCTGACCCAGCTGGCGGCGGAGATCCGCGACCTGATGATCCGCACGGTCGCCACGAACTCCGGCCACCTCGGACCCAACCTCGGCGTGGTCGAGCTGACCCTGGCGATCCACCGGGTGTTCGACTCCCCGCGCGACAAGATCGTCTTCGACACCGGTCACCAGTCCTACGTGCACAAGCTGGTCACCGGCCGGGCCGGCGACTTCGGCACGCTGCGCCGCGAGGGTGGCCTGAGCGGCTACCCCAGCCAGGCCGAGTCCGAGCACGACATCGTCGAGAACTCCCACGCGTCCACCGCGCTGAGCTACGCCGACGGCCTGGCCAAGGCCTACGCCATCCGTGGCGAGGACCGGCACACCGTCGCCGTCATCGGTGACGGCGCGCTGACCGGCGGCATGGCCTGGGAGGCGCTCAACAACATCGCGATCCAGCACGACAGCAAGCTCGTGATCGTGGTCAACGACAACGGCCGGTCCTACACGCCGACCATCGGCGGCCTCGCGACCGCGCTGACCAGCCTGCGCACCAACCCGCGCTACGAGACGGTGCTCGACATCGTCAAGCGCCGGCTCACCGCGGTGCCCGGTGTCGGCGCGGCGGCCTACGACGCCCTGCACGCCATGAAGAAGGGCCTCAAGGACGCGCTCGCGCCGCAGGGCCTCTTCGAGGACCTCGGCCTGAAGTACGTCGGCCCGGTCGACGGCCACGACCGCGCGGCCATGGAGCAGGCGCTCGGCCAGGCCAAGCGCTTCGGCGGCCCCGTGATCGTGCACGCCATCACCCGCAAGGGCTTCGGCTACGACCCCGCGGAGCGGCACGAGGCCGACCAGTTCCACGCGCCCGGTCCGTTCGACGTGCAGACCGGAGCGGAGAAGCCCAAGGGCCTGATCTGGACCGACCACTTCGCCGACCACATCGTGCGCATCGGCGAGCGTCGCTCCGACATCGTCGGCATCACCGCCGCGATGATGCACCCGGTCGGGCTGGACAAGTTCCAGGCCCGGTTCCCCGAGCGGACCTTCGACGTCGGCATCGCCGAGCAGCACGCCGCCACCTCGGCCGCGGGCCTCGCGCTGGGCGGCCTGCACCCGGTGTTCGCGGTCTACGCCACCTTCCTCAACCGCGCCTTCGACCAGGTGCTGATGGACGTCGCCCTGCACAGGTGCGGCGTCACCTTCGTCCTCGACCGCTCGGGCGTGACCGGCGACGACGGCG
>NZ_LMIT01000001.1:0-89669 GCF_001428825.1 Nocardioides sp. Root240 | reverse complement strand
GGGGGGAGCCACAACGGCATGTGGGACATGTCGATCCTCCAGGTCGTGCCGGGCCTGCGGCTCGCCGCGCCCCGCGACGTGACCCGGATGCGCGAGCTGCTCGACGAGGCGGTCGAGGTGTCCGACGCCCCGACCGTCGTCCGCTTCCCGAAGGGCCCGCCGCCCGAGGACGTCGAGGCGGTCGGCAAGGCCGGCGGCTGCGACGTGCTGGTCCGCGACGGTGCCCGCGACGTGCTCGTCGTCTCCGTCGGCGCGATGGCGCCGATCGCGCTCGACGTCGCCGCCCGCCTGCGCGACCAGGGCATCGGCGTCACCGTCGTCGACCCGCGCTGGGTGAAGCCGGTCGACCCCGCGCTGGTCGAGCTCGCCCGTACCCACCGCCGCGTCGTCACGATCGAGGACAACGGGATCGTCGGGGGAGTCGGCGCCGTGCTGCTCCAGACCCTGGCCGAGGCCGGCGTCGCCACGCCGGTGCGCCTGCACGGCATCCCCCAGGAGTTCCTCGACCACGCCAAGCGTGGGGCGATCCTCGACCGGATCGGCCTCACGGCGTCCACCATCGCGCTCCAGGCCGTCCACGACATCACTGCCGAGCCGGCGGAGGACCGCTCCCTCCTCGACGTCGACGGGAGCCGGTGAACTGAGGCTCAGCCTCGTCGCGCTGACCTGCGCGGCCCTCCTGCCGTTGGCGGCGTGCTCGGACGACCTGCCTCCGCCGACCTACTCCGGCAACGCCTACGACGACGTGGCGACCCTGATGCAGCGCACCCTCAACCAGCGTGCGGTGGCGCTCGAGACGCACGACCAGACCCGGTTCCGCCGGTCGCTGGACCGCACGGACGCGGGACTGCTCGACAGCGAGCAGGTCTACTTCGACAACCTCGGTGAGCTGCCGGTGGGCCGGCTGCGGTTCCGGGTGGTCGAGGACACGATCACGCCGGTCGAGGGCACCGACCTCGAGGGCAACCCGGAGTACTGGGCGGAGGTCGTCGTCGCGCTGCGCCTCGACGGCTTCGACTCCGCCGCGGTCCGGACCCGCGACCGCTTCCTGTTCGTGCCCAACGCCGACGGCAGCCGGCTGCTGGTCGGGTCGACGACCGACTACGCGTGGGAGACCGACCACCCGGGGAACGCCCAGCCGTGGGACCTCGGCAGGATCAACGTCGAGAGGGAGCCCGGCGTGCTGGGCATCTTCGACGACTGGACCGCGGACGACGCGCCGGCGGTGATGGACGCCGCGAGCGCGGGCCGCTCCGACGTCCGCTCGGTCCTCGGGGATGCCGGCGCCAAGGTCGACGGCGTCGTCGTCTACTCGCTGCAGGACCCGACCTTCCTCGACGGGCTCGCGGGACAGACCGTCGGGGACCCCGACCGGGCCGACGGCCTGACGATCGCCGTGCCGGTGGACGCACTCGCGCCGGGCAAGGGTGTGGCGTCGTACCGGATCTTCGTGAACCCGCGCGTGCTCTACGAACCGGCGCCGGTCGTGGGCCGGCTGGTGCGCCACGAGCTGACCCACGCGCTCCTCGGTGCCCGCGGCCGCGGCGCGCCGCTGTGGCTCAGCGAGGGCGTCGCCGAGTACGTCTCGGTCCGTCCGATGGCGCCCTCGCAGCGCCGGCTCCCGGCGCGTGCGCTGGACGTCGGCGCGACCGCGACCGACCTGCCGGGCGAGGCGGAGTTCGGGGGTGCCGACGCGGAGGCCTGGTACGCCGTGTCCTGGTGGGTCTGCGAGTACGTCGCTGCGACCTATGGCCAGGACGTCCTCTTCTCGCTGCTCGACCGGCTCGCCGGCGGTGCCGACCAGGCGAAGGTGCTGCCCGAGGTGCTCGGGATCAGCTCATCGCAGCTGGCCCAGCGCGGGGTCGCCCTGATGAGCACCGCCTACGACGGTTGAGCCCCGGCGGGGCGGGCACCGTCGCACCCGTGAGTCTCTTCCGCACCAAGTCCGTCGAGCAGTCCATCGCCGACACCGACGAGCCCGACCACAGGCTCCGCAAGGACCTCTCCGCGCTGGACCTGACGGTCTTCGGCGTCGGCGTGATCATCGGCGCCGGCATCTTCGTGCTGACCGGCACCGTCGCGGCGAGCAACGCCGGACCGGCGCTCGCGCTGAGCTTCGTCATCGCAGCAGTCGCCTGCGGGCTCGCGGCACTCTGCTACGCCGAGCTGGCCTCCACCGTGCCGGTCGCGGGCAGCGCCTACACCTTCAGCTACGCCACCCTCGGCGAGCTGGTCGCCTGGATCATCGGCTGGGACCTGGTGCTCGAGTTCACCGTCGGCGCGGCCGCGCTCTCCACCGGCTTCTCGGCCTACCTGCAGGAGGTGCTCGACATCGGCGGGGTGACGCTGCCGAGCCAGATCAGCTCGGCCGCCACGGGTGTCGTCGACCTGCCGGCCGTCGTCATCGCCCTCCTGGTGACCTGGATGCTGATCCGCGGCACGAAGTTCTCCAGCCGCTTCAACCAGGTCGTCGTCGCCCTCAAGCTGGTCGTGGTCGCCGCGGTGATCGTCGTCGGGATCGCGCACATCGACGTCAGCAACTGGACGCCCTTCATCCCCGACGCGCAGCCCGCCCCGGAGTCCAGCGGTGGCTTCGCCGACGTACCCCTGATCACCAGCCTGCTCGGCCTCGAGCCCGCCGTCTTCGGCCTCGCCGGGGTGATCTCCGGGGCGGCCATCGTGTTCTTCGCCTTCATCGGCTTCGACATCGTCGCCACCACCGCGGAGGAGACGAGGAACCCGCAGCGCGACGTCCCGATCGGCATCCTCGGCTCGCTCGCGATCGTGACGGTCCTCTACTCCGCGGTCAGCCTGGTCGTGACCGGGGTGCGCAGCTACCGGGACATCGATCCCGACAGTGCGGCGCCCCTCGCCGACGCCTTCGAGGGAGCCGGCGTCGACTGGATGCCCAACCTGATCTCCGTCGGGGCGTGCATCGGGCTGGTCGTCGTCGCGATGATCCTGATGCTCGGGCAGTCCCGCGTCGCCTTCGCGATGGCGCGCGACGGGCTGCTGCCGCGCCAGCTCGCCAAGGTGCACCCGGCCTACCGGACGCCGTACCGGATCACGATCGTCACCGGCCTGGCCGTGGCCGCGCTCGCCGGCTTCGTGGACCTCAGCACGCTGGCGCACCTGGTCAACATCGGGACCCTGTTCGCCTTCACGTTGGTCAGCATCGGGGTCGTGGTCCTGCGCCGGACCCGGCCCGACCTCCCGCGCGGCTTCCGCACCCCGGCGGCGCCGGTCGTCGCCGCGATCTCGGTGCTGATGTGCCTCTACCTGATGCTCAACCTGACGGGCGACACGTGGATCCGTTTCGTCGTCTGGATGGCGCTCGGCTGCGTCGTCTACGCGGTCTACGGCCGACGTCACAGCCGCCTCGGGCGCGCGGGTGAACCCCGGGGCAATAGTCTTTCCACGTGACTGCGCCGACCCGACTCGTCCACATCGTCGACGACGTCCCCGAGCTGGCCGATGTCGAGGGCCTCTCGATGGTGGTCGCGCTCGACGGTTTCCTCGACGCCGGCAACGCGGGGGCGCTCGCAGCCCGGCACCTGGTGCGCACCGGGGCGTCGTCCCCGGAGGGCGGTGGGGTGGTCGTCGCGACCTTCGACGTCGACGAGCTGCACGACTATCGTGCGCGCCGGCCCCCGATGACCTTCGCCCGCGACCACTACGAGGGCTACGAGGCCCCGCGCCTGGTCGTCCGGCTGCTGCACGACCACGGCGGGACGCCGTACCTGCTGCTCCAGGGGCCTGAGCCGGACATCCGGTGGGAGGCCTTCTGCCGCGCCGTCCTCGAGGTCGTCGAGCGCTTCCACGTGCAGCTCGTCGTCTCGGTCGGCTCGGTGCCGATGGCCGTGCCGCACACCCGCCCGATCGCGATCACCCACCACGCCAACAACGCCGACCTGCTGACCGGCACCAGCCCGTGGCGCGGCGAGCTGCGGGTCCCGAGCAGCGCGCAGGCGCTGCTGGAGGTCCGGCTCGGTGAGTGGGGCCACGACGCGCAGGGCTTCGTCGCCCACGTCCCGCACTACCTCGCGCAGCTCGACTACCCGCGCGCCTCGCAGGCGTTGCTGGAGCAGGTCGAGCTCGCCGCGCGGTTGACGATCGACCTCAACGAGCTCGGCGAGCTGGCCGAGGAGCGCGAGGAGGAGATCGGCCGCTACCTCTCCGCCAACGACGAGGTGCAGGAGGTCGTCACCGCGCTGGAGCAGCAGTACGACACCTTCGCGCGCGCCGAGGCGGAGGGCAGCAGCCTCCTCGCGGAGGACGAGCCCCTGCCGACCGGCGAGGAGATCGGCCGGCAGTTCGAGCAGTTCCTGGCCGGGCTCGAGGGCCCGGAGGAAACCGGAGGCGGACGTGAGTGACGGAGACGGTCGCGTGATGGGGGAGGCCACCCAGAAGCTGGTGGCGCTCCTCGACCTGGAGCAGCTCGACACCGACCTCTTCCGCGGACAGCAGCCGGAGACCATCCGCCAGCGCGTCTACGGCGGCCAGGTCGCCGCGCAGGCGCTGATCGCCGCGTCCCGCACGGTCGACGAGGGCTTCCAGGTGCACTCGCTGCACTCGTACTTCCTGCTGCCGGGCGACTACAACGTGCCGATCATCTACGACGTCGAGCGGATCCGCGACGGCAAGTCGTTCGCGACCCGGCGCGTGCTCGCCCGCCAGCACGGGCGCCCGATCTACTACCAGTCGCTCAACTTCCAGCGCCACGAGGAGGGGCTGGAGCACGAGGACGTCATGCCCGAGGTGAAGCCGCCCGAGGAGGGCCTGAACCTCATGGAGCTGATGGCCGAGCGCGGCACCGACGACGGGCTCAGCAAGGAGTGGGCGGCGCTCGACGTGCGTTGGCTCGGCAGCTCGGCGTACGGCCTCGACAAGGACCCGATGCACCCCGCGAAGGCGCAGGTGTGGATCCGCGTCGACGGCCGGCTCAGCGACGACCCGATGGAGCACCTCGCGACGTTCACCTACGCCAGCGACGTGTCCCTGCTCGGCGCGACCCTGGCCGCGCACCCGGACCACGGTCCGCAGAAGGTGCAGATGGCCTCGCTCGACCACACGATCTGGTTCCACCGGCCGTTCCGGGCCGACGAGTGGTGGCTCTACGACCAGTGGTCGCCCTCGGCGAGCGGCGGACGAGGTCTCGCGCTGGGACGGGTCTTCACCCAGGACGGGACCCTCGTCGCCACGGTTGCCCAGGAGGGGCTGATCCGCCCCTCCCGCTGAGCTCGAGCGACGCGAAGGGCCGGCCTCCGGGAGGAGACCGGCCCTGCGTCGTATCCCTGGGTCAGAGGGCGGTGGTACGACCCAGCAGGTGCGGGGCGCCCGTCTTCGGGTTGACCAGCGTGAAGTCGTAGCCGGTCGCCGTCTGCTCGGCGCCGAACTGCGCCTTGCCGGGCAGGAAGATCGGCTTCTTGAACGCGACCTCGACCGTGACCGCGTCGGGCAGCCGGTTCTCCAGCGCCGCGATGCAGCGGGCCTTGCTCCACATGCCGTGCGCGATGTGACGCGGGAAGCCCAGCGCCTTCGCGGTCAGCGGGTAGAGGTGGATCGGGTTCCGGTCGCCCGACACGGCGCCGTACGTCCGGCCGATGTTCTCCGGGATCCGCCAGACCGGGCCCTTGGCCGTGATCGCGTTGAGCGACATCCCCGGGTCACCGTTCTCCTTGTCGCCCTTCCCGACCCGCAGGTACGTCGACACGGACTCCCAGACGACCTCGTCACCGACGGTGCCGGTCACGTTCATGTCCCAGGCGCGGCCCTTGGTGCTGTCGCGCAGGTTGTCGGCCACGAGCTTCAGCGACACCGTCTCGCCGATGGCGACCGGGCGGTGCTGGGTGATCGTGTTCTCCAGGTGCACCGAGCCGATGGCCGGGAACGGGAACTTCGCGTCGGTCATCAGCTGCATGTGCAGCGGGAACGCCAGCATGTGCAGGTAGGGCACCGGCGCGACGTCGCGGTTCGGGAAGCCGCACACGGCGGCGTACCGCTCGACGGCGGTGCGCTCGACGAGGACGTCGTTGCGCTCGAGCACCAGGTCCGGCAGCGCGCCGCCGGTCTTCTTGATGCCCGGCAGCTGGTTCACGCCGGGGACCGCGGGCAGCGCGGCCTTCAGCATCACGGGGAGCGCCATGTCAGGCACCCAGCATCATCTGGCCGCAGACCCGCACGACGTTGCCGTTGACGGCGGTCGAGGCGGGGGAGGCGTACCAGGCGATGGTCTCGGCCACGTCGACCGGCAGGCCGCCCTGCGACATGGCGTTGAGGCGCTGGCCGACCTCGCGGGTGGCGAACGGCACGGCTGCGGTCATCTGGGTGATGATGAAGCCCGGCGCGACGGCGTTGATCGTGATGCCGTCCTTCAGCTTCTCGCTCAGCGAGTCGACGAAGCCGATGACGCCCGCCTTCGACGCGGCGTAGCTGGTCTGGCCCAGGTTGCCCGCGATGCCGGCGATCGACGCGACGCCGATGATCCGGCCGTTCGCGTTGATGACGTCCTGGGCGAGCAGCTCGGCGGTGATCCGCTCCGGCGCCTCCAGGTTGATCTGCAGCACCTTGCCGAAGCGCTCCGGCGTCTGGTTGGCGAGCTTCTTGTCCATCGTGACGCCCGCGTTGTGCACGACGATGTCGACGCCGCCGTGCTTCTCCTTGAGGTGGTGCGCGATCCGCTGCGGCGCGTCCACGGAGGTGATGTCGAGGGTCAGCCAGTCGCCGTCGAGCTCGTTCATGACCTTGACCAGGTCGTCGGCCGCCTGGGGTACGTCGAGGCCGACGATCTTCGCGCCGTCGCGGTGCAGCACGCGGGCGATCTCCTCGCCGATGCCGCGGCTCGCGCCGGTCACGAACGCGACCTTGCCGGCGAGCGGCTGGGTCCAGTCGGCGAGCGCCGAGCCGTGGGTCTCCTCGTGGGCGCCGATCCGCACGACCTGGCCGGACACGTAGGCCGACTTGGGGCTGAGGAGGAAGCCGAGCGTGGAGAGGACCGAGTCCTCGTAGCCCTCGGCGACGTACACGAGCTGGACGGTGCCGCCCTTGCCGATCTCCTTGCCGAGGCTGCGGGTGAAGCCCTCGAGCGCGCGCTGGGCGATCTGCTCGCTGCCCTCGACCAGGCCCGGGGGCGTGCCGATCACGACGACACGGGCGCAGCTCTTGAGGCTGCGCAGCACGGGGGTGAAGAAGCCCTGCAGCTCGACGAGCTCCTCGACGCTTGCGATGCCGGTGGCGTCGAAGACCAGGCCCTTGTACTTCTCGCCGTCCTCCTGGGCGCGCGCCGAGGCGATGCCGAGGACGTCGAGCAGACCGGGGAGGGACTCGATGAGGCGACCGCGGCCGCCGACGAGCACGGTGCCGTTGACCAGCGGGTCGCCGGCCGTGTAGCGGTCCAGCTTGGTCGGGTTCGGCAGTCCGAGGTTCTTGACGAGGAGCTTGCCGATCGGGGAGCTCACGAAGCCCTGGTACTTGTCAGTCATGTGCACCATGTAACTAGATGTGTAACTCTGAGTCCACATTTCGTGATCTCGCCCTCAAAGGGTTCTCCCGGGGGCTTGGCTAGGTGAGGATTGATCCATGACCGAGACCGTTCGTCGTGCCGCCGTACTCGGCGGTAACCGCATCCCGTTCGCCCGCTCCAACGGGGCCTACGCCACCGCCTCCAACCAGGAGATGTTCACCGCCGCCCTGGACGGGCTCGTCGCCCGCTTCGGGCTCGAGGGCGAGCGCATCGGCGAGGTCGCCGGTGGCGCCGTGCTGAAGCACAGCCGCGACTTCAACCTGGTCCGCGAGTCGGTCCTCAGCACCCGCCTCGCGCCGGAGACCGCCGGTGTCGACCTGCAGCAGGCCTGCGGTACCGGCCTCCAGGCGATCAACTACATCGCCAACAAGATCAAGCTCGGCCAGATCGACTCCGGCATCGGCGGCGGCGTCGACACCACGTCCGACGCCCCGATCGCCATCTCCGAGAAGCTCCGCAAGAAGCTCCTCAAGGTGAACTCGGCCAAGACCACCGCCGACCGCCTCAAGATCCTCGCCTCGATCCGCCCCGGCGACATCGGCATCGCGGCCCCGTCCAACGGCGAGCCCCGCACCGGCCTGTCCATGGGCGACAGCCAGGCGCTGACCGCCCTCGAGTGGCAGATCACCCGCGAGGCCCAGGACGAGCTGGCCGTCACCTCGCACCACAACCTCGCGGCGTCGTACGACGAGGGGTGGCAGGACGACCTGGTCACCCCCTTCCGTGGCCTCGAGCGCGACAACAACCTGCGCGGCGACTCCTCGCTGGAGAAGCTCGCCAAGCTCAAGCCGGTCTTCGGCAAGGGCGAGGCGGCCACGATGACCGCCGCCAACTCGACCCCGCTGACCGACGGTGCGTCCGCCGTGCTGCTGGGCTCCGAGGAGTGGGCCGCCGAGCACGGCCTGGAGGTGCTGGCCTACTTCGTCGACTCCGAGGTCGCCGCCGTCGACTTCGTCAACGGTGCCGAGGGCCTGCTCATGGCGCCGGCGTACGCCGTCCCGCGGATGCTGGCCCGCAACGGCCTGACCCTGCAGGACTTCGACTTCTACGAGATCCACGAGGCCTTCGCCTCGCAGGTGCTCTCGACCCTCGCCGCGTGGGAGAGCCCGGTGTTCTGCAAGGAGCGCCTCGGCCTCGACGCCCCGCTGGGCTCGATCGACCGCAGCAAGCTCAACGTCAAGGGCTCCTCGCTCGCCGCGGGCCACCCGTTCTCGGCCACCGGTGGCCGGATCGTGGCCAACACGGCCAAGCTGCTCAAGGCCAACGGTGGCGGCCGGGCGCTGATCTCGGTCTGCGCGGCCGGCGGCCAGGGCGTCGTCGCGATCATGGAGCGCTGAGGCTCCCGCACGGCTCAACGCGAAGCGGCCCGCCCGGATCACTCCGGGCGGGCCGCTTCGTCGTACGGAACCGATGTCAGGCGGAGGCGAGGTCCGCGGTGACCAGCGCGAGCGCCGAGTTCACCATGTAGTCGCGGACCTGTGCGGCCGAGATCTCGCCGACCGTCGGGATGCCCGGCGCGATCTCGCTGACGAGGATGCCCAGGCGGGCCAGCTGCAACGCACCCAGACCCGAGGCGTACAGCGCGTTGGCGAGCAGCACCGGGTCGTCGCTCAGCACGAACGCGCCCTTCTCGACGCCGCCCGCGAGGGTGCTGGAGAGGACCGTCAGGCACGACGTGATGCCCCGGCCGAGCCGGAACAGCGGTCCCTCGGCGATCTCGTCGAGGAGCTCGTCGCCGGGCCGCACCATCAACGCCTGCGCGCAGTCGACGAATGCGGGGTGCGCGACGCCGTAGTCGACGAAGGCGCCGACGATCGACCGCAGCTGCTCACGCGGGACGTCGGTGCCGGCCGCGGCCGCTGCCATGGCGTCGTGCAGCTCGTCGAGGTAGCCGACCAGGGTGAGCGCGAACAGCTCCTCCTTGCCGGTGAAGTGCCGGTAGACGATCGCCCGGTTGATCCCGACCGCGGTCGCGATCTCCTCGATCTGCACGTCCCGCACGCCCTTGGAGTCGAAGATCTCCCGCGTCGCGGCGATGATCTCGGCCTGCCGTGCGCGTCGCCGCGCGGCGGCCGCCTTGCGGCGCCCGTCAGTCGCCGGTGCGTTCGTCATGGGAGAAGTGTACGGCTCGTGAAACTCGGAGTTGCAACACCTGTGACGAGTCGGTCAGGAACCCATCGCAGCGAGGGAGAAGGCCGCGTATGCCACGAAGGCACCGAACGCACCCAACGTCCCCCACATCATCCCCAGGCCGACCTGCCGTGTCGGCCGCCAGAGCGCGAGCAGCAGCCCGGTGACAGCCACCTGTACGGCCACCGCGAAGCAGAGAGGCTGCCAGAAGTCCTGGGGCGCGGCTCCCTGGACCGTCGGGTTCGCGCTGTCCACGCTCCCCACGACGGCGAGGATCACCAGGAGCTGTACGACGACGCTCGCCGCGGTGATCCACGTCGTCAGCCAGAACGTGGACAGTCGTCCGGTGGTCGTGGTCCCAAGGGTGTGGCTCATACTCCGATGCTCCCTGACGAAGCTCCGCTTCGTCAGGGAAAATGGGTGACTCAGCCGCCGGCGAGCGCGCGCACGGTCTCGATCGTGTCCGCCTCGTCGGCACCCTTGTCGTCGCGGTACCGCACCACCCGCGCGAACCGCAGCGCCAGCCCACCGGGGTAGCGGGTCGACCGCTGCAGTCCGTCGAACGCGATCTCGACGACCTGCTCCGGGCGGAGCGTGACGACCCAACCGTCGTCGCTCATCTCCAGCTCGCGGAAGCGCGAGGTCTGCCAGGCGAGCATCTCGTCGGTCATCCCCTTGAAGGTCTTGCCGAGCATCACGAACCCGGTCGGCGACGAGGGGTCGCGGGCGCCGAGGTGGATGTTGGAGAGCCAGCCGCGACGGCGCCCGGAGCCGTGCTCGACGGCGAGGACGACCAGGTCGAGGGTGTGGACGGGCTTCACCTTGACCCAGGCCGAGCCCCGGCGCCCGGCGTCGTACGGCGCCCCGGCGTCCTTGACCACGACGCCCTCGTGGCCGTCGGCGAGGGACTGGGCGGTGAAGGCCTCGGCGTCCGCGGGGGAGGTGCCGACCCAGCGCTGCACCCGGTACGCCGGCGGGACGATCCGTTCGAGGGCCGCCCAGCGCTCGTGGGCGGGCCGGTCGATCAGGTCGGTGCCGTCGAGGTGGAGCACGTCGAAGAAGTAGGGAACGACGACCGAGCCGGCGCCGGACCCGGTGCCCGAAGCGGTGCGGGAGGCGGTCTCCTGGAAGGGCCGTGGCCGGCCGTCGTCGGCGAGCGTCATCGCCTCGCCGTCGAGCACGACCCGGGAGACGGGCAGGGAGCGCGCGACGGCGACCACGTCGGCGAGGCGGTCGGTGATGTCATCGAGGCTGCGGGTGGCGACCACGACCTCGTCGCCGTCGCGGTGCACCTGGATCCGGATCCCGTCGAGCTTGGCGTCCACGCCGACGACCCCGTCGGGGCCTGCCGCCTTTGCGACGGCTGCGGCGACGTCGGGGGCGGAGGAGGCGAGCATCGGCAGGACGGGGCGCCCGACGGTGAGTCCGACGGCGTCCAGTGCCTCGCGTCCGGCGAAGGCCGCGTCGACGACGTAGGTCGTGCCGCCCGCCAACATCGCCGCCCGTCGTACGACGGCCAGCGGCATCCCGGTCGCGACCGCCAGCGCCTCCGTGGTCACCGCTTCGAGCGCACCCTGGCGCACCTCGCCGACGACGACCGCGCGCAGCCAGGCCTGCTCGGCGGCGGTCGCGCGGCCGAAGAGCTCCTCCGCGGCCGACGATCGCGCGCCCGCGGAGCCCGGCCCCGACAACGCGGCCATGGCGGCGAAGGCCGCGTCGACCTCCAGCGGCGTCAGCGACGCCTCGGTGGCGGGGGAGGGCAGCGTGGCCATCGACCGCCACCCGAGTCCGGTACGACGCTGGCGCAGCCGCCCGCTCAGGTAGTGGGCCACGAGCGAGCGCTCCTCAGGGGAGCAGGCGAGCAGGAGCGCAGCGATCAGCTGCACCTTCTCCTTGCGCGAGCGGGTCCCGGCGACGGCGCTGGAGGTGTCGACCAGCTCCCTCAGCAACATGACGTCAGGCCTAGAGCGTCGCTTCGAGCACCGCTGCGCTGACCGCGCCGTCGATCACCTGCTCGTAGACCTCGTCGAGGTCGAGCAGGGCGGCGCTGGTGCCGGACAGGTCGCCGAAGTAGCCGGCGACCTCGAGCGACACGAAACCGTGGAGGGAGGCGAAGAGGGCCATCGCCGTCTGCAGCAGGCGCTCCTCGGGCAGGCCGGCGGAGCGGACCATCACGGCGAGCGCCTCGATCGCATCGAGCGCGGCGGCGTAGAAGCCCTCGCGGTCGATCGGGGGCCGGGTGAGCGCGGCGTAGCGCTGCGGGTGGGTACGGGCGAAGGTGCGCAGCTCGCGGCTCAGTGCCCGCAGGCCGTCGGTGCCGGCGTGGCCCATCGCGGCGGCGCGGACGTGCTCGCCGAGCATCCGCATGGCGCGGACCTGGACGAGCGCGCGCAGGTCCTCGAGGTTCGCGACGTGGTTGTAGAGCGAGGAGACCCGGGCCTCGAGCTCGGCGGCGAGCGAGGTCATGGTCAGGGCGTCGTACCCGTCGCGGTCGACGAGGGCCTCGGCGGCCTGCAGCACGGCCTCCTGGTCGAGGCGGCCGCGCCGTCCGCGCGTGGTGTCGATGGTCAACTGCCCCTCCGGGAGCGTGAGGCGGTGAAAGTGATTCGTTCCTGCGCGAGAGAGCCTAGTCCAAAGGTGACCCGTAGGCTGCGCAAGATGAAAGCGCCGGACGCCGAACGCCTGTGGCAGCCGGGCCGCCCGGTCCCGGTGACGGCGATCCTGCGCCAGCAGCGCCGGGGCGGGGGAGACCCCACCCACCGCTTCGACGTCGAGGGCCGCCACTGGCGCGCCAGCCGCACGCCGGAGGGCCCGGTCGCGCTCGCCGTCGCCGACCAGGACGGAGCCGGAGTCATCCGCGCCGAGGCCTGGGGTCCGGGTGCGGCGTGGGCGCTCGACCAGCTGCCCGCGCTGCTCGGCGACCTCGACGACTGGTCCGGGTTCGACCCGCGGCACCCCGTGCTCGCCGAGGCCCGGCGGATGCACCCGCACCTGCGCCTGGGCCGCACCGGCCGGGTGCTGGAGGCGATCGTGCCCGCCGTCATCGAGCAGAAGGTGACCGGCCAGGAGGCCTTCGCCGGCTTCCGTGCCCTGGTACGCCGCCACGGCGAGCCCGCGCCGGGACCCGGTCCCCGGGTCGGGCTGATGGTGCCCCCCGACGCCGCCACGCTCCGCGCGATCCCGTCGTGGGAGTGGCACCGCCTGCACATCGACCCCGCCCGCAGTCGGGCGGTCGTCACGGCCGCGCGCCACGCCGACGCGCTCGAACGGATCACCCTCGGATCCGCTGTGACCGGATCCGAGACCGGATCCGACACGGGAGACGAGGCCGAGCGCCGGCTCAGGAGCCTGCCCGGCGTGGGCGTCTGGACCAGCGCCGAGGTGCGGCAGCGGGCGTTCGGGGACCCCGACGCCGTGTCGTTCGGCGACTACCACGTGGCCAAGGACGTGGGCTGGGCGCTGACGGGGGAGCCGTTCGACGACGCGCAGCTGGCGTCGTACCTCGAGCCGTGGCGCGGTCAGCGGGGTCGGGTGCCCTTCCTCGTGGGGGCCGCCGGGCTGTACCGTCCGCGGCGCGGGCCACGGATGGCGCCACGAGATCATCTGCAGCGTGACCTATTCCCGTGATATCTGTTACACCGAGCAACAGGCAGGTGTTCGGGCTGGATCCGCAGGCTCCCAGGCAGCGGTGAACGACAGGGGTGAGGCATGGCAAGGGTGACGTGGGCTGCCCTCGTGGAGGCTCCCCCGACCGTTGTCGCCGCCTTCCTGCGCGACGCCGACGCCGTCGCACTGGTCGACGCGATCCGCGCCGCGAGCGACGACGAGCTCGTTGCGTTGACGCAGGACGCGCAGCGAGGATCGTCCGTCGTGGAGGGCGTGCTGCACCGCCTCACCGACCTCGCCGTGCCCGCCCAGCTCGCGGGCATGGACTGCCGGGTGCGCTGGGAGTCCGCCACGCGGGCGGGCGGGAGCCACGTGCTGACCTTCCGCGACGGCGCGGTCGACGTCGCCCCCGGCACCGGTACGACGGACGTCGTGGTCCGCGGCTCCGACCTCCAGCTGCTGCGGCTGGTCGCCGGCCAGCTCGACGTGGCGGTGGCCTACCTCGGTGGCCGGCTCGCCCTCAGCGGCACGAGCAGCACCGCGCTGGCCCTCGCCGCGCTCTTCGCCGTCGACGGCACCGCCCCGGTCACGGGGCAGCCGGTCGACGCCCGCGACATCGACCCGGTCGACATCGCCCGGGTCCTGCACGGCGTCCCCGCCGACCACCTGCGGTCGGTGCTGGCGTCGGACTTCAGGCCGGTCATCCTCGAGGAGATCTTCGAGCGGATGCCGGCCTTCGTGAACGGCCGAAAGGCAGCAGGCGTCCAGATCACGGTCGGCTTCAGGTTGACCGGGCGCCCCGACGGAGAGGTGGACCGTTACGTGCTCCGACTCAGAGACGGTCAGGCGACCGTCCTCGCCGGTGCGGCGGCTGATGCCGTCGACCGGCAGGACCGCCATGCGACCGTGACCTGCGAGGCGGCCGACTTCCTGCGGCTGGTGACCGGGCACCTCAGCGCGGTGTCCGGCGTGCTGCGCGGCCAGCTGAAGGTGCGTGGTGACAAGACTGCCGCACTGCGGCTGAACGCAGCCTTCGACATCCCGACGGCGGTCGCCTGATGAGCGCCGTGGTGGCGAGCGGTCGCTCCCTCTTCGACAACATGACGGGCCGGTTCAAGGCCGGTGTCGTCACGACCGGTGAGCTGGTCAAGCTCGCGGTGGAGTCCATCCAGTGGGGCTTCTCCGACATCATGGCCCGCCGGTTCTCCTGGTCGGAGTTCCTGATCCAGTGCTGGTTCATGACCCGCGTCGCGCTGCTGCCGACGATCCTGGTCTCGATCCCGTTCGGCATCATCACCTCGGTCCAGATCGGGGCGGCGGCCAACCAGATCGGTGCCCAGTCCTTCATCGGAGCGGTCAACGGCATCGGCGTGCTCCGGCAGGGCGCGCCTCTCGTGACCTCGCTGATGGTGGCCGGTGCCGTCGGGTCGGCGATCTGCTCCGACCTCGGCGCGCGTACGGTGCGTGAGGAGATCGACGCGCTGAAGGTCATGGGCATCTCGCCCATCCAGCGCCTGGTCGCCCCGCGCATCCTCGCCGCGCTGCTCGTGTCCGTGCTGCTCACCGTGATCGTCGCGATGACCGCGATGACGACCGCCTTCGTGATCGTCGTCGGCCAGGGCCAGATCTCCTCCGGCACCTACATGGACTCCTTCGTCGGGCTGGCCCAGCCGGCCGACTTCATCCTCGCCGAGTTCAAGGCCTTCATCTTCGGGTTCGTCGCGACGATCGTCGCCGCCCACAAGGGCCTCACCGCGAGAGGTGGCCCGAAGGGTGTCGCCGACGCGGTCAACCAGGCCGTCGTCCTGAGCGTGATCCTGCTGGCCGTGATCAACGTCGGCCTGACGCAGGCCTACGTGATGCTCTTCCCCGGAGGTGCGTGATGTCAGAGGTCCAGCTCGGACGCGGCATCGGAGCCCGGTTCTCCGACGCACTGGTGGGCGTCACCGACGGGGTGATGAAGAGCCTCGCGACGCTCGGTGACTTCGTCACCTTCGCGATCAAGGTCTTCCGTGAGGTCCCCGCGACGGTGACGATGTACCCCAAGGAGACGCTGCGCCAGATCAAGGACATCGCCTGGGGCAGCGGCGCGCTGCTCGTCGGCGGCGGCACGGTCGGCGTGATGATCCTGCTCTCGGTGGCGGCCGGAACGTCGATCGGCATCGAGGGCTTCAACGGCCTCGAGATCGTCGGCCTCGCGCCGCTCACCGGCTTCATCTCCGCCAGCGCCAACACCCGTGAGCTCGCCCCACTGATCGCCGCCCTCGCGCTCGGCGCGCAGGTCGGGTGCCGGTTCACCGCGCAGATCGGCTCGATGAAGCTCCACGAGGAGGTCGACGCCCTCGAGGTGATGGCGGTCAGCGCGATGCGCTACGTCGTGACCACGCGGGTCATCGCCTGCATGGTCGCGATCCTGCCGCTCTACATGATCGGCCTGATCGGCTCGTACGTCGCGTCGCAGGCCTCGGTCGTCCTGTTGTTCGGGCAGTCGCCCGGTCAGTACGACCACTACTTCTCGACGTTCATCCAGGGCAGGGACATCCTCTTCTCGGTCATCAAGATCCTGATCTTCGCCCTGACGGTGGCCCTGATCCACAGCTGGTACGGCATGCGGGTCTCAGGTGGCCCCCAGGCCGTCGGCGAGGCCACCGGCACCGGCATCCGTGCCTCGATCGTCTCCATCGTCGTGCTCGACATGGTCCTCACCCTGTTGTTCTGGGGCGGCGACCCTGGCTTCCGGATCTCGGGGTGAGGTGACCACATGGCACGCGTAATCTCTCGCAACCAGCTCGCTCGACGCGGGCTGATCACCCTGGTAGCCCTGCTGGTCATCGGCACGTTCGTCACGCTGCGCACCAACGGGACCTTCGGCTCCCAGCCGCACGTCACGGCCGACGTCGCCAACGCCGGCGGCTCGCTCCGCTCCGGCTCCGACGTCAAGATGAACGGCGTCATCGTGGGCAAGGTCCACGAGGTCCGCCGCGCCGACAACGGCGACGGCGTCACGGTCGACATGGCGATGTCGAAGGAGGACCTGAAGGCGGTCCCCGCCAACGTCGTCGCCCGGATCCTCCCGGCCACGGTGTTCGGCACGACCTTCGTGGACCTCGTCGTCCACGGTGCGCCGACCGGTGAGCTCAAGGCCGGCGACAGCGTGAAGGCGGACTCCTCGCAGGGCACGCTGGAGCTCCAGCAGGCGCTCGACGACATCGACCGGCTGACCAAGGCCCTCGGCCCGGCGGAGCTCGCCTCGGCCATCGGCTCGGCGGCCGAGGCCCTCGACGGCCGCGGCAACCAGATCGGCCAGACGGTCCGGACGCTGAACTCCTACCTCGACCGGCTCAACCCGCGCATGCCCCAGGTTCGCTCCGACCTGCAGCAGCTGGCGCAGACCACCCGCCTCGTCGACGAGATCGCGCCCGACCTGCTCGACGCGACCGACGACGCGCTGGTCGCGATGAACACGATCGTGACCCAGGAGGCCGCGATCACGGCCCTGCTGAGCGGTGGTACGACGCTGGCCCGCACGGGCAGCGGGTTCCTGGCGAGGAACCAGGCCAACCTGGTGAAGTTCATCAACGGCTCGGCGGTCCTGATCGACGCGGTGCACGACAACCGTCGCGCGGGCATCACCGACGCCCTGGCCATCAACATCGCCCTCGGCACCACGTTGCCGAAGGCCGTCCGAGAGGGATTCGTGAACACGGACGGGACGATCAAGCTCGGCGTGCCGCCGTACTACAAGAGCAGCCAGCGCCCGCAGTTCCGCACTGCCGGGACGAGCGATGCCGGCTTCGCCTCCCTGGGAGGTGGCCGATGACCGGACTTCGCACCATCGCGATCAAGTTCGCGGCCTTCGCCGTCGTGAGCGGGTTGCTGATGATCCTGTTGGTCAACACGATGAACAACGGCGTGAGCGGCGACACCCGCGAGTTCACGGCCCAGTTCACCGACGTGAGTGGCCTCCGCAAGGGCGACGACGTCAAGGCCGCCGGCGTCCGCGTCGGCCAGGTCACCGGCATCAAGGCCACCGACGAGGGCGCGCAGATCACCATCGAGCTGGTCGACGACCAGGCGCTGCTCGACAACACCAAGCTCGTGATGCGCTACCAGAACCTGCTCGGCCAGCGCTACATCGGCTTGGTCCAGCCGGCCCAGCGCGGCAAGGAGCTGTCGGGCGGCGCCGACGTCCCCGTGGCGCAGACCGACCCGGGCTTCGACCTGACCGAGCTGCTCAACGGCTTCCGACCGCTGTTCAAGGTGCTGCAGCCCGGCGACGTCAACACCCTGGCCAGCTCGCTGATCAAGGTGCTCCAGGGGGAGGGCGGCACGATCGAGCAGCTGCTCGCGCAGACCGGTGAGCTCAGCAACTTCCTCGCGGATCGCGACGGGGTGATCGGTGAGGTCATGACGAACCTCAAGCCGGTCCTCGACAACCTCGCGGGCCAGGGCGACGAGCTGACCAACACCGTCCAGGAGCTGCGCGCCCTGATGACCGGGCTCGCGAAGGACCGCAAGTCCATCGGCGCCTCGATCGACGGCGTCAGCCGTCTGGTCGGTGCGACGAGCTCCCTGCTCAGGGAGGTCAAGGTGCCCCTGATCAAGGCGTCCGACCGCCTGGTCACGGTGGCCGACATGTTCTACCGCTCGCGCAACCACCTCAAGGACGCGGTTCCCGCCTTCACGACGGTGTTCGAGTCCCTGGGCCGCGCGACGTCGTACGAGAACGCGCTCAACGTCTACGTCTGCTCCCTGTCGATCGCCATCGGGGCGAACAGCAAGGGCATCAATCCGGCCGGCAACAACGGCCCGTGGCGACAGGTGTGCCGATGAAGCCCATGAACGAGCGCGATCCGCTGCGGATCGGCATCATCACCCTGATCGTGATCGGCCTGATCGGCGCCGGCGTGGTGGTGCTCAGCGTCGCCAACTTCGGCACGAAGACCTACACCGCGGTGCTGGAGCACACGGCCGGCCTGCGCAAGGGCGAGGACGTCCAGGTCCACGGCGTGAACTCCGGCAAGGTGACCGGGATCGAGCTGGAGGACGACCACGTGCTGGTCACCTTCGCCCTCGACTCGGGCATCGACCTGGGCGACCGCAGCACGGCGACCGTCAAGGTCGCGACGCTGCTCGGCAGCCACTACCTCGAGGTCGACCCCAAGGGGTCGGGCAGCCTGGCCGGCGAGCAGATCCCGCTCGACCGCACCGACGTGCCCTACAACCTGCAGGACGTCATCGAGGAGGGCTCCGACGCCCTCGACGAGCTCGACCCCGAGCTGCTGGCCAAGGCGCTCACGTCCATGGCCGGCACGCTCGGCGCGAGCCAGGACGAGATCGGCCCGGCGCTCGAGGGCGTCGCCCGGCTGTCCGAGGTGATCTCGAAGCGCTCGGGCCAGGTCGGCGACCTGCTCGAGTCGACCCGCAAGGTGACCGACCAGCTCTCCGACAGCAGCCAGGACATCGTCGGGCTGATGAAGCAGGCGAACCTCGTGATCAGCGAGATCACCGCCCGTAGGGAAGCCATCCACCGGCTGCTGGTCGAGACGACCGAGCTGTCCCGGGCGATCACCGCGGTCGTGAAGTCGACCGACGGCAAGCTCCAGCCGGCGCTCAAGGACATCAAGGCGGTCCTGGCAACGCTCAACAGCCAGGACGTGAAGCTGACCACGCTGCTGGAGAACATGGCGCCCGCCGTCCGGTACGTCGCCAACGCCACCGGCAGCGGTCCGTTCCTCCCGCTCTACCTGAAGCCGCCGGCCATCCCCGGCGACGACACGACCTGCAAGCTGCAGGGGGCCTGCTGATGCGTACCAAGCACACTCTCCGTGCCGTCGGGGCGCTCGTCGCCGTCGTCGCCGTCCTGCTCACCTCCGGGTGCAGCTCGGTCACCGGTGGCGGCAAGATGACGGTCAAGGCCTACCTGGCGGACTCCGCAGGTCTCTTCGTCGGCAACGACGTGGGGGTCCTGGGCGTGACCGTCGGCGAGATCACCGCGATCGAGCCCGCGGGCGACAAGGTCCTGGTGACGATGGAGGTCGACAGCGACCAGCCGATCCCGGCCGACGCCGGGGCGGTCGTGGTCGCCCGGTCGGTCGCCACGGACCGCTACGTCGAGCTGACCCCGGTCTACCGCAAGGGCGAGAAGATGGCCGACGGGACGACCATCCCGATCGACAAGACGCAGACCCCGGTCGACTTCGACCAGGTCCTGTCCTCGCTCAACGAGTTCGCCACCGGCATCGGCGGCAACAAGGAGACGACCCAGGCCGTCCAGCGGTTCATCGATGCCGGCACCAAGGCCCTGCAGGGCCGCGGGCCGCTGCTGAACCAGACGATCCACTCGCTGGCGGACGGTGTCGACGGCATCGCCTCGCAGCGCGAGGACGTGGCCGCCACGCTCAAGTCGCTCGACGTGCTCCTGACGACGATCGCGTCCAACGAGTCGACGGCGCGGACCTTCATCCAGCAGGTGTCGCGGGCCTCCAAGCAGCTGGCCGACGAGCGGGAGAACTTCCGCTCGGCGCTGCGCTCGCTCGACTCCGCGGTCACGGAGGTCGCCGAGTTCGCGGTCGACAACCGGCAGATGATCGTCGACAACGTCAACGGCACGTCGCGCCTGATGAAGACCCTGCTGTCGAAGCAGGACCGCCTCGAGGAAGTCCTGCGCGTGATGCCCCTGGCCCTGGAGAACCTGAAGATGATCAAGGGCGACCGGCTCCCGGTGCGGATCGACCCGCTCATCCTCGACCCGCTGGGTGGGGTGCTGCAGACGGTGTGCGCGAGCCTGCCGCTGAACCTGTGCGACCTCATCGACGGAAGCCAGATCGGACAGTGATGCGGACGATGACGATGCGAACGACGACCGCACGCGCTGCGCTGGTCGGCGTACTGGCCCTCGGGGTCGGCGCCACGTCGGCCTGCGGCACGACGATGCGTGACCTGCCGATCCCCGGCACCGGCGTCTCGGGCGACACGATCGAGGTGAAGGCCCAGTTCGACGAGGCCCTGAACCTCGCCATCGGCGCCCCGGTGAAGGTCAACGGCGTCGACATGGGCAAGGTCAAGGACGTCACGGTCGACGACTTCATCGCCGAGGCGACGCTGACCCTCAAGTCGGACGCGGAGCTGCACGAGGGCGCCCACGCGCGGCTGCGCTACACCACGCCGCTCGGTGAGCTCTTCGTCGACGTGACGAACCCGGCCACGGGCAACCTGCTGGGCGACAACGCCACGCTGGAGCTCAAGGACACCGAGACCGCGCCGACGGTCGAGGACGCCCTGGCCCAGGCCTCGCTGCTCATCAACGGTGGTGGCCTCGAGCAGCTGCAGACGGTGACCGAGGAGCTCAACACCGCGCTCAACGGCAACGAGGGCGACTACCGCACCCTGCTCGACCGCGCCTCGGTCTTCCTGACCCAGGCCAACTCGACCAGCCAGAGCATCGACGCGGTGCTGACCTCGCTGAACTCGCTGTCCAAGACGCTCAACTCGCGCAAGGACACGATCAACCGGGCGGTCCGCGAGATCGCGCCGGCGGCGAAGGTGCTGCGGGAGAAGACCCCGCAGTTCACCGAGCTGCTCGCCGAGGTCGAGAAGTTCACCGGAGCGGCCAACGAGACCGTGACCGCCACGCGGTCGCAGCTGCTCACGCTGCTGAAGGAGATCGAGCCGGTGCTCGCCGAGTTCGCCAAGAACAACGGCACCTTCGACACCTCGCTGCAGCGGATCATCAAGGCGTCGTCGGCGGCGGACAACATCATCGCCACCGACTACCTCAACATCAAGCTCGAGCTGCACCTCGACGGCATCGACGCCGGCGGCCTGGTGCAGGGCACCCTCGGCGGGATCCTGAAGCTGCTCGGTCTCGACCCGAACGCCGCCGGCATCGGCGGCCTGCTCGACAACCTGGGCCTGGGCAATCTCCTCGGCGGTCGTACGACGACCACCAAGCCCGCCACGTCGGGCAAGCCGAAGCCGTCGGGCACGTCCAGCGGGTCGGGTGGTTCGCACACCGGATCGGACCCGTTGGGTCTCAACGCGCTCCTGAGTGGGCTGCTCGGAGGGGGACGCTGACATGAAGATCCTGGGCAACAAGCTCTACCTGAGCCTGATCGGCATCATCCTGGTGCTGATCTTCGCGGTCGCCTACGTGTTCTCCGCCGTCCTCGACCAGCCGCTCACGTCGCGGCCGGTCGAGGTGAAGGTCGAGCTCGCGCAGACCGGTGGCCTGTTCGAGGGCTCCGCGGTGACCTACCGCGGCATCAAGGTCGGCAAGGTCCGCTCGATCGTGCCGGCGGAGAGTGGCGTCGTCGCGACGGTGGCGATCACCTCCGGCACCGACATCCCCAAGGACTCGCTCGCCAAGGTGCGCAGCCTGTCGCCGGTCGGTGAGCAGTACCTCGACTTCCAGCCTGCCAAGACCGGTGGCCCCTTCCTCGCGTCGGGCGACACCGTCCCCGCCACGTCGACCGACCTGCCGAAGAGCCTGAGCTCGACCGTCATCGCGGTCAACAAGGTGCTGCGGCAGATCGACGACAAGAAGCTGCGGATCGTCCTGAGCGAGCTCAGCACGGGTCTCAAGGGCACGGGTGAGGACCTCGGCACGATCCTCGACCAGGGCACCGCGATCCTGGAGACGCTGGACGCCGTGTGGCCGGAGACGGACCGCGTGATCAGCAACTCCGGGTCGGTGCTGTCGATCGCGACCGACAACGCCGACTCCCTGCGCCAGCTCGCGACGTCGTCGAAGAAGTTCGCCGCCTTCCTCAGGTCCTACGACCCGGAGCTGCGCCGGATGCTCAAGCGCGGTCCCGGGCAGATCAACGAGATGGTCAAGCTGATCAAGGACGCCAACGAGGTGCTGCCGGGCTTCCTGGCCACCGGGGTCAGCTTCACCGACATCTTCGAGTCCTACGAGCCGCACCTGCGGGCGCTCCTGCAGAACTACGCCCCGGGCCTGCGCTCGGTGCTCGCCAAGGTCCAGGGCGGCGAGCTCCGGATCCAGATCATCGCCGACAAGGACCCGCGGTGCAGCTACGGCACCACGCGTCTCGACCCGAAGGTCAACGAGCGTCGCTCGCTGCAGAAGAACGGCCGCTGTGCCGCGTCGTTCCGCACGCTGCAGCGCGGTGCCGCCCATGCGCCGGGCCCGGTCAAGTAGCGTGACGCGGGTGAGGGGACGTCGATTCGGTGCGGTTGTCGCAGGTCTCGGGCTCGTGCTGTCCCTCGGGCTGACCGCCTGCGGTGACAACGGCAGTGACGAGGCGGGACTCCGCGACCAGATCCGCACGCTCCAGGCGGAGAAGAAGGCCAACGAGGACGCCGTCACGGCGGCCAAGGCGTTCGTGGCGAAGGTGACGACGTACTCCTACAAGGCCGGCGAGCACGACTTCGGCTGGGTCGAGGAGCTGCAGAACGAGAAGGTCCGCAGCCAGTTCGAGGAACGCGTCGACGACCTCAAGAAGGCCATCGAGACCAGCAAGACGTCGGCGAAGGGCCAAGTCGTCGAGGCGATGGGCCGCGTCGTCGACGAGACCCAGGTCGAGGTGCTGGCGTTCGTCGACCAGGCGATCACCGACCCGTCCGGCGAGGTCAGCGTCGAGGAGTCGAGCATCACCCTGACGATGAAGCTCGACGAGGACAGCGGTGACTGGCAGGTCGACACGCTGACGTTCCTGAACCAGGTCGACTCCTGAACGCCCCGCTCGTCCCACTAGATTGGCGCCGTGGCGCAACACGAACCTGACCCGCTGGCCGGGCTGAGGACCGTGCTGCGCCGTACGCTGCTCACGCTCGTCGGCGTCCCGTTCCTCGTCGCGATCGCGATGTCACTGGTCGACTCGTACCGGCGACGCGGCAAGCGCCCCAAGCCGTTCCCGACCCGGGACCCGCGGGTGGTGCAGGTCGGCGACGGCGAGGTCACGACCTACACCTACGGTCGCGACCTGTACGACGACATGCTGGCCGCGATCGAGGGGGCCGAGCGGCAGATCCTCTTCGAGACCTACATCTGGAAGGGCGATGCCACCGGCGAGCGGTTCAAGCGCGCGCTGATCGCGGCGGCCGAGCGCGGCGTCGAGGTCTACTGCATCTACGACGCCTTCGCGAACCTCGTGGTCTCACCGGCCTTCCAGCGGTTCCCGTCCAGCGTGAAGGTGCTGCGCTACCCGGTCTACACCGCAGGCTGGCGCTTCTTCGACCTGCGCCGCTACGGCCGCGACCACCGCAAGATCCTGGTGGTCGACGACCACGTGGGCTTCGTGGGCGGCTACAACATCGGGTCGGCGTACGAGACCGAGTGGCGCGACACCCACGTGCGGATCACCGGGCCGGCGGTCTGGGACCTCAAGCGCGCGTTCGCCGACTTCTGGAACCTCAACCGGCGCCGCCGGTTGCGCGGCTCGGAGCGCCCGCTGCTGCTGGAGACCGCGTCGACGTGGGAGCCCCGGGTGCGGGTGCAGCGCAACGTGCCGCGGCTGTGGATGTTCCCGATCCGAGCGATGTACATCGAGGCGATCAACCGGGCCAGCCGCAACGTCTGGCTGACCCAGGCCTACTTCCTTCCCGACGAGGACTTCATCGCCGCGGTGAAGGACGCGGCCCGCCGCGGCGTCGACGTCCGGCTGCTGCTGCCGTTGAAGTCCAACCACATCGTGGCCGACTGGATCTCGCGCGGGTACTTCAGCCAGCTGCTCGACTCCGGGGTGCGGATCCTGCGCTACCGCGACGCGATGGTGCACGCGAAGACCGCCACGGTCGACGGCACCTGGTCGACCGTCGGCACGGCCAACATCGACCGGCTCAGCCTGCAGGGCAACTTCGAGATCAACGTCGAGGTGATCGACGAGTCCTTCGCGAAGGAGCTCGAGGCGATCTTCGAGGTCGACCAGTCGCACTGCCTCGAGCTGACCAGCGGGGAGTGGGAGGCGCGGGACATGCACCGCAAGTTCACCGAGCTGGTCCTCGCGCCGCTGCGCCCCCTGCTCTGACACGCGCGCCGGACGGCCGGCGGTCCGTCGTGCCCAGTTGACGAACACTGTTGTTCGTGGAACGCTCGCGGCGATGTCGACCCTGCCGCGCGGCCGCCACGGCCTGAGCCGTGCGGAGGTGGAGTCCGTCCAGCGGGAGCGGATCTTCCACGGCATGGCGCAGGCCATGGCCGAGCGCGGGTACGTCGGCACGCCGGTCGCCGAGATCATCCGACGGGCCGGTGTCTCGCGGGAGACCTTCTACCAGCAGTTCGACTCCAAGCAGGACTGCTTCCTCGCGGCGTACGAGTGGGCGACCGACGTGCTGCGCGACGGCTTCGCCGAGGGCCTGGCCGCCGTCGGCACCCCGCTGGACCGCTTCGCCGACCTGCTGGAGAGCTACCTCGACGCGCTCGCCGACGACCCCGGCCGGTCCCGGCTGTTCCTGGTCGAGGCCTGGGCGGCCGGGCCCGAGGTGATGCGCCGCCGGCTGGAGGTCCAGCGAGAGGCCGCTGTCGTGCTCGCCGAGGTGCTCGGGGCCCACGACGACCGCGGCCGGTTCGCCTGCGAGGCGCTGCTCGCGGCGATCGTGCAGCTGGTGACCGCGCAGGTCGTCCTCGACGACGCGGCCGGCCTGGCCGCGCTCCACCCCCGACTCGTGGCGCTCGCGGCGTCGCTGTTCCCCGAATCCTGAGGAGAGTGCCCATGTGGTTCCGAGCCCCCGTGCGTGACCTGGCCGGCAAGCAGGTCTTCGTGACCGGTGCCGCGAGCGGGATCGGCCGCGCCGTCGCGGAGTACGCCGCCGAGCGCGGCGCCGTGCTGCACCTGACCGACCTGCAGGCCGACCTGCTCGACGAGGTGGCCGCCGGCATCCGCGAGCGCGGGGGACAGGTGGCCACCGCGGCGGCCGCCGATGTCTCCGACCACGCGCAGGTCCGTGCGCTGGCGCGGCAGGTGACCGAGCGGTCCGGTCCCATGGACGTGGTGCTCAACGTCGCCGGCATCGCGGTGTGGGGCACGGTCCGCAGCCTCGAGCCCGAGCACTGGCAGCGCCTGGTCGACGTGAACCTGATGGGCCCGATCCACGTGATCGAGGAGCTGCTGCCGCCGATGATCGACGCCGGTCGCGGCGGCCAGCTGGTCAACATCTCCTCGGCCGCCGGGATCATCGCGATGCCGTGGCACGCCGCCTACAGTGCGACCAAGTTCGGCCTGCGCGGAGTCTCGGAGGTGCTGCGCTACGACCTGCGCAAGCACCGGATCGGGGTCAGCCTGGTCTGCCCCGGCGGCGTCGACACCGGCCTGGTGGAGACGATCCGGATCGCCGGCATCGACCAGCAGAGCAGGTCCTTCGTCCGTGCCCGCGGGCACTTCCAGAAGCGCGCCGTGTCGCCGGAGCAGGCCGCCGAGGCGATCTGGAAGGGGGCGCTGCGCAACCGGTACTGGGTCTACACCTCGGCCGACATCCGGCTGGTCCACCTGCTGCAGCGCTGGTTCCCGCCCGGGTACGCCGTCGCGATGCGCGTCTTCAACTACGGCGCCAACCGCGTGCTCCCCGCCGTGGAGCAGGCCCGGCGCTCGGACCTGGCATGAGCGGGCCGCTCGAGGATCACGGCGAGCCGCGGATCCAGCCGGGCGGCTGGCGTGACGTGGGTCCGTTCGTGGCCGGCTTCGCCCGCATCGCCGGACGGGTCCAGGGCACCGAGCCGCCCGCGGTGTTCCTGACGCTGGGCCGGCACCGCCGGCTGTTCTGGGGCTGGCTGCACTTCGCGGGCCGGCTGATGCCGGGCGGCCGGCTGTCGCGGCGGGAGTCCGAGCTGGTGATCGTCCGGGTCGCGAGTCGCCGCGGGTCGTCGTACGAGCTGACGCAGCACCGGCGCCTGGCCCGTCGTGCCGGGCTGGCAGCGGACGAGGTGGCCGCCATCGAGGCGGGGGAGACCGAGGGCACCTTCAGCGCGCGCGAGCGGCTGCTGCTGCGGGCGACCGACGAGCTGCTCGCGACCGACGACCTCGGCGACCCGCTGTGGGCCGAGCTCGGGGAGCACTTCGACGACCGCGAGCGGATCGAGGTCCTGATGCTCGTCGGCCACTACGCGATGCTCGCCACCGCGCTGCACGCCCTGCGGGTCCGGCCGGACCGGCCGCGGTAGGGAGCCACTCCCTGACCCGGGACCCCCTCCCGGTTCGGGCCGTTCGGCTCGGTTCCGCCGGCCGACGGCCGATGCGCCTCCTGCGTCGTCGGGTCGACGTGGCCGCTGCTGCGCGTGGCGGTCCGGAGCACGGCGTCCAGGAGGGACACCCCATGAACATCGTCCGACGGTTGATCACGAGTGTGGGCGTGGTCGCCCTGCTCGTCGGCCTCGTCAGCGTCGCACCGGCGTCACCGGCCGGAGCACGGGTCGCCGACACCGCCGAGTGCACCGCCGCCAGGGACCAGGTCACGCGCGCGGTCCGCGCCGAGGCGCGGGCCCGGGTCGCGCTCGCGAGCGCCCGCAAGGCGCTCGTCAAGGCCAAGAAGTCGCACCGTGCGGCGAAGGTCCGCAAGGCCAAGCGGGTCGTCGTCACCCGGACCCGGACCCACCGGCGCTCGGTCACCGCGCTCCGCACCGCGCGAGCGCACCGGGACACTGCCTGCGCCGCCCCCGGCGGTGGCGGGACCGGCGGCACGGGTGGTGGCACGGGTGGTGGCACGGGCGGTGGCACGGGTGGCGGCACCGGTACGCCGTCGAAGGCCTCCACGCTCGGCAGCCTGCTCGGCCTGCTGACGGCCGCGGGCAACGGCGGCAGCGTCCCGAGCCTCGACCCGGCCCAGCTGCTCGGCCTGCTGAACGGCCTCTACCCCGGCGTCGGCAGTGCGCTCGACCCGACGGAGCTGACCGGCATCCTGAGCGGCTTCACCGGCGCGGACGACCTCGACCTCGCGGCCCTGACCGGCCTGCTCGGCGGCCTCGGCGGCAGTGCCCTCGACCCGGCCCAGCTGCTGGCGCTGCTCGGGAGCGGGGACCTCGACCCGGCGCAGCTCACCGCGCTCGTCGGCTCGGTCACCGGCATCCTGGGCACCCTCGGCGGCACCGGCCTCACCGGCCCGGCGGACGTCCTCGACCTGGTCACCGACCTGCTCGGCGGGCTGCTCGCTGACCCGACCGAGGTCCTGGGCACGCTGCTCGGCCTGTTGACCGCCGCCGGAAACGGCGGCGCGATCCCCGGCCTGTCGCTCGGCGAGTTCACCAGCCTGCTCGACGGGCTGTTCCCGGGCGCGTCCTCGCTGCCCCTCGACGTGCGGACCACGTTGCTCGGTGCCTTCGAGCAGGCCGACGTCGTGGGCCTCGGGCAGCTCACGGGCCAGGTCGGCGGGCTCGGTGCGAGCACGCTCGACCCGGCGCAGCTGCTGGGCATCCTCGGGGGTGACGACCTGGGCGCCGGCCAGCTCGACACGCTCACCGGGACCATCACCGGCCTGCTGAACGGCGTCAGCGGCGGGACGTTCGTCGTACCTCTGAACCCGCTCGCGGCGGTGTCGGGCCTGCTGTGCGACCTGCTCGGAGGGCTCCTCGGGGGACTGCTGGGCTGCTGATCCCCGGCGGTCGCCCGGGCCGTTGTCGGTGGCCGGCCGTACGCTGCAGGCATGCGTCCGGTCACCGATCTCGAGCGTCGCGTCGCGCCCTTCCACGTGCAGTCCGACTACTCCCCGTCCGGCGACCAGCCGGCAGCGATCGCCGAGATCACCAAGCGTCTCAACGACGGCGTCCAGGACGTCGTCCTGCTCGGCGCGACCGGCACGGGCAAGACCGCGACCGTGGCCTGGGTGGCCGAGCAGGTGCAGCGCCCGATGCTGGTGCTGCAGCCCAACAAGACCCTGGCCGCGCAGTTCGCCAACGAGCTGCGCCAGCTCTTCCCGGGCAACGCGGTCGAGTACTTCGTCTCCTACTACGACTACTACCAGCCCGAGGCCTACGTCCCCCAGACCGACACCTACATCGAGAAGGACTCCTCCATCAACGAGGAGGTGGAGCGGCTGCGCCACTCGGCGACCAACAGCCTGCTCACCCGCCGCGACGTGATCGTGGTGTCGACGGTGTCGTGCATCTACGGCCTCGGCACCCCGCAGGAGTACGTCGACCGCATGGTGCGGCTCCGCGTCGGCGAGGAGCACGACCGCGACTCCGTGCTGCGCCGGCTCGTCGAGATCCAGTACACCCGCAACGACCTCGCCTTCACCCGCGGCACCTTCCGGGTCCGCGGCGACACCCTCGAGATCTTCCCGGTCTACGAGGAGCTCGCGGTGCGCATCGAGTTCTTCGGCGACGAGATCGAGCGGCTGATGACGCTGCACCCGGTGACCGGCGAGGTGCTCACCGAGGACCAGGAGCTCTACGTCTTCCCGGCCAGCCACTACATCGCCGGCCCGGAGCGGATGGAGCGCGCGATCAGGGGCATCGAGGCCGAGCTCGCCGAGCAGCTCGCGACCTTCGAGCGCCAGGGCAAGATGCTCGAGGCGCAGCGGCTGCGGATGCGCACGACCTACGACGTCGAGATGATGCGCCAGGTCGGCTCCTGCTCCGGCATCGAGAACTACTCGATGCACATGGACGGCCGCGGCCGCGGCACCGCGCCCAACACGCTGCTCGACTACTTCCCCGAGGACTTCGTGCTCGTCGTCGACGAGTCGCACGTCGCGGTCCCGCAGGTCGGCGGCATGTACGAGGGCGACATGTCGCGCAAGCGCAACCTCGTCGAGCACGGCTTCCGCCTGCCCAGCGCGATGGACAACCGGCCGCTGCGCTGGGAGGAGTTCCTCGAGCGGATCGGCCAGACCGTCTACCTCTCCGCGACGCCGGGCGACTACGAGCTCGACAAGGTCCAGGGCGACGTGGTCGAGCAGATCATCCGTCCGACCGGTCTGGTCGACCCCGAGGTCGTCGTGAAGCCGACCAAGGGCCAGATCGACGACCTGATCCACGAGATCCGCACCCGTGCGGAGAAGAACGAGCGGGTCCTGGTCACGACGCTGACCAAGAAGATGTCCGAGGACCTCACCGACTACCTCCTCGACGCGGGCATCCGCACCCGCTACCTCCACTCCGAGGTCGACACCCTCAAGCGCATCGAGCTGCTGCGCGACCTCCGGCTCGGCCTCTACGACGTCCTCGTCGGCATCAACCTGCTCCGTGAGGGCCTCGACTTGCCCGAGGTGTCGCTGGTCGCGATCCTCGACGCCGACAAGGAGGGCTTCCTGCGCTCCGACAAGTCGCTGATCCAGACCATCGGTCGCGCGGCCCGCAACGTGTCCGGCGAGGTCCACATGTACGCCGACAAGATCACCCCGTCGATGGAGTCGGCCATCGACGAGACCAACCGCCGGCGCGCGCGGCAGGTCGCCTACAACGAGGCCCACGGCATCGACCCGCAGCCGCTGCGCAAGAAGATCGCCGACATCACCGAGATGCTGGCCCGCGAGGACGAGACGACCCAGGAGCTGCTCCAGACCTGGGCCGACGCCGGCATCAAGGGTCGCGCAGGCGGCGTGAAGGCGAAGAAGTCGCCGACCCCGCAGCTGCGCTCCACCGACATCGGCGGCCATGCCGCCGAGCTCGCCGGCATGCCGAGCGCCGACCTGGCCCAGCTGATCCAGGACCTGACCGACCAGATGAAGGGCGCCGCCGCCGAGCTGCAGTTCGAGCTGGCCGCCCGCCTGCGCGACGAGATCGGCGAGCTCAAGAAGGAGCTCCGCCAGATGATGGAAGCGACCAAGTGAGGAGGGCGTGCCGAGCGAGGAACGAGCTCGAGGCACGCCCGACGAACGCGGGAGCGCGCGAGCGCCAGCGAGCGCAGGCGACGAAGTGAGGCGAGCTCGCGGCGTTTTCCTTGGGCGTGAGTTTCACCGGCCGGCCGGTGAAACTCATGCTTGGACGAGGAAACTTCGTCGTCCAAGCATGAGTTTCGTCGTCCAGGCCGGGGAGATTCACCGGCCGGCCGGTGAAACTCACGCTTGGACGAGAAAACTCCCGCCCTGCGCGAGCGCACCCGCGGCTGTGTCCACCGGCGCGTGAGCCGGCGCACGTCGTCGCGAAGTCGGCCCGCCACGAGGCGCGGGAGTAGCCTGCGGACGTGAGCGGTGAGCCTGGGTCGACACCCGGGCGGCGCTACACCGTCTGGGCCGTCGGGCTCGGCGTCTACGCCCTCGCGGTCTTTCACCGCAGCAGCCTCGCGGTCGCCGGCCTGGCCGCGACCGAGCGCTTCGACATCTCGGCCAGCCAGCTCGCGTCGTTCACGATGCTCCAGCTGCTCGTCTACGCCTCGATGCAGATCCCGGTCGGGCTGATGGTCGACCGGTTCGGCTCGCGCACCGTGCTGACCGTCGCGGTCACCGTGGTCAGCACCGGGCAGGCGGCCTTCGCGTTCGCCGACGACTACCCGACCGCGCTGCTCGCCCGCGCCCTGGTCGGGGTGGGCGATGCGATGACCTTCATCTGCGTGCTGCGCCTGGTGACGTCGTGGTTCCCGCGCGGACAGGTCCCGCTGGTCAGCCAGCTGACCGGCAACCTCGGTCAGCTCGGCGCCC
Source organism: Nocardioides sp. Root240 (assembly GCF_001428825.1). Classification (GTDB taxonomy): domain Bacteria; phylum Actinomycetota; class Actinomycetes; order Propionibacteriales; family Nocardioidaceae; genus Nocardioides. The sequence goes on along the minus strand of NZ_LMIT01000001.1, from coordinate 58,879 downwards.
TGGCTGCCGCGGCGCCGATGACCTGGGCGCTCGGCGAGCTCGGCTGGACCCGGTCCTACCTGGCGGGTGCGATCGCCGGCCTGGTCATGCTCGTCGTGCTGCGCCTCGTGCTCCACGACAGCCCGACGCAGGCCCACCTGCGCGGCGTACCGATGACCGCTCGCGCCCTGGCACGCAGCCTGGCCGCGTCCTGGGAGCAGCCCGGTACCCGGCTCGGCCTGTGGATCCACTTCTCGACCCCGTTCAGCCCGGCGCTGCTGGGCCTGCTGTGGGGCTTCCCGTTCCTGGTGAGCGCCGAGCACCGCTCGGAGGCGACGGCGGGCGCGCTGATCTCCGTGCTGTTCCTGACCAACCTGGCCTACGGCCCGCTGATGGGCTGGCTGGTCGGCCGTCACCCGTGGCACCGCTCGACGCTCGGCCTCACCATCGTCGCGGCGATGGCGACGGTCTGGGCCGCGGTGCTGCTGTGGCCCGGCGACGCCCCGCTCTGGCTGCTGGTCGTGCTGATCGTCGTGGTCGGGGCCGGGGGACCGGGCTCGATGGTCGGCTTCGACGTCGCCCGCACCAGCAACCCCGACCACCGCTCGGCCAGCGCCAGCGGGATCATCAACGTCGGCGGGTTCACGTCCTCGCTGCTGGTCATCGTGGGCGTCGGCATCGTGCTCGACGCGCTCTCCGGCGGCGACGGCTCCTACACCCCGGAGGCCTTCCGCTGGGCGATGGCCGTCCAGTACGTCCTCTGGGCGCTGGGCAGCATCCAGATCCTGCGCTACCGGCGCCGGATCCGCTCGCTCACCACCCGCGAGCAGGTGGCCGGCGGCAACACGATGGTCGAGGTCGGCCCCGACCCGGTCAGCCCCGGCGGGCCGTGAGCCCCACGAGGCGGGCGACCACCAGCGCCACGTAGAACACGCCGGCCACCTGCTCGATCATGACCAGCGACCGGGCGTGCGCGAGGACCGGGTAGACGTCGGAGAGGCCCACGCTGGTGAGCGTGGTGAACGACAGGTAGAGCAGCTCGAACCACGGGAGGTCCGCGCTGCCGTCGGGGCTGGACCAGCCCACGAAGGACCCGGGCCACACGACCTGCGCGGCGGCGTACAGGTAGGCGAAGCCCCACGCGACCACCGTGAAGGCGGCGCCGGTGGCGAAGAGCTCGTCGCGGGTGACCTTCTCGTCGTGGAAGAGGTAGCGGATCAGGGCGTAGGAGACGAAGAAGTAGAAGGGCACGTGGAAGGCCGCTGAGACGACCACGACCCAGCCGACCTCGGGCTGCACCGCCTCGGCCACGGCCAGCACGACCGCCGGCGCGCCGAGCAGGAGCGCGACCCAGGTCAGCACCTCGGTACGACGCACGGCCCACACCGCGCTCAGCACGACCACCATCTGCGCGACGCCCGCGAACGCCCGGCCGACCGTCGACTCCTGCAACGCGGGGTAGGCCAGCACCAGGACCAGCTGGGCGCCGAGCAGGACCGCGGACGGGTGGCTCCCGATCGCCCGCAGGGGTTCCGGAAGGCGGGACGGGGACGGCGGCACGGGGCGATCCTATGCAGGCCGCGCCCGGGAAAGCCGGGGCGCGGCGTGACCCGGTCCGCCGGAGGCCCGTTGAGCCCGGTGGTGACCGGATGTGGCTCCCGTCACAGGGTGTCGCATTGGTCACAACGAGAACGTGTTCTACTATGGCGCGTCGGCTCCTCCGGGGGCCTGGTCCATGGGGGAGTCGGGGAGAGGAGTCGGGGCGTGGCGTTCAACGCCGTATCGGTCGTGCGCGGCCCCGGTGAGATCGCGTTGATGGTGGTCGAGGTCACCAAGCGGATCTTCACCCGCCCCTTCCAGTTCCGGGAGTTCCTCGAGCAGGCCTGGTTCGTCACCAGCGTCACGCTGATGCCGACGATCATGGTCTCGATCCCGTTCGGCGCAGTGATCTCGCTGCAGGTCGGCAACCTGACCGGCCAGCTCGGCGCCCAGTCCTTCGCCGGCGCGACGGCCGTGCTCGCGACGGTCCGTGAGGCGGCTCCCATGGCGGCCGCGATGATCATCGCCGGGGCCGCAGGGTCGGCGATCTGCTCCGACCTCGGGGCGCGCAAGATCCGTGAGGAGATCGATGCCATGGAGGTCCTCGGCATCGACCCGCTCGAGCGACTCGTCGCCCCCCGGGTGGTCGCGACCATGTTCGTCGCGCTGATGATCAACGGCATCGTGATCGGCACCGGCATCGGTGGCGGCTACTTCTTCACGGTGATCGTCCAGGGCGGCTCCGCCGGCGCCTTCCTCTCCTCGTTCACCGCACTCGCCTCGCTGCCCGACCTCTACATCGCGATGGTCAAGGCGCTCATCTTCGGCTGGCTCGCCGCGATCATCGGTGCCTACAAGGGCCTCAACGCCGGCGGCGGCCCGAGCGGTGTGGGCCGCGCGGTCAACGAGTCGGTCATCATCGCCTTCATGGCGCTGTTCTTCCTGAACGCCGTCATCACGGCCATCTACTTCCAGGTCGCTCCGCCGGTGGGCCTCTGATGGCGGTCGTGGGCCAGGTGGCGGGCGATGCCTACAAGAGCGGGCGCTCCACCCTCGAGGGGTACGGCGACCAGCTGCTCTTCTACGCCAAGGCCCTCGCCTGGGCGCCCCGCGCGATCCGCCGCTACCCCCGCGAGATCAGCAACACCCTCGCCGAGGTCGCCTTCGGCGCGGGCGGCCTGAGCCTGATCCTCGGCTCGGTCGGCGTCATCGCGTTCATGGCCTTCTTCGCCGGCACCGAGGTCGGCATCCAGGGCTACGCCTCGCTCAGCCAGATCGGCGTCGCGAAGTTCAGCGCGTTCATCTCGGCGTACTTCAACACCCGCGAGGTGGCTCCGCTGGTCTCGTCGATCGCGCTCGCCGCGACGGTGGGCTGCGGCTACACCGCCCGCCTCGGCGCGATGCGGATCTCGGAGGAGATCGACGCGCTCGAGGTGATGGGCATCCCGTCCCTGCCCTTCCTGGTGACCACCCGGATGATCGCCGCCTTCGTCGCCGTCATCCCGCTCTACATCGTGGCGCTGTGCGCGTCGTACCTCTCGCCGCGGCTGATCGTGGTCTACATCTACGGCCAGTCCGGTGGCACCTACGACCACTACTTCCTGCAGTTCCTGCCGCCGATCGACATGATCTGGTCGTTCTTCAAGCTGCTCTTCCTGGCCGTCGCGGTGATCCTCATCCACTGCTACTACGGCTACACCGCCTCCGGGGGACCGGCGGGCGTGGGCCGCGCGGTCGGCAAGGCGATCCGGACCAGCATCGTGACCATCGTGGTCGCGGACTTCTTCCTGAGCTTCGCCATCTGGGGCTCGACCACCACCGTCCGGATCACGGGATGAGGGGGTGATCGGCTGATGCTCGTCAACATCCACCACGACAGCGCCCGGGAGCACAACCGGCTCCTGGTCGCCGGCATCGGCTTCCTGACCGCCATCGCCCTGCTCGTGTGGCTGTCGGTCTCGATCTACAACAAGGCCTTCGACAGCACCACGACGATCACGGTCAAGGCCGACCGAGCGGGCCTGCAGCTCGCCAAGTTCGGCGACGTCCGCATCAACGGCGTCCTCGTCGGCCGCGTCGCGAAGATCGACCAGGACGGCAAGCAGGCCTCGATCACCCTCGACCTCGAGCCGGATGCCGCGAAGAAGATCCCGGCCAACGTGACCGTCCAGATCCTGCCGACCACCCTCTTCGGCCAGAAGTTCGTGGCCCTTGTCCGCCCCGAGACGGGTGCCTCCGGCGAGCTCCGCGACGGTGACGTCATCCCGTCCGACCGGGTCGAGACCAACGTCGAGCTGAGCCAGGTGCTCGCCGACCTGTTCCCGCTGCTGCGCGCGGTGCGCCCGGCCGACCTCAACATGACCCTGAGCGCCGTGGCCACCGCGCTCGAGGGTCGCGGCAACGAGCTCGGCGAGACGATGGACCAGCTCGGCCAGTACATCGGCGCCATCGACGACTCGCTGCCCACGCTCAAGGAGGACCTGATCGCGCTGGCCGACGTCGCCGACGCCTACGACGTCGCGGCGCCCGACCTGCTCGACGTCCTCGACAACGTCACGGTCACCAGCAAGACGATCACGCAGAAGTCCGAGGACCTCGACGTCTTCTTCTCCGACCTCACCGGCCTCGCGAAGACGTCGACCCGCCTGCTGGCGACCAACGAGCAGAACCTGATCCGGATGGGCGAGGTGACCGAGCCCGTCATCGGGCTGCTCGCGGACTACTCGCCGGAGTTCCCGTGCCTGATTCGCGGTGCGGCCAACTACGAGCCGATCCTCTCCAAGACCTTCGAGGGCAACTGGGTCAGGCAGAAGATCGAGCTCGGCTCGCCGCAGTTCCGCGCCTTCGACGAGCGCGACCTGCCGACCTACGGCGAGGTCGGACACGGACCGTGGTGCCTGGGCCTGCCGAAGTTCACCGTGCCGGCGCCGCCGGTGCCGCTCGACCAGGGCACCGACCTCGACGAGAAGGGCGGCTACCTGCCGTTCCCGATCCCCGGGCTGGAGAACCCGAACCCGATCGGCATCAACAGCGGGTACGCCGGCAGCGCCCCCGAGCAGAAGGTGGTCAACGCGATCCTCGCCGACAAGAGCGGGCACGACCCGGCGTCGTACGGCTCCCTGGGCACGCTGCTCTACGGCCCGGTCGTGCGTGAGGGGAGGGCTGCCGGATGAGCGACAACGCGGGCCACCTGCTCAACCGCCGCAACGCGGTCACCACCGCGGCTGCGATCAAGCTCGGCATCTTCACGGCCGTCTCGATCCTGGTCACCGGCGTGCTCGTCGTGATCATGGGCAACGTCGGCTTCGGCGAGCGCAACGAGTACCAGGCGATCTTCACCAACGCCACGATGCTCGAGAAGGGCGACGACGTCCGGGTCGCCGGCGTCAACGTCGGCGAGGTCAAGAAGGTCGAGCACTACCAGCGCTCGATGGCGAAGGTGACCTTCAAGGTCGACGCGGGGGTCGAGATGACCACCGCCTCGCGGGCCGAGATCCGCTTCCTCAACCTCGTCGGGGACCGCTACCTGGCGCTCGAGGAGGGCTCCGGCGCCGACGGTGCGAAGGCGCTCGCCGACGGTGCGACCATCCCGGTCGGCAACACCAAGCCGGCGCTCGACCTGACCGTCCTCTTCGACGGCTTCAAGCCGCTGTTCGCGGCGCTCACGCCCGACCAGGTCAACGAGCTGAGCATGAACCTGGTCCAGGTGCTCCAGGGCGAGGGCGGCACGGTCAAGAGCCTGCTGGCCCACACCGCGTCCCTGACGACCTCGCTGGCCAACCGCGACCAGCTGATCGGCGAGGTCATCGGCAACCTCAGCACCACGCTGAAGACCGTCGACGACCGCCACGAGCAGCTCAGCTCCCTCGTCGTCGAGCTCAAGGACTGGATGACCGACCTCGCCAGGGACCGGGACACGATCGGCTCCTCCCTCGACAACATCTCGCAGCTCACCGTGACGGTGGCCGACCTGCTCCGTCGCGGCCGGCCGCTCCTCAAGGAGGACATCGCCGCGCTGCGCGACCTCGCGAAGCTGCTCAACCGGCCGGAGAACCGCAAGAACCTCGGTCAGCTGCTCGACCGGATGCCGGAGACCATGGACGACCAGACTCGAACCGGGACCTACGGCTCCTGGTACCAGTACTACATCTGTGGGGTCTCGGCCACGATCAAGCTGCCCATCATCGGCGAGCAGGCGCTGCTGAAGCAGATCACCAAGTACATCGAGAACTTCTCGTTCAAGTCCACCGCTCCCCGGTGCCAGGACCACTGATGGCGAACACGAGCGAGGCCCGCATCCTCCGGCTCGGCACGATCACCCTCGTGCTGATGGCCGTGATCTCCGCGGCCACCTTCAACCTCGGCAAGTTCCCCGGTTTCCGCGGGACGACCTACTACGCCGAGTTCAGCGACGCCAGCGGCATCCACAAGGGCAACATCGTCCAGGTGGGCGGCATCCGGGTCGGCCGCGTCACCCAGGTGGCCCTCGCCGGCGACCGGGTGAAGGTCAAGTTCGAGCTCGACGGCGACGTCGAGTTCGGCAAGGACAGTGCGGCCTCGATCGAGGTGCTGAACCTGCTCGGCGAGAAGTTCCTCGACGTCCAGCCGGGCGGCAGTGGCCAGCTGGCGGCGGGTGGGACCATCCCGCTCGAGCGGACGGAGTCGGCGTACGACATCGTGGGCGTGTTCGGCGACCTGGCCTCCACGACCGAGAAGATCGACACCGAGCAGCTCTCGAAGGCGCTGGACACGGTGGCCGACACCCTCGACGTCTCCGCGCCCGAGATCCAGGCCTCGTTCGACGGCATCGCCCGTCTCTCGCGGAGCGTGGCCTCCCGCGACGAGGAGCTGCAGACGCTGCTCGACAGCTCGAAGGACGTCAGCAAGGTCCTGGCCGACCGCAGCGGCGACATCGTGGGCCTGATGAAGAACAGCGACCTCGTCTTCCAGGAGCTGACCAAGCGCAAGGCCGCCGTGCACGACCTGCTGGTCAACGCCCGCAGCCTCGCCGTCGAGCTCCGAGGCCTGGTCAAGGACAACGAGAAGCAGATCGGCCCGGCCCTCAAGGAGGTCGACGGACTCGTCAGCTTCCTCGTCTCGAAGAAGAAGAAGCTCAAGGAGACGCTCGCGGCGCTCGGCCCCTACGTCGACATCCTCGGCAACATCGTCGGCACCGGCCCGTGGTTCGACGCCTACGCGTCCAACCTGCTGGCCCTGCCGACCGGCGAGTTCGTACCCGGGTTCGTGGAGTGATGACGATGGTGACCACGATCCTCAAGCGCATCGAACGCCGCGTGCTGGCCGGCCTCGCCGTGCTCCTGCTCGTCGCCGTGACGGTCAACCTGCTCCGCTCGCCGGCCGAGATCAAGACCGTGACCGCGCACTTCCCGCGCGCTGTCAGTGTCTACGAGGGCACCGACGTGCGCGTGCTCGGCGTCAACGTCGGCAAGGTGACCGCCGTGATCCCCGAGGGCAACTCGGTGCGCGTCGAGATGGAGTACGACGCGCAGTACCAGATCCCCGCCGACGCCCAGGCGGTCATCGTGACCCCGACGCTCGTCGCGGACCGCTTCGTCCAGCTGACCCCGGTCTTCGGTGACGGCGACAAGGCAATGGCCGACGGAGCGGACATCGCGCTCCAGCAGACCGGCGTGCCGGTCGAGCTGGACCGGATCTACAACAGCCTCCAGACGCTGACCCGGGCCCTCGGCCCGAACGGCGTGAACAAGGACGGCACCCTCGACCACCTGCTCGAGGCGGGGGAGAAGGCCTTCGACGGCCAGGGGGCCCAGGGCAACCAGATGATCCACGACCTCGCCGACGCCGCCGAGACCTTCGGCAACGGCGCGGGGCCGCTGTTCGAGACCGTGACCCAGCTCGCCGAGTTCACCGACACCCTCGCGAAGAACGACAAGCTGGTCCGGGCCTTCATGAAGGACCTGGCCGGGGTGTCGGGGATGCTGGCCGAGGAGAGCGACGAGCTCGAGCGGGCCGTGGCCTCCGTGGCCCAGGCCGTCGGCAGCGTGAAGGGCTTCGTGACCAAGAACCGCGACGCGTTCGTGACCGACGTCCGCAAGCTCACCGACGTGATGAACACGATCGTCTCCGAGAAGGACAGCCTGGCCCGGGCGATGCGCGCCGCGCCGACCGCGATGGCCAACCTGCAGGCCGGCTTCGACCACGTGAGCGACTCGCAGAACAGCAGGATCGGCATCGGTGGCTACGTGTGGGACGCCGACGGGTTCATCTGTGCCGTCATCCAGCAGAACCCCGCGATGCCGCCGGCCCTCAAGGACACCGCGTGCGCCCTCGTCGAGAAGGTGCTCGAGCCGGTGCTCACCAAGCTTCCCTGGCTCCCGCCGGAGTACAAGTCGTACCTGCCCAAGGCCAAGCAGGCAGGGGCCGACACGAGCCGAGGGATCCAGCTTCCCGGTGCGATGCCGGTGTCGTACATGAGCGGAGACGGTGTCTCCATGGCGACCCTGCTCGGAGGTGGCTCGTGATGACCCGATCGATCCGCAGCTGGCGTTCCGCTCTGGCGGGACTGCTGGGGCTCGCCGTCCTGACGGGCTGCAGCAGCTTCGACGGCGCCTATGACCTGCCGCTGCCCGGCCACGAGGTCGACGCGGACGACGCCTTCGAGATCACGGTCTACTTCAAGGACGTCCTCAACGTCGTGCCGCGCTCGCCGGTGATGGTCGACGACGTCACCGTCGGCGAGGTGTCCGAGGTGGAGCGTTCCGGCTGGAACGCCAAGGTCAAGCTGCTGATCCGCAAGGACGTCGAGCTGCCCGACAACGCGATCGCGGACATCCGTCAGGTGTCGCTCCTCGGCGAGAAGTACGTCGCCCTGGAGGCGCCGAAGGAGGAGGCGCCGACGGGTCGGCTGGCCGAGGGCGACACGATCGACCTCGCCAAGACCGGGCGCAACCCCGAGGTCGAGGAGGTGCTCGGCGCACTGTCCTTCCTGCTCAGCGGCGGCGGCGTGGCCCAGCTCGGCACCATCACCCGCGAGGCCAACCAGGTGATGTCCGGTCGGGAGGACCGGCTGCGCAACCTGCTGTCCTCGCTCGACTCGGTCGTGGGCACCGTGGACCAGCAGAAGGTCCAGATCATCAACGCCCTCGAGTCGCTCAACAACCTGACCTCCACGCTGAACTCCGAGAAGCAGACGATCAGCGACGCGCTCGACGCGACGGGCCCGGCGATCGAGGTCCTCTCGGCCCAGCACGACGAGCTGATCGACATGCTCGGCGCACTCGACCGGCTCGGCAAGGTCGGCACGAGGGTGATCAACGCGAGCAAGGAGGACGTGCTCGCGATCCTGGAGGACCTGAGCCCGATCCTGCGCCGCCTCCGTCAGGCCGACGAGCAGCTGGCACCGGGGCTCAACCTGCTGGTGAGCTTCCCCTTCCCCCAGTCGGCCAACGACATCGTCCAGGGCGACTACGCCGACACCATCGCCCGCGTCGACATCGACCTCACGAACCTGTTCCACACCTTGGGCCTGCCGGCCATCCAGCTGCCCGACCTCGGTCAGGTGCTGGACCAGGTCGGTCGCTGCCTCAAGAGCGGCAGCCTGACCAGCACGGCCTGCGCCAGGGTGCTCAGCGACCTCGACCTGCTCAAGCAGATGAAGGCCGACTGCAAGAAGGTCGCGCTGAAGGGCAGCCCGGTCTGCAAGCTGCTCAACTCGCTGCCGAACCTCGACCTGAGCCAGCTGCTGAACGGCGGCCTGCTCGGTCCCAACGGGCTGCTGTCCGGGCTGACCGGTGGGCTCGCCCCGTCCGGGTCCACGGGTGGCGGAACGACGAAGCAGCTGCTGGGAGCGACAGCATGAGCAGGGGCGTACGGATCCGGTTGATGGCGTTCGTCGTCCTCAGTGCGGTCGGCATCACCTACATCACGGCCAGCTACCTCGGCGTCGTCGACCGGGTGACCGGCCGCAACATCACCGTCACCGCCAGTCTGCCCGGCTCCGGCGGCCTGTTCGAGGGCAGCGAGGTCACCTACCGAGGCGTCAAGGTCGGCAAGGTCTCCAGCATGGAGCCGACCGAGGAGGGCGTCGACCTGAAGCTCGAGCTGGAGCACGGCACCGAGCTGCCGCTCGACGCGCAGGTCTTCGTCCACAACCTCTCCGCGGTCGGCGAGCAGTACCTCGACTTCCAGCCGAAGAACGCCGACGGCCCGTACGCCGCGGACGGCGCCCACTACCAGGGGAACGCCGACTCGCTGCCCGTCGACGAGGGCGACCTGCTGGTCGACCTGAGCCGGTTCGTCGACTCCGTCGACAAGGAGAGCCTGCAGAAGGTCGTCAAGGAGCTCGGCGTCATGTTCGGCGACACCGGTCGGGACCTCCAGCGGTTGCTCGACGGTGGCTCCACCTTCATCGCCGAGGCGAGCGAGCACACCGACGAGACCATCGCGTTGCTCGACAACAGCCTGACCGTGCTGAGGACCCAGCGCGGGCAGAAGGAGAACATCCGCAGCTTCGCCGCCGACCTGAACACGATCACGACGGCCCTGCGCGGGCAGGACAAGAACCTGCGGACGGTGCTCAGCCAGACGCCCGGAGCGGCGCGCGCGGTCGACCAGCTGCTCAAGGAGCTCGAGCCCACGCTGCCGGTGCTGCTCGGCAACCTGGTCACCACCAACCAGATCCTGGTCAGCGAGCTCGATGGCATCGAGCAGCTGCTGGTGACCTATCCCGCCCTGATCTCCGGAGGTCCGAGCGGAAGCACGGCTGACGGCTGGGGCCACGTCAACCTGCAGTTCGACTACAGCGTGCCGCCGTGCACCCAGGGCTACGTGAAGCCCGAGGACTGGCGCTCCACCCAGACCCTGACGGATGCCACCGCCGCCGAGGTGAGCTGCACCGCGGGTCCGCCGTACAACATGCGGGGCAGCAAGTACGCCCCCGGCAACCGCCGCAACCACGCCTCCCCGGCCCGCGTCTACAGTGGCGTCTACGATCCGGTGACCGGGTCGGTGCCGGGGCTCGAGGACAACGCCGGGAACCCGGTGCGGCTCAAGGGGCAGGAGGACCTGTCGGTCCTGGGAGGGGATGCGTGGAAGTGGCTGCTGATCGGTCCGGTGGCGAGCCGGTGACCCCGGCGACGTCGTCGGAGGAGGCAGGCCGGATCCGGCTCAACGTCACGCTCTACGCAGCCACGGTGCTGCTGGGGTGCGTCGCGATCTTCCTCGGCATCGTGATCCAGCGCAGCGACCTCGACCTCGCGTTCTGGAAGGACGACGACGCGTCGTCGACGACGCCGGGCGTGGGCCAGGACACCGGCCGCGGCGTGGTGACCGCGCTCGACGCGGCCGACGAGGCCGACCAGGAGCGGGTCGCGGCCCAGCTCGACGCGGCGACCAAGGTCGTGGACGCGATGGTCAACCTCGACTACAAGACGGTCGACGACGACATCGAGGCCGTGCGCGGCCTGGCGACCGGAACCTTCCTCGACCAGTGGGACAAGGCGAGCGCCAACGTGAAGTCGCTGGCCGAGCGGGCCCAGTCGACGACCAAGGGCGACGTGGTCTGGACCGGACTGGTGTCCGGTGACAAGGACTCCGCCACGGTGATCGTCGCGGCCACCGGCACGGCGGCCAGCAAGACCACCGAGTTCAAGGAAGAGGCCCGGAACTACCGGATGCAGGTGGAGCTCGTCCTCGACAAGGGCGCCTGGCTCACCTCCGACCTCCAGTACGTTCCCTGAGGAAGACGATGACGCGACCCACCCCCCGCCGTCCCGCCACCTCCCGTGGGGGCACGCAACGCCCGCGCAAGATCGCCGGGCAGGCAGGCGCGACCCGTCCCGAGGACGAGGCCACCGGCACCGCGACCACGGAGGACGCGACGGTCGAGCCCGGCGTCCGGCTGCGCAAGCAGGCCGTCGTACCCACCCCGCCTCCCGCACTGTCGGGCCCCGACGAGCCCGCCGGCCCGGTGCGCCCCAGCGTCCTGGCCCGCCAGAAGACGACCCGCGTGCTGATCGCCACGCTCGTCCTGGTCGCTCTCGCCCTCGGTCTCGAGGCCGCGATGCTGGTCGTCGACAAGGTCGGTGACGACGACCCGAAGGTCGAGGCCGCCGACAACGACGGGCAGGTCACCGTGCCTGACGGCCGGCCCGTCATCGCCGACGACCTCGACGTCAAGGAGGGCGTCGACGCCGCTGCGAAGGCTGCGCAGGAGATCGTCTCGGTCGACTACAAGAAGTACGACGAGGAGGTCGACGACGCCGCCGACCTGATGACGTCGTCGTTCGAGACCCAGTACCGACGGACCGCGGGCGACATCGAGGACGAGTTCGTCGCCAACAAGACGATCGTGCAGGCGCCGGTCGTGGCGCAGGCCGTCGTTCGCGCGAACCGGACCCGGCTGCAGGCGCTGGTCTTCCTCAACCAGGCGGTCGTGCGCGAGCGCAACGGCAAGCCGGAGACCGTCGTGACCCCCTACAAGGTGCTCGTCACGATGGTCCACACCGACCAGGGTTGGTTCGTCGATGGTCTCGACACCGACGGGACACGAGACAAGAACAACTAGAACACGTTACAGTTCGGGGTGTGAGCACCCCTGTGGACTGCGACGTCGCCGTCATCGGAGCCGGCCCGTCAGGCCTGTTCGCGACGTACTACGCGGGCTTCCGCGGCCTCCGGGTCGCGCTGGTCGACTCGTTGCCCGAGCTGGGCGGCCAGGTCACCGCGATGTACCCGGAGAAGGCGATACTCGACGTCGCCGGCTTCCCGACCGTCAAGGGGCGCGAGCTCGTCGACGGCCTGGTCGCGCAGGCGCTCACCGCCGACCCGGTCCAGCTGCTGGGCCGCACGGCCAGCGGACTGAAGGTCGACGAGGAGACCGGTGTCGAGCTCACCCTCGACGACGGCACGCTGGTCCAGGCCAAGGCCCTGATCATCACCGCCGGCATCGGCAAGTTCAGCCCACGCCCGCTCCCGGCCGCCGAGGGCTGGGTGGGCCGCGGCGTCGAGTTCTTCGTGCCGAGCTTCGCCCCGTACGCCGGCAAGGACGTCGTCATCGTCGGCGGCGGCGACAGCGCCTTCGACTGGGCGCACCACCTGGAGCCGATCGCCCGCTCGGTCACCCTGGTCCACCGCCGCGACGCCTTCCGTGCGCACCAGCGCACGGTCGAGCAGGTCCAGGCGTCGTCGGTCGAGATCGTCACCCGCGCGGAGGTCACCGCCCTGCGCGACGCCGCCGGGGGAGCGGCCGGCGAGCTCGCCGAGATCGAGATCACGGTCGACGGCGAGGCCACGACCCGGCCCGCGCAGGCGATTGTCGCCGCGCTCGGCTTCGTCGCCGACCTCGGCCCGCTCCAGCAGTGGGGCCTCGAGACCCACCGCCGCCACGTCGTCGTCGACGGCGCCATGCGCACCAACCTGCCGCGCGTCTTCGCGGCCGGCGACATCACCGAGTACGACGGCAAGGTCCGCCTGATCGCGGTCGGCTTCGGCGAGGCGGCGACCGCCGTCAACAACGCCGCCGTCGTCGTGGACCCGACGGCCCACGTGTTCCCGGGCCACTCCTCGGAAGGATCCTGAGATGAGCAGCGGACGCAACCAGGTCAAGCTGACCGACGAAGAGGTGCAGGCCCTCCTCGAGGAGAACCTGAAGGTCCAGGTGGCCGCCAACGGCAAGGACGGCTTTCCGCACCTGACCACGCTCTTCTACGTCGTGCGCGACGGGAGGATCGCGTTCTGGACCTACGGCCGCAGCCAGAAGATCGTCAACCTCGAACGCGACCCCCACGTGACCGCGCTCGTCGAGGACGGCGTGGACTACTTCGAGCTGCGGGGCGTGTCGATCGAGGGCCGGGCCGAGATCGTCCGCGACCGCGACACGATCTTCGAGATCGGCTCGGCAGTCGCGACCCGGATGGCCGGGGTCGGCTCCTTCGAGGAGCTCGGCGAGTTCGGCGTCCAGGCCGTCGAGAAGCAGGCGACCAAGCGGGTGGGCGTGATCATCCACCCGGACCGGGTCGCGTCCTGGGACCACCGGAAGATGACCTGAAAGGCCACCTGATGAAGATCAAGGTCGACTTCGACCTCTGCGAGTCCAACGGCCTGTGCGAGGCCATGGCGCCCGAGGTGTTCGAGCTGGATGACGACGACTTCCTCCAGCTGCACACCGAGCAGACCACCGACGAGAACATCGACAACGTCCGGCGTGCGGTCGCGGCCTGTCCGCGGGCCGCGATCACGCTGGTGGAGGAGTGAGCATGGATCAGGGCACGTCCCTGGAGGGCAAGGTCGCGATCGTCACCGGTGCCGGTGCCGGTCTCGGCCGCGCCGAGGCACTCGCCCTGGCCCGGGCCGGTGCCCGGGTGGTCGTCAACGACCTGCCGGGTGCGGGCGACGACGCGGTCGAGGAGATCCGCTCCTTCGGGGGCGAGGCTCTCGTCGTACCGGGTGACGTGAGCCGGCGCGAGACGGCCGACGCGATGATGGCCGCCGCCGTCGATCAGCTCGGCGGGCTCGACATCGTCGTCAACAACGCCGGCATGACCCGCGACCGGATGCTCTTCAACCTGTCCGACGACGAGTGGGACGCGGTCATCGCGGTCCACCTGCGCGGCCACTTCCTGCTCTCGCGCAACGCCGCGTCGTACTGGCGCGAGCAGTCGAGGCTGAGCGAGTCCGGCACGGTCTACGGCAGCATCGTCAACACCGCATCCGAGGCCTTCCTCGGCGGCTCGCCCGGCCAGGCCAACTACGCCGCGGCCAAGGCCGGCATCGCAGCCCTGACCCTGTCGACCGCACGCGGCCTGGCGAAGATCGGCGTCCGCGCCAACGCCATCTGCCCGCGGGCACGCACCGCGATGACCGCCGCCGTCTTCGGCGAGGACGAGTCCGGCCAGAGCGTCGACCCGTACTCCGCCGAGCACGTCGCGCCGCTGGTGGCCTACCTCGCCTCGCCGGCCGCCGAGCGGATCACCGGCCAGGTCTTCGTCGTGTACGGCGGCATGGTGGCCCTGGTCGCTGCCCCGGTCGTCGAGCAGCGCTTCGACGCCTCGGGTGACCTGTGGACCGGTGACGACCTCGACAAGCAGCTCGGTGGCTTCTTCGCCGACCGCGACCCCCACGTCGGCTTCGCGGCCGACACGATCATGAAGCTGACGGTGTGACCATGGGACGACTGGACAACAAGGTCGCGATCGTGACCGGCGGCGCGCAGGGCCAGGGTGCCGCGATCGCGCGCGCCTACGTCGCGGAGGGTGCCAAGGTCGTCATCGCCGACGTGGCGAAGGACGAGGGCCAGGCGCTCGCCGACGAGCTGTGCCGGACCTCGGGGGGCGCGAACGCGCACTTCGCCCACCACGACGTGAGCGACGAGGCGTCGTGGACCGCGCTGGTCGAGGACACCAACACCCGCTTCGGTCCGGTCGACGTGCTCGCGAACAACGCCGGCATCCTCCGCTTCGGCGACATCGAGCGGATGCCGGCTGCCGAGGTCGAGCTGGTCTGGCGGGTCAACCAGCTCGGTGTCTTCCTCGGCATGCAAGCCGTGGCCCGCACCATGCGCAAGAACGGCGGCGGCTCGATCATCAACGCCTCGTCGGTCGAGGGCCTGGCCGGTATGCCGTCGTGCACGGCGTACGCCGCCACCAAGTGGGCGATCCGCGGCATGACCAAGTGCGCGGCGATGGAGCTCGGCCCGAAGGGCATCCGGGTCAACTCCGTGCACCCCGGCATGATCGACACCCCGATGACCCGCGTGCACGGTGGCGACGCCGCGATGGAGTACGGCGCCAGCAAGGTGCCGCTGCGCCGGGTCGGCCTGCCCGAGGACATCGCGCCCGTCTACGTCTTCCTCGCCAGCGACGAGTCGTCGTACATCAACGGTGCGGAGATCGCGGTGGACGGCGGCGTGACGTCGACGCACGCCTTCGGTGCCTGAGTCAGTCGCGGAGGATCAGGTGAACGGCCGTCTCCATGTGCGCCGCGGTCTCCGCGGCCGTGGAGCGGCCGGTCACCCACGCCACCAGGGCGGACAGCCACACGTCGCCCAGGACCCGCGCGACGGCGACGTCCTGGTCGGTCAGCGCGCCCTCGGCGGGCACGCCGCCGTGCATGGCGTGCGTGACGATCGAGGTCATCGCCATGCCGACGACGTGGATCTCGTTGGCCACGCTGCTGTCGGCGAACATGAAGGCACGGGTCAGGGCCTCGGTGAGCTTGGGATCGCCCTGCATGCCGCGCGCCATCCGCTTGAGCACGTAGAGCACGCGGTCGGCCTGGGTGTCGCCGGGGATCTCTCGGTCGTTGAGGCGGACCGAGGCCTCGTCGAACTGGCGGCCCAGGGCGCTGACCAGCAGGTGGATCTTCGACGGGAAGTAACGGTAGAGCGTGCCGAGGGCGACGTCGGCCTGCTCGGCCACGGCGCGCATCTGCACGGCGTCGAAGCCGCCGGACTTGGCCAGCTCGTAGGTCGCGTCGAGGATCCGCTTGCGGCGCTCGCGCTGCGCGGCGGATCCGAGGTCCTCGGACGTGGCCGAGTTCGCGATGCTCACGGAATGTCCCCCTGGGGTGAAGATGACGAGGCGGGTTGTTGAGGACCCAGTCGATAGGCTACCGGCAGGTAGCGCATAATTTGGAACACGTTCCACCACGATTTTGTTACAACCCTGCTCCCCGGGAGCACGACTTGGGGAGAACCACCTGATGCGAATCGCGATGCTGTCCTACCGCAGCAAGCCCCACGTGGGCGGCCAGGGGATCTACATCCGGCGGCTGACCCGGGAGCTCGTGGCGCTCGGCCACACGGTCGAGGTGTTCTCCGGCCAGCCCTACCCCGAGCTCGACGAGGGCGTCACCCTCACCAAGGTGCCGAGCCTCGACCTCTACCGCCCCGGCGACGAGTTCCGGAACCCGCGCCCGAGCGAGTACCGCGACCTGATCGACGTCGAGGAGTGGCTGACCATGCGCAGCGGCGCCTTCCCGGAGCCGATGACCTTCAGCAAGCGCGTGGTCAAGGTGCTCAAGCGGCGCGTGGACGACTTCGACATCGTCTTCGACAACCAGACCCTCGCCACCCCGCTGCTCGGCGTCGAGGACCTGGGCCTGCCGCTCGCGGCCACGATCCACCACCCGATCACGATGGACCGCCGCATCGAGCTCGCCGCCGCGGTCTGGGCCAAGCGCAAGGCCGGCTCGAAGTGGCGCTTCGAGCTGCCGAAGATCGGCGTCTGGCGCTGGTACTCCTTCCTCACCGAGCAGAAGCGCACGGCGCCGAGGCTGCGCCGCGTCGTCGTGCCGTCGGAGTCGTCGAAGCGCGACGTCGTGCGCGAGTTCGGCGTCGACCCGGCGCGGATCGAGACGATCCTGCTCGGCGTCGACGACCGCTTCGTCCCGCCGACCGAGCCCCGCGTGCCCGGCCGGATCCTCGCGATGGCCAGCGCCGACGCGCCGCTCAAGGGCATCTCGGTGCTCCTCGAGGCCTTCGCCAAGCTCGTCGTCGAGCGCGACCTCGAGCTGGTGCTGGTGACCAAGCCCAAGGCGGGTGGCGTCACCGAGAAGCTCATCGACCGGCTCGGCATCGTCGACCGCGTCTCCTTCGCCAACGGCCTCACCGACGACGAGCTCGTCGCGTTGATGGGCTCGGCCGAGCTGGCCTGCGTCCCCTCGCTCTACGAGGGCTTCTCGCTGCCGACCGCCGAGCTGATGGCCTGCGAGACCCCGCTCGTCGTCTCGCGCGCCGGTGCCATCCCCGAGGTCGTCGGTCCCGACGGCCTCTGCGCGGACGTCGTCGAGCCCGGCGACGTCGGTGCCCTGACGAGTGCCGTCGCGGCGCTGCTCGACGACCCCGCCCGACGCGCCGAGATGGGTGCTGCCGGGCGTCGCCGGGTCAAGGAGCTCTTCAGCTGGACCGCCGTCGCGGCGAGCACCGCCGCCGTACTCGAAGACGTGATCGCCGAATACAAGGCCGAGAAGGCCTGAGGGAGAACAGAGATGCTGACCGTTGACTTCGACCGCCTGGGCCTGCGGGCCGGTGACCGCGTCCTCGACATGGGCGCCGGTGCCGGTCGTCACAGCTTCGAGATGTACCGCCGCGGCGCCGACGTGATCGCGTTCGACCTCGATGCCGACGAGCTCGAGGGCGTCCGCGACCTGTTCGTCGCGATGAAGGAGGCCGGGGAGGTGCCCGAGGGCGCCGAGGCCGACGTCAAGCAGGGTGACGCGCTCGCGCTGCCCTTCGCCGACGGCGAGTTCGACCGGATCGTCTGCTCCGAGGTGCTCGAGCACATCCACGACGACGTCGCGGCGATCCGCGAGCTGATCCGCGTGCTGCGTCCCGGCGGCACCCTCGCCGTGACGGTGCCCCGGTGGCTGCCCGAGGTCATCAACTGGCGCCTGTCGGCCGACTACCACAACGCCGAGGGCGGCCACATCCGCATCTACACCGACCACGAGCTGGTCGACAAGGTCACCAAGGGCGGCCGGTTCAACGACGGCACGCCCGGTGAGGCCATGGTCTTCGAGGGCAAGTCCTACACGCACGGCCTGCACGCGCCGTACTGGTGGATCAAGTGCGCCGTCGGCGTCGAGAACGACAACCACCCGCTGGCGAAGGCGTACCACAAGCTGCTGGTCTGGGAGATCATGAAGCAGCCCAGGGCCCTCCAGCTGGCGGGCAAGGTGCTCGACCCGATGATCGGCAAGAGCATGGTGCTGTACTTCCGGAAGCCGGAGAGCCTGTGACGCGCGGAGCCGTGCCCGAGGTCCCGCTGAGCCGCCTGCCGTACGTCGAGGGCGTTCTCTCCGCGCAGCAGGTCGCCGACACCGCGGCAGCCATCGCGGCCATGCAGGAGCCGTGGGGCGCCGTGCCGTGGACCACCGGTGAGCACGTCGACATCTGGAACCACGTCGAGGCCGCGATGGCGATGCTCGTCGGCGGCCAGGTCGAGGCCGCCGAGCGCGCCTACGCCTGGGTGCCCACCATGCAGCGCGCCGACGGCTCCTGGCCGATGAAGATCGTGGGCGGCGTCGCCGACGACGAGCGCGGCGAGGTCAACATGTCGGCGTACTTCGCCGTCGGCGTGTGGCACCACTGGCTGGTGCGTCGCGACATCCGCTTCGTCGAGCGCTACTGGCCCTCGGTGCGGGCCGGGCTCGACTTCGTGGTCTCGCTCCAGGAGCCCTTCGGCGGCATCCGCTGGACGCCGGTCGACGACTTCTGCCTGCTGACCGGCAACTCCTCGATCTACCACTCGCTGCGCGCCGGCGTCGCCCTCGCGGACCTGATGGACGACCCGCAGCCTGAGTGGGAGCTCGCCGGGGGCCGGCTCGGCCACGCCGTGCGCTCGCACGCCGACCTGTTCGAGGACAAGTCGACGTACTCCATGGACTGGTACTACCCGGTCCTCGGCGGCCCGGTCCGCGGCGACGCCGCCCGGTCGCTGCTGTCGAAGCGGTGGGACCAGTTCGTCGTCCCCGGCCTCGGCATCCACTGCGTCGACACCAACCCGTGGGTGACCGGCGCGGAGACCTGCGAGCTCGCGATGGCGCTCGACGTGCTCGGCGACCAGCGCTCCGCGCTGACCCTGCTGACCGACATGCAGCACCTGCGCGAGGACGACGGCCGCTACTGGACCGGCTGGGTCTACGACGACCCGAGCCGTCCGGCACCGGCCGACGAGCCGCGCAACGTGCACTGGCCCCACGAGCACACGACCTACACCGCCGCCGCGGTGCTGCTCGCCGTCGACGCGCTGGGAGAGACCTACGGCCACGCCACCCCGGGCTCGGGGATCATGCGCGGCACGTCCCTCGCCCCGCACTTCGACGAGATCGCGCTCGAGTGCGACTGCACCTCCACGCCGGTCCGCTGACCACGAACCGTGCCTCGTGGCACCACGAACCGTGCCTCGTGGCACGACGAACCGTGCCTCGTGGCACGACGAACCGTGTCACGTGACGCCAGGTTCGCTGCACCATCACTGACTGGTCGTGGTGCCACGAGCAACGGCTCGGAGAGCCATCATCGACGGTTCGTGGTGCCACTTGGCACGGTTCGTGGGGTCAGAGCGGGTCGCCGGCCGCGCCTGAGGTGCGCTGCAGGACACGGAGGGAGCCGGTGCTGGTGACCTCCGTGAACTGCCCGCTGGCGAGCGCCGGCAGGTAGATCAGCTCGTACGGCGGACGTCCCCCGTCGGCCGGGTCCGGGAAGACGTCGTGGATGGCGAGGTAGCCGCCCGCCTCGACCCAGTGGGCCCAGCCGGCGAAGTCGTCGCGCGCGGGCTGCTCGCCGTGCCCGCCGTCGATGAACAGCAGCGACAGCGGCGTGCGCCAGTGCGCCGACACCGTGGTGGACTGCCCGACGACGGCGACGACGTGGTCCTCGAGGCCGGCGCGCGCGATGTTCTTGCGGAACTGGCCGAGCGTGTCCATCAGCCCGAGCTCCGGGTCGACCACGCTGGAGTCGTGGTGCTCCCAGCCGGCCTGGTTCTCCTCGGAGCCGCGGTGGTGGTCGACGGTGAAGACGACGGCCGTCGTACCGGTGGCGGCGGTGACCTGCTGTGCGGCCGCACCCAGGTAGATCCCGGACTTGCCGCAGTAGGTGCCGACCTCGAGTGCGGGGCCATGAGGCAGGCGCTCGAGCGCGATCCGGAACAGGAGGTCGCCCTCGTTCTCGGGCATGAAGCCCTTGGCTAGCCGGGCGTGGTCCAGCAGGTCGGACGGCATGGTGTCGGTCACCCGACCACTCTAGTAGAGTTAGAACGCGTTCTAGTTTCGAGACGCTCGCTCGTTCCTCGCGAGCTCCTCAACCACCGGATAGGCGGCACCATGTCGATCGGCATCACCGACGAGCAGGTCGAGCTCGCCGACAGCCTGCGCAAGTGGGCCGCGAGCCTCGGTCCGCTGGAGGCCGCGCGCGCGGCCGAGGGCGACGTCGCCGCGGACTTCGCTGCGGTCTGGTCCGCCGCCGAGGAGATGGGCATCGCGGCCATCGCGGTCCCGGAGTCCGCCGGCGGTGGGGGTGGCACGGTGCTCGACCAGGCGGTCGCGCTCGAGGCCTGCGCCCGGGAGCTGGTGCCGGGCGGACTGCTCGGCGCCGCGATCGGGGCGACGCTCACCGGACGCCCGGGCCGGTACGGCGTGCAGGTGCGCCCCGGCGGCGTCGTCTGGGACGGCGGTACGGCCGACGAGCAGCTGCTCCTCGACGAGGGCCCGCTGGCCGTCGCCCTCGGCGTCGACCTCGGCAGCCGGCATGCGTCGGTCGCCGGCGGCAACGGCGGCAACGGCGACACTGGCGACGAGCGTCGGCGCCTGCTGGCCGTGACGCTCGCCGCCGCCGAGGCGGCCGGCGTCGCCCGCTGGTGCCTCGAGACCGCCGTCGACTACGCCAAGGTGCGCGAGCAGTTCGGCCAGAGGATCGGCGCCTTCCAGGCGATCAAGCACCTCTGCGCCCAGATGCTCGAGACCGCCGAGTCCGTGACCGCCGCCGCGTGGGACGCCGCGGCCGCGGCCACGGCGCTCGACGAGGGGGAGGGCGACGACGTGCAGTGGGCCTTCGCCGTCGACGTCGCCCAGGCGACCTGCTTCGACGGCGCCGTCGAGGTCGCCAAGTCGTGCATCCAGGTGCTCGGCGGCATCGGCTTCACCTACGAGCACGACGCCCACCTCTACCTCCGCCGGGCGCTCACCCTGCGCGCCCTCGTCGGCTCGGCCGACGACGCGGCCGAGCGACTGACCGCCGCCGCCGTGGCGGGCGTCCGGCGCCAGGTCGACGTCGACCTCGAGGGCCGCGACGAGGTGGTCCGGCCCGACGCCCGCGCCACCGCCGAACGGATCGCCGCGCTGCCGGCGGGGGAGCAGCGCGCCGCCCTCGTCGACGCGGGCTACCTCACGCCGCACTGGCCGACGCCCTACGGACTCGGCGCCGACCCCACGCTGCAGATCGTGATCGACCAGGAGCTCGGTCGCGCGGGCGTCGTACGGCCGGACCTGGTGATCGCCGGCTGGGCGGTCCCGACGATCCTCTCGCACGGCACCGACGCGCAGCGCGAGCGCTTCGTGCGGCCCTCGCTGCTCGGCGAGCTGACCTGGTGCCAGCTGTTCTCCGAGCCCGGCTCCGGCTCCGACCTCGCCTCGCTGCGCACCCGCGCGGTCAAGGTCGACGGTGGCTGGTCGCTGACCGGCCAGAAGGTGTGGACCTCGGTAGCCGAGCGCGCCGACTGGGGTATCTGCCTGGCCCGCACCGACCCCGACGCCCCGCAGCACAAGGGCATCACCTACTTCCTCGTCGACATGAGGTCGTCCGGCATCGAGGTCCGCCCGCTGCGCGAGATCACCGGCGAGGCGCTCTTCAACGAGGTCTTCCTCGACGACGTCTTCGTCCCCGACGAGTGCGTGGTCGCCGAGCCCGGTGACGGCTGGCGCCTGGCCCGCACCACCCTCGCCAACGAGCGCGTCGCCATGGCCAGTGCCCGCCTCACCAGGAGCGTCGAGCGGGCCGTCGAGCTGGCCGCCGCCGGCGAGGTCGGCCCCGTCGCCCGGGTCCAGGTCGGCCACCAGGTCGCCCTCGCCACCGTCTGTGCCCTCCTGGGTGTCCGTACGACGCTGCGCGCCCTCGGCGGGCACGGCCCCGGTGCCGAGTCGAGTGTCGCCAAGCTGCTCGGTGTCCGCAGCCGCCAGGACTCCTCGGAGCTGGTCGTCCGCCTGCAGGGCGACAACCTGGCCCTGCTCGACGTGATCGGCAAGGCGTCCGACGTACCGCTGGCGGCGGACCTGTGGGAGCAGCTCAACACCCGTTGCCTGTCGATCGCGGGCGGGACGACGCAGATCCTGCGCAATGTCGCGGGCGAGCGGATCCTCGGGTTGCCCCGCTAGTCGGTCGTCCGCGGTGGCGAGGACGCCCCTTGGGGTTGGTCGTGCGGTGCCGCTACCTCGCGTCGGCGGCCGGATCCATCGGGTCCGCCGCGCCTGCGGACAACCGCTCGCGGCGCCAGTTGTTCCAGTGCCAGGTCAGGAAGCGGTCCGTGGCCCGGACCAGGTGCTGCGACCTGATCGACGGGAAGATGTCGAAGGCGTGCTGGGCGCCCGGGAGCTCGGCGTAGACGACGGTGCGCTTGGAGGTCTGGCGCAGGGCGGCGACGAAGGCGCGCGCCTGGCCGGGGTCGACGAGGGTGTCGCGGGAGCCGTGGATCACGAAGAAGTCCGGGTCGTCGGGGGTGACGCGCAGCAGGGGAGAGGCCTGCTCGAAGACCTCGGGCTCGTCGCGGAAGCGCCGCTTGACCACCCGGGGGGCGATGAACTTGTCCCGCATCAGCGCGGCGGAGCGCAGCCCGGACACTCCCGCCCAGTCGTAGACGCCGTAGTAGGGCACAGCCGCCTCGACCGAGGTGTCGGCGGACTCGAAGCCCGGCTGGAACTCCGGCGCGTTGGGCGTCGTGGCGGCGAGGGCGGTCAGGTGCCCGCCGGCCGAGCCTCCCGTGATGGCGACGTAGTCGGGATCGCCGCCGTAGTCCGCGATGTTGTCCTTGATCCAGGCGATCGCGGCCTTGACGTCGACGATCTGCGCGGGCCACGGGTCGCGGGGCGCGAGCCGGTAGTTGATCGCGACGCAGATCCACCCCTTGGCCGCCATGTGCTGCATGAGCGGCAGGCCCTGCTGGTCCTTGTTGCCGATCGTCCAGCCGCCGCCGTGCACCTGCAGGAGCACGGGAGCTCCCGATGCAGGGGTCACCTCGGAGGTGTAGACGTCCAGCAGACCTCGGCGCCCGTACGACGTGTAGCGGATGTCGCGGTGGACCTCGATGCCGGCTCGTCGCGCTGCCCGCCCGAAGGCGAACGGGTTGACGAGGCTCCGCCACGGCGTGGCCAGGTCGGCCGGGGTGGGCTTGGCGTCGAGCTGCTCGACGTAGTCGACACCGAGACCCTCGACCAGCGCGTCCTCGGCATCCTTCACGGCCTGTCGGCTCTGGCCGATCAGGTACGCGAGCCCGGCGGCCGAGCCCCCGGCGAGCGCGAGTCCGCGCCAGTCGCGTCGAGACCGGCTCAGGTGGGCGGCCGCGTCGGCGGCGGTGAGGCCGAGCAGGTGCGGGGCCAGCTCACCGGTGATCCAGCCGGCGAAGAAGGCCGGGATGCCGGCGCGGAAGCCGGGCAGGGGCCGGATGGCGTTGGCGGTCAGCGCTGCGGTGATCGCCTGGCGCCGTACGAATCCCATGACCCGAGGATATCCGGCTCGTTGTGAGAAACTGGTACTCGTTCTAGTTTTCCATGGGGGTCAACGAATGGATCGGCTGTCCGGGCTCGACGCGAGCTTCCTGTACCTCGAGACCCCGGCGCAGCTCATGCACGTGTGCGCGGTCATGGTCCTCGACCCGGAGACGATGACGTCGCCGTACTCCTTCGACGCGATCCAGGCGCGCATCGGTGAGTCGGTCCACGACGTCCCGGGCTTCACCCGCAAGATCCGGGGCGTCCCCCTGGGCCTCGACCACCCGGTCTGGGTCCGCGACCGCAACTTCGACATCGAGCGCCACGTGCACCGCCTGGCCCTGCCGACCCCCGGCGGGTACGCCGAGCTGATGGACCTGTGCGCCCACCTCGCCTCGTTGCCGCTGGACCGCTCTCGGCCACTGTGGGAGATGTGGGTCATCGAGGGCTACCGGCCCGAGGGTGAGGACGCCGAGAAGGTCGTCGTCTTCGCCAAGATGCACCACGCCACGGTCGATGGGGTCTCCGGCGCGAACCTGATCTCCCACCTGTGCTCCATCGAGCCGGGCGCGGCCCCCTTGGTCCCCACCGAGCAGCGGCACCCGCGTGACCCCGGCCGGGGCGAGCTGCTCGGTCGCGCCGTCATCGGTACGGCGGCCCGCCCGGTCACCCTCGTCAAGGTCCTCAAGCCGTCGGCCCAGCTGATCACCAAGAGCATCGGCCGGGCCCGCCAAGGCACCGCCATGGCCGCACCCTTCTCCGCGCCGCGCACCTCCTTCAACGGCACCATCACCTCGCACCGCTCGATCGCCATGGCCGACCTCGACCTCGACGAGATCCGCCGCATCAAGAAGGCGACTGGAACGACCGTCAACGACGTCGTCCTCGCCGTCGCCGGCGGGGCGCTGCGCGCCTACCTCGCCGAGCGCGACGAGCTGCCGACGTCCTCCCTGCTGGCGACCGTCCCGGTCAGCGTCCGCGACAGCTCACGCCGCTCCAGCGGCGCCAACAAGGTCTCCGCGCTGTTCACGAAGCTCGGTACCGACATCGGCGACCCGCTCGATCGACTGCGGATGCTCGCCGAGCGCAACCAGCACGCCAAGGAGCACCACAACGCGATCAGCGCCGACGCGCTGCAGGACTGGGCGGAGTTCGCCGCTCCGCGGACCTTCGGGCTCGCCGTCCGCACCTACGCCAACCTGCGCCTCGCCGAGCGGCACCCCGTGGTGCACAACCTGGTCATCTCCAACGTGCCCGGCCCGCCGATCCCGCTCTACTTCATGGGCGCGCGGATCGAGGCGCTGTGCCCGCTCGGCCCCGTCTTCCACGGAGCCGGCCTCAACGTCACGGTGATGTCGAACGCCGGCAGGATGCACGTCGGCGCCATCGCCTGCCGCGAGTCGATGCCCGACACCGACGCGCTCGTCCGGCACTTCCCGGCAGAGCTCGAGCGGCTCACCGCTGCGGTCGACGCGCTGGGCTGAGTGCGCTTCGTCCCGCCCGAAGTGGTTGCGGTTTGGTCCCAAACCGCATGCGACACGCCGTGCGGGCATGCGGTTCGTGCCCAATCGAGGCCCGTCCGGTTCACGCCGCCCGGATTACCGCGCCCGGATCCTCAGCGCGGCTCCGGCCGCCTGAAGTCGCGCCGCCGCGCGTTCACCGTCGCGGCGGCCTCGACGAACCTCGGCACGAACTTCTCCGACGCCAGCACGCACCCGGCGTGCCCGTCGTCGACCTCGTGGATGGTCGCGCCGGGGATCGAGCGCGCCAGCGCGATCTGGCGTGAGGTCGGGATGACCCGGTCGCGCATCATCACCACCACCGCCGTCGGTACGTCGATCCGGCCGATCCACGGTCGCGAGTGGTGCCGCCCGAGCGCCGCGAGGGCCTGGCCGACGGCCCACGGGCTGGTCGAGCGGAACTCCCGCAGCGCCCACTCGTGCATGTCCGAGGGAGCCAGACCGCCGCGGGCGGCGAGCCGCCCGGCCTTGAGAGCGGTCCGGGAGCGCGACACGCCGCGCAGCGCGAGCATGGTCGAGCCCATCCCGAGGAAGAAGCCGCGCTCGGCAGCGTTGAGCTGGAAGCGGTCGGTGGTGGCGCCGAGCACCAGCCCGTCGACCTTGTCGGGGTGCTGGCGCCAGACCCGCTGGGCGACGATCGACCCCATCGAGTAGCCGCCGACGACCACGTCGCGCAGTTCGAGCACGTCGATCAGCGCGGCGACGTCGTCGGCGCAGTCCGTGAGCGAGAACTCCTCGCTGCGGATGCCCTGCCCGTGCCAGCGTTGGTCGAGGGTGACGACGCGGAACCGCTTCGACAGGGGCTGGATCGCGGGGAACCAGGTCAGCAGCCCGGTCGTCCCCAGCGCGTGGAGCAGGACGATGGTGGGGGAGTCGGGGCTCGGCCCCGGCGTGTCGGTCACGTACGTCGCGCCGCCGCGTCCGGGCAGCTCGACCATCCGTCCCGGAGGGATCGGCACCCACGGGATGTAGACCCGGTTGCGCGCGACCTCTGCCAGTGAGACGACCCCCATGCGCTCAAGACTAGAACACGTTACAGTTTGCATCGTGGATGCTGAGTCAAACAATGAGGCGGGCGAGGCAGTCCGCGCCGTCGTCGCCGAGGTCCTCGAGCGCGAGTCGGACGCCCGTGAGTGGGCGGCCTGGGCCGCTGCCGGCCTGACCGCGCTCCCCGTTCCCGAGGAGCACGGCGGGGAGGGCCTGGGCCTGACCGAGGTGGCCGTGCTGCTCCGCGAGGCCGGCCGCCACGCGGTGCAGGTGCCGGCGTGGGAGACGCTCTGCTGCGGCGCGCTCACCCTGGCGTCGTACGGCACCGAGGTGCAGCGCAAGGACCTGCTGCCCGGCATCGCGACCGGCGAGCTGGTCGTCACGCCCGCCCTCCGCGGCGACGCTGTGTACGACGGCAGCCGGGTCACCGGCCGCAAGCTGGCCGTGACCCATGTCGAGGCCGCCCACCGCCTCCTCGTCGTCGCCACCGAGGGCGACCGCGAGGTCGTCGTGCTCGTCGACCCGCGTGGCGAGGGCGTCGAGCTGCTGCCGTCGAGCGCGTCCAGCGCGGCTCCGCAGCACACCGTCGTCCTCGATGGGGCGCCCGCCGAGGTGCTCGAGGACGGCGCCGCGGCCCGCCTCCGGGACCTCGCCCGGGCCGGCCTCGCCGTCACCGCCGCCGGCGTGCTCTGCGGTGCACGCGACCTGACCGCCGGCTACGTCAAGGGGCGCCAGCAGTTCGGCCGTGCGCTTGCCGAGTTCCAGGCCGTGTCGCTGCAGATGGCCGACGTCTACGTCGCCTCCCGCACCCTCGACCTCGCCGCCGACAACGCCGTCTGGCGGGTCGCCGAGGGCCTCCCGGCCGCCGAGGACCTGGCGGTCGCCGGGTACTGGGCGAGCCAGGTCGCGCCCTACGCCTTCCGCACCTGCCACCACCTCCACGGCGGCATGGGTGTCGACATCACCTACCCGCTCGTCGGGTTCACCACGTGGGGCACCGACCTCGCCCACGCGCTCGACACGACGGCCGCACAGGTTCCCGTCGAGTCCAGGGACGCCAAGAACCTCGAGCTCACCGCCGAGCAGCGCGACCTCAAGGACCGCCTGCGCGCGTACTTCGGTGGCGTCGCCGCGCAGTACGAGGGCCTGCACGACCCCGACCCGGTCGAGGGCGCGTGGGACCGCCACGGCCCGACGTACTCCCGCCTGATCCGGCAGCTCGGCACCGACGGCTGGATGGGCGTCGGCTGGCCCAAGGAGTACGGCGGCCACGGACTCGGCGAGATCGAGCAGACGATCTTCGCCAACGAGGCGCAGTACGCCGACGTGCACCTGCCGTCCGTCACGCTGCAGACCGTCGGCCCGACCCTGATCCGCTACGGCACGCAGAAGCAGAAGGACCTGTTCCTGGAGCGGATCCTCAAGGGCGACGTGCACTTCGCCATCGGCTACAGCGAGCCCGACGCCGGCACCGACCTCGCCTCGCTGCGGACGACGGCCAGGCGGGACGGCGACCACTACGTCGTCAACGGCCAGAAGATGTGGACCACCGGCGGCCACCACGCCGACTACCTGTGGCTCGCGGTGCGCACCGATCCCGACGCCCCGAAGCACAAGGGGATCTCGATCCTCATCGTCGACACCTCGGACCCCGGCTACAGCTGGACGCCGATCATCACGGCCGACGGCTCGCACCACGTCAACGCGACCTACTTCAACGACGTGCGCGTCCCCGTCGACATGCTCGTCGGCGAGGAGAACCAGGGCTGGAAGCTGATCACGACGCAGCTCAACCACGAGCGGGTCATGCTCGGCCCGGCCGGCCGGATCGAGGGCCTGCGCGACCGCGTCATCCGGTGGGCCGACGCCGCAGGCGTGCGTGACGAGCCCGACGTCCGCGACCTGCTCGGCAAGACCACCGCGGTCTTCCGCATCAACGAGCTGCTCAACTGGGAGGTCGCGCGCGCCGCGGCCTCGGGCGAGCTCCAGGTGGCCGACGCGTCGTCGTCCAAGGTGTTCGCCTCCGACCAGGTCCAGCACCTGCTCGCCGACCTGGTCTCCCTGGTCCACCGCCACGGCGATCCCGGTGACCCGGCGACCCGTGACCTGCTCGACTACCTCGACGGCCAGGCCAAGCGGAACCTCGTCATCACCTTCGGTGGCGGTGTCCAGGAGGTCCAGCGCGAGCTGATCTCGATGTTCGGCCTCGGCCTGCCGCGGGTTCCTCGATGAGCGCCCCGGTCGAGCCGCAGCAGCTGGTGGACCCGGCCGTCCACGAGAAGGTGATGGCGGAGGCGGAGCGGATCAAGGCGTGGGGCGAGGCCGCCGAGCGGTACGCCCGCGACGAGGTCAACCAGCCGACGATCAACAACTGGCTCGAGGCGATGGGTGTCGACAACCCCCGCTTCAAGGCGGGCGAGGCACCGCCGTCCATGGCCCAGGTCTGGACGATGTACGGCCTCGGCGGGAGGCCGTCCGAGGACGACCCGCTGCACGCGATGATGCGCGCGCTGACCGACGCCGGCTTCACCGCCGTCCTCGGCACCAACTGCGAACAGGCCTACGACCGCTACCTCACGGTGGGCGAGCAGCTCCGGGTGACCACCGCGCTCGACTCCGTCGTCGGACCGAAGGCCACCGGCATGGGTGTCGGGTACTTCGTCACCTCCCGCAACACCTGGTACGTCGGTGACGAGCGGGTGGCGACCATGCTGTTCCGGGTCCTCAAGTTCATCCCCAAGGGGGACTCATGAGCGGCCCGGTGCGCCCGGTCGTCAACCGGGACAACGCCTACTTCTTCGAAGGTACGGCGAACCGCGAGCTGCGCATCCAGAAGTGCAACCAGTGTGGCGTCCTGCGCCACCCTCCCGGCCCAGCCTGCCCGGACTGCGGCGCGTTCGACCGCGGCTACGTCGTGTCCGCCGGCGAGGGGACGGTGTTCTCGTACCTCGTCCACCACGCCCCACAGGTGCCCGGCAAGGAGCTGCCGCTGGTCATCGCGCTGCTCGACCTCGACGAGGGCGTGCGGATGGTGGCCGAGATGACCGGACCCGTCGAGATCGGCGACCGCGCGAACGTCGGCTGGAACGTGATCGACGACGACCTGACCCTCCCGATCTGGACGAAGGTGGACCGATGAGCAGCGCGCTGAAGGTGGGGGACCGGCTGCCCGATTGGAGCCTGCCCATCACCCCGACCCTGGTCGTCTCGACCGCCATCGCGACCCGCGACTTCCAGGACGTCCACCACGACCGCGACATCGCGCAGGCGGCCGGCTCGAAGGACATCTTCGTCAACATCCTGACCTCGACGGCGCTGTGCGAGCGCTACGTGACCGACTGGGCCGGCCCCGACGTGCAGATCCGGGGCATCGCGATCCGGCTCGGGGCGCCGGCGTACCCCTACGACACCTTCACGTTCACCGGCGAGGTGACCGAGGTCGAGGACGGCGTTGCCACCATCAAGGTGGTCGGCGCGGTGTCCCTCGGTGACCACGTCATCGGAACGGTCAAGGTGGCCGCATGAGCGAGCGCACCCTCTCCGGCAAGGCCGCGATCGCCGGCATCGGCGCCACGGAGTTCTCCAAGGAGTCCGGCCGCTCCGAGCTCCAGCTCTCCGTCGAGGCGGTCCGCCACGCCCTCACCGACTGCGGCCTCACGCCCGCGGACGTCGACGGCCTGGTGACCTTCACGATGGACACCTCCTCGGAGATCGCGGTCGCCCGCGAGCTCGGCATCCCGGAGCTGCGCTTCTTCAGCCGCATCAACTACGGCGGTGGCGCCGCGTGCGCCACCGTCCAGCAGGCTGCGATGGCCGTCGCCACGGGCGTCGCGGACGTCGTGGTCGCCTACCGCGGCTTCAACGAGCGCTCCGGCGACCGTTTCGGCCAGGTCTCCAACTGGGCCGCCGCGCAGGTCAACACCAACGGCCTCGACAACGCGTGGACCTACCCCCTCGGCCTCTCCACGCCCGCGGCGACGGTCGCCATGCAGGCCCGCCGCTACATGCACGAGTACGGCGCCACCTCCGAGGACTTCGGCCGCGTCGCCGTCGCCGACCGCCGCCACGCCGCCACCAACCCTGCCGCGTTCTTCTTCGGCAAGCCGATCACCCTCGAGGAGCACCAGGCCTCCCGGATGATCGCCGACCCGCTGCACCTGCTCGACTGCTGCCAGGAGTCGGACGGCGCCGTCGCGATCGTCGTCGTTTCCGCCGAGCGCGCCCGCGACCTGGCCCAGAAGCCGGCGTACATCACCGCCGCCGCGCAGGGCTCGGGCAAGGACCAGTTCGTGATGACCTCGTACTACCGCGAGGACATCGGCATCCCGGAGATCGGCGTCGTCGGTCGCGAGCTCTGGAAGCAGTCCGGCCTCACGCCCGCCGACCTGCCGATGGCGATCCTCTACGACCACTTCACGCCGTACGTCCTCATGCAGCTCGAGGAGCTCGGCTTCTGCGGCCGCGGTGAGGCCAAGGACTTCGTGAGGGACGGCGCCCTCGAGGTCGGTGGTCGCCTCCCGATCAACACCCACGGCGGCCAGCTCGGCGAGGCCTACATCCACGGCATGAACGGCATCGCCGAAGGCGTGCGCCAGGTCCGCGGTACGTCGGTCAACCCGGTCGCGGACGTGGAGAACGTCCTCGTCACGGCGGGCACGGGTGTGCCGACGAGCGGGTTGATCCTCAGCGCGTGACGTGCGGCTCGCCCGGCACGTGGTAGAGCCGCCCCTCCTGCGCCTTCACGGTGGCGACGAGCACGAAGCTCATCGTCACCAGCAGCGCCCACGCCCCGAGCTTCGACGTGTGCACGACCTCCCACACCTCGACCTGCCCGGGGTAGCGCCAGGCGTTCAGCAGGGTCGCCAGGTTCTCGGCGAGCCAGAGGAAGAAGCCGATCAGCAGGAACGACAGCGACAGCGGCATCCGGTAGCGGGCGTCGCCGACGGTGAAGTGGACCTGGCAGCGGCGCAGCACCCACAGGCCGACGACCGCCAGCACCACCCGCAGGTCGACGATCCAGTGGTGGGTGAAGAAGTTGGCGTAGATGCCGATCGCCACGAGCGTGACCGGCACGGGTGGGTAGTGGGAGACGCGCAGGTCGAAGCGGCGCCACGCCTGGCAGATGTAGGAGCCCACGGCGGCGTACATGAAGCCGGAGGACAGCGGCACCCCGCCGACCTTGGTCACCGCGTCGCCGGGGTAGACCCACGAGCCGACGTGCACCTTGAACAGCTCGAGGCCGAGCCCGAGTGCGTGGAAGGCCACGATCACCAGCACCTCGCGCCAGGTCTCCAGCCCGACCGCCCAGAAGCCGAGGGTCAACGCCACGCACCAGACCAGGAGGGCGTCGTACCTCGCCACCGGGAGCGGTACGACGAAGGCCAGGGCCAGTCCTGCGAACACGCCGATCGCGAAGGCGCACGACTGCAGCTCGAGCCATCCGAAGCGCACCAGCTGCGTGACGAGCCGTCGTACGGTCAGGACGGGTCCTCGACCCAGACGTTGTCGTGCTCGGCCATGAACGCGTCGTACTCCTCGGGCGTCCACTGCTCGCCGCGCGCCAGCCGGTCGAGGCCGTCGAAGTAGGGCTCACGAGGGGCGCCGGGGGAGAAGTGCAGCAGCATCGACGCCCGCGCCCCGGACTCGTTGCGGAAGCCGTGCAGGCCGCCCGGCGGCACGTGCACGAAGTCGCCGGACCGGGCGCGGACCCACTCGACGCCGTCGTGGATCCGGATCTCGCCGTCCAGGACGTAGAACGACTCGGCCATCGAGCGGTGGAAGTGCAGCCCGGGGCCGCTCACCGCCTCGGAGAACTCCCAGCGGTAGAGCCCGAAGAGCCCGCCGGTCGTCTCGCCGCGGGCGAGGTGGTGGACCCGGTTGCCGTTGGGGTAGACGAGGTCGGGCAGTGCGTCACCGGGCCGGGCCCACGCCGAGACCTCGCCGTCGCCGTCGTACAGGGGTGGGGGATACGACATGCCGCCACGCTATGCCCGGGGTGGCCGGGTCACTCGGATTTCGTGCCGTTGCCCAACCCGATCCCGAAGGCGATGCCGAGCAGCACCCCGAGGAGCAGCAGGAGGAAACGGTCGGTCGTGAACCACAGCAGCACGCCGGCCAGGCATCCGAGTCCGAGGGCCTGCCAGTTCATCCCTCGACGGTAGCCCGCGTGTCCACGTGAGGGGGCCCACATCCGCAAACCCACGCCGCTGTGCCACCATGTCCTCAAGAGCTCGCGTGCTCTGGGGTCGGTGAAAATCCGAGCCGGCGGTGAAAGTCCGCGACCCGATCGCAGCCAGTGATCGGTTGACCAGGTGGAATTCCTGGACCGACGGTCAAAGTCCGGATGGGAAGTGCACGCAAGCGTCGTCGGACGCGCAAGCCCGCTTCGGGTCCTCCGTCCGACCGACGTCCTGCAAGCCCCGGAGTCCGCAGCAACGGACCACGAGAGGCCAGCAGTGACCAGCACATCGGCCGGGAGCTTCGCCCGGGAGTACGACGCGATGCGTCGTGCGATCGCCCTGGCGGCGAGCCCGGGCGTGCCGCTGCACCCCAACCCGCGCGTCGGCTGCGTGCTGCTCGCCGAGGACGGCACCGTCGTCGGCGAGGGCTACCACCACGGCGCGGGCACGCCGCACGCCGAGGTCGAGGCGCTCGCGGTCGCGGGCGACCGGACCCGTGGGGCCACCGCTGTGGTCACCCTCGAGCCGTGCAACCACACCGGCCGCACCGGCCCCTGCGCGCAGGCCCTCATCGCCGCCGGCGTACGACGGGTCGTCGTCGCCCAGCGCGACCCGAACCCGCTGGCGGGCGGTGGCCGGGAGACCCTGCTCGAGGCGGGCGTCGAGGTCGAGGACGGGTTGCTGGCCGACGAGGCCGCCGCGCTCAACCGCGCGTGGACCTTCGCGCACCTCAACGGCCGCCCCTTCGTGACGTGGAAGTTCGCGACCACCCTCGACGGCCGCAGTGCGGCCTCCGACGGCAGCTCGCGCTGGGTCTCGTCCCTGCCCGCGCGCCGCGACACCCACCTGCTGCGCGCGCTGTGCGACACGATGATGGTCGGCACCGGCACGGTCGAGGTCGACGACCCCCAGCTGACCGTCCGCGACGACGACGACCAGCCGCTGGCCCACCAGCCGCTGCGTGTGGTCGTCGGTGACCGCGACCTCCCGGCCGATCGACGCATCTTCGACGACGCCGCCGAGACGCTGCATCTGCGCACCCACGACCCGCTCGACGCGCTGCGGACCCTGTACTCCGAGCACGACCGCCACCACGTCTTCCTCGAGGGCGGCCCGACCCTGGCCGCGGCCTTCCTCAAGGCGGGCGTCGTCGACGAGGTGATCACCTACGTCGCACCGCTGCTGCTCGGCAGCGGCAGGTCGGCCGTCGGCCGGCTCGGAATCCGATCGATCGACAAGGCGTTGCGCCTCGAGATCACCGACACGACCGTGGTCGGGGAGGGCGCCGACGCCAACGTCCGCCTGGTCCTGCGCCCGGTCCACGAGGTTTCGAGGCTCACGAGCTCGCACCTCAACCACCGAGAGGAGCAATGACGTGTTCACCGGCATCGTCGAGGAATTCGGCACCATCGAGGCCATCGAGGACCAAGGCGACGCGATCCGCCTGACCATCGCCTCCGACATCACGTTGTCCGACGCGGGCCTCGGTGACTCGATCGCCGTCAACGGCTGCTGCCTGACCGTCGCGGAGCGCACGGACGGCACCTGGACGGCCGATGTGATGGCCGAGAGCCTGGCGAAGACCAGCCTCGGCGACCTCGCGGTCGGCGACCGGGTCAACCTCGAGCGAGCGGTCACCGCCGAGAAGCGGCTGGGTGGCCACATCGTCCAGGGCCACGTCGACGGCGTCGGCCAGGTCGTACGCCGTACGCCCAGCGAGCACTGGGAGGTCGTCGAGATCTCCATGCCCGCCGAGATGGGCCGCTACCTCGTCGACAAGGGGTCGATCACCGTCGACGGCATCTCGCTGACGGTCGTCGAGGCCGGCGACGACAGCTTCACGGTGAGCCTCATCCCCGAGACCCTCGCCCGCACCACCCTCGGCTTCCGGTCGCCCGGCGACCGCGTGAACCTCGAGGTCGACGTCATCGCCAAGCACGTGGAGAAGCTGGTCCGTGCGTACACCAAGGAGAACAACGCATGAGTGACAAGGTCAGGCTCGACGACGTCGAGCGCGCGATCGCCGACATCGCCGCCGGCAAGGCCGTGGTGGTCGTCGACGACGAGGACCGCGAGAACGAGGGCGACATCATCTTCGCCGCCAGCAAGGCGACGCCGGAGCTGATGGCCTGGACGATCCGCTACTCCAGCGGCGTGATCTGCGCGCCGATGCCGGGGGCCATGCTCGACCGGCTCGAGATCCCGCTGATGACCCCCCACAACAAGGACGCCTACCGTACGGCGTACACGATCTCCGTGGACGCCCGCGACGGTACGACGACCGGCATCTCCGCCGCGGACCGTGCCCGCACCGTGCGCACCCTCGCCGACTCGGCCACCGAGCCGTGGGAGCTCACCCGCCCCGGCCACGTGTTCCCGCTGCGCTACCGCGAGGGCGGCGTCCTGGTCCGCCGCGGCCACACCGAGGCCGCCGTCGACCTGTGCCGCCTCGCCGGCCTGACGCCGACCGGCGTCCTGGTCGAGGTCGTCAACGACGACGGCACCATGAAGCGCGCGCCCGAGCTGCGCGCCTTCGCCGACGAGCACGGCCTCGCGATGATCTCCATCGAGGACCTGGTCCGCTACCGCCGTCGCGTCGAGCGCCACGTCGTCCGCGAGGCCGAGACCAGTCTGCCGACCAGCCACGGTGACTTCACGGCCATCGGCTACACCATCACCGTCGACGGCAGCGAGCACGTCGCGCTGGTCTACGGCGACCCGGAGACCCTCGGCGAGAGCGGCCCGGTCCTGACCCGGGTCCACTCCGAGTGCCTCACGGGCGACGTCTTCGGCAGCAGCCGGTGCGACTGCGGCCCGCAGCTCGAGGAGGCGATGGACCGCATCGTCGAGAACGGCAGCGGCGTGGTGGTCTACCTGCGCGGCCACGAGGGCCGGGGGATCGGCCTGGTCGCCAAGCTGCAGGCCTACCAGCTGCAGGACGGCGGCCGCGACACCGTCGACGCCAACCTCGACCTCGGCCTCCCGGCCGACGCGCGCCACTACGGCGCCGCGACCCAGATCCTCAAGGACCTGGGCGTCGACGAGGTCCGCCTGCTGACCAACAACCCCGACAAGGTCAGCTCGCTGGAGGACTACGGCATCAAGGTCGCCGAGCGGGTGCCCCTGACGCCGCACCCCAACGGCCACAACCTCGCCTACC
This sequence comes from Nocardioides sp. Root240, assembly GCF_001428825.1. Taxonomy (GTDB): domain Bacteria; phylum Actinomycetota; class Actinomycetes; order Propionibacteriales; family Nocardioidaceae; genus Nocardioides. Next base: position 23,339 of record NZ_LMIT01000001.1, on the reverse strand, counting down.
TGCTCACCAAGCGCGACCGCATGGGCCACCAGCTGCCCGGACTGAACGACCTCGAAGGAGACCTCTGACATGGCCGGACACGGCGCCCCCGACATCGCCCCCGTCGACTGTCACGACCTCCGCGTCGCGGTCGTCGCGGCCAGCTGGCACAGCGTGGTGATGGACGGACTGATCGCCGGCGCGCAGCGTGCGTTCGCCGACCACAAGCTCGAGGCGCCGGTCGTGGTGCGGGTGCCCGGCGTGTTCGAGCTGCCCGTCACGGCGGCGGCCCTCGCGCCGTCGTACGACGCCGTGATCGCGCTGGGCGTGGTCATCCGCGGCGGTACGCCGCACTTCGACTACGTCTGCAACGCCGCGACCGACGGCCTCACCCGGGTCTCGCTCGACCACCACACCCCGGTCGGCTTCGGCGTGCTCACGTGTGACAACGAGGAGCAGGCCCTGGACCGCGCGGGCCTCGAGGGGTCCCACGAGGACAAGGGCTACGAGGCCGCTTCGGCGGCGCTGCAGACCGCCGCCACGCTGAAGAAGGTGCGCAGCCGGGGCTACACCGGCTGACTCCGCCGGGGTGAGACCGGTGCGGGACGGTCCGCCGCGACGCCGTAGGCTCCACCCCTGTGAAGACGTTCGACGAGCTGTTCGCAGAGCTCAGCGAGAAGGCACAGACGCGGCCCGAGGGGTCCGGTACCGTCCGGGCGCTCGACGCCGGCGTCCATGCGATCGGCAAGAAGCTGATCGAGGAGGCCGCTGAGTCCTGGATGGCCGCCGAGCACGAGGGCCGGGAAGCCACCGCGCTGGAGATCAGCCAGCTGCTCTACCACGCCCAGGTCCTCATGATCGCGAGCGGACTCTCGCTCGAGGACGTCTACGCCAACCTCTGAGGAAGCACTTCCCATGCTGAAGATCGCCGTGCCCAACAAGGGCGCCCTGTCCGAGGCCGCCTCGGGCATGCTCCGGGAGGCTGGCTACGCCCAGCGCTCGGAGTCCAAGCAGCTCACCAAGCTCGACCCCGACAACGAGGTCGAGTTCTTCTACCTGCGTCCGCGCGACATCGCGCTGTACGTCGGCGAGGGCACCCTCGACGCCGGGATCACCGGCCGAGACCTGCTCCTCGACTCCCACGCCACCGCCGCGGAGTCGCTCCAGCTCGGCTTCGGCCGGTCCAAGTTCCGCTTCGCCGCGCGTCCCGGCACCGCCACGTCGGTGGCCGACCTGGCGGGCAAGCGGATCGCGACGTCGTACGACGGCGTGGTGAAGCGCTACCTCGCCGAGCAGGGCATCGAGGCCTCCGTCGTCCGCCTCGACGGCGCGGTCGAGACCAGCATCCAGCTCGGTGTCGCCGACGTGATCGCCGACGTCGTGGAGACGGGCAGCACCCTGCGCAACGCGGGCTTGGAGGTCTTCGGCGACGTCATCCTCGAGTCCGAGGCCGTGATGATCACCCGCCAGGGCGCCGACGAGGCCGGCCTCGAGATCTTCACCCGCCGGCTGCAGGGCGTCCTGGTCGCCCGCGCCTACGTGATGATGGACTACGACATCCGGGCCGAGAAGGTCGAGCAGGCCATCGCCCTGACCCCCGGCATCGAGAGTCCCACCGTCAGCCCGCTCCACCGCGAGGGGTGGGTCGCGGTCCGCTCGATGGTGAAGCGGGCCACGGCGCAGCGGGTCATGGACGAGCTGTTCGCGCTCGGCGCGCGAGCCATCCTGACCACCGACATCCACGCATGCCGGCTCTGATGTCCCAGCAGCCCGTCACCGCGCCCGCCCTGCCGCACACCTGGCGGCCGTTCGGGCCGCGGATGGCGGCGGCGGTCTTCGGCGTCGTACTGGTCGCGGGCTTCGCGTGGCTCTGGATCACCTTCGACGACGGCACCAAGGCGAGCGTCAACGTCTACGAGCGCGGCACCGTGATCGCGATCGTCCTCGGCGGCCTCGTCCTGCTCAACGGCCTGGCCCGTTCGCGTGTCGTCGCCACGCCCGAGGGCCTCACGATCGTCAACGGCTACCGGACGCGCCGGCTCGCGTGGTCCGAGGTCGGCACCTTCCGGATGCCCCAGGGCGCCCCGTGGCCGCACCTCGAGCAGGGCGAGGACTCCCGCATCCCGATCATGGGCATCCACACCTCCGACGGCGGTCGTGCCGCCACCGCGGTCCGGCAGTTGCGCGCCGTCGTCGCAGAGCACACCGCCTGACAGCTCCGGGTCCGCTTCGCCCTGCGGTTTGGTCCCAAACCGCAGGCGACACGCCGATGGGCCATGCGGTTTCCGCCCAAACGGTGCCCGGTCCTCGCTGGGGCCGGATCCCGCGGAGATCCCGCCACCGACACCCGCGAGTGTTGCGGTTTGGTCCCAAACCGCAGACGACACGCCGGTGCGGCATGCGGTTTCCGCCCAACCGACGCCCCGACGTCATCGACTGATCCGCCTCGTCCCCGTGGCCGGCGTCGGGCCACCCAGCCCGCCGGGCTCAGATCGCCCGGATGCCCCAGGACGCCGAAGAGCTCGCCCCCGGCTCCAGCACGACCAGGTCCTCGCCCGAGTTGAAGGCATCCGGCGGAGCGGTCATCGGCTCCACGGCCACACTCACCCGCGGCGTCGGGGTGTCGTCGCCGGTGTAGACCTGCAGCCACCGGTGGTGCCCGTCGACCCACAGCGTTACCCCGGTCCCGCCGGCCCTCAGCCGTACCGTCGCGACCCCGTCCGCGTCCCGCTCGAGGTCGGTCACCGCGTGGTTGAGCACGGTCCCGCCCAGCGGCGACGCGACCACGCCGGCGAAGGGTGCCCGACCGGTCGGCAGCAGTCGCTCGTCATCCACCGTCAGGTACGTCGACGCCGGCAGCTCGAGCTCCCAGCCGTCGCAGGGACCGGGACCTGCCAGCAGGTACGGGTGCGCGCCGGAGGCGTAGGGCGCGGGGGAGTCCGCCTCGTTGGTCGCGCCCTGCGTCACGGTGAGCCCGTCCGCACCGAGCGCGTAGGTCACCGTCAGGGAGAGCGCCCACGGGTAGCCGGTCTGGGCCGGCAGGAAGTACCGCAGCTCGATGACGTCGGCCTCGTGCCGGGCGACGGTCCATGACACCCACCGCACCAGGCCGTGGGAGGCGTTGCCGCGCTTCGGCTCGGTCAGCGCGAGCTGGTGGGTCGCGCCGCCGAACTCGTAGCGGCCGTCGCGCAGCCGGTTCGGCCACGGCACGAGCAGCTGGCTGCGGCCTCCGGCCGGCATCGCGTCCGCGTCGAATCCGTCGACGAGGTCGCGGCCGTCGTACCGGAGCCGGCGCAGGACGCCACTCTGGGTGACCACCGCCTCGTAGCCGTGGGACGCGATGGCGTACTGCTCTCCGGTGGGTGCGTTCACGGCCCGAAGCCTAGGAGCGGCTAGGTCGCGACCACCACGTCGGCCCGCGCCCGCGTCCCCTCCCGCAGGTGCAGCGCCTCCTCGTCGGCCAGCCAGTCCGCCCAGTGCGGCCGCTGGTCCTCGCCGTCGCGCTCGAGCCACCGGGCCAGGCGGACGTCGCGGTCCGCCTCGACCCAGACCAGGATGGTCACCAGGTCCCGGTACGACGAAGCGGCCGATCCCACGCCCTCGACGACCAGCAGGGGAGCGGGCTCGACGGTCACCGACTCGGCCCAGCGGTCGGCGTACCAGTCCCACCGGCGGTAGCTGCCCGGAGCACCCGCGGCCAGTGGCCGCAGCAACGCCTCGACGGAGGCGCCCAGGCCGGGCAGTCCACGCCACCCTTCGAGCATCTCGTCGGTACCGAGCACGACGGCCTCGGGTGCGAGGGTGGCCAGCGAACGAGCGAGAGTCGTCTTGCCCGAGCCGGCGAGCCCGTCGATGCAGATCAGTCGTCCTGCACCGAGCGTCGGCGGCCGCGACAGCGCGAGCGACAGGATCGCGGCGGGGGAGAGGGGCTCAGAAGGCGACGCCGTGCCCACGGTAGGTCGGGACCTCCTCGACGAACCGGTCGCCCTGCGCCAGCAGCACCGTGCGTCCGTGCTCGAAGGGCTCGCCCGACTTCGCGTGCCGGAACCACACCAGGTCGCCGATCCCCAGCGTGCCTGCATTGGTCCCGACGAGCGGGGTCTGCACCTCGCCTGCCCCCTCGAGGCCCGTGAGACGCAGTCCCGCAGGGGCCCACGGCGTCGGTGCCCTGTCGGCGCCGGTGGGACCGGAGGCGATCAGCCCGCCGCCGTGCACGGTCGCGACGTCGGCCGAGGGTCGCCGCGTCACCGGCAGCCCGAAGAAGGCGGCCGGTTGGGGCGCGAACGCGCGGTAGTGGTCGAAGAGGGTCGGCCCGAAGAGCCCCGAGCCGGCGGTCACCTCGGTGACGACCGGGTCGGCGGCGGAGCTCTCCAACGAGCCCGAGCCGCCCGCGTTCCAGAAGGTGAGGCCGGTGAAGTCGCCGTGCCCGGCGAGCGCGTCGAGCGCCTCCCCGATGGCGGTACGACGGACCTCGAGCTGCGCCACGGAGAGCTGCTTGATCTTGCGGACCACCGCCGACTTCGCGCGCTGCGTCGGCACGTCGTCCGGTACGCCGGCCACCTGGCCCTCGTACGTCATGACCCCGACGAGCTGGAAGCCCGGCCGGTCGATCACCGCCCGCGCGAGCTCCGCGATCGCGCCCACGTCGAACAGCGGCGAGCGCCGCGGACCGACCTGCTGCCCACCCCAGCGCAGCCCTGCGTCGACGTCGAGGGCGATCCGGACGGGCACCGCCGTCGAGGCGCGCAGTGCGTCCACGGCGTCGAGGTGGGCGACGTCGTCGACCATGATCGTGATCCGCGAGGCGGCGCGGGGCGAGGCGACCAGGGCAGCGAGGGCGGCGCGGTCGACACTGGGGTAGGCGACCACCACGTCGTCGCACACGTCCTGCTCCACCAGCCACAGCGCCTCGGCGAGGGTGTAGGCCAGCACCCCCTCGAACCCTGGCGTGGCCAGCGCGCGGCTGACCAGCGCAGGCACGCGCAGCGACTTCGAGGCGACCCGGATCGGCTTGCCGCCCGCACGGCGGACCAGGTCCGCTGCGTTGGCGTCGAAGGCGTCGAGGTCGACCACGAAGGTCGGGGTGGTCAGGGGCTCGGGCCAGGCCTGCACGGCCTCACCCAGTCTCCGCCAGAGGCGGTTCCGAGCGACGAACGAGTGGTGCACGTCGGCCATGCTTCCACGGATGCGAGAATCGATCAGTGACCGAACCGCCGGAGCAGCGCCGTCTGCAGGGTTCCGAGTACGTCGACGACGACGGTTCCGCCGACCCGGCCCTCGCCGCCGCCCTCATCGGGTACGACGACGGCACAGCGTCGTACCCCGAGGTGCTCGGCGTGCTGGCCGGCGCCCGCCTGCTGGTGCCGGTCGTGGCCCTGCTGGGCGAGGTCGAGGTCGGTGACGACGGACTGGCGCGCGACAAGAGCAGCGACATGGCCGCCGTGCTGCTGACTGGCGCCGACGGTCGGCTGGCGCTGCTGGCGTTCTCCGCGATGAGCACCCTGGCGGGTTGGGACCCGCAGGCCCGCCCGGTGCCGGTGCGCGCCGACCTGGCGGCCCAGACCGCGGTGCAGGAGGGGGCCGACGCGCTCGTCGTGGACCTGGCCGGCCCGCGCCGGTTCGTGCTGTCCGGGGACGACCTGCACCGGATCGCCGCCGGCTGGCGTCCGGTCCGGGTCGACGACGGCGACTGGGCCTGGCTGGGCTCGACGGACGAGTCCGCCGGCGATTAGCACGCCCGGGAACAAACCGGGTAGCATCTGGCGTTGACCGATCCGTCATGCCCGCGAGGGGATGGCAGATCCCACAAGCGGGGACCAGCACCATCGTCTCCCACCCGCATCGGCCGCCAGGTCGTCGGGTCCGGTCCATGGAGAGCCCACGACTGATTTCGGTCGGGGGCTCATGACTGGCTTCCGCTTGTGACTAGCGGGAGCCTCTTCTCATTTGCAGGGCTGAAGACCTCCCGGCCGAACGAATTTGGAGGACACATCAGCACCGAGCTGCGCATCAACGAGCGGATCCGGGTTCCCGAGGTCCGGCTCGTGGGACCCAACGGCGAGACCGTCGGCATCGTCCCCACCGATCAGGCCCTCAAGCTGGCGCAAGAGGCCGACCTGGACCTGGTGGAGATCGCCCCGATGGGGAAGCCCCCTGTCTGCAAGCTCATGGACTACGGGAAGTTCAAGTACGAGAACGCCCAGAAGGCCCGTGAGGCACGACGGAACCAGACCAACGTCATCATCAAGGAGATGAAGCTCCGGCCGAAGATCGACGCGCACGACTACGACACCAAGAAGGGTCACGTCGTTCGTTTCCTCAAGGCAGGCGACAAGGTCAAGATCACGATCATGTTCCGCGGCCGCGAGCAGCACCGCCCCGAGCTGGGCTACCGACTGCTGCAGAAGCTGGCCGAGGACGTCCAGGAGCTGGGCTTCATCGAGTCCAACCCCAAGCAGGACGGCCGCAACATGGTCATGGTCCTCGGTCCGCACAAGAAGAAGGCCGAGGCCAAGGCCGAGGTCCAGGCCGCCAAGGAGGAGCGTCGCGCCGAGCGCGAGGCCGAGGCGGCCATGGACGCCGCCGCCCAGGCGGAGCGGGTCGCCCAGAAGCCGGCGGCTCAGAAGAAGGAACGTGGTCGCTCGGAGAACCTCGATCCCGAGATCGACGCCTGAGACCGACGAACGACACAAGGAAGAGACGACATGCCGAAGAACAAGACGCACTCCGGTGCCAGCAAGCGGTTCAAGGTCACGGGCAGCGGCAAGATCCTGCGCGAGAAGGCCGGCAAGCGCCACAACCTCGAGAAGAAGGCCTCGAAGGTCACCCGCCGCCTGACCGGCACGGTCGAGGTTGCCAAGAACGACGTCCCGCGCGCGAAGAAGATGCTCGGTCTCTGACCGGCCCTCGCACCTGAGCACTGAAACAAGGAGTTAGAAGATGGCACGCGTCAAGCGCGCAGTGAACGCGCAGAAGAAGCGTCGTACCACCCTCGAGCGGGCCGCCGGCTACCGCGGCCAGCGCTCGCGGCTGTACCGCAAGGCCAAGGAGCAGGTCACCCACTCCCTGGTCTACAGCTACAACGACCGCAAGAAGAACAAGGGCAACTTCCGCCGCCTGTGGATCCAGCGGATCAACGCGGCCGCCCGCGCCGAGGGCATGACCTACAACCGCTTCATCCAGGGCCTGAACCTGGCGGGCATCGAGGTCGACCGCAAGATCCTCGCCGACCTGGCCGTCAACGAGCCGGCCGCGTTCTCCGCCCTCGTCGCGCAGGCCAAGGCCGCGCTGCCCGAGGACGTCAACGCGCCCAAGGTCTCTGCCTGACCATGCCGGATCAGGCTGTGCCCCTGACCGCTGGAAACAGCAGGGTCAAGGAGGCACGCAAGCTGCACCGCCGTCCGGAGCGATCCGGGCGGCGGTGTTTCCTTGCTGACGGTCCCAAGGCCGTCGAGGGCGCGCTCGGCGCCGGTGTCGTCGTGGAGGTCTTCGTGACCCCCGACGCGGCGCGGCAGTACGCCGACCTGCTGGTCGGCGCCCCGGTGACCCTCGTCGACGACCGCGCCCTGGGCGGTCTCAGCGACAGCGTCAACCCGGCCGGCCTCGTCGCCGTGTGCCGGTTCCTCGACCGCCAGCTGCCCGAGGCGCCACGGTTGCTCACCATCGCGGCCGACGTGCGCGACCCGGGCAACGCCGGCAACCTCGTCCGCACCACCGACGCGGCCGGTGGCGACGGCGTCGTCCTCGCCGGCGACGCGGTCGACGCCTACAACCCCAAGGCGGTCCGCGCCAGTGTGGGCAGCCTGTTCCACCTGCCCGTCGTCACCGAGCGCGACCCGGCGGCCGCCGTCCGCGCGGCGCAGGCCGCGGGCCTCGTCGTGCTCGCCGCCGACGGCGGGGGAGAGGTCGACCTGTTCGAGGCCGACGAGCTCCTCGCCCGCCCGACCGCCTGGCTGTTCGGCAACGAGGCGTGGGGCCTTCCCGACGAGCTCGGTGCCCTCGCCGACCACCGGGTGCGCATCCCGATCCCGGGCCGGGCGGAGTCCCTGAACCTCGCCACGGCGGCTGCGGTGTGCCTCTACGCCAGCGCGCGCGCCATGATGAACGGGTGACGGAGCACCCCGACCACCTCGACCTCCTCCCCGACGGAGTGGTCGTCGCCGATGCCGAGGGCACGGTGACGGCGATCAACGCGGTCGCCGCCGGGATGCTCGACGCCGGTCCGCCGGCGCAGGTCGTCGGCCGGCCGCTGGCCGAGGTGCTGGCCCTGACCGACCACGACGGCCAGGCGTGGACCGACGCCAACGCGCCGTACGACGGCCTGCCGACCCGCAAGGCCGTGCCCGAGCAGGCGTGGCTGCTCCCCGACGGCACCGAGGTCCTGGTGACCGCGCGCCTGCACCGGCCGGTCCGGATCGGTCCGGTCGCGTCGGTCGCGATCTCACTGCGCTCCGGTCGCGGCCGGGCCCGTCTCGACCGGGACCGCTCCGACCTCGTGGCCACGCTCGCCCACGAGCTGCGCTCGCCCCTGACCGGGGTCAAGGGCTTCGTGCAGGCGTTGCTGGCCCGGTGGGACAAGCTGACCGACGAGCAGAAGAAGCTGATGCTGACGATGGCGAGCGCCGACGCCGACCGGCTCAGCCGCCTCATCACCGAGCTCCTCGACGTGGCCCGCATCGACACCGGGCGCCTCCAGCTGCACCGACGCCCGACCGACGTGGTCAAGAAGGTGCTCCGGGTCCAGGAGTCGATCAGCGTCGCGACCTCGACCCCGGTCGAGGTGGACGCCGAGGCCGACCTGCCGTTGATCGACGCCGACCCCGACAAGGTGATCCAGGTGGTCACCAACCTCGTGGAGAACGCGGTGCGCCACGGCAGCGGACCGGTGCGGATCCACGTCGGCCGCTGGGCCGACGACCCGTCGTACGTCGCGGTGACCGTCACCGACGAGGGCGAGGGCATCCCCGAGGAGCTGCGCAAGCGGATCTTCACCAAGTTCTGGACCGGGAGCGCCCGGAGCGGCTCGGGCCTCGGCCTCTACATCGTGCGCGGCCTGGTGAAGGCCCACGGCGGCACGGTCACGGTCGACGACCGGCCCGGCGGGGGAGCACGTGTCCTGACCGCGTGGCCGCAGGCAGAATGACGCGATGACCACCCTCGACCTGCCCGCCGACGTTCTGCGCACCTACCTGGGCCGGGCCCGGGAGGCGCTGGTCTGGAAGCTCGACGGCCTGGGTGCGCGCGCGGTCCGGCTGCCCCGGACCCCGACGGGCACCAGCCTGCTCGGCATCGTGCTGCACTGCGCGAACGTCGAGATCGGCTACTTCGGCGCCACGTTCGGCCGGGTATGGCCCGAGACGGACCACCCCGCGTTCGTCCCCGAGGACGCCTACGACACCGACCCGCAGGCCGACTGGACCGTGCCGGCGGAGGTCTCGACGGCCGAGCTGGTGGCCTTCTACGCCCGGGTCGGCCAGTTCGTGGACGCCGCCCTCGCCGATCTCCCGCTCGACACGGTGGGCCGGGTGCCGTGGTGGCCCCAGGAGCGCGCGACGACCACGCTGCACCGGATCGCGGTCCACGTGATGACCGACCTGCACCGCCACGCGGGCCACGCCGACATCCTCCGCGAGCAGCTCGACGGGGCGGCCGGGTACACGCCGGCGGTGTCCAACCTGCCGGACGCGGAGGGCTGGCCGTCGTACGTCGAGCGGCTGACCGCGATCGCCACGCAGTTCCCCGACGACGCCGCCCGCTGATACCGGTTCGCGGGCAGGGGACCTGCCTTCCTAGACTTGGCCCGATATGTCTGGCCCTAACACTGACTACGACCCCGTGGAGGTCGCCGCCGTGAGCCCTGCCGAGGTGGAGGCCGCGCGCGACGCCGCACTGGCCGCGATCGCCGCCGCCGCCGACCTGGAGCAGCTCAAGGCGGTGCGCACCGAGCACGCGGGTGACCGTTCGCCGCTGGCGCTCGCCAACCGCGAGATCGGTGCGCTGCCGCCCCAGGCCCGCAAGGAGGCGGGTCAGCGCGTGGGTCAGGCTCGCGGCGCCGTCAACCAGGCGCTGGCCGCCCGGCAGGTCGAGCTCGAGGCCGACAACGAGGCGCGGATCCTCGTCGAGGAGGCCGTCGACGTCACGCTGCCGACTGACCGCGACCCGGTCGGTGCCCGGCACCCGCTGACCACCGGCGCCGAGCTGATCGCCGACATCTTCGTCGCGATGGGCTGGGAGGTCGCGGAGGGCCCCGTCATCGAGGCGGAGTGGCTGAACTTCGACGCGCTCAACCTGGGCCCGGACCACCCGGCGCGCACCATGCAGGACACCTTCTGGACCGACCCGGGCGAGGATCACCTCGTCCTGCGCACGCACACCAGCCCGGTCCAGGCGCGCACCATGCTCACCCGCGGTGTCAGTGAGGGGGCCCCCATCTACGTCGTGTGCCCCGGCCGCGTGTTCCGCACCGACGAGTACGACGCCACCCACTCGCCGATGTTCCACCAGGTCGAGGGCCTCGCCATCGACGAGGGCATCTCGATGGCGCACCTCAAGGGCACCCTCGACCACTTCGCGAGCCAGATGTTCGGCGAGGGCATCACGACGCGCTTCCGCCCGTCGTACTTCCCCTTCACCGAGCCCTCCGCCGAGGTGGACCTCATTTGTTTTGTCTGCCGCGGTGTCGGACACGACGACAAGGGCGTCTGCCGCACCTGTCGCGGCGAGGGCTGGATCGAGTGGGGCGGCTGCGGCATCGTCAACCCGCGCGTGCTCCAGGCGTGCGGCGTCGACTCGACCCGCTACTCCGGCTTCGCGTTCGGCATGGGCATCGACCGGACGCTGATGTTCCGGCACGGCCTCGAGGACCTGCGCACCCTCTTCGAGGGCGACGTGCGCTTCACCACGGCATTCGGAAGCGAGCTCTGAGATGAAGGCCCCTGTCTCCTGGATCCGGGAGCTCGTCGACCTGCCGGAGTCCGTGACCACCGAGGTGCTGACCGACCGGCTCACCGCGCTCGGCCTCAAGCTCGAGGGCATCCACGCCGCGGGCGCGGGCATCGAGGGCCCGCTCGTCATCGGCCGCGTCCTGACCCAGGACAAGGAGCCGCAGAAGAACGGCAAGGTCATCAACTGGTGCACCGTGGATGTCGGTGACGCCAACGGCAGCGGCGAGCCGCAGGGCATCGTCTGCGGAGCCCACAACTTCGGGCCCGGCGACAAGGTCGTCGTGATCCTGCCCGGTGGCGTGCTGCCCGGCGACTTCCGCATCTCCGAGCGCAAGACCTACGGCCACCTCTCGGCAGGCATGATCTGCTCCGCCGCCGAGCTCGGCCTGCCCGACGACGGTGCGGACGGCATCATCGTCGTCCCCGCCGACGGCCCCGAGCCCGGCACCGACGCGCGTGAGTTCCTCGGCTTCGGCGACGAGGTCATCGAGTTCGAGATCAACCCCGACCGTGCCTACGCCCTGTCGCTGCGCGGCGTTGCCCGCGAGGCCGCGCTCGGGTTCGACGTGGCGTTCACCGACCCCGCCGTCCGCGAGCTTCCCGAGGTCGACGGCAAGGCATGGCAGGTCGACGTCGAGGACCCGGCCGGCTGCCCAGTCTTCGCCGCCCGCCTCGTGAGCGGCTTCGACCCGACCCGCCCGACGCCGGAGTTCATCCAGCGCCGCGTCGAGCAGGCCGGCATGCGCTCGATCTCGCTCGCCGTCGACGTCACCAACTACGTCATGCTCGAGCTCGGTCAGCCGATCCACGGCTACGACGCCGACAAGGTCGCCGGCGGGCTCGGCGTCCGCCGCGCACGGTCCGGCGAGCGGCTCACCACGCTCGACGACGCCGTCCGCGAGCTCTCCACCGAGGACCTCGTCATCACCGACGACTCCGGCCCGATCGGCCTCGCCGGCGTGATGGGTGGCGCGACGACGGAGATGTCCGACACCACCACCCGCATCCTCGTCGAGGCCGCCCACTGGGACGCCACCTCGATGTTCCGCACCGGCAAGCGCCACAAGCTGACCTCCGAGGCCGGCAAGCGCAACGAGCGCGGCGTCGACCCGTTGCTCCCCGGCGTGGCGGTCGACCGCGTGGTCGAGCTGCTCGTCGCCCACGGTGGCGCCACCGCGGAGCCCGGCTTCACGCTCGTCGGCACCGCACCGGAGCGCCCGACCATCACGATCGCGCCGGACCTGCCGGCCCGGCTGAGTGGCATCGACATCTCCGCGATGACGACCGTCGAGCACCTCCGGGCCATCGGCGCCGTGGTGACCGAGCACGAGTCCGGCGCGCTCGAGGTCGTCCCGCCGAGCTGGCGCCCCGACATCAACGACCCCTACGACCTCGTCGAGGAGGTCGTCCGGATCGTCGGCTACGACCAGGTCCCGAGCGTGCTTCCGCGCCGGGCGACGGGCCGCGGCCTGAGCCGCACGCAGCGCCTGCGCCGTCGCATCGGCCGGACCCTGGCCGGTGCCGGCTGCGTCGAGGTCGTCAGCTTCCCGTTCGTCGGACCGGCCACCTTCGACAAGCTGGGCCTTGCTGCCGACGACCCGCTGCGGACCACGGTCGGACTGGCCAACCCGCTCTCGAGCGAGGAGCCGTCGTACACCACGACATTGCTGCCGGGCCTGCTCAACGCCGCGGCGCGCAATGTCGGCCGCGGCGCTCCGGGCGTGGCGCTGTTCGAGACGGGCACGGTCGCGTTCCCGTCCGACAACGGTCCCGCCCCGATCTACGGCGTGCACACCCGCCCGTCGGAGGCCGAGCTGGAGAAGCTGTTCGAGGCGCTGCCGGTGCAGCCGCTGCACCTCGCCGTCGTCCTCGCCGGCGAGCGCACCCGCTCGGGCTGGTGGGGTGCCGGTGCCGAGGCCGGCTGGAGCGACGCCCTGTCCGTCGTACGACGCCTCGCCGACGAGCTGGGTGTCGAGATCGAGGTCACCAGCGCCGCGCGGATGCCGTGGCACCCGGGTCGCTGCGCGGTCATCTCGGTCGACGAGGTCGTCATCGGCCACGCCGGCGAGCTGCACCCGACGGTCTGCAAGGCGTTCGGCCTGCCGGTCCGCAGCGCAGCGGTCGAGCTGGACCTGGACGCGCTGATGGCCGCGGCCGTCGACGTCACGCCCGGTCCCGTCTTCTCGACGATGCCACTGGCGAAGGAGGACGTCGCCCTCGTGGTCGACGACGCCGTCACCGTGGCCGCTGTCGAGGACGCCCTGCGTGACGGTGCCGGCGAGCTGCTCGAGTCGGTGCGCCTGTTCGACGTCTACACCGGCGAGCAGATCGGCGAGGGCCGCAAGTCCCTGGCCTTCGCGCTGCGCTTCCGTGCCGCCGACCGCACCCTCACCGAGGCCGAGACGGGCGCCGCGCGCGACGCCGCGGTCGCGGCCGCCGCGGAGCGCACGGGCGCCGTCCAGCGCTGAGCCGACCGAACCGCGAGCCAAGTGGCAAAGAACATGCAGGACCCTGTATGTTCATGCACATGAGCAAGGTTCGGGTCGCGGTCGCCGGCGCCAGTGGGTACGCCGGCGGCGAGGTGCTGCGGCTGTTGCTGGGTCACCCGGGCGTCGAGATCGGCGCACTCACCGCGGCGAGCAATGCGGGGGAGCGCCTCGGCGCCCTCCAGCCGCACCTGGTGCCGCTGGCCGAGCGGGTGCTCGAGCCGACGACGGTCGACGTGCTCGCCGGTCATGACGTGGTCTTCCTCGGCCTGCCCCACGGGCAGTCGGGGGCATTGGCGGCGGAGCTGACCGACCTCGACGCCGACGTCGTGGTCATCGACTGCGGCGCGGACTTCCGGCTCGACGACGCCGCTGCCTGGGAGCGGTTCTACGGCAGCGCCCACGCCGGCACCTGGCCCTACGGCCTTCCGGAGCTCCCCGGCAACCGGGACGCGTTGCGGGGGACCCGGCGAGTCGCCGTACCCGGCTGCTACCCGACCGTCTCCTCGCTGACCCTGGCGCCCGCCGTGGCCGCCGGCCTCGTCGTCCCGGACGTCGTGGTCGTCGCTGCCTCGGGCACGAGCGGCGCCGGCAAGGCGGCCAAGACGCACCTGCTCGGCAGCGAGGTCATGGGCAACACCAGCGCCTACGGCGTCGGTGGGGTCCACCGGCACACGCCGGAGATCACGCAGAACCTCGGCCGGCTCGTGCCCGGCGGCCCGGAGTCGGTGAAGGTCAGCTTCACGCCCCTGCTGGTGCCGATGTCGCGGGGCATCCTCGCGACCTGCTCGGCCCCGCTGGCCGGTCCGCTGACGACCGAGGAGGCCCACGCGGCGTACGTCAAGGCCTACGCCGACGAGCCCTTCGTCCACGTGCTCGCCCCGGGCCAGTGGCCCCAGACCCAGGCCGTGCTCGGCTCGAACGCCGTCCACCTCCAGGTCGCGGTCGACGAGGCCGCCGGCCGGTTGGTCGCGGTCGGCGCTGTCGACAACCTCGCCAAGGGCACCGCCGGCGCCGCCGTGCAGTGCATGAACCTCGCCCTCGGTCTCGAGGAGACCACCGGCCTGACCACCGTAGGACTTGCACCGTGACCGAGCAGCCGCAGCAGCCGCAGCAGCAGATCTTCTCCCTCGCCCGCTACCCGGAGACGCTCGCCGTCGTCCGGCTCGGCCCCGGCGCCGAGATCCCGATGTGGGCCGAGTCGTCCTCCGTCTTCTCGATCACCGCCACGGCGACCGAGACCTCGCTCGTCTGCGCCGGCCGCAGCGTCCCGAAGAAGGTCCGGCACGAGAAGCCGCTGACCGCCTTCGAGGTCGCCGGCCCGCTCGACTTCGGCCTCACCGGCGTGCTGGTCACCCTGCTGACGCCGCTCGCGGAGGAAGGGATCAGCGTCTTCCCGCTCTCCACCTTCGACACCGACTGGATCCTGGTCCCGACCGGTGACGCGGACCGGGCCGAGGAGGCGTGGCGACGATCGGGTCACACCGTCGCCCCCGCCGTCCCCGTCTGAGGTCGCGAGCTCGCGCGCTCGTACCTCCCCCGAGAAAGTCGAACCCATGAGCGTCACCCACCCCGCCGGCTTCGCCGCCGCCGGCGCAGCCATCGGCCTCAAGGCCAGCGGCAACAAGGACTTCGCCCTCGTCGTCAACCAGGGCCCCACCGCCGACTCGGCCACCGTCTTCACCAGCAACCGCTGCAAGGCCAACCCGGTGCTGTGGAGCGAGCAGGTCGTCAAGGACGGCGTCGTGCGCGCCGTCGTCCTCAACTCCGGCGGCGCCAACTGCTACACCGGCCCCGACGGCTTCCTCACCACCCACCAGGTGGCCGAGGAGGTCGGCAAGGTGCTCGACATCGGTGCCGGCGACGTCGTCGTCTGCTCCACCGGCCTGATCGGCCTGGCCAACGACCGGCAGAAGCTGCTCGACGGCGTGCACGTCCTCCACGCGCAGCTGTCGGCCGACGGCGGCAACGACGCGGCCGAGGCGATCATGACCACCGACACCGTCTCCAAGCAGGTCGTGGTCGAAGGAGACGGCTGGTCGATCGGCGGCATGGCGAAGGGTGCCGGCATGCTGGCGCCCGCGCTCGCCACGATGCTCGTCGTCATCACGACCGACGCCGTGGTCCCTGCCTCCGAGCTCGACAAGGCGCTGCGGGCCGCGACCCGGGTCAGCTTCGACCGGCTCGACTCGGACGGCTGCCAGTCGACCAACGACACGGTGACCCTCATGGCGAGCGGTGCCTCCGGGGTCACGCCGACGACCGAGCAGTTCACCGCAGCGCTCACCGAGCTCTGCACCGACCTCGCCCAGCAGCTGCTGGCCGACGCCGAGGGCGCCGACCACGAGATCGCGATCACCGCGGTCAACGCCGCCACCGAGGACGAGGCGGTCGAGGTCGGCCGGAGCGTCGCGCGGAGCAACCTGTTCAAGGCCGCCGTGTTCGGCAAGGACCCCAACTGGGGCCGCGTCCTCGCCTCCATCGGTACGACGAGCGCCGCCTTCGACCCGGCGAACCTCGACGTCGCGATGAACGGGGTGTGGGTGTGCCGCAACAGCACCCCCGCCGAGGACCCGGCGCTCGTCGACCTCTCCGACCGCAAGGTCACGGTGACGATCGACCTCAAGGCAGGCGATGCCGAGGCCACCGTCTGGACCAACGACCTGACCCACGCCTACGTCCACGAGAACAGCGCCTACTCCTCATGAGCACCGACGCGAGCAACGACATGACCAGCGAGCCCGGCAAGCCGGACCCCTACAAGGCAGCGACCCTCGCGGGTGCGCTGCCGTGGCTGAAGGCCTACCACGGCAAGGTCGTGGTGGTGAAGTACGGCGGCAACGCCATGACCGACGACACCCTGAAGCGGGCGTTCGCCGAGGACATCGCCTTCCTGCGCTTCGCCGGCTTCCGCCCGGTCGTCGTGCACGGCGGTGGCCCGCAGATCTCGCAGATGCTCGACCGGCTCGGCATCGAGTCCGAGTTCCGCGGAGGGCTCCGGGTCACGACGCCCGAGGCGATGGACGTCGTGCGGATGGTCCTCGTGGGCCAGGTCCAGCGCGAGCTGGTCGGCCTGATCAACGAGCACGGCCCGTTGGCCGTCGGCCTGTCGGGGGAGGACGCCCACCTGTTCACGGCCGAGGCCACCGGCACGATCGTCGACGGTGAGGAGGTCGATCTCGGCCTCGTCGGCGAGGTCGCCCACGTGCGGCCCGAGGCGGTCCTCGACCTCATCGAGGCCGGCCGGATCCCCGTCGTCTCCAGCGTCGCGCCCGACATCGACGGCGTCGTGCACAACGTGAACGCCGACTCCGCCGCCGCGTCGCTCGCTGTCGCGCTCGGCGCCGAGAAGCTCCTCGTCCTCACCGACGTCGAGGGCCTCTACCTCGACTGGCCGGACCCCGAGGAGGTCATCGGCGAGATCAGCCCCGAGGCGCTGGAGGACATCCTCCCGACGCTGGCCAGCGGCATGATCCCCAAGATGAGCGCGTGCCTGCAGGCCGTGCGCGGGGGCGTCGGCCGCGCCACGGTCGTCGACGGCCGTCAGGCGCACGCCGTGCTGCTGGAGCTGTTCACGGACGAGGGCGTCGGCACCCAGGTGCTGCCCGGCGTGACGACGAAGACCCGCAAGGCCCGGGAGATCCTGAAGTGAGCGCGACCAACGCCGAGTGGACCGAGCGGTACGCCGGCTCGCTGATGAACACCTTCGGTCCGCCGAAGCTGGTGCTGACCCGGGGGCAGGGTGCCCATGTCTGGGACGCCGACGGCCGCGAGTACGTCGACCTGCTGGGCGGCATCGCCGTCAACGCCCTCGGCCACGCCCATCCGCGGCTCGTCGAGGCGGTCACCACGCAGC
Organism: Nocardioides sp. Root240; assembly: GCF_001428825.1. Taxonomy (GTDB): domain Bacteria; phylum Actinomycetota; class Actinomycetes; order Propionibacteriales; family Nocardioidaceae; genus Nocardioides. Next base: position 6,075 of record NZ_LMIT01000001.1, on the reverse strand, counting down.
TGCAGACCCTCGGCCACGTCTCGAACTTCTTCGCCAGCGAGCCGCAGATCGCCCTCGCCGAACGGCTCGTGGGGCTGCTCGGCACCGAGGCGCGGGTGTTCTTCACGAACTCCGGCGCCGAGGCCAACGAGGCGGCCTTCAAGCTGACCCGTCGTACCGGTCGCACGAGGATCGTGGCGACCGCCGGCTCCTTCCACGGCCGCACGATGGGCGCACTCGCGCTGACCTCGAAGCAGGCCTACCGCGAACCCTTCGAGCCGCTGCCCGGCGACGTCACCTTCGTCGAGTACGGCGACATCGCTGCCCTCGATGCGGCGGTCGACGACACGACGGCAGCCGTGCTGGTCGAGCCGGTCCAGGGCGAGGCGGGCGTCATCGTCCCGCCGCGCGACTACCTCCCGGCCGCGCAGCGGATCGCCCACGAGCACGGGGCGCTGCTCTGGCTCGACGAGATCCAGACCGGCATCGGCCGCACCGGCGCTTGGTACGCGCACCAGAACCCCGCGCTGGTGTCGGAGCCCGTGGTCCCCGACATCGTGACCCTCGCCAAGGGCCTCGCGGGCGGCATCCCGATCGGTGCCTGCCTCGCGACCCACGGCGCCGGGAAGCTCTTCGACCCCGGCAACCACGGCACCACCTTCGGCGGCAACCCGGTCGCGGCCGCCGCCGCACTCGCCGTGCTCGACGTCATCGCCGAGGACGGCTTCCTCGCCCGGGTCACCGAGGCGGGGGAGCGGCTCAAGGCCGCTGCCGCCGCTGACGCGCGGGTCGTGGAGACCCGGGGCGCGGGGCTGCTCGTCGGGCTCACCCTGGCCGAGCCGAAGTCGGCCGAGGTCGTCAGCGCTGCGCAGGACGCCGGGTTCATCGTCAACGGCGCGACGCCCGAGCGGGTCCGGATGGCGCCGCCGCTGGTGCTGACCGATGCGGACATCGACGCGTTCGCGGCGGCGTGGTCCTCGATCCTCGACCACGCGGGGGTGCAGGCATGATCCGCTCCTTCCTCCGCGACGACGACCTCGCCGCGGCCGAGCAGGCCGAGGTGCTCGCCCTGGCCGCGAAGCTCAAGGCCGAGCCCTACGACCACAAGCCGCTCGCCGGCCCGCGCACGGTCGCGATGGTCTTCGACAAGCCGACCCTGCGCACCCAGGCATCGTTCGCCGCCGGTATCGCCGAGCTGGGTGGCCACCCGATGCTCGTGGACGGCCACCTCGCCGGCATCGGCAAGCGCGAGTCGGTCGCCGACGTCGCGCGGGTCCTGGGCCGGCAGGCCTCGCAGATCGTGTGGCGCACCTACGCCCAGGCCGACCTCGACGAGATGGCCGCCTTCTCCGGCGTTCCCGTCATCAACGCGCTGACCGACGAGTTCCACCCCTGCCAGCTCCTCGCGGACCTGCTGACCGTCCAGGAGCACAAGGGCACGCTCGCGGGCCTGACGGTCGCCTTCGTCGGCGACGCCGCCTGCAACATGGGCAACTCGTGGGCGCTGGCGGGCGTCACCGCCGGCATGCACGTCCGCTTCGGCTGCCCCGAGGGCTACGCCCCCGACGCTGAGGTGCTCGCGCAGGCCTCGGCGCTCAGGACGGGCGGCACGGTCTCGGTGTTCGACGACCCCGTCGCCGCCGTCGGCGGTGTCGACGTCGTCGTCACCGACACCTGGGTCTCGATGGGCAAGGAGGACGAGGCCGCCGCACGTCACGAGGTCTTCGGCCCCTACGCGCTGACCACCGAGCTGGTCGCCCACGCCAAGCCCGACGCGATCGTGATGCACTGCCTGCCGGCGTACCGGGGCTCCGAGATCGCCGCCGAGGTGATCGACGGCCCGCAGAGCGTCGTCTGGGACGAGGCCGAGAACCGCCGGCACGCCCAGAAGGCGATCATGAAGTGGTTGCAGGACCTGTCGTGAGCGAGCACGCCCTGACCCCGCTGACGAAGAACGCCCGCCAAGCGCTCATCGTCGAGCTGCTCGAGAGCCGGGAGGTGCGCTCGCAGCCCGAGCTCGCCGACCTGCTCGGTCACCGGGGCGTGCACGTCACCCAGGCCACGTTGAGCCGCGACCTCGTCGAGCTCGACGCGGTCAAGGTGCGCTCCGCCCACGGCAACCTCGTGTACGCCGTCCCCGCTGAGGGCGGCGACCGCACCCCGGTCGCCGGCGACAGCCCGGCGGCCCAGCACCGCCTCGCCCGCCTCTGCTCCGAGCTGCTGGTCAGCGCGGAGGCGAGCGCCAACCTCGTCGTGCTGCGTACCCCGCCCGGAGCTGCCCAGTTCCTGGCCAGCGCCGTCGACAAGGTCGAGATCCCCGACGTCCTCGGCACCATCGCCGGCGACGACACCGTGCTCGTGATCGGGCGCGACCCCGCCGGAGGCGAAGCCCTGGCGCTCCGGTTCACCTCCCTTGCCGAAAGGAACGAAAGTTGAGCAAGGTCCTGACCTCCCTCCCCGTGGGAGAGCGCGTCGGCATCGCCTTCTCCGGCGGCCTCGACACCTCCGTCGCGGTGGCGTGGATGCGCGACAAGGGCGCGGTGCCCTGCACCTACACGGCCGACATCGGCCAGCCCGACGAGCCCGACATCAGCGGCGTGCCGGTCCGTGCCCGGCAGTACGGCGCCGAGATCGCCCGTGCCGTGGACATCAAGCCGCAGCTCGTCGAGGAGGGCCTGGCCGCGCTCGCCTGCGGCGCCTTCCACATCCGCTCGGGCGCGAAGGCCTACTTCAACACCACGCCGCTGGGCCGCGCCGTCACCGGCACCATGCTGGTGCGCGCGATGCAGGCCGACGACGTCAACATCTGGGGTGACGGCTCGACCTACAAGGGCAACGACATCGAGCGGTTCTACCGCTACGGCCTGATGGCCAACCCCGAGCTGCGCATCTACAAGCCGTGGCTCGACGAGACCTTCGTCCGCGAGCTCGGCGGCCGCCACGAGATGTCGGAGTGGCTCGTGGCCCACGACCTGCCCTACCGCGACGCCACCGAGAAGGCGTACTCCACCGACGCCAACATCTGGGGCGCCACCCACGAGGCCAAGGTGCTCGAGCACCTCGACGTCTCGCTCGAGATCGTCGAGCCGATCATGGGCGTGAAGTTCTGGGACCCGTCCGTCGCGATCGAGACCGAGGACGTCACGGTCACCTTCGAGGCCGGCCGTCCGGTCGCCCTCAACGGCAAGCGGTACGACGACGCGGTCGCCCTGGTCCTCGAGGCCAACACCATCGGTGGCCGCCACGGCCTGGGCATGTCGGACCAGATCGAGAACCGGATCATCGAGGCCAAGTCGCGCGGCATCTACGAGGCGCCCGGAATGGCGCTGCTGTTCGCGGCCTACGAGCGCCTGCTCAACGCGATCCACAACGAGGACACGCTCGCCAACTACCACCTCGAGGGCCGCAAGCTCGGTCGCCTGCTCTACGAGGGCCGCTGGCTCGACCCGCAGGCGCTGATGCTGCGGGAGTCGATCCAGCGCTGGATCGCCTCGCTCGTCACCGGCACCGTCACGCTGCGCCTGCGCCGCGGTGACGACTACACGATCGTCAGCACCGAGGGCCCGAACTTCTCCTACCACCCCGAGAAGCTCTCCATGGAGCGCGTCGAGAACGCCGCCTTCGGCCCTACCGACCGGATCGGCCAGCTGACGATGCGCAACCTCGACATCGCCGACTCGCGCGCCAAGCTCGAGCTGTACGCCGGCCAGCCGCTCGACCAGGGCACCGTCCTGGTGGAGAACGGCACGCTCTTCGGCGAGCTGCCGCCGGGCGGCTACGACCAGATCACCGCCAACCCCGACGGCGGCGACGAGGCCGAGGCGATCCTCGACGAGGTGGCGATGGAGTCCGGGACCGACTGATGCCTGCCTCACCGGGCGGGCTCCCGGGCGAGCCGACCCGCCGTACCGTCGCACGGGTGCTGCCGGTCAGCAGCGAGGACCGCGTCCTCCTGCTGCTCGGCAGCGACCCGGCGGTGCCCGAGGTCCGGTACTGGTTCTCCGTCGGCGGCGGCGTCGACCCGGGGGAGACCCTCGCCGAGGCGGCGGCCCGCGAGCTGCGCGAGGAGACCGGCGTCGAGGTGGCGCCGGACCTGCTGGGGGAGCCGTTCGGCACCTTCGAGGTGACCTTCGCGTGGGACGGCCGGAGCTACACCAACGAGTCGACCCTCTTCGCCGTCGCGCTGGAGGAGACGCCCATCAGCTTCGAGGGCCTGGACCACCTGGAGTCGCAGTCGATCTTCGACGCGCGCTGGTGGACGCCCGAGGAGCTCGACGACGACGGCGGCGCGGTCGACCCGCGCCTGATCGACCAGATGCGGGCGGCGATCGCGCACGTCCGCACTCCGCAGTGACGAAGGAGACCAGCGGATGAGCACCAACACCGGCAAGCTGTGGGGCGGACGCTTCGAGGGCGGGCCGTCCCCGGAGCTGGAGGCGCTGTCGCGCTCGACCCACTTCGACTGGCGCCTGGGCCTCTACGACATCGCCGGCTCGCACGCGCACGCGAAGGCGCTCGCGGCGGCCGGCCTGCTCACGCCCGCCGAGGAGGCCGAGCTGCACCGCGGGCTCGACGTCCTCGCCCAGGGCCTGACCGACGGCTCGTTGCGGCCCGATCCCTCCGACGAGGACGTCCACGGCGCCCTCGAGCGCCTGCTGATCGTGGAGGTCGGTACGGACGTCGGCGGCAAGCTCCGCGCCGGTCGTTCCCGCAACGACCAGATCGCGACCCTCTTCCGCTGCTACCTGCTCGACCACTCGCTCACCGTCGGGGGACTCGTCCTCGACCTGGTCGACGCGCTGGCTGGGCAGGCCGAGACGCACCTGACGTCGGTCGACGGGGGACCGGCGATCATGCCGGGCCGCACCCACCTCCAGCACGCGCAACCCGTGCTCCTCTCGCACCACCTGCTGGCCCACGCCTGGGCGTTGCTGCGTGATGTCGAACGGCTCGGGGACTGGCGCCGCCGTGTGGCCGGCGACTCGCCGTACGGCTCCGGGGCGTTGGCCGGCCAGAGCCTGGGCCTCGACCCGGAGCTGGTCGCCCGCGAGCTGGGCTTCACCGGCTCCACCGCGAACTCCATCGACGGCACGGCGTCGCGTGACTTCGTCGCGGAGTTCGCCTTCGTCGCCGCCCAGACCGGCATCGACATCAGCCGGATCGCCGAGGAGGTCATCCTCTGGGCGACCAAGGAGTTCGGCTTCGCGACGCTCCACGACTCCTGGTCGACGGGGTCGAGCATCATGCCGCAGAAGAAGAACCCCGACATCTCCGAGCTGGCCCGGGGCAAGGCAGGCCGCCTCGTCGGCAACCTGACCGGCCTGCTGACCACCCTCAAGGCCCTCCCGCTCGCGTACAACCGCGACCTCCAGGAGGACAAGGAGCCCGTCTTCGACTCCGTCGACACCCTCGCGGTGCTGCTGCCGGCCTTCACCGGCCAGATCGCCACCCTGGTGTTCGACACCGCACGGATGGGGGAGCTCGCGCCCCAGGGCTTCTCCCTGGCGACCGACATCGCCGAGTGGCTGGTGCGCCAGGGAGTGCCCTTCCGCATCGCCCACGAAGTCGCCGGCGCGTGCGTACGACGCTGCGAGGAGCTCGGCATCGAGCTCGACGAGCTGTCCGACGAGCAGTTCGCCGCCATTTCAGAGCACCTGACCCCCGAAGTTCGCACCGTCCTGACGGTCGAGGGATCGGTCGCCTCCCGCTCCGGGCGGGGTGGCACCGCACCCGTCCGTGTGGCCGAACAGCTCGCTGACCTGCGCAAACGCGTCACAGGGGCCCGCTCCGGAAGTTGAGGGGCACCCCGATTTGCAACGGGGGGGACGTGTGCTGTTAATGTTCTTCTCGTTGCGGGGAACGCAGCGAAAACCTCCGGGCCAAGGGCCCAAACAAGAGGTTTTCGGTGTGCCCGCAGCTTGGTTCGGACTCCGGTCCGAGGCTCCGGTTCCCCGGAGTTGACGAGCAAGATCCGAACCAGTAACGTTTCACAGGTTGCCCCGCGACCGAGGCCCAGAAGGGCTGAGGCGCGAGAGCGTGTGATGTTTGAGAACTCAACAGTGTGTCATGCATAGATTGTTTGTGACGTTTGTGTGC